>NZ_CP170556.1:7500-4817500 GCF_042700715.1 Allobosea sp. UC22_33
CCGAAGGAGAAGGCCAAGGAGCCGACCCGCGAGGAGAAGCTCGCTCTGGAGGCGACGGCCTTCAAGGCGCAGACCCGCTCGCAATTGACGCTGCTGACCGTCGGCACGGTCGTGATGCTGATCATCGGCGCCTATGCGCCGGCGAGCTTCATGAGCCATTTCATCGTCTTCGCGCTCGCCTGCTTCGTCGGCTTCCAGGTGATCTGGAACGTGTCGCACTCGCTGCACACGCCGCTGATGGCGGTCACCAACGCGATCTCCGGCATCATCGTGCTCGGCGCGCTCTTGCAGATCGGCTCCTCGGGCTGGATCGTCACCATCCTGGCGATGATCTCGGTGCTGATCGCATCCATCAACATCGTAGGCGGCTTCCTGGTCACGCGCCGGATGCTCGCCATGTTCCAGAAGTCCTGAGGGGGGCTCGGACATGAGCATCGGTATCGTTTCCGCGGCCTATATCTCGGCTGCCATCCTGTTCATCCTGTCGCTCGGCGGCCTCTCGAACCAGGAAAGCGCCAAGCGCGCGGTCTGGTACGGCATCGTCGGCATGGCGCTCGCTGTCTTCGCCACGGTCTTCGGGCCGGACAGCGGCAAGCTCTGGCTCGTCCTCATCATGTTCGCCATCGCGGCCGCCATCGGCTGGCAGGTGGCGATGAAGGTGCAGATGACCGAGATGCCGCAGCTCGTCGCGGCGCTGCACTCCTTCGTCGGCCTCGCCGCCGTGCTGATCGGCTTCAACGCGCATATCGAGCTGGGGTCGGTCCAGGCGCTCGAACCGGCCGCGCGTGCGTTGCTGACGGGCTTCGCCGGCGTGCTGGCGCACAAGACCGGGGTCGAGATATCCATCCTGAAGGTCGAGGTCTTCCTCGGCGTCTTCATCGGCGCGGTCACCTTCACCGGCTCGATCATCGCCTTCGGCAAGCTTGCCGGAAAGGTCGACGGCAAGGCCAAGAAACTGCCCGGCGGCCATATGCTCAATGCCGGCGCGGCGGCGCTCTCGCTGCTGCTGCTGATCGTCTATGTGCAGGGCGCCGGCTTCTGGGCGCTGTTCCTGATGACGCTGCTGGCCTTCTTCATCGGCTACCACCTGATAATGGGCATCGGCGGCGCCGACATGCCCGTCGTGGTCTCGATGCTGAACAGCTATTCCGGCTGGGCGGCCGCCGCGATCGGCTTCACGCTCGGCAACGACCTGCTGATCGTCGTCGGTGCGCTGGTCGGCTCGTCGGGCGCCATCCTCAGCTACATCATGTGCAAGGCGATGAACCGGAGCTTCATCTCGGTCATCCTCGGCGGCTTCGGCAACACCACCGGCCCGGCGCAGGCGATCGAGGGCGAGCAGATCGCGATCGATGTCGACGGCGTCGCCGCCGCGCTGAACGAGGCCGACAGCGTCATCATCGTGCCCGGCTACGGCATGGCGGTGGCGCAAGCCCAGCAATCCGTGTCGGAGCTGACGCGCAAGCTGCGCGCCGCCGGCAAGGAGGTGCGCTTCGCGATCCACCCAGTCGCCGGGCGCCTGCCCGGCCATATGAACGTGCTGCTCGCCGAGGCGAAGGTGCCCTACGACATCGTGCTGGAGATGGACGAGATCAACGAGGACTTCCCGAATACGGACGTCGCGATCGTCATCGGCTCCAACGACATCGTCAATCCGGCGGCGCAGGAGGACCCGAACTCCCCGATCGCCGGCATGCCGGTGCTCGAGGTCTGGAAGGCGAAGCAGGTCTTCGTCTCCAAGCGCGGCCAGGGCACGGGCTATTCCGGCATCGAGAACCCGCTCTTCTACAAGGAGAACACGCGGATGTTCTACGGCGACGCCAAGAAGAGCCTTGACGAACTCCTGCCCAAGATCGGCTGAGGGCGACGAAAAGCGTCTCTCGCGGCAAGCCGAATGCCGCGAGAGCTCACAAGAGACGCCATGATGATCGGGGTCTCTGAAGGCATCGTTCCCTCCCTTCCGCGCCCGGAAGGTCTATGCGCCGTGGAAGGCCAAACCCGGCCTTTTACGTCGCGCAGATCGACCGGGCGGGGCAGGGGGCTTCTATCGCTCCGTCGAGATTGGGCCGATCGCGGCTGCGGTGGATCGTTCGGCCATCAAGCGGGCTTGCGAGGAGCACGGCATTTAGGTCGCTGTTCGGCTGGCGCCAGTCCTCGATGACGAGACGCTTGACCCGGCCACGATCGAGCGCGCTGCTGCGATCATCGCCGAGGTCGAAAGGCTGCGCATTCGCGGCCTTCGGACTGCGGTGGAAGCCAGGGCAACGCTGCAGGACCACCGGCGGTCCGCAGCCGAGACCGCGACCGTTTTTCAGGGCGGCTCTGGCGCAGGCGGAGCGATTGCTCAAGGCTGGAGGCACGGCCTGCGCGAGTGGACCAGGCCTTGCTCGGTGAGGCTCTGATCCGATCCGGTGATGAGATGCGGCTGCCGCGAAGGCCGTTTAAAAAGAGGCCTCGGCAACGCGCCGCGAAAGGGCGGGTCGCCTTACTTGGCCCTTGACCAGTTGCCGACATCCCAGAGTTCGCTGTCCCAGGGGTTCATCGCAACGCCGGCGAGCGACTTCGTGGCGCCCGAGATATTGCCGCGATGCACGAGCGGGATGACGCTATAGGACTGCACCAGCATGTCGTTCATCTTGCGCGTGAGTTCGGCGCGCGCTTCGGCCCCGTCGGTCTTCCTCAGGGTTTTCGAGAGGCCATCGTAGTCCTGCGAGCAATAGCGCGGCATGTTGCTGCCCTGCCATTGCGTGGCCGGGGAGGGGATCGCCGCGCAGGTCCACTTGTTCAGGTAGGGTTCCTGGTCGAGGCCCTTCGAGTTGTCGGTATACATCTCGATATCGGCATAGAATTTCTGCCGCGTGTCCGGATTGCCGGCATCGCCGCCGAAGAAGACCGACGCGCTGACATTGCGAAGATCTACCGCGACGCCGAGCGCCTTCCAGTATTCCTTCAGCATGGCCTGGGTGTCCTGCCGGACGCTGCTGGTCGAGGTCAGGAAGGACAGCCTCAGCTTCTGCCCGCCCTTTTCGCGGATGCCGTCCGCGCCCGGCTTCCAGCCGGCCTCGTCCAGCAAGGCCTTGGCCGCGGCGACATTCGGCTTCAGGCAGCCGTCATTCGCCGTCGAGACATATTGGGCGGGCGCCGGCACGACATTGCAGCTCGACTTGCCCTGATCGCCATAGAGAACCTCCGCGATCTCGGCCCGGTCTACGGCCAGTGAGAGAGCCTTGCGCACGCGGATATCGCTCAGGATCTTGTTCGGGCCGCCTGCCACGGTCGAGCGCTTGTCGCCCAGATCCGAGGACGGATCGGTCAGGTTCAGGAACAGGAATTCGACCATCGTGCCGTGGGCCGTCACCGGCCGTGCCTTGCCGGTGGAGGCGAGCTTCGCCATGACGTCGGGCGCCAGCATCAGATTCCAGGCATAATCGGTTTCGCCCGTCTCGAAGACGGCCCGCGCCGAGGACATCGGGTCGCCGCCGCCCTTGATCGTCACGCTGGAGAAATGCGGCTTGCCGGCTTCGCGATAGGCCGTGTTCATCGTGTAGATGACGACGTCGTTCGGCTTGAATTCCTTGACCTTGTACGGGCCAGTGCCGATCGGCGCGAAATTCTGCGCGGTGCAGGAGGCGATCTTGGCGCCCATGCAGTCCTTGAACTGCGCTTCCTGCAGCACCGGAGTCGTCGAGCTGACGAACGGCACGTAAGGGTAGGGCGTCGGCTGCGCGAACTGAATCTCGATCGTCAGCTCGTCCTTGGCGACGATGTCCTTGACGCCGTCGAAGGAGTTCGAGGCGGCGCAGCCCGCGCCCGGCGCGGTGCAGTATTTCCAGGTGAAGACGACATCCTTTGCCGTGAAGGCGCTGCCATCGGCCCATGTGACGCCGGGGCGCAGCTTCCAGGTGATCATCGTGGTGTCGGCCGAGATGCCGCCATTCTCCCTGGTCGGAATCTCCGCCGCCAGCAGCGGCAGCAGCGTGCCCTGCGGATTGAAGCGTGCGAGCGGCTCGACGATGAGCGCGGCCGCGTCGACTTCCTTGCCGATCCCGGACAGATAGGGGTTCAGCGTCGAGGCGGCCTGCCAATAGAGGATCTTGAGATCCCCGTCCGAGCCTCGCTCGGCATGCGCGGCGAAGGGCAGCAGCGCAAGCGCGGCCGTGGTCAGGAACTTGGCCATGCTCATTCCGTCTTCTCCTGTCGCTGGCCCCGGCGCCTCGGCGCGGGCTTCCGGGCGGCACGCATTGATTGTTGTAACATACTGTGCAAGATGCCTGAACTGAGTCAATATGTAATAAAGAATACAGGAATGTCCGCGCCGCCCCTTTTCGACAGGATCCGCAGCGAAGCTCGCTCGACGGCCGAGCGGAAGGTCGCCTCGACCCTGCTCGAAGGCTATCCGACACGCGCCCTCGCGACGGTCGAGGCTCTCGCGAAACAGGCCTCGGTCAGCGCGCCGACCGTGCTGCGCTTCCTCGCCAAGATCGGCTTCTCGCGCTTCGCCGATTTCCAGGCCGCGGCCATTGCCGATGTCGAGCGCCAGCTCGGCTCACCCCTGAACAACATCCGCGCGGAAGCGTCGGCCGAGCCGCCCGAGCATGTCTACCAGCGCACCTTGCTGATGCAGGCCGAGGCGCTGCAGCTTGCGGCCGCCCAGGCGATGCCGGCGGAATTCGACGCGATCATCGACCTGCTGGTGTCCCCGCGCGCGGCGATCAAGCTGCTGGGCGGCCGCTACAGCCAGAACCTGGCGCAGCGCCTGGCCACCCAGCTGGGCCAGTTGCGGCCGGGCGTCGCCTTCACCCCGCTCATGCTGGGCTTCGCCTATGACACGCTGGTCGATGCCGGCCCGCAGGACGTCTTCGTGATCTTCGACTATCGCCGCTACCAGAGCGAGCTTCTGACCTTCGCGCGTGGGGCGCGGCAAAGCGGCGCCCGGATCTGCCTGTTCACCGATATCTGGCGTTCGCCGATCGCGGAATATGCCGATGCGGTGCTGACCTCGCCCGATGCTTCGACCTCGCCCTTCGGCTCGCGCGTCGTTGCCACCGCCCAGATCGAGGCGATCGTCGCCGCGGTCAGTCTGCGTTGCCGCGACTGGAGCCGCGACCGGCTCGCCCGGATCGAGGAGCTGCGCAAGCTCGGCGCGGCCGAGCCGCCCGCCAAGGAAAGCTGACCGTCCATGCATGCCAATCCGCCGATCGTGCTGAACCCGCATGGTCGCTTGCCCGGTTTGGTCGCGGTCGATCACGCCGGCCGCTCGATCCCGCCGGGCCTCGGCGATCTCGGGCTCGCGCCCGCCTGGCATGACAGCCATTACTTCTGCGATCTCGGCGTGGCGGAGCTCGCCCGTGATCTCGCCGAGCGGATCGACGTGCCGATCGTGCTCTGCGACGTCAGCCGCCTCGTCATCGACGTGAATCGCTGGGTCGACGACCCCCGCTCGATCCCGGCCGCGCTGGAAGGCACGCCGATCGCCGCCAACGAGGCGTTGTCCGTCGCCGACCGGGAAGCCCGGCAGGACGCCGTCTTCTGGCCCTATCACCGGCTGCTGGCCGAGATCTGGGGGCGCCAGACCACCAGCCATCCGCGCCCCTTCTTCTTCGCGCTGCATAGCTGCACCCGCGTCTTCGACGGTCAGCATCGCCCCTGGGATGGCGGCACGATCTGGCATGACGACGACACGCTGTCGCGCCATCTGCTCGGCCATCTCGGCATGGAAGAGGGGCTCGTCCTGGGGGACAACCAGCCCTATTCCGGCCGGAGCGGCGTCTACACTGTCGATTGGCACAGCTATGGCACGGGCCTTCCGGCCTGCGGCTTCGAGGTGACGAACGATCTCCTGGAGACCGCGCCGGACCGCGCCCGCTGGGCCAGCCGTCTCGCCGGCGCCTTGACCGCCGCCATCGACCAGGGAGTCGCCGCATGACCCCGTTTTCCGCCGAGCCGCCCTATGCGCTGACCGCCGTCGCCGCCCCGGAGACCGGGCGCCTCGCCGGCACGCGCGAGGTCGACATGCTGCTGGTCGGCGGCGGCTATGGCGGCCTGCTGACCGCGATCGAGCTGGCGGAGGCCGGGGCGCGCGTCGCCGTGATCGAGGCGCGCGACATCGGCGCCGGCGGCTCCGGGCGCAACCATGGCCAGTGCATCCCGGTCTTCCGCTATCTCGACCCCGCGATCCTGCCGAAGAAGGGCGTCGATCTCCTGGCCGAGGCCGGAGCGCGGGTCTTCGATCGGATCGCAAGGCACGACCTGCGCTGCGAGGCGATCCAGAAGGGCACGCTCAGCGCGGCCTATAACGACCGGACGCTGGCGGCGACGCTGGCGGCGCAGGCGAAATATGCCGTCTACGGCAAGACCGACCGCTATCTCGATGCCGACGAGGTCGCCGCGCTCACCGGTGCCAATGCTTTCCGGGGCGGCTGGGTCCATCGCGATGGGGGCCATGTCAATCCGCTCGGCTATGCCCGTGAGCTGGCGCGGCTGGCGCTGTCGCTCGGCATTGAAATCTTCACCGACAGCCCGATGACCGGTTTCTCGCGCGACGGCGGTCGCTGGTGCGTCCGTACACCCGAGGGCGAAATCCGCGCCAAAGCGGTGGGTTTGACGACCGACGCCTATTCGACCGCGGCGATCCCCGGCGCGGTGACGCAGGGCTTCTTCCCGCTGACGAGCTATGCCATCGCAAGCCGCCCGCTGACGGCGGAGGAGCGCGCGAGCGTCATGCCATCCGGCATGAATTTCGGCGACACCCATCACGACCCGATGTTCTTCCGGATCGATGCCTCCGGGCGGATCGTCACCGGCGGCTTGCAGGAGCCCGGCCGCGGCAGCCGCTTCGACTACACGGCGGGCTTCATGACCCGCCGGCTGGCACGGATCTGGCCGGTGCTCGCGGGGCTGGACTGGGAATTCATGTGGACGGGCACCGTCAGCATGGCGCTCGACCAGACGCCCTCGATCCAGAAGCTCGATGACGGGCTCTGGGCGCTGTCGGGCTGGTCCGGCCGCGGCGTGCCGACATCTGCGGCCCTGTCCTTCGCCTTCGCCCGGACCCTGGAGAACCCTGCCGCCGGGCTCGACTGGTGGCCACAACGGCAGCCGCCAAAGGTCGTCGCAGGCGCCCTGCTGGGGCGGATGGTGCAGCTCTGCCGCGGCCCGTTCAATCAGTTGCGCGACCGGATCGAGGGCTGAACGCCTTCCCCGTTGCGATCATGCTCAGCGGGCGCGTGCCCGGGGGTCCATCGCGTCGCGCAAGCCGTCGCCGATATAGTTGACCGACAGCACCGTCAGCGAGATCGCGATGCCGGGCAGGATCACCCGCATCGGATAGAGCTGGATCTGGTCGACCGCGTCATAGAGCAGCCGCCCCCAGGTCGGGAAATCCGGCGGGAAGCCGAGCCCGAGGAAGGACAGCGAGCTTTCGGTGATGATCGCGCTGGCGATCCCGAGCGACGCCGAAACCAGGATCGGCGACAGCACGTTGGGCAGGATGTGGCGCAGGATCATCTTGCCGTTGCGCGTGCCGACCGACCGGGCGGCGAGGACGAATTCGCGTTCCTTCAGGGTGAGGACCTCGCCGCGGACAAGGCGCGCGGTGTGCATCCAGCTCGTCCCGCCGATCGCCGCGACGATCAGCAGGAAGATCCCGGTCTCGGCGCCGAGCCACTGCGACAGCGGCTCGCGGAACAGCATCGACATGACGAGAAGCAGCGGCAGCAGCGGGAGCGCCAGGAAGAGGTCGGTCAGCCGCATCAGGATGCCGTCGAGCCCACGCAGGAAGCCCGCGCAGACCCCGGCCAGCGTGCCCAGCAGCAGCGAGAGCCCCATCGCCGTCATGCCGACCGTCAGCGAGACCCGCCCGCCCGCGATCAGGCGCGCCAGCATGTCGCGCCCGAGATGGTCGGTGCCGAACGGATGGTCCAGCGACGGCCCCCTGTTGCGCATCCGCATGGAGATGGCCGTCGGATCGAGATGCCACAGCCAGGGGCCGAGGATGACGGCCAGCAGGATCACGCCGAGGATGACCACCCCGATCATCGCGCCGCGATGCTTGCGGAACCGGCTCCAGACATCGCGCGCATGGCTCGAGCGCCGGCGGGGGGCGGTCGCGACGGCCTCAGTCATAGCGGATCCTCGGATCGAGAATGCCGTACAGGATGTCGGCCATCAGGTTGAACAGCACGATCAGCACCGCGAAGATGAAGGTCAGGGTCTGGACCATCGGCACGTCGTTGGCCTGGATCGACGAGATCAGCAGTTCGCCGATCCCGTTCACCTTGAAGACCTGCTCGGTGATGATGGCGCCGCCAAAGATGTGGGGCACGCCCATGGCGATCACGGTCACGACCGGGATCATCGAGTTTCTGAGCACATGGACCAGTACCACCACCCGCTCGCTCAGCCCGTTGGCCCGGGCGGTGCGGACATAGTCCTGCCGCAGGTTGTCGAGCATCGAAGCCCGCATGAAGCGGCTGACCTGGCTGGCATTGTAGAGGGCCAGCACCATCACCGGCAGAACCATCTGGCGGATCTGCGCCAGGAAGCTGTCCCAGTTCGTCACTCTCAGCGTCGTGTCGTAGAGCGAGGGAAACCAGCCGAGCCCGACCGAGAAGACCACGATCAATAGCACCCCGGTGAAGAAGGTCGGCACCGAGAACCCGATCATCGACAGGAAGGTGCCGATCTGGTCGAACCAGCTATGCTGCCGATAGGCCGACAGGATGCCGATCGGCAGCGCGATGGCTGTGCCCACGACATAGGCGAGGCCCACGACCCAGAGTGTCTGCGGCAGCCTCTGCGCGATGATGTCGGCCACCGGCGCACGCGACTGCCACGACAGCACGCGCTGGCTCTCGCCCGCCAGGTTCCACCCGAACAGCGTGTCGAGGACATGCAGGGGCTCGACCCAGAAGAACTGCTTGAGCCACAGGAGATAGCGCACCAGCAAGGGATCGCCGAGGCCCAGCGAGGCGCGCATCTTCTCCTTCACCTCGGGCGGAATCGTCAGCGGCAGCTGCGCCATCGGATCTCCGGGCGCGAGGCCGAGCAGCAGGAAGATGACAAGGCTGATCAGCAGCAGCGTGGGGATCGCCACCAGCAGCCGGCGCAGCGTGTAGTGGAGCATCCGGAGGCCCTAGCCGGACGCGACAGATGGCCGGCGGGGGCGCCTGGCGGTCGCGCGGCATATGAGGTCCTGATCCATCCTGATGGCACCTGTTTCGATCACTGGATTATGTAAAATAGATTGCAAACATGTGATCTGACAGTCAATATGTAACAAACAATACTTTTTCGGGAAATGGTCCGCATCTCGCCGGATGTTCGCCTCCGGCTGGGGTGCCGCCTTCAGGTCGACGGGATGGCCGGGCCGCTGCCCGGGAGGTTTGATGTTCGATACGCTCAATACTCCGCAGGATTCCGGCCCGCAGCCGCTCGTTTCGATCGCCGGGCTACGCGTCGAGTTCGAAACCCATTCCGGTCCCGTCACCGGCGTGCGTGACGTCAGCTTCGACATCGCCCCCGGCGAATGCGTCTGCGTCGTCGGCGAATCCGGCTCGGGCAAGTCGGTCTCGGCGCTCTCGCTGATGCGGCTCGTCGAATTCGGCGGCGGTCGGATCGCGGAAGGTGAGTTGCGCTTCCGGCAGGTCGACGGGCGCATGGTCGATCTCGTTCGGGCCGATCAGGCCACGATGCGCGCGATCCGTGGCGGGCAGATCGGCATGGTCTTCCAGGAGCCGATGACGGCGCTGAACCCGGTCTTCACGATCGAACGCCAGCTCACAGAAGTGATCCTGACCCACCTGCGCATCCCGGCGGAAGCGGCCCGCGCCCGCGCGCTGGACCTGCTGAGGCAGATGCAGATCAGCGAACCCGAGCGCCGCCTGAAGCAATACCCGCACGAGCTTTCGGGCGGCATGCGCCAGCGCGTCGTGATCGCGATGGCAATGGCCTGTGAGCCGCGCCTGCTGATCTGCGACGAACCGACCACCGCGCTCGATGTCACGATCCAGGCTGAAATCCTCGCCTTGATCGACAGGCTGAAGCGCAAGACCGGCACCGCCGTGCTGTTCATCACCCACGACATGGCCGTGGTTGCGCAGATGGCCGACCGGGTCGTGGTGATGTATCGCGGCGACAAGGTCGAGGAGGGACCGGTGGAGGCGATCTTCGCCGCCCCCCGACATCCCTATACGCGCGCCCTGCTGGCGGCCGTGCCCAGGTTGGGCGAAATGCGCGGCACCACTCTCCCCGCACCGATGCGCGGCATTGCGACCGCAGGCGGGCTGGCCCCGGCAGCGGCGGCCCCCATTGCGACGCCCCAGGGAACGGCGACTGGGCCGCTTCTTGACGTGCGTCACCTGTGCACCCGTTTCCCTGTCCGGAAAGGGCTGCTTCGCCGCACGATCGCCAATGTCCATGCGGTCGAGGATGTCAGCTTCACCATCGACCCCGGCCAGACGCTTAGCCTCGTGGGCGAGTCCGGCTGCGGCAAGTCGACCTGCGGTCGCTCGATCCTGCGGCTGACTGACCCGCTATCGGGCGAGGTGATGCTGGATGGACAGGATGTGCTGGCCCAGTCGACGCAAGGGATGCATGCGCTGCGCCGCAAGATGCAGATGATCTTCCAGGACCCCTATGCGAGCCTCAATCCGCGGATGCGCCTGTTCGACCAGGTGGCCGAACCGCTCCGCAACTACGGCCAGCTCTCGGGACAGGCCCTGCATCGGCGCGTGACCGAGCTGTTCGAGCGCGTACGCCTGCCCGCTGCCTTCATCGACTTCTACCCCCACGAATTGTCGGGCGGCCAGCGCCAGCGCATCGCCATCGCCCGTGCGCTGGCGCTTGAGCCGAAACTGATCGTCGCCGACGAGGCCGTATCCGCGCTCGATGTCTCGGTGCAGGCACAGGTGCTGAACCTGCTGATGGAACTGCAGGCGGACCTGGGAATCGCCTGCCTGTTCATCAGCCACGACATGTCGGTCGTCGAGCGGATCAGCCATCGGGTTGCGGTGATGTATCTGGGCCGGATCGTCGAGATCGGCCCGCGCGCCGCGATCTTCGAGAATCCGCAGCATCCCTATACGCAGGCGCTTCTGGCTGCGGTCCCGATCGCCGATCCCGCGCGCCGGTCGGCGCACAGCCTGACCGGCCATCGGGCGCTGCGCTCTCCCATCCACCCCGCCGACCATATGCCTGCGCCGTCGCTCTACACCGAAATCGCGCCCGGCCATCGGGTGCTCCACATGCTCGAATCTGCCTGAAGTCTGATCCATTCAGGTTGCGTCTTGGCCTGCGACCAGCAAGAAGCGGCCGGTGGCGGTTGAGAGACGGCCGACGGAGGGAGGCGCGTCATCCCGAGACCGCACGTCTTCCGGACTCTGCCATCCGATGCCGACTGCGGGGGTGGGGTCGACCGCATCGTCGATCGAACGCCGGAGCCCCGCAAAAGCCGGCGAAATCTGCGGCTGTTCCACGCGTTGGCTGCGGTCGCGCCTATGCGATTGACAAGGCGAGTCGAGATATTTCAAACTTAAAATATCGAGATCGCTGAGGGGCGACGTCATGCGGGTGATCATTGTCGGCGGCGGCATCGGCGGGTTGACCCTGGCCTTGATGCTCCATGCCCGTGGGATCAATGCGACCGTCTACGAGCAGGCCAGCGAGATCCGCGAGGTCGGCGTCGGCATCAACACGCTGCCCCATGCCATCCGCGAGCTCGCCGACCTCGGCCTGCTGCCGGCGCTCGACGCGGTCGGCATCCGCACGCGCGAATTGCACTACATGAACCGCTTCGGGCAGACGGTCTGGAGCGAGCCGCGCGGCGTGCATGCCGGCGCACCGGTGCCGCAATTCTCAATCCATCGCGGCAGGCTGCAAGGCGTCATCCGCGACGCGGTGGCCGAGCGACTGGGCGAGGATGCGATCCGCACCGGCCGCCGGCTGCAAGGCTTCATCCAGGACGAAGGCGGCGTCACCGCGCATTTCAGCGACACCCGCCTCGGCGAGGCTGGCGAGACCGTACGCGGCGACATCCTGATCGGCGCCGACGGCATCCATTCCGCCGTGCGCGCCTTCTACTTCCCGAACCAGGGGCCGCCGCGCTGGCAGGGCGTGCAGATGTGGCGCGGCGCCTGCGACTGGCCCGTCTTCCTCGACGGCGAGAGCATGATCATCGCGGGCGGCATGGCCGGCAAGCTGGTGCTCTATCCGATCGGCAAGGGCGCCACGCCGCAGACGCGTTTGACCAACTGGGTCGTGAATATCCGCACGGGCGATCCCGACAGGCCGCCGCCGAAGGAGGCCTGGTCCAAGCCCGGCCGCCTGGAGGACGTGTTGCCCTTCGCGAAGCGCTTCAGCGTGCCGGGCATGGACATTCTCGGTTTGGTCCGCGCGACCTCCACCTTCTGGGAATATCCGATGTGCGACCGCGATCCGCTGCCGCGCTGGACCCATGGCCGCGTCACGCTGCTCGGCGATGCTGCCCATCCGATGTATCCGGTCGGCTCCAACGGCGCCTCGCAGGCGATCCTCGACGCGCGCTGCCTCGCCGACTGGCTGGCGAAGGCGGAGCATCCGCGCCAGGCGCTGGCCGCCTATGAGGCGCAGCGCCTGCCGGCGACAGCGGAGGTCGTGGCGATGAACCGTGTCGGCGGCCCGGAGCGCGTGATCGATGCGGTGGAAGCGCTGGCGCCGCAGGGTTTCGGCGATATCGAGAGCGTGCTCGACCACGCCGCGCGCGAGCAGATCGTCAAGGGCTATGCCGGCAAGGCGGGGTTCTCGGCCGAGCAATTGGCGGGGAAGACTTAGCGCTGCGACGCGCTTCCAGAAAGGCGCGCGTCATCCCGGACGCAGCGAAGCGGAGATCCGGGATCCATGCCTGAAGCTTCCCAGGAAGCGCTCCGGCATGGATCTCGGGTCAAGCCCGGGATGACGGCTTGGTTCCGTACAGAATTCCCCCTGTCCTCACCCTGCGTCGGGCGGAGGCGGCAGGAAATCGACCTCGTGCTTGGCCGAGAGCGCGACGACATCGGCCGGCTTCTGCTCGGCCATCGAATGCAGGCCCCAGAACAGGTCGTAGAGCCGCGCCGTCGGCGAGACCCAGAACAGGCATTTCACCGTGGAATCGCTCTTGTTGAACAGGCCGTGCGGGATGTTGCGCGGCAGGCGGATCAGGTCGCCGGCGGTGGCGAAGCTCTCCTTGCCGTCGAGCAGCAGGTCGAGCCGGCCCTCCAGCATGTAGATGAACTCTTCCTGCGTGGTGTGGATATGCGGCGGCACGAAAGCGCCCGGCGGCAGGGTCGCGTGCCAGGAAAAGCTCTCCTCCGTCAGCGTCTTCGGCACATAGGTCTGGCCGAGGATGTTCCAGGAAATGCCGTCGAGGCCTTCATTGGCGCGTGTCACGCCGGCGGTCAGCGGGTTCATGGGTCTTGGCTCTCCTCATCTGCCGGCGGGCAGGCCGGCGTCGGTCGTATGCTTTTCTAGAAATGCAGGAAGCGGTCCTTCACGGCGCTGTCGCTGCGCAGCTCGGCGCTTGAGCCGCGCCAGACGACGCGGCCCTTTTCCAGCACGACATGGCGGTCGGCGATCCGGACCAGCGCATCGACGTTCTTGTCGATGACGAGGATCGACTCGCCTTCCGCCTTCAGCGCCGTCAGGCAATTCCAGATCTCCTCGCGGATCAGGGGCGCGAGCCCCTCGGTCGCCTCGTCGAGGATGATCAGCTTCGGATTGGTCATCAGCGCCCGGCCGATCGCCAGCATCTGCTGCTCGCCGCCGGAGAGCTGGTTGCCGCGGTTCTCCCGCCGCTCCCTGAGGCGGGGGAAGAAGGCGTAGATGCGCCCGAGGTCCCAGCGCTTCTTGCCGGAGCGATCGGCCGCTGTCGCGATCAGGTTCTCCTCGACCGACAGCGTCGGGAAGATCTGGCGGCCTTCAGGCACGAGGCCGATGCCCGCCTGGGCGATGCGGAAGGGCGCCGCGCCGGTCAGGTCGCGTCCGCCGAAGGCGATCCTGCCGGCCTTTGCCGGCAGCAGCCCCATGATCGAGCGCACCGTCGTGGTCTTGCCCATGCCGTTGCGGCCGAGCAGGGTCACGACCTCGCCTTCGCCGACGGCAAGGTCGACCCCGAACAGGATCTGCGCCTCGCCATAGCCGGCATCGAGCCCTTCGACGCTGAGCATCGCTAGCCCTCCTCGCCGAGATAGGCCTGCCGCACGGCCGGATCGGCCCTGACCGCCGCCGGTTCGCCCGAGGCGATCACGCCGCCATAGACCAGCACGGTGACGCGGTCGGCCAGCGCGAAGACGGCGCTCATGTCGTGCTCGACCAGCAGCATGGCGAAGCGGCCCTTGAGGCTGTTCAAGAGCGCGATCAGGCGTTCGCCTTCCTCATGGCCGACGCCGGCCAGCGGTTCGTCGAGCAGGATGAGCTTGGGCTGCAAGGTCAGCGCCATCGCGATCTCCAGCGCGCGCTTCTCGCCATGCGAGAGGCTGCCCGCCGGCGCATGGGCGCGCTCTGCCAGGCCGACCGCTTCGAGCGCTTCCCAGGCGGGTGCATTGAGCGCTTCGTCGCTGGCTGCGTCGCGGAAGAGCGAGAGCGGATGGGCGCTATGGGCCTGCACGCCGAGCGCGACATTCTCCAGCGCAGAGAGCGAGGCGATGGTCGAGGTGATCTGGAAGGTGCGGGCAAGACCGGCCCGCGCCCGCGCTTGCGGCGGCAGGCGGGTGATGTCCTGCCCGCCGAACAGGATCGAACCGGCATCCGGCTTCAGCGTGCCGGATATCTGGTGGACCAGCGTGGTCTTGCCGGCGCCGTTGGGGCCGATCAGCGCATGCAATTCGCCGGGCGCGATGGTGAGGTCGACCCCGTTGGTGACCTTGAGCGCGCCGAACGACTTGGCGAGCCCCTTGAGTGCGAGCGCCGCCTCAGCCATCGCGGCGCCCCCTAAGCTTGGTGGCGAGGCCCGCTATGCCGCCATGGGTGAACAGGACGAAGAGCACGATCAGCGGGCCGAAGATGACCTTCCAGTTCTGCGTCAGGCTGGAGAGCACATCCTCGGTGATCAGGAAGGCGAGCGCGCCCAGGATCGCGCCATAGAGCGAGCCGACGCCGCCGAGCACGGTCATGAAGATCAGTTCGCCCGAGCGCGACCAGGCCATATAGGCCGGGCTGACGAAATCGGTCTGGTTGGCGAGCAGGAAACCGGACAGGCCCGCCATCATCCCGCTGATCACATAGGCGCCGAGCCGGACATGGTTGACGTCGTAGCCGGTGACGGTGACCCGCACGGCGTTCTCCCGCGCGGCCCGCAACACGCGGCCGAAGCGCGAGGCGACGAGCCGCCGCGCCAGCCAGTAGCAGAAGGCCAGCGTGCCCAATGCGATATAGTAGAAGCCGGTGCGGTTGCCGAAGATCTCGCGTCCGAGCAGCGTGCTCTTCTCGTAGAGCGTCAGGCCGTCATCGCCGCCATAGGCCGAGAGCGCCTGCGCGAAATAGAAGGCCATCTGCCCGAAGGCGAGCGTGATCATGATGAAGGCGACGCCGCGCGTGCGCAGCGAGACGTAGCCGGTGATCGCGGCAAAGACGGCGCAGGCCAGCAGAATGACCGGCAGTGCCACCAGCAATTCGGTCTGGCCCTCGGTGATCAGGATGCCGGCACCATAGGCGCCGATGCCGATATAGGCCGCATGGCCGAAGGAGATCAGCCCGCCAATGCCGAGGATGAGATCGAGCGAGAGCGCCGCGATGGCGAAGATCATCGCCCGCGTCACCAGCGTCAGCCAGTGTCCGGGCAGGCCGAGCGCGGAGGCCAGCGGCAACAACGCTAGCAGAGCGAAGATGACGAACGGGGCCAGCCGGCGCACGATCGGCGCCGGAGGCCGCACTGCGGCGGCGGAAGTCGCAGGTGCGCTCGCCATGCTCACGAGCGCCCCTTGGCGGGCAGCAGGCCTTCGGGCCGGACGAACAGAACCGCCGCCATGACCAGATAGATCAGCATCGAGGAGAGCGCGGCTCCCGTCGCGCGGGCCGAGGCCGGCGCCATGAACAGCCTAAGCAGGTCGTTCATCGAGGAGCGGCCGAGCGTGTCGACGAGGCCGACGATCAGCGCACCGACGAAGGCACCGCGGATCGAGCCGATGCCGCCGACGACGATGACGACGAAGGCGAGGATCAGCACCGTGTCGCCCATGCCGGGTTCGACCGAGAGGATCGGCGCCGCCATCGCCCCGGCGAAGCCGGCGAGCATGGTGCCGAAGGCGAAGACGATCATGAACAGCTTGCGGATATCGACGCCGAGCGCCGAGACCATCGGCGCGTTCGACGCGCCGGCTCGCAGCAGCATGCCGGTGCGGGTCTTCTCGACCACGAACCAGAGCAGCGCGCCGACACCCAGGCCCGCTGCGATCAGGGTGAAGCGGTAGACGGGATAGAGAATGCCGTCCAGCAGCCGGACATTGCCGGAGAGGAATTCCGGCACCGGTACCGAGAGCGGCGCGGCGCCCCAGATCATCTTCACGGCCTGGTTGAGCAGCAGGATCAACCCGAAGGTCGCCAGCACCTGATCGAGATGGTCGCGCTCATAGAGATGCCGGAAGACCAGGAACTCGAGCGCAAGGCCCAGCAGCAGCGCCGCCGTCAGCGCGAGCGCCAGGCCCAGCAGGAAGGAGCCGGTCAGCGACACGAAGGTCACGGCGAGATAGGCGCCCAGCATGTACTGGACGCCATGGGCGAGATTGATGAAGTCCATCACGCCGAAGACCAGCGTCAGCCCGGCCGCGACCAGGAACAGCAGGACGCCGAACTGGAGGCCGTTCAGGAGCTGGACGATCAGGAGGCTGAGGGTCATGGGATCGGTGGCTCGCTCTGCCGTCGCGATCAGGCTCGACCGTCATTCCGGGCGTAGCGAAGCGAAGGCCCGGAATCGATCGTAGAGCGCATTCCCAGCAGGACTTTGCCCTTCGATGGATCCCGGATCGGCGCCGCTTCGCGGCTTGTCCGGGATGACGGCAGCGGACGGGGCGCCCTTACTTCAGCGCGCAATCCTTGGCGTGCGGATCGGCATAGTCCGAAAACACCTTCTGAGCGATCTCGGTCTGGAACTTGCCGTCGGCGCGCTTGGCGACCTTGACGAGGTAGAAGTCCTGGATCGGATAGCCGTTGGTGTTGAACTTGAACTTGCCGCGCAGCGAGGTGAAATCGGCCTTCTTGATCGCTTCGCGCAACTTGTCCGGATTGCCGGCGCCGCCCGCCGCCTTGACGGCGGAATCGATCAGCATGGCGGCGTCGTAGGACTGCTGGGCATAGGAGCCGGGCACGATCTTGTAGGCCGCCTCATAGGCTTTGACGAAATCCTTCGTCTGCGGGTTGTCCATGTTGGGCGCCCAGGTCATGCCGCCATAGAGGCCGACCGCCGCGTCCTGCTGCGCCGGCAGGGTCGATTCATCGACCGTGAAGGCGGAGAGGAACGGGATCTTGCCCTGCAGGCCGGCCTGCGACCACTGCTTGACGAAATTGACGCCAAGCCCGCCGGGCAGGAAGGCGAAGACGACATCGGGCTTGGACGAGGCGATCTTGGCGAGGTCGGCCGAGAAATCCATCGCGTTCAGCGGCGCATAGACCTCGTCGACGATCTCGCCCTTGAAGTAGCGCTTGAAGCCGGCAAGCGAGTCCTTACCCGCCTGGTAGTTCGGCGCGATGATATAGGCCCGCTTGTAGTTCTGGTCCTGCGCGTATTTGCCGAGGACCTCGTGCACCTGGTCGTTCTGGTAGGAGGTGACGAAGAAGTTCTTGTTGCAGGCCTTGCCGGCCATGGTCGAGGGGCCCGCATTCGGGCTGATCAGGAAGGCGCCGGAATCGAGCACGGGCTTCGCGATGGCGCCCAGGATATTCGAGAAGACCGGGCCGACGACGAAGGCAGGCTTTTCGCTCTCGACGAACGAACGCACGCGCTCGACGGCCACGTCCGGCTTCAATTCGTCGTCGATCACGGTGATCTTGACCGGCACGCCGCCGAGCTTGCCGCCGTTCTTGTCGACCGCGAGCTGGAAGCCGTCGCGGACCTGCTGGCCGAGCGAGGCGGCCGGGCCGGTCAGCACGCTGACCACGCCGATCTTGATCGGCTCCTGCGCTTGTGCGGACGCGATGGACAGCGCCAGCGCGCCGCAACCGAGTGCCAGACCGAACCTGAATGCCGTCATCGATGCTCTCCCGGACGAAGTTGAAGCGCGGCCCCGTTCCCTCGGATTTCTATGGCTCGCGCAGACCATAATGTTTCAAGCTTAAAATATCTGCAAGTCGCAGTTTACGGAAATTTCGCGGGCGCTCCAAGGCCGCTGCGATCCAGCCCTGCCGGCTGCCTGCCGGGTGCGGCACGGTGGCGAGGATTATTGCCGAAGAGCGAGGGCAACACCGCCGATGGTCAGCACGATCGCGATCAATTCCCGGGCCCCGAGCGTTTCGCCCAGCAGCGGCACGGCGGTCAGCGTGCCCACGACGGGCACGATCAGCATGCTGGTGGCCGCGACGGCGGTCGGGAGGCGCCTCAGCGCGCCGAACCAGGTGAGGTAGCAGAGCGCCATCGGGCCGACTGCCATGTAGGCAAGCCCGAGCGCTCCGTGCAGCGACAGCGACGTGATCTGCGGCTGCTCCAGCATCAGGCCCAAGATCACCATCGGCAGGCAGCCGAGGGCGACCTGCCAGGCCGCGACGGCGGGGCCGGGCATGGCGAGGGGTTTCCTTGCCTTGACGGTGCCGAGTGCGAACAGCACGGCCGCCGCGAAGGCGAACAGAACGCCGGGAAGTTTGGCCGCCGAAAATTCAGGCCCGCCCATCAGAACGACCATGCCCGTGATGCTCAGGCCCAGCGCGACGAGGCTGCGCCGGGTCGGGCGCGCACCGAGCAAGGGCCAGGCGAGCATCATCGCCCAGATCGGCATCGAATAGGCGATCAAGGCCCCTTCCGACACCTTGAGCCAGTTCAGCGCAAGCGCGGTGAAGCCCATCCAGGCAAAGACGTTGATCGCGGCAGCCACCACGAGCGGCGCGCGGGCTTCCCGTGGCACGGCGAGGCTGTCGCCGCGCGCCTTGGCCAGCAAGGCGAGGCAGAGCGCACCGAGCAGACCCGCCGTCCCCCGCGCGAAGAGCGGCGGCCAGTCCTGCAGGACGAATTTCAGCACGGACCAGTTGAGGCCCCAGCCCAGGGCCGTGACCATGAGGAGGGCTTTGCCGACCGTCTGACTGGCCGGCATGGGGGCGGAGCCTGTCGCGGTCATGGCAGCGCCTTACGCGCGATGCCCGGCCTTCAGCGCCTGGTCGAGATCGGCATAGAGGTCATCGATATCCTCGATGCCGGTCGAGAGGCGCAGCAGGTCGGTCGGGCAGGGCGAGCCGGCGCCCTCGATCGAGGCGCGATGCTCGATCAGGCTCTCGACGCCGCCGAGCGAGGTCGCGCGCTTGTACAATTCGACATGGGCCGCCGTGGCGACCGCCGCCGCCTCGCCGCCGGTGACCTGCACCGACAGCATGAAGCCGAAGCCGTTCTCCATCTGCCGCGCCGCGATATCGTGGCCGGGATGCTGCGGCAGGCCGGGATAGAGCACGCGCGCCACCAGCGGATGAGCCGAGAGCCGCTGCGCCAGCGCCATCGCGGACGCGGCCTGCCGCTCCTGCCGGACATGGAGCGTGCGCATGCCGCGCATCAGCAGATAGGCTTCGAACGGGCCGAGAATGCCGCCCTGGCCCTTGCGGACCGTCTTGACCCGGTTCCAGAACTCGTCGTCCTCGCGGGCGCAGAGCGCACCGGCGACCACGTCGGAATGGCCGTTCAGCACCTTCGTCGCCGCATGCATGACGATATCGGCGCCGAGCGTCAGCGGGCGGGTATGGACCGGCGAAGCGCAGGTCGAGTCGACGGCGAGCTTGGCGCCGGCCTTGTGCGCGATCTCGGCGGCCGCCGCGATATCGGTGATGGTCCAGAGCGGGTTCGACGGCGTCTCGATCCAGACGAGCTTCGTTTGGCCGGACTTCACCGCCGCCTTCAACGCGGCGAGATCGTCGGTCTCGACGAAATCGACCTTGATGCCCCAGCGCGTCGCCTCGTTGAGCAGCCAGGCGCGCAACGCCCAATACATCACCTTGGAGGCGACGACATGGTCGCCGGGCGAGAGCGCCTGGAACACGGCGGTCGCCGCGGCCATGCCCGAGCCGAACAGCAAGGCGCCGGCCTTGGCCTCCTCGAGCATGGCGAGCACGGCCTGCGCCTCATGCACCGTCTCGTTATCTGGCCGGCCATAGATGAAGCCGGTCGAGTAGCCGTTATCCTCGTCGCGGATATAAGTCGTCGAGATATGGATCGGCGGCACGACGCCCTTGGTGGTCGGGTCGATCTTGCCCATGGCCTGCGCGGCAAGGCTTCTCTTGGTCCACTTCGTCGCAGTCATGACCCGTTTCCCAGTTTCGTCGCCGCCGACAGGGGCGGCATCTCCAGCAGATCATGCCGTCGAGCGCTTGGCGATAGTCGCCCATTTTTGCTATAGCGTGACGAATTTCGCCGATCACGAAGGTTTCGATGGCCAAAACAGTCGACCTGGACAGGTTCGATTACGCCCTGCTGAGAGAGATGCAGGCCGATAACCAGACGCCCGCACGCGTGCTGGCGGAGCGCGTGGGCCTGTCCCAGAGCGCAGTCTTGCGGCGATTGAGGCGCCTGCGGGCCGAAAAGGTCATCACCGCCGATGTCTCGGTCGTCAGCCCCGAGATCATGGGCGTGCCGGTTACGGTGCATGTTACCGTCTCGATCCTCCAGGGCTCGCGCACCTATGGCGATTTCGCCCGGAAGCTCCAGGCCCGGCCCGAGGTCAAGCACGCCTCCTATGTGACGGGCGATGCCGACTTCGTGCTGCATCTGCAGGTCGAGAGCATGGCCGCCTATGCCGCCTTCACCCGCGAGGTCTTTCACGACGATCCGAACGTCGCGGAATACCACAGCTATATCGCCATGCGCGAAGTCGTCGGCCGCGGCGCGCTATAGCGCTCTGCGCTGGGCGATGTGGACGCAAGCTCCGGCTGTGGCTATCCGCTGGAAGCCATCATGGCGCGGCGGGAAGCTCTGCCATCGCCCATTCTTTCCTCACCGAGGATATCCTGCGATGAAGCGTGAAGAGGCTCCGAAGAGCGCCAGCGATCTGCCTTCGAAGGCGTGGCTCCGGGAAACCCTCATCCCGGCCTGGATCGATCGTGCCGTTCGGTCCGGCCGCGCCGGTTTCGTCGAGATGTTCGATCCGGCCGATCCCCTGCGCGATAGCGGATCGCTCCGGACGACGCTCGTCACGGCCCGGCTGACCTATGTCTTCAGCCACGCCCATCTGCTTGATCCGCAAAGCGGGGCGCTCGCCGCTGCCCGCCATGGCTTCGCCTTCCTGCGCGATGCCTGCCGCGAGGGCGGCCGAGGGCGCTTCCTGCATTCGGTCCGCGAGGACGGCACGCCGGTGGATGCTCGCACCGACCTCTACGACCTCGCCTTCGTCCTCTTCGCCATGGCCTGGTACTATCGCGCGACGCGGGACGATCAGGCACTCGCCATCGCCGACGAGGTGATCGGCTTCATCGAAAACGAGATGGCGCATCCGCTCGGCGGTTTCGCCGAGGATACGCTGGGCACGCTGCCCCGGCGGCAGAACCCGCATATGCATCTGCTCGAAGCGTTTCATGCGCTGGCGGAGTCGACCGGTGAGAAGCGCTGGCTCGACCATGCCAGCGCGATCGTCCGGCTGGCGCGCGAGCACCTGTTCGATGCCGAGACCGGCACGCTCGGCGAGTATTTCACCGACGACTGGAAGCCTGCTGCTGGCGCGGCCGGGATGGTCTGCGAGCCCGGCCATCATTTCGAATGGACCTGGCTGCTGCTGCATCACTGGCGCCTGACAGGCGATACACAGGCGCGCGATCTGGCGGAGAGGCTCTACGGCTTCGCCATCCGGTATGGCGTCGACGATGGCGGAACAGGGCCGCTCGCTGCCTTCGACGTGTTCGATCGCACCGGCCATGTGACGGCCTCGACCAAGCTGCTCTGGCCGCAGACCGAGGCGATCAAGGCCTTCCTCGCCCGGGTCGAATTCCTTGATGATGCCGATGCGGCCGCGCGCCTCGACAGGCATCTCGCCAGCCTGTTCCGCTGGTTCGTCGCGCCTGAAACGGGGCTCTGGTTCAACCAGCTCGCGAAAGATGGAACGCCCACCCAAACCGTGATCCCGGTGCGGGTGCTATACCATCTCCTGCTCGCGCTCGCGGAATGGGAGCGCATTCGCGGCTAACCGATTGCCGCCCGCCCGACATGGACGCAGGCCGCCTCGGTTCCCGTGTCGCCAGCGGCGAGCGGGAAGCGCTCCTCGGCGCATACAGCGATCCGCTCCGGGCAGCGCGTCACGAAGGGGCAGCCGACCGGTGGCGAGAGCGGGCTCGGCAGGTCGCCGCTCAGGATGATCTTTTCGCGATGGCGCTGCGCGCGTGGGTCCGGCAGCGGGATCGCCGAGAGCAGCGCCTTCGTATAGGGGTGCTGCGGCCGCTCGAAGATCGCATCGACCGGCCCTTGCTCGGCGACGGTGCCGAGATAGAGCACCATCGCTTCGTCGGCGATATGCCGGACGACCGAGAGGTCATGCGAGATGAAGAGATAGGACAGGCCGAGATCGCGCTGCAATTCGAGCAGCAGGTTCAGCACCTGCGAGCGGATCGAGACGTCGAGCGCCGAGACCGGCTCGTCGAGCACGAGCAAGCGTGGTGACAAGGCGAGCGCCCGCGCGATGACGACACGCTGGCGTTGCCCGCCCGAAAGCGCGCTCGGCAGGCGCTCGGCCAGCGCCGCTGGCAGGCCGACGCGATCCAGCAATTCGGCGACCCGAGCTTTGCGCTCAGTGCGGCTGCGGCCGGCGATGGCGAGCGGCTCGCTGATGCTGTCCGCGATGGTCATCTTGGGATCGAGCGCCGAGGACGGGTCCTGGAAGACGATCTGGATGTCCTGCGCCAGCGCCGCGCGCTCGCGCCCCTTGAGCGCGGTGATGTCGCGCCCGTCGAAGCGGATCGTGCCGGACGTCGCTCGCTCCAGCCCGACGACGGCATAGGCCGTCGTCGACTTGCCACAACCGGATTCACCGACCAGCGCCAGCGTCTTTCCGGCTTGGAGGTCGAGGGAGATGCCGTCGACCGCCTTGACCACGCCGCCCGGCGTGCCGATGCCGCCGCGCAGCGGGAAATGCACCCTGAGGTCGCGGATTTCCAGCAGGGGCGCGCTCATGCCATCGCCTCCAGCCGGTCGACATGCCAGCAGGCGGCGCGGTGTTCGGCTCCGACAACGACGGCGGGCGGAACCTGTTCACAGGCCTCGTCGGCGAGCGGGCAGCGCGTGCGGAAGCGGCAGCCCTCAGGCCAGGCGCCGGCCGGCGGCACCATGCCCTCGATCGTGCGCAGCACCGTCTTGCGTGCGCCGTCGAGCTTCGGGATCGTGCCCAGCAGCAGGCGCGTATAGGGATGGCTCGGCTCGGCGAAGATGGCATCGACCGGGCCGCTTTCGACGATCCGGCCGCCATACATCACGCAGACATCGTCGGCGAGATCTGCGACCACGCCCATGTCATGGGTGATCAGCACGACCGCGCTGCCGACCTCGTCGCGCAAACGGCGCATCAGCTCGAGGATCTGCGCCTGGATGGTGACGTCGAGCGCCGTCGTCGGCTCGTCCGCGATCAGGAGCGAGGGCCGGCAGATCAGGGCCGAGGCGATCATGATGCGCTGGCACATGCCGCCGGAGAGCTCGAACGGATATTGCCGGGCGCGCCTTGCCGGATCGGGAATGCCGACGCGCGCCATGATCGCGATGGCCTCTTCGCGGGCGGCGGCACGCGATAGCCCGCGATGCAGGAGCAGTGCTTCCTCGACCTGCTCGCCGACGCGCATCAGCGGGTTCAGCGAGGCAACCGGCTCCTGGAAGATGATCGCCGCGTTGTTGCCGCGGACCTGCGACAGCTCCGCTTCGGAAAGCCCCGTCAGTTCGCGCCCACCGAGCCGGATCGAGCCTCCGGCAACCCGTGCGGCGCCCGGCAGCAAGCCGAGCACTGACAGCGCCGTCAGGCTCTTGCCGCAGCCGGATTCGCCGACGATCGCCAGGATGCGGCCGGTCTCGACGCTAAGCGAGACGCCATCGACGATGCGGTTGCCGTCGATCTCGATCGTGAGGCCCTCGATCGCCAGCATCGGGTCGGCGCGCTCGCTCATGCGGATGCTGCCGCGACCGCGGCCCAGGGACTGGTCGGATGTGCCATGCCGAGGAAGCCGCCATCCTCCGCCCACATCACGGCCGAAGGCACGGAGAAGTTCACGGGGTAGAGCGTGTCTTCGACGATCTCGACCGGGAAGGCGCCGGCGATCCGCGCTGCCACATCCGGCTCCGCCCTGGCGTCGACCTTGATGCGCGGGGTCGAGGCGTCGATGCGTGGCCGGTGGAAGACGTCCTCCAGCGAGAGGCCGTAATCGGCGATGCCGGAAATCATCTGCAAGAGCGTCGGGAAGATCGTACGGCCTCCGGCGGCGCCGATCGCGAGCCAGGGCTTGCCGTGGCGGCTCAGCACCAGCGGGCACATGTTCGCGAGCGGTTTGGCGCCGGCCGCGATGCTGTTGGGTTGGCCGGGGCGCGGGTCGAACCACATCATGCCGTTATTCATGATGATGCCGGCTTGCGGCAGAGCCACCCGCGCGCCGAAGCGGGATAGCAGGGTATTGGTCAGCGAGACCATGTTGCCGTCGCGGTCGACCGCGCTGACATGCGAGGTGCAGCCGGCCTGCGGTGTCGCGGCATGGCCCAGGCTGTTGAGCCTCACCGCATAGGCCTCGCGGATCGCCGTCGCGTAGGCCAGGGCCGCATCGGCCTGCGAGGTGTCCTGACCAAGGCCCCGCGCTTCCAAGCGCCGCGCGGCGTCGAAGAAGGTCGGGCCGCCGCTGAGGCCGGGGATGGCGGCGATGTCGAGATCGCGATAGCGTCCCGTCAGGGCCGGTGACCAGACGGCCTGATAGTTGGCGAGATCGTCGGCGCGGATCGCCGAGCCGCCCGCTTCGAGATCACCAGCGATCAGCCTTGCAGCCTCGCCTTCGTAGAAATCGCGGGCGCCCGCCTTCGCCAGCCGTTTCAACAGCTCGGCCTTGGCGGTCATCGGCTTGAAGCGGCGGGTATCGGCACTGGCCTTGGGCGGCTGGCTGTTATCAAGCAGCAGCGACGAGATCGCAGGATCGCGCGAAAGTCCCGCAACCTCGACCGCGATGCAGAGCGCCGCGTACCAGTCGATCTCCAGCCCGCGCTCGGCATGCTCGATCGCCGGTTGCAGCGCCTCGCTCCACGAGATCGTGCCGTAGCGCTCCAGCGCGGCGGCGAAGCCGGCAATGGCGCCGGGTACGCAGATCGCGCTGTAGCCGGCGACATTCCTGTCTCCGACCACGGCAGGCCAGGCGAACCAGTTGCCCGAGCCCGCATCGGTCAGAGGATAATCCGCCGGGTCGAGCCCGCGCGGGGCGCGCACGTTGAAGTCGAGCGTGTCGAGCGCGCCGGTCTTGCCGTCGGCATGAACAAGGAAGCCGCCGCCGCCCACGCCCGAAAGCCAGGGCTCGACGATGCTCAGCACCAGCGCGGTGACGATGGCTGCATCCATCGCGTTGCCGCCGCGCGACAGAACGGCAGCGCCGGCCTCGGCCGCGTGGCGGTTCTGCGCGGCGACGAGCCCGTGCTGGGAGCGGACGGCCGGGCGGCGGATGCTGAAGGTCTGCATCAGGCTTTAGTCCTGAAGCGCAGCGGCGCGCTCGGCTGCGGCAGGCGCAGGGGCACGCTGAAGCGCTGCGCATTGGCGCTCGCCGCGTGATACGCCGCCAGCTCACCGACGGTCGCGATCCAGACGCCGGGCGAGGCCGTCACCACGTCGAGCAGCTTCTCCAGCATGCGCACGCGTCCGGCACGGCCGGAGATCCAGTCATGGACGGTCAGCATCATCATCCGCCCTTCGCGATGCAGCACCTCCCACTCGTCGAGCCAGGCGTCGAGGATGCCGTTCTGCGGTGATGGTGGGGCGCGGTCCTGCGCGCTGCCGGTGAAGCGGAAATAGACGGCGTCGTCGACGGCCCAGAGCACCGGAACCTGCGTCACCCCGTCGATCGTATAGGGATGGTCAAAGCCCATCAGCGAGGAATCGTAGAGCCCGCGCCGCTTCACCTTCTCCAGCATGAAGGGTGTCATCTCCCAGGCCGGCGAGCGGAAGCCCTTGGGCACGACGCCAGCCTGGCTCTTGAATAGCGCCAGCGACTCGTCCATCGCCCGCGCGAATTCCTCCGGCCCGGCCTCGGTCGCGAGCTCATGGAAATAGCCGTGCAGGCCGATCTCGTGGCCGCGCTCGACGAAGGCCGGCAGCAATTCCGGATGGTTCTTCGCGACGAGCCCCGGCACGAACAGCGTCGCCTTGATAGCATCGCGATCGAGCAGGTCGAGCAGGCGCCAGATGCCGACGCGCGGACCGAACAGGCGCTGTTCGATCTGGCCGAGCGCGACCGGTGCGCTTTCCGGCAGGCTCCACTGATAGGGGCTTTCCGCATCGACATCGATGGTGAAGCAGAAGGCGCTGCTCTTGCCTTCGGGCCATTCATAGGCGGGGCGGCTAGCGTTCGGGGCGGTCATGTCCTTGCCTCCTCAGAGCGCCTGCTTCTTGTCCTGATGGACGGCGAGCGAGCCGATCGAGTTGCCGCCATCGACCGTCAAGGTCGCACCGGTGACATAGGCCGAGGCGTCACTGGCGAGATAAAGCAGGGCGTTGCCGACATCGGCGCGCGAGGACGCCCGGCCGAGCGGGATCTGCGCGACGGTGTTCTGGATATGGGCGTCGGTCAGTGCGCTGACCGTGCTGCCGGCGGCGAAGCCGGGCTCCAGCGCGTTGGAGCGGATGCCGTATTCGGCGAGTTCGACGCCGAAGCCCTTGGTCAATCGGTCGAGCGCGGTCTTCGACGTCGAGTAGATGCAGGCCGTGCGCCGCATCTTGCGCGAGGCGCCCGACGAGATGTTGATGATCGAGCCCTTCACGCCCTTGCGCACCATCTGCGTCGCGAGCTCGCGGGTCAGGATGAACGGCGCGCGCAGATTGATCCCGAGGATGCGGTCAAACTCGGCGGTCGACGTGTCCAGCAGGAAGGCGCTCGGATAGATGCCGGCATTGTTGACGAGGATGTCGGCAGCGCCCCAGCGCTTCCCGATCTCGGTAGCGAGCGCCACGATCGAGGCCTCGTCGGTCAGGTCGGCCGGCATGACGAAGCTGTCGCCCGAAAGGCCCATCGCCTTGGCTTGCGCCTCCAGGTCCTCGGCGCGCGCATCGGTGAGACAGAGCGTGGCGCCGGCCTCGTGCAGCACCTCGGCGATCCAGCGGCCGATGACCCCGCAGGCGCCGGTGACGACGGCGCGCTTCCCCTTGATATCCTCGAACATGGGCTTCTTCCTTCAGCGATGGCGGGGATCGAGGCGGTCGCGCACGGCGTCGCCGGTGAGATTGACGGCGAGCACCAGCACGAACAGGCAAGCGCCGGGCAGCGTCGCGACCCACCATGCGGTGGCGACATAGTTCCGGCCGGTCGAGAGCATCGCGCCCCAGCTCGCGGTCGGCGGTTGGACGCCGAGCCCGAGGAAGGACAAGCCCGCCTCGAACAGGATCATCAGCCCGAATTCGAGCGTCGCGACGACGCTGACCGCGCCGACGATATTGGGCAGGACATGGCGGAAGAGCACGCGCGGCGCGCCGGCCCCCATCAAGGCCGACAGCCGGACATAGGGCATGTTGGCGACCGACAGCGTCTGGCTGTAGGCGATGCGGGCGTAGCGCGGCCAGCGCGTCAGCGCGAGCACCATGATGACGTTGACGATGCCGGGGCCGAGCACAGCGACCGTGATGATCGCGAGCAGGATCGCCGGGATCGACAGGAAGACGTCGACAACGCGCATCACCGCGATCTCGACCCAGCCGCGGCGGTAGCCGGCGATCATGCCGAGCGTCGTGCCGACCACGCCGGAGAGGATGACCGAGGCGAAGGCGACGATCAGCGATATCCGCGCGCCATGGATGACGCGGCTGAGCAGGTCGCGGCCGAGCTCGTCGCTGCCGAGCCAGTAATGGAAGCTGCGCGAGACCGTGCCCGGCGGTTTCAATCGGCCGAGCAGGTTCTGCTGGTTGGGATCATAAGGCGCGAGCCAGGGCGCGAAGATCGCGACGAGAACGACGAGCGCGATGATGCCGACCGGCCACCAGCGCCACAGGTTGCAGCTCCTCCGGCGCGGCACAGGGTTCGCCGCGGCGACGCTCATCGCGCCCCCTCCAGCACGATGCGCGGATCGACCAGGCTGTAGAGCAGGTCCGACATGAGGTTGAGTAGCACGGTGACGAACGCGCCGAGCAGCACCACGCCCTGCACGATCATGAAGTCGCGCGCCAGGATCGCCTGCACCGTCACCTGCCCGAGGCCGGGCCAGGCGAAGACCGTCTCGACGATGACGGCGCCGGCCAGCAGGTTCGAGATTTCAAGTGCGGCGACCGTGATCACCGGGATCGAGGCGTTGCGCGCGAGATGGCGGATGAGCAGGCGCCCGCTGCGGACGCCGCGCGAGCGGGCGGTGCGGACATAGTCCTTCGAGAGTTCGTCGAGCAGGGCCGAACGGGTGATCCGCGCGAAGGTCGCCATGCTCAGGAGGCCGAGCGCGAAGGACGGCATGACGAGATTCGAGAGATCGCCGGTGGAGGAAGGCGGCAGCCAGCCGAGCAGCACCGAGAACACCAGGATCATCAGGATGCCGCTCCAGAAGGTCGGCATGCTCTGGGCGGCGAGGACAAAGCCGGCGGCCGCCTTCGCTGCGGGCGAGTTGCGGAAGATCGCGAGCAGGATGCCGATCGGCACGCCGATGCCGCAGGCGACGAGAAGGGCGCCGGCCGCCAGCATCAGCGTATAGGGCAGGCGCGAGGCGATGATGGTGGTCACCGGCACGCGCTGCACCACCGACTGGCCGAGATCGAAGCGGGCGAGCTCGCCGAGGAAGTCGAGATATTGCACCGGGAGCGGCCGGTCGAAGCCGAGCTGATGGCGCAGGGCCGCGATATCGGCCTGTGTCGCCGTTTCCGGCACGAGCAGATAGGTCGGGTCTCCGGTCAGGCGCTGGACGAAGAAGATCAGCGTCACCACCCCGAGGATGGTGACGACCGCCTGGCCCAGCCGGCGGAGCAGGAAACCCGGCACCGCGGCTCAGTCCTTCCAGCTCATCCGGTTCAAGAACATGCTCTCGTTCGGCGTCGGCTGGAAGGTCAGGTTCTTGGCCGCGCCATAGATCACCACGGCCTGGTAGAGCGGCACGACCGGGACATCAGTGGCAACGATCTCATGCACCTGCTTGTAGGCGGCAAGGCGCTTGCTGGTGTCGAGCGTCGCGCGGGCCTCTTCCAGCAGGCTATCCATCTTCGGGTTGCGATAGGCCGACCAGCCGCTGCTCTTGTGCAGCAAGGGGAAGAGCACGCCGTCCGCATCCTGGCAGGCGCAGGACCAGCGGCCGAAGCTGAGCAGAGAGGTCGTCTCCGGCCCGGCCTGGGCGCGCTTGAGATAGGTCGCCATGTCCGACATCGCGATTTTCACATTGAAGCCGGCTTCGGTGAGCATCTGCTGGATCGCCTGCACGATGCGCTGGTCGAAGACGGGCGACGTGGCGAGATCGATTTCGGCCTTCGCGGCCGAGCCTGCCTCGGCGATCAGCGCTTTCGCCTTGGCGAGGTCGTGTTCCGGCGCCTTGATGCCGTCGACCCAGCCGAAGATGGCGGGCGTCAGCAGTTCGGGGACCTGCTTGTCGTAGCCGCCGAGCAGGCCGTCGATCATCGCCTGCTTGTCGATCGCATACGCCGCCGCGAGGCGGAGCTTCGGATTGTCGAAGGGCGGCTTGGTCGTGTTGAGCCGGACATAGGCGACGCGCTCGGTCAGGCCGATCAGGGCCTGCGCCTTGGGCGAGGACTTGAGCTGGGCGGCCTGATCGGCATCGAGCGTGACGACGAGGTCGCTGGCCCCGGCCTGCAGGTTGGCAAGCCGCGTCGCCGCGTCGGGAACGGCGCGGAAGATCACCGTCGGGAAGGGCGCTTTGGTGCCCCAATAGGCGTCATTGCGCGTGAGCTGCACGTTCACGCCGCGCTGCCAGGACTCGAACTTGTAGGGGCCACTGCCGACGGGCTTCAGGTTGAACGCATCCTTGCCGACGGCCTCGACCACGGCCTTGGGCACGATCGAGAGCTTGACGAGCTGGGCCAGTAGCGCCGGATAGGGGCCGGCGGTGACGAGCTTCACCTTGGTCGGCGAGAGCGCGATCGCATCGGTGATCTTGTCGAACTGGCCGAGTTGGGGGCTGGCGAATTTCGGATCGGTGATGCGCTTGACGCTGTAGACGACGTCTTCGGCAGTCAGCTTCGAGCCGTCATGGAAGGCGATGTCGCTGCGCAGGTCGAACTCGATCTCGGTATCCGAGACCTGCTTCCAGGCGGTCGCGACCTGCGGGATGATCTCGCCCTTGTCGTCGCGGGTGACGAGATTGTCGAAGATGTTGCGGTAGACATAGTAGCTGTCCGGGTTCCACTGCACCTGCGGGTCGAGCGAGGACGGCTCGTTGACGAGGTCGACGACGAAACGGTCCTTGGCGGCCAGTGCCGGCCCGGCCGCAAGGCCGAGCGCGGTGGCGACGAGGAAGGCGGCTGCGGCTTTCGAAACACGGCTCATCGCGATTTCTCCTCGGACAGGGTGTGGGACGGCTTGCGGTCGTTCGTGCCTCGGCGCGGCCGGCGGCTGCGCACGGAAACCGGTTCGTTCTGCGGAAGCAGGCGTGCGGTGGCGAGAAAGCCGTGCGCCACCGCGTCGGTGAAGCGCTTCTGCTCTTCCTGGAGCGCGAGCAGCGCGGCTTCGCGGTCGCCGTGCAGGAGCGCATCGAGCAACGGGCGCGGATCGGTTGCGGGTGCCTCTGCACCGGCCAGTTCGAGCGAGCGCGTCAGGCGCTCGGTATGATCCCAGAGATCGCGCAGCCAGACCGCGATGAAACCGCCGGTCCTTTGCGCAAGCAGGTCGAGCGCCTGCCGGCAGAGCTGCTGCGCCATGGTGCGGGCGGAAGGATCGTCCCGCCCGATCACGGCGTCGATCGCCCCCCGCAGGCTGCCGAGCAGCGCAACGCTGCGCTCATCGAGCGGCTTCTCGGCCAGCGCGGGCTCGATTCGCGTCCGGGCCCCGACGATCGCGCTGGCCAGCGCGCCATCGACCGCCGCGACGCGCCAGCCCTGCCGTGCGTGACGGGCGACGAAGCCGGCGATGGAAAGTTCCGTCAGCGCGACCCGGACGGCGGCGCGCCCCAGCCCGAAACGCTGCGCGAGGTCGGCCTCATGGACATAGGTGCCGGGAGCGAGCTCGCAGCGGACGAGCGCCTGTCGCAGGCGCCGGCCCGCGAAGGCGATGTCGCTCTCCGCCGCTGGCGGCCTAGGAAGCGAGAAAGGCGATTGATCGAGCATGAGCCATGCTGGCTCAGTTTATGACATCTGACAATCATTTTGTGAGATGTCAGAAACGCATGATCAGGCGCAGTTGAACCCCGCCATGCATGGCGGGGCGATGCCTCGATCCTGATCGAATGATGGGCAGGCAGCTCGCGCTGTCGGAAAACCTATTGCTCGGCCGTAACGGTGCTGGCGGCGGGCGCGCCTTGGGCCAGGAAGAAGAACGCCAGCGACGCGCACCAGACGATCAGACCGAAAGCGGTGGCACCGGCGAGCACGAGCCCGAACCCGCCCTGGGCATGCAGCACGGCCAGCATCGGCACGACGAAGCCGCTCACCGTGAAGCCGAGGAAGTAGCGCACGCTGAAGGCCTTGGCGCGGTGCTGCGCCGGCACGTAACGGGCGACCATGGCGTCGTTGACGACGACCTGCCCATAGATCGCGGCCATGGTCATGACGAGGCCGATGAGCAGCGGCACGCCCGAGGTCGTCGCCGCGAGCGCGAGGCCGAGCGGCTGGAACAGCGCGAGCCCGACGAACAGGGTCGGCAGCGTGAAGCGGTCGACCAGCCGGCCCATCAGCCATTGCGTGGCGGCTCCAAACACGAAGACGAGCGTCGCCAGCGACCCGATCAGCGCCAGCGGCAGGTCGAGACCCAGCCGTTCGTCGATGACCTTCGGCAGCGCGATGGTGGTGATGTTGAAGGTCATGCCTCCGGCGATGACCGCGACGGCGAAGATGGCGAGCAGAGCTTTCGGCCTGCTGACCGGAATAAGCTCGGCCTTGCCGGAGCGGTTCGCGGACGGGTTTCCGTCGCCGGGCACGAGTGCGATGAACGCCGCGCCGAGCACGAGGCAGACGAAGCCCGGCAGGATGAAGGCGAAGCGCCAGCCGAAATTCGCGGCGATCAGCGCGGTCACGCCGGCGGCCGAAGCCGCACCGAGATTGCCCCAGACGGCGTTGACGCCGAGATCGCGCCCGAGCTGGCGGGCATGGCTGACCAGCATCGTCGAGCCGACCGGGTGATAGATCGCCGAGGCCACACCCAGCACGAGCAGCCAGCTGGCGAAGGCTGCGGGACGATCCGCGCTGGCGACGCCGAGGCAGGACAAACCGTAACCGATGAAGAACACGGCGAGCATGTTGCGCCGGCCGAACCGGTCCGAGAGCCAGCCCATCGGCAGGGAACACAGGCCGAAGGCGACGAAGGCGCCGGTGGCGAGGCCGATCAGCTCGGCATAGCTAAGGCTGCTCTGCGCGGCGATGGCGATCACCGCCGTCGGGTAGATCAGCAGCACGAAATGGTCGAGCGCGTGGGCGGCATTGACGAAGAGAAGGGTGCGCTTGGACAGCGTCTCGGGGCTCATGGGCGATCTCGCGGCAATGATGACCAAGCTTAGCTTGACCCGCTAGGCCTGTCGGGCCGTAATTCGACGGGATCGGGCCAAAGAGGGGAAGCGATGCGCCGCGAAAGCGAGGCCTATCAAACGGTGCCGCGCGCGGTCGCCGTGATGCCCAGGAGCTATGAGGCCGGCGCGAGTACGGGGTGGCACAGCCATCCGCGCGCGCAATTGCTCTATGCCACGGCCGGCCTGACGCTGGTGCGGGCGGAGGACGGCACCTGGGTGCTGCCGGCCCGGCACGCGCTCTGGATTCCGCCGCGCCTTTCGCACGAGGTCAGGATGCATGGCGCGGTCTCGATGTGCTCGGCCTATATCGCACCCGAGGCGGTGGGTGTGCTGCCGACAGGGTGCCGCGTGCTGGAGGTCTCGAGCCTGCTGGCTTCGGCGCTGGAGGCGCTGTCAGTCGAGCCCATGCTCTACGACGAAGCCGGGCGCGGCGGGCATCTTGCCGCGCTGATCCTCGACGAGATCGCGCGGGCGCCCGAGACGGCGCTGACCCTGCCTTTGCCGCGCGATCCGCGTCTGCGGCGGATCTGCGATGCGCTGCTCAAGGACCCCGCCCTCGACATCGATCTCGACGGCTGGGCCGAGCGTGCCGGCGCGAGCCGGCGCACTTTGACGCGCGGCTTCCGGGCGGAGACGGGCCTGAGCTTCGGCGATTGGCGCACGCGGCTGCGCGTGCTCAGGGCGATGACGATGGCGAGCGACGGCGCTTCGCCGCAGCAGGTCGTCAAGGCGGTGGGCTATGCCGACCAGCGTGCGCTGCGCACGGCCGCCCGGCGTGTCCTCGGCCGGGCCGACCTGTCGTAACGGGGCCGGTCAGCGCGTTTGCAGCGTCGGGTCGAGCCTGTCCCTGATCCAGTCGCCGACGATCGAGATCGACATCGTCGTCAGGAAGATCGCCAGTCCCGGCAGCACCGCGATCCACCATGCGCTGGTCAGGTAGGCGCGGCCCGCGCCCAGCATCTGGCCGAGGCTGGTCAGGGGCGGGCGGATGCCGAGGCCGAGGAAGCTCAGCGAAGTCTCCAGCAGGATCACCTGCGGAAAATTCAGCGTGAACTGGACGATCAGCACGCTCAGGATGTTCGGCAGGACATGCCGGAGATAGACATGGCGGGCGGGCGCGCCAAGCGCGGTCACGGCCGTCGCATAGCCCTGCGTATTCGCGGCGATGACGACGCCGCGGGTCAATCGCGCGAAGACCTCCCAGCCGTAGAAGCCCATGATCGCGACGAAGAGGAAGAAGCCGCCGCCGAACAGGGCGATCAGCGCCAGCGCGATCATCATGAAGGGCAGCGAGGCCTGCACATCGGCGAGCATCATGATCGCTTCCTCGGCGAGGCCACGGAAATGCGCGGCGATGAAGCCGAGCGTGGTGCCGATGAAGGCGCCGATCAGCGTGCCGCCGAGCGCGACGAGCACGCTGAAGCGGATCGCATAGATCAGGCGGCTGAGGACGTCGCGCCCGAGCTCGTCGGTGCCGAGCAGGTGCTCTGGCAACCCGCCGAGGAAGCTCGGTGGCTTCAGGCGCTTCAGCAGCGATTGCGTGCGGTAGTCGTACGGCGCCAGCCAGTCGGCGAAGAGGAAGATCACGAGGATCAGGCCGAGCAGGATTAGCGCCATGACGACGAGGGCGGGGTAGCGCGCCTCGGCCCGCACTGGTGCATCGTCCTTCCGACGGAACAGGGTCATGAGCGCCATCTCAACTCTCCGAGCGGGCGGCGCGCATGCGCGGGTCGATCATGGCGTAGATCGCATCGACGGCGAGATTGGCCAGCACCATCGTGATCGAGGTCATGATCAGGATCGCCTGCACCAGCGCGAAATCGCGCGAGGTCACCGCATTGACCAGCAGACGTCCGACGCCGGGCACCGCGAACACCGTCTCGACGATGATCGAGCCGGCGACGAGATCGCCGAGCTTGAGGCCGATGATGGTGATGATCGGGATCGCGGCATTGGGCAGGGCGTGCCAGAGCACGCGGCGCGGACGCGGCACGCCCTTGGCCCGGGCCGCGACGACATATTGCTTGTTCAGCACCTCCAGCATGGCCGAGCGGGTGAAGCGGGCGAAGGTGCCGGCGAAATGCGTGCCCAGCGTGATCGCTGGCAGGATCAGGTGCCAGATCGTCGCGTCGCCCGAACTCGGCAGCAGGCGCCAGTGCAACGAAAACAGCAGAATCAGCAGGATGCCGAGGAAGAAGTTCGGCAGGCTGAAGCCGAGCACCGCGAAGCTCATGACGAAGCGGTCGATCGGCCGGTTTCGGTTGAGCGCGGCGACGATGCCGAGCCCGACGCCGAGCAATAGGCCGAGCACGAAGGCCGTCAGTCCAAGCCGAAGCGTGCGCGGCAGCGCCGCGGCGATCAGCTCGATCGCCGGCCGCTGGTCCGAGAGCGACAAGCCGAAATCGCCCTGTGCGATCCCCGCGACATAGGAGACGTATTGCTGCCAGAGCGGCCGGTCGAGCCCGAATTTCTCGCGGTAATGCGCTATGACCTCGGCGGGAGCCTGGTCGCCGACCAGCGCCTCGATCGGGTCGCCGGAGAGGTTGAGCGCGACGAAGGTCAGCGTCACGATCAGCCAGACGGTCAGGAGACCGCGCGCGAGCTTCGTCAGGAAGAGCCTGCCGGGCATCACGAGGCCTTGCGGCTTTGGAAGCCGGTCAGCAGGTCGGGATCGTTGAGAAGAACGGCTTGCGGTGCATGTGCGAGGATAGCGCTAAGGCCGTCGCCATCGACATCGCCGACGATGCGGCCGGTGCCTTTGCCGCCGGCCGTGACCCAGACCGGCAGGCGCCCGCACAGCTTGGCCGCGACCGGGCCATCGAGCGCGCCTTCCCAGATGCGGAAGGCGCTCGCGCCGGCGGCGGCATAGTGATCCGGATTGGCATTGTCGGGCAGGAAGGCGAGGACGCGCAGGCCGGGGATCGTCAGCGTCGCATGCGCGACCTGAAGGACTTCGCGCGCGCCGACCCAGACGCGATCGACGACGCCGAGTTCCCGGATCACCGCGAGCACCGCGTCGATGATGGCGAGATCTTTGGTCTTGATGTCGATCAGCGCCTGACGATGCGGGCAGATCGCGGCGAGCGCCTCGGCCAGCGTTGCGAGCTGCACGCTGCCGGAGCGGGCGATGGCCTTGAGGTCTTCATGAGGCGTCTCCGCGATCGCGGCGTTGCGGCCGGCGACGCGGACGAGATCGGGATCATGCGAGGCGATCACCACGCCATCGGCGCTGAGCCGCGCATCGGTCTCGACGAGATCGGCGCCGGACGCGATCGCGGCGCGATAGGCCTCCAGCGTGTTCTCGGGATAGCGCGCCGAGTGGCCGCGATGGGCGATGACGAGCGGCCGGGTCATGACGCAACTCCCAGTTCACCAGCAAAATGACAGCGGACGCTGCGGCCGTCGCCGAGCGGGCGCAGAACCGGCATCTCGGCCGAGCAGCGCGGGCGGGCATAGGGACAGCGCGTGTGGAAATGGCAGCCGGCCGGCGGGTTGGCCGGCGAGGGCGGATCGCCTGCAAGCCGCACGGGCCGGGCGGTGCGCGAGGTGGAAAGGTCCGGAATCGCGGCGAGCAGCGCCATCGTGTAGGGGTGCATCGGCGCGCGGTAGACCGGGTCTGTCGGGCCTTCCTCGACGATCTGGCCGAGATACATCACGGCGATCCGGTGCGAGAGCTTCTTCACCACGCGCAGGTCGTGCGAGATGAAGAGATAGGCGATGTCGAAGCGCTCCTGCAGTTCCTGCAGCAGTTCAGTCACCGTCGCCTGCACGGAGACGTCGAGCGCCGAGACCGGCTCGTCGCAGACGATCAGGCTCGGCTTCATCGCCAGTGCCCGCGCGATCACCACGCGCTGCGCCTGCCCGCCGCTGATCTGGTGCGGAAAGCGGTCGGCCATCTCCGGCGCCAAGGCCACGGCCTGCATCAGGCGCAGGGTTTCCGCGTCGCGCCCGTTGCGCTCGCCGATCTCGTGCAGGTCGAGCGGCTCACGGATCTGTCGGCCGATGCTCAAGCGCGGATCGAGCGCCGATTGCGGGTTCTGGAAGATCATCTGGATGTCGCGGCGCTGCCGCTGCCAGTCTTGCGGCGTCAGGCTCGTGAGGTCGCGGCCCTTGAACAGGATTTCGCCGCCGCTCGGTCGTTCGAGCCCGACGATCATGCGGCCGGTAGTGGACTTGCCGCAGCCGGATTCGCCGACGAGCCCGAGCGTCTCGCCGATCCGCAGCGTCAACGAGACATCCTCGACGGCGCGGATCGTCCGCTGCGTCCGCAGGAAGGAACGGCCGCCGCCGAAATGACGGCGCAAACCGGAGACGCGCAGCAGGGGTTCGGTCGCGGCGCTCATGATGCGGCCCGTTCGCGATAAATCGGCGCGGCGACGTCGAGGCGCGGCATCGCGGCGAGGAGCTCGCGCGTATAGGGCGCTTCGGGCGTGTTCAGCAGCCGTTCGGCCGGACCGGCTTCGACCACGCGGCCATGACGCATCACCACGACATCATCAGCCATCTCGGCGACGACGCCGAGGTCATGGGTGACGAACAGGATCGCCATGCCGAGCTCTGCCTTGAGCTTGTTCAGGAGATCAAGGATCTGCGCCTGGATGGTGACGTCGAGGGCCGTCGTCGGCTCGTCGGCGATCAGCAGGCGCGGCTCGCAGGCGAGTGCCATCGCGATCATGACGCGCTGGGCCATGCCGCCGGAGAACTGGTGGACGTAAGAAGCGAGGCGCTGCTCCGGCTCGGGGATGCCGACCAAACGCAAGAGCTCCAGCGCGCGAGCCTGACGCTGTGGCTCGGAAAGCGCGGTGTGCAGCCGCAAGGTCTCGCGCAATTGCGTCCCGACCGTGTGCAGCGGGTTGAGCGACCCGAGCGGGTCCTGGAACACCATGCCGATGCCGCGGCCGCGAACTTTCTCGAGTTGGGCCTCGCTGGCGGCGGCGAGGTCGCGCCCCTCGAAGAGGATGCGCCCCGCCGTCCGGCGCCCGTTCCCGGGCAGCAGGCCGAGCACCGCCTGGCAGGAAACGCTCTTGCCGCTGCCGCTCTCGCCCACGATGCAGGTCGTCGTGCCCGGCCGGACAGTGAAAGAGACCGCGTGCAGGATATCGGCATAACCCTTCGCGGTGCGGAAGCCGACGGTCAGGCCCTCGACGGAGAGCAGCGGCTCGCTGCCCCCGTCGGTGCCGCTCCTGCGCGCGCCGCCCGTCACTTCGCGGCCAGCGAGAAGTTCGAGGGGCGGAAGTCCATGTAATACTGGCTGTAGGGCGTCCACTCGATGCCCTTCTTGACGCCATAGCCGGTGACGGGGTTGTAGAGCATCGTCATCGGCATATCGTCCTCGAAGGCCGTGAGCAGCCTGGCGAAGGCGGCGCGGCGCTTGGCCTCGTCTGTCTCGGCCGTCAGTTCCTTGGCGGCATCGTTGAAGGCCGGGCTCGCGCCATAGAGCTTCCAGGTCTTCTGGTTCTCGCTGTCGGGCCCCCAAAGGGTCAGGATCGCGCCGGAGGGATCGGGCACGCGATAGGTGTTCGACCAGGCGAAGACCTGGGCGCCCGGCTTGCGCACCTCCTTGAAGCTGTCGACGAAGTCGATGCGCGCGTTGATGCCGACAGCGCGCCACATCTCCTGGATCACCTGCGCCGCCTCGACATTGTAGAGGTAGTAGTTCGGGATCAGCCGGTAGGAGATTTCCTGGCCCTTGTAGCTGCTTTCCGCGAGCAGCTTCTTGGCGAGCGCCGGATCATAGGCGTAGCCCTTGTTCTCCTTGACATAGATCGGCCCGAAGCTCGGGAGCTGGTGGCCGTTCGGCGTATAGGTCTGGCCCTTCCAGAGCGCGTCGATCAGCGCCTTGCGGTCGATCGACAGACTCATCGCATGGCGCAGCTTCTTGTCGGCGAGCACGGGGTCATTGGTGTTGAACTGGAGCACATGGCTGTTCTCCAGCGGCTCGGTCTTCACCGAGACGTCCTTGTAGCGCTTGAGGCCATCCCACTGGTCGGGCGGCAATTCGACGGCGATGTCGAAATCGCCCGCAACGAGGCCGGCGACGCGGGCCGCGACCTCGGGGACCGAGCGGAAGGTTATGGATTTGGCTGCCGGCGCTCCGCCGAAATAGCGGTCGAAGGCCGCGAGCGTGATCCTGTCGTTCTTCTGGTAGTCGACGAAGCTGTAGGGGCCGGTGCCGACCGGCTTCCAGCGGAGCGCCTTGGCGGCCTGGTCCATCCAGACCTTGGAATCGACGCCCTCCTTGCGGAACGCGTTCCAGGGCTCGTCGCAGAGCACGAAGGACATGTAGCTCGACAGGCGATGCTCCATGATCGGGTCATGCTGCGCCGTCGTAATCCGCACGGTGAAGTCGTCGAGCTTCTCGACTTGGGTGAAATTGCCGAAATAGATGCGGCCTTCCGGGTAATAGGCCTTCGGCCCCCAGAGCCGGTCGGGCGAGAAGGTCGCCAGCACGTCGTTGGCGTCGAACGGGCTGCCGTCATGGCAGGCGACGCCGCGGCGCAGCTTCAGGTCGAAGGTGGTCGGGGTCGTCCAGGACCAGCTTTCGGCGAGGCCGGGCACCAGATTGGCGCCGCCATCGGCCTTCGGCTTGGCGAAGTCGCGCCGGATCAGCGTGTCGAAGATCGAGTAGTAGATCCGGGTGTCGACATTGCCGGTGTGCTCGCCGGGGTCGAGCGAGCGCGCGAGCTCGTTGACGGCGACCGTGACGGCGGGCCGCTCCTGCGCGATGGCGCCCGAGCCGGCTGCTGCTGCGAGGCCTGCGCCGAGCATGATCCCCGGGATGGCCTTGCTGATCGGTGACATCTTCATCGCATTCTCCTGAGAACAGGGGCTGTGTCGGTGAACGGGCGGAATGGCTGCGGCGGCCCTAGCCGGGCTTGCCGCGAAACAGGCGTTGCAGGCTCTCGACCTTCGCCAGCGTGTCCAGCGAGCGGCCTTCATCGGTGCGTGACAATTCCAGGATCAGCGTGTTGCAGATCGCCATGGGCACGGTCAGCGAATGGAATTCGCCCTGCTCGCCGCGGGCGGCGACGAGCTGGAGGTCGCAGGCCGGCACGCCGGTGCGGCGGTCGGTGATCAGCAGGGTCTTGGCGCCGATCTCCCGCGCGCAGGCTATGAGGCGCGTCATCGCCGGGCTCTCATGCCGGAAGATCAGGGCGATGACGACATCGCCGGCGGCAAGGCCGAGCAACTGGTCGGCCGCCTGCCAGTCGGCATGGGCGACGACCGTCGCACGATAGCCTGAGCGGACGAGGCGCCGCACGAACAATTCGGCGAGGCTGCTGGCATGGCCCTCGCCGGCGACGAGAATGCGCCCGGCCTGCCGCAGCATTCCGGCTGCGGCGACGATCTCGGTATCCGAGATTTGGCTCATCAGGGCGCCGAGCGCCCGGATTTCCCCCTCAACGACCGAGCCGAGCAGGGATTCGCCGCGAACCCGGTCGAGCCGGCGCTGCACCCGGACCGAGGCGTCGAGGTCGGCGACAATGGTATCCTGCAAGGCACCGCGCATCTCGCGATAGGAGGCGAAGCCGAGCTTGCGGGCGAGGCGGCCGGCGGTCGAGGCGTGGACGCCGGCCTGCTCGGCGACCTTGTGCGACGGCAGGAAGCTGCCCGCCGTGCGATTGGCCAGGAGAACCTCGACCAGCCGGCGATCCGACTCGGTCAGCTCGTCCTGCCGCGCCGCGATGATCTCCGTCAGGTTCATCGTCTCTCCCATGTCAGGCAGGGTAATGGAGCTCTGAAGCGACTTGCAAGTTAAATTGCAAATTGGTCTGTCAGCAACTTATGTTGCATAAGCAGTCATCTCCCCTCATGGTTACAGAGATATGACGGACATCGCCTCACATCGCGGCGGCGCCAGAATCTGGCCCGAGAACAGCCGCCTCGCTTTCCGCAATTCCGCTGTCTTGCCGGTGGATTTCATCGAGTTCGATATCCACCGCAGCCGCGACGGCATTCTGGTGGTGCATCACGATCCGCTGCTTGGCCGGACCGCGTCAGGCGAAGGCGCGGTCGGCGATATGGACTGGGCCGCGCTCACGGCTGTGGAGTTGATCGGAACGGATGGCGAGACGATCCCGAGTTTCGACGAGGTCCTGGATATCCTCGAACCCAGCGGCATCAGGCTGCGCATCGAACTCAAGACGCGGCAGGGCGGCGCGCGCTACCCGGGGATCGAGGCGCAGGTCGTGGCCCGGTTGCAGGAGCGGGGCCTGCTCGGGCGGACGACCTTCACCTCCTTCGATCTGCCGACGCTGGTGGGCCTCCTGCGCCTCGCCCCGGCAACGCCGACGATCTGGCTGATCGCCGACAAGCTGCTGGCAGGGCCGGCGCGGGATCTGCGTGATCTCTGCCGCCAGGCTGCCGCGGCGGGCGTGTCGGAGATCGCGATCCGTATCGCACAGGCACGGGATGGCGATCGCGAGACCTGCCACAGCGAGGCGGTGACGCTGGGCTATTACGGCGCCCATGACGAGCCGGCGATCCGGAAGGCTTTCGCCGATGGCGTCAGCGCCTTCACGACCGACCGGCCGGATATCGCCATCTCAGTGCGCAGCAAGTTGAACGAGGGACGCGGCTAGCATTCGCTGCGCCCGGCCGACATGCGAGCGCCCCGGTCTGGGGCCTCGGTTTCGGCGTGAGATCGGCCCTCCACGCAAGCCGCCATTGCGCGGAGCGGACGATGAAGCAATCCAGGAGGCTGGGCTGAACGGTTCAGCCGGTCGCCCTGGATTGCTTCTCATGACGCTTCGAGGACGGAAGTGAGGTACGGCGCGCGCGACGATGAAGCTGCGCTGAGAGCCGTCCGAACGGCCGGGGATATTCGCGGTCAGGCGGCTCCGTCATCGCGGCCCGCGATCGTCTCCACGATCGCCACAGCCAAGGCGCGGTCGCGCTGTGAGCGAATCCGTCCGAATGCAGCATCGAGCTTGTCGGATTGGGGTGGCCTTTCGGTTGCCTGTGCGTAGGTCGCGGCATCCTCGGCGAATCCAGCCTCCGCCGGAATCAGTCCTTCGAAGAAACTGGCGGGGCTTGTGTTCAGGAAGCGCGCCAGCAGGAAGAGAGCGCCTGCACTCAACCGGTCCTTGCCCTTCTCGTAATTGCCCAACTGCTGGAATGAGACGTCGAGGACGGCGCCAAGATCGGCCTGGCTCAGGCCGCGCTTCTTGCGGAGGATCCGCAGACGACCTCCGATATGGCGGTTGATCGTTTCAGCTTCCGTGCGCATTCCGCCCTCCAGTCGCATCGAACCGGATACGCAATCTGACTCCGCAATCACGATTTCGTCCAGTTTTTCTCGACAAATATGCGAGAATTCTCAGCGCGCATTGCGGCAGAGCAAATCAGCCCGCGGGAAACGCGAAAACACCGTCGCCAGAGAGAGCGAACTCAACGGCAGCAGGGATGCGGTGCAAGCCCGGCGGGCCGCGCCGGCACGAGGCGTGCCGACGCGATCCGCTTGCAGCCGTCCGCGCGGGATCACGCCGCTTTGGCGAGAAAATCCTCGGCGTAGTGGCAGGCGACCTGGCGGCCGTCGATCTCGCGCTTGTCCGGGCGCTCCGCCCGGCAGCGATCGGTGACATGCGGGCAGCGCGTCGAGAACACGCAGCCCTTCGGCGGGTTGAGCGGGGAGGGCAATTCGCCGCGCAGGATGATGCGCTCGCGCTTGCCGGCATCGACGCGTGGCGTCGAGGCGAGCAGCGCCTGCGTATAGGGATGCAGCGGGCGCGCGTAGATGCGCTCCTTCGGCCCGTGCTCGATGGCATTGCCGAGATACATCACCATCACGTCATGGGCGATGTGCCGGACGACGCTGAGATCATGCGAGATGAAGAGATAGGCGAGCTTCAGCTCGTCCTGGAGATCGGCGAGCAGGTTCAGCACCTGCGCCTGGATCGAGATGTCCAATGCCGAGACCGGCTCGTCCGCGACCACGACCTTGGGCGAAAGGATCAGCGCGCGGGCGATCGCGATGCGCTGGCGCTGGCCGCCCGAGAACATATGCGGATAGCGGGCATAGTGCTCGGGGCGCAGGCCCACCTTGGCCATCATCGCGCGCGCCTTCTCGGTGCGCTCAGTGGCGGAGAGGTCCGTGTTGATCTTGAGCGGCTCCTCCAGGATCGTCCCGATCTTCTTGCGCGGGTTGAGCGAGCCATAGGGGTTCTGGAACACGAACTGCACGGTGCGGCGCAGATGCCGGCGCTTGTCGGCCGGCGGGTTGATCGCGTCCAGCCCGTCGAGCGTCAGCGCGCCCGAAGTCGGTGTCTCGATCAGCGTCGCCATACGCGCCAGGGTCGATTTTCCGCAGCCGGACTCGCCGACGACGGCGAGCGTGCGCCCCGCCTCGACCGCGAAGGAGACCTTGTTCACAGCCTGCAACTGCGCCGGCGCCTTGAAGAGCCCTTGCTTGACCGGATAGATCTGCGTCAGCTCGCGCGCTTCGATCACGGGATTGCTCATCGCGCGGCCTCCTGCGCCTGGCCGGCTTCGTCGCGGGCGCGATCGGCGTCGCGCTGGGGATCGCCGAGCGGATAGTGGCAGCGCACGCGTCCATCCGCCCAGTTGCGGAGCTCCGGCTGGATCAAGCGCGAGTGATCGGTCGCATAGGCGCAGCGCGGCGAGAACAGGCAGCCCTTCGGCCGGTCGTTCAGGCCCGGCACCATGCCGGGAATGGTGGCGAGCCTAGTCGCATGCTCGCTGCGCTCCGGCAGGGCGGCGAGCAGGGCGGCGGAATAGGGATGCTGCGGGTTGGCGAAGAGCGCGTCGACCTTGCGCTCCTCCATGATCTGCCCGGCATACATCACCATGATGCGCTGCGCCGTCTCGGCGACGACGCCCATGTTGTGGGTGATCAGCACGAGCGCCATGTTGCGCTCGCGCTGGAGCGACATCAGCAGGTCGAGGATCTGCGCCTGGATGGTGACGTCGAGTGCGGTCGTCGGCTCGTCGGCGATCAGCAGGCGCGGATTGCAGGCGATCGCCATCGCGATCATCACGCGCTGGTTCATGCCGCCGGACATCTGGTGGGGATAAGCCTTGAGGCGGCTTTCCGGCGCGGGGATGCCGACCTGTTCGAGCAATTCGATCGAGCGGCGCTTCGCCGCCTTGCCGTCCATGCCCTCGTGCTTCCTGAGCGTCTCGGCGAGCTGGAAGCCGATGGTGAAGCAGGGGTTCAGGCTGGTGCTCGGCTCCTGGAAGATCATCGCCACGTCCTTGCCGGTGAGCTGGCGGCGCTCGCGGGCGGAGAGGGTCAGGAGATCGCGGCCGTCGAAGCGCAGCTTGTCGGCGCGGACGCGGCCGGGATAGCCGACGAGGCCCATCAGCGCGAGCATGGTCACGCTCTTGCCGGAGCCGGATTCGCCGACGACGCCGAGCACCTCGCCCTCCTCGAGGGTGAGGTCGATGCGGTCGACGGCGCGCAGCGTTCCCTGGGAGGTCGGGAATTCGACGCTGAGGTTTTCGATTTCGAGCAGGGGCATGGGGTCAGCGCTTCAGCTTGGGGTCGAGCGCATCGCGCAGGCCGTCACCGAGAAGGTTGAAGGCGAGCACGGTGATGAGGATGGCGAGGCCCGGGAAGGTGACGACCCACCAGGCGCGCAGTACGAATTCGCGGGCGTCGGCGAGCATCGTGCCCCATTCCGGGGTCGGCGGCTGGGCGCCGAGACCGAGGAAGCCGAGCGCCGCAGCGTCGAGGATCGCGGTGGAGACGCCGAGCGTCGCCTGCACGATGAGCGGCGCGGCACAGTTCGGCAAGATCTCGGAGAACATCAGCCGGACGGTCTGCGCGCCCGAGACCTGCGCAGCGACGACATAGTCCTTGCTGGCCTCGGCGATGACGGCGGCACGGGTGATGCGGACATAGTGTGGCAGCACGACGATGGCCACAGCAAGCATCGCATTCATCAGGCCGGGGCCGAGGATCGCGACGATGACGATGGCGAGCAGCAGGCTCGGCATGGTCATCAGGATGTCCATCAACCGCATGATCGCGATATCGGCGATGCCCTTGAAATAGCCGGCGATGAGGCCGAGCACGATGCCGACGACGATGGCGAGCGCCACGACCGCGATACCGATCACCAGCGAGAGCCGCGCGCCGTAGAGCAGGCGCGAGAGGATGTCGCGGCCGATCGCGTCGGTGCCGAGCGGATAGGAGAGCGAGCCGCCCTCCTGCCAGAACGGCGGCTTCAGGAAGACCGCGTTGTTGGTCAGGTTCGGCTCATGCGGCGCGATCAACGGCGCGAACAGGGCGCAGAGCAGCACCAGCACGATGACGATGAGGCCGGCGACGGCGCCGCGATTGGCGCTGAAATAGGTCCAGAATTCGCGCAGCGGATGGGGCGGCGCGACGTTCGGCACGGCGGCCGGGGTTTTGAGGGTCTCTAGGCTCATGCTGCGAGGCTCCGATGGGAGCGAAGGGTGAAATGACGGTTCATCGGGCGTGCCTGATGCGCGGGTTGATCAGGCCGTAGAGCAGGTCGACGAAGAGGTTGACGCTCATCACGACGACGCCGAGCAGCAGCGTGCCGCCCTGGAGGACCGGATAATCGCGCCGGCTGATCGCCTCGATCAGCCATTTGCCGACGCCGGGCCAGGAGAAGATCGTCTCGGTCAGGATCGCGCCGGTGAAGAGCGCGCCGACCTGCAGGCCGATGACGGTAACGATCGGGATCAGCGCATTGCGCAGCGCGTGCAGCGCGACCACCCGAAGCGGGGCCATGCCCTTGGCCCGCGCCGTGCGGATATAGTCCTCGCCCAGAACCTCCAGCATCGCCGAGCGGGTCATGCGCGCGATGACGGCCAATGGCACGGTGCCGAGCACGATCGCCGGCAGGACGAGATGCGAGAGGGCCGACCAGAAGGCATCGATATCGCCGGCGAGCAGGCTGTCGATGGTCAGGAAGCCCGTCACCGGTTCGATGAAGTACTGCACCGCGATGCGGCCCGAGACCGGCGTGATGCCGAGCTGGACCGAGAACAGCAGGATCAGCAGCAGGCCCCACCAGAAGATCGGCATCGAATAGCCGGTGAGCGAGATGCCCATCACGCCATGGTCGAAGATCGAGTTTCGCTTCACCGCCGCGATGATGCCGGCCGGAAGCCCGATGATCAGCGCGAGCAGGATGGCGCAGATCGCGAGCTCGATCGTCGCCGGAAAGAGCTGACCGAATTCGGACAGGACATTCTCGCGGGTGACGATCGACTTGCCGAGATCGCCCTGCACGACGCGCTCGATATACTTGCCGTACTGGACGAGCAGCGGCCGGTCGAGGCCGTACTCGGTCAGGAGCTGGGCATGGCGGGCGGCGTCGATGCCGCGTTCGCCGGCCATGGTCTCGATCGGGTCGCCGGGGACGAGACGGACGAGGAAGAAGGCCAGCAGCGTGATGCCGATGAAGGTCGGGATGACCAGGCTCAGCCGGGTGAAGATGAAGCGCAGCATGGTTCTGCCGATGTTTTTGGCCGGCGCGAAAGGATCGTTTCACGCCGGCAGGTCGTTTGGATTTATTGCAATGTCGAGCTGTAGCCCAGCGCAAACACCAAAAAGCGCTGGAGATCAAGAATATCGTCCGCCACATAGCGGATCGTGAAGCTATCCACCCGCTCCACGAGCTTCAGCATGACCAGATACTCGACCGGCTGGCGGAAGAGGAAGCTGACTTCCAGCGTGATCGGCCCGGCGATGCGATAGGGCTTGATCGAGGCCCGCCGCGCGATCGCGCGCTTCACGCCATCCGCGATCAGCTCATAGGAGGCTTCCGGCATGAGGGTGCGGGCCGACTGGCGGCTATGCGCCCATTTCACCGTCACGCCCTCGATATCGGGCAGGAAGCCCTGGGTCTCGGCGATGGTGGCGTCGTCGCCGCTGACGAGCAGGACGGGCACGTCGAAATGCCCGGCGATGGCGGCATTGATGCCGGCCTCGGGCACGGCGGTGCCGTTGACCCTGACCTCGCGCAGCGTGGCGCCGCGGAAGGTATGGGCCAGCACGCCTTCGGGATTGGTCGATCCCGTGTGGTAGCCGATGAAGAGCGCGCCGTCATAGGCGCCGGCCTCGACGCCCTGCATCATCGAGAGCGGCCGCGGATGGGCCCGAACGAGCTGCACGTCGCGCGGCAGCCGCTCTAGCAGCAGGTTCTGCCCCCGGCCGTGACTGTCGGCGATCACGACCTCGCTGGCGCCGCTGTCATAGGCGGCCTGCGCAGCGGCGGTGACGCTGTCGGTCATCCAGACGCGGGCGGCCTGGTATTCGAAACCCTCCACGAGGGTCTGGTCGCGGGTGACGACACCGGCGATGCCTTCGATATCGGCGGAAATGTAGATGCGCATGGCGAGGAAGCTCCGGGAAGGCGCTGCACGGCCCGCATGACCGCGCAGAAAATCGGCCGCGGCAGCGGGGAGCTGCCGCGGCGAGAGCGCGGGAGGATTACTTGGCGACGGAGACGCCGTAGAAGGGCTGCCCGCCGAAGAAGTGAATCTTGTAGTCCTTCACTTCCTTGCGCGCCGGCGTGAAGGCCTGTGCATTGGCGAAGAGCAGGCCGGCGACATCCTGGTGGAACAGCTCCTGGAAGCGCTTGTAGAGCTTGGCCCGCTCGCCCTGGTCGGTGATCGTGCTGGCCTTGGCCAGCGCGTCCGAGGCTTCCTGGTTGCACCAGCGCGCGCGGTTGGCGCCGCTCTTCACGCCCTCGCAGGTCCAGCCCGAAAGTAGGATCTGGCTCGGATCGGGATAATCCCAGGTATAGCCGAACATGCCGACCTCATGGTCGCCGGCCCGGCCGCGCTTGAGATATTCGCCCCATTCGAAGCTCTGGATCGTCGCCTTGACGCCGATCTTGGCCCAGTCGGCCTGGATCAGCTCGGCCGCGCGCCGGCCGTTCGGCATATAGGCGCGCACGACGGGAATCGCCCAGAGCGTCGTCTCGAAGCCGTTCTCCAGGCCGGCTTCCTTGAGCAGCGCCTTGGCCTTCTCGGGGTCGTAGGGGCGCGGCTTCAGGTCCGCGTCATGCGACCAGAGCGAGGGCGGCACCGCCGCCGCGGCGATCTTGCCGGTGCCCTGATAGACCGCGTCGATGATCGCCGGGATATTGGTCGCATAGGCCAGCGCCTCGCGCACCCGCTTGTCGCCGAAGGGCTTCTTCTGCTGGTTGAAGGCGAGGAAGCTCTGATCGGCGATGCTGCCCTGCAGCAGGTTGATCGAGGCTTCCGCTTTCATCGCCGGCAGGTCGCCGGGATTGGGATAGCGCGCGATCTGGCATTCGCCGGAGCGCACCTTGGCGAAGCGCACCGAGGCGTCCGGCGTGATCACGAAGATCAGGTCGTTGACGAGCGCCATGCGGTCGCGGTTGCCCACCGCCTTGGTCCAGTGGTCCGGCACCGCCTTGAAGCGGATCACCGCGTCCTTCTGGTAGGAGAGCAGCGAGAACGGCCCGGTGCCGATCGGCAGGAAATCGATCTGTTCGGGCGTGCCGGCCTTCAGCATCGCCGCTGCATATTCAGCCGAAAGGATCGACATCGGCTCGACCGAGAGCGCCGAGAGCAGCGGCGAATTCGGCTTGGTCAGGGTCAGCTTGACCGTGTAGTCATCGACCTTCTCGAGCGCCTTGAAGCTCGGCTTCACGATCTCCGCGAAGAAGCTGAAATTGCCGCTGCCGACCTTGTGGAAGGGGTTGCTCTCGTCGAACATGCGCCCGAACGAAAAGATCACGTCGTCGGCGTTGAAGTCCCGTGTTGGGGTAAACGCCTTGCTGGCGTGCCATTTCACGCCCTTGCGCAGCTTGAACGTATAGGTCAGCCCGTCGTCGGAGGTCGTCCAGGACTCGGCGAGACTCGGGATGATCTGCGATCCCCCGCGTTCCGTTGCCGTCAGCCGCTCATAGACCTGCGCGGCGACATCATAGGCGGTGTTCTGGCCGCTGAACTGCGGGTTCAGGTAATCGGGACTGGCTTCGGAGCAGACGACGAGCGCCTGGGCGCTGGCGAGCGCGGGCAGCATGAGGGCGCTGAGCCCCAGCGTCAGGGCAAGGGAGCGGGCGCGAACGGACATGGGCGGTTCTTTCGGCAGAGGCAGGGGAGGCGGATCGGGCGCGGGGCGTCGTGCCCCATCGTCTCCGCCTCTCGGAACGCGGCCCCGCCGGGGCCGCGTCATCTGGCATGCATCAGCCGCGCCAGGGCGTGGCGCGGCTGGCCATTCGGCTCACTTGCCGATGTCGACGCCGTAGAAGGTGTGGCGGCCGAACGGCGAGAGCTTGTAGTCCTTCACTTCCTTGCGGACCGGCTTCAGCTGGACCGCATGGGCGATGGTGAACCAGGGGGCCTCACGCTTGAAGACCACTTGCGCCTGCTCGTAGAGTTTCGTGCGTTCGGCCTGGTCGCTGATCGTCTTCGCCTTCGTGACGAGCGCCTGGTATTCTTGGTTGCACCATTTGGCGACGTTGCCGCCCCCCGGCGCCGCGGCGGCGCATCCGAGTAGCGTATCCAGGAAATTGTCCGGGTCGCCGTTGTCGCCCGTCCAGCCGAACATGCCTGTCTGGTGCTCGCCCGCTTGCAGGCGCTTCCTGTATTCGCCCCATTCGAAGGTCTTGATCTCGGCCTTGATGCCGACCTTGGCGAGATCCGCCTGCATCAATTCGGCGATGCGCTTGGCGTTGGGGTTATAGGGGCGCTGCACCGGCATGGCCCAGAGATCTGTCTCGAAGCCGTTGGGGTGTCCGGCTTCGGCCAGGAGCTTCTTGGCCGCCTCCGGATCATAGGGATCGTCCTTGACCGAGGCATTGTAGGACCACATCGAGGGCGGGATCGGGTTCGTCGCGGCGACGCCGGTCGAAAGATAGACTGCGTCGATGATCGCCTTCTTGTTGATCGCCATATTGAACGCGTGGCGGACCTTGACGTCGTCGAAGGGCTTCTTGGTGGTGTTGTAGGCGAGATAGCCGATGTTCAGGCCGGGCTGCTCCAGGATCTGGACATTGGCGTCCTTCTTGATCGCGTCGAGATCGGCCGGGTTCGGATAGGGCATGACATGGCATTCGCCCTTCTGGAGCTTGGCCCAGCGCACCGAGGCGTCCGGCGTGATCGCGAAGATCAGGTCGTCGATCTTGGCCTTGCCGGCCCAATAGTCGGGATTGGCCTTGTAGCGGATGATCGCGTCCTTCTGGTATTGCACCAGATAGAAGGGGCCGGTGCCGATCGGGTCCTGGTCGAGCTTATCCGGCGTGCCCGCCTTCAGCATGGCGTCGGCATATTCCTTCGACTGCACGCTGGCATATTGCATGGCGAGGTCGGCGAGGAACGGCGCCTCCGGATGGTTCAACGTGAACTTGACCGTATAGTCATCGACCTTCTCGACCGATTTCAACAGCTTGGGCATGCCCATATCGTTGAAATAGGAGTGGTTCGAGCTGGTCACCTTGAAGAACGGGTGATCTTCCTTCCACTGCCGCTCGATCATGAAGATGATGTCGTCGGCATTGAAGTTGCGCGTCGGCTTGAAGGTCTTGTTGGACTGCCACTTGACGTTCTTGCGCAGGTGGAACGTGTAGGTCAGACCATCCGGCGAGATGTCCCATTTCTCGGCGAGCGCCGGCTGGACCTTGGTGCCGCCCCGCTCGAACTGCACGATCGTGTCATAGATCTGGGTGTTCGCATCGAAGGACGTGCCGGTGGTGTTGACGCTCGGCGCGAAGTTCTCGGGGCTGCCCTCGGAGCAATACACCAGGGTCTTGGCCATCAGCGGCTGCGCCGCCATCAGCGCGGAGGCCGACAGCGTCGCCAACAGAATTGTCTTCATGGATGTCTCCTTGAACGCCTCTCCGCCCTACCCGGGCGGTGAACGGCCCCGTTGTATCGGAAGCTCCTGGGGCGAAAGTCCCCGGGCCGCCTTGTCTACAGCTTATTGAAAGAACGGGGGCGCGGATAGCCGTCTCGGAGGGCTCGCCGGCCGGCTCCGAGGGCAGGGTAAACGATTGTGCGGGAACGGATTCCGGCTGGAGCAGCGGAGGCTCGCCCTGCCACTGGGAGGTTATTCGAAAGTCTATGGGCGGCAGGCGGGCGCGTTGCGCGGCGCCCGCCCTCAGAGAACTTCGCGCACCCTGACCAGTGTCGTATCCATATGGCGGCCGATCGCCTCGGCGAGAGCCTCGCCATCGCGCCTCAGCAGGGCCGCCATCATGTCCTCGTGTTCGGCGACCGCTCCGGCCCATTTTTCCGGGCCTTCGTTGCCGACGAAGCGCAGGCGCTTGATCCGCGATTGCAGGGTTGTGTGCATCTCGGCCAGCACCGCATTGCCGGATGCGGCGACGATGGCGCTGTGGATCGCTTGGTTCAGCTTGAAATAGTCGAGCCGGTCGCGCGTCGCGTAGAGGGCGAGCATGTCGCGGTGCAGCGTGTGGATCGCCTCGATCGTGGCGTCGCTGGCCTCCGCGCAGGCGATCCGCCCGCCGAGCTGCTCCAGGCTCTTGATGACCTCCAGGATATCGGCGAGGTCGCGGGCCGAGAACTTGCGGACGATCGCGCCCTTGGCCGGCAGGATCTCGACCAGCCCCTCGCTGGCGAGCGTCTTGATCGCCTCGCGCAGCGGCGTCCGCGAAACGCCGAGCTGGGCGCCGACCTGACCCTCGTTGATGCGCTGGCCGGGTTCCAGCCGCCCCTCGATGATCATGTCGCGCACGCGCTCCAGCACCTCGTCATGAAGGGTGCGGCGCGTGATCGGGGTGTAGTCGGCCGCCGTCTCGCTCATCGTTGCTCCCGTGTTTCCGGCCTCTCCGTTACGGCATGCGGCTTCCGCGCTGTCAAACCGGCGCGCCGTTCTCTGCGAAGAAGAGCACATCCTGCCGTCGGCGCATCGCCAGCAGCCCGGAATCCGCGGGGATCGCGACGTCGCCGAGACGGATAGCCTCGCCGGCCTTGACCGGGCGGACGAGCGTCCGGTCGGCCGCGAGATAGAACGGGGCAGGGCGGTCGTTCGCGAGCGCTGCCGCAGGCCTCACCTCGGCACCGACGCCGTCGATGCTGTGATGGTGCCCGCCCATCGTCAGGATCGTTCCGGCCGCGAGGTCGTGCTGCGCCACCGCGACGAGATCCTGCCTTGGCCGATAATCGTCGCCATAGCCCGAGCGGCCGAGGCCGGCGGCATCGAGGATGGAGGTCACGACCTCCACCCCCAGCAGGTGGCGCGGCAGGTAAAGCGCGGCGGTCTTGCCGCTGCGGCTGACGACATGGCCCTTGCCGGCGAGCATCTCCCAGGTCTCGTCATTGTCGCAGCGTACGACGATGAAGACGCCGCCCGCGAAGCTCGCTTCCTCGGCGAGCCGCAGATGGTGGAACACGTCGATCCGGCGCGTGCCGCCCATCAATCCGCCTTCGCGGTGCTCGGAGAAGAGGTCGGCCAGCTCCGGCACGCGGGCCGGCGGCGCATGGAAGCCGGCAGCATCGGCCGAGAAGCCGAGCGCATTGGCGACGAGCGTCATCTCGCAGAGATCGGGCACGGCGCGCAGCGGGAAGGCCTCACCAAGGATGCGTGCGCGCTCCGCTGCGGTGGCGACGATGGAACGCGAGCCCGGCAGCCAGTGCTCGCGCAGCGCCGGCAGCGAGCGGGTCACGCCGTTGCAGGTGACATTGCCGGTCGCCGCATCGAGAACGAAATCGTATTCGCTCGACTTGCCGGCGGCGATGATCTCGAGGCCGATCACCTCGGCCCAGCTCGCCAGCGCGATCAGCAGGCTCGGCTGGTCGCCATCGACCGGGGTTACCACGACGCCCTTGTCTCGGGCGAGCCGCGCCAGTCCCGGCCCGACGACGCTGTCGGCCTCCTTCGAGACCAGCGCGACATGGCGGCCGGCATCGATCGCGGCGAGGCTGTGCCGCGTCGCCGCTTCCGGGCTGCCGGTCGCCTCGACGAGAAGCGCGAAAGGCAGCTCCATGACGGTGTCGAGGCTCGCCGCAGCGACGCAGCGCCCGGCATTCCAGGCAGCCTTCGCCTCGGCACCGGTCGTGCATAACGCGATTTCGGCAGGCGCGAAGCCGGCCGCAGCGAAAGCCTTTCCCGCCGCTTCGGCGGTCACGTCCACCGCGATGCGCGCATTGACCAGCCGCGTCCGGCGCGACTGCGCGAGATAGCTGCGCCCGAAGCTGCCGCTGCCGACGAGGCAGGTGTCGACGGGTTCGGTGATGCCGGCGTAATGCGCATGAAAATTCATCGGCCCTCCTTCGGCGCGGCAAATCCGCAGCTTGCGCCTGCCGAATGACTACATCGGTTTTAATATGCTGCATACAGCATACTTGAGCGAGCGAGCTCCCTGTGTTAGCCAACGGAGCCAGAAGAACGGATAGGCAGCGGAGTGGCGGCCATGAATGAGCGGACGAATGACGCCTTGCCGGTGATCGCCGTGGCGATGGGCGATCCCTCCGGCATCAGCCCCGAACTGACCGCCCGCATCCTGTCGGAAGCCGATCTGCGCGGCTCCGCGCGCTATGTGGTCTTCGGCGACAAGCGTCTGCTCGATCTCGGCATCAAGGACGGCGGCGCCGATCCGCAGGTTCAGGTCGTCAGGGATGGCGACGCGCTGCCGCTCGGCGACAAGCCCGTCTTCGTCGATCTCGCCAATCACGACCCAGCCGATCTCAAGCGCGGCACCGCGACCCTGGCCGGCGGCAAGGCCGCGACCGAGAATTTCCGCCGCGCGCTGCAATTCGCAGCCTCAGGCCAGGCCGATGCGGTGTTCTTCACGCCCTTCAACAAGGCGGCGATGCGCTTCGCCTATCCCGGCTATGACGACGAGATCCGCTTTGTGCGCGATGCCATCGGTTTCGAGGGCGCCGCGAGCGAGTTCAACATCCTCGACAAGCTCTGGAACGCCCGCGTCACCTCGCATATCCCGCTGTCCGAGGTCGCGCAGAACATCACGCAGGAGCGCATCCTGCGGGCGCTGACGCTGGCCGATGCCAATCTGCGCGCCGCCGGCTTCAACCCGCCGCGCATCGCGGTCGCCGGCATCAATCCCCATGCCGGTGACGGCGGCAATTTCGGCCGCGACGAGATCGAGACGATCGAGCCGGCGGTGAAGGCGGCCAAGGCCAAGGGCTTCACGGTCGAGGGGCCGTTCCCGTCCGATACCGTCTTCCTACGCGCCAAGAACGGCGATTTCGACGCCGTGCTGACGATGTATCACGACCAGGGCCAGATCGCGATGAAGCTGATCGGCTTCGACCGCGGCGTCACCCTGATCGGCGGCTTCCCCTTCCCGATCTGCACGCCGGCCCATGGCACGGCCTATGAGATCGCAGGCCAAGGCATCGCCAATCTCGGCGCGACCCGGGCCGCGCTCGCGCTCGCCATCAAGATGGCCCAGGACGGAAAGGCGAGGGCGCGCGCAGCAGCCTGATTTTCCAAGCGTTTCGACAAAGCCGCCGGCAAGAGCGGCCTCGCACAATCAAAACCCAGGGAGAGAAACCATGAAGACCATCGCCATCTCGGCTGTATTCGCCGGCGCGCTCACGCTCGGCGGCATCGGCGCCGCGCAGGCCTGGGAGCCGACCAAGCCGATCGAGTTCGTCGTGACTTCCGGCGCCGGCGGCGGCACCGACAATTTCGCCCGCATCATCCAGTCGATCATCACCAAGCACAAGTTCACCGAGCAGCCGATCGTGGTCGTGAACAAGGGTGGCGGCTCGGGCGCCGAGGGCTATGTCTATGGCAAGGGCGCCAAGGGCGATCCGAACCGCGTCATTTTCGGCACCAATAACGCCTATCTGCTGCCTTACGTCGCCAAGCTCGGCTACAAGGTTTCCGACCTGACGCCGGTCGCGGCACTGGCGCTCGACGAGTTCCTGCTCTGGGTCAAGGGCGATGCCCCCTATGCCGACGCCAAGGCCTATATCGAGGCGGTCAAGGCCAAGCCCATGGGCTTCAAGATGGGCGGCAGCCAGTCCAAGGACACCGACCAGACCCTGACCTCGATGATCCAGGACGCCACCGGCGTGAAGTGGATCTATGTGCCGTTCCAGGGCGGCAGCGCCGCGGCCGTGCAGCTCGCCGGTGGTCATATCGACTCCAACACCAACAATCCCAACGAGAATATCGGCCAGTGGAAGGCCGGACAGGTGAAGCCGCTCTGCGTCTTCTCGCCGGTGCGCCTCGCCAAGGGCGAGCCGGTCTTCGAGGGCAAGGGCTGGGGCGATATCCCGACCTGCAAGGAAGCGGGCCTGCCGCTGGAGACCTTCCAGATGCCGCGCACCGTCTGGCTGCCGGCCGACGTCCCGGCTGATGCCGTGACCTATTATGCCGGCCTGCTGGAGAAGGTCTCCAAGACCCCGGAATGGCAGGAATTCGTGACGCGCACCGCCCAGACCGCCAAGTTCATGAAGGGCGCGGAGCTCGCCGATTTCGTCGCCAAGGACGAAGCGGCGAACAAGAAGGTCTTCGAGAACGAAGGCTGGGTCGCGAAGTAAGCTGGGATCGGCGCGAGCCGATCTTCCCCGGAATCGCGCGGTCATCCCGGGCTTGACCCGGGATCCAGGCCGGAACCTTCATTCGGTCCGCTCAGGCATGGATCCCGGATCTGCGCTTCGCTCCGTCCGGGATGACCAGCCTCTCCTTAGAGCCGTGCCTTCCCGCCGCTCCCGCAAGGAGGAACCCACCGCATGATCACCCGCTTCTGGGCAGAGATCGGGACCGCGATCCTGACGCTCGTCTTCGGGCTCGTCATCGTGAAGGGCTCGCTCGAATTCGGCATCGGCTGGGATACGTCCGGCCCGCAGCCCGGCGCCTTTCCCTTTTATGCGGGGGCACTGATCGCGCTGGCGAGCCTCGGCACGTTGGCGATGACGATCAGTCAGCGCGTGGCCGGCAAGGCTGCGCTCGCGGAGGCCTTCCTCGACGCCGAGCGCGGCAAGCGCGTGCTGTCCTTCCTGCTGCCGCTCGTCGCCTTCGTCGTGCTGAGTGTGACGCTCGGCATGTATGTCGCGACCATCCTCTACCTCGTCTTCGCCATGCGCTTCCAGGGCGGCTATGGCTGGCTGCCCAGCCTCGTCACGGCTCTCGTGACGGCCGCCTTCTTCTATTTCGCGCTCGAGAAATTCTTCCAGATCGGCCTGCTCAAGGGCCCGATCGAGCCGCTCATCGGCCTCTGAGACGGCGGGGATATCAGCATGGACAACATCGCCAACCTGATGCACGGCTTCTCGGTCGCGCTCACCACGCATCATCTCCTGCTGATGATGGCGGGCGTGCTGCTCGGCGTGCTCGTCGGCGTGCTGCCGGGGCTCGGTGCGCCCAACGGCGTCTCGCTGCTGCTGCCGCTGACCTTCTCGATGGACCCGGTCTCGGCGATCATCCTGCTGACTTCGCTCTACTGGGGCGCGCTCTTCGGCGGCTCGACCACCTCGATCCTGTTCAACATTCCCGGCGAGCCCTCATCGGTCGCGACGACCTTCGACGGCCACCCCATGGCCAAGCAGGGCAAGGCGACCGAGGCGCTCTCCTTCGCCTTTCTATCGGCCGGCTTCGGCGCGCTCGCCGGCGTCATCCTGATCACGCTGCTCTCCGGCTGGGTCGCGAAATTCGCTTTGCGCTTCTCTTCGCCCGAATATTTCGCCGTCTATTTCATGACCTTCGCGAGCTTCATCGGGCTCGGCGGCGCCTCGCCCTTCAAGACCGTCGTGTCGATGGCGATCGGCTTCGCCTTGGCGACGATCGGCATGGACTCGGTCTCCGGCAATGTCCGCCTCACCTTCGAATTCGACGTGCTCTTGGCGGGCGTCAGCTTCCTGATCGCGGTGATCGGCCTGTTCGGCATCGGCGAATTGCTGCTGACCATGGAGGAGGGGCTGAAATTCGAGGGCGTTGCCGCCAAGGTGCGTATCGGTGACGTGCTGCGCACGGCGGTGAAGCTGCCACGCTACTGGCTCGCCCTGCTGCGCTCGTCGCTGATCGGCATCTGGATGGGCATCACCCCGGGCGGGCCGACGGCCGCCTCCTTCATGAGCTATGCCATGGCCAAGCGCTCCTCGCGCAATCCCGCCAAGTTCGGCAAGGGCGAGCCCGAGGGCGTGATCGCGCCCGAGACGGCGGACCATGCCGCCGGCTCCGCCGCTATGCTGCCGATGCTGGCCCTCGGCATTCCCGGCTCGGCGACGGCTGCCGTGATGATGGGCGGCCTGATGATCTGGGGCCTCAATCCCGGCCCGACGCTCTTCACCGACCGGCCGGATTTCGTCTGGGGCCTGATCGCCTCGATGTATCTCGGCAATGTCGTCGCGGTCGTGGTCGTGCTGGCGACGGTGCCGCTCTTCGCCTCGATCCTGCGCATTCCCTTCTCGATCATCGGGCCGATCATCGTGGTGATCTGCTTCATCGGCGCCTTCACCGCCGCCAGCAAGGAATTCGATATCTGGCTCGCGCTGGTTTTCGGCCTCGTCGGCTATCTCTTCAAGAAGCTCGACTATCCCATTGCGCCGCTGGTGCTCGCCATGGTCATCGGCGACAAGGCCGAAGATGCCTTCCGCCAGTCGATGATCTTCAGCCAGGGCTCGCTTTCGATCTTCTGGTCGAACCCGCTGGTCTCGACGCTGATGGCGATCGGCCTCGCGCTGCTGGTCATGCCGGTCATCGGCTCGCTCGCCCGCCGCTTGCGCGGCACCAAGGCCACAAGCACTGTCTGAATCCCGCCTATGTCCGCCCCCGACGAGATGACGCCATGACCGAACCCTACAAGGGCATCCTGCCGATCGCGCCGACCATCTTCCATGAGAATGGCGACCTCGATATCGAGGGCAACAAGCGCGTCATGGACCTGATGGTCGACCAGGGTGTCGACGGCATCTGCATCCTCGCGAATTTCTCGGAGCAGTTCCTGCTGACCGACGAGGAGCGCGAGCAGGTCATGCGGCTCTCGCTGGAGCAGGTCGCTGGTCGCGTGCCGGTGATCGTCACCACCTCGCATTTCGCGACCCGCATCGCCGCCCAGCGCGCCAAGGCCGCGGCCGATGCCGGCGCCAAGATGCTGATGATGATGCCGCCCTATCACGGCGCGCTGCTCAAGGCCGACGAGCAGGGCATGATCGAGCATTTCAAGGCGGTGGCCGATGCCTGCGGCATTCCGATCATCCTGCAGGACGCGCCGCTCTCGGGCGTGACCATGACCGTGCCCTTCATGATCCGGCTGGCGAAGGAGGTCCCGCTTGTCCGCTATTTCAAGATCGAGGTGCCCGGCACCGCGAACAAGCTGCGCGCGCTGATCGAGGCCGGCGGCGACGCCGTGGTCGGCCCCTTCGACGGCGAGGAGGCGATCACGCTGATGGCCGATCTCGATGCCGGTGCGACCGGCACGATGACCTCGGCGATGATCCCCGACCTGATCAAGCCGATCCTCGCGGCCCACGCTGCGGGTGATCGCAAGCAGGCGGCGGCGCTCTATGCCCGCGTCCTGCCGATCATCAATTACGAGAACCGCCAATGCGGCCTGCGCTCGGCCAAGGCGGTGATGAAGGAGGGCGGCGTGATCAAATCGGAGGCCGTGCGCCACCCGCTGACCCCTCTGCATCCGAAGACCCGCGAGGGCCTGATCGAGCTGGCGCGCGAGCTCGATCCGCTGGCGCTGCGCTGGGGCAAGTAAGCGACATCCCAACGGGCAGGGGCGGGTTGCGTTTTTCACGTCCCGTTCCGCCTTTACAAAGCGGGGCGGATCGCGGGAACCTCTCCCTTGCCTGCCGCCCGGCGGGGAGCCACGGACGTCGGAAGGTGAACGCATGCCCAGTCTCAAGCCGGAAACCCGCGAGAAGCTGCGCACGGTCTCCGTCGCCACGCTCTGCACCGCGCTGTTCAAGCGGGGCCTGCGCAACCAGTTCATCCAGGATGTCCGCCCGCTCAATCCCGGCGCCGGCACCATGGTCGGCGAGGCCTTCACGCTCCGCTATATCCCGGCGCGCGAGGACCTGAACCCGCTCTCCGTCTTCCAGGATCGCGCCCATCCGCAGCGCAAGGCGGTCGAGGATTGCCCGCCCGGTGCCGTGATGGTGATCGACAGCCGCAAGGACCCGCGTGCGGCCTCGGCCGGCGGCATCCTCGTCTCGCGCCTGATGAAGCGTGGCGTCGCCGGCGTCGTCACCGATGGCGGCTTCCGCGATTCCTACGAGATCGCGGGGCTGCCGTTCCCGAGCTATCACAACCGCCCGTCCTCCCCGACCAACCTGACCCTGCATCAGGCGATCGACATCAACGTGCCGATCGGCTGCGGCGATGTCGCGGTCTTCCCGGGCGATGTCGTGGTCGGCGATGCCGAGGGCGTCATCGTCATCCCCGCCCATCTCGCCGACGAGGTCGCGACTGAGGCCGTCGAGATGACCGCCTTCGAGGATTTCGTCACCGAGGAGGTCCTGAAGGGCCGCTCGATCCTCGGCCTCTACCCGCCGACGGAAGAGCAGAGCAAGGTCGATTTCGCGGCGTGGCGGAAGGCCAACGGCCGCTGAGTGGGACTGCCTCTTGGTTTGAGGCAGGTCAATTGGGGGCTGGCGGCGCCAGTTGCGCCCGGCCCAGAACCATCATCCGGTCGACCTCGAAGCCGGAGCGCTGGAGCGCGTCATGGTCCTGCGGCCAGGCGGCCGAGCGCTCCAGCGAGATCGCGATCCGGGGCAGGTCGAGCTCGACCGCGAGCTGGTTGGCGAAGCGCAGCAACGCGTTGACCAGATGTGTGCCCGGCAGCCGGAGCATCGCGAGCTCCGATATCTCAAGCGCAGCGCCGCCAGCGATCGTCTGCGCGACGCGGAAGGTGAAGACCGCATGCGGCATGGCCCGCGCGTCGCGCAGCGCGAAGACGCCGCGCGGCCTGGCGCCGTCCTGCGAATGGTCGCGCACGAACTCGGCCCAGCCCTCCGGCGTCACCTCCGGATGCAGCATCGCGACGAGGCCGAAGACCGTGTCGGCGCCGGCCGGCGCGATGCGCGCGACCTCGAAGATATCATCGCCCGTCACCGTGACCTCTCCCGAATTCAGGACCGCACGGTGATTGCGCGGGGCCTGTCGTCGCATTGATCTGGATCAATTTCGCCGGCTGCGGTCGTGAGCGTGCTTTGTGACCTTGCCCGCCTCGGTTATGGTCTTTCCGATAAGTGGGAAGATGCGATCGTGAACTGTCATCCTTCGGCCTGTAGCGCTGCGCACCGTGGCGAAGGCAATTGCCGCAGCTGCATGGTGCGTCTGGTCAGCGTCTGCGCGTCGCTCTCCGACGACGAGCTGTCGCTGCTGGAATCGCTGGCGCATCCCACGCATTTCGCCTCGGGCGAGACGCTGTTCACGCAAGGGCGCGAGGCGCATTCGGTCTACAACGTCACGGCCGGCGTCGTGCGCCTCTACAAGCTTCTCTCCGATGGTCGCCGTCAGGTCGTCGGCTTCGCTTTGCCTGGCGATTTTCTCGGCCTTGCCATGCGCGACGCCTACGGCTTCTCGGCCGATGCGATCGGCGAGGTCGCGGCCTGCGCCTTCTCCCGCGGCGCCTATACCGCGCTGGTCGACGCCAAGCCGCATCTGCTGAAGCGCCTGCACGAGTTCGCGACGCATGAGCTGACGCTTGCCCATGAGCAGATGATGCTGCTCGGCCGCCGCACCGCCGAGGAGAAGCTGATCTGCTTCCTGCTCGGCATGCAGCAGCGCTGGGCCAGGCTCGGCAAGCCTTCGGTCACGGTGCCCCTGCCGATGACGCGGCAGGACATCGCCGATTTCCTCGGCCTGACCATCGAGACGGTGAGCCGCACCTTCACCCGCCTCGCCAAGGACAAGACGATCCTGATCGTCCCCGGCGGCGTGCGCGTGATGAACCCCGAGCGTATGAGCGCCGTCGCGGCCTGAGCCTGCGCGGCCGCGCCGCACCCTGCACGGCGCCGCTATTGACCTGAATCAACGCCCCTCCGGCCCCCGCCCGATAAGCCTTCCGCGATTGGCGCGCTCATGCGCCGGCGACGAAGCGGGGTCAGAAGGTGACGGCAACGGCAAGCCCTGTCAGGCAGGCGACTGTCGGCGAATTGTTGGGGATGCTGATCGCGGCGGCCTGCGTGCTGCCCCTGATCATCATCGCCGCGCTCACCGAGAACTCCGGCTACGCCTTCCACGCCATGCTCGGCGTCATGGCCTCCGTCACCGCCATCGTCCTGATCGCCAATCGCTGCTTCGACGGCAGCGTTGCGGTCGAGCCGCAGGAGATCGACGGCAAGCCCAACTACAATATGGAGCCGGTCAAGTTCGCGACCGTGGCCGCCATGGTCTGGGGCATCGCCGGTTTCGCGGTCGGGCTCATCATCGCGCTGCAGCTCGCCTTCCCGGATCTCAACTTCGATCTGCCCTGGACCAATTTCGGCCGTTTGCGGCCGCTGCACACCTCGGCCGTGATCTTCGCCTTCGGCGGCAACGTGCTGATCGGCACGTCCTTCTACGTCGTGCAGCGCACCTGCCGCGCGCGCCTCGCCGGCATCCTGTCGCCCTGGTTCGTCGTGCTCGGCTACAATTTCTTCATCGTCATCGCCGGCACCGGCTATCTGCTCGGCATCACCCAGGCCAAGGAATATGCCGAGCCTGAATGGTACGCCGATCTCTGGCTGACCATCGTCTGGGTGGTCTACCTCTTGGTCTTCCTCGGCACGGTGATGAAGCGCCGGGAGCCACATATCTATGTGGCGAACTGGTTCTATCTCGGCTTCAACCTGACCATCGCGGTCCTGCATATCGGCAACAACGTCGCCGTGCCGGTCTCGCTCCTGTCGCCGCGCTCCTATGGCCTCTGGTCGGGCGTGCAGGATGCGATGTTCCAGTGGTGGTACGGCCATAACGCGGTCGGCTTCTTCCTCACCGCCGGCTTCCTCGCGATCATGTACTACTTCGTGCCCAAGCGTGCGGACCGGCCGATCTACAGCTACCGGCTCTCGATCATCCATTTCTGGGCGCTGATCTTCATCTATATCTGGGCCGGCCCCCACCATCTCCACTACACCGCGTTGCCCGACTGGGCGCAGACGCTGGGCATGACCTTCTCGATCATGCTGTGGATGCCCTCCTGGGGCGGCATGATCAACGGCATCATGACGTTGTCCGGCGCCTGGGACAGGCTGCGCACCGATCCGGTGCTGCGGATGATGGTGGTCTCGCTCGCCTTCTACGGCATGGCCACCTTCGAGGGGCCGCTGATGTCGATCAAGGCGGTCAACGGCCTGTCGCATTACACCGACTGGACCATCGGCCATGTCCATGCCGGCGCGCTCGGCTGGGTCGCCTATATCTCCTTCGGCGCGATCTACTGCCTCGTGCCCTGGCTCTGGAACCGCAAGGGGCTCTACTCGCTCAAGCTGGTGAGCTGGCATTTCTGGATCTCGACGCTCGGCATCGTCTTCTACATCTGCGCGATGTGGGTCTCCGGCATCCTCCAGGGCCTGATGTGGCGTGCCTACACCTCGCTCGGCTTCCTCGAATATTCCTTCATCGAGACCGTCGCGGCGATGCATCCCTTCTATGTGATCCGCGCCTTGGGCGGCGCCCTGTTCCTGATCGGCGCGCTGATCATGGCCTTCAACCTCTGGATGACCGTGCGCTCCGAGAGCGCGGCCGAGATGCCGCGCGTCGACGAGGCGCCGGCGCCGCTGGCCATGGCCGTCTGAGGAGTTCTGGGCAATGACGAGCATCGAACACAAGCCCGCGCGCAAGTCGCTCTGGGCCAAGCACAAGATCTTCGAGACCAACTCGATCGTCCTGGTCATCGGCACGCTGCTGGTGATCTCGATCGGCGGCCTCGTCGAGATCGCGCCCCTGTTCTACCTGAAGAACACGATCGAGACCGTGCAGGGCATGCGGCCCTACACCCCGCTCGAGCTGGCCGGCCGCGGCATCTATGTCCGCGAGGGCTGCTACAACTGCCACAGCCAGATGATCCGGCCGCTGCGCGACGAGGTCGAGCGCTACGGGCATTACTCGCTGGCGGCCGAGAGCCTGTACGACAAGCCCTTCCAGTGGGGTTCGAAGCGCACCGGGCCGGACCTTGCCCGCGTCGGCGGCAAGTATTCCGACGAGTGGCAGCGGGCGCATCTGGCCGAGCCGCGCGCCGTCGTGCCGCAATCGATCATGCCGGGCTATCCCTTCCTGGCGAAGACCGAGCTGAAATACAGCGACATCGCGGATGAACTGCGCGCCAACCGAGCCGGAGGCGTGCCCTACACCGACGCGATGGTCGCCCAGGCGCAGAGCGACCTGAAGGCGCAGGCGACGCCGGACCATCCCGGCCAGTCCGATCTGGAGAAGCGCTACCCCAAGGCGCAGTCGCGCGATTTCGACGGCGACCCGCAGCGCATCACCGAGGCCGACGCCCTGATCGCCTATCTCCAGGCGCTCGGCACGCTCGTCGACTTCAAGCTCTACGACGACAAGGCCAACATCCGCTGAGCGAGGCTGCCATGCAAACGACCTATCACTGGCTCGCCGGCTTTGCCCAGTCCGCCGGCCTTCTCTACTTCGTCGCCGTCTTCCTCGGCGTCTGTGTCTACGCCTTCTGGCCGAAGAACCGCGCCCGCTTCGAGCAAGCCGCGCTCAATCCGCTGCGCGAGGACTGATCATGGACCAGAAGAACCACGACGCCCCGCATATCGACCCTCACACCGGCATCGCCACGACCGGCCATGAATGGGACGGCATCCGCGAGCTCAACACGCCGCTGCCGCGCTGGTGGCTCGGTATCTTCTACGCCACCATCGTCTGGTCCGTCGGCTACTGGGTCGTCTACCCCGCCTGGCCGCTCCTGACCGACACCACCAAGGGCGTGATCGGCTATGCCAGCCGGGCCGATATCAGCGCGGATATGGCGCAGCTCAAGGCGCAGCGCGCGGTCCAGGCTGCCGGGATGGCGGAGGCGACGCCGGCGCAGATCAAGGCCGACCCGACCCTGTTCCAGATCGCGATGGCGCAGGGCAAGGCCGCTTTCGGCGACAATTGTGCCGCCTGCCATGGCGTCGGTGGCGCCGGTGCCAAGGGCTATCCGAACCTCAACGACGACGACTGGCTCTGGGGCGGCTCGCTGGAGGCGATCCAGCATACCATCCTCCACGGCATCCGCGCTGCGGGCAATGACGAGACGCGGGTCAGCCAGATGCCGGCCTTCGGCCGCGACGGCATGCTGAAGCGCGACGAGATCAACGCCGTCGCCAATCATGTCCGCGAGCTTGCCGGCCTTTCGACCGAGCCCAAGGCCAATCTCGCACTCGGTCGCAAGCTCTTCGCCGACAATTGCGCCGCCTGCCATGGCGAGGCGGGCAAGGGCAATCCGGAGATGGGTGCGCCCAATCTCACCGACGCGATCAGCCTCTACGGCATGGACATGGCCTCGCTGACCGAGACCATCGCCAACAGCCGCAATGGCGTGATGCCGGCCTGGGGCGGGCGCCTCGATGCGACGACGATCAAGGCGCTGACCGTCTACGTCCACTCGCTGGGGGGAGGGCAGTAGCGTGAGCACGGCCGGGGCCGATCCCGACGACCTGCCGCTCTTCGCGGCGTCGGCGAAGGTTTATCCGCAGAGCGTGTCCGGCCCGTTCCGGCGCGCGAAGTGGCTCATCCTCTTCCTGTGCCTCGGCATCTACTACCTGCTGCCGTTCCTGCGCTGGGACCGCGGCCCGCACCTGCCAAGCCAGGCTGTGCTGGCCGATATCGCCAATGGCCGCTTCTACTTCTTCTTCATCGAGATCTGGCCGCAGGAGGTCTATTACTTCACCGGCCTGCTGATCCTGGCAGCCTTTGCGCTGTTCCTGATGAACGCGCTCGCCGGCCGCGTCTGGTGCGGCTATCTCTGCCCCCAGACGGTCTGGACCGATCTCTTCCTCGTCGTCGAACGCTTCTTCGAGGGCGACCGGCGCGAGCGCATGCGCCTCGACGCAGCGCCGTGGAGCTTCGGCAAGCTCTGGCGCAAGGTGGCCAAGCACGCGGTCTGGCTCGTCATCGCCTGGTGGACCGGTGGGGCATGGGTGCTCTATTTCGCGGACGCGCCGACACTGGTGCGGGAACTCGCGACCTTCACCGCGCCGCTCTCGGCCTATGTCTGGATCGCGATCCTGACCTTCACGACCTATGCGCTCGCCGGGATCATGCGCGAGCAGGTCTGCAAGTTCATGTGCCCCTGGCCGCGCATCCAGGCGGCGCTGACCGACGACGAGGCGCTCAACGTCACCTATCGCTACGACCGCGGCGAGCCGCGCGTCTCGGTCAAGCAGGGCCTGAAGCTGAAGGCGCAAGGCGCGCCGGCCGGCGACTGCATCGACTGCCATCAATGCGTCGCGGTCTGTCCCGTGGGCATCGACATCCGCGACGGCGCCCAGCTCGACTGCATCCAGTGCGGGCTCTGCATCGATGCCTGCGACACCGTCATGGCCAAGGTCGAGCGCCCCAAGCGATTGATCGCCTATGACACCGAGACCAACGTCAAGCGACGGATGGCCGGTCTCAAGGCGATCTATCGCCCGTTCCGGGCGCGCACCGCGATCTATGCGGCGCTGATCGTGGTCGTCGGCGGCGCCATGCTCTGGCAGCTCGCGACGCGCCGCACCGCCGATATCTCGGTGCTGCACGAGCGTGCGCCGCTGTTCGTGAGGCTAAGCGACGGTTCGATCCGCAATGCCTATGCGGTCCGCCTGCTCAACAAGCGCCCGGAAACCCGCCCCTTTGCCCTGACCGTCGACGGCTTGCCGGGCATCCGCATCGAAGCGGTTGGCGTGACGTCTACCGCCGATGTCAGGCCGGTCGTGACCGTCGACCCGGATTCCTCGCGCGAGGTGCGCGTGCTCGTCACCGTGCCGGCCGGCGTGCCGCTGGAAGCGTCGCAGGCCATCACCATCACCGCCTCCGATCTCTTCGCCGGGGAGACCGTGCGCGCGGCCGACCATTTCATGGCGCCCGGAGCCAAACCATGAGCTGCTGCGGAGTTTTCCTGATGTCCTGCGACACCCCTGCCGCCCCGCGTCCGCGACGGCCCTTCCAACTGACCGGAGGGATGGTCGCGGCGATGCTGGTGCTGTTCTTCGGCGTCATCGTCTCTGTCAATGCAACGATCCTGACGGTCGCGCTGCGCACCATGCCGGGCGTCGAGACCAAGAGCGCCTATGAGACCAGCCAGCATTTCAACGAGGAGATCGCCCGCCAGCATGAGCGCGACGCGCGCGGCTGGAAGGCGGTGGCCACGCTCGTGCGGCGAGGTGAGGGCGCCTCGCTTGGCGTGACGCTGGCGGATCGTGCCGGCCAGCCGCTTACCGGCTTCGCCGCGACGGCGCGCTTGCGGCACCCGGCGACCTCGGCTCGCGACCACGCCGTCACGCTGAACGAGCGCCAACCCGGCCGCTACGAGGCCGATCTTGATCGCGTCGAGGCCGGTTCCTGGATTCTCGAACTGCAGGCGCGGCGTGGCGAGGAGGTCGTCTTCGTCTCGCGCAGCCGCATCATCCTGCCGGAGAAATGACATGGCGGCGCAGGACCTCTCAGTCTTCGTGCGCCATCGCGACGACGGCATCGCCAGCATGGAACTGGCGGTCGACGGCATCCGCTGCGCCGGCTGCATGCAGGCGATCGAGAGCGGGCTCGGCCGCGAGCCCGCCATCCTCGGCGCCCGCGTCAATCTCGCGCTGAAGCGCGTCTCGGTCGAATGGCGCGAGGCGCTGATGCGGCCGGAGGCGGTCGTCGACAAGCTCGGCGCGCTCGGCTTCAAGGCCTATCCCTTCGTGGCCGAACGTCAGGAGGATAGCGCCGCCATCGAGGAGCGCAGCCTGATGCGCCGGCTCGGCGTCGCTGGCTTCGCCTCGATGAACATCATGCTGCTCTCGGTCGCGGTCTGGTCCGGCAATAGCGGCGATATCGACCCGACAACGCGCGACTTCTTCCACTGGCTCTCGGCGCTGATCGCCCTGCCGACGGCGGCCTGTGCCGGCCGCCCCTTCTTCGAGAGCGCGCTGCGTGCCCTCAAGGCCGGCGCCGTCAACATGGACGTGCCGGTCACCATCGGCATCGTGCTCGCGCTGGTCATGTCGGTCGCCGAAACCTGGACCCATGGCCGCCACGCCTATTTCGACGGCGTGGTGATGCTGCTCTTCTTCCTGCTGATCGGGCGCTATCTCGACCAGCTCATGCGCCGCCGCACCCGCGACCTCGCCGGCAACCTCGCCGCCCTCAAGGCCGAGACCGCAGCGAGGCTTGCCGACGATGGCAGCTGGACGATCACGCCGATCGCCGCGATCGCACCCGGTGACCGCGTCCTCGTCCGCCCGGGCGAGCGCGTCTCGGTCGACGGCATCGTAGAGACCGGCCGTTCCGAGCTCGACCAGAGCCTTGTCACGGGCGAGACGGCGCCGGCCGCGATCCGCCAAGGCGAGCGCGTTCATGCCGGCACGCTCAACCTCACGGGCGCCCTGACCATCCGCGTCGAAGCCGCCGGCCAAGGCACGCTGCTCGACGAGATCGACCGGCTGATGAGCGAGGCCGTCGGCAGCCGCTCGCGTTATGTCCGCCTCTCGGACCGGGCGGCGCGGCTCTACGCGCCGGTGGTTCACACCCTGTCGGCGGCGACCTTCCTCGGCTGGCTCACCTGGGGACTGCCCTGGCCCGAAGCCTTGATGATCGCGGTCACCGTTCTGATCATCACCTGCCCCTGCGCGCTCGGCCTTGCGATTCCCGCGGTGCAGGTCGTCGCGGTATCCGCCCTGTTCAGGCGCAAGATCATGCTCAAGGAAGGCGATGCGCTGGAGCGTCTCGCCGAAGCCGATATCGCCGTCTTCGACAAGACGGGCACGCTGACCTTGCCAGAGCCCGAGATTCTCAATCCGGAAGCGCTGCAGGCCGAGCGCCGAGCGGAGATCGGTGCACTCGCCGCAGCCAGCACCCACCCGCTGGCGCAGGCTCTGGCAAGGGCGCTCGGCGCCACCTCTCCCCGGACGGATGTCCGCGAGGAGCGCGGGCACGGCCTGTCGGCTGGCGAAGGCGACGACGAGCAGCGCCTCGGCAGTCTCACCTTCTGCGGGACCGAAGCGGAAGCCGCCTCGGTCAAGGCGCAACATCCGGACGCTTCGCTGATCGCCTATCGGTACGGCGCCTACCGCACCGTTCTGGCGCTTGGGCAGAGCCTGCGACCGGATGCGCGCGCCACGATCGACGCCCTGCGCGCGGCGGGGCTGGAGATCGCGATCCTCTCCGGCGACCGGCCGGAAGCCGTCGCGCCGATTGCGGCCGAACTCGGTATCGCGCATGTCCAGGCCGGATTGCTGCCGGCCGATAAGCTGAACCTGCTCGACAGCATGGCGGCCAATGGCCGCAAGGTGCTGATGGTCGGCGACGGGCTCAACGACGCTCCGGCGCTCGCGGGTGCGCATGTCTCGTGCTCGCCGGTCAGCGCCACCCATCTCGCGCAGGCGGCGGCCGATATCGTCTTCCTCGGCGACAGCCTCGCGCCGGTCGCAGCCGCGCTCGGCATCTCCAGGAAGGCACGCGGGCTGATGCTGCAGAACCTGTGGTTCGCGGTGCTCTACAATGCGGTCGCGGTGCCGATCGCCATCGCCGGGCTCGCGACGCCGCTGGTCGCAGCCGTCGCGATGTCGGGCTCGTCACTGGTCGTGACCCTCAATGCTTTGCGCGCGCGTGGCCGCAAGACGCCGTCGGAGGCCGGGGCATGAACATCATCGTGATCCTGTTCCCGCTCGCGCTGGGGCTCGGGTTGCTGGGCTTGGGCGCTTTCTTCTGGTGCATGCGATCAGGCCAATTCGCCGATCTCGAAGGCGCCGCCTGGCGCGTGCTCCAGGACGATGACGCGGCAAATCGCACGCCGGAGAATGAGGCGGGCTGATTGTCGCAGGGCGCTTGCGTGCGGCGCCGGGGCTGGCCGCGCTCTGCACGTTTCCCAACAGGCCGGCCGCGGATTCGCGCCGCCTTCGGACACTCAAAAAGCGTCGCCTGGAACGGTCTCTTAACCCTGCCGGGCTAGCACTGGGTCTCAGGTTAACGAAGCGTAGTGTTCGCCTAAGCCCATGCAAAAACTGGATCGTCACCGCCGCGCGAACGCCGTCGTTCCCGAGGATCATCGCTTCGTTCAGCCACAGGAGGGCGCGCCATCCGCAGCGCCGGAAACCCCTGTGGCAGAGTCGATTCGGCACGGGGGGGCGTCGCCCAGCTCCTGGCCGACCTATGTCCGCCCGTCGCGTTCGGGCGACGCCCAGCGCAAGCTGGCGCAGGCCGAGCGGGAGCTCTCCGCTTCGCCCATCCTCGGGCAGCGTTTCGACATCAGCCTGTCCCCGAACGCGCCCACACCGGGCGAGAGCCGCGTCCGCTTCTGGCGCACGCCGGATCACCTGATCCGGCAGGTCTGGGGCGCGCCCGGCTCCGAGCCGGTGCCCGAACCCGCAATGGACGAAGCGGTCGATGTCGAGCTGACCTTCGACGCGGACGAGAACGCCTTTGTCGATGAGATGCAGGTCGTCGAGACGGGTTTCGAAGCTCCCGCAACCGCCGGCACCTACCCGGAACAGGACGTCGCGACGCCGCTCGATTTCATCTCGGATCACGCCTTCTGGGAATGCGTGCCCGAGGCCGAGCGCGACGACGCCGATTTTGCGTTCGATCCCGCCGCGCCGTCGATGATCGCGGATGCGATGGCCTATGCTCCGGCCGTCGCTTTTGAAGAGCCGCCGGTCGCGATGCGCGAAGCTGCACCGATCGCGCTTGCGGCTCCGGTCGTCGCGCCCTCCTGGTCCGGCTTCGGCTGGGGGCAGAGCTATCAGGTCAGCTTCCAGATCGCGACGCCGTCCTGGTCGATGCCGGTCGCGCAGGCGCCCGTGGTCGAGGATGAGCTTCCGATTCCGGTCGAGCCCCCGGTCGCGGCGAAACCCGGCGTGCCGCTGGCGCGCAGCACGCGGCCTGCGGTCGAGGCCAAGCCGGCTCAACCCAAGCAGGTCCAGCCCGAGCCCGCTCAGCCTGAACCTGCTCGCCCCCAGCCCGTGGCGGTCGAATCGGCGAAGGTCACCCCGTTCCGGGCCAAGCTCCGCCTCGTCGAACTGCCCGTCGTGCAGGATGCCGGCTTCCAGCTCCCGCCGATCGAGTTTTTGGCCGAGCCGCCGCAGGAGCAGGCCGAGACCATGCCGGTCGAGATGCTCCAGCAGAATGCCGGCCTGCTCGAAGGCGTGCTGGAGGATTTCAACATACGCGGCGAGATCGTCCAGGCCTGCCCCGGTCCGGTGGTCACCTTGTACGAGCTGGAGCCTGCCCCCGGCATCAAGAGCTCCCGCGTCATCTCCCTTGCCGACGACATCGCGCGTTCGATGAGCGCTGTGTCGGCGCGCGTGGCGGTGGTGCAGGGTAAGAACGCGATCGGCATCGAGTTGCCCAACGCTCGCCGCGAGACCGTCTTCCTGCGCGAGCTTTTGGCGAGCCAGGATTTTGAATCGACCAAGCACAAGCTCGCGCTCTGCCTCGGCAAGACCATCGGCGGCGAGCCGGTCATCGCCGATCTCGCCCGCATGCCGCATCTGCTCGTCGCGGGCACCACCGGCTCGGGCAAGTCGGTGGCGATCAACACCATGATCCTGTCGATCCTCTACCGGCTGAAGCCGGAGGAGTGCCGCCTGATCATGGTCGATCCCAAGATGCTCGAACTCTCCGTCTATGACGGCATCCCGCATCTGCTCACCCCGGTCGTCACCGATCCCAAGAAGGCGGTCGTCGCCCTCAAATGGGCGGTGCGCGAGATGGAGGAGCGCTACAAGAAGATGTCGAAGCTTTCGGTGCGCAACATCGACGGCTTCAACGCCAGGGTCGGCGAGGCCAAGGCGGCCGGCGAGGTCATCACCCGCACGGTCCAGACCGGCTTCGACAAGCACAGCGGCGAGGCGATCTACGAGGAGGAGGTCATGGACCTCGAGCCTCTGCCCTATATCGTCGTCATCGTCGACGAGATGGCCGACCTGATGATGGTCGCCGGCAAGGAGATCGAGGGCACGATCCAGCGCTTGGCCCAGATGGCGCGCGCCGCCGGCATCCATGTCGTGCTCGCCACACAGCGCCCCTCGGTCGACGTCATCACCGGCACGATCAAGGCGAACTTCCCGACCCGCATCTCCTTCCAGGTGACCTCGAAGATCGACTCGCGCACGATCCTGGGCGAGATGGGCGCCGAGCAGCTTCTGGGCCAGGGCGACATGCTCTACATGGCCGGCGGCGGGCGCATCACCCGCGTCCACGGCCCCTTCGTCTCGGACAACGAGGTCGAGAAGGTCGTCGCCCATCTCAAGACCCAAGGCCGGCCGCAATATCTCGACGCCGTCACCTCCGAGGAGGAGGAAGCGGGCGAGGACGAGGACGGCGCCGTCTTCGACAAGAGCGCCATGGGCTCGGCCGACTCGGACGACCCTTACGAGCAGGCGGTCGCTGTCGTGCTGAGGGACAAGAAGGCCTCGACCTCCTATATCCAGCGCCGCCTCCAGATCGGCTACAACCGAGCCGCCTCCATCATGGAGCGCATGGAGAACGAGGGCATCGTCGGACCCGCAAACCACGCCGGGAAGCGCGAGATCCTCGGGGAAGGTCCGCGCCAGCGCGACGACGAGGACTGAGCTGGGCCGGGGCTTCATCTCGCGAGCGAACCAATCCGTCATTCCGGGGCAGGCCGCAGGCCTGAGCCGGGAACCCAGAACCGATGCCCTCACAAATCAGGGTGGTAGTCCGACCGCGCCTTTCCGGAACCATCATCGGTTCTGGGTTCCGGGCTCTTCGCTTCGCGAAGCCCCGGAATGACGCCGGAGATTCCGCCGAAGACCGATCCCGCTCAATCCAGCAGGATCGACCTGATCTCCTGCCAGCTCGCCTCGTCGGGCGCGCAGAGCAGCCCGGCCGGGCGCTCGGTCGGCGAATAGGGCCGGCCATCGAGCAGGCGCGCATGGCCGCCGGCTTCGCTGTAGAGCAACACGCCCGGCGCATGGTCCCAGGGGTTGAGCACGCCATAGAGCAGGAATTGCAGGCGTCCTGCCGCCGCCAGCCGGTATTCCTGCCCGCAGCAGCGCAGCGAGCCGACTTCGAGGAAGGCCGGGAAGCGGCCGGGAAGCGTGCTGCGCAACGGCTCTGGAAAATACTGCCAGCTCGCCATGCCGTTCATCTGCCGCGGCGCGACGGCCGGCGCGACGCGCAAATCACGGCTCGTGCCGTCAGCCGAGGCCATCCAGGCGCCTTCGCCGCGCAGCGCCATGGCGCTGTCATCGGCCGTCGGATCATGGATCACGGCTGCGGCGATCTCGCCTTTGACGATGACCGCCGCCATCACCGCAAAAAGCGAGAGGTCGCTGGCATAGTTCAGCGTGCCGTCGATCGGGTCGATGACGAAGGCGAGTTCGGCTTGCTCCAGCTTCGAGAGCAGGGACGGGTCTTGCGCCACGGCCTCCTCGCCGATCAGCACGGCGCCCGGAAAAGCCTTGGCCAGCTCGTCGCAGATAAAGCGTTCGGCCGCCTCGTCTGCCTCCGTGACGACATCGACCGGGTTCTGCTTGGCCCGGATATCGCCAGCCGCCAACCGGCGGAAACGCGGCATCACCTCGCGGCGGGCGGCCTCGCGCAGGATGGCGTCGAGCCGCTCGTGATCCTGCCGGGTGAAGATCATCCGAGATCGAACTCGACCAGGATCGGCTGGTGGTCCGAGGCGCGCGTTTCGATGTCGTAGGTGATCGAGCGCGCCTGCTCGGCGAGGTCCGACGTCGCCAGCACATAGTCGAGGCAGCCCGGCGGGCCATAGGTCTGGTCACAGATGAAGGCGGAGGGCGGATGCGCCTCTTTGCCCTTCAATACCGGCCAGAGATCGACCAGCGGTGGCGCCTCACCGGCGAACGGCGCGAGCAGTAGCGCCATTCCGGTATCGTCCGGACGCATGTTGAAATCGCCGGTGAGGATCGCGCTCGCCGTGTTCGGCGTCGGCATATAGGTGTGCGGGCCGGGAGCGCGCGGCGTCGCCTGCCGCGCGGCGGCCATGCGGTGGATCTGCCGGATGCCCTCGACCTGCGCGGCGCGCAGGACGGGGGAGGAATATTCAAGATGGGTCGTCATCACCCGGATCGGCCCGAAGGGCGTCTCGACCACGGCCTCGGCGAGCACGCGCGGCATGTTGCGCGTTGCCGCCGCCTCCCAGGGCAGGACATGGCGCAGCGCCTGCGCCACCGGCAGCCGCGACAGGATGAGATTGCCGAAGCGCTTGCGGCCGCCGGAGCCATCCGGGATGTCGATGCCGATTGCTTCGATCGCTGTGAAGCCCGGCAGCAATTCGTTGAACAACGCGAACTGGTCTGTGCGGTCATTGCCGTCGAGATCGGGGAAGTTCGCCGCGACCTCCTGCAGGCAGAGCAGGTCGAAATCCGCCATCTGCCGGGCGTGGTCGATGATGCGACGCGGATCGACCTTGTCGTCGACGCCGCGGGCCCACTGGATGTTCCAGGTGATCAGCTTCATCGGCACGCCGTTACTTGATGCCGGCGCGCATGAAGCTCTGCACGAACTGGCGCTGGAACAGCAGGAAGCCGACGAGCAGCGGCGCCGAGGTCATCAAGGTCGCCGCGCAGATCACCGCCCAGTCGATGCCCTGGTCGGCGGAGGAGAAGACCTGCAAGCCCACCGTTAGCGGGCGCGACTCGACCGAATTCGTGACGAGGAGCGGCCAGAGGAAGTTGTTCCAGTGATAGCTCACCGAGACGAGGCCATAGGCGACATAGGTTGGCTTCGCGAGCGGCACATAGACCTTCATCAGCACCTGTAGCGGGCTCGCGCCCTCGACGCGGGCGGCGTCGTCGAGTTCCTTCGGTACGGTCTTGAAGGTCTGCCGCAGCAGGAAGATGCCGAAGGCCGAGGCGATATAGGGCAGGGCGATCGCCGGGATCGTGTCGATCAGGTTGAGCTTGGCGAGCGTACGGTAGTTCTCGACGATCAGCGCGTCCGGCATGATCATGAGCTGCGCCAGGATCAGCACGAAGGCGACGTCGCGGCCCCAGAAATCCTGCCGCGCCAAGGCATAGGCCGCGAGCGTCCCCAGCACGATCTGGAAGGCGAGGATCAGGGTGACCAGGATGAAGGTGTTGAGGAAATAGCGGGCGAAGGGCGCGGCCGCCCAGGCGCGGGTGAAATTGTCGAGCGTCAAGGGCGCGGTCAGCACGAAGCGCGTGGTGTATTCGGCCGGATGGAACGCCGCCCAGACGGCATAGGCCAGCGGCAGCACCCAGATGAGCGCGAGCAGGATCGCCCCGGTCGATTCCAGCGTGAGCGCGAGGCCCTTGGGCGCGTAAGGGTCGCTGCGCGTCGCGGCCGGGGCGGGTTGCGTCGCAGCGCTCATTGATAATGCGTCCTGCGTTCGAGCCAGCCGTACTGGACGAAGGCGACGAGCGCGAGTAGCGCCAGGAGCACGCAGGTCAGCGTCGCCGCATAGGCCGTGTCCCAGAAGCCGAAGCCGACCTGGTAGATGTAGAACAGCAGCAGCGTCGTCGCGTTGTCCGGTCCGCCGCGCGTCATCACGAAAACATGGTCGACCATGCGGAAGGCGTTGATCACGGCATTGATCAGCACGAACAGCGTCGTCGGCATCAGGAGCGGGAACTGGATGCGCCGGAAGAAGGTCCAGCGCGAGGCGCCCTCGATTGCCGCGGCTTCGCCCAGGCTGGGCGGGATCGCCTGCAAAGCCGCGAGATAGAAGATCATGAAGAAGCCGGCTTCCTTCCAGATCGCGACGACGGTGATGGCGTAGAGCGCGGTGTCCTGCGAGCCCAGCCAGTTGGTCGAACGCGCCCCGAACAGGCCGGTGAACTGCTCCAGTAGCCCGTATTGCGGCGTGTAGAAGAACAGCCAGATATTGGCGACCGCGATCATCGGCAGGATCGTCGGCGTGAAGAAGGCCATGCGCACGAGCGTGCGGCCCGCAATCTTGTCATTGACCCAGACAGCCATCAGCAAAGCCAGCGCGATCGAGGTCGGGATCGTGCCGAGCGCGAACCAGAGGTTGTTGCTCATCGCCTTCCAGAAGATCGGGTCGGCGAGCATCTGCTGGTAGTTCTCGAGCCCGATGAAGCGCGCCGGGCGGCGCGCCTTCGGGGTCGAATGGAAGCTTTCGATGAAGCTCGCGACCGCGGGCCAGTGCGTGAACAGGGCCAGGCAAGCCATGGCCGGCAGCAGGAGCAGCCAGCCATGGATCGTCGCGGTCGCGCGGTTCGTCATCTGGGCGAGGTCAGCGATAGGCCTTGAGGATGCGTTCGGCCTCGGCCTGCGCGTCCTCCATCGCTTTCTGCGGCGTCTTGGTGCCGGTCAGCGCCGCCTGCAACCCGTCGTTCAGCGCCTTGGTGACGCGCTGGTTCTCATGGGTCGAGAGCTCGGCGACCGCGCTCGGCAGCTGGTCGCGCGCGACCAGCGCCTGCGGGAAGTCGGCGACGTATTTCTTCATCGCCTCGGTCTCGTAGGAAGCCGGCGTCACCGCGACATAGCCGGTCTCGGCACTCCACTGCGCGGCGCGCTCGGGCGTGGTGATCCAGCGTACGAACTTGAAGGCGGCTTCCTGCTCGGCCTTGGTCGCCTTCTTCGAGAGATAGAAATTGCCGCCGCCGGTCGGGCTGCCCGGCTTCTTGCCGGCCGGCAGCACCGCGACGCCGAAGGGGAATTTGGCGTTGGCACGGACATTGGTCAGGTTGCCGGTGGTGGTCCACATCATCGCGACCTTCTTCTCGAAGAAGTCGCGCGGCGTCGTGCCCCATTCGACGATGCCGGGCGGATGGACCTTGTGCTTCTGCGCGAGGTCGACCCAGTACTGCAGCGCCTCGACCACGCCCGGATTGGCATAATCGGTCTTGTCGCCCGCCGGATTGGCGAGGATCGCGCCGGCCTGCGTCGAGAGGCCCTGGAACAGCCAGTAGGGGAAGCCGGAGGAGGGGATCTGGATGCCCCATTGCGTGACATTGCCGGCGGCGTCGCGCTTGGTCAGCTTCTGCGCGAATTCGAGCTGCTCGGCCCAGGTCTTCGGCGGCTTCTCGGGGTCGAGGCCCGCTTCCTTGAACAGCTCCTTGTTCCAGTAGAGCACCACGGTGGAGCGCTGGAACGGGATGCCCCAGGTTTTGCCGCCGGTCTGGCTGTTCTCCATGAAGCCAGGGAAGAAGCTGGCGAGCCACTTCTTGTCCTCATCGGTCTTGATGAAGTCGTCGAAGGGCACTATCGCCTCTTCGTCGATCAGCGTGAACATGTCGGTCGAGAGCAGCACCGAAAGCACCGGCGGCGTGCCGCTCTTATGCGCGGTCAGCGCCTTGACGATGGTCTCCTGATAGGTGCCGGCATAGATCGGCTTCAGCTTGACCGACGGGTTGTCCTTTTCGAAGCCGGCGGCGTAGGCGTCGATCAGCTTGGTGATCGGCCCGCCGACGGCGACCGGATAGAAGAACGAAAGCTCGGCGGTGCTCTGCGCCCGGGCGATGCCGGGCAGGGCGGTCGCGCCCGCGAGGGCGGCTGTGCCGCCAAGAAATTCACGCCTGTCCATGATGTCCTCTCTCCCTTGCTGGGATGGTCCGCACGTCCGACGCTCCGGCCGGTTCAGTTGCGAACCACCTTCCGTTCCGACGCCTGGTCGAACCAGTGCAGCGCCGATTGTGACAACGTGATGTAGATCGTTTCGCCGGCTGTGGCTCGCACCTTGCCGGGCCGTTTGACGATGAAGGAATGGCCGTCGATGCGGGTTTCCAGCAGCGTGTCGGAGCCGAGATACTCGACCGCGACGACATCGGCGGCGACGCCGCTGCCGGTGATCTCGACCATCTCCGGGCGGATGCCGACCGCAAGGCTGGCGGGATCGAGGTCGGACGGAGCGGTGATCGCTCCCCCGCGCGCCTGCACGGTCGCCAGCGGCAGCACGTTCATCGGCGGCGTGCCGACAAAGCGGGCGGCGAAGATCGTCGCCGGGTTCTCGTAGAGCACGTCCGGCGGGGCATCCTGCTCGATCCGGCCGTTGCGCATCAGCACGACCTGGTCGGCCATGGTCATGGCCTCGACCTGATCATGCGTGACATAGACCATGGTCATGCCGAGCCGCTGCTGCAATTCGCGGATCTCGCGGCGCATCTCGACGCGCAGCTGGGCGTCGAGATTGGAGAGCGGCTCGTCCATCAGGCAGATCGGCGCCTCGGCGACGATGGCCCGGCCGAGCGCGACGCGTTGCTGCTGGCCGCCCGAGAGCTGCGAGGGCTTGCGTTCGAGCAGGGCAGACAAGCCTAGGATCGAGGCGGCGCGGGCGAGGCGCTCATCGCGCTCGGCACGCCCGACCTTGCGCACCTTGAGCCCGAACAGGATGTTCTCGGCGACGCTCAGATGCGGGAACAGGGCATAGTTCTGGAAGACCATGGCGATGCCGCGCTGCGAGGGCGAGGCATGGGTGACGTCGCGCCCGCCGATCGCGATCGTGCCGCTGCTGGTGTCCTCCAGCCCGGCGATCAGCCGCAGCGTCGTCGACTTGCCGCAGCCGGAGGGGCCGAGCAGCGCGACGAGATTGCCGCCTTCGACGGTGAAGCTGATGGCATCGACGGCAGCCGTGCCGCCCCAGGTCTTCGAAACCGTCTTCAGCGCTACAGAAACCATTCGCGATCCGGTGAGCCGAGGTCATGGTGAGCCGGCACAGCAATAGCGTGTCACCGGCGTGAAGTCAGCGAGACCATGATGGGAAAATTCTTTTGCGCACAAGAGGCCGCCGATCGGTCGCCAAATTGCGGGGAAACCGCGCCGTCATCCCGGACAAGCCGCGATAGCAGCGCCGATCCGGATCCATCACAGAGTTCCGGTGCCCTTCGATGGGTCCCGGGGCAAGCCCGGGATGACGGCGTGGGTCCGAGGAACTCAGCCTGTCCGCCCGCCATGGCGCCGGACGAAGGCGAGAGCGGCGTCCCAGGCGCCGGCATTGGCCTCGGCATTGGCGGCGGGCGTGCCGCCCATGGTCGTGGCGATGCCGCTGACCGGATGGCGATGGGCGATGCGGGTCGCAGGCGTATGGGGAAACAGGATGGAATGGCCGGCGGCCGGCCAGTTCTTCCATGTGACCTCGTGCGGATGCCCGGCCGCGCGCAGGCTCGACTGCACGATCAGCGAATAGAGATCGGAAGGCCAGGCGCCATCGTCTCCACCGGAGAGCAGGAGCACCGGCCCGGCGATGCGCTCGACCGGGATGCGGGCGCGGGCCATGGCGACGGGGTCGCCGAGGGCGGTGCGCATCGCGTCGGCATTGCGGCGGGTGTCGGTCGCCTCGTCATAGGACTTCCAGCTCGCCGTGGCGTTGTCCTGCCATTGATGGACGAGCGGCTTGCCTTCAAACGTCCAGCCGGGGCCGTCGCGGCCAAAGGCCGGGTCGGCGGCGGCCTGCCCGCCATGGACGAAGGCGCTCGGCACATAGCCCAGCACCGCCGAGACCTTATCGGGGAAGGTGGCGCCGAGCAGCAGCGCGAGCTCGCCGCCGCGCGATTGCCCGGCGACGGCGACGAAATCGTTCTTCGGCCGCACGTGGCCGCGCAGCCAGTCGAGTCCCCGCGCGAAATATTCGAGCGGCGTGTTCGAGATGTATTTCGGCAGGCCGGGCGCGCCGAAATAGCCGAGCGCCAGCGCGGCGACCCCGCGCGAGGCCCAGAGCGCGGCGCGCGGCTCGTTGATGCCGCCGCCCGAGCCGTTGAGGATCATGATCGCCGGATGCGGGCCAGCGTCGGCCGGCAGGAACAGCGTCCCGACGAGCCCACCCTCGGCAAGAGGGTGCCGCGTCACGCCGTCCGCCATCAGGGTCTGGCTGAAGCGTGCGGCGGCAATCGGCTCACCGCCGATTACGGCGGTGAGCGTGGTTTCGAGCGGATGGGACAGATCGGCCGGAAACAGCTCGCCCTGGCCGGTCTGTGCGCAGACCAGCCCCATTCCTGCGACGCCCGCATAGTCGCCCCGCACCGGCGCGTCGCGGTCGAGGTCGATACTGCCATCGGCCCCGGCCGCGAACACCGCCTCAGCCCGCCAGACATGACCGTCGCGCGGGGTCTCCGCGGCGATGGTCACCTCCGCGCCCGCCGGCAGCCCGGAAAGCGCGATCCGGCGGGGCACGTCGATCAGGTCGATGGCGGGACTGATCGTGAAGGCAGCGGGCATGGCGGCGTCCCTGACCTGGCCCTACTTGGCCTTGCTGACCTGCATCGCGACGGTGCGGTCGCTATGCCAGGGCACGACCTTCAGGTCCGGCCGGCTCGCCCAGATGTTCTTGTAGTGATAGAGCGGCATGATCCCGACATCGTCCATCACGACTTTGACCGCGTCCTTGATGATCGCCTCGCGCTTGGCGTCGTCGAATTCGGCGCTGGCCTTGGCGAGCGCCTCGTCCAGCTTCGGGTTGCTGTAGCGGCCCCAGTTCGAGGCACCCAGGCCCTTGGCGGGATCGGCGGTCGCGAGGATCGCCAGCATCGCATAGGTGCCCTCGCCGGTGCCGTTGCCCCAGCCGATCATGCTCATCGCATATTCGTTCTTGTTGGCCGCGCCGGAATAGACCGAGAAGGGCACGACCTCGACCTGCGTCTCGACGCCGATCCGGGTCCAGAACTGCGCGATGGCCTGCGCGGTCTCCGGCGCCAGCGGATAACGCTCTCCCGGCACATGCATGGTCAGCTTGAAGCCGTTGGGATAACCGGCCTCGGTCAGCAAGGCCTTGGCCTTGTTGGGATCGACATCGATCTTCGAGCGGTCGGGATCGTAGCCGAAGCTGCCGGCCGGCATCCACTGCGTCGCGACGGTCACGCCGCCGCGCGCGACGCGGTCGGCGATCGCGTCGCGGTTGATCGCCATGTTGAGCGCCCTGCGGACGCGGACGTCGAGCAGCGGGTTCTTGTCGAGCGGCTTGCCGGCCTTGTCGGTGAGGAATTTGGAGGGCGCGGGGTTGAAGCTCGGCTGCATGATCAGCGCGCGCAGGCCGGGATAGGACCAGACCTTGACCTTGGGATTCTTCTCCAGCTTCTCGATATCGGAGAAGGAGACCTTGTCGATCACGTCGACATCGCCCGAGAGCAGGGCGGCCGTGCGCGCCGCCGGGTTGGCGATATAGCGGTAGTTGACCTTCTCCCATTCGGGCTTCGGGCCCCAGAAGCGCTCGTTGCGCTTCATCTCGATGCGGTCGCCCGGCGTATAGCTGACGAAGGCATAGGGGCCTTCGGTGACCATCGCCTTGCCGCTGTTGTAGTCGTCGGTCGTCGCGCCCTGGCCGATATGCTTGCTGACGATGTAGATGCTGGAGATGTTGATCGGCAGCAGCGGATCGGGCGCATGGCTGGTGATCACCAGCGTATGCGGGTCCTTGATCTCGACCTTGGCGACATTGCGCAGGAAGCCCTTGTAGCTCGCGACGGTGCCCGGCACGTTCTGGGCGCGCTCGTAGGAGAAGGCGACATCCTCCGCCGTGACCGGCTTGCCGTCGCTCCAGACCGCGTTCTCGCGCAGCTTGAACTCCCAGGTATTGGGCGCGAGATTCTTCCAGGATGCGGCGATGTCGGGCACCACGCCGCCCTCGGTCTTCTGCGCGACGAGCCGCGACCAGAAATGCTGCGAGACCGAATGGTCGCCGGCATGGTTGTTGAGCTGCGGATCGATCGCCGAGACCGGGTCGGCGAAGCCGATGCGCAGGTCTTCCGCATGGGCGGCGCCTGCGGCGACGATCAGCGCCGCCGAGAGGGCGAGCGTGCTCAGTTTGGTCGTCATGCGATCTCTCCTGTTTGCGCGCGGGCCGGGGCCGCTGCGACGTCGTTGAGGTGGCAGGCAGAACGATGGCCCGGCACGATCTCGCGCAGGGCGGGTCTTTCGATGCGGCAGCGGTCGAAGGCGGCCGGGCAGCGTGGATGGAAATGGCAGCCGGGCGGTGGCGCGGCCGGGCTCGGGATCTCGCCCTTGACCGGTGCATAGGCACGCCGCCGCTGCTTCAGGCTCGGAATCTCCGCCAGCAGGCCCTGCGTATAGGGATGGTTCGGATGCGCGAAGAACCTCGCGGCCGGCGCATCCTCGACGATGCGGCCGAGATACATGATCACCACGCGGTCGGCGATGTGCTGGACGACGCGCAGATCGTGGCTGATGAAGAGATAGGTCAGGTCGAGCTCGCGCCGGAGCTGCATGAACAGGTTGAGGATCTGCGCCTGGATCGAGACGTCGAGCGAAGCGACCGATTCGTCGCAGACCAGGAAGCGGGGCTGCAGCGCGAGGGCGCGGGCGATCGAGATGCGCTGGCGCTGGCCGCCGGAGAACTGGTGCGGGAAGCGCTGGCGATAGGCGGGGTCAAGCCCGGCACGCCGCATCTGAGCGCAGACATAGTCGTCGATCTCAGACCGGCCAGCGATACCGTGCACGAGCGGCGCCTCCCCGATGGCCTCGGCCACCCGCATGCGCGGATTGAGGCTGGCCTGCGGGTCCTGGAAGATCAATTGCACGTCGCGATGGACCGAGCGGTCGCCCTGCGGCGAACGCCCGAAGACCTCGACCTCGCCCGTGCTCGGCGGCAGGAGGCCGGCGGCGATGCGCCCGAGCGTCGACTTGCCCGAGCCGGATTCGCCGACGAGCCCGACGAATTCGCCGGTCGGGATGGTCAGGTCGATGCCGTCGAGCGCCCGGATGATCGGTTGGCGCTTCGCCAGATGCAGCTTCACCGCAAGCCCGGCCGGGCGGCCGAAATGTCGGGTGAGGCTGCGTGTCTCCAGTGCGGGAGGGGAAGGGGCCACGGTCACGGTCATGCCGACACCTCGGCGGCCGAGGCGGGGCCAGACAGGGGATGGAAGCAGCGCAGGCGGTGCGGGCTCTCGGTGAAGGCGGGCTGGCGCTCACAGGCGTCGTCGCGGCGCGAACAGCGCGGCCCGAAGGCGCAGCCCTGCGGGGGATCGACCATGTCCGGCGTCGTGCCGGGAATCTGCACCAGCATCGAGCCCGGCGGGCTCGTCCCTGGCAGGCTGCCGATCAGCCCGGCGGTATAGGGATGGCTCGGCTGGTCGAGCACGGCGTCTATTCCACCATGCTCGACGATGCGGCCGGCATACATCACGGCGATCTCGTCGGCGATGCCGGCGATGACCGAGAGGTCATGCGTGATCCAGAGCAGGGCGGTGCCGCTCTCGCGGGTCAGTTGCTGCACCTCGGCCAGGATCTGCGCCTGGATCGAGACGTCGAGCGCGGTTGTCGGCTCGTCGGCGATGATCAGGTCGGGCTTGTTGATCAAGGCGATGGCGATCGCGACGCGCTGGCGCATGCCGCCGGAGAGCTGGTGCGGATAGGCGTCGAGCCGGGCTTCCGGGCTCGGGATGCCCATGGTGCCGAGCAGGTCACGCGCCCGGATGCGGGCCGAAGCGTCGTCGATCGATTCATGCGCCCGTATCGTCTCGATCATCTGCGTGCTGATCCGGAGCACCGGGTTCAGCGTCATCATCGGGTCCTGGAAGACCATGGCGATGCGGTTGCCCCGCAAGCGGCGCATCGCCTCTTCGTCGAGCTTCGTCAGGTCCTGCCCCCGGAACAGGATCTCGCCACTGAGGATCCGTCCCGGCGGGTCGATCAGCCCCATGATCGAGAAGCCGGTGACCGACTTGCCCGAGCCGCTCTCGCCGACGAGGCCGAGCGTCTCGCCGGCCCGCAAGGTGAAGGAGACGTCGCGCACGGCGTCGAGATCGCCGCGATCGGTGCGGAAGCGCGTGCGCAGTTTGCGGATTTCGAGGAGCGGCGCGGTCATTTCAGCGCCCTCGGATCGAGCACTTCGCGCAGGCGGTCGCCGACGAGGTTGATCGCGACGATGGCCGTCAGCAGCGTGAGCCCCGGGAAGAAGCTGATCCAGTATTCGCCGGAGAGCATGAACTGGAAGCCGTTGGCGATCAGCAGGCCGAGCGAGGGCTGCGTCACCGGCGCGCCGAGCCCGAGGAAGGAGAGCGTCGCTTCCAGCGTGATGGCGCGCGCGACCTGCAGCGCTCCGATGACCAGCAGGGGTGGCAGGCAATTTGGCAGGACATGGCGCAGCAGGATGCGTGAAGTCGGCAGGCCGAGACCGCGTGCCGCCTCGAAATAATCGCGCTTGCGCTCGACCAGCGCCTGGGCGCGGGCGGTGCGGGCGTAATAGGCCCATTCGAGCAGCACGAGCGTCAGCACGACATTGCCGATGCCCTTGCCGAGCAGCGCGAGCATCAGGAGCGCGACGAGGATCGAGGGCAGCGACATCAGCAGGTCGACCAGCCGCATGATCAGCGCATCGATGAAGCCGCCGCTCCAGGCCGCGATCAATCCGAGCATGATGCCGATGATGCCGGCCAGCACCGCCGAGCCGACGCCGACGGTGAGGCTGGTCCGAAGACCGTAGAGGATCGCCGAGAACAGGTCGCGGCCCTGTCCGTCGGTGCCGAGCAGATAGGTGATGTCACCGGTCGACGACACGGAGCCCGGCGTCATCCGCGCGTCGAGCACGTCGATGGCGGCGAGATCGAACGGGTTCTGCGGCGCAATCTGCGGCGCGAACACCGCGCCGATGACGAGCAGGGTCATCAGGCCGAGCCCGATCCAGGCGGAGGGGGCGCGCAGGAAGCGGCGCAGCGCATTGCTCGACGGACGACGGGCGGAAGCGGCGGCGGGAACCGTGGTCATGCCGAGGCCTCCTCGCGGACGCGCGGATCGAGGAAGCGATAGAGAATGTCGACGATGAGGTTGATGATGACGAAGAGCGTCACCACCACCAGCAGGTAGGCCATCACCACCGGCCGATCGAGCGCGTTGATGCTGTCGAGGATGAGCTTGCCCGAGCCCGGCCAGGCGAAGATGCTCTCGGTCACCACGGCGAAGGCGATGGTCGAGCCGAGTTCGAGCCCGAGCACCGTCACCAGCGGGATCATGATGTTGCGCAGGATATGCATCATCACGATCCGGCCGCGGCGCAGGCCCTTGGCCCGCGCGAAGCGGACATAGTCGAGCGGCAGGACCTCGCGCACGCCGGCCCGCGTCAGGCGGATCACCAGCGAGACCTTGAACAGCGACAGATTGATCGCCGGCAAGAGCAGGTGGCGCCAGCCGTTCAGCGTCAGGAACGACCATTCGACGCCGAAGACGCGCACCGTCTCGCCGCGCCCGCTCGCCGGCAGCCAGCCCAGCGAGACGCTGAAGGTCATGATGAGCAGGAGCCCGACCCAGAAGGTCGGCAGCGAGAAGCCGAGGATGCTGCCGGTCTGGATCAGTTTCGACAGCAGGCGTTCGGGATAGAGCCCGGCATAGAGCCCGAGCGGCACGCCGATGATGACGGCGAAGACCATCGCGGCGAAGGCGAGCTCCAGCGTCGCCGGCAAGCGCTGCAGGATCAGCGTCACCGCGGGCACGTTGTAGACGAAGCTACGGCCGAGATCGCCCTTGAGCGCGCTGCCCGCGAAGTTCAGGTACTGCTCCCAGAGCGGCCGGTCGAGCCCGAGCCTCGCCACGAGCTCCGCCCGGTCGATCTGGGTTGCGTCCGGTGCCAGCAGGAGGTCGGCGGGGTTGCCGACGGCATGCAGCCCGAGGAAGACCACGAGCGACATGGCGAAGATCACGAGGAGCGCCTGCGCGACGCGCTGGAGCAGCCACCCGAGCATCAGACCGGCACCTTCGCGGGTTCGGGCAGGATCGGCACCCATTCGTCGCCGAAGATTTCGGGCTCCGAATACTCCTGGCCACGCTGGAAGTGGATCGCGATATCCTCGCGGAAGAGGCTGGACGCGATCGCCTGCGACAATCGCTCGGCGCCGTCGCTGATCGCCGGAATGTCGCCGGAAACCGTGCCGTGCGACATCATCGCCGGATAGCAGAAGCAATGGATGCGCTCGAGGCCGGGGCAGGTTCCCGGCAGCTTCGGCTGGAACTCGAAGGCAGGCCCGAGATCGGGCATGGCACCGAGGCTGGGCTCGGCATCCTCGGGCAGGCCGCGATCGACCCAGTTGCGGGCGCTGGCCGCGATCTCCCTGAGGAAGGGCCGGCTGCCCCAATCGACCTTGAAGCCGGTCGAGAAGATCATGAAGTCGAAGCGCATCGTGCCAGCGCTGGTCTCGACCACGATCTCGTCGCCGTCCATCCGGGCGGAGAGCAGCGCCGTGCCCTGCCGGAAGAAGGCATTGGGGTGGCGCGAGACCCGCAGCACGCTGGCGCGCGGCGGCGGCACCTGCTTGCGGGCGATGTAGCTGTTGATCCGCCATTTCCAGGCATCGGGCAGATGGCGATAGCCGGCGGTCGAGCCGGGATGGCCCATGCCCTTGCCGCGGTTGATGCGGGGGATGTCGCGGCGGCGGATCAAGAGGTCGACGCTGGCGGCGCCGGCTTCGAGCGCCGTGCCGGCGCTGTCCATCGCCGAGGCGCCGGCGCCGATCACCGCGACGCGCTTGCCGCGGAGTTGCGCGTAGTCGTTCTCATCCGAGGAATGCGCCCAGCGCTCGCGCGGCAGGCTCTCCGCGATCTCCGGCACGGCCGGGCCGCCGAGCCCGTCGCGGCCGGTCGCGAGCACGACATGGCGGGCGAGCACGCGCTGGCGCTTGCCGGCGGCGTCGATCTCCAGCGTCGCATGCTCGGGGCCGGGATGGATCATCGCGATCTCATGGCCGTTGCGGACATCGAGAGCGAGAACCTCGCGGAACCAGCGCAGATAGTCCATCCACATCAGGCGCGGGATCTTGTCGAGCGCCTCCCAGTCTGCGGCGTCGAACTGGGCCTCGAACCAGGCGCGGAAGGTCAGCGAGGGAATGCCGAGCGCCGGCCCCGTCAGGGTCTTCGGCGAGCGCAATGTCTCCATCCGCGCCGTGGTCGCCCAGGGACCTTCGAAGCCCTGCGGGCGCCGGTCGAAATTGACGGCGCGCAGGCCGATATTGCGGAAGGCGGCGGCGGCGGCGAGGCCCGCCATGCCGGCGCCGATGATCGCGACGTCGAGCACCGGCTCGCCGCCGACGGTTGTCTCCGGAACCCACGGCGCAGCCGGCAGGGTCAGCAATTCGAGCTCGCGGGCGACGCGCCGGTTCAGCGCCTCCAGCCCTTCCGGCGCCTCGGCCTGTCTCGTCGTCACAGCCGCGTCTCCTGTTTGGTCAGCGAGGCGAGGAGCGCCTGGTGCTCTTCGGGCGGGATCAGGTTGAAAGCGGCGAGGCGCTTCTGTGCGCTCGACTTGATCGCGGCGATCAGGTCACGGGCCTTGTCGGAGACGGTGACGCCGCGCGCGGTCACCACGCCGAAGCAGTAGGGGATCGGTGTCGCCAACGGCAGGACACGGATGCCGGGCGTCGGATTGCCGGTCAGCGTCAGCGGCTCGACGATGGCGATGCCGGCGCCGGCCCGGATGAAGGACAACACGTTCATGGTCGAGGTCGTGCGGATCCGGACCCGGACATCGACATTGGCCGCGTGGAGCGCGGCGCGGATGCGCGCCGGAAAGCCACGGCGCAAGGACATGCCGACGAGGTCCCGCCCGGCGAGGGCATGGAGATCGATCGGCCCTTCGATCTGCGCGAGCGGATCGGTCTCCGGCACCGCGAGCACGCAAGGCGCCGTGCCCAGCCATTCGAGCGTGAGGTCCCGGTGCAGCAGTGGCGCGCTGGTCGCGCCGAGCTGTGCATCGCCGGAGATCACGGCGTTCTGCACGCGATCGGGATTCTCGACCTCGATCGCGAGCCGCGGCGCATCGGCCCCGTTCCAGGCATCGGTCAGCAGGCCGAAGGCGAGCGACGAGACCGCCGATATCCGGATCGGCGGCTCGGCCTCGCCGATCACCTCGCGGGCGCGTTCCCATAGGTTCACGAAGCCGGCCAGCGCCCGCTCGACATCGTCGCGCAGCACCATGCCCTTCTGCGTCAGCACGAGACGCTGGCCGACGCGCTCGAACAGCGGCTGGCCGAGATCGCGCTCCAGCTCCTGGATCATGCGGCTGACCGAAGGCTGGGACACGCCCAGATGCTTCGCCGCCGCCGTGACGCTGCCAAGCGAGGCGACCTGCAGATAGGCCTCGAGGATCTTGAGGCGGCTCATCTCACCCGTCTTTGCGGACCGGATCGCCGAGGATGTGCATCAATCGGTTAGCCCAGCCGAACAGGGCCGTGGACAGGATGAGGTCGACGATCTCGGCCTCGTCCAGCCCGGCTTCGCGCAGGCGGGCCGTATCGGCCTCGGTCACGGCCGGCGGCGATTGCGAGAGCTTGACGGAATAGTTGAAGATCGCCTGGTCGCGCGGGCCGAGCTTGGCCTTCTCGCCATTGGCGAACAATTCGTCGGTGACGGCGGTGTCCTTGCTGAGCTGCGCATGACGCGCGGCATGGACGGCAGCGCAATAGATGCAGCGGTTGACCACCGAGGCGCCGATCGCGCCGAGCTCGCGCTCGGCCCGGCTCAGGCCGCCGGGGTCGTACATGATGCCGTTGAACAGCGGCGAGCGCACGTTGAGCGTCTCCGGATCATGCGCCAGCACCAGCACATAGTCCGAGACCTTGGTATTGGACGGCGTGACCTTCAGCGCGTCGAGCTGCTCGGGGCTCGCCTTGGTCAGGTCGACCGGGGTCACACGCGGCTGCCAGTCCGGCACGTTGCGGGTGAAGCGATGCACGACCCGGCTCATGCGGAAGCTCCCTTGAGGGCCGCGAGCCCGGCGAGGACGCGGCACTGATAGCTCATGAAGGCGTTGAGTTCGCAGAGCCGCACGATATCGGCATCAGCCACGCCGGCCGCCTTGAGCCCCTCGATCTCCTCGGCCTGCACCGCCCGCGGCTGAGTCGCGACCCGGTCCATGAAGGTGATGACGCTGCGTTCACGGGCGTCGCGCCCGGCCTCGGCCGGATCGGCGAGGCCGCGCACCGCCGGCTCGGTCACGCCGGCGAGATAATGTGCGGCGAGGTCCGGCAGCGCGTTCAAGGTCGCGATCCGGGCCGCGACGGCATGACGCCATGCGGAGGGAAAGCCGCCGGGGTCGCGCGGAGCGATGACCGCGCTCTCGGCCTGCCGGCTCATCTCGAAGATGTTGCTGCGTGACTGTGCGGCGGCCGATGCGGCGCCGAGCCAGGGAGACGCCTCGGGGTTGGCGGGTTGGGCCATGGCAATCCCTTTCATGCATCAACTTCGCTGCTTGATGCTTTAAACGAATGAAGCAACGAATTTGCGCTGCGTCAAGGAGCTTTGCCGGCAGCCAAGCCGCGCGCGTGTTGCGGGCTGGCGCGCGGCTCTCTCGGAAGTCCTGCGTGCTACGGCGTGGCCGGGCGGGCGGCGTAGCGGTCGCGATGGAGCCACCACGGCCCATCCGCCTCGTTGCGGCCCTTCGGCGCCCGGTCGAGCCAGGCATACATGCCCCAGACGCCGTCCACGCCGCGCGAATAGCTGGAATAGGTGTGGTAGATCGCGCCATCCTCGCGGATGAAGGCGCTCAGGCCCGGCCGGTCGCGGTGATAGGTCGGCACGTCCACCCCGGCCATCGTTGCGAAGGAGCGTTCGAATTCGTTCCCGGGGCCGCGCCATTCGAATTTCGGCTGGTGGCGGAAATTGTAGTCGATGCCCTGCGTCCGCTCCTGCATTTCGGTGAAGGAGACGTTGTAGTCGAAATTGAAGTCGCTCTCGCCGGACGAGGCCCAGGGGAAGCTCCAGCCCATCCGCTCCCGGAAGGCGAGGAGCTTGTCGATCGGCGCCCGCGAGATCGCCCAGAGCATCACGTCGTGGTTGGCGAGATGGGTCACCGAGCCGTTGAACCCGTCGGCGATCGCCGAGCAGGACGGGCAGCCGGCCTTGTAGTCCGGCCCGAACATGAAATGGTAGACGAGGAGCTGCGAGCGCCCCTGGAAGAGATCGGCGAGCGAAGCGTCGCCCTGCTCGGTCTGGAAGAGATAGTCCTTCTCGACCTTCACCCAGGGCAGCGCCTGCCGCCGCTCGGCCAGCGCATCGCCCTGCCGCGTATGCGCCTTCTCGGCCTCCAGCAGTTCGAGCCGGGCGGCTAGCCATTCCTCGCGTGTTCCGATCGCATGACGGGTCATGATGTCTCCCTCCTGTCGCCAGATGTCCGCGCCGCCTCGACACTCGATGCGGCGTCGCGATCGGTGGTAAGGCGGAGGCGGCAGACGGTGGGAGTGACAAGTTTGGCGGGATTCCAATGGACTCGCTGATCACGGCGGCGGCGCAGGCCTTGGCGAAGGGCGATCCGCTGGGTGCGCTGAACCGGGTCGCCTTGCGCGACGATGCGCCCGCCCTGGCGCTGCGCGGCATCGCGATGGCCCAGCTCGGCGATTTCGCCCGCGCCAAGGTTTTGCTGCGCCGCGCCGGCCGCGCCTTCGGGGCGGGGGAAGCGGTCGCTCGCGCCCGCTGCACGGTCGCCGAGGCTGAGGTCGCTCTGGCGGCGCGCGATCTCGGCTGGCCGCCCGGCCGGCTCGACGAAGCCGGCGCGGAACTCGAGGCCCATGGCGACCGCGCGAACGCCGCCCATGCGCGCCTGCTCGACATCCGCCGGCTGCTGCTGATCGGCCGGCTCGACCATGCGGGGGAGCGGCTCGCCGGCATCGATCCCGCGCAGTTGCCTGCACCGCTGCGGGCCGTCCACGGATTGGCGAGGGCCGGCATTGCGTTGCGCCGGATGAAGGCGCGGAGCGCGAGAGCCGCCCTGGCGGAGGCGCGCGAGGCTGCCGGCCGGGCCAGGATCCTGGCGCTGATCGCCGAGGTCGATGCTGCAAGCCGCCTACTCGACGAGCCGGCCGCACGCCTGATCGCCGATGGCGTCGAGCGCCCCTTGCTGCTCGACGAGGTCGAGGACCTGCAGGGCTCGGAGGTCTTGATCGTCGATGCCTGCCGCAATGCCGTGCACGACCGTGACAACGCAGTTTCGCTGGCGACGCGTCCCGTGCTCTTCGCGCTGCTGCGGGCACTGGCCGAGGCCTGGCCGATGGATGCGCCACGCGATGTCCTGATCGCCGGCGCCTTCGGCTCGCGGTTTACCGATGAGTCGCACCGGGCGCGATTGCGCGTCGAGATCGGCCGCCTGCGTGCGGCGCTGCGGCCGCTGGTGCGGATCAGCGCGACGGAGCGCGGCTTCGTCATCGCGCCACGCCGTGCGACGGGAATCGCGGTGCTGGCGCGCCCGGTCGAGGAGAAACATGCCATGGTGCTCGCCCTCATGGCCGATGGCGAGACATGGTCGAGTTCCGCCCTGGCGCTGGCGCTCGGCTCAAGCCAGCGCAGCGTCCAGCGTGCGCTCGATGCCCTTGCCGAGACCGGCAAGGTCCAGTCCTACGGGCAGGCGCGGGCGCGCCGTTGGCTGATGCCGCCGACGCCGGGTTTCGCGACGAGTTTGTTACTCCCGGCCTCCTGGCCGGATGGCTAGGGTCCGGCATCACAACAAGCGCTGGAGCAACGCCATGACCATGACCAATGCCGAAATCACCCGCATCTACGGCCCGTTTCCGGGCGTCGAAAAGGTCCATGGCGTCAGCTTCGACGGCGCCAATGTCTGGTTCGCCTCCGGCGACAGGCTGAACCAGCTCGATACCGCCAAGGGCGAGGTCATCAGAACCATCGACGTGCCCGCCCATGCCGGCACGGCCTTCGACGGCACGCATCTCTTCCAGATCGCCGAGGACCGCATTCAGAAGATCGATCCGCGGACCGGTTCCGTGCTGGGCACGATCCCCGCGCCCGGCAAGGGCGGTGATTCCGGCCTCGCCTGGGCCGAGGGCTCGCTCTGGGTCGGCCACTACCGCGAGCGCAAGATCCACCAGATCGACCCCGCCACTGGCAAGGTGCTGCGCAGCATCGAGACCAACCGCTTCGTCACCGGCGTGACCTGGGTCGACGGCGAATTGTGGCACGGCACCTGGGAAGACGGCGAAAGCGAATTGCGCCGGATCGATCCCGCCACCGGCAAGGGGCTGGACGCGCTGGCGATGCCCTCCGGCGTCGGCTTGTCCGGCCTGGAATCGGACGGGGCCGACCTTTTCTATTGCGGTGACGTCGGCAAAAGCACGCTGCGGGCCGTGCGCCGGCCGAAGCGCGCCTGAATGGTGAAGCATGAGCCTGTTCGACAGCCGTTGCGGCGAGAGCAGGCTCATCTCTACGCTGGTGGGCGTAGGGTTTGATTCCAAACATCAGGGGATGTTCGCGAGCTCCTTTCTCGGAGCGCCGCGCTGGAAGGATTTGCTTCTCGCGCGGCGCGAGCTCAGCCGGCGCCCAGCCTGTGCCTGACGATCGCGGCGTGGAACCGGGCGCCGTGGATCAGGCCGCGATCATCGAAATCATAGGACGCGTTGTGCAGCGGGGCCGAGCCCTCGCCATTGCCGACATAGGCGAAGCAGCCGGGCACATGGTCGAGGAAGCGGGCGAAATCCTCCGAGCCCGTCATCGGTTCCGCGGCGATCGCGACATTCGCCTCGCCAAGCACCGTTCGGGCGGCGGCGAGCGCTTCCTGCGAGAGCGCCGCGTCGTTCACCAGCGGCACGAATTCGCGCGTATAGGTGATCTCGCAGGTGAGATTGTAGCTCTCGGCCGTGCCAACAGCGATGATGCCCATCTGGCGCTCGATCGCGGCGCTGACCTCGGGGCGGAAGCTGCGGGCGTCGCCGAGGATGCGCGCCGTTCCCGGCAGCACGTTGCGGGTGCCGTCGGTCAAGAGTTCGGTGACCGAGACCACGGCGATATCCGCCGGGCTCAGCCGGCGCGAGACGATGGTCTGGAGCTGCATCACGAGCGAGCAGGCGGCGACCAGCACCTCGCTGCCGGCATGAGGTTTGGCGGCATGCCCGCCGACGCCCTTCAGCACGATCTCGAAATTGTCCTCGGCCGACATGAACGACCCGGCGCGCGTCTGGAATTGCCCGATGGCGAGGCCCGGCATGTTGTGCAGGCCGTAAATCTCGTCGAAGGGGAAACGCTCCATCAATCCGTCGTCGAGCATGGCGAGCGCGCCGCGCCCCCATTCCTCCGCCGGCTGGAACAGGAAGCGCACGGTGCCGTCGAAGCCGCCTTCCTCCGCCAAGAGCTTGGCCGCGCCGAGCAGCATGCTGGTATGGCCGTCATGGCCGCAGGCATGCATCACGCCGGGCGTCTGCGAGCGATAGGGGTGCTCGCTCTGTTCGGCGATGCGCAGAGCATCCATGTCGGCGCGGAGCGCAATGGCCCGATTGCCGCTACCGCGCCTGAGTGTCCCGACCACGCCGGTGCCGCCGATGCCTTCGACGACCTCGTCCAGGCCGAATTCGCGCAGCTTGGCCGCCACGAAGGCCGCGGTCCGCTTCTCCTCGAAGCCGAATTCGGGATGCGTGTGCAGGTGGCGCCGCCACCCGGTCATCTCGGATTGCAGGGCGTCGAGATCGAGCTTGGACATCGAAGCGGCCTCGTTTTGCGGAGCTCGGAAGGGATAATGCAGATGCGCCGAAAGAAGCGCTGCAATCCTGCCGGCCGGATGCAAATTTGTTGCGCATGGCGATGGGCAGGCCGGCGCCGGGGCGGGTTCGTCACGGCCCGGCTGGAATGCTACGAAGATCGCCGGATTCGCGTCAGTCGATGCAGGAGGTTGGAATGGCAGTGGACAAGGTCGCCCTGGTCACCGCGGGGGGAAGCGGCATGGGTGCCGCGGCGGCGAAGCGCCTGGCGCAGGAGGGCTTCGCCGTCGGCATCCTCTCCTCGTCCGGCAAGGGCGAGGCGCTGGCCGCGGCGCTCGGCGGCATCGGCGTCACCGGTTCCAATCAGTCGAACGACGACCTGAAGCGCCTCGTCGATATCGCCATGGAGCGTTGGGGCCGCATCGACGTGCTCGTCAACAGCGCCGGCCATGGGCCGCGCGCGCCGATCCTCGACATCACCGACGAGGACTGGCATCGCGGCATGGACGTCTATCTGCTGAACGCCATCCGCCCGACGCGGCTCGTGACGCCGATCATGCAGAAGCAGAAGGCCGGCGCGATCATCAACATCTCGACGGCCTGGGCCTTCGAGCCGAGTTCTATGTTCCCGACCTCGGCGGTGTTCCGGGCCGGGCTTGCCTCCTTCACCAAGATCTTCGCCGACACCTATGCGGCCGACAATATCCGCATGAACAACGTGCTGCCGGGCTGGATCGACAGCCTGCCGGCGACGGAGGAGCGGCGGCAGGGCGTGCCGATGCAGCGCTACGGCACCAGCGACGAGATCGCCGGCACCATCGCCTTCCTCGCCTCGAAGGACGCGGCCTATATCACCGGCCAGAACCTGCGCGTCGACGGCGGCATCACCCGCGCGATCTGAAGTCTGTTCCGGGCGCCGTTCAGGCGCCCGGTTTTCCGGCTTCGGCCACCGGCACGGCCGGGTGAAGCTTCGGCTTGCGGATCAGTGGCAGGCCGATCGCGACGAGTGCCAGCAGCCAGAGCACGATGCTGGTCGGCGTCGAGAACAGGATCTCGTAGCCGCCATCCGACAAGGACAGCGCCCGGCGGAAATTGTCCTCCAGCAGCCGGGCCAGCACGAAGGCCAGCATCAGCGGGATCAAGGGAATGCCGACCTTGCGCAGGATGTAGGCGAGGATCCCGATGCCGGTTGTGATGATCAGCTCGAAGGCCGAGTTCGAGACGGCATAGACCCCGGCATAGGACAGGGCGAGGATGCCGGGATAGAGGATCCAGGCCGGCACCAGCAGCAGGCGCGCGAACAGCCCGACCAATGGCAGGTTCAGCACCAGCAGCATCAGGTTGCCGATATACATCGAGGCGATCAGGCCCCAGGCGACCTCCGGCCGCTGCGTGAACAGCAGGGGGCCGGGCGTGATCGAGTACATCATGAAGGCGCCGAGCATCACGGCGGTGGTGCCGGAACCGGGAATGCCGAGCGCCAGCATCGGCACCATCGAGCCGGTCTGGGCCGCATTGTCGGCGGTCTCCGGGGCGGCGAGGCCGCGCATGTCGCCCTTGCCGAAGGTGCCCTTGTCGGAGATGCGCTTCTCCGCGGTATAGGCCATGGCCGAGGCGACGGAGGCGCCGGTGCCCGGAAGCACGCCGAGGAAGAAGCCGAGCCCGGTCGCGCGCAGCATGGCCGGCAGGCAATAGATGATTTCGCGGAAGGTCAGGCGAGCGCCATTCCCGGTGCGGGAGACCACGCCGCTGATCATGCCCTCCGCCAGGAACAGGATTTCGGCGACGGCGAAGAGGCCGATGGTCAGGCTGGTGAAGTCGATGCCACCGAGCAGCTCCAGCGAGCCGAAGGTGAAGCGCTCGACGCCGGTGCCGCCATCGATGCCGACCATGGCGAGCAGGAGCCCGAGCGCGACCGCGATCCAGGTCTTCACCGCCTTGCCCTCGCTCATCGTTCCGAGCAGCGCAAAGGACAGCACCATCAGCGCGACATAATCGGCCGGGCCGAAGGAGAGCGCGAGCCGCGTCAGCGGCACGGCGAGGAAGGTCATCAGGATGACGGCGCTGGTGCCGCCGACGAAGCTGCCGATGCCGCTGATCGCGAGTGCCGCCGCGCCGCGCCCGGATTTGGCGAGCGGGTAGCCGTCGAGCGTCGTCATCACCAGCCCGGGATCGCCGGGGATGTTGAGCAGGATCGAGGAGATGCGGCCGCCATAGCCGCTGCCGTAATAGAGCCCGGCGAGCAGGATCAGCGCCGTCTCCGGCGGCAGCTTCAGGGCGAAGCAGAGCGGCAGCAGCAGGGCGACCGCATTGATCGGTCCGATGCCCGGCAGCGCGCCGATGGCGGTGCCGAGCGCCACGCCGGCAAAGGCCACAAAGAGGTTGAGCGGGGTGAGCGCAACCTGGAAGCCGGTGAGCAGGGCGGCAAGTGCGTCCATCTCAGATCCCCAGCGGCCCGCGTGGCAATGGCAGGTCGAGCAGCTTGTCGAGCAGCACGAAGAACACGACCGCTGTGGCGACGGCGGATGCCGCCGCTGGCAATGGCCGGGCGTGGAAGGCCAGCGCGGCCACGAAGCAGAGGAGCGACGTGGCGGCGATGAAGCCGATCGGCAGCAGGAGCAGCGGGTAGATCAGGCTGGCCACGAGCACGGCGAGCGCGCGCGGCCATGTCCCGAACTCCATCTTCACCGGCCCCGGGCGCAGCATCAGGATGCATCCGCCCAGGATCAGCACGCCGCCGGTGATCGTCGGGAACACGCGCGGCCCGACCGGATCGGCCGCGAAGGGCACATGCAGGGTCTGCGCGTGCCAGATCGCGCCCGCGCCTAGCAATGCGCAGATCAACCCGACCAGGCGATCGATCATGATCCTCTCCCGTCCTGCAGCTTCCGCAAGGGATGCCGGCCGCTACTTGGCGAGGCCGACCTCGGCCGCCAGCGCCCGGAAATCGGCGGTCCGCTTCTTGGCGAAGGCGTCGAACTCCGCGCCGACCATGCTGAACTCGAACAGGCCCTGTTCGGTGCGGGCTTTCTGCCAGCGCGGATCGGCATTGAGCTTGGTCAGCACGCCGGTCCAGTAGTTATAGGACGCTTCCGGCGCCTTCGGCGGGGCATAGAAGCCGCGTACGATCGGCCATTGCACGTCGTAGCCCTGCTCCTTGGCCGTCGGAACCTGCGCGAAGGCGCCGGGCAGGCGTTTGTCCGAGAAGGTCGCGAGCAGGCGGATTTCGCCGGCTTCGAGCTGGCCGCGCACCTCCGAGGCATCACCGGGGAAGAGGTCGATATGGCCGCCGATCAGGGCGCCGATGGCCTCGCCGCCGCCCTCATAGGCGAGATAGCGCATCTTGCGCGGATCGACGCCGGCCGCCTTCAAGACGAGCGCCGGCTTCATCCAGTCCTGGCTGCCGACGGTGCCGCCGGCGCCGACCTTGACCGAGGTCGGGTCCTTCTTCAGGGCCTCGACGACATCGGCCAGCGTCTTGAAGCGGCTGTCCTTGCGCACGGCGAGCACGCCGTAGTCGGCGCCGATCGCGCCGAGCCAGCGCACGTCGGATTCGCTGAAGCGGCCGAACTTGCCCTGGGCGAGATTGACCCAGGAGCCCGTCGAGACCGCGACGATGACATTGGCGTCGGCGGCGCGCTGCGCCTGGATGTTGTTATAGGCGATGGCGCCGATGCCGCCCGGCATGTTGGTGGTGCGGATCGAGGGGCCGACCAGCCCGGTCTCGTTCAACACGCGGCTGGTGAGCCGGCAAGTCAGGTCGAAGCCGCCGCCGGGCGCTGCAGGGGCGATGCATTCCGGGTTCTGCGGCTGGAAGTCCTGCGCGTGGACGGTTGCCGAGAGCAGCAGCGCGCAGCAGGTGGCGATCGTTGTCCTCATGGCGTTCCTCCGAAAATCTTGTTGCTCCCGCCTGTCGTTAGCGGGCTGGCGTCGCCTGTCCGGGCTCATGATCGGCTCGGTTCGATTGTCGACAATTTTTAGATTAGCGAAGCAGAACCACTTGTCAAACGGGCGTCTCAATGTAATTTATGTCGACAATAAACGCTTGCCAGGACGGAATGGCGGGCGATCGATGCGAGGGACGGCCCGATATGGCGACATTCAACAACAATGAGCGTCCGGCTCCGGACGGCGTGCTGGTCGATATCGCCGACTACGTGCTGAACTATCGCGTCGAGAGCAGCCTCGCCTACGAGACCGCCCGCAACTGCCTGATCGACACGATGGGCTGCGGCATGGAGGCGCTCGAATACCCCGCCTGCACCAAGCTGCTCGGCCCCGTCGTTCCCGGCACGACCGTGCCGAACGGCGCCCGCGTGCCGGGCACGCCCTATCAGCTCGACCCGATCCAGGCGGCCTTCAATTTCGGCACGATGATCCGCTGGCTCGATTTCAACGATTGCTGGCTCGCGGCCGAATGGGGCCACCCGTCCGACAATCTCGGCGGCATCCTCGCCGTCGCCGACTGGCTGTCGCGCACCGCGGTCGCCGCCGGCAAGGCGCCGCTGACGATGCGCGACGTGCTGACCGCCATGATCAAGGCGCACGAGATCCAGGGCTGCCTGGCGCTGGAGAACGCCTTCAACAAGGTCGGCATCGACCATGTCATCCTGGTCAAGGTCGCCTCGACGGCGGTCGTCGCCGGCATGCTCGGGCTCGACCGCGACGAGATCGTCAACGCGCTCTCGCTCGCCTTCGTCGACGGTCAGGCGCTCAGGACTTATCGCCACGCCCCCAATGCCGGCTCGCGCAAGAGCTGGGCAGCGGGCGACGCCACCAGCCGCGCGGTCAGGCTCGCCCTGATCGCCCGCACCGGCGAGATGGGCTACCCTTCCGCGCTATCGGCCAAGACCTGGGGCTTCTACGACGCCTCGTTCCGCGGCCAGAGCTTCAAGTTCCAGCGCCCCTACGGCTCCTATGTCATGGAGCATGTGCTGTTCAAGATTTCCTACCCGGCCGAGTTCCACTCGCAGACCGCGGTCGAGGCCGCGATGACGCTGCACGATCAGCTCAAGACGATGGGCCGCAGCAGCGACGACATCGCCTCGATCAGGATCAGGACGCACGAGGCCTGCATCCGCATCATCGACAAGCGCGGCCCGCTGCATAATCCCGCCGATCGCGACCACACCATCCAGTACATGGTCGCCGTGCCCTTCATCTTCGGGCGTCTTACCGCCGCCGATTACGAGGACGACGTCGCCGCCGATCCGCGCATCGATGCGCTCCGCGACAAGATCGAATGCGTCGAGGACCCGGCCTTCACCCGCGATTACCACGACCCCGAGAAGCGCTCGATCGCCAACGGCATGACGGTGACGCTGAAGGACGGCACGGTGCTGCCCGAGATCGTGGTCGAGTACCCGATCGGCCACAAGCGCCGCCGCACCGATGGCATCCCGCTGCTGGAGGCCAAGTTCCGCACCAATCTCGCCCGCCGCTTCGTCGAGAAGCGCCAGCGTGAGATTCTCGACGTTTCGCTGGATCAGGCGAAGCTCGAAGCGATGTCGGTCAACGACTACGTCGATCTCTACTGCAGCTGAGCGCCCATGCCCTATCTCGTCGCCTCCGATCTTCCGTCCGAGCCGGCCGGCCAGCGCTTCCGGGCGCTGGTCGAGCGCGGCGGCATCGCGCGGCTCCCCGGCGCCCATAACGGCATGGCCGGGATTCAGGCCAGGATGGCCGGCTTCGAGGGCTTGTATCTGTCGGGCGCGGCGATGACCGCCTCGATGGGCATCCCCGATCTCGGCATGATCACCGTCGACGAGGTCGCCTTCTTCATCCGCCAGATCGCGCGGGCCTCGGGCCTGCCGCTGCTGGTCGATGGCGATACCGGCTATGGCGAGGCGCTCAACGTCATGCACATGGTCCGCGTCTTCGAGGAGGCCGGCGCCGGCGCCGTCCATATCGAGGACCAGCTCCTGCCGAAGAAATGCGGCCATCTCAACGACAAGAAGCTGGCCGACGCCCATGACATGGCGGCCAAGGTCGCAGCTGCCGCCAGGGCGCGCCGCCATCTCTACGTCATCGCCCGCACCGATGCCGCCGCCAGCGAAGGCATGGATGGCGCGGTCGCGCGGGCAAAGCTCTATCTCGAGGCCGGCGCCGATGCGATCTTCCCGGAGGCGCTGACCACGGCCGAGATGTTCCGCGAGTTCGCCCGCCGCATGCCCGGCGTGAAGCTGCTCGCCAACATGACCGAGTTCGGCCGTACGCCCTTCTTCACGGCCGACGAGTTCGAGGCGATGGGCTACCGCATGGTGATCTGGCCGGTATCCTCGCTGCGCGTCGCCAACAAGGCGCAGGAGAAGCTCTACGCCGCGCTTGCCCGCGATGGCGGCACCCATGCGATGGTCGACCAGATGCAGACGCGGGTCGAACTCTACAAGACGATCGGGCTCGCCGATTACGAGGCGCTCGACGCCTCCATCGTCGCGACGATCACGCCGGAAGGCATGCCGCAGCGCGAGCGCAGCGCATGAGGACACGAGGGTGCCGGAACGACCCGGCGCCCGAACCGCAGCTGCGGCAACAGAACGACCAGCCGAAAACGGCGGCGTAACGACAACGGGAGGAGATGGAAGATGCTGAAGCGTTTGACGATGGCCGGCGTTCTAGCCCTGGGGCTCGGCACGGGCGCGGCCCTGGCTGAACCCGCCAAGGTGATGATCCCCGCCAATCCCGGCGGCGGCTGGGACGGGGCCGGGCGCCACACCATGGCGGCCTTCGCCCAGTCCAAGGTCTTCACGGACGGGGCGTCCTTCACCAACAAGGGCGGTGCCGCCGGCACGATCGGCCTCGCCGAATTCGTCCGCACCGCGAAGGGCGACGACAACGCCCTGCTGGTCACCGGCGTCATCATGGTCGGCGGTGTCATCACCAACCAGACGCCGGTCTCGCTCAAGGACACGACGCCGCTGCTGCGCCTGACCAACGAGTACAACGCCATCGCCGTGCCCGCGAACTCGCCGATCAAGACGCCGGCGGACTTCATCGCCGCGCTCAAGGCCGATCCCGGCGCGCTCTCCGTCGGCGGCGGCTCGGCCGGCGGCGCCGACCATGTCATGCTGGCGCTGCTGGCCAAGCATGCCGGCGCGCCTGTCGGCAAGATCAACTTCGTCGCCTTCTCCGGCGGCGAGATCCTGGCCGCGCTCGGCGGCGGCAAGATCAAGGCGGCGATCTCCGGCGCCTCGGAATTCCGCGCCTTCGCCGAATCCGGCCGCATCCGCATCATCGCGACCTCCGGCCCGACGCGGGTCGAGGGTCTGAACGCTCCGACGCTGAAGGAGGCCGGCATTCCGGTCGAGGTCGGCAACTGGCGCGGCTTCGTCGGCGCGCCCGGCATGAGCGACGCCGCCAAGAAGACCTGGCTCGACCGCTTCGCCAAGCTCCACGCCACCAAGGAGTGGAAGGAGACGCTGAAGACGCAGGGCTGGGAGGACGCCTATCTGCCGGGCGACGCCTTCAACGATTTCCTCAAGAGCGAGGAAGCGAACTGGACCAGCGCGCTCAAGGAAGTCGGCATTCTGAAATAGCCTCCGTCGAAGCCGGGCGGCGCGTCATAGTGCGCCGCCCGCCATCCATCGCGAAGGGCGGGCAAGGCAGATGTCGTCGACGAAGACCAATTCCGTAGCGTCAGGCGGCGGACGGCCCTGGTGGCTCGGGCTCGCCATCATGGTCATGGGCGCGCTTTGGCTCAACGGCGCGCGCAGCATCGCCTCGACCACCAACTATGTCGGCGTCGGGCCGGCGGCGATCGTGCTCGCCGTCGGGCTCGGCCTCGTCCTGCTCGGCTTCCTGCTGATCGTGCAGGCGCTGAAGGGACAGCTCGCGCCACCCAGTGAGGACGAGGAAGAGGCGCCGTTCTCGCGCCCCGCCTTCCTGATGGCGCTGGCCGGCGTCGGCGTGCCCTTGCTGACCATCCGCTGGTTCGGTTTTCCCTTCAGCGCGATGCTGGCCTTCACGCTCGTGACCCATGCCTTCGGCTCGCGCCGGACTGCCCTCGATCTCGCGATCGGCGCGCTGATCGCCAGCCTCGCCTGGTTCGGCTTTTCCCGCCTCGGCATCAGCCTTGGCCCATTCTTTCCGCTGCTGGGCTAGAGCATGGACATCCTGAACCAGTTGCTTGGCGGGTTCGCGGTTGCCTTGCAGCCGATGAACCTGTTCTGGGCCTTCATCGGCTGCGGCCTCGGCACGGCGGTCGGCGTCCTGCCCGGCATCGGTCCCGCGCTGACCATCGCGCTGCTCCTGCCCGTCACCGCGCAGGTCAACCCGGCCTCCGCCTTTATCATGTTCGCCGGCATCCTCTACGGCGCGCTCTATGGCGGCTCGACCACCTCGATCCTGCTGAACACGCCGGGCGAGAGCGGCTCGGTGATGACGGCGCTCGAAGGCAACCGCATGGCCCGTCGCGGTCGCGGTGCCGCGGCACTGGCGACGGCCGCGATCGGCTCCTTCGTCGCTGGCACGATCGGCACGCTGGCGTTGACCTTCCTCGCGCCGGCCATTGCCGAGCTCGCCTTCGTCTTCGGCCCCGAGGATTATTTTGCGCTGATGATGCTGTCCTTCACCTCGGTCGCCGTGGTGATGGGGCGCTCGATGGTGCGCGGCTTCGCCGCCCTGTTCTTCGGGCTCGCGCTCGGGACGATCGGCATCGATACCCAGACCGGCCAGACCCGCATGGTCTTCGGCACGCTCGAACTGCTCGACGGCATCTCCTTCACCGTCGTTCTGGTCTCGCTCTTCGCGATCGGCGAGACCCTCTATGTCGCAAGCCGGCACAGCGCCGCGCCGGCCGCGATCAATCCGCTCTCCGGCGGCAGCTGGATGACCAAGCAGGACTGGAAGCGCTCCTGGAAACCCTGGCTGCGCGGCAGCGTCATCGGCTTCCCGATCGGTGCGCTGCCGGCGGGCGGCACGGAAATCCCGACCTTCCTGTCCTATGCACTGGAGCGCCGCCTGACCAAGCATCCGGAGGAGTTCGGGCAGGGCGCGATCGAGGGCGTCGCCGGGCCCGAGGCCGCCAACAACGCGGCGGCGGCCGGCATCCTCGTGCCGCTGCTGACGCTCGGCCTGCCCTCGACGGCGACGGCGGCCGTGCTCCTTGCCGCCTTCCAGAATTACGGGCTCCAGCCTGGCCCGCTGCTCTTCGCGACCAATCCCGACCTACTCTGGGGCCTGATTGCCTCGCTCTATATCGGCAACGTCATCCTGCTGATCCTCAACCTGCCGCTGGTCGGCATCTGGGTCAGGCTGCTGCTGATCCCCCGGCACTACATCTATGGCGGCATCGTCGTCTTCGCGATGGTCGGCGTCTGGGGCCTCTCGACCTCCTGGATGGACCTTGCGCTGATGGGCGGCCTCGGCCTCGTCGGCTATGTCGCGCGGGTCCACGACTTCCCGATCGCGCCGGCCCTGATCGGGCTGATTCTCGGCCCGCAGGCGGAAATCCAGCTTCGGCGCGCGCTCGCCGTCAGCCAGGGCGACTGGAGCGTGCTGGTCGGCACGCCGATCGCGGCGACGCTGCTCGCGATTGCGGCGCTGGTCCTGATCGTGCCGCCTTTGCTCGCCTACCGTCGCCGTCGCGCCGAGGCCGTGGGGCAATCGGCCGCTGCTGCCGGCTGAACCGGGTCAGCGCTTCCCACCGCTCCGCCGCTTGCCCGGCTGGGCGCTCTCGCTTGCGGAGAGCGCAGCCTGCAAGGCGGTGCGCGCCGCACGGATATGACGGCGCATCAAAATCTCGGCGAGTTCGCCATCGCGATGGCTGATCGCTTCGGTGATCCGCATATGCTCGCCCCAGGCCTCGCGGCCTCGCCCCGGCACGGTGGAGTGCAGGCGCCGGCACAGACGCAGGCGCGGATAGAACTGCTCGCAGAGCAGTTCGGCCAGGATCGGGTTGCCGCTGCCCTTGGCAATGCGGCGGTGGAAATCCGCCTCGGGCTCGTCCTGGAGATAGGCGCCCATCGGATTGCGCTCGATCTCGCCGCGATGGCCCCGGACCAGCGCGTCCAGCGCCGCGATCTCGGCCTCGCTCATGCTTTCGGCCGCGAGGCGGGCGGCCATGCCCTCGGTCGCCTCGCGCACGTCGAGCAGGGCGAGGAACTCGGCCGCGCTCGGCTCGGCGACGCGGGCGCCCTGGTTGGCGACGTAGGTGACGAGCCCACGCTCCTGCAGACGCCGGATCGCCTCGCGCACCGGCGCGCGGCTGACGCCGAAACGGCGCGCGATCGCAGGCTCGCTCAACTTGGCGCCGGGCGCGATCTCTCCGGAGACGATGGCGAAGGAGAGATCATCGTAGAGTTTGACGGTGACGCCCACGCTCGCGGGGGGCAAAGTCTCGGCCAGCATCGAGCGGGTGCCTATCTGCTTCTGATCGACGGAGTATAGCGCAGCCGCCGCGATTGCCGAGCCTGTTCATGGCCGCGATCGCGATACGGCAGCCGTTTGACGTCGCCACTTTTTCGCCCTACTCGGGAAACCGACGGTTCCCTCACGGGATCAAAAGGGAACGCGGTGCGGGTGGCGAGCCACCCCATGCCGCGGCTGCCCCCGCAACTGTAAGCGGCGAGCCTTTCGCCATACGCCACTGGGGCCTCGGACCTGGGAAGGCGGTGAAAGGCACAGACCCGCGAGCCAGGAGACCTGCCGTCAGCCGTGGTCACACGCGGACACGTTCGGCCGGGGTGCGCCGATCGCGGATTCGACTGTTCGCCGTCTTTCGAGCGGCTGATGGGAGATCGCGTTCGCGGTGACGTGCCACTGACGTCAACGCCCGAGGTCTCCATCGTGAACGTTTTCTCCCCGGCCGCCGGATGCGGCCGCCTGCTGTTGTCCGCTTCCTGCCTTGCCATCCTGGCCTCCGCTGGCCCGGCTTTTGCCCAGAACGCGCCCGCCACCGTGGCGCTCGACGAGATCGTCGTCAGCGCCACGGGAACGCCGACCCCGGCGCGCGAGATCGCCAGTTCCGTCACGGTGATCACCGCGAAGGAGATCGAGCAGCAGCAGCGCCGCACTCTGCCGCAGGCGCTGGCCGCCGTGCCCGGCCTCAACATCGTGCAGACCGGCGGGCCGGGCGGCCTGACCTCGGTCTTCATGCGCGGCACCAACTCCAACCACGTCAAGAATTCTGATCGACGGCATCGAGGCCAATGATCCCTCGGCGCCGAACCGTGCCTTCGATTTCGGCTCGATGCTGACCGAGGATATCGAACGCATCGAGGTGCTGCGGGGCCCGCAGAGCGGCCTCTACGGCGCCAATGCGATCGGCGGGGTCATCTCGGTGACCACGAAGCGCGGCGAAGGCCCGCCGAAGATGACGGCGCGCGTCGAGGCGGGCTCGCATGGCACATTCAGCCAGTCCGCCGGCTTCAGCGGGGGCGATGCGCGCTTCAACTATGCCTTCAACGCCAGCCATTTCCGGGCCGACGGAACCGAGGTGACGCCGCCGAACCTCGTGCCGCCCGGCCGCCGGATCAATCCGAACATCTTCGACAATTACAGCTATTCGGGGCGCCTCGGCTTCGCGCTGACGGACACGCTGACGCTGAACTGGGTCGGTCGCTACCAGGACGGCCAGCTGCGCTATACCGGCGATACCGGCTTCCCGAGCAAGCCCTCGCCCTATCGCTCCCTGCAAAACTATGCGCAGGCCTTCACCCGTGGCGAAGTGGTCTGGGACCCGCTTAGTGGGCGCTTCGTCAATACCTTCGGCGTCTCCTATTCGCGGCAGGACAGGGGAACGCGCTCGGCGTCCGCGGTAACCGGCCTGCTCGGCCTGCCCAACCAGAGCCTCGGCGAGCGCACCAAGCTCGACTGGCGCGGCAATCTCGAGATCACCAAGGGCCACAACCTGATCGCGGGCCTGCAATATGAGCGCGAGCGGCTCGACACCACGAGCCTGATCGCCTCGAACGGCAACAAGGCCGCCTATCTCGAATACCAGGGCAATATCGAGGATCGCTATTTCCTGGCGGCCAATATTCGCCACGACCATGACGACAGCTATGGCGGCCACACGACCTACCGCGTCGCGCCGGCCGTCATCATTCCCGGCACGCAGACCAAGCTGAAGGCGAGCTACGGCACCGGCTTCAAGGCGCCGACGCTGAGCGAACTCTTCATCGACTACCGCCCCGGCTACAACTTCTTCGGCAACCCGAACCTGAAGCCCGAGGAAAGCCGCGGCTGGGATCTCGGCTTCGAGCAGCCGCTCTTCGACAAGCGCCTGCAACTCGGCGCGACATGGTTCCAGAACGATATCGAGAACCTGATCGTCACCAACACCAGGCGCGATTCCTACGCCAATATCGGCAAGGCCAGGACGAAGGGCGTCGAAGCCTTCGCCGCGCTGGAAATCTCGCCGCAGTTCCGCATCCGCGCCGACTACACCTTCACCCTCGCCAAGGACGAGGTCGCCAGGCAGGAACTGCTGCGCCGGCCGCGCCACAAGGCGAGCATGACCGCGACCTGGACGCCGACCGACAAGCTCAGCCTCTCGGCGACGCTGATCCATATCGGTTCATGGGTCGACGGCAACCGCGACTTCTCGGTCCCGCGCATGCGGGCGAAGGGCGCGACGCTGGTCAATCTCGCCGCCGAATACAAGGCGACCGACAAGGTGACGGTGTTCGGGCGGGTCGATAACCTCTTCGACAAGCGCTGGGAGAATCCGGTCGGCTTCCTCGTGCCGGGCCTCGGCGTCTTCGGCGGTATCAAGGTGGCCATCGGCGGATGACGTTTCCTCGGGTCCTGCGGCTCCTGCGCGGAGCCTGCCTGATCGCCGTCGCGCTCTCGGGCGCGATGGCATCCGGCTCGGCCGCTATGGAGCGGCCCGCACGCATCGTCTCGCTCAACATGTGCACGGACGAACTCGTGCTGCGTCTGGCCGAACCCGCACGCATCGCTTCGGTGACATGGCTGTCGCAGGACCCGCGCAACGCCAATATGGCACAGGTCGCACGCCGTATCCCCGCCAATCACGGCCTCGCCGAAGAGGTGCTGGGCTTCAAACCCGATCTCGTCGTCGCCGGCACTTACACGACCCGCGCCACGGTTTCGCTGCTCGGGCGCGTCGGCGTCGGCGTCAGGGAATTCGGCGTTCCCCGCAATCTCGCGGAGATGAAGACGCAGATCGCCGAGATGGCCGATCTGCTCGGCGAGCCCGCGCGCGGGCAGGCGCTGCTCGCCGAAATCGAACAACGCCTTCAGGCGCTCGCGGCGCGCCGCGTCGACAGGCCGTTGCGGGCGATCGTGCTGCGCCCCAGCGGTTTCACGGTCGGCCGCGGTTCGCTCGTCGACGAAATCCTGACCCGTGCCGGCCTCATCAACATCGCCGCGGAGCTGGGCGTCGAGAGCTACGGCCAGATCGCGCTCGAAACCGTGGCGCTCGGTGGCGCCGAGATCCTGATCCTGAACGAGACCCCGGACGGTCCGCCGTCGCTGGCGCACGAGATCCTGCATCATCCCGTGATCGACCGGCTCGGTGGTCGCCTGAAGCTCGTCGCGCTGCCGTCGCGGCTCTGGACCTGCGCCGGGCCGAGCGTGCTCGACGCGATCGAATTGCTGGTGCGTGCCGTGGAGGAGAAGCGATGACGCCGGATGCTTCACCCGGCTTCAGGCCGGCGCCGCTGCTGGGATCGCTCGCCTTCGCCACTCTGGCGATGACCGCGATCTCCATGGCCGTCGGCTATGCGCCTCTACCGCTCGGCCCGGCGGTGACGGACCTCCTCGCGGGGCAGAAAAGCCTGCCGGCCCTGGTGCTCTATGAACTGCGCCTGCCACGTGCCCTGCTCGGCGCCCTCGTCGGTTTCAGCCTCGGCATGGCCGGCGCGGCGATGCAAGGGCTGCTGCGCAATCCGCTCGCCGAGCCCGGCGTGATCGGCATTTCCAGCGCGGCGGCCTTCGGTGCCGTCCTCGCCTTCTATAGCGGGCTCTCCGCCAGCCTTGCGCTCGCCCTGCCGCTCGGCGGCATCGCGGGAGCGCTCGTGGCAACCGTGATCCTCTTCATCCTGCTCGGCCGCGGCGCGAGCACGACCACGACCACTCTGATCCTCGCGGGCGTGGCGCTCAACAGTTTCGCGGGAGCGGCGACCGCGCTCGCGTTGAACCTCGCGCCCAATCCTTATGCGGCGCTGGAGATCGTGTTCTGGCTGATGGGCTCGCTGGCCGACCGCAGCATGAACCATGTCGCGCTCGCTCTGCCGTTGATGCTGACCGGCTGGCTCCTGCTCGCCTCCACGGCTCCGGCGCTCGATGCGCTCAGCCTGGGCGAGGATACGGCCGCGAGCCTCGGCTTCGATCTCGGCTGGCTCAGGGCACGCTTGATCGGCGGCGCGGCGCTGGCCGTCGGCAGCGCGGTTGCCGTGACCGGTGCGATCGGCTTCGTAGGGCTCGTCGTGCCGCATCTGCTGCGCCCGCTGGTCGGGCATCGGCCGGGCCGGCTGCTCATCGCCAGCGGCTTGGGCGGAGCAATCCTCGTGCTGGCGGCCGATATCGGCGTGCGTCTCATGCCGATCCGGCCGGAACTGAAGCTCGGCGTAGTGATGGCGCTGATCGGCGCGCCCTTCCTCTTCGCGCTGGTGCAGCGCCTGCGCCGGGAGGCCTTGTGATGGCGATCACGGCGTCCGGCATCACTGTTAACCTCGGTGGCAAGCCGATCCTGCAAGAGGTCGGTGCCCAGATCAGGCCCGGCGAAGTTCTGGGCCTGATCGGCCCCAACGGCGCCGGCAAGACCACCTTGCTGCGGGTGTTGGCGGCGCTGCTCGTGCCGGAGCGCGGCAGCGTCGACTATGACGGCGCTTCGGCGCGTGCTCTAGGGCGGGGCACGCTTGCGCGCCGCGTCGCCTTTCTGGCCCAGGGTGGCGAAGCGCCATCGGCTCTCTCCGTCGAAGCCTTGGTCGGGCTCGGCCGCTTGCCGCATCGGCGCCCCTTCGCCGACGCCGGTGATGCCGACCGGGAGGCGATCTGGCGGGCGCTCACGCTCTGCGATGTCGCCGGCTTCGCCGGCCGCGCGGTCGGCACGCTCTCGGGTGGCGAGCGCCGCCGCGTCCTGCTGGCGCGAGCGCTCGCGGTCGAGGCGCCCTATCTCCTCGCGGACGAGCCGCTGGCGGGGCTCGATCCGCAGCATCAGCTCGATACCCTGCAACTGCTGCGCCGGATCAGCGGCGAAGGCACCGGCGTGGTCGTCGTGCTGCACGACCTGACGCTCGCGGCCCGCTTCTGCGACCGGCTACTCCTGCTCGACCACGGCCGGCTGATCGCCGAAGGGGCGCCCGCCGCAGTCCTCGACGACAGCAGGCTCGCGCAGGTCTTCGACATCCAGGCCATACGCGGCTCCCATGCCGGAGAGCCCTTCCTCCTGCCCTGGCGCACCCTCGACAACGGAAAGACCGCTTCATGATCGGAACCGACACGGTGCGCAGCCTTCTGCGCGATCACCTGCTGGACACCGGCAGCCAGTGGAATCTCGGCACCTTCGGCGCCATCGCGGAATTCATGCGCGATCCCGGCGAGCCGTTCGAGACCGTCGATGAACCCGGCCGGCTCTCGGCGACGACGGCCCGCGGCGGCATCGGCTTCGGCGCGCTCGACGGCGTCCGCCTGTACGCATCCGAAAGCGCCGTCGGCAGCGGCTGGAACCATCGCGTCGCGCTCTGCCTGCCGGAGGGCGCCTGCGCGATGAACCGGCGCACCGTCCTGACCGAGCTCGGTCCTGACGCGGGCGCGCTGCGTCCGCAGGATACGGCAGGCATCCTGTTCGACATGGGGCTCGGTACGCTCCAGGTGGATATCTGCATCCGCACCGCCGATCCGGCCTTGATTGCCGCGTTGCGGGCGGAGGCCGGCCGTTCCCTATTCGAGCCCGGCAACGGCGCCATGGGTGCGATCGTCGCGGCCGGCCCGCACCGGGTCTTCATCGCCCGTCTCGGCCGCTGCGAGGTCTACCAGCCGATCCCGCCGGCCGATGGCCGCAGTCCGGAAGGTCCGCATACCCATGTGCTGCCCCAGCTCCTGCGCAGCGGCCGCACCCATGCCGCGACCGAGCCGGTGCCGGAAGGCTTCGTGCCTTGCGCCCATCTCGTTCCGGCGCACCCGCTCAAGGATGGATTGGGCAGACCGCATGCCTTCGATCGCGAGGCCTTCCGGGCGTTCGAAACGCTGGCGGATCGCTTCGGCGAACCCGCCCTGATCGCGCTGAAGCGAAGCGCGCGCGAGGCCATCACTGCGGGCCATGCTCCGGATGTTTTCGAGGCGCCGCGCAGTCGTTTCGGGCGACAGGCACTGCGCGTCTTCCTCAGGCAGGCGGCTTTCGACGGCAGCGACAAGAAGCAGCTGGGCGCATGGTCCGCGGCGTTCGATCAGCGCGAGGCCGAATCCGAGGACGGCACGGCACCCGATCCCTACGGACACTGAAGCGGGAACACGTTGTCCCCGGCTGTCGCAGCCGCTGCCCTAGCGTCGGCCTGCCGCCGATATCGACAGGGCTCGAAACAGGCGCTACCTCGTCTAGGCGGCTAACGGGGGCGGGATTGCAGGATGCGTGGGGCAGGGGCAAGTCTGGCTGGCGCGCTCATTCTCTTCTTCGCCCGCTTCATCACGGCCGTGCGCGGCCGCTGGGCGGGCACCGAGCCCAGCGACGAGCAGCGCATCTATTTCGCCAACCATGCCAGCCATGGCGATTTCGTCCTGATCTGGACGGTGCTGCCGCGGCGCCTGCGTTTCACGACCCGGCCGGTCGCCGGAAGCGACTACTGGCTGAAAGGCGCCTTGCGCCGTTTCATCGGCCGCGACGTCTTCAATGCCGTTCTGATCGATCGCGATCGCGACAGCCGCACCAGCGATCCGATCGCCCAGATGACCGAGGCGCTCGACGCCGGTTCCTCGCTGATCGTCTTCCCCGAGGGCACGCGCAACACCACCGAGGCGCGCCTGCTGCCGTTCAAGAGCGGCCTGTTCCATCTGGCGCAGACCAGGCCGAACGTGGCGCTGGTTCCCGCCTGGATCGACAATCTCAACCGCGTCATGCCCAAGGGCGAGTTCGTGCCGATCCCCCTGATCTGCACGGTGACATTCGGCGCGCCGCTTCGCCTCAGCGAAGGCGAGACCAAGCAGGATTTCCTGGCGCGGACTGAGGCCGCGCTGCTCGCCCTGTCTCCGAAGGCGAACGCGTCATGACGATGCCGCATCCCGATCTGGTGGCCGTGCTCGCCGGCATCCTCGGCGTTCTCGTCCTCGCCTCCACCATCGGCTTCGTGCTGCAGCGCAAGCTCTCGCCCGATGGCTCCAATGCCGTGGTCGAGAACCTGAACGACCGCATCCGGGCCTGGTGGGTCATGGTCGTGCTGATGGGTTTGGCGCTGATCGGCGGCAAGACCGGCGTGACCTTGCTCTTCGGCTTCTGCTCCTTCGCGGCCTTGCGCGAGTTCATCACGCTGACCGATACGCGCCGGGCCGATCACTGGGCGCTGGCCGCGGCCTTCTTCGTCGTGCTGCCGGTGCAGTACTATCTGATCTGGATCGAGTGGTACGGGCTCTATTCGATCTTCATCCCCGTCTACGCTTTCCTGCTGATGCCGATCATCGCCGCGGCGCGCGGCGATACCGAGCATTTCCTCGTGCGCATCGCCGAAGTGCAATGGGCCATGATGATCTGCGTCTTCGCCACCTCGCATGTGCCGGCACTGCTTAGTCTCCAGATTTCCGGCTACGAGGGTCGCAACGTCCTGCTGATCGCCTTCCTCGTCATCGTCGTGCAGATCAGCGACGTCCTGCAATATGTCTGGGGCAAGCTCATCGGGCGCACCAAGATCGCGCCGAAGCTCTCGCCCTCGAAGACGGTCGAGGGCTTCGTCGGCGGCGCGCTCAGCGCCACCGCCGTGGGCGCCGGCCTGTCCTGGATGACGCCGTTCACTGCCCTTCAGGCGGCCTTCCTCGCGCTGGTCATCGTCCTCCTCGGCTTCTTCGGCGGGCTTGTCATGTCGGCGATCAAGCGGGATCGCGGCGTCAAGGACTGGGGCCACCTGATCGCCGGCCATGGCGGCTTCATCGACCGGCTCGAACTCGGTCGTGTTCTCCGCCCCGATCTTCTTCCACCTCGTCCGCTACGGCTGGTCGGCCGTATGATGGCGCGCCTGATGCGAAGCAGCATCGTCCATGTCGGCTTCGCCTTCCTGGCGATGGGGAGCTGGGCGGCCTTCGCCAACCGCGCCCATCCCATGCCGGCGCCACTCCAGGCCGGACTCTTGCAGGGCGCGATCTCGGCCACGATCACGCTGGTCCTGAAGCGCGCGATCGAATATCTCGCCAGCCGCTTCTCGGGCCTGGCCGCCTTGCTGGCGCCGCCGGTGATCGCCGGCCTCGTCTCGGCAAGCCTGCTGACCCTCCTGCACACGCTCAGCGGCACACCCGAAATCGCGAAGACGATCGCCGTGCCTCTTACGGTCGCGACGAGCTATGCCGCACTCTACAATTATTCGCTCTGGCGCATCCGGAAGGCCTGAACCATGGCGCAGGACGAGAACCGCCGCCCGCTCGCCAGCCGTGAGTCCGGCTGGGCCCGCGCCGTCGCCCGCAAGCTGAGCACAGCCTCCGTGACGCCGAACCAGATCTCGATGGCGAGCATGGTCATGGCGGCCATCGCCGGTATCGCTTTCTGGCAGGCTGGCACGGCCACGGGCGGTTCCCGCGTAGCTTTTCTCCTGCTCGCAGCGCTGTTCTGCCAGTTCCGGCTGCTCTGCAATCTCTTCGACGGGATGGTCGCGATCGAAGGTGGCAAGCAGGCGCCCGATGGGCCGTTCTGGAACGAATTCCCGGACCGCGTCGCCGATATCCTGATCCTCGTCGGTACCGGCTATGGCGTCGGCCTGCCGGCCTTGGGCTGGGCGGCGGCGGCCTTCGCCGTGCTGACCGCCTATACCCGCGAGCTCGGCCGCAACTGCGGTCTGCCTGCCGATTTCTCGGGCCCTATGGCCAAGCAGCATCGCATGGCGACAATCACCGCCGCAGCCTTGCTCTCACTGCTGGAGCCGCTCTGGAGCGGCCATAATCAGGTTCTCGCCGGAGCGCTCTGGCTGATCGCGCTCGGCGCCGCGATCACCGCCTGCCGGCGCGCGGCAAACATCGTCAGTCAGTTGCGCGCGCGCTGAAACCTTCGCCTCGTCCATGCGCGCCGGGCTCGGGCATCAGGCCTTAAGCCCCCCGGATATCGTCGGCAGCGGGGTGAAGCTGCTCTTCGAACCACGCGATCAGGGCACGCAGATGCGGTTCGTTCTTCCGGGACGATTTCACGCAGAGATAATAGTCCTTGCCGGAGATCAGCGCGCCGTTCAGCGCATGCTCCAGCCGCCCCTCCGCGATCGCCTGGCGTGCGACGAAATCCGGTAGGAGCGCGATGCCATGCCCGTGGCGGGCCAATTCATAGGCCAGGACATGGTGGGAGCACAGGCGCCACTGCCCGTCGTGGAACGACTGGATCGGAAGGCCCAGGCTCTCGGACAGTCGATGCCAGCGGGCACCGATGGTCGCGGGCGAGGTGTCTGTCGTGATGAGCGGCGCCTTCTGCCCGGCTTCCAGGCGCCGAACCAGCTCCGGCGCCGCGACGGCGACGAGTTCCTCGCGGCGCAGCAGCAGGCTCCAGAACCCGGCCTCCTCCGGCAGAGTCGTGATGAAGGCATCCGCGACCTGATCGGTCAGCGCGGGGTCTTTCGCGTACATCCTGAGGTCGAGCTCGAACTCGGCATGCTTGTGAAGCAGGTCCGACAGGCGGGGGATCATCCAGCCCGGGGCGAAGGAGCTGCACAGGGCGAGCCTGACGGTGCGTCGCCCCGATCCGATGGCCTGCGCGACGGATTCCTCGATCTGCCCGAAAGCGGAACGCAGCGCATCCGCGAGCCGCTGCCCCGTCTCGGTCAATTGCAGCTTGCGCCCGGATTTGACGATCAGCGTCTCCCCGACCTCGGAGGCCAGCTTGGAGAGTTGGTGACTGACGGCACTCTGGGTCACGCCGAGTTCGCGGGCGGCACGGGTCAGCGATTGGTGCTGCGAAACGGCTGAGAACGTTTGCAGGGCGCGGATGCTGTAGCTCTTCGTCGTCATTGGCGTCGCCGATATGCGGTGGCCGGTATCCGCGAGCGGATGTCGTTGAGAACCTTCACGCGTGGTTGCAGGCATGAATTTGATTCAAGTTGTGATTTCAATTTCACATGCGCCCGATTCAACAAAAATTTACTATCATAGAGCTAGTTCTATTTGGAAGGCGGGCGTTCAGAATTATTGAAACCTTCAATCGAAGAAGTACTGTTTGGTTCTGAGGCGGGGGTGCCTCCGACCGACAGGTCTCTGGTCGCCAGGCCGGAGCGTGATCCAGTTCCCTGTCAGATGATGAAGCCTGCCGTTGCGGCAGCGGGATTCCGCTGCCGGTACGGAAACCCCTTGAATCACTCTCCGTTCTCTGGAGCAGCAGCATGCGCCTGCCCGTTAATCTCACCATCAAGCAGACATTTCTATGCATGGCAGGGCTCTTCGCCGCCCTGATCACCGCCATTCTCGGAGCCTGGTATCTTCAGGAGCAGGCGACCGAGGCGCGGGCGGGTGCCTATCGCCAGGCGCATGCATCCTATCTGCTCGCCGACGAATTCCGGCAGAGTTCCGATGATCTGACGCGGCTGGCGCGCACCTTCGCCGTCACCGGCAATCCCCATTACGAACAGCAATATCTCGAAGTCATCGCCATGCGCAGCGGCCAGAAGCCGCGCCCGGTCGAACCGCATCGGATCTACTGGGACCTCGTCCTCGACAATGCCGTGCGGCCGCGCGGCGCGGGCGAGACCAAGGCGCTCCTGACTGCGATGAAGGAAGCCGGCTTCACGGACCGGGAATTCGCCATGCTCGGCGAAGCCAATGCCAAGTCGGACGGCCTCGTCGCCCTCGAAACGCGCGCGATGAACGCCGCCAAAGGCCTGTTCCAGGACGGCAACGGCCAGTACACCGTCAAGAAGGATCGCGATCTCAATCTCGCGCGCGAACTGCTGTTCTCTGCCGATTACGATCGGATGAAGGCCGAGATCTTGAAGCCGGTCGATGCGTTCTTCGGCGTGGTCGAGGCGCGCACCAATCAGCTGTTGGAATCGACCAACGCCACCGTCGACAGGATGGAGTGGGTGCTCAATGCGCTGCTCGGCGCCCTGGTGATGCTGGTGCTTGCGACCGGGGCCCTGATCGTCTCGCGCGTCATCCGGCCGCTTGCTGCGATCCGGACGAGCATCGACGGCCTTTCGAACGGCGAGCTGGAAACCTCGATCCCGCAGACCGGCCGCAGCGATGAGGTCGGCGCCGTCGCCGCAGCCCTGCTGCTGTTCCGCGACAAGCTGGTCCAGATCCGGGCGCTGGAAGCGCAGGAGCGGGCCGAAGCCGCCGCCCGCGCCGCCCGCGCCGACGCGATGTCGCGCGTCGTCTCCGATGTCGGCGAGGTCGTCGCGGCAGCGGCCGATGGCGATTTCTCCGCCCGCTTGCAGATCAACGATGCCGACGAACAGATGCAGAAGCTCGTCGCCGGCATCAACCAGATCAACGCGGTGGTCGACGGCGCCACGACCGAGTTCGTCGCGGTGCTGCGCCGCGTCGCCGACGGCGATCTGACGCAGGACATCGCCACCGCCTATCGCGGCCGCTTCGGCGAACTGAAGACCGCGGTGAACGAGACCGTCGAGCGCCTCTCCTCGACGGTGCGGACGATCCAGCTCACCGCCGCCGATGTCAGCCTCTCCGCCCGCGAGATCGCGACGGGCGCCGACGATCTCTCCAAGCGCACCGAGGAGCAGGCCTCCTCGCTGGAGGAGAGCGCTGCGACGACCGAGGAGCTCGCAGCCTCGGTCAAGGCTTCGGCCCATGGCTCGCGGCAGGCCGCGACCACGGCCGAGGAAGCGATGCGCGCGGCCGAGGACGGCGGCGAGATCGCCGGTCGGGCGGTGCAGGCCATGGCCCGGATCGAGGAGGCCTCGAAGAAGATCTCCGACATCACGCGGGTGATCGACGATATCGCCTTCCAGACCAACTTGCTGGCGCTCAACGCTGCGGTGGAAGCGGCGCGGGCCGGCGATGCCGGCAAGGGCTTCGCGGTGGTGGCGAGCGAGGTGCGCACCCTGGCTCAGCGCTCCGGCGAGGCCGCCAAGGACATCTCGACGCTGATCTCCTCGTCCAATGTCGAGGTCGCCGACGGCGTGAAACTGGTGCGCCAGGCCGGCGACGCGCTGACGCAGATCATGGCCGCTTCTCAGAAGGTCGCCTCGACCATCGCCGATATCTCCTCCGCCGCGGCCGAGCAGGCCAACGGCATCGAGGAGATGAGCCAGACCGTCGCCCATATGGACGAGATGACCCAGCAGAACGCGGCTCTCTCGGAGCAGAGCGCCGCGAGCGCCAATGCGCTGAACCAGCGCATCGGCCAGCTCAACGATCTCGTGGCCGCGTTCAAGACGGGAGCGGACGGCGCCGGCGCGACTAGGGGCCAGGCGGCTGCGCGGGCGCCTGTCGCGAAGCGGCCCGCTGCCGAACCTCAGCGGCTTCAGAAGCTGGCCGAAGTCGCCTTCAGCCCCGCTCCTCGCAAGGTCGCGAATGGCGGCAGGGCCGGCGATTCCGGCTGGGAAGAGTTCTGAGGCAGGCGGCAGTCCTACCGCTCAAGCCTGCAGAAGCGCGATATCACTGCCCCGCCGGCTTTTCGTCGGCGGGGCATTTTGTTGTGGGATGCGTGGCCTCAGATCGACTCGATCAGCAGCTTGCGCGCCGCATCGACCGTGAGCTCGACCGGGTTTCCGCCGGTCGAGGGATCGGCCACGGCGGCCTCGGCAAGTTCGTCGATCCGGTCGGTGCCGACGCCGAGCGCGGCGAGCTTGTCGGGGATGCCGAGATCGGCACGCAGCTTCATGACGAAATCATAGAAGCCGTCGAATCCCCCGGCGATGCCGAGATAGGCGGCGGCCGCGGCGATCTTCTCCTCGATCGCCGGGCGGTTGAAGCGCAGCACCGGCGGCATCACCACCGCATTCGTGGTGCCGTGATGCGTGTGGTAGACGGCACCGACCGGGTGGGAGAGCGAATGGATCGCGCCCAGCCCCTTCTGGAAGGCGACGGCGCCCATCGCGGCGGCAGCCATCATCTGCGTCCGCGCCTCGATATCGCTGCCGTCTGCGTAGGCGCGCGGCAGATAGGTCTTCACCAGACGCATGCCTTCCAGCGCGATGCCCTGGCTCATCGGATGGAAGAACGGCGAGGAATAGGCTTCCAGGCAATGCGCGAAGGCGTCCATGCCGGTTCCGGCCGTAATCGCCTTGGGCATGCCGACGGTCAGCTCGGGGTCGCAGATCGTCACGCCCGGCAGGAATTTCGGGTGGAAGATGATCTTCTTGGTATGGGTCTGCGAATTGGTGATGACCGAGGCGCGCCCGACCTCGGAGCCGGTCCCGGCCGTGGTCGGCACCGCGACGATCGGCGCGATGCCCTCGACCGAGGCGCGCGTCCACCAGTCGCCGACATCCTCGAAATCCCAGACCGGGCGGGTCTGCCCGGCCATGAAGGCCACGCATTTGCCGAGATCGAGGCCGGAGCCGCCGCCGAAGGCGACGACGCCGTCATGCCCGCCCGCCTTGAAGGCGCGCACGCCGTCATCGAGATTGCGGTCGTTCGGGTTGGGATCGACATCGGCAAAGATCGCCCGGCCAAGCCCGCCGGCCTCGATGATGTCGAGTGCGTTGGCGGTGATCGCCATGCTTGCCAGCCCGCGATCGGTGACCAGCAGCGGCCGCTTCATGCCGAGCGCCTTGCAGTGATCGGCCAGTTCCCTGATCCGCCCGGCGCCCAGCTTGACGGCGGTCGGGTAGCTCCAGTTCGCGGTGATCGGCATCAGCCAGCTCTCTTCAGGTGGTAGGATTTCGGACGGGTGAGATTGTGGAAGCCGATGACCGAGAGCGAGCCGCCGCGGCCGGTCTCCTTGACGCCGGTCCAGCACAGGGCCGGGTCGAGATAATCGGCGCGGTTCATGAAGACGGTGCCGGTTTCGATCTCCGCACCCAAACGGGCGGCGCGCTCGGCATCGCCGGTCCAGAGCGAAGCGGTGAGGCCGTATTTGGAATCGTTCATCAGCGCGAGAGCCTCGGCGTCATCGCGCACCTTCATGATGCCGACCGCCGGGCCGAAGGTCTCCTCGCGCATGATCGTCATGGAATGATCGACATCGACCAGGATCTGCGGCGCGAGATAGGCGCCGCCATCGTCCTGCGGGAAGAGTTTTGGGTCGACCAGCGCCCGCGCGCCCTTCGCGGTCGCCTCTGCGATCTGCTCGCGCACGACCTGGGCGGAGCGCTTATGGGCCATCGGCCCGAGCGAGGTTTCGGGGTCGAGCGGGTTGCCGAGCCGGTAGTTCGAGACCCAGGCGACCGATTTCTCGACGAAGGCGTCGTAGAGGTTCTCGTGAACATAGATGCGCTCGATGCCGCAGCAGCATTGCCCGGAATTGAAGGTCGCGCCGTCCATCAGCGTGTCGACGGCCTTGTCGAGATCGGCGTCCTCCATGACATAGCCGGGATCCTTGCCGCCGAGCTCCAGCCCGATCCCGGTGAAGGTGCCCGCCGCCGCGCGCTCGATCGCCTGCCCGCCCGCGACCGAGCCGGTGAAGTTGATGAAGTCGAACTGCTTCTCGGCGATCAGCCGCGACGAGGTCTCATGGTCGAGGAAGACATTGGCGAAAACCTCTTCCGGCACGCCGGCTTCATGAAAGGCGCGCGCCAGCCGCTCGCCGGTGAGCAGCGTCTGGCTGGCATGCTTGAGGATGACCGCATTGCCGGCGATCAGCGCCGGCGCGACCGAGTTGATCGCGGTCATGTAGGGATAGTTCCACGGCGCGATCACGAAGACGACGCCATGCGGCTCCCGCGCGATAAAGCGCTTGAAGGCGGCGCTGTCCTCGATCACGACAGGCGCCAGCGCCTCGCCAGCGATCGAGGCCATGTAGTTCGAGCGCTCGTTGAAGCCCTTGAACTCGCCGCCATATTTCACCGGCCGGCCCATCTGCCAGGCGAGTTCGGTGACGACCTCCTGCCCCATCTCGTTGAGCCGCGCGACGCCCTTCAGCACCAGCGCGATGCGCTCGTCGAGCGGGCGCTTCGCCCAGGCCTTCTGCGCCTTGCGGGCACGGGCGACCACGGTCTTGGCATCGTCGAGGCTTAGGGCCGGCCGCTCGGCATAGACCGAGCCGTCAACCGGCGACACGCATCGGATCATCGTCATCGTCACTATCCGTTTGGCTGAAATGGGCTGGGAGAGGAGAGGGCCGGGTCAGGCGCGTTCAAAACCGCGCTTCACTTCCCAATCGGTGATCCGGCGATCGTATTCCTCCTGCTCCCATTCGGCGGCGCGGACATAATGGTCAATCACGTCGTCGCCGAAGGCCTTGCGCAGCATCGCCGAGCCCTTCAGCGCCACGGTCGCGTCGCGCAGGGTCTTGGGGATTTCGCGGACGCTCCGGTCGCCATAGGCATCGCCGACGAAGGCCTCTTCCAGCTCCATCTTCTTCTCGATGCCGTCGAGGCCGGCCGCGAGCAGCGCCGCCATGGCGAGATAGGGATTGAGGTCGGAGCCGCCGACCCGGCATTCGATGCGGATGCCCTTGGTGCCGGCGCCGCAGAGCCGGTAGCCGGCAGTGCGGTTGTCAGCGCTCCAGACCGCCTTGGTCGGTGCGAAGGTGCCGGCGACGAAGCGCTTGTAGGAGTTGATATAGGGCGCGAGGAAGCCGGTGATGTCGGAAGCGTGCGCGAGCAGGCCTGCCACATAGTTCCGCATCAACGGCGACATGCCGTGCGGCGCCTGCGCATCGAGGAAATGCGGGGTCTTGCCGTCAGCGCTCCAGAGCGACTGGTGGATATGCGAGGAGGAGCCCGCATGCGCGTTGCTCCACTTGGCCAGGAAGGTGATCGACTTGCCCTGTGCCCAGGCGATCTCCTTGCAGGCGTTCTTGATGATGGCGTGCCGGTCTGCCATCGTCAGCGCGTCGGCATAGCGGACATTGATCTCCTCCTGCCCGGCCGAAGCCTCGCCCTTGGAGTTCTCGACCGGGATGCCGGCGCCCTGCAAGCCGTTGCGGATCGCCCGCATCACCGCCTCTTCCTTGGTCGTCTGGAAGATGTGGTAGTCCTCGTTGTAGCTGCTTGCGGTCTTGAGATCGCGATAGCCGCTGGCGCAGGCGTTCTCGTAGCTCTGGTCGAACAGGAAGAACTCGAGCTCGGTCGCCATATAGGCCTTGAGCCCCATGGCCTCGAGCCGCTTGACCTGCTTCTTCAGGATCGCGCGCGGCGAGTGCGGGATGTCATGGCCGTGATGGTCGAACACGTCGCACAGCACCAGCGCGGTGCCTTCGAGCCAGGGCACGCGGCACAAGGTCGAAAGGTCCGGCTTCATCGTATAGTCGCCATAGCCGGCGGCCCAGCTCGTCGCCGCATAGCCGGCTACGGTTTCCATCTCCATGTCGGTGGCGAGCAGGTAATTGCAGCTATGCGTCTCGTGATGCCCGCTTTCGAGGAAGAAGGCGGCATGGAAGCGCTTGCCCATCAGGCGCCCCTGCATGTCGACGAGGCAGGCGAGCACGGTATCGATCCGGCCGGCCGTGACATCCTCTCTCAGGGCGTCGAGCGTGTAGGCTTGCGTCATGCCGGTCATCCATCTGCGATAGGCGATCTTCACACGGGAATGCGCCCGGCGGAATAGCCGGCTCGCATGTCCCCGTGCGGTTTATGCAGGGATCAGACCAGGGCCTGGACCTGGATCTCGACCAGGATGTTATCGGCCGCCAGGCGCGACTCGACGGTGGCACGGGCCGGCGGCTGCGCGGGGTCGACCCAGGCTTCCCAGGCGGCGTTCATCTCGTTGAAATTCGCGATGTCCTTCAGCCAGATATTGGCGACGGCGATGCGGGTCTTGTCGGTGCCGGCCATCGCGAGATAGCCGTCGATCTGCTTGAGAATATCGGCCGTCTGCTCGCGCACGCCGCCGCTGCGATCGGCCGCTGTCAGGCCCGAAAGAAAGGCGAAGCCGTTGGCGACGAGCACCTTGCTCAGCCGTCCGGTCACTTCGTGGCGCGTGATCATGGTCTGTCCTCCGGGGAATGATGCCGACGACGGCCGGCGGGGCAGGGAATTCGCTCTCAGCCTTCCGCCATCAGGGCGGCGGCGCGCTCTCCGACCATCATGGCCGGCGCGTTGATGTTGCCGGACGGAATCGTCGGGAAGATCGAGGCGTCGACGACGCGCAAGCCTTCGATGCCATGCACCCGCAATTTGGCATCGACGACGGCCTCGCTCGCGTCAGGCCCCATCCGGCAGGTCCCGCAGGGGTGGAACACCGAGTAGGCGTTGGCGCGGATGGCGGCGACATGCGCCTCCTCATCGACCGCCTCCGGCCCCGGGCGGATCGCGGTGTCGATCACAGCCGAGAGCGTCGGCGTCGCCGCGAGGCGATGCAGGAAGCGCGCGCCCTCCAGCAGGATGCGCAGGTCCTCGGGATCGGAGAGGTAGTTCGGCGCGATCTCCGGCGCGACCTGCGGATCGGGCGAGCGGATTGCGACACGGCCGCGGCTCAAGGGTCGGCAGGGCGAGACGCTGAGGCTGAAGCCGGGGAACGGGTCGGGCTTCATCAGAGCGCGCACGCCCGGCACGGCGCGCTCATAGCTCAGCGGCGAGAAGTAGAGCTGCATGTCCGGCCGCGTCAGCTCCGGCCGGGTGCGGTAGAAGCCGCCGCCCTGGTTGACGCTGAGCGACAGCGGCCCGCGCCGCCGCAGCAGGTAGTTCGCGGCCATGCCGATCCGGGCCGGCCAGGACAGCAGCGCGTCGTTTAGGCTCGGCCGCTTCGAGCGATAGACATGGTCGTAGCAGAGATGGTCCTGCAGGTTGCGGCCGACCGCGGGCTGGTCGAGCAGCGGTGTGATGTCATGTTGCTTCAGGAGTTCCGCCGAGCCGATGCCGGAGAGCTGCAGCAATTGCGGCGAGTTGAACGCCCCGCCGGAAAGGACGACCTCCCGCCGGGCGCGGAAGCGCAGGGTCTCGCCGCCTCGCGTGGCCTCGACGCCGATAGCGCGCCGCCCGTCGAACAGGATGCGCGTCACCTGCAAGTCGGTTTCGAGCTTCAAGCGCCCGCGCCGCCGTGCCGGATGCAGGAAGGCGCGCGCCGCCGATTCACGACGGCCGCCACGCGTGGTGATCTGGTAGAAGCCGGCGCCCTCGCTGGTCGCGGCGTTCAGGTCCGGGTTGAAGCGCAGGCCCGCTTCGCCGGCCGCCCTGACGAAAAGCGGGGTTAGCGGGTGGACTTCAGCGGCGACGTTCTCGACATGGAGCGGCCCCCCGGCGCCATGCCAGAGGGAGGCGCCCAGCGCGTGGTCCTCCATGCGTCTATAGGCGGCAAGCACCTCGGCCCAGCCCCAGCCGGGATTGCCGAGCCGCTTCCACTCGTCGAAATCCTCGGCCTGGCCGCGGGCATAGACCATCGCGTTGATTGCGCTGGAGCCCCCGACGACCTTGCCGCGCGGCTGGTAGATTTCCCGTCCGTCCAGTCCGGTTTGCGGTGTGGTCCGGTACATCCAGTTCATCCGGCGATGGTAGAAGGTCTTGCCGTATCCGATCGGCAGATGGACCCAGGGGCTGAGATCGCGCGGACCTGCTTCGATCACCAGGATCGAGCCGTGGCCCGCTTCCGCAAGCCGCCCGGCCAGCACGCAGCCGGCCGAGCCCGCACCGACGATGATCACGTCCCATTCCGTCAAGATGCTCTCACCCAGCCAGCCCACCACGATTCCTAGGCAGAATTGGGCTTCCCGCTAAGGGCCATTCCCGCCGAAGCACCAGTCCATTCGCGGGCCGCCATGAGGTCGTCGATGGCGCGGCGCAGGTCGAGCACGCCGGCCTTGATCTCAGCCGATGTGAATCCGCTGAAGCCGAGCACGAGCCCGTCCCGCGCCGCGGGTTCGAGGCAGAAGCGGCTGATCGGCGCGACCGTGACGCCACGCCGGGCTGCGGCCTGCGTCAGAGCGACGGCGTCGAGCCCGTCGCGGAGATAGGCGATGGTGTGCATGCCGGTCTGGGTCGGCACGACCTCCAGATCGGGCGCCAGATGCTCGCGCGCTGCGTCCTCCAGTGCCTGATAGCGCTCCTGGTAGAGCTTGCGCATGCGGCGCACATGCGTCGCGAAATGCCCCTCGACGATGAAATCGGCGACGATGCCTTGCAGCGCCGTCGGCACGCCCGGCGAGAAGGCTTCGAGGCAGATGCCGATCTGCTCAACGAGATGTGGAGGGGCGACGAGGAAACCGAGCCGCAGCGACGGGAACAGCGTCTTCGAGAAGGTCCCGACATAGATCACCCGGCCGCTGCGATCGATGCTGGTCAGCGTCGCCATCGGCGCGCCCTGGAAGCAGAACTCGCCGTCCCAATCGTCCTCGATGATCCAGGCACCACTCGCCTCGGCTGCTTCCAGCAGGGCGAGGCGCCGCTCCAGGCTCATCTTGGCGCCGAGCGGCTGCTGATGCGCCGGCGTCACGAAGGCGAGCCGGAATTCGGGTGCGCGGCGCAGGCCCTCCTCGACGATGAGCCCGGCCTCATCGACCGGGACGGGCACGATCTCGACGCCCGACTGGATCATGCTGTTGCGCGCGCCGATCGCGCCGGGGTCCTCGAACCAGACCTTGTCGCTGGGGTCGAGCAGCGTCGCGGCGATGAGCTGGAAGGCCTGCTGCGCGCCGGCCACCACGAAGACCTGCTGCCATTCGCAGGCGATGCCGCGATTGAGCCTGAGATGCGCGGCGATGGCCTGGCGCAAGGTTCGCTCGCCATGCGGATCGGGATAGCCGAGCACCTGATGGCGCGTCTTGCGCCAGTGCTTGCCCGAAAGCCTCGCCCATTGCGCCATCGGGAAGGCGTCGAAGGCTGGCATCGCCGTGGTGAAGGCGCGGGGCTGATGCGGCAGGCGCGTGCCGAACAGCTTTGACGCGGTGTTCATCGCCTGCGCCAGCTTGACCCGCGCTGTCGGCGCGGCGACCGCCGCGGCGGCCGGAGCGGGGCGCTCGTTCGCCAGCGCCTGGCTGACATAGGTGCCGGAGCCGACGCGGGTCTCGATCAGCCCTTCGGCGGCGAGGCGCTCGAAGCTCTCGACGATGGTGGTGCGGGCGACCCTGAATTCCTGCGCCAGCGTGCGCGTCGCCGGCAGCCGCTCGCCGACCTTGAGCGTGCCGCCGAGGATCAACTCGCGCAGGCCCGCGCAGATCTGCACGCTGAGCCCATGCTCGCCCTCGCGGTCGAGCACGATCGACTGGAGCAGGGCGCCTTCCTCGCGTTTGACCATGGCGCCTCGTTCGAGAGTGGACTGTCGATTTGGCGAGAATGGACCTTGGGATCAGGCCAATTCAAGCCCCTTCTTGCGTTGAAGCTGCTCGCGGTCCCGCCGGGCGGCGCTCCCGGAACGGATAGCGGCAGCGATGAAGATCACCCGGCTCGAAAGCTTCTCGACGCAGGACGTCGGCTTCGTCCGCGCTACATGCGAGGATGGCAGCCAGGGCTGGGGCCAGTTCTCGCCCTATAATGCCGACATCACCGCGACCGTCTTCCACCGGCAGGTCGCGCGCTGGGCAGTCGGCGAAAATGCCTTCGCCATCGACGAGCTGATTGCGACGATCGGCGAGCGCGAGCACAAATTCCCCGGCTCCTATCTCTGCCGCGCCATGACCGGGCTCGACACGGCTTTGTGGGACCTGCGCGGCCGGATCGAGCGCAAGAGCGTCTGCGAATTGCTCGGCGGCACGCCGCGGCCCTTCCCGGTCTATGCCTCCAGCATGAAGCGCGGCGAGATCACGCCCGAAGCCGAGGCCGAGCGCTTCCAGCGCCTGCGCGACGCCCACGGCTACCGCGCCTTCAAGTTCCGGGTCGGGCGCGAATGCGGCCGCGACATCGACGAGTGGCCGGGTCGGACGGAGGCGATCGTTCCGCAGATCAGGCGCGCGCTCGGCACTGACGCGACGCTGCTCGTCGACGGCAACAGCGCCTATTCGCCGGCCAAGGCCATCGCGGTCGGCCGGATGCTGCAGGATCACGGCATCGTCCATTTCGAGGAGCCCTGCCCCTATTGGGAACATGCATGGACGCGCGAGGTTCGCGAGGCGCTCGATCTCGACGTCACCGGCGGCGAGCAGGACTGCGACCTTGCCGTCTGGCGCGCCATGATCGACGGCCGGGTGGTCGACGTGGTGCAGCCGGACGTCTGCTATATCGGCGGCGTCGGGCGCATGCTGAAGGTCGCGCGCTGGGCGCAGGCCGCAGGCCTCCCGGTGACGCCGCATTCGGCCAACCAGTCGCTGGTGACGGTGTTCACGCTGCACATCATGGGCGCGCTCGCCAATGCGGGACCTTATGTCGAATTCTCGATCGAAGGGCCGGATTACTACCCGTGGGAGCAGGGCCTGCTGCGCAACCCCCCGCAGGCGCGGGACGGCATGGTCGCGATCCCCGATAGCCCGGGCTGGGGCGTCGAGATCGAGCCGTCCTGGCTCGACAAGGCCGCCTACCAGGTCACGGAGATCGGCGCGTGACCGCGGACCGCGCCGAACTCGTCGCCGAAGCCCTGAGGACGGGGACGCTGGCCGGCCTGCCGGGTGGGCATTTCATCGACGGGCGCTTCGTCGAGTCCGTCTCCGGGCGGCGGATGGAGAGCTTCGATCCCGGCCAGGGCAAGGCTTTCGCAACGGTCGCAGCCGGCGACGGCGCCGATATCGACCGCGCGGTCGCCGCCGCCCGCGCTGCGCTTTCCGGCCCATGGTCGCGTCTGGGCCCGGCCGCGCGCGGCGAGATCCTGATGCGGGCGAGCCGCCTGATCGCCGAACGCGCTGCCCGTTTCGCCGTGGTCGAGACCCTCGATTCCGGCAAGCGTCTCGCGGAAGCGGAGGGCGATGTCGCCGGCGTCGTGAAAGCCTTCGCCTATTATGCCGGCGCCGCCGACAAGCTGCATGGCGACAGCATGCCGCTCGGCCCCGACCATATCGGATTGACGATCGAGGAGCCGGTCGGCGTCGCAGCCCAGATCGTGCCTTGGAATTATCCGCTTTCGACGGCGGCGCGTGGCATCGCCCCCGCGCTCGCGGCCGGCTGCACGCTCGTGGTCAAGCCGGCCGAGCAGACGCCCTTCACCACACTGATGCTGGCGGAATTGCTTGAGGAGGCCGGGCTGCCCGCAGGCGTGCTCAATGTCGTCGCCGGCACCGGCGTCGAGGCAGGCGCGGCACTCGTCGCCCATCCCGGCATCGACCACATCACCTTCACCGGCTCGGTCGCGACCGGGCAGCGCGTGATGCGGGCCGCGGCGGAGCATGTCACCCGGCTCGTCCTGGAACTCGGCGGCAAATCGCCCCTTGTCGTGCTCGCCGATTGCGATCTCGACGCGGCCATCACCGGGATCATGGAAGCGATCTTCGAGAATGCAGGCCAGATCTGCTCGGCCGGCTCGCGCCTGATCGTCGAGGAAGCGATCGCTGCGCCCTTGCTTGATCGCCTCGTCGCGAGCGCGCAGGGCTTGCGGCCGGGCCATGGCCTGAGCGAGGCCGGGATCGGGCCGATCAATTCTCCGGCGCAGTTGGCGCGGGTCGCCGGCCATGTCGACCGCGCCCGTGCCGCCGCCAACCGCATTCTCACTGGTGGCGCGATCGTGCCGCCCGAGGATTGTGGCGGCGGCTGGTTCTACCAGCCGACCATCGTGCTCGCTGATGGCCCGGACGATCCGCTGGTGCAGGAGGAGATCTTCGGGCCGGTGCTGACGGTGCAGGTCGTCCCCGATTTCGAGGCGGCCCTCGCGGCGGCGAACGCGACGTCCTATGCGCTGGTCGCCGGCATCTATACCCGCGATCACGCAAAAGCCTGGCGCTTCGCTCGGGCCGTCGATGCGGGGCAGGTCTATATCAACGAGTTCTTCGCCGGTGGCATCGCGATGCCCTTCGGCGGCAACCGGAAATCCGGCTTCGGCCGCGCCAAGGGCATGGCGGGCTTGCGCTCCTACTGCAAGCTCAAGAGTGTGGTGGCGCGGATCTGATCCGGGGGGATGACGAGACGATGCCGAGCGATCTGTTCGCCAGTGATTTCAAGGCCGCGCCCTATTGGTGGGACGCGGTGCCCCGGCCCGACCTGCCGCGCAGCGATCCGCCACAGCAGGCCGAGGTCGTCGTCGTCGGCTCCGGCTATACCGGCTTGCAGGCGGCGCTCCAGACGGCGCGCGGCGGGCGCCATACCGTCATCCTCGATGCCGAGGCGGCGGGCTTTGGCTGCAGCACCCGCAATGGCGGCCAGATATCGACCAGCGTGAAGCCGGGCTTCGATGAGCTCGCCCGCCGCCATGGCCGTGAGCGCGCCTTCGCGATCATGCAGGAAGGCCGGAACTCGCTGCGCTACATCGGCGATTTCGTCCGCGACGAGCAGATCGACTGCGATTTCGGCGTCGTCGGCCGCTTCCACGCCGCGCATGCTCCGGGCAGATACGAGGAGCTGGCCCGCAGTGTCGGGACCCAGCCGAAAGGGCTGGAGGTTGCCTGCCATGTCGTGCCGCGCTCCGAGCAGCGCAACGAGATCGGCTCCGATCTCTATCATGGCGGCGTCGTCTACGAGAGCCATGCCTCGATCAACCCGGCCCGCTACCATCACGGGCTGTTGCAGCGCGTAGTCGCGGCCGGCGCCGAACTCGTGCCGCATTGCCCGGCGGCGGGCATCGAGCGCATCGGGCAGGATTTCCTGGTCCAGACGCCGCGCGGCACGATCCGCACCCGCGACGTCGTTATCGCCACCAACGGCTATACCGGGCCGTTGACCGGCTGGCTGCGCCGCCGCGTCATCCCGATCGGCAGCTATGTCATCGCGACCGAGGCGCTGGAGCCGGAACTGGTCGACAGGCTGATCCCGAAGAACCGCATCGTCAGCGACACCCGCAAGGTGGTCTATTACTACCGCGCCTCGCCTGATCGCCGGCGCATCCTGTTCGGTGGTCGCGTCTCGCTCAGCGAGACCGATCCGCGCCGCAGCGGGCCCTTGCTCCATGCCGCGATGAGCCGGATATTCCCGGAACTCGCCCATCGCAAGATCAGCCATTCCTGGTGCGGTCTTGTCGCCTACAGCTTCGACGAGCTGATGCATATCGGCCGGCATGAAGGCATGCATTACGCCATGGGCTATTGCGGCTCGGGCGTCGGCATGGCGAGCTATCTCGGCATGCGCCTCGGCCAGCAGGTACTGGGTCTCGCGGAAGGCAAGACCGCCTTCGACGGTTTGCCCTTTGAGACGCGGCCCTTCTACAGCGGCAATCCCTGGTTCCTCGCGCCGTCGGTCCTCTACTACAGCTGGCGCGATCGTTTGGCGCGCTAAGCCATCGGATTGGCTACCTCGAATTCTCAGAGTGGACCTTATGGCCAGACCAATTTCGCCGGACCCTGCATGAGGCGAGACGTGCGGACGCCGCTGATCGGCCAACCGCGCGCTCATCTTTGGGGAACGCAATGTTCAAACGGGAGAACAGACACATGCCGCGCCAGCCGATGATGCCGACGAGAACGGCCCTAGCCCTCGTCATGGGCCTTGGCCTGTTGAGCGCTGCGCCCGCCTGGGCGCAGGAACTGACCGTCGTCTCCTTCGGCGGCTCCTATCAGGAGGGCCAGAGCAAGGCGCTCTTCCAGCCCGCCGCCAAGGCTTTGGGCATCAAGATCAAGGAGGAGACCTATACCAGCATCGCGGACCTGCGCCTCAAGGTGAAGGCCGGCGCCGTGACCTGGGACGTGGTCGCCAGCGGCTCTGGCAGCGCCGCCCGCGCCGGCGCCGAAGGCATCCTCGAGAAGCTCGACTACAAGGTGATCGACACCTCGAACTTCCTGCCCGGCACGGCGCAGGATTATTGCGTCGGTGGTGACGTGTTCTCGACCGTGCTGGCCTGGAACACCAAGACCTACGGTCAGAACGGGCCGCAGAGCTGGGCCGATTTCTGGGACGTGAAGAAATTCCCCGGCAAGCGCTCCTACCGCAAGGGCGTGGCCGGCGCGCTGGAGCCGGCGCTGATGGCGGATGGCGTGCCCGCCGACAAGGTCTATGAGGTCCTGTCCCAGCCCGGCGGCATCGAGCGCGCGATCAAGAAGATCCGCGAATTGAAGCCGCATATCGCGGTTTGGTGGAGCTCGGGCGCGCAGCATGCCCAGCTGATGAAGGACGGCGAGGTCGACATGATCACCGGCTGGAACGGCCGCTTCGACGTCGCTGCCAAGGACGGCGCCAAGGTCGCCTATACCTTCAATCAGGGCCTGCTCGACTATGATTGCTTCGCGATCGCCAAGGGCGCGCCGAACAAGGATCTGGCGATGAAGTTCCTCGCCGAGGTCAGCAAGCCGCAATACCAAGCCGAATTCACGAAATACATCACCTACGGCCCGACCAACAAGAAGGCCTATGAGGGCGGCGCGATCGATGCGGCCTTTGCCAAGACCCTGCCGTCCCATCCCGACAATGCCGCCAAGCAGCTGACGATCGACCTGGACTGGTACATCAAGTTCGAGGCCCAGGCCTCTTCCGCCTACCAGAACATGCTGACCGAATGAGGCTGGCCGGCGATCACGAGCGGCCGCGCGATGCGGCCGCTTCGGCCTCGGGTTCCGCGACGGCCTTGCCCATCGCGGTCCGGCGGCTGAGCAAGGCTTATGGGGCGGTTCCCGTGCTGGACGAGATCGATCTCGACGTCCGGCCGGGCGAGTTCCTGACCCTGCTCGGCCCCTCCGGCTCGGGCAAGACGACGCTGCTGATGGCGATCGCCGGCTTCCTGCGGCCCGACAAGGGCTCGATCCGCTTCGGCGAGCGCGAGGTCGTTCGCCTCGCGCCGCATAAGCGCGAGATCGGCATGGTGTTCCAGAACTACGCGCTGTTCCCGCATATGGATGTCGCCGGTAATGTCGGTTTCCCCTTGCGGCTGCGGCGCGTGCCAGCAGTCGAGGCCGCCCGGCGCGTCGAGGCGGCGCTTGAGATGTTCCAGCTCGGCGGCTTTGGCCGCCGCCGCATCGACCAGTTGTCCGGCGGCCAGCGCCAGCGCGTCGCGCTCGCCCGCGCCATCGTCTTCGAGCCGCGCATCATCCTGATGGACGAGCCGCTCTCGGCGCTGGACAAGCAGCTGCGCGAGCGCATGCAGATCGAACTGCGCCAGCTTCACGAGCGGCTGGGTACCACCACCGTCTATGTCACGCATGACCAGCGCGAAGCGCTGACCATGTCGGATCGCGTCGCCATCCTAGATCGCGGCCGCATCGCCCGGATCGATACGCCGCGCGCGATCTATGACGATCCCGGCAGCCGCTTCGTCGCCGAGTTCATCGGCGAATCCTCCTTCCTCGACGTCGCGGTGGTCGATGGCATCGCCCGCGCCGCCGGCACGACCATCCGCGCCGAGAACCTGCCGACACGACAGGGGCGCTGCACGATGGTGCTGCGGCCGGAGCGCCTGCATCTGCTCGGGCCGGGCGAAGGCGAGGGCATGAACTGCTTCGACGGCCGCGTCACCGGCGCGGTCTACCAAGGCGACACGCTGCTCCTTCAGGCTGTCCTGAACGGTGGCAGCCCAGTTGCGCTGCGCCTGACGACGCGCGGCGGCGAGGGCCCGTCGCCTGCACCGGGGACGCCGGTCCGCATCGGCATCGCGGTGTCCGATACGGTGCTGCTGCCCGACGAGACGAAGGGCGAGCCGTGACGACCGCGAGCGCCTTCGATCCAGCCGGAACGGCCGGGGACGACCACGCCGCCGGCCTGAGGCGCGACCAGTGGCGCGAGCGCATGGGGCTGGCAGGGCTTGCGGCGCCGGCGCTTCTGCTCGTCACCGTCACGATGCTCGTGCCTGTCGGCTGGCTCTTCGGCCTGTCCTTCCTCGACGACAATGGCGCGCTGAGCCTCGAGCATTACCGGCGCATGCTGGCCGAGCCCTCCTACGGCCGGACTTTCCGCACCACTTTCGAGATCAGCTTCGTCACCACGCTGATCTGCATCCTGCTCGGCTATCCCCTGGCCTATTTCCTGTCGCAACTGCCGCGGCGGGCCGCCAATCTCTGCATGATCGCGGTGCTTCTGCCATTCTGGACCTCGCTGCTGGTGCGCACCTATGCCTGGCTGGTGCTGCTTCAGCGCAGCGGGCTGATCAACACATGGGGCATGAAGCTCGGCCTGTGGAGCGAGCCCTTGCAGCTCGTCCACAACATGGGCGGCACGCTGATCGGCATGGTCCATATCATGCTGCCCTTCATGGTGCTGCCGCTCTACGGCACGATGCGCGCGATCGACCGCAACCTGCTGCGCGCCGCCGCCAGCCTCGGCTCGACGCCGGTCCACGGCTTCTGGACGGTGTTCTTCCCGCTCTCGCTGCCGGGGCTCGCCGCCGGCGCCTCGCTCGTCTTCGTGCTCTGTCTCGGCTTCTACGTGACGCCGGCCATGCTCGGCGGCGGCAAGGTGACGATGGTCTCGAACCGTATCGCCAACGATATCGAGCTCTTCTTCAACTGGGGCGCGGCGAGCGCGCTTGGCGTCGTGCTTCTGGTGATCACGTTGGTCGTGCTGGTGCTGGCGGCGCGATTGTCGCGCGGCGCCGGCCTGTTCGGGGCGGGGCATTGAGATGAGCTGGCTCGATCGTCCCGCCAGCGACACGCAGATCAGCCATGGCGCGCGGCTCTGGCTCTACGGGGTCGGCGTGCTGGTGCTGGCCTTCCTGGCCATACCGACGCTGATCGTCATCCCGATGTCCTTCTCCCAGTCGCAATATCTGGAATTCCCGCCGCGGGAGTGGTCGCTGCGCTGGTACGAGGCCTATTTCTCCTCGTCGAGCTGGATGGCGGCGACCGCGACCTCGTTCAAAGCGGGTTTCTGCACGGCGCTACTGGCGACGCCGATGGGCACGCTCGCGGCCTATGGCCTGCATGCCGCGCGGCTGCGCTTCGCGGGGCTCGCGATCCTCGCCCTGCTGACGCCGACGATCGTGCCGGTCATCCTCGTCGGCATCGCGCTGTTCTACGCCTATGTGCAGCTCAAGATGGTCAATTCCTTCCTCGGCATCGTGCTGGCGCATACGATGCTGGCCGTGCCGATCGTGATGATGATCGTCGGCTCGGCCCTGAAGAGCTTCGATCTCGATCAGGAGCGTGTCGCGCGCAGCCTCGGCGCGACGCGGACGCAGGCCTTCCTGCAGGTGACGGCGCCGCAGATCGGCTTCGCTCTCGTCACCTCGGCGGTTTTGTCCTTCCTGACCTCCTTCGACGAGGTCGTGGTCGCGCTCTTCGTCTCCGGCGGCGACAACGCGACGCTTACGCGGATGATGTTCCTGGCACTGCGCGACCAGATCGATCCGACCATCGCGGCGATCTCGACGATCATGATCGTGATCACGTCGCTGCTGCTGGCGGTGTCGCAGCTCTTCGGCAAAAGCGAGAGCTGACAGGTCGCAGGCCATCAACAAAACGCCGGCCGTGGGAACGGCCGGCGTCGTGGATAGCCCGCTGGAACCCTGGGTCTACTTCTTCGGCTCGGACGCAGGCGCCGGCTGCGCAGGCGGTTTGCTAGCCCCGCCCACGGACGAGGCCAATAGCGCCTGCGTCGGATCGGCGCCCTCGAAGCCGGCCTGCTTCAGGATCTCGTCGAGGATGGGCTTCTGGGCGGTGAAGCTCAGGAGTTGGCTCGACAGGTCCCCGATTGCGCCGCCCGGCTGGTCGCCGCCGCCTCCGCCATTCATGGCACCGACGAGATTGCCGGCGCTGAAGATGCGGATGTCCGAGATCTTCTCGATCGGCTTCATCGCCTGCGCCAGCGCCGCCGGCACGATATCGACGCGGGCCTTGTTCAGCTCGAACTCGATGATCGCCGGCGACAGGGCGTTGCGGGCCTCGTTCTTGGCCCGCTCGGCACGCGCCTGCGCCTCGCCGAGCTCGATCACGCCGGTGGCGCGGATCTTGGCAGCCTGGGCCTCGGCCTCCGCCTCGATCTTGGTCGCCGCGGCGAGGTTTTCCGCCGCCTGGCGCTCGGCCTCGGCCTTGACGGTGAGCGCCGTCGCTTCCTGTTCTGCGATACGGCGCGCATCGAGCACGGCGATGCGCTTGGCGCGCTCGGCGATCTCGACCTCGCGGGCCGTCGTCACCTGTTCCTCGGCAGTGATGGCGGCGGCCTTCGCCTCGTCGGCGCGGGCACGGGCGGCCTGCTCCTCCTCGGTCTTCTGGGCGACCGCGATCGCGGCCTCGATGCGGGCGGTCTCGGTGATCTTGCGGGCTTCCGCCTCGCGCTCGGCGATGCCGCGCTCGGCGGCGATGCGGGCGGATTCGCGCGCCTGCCGCGTCTCGGAATCGCGTTCGGCGATGCCGCGCTCGGCTTCGAGGCGCGCCGTCTCTTCGCTGAGGCGGGCGAGCTGCTCGGCCTTGGCGGCTTCCGCGCGGGTCTCCGCCGTCTTGTTGGCGATGTCGCGCTCCTGGCTGAGCTCGGCGTCGCGCTGCTCGCGCTCGATCGTCAGGCGCCGCAGCGAGGCCTCGCGGTCCTTGGTGGCGATCTCGACCTCGTTGTCGCGCACGATCTGGTTGCGCTCGCGCTTGCGCTCCTCGGTGATCTTGGTGAGCGCGGTCAGGCCTTCGGCATCGAATGTGTTGTTCGGGTTGAAATGCTTGATGTCGGTCTGGTCGAGCCGCGTCAGCGAGACCGATTCCAGCTCCAGGCCGTTGGACTGCAGATCATGCGCGACCGCCGCTTGCACCGATTTCACGAACTCGGCGCGCTGCTCCTGCAGGTCGCGCAGCGACATGGTGGCGGCGACCGAGCGCAGGCCGTCGACGAACTTGGCCTCGACCAGCGCCTTCAGCGCGTCGGCATCGTTGGTGCGGTCGCCCAGCGTCTGCGCGGCGAGCGCGATGTTTTCGGCATCCGGCTTCACCCGGACATAGAATTCGGCGGTGATGTCCGCCCGCATCCGGTCCTTGGTGATGAGGGACTCGTTCTCGGCGCGCTTCACTTCGAGGCGCAATGTGCTGAGCGAGACCCAGGAATAGGAATGGAAGATCGGCAGGATGACCGAGCCGCCGTCGAGCACGACCTTCTTGCCGCCGAGACCGGTGCGGACATAGGCCTTGTCGCGCGTCGCCCGCGTGTAGAGCGACGTCATGATGATGCCGATCACCACGATGGCGACCAGAATGCTGGCGGCGATGATGCCGAGCGTGAAGAAATCCATGTCTCAGACCCCCGTTGAAGCGCTGCCTGCGACGCTGTCCGGCGCGGGAATGGCCTCGAACAGGCCGTCCGCTCCATCGACGATCAGCACCAGCGCGCCCGTTGCCATCAGATGTCCCGGCGCCGCCCTGGCGCGCAGGATGTGAACATTGTCGTAGCGGTCCTTGACCCGGACCGCGCCGGGATGGCCCTGGTCGAGCGGGCCGATCGTGACGGTGCCGATCAGGCCGATGAACTCGGACTGGCTCAGCGCGTTGGTCTCGTCGCGCGGGATGATCCGGGCGATGCCGCGGCTCGCCCAGCGCGTCGAAGGGAGCGCCGCCAGGAAGGCAGCCGGCACGGCGATCAGGAGCGGCAGCGGCCCGAAGAATCCGCGCGGCGAGGCTCTGCAGCATGAAGCCGAAGACCGCGAAGGCGGTGAGCAGGATTACCGCCAGCACGAGGATCGGCACGCCGCCGGCATTGAGCCAGGACATCCAGCCGCCGAGCAGGCCGGCTTCGTGGTCGCCCGGCCCGTGATGGCCGAGCCCGTCATCGAGCAGGCCGGAGGCCGAGGCGCCGATCAGGACCGAGACCAGCTCGATCAGGCCGAGCCCGGCCACGACCATCAGCGCCACCCAGAAGGGCGCGGTGCCCGGCTGGATGATGTCGCTCATCAGCGCTGGCCTTCCCGGAAGGCCCTGAGCCTGGCCTCGATCGCATCCTCGCGCTGGATACGGCCGAGCTCCTCGACCTCGGCTGCGCCGGTCATCGGCTTGGGCGGGACGCCGGTGACGCGCTCGACGGCGGAGAGCGCCGCGGCCAAGCGCTGGTCGTTGCGCTGCGAAGGGGTAGCCGGGTCGCTTGCTGCAACCGCGCGCTCGGCGCGCTTGGCGTCGTCGAGCCGCTTCATCGCATCGGCGCGGGCCGAGGCGATGCTGCGCAATGTCGCTTCCGTCTCGGTGATCTCGCCGGCATTCTCCGCGACTGCCTTGGCGAGCGCGGTGCGCTGCGCTTCCAGATCGATCTGGACGCCGGTGGCGGCGCGGGCGAGGTCCTCGCGGCCCTTCTCCAGCCCCGTCTTGATCTTCTGGTCGAGGTCGCGGATCTCCTCGTCGAGATCGGCGGCTTTGGCCTTGAGGCGGTGGCCGGCAGCGACGGCGACGCCGAGCGCGGCCCGCGCTTCCTCGGCGATCTTCTCGATCTCGCGCACGGCCTGCTGGGCGACGGCGATGGTGTTGGCGCCCTCCGCTGCATCGACCGCATTGTTGACGACGCCGGCGATCACGCGGCCGAGGCGGGCAAGGATTCCTTCGTTGGACATCGTGCTCTCCCTGTATGTGTGAATTCCGGCCTGGACAGCGACGAGGACGCTGATCGTCGATCCCTGGAAGGACAGACGCGCCTCGGCAAAGTCGTTCCAGCCGCCGCGATAGCCATCCACCGAATAGGGGACGACAATCCGCCCGGTGATGGTGGCGATGCTGATGCTGTCCGGGCCCTTGATGGCGAAAAGCTTGGAATCGAGCGGGATCTCGACGGCAGGCTCACCCGCCTGCTGCCGGCTGTGGTCGCGCAAGGCCAAGGTCGCCATGCGCGAGGGCAGGCCGGTCTGCGCCCGGATTTCCTCATAGGCTTCCTCGTGCAGCGCGACGAGATTGGCGCCCGTCGTGCCGTCGAGAATGGCCATGGCCTGCCGGTAGGCAGCGAGGGTGGCGATCAGCGCCTCGCGCTCCTCGTCGCTGGGCGCCAGCAGAAGCGCCATCGTGGTTTGAGGCTTCTTGACCATGCGAAGAATGTAAAGCACTTCATTGGTGCTTTCAAGAGCTTGGCGCAGTTTGTCGCCGCAGGTTTCATTCCGGGTTCTACGCTGCGCTATGTCCCGGAATGATAAAGATGGCTCGGCTCAGAACGATCTCGCCATTGTCCAGGCCGCCTCAGCCGCCAGCAGCGAGACCGCGGCAGGCCAATCGCACCAGCCCCTCGATCTGGCGGTCGAGCTCGCGGCGCGGCACGGCGATCAGCTTCTCCTCCAGCCCGATCGCGACGACGCCATGGACGGCCGAGAACAGCGTCCTGCCGAGCAGGTTCCTGTCCTCCTCGCTGTGCTCCGGCACCAGCGTAACCAATGGTTCGAGGATATGCCGGAACATCGTCATCTGCTCGGAGACGGCCCAGTCGGGCACCACCGCACCCTCGGCCATGCGGTGCTCGAACAGGACGCGCCAGAGCTGCAGGTTGTCGCGGGCAAAGGCGGAGTAGGCGAGGGCGACCGCAACGAGTGCCTCGGTGGCCTCTGCCTGCGAGGAGGCAGGCTTTGGCGCGGCGCTCAGCGTCGCGTCGAGCCGGGCGAGCGTGCGTGAGCCGACCCGCAGGACAAGCTCGTCCATATCCGCCACGAGATTGTAGATCGCGCCGAGCGAGCAGCCGATCTCCAACGCGAGTTCGCGCGCCTTCAGGCCCGTCAGGCCCTTCTCGGCAATGGCTCGTTCCGCCGCTTCGATCAGTTGCTCGCGTTGCCGGTCCCGTCGGGCCGCAGTGGTGCTCATGTCTTCGCTTTCGCCATGGTCGCTTCATGTTGTCTTGAACGATGTTCAAAATATGTCTTGAACGTCGTTCAAAGATAGGCTATCCACTCTCTCGTGAACGATGTTCATAGCAGGGGAAGGCCAATGCTCAAGATGTTTCTCACCTTCGTTCGCGGCGGTGCCGCCATCGCCGAGGAACGCTTCGCCGATCGCAATGCGCTTCTTATCCTCGACCAGCAGATGCGCGATGCCGCCGCCGCTTTCGATCGGGCCAAGAAGGCGCTGGCGATCGCGATCGCGCAGGACCGGCAGGAGACCGAGCGCCTCGCCGCCGGCAATGCTCGCATCGCCGATCTGGAAACCCGCGTCGCGGGAGCACTCGCGGCCGGCGACGAAAGCCTTGCCCGCGAAGGTGCCGAGGCGACTGCTACTCTGGAGGCTGATCGCGATGCCGCGTCGAGCGCGCAGGCGCTGTTCGCGGCGGAGATCCTCCGCCTGCGCCGCCATGTCGCCCAGGCCCAGGCGCGCATCGCCGAGCTCGACCGCGGCCGGCGCCTCGCCCGCGGTTCGGAGGCCGTGCGCCAGATGCGGCAGGGCCGGATCGAGCCCGGTCCCGTCCATGAGGCGACGCTGGCCGAGGCGGAGCAGACGCTGAAGCGGCTGCGCGAGCGTCAGGTCGAGGCGGAAGCTGCCGAAACCGCGCTCGACGAACTCGATGGTGCGGCCGCGGCCTCCGTCACCGAGAAGCTCGCCGCCAGGGGCTTCGGCCCACGGCTGCGGACGACGGCTGAGGACGTGCTCGAGCGCCTGCGCAGCCGCGCCGTGGCGCCCGCCAACTGAGCCAACGACGACCGCATTTCAAACCGGGAGATCGTCATCATGAACCAGAACGTACAGCCTCATAGCGGTGCCTGGGTGAGCTTCACCTACGCCTCCTTCTTCGCCGCCGCCGTGATGGTCGGCTCGGGCATCATGTTCCTGCCGCTGGACTGGTGGGCGAAGGGTTATCTCGCCATGGGCTGCGTCATGCTCGTCCAGTCCTGCATCACCATGACCAAGACGGTGCGCGACGTGCACGAGGCCGCCAGGCTGGTGAACCGCATCGAGGATGCCCGCACCGAGCGCCTGCTGATGGATGCCGGCAAGCCGGCTCTGTGAGCTTTGCTGCCATGCCGGCAAGCCGCGCTTAACCGCAAATCGAGATCGGCCGGCGCAGGCAAGAGTTGCTTAGCCCGGCCGATGCAACCTCACCGTCCTTTTCCGTGAGCCCGCCATGATCGACACCTTGATGCTGAAGCGGCGCTTCGCGCCGCTGTTCTGGGCGCAGTTCTTCTCCGCGTTCAACGACAATTTCCTCAAGAACGCCCTCGTCTTCATCATCCTCTACCGGCTGACCGGTTCGCATGGCGAGGCGCTGGTGACCCTGGCGGGCGGGCTCTTCATCCTGCCCTTCTTCCTGCTCTCCGGCATCGGCGGGCAGATGGCCGACCGCTTCGACAAGGCGATGATGGCCCAGCGCCTGAAGCTCGCCGAGATCGGGGCGGCCGGCGTCGCGGCGCTCGGCTTCACGCTCCATTCCGTGCCGATGCTCTTCGCCGCGCTCTTCCTGTTCGGCGTCATCGCGGCCCTGTTCGGGCCGATCAAATACGGCATCCTGCCGGATCACCTGAAGCGCGAGGAATTGCCCGCCGGCAACGCGCTGATCGAGGGCGCGACCTTCATCGCGATCCTGCTCGGCACCATCGCCGGCGGCCTGACAGCGCGCGAAGGCGGCGATGCCGCGCAGCTCAGCCTGCTGATCATGGTCTTCGCGCTCGCCTGCTGGGTCGCGACGCTCTTCATCCCGAAGACCGGAGCGGCCGCGCCCGATCTCGCGATCGACCGCAACATCCTGCGCTCGACCCGCGATCTGCTGATAGACCTCTGGGCCGATGCCCGGCTCTGGCGCACCGGCGTCATGGTCTCGTTCTTCTGGTTGATCGGCGCCGTCGTGATGGCGCTGCTGCCCGCGCTGGTGAAGAACGGCATGGGCGGTACCGAGATGGTCGTCTCGGCCTATCTCGCCACCTTCGCCATCGCCATCGCCATCGGTTCCGGCATCGGCTCCTTCCTGGCAAGCGGGCGCATCGTGCTCCTGCCCGTGCCGGTTGCCGGCATCGTGATGGGCCTGTTCGCGCTCGATCTCGGCTGGGCGGTCTCCGGTATCATTGCGCATCAGCCGGCGCAGGACCTCGACGCCTTCTTCGCCACTTCGTCCGCCTGGCGCGTCGGCATCGACCTCGCCGGCCTCGCCATCGCCGGCGGCATCTTCATCGTGCCGTCCTTCGCGGCGACCCAGGCCTGGGCGCCGGCCGAGAAGCGCGCCCGCATCGTTGCCGCCGTCAACGTGCTCTCGGCCGCCTTCATGGTCGTCGGCGCGGCGGTCGTCGCCCTGCTGCAGGCCGCCGGCCTGACGCTCAGCCACCTCTTCGTGCTGATCGGCGCCATGACCATCGCGGCTTCGATCTGGATCTTCCGGACGCTGCCCACCAATCCGCTCAGCGATTTCCTCTCGATCCTGTTCCGCGCCTTCTACCGCGTCGAGGTCACCGGCCGCGAGAACATCGCCAAGGCCGGCAACAACGCCATCATCGCGCTGAACCACGTCTCCTTTCTCGATGCGGCGCTGGCGCTGTCGATCCTCGACAAGGAGCCGGTCTTCGCCATCGACCACGGCATCGCGCAGCGCTGGTGGGTGAAGCCCTTCCTGAAGCTGACGCGGGCCATGCCGCTCGATCCCTCGCGCCCGCTGGCGACGCGCTCGCTGATCAACGCGGTCAAGAGCGGCGAGAGCCTGGTGATCTTCCCGGAAGGGCGCCTCACCGTCACCGGCAGCCTGATGAAGGTCTATGACGGCGTCGGCATGATCGCCGAGAAATCGGGCGTGCCGATCGTCCCCGTCCGCATCGAGGGGCTGGAGGCGACGATCTTTTCGCGCCTGACCCGCGAGCAGGTCCGCCGGCGCTGGTTCCCCAAGGTGCACGTCACCGTGCTCGATCCGGTCTCGCTCACCGTGCCCGACGAATTGAAGGGCAAGCCGCGCCGCCAGGCGGCGGGCGCGGCGCTCTACCAGATCATGTCGGACCTGATCTTCAAGACCACCGATATCGACCGCAGCGTCTTCGAGGCCGTGGCGGAAGCCGCCAAGCGCAACGGTGAGGGCCGCATCGCGGTCGAGGATCCGATCACGGGCACGCTGACCTACAAGCGCCTGCTGATCGGCGCCGAGGTGCTCGGCCGCAAGCTGATGCCGCTGGCGGCCAGGGGCGAGGCGATCGGCGTGATGCTGCCCAACGCCAATGGCGCGGCGGTGACGCTGCTCGGCCTGATGTCGGCGGCACGCGTCCCGGCGATGATCAATTTCACCGCCGGCGCCGGCAACATCGCCGCCGCTTGCAAGGCGGCTGAAGTGAAGACCATCGTCACCTCGCGCGCCTTCGTCGAGAAGGGCCGGATGGGGCCGCTGATCGAGGCGCTCTCGGCCGAGGTGAAGATCGTCTATCTCGAAGACGTCCGCGCCACCGTCTCGACCGGCGACAAGCTCTGGGCGCTCTGGCGCCATGGCCAGGCGATCGAGCCCGCGAAGGGCTCGGACCGCGCGGCGATCCTGTTCACCTCGGGCTCGGAGGGCGCGCCCAAGGGCGTCGTGCTCAGCCATTCCAACATGCTGGCCAATGCGGCGCAGGCGGCGGCCCGGATCGATTTCGGCCGGCGCGACAAGGTCTTCAACGTGCTACCGGTCTTCCACTCCTTCGGCCTGACGGCGGGGCTGATCCTGCCGCTGGTCTCCGGCGTTCCGGTCTATCTCTATCCCTCGCCGCTGCATTACCGGATGGTGCCGGAGCTGGTCTACGGCTCGAACGCGACGATCCTGTTCGGCACCGACACCTTCCTCACCGGCTATGCCCGCGCCGCACATCCCTACGATTTGCGCTCGCTGCGCTATATCGTGGCCGGCGCCGAGCCGGTGAAGGACACGACGCGGCGCACCTATGCCGAGAAATTCGGCCTGCGCATCCTCGAAGGCTATGGCGTCACGGAGACCGCGCCGGTGCTGGCGCTGAACACGCCGATGTTCAACCGCTTCGGCACGGTCGGCCGGATCATGCCGGGCATGGAAGCCAGGCTCGAGCCGATGCCGGGCGTCGAGGAAGGCGGCCGCCTGCATGTCCGCGGCCCCAACATCATGCTGGGCTATCTCAAGTCGGAGAATCCCGGCGTGCTCGAACCGCCGCCCGAAGGCTGGCACGACACCGGCGACATCGTCGCGATCGACAAGGACGGTTTCGTCACGATCAAGGGCCGGGCCAAGCGCTTCGCCAAGATCGCGGGCGAAATGGTCTCCCTCGCGGCGGTCGAGGCGCTCGCCGCCGAATGCTGGCCGGGCGTGCTCTCGGGCGTGGCGAGCCTCCCCGATGCCCGCAAGGGCGAGCGGCTGGTGCTGGTGACGCAGCAGAAGGACGCGACCCGCGCCGCCTTCCAGGCCTTCGCCAAGGGCAGGGGCGCGGCGGACCTGATGATCCCGGCCGAGGTCGTGGTGGTGCCCGCCGTGCCGGTGCTCGGCTCCGGCAAGCTCGACTTCGCCGGCATCGCCAGGCTGGTCAAGGAGCGGGCCGCGTCGCCCGCGCCGGTGGAGGCCTGATGCTCGGCTTCTGGCTGAAGGCACTGACGCGGCCGACGCTGGACCTGACGCTGACCACCGCGCCAGGCCAGCAGACCCGCATCATCGAGCGGCCCGGCGCCGTGCTCGACGATGCGGAGCTCGCCGCGCTGGTCGAGCAGTTGCGCAGGGTTGCCGGGCGGACGCTGGCGCAGGGCGCGCTGACCTATGGTGTCTTCTCCGGCGAGCGCGAGCGCCTGAGCCAGAGCATCATCACCCTGATCAGCGAGACGGCGACCGGCCGGCCGATCGCCTTCAATGCGCTCGCCCAGATGCCGCTCACCTTGAATGGCGAGCCCGAGCCGGTCACGCATCTCGGCCTCGTCATGGTCGATCCCGAGGTGCGCGGCCGCGGCCTGTCATGGGTGCTTTATGGCCTGACCGTGCTGGTGCTGTTCGTGCGCGGCGGCCTGCGCCCGCGCTGGATCTCGAACGTCACGCAGGTGCCAAGCGTCGTCGGCATGGTCTGCGAGACCTTCTCCGAGGTCTATCCCTCGCCCGATCCGGGCAGCCGCCAGAGCTTCGCGCATCTGACGCTCGCCCGGCAGATCATGCGCGATCACCGTCACGTCTTCGGCGTCGGCCCCGAAGCCGGCTTCGACGAAAGCAATTCGATCATCACCGACGCCTATACCGGCGGCTCCGACGATCTGAAGAAGAGCTTCGAGCAGGCGACGCATCACCGCGAGGAGCGTTACAACACCTTCTGCTGCGACAAGCTCGATTACGGCCGCGGCGACGACGTGCTCCAGCTCGGTCGCATGGACCTCGCCGCGGCACGGCGCTACCTGCTCGGCCAGGTACCCCGCGCCTCGCTGCCGGGATTGCTCGGAGCCTCGGCCTTCCTCATGGTGCAGCGCCTGCTGCTGCCGCTGGTACACTGGCTCGACGACACCCGGCGCTTCGGCACATTGCGCCCGCGCCCAGCGAGGTCGAAACCATGATCCCCGGCTTCAGCTACGAGCTTTTCGCCACCCGCAATATCGGCTTCGTCTCGGAAGCCGAGCAGGCGCGGCTTCGGCAAGCGACGGTCTTCGTCTGCGGCGTCGGCGGCATGGGCGGCGCGGCCTTCATGGCGCTGGTCCGGGCCGGGATCGGCCGTTTCGTCATCGCCGATATCGACGTCTTCGAAATCTCCAACCTGAACCGGCAGGTTTTCGCCCATGCCGGCACGATCGGCCGGCCGAAGGCGGAAGCCGCGGCCGAGGCCGCGCGCGCCATCAACCCGGGGATCGAGATCAAGGTGCTCGGCGCCGAATGGGTCGAACGCCTGCCCGAGATCGCCGGGCGCTGCCCGGTCATCGTCAACGGCATGGACGATATCGCCGCCGGCCTGCATCTCTACCGCACGGCCAAGACGGCAGGCGCGACCGTCATCGACGCCTATATGGCGCCATTGCCCTCGGTGATCGTGGTGCGCCCCGACGATCCGCGCCCGGAGGAGCGAATGGGCTTCCCGACGCTCGGCAAGGATTGGCGGGCGCTGTCCGAAGAGGACAAGCGCGCCGCCATGCTCTGCGAGGTCACGCATGTCATGCTGCATTCGCGCTCGCGCCATCATGTCGATCTCGCGATTGCCGGCGAGGTCGCAGCCGGCCGGCGCAGCCGCATGTCCTTCGCGCCGATGGTGATCACCACGGGTATGATGATGGCCTATGAGGCGATCGCGCTCACGTTGGGCCGACCGACCGGCACCGATTGCCGCGGCTGGTTCTTCAACCCCTACCGTCCTGCAGTGGAGCGGCCCTGGCCGGCCCCGGTCGCGGCGCTGCTGAAGCCCTTCGTGGCGCGGGCTCTGGCGAAGATGGTGGCCGGGCCATGACCGGCGGCTTCGCCAATCCCGGCCTGGTGGCGGATTCGATCGTCGATCTCTGCGGCGCGCTCGGTCTCGCCGTTGCCATGGTGGCCTTGCGCCGCCGCGATCCGCGCGGCGCGCTGGCACGGCGCTTCCTCGTCGCGATGGGGCTGGTCGCCGCGCTCTTCCTCCTGCGGGCGCTGGGCTGGTGGAGCGGCAGCGTGTTGCTCGGACGCCTCGCCCTCGCTTGCGCCGCGCTGTTTCCGCTTGGCGCGCTGATCGTCACCGAGGGCATGCTGCGCCGGCATGCGCCGCGGCCGGGCAAGATCGCAGTGCTTGCCGGCTCGCTCCTGCTGGTTCTCGCCAGCCTTCTCGGCCTCGACGATTCCGGTCAGATCTATGATCTGGCGCTGGCCGCCTTTCAGCTCCTGACGCTTGCGTTCTGCGGCATCCTGCTCTTCCGCCGCGATCAGTCCTCCCTGAGCGCGTCGGAGAATGCCGGCGTCTGGCGGCTCGGGCTCTGCGCCTTCCTGATCCTGCCCTTCGCGCTCAGCGATTTCCGCGAGTTGCTGCCGGGCATGCCGGTCAGGCTTGGCGGTGTCGGCGCCTTGCTGCTGGTTTCGATCCTGCTGGTGACCGGAGGGGCTGCACCGGCTCGTCGGCAGCGATTTGCAATGCTCAGCCTGCGCGTTGCGGCCGGGCTGCTGCTCGGCTTCGCGGCAGCGCTGGTCACGCCCGATGCCGGCCTCGCTCATATCGCCCGGCTCTGTGCTGTGGCGCTTGCCGGCGTGCTCGCCATCGCGCTGGCGGTCGACGCATTATCGAGTTCTTTCGACGCGGAGGCGCCCGGCGTGCTCGACTCGCTCGCCCGCTCCAAGGCAGGCACGCGCGAGGCCCTGATCGCGCAGCTCGCCGCCCATCCGCTCTTCACCAGCGCGCGCCGGCTCGATGAAGCCGCGCTCTCCGATTACGACCCCCTGATCCTGCGACCGGCCTTGCAGGGCATCGGCGTGCTCCACGCGTCAGGCCGTGGCTGGCCCTGGCCGCCGACCGCTGCGGCCGCCGAGCGATTGGCCGCGCTGATGGCTGTGAATTCCGCGAGCCACCTGCTCGTGCTCGGCGAGGCGCCGCTCGATTTGCTTCTGGTGACGGTGCCGGTGGTCTCGGCCGATCCCGCGACCGAGACGGCGCTGGCCCTGGTGCGCCGTCTGCTCGCCACCGCACCCAGCGAGGCTGCCGCATGATCGAGATCCGCAGCAGCGACCGCAAGGCGGCTTTCGCTGTCATCGCAAATGCCTATCCGGCCGACAGCACCTATGTCCCGCCGATGTGGTCCGATTTCGACCGCATGCTCGATCCGGCGCGCAATCCGCTGATGACGCAGGGCCACGGCCGCTTCGAGCTGTTCACGGCGCTGCGCGACGGGCGGCCGCTCGGGCGCATCGTCGCGACGATCCATGACGCCTCCAACGCCCGGCACGGCACGAGGCGTGCGCAGTTCGGCTATTTCGACTGCGCCGATGATCCCGAGATCGCTGCGGCTTTGCTTCGTGCGGCGGAGAATTGGGCGCGCGAGCGCGGCATGGCCGAGCTCGTGGGGAACTTCAATCTCACCGCGATGCAGCAGGCCGGTGTCGTGACCGGCGGCTTCGACAATGCGCCCTTCACCGACATGCTCTGGAGCCCGCCGCATATCGCGCGCCTGCTCGAAGCGAACGGCTATGCTGCGACCTTCCCGATGACGACCTTCCGGATCGATCTCGCCGATATCGATCCGCGCGGCCTGCTCGGCCCGAAGCAGCAGGGAATCCTGGCCGACCCGGATTATCGCTGGATGCCGATCGACCGCCGCCATTTCGCCGAGCGGCTCGAAGACTCGCGACGGATCCTCAATGACGGCTTCGACACCAACCCGATGTTTGTCCCCCCGACGGCCGAGGAATACCGCTTCCAGGCCGGCGACATGATGTGGGTCATCGACAAGCGCATCTCCACCGTCGTCCATCACAAGGGCGAGCCGGTCGGCGCGATCATCGCGATCCCCGATCTCAACCCGCTGGTGAAGGCTACGGGCGGGCGGATGGGCCTGAGCTTCCCCTTCCGCTTCCTGCGACATCGCTGGACGAACCGGCGCGCGGTGATCGTCTACCAGTCGGTCAGTCGCGCCTTCCATAATCGCGGCCTCAACGGCGCGATGCTGTTCAAGGTCGCGAGCGCGCTCAAGGCTGCCGGCTATGCCGAACTCGGCGGCACCTGGATCGCCGATGTCAACGGGCCGAGCCTGCGGCAGGCCGAGAAGGCCGGCGCCAAGCCGCTGCATCGCCTGCATCTTTTCGCAAAACCCCTGCGGGATTGAGCGATGCTCGACAGCGACCTGTTCCGGGACGTGATCGCCGAGGCCAGCCTGGCGCCGAGCGTCCACAATATCCAGCCGACGCGCTGGCGCCTGGTTGCGGCCGATACGGTGCTGCTGCTGGAGGACGGTCAGCGGTGCCTTCCGGCGGCCGATCCGGCCGGGCACGATGTCCGGCTCTCGCATGGCGCGGCGCTTGAGGGCCTGTCGCTGGCCTGCGGCCGGCATGGACTGCGGATTGGGCAGGTCGAGTTGCACGATCGGCTGGATGAGATCTCCGGGCTGCGCGTCATCGCCCGGCTGACGCTCGCCACCGGCGGTGTCGAGGATCCGCTCGCATCGGCGGTGGCAGGCCGGAGCACCTGGCGTGGCCGTTTCCTGCCGGCCAATGTCGAACTCCGGGACAGCCTTCAGAAGCTCGCTGCCGCGCCCGATCTCCTCGTCGTCCTGCCGGGCTCTGCCGTGGCGGAAATCGCGGGACTGGCCGATCGCGCCGGCTTCCATTTCCTGTGCGAGGATGCGCATCGGCGCGAATTGCTCGCCTGGATGCGGTTGTCGCGCCGCCATCCGCGCTATGATCGCGACGGCCTCAATGCGGAGGCAATGGCGTTGGGGAGCGCCGAGGCGATAGCGGCCTCGCTCGTGCTCGGGCCGTTGTTTCCGTTGCTGAAACGCCTCGGCCTCGCCGAGCCGCTGACGCAGGAGCGCGCGAAGACGGCATCGGGCGCGATAGCGCTGTTCCATCGGCCCGAGGGCGAGGACCCATTGGAAACCGGCCGTGCCTTCTATCGCGCCTGGCTCGCGATGGCGGCGCGGGGGCTCGGCGCCTGCCCAATCTCGGTCCTGGCCGACTGGCCGGTCAGCAACGCCGCGCTCATCCAGCGCCATCCGCTGCCGGCCGGTCGCAGGCTCGTCAATGTGTTCCGGCTCGGCCGGGTTCCGCCCGGCGCTGGCGCTGCCCGTGCGCGCCTGCCTCTCGGCGAACTGATCGTCTGACGGCCCTCTCAGTCGCGCGTCCGTCGGGAGCGAAAGCGATTGAGAAGGCTGAGGCACCACAGCGCGAAGCGGGCCATCGGCCTTCGCAGGATGGGGATATCGGCGGCGAGCAGCAGCAGGCCGAGCGGCAGCATCCAGGCGCCGAGCAAAGGCAGGAACGAGAAGATCCCGCCGGCGATCAGGGCGATGCCGGCGGGAATGCGGACCAGCCGGGAATCGGGATGACGCAGCCATCGCAAACCCGTGGCCAGCCGGGGCGGCAACTCGCGTTCGATATGCTTGAAAGCGCGGCGCAGTTCCTGCCTGGACGAGAGCGGTTGCATGATCGGGTGTCTGTCGCCTCGCCGGGACTAGAGCATTTTCGAGCGAAGTGGACACCGGTTCGCGTGAAGAAAATGCGATAAAACAAAGATCTAGGGCAATTCTGCGGTTCGAAGAATTGCGGAATTGCCCTACCGGATGACGAAGCCTTGCCGGCGCCCTTTGGACGTGCGGCAGGAGCAGTCGTCTCCGAGAGAGGCAGGCCGTGCCAGAATGCACTGCCGTGCCGGCGTCCGGCAGTGGCGTCCGAGCCCGCTTGTCCGCTCCGCCCGGCGATAGGACCTGCCCGATGATGGGCTCGGTTCGTAGAAGCGCGGGCTGGTGGCGCCGGCTCCGACCGGCGGCCCGGCGCCCGGAATCCCGCCCTGGCTCGAACGCAGCCGGATATCCGGCACATTGTCCGTGATCGAGGGCGGCCCCAGGCCTTGGCGCGGGCCGCCCGGATAGAGCGGCGCGTTGCCGGGCGTCGCGTCGAATTGGGCGCTGGCGGGAAGGGAGGCCAGCACGGCCAGCAGGGCCGCCGTTGCTGCGATGAGATTGCGCATCATGCTCCGCCTGTTCTGCCGAGATGGCTCCTGATCTAGTCATCCAATGCGATGAGCATAAGGCCGGTCTCGTGATCACGCCGCATTTTCAGGTAGCTCGGCTGCTCCGTCGGCTTGGAACGCGAGGCGGATGGTCCTGTTCCGGCTTCAGCGCTCCGGGCTGATCACCGAGGTGATCTCCGACCACTGAACCCAGCCCAGCGCCTGGTAAAGGGCGCGGCCCTCCGGCGTTGCGATCAGGGTTCCCTGGCTTGCGCCACGTTCCATGGCGCGGCGCGTCAGGGCGCCCATGACTGTGGTTCCCAGGCCCAGGCGTCTATGCGCCGCCTGCGTGAGGATCTGGTCGAAGACGGCATGGCTATCGGTCAGGCCGGCGGAACCGCCGGCCGCGGGCTCCCCGTCATCGGTGACGACCTCGACCCGGACCGTGGCGCCATCGTCTCTTACGACGAGCCGATAGCCGGGCGGCAAGGGCAGGGAAACGGGGGCCGCGAGCAGGGTGGTCATGAGAAAGGCACGCTCGCGCACGGTCCAGTTGTCCGGGAGCAACGGCGCGGCGGCTTCGCGGGGTGCCGGCGCCTCGATATAAATCCCCGGCGCCTCGATCGATCGGGCCAGCTCCGAGAACGCGGCGGGGTCGAAAGCGGGCAGCACGTAGCGGCCGCGCTGGTCCGGCTTGCCGATCTCCAGCCACAGGCCGGTCGGCACCACCTCCGGCGCAGGATAGCCGCGTGTCAGGGCGTAGCCGGAAGCCCAGCTTTCCATGGGATTCATGGTTTGATCTCCGCTCGTCAAACAGGCGGAGAAGGCCCGGCCCGCACGATCCCTGCGCATATAAGCGCACCGAATAGAGGACGGAAATATATCATAGCGCGCGGCCGCTCCGTTCCCGAGCATGCCCGCTAAGATCGCTGCAGCGTCAAAAAAGGCGCTCGGCTGCCGAACCGGCGCGACCCCTCGGGGTCTCGTGATCTCGGCGGTCGGCAAAAACGGGGAACCATGATGACCGCTCATTTTCCGGCCGGACAATGCCTTTCGGCAGCCGCCCTTACCTTGGCGCTCGCACTTGCTGCGGCAACACCCGCGCCAGCCCAGCAAGGCGCCATCCCGCTGCCGGCCGCTGTGAAATCGGCCGGGCAGGCGTCGGCATCGAGACCACCTATCCGCCGATGGCCTTCAAGGTCCCGAAGAGCCATGAACGCGCCGGCTTCAATGTCGAGCTCGTCAAGGCGATCGCTCGGGACCTCGGCATCGCCGCGAAGTGGGAGGAGATGAGATCCTGCTGATCGCGCCGGAGGCCATTTGAGCCAGCGGCAAGTCTTTTGCTTAGCCACCGCCTTTCACCGACGACCTCAAGCCATCGAAGCCAGATGACCGCCGAAACCGAAAACCTCATCATCGTCCCCCGCCGACATTTCGGACGGATCATCGGCGCGGCGATCGTCTGCATCGCGCTCGCCGCGATCGTGCGGGCCTTCGCCGTCGGCCAGATCGAGTGGAACTATGTCGCCGAATTCCTGACCGTGCCGGTCATTCTGAGCGGGCTGGTCAACACGATCGTCATGGCGATCCTGGCGATGGTGCTTGGCATCACGCTGGGCGTCGTCTTCGCGGTGATGCGCCTCTCGGCCAATCCCGTGCTGTCGAAGACCGCGATCGGCTATATCTGGTTCTTCCGAGCCGTGCCGGCGCTGCTGCAGTTGCTGCTCTGGTTCAACCTCGCGCTGGTCTTCCCGACGCTGGGCATCCCCGGCCTGTTCGCGTTCAAGACCGTCGACGTGATGACGCCCTTCGTCGCGGCTTTGCTCGGGCTCGGCATCCAGCAGGGCGCCTTTACGGCGGAAGTCGTGCGCGCCGGCCTGCTCTCGGTCGATAACGGCCAGTACGAGGCGGCGCAGACGCTCGGCATGACGCGGCTTCAGCTCCTGCGGCGGATCATCATGCCGCAGGCGATGCGCGTGATCGTGCCGCCGATCGGCAACGAGTTCATCGGCATGGTGAAGCTCACCTCGCTGGCGAGCGTCATCCAGTTCGCCGAGATCCTGCACAGCGCGCAGAACATCTACTACGCCAATTCGCGGGTCATCGAACTCCTGATCGTCGCCGCCATCTGGTACCTGGTCGTGGTGACCGTGCTCAGCCTGATCCAGGGCCGGATCGAGGCCTATTATGCCCGCGGCGTCGCCGCGCCGGCGCAGCGCTGAGGAGCGGGCCATGACCGATATCCTCCCCAACATCCGGCCGATCGACCCGGACCATATCGCCGGCGCCCCGCTCGTCCTCGCCGAGAGGGTCGAGAAGCAGTTCGGTCAGCTCAAGGTCCTGAAGGGCATCGACATCGCCATCCCCAAGGGCGAGGTGCTGTGCATCATCGGCCCCTCCGGCTCGGGCAAGAGCACCTTCCTGCGCTGCATCAACCAGCTCGAACGCATCGACGGCGGCGCGCTCTGGGTCTCCGGCGAGCGCGTCGGCTATCACCGCGAGGGCAACAAGCTCTACGAGCTCGACGACAAGGCGATCGCCCGCCAGCGCCGCTCGATCGGCATGGTGTTCCAGCGCTTCAACCTGTTCCCGCATCTCACCGCGCTGCAGAACATCATCGAAGGGCCGGTGCAGGTGCTCGGCGAGCCGAAGGCGGACGCGACGAAGCGGGCGCTTTCCCTGCTGGAGCGCGTCGGCCTTGCCGACAAGCGCGACGCCTATCCCTCGCAGCTTTCCGGCGGCCAGCAGCAGCGCGTCGCGATTGCCCGCTCGCTCGCCATGCGGCCGGAACTGCTGCTCTTCGACGAGCCGACCTCGGCGCTCGATCCCGAGCTGGTTTCCGAGGTGCTCAAGGTGATGCGCGATCTCGCCGAGAGCGGCATGACCATGATCTGCGTCACCCATGAGCTCGGCTTCGCCCGGGATGTCGGCCACCGCGTCGCCTTCATGGACCAGGGCCAGATCGTCGAGCTCGGCGACCCGCGCACCGTGCTGACCGATCCCACGGAGGCGCGCACCCGCGCCTTCATCAACGCCGTCCGTCACTGATCACAAAAAGGGGAATACCATGTCGAAGACCTCCATCCTGATCGGCCTCACGGCCATCGCGCTCAGCACCGCCGCCGGCTTCGCCCAGGCCCAGAGCCTGCCGGCGCGCATCCTGGAGAAGAAGACGCTCTCCGTCGCCAATGTGCCGAACTATCCGCCGCTCGAATTCAAGGATCCCAAGACCGGCACGCTCACCGGCCTCGACATCGATCTCGGCAACGCCATCGCGCAGAAGCTCGGCATCACCATCAAATGGGAGGAGATCGGCTTCGAGGCGATGATCCCGGCGCTGACCACCGGCCGCGTCGACATGATCCTGTCGGGCATGAGCGACCTGCCGACGCGGCGCGAAACCCTCGATTTCGTCGATTATCTCGCCTCGGGCGCGCAGTTCTACACCAATGCCGACCGCAAGGACGAGTTCAAGGACCTCGCCGCGCTCTGCGGCAAGAAGGTCGGCGCCAGCCGCCGCACCTCTTTCCCGAAGGAGATGGAGACCTGGAGCAAGGAGAATTGCGAGGCCAAGGGCAAGCCGGCCATGCAGATCGTCGGCACCGAAGGCTCGGCCGATGCCCGCACGCAGCTGCGCCAGAAGCGCCTCGACGCCGCCGTGCAGGGCAGCGAAACCTTGCCCTATCTGATGGGCCAGGAGCCCGGCGTCTATGCCATCCTCGGCACGCCCTTCACCACCGTCTACCAGGGCCTGGCCTTCGCCAAGAAGGACACCGAATTGCGCGACGCCGTCGCCAAGGCCTTCGCGACCATGCTGGCCGACGGCACCTATGCCGCCGTGCTGAAGAAATGGGAGCTCGGCGAGGCCAAGGTCGACAAGCTCATGATCAACGGCGAAGCCAAGAACTGATCACGCATAACCGCATCCATGCCCCTGCCGCCCGGCGGGGGCACTCCCACCCGAAAGACGCCTGTCATGCTCACCGACTTCCCCCACCGCGTCGCCAATCTCGCCGATCCCGCGCCGGACTATCCCTGGCCGGAGGGCTATCGCAGCGCCGTCTTCCCGGCCTTCGACGTCGATGCCGAGACGGCCTGGCTGAACTACGATGCGAAGAATACCGACCGGCTGGTGACGCTCTCCCATGGCGGCTATGAGCAGCGCGTCGGCGTGCCGAAGATCCTCGAGCAGCTTCGTCTCATGGAGATCAAGGCGACCTTCTTCATTCCGGGCTGGGTCGTCGAGGTGCATCCGGCGATGTGCGAAGCCATCGCCAGGGACGGGCACGAGATCGGCCATCACGGCTATTCGCATAAGCGGCCGGAGCCGGGCGACTTCGCCGTCGACAAGGAGGAGATCGACAAGACGCTCGACATCTTCAAGCGCATCCTCGGCGTCACGCCGGTCGGCTACCGCGCGCCCTCGGGGGAGAACTACGACGAACTGCTCGGCTATCTCCGCGACAAGGGCATCCTCTACTCCTCCTCCTTCCGCGACGACATCCGGCCCTATCGCCACAAGCTGCGCGACGGCTCGAAAGGCCCGATCGAGCTGCCGGTGGACATGTATTTCGACGATTGGCTCTACGGGCTGTCGCAGCGCTTCTCCCCGCGCCCGATGTTCCCGAAGGAGCATGTGCTCTCGATCTGGAACGACGAGCTCGACCAGCTCCGCGAATGGGGCGGCCTCGTCTCGATGGTGATGCACCCGCAGGTCTCAGGCCGGCCGATGCGGATCGGCATCATGCGCGAATTCCTGGCGCGGGCCCGCGGCTTCGGAGACGTCTGGATCGCGACCGGCCAGCAGATCGCCGAGCATTTCATTGCGCAGGAAAAGAAGGCGAAGGCCTGAAGCCCACGCGACGCCGTCATCCCGGCCGCAGCGAAGCGGAGCGCCGGGATCCATCGTAAAGCTCCGGAGCCTTCCGATGGATCCCGGATCGGCGCGGCTTTGCCGCTTGTCCGGGATGACGGCTGTCTTCGAAGAAGCCGAGCGCAAACGAGGCCCCATGACCACCCGCATCCGCAATGCCGACATCGTCATCGCCTATGACGCGGCGGCCGACGATCATGTCTATCGCCGGGATCTCGATGTCGTCTTCGACGCCAGCGGCATCCTGCATCTCGGCGATGGCTTCACCGGCGAGGTCGCGCGCGAGATCGACGGCAAGGGCTTCATGGTCATGCCCGGCCTCGTCGACATCCATTCCCACCCGTCGAGCGAGCCCGGCAACAAGGGCATGACCGACGAAGTCGGCACGCCGAAGCTCTACAACTCCTCGCTCTACGAGTTCCTCTGGCTGTTCCGCGCCGATGCCGAGGGAATCCCGCATCTGAACCACGTCGCCTGGTCCGAACTGCTGATGTCCGGCACGACCACGCTGGTCGACCTCTCCTTCCTGAGCGAGGGCTGGCTCGACCGCGCAGCCGCATCAGGCCTGCGCATGGTGATGGCGCCGATGTATCGCAACGGCCGCTGGTTCACCCGCAACGGCTATCAGGTCGAATACGAGCTCGACGACGCGGCCGGCCGCGAGGCGATGGAAGACGCCTTCAAGGTGATCGATGCCGCGCTCGCCCATGAATCCGGCCGGCTTTCCGGCCTCGCCTGCCCGGCCCAGATCGACACCTGCACGGAAGAGCTGTTCCGCGCCTCGATCGCGGCTGCCGCCGAGCGCAAGATCCCGATCCAGACCCATGCCGGCCAGTCGATCAGCGAATTTCACGAGATGGTCCGCCGCAGCGGGCTCTCGCCGATCCAGTGGCTCGACAGCGTCGGCTTCCTCGCGCCCAACGCCTCGATCGCCCATGCCATCTTCCTCGACGACCACCCCTGGGTGCGCTGGCCGACCCGCACCGACCTCGCCCGCCTCGCCGAGACCGGTACCTCCGTCGCGCATTGCCCGACCGTCTTCGGCCGCCGCGGCTTCACGCTGCGCGATCTCGGCCGCTACCTGAAGGCCGGCGTCAATATCGGCATCGGCACCGACACCTTCCCGCACAACATGCTGGAAGAGCTGCGCCATGCCGGCGTCTATGCCCGCATCACCGGCGAAAGCCATGCGGTGGTGACGACCGGACAGGTCTTCCGCGCCGCGACGCTGGGCGGGGCCAAGCTGCTCGGCCGCGACGATATCGGCCGGCTGGCGAAGGGCGCCCAGGCCGACCTCGTCATGGTCGACCTGACCCATCCGATGATGCGCCCGACACGCGACCCGCTGAAGAGCCTGATCAACGCAGCCGCCGACCGCGCCGTCTCCCATGTTTTCGTGCAGGGCAAGCAGGTCGTCGCCGACGGCAAGGTCCTGACCATGGACTATCAGGCCGCCTCCGACGGGCTGGAGCAGGCGCAACGACGTGCGCTCGCCAAGGCTTCCTCGCTCGACTGGGCCGGGCGCTCGGTCGACGAGCTCTCACCGCCGAGCCTGCGCTGGGCGTAAAGCCGAGAGGCTGGCATATGATTTGCTGAGCAAATAGAGTGCCCTTACTCTATTCGGACAGATCATATGAACCTTCGCCAGATCGAGCTGCTGCGCGCCGTCGTCCGCTGCGAGACGACGGTTCGCGCCGCGCAGGAACTGGGCTTGTCGCAGCCGGCCGTCAGCAATGCGATCAAGCATCTCGAAAGCCAGGTCGGCTTCCCGCTGTTCGAGCGCGTCAACAACCGCCTGTTCCCGACAGCCGAGGCGCGTACGCTCTACGAGGAGTCCGAGCCGATCTTCACCCTGCATGCGGCCCTGGAGGCGAGGGTGCAGGACATCAAGGAGAACCGCGCCGGCCATATCCGCATCATCGCGACGCCGCCCCTGGGCTATGGCGTCCTGCCGGCGGCGTTGCGCAATTTCCTGGTCAAGCGGCCGAAGGTCCGGGTCTCGTTCGATATCCGCCGCTTCGAGCATGTGCTGGAAAGCGTCGAGAACGGAACGGCGGAGCTCGGCTTCGTCATGGGGCTGGACGATGATCGCGGGCTCGATGCCGAGACCTTCTTCGCCGGCGACATGGTCTGCGTCATGCGGCCCGAGCACCCTCTCGCGGCCAAGGCGACGATCACGCCGGAGGATCTGCGCGACGCCCCCTATATCGCCCTCGAACAGGGCACGCGCATGGGCACGATCGTCCGGCGCGCATTCGCCCAGGCCGATGTGCCTCACCGCTTCTCCGTGGAGGTCCGCTATTGCAACACGGCCTGCGTGCTGGCGGAAAGCGGCGTCGGCGTCGCTGTGGTCGACCCGCTGTCGCCGGTCTTCAGTGGCCATTACGACCTTGCTATCCGGCCTTTCATCCCCGCTTCGGAAGTCCGTGCCTCGGCCGTCCGTTCGCGCAAGCGCCCGATCTCGCGCGCGGCTGACGCCTTCCTGCGCGAAGTCCGGCTCGTCGCTGCGGAGACCGCCGCCAAGCTGGGTTCAGGCTGACGCGCGCCGCGCTATTCAGCCTGCGAATGCCGCCCCGGAAATCCGCATAGACGCCGCCATTGTCCGGCCGCACGGGCTGGCCCAAAGTTTCCTGGCCGCCTCCCGGCGGCGAGGCTCACAAGACAGCGCATGCCCGGTCGCCGCCCTATCGCCGGGCGCGCTGCCGGGCCGCAACCGATACCCGACCGGACCGATATGACCGCCACCGCCAGGACGCCGCACACCGACACGACGATCGCCACGGCCGTCGCGGCCCAGCGCGGCTGGGTCGAGACGCTTTTCGATCGGCTGGCGGCCGGCAGCCGCGACCTCCCCGGCATCACGCGCGACACCTATGGCGCGGGCGAGGATTTCGGCCATCGCCTGCTGGCTGAGTATGGCAAGGAGCGCGGGCTTTCCGTCTCGCATGATTTCGCAGCCAACACCTATGTCACCCTGCCGGGTCGCGAGGCGGCAGCGCCACGCATCCTGATGGGGTCGCATCTCGACAGCGTCCCGCATGGCGGCAATTTCGACGGTGCGGCCGGCGTCGTCGCCGGGCTCGTGGTCATCGAGACGCTGCGGGCGCTCGGCATCGCGCCGCGCTGCGACGTCACCGCGATGGGTGTACGCGCCGAGGAAAGCGTCTGGTTCCAGGTTTCCTATATCGGCAGCCGCTCGGCGCTCGGCACCCTGCCGGACGGGGCTCTGGAGGCGAAGCGCATCGACGACGGCCGCGTCCTCGCCGCCAGCATCGAGGCCAGCGGCGGCGACGCCGAAGCTATTCGTCGGCGCCAGCGCCATCTCGACCCCGCCACGATCAGGGCCTTCCTCGAAGTCCATATCGAGCAGGCGCCGAGCCTGGTCGAATCCGGCCTGCCGGTCGCGATCTGCACCGGCGTGCCCGGCAATTTCCGCTATCCCGACGCGCGCATCGTCGGCCGGCACGACCATGTCGGCACGCCCCGCCGCTTCCGCCGCGATGCCGCCATGGCCGGCGCCGAATTCGCGGTGATGCTTGACCGGCTCTGGCAGGAAGAGGAGCAAGCGGGTTTCCCGATGGCGGTGACGCTCGGGCGCTTTCATACCGATCCGGCCGTCCATGGCCTGACCACGGTGCCCGGCAGCTTCGCCTTCAGTCTCGACGTGCGGGCCTATGATCCGGCCGTATTGGAGCGCGTCGAGGCGAAGATGCTGGCCGGCATCGGCGAGATCGAGGCGCGCCGGCGCGTCAGCTTCGAGCTCGGCACGCGCGCCAGCGCCGCCGTCGGCCCGGTCGATCCCGGCATCGTCGCGGGGCTGGAGGCGGCAGCCGACCGGCAGGGCATTTCGACGATGCCGCTGGGCAGCCCCGCTTCCCACGACTCCGCCGCCTTCGCCGCCGCCGGCGTGCCGATCGCCATGCTGTTCGTGCGCAACGAGCATGGCAGCCATAACCCGCTGGAGGCGATGGAGATCGACGATTTTCTGGCGGCCTGCACCATTCTCGCGGATTGGGTGGTGCGAGAGGTCGCCTGAGCCGGCCGGCAATGCCATGCTGATCCCTAGACCTGCCAAACTGGATACTTCGCGATGAGCCGCCGCCCCCGCATCCTCGTCATCAACCCCAATTCGAACGAGATGGTCACCGAGGGCTTGCGGCAGGCGCTGGTGCCGCTCGCCTTTGCCGAGGGGCCGGAAATTATCTGCGAGAGCTTGCGCGAAGGGCCGATCGGCATCGAGACGCAGGAGCATGTCGAAAGCGTCACCCTGCCGCTGCGCCGCCGGGTCGAGGCCGCCAACGACATCGATGCCTTCGTCATCGCCTGCTATTCGGACCCCGGCCTGCATGTCGCCCGCGAGGGCACCGCGAGCCCGGTCTTCGGCATCGCCGAATGCGGCGTGCTCACGGCGCTCACGCGAGCGGACCGCTTCGGCGTCATCGCGATCAAGTCGCGCTCGATCCCGCGCCATATCCGCTATCTCCGTCAGATGGGGCTGATGGACCGGCTCGCCGGCGAGCGACCGCTGGAGATGTCGGTGGCCGAGAGCGCGTCCGGCGAAGGCACGCTCCAGCGCATGATCGCGATCGGCACCGAGCTCAAGGAACTGGACGGCGCGGGCGCCATCGTGATGGGCTGCGCCGGCATGGCGCGGCATCGTCGGCCGCTGGAGGATGCGCTGGGCATCCCCGTGATCGATCCGACGCAGGCCGCGGTCGCCATGGCGATCGGCACGCTGATGGTGCGTTGAAGGGACGAGGGCAGATGACGGCGAACTATGATCTGGTCATTCGCGGCGGCACGGTCGGCTCCGCTACCGGCAGCTTCCGCGCCGATGTCGCGGTCAAGGACGGCAAGGTCGCTGCCCTGGGTCTCGGCCTTGGCGCGGGCGCCCGCGAGATCGACGCGACGGGCAAGCTCGTCCTGCCGGGCGGCATCGATACCCATGCCCATGTCGAGCAGGTCTCGGCCGGTGGATTGCTCAACGCCGACACGTTCGAGAGCGCCACGACCTCGGCCGCCTTCGGCGGCAACACCACGCTGATCTCCTTTGCCGCGCAGCATCGCGGCCTCGATCTACGCAAGGTCGTCGACGATTATTCGGCCCTCGCCCGGCGCGGCGCCCTGATCGACTACGCCTTCCATCTCATCGTCGCCAATCCTGACGCCAAGACGATCCAGCAGGATCTGCCGGCGCTGATCGGCGAGGGCCATGCCTCGATCAAGGTCTTCATGACCTATGACCTGATCAAGGTCGACGACGAGCCGCTGCTCGACCTGCTGCTGACCGCCCGGCAGAACCGCGCGCTGATCTGCGTCCACGCCGAGAACCACGGCATGATCTCCTGGATGGGCAGGAAGCTCGTCGAGAAGGGCTATGTCGCGCCGAAATACCACGCGATCAGCCATCCGCGCGGCTCCGAGGCCGAAGCCTTCAACCGCCTGATCACCGCGGCGGAACTGCTCGACCAGCCGATCATGATCTTCCACGTCTCGACGGCCGAAGGCGCGCAGGCGATCCGCGATGCGCGCGGTCGCGGCCTGAAGGTCTTCTCAGAGACCTGCCCGCAATATCTCTTCCTGACCCGGCACGATCTCGACAAGCCCGGCCTGGACGGCGCGAAATGGATGTGCTCGCCGCCGCCGCGCGAGCAGGCGGATCAGGATGCGCTCTGGCAGGCGCTGGCGCTCGGCGACATCCAGACGGTTTCCTCAGATCACGCACCCTATCGCTTCGACGAGACCGGCAAGCTCTCGGCCGGCCCGAACCCGAATTTCAAACAGATCGCCAATGGCCTGCCCGGGCTTGAGACGCGCTTGCCGCTGCTCTTCGACGCACTGGTCTCGAAAGGGCGGCCGGAATTCGCCGGGCGCGGGCTCGAAGCCTTCGTCGACCTGACGGCGACGGCGCCGGCCAAAATCTACAACCTTCCCGGCAAGGGCGCGCTGCTCCCCGGCTACGACGCCGATATCGCGATCTGGGACCCCGCCAAGCAGGTGACCATCACCGACGCGGCGATGCATGACCTCACCGGCTTCACGCCCTTCGCCGGCCGCAGCGTCACCGGCTGGCCCGAGCATGTCCTGGTCCGTGGGCAGGATGTCGTCAGCAGCGGCACATTGCACGCGGCCCCGGGCTCGGGCCGCTGGCTCGCGCGCACGGGCGGCCATGCAGCGACCCCGACCGGGCGCCTCGTCGCCGATATCGACCCGCAGCGGAACTTCGGGGCGACCTTGCTCGACTGAAAGCGCGGTTGTCGGGGCCGACGTGGCGAGGTGTCCCGGTGGGTCGCCTCCGGCGTCTATTGTCGACAAAAAATATGCAATGTACTGTGACTGCAGCGCGCTGCCGCGGCGTCTGTCGTTCGCCGGACAATGCGCGAAAACCGACCGAAGGAGATGACGACCGATGGCCATTGGGGTGGGAGGTTCGAGCGTCGAAGCGGAACTCGCCAAGCTGGGATCAGCGACCGCCGAGGTCCCGCCGATCGCCGTTGGCGAGTTCAAGGCGCGGATCGCGAAGGCGCAGCGCCTGCTGCGTGAGCAGGGTCTGCAAGCCCTCTATCTGGATACCTCGACCAACCTGCACTACTTCACCGGCATCCAGCTCAAGCTCACCGAGCGTCTGCACGGCGCGATCATCCCGGCCGAGGGCGAGGTCGTCTATCTCAGCCCGGCTTTCGAGGAGCCCAAGACGCGCGAATACATGCAGTTCGGCGAGGACGTGCGCTGCTGGGAAGAGCATGAGGACCCGACCGCGCTGGTCGTCGAGACCATCCGCAGCCTCGGCTACGAAAGCGGCTCCGTCGCGCTTGACCCCGACACGCCGTTCTACACCGTCGATGGCTTGCGCAAGGCCGGCAACCGCTTCGACTTCCAGAGCGCCAGTTCGATCACCGCCGCTTGCCGCCAGTTGAAATCGGCGGCCGAGATCGCGCTCATCCAGCGCGCCATGGATGTCACCATGGCCGTTCACAAGGCCGCCGCCCGCACGCTGCGCGTCGGCATGACGACGACGGAACTCGTCGATTTCCTCGATCGCGGCCATCGCAAGTTCGGCCTGAGCCTGACATTCGGCGCCGCCCAGTTCGGCGAGGCGACCGCCTATCCCCATGGCGTGCCCTATCCGCAGACCTTGGCGGAAGGCGACATGGTGCTGGTCGACACCGGGACGAAGGTCGGCGGCTACCATTCGGATATCACCCGCACCTATGTCTTCGGCGAGCCCACGGAGCGCCAGCGCGAGATCTGGGACCTGGAGAAGCGCGCGCAGCTTGCCGGCTTCGCGGCGGCCGTGCTCGGCGCGCCCTGCGAGGCCGTCGACAATGCGGCGCGCGGCGTGATCGAGTCCGCCGGCTTCGGCCCCGGCTACAAGGTGCCGGGCCTGCCGCATCGCACCGGCCATGGGCTCGGCCTCGCGATCCACGAGGAGCCGTTCATGGTCAAGGGCAGCCGCACGCCGCTGGCCCCGGGGATGTGCTTCTCGGTCGAGCCGATGATGTGCATCTACGGCGAGTTCGGGGTCCGCCTGGAAGACATCGCCTATATGGCGGAAGACGGTGCGCGCTGGTTCACGCAACCCGCCCATAGCGTCGACGATCCGTTCGGCTACGAGGCCTGACCTCCCGGTCGAGCGCCGGCCGGCCTGTCACGGCTGGCCGGCGTCAAAGGCGTCGCGTGCGCGATGCACGACGTCGAGAAAGGCCTTGATGATCCGGCTGGACTCGCGCTGCTTCAGCACGACGACATGTGCGTAGGTATAGACCTCCGCGCCCGCGATCGGAATCAGCTTCAGGGCCTCGTCGGGCACGAACTCGGCCTCCGAGACATAGCTGATGCCGAGGCCGTGGATCACCGCCTCGCGGATGGCCTCGCGGCTGCCGATCTCCATCATCAGACGGGGCTTCGTGCCGGTCCTGGCCAGCGCCTCCTCGAAGGCCCGCCGGGTCGTCGAGCCCTGCTCGCGCACAATCATCGGCTCGCCTTCCAGTTCCGTCAGCCGGATGCTGTCGCGGGCGGCGAAGCGATGGTCGCTCCGCACGAACACCGCGACCGGATGGCGCCGGTAAGGAATGGTCAGGAGCCGGTCGTCCTCATCGATATAGGCGAGAACCGCGACATCGCAGCGATAGCTCGCGAGGTCGTCGAGGACCTCCGCCGAGTTGCCGAGCGTTACGGCGAGCTCGATCTCCGGATAGGCTTGGTTGAAGGAAGCGAGCATCTCCGTGACATGGAACGGCCCGACGGCGCTGATCGAGAGACGGCCGGTCCGCAATTCCCGTGTGTCCGACAGGAAGGCGAGGGCTTCGGCCTCCTCGGCGAAGAGGCGGGTGGTGATGGCGAGAAGCTGTCGCCCGGTATCGCTCAGTTCACGCCGCCGGCCGCGCTTGACGAAAAGCTCGACGCCGAACTCCGCCTCCAGCGCGCCGACCTGCGCCGTCAGCGTCGGCTGGCTGATGTTGAAGGCGTCCGCCGCAGCGTTGAAGCCGCCGGTATCGGCCACGAGATGGAACGACCTGAGCTGGGTGTAACGCATAGCGAAAAGCTATCAAATCGGATCAAAAAATCAATTTTCTATCGAGGCTGGCCTGCTGCGGTGTCGATCCCGGCATAGCCTGCCTCTGTCGCTGTTGCGCAGGGCGCGCTGGCAGTGACAGTGGGGCGCGATGCCGATTCTCAGCGACATTCCTGCCGACATCCGGCGCGCCGCCTGCGCCTTTCACGAGGCCGGCCATATCGTCGTCGGCTGGGAGCACCGGCGCCATATCACCCATGCCTGGCTGCGCCCGCCCTATGGCTTCTCGGGGGAGACCTGCTTCGAGCCCTATAAGCGCGGCTTCCAGATCGATAACGCGGTCGATCGCCAGCGGGCCGAGATCGAGATCATCATCCTGTCCGCCGGCTATTGCGGCGAGATGATCTATTGGAACGAGGACGGGCTGAAATGGTATCCGGGCGCGATCGCCTCGCATGAGGACGATCTCCGGCAGATGAAGCCGTATCTCGCGCTTCTGCGGCCGACTGACGAGGCGGCGCTGCGTACCCGTTGCGCCAATGCAGCGACGGCCATTCTCTACCGTCCGACGATGCTTGCCGCCCTGGCCGCGATCGCCCGGCGATTATCGGACCAGCGCCGCATCGATCGCGACGAGGTCGATGACATCATAGGGCGCGCGATGGGCTGACAGCCATCGCGCGCCCGATTGGGTGTCCGGCGATTACGCCGCCTTCTTGCCGGCGTCGAACGGGACCTCGATATCGACCGCGAGGGTCGAGACCTGGGCGCCGCGTTCCATCCGGACGCTGACCTTGTCGTCGTCGATCTGCATGTGCTTGGAGATCGCGCGCAAGATTTCGTCGCGCAGCTTGCCGAGCAGATCGGCATCACCGCCCGTCGCGGCGCGCTCATGGGCGAGCAGCACCTGCAGCCTTTCCCGGGCGGCGGGGGCCGAACGGGGGCGGGAGAAGAGACGAAGCAGGTTCATGCCGCCTTCCTTCCGAAGAACTTGCCGAAGAAGCCGCGCTTCTCGCCGGGAACCGTGACCGGGAGCTGCTCGCCCTTGAGGCGGCGTACGGCATCGAAATAGGCGATGGCAGGCGCGCTGCCCTGGTCGGCCAGCGTCACGGGTGAGCCGATATTGGAGGCGCGCAGCACATCCATGCTCTCGGGGATGATGCCGAGCAGCGGGATCGACAGGATCTCCAGCACGTCGTCGACCTTCAGCATGTCGCCGCGCTCGGCCCGGAGAGGGTCGTAGCGGGTGAGCAGCAGGTGCTTCTCCATGCGCTCGCCGTTCTCGGCCTTGAGCGTCTTGGAATCGAGCAGGCCGATGATCCGGTCGGAATCGCGGACCGAGGAGACTTCCGGATTGGTCACGACGATCGCGATATCGGCATGGCGCATGGCCAGCGTCGCGCCGCGCTCGATGCCGGCCGGGCTGTCGCAGATCACCCAGTCGAAATTCGCCTTCAGCGCGCCGATGACGGCAGCGACGCCCTCGGTCGTCAGGTTGTCCTTGTCGCGTGTCTGCGAGGCCGGCAGCAGGTAGAGCGTCTCGACCCGCTTGTCGCGGATCAGCGCCTGGGTCAGCTTGGCCTCGCCCTGGATGACGTTGACGAGGTCGTAGACCACGCGCCGCTCGGCGCCCATCACCAGGTCGAGATTGCGCAGGCCGACGTCGAAGTCGACGACCACGACCTTGTCCCCGCCTTGGGCGAGCGCGGCGCCGAGCGCGGCCGACGATGTCGTCTTGCCGACGCCGCCCTTGCCCGATGTGACGACGATGACCTTGCCCATTGACCGCTCCTTCTGAACGTTGAGTTATGTGTGCGCCTCAGGCGAGCGCTTCGACCTTGAACGTTTCGCCGTCGAGCCAGATCTGCACGGGCTTGCCGCGGAATTCCGGACCCATGTCCTCGGCCGTTTTGTAGTAGCCGTCGATCGCGATCAGCTCGGCCTCGAGCTTGCGGCAGAAGATGCGTGCCGCAGCATTGCCCATCGTGCCGGCCATCGCCCGTCCGCGCAGGGTGCCGTAGACATGGATCGAGCCGCCCGCGACGATCTCGGCGCCGGATGCGACCGAGCCGACGACGGTGACGTCGCCTTCGAGGAAGACCAGCGACTGGCCCGAGCGCACCGGCTGCGTCACAATGATCGACGGAACCGCTTTGGGCAGCTCCGGCATGACCGGCTCGGCGACCGTGACCGTCTCGGCCACCTCGGCCGCGGCCGGAGGTTCGAAATCGGGGGTGGGGCGCCCGTCGGCCATCGCCGGCGGCAGATCGGAGCCGAGCAGGGCGGGCGAGGCGCCCTCGATGCCCATGATCCTGACCTGGCGCGAGCCGAGCTGGCTGACGAAGGTGCGAAGCTGCGCCCGGTCGATGTCCAGCCCGGTAATGTCGAGCACCACGGGGCGCCGCAGGAAGAAGCCGGCGGAGCGCGAGGCGAGATCGTCGAGCCGCGCGAGCCAGTCCTCGAAGGGCAGCTCCGGGGTCAGCGTCAGCGCAAGATAGGACCGCCCCTTGAGGCGGATGGGCCTGGGTTGAGTTAACACGTCGGTTATCTTGGTAAATTTTCGGTTGCTTCGGTGTATCGAGGAAATGGTTAACAGAGGGTAAACCGGAGCCTCGGATGGGCTCGCCCGATACGGTCTGTGGGAAGCTGTCCACATCTCCGTTGTGGACCCGGAATGAGGGTGCCGCAGGCCGTCATGCTCGGGCTTGACCCGAGCATCTCTGGAAGGACAAGTACCTATTCTTGCTGGAGATTCTCGGGTCTTCGCTACGCTTCGCCCGAGAATGACGCTCTGTTGCGCGGTCGCCGCTACCCCTGGAAAACCTCCGGATAGGCATAGAGCCCCGGCGCGCCGCCGGTATGCCAGAACACGACGGTCTCGTCGGGGCCGATGGCGCCGCTTCTGACCAATGCGATCAGCCCGGCCATCGCCTTGCCGGTATAGACGGGGTCGAGCAGGATGCCTTCGGTCCGCGCGACCAGTTCGACCGCTTCGATCATCGCGGGCGTCGGCTGGCCATAGCCGGGGCCGACCTGCGAATCATCGATCTCCAGGGCGACCTGCTCGCCTCGCTGCCGGCCCTCCAGCGCGTAGATGTCGTTCACAAGCCCGGAAACGATGGCGCCAGCCTGCTCGGACGAGCGCGAGACGCTGACGCCCTGCACGCGGCAATCGAGCCCGGCATTCTCGACGCCGGCCAGGATGCCGGCATGGGTGCCGCCGCTGCCCGTCGGCACGACGAGATGGTCGATGCGCACACCCTCGGCCTCCGCCTGCCCGGCCAATTCCAGAAGGGCGTCGCGATAGGCGAGGCTGCCCAGCGCGTTGGAGCCGCCGACCGGTATGAAATAGGGGTGCTTCCCCTGGGCTTTCAGCCCGGCCACAGCCTCGTCCGCGATGGCGATCGCATCGCCGCCGGCAGGGAGCAGGCGAATGTCCGCGCCAAAAATCCGATCGAGCAGCCAGTTGCCGTTGGTCCGGTAGGATTCGCTGCGGCCAGCCACCGAATCGGTCAGCAGCAGCACGCAGGCGAGGCCGTTGCGCGCGGCCGCGGCGGCCGTCTGGCGAGCATGGTTCGACTGGATCGCGCCCATCGTGACCAGCGTGTCCGCGCCCTGCTTCAAGGCTTCGGCGACGAGATATTCGAGCTTGCGCACCTTGTTGCCGCCGCCGGCAAAGCCGGTGCAGTCATCCCGCTTTATCCAGATCGAAGGGCCTACACCATTGCGCGCCAGTGCCTCGGAGAGGCGAGGCAACGGCTCGAACGGCGTCGGCAGCAGGGCCAGTCGGATCGTCTCGCGTCGGTTCATTCCGGCAGGCTCCCAGCTTCGTGTCGCCATCGATGGCGAGGCCAGCATAGCGCGGCGCCGGAGATTCGCCGGGCGCGCGAACGCATGCCCGGCGTGCAGTCCAGTCGCAGGCTAAAGCCGCCGCGACAGGCGCGGGTCGAGCCGGTCCCGCAAGCCGTCGCCAAGCAGATTCACCGCTAGCACGACCAGCGCAAGCGCGATCGCCGGGCAGAAGATAGTCCAGGGGGCGCGGGCGAGATAGAGCCGGCTCGACGCGATCATGTTGCCCCAGCTCGGCACTTCCGGCGGCACGCCCGCGCCGAGGAAGGAGAGCGAGGCCTCCACCAGGATCGCCGAGGCGCAGATATAGGTCGCCTGCACGATCAGCGGCGCGATCGTGCTCGGCATGATGTGCCGGAACAGGATGCGCGGTGTCTTCGCGCCGCAGGCACGCGCGGCCTCGACGAAGGGCAGCTCCTTGACGCTGAGCACGATCGAGCGGACGAGGCGGACGACGCGCGGCAGTTCGGGAATCGAGATCGCCGCGATGACGATGCCGATGCTGCCCTGGTTCAGGGAGACCATGGCGATCGCCAGCAGGATGGCGGGGATCGCCATCAGCCCGTCCATCAGGCGCATGACGATCGCGTCGAAGCGGCGGTAATAGCCGGCGAAGAGGCCGATCGTCAGGCCGATCAGGATCGAGATCGTCGCGACGCTCAAGCCCACGATCAGCGAGACGCGGGCGCCGTAGACGGTGCGCGCGAAGACGTCCTGGCCGAGCTGGTCGGTTCCGAAGCGCAGTTCGGGGGAGGGCGGCTGCAGGCGCCGTGTCGGCAGCTTCAGCATGGGGTCGCCGGCGATCAGGGGCGCGATGATCGCGATTCCGACGAAGAAGATCAGGATGGCGGCGCCGATCAGCATCGTCGGGTTGCGGCGCGCGAAGCGGCCGAACCGGACGAGGCGGTTGCCGGAGGCAGGAACGGGCACGGTGGGGGCATCGATCGTTGTCATTGGTCTCGCCTCCTCAATGCCGGATACGGGGATCGATGAGGGAATAGGACAGGTCGACCGCGAGGTTGATCAGCACATAGATGCCGGAGAAGACGAGGATCACCCCCTGGATGATCGGGTAGTCGCGTTTCGAGATCGCATCGACGACGAGGCGGCCGATGCCGGGGATGTTGAACACGGTCTCGGTGATCACGACGCCGCCGATCAGGAGCGCGACGCCGATGCCGATCACGGTGATGATCGGCACGCCGGCATTCTTCAGCGCGTGCTTCATCAGCATGGTGCGCGCTGGAACCCCCTTGGCATTGGCTGTGCGGATATAGTCCTCCTCCAGCACCTCCTGTACCGAGGCGCGGGTCATGCGCGCGATCAGCGCGACATAGGCGAGGCCGAGCGTGATCGTCGGCAGGATGAGATGCAGGAACCAGGGGCCGATGCCGTCCATGATCGGCCGATAGCCCTGCACGGGCAGCCAGCGCAATTCGATGGCGAAGACATAGATCAGGCAATAGCCGACCACGAAGGTCGGCATCGAGAAGCCGAGCACGGAAAAACCCATCAGCAGGCGGTCGACCGGCCGGCCTGCCTTCCAGGCGGCGAGCACGCCGAGCGTCACGGCGATCGAGACGGCGAAGATCATGGTCAGCACGGCGACCGACAGCGTCGGCTCCATGCGCTGCAGGATCAGCGTCGAGACCGGCGTGTTCGTGAAGATCGAGACGCCGAGATCGCCCTGCACGACGCGTAAGCCCCAGCGCCCGAACTGGACGAGCAGGGGATCGTCGAGGCCGAGCCGCTGGCGAATGGCGACGATCTGCTGCGGCGTGGCGTAGTCGCCGGCGATGATGGCGGCGGGATCGCCGGCCGAGAGATGCAGCAGCAGGAAGACGAAGACGCCCACCAATGTCATCACCAGGATGGTCGATGCCAGGCGCTGTACGAGATAACTCAGCATTGCGTCGTTCGTCCTCCGTCGGCTTACTCTTTGATGCGGGCTGCTGGGCCGCCCGCTCGGGCACGGCTTGCGTGCTCGCCCTCACGCCGCCGGCATGATCACCTGAAGACGGTCGGACAGATGGGGTCCGCCCGAAGGCGGACACCACAGGTCGGGTTCACGATCGGGCTGGGATCAGCCCTTCCTGACGTTCCAGAACGGGATCAGCTCGGGCATGCCGATCAACCCCGTCAGGTTGCGTAGCGCGGCAGGCTGGAACCACTGGCCGAAATAGGCATGCGGCACGAAATCCCAGGCGTTCTGCTGGATGTCGCGCGCGATCTGCTTGCGCTCGGCATCGGTCTGGGCACCGGCCCATTTGTCGCGCAATTGCTCGTGCAGCTCGTTGGTCGGCCAGCCGAACCAGCCCTTCTCGCCATTGGCGGCATGGCCGCTGAGCGAGACGGGGTTGCCGAAGGCGTTGACCGAGCCGGAGGTGAAGAACACGTTCCAGCCGCCCTGGTCCGGCGCAGCCTTGACGGCGCGGCGGGTGACGACGGCGCCCCAGTCGGAGGCCTGCAGGGAGACGTTGAAGCCGGCCTGGCGCATCCACTGCGCGATCAGGTTCGCGGCGTTGTTCATATAGGCGATGTTGGTCGCCTGCAGAACCACGACCGGGCGGCCGTCATAGCCGGACTCCTTGACGAGCTGCTTCGCCTTTTCGATGTTCGGCGCGCCCTTGAACCAGTCGATATTGGCGTCGTTCTCCATCGGCGTGCCCATGCCGAACAGCGAGGAGCAGCCGCGGAAATACTTCTCGTCGCCGAAGGTCGCCTTCATCACCTCGGTCGGGTGGATGAGGTGCAGCATCGCCTGGCGGGCCTTGACGTTGTTGAACGGCGGATGGAGCCAGTTCACGCGCGCCCAGCCGAGCTGGCCCTGCTTGTTCAGCACCTCGAGCTTGATGTCCTTCTCGCCAGCGAGCGAATCCAGCAGGTCGACATTGGGATACTCGATCATGTCGATCTCGCCGGCCCGGATCGCGGCGATCGCGGTCGCCTCGTCGGCGATGTTCTCGTAGACGACCCGGTCGACATTCACGACCTTGCCGCCCGAGGTCATCACGGCCGGCTCCGAGCGGGGCACGTAGTTCGGGTTCTTGTCATAGACATAGCGCTGGCCCTGGACGACCGCGCTCTCGTTGAAGACGAAGGGGCCCGAGCCGAGGATCGTGCTGATCTGCTGGTTCGGGTCGGTCCCGGCCTCCTTCTCGCGCATGATGTAGCAGACATTGGTCGCGGCCTTCGCGAGCCATTCCACCACGAGCCCATAGGGCTCCTTCATCACGATCTGGAAGGTCTTGTCGTCCTTGATCGGGGTGTCGGCAAGGCGCGCCATCATGTGCTGGCCGCCGCCGTCGCGAGCGCCCCAGCGCCGGATCGAGGCGACGCAGTCCTTGGCCGTGACAGGAGTGCCGTCCGTGAAGCGCAGCCCGTCGCGCAGCTCGAACGTATAGGTCTTGCGGTCATCCGAGAGCGACCATTTCGAGACCATCTGCGGCTGCGGCTCGAACTTGTCGTTCACGCCGAACAGCGTGTCGTAGACCATGCCTGCGTGATAGGAGGTCATGTTCGCCGTCGTCCAGATCGGATCGAAGACGCGAAGATCGCCGTGCAGGACGGCGCGGATGGTGCGGGCTGCTGTAGGCGTGGTCTGGGCGCGGATCGTGGCTGGTGCGGCGATGATGGCGCCGGTTGCCAATCCGCCCTGAACGAAGCGTCTGCGAGTCGTGGTCATGTCGTTCTCCTCCGCGTTGCAACAGAGGGCCGCAGGCATTCGCCTCGTCTGGCCCTCATCGGGTCATGCTTCTTCTCTCCTGTTCCTTTCGGGTGCGAGCGACGTCAGACGACGAGCCGGCCCGGCGGGAGCGGATCATGCGGCCAGAGCGGCCGGTTGATCTTGCGATAGGGATATTTGCGCACGTCGAGATGCGAGGGGCCGCCGCCATCGGTGTAGATCACCTCGCTGGCGATGGGCCCGTAGGCCGCATGGAAATGGTTGGTCGACTTGACCGAGACGATGCGCTTCTGCGTCGGGTCGATGCCGACGCTGGTGAAGATCTCCAGCCCCAGCGCCTGCGTCCGGTGTGAGAGCAGCGCGACATCGATGCCGTCGATGCGGATGCCGACCGCATTGCCGATCGGCACCTTGGCGGTGCCGAAGCTCTGGGTACCGTTTCTGACAGCACCGAGCACCGTCACCTCGCCATCGACGGGCGTGCCCGAGGTCGAGGCCGCCTTGCCGCCGAAGCGCAGCGGAATGGTCGCGCCGACGCCGGCCGTCAGGCAGAACTCGACCGCGACCGGGTCCCAGACCGGGCCGACCGCGGCGTCGCCGATGCCGCGCTCACGCAGCCGGTGGATGATGTTGGTGTTGTCGGAGGCCGCGCCGCCGCCGGCATTGTCGGTGGAGTCAGCGATGACGCGCGGACCGTTCGCAGCACCGCCGAGCGCGCGGTCGAGCGCCTCGTCGAGCGGGGTCACCGGCGGGGCGAACTGGCCCTTGAGCGAACGGAACTCCTCGCCGAGCTTTGCCGCGAGCGCATCGCCCTTCGCCTTGTCGTTGTCGGTGATGACGAGCACGCGGGTGCCGATCTCCGGCACGTCGCCCTGCTGGAAGCCATGAGCCAGCGAGACCGAAAGGATGCCGTCCTTGCCTTCGAGCGCGCTCATCCGGTCGACGAAGGAGCGGCCGGGCTCGCGCGTCGTCGGCACCAGCTCGATCATCCGGCAATCGTAGAGCGACATCACGGGTTTGATCGTGCCGCGGATCGTGCCGAGGATGATGTCGACCAGCTCCTCGGCCCGTTCGACGAAGTCGATATGCGGATATTCCTTGTAGAGGATGACCGCATCGGCAAGGCGCACGCGCTTCTCGGTCAGGTGGCAATGCGGGTCGAGCTCGACGCCGATCGGCACGGAGGGGCCGACGATGGCGCGGACATGTTCGATGATGTCGCCTTCGCAATCGTCATAGCCATGCGCGACCATGGCGCCGTGCAGGCCGAGCAGCACGCCGTCGACCGGCAGCGCCGCCTTGAGCTGAACGAGGATCTCGTCGCGCATCTCCTCGTAATCGGCCTTGGCGCAGGTGCCCGACGGCTCGGCCCAGAAGCAGGAGCCCTCGATCAATTCGAAGCCCTCGCGCTTGGCGCGCTGCCGCGCGACATAGAGCGGGGCGGTGGTGTGGGTCGCCCGGTCGGGATGCTGGCCCGCCGGGAAATAGGCGGACGCCTCGAAATTGGCCCGGGATGTCGGGATCGGAGAGAACGTATTGGTCTCGGTTGCGAGCGACGCAGCAAACAGACGCATAAGCTACCTTTCCGACAATGTGACCGTCATGTTCGGTTGGCCGCGAAGGCCATGTCAAGCTGCAGCGCGAGCGCGGAATGCTGCAGCCGCTGCATGGGTCGCGAGCGTCTCATTATTGCAGATGAGACGCATTGTCATTTTTGTCGCCGGCTTTGCTCCCGGTGAGGCCGGGCCGGCCCCGGGGCTCACTTCGCCAGCGTCACTTCCCACATCCGGAGCTTGGACTGCCAGGGCTGGAAGCCGGAGATGGCCTTGCTCATCGCGACGGCATCGAGCCCGTTATAGAGGAAGATCAGCGGCACCTCGTCGATGACGCGGCGATGCAGATCGTCGAAGATCGCCTGTCGTTCGGCCTTGTCCGAGATCAGCATCGACTTGTCGATCAGCGCCTGCGCTTCCGGGTTGTCCCAGACCTTGCGCGGCTGCTTGTCCTTCGGGCCGGAGAACTGCTCGAAGGCGATCGCCGGGTCGAAGCGGGCGGAGAACGAGAAGGACTGCATCTGGTAGTTGCCCTTGTTGAACCGGTCGAGCTGCGTCGCCCAGTCCAGGATCTCGATCTCGGCATTGATTCCGACCGCCTGCAGCATCTGCTGCCAGACGACTGCCGCCGGGAAGCTCGGCACGGTCGGGCGCTTGTTGGCGAGGATCACGATCTTCTCGCTCTTGTAGCCGGCCTCCTGCAGCAATTGCTTGGCACGGGCCGGGTCGTATTGATGGCCCTGCTTCTGGACCGCGCCGAAATAGCCGGAGGTCGAGTAGATCGGCGAGTTGTTCGGCGTACCCAGGTTGTTGGAGGCGGCCGCGACCAGCTCGGGATAGTCGAGCGCGGCCGCGATCGCCTGGCGCAGCTTCTTGTTGCCCATGACAGTGTCTTTGGTCTGGATCAGGAAGATGTGGCGCACCGCATTGGGGGCGACCGCGACCTTCAGGCTCGGCACCTTCTTGAGTTCCTCGACATCGCTCGGCAGCGTCTCGCTCATCTGGACCGCGCCGGAGATCAGCGCGGCCTTCACGGTGGCTGCATCCTTGACGATCAGGAACTTGACCTCCTTGAGCAGCGGGCGCTTCGAGCCGACATAGCCGTCGATCTTGCCCTGGCCGGGCGACTGGTAGCCGTCGAAGGCGGTCATGGTGAAGTACTCGCCGCGCTTCCACTCGCCGAACGTGTAGGGGCCGGTGCCGATCGGCTTGTCCCACGTCCCGTCGGCCTTGACGGAATCCTTGTGCAGGATCGCGGTCATCGCGCAGTCGGTCCGCGCCATCGTATCGAGGAACAGCGCGTTCGGCTTGTCGATTGTCATGACGAAGGTCTTGGCATCGGGCGCCGAGACGGATTCGACCTTGAGGCCGCTGCGCCCGTCGAATTCCGACGTGCAGCGCCACTCGGTCTTCGGATCCATGTAGCGGTTCCAGCTCCACAGCACGTCGGCGGAGGTCAGCGTCGCCCCGTTGTGGAACTTCACGCCGTCCCGCAGCGTGAAGGTATAGGTCTTGCCGTCGGCCGAGAGATCGACCTTCTGGGACAGCAGCGGCGCGGCATTGCCGCCCTCGTTATAGCCGACGAGCCCCTCGACGAGCTGCAGCGCGAAATCATCGGTGCTGTCGTCGCGGTTCACGCCGGGATTGTTGCTGCGGATGTCGGCCGCCACGGCCACGGTGATCGACTGTGCGGCGGCCGGGCTTGCGCAGGCGGCGAGCAGCACGGCAAGGGCGAGTGGACGTCTCATGGCATCGGCTCCCTCAAGGTGTCGCCACAAGCGGCGCGATCGATGTCTGTCAGGCGGCCTGCTCGGTCGCGAAGGGCTCGCCGGTCAGGCTGTAGCAAGTGAAATGCCGGTTGAGCGCCGGCAGCGGTGCCACCTCCATCACGCCCTTGCCCGGTTCGAGCAGGATCATCGCCACGCTGGCGGTGATGTCCCCGCGCTGGCCGGGGCGCGGCGGGCGGCAGACCGAGAAGGGCGACAGGAAATCGTCGAACAGCGCGGCCTTCAGGTCCTCGCGCCCAAGCGGCCGGCGCGGCTCGTTCAGCAGCTTGCGGACGCGCCAGTCGCGATAGGGGCTGTCGGGCGCGCTGGCGATGCCGGTCTCGCGCAGCTTCGTCAGCGCCGCCGGGCTGGTCCAGTGATTGGCATGCACGATCAGCCCGTCCTCGGGCAGGATCGGGAAGGCCTCGTCCGGCGCGCATTCGAGATCGATGCCGAAGCCCTTGTCCTGGCTCAGCATCATGTTGGTCGAACAGGCCTTGGGCGTGGTCGCGACCACCTTGATCGCCAGCGCCAGATGCTCCTGTTCCATCGCCTTGCGGCGGATCAGCGCCAGCGGCACGCCCTCCTGGCAATAGTCGCGGTCGCTGCGCAGGTAATTGCCGGTGACGCAGATGCCGGCCTCGTTCATGCCGTGCCGGCCCAGCCCGCCGGCCTCGACGAAGGTCAGCAGGTCCGGCCCGTCGCGGCGTTTCACCCTGAGCACGATCGCGGTCCTGGCGCATTCCGGTTGCCAGTCCCAGTTCTGGCCCTGGATGACGCCGCCGGTGGCGCTGCGCTCCGGCAGGATGATCGCGCCGGTGCAGCCGTCATTATCGGCCTCGTCTTCTTCCTCTTCCTCCTCGGCGCGGTTGGCGAGCAGCCTTGCCTTGGCGACGATCTCGGTGCGGGCGTTGATCATGATGATCGCGTCGAGCGGCACGCCGGAGCCGTCGGCGATGCCGCGCATCTCCTCCAGATAGGCCTCGTCGAAGGCCGCGATACCCTGCCGCGCCTCGTCGATCAGCTTGCCGCGCAACGTCGGGCTGGAGCCCAGCCCGTCCAGTTGGCCGGCATAGAACCGGGCGCTGCCGGCAATGCGATCCGGCACCGCCGCGCCATAGCTGCGCCCGCGCTCATAGGGAGCGCCTGACACCGAGACGAAGGGGAATGGTTCGATCATGAGACACTATTGTGTTTTTTGATTGACCAAGATGCACAGTGGCGCATCATTCCGCGGATTGTCAAATCGCTCTCGAAGAAGCGGAAACACGGCATGGCCAGCACCCTGCACGGCGAGATCATCGGCGATATCCTGCGGTTGGCCCGCGACGAGGGCTGGTCGGTGGGCGCGGCCGTCGGCGTGAAACCCTTGGCGGCGCGGTTCGGCGTTTCACGCACGCCGGTGAGAAGCGCGCTCCTGACGCTGGTCGAGGCCGGCCTGCTGACGCGTGCGGAGGGCCAGGGCTTCAGCCTGCTGCGACCGGTCGATGACGTCGCGATTGCCGCGCATATGCCGATGCCGGCCGGCGGTGGCGAACTCTACCAGAGGATCCTGACCGAGCGGGCGCGCGGCGAGCTCCCGACCGAGGTCACCGAGAACGCGATGCTGGCTCATTTCGGCGCAGCCAAGGGCGATCTGCGCAAGGCCCTGATGCGCCTTTCCGCGGAAGGCCTGGTCCAGCGCCAGCGCGGCCATGGCTGGCGTTTCACCGAGAGCCTGGATACGCCGGAGGCCATCCTCGAATCCTACGCCTTCCGCATTGCCATCGAGACGGCGGCGCTCAACCAGCCCGGCTACAGCGTCGATGCGGTGGAGCTTGGCCGGCTGCGCACGGCGCATGAGGCGCTGATGCGCCGGCCGGTGGGGGAGGTCACGCCGCAGCTCTGGTTCGAGGTCAATTCGACCTTCCACGAGACGCTCGCCTCATGGTCGCGGAACCGCTTCTTCCTGCAGGCCGTCCGGCGCCAGAACGCGCTGCGGCGTATGCATCAATTCGCCGATTTCTGGGAACTGGAACCCGAGCAGATCCTGCAATCCTGCCGGGATCACCTCGCCATCCTCGCTGCCCTCGACAAGGGCGACCGGGAGGGTGCCGTGCGACTGCTCGTCGAGCATCTCGCCGGAGCCGCCCGGGACTGGGAAGGGCAGCCGCCGGAGAGTTCAGGGCGGCCCTGACGTATAGCCGCTAAAGCGACAACTGCGAACCGGCCTCCGCACAGCTCGCCTTGAGCGCTCTCAGGATCGCATCTTCGTCGGTCGCGATGCCGTGGCGCTGCAGGCAGGGCACCAGGATCGCAGCTTCCGCATGTCCGCCGGGGCCGATCACCGGGCAGGCGATATCGGTCACCGCCATGATGTCGCGGCTGGCCGCGACGCGATGCCCGAGGGCGCGAATTTCGGTAAAGGTCCGCTCGGTGTCCGCTGCTTCGAGGCGCAGCTTGTCGGCCTGCGAGGCTTCGCGCATGAGCTGGCGCCGGCGTGCCTCGCTCTGGAAGGCGAGGATGAGCAGGCCGGAATTGGCGTCGAGGGCGGGGCGACCATAGCCCGGCCGAACGATGACGCTGGCATCGAGATGGCCCGAGGTGGTCGCCAGCACCACGGTCTGCGCCCGGCTCAGCACGACGAGATGCGCGACCTGCCCGCTCGCCTCGCTGAAGCGCTCCATCACCGGCAGCACGATCGAGGTGAGCTGGCGGCCGGCCGGCGTGCGGATGCCCAGATCGAACAGCCGCCGCGACAGTTCCAGCCGGTCCGTCCCGGCCTCGCGGGCGAGATAGCCGCGCTGCTGCAGCACGAAGACCATGCGGAAGATCTCGCTCTTCGAGCGGGCGAGACGCTCGGCGATCTCGCGGGTCGATAGCGGCTCGCCGACTTCGGCGAGGAGTTCGAGGATGTCGAGCCCCTTCTCCAGCGCCGGCGCCGCGTAGCTGCCCTTGTCTCCGTTCTCGGTATCCGGCAGGTCGCTCATGTCTCTCTGTTTCATATATGAAGCTTGACATCAAATAAGAAACGAACCTAGCCTCGCCGTCAAAGGGGAGGCGGATGGTACGATCGTCGGATCATATCGCAGGTTCTGGGGGCGTCGCGCTGCTGTCGCGAGGCGGCCGGCCATGAAATACGGCCTGCAGTTCCGCGATGTCTTCGCCGCCTGGGAATCGATCCTCGACGGCGTCTGGATCACGCTGCTGCTCTCTGCCGTCGCGATGGTCGGCGGCCTCGTCATCGGCATCGCCTGCGCCGCCGCCCGCGTCTATGGCCCGACATGGCTGCGCCGCATCGTCGGCACCTATGTCGAGGTCATCCGCAACACGCCGCTGCTGGTGCAGCTCTTCCTGATCTTCTTCGGGCTGCCGAGCTTCGGCATCAGGCTCGACGGGCTCACCGCCGCGATCATCGCGCTGGTCGTCAATCTCGGCGCCTACACCACCGAGATCGTCCGCGCCGGGCTGGAGGCCGTGCCGAAGGCGCAGGTCGAGGCCGGTCACTCGCTCGGGCTCTCCGGCCTGCAGGTCTTCCGCTATGTCGTGATGTTCCCGGCACTGAAGGCGATGTTCCCGGCGCTCGCCAGCCAGTTCGTGCTCTTGATGCTGGCGACCAGCGTCGTCTCGCAGATCTCGGTCGAGGACCTGTTCCACGTAGCCTCGATCGTGCAGTCCCGTACCTTCCGCGATTTCGAGGTCTACACCGTCATCGGCGTGCTCTATCTCGGGCTCGCCTTCGCCTTCCGCGGCCTGTTCGCGGGCCTCTACTATTGGGCGTTCGTCAGACGATGATCCGCGAATTCGGCCTCATCGATGTGATGTACCTGATCGCGGCGGCGCGCTGGACGCTGGCGCTGACCGCGACCGCCTTCATCGGGGCATCGCTGATCGGCATCGTCATCGCCATCGCCCGCATCCTGCCCTTTGCGCCGCTGCGCTGGCTCGCGGCCGCCTATATCCACATCGTCCAGGGCACGCCGCTTCTGGTCTGGCTCTTCGTGATCTTCTTCGGCCTGCCGCTCACCGGCATCTCGGTCAATCCATGGATCGCCGCAGCGCTCGCCTTCTCGGTCTATGGCAGCGCCTTTTTGGGCGAGATCTGGCGCGGTGCGCTGGTTTCGATCGCGAAGACGCAATGGGAGGCCGGCGCCTCGCTCGGTCTCTCGCTCGGGGAGCAACTGCGCTACGTCATCGTGCCGCAATCGATCCGTGTCGCGATCCCGCCGACGGTCGGCTTCCTCGTCCAGCTCATCAAGAACACCTCGCTCGCCGCGGTGATCGGCTTCGTCGAGCTGACGCGCGAAGGCCAGCTCACGGCGGCCGGCACCTACAAGCCCTTCGCCGTCTACATCACCGTCGCCGCGATCTATTTCGCGATGTGCTTCCCCCTCTCGCAATGGAGCCGCTCGATCGAGCGGAAGCTCGATGTCGCTCGTTGAAATCCACGGGATCAACAAGAGCTACGGCTCGGTGCAGGTGCTGAAGGACGTCACGCTCGACGTCGCCAAGGGCGAGATCATCGCGGTGATCGGCCGTTCCGGCTCGGGCAAGAGCACGATGCTCCGCTGCATCAACGGGCTGGAGCCGGTGCAGGCCGGCGTGATCCGCATCGACGGCACGCAGGTCAACGATCCCAAGACCAACCTGCGCAAATTGCGTCAGGAGGTCGGCATCGTCTTCCAGAGCTTCAACCTGTTTCCGCATCTCTCGGTCTGCGACAACATCACGCTCGCCCCGCGCGTCGTGAAGAAACAGGCGCCGCAGGCCGCCCGCGAAGTCGCGCGCGAGGTGCTCGCCCGCGTCGGCCTTGAGGACAAGCTCGACGCCTATCCGTCGCAGCTCTCCGGCGGCCAGCAGCAGCGCGTCGCCATCGCTCGTTCGCTCGCGATGCGCCCGAAGCTGATGCTGTTCGACGAGGTCACCTCCGCCCTCGACCCGGAGCTGACCGGCGAGGTGCTCAAGGTCCTCGAATCCGTCGCGAGCGAGGGCATGACCATGATCCTCGTGACCCATGAGATGGGCTTCGCGCGCCGCTTCGGCTCGCGCGTCGTCTTCATGCATGAGGGCCGCATTCACGAGCAGGGGCCGGCTGCTGCCGTGCTGGCCGAGCCGAAGACGCCGGAACTCCAGACCTTCCTCAGCGCGGTCCTGCACTGAGGCGGAACGACAAGACAACATCAACGAGGGGAGAGAAGACGATGCGTTCACTGTTCGCAGGTTTAGCCGCCCTGGCCGTCGCCGCCTTCGGCGCTGCCGAGGCCAAGGCCGACAAGCTCCAGGACATCCTGTCCAAGGGCGTCGTCCGCATCGGCGTGCCGCTCGATGCGCCGCCCTTCGGCTCGCAGGATGCCGACCGCAAGGCGATCGGGTTCGACATCGAGATGGCCGAGATGGTCGCCAAGGGCCTCGGCGTGAAGCTGGAGATGCAGCAGATCACCGGTGCCAACCGCATCCCCTTCCTGATGACCGACAAGGTCGACATCGTCATCTCGGTGATGGGCCTGACGCCGGAGCGCGCCCGGCAGATCCAGTTCACGGCGCCCTATGCCAACACCTTCCTCGCGGTCTACGGCGCGAAAAGCTCGGCCGTGTCGAGCCCGGAGACGATCGGCTCGGCCCGCGTCGCCGCCGCCAAGGGCACGACGCAGGAGCTCGCGATCTCGGCCGCCGCGCCGAAGGCGAGCCTGATGCGCACCGAGGACGACGCGACGGCCGCCGCCGCCTACATCACCGGCCAGGCCGATCTGCTGGCCACCAACTCGATCGTGGCGCAGGCGCTCGCCAAGCAGAACCCGAACAAGGAGTTCGAGCGCAAGTTCGTCATCCGCCGCAGCCCGGCCCATATGGGCGTGCAGATGGACCAGCATAACCTCGTGCGCTGGCTCGACGGCTTCATCTTCTTCAACGCGATGAACGGCGAGCTCGACCGGCTGCACCGCAAGTACCTGGACATGCCTATGGACCCGCTGCCGACGCTCTAGTTGAGTCGTCAGCCGTCATTCTCGGGCGAAGCGTAGCGAAGACCCGAGAATCTCCTGATCAGAAGGCGCTGGTCGGAGCCTGCTTATGCCTGAGATGCTCGGGTCAAGCCCGAGCATGACGGCTTGCATCGATCCTCCCCGTCTCGGGGAGGCCCCCTAAGTCATGCCAATTCACGTCCGATCGAGCCCGCCATGACCACCACCACGCGCCCCAAGCCGACACCGCGCCCGTCCAGCGCCTTCCTCACCGTCGACCCCGACCGCGAGGGCAAGCAGACCGGCTTCCTGATGATCCCGCATTCGCCGCATGACGATGCCTGGGGCGCGACCCGCGTGCCGATCGCCGTGATCAAGAACGGTTCCGGCCCGACCGTGATCATGGAGGGCGGCAACCATGGCGATGAATACGAGGGGCCGATCACGATCTGCGACCTGATCCGCGATCTCGATCCCGGCCGCGTCCAGGGGCGGCTCATCCTGATGCCGGCGAATAATGTCCATGCGGTCATGGCCGGCCAGCGCACCTCGCCGGTCGACGGCCTCAACTTCAACCGCACCTTCCCGGGAGATCCGCGCGGCTCCATCACCCAGCAGATCTCGGCCTTCGTCAGCGACCATATCCTGCCGATCGGCGACGCCTTCCTCGACCTGCATTCCGGCGGCTCCTCGCTCGACATCATCCCGAGCGCCATCGTCGAGCCGACCGATGATCCAGCCCTGCACAAGCGCAATGTCGCGGCGGTACAGGCCTTCGACGCGCCGATGATGGTCGTGATCAGCAATCTCGGCGAGCCGCGCACCGCGACCGCCGCCGCCTGCCGCGCCGGGCTCGTCACGGTCGGCACGGAGATGGCTGGCGCCGGCACGGTCTCGCTGGAGGCGCTCTCGGTCTGCCGGCGCGGCGTTGCCAATGTGCTCGATCATCTCGGCGTCGTCGTCCGCGAAAAACCCGAGCCCAGGCGCGGCGATGGCCAGATCCTCGAACTGCCCGGCATCTCGGCCTATGTCTATGCGACGGCGGACGGCATCTTCGAGCCCTTCCACGCCAATGGCAGCAAGGTCAGCGCCGGCGAGCCGGCCGGCCGGATCCACTGCACCTGGGACCCGACGCGCCCGCCCGAGACGCTGCATTACGCCGCCGACGGCATCCTCTACGGCCGCCGCCAGCCGGGCCGCGTCAAGCCGGGCAATTGCTGCCTGATCGTGGCGGCGCCCTATCGCGGGACGCTGTGATGATAACGCGCGACGATATCCGCGCCGCCCGCGAGCGCATCGCGCCTTACATCCGGCAAACCCCGACACTGCCCTATGCGAAGACGCGCGGCGGCGATTTCGGCGGCGATGTCACGCTGAAGCTCGAATTGCTGCAGGCCGCCGGTTCCTTCAAGGCGCGCGGCGCGATGAACCGCCTCCTGACCCTGTCGAAGGACGAACTAGCGCGCGGCGTCGTGACCGCGTCCGGCGGCAATCACGGCCTCGCCATCGCCCGCTCGGCCCATGTGCTCGGCGTCAACGCCACGATCTTCCTGCCGTCCAACGCCGCGCCGGACAAGATCGCCAAGCTGCGTGACTGGGGCGCCGACGTCCATATCGTCGGCGCGATCTGGGACGATGCCAATGCCGCCGCGCTCGCCCACGCCGCCAAGACCGGCGCGACCTATGCCCATCCCTTCAGCGATCCGGTCGTGGTCGCGGGCCAGGGCACGCTCGGCCTCGATATCCTCGACGACATGCCGGATGTCGACATCATCCTCGTCGCCATTGGCGGCGGCGGATTGATCACCGGCCTCTCGACGGCGGTGAAGGCCCTGCGCCCGCAAACAAGGATCATCGGCATCGAGCCGGTGGGGTCGCCGACGCTTCATGCCTGTCTCGCTGCGGGGCGTCTCGTCGCGCTCGACAAGCTGGAGACCCGCGTCGCCACCATGTCCTGCCGCCAGACCGATCAGGCGATCTACGAGGCGACAGCCCGCAATGTCGACGAGATCGTGCTGATCACCGATGCCGAGATGGAGCAGGCGGCGAAATCGCTCTGGTTCGAATTCGGCATCGCCGCCGACTTGTCGGGCGCGGCGGCGGTTGCCGCGCTGCAGTCGGGACGGATCGCGTTGTCCGGCGGCGAAAAGGTCTGCGCGCTGGTCTGCGGCGCCGGCACGGATGGTTGCCTGCCGGGTTAGGCGCGCGCTTCGTTATTGAAGAAGCCGGGCGGCCCCATCTGCCCGCCCTTCAGTACGATCTCCAGTCCATCGAGACGCGCATCGCCGGAATGGGCGCGGCAGAGCGGCGCGCCGGGCACGCAAGGCCCGCGATAGGACAGGCCCCAGAGCGGCAGGGACCGGATCGCCATGGTCGAGGTGTCGCCGCCCGCGACGACGAGCCGGCCGAGGCGCGCTTCGGCGATGATCGCGGCCAGCAAGGCTCCGGTTGCTTCGGCAACCGCGCCGGCCGCGGCCGGAGCACCTGCGGGCTGTTCCGTCACCAGCATCACATCGCCTTGAGCCAGTTGGGAGAGGGCGGCTGAACGGAGCGCCGCCGCATAGCTTTCATCCGCGAGAAGCCGTCCGGCCTCGACAGGCAGCATCGCATAGCCTCTCGCGGCTTCGACCTGCGCCCGTGTCACGGGGGAAAGGCTGCCGACGAGGGCAAGGACCGGTCCGGTGCCGCGATGCGTCGCATCGGGAGCTGGCGGCACGACAGCCGCCTTGCCATGCCCGGTCGCGAAGGCACGAGCGACGGAGCTCGCGCCAACCGCGAGCATCGGAGCATTCTCCAACGCGGTCGCGAGTAACCCACCGATCGCCGACAGGTCGGCTTCCGTCGAGACGTCGAACAGAACGGCGGGCTTCCCGCTCGGAAGCGCGGCCTGCGTGATCGAACCATCGGCATAGGCGCGATAGTCGACGAGTCCGATATCTGTAAGCCCCTGCGCGGCGAGATGCCGGCGCAGATCGGCTTCCGCCATCGGCGTCACCGGATGCCGGCTCATCGTCGGATGCCGGTCGATGCGGTGGACCGTGCCGTCGCCGCCGGCCGCGAAGAGGTTACCGAACAGGCAGAAGCGCCCGAGATTGGGCTGGCCGCCGAGGATCGCCACGAGCGGGTTCGGGAAGAGGGGCTTCAATGCCGCGACGGCCGCGCCGATGCTGCCGATATCAGGCGCGCTGTCGAAGGTCGAGCAGCATTTGTAATGCATCAGCTTGACGCCTTGCCCGGCGAAGAAGCGACCGATTTCCGTCAGCTCAGCCCGAATCGCCTCCGGCGCCATGGCCCGGCTCGCCCCGGCGATGCCGATCGCGTCGAGCGGGCCGGCCGCCGCGAGCTGCGCCTCGCTCGGCTGGCGCAGGAAGAGCAGGGCGCGAAAACCGCGCTCTGCCAGCGTCGCCAGCGTGTCGGTCGAGCCGGTGAAATCGTCGCCGTACCAGCCGTAGAGAGGCATGCGCTTCGCGGTCACGGCGCGCTAGCCCGTCTTGCCGCCGAAGGTGTCGAGCGCCTGTTGCAGTTCCGGATGCGACCGCGCCGCCTCGACCAGCGACGTGCCCTCGGCCACGGCCGCCCAGGCCTGCCGGATGCTGGCGACACCGGCTTTCGGTCCACCGGGATGGGCCAGAATGCCGCCACCGGCCATGAACAAGAGGTCGTCATGGCCGATCGCGTCCCAGGTCGCCTGCGCCGTGCGGGCCCATTGCCCGGAGGAGAAGGCCGGCATCACCCGGTCGTCGGCGCCATCGGTCAGCGGCGTGACGCAATCCCTGGCGGAGGTCACGACCTCCTCGTCCTCCTGCGCGAATTTCCCCTGCAGGCCATGGACATGCATATGGTCGACGCCGGCCAGTCGCCACAGCACCTGATAGGCCTGGAAACCGATGCCGAGCAGCGGATGGCGCGAGAAGGCGCCATAGCCGTTGCGGTGGCCGTGCAGGGCGAGATCGGTCGAGCGGCGCAGGGTCTCGATCGCCGAGAAACCGCACCAGTTCAGGCTCGCCATCACGCAGGAACCGCCCTCGCGCTGGACGAGATCGGCATGGCGGCGCATCGCATCGGTCTCGTCGGTGATGTTGAAGGCGACCATGACATGTTTGCCGGTCTTGTCCTGGTGCCGGCGCACCGCCGCCATCACGGCCGGAATGCGTTCGGCCAGAGGCGCATGCACGGGATCGGCCGAGATCTCGTCGTCCTTGATGAAGTCGAGCCCGGCTTCGCACAGGCTGGCGACGAGCTCCGCCGTCTGCGCAGAGCTGAGGCCGACATTCGGCTTGATGATCGAGCCGACCAGCGGCCCTTTCGCCGCACCGGTCAGGCGTCGCGTGCCGGCGATGCCTTGCGCCGGCAGCGGGAAGCGCCGGCGGTAGGACCAGGGCAGGGCGATGCTTTCGAGCCTGAGACCCGTGACCTCGCCGAGATCGTAGAGATTGCCGGCGACGACCGCCGCCAGCGTCGCGAGATTGGCGCCGACATTGTCGACCGGGAAGGAGATCGTGACCCGCGCCCGCCGCCACGGCCCGCTGACGCCCTTTCGGGCGAGCCAGGCATTCGGCAGGCTGGGCTCCGTTGCGGGCTCCAGCTCCTCGATCCGGGTGACGATGGCGCGGGCCCGCTCGCGCAACTCGTCTGTCTCCCCGGCGACGCGGGCGAAGGTGCCGCAGGATTGCTCGCCCGCCATCACCTCGGCGACCCTGGCCGGGGCGAGCGGGGTTTCGATCAGGTAGGTCGCTTCGAAGCGGTTCTGCGAAGATGTCATCAGAAATCGAACTCCCGGGTCATCCCGGACAAGCCGCGTCAGCGGCGCCGATCCGGGATCCATGCCTGAACGGTTCCGGCATGGATCCCGGGTCTCCCTGCGGTCGCCCGGGATGACCCGGACGAGGCAACTTCACGCCGCCGCGGCAGCGAGCTTGCTCAGGTCGGGGAAGGGCCGCACCGGGTCCTTGCCGTCCCAGATCTCCGACGCCTCGCGGATTAGTCTGAACATCTCGCCCTTGGGGCCGGCGACTTCCGAAAGCTCGATCACCGTGCCCGGATGGTAATGCGTGTCGAAATAGACGAAGCGCCCTCGCTCGCCGACCTCGCCCGACATCACCGGCTTGAAGCCCTCAGTGACGAGTCGCTCCAGATCGGCGTCGTAGTCCGACGTCCAGTAGGCGACATGCTGCAGCCCGGTCAGCCCCGCATCGGTGAAGTCCTTGTACATCGACGGCACGGCGTTGCGGCACTGGATCAGCTCGATCTGGAGCGGGCCGGAATTGGCCAGCGCCACCGAATTGTGCGGCTCGTAGGCCTCGCCCTTGTAGCGGTAGTTTTTGATCGGGACCTTGGGGTTGTAGAAGAACGGTCCGACGCCCAGCACGCGGCTCCAGTAGTCCATCGCCGCCTCGATATCCGGGACGACATAGCCGGCCTGACGGATCTGGCCAAAGAAGCGGCTCATGGGCGTTGCTTTCTGATTATCAGGATCAAAGGAAGCCGATGGAGATCCACGGCACGGCAGCGACGACGAGAAGGCCCAGCAACAGGGCGAGGATGTAGCCCCAGATGTATTTCAGGCCCTCATCGGGATTGATCTTGCTGATCGCGCAGGCGCCGTAATAGCCGACGCCGAAGGGCGGGGCGAAGAGCCCGATGCCCATCGCGAAGATCACGACCATCGCGTAATGGACCTCGTGCACGCCGACCTGCTTGGCGATCGGGAACACCAGCGGGCCGAACAGCACGATCGCCGGGATGCCCTCGAGCACGCTGCCGAGGATGGTGAAGGCGACGATCGAGATGCCGAGGAAGCCCCAGGTTCCGCCCGGCACGGCGGCCATCGCCTGAGCGAGGTCGCGCGAGAAGCCGGATTGCGTCAGCCCCCAGGCCATGGCGGTGGCGCAGCCGATGATGAAGATGATCGCGCCGGTGAGCGAGGCCGTCTCGACCAGCATGCGCGGCAGGCGGCGCCAGTCGAACTGGCGATAGAGCAGGATGCCGGCCAGCACCGCATAGGCGATGCCGATGGTCGAAACCTCGGTCGCGGTCGCGACACCCTCGACCACCGCGGCGCGGATGACGAAGGGCAGCGCGATCGCCGGCAGCGCGACCAGGGCAAGCTTGCCGATTTCGCGCCGGGAGAAGCGCTTGACGTTGCTGAGGTCCTCGCCGCGGCAGCGCCACCAGACGACGAAGCAGAGCGCGACGCCGAGCACCACGGCGGGCAGCATGCCGCCGGTGAACAGCGCCGCGATCGAGACGCCAGTGACCGAGCCGATGGTGATCAGCACAATCGAGGGCGGGATCGTCTCGGTCTGCGCGCCGGTCGCCGAGAGCAGCGCGACGAGATCGCCGGGCTTGGCACCCCGCTTCTGCATCTCTGGGAAGAGCACGGGCGCGATCGCCGCCATGTCGGCGATCTTCGAGCCGGAGATGCCGGAGACGAGGTACATCGCGCCGACCAGCACATAGGACAGGCCGCCGCGGACATGGCCGAGCAGGCTCGCCAGGAACTGAATCATGGCGCGGGCCATGCCGGTCATTTCGATCAGCGCGCCCAGGAAGATGAAGAGCGGCACCGCGAGCAGGATGAGATGGCTCATGCCCTCGTCGAGCCGGCCGACCATGACCAGCATCGGCGTCGACGTTGTGCAGGCGAGATAGCCGAAGGTGGCGAGCGCGAAGGAGAAGGCGATCGGCACGCCGGAGAAGACGTTAAGTGCGACGACGCCGACGAAGAAGACGATCAGGTTGAGCTTGCCGAGCGGCTTGAGCGAAGGCCCGGCGAGCCAGAACAGCAGCACGAGCAGCGCGGTGATCCCGATCGCGAGCAGGGCGGGTTTCAGCGTCGAAAAGCGCAGCAGGCGGCAGCCGGCGGCGATCAGCATCAGGCCGACACCGACGGGGATTGCCGCCGCGCGCCAGGCATTGCTGATCTCCAGCGCCGGCGTGACGATGAAGTTCTCTTCCTCGGCATATTCGACCGCATGCGGCATGATCAGGAGGAGGAAGGCGATCGAGGCGGTGATCGCGACCGCCTCCAGCAGCGCCCGCGTCTGCGGCGAGACGCGGGAGACGAGGCCCGTCATGCGCATATGCTCGCCGCGCCGCAGCGCGACGACGGCGCCCAGCATCGAGAGCCAGAGGAATAGGATCGAGGCGAGCTCGTCCGACCAGACCAGCGGGGCGTGGAAGACATAGCGCGCCGTGACACCGGCCCCGAGGATGATGATCTCGACCAGAACCAGCACCGCCGCCACCGTCTCGACCAGGCCGCCCAGGGCACGGTCGAGATGGCCGGCGAAGCGGCCGAGCCCGTTGGCGGGCATGGCGGCAGCGGGAAGGGGCGCGCTATGGGCATCCATCGGGGCGTTTCCTGTCTTGTGCTTTTGGGCCTTATAGGCCCGCCCGCACCCCTCAGGCCAGCTTGCCGACGGCGTCTTCGAGCAGGCTCCAGGCGTCCTTGCCGAAGCGCTCCTGCCATTCCTTATAGAAGCCGCTTTCCCGCAGCTTGGCACGGAAGGAATCCGGGTCTGTCTTGTTGAAGGCGAGGCCTTTGGATTGCAGGTCCGCCTGTACGGTTTCGTTCAGCTTCTTGATGTCGCCGCGCTGGGCGACGCCGGCATCGTTGATCGCATTCGCGACGATCGTCTGGACATCGGGCGGCAGAGCGCGCCAGGCGCGCCCGTTGGCGATGAACCAGAACCCGTCCCAGATATGGTTGGAGACGGCGCAGCTCTTCTGAACTTCGTAGAGCTTGGCGACCTGGATGATCGGCAGCGGGTTCTCCTGCGCGTCGACGACCTTGGTCTGCAGCGCGGTATAGACCTCGGAGAATTGCAGGCTGGCCGGCGCGGCATCAAGCGCCTTGAACATCGAGATCGAAAGCGGGCTCACCGGCACGCGGATCTTGAGGCCGGCCATTTCCTTGGCCGTCTCGATCGCCTTGCCCGAGGTGGTCATCTGGCGGAAGCCGTTGTCCCACATCTTCTCGAAGGCATAGAGGTTCACCTTCGAGATGGCGTCGCGGACATGGGCGCCGAGCTTGCCGTCCATCGCCTTCCAGACCTGGTCGTAATCGGCGAAGGCGAAGCCGACGGCGTTGATCGCCGCGACGGGCACCAGCGTCGCGATGACGAGCGCGGAGGGCGTGAAGAAGGTGATGCCGCCATTGCGCACCTGGCTCAGCATGTCGGTATCGCCGCCGAGCTGATTGTTCGGGAAGATCTTGATCTCGACCCGGCCGTTGGTTTCCTTCGCGACGCGCTCGGCCGCCTCCTGGGCGCGGATGTTGAGCGGGTGGCTGAGGGGCAGGTTGTTGCCGTATTTTAGCTCGATCTCGGCGGCGCGCGCGATATGCGGCATGGCGATGAACGAGGCGGCAGGCGTAGCGGCGAGCGTACGCAGCACCGTGCGGCGCGTGAAGTTCGTCATGGTGATCCTCCCGGTATCGCTGATGCGATTTGATTGATTGCGGTCTTCTTGCCCTCAGATTAGGAAGCTGGAATGATGGTGGTCAAACTCAAATACTGATGGTTTTTGATGTGACTCTATGACGGACACCGCAGAGAAAAACGGTAGCGGTGAAAGCCTGCAGCGCCGCCGGATGGCCCGCATCGCCGATGTCGCGGCGCTCTCCGGCGCCTCGACCGCAACCGTCGACCGGGTGCTGAACCAGCGGCCGGGCGTACGTGCGGCCACCGTCCAGCGCGTTCTGAAGGCCGCGAGCGAACTGGGCTATGTCCTCGATCCTGCCTTGCCGGCGCAGGCCTTCACGCCGATGCGTCTCGCTTTCCTGCTGCCGGCCGGGAGCAACCGCTTCCTCGCGATGCTCGGGCGCCATATCGCGGAGGCGCAGGAGCAGCTCGCCTCTTTCAACATGCGCGCCCGCGTCGAGTTCATCGAGAGCTTCAAGCCGGAACTGCTGGCCCAGCAGCTCCGGCAGGTCGGGCGCGATGTCGACGGTATCGCCTTCATGGCGCTTGAGCACCCGGCGGTGCGCGAGGCGGTGAACGGCCTCGCTGAGCGCGGCGTGCCGGCCGTGACCCTGATCTCCGACATCGCCAATGCGCGTCGTGCCGCCTATGTCGGGCTCGACAACCGCTCGACCGGGCGCACGGCCGGCTATCTCGTCGCCCGCTTCATCGGCAAGCGCCCGGCCAAGGTCGCGATGATCGCCGGCAGCCTGAGCTACCGCGCCCATGAGGAGCGCGAGATGGGCTTCCTCCATCTCTTCGAGGAGATGTTTCCGCAGATCGAGGTGGTCGGCCTGCGCGAGGGGCTCGACGACGAGGGGCGCAACTATCGCCAGGCCAAGGCGCTGCTCGCCCAGCACCCGGACCTCGCCGGCATCTACAATATCGGCGGCGGGCCGGAGGGCATCGCGCGCGCCTTGAAGGAGGCCGGCCGCCAGCAGGAGGTGGTCTTCGTCGGTCATGGCCTGACGCCGGCGACCCGCGCGCTCCTGCTCGACGGCACGATGGACGCGGTCATCACCCAGCATCCCCATGCGGCATTGATGAGCTGCATCGCGATCTTCGCCAATCTGCGCGCCGGCCGCCCGGCTCTGGAGGGCACGGCGCCGCCCAGCATCGAGATCATCCTGCGCGAGAACCTGCCCTAGACTTCCGCAGGAGACTTGCATTCCCGGAAACAAAGAGGGAACATGCGCGCATGTCCCTTCCGGATTCCGTCCTCAATCCGCCGCCTGCGCGGCCCGATATCACGCGCATCGTCTGCCGCGGCGCGGCGCGTCACCTGCGCGAGCGCGGCTATGCCATCGTCAAGGAAATGACCTTCGCCAATGGCCGGCGCGGTGACATCGTCGCGCTCTCGCCATCCGGTGAACTCTGGGTCGTCGAGGTCAAGTCCGGCATCGCCGACTATCGTGTCGACGGCAAATGGCCGGATTATCGCGACTATTGCGACGGCTTCCTCTTCGCCGTCGCGCCCGAATTTCCGCGCGAAATCCTGCCCGACGATGTCGGCCTGATCGTCGCCGACGCTTATGGCGGCGACTTGCTGCGCGAGCCGCCGCGCCATCCCCTGAGCGCGGCGCGCCGCAAGATGCTGACCATCGCGCTGGCGCGGCTGGCCTCGAGCCGGCTTGCCTCGATCGAGGACCCCGACGGATCAGCCTGATAAGGCCGTTTCTCGGGCTCCGGCCATTGCCGCTCTCGGCATCGTGGCGAAGCGGCGCAGGTCGATCTCCGCGACCAGGAAGTCGATGAAGGCGCGAACGCGCGCCGGCAGCTTGCCGCCATGGCCGACATAGACGGCGTGGATGTCCTCGACATCACCGGGATTGAAAGCCTCCAGCACCGGGACGAGCCGGCCGGCGGCGATGTCGTCGGCGATATGGAAGAGCGAGAGCCGGGTCAGGCCCTGTCCCGCCAGCGCCAGCCGCCGCGCGCTCTCGCCGTCGCCGACCGTGACGCGGCCATGGGCCGGCAGGAAGACGCGCTGGCCGTCGATGACGAAGGGCCAGGTGTCGCGATGCCTCGCGAAGTTGAAGGTGATGAGATCGCTGCCGGGCAGCTTTTCGGGATGATCCGGCGCGCCGTGCGCCGCCAGATAATCCGGCGAGGCGACGATCGCAGAGAGACTTTCGCCGAGCTTGCGCGCGACAAGCTGCGAGGACCGCAGCGGCCCGACCCGGATCGCGACATCGGCCCGCTCGTCGACGAGATCGATCACCGCATCGGTGATCGAGATATCCAGTTGGATGCCGGGATGCGCCGCCATGAAGCGCGGCGCCACCGGCAGCAGGAAATGCCAGCCGAACGCGACATTGGCATTCACCCGCAGCCGCCCGCGCGGGATCTGGCAGGCGGCGACGGCCCGCTCGGCCTCGTCGAGATCGGCGAGTACGCGCAATGTCCGCTCATGGAAGGTCGTGCCTTCCTCGGTCAGCATGAACTTGCGGGTCGAGCGCACGATCAGCCTGACGCCGAGCCGCGCCTCCAGCCGGGTGATGAGCTTGCTGACGGCTGAGGGCGTCATCCGCAATGCGCGCGCCGCCGGGGAGAAGCCGCCGAGCTCGACGACGCGGGCGAAGACCTCCATCTCGCCGGACCGGTTGATCTCGCTGCGCGGCATCGTGAATTCATCTCACAATTGCTGGTCTTTCATGCAGTCTAATTCACAAGCGCCGGCGGCGCTATCTCCGGGCCCGAACAGTTTCTCGGAGGCATTCCATGCCCATCGCCCTTTATGCCCTCACCGTCGGCGCCTTCGGCATCGGCGTCACCGAATTCGTCATCATGGGCCTGCTCCTGCAGGTCTCCGCCGATCTCGGCATCAGCGTCCCGCTCGCCGGGCTCTTGATGACCGGCTATGCGCTCGGCGTCTTCGTCGGCGCGCCGATCCTGACGATCGCGACCCGCTCCCTGCCGCGCAAGACGACCTTGCTCGTGCTGATGGCGATCTTCACCCTCGGCAATCTCGCTGCAGCGCTGAGCCCGAGCTTCGGCTGGCTGATGGCGGCCCGCATCGTCACGGCTTTGGCACATGGCACCTTCTTCGGCGTCGGCTCGCTCGTCGCCACCAGCCTCGTCGCGCCGGAGCGCAAGGCTTCCGCTATCGCCTTGATGTTCACCGGCCTGACGCTGGCGACCCTGCTCGGCGTGCCCTTCGGCTCCTGGCTCGGGCTTGCCTTCGGCTGGCGCTCGACCTTCTGGGCGGTGACCGCGATCGGCCTCGTCGCCCTGGTCGTCCTCGCGGTCTTCGTCCCGGCCGATCGCGAGCGCGTCGTCCCCGGCTCGCTCGCCGAGGAGTTCAAGGTGCTGGCGCGGCCGCAGGTCCAGCTCGGCCTCGTCATGACCGTGCTCGGCTTCGGCGGGATTTTCGCGGTCTTCACCTTCATCCAGCCGATCCTGGTCCAGCTCGCCGGCTTCAGCGAGGCAGCGGTCTCGCCGATCCTGCTGGTCTTCGGCGGCGGGCTTGTCGTCGGCAACCTGCTCGGCGGGCGTTGGACCGATCGCAGGCTCGCTCCGGCGCTGATCGGCTCGATCGCGCTGCTGACCGTCGCGATGTTCGCCTCGGGTTTCGCCTTCCATAGCCAGATCGGCGCGATCATCGCTGCCTTCGTGCTGGGTGCTGCCGCCTTCGCCACGGTCGCGCCGCTCCAGATGTGGGTGTTGCAGCAGGCCGGCGGCGCGGGGCAGGGGCTGGCATCCAGCCTCAACATCGCCGCCTTCAACCTCGGCAACGCCTTCGGCGCCTGGCTCGGCGGCGTGGTGATCACGCAGGGGCTGGGTTATGGCGCCATCGCGCCGGTTGCTGCTGTCGTGCCGCTGCTCGCGCTCGGACTCGCCATTCTGGCGGTGTCGCTGGAGCGGCGTGCGGCCCGGATCGTGCCGGCTTGCGCAACCTGAAGCGCGTGGGCAGTCGCCAAATGAAAAGCCCGCCGGACAGGTCGTCCGGCGGGCTTTCTGTATTCAGTTTGGATCAGCGCGGCGCGCGCTTGGCGAGGATGCGCTGCAGCGTGCGGCGATGCATGCCGAGGCGGCGCGCCGTCTCCGAGACATTGCGGCTGCACAATTCATAGACGCGCTGGATATGCTCCCAGCGCACCCGGTCGGCCGACATCGGGTTTTCCGGCGGCTGCGGACGGGCATCGCGCTGGGCGGCGAGGGCTGCATGGATCTCGTCGGCATCGGCCGGCTTGGCGAGGAAGTCGAAGGCGCCGAGCTTCACGGCGCTGACAGCAGTCGCGATATTGCCGTAGCCGGTCAGGACCACGCCGCGCGCATCGGGGCGGCGCTCCTTGAGGCGGGCGATGACGTCGAGCCCGTTGCCGTCGCCGAGGCGCAGGTCGATCACGGCGAAGGCCGGCGCGGCTTCTTCCACGGCAGCAATGCCGGCGGCGACGCTGTCGGCGATGCGCACGGCATAGCCGCGGCCTTCCATGGCGCGGGCGAGACGGGTCAGGAACGGCTTGTCGTCATCGACCAGCAGAAGGGACATGTCGGCGGCCGGGCCGGCCCTGTCGGTTTCGCTCGCTGCGTCCTGCATCGTCTTCTCCTTGCCGCTTCTCCACGCGCTGCGGCTTTGCGCGTATTCGGGTTTCGCTTCGCCGGCAGGCGCCCTGTGGAGCCTGCTCAGCCAGGTTCATGTAAGGCCGATGCGCCCGCCTGGGTACCCCCATCGACAGGCAGATCGGCCTCGAAATCATCGCGCGACCAGGTGATCCGGATCGAGGCGCCGCTGGCAGGCGCCGGCCGGTTCGAGAATTCCAGGGTCGCGCCGCCCCGCTCGAGCAGCGTCTTGGCGATGAAGAGGCCGAGCCCGAGGCCGCCGCCGGCCCGACCTTCGCCGGAGCCGCGCGAGAGATAGGGGTCGCCGGCCCGCATCAGCACGTCCGGCGGGAAGCCCGGCCCGTCATCGGAGATCACCAGCACGACCTGGCTCTGGTTCCATTCCGCCGTGATGGCCACGGTCGAGCGGGCGAAATCGACGGCGTTGTCGACGATATTGCCGAGGCCGTAGATCATGCCGGGATTGCGGCGGCAGACCGGCTCCGGCTTCTCACCGGTCATGGTGATCTCGAAGGGCACGCCGAAGGGCCGCTGCGGCCCGGCGGTCTCCTCGATCAGCAGGCGCAAGGTGAGCTGGCCGAGCGGGCCGGCATCCTCGTCCTGCAGGCTGGAGAGCTTGCCGAGGATGCCGCGGCAGCGCTCGACCTGCTCGCGCAGCAGCGCGATATCCTCGGCCATCTCGCCATCCGGCGGGGCGAGGCGGGTCAGTTCGCGCGCGACCAGCGCGATCGTGCCGAGCGGCGTGCCGAGTTCGTGCGCGGCGGCGGCGGCGAGCCCGTCGAGCTGCGACAGGTGCTGCTCGCGCGCCAGCACGAGTTCGGTCGCGGCGAGCGCGTCGGAGAGATCGCGCGCCTCCTTGGCGACGCGCCAGGCATAGATGCCGGTGAAGGCGAGGCCGAGCACAAGCGCGACCCAGTTGCCGAGCTGGTAGAAGGCCGGCAGCACCGGTCGATCGTCGCCGGCCCAGGGCAAGGGCAGGTGGTAGCGGCTGAGCAGGGTCGCGAGCCCCATCGCCAGCAGGCCGAGCACCAGCGTGCGCTGCGGCGGCAGCGCCGTCGCCGAGATCATGACCGGCGCCAGGAACAGGATCGCGAACGGGTTCTGCAGGCCGCCGGTCATGAACAGCAGCGCCGCGAGCTGGGCGATGTCGAAGCCGAGCAGCGCGGTCGCGGCCGTGTCGCGCAGGCGATGGCTCAGCGGAAAACGGATTCGCAGCGCGATATTGAGCCAGGCGGAGACGGCGATGACGCTGAAGCACCAGCCGAAGGGCAGGGGGAAGCCGAGGCCGAAATGCACGCCGGCAACCGCGAGGCTCTGCCCGGCAATGGCCAGCCAGCGCAGCCGAACCAGCGTATCGAGGCGCAAATGACGGTTGGAACGCGCCAGAACCGGGGCGGAAAGGTCCGGGAAGCTCAAGATTCGAAGGTCTCCTGCACGGCGCCTGCCGATGGTTTTCCCGGCTTCATCCACATCGCAGGAAAATCTTAGCCTTTAGCCGGGTTGAATGAGAACAAAATCAACGTAAGGTGCGATGCTGCGTCGCATCATCGCATGTTGCGACGCCGGAAGGACGTTCAATCGTATGTACGGGGCTGCCATGTCGTTCGCCTACCATGCCTACGAAGCGGTTCACATGATGGTGAGCCCGGTGCGCGGGGTTTCGGATGCGATGCATCTGGCCTTCAAGAACCCCGCCAATCCGCTGACCTACACGCCGTTCGGCCGCAGCGTCGCGGCTTCCTGCGAGCTGTTCGAGCGCATGACGCGACGCTACGGCAAGCCGGCCTTCGGCCTTGACGAGACCACGATCAACGGCGTCAAGGTCGCCGTCGAGGAGCGGGTCGTCTGGGAACGCCCCTTCTGCAAGCTGGTCTATTTCGACCGCAAGATCCAAGCCAGCCGCCGCAAGCCGCAGCCGAAGGTGCTGCTGGTCGCGCCGATGTCCGGCCATTACGCCACGCTGCTGCGCGGCACGGTCGAGGCCTTCCTGCCCGGCCATGAGGTCTACATCACCGACTGGATCGATGCCCGCCTCGTGCCGCTCTCCGAGGGGCGCTTCGATCTCGACGATTACATCGACTATGTCATCGGCATGCTGCAGATGCTGGGGCCGGACACCCATGTCATGGCGATCTGCCAGCCATCCGTGCCGGTCATCGCCGCGATCGCCCGCATGGAAGCCGATCGCGACCCCTGCGCGCCGCGCTCGATGACGCTGATGGGGGGCCCGATCGATACCCGCCGCTCACCGACCGCCGTCAACCAGCTCGCGATGGAGCGCGGCACCGACTGGTTCCGCCGCAACTGCATCACCGTCGTGCCCTTCCCGAGCCTCGGCGCCTTCCGGCAGGTCTATCCCGGCTTCATGCAGCTCTCGGGCTTCATGGCGATGAATATCGACCGCCACGTCACTGCCCATTACGACATGTTCAAGCATCTCGTCAGCGGCGACGGCGATTCCGCCGAGAAGCATCGCGATTTCTATGACGAGTACCTCGCGGTGATGGACCTGACCGCGGAGTTCTATCTCCAGACAGTCGACACCGTCTTCGTTCAGCACGCTTTGCCGAAGGGCGAGATGATGCATCGAGACAAGCCGGTCGATCTCACCGCCATCCGCCGCGTCGCGCTGATGACGGTCGAGGGCGAGATGGACGACATCTCCGGCGTCGGCCAGACGCAGGCCGCGCATGACCTCTGCGTCAACATCCCCGACGACAAGCGCGTGCATTATCTCCAGCCGAAGGTCGGCCATTACGGCGTCTTCAACGGCTCGCGCTTCCGCTCCGAGATCCAGCCGCGCATCTCCGACTTCATGGTCAGCCTCGACATGGAAGCGGCCAAGGAGCGTCGCGACGACAGCGCCAAGGAACAGCGCAAGGCGCTCAAGATCGCGGGCTGAAGCATCGCTCTTCCCCATCGCCCGCGAATCCCGCACAATCGTGGGCGATGCGCATCTCCCTGTTCAGGCGCCAGCCGGACCCCGACCGGATCGAGGTCGTGCATGCCGGCACGCGCTATGCCGTTTGGGTCAAGCGTCGCGCCGCGGCGCGGCGGATGACCTTGCGCGTCTCGCAGGCGACCGGCGAGATCACCCTGACTCTGCCCGAGCGCGCCGATTTCGCGGCAGGCCGCACCTTCGCCGAGAACCATGGCGGCTGGATCGCGGCGCGCATGGCCAAGCGCCCGCGCGCCGTGCCGTTCGAGCCCGGTCAGAGCATTCCCTTGCGCGGCGTGCCGCATCGCATCGTCCACTGGTCGAAGGCGCGCGGGCTGACGCAGGCGACGCGCGATGCCGACGGCGCGCCCGTGATCGCGGTCGCCGGAGACGCCGCCCATGTCTCGCGCCGGGTCAAGGATTTCCTGCGGAAGCTCGCGCTCGACGATCTCGAAAAGGCGGTGCGCCGCCACACGGCGACCTTGGGCATTCCCGCCCGCAAGATCACCATCCGCGACACGACGAGTCGCTGGGGTTCCTGCTCCTCGCAGGGCCATCTGAGCTTTTCCTGGCGGCTGATCCTGGCGCCGTCCCCGGTGCTCGACTATCTCGCGGCCCATGAGGTGGCGCATCTCAAGGAGATGAACCACTCGCACCGCTTCTGGGCGCTGACCCACAAGCTCTGCCCAGGCACCGAGGAGGCGGAGGCATGGCTGAAGCGTCATGGCGCCAGCCTGCATGGCTATGGTTAAGTCGGCAGCCCTGCCGCAATTCCGCCGTTAACCACTTTCTGAAACCTGCACCTGCACACTGAAGGCCGATTCGCTTTCAGCGTGAGTATGCCTATGGGTCAGGTCATCGCGTTCCGCCTTCCGCAACAGCCGGCTGCTGCCGCCGAGCCGGTGCTCGGCCTGATGTCGGCCGTCGATTTCGCCCTGCGCGATCTCGCCGAGATACTTCCACACATTGCGCTGGATTCGGCGCGCCAGCAGGCCGAGGCCTGCCGGGCGATGCTGGCGCAGGCCTTCGACGCCGAGGTCGAGGCCGAGCTCGGTAATTGATCCTGCGCTCGCGCATGCCGCCCCCGGCGACGACGCGGGTTGCCGAAGCGGCTGAAGTGTCGAACCTTTCCAGGCAAGAGCCGGTGATCCGCCGGCCGGCATAGTGCCTGGGAGGCTTCACCCGTGTTCCTGACCAACAGCGATATGGTCGATCTCGTCGATCTCCGGCATCGGCTGCATCGCCGCCCTGAAATCTCGGGCGAGGAGCGCGAGACCGCCGCGACCATCGTCGATTTCCTGAAGCCGACCGGCCCTGACCGCATCGTTACCGAACTCGGGGGCCATGGCGTCGCGGCGATCTACCAGGGTTCCGAGCCCGGCCCGACCGTGCTGATCCGCGCCGAGCTCGATGCGTTGCCGATCGAAGAGCTTTCCGACTGCGACCATCGCTCCGAAATCCCCGGCAAGGGCCATCTCTGCGGCCATGACGGCCACATGACCATCCTCGCCGGTCTGGCGCGCGGTCTCCAGCGCAACCCGCCGAAGAAGGGCCGCGCCATCCTCCTCTTCCAGCCGGCCGAGGAGACCGGCGCCGGCGCTGCTGCCGTGATGGCCGATCCGAAATTCGAGGAGATCGTGCCGGATTACGCCTTCTCGCTGCATAACCGCCCGGGCGTTCCCGTCGGCCACGCCCGCATCTCGGAAGGGGCCGCGAACTGTGCCTCGCGCGGCATCAAGATCGTCCTGACCGGCGAAACCTCGCATGCCTCGACGCCCGAGCATGGCCGTTCGCCGGCCCCGGCCATCGCGACGCTGATCCCCGCCCTGACCGCGCTTGGGCCGGGCGGGCCGCTCGACGCGAATTTCCGGCTGGTCACGGTGACCCATATCGAGATCGGCGAGCAGGCCTTCGGCATCGCGCCGGGCCATGGCGAGCTCTGGGCGACCTTGCGCACCGTCAACGACGCGCAGATGGGCGCGCTCTGCGAAGCGGCCGAAAAACTGGCGCGCGAGGCGGCCGAGGCCGACCGTTTGAGCGTCGAGATCAGCTATCACGACATCTTCCACCATTGCGAGAACGAGCCCGAGGCCGTGGCGATGCTGCGCCGGGCGATGGACGAGGAAAAAGTGCCGCATGGCCCGACGCCGCCCTCGCGCGGCTCGGAGGATTTCGGCCTGTTCGGGCGCCGCTCCAAATCGGCGATGTTCCTGCTCGGCTCGGGCGAGACCGCGCATCTGCACAATCCCGATTTCGATTTCCCGGATGATGCGATCGGCCCCGGCGCGCGCGTCTTCATGCGGGCGCTGCGCAATCTGCTCGGCGAAGCCCGGCCGCAGGGCTGAAGGAGCAAGACATGGCTTTGGATTGGACAGGCGCCGCGACCCGCGCGCAGGACATCGTCGCGAACTGGCAGCGCGCGGCGGGGCCGGGCGGCGCCGTCGTGCTCTTCGACCGCGACGGCGTGCGCGAGGCCTTTGCCGGCGGCCTCGCCAGCATCGAATACGGCGTGCCCTTCACGCCGCAGACGCCGAACCGCTTCGCCTCGATCAGCAAGCATATCCTGGCGGTGGCATTGCTGCGCGCCGGCATCCCGCTCGACGCGCCGCTCGGCCATTGGCTGAAAGAATTGCCGGCGCCGCTTGCCGAGGTCGAATTCGGCCGCGCCCTCGACATGACCGGCGCCCTGCCGGACATGATGGAGTGCCTCTGGCAGCAGGGCGTGCCCTTCACCGCCACCTTGAGCGCGGAGGAGGTCTTCGCGCTGGCCTGCCGCTTGCCCTCGCTGAGTGCCGAGTCCGGCACCGAGATGGCCTATTCCAACACCGGCTGGCGCCTCGGGCAGCGCATCCTCGAGCAGGTCACGGGCAAGCCCTACAAGGAGACCGTCGCGGAACTCTCCGGCGAGCTGGGTGCCGCCTTCCGCCTGCCCTATGACGGCTCGGAGATCGTGCCCGGCCTCGCCACCGGCTACTGGAACGATGGCGCCTCTTGGCGGCGCGGCCATAACGGCCCGCATTTCTCCGCATCGGGCGGGATCGTTGGTTCCGCTGCCGATCTCGCCGGCTGGGCCTCGGCCCTGCTGGCCGGCCGCGGCCCGCTCGCGGGCATGCTGGAGCGCCTGACTGCGCCGCGTCATTTCGCGGACGGCAACGAGAGCGTCTATCGATTGGGCCTGGTCTGCAGCCGGCTGGGCGAGACCGCGATCATCGGCCATGGCGGCTCGCTCGCCGGTTATCGCAACCATTTCTGGATGTCGCCGGCCCATGGTGTCGGCGTCGTCGTGCTGAGCAATCGCGAGGAAGAGGCGCTCTGGCCGGCCCTGACGGTGCTGGCGGCTCTGCTCGGGCAGGAGCTGCCGACGATCGCGAACGCGCCCACCGGGCTGTTCGTCAGCGACGAAGGGCCGTTCTGGGCTGAGCTCGCGACGGATTCGATCAGCTTCATGGGGGGCTTCGAGCGCCTGATCACGGATGGCGACGGCGGTCTGCGCAGCCTGCCGGCCTATCTCGATATCCGTCTCAAGCGTGACGGCGAAGACCGTCTCACCGGCCTGATCGGCGGCGTGCAGCGCTCGCTGGCGCGCGTGCCGGCCGATACCCCGCTCGATGCGCGATTGGTCGGGCGCTGGCGCGATCAGCATTTCGGCACGGAGATCGAGATCCGGGCCGACGGCACCGCGCTGCTGCCCTGGCCTTCGGGCGGGACGGTGTCGCGCCTGACGCCGCTGCCGAACGGCCGCGCCCTCGCCAGCCACCTGCACGGCCCCTGGCTTGCGCGACCCTGCCTCTGGCTCGATGCGGAAGGCAGCTTGCGGGTCGCCGGCCACCGGGCAAGAATCTTGCAGATGAAACGAGCATGAAACGCGCCGGCTGAGGTGGCTCCGCTGAGGAGCGGAGTCGCAGGGCCGGTGACGAAGGAGGAGAACGCCCGATGCACCTGTCCCGTTTCACCGCCGCGCTGCTGCTGTCGGCGGCGGCACTTCTGCCGTTTCCGGCATCGGCGCAGTCGCAGCCGGCCTCGAACCGGATTCTGCGCGTCGCGCCGCATGCGGATCTCAAGACGCTCGACCCGGTCGCCGCCTCCATCGTCATCACCCGCATGCACGGGCTGATGATCTACGAGACGCTTTTCGCCTGGGATTCCAACCTCCAGCCGAAGCCGCAGATGGTCGAGAGCTTCGAGACCTCGCCGGACAAGCTGACCTGGACGTTCAAGCTGCGCCCCGGCCTGAAATTCCATGACGGCCAGCCGGTGACGACCAAGGACGTCATCGCCTCGCTCGAGCGCTGGATGAAGCGCGACACGATCGGCGGAAAGCTCGCCGAATATACCGACGGCATGGAGGCAGTGGATAATGCCACCTTCAAGCTCAAGCTGAAGCGGCCACTCGCGCTGGTGCCCTTCGCGCTGGGCTCCGCCGTCGGCCAGATCCCCGTCATCATGCGCGAGATCGACGCCAAGTCCGACTCGATGAAGCCGATCACCGAGACGATCGGCTCCGGCCCGTTCAAGTTCAACCGCCAGGACTGGCGCAGCGGCTCGAAGGTCGTCTACGACCGCAATCCCGATTACGTCCCGCGCTCCGAGCCGGCCGACGGGCTCGCCGGCGGGCGCGTCGTCAAGGTCGACCGCGTCGAATGGCAGATCATGCCGGATGCGGCGACCGCCGCCGCGGCGCTCCAGACCGGCGAGATCGATATCTGGGAACAGCCGAGCCAGGACCTGATCCCGGTCATCGCGACCAACAGCCAGGTCAAGGTCGACCGCTACGCCAATCTCTCCAACCAGGCGATGCTGCGGCCGAACCATCTCCATCCGCCCTTCGACAACCCGAAGGCGCGTCTGGCGCTCGCCTATGCCACGGACCAAGCCGATTTCCTCTCGGCCGGCTTCGGCGATGAGGAATGGTGGAAGCGTTGCGCCTCTTATTTCATCTGCGGCGGCCCCAACGGCACGGAGGCCGGCACCGAGAGCTATGCCAAGCCCGATCTCGACAAGGCGCGGGCGCTGCTGAAGGAGAGTGGCTACAAGGGCCAGAAGCTGGTGCTTTCGACCAGCAACGACATCGCGCCGATCGGCCGCATGGCGGAAGTCGCGGCCGCCTCGCTCAGGAAGGTCGGGTTCAATATCGATCTCCAGGTCGCCGATTGGGGAACCGTCACCACGCGCCAGCAGAATAAGGGCACATCCGAGCAGGGCGGTTGGAACCTCTTCGTCACGACGGCGTCGGGCGCGACGATGCAGTCGCCATTGACCAATATCGGCACCAACATGGCCTGCGAGCGCGCCTGGTCGGGCTGGCCCTGCGATGCGGAAGCCGAGAAGCTGCGCGGTGCCTTCATCGATGCGCCTGATGATGCCGGCCGCAAGCTCGCACTGGACGCCCTGCACAAGCGTCTCGCCGAGGTACAGCCCTATCGTGTGCTCGGTCAGTACGACCAGCCTTATGCCCGGCGCACCAATGTCGCTGGCGTCCTGGCGGCGCCGGTCATGCTGTTCTGGAACATCGAGAAGAAGTGAGGGGCTAAAGAGTAGCCCGCCACACGAAATCGCGGCTCTCGCCCGGCGCCAGCTTGAGGATGCCGGGCTTGTCCGCGATTTCGCCCTGCCAGCCGGCCGGGCTCGCCATGCTGTACCAGGGCTCGATGCACAGGAACGGCGCGCCAGATGGTTTCGACCAGATGCCGAGGTCCTTGTAGCCCTCCCAGCTCACGGTCAGGGCGCGGTTTTCTCGCCCAGATGGGTCAAATGCTGCAAAGCGCACGGAACGGTTCACCGTATCCGGGATCACGATCGCGTCGTTGACGAAGAGGCTTTCATCGAGCGGTAGTTCCGTGCCCTCGAAAGGCAGGGGGATTGGTGCGGTCAGCAGGCCGGCCTCGACGCCGCGGCCCTGACCCGGCTCCGCCTGCGGGAAGGTCAGGCGATGCGCCTGTTTCGCTATGCCCTCGGTCAGCGGCCAGAGAAAGGCTGGATGGGCGCCGACACCGCAGATCAAGGGCACTTCGGCTGGATTGCTCACCCGCGAGGTCACGGTCAGCGTATCGCCTGCGACCGCGTAGATCATCTGCAATACGAACCTGAACGGATAGATCGCCAGCGTCTCCGGGCTCTCCCGCAGTTCCAGCACGGCCCGCTCCGCGCTGCGCTCGACCCAGCTGAACAGGCTGTCGCGGGCGAAGCCGTGCTGGGTCAGGCGGTAGGAGCGCCCCTGATGGATCAGCGTATCGTCGGTCAGCCGCCCGACGATCGGGAACAGAACTGGCGCATGGCGCGGCCAGTCCGGCCCGCCATGCCAGAGCAGGGGCCCATTTGCATCGGACAGCGCGATCAACTCGCCGCCTTGGGCCCTCACCGTCGCGCGCAGCCGGTCGGAAGCAATCTCGTGGGTCTCGCTCATCATCGTCTCCATCGCGGCTTTCCTCCCGATAGCCGATCGGTGCCGGTGAAATCCACTTGCGCTTCCGTTCGAACAGGCGCGCCCCTTGCGGTGGGGCGCGTTTCGCGCGATTCCGCTACTTCAGCCGAAGGAGGCAAGCCTTGCCGATCACCCGCCGCCAGTTCGCCGCCGGCTCGCTCGCCGCGCCCGCCATCCTGAAGAGCGGGCAGGCTGTCGCCGCCGGCCGTCCCATGACCGTGGCTTCGCTCCTGGGCGAGGACAAGCCGGAGACCAAGGTCTGGCGGCGCATCGCCGACATCCTCGCCACCACGGCGCCCGGCCGTTTCGACCTGCGGATCGTGCCCAATGCGGCGCTCGGCGGCGAGAAGGAGGTGGCGGAGGGCCTGCGCCTCGGCTCGATTCAGGCGGCGCTCTCGACCGTGTCCTCGCTCTCGACCTGGGTGCCTGCCGGGCAGATCCTCGACCTGCCCTTCCTGTTCCGCGACCGCGGCCATCTGGCGCGGACGCTGGCCGGGCCGCTCGGAACCGCGCTCAAGGACCTTTACCAGGCGCAGGGTTTCGTCGTGCCGGGCTTCATCAACTACGGCGCGCGCCATCTCCTGGCGAAGGAGCCGCTGACCACGCCCGCTTCGGTCAAGGGCAAGCGCATCCGCGTCATCCAGAGCCCGCTCCATACCGCGCTCTGGTCGGGCTTCGGCGCTCATCCGACGCCGATCCCGATCCCGGAGACCTATAACGCGCTCAAGACCGGCGTGGTCGACTGCATGGACCTGACCAAGTCGGCCTATGTCGGCTTCCGCCTGCACGAGGTCGTGCCGGTTCTGATCGAGACCGGCCATATCTGGGCGAGCGGCGTCGTGATGTTCGCAGCACCCTTCTGGAAGGCACTGACAACAGAGGATCGCGAGGCGCTGACGGCTGCCGTGACGGAGGGCGTTGCCTATTTCGACGAGTTGATGCGGGCCGACGAGGAAGCCTCGATGGCGCGCGCCAGGGCCGAAGGCGGCAAGGTCGTGCCGGCCGAGAACCGCGAGGGTTGGCAGGACGGTGCGCGCAGGGTCTGGGAAAGCTTTGCGCCGCAGCTCGGCGGCATGTCGGGCATCGAAGCCATCGCGCAGAGCCGCTGAACCAGCATCGGACCGAAAAGTGGAAGCCGGTTTTCGGAAAATCCGATGCTAAGATAAAGGCTTGGATCGCCGATTTGCGTCCGGCAGGACGCGGCGATCCAGCATCGACGGGACGAGGACCATGCCGCTTTCGATCGACCATATCGTCATCGCCGTCGCCGATCTCGACGCGGCGATCCGCGATTACACGGCACTCGGCTTCACCGTGCTGCCCGGCGGCGAGCATCCGCGCGGCTCGCGCAACGCGCTGGTCGTGTTCGCGGACGGCGCCTATCTCGAAATCATCGCCTTCCCCCGCCCGCTGCCGGACTATCGCTGGTGGCAGGTGCTGGATCGCGCCGGCCCCGGCCTCGTCGATTATGCCGTTCTGCCGGATGATCTCGGCGCCGATCTCGCCCGCGCCCGCGCCGCCGGCATCGTCATGGATGGCCCCATCGATGGCGGCCGGCTCAAGCCCGATGGCACCAGCATCGCCTGGCGCTCGGCCCGCCCGCCCGAGCCCGATATTCCCTTCCTCTGCACCGATGTCACGGCCCGCAGCCTGCGTGTTCCCGAGGGGCCGGCCCGCCGCCATGCCAATGTTGTGACCGGGGTGGCCGGCGTCACCGTGGCGGTGCAGGATCTCGCGACCTCGGTCGCCCGCTACCGCGCCCTGCTCGGGTGTGAGCCGGTCGCCATCGGCGGCGTTCCCGGCCTCGGCTTCGGGCTCGCGCAGTTCCGCATCGGCCGGCAGACCCTGTCCCTGGCCGAGCCGCGAGGCCCGGCCGCGGCCGGCCTCGGCGAGCACCTCGTCCGCCGTGGGCAGGGGGCCTACGCCATCTCGTTCTATGGCCCCGACGATGCCCGTCTTGACGACGGCCTCGCTCACGGCGCGCGCCTGGAAGTCGTCCGCGACCTCTAGCCGCTGGTCGCGTCATGATGCGGTCACGCTGGCGGCCGAGAGTGACCCGTTACCTTAAAATAGTTCTATTTATGTAGTAATAACAAGGCCTTGCATCGAATCGGCGACGCGCCTATCTCTCCCTCGCGATCAGTGAATCAGCCGACGGAGGGACCGGGATGGGTGGAGTCACCGAGGTCGATGTCGCGGCCGTGATCGGCCGTATCGACGAGATCATCATCCGCGAGATCGTTCGCACCGGGGCGAGCCGGCCGGAACTGCGCCGGGCGCTCGCGCTTGCCAAGGGGCCGGGCGATCTCGACGCCGATGCGGCCTTGCCGCCGCGCATGCAGCGCCTTGTCGACCTGCTTGCGGTCGCCTTGCCCGAGCAGGGACCCAAGCCCCTGCAAGGGCCACAGCGCCGCCTCCATGCCGCCATCAAGGGCATCGAACGTGCAGCCTGATCAGGGGAGCGCAGAATCGCTGGAGACCGCCCGGGCCGACATCCGGGAAGCGGTCATGACAGCTTTTTGCGCCGCGCTTCGCGATACGCGCCTGCCGCCGCTCGCCCTGATCGAGCTGGCGGCGGCAGCGGTCGGTTCTGTCTACAGAGAGGTGGCGGATGCTCATTGCGGTGACCAGCCATGCCCTTGCGGCTGGCATCCGCGCCTCCAGGCGGATCTGGAGGCGCTTCAGACGGCGCTGGCGCTGAACGCGATGCCGGCGCCGCAGGCTGATCTCGCCCGCATGGTCGTGCTCGGCCGGGCCTGATCTCGCATTCTCCTCACCGGGCATGCTAAGCCGCCGCGAACGGCGGAGCGGCATGCGCAACATCCTCATCATCGGCATCGGGGCCGGCAATCCCGACCACATGACGGTCGAGGCGATCGAGGCGCTGAACCGCGCCGACATCCTGTTCATTCCCGACAAGGGCGAGGAGAAGGCCGCGCTTCGGGCTCTGCGCGAGGCGATCTGCGCCCGCTTCATCCGCAAGCCCGGATACCGCACGGTTCCGGTCGAGATCCCGCGCCGCGCCGAGGCCGGCAGCGACTATCACGGTGTCGTCGACGACTGGCATGAGCGCATCGCCGCGCGCTACCGCAGCCTGTTCGAAGCCGAATTGCAGGACGGGCAAACTGGCGCGCTGCTGGTCTGGGGCGATCCGGCGCTCTACGATTCCACCCTGCGCATCATGGAGCGCGTCGCCGCCTCCGGCTTCGATCTCGACTGGCAGGTCTATCCCGGCATCAGCAGCGTCCAGGTGTTGGCGGCGCGCCACCGCATACCCCTCAACACGATCGGGGCGCCGATCCTGATCACCACCGGCCGGCGGTTGGCCGCGGGCTTCCCGGCCGATCAGGACAGCGTCGTCGTCATGCTCGACGGCGAGCAGACCTTCGGCAGGATCGATCCCGCCGGGCTCGACATCTTTTGGGGCGCCTATCTCGGCACGCCCGACGAGATCCTGCGCGCCGGCCCGCTCGCGGAGCTGGCGGCCGAGATTGCCGCGGTGAGGGCGCAGGCCCGCGCCCGGCATGGCTGGATCATGGATACATATCTGCTGCGCCGCCGTCCGGCTTGACGCAGACGCCTGCATCCGCCATCGCTCGCGCCGATCTTTCTGGAAGCGCCGGAGCCACCCGATGTCCCTCGCCGATCTCAACCAGACCATCGATGCCGCCTGGGAAAACCGGGCCGAGATCGGCGTCCAGACCAAAGGCCCCGTCCGCGAGGCGGTCGAGCAGGCGATCGAGATGCTCGATGCCGGCCAGGCCCGCGTCGCCGAGAAGCAGGGCACTGAGTGGGTCGTGCATCAGTGGCTGAAGAAGGCGGTTCTGCTCTCCTTCCGCCTCACCGACAACGTCATCATGGCCAATGGGCCGGGCGAGAGCGTGTTCTGGGACAAGGTGCCCTCGAAATTCGAGGGCTGGGGCGAGAACCGTTTCCGCGCCGCCGGCTTCCGCGTCGTGCCGCCGGCTGCCGCGCGCAAGGGCTCCTTCATCGCGTCCGGCGTCGTCCTGATGCCGTCCTTCGTCAATATCGGCGCCTATGTCGACACCGGCACTATGGTCGATACCTGGGCGACGGTCGGCTCCTGCGCCCAGATCGGCAAGAACGTGCATCTTTCGGGCGGCGTCGGCATCGGCGGCGTGCTCGAGCCGCTGCAGGCCAACCCGACCATCATCGAGGATAACTGCTTCATCGGCGCCCGCTCCGAGGTCGTCGAGGGCGTGATCGTCGGCGAAGGCTCGGTGCTCTCGATGGGCGTCTTCATCTCGGCCTCGACCAAGATCGTCGACCGCGCCACCGGTCAGGTCCATGTCGGCAAGGTGCCGCCCTATTCGGTGGTGGTGCCGGGCTCGCTGCCGGGCAAGCCTTTCCCTGACGGCACGCCGGGCCCGTCGCTCTCCTGCGCCGTCATCGTCAAGACGGTCGACGCGCAGACGCGCTCCAAGACCGGCATCAACGAGCTGCTGCGCGACTGAGCCGTTGATCGCGGCGCGTCATGCCCGGGCTTGACCCGGGCATCTCGGAAACCAGTATCTTCTTGTCATGAGATTCTCGGGTCCGCGCGAAGCGCGGCCCGAGAATGACGGTTAAGGGTGCCTCAACCCACCGGCGAGGGCGCGCCCGTGCCTTGCGGATAGGGCTCAGGCGGGTTCTGCGTCGCCGGTTCCGCGCCGTGCGCATCGGCCAGCGCGTCGCGCAGCTTCTGCTCCTGCGAGCGGTCGAGCGAGGTCTTGAGCATGGTGCCGCCGCTGCCGCGGATCGCCTCCAGCACCTTGTCGCCGGTCACCTTGTTGACGAGTACGAACAGCGCCGCATTGCCGGGCTGCAGGCTGCCCGACAGGTCCTTCATGAACTTGTCGTCAACGCCGTAATCGGTCAGCGCCCCGCCGAGCGCGCCCGAAGCCGCGCCCAAAGCTGCGCCGAAGATAGGCATCAGGAAGATCGCGCCGATCAGCAGCCCCCAGAACGAGCCGGAAACCGCGCCGAGCGCGGTCGTGTTCAGGAGCTGGTTCAGCTTCACCTTGCCGCCTTCGTGCATCACCGCGATCGCGGCGTCGCCGATCTCGATCAGGTATTCCTTCTGCAGGCCGATCAGCTTCTGGCGCATCTCCTCGGCACGGGCCTCGGTCGGATAGACGATGACGACGAGATCGGACATGGCGGAACTCCTGGTGCAGACGCTGGCATGCTGGCCCGGACGGATGACGGGCTCATGGCAACGCGCAGCCGGTCGCGCCGGTTCCGTTTTCGGTTACTCGCCGCCGATCGCCTTGGCCGCCTCGACGGCCCGGCCGCGCAGTGGCAGTTCCTGCATCCGCGCCAGCGACAGCCAGGCGAGCGCGAAACCGAGGCTCGCGGCGCCAAAGACATAGCGGAACAGCACGACCATGGTCTCGCGGTCGACGGTGCCGAGCTTCAATGCCTCGGGCGAGAGCTGCGCGCCGGCCCCGCCGACGCCGCCGAGCACGATCGCGCCGAACACCGCGACGATCAGCGCGCCGCCGATCTGGCGGAAGAAATTGGCCACCGCCGTCACCGTGCCCAACTGATGCGCCTGCACGGCGTTCTGGATCGAGACGGTCGCGACGGGCAGCAATGTGCCGAAGCCGATGCTGACGATCGCCAGGATCACGCTGAAGGGCAGGAGCGGGATCCGGCCGGAGAAGGCGGCGAGAACGCCTGAGCCCGCCATCGCGACGAAGAGCCCGGCCAATGGCACGCGCTTGTAATGGGTGAGATGCGACATCGCTCGCCCGGAGCTCGTCGCGCCGAGAACGGTACCGCAGGTCAGCGGCAGCAGGCCGAGGCCGGACTGGGTGGCGCTCAGGCCCATCACCGTCTCGAAATAGAGCGGCAGATAGATGGTGAGGCCGATGAAGGTGCCCATGCCGAAGCCGGCGGCGACCGTGCCGCGCCTGACCACGCCATTGCCGAAGAGATCGAGCGGGATCAGCGGTTCCGCGGCCCGGCGCAGGCGCCAGGCGAACAGCATCCAGAGCACGAGGGATGCCGCGACGAGCCCGGCGATCTCGGGAGAGCGCCAGGGATGGGCCGTGCCGCCCCAGGACAGGGCGAGCAGCAGCGACACCGTCGCCAGTGTCATCAGCATGGCGCCGAGCACGTCGAGCTTGTGTGGCCGCTCATGGCGCGGCAGCCGCTTCAGGGCCGCGTTCGACATCCAGTAGGCGCCGAGTCCGAGCGGCAGGTTGATCCAGAAGATCACCGACCAGTGCAGCTTTTCCGCGAGGAAGCCGCCGAGGACCGGGCCGAGCAGCGAGGAGGACATGAAGACGCTGGCGAAATAGACCTGATAGCGCCCACGCTCCTTGGGCGGCACCATGTCGCCGACGATGGTCTGGGCGAGCGCGATCAACCCGCCCCCGCCCAATCCCTGCACGAAGCGCGCGAGGACGAGCAGCCAGAGCGAGGGCGCCAGCGCGCAGGCGATCGAGCCGATGACGAAGACGACGATGCCGGCGAGCAGCGTCACCCGCCGCCCATGGATATCGGCGATTTTGCCGTAGAGCGGTGTCACCGCCGTCGAGGCGAGCAGGTAGATCGTGACGATCCAGGAGAGATGCGTGACGTCGTTGAGATCGCGGCCGATCGTCGGCAGCGCGGTCGCGACGATGGTCTGGTCGAGCGCGGCGAGGAACATCGCCAGCATGACGCCGATCAGGACCGACCGAATATCCGCGGGCGTCATGGCCGCGGCCTGGGCTGGATTATCGAGCCGCTTGTCCATGAATTGTGATCTTGCTTGCGTCCAGGGAATGACGGGAGGGTAATCGCAGCGGACGTCATGCGCCAGAGTCACGTTGTCGGAGCGGCCTTGCAGCGGGGGCGGGACAAGTCGCCGCAGCTAGCCGAGGCTGCGCAGGGTGTCCCGCAGGGTTTCCGGCCCGGCATCGGGCATGGCCGCCTCGACGATCTCATGCGTCCGCTGCCAGATCGGCACCGCCGCGGCGAGCCGCGCCATGCCGTCCTCCGTCAGCGACAGCAGGCGACCGCGTCGATCGGCAGGATCGACCGCGATCGTGACGAGGCCGCGCCGTTGCAGCGGCTTCAGCGCGGCGGTGAGCGTCGTCCGGTCCATCGCCAGAAGTTCGGCGACCGGGCCGAACGTGGCCGGCACCGGCCGGTTGAGCGCCATCATCAGCGAGAACTGGCCGTTGGTCAGCCCGACCGGCCGCAGCGCCTCGTCGAAACGGCGCGCCAGCGCTCGCGCCGCGCGCTGCACATGCAGGCACAGGCAATGGTCGCGCACATGCAGCGTCGTCGCGAAGGGAACGATCGGTTTGCCGTCCATGTTGTCTGCATGTTGACTGCCGTTAGGCAAGTCAAGCGAAGCTCGACCGAACAGATTCCATGCCGGTTGACGGAGCCGCGCCGGTAAGCGCTATGAGGGCTCCCTGACGGCGCCAAGAGGAAAGGCCGATCATGCCGCTGCTCGCCGCGAAACATGCCATGCTGGTGGTCATCGACTTCCAGGCGAAGCTGATGCCGGCGATCCATGACGGCGAGACGGTGCTGCTCAATGCCGCGCGTCTTGCCGAAGCAGCGCGCCTGCTGGGCGTGCCCGCGGTCCTGACCGAGCAATATCCGCGTGGTCTCGGCGCGACGGTGCCGGCCCTGGCGGAGGTCGCGCCGGCCATAGCCAAGATGAGCTTCGACGCCTGCGCCGAGTCGGCCTTCCTCGAGGCTGTGGCGGGAGATCAGGAATTGGTGATCTGCGGCTGCGAGGCGCATGTCTGCGTCGGCCAGACGGTTTTGACCCTGCTGGAGCATCGCCGCCGCGTCGTCGTGGTCGCCGATGCGATCGGCTCGCGCGTGCCGGCCTCGCGCGAGATCGCGCTGCAGCGCATGGCAAGCCACGGCGCCGAGATCGTCACCACCGAGATGGTGCTGTTCGAATGGCTGCGCAGCGCCGAGCATCCGCAGTTCCGGACGGTCTCGAAGCTGATCCGGTAGAAGCCGCCGATCAGAGCGGCTTCTTGATCGCCTTGGCGATGACGCCGACGATGCCCTCGCGGAAGAGCAGCACGCAGAGCACGAAGATGCCGCCCTGGACGACCGTGACCCAGGCGCCGAGCGTCGCGAGATAGTTCTGCATGGCGACGATGACGATGGCGCCGACGATCGGCCCGAAGACGGTGCCGAGCCCGCCGACCAGCGTCATCAGCACGACCTCGCCCGACATCGTCCAGTAGACGTCGGTCAGCGAGGCCAGCTGGAAGACGATCGCCTTGGTCGCGCCGGCAAGCCCTGCGAGCGTGGCCGAGAGCACGAAGACCATCAGCTTGTACTGGTTGGCGCGGTAGCCGAGCGAGATCGCGCGGGGCTCGTTGTCGCGGATCGCCTTGCAGACCTGGCCGAAGGGCGAGTGGATGACGCGGTAGATCAGCAGCAGCCCGCCCATGAAGATCGCCGCGACGAGCCAGTAGAGCGCGCGGTCGTCGGCAAGGCTGATCAGGCCGAGGAACTTGCCGCGCGGCACGGCCTGGATGCCGTCCTCGCCGCCGGTGAAGCGCGGCGTCTGCAGCGAGAAGAAGAACACCATCTGGGCCAGCGCCAGCGTGATCATGGCGAAATAGATGCCCTGGCGGCGGATGGCGAGCGCGCCGAAGACGAGGCCGAGGACCGCGCCGACGGCGGTGCCGAACAGGATCGCGAGCTCCGGCGTCAGGCCCCAGTGCTTGGCGGTATAGGCGCTGACATAGCTCGCCATGCCGAAATAGGCGGCGTGGCCGAAGGAGAGCAGGCCGCCATAGCCAAGCAGAAGGTTGAAGGCGAGCGCGAACAGCGCGAAGCAGAGCACCTTCATCACGAAGACGGGATAGGCGACGAAGGGCGCGATCACGAGCGCCACAGCGATGGCGATGAACAGGTTGCGGTGCAGGCGCGCCGTGCTGTCGTCGGTCTCGGCGAGCGCGAGGCCGGCGGCGGGAGCGTCGGTGGAGGCGAGGTCGGTCATGTCGTTGTCCTCGCTTGCGTCAGGCCGCGCGGCCGAACAGGCCGGCAGGCTTCACCAGAAGCACCAGCACCATGATGACGAAGATCACGGTGGCCGCGCCTTCCGGGTAGAACACCTTGGTCAGGCCCTCGATCAGGCCGAGCGAGAAGCCGGTGACGATCGCGCCCATGATCGAACCCATGCCGCCGATCACAACGACGGCGAAAACGACGATGATCAGGTCGCCGCCCATGTTCGGATTGACCGAGTAGATCGGCGCGGCGAGCACGCCGGCGAAGGCGGCAAGCGCGACGCCGAAGCCGTAGGTCAGCGTCACCAAGAGCGGCACGTTGATGCCGAAGGCCTGGGTCAGCGTCGGGTTCTCCGTGGCAGCCCGCAGATAGGCGCCGAGCTTGGTCTTCTCGATCAGGAACCAGGTGCCGAGGCAGACCACGAGCGAGGCGACGATCACCCAGGCGCGGTAGTTCGGCAGGAACATGAAGCCGAGATTCTGACCGCCGGTGAGCTGGGGCGGGATGGCATAGGGCAGGCCGGACGAGCCGTAACTGTTGCGGAACAGGCCCTGGATGATCAGCGCCAGGCCGAAGGTCAGCAGCAGCCCGTAGAGATGGTCGAGATGAGCGATGCGCTTCAGCAGCAGCCGTTCGACCGCGACGCCGGTCGCGCCGACGATGATGGGCGCCAGCAACAGGGCGGCCCAGTAGTTCAGGCCGAGATAGTTCAGGCACATCCAGGCGACGAAGGCGCCCATCATGTACTGCGCGCCATGCGTGAAGTTGATGATGTTGAGCAGCCCGAAGATCACCGCCAGCCCGAGGCTGAGGATGGCGTAGAACGAGCCGTTGATCAGGCCGAGTAGGACCTGACCGAACAGCGCCTGCGGCGGGACTCCGAGAAGTTCGAACATGCGGGGCTCAGATCATCGTATGGGGCGGGCTCTCGAACCTCTTCGTCATCCCGGCCAGGCGAAGCGCCGTGCGGGGATCCATCGTAGAGTTCCGGAGCCCTCCGATGGATCCCGGGTCGACCTGCGGTCGCCCGGGATGACGGCGGAGGACGTCTAGGCGGCGTTCAGCCGGGGCTTACTTGACGAGCGAGCAACCGGTTTCGGCCAGCGGCTGGAAGGCCTGCTCCGCCGGCAGCACCGAGACCTGCTTGTAGTAATCCCACGGACCCTTCGACTCCGAGGGCTTCTTGACCTCGTAGAGATACATGTCGTGCATCTTGCGGCCGTTCGGACGGATCGTGCCCTTGCCGAACAGCGGATCGTCCGTCGGCATCTCCTTCATCTTGGCGACGACGGTGGCCGAATCCTTGCTCTTGGTCGCCTCGACCGCCTTCAGGTAGTGCAGCAGCCCGGAATAGACGCCGGCCTGCACCATGGTCGGCTTCTTGCCGCCGTTGAGCTTGGCGAAGCGCTCCGACCAGGCGCGGGTGCCGTCGTCGCGATCCCAGTAGAACGACTCGGTCAGGACCAGGCCCTGTGCCGCCTGCAGGCCGAGCGCATGCACGTCGCTGATGAAGACCAGGAGCCCTGCGAGTTTCTGGCCGCCCGCGACGATGCCGAACTCGCCCGCCTGCTTGATCGCGTTGGTGGTGTCGCTGCCGGCGTTCGCAAGGCCGATGACCTTGGCCTTGGAGGCCTGGGCCTGCAGCAGGAAGGACGAGAAGTCGGTGCCGGGGAACGGGGTCTTGACCGAGCCTACGACCTTGCCGCCGGCCTTCGTGATCGTGGCGGTGGCGTCGCGCTCAAGCGCATGGCCGAAGGCGTAGTCCGCGGTCAGGAAGAACCAGCTGTCGCCGCCCGCCTTCACCATGGCGCCACCCGTGCCCTGCGCCAGCGCGTAGGTGTCGTAGGTCCAGTGGATGGTGTTGGCGTTGCAGGCCTTCCCGGTGAGGTCCGACGAGCCCGCGCCCGAGTTGATGTTGACCTTGTTCTTCTCCTTGGTGATCTGGCTGACCGCCAGCGCGACCGAGGAGGTCGGAACGTCGAGGATCAGGTCGACGCCGTCCTGGTCGTACCACTGCCGCGCGATGGTCGAGCCGACATCGGGCTTGTTCTGGTGGTCGGCCGCGACGATCTCGACCTTGATGCCCTTGTCGGCCGCCTTGAAGTCCTCGACCGCCATGCGCGCCGCAATCACCGAGCCTTCGCCGGCAAGGTCGGCATAGAGGCCCGAGCGGTCGTTCAGCACGCCGGCCTTGACCGTGATCTGCTGGGCGAGGGCGGGAGCCGCCATCAGGGTCGCGAGCGCCGTGGTCGCGAGAATCGTCTTCAGCTTCATGATCGTTCTCCCTCTATCGATACCGGGCGAGCCGGTTCTGTTCTGGTGGATCGCGCTGCTTCAGACGCCGAGATAGCGATGCAGCTTGTCGATATTGGCGTCGAGCTCGGCATTCGGGATCATGTCGATCACCTTGCCTTGCTCGACCACATAGTGCCGGTCCGCCACCGTCTGGGCGAAGCGGAAGTTCTGCTCGACCAGGATGATGGTGAAGCCGTCCTGTTTCAGTTTCGCGATGGTCCGGCCGATCTGCTCGATGATGACAGGCGCGAGCCCCTCGGTCGGCTCGTCCAGCAGGAGCAGATGCGCGCCGGTGCGCAGGATGCGGCCGATCGCCAGCATCTGTTGCTCGCCGCCGGAGAGCTTGGTGCCCTGGCTCTTCAGCCGCTCCTTGATATTGGGGAAGAGCGTGAAGATCGCGTCGAGCGAGAGCCCGCCGGGGCGCACCTGCGGCGGCAGCATCAGGTTCTCCTCGACCGAGAGCGAGGCATAGATGCCGCGCTCCTCCGGCACGAAGCCGATGCCGAGCCGGGCGATCGAACGCGACGGCAAGGCGATCGTCTCCTTGCCCTCCAGCACGACCGAGCCCTTGCGCTTGCCGATCACGCCCATGATCGATTTCAGCGTCGTGGTCTTGCCGGCGCCGTTACGGCCGAGCAGCGTCACCACCTCGCCGGCCGCGACGTCGAAATCGATGCCGTGCAGGACATGGCTCTCGCCATACCAGGCCTCGAGCCCGCGTACCTTGAGCAGCGGGGCGGTGCCTGCAGCGCTTGCCGGCGTCTTCAGGGCCTCAGTGGTGGCCATGTCCGCCTCCCGAGCCGATATAGGCCTCGACCACGCGCGGGTCCTTCGAGACGGTGGCATAGTCGCCCTCCGCCAGCACCTGGCCGCGCGCCAGCACGGTGATGCGGTCCGAGAGCGAGGCCACGACCGAGAGATTGTGCTCGACCATCAGGATGGTGCGATTGGCCGAGATCTTGCGGATCAATGCCGCGATGCGGTCGACATCCTCGCGCCCCATGCCGGCCATCGGCTCGTCGAGCAGCAGCATCTCGGGATCGAGCGCCAGGGTGGTCGCGATCTCCAGCGCGCGCTTGCGGCCGTAGGAGAGCTCGCCGGCGGTCAGCCCGAGGAACGGGGTCAGGCCGACAGCGTCGACCAGGGCCGCCGCTTCCGCATCAAGCTCCTTCAGCGACCGTTCCGAGCGCCAGAAGTCGAACGAATCGCCGCGCTTGCGCCGCTGCAGGGCGATGCGGACATTGGTCAGCACCGAGAGCTGCGGGAACACGGCCGAGATCTGGAAGGAGCGGACGAGCCCGAGCCGGGCGATCTCCGCCGGCTTCTCGCGGGTGATGTCGCGGCCGTTATAGACGATCGCGCCACGCGTGGGCGCGAGGAACTTGGTCAGCAGATTGAAACAGGTCGTCTTGCCGGCTCCGTTCGGGCCGATCAGAGCGTGAATAGACCCGCGGCGGACGCTGAGGTCGACGCCGTTTACAGCTGTGAAGCCGGCAAATTCTTTTGTAAGACCTGATGTCGAAAGAATAGTATCCTCAGGCATGCCGGTTGCCAGCCCTCATCAGCTTTATCTTTCTTGGTTATGCGGTTCCCCTTGCATGTCATGCTGCACCGCGCTCCGGGCATAAGTCAACGCTGGCGGGTTTCAAAGCGGTCTTGGCAGACGCGCACTCATCCCTTCGTCTTATCTCCCGCGTCTCATGCGAACGAACGATGCGGGCGCCTCCGCTCGGGTCCGATGCTCGCGGTTCGGGCGCGCGATCCGGGACGCAATTTGAACCGACATGACGGCTCGCGCGACGAAGAGACGTTCCGGTTTACCATCGGAGCGTGTTGCGGTAAAAAAGACGGCCATCTTTCGTCCATATTGCCGCCGTGTTTCAGAATGTGCGCTGCGCCGACCGTTGCGGGCGGGCAGCCGATTGCCGGATTGGGGAGGTTGTCGTGAATTTCGCGTCTCTGGTTCCAGGGTTCCGTGCCCGAATGGCTGTCGCCTTTGCGCTGGTGCTCTCAGCGGTGGCGCTGGCCTCTCCCGGCTCTGCGGCCGTGCCCGAGCGGCGCGTCGCGCTCGTCATCGGCAACAGCGCCTATACGGCGGTGCCGCCGCTCGCCAATCCGCAGCGTGATGCCAAGGGCATCTCCGCCGCGCTGAAGCGCCTCGGCTTCGACGTCGTCGAAGGCTACGACCTCAAGATGGACGAGATGACGGGCATCGTGCGCGAGTTCGCGTTGAAGCTCGACGGCGCCAAGGCCGGCCTCGTCTATTATGCCGGCCACGGCATCGCCGTCGGGGACGAGAACTACCTCATCCCCGTCGACGCCACGCTGCGCTCTGAAGCCGATCTCGATTTCCGGGCGGTGAACGTCCAGCTCGTGCTGCGCCAGATGCAACGCGACGAGCGCGTCAACATCGTCATTCTCGACGCCTGCCGCGACAACCCCTTCGCCGCCCAGCTCGCGGCGAAGTCGCGCGCCGTCACCCGCGGCCTGACCGCGATCGAGACACAGTCGGCCTCCGGCATCCTGATCGCCTTCGCGACCGATCCGCGCGCCACGGCACTCGACGGTGAGCGCGACGGCAACAGCCCCTTCACCAGTGCGCTGCTCAAGCATATCGAGACGCCGGAAGTGTCGATCACCACGGTGATGGACCGGGTGCGCGCCGATGTCTGGGAGACCACGGGCAAGAAGCAGAAGCCCTGGACCAATTCCTCGATCATCGGCGAGTTCAAGATGAACCCGACGCTGAAGCTCGCCTCCGTCGATCCCGGCGTGGCTGCGACCAAGACCATCGACGCCGCCGTGCCGATGCCGGCCATGCCGGCGGCTCCCTCGCTCGACCGTGCCCAGATCGACATCAAGACTTGGGAAGTCGCCGAGCGCGGCAATTCGGCCGCCGATTACCGCGCCTATCTCGACGCCTTCCCGTCGGGCCAGTTCGCGACCTTCGCCCGCAACCGCCTCGCGAGCCTTGAAACCGCGAAGCCGGCGGCCGGCTTCTTGGAGACCCCTCCCGGCGTCAATGACGAAGCGCTCAAGAAGGAGATCGGCACGGCGCAGACCGAGACTGCGATGAAGCTGGACAATGCTGGCCGGCGCGAAGTGCAGACGCGCCTGCGCGTCAGCGGCTTCCAGCCCGGCAAGGCCGCGACGACCTTCGGCCCGAGCCATCGCAAGGCGATCCAGGCCTGGCAGAAGTCGCGCAGCATTCCCGAGACCGGCTTCCTGACCGCGATGCAGGTCAGCGCTCTCCGCGTCCAGAGCGAGACCGCCTATCAGGCCGTCCTCACCGAGGAGAAGGCCGCGGCCGAGAAGAAGCGCAGCACCAAGACGGCCGGCGAAGGCAAGGCTGGCGGCAAGGGGACGCGCAGCGTGACCTATGATGGCGACGAGATGTATCGGCGCGACCTCGCTCGCGAGCGCGGCGAAACCTATCGCGGCCCGGCCACAGCGGGCCGTGGCACCACCAGCACCGGCTATCAGGGCCGCGTCCGGACACGAGACGGCAACACCGGCGAAACTGCTGGCGCGGCGGCCTTCGGTTCCATCCTCGGCGGCGTGGTCGGCGGGGTGATCGGCGGCGGCTTCCGCCGCTGACGCACCGAATCCCGTTCTCACCACACGGAAAGCCGGCCTTTAGGCCGGCTTTTTTCGTTTCAGCCGTCGTGAACTATGGTTCGGCGCACAGCCGCGTCAGCGCCGCCGCGAAGCTGCGTGCCGCCGGGCCGAGCGGCGCGTCCAGCCGATGTCCGAGATAGGCCTCGGCCGGAAGCGCGCCGCGCCGGCCGAGCACGCCGGTCTCGACCCGCACCAGCCGGCCACTGGCGATATCTTCGGCTGCAAGCCAGCCTGGCAGCCGGCCCCAGCCGAGGCCGGCCCGGATCATCGCGTGCTTGATGTCCTGCCCGTCGACCCGGCAGGTCCGAGGCGAGACCACGCCGATATCGCGCTGGTGTGTCAGCGGCGAGCGGTCGAACTGGACGATCTGGAGATGGTCGGCGAGCGCAGCCGCATCGAGCGTCCGCCCGCCGGCCTGCCCCAGCGGATGGGAAGGCGCGGCGACCGCGATCATCTCGATCGAGGTCAGTGCCTCGATCGCGATGCGCGGATCGCGAAAGCTCTCGCCGACGATGACCGAGACCTGGCTGCGCGCGTCCAGCAGCGCCGTGATCGGGCCGCCCAGCGCCTCGGCCGAAAGCCGGATCGCGACGGACGGATAGGCCAGGCTCATCTCGGCGAGCGCCGCGCCGACCAGCAAAGGCGGGAACAGCACGTCGATGGTCAGGGACAGTTCGAGTTCGACGCCCTCGCGCAGTCCGCGCGCCCGGGCCCGCATCGCATCGACGCGCAGCAGCACGTCGCGCACATTGGCGAGCAGGGCGCGGCCTTCCGGCGTTAGCACTGGCCGATGGCCGGACCGGTCGAAGAGCGTGACGCCGAGCTCGCCTTCAAGCCTGGCGATGGCATGGCTGACCGCCGACTGCACGCGGCCAAGTGCTTTCGCCGCCGCGCGGAAGCTGCCGCTATCGCAGACCGCGAGAAACATGCGCATCTGGTCGAGGGAGAGATTGTCGAGCATGATCGATCTCATAGATCATTTCGATGAGAATTATCTCACTTCTGTCGATTGACCCGAAGGTGCATCAGAAGGCCCGGCAACGAGGTGACGCGGCTTGCACAAGATCGATGGAACGGCCAGGCGCGTGGCAGGCGCCGTAACGGACTGGTGGGTGGTTGTGCTGGTTGTCGCGGCGGGCATTGCCGCCTCGCTCCAGATCGGCAAGGCCGCGATCGCGATCCCGCTGCTGCAAACGGAGACGGGGCGCGATCTCGCCGTCCTCGGCTGGGTCAGCTCGATCTTCGCGGTGCTCGGCCTGTTCGGCGGCGTGCCGGTCGGCGCGCTGGCGACACGCTTCGGTGACCGGAGGATCCTGCTGTTCGGCCTCACCCTGCTCGCAATCGGCAGCGCGCTTGGAGCGATGACCTCCGGCCTCGGTCTCCTGCTGGCCTGCCGTGTCGTCGAGGGTTCGGGGTTCCTGATGGTCAGCGTTTCCGGCCCGGCTTTGCTGCGCCGCTGCGTCGGCGAGCGCGACCGGGAGATCGCGATGGCGCTATGGAGCTGCTTCATGCCGGCGGGCATGGCGCTGGCGATGCTGCTCGGACCGCTTTTCGGCGGCTGGCGCGCGATCTGGCTGGCGGGAGCGGGCTTCGCGCTGGTGGCCGGTGCGTCGGTCGCGCTGAGAGTACCGGCTTCGGCCGCCGGCGCGGCTGTATCCTGGCGGCAGCTCGCCGCCGATGCGGGCAACATGTTCCGGACGCGCGGGCCGATGCTTCTGGCTCTGTGCTTCGCGCTCTACGCCATGATGTTCTTCGCCGTACTCAGCTTCCTGCCCGTCCTGCTGATCGAGCGGATGCAGAGTTCCCTGGCGGTCGCAGGCCTGTTGAGCGGCCTCGCGACGGCGGGCAACATCGTCGGCAACCTGATCGCCGGCATGCTGCTGGCCCGTGGCGTGCCACGGCTCGCGGTCCTTGCTGGCGCCAGCCTGGCGATGGGGCTCGCGGCGGTTTTCGTCTTCCTGCCGCTCTTGCCGCCGGCGGGCGCTTTCGTATCCGGCATCTTGTTCGCGACGGCGGGCGGCTTCATCCCCGCGACCCTGCTCTCGACGGCTGCCGCGCTCGCCCCCCGTCCCAATCTGGTGCCGGCCAGCATCGGGCTCCTGATGCAGGGCAGCAATCTCGGTCAGGTCCTGGGCCCGGCCGTGGTCGGACTGGTGATCTCCGGCATCGGCTGGGCGGCTGCCGCCTGGCTCGTCGCAATCCTCGCCATTTTGGCGGTGCTCACCGCTTTTGGTCTGCGGCGCGATCTCGCCGGGCTGACGCTCAGCCGCGCTCCCAGCCAGCCCTGACCAGCTCGGGCACGTCGCCTTCCTCCTCCGGCCAGCCGACACAGAGATAGGCGACGAGCTTCCACTCAGGCGGTGTCTCAAGGGTCTTGGCGATCTCGTCGGGGTCGAGGATCGAGACCCAGCCGACGCCGAGCCCATGGATACGCGCCGAGAGCCAGAACTGGGTGATCGCAGCGACCACCGAGTAATCCAGCATCTCCGGCATGGTCCGCCGGCCCAGCCCATGGCCGCGCCCGGTGCCGTGGTCGCAGAACACCGCGAACTGCACGGGTGCCTCCCGCAGGCCTTCGAGCTTCAGGCGGGCATAGAGGGCCGCGCGCTCGCCCTCATAGGACGCGAGCGCATCCGCATTGCAGCGGCCGAAGCTCTCCTGCACGGCAGCGCGCTGCGCCGGCTCCGCAACGGGAATCCAGCGCCAGGGCTGCGCATGCCCGACGGAAGGAGAGAGACTGGTCTGCGCCAGCAGCATCTCGATCAGTTCGACCGGGACCGCATCGCGCTTGAATCGCCGGACATCGCGCCGCCAGCGCAGCAGCTCCTCGAACTGCCGGGCAAAGCCTTCGTCGAAGACCGGCGGCTCGCTCACGCCGACCCCGCCGTGGCGATGGCGTGGAAGAACGAGCCTGTGACCAGTCCGCGCCGGCTGCCGGCTGGTACAGGCGCCGAGCCATGGGGATCGGTCACCACGGCGAAGGCCGGGTCCTCGCCCTGCGCGACGATGCTGGCATAGTGGAATTCATGCCCGGTCAGCGCCGAGCCCGCCGGTCCGAGCGGGCCATCCGCCTCCAGAACCGCCCGGCGATAACCGAGATTCATCTTCCGCTTGGCGAAGGAGGTCTCGACCGAGAGCAGGCCAGCCATGGCATGGGCGACCCCATCGGCATCGGTCAGCGTGCGCCCGAGCACCATGTAGCCGCCGCACTCGCCATGCACTGGCCGGGTCGAGGCGAAAGACCGGAGCCCGTCGAGGAAACGGCTTGCCGCCGCGATCGTGCCCGCATGCAGTTCTGGATAGCCGCCCGGCAGCCAGCAGGCGTCGCAAGCCTCTGGCGGGGCCTCGTCCTTCAGCGGCGAGAACGGCACCAGTTCCGCGCCCGCCGCGCGCCAGCCCGCCTCGACATGCGGATAGACGAAGGAGAAGGCGGCATCGCGGGCGATGGCGATCCGCCGGCCCGGCGCGGGCAGGGGCGGGGTCGCATCGCCAGCCGTCGTCAGGAGCGTCGTGGCGCCGGCAGCAGCCATCACGGCATCGAGATCGATGGTCTTCGAGACAGCTTCCGCCAGCGCATCGAGCCTTGCGTGCAGGTCGGCTGTCTCGCCGGCCTGGACCAGCCCGAGATGGCGCTCGGGCAGGATCAGGCTCGCCTCGCGCGGCAAGGCGCCCAGCACGGGCAGGCCGATACGGTCCATGCCCTGCCGCACCAGTCGTTCATGCCGGGCACTGGCGACCTTGTTGAGGATCACGCCGACGACGCGGATGCGCGGATCGTAGAGCTTGCAGCCGAGCGCCACCGCGGCCACCGATTGCGCCGCCCCGGAAACATCGATGACGAGCACGACCGGCCAGCCCGTCAGCGCCGCGATATCGGCGCCGGCGCCGGTATGTCCCTCCGGTCCCGGTACGGCGTCGAACAGCCCCATCGAGCCCTCGGCGATGACGATGTCGGCGGCGTCAGCGGCTTCGCTGGCGATCCGGCCGAGCAGGCCGTCCGTCATCGCGTAGCTGTCGAGATTGGCGCTGGGCGCTCCCGTCGCGGCGGCATGGAAGGCCGGGTCGATATAATCCGGCCCGCATTTCAGGCCGCGCACGGTCAACCCGCGCCGCGTCATCGCGCGCTGCAATCCGAGCGTGATCGTGGTCTTGCCGGAGCCGGAGCGCGGCGCGGCGATGAGCAGCCCGCGCGCGCTCATGGCCCGCCCCGCGGCCGGAAGCGGCGGTCGTAATCGATCGAATAGAGCGCGCTTTCGTCGAAATCATCGGCCGCCATTGCCGGCCCGACGAGGATCAGCGCCGTGCGTTCGAGTTCGCTCGCCCGGACTTTCCCGGCGATATCGGCGAGCCTGCCCTGCAGCACGGTCTCGTCAGGCCATGTCGCGCGGAACACGACCGCGACCGGGCAATCGGCGCCGTAGAACGGCGTCAATTCCGCCACGACCTGCTCGACGACATGGATCGAGAGATGGATGGCAAGCGTCGCGCCGGAAGCGGCGAAGGTCGCGAGCTTCTCTTTTTCCGGCATGGCCGAGGCGCGGCCGGAGGTGCGCGTCAGCACCAGCGATTGAGCGACGCCCGGCAAGGTGAGTTCGCGCTTCAGCACGGCAGCTGCGGCGGCAAAGGCCGGAACGCCCGGCGTCACCGTATAGGCAATGCCTGCCCGGTCGAGCCGGCGCATCTGTTCGCCGCAGGCGCTCCAGATCGAAAGGTCGCCGGAATGCAGGCGCGCCACGTCCTGCCCGGCGCGATGCGAGGCCTCCATCTCGGCGATGATCGCATCGAGATCGAGCGGGGCGGTATCGACGATGCGCGCGCCGGGCGGGCACCAGTCGAGCATCGCCTTGGGGATCAGCGAGCCCGCATAGAGGCACACAGGCGAAGCCGCGATCAGGTCGCGACCGCGCAGCGTGATCAGATCGGGCGCGCCGGGGCCGGCGCCGATGAAATGGATGGTCATGCGAGGCTTCTGGCGAGCGCGCAGGTGACGCGCGCGGTTGCGATGCGCGGCTGCACCAGTTCGCCGCCCGGACCTGCCGCAGCCAGAGCCGCGGCCTCCGCCACCGAGCCGACGCCATAGAGCGAGGCGATCCGTGTCGAGCGCGTCGCGCAGGCCGCCTCGAAACCCTTCAGCGCCTCGTCGGGAATGGCGACGAGCTCGGCCGCACGTTCGGTGGCTGCCGCGATCATGCCGGCTTCCGCGACGCGGCTCGCCAGCGTGGCGAAGCGTGGCGTCGGCGCGCCGGCAAGCCCGGCGCTCGCCAGCGCCTGATCGAGGCAGGCGAGGATATCGGCGGCTTCCGTTCCGGGCCGGATGCCGATGCCGGCGACGAGGCGGCCCGCGCTCAAGGCTTCTCGACCCGCCATTGCGTCACCGGCATGGCCGGGCGCCAGCCATGCTTGCCGCCGACAGGCGCGAGCCGGTCGATCGAGATGCGGCGCAGCGAACCGCCATGCTCGGCATGGAGCGCGGCGAGCTTCGCCTCGCCCTCGATCGTCACGACATTGGCGACGAGGCGCCCGCCCGGCTTCAACGCGGCCCAGGCGGCGTCGAACAGGCCGTCCTCGGTCAGGCCGCCGCCGATGAAGACGGCGTCCGGCGCCTCGCGTCCGACAAAGCCGGCCGGCGCCTCGCCGACTACTTCGACGGAGAGTCCGCCGAGTTCCAGCTTGTTGCGCCTGATCCGCTCGGCCCGTTCCGGCTTGGCCTCGAAGGCGATGGCGCGGTTGCGCAGATGGCGCTGGCACCATTCGACAGCGACCGAGCCGGAGCCCGCCCCGACATCCCAGAGCAGTTCGCCACCGCGCGGGGCGAGCGCCGAGATCGTGATCGCGCGAATTTCGGACTTGGTGATCTGCCCGTCATGGGCGAACCACTCCTCGTCGAGCCCAGGCGCCAGTGGCAGGATGCGGGAAATCGCGGGTGGAAGCGACCTCGACCGCGATCAGGTTGAGCGGCACGATGTCGTTCAGGTCGAATGCATCGGCGCGGCATGCGCGGATGCGCTCCTGCGGCCCGCCGAGCGATTCCATCACCACGATCCGACTCGCGCCCATGCCGCGTGCGGTCAGGAGCTCGGCGACGGCCCGCGGCGTCGTCTCGTCCCAGGACAGGGCGAGGATGCGGGCCTCGGGCTGGAGATGCGGCACGATCCGGTAGAGCGTGCGGCCGTGCAGCGAGACCAGCGCGCATTCCTCCTGCGGCCAGCGCATCCGCGTGCAGGCCATCGAGAAGGAGGAGAGCTGCGGAATGATCCGCATTTCCTCGGCCGGGATAGCCCGGCTGATGCTGTTGCCGATGCCGTAATGGAACGGATCGCTCGTTGCGAGCACGCAGACCTTGCGGCCGCGCTCCCTGAGGATCTGTGGCAGAGCGTTGCGGAAGGGCTGCGGCCAGGGCCGCAATTCGCCGGGCACGGAGCCGACCAGCGCGATATGCCGTTCGCCGCCGAAGACGATCTCGGCCTCGTTCAGAGCAGCCAGCGCCTCCCGGCAGAGCCCTGCGGCCCCGTCCTCCCCGAGACCGATCAGCGCGAGCCAGGGCGCCGGCGTCTCTTGGCTCGACAGAGCCTCCATTTCACGCGAAACTGTGGCCATGACCGTCCTCATCCTCGGCGGAACGACTGAAGCTGCTGCGCTTGACCAGCACCTGGCTGATCAGGCTCCCGATATCCGTGCCATTATCTCGCTGGCGGGCCATACCGTCGATCCCCGCCCGACCAATCTGCCGGTCCGCACCGGCGGCTTCGGTGGCGTCGAGGGCTTGAGGCGCTATCTGGTCGAGGAAGGCATCGTCGCTGTCGTCGATGCGACCCATCCCTTCGCCGCGATCATGCCCTTCCATGCCGAACATGCCTGCAAGGCGGAAGGCGTGCCGCTGCTGGCGATTCGCCGCGATTCCTGGAAGCCGCGTCCCGGCGACCGTTGGAAATCCGTACAAGATATCGAGGCTGCCGCGCAGGCGCTGGGCGACGAGCCGCGGCGCGTCTTCCTGACGGTCGGGCGCCTTGAGCTGCCGGCCTTCGCCGACGCTCCCCAGCATCGCTATCTCGTGCGGGCGATCGAGCCGATCGGCGACCGTTTGCCGGTGCCGCATGTTGACGTCATCCAGCAGCGCGGCCCCTTCGATGCCGATGACGAGGAGGATCTGATGCGCCGCGAGGGCGTCGAGATCCTCGTCAGCAAGAATTCCGGCGGGCCGGCGACGGTCGGCAAGCTCGTGGCAGCGCGCCGGCTCTCCCTGCCGGTGGTGATGGTCGAGCGCCCGCCCAAGCCCGATGTCGAGACCGTCGATCATATCGATCAGGTCCTGCCCTGGCTGGTGGCGCAGGGCATCTTCGCGACCGAACGCGGCGTGTAGACGTAAGGCGCCGCACCCTCGCGCGCGATCAGGCGCGTGCTCGACGCCCCGATCATCACCAGCGTCGCCATGTCGGCGGTGCTCGCTGCGACTATGGCTTCGGCCAGCGTCAGGATGCGCAGGTTCTCGTCCGGCCGCCCGACCGCGCGGGCGAAGAGCACCGGCGTCGTCGCCTCGCGATGCTGCGCCGCCAGTTCCAGCGCCTTGCCGAGCTGCCAGGGCCGCGCCTTCGAGATCGGGTTGTACAGGCAGATCACCAGATCGGCGGCGAGCACCGCTTCGAGCCGCGCGGTCACGACCTCCCAGGGCTTGAGATTGTCGGAGAGTGAGATCGCGCAGAAATCCCCGCCGAGCGGGGCGCCGGCCCGCGCCGCCGCCGCCAGCATTGCGGTGATGCCGGGCTCGACCGTGATCGGAAGGGAACGCCATTCGGCGGGGCCTGCCTCTAGCGCCTCGAACACCGCCGCCGCCATCGCGAAGACACCGGGGTCGCCACCGGATACCACCGCAACCCTGCGGCCCTCCGCTGCCAGTCGCAGGGCATGCGAGGCGCGCTCGACCTCGACGCGGTTGTCCGAGGCGTGCTTGGTCAGTCCGGCCCGCTCGGGAACCCGGTCGACATAGGGGCCGTAGCCGACGATGTCTGTCGCGGCATCGAGAGTAGCCTGCGCCGCCGGCGTAATCCACTCCGGTGTACCCGGCCCAAGCCCGACGATGGTGAGCGAGCCCGTCACAGGCGCCGCCCCTCTCCGGGCACCAGCACCATCGCGAAATAGGGCGCCTCGTCATCGGCCTTGTCGACGAGACGCGCCACGACCTGCCGCGCCATGGTGGCGCGCTCGACATAGATCGCGCGCCCTTCCAGCCCGGCAGCGACAAGCGCGCGGCGCACCTTCGGCAGGTTGCGGCCGAGCTTCATGATCACGGCGGCGTCGGTATCCGCCAAGCGGCGCGTCAGCTCGGCTTCCGGCAGCGTGCCGGGCAGCACGGTCATCACGTCGTCGCCCCAGGTGATCGGCGCGCCGGCCTCGCCCCAGGCGCCGGTCATGCCGGTGACGCCGGGCACGACCTCGGTCGGGAAACGCTGCGAGAGCCGTCGCCACAGATGCATGAAGGAGCCGTAGAAGAACGGATCGCCGTCGCAGAGCACGGCGAGCGTCCGCCCGGCCTGCATCTCCACGGCCAGCCGCTCGGCGGCTTCCTCGTAGAAGGCCGCGATCGGCCCATCATAATCGGGGTCGCCGACGCTGGCCTCCACCGTCACCGGGAAGGCGAGCTCGATCTCGCGGGCCGGATCGGGCGCGATGATCGCGTCCGCCGTGCCGCGGGCATTGCCGCGCCGGCCGCGCTTGCAGAAATGCACGAGACGGTCGGCCGTGGTGATGATTTCGCGTGCCCTGACCGTCATCAGGTCCGGCGCGCCGGGACCGAGGCCGACGCCGTAGAGCAGGGTCTTCTGCGTCCCGCTCATCGCCTATTCCTTGTCCTGCGCCAGCGCATTGACGGCCGCCGCCGCCATGGCCGAGCCGCCGCGGCGCCCATGCACGACGACGAAGGGCGCGCGCCCGTCCTTAGCCAGCGCTTCCTTCGATTCCGCGGCGCCGACGAAGCCGACGGGGATGCCGATCACAGCAGCGGGCTTTGGCGCGCCGGCATCGAGCATCTCGAGCAAACGGAACAGCGAGGTCGGCGCATTGCCGATGACCACGATGGCGCCGGCGAGCCAGGGCTTCCAGAGCTCCATCGCGGCGGCGGAACGCGTCGTGCCCATCTCGGCCGCCAGCGCCGGAACCTGCGGATCGTCGAGCGTGCAAAGGACTTCGTTATTCGCCGGCAGGCGGGCACGGGTTACGCCGTTGGCGACCATCTTGGCGTCGCAGAGGATCGGGGCGCCGTTCCTGAGGGCGGCCTGCGCGGTCTCCGCGAAACCGGCTGACATCTCGACGTCATCAGGCAGGTCGGTCATGCCGCAGGCATGGATCATGCGCACGACGACGCGCTCGGCTGCGCCGCTGAAGCGGGCGAGATCGGCCTCAACGCGGATGATGGCGAAGGAGCGCGCGTAGATCGCCGCGCCGTCTTGGATGTAGTCGTATGCCTTGCTCAACCCTGCGATCCCGCTGAACGCGCGGCCTTCAGCCGGGCGTGAATATCCTGTCCGGGCTGCAATCGCGTGAGCAGCGCCGAAAGGTCAAGCGTCGCGACCGGCTTGTCCCGCGTCGTCCCGCCAGGCACGACGTCGTAGCGCCCCTCTCTCCCGACCAGCGTCAGGTCGGCAGCCGCCGGATGGGCGCAGGCCTTGATGCAACCGGAGACATGCAGCGTCGCGCCTCCCGCCAGCAGGTCGGCGGCAGCTTCGGCGAGCACGGCTGCATCCACCATGGCCGGCGCTTCGGCGCGGGTGCAGGCGGGGCTGCCGGCACAGGCCTGCACGGAGAGGCGCGGATCGTCGTCGCGCGTGATCAGGCCGAGATCGTCGGCGAGCGCCAGCAGGCTCTCGGCTTCGGCGCGGTCGAGATCGCGGAAGGCGAGGCCTCTCCAGGGCGAAAGCCGGATATCGGCCGCGCTCGCCGCGGTCCCGGCGCCGAGCCTGTCGAGCACCGCAGCATCGCAGCGCCCCAAAGGCAGGCCGACAAGCGCGACGAAACGGTCGTCGTCGAGGGCGAAGCGCCCGGCACGCCGGGGCGGTATGCGTGGTGTCGGAGCGCTGGCTTCGGGCAACGCGCTCAAGCTCGCCAGGGCTTCGAGCGAAAGGTCGCGCAGGCGGCGGATGCGCTCAGGCGCGGCTTTGCGCAACGTCGCGAAGCGGCGCAGCGCGGTTTCGACCGCCGCAGCCGCTTCCGCCTCGGCAACCGGGCCACGCCAGAGGCGATCGCCGAGGCACAAGGCCACATGCCCGGGCGTGATGCCGACGAGTCGGATGTCGCAGGGGAATTCATCCAGTGCCTGCGGGCCGCCGTGATCCACGACGACGCCAAGCTTGGCCGGCAGGCCGGCGATGGCGCGGGCTCTTCGTTCGATGTCATCCGCAAGGTCAATGGCATCGACGAGGCCACCCGTGCCGTCATTCTCGGGGGGCGCAGGGCGCCGACCTGAGAAGCTCTTGCCGAAAGCGGCGCCTTCTCGTCCCGAGATGCTCGGGTCGAGCCCGAGCATGACGCCCCGGTCGAGGCCCGCCAACGGCGAGACCAGCGTTACGCGTTGCGGGCCGTCGCCATCATGCTCGTCGACGAGACGCTCCGTCAGAAGCCGTTCGACCAGGTTCGGATGGCTCTCGGCCGTCACGCCACGGATCTGCAGATTGGCGCGGGCGGAAATCTCGATCAGCCCGTTGCCATGCTCGACCGCCAGTGCTGCGATCCGCCGCAATTGCGTGGGCGTCAGACTGGCGCCAGGCGGATGCAGGCGCACGAGCCAGCCGTCGCCGGTCTCCATCGGCCGCAGCGCGCTCGGGCACCAGCCGCGCCGCAATGCGTCCTTGGGAAGGGCGCTCATTCCGCTGCCTCCCGCGCCAGGAAGGCCCCCACGGAATTGCGGCGGCTGGTCCAGAGCCCGCGTCGCGCAGCCTCCGCCAATCGTGAGCGGATCGAAGCGGCAGCGGGCGCATTGGCAGCTTCCAGTGCCGCCCAGACCTGCGGATCGGCGCAATAGGCCTGGAACACCGCATCGAAGAGCCCGTCCGCGACGGCATCCGTGCTCGCCGCGAAGACGAAGAGCGTATCGACCGCTTCGGCCAGTTCCGCCGCACCGCGCCAGCCATGGGCGAGCTGGCCGGCGATCCAGCGTGGATGCGTCAGGCGGCCATGGACGATGCGGGCGATATCCTCGGCCAACGTGCGGGCTTTCGGCGCTTCCGGGTTCGAACTGTCGAGGCTGTAGAGCGCCGGATCGGCGCCGAGCGCCTTTGCCGCCGCCGCGAGCCCGCCGATGACATCCGCGGCGCTGCTGGCTTCGAGGATGTCGCGCCCGGCGGTGTCGCTGACATGGATGAACGCGTTGGAAGCCTTGATGCGCCCGGCGAAGCCGGCATCGGCCGTGGCCACGCCTTCCGGGCCGCCATAGGCATGGTCGGAGGCCGCGAGATAGGCAGCGCCGAGTTCTTCGCGGTGCGTCCAGTCGCCGTCGAGCGCGCGGTCGGCCATGGCCGCGCCGTAGCGGCCGGGTGCGGCGCCGAAGATGCGGGCGCCATGCTCGCCGCGACGGCGGGCCGCGGCGGGCTCGTTCCAGCCGTCCGGCTCGTCCAGCGCAGCGACGGCCCGTGCCGCCTGGTCGATCAGCGCGATCTGCCCCGGAAACGTGTCGCGGAAGGTGCCGGAGATGCGCACGGTCACATCGAGGCGTGGAAACGCCAGCTTCGGCTGCGGCACGATGCTGAAGCCGGTGACGCGGGTCCAGGCGCTGTCCCAGAGCGGCTCGACGCCCATCAGCGCCAGGGTATGGGCGATATCCTCGCCGCCGGAGCGCAGCGTCGGCGAAGCCCAGAGATCCATCACGATCCGGCGGGGATAATCGCCGTGATCCTGCAGATGGCGCGAGACCACGGCCTGCGCCGCGAGCTTGCCGAGCCGGGTGGCGGCGCGTGTCGGGATCGCGCGCGGGTCGAGCGTCGACAGATTGCGCCCGGTCGGTAGCACATCCGGTCGGCCGCGATGCGGCGAGCCGGCGGGGCCGGGCGGCACGAAGCGGCCGTCGAGTGCGCGCAGCAGGTTCTCGCGCTCGTTGCGGGCGGAGACAGGGTCGATCTCGGACTGGCCGAAGATGTGCAACCCGTCGCGGAATGGCAGTTCGGCGATGTCGCAGAGATGCGCGTCGAGCCGCGTCAGCGCCTCGTTCATCTCGGTGTCGGCTGCCACGCCGCAGGAGGCGGCAAGCCCGCTTGCCTCGGCGCGGGCACGGATTTCAGCGGCGACGATGTCGGCGCGGCGCGGGTCGAGCACCTGCGCCTGCGAGAATTCTTCGACGAGATCGCGCAGCAGGGCGGTTTCGCCCGCGGCTTCCGTTTCGGCCAAAGGCGGCGGCAGATGGCCGAGCGTGACGGCGGAGAGCCGCCGCTTGGCGGGCGCCGCCTCGCCGGGATCGTCGACGACATAGGGGTAGATCACCGGCAGCCCGCCGACAGCGAGGCGCGGCCAGCAGCCGCTCGAGAGCGCGACTGCCTTGCCGGGGAGCCATTCGGTCGTGCCGTGCGTGCCGAGATGGATCAGCGCGTCGATGGCCTCCGTCTCACGCAGCGCGAGGTAGAAGGCGAGATAGCCATGGCCAGGCGGTGCGTCGGGGTCGTGATAGCGGGCCTTGCGGTCCGGCGTTGCATCGCGCGACGGCTGCAGGGCGATGGTGAGATGGCCGTAGCGCACTGCGCGGAAGTGGAAAGCGCCCTCGCGGCAGGCCGGGTCGGCTGCGGGTGCGCCATGGGCGACGAGCAGGGCCTCGCGGGCGGAAGCAGGGATCGTGCCGAGCCAATCCCGGTAGGCTGAAAGCGGAATGCTGAGGCTTGTCGGTCCTGCGGTGAGAGAAGCCATCAGCAAGGCCCCCTCTGTCATTCCCTCATCGTCATCCCGGACAAGCCGCGTCAGCGGCGCCGATCCGGGATCCATGCCGGAACGCCGCTCGGAAAGGTTCAGGCATGGATCCCGGGTCTCCCTTTGGTCGCCCGGGATGACCGGCGAGAAGGTGTCGGTGGAGGCGCGGACCTCATACCCCGCCTCCGCCAGCAATGCGCGGATCGCCGTCACGCTCGCCGGCGTATCGAGCCCGACGGCGAAGCCGGCGCGACCGCCACGGGCGGGATAATCCGACATCACCAGCGCCAGTTTTCGCTCGGCCACGGGCTTCCGCGCGAGCGTGATCCAGCCCTCCGTCAGGTCGGCGAGCGCATTGATCCCCTCGGGGTTGGGCACCAGTCGACGTAGGGAAAGGCCGGTAGCCGGATCGGTCTCGTCCGCCTTAAAAGCCACGGGAACGGCGCCGATCCGTCCATCGAATTCCGGCAGGGCGACCTGCATCGCGAGATCGGCGGCGGAGAGGCCGCGCGGCGAGGCTTCCCAGGCCTCGCGTGGGCTGCCGACCGGCACGGCTTGCAGGATCGGGCAATCGGCGCCGTCGAGCACGAAATCACCGCCTTCGCGGGCGGAGAAGGCGGTGGTGGTGACGATCAGCGCCGGCTTGCGTGTCGCGATCAGCGCGGCGAGCTCGGCCGTAACGGCGGGGTCCTTGAGGCTGGTCAACGCGAGCGGGAGCGCGGCGAGGCCGCGCGATGCGAGCGTGGTCGCGATGGCTTCGCCCATGGCGGTGTCGCCAGCCGCGACGCCGGAGCGATAAAGCAGGATCGGGACGAGCGGCTTGTCGGGGGGCAGTGCGGCGAGCGCCTCGCGCCAGGGCAGGGGAGTGTCGCTGGGGCCGAGCGCGAAGAATGATGGGAGTGGGAGGGGAGCAAAGCGACCCGCTTCGTTCTTCTCCCCTTGGGGGAGAAGGTGGCCCGGCGAAGCCGGGTCGGATGAGGGTTGAATCTCTGTCAGATAAAGCCTTATCCGCCCCAGCAATCGCCGCATGTTCTCGGCGCCGCCACCGGCCTGAAAATAGGCCAGCAGCTCGTCCGCGAATTCAGCCGGCACCGTGGCATGCTCGCCGAGCCGGGGATCGTCGCGCTCGTCGCCGGGCAGGATCGCGAGCGGAATGCCCCGCTCGCGACAGGCGATGCCGAACTGCTCAATGCCATAGCGCCAATAGTCGAGCCCGCCGAGGCAGCGCAGCAGCACGAAGCGGCATTGCGCCGCCGTCTTCTCGATCAGGAAATCGACCGAGAGCGGGTGCTTCAAGCGTCGGAGCGGCGCGAGGCGGACGGATAGGCTTCGTCCGTCATGCTCGCCCTTGTGGCGAGCATCCACGCCTTGAGCATCGTCCTCGCCGAAAGGAGACGTGGATGGTCGGGACGCGCCCGACCATGACGACAAAGGTTCCGCATGCGTACGGGCCGCCGCCGCCAGCGCCGAAAGGTCGCTGTCGGTGAAGGACAGGACGAGCACATCTCCCGGCGGCAGGGCGAGATCGACTGCGTCTTCGCCGTCGTCGAGCCTGATCTCGCTGGTTGGGAGAAGGTGCATCGGCCGATGTTACGCCCCCGCGAGAGCCGCTTCCACGGCCTTGAGATCGAAGCCCTTGAGGCCGATCACGGTGAGGCGCCCGTCGCGCGCTTCGCTCGCGCCCCAGGCCCGGTCGAAGTGATGGCCGACGCGCCGGCCCACGCCCTGCACGACGAGCCGCATCGGCTTGCCCGGCACGGCGGTGAAGCCCTTCAGCCGCAGCACGCCCTCGGCCTCGGCCGCCCTGGCGACGCGCGCCGTGAGCTCCTCGGGTGACAAGCCGGCCGGGAGCGGGACGGCGACCGAGTCGAAATCGTCATGGTCGTGGTCATGCTCGCCCTCGCCGTGATGCGAGGGGCGGGCGGCGAGATCGCTCTCGGCAGCGGCACCGAGGCCGACGATCAGCGCCGGCTCGACCTTGCCATGGGAGGTCTCGACGATCTTGATCGCCTTGGGCAGATGCTCGGCGATCTCGGCCTTGACGCGGGCGCGGCCGGCCTCGTCGACGAGATCGCTCTTGTTGAGCAGGATCAGGTCGGCGCAGAGGATCTGGTCCTCAAACACCTCTTCCAGCGGGTTGTCGTGATCGACCGAGGCGTCGGCAGCCTTCTGCGCGGCAAGCGCCTCGGGATCATCGGCGAACTGGCCCTCGGCCACCGCCGGGCCGTCGACCACCGCGATGACGCCGTCGACGGTGACCCGCGAGCGGATCGCCGGCCAGTTGAAGGCCTGGACCAGCGGCTTCGGCAGGGCGAGGCCGGAGGTCTCGATCAGGATGTGCTCGGGCGGGTTCGGCCGGTTGAGCAGCTTTTCCAGCGCCGGCACGAAATCATCGGCGACGGTGCAGCAGATGCAGCCGTTCGGCAGCTCGACCACGTCCTCGTCGCTGCAGCCGGCGATGCCGCAGCCCTTCAGGAATTCGCCGTCGAAGCCGAGATCGCCGAACTCGTTGACGAGCACGGCGAGCTTCTTGCCCTGCGCGTTCTCGAGGAGATGGCGCACCAGCGTCGTCTTCCCGGCGCCGAGGAAGCCGGTGATGATCGTGCAAGGGACCTTGCCCAGGTTCGTATTCTGCGGAGCGTTCATGATGTCATCCTTGCTGGCGCGCCGGCAAAGGCGGCACGCGCGCGACCACGCCCTTGCGGAAGGACTGGGGCCGCTCTTTCCAGGGAACGATGCCGTTGGCGCTGGCGGCATAGGCCTCCGCCGCGCCGACGATCTCGTCGAGATGGGTGTCGGTGTCGAGATCGCCGATCAGATAGGTCCATTTGCCATCGGCGCTTAGCGCGATGGTGCAGGGCCGCTTGCAGACGGCGAGGCATTCGACGGGCAGCACGGGGATCGTGCTGCCCTTGGCTGCGAGCTGCGCGGCGAGGCGCTCGGCCAGCGCCAGTCCCGGTTGGTCGTAACCCTCCGGGAGATCGGCGCGGGCGCGGCGGCAGGCCGTGCAGACATGGATGGTGAGGTCGCCCTCGGACATGGCTTGCCTCAGGCTTCAGCGGCCCGGCGGCTCGCCCAGGGCCAGAGCACGCCGACCATGAAGGCAGTGGCGAGCCAGAGCGCGGCCTGGATGCCGAGCGAGAGCGACGCGAAATGCGCGGCGACCTCGGCCGGAACCTTGCTCTCCGGCGCGGCCGGGTGCGGGGCGCCGACGACATGCGGCAGCAGGATCAGGACGATGGCCACAAGCTTGAGCCAGGGCTGCTCGAAGCGCAGGAACAGGAACAGTCCGATCGCGGTGGCGATGGCGGTCCAGAGCCACCAGAGCTGGCGCTGCTCCAATGCAGCGGAGGCAGCGCCCGGCAGTTCGGGAGCCAGTCCCATCGCCGGCGCGAGCCCGAGCGCGAGAAAGCCGCAGGCACCCCAGACGAGCGCGCTGCGCTGGTCGATCCTGTCACCGGCCGCGATCATGCCGGCGAGCAGCAAGCCTGCGAAGCCGATCGCGGTCGCGATCGTCACGGCGCTGGTGAAGAGCGTCCGCTGGAGGCCATCCTGCGGCTTCCATTCGGCATGGTCGTGGCCGGGCGCATCGCCGGCCGGGCCATGCGCCAGGATGAGTTTCGCCTCGCCGTCGAAGGCGGCGAGCGTCGGCGCTTTCAGCGCGAGCGCCGCCTCATAGGTCTCGGCCTTGAGGATCAGCGGGGTGGTGGTGACATTCTGCAGGGCGGCGACGATCAAGCCAGCCAGAAGCCCGGCCAGAATGCTGACCGTGAGAACACGCGTGACCATGGGTGCTTTCCCTCAGTGGCAGGGAAAGGCGAGGCCGTGGCGGGTATCGTGCGCGGCGTTGTGGACGTCGGTCGAGGCCGCGAAGCCGGTCGTGTAGATCAGCGCGATGCCGATCACGAGCGCGGCGGTAACCGCCTTGACGCGTTCCGAAACGCTGAGTTTGGGGGTGGAAACCGAAACGGTGTTCATATGCGTTCTCCGTGGCCGCCCCGCCGGCAGCCGGTTGGATCTCTGCGGGTCGACGGCAGGTCTCCTGGCTCGCGGACTTCGCGCCCTTTGCCGCCTTCCCGGAGCGAGCGCTCCAGTGGCCGATGGCGAAGGACATCCGCTTACAGTTGCGGGGGCAGCCGCGGCATTGGGCAAAGCAAGCCCGCACCGCGTTCCCTTTTCACCTCCTCGCGGAGGCACCGTCAGCGACGATCATTAGCCTTCGTCGTGCTGCTGTGCAATGCAGACGCTCCACTCCTTGCGAACCTTGATCTCGGAGAGCCGCGTAGCGGCGTTTCGCGCGATGGGGCTCGGGAACATGGCGAATGGTATGCCTCGGGAAATGCGTCATCTCACCCTCGTCCTGGGCGGCGCGCGCTCGGGCAAGAGCCGCTATGCCGAAGGGCTGATCGAAACGCTGCCCGCGCCCTGGGCCTATATCGCCACCGCTCAGGCCTATGACGACGAGATGCGGGAGCGGATCGCCACGCACCGCGCGCGCAGGCCGTCCGGCTGGGATACGGTCGATGCTCCGCTCGACCTTCCCGAGGCGATCGCTGCGATGCCCGCCGGTCGGCCGGTTCTCGTCGATTGCCTGACGCTTTGGCTGACCAACCTCATCCTGGCCGAGCGCGACACCGTCGCTGCCACGACGGCTCTCATCTCTACCTGTGAGCGGGTTTTTGGCCCGCTCGTGCTGGTCGGCAACGAGGTCGGCCTCGGCATCGTGCCGGATAATGCGCTCGCCCGCCGCTTCCGCGACGAGGCTGGACGATTGCATCAGGCGCTTGCCGCGCGCGCCGGCCGCGTGGTCTTCATGGTCGCCGGATTGCCGATGCAGGTGAAGTGACACGAGCGAAGTGATGACCGATACCGATGACGCCGCCCGCCACAAGGCGAAGATGGAGAAGCGCAAGGCGGTGCAGGACGCCGAGGTCGCCTCCAAGACGGTCGAGAAGGGCCTTCTCATCGTCAATACCGGCCCCGGCAAGGGCAAGTCGACCGCGGCTTTCGGGCTGATCCTGCGCGCGCTCGGCCATGGCTGGCGCATCGGCGTGGTGCAGTTCATCAAGGGCGCCTGGTCGACCGGCGAGCGTCGGGCGCTCGAAGCCTTTGGCGATCAGGTGAGCTGGCACAGCATGGGCGAGGGCTTCACCTGGGAGACGCAGGACAAGGCCCGCGACATCGCCGCCGCCGAGCGCGCCTTCGCCAAGGCCAGGGAGCTGATGGCCGATCCGGAGATCAGATTGCTGGTGCTGGACGAGCTCAACATCGCCCTGCGCTACGATTACCTGCCGCTCGCGGAGGTCGTCGCGACACTGTCTGCCCGCAGGCCTGACCTGCACGTCGTGGTCACGGGCCGCAATGCCAAGCCGGAGCTGATCGAGGCGGCCGATCTCGTCACCGAGATGACGCTGGTGAAGCATCACTTTGCGGCCGGCGTGAAGGCGCAGCTGGGGATCGAGTTCTAGCAGGCTGCCTCGCCGGCTGCCGGTCCTTTGCCGCAGAACGAACGCGAACGGCCCTCGCGCGTTCATGCCCTCGATCATCGTTTTCGGGGGTGGGCCATGAGTGGTTTTCTGTGGGGAGAGCTGGATCTGCTGCTCAGGCTGCTGGCCGGGATGGCGGCCGGCATCGTCGTCGGCTGGGAACGGACCAACAAGCAGCGTGCGGCCGGGATCCGCACCTTCGGTCTGGTCGGGCTTGGCACGGCCGCCGCGGCGACGATCTTCAGCGAACCGAACGAATCTGACGCCGCCAGCCGCGTCGTCCAGGGCGTGTTGACCGGGATCGGCTTCCTGGGCGCGGGCGTCATTGTTCTGCGCCGCGGCCATGCGACGCCGACGGGATTGACCACGGCGGCCGCCATATGGGTCACGGCCGCGCTCGGCTGCGCCGCCGGCCTCGGCGATCATGCGATCGTGCTGTCGGCCACGCTCCTCGCGCTCGTCCTGCTCGTCATCGATCACTCGGTCGAGCGTCGGGCCGGCCGCGGCGGGGCGGCCCGAACCGGCGAGGCGCCGCCTTCCTGAGGGCTGCGCTGGTCCGCGGCGCGACATCAGGAAGCGCAAAGGCATGTTGTAGGCGATCTGAGCCTCCGGTTGCTCCGCGTCGCTGCGGGCCCCAACCGCCGTCTCTTGACGGCGGCAAGACATCTCTTCAAATTGAATCCGAATTCAAATTCAATTTCGAGATCGCCCATGACCGGCCTTCAGCCGAAACAGCCGCGCAAGGCCGGCAAGCGCGAGGCGATCCTCGCTGCCGCGCGCGGCATCGTCGCGGAGGTCGGCTTCCATGAGACCTCGATCGCCGCGGTTGCCGCGGCCAGCGGCGTCTCGACCGGCAGCGTCTATTCCTATTTCGCCTCGAAAGCCGAATTGATGGCCGAGATCGTCGCTGCCGTGTCGTCGCGCGAACTCGCCGTATTGCGCGAGATCGCCGCGAGCGACGCTCCCGTGGCCGAACGACTGACCGCTGCCGTCGAAGCCTTCGCCCGGCGCGCCTTCGCCAACCGGCGGCTTGCCTGGTCGATGATCGCCGAGCCTGCCGATCCGGCTGTCGACGCGACGCGGCTCGACTATCGCCGCGAGATTGCCGGCATTTTTCGCGCGCTCGTCGTGGAAGGCGAAGGGCAGGGCGCCTTCCGCTCGGTCGATCCCGATGCCGCCGCGGCGATGATCGTCGGCGGCTTCATGGAGGCGCTGATCGGCCCGCTCTCGCCGGACCGTCCGATCACGCCGGAGCGCGGCCGCGAGATCGCCGCGGCGCTGGCCGATCTCTCCCTCGCCGCACTGATTTCCCGTGAAGGACAGGCCGCATGACCACCCTCGATGCTTACGGCTACGACACCCATGAGGTGCTGAACCAGGCGCCGGCGCTGGCGGATTACGACGCCTTCGCCGCCGATCCGGCCCTCGGTCGCATCCTCGATACGTTCGGCGCCGGCTGGTTCCGCGAGCAGGCGAGCGTGGTTGGTGGGCATGTCGGGTCGCAAGCGGTGCAGGACCTGGCGCGGCAGGCCAATCGCAGCCTGCCGGAATTGCGCACGCATGATCGCTGGGGCCGGCGCGTCGACCAGGTCGAGTTCCATCCGGCCTGGCACGAATTGATGGGGCTCGCGATGCGCGACGAGTTCCATTCGCTATGCTGGACGAAGCCGCGCCAAGGCGCGCAGGTGGCCCGCGCGGCGGTCTCCTATCTCTGGAATCAGGGCGAGAACGGCATCTGCTGCCCGCTCGGCATGACCTATTCGGCCATTCCCGTCCTGCAGCGCGATCCCGCGCGCTGGGCCGAGTTCGGCCGGCTGATCACGTCCAGCGACTATGACGGGCGCCCGCTGCCGGCGGCGCAGAAGCGCGGCGGCACGGTCGGCATGGCGATGACCGAGAAGCAGGGCGGCTCCGACCTGCGCCAGACCCAGACCGTGGCGACCCGCAATGCCGATGGAACGTATTCCCTCACCGGGCATAAATGGTTCTTCTCCGTCCCGCATTCCGACGTGTTCCTGACGCTGGCGCGCACGGAAGAGGGCGTTTCCTGCTTCGTCGTGCCGGGCTGGCTGCCGGACGGGTCGCGCAACCGCCTGCAGATCCAGCGGCTCAAGGACAAATGCGGCAACAAGTCGAACGCCTCCTCCGAGGTCGAGTTCCGCGGCGTGATCGCCCATCTGATCGGCGCGCCCGGCCACGGCATCCGCGCCGGTCTGGAGATGAACCACTACACGCGGCTGGATTTCGCCGTGGGCTCGGCCGGATTGATGCGTCATGCGGTGGCGCAGGCGGCGCATCACACCGCCCATCGCCGCGCCTTCCAGAAGGCGCTGATTGACCAGCCGATCATGACGAACGTGGTCGCCGACCTCGCTCTTGAAGCCGAAGCGTCCGCCTGGCTCGCCTTCCGTTTCGTCCATGCGCTCGACCGTGAGGCCGAAAGCGAGGCGGAGAAGCTCATCGGCCGCATCGGCGCGCCGATCGCGAAGTACTGGAACTGCAAGCGCGCCACGCCGGTCGTGGTCGAGGCGCTCGAATGCCATGGCGGCAACGGCTTCATCGAAGACCATCTGATGGCGCGGCTCTATCGCGAGGCGCCGCTCAACGGCATCTGGGAGGGCACCGGCAATGTCGTCTGCCTCGACGTGCTCCGCTCGATCCGCCGCTACCCCGATTGCGTGCCGGCTTTGCTCGACGAATTGCGCGCCGCCCGTGGGAGCGATCCGCGCTACGACGCCTTCCTTGCGGAACTGGAGACCGATCTGGTCGATGTGCTCCGCCACGAGCATCTCGCCCGCCGCTTCGTCGAGCGCATGGCGCTGGGCCTGTCGGCCTCGCTCTTGATCCGCCACGCTCCGCATGCGGTCGCGGACGCCTATGTCGCCTCGCGATTGGCCGGGGGCTGGTCCGGCCATTTCGGCTCCCTGCCGCAGGGCGCCGATCTGCAGGCGATCGCCCGGCGAGCCGTGCCGGTGCCGAACTGAACGTTAGAGCAGCGCGGCCGCAGCCAGCAGCGCCGCCAGACCCCAGAGCAAGCCACAAGAGCGCTTGTAGAGCGTGAGCGCCCGGCGGATATCGGCCGCATTCGCCTCCGCCCGGCCATCGCCCATCCAGTGATCCTCGACGCGGGTCTCGCCATAGACGCGCGGGCCGGCGAGGCGCAGCCCGAGCGCTCCGGCCATCGCCGCTTCCGGCCAGCCGGCATTGGGCGAGCCGTGTTTGCCGGCATCGCGCTGCACTGCGCGCCAAGCGCTGCCCGCATCAGCCGATCGGTCGAGTGCTGCCGAGGCGACCAGCAGCAGCGCTGTCAGTCGCGAGGCCGGCAGGTTGACGAGATCGTCGAGCCGTGCGGCGGCCCAGCCGAAGGCAAGATGGCGCGGCGTACGATGGCCGATCATCGAATCGGCCGTGTTGATCACCTTGTAGGCGGCAATGCCCGGCAAACCGCCGACACCCAGCCAAAAGGCCGGCGCGGTGATGCCGTCAGAGAAATTCTCGGCGAGGCTCTCGATGGCTGCACGCGACACGCCGGCTTCGTCCAGCGTCTGCGGATTGCGGCCGACGATCATCGAGACGGCGCGCCGCCCGCCTTCCAGCCCATCGCGCTCCAGCCCCTCGGCGACATCCGCGACATGCTCGTAGAGGCTGCGCTGGGCGATCAGCGTCGAGGCGATCAGTGCGAGAGGGATGAGGCCGAGAAGCCCGAAGGAAAGGCACAGGCGCTGGACCAGCGCCGACACGGCGATGACGGCAGCGAGCAGCAGCACCAGTGACAGCACGCCCATCGCCTTGCGCAGGGCGAAGGAAGCGGTTTCCCGATTGAGCGTCCGGTCCAGCCAGCCGATCAGCGTCCCGATCCAGGTGACGGGGTGGCCGATTGCGGCATAGAAGCGCTGGGGATAGCCGAACGCTGCCTCGACGGTCAGCGCGAGCACGAGCAGCGGCAGGCTGGCGGAGAGGTTCATGCGGGGCGCGGACAGGGTCGTGGCTGAGGACGGTATCTGGCATGGCGGCGATCTCGCCACGGCCCGCGCGCTCTTTCCGAAGGCGCCTGAGCAATGGGTCGATCTCTCCACCGGGATCAATCCGATCCCCTATCCGCTTCCGGCGCTGCCGTTAAGCCTCTGGACGCGCCTGCCCGGCGCCGATGACGAGGCGGTACTGATCGCCGCCGCCCGCGTGGCCTATCGCGTGCCGGCTCAGGCAGACATCGTCGCCGCGCCCGGCACGCAGATCCTGATCGAGTTGCTGCCGCGCCTCGCGCCGGCAGGACCGGTCGCGATTCTGGGCCCCACCTATGCCGAGCACGGCCATGCCTGGCGCAAGGCGGGCTACGTCGTCACCGAAACCGTCCTGCCTGCCGAGGCGGCTGCGACCATCGTCGTGGTCAATCCCAACAACCCCGACGGGCGCGTGCTGTCGCGGGCTGAACTCGCCGAACTGGCCGCTGATTGTAGGGCCCGCGGCGGCCTGCTTGTCATCGACGAGGCCTTCGCCGATTTCACGCCCGAAGCCAGTATCATCCCGGAGCTCCCGCCCAGTGCGATCGTGCTGCGGTCCTTCGGCAAGACCTATGGGCTCGCAGGCCTGCGGCTCGGCTTCGCCATCGGCGCGCCCGACCTGATGGCGCGGCTCAAGGCGGCGCTGGGTCCGTGGTCGGTGGCCGGCCCCGCGCTCCATGTCGGCGCACAAGCGCTGACCGATGCCGATTGGCTCGCAGAGACCGGCAAGGAGCGCGCCCGTGACGCCGCACGCCTCGATGCCCTGCTGGCACCACATGGCCGCATCGTTGGCGGAACGGCCCTGTTCCGCCTGCTCGAAACGCCCGCTGCGGCGGCGCTCTTCGCCCGTCTCGGCCGGCACGGCATCTATGTCCGACGCTTCCAGAACGCGCCGGATCGACTGCGCTTCGGGCTGCCCGGCGACGAGGCGGATTGGTCGCGCCTGCGCGCCGCGCTCACCCTCGATGCCTTGGAAGCATCGTCATCAGCGTGAAGCTTGCATGCGGCCAGTGCGGGGACAGGAACCGGCGGGCCGGCTAACGTCGACCGCACAAGGAATCGGGGAGAGACGACGCATGGCATTCCTGCCGCCGGAAGGCGACTTGACGATCGGCTTCGCCCATGCCGCCTATCAGCTCCGGGACGAGTTCCTGACGCGTGGCCGCGCGGCGAAGAGCTTTGAAGTCCGCAGCCTCGACGAACTGCGCGAGCGCGCCCCGGAAGCCGATGTGCTCGTCGTTTCCGGCCTCTGGCGCAACGACCTGCTGCCGCGCCTGCCGAAGCTGCGCTTCATCCAGTCGATCAGCGCCGGCACCGACCAGTTCGACAAGGCGGCGATCGGCGCGGCCGGTGTCCGGCTCGCCAGCGCCCAGGGCGGCAATGAGCGAGCCGTCGCGGAACATGCGATGTCGCTGATCCTGGCGCTGACCCGCCAGATCCATTTCGCCCGGGACAACCAGACGAAGCAGTCCTGGCGCCCGATGATCGGCGACCGCGCCCTGCGCGAGGACGAGCTCGGCGGCAAGACGCTGGTAATCGTCGGGCTCGGCCGCATCGGCCTGAGGCTGGCGAAGCTGGCGGCGGCCTTCGACATGCGCGTCATCGGCGTGCGCCGCAGCGCTGAGCCGCAGCCCCATGTCGAGGCTGTCGTTCATCCGGACAAGCTGGCCGAGGTAGTGGCCGGCGCCGATTTCGTCGCCCTGACCTGCCCGCTGACGCCCGAGACGGAGGGGTTGATCGATGCCCGCATCCTCGGTGCGATGAGGCCTTCGGCCTTCCTGATCAATGTCGCGCGTGGCCGCGTCGTCGACGAGATGGCCTTGCTCGATGCGCTCGGCAACAGCAGCATCGCCGGCGCCGGGCTCGATTGCTTCCATGAGGAGCCATTGCCGCCGATCTCGCCGTTCTGGCGCATGCCGCAGGTCATCGTCACCCCGCATAGCGCCGGCGAGACCCGCGCCTATGAAGGCAATGTCGTCGACATCCTCCTCGACAATCTGGATCGGCTGGCACGCGGCGAAGCCGGTCTGCGCAACCAGATCGTCTGATCCGGAGCAGGGTGGTATGGCTTCGCCGCGATTCGCCCGGCCTGGCGGGCCGTCGCTGATCCCTGCGCTCGGCGTCACGCAGGTCTTCGGCTATGGCGCTCTGTTCTATGCCTTCACGGTGCTGGCGCCGCGTATCACCGCCGATTTCGGCTGGGCGCCGGAATGGACCTTCGGCGGTTTCGCGGTAGGCCTTCTGCTGGGTGGCGCGGTTGCTCCCGTCACAGGCCGCCTGATCGATCGCTACGGCACCCGGCTGGTGATGACGACCGGCTCCGGACTGGCAGGGCTCTCGCTCTTCGCGCTGGCCGAGGCGCGCGGCATCGTCAGCTATACGCTCGCGATGGCCGCCCTCCAGGCGGTGACCACCGCGGTGTTCTACGACGCCGCCTTCGCCGCGCTGACACAGGCCCGCGGCAGCCGGGCGCGCCGCGCCATCAGCCAGCTCACCCTGATCGGCGGCTTCGCCTCGACCCTGTTCTGGCCGCTGACCTCGAGCCTGCTCGCGGTTCTCGACTGGCGCGGCGTCTACAGGCTTTACGGCCTTTCGCAGATACTGGTCTGCCTGCCCCTGCATCTTGTCTTCCTGCCCGGCCGGGTGAGGCGGTCGGTCGTCGCCGAGGCCGGCGCTGCGGCTCCCGCCGTCGCACAGGAGCCGGAGACGGCCTATCTCACGGGCGATGCCCGCCGCCGCGCCTTCCTGTTGCTGGCACTGGCCTTCTCGTTGCAGGGCTTCGTCGTCTCGGCCATGGCCGTGCATCTGCTGGCGCTGCTGCAGGGGTTTGGCCTCAGTGCTGCCATTGCCGTCGGCATCGGCGCGATGCTCGGGCCGTCTCAGGTCGCCGGGCGCCTGACCGAGATGCTGTTCGGGCGCGCCATCTCGCCGGTCACGACTGCCTGGGCCTCGGCCTGGCTGATGCCGCTCGGCCTCGTCCTGCTGCTGATCGGCGGCTCGCTCCCTGTGGTCGCCGGGCTTTTCGCCCTCGCCTTCGGCATCAGCATGGGCTTGAGCTCGATCGTGCGCGGCACGGTGCCGCTCCAGCTCTTCGGCCCGGTCGGCTTCGGCGCGACCATGGGCAAGCTCTCGGCGCCCGGCCTCGTCATCAAGGCGGCGGCGCCGCTCGTCTTCGCCGTCGCGCTGGAGCGCGGCGGCGTCATGCTCTCGACGCTGCTGCTGATCGCGGTCTCGGCGCTCGCGGCCGGCGCGCTCATGCTGCTGGCCCGCGGCCGTTCGGCCTGAGCCTCAGGCTCGCATGGTCTGCCACCACTGGCGCACGGCATCGCGCGTCCGCATCGCCAGGCCATAGGCGGGGGTGGCCCGGACCCAGCCGAGCACGTTGTCGCGCACGCGTACGATCTGGCCCATGATCCAGGCGAACCAGCGATAGCTGAGCAGCTTGTCGCGGCCGGCATGGTAGATACGCTCGACGAAGACGAAGCTCATCAGATGCGCGAAGGCGGTGACGATCAGCCCGGCCCAGAACTGCCCGCGCGCGAAGAGCAGCAGGCCGAACAGCTTCAGGGGCTCGGCAATGGCGAAGGGGATCGCCAGCGCCAGCAGCACGAGCGGCGGCGGCAGCGCGGCGACGCTCTCCTCCAGCCGGCGCATGATGCGCAGCTCCGCGAGCCGGCGCAGTAGAGGCCGGTAGAGCGGCCGCAGGAACTCGTCGAGGATGACGAAGACGGTGATGACGGCGCGCAGAATCGCGAGCAGTCCGCGCGTCAGCGGGCCGCATTCGGGTGCAGGCGAGGGCGGAAGGTTATCGGGCATCGCAGCTGGATTCATAGGTTGCGATTTGCGGCAATTCCAAGCCCGGCCTGACAACCGTTAGCGGCGCGCATCTTCCTTCAGCATCGCCACGCCCTTCTCGGCGATCATCATTGTCGGATTGGCGGTGTTGCCGGAGGTGATCGTCGGCATCACCGAAGCGTCGATGACGCGCAGGCCGTCGACCCCGCGCACCCTGAGCCGCTCGTCGAGAACCGCGCCGGAATCGTCGTCGCTGCCCATCCGGGCGGTGCCGACCGGATGGAAGATCGTAGTGCCGAGCTGGGCGGCGGCCTCCAGCAGCGCTTCGTCGGACTGGGCGGCCTCGCCCGGCATATGCTCCTCCGGTCGGAAGCGGGCGAGCGGCGCCTGGGCCACGATGCGGCGCGTCAGCTTCATCGCATCGACCGCAACCTGCCGGTCCTCCTCGGTATCGAAATAGTTCGGTGAGATGACCGGATTGTCGCGCGGATCGGCCGAGCGCAGATGCACGCTGCCGCGGCTCGTCGGCCTGAGATTGCAGACGCTGGCCGTAAAGGCGTCGAACGGATGCAGGCCCGAGCCCCAGCTGTCGAGCGAGAGCGGCTGGAAATGGTATTGCAGATTGGCCGTGGCGTATTGCGGCGAGGACTTGGCGAAGGCGCCGACCTGCGAGGGCGCCATGGTCAGCGGCCCCGTGCGCAAGGCGGCCCATTCCAGTGCCATCAGGGGGCGACGCCAGAGCTTGGCATAGTCGCTGTTGAGCGTCTTGACGCCATGGACCTTGTAGACCGGCCGGATCTGGAGATGGTCCTGCAGGTTCTCGCCGACGCCGGGCGCATCGACCAGCGTCTCGATGCCGAAGCCCTGCAGCCGCGCCCCGCTGCCGATGCCGGAGCGTTCGAGCAGGAGCGGCGAGGCGACCGCGCCGGCCGAGAGCACGACTTCACCCTTGATCTCGACCTTCAGCCGCTCCTCGCTCGCCGTGCCCAGGCCATGCGTGAACTCGACGGCGCTCGCCCGGCCGTTCTCGAACAGGATGCGTTCGACATGGACGCCGGTTTCCAGCCGGAGATTGTCGCGGTCGTGCCGTTCCAGCATCGGCTTCAGGAAGGCGCGATAGGCGCTCAAACGCCGGCCGCGACGCTGGTTCACCTGGAAATACGAGGAGCCCTCGTTGTCGCCGGTGTTGAAATCCGGGATCTTGGCGATGCCGGCGGCTTCCGCGGCATCCCGGATCGCGTCGAGGATCGCCCAGCGCACGCGCGGGTGCTCGACGCGCCATTCTCCGCCCGCCTTGTGCAGCCCACCCGGCGGCGGCGCCATGTGGTCCTCGTGCCGGAGGAAATAGGGCAGCACGTCGTCCCAGCCCCAGCCGGTGAGGCCGCGCTGGCGCCAGCCGTCATAGTCGGCAGCCTGGCCGCGCATATAGACCATGGCATTGATCGCCGAGGAGCCGCCGACGACCTTGCCGCGCGGATAGGCGAGGGCCCGCCCGCCGAGCCCGGCCTGCGGCTCTGTCTGGAACAGCCAGTCTGCGCGCGGATTGCCGATGGCGAAGAGATAGCCGACCGGGATGTGGAACCAGACCCAGTCATCCATGCCGCCGGCTTCGAGCACCAGGACCTTGTTCTTCGGATTGGCCGCCAGCCGGTTGGCGACGACGCAGCCAGCCGAGCCCGCTCCGATGACGACATAGTCGAAGGAGCCGATCAGGCGGCGGTCGGTGGAGGCGGGATCAGGCATAGCGTTTCCAGCGTTCCGTTGCAGGCCTGCCGGTTGCTCCGGCAGTGACGGAGCAATCTGGCATAGGCCGGCTGGCGTGGCAGCAGGCGAAAACGCACAGCACGTTGGCGGTGATGATGTCCCGGATTCGCCTAGCGGCCGCATGGCTGCCGGGATTCCGCGAACTCAGGATATCCCGTAGCCCTCGACGAAAACCTTCTGCTCGGCCTCCCAGCAAAGGCTCTCGGCAGCCCTCAGGGAGTTCCGCTTCATCTCCTCGATGTCACTGCGCGTCAGGCTGTTGATCGCATTGGCGACCGATTCAGCATCGAACGTTGCGACGAGCTGGCCGTTCTTATGCTCCCGGATGACTTTTGAAAGCTCCGGGACATCCATAACAACCAGTGCCAGGCCCGACATGATATATTCGAAGAATTTGTTCGGGAGCGTGTATTTTCGCTGATTGGAAAAGACGTCGAAGGCGAAATAGCCGATATCAGCCTGATTGGCCGATGCGATGAGTTCCGCGAACGGGACGGGAGGCGCGATCGTGAACCGGTGCGCCACGCCGAGCTGCTTCGCAAGGTCCAGCAAGTCCCGATCGTAGTTCGGGTCGGCAGGTCCGCGCATCGTCAGCCGGAATTCTTCGCGACACAGAACCAAAGCGCGCACGGCGACATCGAGATTGCGGGTCGGGGTGATCAGCCCGTGATAGACGATCTCGATCGTCTCGCCGCAAGGCCTGAACGGCATATGCTCGAAGAAGGGCGTCGATCTGACGACGATCGGGCGCTGCGCGAGCTCGTAATCTGCGGCCAGCAGGTCCGCGATCCCATCGCAGACTGTGCTGACGACATCTGCGGTCTTGAAATAGTGGCGTTGCAACGCATCGATATAGGGCCGGGTGACCGTCAGCCACTCATTCCGTGCATTACGGTCAGGGCTATTATCATAGTCATATTGCTGGAGCGCATACTCGTGACAATCGAGCCCAAGCCTCGCGCCGCGGCGCTTTGCGACGTCGTCCGCCAGGATATAGGTGAAGTAGTCATGCGCGATGACGAGGTCGCATGGCGGAATCTTCGCCAGCAGGTGCCTTTTCAGGTTCCGCGTCGCCTTGTCCCGATAGAAATGCTTCCGTGCCTCGCGCCATGACCATGGGCGATTTCTGGTGGAGGCGAGTGGCAACCTCGCGCGCAGCTTCGGCACGGCCTTCTTCGCATGGACGAGGAGAATGTCCGAGATGCGGCGAGCGGCGGCCAGGGGATCCGAGAGGATCATATGCCGGATCCTGCGGGTTTCCGGCGGCCTTACGCGGCCGGAGCTATCCGGCAGGAAGTTGAGATCGGCCTCGACGAAGTCCCAGGCATCGGGGGGCGGCTTGCCGCCGCTGTACCCGACCACGGTCACCAGCCAGCCCTTGTCCAGGAAGGCCCTAATCTGACGCAGAACCCGCGGTTCCTGGACTACGGATGTCAAAGAGATGATGCAGACCCGGCGGGGGCGAGCGTTTTGCGATGCGGCAAGAGGCGCGTCGGCAGGCTCGGGAGAGACTTGCTCCGTCATGCCCCACCGAGTTTGCGACGCAGCAGCCGCACAGCACCGCGTGCGCGCGGGACGAACCATCCCTTGAAGCTCGCGACTGGGCTCTGCACGGCCTTCGCCAGGCGGAGAGCCGGATAGTAGTACCGCGGCCGATACTTCGTATCGGTGTCGAAATCCCACAGTGAAACGGGCGGCTTCTGCAAGAGCTCTTCGTATTCCGTATCCGAGATGCCGAGCTTCTTCAGCACGAATTGCCGGTCGATCTTGGCCTGTTCCTCAGCGATAGGTGGCTTCTGGATCGCGGCGAGCGCTTCGTCGCGCGTCATGCGATGGTCGTTGATGAGGCAAGATAGGTGCGGCCGGCGCTTGTCGGCACCGAATTTCGTGAACAGGTACTGCGTCTGATAAAAGCGCGTATAGATCGACTCGTGGTGCTTGTCGCCATACGAAACCCAGCCGAGCTCGGATTTCATCAGTTCGAGAGCTTCGAATTTATTGTACTCGAAGTAATTCAACACATAGACCATCTCCATGTGCTTGATTGCCGGCCAGAGCACGGCGTAGTCGAAGAAGGTGTAGTGCGGATAGGTGCGAAGCGGGCCGGCTCCGAATTTTTCCCCGATGGTGCGGATGTAGCGCCAATCCGAATGCCCGTCGGACCAGGTGCGCGGAACCATCTGCTCCGTGGCGTAGTTCGAGCCGCCCATGATGAAGCGGACACCTTGCTCCATCGCTATCCGGTACAGCACGGCCGTGATCGCGTGATCGGTGGGAATTTCGCAATCGGGAACGCCCGAGCGGACGAAGGCGGCCTGCAGGCCGCGGAATTCCTCCCAGTTCAGCACCTCGGTGTAGAGATCGATGCCGAGCTTCGTGACGACGTTCTCGATGTTGCTGACGGCGATCTCCGTGTTCCAGCCATTGTCCAGATGGATCGCGAGCGGACGAAGCCCAAGCTTCTTCACCACGACATAGGCGACATAGGTCGAATCGACGCCACCGCTGAGACCGATGATGCAGTCGTATTTCTTGCCGCGGCCTTCGTCACGGATGCGCTGCGCGATCGCCTCCAGCTCGGCCCAGCCGTCCGGCCCGCGCTTCACGTATTGCTTGATCGTGGCATCATACGAGATGCAGTGGTTACAGACGCCGTTCCCGTCGAACGAGATCTCGGGATCCGACGTATCCATGATGCAGCGCGAGCAGATCTGATAGCGCGTCGAAGATTGCTCGCCCGGCCGCTGGCGTGGTGGCTGGTAATTCTCGCCGATCGAGCGGTTCACATGGTTCGCGAAAAATCGGTCGAGAGCGTTGATCGCTGTTTCGCGAACATAGGTCGACGTTTTCGTCACGGGAATTGTCCATACATCTGAGCGCGCTGTGCGCGTGACATGGCGGAGAAAATCGGCCATGTCAAAATTCCGGGTCTCCGAGCTTTATTCCGATTATGACCGAGCGTTCCATCTGCATCCTGTCTCTTTCCGCGATTGCGGATGATCCGCGCGTGAGGCGCCAGGGGGACGCTTTCGCGGATGCGGGCTGGCAGGTGACAGCCGTTGGATTGGACGGAGGCGCATCCCCGGCCCCTACCTGGCCCATATTGACGCCCGGTACGGCAGCCGGCGGAGCGCGGGGCCAGGGTAACGCCGCGTCTGCACGGCAGACCCATGCCCGGGCGATGTCCGAGCGTCTGCCCGGCGCCCTGCGCAGCATCGCGCGACCGCTCTGGCGCTTGGCTTTGCGTGTCACGCGGCTTCCGGAATATGCCAGGCTCGCGTCGTTTCGCGTGGCACCGAACGGGGCCACGGACTACTATCTGCGGCGTCCGCATATCGCTCCACTCTATTCCGCGGCTCGTGACGTTAAGGCGGCGGTCTATCTGGCCAACGATTGGCACATGTTGCCGGTCGCGATGGCGCTGGCGGAGCGGCATGGCGGTATCGTCGGATACGATACCCACGAATATGCACTCGAAGAATATGGCCATAGATTGGCCTGGAAGCTGACCCGGGTGCCGCTGGTCCGCGCCGTCGAGGGTGCCGGGCTGGCACGCGCCAGGGTCCGGACGGCAGTCTCTGCTGGAATCGGCGCAGACATCGCGCGCATCTACGGGCTGCCTGAGCCCCTGCAGGAGATCAGGAACGTGCCCGACCGGCATGATGTGCCGTTTCGCGCGGTCGGCAGCCGCTGCTCCATCCTGTTTCACGGCATCCTGGCGCCAAATCGCGGCATCGAGGAGTGCCTGGAAAGCGTCCCGCTCTGGCGGCCGGAATTTGAGTTCGTGCTGCGCGGCCCTGGTGAACGCAGCTATCTCGACCTCATCGAGCAGACGATCGACCGGCTGAAGATCCGAGACCGGGTGCGGCTGGACCCGCCCGTGCCCATGGTAGAGCTCGTCGCACGGGCCACGGAATCCGATATCGGGATCGTCACGCTGCCACCCAGCTCGAAGCACAATCTCTATGCGCTGCCGAACAAGTTCTTCGAATATGTGCAGGCGGGATTGGCGCTGATCGTGTCGGACCTGCCGGACATGAGAGCCCTGGTCGAGCGTCACGGCTTCGCGGTGCTGACCGAGAATCTGACGCCGGAGGCGATCGCAGCTGCGGTGAACGGTCTCGACGCCGCCAGGGTCGAGGCGTTGAAGCGTCGCAGCCTCGCGGCTGCTCAGGAGCTTAACTGGGATGTCGAGCGCTCGCGGCTGGTGAGTCTTTACGAGAGCGCCGTCAACCGAGCTTGAATACGGCGTCCAGCACGTTTTGCGTCGGGTAGGTAATCAGCACCGCCCGGTGTGTGCCCTGGAAAACGAACATGCTGCCTGCAGCCGCCGCGGCTGCGCCGGCCTCGACGGCCGCCCTGAAATCGTCAGGCTTGCCCGCCCCGCCGAGCGCGACCACGGGCACGTCGACCGCATCCGCGAGCGCCTTGATCAGCGGGAGATTGTAGCCTGCGAGCGAGCCTTCGCGCTTCATGTCCTGGATGATGATCTCGCCGGCGCCGCGGCGCACGCATTCCCGGGCGATCGCCAGCGGGTCCAGACCGGTCGCGCGCGTGCCGTTCTGTGTGAAGGCCTTGTAGCTTCCGAGCAGACTGCGCTTCGTGTCGATGCAGACCACCGTGCTGGAGGCACCGAGGAGGCCGGAGATCTCCTCGATCAGAGCGGGGTTCTCGACGGCTGCGGTATTGACGATCGCCTTCTCGACGCCGAGCGAGGCAAGCCGGGCGGCGTGCTCGACCGAGCGGATACCGCCGCCATAGCCGATCGGCATGAAGCTCTCGCTGACGATCTCCTCGATCAGGGTATAATCCGGTTCGCGGCGCTGGAGCGTCGCGCTCATGTCGAGCAGGACGAGCTCGTCGGCCCCCTTGTCGTTGAAGATCTTCACGGCCACGCGCGGATCGCCGACATAGCGCGGCGCCCGGAAACCCTGCGGCTTGTACAGAAGCCCGTCCTTGATCAGCAGGACCGGGATGACGCGCGGGCGCATCGGCGGGAGCTGAAGGGGTGGAAGCCCGGTCGGGTCCGACATCAGGGCCGCCATGCTGCAAAATTGGACAGGAGCTGCATGCCGTACCGATGGCTTTTTTCGGGGTGGAACTGAACACCGACGACCGTGCCGTTGGCGATGCCGGCATTGAAGCGGCAGCCACCATACGAGGATTCCAGCAGAACATCCTGGCGCGAGGCGCAATCGACCCAGTAGGAATGCACGAAATAGAAGCGCGGCATTTCCAGCCCCGCCAGAACCGGGTGCTCCTTGGCCGCCGCGACATGGTTCCACCCCATATGAGGGACCGTCGGCGGCTTCTGGCCGGCTTCACCGGGCTGCAGGCGGAACTTGATGCTGCTGGCCGCGATCAACCCGAGGCCCTCGCCAGGGCCCTCCTCACTGTCGTTGCCGAGCAACTGCATGCCCATGCAGATGCCCAGCAGCGGCGTGGCATCCTTCAGGACCTTGTCGCGGATCAGGGAACGCAGCCCCATCTGGGTGACATTGCCGGCGCAGCGGGAAAAGTTGCCGACGCCCGGCAGCAGCAGCTTGTCGGCTTTTGCGATGTCCTCGTGCTTGTCGGTCAAGGTGGCTGCGATGCCCAGGCGCCTGAACATGTTCAGGATCGAGCCGAGATTGCCCATCTTGTAGTCGATGATCGTAATCATGCGCAGGCAGCCTGCATGGGATCGCCGGCGGGCGCATTGTCGTTGTCTAGGCCGTCGCGCCAAGCTCCGTCGCGGCCGAGACGCAGCCACTCGCTCGCGCTGATCCACCGCCACAGGTACCACGAGGCGTCGGCTCCGGCCTGATGCTGCTGCCATGCGGTCTCGATCGCGCCGCGATCGTAGGTCGCCTGTTCCACGATGGGACCAGCGAACAAGAGCTCGTGGGCCCAATCCTTCAGCGCGCCGCGCAGCCATCGGTCCTGGGGAGCGGCAAAGCCGACCTTGTCGCCGCGCCACTGCACATCTCGAGGGATGATGCCATCCATCGCCTGGCGCAGCGGCCATTTCTGCCAGCCGTTCCGGATGAGGACCTCGTCAGGAAGATGGCTGCACCAGTCGACGAGCTCGTGGTCGAGGAACGGGAAGCGGGCCTCGATGCCGAATGCCATCGCATTGCGGTCCGACATGACGAGCTGGTTCGGCAGCATGTCGTGGAGCATGCCGTCGGCGAGATAGGCCCGGAAGAAGCGGCCGCCCGCCGGATCGGGCGTCCCGACGCGGCGTTCGAGCTGCGGCTCCAGCCGGGACGGCTTTCCGCGCGCCATGCGGGCCTTGTCGATGAAGCCGCGCTTGAGCATGTCGAGGATCGATCCAGCCGCATCGACGTTGAACCGGCGGCCCACATCGGCGTATTTCCGGGCCTCGCGAACCAGATGCTGGCGGTGCAGGTAGGTTTGCTTTGTCAGCTCGAACCACCTGCCGGTGTTCAGCCAGTCGATCTGCTTGACGCCGAAATAGAACTGATACCCGCCGAGCAGCTCGTCCGCGCCCTGACCGTCGATCATGACCGTCAGCCCGCTTTCGCGTGCGGCGCGATGCACGCACCATTCGAGATAGGCGGAAGCCGACAGGAACGGTATCTCCTGGTGCCAGTGCAGTGCACGGGATTCTTCCATCAGCCGCAGCGGATCCGGCTCGATCCCGAGGCCCGTGGCGCCGCAATGGCGCAGCACGCTATCGATATGTGCTCCTTCGCTCAGCGTTGGGTCGTCGCCGAACCGCGCCGAGATCGTGTGAAGTAGCTGGTCCTTTCGGGCGACCCCTTGTCCGGCCATGAGACCCACGAGCGACGACGAGTCGAGGCCACCCGACAGGCAGGCGCCGACCTGGACATCGGAGCGCAGGCGAAGTCTGACGCCGTGCGTCAGGCGCTCCCGGAACTCCGCGGCGGCATCCGCTGGGCTGATCGGGCGGACATCGCCGAAATCGGGAAGCCAGTATCGCCAGGAGCGGCGAATCCGGCCATCCGCGGAGACGACCATCGCATGCGCCGCCTCGAGCTGGTTGACGCCGCGAAACAGGGTGTCGGCGCTCGCATAATCCGCCCGCCCGCCGGTGAAGATGTTGAGGCGGTCGCGGTCGAGCTCGACCGCCACGCCCGGATGCGCGAACAGCGCCTTCATCTCCGAGCCGATAGCCAGGCCGCCGCCGGTGATCGCGGCATAATAGAGCGGCTTCTCGCCGTAGCGGTCGCGCGCGACGAAGGCTTCGTTGCGCCTGCCGTCCCAGATCACGAAGGCGAACTGGCCGTTGAGGCGCCGCAGGCAATCCTCGCCCCAGACCAGATAGGCCTGGACCAGCACTTCGGTGTCGGACTCGGTCCGGAACGTCGCTCCGGCAGCCCGCAGCTCCTCGCGCAGTTCGAGGTAGTTGAAGATCTCGCCGTTGAAGACGATCGCGATCCGGCCGTCGGCTGCCAGCATGGGCTGCGTCGCAGCATTCGACAGATCGATGATCGACAGCCGGCGATGGCCCAGCCCGACGGTGCCGTCGCCGACACGCTCCATCCAATGCCCGGCGCCGTCGGGACCGCGATGGACGAGGCGGTCCCGCATCCGGACGAGGGTGGATATATCCAGCGGTCCCGGAGTCAGGACCGCGACCAAGCCGCACATTCGCTTCTCACGCGTTAGGAAGTTTCCGGAAGATCATCGTCGATCTCCGTCTGTCTCGGGCGCGGAAAGCATAGCACGCTTTGCCGCTACGCTCTGCCGACACCAAACGCCGCATCGCCGGCTGCTCGTGCAGATACCGTGCCAGGGTCCAGTAGCGATTCAGATCGTGGTCATAGACATACAGGCTCGGATCCGTCTCGTCGGCACGGCTCTGCAGGACGTAGCCGGCCTTCGCGAAGGTGCGGATCACGCTTTCCGGCTGGCGCAGACGGAAATAGCTGAACTCGTCGAGCTGGACCCGCAGCATCACGCCGAGCGTCGGAATGACGCTGTGATTGACGATCACCAAGCCGTCGTCGGCGAGGATCTCGCGGGTGTCCTGCGCGAATTTCGCAAGATCCTGGCAGAACATGACCGCGGCGCGCGCCATCACGATATCGAATATCTTGGGGACTTCAGCCTGGATGCTGTGGCTGTTGAAATTGAAGAGATGCACATCGATGCCATGCGTGGCCTTCGCATAGTCGATGGTCGGCTGATTGATTTCCGTCAGGGTGACTTCGGCGCCGAGCTTGGCGATCTCCATCAGGAAATGTCCGTTGCCGCCGCTGATGTCGAGCACGCGCTTGCCATAGAAGGCGATCCGGTTCGGTTCGGCATGTTGGCGCAGGAAGTCGCCGGCTGTGCCGATCGAGTAGTCGATATGGTCCTGGTGGATGAAGTAATCATACATCGACGCCTCGTCCTCCTTCATCTTCTTCAGATGGGGGTCGGACAGGAACGTCAGGGAATACCGATCTTTCTGCTGCGGAAAGGCGTCGCCGCAGGCATGGCACAGGAACCAGCTCCGCTTGTAGGTGTTCAGTGAAAGCAGATCGTCCGACTGGCAGGAAGGGCAGATCACGGGCGGATCCCATCGTTCACTGGCGCGCCGCGAGGCGGGCGTCTTCCGGCGGCCGATCCGGGTAATGCCACATTCCGTTCATATGCACGAGAGGCGGATCGGAATCATTGCTCGGAGCGTAGTTCAGGCAGCCGAAGCGCGACCACAGATCGTAGTGCGCCGTGCTCGTGGGTGCCGTCGCATCGTCGATCGATAGCGAAAGCAGATAGTGCTGCGCGCCGAGCAACAAGCGATCGAGCACCATGCGGAAGGTAAACTCGGAGCCGGCCGGAAGATCGTCGAGCTTGATGAGCTCTCCTGCGGCAGACGCAAAGCGCTCACCGGACAGCGAGTATATCCGCAATTGCGGCGTGATCGCGAAGCTGCCACCCGTGGCGCTGGACAGGCGCACCGTCAATTCCAGTTCGTCGCCGACGACGAGGCCGGTCCTCCGTGCCGGAGACGCGCGCATCTCGATCTCGGCGATGCGCAGCCCCGGCTTGCCCGGATAGGACATGACCGTCCGCCCGGTTGCCCGCCTGACCGGGACGGCGGGGCCGTCCACTCGTTCCGCCGCACGAATGGCCTCGGCCACGAATTCGGTGTCGAGACTGGCCGGGAGCTCGAAAGGATCGGTCGCTTCCTCGATCCTGGCGGTCGCGCCGCCATGGGCTGCAGCGATGTCCTCCATTTCGGCCTGGTAGGCCGCAAGCACCGCCTCAGCAGGGCCGTCTCGATGGACGCGCCCCTCGCGCAGCCAGATGACGCGCTCGCAATATTGCAGGATCTGGGTGGCGTCGTGGGAAACGAGCAGGATCGTGCAGCCGCTGTCGACCAGCGCCCGCATGCGATGTGCGGATTTGACGGCGAAGTAGCCGTCGCCGGCACCCAATACCTCATCGATCACGAGGATGTCGGGCTGGATGGCCGTCGCCACCGCGAACTGGGTCCGTGCCTGCATGCCCAGCGAGTAGACGCCGAAGGGCTGGTTGATATGCAGGCCCAGCTCCGTGAAGGCCACGACGTCGTCGATGGCTGCCTTCAGGCGCTGCCTGGTCAGCCCGCTCTGGGACAGGGCAGCTTCGATGTTCTGGAAGCCGGTCAAGTCGGGATGGAACCCGCCCGCCACGCTCATGAGCGCCTGGACGGTCCCGTTCCTCTCGATCACGCCTTCACTTGGCGCGACGGCACCCGTTGCCAGCTTGAGCATCGTCGTCTTGCCGGAGCCGTTGCGCCCGACGATGCCGACCCGCTCGCCGCGGCGGATAGAGAGATTCAAGCCTCTGAGCGCGGAGAAGACCGGAATCTCAGGCCGCTTCCGAAAGGACAGGCGGCGCAGGCCGAGCTGGTCGACCGCGACCTGCAGCGGTGAAGCGTACATTCTGTAGAGCTTCGCGACGCCGGAGAACGACAGAGCCGCTTGCTCGGGAAGCAGGGAGAGGTCCGTCATGCGAGTGCGGCCTTCAACGGCTGCCCTGACAGGATGGCCTTGAGGATCGCCTGCTGGCGTTCCGGTTCGGCAATCGTCCTCTCGGGATGCCACATCAGGCATGTTATCGGGCGAGCGCTGTGTGACGCCGCCTCGACAGTATCGTCGCTCCCCCATAGCAACGGTTCAAGTTCGGACGCGAGATCCGCACGGCCGATGCCGAAATCGTGGAAGCTGTTGACAAGGAGCGACGCTCCGCTGGCGGTCGAGACCTTGTGGCTGGCTGCGACGTGCCCATTCACGGGCCGCACCCGCCCGCCCAGGCGCTGGTTGATCGCCTGCATGCCTCTGCAGATGCCGACGACGGAACGCCCGTGCCGCTCTGCCCAGGACAGCATTGTCCCTTCGAGCCTGTTGCGTTCAGCATCAGGCGCGCTTTCCGGTAGCGGGTCGCTGCCGCCAGTCAGGATCAGCGCATCGGGCTGAAGCCGGTCGAGCAAGGCAAGGGGATCCGTCGCGGAATTGGGCAATGCGATCATCTGGCAGCCGAGACGGCCTAGCAGCCGCCCCCATTCCTGGTCGAGGCAGTCCCGGCGCTCCTTGTAGCGCTGCTCCTCGCAGGTCCGTTGACTGAGCGCGACCAGCATCGATTACCTCAGAACCATGATGCGCCGCGCCGCGCAGTCGAGCTCGACGACCTCGGCTTTCGACAGCGCCTCCATCTTGACCTCGCCGACGCCGATCGCGGCGGGCAGCCCGAATTCGGCGGCGCGGATGGCCATGTGCGAGTTCGCTCCGCCATAGGTGGTGACGAAGCCCGCGAGCTTGCGCCCGAACAGCCAATCGTAGCCGGGATCGGCGTTCTCGATAAGCGCGATAGCACCGTTGAGCGCGTCGTCCTTCACCAGGCTGGCGACGGGAACCACACGCGCCGTCACCTTGCCCATCGTGACGAAATTCGGCTCGACCTCGGGCATGATGAAGGACTGGAAGTCGCGCGCCTCCGTCAGCAGCGGTGGCAGCCGCATCGATTGCACCAGCCGCACCCTGTCCCTGGCGGTGATGATCCGTCGCTGCAGGCGCTCGATATCCGGCCCGATCGATCCGGAGCCGATGTCGAGGATGTCGCTGATGCTGAGGTAGGCCGCATCGGAGCGCGCGATGCCGGAAGCCTCCGCCCAGGAGGCGATATCGTTCAAGGCGGCGCAGACGCTGCGGGAGAAGATGAACTTGGCTTCCTCCCGTCCTTCGATGGAACGCCGCAGAAAGCGGTCGATCTCGCCGATCTCCTGTGGGAGCGATGCCGCCTGCATGGCCTTCTGCCAGTTGCGGGCTTCTTCCGCCGACCAGGCGAAGGACGAATGCGAGGGCTCCTGCGCGTTGTCGACGATCGGACGCAGATATTCCTCCGGCGCCTCGCCATAGGATGGGGCACCGATGTCGTAGGTGCCTGGGCGGAGATGCCCGTAGCGGGCGACGAACGCATCCCAGGCGAGCGTGCCCTTGCGGACCTGCCAGGCATCCTCCGGAAGGCGGTGGCCCACCGTGCGGATGGAGCCGAGGAAATCGCTTATCCGGGTGGCCGAGATCAGGCCCGTCTCCACCGCCGTCTTGAGGAGCGACATCGCGACGAAGCCGCAGCGCGCGAGATGGGCGAAGAGCAGCGTCCCCGTCCGGCGGCAGACATGCAGGCTGGCCCGGAGCCGGCTGAACAGGGCGCCGTCTGCCGCCAGGAGATGCTCCTGCATCGCGGCATAGGCGGCGAGCCCGGTCCAGGCGCTTTCGGAGCGTACGAATGCGTGGCGGGTGATCGCGATCAAGGCCGCCCGGTAGTCGTCGATCTCGTCCTGTCCGAGGCCGGCATCCAGCAGCCGCTCCCGCCAGGAATCGAACGCGAAGTCGAAGCAGGTCAGGGTGATGCCGAATTCCAGCTTGTCGTGCAGATGCGGTTCCCGGCGCAGCCGTGCGATGCCCGCCTCGACGATCCGGCGGGCGACGGTCTCGGGAAGGGCGGCGGGGATGAAGCTGTTCAGGCTTGCGCGGACATCGACGTAAGGGTGACCCGCGAAAAGCCGGATGAGCGGCTGGTGCCGCAGGTCGCGATAGCCGAACTCGGCCCGCTGGACCGCCCAGGTCTCGTCGGTGATGAGATGGCGGTACAGGCTTTCGGCCAGGGGCGCCGGCGTGATCCCGATCAGCTCGGCCGGGTTCCAGTCGGGCATGATCCCGAAGACCGTGGCATCGCCGACGACACCGGGCATCGGTGCCTGGCTTTCGTCGAAGGCCTGCTGCGCGTAGGCGATCTCGCGGGCGATGAGCGCGTCCGTGTCGCCGGTCCGCTCCTGCTCCATGACGAGCGGACGCACCTGGAGGATATGGCAGACGTCGTCGGCGTCGATGGCGAACTCGACATCGAGCGTGTCCAGTTCGGTCAGGCGCTCGACTTCGTCGAGGGCCTCGACAAGGCCGGTGAGGGAGGGGTGGGCATCAGGCGGCAGCTCGGGCGAGCCCCGGTGCAGGTAGATGACGCTGCTTTCCCCGCGCATGCCGCTGGTCACGATATCGGTGCGGCTGCCCTCGGATGAATTGATGACCCGATAGGGTGCTCCCACGCCGAGCGTCCGCGTGAAGGCGACGCCGCTGCGCGCGACATTGCGGATCATCGGCTGGACGAGGACCTGATGATCGTCGCCGTCGTCATAAGAGCCGATCACGCGCGCGACGGCCGCGGCGAGGCTGGTTTCATCGAAGCCGACATTCAGCTCCGACTGGAACTTGCCCGCATTGCTTTCGTTGAAGCCGTCCTCGTTGCGGGCACTGGAACGGACGGCGAGGCTGCCGGGCGGCAATTCGGCCAGGACGCGTTCCGCGATCGCGCCCCGGTTTCGGCGCCAATCCGCGACCGAAAACGTCGCCTGCGGCGCGATACGGGCCTTGGTCACGACCTTCGCCAGCCGCGCCAGCGTCTCGGCCTTCGTGCCGAAGATGAAGCGGGCGAGGACGGTCTCGTCGTCCAGATCGGTCCAGTGACCGGACGCATCATGGAAGCTGAAGCTCTCGCCGCGTTCGCGCAGCGTCTCCAGCCAGGCGGCGAGATGCGCCCTGGGGTTCTTCGCCAGCGTGCTCGCCAGCGCATTGGCAGCGGCCTCGATGCGCGAAGCCGGTATCCTGACGAAGCCGACGACGTCGTACTCCGCCCTGTCGATCTCGGCCGCACGCCCGAATGCGGATGGCTGGCCGTCCGGGCCGAACAGGACGACCTCGCGGCTGGTACGGCGCGCCGTCCTGCGTGACGAATCCACGGCGAGCCCGATCCGCTCCGGCGAAGCGGCGCGGCTCAATGCCTCGACGAGATCCGGCCGGAACAGGATGTCGGCGTAGCTGATATAGACATCCTGGCCCGCGCCCAGCCCGGCTTCGGCGAGCGAGCGGATGCTGCCCGAACGTTCCCAATCCGGATTGACGGCATAGTGCAGCTGCGGGAACCGCTCCATGATGCCTGTCACGGCGTATCCGCCGACGAAATGAACGTCGTCGCCGAGCGGCGCCAGGGTCGAGAGCAGCCAGTCGAGCACGGTGCCGCGCCGGCTCACCGCCCTGAGGGAGCTATGGCTCTCGCCGTGAAAGGGCCGGCCGGCGCCGAGAATGATGACGCGCGGCTTCATGGTGCCCCATCGCTGAGAAGGCGCATCGCCTTGCGCTGCAGGCGGGCATGCATCCAGTAGAAATTCCGTCCGCTCTCTGGATCCTGCGGCGTGTTCGGCAGCGAGGCGAGGTCCCGGCCTCCGCAGGCATCGACGACATCGGCGAGAAGCTGGGCGCGCAGATGCGGGTCATAGGCGTAGAGCAGGGCCGAATAGACGACGTCCGGGCGCTGCTCGATCGCTTCCTTCAGGAACGGCATAACGGGCCGGTCGAACTCCCGGGTGCGGATGATCGAGCCGGTATCGATCCCGGGATTCATGTAGAAGCAGCTCATCCCCGGCTGCCCACGCGTCAGCAATGACCAGAACAGCCCGTCCGAGCCACGCACATGCGGCACCACGCCGGGGTGGATATGGATCATCCTGAAGTCCGGCCGGTCGAGCAGTGCGGGCGGAACCCTGCCGCCATTGGTGTAGAGCCAGACGGGGATGCCGGCCTTCATCAGCCGCTCGTGCAGATCCCGGTCGTCATAGTCCTCGGCGACGAAGGGCAGGACCTGTTCGGCATGTTCCGACCAGTCGAAGGCGCCGAAATAGTCGACAGGGTGCGGAACCACGGCCTGCATGGCCTCGCAGAGTGCCCGGAAACCGTCGTCGAAATGCCGTTCCGGCAACCTGCGCCGCTGCTTCAGGAATGGCGCGACGAGCCGGTCCAACTGTCCGCGCAGGCCTGGCCTCGGCAAGGTCGGGCCGACGAAATCGGTCAGCAGCACGAGTCGAACGCGGTAGCCGGCCGCCCTGAGATAGGTCAGGTAGGTGCGCGACGTCGAACAGAAGCGGTCCGCGACGATTCCGAGATCGACGGTCTGCATCATGCGGCTTCGCCGAGGGAGACGCGCAGCGCGCTCTCGAAGGCGGCGGGAAGGGTGATGGGCTTGTCGACGAGAATGCCGTCCTGCATTTTCATGGCGGTGTTCAGAAACTTCCAGTCGCCGCGTGCGAGGCCGACGAACATGAACAGGCAGGCGAGATAGGTCGACACGTCCACCCGCACCGGCCTGTCGTCAACGGGCTTGCCGAAGCCATCGATATAGGCAGCCCGAAGCCTGCGGCCAACCTCGACCTTCCGCGACAATTGTTCCAGCACGGCGGCGGCCGCATCGTCGGCCGTCAGCAGGGCGGGATCGAGGACGATCACCTCGGTCGCGGGCAATTCGGGCGACACGAGCGATGCCCGAACCGCTGCGAGCATCTCCCGCAGCGTCTTCAGGGTGTCGGCTGTGGCCGCAGGCCTTTCAGCGGCGATCGTCATAGAAGGCCAGCAATTCGCCGCTTTGCGCGAGGCCGTTATAGGCCTCGTAATCGGCCAGGCTGTCGATTTCCAGCCAGCCACGGTTGAAGAAGCCCGGACGCACCACGATGCCGGCATCGATCATCGCTTGCACGAAGGACGTCATGAACATGTTCGCCTTGTCCCGGCCGTCATGCGGGCCGACGGGGTCGAGCTTGTCGTAGAGATCGACGATACCGCGCTGGGCATCGGCCTTGATCTTTATCAGGCCGATATACTGGCCTTCAATGTCGTCGTAGCTCCGAGGCTTGCGGCCGAGCTCGACGAGTTGACCCGCGGGGCCGATCTTCAGCGTTTCGGCATCCGAGAGTGGGTCGTCCATGCGCAAGCCCCAAAGCTCGCGCCAGCCGCGATCGACAGCCACGGCGACGGGGGCATCGACGGCAAGCAGCGCGGCCAGGACCGTGCGCTGATAGACGATGTCGCCGTAGCAGATCAGGAGGTCGCGCGACCCGTCGAGGAGATGCCGGGCACAAAAGAGCGACGACACCATGTTGGTGCGCTCGTAATCCGGATTCAGGACTTTCTTGAGCCCCGGAAACGCGATCCGGTCCGCGAGATGGCCCGCGACGATCGAGATATCGTCAACGCCTTCCGCCGCGAGCGTCCGCAACTGGCGCGACAGCAGGCTCTCGCCGGCCAGGGGCGTGAGGCATTTCGGGGCGGTGTCGGTGAGGGGCCTCAGCCGCGAGCCGAAGCCGGCGGCGAGGATGACGGCACGCGGTGAGGTCATCGGAGGTCCTTCATCAAGGCGATCAGGCTGGCCGCGGCGCGATCGCCGACATGAGCTTGTTCATAAAGGAAATCGGGCACGGCTGCCGCAATGGCCTCCGGAGGGCGAGGCGCCTCGATCGCCGCGAGAATCGCTTGCAGCGTATCGCCGGGATTGCAGGCCGCGATGGCCCCGAGCCGCGCGCGCAGCGCGATCTCGACCGGTTCGGACGTAATCTCCTGCCAATCCGGGTTCAGCACCTTCTTAGGCAGGTCGACGAAGACCGTCGGTCGGTGCCGCAATGCGGCGTATTCGAAGGCGATGCCGGAATAATCGGTCACGAGGACATCCGCGGTCAGCATCGCGGTTTGAACGATATCGGTCGAGGTTTCCAACACGAAGCGGGGGTTGCCGGCCGCGGCTTCCAGCGTTGCGGTCAGCTCCGGCTCCTGCTTGAGGAAGAAGCTCGGGTGCGGTCGCAGCGTGACCTGCAGGCCTTCCGCCAGGAGCCCGGTCACGAGCTGCGGACCCATGCTGCGCAGAAGATTGGCCTCGCCCCAGGAGGGCGCCAGCAGCACATGCCGTTGCGGCTGCGGGATTCCCGCCTCCCTGAGCACATCGGCGAGTGGATCCATCTTTCCGTACCCGACATCCACGGACAGCCCCGGGGACAGGCGGTGGCGCGCACGGATCAGCTCCCACTCGCGGGCATGATGCGGCCCGGCCGCGAACAGCACGTCGTAGCCGTCGAATGCATCGACCGGATAGATCATGTGCAGGCTGACCAGCGAATGCGGCATGTGAACGAACCGCCGCAGCGAGGGCCCGAAGAACGACTTCGGAATGCCGCTCGACGCAGTGACGACCAGCCGCATCCGGAGCTTGTGCAGCTCTTCGATGGCTGCGGTCTCGATCAGCGGCACCTCAAGCGCGGCATAGCGCTCCCTGAGTGCTTGCGGCGCCGCGCCCGGCCCGCCCGACAGGACCAGCCGCAGCTTGAGCCCGCGGGCGAGGCAGGCCGCGATCGTGCTGCGGATCCAGATCTCGTCGATCCAGCTCGATGCGTAGAAATCGACATCGACGCCATGGCCCGGCCTTCCGAAGAAGCGGCGCATCGCTTGCAGGAGGCGGCGTTCCACGATCCGTGCCTGTCAGATCTTTCTCATCACGTAGAACTCGCGCAGGCCGGATTCCGTCTTCTTGAAGACGCCGTCCCACGAGAACAGGTCGCGCACGGTTTCCATCGCCGCGTAGAATTCGGCCTGGCCGGGGTCGGCCGCATGGGTTTCGAACAGGAGGAGACCGCCCGGCGCGAGATAGGAATGCATCCGCTGCATGTGATCGCGGATCGACACCCGGTAATTCTCGTCGTCGGTCCAGTGCGTCGCGAAGGACAGGACGACGGTGAACGGTTCCTTGGCGGTGTATTCCTGGATGCGGACGGCCTCCAGGGAAACGAGGCTGCCAACGTTCAGATGGTCCGCACAGAGCCGGCCGATCTCGATCATGTAGGGGTTGATGTCGATGCCGTGGGCTCGGCACCCGGTCCGATAGGCCGCCATCAGCGCGATGAAACCGCAGGAGCAGCCGATGTCGAGGATGTTGTCCTTCTCGCTGATGAACTTCCTCAGCTCGTATTCGTCGAAGCGCGGATCGGCGAGCCGGTCTCCGAACACGTTCAGAAGCCCGAGGCCTTGATAGGGATAGCCGTTGAAATAGGTATAGCTCTTGTACTCCTGCGCTTGCCGGCGGAGCGTGTCGTTGATCGCGGCGTTGAGGTCGCGCAGGCGCACGACGGGATCACGGTCGTTCAGTCCACGATCATCCGCATAGATCGCGTTCATGAGCTCGCGGCTCAGGGCGACCATCTTGACGCCGAAATCGTTCAGGCGCGACGCGAGCTTGAGCGCCAGAGGCCAGCGGCGCTGGTCTGCTGAAAAATAGCGGCGGACGAAAACCGGGATCATGGTGCTTCTTGAACCTTAATGTCGTGCGGGTCGAACGAGAGAGACCTGCAGGGATGCCGTATCAGAAAATCGTCATCGCCGCCCGGGGGCACCACCTCGAAATCGAGCGCATGCGCCAGCACGTCGTAGCGGGCCTCCTGGCCTGCGGCCGAGCCGTGCTTGTCGACATCGTAGACCGAAAACGACACGAAATAGCGGCCGCGAGTCAGGACCTGCGCCGGTGTTTCGAAGCGGATGCTGCGACGCTCGCCTGCCGCCAGCGCGAAGCGGTCGATGTCGTTCTCGATCCTGCCCACCCGCCGTCCGGCCGCGGTCCAGAGCGTGATCACATAGCGGCAGATATAGTCTCCGCCTTCTTCCGCTACGATCGAGAGCCCGACCTTCAGCGACTCGCCGGGCCGGAACTTGTCCGTCGGCCCCAGCGCGTTCTCCAGGCTCAGGCTGTCGATCTTGACCCCCTTCTTGCCCGGCCAGCGGTAGACGTCGCGGCCGTCGCCGAGCCGTGTCTTCATCTCGTCGGACGTCGCCGGAGGTTCAAAGCGCGACTGCGGATCCTCGCTGCTGATGCCCAGCCGCGACAGCCGCTCCAGATAGACCTCGTAGGCGTCGATCACTTCGAGCGCCGGCCCGTCCATGACGAGGCGCCCACGATCCAGCCAGATCACGCGATCGCAGAATTCGAGGATCTGCTGCATCGAATGCGACACGATCAGCATCGTGGCACCGCGCTCGACGAAGCCCTTCATCCGGGCGGCGGATTTATGCGTGAAATAGACGTCGCCCGCCCCGAGGATCTCGTCGATGATCAGGATATCGGGGTCGACCGCCGTGGCCACGGCGAATTGCAGCCGCGAGCCCATGCCCAGCGAATAGGTCTTGAGCGGCTGGTCGAGATGGTCTCCCAGCTCGCAGAAATCGATGATCTCGTCGACGACGCGGAGCATCTCGCTCTCCGGCAGCCGGTTATAGGCGAGCGCGGCGTGGATGTTCTCCCGCCCCGTCATCTCGTTCGAGAAGCCGATCCCGGTCTGCATGAGGCTGTGGACGGTTCCGTTCCGCTCGATCGTGCCGCGGCTCGGCTTGAAATTGTCTGTGACGAGTTTCAGGAGGCTCGTCTTGCCGGCGCCGTTGCGGCCGATGATGCCGACACGCTCCCCCTTGCTGACCGAGAAGCTGATATCGGCGAGAGCGTCGAAGGAGGGGAACCGCGGCCGCAGCGCACGCGGCAGCAGCCGATAGAAGCCGAATGCGTCCAGCGCCCGCTGCCCCGGCGTCTCGTAGAGCGGGAACGTCTTGCCGACATTCGAGAAGCGCAAGGCAGGGCTTGCGTCAGGCATAGTCGTAGAACGCCAGCTTGGCGCGCTGGAACAGCCAGAAACCGCCTGAGAACGACAGGATCGACGAGAGGACCATGGCCGTCGCGAGCTTCCCCGTCGGAAGGGCGCCGCGCACGAGGATCTCCTGATAGGACAGGACGAAATAGGCCAGCGGATTGAGATAGGTGAGCAGCGCCAGCCGCGGCGGGACCATTTCCAGCACGTAGCCGATCGGCGTCACGATGAGCAGGATGATCACGAGATACTGGATGAGATGCTGGATGTCCCTCAGCACGAGGGTCACCAGCGCCAGCACCCAGACGATGCCGCAGGTGAACATGAACTGGAGCAGCATGACGACCGGGAGAGCGAGGACGCTGGTGCCGGCCGAGCCGTAGAGAATCGCGCCCAGAGCGATCACCAGCCCTCCGACCAGAAGGGGCGGAAGCGTGACGATCACCGCCCTGACCGGGAGAAGTTCCGGCGGGAAGACGGTGCTGGTTAGCATCTGCTTGTTGCGGATCACGGAGACCGAGCCACCGGCCAGCGCGCCCGCGAAGGAGAGAAAGGCGATCAGCCCCGCGGAGACATGGGCGATGTAATCAGCCGTGGTCAGTCCGGGGACGCGGACCTGGAAGATATAGGCGTAGGTCAGCGTGTAGATGGCGAGCAGCAAAAGCGGCGCCAGGATCACCCATGCGAGCCCGAGCACCGATCCCGCATACATCATGCGCAGCTCGATCAGCGACGTCGTGGTCAGGATCGACCGGTGCTGGAAGACCAGCTGCCACGGCGCCAGCAGGAAATCTCCGATCTTACGGGCGAGATTCATGAATCTGCGCCTTCAAGCCGCAACGCCGAAGCGCCGGCCCCAGCGCCCGAAACAGATGATGCGCCAGAGAGCGAAGGAGAACGGCACCCGGCCGTCGAGCATGTCGCGTGCGTAGCGCCGGACCTGGTCCGCATCGAAGATCGACGGATAGGCCTCGACCGTCTCGTCGGCCGCAGCGAGGATGCGCTCGCGCAAGGGGCCCTTGAACCAGACCTCTTCGGGGGTCGGGAAGCCGAGCTTGTCCTGCCGATTGGTGACCTTCGCGGGCAGGATCGGCTCCATCGCGCGACGCAGGATCGCCTTGGTCTCGCCGTCGACGAGCTTGTGCGCCTCGCCGAGACCGATGGTCAGCTCCGCCAGCCGGTAGTCGAGGAACGGCACGCGCGCCTCGATCGCATGGGCCATCGAATTGCGATCCTCGAAATGCAAGAGCATCGGGACGCTCGTCGTGGTCAATTGATGGGCGCAGAGCGCGCCGAGCGGTGAGGCGTCGGCAGTCCTGGGCACGCGCAGCGAGCCCAGAAGATCGCCCTCGTTCGCTGCGGCGAAGCCGGTATTGAGCCAGGCCGGCGCGGGCGAGCGGCCTGTCAGCCTCAGGATCGGCGTGAACCACCCGCGCGGCAGCAGGCTGGCGAGTACAAGCCCGGTCAGCCGTTCCATCGAGGTGCCGTGCCGGCGGCGGATGGCCTTGATCTCGTTCACGAAGCGCTGAAGGCGCAGCTTCTTCAGATGGCCCGCGAGGGCGGCGCCGAACATCGGGTGATAGCCCGCGAGCTGCTCGTCGGCCCCCTGGCCGTCGAGCATCACTGTCACGCCGGCCTTGTGCGCCTCGGCGAATACGGACCATTGGGCGAAGATCGAGGTCGAGCCGAAGGGTTCGTCCTGGTGCCAGATCATGTCATCGACCGCCGACCACAGGTCTTCGGCGCTCGGCGAGACGACATGGCTGGTCGTGCCGCACTGCTCGTTGACCGCCTTGGCATAGGTCCATTCGTCGAGGCCGGGCGTATCGAAGGCGCAGGTGAAGCTGTGCTGCCGCGCATTTGGATCGTCCGCGATGAGCTCGCTCATCAGGCAGACGATCGTCGATGAATCGAGACCGCCCGACAGGCAGGTCCCGACCGGAACGTCAGCCCTGAGGCGCAGGCGCACGGAGTCGCGCATGAGGTCGAGGAAACGGGCCGAAGCCTCCTCCATCGTCAGCGCGAGCGAGTCCGGCCTCGGCAGTTCGTACCAGCGGCGGGCGGCGGGAACGTTGCCAGGCCGCCAGGTGGCGAGGTCGATCGAGAGATACTCCCCGCCGCGCAGTTGCTGGACGCCGGAGAACATCGTCTCCCGGCGATGGTCGAACACGCCGGAGACGAGGAAGTCCCAGGCGCCGCGTTCGTCGCGTCGGGCCTGGAAACCTTCGACCGCGGTGAATTGCTTGATCTCGGAGGCGAAGGCGACGCCCTTGGGGGAAGCCCAGTAATACAGGGGCTTCACGCCGAAGCGGTCGCGCGCGATGAACAGCCGTTGCGCCTGCTTGTCGAAGAGCACGAAGGCGAACATGCCGTTGAAGCGGGAGAGGCAGGCCTCTCCCCATTGGGCATAGGCCGCGAGCAGGACTTCCGTATCGGTCTTCGTCCGGATGCTCCGCCCCAGCGCGGTCAGTTCGTCGCGCAATTCGCGGTAGTTGTAGATCTCGCCGTTGAAGACGATGACGTATCGGTCATCGTAGTTCATCGGCTGGAGGCCGCTGGCGTCAGGGGCGATGATGGCAAGGCGGCGATGCCCGAGCGCGAGCGGGCCAGCCTGCGTCGCGATCTCTTCCCATCCGTCGCCGTCAGGGCCTCGATGTGCCACGATGTCGATCGCCCGCTTGTCGGGAGACAGGCCAAGCGAGGCCCAGATTCCGCACATCGTCCTGTTCCGCTTGCTTTTCGCCGCCGCAGCGACGAAGGCGCCGCGCAGTCGGCAGCTTCTATACGCTGCGTCGGCGCTCTTCAAGCGAAGCCGGCTAGGCCGTCAGCGCGTCCGCGATCTCCATCATGCGCCGCTCTTCGTGCTCCCAGCTCAATTCTCGCGCGGCGGCGAGCGCGCGGCGCTTGTGCTCCTCCACGGTGGATCGGTCCAGTCCGTTGATGACCGCGGCGATATCGATCGCCGACAGGCCAGCGATCAGGCGGCCCTGGCCGTAGCGTGCGATCACGGCGGCCATTTCCGGAAGATCCGAGACGCAGACGCAAAGCCCCGCCATCGTGTATTCGAACAGCTTGTTGGGCAGGACGTAGCGGTTCTGGTGGGAGTGCGGCGAGAGCACGAAGATGCCGACGTCGTGCGTTGAGGCGGCTCGAACCAGGTCGGTGAACGGCACGGGCGGATCGAAATGGACCCGCTGCGCCACGCCGCCGGCCTGGGCAAGGCGGCGAAGCTCGGCGATATAGGCGTCGCTGCCAGGCCCGCGGATCGTCAGCTCGAACGCGCTGCGCCAGAGCGCGACGGAGCCGATCAGGGCCTCCAGCCCGCGGTTCGGCATCACCAGGCCGTGGTAGAGCACCTTGATCCGGTCGCCGCACGGCCGGAAAGCCATCTCCTCGTAGCGGGGCACGTTGCGGACCACGACCGGGCGGCGCACCAGTCCGTAGACGGCCGCCAGCCTGTCCGCGATGCCGTCGGAAACGCAGGTGATCTCCGCGGCCCGGGCAATCCCGGCGGCCTCGATCTTGCGGACCAGCGGGCGCATGAATGTCCGCCACTTCCAGTTCTCCGGAAACTCGTCCGAGGCGAATTCATGCGTGTCGTAGATGAAGGGAGTGCGGTCCCTCTCGGCCAGCCGCGTCACGAGAGGCAGCATGGTCCAGTCGTTCGCCAGCCAGAGATCGGGGTGGTGGGGTTCGGCCAGTTCGAGGATGGCCCGGTAGTTTTCCGGAAGGCTCCAGAAGACGGTCTCCGGCGCCCATGGTTGCACCTGCAGGCGGCCGAGGCGAACAAGTCGCCGCAGCCGACTTCTGAATGAACGGTCGTGGGACGGCAGATGTGCTTCCAGTAATTCGCCTGCCGGCGGCGCGGCACGCCCTCCCTTCGCGCCAAAGGCGACGACACGCCAGCCGGCCTTGGTGAAAGCCTCGATCTGCCGGCGAACCCGCGGGTCGTCGGCAATGGCCGTGTGGGTCAGGATGCCGACCGAGCGGCGGGGGGGCTCGGTTTTCATCGCGCGCCCTCGATCTGCGCGAGAACGGTGTCGATCGCGGTTGCTCGCGCCGTCCATGAATGGTGAGCGAGCGCTTCGCTCGCGCCGCGTTCGCCCATCGCGGCGGCTGCGGATGGATCAGCGGCCAGGCGCGCGACCGCTTCCGCCAGCGCTGCCGGGTCTTGCGGGGGAATGACCAGCCCGCAATTGGTGGAGCGCACCAGCTCCGCCTGTCCCTTCAGGTCGCTTGCTATGACGGCGACGCCGCAGGCCATCGACTCGAACAGCTTGAGCGGCATGACGCCATAATCGGAACGCCCCTCGGGATTCTCGATCGTCACGAGGCTGGCCAGAGCCCCCCGGTAAAGCGCCGGAAGAGCGTCTTGCTCCTGCCGGCCGAGATAGGTCAGGCGGTCCGACCGGGCGGCCTTCACGGCGGGAGCTTCGACGCCGTCGCCGGCGATGACAAGGCGGACGCCGTCGGGCCATGACGGATGATCGATCGCAGCGAGCATCGTCTGAATGCCGTGCCAGCGCACCAGCCCGCCGACGAAGACGACATAGGGACGATCGAAGGAAGCTTTCGGACCCTGTGGATTGAAAAGCGCGGTATCGGCCGCATTCGTCACGACCGAAACCCGGCCATGCCCGGCCTGAGCGCTCGCCCATAGGGCGAGCGCTTCCGTCACCGCGAAGAGGTGATCCGCCTTCTTGTGCTGAATGCGATCGAGCCAGGCGAAAACCGGATAGAGCCGCCGCAGCGCCGGATAGGTGACGACGATATCGCGCGTGGTGCCGTTGATCTCGTGGACGACGATCTTGCCGAGAAGCCGCAGGATGAGCGCCGCCGGGGCCGCCATGCAGTGTCCTCTCACGAAGACGACGCGGTAATGCGCGGCCTTCATCAGCAAGGAGGCCTGTGCGGCGAGTTGCGACAGCAGGCGCACCGGGAAAGAGGCGCGGCCGGAGGCTCCGCTCTTCGCGGCGGTGAAGAGGGTGACGTCCCAGCCGAGCGCTCTCAGCTCGCCGATGATGGCGTGGACATGCGTATGCGCAGCCTGGCCGGGCCTCGGGTTTTCCAGCGCCAGATAAGCAAGACGCTTCTGCCGGCTCATGCCACCGCGGCCGCCGGCGCGGCCAGAGCCTCCAGGACCTGCGCGATGATGTAGTCCTGCGTCTCTTCGTCGAGATAGGGATGCATCGGCAGGGCGACGACCTCCTGCGCGACGCGCTCGGAGATCGGCAGGCCGTTTCCGGCGACGGGATAGTGCTTGTAGGCGGTCTGCTGGTGCAGCGGCTTCGGATAGTAGACCGTGGTCGGCACGCCCTTGGCCTTCAGCGCCGCCTGGAAGGCGTCACGGCGATCGGCGGCGACGCGGATCGTGTACTGGGCCCAGGTCGAGACGCAATCCGCCATGACATGGGGCGTCACCACGACGTCCTTGAGCGCGGCGGTATAGCGCTGCGCCACGACCTGCCGCTTCTCGATCTCCTCGGCATAGACCTTGAGCTTCTCGATCAGCACTGCCGCCTGGATGGTGTCGAGCCGCGAGTTCACGCCGACGCGAACATTGTCGTATTTGTACGAGCCCTTGCCATGGAAGCGCAGCGACATCAGCAGCGCGGCATGCTCGTCATTATCGGTGAGAATAGCGCCGCCATCGCCATAGCAACCCAGCGGCTTGGCCGGGAAAAAGCTCGTGGTCGCGAAATCGCCGATCGCGCCGGCGACGCGGCCCTTGTAGCGCGCGCCATAGCCCTGCGCCGAATCCGAGATCAGGACGAGGCCGTTCTGCTTGCAGAAGGCTTCGATCGGCTCGTAGTCGCAGGCTTGACCGAAGAGATCGACGCTGATCAGGGCGCGCGGGTTGAGCTTGTGCTGCTTCGCGGTTTCGAGCGCAGCGCCGAGGCTCTTCGGGTCGATATTGTAGGTCGCTTCGTCGATCTCGGCGAAGACCGGCGTCGCGCCCATCCAGGCGACGACCTCGGCCGTCGCGGCGAAGGTGAAGCTCGGGCAGATCACGGCATCGCCGGGGCCGATGCCGAGCGCTTCGAGCACCAGGATCAGCGCGTCCGTGCCGTTGGCGACGCCGATCGCGTGCTTCGCGCCGCAGAAGGCGGCGAGCCCGGCCTCGAACTCCTGGACCTGCTGGCCGAGAATGTAGTTGCCGTCATGGACGACCTTGAGGATCGCCTCGTCCATGGCCTTGCCGATATGCTGGCGCTGGGCCTTGAGGTCGATGAACTCGATCGCGGGACGCTCGCTCATCAGGCCATCTCCTCAAGCTGCTCCGGGCTGGTCTCCCGATAGCGCGTTCCAGTCAGCGGGCAGGTCAGATCAGGCCCGAGCCGCTCGCCGGCCTTGCTCATCCAGCCGATCCGGCGTGCCGGAACCCCGGCCATCAGAGCATAGTCCGGCACGTCCCTGGTCACCACCGCACCGGCAGCAATGAAGCAATACGCGCCGAGCGTGTGTCCGCAGACGATGGTCGCATTGGCGCCGATGCTCGCGCCCTGCTTGACCAGCGTACGGCGGAACTCGGCCTTGCGGTTCATGAAGGCGCGGGGATTGTTGACGTTGGTGAAGACGCAGGACGGGCCGCAGAACACGTCCGCTTCCAGCTCGACGCCGTCATAGAGCGCGACATTGTTCTGGATCTTGCAGCCGTCGCCGATCGTGACGCGCGGCCCGGCCATCACATTCTGGCCGAGCACGCAATCCTTGCCGATCGTGGTCTGGCCCAGCACATGCACGAAATGCCAGATCCTGGTGCCGGCGCCGAGCGTCGCGCCCTCGTCGACATAGGCGCTCTCATGGACGAGCGCGCCGGGAAAGCGCGGATCTTCCCGCATCTGCGACGCGCCGGCCACGGTTCAGCCCTTGAGATACTTGGCGACGAAAGGATGCGTCTCGCCGGCGGTCACCACAGGAGCGTTGCGGAACTGCGAGACGACCTCGATCGAGAAGCGGACATCTTCCAGCCCGTAGCCCTTGCCGGCGAGGATCTCCTCGTAGCTGCGGGTGTGCAGGTCGGTGAAGCCCTCGGAGAACTCGACCTCCTCGCCGTCCATGGTGATCGAGCGATAGGTCGTCTTCTGGCCCTTGACGCTGTCGGGCAGGTCGTCGGCATCGACCGAGAGGAACCAGCGCACATCGGCCTTCTCGTAGGAGAGCAGGCCGCCGGCCCGCTCGCCCTCGCGCAGGTTCGCGGTCTGCGACTGCAGCGGGCCGAAGACATAGGCGAGCATGTCGAAGAAATGGACGCCGATATTGGTGGCGACGCCGCCGGACTTGGAATCGTCGCCCTTCCACGAGGCGTGATACCAGCGCCCGCGCGAGGTGATGTAGGTCAGGTCGACCGAATGACGCTCGTTGGAGGTGGCGATGCGCTCCTTGAGCGCCTGGATCGCCGGATGCAGGCGCAGTTGCAGTATCGTGTTGACCTTGCGGCCGGAGTCGCGCTCGATCTCGATCAACCCGTCGATGTTCCAGGGGTTGAGGACGAGCGGCTTCTCGCAGATCACGTCGCTGCCGGCGCGCAGGCCGAAGCGGATATGGGCGTCGTGCAGGTAGTTCGGCGAGCAGATCGCGACATAGTCGATGCGCTCGTCGCGGCGGCGCAGCTTGTCGACATGGCGGTCGAAGCGCTCGAACTCGGTGAAGAAATGCGCCTGCGGGAAATGGCTGTCGATGATCCCGACGGAGTCGTTCGGATCGAATGCGACCTTGAGATCGCCGCCGACAGCCTTGATGGCCTTCATATGGCGCGGCGCGATATAGCCGGCAGCACCGATCAGCGCGAATGACGTCATGATGTGTTCTCTGGCGTTTCCCGGGGCGTCTCGGCTCAGGCCTTGACGATAGTGTCGCCGGTCAGGCCGGCTTTGGCGCAGGCATTGCGCGTATCGACGACGAGACGGGCCGCAGCGACGAGCGCTTTGTAGTCGACCGCATCATGGTCCGTCGCGATCAGCACGGCGTCATAGCCCTTGATGGTCTCGGACGAAAGCGCAACCGAGGCGCGGCCGGTCAGATTGGCATGCTCGCGGGTCGGCGGGATCACGGGCACATGCGGGTCATGGTAGTCGGCCTTGGCGCCGCGCTCTTCCAGCAGTTCGATCAGGCGCAGAGAGGGGCTCTCCCGCATGTCGTCGATGTTCTTCTTGTAGGCGATGCCCATCACCAGGATTTTGGCCTTACTCAGGCCTCGGCCCTGCTGGCGGTCGAGCGCCTCGGCGACGCGGTCGATCACCCAATGCGGCATCGCGGTGTTGATCTGTCCGGCAAGCTCGATGAAGCGGGTGGTGACGTCGAACTCGCGCGCCTTCCAGGTCAGGTAGAACGGGTCGATCGGGATGCAGTGCCCGCCGAGGCCGGGGCCGGGATAGAACGGCATGAAGCCGAAGGGCTTGGTCTTGGCGGCGTCGATCACCTCCCAGACGTCGATACCCATCTTGCCGTAGATCACCTTGAGCTCGTTCACGAGCGCGATGTTGACGGCGCGGAAGATGTTCTCGGTCAGCTTGACCGCTTCGGCCGTCGCCGAGGAGGAGACCGGCACGGTCTTGACCACGAGCGCGCTGTAGACCGCGTTCGCCAGCTCCAGCGCGTCTGCGCCATCGCCGCCGACGACCTTCGGGATGGTCGAGGTGCCGAAATCCGGATTGCCGGGGTCCTCGCGCTCCGGCGAGAAGGCGAGATAGAAGTCGACGCCGCTCTTCAGGCCGGTCGCCTCGAAGATCGGGCGCATGACCTCATCGGTCGTGCCGGGCCAGGTGGTCGATTCCAGCACGACGAGATGGCCCTTGCGCAGGCGCGGCGCGATCGCCCGGGCCGTTGCCTCGACATAGCTCAGGTCGGGCTCGCGGTGCTTGGTCAGCGGCGTCGGTACCGCGATGATAATGGCGTCGACCTCGCGCAATTCGTCGAAATCGATGGTGGCGCGAAAGCGCTCTTCCTTGATCGCGGCGGCGATGGCCTCGGTCGGGATGTGCTTGATGAAGCTCTCGCCGCGGTTGATCTGCGCGACGCGTTTGGCGTCGATATCGAAGCCGACGACCGGGAAACCGGCCTTGCAGGCGGTCAGCGCCAGCGGAATGCCGACATAGCCGAGGCCGATGATGCCGATCCGGTAGTTTTTCGTGGCGATGCGCGCAAGCTGATCAGTCAGATTCGCGGGTCTGTCGGAAACAGACGACGCTGTCGGCGATGAGGACATGACCGGCTTTCTGCGTGGGAAGGCGCGCGCTGAGCGCGGAAAGCGAAGTTAGCGGGTCGCTTTGCCGCTGCCTTAGAAGGATGTCAACCTTGTGAACGTGGCGAGCGCGTCGAGAGTGCAGGCGCAGCAATCATGAAAGGCCAGATTGCGGCGCCCGGGTCAGCCCGCAATCTGGCAAATGTCTGCAGGGGAGTGGATGGCGCGGTTGACCGACTGGGTCAGGCCGCGATCTACCAGCGCGAGCCACGGGCAGGGCGGAGGGGCCGGCATCCGCGACGGTTGCAGGTGCTCTCCCAGACGCGCCCGTTGCCGTCGATGCAGCGGTTGGCATTGCAGTCGAAACCACCGCCGCCGCCATAGCCCCCGCCTCCATAGCCGCCGCCGTCCCGATAGCGCGACGGCGGCGCTCCATAGGCGGGGCCGCCGATGCGGCCGACGGGGCCACTGATCGGCCGGCAACCATAACGGTCGCAGGTCGATTGCGTATAGACGCCGGTCCGCGGATCGATGCAGCTCGCGGCCGTGCACTGCAGTTGGACCTGGGTGATGTCGGAATCGGCCTGCATCGCGGTGATGGGCAGGGCATTCGCCTGTGAAGCCCAGAGCGCGAATGCGGCCAGGGCCATGTTCCGCAGGAAAGATCGCATGAGTATGTCTCCTTCAGCACGGAAGATACGCGTACGATTCTGAACGGTTCCCTGCTGAAGGTCCAACGCAGTTCATATATGCAGGCTTGCGCGGCGCGGCATGGCTGCCGGGTGACGGGCCGCATATGATGATGCATGCCTTGCTCGGCCGGAGATCGCGGAGCAGGGTTGCTGCGAGAGGTCTGCATGAGTTTCCGCAACATCCACGCACACGGTTTCGTCCGCATCGCCTGCGCTGCGCCACGATTGAAGGTGGCCGATCCCGCCTTCAACGTGGCCGAGACCAGTGCCATGCTCCGGCGTGCGGACGAGGGCGGCGCCTCGCTCTGCCTGTTCCCAGAGCTCGGCATCAGCGCCTACGCTATTGATGACCTGCTGCAGCAGAACGCGTTGCTCGATGCGGTGAACGCGGCGCTGACGCGGCTCGTCGACGAAAGCCGCAGCCTGCGTTGCGTCGCCGTGGTCGGCGCTCCCCTGCGTGTCGAGGGCCGGCTGTTCAACTGCGCCGTCGCGATCCATCGCGGGCGCATTCTGGCCGCTGTCCCGAAGACCTACCTCCCGAACTATCGCGAATTCTACGAGCGTCGCCAGTTCGCCTCGGGCGAGCGGGCAGGCGCCCTCTATATCGATCTCTGCGGGCAGGAGGTGCCGTTCGGCACCGACATCCTGCTGGCGGCGAGCGATATCCCCGATCTCATCGTCCATATGGAGATCTGCGAGGATGTCTGGACGCCGGTCCCGCCCTCGTCCTACGCGGCGCTCGCCGGGGCGACGCTGCTGCTCAACCTCTCTGCCTCGAACGTCACCATCGGCAAGTCCGACTGGCGCCATGCGCTCTGCAAGGCGCATTCCGGCCGCTGCATCGCGGCCTATGCCTATTCCGCCGCCGGTACCGGTGAATCGACCACCGACCTCGCCTGGGACGGGCAGGCGATGATCTACGAGAACGGCGCGCTGCTCGCCGAGGCCGAGCGCTTCGCCCCCGAGCCGCAGCTCATCCTCGCCGATATCGACCTCGAACGCCTGGCAATGGATCGCATCCGCCAGAACACCTTCGGCGACAGCGCCGACCTCAACCGTGACCGGCTCGGCTTCCGCCGCATCGCCTTCGCACTGGAGCCCGACCGCGAGAGCGATCTCGGTCTCGCCCGCGAGGTCGAGCGCTTCCCCTTCGTGCCCAATGATGATGCGAGGCTGAACGAACTCTGCTTCGAGGCCTACAACATCCAGTCGCACGGCCTGCGCAAGCGGCTGGAGAGCACGCGGCTCGACAAGGTCGTGATCGGCGTCTCCGGCGGGCTCGATTCGACGCAGGCGCTGATCGTCGCCGCCCATACCTTCGACGCGCTAGGCCTGCCCCGCGAAAACATCCTTGCCTATACGCTGCCGGCCTTCGCGACGAGCAAGGACACCAAGGACAATGCCTGGCGCCTGATGCGGGCGCTTGGCGTCAGTGCCGAGGAAATCGACATGACGCCGGCTTGCCGGCAGATGCTCGTCGATATCGGCCACCCCTTCGCCCAGGGCGAGCCCGTCTACGACATTACGTTTGAAAATGTGCAGGCCGGCGCCCGCACCTCCGTGCTCTTCCGTCTAGCCAACCGGCACAATGGACTGGTGATGGGCACCGGCGACCTCTCGGAGCTGGCGCTCGGCTGGTGCACCTATGGCGTCGGCGATCACATGTCGCATTACAACGTCAACGGCTCGGTGCCGAAGACGCTGATCCAGCACCTCATCCGCTGGGTCGCCCAGTCCGGCCGCTTCGGCGCCGAGGCTTCCGATGTCATGCTCGATATCCTCGCGACCGAGATCTCGCCGGAGCTGGTGCCGGGCGACGGCGACAAGCCGGCCCAGAAGACCGAGGATTTCGTCGGCCCCTACGCGCTCCAGGATTTCAACCTGTTCTACACGACGCGCTACGGGTTCAGGCCGAGCAAGATCGCCTTCCTCTCCGAGCATGCCTGGCGCGATGCCGCTGCCGGGGACTGGCCGCCGAACATGGAGGCGGCCAAGCGCGTCGCCTATGACCTGCCGGTGATCAAGCGTTGGCTCGGCGTCTTCATCCGCCGCTTCTTCGAGACCAGCCAGTTCAAGCGCTCCGCCGTGCCGAACGGCCCGAAAGTCTCCTCCGGCGGCTCGCTCTCGCCGCGCGGCGACTGGCGTGCGCCAAGCGACGCCTCGGCCGCGCCCTGGCTCAAGGACTGGGAGCGGATCCCGGACTGAGCGCGCGGCAGAACGCTGCTCGCGCTCAGGCGATGCCGAGCAGGCGGATCAGCCCGAGGCTGACGGCTGTCAAGGCGATCAGGGACAGAGTGACTGCGGCCGTGACCCGTCCGCCCGCACGGGCAACGACGCGGATATCGACCCCAAGGCCCAGCGCCGCCATCGAGATGATGGTGAGCAGGGTCGCGGTCTTGGCGATGGGGAAGAGCGCAACCTCCGGGATGAGGCCGTGGCTGCGCAGCGCCGCCATGCCCAGGAAGGCGATGATGAACCAGGGCACCAGCTTGTTGACGGCCAGGCGTCGCGCAGCTGGCCTGGCGCCGCCCACGTCCGTGTCTTCCCGCAGCCGATGTCCCAGGAGGGAAAGCGCGAGCACGACCGGCCCCAGCATGAGGACGCGGACGAGTTTGACGAGCGTCCCGATCTGGACGCTTGCCGCAGCGACAGGCGCGGTCGCGGCAAGGACCTGCGGCACGGCATAGACCGTCAGCCCCGCGAGCACACCATATTGCGTCTCGCTCATGTTCAGCAGCGGGACGAGCAGGGGCAGCCCGAGCACGACCAGGACGCCCAGCACCGCGGTGAAGGCGATCGAGGCGGCGACGTCCTTGCCGTCGGCGCCGATCACCGGAGCGACGGCGGCGATAGCCGAGTTGCCGCAGATCGAATTGCCGCACGCGACCAGTACCGCCATGCGCTTCGGCAAGCCGAGCGCCCGGCCGAGCAGGAAGCTGCCGGCGAGCGCAATCGCCACCACCGCCGCGATGCCGACGAGCAGGGCTGGACCGGCGGCCATGATCATCGCGACGTTCAGGGATGCGCCGAGCAGCACGATGGCGATTTCCAGCACCATCTTGGCGGAGAAGGCGATGCCCGGGCGCCAGAGCTCGGACGGCGTCCAGACCGAGCGAATGGCTGTGCCGAGCAGGATCGCCAGCACCAGGGCTTCGAGCCAGGCGCGGCCCGTGGCGAGGGCTTCGAGATGCTCCAGGGCGAAGGCCAGCGCGCTGATCGCGGCGCAGAGAGCCAAACCAGGCAGGATGCGGCCCGCACTCCGGAACAGGGAGCTGGACGGTGCCGGCAAAGGAGCGGAGGAGCGCATGGTCATAGGAGAACCTTCTTCTCCGCTGACCTAGTCGGAGAAGGATTATGCTGTCTATCGCATTGTTCCGATCGCTCTGTTCGGTTTGGTCGAACGGTTATCTGTCTTGCTGGGTGCCTCCACGATAAATTTCTCAGCACCGCCGATGGAGGGCAGTGCGATGCCTGCTGACGACGCATAGCGGAACTCGCTCCATCCGCTATCGTGGTACTGGATGGCAGGAGGGAACCTGTGTGACAGAGATCGATAGAGACGCTGCCGTCGAGTTCGACAAACGGGTCAATCTCGCTCTCAGGTATCTCTTTGCAGCCGCCACTGAGCTGAAAGACCGGATCGATCCTGAACATTTTCAGGTCTACGCTAAAGCGCTTGGACAGGCATCCAGAGAACTCGATATGGGGGTTCTCGAATCGATTTATCGCGCTCACCCTGATTTGAGGCCGGATCACCTACCTCAAACGCTCACGATGCGGGAGTTCGAGCAGGGCGAATAGCGGCGACTTTCGACCCTTAGCCGACATTCGGATCAGCCTTCAGCTTGGAAGAGAACGGCCAAGCGTCAACGTCGCCGTGAGCCCGCATCTCTGACCAGTAGCGCTCCTCTCTGGCCTCGGCCCTACGGTTCCAAAAAACCAGAAGACCGAACGATAAGATCACGGCCCAAGTCGGATACCGCTAAACGCCCTTGAGAATCCCTGAGTGAGGCCACCTATACTCCTCGCCAGTCCGCAAAAACGCGATGCAGTTCGGGATGATCACCATGAGCCGAGGATTGGAGGTTTCAGTATCTCGGATGGTGTGTGCCTTGAGATCGGAATAGAGCGTCCAGACGAGGTCTTCGACGGCGCGGATAGCCTCGTCGCGGCTATTTGGCCAAGAGCGTTCGAGGTCATCATTCGTGATCGATCCATTCCAAAATTGCTCGACCAGATCGGCCGCACGAAATCGAGCTTCTCTGTCGATCATCTGCCAATTATGTCCGAAGGCGGGAAGTCTGCAACCGACCCATAGCTGCCCTCCAAGCCCAGAGCCGCATCAATCTACGAATGCGCCCTGAAGAAGGCTGAAAGCCAAGGCAGCCATCATCACAGCGATGAGCAGATCGAGCATCCGCCAGGTTATCGGCCGCGCGAAAAGCGGGGCCAGGAAACGGGCGCCGAAACCTAGCGACGCGAACCAGGCGAAACTAGCTGAGGCCGCCCCCAACACGAACCACGGCCGCCCGTCCGCGGGTATGCTGGCTCCGATCGTGCCCATCAGCATGACCGTATCGATATAGACATGCGGGTTGAGGAACGTGAAGGCGGCCGTGCTGGCGAGAGCGGCCGTCAGAGAGATGCCGGCCTGGCGATCGACGACGAGACTCGATGAAGTCATGGAGCGGCGCAGGGCGCCGTAGCCATACCAGATCAGGAAGGCGGCCCCGCCAAGGCTCAGCGCCGTCGACAGGCCGGGGACTGCCGAAAGCAACGCGCCCAACCCGTTGACGCCTGCGACGATCAGCATGGCATCGGCTGCTGCGCAGAACATCACGATGGGCCAGACATGCTCGCGCTTGAGCCCCTGCCGGAGCACGAACATGTTTTGCGCGCCGATCGCCATGATCAGGCCCGCCGAAAGCATGAAGCCCTTGAAGAGGGCCGGGAGGAAAGCTGTGTCCATGGCCGCTTGATGCGGCAGCGCGGGAGAGTAGTCTAACTAAAATATCTAAGATGGAATTAGGGTGGCTAATGCTGGATTATCTGGCGCTCGCTTCCGTCGCGGCGGTTCTGCGCGAAGGCAGTTTCGACAAGGCGGCGGCGGTCCTCGGGGTCACGCCGTCGGCGGTTTCCCAACGCGTGAAAGGGCTTGAGGAGCGTCTTGGGGTCGGGTTGCTGACGCGGGGAACGCCGTGCCTTGCGACTCCGACCGGCGCCAAGCTTTGCGCCCATCTCGAGCGCGTCAGGCTGCTGGAGGCCGACATGTCGGGCGAGCTGGAGGGCTTGGCAGGGCAGCGGGATGAAAAGCCGACATTGCGGGTCGCGGTCAATTCCGACAGCCTCGCCACATGGTTCCCGCTTGCCGCCGCGCAGTTCACGGCAGCAAGCGGCGCGCTGCTCGATCTGGTGCTGGACGATGAAGCGCACACGGCCGAACGGCTGCGGACCGGCGAGGTCATGGCTGCGGTCAGTGCCGATCCAGCGCCAGTGGCCGGCTGCAAGATCCATCCGTTGGGCGCCCTGGACTATGCTGCCGTCGCAAGCCCCGCCTTCCATGCCGCGCATTTCGCGAATGGGGTCGCCATCGAAAATCTGCGGCCTGCTCCCATGCTGCGGTTCGACCGGCGGGACGAACTGCAGTTTCGCTGGATGCGGGAAGCCTGCGGGGAGACCATCTTGCCGCCGACGCATTGGGCTCCCTCGACGCATGGGATGCTTGAGCTGACGCTGGCCGGCCTGGGCTGGTCGATGGCGCCGGTCAGCATGGCCGCGCCGCTGTTCGCGCAGGGACGCCTGGTCGAATTGCAGCCCCTCCATCGGGTCGCGGTGCCCCTGAACTGGCAGCGCACGCGGCTGAACACGCAGTTGCTCGACGCCATGACCAGGGCGGTCAGAGAGGTGGCGGCCCGGTCGCTTCGGCCCCTTTGAGATGCGGGCTGACCCAGCCGAAACTGGCCATGAACGTCACGGCTCGCGGCGAAGCACGACCCCGCTCCCGCCTCAATCGGGCATGCGGCACGGTCCGACAAAAAAACCCGCGGCTTGCGCCGCGGGCTGAACGTTTCGGGCTTGGGAAGGCTCAGGCGGCGATCGCGGCCGGGTCCTTCTTCTCCCATTCCTCGCCCCAGATCATCACGGCATGGCCCGGCGAGACCTCGCGGTACTGGCGCACCGGCGGCACGTAGTCGGCCGGGCGGACCGGGCTCTTGATCTCGTCGTTCGAGACCGGGCGCTTCTGCAGGCGCCGGGCCGGATCGGCGATCGGCACCGCCGCGAGCAGGCGCTTGGTGTAGGGGTGCTGCGGGTTCTGGAAGATCGACTCGCGCGGGCCGATCTCGACGATCTCGCCGAGATACATCACCGCGACGCGATGGCTGACGCGCTCCACCACCGCCATGTCATGCGAGATGAAGAGATAGCCCAGACCCATGCGGGCCTGCAGGTCGAGCATCAGGTTGACCACCTGCGCCTTCACGGAGACGTCGAGCGCCGAGACCGCCTCGTCCGCCACGATCAGGCGCGGCTCGACGGCCAGCGCCCGTGCGATGCAGATGCGCTGGCGCTGGCCGCCCGAGAACTCGTGCGGGAAGCGGTTGGCCATCTCCGGCAGCAGGCCGACGCGCTTCAAGAGGTCGGCGACCTTGTCGCGCGCTTCCGAGCGGGTGGCGAGGTTGTTGATCAGCAGCGGCTCGGCGACGGCCGTGCCGACATTCATGCGCGGGTTGAGCGAGGCGAAGGGGTCCTGGAAGATCATCTGCATGCGCTTGCGCTGCTCGCGCAGGTCATGCTGGTTGAGCTTCAGCACATCGACGCCGTCGAGCAGTACCGAGCCCGCGAGCGGCTCGATCAGGCGCATCACCGAGCGGCCGGTCGTCGACTTGCCGCAACCGGATTCGCCGACCAGCGCCAGCGTCTCGCCGGCCATCAGGCTGAAGGAGACGTTCTCGACCGCGTGCACCCGGCCCTTGACCGAGGAGAGCAGGCCCGAGCGGATCTCGAAGCGCGTGGTCAGGCCGGAGACTTCGAGGACCGGACGCTCGGCCGCCTTGACGGTGTCCGGCGTCTCGGTCGGAACGTCGGATTCGCCGGTGGTGCGGTCGACGACCGGGAAGCGCATCGGGCGCCCCCTGCCGATCATCGAGCCGAGCCGCGGCACGGCCGAGATCAGCGCCTTGGTATAGGGCTTCTTCGGGCTGGCGAAGATGTCCTCGGTCGCACCGGTCTCGACCTCGTCGCCATTGTACATCACGACCGTGCGGTCGGCGATCTCGGCGACGACGCCCATGTCATGGGTGATGAAGAGGACGGACATGCCCTCCTCGTCCTGCAGCGTCTTGATCAGCTCCAGGGTCTGCGCCTGGATGGTCACGTCGAGCGCGGTGGTCGGCTCGTCGGCGATCAGGAGCTTGGGCTTGCAGGCCAGCGCCATCGCGATCATCACGCGCTGGCGCATGCCGCCCGAGAAGCGGTGCGGATATTCATGGAAGCGCGACTTGGCGGCGGGGATGCGCACCTTCTCGAGCAGGCGGATCGTCTCGGCCTCGGCCGCTGAGCGCGACAGGCCGCGATGCAGGATCAGGGCTTCCGCGATCTGGAAGCCGATGGTCAGCACCGGGTTCAGCGAGGTCATCGGCTCCTGGAAGATCATCGCGATCTCGTTGCCGCGGATGTGGCGCATGTCGGAATCCGGCAGCGTCAGCAGTTCCTTGCCGTTGAGCTTGATCGAGCCCTCGATCTTGCTCGATTGCGGCGGGGTCAGGCGCATGATCGACAGCGCGGTCACGCTCTTGCCGGAGCCGGATTCGCCGACGACCGCGAGGGTCTCCTTCGGCATGATGTCGAAGGAGAGGTTGCGGACGACCGATTTCCACTGGCCTTCCACGCGGAAGGAGGTGGTGAGGTTCGAGACGGTCAGGATCGGTGAGGTCATGTCTAGCCCTTCCCTGGGATCAGATGACGCGACGCGGGTCGAGCGCATCGCGCAGGCCGTCGCCGATGAAGTTGATCGAGAGCACGGTAAGGAAGATCGCGGCGCCTGGGAACAGGGCCCAGTGCGGCGCGGTGTCGAGCTGGTCCTTGGCGTCGAACAGCAGGCGACCCCAGGTCGGGATGTCCGGCGGGAAGCCGAGGCCGAGGAAGGAGAGCGTCGATTCGGCGATGATCGCCGAGGACACCTCGATCGTCGAGGCGACGATGACCGGGCCGACTGCGTTCGGCAGGATGTGCCGGAACATCTGGCGCATCTTGCTCGCGCCCTGGGCACGGGCGGCCTCGACGAATTCCTTCTCGCGCAGCGAGAGGAACTGGGCGCGCACCAGGCGAGCCACCGGCATCCAGCGCAGGCCGCCGATGACGATGACGATCAGCACGAAGACGCCGCCCTCGACCCCGAACAAGGCCTTCAGCTGCTCGCGGAACAGGTAGATGATCAGCAGCAGCAGCGGCAGCTGCGGCAGCGACAGGAACAGGTCCGTCACCCACATCAGGATCGGGTCGGCATATTTGCGCGACATGCCGGCGAGAGCGCCGATCAGGACGCCGACGATCGTCGCCACCACCATCGCCGCAAGGCCGACGGCGAGCGAGATCCGCCCGCCATACATCATGCGCGCCAGGATATCCTGGCCGAGATCGTCGGTCCCGAGCGGATGCGACCAGGACGGGCCCTGGAGCTGCGCCGAGAAGTCGATGTCGTTGATCGCGACCGGCCACAGCCAGGGGCCGACGATGACGCCGAGCACGAGCATGGCGAGCACCACGGCGCTCGCCATGGCGAGGCGGTGGCGCCGGAAGCGACGCCAGGTCTCGCGCCCGGGCGAAACCGGGGCCTGGCTCACGGCAGCGCCCGCAGCCGGATTAGCTGAAGGAGATGCGAGGGTCGAGCCAGCCATAAAGAATATCCGCGATGAGGTTGAAGAAGACGACCAGGCAGGAGAACACGAACGTCACGGACATGATGACCGGCGTGTCGTTGGCGAGGATCGCATCGATCAGCAGCGATCCGATGCCCGGAACGCGAAAGATCTGCTCGGTCACAAGCGCGCCGCCGAACACGGCGGGCATCTGCAGGGCGACCAGCGTGACGACCGGGATCAGCGCGTTGCGCGTGATGTGCCGTATCGTAACCCTGCGCTCGCTCAGGCCCTTGGCGCGTGCCGTCGTGACGTAATCGAGCCGGATGACGTCGAGCACGGCCGAGCGGACATAGCGCGTGTAGGAGGCAGCCTGGAACAGCCCGAGCACGGTGATCGGCATGATCGCCTGGCGGAACATCTCCCAGTACCAGCGCCAGCCGGTGGCCGCGATGTCGGAGCGGTAGACGAAGGGGAACCAGTCCAGCGTGACCGAGAAGATCAGGATGAAGAGCAGGCCGGTGAAGAAGGTCGGCAGGGAGAAGCCGACGAAGGCCAGGGTGTTGGCGATCTGGTCGAAGACCGAATAGGGCCGCGTCGCGGCGTAGATGCCGACAGGCAGCGCGACACACAGCGCCAGGATCTGGGATGATCCCACGACGAACAGCGTGGTCGGCAGACGCTGCAGGATCAGGTCGTCGACATTGATGCGGCTGGCGAAGGAGAAGCCCCAGTCGCCCTGCGCCATGTTCGACAGCCAGCGCAGATAACGCACCATGATCGGATCGTTGAGGCCGAAGCTGGCGCGCAGAGCCTCGCGCACTTCAGGCGGAACGTTCGGATTCGTCGCCATTTCCGAGAACGGATCGCCCGGTGCCAGCGCCAGGATCGTGAACAGGATCACGCTGATGCCGAGCAAACTTGGAATGGCGATCAAGAGCCGCCTGATGAGATATGTCGCCATGAAAAAGTCTCTGTACGCACGGCGGGGCCGCGGACTGATGTTGATGACGGTCGGCCCGCCCCTATGGCTGGTGCAGCCGCAGGGGCGGGCCGGCGCGTGTGTCACCCTTCACGGCAACCGAAGCCGCCGTGAAGGGAATCGGGCGCTTAGCTACGATACCAGGCCGCGATGTTCCAGCTGTCGACGTCCCAGCCGCTGTGATCATGCGACAGGTTGTTCAGCGACGCCGCGACGCGGGTACGGGACAGCAGCGGCAGGATGACGTTGGCCTCGCAGAAGATTTCGTTGACCTTGATCAGGTACGCGGCGCGCTTGGCCGGGTCGAGCTCCTTCTGGGCAGCCTTGTAGGCTTCGTCGGCAGCCGGGTCCGAGTAGCGCGAGACGTTGCGGCCCAGCCACTTGTTCTCCTTGGTCGCGATCTCCCAGGAGACGAACTGGTTGAGGAAGCGCTCCGGATCGGGCTGCGGCTGCGTCGTGGTGTACATCTCGATATCGACGTAGAGCTTGGTGTAGGTGTCGGGGTTGGCGACGTCCGACGAGAAGAACACCGAGGCCGTCACCGACTTCAGCTCGAGGTCGATGCCCGCGCGCTGGGCGGCCTGCTTGATGATGGCCTGGGTCTTCTGGCGCGGAGCGTTGATCGAGGTCTGATAGACGTATTTGAGCTTCTTGCCGTCCTTCTCGCGGATGCCGTCGGAACCCTTCTTCCAGCCGGCCTCGTCGAGGATCTTGTTGGCCTTGTCGATGTTGAACTCGTACTTGAGCTTGGTCGACTTGAACTGCTTGGGCTCGTTGACGAAGCTCGCGGTCGCGGTACCACCGCGGCCATAGATGAACTTCTGGATCGAATCGCGGTCGATCAGCAGGTTGAACGCTTCGCGCACCTTGGGGTCCGACAGGGTCGGGTGCTTGGTCTTGACGCTCGAACGCTCGCCGTCCACCTCGGTCCACGGATCGGTCGTGTTCAGGATGATGAACTCGATATCGCCCGAGGGAACCGCGCTGATCTTGCCGCGGCCGCCGGTCTCCATGCGCTTGAGGACTTCGTCCTCGACCTGCAGGTTCCAGGCATAGTCGTATTCGCCGGTCTGGAGCACGGCGCGGGCCGCCGAGACCGCGTCACCGCCGCCCTTGACCTCGATCGTGTCGAAATGCGGCTGGTTCTTGATGTGGTAATCGGCGAAGCGCTCGCCGGTGAGAACGTCACCCGGCTTGAAGTCGACGAACTTGTAGGGGCCGGTGCCGATGGGCTTCAGGTTGTCCGGGGCCTCGCGCGACTTGGCGCCGACATAGTCGCCGAAGCGGTGCTTCGGGATGATCTGGCCGACGGTGCCGACGAAGGGATCGGCCCAGAACGGCGTGGCCTGCTGGAAGATCACCTTGACGGTGTGGGTGTCGACCTTCTCGACCTTGATGTCCTTGTAAGAGCCCGTGGTGTAAGCGGCGGTCGCCGGGTCCTTGGCATACTCGTACGTGAAGACGACGTCGTCCGCGGTCAGCGGCTTGCCGTCATGCCATTTCACGTTCTGCTTGATCTTCCAGGTGACGCTGAGGCCGTCGGCCGAGAGGCCGCCATTGGCCCTTGTCGGGATCTCTGCGGCGAGACAGGGGATCAGGTTGCCTTCCTTGTCCCAGCCGGCGAGCGGCTCGTAGAAGATGCGGGAGGCGATCTGGTCCTTGGTGCCCGAGGCGAAATGCGGGTTCAGCAGCGTCGGGGCCTGCCAGAGCAGCATCTTCAGCGGCCCGCCGCCACCAGCCTTGGTCGGCTTGTATTGCAGCGTGGCATTCGCCATCGCCACGTCGTTCCAGATCAGGATCTGGGATGCGATCGGCGCGGCGATACCGACCGCCGCCATTTTCTGCATGAAGGAGCGACGCGACAGCGTGCCTTCCTTCACATCCGCGACCATGCCGCGGATTTCCTGCTCGTTCATCGAATTGCCTCCACCTATCAAAACAAAAGTCATCCCCGGCGCCTTCGCGCCGTGTTCTCGTTGATGGGCCCAGCAAGGCATGTGCCAACGAAAGCGTCAACTGTGCAGCGCAGGGCAGATGCGCGTCTGCCGCGATGCGTCGCTCCCGAAGATAGCCTCATTTGCATGAATGTGCCGGTCCGGGTCGCATTGTGGCAACTTTATGCCGCCAGCGCTGCGAAGACGACAGTTTTCTTTCCGTTGAGAACGGCGCGCCTCAAGGCCGCACATGCAGCGGCGTCATGCCCCGGCCATCCGTCCGATCTCACGATAGGCGCGCGGTCGCGTGGTACCCCATCGGTCTTCGCTGGTGCCGCGCCGCATCGTCTTGACTCGTCCGTGCCAAAAATGGAATGTTTGTTCCAACAAGCGGGAGGACTAAAAAATTCCTGCCATTCGCTTCGGGAGGCGGGTCTTTGTCGCAAGCCGGTTCGTTCAGCCGTGATCTCCACGGCAAGGTCGCCGTCGTCACCGGCGGCAGCCAGGGACTGGGCGAAGCGATCGCCCGCGAATTCGCCGGACGCGGTGCGCGGGGGCTCCTGCTGACCGGGCGCAATGCGACGCGTGGCGAGGCCGTGGCGGAAAGCCTGCGGGCGGCGGGCTGCGATGCCCGCTTCCATCAGGTCGACCTCGCCGATCTCGAGGCCGTCCGGCAGGTCGTTCCGGCGGCCGAGCAGGCCTTCGGCCATCTCGACATCCTCGTCAACGCCGCTGGCGACACCGATCGCGGCACGATCTTCGACACCTCGCCCGCGCTTTACGAGCGCATCATGGCGGTGAACCTGCGGGCGCCGTTCTTCCTGATCCAGGATGCTGCCGATCTGATGCGCCGGCAGGATATTCCCGGCGCCATCGTCAATATCCAGTCGATGTCGGCCCATGGCGGACAGCCCTTCCTCTCCGCCTACAGCGTCTCGAAGGCGGCCTTGGCCGCGCTGACGAAGAATGCGGCCTATGGGCTCTTGAAGCACCGCATCCGCGTCAACGGCCTCAATATCGGCTGGATGGCGACGCCGGGCGAGGATGCGATCATGAAGCTGCGCCATGACGCAAGGGACGGCTGGCTGGATGAGGCCAACGCCTCGCAGCCCTTCGGGCGCCTGATCGATCCGCGCGAGGTCGCCAAGGCGGTCGCTTATCTCGCTTCGGCGGAATCCGGCCTGATGACCGGTTCGAACATCGATTTCGACCAGACCATTCTGGGCGCTCATGACTAGCCCCGGATGTCCACCGCGGCGCCAGCGCCGCAAGACTGCCTGACGAGAACGCGACCACGGGAATGACGAAGGCCATGAAGATCGGATTGCTGGGCGCCGGCCGGATCGGGCGCATCCATGGACTGAACGTCGCCGCGCGCGGCGATGCCGAGCTTGTCGCCGTTACCGACGCGATGCCGGAGGCCGCTGCCTCGCTCGCCGCCGCTACCGGCGCGAAGGCCACGAGCACTGAGGCTATCCTCGCGGATGCCGCGATCGACGCCGTGCTGATCTGCACCCCGACCGACACTCATGCCGATCTGATCGAGCAGGCGGTTTCCGCCGGCAAGGCCGTGTTCTGCGAGAAGCCGGTCGATCTCGACGCGGCCCGCATCCGCCGCTGCCTCGCCACCGTCGAGAAGTCCGGCAAGCCGCTGATGATCGGCTTCAACCGCCGCTTCGACCCGAATTTCGCCGCGCTGGAGAAGCGACTGCGTGCCGGCGAGGCCGGCGCGATCGAGATCGTCACGGTGATCTCGCGCGATCCGTCGCCGCCGCCGGTCGAGTATGTGAAGCGCTCGGGCGGGCTGTTCCGCGACATGATGATCCATGATTTCGACATGGCGCGCTTCCTCCTGGCCGAGGAGCCGGTCGAGGTCTTCGCCCTCGGCTCCGCGCTGGTCGACAAGGCGATCGGCGAGGCCGGCGACGTCGACACCGCCGCCGTGGTCATGAAGACGGCCTCGGGCCGGATCGCCCAGATCTCGAATTCGCGCCGCGCCACCTATGGCTATGACCAGCGCATCGAGGTCCACGGCTCCAAGGGCATGCTGCGCGCCGGCAATATCCATGAGACGACGGTCGAGATCGCCACGGGGCAGGGCTTCCGCGCCGATCCCGTGCAGAACTTCTTCCTGGAGCGTTATGCGGCGGCCTATCGCGCCGAGCTCGACGCCTTCATCGCGGCCTGCAACGGCAGAGCCGCCGCCTCGCCGACCGGGCTCGACGGCCTGAAGGCGCAGATTCTGGCCGATGCCGCGACGCAATCCGCGCAGACCGGCAAGCCCGTCCGCGTCGATCTGGGAGCGAACTGATGACCCCGGCGGAGCGCGACCTGCGCTATTACGCGGCCCTCGGTCTCGCGACCGAGGCGAGCCATCTGGCGCTCGGCTATTTCAACAGGCGCGAGTCGCTCGGCATCACCATGAAGGGCGCGCAGGACTGGCTGACCGTCGCTGACGGCAAGGTCGAGGATTTCCTGCGTCAACGCCTCGCGGAGCTTTTCCCGAACGACACCGTCATCGGCGAGGAGGGCGGCGGCGAGGCCTCCGACGCCGTCTGGATCCTCGATCCGATCGACGGCACCGCGAATTTCGCCCATGGCGACCGCAACTGGTGCATCTCGATCGGCTTCCTCGCGAACCGCAAGCCGGAGATCGGCGTCGTGGCTGCTCCGGCCCTTAGCGAGGTCTATGCTGCGCGTCGTGGCGCCGGCGCGACGCTGAACGGCGACCCGATCAAGGTGTCCGGTGCGGCCGACATCGCCCGCGCCTCGGTCGAGCTGGGCTGGTCGACCCGCATGCCGGCGGCGAGCTATCTCAAGGTGATCGAGCGAGGCTATACGGCGGGCGCCGCGATGAAGCGCGGCGGCTCGGGCACGCTCGGCCTCTGCCATGTCGCCAATGGCGCGAGCGATGCCTATGCCGAGCTCCATATCAATGCCTGGGACGTCGCTGCCGGAATCGTCATCGCCGGCGAGGCTGGGGCCTCAATCAACGATTTCTTCGCCGGCGAAGGGATCGCGAAGGGCAACCCGATCCTGTGCTGCACGCCGGAACTGGCGCCGGTGCTGAAGGGGATCACCGGAATCGCTTAGCCAGCGTGATATTCAATTGATCTTTCGGCGAAGTCATCACAGCTTCGTCGCAAGCGACAAAACAACAAAAGATCCGATGAGGGAGGTTCACATGCAGTCGAAATCCTGGCTCAAGGCGGGGCTCTTCGCCGCGCTTGCCACCGCGGCCTTCGCCGCGACCCCGGCCCGCGCTCAAGGGGCGCTCGTCATGTATTGCGGCGTCCAGGAGGAATGGTGCCGCGCCATGTCGGGCGCCTTCGAGAAGGAGACCGGCATCAAGGTCGCGATGACCCGCAAGTCGGCGGGCGAGATCTATGCCCAGCTCAAGGCCGAATCCTCCAATCCGCGCGGCGATGTCTGGTGGGGCGGCACCGGCGACCCGCATCTGCAGGCGGCGGAAGAGGGACTGACCCAGGAGTATGAATCGCCGAAGAACAAGGAGCTGCATCCCTGGGCGCTCGACCAGTGGAAGGCGGCCAAGCAGCGCTCGGTCGGCATCTATGCCGGCGCGCTCGGCTTCGGCTTCAACACCGACCAGATCAAGGCGAAGGGCATTCCCGAGCCGAAATGCTGGGCCGACCTGCTCAATGCCAGGCTGAAGGACGACGTCCAGGTCGCCGATCCCAACTCCTCCGGCACGGCCTATAACCTGCTGGCGACGGTGATCCAGCTGATGGGCGAGGACAAGGGCTTCGAGTATCTCAAGGCCCTGCACAAGAACATCAGCCAATACACCAAGTCGGGCGCCGCGCCCGCCAAGGCCGCGAGCCTCGGCGAAACCGCTGTCGGCATCGTCTTCATCCATGACGCAGTGGTCTTCGCCGTGCAGGGCGATCCGATCAAGCCGGTCGCGCCCTGCGAGGGCACAGGCTACGAGATCGGCTCGATGTCGATCGTCAAGGGCGCGCGCAATCTCGACAACGCCAAGAAGTTCTACGACTGGGCCCTGACCCCGGCCGCGCAGGCGCTCGCCGCCCCCGCGAAGTCCTATCAGGTGCCGTCGAACAAGGCCTCGCCGGTGCCGGCGCAGTCGCCGAAGATGGATCAGATGAAGCTGATCAACTACGACTTCGTGAAATACGGCTCCTCGGCCGAGCGCAACCGCTTGCTCGCCAAGTGGGACAAGGAAGTCAAGGCGCTGCCGAAGTAAGGCTGCGCGAACGCGGCGTGTTTTCGGACAACCTCGGAAACACGCCGTCATCCCGGGCTTGACCCGGGATCCATGCCTAACCTCCGCCGGATGCGCTCCGGCATGGATCCCGGATCTCCGCTTCGCTGCGTCCGGGATGACGCTGGAGGTTCGGGTGCAAGACAAGGGCTGGGCCGTGAAAGCCGGAGCAACCGGTTCGGGCCAACAGGAAATGTGAGGGCAGGGCAACCATGGCGCCAGCGACGAGACTCGTGCTGCTGATCGGCTGGCTCGGCTATGCGCTGATGCCCTGGTATCTCGTCGAGGGCATGAGCCTGACGAACTGGGCCTGGCTCGCCGACTATCCGTTCGGCAAGGCCGGTAGCGCTCTGGCGCTCTCGCTGTCCGGCCAGACGCCCTGGCTCCTGCCGGTCGGCGTCGCACTTGCGGCGGCGACGCTGTTCTGGGGCAGTGCCGATCGCCAGCGTACGGCGGCCGTGCTGCTCTGGGCCGGCCTTCTCGGCATGGTCCTGTTCTTCGCCCAGGCCTTCTCGATCGTCCTGAAGGACCAGGGCATTTCCTGGCTCGCCGCTCTGCTCGGCGGCGCCGGGGCTGCCCAGCGCGGCATCGGCGGCGGTGCCTTCCTGACGCTGCTGTCGCTCCTCTTCCTGCTCTGCCATGGCCTCGCCTATCGCGGCGTCTGCCGTGGCGACCTCTTCACCACATCGACGATCGGCCTCGTCGTCCTGCTGATCGGCATCTTCATCTTCTTCCCGGTCGCGATCATCCTGAAGAGCGCGCTGGTCGACCAGAATGGCGCCTTCGCGCCGGCTGCCTTCATGGCGCGCTTCCTCGATTCCTCGATCTGGGGGCTGGGTTGCCTCAGCGCCAACGTCAATTGCGGCGTCGCCTGGAACACGCTGGTCCTCGCCGTGCTCTGCGGCGTCATCACCACCCTGCTCGGCCTCGCCTGCGCGCTGCTGATCCTGCGCACGGGCATGCCCGGCAAGCGCGTGATGCGCGCCCTGACCGTGCTGCCGATCATCACCCCGCCCTTCGTCATCGGCCTCGCGCTGATCCTGCTCTTCGGCCGCGCCGGCGCGGTCTCGACCCTGCTCTACGAATGGTTCGACATCCCGCGCTCGCGCTGGCTTTACGGCCTGCCGGGCGTGCTGCTGGCGCAGGTGCTGGCCTTCGCGCCGATCGCTTTCCTCGTGCTGATCGGCGTCGTGCAGGGCATTTCGCCGAGCCTTGAGGAAGCCTCGCAGACGCTGGGCGCCAAGCGCTGGCAGACCTTCCGCACCGTGACCTGGCCGCTGCTCCGGCCCGGCATCGCCAACGCCTTCCTGCTCGGCTTCGTCGAAAGCATGGCCGATTTCGGCAATCCGCTGGTGCTCGGCGGCAATTTCGAGGTGCTCTCGACCAAGATCTTCTTCGCAGTGGTCGGCGCATCCTACAATCAGGGGCAGGCGGCGGTGCTCGCCATCGTGCTGCTCGCCTTCACGCTCGGCGCCTTCTGGGTGCAGCAGCGCTGGCTCGGCGACAAGTCCTACACGACCGTCACCGGCAAGGGCGATGCCGGCCTGCCGACGCCGCTGCCGCGCCGCATCACCTGGCTTTCAGCCGCCGTGATCGTGCCCTGGGTCGCGCTGACCGTGGTGATCTACATCGTCATCCTGGTCGGCGGCTTCGTCCGCAACATGGGGCGCGATTTCACGCCGACGCTCCAGCACTATCTCACCGGCTTCGCCATCGACTTCAGCAACGGCATCTATTTCCAGGGCTCGGCCTGGCCGTCCTTCTTCACCACAGTGAAGGTCGCGGCGATCTCGGCTCCGCTGACGGCGGTGATCGGCCTGCTCACCGCTTATCTGCTGACGCGCCAGCGCTTCAGCGGCCGGGCCGGGCTGGAATTCGCGACGATGCTCTCCTTCGCCATTCCCGGCACGGTGCTCGGCGTCGCCTATATCCTCGCCTTCAACGTGCCGCCGATCGAGATCACCGGTACCGGGCTGATCCTCATCATCGCCTTCGTCTTCCGCAACATGCCGGTCGGCGTGCGCTCCGGCATCGCCGGCCTGTCGCAGATCGACAAGAGCCTGGACGAGGCCTCGACGACGCTGCGCGCCCGCAGCTTCACAACGCTCTGGCGCGTCGTGCTGCCGCTGCTGAAGCCGGCGCTGGTCTCGGCGCTGGTTTATTCCTTCGTGCGCTCGATGACGGCGGTCAGCGCCGTGATCTTCCTGGTCTCGGCCGAGTACAACCTCTCCACCGCCTATATCGTCGGGCGCGTCGAGGCCGGCGAATTCGGCCTCGCCATCGCCTATTCCTCGGTCCTGATCGTCTTCATGGCGCTCGGCATCGCGCTCATCCAGTTCCTCGTCGGCGAGCGCAAGCTTGGCCGCCGCAAGGTCGTCGCGCTCTCCAGCTCGGTGTCCAACCCCATCAGTCAGGGAGCAGCAAGTTGACGAAGGCCGGGCCCGCATCCGTCGAATTCCGCAACGTCTCCATGCGCTACGGCGCGGTGACCGCGGTCGACAACATCAACTTCACCATCGAGGCCGGCAAGCTGGTGACCCTGCTCGGCCCCTCCGGTTGCGGCAAGACCACGACCTTGCGCATGATCGCCGGCCTCGAGATCGCCAGCGACGGCCAGATCCTGATCGGCGGCAAGGACGTCACCAAGCTCTCGGCCGCCGACCGCGACGTCTCCATGGTGTTCCAGTCCTACGCGCTCTTTCCGCATATGAGCGTGCTCGACAATGCCGCCTATGGCCCGACCGTGAAGGGCCTCGGCAAGGAGCAGTCGAAGCAGATGGCGCTGGAGAAGCTGGCGCTGGTCGGCCTCAAGGGCTTCGAGAACCGCTATCCCTCCGAACTCTCGGGCGGCCAGCAGCAGCGTGTCGCGGTCGCGCGCGCGCTCGTGCTGGAGCCGCAGGTGCTGCTCTTCGATGAGCCGCTCTCCAATCTCGACGCCAAGCTGCGCCGCCGCGTCCGCGAGGAAATCCGCGAGTTGCAGCAGGACCTCAACCTGACCGTGGCCTATGTCACCCATGATCAGGAGGAGGCGCTGGCCGTCTCCGACCGCATCATCGTGATGTCGAACGCCCGGATCGCGCAGGAAGGCGCGCCGCGCGACCTCTACGAGCAGCCCTCGAACGCCTTCGTGGCCGATTTCATCGGCGATGCCAATCTGGTCGACGTCACAGTGAAGGCGGTCGCGGACGGCCGCGCGGAGGTCGCGATCGGTTCCGCCACGGTCAGCCTGCCGGCGCGCAGTCTCGGTGCCGGCCCGGCCAAGGTCGCGATCCGGCCGGAGGCGCTGCTGCTCGGCGATCCCGGCCAGGGCGGCTCGCTGCCCGGCACGATCCGAAAATGCGCCTATCTCGGCAACCACCTGGACATCATGGTCGAGACCGAGGTCGGCGAACTCTTCGTCGTCCAATATGGCGGGCGCGAGATGCTGGAGCCGGGTACTGCGGTCTCGGTTTCCTTCGCGAACAAGGGCGTGACGCTGATTCCGCCGGCTTGAGCGCCCCGGAATCCGACATTTATCCACCGCTCCGCAAGGCTTGAGGGCGCTGCCCAATTATCAGCACTTTCACCGCGTATTTCTGTTGAGTTGGCTAATCAAAAATTGATAGATTTGGCCGAAGATGAAGCCCTGAATCGGGGAAAGACCGCACGAAAATGGCCACCGGCGAGAGCGCTACCACCATCCTGATCCATCTTGTCGGCGGCGTCGCGCTGCTGATCTGGGCGGTCAGGCTGGTGCGAACCGGCGCGATGCGCGCCTTCGGCTCCCAGCTCAGGCAGGCTCTGCAGAGTTTCACGCGCAATCGCTTCGCCGCTTTCGGCAGTGGCGTCGCCGTGACCATGGTGCTGCAAAGCTCGACGGCGACGACGCTGCTGGTCTCCTCCTTCGCCGGTCAGGCCCTGATCGTGCCGGCTATGGCGCTCGCCGTCCTGCTCGGCGCCAATCTCGGCACGTCGCTTGCGGCCTTCGTCATCTCGATGGATCTCGGCTGGCTCTGGGGGCTCTGCGTCGCCATCGGCGTCGCCATGTATCTCTCCAGCGAGGCGATGGAGCGCCCCCGCAATATCGGCCGCGTGCTGGTCGGCATCGGCCTGATCCTGCTCTCGCTGATCGAACTCAACATGGCGGCAGCCCCGCTGGCGCAGTCGCCGACCTTCCGCGTCGTGCTGGCCGCGATGGGCTCGGAGCCGCTGCTCGGCATCCTCGCCGCCATCGCCGCGACCTGGCTCGTGCATTCCAGCATTGCGATCATCCTGCTCGTCGCGACCTTTGCGGCGTCGGGCCTTTTTCCGCCCGCGACGGCGCTGACCCTGGTCATCGGCGCTAATCTCGGCAATGCCGTGATCCCGGTGCTCGACCAGCTCGGCGCGCCAGCCGCCCAGCGCCGCGCCGCCGTCGGCAACCTGCTGACGCGCCTGATCCTGGCGCTAGCCGTGCTGCCCTTTGTCGGCCCGCTCTCGACCTGGCTTATCGGCTTCTCCTCGTCGCAGGCCCGGCTCGCCATCGAATTCCACGTCGTGCTAAACGTCGTCGGCGCGCTGGTCTTCCTGCCCTTCGTCGGGCCGATTTCGGCGCTGGTCGAGCGCTTCATGCCCGGCAAGGAAGACAAGGCGGAAGCCGTGACGCCGCGCTATCTCGATCCGAACGCGCTCGACAGCCCGACCGAGGCGCTCGCCGGCGCGATGCGCGAGGCGCTGCGCCTCGGCGACCGCGTCGAGGGCATGCTGCGCGACACCATGACCCTGCTGGAGAAGGACGAGCTCAAGCTCTCGCGTGCCATCGCCCAGGCCGATGACGGCGTCGACACGATCCACGAGTCGATCAAGCTCTATCTGGTCAAGGTCTCCCGCAACGAGCTCTCCGAGGAGGAGAGCCGGCGCCTGTTCGAGATCATCACCCTGATCACCAATCTCGAGCATATCGGCGACATCATCGACAAGAACCTGCGCGAGCTCGCCGAGAAGAAGATCCGCAAGCGCTTCTCCTTCTCGCCGGAGGGGCTGGCCGAAATCCGCGATTTCCACCACCGCGTCGCCTCCGCGCTGGCACTGGCGCTCAACGTCTTCGCGACGCGCGATCTCGTGCTCGCCCGCCAGCTCTTCGCCGACAAGGCGGCGATGCGCGATGCCGAGCGGCGCGCCACCGACAGCCATTTCCAGCGCCTGCGCTCGGGCCGGCCGGAATCGATCGAGACCAGCGCGATCCATCTCGACATCATCCGCGACTTGAAGCGCATCCACGGCCACATCGTCTCGATCGCTTACCCGATCCTGGAGACCGCCAACGAGTTGCGCGAGAGCCGCCTGCGCGAGACGAAGGCCGCCGCCGCGCAGCGCGAGACGCCGTCCGTGCTCATCCCCGCCGCCCATTCGGGCGGGTGATCCCGGCCTTCAGCGCGGCGCCGCCAGGATGATCGCGGCGCCCACAAGGCAGATGGCGCCGCCGGTCAGGTCCCAGCGATCGGGCCGGATGCCCTCGACAGCCCAGAGCCAGCCGAGCGAGGCGGCAATATAGACCCCGCCATAGGCGGCGAAGGCGCGCCCGGCCGCGGCGCTCTCGACCAGCGTCAGGAGCCAGGCGAACAGCCCGAGCGAGACGAGCCCCGGCAGCAGCCACCAGATCGGCTTGCCGAGCCTGAGCCAGCCCCAGAAAGCAAAGCAGCCGGCGATCTCGAAGAGCGCGGCGCCGATATAGGCGGCGATGGTCGGCATGAAACGATGTCCGCTGCGGGGCTTTTCGAGGTGAGGGCGCCAGTCTAAAGCGGTAAGCCTTCGAACGGAAACACGCCGTCACCCCGGGCCGGCCGCGTCAGCGGCGCCGATCCGGGATCCATGCCGGAGCGCTTCCGTTAAAGGTTCAGGCATGGATCCCGGGTCTTCGCTGCGCTGCGCCCGGGATGACGCGCCCAGATGGGAACAGGGCTGCGGTGGAAAAGCCGATACGCAATATCGCCATCATCGGCGCAGGCCCCGCCGGCCTGATCGCCGCCGAGCGGCTGGCTGGCGCCGGGCATAGCGTTACGCTCTACGAGCGCATGGCCTCGCCGGCCCGCAAGTTCCTGCTCGCTGGACGCGGCGGCCTGAATCTGACGCATTCCGAGCCTTTCGACAGCTTTCTCGCGCGCTATCGAGAGGCGAGCGGTTGGCTCGAACCGGCCCTGCGTGCCTTCCCGCCGCAGGTCCTGCGCGATTGGGCCGACGGGCTCGGCGCCGATACCTTCATCGGCTCCAGCGGCCGCGTCTTCCCCGCGCGATGAAGGCCTCGCCGCTGCTGCGCGCCTGGCTCGGCCGGCTCGATGGGCTGGGCGTGTGGCTGGCCTCGGGCCGGCTCTGGACCGGCTGGGATGCCGACGGTGCACTGACATTTCGCCTCGCGAGCGGTGAATCCGAACTTGTTCGCCCGGATGCGGCCCTGCTGGCGCTTGGCGGCGCGAGTTGGCCGCGCCTTGGCTCGGATGGCGGCTGGGCGCCGTTGCTGGCGGCGCGTGGCGTCGCGATCTCGCCGCTGCGGCCGGCGAATGGTGGCTTCACGGTCGCCTGGTCGCCGCAGATGAAGGAGCGCTTTGCCGGCCAGCCCTTGAAGCGCATCGTCATCCGGTGCGCGGGCGAAATGGCGGCTGGCGAGGCAATGATCGATGCCGACGGTATCGAAGGCGGCGCGATCTATGCGCTGTCGGCGCCGATCCGGGAGGCGATCGCGCGTGATGGCAGCGCCACGCTCCAGATCGACCTGCGTCCCGATCTCGCGGTCCTGGAATTGGCTGCCCGCCTCGCAAAGCGTCGCAAGGGCGAGACGCTGAGCAACCATCTGCGCAAAGCGGCAGGCCTTGCTCCGGTCGCGATCGCCCTGCTGCGGGACGCCGCCGGCGCCGCGCTCCCCGACGAGCCGAGCGCGCTCGCGACCCTGATCAAGGCAGCGTCGCTGCGGCTTGATGCGCCCATGCCGATCGCCCGCGCCATCTCCACCGCCGGCGGCATCGCGGCGGATGAGTGCGATGGCGGATTCATGCTGAAGCGCCTGCCCGGCGTCTTCGCGGCGGGCGAGATGCTGGACTGGGAGGCGCCGACCGGCGGCTACCTGCTGCAAGCCAGTTTCGCAACGGGCGTGGCCGCCGCCGCCGGCATCGATGCCTGGCTCGCCGAGCGAGCGTGAACCGATCTCGCTCTGCCGCGTTAGCCCGCCGGAGCATTGAACGAAGGGCCGAATGGTAGAGCCGCTGAAGCCCGGAACAGATGTGACATGGCGCTGGGGCGCGCATCGCGCTCACGGCCGCGTCGAGCAGGTCTTTACCAAGCCAGTCAGCCGCACGATCAAGGGAACCCGCGTCCGCCGCAATGCGTCCGAGGAAAAACCCGCCTATCTCGTGACGCAAGCCAAGGGCGGATACGCACTCAAATCTCATTCCGAGCTGGAGCGTCTGCAATAATCCAGATCGGCCGAGGCTCTATCTGAAACGGCTCATCCTGTGCCGGTCAGGCGCCGCGCGAAATGCCGCCCACCGTCGAGCGTGGAAATTTCGCCGACGCGCGCCAGCGAGATCAGGATGTCGCGGATCGCCCGCTCCACCCTGAGGCCTTGGCGAAACTGTCCCGCGATGGCCGCTGCATCGATCGGCGCCGGCATCCCCGCCAGCGTCGCGAGCACGGCCGCGACGCGTCCCACGGCATCGGTCGGGAAAGCCGGCTTGCTTGCTGCTCCCGTGACGGGTACCGGCAAGGCCGCCTCGATCTGCTCGCCCATGCGGCCGGGCGCGCCGAAGCGCGGGCGCTGATAGTCCGGCCGGAGCCAGCGCACCATGCCTTGTGCTTCCTCGTGGGCGCGCTGCCGATTGAGGGCGACGAGCCTGGCCAAAATCTCCTCCTCGGCCAGGTCCGCCGGCCAGCCATAGGCGCCGGCCACGGCGGCATCGATCGCCTCGTGATGTTCGTCGAGGATCATGACGAGGCCACGGTCGCGGATATCCTCTTCGGCGGCCTTCAGCGCGTAGCCGGCGAGGAGAGCCTCGCGCACATTGTAGAGCTTTGTCAGGGTCAGGTCGGGATGATCAGCGAGAACCTGCTTGCGCAGGGCATCGAGCGCCTCCGCGGGGCGGCGGATGGCCTCTTTCTGCTGCTCGGTCGCATCGGGGAAGGGGAAGGGGTCGAAGCAGCGGGACTTGGAGTAGCGGGGCCTATCTTCGAGGGTTGCGCCCTGTGCCAGACACCAGGTGGCATGGACGCGAGACGACAACACGCCGAGATGGAAGGCGTCCGATATGCCTACTGCAACCAGCATGTTGTCGGGCAAAATGGATGCGTCGAGGAATTGGAAGACGCGGTGCTTGGCCGTCTCTGCTGTGGCGAGGTAACGCTGCAATCCAGCCGTAAAGCCACGCATCTCGGTATTCCGGCGCCCAAAGAGCCACCAGTTCTCCCGCCGGTAGGTTTCATTGTTTTTGTCGCGCTCCGGTTTTACGCGGAGAAGCAGGTGCTGATAAACCTCGGGAAAGCGCGACCTGACCTCTTCGCTGCTGAGGCCGTCGAAATCGATGACGAGAACACCGCGAGGTCTTGAGGTCAGGTCGCGGCCGTTTCGGTAGTGCCGGATATGCTGGTTCAGATCGGGGCGGCGAGATAGACCAAGAGCTTCAGCTTCGTTTGGTTTGAGGATGAAGCCTGCTCCATGCAGCTTCACACCTGGGGAACACAGCCCGTCATTGCTCCGCAAGGGCGCCGTCTGCGTCATGTCGGTGCCGATGGTCAGGTCGGAATTGATCCGCCCTTCTCTGGCGCCGAGCTCAATCTGCGGCTGGTCGCTGTCGAGCCCGGTTTCGGACAGGACCGTGCAGAGCTTGCCGTCGTGATGGCCGGCCTGCGCGACCGTCATCGCGATCCGGACGGCGGCGGTGTCCCGCCCGGCCTTCGTCCAGGGATGGTCGGGAATCGCCATGATGATCGAAAGCGGCCGCTTGCCTGTGAGATGCCGTTCGATCGTCCGGCGCTGGAAGAGCTGGGTAATCGAGTTCGTGGTGACGAAGCCGAAGCGGCGCAGTTGTGTGCCCGGTTGGGTCAGCAATTCGGCTGCGTGGTCCCACCAGTACATCACCAGATCGGCGCTCTCGTTCATCTGCGGATGCACCGCCCGGAGCGCTTCGGCATAGACGTTTCCCAAGCGGGCCCGCAGATCCTTGCCGCCGATGAAGGGCGGGTTGCCGACGATGAACTCGGCTTCGGGCCAATCCGGCCGGTGCGGGTTCGGCAGGGACTCGTGGCCATCGCGCCAATCCGGGATCGGCCAGCCGTCCCAGCTCAGCACCGCATCCTGCTTGTAGATATGATCGAGCTTTTCGAGGATCGGCTCGCGCGGCGCGTGTGGGCGGGTTCGGAAATGCCATTGCAGATGGCCGATCCAGAGGACGAGATCGGCGATGGCCACCGCCCTGCGATTGGTCTCCATGCCCAGGAACTGGTGCGGCCCCACCTGATGGGCGGCGAAGCCGGAGAGCTCTTCGTTGCGGCCGAGCTCGCCGGCGGCATCCAACACCTCGCCCTCCAGCTTTTTCATCAGCTCTTGCGAGACGTGAAGAAAATTGCCCGTCCCACACGCCGGATCGAGAATCCGCGTGGTGCAGAGGGCTTCGCGAAAACCCTCGACCAATGCCAGCGCCTTGCGCGCGTCCCCGCCATCGCGGGCCTGCTGCGCGGCGCCGAGAACCGCGCGCCAGTCCTCGCGCAGCGGCCCGATCACGGTCTCGACCACCAGCCGCTCGACATAGGCGCGCGGCGTGTAGTGGGCGCCGAGACGGGCGCGCTCCTGCGGATCGAGCGCCTGTTCCAGCAGGGTTCCGAAGATCGCGGGCTCGACCTCCTTCCAGTCATGTTCTGCCGCCGCCAGCAACTCGCCGATCTCCTCGCGCCCGAGCGGAAAGACCTGCGCATCCTCGTAGAGCTTGCCGTTGAAGCGCTTCATCCGCTCGCGAACGGAGGTGGAATAGGCCCCCTTGTCCATCGCCTGCCACAGCTCGGAAACCAGCGGCAGGAAGGAATCCGGCGCGTCGCGGCATTCGCGCAGCAGGGCCTTGAAGGCATTCTTGCGGATCAGCCCGACATCCTCGGCGAACATCGTGAAAAGGCAGCGCATCAGGAAGAGGGCCACCTCCTCGGGGTCGTGCTCGCGCTCCAGCACCCGGGAGACGGCGGCGAGCCGCTCGGCGATGGCGCGGGTCACGCGGGCGGCATGGCGGGCGGGATCGAGCGAGAGCGGCTCGCTCCAGATCGTCGCGAGGCGTCGGCGCAGGGTCGCATCGCGCAGATCGTCGAGATAGACGCGGTAGCTCTGCCGGTCCGGGAACTGGACGTAGTTCTTACCCTGCCCGGTGAAGTCGGCGTAGAACTCGAAGCAATGCCCTACATCGCAGACGATCAGGAAGGGCGGCCAGCCATGGCTCGCCGGCAGCGCCTTGGCATAGTCCTCCGCCTGGCGCCTCGCATTGAGCATCAGCACGTCCCAGGCGCGATCGGCCCCGCGCCGGCCCCGCGGTCCGGCCGGCTCCGCGAAGGACAGGGCGCCCTGCGCCGGCAGGACCTCCTTGGCCTGTCCCTTCAGGCGGCTCTGCTTGGCTTCGAGGACGAAGGCGCCCTTGCGGTAGAGATCGATGCGCCCGGTGCTGGAGCCGCCCTGCCCATCGGCAAAGCGCACGGGATACTCGAAGCGATAGGTCACGGCATCGGAATCGCTGGTCGGCGGCTGCGGCGGCTCGACGCCGATCAGCCGGCAGAACTCGCTGAGGAACTGCGCATAGGCGGCCCGTTCCGCCCCTTCCGAAATGCGCCAGCGGGCGATGAAGGCCTCGACCGCCGCCGCCTCGGCCTCGGACCCGCCCCCCGACATGGTCCATCTCCATAGGTTGTTATAATCAGATAAATGCAATCTAAGATTGCATTGAGTCCCCCTGTCAACTCCTGTCACCAATCATGCCCGGAGAGCGCCGCGCCCTCTCGCATCGCAGCGCGTTCCGCCCCATATTGCGGCCATGCCGAAAAGCTCCGACACCACCGCGACCAGGCCCAAGGCGGCGAAGAAGCCCTCTTCGGCCCGCACGCCGAATTCCAAGGCGACAAAGCCCGAGCTGAAGCCGCTCGAAGGCTATCTCGCCGATCTCTTGAACCCCGCGATCAACCGCGGCACGGCGGTGCCGGGCGGCGCGTCCGGCTTCAGCGACAGGCCGCAGGCCGGCTACGAGGCGAAGCCGAGCTATGCCACGGAACGACCGGGCGGCGAGGAGAGGCCCAAGCGCAAGCTGACGAAGAAGGCCGATTCCGCCTTCATCGGCGCCGAAGGCGCGGCCGCCGCGACGGCCAGCTCGCTTCAGCACCTGCTGGAGACCGGCAGCCCCTTCATCCAGCCCGGCAAGCCCTGGACGCCGCACCGGCCGGAGCGCCCCGAGAAATCGGAAGGCGGCATCGCCTTCACGATGAAGTCGGAGTTCTCCCCCTCGGGCGACCAGCCGACCGCGATCGCCGATCTCGTCGACGGCATCCGCCGGCAGGAGCGCGACCAGGTGCTGCTCGGCGTCACCGGCTCGGGCAAGACCTTCACCATGGCCAAGGTGATCGAGGAGACGCAGCGCCCGGCGCTGATCCTCGCGCCGAACAAGACGCTGGCCGCGCAGCTCTATGGCGAGTTCAAGAGCTTCTTCCCCGACAACGCGGTCGAGTACTTCGTCTCCTATTACGACTATTACCAGCCGGAGGCCTACGTCCCGCGCTCGGACACCTATATCGAGAAGGAATCCTCGATCAACGAGCAGATCGACCGCATGCGCCATTCGGCGACGCGCTCCCTGCTCGAGCGCGACGACGTGATCATCGTCGCCTCGGTCTCCTGCATCTACGGTATCGGCTCGGTCGAGACCTATACGGCGATGACCTTCTCGGTGAAGCTCGGTGAGCGCATCGAGCAGCGCCAGCTCATCGCCGATCTCGTCGCGCTCCAGTACAAGCGCACCCAGCATGACTTCGCCCGCGGCACGTTTCGCGTGAGAGGGGACGTGATCGAGCTCTATCCGGCGCACTATGAGGACCGGGCCTGGCGCATCGGCCTGTTCGGCGACGAGGTCGAGAGCATCAGCGAGTTCGACCCGCTGACCGGCCAGAAGACCGGCGAGCTCGAATTCATCAAGGTCTACGGCAATTCGCACTACACCACGCCGCGCCCGACGCTGAACCAGGCGGTGAAGTCGATCAAGGAGGAGCTGAAAGCCCGCCTCGACGAACTCAACCGCATGGGCCGCTTCCTGGAGGCACAGCGGCTCGACCAGCGCTGCACCTTCGACATCGAGATGATCGAGGCCACCGGCTCCTGCAACGGCATCGAGAACTATTCGCGCTATCTCACCGGCCGCAAGCCGGGCGAGCCGCCGCCGACTTTGTTCGAGTACCTGCCCGATAACGCCCTGGTCTTCACCGACGAGAGCCATGTCAGCGTGCCGCAGATCGGCGGCATGTACCGGGGCGACTTCCGCCGCAAGGCGACGCTGGCCGAATACGGCTTCCGCCTGCCTTCCTGCATGGACAACCGGCCGCTGCGCTTCGAGGAATGGGACGCGATGCGGCCCCAGTCGGTGCATGTCTCGGCCACGCCCGGCGGCTGGGAGATGGAGCAGACCGGCGGCGTCTTCACCGAGCAGGTCATCCGCCCGACAGGTTTGATCGACCCGCCGGTCGAGATCCGGCCCGCCAAGCACCAGGTCGCGGACCTGCTGGACGAGGTCAAGGAGGTCACCGAGAAGGGCTATCGCACCCTCGTCACCGTGCTGACCAAGCGCATGGCTGAGGACCTGACCGAATACCTGCACGAGAACGGCGTGCGCGTGCGCTACATGCACTCGGACATCGACACCATCGAGCGCATCGAGATCCTGCGCGATCTCCGTCTCGGCACCTTCGACGTGCTGGTCGGCATCAACCTGCTGCGCGAGGGCCTCGACATCCCCGAATGCGGCTTCGTCGCCATTCTCGACGCGGACAAGGAGGGCTTCCTGCGCTCCGAGACCTCGCTGATCCAGACGATCGGCCGCGCCGCCCGAAACGTCGACGGCAAGGTCATCCTCTATGCCGACCACGTCACCGGCTCGATGGAGCGGGCGCTGGCCGAGACCAACCGCCGCCGCGAGAAGCAGCTCGCCTACAATGCCGAGCACGGCATCACGCCGCAGACGATCAAGCGCGCCATCGGCGACATCCTCGGCTCGGTCTACGAGCGCGACCATGTCACGGTCGACAAGGGGCTGGTGGCGCCGGCCTCGGGCCACAACCTCAAGGCCGCGATCGCCGATCTCGAGAAGCGCATGCGCGAGGCCGCGGCCGATCTCGAATTCGAGACGGCGGCCCGCCTGCGCGACGAGATCAAGCGCCTGCAGGCGACGGAGCTGGCGATCTCGGACGATCCGCTCGCCCGCCAGGGCGATGTCGAGGCCTCCGCCGGCAAGTACAAGGGCGAGCGCAGCTACGGCTCCAGCGCCAACCTGCCGCCGACCCGCGCCCGGAAACCCACGGATGCGGATATGGGTCCGCATAATCTCGGCGGCGGCGAGGGCAAGCCGAAAGCCGGCGAGAAGCCGAACCCGCTGCTCACGGGCACCTCGCGGGTGCGGAAGCCGACCCTGGACGAGATGGGACCGGTGCCGGAATCGCGGCCGAAGGGGGCGGCGGAGAGACGGCGGCGGAGATAAATCCGTCCACCTTCACACTGATCGCGCCGTTATGCCGAGATTCCTAGGAAAGTTTCATTCAGTGAGAACAAATTGAGAACAGGAATCGATCCATTCGGATCCTCTTCCCTTCCTTGTCGCCCCGACTCTCGCAAGAATGGCGTGTCAGCGGTGCTGCAGACCCCTGTCTGCAGCCGAGCCTAATGTCGCTGCACGATATCCGAAATGTGTGTAGAATGGCGAGGTTGAATGGATAAAGAAACCGCCGGAGATTTCTCCCCGGCGGCTAAGCAGTGCGGCTATTCCCCTATTTTAGCGGGGGAAGGTCCGAAAATGGCTGCAGACATTCTCCATGCGGCCAAAGCGAATACGGATATACGACCGAACAAACACCATGCAGGACTCCTCCTTTCCGGAGCCTTGCACCGCGAGCCATAGTCCTATATAAACGCGACGCGAATACGGGCGGACCACGCCCTTCCATCAGGACTCCTAATCGTTTCGATGGAACCCGCGAAACCCGGCCCGGCATGGTGTTCGAGACCATGTTCGGGCCGGACTCGTTTCACGAGCCGGTAACTCTCATTCCATACCGTGCTGTCGGAATTCATTCAAGCCGTGAAATGCCATTCCGTGATGGTTTTTTTTCTGCTATGAACAGAATTGAACAAGCGGGGAACAAAGAATGACGGATGCGGCTGTTCAGAATGCCGAGAAAGCTCGGGACGACCTCGCTGCCAAGGTGAATGCTGCCTTGGCTCAGGTTGAGGAGTGGAAGCGCGAAATTGCGCGCATAGATCAGTTTGTGGCCGACTGGCACAGGTTCGCAGGGACCTCGAAAAGGGGTTGAGCCTCGTGTTCTGCCGAAGCCTGTTGGGGCTGGGCGTTCGACCAAGAACTCCAGCAAGGAAGATGTTGCCCGCGTCACACGGGAAATCATAGCTGTAACGGGAGCGCCCGTTCTCCGCCCTGTTCTGTTGAACATGCTTAGGGAAAGGGGCTTGATAATCGAAGGAGCGGAGCCGGAGACGGTCCTGAGCACAATGCTCTGGCGTATGCGTGATGCCGCAAAGATCGTGCACTTGAAGAACGTCGGCTATTGGACCGCTGAGGCGCGCTGGCCACCGGCGCACTATATTCCTAACGAGAAAGCGGAACCGAAAGAAAATGATCCGCTTTCCAGTGATCGTCGCGAGCGAGAACTGGATGATATGACGGCTAAGCTTGAGGAGGCGCTGAAACGCCCATTTGCGCCTTATAAGGCATGACCGTCCCCTCCACCTTCGTCCACGCCTCGCGCGATTTCGAGCGCTTCCTGCTCGATGCGCGCGATGAGCTTGGGCTCGGCACCACGCATCAGAGCTATGCGGCGGTGCTGGCCGTGCTCGTCACCTTCCGGGCGCGATTGACGCCGGCGGAAGGCGTGGCCTTCGCGAACGCCCTGCCGCCGCTGCTCGGCGCCATGTTTCTGCAGGGCTGGGACACAGCGCAGCCGACAAAGCCCTTCGCCGACCGCGCAGCATTGACGCCGGAGGCGATCGGCCATCGCCACGACCATACGCTCCTGCCCGAAACCGGCATCGCCGATGTCGCCCGCGCCCTGCGCCGGCATGTCGAGGCGCAAGCCTTCGAGCGCGCGCTGCACAAGCTGCCGCCGGGCGCGCGGGCGTTCTGGGCGGTCTGACACCGTGAGCCCTCATCCTGAGGAGCTGCGAAGCAGCGTCTCGAAGGATGCTCCAGCGAGCGCGGAAGCCCGCCCATCCTTCGAGATGCCATTCCCAAGCGAATGGATCCTCGCGGTGAGGGCTGAGCGGATGTCGGGATTGTCGGGGGAATGCAGGGTACCGTTCCCTGCCATGATCATTGTCTAACCCGAGCCGGGGCTTGCGGCAAGCCGGGGTCCCTGGTCCATGAAGGCTGCCCCCGATTCACCGCAAGGGAGCAAGCCGATGCCGACCACCGACACCACCCAGCCCGAGCGCCTCTACCATGGCACCCGCGCCGATCTGAAACCCGGAGACCTGATCGCTGTCGGCCATGAATCCAACTTCCGGGAGGGCAAGCCGCTCTCGTGGGTCTATTGCTCGGGCACGCTCGATGCCGCGATCTGGGGCGCCGAACTCGCCCGCGGCGAGGGGCGGCAGCGCATCTACATCGTCGAGCCGACCGGCGCGATCGTCGACGATCCCAACCTGACCGACAAGAAATTCCCCGGCAATCCGACGCGCTCCTACCGCTCGCAACAGCCGCTGCGGGTCGTCGGCGAGGTGACGGCTTGGGAGGGCCATCCGCCCGAGGTGCTGCGCCGGATGAAGGAGAATGTCGCACGGCTCGCGGCGGAGGGCGCGGAGATCATCGACTGAGCCGGCCGGCGCCCTTTGTCATTCCGCGGCGGCCGCAGGCCGAACCCGGAACCCACGACCGGGTGAGAGGTCGGCCATGGGGACGGCGTAGTGCTTGATCGTGGGTTCCGGGTTCTCGCTGCGTGAGCCCCGGAATGACAGAAGGCACGGCATCCCGAAAATTTATCCCCGCCCGTGCAACCCGCCCCTATCCTCGGCCCACCTCACCCTGAGGGGCGGCCGTCCGGAGGCATGTCGTATGGCGGGGTGAGGGCGGCGCCTGCGGCCGGGTTTGCACCCCGGACTCGGGAGGCTGCGGGGCACCGCCCTGGGCGTACTACGGCGCCTGTGCGAGGAGCTCGCTGGAAGGTTCGGGGCGTCCAGGCCTCGGCGACGAACGGATGACGAGGCGAAGAGCCGAGCTGATCCGCAAGGCGCCGGTACCGAAGGACCCCGCACCGTATAAGCGCGGCCCGTGGCTTTAAAATCGCCGGCAAGCGGAGCGCCACGGGGCGTGCGGATGGTGGCTCAATCCATCCGCGCCGCATCCTGGCTCAACGGAAGCGGCTTGGATCACCCGCGCCTCGCGGCGCTCCGCTCGCCCCTCGACATGCAAACGCCCGCGCGATGGCGCGGGCGGCGAAGACGCTTGTCGGGAAGTGGCCGCCCGCTCAGGCCGCGACGGCGACCCGCGTGTCGAGCTTGCGGATCGCGGTGCTGAGCTCGGGCTCGTCGACGATGTCGGCGGCGTCGGCCAGCTTGAACCAGTGCAGGTCGCGCTGGTGCTGCTCGGCCCAGCTATCGAGCTGCCGCTCGACCTGGAGCAGGTAGAGCTTGACCTCGCAGAGCGCGAAATGGTCGCTCATCCGCTTCCAGTAGGTATAGCGCCCGGCCGGCTTCTCGCTGACGCGGCCGACGACGCCGGCCTCCTCATAGGCCTCGCGCGCGGCGGCGTCGCGGTCCTTCAGCCCCTTCATCGGCCAGCCCTTGGGCACGATCCAGCGGCGCGTGGTGCGCGACGTGACGAGCAGAATCTCGGTCGAGCCGTCGGCGGCGTGGCGGATCGGCATGGCGGCGATCTGCGACCGCTTCTCTCCCGGTTTCCGCTTGGCCTTCTTCATCGACGCTGAACGTCCTTTCTCGGCCGCACATTCGTTCTGTTTCGAATCACAGATGTTCGCCGGAGCGAATAAATATTGCATTGATCCGGAAAAATGGAAGAGGCGTTCCGCAGAATCGCATCAGTCTTTCGCGTCGCGCATGCCTTCGGGCTTGGCGAGCCTCAGCAACAGCCAGCCGCAGACGCCCGCTAGCAGCGATCCCGCGAGCACGCCGATCTTGGTCTGGTCCTGCAAGGCGGCGGAGTCGGGGAAGGCGAGCAGCCCGATGAACAGGCTCATCGTGAAGCCGATGCCGCAGAGCAGGGCGATGCCGTAGAACTGCGCCCAGGAGGCACGGGCCGGCAGATCGGCAAGCCCGGCGCGGATCGCCAGCCAGCCGAAGCCGAAGACGCCGATCTGCTTGCCGAGGAAGAGCCCGAGCATGATGCCGAGTGGCACGGCCTGACTGAGCGTCGCCAGTCCAAGACCCGCGAAGGAGACGCCGGCATTGGCGAAGCCGAAGATCGGGATGATCAGGAAGGCGACATAGGGGTGCAGGCCGTGCTCCAGCCGGTGCAGCGGCGAGACGGTGCTGTCGGGCTTCGCGGGCGAGGGCGTGAGCGGAATGGTCAGCGCCAGCGCGACGCCGGCCAGCGTCGCATGCACGCCGGATTTCAGGGTGAAGTACCAGAGCGCCGCGCCGAGCAGGAGATAGGGGAGAAGCCTGACCACGCCGAGCCGGTTCAGCGCGACGAGTGCGGCGAGCGTGGCAGCCGCGAGCCCGAGATGCAGGCCGGAGAGATCGGCCGTGTAGAAGATCGCGATGATGATGACCGCGCCGAGATCGTCGAGGATCGCCAGCGCCGTCAGGAACACCTTGAGCGAGGCCGGCACGCGCGAGCCTAGGAGCGAGAGCACGCCGAGCGCGAAGGCGATGTCGGTCGCGGCGGGGATCGCCCAGCCGCGCAAGGTCTCGGGCGAGCCGAGATTGAAGCCGACATAGACCAGAGCGGGCGCGATCATGCCTCCGAGCGCGGCGAAGCCGGGCAGCACGCGGCGGCTCCAGCTCGACAGCTGGCCGTCCAGCATCTCGCGCTTGATCTCGAGGCCGACGAGCAGGAAGAACACCGCCATCAGCGCGTCGTTGATCCAGTGTAGGACCGACAGCCCGAGCACGTAGCTCTTCAGCACGCTGAAATAGAGCGGCGCCGCCGGCGAGTTGGCGACAACGAGGGCGAGCGCCGCGACGACCATCAGGACGATGCCGCCCGCCGCCTCGCTGTGCAGGAAGTCCCGCAGGGCGGAAAGGGGTTTCGTCCGGGTCGCGGGGGCGGCCATCAAGCTCTCCTTCGTCGATCAGACGCGGAGAGATACGACAGGTGGCCGCCAATGACCAAGTTTGCCGATGCCGCAGGCGGCCTCAGGACTTCTTGCCGTCCTTGTCGAACTGCTTGAGGAAGGCGGTCAGGTCCTTGATCTCCTTCTCGCTCTTGATGCCGACGAAGATCATCTTGGTGCCGGGGATCTTGGCCTTCGGGTCTTTGATGTAGTCGGCGAAGGTCGCCTCGTCCCAGGTCAGGCCGGAATTCTTGTTGGCTGCCGAGTAGCTGTAGCCTTCGACGGCGCCGGAATGCCGGCCGAACAATCCGTTGAGCTCCGGGCCGACAAGGTTGCGCGCGCCCTCGCCGACCTGATGGCAGGCCCGGCATTTGGCGAAGGAGCGCTCGCCGGCCGCGATGTCCTGCGCCGTGGCAGGCTGGGCAAGGAGCGGAAGCAGGAGAACAAGGCCGGAGAGAATGGCTCGCATGATCACGTCTTTCGACTTGGAGGCATTCTTGTTTACGCCCGAGTCGCGCGGCGGCGGCATGAGCCATTTCGCCGCGCGTCGTCCTGTCTGCTCGGCCCATCGGGCCGGACTGGCCTGCCCGGGCTCAGAGCTCGCCGATCCACTCCGCCACGGTCGCGGTGAAGGCATCCGGCCGCGAAATCGGGAAGAGATGCCCGCCGGTTTCCATGATCGCCCGGCGGCAGCCGGGCAGGGCGGCCGCGAGCTCTTCCTGATGGTAGACGGGCACGACCATGTCGTCGCGGGTGCCGAGGACGAGAACCGGCATCATCAGCGAGTCGATATCGGCGGTGCCGTCGAAGGCGAGCAGCGCGTCGAGGCGTTCGCGCGTCACCGTCCGGGCATGTTCGCTGACGGGGGCTGCCTCGATCGCGGCGTCGTAGACATGCCAGTTCGCTTCGATCCAGCGCGGCTGATAGCCGCTCAGCACGGAGGTGGCGGCATAGGCATGGGGGTCGCAGGCCAGGATGGCCCGCCGCGCGCCGAAGACGGCGTTCAGGTAGCGGCCGGACTTGAGCCAGCTCGCGCTCAGGATCAGGCCGTCGAGCCGGCCGGGCGCCTGCTTGGCGATGGCCTGCGCGATGCAGCCGCCGGTGGAGTGGCCAAGCACCACGGCCCGTGAGATGCCGGCCGCGTCGAGGACGGCGAGGCTGTCCTGCGCCAGCAACTCGATGGTACAGGGCGCCTCGCCGCGCGTGCTGGCGCCGATGCCGCGCTGGTCGAAGCGGATGACCTGGAAGGAGCGCGAGAGCGTCGCGGCGATCTCGCTCCAGAAGGCGGCGCTGCCGCTGAGCCCGCTGACGAGCAGCAGCGGCTGGCCGTGGCCTTCCTTGAAGGCGTGCAACGTTGCGCCGTCCGGCGTCTCGATCTTGAAATCGACGATATCGGTGGTGGCCGTCATGCGTCACCTCGCGGATGGCGATGCCGAATGCTGCGCTGCCGGCGCATGATTCCGTCCATGGCCCCATCCTCCCTGGAATAGTGGGTCGCCCGCCCTGATCGCTCGGTCTTGATTGGCCGATGGGATCGCTTCGTGTCAGGATGGCGCATCGATCCCGCCCCCGCCATGGCTTGAGCGCAGGGGGCGCAATGTTCTTGACGCAGATCAAATAGACCAAAGACTAATTGGCCTGCGTCTGATGCATATCCTTGTGCGCGATGCGGCGGGCTGCCGGGATGTCGCCAGGCTCTGTCACCTCAGGACGGGTTCAGGCCCTCGCTGAGAGCGTAGGGCGCGAGCACGTCGCGAATGTCACGCTCGATGCGCGGTGTCAGCAGCGCGCGGGTGACCACGGCCCGCAGGTGATGGTCCATCAGGTCGGCGGCGCGGGCGGCATCGCCGGCGCGGAGTGCGTCGATCAGCTGGCGATGCTCGGAGACGGCGCATTCGGTCGAGTGCGGGCGCCCGTAGATCGCCAGGATCAGCGAACAGCGCGACGACGCCTCCTGGACATAGCGCAGCAGCAGCGCGTTGCCGGTCATCTTCGCGAGCTTGATGTGGAACTCGCCGGAGAGACGGATCGATTCCGGGCCGTCCTGCTCATGCGCCTTCTCCTCCTGGCGGACATGGGCTTCCAGCTCCGCGATCTGGGCGGCGGTGATGCGGCCGGCCAGGCTTTCGGCCACGAGCCGTTCGAGGCCGCGGCGGACCTCGAACACGTCGCGGGCCTCTTCCAGCGTCGGATAGGCCACCGAAGCGCCGCGATTGGGCTTGAGCTCGACGAGGCCCTCGACGGCGAGGCGCCCGAAGGCTTCGCGCACCAGGGTGCGGCTGACGCCGAGCTGCTCGCCGATCGAATCCTCCGGCAGCTTCATGCCGGGCTTCAGCGCCTGCTCGATGATCGCCCGGCGCAGTGCCCGATAGACGGATTCGGCGCGCAGAACCGGGGCTCGCTTCTCGGCCATCGTGGCTTTCCCTCGTGCAGGAACGGTCTTGTCCGGGGGTGTCAATGTCACGATAGCGGGCTCCGCGCCAGTTTCCGCTTGTGTTCAATAATCGCATACAATACGATCATAACATCGTATGCAAGTATGCCTGATAATCGCACACGAAAATGGCGCGCAAAGCGCCAGGTGCATAACGGGACGGCAGAACGCGATCGAGACTCGGTGCAGCCGCGGGCGCGCCGATGCAAAAGGGGAGAAGTCGATGAAGAAGGCCTGGTTGCTGGCGGCCGTCGCCGCCTTTGCGCTCACCGGTGCGGCGGAAGCCAAGACGCTGAAATGGGGCGCGTCGCGCGAGATCGCTTCGCTCGATCCCTATTCCTACGGCGAGACTTTCACGCTGTCCGTGCTGAACCACGTCTATGAAGGGCTGGTGCGCTATACCGGCGATCTCAAGATCGAGCCGGCCCTGGCCGAGTCCTGGGAGACGGTGTCGCCGACCGTCTGGCGCTTCAAGCTGCGCCAGGGCGTCAAGTTCCACAACGGCAACCCCTTCACCGCCGATGACGTCATCGCCTCGCTGGCCCGCGTCACCCACGAGACCTCGCCGCTCAAGGGCAACCTGCCAGCCTACAAGAGCTCGAAGAAGATCGACGACTACACGATCGAGCTTGAGGTCAACGGCCCTTATCCGCTGCTGCTGAACGACCTCACCAACATCTTCATCTTCGACAAGGAGTGGATGGAGGCGAACAATTCGCTGCTCCCGACCGATTCCGGCAAGGGCGTGAAGGGCTATGCCACCGACAATGCCAACGGTACCGGCCCGTTCAAGGTCGAGAGCCGGCGCGCCGATTCCAAGACTGTCTTCGTCAAGAACGCCGCCTGGTGGGACAAGCCGCAGCACAATATCGACGTGATCGAATTCACGCCGATCACCTCCTCCTCGACCCGCGTCGCGGCCATGCTGTCGGGCGAGATCGACTTCACCAATGTCGCCCCGCTGCAGGACCTGCCGCGCCTCTCCGCCTCGCCGGACGTCAAGGTGCTGCAGACCAACGAATTGCGCTCGGTCTTCTTCGCGCTCAATCTCGGCGACAAGCTGATCGAGAGCGACGTCAAGGACAAGAACCCCTTCAAGGACATCCGTGTCCGCGAGGCGCTCTATCGCGCGATCGACATCGATGCCGTGCAGAAGCGCGCGATGCGCGGCCTGTCGCGCAATACCGGTGCGCTCGTCGCCCCGGCGATCCCCGGCTATGAGCCGTCCCAGGACGAGCGCCTGCCCTTCGACCTGCCCGGCGCCAAGAAGCTGCTGGCGGATGCCGGCTATCCCAACGGCTTCTCGTTCCAGATCAACTGCCAGAGCGACTCGCTCGTCAACGAGGAGGAGTTCTGCCAGGCGGTGGCGGCGATGTGGTCGCGCGCCGGCCTGAAGCCGAACCTCAGCATGGCCCCGCGCAGCCAGCAGACGCCGAAGCGCGTCAAGGGCGAGTTCGACGTCATCTCCTTCGGTTGGGCCAACGAGCCGATGATCGACGCCTACTCGCTGCTGGTCCAGGTGCTGCGTTCCAAGAGCGGCACGGGCGGCGTCTTCAACTGGGGCAACTGGGGCGATCCGCGCATCGACGCGCTGATCGACAAGGCCGGCGTCGAGCTCGATACGCCCAAGCGCATCGAGATGATGAAGGAAGCGCTCAAGATCGCCAAGCAGGAGCAGCTCTTCATTCCGCTGCACCAGCAGCCGATGGCCTGGGCGATGCGCAACACGGTCGTCTCGACGGTGCAGGCCTCGGACAACAAGCCGCGGCTCTGGCTGACCATGATGAAGTGACGGATTGTCATTCCGGGGCTTCGCGTAGCGAAGAACCCGGAACCCACGACTGGGCTCTACGCGCAAAACGACATGAGGCGCCGCTCACCCGGTCGTGGGTTCCGGGTTCGCGCCTCCGGCGCGCCCCGGAATGACAAAAGCATCCGCCTAGTGCAGGGAGTCGCAAGACCATGCCGGCCTTTCTCTTCAAGCGACTGCTCAACTCTGCCGGCGTCATGCTGGCGGTGGCCTTTCTCGCCTTCCTAATCTTCCGCTTCGTCGGCGACCCCGTCGAGCTGATGCTGAACGAGCAGGCGAGCCAGCAGCAGCGCGATGAACTGCGCGTCCGCCTCGGCCTCGACAAGGGCTTCGTGCTGCAATACGCGACCTTCGTCGGCAATGCGGTGCGCGGCGATTTCGGTATCTCCTACCGCAACCAGCAGGACGTCTTCACGCTGATCTCGGAGCGCTTCCCGGCGACCTTCGAGCTGGTGCTGGTCGCGACCTTCCTGTCGCTCGCCGTCGGTGTCCCGCTCGGTGTCTACACCGCGATCCGACGAGACAGTTTCATCGCCAAGACCTTGCAATTCGTCTCGGTGCTCGGGGTTTCCCTGCCGAGCTTCGCGCTCGGCATCCTCTTCATCCTGATCTTCTCGGTGACGCTGCAATGGCTGCCGGCCTTCGGGCGCGGCGAGGTCGTGCAGATCGGCTGGTGGAGCACCGGCCTGCTCACCGCCTCTGGCCGCAAGGCGCTGATCCTGCCCGGCATCACGCTCTCGCTCTTCCAGATCACGCTGGTGATGCGGCTTGTGCGCGCCGAGATGCTGGAGACCATGCGCACCGACTTCATCCGCTTCGCGAGGGCGCGCGGCCTGCCGTCCCGCGCTGTCCATTTCGGACACGCGCTGCGCAACTGCCTGATGCCGGTCATCACTGTCACCGGCCTGCAGATCGGCAATCTCATCGCCTTCGCGCTCGTCACCGAGACGGTGTTCCAGTGGCCGGGCATGGGCATGCTCTTCGTCCAGGCCGTGACCTTCGTCGATATCCCGGTGATGGCGGCCTATCTGATCGTCGTCTCCTTCATCTTCGTCACGCTGAACACGCTGGTCGACCTGACCTATGCCTGGGTCGACCCGCGCCTGCGCGAGGACGCGCTGACGGGGGGTGCAAATGCCCGCTGACACCGTGAAAACGCCCGGCCGCCTGCGCCGCTTCCTCGACAGCGACATCGGCTGGAGCTTCTGCCACACGCCGGTCGCCTGGCTCTCGACGCTGGTGCTCGCGCTGCTTGTCCTGACCGCGCTCTTCGCGCCGCTGATCGCGCCGCAGAACCCCTACGACCTCGCGCAGGTCTTCATCGACAAGGCCGAAATCCCGCCGATCTGGCAGGAGAATGGCGAGTGGCCCTTCCTGCTCGGCACGGACCCGCAGGGCCGCGACGTGCTCTCGGCCATTCTCTACGGCTCGCGCATCTCGCTGATCATCGGTTTCTCCGCCGTCGTCGTCTCGATGCTGATCGGCGTCTCGATCGGCCTCACCGCCGGCTTCTATGGCGGGCGCGTCGACAACCTGCTGATGCGGCTGGGCGACACCGTGCTCTCGATCCCGACGCTGCTGATGGCGATCCTGGTCTCGGCGATCTTCCGCGAGATGCTGCCGCCGGCCCTGCGCGAGCCCTTCTCCGCCGTGGTGCTGGTGCTGTCGATCGCGCTGACGAGCTGGGTGCAATATGCCCGCACCGTGCGCGCGCTGACCATGGTCGAGCGCCGCAAGGAATACGTGCTCGCCGCCCGCATCATCAAGGTGCCGGCGACCCGGATCATGGGCCGCCACATCCTGCCCAACACGATGACGCCGGTGCTGGTTTCGGCGACGCTCAGTCTCGGCCTCGCCATCCTCTCCGAGGCGACGCTGTCCTTCCTCGGAGTCGGCATGCCGATCACCCAGCCCTCGCTGGGAACGCTGATCCGCATCGGCAACCAGTACCTGTTCTCCGGCTCGTGGTGGCTCGTCGTCTTCCCCTCGCTGCAGCTCGGCCTGATCGTGCTCTCGGTCAATCTGCTCGGCGACTGGCTGCGCGACGCGCTGAACCCGAAGCTGCGCTGAGACCATGGCCCGGAATGGCATTTTGATGAGGACCAGCCTGTGAGCCTGCAAGCCAAGAAGCGTCCCGAAGGCCGCATCCTGATGACCGCGCGCTGGGTTGTCGGCCATAAGGACGGCCGCCATCGCCTCTATGAGAATGGCGAGGTCGTGTTCGAGAACGGCGAGGTCGTGTTCGTCGGCCACGGTTTCTCGGGCGAGGTCAGCAGGCGGATCGACTACGGCCATGCCCTGATCGGGCCGGGCTTCGTCGATTGCGACGCGCTCTCCGACCTCGACACCACCATCCTCGGCTATGACAACCAGCCGGCCTGGAAGAAGGGCCGCGTCTGGCCGCGCAGCTATCTCGATGCCGGTCCCTACGAGATGTATACCCGCGAGGAGCTGGCCTTCCAGAAGCGCTATGCCTTCTCCCAGTTGATCCGCAATGGCATCACCACGGCGCTGCCGATCGCCTCGCTGTTCTATCGCGCCTGGGGCGAGACGGTGCAGGAATTCGAGGACGCCGCGGTGGCCGCCGCCGATCTCGGCATGCGCGCCTATCTCGGCCCGGCCTATCGCACCGGTAACCAGGTCGTCGAAAGCGACGGGCGCGTCGTCACCTATTACGAGGAGGAGCGTGGCCTCGCCGAGCTCGATGCGGCCATCGATTTCGCCAGGCGCCATGAGGGGCAGGCAGGCGGCCTGATCCGCGCGATGTTCGCGCCGGACCGCATCGAGACCTCGACGGCCGAGCTGCTGCGCCGTACGGCCGCCGCCTCGCGCGAGCTCGACATCCCCGTCCGGCTGCATTGCTGCCAGTCGAAGATCGAGTACGACCTCGTCCTCGCCCAGCACGGCATGAGCCCGCCGGAATGGCTGGAGAGCCTCGGCTTCCTCAACGAGCGCTGCTTGCTGCCGCATGGCACCGTCGTCTCCGGCAGCCGCCTGATCGACCGTCCCGGGCGCGACCTCGAGATCATCCGCGATTCCGGCGCCAGCATCGTGCATTGCCCGCTGGTCTCGGGCCGGCACGGCAACAGCATCAACCATTTCGGCAGCTACCGCGCGATGGGCCTCAACATCGCCATGGGCACCGACACCGCCCCGCCGGACATGGTGCTGAACATGCAGACCGGTATGATCCTCTCCCGCACCATGGCCGGCAATGTCGGCGCCGTGCGCTCCGAGGATTATTACGACGCGGCGACCCTCGGCGGCGCCAACGCTTTGCAGCGGCCCGATCTCGGCCGCCTCCAGCCGGGTTCGCGCGCCGATATCACCGTCTTCGAGTTCGACCGGCCGCATAGCGGGCAGGTCATCGACCCCATCCAGACGATGATGCTGACCGGCCATGGCCGCGACTTCGCGACCGTGGTGATCGACGGCCGCTTCGTCATGGAGAACCGGGCGATCCCCGGCCAGGACGAGGCCGCCGACAACGCCCGCGCCCAGAAGCAGTTCGAAGGCGTGATGGCGCGCTATCCCGAGCGCACGCTCGGCCACCCGCCGATGAGCGAGATCTTCTCGTCGAGCTACCCGATCGAACGCAGCGAGGCCTCTGCATGACCGCGCCCGCCGCCGCGCCTCTCCTCTCCGTGCGCGACCTGCGCATCGTCTTCGACGGCCGCCATGGCCCGTTGACGGCGCTCGACGGCGTCTCCTTCGACATTGCGCCCGGCGAGATCTTGGGCGTGGTCGGTGAATCCGGGGCGGGCAAGTCCCTGACCGGCACCGCGGTGATCGGCCTGCTCGATCCGCCGGGCCGTATCGCCGGCGGCGAGATCCATCTTTCCGGCCAGCGCATCGACAATCTGCCGGCCGAGCAGATGCGCAAGCTGCGCGGCCGCCGCATCGGCGCGATCTTCCAGGACCCGCTGACCTCGCTGCATCCTTTGCTCAAGGTCGGCGACCAGCTCGTCGAGACCATCCTGACCCATCTGCCGGTCAGCCGCGCGGAAGCCCGCAAGCGTGCGCTCGACCTGCTCAAGGAGGTCGGCATCCCCGCCGCCGAGTCGCGCATCGACGCCTACCCGCACCAGTTTTCGGGCGGCATGCGCCAGCGTGTCGTCATCGCGCTCGCGCTCTGCGCCGAGCCTTCGCTGATCATCGCCGACGAGCCGACGACGGCGCTCGACGTCTCGATCCAGGCCCAGATCACCACCTTGCTGAAGCGCCTTTGCCGCGAGCACGGCACGGCGATCATGCTGGTCACCCACGATATGGGCGTCATCGCCGAGACGGCCGACCGGGTCGCGGTGATGTATGCCGGCCGCATCGTCGAGATCGGCCCGGTCCAGGAAGTGACGCGCCGACCGAGCCATCCCTATACGGCCGGCCTGATGGCCTCGATCCCGAGCGTCCATGTCCGCCACGAGCATCTCAACCAGATCGACGGCGCCATGCCGCGCCTCAACGCCATCCCGCCGGGCTGCGCCTTCAATCCGCGCTGCGGCCGGGCGGAGGATTTCTGCCGCGAGCACAAGCCCGGCCTGCCCCCGACCGGGCATGCCGCGGCCTGCCATTTCCCCCTGAAGGAGGCGGTCCATGCTTGAGCAGGCTTCGACGCTCGCGCCCGCCCGGACCGCTGGCGGCGACATCATTCTCGATGTCGAGGCGGCCAGCTGCCGCTTCGACGTCTCGGCGCCAGCCCTGTCGCGCCTGTTTTCGAAAGAGCCGCGCCGCATCCTGCGCGCGGTCGAGAGCGTCTCCTTCACCGTCCGCCGCGGCACGACCTACAGCATCGTCGGTGAATCCGGCTGCGGAAAGTCGACGCTGGCGCGCATGGTCGTCGGCCTCCAGCGGCCGACCGAGGGCAAGCTCAGTTTCCGCGACATCCGCCGTGCCGACGGCACCATCGGTCCGCCGCGCGTGCAGATGATCTTCCAGGACCCTTACGCCTCGCTCAACCCGCGCTGGCGCGTCGGCGATATCATCGCCGAGCCGATCCGCGAGCTGAACCTGCGCGCCGACGAGACGGCGATCCAGCAGCGCGTCGGAGACCTGCTCGAAGTGGTGGGCCTGTCGCGCACCGATGCCAGCCGCTATCCGCATGCCTTTTCCGGTGGCCAGCGCCAGCGCATCTCGATTGCGCGCGCGCTCGCGACCGAGGCCGATTTCCTCGTCTGCGACGAGCCGACCTCGGCGCTCGACGTCTCCGTTCAGGCGCAGATCCTCAACCTGATGGTCAGGCTGCAGAAGGAATTCGGGCTGACCTATCTCTTCATCAGCCACAATCTCTCGGTCGTCCGCCACATGTCGGACGATCTCGCGATCATGTATCTCGGCCGCTTCGTCGAGGCAGGTCCGGCCGAGCAGGTCTTCACCCGGCCGCAGCACCCCTATACGCGCCTGCTGCTCGACACGATCCCCGATGTCGAGCGGCCGAACCGGGAGCGCCGGCCGATGTCCGGAGAGGTGCCGAGCCCGATCAATCCGCCGGCCGGCTGCACCTTCAACCCGCGCTGCGCCCAGGCGGCCGATCGCTGCCGCGTCGAGCGGCCGGAGCTGCGCCAGCTGGGTGGCGTCGAGGTGTCCTGCCACTTCGCCTGATGGGCCGGGTGCCGCTGACCGCTGTTCCTTGCGCTAGGCTTGTCATTCCGGGTTCGCGCCTGCAGCGCGCCCCGGAATGACAAAGGGCGCGCCCGTCTCAACCCACCAATGTCGCCTCGAGCGTGATCGGCGCCTTGAACAGCTTCGAGACCGGGCAGCCGGCCTTGGCCTTGTCGGCCAGGGACTGGAAGGTCGCCTGGTCGGTGCCGGGCACCTTGCCCTTCAGCGTCAGGTGGATCGCGGTGATGGCGTAGCCGTCGTCGAGCTTGTCGAGCGTCACGCGCGCCGTGGTGTCGAGCGCATCGGCCTTGAGATTGGCTTCTCCCAGGATGAGCGACAGCGCCATGGTGAAGCAGGCCGCATGCGCCGCGCCGATCAACTCCTCGGGGTTGCTGCCGGACTTGCCTTCGAAGCGGCTGGCGAAGCCGTAAGGGTAGGCGTCGAGCGCCTTGGTCTCGGTCGAGATCGTCCCCTTGCCGTCCTTGATGCCGCCTTCCCAATGGGCCGCGCCGGTCTTGTTGATCGCCATGATGCTGTCTCCTGTTGGCTTGGGTTGCTTGCGGCGCCTGAACGCAGCCAGTCCTGCAGTAACGGCCGAGTGCGCTTGTGGTTCGTCCGCGCGATGGCCGGGCGGAGCGTAACAGCACCTCATGACAGCGAAAGGCCCGCGCCGGCTTTCCGACGCGGGCCTCGTGGGTGCTCTTGCGCGCCGCTTAGCGGAACAGCGCCAGCGACTTCGACAGCGTGATCCAGACACCCCAGGCGATCGGCAGGCCGACCACGGCCCAGGCGAGGAGCGCCGTGCCGTCGAATCCGCCCTTGCCGATGCCGTAGGAGCCGTAATGGGCCGTCGCATCGACGCTCGCCGACCGCTTCTGCAATGCCGCGACCTCGGCATCCTTCATGAACCACTTCGCCGCGACCGGGCGGACCAGCAGGTTGCAGAGGAAGCCGAGCACCAGCATGCCGGCGAGGATGTACATCGTGCGGTCATAGACCTGCGCGCGCGGCACGCCGGCATTGATCTGCGCCTCGCGGATGTAGTTTACGACGACCGGGCCGATGATGCCGGCGGTCGACCACGCCGTCAGCAGGCGGCCATGGATGGCGCCGACGAACTGCGTCCCGAACATGTCGGCGAGATAGGCCGGCACCGTCGCGAAGCCGCCACCATACATCGACAGGATGATGCAGAAGAAGCCGACGAAGAGCGCCAGCGATCCGGCATGCGCCGCCCAGGGCGAGAGCGCATAGAGCAGGATGCCGAGCCCGAAGAAGGTGGCATAGGTCAGCTTGCGGCCGAGCTTGTCCGAGAGCGAGGCCCAGAAGAAGCGCCCGACGATGTTGAACAGCGAGAGCAGGCCGACGAAGGCCGCCGCGATCGTGGCGATCTGCGTCTTCTGCCCGGCGTCGAGCGCGGCGAAGCCGATTTCCGGCTGGCCGATAAGCTTGCCCGCGAAGATCTCCTGCAGCATCGGCGAGGCCATGCCGAGCACGCCGATGCCGGCAGAGACGTTGAGGCAGAGCACGGCCCAGATCAGCCAGAACTGCTTGGTCTTGTGTGCGTTCTGAAGATGGACATGGCCCGAAGTGATCATCGCGTTCTGCGTCGCCGGCGGGGTCCAGCCGTCGGGGCGCCAGTTCGCCGGCGGCACGCGATAGCCGAAGGTGCCGGCCATCATGAACACGAAATAGATCGCGGCCATCGCGACGAAGGTCTGCCAGACGCCGACCGAGGCCGGGGTCTTGAAATAGTTCATCAGCATGTCCGCCAGCGGCGAGCCGATCATGGCGCCGCCGCCGAAGCCCATGATCGCCATGCCGGTCGCCATGCCGCGCCGGTCCGGGAACCATTTCACCAGGGTCGAGACGGGGGAGATATAGCCGAGGCCGAGGCCGATGCCGCCGATCACGCCGGAGCCCAGCCACATCATCCAGAGCTGGTGCCAGTAGATGCCGAGCGCCGAGATCAGCAGGCCGCCGCACCAGCACAGGGTCGAGACGAAGGCCGCCTTGCGCGGGCCGACGCGCTCCAACCAGCCGCCCCAGATCGCGGCGGAGGAACCGAGGAAGACGAAGAACAGCGTATACATCCAGCCGAGATCGGCGACCTTCCAGTCGCAGGCGGTGGTGAACAGCGAGCCGATCAGGCCGACATCCGCAGCGCAGGCGACGGGCTTGGTGATGCCGATCGCCTGGCTCAGCGGCAGCCAGAACACCGAGAAGCCATAGGCCATGCCGATGCAGAGATGGATGCAGAGCGCGGCCGGTGGCACGAGCCAGCGGTTGAAGCCGGCCTTGGCGATGGTCCGTTCGCGGTCGAGCAGGCCGATGCCGCCGCCGACCTGTCCGATATCCTGTGCGACACTCATTCCCCAGTTCCTTTCCCCATGGCTTCGCCGATCGGGCCGGGTAGGGTCCCAGCTCGTTGTCATCTCTTGTCGCCGGCAGGGCCGGCGTCTGGCTGCTAACCTCCGCGCCCCGGCCTGATCAGCGGCATGGCATGCCGCAGCAGGGGCGTGAGGTCCTCCGGCCGGTTGGCGAAAGCGGCGAGGAAATCCCCACGCATGCGTCCGGTCCAGAACTGGTTGATATGGTCGGCAACGGAGCGGGCGGCCTCCGCCTCCGGATAGGCCTTGAAGAAATCGGCGATCTGCCCGGCCATGCGCCGGAGCTTCTCGACGTTTTCGGCGTGGTGATCGGTGGTCAGGCCGGCCTCCGTCATCGGGCGATCGTCTCGGTTTCGGGTGCGAGCGCACCGGTGAAGACGATGCAGCCGTCGCGCCGTGCGACCGCGGCGAGCGTCAGGCCGAGATGACGCGCACGCTCGATCGCGAGCGAGGTCGGCGCGGAGATCGCGACCAGCGTTCCCGCGCCGAAGATCGCGGCCTTCTCGACCATCTCGAAGGAGGCGCGGCTGGTGACGAGCAGGAAGCCCTCGCTGGCATCCGCCCCGGCGCGCAGCCGCGCGCCGATCAGCTTGTCGAGCGCGTTGTGGCGGCCGACATCCTCGCGCACCGCCAGGATCGCGCCGGAGGCGTCGCACCAGGCGGCGCCATGGACGGCGCGGGTGAGTTGGTTCAGCGGCTGGTGCTTGTCGAGCGCAGATAGCGCAGCCTCGATCGCCGCGGCAGATACGGCGCGTGAAGCCCGCGTCGCGGCATCGGCCATCGGAATTTCTTCGATGGTCTCGACCCCGCAGAGCCCGCAGGAGGTCCGGCCCGAGAGATTGCGCCGCCGCGCCAGATGCTCGCGGAAGCGGCCCGGCGCGAGCTCGACGGCGACGATCACGCCTTCGTCCTTCGGCTCGACCGCGATGCTGCGGATCTCGTCCGCGCCGCGCACGATGCCCTCGGTCAGGCTGAAGCCGGTGACGAAATCCTCGAGATCGGACGGGCTCGCCATCATCACCGCATAGGGCATGTTGCCGTAGACGATGTTGATGGGCGTCTCGACCGCAACCTCGATCTCGCGCGCATCGTCCTGCGCCGCGCCGAAGCGCAGCGGCCGAGCCGTGACGGCGGCCGAGGCCGGCGGCTGGGCGTGCGGGTTATTCCGCGGCATCGGGCAGGCGCTCCGCGATCCGGCGCAAGGTCACGTCCTCTTCGAAATTCTTCTCCTGCCAGGCGGAATAAGCGTTCGTGCGCCGGACGTCGACGGCGGTGACCTTGTATTCCGGGCAGTTCGTCGCCCAGTCCGAATAATCGGTGGTGATGACGTTGGCGCCGGTCTTGGCGTGGTGGAAGGTCGTATAGACCACGCCCGGCTGCATCCGCTCGGAGATCACCGCCCTGAGCGCGATGTCGCCCGAGCGGCTGGCGAGCGCGACGAGATCGCCGTCGCGGATGCCGCGGCTTTCGGCGTCGAAGGGGTGGATTTCCAGCACGTCCTCGTCATGCCAGGCGCCGTTCTCGGTGCGCCGGGTCTGCGCGCCGACATTGTATTGCGAGAGGATGCGGCCCGTCGTGAGCAGCAGCGGGAAGCGCGGCCCCGTCCGCTCGTCGGTGGGGACATATTCGGTGATCATGAACTTGCCCTTGCCGCGCACGAAGCGGTCGACATGCATCAAGGGCGTGCCGGTCGGCGCCTTGTCGTTGCAGGGCCACTGCACCGAGCCGAGCTTGTCCAGCTTGTCATAGGAGACGCCGGCGAAGCTCGGGGTGAGCCGCGCGATCTCGTCCATGATCTCGCTGGGATGGCCATAGGCCATCTCGTAGCCCAGCGCGCGGGCCAGATCGATCGTCACCTGCCACTCGTCCTTGCCGGCCAGCGGCGCCATCACCTGCCGCACGCGGTTGATGCGGCGCTCGGCATTGGTGAAGGTGCCGTCCTTCTCCAGGAAGGAGGCGCCGGGCAGGAAGACATGGGCGTATTTCGCCGTCTCGTTCAGGAAGATGTCCTGGATGACGACGCATTCCATCGAGGCGAGGCCCGCCGTGACATGCTTGGTGTTCGGGTCCGACTGGGCGATGTCCTCGCCCTGGACGTAGAGGCCCTTGAAGGTGCCCTCGACCGCCTCGTCCAGCATGTTGTTGATACGCAGGCCCTGCTCGGGATCGAGCGGCACGCCCCAGAGCATCTCGAAGACCTGTCGCGTCGAATCGTCGGAGACGTGGCGATAGCCCGAGAATTCGTGCGGGAAGGAGCCCATGTCGCAGGAGCCCTGGACATTGTTCTGCCCGCGCAGCGGATTGATGCCGACGCCGTCGCGCCCGATATTGCCGGTCGCCATGGCGAGGTTCGCCATCGCCATCACCGTGGTCGAGCCCTGGCTGTGCTCGGTGACGCCGAGCCCGTAATAGATCGCGCCATTGCCGCCGGTGGCATAGAGCCGCGCCGCGGCGCGCACATCCGCCGCCGGCACGCCGGTATAGGTCTCGCTCGCTTCCGGCGAGTTCTCCTCTCGGGCGACGAAGCGGGCCCAATGCTCGAAATCGCCGAGATCGCAGCGCTCGCGCACATAGGCCTCGTCGATCAGCCCCTCGGTGACGACGACATGGCTCAGCGCATTGAGCAGCGCGACATTGGTGCCGGGACGCAGCGGCAGGTGGTAGTCCGCCTTCACATGCGGCGACTGCACCATGTCGATCCGGCGGGGATCGGCGACGATCAGCTTGGCGCCCTGGCGGATGCGCTTCTTCATGCGCGAGGCAAAGACCGGGTGTCCGTCGGTCGGATTGGCGCCGATGACCAGGATGACGTCGGATTTGGCGACCGACTTGAAATCCTGCGTGCCGGCCGAGGTGCCGAGCGTCGTCCTGAGGCCATAGCCGGTCGGCGAGTGGCAGACGCGGGCGCAGGTATCGACATTGTTGTTGCGGAAGGCGGCGCGCACCAGCTTCTGGACGAGGAAGACCTCCTCGTTGGTGCAGCGCGAGGAGGTGATGGCGCCGACCGATTCACGGCCATATTGCGCCTGGATGCGCTTGAACTCGGAAGCCGCGTAATTGATCGCCTCTTCCCAGGAGACTTCGCGCCACGGGTCGGTGATCTTCGCCCGGATCATCGGCTTGGTGATGCGGTCGGTATGGGTGGCATAGCCCCAGGCGAAGCGGCCCTTCACGCAGGAATGGCCCTCGTTCGCCTTGCCGTCCTTGTAGGGCACCATGCGGATGACGCGGTCGCCCTGCATCTCGGCCTTGAAGGAGCAGCCGACGCCGCAATAGGCGCAGGTCGTCACGACCGAATGCTCGGGCTGGCCGTGCTCGATGACCTTGTTTTCCATCAGCGTCGCCGTCGGGCAGGCCTGCACGCAGGCGCCGCAGGAGACGCATTCCGAACCCAGGAAATCGGTCGGCCCTGCCGCGACGCGCGAGTCGAAGCCACGCCCCGTGATCGTCAGGGCGAAGGTGCCCTGCACCTCCTCGCAAGCCCGCACGCAGCGATTGCAGACGATGCATTTCGACGGGTCGTAGGTGAAGTACGGATTCGAGGTGTCCTTCGCGAGCCAGTTCTCGTTGGCGAGGCCGTCGGAGGTCTTGGCGAAGACATGGTTCTCGCCCTCGTAGCCGTAGCGCACCTCGCGCAGGCCCACGGCGCCGGCCATGTCCTGCAATTCGCAATCGCCATTGGCCGAGCAGGTCAGGCAGTCCAGCGGATGGTCGGAGATGTAGAGCTCCATCACCCCCTTGCGCAGGCCCGACAGATTCTCCGACTGGGTACGGACGACCATGCCCTCTTCAGCCGGCGTCGTGCAGGAGGCCGGCGTGCCGCGCCGTCCTTCGATCTCGACGAGGCAGAGCCGGCAGGAGCCGAAGGGTTCGAGCGAGTCGGTGGCGCAGAGCTTCGGGATCTTGGTGCCGAGGCTCATGGCGGCGGCCATCACCGAGGTGCCCGCCGGGACCGTGACGCTCTGGCCGTCGATGGTCAGCGTCACCGTCTTCTCGGAGAGGCGGATCGGCGTGCCGTAGTCGATTTCCTTGATCAGGCTCATCGTGGCCTCCTCACTCGGCTGCCAGCGGCAGCGGAGGACGGTCGAAATCCTCGGGGAAATGGTTGAGCGCGCTCAGCACCGGCATCGGGGTCAGGCCGCCCATGGCGCAGAGTGAAGCGTCGGTCATCAGCTTCGAGAGATCGCGCAGCACCGCAATGTTCTTTGGAACCTCGGTGCCGGCGATGATGCGGTCCATCACCTCGACGCCGCGTGTCGCGCCGATGCGGCAGGGCGTGCACTTGCCGCAGCTTTCCTTGGCGCAGAATTCGAAGGCGAAGCGGGCCTGTTTGGCCATGTCGACGCTGTCGTCGAACACGACGATGCCGCCATGGCCGAGCATCGCCCGCATCGCCGCGAGCGCCTCGTAATCCATCTGCACGTCGAGCTGACCGGCCGTGAGATAGGCGCCGAGCGGCCCGCCGACCTGCACGGCCCGGATCGGCCGGCCCGACAGCGTGCCGCCGCCCATATCCTCGATGATCTCGCGCAAGCTGATGCCGAAAGCGAGCTCGATCAGCCCGCCGCGCCTGACATTGCCGCCGAGCTGGATCGGCAGCGTGCCGCGCGAGCGGCCCATGCCGTAATCGGCATAGGCCTGTGCGCCATGGTCCATGATCCACGGCACGGCGGCGAAGGAGAGCACGTTGTTGACGATGGTCGGCTTGCCGAACAGGCCCTGCAGCGCGGGCAGCGGCGGCTTGGCCCGGACGATGGCGCGCTTGCCTTCGAGGCTTTCCAGCAGCGAGGTCTCTTCGCCGCAGATATAGGCGCCGGCCCCGAGCCGGACTTCGAGATGGAAGGCGTGCTGCGAGCCCATCACCGAGGCGCCGATCAGCCCGGCGGCTTCCGCCTTCAGGATCGCGCGCTGGAGCGTGCGATGGGCGTGCGGATATTCCGAGCGCAGGTAGATATAGCCGCGTGTCGCGCCGACCGCGATCGCGGCGATCGTCATGCCCTCGATCACGATATAGGGGTCGCCCTCGAACAGCATCCGGTCGGCGAAGGTGCCGCTATCGCCCTCGTCGGCATTGCAGACGATGTATTTTCTGGTCCGCCCTGGCGTCGTGGACGGTCTTCCATTTGATGCCGGTCGGGAAGCCGGCGCCGCCGCGGCCGCGCAGGCCGGAGGCCTTCACCGCCTCGACGATCTCGCCGCCGGTGTGCGCCAGCGCCTTCTCCAGCCCCTTGAAGCCGCCATGGGCGCGGTATTCGGCAATCGAGAGCGGGTCGATGACGCCGACGCGCTCGAAGGTGAGGCGCTGCTGGCGCTTCATCCAGTTCAGCTCCTCGGTCTTGCCGAGGCGCAAGGCGTGAGCGCCGCCCGAGACGAAGCCGGCATCGAACAGCGACGCGACGTCCTTGGCCGCGACCGGCCCGTAGGCGATGCGGCCTTCAGGCGTCTCGACCTCGACCAGCGGCTCCAGCCAGAGCATGCCGCGCGAGCCGTTGCGGACGATCTCGACGGAAAGCCCGCGCGTCGTCGCTTCGCTGGCGATGGCCTGCGCGACGGCTTCCGCGCCGACCGACAGGGCGGCGGCGTCGATGGGAACGAAGATGCGGACCGGTGCGGCGCTCATGAATGCGCCTTTCCGTGCTGGCAGAGCCCGGCGATGCGGGCGGCGTCAACGCGCCCGATCAACTCGCCATCGATCAGGGCCGAGGGCCCGAGCGCGCAATTGCCGAGACAATACACCGTTTCGACGATGGCGTCGCCGGCATGGTGGTCGTCGACCGCGATGCCATGGTTGCGAGCAAGCTCGTCGACCACGCTCTCGCAGCCCAAGGCCTGGCAAGCCTCGGCCCGGCAGAGCTTGATGACGCGCGTCGGCTTCGGGGCGGTCTTGAAGTCGTGATAGAAGGAGATCGCGCCATGGACCTCGGCGCGCGACAGGTTCAGCACTTCCGCGATCAAAGGCACGGCCTGCGGGTCGACATAGCCGAACTCGTCCTGAAGGGCGTGCAGCATCGGCAGCGTGGCGCCTTCGAGATGCGCCAGTCCCGCCACGATCATGCGTGCGCTGTCCTGATCCCAGGCCGGATAACCCGCCATCTTTCCTCCATAGGCCCGGTTCGCCGGGCGCTCGTTAAGGGGAGGGTGGTCGAAATTGGAATGATTTCAAATCGTTTCTTTCGAATGCATGATAGTTTTTAGCTATCAAAATACGCGATGAGGGTGTGCTTCCCACATCCGGCGGGTTTGCCAAACTCCAAAAATTCTCCGGAGAGGCCGTTTTGCGCTGCACAATGCTGCGCTGCTTCTAAGACGATAGGCGAGGGCTATCGAACGATGGGGCGGCGAGGCAGCCCGGCATCGGTGACCGGCTTCGTCATCATCAGGAGATTGCGCGCGAGCGGCGCCACAGGCTGTCGGTCCGCCACGATCAGCCCGATCGTGCGCTGCGCCTCCGGCTCGACCAGCGACAGCGCCCGCGTGCCGAGCGGCACGCCGAAGAACTCCAGCAATTGCAGCGAGACGATGCTGGCGATGCCCTGGATGCCGGCATGCGAGCAGAGGTTGAAGATCGAGTTTGTCTCGATCATCGGGCGCGGCGCGGTGCCGACCGAGCGGAAGATGCCGTCGATGATGCGCCGGTTCTGCATGTCGCCGGTCAGCAGGCAGAGCTTCTGCTCGGCCGCCTCGGCCCAGGTGATGGTGTCGCGCGCGCCGAACGGCCCGTCCTCGCGCGTCAGCAGCACATAGGATTCCTGGTAGATCGGCTTCGAGATCACGCGATCGAGCGGCTCGTTGTCGAGATAGGTCAGCCCGACATCGAGCTCGAAATCGTCGATACCCTGCTGGATTTCCTGCGAGGTCAGCGACAGCACGGTGAGAGACACCGCCGGATAGCGCTCCGAGAAGGGCGCGGTGATATGGGCGATCATCGGCAGCGCGGTCGGGATCGCACCGAGCCGGATCCGGCCGGAGACGCCCTCGCGCAGTTCGGCGATCGAATCCTTCATCACCTCGGCCTCGGCCAGGATGCGCCTGGCATGGGCGAGCACGACCTCGCCCTCCTTGGTGAAGCCCTGGAAGCGCCGGCCGCGCTCGACGATCAGCACGCCGAGCTCTTCCTCGAGCTGCACGATCGCGGCCGACAGTGTCGGCTGCGAGACATGGCAGGCCTCGGCCGCACGGCGGAAATGTTTTTCGCGCGCGAGCGCGTCGAGATAGACCAGTTGGCGAATGATCATGGCGTCGGCTCGGAGGCGGCCGAGAACGCCGCGCGCCCGAGCATCGGCAGCTTGCACGGGCGATGCAAGCGCGGCGGTTGCAATCCTGCAAACAGGTTGTTGCTGACCGGGCAACGCCCCAAGAATTGCGCTGCGGCAATCTGGACCCTAACTGCGGGAGGCCGGGATGGCCGGCAGGCAAAGGGTCGCGTCGCGGCCTCGGGATGATCATGGCACAGGACCTGGAATTCGGAACTCGACACCTTCGGCGACGTCACCAACGGGGCGGACGGCAAGCCGCTGCCGCATGCGCAGGTGATCCGCAATCTCGTCGACGAAGCCGTCCTGGCCGATCAGGTCGGCATCGATTTCATCGGTGTCGGCGAGCATCACCGGGCCGATTTCGCGGTCTCCTCGCCTGAGGCGGTGCTGGCCGGCATGGCCACGCGCACCAGCCGGATCAAGCTCGGCTCGGCCGTCACCGTGCTGAGCTCGGACGATCCGATCCGCGTCTTCCAGCGCTTTTCGACGGTCGATGCGCTCTCGAACGGGCGCGCCGAGGTCATCCTCGGCCGCGGCTCCTTCACCGAATCCTTCCCGCTCTTCGGGCTCGACCTGCGCGATTACGAGAAGCTGTTCGAAGAGAAACTCGATCTCTTCGCCGGCCTGCTGCCGCAGGAGCCATTGACCTGGCAGGGCTCGATCCGGCCGCCGCTGAAGGATCAGCTCGTCTATCCGCCGGTCGAGAACGGTCCGCTCAAGACCTGGATCGGCGTCGGCGGCAGCCCGGAATCGGTGGTGCGCGCGGTGCGCTATGATCTGCCGCTGATGCTCGCCATCATCGGCGGCGATCCGCTGCGCTTCAAGCCGTTCGTGGACTTGTACCATCGCGCCTATGGCCAGATCGGCAAGCCGGCGAAGCCCGTCGGCGTGCATTCGCCGGGCTATGTCGCCGCGACCGACGAGCAGGCCAAGGAGGAGTTCTTCCCGGCCTACAAGCAGATGCGCGACCGCATCGGCGCCGAGCGCGGCTGGCCGCCGATGGGCCGCGACGAGTTCGAGCAGGAGGTCGCGCGCGGCTCGCTCTATCTCGGCTCGCCCGAGACGGTGGCCCGCAAGATCGCGGCAACCGCGAAGGGGCTGGGCATCGCCCGCTTCCAGCTCAAGTACAGCGCCGGTCCGCTGGAGCACGAGAAGGCGATGGAGTGCATCCGGCTCTACGGCGAGACGGTCGTACCGCTAGTGCGGGAGATGCTGGCCTGAGGGCATAGTCTTCAATCGCATCGTCATGGTCGGGCTTGTCCCGGCCATCCACGCCTTCCTTCATTGCGGGCGGCGTTCAAGACGTGGATGCTCGCCACAAGGGCGAGCATGACGTCGAGGCCGTCATTCTCGGGTCAAGCCCGAGCATGACGGCGTTTGAATGCTTACCCCACCACCTTCAGCGGATCGACCGACAGCGTCCGCTTCAACGCCCGCAACCCGAACGTCGTCCGCGTCTGCCTGACCCCCGGAATGCGGTAGATCGTTCCGCGCAGGAAGCGCTCGTAATGGTCGGTGCCGCTGACCACGACCTTGGCGAGATAGTCGTATTCGCCGGTGACCAGATGCGCCTCGACCACCTCCGGCGCGCGGCTCAGCGCCTCGCCGCACTGGTCGAGCACCTTGTCGTCATGCTTGTCGAGGGTGATCTCGACGAAGACGATGTTGTTGTAGCCCAGCGCCTTGTGGTCGAGCAGGGCTACATATTTCTCGATCGCGCCGGATTCCTCCAGCCGCTTCACCCGCGTCCAGCAGGGCGAGGGGGATAGCCCGACCTTTTCTGCCAGGGCCTGCGTCGTCAGTCGCCCGTCATCCCGCAACGCAGCGAGAATCTTGCGATCGATCAGATCGAGAGCAGGACCATTCTGGCTCTTTTTTGTTCATCGGACGATCATTCTGCAAATAGTGACTGTAACGGTAATTTTTTCTGCCTGATTCCGCCATTTCCGGCAAATTCGGAATGAACCTCCGAACCGTCCCCGCTAGCGTTGGTTGCAAGGGGAACGATCGCCGGCCGGCTGTGCGTCTTGGCCCGCATCTCTGAAGAGCGCCACAAGCGCTTGCGGGATGCGCGCGAAGGCGGAATGCTGGCGGCGTCAGGGATGGAGGCGCTCATGAGCAGCGACAAGTCAGGCCGGGCGCCGGCAGCAACCCAGCCACTGCAGTTCCATGTCCCCAAACCGGCGAGCCGCCCCGGCGAGAAGCCGGACTTCTCCCATGTCGTGATCCCCAAGGCGGGCTCGGTCGCGCGCCCGCCGGTCGATGTCGACCCCAAGGACATCCGCGACCTCGCCTATTCGATCATCCGCGTGCTCGATCGCGAGGGCGAGGCGGTCGGCCCCTGGGTACCCGATCTCTCGCAGGAGGACCTGATCCGCGGCCTGCGCCACATGATGACGCTGCGCACCTTCGACGGGCGCATGCAGATGGCGCAGCGCCAGGGCAAGACCTCGTTCTATATGCAGCACACCGGCGAGGAGGCGGTGTCCTGCGCTTTCCGCATCGCACTCCAGCCCGGCGACATGAACTTCCCGACCTATCGCCAGGCGGGCCTGCTGATCGCGAACGATTATCCGCTCGTCGACATGATGAACCAGATCTACTCGAACGAGCGCGACCCGATGAAGGGCCGGCAATTGCCGGTGATGTACTCCTCCAAGGAGCACGGCTTCTTCTCGATCTCCGGCAACCTCGCGACGCAATATGTTCAGGCCGTCGGCTGGGCGATGGCCTCGGCGATCAAGAACGACACCCGTATCGCCGCCGCCTGGATCGGCGATGGCTCGACGGCGGAATCGGATTTCCACGCTGCGCTCGTCTTCGCCTCGACCTACAAGGCCCCCGTCGTCCTCAACGTCGTCAACAACCAGTGGGCGATCTCGACCTTCCAGGGCATCGCGCGCGGCGGCTCCGGCACCTTCGCGGCGCGTGGCCTCGGCTTCGGCATCCCGGCGCTCCGCGTCGACGGCAACGACTACCTTGCGGTCTATGCCGTCGCGCAATGGGCGGTCGAGCGCGCCCGCCGCAATCTCGGGCCGACGCTGGTCGAATACGTCACCTATCGCGCCGGCGCCCATTCCACCTCGGACGACCCTTCCGCCTATCGCCCCAAGCACGAATCCGACGATTGGCCGCTCGGCGACCCGCTGATCCGCTTGAAGCAGCATCTGATCGCGGTCGGCGCCTGGTCGGAGGAGCGCCACAAGCAGGCCGAGGCCGAGATCCTCGCCACCGTCATCGCGGCGCAGAAGGAGGCCGAGAGCTTCGGCACGCTGCATTCCGGCGGCAAGCCCTCGGCGCGCGACATCTTCGAGGACGTCTATGCCGAGCTGCCGCCGCATCTGCGCCGCCAGCGCCAGCAGATCGGAGTCTGACCCGATGGCACGCATGACGATGATCGAGGCGATCCGCTCCGCCATGGACGTCTCCATGGGCCGCGACGACGATGTCGTGGTCTTCGGCGAGGATGTCGGCTTCTTCGGCGGCGTCTTCCGCTGCACCCACGGTTTGCAGCAGAAATACGGGGTGTCGCGTTGCTTTGACGCGCCGATCAGCGAGGCCGGCATCGTCGGCACGGCGATCGGCATGGCCTCCTATGGCCTCAAGCCCTGCATCGAGATCCAGTTCGCGGATTACATGTACCCGGCCTATGACCAGATCGTCTCGGAGGCTGCGCGCCTGCGCTACCGCTCGGCCGGGGACTTCACTTGCCCGCTGGTGATCCGCATGCCGACCGGCGGCGGCATCTTCGGCGGCCAGACCCATAGCCAGAGCCCGGAAGCGCTCTTCACCCATGTCTCGGGCCTGAAGACGATCGTCCCCTCCAACCCCTATGACGCCAAGGGCCTGCTGATCGCCGCGATCGAGGACCCGGACCCGGTGATCTTCCTGGAACCGAAGCGGCTCTATAACGGCCCCTTCGACGGCCATCACGAGCGCCCGGTCACGGCCTGGTCGAAGCATGAGCTCGCCGAGGTGCCGGAGGGCCATTACACCGTGCCGCTCGGCAAGGCGGTGACGCGGCGCGAGGGCTCGGCCGTCACCATCCTCGCCTATGGCACCATGGTTCATGTCGCGCTGGCCGCGGCAGAGGACACCGGCATCGACGCCGAAATCATCGACCTGCGCACCCTCGTCCCGCTCGATCTCGAGGCGATCGTTGCCTCGGTCCAGAAGACGGGCCGCTGCATCGTGCTGCACGAAGCGACCCTGACCTCCGGGTTCGGCGGCGAGCTTACGGCGCTGGTGCAGGAACACTGCTTCTACCATCTGGAGGCGCCGGTGATGCGCGTCACCGGTTGGGACACGCCCTATCCGCATGCGCAGGAATGGGACTATTTTCCCGGCCCCGCCCGCCTCGGACAAGCGCTGCGCGATATCATGGAGGCACGCTGATGGCCGAGCGCATCATCAAACTGCCGGATGTCGGCGAGGGCATCGCCGAGGCCGAACTCGTCGAGTGGCACGTCAAGGTTGGCGACATCGTCCGCGAGGACGACCTGCTCGCTGCCGTGATGACCGACAAGGCGACGGTCGAGATTCCCTCGCCGGTCGAGGGCGAGGTCACCTGGGTCGGCGCCGAGGTTGGCGATACCGTCGCGATCGGCTCGGCCATCGTGAAGCTGAAGGTTGCTGGGGAGGGGGCGAGCGACCAGTCGGGCGACGATCTCGCAGGGAACCAGTCCGTCATTCCGGGGCAGGCCGAAGGCCTGAGCCCGGAACCCAGAACCGATGCGCCTGATCGCAAGGGCGCTGGTGACGGGATGCCTGTTGCGGACACGTCATCGGTTCTGGGTTCCGGGCCCTCCGCTGGCGCGAAGTCCCGGAATGACGGCGGTGGTTCCGCCGCCAAGCCGACAGCACCGCCTCAGCCGGCTCCCAAGCCCATGCGCGCTGAGGCCACCCCCATCCAGCGCCGCGCACCGGGCGAGAAGCCGCTGGCCTCGCCGGCCGTGCGCCTCAAGGCCCGCGAGGCCGGGGTCGATCTGCGTCAGGTCCAGGGCACCGGCCCGGCCGGCCGGATCACCCATCAGGATATCGACGCCTTCCTGCTGCGCGGTCCGGAGCCGGTCCGTGGCGGCGGGCTCGTCGAGCAGAGCGCCGTCACCGAGGTCAAGGTCGTCGGCCTGCGCCGTCGCATCGCCGAGAAGATGGCGCTGTCGAAATCGCGCATCCCGCACATCACCATCGTCGAGGAGATCAACGTCTCGCCGCTGGAAGACCTGCGCGCGACGCTGAACAAGAAGCCGACGCCGGAGCGGCCGAAGCTGACGCTTTTGCCCTTCCTGATGCGCGCCATGGTCAAGGCGCTCGCCGAGCAGCCGGCGCTCAACGCGCTCTATGACGACGATGCCGGCATCGTGCGCCAGCATGCCGCGATCAATATCGGCATCGCCACGCAGACCCCGACCGGCCTGATCGTACCTGTGGTGAAACATGCCGAGGCGCGCGATCTCTGGGGCTGCGGCATCGAGCTTGCTCGCCTTGCGGAGCGCGGCCGGCAGGGCACCGCGACCCGCGACGAACTGACCGGCTCGACCATCACCATCACGTCGCTGGGCGCGCTTGGCGGCATCGCGACCACCCCGGTGATCAACTATCCGGAAGTCGCGATCGTCGGCGTCAACAAGATGGTCGTGCGCCCGGTCTGGGACGGCACCACCTTCGTGCCGCGCAAGATGATGAACCTCTCCTCCAGCTTCGACCACCGCGTCATCGACGGCTGGGACGCCGCCGTCTTCGTGCAGCGGCTGAAGGAGCTGCTGGAGAACCCGGCCACGCTCTTCGTGGACATCTGAGGAGCGCCGCGCATGACCGAAATCACCTGCAAGCTCCTCGTCATCGGCGCCGGCCCAGGCGGCTATGTCTGCGCCATCCGCGCCGGCCAGCTCGGCATCGACACCGTCATCGTCGAGAGCACCAAGCTCGGCGGCTCCTGCCTCAATGTCGGCTGCATCCCCTCCAAGGCGATGATCCATGTCGCCGAGGAGTTCGAGAAGGCGGCGGAAGCCGCCGCCGGCAAGACGCCCTTTGGCCTGACCGCGGCCGAGCCGAAGCTCGACCTCAAGCAGGCCGTGGCCTGGAAGGACGGCGTCGTCCAGCGCCTCAACAACGGCGTCGCGGCGCTGCTGCGCAAGGCCAAGGTCAAGATCGTCCATGGCCGCGCCCATTTCCGCGACGGCAAGACGGTCGTGGTCGAGACCGAGACCGGCCCGAAGACGATCCAGGCCGAGACCATCGTCATCGCGACAGGCTCGGCCCCGGTCGAACTGCCTTTCCTGCCCTTTGGCGGCAATGTCATCTCCTCGACCGGCGCGCTGGCGCTGACCGAGGTGCCGAAGCGCCTCGTCGTGGTCGGCGGCGGCTATATCGGGCTGGAACTGGGCACCGCCTTCGCCAAGCTCGGCGCCAAGGTCACGGTCGTCGAAGCCCAGGACAAGATCTTGCCGCTCTACGATGCGGAATTGACCGGCCCCATCGCCAAGCGCCTGACCGCGCTCGGCGTCGAGGTGCTGCTCGGCGCCAAGGCGCTCGGCCCCACGCCCAAGGGTGACGGCCTGCGCATCGAGACGGCGGACGGCAAGGAGCGGGCGCTGCCGGCAGACAAGATCCTGGTCACGGTCGGCCGCAAGCCTGTCACCGAGGGCTTAAGCCTCGAAAACCTCGTGCTCGACATGGATGGCCGCTTCATCCGCATCGGCGAGCGCTGCGAGACCGCGATGCGCGGCATCTACGCCATCGGCGACGTCACCGGCGAGCCGATGCTGGCGCATCGCGCCATGGCACAGGGCGAGATGGTGGCGGAGATCGTCGCCGGCTTAGCCCGCGCCTGGGACAAGCGCGGCATCGCGGCGATCTGCTTCACCGATCCCGAGATCGTCTCGGTCGGCCTCTCGCCGGAAGAGGCCAAGCGCGCGGGCCATGAGCTCAAGATCGGCCAGTTCCCCTTCGCAGCCAATGGCCGCGCCATGACCCGCCATGCCGAGGCCGGCTTCGTCCGGGTCGTCGCGCAGGCCGGCAGCGAACTGGTGCTCGGGATCCAGGCGGTGGGGCAGGGCGTTTCCGAGCTGTCGGCCGCCTTCGGGCTGGCCATCGAGATGGGCGCGACGCTGCAGGACATCGCCGGCACGATCCACGCTCATCCGACGCTGGGCGAAGCCTTCCCGGAAGCCGCGATGAAGGCGCTGGGCCACGCGCTGCATATCTGAGCGCTGCCCGGCACAGAATTCCGAGCCCGCTCATAGTCTGCGGAACCACCGCGTCATCCCGGGCTTGCCCCGGGATCCATCGTCGAGCTCTGCGCTCTACGATGGATCCCGGATCGGCGCGGCTTGCCGCTTGTCCGGGATGACGGCGCGGTTCCGAGCATCATCCGTGGGATGTCATGCAAGGCACCCGCGACCGATCCGCGCAGGCAGCCGGCTCAGATGCATACAATCTTGACATTGTCTGCATCGAGCGCGATCTGAAGGGCGACGCCGAACGAACGGCGCCGTCCTGAGGAGACATTCCATGTCCGGCGAGCACTGGCCGCCACTCTCTCCGCTCAAGACCGGCCTGCGCGGCCGCTGCCCGCGCTGCGGGCAGGGCAAGATGTTCGAGGGCTTCCTGAAGCTGAAGCCGAAATGCGAGAATTGCGGCCTGGATTATTCCTTCGCCGATCCCGCCGACGGCCCGGCCTTCTTCGTGATGATGTTCGTCTGCATTCCCGCCGCGGCCTTCCCGCTCTGGCTGGAGCTGAGCTACAACCCGCCGACCTGGGTGCATCTGGTCACGACGCTGCCGCTGATCCTGCTGACCTGCATCCCGCCTTTGCAACCGCTCAAGGGCTGGCTGGTCGCCTCGCAATATTTCCACAAGGCGGAGGAAGGCCGGCTCGCCCGCCCGACGCCGCAAGAGAAGCCGGTCGCTTCGAACTGACGCTGTCAGGCGCGTCTAGCGTCCGTCGCGGATCAATCCGGCGAGCAGGCCGAGCGCTTCCGCCAATCGCGCCCGTTCGGGGATCGCGCCGAGCGCGATCCGGATCGCGTCCGGCGCCGCACCGCCCGTACTGAACGCATCGGCCGCCATCACGCCGAGCCCGGCCTCGCGAGCCCGCTCGATCAAGCGGCCGCGCGCCCAATGCGCGGGCAGGGGCTGCCAGACATGCAGCGCATGGATATGTCCCTGCATGGTCGCAGGCAGTATGCCCCGCGCCAGCGATTGCCGTTCGGCCGCCTCGCGCCGCACGCCCTCCAGCAGGTCTTTTGCCGTGCCGATCCTGATCCAGTGCGCAGCGAGCGCCGTCATCAGGGGAGCGGGCATGAGCGCCGTTGCGCGCAGGGCCGCGAGGAACGGAGCGCTGTCGGCTCCCTCCGGCATGACAACGAAGGCCGTGCGCAGGCCGGGCGTCAGCACCTTCGACAAGGTCGCGACATGCCAGGTCCGCTCCGGCGCCAGCACGGCCAGCGGCACGGGCGCATCCCCGGCGAGCAGGCTGTAGGGGTCGTCCTCGATCAGGATGAGGTCGCGTCGTCGGGCGACGGTGACGAGGTCCTGCCGGCGTTGTTCCGGGATGGTGATGCAGGTCGGGTTCTGCAGCGTCGGAGTCAGCGCGAACAGTCGCGCTCCAGAGCGGTTGGCGGCCTCGTCGAGCGCGTCGGGCAGCGGGCCGTCGGCATCGCTGGCAACAGGAACCATCGAAAGCCCACGTTGCCGCGCTGCGCCGATGAGGCCGGGATAGGTCAGCGGCTCCGTCAGAATCGCGTCGCCGGGGCGGGCCAGCAGCGAGAGCAGGGCGTTGAGCCCTGTCTGGGCGCCGGGCACCACGGCGATGCGCTGCGGCTGGACCGCACCCATCAGAGGCGCGAGCCAGGCCGCGCCCGCTGCGCGCTCCGCCAGCGAACCCGCGCCGCCATGATAGTTCATCAACTGGTCGGCATCGCTGCGCGCGAGGATTTCCGCGATGCCGCGCTGCATCAGCTCACCCAGGCGCAAGCCCTTCGGCGCCGGCGGGATGGTCATGCTGAGATCGAGCGGCGGGCCTTCCTGCTCCTGCCGCGCCGAGATGAAGGAACCGCGCCCCGTTACCGCATCGATCAGACCGCGTTCGCGCGCTTCGCCGAAAGCGCGCGTCACGGTGGTGAGGTCGACCGCGAGATGCTCGGCCAATCGGCGCTGCGGCGGCAGGCGGTCACCCGGCCGCAGCATCCCGGTCGCGACGGCCCGTTCGAGCTGCGCGACGATCTGGAGGTAGCGCGGGCCTGCCGCCGGATCGAGCCGGCTGGTCCAGGTGAGCGCCGCGTCGCTGTCGACCATCGCCAAATGCAATTCCATACATTCACGGGATTGTAGGTATCGCATAGCGCGGCTCGGCTCTCCGCGCCAGTGCCATGCCGTCGCTGCCATGCGCTTTCGCAGAGATGCCGGTGGTGGCGAACGATCGCTCCTGTCATAGAGCGAGTTCAGCCGGGACCGGAGACAAGGCATGGCACGCCTGCGCCTCGATGCGCTCGACCGCAAGATCATTGGAGAACTGCAGATCAATTCGCGCCTTTCGGTGCAGGATCTGGCCGAGCGCGTGGGCCTCTCCGCCTCGCCCTGCGCGCGGCGCATCCGCATCCTGGAGGAAGCCGGCGTCATCACCGGCTATGCCGCGATCATCGACCAGACCAAGGTCGGCCTGCCGATCAGCGTCTTCGTCTCGATCAAGCTGGAACGCCAGCGCGAGGACGAGCTCGACCGCTTCTCGCAGGCCGTGGCGCGCTGGCCCGAGGTGGTCGATTGCTACCTGATGACCGGCCAGCGCGACTATCTCATGCGCATCGTGGTGCGCGACCTGCCGGCCTATGAGCGCTTCCTCAAGGACAAGCTCACCCGCCTCGACGGCGTCGCCTCGATCGAGTCGAGTTTCGCGTTGGGGCAGGTGAAGCGCTCCAGCGCCCTGCCGATCGCGGCGGCGCCAGAGGAGGATTGACCAGTCCGGTTCCCCGTCATTCTCGGGCACCGCATAGCGGCGACCCGAGAAGCTCATGACGAGAAGGCGCTGGTTTCCGTCATGCTCGGGTCAAGCCCCGAGCATGACGGCAGTGGTGCGATGCCTCACGCCGCGGCGTAGCCGACCGTGCCCTTGATCTCGAGGAACTCCTCGAGGCCGAAATCGGCATATTCGCGGCCGTTGCCGGACTGCTTGTAGCCGCCGAAGGGCGCGCCGGCGTCCCAGGCCGGGTAGTTGATGTAGACATTGCCCGAGCGCATCTGCGCGGCGATCTTGCGGGCGCGCTCCTGCGAGCCGGACTGGACATAGGATGCCAGGCCATAGGGCGTGTCGTTGGCGCGCGAGACGACCTCGTCGTCGCTCTTGTAGGGCAGGATCGACAGCACCGGGCCGAAGATTTCCTCGCGGGCGATGGTCATGTCGTCGGTCACGCCGCCGAACACGGTCGGGCGGACATAGTAGCCGCGATTTAGGCCCTCCGGACGGCCCGTGCCGCCGGTGACCAGCGTCGCGCCTTCCTTGATGCCGGCCTCGATCAGGCGCTGGATCTTCTCGTACTGGACTTCGCTGACGACGGGGCCGAGGAAGACGCCGTCCGCCGAGGGAGCGCCGACCTTGAGAGGCTCGGCCACCTGCTTGGCGATGGCGAGGGCCTCCTCATGCAGCTTCTCCGGCACGAACATCCGGGTCGGCGCGTTGCAGGACTGGCCCGAGTTGCGCATCACGCTCTCGACGCCGAGCTTCACCGACTTCTTCAGATCGGCATCGTCGAGGATGATGTTGGCCGACTTGCCGCCGAGTTCCTGATGCACGCGCTTGACGGTGTCTGCCGCCGCCTTGGCGACGAGGATGCCGGCCCGCGTCGAGCCGGTGAAGGAGACCATGTCGACGCCAGGATGACGCGAGATCGCTTCGCCGACCGTCGGGCCGTCGCCGTTGACGAGGTTGAACACGCCCTTCGGCACGCCGGCCTCGTCCATCGCTTCCGCGAAGATGATGGCGTTCAGCGGCGCGATCTCGGAGGGCTTCAGCACCATGGTGCAGCCGGCGGCGAGCGCGGGCGCGACCTTGCACATGATCTGGTTCAGCGGCCAGTTCCACGGCGTGATCATGCCGACGACGCCGATCGGCTCCTTGGCGATCAGGGTGGTGCCGCGCAGCTCCTCGAACTCGAAGTTCTCGAGGGTCTCGATCATCTTGGCGAGATGGGCGGTGCCCATCGCGGCCTGCGCGCGATGCGCCAGCTCCTTAGGCGCGCCCATCTCGCGCGACAGGATGTCGGCAATGGCGTCGTAGCGCTTCTTGTAGGCCTCGGCGAGGCGGCGCATCAGCGCGAGGCGCTCGGCCTTGGAGGTCGCGGCGAAGGCGGGGAAGGCGGCGCGGGCGGCAGCGACAGCCTTGTCGACATCGGCCTGTTCGCCGAGCGCGATCGTGGCGAAGACTTCTTCGTTCGACGGATCGATCACACCGAGCGTGCGGTTGCCCGAGGGCTTCACCCACTGGCCGTCGATGTAGAATTCGAGCTCATGCGCCATGGTCTGGTCTCCTGCCTGTCTTGCCCAAGACGCGAATAGCCGGCCGGAAAGCAACCGGTGATCCACGCTCCGGGCGGGAACTGTGGGTGTCCGACGCGAACGGGCGGCCTCGTGCGATCATGCATCGCCGGCCGCCACAAACGCTGTATCTGACGGGACACAACGTTAGGGGGCGGAGGCGCGCCTGTCACGGGGCGCCGCGCCGCGTTTGCGGATGGCCGCCATGCAGCAGCGCTTCTTGTGGGGGCTAGAGCCGCGCCTTGACGCTGCGCGGTGTCGCCAGCAGCAGGCTGGTCTCGCTGTTGGTGACGCCGGGGATCATGCGGATGCGCCGGAGCACCTGGTCGAAGGCGATCAGGTCGGAGGTGCCGAGCTCGACCACGAGGTCCCAGTTGCCGTTGGTGGTGTGGATGCTGGAGACCTCGGTGAACCCGGAGAGCGCATCGATCACCGTATCCGCCGCCTGGCCGGCGATCTCGATCATGGTGATGCCGCGCACCGGCAGGTCGATCGCGTCCGAGCGCAGGATCACGGTGAAGCCGATGATCTCGCCGGATTGCTCCAGCTTCTCCAGTCTTGCGCGCACCGTCGCCCGCGTCAGGCCGAGATCGGCAGCGAGGTCCGAAATGCTCCGGCGCCCGTCATGGCGCAGCAGGGTGATGAGCTTGCGGTCGAGATCATCCATCGTCCAAAATGGATAGACGGCTTTGCCAAATCGATCAATCTCGGCGCCGATCTGGTCGTTTTGGCTTCTTTCGCCTGCCGCCGAAAACAGGGACAATCGTTCCTTCAACGAGAACAGCGCGGGGACCCATGATTCAGCAGCTCAACGTCGTGCCTTTCGTCAGCGTCGACCACATGATGAAGCTGGTCCATGCGATCGGCATCGAGCGGATGCTGTCCGACATCGCCGCCTATATCGAGGATGATTTCCGGCGCTGGGAGATCTTCGACAAGACGCCGCGCATCGCCTCGCATAGCCTCGAAGGCGTGATCGAATTGATGCCGACCAGCGACGGCAAGCTCTACGGCTTCAAATACGTCAACGGCCACCCGAAGAACATGAAGGCCGGCCTGCAGACGGTCACCGCCTTCGGCCTGCTCTCGGACGTCGCGACCGGCTACCCCGTGCTGCTCTCGGAGATGACCATCCTGACCGCCTTGCGCACAGCGGCGATGTCGGCGGTGGCGGCCAGGCACCTGGCGCCGAAACACGCCGCGACCATGGCGATCATCGGCAACGGCGCGCAGTCCGAATTCCAGGCCTTCGCCTTCCGCGCGATCCTCGGCATCGAGAACCTGCGGCTCTACGACGTCGACCCGGCCGCGACCGAGAAATGCGCCCGCAACCTCGCCCGCCACGGCTTCAGGATCACCCGCTGCGCGACCGCGATGGAAGCGGTGGAGGGCGCCGAGATCGTCACCACCGTCACGGCCGACAAGCAATATGCGACGATCCTGACCGACAACATGGTCGGCGCCGGCATCCACATCAACGCGGTCGGCGGCGACTGTCCCGGCAAGACCGAGATCCACCGCGACGTGCTGCTGCGCTCCTCGATCTTCGTCGAGTATCCCCCGCAGACCCGCATCGAGGGCGATATCCAGCAGCTCGATGCCGATCATCCCGTCGAGGAACTCTGGAAGGTCATCACTGGCACGGCTCCGGGCCGCACCGACGCACGCCAGATCACGCTATTCGACTCGGTCGGCTTCGCGATCGAGGATTTCTCGGCGCTGCGCTATGTCTATGAGCGCATCCGCGAGGCCGGCACCTATGTCGATCTCGACCTGATCGCCGACCCCGACGATTCCCGCGATCTCTTCGGCATGCTGATGCGCGCCGCGCCGGGCGCCGCCGCGGCGGCCTGAGATTCAGGCCGTCTCAGCAGCGGTTTTCAGCCACACAGTTGTCATTCCGGGGCGCGCCGAAGGCGCGAACCCGGAACCCACGACGGGGTGAGACATCAGGTGTTCGGTTAAAATCGGCTCGCCTGGTCGTGGGTTCCGGGTTCTTCGCTGCGCGGAGCCCCGGAATGACAAGGGGCTCAAGCCGCCAGCTAGCCCGCCTGACAGAGCGCCAGGAAAGCCGCCGCCGCCTTGGCGAGGTAGCGTTCCTTGTGACGCAGGGCGAGGAAGCGGCGCTTCGGCAATGGCAGCGCCACGGTGGCGAGCCGCCCGGCCGCGATGGCGTTGGCGGCTACCAGACGTGAAATCGCGGTTGCACCCGCGCCCGCGGCGACGGCGGCGCAGATCGCCTCGTTGGACGGCAATTCCAGCGCGACGGTGAGATCACCAGCGCGGAGGCCGAACGCCGGCAGCGCCGCCTCGAACATCGCCCGCGTCCCCGATCCCGCCTCGCGCAGGACCCAGGCGCCTTGCGACAGCTCCTTGGTCGAAGGGGCGTTCTCCGCCCAGGGATGGCCGGTCGGCACGACGATGACGAGCTCATCCTCGTCGAGAGCCGTCATCGCCAGCGCCGGGTCGTCGATCTCGCCCTCGATGAAGCCGAGATCGGCCGCGCCGTCATGGATGGCGGCGCTCACCGTCTCGGTGTTGCCGATCGCGAGCGAGACGGCGATGCCGGGATGCTCCCGGCGGAAGCGCTGGATCAGCGGCGGCAGCCAGTAATTCGCGACGGTCTGGCTCGCCATCAGCGCAAGCGAGCCCCGCGCCAGCCCCGAGAGATCGGAAAGCACCGCTTCGGCCGCCGCAACTCGCGCCAGCACGGCGCGTGCTTCGATCAGGAAGAGCTTGCCGGCCTCGGTCAGGACGATGCGCCGGCCGATCCGGTCGAACAGCTTCGTCGCGTAGCGTGCCTCCAGCGTCGTGATCGCGGAGCTGACCGCCGATTGCGTGAGATGGAGGACGCGCGCGCCCTGCGTGAGGTGCTCGCGTTCGGCGACGGCGACGAAGATGCGAAGCTGGTCGAGCGTCATGCCTCCACCTTAAGCCGATTCACGGCGCGGGCATCTCCGCCAGGAACGACAGGTAGGCCGGGTTGTCGCTCTCGCTCCAATAGGGATAGCCGAGCGCGTCGAGCCGCTTGGCGAGCTGGCCGCGCTGGGCCGGCGGGATCTGGATGCCGGCGAGGATGCGGCCGTAATCGGCACCATGGTTGCGGTAATGGAACAGCGAGATGTTCCAGTCGGCCGAGAGGCTGTTGAGGAACTTAAGCAGCGCGCCGGGCCGTTCCGGGAACTGGAAGCGGAAGATCAGTTCGTCGCCGAGCCCCGGCGCCTTGCCGCCGACCATGTAGCGGATATGCAGCTTGGCGAGTTCGTTGTCGCTCATGTCGAGCACGCGATAGCCGTGCTCTGAGAGCATCGCGATGATCTGGCGCTTCTCGGCATCGCCCTCCGAGAGCTGCACGCCGACGAAGATGCGCGCGGCCTTCGGATCGGAATAGCGATAGTTGAACTCGGTGATGGCGCGCCGGCCGAGCAATTCGATGAAGGCGCGATAGGCGCCCGGTTTTTCGGGGATCGTCACCGCCAGCAGGGCCTCGCGATGCTCGCCGATCTCGGCCCGCTCGGCGATATGGCGCAGGCGGTCGAAATTCATGTTGGCGCCGCTGTTGATCGCGATCAGCGCACCCGTGCGCTTGGCCTCCCGCGCCGCATAGGCCTTCAAGCCCGCGAGGCTGACCGCGCCCGAAGGCTCGGCGATGGCACGGGTATCCTCGAAGATATCCTTCACCGCCGCGCAGATTTCGTCCGTCGAGACGGTGACGACCTCGTCGAGCAATTCGCGGCAGAGCCGGAACGTCTCCTCGCCCGCCTGCCGCACCGCGACGCCGTCGGCGAAGAGCCCGACCTGGTCGAGCACGATGCGCTTGCCCGCCGCGATGGCGCCGGCCATGGAAGCGGCATCCTCGGGCTCCACGCCGATCACCTTGATCTCCGGCCGCAGGAATTTCGCGTAGACCGCGACGCCGGCCGCGAGCCCGCCGCCGCCGATCGGCACGAAGATCGCTTCGATCGGCTCGGAATGCTGGCGCAGAATTTCCATGCCGACCGTGCCCTGGCCGGCGATGACGTCGGGGTCATCGTAAGGGTGGACGAAGGTCAGCCCCTTCTCGGCTTCGAGCTTGCGGGCATGGCCATAGGCCTCGTCGAAATTCTCGCCATGCAGCACGACGCGCCCGCCCATGCTGCGCACTGCCTGCACCTTGATGTCCGGCGTGGTGCGCGGCATCACGATGGTTGCCTTGATGCCGAGCTTCTTCGCCGCCAGCGCCACGCCCTGCGCATGGTTGCCGGCCGAGGCGCAGATCACGCCGCGCTCGGCCTCGACCGCGGTGAGACCGGCGATCTTGTTATAGGCGCCGCGCAATTTGAACGAGAAGACCGGCTGCAGGTCCTCGCGCTTCAGCAGGGCGCTGCCGCCGAGCCTCGCGGACAGGCGCGGCAGCGGGTCGAGCGGGCTTTCGATCGCGACATCGTAGACGCGCGCCCCGATGATCTTGCGGATGTAGTCTTGCATGGCCGGCCCGTCCTTCGGACGCGGCGATAGTCCTCCATGCCGGGATGTCAACCGCCACAGTTGCGTACGGCGAGGGGCAGGTGGCGTCGGTCATGCGCCGGGCGGGATTGCCAAGCCCCCGGCCGGCGCGCCAAAGCGGTGAGTGAAACAAGGCGCCGCACAGCGACTGCGCCGCAGAGGTGGAGACGACGCATGAGCTGGGGCAATCACGATTTCATGGTGCCGGGCCGTCCGGTTGCTGTCGGCGCTCGCGGCATGGCGGCGACCTCGCATCCGGCCTCGACGCTGGCTGCCGTCGAAATCCTGCGCAACGGCGGCAACGCCATCGATGCGGCCATCGCGGCCGTCGCCGTCCAGGCGGTGGTCGATCCGCACATGACCGGCATCGGCGGCGACTGCTTCGCGATCTACGCCCCGGCCAATGGCAGGATGGTCGCCATCAACGGCTCGGGCCGCTCGGCCGCCAAGGCCGAGCTCGGCTGGTTCCTCGGCCAAGGCATGACGGCGATCGCGGCGGATTCACCCATGCCGTCACGGTGCCCGGCGCCATCGACACCTGGTGCCGGCTCGTCGCCGACCATGGCAGCAAGAGCCTCGACGAGATCTTCTCAGCCGCGATCCGCGCCGCCGAGGAGGGCTTCGTGGTGACGCCGCGCGTCGCGCTCGACTGGGCCAAGGCCCGCGGCCGCATCGAGAAGCACGGCCTCGGCAACGCGGTCTACCTGCCGGGAGGCCATCCCCCGGCGGTGGGCGACAAGATGGTTCACCCGGCGCTGGGCAACATGCTGCGCCGCATCGCCCGCGAGGGCCGCTCCGCTTTCTACGAGGGCGAACTCGCGCAGGACATGGTCTCCGTGCTCAACGCGGCCGGCAGCCTGATCAGCCTCGAGGATTTCGCGGCCTCGAAGCCGGATTATGTCGATCCGATCGGCGCCGATTATCGCGGCCATCGTCTCTGGGAATGCCCGCCGAACGGCCAGGGCATCGCCGCGCTCTTGATCGCGCGCATCCTCGAAGGCTTCGACATGAAGGACGGGAAGCTGAGCGAGGCCGACCGCATCCATCTCCTCGCCGAGGCCAGCAAGGCCGCCTATCGCCAGCGCGACGCACTGGTCGCCGATCCCACTGTGAGCCCCTTCGATACCGAAGCCTTCCTGTCCGACCAGTTCGTCGGTCGCATCCGCCAGCAGATCAGCCTGGAGAAGGCGGCGGCGCCCGAAGCCTTCGACATGCCCCTGCACAAGGACACGATCTATCTCTGCGTCGTCGACGGCCAGGGCAACATGGTGTCCTTCATCAACTCGCTGTTCTCCGCCTTCGGCAGCGGCATCTATGCCGCCAAGGCGGGCGTCATGCTGCAGAACCGCGGTTCGGGCTTCCGCCTGATCGAGGGCCATCCCAACGCGATCGCGCCGCGCAAGCGCCCGTTCCACACGATCATTCCGGGCATGCTGGCCAAGGACGGCAAGCCGATCATGCCGTTCGGCGTGATGGGCGGCCAGTATCAGTCGACCGGCCATGTCCATTTCCTCTCGGGCATTCTCGACCGCGGTTTCGACCCGCAGCAGGCCTCGGATGCGCCGCGCAGCTTCGCCTATGACGGCAAGCTCTCGCTGGAGACCACGATCCCCGCGAGCATCGCCGCCGACCTGAAGGCGCGCGGCCATGACGTCGTCTGGTCCGAGGAGCCGCTCGGCGGCTGCCAGGCGATCTGGGTCGATCACAAGCGCGGCGTGATGTTCGGCGCCTCCGACCACCGCAAGGACGGTTTCGCGCTCGCGGTGTGAACGCTGCCGGATTCGCTTGGAACCACACCGTCATCCCGGACGGAGCGAAGCGGAGATCCGGGATCCATCGTAGAGCTCCGAAGCCCTTCGATGGATCCCGGGGCAAGCCCGGGATGACGCCGTGGTTCTGCGGGCCGCAAAGGGGGCAAATGCTGCGGAGCACACGACGTCTTAACGCCCCTCCGCTATCGCTCGTCGCCAGCGAGGGAGGGGCGCTTGGCGCAGGACAGGCCATTCGGCTGGGGGATCATGGGCACCGGCGTCATCGCCGGGCTCTTCGCCGCCGATCTCGGCCTGCTGCCGCAGGCGCGCATTGTCGCCGTGCAGTCGCGCTCGCTGGAGAAGGCGCAGGGCTTTGCCGCTCGCTTCGGCGGAGCGAAGGCTTATGACGACGAAGCCGCGTTCCTCGCAGACCCGGCCATCGAGGCGGTCTATATCGCGACGCCCAATCATCTACACGCCGCGCAGGCTTTGAAGGCCATCGCGGCCGGCAAACCGGTCCTGATCGAAAAGCCCATCGCGCTGGCCAGCGCCGATGTCGAAAAGATCGCGCAGGCGGCAAGCGAGCGCGGCGTCTTCGCGATGGAGGCTTTGTGGAGCCGCTTCCTGCCGGCGGTACGCCGGGCGCGCGAGCAGTTCGCCGCCGGCCGCATCGGCAAGGTCAGGCGCATCCGCGCCGATCTCTCCTATCTCCATGCTGAGGAATCCGGCAGCCGCTTCTTCGATCCGGCTCTTGGCGGAGGAGCTGCTTTCGATCTGGGCGTCTATCCGCTTTCGCTGGTACTGCATCTGCTGGGCGAGCCGCAGGCGGTGAGCGGGAGATGGCTCGCCGCCGGAACCGGGGTCGACCGGCGCAGCTTCTTCCGGCTGGACTATCCGGCGGCCGTCGCCGAACTCTCCTGCGGCTTCGATCGAGACGGGGCGAACCGGCTGCTTGTCGAGGGCGAGCGCGGTGGCCTCATCTTCGAGGCACCGTTCCTGAAGGTGCAGCGATTGAGCTGGTATGCCGATGCCAGTCGCGCCGTCGCAGCTTACGAGCGCGGGATTGGCGGCATGGCGCGCCTGCTCGATCGCCTGCCCCGGTCCGGCCGGATCAGCGAAAACTTCGCCTTCCCAGGCAGCGGCCTTCAATTCCAGGCGAAAGCGGCGATGGCAGCGATTCGGGCGGGGAATGGCAGTTGCCCCGAGCTGCCGCTCGGCGAAAGCGCGGCCGTGCTGCGGATCATCGAAGCGATACGGGCGCAGCCGGCGACAGCGCCCTGACCAACCTGCTTAGTGGCGCGTGCCGCAGGTGAAGGCGCCGCAGCGCACCTTGTCGGCCAGCGTCTCGGCGAAGGTCGCGGTCGCGTCCTCGCCATAGGTCTCGACCAGCGTGCGGAGCGCCGCGAACAGGGCGGCATGCGCCATGGCGTCGGGATCGAGCCCGTCCTGCTGCGCCTCGTTGAAGGCGTCCTCGACATAGCCATAGGCCACGCGGCGGACGTCGCCGTGGTCGTCCTCGGCGAGATTCGGGTCGAGCATCGTGTCGTCTGGCTGGATCGGCATCGAAACGGGACTCTTGAGCCTTCTGTCTGACGCGAATCGCGGCGCTTGTGCTCCGGATCGCGACGTTTGGGCGATGCTCAAGACATAAGCCGTGCCAGAGCGGCACGCTACCGTGGCCTTTAAGAAAGGTTAACGCGACCGGGAAAATCCGGTGGAAGAAGCCTTACGGCAACAGCTGTTGCCTATCCGCCATAGCGCCCGGCGAGCGCCCGCGAAAGCGCTTCGCCCTCGGCCGCAAGTCGCGATGAGGCCTCCTGGCTCGCTTCGGTACAGGAGCGGTGGGTCAGGGAATAGGCCTTGAAACCGCGATTGAAGGCTGCGGTTAACCTGTCGCGCCGCTGCGGCGTCCGGCCCTCGGCCTCGATCAGAGCCGCCATCCGTGCCCGCCAGTCCTGCGCTTCCCGGCCGCCGCACAGCGTCCTGAGATAGGCGAGCGAGCCCATGATCTCGGAGAGCTGCAGGAGTTGCGGCTCATAGGGCGGGCCGGCCGGCTCCGGGGCAGGCTGCTCCGCCGGCTTGGCCGCGGGAGGTTTCGCAGCCGGCTGGGGTCTCTGCTGCGCCTCCGCCGCCATCGGCAGCAGCATGAGCGCGATCAGAAGTGCCGGATGGCGAAGCCTCATCGTCATGCGGGTACGCCCGTCGTGACGATCTGATGCGCACGGCGCAGCACGTCGCCGAGCTCGCGTGTCGTCTTGAGTTCCGCCGAGCTTGAGCGGATCGGCCCACATCACAGCGCCTGCCTCCGGCCCCGTGCGCGGCTCGCCGGAGAGCCATTCGCCGACGAAGGAGGCGACGACGAAATGGTGGGTCACGGCGCCCTTGGCGTCGCGCCCGAAGATCTCGACATGGCGGTTGAAGCCGAGGATGCGGGCGGTGACGCCGACCTCTTCCTCCAGCTCGCGCAGGGCCGCTTCCTCAAGCGTCTCGCCGGCCTCGACCTTGCCGCCCGGCAGCGACCAGAGCTGGTCGGCCGGCGGCTTCGTCCGTGTCGCCAGCAGCACCTTGCCGTCGCGGAAGACCGCGACGGAGGCCGCCAGCACCGGCCGCGCCGCGGCCCGGCCGGGCGTCGGAAAACGGATGACCTGGCCGCCGTCCTCGCTCATCTTGCCGACGCGCGGGTCAAACGTGCTGCCCGCCATTGATGTGCAGTTCCGAGCCGGTGACATAGCTCGAAGCGTCCGTGCAGAGGAAATAGATCGCCTTGGCGACCTCGTCGGTCTTGCCCAGGCGCTTCATCGGCAGGGTCGCGACGATCTTCTCGGTGCCGGGCGAGAGGATGGCGGTATCGATCTCGCCCGGCGAAATCGAGTTCACGCGGATGCCGAACGGCCCGAAATCGGCCGCCATCTCGCGCGTCAGGCTGGCGAGCGCCGCCTTCGAGGTCGCATAGGCCGCCCCCGCGAAGGGATGGACGCGCGAGCCGGCGATCGAGGTGACGTTGACGATCGCGCCCTTCGCCACGGTGAGCTCGTCGAGCAGGCCGCGCGCCAGCATGATCGGCGCGAAGAAATTGACCTGGAAGACCTTGTGCCAGTCGTTGAACGAGGTGGTGGCGGCGCCGAGCCGCTCGCCATTGCGCCCCTTCGGCGAGATGCCGGCATTGTTGACCAGAGCATTGAGCTTGCCGCCTTCGGCGGCGAGCCGCTTCTTGATCTCGGCGATGCCGCGCATCGTGTCCTCGGGGTCGCCGAGGTCGATCTGGATATGATCGTCGGCGCCCGACGGCCAGGGGCATTTGTCGGAGAAGGCCTGGCGCGAGCAGGACAGGATGCGCCAGCCCGCCATGGCGAACTGCATCACCGTGGCATGGCCGATGCCGCGGCTCGCCCCGGTCAGCAGCATGACCGGGCGCTTGCCGGCTTCAGTCTTCGGGAAATCGAACTTGGGCATCGCCATGGGGCTGATTTCCTCAGGGGTAGAAGCGCGTCTTCGTCCAGGGCGCGTCGGACGCGTCGCGGCGGAAGATGATGCGGTCATGCAGACGGAAGGCGCCGTCGCGCCAGAACTCGATATAGGTCGGGTTGATGCGAAAGCCGCGCCAGTAGGCCGGGCGCGGAATCTCGCCGATGCCGAATTTGAGCGTATAGCTCGCCACCGCCTTTTCCAGCGCGAAGCGGCTCTCCAGCGGGCGCGACTGCTGCGAGGCCCAGGCACCGATCCGGCTGTCGCGCGGACGGGACTGGAAATAGGCATCCGATTCGGCATCGCTCACCAGCGCGACCGTGCCGCGGATGCGGATCTGCCGGCGCAGGCTCTTCCAGTGAAACAGGGCGGCGGCCTTGGGCTGGCCGATGAGTTCCTGGCCCTTCTGGCTTTCGGTGTTGGTGTAGAACACGAAACCATCCGGATCGTGGCCCTTGAGCAGCACCATGCGGCTGTTCGGCATGCCCTCGGCATCGACGGTGGAGAGCGCCATGCCGGTGGGGTCGTTCGGCTCGGACTTGGTCGCCTCGTCCAACCACTTCTGGAACAAGGTGAAAGGCTCGTTTTCCTCGGTGAAGTCACCGCTCGTTAACGGTTGCACGTTCTAATCCTCGATCAGTGGAAGTGGGGCGTTGGGCGAGCGCAAAAAGTGATCCGGGTTCAGTCGGCTGGTTTATATAGGGCAGGCGCGGGGGCGTTCCAAAGCCTCAACCGTTGCGCAGCCCCCATGCGCCCGCTGGCTGCCGCCGTGCTGTTGGCCGTGTTCAGCGCGGGCTGCTCGGTCTCCTTTCCGATTCTCGGCCTGTCCAGCAAGAGCGAGGACGAGATCGCCGCGACATCGGCGATGACGACCTCGTCGGTCCTGCCGGCCCGTGGCGGCGATCATGCCGGCCCGCTCGCCAGCCTGGCGGCGGACCTCGGGCCGGAGGACATGCGCCGCGCCGACGGGGCGATGGGCGTTGCGCTCGATCCCCAGGGCAACGGCGCCGCCGTCTCCTGGGACAATCCCCAGAGCGGCATCAAGGGCTCCTTCATACCCGTAGGCGGCCCGTTCCTGCGCTCCGACGAGATCTGCCGCGCCTTCATCGCCAGCGTCCAGACGCAGGCCCGGCCGGTCAAGCTGCAGGGCACGGCCTGCCGTCCTTCGGGCGGCGACTGGGCGGTCAAGGACATGGGCCCCTGGAAGGGCCTGAGCTAGGACTTTTCACGCCGCTTGCTTCGCCACCGGACCGGGTGCAAAACGCCCCTGAGCAGGTGTTGCGCACGCGCCACACCGCCCCCACATAGGGCGGGACGGACGGCTGGCGGCTTCTGACGCTGGGCGTTCGATTTTGCGTGGAAACGAGGTTTTGGATGCGCGATCCCTATCAGGTTCTGGGCGTCGCCCGCGGCGCGAGCGATGCGGAGCTGAAGAAGGCTTTCCGCAAGCGCGCCAAGGAGCTGCACCCGGACCGCAACCGGGACGATCCCAAGGCGCAGGACAAGTTCTCCGAACTCAACACCGCCTATGAGATCCTGGGCGACGAGACCAAGCGCAAGCAGTTCGACCGCGGCGAGATCGATGCCGAGGGCAAGCCGCGCTTCCAGGGCTTCGAGGGCATGGGCGCCGGCCGGGGCGGGCGCAGCGGCGGCTTCGAGTTCAATTTCGGCCAGGGCGGCGGCCATCCCTTCGGCGGTCGCGCCGGTCCGGGCGGCGGAGCGGGGGAGGCCGGCTTCGACGCATCCGACATCTTCTCCTCGCTCTTCGGCGAGGCCGGCCGGCGCGCCCGTGGCAAGCCCGAGCCGCAGAAGCCGCCGGAGCAGAGCTTCACGCTCGAGGTCACGCTGGCGCAGGCCACGACCGGCGGGACGCGTCGCGTCAAGCTGCCGGGCGGGCGCGAGGTCGAGATCACGATCCCCGAGGGGGTGAGCGACGGCAAGGTGATGCGCCTGCGCGGGCTCGGCCAGACCGATCCGTTCTCGGGCGAGGCCGGCGACGTGATGATGACCATCAAGGTCAAGCCGGATTCCCGCTTCATCGTCGACGGCAACGACCTGCGCACCCGCGTCGCGGTGCCGCTCGCCAGGGCCGTGCTCGGCGGGCCGCTGCATGTGCCGACGCTGACCGGCGCGGTCGAGATGAACATCCCGCCGCTGACCGGCACGGCCCGGCAGTTCCGCCTGCGCGGCAAGGGCCTCAAGGGCGAGAAGGGCGCGGTCGGCGATCTCTTCGTCGCCATCGATATCGAGATGCCGGCGAGCGATGCGGAGTTGACGGCGCTGATGAAGGCGCGCGACGAAGCCAAGTAAGCCGGCTTGGGTGCCCGCACGGCCGAAAATCGGGTCGTGCAGGCTGCCGATGGCGCTTCCATGCGTGATTCTGCCGTGGAGGCGGGCATCAAAGCGGTTCCCGTTTCCCTGCGACTGTTCTAAGAGACCTGCTCGTCATTCATCTGCGGGTTTCCCATGCCTGATTCCAACGCCGTTTCGCCGACCGCCAATCTCCTCAAGGGCAAGCGCGGCCTCGTGATGGGCGTCGCGAACAACCGGTCCATCGCCTGGGGCATCGCCAAGGCTGCGGCGGACGCGGGTGCGGAACTCGCCTTCACCTATCAGGGCGACGCGCTGAAGAAGCGGGTCGAGCCGCTCGCCAAGGAACTCGGCGGCCATGTCGTCGGCCATTGCGACGTCACCGACGGCGCCACGATCGACGCGGTCTTCGCCGAGGTCGAGAAGCTCTGGGGCAAGCTCGACTTCGTCGTCCACTGCATCGCCTTCTCGGACAAGGACGAACTGACCGGCCGCTATGTCGAGACCACCGAGGCGAACTTCTCCAAGTCGCTGCTGATCTCCTGCTACTCCTTCACGGCGATCACCCAGCGCGCCGAGAAGCTGATGCCGGATGGCGGCTCGCTGCTGACGCTGACCTATTACGGCGCCGAGAAGTGGATGCCGCATTACAACGTCATGGGTATCGCCAAGGCCGCGCTGGAATCGAGCGTGCAGTATCTCGCCGCCGATCTCGGACCCTCGAAGATCCGCGTCAACGCGATCTCGGCCGGCCCGATCAAGACGCTGGCGGCTTCCGGAATCGGCGATTTCCGCTACATCCTGCGCTGGAACGAGTACAACTCGCCGCTGCGCCGCACGGTGACCATCGAGGAGGTCGGCGAGACCGCGGTCTTCCTCGTCTCCGACATGTCGCGCGGCATCACCGGCGAGATCATGCATGTCGACGCCGGCTACCATGTCGTCGGCATGAAGGTGCCGACCGCGCCGGACATCACCCTCGACAAGGGCGAGTGAGACCGATTCTGGTTATAACATTGTTGTAACCAGCCGGCGCGGCGCGTATATTGGCCTCCTGGAGGAAGCAATGCGCAGCGCCGTCAAGAAAATCGGCAATTCGGCGGGCATCGTCATTCCGAAGCCCCTTCTGGCCGAGATCGGTGCCAAGGCTGGCGACGGTGTCGAACTCACCGTCGAGCAGGGTCGTATCATCATTGAGCCCGTGCAGACACGGGCACGCGAAGGCTGGGCCGAGGATGCGAAGCGCATCGCCGAAGCAGGCGATGATGCGCTGGTCTGGCCGGAATTCGGCAATGCCGAGGATGCCGAGCTGACATGGTGAATCGCGGCGACATCTGGCTCGCCACGCTCGACCCGACGGTCGGCAGCGAAATCCAGAAGACGCGGCCCTGTCTCATCATCTCGCCACCGGAAATCCACGACCATCTGCGCACGGTCATCGTTGCGCCCATGACCTCCAAAAGCCGTCCGGCCGGCTTCAGGATTCCGATCTCCTTTCAGGGCACCGATGGATTGGTTCTGTTGGAGCAGAGCCGCACCCTCGACAAGACACGGCTGATCAAGCGGCTGGGATCGGCTCCACCGGCAACGCTCAGCCGTGTTCTGGCTGTTCTGCGCGAGCTCTACGAGGACTAGCTTGCCCGGCGGCTCACGCCGCCAGCAGTGCCTTCAACCGATCCGTCGCGGCATCGTCGCGGCGGATCGTTTCGTCTGTGGCGGCTGCCAGCAGCTCTGTAACGCTGCGCCCGCCGATCAGGCGCTGCGGCAGGATCTCGGCCAGCGGCGTCAATACGAAGGCGCGTTCGGGAATGCGCGGATGCGGGATCTGCAACCGGGCCTGATCGATGATCGCATCGCCATAGGTCAGGATGTCGATATCGAGCGTGCGCGGCCCCCAGCGTTCGCGGCGCTCGCGGCCGCCGGCGCGCTCCAGATCGAGGCAGAAGGCGAGCAGGTCCGCCGGTTGCAGCGAGGTCTCGACCAGCGCGGCCATGTTGAGGAATTCCGGCTGGTCGGTCTTGCCCCAGGGCGGCGTGCGATAGATCGAGGACAGCCGGCCGAGCGCCACCTTGGAATGCCCGCGCAGCCCCTTCAGCGCCGCGGCGAAGGCCGCGACGGGGTCGCCGATATTGCCGCCGAAGGCGAGTGCGGCCTCAACCTTCACGCTGGAACCTCAACTGGATGCCGACCGAGCCGAGCGTCGCCGGGATCGGCGGCGCGGGCTTGCGCAGCGTAACCTCGACGCTCGTAAGGGGAGGGAAGGCGTCGAAAAGCGCCAGCGCGACGGCCCGGGCAGCGCCTTCCAGCAGATGATACCGGCTGGCCGTGAAGACCTCTGCGACGATCGCGACGGCGCGGCCGTAATCGACCGTGTCGGCCAGGCGGTCGCTGGCGGCGGCGGCGCGCAGGTCGGCGTCGAGCACGAGGTCGAGCACGAAGCGCTGGCCGAGCCGCTCCTCTTCCGAGAAGAAGCCGTGATAGGCGTAGATATCGAGTTTCTCGATCAGGATGCGGCCGGTTTCGCTCACGGGTCTGCTTTCATGCTGTCTTCGATGGCCGCCCAGGTCTTCAGCGCGTCGATATGCGGGGCGACGTCATGGGCGCGGATGATGGCGGCGCCGCGGCTCGCGCCATAGAGATGTGCGGCGATGCTGGCGGCGAGCCGTTCGGCCGGAACCTCCCGGCCGGTGATGCGTCCGAGCGTCGATTTGCGGGAGGCGCCGAGCAGGACCGGGCAGCCGAGCACGGCGAGCCGGTCGAGATGGCGGATCAGGTCGAGATTCTGCCTGATCGTCTTGCCGAAGCCGATGCCGGGATCGACGACGATCTGGCCCAGCGGCACGCCGGCTTGCGTCGCGATCGCGATCGAGCGTTCGAGGAAGCGCAGCACCTCATCGAAGATGTCGATGGAGGCATCGATGCTCTCGCGGTTATGCATCAGGATGATCGGCGCGCCGGCCCGCGCCGCGACCTCGGCAATGCGGGGATCGCGCTGGGCGCCCCAGACGTCGTTGACGATCGCAGCGCCGGCCGCGAGCGCCGCTTCCGCCACCTCGGCCTTGTAGCTGTCGATCGAGATCGGCGTATCGACCCTGGCCTTCAGTCCGGCGATGACCGGCAGCACGCGCGCCATCTCGGTTTCGGCATCGACCGTGGCATGGCCGGGCCTCGTCGATTCGCCGCCGATATCGACGATGGCCGCGCCCTCTGCCGTGAGGCGCACGCCATGGGCGATCGCCGCTTCGGCGTTCTTCAGCAGCCCACCATCCGAGAACGAATCGGGCGTGACATTGACGATGCCCATGACGAGCGGCGTCGTGGGAAGCGTCAGGCTGCGGCCGTCGGGCAGGGTGAGAACAGGGGACATGCGGTTCCGCGGGTGATCGAGCAAGGGCGCTATACACAGGCCGTGTAAATTCGGCCACAGAAAGCGGCCGATTGTCGCCATCGACGGAAAGCGCGGGGAAGAGCTTTGACCCTTTCGGTGCCGGCGTGCAGAAGCGAGACATGGTTCCGCTCTCGCTGCCTCATCGCCTCATCCTCGTCCGCCATGGCGAAACCGACTGGAATCGGGAGGGCCGCCTGCAGGGCGGGCAGGACATTCCGCTGAACGAGCTCGGCCGCCGCCAGGCCGCCGAAGCTGCCGGCCGGCTGAAGGCGCTGGAACCTGCCTATGCCGATCTCGACTATATCGGCTCGCCGATGCAGCGGGCGCGCGAGACCATGGACATCCTCCGGCGCGAACTTGCGCTGCCGGCCGGCGAATACCGCATCGATGACCGCCTGCGCGAATTGACCTTCGGCGAGTGGGAAGGCTTCACCTGGCGCGACATCCGCAAGGCCGAGCGCGAGCAGGCCCATCTGCGCGAGCGCGACAAGTGGGGCTTCGTGCCGCCGGGCGGCGAAAGCTACCGCATGCTGGCCGATCGCGTCCGTCCGGTTCTCGAGGAACTCAAGCGCGAGACGGTGATCGTCAGCCATGGCGGCGTGGCGCGGGCCATTCTGGCGCTGGTCGGGGCGGTGGCGCCGCGCGAGGCCTCGATGGTCGAGATCTGGCAGGGCAAGCTGCTCGTCGTCAGCGGGAACAAGGCCGACTGGCTCTGAGTTTGCTCGTAGTCGGGTCGTGATGGCCTGGGCGGCATTCATGCCAGGTTCACGCGTGATTCTGCAGGGAGAATATGCTAGCGAGGCTGCGTGATGCGGCGGCCGGCCCGGCCGGGGGCTCATGCGGATGTCGCGAAGCGGGAGCGACGATTCCGGTTTTCTTCACGAGGTGCGTGTTAGCGCATCGCACGGCCGAAGGCAGGGTCTGCCGCGGCATCAGCGACGGGCCTTTCAGCGCAGCGGGGCGCGATGAACGATATGACGAAGCTGTCGGCGGCGTCTGACGCGGCTGCCGCCAACACTCTTGCCATGCTGGCGGGCGAGAAGCGTCCCGATTTGATTCGGGACGAGGTGCTGGCCGAGATTTTCGCGGCCACGGTCGCGACCCGTCCCGATCATCCCGCGCTCACCGATCTCTCGCGCCGCCTCAGCTATGCCGAGGTCTGGGCGCAGGCCGGGCGTCAGGCGCGGGGCCTCCAGCTCGCCGGCATCGGCCCCGGCGACATGGTCGGCCTGTGGATGCCGCGCGGCATCGATCTCCTCGTCGCGCAGATCGCGATCACGCGCGCGGGCGCCGCCTGGATTCCCTTCGATGCGGAGGCGCCGGTCGAGCGCATCGCGACCTGCCTCGACGATGCCCAGGCCAAGGGCATCGTCACCTGCGCCGGCTGGTCCGGCCGGGCCGAGGCGACTGAGCGCACCGTCTGGACGCCCGAGGGCCTTGCAGCTGGCGCCGATGGCACGGAACCGCCGACGCGTCCCGCAGGCCTGACCCCGGATCATCCGGCCTATCTGATCTACACCTCGGGCTCGACGGGCACGCCCAAGGCGATCGTCATCAGCCATCGCAATATCTGCCATTTCCTGCGCTCCGGGAACGCGGTCTACGGCTTCGGGCCGGATGATGTTGCGTTCCAGGGTGCCTCGGTCGCCTTCGACCTGTCGATGGAGGAGATCTGGACGCCCTATCTCGTCGGCGCGACGCTGTTCGTCGCCTCGCCCGAGATGATGGGCGATGCCGAGAAGCTGCCTGACATCCTGAACGAGGCCGGCGTCACCATCATCGACACCGTGCCGACCTTGCTCGGCATCCTGCCGGCCGACGTGCCCTCGCTGAAGCTGATCCTGCTCGGCGGCGAGGCCCTGCCGCCGGCGATCGTGCAGAAATGGTCGAAGCCCGGCCGCCGCATCCTGAACACCTACGGCCCGACCGAGGCGACGGTGGTCGCGACCGCAGCCGAGGTCGTCCCCGGCGAGACCGTGACCATCGGCAAGCCGATCCCGAACTACACGGCCTATGTCGTCAGCGAGGATATGCGCCTCGTCCAGCCGGGCGAGCAGGGCGAATTGCTGATCGGCGGCCCCGGCGTCGCCAAGGGCTATCACGGCCGCCCTGAGCTGACGGCCGAGAAGTTCATCGCCAATCCCTTCGCGGGCGTCGCCGGCGGGGGCGATCCGATCCTCTACCGCTCGGGTGATGCCGTCAGCCTCGACGCTGACGGCAATATCGTCTTCCACGGCCGCATCGACGACCAGATCAAGATCCGCGGTTTCCGCGTCGAACTCGGCGAGATCGAATCCAAGCTTGCCGACGAGCCCGGCGTCGCCCAGGCGGCGGTCGTGCTGCGCACCGATGACGGCATCGAGCGCCTCGTCGCCTTCGTCGTGCCCGAGCCCGGCGTCGCGGTCGACGGCCCGGTGTTGCGGGCCGCGCTCCGCGAGAAGCTGCCGCCCTATATGGTGCCGGCGCATTTCGAGGCGGCGGGCTCGCTGCCGCGCATGGTCTCCGGCAAGGTCGACCGCAAGATGCTGAAGGCGGCGCCGCTGACGGCGCCGAGCGCCGATGGCGAGCAGGAGCCGCCGCGCAACGCGACGGAAGCCGCGCTACTCGAGGCGGCGAAGCGCGTGCTCGGTACGGCCAGCCTGCCGCTGGAGGCCGATTTCTTCATCGATCTCGGTGGCCATTCGCTGCTGGCGGCCCGCTTCATCTCGATCGTGCGCGAGACGCCGGCCTATGCCGGCATCACGCTGCAGGACGTCTATGCCGCCCGCAATTTGCGTGGGATGGCGGCACTCCTCGACGAGCGAGGCGTCGCCGAAGCCGAGGACCTCTCCTTCACGCCGCCGCCCTTGCTGCGGCGCTTCCTCTGCGGCCTTGCGCAGGCGGCGGCACTGCCGGTCATCATCGGCCTTGCGACGGCGCAATGGCTCGGCGTCTTCGTCACCTACATGATCCTCTCGGGCGAGGACCTGCCGCTGCTCGGCCAGATCGCGGCGCTGCTTGGCGTCTATGTCGCGATCATCGTCGTGACCGGCCTGATCGCCATCGCGCTCAAATGGCTGGTGCTCGGCCGCACCAAGCCAGGCGTCTACCCGCTCTGGGGCGTCTATTACTTCCGCTGGTGGTTTGCCGCCCGCGTCGCCGGGCTCGTCCATATCAAATGGCTGCAGGGCACGCCGGTGATGCGCTTCTACTGGCGCCTGCTCGGCGCCAGGGTCGGTCGCGACGTCATCATCTCCGATTACGAGGCCGGCGCCATCGACCTGATCGAGATCGGCGACGGCACCAGCTTCGGCTCCAAGACCACCTTCGCCAATGGCGAGGCGATCGGCGACAAGCTGATCATCGGCCGCATCACCATCGGCAAGGACGTCTCGGCCGGCGCCTCCGTCGTGCTCGGCCACGATTCGGTGATAGGCGACCACGCCGAAATCGGCGACCTGACCGCCATTCGGCCCGGCGCCCATGTCGGCGAGGCGGAGATCTGGGACGGCACGCCCGCCCGCAAGATCGGCATGGTCGATGTCGCCGCGCTGCCGCCGCAGGCCGAGGCCTCGCCCGGCCGCCGCGCGCTGCTGACCTGTTTCTACATCCTGATGCTGGTGGTGCTGCCGCCGGTCAGCCTGCTGCCGATCTTCCCGGCCTTCTGGCTGTTCGACAAGATCGACTACTTCATCGCCGGCTGGACCGATATCAGCTATCTCTGGTTCCTGCCGATCCTGACCTGGCCGACCGCGATCGGCCTGATCGCCTTCACGGTGCTGCTGATGGCGGGCCTGCGCTGGGCGATCCTGCCGCGCGTGACCTCGGGCTCCTGGTCGATCCATTCCGGCTTCTACGCCCGCAAATGGACGGTGGCTTTGGCGACCGAGGTGACGCTGGAGACGCTCTCCTCGCTCTTCGCCACCATCTACATGCGCGCCTGGTACCGGCTGATGGGCGCCAGCATCGGCAAGGGCGCGGAAATCTCGACCAATCTCTCCGGCCGCTATGACCTCACCGGCATCGGCGCCGGCAACTTCATCGCCGACGAGGTCGTCTTCGGCGACGAGGACATGCGCCGCGGCTATATGCGCCTCGACGCGACGCGCACCGGCGACCAGGTCTTCGTCGGCAACGACGCGGTGGTGCCGCCCGGCGCCGTCATCCCCGATCGCGTGCTGATCGGCATCAAGTCGAAACCCCCCGCCAATGACCGCATGCAGCCGGGCGACACCTGGTTCGGCTCGCCGCCGATCCGCCTGCCGACGCGGCAGAAGGTCGATCTCGGCGCCGACTGGACCTACAAGCCCTCCTTCGCCAAGCAGTTCGGGCGCGGCCTGTTCGAGGCGCTGCACACCTCCTTCCCGGCGATGCTGTTCATCACCTTCGGCACGATCGCGGTCGACATGGTCTTGCAGCAGCGCATCAACGAGGGCGACTGGATCGGCCTCGTGCTCTCCTTCATGGGCGTGGCCGTCGCGATCGCCGTGGTGCAGGCGCTGATCTGCGCCGCCGTCAAATGGCTGATGATGGGCGTCTACAAGCCCGTGATGAAGCCGATGTGGTCGTGGTGGGCGATGCGCACCGAGGCGGTGGCGGTGATGTATTGGGGCCTCGGCGGCAAGGTCCTGTTCGACTATCTGCGCGGCACGCCGTTCCTGCCCTGGTTCCTGATGCTGTTCGGCGCGAAATACGGCAAGGGCGTCTGGCTCGACTCGACGGATATCACCGAGTTCGACTGCATCCGGGTCGGCGATTTCTGCACGGTCAACGCCCATTCGGCGCTGCAGACTCATCTCTATGAGGACCGGGTGATGAAGGTCGGCCGTGTCAGGCTCGGCAAGGGCGTCTGCGTCGGCGCGGGCGCGACCGTGCTCTACGACACCCATGTCGGCGACTACGCCCAGATCGGCCTGCTCACCGTCATCATGAAGGGCGAGAACCTGCCGGCGCATACGCGCTGGGAGGGCGCGCCGGCGGCGCCGGCGAAGGCGCCGGCGCACTGACACGCCGGCGGTTCAGTCGGAGGCCGACGGGCAGTTCCGATCGCGCCATGCCGCCGGGCTCAGCCCGGTCACGCGACGGAACTCCCGGTTGAAATTCGACTTGGTCTGAAACCCGGCCTCCAGCATCGCCATCGTCACCGAGCGTTTCGCCGGCAGCAGCCGGCAGGCCTCCGCGACTCGAAAATCATTGATGTATTGCGAGACGTTCTTGCCGGTCATCCGGTTGACTGCTCGGGAGATCTGCCGGCTGGGGACGCCGGCCCGGCGTGCCAGCCGCGATAATGTCAGATCCTCCTCGAAGAAAGAGCTTCCTTTCCTCAAGGAGGCGTTCGATGCGTCCTAGCATCTCCCTGTCCTGCTCCACCGTAGCGGCCGACAGATCGGCCTCGGGGGTGGGTTCGGCGGAAACCTCGGCGCGAGCGGCGATCGCCGCCGTGACGCCGATGCAGAACAGTCCCAGTAGATTCGCGTTGCCGGCGATGAAGGCGGCATGCCGCCCCCGCGCCCATTCGAAATCCAGGAAGATGATCAAGTCGATCGCGGCCGACAGGCACAGCGAAGCCGCCGCGACGAGCATCGCCCGATGGGCGGGGCCGGCGGCGTCGAGACGCGCCTCGTCCAACCCGTCGGGGCCGAGGCGGCCGAGCCGCAACAGCGCCCCCGCATAGGCGACGAACAGGGCAGCCAGCGCGGCATCGATGAGCCGAGGTGCCAGGAACAGCAGCCCGGCCATCATTGCGGGCGGAAGTACCCAAAATCCTACGGCCACCGTGCCGTCCGGCTCGTCTCGATGCACCAGCTTGCGGAAACTGGCCAGGACCAGCGGCGGCAGGCAGGCGGCACAGACCGGCAACAAATAGCGTATCGCGGCGATGTCGTAACCCCAGCGCATGCCGACGAGGAACGACTGCAAGGCGCTGAGACCGATGAGCAGGAGAAACGGAGCGTTCACCCGCCGCTCGGATTGGCTCAGGAGCATCGCGAGTAGGATCAGCAGCAGCAAGGCGGCGACGAAAGGCAAGGGAACGAAGATCATGAGCGTCAAGGCATCGGGATGAGGAGATTTGGCCGATCGTGGCCCGGATCGCGATCGGAAACGACCTCGATCGCGATCGAGAACGCGCCGGCCCGTCCGATAGGCGACGATTTCTCTGTGCTTTTAGCCATCGGAGAATCGTTATGTCCATGTTGCGAGCCCTGTCCGCCGCGCTCCTCGCCACCGGCCTCGTCACCCCGTGCTTGGGCGATGTCGGTATGCGCCAGCTGGTCATCCCTGCCGACGAACATGGCCGCCAGCTATCCGTCACCCTCTGGTATCCGTCCGCGCCCGGCGGCCAGCCGGTGCTGGTAGGCGATAACGGCTTGTTCAAGGGCACGCCCGTGATGCGCGACGCTCCCCAGGCTGAGGGACGCTTTCCGCTCGTGCTGCTGTCGCATGGCTCTGGAGGCAGCGCTCAGGCCATGAGCTGGCTTGCCACGGAGCTCGCCGAGGCCGGCTTTATCGTGGCCGGCCCGGACCATCCGGGCACGACATCGGGGGATTCCACCCCGGCCGACACTCCGAAGCTGTGGCAGCGCAGGCAGGATCTGTCCGCGGTTGCGGATCGGCTGATCACCGACCCGCAATGGCGCGTTCGCGTCGATGGCGACAGGATCGGCGTCGTCGGCTTCTCGCTCGGCGGCGCCGCCGCCATGAGGATCGCCGGCGCCCGCACTACGCTGGAAGCCTATGCCCGGTATTGCGACGCCCAAACCCGATGGGATTGCGCCTCGTATGCCGGCGGCATCGGCTTTGTGAACGGGGCCAGCAAGAAGGTCGACAAGGTGAACCTGCGTGCGGTCGATCGCGCACTGTTCGAGCAATCGGACCGTGACCCCCGTATCAAGGCCGCGGTCATGGTCGATCCCGGTCTGGCCCAGGCCTATGACGAACGAAGCCTCGCCGAGGTCGCCATTCCCATGAGCTTCGTCAATCTCGGCGCTCCCACGACCATTCCTCCCGGCGTCGTCGCCGATCAATTGGCGTCCCAAACGCCGAAAGGGACTTATGCGACCGTGACCGGCGCCCATCACTACAGCTTCCTGCCGGAGTGCAAGGACGGGGCCGCCGAGATGTTGCGCTCCGAAGGAGAAGAGGAGCCCCTGTGCGGGGAACCCGGCGAGCGTTCGCGCAAGGACATCCATTCCGAATTGGCGCGTCTCATTCGGACGGCGCTGCGACAAGGTCTCGGCCCGGCCATCCCCGCGACCCGCTGACGCTTCGGCGCGCCGTCCCGATCAGTGATGTCTCACGCCCATCGCTGATCGGCGCGGTCGCGCGCTTTCGCCCCGGCCGGTTACCGCTTATGAGGGCAGGATCGGTTCCGCAGGCACGCTCATGTCCCACAACAGTTTCGGCCATCTCTTCCGCGTCACCACCTTCGGCGAGAGCCATGGGCCCGCCATCGGCTGCGTCGTCGACGGCTGCCCGCCGCTGCTCCCGTTGACCGAGGCCGACATCCAGGGCGATCTCGACCGCCGCCGGCCGGGCCAGTCGCGCTTCACCACGCAGCGCCAGGAGCCGGACCAGGTCCGCATCGTCTCCGGCGTCTTCGCCCGCGAGAGCGACGGCGTACAGGTGACGACCGGCACCTCGATCGGGCTGATGATCGACAATGTCGACCAGCGCTCGAAGGATTATTCCGACATCAAGGACAAGTACCGGCCAGGCCATGCCGATTTCACCTATGACGTGAAATACGGCATCCGCGACTATCGCGGCGGCGGTCGCTCCTCCGCGCGCGAGACGGCGATGCGCGTCGCCGCCGGCGCCATCGCCCGCAAGGTCGTGCCCGGCATGATCGTGCGCGGCGCCCTCGTCCAGATGGGGCCGCACAAGATCGACCGCGCCAACTGGGACTGGGAGGAGGTCGGCCGCAACCCGTTCTTCTGCCCCGATGCCAAGGCTGCCGCCTTTTTCGAGGGTTATCTCGACGGCATCAGGAAGTCCGGCTCCTCGATCGGTGCCGTGCTGGAGATCGTAGCCGAGGGCGTGCCGGCGGGCCTGGGCGCGCCGATCTACGCCAAGCTCGATGCGGAGATCGCCTCGGCACTGATGAGCATCAATGCGGTCAAGGGCGTCGAGATCGGCGAGGGTTTTGGCGCGGCCGAACTCTCCGGCGAGGAGAATGCCGACGAGATGCGCGCCGGCAATGACGGCAAGCCGCTCTTCCTCTCCAACCATGCCGGCGGCATCCTCGGCGGCATTTCGACAGGCCAGCCGATCGTCGCCCGCTTCGCCGTGAAGCCGACTTCCTCGATCCTGGCGACCCGCGCGACCGTGACCCGCACCGGCGGCGAGGCCGAAATGTTCACCAAGGGCCGCCACGACCCCTGCGTCGGCATCCGCGCCGTGCCGGTCGGCGAGGCGATGGTCGCCTGCGTATTGGCCGACCAGTATCTGCGTCACCGCGCGCAGGTCGGCGTCGTCGAGCCGCGCTGGCCGTTCCAGGAGTGACATCGCCGTCATTCTCGGGCGAAGCGAAGCGCAGACCCGAGAATCTCTGGCTGAAATGGGCTCTGGTACGAGAGCCTTCCTGGTCATGAGATGCTCGGGGCAAGCCCGAGCATGATGCACCAAAGAGTTTGCATTTCAGCAATACTGAAAATGCATCGCTGATTCATTGATAATGAAATGTCGTCGTATTAGCTTCACGGCATGAAGCTCGACGTCTGGCTCCGGCAGAACAAGATCGCACGCAGCACCTTCGCCAGGCAGGTCGGCCTGTCGCCGGCCAGCGTGACCGCGCTCTGCAACGACCCGGCCGCCTGGATCTCCCGCGAAAGCGCCGAGCGCATCACCGCCGCCACCGGCGGCACCGTCACCCCCAATGATTTCCTCGGCCTGTCAGGGCCGCGCGAGGCTGCCATGTCCAACAATGTCGCAGAGACCATCGAAGCCTTCGCCCGCGGCGAGATCGTCATCGTCACCGATGACGATGATCGCGAGAACGAGGGCGATCTCATCGTCGCCGCCTCGCTCTGCACGCCGGAGAAGATGGCCTTCATCATCCGCAACACCTGCGGCATCGTCTGCGCGCCTTTGACCGCGAGCGAGGCCCGGCGCCTGCGCCTCGACCCGATGGTCTCCTCGAACGATGCCCCGCTCGGCACGGCCTTCACCATCACCGTCGACGTCAAGCACGGGCTGACCACCGGCATCTCGGCCGAGCAGCGCACCAACACGGTGCGCGCGCTCGCCAACGGCAATATGGGCGCCGCCGATTTCGTCCGCCCGGGCCATGTCTTTCCGCTGATCGCCAAGGACGGTGGCGTGCTGATGCGCTCCGGCCATACTGAGGCGGCGGTCGACCTGTGCAAGCTCGCCGACCTCCCGCAGGTCGGTGTCATCTGCGAACTCGCCAATGACGACGGCACGGTGATGAAGGGCGCGCAGATCACCGCTTTCGCCGAAAAGCACGGCCTCAAGCAGATCACCGTTGCGGACCTGATCGCCTATCGCCAGCTGCGCGAGAAGCTGGTCGAGCGCGTGCATTCCTTCCCGGTCAAGACCGCGTTCGGCGACGTCACTGGCCATGTCTATGTCACGCCTTTCGACAGCACCCAGCATTTCGCCTTCGTGATGGGCAAGCTCGGCGATGGAGACAAGGTGCCGGCCCGCCTGCACCGCGCCGATGTGGTCGCCGACGTGCTCGGTGGCGCCAGCTCGATCCAGTGCGCGCTGCGCCGCTTCCAGCAGGAAGGCAAGGGCGTGCTGATCTATCTGCGCGACGGCAGCGCCGGCGTGCCGATCAAGCCCGTCGACGACGAGAACTCCGACGCCCTGCGCAGCCAGCAATGGCGCGAGGTCGGCCTGGGCGCGCAGATCCTGCGCGATCTCGGCGTCCGCTCGATCATCAATCTCGCCTCCTCGCCGCGCTCCTTCGTCGGCCTTTCCGGCTTCGGCATCGAGATCGCCGAGACGTCGCCGCTGGAATAGGCGGCAGGCCCGGCGCTCAGCCCTCCATCAGCGCCGAGACATGGGCGGCGGTCGATTTCGCGAGAGCGTCGAGATCGTAGCCGCCCTCCAGCACCGAGACGATCCGGCCGCCGGCATGGCGGTCGGCCACCTCCATCAGCTTTTGCGTCGCCCAGGTGAAATCGGCCTCGCGCAGGTTGAGATCGGCGAGCGGGTCGCGCCAATGCGCATCGAACCCGGCCGAGATCACCACGAGATCGGGGCGGAACGCATCGAGCCGCGGCAGGATCGCGGTCTCGAAAGCGTCGCGGAACTCGTCTGAGCCGTCGCCTGCTCGCAAGGGGACATTGACGATCGTGCCTTGCGTGCCGCGCTCCGAGGCCGCCCCGGTGCCGGGGTAGAGCGGCATCTCGTGGACGGAGGCGTAGAGCACGCTGGCATCGTCCCAGAAGATGTCCTGCGTGCCGTTGCCGTGATGGACGTCCCAGTCGACGATGGCGACGCGCTGGGCGCCGTGCGCCTTCTGCGCATGGCGGGCCGCGATCGCGGAATGGTTGAAGAAGCAGAAGCCCATGGCGCGCTCGCGCTCGGCATGATGGCCGGGCGGGCGCATCGCGACGAAGGCGTTGCGCGCCTTGCCGGCCATCACCTCGTCCACGGCCGCGACCGCGCCGCCGACGCCGCGCAAAGCCGCTTCCATCGTGCCGGGCGACATCAGCGTGTCCGCATCGACCTGCACGAACCCGGCCGCGGGCACGGAGGCGATGAGCGCCTGCGCGTAGGATACAGGATGACACAGCGCGACCTGGTCGAGCGTGCCGAGCGGCGCCTCCAGCCGAATCAGTGCCGCGAAACGCTCGGCCTCCAATGCGTGCTCGACGGCTTTCAATCGGTCTGCGCATTCGGGATGCCCCGGCGGCATCGCATGTCGAAGGCCGGCTGGATGGGTGAAGAACAGGGTCGTCAAAGTCGGTTATCCACGCGCTGGGGCAGGCTGCAGGACAATGCGTGGCTGGTTTGCCACGCATTGTGGCCTTCCGACGGCCATTTGGGGAACCGGATTGCACGATGGTCGTTTGAGGCCTAGTGCTTCGCCGAGCCGCCGCTTGTGGGGAAGCGCTCTGGCGATACGAAGCGTTAACGTTCGATTCATCATAAAGGCTGCCTTCGGGTCGGCTGGGTGGAGGCTATGAAGAAGACCGTTTTCGTTGCACTGGCACTGTCCGCCCTGCTGGGCGCCTGCCAGTACAAGAGCGTCAGCGCGCCGGAGCTGTCAGCCCGTGATGCGGAATATATTGCGCTCGTCCCCAAGTTCGACACCTACCTGCCCTATCTCCCCTACGAGATCAGCGATCCGACCGGGCAGCCGCCGGGCACGGTCTATGTCGATACGAAAGAGAAGTTCCTCTATCTCGTCCTGCCGAACAAGAAGGCGATCCGCTACGGCGTCGCCACCGGTGACGAGGCTTTTGGCTGGACCGGCGAGGCCGTGGTGCAGCGCAAGGCCGAATGGCCGCGCTGGACGCCGCCGGCCGAGATGGTCAAGCGCTGGCCGCATCTGAAGCCGGTTGCCGGCGGCATGAATGGCGGGCCGGAAAACCCGCTCGGCGCCCGCGCGCTCTATCTCTACCAGAACGGCCACGACACGCTCTACCGCATCCACGGCACCAACGAGCCGGAGACGATCGGCCGCTCGGCCTCATCCGGCTGCATCCGGATGCGCAACATCGACGCGATCGACCTCTTCAACCGCGTGCCGGTCGGCGCGAAGGTCATCGTGGTCTGATCGATCAGACGGCTAATCCAGAATGTTCGAGCGGGCGGCCTTCGGGCCGCCCGTTTTCGTTTGGGCGCCCTCAGCCCAAGAAAAGGCCGGTGGGAGCAAGCTCCGCACCGGCCAAGTCATGGGTCTCGAAGGGGAGGTTTCAGTCGTAGAAACCGTGGCGGAGAACGCCGGGCAAATCGGCCTGACGTGCATCACCGTGCTGCTTCAACGCAGGCGGTGCCTGTCGGGTTCCCGCGGCGACCGCCCGAATTGCGATCGGGCGGAAGCGGGAGGCATAGGTCGCCCGCGCCGTGGCGTCGTGGAACCCCTTGCGGGCCGGTGCCGGGGAATGGGCGTCGCGTTGAAACATGGTTCCTGACTCGTCTGAAGCGACCTCGTGCCGGCGGCTCGCGCCTGCCGACCTCTCCTGTCTGACGGCGGATCGGGACGGCGCTGGGGCGCGTCTGTGATCTGTTCATGGCGTTTTCGGGCGGCGATCTCCGATTTCGCCATATTGCTGAACAGCAAAAGGCCGGGCGTCGCCGCCCGGCCTTTCGTGGTTCCGCAATGCCGGCGATGTCAGGCCAGCAAGCCTTCGGCCTTGGCCCAGTTCAGGGTCTTGTCGAGGGCGCGCTCGCAGCGGTTGAACATTTCCTCGATCTCGGCCTCGTTGATCACGAGCGGCGGGCAGAAGGCGAGGCGGTCGCCCATGGCGCGGGTGATGAAGCCCTCTTCCAGCGCATAGGCCACGGCCTTGGCGCCGACGCCCTTCTTGGTCTCGAAGGAGGCCTTGGTCTGCTTGTCCTTGACCAGCTCGGCGCCGCCGATCAGGCCGACGCCCTTGGCCTCGCCGACGAGCGGATGCTCGTTCAGTTTGATCAGGCGGCGCAGGAAGGTCGGCGAGACCTTCTCGACATGCTCGACGATTCTGTCGCGCTGGTAGATCTCCAGCGTCTTCACCGCGACGGCGCAGCCGACCGGATGGCCGGCATAGGTGTTGCCGTGGCCGAAGGTGCCGATCTTGCGGCTCTGGTCGACCAGAACGTCATAGATCTTGTCGTTCATCATCACGGCGCTGAGCGGGAAATAGGCCGAGGTGATCTGCTTGGCGAGCGAGATCGAGTCGGCGTTCAGCCCATAGGTCTCGGTGCCGAACATCTTGCCGGTGCGGCCGAAGCCGGTGATGACCTCGTCCGAGATGAACAGGATGTCGTACTTGGCGAGCACGGCATTGATCTTCTCGAAATAGCCCTCCGGCGGGATGATCGCGCCGCCGGCGCCCATCACCGGCTCGGCGATGAAGGCGGCGACCGTGTCCGGCCCCTCGCGCAGGATCATCTCTTCGAGTTCGGCGGCAAGGCGCGACGAGTAGTCCTGCTCGCTCTCGCCCGGCTCGGCGAAGCGGTAGTGGTGCGGGCAGGAGGTGTGCAGGATGCCCGGCAGCGGCAGGTCGAAATCGATATGGTTGTTCGGCAGGCCGGTCAGCGAGGCCGAGGCGACGGTGACGCCGTGATAGCCCTTCAGCCGCGAGATGATCTTCTTCTTCTGCGGGCGGCCGAGCGCGTTGTTGAGATACCAGACGATCTTGACCTGGGTGTCGTTCGCGTCGGAGCCCGACGCGCCGTAGAACACCTTGGAGATCGGAACCGGAGCGATTTCCTTGAGCTTCTCGGCCAGCTCGATCGCCGGGTCATGGCTGCGCCCGCCGAAGATATGGGTGAAGGGCAGCTTCTTCATCTGCTCATAGGCGGTCTCGACCAGTTCCTGGTTGGAATAGCCGAGCGAGGTGCACCACAGCCCCGCCATGCCCTCGATATATTCCTTGCCCGAGGAGTCGTAGACATAGATGCCCTTGCCGCTCTCCAGGATCAGCGGGCCCGTCTGCCGATGCGTGGCGAGGTTGGTATAGGGATGGACGAGGGTCTCGATATCCCTGACGGCGACATTCGACAGCATGATGGGCTCCCGGTTCTGTTTAATATTCTTGCCAGTGTAAGCTGAACTGACCGCAAATGTTGAGCGATTTTGGCGCAGGGGACGGTAGACTCTGCCGCAGGGCGAGCGAAACGGAAAGGGTTCGCGCGGAGCGGGCGTAGCGTGTGTCTCCAGGCCCGAATGTGTGACGGTTTCGGATGAAAGCGCGCGTCATCCCGGACGAAGCGAAGCGGAGATCCGGGATCCATCGTAGAGTGCGACACCATGCGATGGATCCCGGGGCAAGCCCGGGATGACGGTCGTGTTTCCGCGCGAAGTCACGACCGCGGAAGTGGCGGCGGCATGAAACGCCCGCCCAGCTCTTCCAGCATCGCGCCGACGGCGATGGCGGTCCGGTCCTCGCCGAAGGGCGCGATGATCTGGACGCCGAGCGGCAGACCCTCGCGCGAACGCATGACCGGCGCGGACAGGGCCGGCAGGTCGGCGCCCGTCGCGAGCGAGGCCCAGAGCAGGAAATCGAGATAGGGCCGCTCCTCGCCGTTCACGATCAGCCGCCGCGCATGGATATCCGGGCCATGGTCATGCGGGATCGCGGCGACCGGGGCCGGCGGGCAGAGCACCACGTCGTAACGGGAAAAGAAGCTGGCCCATTGCCGCTTCTGGGTGCGGCGGCGCTGGTCGATCTGCTGGTAGAAGCCGGGTGTCATCCGGGCGCCGCGCGCCTGCAGGGCCTGATGCGACAGGTCGTTGGGGCTGAAGCGCGAGGCCTGCGCCTGGATGCGGGCGCGCACCTTGGGCGGCAGGCCATAGGCGACGACGGCATGATTCAGGAGAGCATAGACCTCGAAGGCATCGGCGAAGCGGACAGAGGGCCTAGCGGTCTCGTCGACGATTGCACCGGCCTCGGCCAGACGACGCGCCGCCTCGCGCACGGCATCCGACACCTCCCGGTCGACCGGCGCGAAGGGATCGACAGCCCAGAGCGCGACGCGCAGGCCTTTGGCGCTGGGCCGGCGCGGCTCGGGCAGAGGCGCGGAGGGGAGGGCGGTGTCGCGCGGCCCGGCGATCACCGGCAGGATCAGGTCGAGGTCCTCAGTCGCGCGGGTGATCGGGCCGGCGACCATCAGGTCGACATTGCGCAGCGTGCGTCGCTCGGGCGGCGGTGGGATCGCACCCCAGGTCGAGACCAGTCCCCAGCTCGTCTTGAGCCCGAAGACGCCGCAAGCATGCGCCGGCCAGCGGATCGAGCTGCCGAGATCGGAGCCGAGCTCGAAGGCGCTCATGCCGGTCGCGACCGCGACCGCGGCACCGCCCGAGGAGCCGCCGGGCGAGCGCGTCTCGTCCCAGGGATTGTTGGTCACGCCATGGGCCGGGTTGTAGCTCTGGAAATCGCCGGAGAAGACCGGGACATTGGTCTTGCCGATGATGACCACACCGGCGGCCCGCAACCTTGCGACGGGGGCGGCGTCTTCGGTGGGAACGCGCTCGCGATAGGCTGGCAGACCGCCGGAGGAGGGCAGGCCGGCGACGTCGAAGGCATCCTTGATCGTGATCGGCAGCCCTTCGAGCGGGCGGGCGGTGCCATTGGCGAGGCGCGCATCCGAAGCTTTCGCCATCGCGCGGGCGGCCTCGCGATCCTGCGCCACGATGGCGTTGAGGCGCGGGTTCAGCGCATCGATGCGGGCGAAGGTCGCCTCAAGGAGATCAGAGGCGCTGAAGCGGCGGGCGAGCAGCGCTTGACGCAAGGTCGTGGCGGAGGCGGTCAGGTCGATGCCGTCAGCCATGCCCGGTCACTCGGCATCGGCGGCGCGGGCGAGATCGCGCCAGGCCAGCACGAGCCGGTCGAGCTCGGCGAGGTCGTCCGGCCCGAGCTTGCCGAGCGTGCTGGCGACGAATTCGCGCTGGGCGGCGATGCCGGCTTCGGCGAGGCGGCGGCCTTCCGGCGTCAGGTGCATCGCATAGGAGCGTCGGTCGCCGGCGATGGCGCGGCGCTCGACCAGCCCGGCCTGCACCAGCCGGTCGACGAGGCCCGAGACATTGCCTTTGGTGACATAGAGCTTCTCGGCCAGTTCGCTCTGGCTGATGCCCTCCTGCTCGGTCAGGGTCGAGAGCAGATCGAATTGCGGAATCGAGAGGCCAAGCGTGCGGATGCGCCCCGTCATCTGCATCAGCATGCGCTGGTGCAGCCGCATGAAGCGGAACCAGACCCGGTCCGGTTCCGTCACGGCCGGCTGAACGGCTTTCGCTGCGGTCATGGCGTTTCCCCCCGCTCTTGAAGGATCAGGCCTAAACCATCTCGTGCGCGCAGGCGAGCCTTCGATCGGATGACTTCCCTTTCGCGCGAGCCCGTCGCTATCCTCACCGGCACATACTCTCGGGAGGATAAGCGCATGCTCGGCCTGATGCAGGACTGGCCCCTTCTGCTCCACCGCATCATCGACCACGCCGCCGTCCAGCACGGCACCCGCGAGGTGGTGAGTCGCGCCGTCGAGGATGGAGCGCTCCGGCGACGCAGCTATGTCGAGATCCGCAGCCGCGCGCTGAAGGTGGCGAAGCGCCTGCAGCGCGAGGGTGTCGCACTGGGCGACCGGGTCGCGACGCTCGCCTGGAATACCGACCGGCATCTCGAGCTCTGGTACGGCATCAGTGGCATCGGCGCGATCACGCATACGGTCAACCCGCGGCTCTTCCCGGAGCAGATCGCCTGGATCGCAGGGCATGCCGAAGACAGGCTGCTCTTCCTCGACCTGACCTTCGTGCCGATGATCCAGGCGATCCAGGACAAGCTCCCGACGATCGAGCGCTACATCATCCTGACCGATGCCGCGCATCTCCAGTCATGCGGCCTGAAGAACGCCGTCGCCTATGAGGATTGGCTCGCCGAGGCGGACGACGATTTCGCCTGGGGCCGCTTCGACGAAAATACCGCGGCGGGGCTGTGCTACACCTCGGGCACGACGGGCGGGCCGAAGGGCGTGCTCTATTCGCACCGCTCGAATGTGCTGCATGCGCTTGCCTGCGCCGCGCCGGATTTCATGGGCCTGTCGGCGCGCGACACGGTGCTGCCGGTGGTGCCGCTCTTCCACGCCAATAGCTGGTCGCTGGCCTATTCCGCCCCGATGACCGGCGCCAAGCTGGTCATGCCCGGTGCCAAGCTCGACGGCCCCTCGCTGCACCAGTTGCTGGAGGAGGAGGGCGTGACCATGACGGCGGCGGTGCCGACCGTCTGGCTGGGTCTCCTGCAGCATCTCGAGGCGACGAACGGCAAGCTCTCGACGCTGAAGCGCGTCGTCATCGGCGGCTCGGCCTGCCCGCGCGCGATGACCGAGGTCTTCGAACGCAAATATGGCGTCGATGTCGCCCATGCCTGGGGCATGACCGAGATGAGCCCGCTCGGCTCCTTCTGCTCTATGAAGCCGGTCTATGAGGGGCTGGAAGGCGATGCGCTCTACGATCTCAAGGTGAAGCAGGGCCATCCTCCTTTCACCGTCGAGTTCCGCCTCACCGACGATGCCGGCGCGGACCTGCCCTGGGACGGCAAGACCTTCGGCCGGCTCAAGGTGCGCGGGCCGGCGGTGGCGGGCGCCTATTATCGCAGCGAGGACGATATCCTCGACGATCACGGCTTCTTCGATACTGGCGACGTTGCGACCATCGATCCCGCCGGCTACATGCAGATCACCGACCGCTCCAAGGACGTGATCAAGTCCGGCGGCGAATGGATTTCCTCGATCGATCTCGAAAATCTCGCCGTCGGCCACCCGGACGTCGCGGAAGCAGCGGTGATTGGCGTCGCCCATCCGAAATGGGACGAGCGGCCGCTGCTGGTGATCGTGCCGAAGCCCGGCCGCACGCCGGGCAAGGACGAGATGCTCGCCTTCATGACCGGCAAGATCGCGAAATGGTGGCTGCCGGATGATGTCGTGCTGGTCGAGGCGATCCCGCACACGGCAACCGGCAAGATCCAGAAGACGAAGCTGCGCGAGATGTTCAGGGATTATCGCCTGCCGGTGTGACCAGCGTTCTTCTCTCTTGGTCTCAGAAAGAGCGCGTCATCCCGGACGGAGCGCAGCGGAGATCCGGGATCCATGCCTGAACCTTGATCGGAGGCGTTCCGGCATGGATCCCGGGTCAAGCCCGAGATGACGGCGATGATTCGGAGCGAAATCGGCAAGCATGAGCTGAAGCCGGAAACGCAAGCGGCGCCCTTTTGGGGCGCCGCGCGTGTCGTGTTCGAGACTGGTTCGGAGGCTGGGCCTCAGAACTCCTCCCATCCGGAATCGCTGACCCGGCCGCCATTGGCGACCTTGCGCGGGGCGGGCATGGCCTTGGACTGGACGAAGGCCGCCTCGGCGAGCTGGCGCAGGCGCGCCGGTTCGGCGGAAGCCGCCCGCAGCGGCGCCTTGACCGTACGCGGAGCCATCGCGGCTGGCTGGGCGTAAGCCGTCTGGCCCACCTGCTCGCGGCCGGTGCGGAAGGTCGCGACGAGCGCGTTGAGCTGCTCTATCCGGCCGGACAGCGAGCCGGCCGAGGCCGCGCTCTGCTCGGACAGGGCCGCGTTCTGCTGGGTCATCTCGTCGAGATGCGCCACCGCCTGGCTCATCTCGTCGATGCCGTTGGCCTGCTCGCCCGACGCCGCCGAGATATCGGCGATCGTCGCCGCGACTTTCTGCGAGGCCGCGAGGATGCGGCTGAGCTGCTCGCCGGCCTGCCGCACCAGCTTGACGCCCTCGCCGACCTCGACATTGGACGAGGAGATCAGGCCGGAGATGTCCTTGGCCGCGGAGCTCGAGCGCTGCGCCAGCGTGCGCACTTCGGACGCCACAACTGCGAAGCCCTTGCCGGCATCGCCGGCACGCGCTGCCTCGACGGCCGCGTTGAGCGCCAGCAGGTTGGTCTGGAAGGCGATGTCGTCGATCACCCGGATGATGTCGGAGATCTTCTGCGAGGCCGTCTCGATCCGGGCCATGGCGTCGACCGCCTGGCCGGCGATGGCGCCGCCGCTCTCGGCTGCCTGCATCGCCTCGTCGGCGATCCGGGCTGCATCCTTCGAGGCCTGGGCCGAGGCCTTGACCGAAGCTGCGAGCTCCTCGGTCGTCGCCGCGGTCTCCTCCAGCGAGGAGGCCTGTTCCTCGGTGCGCTTCGACAGGTCGTCGGCACCCATGTTGATCTCGCGCGCGGCCAAGCCGACATCGGCCGAGGTCGTCTGGATCGTCGCGACGGTGTCCGACAGACGGTCCACCGTCTCGTTGATCGCGCCCTTCAGGTCGGCGAAGCGGCCGCGATAGGCCGTCTCGACCCGGTTGGTCAGGTCACCGCCGGCGATTGCGGACAGGGCCTCGGCAAACTCCGTCGTCGCGCCGTCCACAACCGCGTTGATCTCGTTGATGCCCTCGACGAGCTCCTTGAGCGGGCCTTCCATGCCGCCGACCTGCGCCTTGCCGGAGAAATTACCCACGCGGGCATCGGCGACGATATTGGCGACCTCTCCGAGCAGCTTCTGGACATGGGCAGCCTGCTCGGCATCGGCGAGCATAGCGAGTTCGCGGTCGCGCCGGTTCTGCTCGAGGGCGAGCGCGTTCTCGCGATAGACTTCGAGGGCGCCGCTCAGCGCGCCGATCTCGTCCGGCGACGGGGCGGCCGGGATGGCCTGGGCGAAATTGCCCTGCTGCATCTCGTCCAGCGCGGATTTCAGCGAGACCAGCGGCCGTGCGATCCGGCGCTGCACGCCGCGCAGGCTCATCACGCAGATCGCGAGCAGGGTGGCGAGCAACGCGGCGACGATGCCGAGCTTGACCCAGGCGGCGTTGAGCTTCTTGTCGGTGCGCACCACCATGTCGTCGAGCGACTGGGTGACGGCCGAGACGATGGCCGTGAACGGCCCGTTGCACTGTTGCGTCCACTCTTCCGCCGCGATGACGGGGCCGGCGCCCTGGCCGAGCTTGCCGATCAGTTCGTCCATCTTGCGGTTGGAAGCCTCGACCTCGGCCGACATGACGCCGACCTTCCGGGCCAGCTCGCTGCCGACGCCGGGGCGGGAGGCAAGCTGCTTCAGCGTGTCGCCAGCGGCGTTGGAAACGCCGCGCAATTCGCCGAGCTTGCGGATCTGTGCCGTTTCCAGCGCCTTGCCCGAGCCGAAGACCGGGCGCAGCACCGAGCACTGCGTGCCGTAATTCGAGCGGACGTCCCAGCCGGCCGACTTGAAGCCCTGCAGATCGGCGAGGATCGGGTCGGCGAGGCGGGCGGCGTTGGAGGTCTCGTCCGAGGCCTTGACGATCGCGCCTTCGATCGCACCGACGCCGTTATACCAGGGCATGGTGGCGGCCAGGCTGCGCTGCGCCTTCGGCTTCGCCGCCTCGGCATAGAGATCAGCCATCCTGGCGTCGGTCAGCTTCTGCTGCTGCAGGATGCCGGCGATCAGCTCCTTGCGGCCAGGCAGGCCGGTCTCGTCGAGCTGGGCGACTGCGTCTGCGATGCGGCTGCGATTGCTCTCCTCGATCTGCTTCAGCATCGCGACTGGATCGTCTGCGACCTGGATGCTGGTCTGGGCCTGTCCGCGTGCGGTGCGGATCGCATTGCCGGCGAGTAGCAGGGCCTTGTCGGCCTGGACCAGCTCGCCCAGCTCCATGTTGCTGCGCACATCCGAGATGGATTGATACGCCATGTAGCCCAGCGCACCGATGCCGGGCACGCACAGGCAGGCCATGGTGGCGACGAGATAGTTCTGGATCGACGAGGGGAAGAATTTCACGGGGTACTCGAGCGTGACATGCGGCGGTAAGGCAGTGAGGAAGATCGAGAGGCAGGCCGGTGGCCTGACCTCGTCCCGCCGTTTTATTGTCGATTTGATTAAGATTACGCTTCGCTTGTGCCGCGGCTTGCCTTCCGGTTGCATGACGGGCACGAAAGGGCATGCACCGCCGTCTCGTCTTCGAGGAACCGGTTTCGCGCGCGGCCGTCTGGAGCCGCCGGCTGGCGTGGTTTTCCTGCGCGGTCCTGCTGCTGTCGCTGCTGCTCGTGCGTCTGCGTGAGCCGAGCATCGAGGGGCTCGCGCCGGTCGTGGGGGCCTATCTCCTCGTGCTTGCGGCGCTTGGCCTTGCCATCATCGCCTTCATTCGCATCTGGCAGTCGGGCCATCGCGGCGTCGGCATGGCTGCGGGGGCAATGCTGCTCGCGCTCATCTTGCTCGCGCCAGCCGGCTATGTCGCGCTGAGATTCGTGACCCGGCCGGCGCTCGCCGATGTCTCGACCGATATCGACGATCCGCCCGCCTTCAGCCGCTCGCAGGCCGCGCTGACCGCTCGTGCCGGACGGGTCCCGCCGGACGTGCCGGCCGAAAGGCGGCGCCTGCAGCGGCAGGCCTATCCCAAGGCGGTGCCGATCCTGCTCGAACTGCCGGCGGAGGCCGCCTTCGATCTCGCCAGACGCGCGGCGCTCGGCCTGGGCTGGCAGGTGCTGGAGACGGCGCGGCCGGGTGGGCGCAGCGGCGCAGGGCGGGTCGAGGCCGTCGCGCGTGGCCGCCTCCTGCGCTTTTCCGAAGACATCACCATCCGGGTCAGGCCGCGCGTCGATGGCAGCCGCATCGATATCCGCTCGGCCTCGCGTCTCGGCAGTCATGATCTCGGCGCCAATGCCGCGCGTGTCACGGCCTTCGCCGACGAGATCGAATTGCTGATGGAGAGCCGCTGAGCAGCCGGCGTCAGGCGAGCCTGTAGCGGCTGGCGAGGGCGGGTATCGCGTCGCTGGACTGGACGGCCCCACGCAGGACGAGGTCTTCGAGCTGGGCCAGGACCGAAAGCGCCGCGGCTCCGTGCAGGACCGGCGCCAGGCCCTGATAGATCACCGGCACCATCGCGGCGATGGTCTCGTCGCCTGCGCCAAGCCGGTTCAGGATCGCGGCCTCGCGCTGGCGCCGATGCTGGACGAGCCCGCGCAGGAAGCGCTGCGGCTCGGTCACCGGGCCGCCATGGCCGGGCCAGTAGCGGGCATGTTCCAGCCCGCGCAGCTTCTCGATCGAGGCCATATAGGCCGCCATCGAGCCGTCTGGCGGCGCGACGACCGAGGTTGACCAGGCCATGACATGGTCGCCGGAGAACAGGGTCGCTTCCTCGGCCAGCGTGAAGGCGAGGTGATTGGCGGTATGGCCGGGCGTCGCGACGGCGGCGAGGCTCCAGCCGGGGCCGGAGACGGCGTCGCCGTCGTGCATTTCCGCGTCGGGCACGAAATCGGTATCGGCCGCGGCATCGAGCACGCGGCCCTCGCCCGGTCCGAGTTCCCGCGACGGGCGATGCGGCCCGCAGCCGACCACCATCGCGCCGGTCGCAGCCTTCAGCGCCGGCACGGCGGGCGAGTGGTCGCGATGGGTATGGGTGACGACGATATGGCTCACCGTCTCGCCACGGATCGCCGCCAGCAGGCGCTCGACATGGCCGGGGTCGTCGGGGCCGGGATCGATGATCGCGACCGTGCCGCGGCCGACGATATAGGAGCAGGTGCCGGTGAAGGTCATCGGCCCGCTATTGCCGGCGATGATCCGGCGCACCAGCGGCGACAGGTTCGCGACCGTGCCGGCCTCCGTCGTCGCGCTGCGGTCGAACTCGATCTCGTCGCTCATCTCGGGGATGCGGCTAGTTGGTCGACTTGCCGCCGCAGCTCTTGGTGTCTGAGGACCCGAACAACGGGCCGAAATTGCCGCATTTGTCGCAGCCTGACAGGAAGACGGCCAATCCGAGGATGCCGGCAAGGAGGGTGATGCGCTTCATGGCCCGACCGTTCGATTCGATGAGGCGGCACTCTAGAGATTGTCGGGGCGGGGCGACAGGGGCGAGTCGCCGGGTCTCGCTCAAAGGGCGAGATCGGCGAGCCAGCCCAGGATGCAGATCGCCGAAAGGGCGATCAGGGCAAGCGTGGCTTTCGCATCGGCCGGGCAGTCGCGCAACATGGTCGTCTCCGTTTCGGAGCCGACGCAATAGGCATGCCAGTTGACGGTTGGGTGACGGTTTCCCGATGGGAGTTCCAGCCGGAAAAAGAAAAAGGCCCGTGAGGGCCATTTCTCTGACGTCTTGAAACATCACGGGAAATTTTGGTCGGAGTGGCAGGATTTGAACCTGCGACCCCCTCGTCCCGAACGAGGTGCTCTACCAGGCTGAGCCACACTCCGATCTGCTGGTGGCCGGCTTATAGCCAGCACGCGGCTCCCGCGCAACAGGCTCTTTGCAGGTTGTGGAGGAATTCTTGCAGCGCGAGCAGGGATGCAGGCGGCATGACGGTTGCGTGCCGCGCCGCCGCGTTCTAGAAGGCGCCGCAGATTGGGGCGTCGCCAAGCGGTAAGGCAGCGGTTTTTGGTACCGCCATGCGGAGGTTCGAATCCTCCCGCCCCAGCCAAGCATCACCGGGATCGGTGCGATGCGAGATAGGCATCGATGCTCGCCCGGGTTCCGGACTGCCAGATTGCCTGCAGCGATCGGCCGAACGCCTCCCGGAAGCGCGGATCATCCGCCAGATGTCCATAGATATCCCGCATCTGCAGCCAAGTCTCCGGCGCGGATCGGGCCTGTTGCGCCTGCGCGGTAAGCCGCGACCAGCTCGGGTCGTTCGGCGCGATCGGCTGCCCGCTTTCCGTCTCGCCGTAGCAGTACCGGCACCAGAGCGCGCTCACGAGCGCGAGCCCGTCGACTGGCAGCCCGGCCTGCAAGGCATCCCGCAGCGTCGGCAGGATGAATTTCGGCTGGCGGTTCGAGCCGTCGAGGCAGAGCCGGCGAATGGTGTCGCCGATCTTCGGATTGGCGAAGCGCCGTTCGATCGTGCGCTTGTAGTCTGCTAGATCGGTATCCGGCACCGGCGGGACGACAGGGATGACCTCGTCGTCGAGCAGGGCCGAGAGGAAGCGAGCGATCTGAGTGTCCTGCATCGCCTCATGGACGAAGTGGATGTCGAGAAGACCGGCCGGGTAGGCGATCGCCGCGTGGCCGCCATTGAGGATGCGGATCTTCATCAGCTCGAACGGTGCGACATCGGCGACGAACTGCACACCGACCTCTTCGAGACGCGGGCGGCCGGCAGGGAAATGATCCTCCAGCACCCATTGCCGGAAACCCTCGCAGAAGACCGGGCGGCTGTCCGCGATGCAGAAATCGTCGCGCAGCGCCTGACGCTCGCGCTCGGATGTCGCCGGCGTGATGCGATCGACCATGCCGTTGGGAAAGGCGGCGCACTCGCGAATCCAGCGCGCGTCCGCGGAGGTGATCAGGTCGACGAGCCCCGCAACCGCATCCGCCGTGACATGGCCGTTGCCCGGCAGGTTGTCGCAGGACATCACCGTGAAGGGCTGCAGGCCGGCTGCGCGCCGCCTGAGAAGCCCGGCGGCGATCAGGCCGAAGGCGGTCTTCGGAGATGCCAGGCGATCGGCGGCATCGGCCACGATATCGGGATGGCCGGGATCGAAGGCCTGCGTTGCCGGATCGATGTAATAGCCGCCTTCGGTGACGGTCAGCGAGACGATCCGCGTGCGGGGATCGGCGAGCCGTTCGAGGATCGCGGCCGCATTGCCCGGAGCGACGAAATCGATCATCGCGCCGGTGACGCGAGCCTGCGATCTCTCGGCCTCCTGCGTCACGACCGTCGTCAGGAAATCCTGCGCGGCGAGATCCTGGCCCATTTCGGCGTCGCTCTCGCGCACGCCGGTGCCGATGATCGCCCAGTCATGATCGCGCCCGCGCTCGAATAATTCGTCGAGATAAGCGGCCTGATGCGCGCGGTGGAAATTGCCGACGCCGATATGGACGATGCCGGGGCTCAGTTCTTCCGCGCGATAACTGGGAACGCTAACCGCCGGGCCGAGCTGCCCGAGTGTCGCGCGGGACAGGCGCACCGCCATGGCTCAGGCCTTCCGAGCCGCACGCAGCATCAGAGCGAGGTCGGGGCGGTCGCTGGTAATCTGAGCAATCGGCTGTCCTAACCAGAAATCGAGATCGCGCACCGTGTTGGGCACCCAGGCGCCGAGCTTGTCGCGGCCGACGATGCCGACGGCGCGGTCGACGCAGAGCCGCAGCAGCGACTGCTCGACGGCGATGATGCAGCCGAGGTCGACGAAGCGCTGCAAGGTCCGATCGACGCCGCCGAAGGCCTCGCAGGAGCGACGATCCACCGAGGCGAGCCGGCGCATACGCGGCGCCTTCGCCCGGATTTCCTCGATCACCTCCGGAACGAAGCAGGTCAGCACGACGCGCGAGGCCATCTTGCGCGCTTCGACCAGCGCGATGACCTTGTCGAGCAGGCCGGGATAGGGATTGCCGTAGGCATCCATCTTCATCTCGATTTCGAGCTCGATCCCGGTCGGACCGAAGACGTCGAGCACTTCCGGCAAGGTCGGGATCGTTTCGCCCAGCGTATCGTCGAGCGTTACCTTGGCGAGCGCCGCGCGCGACAGATGCGCGACCGGCCCCCTGTGGTCAGTGGTGCGTTCCAGCAGCGGATCGTGGATCACCGTGATCTCGCCATCGATGGAGAGATGCACGTCGAGCTCGACGGCATCGACGCCGAGGGCGCAGACGTTGCGGAACCCGCTCAGGCTGTTCTCCGCCCAGATGTTGCGCGCGCCGCGATGACCGATGATCCGCATGTTGAAAAGCCCTGCTAGCCTGTTGCGAGTTTCTTGCTGGCTATTACTTGCCGCTATCCACCAGCCCCTTCACGAACCAGCGCTGGAGGATGAGGATGACGATGGTCGGCGGCAGCATCGTCAGGAAGGCCGCGTTCATCAGGAGATGCCAGGTCGGCAGCGAGTCGCTCTGCGGCATCAGCTTCTTCAGGCCGATCACGGCATTGGCCATGGCCGGCTCGGTCGTGAGCAGGAGCGGCCAGAGATACTGGTTCCAGCCCATCAGGAAGAGGATGATCGCCAGCGCCACGATGTTCGAGCGCGAGAGCGGCAGCAGGATCAGGCGGAAGAACTGCCATGGCGTGGCGCCGTCGATGCGCGCGGCCTCGCAGAGTTCGTCGGGGATGGTGAGGAAGAACTGGCGGAAGAGGAAGGTCGCGGTCGCCGAGGCGATCAGCGGCAGGATCAGGCCGGAATAGGTGTTGACCAGGTTCCAGTCGAGATCGACCAGCGCCTTGATGCCGAGCCAGGAGCCGAGGATGTTGAGCGGCAGCGCGACATTCGCGGCGGATTCATAGGTCGGCACGATGCGGACCTCGATCGGCAGCATCAGCGACATGAAGATCAGCCAGAAGGCCGTCATCCGGAAGGGGAAGCGGAAATAGGTGACGGCGAAGGCCGCGATCACCGAGACCGCGAGCTTTCCGATGGTGATGCCGGTTGCGATGATGAAGGAGTTGAGCAGGAGCCGGCCGAAATTGGCGCTGCTGAGCACCGTCTGCGTATTCGCGAAGAACTGGCTGCCCGGCAGCCAGGACATCGGCACACGCATGATCTCCTGCTGCGTCAGCGATCCGGTGACGAAGACGAAATAGATCGGCAGGCAGACGAGTGCCGCGCCCACCAGCAGGATGAGGTGACAGAGAGCGTCGATGACGGGGGTGCGCTCGTTCATCGCGGGCCTAGACGCTGTAGTTCACGCGGCGCTCCACGAAGCGGAACTGCGCAAAGGTCAGGAACAGGGCGAGCGCCATCAGCACGACGGATTGCGCGGCCGAGGAGCCGAGGTCGAGCGTGACGAAGCCGTCCTGATAGACCTTGTAGACGAGGATCGAGGTGGCGCCGGCCGGGCCGCCGCGCGTGGTCGCGTCGACGATGGCGAAGGTCTCGAACAGCCCGTAGACGAAGTTGATGACGATCAGGAAGAACAGCGTCGGCGCAATCATCGGCAGCGAGATGCGCAGGAAGCGCTGGATCGGCCCCGCGCCATCGAGATAGGCGGATTCGAGGATCGACTGGGGCACCGACATCAGGGCCGCGACGAGGAAGATGTAGTTGTAGCAGATGTGCTTCCACGAGGCGGCCATCACGACCAGCGCGAGCGCATGCCAGGAATTGCGGTTAGGGTCCCAGTCCAGCCCCATCCCCTGCAGCATATGGGCGACGGGGCCGACGCGGGGATTGAACAGGAAGGCGAGCATGATGCCGGCGATCGCGGGCGCGATGGCATAGGGCAGCAGCAGCACGGTGCGATAGGCGCCGCGCCCTCGCAGGATATGGTTCGAGGCAAAGGCCAGCAGCAGCGCGAGCGACAGGGTCAGCACGTTCTGCGCGATCGTGAAGATCAGCGTGACCTGCGCCGAGGACCAGTAGACGTTGCTGCGAAAGAGCCGCTCGAAATTCTGGAAGCCGACCCATTGGGTCGTGGCGCCGAACGGGTCGGTCAACTGGAAAGCCTGGATCAGCGCCCTGATCGAGGGGATGAAGAAGAACAGCAGCAGGATGAAGAGCTGCGGCGCGAGCAGCCAGAAGGGCAGACGCCATTCCTTGAAATGCGCGCGCTTGAGCCCGCTTTCCGCCTGACCATCGTCGGCACCCTTCAGGAAAAGGCGCCGCAGCGGCGAGCGGAGGCGTGGACCGCCTCCACCAGCCGCCGCGGGAAGGCCAGCCGACTTATTTCTTGCCAGCATTGAGCTGCTCGTAGCGACGCAGCGCCTCGTTGCCGCGCGACACGGCATCGTCGAGCGCCTGCTGCACCGGCTTCTTGCCCAGGAAGGCGGCCGAGACCTCTTCCATGATCGCGACATTGATCTGGTTGCTGTTGCCGATGCGGAAGCCGAGCGAATTGTCGCTGGGCGTGCCGCGCATCAGCTGGAGCACCGCGATCTCGCGGGTCGGGTTCTTCTCGTAATAGCCCTGCGCCTTGGCGGCATCATAGGCGGCGGTCGTGACCGGAACATAGCCCGTCGCCTGGTGCCACCAGACCTGCGTGTCGGTCTTGGCGAGGAAGTCGTAGAAGGCGGCGACCGCCTTGTATTTCTCCGGCGTATGGCCCTTCAGGGTCCACAGCGCGGCGCCGCCGATGACGCTATTGCGCGGCGTGACGCCCTGCTCATAGGGGATTTCCCTCGCGCTCCAGTCGAACTTGGCGGCCGCGACGACGGCGGCGTGCGAAGCGGTGGAGGCGATGATCGTCGAGCACTCGCCGGAGGTGAAGAGCTGGATCGGGATGATGCCCTGGCCGGCGAGCTGCATCACGCCCGACGAGACGAGGCGCTTCATCCGCTCGACCTGGCCGACGAGCTTGCCCTTGTTGAAGACGAAATTGGTGTCGAGCCCGTCCATGCCGTTGCGCTTGGTCGCATACGGGATGTCGTTCACGGCGCTGTAGTTCTCGAGGAAGCTCCACTCGTAGTCGCCGGGGAGCACCATCGCGCATTTCGAGACGCCCTTGGCCTTGATCGCGTCGAGCTGCGGCTCCAGCTCCTGCCAGGTCGCGCCGGGCTTGTCGAAGCCGGCGGCTTTGAAATGGTCGCGGTTGTAGAACAGGATCGGCGTCGAGGAGTTGAACGGCATCGCCTGCAGCTTGCCGTTGATGGCGAAGTAGCTGACCACCGGGGCGATGAATTTCGAGGTGTCGAGCGGCATGCCCTGCTCGGCCATCAATTCGTTCGTCGGGACGATGGCGCCGGAATTGACCATGGTCAGGAAGGAGCGCTCATTCGACTGCACGATCTCGGGCTGGCGCTTGGCGCGATAGGCCGCGATCGTGCCGTTCAGGACCTCGTCATAGGTGCCCTTGGCGATCGATTTGACGACGTAGTCCTTCTGCGAGTCGTTGAACTTCTTCACGACCTCGTCGACGCGCTCGCCGAGCGCGCCGCTCATCGCGTGCCAGAGTTCGATTTCGGTTGCCGCCTGCACGGCGGATATCCCCGTCAGCAGCAGGGCGCCTGCGCCCGCCAAAGCACCATAGAAAGGTCGCATGTCAAAGCCTCCCTCATTCGTCTTCTGCGAGCATATGCTCTTTGTTGAAGCATATGCTCGCACACTGGCCTGTTATGTCAACCGTTGGTGACGGGCGGATGACAGCCGCGTGCAATCGCTCGCGCGCGGGGCGGATGAATGAGGTGATGGGTGGGGGTCAGTCCGCGAGCAGGGCGCGGGCGGTGTCCTCGTCGGTGACGAGGCCGTTGATGATCTTGCCGGTCAGGGCGGCGCGCAGCGGCAGGGCCTTGGCCGGGCCCTGGCCGATGCAGATGCGCAGGCGGCTGCTGCCCGGTTCCGGCGGGACGCTGGTGACGCGCAGGTTGGTGCCGCGGTCTAGGAAGCGGCCTTCCGCGTCGAAGACCCAGCCGGTGACTTCGCCGACGGCGCCGTGGCGGACCATGTCGAGCAATTCGCTGCGATTCATGAAGCCGTCGCGATAGAGCACGGCGTCCTCGCCGATCTGGCTGATGCCCATGACCCAGAGATCGGCCTCGCCGGCGATGGCGCGGATGCGGCGGATCGACTCGATCTCGACGAGCTGGGCACGCTCCTCGGGGCTCGACACATAAAGTGGCAGCGGCATCGGGAAATGCTGTGCCTTGGTGATCTCGGCGAGCTTGACCAGCGTGTCGAACGGGCTGGCCGATCCGTCCGGCGAGATCGTTCCGACCAGCGAAACCAGCCGGTGCAGCGGGCAGGACATCGAGGGCACCCGCTCAATGCTGGCGCGCATCGAGCGGCCGGTGCCGAGCGCCATGACCAGCGATTTACGCGAGCGCAGCCAGCGTTCGATCAGCACGCCGCCCAGCGCGGCGATGCCCGCTGCGCCGGTTTCCGGCGAGCCGTCGGAGGGGGCAACATCGCAATGCAGCAGCTCGAAGCGGTCACGCAGTCTGGCCGCGAGGTCCATGCAGGTGCTGATCGGATGGTTCATCCGGAAGCTGATCAGGCCCTCGCTGCGGCAGAGCGAGACGAGGCGTTGCGCTGCCGGGCGCGAGATATTCAGGATCTGCGCGATGTCGTCCTGCGTGCGGCCGGCGATGTAGTAGAGCCAGCCGGCGCGGGCGGCGTCTTCAAGGCGGGCGCTGTCGTTCTCTGCCATCGCCGTCTCAGTGTGGCGCGGGCGCAAGCGCGAGCTCTCGCCAGGATTCGAAAAGCCGATCGGCTCCGGCTGCCAGCAGGGCCTGGCGCTGGTCGAGCACGGCGAAATGGCTGCCGGCGGCGAGGCCATAGGCCGTCATGCCCGCCGCCTTCGCCGCGGTCACGCCGCTGACGCTGTCCTCGATCACCAGGCACCTCTCGGGCGTGACGCCGCGCTCGCTTGCCGCCAGCAGGAAGAGGTCGGGCGCGGGCTTACCGCGCTTGACGCGCGTCGTGCTGAAGATCCGTCCGGCGAACAGGTCCCAGAGTTCGGTCTTGCGCAGGCAAAGCTCGATGCGCTCCTCGTCGCTGGACGAAGCCACGCAATAGTCACTGCTCAGGCCTTCGACGGCATCGCGGACGCCTTCGACCGGCTGGAGGTCGCGTCTGAACGCCGCGAAGAGCTGCGCCCGCCAGTCCTGCGTGAAATCAGCCGAGGCCGGGCGGCCGGTCATTCTCTCGTAATCCTCGATGACTGCGCTGGCCGGCCGGCCGAGATAGCGGCGCATGACCGCCTCCAGATCATAGCTCTCGTCGAAAGGCGAGAGAAGATCGACCAGGGTCCGGCAGCTGATGGTTTCGCTGTCGACGAGCACGCCGTCGCAATCGAGGATGACGAGGTCGAAGGGCGGGTGCGGTGAGGGCATCGGACAACAGTTGATTTGAACGGATGCTCACATGAAGAGCATTCGCCCGATCATCTGTCAAACTTCATCTCGGTCAGCGCAGCGTGCGACAGACCTCCGCGGCACGACGCCAGAAGGCGTGGCGCTCGGCATAGGCCGCTACCCTGTCGGGGTGCGGCGTGAAGATATCGGCCTCGCCGGATGGCGGCGTGCAGACCGCCTCCGGACTTTCGTCGGTGCAAGCGAGACGCGCGAGACGCGCCGCGCCGAAGGCCGCGCCGGCTTCGGTTTGCCGGTAGCGCCTCAGCGGCAGGTTCAAGACGTCGGCAAGGATCGCTAGCCACGTATCCGAACGTGCCCCGCCACCGATGGCCATGGCCTCGCTGATCGGCGATGCCTCGGCTTCAAGCGCTTCCTTGCCATCCCGAAAAGCGAAGGCGACGCCTTCCAGAACGGCCTGGGTCATGGCCTTGCGATCGGTCTCGTGGCCGAGGCCGGCAAAGAGGCCGCGTATCTGCGGATCGTTGTGAGGGGTGCGTTCACCCGACAGATAGGGCGTGAACAGCACCGGTGACGGTTGCTCGACCTGCGCACGAAGCTCGCTCAGCAACACGGCTTCGGACTGTCCGCAGACCGCGGCCCACCAGTTCAGGCTCGCGGCAGCCGAGAGATGGACCGACATCTGGTGCCAGCGATCGGGCAGGGCATGGCAGAAGGCATGGACGGCGCTGCCGGCGCGCGGTTCGAAGCCGGCGGTGGTGCGCCAGAGCACGCCGGATGTGCCGAGCGACAGGAAGCAGCTATCCGGCGCGACGGCGCCCAGCCCGACCGCTCCTGCGGCATTGTCGCCCGCGCCGCCGGCAAAGAGAGGCGGGGCGTCGAAGCCGAGTTCGTGGCTGAGTTCGGGGCGCATGCGGCCGGCAGGTCGCGAGCCCTCGACGAGGGCGGGCATGTGGCTGCGATCGAGCCCGGTCGCAGCGAGCATCCGGTCCGACCAGGCGCGACGGCCGGTATCGAGCCAGAGCGTGCCGGAGGAGTCGGACATCTCCTCGATCGCCTCGCCGGCCAACGCCAGCCTCAGATAGGCCTTCGGCAGCAACACCTTGCGGGTGCGCCGGAAGATTTCCGGTTCGTGCCGGCGTATCCAGAGCAGCTTGGGCGCCGTGAAGCCGGGCATGGCGATGTTGCCGGTGATCGCACGGGAATCCGGCTCGCTCGCTTCGATCCCGGCGCATTCGGCGGCGGCGCGGCCGTCGTTCCAGAGCATGCAGGGGCGTAGCGGTTGATCGCATTCGTCCAGCAGAACCGCGCCATGCATCTGCCCGGAGAGGCCGATGCCAGCGCAACGGCGAAAAGCCTCGGGGGCTGCGCTCTTGAGGCCGTGCAAGACATCCAGCGTCGCGGCGATCCAGTCGGCGGGGGCCTGCTCGGACCAGAGCGGGAAGGGGCGGGCGATGGTCAGCTCTCTCGTCACTGAGCCGAGCACATGCTGCCTGTCATCGACAAGCACGGCCTTGACCGACGACGTCCCGAGATCGATGCCGATATAGGTCACATCAAGGCCTGTGGCGCGGGTTCAGCGGTGTCGGGCTTCAGCGATGGTCTTCTGGCAAGTCGCCCGGATAGATCATGCTCTTGACCATACCGTCTTCATTCGACGCATGACGGCGGAAGGCGGCCGGCCCTTCTGCAAGAGGGAAACGATGGCTGACCACGGCCTCGACATCGACCTTGCCGAGCGCCACCAGTTCGATCGCACGCGGATAGACATGGCCCATCCGGCGCGAGAACTTGATGTTGAGCCCGCGCCTGCGGGCTTCTGCGGCCGGGATCACGTAGCTGTCGCCGTCGGGAATGCCGACCAGCACGACACGGCCGCCGATGCGGGCGGCGCGAATGGCGTCGCGGAAACCTTCGGGGGCATTGGTGGCCTCGATGACGAGGGGCATTCCTTCGCCCTTCGTCCATTCGGCGATGTCGGCGACGCTGGCGCCGGCCTTGTTCGCGCCGAGCTTCAGCGCCAGCTCGCGGCGATGCGGCTGCGGATCGCAGGCCAGGATCTCGCCGACGCCGGCCGTGCGCAGCACCTGCAGGATCAGCAGGCCGATCGGGCCGCAGCCGATCAGCGCGACACGTTCGAGCAGGCGCGGCTTGGCCAGGTCCACCGCATGGATCGCGACGCCGAGAGGTTCCAGCATCACCGCCTCGCTCGGCGAGAAGGTCTCGGGCACCGGCACGATCTGCGATTTCGGCACCCAGATCCGCTCCGTCATCGCCCCGTCATGCGGGGGAGCCCCGATGAAGACGACATCGGGACAGAGATTGGGATGGCCGTTTCGGCAATGCTCGCACTTGCCGCAAGCCTGGTTGGGATCGACGGCGACGAGGGCGCCGCGCGTCAGGCCGAGCTCCGGCAGGTCCTCGGTCAGCCAGCCGCTGAACTCGTGGCCTGGCACGAAGGGCGTCGCGATCACCGCCGAGCCGATGCCGCCATCCTTGTAGTAGTGCAGATCGCTGCCGCAGAGCCCGACGGCGGCGACATCGAGCAGGGTTTCCCCCGCCGCTCCCTCGCGAAGGTTGAACGGGGCGACGCGGGCATCGCCCGCGGCGTGGAGGAAGATGGCATTGGACATGGAAGTCTGCGCTCGTTTCGCGGAAGGCCTTCAACAAATGTATTTTCTGATTTACATTGGTTTTCGTCAAGCGCGAAACCGCTGCGGCTCTGCGCGTTGTGGGATGGCCTGAAAGCGATGTAAGCCAGCTTCGAAGACCATGCCGACCGCCTCGCAGGCGGAGCCCATCGCATCAGGATACCGCCATGCCGGAGGAACCGCAGACGCAAGTTCGAGCCGCCTGGCTCTATTACATGGAAGGTTTGACCCAGGCGGAGATTGCGGACCGGCTGAAGATGACCCGTCTGCGCGTCAACCGGCTTCTGGTCGAGGCTCGCAGCAGCGGGCTCGTCAACATCACCATCAATTCCCGGCTGGAGAGCTGCGTGAGGCTTGAACGCGCGCTGATGGCGCAGTTCGGCCTGAAAGACGCGATCGTCGTGCCCAGCCCCGCCGATCCCGATCAGATCGCAGCGCAGATCGGCAAGGCGGCCGGCGAGTTCGTCTCGCGGGTCATCGAGGAGAACCCCACCGGCGTCTTTGGTGTCGGCTGGGGCGGGACGCTGCGGGAAACCATTCGCCATATCCGCCCCGGGCAGTATCGCGACCTCGCGGTCACCTCGATGATGGGCGGGCTGACCTATGGGATCGAGATCAACACCTTCGAGATCGCCAGCCATTTCGCCCGGCTCTGGCAGGCGCAATGCCATTATCTGGCGGCGCCGATCTATGCCGGGGCGCCGCAATCGCGCGACACCATCCTGGCGCAGGACGTGTTCGAGGCGGCCTTCAGCCGGATCAGGGCGACCGATGTCGCGATCCTCAGCGCCGGCGATTTGAGCGAGCGCTCGCTGCTGGTGCGTTATGGCTTGCCGGGCGATGTCCGTGTCGCCGAGCTGACGGAAGCCGGCGCGGTCGGCGATATGCTCGGCCAGTTCATCGACCGCCACGGGCAGGCCATCGCGCATCCGATCAATCGCCGGGTCATCGCGCTCCCGCTCGATGCGCTGCGCCGGATCCCGACCGTGATCCTCGCCTCCGGCGGGACGAACAAAGCGGAGGTCATCGCGGCCACCTTGCGCGGGAAGCTCGCCTCGGTGCTGATCACGGACGAGGATGCGGCGGCGGCCGTGCTGGAGAGCCCGGCGCCGGCCTGACGGGCCGCCGCGTCAGGCGCTGCGGATCGCCTGTAACAGCTCGTCGTGGATCAGGCCGTTCGTCACGACCTTCTCCAGGTCCTCGTCGAGCGAATCCCGGCCGTCGATCGTCGTCACCTTGCCACCGGCTGCCCGTACCAATGGCATCGCCGCGGCATGCGAGACGATATCGGCCTTGAGGCCGATGAAGGCGTCGAGCCGCCCCGCCGCGACCAGCGACATTTCCAGCCCGCCGGAGACGATGACCCGCACGCCGCGGCACAGGCCGGCGAGACGGCGGATGACATCGCTCGTCCGGTTCGCGTCCTCGGTGCTGTAATGCGAGGTCAGGCAGATCGAGACGACCGCGTCGCTGAGGCGTGTCGTGGCCGAGACGCGCGCCGGTCGGCCATCGACGGTCGCGATGCCGCCTTCGGCGAAGCGAGCGGAGAGCCCGGCGAGCGGGGCATGGGTGAGGCCGAGCACGGTGCGGCCCTGCTCTTGATAGGCCAGCGTGACGGAGAACCAGGGCAGGCCAGAGGCGTAGTTCACCGTGCCGTCGAGCGGGTCGATGATCCAGCGCGGCGCCTGCTCCGAGCCGGAGAAGCCGGCCTCTTCCGAGAGGATCGCCGCCTCAGGCGTCAGCACGCGCAGGCCGTCGATCACGAGGCGCTCGGAGGCGAGGTCGGCCGCCGTGACCACGTCGTTCAGTTCCTTGCGGGTGACGCCAAGCTCGGCGCCCTGCATCTGCACGAGCACGTCGCCAGCGCGGCGGGCGAGGGCATCGGCCTGGTCGAGCAGTGCGAGAAGGCGTGGTTCGGTCATCGAGCGGGCACCATTTGCGGCTTTCCGGGATAGGCGGGATCGAGCACGAAATCCCGCCGCGGTCCATAGTCGCCGATCGGCTGGAGATGGCTGATCATGCCGAGGCCGGGCTTCCAGACATGGAGCGCGAGCGCCGGCGGCTCCATCACGAAGCGGTTCTCGGTGCCGGGCCTGAGATCGAGGGCGACCTGATGAGCCGTTCCCGGCACGACATAGCCGATGGTGCCGGCGAAGCGCAGCTGGATAGGCCGGTGGTAATGGCCGCAGAGCACGCGCTCGATCTCGGGATGGCGAGCGATCAGTTTGGCAAAGCCCGGCGAGACCTTGCAGGGCATGATGTCCATGCCGTCGACGCCGACAGGGAAGGGCGGATGGTGCATGAAGACAAGGGTGGGCTTGCCCTGTCCTTGTGCAAGCTGCTCAGCGAGCCAGGCCTCGCGCGCTGCGCAGATCTCGCCGCCATCCTCGCCCGCGACGACGGTGTCGAGCCCGATCAGCCGGACCGGGAAATCGTCGACGACGTAGTGCAGGAAGCCGGTTTGCGGCAGGTAAGGATGGGCCGGGCCTAGTTCCGCTGCGAAGGTGTCGCGGCGGTCGTGATTGCCGGGAATGACATAGACCGGCATCGGCAGGCGCTGCAGCGCTGCGCGAACGATGCCGTATTCCTCCGGAAGGCCGCAATCAGAGAGATCCCCTGTAACCAGCACGCAGTCCGGCCGCGGTTCCAGCTTCAGGATCTCGTCGACGGCCAGCTCGATCGCCGGATTGGTCTCGACGATGCCATAGGCTGGGTTGCCGTGCGGGCGGGCATGGAAGTCGCTGAGCTGGGCGATGATCATTGGGGACGTGTCCGGCAATCGGGAACAGGAGAGCCGCCCGGCCGGGTGAGGACCGGGCGGCATTGAGCGGGCGACGAGGCGCCGCCGCTTACTTCATCAGGGCTTCGGTCTCGGAGACGATGCGCTCGATGCCGGCCTTGGGCTGGATCTCGCCGCGCATCACGCCGGAGACGACCTCGCGCTGCTGACGCCAGATGCGCACCGAGTTGCCGCCCGGGTAGCCTTCCCACGGCGCGGCGCGGGAGACCTGGCCGTTGATCGTGCGGAAATTGGCGTTCTCCTTGTAGAACGGGCCGAGGAAGGCATCTTCGCCAGCGCGCAGATTGGTCGGCATGTAGCCGGCGGTCTCGACGACGATCTTCTGGGCTTCCGGGCCGGTCACGAACTTGATGAACTCCCAGGCGGCCTTCTGCTTGGCGGGGTCCTTGGCGGTGATCAGCGCGGCGTTGCCGCCGGTCGGCAGCTTGCCCTTGGCCTTGTCGTCAACCGGGAAGAGGGCAGTCTTCAGCGTGAAGCGGTCGCCGATCAGGTCGGTGACCTGGCGCAGGCGAGCCGGGGTGTCGAAGAAGATGCCGATCTTGCCGGCGATGAACTGCTGGCGCGACTGATCCCAGTCGATCAGCGGCATGCCGCCTTCAGTGACGAGGCTACGCAGCGTCGCGAGCGTCTTTTCGCCAACCTCACCGCCGAAGGCGACCTTCTTGCCATCGGGCGCGAGCATGGAATGGCCGCCCTGCAGGATCATGCCGCGCCAGAGCCAGTCGTCCGGCCAGTCATGGATGTTGTAGGCCACGCCAGCGGTGTCGCCGCTGCGGATCTTCTTGGCGAGCGCGACCGTGTCGGCCCAGTTATCGGGCATCTTGTCGGGGTCGCCGCCGGCCTTCTTCACCAGTTCGGCATTGAAATACATCAGCGGCGTCGAGGCGTTGAAGGCGAGGCCCGCCTGCTTGCCGGCGACCTGGCCGAGCGAGAGCAGAGCATCGGAGTAATTGGCCTTGCGCCAGGCTTCCGGCTCGGCCTTCAGCAGCGGACCGAGATCGACGACCTGCTTGCGCTTGTCGAGGGTCTCGACGAGTTCGGTGAGCAGATGGAAGCCGGAATAATAGACATCCGGCAGCTGGTTGGTCACCGAAGACCGCAGCATCGCCTGATGGCCCTCGTCATAGCTCGCGGCCGGCGCCCGGAAATTGATCTTGATATCCGGGTGCTTCTTCATGAATTCCGCGGCGATCGGCTCGTGGAACTTGGCGAAGGCCGGGAAGGCGTAGAGCACGTCGAGCGTGACCTGGGCCTTCGCGGCTGTCGAGGCGAGAAGGGTCAATGCCGCAGCGGCAAGGGCTTTGCCGAGAGGTTTCATGCGTGATCTCCTTGGCATGGACAGCGGTGCTGTCGGGTTGCAGTTGCTTCAGGCCTGAACTTTGGGCGGGGGTGCGGCAGTGCTGCCGGCTACTTCACCCCGGTCATGGTGATGCCGTCGATGAAACGGCGACGGGCGACAAGGAAGGCGATGACGAGCGGCGCGGTCAGGATCGTCGCGGCGGCGGTCAGCGCGCCGTAATTCGATCCGGTCTCGGCATCGGCGAAGAACATCATTCCGAGCGGCGGCGGCGCGAGCTTGGCGTCGGAGATGACGATCAGCGGCCAGTAGAGATCGTTCCAGTGTGCTACCGCCGAGAACACCGAGAAGGCGGCGATGGCCGGCCAGGCGCTCGGCGTGACGATGCGCCAGACGATCTCGAACTCGCTCATGCCGTCGAGCCGGGCGGCGTTGATGATGTCGTCGGGAAAGCTGCGGAAGAACTGGCGGAACAGGAAGATGGCGAAGACCGAGAGGAAGAACGGCACCATCATCGAGAAATAGGTGTTGAGCAGCCCAAGCTGGGCGAGCGCGATATAGAGCGGCATCGCCGGCACCTGCACCGGGATGCACAGGCCGAGCAGGACCAGTACGAAGAGCGCGTTGCGGCCGGGAAAATCGAGCTTCGCCAGCGCATAAGCGCAGGGGATGGCGACGAGAAGCTGCACGATCAGGATTCCCCCGCAGAGGATGACGCCGTTCAGCGCGAAGCGCAGCAGGGGAGCTTTCTCCATCGCGAAGCCGTAGTTCTCGAGGCCGTAGAACCGCTTCGGCCAGAGCGAGATCTCGGCGTTGAAGATCTCGGCTGGCGGCTTGATCGAGGTCACCAGCATCCAGATGAACGGCGCCAGCATGAAGATAGCGCCGGCGATCAGCACGCCGTGGACCAGAACGAGTGTCACGAACCGGCGCAGCACCGAATGAGTGGGCGTGACCGGAGCGGCAGGGAGCGCGAGATCGGTCATCAGTAGTGCACCTTCTTGTCGAGGGCGAAGGTCTGCACGGCTGAGAAGACGAGGATGAAGGCGAGGAAGATGAAGGTCAGCGCCGCGGCATAGCCGGTGTGGAAATACTGAAAGCCCTCGAGATAGATGTTGTAGAGCAGCACCTCGGTGGAGCCGACCGGCCCGCCGCGCGTCATCACCGCCACCGTGTCGAAGATCTTGAAGGCGGTGATCATCGTGGTGACCAGGACGAACATCGTCGTCGGCCCGAGCAGCGGCCAGGTGATGGTCAGGAAACGGTCGATCCCGCTGGAGCAGCCGTCGATATCGGCGGCCTCGTAGAGATCGCGCGGGATCGCGGTCAGCCCGGCGAGAAACAGGATCATGTTGAAGCCGATCAGCTGCCAGATGCCGATCACGGCGAGCGTCGTCAGCGCCGTCGAGGGCTCGCTGAGGAAGGCGATCGGGCCGATGCCCAGCCATTTCAGCAGGCCGTTGACCGGGCCGAGCGAGGGATGGAGCAGGAATTGCCAGACCGTCGCCATGGCGATCAGCGTCGAGGTCACCGGCAGGAAATAGACGACCTCGTAGAAGGAGCGGGTGCGCTTGCGCCGATGCACCAGCACGGCGATCAGCAAGGCGCCGAACACGCCGCCGGGCACGACGATGGCGACATAGAGCAGCGTGTTGACGAGCGAGCGCCGGATGATCGGATCGGCCAGCGCCTTCTGGAAATTCGCGAGGCCGACCCAGTCCATGTCGGTGCCGCCGAACTCGTAATTGGTCATGCTCAGCCAGAGCAGGACGGCGAGCGGCAGCAGGATCGTCAGCAGGAGCAGGATGAAGGCGGGCAGCGCGAAGCCGAGTCCGGTGACGCGCTCGATCCAGCGCCTGCGGTGCGTGGCGGAAGCAAAGCCGGCGGGCGAGGCGAGGGCGAGCGTCATGCCCCGGCCCTCAGCGGCACGACGGAGCCGGTCGCAGCACCGGGGCTGCGTGGCTCGATGCGCTCGCCATCGGCGGCGAAAACATGGGCTGCGGCCTCGTCGAAGCAGAGCGTGACCTCGGCAGCCTCGTTGACACCGGCGGCTACGGTCGGCGTCGCGCGCATCGTCACGCCGGCCGCGTCGCGCCCGGCGAGATCGAAATGCAGGATGTACTCGGAGCCGAGATTCTCCTTGCGCCGCAGGCGGGCCGAGAACCAGGCCCGGCCCTGGCCGCCGGGCTCGCCCGAGACGAGGGTGAGCGCCTCGGAACGGATGCCGAGCGTCACCGCTTGCCCGGCGGCGAGCGGAACCGCGAGCGCCAGCGGCCGGCCGAAGAGTTCGAGGCGCCCACCCTGCGCGACCGTCGCCGGCAGCAGGTTGATCGTGGGGCTACCGATGAATTGCGCGACCTTGAGCGAAGCCGGCTTCTCGTAGAGCTGGGAGGGCGTGCCCAGCTGCCGCACGGAGCCTGAATCCATCATCGCGACGCGGTCGGACATCGTCATCGCCTCGACCTGGTCGTGCGTGACATAGATGAAGGTCGCGCCGAGGCGCTTGTGCAGCTCGGCCAGCTCCGTGCGCATATGGACGCGCAGCTTGGCGTCGAGATTCGAGAGCGGCTCGTCCATGAGGAAGACGTCGGGGTTGCGCACCATCGCGCGACCGAGCGCGACGCGCTGGCGCTGCCCGCCGGAAAGCTGGGCCGGTTTGCGGGCGAGCAGATGGTCGAGCTGGAGCTGTGTCGCCACTGCCGCGACATCGGCCTCGATGCCGCGCATCACGGTCCTGCGCTGGGCTGAAATCTGCCGCAGTAGCGGCAGGCGCTGCCAGAGCTTGAGCCGCGACATCGTCAGGGGCAGGGCGATGTTCGCGCCGACGCTCATATGCGGGTAGAGCGCATAGGTCTGGAAGACCATGGCGACGCGGCGCTCATGCGGGCGCAGATGGTCGACGCCATTGCCGCCGATCGCGACGCTGCCGCCGTCCTGATGCTCCAGTCCGGCGATGATCCGGATCAGCGTCGATTTCCCGCAGCCGGACGGGCCGACCAGCGTCAGGAACTCGCCATCGGCGATATCGAGATCGACGCCGCCCAGGACCTTCGTCGGTCCGAAGGATTTGGCGATCGAGGAGAGTGTGACCTTGGCCATGGCTTCGCCTTTCTGCGGCCCTGCGGGCTCATCGTTGGGCGTGTTTCGGCCCGGCGCCCGGTGGCGGCCGGGAGGCGTTTCAGGCAGCGCGCGGCGGGTAGACCTCGTGGATCACGTCGTCGATCCAGAGCGTCTTCAGCGCGGATATTTCGTGGATTTCGGCGGAGAAATCCCGTCCGTCGAAGACATAGGAGACGGCACCGAGCGTCGTCGTACCGGCCACGCCCGGCTGCAATTCGGGGCCGACGACGAAGCCGGATGAGGGCCCCCAGATGTAGCGCGTGCCGGCGATCGTGAAGTCATGCGCGCGGTGTAGGTGGCCGCAGGCGACGAAGGCGACCTCGTGGCGACTGATGAGATCGAGCAGATGCGCGCGTGGACGCGGCGGAACACTCCAGTAGCCCATGTCGCCCTCGTCGGGCGCCTGGACGAAAAGCGGGCGGTGCAGGAACCAGCCGAGCCGGCGGCCCTGCGCCCCTGCGATCTGCCGGTCGAGCCATCCGAGCTGGCGGGCCTCCTCGGCCTCGTCGCTACCGAACAGCATCGAGTTGAGGCCGATCAGTCGCCAGTCTTCCAGATCGCGAACCCAGAAATCCGCGCCGAGATGCTGGCGCCAGCGCCCGAGGCGGGCGTCGTTCACCGGCTGATGCGGATGATAGGCCTCGCCGACGTCGTGATTACCGGGGATGCTGAGCACCGGCACGCCCAGCGTATCGAGCAGGGCGCGGCAATGACGCATGTCCTCGTCGATATCCGCACCATCGACCGTGACGTCGCCGGTATGGATGACGAGGTCCGGTGCTTGTGCGCTGAGCCATTCGGTCAGCGGAGCCCAATTATCGGCGAAATGCCGCTTGGTCGGACTCAGATGCGTGTCGGAAATCTGCACGATACGCTGCATGTTCCCTCCGGAGTTCGCCACTTCATCGGGCGACCGTCTATCCCCGGTGCGAGCGCCGGGCAGCGGCTTTGCCTTGGATCATACAAATGAATGTTTGATGACACAATTGTATTTTAAGGCTCGTTCACCTCGCTGCGGTCGAAGACCGTTGCCGGCTAGAGATCCGTGCTTTGCGGCAGGATCACGAGGTCGCGGATCGTGACGTTGCGCGGGCGACTCAGCATGAAATGCACCGCTTCCGCCACCTCTTCAGGCTCGATCAAGCCGCCGCGGGCGCGTTCGGCATCGAGTTTTTCCTTTGGCCAGTCGGCGATCAGCGCTGTCACCACCGGGCCGGGCAGGACGGCGCCGACACGCAGGCCATGCGGAATGACCTGGCGGCGCAGCGTATGCACGAAGGCCTGCACCGCGTGTTTCGAGGCGGTGTAGACCGGTTCCCAGACCACCGGGACGACGCCGGCGACCGAGCTGGTCACGAGGATGTCGCCGGTCTTGCGGGCGATCATATGCGGCAGCACGGCGTGGATACTGCGGAAGACAGCGTTGACGTTGAGATTGAGCATGCGGTCCCAGGCATCGGGATCACCTTCGCTGACCGGTCCCCCGACATAGGCGCCGGCATTGGCATGGAAGATGTCGAGCGGCCCAGCCTTGTCGAGGATCGCAGGCAGCATGCCGGCGACGGAGGCAGGGTCGGTGAGGTCGACGACGAGCGGAATGGCATGGGGGCCGAGAGGCGCGCAGACCTTCGCGAGAGCCTCACTGTCACGGTCGATGAGGACGACGCGCAATCCGGCGGCGAGCAGGCGTTGCGCGCAGGCAAGGCCAATCCCCGAGGCTGCACCGGTGATCGCGGCGGTTTTTCCGGTCAGGTCTTGGGTCACGTCGAGGTCTCCGATCCGGGAATGCGCGCGGGTCGCATGAACTCCCGCGCCCGGCGTGCAGCCGTCTGCAATATTTCGAAAGAAGCGAGGCGCCGGGCGTGCAGCGCGGCGATTTCGCCGCTGGCCGGTGTGAAGATGGCGGCGCCCGGTGCCATCCCGGTCATGGCCTCGCCAAGGCCGGGAAATGCCTTCGCGGCCGTAGCCGCGAGCATGGCGGAGCCCAGCAGGACGGGGTCGACATCATCCGGCGCCAACAGCGGCAGCCCGGCGCAATCCGCCAGCAATTGCCGGATCAGGGGCTGGCGTCCCGCGCCGCCGCTGAGCACGATCGCCTCGATCATCGCGCCCTTGGCCCGGCTGGCCTCGATGATCTGGCGCAGGCCGTAGCCGATGCCGGTGAGGCCGGCGACATAGAGCGCGACGAGATGGTCGAGGTCGCGCTCCCTCCCCCAGCCCCGCGATTACAGCGCGGGCCTGCGGGTCGGCATGAGGCGAGCGGTTGCCGAGGAAATCCGGCACGACGATGATCTCGGCGGCGAGGCGGGCTGCCTCCGAAGGCGAGGCGGCATGCCGAGCCGCCTGTGCCGCGAGCCAGTCCGGTAGCGAAAGGCCCTCGGCTTCGGCAAGGCGCTGCGCCTCCGGCGCCGCGGGATGAAAGCCGATGAGCTGCTCGATGGCCGCGCCTGCGCCGGATTGTCCGCCTTCGCTGAGCCAGAGGCCCGGCGCCATCGCCGAGAAATAGGGTCCCCAGATGCCGGGGATGAAGATCGGCTCTGCGCTGCTCGCCATGGTGCAGGCCGAGGTGCCGAAGACATAGGCCATGCGGGTCAGCGCCGTGCCGTGTGGCGAGCGCACGCCGACCGAGCCGACGCCGCCGGCATGGGCATCGATCAGCGCCGCGGCGACCGCGGTGCCCGGCTTCAGACCGAGCTCGGCGGCGGCCTGTTCCTTCAGGCCTTGTGCGAGAGCCGTGCCGCCCGGAACGATCTCGGTGCCGATGCGGGTAAAACCTTCCTCGGCGAGATCGCTTAGCCCAATCTGGTGGAAATAGCTTGGGTCCCAGCGCTCTTCATGGGCGAGATAGGTCCATTTGCAGGTGACCGTGCAGATCGAGCGCGCCAGCGAGCCGGTCGCGCGCCAGGTCAGGAAATCCGGCAGGTCGAAGAATTGCCAGGCGGCGTGGTAGGTCGTCGGCAGGTTCTCCCGCAGCCAGAGCAGCTTGGGCGTTTCCATCTCCGGCGAGATCGTGCCGCCGACATAGGCGAGGACCGGATGGCGCGTCGCATTGATCCGCTCGGCCTGCTCGATGGCGCGGTGATCCATCCAAACGATGATGTCGCGGGTGGCATCACCATGTGGCCCGACGGGGAGGGGCTTGCCGCCCGACCCGAGCACGACCAGCGAGCAGGTCGCGTCGAAGCCGATGCCGGCGATGTCGTCCGGCGCGAGCCCGGCTTCCGCCATCGCTTCGCGCACACTGGCGCAGACCGCCTGCCAGATATCCGCGCTCGATTGCTCGGCGATATCGGGCCCGTCACGATAGAGCGCAATGTCGCGCTTCGCCGTCGCGAGCATGCGCCCTTGCTCGTCGAAGATGCCGGCCCGGGCGCTGCCGGTGCCGACATCGATTCCGATGAAATGCCCGGGCATATCAGGCGGCGGCGCGGTTCGGCGGCCCGGCGCGCGTGCCGTCGGGGTTGCGTAGATAGACGCCACGCTCAAGCTGCTGACGGCGCAGTTCTCCGACATCGATATCGCCCTTGGTGGAGGTGAAGGTCGTCTTCTTCGCCTGCTCGATCAGCTCTTCCAGAGTCGTCGGCGGGGCGGAGATACCGGCCTCCTCCAGCAGCGCTTCGTTGTAGGACAGCCCATGCGTCGCATGGCGTACCGGGATGCCGATCAGCTTGCCGTCGACCGTCATGCCCTGCACGAGGCCTGACGCGATGTCGCCGAAATCCTCGATCGCGTCCTTGTCCTGATAGGGCGTCACCTGCCGGAGAGCCTGGCAGCGCGTTGCGCCGTCGATCCGGGATGCTTCGTAAAGCTCGGCGGGCATCGCGAGGCGTGCCGCGTAGACGATCACGAAGGTAAAGGGCAGGTGCAGCCAGATCGTCAAAAGGCCGATCAGGACCATCGCGTGCGAGGGCTCGAAGGACCAGTCGAGTGAGGGCAGGCCGAGTGCGTGCAGGGCGAGCGTGATCGGCCCGGCATCGGGATCGAACAGGAAGCGCCACATCACCACGGCGGTGACCTCGCTGACCGCATAGGGCGCGAGCACGGCGACGAGCAGGAAACGCCGGAAGGGCAGGCCGCTGGCAAAGAGCAGGGCCATGCCAAGGCCGACGGCGAGTTCCAGATGGACGGCGACGACGACGAGGACGACGGTGTTCCAGAGAGCGCTGTGGAAGGCGGGATCGGTCAGGACGCGCCAGTAGTTCTGCAGGCCGACGAAGCGCGGCGCCTGGCCGAAGCTCGACGTGTTCAGGCTCAGCCAGACGACATAGAGCGACGGCAGCACGATCACGCTCAGGATGAGCAGATGCACCGGCGCAAGCAGCGGCAAGAGTGGTGCCGTTCGTTGAAGCTGCACGCGTTTCCTCCAGGGCTTCCTTGCTCCGGGCTCTGTCGGCCCGGTGGCTCGGACGCAGGGCGCCCGTCGTCGGTCTTCGTCAGTGCACCGCCTTGGCGGTGCCGCTCGGTCTCTCCGGATTCGGAAGCGGATCGGGATCGCGGCTGCCGCCGCGTTCAGCGGTGGCGGCGAGATCCCTCACGGAATCGCGGGCCTGCAGGCTGGTCTGCAGGACGGAATGCGTCGGCGGCGCCATGTTGCCGGCCATGCGGGCGCGCAAGCGGCTCCAGGCGGCTTCCGCGATTTCGGCAATCGGCTGACGGATCGCGGTGACACCAGTCTTGCGGGCGCTCATCCAGGGATAATCGTCGAAGCCGACGACCGAGACCGGGTCAGGAATGTCCATGCGCATTCGGGCCAGCGCCGAAAGCGTGCTCAGCGTCGTGACGTTGGTGAGCGCGATCACCGCGCTCGGCTGTGGATGGCGTTCGAGCCAGTGCAGAAAGGCTGCGGCGCCGCGATCGGCATTGGAGCCGAGCTCGATCACGGTCGGCTCGCGGCCGAGTGTGCTGCGGATCAACTCGCAGGCGCCGCGGACGCGCTCGCGGATCGGCGAGATGGCGAGGCTGGAGGCGGCGACGAGGATGTCGCGATGCCCCTTGGCGAGGAGGTGCCGGGCCGCGATCTCGCCGGCCTCGCGGTTGTCGATCGCGACGGTATCGACGAGCGAGCCCTCGGGCGGCACGCGGTCGGCGAACACGATCGGCAACCGCCCGATCTTGTTGCGCAAGGCGTCCGGAACCGCATCGGAACAGGGCACGGCGATCAGCCCGGATGGGCGCCAGGCCAGCAAGGTCCGCAGGCGCGACTGTTCCAGTCCGAGATCGTCACGGGAGCTGGCGACGAGGATATCGTAGCCGTCCTTCTGCGCGAGGACTTCGAGCTGCGAGACCAGGGAGGTGAAGAAGACGTCGTCGAGATCGGGCACGAGGACGCCGACGACGCGGGCCTGGCCCGAGCGCAGTTGCGATGCCGCGCGGTCGACCTGATAGGTCAGCTCGTCGGCGGCCTTGAGCACGCGGGCCCGCAGATCGGCATTCACCGGCTTGTTGCCGCTGAACACGTTCGAGACCGTCGCGATCGAGGCGCCCGCGCGGGCGGCGACATCCCGGATCGTGACGCGGCCATTGTCCATCGGAAAGCCTGTTAAACGTTTTACAGAAAAACGTTTAACAGGGGGCGAGCGCGCAAGACAAGCGCGCTTCGAGTCAATGTCGCTCGTTCACTATGGCGGCGGCTAGAGCCCGTTACTGGTCCTTAGCCGCCCTTGAGACGTCCGCCTCGGAGCAGATCAACTTTCGATCCCGTCTGCTGGCCGAGGCCGGTCAAGGTATCGCTCAATCCCTTGCCGGATCGATCGGCGCGATCCGGCCAATGCCGCGCTCCAGCACAGCGCCAGCCTCCAACAGAAGCCGATCGCCGAAGCGTGGAGCGAGCAGTTGCACGCCCATGGGCTTGCCCGGCACGGTGCCGACCGGCACGGATAGTCCAGGCAAACCGATCGTCGGCGTGCCCATATAGGGCGCGGTGACGGCGTAGAACCAGTCGGTGTCCATCTTGCCGGAGACGTCGAGATCGTCCTCCATCGGCTTCACCCAGCTCACGGCGGTGAGGATCAGCGGCCAGTCCTCCATGAAGAGCTGCCATTTGCGGGCGAGCCGGGCGCGCTGCGCCAGCCCCTCCAGCAGGCCGTCGCGCGTATCGACGACCGGCACGCCTTCGAGCTGGATCTCCAGCATCCTCTTCATCTTCCAGTCGCCATGGGCTTCCATGAGCTGGCCGAGCCCCCCGCGCATCTCGTTGCCCAGGATGAGGCGCCAATGCTCCACCAGCTCGCGGAAGGAAGGCGCCTCGACCTCGGCCACCTCGTAACCTGCATCGGCCAGAATGGCGGCCGCCTGGCGGATGGCGGCCGTCACCTCGGGATCGACCGGGCTCTCCTGCGTCTCCGCGACGACTGCGACCTTGCGGGGCCTGTGGGTGAGCGTGCTGAAGATGTCGCCGGCCGGGATCTGCCAGATGTCGTTGGGGTCGCGCCGGCTGAGCACCTGCATGGCCAGCCGGATATCCTCGATCGAGCGGGCGAGCGCGCCCTGCACCGCCATCAACTGCGAGACGATCTTGCGCTCGGGCATGGACAGGCTGGTGCCGGGAATGAGCCCCGCCGTCGGTCGCAGGCCGTAGACGCCGCAGCAATAGGCGGGATGCCGGACGGAGCCGCCGATATCGTTTCCATGGGCGATCGCGCCGATGCCGGCGGCCGCAGCGGCCCCGGCGCCGCCCGACGACCCGCCGCAGGTCACCGCACGGTCATGTGGGTTGAGCGTCGCGCCATGCAGGTCGTTGCTGGTGAAGGCGCGCATCGAATAGCACGGCGTGTTGGTGCGGCCGATGATCGGCGTGGCGCCGGCCCGCAGCGCGGAAACCGTGGAGGAATCCTGTTCCGCCTTGTGGTCCTTGTTGGCGACGACGCCGTTGGTCGTGGCGCGGCCCTTGTAATCGACATTGACCTTGATCGTGACGGGCACGCCATGGAGCGGGCCGGCCGGACCATCGCGACGCAGCGCCTCGTCGGCGGCCCGCGCTTCGGCGAGCGCGGCCTCGGGCAAGGCGTCGACGACGGCATTGATCGCGGGGTTAGCCTGTTCGAGCCGCGCCAGGGCGCTCTGCGTCGCCTCGACCGAGCTGATCCGCCCCGCCGAAATCGCCGCCGCCAGCTCGGCGGCCGTCCATTGCCAAAGTTCGCTGCTCACGGTCTCTCACCTTGTCGCTCGTATCCGACGAATCTCTGTGGGCCTCTCGCGAGGATCACGCCAGCGCCTCCTGCGCGGCGCGGGCGGCGAAGAAGGCCCGTCCCGGCACGGCTTCGAGGAGCCGCTTCGTATAGTCGCTATGCGGGTGCTCGAAGAGCTCCGCCGTCGGGCGGTCCTCCTCGACCTGGCCCTGCCGCATCACCAGGATCCGGTCGGCGATCTCGCGGGCGACGCGCAGGTCGTGGGTGATGAAGACCATGGCCAGCTTCATCTCGGCCTTCAGCCCGTTCAACAGGTCGAGGACCTGCGCCTGGATCGAGACGTCGAGCGCCGAGACCGCCTCGTCGGCGATCAGGATCTCGGGCTGGAGGGCGAGCGCCCGTGCGATGCAGATGCGCTGGCGCTGCCCGCCGGAGAACTCATGCGGGAAGCGGTCCAATGCCTTGCGGCTGAGGCCCACGCGGTCCAGCCACTCTCCAGCCAGCCTGTGTGCCTCGGCACGGCTGGCGCCGAAGGCCATGGGACCGCGACAGATGCTCTCGCCGACCTTGAGGCGGGGATCGAGCGAGGAATAGGGGTCCTGGAAGATGATCTGGGCCTTGCGCCGGAAATTTCGCAGCGCCGCGCCGTTCATGGCGCGGACGGAGGTCCCGTGCCAGAGGATCTCGCCGGAATCCGCCTCGATCAGCCTGAGCAGGATGCGCGCCAGGGTGGATTTGCCGGAGCCGCTTTCGCCCACGACCGCGAGCGTGTCTCCCGCCGCCAGGCGGCAATTGACGTCGCGTGCCGCGACCACCTCGCGCGGTTTCGCGAACAGCCCCTGCCGTGTGACGAAGCGCTTCTGGAGATCGCGGATCTCGAGGATGGGCGGTGCCGGCTCGGCCGCCTTGCGGAAGGCCCCGCGGCCGGGGACCGCGTCGCGCAGCATCCGCGTATAGTCCTGCGTCGGATTGAGCAGTACGGCATCGGCGCTGCCGGCCTCGACGATCTTGCCCTGCTGGAGCACGACGACCTTGTCGGCGATATCCGCGACGACGCCGATATCATGGGTGATGAACAGCACGCCCATATCGTGGGTCTTCTGCAGATCCTTGATCAGGTCGAGGATCTGGCGCTGCGTCGTGACGTCGAGCGCTGTGGTGGGTTCGTCCGCGATCAGGAGCTTCGGGTTGTTGGAGAGCGCCATGGCGATCATCACGCGCTGGCGCTGCCCGCCCGAGAGCTGGAAGGGATAGGCCTTCATCAGGCGCGGCGGATCGGGCAGGCCCACCTGAGCAAACAGCTCCTCGACCTTGGCGGTCACCGCTGCCTCCGCGAGGGAGGGTCGGTGGGTGCGGATGGCTTCGGCGACCTGCTCGCCGACGCGCTTCAGCGGATTGAGCGCCGTCAGCGGCTCCTGGAAGATCATCGCGATGCGGTCGCCACGCACCGCGCGCTTCTGCGCCGGCGGCAACCCGGCGAGGTCGCTGCCCTCGAACATCAGCGCGCCGCCGTCGATCCCGATGCCCGGTGGCAGCAGGCCCAGGATGGCATGGGCGATCATCGACTTGCCGGAGCCGGATTCGCCGACCAGGCAGACGATCTCGTTCCCGGATATGTCGAAGGAGACGTTCGAAACCGCATGGGCGCGATCGCCTCCGGCCGGCAGGGCGATAGAGAGGTTCTCGACCGAGAGCAGCGTCATGAGCGCGCGATCCGCGGGTTGAGGGCATCGTTCAGGGCTTCTCCGATCAGGTTGATGGCGACGGCGGTCAGCAGGATCGCCAGCCCCGGAAACAGGCTTGCCCACCACGCCTGGCGGATGACGGTGCGGCCGGCGCCGATCATGTAGCCCCAGGACATGTAGTTGGGGTCGCCCAGCCCCATGAAGCTCAATGCCGCCTCGATCAGGATCGCCGACGCCACCGCCATCGAGCCGGTGACGATGATCGGCGAGATGGCATTGGGGATGATGTGGCGAAGCAGCACGGAAACGGCGCTCTGGCCCTGGCAACGCGCCGCCTGGACGAATTCGCGCGCCGCGATGCTCTTCACCTGGATTCGGGTGAGGCGGGCCAGCGGCGGCCAGCTCACCAGCCCGATGGCAAGGATGATGGTGCCGATCGACGGGGTGAGAATGGCGACCAGCAGGATCGCCAGCACGAAATTGGGGATGGTCTGGAAGATCTCGATGAAGCGCACGATCAGATGGTCGACGGTCTCGCCGGCGACGCCGGCGATGGCGCCGAGCGTCACGCCGAGCAGCAATGCGGCGAGCGTCGAGACGATGCCGATCATCAACGAGACGCGGGCGCCGTGCATGATGCCCGCCGCGATGTCGCGCCCCATCGTATCTGTACCGAGCACGGCGCCGTCGGTTCCCGGCGGGCGCAGCGGCGCGCCCGCCATGTCCCAGGGCGATGCCGGATAGACGAGCGGCGCTAGCACCGCTGCCAGAATGACGACGGCGAGAATGGCCAGCCCGAGCAGGCCGGCGGGATGGCGCAGAAAAGGTCTTGAGGCTGTCGTTCATCGTCTCATCTGACTGCGAGGCGGGGGTCGACCAGCCGATGGATCAGGTCGGTCAGCAGGTTCACGAAGATCACCAGCACCGACATCACCAGGAACAGGCCGAGCAGGACCGGGTAGTCGCGGCTGGTCACGGCATCGAAGGTCAGTCGTCCGAGCCCGGGCCAGGAGAACACCGTCTCCACCACCACGGCGCCGCCGATCATGGCGCCGACCTGGATGCCGGCGAAGGTGATGACCGGCAGCGAGGCGTTGCGCAGCATGTGGCCGCGCAGGACCGCGCCTTCCTTCAGCCCCTTGGCGCGGGCGGTCTTGATATAGTCCTCGGCGGCGACCTCGATGACGGAGGCGCGCATCAGCCGGGCATAGATCGCCATGTAGATGGCGCCGAGCGTAATGGCCGGCAGCAGCAGATGCTTCGCCACGTCGAGCGCATAGCCCACCCGGCTCAGCTCCCCCGCGCGCATGTCGACATAGCCGAAGGCCGGCAGCCATTCGAGCTGGATCGAGAACAGCAGCACCAGCATCAGCCCGAGCCAGAACACCGGCGTGGCGTAGAGCACGAGCGCCAGCAGCGAGATGGCAAGGTCGGACCATTTGCCGTGCCGGATGCCGGCGAGCGCGCCGAGGATGACGCCGCCGCCGAGCGAGAGCAGGAAGGCCGAAAGCGTCAGCAGCAGCGTCGGCCCCAGCCTTTCGCCGATAAGCTCCTGCACCGGCCGTCGCAGGCGATAGGAATAGCCCAGATCCAGCGACGCCACCTTGCCGAGATAGGCGCCGAGCTGGGCGATGTAGGGCTTGTCCAGCCCGTATTCGGCCCGCACCTGGCGCAGGAAGACTTCGTCGGTGGCGCCCGACTGGCCGGCGATCACGGCCGCCGGATCACCCGGCGCCGCCCGCACGAGAACGAAGTTGATCGTCGCGATGACGAAGATCGTGACGATGATCCCGGCCAGTCGGGAGAGGACGCTGCGCAAGCTCATCTCAAGCCCAGCGCGCCCGCCCGAAGGTTCCGTTCACGCCGATCGCGCTGTCGATCAGGTTCTGCAGCCGCGCGTCATGGATGGTCGGGAACTGCTGTTCGGTCATCCACAGCACCGGCAGATCGTCGACCAGGATCTTCTGCGCCTTGCTGTAGAGCTCGGCCCGCTCCTTATCCGAGGTCAGCACCGCGGCGCGGTCGAAGAGGTCGTCGACCTCCTTGTTCGAGTAACCCTGGGTGTTGGTGAACATCACGCCCTTGCGGATGTTCGAGCTGATATAGCTGCGGGCGACGCCGAGCGCGGGATCGCCGTTCTGGTAGAGCATGTTCGAGGTGGTCTCGTAGTCCCAGTTCGAGACCTTCTCGGCGAAGCCGCCCGCATCGGTGGTGTCGAGCGTGACCTCGATCCCGCCTGCCTTCATCGCCTGACGGAAGTACTCGCCAAGCCTTGTCCAGAACTCGCCGAAGGGCACGACGAGGAAGCGGATGCGGGCGCGCACGCCGTTGGCATCCGGCTTGAGGCCCATCTCGTCGAGCAGCTTTGTCGCAGCCGCCACGTCGGTCTTGTAGCTCGTGACGTTGGGATCATAGAACTTCGTGGTCGAGGCGATGGGCCCCGTGGCGGGGCGGCCGAGCCCGAAATTGATCCGCTGCACAATGAAGTTCGGATCGAGCAGATGGCGCACCGCCTTGCGGAAGCGCAGGTCGTCGAAGGGCTTGCGGCGCAGGTTCAGTTCGTACCAGAGCACGGGGCTGAAGAATTCATAGCCCTTGGTGGTGAGCTTCAACTGCGGCATCGCGGCGAGGCGCGGCACGTCGAAGGGCTCGATATCGGCGAATTGCGAGAGCTGGGCCTGGCCGCTTTCCATGGCGACGGAGCGGGAGGCGCCGTCCGGGATCACGCGGTAGAAGATCTCCGTCAGGACGGGCTCGCCCTTGCGATAGTAATCCGGGTTGGCGACCAGGTGGATATGGCTGCCGCGGCGCCACTCCTTGAGCTTGAAGGGGCCGGTGCCGATCGGCGTGTCGTTGGCGGGGTTCTTGCGGTAGTCGGTGCCCTCGTAGATGTGCTTCGGCGCGATCGGGGCCGAGCTGGTCTCGAAGGCGAGCAGGAAGGGGCCGAAAGGTGCCTTCAACTTGAACACGACCGTATGGTCGTCGGGCGCGGTGATGCTCTCGCAACGCTCGAAGACGCCGCGCGCACGGGGGTGCACCTCCTTCAGCATGACGTTGCAGGAGAACACCACGTCCGCGGAGGTGAAGGGCTTGCCGTCATGCCATTTGGCGTTCTTTGCCAGATGGAAGGTGTATGTCAGGCCGTCCTCGGAGATCTCCCAGCGCTCGGCCAGTTGCGGGCGCGGCTTCAGTTCGAAATCGTAGTCGAGCAGGCTCTCATAGATCTTGCCGCCGATCGTCCCGACCGGGATCTGCTGGTTGAGCGGTAGGGTCAGCACCGGCGGCTCGGGATTGATGATCGCGGTCAGCCCGCCGGACTTGCCCTGGGCGTAGGCGACGCCGTCCCGAAACAGGCCCGAGCTGGACAGGCCGAGACCCGCGCCGGCGCCGAGCAGCATCTTGTTGAACTCGCGTCGCTTCATGGTGTGCCTTCCCCGTTTTTGGCGTCGCCGGCAGCTTGCGGGCTTTCGGAATGGCTTAGCGAGGGGGCGGCGATTTGGAAGGCGCGTGTCGGGTTCGCGGCGGCCTCTGTCGGGTTCCCGCTCGACAAAGTGCCTGACCGCTTCCAGCGGCGGACTAGGATGCGCACCGCAAGCAAGGAGGCCGAAGCCGGTCCATGGATGCCGCCGTCCGGGATTTCATCGAGAGCGCCACGTTGCTCTTCATCGCGTCGCGCAGCCCGGAAGGCGCTCTCGACGTCTCGCCGCGAGGCGGACAGCCCTCCGTGTTGTGGCCGGACGGTGAGGGCCGCCTGCTCCTGCCCGACTACATGGGCAATCGCCGCCTCGACACGATCGCCAATCTGCTCGGCAATCCGGACGTCGTCGTCGCCCTGCTCAGTCGAGGCTCCAGCCGCTTCCTGAAGATCCGGGCGCATGCGGAGGTTTCCACAAGGCCCGAAGATATCGCCCGCTTTCCGGCCGACCAGAACCGGCCGATGACCGTGATCGCGCTGACGCCGCACGCGATGGATTTCGTCGAGAGCCGGGCCTTCGATCGTTCCGGCTTCTGGCTCGATCCCAGCGCGCGCAAGGCGCCGCTGGACATGATGGGCTACTACCACTCCGACAAGGCGATGCACCGCGAAACCGGCCGCGAGTCGATCCAGCGGCCGGGGGTGGAGGAGGCGCGGCTCGCCGCCGCCGGCATGCGCGAAATCTACGGCACGCCGAGCGAAGTGGTGCGAACCAAGGTCTATGATTCGATCGGATCAGGCGGACTCGCCTTCATCGATGAGGCGAGTTTCATCGTGCTCGCCACCGATAGGCCTGATGGCGGCATCGATCTGGATCTCCACGGCGATGGCGCGTTGGCGCTCGACATCACCGCCAACCGTCAACGTTTTAGGCTGCGCATGGCGGCCGAGCGTGCAGGCCTCGGCGGTTCGGGCGAATGCGCGTTGCTGGCGGCCGTTCCGGGGCGTTGCGAAGCACTGAGGATGAACGGCCCGTTCCGCTCCGGCGATGGCGAGGCGGGCGCGCGACTGGCGGTCGACATCGCACCCGACGAGATCTTCTTCCACTGCTCTGCGGCGTTGACGCGGTCCGAGATCTGGGCCGAGCCGAAAGTGGCGCCCTGGACAGGCCTGCGTCGCTTCGCGATCACATCGCTGCGGCAGGAGAATCCCGAAGTCCGATCCTTCGTGCTGGAGCCGCTCGACGCGGCCGCGATCGGCGATATCCGGGCCGGGCAATATGTCACTGTCGCTTCGCCGAAGGATGAAAACCAGCCCCTGCGGCGCCGGAACTACTCGGTCTCGGGCCGGCCGGGCGACAGGGCGATCCGGATTTCCGTGCGCAAGGTCAGCGAGGACGGGCTGTCGGGCCTGCTGCATGGCCTTGCCGAGGGCGACGAGGTCCATGTCGGCGTACCCTCGGGGCGCTTCGTGCTCGATGGGGCATCGCTGCGGCCCGTCGTTCTCGTCAGTGCCGGTGTCGGCATCACGCCGCTGCTGCCGATGCTGGCGACGCTCGCGACGGACTGCATCGACCGCGACATCTGGTTTGTCCATGCGGCCCGCGACGCAAGCCATGCCCTGTTCGTCGACGAGGTACGGGATCTGGCGGAGCGTTCGGGCGGGCGGGTGCGGTTGTTATACGCCTACTCGCAGGCCGGTGAGGGCGAGCCTTGCGACCATCGCGGACGTCTGGATGCCGGGGTGCTCGATCGGCTCGTTCCGGCTGCCGAGGCGGATTTCTACATCTGCGGGCCGGACACGTTCATGAGCGGTTTGCGCGACGGCCTGATCGCGCGCGGCGCGGATCCCGAGCGCGTACGCTTCGAAGCCTTCGGCCCGACCGGCGAAGGCCTGGCAGAGAAGCTGGCCGGCCGGGCCGAGCGCAGGATCACCTTCGCGAAGTCGGGCAAGGAGTTGGTCTGGCGGCCTGCATGCGGCTCCCTCCTCGATCTCGCGCTCAGCCATCAGATCAAGGTCGATTACTCCTGCCGTGTCGGGGACTGCCAGTCCTGCGTGCAGAAGCTCGTCAGCGGTTCGGCGGACTATCCGGCAGGCGAGGCGCCGGTGCTTGCGGAAGGGCAGGTGCTGCTTTGCCAGGCCGTGCCGGACAGCGACATGGTGATCGCCTGCTGAGCGAAGCGCGCGCGTCTAATGCCCGCGATGCGCGCTCGTGGGGTTGGTGCCGACGACGCGCCGGAAGGTCGCGGCGAAAGCGCTGGGGCTGTCATAGCCCACGGACCAGGCGACCTGTTTGACCGGACACCCCTGCCTGAGCTTCGGGATGGCGGCGGCGATGCGGCAGGTCTGTCTCCAGTCGTTGAAGCTCATGCTGGTTTCGTCTCGGAACAGCCGCTCCAGCGTGCGTGCGCTGGCGCCTGCGATCTTGCCCCATTCCTCCAATGTTCGCCGATCGGCGGGCTGGTCCAGCAGCGCCTCGCAGATCAGCTTCGCGCGGCGATCTCGCGGCGAAGGCAGGCGGGGCGAGGCGATCTCGCCGTGACGCTCCGCGCGCGCGATCTCGTCGAGCGCGAGCGCGGCGAGATGGGGGTAAAGCGCCGGATCGCGATGACCGGCATGGATGTCGAAAAGGCGCTGCAGCAGATCCTGCAGAAACGGGGATGCGCTGACGACTGCCGCCTTGCCATCCAGCCTGGCCGCGAGATCCGGCCGGACGTAGAGCGAACGAAAGATCGTGTTCTCCGGCGGGCCGGCGACGCTGTGGACGACGCCGCCGGGCAGCCAGGCCGCGTGTCCTGGGTGAACCGTCCAGCGGCAATCTCCGGCGATGACGTCCAGGGCGGATGTCGTCGCGCAGACCAGTTGCGCGCGGGCGTGGCTGTGCAGCTTGCCCTGCGCGCTCGCCGGGTAATGGGCCTCATGCGCAACGACCGGGTCCTGCGAGCCGTGCCAATCGTCGAAGCTGCACGGCCGCGCACGGCCCATGGTGCAAGACGCGGAGACCTGCCGGATTTGCGCGCTCGTCGACAGCATCCTTTTCGTCTCCTCTCCGGAAGCATCACATGACGGTGCCGGCACGCTGGTCAGCGCGCCGGGCGCTTACGGGGTTGCCGCCCTCAACTCGGCCAGGATGATCTCCGCGCGGTCGAGGCGGACATGCCCGCCGGTCTTGAGCCGGGAGACGACCGCCTCGATCTCGTCGCCGATCGCGCCGGCTGCCGCCGCGACGTTGCGGGCATGCAGCGACATATGGCCTTTCTGGATGCCCTCGGCGGCCAGTGCGCGCAGGGCGCCGACATTCTGCGCCAGTCCGACCGCGACGATGACCTGCGCCAGTTCTTGCGCCGAGGTGACGCCGAGCAGCTTGACGCCGGCCCGAGCCGCCGGATGGGTCTTGGTCGCGCCGCCGACGAGACCCACCGCCATGGGCACTTCGAGCGTGCCGACGAGGTGGCCGTCCGCATTGACCTCGTAATGGGAGAGCGAGCTGTAGCGGCCGCTGGCGGCAGCATGGCAATGCGCGCCCGCCTCGACCGCGCGGGTGTCGTTGCCCGTCGCCAGCACCACGGCGGTGATGCCGTTCATGATGCCCTTGTTGTGGGTCGCGGCGCGATAGGGGTCGGCGGCGGCGAAGCGATAGGCGTCGACGATGCCGGCGACGACATCGGCGCCGCCGAGGGCGTCGCGATCGAAGACGGCGCGTACCCGCGCAAGGCGCCGGTCGGCCTTGTTCGTGAGGATGCGCAGCCGCACGCGTCCGCCCGCGATCTCCGCGATGCGCGGTGCCAGCGCCTCGGCCATGGTGTTGACGGCATTGGCGCCCATCGCGTCGCGCACGTCGACCTGGAGATGCAGGACCACATAGGTCGCGCCGTCGGCCTCGACGATGCGAACCTCGATGCCGCGCGCGCCGCCGCCGAGCTTGACCAGCAGCGGGTCCTGCTCATTGGCCAGGGCGAGAATTTCGGCCTCCGCCTCATAGAGGCGCATGCGGGCGCCGCGCGGGTCGGGGACGCCGACGACCTGCACCTGCGAGACCATGATCGGCAGGTCGGTCGAGACGTGGAAGCCGCCATGCAGGCGTGCGACCGAGGCCATGTTGCTGGCCGCGGCGACGACCGAGGGCTCCTCCGTCGCCATGGGGATCAGGTAGTCGCGCCCGCCGATGGTGAAGTTCGCGGCGATGCCGACCGGGATCGACAGCGTTCCCACCACGTTCTCGATCATGCGGTCCGCGGTCGCGAGCATGTCCGGATCGGAGGGGACGAGGCAGGCGAGATCAGTCTCGGTGAGGCCGGAGGCGCGCGTCACCTCCGCCAGGCGGTCACGCGGAGACAGCTTGTAGAAGCCGGGGAGGCGGCTGTTGACGGGCATCGGCGCTAGGCTCCGTTCTTGTACGAGTACCAGCGTTTAACGAGCCCCTTTGGCGGGCGACAATGGTTGCGATCCATACCGAGGAGGCCAGCGACGGTATGTCTCCTCCATTGTCTCAGGCGGGCAGGGTTTCGCTGAGCCTGTGCAGGCGCAGCGCCATGTGCAGCTCGAGGCTGCGGCTTGGCTCGGACCAATCGGGGCAGATCCCGCTGATCGCGTCCAGGCGCTGGCGCATGGTGTTGACGTGGATCTCCAGCATGTCGGCTGCCCGTTGCAGGCTGCGGCCGGATTCGAAGAAGGTCAGCAGCGTCGGCACCAGCTGGGCCTTGCGGCGCCTGTCGTGTTCCAGCAATGGGCCGACGGTGTGATGGATGAACTGGCGCGCGGCGTCCTCGCTCTGGCCGTCGAAAAGCAGGCCATATAGGGACAGCGCCTTTTCGGGGACGACCCGGCCGCTCTGCCCGAGGCTCCGCAGCAAGGCGAGGCTGCGGCGCAGGCGCTGATATTCCGCCGTTGCCGTCGCGATGTCCGAAACCGGCTGGGAGGCGACGATGTTGAAGTCGTGGCGGCCGGCATCCTGCAGGGCGGTGGCGATCCGGCGAGCCTGCTCCGTCCAGTCCTGGGCGGCTGTCGCCACGGCGAGGTCGCCGTTGAAGGCGGCACCGATCGTCTGGCGGCCCGAGACGGTCGCGCGCAGGGCCTGTGGGAGATGGGCGGCGAAGCCCTCCTTGCAGGAGACGAGCAGCATCGTCACCGGCCAGGACAGCGTCACGCCAGCAGGCAGGGCCTGCGAGGCCTCCGAACCAAACGGGTCCGATGTGCCCCGCAGCAGCGCGGAGATGATGTCGGCGACGTTGCGATAGGCCGTCTCGGTGACGCGTTCCATCGACAGCAGCACGATCGCCGTGACCAGTGCGGCCCGCTCCAGCGTGCGGATCTCGGGGGAGGACATCGGCCTGGTGCGGATCAGGACGACGGCGCCGAGACGGACGGCGCCGCTCGTGACCGCGGCGACTGTCACGACCCTGGCCGGCGCGACTTCGAACTGCACGGATCGGCCGAGGCGGACGCTCTCGCGGATGGCCGAGGCGATGCCGTTCTCGCGCAGGTCGTCCGGCAGCGTGCCGGCGATGGCGATCTGGCGCTCATCGAGAATCGTCGCCTCGCCACCCAGCAGGGATGCGACGCGCTGGCGCAAGTCGTCGAGCGAGCCGCCGCGGGCGATGAGTTCGGTGAGGCGCTCATGCGCGACGGCGGCGCTTTCGATGTCGTCGGCCTTGGTCCGCAGGGCGACGTTGGCGTCGCGGGCCATGCTCAGGGCGCGCTGCCCCTCTTCGAGCAGGCGGGCGTTCTCGATGGCGAGAGCGGCGAAGGTGCCGAGCGACTGCAGGATCGAAATCTCCTGCGGGTTGTAAGAGCGCTCGTAGCGATCGGCCACGAACAGAACGCCGATGATATGTGTCTCGAGTTCGAGCGGAATGCCGAGTATGGAGACGACGCCCTCGGCATGGATGGCGGAGTCGATGACCGGATCGTGGTGGAACTGCCGATCAGCCCGGTACTGGCTCGATTGGCATGGTTTGCGCGTGCGGACGACACTGCCGCAGATGCCGACATCGCGTGGCACGACGATCTTTGCGAAGGCTTCGGAGGTCACGCCTTCGGTGGCCCTGACATGCAGGGGGCTGCGGTCGTCGGGCGCGGCCGAGAGATAGGCGAGGTCGCTGCCGACTAGCTGGCGCGCGCGGCGGATGATCGCCTGCAGCACCTGGTCGGTGTCGCGCATCGCCGAGAGATCGCGCGCCGTTTCGTTGAGCGCGATGAGCTCGCGCTCGCGCTTGAGCTTGTGCTCGACATTCTCGCGCAACCGGATGGCCAGAGCCATGTCGGCCTCGACCCGGCCGCGCAGGCCCGGCTCGAGGGCGCGCGCTTCAAGGACGAGCTGCTCGAAAGCCGAGGGGTTTGCGCTCTGGTCGAGCAGTGCGAGCATGCGGGCGTAGAAACCGGCGATGGTCTCCGCCTCGGACAGCGGTTGCGTCAGTCCTTCCGCCTCCTGAATCATGCGCGGACTCCTGTTGAGCGCGATCGCGCCACGCCCCAGCAGTTATCGCAGGCAGCGCGCCGTCGTTATGTCGTAATGATACATAATTTGCGCATCAGATCGTATGAAGCATCCATTTCGTGTTTCCTGGCGCTGAGGCAAGAGTGACGGGAAACCACGGTGGAACGGCATGACAGCGGATATTCGGATCGTCGAGGTTGGGCCGCGCGACGGCTTGCAGGCCGAGGCCCGGATACTGCCGGCTTCTGTGCGTGCCGAACTGGTCGACCGGCTCGTCGCAGCAGGCCTCGTCTCGATCGAGGTCGGCAGCTTCGTGTCGCCGCGCCATGTGCCGCAGATGGCGGATACGGCGGCCGTCCTGGCGGGTGCGCGGCGCCCCGGAGGCGGACGTTTCATCGCGCTCGTGCCGAACCTGCAGGGGCTTGAAGCCGCGCTCGCGGCCGGTGCCGACGAGGTCGCCGTCTTCGCCTCGGCGAGCGAGGCCTTCTCCAGCCGCAATATCAACTGCTCGGTCGCGGAGAGTCTGGAGCGCTTCCGGCCGGTCTTCGAGCGTCTGGATGGAACGCTTCCGGTGCGTGGCTACGTCTCCTGCGCCTTCGGCTGTCCCTATGAGGGAGCGGTTCCGATGTCGGCGGTGACGCGGCTCTCGGCCCAGCTGGCGGAGATGGGCTGCTATGAGGTCTCCGTCGCCGACACGATCGGCATCGCGACCCCGCACCAGGCCCGCGCCGTCGCCGCAGCTGTCGCAGCCGAGATCGGCGCCGGCCGTGTCGCCCTGCATTTCCACGATACGCGCGGCCAGGCATTGGCGAACATCTATGCCGGGCTGGACGCGGGCATCACCAGTTTCGACGCCTCCGTCGCCGGGCTGGGCGGCTGCCCCTTCGCTGCCGGCGCCACGGGCAATGTCGCGACCGAGGATGTCGTCTACATGCTTCACGGCATGAGTCTGTCGACGGGCATCGATCTTGCGGCACTGATCGCTGCCGGCGAGTTCGTGTCCCAGCATCTCGGCCGACGCACGGGATCGCGGGTTGCGCGGGCGCAGGCAGCTCAAGCTGCCGCCTGAAAACGGAAAAGGAAACGAGATGGCGGGCGAGGTATCGCGAGGAGACGATGCGGGCATGGCGGCAAGGCCGCTGGCGGGCGTCACCGTGCTGGACATCACGCGTGTCGTTGCCGGTCCATTCTGCGCGATGCTGCTCGCTGATCTCGGTGCGAACGTCATTAAGGTCGAGCATCCCGATGATCCCGACTATGCGCGGGGCTTCCCGCCCTTCGTTGGGGGCGAGGGCGATGGGGTAGAAAGCGCCTTCTTCTCCCAGTTCAATCGCAACAAGCGCGGCATCTCGATCAACCTCAAGACGGCCGAAGGCAAGGCGCTGCTGAAGCAGCTCGTCGGCAAGGCCGATGTTCTGGTCGAGAATTTCCGGCCGGGCACGATGGAGAAGCTCGGCCTGGGCTATGACGAACTGAAGCGCCACAATCCCCGGCTGGTCTACACCGCGATCAGCGGCTTCGGCCGCTCCGGCCCGAATTCCTCCCGCCCTGCCTTCGACAATACGGGGCAGGCGGTCGGCGGATTGTGGTCGATGAACGGCTATCCGGACCGCCCACCCGTGCGCGTCGGCACCATCATCGGCGATCTCGCAGCCTCGCTCTATGCGACGATCGGGACGCTGGCCGCCCTGCGTTCCGCCGAGCGCACCGGTGAAGGGCAGGTCGTCGACGTCTCGCAGCAGGACTCGATCCTGACGCTGACCGAGAACGCCGTCGTGCGCTACACCACCAAGGGCGAGGTCGCCTCGCCGCTGGGCAACGAGCACCCCTTCGTGCGGCCCTATGGCCAGTTCGCCTGCAAGGACGGCTATGTCTTCTTCGGCGGCTACACCGACAAGTTCTGGCGCCTGACCTGCGAGATGTTCGGCGAGCCCGAACGCGCTGACGATCCTGCGATCGACACCATGGAGAAGCGCTTCGACCCCGAGATCGCCGAGCGTGTCGTGCGCCCCCTGCTGGAGGGCTGGTTCAGTGCCTATGGCAAGGCCGAGCTGGAGGCGATGGCTGGAGACAGGGTGCCGCTCAGCGCGATCCGGACCGTTCCGGAGGTCGTCGAAGACCCGCATATCGCGGCCCGCAAGATGATCGTCGAGATACCGGTCGCCGGCGAGAGCGTCCGCATGTTCGGTTCGCCGATCAAGCTCTCCGCGACCGGCGAGATTCCGCTCGGCAAGGCGCCCGCGCCGGGCGAGCATACGCGCTCGCTCCTGGCCGAGTTGCTCGGGCTCGACGACCCCGCGATCCAGCGGCTCGTCGACGGTGGAGCGATCTAGAATGGCCATCGATTTCAGGCGCGACGGCGCGGTCGCGACCATCCGCATCGCCCGTCCCGAAAAGCTGAACGCCCTTTCGCTGGCGATGTATCAGGATCTCGGCAAGGCTTTCATCGAAGCCGCCGCGGACGATGCCATCCGGTCCATCGTGCTCGCCGGGGAGGGGGAGCGCGCCTTCTGCGTCGGCGCGGATCTGACCGAATCCATTCCCGCGCTCGCGAGCGATCGGTTCGACATCAGCGAATGGGACCCCGCCCATCTCAAGAATGTGCCGCTCTACAAGCCGATCGTCTGCGCCATTCGCGGCCTGTGCATCGGTGGCGGCTTCGAGATCATGCTGGCGACAGATATCCGCATCGCGGCCGAGGATGCCGTCTTCCAGCTACCGGAGGCCGTTCACGGCTTTGTGCCGGCGGGCGGGACGCTGGTGCGCCTCATCCGCCAGATCGGGCATGCCCATGCCATGGAGATCCTGCTCACGGCGCAGCGCTTCTCCAGCTCCGAGATGCTGGCGAAGGGCGTGGTCAATCGCGTTCTGCCGGCAGCCGAGGTGGAGCCTGCCGCCATGGAACTGGCCGAGCGCATGGCTGCGCTCAGCCCGAGCGCGGTCCAGACGATCAAGCAGGCTGCGCTCACGCTCCAGGACCTGCCCTATCGGGAGGCCTTCGCCGCCGAGGCGCTGCTCGGCCAGCGCACCTTCACCGGCGAGGACGCACGACGCGGACTGGCTGCCTTCGCCACGCGCGCCAAGCGCTGAGGCGCTGTCGGCTGTCAGAAAGCCACATATCTCCGTCTCCGGAATGTCGGCGACGGACGTTGAGTGCGGCGCGCGCCCGGCCGGAGAATGACCGCCGGGATCGAACGCGATCAACCAATAAAAATATCCGGAGGAACGATGAAGGGCTTCAACAACCGCACGCTCGGCTTGCTTGCCGCAACCGCGCTGACGGCCGTCTCGACGGCGGCCTCCGCGCAGGCGCCAGCCATCTCGGACGATGTGATCCGCATTGGCGTGATCGAGGACATGTCGGGCGTTTATGCCGACATCACCGGCATCGGTGCGGTGACCGCCGCCCAGATGGCGATCGACGAGGTCGGCGGCAAGGTGCTCGGAAAGTCGGTCGAGCTGGTCTATGCCGACCATCAGAACAAGCCCGACATCGCCGCCTCGATCGCGCGCAAATGGTTCGACGAGGGCAAGGTGGATGCGATCCTCGATGTCGCCTCCTCGTCGCCGGCGCTGGCGGTGATCGAGATCGCCAAGGACAAGGGCAAGATCATCACCCTGTCCTCGCCAGGCTCGACCCGCATAACCAACGAGAATTGCGGCCCCTATGTCGTGCACTGGGCCTATGACACCTACGCCATCGCGCAGAGCACGGGCCAGGCGCTGGCCAAGCAGGGCTTCGACACCTGGTATTTCGTCACCGCCGATTACGCCTTCGGCCATGGCCTGCAGGAGCAGGCGACCCGCATCGTCACCGAGAACAAGGGCAGGGTCCTGGGCAGCGTCAAGGTCCCGGTCGGGACCACCGATTTCGCCTCGCCGCTGCTGACCGCTCAATCCTCGCGCGCCAAGGTCGTCGCTCTCGCGAATGCCGGCAGCGATACCATCAACTCCATCAAGCAGGCGGCGCAGTTCGGGCTGACGCAGTCCGGCCAGAAGCTGGCGACGTTGGGCGGCTTCATCCATGATGTGCATGGCCTCGGCCTCCAGGAGGCCCAGGGGCTGACGATCACGGAAGCGTCCTATTGGGACACCAACGACGAGACGCGCGCCTGGTCGAAGAAGTTCTTCGACAAGGTCAAGTCGATGCCGAACATGCTGCAGACCGGCACCTACTCCTCTGTCGTGCATTACCTGAAGGCGGTCGAGGCGGCCAAGACCGACGAGACGGCGGCCGTGATGAAGGCGATGCGCGAGACGCCGGTCAACGACCTCTTCTACAAGAACGGCAAGATCCGGCCGGATGGCCGCATGGTCCACGACATGAACCTCTACGAGGTCAAGAAGCCTTCGGAGTCGAAGGCGCCATGGGACTACTACAAGCTGCTCGCGACAATTCCCGGCGAGCAGGCCTTCCAGCCGCTCGCAGCCTCGACCTGCTCATTGGTGAAGCGGTAGCCGCTCGCCCGTGACGCCTCCTGGGTGAGGCAAGTTGGTTAGCCAGGTCATGCTGCGATCTCAATCAGGCTAGTTGCGTTGCGGCTCCATTTGTCGGAGCTGGTTCGGGGCCGTGTGGCTGCATGATTGAGAAGGGCAACTTGGGGAGGGACCGGACCGCCTGCGCTCGCCCGGCCGTGCTGCGAAGACACGCGGTAGGAGCGGGCGCAGGTCTGCGTACCTCGATCTTCGCGGTCAGCGGGGGCTGCACGCGTTTGGCGCGATCGAGACGATAGCGTGAAGACCGGTCGGGTTCAGCGTTCCCAATACCACGCGACATACATGTTGCTTTTGCCGTGACGGCGTTCCTTCAGGACTGTGCGAATTGAACGCGCGTCCGCCTTCTCGCCAGCGATCCAAATGAAGGTTTCCGCATCGGCGGAGGTTATCGCCTTTTTTGCCTCTCGGGCCAGGATGCCCGTAGCGCCAGCAGTATAGCTGCTGCGATGCAGCCAGCGAACTTCAAGGCTTCCGGCCGAGGGTAGCGGCTGTTCCTCCGCCGCATCGAGAACCTCGATGATCGCCCCCATGCGGGTGCCTCCAGGCACCTCCGCCGCAATGCGCCGATCGCCGGAAGAGCGCTCTCGTCGCCGATCAGCAGGATCGACCGCGCCGAGGGCGCGCTCCCGGCTCACGGAGGACTACTTTTCAGGGGGCAGACCAACCTATCGAGACCGGCAGGCCTCCAGCCTTCGGGGCTTGATGAACGTAAGCCAACAACGCGGTTCATGAACTGTTTGTACGGTGACGCGTTTAATGCGGGCAGCATAAGGAGAAACAGATGCGCAAATTCCTCTCGCTTGCCGCCCTGGGCATCGGTCTGTCGCTGGCGGCGCCGGCGATGGCCTCGGAAGAGCTGCCGGCCTCGATGGCCCAAGGCCTGGACAAGCAGGCCGCGGAGTATACCTGGTCGGCAGCCGCCGAGCGGCGCCACATGATCATCCGCGAGACGATGCGGCAGCAGCGCCATGGGCGTGGCGGCGGTTACGGCTATGGCCCCCGTCCTGGCTACGGCCCGGGCTATGGCTACGGTCCGCGCCCTGGCTACGGCCCCCCGCCTGGCTATTATCGCCGTCATCGCGGCTGGTGAGCGCTCCTGAAAGCGCGTCGCCATCGATCAGCGGCCCGGTAACGGGCCGCTTTTCATATCGAAGACCTCATGACGGCGATGCGGCCCCGAGCCGGCAGCCCTTGTCGCGTTTACGATGAATTAAGCATTATGTTTCCGTAGCGTCACCTGCGCGCTAAGCCCGCTCCATCAACGATGGAGTGGATGATGATCGCCACGGGTTCGACGGCTGCCGGCGCCTCCACGGAAACAGGCGAGCGCAGCATGACGTTCATGCTCGCGTTGTTCCTGGGAGTGATACAGGTCGGCTGGCTCGGCCTCCTTCTATGGGTGATCTATCAGATCGCCCGCGCGATTTGATCCGCCTCGCAGACCCGTATCGGGAAGCCGCGCCGCGCCGCCTTGACGGCGCAGGATGTCGTGCTCCTGGCGGACGATTTCGCCGACCTGCACGAAATGCTCGGCCAGGGGATTCGTCTTGCGCCAGACCAGCCCGATGCTGCGCCGCGGCCGCGGTTCCGCCAGCCGGGCGATGCTGACCTCCACCGCCGACGTTTCCGCCGCGACCGCCATTTCGGGGATCAGCGTCACGCCCATGCCGGCGCCGACCATGCGCACCAGCGTCGCGAGCGAACTGCCCTCCATCGGATCCTGCGACAGGCCGGAAGCCATGTTGCAGAAGGCCAGCGCCTGATCGCGGAAGCAGTGGCCTTCCTCCAGCAGAAGCAGGCGCATCGCGCGCAGGCTTTCCACGCTCGGCGGCGGCTTGTGCCGGTCGGCCGGGGCGCGCACCAGAACGAACTCCTCGTCGAAGAGCGGTTGATCCTGCAGGGAAGATTCCGAAACGGGCAGGGCCATGACGGCGATGTCCAGCCCGCCGGTGATCAGGTCCTCCGTCAGCTTGCCGGTCACCGCCTCGCGCGGACGCAGGTCGACTGCCGGGAACCGCTCGGTCAGCCGGCGGATGACGGCCGGCAAGAGATAGGGAGCGACCGTCGGGATCATGCCGATGCGCAGCCGGCCACCGAGCGCGGGGCTCGAAGCCCGTGCCAGGTCCGCGAGTTCGTCGACCGAGCGCAGGATCTGCTGCGCCCGCCCGGCAAAGGCCTCGCCGAGGCCGGTCAGCCGGATCTGCCGGCGGTCGCGCTCGACCAGTTGAGCGCCGAGCAGTTCCTCCAGATCCTTGATCTGCAGCGACAGGGCAGGCTGGCTGATGGCGCAGGCATCCGCGGCGCGGCCGAAATGGCGATGCTGGGCGAGGGCCGCGAAGTAGCGCAGGTGCTTGATCGACATCATTTGAAAAAATTATCGTAATGATTTGAAAATTCAAGTTCTCATTATGATAGCTTTTCCCTAGAACCATTCGAATGGAACGGTGCGACGTCCGCCTCGGGTGGATGCGGGTGCGCCGTCTTCCGGCGCGAGGCGTCAGGCGCCTTCCGGGAAAACCCGATTTTGCAGGCTCCGAAGGGGGATATCATGGACGGCAGCGACGTGAACAAGGCTGGCAAGTGCCCGGTCATGCATGGCGGGATGACCCAGACCGGCGGTTCCGTCACCAGTTGGTGGCCGAACGCCCTCAACCTCGACATCCTCCACCAGCAGGACAGCAAGACCAATCCGCTCGGCAAGGGCTTCAACTACCGCGAGGAGCTGAAGAAGCTCGATGTCGCGGCGCTGAAGAACGATCTGCGCGCGCTGATGACCGAGAGCCAGGACTGGTGGCCGGCCGACTGGGGCAGCTATGTCGGCACCATGGCCCGCATGACCTGGCATGCCGCCGGCACCTACCGCATCTCCGACGGCCGCGGCGGCGCGGGCACCGGCAACCAGCGCTTCGCCCCGCTGAACTCCTGGCCGGACAATGCCAACACCGACAAGCCGCGTCGCCTGCTCTGGCCGATCAAGAAGAAATACGGCAACCGCGTCAGCTGGGCCGACCTGATCGCGCTCGCCGGCACGATCGCCTATGAGGTCGCCGGCCTGAAGACCTTTGGCTTCGCCTTCGGTCGCGAGGATATCTGGCACCCCGAGAAGGACATCTACTGGGGCGAGGAGAAGGAGTGGCTGGCGCCGAGCGACAATCGCTATGGCGACGTCACGGACGCCAAGACGCTGGCAAACCCGCTGGCCGCCGTCCAGATGGGCCTGATCTACGTCAATCCGGAAGGCGTGAACGGCAAGCCCGATCCGCTCAAGACCGCCGCGATGATGCGCGAGACTTTCGCGCGCATGGCGATGAACGACGAAGAAACCGTCGCTCTGACCGCCGGCGGTCACACCATCGGCAAGAGCCACGGCAATGGCGACGCGGCCAATCTCAGCCCGGCGCCGGAAGCCGGCTCGCTCGAGGACCAGGGCCTCGGCTGGATGAACCGAAAGGGCCGCGGCATAGGCCGCGACCAGGTCGTCAGCGGCATCGAGGGCGCCTGGACCACCCATCCGACGCGCTGGGACAACGGCTTCTTCGAGATGCTGCTCGGCCATGACTGGGAACTGCGCAAGTCGCCGGCCGGTGCCTGGCAGTACGAGCCGGTCTCGATCGCCGACGCGGACAAGCCCGTGGACGTGGAGGACGCCTCGATCCGCCACAACCCGATGATGACCGATGCCGACATGGCCCTGAAGGTCGATCCGGCCTACCGGGCGATCTCGGAGCGCTTCCTCAACGATTTCGAGGCGTTCTCGGATGCCTTCGCCCGCGCCTGGTTCAAGCTGACCCATCGCGATCTCGGCCCGAAGTCGCGCTATTTCGGCCCGGACGTTCCGGTGGAAGAGCTGATCTGGCAGGACCCGGTCCCGGCCGGCCGCGTCGGCTATGACGTTGCCGCCGTCAAGGCGAAGATCGCCGCCAGCGGCCTCTCGATTGCCGATCTGGTCTCGACCGCCTGGGACAGCGCCCGCACCTTCCGCGGGTCGGACAAGCGCGGCGGCAGCAACGGCGCCCGCATCCGCCTCGCCCCCCAGAAGGACTGGGCCGGCAACGAGCCGGCGCGCCTCGCCAAGGTTCTCGCTGTCCTGGAGCCGATCGCGGCCGCGACCGGCGCGAGCGTCGCCGACGTCATCGTGCTCGCCGGCAATGTCGGCGTCGAGACGGCGGCCAAGGCCGCGGGCTTCGACGTGACCGTGCCCTTCGCGCCGGGCCGTGGCGATGCCACCGACGCGCAGACCGATGCGGAGTCCTTCGCGGTGCTGGAGCCGCTCTCCGACGGTTTCCGCAACTGGCAGAAGGAAGCCTATGTCGTCACCGGCGAGGAGATGTTGCTCGACCGCGCCCAGCTCCTCGGCCTGACGGCGGCTGAGATGACGGTGCTGCTCGGCGGCATGCGCGTGCTGGGCACCAACCATGGCGGCACCAAGCATGGCGTGTTCACCGACCGGGTCGGTGCGCTGACCAGCGACTTCTTCGTCAACCTCACCGACATGCACTACAGCTGGGTGCCGACCGCTGGTGGGCTCTACGAGATCCGCGACCGCAAGACCGGCGCGGTGAAGTGGACCGCGACCCGCGTCGACCTCGTCTTCGGTTCGAACTCGGTGCTGCGCGCCTATGCCGAGGTCTATGCCCAGGACGACAACGCCCGGAAATTCGTCGACGACTTCGTCGCGGCCTGGGCCAAGGTGATGAACGCCGATCGCGCCGATCTGGCCTGATCGGCATTCCACCATAGCTGGCTATCACAAGCCCCGCCGGCTCAGCCGGCGGGGCTTTTCTGTCAGGTCGGTTCGGGCTGCGAGGCTTGGAGCCTTCCTGCGGCTGCGATAGACAGGACGCATCCGCTGCGGAGGGCTTCGTCCTTGCGTATCATCGTCGAGCATGCGCTGCGCCAGAACTGGGAGCGCCTGTTCTCCTATGCGCTGCGCCTGAGCGGCAATCGCGACGGCGCGGCCGACCTCCTGCAATCCTGCGCGACCAAGGCGCTTGCCGCTTCACCGCCGGAAGACGCGGAACGTATCCGCGCCTGGCTCTTCGCGATCCTGCGCAACATCTGGATCGACGAGCACCGCCGCGGTGCGGTCAACGCTGCCGCTGCCGAGGAGGCGCTGGAAGATGAGCAATGGCGCCGCGACGACCGGATGATCGCGGTCATCACTGTCAGGCAGGCGCTGGAGCGTCTCGATCAGCCCTATCGCGAGATCGTCGAACTGGTCGATCTTGCCGGCTTCCGCTATGGCGAGGCGGCGGATATCCTGGGTGTGCCCGTGGGAACCGTGATGAGCCGCCTCAGCCGGGCGCGGCTTTTGCTTCTAAATGCGATCGAGGGCGGGAGCGTCCGCCCCTTCGCCGCGCGGCAGCGCAAACGAGCCAGCGATTAAGTGACCGACCGCGATCTCCTCTCCTGGGCCACGCTCAACGCCTATGTCGACGGCGAGCTGGAGCCCGACCAAGCTGCGAAGGTCGCGGCGGCGCTCGCCGATGATCGCGAGGCCGCCGCGCAGGTCGCGACGCTGACGAAGCTGCGCGCGACGGTCAAAGCCGCGTCGCCCTTGCCGGAGGCACCGCCCTTCGTGCTGCCGCAAGCCCGGCCGCGCGTGGCGCGCCGGCTGCCCTGGGCTGCCGCCGCCTGCATCGCCCTGCTCATCGGCGCGGCCTCGCTCGGTATCGGCCAGAGGCAAGCGCCGGATTCATCACTCTCCGCTGCGATTGCCGCGCATCAAAGCTGGCTCGCCCAATCTCCGGCCGGCACGCCACCGCGCCTTGGCGTCGAACTCGCCGGAGCGGAAGCCGGCGCCCTGCCGGACCTGACGCTCGCCTCGCTGCGCCTCGTGCATCTTTCGCTCGATCCCGCGGGGCGCGGTGGCGGTGGCATGCTGGCCGGCTATGTCGGTCCGAATGGCTGCCGCGTGGGCTTGTGGATCGCGCCGGTCGAGGCGGCACTGCCGCCGCAGCCGGCGGTTCGGGATCGCGATGGCCTCCTGGTTCGTGCATGGCGAGGGGAGCGCGCAAGCTATGCCTTGCTCGGGCGCGGGATCGATTCCGCCCGTCTCGATGGCATCGCCGCTCTCGTTGCCCGGATCACGCGCGACGAGCCCGGGGTCCCGCGCGAGCAGGTCGCGGCGCTGGCCGAGGCGCGCAGCGTCGGCCCCGCCTGCATCGGCTGAGAAAAAGATTCTCTCAGGTTGGAATAAATCGAAGAGCTGATGCGTCGTCTCCAGTGAGGAATATGTCCTCGGGAGAAACGCCATGCTCAACGAAGCAGACCTGCGCGATGGCGCAGCCGCTACCGATGCCGCGCCTGCCGAAGGCGCCACCGATACCCCCCGCACATCGCGACGTCTTCTGCTCGGCGGCAGCCTCGCCGCGCTCGGCCTCGCTGCCGGCGGCCTGCCGCGCCTGTCCCCGATCGCGCCGGCTGCCGCCCAGGGCGCTGCGCCGGCCGCCGCCCCGCCCAAGGGGCCGCAGCCCTTCGACTATCCCGGCAAGGACAAGGGTCTGACCCTGCTCGGCGACCGCCCCCTCGTCGCCGAGACGCCCGAGAGCCTGCTCGATGACGACACCACGCCGATCTCCAAGTTCTTTGTCCGCAACAACGGCCAGATCCCAGAGCCGATCAAGGATGTCGATGGCTGGCAGCTCAAGATCGAGGGCGAGGTCGAGAAGCCTCTGACCCTCACGGTCAAGGAGCTGAAATCCCGCTTCAAGCCGCAGACCTTCCGCATGGTGCTGGAATGCGGCGGCAACGGTCGCTCCTTCTATTCGCCGGCGGCGCGCGGCAACCAATGGACCAATGGCGGCGCCGGCTGCGCCGAATGGACCGGTGTGCGCCTCGCCGACGTGCTGAAGGCGGCGGGCCTCAAGTCCTCCGCCAAGTTCACCGGCCATTACGGCGCCGATCCGCACCTCTCCGGCGACACCACCAAGGACGCGATCTCGCGCGGCATGCCGATCGAGAAGGCGCTGGAGCCGCATTGCCTGATCGTCTGGGCGATGAATGGCGAGCCGCTGCCGCATATCCATGGCGGCCCGCTGCGCCTCGTCGTGCCGGGCTGGCCGGCCTCGCTCTCGTCGAAATGGCTGAACCGCATCCTGGTTCGGGCGACGCCGCATGATGGGCAGGGCATGGGTGGCACCTCCTATCGCGTGCCGACGGTTCCGATCGTTCCGGGCTCGAATGCCGACGGCAAGACCAATTTCACCGACCTGACCTCGATGCCGGTGCGTTCGATCATCAGCAAGCCGGCGAACGGCACGCGCTTGCCGGCGGCGACGCGCGAGGTGGCCTTGCGTGGCGCCGCCTGGGCCGGTGACCATGAGGTCGCGAAGGTCGAGGTCTCGTTCGATGCCGGCCAGCGTTGGCACGCGATGACGCTCGCCAAGCCGAAGAACCGCTATGACTGGGTACGCTGGACCGGAAAGGTGAAGCTGCCGAGCGACGGCTATTTCGAGCTCTGGGCCCGCGCGACCGATTCCCGCGGCGTCGCCCAGCCGCATGTCGCGACCAACTGGAACCCGCAGGGCTATGGCTCGAACCCGTTCCAGCGCATCGCGGTCTTGGTGGGCTGACGATGGTGCTCGTGCAAACGCTTCGGATGGCCGCTCTCGCGGCCATCCTCCTCGCTCCCTCCGCCGGCTTCGCCCAGGAGGAGACCGCCGAGACGCTGCCGGATTTCCCCGGCCGCGAGGAGACCTTCGGCTACTGCATCGCCTGTCATTCGATGAAGGTCGTCGGCCGGCAGGGCATGGACCGCGCCCGCTGGGACGAGACGCTCAACTGGATGACAGAGAAGCACAGCATGCCCGAGCCCGATCCGGAGATGCGTAAGACGCTGCTCGACTATCTCGCCCAGGCCTTCCCGCCGAAGGCGCCGGCCCAGGGCGGCGGCTGGGTCAGCCCCTTCGCTCCGAAGCCATAGGAACCTCCGTGATGAAATTCGCAATCCTCGCCGGCGCCGCCCTGCTGGCGGCCGCGATCCAGCCCGCTCGCGCCCAGGATGCGGCGGCCGGCGAGAAGGTCTATGCCCAGTGCCGCGCCTGCCATCAGGTCGGCGAGGCCGCCAAGAATCTGGTCGGTCCCGTCCTCAACGGCGTCATCGGCCACAAGGCTGGAGCACGCGAAGGCTACAGCTACAGCGCGGCGATGAAGGATTCCGGGCTCACCTGGAACGAGGCGACCTTCGCCGAGTACATCCAGAACCCGCGCGCCAAGGTGCCGGGCACCAAGATGATCTATGCCGGCCTCAAGGACGAAAAGCGCATCGCCGATCTCATGGCCTATCTCAAGCAGTTCGACGCCGCCGGCAAGAAGGCGGAGTGACGACGGTCCGGCTGCCGCCTGCTCAGAGACAGGCGGCGATGGCATCGAGCTGTGCCCGCAAGGTCGGGCCGGAGGCGGGAAAACGGCCTTCCAGAGCCGCCGTGCCGATGGTGAAGCCGGCGGCTCGGCAGCGATGGATCGCTGCGATCTGCTCGGGACGCTCGATCGAGCCGGCGACCAGGACAGGCTTGTCCGTCGCAGCGCAGACCGCTGCGATGAGCGCTTCCACATCCGTCTTCGAGCGGTAGGCCAGCAGATCGAGCCCATCGACGCCGTCCCGCTCGGCGATGGCACGGGCGCTGCCGGCGATCTCGGCGATGGAGCCATCCAGGATGCTCGGGTGCCCTGAAACGCGCCCGGCAAAGGGATAGTAGCGGATGCCGGTGCCGCGCAGGAGCGGCAGCACGTCCTCGGCATGGATCCCGCCGAGCAGGTTGTCGACACCGAGATCGATGGCCGCTCTCACCGAGGCGATTTCGCTGGCACGATCGAGCGAGACGACTTCGAGATAGCTCGCTGCACCGCCGGCCTTGATCAGGCGGTGGACGGTCCGGAGTTCGGCGAAGGGCAGGCCGATATCCTTGAAGCCGATATGGCGGATACCGGCTTCGAGTACTGTCGCGACATGGTCGATCGCCTCCGGCACCGTCCGGTCATGGCGCGTGAGCATGAAGATGAAGTCGAGCCCGGCCATGGCGTTCTCCGCGAGGGATGCTGTTCCTGGATGCCACAAGTTCCGGCCAAAGAGGAGGCTGAGCCTTCCAGGCCGCCGCTCAGGCCATCACCAGCCCACCATCGACATGCAGGATCTGGCCCGTGACGAAGCGGCTCCACTCGCTGGCGAGGAAGAGCACCGGGCCGGCGACATCTTCGGGCGTCGCGATGCGGCGCAGCGGCGTCTGCGCGATCAGCATCTCCCGCATCTCCTCGGGCGTGTCCGCGCTCGCCTGGGTCGGATAGACCAGCCCTGGCGCGACGCAGTTCACGCGGATACCGAGCGGGCCGAGCTCGGCCGCGAGATTGCGGCTGAAGCCCACGAGAGCGGCCTTGGCGGTGGTGTAGTCGTGATAGGGGATGCTCGGCCGCGTCACCAGATCGCTGGCGAGATTGACGATTGCCCCGCCGCTGCGGCGCTGGAGCAGCGGCAGCATCGCCCGGCTGACCGTATAGGCCGCCTTCACCGCGCCCTCGAACTGCTGCTCGTAGGCCGCCCAGGGCGTCTCCCAGAAACGGGCGCGGTTGTCCGGATCGAAGTGATAGGGCGCGAAGGCGTTGTTGACGACCACGTCGAGCCGGCCGACTTCTTCCGCGATGCGCGTTGCCATCGCGGCGACTGCCTCAGGCGAGGTGACATCGGCGGCGATCGCCAGCGCCTCGCCGCCGAGCGCGCGGCACTCGGCCGCGACCGCCTCGGCCGCAGCCTCATTCGTCCGATAGTTGACGATGACGATCCCGCCTTCGGCCGCGAAGGCCTTCGCGATCGCAGCCCCGATGCCGCGGCTCGCGCCGGTGACGAGGATGGCCCGGTCGCGGAACGTCACGGCGCGCCGTCCTTCGACGGGATCAGGTCGCTCTTCACGATTGCCTTCATGTCGATCTGGCGGGCAATCAGCCCGAGGCTGCGGAAGGTATCGGCGCCCTTCTGCAAGGCATCGAGGTCGAAGCGACCGAGGCCTTCTCGCGCTGTCGTCTGCGAGACGCTGGACGCATTGCGCAGCTTGATGATCTCGAGATTGACCGCCTCGTCGCGGCCGTTGATGGCGCGGGTGACGGCGATACGCGCGGCTTCTTGGTCTCTAGCGATCATCCAGGCGGCGGAATCGCGATAGGCGGCGAGGAAGCGCTTCAGCAGCGGCTTGTTCTGCTCGTAATAGCTTTCCTTCACGACGAAGATGTCGCTCGGCAGGTTGAGCTGGTCGCGGACCTCGATCACGTTGGCCTCGCCCAGCCCCTTGGCGCGGGCGACGAGCAGGCCGGTATCGGTCGCGGCGGTGGCGTCGACCTGTCCCTGCATCAGCGGCGCGAAATTGAGCAGGCCGGTCGGCTGGATGGTGACGTCTTTTTCGCCAAGCCCGACCTGATGCAGCAGCACCAGCAGGTTCTGGTAGGTGCCGCTGGCGAGGCTGTAGACACCGATGCGCTTGCCCTTGAGATCGGCGGCCGTGCGGATGTCGCTGCTCTTCAGCGCGACCACGTTGAAGACGTTCTGCGGGTAGATGTTGTAGATCGCGACGAGCTTCTCGCCCTTGTCGAGCGCGAGATAGAGCGCGGCCGGATCGGTGAAGGCCACGTCAGCCTGCCCCGCGAGCATGTTCTGCAAGGCAGCGCCGCCGCCATTGCCGGGCACATAATCGAGCGCGATGCCCTTGGCCTTGAAGAAGCCCTTGTCCGGCTCGGCCAGGAGATTGGTGATCTCGCTGATCGGCTGGCTCCAGCCGGCGACGGTGACCTTGTCGAGCGTCTGCGCCGCGGCAGGCGCCGCGACGAAGCAGGAGAGGGCGAGCATAAGGAGGGCGCGCAATGCGGACATAGGTGTCTAGCCTTTCGAGAAGCGATGCAGGACGCGGCGCTCGATCAGGCGCACGGCCTCGTAGAGCAGCATTCCAAGGGCGGTGATGACGATGAACAGGGCGAAGATCAGGCTTGAATCCATCACGCTCTGCGCGGCGATGATCGAGGCGCCGAGCCCGATCCGCCCGCCGATGAACTCGCCGACGACGGCGCCGACCAGCGCCAGCACGACCGCGACGCGCAGGCCCGCCATGATGACGGGCAGCGCCGATGGCAGCTTGAGGCGCAACAGGGTCTTGAGGCGGCCGGCGCCGAGCATGCGGAAGAGCTCGCGGCGGGACGCATCGACCTCGCTGATCCCGGTCAGCGTGTTCTCCATCAGCGGGAAGAAGCAGATCAACGCGGTTATGACGACCGTCGGCGTCATGCCGAAACCGAACCAGATGATGAAGAGCGGTCCGAGCGCGAGCTTGGGCACGAGCTGGCTCGCCAGAACATAGGGCCGCAGCAGGCGGCTGAGCGCCGGGAATTCCGCCAGCAGGATGCCGGTGCCGAGCCCGACGACGGCGCCGATGCCGAGGCCCAGCGCCATTTCGGCGGCGGTCATCGCCAGGTGCGGCCAGAGCCTGCCGGTCGCGATCTCGCTCCACAGCGTGATCAGCACGGCCGAGGGCGGCGGCAGGACCAGCGGCGACAAGCCGCCGAGCCGGCACCAGGCTTCCCAGCCGGCGAGCAGCGCGACGAGCAGCAGCAGCGAGGGCAGGCGGGCGATCATGCCACCGGCCTCCGGCGGGCCGTGGCCGCATCATCCATGGCGTCGCGCAAGGCGCGGCAGGCGGCGATGAAACCGGGCGCATAGCGCATGTCGCGGTGGCGCGGGCGGACGAGTTCGATCCGGCGCACATGCGTCACGCGGCCGGCCGCCATCACCGCGACTTTGTCGGCGAGATAGACGGCCTCGCCGATATCATGGGTGACGAAGAGCGCGGTGGTGCCGCGGAGCGCGCAGAGCCGCAGCAGATCGTCCTGCAACTCCTCGCGCGTCAGCGCGTCGAGCGCGGCGAAAGGCTCGTCGAGCAGCAGCAAGTCTGGATTACCAACCAGCGCGCGGGCGACGGCGACGCGGCTCTGCTGCCCGCCGGAAAGCTCGGCGGGCCGGCGCATCGCAAAATCCGCGAGTCCGACCCGCTCCAGCAGGTCGAGCGCGGCATCCTTGTCGGCGATGGTGGGGCGGCGCTTCAGCGAGACCGGCAGCAGGACGTTGTCGAGCGCGCTCAGCCAGTCGAGCAGGGTCGGCGCCTGGAAGACGAAGCCGGCGCGCGGGCTCGGGCCGGTCAGCGCTTCGCCGCCGATGCGGATTGCGCCTTCGCTCGGCATCAGCAGCCCGGCGGCGAGCTTGAGCAAGGTGGTCTTGCCGCAGCCGCTGCGGCCGAGCAGGCAATGGATCTCGCCTCGCGGGATCGTCCAGTCGACGGCCTCAACGACCGCCGGGCCGGCCGCATTGTAGCGGTAATTGGCGCGTTCGATCGCGACGAAACCGGTTTTGGCGGAATCAGTCGACATAGGGCGCGAACCCTTCTGCCGCGGCTTCGGCCGATTGCTCGATCTCGGTGAAGCTGACGAGGTCGAGCAGGCTGAAGCGCCCGTCATGATGCCAACCGGCTTCCGGCGCGGTCATGCGGCCGAGCGGGGCGATGCGGCTGACGCCGACCGCGCCAAGCTGCTCCGCAAGCCGGAACAGCCGCTCGGGGGATGCGGCGATGCCGGCCGTCTGCAGGAAGCTGCGATAGGGCGCGACGAGGGCAGGGACCGCGTCGAGGTTTTCGACCGCGACGAGCTTGAGCGTGCGGTTGAGCCCCGTCGGGCTGAGGGCTTCCGGCGTCTCGACATGGACGACGCTCCAGGGATCGGCGGGCTCGCCGATAAGCTCCGCGGCGCCGTCCATCGCGCGGGTTTCCTGCGTACCGCGCCATGATGCGATCGAAGCCGCCTCGCCCGACGAAAGCGCGCGCCGCGGATGGCGCGAGGCGAAGGCGGCGAGTTCCTGCGCGACGTAGCGGGAGAACTCCGAAGGACTGACCTTTCCGCCGTTTTCGACGAAGAGCATCTGCGGCGAGTAGCAGCCCTGCTGCTCGTAGCGGACAACGTCATGGGCGGCGAGCCGGGCCAGCGCCGGGGCCTTTCGGCTGTCGAGCGCTTCACGCGCGACGACGCCGAAGCCGATCTTGTGGCCATGCGGCAGGAATCGCGTGGTGATCGGCAGCTTGGCGCGCAGGGCCGTCAGCGTAGCGTTGCTGCCATAGGCCATCACCGTGTCGGCCTCGCGCAGGAAGACCGGCTCCGCCACCGCTTCGCCACCCTTCCACCAGGTGACGGCGAGGCATTCGCCGATCTCGGGATCGATCTCGGTGAGCAGGCTCGCGAACCATCCGGCCGTCAGCGGCTCGGCCGATGCGAGCTTGCCGATGCTGCCGGCCTTGACCAGCAAGCCGCAGATCAGGCTCCAGAGCGAGAGCGCGGGGACATTGCCGGCCCAGATATGCAGCAGAAGCTCAGGGCCATGGGCGCGCAGATAGCCGCCCTTGGGCGTCGGCTGGAAACCGTCGAGCAGGCCGGGATTGGCAAAATCCTCGGCCAGGAAGCGCAAGAGCTGCGGCTTGCGGAAGGTCTTGAGATAGCCGGTCAGGCCGAGGCGGACGGTCTCGCGGTCATAGCCGGTGACGATCGGCAGGAGATGCTCGGCCTTGCGTCGCAGCGGGTGCTGGCGGTCGAGCAGGCGCGCGATGGCGCCGTCGATCGCGGCGACGATGCGCGCGGTCTCCATCCGCTTCAGCCGGGCGCGGGCATTGTCGCGCACATGCGCTGAGAGCGCTGCCGCCTGCGCCTCGTCCAGCTCCGGCAGGGCGATTACGGCGTTCTCGCCCCAGGCGCTATGGCCGACCTCGCGCCAGCGCAGCGCTTCGCGGTTCAGGCCCGGGAGATGGCCCGCATGCTCGATCACGGCAGTCAGCCCCGGGCCGCTGCGAGGAATTCGGCGACCGCGACCGAGCAACCCTTCGAGGCCTCGCCATCGACGCGGCCGAGCAGCTTGAAACCACCCGGCACGATCTCCCCGGCATCCTCGGTCAGGATCGCCGCGACGCAGTTGAAATGGGCGAGGTCGTGATGGACGATCACCCCGCGCTGGCCTTCTGGCCGGTCGACGCCGGTCAGCGGATCGACCACCCGGCTGCGGATCCAGTGCGGCCCGGATTTGACGGAGGGGCAGACCGCATTGCCTTCGTCATAGAGCTGCGAGCTCAGCTCGGTCATCCCGTACATGTTGATGCAGGCCGAACGCGGCACGCCGAAGGCGGCGCTGAGCCCGTCATAGAACTCGTCGGGTCCCAGCTCGCGCGACTGCCCCTTGAAGCCGCCAGTGTCGAGGATGCGGCTGCCTTCCGGCAGGGCGAAGCACCGGCCGCTGGCGGCGAGGGCATCCAGCACGGGCACGAAGGAATAGCTCGCGCCGAGCAGGGCATAGGGCTCGCCGCTCTTTTCCGCCTGCTCCAGAGCCGACAGAAGGCCGTCCAGGTCGAGGCCGTCCGCGTCAATGAAGGTCTGGGAATCAGGTGTGCCGCACTCCTGCTTGGCGAGCGAGAGGTAGGTGGCGAGCGAGGAGTTCGGCAGTTCCGTCACGTCCGGGAAGAGGATGCCCATGCGGATGCGCTTGGTGTCGCGCATGAAGCGCGCGCGGAAATTGACCAGCATCGAGCGTTTCCAGACGTCGAGCGTCGGGTGATAGCTGCGGCCGCGGATGCCTTGCGTCGTGCCGCTGGTCATGAACACGCGTTCCGCCTGCTCGGGCGGGCTGCAGCTCAGCGTCAGGTCCTTGAAGGCAGTGATCGGTACGGCCGGGATATCGCGCCAGCGCTTCACCGAGAGAGGCGTGCGGCCGCGCTGCAGGCAGAAGCGCTTATAGGGCTCGTTGTTGCGGAACTGATAGGCGAAGACCTTGAGCGCCATCGCCTCGAATTCGGCTTCCGACGCGTCCGGAAGCGCGATGAACGCCGATAGCGCCGCGATGATCTCGGCCTGCGTCACTTAAGCCCACTCCGTTCGGACGCGCACGGCCAAGCCGGGAGCGTCGATCGCTGGAAGGATCACGAGCGCAAGCTGGAATCAGGGCCTGTGACGGCCGCATGTCCCGCATCCCTACGCCGGTATGATCCGGATCAGGTTCGGAGGGTCACCGCGTTGCTCGGGCTCGAAAGCCCAGCCGGCGGAATCTCAGCCTCCTAGCGAGGCCCCCCTGGGAACGGATGCAGATGACGAGCAATCGACTGAGCTGTCAAGCGATCACGCGGTTGCATGCGGGGGCGTGGTTGGATGCACTTTGAGACCTCCATCTGGTGCTTGGACGAGACCGCTCCAACGAGCGCGACGAACGCGGCCACAACAAAGGCCAGCGATTTGGGGCGTCGCCAGCTGTGCCGCGGAAGCGCCTCAGTGGCGCCATGCAATCACCGTCGCGAGTAACGGCCGCGCAGGAATACTGGGAGGCCCACCTATTCTCCGGCTCCTCCTCGACGGAACGATCGAGACGCTCCTGGGTGGGCACCTGCCGCGCTTCCTGTTTAAGCGCTTCAGGAAGCGGAGATAGGCTCGGGCGCACCGATCATGACCGTGCCGCCGAACACGTCGCTTTCATCGCCCCGTCAGAGCGTTCGATTATCCTGGCGCAGAGCAGCGATCAGATCGTGGAAGCGATCGCCCTGGATCACCACGTGATCACGCATCGCCTTCGCCGCTGCCTCGCCGTCACCTGACCGGATGGCCGCCAGCACGTCATCGTGTTCGGCTAGTGAGCGCGCCATCCGATTGCGCACGCGCAGCTGCATGCGCCGGTAGGGCTGCAGCACCGCGTGCAGCCGGGACGCCTCCTGTTCGAGGAAGGCGTTGTGCGTCGCATGGTAGATGCAGTGGTGGAAATCAGAATTGCGCACGTAATACGCGTCGACATCGCCGGCCTCCGCCAGCGCACGGCAGGCCCCATGAACCGCCTCGAACTCCGTCAACTCGGCATCGGTGATACGGCGGGCTGCGAGACGCGCACAGGCCGCCTCGATCTCGGCCATGACCTCGAAGCGCTCGGCCAGCTCCTCCGCCTTCCATTCTGAGACGAAGGTGCCACGCTTGGGGAAGACCCGGACCAGGCCGGATGCCTCGAGCTGCTGAAGAGCCTCGCGGATCGGTGTTCGCGAGCAGTCGAACTCGCGCGCCAGCAGCTCCGGATCGAGCCTTGCGCCGGGGGGAAAGCGTCCTTCGACGATTGCGTTCTCCAAAGCCCCGCGGATCCGCATCGTGGTTGGAACTGGCTTCACCTTGGCAATCTCCGGCAGCGACGGGCGCCGCAATATAACACGCGGGCAAGGCGAACCCGTGATGGAGAGCGATATATACATCATGACATTTGTAGGATATAAGAACGATAACGACGCATACAAACTGATGCAGGGCACGCTTGCTCCACATCCGTGGACGCAAGGCGCCGACAAAAAAATAAAGCCCCGGAGGACACCCGATGACGCCGCAACTCATCTCGATTTACGCCCTCGTGGCGATGTTCGTTGTCGCGACACTCTGGCCCATCAACATGGGCGTGCTCGCATTCATCGGTGCCTTTCTGGTCGGCACATTGCTGGCGGGCCAGAAATCGGCCGAGATCATCGCCGGCTTTCCCGGCGGCCTTTTCCTCACTCTGGTCGGTATCACCTGGCTGTTCGCCCTGGCCCAGAACAACGGCACGATCGATTGGCTGGTGCGTTTGGCTGTTCGTGCGGTGAGAGGGCGGATCGCGGCGATCCCGTGGATCATGTTCGGGATTTCGGCGCTGCTCACCTCGGTCGGCGCCGTCAGCCCCGGCGCGGTCGCGATCATCGCCCCCATCGCCCTCGGCTTCGCCTTCAAATACCAGATCTCGCCGCTGCTGATGGGTCTGATGATCGTTCACGGCGCCCAGGCCGGCGGGTTCTCGCCGATCTCGATCTATGGCGGCATCACCAACGGCATCGTCGCCAAGGCCGGCCTGCCGCTGAGCCCCATGACGACATTCGCGGCGAGCTTCCTCGTCAACGCGACCGTCGCGCTGCTGCTGTTCATGGCGCTGGGCGGCCGCAAGCTGTTGAAGGCGGCGCCGGGCGCGCCGGCCGTCGTCAACGTGCCGCACAGCGAAATCGCCAGGGCTGCCACCGGTCCGCAGATCTTCGGCGACAGCGAGGCCCAGGCGCTGAGCCAGCAGATCGCCCGCGAGGGCGGTGGCGAGGCCAACCGGCTCACCGCGGACGCCCCGCTCCCCGATGCCGACGGCGGCCTCTACCAGGTCGTGACGCTCGCAGGCCTGATCCTGCTTGCGGTTCTCGTGCTCGCGTTCAAGCTGGACATCGGCTTCACCTCGCTGACCATCGGCCTGGTTCTGGCGCTCTGGGCACCGAACACCCAGAAAAGGGCCATGTCGCAGGTCGCCTGGCCCGAGATCATGCTGATCACCGGCGTCAGCACCTATGTCACCGTGCTCGAGCAGATGGGCACGATCAGTCTGGTCGGCCACAGCGTCGCCGGCATGACCTCGCCGCTGCTCGCCGCGCTGCTCCTCCTCTTCATCGGCGCCGTCGTCTCCGCCTTCGCCTCCTCGACGGCGGTGCTGGGCTCCCTGATCCCGCTCGCCGTTCCCTTCCTCCAGGGTGGAAGCGGCGTCAGCGCGATCGGCTTCATTGCCGCGATGGGCGTCGCGTCCACCATTGTCGACGTCAGTCCGTTCTCGACCAACGGCGCGCTCGTGCTCGCCAATGCCCGCGGCACGGACCGCGACGCCTTCTTCAGGCAGCTGCTCGGCTATGGCGCGCTCGTCACCGTGGTCGCGCCCGTCATCCTCTGGCTCCTCTTCATCGTGGTGCCGCGATGAACCCCTCTGTCCCAGCCCCGGCACAGGAGCGCCCCATGACCAAGTCCGCCTGGACTGGCCGCCACCACCCCGCCGCCCTGCTCGGTGACCTGCTGGATACGCTGACCGAGCACGGCCGCAACCTGCTGCGCCGTCGCGAGACCTCCGCACCGGTCGCCGCCCCCGACCTCGCGAGCCTCGGCGAACTGCTCCTCTCCCGCCGCGGCGAAGCGTCCGGCGTCGCGCTCGCGAGCTCGCTCGTCGCCGCATTCGATGCGGCGGAGCCGGAGGAGCGCCGCGCCTTCCTCGTCATGCTCGCCTCCCGGTTCGGACCAAGCCCGGCGGCCGTCGCCACCGCGATGCAGGCGGTGCAGCGCGGCGCCCCCAATGCGATGGAAGGACTCCACGCCGCCGCCGAACCGCGCCGCCAGGAGCTGCTTCGGCGGGTGAACCTGGCTCCGGGCGGAACTGCAGCGCTGGTCCGCATGCGCGAAGAACTGCTGAAGCATCTCGGCGCCCATCCGGAATTGAAAGCGGTCGATTCCGACTTCGCCCATCTGTTCGGCTCCTGGTTCAACCGTGGCTTCCTGGGCATGCGGCACATCGATTGGTCGACCTCGGCCAATATCCTCGAGAAGATCATCCGCTACGAGGCAGTGCACGCGATCAAGAACTGGGACGATCTGCGCAACCGGCTGCAGCCGGATGACCGGCGCTGCTACGGATTCTTCCACCCGCAATTGCCCGACGAGCCGCTGATCTTCGTCGAGGTCGCCCTCACCGAGGCGATACCGGACAATGTTGCCGAGCTCCTCGACCTCGATCGGCAACCGATCGAGGCGGCGCAGGCAACGACCGCGGTGTTCTATTCGATCTCGAACACCCAGCGCGGGCTCGCGGGCGTCTCCTTCGGCAATTTCCTCATCAAACAGGTGGTCGAAGACCTGAAGGCCGAGTTGCCGAATATCAAGACGTTCGTCACCCTGTCGCCGACGCCGGGCTTCGCCGCCTGGCTGAAGCGTGAGCGGGAGGCCGGCACGTCTGCCGTTCTCGACGAGGAGCGGCGCGCAGCCCTGGCGGTCATCGACGAGACCGGCTGGCACCAGGACCAAGTCAAGGCAGAAGCCGCGCGCGGCGCGCTCATCCCGCTCGCAGCGCATTACTTCCTAAACGCCAAGGACAAGGCGGGCAAACCGGTCGATCCGGTCGCCCGGTTCCACCTCGGCAACGGCGCCCGGCTCGAGCGGCTGAATTTCCTTGGCGACGTGTCGGCGAACGGGCTGCGCCAGGCCCATGGCCTCATGGTCAACTACCTCTACGCACCCGACCAGATCGAAACGAACCATGAGGCGCTGGCTGAACGCGGCGTCGTGGCTGTCTCCGCCGCGGTGCGGCAGGCGCTGCCCTCTCATCCCTCCGCAACCTCTTCTCCCGCGCGGTGATCGCCATGAACGCCAATCTCTTCGCCCGACTGTCAGCCAGCATTGCATCGCCTGACGCCACCGCCATCGAGACGATCACGGGCGAGCACATCAGCTACGCCGATCTCGTCGCCCGCACGGGCAGGATGGCCAACGCTCTCGCCGGTCTCGGTGTGAAACCGGGCGATCGGGTCGCTGCCCAGGTCGAAAAATCCGTCGAGGCCATCGTCCTCTATCTCGGCACCTTGCGCGCCGGCGGCGTTTTCCTGCCGTTGAACACCGGCTACACCCCGGCCGAGATCGACTACTTCATCGGCGATGCCGAGCCCGCGCTCCTCGTCTGCGATCCGGCGAGGCGCGAGGCGCTTCAGGCTACAGCCGACAAGGCAGGCGCAGCCATGGCGACCCTCGACGTTCGTGGCGGGGGAACGCTGATGGAGGCAGCGGCCGCAGCGGCGGAGGTGTTCGCGACGGTCAACCGCGAGGCGGACGACCTTGCTGCCCTCCTCTATACCTCCGGCACCACCGGCCGCTCGAAAGGCGCCATGCTGACTCATGGCAATCTCGTCTCGAATGCCCTCGCGCTGCGCGATACCTGGCACTATTCCGACCGGGATGTGTTGATCCACGCCCTGCCGATCTTCCACACCCACGGCCTGTTCGTCGCCACCAATGTGACGCTGTTCTCCGGCGCCTCGATGATCTTCCTGCCGAAGTTCGACGCGGACCTCGTCCTGAAGCTGATGAAGCGCGCGACGGTGCTGATGGGCGTGCCGACCTTCTACGTCCGTCTCCTGGAACACGGGACGCTGAGCCCCGGGACGACCCGCAACATGCGGCTCTTCGTCTCCGGCTCCGCTCCGCTCCTGGCCGAGACGCATCGCGAATGGCTGGCCCGGACCGGCCACGCCATCCTCGAGCGCTACGGCATGACCGAGACCAACATGAACACCTCCAACCCCTATGACGGCGAGCGGGTGGCCGGCGCCGTCGGCATGCCTCTGCCCGGCGTCGAACTGATCATCACATCCCCCGAGACCGGCCAGCACCTGCCGCAGGGCGAGATCGGCATGATCGAGGTGCGCGGGCCCAATGTCTTCAAAGGCTACTGGCGCATGCCGGAGAAGACGGCCGCCGAATTGCGGCATGACGGCTTCTTCATCACGGGCGACCTCGGCAAGGTCGACGAGCGCGGCTATGTGCACATCGTTGGCCGTGGCAAGGACCTGATCATCACCGGCGGCTACAACGTCTACCCCAAGGAGATCGAGACGGAGATCGACGCGCTTCCCGGCGTGCTGGAGTCGGCCGTGGTCGGCATCCCCCACCGCGATTTCGGCGAAGGCGTGATCGCCGTCATCGTCACGACCGGGAAGGTCTCCCTCTCCCAGGAGGACGTGCTGAAGAGCCTCGAAACGCGGCTGGCCAGGTTCAAGCTGCCGAAGCGCGTCGTTTTTGTCGACGATCTGCCGCGCAACACCATGGGCAAAGTGCAGAAGAACCTGCTGCGCGAGACCTATGGCGATCTGCTTGGCGCCTGATCGGTTTACCATGGCATATTGTCGGTCATGGCGACCATGAGACCAGCAAGCCTGCCCTCGATCCCTATCCGCGGGCGTCAAAGCGGCTGGGAATTGCGCCGAAGCATTGCTTCGCCTTGGAGGACAGCCACAATGGCGTCCGTTCGGCCGCAACGGCAGGGATGATGACGATCATGCCGCCTTGCAGCCTCGTCTCAGGTTAAGCGGAAGGCGGCTCGGATGACATGGTCGATCGTCGCACGGGACAGGCGCACCGGCGAATTCGCCGTCCTGTGCGTCTCGCGGGCGCTCGCGGTCGGAGCAGTCGTCCCCTATGGCGCGGGCCGGGGTGGCGCGCTGGCGACGCAGGCCCTCGCCAACCCCTATATGGCGTCGACGGCTTGCGTCTCCTCCAGGAGGGCTGCTCCGCGCCCGAGATCGTCGCGCTCCTGACCGCTGCGGACGAAGGCCGCGCGCATCGCCAGCTCCATCTCGTCGACCGCGAGGGACGGACGGCCTCCCATACCGGCCCGGCCTGCCTCGACTGGAGCGGCGCGGTCGCCGCGCCCGATGTCTCCGTTGCCGGCAACATGCTGGCCGGACCCGCCGTTGTCGCGGCGACGTTGGCGGCCTATCTCGACGCAGCCGATCGCGATTTCGACGAGCGTCTCCTCGTCGCGATGGACGCAGGCGAGCGGGCCGGCGGCGACCGGCGCGGGCGCCAGTCCTGCGCGCTCCGCATTTGGTCCGATGCACCGTTCCCGCGCTTCGACCTCCGCGTCGACGATCATCCCGAGCCGCTGACGGAGCTGCGCCGGCTCTGGCGCCTGGCCCATGAAGGATATGTTCCGTTCCAGCGGCTTCTGCCCTCGCGGGCCGATCCGGTCGGATGCCTGGATCGGGCGGCTGCCTATCGCCTCTGTGCCGAGTATGCCGAGGACTGGAAGGCGCGGCATCCCGAGTAGGTGCCATCGCGCTCGTACTCTGCATCCTGCCCGAAAGCAGACTTAGCGCTGCCGCTCGGCTCGAAACCCCAAGATCCTTAAAATTAAACGCCTTCATGCCTCCGCTGTTCGCAAAGCCGATGTCGGAGCACTGCAGGAAAAGCGCGAGCGCGCGGCCGCCAACTCAGTTGGCCAAAACTCTCCGCAGTCGCGATATTTCCACGTCTGCCCGGTTGCCGGCCCAAATAACGGCCTAAGTCGACTTCATTTGCTTAGAAAGCGCCCCAGCGCCTTCGCCGCTTCAGAAATGTCGTCCCGCAGCGCTTGCCCAGCAGCCACGGGGTCACCGTGTAGCAGCGCTGTATGGATCGCCTTGTGATCGCGATTGGCGCTCGTCCAGTTGTCGGTTTCCTTGAGCAGATTGATGTAGGGGCCGATCTGGAGCCAGAGCGATTCGATGATCGCCATCAGCGCCGGCGAACCCGCGGCCTTGTAGATCGTGAAGTGGAAATCGCGATTGGCGGGGACATAGCGGGCCCGGTCCTTCACCGCCTTGGCGGCCTCCATGATGGCGATCAACTCGTCGAGATGTCGCAGATCCGCAGGCGTGATCGCGGCCGCGGCCCATTCGGTCGCCATGCCCTCGATCTCGCACCGGACCCGCCTGAGGTCCTCCAGCCTTGCGGCACTCAGCGTCGGGATGCCGACGGAGCGGCCAGCCACCACCGTTAAAGCCTTTTCGGCGACGAGCCGATGCATCGCCTCGCGCACCGGCATGGCGCTGACGCCGAAGGCCTCGGACAGGCTGCTGACAGTCACGGTGCGGCCCGGCTCGATGTCGCCGTTCAGGATCATCTCGCGGATACGGCCGTAGACGTTCTCCTGAATGGTCGCGCGGGAGATCGGCGAATAGGGCAACTCCTGAGGGCGCGCGAGGCTCATCGTCTTGAAATCCAAGGTGTTCGTCTGCCGGGACCATAGCGGGGACGGGATCGAACTCAAATCGTCATTGCCTTGATATCTGATTTATGATCTTTGATCAAAACAATGAGGCGTCGCCAGAGATGCCCTTCGGATCGAACAGAGCAGCGTCTGGGAGGACGTCCATCATGAAGAAGAAGCATCTCATCGCGGCAGCCGCCGCGCTGGCCTTGTCGGCGACAGCAGGGGTCGCAACGGCCCAGCCTCCCGCCAAGCACAAGATTTTCCTGTCGATGAGCTTCATCGGCAATGACTGGCAGGGCGAAGCCGCCAACATGATCAAGGCGATGGCCGCGTCCAAGACGATGGCCGACAAGGTCGACCTGCAGGTGCAGGTCGCCGGCCCCAATGCCCAGCGCCAGATCCAGCAGATCAACGCGATGGTCCAGGCCGGCGCCAAGGCGATCGTCGTCTTCCCGATCTCGCCGACCGCCCTCAACTCCGCCATCAAGAACGCCTGCGAGAAAGGTGTGACCGTCATCGCCTATGACGGTGAGATCACCGAACCCTGCGCCTACAACGTCGCGATCGACCAGGAGGAGGCCGGCCGCGTCACAGCTGAATGGCTGGTCAAGAAGCTGAACGGCAAGGGCAACATCGTCTCCATCACCGGTGTGCCGGGCACCTCGGTCGATACGCTGCGCACCAAGGCGGCCAAGGAGGTCTTCGCCAAACACCCCGACATCAAGATCGTCAACGAGGCGGTCGGCATGTGGAGCCAGGCCGTCGCCCGCACCGAGCTTTCCAAGATCCTGGCCACCCGCAAATGGGACCAGATCGATGGTCTTTGGATGCAGGTCGGCTGCTACACCGCCAATACAATGCAAATCGAGGCCGGCATCGCGGAAGACAAGCTGAAGCCCTGCGCCGGCGAAGGCTCCAATGGCGGGCGCGTGCAGATGCTGCCGACCGGGACCGAGGTCGAGGGCGCCAACGGCACCTACAAGCCGATGGCTGCGCCGCGCATCTCCTACGCATCCCCGCCTTATTCCGGCGCTCTGGCACTGAAGCTCGCCGTCGCCAAGCTGGAAGGCAAGGAGGTGGCGAAGAAGACGGTGCTGCCGCTGCCGGTCGTCACCAACGAGACGATCAAGCTCTGCCAGGAAGGAAGCTGGGAGGAGATGAAGGCAGGCTGCAACGCCTTCAAGCCGTCGATCGTGACCAATCCGGGCTGGTTCGCCTCGATCTTCTCGAACGAGACTCCCGAGATCGGCCTGAACGCCGCGCTCGTCGGGCAGCCCGAGAACTGATCGCCGCGCCGGGCGGCCACTGCGCCGCCTGCTTTCCACATTCCCAACGCAGGAAGGACGGCAGCCCGTGCTTCAGCGCGAGATTTCCAGCGACGGCGCGCGCATCGCTGTCGCAGCCCGCGACATCCGCAAGGTCTATGGTGCTACGATCGCGCTCAACGACGTCGGCTTCGACATCCGGGCCGGCGACACGCATGCGCTGCTCGGCGAGAACGGTGCCGGCAAGTCGACGCTGGTCAAGCTGCTCTCCGGGTTGGTGCGACCGACGACCGGCGGCTTCGACATCTTCGGTACGCGCGCCGAGCTGCATTCCCCGGCCGCGTCCCACGGCCACGGCATCCGCACCGCCTTCCAGGAACTCAGCCTGGTTCGGGATCTGAGCGTGCTCGACAACATGCTGCTGCCGACCCCGCCACGCGGGCCGCTCGGCCTGATCCGGCGCGGGGAAGCACGCCGCGCGGTCGAGGCCCATCTCGTGGCGCTCGGCCTGGGCGCGATCGACCCGCGCTCGGAAATCCGCGACCTCGACCTCAACGAGCGCCAGAAGATCGAGATCGCCCGCGCCCTCTTCCGCAAGCCGCGCATTCTCCTGCTCGACGAGCCGACCTCGACCTTGTCGGGCAGTGACATCGACTGGCTTGGTGACATCATCGCCCGATGCAAGGCGCAGGGCGTCACCACCGTCTTCATCTCGCACCGCATGCGCGAAGTTCGGGCCTTCTGCGACCGCGTCACGGTGCTGCGCGGCGGCAAGCACATCGCGACGCGCCCCCTCTCCGAGGTTGGCGACGAGGAGCTGATCGGGCTGATCGCAGGCGGCAGCGGCGGCCATTCGTTTCCACCGCGCCCGCCGCGCAGCCTCCTGTCCGACACGGCCGTGCTGGCGACCCGCGGGCTTTCGGTCGGCAACCGGCTCGACAAACTGGATCTGAACCTTCGCCGAGGTGAAATCCTCGGCGTCGCCGGGCTTCAGGGCATGGGCCAGCTCGAATTGTTCTCAGCGCTCTTCGGCACGGCCGAGAGCGAAGGCGAGATCCGGATCGACGGGCACCCGGTCAGCCTGACCTCTCCGCGCGACGCCCTGGATGCGCGCATCGGCATCGGCCTCGTCCCGGAGGATCGCAAGACCGAGGCGCTCTTCCTGAAGCTCGACGGGCGCCGCAATGTCTCGCTGCCGGTGATCGAGCGCTACAGCCGCTTCGGCTTCGTCGACCGGCAGCGCGAAGAGCAAGCCGTCGCCCGCATTATGGCCCGGCTCAATGTGCAGATGCGGGCGCTATGGACGCCGGTGAAGGCATTTTCCGGCGGCAATCAACAGAAGATCGCCGTGGCGAAATGGCTCTTCGCCGAGAGCCGGATCCTGCTGCTGTTCGACCCGACCCGCGGCATCGATGTCGGCACCAAGAACGAGATCTATGCGCTGATGCGGGAATTCGCCGCTGCCGGCGGCTCGATCCTGTTCCATTCGACCGAGACGGCCGAGCTCGACCATCTCTGCGACCGGGTGCTCGTGCTCTATCGCGGCGGGCTGGCGGCGAGCCTCGACGGCGAGGCGATCAGCGAGGACGCGATCCTGCGCGCCATGCTCGGCGGCGGATCAGCCGTGATCGCCGATGAGCCGGCTCCCGCTTTGGAGGCCGCGCGATGAACTCCCTTGCTGCAGCCGCGCCTCGCACAGCGCTATCCTCTCGCGTGCGGAGCTGGCCAGACCGCTCGCGCGGGCCGCTGATCGCGGTCGGCGTCTTCCTGATCTGCCTCGGCCTTGTGCGCTGGCTGAGCGGTGGCACGCTCGGCTACTACGAAATCGGCACGCTCGCCGCCGGCGGCGCGACGCTCGCCATCGCCGCGAGCGGCCAGACCATCGTGGTGCTGACGGGCGGGTTCGACCTGTCTGCCGCTGCCGTGATCTCGCTCGTCAACGTCTCACTCGCCGGGCAGATGCAGGACAGCCCCGGCTCGATCGTGCTGTGGGTTGTGCTCGGCATCGGGATCGGCGCGGCAACCGGCGCCTTCAACGGGTTGTTCATCGCCGGCCTGAGGCTCCAGCCGATCGTGGTGACACTCGCCACCATGTTCATCCTTCAGGGCGTCACGCTGCTCGTGATGGACAAGCCCGGCGGCGAGATTCCGTCCGGCTTCGCACAGGCGCTGACCGGCAATGCCGTCCCCGGCCTGCTGCCGATGCCGGTGCTGCTGCTCGCCCTTCTGATCGCGCTCTGGCTTGCTCTCAAGAACACTCTGTTCGGCAAGGCGCTGCCGGCGCTCGGCTCCGACCGGGAGGCGGCGCGCGCCGCCGGCCTCAGCGTCAGGCTGCACGAGTTCTTCGCTTATGTGCTGGCGGGCGGACTCTACGGGCTGGCGGGCATCTTCATCAGCGCCCAGACCGGCTCGGGCGACCCGTTGGTCGGCAACCCGATGCTGCTGCAGATGTTCGCGGCCGTGGTGCTGGGCGGCACCGTGCTGGGCGGCGGGCGCGGCGGCATCGTCGGAACGATTTTCGGTGCCTATGTGCTGATGCTGGTCGTCAACATCCTGCTGGTGCTCAACGTGCCGGCCTTCTACTCCTCGGTAGTCGAGGGGCTGATTCTGGTGCTGGCGGTGCTCGCCTCCTCGCTCGCCCGCGATTCCGTCCTGCTGCGCAGCTTGCGGCAAGTGGTCGCCCGCTCCGCTGCCCGCCGCGCCGGCCGGCTGCCGCGCCAACTCGACCTGCCGCCGGTCCGCGTCGCCCTGCCGATGACGGATCCGGCCATCGAACGCCCGGTCTGGTGGCGCCGCCATGCGGAGGCACTGCGTAATGGCCTGCCGGCCTATCTCTGCTTCATCGCCGTGCTCGTCGTCACCCAGTTCGTGCTGGGCAACACCATCCTGTCCTGGCCCTATTACGACTCGCTGATTGTGCTGGGCTGCTTTCTCGCGATCCTCGCGCTAGGGCAGGGCGCGGTGATCCTGACCGGCGGCCTCGATCTCTCCCTGCCCTGGACGATCGGGCTGTGCGGCATTCTCTGCGCCGGTCTGCTCTCCGGTTCGGATGCGGCGCTGGTGTATGTCGTGCCGGCGGTGCTGGCGGTGGGCGCCCTGATCGGTCTCGTCAACGGCCTCGGCATCGTGGCACTCGGCCTCTCGCCGATCGTCATGACGCTTGCGATGAACGGCATCCTGCAGGGTGCGGCGCTGGTCTATTCGGGCGGGACGCCGAGCGGCTTCGCCTCACCCGCTTTGCGCTGGCTGATGACGGCGAAGGTCCTCGGCGTCACGCCGATCGTGCCCTTGGTCGCGCTCTTCGCCGCTGGCGCGGCGATCCTGCTCGGCCGCACGGTGTTTGGCCGGCGCGTCTATGCCATCGGCAATGGCGAGAGGCCGGCGGAGCTGTCCGGTGTCCCGGTCAAGGCCACGCTGGTCAAGGTCTACATGCTGTCGGGCCTGTGCGCGGCGGGGGTCGGCATCCTGCTCTCCGGCTTCTCCGGGCAGGCGAGCCTCGGCATGGGTGACGACTATCTGCTGCCGTCCATCGCGGTCGTGGTGGTCGGTGGCGCGCTCATCACCGGCGGACGCGGCTCCTATCTCGGTATGCTCGGCGGCGTGCTGTTGCTCACCGCGCTCCAGACCCTGCTGGCCGGAACCACCGTGCCCTATGCCACCCGCGCCATCCTGTACGGTGTGGTGGTGCTCGGCGCCGTCGTGGCGCTGCGCGAACGCTCGCATTGAGGAGACGACGAACGATGCCCGCACTTGCGCTCAAGCCCGGCCTTCGCGTCGTCGTCACGGCCGGCGCCTCCGGCATCGGGCGCGCCATCGCCGATCTGCTGATCGAGAACGGCGCGCGGGTGCATATCTGCGATATCGACGAGAGCCATCTCGCCGATTTCCGCGCCGCCCATCCCCGCCATGGCGCGACGCGCTGCGATGTCGCGGACGATGCCGATGTCGCCCGGCTCTTCGAGGAAGCGCGGACCACGCTCGGAGGGCTCGACGCGCTGATCAACAATGCCGGCATCGCGGGGCCGACGGGCGGCGTCGAAGAGATCGACCCTGCCGCGTGGCGCCGCACCATCGACATCTGCCTCACCGGCCAGTTCCTCTGCACGCGGCACGCCGTGCCGATGCTGAAAGCCGCCGGAGGCGGCGCCATCGTCAACATGTCCTCCTCGGCCGGGCGCTTCGGCTACGCCTTCCGCACCCCGTATTCAGCTGCGAAATGGGGCATCATCGGGCTGACGCAGTCGCTGGCCAAGGAGCTCGGCCCCGCCAATATCCGCGTCAACGCGATCCTGCCCGGGATCATAAAGGGGCCTCGAATGGACGGGGTGATCCGTGCCCGCGCCGAACAGGTCGGCGTCTCATTCGAAGATATGCGCGAGCAATATCTTCAGCGCATTTCGCTGCGCCGCATGACCGAGGCGGAGGACGTGGCGGCGATGACGCTCTTCCTGCTGACGCCGGCCGGCAACAACCTCTCTGGCCAGTCCTTCCCTGTTGACGGCAATCTGGAGTCGCTGTGATGCGCACGACCATCGTCGGCTCTGGCCTGATTGGCCGCTCCTGGGCGATCAGCTTCGCCCGCGCTGGGCACGAGGTCAGGCTCTGGGATCGCGAGGCGCAGGCGCCGCATGCGGCGCTCGACTTCGCCGCCTCGGTGCTGCCCGAGCTCGCGGCCAACGGCCTGCTTGGCGGCCACACGCCGGCCGACGTGCTGGCACGGCTGAAGCCGGTTGAGGCGCTCGATGAGGCGCTCGCCGGCGCCGGCCATGTTCAGGAGAGCACGGCCGAGATTCTCGAGAGCAAGCGCGCCGTCTTCGACGATCTGGATCGGCTGGCACCGCCGGAGGCGGTCATCGCCAGTTCGACCTCGGCGATCCTGCCCTCGCGCTTCATGGAGCAGGTGGCCGGCCGCGCGCGCTGCCTCGTCTGCCACCCGATCAACCCGCCCTATCTCGTTCCCGCCGTCGAGGTCTGCCCCTCGCCCTGGACGGCGCCAGAAACGGTCGAGAAGGCCGCGACCTTCATGCGAGCCTGCGGACAGCAGCCGCTGGTGATGAAACGCGAGATCGACGGCTTCATCATGAACCGCATGCAGGGGGCGCTGCTTGACGAGGCCTTCCGACTGGTCGCCGACGGCATCGCCGATGTCGAGGATGTCGATATCGGCATTTGCGAAGGACTGGCGCTTCGCTGGTCCTTCATCGGCCCGTTCGAGACGATCGACCTCAACGCGCCCGGCGGGGTGCGCGACTACGCCCAGCGCTACCAGCACATCTACAGCGGCATCGCCGCAGAACTCGCCGGCCGTCGCGCCGACTGGAATGGACCGGTGATGGACACCGTCGAGGGCCAGCGCGCCGCTCGCCTCTCTCGCGACGACCTCGCCCAGCGCCAGATCTGGCGGGACAGGCGCCTGATGGCGCTCGCCGCCCATAAGCGCGCTGCCGCGCGCGACATCGGAGAATAGGAGCCCACCATGGCAAAGGCCCGGAAGGTCATCATTTCCTGCGCCGTCACAGGCGCGATCCATACCCCATCGATGTCGCCTTTTCTGCCCGTGACGCCGGAGGAGATCGCGGACGCCGCGATCGGCGCGGCCGAAGCCGGCGCCGCGATCGTCCACCTCCATGCCCGCGATCCGCAGACCGGCGCGCCGGACCAGACGCCGGAAGCCTTTGCCCGCTTCCTGCCGATCATCCGCCAGCGCAGCGATTGCGTGGTCAACATCACCACCGGCGGCGCCCCGACCATGACGATCGAGGAGCGGGTCAAGCCCGCCGCGACCTTCAAGCCGGAGCTGGCCTCGCTCAATCTCGGCTCGATGAATTTTGGGCTCTTCGGCATGCTCGACCGCTTCAAGGACCTGAAGCATGAATGGGAGCGGACCTATCTCGCCAACAAGGAGATCATCTTCCGCAACACCTTCGGGCAGATCGAGCACATCCTGACCACCTGCGCCGGCAGCGGCACGCGCTTCGAATTCGAGTGCTACGACACCGCCCATCTCTACAACCTGAAATATTTCTTCGACCGCGGGCTGGTGCGGGGCCCGCTCTTCATCCAGACGGTGTTCGGCCTGCAGGGCGGGATCGGAAACCATCCCGACGACGTTGCGCATATGAAGCGCACGGCCGACCGGCTCTTCGGCGACCAGTATCGCTGGTCCGTGCTGGGCGCCGGCCGCAACCAGATGAACATCGCCGCCATCGCAGCAGCCCAAGGCGGGCATGTCCGCGTCGGACTCGAGGACAGCCTGTGGCTGGGGCCGGGACGGCTTGCCGAGACCAATGCCGAGCAGGTGCGCCGGGTGCGGCTGATCCTGGAAGGGCTGGGGCTGGAGATCGCCACACCCGACGAGGCGCGCGCGATGCTGGAGCTCAAGGGCGGCGACAAGGTCGCATTCTGACGACACCGACAGGGAGGATAGCATGCGCATCGAAGTGCTGGTCGACGTCAAGACGACGCTCGGAGAGGGCCCGCTCTGGGACGTGGAGCAGGAGCGGCTCTACTGGATCGATTCCTTCGACGGCCGGGTGTTTCGCGCGACCGTCGATGGACGCGAGGTGCGCGCATGGGATGTGCCGCAGAAGATCGGCTCGATGGCGCTTCGCAAGGACGGGCAAGGCGCCATCGTCTCGCTGCAGCGCGGCTTCCATGCGCTCGACTTCACGTCCGGCGAGGTCACGCTGATTCATGATCCGGAACCCGACCAGCCCAGCAACCGGCTGAACGACGGCAAGGTCGACAAGCGCGGCCGCTTCGTCGCCGGCTCGATGGATACGCAGGAGGAAGGCGCCAACGGCGCGCTCTACAGCCTCTCGACCGATTTCAAGGTGACGAGGCTCGACACCCGCATTGTCTGCTCGAACGGCCCGTGCTGGAGCCCGGACGGGAAGACCTTCTATTTCCAGGACACCTGGTCCGGCGAGATCTGGGCCTATGACTACGATCTCGATACGGGCGCGGCGACGAACCGCCGCGTCTTCGCCAAGGTCGACACCTCGAAGGGCGGCGCCGCGGACGGCTCGACCGTCGATGCCGAGGGCTTCCTCTGGAACGCGCTGGTCTATGACGGACGGCTGGTGCGCTACGCGCCGGACGGCAGCGTGGACCGGATCATCGACATGCCGGTCAAGAAGGTGACGAGCGTGATGTTCGGCGGGCCGAACCTCGACATCCTGTTCGTGACCTCGATGGCCAAGCCGCCGCTGCCGCGCTTCCCCGGTGACGGCGTGCTGCGCGGCAGCCTGTTCGCGATCTACGATCTCGGGATCAAAGGCCAGCCGGAAATGCGGTTTGGCGCCTGAGGAGCCTGTCGAAGCCTTCTGAGAGCGGACATCGGAGTGTCCGGAACGGGCAAAAACGGCGCTGCCTGCCGTGAGGCGAGCGATGCGCGTAAGAGCGGCCAGACCAAGTTTTGGTGCGCCTCGGCGATCATCGCCTCGGTGGTGATCAGCAGGCCGCGACCGACGCCGCATCCTGGATCGCCGTGCGCATGACCTTGGTCGGGTCAATGATGCCGGCCTTGACCAGATCGCGGCATTCGCCGGTCTGGGCGTCGTAGCCCCAGGCATAGTCCTGCGACTCCAGCAGCTTGCCGACCACGACCGCGCCATCGCCGCCGGCATTCTCGACGATCTGGCGGGCCGGAGCGGTGATCGCCTTGCGGACGATCTCGACGCGGTGCGCTGATCGTCACAACGGCCGCCCTTGCTTGACATGAAATACGTTTGGTATACCGTTGGAATAACAAGACGCTCCCGGCGACGATACGTGCCGTGTAATGGGCGCGCAGGGGAACGGTAGAGAGGGTTGATGCAATGAGTGCACCCATGCGGCCCGCCCATGCGGCAACCGAAAAGTTGATCACTTTCCTCTATTACCGCGACCTCTCAACCGCGATGCGCTTCTATGAGGACGTGATCGGGCTGACACTTGAGATCGATCAGGGCTGGTCGAAAATCTACCGCGTTACACCGAATGGCTATGTCGGCCTCGTCGACGAAAGCCGCGGTAGCCACCGGGCCAACGATATCAAGCCAGTGCAGATCTGCATCCGCGTCGCCGATGTCGACGCCTGGTACGCCTATATCCGCGACATCGGCCCCGCCGGACTGCGCGAGCCGCGGAGCAGTGCAGAGCTCAAGATCCGCGCCTTCGTCTTCAACGACCCCGAAGGCTACCAGATCGAGATCCAGTCGGCGCTCGCCTGAACGCGCGGAGTGCCAATCAGAAGCGGAAAAGGCGAGGGAGCGATCAAATGATCAGAAGCGGCCTTACGGAATTTTCCCGCCGAGGAGCGCTCGGTCTGGCGCTGCTCGGTGGTGTCGCGTTTTCCGGCGTTGCGCGGGCTCAGGAGAAGGCTCTCACCATCGCCCTGACGGCGGATGCGGTGATCCTCGACCCGCATGCCGCCAACGAGCTGACCGGCAACATCATGTTCTACCACTTCTACGACCCGCTGGTGGCACGCACGCCGGAGCTGGGCTTCGAACCGGGCCTGGCCGAAAGCTGGCAGGTAGTGGACGACACGACCTGGGTGTTCAAGCTCCGCAAGGGCGTCAAGTTTCACAACGGCGACGAGCTCAAGGCCTCCGACGTCATCTACACCTTCGAGCGCCTGAAGAAGGCGCTGATGTCGAACCTCGTCGCCAATATCGCGTCCTCCCGCGCGATCGACGACTACACGGTCGAGATCAAGACGCCCAAGCCCTACGCCGTGCTGCACATGGCGCTGGCCGAGGTGCTGATCGTCAGCGAGAAATACACCAAGGCCATAGGCGACGAGCAGATGGGCCTGAAGCCCATGGGCACGGGACCTTACAAGCTCGCCGAATGGGTCAAGGAAGACCGCATCGTGCTGGCCGCGCATGCCGACTACTGGCGCGGCAAGCCGAAGATCGACAAGGTCACCTTCAAGCCGATCACCAACCCGGCGACGCGCACCGCCGCGCTTCTCACCGGCGGTGTCGACGTCATCCAGGACCTGGCGGTGCGCGACGTGGCGAGCGTCAAGGCGAATCCGGCCTTCGAGGTGATCACGCGGCCAAGTCTGCTCAATATGGTGATCGCGATCGACACGCGCGAAAAGTCGCCGACGATCGACCTGCCGAGCAATCCGATGCGTGACCGGCGCGTGCGCGAGGCGTTGGTGCGTGCCATCAATATCGAGGCCATAAAGACCGTCGTGATGAACGGCTTCGCCACGCCGAGCGAGCAATACGTCCCGTCCTCGCACCTGGGATATGTGCCAGGGCTCGATTTCCGGAAGACCTACCCGTTCGACCTGGAGAAGGCCCGGGCGCTGATGAAGGAAGCCGGGTTCGAGAAGGGGTTCTCCATGACCCTCGACACCACCAACAACCGCTATGTCAACGACGGCGCGATCGCGCAGGCGCTGGCCGGGATGCTCGCGCGGATCAACGTCAAGCTGAACCTCAACCTGATGCCGCGGTCGAACTTCTTCGGGTACATCCGCGTGCCGTCCGACAAGTCGAGCTTCATCATGAGCGGTTGGGATACGCCCTCGGGCGATGCGGGCAACATGTATTCGACGCTGCTGTACAGCCGCGGCAAGAAGCCCGGCTTCGGCCAGGCCAACCGCGGAGCGTTCAGCAACGAGGAGTTCGACGGCTGGATCGACAAGGCGGACGCCACCGCGGATATCAAGCAGCGTAACGGTTTCCTGCAGGAGGCGACCAAGGTTGCAACCCGCGAGATCCCGATGATCCCGCTCCATTACGAGCAGGACATCTACGCGGCAAAGAAAGGCATCAAGGTCGTGCCGCGCATGGACAAGTTCATCTGGGCCTACGAGATGGATGTCAGCTGACGGCTGTTCCCGGCTTCGAAAATAGCCCGGCCGGCCTGGCAAGGCCGGCCCCTTATGGCGCCCGCGCCCATGACACGTCACGCCTGAAAGTTTGCCCTCGTGCTAGGCTATCTGCTCAAGCGATTGATCCAGATGATCGTGGTCCTCTGGGCCGTATCCGTGCTCGTCTTCGTGATGATGAGCTTCACGGGCGATCCGACGTACATGATGGTCCCGCTCGACGCGACCGAGGAGCAGATCGAGCAGGCTCGAAGACTGCTCGGGCTCGATGACAGCCATCTCGTCCAGTATTGGCGCTTCCTGTCGAGCCTGACGCAAGGTGATTTTGGCCGCTCGTTCGTGTTCCGGCAGCCGGCGATGCAGCTCATCCTCGAGCGCCTGCCAGCGACGCTCGAGATCGTTGCGCTCGCCATGGCGATCGCGCTCGTGCTGGCGATTCCGCTCGGCGTCTACGCCGGTGCCAACCCGCAGCGCGCGGGAAGCCGCGCCGTGATGGCGGGCTCGCTCGTCGGTATCTCGCTGCCGGGCTTCTGGCTCGGCATGGTTCTGATCTTCGTCTTCGCGGTGAAGCTCCAGCTCTTTCCTTCCTCGGGGCGCGGTCCGACGCAGGAATGGCTCGGCATGCGGGTCAGTTTCCTGAGCTGGGAAGGCTTGCGCCACCTCATCCTGCCGGCGCTGACGCTCTCGGTCGGCACGCTCGCCATCCTGATGCGCATCATCCGCGCCGAGATGATGGAGGTGATGAAGCAGGACTACATCAAGTTCGCCCGCGCGAAGGGCACGGATCGGCGGGGCGTGCTGTTCAAGCACGGGCTCAAGAACGCGCTGATCCCGCTTGTCACCGTATTCGGTCTGATGCTGGGCGATCTCATCGCTTTCGCGACGCTGACCGAGACGATCTTCGCCTGGCCCGGGATCGGCAAACTCCTGGTCGACTCGATCTATCGCGGCGACCGACCGGTGATCGTCGTCTACCTGATGTTCGTAGCCTTCATGTTCGTCGTCGTGAACTTCGTCGTGGACATGCTTTATGCGCTCATCGATCCGCGCATCAAGATCAAGTGAAGCGCCGCCGATGAATGCCTTCTCGTCGTCCATCTCCCGCTTTGCAGCCTCGGAGTTCTTCCACAACTTCCGCCATAACAGTTCCGCCATCCTCGGCAGCGCGATCGTTGTGATGTTCGCGGTCATGATCGCGCTGGGCCCGTGGCTCGTCGCGCAGGACCCTTATGACGTTGCCCAGCTCGAACTGATGGATTCCTTCAAGCCGCCGGTCTGGCTGGAGGGCGGGACGTCGCAATATCTGCTGGGCACCGACGGACAGGGCCGCGACGTGCTCGCCAGCATCGTCTACGGCAGCCGCATCTCGCTGTTCATCGGGGTCGCGGCGATGCTGGGTTCGTGCCTGCTCGGCACCACGCTCGGTCTTCTCGCCGGCTTCTATGGCGGCAGGCTCGACAGCCTGATCATGCGCATCGCCGATATCCAGCTGTCCTTTCCATCCGTGCTGACCGCGCTGTTCCTGATGTCGGCATTCGGAACCGGCGTCGACAAGGTGCTGATCGCGCTCATTTCGGTGGGCTGGGTCGTCTATGCGCGCATCGTGCGCGGCTCGACGCTCCGGGAAACGCAGAAGGAGTATGTCCAGGCGGCGCGGGTGTCGGGCCTTCCGAACCGCAAGATCATCCTGCGCCATGCCCTGCCCAACGTGCTGACCCCGTTGATCGTGGTAGCGACCATCCAGGTCGGCACCTTCATCCTGATCGAGGCATCGCTGTCCTTCCTCGGCGTCGGCGTGCCGATCACGGAGCCATCGCTCGGCCTGCTCATCAAAAACGGCTTCGACGTCCTCTTTTCCGGCCTGTGGTGGATCTCGGTGTTCCCGGGGCTGTTCATCATGCTGATCGTCTTCGGCATCAACCTGCTCGGCGACTTCCTGCGCGACGAGCTGAACCCGCGGCTCAAATGATCCCGTCCCCGCTCCAAACCGGCGCGATCCAAACCGCCGAGACTGTGCCGCTGCTCTCCGTCCGCGGCTTGAAGACGTACTTCCACACCTTCGGCGGAGTGGTGAAGGCGGTCGACGGCGTCGATTTCGACCTGGCAACAGGCGAGATACTCGGTCTCGTCGGAGAATCCGGCGGCGGCAAATCCATGATCGGCTTCTCGATCATGGGGCTGATCGACCCGCCGGGCCGCATCGAGGCCGGCGAGATCCGTTTCGAAGGGCAGGATCTGGTTCGGCTCGACGAAGGCGGCATGCGTAATATTCGGGGCAAGCGCATCGGCATGATCTTCCAGGATCCGATGACGGCGCTCAATCCGCTCTACACGGTCGGCAACCAGCTGGAGGAAATGCTACGCCTGCACACCGATCTGCCGGCGGCGGCGCGACGAGCCCGCTGCATCGAAATGCTGCGCGAGGTCGGCATTTCCCAGCCTGAGGAACGGCTGAACAACTATCCGCACCAGTTCTCGGGCGGAATGCGCCAGCGCGTCGTCATCGCGATCGCGATGATCGCCGGCCCCCGCCTGCTGATCGCCGACGAGCCGACGACGGCGCTCGACGTGACCATCCAGGCGCAATTGCTGCGGTTGATGAAGCGGCAGGTCGAGCAGACCTCTGCCTCGCTGATCCTGATCACCCACGATCTGGCGGCCGTTTCGCAGATGGCCGATAAAATGGTTGTCCTTTATTGCGGACGCATCGTCGAACGGGGCTCGACAGCGCGGTTGATCCGCAGCCCTGCCCATCATTACACGCGCGGACTGCTTGACTCGATCCCGCATGACGACCGCTCGCGGCGCCGTTTACACCAGATTCCCGGCTCGGTGCCGAACATCCGAAAGCTGCCGCCCGGCTGCGCCTTTGCCCCGCGCTGCCCGGCGGCTCAACCTCTATGCCGCGAGGTCGAGCCGGTGCTGACCGAGTTCGCGCCGGGCCAAGCCACCGCCTGTCATTTCCCGCTGGAAGCGAAACTCTGATGGCGCCGCTGCTGCAGGTCAGTAATCTCGAACAGCGCTTCGACGCGAGCGGCGGCTTCTTCGAACGCCTGCGCCTGCGCAACGGCCGTATCACGGCGCCTCGGCGCATTGTACACGCCGTCAACGGGGTGAGCCTGTCGATCGAGCGCGGTGAGGTGCTCGGCATCGTCGGCGAGAGCGGCTGCGGGAAGTCGACGCTCGCCAAGACCGTTATCAAGCTGCACGAGCCGACGGCCGGCTCCATCCTGCTCGACGGCGAAGACATCACCCGCCACGGGTTTGCTCTCATGCAGCCAATCCGCAGCAAGATGCAGATGATCTTCCAGGACCCCTACGCTTCGCTGAACCCCCGCCAGCGCGTCCGCGACATCGTGATGGAGCCCTATCTCGAGAACGCGCCGGGCAAGGTGCACGATGTGCAAGAGAAAGCGCTCGCGCTGCTGGCCAAGGTGGGCCTCGGCCCCGAACATGCCGATCGCTATCCGCACCAGTTCTCCGGTGGTCAGCGCCAACGCATAGGGATCGCGCGTGCGCTGTCGGTTGAACCCAAGCTCATCATCGCGGATGAGCCGGTCTCGGCGCTCGATGTTTCTATCCAGGCTCAGATCCTCAATCTCATGATGGATCTCAAGGACGAGTTCGGCTTCTCCTATCTCTTTATCACGCACGATCTTTCAGTGGTCCGTCACATCAGCGACCGGATCGGGGTGATGTATCTCGGCTTCATGGTGGAGACCGGTCCGACCGAGGCGATCTTCGAGAGCCCGAAACACCCCTATACGCGCGCGTTGCTCGCAGCCGCCCCCGTACTCGGAGAGCCGCTCGCAGCCGCCGCCGATGAGATCAAGGGTGAGGTGCCGAGCGCGCTCGACCTGCCCTCGGGCTGCTGCTTTCGCACCCGCTGCCCGCTGGCCTTCGACCGCTGCACGCGCGAGCGCCCTGTCCTGCGGTCGCAACCAGGCGGGCAGTCCGTCGCCTGCCATCTCCATGACGCTACGGCGCTCGCCACCTCGACGGATACCCATCCATGACAACGGTTACGATCAGCCAGCCCCGGATCACCCTTGACGATCCCCATGCCTGCACGGACTCCAATGACGTCCTCACCGTTTTCGGCGCGTTGTTCGACACGCTGGTACGGCGCGTGCCAGGCGGTGGTTACGGTCCCTCGCTCGCGACGCAGTGGTCGGTGTCGGAGGATGCGCGGCAGTTCACCTTCCGCCTGCGCGAGGGCGTCGTCTTCCATGATGGCGAGCCTTGCGACGCGAACGCGGTGCGTTACGCGTTGCTGAGGATGGCGCGCCCGGACATGGGCGCGACGCTCGGCGCGCCGGGCGTCTACGCGCAGTATCTTGCGGGGATGATGGTCGAGGTCATCGCCAGCCACGAGATCACGCTGACGCTGGCTCAGCCGCTCGCGGACCTCTTCGACATCCTGTCCTACGGACACATCGTCTCGCCGGCCGCCGTCGAGGCGGCTGGAGACGACCTCGCGAAGCGGGCGGTCGGAACCGGTCCCTACAGGCTTGAGCGCTATGTCCCTGGCGAGCGGATCGAAGCCGTTGCCAACCCGAACCATTTCGACGGAGCCCCCCGCTTCGAGCGGATCGCGTGGATCAAGGGCGAGACGGCGCCGGCGCGCGCCGAGGCGCTGCGGACAGGCTCCGCCGATGTCGCCAACGGCCTGCCGCGCTCGGCACTGTCGGAGCTCGCCGCGCCCGGCTTCACCACGCATGACTTTCTGTCGCCGACGGCGCTGATCATGATGTTCAACGCCGCCGAAGGACCCGCGCGCGACCCTCGCGTCCGGCTTGCGCTCAACCTCGCTATCGACCGGGAGGCGCTGGTCCGCGAGGTGCTCGGCGGCGCGGGCCAGCCCCTGCACGGCTTCGTCAGCCCCGTGCATTACGGCGCCGATACTGATGCGCTCGCTTTTCGGCGGGATATCGCCAAGGCGCGAAGGCTCCTTACCGAGGCTGGCCATGGCGACGGCCTCACGCTTCAGCTCTATTGCCCGACACGTTTGCCGGACGAGGCGCAGGTGCTAGCCGATGCGGTGGAGGCGCAGTTGATGGAGCTGAACGTGCGCTTCGAACGCCATGTCGAACCCGACCGGGTGCATTACGCCAATCAGGTCCGGCTCAAGGCGATCCACGACCTCTGCGTCTTCGATTCGAGCCCGATGAGCGTCTTCCGCGTTCTGCACGAGAAGATCGATTCGCGCGTCCGCGGCGCGTGGTGGGAAGGCTACGCCAACCCCGCTGTCGAGCGGCTGATCGACGAGGCGCGCGCGACGGTCTCACCTGAGGCGCGCGAAGCGGTTTATCGCCAGTGCTACCGCCTGCTGCAGCAGGACCCGCCTTGGCTCTATCTCTATAACCATCGTCGGGTGATCGGCCTGCGCGGCGCCCATCCCGGCTGGCGGATGCGCAGCGACGGCGTCCTCGACGTCCGCGGGCTACCGCCGCTCTGAGCCTTGCCCCAGAGCGGCTCGTTGACGCTCTTCGTGCTACGCCAGAGCCGCCAGGCGGCGCTCCTGACGCTCGATCAAGCGCTCGATGTCGCCGATATCGCTCGTCGAGAGCCGGCCGGCCGGCGCGCGCAGCGCCGCCGAGGCGATGACCCCGCGCTTTGCCAGGATGTGCTTCCTGATCTGCAGGCCGAGCCCAGGCTGGAGTTCGTAGCGGGCCAGCGGCAGATAGGCATCGAACAGATCGTGTGCCCGCTCGACATCGCCCGCCGCATGGGCCTTGCAGACATCGACCATCATCTCGGGATAGGCGAAGCCGGTCATCGCGCCATCGGCGCCGCGGCTCAGCTCCTCGGGCAGGAACACGCCGCCATTGCCGCACAGAATGGAAATGCGGCGGGTCTCGCCGCGATCGCTCGCCGCGCGCAGCGCGCCGATCTTGTTGAGGCCCGGCCAGTCTTCGTGCTTGAGCATGACGCAGCTTGGGAGATTGCGAACGACGCGCAGGATCACCGAGGCCGAGATCTGCACGCCCGTCGCCAGCGGGTAGTCCTGCAGGACGAACGGGATATCGCCGAGCATCGCGGCGGCCGTCTCGAAATAGGCGTAGATCTGGTCGTCCGTTCTCAGTGAGGAGGGAGGAGCGATCATGACGCCCGAAGCGCCAGCATCCATGACCTGGTCGCTCAATTCCTTCAAAGGCGCGAAGCCCGGAGCGGAAACGCCGACCACGACAGGGACCCGGCCCGAGACCCGACCCAGCACCTGCTTCACGATGGCCAGAGATTCGGCCGCGGTGAGCTTGGGTGCCTCGCCCATCATACCGAGCAGCGTCAAACCCGTCGCGCCCTTGTCCAGATAGAAATCGACCATCGAATCCAGGCTGGCGGAATCAATTGCGCCCTGGTCGGTGAACGGGGTGACTGCGATGACATACACGCCGGACGCAGTTTCGCTGATGTGTGGCATGGGCCGTGTTCTTTCGAGCAGAGAGTAAAATCAGAGATCGGCGAGGAGCACGCGGCCGAGCGCCATCGCTGTCGCGGCCTGCGTCGGCTCGACGACCGGGATGCCGAGTTCGGCCTGGAGGCGGGCGCGATAGCGCGCCATGCCCGCGCAGCCCATGACGATGACGTCCGCGCCATGGCTGTCCCGCAGGGACCGGCCGGTCGCCGCCATGCGCTCATAGGTGCGCGCCTCGTCGGCGAGCTCGGTCACGCCCAGGCCGATCGACAGGTCGCCCGCGAAGCGCGCCATCACGCCCATCGCGCCGAAATAGCGCAGGTGGCGGGGAATGGAGGTCGGCAGGATCGCAATGACGCCGAAGCGCTGGCCGAGAGTGAGCGCGGTCAGGACGCCAGCTTCCGCGATGCCGAAGACCGGGTGCCGGCTCTGCTCGCGCAGCGCGTGCAAGCCTGGATCACTGAAGCAGGCGATGACGAACGCCGCAGCCTCATCTTCGAGGTCTCTCGCTCGCTTCAGGAGGGGGCTGATGACCCCATCCACATCACGCTGGCTCTGGATGCCGGCGGGGCCCTCCGGCAATGTCAGGCAGGCGATCTGCGGACCCTCTGGAGTGCGTAGCGGCGCCACAGCCCTATTGATGGCATCGGTCACCGACTCCGAGGAGTTCGGATTGATGACGAAGATCGTGCGGCTCATGCGGAGCTTTCCTCAGCCTCAGTAGAGATCGGCGCCGAAATTGCGCGCGGGATCGAATTCGGGAGAGAGCCGGCTGGTCGGCTTGGTCGCTTCGCCAGCCTGGCGCAGGAGGAGCCGGCCGGAGCCCGGCCGGGCGTTGAGAGCGCCTTCGGCAACGATGATTTCGCCGCGCCTGAGGACGGTGCCGGGCCAGCCGGTGACGGTGCGGCCGGCGAACGGGTTGTAGCCGGCGTTGTCGTGCAGCTCGTCGGCGAGCTCGACGCGGCGCTCGGGGTCCCAGATGGCGATGTCGGCATCCGCCCCGATCGCCAGCGAGCCCTTGCCGGGCAGGTCGTAGATGCGGGCGGGAGCAGTCGCGGTGAGTTCGACGAATTTCGACAACCCCATCCGGCCTTGCGAGACCATCGCGTCGAACAGCAAGGGCAGGCGCATCTCAAGGCCCGGCATGCCGTTGGCGATCTGCTTGAAGCTGGGATTGTCGCCGGCGCTGAGCTTGCCGCTGGCGTCGAAGCGGTAGGGTGCATGATCGGAGGACAGGATCTGCAGATCGCCGAGTGCCAGCGCCCGCCAGAGCGCTTCCTGATCCGCTTGCGTGCGCTGCGGCGGCGAGCAAATCCATTTCGCGCCCTCGAGTCCGGGGCGATCGAGGTCTTGAGCCGTCATCAGCAGGTAGTGGGGGCAGGTCTCGGCGAAGATCTTGACGCCGCGACCGCGCGCCTCGCGGATCACAGCCGCGCCCTCCGCCGTCGAGACGTGGAAGATCACGATCGGCTGGTCGAGCAGTTCGGAAAAGGCGATCAGGCGGTGGAAGGCCTCGACCTCCGCCGCGCGCGGATGGCTTACCGCGTGGAATTTCGGCGCGACGTAGCCTCGGGCGACGAGCCTGTCGCCCATCCATTTCAGCAGGCCGTGATTCTCCGCGTGGACGCAGATCAGGGCGCCCTCGGCTCGCGCGGCCGCCATCACGTCGAGCAGTTGCTGGTCGTTCACCTGCACCGCGTCGTAGGTCATGAAGACCTTGACCGAGCGATGGCCGGCCCTGATCAGGGCGGGCAGATCGAGCGCGATGGTCTGCTCGTCCGGGTTGGCGACCATCAGGTGGAAGGCGTAGTCGATGATCGCCCCTCTTCGCGCCAGCGCCGCATAATCCTCGACGACCGTCACGAGGTTGGCACCGCGGTGTTGCGCCGCGAATGAGACGACCGTGGTCGTACCGCCGAAGGCGGCTGAGCGCGTCGCAGTCTCGAAAGTGTCGGCGTTCATCAGGCCGCCGCCCGACAACTGCTCGATATGGCAGTGGGCGTCGACACCCCCGGGCAGCACGAGCAGGCCCGCGGCATCGATCTCGCGCCGCCCGGCAGGCAGGTTGGAGCCGATGGCCGCGATCTTCTCGCCGGATATCGCCAGATCGGCCTTGAAGACGTCGGTCGCGGTGGCGATCGTGCCGTTGCGAATGACGGTGTCGTATTGGATGTCTGTCATCGCTGTCTCCGGTACCGGGCGGTCAGTGGACGCCGCTCGCGCGGGTATGGCCGAAGAAGTCTTCCGGCATCGCGAGCAGGTGGCTCAGCCCGGTGCGCTCCAGCATCCGCTCGCATTCGCGCTGTGCCGCCGCGATCACGGCATCCTCCGCGACGCTCAGCACGCGGCGGTCCTCCATAAGGACGCGGCCGTCGACGATCACCGTGTCGACGTCGTTGCCGTTGGCGAAGCAGGTGACGCGGAAGGCGGGCATATTCATCGGCGCCATGTGCGGCCGTGCCAGGTCGACCAAGATGATATCGGCCTTCTTGCCGGGCTCCAGCGATCCGATCTCGGCCTCCAGCCCGAGCGCGCGGGCCCCGTCGATCGTCGTCATTTCGAGCACGCGCCCAGGCGGGAGGACGGCAGGGTCGCGGAAATGCGTGCGGTGATAGTGCATGCATTGCTGGATGTGGCGGAACATGTCGGCCGAGCGGTCGGGCGCCGTTGCATCCGAGCCGAGGCAGACCGTGACGCCTGCGTCGAGCAGCTCCGTCGCCGGGCAGCGGCCAAGGATAGAGGCCACTGCGCTCGGATTATGCGCGATCCGGGTGTCCGTTTCGGCGCAAATAGCGATCTCGCGCTCCGTCAGGTTCGTCGCATGCGAGAGCAGCGCATCGGGCCCAAGCAGTCCCATCGCATGGGCATAGGCGACGCTGTTTCGCGTGTGACCATCCTGCGTGAAGAGCGTCCCTGTCTCACGGGACAGGGCGCGGGCGGCAAGCGTCTGCCGCCTCGCTTCTTCAAGCATGACGGGATCGAGGCCATCGATATGCTCGTCGCGCAATGTCGGCGTCAGCATGGCGATGCGGATGCGGTTGCCGAGCGCCCCGTGCCAGCGCGCGATGACATCCCGGCAGGTCCGCATCTGGCGATCGAAATCGACCTTGGTGTCGCTGCGCCGGTCACCGTCCCAGCGTGCATAGGTTCGCGGGTGCGGCGGCCGCGTCGGGCCGATCGCGACGATGGAGCGCGTCCCGACCTCGCCGACTCCCTCGCAATGAGCCGCCGCATAGGCGGGATCGTCCGTGCGCATGATGCTATCGCCGCCGCCGAGCAGGGATACACCGGTCGTCACGCCGAAGCGAAGCCGCTCTACGGCCGCAAGCTGGGCCTCGGCATGCCAAAACGCTTCGGACGAGCCCACCGTGTAAGCCTGCTCGCAAGCGTCGTACCAGAGGTCGCTGCGGCCGCCGCCCATCGTTTTGATCAACCCGTGGCCGGCATGGGCGTGACCGTCGATCAAGCCGGGCATGATCGCCTTCCGCCGGGCATCGATCACGCGTCGAGCGCTATGCCGATTGCCGATCTCTTCGCTCGGGCCGACATCGACGATGCGGTCCTCGACGATCGCGACGGCTCCGTCATCGATGATGCGTCTTGAACCATCCATGCTGATGACCACGCCGCCCGTTACAATCAGATCAGCCAAGCCCATCTCCCTCGACCTGCAGCAGCGACGCCCTACGTGACTTCAACATACCGATGGTATACACATGGGATGGCGTGACGTGAACCCTTTCAATGCGGCTTCCGGTGCAAGATTGCCCGTGACCGTTGGGCGGGCACCCGTTGCGTCCGGCGAGGAAATGCGGCAGCTCAAATCCAGGAATGAAGGGATCCCCGCATTGACCGCCGACCAAGCTTCGATCTCGACACTCGGCCACTCGACCTATGAGCGGCTGCGCGACATGATCCTCAATGGTGAATTGCCGGCGGGCGCCTCGCTGCAGGAAAAGAAGCTCGCCGAGCGTCTTGGGGTTTCGCGCACGCCAGTGCGGGAAGCTACGATGCGCCTGATGATGGAAGGGCTGGTCTTGCGTACCGCCGGGCTAACTCCGGTCGTGCGCCGTCTCTCTACCGACGACTTCATCGAAATCCTGCATGTCAGGCGACTACTCGAAGTCGAGGCGGCCGGACGAGCCGCCGAAACGGGCGGCTCTGCGGAACTCCGTGCGATCGCCGCTCGCATCGCCGAATTTCGCGATGGCTACGAGCCTACGCCCGAAGAGCATGTGGCCGTCGATGATCGACTTCACCAAATCATTGCAGGTCTTGCGGGATCCCGCCTGCTGGCAGAGATGATCGACGATCTCCGCAAGAAGACCAAAATCTTCGACATGGGGCGGCTGCCCGAGCGTTTTGAGCCGGGGGTGCACGAGCATCTGGAGATCATCGATGCTATTTTTGCGCGGGACGTGACGCGTGCGCAGGATGCGATGCGAGCTCACATCGACAATGTTCGATCTAGCGTCATGAATCACTTGCGGCGGTTGTTCTGAGGCGCGCCACGAGCAGACATTGGAGCTTGTCCGGGAAGCGGACTTTGACAATCTGCTCGGGGAATGCCCGATTTCGCGCGCGTTTCGATCCCTAGCAACAATTACGGCGCGAGTTTCCCAGTCAGGCTGCGAACTGCACCCCTGTCATCTCCTCGGCGCGATGGCAACGCACTTCGCGGCCGGCGGCGTCGCGCAGAAGCGGCACTTCCTTCGTGCAGCGCTCTTGCGAAAAGGGGCAGCGTGTGTGGAAGCGGCACCCGGTGGGCGGATCGAGCGGGCTCGGCACGTCGCCTTCGAGCGGCTTGGCACGCGCGGCGTTGCGGTCGCGGCCGATTTCGGGAGAGGCGCCGAACAGGGCGCGGCTATACGGGTGGACAAGGGTCTGCCCGAGGGCGGCCGCGTCGCCGATCTCGACGACCTGGCCGAGATACATCACCGCGATCCGGTCGGAGATATGCCGCACCAGCGCGAGGTTGTGCGAGATGAAGATATAGGCGACCCCGGATTGCTCCTGAAGGTCGTTCAGCAGGTTGATGATCTGGGCCTGGACCGAGACGTCGAGGGCGGAAACGGGCTCGTCGCAGACGATGAGTCGCGGCGAGACCGCGAGCGCGCGGGCAATGGCGACACGCTGGCGCTGGCCGCCCGATAACTCGTGCGGGTAGCGGTCGATATAATCATCCGACAATCCGACGCGGCTGAGGAGTTCGCTGACACGGGCACGACGCTCGCTGCGTGCGCAGAGCTTGTGCAGCCGCAGGCCGTCGCCGATCGACTGGCCGATCGTGCGGCGCGGGTTGAGGCTGGCATAAGGGTCCTGGAAGACGATCTGCACCGCGCGCCGGAGCCGCCCGGGATCGTTGCTCAACAAGGCCTGGGCGTCCGCCCCGTCCAGCAGGACACGCCCTGAGGTCGGCTCGTGCAGGCCTGTCAGGCAGCGGGCGAGGGTCGACTTGCCGCAGCCGGATTCGCCGACCACGGCCAGCGTCTCGCCCGGCTTGACCGCGAGATCGACGCCGCTCAGCGCGAAGACCGTCCGTCCGCCGCCTAAGGCCGATCCGACCCGGTATTCCTTGACGAGATTGCGCGCTTCGAGGATCGCGCCACCGCTGTTATCCGGCTCGTTCATGCGACTGCGGGCTCCGGATGATGGCAGGCGACCTGACGCCCGCCGCCGACCAGGCCGGGAGGCGCCAGAGTGCAATCGGCCATGGCGCGATGGCAGCGCGGCGCGAAGCTGCACCCTTTCGGCATCTTCACAGGCGAGGGGACGGTGCCGCCGATCTCCGGCAGCCGCCCGGAGGCATCGTCCTGCCAGTGGGCCGCCCTGAGAAGGCCTTGCGAATAGGGATGTGCCGGCGCCCGGAACAGATCGGTGACGGGCGCTTCCTCGACCTTGCGGCCGGCATACATGACGGCGACGCGATCCGCGACCTCCCAGACCACGCCGAGATCGTGGGTGATCAGCAGCACGGCCATGCCGAGTTCGGTCTTGAGCCGTTCGATCAGCTTCAGGACCTGCGCCTGGATAGTGACGTCGAGCGCGGTCGTCGGCTCGTCCGCGATCAGCACTTTCGGCTCGCAGGCCAGGGCTATGGCAATCATGACGCGCTGCCGCATGCCGCCGGAGAGGTTGTGCGGATACTGGTCATAGCGCTCGGCCGGAGATGGTATGCCGACGAGATCCAGCAATTCGATCGCCCGCCGGCGCGCGGCACCGGCAGGGAGGCCGCGATGCAGCCGCAGCGACTCGGCGATCTGCCAGCCGATCGTGAAGACCGGGTTGAGCGCCATCATCGGGTCCTGGAAGATCATGCCGATGCCGCCGCCGCGCACCCCCCGCATCGCCTGCTGCGACAGGGACATGAGGTCCCTCCCTTCGAGCAGGACGCGGCCGCTCACATGGCAGCGGCTGCGCATGGCGAGGAGGCCGAGGATCGACATCGCGGCCGTGCTCTTGCCGCAGCCCGATTCCCCGACGATCGCCAGGGTCTCGCCGGCCGACAGCGTGAAGGACAGGCCGGAGACGGCCTTCACGGCGCCGTGGCTCGTCGGGAACGTGACGCTGAGATCCTCGACGGCGAGGACAGGGCGGGCGGCGGGATGCGTCATCGTTGCCGGAGCCTCGGATTGAGGGCGTCGTTGAGGCCTTCCCCGACGAGGTTGATGCACAGCACGGTGATCAGGATCGCGAGGCCGGGAATCGCCGGCATCCACCAGGCCGTGCGCAGGACGGTGCGGCCGACGCCGATCATGTAGCCCCAGGAGATCAGATCGGGGTCGGCCAAGCCGAGGAAGGAAAGCCCCGATTCCGTCAGGATCGCCGTCGCGACGAGGAGGCTGGAGACGACGATGACGGGCGGAAGCGCGTTCGGCATGATCTGGCGCGTCGCGATTTCGAGGCCCGACATGCCCAGCGCCCGGCAGGCCTGGACATATTCGCGGTCGCGCTGGGACATGAACTCGGCGCGCGCAAGGCGGGCGACCGGCGGCCATGAGACGACGGCGATTGCGGCCGTGACGGTGACGATCGACGGGCCGAAGATGGCGATGATCACGACTGCGAGCACGAACGAGGGGATGGTCAGGAAGAAATCGGTCAATCGCATCAGCACGGCATCGATCCAGCCGCCGCGATAGCCGGCAAGCGCGCCGACGGCGACGCCGAGCACCGTCGCTCCCAGGCTGGCGACGAGGCCGATCAGCAGCGAGACGCGGGCTCCGCCGATCAGCCCGGCCAGGATGTCCCGGCCCGAGACGTCGGTGCCGAGCGGGAAGCGGGCCGAGGGCGGCTGCGCGGGCCGGCCGATCATGTCATAGGGGTCGACCGGGTAGAGCGCCGGGCCGAAGATCGCCGCGGCCACGATCAGCAGGAGGAAGACGAGGCCGACCACGGCGGCCACGTTGAGGCTGAAGCGCCGCCAGAATTCCGCGAGAGCGCTCATTTCGCCATCCTCGGATCGAGCACGCCATAGAGAAGGTCGACGACGAGGTTCGCGGCAACGACCAGGATCGACGAGATGAACAGGATGCCGAGCAGCAGGTTCAGGTCGCGCTGCTGGAGCGCATCGAAGAGTAGGCGCCCGAGGCCCGGCCAGCCGAACACCGTCTCGACCAGGATAGAGCCGCCGAGCATGTGTCCGATCTGCACGCCCGCCATGGTCACGACGGGGAGAAGCGCGTTGGCGGCCGCGTGGACGAAGCCGACCCGCGTTTCCGACACGCCCTTGGCGCGGGCCGTGGTGACGAAGTCGTAGGTGTAGACCTCCAGCATCGAGGCTCGCATCAGGCGGGTGTAGAGCGCAACGTAGAAGAGCCCGAGCGTCACCGCGGGCAGGACGAGGTGACGGGCGACGTCGAACACGCGCAGCGGCCAGGAGATATCCTGCCCGATCGTCATCATGCCGCCCGAGGGAAGGATGCCCAGCGTTACCGAGAAGAACACGATCAGCATGAGGCCGAGCCAGAATTGCGGCGTGGCATAGGCCAGCAGCGCCAGCACCGAGATGATGCTGTCCAGCCATTTTCGGTGCCGCATCGCGGCGATCGTCCCGAACAGCATGCCGAGCAAAGTCGCGACGAGGATGGCGGTCATCATCAGCAGCACGGTTGCCGGGGCGAGTTCCGCGATCAGGGACAGGACCGGCCGCTGCTGCACATGCGACACGCCGAGGTCGAATGTCAGGAGCTTGCCGAGATAGATGAAGAACTGCTGCCAGAGCGGGCGGTCGAGCCCGAAGGAGCGGCGCAGTTCCGCGACGAATTCCGTCGTCGCCCCACCCGATTGCGCGGCGATGATGTCCGCCGCGTCGCCAGGCGCCATGTGCAGCAGGGCGAAGTTGAGAACGGCGATGCCCAGCACGCTCGGAATGACGATGGCGGCGCGCTTGCCAATGAACAACAAGGATTTCATCGCGCCCTCCCGTCCCCAATCCAGCGTCAGTCTTTCCAGACCGCGTCCCAGGGCGAGTACATCGAAATGCCGTTGGTGATCAGGCCGTGGACCTTCTTGTTCCAGACATGCGTGTAGGCGGGTTCCATCAGGAAGATGACCGGCAGCTCGTCGTGCAGGATCTTCTGGAGCTCGTCGAACTGCTTGCGCCGGGCGGCCGGGTCCGTCTCGTGCGCGGACTTGGCGAAAAGCGCGTCGACCTTCGGGTTGCTGTAGCCCATCGAGTTGGTGAAGGTCGCCCCCTTCTTGATGAAGCCCGTCCCGAAGGTGCGCTCGACGCCGATCGAGGGGTCCGAGTAGTTGTGCGAGAAGGTGCTGGTGAGGTTGAAGTTCCAGTCGGTGTAGATCGTCTTCAGCCAGCCGCCGAGATCGGCGCTGCGCGTCTCGACCTGGATGCCGATCTTGCCGAGCTCCTGACGGATATATTCGGCGAGGCGGACATAGTTCTCGCCATAGGGCAGGAAGTTCTGGCTGAGCTTGAAGCGGACATTGCCGGCGCCCTTCGGGTAGCCCGCCTCATCCAGCAATTTGACGGCCTTGGCGGGGCTGTACTCGTATTGCGGCAGCGATGTGTTGAAGAAGGCGCTGGCGCTGACGATGGGGCCTCGGGCCGGCTTGCCCTGGCCGTACCAGATCACCTCGGCGATGCGCTCGCGATTGAGCCCCATGCTGATCGCCTGGCGGACCTTGAGGTCCTGCAGCGGCTTCTCGCGCAGGTTCAGCTCAAGCCAGAGATTGGGGCCGAGCGCCTCGCTGCCCGCCTGCGAGGCTTCGAGCTTCGGCGATGCGGAGAGGCGCTGCACCTCCGCTTCGGGCAGCCCGCTCATCGGGGCGAGATCGACCTCGCCGGTCTCGACAGCGATAGCGCGAGCGGCGCCGTCCGGGATCATGCGCACGATAACGCCGTCGAGGCAGGGGAAGCCGGTGCGCCAATAGTCCTTGTTCCGTTCGAGCGCGATATGGCTGCCCTTCTGCCACTCCTTGAAGCGGAACGGGCCCGTGCCGATCGGCTTCTGCATCACCTCCGCGCCGCGGACGGCCGCGGCCGTGCCCATGTCGATGCCGGCGAAGGCATGAGCCGGCAGGATCGGGGTTTCGCCGGCCTGGAACACGTTCATGAAGAAGGGGACCGGACGCTTCAGCGTGAAGACGACGGTGAGCGGGTCCGGTGTGGCGACGCCCTCCAGATCGCCGAAATAGACGTGGCCGCGCGAATGATAGGGCTTGACGATCTTCTCGACCGAGAACTTCACGTCCTCGGCGGTGAAGGGCTTGCCGTCATGCCATTTCACGTTGGGGCGGAGCTTGAAGGTGTAGGTCTTCCTGTCCTCGGAGACCGTCCAGGACTCCGCGAGGCCGGGCTTGGGTTCAAGCGATGGCCCGTCATAGTTGAGTAGGCCCTCGAAAATCTTCGTCGCCACCAGCGCAACGGGAACGGCGGAGGTCGCGATCGTGGACAGCGCGCTCGGCTCCAGGCTGTAGGCGTAGGTCAGCGTGCCTCCGGTCTTGGGGCAAGCCTGTGCCTGGGCTGCGCCCGCGTACAGGGCCATCGCCGGAGCCGCCAGAAGCATGGCCGTGAGGGTCTTGAGGGTCTTGGAGTTCATGCTCGGAGCCTCTCGTCTGGCGGTGCTGGCCGGGTCGCAGGATCTCAGGCGATGCCACACCATTCTGCAATGAAAACAATGAGATGCTCGATGGCGGCTTCGTAGTCCGCAATCGGAATGTATTCGTCGGGCTTGTGCGCCTGGGCGATGCTGCCCGGACCGAAGACGATGCTGGGAATGCCGCCTTGGTTCACCAGATGGCGCATGTCGCAGCAGAAATGCCCCTGATAGGGAGTGCCATCGCCGCCACGACCGGCCAGCACCGCGCCCATCACCCGCGCGACCTCGAGATCGCTCGACTGAGCGGTCGCATCGTCATGATGCAGGAATTCGAGCTTGGCGGGATGGCGCAGGAGACGCGGGTCACTGCAATTGGCTTGCGCGATCGCCTCGCGGAACGCGGCCATCACCTCCGTCACGTTGCCGAGCGAGGGGGCGAAATAGGCGCCGCCCTTGAGCTGAGCCTCCGCCGCGGTGGCGGTCTCGTAGTGCCCGCCCGAGACCCGCCCGATCGTCAGGGCGAAAGGCATTTTCTGGCCCTGGGGTGTGCCGGCATTATAGCGTGCCTCCAATGCGAGCAGCGCGTCGATGACGGGAGGGAGCGCGTCAATGGCGCCAAGACCTTCGAGTTCGGTGCCGTTCCAGCGCGCGCCGGGAGAGCGCGGCACGCCGATCAGTGAGACCTGCCAATAGAGCCCGCCGGGATGCGAGATCGCGATCGTGTTGCTGGTCGGCTCCAGGACCACGGCCGCATCGGCCCGGAAGCCGCGCCGGACAAGGTCGAGCGTGCCGTTGCCGGCATGCTCCTCGTTGACGACGCATTGCAGGCTGACATCGCCGCGCAGGCGGATGCCGGCCTCGCGCAGATAGGTGATGGCCATCAGCGCCGCCATCACGCCGCCCTTCATGTCCGAGGTGCCGCGGCCATACATCAGGCCATCCGCGATCTCGGCGCCGAAGGGATCGCGGGTCCAGCCGGCGCGCGGCTCGATCGTGACCGTGTCGACATGCCCGTTCAGGATCAGCGAGCGACCGCCGCCTTCGCCGCGCCAGGTGCCGACCAGATTCGGGCGGCCATCATAGTTCAGCACCGTTTCGAGGCCGCTGGCCTGAAGCGCCGCGAAGGTCGGCAACTCGGCATAGGGCAGGATGAGGTCGTGCTGCCAATGGGTTGGGTACTGCGCGACGTCCGGATGCGCGGCGAACATGGCCTCCACGTCGGGCTCCGCGTCGTGGATGTCGGCTCCCGCCTTCCGCAACAATGCGCGCATGTGGTTTTGGCCCGGACCTTCCTCCCCCGTCAGCGACGGGGTCGAGACGAAATCCGCCAGGTACCGGACGCTGCGGTTGTGTTGCGCCCGCGCTGCGGCAAGCGCTTTGTCGAGCTGGGAGTGAAGCTGGGCGAGGTCTGAAGCAAGCATGTCGGAATGATGTTGACATTACCGCTATAAGCCAAATTAGAAATGATGAGAGGCTATCAAGAAAATCTAATATCCGGGACGGACATATGATCTATACGCAGATTCGGGCATTCGACGCGGTGGCACGCGAAGGCAGTTTCTCGCGGGCTGCGGATGTCCTGAGCCTGACGCAGCCCGCCCTGACGCTGCAGGTGAAGTCGCTCGAAGCGCGCCACGGCCTGAAGCTGCTGCATCGTGACGGGCGCGGCGTGAAGCTGACGGAGGCGGGCGAAAGGCTGTTCACCTTGTCCCGGCAGCTCGCCAGTCTCGAAGAGATGATCGATGACACGCTTGCGACATCGAGCGACGTCCAGCGCGGCGAGCTCCGGCTGGCTGTCGACGGCCCCCATATCGTGATGGGCCTCTTTGCCCAGTTCCTGGCGCGGCACCCCCAGGTGCGGCTCTCCGTCTCGATGGGCAACACGCAGGTCGTGCGGCAGCGTCTGCTCGATCGCCATGTTGATGTCGGCATCCTGCCGCTGATCGCCGACCATCCACGCGTGCATGCGGTGCCGCTCTGGATCCATCGTGGCCTGCTGATCACGTCGCATGATCACAGGCTGGCCGGCCGGAAGGTCGTCTCCCTCACGGAGCTGGAGGGCGAGGCGATGATCGGCCGTGAGGACGGCTCCACCACGCAGCCGCTCGTCGATGCCGCTCTCGCCCGGTATGGCGTCAAGGCGCGCAAGGTGCTGGAGCTGGGCAGCCGTGAGGCGCTCGTCGAGGCTGTCGCGGTCGGGCTCGGCTGTGGGATCGTCTGGGAACTGGAGGCTCTGGCCTCCAGCCGCGTCCGCGCCATCCCGATCGAGAACGACGAGCTCACGACCACCGACTACATCGCCTGCCTGAAGAGCGAACGCGAGCGTGCGATCGTCAAAGCCATCTTTGCCGAGGCTGCACGCATGCCGGGCGACAGGCACGATATCGCCGCATTGGGAAGAAGCTGATGCACGTGTGGCCTGCTGCCCGGTTCTGAGGACAGTGGGTTAGGCTGGTCCCCCTTCTTTTCGAACTCGACCGGGCTGATTTAGCCGATGGTCGAGTGCCTGCGAACGGCATTGTAGAAGCGCTCGATGTAATCGAACACGTCGGCACGAGCACCGTCGCGTGTCCGGTAAACCCTGCCTCTGATCCGCTCGGTTTTGAGCGAGGAGAACAGGCTCTCCATCGCGGCATTGTCCCAGACATTGCCGGAGCGGCTGATCGAGTAGGTGACGCCATTGTCGGCCATGAGCTTCTGGAACGGCTCGCTGGCATACTGGCTGCCCTGGTCCGAATGGTGTGATCTGAGCCCTTAGAACTGGATCGCTTTGGGTTAGAGTTTTCCGCGTCGTTTCCCATGGGCTGGGAGGAGCGGGAGACGATGAAGGATTCGAAGGCCTCGGACGCGCAGAAGGCGTTCATCCAGAAGCAGGGCGCGGACGGGATTCCGGTGGCGGAGATCTGCCGGCGGGCCGGGTCAGCCAGGCGACCTAATTCGCTTCGCGGACCTTCGGCTCAACTGGAAGAAGAAGTATGACGGGAGGCTTGGCTCAGATACGACAACGAGGATCGGCCGCACGGGGCCATCGGCGATAAACTTCCGATTCTGCTGCAAAATCCCGGCGGAGCACCCAGCCCGCCGCCGTGATCGAAGGCTGGAAACTCTACCTTCCGGCGCTCTAGCAAATGGTCTCGGATCACAATCGATGCAATAATCACCGGAAACACTCGAGGATAGTGCGCGGCCTCAGGCGAGCTGGCCCCCAAGGTAAGCTTGTTGGGAATAAGGCAATTCCACTTCTTCATTGATTGCGCTATGCCGCAGTTGCGAAGACAATTTTTGGATTGCCACGAAGCGACGGCACCAAGGGAACAACCGATGAAGATCGTGATGGTTGGGTCTGGCTATGTCGGGCTTGTGTCTGGCGCGTGCCTTGCGGATTTCGGGCATGAGGTGGTGTGCGTCGACAAGGTCGAGGAGAAGGTCGCGGCGCTGAAGCGGGGCGAGATCCCGATCTTCGAGCCCGGCCTGTCGGAGCTGGTGCGGACGAATGCGGCGGCGGGGCGGCTGTCCTTCACGACTGATCTCGCCGGCCCGGTCGCCGAGGCCGATGCGGTGTTCATCGCGGTGGGCACGCCCTCGCGCCGCGGCGACGGCTTCGCCGACCTGTCCTATGTCTATGCGGCGACGCGGGAGATCGCCGGGGCCCTTAGCGGCCACACGGTGATCGTGACGAAGTCGACGGTTCCGGTCGGCACCGGGGACGAGGTCGAGCGCATCATCCGGGAGCTCCGGCCCGATGCCGATTTCGCGGTGGTCTCCAATCCCGAGTTCCTGCGCGAGGGCGCGGCCATCGAGGATTTCAAGCGGCCGGACCGCATCGTCGTCGGCACCGAGGACGAGCGCGCACGCACCGTCATGGCCGATATCTACCGGCCGCTCTATCTCAACAACGCGCCGATCCTGAACACCGGCCGGCGCACGGCGGAGCTAACCAAATACGCCGCCAACGCCTTCCTGGCGACCAAGATCACCTTCATCAACGAGATCGCCGATCTCTGCGAGCAGGTCGGCGCCAATGTCCAGGACGTCGCCCGCGGCATGGGCCTCGACAACCGCATCGGCTCGAAGTTCCTGCATGCCGGGCCGGGCTATGGCGGCTCGTGCTTCCCGAAGGACACGCTGGCGCTGATCAAGACGGCGCAGGATTACGGCACGCCTTCGCGCATCGTCGAGACGGTGGCGGCGGTCAACGAGCAGCGCAAACGGGCGATGGGGCGCAAGGTGATCGCGGCCTGCGGCGGCTCGGTCAGGGGCAAGACGATCGCGGTGCTGGGCCTGACCTTCAAGCCGAACACCGACGACATGCGGGACGCGCCCTCGATCGCGGTGGTCACGGCGCTGATCGATGGCGGCGCCAAGATCCGGGCCTATGATCCGGAGGGCATGGAACAGGCCAAGGCGGTACTGCCGGCCGGCGTGACCTATTGCAAGGATGCCTATGAATGCGTGGCGGGCGCGGATGCGGCCGTGATCGTGACCGAATGGAACATCTTCCGGGCACTCGACCTCGACCGCGTCAAGGCCGCCATGGCCGCCCCCGTCCTCGTCGACCTGCGCAACGTCTATCGCGCCGAACAGGTCAGAGCCAAGGGATTCACATATGCCGATGTCGGGAGGGGTATCGACGCGCCGGAAGGCAGGCACGCCGAGACCGCGGCCTGAGCTGACGTCCGGCTCATCCGCCGCAATCGGCAAGATGGCTCGGCCGGGCACCTGTCTCTTCTTGCCTACCGATCCCGAGAAGGCCCGGCTCGAGCTGGACCTCAGGGGCGCGGGACGAGGCGCCGGGCCAGGTTATCCGCCGAGATCGTTGGCGATGCGCAGCAGGTAGCGGCCGTAGTCGCTCTTGGCGAGCCTCTCGCCCAGCAAGGCCAACTGCGCCGCCGAAATCCAATCCTGCCGCGCGGCGATCTCCTCCGGGCAGGCGATGCGCAGACCCTGGCGGCTTTCCAGCGTGCGGACGAACTCGCCGGCCTCCAGCAGGCTGTCGGGCGTGCCGGTATCCAGCCAGGCGAAACCGCGCCCCATCGATTCAACCGAGAGCGCGCCGCGTTCGAGATAGATGCGATTGACGTCGGTGATCTCGAGCTCGCCGCGCGGCGAGGGCTTGAGGCTGCGGGCAATCTCCACCACCTCGGCATCGTAGAAATACAAGCCCGTGACGGCCCAGTTCGATTTCGGGGCCTTCGGCTTCTCCTCGATCGAGATCGCCTTGCCGGCCTTGTCGAACGCGACCACGCCGTAACGTTCGGGGTCGCGGACATGATAGGCGAAGACGGTCGCGCCGCTGCTGCGGGCCGTCGCCCGCGCCATCATCTCCGGCAGGCTGTGGCCGTAATAGAGATTGTCGCCGAGGATCAGGGCGGACGGTTCGCCGGCAACGAACCCGGCGCCGATCTGGTAAGCCTGCGCCAGTCCGCCGGGATGGGGCTGCTCGGCATACGTCAGGCTCATGCCCCAGTCGGATCCGTCGCCGAGCAGGCGCTTGAAATGCGGCAGGTCGTGGGGCGTCGAGATGATCAGGATGTCGCGGATGCCGGCGAGCATCAGTGTCGAGAGTGGGTAATAGATCATCGGCTTGTCGTAGACAGGCAGGAGCTGCTTCGACATCGCCAGCGTCATCGGGTGCAGTCGCGTGCCGGAACCGCCGGCCAGGATGATGCCCTTCATCGTTGCTGGTCCTTGCCTTGATCCTTGAGAAGCCGCGCGACACAAGGCCGAAGCGAGCTTTGCCATTCGGGCAGCCGCACGTCATGGGCAAGCGCGAGCTTGCCGCAATCGAGTCGGGAATTGGCAGGCCGGCGTGCCGGCGTCGGGTAGTCGGCCGTTGCGATGCGCTTGACCCGCACCGGATGGCTGCCCTGCCGCTCGCACTCGGCGAAGATCGCTTCCGCGACGTCGGCCCAGACGGCCTCGCCCGCCGCGCTCATGTGGAAGAGTCCGCGTAGCGAGGCTTCGTCCTTCCGGCTGGTCAGGTTGCGCGCGACGGCGAAGATCGCATCCGCGATGTCGAGTGCGCTGGTCGGGCATCCCGCCTGGTCGGCGACGACGCCGATCTCGTCGCGCGTCTCGGCGAGGCGCAGCATCGTCTTGACGAAGTTCTTGCCGAAGGGACTGTAGATCCAGGCCGTGCGCAGGATGGCATGGTTCTCGGTGGCCGCCGCGACCGCCCGCTCGCCGGCGAGCTTGCTCGCGCCATAGGCCGAGATCGGGCCGGTCGGGTCGTCCTCGCGATAGGGCCGGTCGAGCGCGCCGTCGAAGACATAGTCGGTCGAAAGCTGGATCATGGGAATGCCCAGCGCCGCCGCGGCGCGTGCCGCTTCGCCGGCAGCCTCGCCATTGACGCGCATGGCAAGCTCGGGCTCGCTTTCGGCCTGGTCCACGGCCGTATAGGCGGCGGTGTTGACGATTACGTCCGGCCTCGCCGAGCGCAGGGCCGGCGCCACCGTCTTCGGAATGGCAAGGTCGAGGTCCGGGCGGCGCAGCGCGATGACCTCGACGCCGACGGGCACGCGCTCCAGCATGGCGCAGACGACTTGGCCGGTCCAGCCGGTGACGGCGATGCGAAGGGTCATCAGTCGAAACAACGCAGCATCTCGGCGAGGCGCGGATGCTTGCGGTCCTTGTCGGAGAGGGTGAGTCCGGAGAGCGGCAGGCGCCAGTCTATGCCGAGCGCCGGATCATCGAAGGCGAGCCCGTGGTCGTTCTGGGGCGCGTAGGGAGCGGTGACCTTGTAGATGACTTCGGTATCCGGCTCCAGCGTGACGAAGCCATGGGCGAAGCCGACGGGTACCAAGAGCTGCTTCCAGTTCTCGGCGGAAAGCTCGACCGCGACATGCTTGCCGAAGGTCGGCGAGGAGCTGCGGATGTCGACGGCGACATCGAGGATGCGCCCGCGCGTCACTCGCACCAGCTTGTCCTGCGCGAAAGGCGGCGACTGGAAATGCAGGCCGCGCAGCGTGCCGACGGGCGCCGACAGCGACTGGTTGTCCTGGACGAAATCGAGATCGAGCCCGGCGTCAGTAAAGGCCTTGCGGCTCCAGGTTTCCGAGAAGAAGCCGCGATGGTCGCCGAACTTCTTCGGCGTGACGATCTTGACGGCGGGGATCGCCGTGTCTTCGACGCTCAGCATGTCTTCCCCCGCTCAGGCCGCGCCGAGGCGTTCGCCGCGATAGACGCCGGACCGGATGTCGCCCCACCAGCCGGGATTGGCGAGATACCATTCGACGGTGCGGCGCAGGCCCGTCTCGAAGGTCTCCTTCGGCACCCAGCCGAGCTCGCGGCCGATCTTGCCGGCATCGATCGCGTAGCGCGCGTCATGGCCCGGCCGGTCGGTGACATAGCTGATCAGGCGTTCGCGGGAGCCTTTTGGGTCGGGCCGGAGCTCGTCGAGCAGGGCGCAGATGGCCTTCACGACCTCGATATTGGTCTTCTCGTTATGGCCGCCGATATTGTAGCTCTCGCCCAGCTTGCCGGTGGTCGCGACGGTCAGCAGCGCATCGGCATGATCGTCGACATAGAGCCAGTCGCGCACATTGAGCCCGTTGCCATAGACCGGCAGCGGTTTGCCCTCGAGCGCATTGATGATCATCAGCGGGATCAGCTTCTCGGGGAAGTGATAGGGCCCGTAATTGTTCGAGCAATTGGTCATCACCACCGGCAGGCCATAGGTGTGGTGCCAGGCCCGCACGAGATGATCGGATGCCGCCTTGGAAGCGGAGTAGGGCGAGTTCGGCTGATAGGCCGTATCCTCGCGGAAGAAGCCGTCGCTGCCCAGCGAGCCGAAGACCTCGTCGGTGGAGATGTGGTGGAAGCGGAAGCGCGCCTTGCGATCCTCCGGCAGGGCCCGGAAATGGCGCAGCGCCTCCTGCAGCAGCGTGAACGAGCCGACGACATTGGTCTCGATGAAGGCGGCCGGTCCGTCGATCGAGCGGTCGACATGGCTCTCCGCGGCGAGATGCATCACGATATCGGGCTGGAAATCGGCGAAGATCGCCTTCATCCGCGAGGCATCGCCGATATCGGCCTGCTCGAAGCGGTAGCGGTTGCTGCGCGAGACCGGCACCAGCGAGGCGAGATTGCCGGCATAGGTCAGCTTGTCGACGACGCAGACCTCATGCTCCGTCTCGCCGATCAGCTTGCGTACGACCGCCGAGCCGATGAAGCCGGCGCCGCCGGTCACAAGAAATCTCAGGGACATCCGAAGCAATCCTGAAGCGAGGCAGAGTGGAGACCGGGATAGGAAGCGAGCAAGGCGAGCAACCCTCCACGAACGGCAGCGCGAAGGCTCGGATCGCTCAACATCACTATCGGCGTCAACTTGTTTCCCGCGTTTACCTTACGACGCCCGCTACCGAGCATTGCCGCATGACAGCAGAACGACCGAACCGGGACCGGACAAAGGCCGATCGTTCTGCGAGCCATGATGGCGCTCAGGCGCGTTCGAGCGCAACCGCGATGCCTTGGCCGACGCCGATGCACATCGTTGCGAGCGCGCGGCGCTTGCCGGTGAGCGAGAGTTCGAGCGCCGCCGTGCCGGTGATGCGGGCGCCGGACATGCCGAGCGGATGGCCGAGCGCGATCGCACCGCCATTCGGGTTCACATGCGCGCCGTCCTCGGCGATGCCGAGCTCGCGCAACACGGCGATGCCCTGCGAGGCGAAGGCCTCGTTCAGCTCGACGATGTCGAAATCGGTGGGCTTCAGACCCAGCCGCTCGCAGAGCTTGCGCGTCGCCGGGATCGGTCCGAGACCCATGACGCGCGGGGCGATGCCGCCGGTCGCGCCGCCGAGCACACGCGCGATCGGCGTCAGTCCGTATTTCGCAGCCGCCTTCTCGGAAGCGATGATCAGCGCCGCCGCGCCGTCATTGACGCCCGAGGCATTGCCGGCGGTGACCGTGCCGCCTTCCTTGCGGAAGGGCGTGCCGAGCTTGGCGAGCTTCTCCAGCGTGGTGTCGCCGCGCGGATGCTCGTCGATCTCGACGCGGATCGGGTCGCCCTTGCGCTGTGGGATCAGGACGGGAACGATTTCCTTGCCGAGCCGGCCATTCTGCTGTGCGGCGACGGCCTTCAATTGCGAGCGCAGCGCGAAGGCGTCCTGGTCGGCGCGGCTGATCTTGCAGTCGGCGGCGACGTTCTCGCCGGTCTCGGGCATGGAATCGACGCCGTACTGCGCCTTCATCAGCGGATTGACGAAGCGCCAGCCGATCGTGGTGTCGTGAATCTCGGCATGGCGCGAGAAGGCGCTGTCGGCCTTGGGCATGACGAAGGGCGCGCGCGACATGCTCTCGACGCCGCCGGCGATCATCAATTCGGCCTCGCCCGCCTTGATCGCGCGCGCCGCGGCGATGACGGCATCCATGCCGGAGCCGCAAAGCCGGTTGATTGTCGTGCCCGGCACCTCCTTGGGCAGGCCGGCGAGCAGCAGCGACATGCGCGCGACGTTGCGGTTGTCCTCGCCCGCCTGATTGGCGCAGCCGAAGATCACGTCGTCCACGGCGCCGAAATCGACTCCCGGATTGCGCTCCACCAGAGCCTTCAGTGGCACGGCGCCGAGATCATCCGCGCGGACGGAGGACAGCGAGCCGCCGAAGCGCCCGATCGGCGTGCGGACATAGGCGCAGATGAAGGCTTCGGTCATGTCACGAGTTCCTGCGGTCTGGAAGGCGGTAGGGATCATTTCAGATACGGTAGAATTCCCGATACCACGCGACGAAGCGAGCGATTCCTGTCTCGATCGGCGTGTCCGGGCGGAAATCGACGCGCGCAGTCAGGTCCGCCACATCGGCATAGGTCGCAGGGACGTCGCCGGGCTGGGCAGGCAGGTGCCGTTTGATCGCCTTGCGGCCGCAGGCGGCCTCGATCGTCGCGATGAAATGGTCGAGGCGCACCGGCGTGTGGTTGCCGATACTGTAGAGGCGCCAGGGCGCGGCGGCCGTGGCCGGATCCGCCTCTGCCCTGGCGGCATCGGGATTCGCTTGCGGCGGCAGGCCCGCCAGCCGCACGATCGCTTCGCGGATATCGTCGACATAAGTGAAGTCGCGGCTCATCGCGGCCTCGTCATAGACGTCGATGGGCCGGCCTTCGAGGATCGCCTTGGTGAACTTGAAATAGGCCATGTCCGGCCTGCCCCAGGGGCCGTAGACCGTGAAGAAGCGCAGGCCCGTCGTCGGGATGCCGTAGAGATGGGCATAGGAATGCGCCATCAGCTCGTTGGCGCGCTTGGTCGCGGCATAGAGCGAGACGGGATGGTCGGCACCGTCATGCTCGCTGAACGGCACCTTGGCATTGGCACCGTAGACCGAGCTCGACGAGGCGTAGACGAGATGGTCGACCGGATTGTGCCGGCAGGCTTCGAGGATCGACAGGAAGCCGTCCAGATTCGAAGAGGCATAGGCGCGCGGGTTCTCCAGCGAGTAGCGCACGCCGGCTTGCGCGGCGAGATGGATCACGACCTGCGGGCGGAAGGCGGCGAAGGCGGCGAGCACGGCGTCGTAATCGGCGATGTCGATCCGCTCGAAGGAGAAGCCGTTGCGGGCGAGGAGCCTGTCTAGCCGGGCCTGCTTGAGAGCGGGATCGTAATAGGGCGTGAGGTTGTCGATGCCGAGGACCTCGACACCCCTGTCGAGCAGGGCCTCGGCGACATGGAAGCCGACAAAGCCGGCCGCACCGGTCAGCAACACGCGTTCGAACGAAGGGGCCTGGTCCAATTGGTCTTCCCGTAGAGCGGTTGCGGGCCTGTCGCGCCGCATCCCGTGCGATGTTACTTTGCCGGCTGTTCTGGCCGGCATGGCGATCCTGTCGTCCAGCGCAGCCTAGCGTGTCTGTGCCGCAGCGAAGGCGAGGTTTTCGGCGAGCAGCGCTTCGGCCGCTTCCGGTGTCGGCGCCTCGACATAGACGCGCAACTCCGGAGCGTTGCCGGAGGCCCGGAAATGCACCGTCGCGCCGTTGCCCAGCGTTAATCGCAGGCCGTCCCGGCGGTCACGCGCCGCGACCGCGCCATGGCTGGCGAAAGCCGCATCCCGAAAGCCGGCATCTTCCGTGTCCAGCCGGGCGATCAGGGCCGCCGTCCGGTCCTGTGGCACCTCCTGCAGCCGGTTCGACAGGGCGATGGCGAAGCGGGCCTGCGCCGCGATGGCGCTCAACGGCTGCTGCGCCGCGCGGGCCAGCGCCAGCGTCGCCACGATCGGCAGCAGGGCGTCGCGGGTCGGCAGCGCGGCGAGGCGGCGGCCATCCGAAGCGACGTCCGAACCCAGCAGGACCCCGCCATTGGCCTCGAACCCGACGATGATCCCGGCGCCTTCGGTTCGCGCTTGCTCCATGGCGGCGATGACATAGGGCGAGCCGACGCGCGTGCGCAGGACTTTCGCGAAGGCTCCCGGACGGTCGAGTGCCGAATTCGAGGTCACCGGCGTCACGATCGCATCCGCCCCGAGGAAGCGTGCGGTGAGGGCGCCGACGAGGTCGCCGCGCAGGAAGCGGCCGTTTTCATCGGCGACCAGCGGACGATCCGCATCCCCGTCGGTCGAGACGATCGCATCGAGCCTGCGCTCGCCGGCCCAGAGCCGCGCCAGCTCCTCGTCCTCGGGACGGAGCGCTTCGGTATCGACCGGGATGAAGGTCTCGCTGCGGCCCAGCGCGACCGGCGTCGCACCGAGCCTGGCCAGCACGTCGCAGATGACGTCGCGGCCGACGGAGGAATGCTGGTAAACGCCGACGACGAGCCCTTCCAGCGCACGCCCGAAGAAGTCGGCATAGCGGGCGCTGTAACGGGAGAGCACGTCGCGCGGCGCAGGCGCGACCGAGATGGCCGGGACGGTGGTCAGTGCGAGCGCGCCATACGCCGCAAGGATGCGCGCTTCGTCGGCTTTGTCGATCTCGCCACCGGCACGGTAGAATTTCAGGCCGTTCCGATCATCGGGGATGTGGCTGCCCGTCACCATCACGGCCGGGCTGCCGGCGGTCATGGCGGCCAGCGCCAGCGCAGGTGTCGGCACGGCCCCGCAATCGACGGGCGCGAGCCCGGCATCGGCGATCGCTTGCGCGCATTGCATCGCGATGAGCGGGCTGGAGGAACGCAGGTCGCGCCCGATCAGCACCTCGCCGCGCGGTCCGGCGGCCCCGTCCTCCTGCAGCACGGCGCAGAAAGCACGGACATGGCCATAGGTCGGCAGGCCGACCAGCTCCGTCACGAGCCCGCGCAGGCCGGAGGTTCCGAATTTCAGGCTGGTCATGCCTCGAATGTCCCTCGACACGTCGCTGGGGCGCATACCTAGCCCGGCGAAGCCGCGCAAGTCACGCCTTCCACGTCAAAACAACCGCAGGTCACGCGATCCGGCCCGTCTCCATTGTCTCGGGAGGCGATTGCCTTAGATTGTCGCCGCAATCGGTCATGAATGATTCAGCGCACGGTCGGACCGTATGACAGATCGCAGCTTGGCGACACGTTTGGCTCTGGTGCTCGTTGCCGCGGTTGCCGCTGCCGCCGTCGTCACGCAGTTTGCGCCTGATGACGGCCAGGTCGAGGTCGCCGCTGTAAACTATGCGCCCGTGACGCCGGTCAAGGTTGAGCCGCCCAAGCCGCCGCCGAAAGAACCCGACTCGGTGCTGACGCCCTCCCGCCGCGCCGCGCGCCTGGGGATGGCGCTGGTGATCGAAGGACAGATCGATCCGCTGGAGGCGACGGTGTTTCGCAACGCGCAGGCCGTGATCCGCCTGCGCCATCTCGCCGGGCTGGCGCGCGACGCGGTCTGCCATGGTCAGGATGGCTTGCCCTGGAATTGCGGCCTGCAGGCCAGATCCGCGCTGATCACGGCCTTGCGCTCGGATCGCGTCCGCTGCCAGCCTGCCCTCGACGCGCCGGGCGAGAAGGACAGTTTCCAGTGCTGGGTCGGCGGGCAGGATCTCTCGCGGTTGCTGATCCGCGGCGGCTGGGCGCGCCCCCTGCGATTGCACGCCGCGACCTATGCCGCCGAGCTCGATGCCGCCATGGCGACGAAGGCCGGCCTGTGGCGGGGGGCCTGGCCGCGCGGCGAGGGAGCGCCAATCCCGACCGGGAGCGGTACTGCCAGCGCCGGTCCGTGAGCCGGCTGAAGCATCGGACCGAAAAGTGGAAACCACTTTTTCCGATGCGATAACAATGTGAGAGATCATCGTACCGCCTCCGATCGGACGCGCGATGATCTAGCAGGCTTCCCGGCTCAGGCGGCCGCGTCGATGCCGGCCTGTTCCTCGGCCGCCATGTCGCCCCTCCCGACATCGGCATATGTGAAGCCCTTGGCTCTGACCTGTTCGGCGCGATAGACGTTCCGCAGGTCGACGAGGACGGGGGCGGCCATGGCGGCCTTGACGCGGTCGAGGTCGAGTGCCCGGAAGATGTTCCATTCGGTCACGATCACGGCCGCATCCGCGCCCGCCACGCATTCATAGGCATCCTTGCAATAGGTCACGCCGGCCGGCAGTACCGCCTTGGCCTGTTCCATGCCCTCCGGATCATAGGCCCGGATCTTGGCGCCGCCATCGATCAGCGCCGTGACCACCGCGATCGAGGGCGCGTCCCGCATGTCGTCGGTGTTCGGCTTGAAGGTCAGGCCCAGCACCGCGATCGTCTTGCCCCTGACCGAGCCGCCGCAGGCCGCTATCACCTTGCGCCCCATCGCCCGCTTGCGCTGGTCGTTCACCGCCGCCACCGTCTCGACGATGCGCGCCGGCGTGCCGTAATCCTGCGCCGTCTTGATCAGCGCCAGCGTATCCTTCGGGAAGCAGGAGCCGCCATAGCCCGGCCCGGCATGCAGGAACTTCGAGCCGATGCGGTTGTCGAGGCCCATGCCGCGGGCGACGTCCTGGACATTGGCGCCGACCTGCTCGCAGAGATCGGCGATCTCGTTGATGAAGGTGATCTTGGTCGCCAGGAAGGCGTTGGCGGCGTATTTGGTCAGCTCCGCCGTGCGCCGGCCGGTGTTCAGGATCGGCGCGTTGTTGAGATAGAGGGGCCGGTAGATATCGGCCATGACGGTGCGCGCGCGCTCGTCCTCGGTGCCGACGACGATGCGGTCCGGCCGCTTGAAATCCTCGATGGCCGCGCCCTCGCGCAGAAACTCGGGATTGGAGACCACTGCGAAATCGGCATCGGGCCGGAGCTCCCGGATGATGCGCTCGACCTCGTCGCCGGTGCCGACCGGGACCGTCGACTTGGTCACGATCACCGTGTGGCCGCTGATCGCCCCGGCGATCTCGCGCGTCGCCGCATAGACATAAGAAAGATCGGCGAAGCCGTCGCCGCGGCGCGAGGGCGTGCCGACAGCGATGAACACCGCATCGGCCTCGGCGACCGGGCCGGCGAGATCGGTGGTAAAGGACAAGCGCCCCGCCGCCGCATTCGTCCGCACCAGCTCCGACAGGCCGGGCTCGAAGATCGGGATCTCGCCCCGCTTCAGCGCCGCGACCTTCTCCTCGACTTTGTCGACGCACACAACCTCATGCCCGAAATCCGCAAGGCATGCGCCAGACACAAGCCCGACATAGCCAGACCCAACCATAACGATCTTCATGTGCTGCCCCCGATTCCGCTGCGCGACATCGCTACGTAAGGTTGAGCTCATGCGGCGATATTATTTTTGAACGAACGCATCGTCATCCCGTTGATGCCGATATGCCTCTCCGCCGCGTTTTTATCATGGCCGCTGTTCTGCTTTCCCGCGAATTTCAGCTTCGATCGGCAAAATGCTTGCTTTGCTTGTGTTGATAGTTAATATACTGATAACCATATTGGTGTGTGGTATACGAGGGCTGTTGGAATGCTACCTGTTGGTGTCGGTGAGCATTCGACAGAAGGCGCCAGGCGGGATGTATCCAGATTCTCGTTAGGGTATGGCGCCCTGCAGCCCGTTGCCGCAATCGCCGACGCGCTGGCAATCATGATGGTCGGCGGCTGCGCCACCTTGATTTACCATCGTCTCGCTGGGTCAGGGAAAAAGCTCCTCGACGTCAATTTCCTCAGCGTGGCATTGATGACGGCGGTGCTGTTCATCACGCTGTCCTATTTGACCGGCGGCTACGAGCCGAAGACGCGTGCGGATCGCCGTGCCAGCATCATTTCCGCGCTAAAGATCTGGGCGTTGACCTTGGCATTCATGGTCCTGTGCGCGTTCCTGTCCAAGGTCAGTGCCCAGTACTCGCGTGCGACCATGATTCTTCATGCCGCCGGAGGGGCGGTTGCGATCACGTTCATCCGCATGCTCTGGCCTCACCTCGTCCGACAGGCGATGGAGAACAATCTCGTCTTCACGACGACTGTGCTGGTCGTGCGGATCGGGGACGATCCCGATGCCAGCAAGGCAGCTGATCTCGTGCGCATGCGCGAGCTCCGCAACAGCGGCTTGCGACCGGTCGGATCGCAGGTGATGTCGCTCGGGCTGTCGGACGGCCGGATGGAGCAGCTCATCGCCTTCGTCGATGAACGTTTCAGGCTCGGCCAGCTCAACGAGGTCATTCTCCTGGCCGGCCATGACGCCCTGTCGCATCTCGATGAGGTGGTCGAGCGGTTGCGGGTCGTGCCCGTGCCGGTTCGGTTCGTCCTTGATCCGGTGACGCACAAGGTTCTGACGCGCCCGCTGAAGAAGGTCGGCTCCCTGATCCTGGCCGAGTATCAGCGCGCCCCGTTGTCGATCACCGAGCGGTTTTTCAAGCGCAGCCTCGATATCGCCGTCTCCCTGACCGGGATGATGCTGCTCAGCCCCCTTCTTCTGATCGCGGCTCTGGCCGTGAAGCTCGACAGCCCGGGCCCGGTCTTCTTCAAGCAGGCGCGGCGCGGTTTTGGCGGCAAGCCCTTCCTGATCCTGAAGCTGCGCTCGATGGCGGTCCAGGAGGATGGGGCGGCTGTCGTTCAGGCCAAGCGGGATGACGCGCGCGTCACGCGCGTCGGCCGGTTGCTGCGCCGCACGAGCATCGATGAGTTGCCGCAGCTCTGGAATGTGTTTGCGGGCCACATGTCGATTGTGGGGCCGCGTCCCCATGCGGTCGCCCATGATGATTACTATTCGCAGTTGATTGAAGACTACGCTTTCCGTCACCACGCGAAGCCGGGCATCACCGGCTGGGCGCAGGTCAAGGGATTGCGAGGCGAGACGCCGCATGTCGAGAACATGAAGGCTCGCATCGAGAAGGATATCTGGTACATCGACAACTGGTCGATCTGGCTGGATATCATGATCATTCTCCGGACCGGCTTGGTCGTTCTGGGACAGCGAACCGCCTACTGACCTGCAGCAAAGCCCAGCGCGGTGAGGCTCGACCCAACCGGACGGCTTGCTGCCGTGATGCTCCGTTCGGGGCAGTGCTCGTATTCAAGCAGGCAGTCCGGGCCTGGCGCCGTTTGGAAGCCGGTTATTTCGGGTCAGGGCGCCAGTCTCTCATAAGCCCCCGCCGCCGAAGCTGTGGCGCTGCGGGCATTGCCCGCGAGATCGAAGGCCAACACGGGCGCCTTGACCCGGCCTATCGCCGGTGATCCCGCCTGCAAGGTGTAGTCACCGCCGCCGGCACCGGCGAGCGACGCGGAGATCGTGCCCTTGTAGTCGGTGAAGAGTGGGTCGTTTCGAGCGGTCGCGCTCGTCCCGATGCTGCCGTCAAGGCCGGGATAGTCCTGCGCGAAATACGTTCCCAGGCCGCCGCTGTTCGCGTCGATGAACTGTGAGAACTCACCCCGGCACCCGACGCCGTAGAGATAGGCCCAGTTTCCCGTGCGCGAGGAGGCATCCGCGCCGGCTTCATTCGCGCCTCGGAAGACGTCACCCTTCGTATTGATCGCGGTATGGATGTTCCCGACGAAAGAGTGGAGCCTGTTCGTGCGCGCCGTCAGGCCTTCGTCATAGAACAGGTTGCAGCGGCCGGAATTATGGAAGCCGGCGATGGTGTTGTGGTGCATCACGACATGCGAGCTATTGCCGGCCTGGCTGTCGTTCGAGATGCCGAGGAAATGGCCCGTCTGCGTCGAGGTCCATTCAAGGACGTTCTGCAGGATCGCGCAGCCGGCCACGTCTGACGTCAGGGCGAAACCGATGCAGCCCGTACTGGTCGGCGACCTGATCTTGTTGAAGGCAAGGATAGCTCCGGAAGCCGATTTCGTGCCTGAGGTGATCGTAACGGGTCGGTCGAGGTTGCTGCCCAGGATGTTCCAGAGCTGCAAGGCCGCGCCATTCAGGTCGCCGGACACGCCGCGCATGAGAATGTGGTCGCCTGCCGCCACCGGGCCAAGGATACTGTTGCCTGTCAGCCCCGTGAAAGAGCCGCCGACCCAGCCGCCGTCGCTATTCGAGAAGATCGAGGCGTTCTGGGAGTTATTGGCGAAGACGAAGTCCTCGACGATCACCCGCAGGCGGGATGAGGCCTCGCCGGTAAAGCCCAGAGCGCCGGTCCGGTCCAATGTGACGCCCTTGATCCGCAGCCAGCCGCCAGCCGCGCCGAGGCGCAGGCGCGCCGAGGCCGTGCCGAACTGGAGGATAACTCCCGCTTTCGTGGCGTTGGGATCGCGCGTGAAGATGCACTCGCCCGTCGTCTGAGGCCGCGTCGCGATGATGGCTGAGGTAGTCAGAACATGCGTTCCAGCCATGAAGCGGATTTCGACACCGTCGAGGGAGCCATTGACGGCGACGGCCCGGTTGACCGCGCCGGCTGCCGTGGCGCAGGGCGCAGCTTCCGCCGCTGCCGCTGCTGCCGAGACTGCGCCGCTCGTGTCATTACCGATCGTCGCGTTGACATAGACAAAGACCGGGCTCGCGGCGAGCGTGAGGTTCTTGAGAAAGACTTGCGGGCGGAACTCGCGAACGGCGGACTGGTCGGTGGAGCTCAGGATCGATGCCGCGCCACCGATCCACGGGAACACGCGGGCATTGGCGGTGATCGGTCCCGCAGACAGGGAGGTGATGTCTAGATTGCAGGCATAGCCGACGACCGCGTTGAGATCGCCGGGATGGCCGAGAATCGACGGCGCCGTCACGATCTGCGTGATCGTTGTCACGCCGTCCGTTGCGCGGAACTCGATGCAGGCGACCTGCTTGCCGGACCGTGCATTGCGATGGGCGGCGACCAGTTCCAGCCGCAAGCTGTTGCCGATCACGCGCCGATCGGGCAGCGCCCAGTTGGCGATTGGCTTGGGCGAGACTTCGCTCGCATTGTTGGCTGCCCCGCCGAGGATCGTATCGGTCGCATAGATATAGTCCGAGAGCGCCACGCGGCTGGCATCGAGACTGGCCTGTGCCGGATAAGGCTGGCGCACGCGTTTCGTCAGGACCAGAGCCTCGACATGATTCGTCACGGCCCCTGTCGAGCTGTAGCCGGCACGAGACAGCGCCAGATATCGCGGCGCACTGACCGGGTCCATCGTCGGAGGGGTGGTGTAGGCGACTGACCAGCTGTCGGCCCGGGCGCTGGTGATCGCTGAATCGGAGACTGGTCCGGCAGGGGCGGGGGTACCAAGGCGGTGGCGGCGGCCGATACCTGTTCCGACCGTTGGCATCAGTAATATCCCCGCAGGCCGGTCGCGGTGGTGCCCGTCGCCTTGATCCGGACGATGCGCCAGTCCAGCGTTTCACCGGCCAGAACGGGCTCGATGGTTTCAAGCCCGCCGAGCCAGGTCACGGCGAGCGCTCCGGCGGCCCCGGTGATGCGGATCTGGCGCGTTGCGAAAGGCAGGTCGGTGCCGTCATTGGGAGTGATCGCAAATCCGCCGATCAGTGGAGACGACAAGCCCGGGCTCTGGCTCGAAAAGATATCTGGCATGGCATATCTCCTGAATTAGGAGCTAATTCCTATATCGAAAGGGCGCTCATGTCAAGAACAAAATAGGAACATGACTGCGAGATTCATCCGGCCGCGCCGTTGCGAGGGGCGGCGGTAGTCGGCGTATGATGGGAGGAAGCCGACTCGGATATGATGAGCCGGGTCGCGATCAGGTGCCCGGCAGGATACGCGATGGTCCTGTCGGGAGCATTGCGTCGCCGTGCCAGCGATATCGATGCCGGGGCTCGCGGCTATCGCCGGCTTGGGTCCACTGCGGCGTTCCGAGGGGCCGGCACCGGCAAGCCGACCTCGCGATCTGACAGGGCGCGTTCATAGGCGGCCAGCAGATGGGGAACTTCCACGGACCAGTTCAGATATTTCTCGACGCGCTCGCGGCCGATCTTGCCCATGTTCTCGCGCATTGCCGGATCGTTGATCAGCACCGTGATCTGGCGCGCGAAATCATCGGGATCGTGGATCCTGGCATAGAGCGAGGCATCCTTCGCGCTTTCGCGGCCCTCGTCGAGGTCGAACTGCACCAGCGGCTTGGAGAACGCCATGTATTCCATGATCTTGTTCATGGTGCAGCGCCGGGTGTAGTCGTTATAGGGATCGGGGCAGAGGCCGATATCGATCGAGCACAGAGCATTATGCAGGTCCTTGCCGGACAGGTATCCGGTGAATGTCACGTGCCCGGAAAGTCCGAGTTCAACCGCGCGTTGCTTCGATGCCTCGAGTTCCGGCCCGTCGCCGATCAGGACGGCATGGAAATCCGTCACCCCGTGGACGGAAATCAGTCGTGCCAGGATGTCGAGCAGCACGTCGATGCCGTCCTGCGAGCCCATGATCCCGACATAGCCGAGGATGACGCTGGCGCGGGCCCGGATCGCGGGATCGACGACACCCGTGCGCATCTGGTCGGCTTTCGGCGAGCTGCGCACCACGAAGACATCCGCAGGCGCCTTGCCTCCGCGGTCGAACGCGATCTGCCGGTACGACTGGTTGGTCGAGATCACCACATCGGCGGCCTTGAACGTCAGCCATTCCGTGACGCGCATCAGTAAATGGCCGAAACCGGTCTTGCCGAATTTCTCCTTGTAGAGCTCGGGCGTCAGGTCGTGATGATCGAACACCAGCCGGACCTTGGCGAGCTTGAAGGGCAGCGCGACCAGAAACAGCACGTCCGGGGGATTGGCTACATGCACGACGTCGAAGCGGTCGCTGCGCCAGACCTTCAGGGCCAACCGGAACTCATGGAACAAGGCCGTCGCATATTCCAGGATGAACCCGAGAGCGCCGCGCCCTTCCTCGGGCAGCCAATGCCGCAGGATGCGCACGCCATCGATGGTTTCGTCGAGCGAAGTATAGCCCTTGCCGACGGGGCAGATCACCGTGACTTTGTAGCCTGCCTCCAGAAGCGTCGTCGCCTCCTGCCACATCCGCCTGTCGAACGGCACGGGCAGGTTCTCGACGATCATCAGAACATGAGGGGCCATGTCATTCCCAATGTAGAGGCGTCGCGATACGATTGCAGGTAGGAGCGTCGTCCCGGAAAGCTCGGGCTTTCGTAGAGTAACTACCGCAGAGTAGCTACCGCAAAGTAACGACGCAGTCTGCTTCGTTCGGTCGACATGCTTACCGGCTTGCGCCGGCAAGGCTCGCTTATCCCCCCGGCCGTTTCGCTTCGCTCTTGGCCTCCAGCAGCACCGCCGCCGTCAAGCGGTGGCGGTGCGGGAGGATCGCGTCGCGTAAGCCTCAGTAGTTCGGGATAAACCCGCCCTGGATTTCGCGTGCCGGCCGCGTCACGAGACCGACCAGTTCCAGAAGCTTGCGCAACTGCGTGCCGGCCGCATTCGAGATGTAGACGACGTCGCCATGGCGAACCTTGAACTGGTTGCCGACGAAGATGCCGCCGGGCGTGTCGTAGCGGATCTGATAGACGGTCGGGACCCGCGCGCCAGGGAACTGGGCGAGGTTTTCGGTGTCGGCCGGAAGCGCCCGGCGATCTTCCATGCGGAGCACGAAGATCGAGCTGATATCGGCCCGCGTGTCGTTGAAGCCCTTGGCCCGCCCAAGTGCGTCCGTCAGGGACATGTTGTCGACATCGATATCGACGCGCAGGTTTTCGCCGCTGGCGCCGAACACGTTGAGGCTGCGCGAGACCGGCTGCACGTAGATCGTATCGCCGGGCAGGACCGCCGCGTTCGCTGCCGGATCGAGCATCAGCCGCCGCATCGAGACACGTGACGTATGCGAGCCGCGCTGCAGGACGACTTCCAGGCTGCGCGACGTGCCGTCGGGACCGCCGGCCTTGGCGACCGCGTCGAGGATGCGCATCTGCGTGTTCCGAACGGGGAACTGTCCGCCGGTTTTGACCGAGCCGATGACGCTGACGAGCGAGGCGCGGTCTTCCTGCATGGTCACGACGACCTGCGGCTCGATCGCGCGCTGCTTCAGCTTCTCCTCGATCTCCGTCTGCACGGCCGGAAGGCTACGCCCGACGACGCTGATCTGGCCGGCATACGGCACCGAGATATTGCCGTTCCGGTCGATCTGCTGGGCCGGCAGGTTGATGTAGTTGCCGCCGCCACCGGAATTGCCCGCCGCCTGGGGCGAGGTGAACAGACCGCCGCTGCCGGCTTCGAATATCGTGACGAGGACGACGTCGCCGATCTTCGCCGAGACCTGGGCCTGCGCGCGGCGGGGCAGGGACCCGAAGCGGTCGGGTTCACCGGAAAGGGAACGAGCGAGTTCAAGCGACGGCGCGACGAGCACGAAAGGAAGATTCATCTGCTCCTGCGTGGAGCCGATCTGTACGGCAGCCGTCTGGCTTGCGGCGATCTGCGAGGGGCCGCCTTCGGGGATGAAGCCGCTCGTGCACCCACTGAGCGGCAAGCCCAGGAGAGCCGCAGCCGTCATCAATTTACGGAAACTCATTCTTCACCTCGCCGCCCAACGACGTATCCTCTAGCCACAATTCCGCCATACGCAAAGCCCCTGCCGTTAAGATGCCTAACAACACGGAGAATCGCGCGGAGCCAGCTCCGAACGCGGGAAAGCATAAGTCAACGAGGTTTAATTGCCCACTTAGGAAGTTTGGCATTTCGCATCAACGGCAGCGTCGGTGAGATATAGTTTTCTCGATGTATTAATGCCATGTGGGGTTCGTGTTATCTATAGAATTGTCCATTTTTCGAGAATTCAAAGTCAAATTTGATTTGAATGAAGCAGTTTTGCGCCGCCGCTCTGTCTCGAATTCCACGGGCACGGGTGTGTGGAGTGGCATATTTTTAGGATCTGTCGCAAAATAGCAACGATGGCAGCTTGCGTCGCATTTCGAGCGCAAGCGCCGGGAACTTCTCCTGTGCAAGACGTTCGCTGGTTCAGGCTCATCCCCGCGCTGCCTCGAGCGGGCTTTCGGGTTGTCGCGTCTTGAACCGGGCGAGGCTGAAATCCACCTCTCGTTAGAAATTGTGTCCGACGGCGAGGCGGCGAGTGCCGCTCTGCCGCCAAAGGCGGATCTCGGCATGATGCTCGCCCGAGCGGTGGTTGGCCGGCTTCCGGCGCATCTTTAAACACAAATCGAGAAAAGCGAGGTCCAGCCGACGGGAAATGCTATCATGTGTTGCTGCGATGCGATGGTTTCTTTACGCAATGCAATGTAGGTTAGGCGGAGTTCGTGCAAGGTGGCCCGGTCGGAGAGTTTGGTGCAGGAACTCGTAAAAAATCGCGCGACCGGAGCGTTGTCGCCGACAGCGGCCAAGCGGACGGCCTGGAGCTATCCGACGCATGTGACCGGTGAGCTCGCGGTGATAGTGTCACCGGCCTCCAGAATGGCCGAGCGCCTGATCTCGGTCACATCGCAGTTGCAGCATATGCATGTGGACCTCGGCACGAGGTCCTTCTGCTTTATCGGGGACGACAAGAAGGTCGGTACGACCGTGGTCGCTGCCAATGTAGCTGCGGCATTCGCGATGAGCGGACAGAGAACGATCCTGGTTGAAGCCAATTTGAGGTCGCCACGTATCGGGTCGATGTTCGCCATCGACAAGGCCAAGCCGGGCTTGTCGGAATGGATGGCTGGGCTAGGGGATGTGCAGTCTTGGGCGGGTTACATGCAGCCGGCCTACCCCAACCTGATGGTGATGACCGCGGGCAATGCCCTCAAGGAAGGAGAGGCCTTCCTCGCGACCGAGCTTCGTGGCCTTATCCTTGAGATGTCCCGTATGTTCGACGTGGTGATTTGCGACTGCGCTCCGATGTCCGATGTTTCGGGCACCTTGGCGGTCGTGACTGCGGTCGAACGCACGGTCATCGTCGCTCGCGCGAACAAGACGCGTCTGAAAGCGCTGATTGGCTTTCAGGATGTAGTCAAGAACTGCGGCGGCGTCATCGGCGGCAGCGTACTGCTCGATTTCTGACGATCGCGTTCCCCTCTGAGCCTGTCAGGCGAGGCGGTCTGCGACGAAGGGCCGGCTTTCTTCAAGGCAGACGACGATTGCCTTTAGCGGAACGGAGGGCGCATAGCGAGAGCCGCTGGCATGGCGGATCTCTCCCTCGCCCGTGCTTCGCGTCACGCGATTGAGCCGGAGGACGTCTTCGCTCGCCGCGATATGCAGGATGTAGCTGGCTTGGCCGGAAAGCAGCAGATGTTCCGGCATGGCCGGCAGGGCGCGTCTGAGGAAACCGCCTGGCGCAGGCCGGCGTCAGCCGCATGGCATGTTGCAACCCATTCAAACGGACCCCCATTCCGGAAAGTCGCGATCGATTTGCCCGTCGGGGAGATGGACCGGACTCCGGAGCAGATGTCCGCAATCGCCGCGTCTTCAGATGGCGTCGGCGCCCCCGTTAGTTAGCACCGGACGCAGGAAGCCAGGTTCGGTCATAGTCATGGTTGCCTGCGAGGGACCCAGCACCGCGGCGCACAGGCCGCAGCCCGAGCAGAGGTTGGCCCTGTGAACGATCGCTAGCAATATGGAATGATTTTCCCTGCATATCCCGTCAAAGCGTCCGGTGACACAGAAGTCGCGCTTCTGCATCGCGACGCGATGCGGGCCGCTGCCGGCCCAGGGCGTAGCGGCCATGGTCCGCATGACGCCGCAGTATCTCTGTACGCCAATGAAACGTTTGAAACAAACCTCACACAGGCTCCCGTCTGTTATTCGATGCGGCCAAGAGCGGATGTCCTTCGCGCCAGCCGGCGACAGGAAGATTGAGATCGGCGACGAAGCTCGCGAGCTCTTCCACCGGCCGTTCCCACCAGCGGCTGGCCAAGATCCGTGCCCGGATCTCGGAGTCGAACCGTTTCCGCAGGACCCGGCCCGGGTTTCCTGCCACGATCTCGAAATCATCGACATTGCGCGTCACGATCGTGCCCGCGCCGATCACCGCGCCGATGCCGACCCGAGTACAGGATTGGGTGAAGATGACCGATTGGCCGATCCAGGCATCCGCGCCGATCACGATCGGTTCGTGCTTGATCGTGCGCTGCCCGACATGGCCGAGACTCTCGTTGTAGAAATAGGGGTGCATGATCAGGTGATCGAGCGGATGGTTGAGCCGCCGCATGACGCCGCTCGCCATGGAGACATAGCGCCCGATCCGGGCTCCGCCCGGAAACTGGCCAGGCTCGAAGCAGGAGCCATAGCTATGCACGCCGATCTCCGTGTCATGGAAGCGTGCGAGGATCAGCCGCAGCGTGGCGCTGCGGAACTGTCCGCCTTCCAGGCGGCTGGCCAGCGCCAGCACGCGCCGGCGCAGGCGCTTCATGCGATAAAGCCGTAGCAGCAGAGGGGAGATCGCACTGGTCCTCAGCTCGTCGTCTCGAACGGTCATGCGCGAGGTCCGGACGACGCGCCTGCATTGCATGGCACTTGGCGATCCCGTGCCGGTCGTTGCCGGTCGATGCGATAACCGATCACGAGATCTCTGCCTCCCCTGGCGTCGCCGGCCAACGCATCGGCCCGGCCCTCCGGTCCGTCGTCACTGGCGGAAACCTGCCGCTCCGCAGCGTCAGGCAGCGGCTTAGCTGCGTTCAACGCTGCAAGTATGACGATATGCGTTTCGATTCCGTTGTTTTTCCAAGCTCTCGGCAGAATTCGAGCAGCCTCGCCTGTGATCGCAGCCATGGGTTCGTGCGATGGAGCCGACAGGGGCGATCCTCTGCCCGCGCAAGATGGTAGCGATTGCGGGCTTTGTGCGATGGATGAGGCGGCTGTTCAAATCGAAGCTGACGTGACAGTGCTTGCCAGAGTTGCCGCTGCGGAACAAAAGCGAGCGGCCAGGATCATCGACGGTCTACCAAGTCTGTCGGAGGAAAGACCGGCTGACTGACAACGAGATGTCGCAAATGGCCCGCATGGGGCATCGCGGCGGATATGGAGCGACCGGAACGATGGTGCGATGGCTGCGCGCGGCGTCAGGGCTGCCGTTCCTCTTCGAAATGGGCATCATCGCCGAGCTGGTGGGCTCGCTGCTGAGAGCCGTCGCGCTCGCGCGCATCCTGCCGCCGGATCAGTTCGGCATCGCCATCTCCCTGATGCTGGTGATCACGCTCGTCGACATCGGCTCGGATATCGGGTTGGACAAGTCGATCATCCGGCTGGGCCAGGACATGGATGCGGCCGTCGAACGCGATACTCTGCATCTGTTGTCGGTGCTGAGGGGCGCTGTGTTGGCAGTCTTGCTGCTGGCGGCCGCGCCTTTCCTGGCGACGTTGTTCAAGGCGCCGGGCGCCACGGGGTCGTTTGCCCTGCTGGCGGTCGCTGCGCTGGCTCGTGGATTCCTGCACTTTGGCGTCAAGGAGATGACCCGCGACTACAAATTTGGTCCCGAGGGGCTGACAAACCTTGCGCTCTATGTGTCGACCACCGTGATCACCATCGCGGTCGCATGGATCACCCGCTCATACACCGCCATGGTGTACGGGATCGTTGCGGGGCAGGTCATTCAGTCGCTCGTATCACATGGATTGGCGCCGCAGCCGTGGCGGCCGCGCTGGAACACCGCCGCGGCGCGCAAGGCCGTTGCGTACGGCCTTCCGCTCGTCCCGAACGGTATCTCCCTTGCCCTGAAGAATGTCGGTGATCGTATCATCGTTGGATTGGTTGCGGGCGCGAGCGCGCTGGCTGTCTACAGTGTCGCGGTCATGGTTGGATTGATGCCGCGGGGCATCGTGCTGCGCTATCTGGTGGCAGTCTTCATGCCGCGGATGGTCAATTCAGGTCACGGTCCTCAGACCGTTCCGATCGTCAGCGCCTTCGCCATCGTTTCGGCGACTGTCGCCACGGTGCTCGGCATCGGGCTCTGGGCCGTCGGCCAGCCGGTGATCGCCATGGTCTTTGGCGTGGCCTATCTTGCACCGCAGGCGTTGATCAGCGCGGTCGCGATCATGATGGTGACGAAGATCCTGTTCGGGATCGTGTCCGTTCCGGTTCTCGCGTTCGGCGAGACGCGGCTCGTATTGATCGCATCGGCCGGCAGCCTGCTCGGCATGGCTGCTGCTGCGCTGGCCCTGATCTATACCCATGACCTTTCGGTTTTCCTGCTGACGATGAGTTTCTTCGAGTTTGCCGCCTTGCTCATCTCCGTCCAGATAGGGGGCGAGAGGCTGCTGTTCGATCCAACGGTCGCTCGCGTCAGCCTGGTCGCTCCAATTGTGATCCTGATAGGCCTTGGGCTGGTAGCGGAGCTTCCCGGGCTTGGCTGGCCCTGGCGCAGCCTGATCGGTGCCGGCGCAATGGTAACGTGTTTGCCGGGTATTCTTTACATGCTCAAGCGGTGCGGCCTGTCTCTGCCGGGTGTCTGGCGGCTTGTGCGCAGTAAAGGCAGTAAAGAATGAACGAAGATCTCGCTGTGGACTGATCTGAGCCCTTAAAACTGAATCGCCTTGGGTTAGAGTTTTCTGCGTCTCGGATCAAATCTCCATGCGTGCAGGTACTTAGACCTGCTATTCATCCGGGGCGGTTTGATGATAAGGCGCTCCTGGATAGACAGGTCAAATCATGTATCACGTTCGACAGGCGACCATTCAGGATTGGCCCTCCATTCGGGATTTTATCAACCGAACCTATGGCAGCAGCGCTCATTATAAAGATTATCCACGGTGGCATTGGCAGTTCCGTGACACTCCGTACCAGCGGGAGCCGGACGACTACATGCCGGTCTGGATAGCGCTTCAAGGCGACAGAGTGGTTGGTCAGATTGCACTTCAGCCCAGTCTGCTACGGTTAGGCATGGAGGCAATTCCGGCAAGCTGGATTGTTGATGTGATGGTCGACCAGGCGCATCGTGGCCGAGGTCTTGGTCGCAGAATAAACGATGCGATCGTCGCTTCCGGACGCTTGCTCATCACCTTAACCATGGCACCGGCCACGCGCAGTATCATGGAGGCGGCCGACTGCGTAACCTTGCCGCCAGTACAGCAAATGGTTCGCCTGAATCAGCTGTCTGGCACCACCGTGGCGTTGCTGTTGGAACGTATCGCCGACAATCGGGCGCGATGGCGACATCCTATTTCACTATTCAATCGGTCGCTGATGGGACCGGCGCTGCTCGCCCGCGGCCTATCGCTTGTCGCCCGGTTTCAGCGCGGCGCGGCGCTGAGTAGCTCCTTGCCGATGCGCGAGATTGTCGCTCTCGATGCCGCGACGATCGATCGGCTGGCAGGGTTGCTCACCACCAAGGTTGGTGCCAGCTTCGACCGGAGCGCATCCTTTCATACGTGGCGTTTCAACGGCGCCCCCGATCTCGCTTACCGCTTCGCCGAAGTTGACGCGCCCGCTCGAGCGCTCGTCACTTGGCGCCTGCCACGACCGGTAGAATTGCCAATTGGAACTCTCGTCGACCTGCTGGCCGACCCAACCGACCGGACCGCGCTGCTCGCAGGTATCGACCACGCGATCACGGAGATGACCAATTGCGAAGCCATTATCGCTGGCGCGTCGGATTTGCGCTTCGTCAACGCGCTGCGATCGCGCGGCTTCGTCACCGTAAAGACCCATCATCCTACTGCGGTGAGTACCGATCGAGCCTTGCTAACCCGCATTGCTGCCGAAGATCGCTGGCACTTCACCAAAGCCGACCACGACTGGGACCAAATCCACCCCGCCACTCATTGACTCTGCGGTCGCTTCCAAGTGTAGGCCTCCCAGACGGTACCCTCGGCGACGATGTCTTCAAGCCGGCTCCAGCCCGGACCGACGAAATAGGTACGCATCTGCCGTGCCCGCTCGGCATAGTTAGTGACGAGCAGGCAGTCACTGATCTGCTGCATCTCGTCGAGAACGCGACCAATATCATTCGAATAGTATAGCACTTCGAACGCAGTCACCAGATCGAAGCGGCGCTGCGGAAATAACGCCCTGACGCCTTCCGCCGTTCCCACCTTCAATTCGGCCTGTGGACACACCAGACGGGCACGTTCCACCGCCTTCTCACTCACATCAATGCCCGCGACGGTATGACTTAACTGCGCCAGCCATACGGTTTGAAAGCCTTCTCCGCAGCCCAACTCCAATAAGCTATCGCAGTCACCAACAATTCGGCGAATTATCGCGTTGCTCGCTGCAAAACGATGCTGCTCCTTGGCGCTGCCCAAATTCCATGGATCCTTGATCGCGTAAAGACGCTGAAGGTCATGGTAGCTACCGCTGAACTTTGATCGGCGCAGCCAGAAGCGCGCCCATTGCGACCTCAACTGTGCGATCATTGCCGTTCCTAGAGCAAGTGGCGGCGAACCGTGGTGGACGCAGAGCGCCGCAGCCTCTTCGACAGCGGCAGGCGATCATCGATTAAGCACATCAACCGCTCCATGGTCATATCGCTTCGCACCGAGGTGCGACTCTTCACGCGCTGATTGGACCGCGAAGGGCCGCCGTCGCTGGTATAGATGTGAGCAAAACCTGATCGCTTGAGATGGGAGATCACCCGACGGTTGTAGGCCCCAAAAGGGATCGCCACATCGCTGATCGCCTTTCCTGTCGCGATCGCTAGCGCTTCTCGCGCAACCACGGTCTCGGCGTAAAGCTGCTCAGGTGGCGCCTTCCTCCAGTCGATGTGGTCGCGGCCGTGCAGACCGAGCATCATGCCCATGCCAGTCAACGTCATCGCGTCTTCCGGCGAGAGATAGCGCGGATCGTTAAATCGCCCCGTAAGCAAGAAGAACCTGCCCGTCAGCCCGTGTTTGGCAAGGAGGCGGGCGCCTATTGTCAAGTCCGATCGGTTGCCATCGTCGAATGTCCAAAATATGCGGTCGGCATCTCCGCGGGCGAGAACGGCATCGATGATGGACGCAAAAAAGTCTTCGCTTATCCAGTAGGGCCGCTCTGCTGCGTCGACGCCTGCGTGCGGCAGACCGATGCCGTGGAAATTGAGGATGAATTGGTTCAACCTCTATCTCCGAATGCGTAAGCTCGAGCGGTCGCATCGGAAATGCGCTCGCTGACGCGAGCTGGCGGAGGCAAAGCTAGAGTACCGGCGATCACGGCTTCCGCCTCGCCAACGGCACCCTTGCAAAGCAACTGCGCGCCTTTCGCAAGGCCATAGCCAATTGCGGCCAGCAGACTGCCGGGTAAAAAGCGACGTACGAAACGGAGGCGGTTCCGAAAGTTGAAGTAATTCGCGAATGCACTTGGCCGGCGGGTGGTGTCACCCGTCCCGATTGTCGTGCCTCCGCGATGATACACGATCATGTCAGCCGATACACGCAACGGCAGCGTGCCGCGCCGGAAAGCCCAATCCACCTCTTCGTAATAAAGGAAATAATCTTCCTCCATTGGCCCCGCTGCCTCGACGAACTTGCGGGTTGCCACGAGGCTGGCGCCGGTTATGTAATCCAATGTCGTCGCACAGGGCATTAAAGTGGTTGCCGATGACTGTCCGGCGTTGACTGACTTGCACGTTCCGGTGCGGCGCGAGACGCGCCCGCCATCAGTCTGAATTTCGTCCGGCCGTTCGTAGAACAATGTTCGCCCGCCGAGGAGAGAGAACCGCTCACCTGTCGTCGCATCCATGATCGCTGCGGGCGTCTCCGGTGACACGACGCAGTCGGGATTCAAGACCCAAATATACTCGATAAGCGGATCGGCGAGCAGCAGTCGTAGGCCGGCGTTTACGCCATGAGCATAGCCGCCATTGAACGGTGACCTGAGTAGCGTCAGATGACAGGGCATAGCTGGTGCTGCGTCGGTGGACGCATCGATCCAGTTGATCGGCTTGACGACGACCTGTGCGGGAGAAAGAGGACTATCGGCGCGGCGGCGGTACGGCACGCGCCCGCTAGCCCAATCAGCTATCACATCGCACGTGGCGTCGGCTGATGCGTTGTCAACCACCACAACGCGCAAATCTGCACCCCGCGCGGCAAACAAGCTCTCAAGGCATTCGTCGATGATCGCCGCTGACTGAAAAGCGACGATGACGACACCCATCCTTGGGGCCGCGCTCATTGGCATGGGGTCTGGCCCGGCAAGTTGGGCATATCCACCACGCGATTGCCGCACTGCACGACATCCGTACCCAGCACCATTAATTTGGCTCTGACGGGGCGATGCGGTGGTTTGGGCAGAGTTGCGCCTGGGGTCGTGTCGACGACGTTGTCGATCACCTCGCCCTGCCGCAGTCCGCTGACCGTGATGCCGTTGGGCACGCCTACGCGGACTCGGTTGCCGCGGATCACAACTCGATCAAAGCCGCCGTCATCGATCCCGTCGCGAACATGGTTGCCGAGGAAGATGCCCTGCATAAGTCCGTCGGCCTCATTGTCGATGATGGTAAGGTCGCTTGTCGGCGGGAAGGCCGGACGCGACCAGGCCTGGATACAATCGGCGTGGTCGCCGTCCTTCAGCCGATTGCCTGCAGCATCGTAGACCGCAGGCGTCGGACGAAAGTCGCGACAACTATTGCGCTCGATCCTGACCCGCCGCGAATAGGCTACATTGATGCCGTCGGAGATGAGTTCGGTGAGCCGATTCCCGACCAATGCGACATCCTCGCCCTGGTTCACGACAATCCCGCGGTGCGCGCCGCTGATAGTCATGTTTGCGATACGGATATTGCGCGCTTCTCGGATGGACACGCCGTAGCTGCGTCCGCCAGGCCCCACTATCGTCCCGCCATCGATAGTCACGCCCGACAAGCTTGCGAGTATCAGGCCGGTGAAGTTTGCCTGTTGAGCTTGAATGCGGATAGCTGGCGAGTAGGCCTTTTGTGGAAATTGCATCGCGCCATAGTCGCCGGGCGCCAGAACGATAGTCTCCCCACCACTGGCCGCCTTGAGCATGCTTGATAACGTGGCCGGGGTCGCCAACCGCTCTGCAGGCTGCCCCAGCGCGCTGAAACTCGCCATCCCGACCATCAAAAGCGCTGGGAGGCTCACCGTCCGCCAGTTCATCCTTGCTCCCCTCTCACCCGCGTAAACAGCGCGCTTAGAGCCTCGCTATAGGCGTCGAGCATCGACGAGACGCGCGCATTGCCTGCTGACACTCCCGTTGCCAACTCTTCGCGCCGATCCACACGATCCAGTATGTAGCGTGCCGCACCGTCCGCGTCATGACCGGTCTGGTTGAGCGTGTGATAGTAACCTAGCAGCTCGTTGAAGAGCCCTGCAAACTTGCGGCTATAGGCCACCGGCACGACCGGTATGCCGGCGGAGAAGGCACCGATGCAGGCATGCATGCGGGCGGCGACCAACAGGTCAAGGCCGGAGATGTAGGACTTTGCCTCCGACGGCCCGGCAAAATCCGGTACCCTGATCGCATCAGGGTAGCGAGCGGCCAATTCGTCGACGATCGTCGCGTCATTGTCGGCCGGACGTGTGTGGTCGACGACATGGGTTAGCAAGTGAAGTACCAGGTCCTTGCGCGCCGTTAGCGCGTCGAGCAAGGTGATCGTCATCGCCGCGTAATCATAGCTGAGGCCGTAACGGTTGCCGGCCTTACCGCTCTGCGCCCACAGCAGGCCGGATACGTTGATGCCGACGTGCGTACGTCCGTCTTTTGCTGGGAGCCTTCTCTCGAACGGCAAGCAGAATGCCACATCGGCGGATAGCAGCCGCTTCGCACCAGGAGCCAATGCCCCTGCCACCTCGTATGACAACGGGTCGCGTGCTACCGTGAGCGTCGCGCCTGATATAATCCTGCCGGCTAGCGTCTTATAGGGCTGGCGGGTGAAGGGGCCGATCGTCTGAGGACTCAGCACCAGTGGAACGCCTCGCATGAGCGCTGCTTGCTTGGTGAGCCACATCCAGAAAAAACGCTTTCCGCCGTAGATGTCGGTAAAGCTATCGCCGGCGGAGATGTCTAGAACACAGTCCAATTGCGCCATTTCCGCCCAATACTCGCGCGAAGTAATGAGCGTGCGCCGGTTGATGCGGATCACCACGTCTCCGTCCGCGGTCGTCTCGCGCGCGGTGCCGGCGCCTGGCGCCAAGATTGTGAAGCGCGGTTCCAAGCCCGCGTTGCGAGCCGCGGCTGCGGCAATCGCGCGATTGCTCACCGTCAGCGCATTTACACCGTGGTTGCCGGAGTCGAGTGCGTGCCAAAGCAAGCCAATGGAGATAGCGCGGTCGCTCATCAGAGATGCTCGTCTCGTTCTAGCGGCGGTTCTGGACGATGCGGCGCACGGTGCCGAGCCAGTTTTTCGCCGTCTCGCTGAATCCAGCGGCACGTGCCGCTTGCCCGACGTCCAAGCCGCTCATGCGCGGCCGCGGCTGAAAAGTCGCTGCACAACCCGCCAGCCGCGCTGCGACAAGCCGCTTTCGACGCGCCTGGCCCGGCTGCATCAAGTCGATCTCGCCGACGGGCAACGGTTCGGCCACGACGGCCCCGGCGGCTTCGGCCGACCGCAGCAGCGCGTCTCCCGCGGTCGTACGCGACATGATGAGGCTACGACCGTCCTGCTCCTCGAACTGCGGGTAGCCGCTCTCGCCACCATACCAGGCATCCGCGCACGAGACGTCGGCAACGCCACCCACGGCATCGGGGCATATCTTGCAGCGGAACTGCACTTCTTTGGAAAGCTGTTTGCCCCAACTATCTTCGTAGCGCATTTCTGCCACCCGGCCGTTATGGGTCTCGGCACGAGTCAGTCCGGGCCAGCCATTCCCGCGGTAGCGGAAATGGCGCACGTTGGCGAGATTGATGCCCATCTCCGCCAGTATGCGTTCGGCGCCATCGTGGCTTGGCAGGCCGGCGCAGAAGAACGAAAGCATCAGCGGAACGCGTTCGGCGACACGTGGATCAACCTTGGCAAGTTGTCGCAGGGCCGAGACGTCGCAAGGCTTGCCGACAAACGCAAAGCGCAGCGGCTCGTTCAGCGCCGCATCAATGAAGGACAGCGGCGACGAGGCGGTATAGCGCGAGCCCGCGCCCTCAAGCACCTCCTCGCGGTTGTGCGACCAGCGCATCCGGTTGCGTGTCGGCTGCGCCGGATCAGCCTCGACATGCAGAACACGGTCGACGTATCCGGTTTCCAAAGCGTGGATCAGCAGGGCGGAAAGCGCGCCTCCTGATGAGGCACGGTACCGCACCTCCGCGTCGGTGGCATGGCCCGTGAGGATCCTAAGCCAAGGCCCCCACGACACGTGGCGTTTGTCTGCAGCTTGCCATGCTGCGACGACCGCTCCCGGGCATGCTGCGGCTATCGCCTGCTCGGCCAGAGGCGGCATTGTAGCTCCGGTAGCGGCAGGGCGACTATAACCCGGCGCCACCGATTTCATTACTAGGGCGCCGCTAGACATTCCAGCGCACAACCCACAGCCCGTGCACAACTGTCCGGCAAGAACCCGCGATACAGTTGGAGAAATTTTTTTCAAACGCACGATTCCACTCTAATTTTAGAAATCATAGCTGCTGCCTTTATGAAGGGCTAGCGCGAATGTAACGTCAGTTGATCGAGTTTTGCCGATGTGGCCCACGTTTATTCATATACCTGGATCTAGGTCGGATCGACATTCAGCATTGCCGGATCAGGGTGACAGCGACGTGTCGGAAGCCAGTGAAGTGGATTTTTCGGCGGTCGTAGCGCGTGGCTAAGCGGGGAAATTCTTGAGGCGATTGAGGTATCGCTCGATACGGTTGCGGCGCTTTAAGTATCGATGTGGTGAGGGATGATGATCTTGCGGTTGCGCTCCGAAGGGATCACCATCTGCGCTTTCATCACGGCGAACCGATCGCGTAAGTAATTGCCAACATAAATTTGCCGGCGAGTGCCGCGTCGGCTTTCTGTTCTTCCAGAAGATCGGGAGCGCCTCAACGCCTGATCCTTGCCTGCCCCTTTTCCAGTCGCCGCATGCTGGTGGGCGCGCACGAAGGGGCTGGCGAGCATCAGGTCCTTTTGTCGCGGTCGGCGATCAGCGAGGCGAACACCATCTCCCAAAGTATGCGGCAGTAAGTCGGGAGTCATGGTTTCGTATTGGCTTTCAGGGCCGAGATCATGTCGCGGTTCCGTTGCGTTGACTCTTGCGGACGGGCGCGCGTGGCCGAAACACGGACACTTTTTGTCAAGTGGTTGGAGCAAGGGATCGTAGCTAGGAATGTTATTCCATTACCATCCGTCAAACTGAAGCATGACGCTGATTTCACTGCCTTTCGGGCCGAACGGCCGGCGTCATGGTCTTGGAGCGGCCAAATAGTCGGGTGCATCCGGGGTGTGTACGAAAAAGCTCCATGGCCCGGCGACTATGCTGAATAGAGGGTTAGGTCAAAATCAACGTTTCAATTCAAATATAAATTTTGTCCAGCAGCTAATTTTAGAATCTTGATGTCATTGTCTGGGGGGTGATGGGGCGTGACGATGAGTTCCCCCGCTCTATTGATGCAACGCTCAGGGAGCTATCGATGCCTGCCAATCACGTTGTTTCTGTTTCCAATCAAGCTGAGTTGTCTGCTGCCTTGAAGGAGCGTACTGCGGACACGATCATTGTTCTCAAGCAGGGCAATTACGGCGACGTTACATTCAATGCCAAGGAGAGTCCACTCGGCGTTCATCTCGTTGCGGCCGACCCGTCAAAGCCGCCCGTCTTTACGGCTCTGTCGATCTCGAATGCAAATGGCGTGAGCATCACGGGCGTAACCTTCACACCGAAGGACGACGTCAAGTTTGCGAATGGCTTGACCTTGCGCGGTTGCGAAGATGTTATCCTGACGAACAACACGTTCGCGGGCGGCCCGGCCGGCATGGACATGCTGCAGCGCGGCTTGCTGATTGATCGGTCGGCCAATGTTGTCGTCCACGACAATGATTTCTCTGGACTGATGCGCGGGGCCATCTTCAGCGAGTCGACGGATATCTCGATTACCGACAACACTCTCCATGATCTGCGCAGCGAAGGCTTTAACTTCGCCGGCGCCAAGAATGTCGAGATCGCCGGTAACGACCTCCGAAATTTCTATCCGATCGCCGGCGATCATGCCGATTTCATCCAGTTCTGGACCCGCGGCACGACGACTGTTTCGGAGAATATTCACATTCACGATAACGTCATGATCCAGGCCAAGACCGGTCTCTCGGTCCAGGGCATTTTTATGGATAACGACGACAGCGTACCGTATCGGAATGTCGTGATCGAGGATAACCTGATCCAGTCGGGAGCGCCGCGCGGCATTCTGGTCGAGCAGGGGATTGGCGTGAAAGTCGTCAACAATACAGCTCTGGCGGTCAACGGTTCCGACTACAAGTTGAACATCGCCATCACCGACTCACATGATGTCGTGGTCTCGAATAACACGGCGAACGCCTTCACGCTGAAGGGCAATGCCGGCCAGATCGACGCGGGGAACGCGACCATCGTGAAGACCGTCGACGGTGCCAAGTCTTTGACGGCGCAGGAAATCATTGACCTGCGGCATGATGCGCCGATCATCAGGGGCAGCGATGGCGATGACAAGCTGAGCGGTACGAACAGGGACGACATCCTGATCGGCGGCGCCGGTAACGATACGATTGCGGGCGGACGCGGCGACGACATCCTGATCGGCGGCCCGGGCAATGACGTTCTGACGGGTGGTGCAGGCGCCGACCGGTTTGTATTTTCGGCGCCGGGCCACAAAGTCTACGAGAATGATCGCATCATGGACCTGTCCTTCGCGGAAGGTGATGTGATCGAGCTGAATGGATTCGGTGCCAAAGTCTTCGGAAAAGCTGCCGGTGTTGACCTTGTTGTAAACGGCAAGACTTCCAGCATTGTGATCGACTCGGTTGCGGACCTCGTTGAGCTGTCCAAGCTCGACTCGGTGACAATCTCGCGCAAGGGTAAGACTGATCTCATCACGCTTTCGATTCACGATAGCGATGACGGCGTTGTCGATATCCAGCTCTCAAACATGTATACCCATTACGCGAATGCCGGCGGCTCAATCATCTGATGCCGCGTAAGCTTGGGGCTGCGTTGAACTTTCGACGAAAGCGGCCTGCCGAGCTATTCTTCAATAAAATTCGGTGATCGGTATTGGGCGGCCCGTTTTTTGCTGGAGACTATCTTAACGGCAGGTCGTCGGCGATGTGCGATTTTGCTGACACTGTGATAAACGCATCAAGAACCTCGGCTACCGCCTTGGTTCTGGAATCGACGAGTAGCCCCGGTAGGTAGGAAATGTCTTTCGTCAAGAATGTGATTGCAAGTCTGTCCGGCCGCCGGTCGGGGTTTGCATCCGCAGGAAGAGGGCAGCGTCAGGATCCCACGCAGTCGCGCGGCCGCGGCCGGCCTCCGGCTGATGCCGATGAAGAAATGGCTTTTCGCTTCCTGGCCTCCGACAGCATGCTCGGAGACGTCGGGAGCGAGAGGCTGCTGCGCGCGATCAAATCCTTCGCACCGAGCCAGCCGACGCAGAGCATCGCGCAGTTCGCAGGACGCGCGAGCACCCTGACGCAGGTGATTACGGCGATCGAGGAGCATCGCAACCATCTGGTTCTGTTCGGTGGTCGGGGCACCGGAAAGACCTCGCTGGCTCTGGCGATGTCTTCGGTGGCGCGCCGCGTCGGCTATCATTGCTCCTACGTGTCTTGCACGCGCGAAAGCACGATCGATTCGATCTTCCGGTCCGCGCTGTCCGAGTTGCCGATCCGCTACGATCAGCAATTCGACCCACGCAATGAGGCTGTCGACCCCAACCTCAGTTTCGAAGCGCTCGCACCGCAAGGCGAGATGACGCCGCAAATTCTCGCGGACGTGCTGGCACGCATCAGGAGCACGCGGCTCCTGATCGTGATCGACGAGTTCGACCGCAATGAGAACCCAACCCTGACACGCGATCTCACCGAGATCATGAAGGTGTTGTCGGATCGCGCGATCCCGGTTCAGATCGTCATCGTCGGCGTTGGCGATGTTGTCGATAATCTGGTGGGGGAGCATTCGTCGATCGCGCGCGTGCTTTACGTCGTGCGCCTGACGAGCATGTCTGACCAGCAGATTCGCGACACCCTTGTATTGGCTTCCAGGCATGCTGATGTCGAGATGCGCCCGGATGTGACGGACGCTATCGTCAGCATCTCGTATGGGCGGCCTTATATCGCGCGTCTGGTCGGACTCAAAGCTGCAAAGATGTCGCTTTTGCGGGGCTCCGCCTTCGTCGAGATCGAGGACTTCAGGTCCGGCACCGAGGAGTTGCTTGGCTATCTGGATTCGGCGGGTTTTGGTCAGGCGGGGCGCTTCATCAGCGCATCAGGGGCGAATGCATCTCTCTTCGTTGCGATGCTCAAATGCAGGCGTGACTCCTCGGATCGATTCACGATCAACGATGTCTGCGAGGTTTTGACCAAGGTGCCGGCAAGCGCCGACTTCGTTCAGAAGGTTGAGCAGGCGATCGATCTTCTTGCGTCGCCGGAGTTCGGCCTGCTGACCGTCACGCCGGGCCCGGTGCCGCTATGCCAGTTTGTTGATCCCCGAGCTGAACTCTGCATCTCGATTCTCTGCGGCCGGGCGCTGGACCGCCTTCCGCGGGCGCAGACCAACCTCCAAGCATTGCATGTTTGAGAAAGTGCGGCCATTTCGGCGAGGGTGTGAAGGGGCGGCGTAAAATAGGGCGCCGCAAGGTTAAGCATCCCTCGTTTTTCATGGGGCGGCTGTTGCAACGCAACGAGAAAAACCTTATCAGAATAGCAAAGCGGACATCGCCTTAGAGCTTCCTCGATAACGTGCGGGAATAGCTGCGTTGGACGATAATGCCACTTTGGCTGCTACTGAAAACGTGAAAACAAGGTCACGGGCGGGCGAGATTACACATGAATCTGCACCAGCTTTGGAAAATATTGTCGAGCCGGCACTGGATCATCTGGTGTGTTTTCGCAGCCTCGGTCCTTTCTGCCTTTGTGGCGACGCGTTTGATAAAGCCGCAATACACCGCGACGGCCCAGCTTTACGTCAACTTGGCGGACGCGAACGGAGCGACGAACGCACAGGTCCCCGGCGCTGTCGTCAGAAATTACATCAGCACGCAGGTTGAGGCTATTCGCAGCCGCGGTACGGCGTTGCTCGTCGTCGAACGTGAGAAGCTGGCCGCCGATCCGGCCTGGAAAGCCGCGTTCGCGGCGAGAGCTCAGGAGGGCGAGCAGATTGACGATTGGGTCGCCAGCGTCCTGATGCGTGGTTTGGAGGTCATGCGTCAGGCTGCCAGCGATGTTATTTCTATCAGCTATCGCAGCGATGACCGGGAGCTTGCCGCGAAAATGGCCAATGCCTTTGCGGGTGCTTTCCTGCGCAAGGACGTCGAACTTCGCGTAGGGTCGGCTCAGGAGCTCTCCAAATGGTACGATGAGAGGCTGGCGTTGCTGCGCGTTCGCTTCCTTGAGGTCGAGACGAAGCGCTCAGAGCTCAGGCTCCAAGCGATCCGTCGGGGGGACGTCGAGGCGACGGGCGCGCAGGATCCGTTGTCGTCGATGGCAACTCAGATGGCAAACGCGCGCAATGCGGTGCTCCAAGCAAAGGCAGCGCTCGAAATGGCGCGTAACGGGCAGGGCCCTGCAGCGGAGAATCCCGAGCTGCTGGCCCTGCGCAAGCAGGTGACCGACACCGAACTTGCGCTGAAACGCGAGTTGCCGTTGCTTGGCGAGAGCCATCGGAGAATTCAGTTCCTCAGAACAAACCTGCAGCAGTCGAAGGTTCAGGTCGAGGCTGCCTCGGTTCGGTTGCGTGCGGATTTGATCGCCGACAAGGAGCGCGAACTGGCGGCAGCCGAGCGGCGCGTTGAGGAGACAGGGACCCAGATGAGCCGCGACGAGACACAGCGGCACGACCAGGTCAAAAGCCGCGCCGAAGCCGTCGCTCTGGACCGCGAGATCGAAAGCCTGAGGTCGCAGATCGATCTTCTCGTGCAGCGTCGCGAGCGTTCGATCGTCGAGAGTGCGGCATCTCAAGGCAACACGAGCATCCTGTCTCAGGCGGCTATACCGTCCAGCCCGAGCTGGCCGCGTATCCCGCTGGTCATGGCACTCGCCGCTGCGCTTGGGCTGGCCTTTGGGTTGGCGCTTGCCTTCCTTCGGGAGATGTTTGATCGGCGCGTACGTTGTTCGGATGATCTGACCGCGTACTTCAACGCTCCGCTACTGGGCGATATCAAGGGGCAAAAGCTGTCGAAGGCTATGGCCAAGCTGCCACCGAGTTTCGATCGGCTGGCCGGGCGCTTGCGTGACGAGGCGCCCAAGATGCTCGATCCGGCGATCGAGGCGGTGAGGTGAGCCTAGCGAGCCCTCACGAGACAGACAGATCCAGATTATCGGTCAACGCCGATGCCCGGTGGGCATTGGCGGTTGTATTGTTCGGCGCCTTTGTTGGCTTATTCCTGCCGGCTGCTCTTGAAGGCGGGCTGGAGGTCTATTTTCTGGTTTTGGGCGTTATCATCGTCGTCGGGATTTTCTCGATGCCGAGGAAGAAGGCGTTCGACGACCGTGTTTGTTGGGGCCTGTATCTTACGTTTTTATCGCTGTACTCTCTTTATCCGCATTATATCTCTTTGAGAATTAGCGGTTTGCCGTGGTTGAGCCCGGTTCGTATCGCCCTTGCGATGTTGTTTTTCGTTTGGCTGTACGCCTATCGTCAATCTTCGGAGATCGAGAGCACGCTTCGTCGCCACCTCCGTGAGAACCGGATGTTTTTCGTGTTTTTCGGGATTTTCATCGCGGCGCAGGTTTTGAGTTTGCCAACCTCTCGCCTGCTTTCCCAGTCACTGACCAAGTTCCTTTTGTTCCAGTTCACCTGGACGTTTCCGTTCCTCGCGACGATTTCCCTGATCACAACCGAGCAGCGGTTGCGGCTCGTCGCGGGGCTCTTTGTCGTGTTCGCTGCGATCCAGTGCGGGATGGGGTTTGTCGAGGCCAGGTTTGAGCGTTTGCTCTGGCTGGATTTCCTTCCTCCCGGTTTCGGCGCCGACTCGGAAGTCTTGCAGCGCATCATTCAAGGGCAATTCCGGGTGGATGGATACCGCGTTCAAGGCTCTTTCTCGGTCAGCCTTGTCTACGCGGAATTCCTAGTGATGATGCTTCCTTTCGCGATTTTCGCGTTTATTGGCGCGCGCTCGCGTTTCGTTCGCTTTGCAGCCTTGGCTACGGCCATCGCGATTTTGCCTGCCCAGTTCTTATCGGGTTCGCGTCTCGGCACCGTTGGAACGATCGTCGTTCTGCTGCTGTTTCTGATCGTTCATGTGATGCGTGTGAGGAAGGCGAACAAGCGCAGCATGCTGGGGCCGTTCCTCATGCTGATGCTCCCCTTTGCCTTGGCGGCCTTCGCGGCGGCCTATGTCGCGAGCCCGCGTTTGCAATCGATGACGATTGGCAGCGGCCAGCACCAGGCGAGTACCGACGGGCGACTTGAGCAGCTCGCGCGGGCGATCCCGCGAATTGCAGAGAGACCGCTTTTTGGGCACGGCGTCGGCATCGGTGCCGAGACGCTCGGGTTTCAAAATTTGGCCGGCGTCCTGACGATCGACAGCTACGCACTGAATTTGCTGCTCGAAGTCGGGCTCGTAGGAACCGCCGGATTTCTCGGGATGATTGCCTGGACGATCATAGCCGGCATTCGCACAAGCCTGCGCGACGACGAAAGGCCAAATTACATCGGCGGTGCTGTCGCGCTTTCCCTCGCCGCTTTCGTAACAACCAAGCTCGTTCTTTCGCAGATCGACACGCAGATGCTGGCCTTCGCGACGATGGCATTGGGGCTTGTCATCCGGACTGGAATCCAGCCCTCAGCCGCGGCAAGCGTCGCCGCGACCGCGAATGCGCCCATACTTCGCAAGCGGCCCTTGCGGGTTCCGGTTGCCATGGTCGGGGCGGGCGCGCCGCGCGCCTATCTCACACGCCGCCAATAGCCAAAGTAGCCGCTGCCGCAAACTCTTCGAGGGGCGCGTGCTCAGCCAGTTTTGATGCCGTTTCTTTCGCGGAGAACTGCGCCCTCGGCATAACCGGCTTCAAAGTGCTCTTGCAATATGCCCCAGCGACCGGTCTTGATGTCGGACCGAAGGATCTTTGCTGGATTGCCACCGACAATAGAATTGGGTGGCACATCTTGGACCACTACGGCGCCAGTCGCGACGATGCAATGGTCACCGACGCGCACTCCGGGCATGATGATGGAGTGGGCGCCGATGAAGCAGTTCTTGCCAATATAGGTGTCCGTCGTCAGAACGCGTGACATGTCATGCGTCAGGATCACCGCTTCGAATGCGATATAGGTGCCGTCATCAACATGGACGCCACTCGGATTGGTCCAGTCGAGATTGGCTTTGAGCGATATACGACAGCCTGGGTGAAGGTCCATTCCGAGATAGCGACGCAGCCACCACAATCGCATCTCTAGGAGCTTGTTGCGCAGCCCGAGTGCCACCTTCATCAGGGCGCGCTTTGGTTTTGGCAGCCGGGCACGGCTGCGAAAGGGGGGAGGGGCGGCTTGAGTCATTGTTCTCGTTTGCCGCCATTCTTCGGAGTGCGGGACCTTGGTCTTACAGCCGCAGATATAAGGTGCATGCCATCCCCAAGGAAGCCGAGTTCTTCCTAGCCTGAATTGGTTCCGGACATGATGGCCGGAGGGCGCGAAATATTATCCCAAAGGTGTTTTTAAATTCTTGCCGAAAGCAGCTTTCGCGGGGATGTATGATCCGCGCGGCCGGCGCAGCTATTATTGCTTGCTCTCGGCGTTAAATGCGGCTCAGCTTCGCGAGTGAAATGCGTCGAGCTCTGCATGGCGGAATAGAAAAACCGCGACGCTTTCGCGTCGCGGCTATCAAATGTGATCCGGCTAAGGCTCAGAAGTGGGTGCCCAGCGTAGCCAGGTAAGCATCCCACTTGGCGCTCAGGCTACCGGACCAAGCATCGAGCAGAACGATTTCCTGGGTGGCGCCCGTCACGGAGTTCTTGATCGTGAAGGTGATATCCGTGCCGGTGGCGACGTTGTTCTGCAGGTCGACGCCGTTCGCAGTGGTGACGTTGAGGTAGCCCTTGGTTACCCCCGACGATCTCGACGTTCTGGCCGCCGCCGGAGCTGAGGAAGCTCAGCGCGTCGTTCTGACGAATGTCGAAATCGGTGATGTAGTCGGTCGCGCCGTTCGTGATGTGGCCAGCGCTCCATTGGAACGTGTCAGCGCCAAGGCCGCCGGTCATGACGTCGGAGCCCGCGCCGCCGATGATCAGGTCGTTGCCCTTGCCGCCGAAAATGACGTCATTGCCGCTCAGGCCCTGCATCTTGTCGTTGGCAGCCGTGCCGACAAGGTTGTCGTCTGTATGCGGGTTGCCGATAACGTCGTTCATTTTATTACCCTTCCACTTAATCGAGGTCGCCCGAGAGGCGAGGATAAGCCGCCGCAATAATCCAACCGCTTGGTGGAAAGGTTTATCAAACACTAACGTAACGTTGTCAAGTGTGTCGATCGTCGGCGGATAGCGCGATCATTAGGGCGTTATCTTGATGGGATTTTTGATAAAACTGTTTATTTTCAATGGTTTAAGAGATGCGCTAAAATTTGATGAATTTTCGCGCATCGAGATTTTTCAAGTCTTGATGCAGAGAATCTGGTCGCTGTGCGGTACGGTGGGGAAATTCTTCAGGAGAAAACTGTTAATATATATGCTGAGCGCGTCGCGTGGTGGCGGCATTCATGCTTTAGACTCGGATCTACATGTGAGCACGCTGCCGCGACAAGCACTGTGCGCGGTACGCAGGGGCGCAGTTCGATGTGTGCCATTGAGCGTCTTGGCTGAGCTTTATTCCCGATCGCGCCGTTACAAAATGTTCTGGCGGCCGATGGAGCGCATCCGGGCGGTGAGGTAGCCGCTACAAATCCCAAGTCTCTCTCAAGCCATCGCATTGCTGCTTTGAGCGGCGGCGGCAGCGAGCGCAGCCCGTTGCTCGACGGTGCCAAGCGTCAGCGCCACGACCTCGCGCTCGTCCTGCGTCGTGCAGTCGCTGACGAGCGGGTATCCCACCGCGGTGAACCACCCGCTGAATTCGCGACCATAGACCAGCGGGACCACTCCAACGGCAGGCGACACGGCCGCTGTCGTCGCATGCATGCGTGAGCCGGCCCGTACGTCGAGACCCGATATGAGGCTTTTAGCCTCGCTGACGATGAGAAGCGTGATGCGATCGTGACGTCCGAGAGCTTCTCGTCGATGATGCGGGGCACATAACTGTCGTCCTCGCTATTGTCCGAGCGCAGCGAGTGCCCCGGCAACGCGATCCGCTGTGGCGGCGAGGCTGGCGCGAGCCTGTACCTCTCCCGCGCAGGGACTGTTTCACTGACGCTTATGATTTCGTGCTCACCCAGTGCGAGCGGTGACCCATGATGCCAGCCCACCAGCCGAGATCGCCGGCCGGTTCGCAGAAGTTGACGGCGGCTCCACTCGGCAACATGGCCATCGCGGCTCGGTTTACCCGCCTACCTGGATCCAAGCGGGCTTCCGAGGCGGCATAGCCGTCCGCTTTCAGCGCTTGCAGGAGATCATCATAGGCTTTCGCAACCAGTCTCGCAGACATACACGGACAGATCGGGACGATGCTGCTGAGCCAATGCTTCGAGCAGTGCGCGAATATCGTCCTCTGCGATAGGAGGCGAGCGTGACCGAGACGCTCACCTGGACGGCCCCACCTTGCCGGATCTGCTGGAGTGGTTGAATGGAGAGCCATCGCGCAGCATCACCCGCCACATTTCGACAAAACGATAGCCGCGGATCGCGAACAGGACGCCGATTGCCTTCAGGCGATCGGTCGGGGAAGTTAATTTCGAGCTGACGGCTGCATTCCATGCATGCGGGATTGGCGAGGCGAGGACGAAGAACGAACGCATGATCCAAGCCGATCGGGACTGCCCGCGCGAACGCGCGTAAAGATAGCCTTCTCGCGTCAGCCGGCGCCATTTCGAGACCAGCTCGGCCCAATTGCGCCGGGCGGGGTGGCCGATCACGACGTCTGGCGCGTAACGCAACCGATAGCCGGCCGCCACCGCGCGGTGGCTCCAATCGACATCCTCGGATATCGCTTTCCGAAAGCCGCCCACGGCGTCGAACACCGCCCGCGTAACGAACATGTTGCCTGAGCCGGTGAACTGCTTCTTCGTGATGTAGCGTTCGAAGTCGAACGCGAACACCGAACTCGAAAGCTTCTGTCGCGCTGAGATGTCCCGGCTTCTCTGGCAGGACATCAACCCGGCCTCCGACGACATCCGCGTCTTCAAGCCTCAGGACGCCCTTGGCGATCCAATCCGCAGCCGGCACGCAATCGGAATCGATAAAGGCGAGAACCTCGCCATCGGAAGCCGCGACTCCGGCATTCCGCGCCGGCCCCGCTCCCTGCTCGGTGGCCAGTATGACCTCGGCGGATCCGCCGACGACCCGACGGACCTCTCCCAGCCCGCAACGCGAATTGTTGTCGACGACGATGACGCGATACGCGTCATGGCCACCTGTCTGGTGGTCGAGCCTGTCGAGACAGTGTCGAAGCCTGTCCAGGTCGTCGAAATGGGGAATGATGACGGAAACGCGCTTCATGCTGGCCTGGGTCACGTGAGGGATTCCACTTCAGGCTTCCGAAGCCAGTTCCGCCAAACGGCATGGAGCGATGGCGCGACACGCCGGATCGATATCGATCGCGCCTGTCTTACGGCGGTCCGCTGTCGCATTGTATCCGACGGTACGGAGCAGCGGCAAACCTTGGGGCACTTGCCGACCCGCGCTTCCGGTCAGTCTGTATCGGCGGTTCTCATCTGACATGGCGACGCTTCCTGCCATCGGACTGCCGGAATCTCAATGGTTTACGTGACCTTGATAATCAAATGTTAGCGGCATGATTAAAGTTGTCGATTTCGCCGAGTGATGGCGATGAAATAGGAACAATTAACTGAATTATCGCGAGGAAACTTAACTACGCTCCCACACGTCGATTTAAACTTTCAGGTGTTAGCTGAGGATAAGAACTGAAAATGACAGGGAAGCATCATGAATACGTTCGTTGTTACGTCTGGTCGCAAGGTTAGCGCGATTGTCGCTGGCTCGATGATTGCGGCTTTCGCCTCGTTCCATGGCATCGACGCCAGCCGCGCCGATGAACCGGCCCCCGCCGCGGAGCAGGTTGCGTCCGTCGGGTTCGAAGCTCCCGTGCTCACCACGGGCTCTCTCCCGGCCAAGAGCGTCGTCGCCGCTGAGACGACGGAGCGCTTCCTCGTGCATCGCTCGGCAATCCGGAGGGACAGCGTCGCTATCTCGGTGGTGGCGCTCGACACCCAGGAAGAGCGCACGATCGATCTGCCGGGTGTCGTCGGAATGTCGTTCAACAAGGTCTGCCGCACCGCGGACGGCGTTCGGACGGCTTGCGGGTCGCGGGCGCGGGTCCAGCTTGTGAACTTCGTGACGCGCAAGGAGATGACCTGCACCATGTCGGCTCCCACTGGCGCGGTGCCGAAGGTGATCTCCTGCGCGATCGATGGCGTGGACGTGGCCGAGTGGATCGTCCGCTCCGGGATCGGCCGGCCGACCGTCGACGGTGTGCATGTCGCGGCCGTGCGCGAAGCGCGCAGCTCCGAGCGCGGCATGTGGGCCGACGCTGAAACCCGCAACGATCTCGTCCTGGCTGCGCATCGCTGAGCGTGGCCTGCACATGGCGCGGCCACCGCCGCTATCGCCGGTGGCCCGCACGCTGCCTTGACGCAGGGTTGGTCATCATGGGCCTGACCGATTAACCTCTACGGCATGTGAAGGAGACGAGGTCTCATCGGAGCCTTGGAAATAAGGCTATTGTACTGCTATAACCGGACAGTCGCTGGCTGAACTGGCGATGCGCACGCCAAATCGACGCTCTTCTTGGCGATCACGACTGCCCATGGAGTTGTAATGGCGTTCGGCGATGCAATCCAGCTTGGCCGCGATCGGGCCAGCACGCCCATGGCCGATGCTCTCCGGACCTGCCGCCAAGCGTTTTGGGCGCTGTTTTTCTTCAGCGGCCTGATCAACATCCTGATGTTGACCGGCTCGTTCTACATGCTGCAGGTCTATGACCGGGTGCTGCTCAGTGGAAGCGTGCCGACCCTGATCATGCTCAGCATCATGGCGCTGATCGCCTTTACGTTCCAGGGTGCCCTCGAGATCATTCGGACCCGCATCTTCGGGCGCGTGGCGGAGCGGGTCGATCTGGCCACCGGCCCGGTACTCTACAACCATCTCGTCAGGCTGCAGGCTTCCCGTCCGGGGATGGCTGGTGAACAGATGCAGCCGTTTCGCGATCTGGAGGCCATACGCGGTTTCCTCTCGGGGGCTGGCCCCGTCGCATTCTTCGACTTTCCCTGGTTGCCGATCTATCTTGTGCTGTGCTTCCTGCTTCATCCGATCATCGGGCTGTTTGCAGTGTTCTGCGTCGTGCTGCTGCTCACTGTGGCGGTCGTCAGCGAAGCCAAGCAGCACAAGCCCACGATGGTCGCCTACGAGGCGGCGTCCCGCCGCAACGTGCTGGCGGCGAACTCGCTGCAGGCGGCGGAGGCTATCCTCTCGATGGGCATGCTGGATGCCATGCGCCAGCGCTGGGAAGGGCAGAACAATCGCTATTCCACCCTGGCCCTGAAGGCCAACGACGTTTCCAGCGGCCTGGCTTCGGCTTCGCGCACGCTGCGCATGGTCATCCAGTCGGCGACGCTCGGTCTCGGTGCCTATCTGGTCATCAAGGGCGAGATGACCGCCGGCACGATCATCGCGGGCTCGATCATCAGTTCACGAACCATCGCACCGATCGACATGGCCGTGTCGAGCTATCGCAGCTTCCAGCAGGCGCGGTTCGGCTATAACCGCCTCGCCGAGCTGCTGAAGGGTGCGCGGCAGTCCAACGACAAGCTGCTGCTCATGGCGCCGCACCGCTCCCTGAGCGTCGAGAACATCGTCGTCGTTGCCCCCGGGGACGGGCGGCCGCTGATTAAGGGCGCTAATTTCCGTCTCGCTGCCGGGCAGGGTCTGGGCATTATCGGTCACTCGGCCTCCGGGAAATCGACGCTTGGTCGGGCGCTCGTCGGTCTCTGGCATCCCGCCCGCGGCCAGGTGTTGCTGGATGGGGCCTCGCTGCTGCATTGGAACGCCGATCAGCTCGGACAGCATGTCGGCTATCTGCCGCATGACGTGCAATTGTTCGAGGGAACGATCGCCGAGAACATCAGCCGGTTCAAGCCGAACGCGCCTGCCGACAAGATCCACCGGGCGGCCCTGGCGGCGGGCTGCTACGAGCAGCTGCTGGCGATGCCGCAAGGCATGAACACGCGGGTCGGGGCCGGTGGACTGTATCTTTCGGCCGGCCAACGGCAGCGCATCGGCCTGGCCCGGGCGCTCTATGACGATCCCTTCCTCGTCGTCCTCGACGAGCCGAATTCAAATCTCGACGCCGATGGCGAGCAGGCCGTGACTGCCGCGATCCTGCAGGTGCGGCAGCGCGGCGGTATCGCGATCGTTATCGCGCATCGGCCCAGTGCGATCGCCGCTGTGGATGTTCTGCTTGTATTGCGCGATGGCTTCGTAGTTGGCTATGGCGACAAGAATGAAGTCCTGCGGGAAAATATGGCCAACACGGCGGCGACCCAGGTTGCGACCGGCGATGCTCCGCCGGCGGGCCTCGCTTCGGCTCGCAATAATCCGGGTTTGCCGCGTGTCGAAAATGGCCCCTCGGGCCGCCCCGGAGTGTGAGATGAGCAGCTTGTCCCCGCGCAAGGCCGTATCGAGGGTTTCGCCATGACCGAGCTGCTCGAATTCAAAGGCAAGGATGCCGTGGAGGGACGGCGCCCCCGGGAAATGGGCTGGTATATCCGGCTTGGACTGATCGCCAGCGTCACCTTCGTCGGCGCAGGGATGGCCTGGGGCACGATGGCGCCGCTCGAAGGTGCGGTCATCGCCTCAGGCACCGTGGTGCTCGAACACAATATCAACAAGGTGCAGCACGCGGTCGGCGGCGTGGTCGGCGCGATCCTGGTTCAGGAAGGCCAGCGTGTCGCGGCCGGAGACGTCGTGATGCGGCTTGACGAGACGGCCACGCGGGTCAACCGGCAGATCATCGTGAACGACCTCAACAGCCAGCGGATTCGCCAGGCGCGCCTGAATGCCGAGCGGGAGCAGGCGGCCACGATCACTGTCCCTGCCGATCTGAAGGCCCTGGCTGCTACCGATCCCGACATCAAGCAGGCATTGGCCAGCGAGACGGCGCTGTTCGCGGCGCGCGCACGGACCCGCGTCGGCCAGCGCGCCCAGCTGGCCGAGCAGATCAAGCAGTCGCAGCAGGAGATCAGGGGCACGGACGCGCAGTACAAGTCGGCCTTGGAGCAGGTGCGCGTTGCCGAGCTCGAGCTCGTCGACATGCGCAGCCTGCTCGCCAAGAATCTCGTCGCCAAGCCGCGCGTGACGCAGTTGGAGCGCGAGGTTGCCCGCATTCGGGGCACGATCGGGGAACTCACGGCGCGTGGCGCGCAGATCAACGCGCGGATTAGCGAAACCGAGTTGCAGATCCTGCAGATCGACAGGGCGCTTGAAACGGAGGTCGCGAAGGACAGTCGCGAAGCGGAAGCGAAGATTTCGGAGCTCAATGAAAAGCTCGCGACGGCCGATGACCAGCTGCGTCGGATCGACCTGCGCTCGCCCAGCGACGGCATCGTGCATCAGATGCAGATTCATAATGTCGGCGGCGTCATTGGGCCCGGTTCGCCGGTCATGAGCATCGTGCCGGAGCGCGACACGCTGGTCATCGAGGCCAAGGTGAACCCGATCGATATCGATCAGATCCATGCCGATCAGTCGGCGCGCGTGCGCTTCACTGCCTTCAACAGCCGCACGACACCCGAGTTGCAGGGCTCGATCTTCAGAATCGGCGCCGATATCCTGCGCGATGACCGCACCGGAGCGATGTACTATGTCGTCGGCGTTCGCGTCAGCGACCAGGAAAGCGCGCGTCTCGGCAAGTTGCGGCTGATTCCCGGCATGCCGGCCGAGGTCTTCATCAAGACATCCGAGCGGACGGTTGCCAATTTTCTGATGAAGCCGCTGTTCGAGCACATGAATCGCGCGTTCCGCGAGGAGTAGTCTTTGTAATTCGCAAAGACCGGCCGTTTGTCGAAGTCGGTGGGCGGAGGAGATTGCGCCGGTTAAGCTGACTACAGCCGTCCCGGCTAGGTCGGTGAGCGGAGACCGACAGGGCAGGGCACCGCGCGCTGGAGCGCGCGATACCCCTTCGGCATTAGATGCCGTAGGCGCCGCCGGCGGTGACGAATGCGTCGGCCCAGCCGTTCAGCACGATGGTCTGCTGATGGACGCCGTCATCGAGCTTCAGGATCAGCGCATTGCAGAAGCCCTTCTGGGCGGTTGCGCCGGTCGAATACTTGACGAGCTCGACGAGGTCGTCGACCGAATCCGCCACGAAGCCCTCGCCATAGCGAGCGGGGTTGACGGGGTAGGGCACGGTGATGTCGAGATCGTTGCCGATACCGGTCTCCGTGATGCCGTCCTTGTCGTCGAACGTCCCGGCCTTGAAGCCGTAGACGACGAGTTTGTCGCCCTGCGAGAAGTTGAGGTCGGCCACGACATCGGTGTCGCGGCAGCCCGAGACCTGCGCGCCGTCGAAGCGAAACTGGTCCGCGCCGCAGCCGCCGATCAAGATGTCGTCACCGCCGCCACCGAGCAGCCAGTCGTCGCCATCGCCGCCGAACAGCAGATCGTTGCCATTGCCGCCGTCGATATAGTCGTTACCCTTCTTCCCGAGGAGGATGTCGCTTCTGTCCCCGCCAAAGATCGAATCATCCTGGCTGCTTCCGCGGAGAAAGTCGCTTTTCGCTGTTCCGTATATTTTGTTTTGTTGTCCTGGGATCGCCATTCAACTAACTCCCCTCACCTAACCAGTAAACCGATTTTACTGGTTAATGAATTGTTTACTGAGGGGTTTGAAAGCGTCAATCGCACTGTTAAATAATCATTAATTTGTCTTCTTGCTGGCGGTAGCATTATCGCTACCCTGCCGTAGATGTCGGTAGGCGGGCGGCGACGCGGCGAACGAATTTCAGAGCCGATCCGATGCCTGATCTTCAGGGGTATGCGAGCGCTGCCGCTGCCGCCATGCGTCGACGGGACCTTAGATCTATCAGTGAGGGGAGTGTCTTGCCCGACTGCCCCATCGCGGTTGAGGCGCTTGCGCCTCAGCGTTCCCGGAAAGCCCTGGCGATCTGGTCCGAGAGCGGCTTGAGCAGGAAGGTCAGCGGTGTCCTGTCGCCGGTCTTGACCAGGGCTTCAGCCTGCATGCCCGACTTGACTTCGAGCGGAGCGAGCCGCTCGATTTCGCCCTCCAGCAGTGCAATCCGGATTGTGTAGAGGCTGGCCCCGGTCTGCTGTTCCTTCGAGACGTCGGGGGCCATGCGCGCGATCTTGCCGCGCAATTCCGGGGTCGTGCGCTGGTTGAAGGCGTGGATACGAACGATGACGGGCTGGCCTAGCCGCAACTGGTCATAGTCCAGCGGCGAGACCTTCGCTTCGAGATTGAGCTGCTCCTCGCTCGGCACGATCAGCATCACCGGCTCGGCGGGATTGATCACCCCGCCGACATTGTGGACCGCGAGCTGATGTACATAGCCGGAGGAGGGCGCCCGGATTTCCATCCGCTTGAACTGGTCCTCTGCAGCGGCGCGGCGCTGCACCAGCTCGGAGATCTTGGCTTCGTTCTCGCGCAGATCGCGTAGAACCTCGGTCCGGAGATCCTCGTTGATCTGGAGGATCTGGAGTTCCGTCTCGGCGATCTTCCCTTCCGCCTGGGCGATCTGGGCCGCGAGCTGACCATGAACGCCATCGATCGCGACGGCATCGCGCTCCAGTCCCGACAGGCGGCTGAGGCTGACGAGATTGCGCTTGTAGAGGCCGCGCACGCCTTCTAGTTCGCGCGCCGTGAGCGCCGCTTCGCGCACCTTGGCCTCCATCTGCCCTTTCAGGCCCGTGATCTCGCTGCCGAGCTGGTCGATGCGCCGCGTCAGCTGCGAGCGCGTGCCGTTGCGGGCCGCGGCCCTGGCGTCGAAAAGGCGCCTTTCGGCGGCCAGCAGCACGGCGAAATTCGGCTCGGCGCTGCGCGACGCGAGGGCCTCCGGGAACTCCAGTCGAGACGCTTGGTCGCGTTCCGCTTCGAGACGAGCGGAGCGGACGCGTGCCTCGTCGAGCTGGTGGCTGATGATCTGCAGATTGGTGCGCGTCACTGTCTCGTCGAGGCGGATCAGGACGTCACCCTGATGGACGAGCGCACCCTCGCGCACCTTGATGTCGCTGACCACACCGCCGGTCAGATGCTGTACTTTCTTGGTGCTGTTCTCGACGACGAACTGCGCCGCAGCCACGACGGCCCCGGAGATCGACACTGTGGTTGTCCATACCCCGACCGTGCCGATGAACAGGCTGGATGCGATATAGCCGCTGCGGCGCAGCCGCCTGATGGCGCGTTCATGGGTGCCCGAGCGGGTCGTGTCGCGGCCGGATGACGAGGTCATGAATGGGCCCTCTGTTCCTGCGCCAGCATTTCCCGCGCTTCTTCAGCGTCGCGCATGGTGCGGGCCATGCGCCGGAGCTCGCGGATGGACGGCTCCAGCGCGTCCGCCGTGCGCGGGCCGGTGTCGGGGGCGGCGGCTGCGGCTGGACGGGGCGCGCGCTCGGGCATCGGTTCGCTGCGGGTCGTGGCGGCCAGCACTTCGTCGCGGGGCCCGAAGGCCTGGAGCCTGCCTTCGTTCATGACACCCACCAGATCGACGGCTGACAGACCGGAGGGACGATGCGTGATCACGATGACGACGCCGCGTCGCGCCTTCACCGACTGGATCGCGGCGGCAAGCGCGTTGTCGCCATCCGCATCGAGGCTGGAGTTCGGCTCGTCAAGCACGACGAGGAAGGGATCGCCGTAAAGCGCGCGCGCCAGCGCGATCCGCTGGCGTTGGCCGCCCGACAGTGCCGCGCCGCCTTCGCCGACGACGGTTTCATAGCCTTCCGGCAGGGCGACGATCATGTCATGGGCCCCGGCGATCGCGGTCGCGGCCAGAATGCGCTCGCTGGTGGCCTCAGGATCGAAGCGCGCGATGTTCTCGGCGATGGTGCCGGGGAATAGTTCGACATCCTGGGGCAGGTAGCCGATCGAGCGGCCGAGGCTATCGCCATCCCATTGCGTCATCAATGCGCCGTCGAGCCGCACCGCGCCGCGGGCCGGCTGCCAGATGCCCACCAGAGCCCGAGCAAGGCTGGATTTCCCCGAGCCCGAAGGGCCGATCAGGCCGAGCGACTGGCCGGCGCTCAATTGGAAGCGGACGCTCATCACGATGAAGCGGCGGCTGCTGGGCGGGTTCAGGGTGACGTCCTCGACGCTGATCGTGCGGCTGGGCGCCGGCAGAGACAAGGCGCGCCGAGACGCTTCATGCTCTGGCAGGATCGCCTTCAGCCTGGCATAGCCCTGCCGTGCGGCGATGAACGCCTTGAGATGGGCGACCGCGAGTTCGACTGGCGCAAGCGCGCGGCTGGTCAGGACCGAAGCCGCCAGCATCGAACCGCCCGACATTTCGCCGCGGATCACCAGGAGCGCGCCGAGCCCCAGAACGGCCGATTGCAGGGTGAGGCGGAACATCTTAGCGAAGGAGTTGACGCGGCCCGTCGTCTGGGAAAGCTGCATGTAGTCATCGACATGGCGGGCGTGGATCAGGTCGAAGCGCTCCGAGAATGAGCTGCTCATGCCCAGCGCCGAGATCGCTTCGGCATTGCGCCGGCCGGTTTCCAGCATCGCGAACTGGGCGGAGCCGCTCTGCGCGACCCGCTTGCCGGGAGCGACCGAGAAGCGCTCGGTCAGCACCGTCAGCCCGACGATCATCAGCATGCCGCCGATTGCCAGCCAGCCGAGCCAGGGATGCAGCATGAAGCAGACGAACAGGAACACCGGGGCGAAGGGAATGTCGATCAGCGCCGTCGGCCCCAGGCTGCTCAGGAAGGTCCTGAGTGCAGCCAGATCCCGGAAGGGTTGGAGCGAGTCGGTCGGATTGGCGCCGTTCACCGGGGCGCTCATGGCGGCGCGGACCGTCAGCGGTGCAAGCTCTGCATCGACGGCGGCACCGATGCGGCCGAGCATCTGGAGTCGGATGTGATCGAGCCAGCCTTGCAGGGCATAGGCCGCCAACGCGATGACCGAGACGCCAACCAGCGTCGCCACCGATCGGCTCGCCAGGACGCGGTCATAGACCTGCATCATGTAGATCGAGCCGGTCAGCATCAGGAGATTGACGATGGTCGAGAAGACAGCGACGTGGATCCACGCCCGCGAGGTGCCTCGCAGCGCAGCGGAAACGACGTTGCCTGAGACTGAATCGTCGCGAACCATAACTTGACACCGGGTACCGGACGATCTTGACGACGCCCCGCCTCGCCGCAGAATGGTCGAGCATGGTGTAAAAAACCTTTCCGTAATGCGCTTTTTTGAAGAGAACTGCCCGCCGGAACGCTAGGTCATGTGCGGAGGGGGCAAGCCGGCCTATCCGCGACGGGCTGCGACGCGCAAGGACGAAGCCAGTGCCGATCGCCCGTGGCGGATCCAAGGATCTTGCCCCTGGCAAGCACTGGTTGCGATGGTCATCCGGGCGGTTCCGATCGGCCGCGTCCGCGCGTATTCGGAACGCATCACCTAACTGGACATGCTGCGAAATTCAGCCGAATACTCCCGATAGGCGCGAGCAGCGCGCCCGACGGCCGAGGACTGTAAGTGTGTCGATTCGATTTTTGATCCTGACTTGCATGTTGTCGATCGGGGTCGCGTCCTCCGCTCCCGTCATGGCCCAGACCGCAAGCCGCCCAGCAGATCGCGTGGCGGTGGGTTCGGTCGCGGAATTCGATCAGGCGCTCGCCGCGGCCGGCGAAACCAAGATCATCGCGCTGAAGCCGGGCATCTATGACACGCTAACGATTCGAGCGGCGTCCGCGGTAACGGCAGTCTTGGTCGTCGCCGCCGAGCCGGCCAACCGCCCCGTCATCCACAAGCTGTCGATCTCCGGCTCGCGCAACATCACGCTGGAAGGGCTTCGCTTCGTCGGTACGGGGCGCGAAACGCCGGAGGCCTTCCTGGCGGAGATCCAGCAGAGCCAGAATATCCGGATCCGGAAATCCGAGTTCACCTCGCCTCAAGGCCAGGCCGCGAACAACGCTGGCGCGCTACGGGTTGTCGACGTCGACACGCTGCAAGTGGCAGATAGCGTCTTCGAGAACCTGCGCCGTGGCATCCTGGTCGAGCGCAGCAAGGCCGTTGTCATAGAGCATAATCGGTTTCGCCGGCTCGACGTGAATGGGCTGACCGCCACGCAGACGGACGGCCTGACCTTCGACAGCAACCGGCTCGACGAATTCCGGCCGGAGCCGGTTGGCGCTCGTCACTTCCTGACGATGTCGACGCGGCAGACGACCGCGCCGTCCCGGAACATCCGGATTACGCGCAACGTCATGCTTCAGATGGAAGGGGAGCCGATCAACGGCATCTTCCTGGGAAACGAAGAAAAGCGACCCTACGAGAATGTCGAGGTGTCCAAGAACATCATCGTCATCGGTGCTCCGCACGGCATCACGGTCGATTACGCGACCAATGCCTCGATCACGGATAACATGGTCCTGGATTCCGTCCAGTCGATCTACAACAACGCCATCCGCCTGCAGAACGCCAGAAAAGGCGATGTCAGTCGCAACCTCGCAGTGGCCTATGGCTATAATGCCAGTCAAGGCATCGTGTCGCTGCGCAACGTCACGGTGCCGCGCCAAAACAGTGCGACCCGTCGCCGGATTGTGGAGCGCTTGCTGGACGGGCTGAAACAGCAGGGCGCGGCCGCTTATCCGGTGCATGCCGGGCACTCGGTTCTGCCCGAACATCGCGCCGCCGGCCCACGACCTTGATCCATTCGAGCTCCGCTGGCCGGCCGTGCAGGCGATATGTAACCGCCTGCACGCTTCGCCGGGACGTCACACGCTGCGGATCAACCCGCCATCGATGCGGATCTTTGCGCCCGTTACATAGCTCGCCCGTTCGCTGGCGAGGAAGGTGACGACATCGGCGAATTCCTGCGGCTTGCCATAACGGCCGGCCGGAATCGCCGCCATCGAGGCCTTGGCCACCGCCTCGCGGGTCCCGCCGCTGCGCGCCGCCGCCACATCGTCGAGCTGGTCGACGCGCTCGGTATGGATGCGGCCGGGCAGCACGACATTGACCGTGACCCCGCTGCCGGCGACCTCGGAGGCCAGCGTCTTCGACCAGCCGATCACGGCGGCGCGGATGCCGTTGGAAAGCGCAAGGCGCGGAATCGGTTGCTCGACGCCCGAGGAGGCGATGGTGACGATGCGGCCGAAGCCGCGCTCCGTCATCGCTGGCAACAGGCGCTGCGCCAGATGGAACAGGTTGGCGGCCATGCCCTCGAAATGCTTCAACCAGTCGTCGCGCTTGGCATCGCGTGCCTCGCCGGGCGGCGGACCGCCTGAGTTGCCGATCAGGATGTCGACGCCGCCTTCCGCGATCAGCTTCTCCGCAAGAGCATCGACCGAGGCAAGATCGGTGAGGTCGAGGTTGGCGGCGCTGGCGCGGCCACGCTGCTCCGCCGGCAGGCTGGCGATCCAGCCATCGGTCACATCGGTGCTGCGCGCCGCGGCGATCACCGTCGCGCCTTCAGCGACGAGCGTCTGCGCGATCACCGCGCCAAGCCCGCGGCTGGCGCCGAGCACAAGGGCACGCTTTCCGGAAAGTCCGAGGTCCATCAATCAATCTCCCTGAGCCGCCGATCCCGTCGCGCTGTGCGGTTCGATATCGGCGTTCTTAGCCTGCGACAATACGCGGCTAGGAACGCGTCAGCCCTTTTCGAGAGGGCGCCCGCCCCAGCCCAGTCTGACGCGCCCGAGCGCCATGGTCACCGCAGCTTGCGTCGGCTCGACGACCGGCACGCCGAGTTCGCGCTCCAACGGTTCGCGGAAGCGCGCCATACCGGCGCAGCCCATCACCAGCACATCGGCATGATGCGTATCGCGCAAGGTGCGTCCGACGGTGATCATGCGGCCGAGCGTGAGCTCATCATCGGCCATCTCGGCGATGGTGAGGTTGACCGGCAGATCGCCGGCAAAGCGGCCCATCACGCCCATGGCGCCGAGATAGCGCAGATGGCGCGGGATCGAATTCTGCAGCATCGCGACGATGCCGAAGCGTTGGCCCAGCGTCAGTGCCGTCAGGACGCCGGATTCGGCGATGCCGAGCACCGGCTTGGTGCTCTGCTCGCGCAGGGCATGCATGCCAGGGTCGGAAAAGCAGGCGATGACGAAGGCGGCTGCTTCGTTTTCGAGGCCGGCGGCCCGCTGGAGGAGGGCGGGGATCAGCCCGTCCACATCGCGTTGCGACTGGATGCCGGGCGGCCCCTCGGCGAGCGTCAGGCACTCGATCGCAGGGCCGCCTGCTAGGCGCAGGGGCGCGACAGCGACGTCGATCTCGCGGGTCACGCGCTCGGTCGAATTGGGGTTGATGACGTAGATCGTGCCGCTCACGATATCTCTCCCTCAGGGTTGGCCTGCGTCCGTTCGCGCCAGCCGTCCAGCGTCTGGCGCGGCTCCTGGAAGCGGTCGCCCAGGCCGAGATACCAGTCGGCGCCATGCAAACGGCCGACGAGATCGAGCTTGTCGATATCGACATGCAGGCGATCGTCGACGATGCCGTCGCGGATATGGAGATGGACGATCTCGCCGATGACGAGATTGCGATGCCTGGTGCCGAACGAGAGAGACACCGTCTCGCGGCATTCGAGCTGGACCGGGGAGACGGCGAGCCGCGGTGCCGCGACCTTGGCGCTCGCCACGGTATCGAGCCCGGCGGCCGCGATCTCGTCGATCTCGGAAGGGAAATCGATGGCGCAGACCTGCATCGCCGCGACCATGGCCCGGTCGACGAGATTGACGACGAAGCTGCCGGTCTCGCGGATATTGCGCATCGTGTCCTTTAGCGGCGCCGTGCCACTGCGGCCCTCGATACCGAGCACGACCAGCGGCGGCGCATGGCTGAACACATTGAAGAAACTGAAGGGCGCGGCATTGGCGCGGCCCTTCTCGTCGACCGTGGTGACCAGCGCGATCGGGCGCGGCAGCACCGTGTTGACGAGGAGCTTGTAGAGATCACGCTCCCCGAGGTCGCTCGCGGCCCAGTCCATCGCTTCAGCCCAGTTGCGCGTCGAGCAGGCGCACCGTTTCGGCCAGCACGCGGGCGCCGTCGCCGGCCTGGTCCGGTGTGATCGATTCCTCCGGCGCATGGCTGCGTCCCTCGAGGCAGGGCACGAAGATCATGCCGACCGGGCCAATATGGGCGATGTGGACGCCGTCATGGCCGGCTCCGCTTGGCAGGTCGCGCGTGGCGAGCCCGAGCACGGCGGACGCATTGGCGATGGCCGAGCGAACCTCCGGCGCGCAAGCTGTCGGCGCCACATGGCTGAGCGGCTCGACTGCGATGGTGAGGCGCAGTTCTTCGAGGGCAGGGCGCAGATCGCGCACCAGCGCCTCGCCGAAGGCCTTGACCGCCGCCTCGTTGCCGGAGCGGACTTCGAGCGTCAGCACAGCCTCGCCCGGCACGGCATTCGCCGCATTGGGGCTGACCTCGATGCGCCCGAAGGTGGCGACCAGCGGCTGGTTGTCCCGCGCCGTCGCGAGCGCGCGCTTATAGGCGGCCTCGATCAGCTTCGCGGCGCCGACCAGCGCATCGGCCCGCAGCGGCATCGGCGTTGCGCCGGCATGGTCGGCCCGGCCGGTGACGATGATGCGCTCGCGGCGGATGCCGACGATATCGGTGACGATGCCGATCGGGACGCGCTCGTTTTCCAGCACGCGGCCCTGCTCGATATGGACCTCGACATAGGCCGCGATGCCGTCGGCCGGCCGCTTGACCGAGGCCAGCTCCTCCGGCCGGCCGCCGACGAAGGCGATGCCTTCGCGCAGCGTCATGCCGTCCGGGCGGGTCATCGCCAGATGCTCTTCGCTCAACGTTCCCGCGAGCGCGCGGCTGCCGATGCAGGAGAGGCCGAACTCGCTCGGCTCCTCAGCCAGGAAATCGAAGACCTCCAGCGTGTGACGCAGGCGGTCGCCCCGCTCGCTGAAGCTCTGTGCGACTTCCAGCGCGGCGAGCACCCCGAGCATGCCGTCATAGCGCCCGCCCGAGGGCACGGTGTCGGAATGCGAGCCGATCAGAATCGGCTTCAGCGTCGGATCGGCGCCGGCAAGCCGGCCGATCAGGTTGCCGGCGGCATCGAGCTCCGTTTCCAGCCCGGCCTCGCGGAATTCCGCCGCGAGCCATTCCCGGCCTTCGAGGAAACGTGGGGTGAAGGAGCGGCGCGTCCACGGGCGCTCCGGGTCGGTGATTTCGGAGAGTGCCTCGATACGGCGCCAGAGCCGGTCCTGATCGATCGCCATGGCGGTCACGCCGCCGGGCGCAGGAAGCGGCCGTCGCCGGCCTTGTTGCGGATTGCCTTGCCGTCCCAGGCGAGCTGGCCGCGGACATAGGTCGCCGCGACGCGGACGCGGAACTCGCGGCCCTCCATCGAGCTCCACTTCACCGCCGACAGGCTCTTGCCGGGATCATGGATGAAGCGGCCGGGCTCCAGCACGGTGATGTCGGCATCGGCGCCGGCTTCGAGCCGGCCCTTGTCGGCAAGCAAAAAGGCCTTGGCCGGCCCCTCGCAGAGCTGCTTCACCACGATGGTCGGGGACAGGCCGTGCTCCTCGCAGCCGGTCCAAAGCGCCGGCAGCAGGGTCTCGATGCCCGGTCCGCCCGAGGTATTCTTGAAGATCATCGGATCGCCCTTCTTCTCCAGCCCCCAGGAGACATGGTCCGACGAGATGAAGTCGCAATGGCCGGCGGCGAGATGGCTCCAGAGCAGGTCGCTCTCGGCCTTCGGGCGGATCGGCGGGTAATGCTTGATCTTGGCGCCGAAGCGCGGGCCGTGCTCCTCGGCATTGAGCATGAAATACTGCACGCAGCTCTCGACCGTCGCCTTGTGGCCGGCCTGCTTGTACATGTTGCAGATCTCGAAGCCGCGCGAGGTCGATACATGGACGGCATGGGCCCGGGCGCCGGTCTCGGCGCCGATCTCGTAGATGCGGGCGGTGGCGAGGTTCTCGACGAGGGGAGGGTGGGCGCGCAGGAAGGCGTCCGCGCCGGTATCGCCGGCCTCGACCAGCCGGGCGATATTGCGCCTTGTCATTTCCTGGTCCTGGTTATGGACGCCGCAGAGCAGGCCGGTTGGCTCGATCAGCTTGAAGGCCTCGTAGAGCGTGTCGTCGCCGATGCGGGGAAAGCGCGTCGGATTGGCCTCGAAGGTCGAGAACTTGAAGGCGCAGGCACCGGCCTCGACCAGGCCGGGAATGGCATGCAGGCCGTTCTCGATGGTGATCGTGGCATAGAGCGCAACGTCGACATGGGCATCGCGCTCGACCACCGCGACCTTCTCGTTGAAGAGCTTCGCATTGGTGACCGGCTCCGGCTCGTCATAGGGCATGTCGACCATCACGGTGACGCCGCCGGCTGCGGCTGCCCGCGAGCACATGCCGATGCCCTCGTGATTGGCCTGGCTGCCGGAATGGACCTGCCCGTCGATGACGCCGGGGATGATCCACTGTCCCCGGAAATCCTGCGTCTCACGGGCCGAGGGCGGCGTGCCCTGGCCGACCTTGCCGACCTTGCCGCCGCTGACGGCGACATAGCCGTCCTCGATGATCCGGTCGGACAGCACGATATTGCCGCGGAGGACGAGATCGAAATCGCTCATGTCGGGTATCCGGTGATCCTGCAGGATAGGCGAAGGAGCGCGCTCAGCCTTCCCGGCCGAGCGCGTAATCGGTGAAGTTCATGCCGAGCGCCTTCTCGACGATCGGATAGACGCTGGGGTCGGTCACGCTGGAGCTCAGCGGGATCTTGTCCTTGGGCACGCGCAGCACCGAGAGCTCCATGCCCTCGCGGACATGGCCGGAACTGACCGGCTGGCCGTCTGTGTCGAGCGTGGTGATCACGTCCGGGAAACAGGCATGGCGGGCGCCGTCGGGATCGGTCACCGCCATGTATTCGTTCATGACATGGATGGTGCGGGCGGCTGCCCCGGTGCCGACCTGGATCGTGCCGATATCGAAGGCCTCGTTGGTGTAGCGCACGTCCTTCTTCGCGACGGTGCCGCGCGCGATGATCGAGCCGCCGGTCTCGTCGCAGATCGCATTGATCACCGCGCTGCCGCCCTTCGGCTTGGCGGCGAGGATGCGCTCGCCCAGCGCCAGCGCCATCGAGATGCCGCCGAGCGCGGCGTTCTTCCGGACATAGGCAGCCGAGACGGGATTGCGGCAGGAGGCGATGAAGCCGCCCGACATGTCCGAGGCCGTGCGCAGGATCGGCGAGACCTTGGCGGTCGCGCCGCGCGTCACCAGCTCGATATACTGGTTCTTCGAACGGTTGCCGCCGACCGCGACCTGGATCGTCGCTTCCGGGCTGTTGGCGAGACCGATCGAGCCCATGTCGCCGGTGGGATGGGCACGGATGTCGCCGACTGCATCGACCACCTTCACGCCGAGGATGGCGCTGGGCAGCCAGGCGTTCAGCGTGCTCGACATGCCGTTCTGGCCGATGATCAGGCCGTAGATCGGCTTGCCCAGCGCCTCCTGCAGCAATTGCACGGCCTTGACGTAGTCGATGCCCCACATCTCCCACTCGGTCGTGCCGCCGGGCGCGCCGATGGCGGCGGCGGTGGCGATGATCGCGTCGTCGGGAATCTCGTCCATCGTGACGAGCTCGGGCCTGCCGGTATTGACCGCGGCGGTGCCGAGCATGCGGCCGTGATCGGCCCAGCCGCCGCCGCCCGCCGCGAAGACCGAACCGCCGGCCACGGCCGCCTCGACATCCCTGCTCGTCAGAAAGCGTCTCATCGGCCGGCCTCGTCCCTCGTCCACCGGTCGTGCCGGCAGGCCGAACTTAGAGCGCTAGGCGCGAAATGAATCATGCTTATTATGCGGCCGACCATAATCGGATGTTATCGCCATGCGCCTCAATCTCCGGCAGATCGAAGTCTTCCGGGCCATCATGATCACGGGCTCGATCAGCGGCGCGGCGCGCCTGCTCTCGGTCTCCCAGCCCGCCATCAGCCGCCTGCTGGCCTATACCGAGGACCGGCTGGCGCTGCGCCTGTTCGAGCGCGTGCGCGGCCGCGTGCAGCCGACACCGGAGGCGCGTCGCCTGTTCCAGGAGGTCGACCAGGTCCATCAGGGCGTGGTTCGGGTCAACGAGCTCGCCGACGAACTGCGCGAGCGGGGCACCGGCTCGGTGCGGATCGTCGCGAGCCCCAGCGTCGGGCAGGCGCTGGTGCCGGATGCCATCGCCCGCCTGCGTGAGCGCTTCCCGGACCTGCGCGTCGAATTCGAGGTACTCACCCTTCTGGAGGTCGTCGCCAAGGTCGTGGCCGGCCGCGCCGATCTCGGGGTCTCGATCATCCCCGTCGACGAGCCCACGCTCAATACGGAGGTTCTGACGGAGGGACGGCTCATGGTCATCATGCCGCGCGACCACGCGCTCGCGCGATTGCGCGTTGTGCGCCCGGCCGATCTTGCGCCCTATCCGCTCGTCGGGTTCGGGCCGCAGACGCCCTATGGCGACGTAGTCGGCCGTGCTCTCGCTTCGAAATCCGCGCCGCTCAGGATCAGCACCGTCGTCCGCTTCACGCCGGTTGCCTGCGCGATGGTGCGGGCCGGCGCCGGCATTGCCGTCGTCGACGAGTTCGTGCTGCGCGGCCGAACCTGGCCGGAGCTGGTCTCGCGCCCGCTCGCACCGAAGACGCGCGTGCGCGCCCATCTGCTGACACCGCGCTTCGAGCCGCTGTCGCGCACGGCGAGCGCTTTCGTCGACATCCTGCGCGGGCTGGTGCCGCCTCCGCTCGCGAAGCCCGGCGGCGAAGGCGAGGATGCTGCTTAACATCAGGTTATGGCCACCCGACAATAAATGATTGGCTGGGCATGATTTCGCCCTGTTAGGCTCCGCTTGGACATGGCCGGATTGTTGCAAGAAGGGGCGCAGCGATCACGGCGCAGCCGTAACGCATAACGGGAGCGGGAATCATGAAGCTGAAGTCGATCAAGCTGACGCGGGCCTTTGTCGCGGGCGCGGGGCTGGCCGCCATGCTCGCCATGCCGGCCATGGCGCAGGACGCCGACCATCCGCAGGGCGAGAAATTGAAGGTGGCCTGCGATCTCGGCTTCGCACCCTTCTGCTTCAAGACGCCGGCAGGCGAGACCACCGGCTTCACCTACGACATGTCGGAAGCTCTGGCGAAGCAGCTTGGCCGCCCCGGCGTCGACGTGACGGATTCGAACTTCTCGGCGATCTTCGCCGGCCTGTTCTCCAAGCGCTACGAGATGATCCCGGCGCCGACCAACATCACGACCGAGCGCGCGGCGCAGATGCTGTTCAGCGAGCCCTATATGCCGACGGGCCTCGGCTTCCTCGTCAAGAAGGGCGCGAAGATCGGCAATCTGGAGGAACTCAAGGGCAAGGCGCTGACCGTCAATAACGGCTCGATCTCGGACAAGTGGCTGACCGACAACGAAGCCAAGTACGGCTATACGATCCAGCGCTACAACAAGAATGCCGACGCCGTGCAGGCGGTGATGATCGGGCGCGCTTTCGCCAATGTGGCCGACGTCCCCGTCTCCCGCTATGTCTCGACGCAGACCCCGATGGCGGACGTGGCCTTCGTGCTCGACGGCGGCCGCAATTTCGGCATCGCTTTCCGCAAGGAGGATGCCGCGTTCCGCGCCAAGGTCGAGGCGGCGCTCGAATGCATCAAGACCGACGGCACGCTGGCCAAGATCCACGAGAAGTGGTTCGGCGTGAAGCCTGCGGCGGATTCGTCCAGCAGCAAGGTCTATCCGGGCATCGGCGCGCCGGATTTCGAGGGCTATGACGCGACCCCGCACAAGGCCGCCTGCAAGTGACCTCAGTGCCCGCCATGGCGACAACGCCCTCCGAGACGATCGTGTCGATCGAGGGGCTGCGCAAGAGCTTCGGCCAGGTCGAGGTTCTGCGCGGCGTCGACCTCAAGGTCGGCAAGGGCGAGGCCGTCGTGATCGTCGGCTCCTCCGGTTCGGGCAAGAGCACCTGCCTGCGCTGCATCAACCGGCTTGAGGAGCCGACGGCGGGCACGATCCGCCTTGGCGGGCAGGAAGCCACCGGCCCCAAGGTCGATCTCGACCGCCTGCGCCGCGGCATCGGCATGGTTTTCCAGGGCATCCATCTCTACCCCCACAAGACGGCGCTGGGGAATGTCTCGCTGGCGCTGCGCAAGGTCGTGGGCTTGAGCAAGGAGGCGGCCGAGACCAAGGCCCGCCATCACCTCGAGGTCGTCGGCCTTGCGCACAAGGCCGATGCCTATCCAGCCGAATTGTCCGGCGGCCAGCAGCAGCGCGTCGGCATTGCTCGCGCCATGGCGCTGGAGCCGCAGGTCATGCTCTTCGACGAGCCGACCTCGGCGCTCGACCCCGAGCTCGTCGGCGAAGTGCTCAACGTCATGGTCCGCACCAAGGAAATGGGCATGACCATGATCGTGGTGACCCATGAGATGAAGTTCGCGCGCGATGTCGCCGACCGCGTCGTCTTCATGGACCATGGCGCGATCCTGGCCGAGGGCACGCCGCAGGAGATCCTGGTCAACCCGCAGCACCAGCGCATCCGCGATTTCGTGATGCGCTCGCACGGCTGACGGTACATGGACCAGATCGTCCGCTATTTCTTCGATTTCTCGCTGATGTCGGCCTTCTGGCCGGACATCCTGCGCGGCTTTCTGATCACCGTGCAGATGTCGATCCTGACGGTCGTCATCGGCATTCCGCTTGGCCTCGGCCTCGCGATCCTCAGGCTCTACGGCATCCGGCCGCTGAACTGGCTGATCATCTTCTATATCGACTTCTTCCGCTCGATCCCGCAGCTCGTCCTGATCGTGCTGGCCTATTTCGCGCTGCCCTATTTTGGGCTGGTGCTGGAGCCGATCACCGCGACCGTGGTGGCACTGGCGATCGTGCTGTCGGCCTTCGCCGAGGAGATCTTCTGGGCCGGCATCAACGCCGTGCCGAAAGGCCAGTGGGAAGCCGGCCGTTCGACCGGCCTCTCCTTCACGAAAACGCTGGCCTACATCATCCTGCCGCAGGTGGTGCGCATCTCGATACCGCCTTTGACCAACCGCGCCATCGGTATCAGCAAGGGCACGACGCTGGGCTCGGTCGTCGCGGTGCCGGAACTGCTCAACGTGACCTCCAGCATCCAATCCAACGTCGCCAACCCGACCGCGCTGACCGTCGGCGCTCTTCTCTTCCTGCTGCTGTTCCTGCCCTTCGTGCGCTTCACGCGCTGGCTCGAACGCGCCTATGCGCATCCGAGGTCATGATGGACGATCTCGTCACGACCTTCTTCAATCTCGACGTGCTCAAGCAGGTCTGGCCGCTGCTGCTGCAGGGCTTCTGGATGACGCTGGCGCTGGCCGCCGTCGCCGTGCCGCTCTCGGTGCTCGCAGGCATCGCCATCGCCATGGCGCAGGATGTGCCCAACAAGCTGCTGCGCTTCTTCCTGATCGCCTATGTCGACGTGATGCGCGCGATCCCGCCGCTGTTGCTGCTGATCTTCATCTTCTTTGGCCTGCCCTTCCTCGGCCTGAAGCTGAACGAGTTCACCGCCGCCGTGCTGGCGCTCACCCTGAACGGCTCCAGCTATTTCGCCGAGATCTTCCGCGCCGGCATCGAATCCGTACCGAAAGGCCAGCGCGAAGCGGCCCGTTCGACCGGCTTGAGCTGGTACAAGAGCATGATCCATGTCGTCGTGCCCCAGGGCACGCGCAATGTGCTGCCGGATCTGATCAGCAACACGGTCGAACTCGTGAAGCAGACCTCGATCGCCTCGGCCGTCGCTTTGCAGGAACTGCTGCGATCGGCCCAGCTCGCTCAGGGTCTGCTCTACAATCCGACCCCGCTGATCGCGGCGGCGATCGTCTATTTCCTGATGTTCTGGCCGTTCGTCCGGCTGGTCTCGCGCCTGCAGAACCGCACGGCCATGTCCGCCGCGTGAGGGCTGCAGCCCCGTCGCTCAGGCCGCGACGGGATAAAGGCGGGTGATGCGGTTCGGGTTGGTCTCGGCGAGGAAGATATCCCCGCTTGGTCCGAGCCACAGACCATGGGCGCCGTTGAGCACTGGGCGGCAGCGGCCGAGCAGGGCACCATCCGCCGAAAGCAGGCTCAGCGTCGGAATGGAATCGCAGACATAGATGCGGTCCTGCGCATCGGCGACGACATCCTGAGGACGTAGGAACGCGTCCCACACGGCGAGAAGTTCGCCCCCGGCCGTGAAGCTTTGCACCCGGCTGTTCTCGCGGTCGGCGACGATGACGCGTCCATCGCTGAGCACGCAGATGCCGTGCGGCGTCAGGAACGCACCGGGAGCGGTTCCGACCGAGCCCCAGTTCGCAAGCAGGCTACCACTGGCGTCGAAGCGGTGAATGAGCCCGTTGCCATAACCATCGGCGACATAGAAGCCGCCATCGGGCACAAAGGCGATGTCGCTGGGATGGTTGAACGGCTGGCCTGGCCGATGGCTCTCGCCGATCTGCCTGTGCACCTGGCCTTCGCTATCGCAGAAGAAGATGCGATGGGCGTCGCGGTCGACGATGGCGAGGCCGCCCTCGGGCATCATCGCGATCTTGTGGGCATCGACGCACAGCTTTTCACCCCAGCTCCGGACGAAGCTGCCATCGGCCGCGAGCGTGACGATGCAAGGCCCCTCCGGATCGACGGCGCTGTCGCGGCGCAGCAGGACATGCACCAGCCCGTCCTGGCCGACCGCAAGATCGGTGATCCGCCCGGGCGTCGCGGGCAGGGCGCCCCAGGGGCGTTCGATGCCGTAGAGCCTGTCGCCGAGCGCGACGCGCAGTTCCGTCTTCATCCCGACCTCGGAGAATGCTCAGGCGCCCTCGGGCTTTCCGAGCGGAGCGCCGACGCCGGTCCGCTCGGTCAGCAGGCGGTAATGCTCGATGCGGCGATGCCTGGCGAAATCGAAGATCGTCGCCTTGCCGAAGCGGGTATCGTCGAGATCGCAGGGATGGACGAGCACGCCGTCCTCCTCATGATCGAGCTCGCCGACGATCTTGCCGTCCGGCCCCGCGATCAGCGTTCCCCCGAAGAGAGGATAGCCGTCCTCGTTGCCGGCCTTGGCGACGGCGACGACCCAGGTCGAGTTCTGGTAGGCGCCCGCCTGCACCGACAGGCGATGGTGGAACAGCCGATCGGCGGTCGTCTCGGTGAGCGAGTGCCCGTTGGCGGAAGGGGTGTTGTAGCCGAGCACGATCATCTCGACGCCTTGCAGCCCCATGACGCGATAGGTCTCGGGCCAGCGCCGGTCGTTGCAGATCGCCATGCCGAACAGCCCGCCCTCGAATTCCCAGACCGGGAAGCCAAGATCGCCCGGCTCGAAATAGCGCTTCTCGAGATGCTGGTGCGCCCGGTCCGGATCGAGCTCGACATGGCCGGGCAGGTGGACCTTGCGGTATTTGGCGACGATCCGGCCGCTCCGATCGACCAGGATCGAGCTGTTGAAATGCCGGCCCTCGGGCGTCAGCTCGGCATAGCCGAAATTCATGGCGAGGCCGAGTTCCCGCGCCTTGTCGAACAGGGGCTGCGTCTCGGGGCCGGGCATGCTGCGCTCGAACCATTGATCCGCCTCGGCACGATCCTCATGATACCAGCGCGGGAAGAAGGTGGTCAGCGCCAGTTCGGGGAAAACCACGAGTGTGGCGCTCTGCGCCTTGGCTTTCTCCAGCAGCGCGATCATCCGGCCGACGACCTGCTTGCGGCTGTCGGCGCGCTGGATCGGTCCCAACTGTGCAGCGGCGACGGTGATGAGGCGGGGCATCGGCAATGTCCTGATGTGGCCTGTGACCTGATTTTCGGGAACCGGCCGGGAGGCCTGTTCCAGCGACAAGCTCTAGAGGCCCTGCCTCCATTGTTCACATGCTTTATTCGGGATCAGGCATAACCTGATGTTATTGCGCCAGCGCTCAAACCGGCCGGTGGCGCAGATACCAGAGCGCGAAGGCGCCGGACACCGCGAGCTGGCCGGCGACCAGTAGGAAAGGCCAGTCGAAGCTGCCGGTCCGGTTCGCGATCACGGCGAAGGCCAGCGGGCCGCAGATCGAGCCGACGAAGCCGAACAGGCTTGCCCCGGAGGTCACGTCTCCGATGAGGGCCGGCGGCGAGACCCGCGCCAGCTCGGCCATATGCACGCCGTTCCAGCCCATCGATGTCGCGCCGACCAGCGCCATGCAGGGATAGATCAGCCAGGGGTTGGTGCTGCCCATCCCGATCAGCAGGGCGATGGCGGAGCCTGCGGCCAAAGCCAGCAGGCAGAGCAGGTGCAGGCCGCTGCCCGTCCGGTCTGCCAGCCAGCCGAAGAAGATGCGCGCGAAGGTGCTGGCGACGAGCAGGGTCGCGACCAGATGCCCGGCCTGCGCCAGCGTCTTGCCGTGCTGCGTGACCATGTAGGTCGCGGTGAAGGCGGTGATGCTGGCCTGCGTGATCGAGAAGGAGACGCCGAGCGCGGTGAGCATCGGCAGCGCGGCATGCGAACTCAGCACCCGCGCCGATCGCGACAGCGACGAGGGCGACAGGAACATCCGCGCCCAGGCCCGGTTCTGCGTGCCTTTCTCGGCATCGAGGCTCTTCCGGAAAGGCTGGACCGCGAGCGCGCTGACCAGGGCGATAGCGCCCGCTGCCCAGATCGCGCCGACGAGGCCGAGCCCCGACACCATCGGCGCGATGACGAAGCCCGCGATCGCACCGCCGAGCGGAACGCCGGCCTGCTTGATCGAGAAGACCAACGTCCGGTGGTCGGCCGGCGCGGTGCGCATCAGGATCTGGCTGCCGGCCGGGGTGTTGGGCGCAAGGCCGAGCCCCACCAGCAGGGCGCCGATGAAGCCAACGGCACCGAACGGTTGCGACAGGAGCAGAAGTCCGGCTGCGACGAAGGCGAGCCCGATCTGCAAGGCCCGGACCGGCCCGTGATGGTCGAGCATCGGGTTGCCGCAGGCGAGGAACCAGCAGATGCCGACCGAGACCACGGCCGAGACATAGCCGATGCTTTCGGGCGCGAGACCCCAGCGTAGCGTCAGGAGCGGGCCGAGAAGCGGGATGGCGGCCCCGGCGAAGGAACTCACGACCTGGACGAGCAGAGTGGCGCTGAGCGCGCTTCCCCACAAAGGCAGCTTCAAGGCGGTTCCCCCGATCCCGTCGCCGCACGCCTGTCCCGCTTCTGGGATCGAGCGGGTGAGGACGGCAGCGTCCGAAACGTTCTTCCGGCAAGGGCCGCAGGCGGTCGAGATGGATTGATGGGCTGGCGGGGCTGCGCCAGGAGCATGCGGGCTCTCAGGCCCGCGAAGGCGCTTCAGATCAGGGCGTGCGACGGCGGGCCATATCGGAAGCCGCTACGGGAGGCCCGATCAAGTGCGGGCATAGGCATCTTCGAGCCGGACGATATCGTCTTCTCCGGTATAACTCCCGACCTGCACTTCTATGAGCTCGAGAGCGATCTTGCCGGGGTTGGCGAGGCGGTGAGTGCAGCCGATCGGAAGGTAGATCGACTCGTTCTCGTGCACATGGCTGACCTGACCGTCTAGCGTTACCTCGGCGGTGCCGCGGACGACAATCCAATGCTCGGAGCGGTGGAAGTGCTTTTGCAGGCTCAGCTTGCCATCGGGCTTGACGTTGATGCGCTTGACCTGAAAACGGGAGCCGAGGTCGATGCGCTGGTACCAGCCCCAAGGCCGGTACATCCGCAGATGCTCGGTCGCCTCCGGGACACCCTGCTTCTTGAGCAGCTCGACCAGGGTCTTGACCTTGCCGGCTTCGGATTTGGGAGCGATCAGCACGGCGTCGCGCGTAGCGACAGCCACGATATCCTTCATGCCTATCGCGGTGAGCAGCATGTCGTCGCTGCGCAGTAGCGAATTCGTCGTATCGACTGCGACGACACGCCCTTGCAGGACGTTGCCGGCATCGTCCTTGGCGGCCACGGCATGAATGGAATCCCAGGAGCCGATATCCGACCAGTCGAAGCTCGCGGCAAGGACACCGGCCTTGTCGGTCTTTTCCATGACCGCGTAGTCGATCGAGGTCTTCGGAATCCGGCCAAAGGCGTCTGGGTCGAGGCGGACGAAATCCAGGTCGGTCTTCGCCGCGGCGATGGCGGCGGCAGCGCCTGCCAGAATCTCAGGCGCGAAGCGCTCCAGTTCGCCGAGCATGGTGGCGACCGAAAAGACGAAGTTGCCACTGTTCCACAGGAAGCCGCGTGCGAGATACCCCTCCGCGGTTGCCTCGTCTGGCTTCTCGACGAACCGCAGGAGCCGGGAAGCATTCGGCACGCCGAGCGACTCGCCGGGTGCGACATAGCCATAAGCCGAAGACGGCTCCGTCGGCGCGATCCCGAGCGTCATGATGAGGCCCGAGGCCGCAATCGTCCCGGCGGCTGCGCAATCGGCGCGAAAGTTCGCCGTATCCATGATGACGTGATCGGCGGCAAGCGCGATCGCGACGGCAGCTGGGTCCTGCGCCTGAGCGAGCAGCGCACCGATCGCGACAGCCGCGGCCGAATCCCGCCGTTCCGGCTCGATCACGATATCGCCCGCGATGCCCAGCGCCTGCATCTGCTCCGCCGCGACGAAACGAAATTCGTGGTTCGTCACGACGATGGGGCGCCCGAATGGCGCCCCCTTCACGCGCAGCAAAGTCGCCTGGAACGTCGACAGCCCATCATCCAGCAGCTGGATGAACTGCTTGGGCATGGAATCGCGCGATACCGGCCAAAGCCGCGTTCCCGCTCCACCGGCCATGATGAGGGGAATGATCGTCGAGGTCGTCATCTGGGCTTCAGCTCGGCTGGGAGTGAAACGGGGGCAAATACCACGCCGGAGAAAGCGCACCATCGGGTATCGCGTTGCGACGTGGGTGCGTCAATGTCGAGGGGATGATTTGATAGGGCGGCCGTTCGGAAATGTTCTTCCAACCTTCTGCGCCAGCGGCTTCGCTGATCGGCTAGATGTGAAGGCCTTGTTCGTGATGGCGCCGCCCTTGCCGCTCCGGAACCAGGCCTACGATCTAGACGACGGTTCGATCAGGAGGACTCGCTTGCCCGCTTGCACTGTGTCGCCCTGCTGGTAAGCAATGTCGGTCACCACGCCGCCGATGCCGGCCGAGAGCGAGGTGAAGAGCTTCATCGATTCCAGCACGACGACGACCTGTCCGGCCTCCACCGTGTCGCCCGGCGCGACGCGGACCTCGGCCACCACGCCCGGCATCGGCGCGAGGATCGCCCCGGAACCGGCTCCACCGCTGCCGGCTGCCGCTGCGGGCCGCGCCTCGCTGCCGATGCCGATGGTGAAGGTCTCGCCCTCGAGCGTCAGCCGGACTCGCTCGCCGGTCGTGGCATGGCTGCCGCGCAGGAGTCTGTCCGCGAAGGTCAGTTCGAAGATCTCGGCGTTCATGCGCAAGGCCAGTTCGATCTCGCCGTCCGCGTCGAGAACGATCCGCCGCCCGTCCGGCAGCAACCGGATCTCCAGCTTGGTCGCGCCATCCTCTTCCTCGGCGATCAGGCGGCTCGTCGCCACGCCGCCGGCGGGCGCCAGCAGGCGGAAACCCGCGAGGCTGCTCCAGGCATCGATGCGCGGTCGCGCCTTCCCTTGCTGCTCCAGCCAGAGCAGGGCTGCGACGGCGCGCGCCAGACGCTGCGCTGGCCGCTTCGCCGTCCAGCCATCGGGGAAGGCCTCCTCGATGAAGCGCGTCGTCGCCTGGCCCGCGGCGAAGAGCGGATGCTCGACCGCGTCGATCAGGAAGGGCAGGGTGGTCGCGGGGCCGAGAATGGCGAAATCGCGCAGGCCCGCCGCCAGCCGCGCGCAGGCCGTGGCGCGATCCGGTCCCGCGGCGATCGCCTTGGCCAGCAGCGAGTCGTAGAACAGGGTCACCTCGGAGCCGGCCCGCACGCCGCTGTCGACGCGGATCGAAGCGGGTTCGGCATAACCCTCGATCCGGCCGGTATCCGGTCGAAAACCCTGATCGGCCCGCTCGGCGGTGATGCGAGCCTCGATCGCGTGCCCGCTCTCGCGGATCTCGGACTGCAGCGCCGGCAGTCGTTCGCCGGATGCGATCCGGATCTGCCATTCGACGAGGTCGTAGCCGGTGATAGCCTCGGTGACGGGGTGCTCGACCTGGAGGCGCGTGTTCATTTCGAGGAACCACGGCTCGTCGAAACCGTCTTCCAGGATGAACTCGACCGTGCCGAGATTATCGTAGCCGATGGCCTTTGCCAGCGCGACGCCGCGCTCCAGCAGCTTCGCCCGGATTGCGGGCGCGAGATGGGGCGGGCGCCTCTTCCAGCACCTTCTGGTTGTTGCGCTGGACCGAGCAGTCGCGCTCGAACAGATGCACGATATTGCCGTGCTTGTCGCCAGCCACCTGCACTTCGAGATGGCGCGGGCGCATCACCAGCTTCTCGATCAGCAGCGCAGGGTCGCCGAAGGCGGCCTGCGCCTCTGCGCGTGCCATTTCGAGCGCCGGCACCAGTTCCTCTGCCGCAAACACACGGCGCATGCCCTTGCCGCCGCCGCCGGCGGAGGCCTTGATCATCACGGGATAGCCGATCCGCGCTGCCGCATCGGCCAGCGCCGCGTTCGATTGCTCATCGCCGGCATAGCCGGGCACGCTTGGCACGCCGGCCCTTTCGGCGATCAGCTTCGAGCCGATCTTCGGCCCCATCGCAGTGATGCATTCGGCGGAAGGGCCGACGAAGATGCGCCCCGCCTGACGGCAGAGCAGCGGCAGGTCCGGCTTCTCGGAGAGGAAACCGTAGCCGGGATGGATCGCCTCCGCGCCGCTGCGCGCGGCCGCTTCCATGATGGCTTCCGCCCGCAGATAGCTGTCGCGCGCGGCGGCAGGGCCGATGCGCACGGCCTCGTCGGCGAAGGCCACATGCTGCGCATCGCGATCGGCATCGGAAAAGACGGCGACGGTGCGGATGCCGAGGCGCCGGCAGGTCCGCATGATCCGCACGGCGATTTCGCCGCGATTGGCTATGAGCAGGGAACCGATCATCGGGATCACATCCGGTAGACGGGCCGATGCCCGGGCAGCTCGATCTCGCGGGCGGCGAGCGAGAGGCACAGGCCGATGACGTCGCGGGTCTGGGCCGGCTCGATGATGCCGTCGTCCCAGAGCCGGGCCGTGGCGTAATAAGGCGTGCTCTGCTCCTCGAACTGGCGGCGCGTTTCGCGGTCGAGTTTTTCGATATCGGCCTCATCGGCATTGCCGCGCGTCAGGCTCGAACGGCGCAACTCGGTCACCACCGTCGCGGCGACATCAGGCGACATCGTCGCGATGCGCGCATTCGGCCAGGCGAAGAGGAAGCGCGGCTGAAAGCCCCGGCCGCACATGCCGTAATTGCCGGCGCCGTAGGAGCCGCCGATGATCACGGTGTAGCGCGGCACGCGTGCATTGGAGACGGCATAGACTAGCTTGGCCGAATGCTTGGCGATGCCGCCGCGCTCGGCCTCGGTACCGACCATGAAGCCGGTGATGTTCTGCAGGAACAGCAGCGGGATGCGGCGCTGGTCGCAGAGTTCGATGAAATGCGCGCCCTTGAGCGCGCTGTCGGAGAACAGCACGCCGTTATTGGCGATGATGCCGACGGGCTGGCCGTGGATATGGGCGAAGCCGGTGACCAGCGTCGCGCCGAAATCCGGCTTGAAGGCATCGAAGACGCTGCCGTCGACCATGCGGGCGATAACCTCGCGCACGTCGAAGGGCTGTTTCAGGTCGGTGCCGACGATGGCGTCGATCTCGGCGGGGTCGTAGAGCGGCGCGGTGACGGGACGCGCCGGGATGCGCGGCGGTGCCGGCCAGTTGAGCGCGCCGACGATGTCGCGGAGCTTGGCGATTGCCTCATGCTCGTCCTCGGCGAGATAGTCGCTGACGCCGGAGACCTGCGTATGCATCTCGGCGCCGCCCAGCGTCTCGCCATCGACGATCTCGTTGATCGCGGCCTTGACGATCGGCGGGCCGCCGAGATGGATGCGGCCGGTGCCGCGCACCATCACGACCTCGTCGGAGAGCGCGGGGATATAGGCCCCGCCGGCCGTGCAGCCGCCGAACACCGCCGAGATCTGCGGCAGCCCGGCCGCCGACATCCGGCATTGCTGCAGGAACGCCCCGCCGAAATGATCGCGGTCCGGGAAGACGCGGTCCTGCTCCGGCAGGAAGGCGCCGCCGCAATCGACGAGATAGACGCAAGGCAAGCGGTTCTCGAAGGCGATCTCCTGCGCCCGCAGATGCTTCTTGACCGTTTCGTGGAAGAAGGAGCCGCCCTTCACCGTCGCGTCATTGGCGATGATCATGCAGGGCGTGCAGTGGACCACACCGATGCCAGTGACGATGCCGGCGCCCGGCACCGCGTTGCCATAGAGTTCCCAGGCCGCGAGAGGGGACAGTTCGAGAAAGGGCGACAGCGGGTCGACCAAGAGGTCGATGCGCTCGCGCACCGGGATCTTGCCGCGTTCGCGATGGCGCGCCTGCAGCTTCTCGCCGCCACCGGCAAGGACGCGTGCATGGCGCTCCCGCAAGGTGTGGATCAGCGCTTCATAGGCGTCCCGCTTCTGCTGCTGCTCGGCCCCCGTGCCGATTCGGCTTTCGATGATCGGCATGCGTGCGGAGCCTCCTCGGAAGTCCCGGCGGCTGGTCCGTCCGCGGGCGATGTCAATTACCTACCTGCCGGTAGGCAGTTCGGCAAGGAGTATTGACGGGCCTTTGCTTTGGATCGCAGGCGAACAGAGTTTGGTGAAGGGGAGAGGGAAGCTGCGGAACATTCGGCGGCGGCCGGCATTCGTCATGCTGACACACGCGTGTCGATATATTGATATCAAGCCATTTGAGGGGCGCCGAAGCTCCCGTCACAATGGAGACGACCATGAAGATCGTGACCAGCCTGAGTTTCCAGGGGGAATGCCGCGCGGCGTTCGAGTTCTACGCCAAGGTCCTCGGCGGCAAGATCACCGCCGCCATGCCTTATGGCGACGCCCCGCCCGGCATGCCGATCACGGACGAGAAGTACAAGAGCTGGCTGATGCATTGCTGGCTGGAAGTCGGAGACCAGGCCCTGATGGGCGCCGACATGGACACCGCCTGGGCCCCGAATGTTGACAAGCCCAAGAACGGCTTCGACGTCACCCTGCACACCAATGACCGGGCTGAAGGCCAGCGCTGGTACGATCAGCTGTCCGAGGGCGGGCGGGCCGGCATGCCGTTCGGCGAGACCTTCTGGTCGCCCGGCTTCGGTTCGCTGACCGACAAGTTCGGCGTGCCCTGGATGATCAACACCATCCCCGCGGCGGACTGGAAGCCGGCGCAGGGCTGATCATGCCAGAAAGCGCTCCGCGGCTAGCCGCGGGGCGGAATGCTCACGCGAGATGGAACGACTGCTGCAGCACGTCGCGCGAATCCAGCCCGAGCTGGACGTCGAACTGGCCGCTCTCGACCACTTCCTTCAGGTCGCCATTGATGAACTTGAGCTGGTCCGGACCGATCTCGAAGCGCACGACTCTGGCTTCGCCGGGCTTCAGCGCCACCTTCTGGAAGCCCTTGAGCTCCTTCACCGGCCGCGCGATCGAGGCGTAGGGGTCGGCGATGTAGAGCTGCACGACATCGGCGCCGGCGAAGCTGCCGGTATTGGTCAGCGTCGCCTCGGCTGTCAGCTTTTCGCCCCGCTTGATGCGGGCAGCCGAAAGCTTGAGGTCTGTCAAAGTGAACGTGCTGAAGCTGCGGCCGAAGCCGAAGGGGTAGAGCGCGCCCTGCTCCTCCTCGAAGTATTGCGAGGTGTAGTTGCCGGGCTTGCCTGCGGTATAAGGCCGGCCGATACGCAGCGCGTTGTAATAGGTCGGGATCTGGCCGGCCGAGCGCGGGAAGCTGATCGGCAGCTTGGCCGAGGGGTTGTGGTCGCCGAACAGAATGTCGGCGATGGCGTTGCCGCCCTCGGTGCCGGCATACCAGGTCTCCAGCAGCGCGTCGGCATTGTCCTTTTCCCAGCCGATCGCGAGCGGGCGGCCGTTCATCAGGAGGACGACGAGCGGCTTGCCCGTCGCCTTCAGCGCCTGCAGCAGCTTGCGCTGCGAGCCCGGCATCTCGATCGTGACGCGGCTCGAGGATTCATGCGACATGCCGCGCACCTCGCCGACGACGGCGATCACCACGTCGGACTGGTTCGCGACCGCCACGGCCTCCTCGATCATCATATCGAGCGGGCGGGGGTCCTGGATGACCTCGGGCTTGTCCCAGTTCAGGAAGTTCAGGTAGTCGACCACCTTCTGGTCGTCGAGCACGTTGGCGCCGCGTGCGGTGAGGAGCTTGGCCTTGTCGCCGATCGCCTTCTCGATACCCGCCTTGACCGTGACGGCCTGCTCGGCGACGCCCTGCGCCGACCAGCTGCCGAGGATATCGAGACCGGAATCGGCGAGCGGGCCGACCAGCGCGATCGTGCCTTGCTTCTTCAGCGGTAGGGTTTGGTTGCGGTTTTCCAGCAGAACGATGCTGTCGCGGGCGATCTCGCGCGCCGGCTCGCGGTGCAGGCGATCGTTGGAACGGACGTCGACCGGATCGTCCTCAGCCTTGCCCATGCGAACGAAGGGATTGGCGAACAGGCCCATGTCGTATTTGGCCCCGAGCACCTCGCGCACGCAGGCGTCGAGCTCGGCCATCTTGATCTCGCCGGAGGCGATCAGACCGGACACTTCGGCCAGGTAGACCTGGTCGGCCATGCTGAGGTCGATGCCAGCCTTGATCGCAAGCCTGGCGGCCTCGCGATTGTCGCGGGCGACGCCGTGCCGCGTCAGCTCCGTGATCGCGCCATGGTCGCTGACGGTGACGCCCTTGAAGCCCCATTGCTTGCGCAAGAGGTCCTGCATCAGCCAGGTATTGGAGGTCGCCGGCACGCCGTTGACCGAGTTCAGCGCAACCATGACGCCGCCCGAACCGGCATCGATCGCTGCCTTGTAAGGCGGCAGATAGACCTGGTGCATGCGCAGCGGACTCATGTCGACCGTGTTGTAGTCGCGTCCGCCCTCGACCGCGCCGTAGAGCGCGAAATGCTTGACCGCGGCCATGATCGTGTCCGGCTGGTCGGGCGATGTGCCCTGGAAGCCGCGCACGCTGGCCCGCGCGCATTCGCTGACGAGATAGGGGTCCTCGCCGAAGCCCTCGGAGGTGCGGCCCCAGCGCGGATCGTGGCTGATGTCGACCATCGGCGCGAAGGTCATGTCGACGCCGTCATTGCAGGCCTCGACCGCCGAGACGCGGGCCATCCGCTCGATCACGGCCATGTCGAAGCTCGACGCCAGCCCGAGCGGAATCGGGAAGGTGGTGCGGTGGCCATGCACCACGTCATAAGCGAAGAAGAGCGGGATCTTCAGGCGCGAGCGCTTGACGGCGGCTTCCTGGAGCGGCCGATTGTCGCGCCGGACCACGGTGTTGAACGAGCCGGCGATCCGTCCGGCCGCGACCTCATCCATGAGCTGCGCATGGGGCATCTCCGGGCCGATGCTGATCAGGCGCAACTGCCCGACCTTCTCGTCCACCGTCATCTGCGCGATCAGCTTGTCGACGAAAGCCTTCTTCGTCGCCGCCCGGTCGGTGGCGCGTGCCTGTTTCGGCTTGGCTGCGGCGGGAAGCGCGGCCATTCCGGCCACGAAGGCGGCCGAGGCCATGGCACCGAGCGCCTGCCGGCGGGAGAGGCCGGCAGCGGCCTCCTCAGGGGACACCGTCTCCAGTCCTTCGACGACCGGCGCAGCGTTCTTGGGATCCATGCTGATTTCGTTCACCTAGATAGAGGGCGGCTGGAATTGGGGCGGTGAAGGGGCTTATGGGAGCGGTTCGCGGAGAACGGCGCTCATTCCTTGACCCTTGTGTCGATGATGGGCATGTGTGCTCGGGTGCGCCGCTGCCAATACAGGACGAGCGCTCCGTCCCGCCGACGCCCACCTTTAAGGAGGTAGTGTGAACTTGTCGACCCGTTCTGCCGACGGGGCCCCGCTCATGGCCCGATCTTCCTCTTCAGCCAGTCGTATGCTGATGCGGCTGCTGGACCGGTGCGGACAGGTCCGCAGCAGATCGTGCTTCGCGCGGTTGGGCATGGCGCTCGGTTTGTTCGCCGTCGCGGCGGTCGCCGGGCCGTCCGCCTTCGCCCAGCAGCGTCCGAAATTCGGGCTCGACGACGTCGTCGCCAAGGCGAAGGCGCTGGCGGATGCGGCCTATGTCGCGCCGGTCAGCAACCTGCCCGACGTCTTCAGCAAGATGCAGTTCGCCGACTACCAGAAGATGCAGCCGAAGCGCGATCGCTTCGCCTGGATGGAATACAAGACGCCGTTCAAGCTCGCCTTCTATCATCAGGGCATGCAGTTCAACACGCCGGTGAAGATCAGCGAGATCGTCGACGGTGCCGCTCACGAAATCCCCTACGATTCCGGGCGTTTCGACTTCGCCGACCTGCATTTCGACCGCGACGCGACCAGCAAGCTCGGCTGGGCCGGCTTCCGCGTGGTCTACCCGATCAACCAGGCCGGCAAGCTCGACGAGATCATGAGCGTGCTCGGCGCGAGCTATTTCCGCGTCATCGGCAAGAACCAGATCTATGGCCTGTCCGGGCGGGGCCTCGCGATCGATACCGGCCTGCCGATCGCCGAGGAGTTTCCGGCCTTCCGCGAGTTCTGGCTGCGCCGCCCGAAGCCGAAGGACAAGCACCTGACCTTCTATGCGCTGATGGATTCGGTGCGCGCATCCGGCGCCTACGAGTTCACGCTGATGCCGGGCTCCGATGCCGTGCTGAGCGTCAAGTCGCGGGTCTTCCTGCGCCAGGGTGCCTCGCCGACGACGCTGGGCATCGCGCCCTTGACCAGCATGTTCCTCTATGGCCCGCAGCAGCCGTCGCCGACGCCGAATTTCCGCCCCGCCATTCACGATTCCAACGGGCTCGCCGTGCGCGGTGGCAATGGCGAGTGGATCTGGCGGCCGTTGGTCAACCCGTCGATGGTCGCGATCAGCGATATCCCGGCTGAGAACCCGAAGGGCTTCGGCCTGCTCCAGCGCGGGCGCGATTTCTCGCGCTACGAGGACCTGAAGGATCGCTACGATCTGCGCCCGAGCGCCTGGATCGAGCCGACCAACGACTGGGGCAAGGGCAATGTCCGCCTGGTCGAGATCCCGACCGCCGACGAGACCAACGACAATATCGTCACGCTCTGGGTGCCCGACAGCAGGCCCCCGTTCGGCGAGCCGATGCGTTTCGATTACCGGATGCACTGGACCATGGACGAGCCGGCCCTGATGAAGGGTGACATCTCCCATGTCTGGCAGACGATGCGCTCGGCCGGCGAGTTCTACCAGTCCAACCTGATCCGCGCCGGGGACGGCACGCTGGCCTTCCTGATCGACTTCAAAGGCCCCTCGCTGCGCAAGCTGCCGAAGGACGCCCGCCCCACGGCCGTGGTTGGCGCCAACGACAATATCGAGATCGTCGGCACCGAATTGCAGCCCAATCCGGCCATCCAGGGCTGGCGCCTGAGCTATCGGATCAAGGTCAGGAACCCGGCCGTCTCGTCGGATCTCGACGCGGTGCTGAAGCTCGGTGACCGCACGCTGACCGAGACCTGGAAGTTCCGGCTGCCGGCGTCGCAGGCCGCGACGAACAAGGAAACCTATCTCAATCGCTTCAAGGCGATGGAATAGCTGCCGGCGGTGTCGACGGCTTGTTCCGCTACGTCATCGAATGCACGTAGGGATGCTGCATCACAGCAGATCGGCGATCTTCCAGGCGACATAGCCGAGCAACACCAGCCAGCTCAGCATGACGCTGGCGATCGCCGTTCCAATGATGGTGGTGAGGGCGCGGTCGCTGGCATGTGCGCCGTGATCGGCTTCGACCGGGGCTGTCGCTCGGGAATCATCCTGTTTCCCGCGCCCTTCGCCTTCGGCCGGTGGCTTCGACGCCTGATGAGCGGCGCCTTCACGTCGCGACGCGATTCTGCGCCCGAGCCGGATCATTGGGCGCTCGACCGCGTGATGGACGAGCTGCGACAGTGCCAGGGTCAGGCCAATGCAGACGAGCATCGTGGCGAGGTCGCCCAATCGCCCGGTCAGGGGCATGGCGCGATAGACGGCGGCGTTGACCGGGCCGTGGAACAGGTACATCGCGTAGCTGATCAGCCCGATCCGCGCGAGCAGGGCGGATCGCGGTCGCTCCAGCCTGACCGCAGCGATGAAGACCGCGATGGCGATGAGATACGCACTGACGACGGGCTTGAGTCCCTCCATGATGAAATTGTCGCCGCGCGCCAGCGAGAACGGCGCGACCGCGAGCACCGCGGCGAGCTGTGCGAGGCCGAGAATCAAGGCCGGGAGCGTTGCGCCCGGTCGCCGCTCGACGAGCCAGAGCCGCAGCAGCAGCCCGAGAAACAGGAATGACAGGTGCAGGCCGAGATACTGCACCGGCAGCGCCGCGGCGCCATGCACGCGCAGTTGCACGGGCAGGACGGTCGTTGCGATCATGCAAAGGCTGACGCCGAGCAGGGCGCCGATGTTGCGTAGCCCTCCCGCGGCGAACAGCAGCGCGACGAGGACGTAGAAGACGAGTTCGACGAAGAGGGTCCAGTAGATCGGCGAGAGCCAGGGCTGGCCGAACAGCGGCGGTGCCATCGTCATGTTGGCCAGCACGGCCACGATCGGCGCTGCGTCGCCGGACAGCCAGGTCGCTGTCGCCAGCACGGCCAGCGCCAGCCACAGCGCCGGATAGAGCCGGAACAGCCGCGAGATCGCAAAATGCCTGAGCGGCCGCTCGCCCTGAATGCTGAATGGCACGACGAAACCACTGATCAGGAAGAACAGTGCCACGCCGAACCGGCCGAGGCTCAGGTTCTCGACGGTCGCCCGGGCGGCGAGGCTCATCGGGCCGGTCGCGGCAGGAGCCTGCCGGAGCAGATCCCCGAACAGGTGCTCGACCATGACGGCGAGCGCCGCGATGGCCCGCAATCCGTCGAGATGGACATAGCGCTGTCGGGTCATGCCGGACTCATCGCAGGCCCAGCGCGCGACAGGTGGCGGCATCGAAGCCCGGCCCGGTCGCGCCCTCGGCGAGCGCGAAACCGCCGGCTCCCGCATAGGTCCATGCGGCCCAGGCGAAGCCATAAGCTTCGGCAAGCTCGCGCATGTCGCGCAGCCAGCGCGCACGTGCGACGGCCCCTTCGGGCGTCGCCATGTAGGGCGTCCGGTGGACGCCGAATTCGCCGAGCAGCACGGCATGGGCAGGGAGCCGCTGCGCAATGCGCCAGGCGTTCACCTGCCGAAAGGTCTTCTCGAGGCTTGACCGATCGAAGCCGGCATAGCGGGCGAGCGACCGCTCCGCCTTGTGCGCCTGCTCCAGGGCGGGACCATCGAGCCCGAGGCTGGCGATGCGCCGCCGGGTTGCGGCCGTCATCGCCTCGGTCGAGGGCGGCGCCGGATAGGGGATCGCATCCAGCGCATGGGCCGGGCTGCCGCGCACGCCCTGGTGGGTGAACTGCCAGGGCGCATAGTCGTGATAGGTATAGATCAGGCGCGGATCATGCGCGAAGGGGCGCATGTCGATGGAGGTCAGGGCAGGCGCCGCGTTCATCGCTCCGCCGCCCAGCACCAGCGGCAGCCGGGTTGAGCCCTTGCGGGCCGCCCGGTAGCAGGCTTCGAGCATCGGCTGCCAGGCCGACTGGGACATCTCCGGCTCGTTCATCAGCTCGAAGGCGAGCCGCGGCGCTCCGGTGGCGGCCCGGTCTTCGACAAGTTGTCCCAGCAGGCCGGCCAGCCGCTCCTGCAAGGCGAGCACGGCGCGGAAACGCTGCGTCTCGATCCCGGCGACCAAGGCTGCCGGCCGGTACTCCTGATGCATCGCACTCGGATGCAGGTCGACGATGACGCCGAGACCGGCATCGAGCAGGTCGCGAACCACCCTGAGCAGAAGCGCGTCGAGCGTGTCGCGGGCCGCGTCGCGAAAAGCGAGGAAGGGCCCGACATCGACGGCGAGGCGCACGAAATCGAAGCCGGCGGCGCGGATCGCCTGCCGTTGCGCGGTATGGAAGCGAAAGCGCGACGCCGAGAAGGGCGCATCCCCATAGGAGCCGTCGGCCGCGACCTCGGCCCAGCCCAGCGCATGCGAGACGCCGATGCCGCGGCGAAACAGCGGGATGTCCGTGCCGGCTCCCTGTGCGGCTTGCGCGGCGTCGAGCGAGGCCAGCGTCGCGAGGCCGGCCAGGCCGGAGAGAACAGAACGGCGGCTCGTCACGGCGACAGCCCCGCGCCGCCAGCCTTGCCGGGATAATGCGCCGTCAAGGCGCCATCGAGGATCGCCATGTCGGCCTGGCCGGCGAAAGGAGCAGCGAGGCCGCGCAGCGAAGTCTCGCGCAGGGCGGGATCGATCCTCCGCGACGGCACGAAGCGGACATCGCTCCAGCCCGCGGCCTTGCAGCTTCGGACATAATCGGTGGGGCGTTGCCGGTTCGGCTGTCCGGGAAAGGCGAAGAGCCGGTAGAGCGGCTCCGGGTAACGATAGATGTTGTTGGGGTCGCGCTCGCGGATCCAGCGTGAATGCGTCTGCAGGTCGATGATATGGACGGCCTCGCAGCCGGGTCTCGCCACCTGCGTCATCGCCGCGATGGCGCTCGCGGGGTCGTCGTAATGCTCGAAGGCGGCGCAGCTGACGATCAGGTCGAACATCCGGCCGTCAGCCAGGCGCGGGATGTCGAAATCCCGCCCGACCGCATACCCGAACTCGCGCAAGCCGGACGTGCCGGCGAAGGCTCGTGCCCGTGCGCGGTCGGCCGCGCGGCCTTCGGGAAACCGGTCGAGCAGGCGCCCGTAGAAGCCGGGATCTTCGCCGCCGGCGAGATCGAACACGTCGATGGCGTGATAGGACCGGGCGCCAAGCGCCAGGAAGAGCACGCCGTTGCCGCGCGAGGCGCCGGGGCTCAGCTCCAGCACATCCCGTCCGCGCAGGTCGAAGCCCGGCGGCATGAAGCGGCGCAGCGCGGCGAAGATGTCGAGCAGGTAGGCGATCTGCCCTTCGGGGTCGGATTTCGCCACGCCGTTCGGCGTGGTGTAGCCGTTGAGCTTGTTTTTGCCCCAGGCCAGGCCGAGGAAGCCGAGGCCGAGCACGGTCATTTCGAGGTTGCGCAGGACGGGCTTCATCGTCAGCCTCCGAGCTCGACATGTTTGCGGAGGCCGGAGCCGGGCTGGCGTGCAACGCCCGGCTTCAAGCCGCGCAGCGCGCTTTCGTAGACTTCCATGGTGCGGTCGACGATAGCGCCCCATCCGAAGGCGGCGATGATCCGGGCGGCGCGCTGTGCCTTCTGCGCGGGGTCGGGCACTGCCAGCCTCGCGCGCATAGCGCCGGCCAGCCGATCGACCGCTCCCAACGGGAAATAGCTGTCCGGCCCGAGATCGAGCGCGAGATGGGCGTCGATATCGCTCACGAGGCAGGGCACGCCGTAGCTGAGCGCCTCGAGCAGCACCATCGGCATGCCTTCATGGCTCGATGGCAGGACGAACAGGGCCGCGTGCCGGTAGAGCTGGAACAGCGCGTCGCCGTGCTGAAACCCGGTCATGATCACGCCGGGCGTCGCCTCTGCTGCCGCCTCGACCTCGCGCTGGTAGCTCCCGGCGTGATCGGCCGCGCCGGTGATGACAAGCCTGAGGCCGGGATCGTTCAGATGCGCGAAGGCCTTGATCAGGTCGAGATGCCGTTTCTCCTCGACGATCCTGCCGACTGACAGGATGTAGCGTTGCGGCGCGACCGCGATGCGATCGAGATAGGATGTGTCGAGGCCGGGCGGTGGCGCCTCGACGCCGTTCGGGATGAAGGTCGCGCCGACGCTGAACCTGCGCCTGACACTGTCCGTGATCGCCTTCGATACGCCGATATTCGCATGGGAGAACAGCATCCCCATCGCCTCGCCCGCCCGCAGGATGGACCTGGCGACCGCCCCCCATTTCTGGCGCTCGTAGTCGAAGCCGTGATGCGTCACCACGACATGCAGGCCGAGCAGGCGTGCGAGCGGCGTCAGCAGGGCCGGCCCGATCGCGTGGATATGCACCAGATCCGGGTTCTGCCGCGCCGCGACGAACAGGCTCAAGGCGGTGTGCAGCAGCGTCTCGAAGCTGCGGGAGCGGGGCGACCAGACCGGCGTGACGGTGACGCCTTTCCAGCGATAGGGCTTGCGTGACCTGAGATAGGGCGAGCGGCCGAGCACTTCGACGCGCCAGCCTCGCTCCGCCAGGCGCGTCGAGATCGCGGCGACATGGGTCTCGATCCCACCCTGGATCTCGGGGACGCCGCGCAGGCCGACGAAGACGACTTTTCTGTCCGGTGGATTGGCGCCGATCGGCGGGATCAGGGTGTACATCAGCAGATCGCCTCGTAGAGATTGAGGGTGCGTTCGCGATATTGGTCGGGCGAGAATTCCCGGCCGACCCAGGCGCGCCCGGCGGCGCCCATCGCGGCGCGGGCGGTGGGCGGCAGCGCAGCCAGGGCGACCAGCGCCTCGGCGAGGCCGGCGGCATTGCCGGCTTCGACCAGCAGGCCGGTTTCGCCGTCGGCGACCAGTTCGGGAATGCCGCCGATATCGGCGCCGATCACCGGCCGTCCGATTGCATAGGCTTCGAGGATGCTGACGGGGGCGTTCTCGTACCATTCGGAGGGTAGGACCAGCGCCAGCGCTTCGCCGATCAGCCGCTGCAGTTCCGGCTTGCCGAGATGGCCGGCAAAGCTGACATCGGCGCCGAAATCCCCGGCGAGCCGGCGCAGGCGCGATTCTTCGGGGCCGGTGCCGGCCAGGACAAGCTTCTGGCGCGCCAGCGCGGCGGCACGCAGGAGCGTGGCCAGGCCCTTCTCCGGCGCCAGCCGCCCCGCATAGACGAAATACGCGCCTTCATCGGTTGCGGGCGCAAATCCGCTGATATCGATGCAATTCGGGATATGGGCGATGCGACCGGCGTCCCAGCCCCATGCGATCAGCTTGTCGCGATAGAAGCGGCTGGGCGCGATCAGGCGGTCGAGCGTGTCGCGGTAGAGGCCGAGGCTGCGATGGACCAGCGTCTCCATCAGCACGAGCCCGCTCACCATGGCCGAATCCTTGACGCAGCGATGCAGCAGGACGTTGTGGATGCGCCCGCCATGGCAGCGCTCGCAGACGCTGCCATGGCTCAGCATCTTGTAGGCCGGGCAGGCGATCTTGAGATCGTGCGCCGTCATCACCAGCGGCACACCCTCGGCCTTCAGCGCGCTGAAGATCGACGGCGAGATATGGTGGTAGACGTTGTGGGCATGGGCCACGTTCGGGCGTGCCTGGCCGATCAGCGCGCGGATTTTCCGGCGCGCCTCCAGCGAGAAGATGATCTTGGCCGCCTGCCTTGCCTTGGTGAAGGACCCATCGGCCCCGCCATATTCGATCTCGGAGACGAAATGCCCGGACCAGGGGCTCGGGAGGTTGGCGGGGTGCTGCATCGCGAAGGGCACCACGTCCCAGCCGGCGGCGGTGAACAGGTCGATATGGTCCAGGAAGACGCTCTCCGCGCCGCCGCGCCGGTAGAAGTAGTTGTTGATCGCCAGGAGCCGCCGGGGGCCGGTCATCGCACCGGCCCCCTCAGGCCCATATGGTCGAGCGCGGCATCGACGCTCAGCACCCGGCAGCCGCGCGTGACCGCATAGGCGACGAGCAGGTGGAAGCTCGGCGCCGAGCAGCCATGCGGCGTCGGCCGCGGCGAGACGTCATGCGTGAAGAAGATCAGCCAGCCGGGATGCGCGACCAATCCGTCGATCCAGCGGGCCAGCCCCAGCACATGCTCTTGCGGCTGCCGGATTTCGACCGCCCGCAGGAAGGTGGGGTCGGTCGGCCCGCGATTGACCCCTTCGCCGCCGGCCCGGCAACTGCGGAAGCTGCGCGCGAGCAGGGCCCGTTTCCCGAGGGAGCCGCTATTGTAGGGATAGGCGAAATTCCGCGGCATCGGGCGCGGGTCGACCGCGTCGAGATAGCGTGCGTTGCGGGCGAGGTCCTCGGTCAGGGCTTGCGCGCCGACATGGCGCAGGTCGTGATGGGCGAAGCTGTGGCAGCCGATCTCGTGGCCGCGTGCCGCGAGCTCCCGGCAGCCGGAGCGGTCGATCAGCCTGCGGCCGGGCTCGACCCGCCCCTCCAGCCCTCCCGAAATGTAGAAGGTCCCGCGGGCGCCGTTCGCTTCGAGGATCGCGGCGCCGATATCGAGGGCCGAATCCGGCACGTCGTCGAAGGTGAAGGAGACGATCGGCTCCCGGGTCGGAACCTGCATGATCTCTCGCGGAAGGGCGCGGATCAGCCGGTTCTCCAGCCGCGCGGCGTAGCGGTCGATCAGCATCGGCAGGCGGGCCGCGTCGGCCGGGGCAGACGTCATCGTCGCGTCTGGATCAGGCATGAGCCGGCTCCATGCCGTGGGGGTGGTTCGCCGGCTCCCGGATCTCATGAGCGCTGGCCTGGAGATGCAGGCCGAAGATCGCGACGACGAGCATGAACCAGATCAGGCTGCCGGACTGGAAGAACAGGCTCTCGACGCAGGCCGCCAGGATTCCGTAAAGCCAGATTCGCACGAACAGGCGGGTCAGCGCCGGGTCGTTGGCGGTCGCTTCGGCCCGGGCGATGGCGCGCAGCGGCAGCCAGACGATGAGAACCAGCGTCAGGGCGAGGCCGGGAATCCCGGTGGTGATCGCCATGTCGAGATAGGCGTTGTGGCCGTTGAAGGCAGCGTAGGCCCAGCCGGCCGCCGCGCCGCCCTTGTGGACCATCGCGTCGGTCTGCCAGAACAGCTGGAAACCGTGGCCGGTCAGCGGCTTGTCGAGGACGGCGTTGGCGCCGATCTTCCAGATGTCGACGCGGTTGGTGAAGGTCGGGTCGATGCCGAGCTGGGCGATCAGGCCGCGCAGGGTTGGCGACATCGCGCAGCCGATGGTCAGGATGTTGATGGCCGCGATCCCCAGCACGACCATCGGCACCCGCAGGGTGCGCCAGCGCTCGAAAGCCCAGGCGATGGCGAGGATCCCGGGCAGGGCGGCGATCGCGGATTTCCCACCGGTCTGCGCGAGGAACACGGCCGCCGGCAGGACCATCGCGCCGCCGAGGATGCGTCGGCCCGTGCCGAACAGGTACAGGCCGACGAAGCTGATCACCACCATCGCCGCGGCGGCGACGTTCTTATGGGCGAAATGGCCGCGCCAGAGCCCGGCATTCATCGGCTCGCGGATTTCGCCGGCCTGATGGATCGCCAGATGCGGCATCAGCGCGACGCCGAGATAGGCGAGCGCAAGCGCCCCGAGACAGCAGAGCGTGAGCATGCCGGCGAACTGGCGCTCGGAGCGGGGCAGCAGGAGCAGGATGCTGCCGTTCACGAGCGTCAGCATCGCCAGGAAGACGCGCTTCAGCGCGAGGTCGGGCTGTGCCGAGAGGGCCGAGACGAAGCCGAACCATATCAGCATCACGATCAGGATGCCGCGAGGCCGGGCAGCCAGGTGGCGCGCGCTCGATCGGAAGACGGTGAGCCACAGCGCCGCCGTCAGCCCGAGATAGACGACCTGGTTGAGCGTGTTCGACTTGGCCGTCGCGGCATCGCCCGCGGCGGCTGCCGAGAGATCGATGAACGGCGTCAGCGTGACCAGATAGAACAGCAGCGTCGCGGTGAAGAGCAGGGGCGCGGCGATGCCGGCAGCCGGGCGTGTCTGGGTCTGGTCCATCATGGCGTTGCGCTCCTGCGGATGGCGCGGAGGTAGCCGAGCCCCGCGAGCACGCCCGCCGCGAGCAGCAGGCCGAGAACCGTGCCGGCGGCGGCTGCGACGATCGGGCGGGGCGGCCAGGTCGGCCGCGAGAGCGCGGTCGCCGGCGTGATCACGCGCACATCCGTCGCGTCGATCTGCTGGCGCTGCGCGGTCTCGCCGGCCCGCGTCAGGAAGGTCTGGTAGAGCGCGGTCCGGGCCGCGGCTTCGCGTTCGAGCTCGCGCAGCTTGACCAGGGCCTGGTCGTCGACGGAGACGCTGCCGCGCAGCGCCTTGGTCTCGCCGTTCAGCGTGTCGAGCGCGCGCCTCGCCTGGTCGACCTCGATGCGGGCGGCGCGGCGCAGCCGCTCGGTCTCGGATCTGATCGCCTTGGCCAGCGCATCAGCCTCGGCCAGCACGTTGAGCAGGGACGGGTGGCGCGGCCCCATCGTCTTGGACAGCACCGCGACCTGCCGGCGCAGTCCCGCCTCGTCGGCGAGCAATCCGGCCAGCGTCTGCGACTGGACGCCGCCGCCCTGTACGCCCTGGGCCGAGACCGAGCGCGAGACCTCGCCGTAGCGCGCCTCCGCCTCGGCCAGGCGCGCCTTGGCATCGGTCAGCTTGGCGCTCATCCGCTCCAGCGCTTCCGAACTGAGCGGCTGCTTCGAGAGCCCCTGCTGCAGGCCATGTGCGCGGCGGAAATCCTCGACCTGGTCTTCTGCGGCAGACGCCGCGGCCTTGATCTCGCCGAGCCGGGCGCTCAGTCCCTGCGCCGCGCGCCCGACCCGCTCGGCATCGGCTCGCACGATCTCGGCCCGGAAGGTTTCGGCGATGGCATTGGCAAGCCGTGCCGACAGCGTCGCATCACCAGCCCAGGCCGAGACGGACACGACATAGGAGCGCTCCTGCCGGGTGACGGTGACGCGCCTTGCGATGGTGCGGGCGAGCTCGGCCGCATCAGCCGGCGGGTCGGAGGCGCGCAGGAAGTCCGGCAGCCACGGGCTGGGCGCGAATTCGGGATCGGTCCCGAGATCGAGCGCGTCGACGACCCGCCGCAGGACATTGCCCGAGGTGATCATCCGCATCTTGCTCTCGACATCCAGGATCTGGCTGTCGCTCTGGATATTGGTGGCGTAGAGGTCGTTCGGGGCGATCAGCAGGTTCGATGGCGCAATCGTCAGCTCCGTCGCCGCGGTGAAGCGCGGCGTGACAAGCTGGCCGGCCCCAACGGCCGCGGCGGCGCCGGCGAGCGCGGCCATCGCCAGCCAGGGCCAGCCGCGCAGGAGCCAGCCCAGGACCCTTGTGGGGCTGATCGCATGGGCCGGCGGGAGAGCCCTGTCGACGGCGCGTCGATAACGGGCATCGTTTCCGCCCGGCATCGGGCTGGTCTCGGTGGTGACGTACATGTCGGTTTGCGTCAGCTGGAGGGCGAACTGATTTCGAGCCTTGCCAGGGCCGGCCTGGGGAGTGCGCCGTGCGGGCGGGCAGGACTGGCCGCGGCAATCATGAGCATGGGTCCTCCGGTCTCACATCAGTCTAGAAATCACATCTTCAGATTGAAGTAATCATTCTCTGATAGTTAAATGCAACCTATGGTAGTGTTCTCAATTAAACGTTAACCTTAACTTCGGGGCGGCTGACGATGTCGAGGTTGCTTGCGGGCGGGAAATCGCGATCCGCCCGCCCGGCCGTTGTCAGTTATCTGCAATCGAGCGGTGCTCTGGCCTCGGCCGCGCTATCGCAACTGGTGACCTTTGCGATTCTCGCCCGGGCGCTCGGGCCGACCGAGTTCGGCTTGTTCGTGCAGATTTCGGCCGTCGCCACCGTTGCGGTCCAGCTCTGCGGCCTCGGCGCCTCCGATTGCCTGCTGCGCCGGATCTCGCGCGAACCGGGGCTCTATGCAGACCTGCTCGGCCATAATCTCTGCCTCATCGGAGCCACAGGAGCGGTGCTCGTCGTCGGCGGCGTCGCCGCGCTGTCGGGTTGGCTCCGGTTGAGTTCCGGCTCATCGGTCGACACCGCGACATTGGTGTTGCTGCTCCTGGGCAACGTCGTCCTCGTCAGGGTGATCCTGCTCGTCGAAACCGCCTTTCTCGCCCTCGGCCGACTTCATGCCGCCAATCGCGCCGTCATCGGCTTCGCCCTGGCGCGCATGGCGACCGCGGCGCTGGCTTGCCAGGCCTTCCGGGTCTCCACCCTGTCGGAGTGGGCGCTGTGGCAATGCGCGGGGAATCTGCTCTACGCCGCGATCGGGGCCGCCTGGCTCCGCCCTCTCGGCCGGCCCCGCTTCGCGATCCTGCGCGAGGAACTGAAGCCCGGCATCCTGTTCAGCTCGCAATTCGTGATGCGGGCCGTCCGCGCCAATGTCGACCTGCTGGCGATCGGCCTATTCGCGCCGCTCGCGACGGTGGGCAGCTATGGCGTCGCCCGGCGGATCGTGGATTCGAGCTATCTGGCAATCGATGCCCTCAACCGTTTGCTCTATCCGCGCCTGGCACGGGAGAGCCGCGACGGTCTGCATCTCGCCCTGCCGGTGGCGAAACGGGCGCTGGTCGCGGCGCTGGGGCTCGGCCTGGCGACCTGGCTTGCCCTGTTCCTGCTTGCGCCTGAGCTGCCTGTCCTGTTCGGGCGGCAATATCCGGAGCTATCCTTCTTCGTGCGCTGCCTGTCGGGCACGATCGTTCTCGTCGGCGCCTGGGCTGCGGCGATCGACCTGCTCGGAGCCTCCGGGCGGCAGGATGCGCGGGCCTGGGTCCTGAACGGCGCCAACCTGTCGGGCAGCGTCCTCATCGCGGCCGCGACCTGGCTGGCCGCTCCGCTCGGCACCTTCATCGCGCTCTATCTCATCGAGGGGGCGATCGTCGCTGCCGCCTGGCTCGTGCTGCTTCGTCTCGCGCAACGCAGTCGCGTGCAGGCAGAAGCCCGCCGGGCGCTATGACCCGTCCCTGACGATCCGGCTCTCGATCCAGGCATCGGGAGCCTTGCGCGCCTGCAGGAAGCCGAGCGGCAAGGCGGCGGCGTGGAACAGCCAGGCGACGACGGCATAGAGCCCGAGCGACAGGCTGCGCTGCTTCAGGCTCATCGCGCCGATGATACCGGCCGTCAGGGCGGCATCGATCGCAAGCCCGGCCAGCGGGCTCGGCATCGCGAAAGGCAGCGCGATCATCACGGCGAGCCAGGCATAGACGCCGGTCCAGAGCTTCAGCTCCGGCAGCTCGCGGACGAGATGGCGCCAGCGCGGCTGGCCGAGCGCCCCGCGCAGCAATTCCCCGATCCCGCGCAGATAGCCCGATTTCCAGCGCCGCAGCAGCAGGGCGTAGGCATTGAGCGCGTGCCCGAAATGCCGGACGAAGCGGCGGTCGAGGCGATGCAGGCTCCAGCCATGCAGCCGCAATCTGACGCCGAGGTCGAATTCCTCATAGCCGTGCAGGTTGCGGTCCGAGAGATAGCCGGCCTGTTCGACCGCCGCCCGCCGATAGAGACCGCCGCCATTCATGCGGTCGATCGGCCCCGTGCGGTTCTCCGGCGCGGCGCGGCGCCCGCGCCGGAGATATTCTAGGCTCGTCTGGTTCATCTCCTCGACATGACCGGTGACGCCGGCGATGCGCGGATGGGCGTCAAGGAAGGCGAGCGCCTCGGGCAGGAAACCGGAATCGAGCAGCATGTCGCCGTCCATCAGGCAGATGAAGGGCTCGCGGCTGTACTGGAAGCCGAGCTGCGGGCCGATGCCGCAGCTCGGTGCAGTCGCCGGGTCGAGCTGAACGACACGGACAGGGTAGTCCGCGGCGATGGCGAGCGTGCGGTCGCGCGATCCGCCATCGGCGATGATGATCTCGCCGCCGATGCCATCGAGCGCGGCAAGCACGCTCTCGATGGCGGCGCCGATCCGCGCCTCCTCGTTGAGCGTCTTGAGGATGACCGAGACCGCCATCGCATCTGCCTCAGTGGAAATCGGTGAGGAGCCGGCTCCAGTCCTCACCGGCGAGGCCGCCGATATAGATGTCGCCGCGCGCGATCGCGTCGTTGATCTCGGGAACCCGCGTCAGCGCGAGGGCGAAGGCCCGATGCCGGAAGACGAGCCAGCGCTGCAGCGAGAGCCCGGCCATCAGGGCGGGTTGCGCCCGGCCGCGCGCCTCGACATGGCCGGTCTCGTCGAGATGGTGGAACATCGCGTCGAGCACGGCAGGCTCCCTGCCGGGAAGCGCCAGGATGTTGAGGACATGCGCCGTCCGTCCCGGCGCCGCGTAATAGACGAAGCAGCCGATGATCGCGCTGCCGCGGTCGAGCACCGAGCGGATGGTGAAGGCACCGAGCCCGGTGTTCTGCGCGGCGAGCGACACCAGCCAGAAGAGTTCTTCCTCCGCCCAGAGCGGCCGCACCGCGTAATGGGCGATCAGCCGCGGCGCATGGACCAGGAATGTCGGGACGGGCATCTCCGCGACGCGCAGGCCACCGTGGTCCCGGATGTCCCGCTGGGGCAGCAGGCGCCGCAGCAGGCTGTCGAGCGGGCGCGCGAGAACGGGCAGGTTCGGGACCTTGCCGCGCAGGACGCGCGTGTCGAAGCGCCCGGCCAAGGCTCCGAAGGGGCGGAAGCTGCGGGACCATTCCAGGTTCTGCAGGGTGATCGGCTTGCCGCCGATGGCGAGGAGATGATGGCTGCTCGTCGGCGACGCGCTGTCGCAAAAGGCCAAGTCGGCACGTTTTGGGCGCAGGGCGAGGATGAGTTGCGCGGCTCCGGCGGCTTCCCTTTCGGCATCCGTCATGAAGACGCCGAGCAGCCGCCCCGGCACGATGTTTCCGTAGGCCACGAAGCGCATGGGCACGGCGAGCAGCGCGCTCCGGATTCGCCCATCCTGCTGCTCGTAGATCTGCGTGCCTGCGGCTTCGCTGTAGGATGGGGAGGCCAGCAGCAGCGTCCGCAGGTAATGTTGGAGGTCGGCGCCGGCCGGCTTGTCGGCTTGCCTGAAGACTTTCAGGAACAGCCGTGCGACGGCCGGCACATCCGAAGCCCGGATCGGCCTGACCATGCCGCGCTGCGGGGGGCGCCTGTCCGCGCGCCTGTCCGGCTCGACCAGCGTCATCGGGTCGTGGCCTTCAGGGCGAGGCTGAGAAGCGGCTTCGGTATGGGAATGGGCCGATCCGGCATTGCAACGACCTCCTCATGCCCGGCGCCTGTGCCCCGGCGAAGCAGGGCGGGGCCATCTCGGGGCGAGGCGATCGCACTGCGTAATACAACCTATACGATTAAATTATGAGATATCCGTAAAGAATGGACGTGTCAGACACTGCACGGCCGTCGGCGAAGACAGTCGCTGTTCCGAGAATGGACACGGATCGGGCCGGCCCGTCCGGACCGCAGCCGGCCGGCGGCCGATTCTTGAAAGGCGCACCCCGTCGAGCTACCTCACGGTCAATGGAGCTATGTCGCGGGGACAGGCGCCAATCGGCGCGAGCATGCCTATGATCACCGCGCCCGGGGCTGCATCTCGAAAGACGAGGCGGTGCCGGCACGAGGCCGAAGCGCTCCTTGCTGATCCGCTCAGGGTCACCGCTGCGGCCGTCATGCGACGATGGTGCCTTGCGATGAACATGCATGTTTCTCAGGCCGATCGCCTGGCAGGACGCGCGGCCGGCATCGGCCAGTCGCTTCCCCGTAAGGAGGATGCGATCCTCGTGCGCGGCGAGGGACGCTATACCGACGATCTCGCGCTGGACGGCCAGCTTTACGCAGCCTTCGTCCGCAGCCCGCATGCGCATGGCGTCATCCGCGGCATCGACACCGCCGATGCCAGGGCGATGAAGGGCGTCGTCGCGGTCTACACGGCCGATGATCTCGAAGGCCAGGGCTACGGCGCGTTGAAATGCGCGGTGGACCTGCCGAATCGCGACGGAACGGCGATGAAAAAGCCGGTCCGGCACGCGCTGACGGCCGACAAGGTGCGCTTCGTCGGAGACCCTGTCGCGATGGTCGTCGCCCGCACGGTGCAGCAGGCGCGCGATGCCGCCGAGGCGGTGGCGCTCGACATCGACATCCTGCCCGCTGTCACCTCCGCCGAGGCGGCGCTGGCGCCCGGCGCGCCCGAGCTCTTCGACGACGTGCCCGGCAACCTCGTCCTCGATTACCAGTTCGGCGATGCCGGCAAGGTCGCGGCCGCCTTCGCCGATGCGGCGCATGTCGCCAGGGTGCGGATCGTCAACAACCGCATCATCGTGAACCCGCTCGAGCCGCGCGCCGCCATCGGCGCCTATGACCGCAAGACCAAGCGCTACACCCTGCATGCCCCGAGCCAGGGCGCCTTCGGCATGCGCAACAATCTGGCGGCGGCGATGGGCGTGCCGCAGGAGCGGATGCACCTGCTGACCGGCCATGTCGGCGGCTCCTTCGGCATGAAATCGGCGGTTTTCCCGGAATATGTCGTGCTGCTCCATGCGGCGCGCCTGCTGAAGAAGCCCGTGAAATGGGCCGACCAGCGCTCGGAGAGCTTCGTCTCCGACCATCACGGCCGCGACATGGTGTTCGAGGCCGAGCTTGCCCTCGATGCGCGCGGGCGCTTCCTGGCGACGCGCTTCACCGGCTTCGGCAATATGGGCGGCTATCTCTCGCAGCCCGGTCCGCTGATGGCGACGCTGAACATCGGCAAGAACAGCGTCGGCATGTACCGCACCCCGCTGGTCGAGGTGCAGACGCGCTGCGCCGTCACCAACACCGTGCCGATCGCCGCCTATCGCGGGGCGGGGCGCCCCGAGGGCAATTATTTCATGGAGCGGCTGATCGACACCGCCGCCCGCGAGATGGGTATCGACCGGGCCGTCATCCGCCAACGCAACCTGATCGCGCCCGCGCAACTGCCGTGGAAGACCCCGATCGGCACGGTCTATGACAGCGGCGACTTCCCGGCGCTGTTTGCGAGGGCGCTGGAGGCGGCCGACTGGAAGGGCTACCGGGCGCGCGAACGCGCCAGCCGCAAGGCCGGCAAGCTGCGCGGCCGCGGCATCGGCTGCTATCTCGAGGTCACCGCGCCGCCGAGCAACGAGATGGGCGGCATCCATTTCGAGCCGGACGGAACGGTCACTATCGTCACCGGCACGCTCGATTACGGGCAGGGGCACTGGACACCCTTCGCCCAGGTCCTGACCAGCCAGCTCGGCGTGCCCTTCGACAAGATCAAACTGGTGCAGGGCGACAGCGACCGCCTGATCGCGGGCGGCGGCACCGGCGGCTCGAAATCGATCATGGCGAGCGGCTCGGCCATCATCGAGGCGAGCGAGCGCGTCATCGAGAAGGGCAAGCTGCTGAGCGCCCATTTCCTGGAAGCGGCCGCCGCCGATATCGAGTTCGTGGATGGCCGCTTCGCCATCGCCGGGACCGACCGCTCGATCGGCATCATGGAACTCGCCCGGAAGCTGCAGGAAGGCGCGTCGCTGCCCGATGATCTGCCCAGCACGCTCGATGTCGATCACGTCTTCAAGGCGGCTCCTTCGGCCTATCCCAATGGCTGTCATATCGCCGAGGTCGAGATCGATCCCGATACCGGCCATGTCGAGATCGCGAGCTATGTCATGGTCAATGATTTCGGGGTGCTGGTGAACCCGATGATCGTCGAGGGGCAGCTCCATGGCGGCGTCGTGCAGGGCATCGGCCAGGCGATCTGCGAGATGACCTCCTATGACGAGGAGGGCCAGCTCAGGACCGGCTCCTACATGGACTATGCGATGCCGCGCGCCGCCGACGTGCCCTTCTTCACCTTCATCAGCGAGGGCGTGCCGACCCGCACCAACCCAGTCGGCGCCAAGGGCTGCGGTGAGGCCGGCTGCGCCGGCTCGCTGCCTTCGGTGATGAACGCGATCGTCGATGCCCTATCGCCGCATGGCGTGCGCCATATCGACATGCCGGCGACGCCGCAGGCGATCTGGAGGGCGATCCACGCGAAGGCCTGACAGCGCGCCGACATTGGCGCAGGATCGCAATATTCCAACAATAACGGGGAGGAAGTGATGCGCGTCGGTGTGCCCAGGGAGATCAAGGTTCACGAATACCGGGTCGGGCTGACTCCGGAGGCCGTGCGGGAATACGCAGCGGCGGGCCATGAGGTCCTTGTCGAGACCGGCGCCGGGGCGGGCATATCCGCCCCTGACGCAGCTTATGAAGCGGCTGGCGCGAAGATCGTCGCGAGCGCAGCGGAGGTCTTCGCCAGGGCCGAGTTGGTCGTGAAGGTCAAGGAACCGCAGCCCTCGGAATGGGCGCAGCTCCGCGAAGGGCAGATCCTGTTCACCTATCTCCATCTCGCGCCCGATCCGAAGCAGACGGAGGGGCTCCTCAAGTCCGGCGTGACGGCGGTCGCCTATGAGACCGTGACCGACAAGGCCGGCGGTCTGCCTCTGCTCGCCCCGATGAGCGAGGTTGCCGGGCGGCTCGCGATCGAGGCTGCGGGCCGCTGCCTGCAGCGCCATGCCGGCGGCCGCGGCGTGCTGATCGGCGGCGTGCCGGGCGTGCCGCCGGCGCGCATCGCCATCATCGGCGGCGGCGTCGTCGGCACCCATGCGGCGCGCATGGCGGCCGGGCTTGGCGCCGATGTCGTGATCCTCGATCGCTCCCTGCCGAGGCTCCGGCAGCTCGACGAGCATTTCGGGGGCAGGGCGCGCACGCGCTTTTCCACCCTCCATGCGATCGAGGAGGAGATCCTCGCAGCGGATGTCGTGATCGGCGCCGTGCTCATCCCCGGCGCGGCGGCGCCGCGGCTCGTGTCACGCGCGCAGCTCTCCCGGATGAAGCGCGGCGCGGTGCTCGTGGATGTCGCGATCGACCAGGGCGGCTGCTTCGAAACCTCGCGGGCGACAACACATGCGGACCCGACCTTCGAGGTCGACGGCGTGATCCATTACTGCGTCGCTAACATGCCGGGCGCCGTGCCGCTGACCTCGAGCTATGCGCTGAACAACGCCACGCTTCCCTTCGGTCTGGCTCTGGCCGCGCGCGGCCTGGATGCCATTCGCAGCGATCCGCATCTTGCCGCGGGGCTGAACATCCACCGAGGCCGGATCACCAATGCGCAAGTCGCGGAGAGCCTGCGCCAATCCTACGAGCCGGCCCAGACCGCGCTCGCTGCCTGAGAGCTTCGGCCACGGCCGTGTCGGGCTCCGCTTCGCCCGGCTTGTGATGCCGTGGATACAGGCTCTGCCGATATCACCTGAGGCGATCCCGCGCCTCAGTGCCGCTCCTTGCCGCGCCTGAGTTCGGAGAGCGTGTACCAGAGCACCGCCGCAAGGATCACCGTGCCGCCGATCAGGGTGGCGACCGGCGGCTGCTCGGAGAACAGGAGCCACACCCAGACGGGCGTCATGACGATCTCGGTCGTGCCGATCAGGGCCGACTCGGCCGGCGGCAGATGCCGCGCGCCGATGATGAACAGCACCAGCGCGATCGAGAAATTCGTTGCGCCGAAGGCCGCCAGCACCAGCAGGTTATGGGTATCGAGCGAGGCCGTGGAGCCGAATGGCGCGAAGATCGCGAAGGCGAGCACCGCGCTGACGAAGATCGGCGGCATCGCCGGCAATTCCTGGTCGAGCCGTGGAACGACGATGACGACGGCGAAGGTCACCGTCATCAGCAGGGCGAGCAGGTCGCCGATGACCCGCCCGGCGCCCATCGAGGCCGAGATGATGATCCCGACGCCGATCAGGCAGCCGAGCCCCGCCACCATCGCGCGCCATGCGATCGGCTCCTTCAGCAGCAGCCAGCCCAGAATCGCGGCGATGAAGGGCGCGGTCGCGTAGATCACCGCCACATTGGCCACGCTGGTCGTGTAATAGGCGCCGATGAAAGCGGCCTGGCTGATGGTCTGGCAGACGATCAGGGCAAGGCCGGCGGGAGCGAACGTCCTTTTCCACTGCCGCCGCGTCCCGGCGCCGCCGAACAGGACCATCGGAACGATCAGGAAGATCGCGGCGAACAGCGAGCGCCAGGCGATCGCCGTCCAGGCATCCGTCGTCAGCAGGCGCGCATAGATGCCGCTGGCGCTCCAGGCGACGGTTGCCGCGAAGACGAGGAGGACGCCGCGGGAGTGGTTGGTCGATGAAGGCGGTCTGGGCGTCAAGGTCACACGCGGGAGCAGAGTGAAAAGCGACGGGAAGCCACAGCGGTCCGGCGGCCTTTCGTCAATGGCTTCGCCCTGCGGGGCGCGAAGGGGGCCAAGGCAAAAAAGGCCGGCATCCTCGAAAGGAGCCGGCCAAGGGGAAACCATCGGCACGCGGCCGGAAGGTCTCGAGGGGAACGGGACGGCAAGGCTCCGCGGGGAGGAGAAAGCGGAGGGGCCGTCGACCGCATCCGGGATATAGGTCGCCGCTGCGCGATCTCAACGCCCGGTTGGATCAGTCCAGCCATGCGCTGAGCTCGCGCGCCGGATGGACGCAGGCTGCTCCAATGAGGGGCCGTCCTGCGTTCACGTCAGGGCCAAAGCGCTTGCCCCCGCCATTTCCGCCATCCTAGGATCGATGCATCGGGGTCGCAGCGGCGCTGTCCAAGCGGCTTTCCACCTTCTCCAGAGAGGGTTCCCTGCATGAAGCGTCGGACATTCCTGGGTGTCGCTGCCGGTGCAGCCGTCTCCACCTTGGCGAGGCCCAGCCTCGCACAGCCGGCGAAGGTGCTGAAATTCATTCCGGAATCGGATGTCGCGATCGTCGACCCGGTCTGGACGACCGCGACGGTGACGCGCAATCACGGCTATCTGGTCTTCGACACGCTCTATGGCCAGAACGCCAGTTACGGTTTCGAGCCCCAGATGGTCGCCGGCCATACGGTCGAGGATGACGGCAAGACCTGGCGGCTGACGCTGCGCGAAGGCCTGCGCTTCCACGATGGCGAGCCGGTGCGGGCGCAGGATGTCGTACCGAGCATCCGCCGCTTCTCGGCGCGCGACGCCTTCGGCCGCGCGCTGATGGATGCCACCGACGAATTATCGGTCGAATCCGACCGCGTCGTGAAGTTCCGGCTGAAGCGCCCGTTCCCGCTGCTGCCGGCGGCGCTCGGCAAGACCGGCACCTCGATGCCCTGCATCATGCCGGAGCGCTTCGCCGTCACCGACCCCAACAAGCAGGTCACGGAGATGATCGGCAGCGGGCCGTTCCGCTTCAAGGCCGACGAGCGGATCCCGGGCGCGCTGACGGTCTACGAGCGCTTCGCCGGCTATGTCCCGCGCGCCGACGGCTCCGCCACCTTCACCGCCGGTCCGAAGCAGGTCCATTTCGATCGCATCGAGTGGCGCATCATCCCCGATCCGCAAACCGCCGCGAGCGCGCTCGGCAACGGCGAGGTCGACTGGTGGCAGAATCCGACGCCCGATCTCCAGGGCACGCTCAAGGGCAAGCCGGGCCTCACGCTGGAGGTGCTCGATCCGGCCGGCGGCATCGGCTGCCTGCGCTTCAACGCGCTGCATCCGCCCTTCGACAATCCGGCGATCCGGCGGGCCCTGCTCGGCGCCATCGATCAGGTCGAGTGCATGACGGCGGTCGCCGGCGACGAGCGTTCGCTCTGGAAGGATCATGTCGGCGTCTTCAGCCCGGACACGCCGATGGCGACGACGGCCGGGACCGAGGTGCTGGTCGGCAAGCGCGACTTCGCCGCCGTCAAGCGCGCCCTGGAAGCGGCCGGCTACAAGGGCGAGCGCGTCGTGCTGCTCGACCCGACCGACTATCCCTCGACCCACCCGCTCGCAGCGGTCGCGGCCGATGCCCTGCAGAAATCCGGCATGAATGTCGATCTGGTCTCGACCGACTGGGGTACGGTCGTCCAGCGCCGTGCCAGCCGCCAGCCGATCGACAAGGGCGGCTGGAGCATCTTCGTCACCTACCTGAACGGCACTAATAATTTCGACCCGGCGAGCCAGCTCGGCATCCGCGGCAATGGCGACCAGGCCTGGTTCGGCTGGCCGAAATCGCCGCGCCTCGAAGAGCTCCGGCTCGACTGGTTCGCGGCCAAGGATCTCGCGTCGCAGAAGGCGATCTGCGCCGAGATCCAGAAACAGTTCTTCATCGACGTGCCCTACATCCCGCTTGGCGCCTATTACGAGAAGACGGCTTCGCGCGGGATCACGGGAATGCGTATCGGGTTCGCTCAATTCTACGACGTAAGGCCGCTGTGACACATTCCAAGCTTCGTATCGCCGTTCTTCAGTTCTCCCACGAGACGGTCACCTTCCTCCCCAACGACACCACGCGGGAGGATTTCATCTACCCGGGCTCCCCGGCCTCAGGCGAAGCGCTGCTTGCCACCGATCCCAAGGGCTATATGGGCGGCTTCGTCCAGGTCGCGCGCGAGTTCGAGGATGTCGAGCTGATCGGCATCACCTCGCCGCTCTTCCCGCGCACCGGCACGGGCTCGGGCTGGGTGACCGAGGATGCCTACGAGCATTTCATGGGCACCATCATCGCGGAGTTGAAGGCGCAGCCCGGGCTCGACGGCGTCTACCTTGCGCTGCACGGGGCGCTCGCGGTGCGTGGCGTGCCGCGGCCGGAGGCCGACATCGCCCGGCGCGTGCGCGAGGCCGTGGGCAAGAAGGCCTTCATCACCGCGACCTTCGACCCGCATGGCAACGAGGACGAGAATTTCCTCGCCCATGCCGACATGGCGTTCTGCGTGAAGTATTTCCCGCATTACGACATGCACCTGCAGGGCGAGCGCGCGGCGCGTATGCTGGTCCGGGCGATCCGCGGCAGCTTCAAGCCGGTGCATCGCACCCTGCGCATCCCGATCATCGCGCCGACGGTGGTGATGTGGACCGGCGCCTCGCCCTGGTCCGACCTGATCCAGCGCGCGCTGATCTGGGAGGCGCGCGAGCCGGACGTCTTCGTCAACGTGTTCTTCGGCTTCCCCTGGTCGGACGTTCCCGATGCCGGGATGGCGCTGCAGGTTTTGACCAACAACGACCCGGATCTCGCCGAGCGCGTCATCCGCGACATGGCGGAATGGACCTGGCGCCGTCGCCAGTCGTTGCTCGACACCGTCAAGATCTACAAGACGAAGGAGGCGGTGGCCGAGGCCCGCAAGGCGGTGTCTGACGGCAAGGGGCCGGTCCTGCTGGCCGACTACAGCGACCGCTCCGGCTATGCGACCTGGCTGCTTCAGGAGATCGTCGCGCAGAAGCTCGAGCGCACGCTGGTCGCCACCATCGCCTCACCCGATGTGGTCCGCTCCGTCATCGCGTCAGGCGCGAAGCCGGGCGATCCGTTCGATGCCGAGATCGGCGGCCTCTTCGATGAATCGGCCGGCGCGCCCGTCCGCATTGCCGGCAAGCTGCGCTCGATCGGGCCGGCGACGACCGCGCGCGGCCAAGGCAAGGACTGGATCTGCGTCGAGTTCGGCAAGGGCAACCTGCTGGTGCTCAGCCCCTATCTCGTCCAGATCATCGAGCCTTCGGAACTCTGGCAGCTCGGGCTCGCGCCGGACGAGTTCGACGTGATCGCGATCAAGTCGCGGGTGCATTTCCGCCGGGGCTTCGACGATAGCGGCTTCACGCCGACAATCCTGCTGGTCGAGCCGCCCGAGCCCTTCATGGGCACGGTCCATCTCGACGCGCTGGCTTACGAGAACCTGACCCTGACGGATTACTACCCCTATGGCAGCCCGAGCTTTCCACCGGCCGACTGGGGCAAGCAATCCGACTGAGGGGCTGGATCGGCCACGCGATGGACGAAGACAGGCCCATGCGAACTGATCGCATGGGCGCCTGCCCGGGCCCGCGAGTTGCGTGGCGGCATTCCGGGCCTATCTTCCAGCGATGAACCCGATCGCTTTCGACAATTCCTACGCGCGCCTGCCGGAGCGCTTCTACGCGACGGTCGCGCCGACGCCGGTCGTGGCGCCGCGGCTGCTCCGGTTGAATGCGCCGCTCGCAGTGCAGCTCGGGCTCGATGCCGACTGGCTGAAGGATCCGGAAGGCGTGGCGATGTTGGCAGGCAACGGCCTGCCGGTCGGGGCCGCCTCGATCGCGACCGCCTATGCCGGCCATCAGTTCGGCGGCTTCAGCCCGCAGCTCGGCGATGGCCGCGCCATCCTGCTCGGTGAGGTCGTCGACCGGGACGGCAAGCGCCGTGATCTCCAGCTCAAGGGTGCGGGGCCGACCCCGTTCTCGCGCCGCGGCGATGGCCGCGCCGCGCTCGGGCCGGTCCTGCGCGAATATATCGTTAGCGAGGCGATGGCGGCGCTGGGCGTGCCGACGACGCGTGCGCTCGCCGCTGTCCTGACCGGCGAATCCGTCCGGCGCGAAACCTCGCTGCCCGGCGCGGTCCTGACCCGCGTGGCCTCCAGCCATATCCGGATCGGCACCTTCCAGTATTTCGCCGCGCGCGGCGATGTCGAAGGGCTGCGCCTGCTCGCCGACCATGTCATCGTCAGGCACTACCCGGCCTGCACCGGCGAGGAGCGTTATCTCGCCTTGCTCGAAGCCGTGGTTGCCGCGCAGGCTGCGCTCATCGCGCAATGGATGACGATCGGCTTCATCCACGGCGTGATGAACACCGACAACATGTCGATCGCCGGCGAAACCATCGATTACGGCCCCTGCGCCTTCATGGACGTCTACCACCCGACGACCGTGTTCAGCTCGATCGACGAGCATGGCCGCTACGCCTATGCCAACCAGCCGCCGATCGCCCGCTGGAATCTGACCCGCTTCGCCGAGACGCTGCTGCCGCTGCTGGACGACGATATCGACAAGGCCGTGCCGATCGCACAAGGAGCGCTCGACCGGTTCGATCTGCAGTTCCAGGCGCATCTGATCGCCGGCTTCCGCCGCAAGCTCGGCCTCGCCACAGAAGAGGCGGAGGATGTCGTGCTCATCAAGGGCCTGCTCGATGCGATGCAGGACGGCGAGGCCGATTTCACCCTGGTCTTTCGCCGCCTGAGCGAGGAGGCCGGGCAGGACAGCGCGGAAACCTGCCGCAGCCTCTTCAGGGACCCGGTGGCCTTCGACGCCTGGGAAATCCGCTGGCGTGATCGCCTGCGTAAGGAGCCCGCTTCGGCCGAGGCGCGCCGGCAGGCGATGCTGCAGGTCAATCCGCTCTACATCCCGCGCAACCATCAGGTCGAGGCGGTCATCGAAGCCGCGGTCGAGCGCGACGATTTCGCCCCGTTCGAGACGCTCCTCGGCGTCCTGGCGAGGCCTTTCGAGGCGCAGCCGGGCCGGGAGGATTATGAACGTCCGCCGGCCGTGCACGAGCGCGTGCTAGCGACGTTTTGCGGAACCTGACCGACTCGATACGGGGCAACGCGATGTTTCTTTTCGACGGCCCGAATACTGCCGATCTGACCATCCTCCTGGCCCATGGAGCCGGCGCCCCGATGGACTCGCCATCGATGACCGCGGCTGCGCAAGCGCTGGCTGGAGCGGGCTTTCGCGTCGCCCGCTTCGAGTTCGACTATATGGCGGCGCGGCGCAGCGGAACCGCTCGCCCGCCGCCGCGCGCCGAAAAGCTGAACCCTCAATATCTCGCCGCGATCGAAGCGCTCGGGGCCACGGGCAGGCTCGTCATCGGCGGCAAGTCGATGGGTGGCCGCGTCGCGAGCATGGTGGCCGACGGGCTGTTCGAAAGCGGCCGGATCAATGGCCTGCTTTGCCTCGGTTATCCGTTTCACCCGCCCGGCAAGCCGGAGCAGTTGCGGACCGCGCATCTCGCCGATCTGAAGGCCCCGGCGCTCATCGTGCAGGGAACGCGGGATGAGTTCGGCACCCGTGACGAGGTCCCGGCCTATCGGCTTTCACCGGCGATCGACATCCTCTGGCTGGAGGACGGCGACCACGACCTGAAGCCTCGCAAGCGGATTTCCGGGTTTTCGGCCGCCGATCATCTTGGCACCATGGCCGAGGCCGTTTCCGCCTGGGCCGGGCGCCTCAGGTAGGACGCCGTGGGGGACACGGAGGGGCGACACGATCACGCTTCGCGACCGCAACTTGCGGTCGGTCCCATGCGCAGGGTCTCGACGGGATCTGACGATCAGCGCGAGCGCGGATCGAGAGCGTCCCTCAGGCCGTCGCCCAGAAGGTTGAACGACAAGACCGTCGCGAAAATGGCGATGCCGGGCCAGAGTGCCATCCAGGGCGCGTTGCTGAGGAAGCGCTGGGCCGAGTTCAGCATCGAGCCCCAGGATGGCGCCGGCGGCTGGAGGCCGAGGCCGAGGAAGGACATGCTGGCTTCCGCGATGATCGCCATCGCGATGGTCAGCGTCGCCTGGACCATCAGCTGCGGCAGGATGTTCGGCAGGATATGCCGCGCTGCGACGCGCCATTGCGGATTGCCCATGGCGCGCGCCGCCTCGACATAGTCCTCGCCCTTGATCGACAGCACCTGGCCGCGCGTCAGGCGGATGAAGAACGGCGTGGCGGTGATGCCGATCGCCAGCATCGCATTCGTCAGGCTGGGGCCCAGGAAGGCGGCGAGCGCGATCGCGAGGATCAGGAACGGGCAGGCGAGCATCGCATCCGTGAAGCGGCTGATGAGCCCGTCGACGAAGCCGCCGAGAAAGCCCGCTGCGAGCCCGAGGGGAACGCCGATCGCCATGGCGATGCCGACCGACGTGAGCCCGGCCATCAGCGAGGCCCTTGCGCCCCAGATGATGCGCGACAGGATATCGCGGCCGGCTTCGTCGGTTCCGAACCAATGCGCGGCGGAGGGAGCCTTGCGCACGGCCGTCCAGCTCTGCGCGGTCGGATCATAAGGCGCCAGCAGCGGCGCGAAGATCGCCACGGATACCATGAGGAGCACGACCGCGAGCCCGACCAGCGCGCTCTTGCGCTTCGCCAGGCGCTGCCAGAGCGGGTCGCGGAAGAAGTTCGCCAGGGGATTGGTCGAGGATCTGGTTTTCGTCATCGTCGACACGGGCGTCAGCTTCTCAGTCTCGGGTTGACGAGGATGTATCCGATATCGGCCAGCAGATTGAGGATGATGTAGAACAGCGAGGTCACGAGAACGACGCCCTGCACCACCGGGTAATCGCGGGTGAAGACCGCATCGACGATCAGCTTGCCGAAGCCCGGGATCGTGAAGATCTGCTCGGTCAGGACGGCGCCGGACAGGAGCGCGCCGAATTCCAGCGCACCCAGCGTGATGATCGGCGTCAAAGCGTTGCGCATCGCGTGCTTCAGCACGACGGTCCGTTCGCCCAGCCCCTTTGCGCGCGCGGTACGGACATAGTCGCTGCTCAGCGCCTGCAGCATCGCGCCGCGGGTATGGCGCATGATGACGCCGGCGATCCCGGTGCCGAGCACGAAGGCGGGCATGATCGTGGTGGCGAGGTTCATCTTCAGGTCCTCCCACGGGCTGACGAAGCCGGAAGCAGGCAGCCAGCCGAGATAGACCGAGAAGAACAGGATCAGCATGATGCCGAGCCAGAAATTGGGCACCGAAATGCCGGCCAGCGACGCGATATTGGTCGCATAGTCGATCGTGCTGTTATGGCGCAGGGCCGAGATCACGCCGGCCGCGATGCCGACCACGAGCGCGATGCAGATGCCCATCACCGCGAGCTGCAGCGTCACCGGCAGCTTGAGCAGGATCAGGTCGAGCACGGGGCGGTTATGGCGCATGGATTCGCCGAGATCGCCGGTCGCCACGCCCTTCAGCCAGTAGAGATACTGGACGATCAGCGGCTGATCGAGATGGTACTGGGCGCGGATGGCGGCGAGCGTCGCCTCGTCCGGATTCTCGCCGGCGAGCACCAGTGCCGGATCGCCCGGCAGGAGATGCTGCAGCGAAAAGATGATGATCGACAGCAGCAGGACTGTCGGGACGAGCTGCGCGAGGCGGCGGGCGATCAATGTCGTCATGGTTCAAGCGCCCGTCATGCGCAGGCCCGGAGGCGCGACCGTGGCTTCGGGAGCCGGTCGCAGCCTGTCGAGCGTGGGCAGAGGCATTTCATGGATAGGTCGAAGTGCGGGCCGGCCGTGGCAGTTCCGGGCGCGAATGCGCCCGGAGCTTGAACGGATCGAGGATGAGATGCTCATCGCGGCCCCGGCGCCGGTTCAGTTCTTGCGGCTGACATTGGTCAGGCGGATGATGCCGTCCGGCGCCGGCTTGAACCCGGTCAGCGCGGAGTTGTGCGCGAAGATCCACTGCGAGTGGTAGAGATAGACGATCGGCAGGTCCTTGAGCAGGATCGCGACCGCCTTGGCGTATTCGGCCTTGCGCGCTTCGACATCGCCGAGCGAGCGGGCTTTCGCCAGGATCGAATCGAGGGCCTCGTTGCAGTACTTGGCATCGTTCGTCGCCGCGCCGCAGGAGAGCATCGGCGTGACGTTGAGGTCGGGATCGACGCGGCCGCTCCAGCCGACGAGGTGAGCCTGGAACTTGCCCTGGCGGGCGATGTCGAGCAGCGTCATCAGCTCGGTCGGCTTGATCGAGACCTTGATGCCGATCTCCTGCACCATCGCCTGAACGAGCTGGGCGACCTGCTGGCGCTCGGCGTCGGTGGGGACGAGCAGTTCGAGATCGACCGACTTCACGCCGGCCTCAGCCATCTTCTTCTTCGCGGCGTCCAGGTCACGGGCCGGAACCGGGAATTTCTTGTCGTAGAACGGGCTGGACGGCGGGAACGGCTGGTTGCCGGTCGAGGCCTGGCCGTCGAAGACGACGTTGCTGATCGCCTGGCGATCGATCGCGAGGCTGAAGGCTTCGCGGATCGCGGCCTTCTTGCCGGCGTCGAGATTGGCGCCGTCGCCGCCGATGCTGAAGGTGATGCCGTAATAGCCGAGGCCGACCACCGGAGCGACGGCGAGCGCCTTGTCCTTCTTGACCGCTTCGACGTCGGTCGCCGCGAGGCGCTCGATCAGGTCGAGCTGGCGGGAGCGCAGGTTGAGCAGGCGGACGTTGGAATCCGGCATGCCGCGATAGATCAGGCGATCGAAATGATACTTCGCCGCATCGTAATATTGCGGGAATTTCTCGAGGACGATGCGGTCCTGGATGACGCGCTCCTGGAACTTGTACGGGCCCGAGCAGACCGGCGCATCGGTGAACTTGTCGCCGAGCTTGGCGCCCGCTGCCGGGCTGATGATCATGCCGGCGCGATCGCTGAGCGCGGCGAGCAGCGGAACCGAGGGCTCCTTGAGGTTGATCTTGACGGTGGCCGCATCGACGGCCTCGACGGTCTTGATCGCGCTGATCTCGGCCTTGCGGCGCGAGATGCCCGAGGTGAGCGCGCGCTCCAGATTGTACTTGATCGCCGCGGCGTCCACGGGCGTTCCGTCATGGAAGACGGCGCCCTTGCGCAGCTTCAGGGTCAGCACGGTGCTGTCCGGGCTCCATTCCCAGCTCTCCGCCAGCATCGGGATGATCTTCCCGGTGTCGTCGATATCGACGATCTTGTCGCAGAGCGATTGCAGGACGTGGCGGCCGACGAAGCTCCAGTTGGAGACCGGGTCGAGCGTGTCGGGATCGTCCTGCAGGCCGATCCTGAGAACGGATTGGGCGGTGGCGGGAGCTGCCGTCACCGCGAGGTTGCCGAGCGCCAGGGCCGCGGCGAGAGCAAGAAAAGCTGGTTTCATCGATAGTCCCCTCTTCTGTTTTCGTGAGCCGACCGCGCGATCAGCGGGCGACCGCGTAACCCTGGATGCCGCGCGGATTGGCGCCGGCCTTGATCAGCTGCACGTCCCCGTCCATTTCGCGGGCGACCGCGGAGAGGCGCCCTTCGGACCAGGCATCGCCGACCGTGATCTTGTGCCCGCGCGCCGCGAGGTCCTCGCGGACCGCTTCCGGAAAGCGGGACTCGAGCGTGACAGCGCCATAGCTGATCTCGCGCGGCCAGAACGAGCTTGCCAGATGGTCCGTGTGGAAGGACGGGGCGTCGATCGCTTCCTGGAGGTTCATGCCCTTGTGGAGATGGCGCAGCAGCATGATCAGCTGCCACTGGTCCTGCTGGTCGCCGCCCGGCGTGCCGAAAGCCATGTAGGGCTGGCCGTTGCGATAGACGGTGGACGGCGTCAGCGTCGTGCGCGGGCGCTTCGACGGCGCCAGGGTGGAGTTCAGGCCCTCTTCGAGCCAGAACATCTGCGCGCGGGTCGTCAGGCTGAAGCCGAGACCCGGAATGACCGGGCTCGACTGGAACCAGCCGCCCGACGGCGTCGCGGAGACCATGTTGCCCCAGCGATCGACGGCGCTGACCTGCACGGTGTCGCCGCGCTGCGCGCCTTCGCGGGTCAGCGCCGGCTCGCCTTGCCGGTCATTCGGCAGTTTGGCTTCGCGGACGGTCGGCTCGCCGCCGCCGAGGCCGGGCTGCGCGATCGTGCCGACCTTGCGCAGCGGCGGCAGGTTGGGGTTGCGGCCGTCGGGCGTGCCGGGGAGCACGTCCATCGACGCCGTCTCCGTGATCAGCGCCCGCCGGATATCGGCATAGCCGGAGGAGAGCAGCGCCTTCATCGGTACGTCGGAGCTGTCGCCATACCAGGAATCGCGGTCGGCCATCGCGAGCTTGGTCGCCTCTACGACGAGATGCACGAAATCCGCGCTCATCGGATCGAGATCGGCGATATCCGTGCCCTTGAGGATCTGCAGCATCTGCAGCAGCACGGGTCCCTGCGACCACGGCCCGCATTTGAAGACCTCATAGTCGCCATAGGTCACGGAGACCGGCTTCTCGACCTGCGGCTGGTAATCGGCCATGTCCTGGGCCGTGATCAGGCCCTTGTGGCGGCGGCCCGAGACGTCCCAGACCTCCTCGGTCGCGCAGAATTCCTCGATCCGCTCGGCGACCGGCCCGCGATACCAGAAATCGAGGGCGGCATCGATGCGCGCCTCCCGGTTCTTGCCGGATTTCGCGTGGTCGATGATCTGCTGGTAGAGCGCGGCGATCTGCGGATTGCGGAACAGCTTGCCCGACTGGGGGGCGACACCGCCCGGCAGGTAGAGCTCGGCGGAGCTCGGCCAATGAGTTTCGAACAGCTCCCGCATTTCGCCGATCGTTCGGGCAATACGCGGCACCAGCGGATGGCCGGTACGGGCGTAGTAGATCGCCGGCGCCAGCACGTCTTCGAGCTCGGCGGTGCCGTAGTCGCGCAGCAGGGTGAGCCAGGCGCCGAAGGCGCCGGGAATGCAGGCAGCCAGCAGGCCGGTGCCCGGAATGATGTCGAGGCCGAGGCCCTTGAAATGCGCGACGGTTGCCTTGGCAGGCGAGGGGCCCTGGCCGGAGATCACGATCGGCGTGTCGGCGCCGGCCGGCGTCACGATGATCGGCACCTCACCGGCGGGGCCGTTGAGATGCGGCTCGACGATCTGGAGGACGAAGCCGGTGGCGACCGCGGCGTCGAAAGCCGTGTGCCCCTTCTCCAGGATGGACATGCCGACGGTCGAAGCCAGCCAGTGCGTCGAGGACACCGCCCCGAATGTACCCCTGAGTTCCGGTCGCGTCGTGAATGTCATGGCGGTTCCTCAATTCCAGCCGTTTGCAGCCGCCCGAAAAAGCTGCCGACAAGGCCGGTTATCGCGCGAGAGAGTTTAGGCAGGCCTCAGGAGGCCGCGCTGCTGGGCGCGCGCGGCGCGCCTTTTTGTATATTATTTGTCCACATTGCAATAGGATTGTGTAATCCTCGGACTCGATCGCGATGGTGGTCTCTGGAATGGTTGGCGTGTGAGCAGAGGAGCGATCGATGTCGGAGATAGCCGCCGCAACCCGGAAAAGCCGGAGCGATTTCATCGCTGAACAGCTCGAAGAGGCTGTCATCAACGGCGCCTTCCCTGCCGGTGCAAGGCTCGACGAGGCCTCGATCGCCCTGCAGTTCGGCGTGTCGCGCACACCTGTCCGCGAAGCATTGCATATCCTGTGCGGCCGGGGTTGGGCTGAGCGCGAACCCTTCAAGGGCGTGGTCGTGACGCAGATCTCGGCCGAGCGCATCGACGAGATGTTCGAGGCAATGGCCGAGCTTGAGGCGACATGCGGCCGGCTGGCCTCGCACAGGATGACCATGAGCGAACGCGGCGAACTCGAAAGCCTGCACCGCCAGATGAACGTGCTCGCCGAAGAGGGCGACAATGACGGCTATAACGACCTCAACACGCGGTTCCACAACCTCCTGTTCCAGGGCAGCCACAACAGCGACCTGATCGCTGCCGCCCAGACCCTGCGGCTCAAGCTGGCGCCGTTCCGCAAGTTTCAGCTCAAGGACAAGGGGCGGATCAAGCAGTCCTGCCGTGAGCACCAGCAGATCGTCGATGCGATCCTCGATCAGGACGCCAAGGCCGCGGAAAGCGCGCTGCGCCGCCACCTTGTCTCGGCCGCGCAGGAGGTCCTGACCCGACGGCAGCGACAGGAAGACGAAACCGTCTCCGCAACCACTCCCTGAAAGGCAGATACCAAATGTCCGATGTGACGGAGGCGGATGCCATCCGCTCGGTGATCGCCACCATGCAGGCGGCCTGGAACCGTGGTGACTTCCACGGCTACATGGCGGGCTTCGCCAATCCCGATGTCATCTTCGTCTCGCGCGGGCGCATCCAGAAGGACTGGCAGGCAACGCTCGACCATTACATCGCCGATTATGGCGGCGCGCCTGGTTCGCAAGGGCAGCTCGCCTTCACAAACATCCGCGTCGAGATGCTGGCGCCGGATGCCGCCCAGTTGATCAGCGATTACAGGCTGGTGCGTGCCGCCGGCAATCAGACCGGCGTCAACACGCGGCTGATGCGCAAGCGCGGCGGCCAATGGGTGATCGCACTCAACCACGTTTCTCAGATCGAGGACCGCTCCTAATGCGGTGCGGCCAGGGCGCTTTGCAGTCGCGCCGCGACATCGAGAAGATATCGATCGGCATGCCAGCTCGCGACGAGCTGAAGGCCGATCGGCAATCCCCTCGAACTGCGGCCGCATGGCAGCGACAAGGCCGGATGGCCGGTCAGGTTGAACGGGAAGGTGTAGGGATACCAGGCGCCGCGGATGGTCCCGGCCGGTTTGCCTGCGATGTCGATCTGGCCCAGCGGATCGAGCCCGACCGGCAGGGCCGGCGCCGACAAAGTCGGTGAGGCGATCAGGTCGAAACGCGCGAGGATATCCTGCACCTTCGCAAAGCAATCCGTCCGCGCGAACTGCGCCTGGCAGAGATCTGCGGCGCTATAGCCGCGCCCAGCCTCGATCGTGGCGAGCAGGGTCGGATCGAGATTCTCCGGCGCTCTCTCGGCATGGCTCCGCAATCGTGCCAGCAGAAGCGAGCGCAGGAAGACAAGAAAATGCGGTTCCAGCGAAACCAGGTCGAGCTCGATCGGCTCGACGATCCAGCCCAAAGCTTCCGCCCGCCGCATCGCAGCCACGACGGCAGCCTCGACTTGCGGGTCGAGGATGTTGCCGCAGCGCAGGAGGAAGCCGATCCGCGGTTTCTCGCTTTGGCTGAGCCGGCGTTCCGGGAAGGCCGGAACCTGGCCGTAAGGATCGCGCCGATCGGGGCCGACGAGTGCCTCGAACAGCAGCGCGGTATCGGCGACATCGCGCGCCATTGGCCCGACGAAGGAATTGGCGCCGAAGAGGTCCGGGGCCTGCAGGTTCGGGATTGCCCCGAGCGTTGCCTTCAGGCCCACGACACCGCAGCACGCGGCGGGGATGCGGATCGAGCCGCCGCCGTCAGAGCCGAGCGCGAGCTGCCCCATGCCGGCCGCGACCGCGACCGCCGCACCGCCCGAGGAACCGCCGCAGGTATGGGCATGGCTATGCGGATTGAGCGTCCGGCCGAAGAAGGGACCTTCGGTGAAGGGCTTGTGGCCGAATTCCGGCGTCGTCGTCTTGCCGATCAGGATCGCGCCGGCAGCCCGCGCACGCGCGACCGCAACCGCGTCGGCCTTCGGGACGTTGTCCGCAAACAGGGCCGAGCCCTGCGTGGTCGTGACGCCCTCGGTATTGGTCAGGTCCTTGACCGAGAACGGAATGCCGTGGAGGGCGCCAAGCGCCTCGCCGCGCATCACCTTTGCTTCGGCTTCCCTGGCCTCAGTTCGCGCCCGTTCGGCCGGGATCGCCATGAAGGCGTTGAGCTCGGCCTTCTCATCGATGCGGGCGAGAGTGGCTTCCACGGCCTCGACCGGCGAAATGGCTTTCGCGCGGATCGCGGCAGCGAGGTCGACGGCGGAAAGATCGGCGATATCGGTCATGGCTGTCCTCAGATCATCCAGCGTCCGCCATCGATCAGCAGCGTCTGGCCGGTGACATAGCGGGCGTCCTCGCTGGCGAGGAAGGCGACGCAGCCGGCGACATCCTCCGGCTCGGCGATGAAGCCGGCCGGCGTCGTCGCCTTGATGCGCTCGATCACGGCCGGTGTCAGCCGGTCATGGGCGCGGGTGCGGATGGCGCCGGGCGCGACCGCATTGACGGTGACGCGATGCGGCGCCAGCTCGCGCGCCAGCGAGCGGGTGAATCCGATGATGCCCATCTTGGCGGCGGCGTAATCGGTGAGGCCGGCATCACCGACGAGGGCGGCATCGCTCGACATGTTGACGATCCGCCCGCCCCGCTCGCGCATCGCGGGTACGACGAGATGGCTCATCCGCATGGCCGTGAAGAGCGAGACCTCCAGCACGAAGCGCCAGACCTCTTCCTGCGATTCATGGAATTGCGCCGCGCGCTCGCGGCCGCTCTGGCCTACATTGTTGAAGAGGATATCGATCGGGCCGAAGGCTCCAACAGCACGATCATGGAAATCGGCGAGCACGGCCGCATCGGTGCAGTCCCCGGCCATGGTCAGCAGACGGTCGGCCGGCTGGCCGGCGAAGCTTTCAGCGAACCCGTCGGCCTCGCGGTCGATCACGGCGACCCGCGCGCCCTCGTCAAGGAAGCGGCGTGCTGTCGCCGCGCCAATGCCATGGGCCGCGCCGGTGATGGCGACGGTTTTGCCGGTGAAGCGTCCGCTCGTCATGGCCGGCTCCCGATGATCGCTAGTGGAAGGTCCGGCCGCCATCGACGGCGATGGCGGTGCCGGTGACATAGGAGGATTCCGCGCTGGTCAGCCACAGGATTGCGGCGGCGATCTCGTCGGGCGAGGCGACGCGCTGGAGCGCATAGCGGGCGCGTACCGCTTCATAGGCGGCGACGGGGTCGGGCGCGGTGTCGATGCTCGTGCGGAACAGTTCCGTCTCGACCGCGCCGGGGCAGATCGTGTTGACTCGGATGCCGAACTCGGCGGCCTCCATCGCGAGCGCCTTGGCGGCCATCTGCAGGCCCGCCTTGGAGGCGCAATAGGCGGTGCGGTGCTTCAGCGGCGAGAGGCCGGCGCCGGACGAGACATTGACGATGGTGCCGCCGCCGGCCGCCTTGAGATGCGGATAGGATGCCTGCGCCACCAGCATCGGGCCGGTCAGGTTGACGGCGATGATGCGGTTCCAGTCGGCCAATGCCATGCTCTCGATATCGGCGATGAGATCGATGCCGGCCGAGTTCACGACACCGTCGAGCCCGCCGAGCGCGGCCGCGGCATTGGATACGGCGGTCTGAACAGAAGCCGGATCGGAGACATCGACCCTGAAGGGCACGAACTCGCTCGCACCGAAACGTCCGGCGCAAGCTGCCAGCGTTTCCACATCGCGATCAAGCGCTGCGATCCGCGCCCCTTCCTTGACGAAGCGTTCGACGGTCGCGAGCCCGATGCCCTTGGCCGCGCCGGTGATCAGGATGCGCCGGCCGGCCAGCGCGCCGCTCACCGCCTTGCCTCCGCGCGAGCCTTCTCTAGGCCGGGGCGCATGTCGTCGACCATCTCGTCGCAGCGGCCGATCCAGACATTGGGGTGCTTCAGCGCGTGCTCGATCAGCCCCTCCAGCGCCTTGATCCGCGAGGGCTGGCCGATCATCTCGGGGTGCATGCCGACCATCATCATCCGGTCCTCGGCATAGAGCACGTCGAACTCGCCTTTCCAGGCTTCGAGCACGGCCGAGGGGGCCTGCATGGTGCGGCCGGGCAGCACGATCGAGTACTGGAAGAAGGGCGCGTCATCGAGCACCCAGCGGAAGGGCAATTCGACGATCTTGGTCTCCTTGCCCGCGACGGTGTGGAGATAGGGCGAGTCGTCGTCGAAGAAGTTCGAGGAATAGTCGAAGCCGTACTCGACCAGCATCGGCATGGTGACCGGGCTGATCTCGGCCGCCGGCGAGCGCCAGCCGCGCGGGGCGCGACCACTCACCCGCTTGATCGACTGGAAGCCCTTCTCCATCTCCTCGCGCTCCTCCTCGGGCGAGAGGTTGAGGATCCAGGTGTGGCTGTAGCTGTGATGGGCGAGCTCGTGGCCGCGCTTCAGGATCTCCTCCATCAGCCCCTCGCGCTGGTCGATGATCAGGCCGGGCACGAAGAAGGTCGCCTTGATGCCGTAGCGATCGAGCAGATCGAGCACGCGGCCGGTACCGACCTTCCAGCCATAGGCGCCCTGCGACATCAGGATCGGCCGCTCGGCATAGGCGGGATCGCGGCCGGTCCACATCGTCTCCGCGTCGAGATCGAAGGTGAGGAAGAGCGGGAAGCCCTTGGAGGTCAGCGGCATGGCGGTTCCGTTCAGACGAAGCGGTGGAAGCCGAAGCGGCGCTCGGCGAGGAGGAGCACGATGCCGGTGGCGAGGATCAGCAGCGTCGAGACGGCGGCGACGCTGGGGTCGATGCCCATCTCGACCGAGGAGAAGATCAGCACCGGCAGGGTGGTCTGGCTGGCGCTGATCAGAAAGATCGTGACGGGTACGTTGTCGAGCGAGGTGATGAAGGAGAACAGGCCGCCCGCCACCAGCCCCGGCGCGATCAAGGGCAGCGTGACCAGGCGGAAGGCCTCGAAGCCGCTGGCGCCGAGCACCCGTGCCGCTTCCTCGACGGCAAGATCGAGCCCCGACAGGCTCGCCAGCGCGGAACGCACGACATAGGGCACGGTGATGACGACATGGGCGAGCAGGAGCCCGACGAGCGAACCGCGCAGGCCGGTCATGCTGTAGAACTGCAGGAGCGCGACGCCGACGACCACGGCCGGCATCACCAGCGGCGCCATCAGGAAGGAGGTGACGGCTTCAGAGCCCGGCAGCACCTTGCGGAACAGCGCGTAGGCGGCGGCCACACCGAGCACGAGCGAGATCAGCGTCGAGCCGCAGGCCAGGATGAGGCTCATGCGGATGGCCGAGAGATAGGTCGGGTCGCTCAAGACCTTGCCGAACCATGCGAGCGTCAGCCCCTGCGGCGGGATGGTGAGGTAGGAGGTGGTCGAGAACGCCGCCAGCACGACGACGACCACCGGCAATTGCAGGAAGGCGACGACCGTGAAGGCCGTGGCGGTCAGCCCCCAGCCGGGGCGGTTCTCGCTCATGTCGCTCATGCCATGCCCGCCCATCGCCTGGTCAATCGGCTCGACAGCCAGATGATCGCCACCGCCATGAAGGTCAGCGCGAAGGAGAGCGCCGAGCCGCTCGGCCAGTCGAGAAGCTGCATGTACTCGTCGTAGATCAGCGTCGCCATGACCTGATAGGTCGGCCCGCCCAGCATGCGCGGCGTCACCAGCGCGCTGATCGTCAGCACGAAGACGAGGATCGAGCCGGCGAGGATACCGGACGCCGACAAGGGCAGCGTCACCGCCATGAAGACATGGGCGCGGCTGGAGCCGAGCGTCGCGGCGGCCGATTCCACGTCGCGCGGCACGTTGCGGATCGCCGCGACCAGCATCAGCACCATGAAGGGCAGGTAGATATGGGTGAGCCCGATGAAGAGCCCGACGAAGTTGAACAGCAGCTTCACCGGCGCCCCGATGACGCCGAGCTGCATCAGCAGGTTGTTGATCAGGCCGCGATTGGCGAGCAGCGCGATCCAGCCGAAGGAACGCACGACGAGGTTGAGCAGCATCGGGAAGATGACGAGCAGGATCAGCGGCACGCGCCAGCGCTCCGGTCCGCGCGCGATGAGATAGGCGAGCGGGTAGCCGAGCAGCAGGCAGATCAGCGTGACGGAAAAGCCGAGGCCGAGCGTGCGCCAGATCACCTCGCGATAATAGTCGTCGGTGATGATCTGGCTGTAGTTCCTGAGCGACCAAGCGCCTTTGACGAGCCCCGCACCCGGCTCGTAGACGCCGAAGCTCGTCGGCAGCAGCATCAGCACCGGCACGAGGAAGAACCCCGCCAGCACCAAGAGCAGCGGCGCGACCAGCAGGAGCCCGTGCCGCCGCGACATCATGGCGTGGTGCCTTCGGGCGGCATCGCGAAGACGGCGGTGGGATCGATCGCGAGCGCGACCGGCGCGCCCGCGGCGAGAGCTGATTCCGCCCCGTGCGAAGCCGTCTCCGCGACGATCTCGACGCCTTCCGCCAGCCGCACGACATATTGCACGCGCGCGCCGCTGAAGGAGCGCAGCACGACCTCGCCGGCGACTTCGCCGGGGTACGTCATGCCGCTACGGATCGCGACAGCCTCCTGCCGGATGACGACAGCGACCTCCGCGCCGGCCGGCTGGTCGATGCGCGCGGCCGGGATCTCGACGCCGCCGACGACGAGGCGCCCGCCCGGGCCTTCCCGCATAGCGACGGAGCCCGCGAGTCGGTTCGGCTTGCCGATGAAGCTCGCGACGAAGCCGGTCGCCGGGCGGTGATAGATGTCCTCAGGCGCAGCGAATTGCTGCATCACGCCCTTTGCCATCACGCCGACGCGGTCCGACAGCGACAAGGCCTCGCCCTGGTCGTGGGTGACGAAGAGCGTAGTGATGCCGAGATTGCGCTGCAGGCGCTTCAGCTCGATCTGCATTTCGTCGCGCAGTTGCGCATCGAGATTGGAGAGCGGCTCGTCGAAGAGCAGCACGCGTGGATGCGGCGCGAGGGCTCGGGCAATGGCCACGCGTTGCTGCTGGCCGCCGGAAAGCTGGCGCGGATAGCGCTCGTCGAAGGTGCCGAGCCTGACCATCTCGAGCGCTTCCTTGACGCGCTTTTCGAGTTCGGCGCCGGCGACCTTGCGGCGGCGCAGGCCGAAGGCGACGTTCTCGAACACGGTCATATGCGGGAACAGGGCATAGGACTGGAAGACGAGGCCGAGGCCCCGCTTGTTCGGGGGCAGGGCGGTGACGTCGTCGCTGCCGATCAGGATGCGCCCCCGGCTCGGCTCGACGAGGCCCGCGACCATGCGCAGGATCGTGGTCTTGCCGCAGCCGGAGGGGCCGAGCAGCGAGACGAACTCGCCCTCATTGATCGTCAGGGAGACATCCCTGACGACCTCGACCTCGCCATAGGACTTGCCCAGCCCTTCGAAGGTCAGCGAACCCATTGCCCGTCTCCCGTCGCGGCGCGGCTCAGCGCGCGACTTCGCGCTGCCAGCGTCGCGTCCAGGTCGCGCTGTTCCTGGCGATCACGTCCGGGTCGATGAACCAGGCCTTCTCCAGGCTCTCGCCATTGGGGACGATGCTCTTGAGCTTGTCGGAGAGCTTCACCTTGGTGTTGACCGCGCCGATATAGGCCCGCTCGGAGAAGCAGCCCTGACCCTCGGCCGAGAGCACCTGATCGAGGAACTTGTAGGCGAGTTCGGTCTTGGTCGAACCCTTGGGCAGGACGACCGCCGGCAGGATGCCGACCGCGCCTTCCTTCGGATAGGCGACGGCAAGCGAGAGGCCCTTGTCCATGGCGACGCCGGCGCGGTCCGGATACCAGGGCGCGATCGCGATCTCGCCACGCTCGAACAGGGACAGGAGCTGGTCGGCCTGGGTGTAAAGCACGGCGGAGCCCTTCGCGAGCGGCTTGATCGCCTCGATGCCGGGGTCGATATTGTCGAGCGTGCCGCCCTTGAGCTTGTTCAGCGCCAGCAGGAACTGCAGGCCGGAGGTGCCGCTGATGTCGCCGATTGCGTATTTGCCGGCATAGGCCGGATCGGCCAGGTCGAGCCAGGAGGTCGGCGGCGCCTTCACCAGCTTGGGATTGTAGACCAGCGTGGTCGCGCTCACCATCGCGACCACATAGCTGTCGTCCTTGCCCCAGGCGGTCGGGATCACGTCGGCGGCGTTCTTCAGCTTCGCGCGGTCGATGGTGTCGTTGAGCTTCTCGTTGGCGGTCTGGGCCGCCAGCGAGTTGTCGATATAGGCGATGTCCATGTCCGGCTTGCCGGCGGTGGCGCGCAAGGCCGCGGCGAATTGCGAGGAATTGCCGAGTTTCAGCGAGACGGTGGCGCCTGTCGCCTTCTCGAAGGCGGCGACATGGCAGGCCTTGACGTTCTCGGCGAAGGAGCCGCCGAAGGCGCCCACGACGAGCTCCTCGGCCTGGGCGGCGGAGGCGAGGGCGACGCCGAACACGGCGGCGGCGGTCGCATGACGAAGCATCTGGTGCATGGTTGCTGGTTCCCGTCTGTGGCCTCAAGGCGCACCGCTGTTGGCGCGGCTTGTCCCTTGGTCGACGGAATTCCCCTCCCATCGGCCGGAGGAAAGCATGGCATGGCTCGATTTATCTTTCAAGAAAGATAAATGAAAGATATCGTGACGCCACGACGGCGGCGGCGCACGCTTGCATCGCGTGCTCCGGCGTGGTCGGAAAGGGCTGTCCTGGAGGATTGGAATGCGCAACGAGGCCGCGCGAAACCTGACGTTCGAAACGCCTGATACGCTCTGGCAGGACGACCGCGTCGGCGCCGGCATGCAGCGCTGGCGGCGCGAGTTTCCGGATGTCGATTGTTCGGGCAAGGCGATCGTCGGCCGGCTGCTCCATCTCAACGAGGTGTTGCAGGTCGCGATCAACCGGACCCTCGCACGACATAAGCTCAAATACCCGAGCTTCGCGGTGCTCGCGACGCTGCGCGTGCAGGGTGCGCCCTATCGCATGTCGCCGAAGGCGCTGCTCGACACGCTGATCCTGACCTCCGGCGGCTTGTCGAACCTGCTGCGGCGCCTGGAGAAGGCGGGCCATGTCCGCCGCATGGCAGACGAGACCGACGGCCGCGGCGTGATCGTCGAGCTCACCGAGAAGGGCCGGCTTCTGGTCGAGCCCGCGATGCGCGACCATGCCGAGACGGAACGGCGCCTCGTCGCCATGCTGCCGCCGGCCGAGCAGGTCCTGGTCGCGAGCGCGCTCGGCAAGATGATGCTGGCCGGCCGCTGACGGGAGCCCGCTGATCTGCGCCCTCGCCAGGCAGCGCGCCGTCTCTAGAGTTCGATCGGCAGCGAGAAACCCGCCTTGACGCGGTCCATGACGACCATCGTCTTGAAACCCTTGATGTCGGGATTTTCGTAGAAGAACCGCCGGGTGAACTGCTCGTAGTCTTCCATGTCGCGCGCGGTGACGACGAGGACGAAATCGGCGTCGCCCGTCACGTAGAACCCGATCATCACTTCGGTGGTGGCCCGGATGGCCGCCTTGAAGCGGTCGACGATGTCGGCCCGCTCCCGTTCGAGCGAGACGAGGACCAGCATCGAGACAGGGCGGCCAACCGCCTTCGGGGATACGATCGAGACGTCTCCCTCGATGATGCCGGCCGCACGCAACCTCTTCATGCGGCGCTGGCACGCGGTGGGCGACAGGTTCGCCAGCGTGGCGAGCTCTTCCGATGTGAGGCGGTTATTCGCCTGCACGGCCCTCAGAAGCTTGATATCGATCTGGTCGAGCGTCATGGCACAGGATTCCTGCGCCAGAAGGCCAATGACGCAGGAATTCCTCTATCGAGGCGCCATCATCGCCGTCAACCTGCGCGCGGCTTTTGTATAACGGCTCCAACGGTCAAGGCACGTTTGTGCCGATCAGGCCAACCATGAAGGGGCTACCCGATGAAGCTCGACATCGCCGAGATCAGCAGGCTGGATCGCGCCAGCGTCCTTCACCCGTTCACGCAGCTCGCCGACTTCGCGAGCGGCAAGATCGGTGATCCGACCATCGTCGAGACCGGCAAGGGCATCCGAATCCAGGATGCCACGGGCAGGGAATTCATCGACGGCTTTGCCGGGCTCTACTGCATGAATATCGGCTATGGCCGGACGGAGGTGGCGGAGGCGATTTCCCGTCAGACCTACCGGCTCGCCTACTACCACACCTATGCCGCGCACACGACCGACGAGCTGGCGATCCTCTCCGACCGCCTGGTGCGGATGGCGCCCGGCCAGATGAGCAAGGTCTTCTATGGCATGTCGGGGTCCGACGCCAACGAAACGAATGCCAAGCTCGTCTGGTACTACAACAACCTCCGCGGCAAGCCGAAAAAGAAGAAGATCATTTCGCGCATGCGGGGCTATCACGGTTGCAGCGTCGTGGCGGGCTCGCTGACCGGGATGAGCTTCTACCATGATCACATGGACCTGCCGGTGTCGGGGATCATCCACACCGGCGCGCCGCATCATTATTGGGGTGCGGAAGCCGGCGAGACGGAGCTCGCCTTTTCGGCCCGCCGGGCGGCCGAGCTGGACGAACTGATCCAGCGCGAGGGCGCTGACACCGTTGCCGCCTTCATCGCGGAGCCGGTCCTGGGCACGGGCGGCATCACGCCGCCGCCGGAAGGCTATTGGGCCGCCATCCAGGAGGTCCTCAGGAAGCACGACGTGCTTCTCATTGCGGATGAGGTGATCACCGGCTTCGGGCGCACCGGCTCGCTGTTCGGCTGCCATCACTACGGAATCGAGCCGGACCTGATCACCATCGCCAAGGGTCTGACCTCGGCCTATTTCCCGCTCTCCGGGTCGATCGTGAGCGAGAAGATCTACCAGGTGATGGAAGAGGGCGCGGCAAAGGTCGGAGCCTTCTCCCACGGCTATACCTATTCGGGGCATCCGATCGGGGCGGCTGCGGCGAACGCGGTCCTCGACATCGTCGAGAAGGAGAACCTGCCGGGCAACGCCCGCGTCGTCGGCGCGTATTTCCAGAAGCGGCTCGCTGCTGCTTTCGCGCAGTTGCCGATCGTCGGCGAAGTTCGCGGCGTCGGGTTGATGGGGGCGGTCGAGTTCGTCGCTGATCGGGATCGCAAGACCCGCTTCGACGCCGGATTGAAGGTCGGGGCCCGGATCTCGAAGGCGGCTCGCGACCGCGGCCTGATCGCCCGTGCGATGCCGCATGGCGACATCCTTGGTTTCGCGCCGCCGCTGGTGACCACCCAGGACGAGGTCGACGAGATCGTCGGGATCGCCGAGGCCGCCGTGCGCGAGGTCATGGACGAGCTGTCGCGCGAAGCCGCGATCGCCTGAGCCATACCGCCGACCGCACAGCCTGGATATCCGTCATGGCCTCCCTGGAAGACCGCATCCTGCAAGCCGTCGACGACCTGTTCGAGAAGCAGGTTGCCTTCCTCGGCGAGCTTGTGGGGTTCCGAACCCTCCGCAATGAGGAGGCGGAGGCCCAAAGCGTCCTGGAGGCGGCTCTCATCGAGCGCGGCTACGCCGTCACCCGCTTCCGGACGGATGCTGCCCGGATCGGCAGGCACCCGGCCTTCTCGCCCGCGACGGTCGGCTACGATTCGAGCTGGAACGTCGTCGGCCGGAAGGATGCCGGGGGCCGTGGCGGCCGCTCGCTGGCCTTCAACTCCCACATGGATGTGGTTCCTGCCGGCAGCGCGTCGCGCTGGACATCTCCGCCGTTCAAGCCGCGGCGAGACGGTGACTGGCTCTATGGCCGTGGCGCTGGCGACATGAAGGGCGGCCTTGTGGCGTCCATCTTCGCATTGGACGCGATTGCGCAGGCTGGCCTGTCGCTGCGCGGCGACGTGCAGATCCAGTCGGTGGTCGAGGAGGAAATTACCGGCAACGGGGCGGCAACGGCTTTCGCCAACGGCCATGTGGCGGATGTCATCGTTAGCCCGGAGCCGACCGACGAGCAGCTGGTGCGCGCCAATTCCGGGGTGATCAAGTTCCGCCTGACCACCAGGGGGCGCCCGGCCCATCCGCGTGAGCCCGAGACAGGCCAAAGTGCGATCGACCTGATGATCCGGTTGATGGGCCATCTGCGCGAGCTGGAACGCCGGTGGATCGGCGAGGCCAAGGACAAGCGGTGGTTTGCCGATATCCGGAATCCGGTCGCGCTGACTTTCGGGACGATCAGCGGCGGCGATTGGATCGCCTCGATCCCCAGCGACTGCGTGGTCGAAGGGCGCATCGGCTTCTATCCCGGCGAGGACCCGAAGGCACGTGCGGCGGAATTCGAGGCCTTCGTCGCCGGGATTCAGGACAGCGAGGAGGCTTTCGCCGGTGGCGGCCTCGTCGATGTGGAATGGGTCGGCGTCATGCATGCCGGTTACGAATTGCCTGAAGGCTCGCCGGCGGAGGCGTCCCTGCGCGCGGCTCATCGCCGGGTTCAGGATGGCGCCGAGCTGAATGCCTATGTCATGACCTGCTACCTCGATGCCGCAGTCTTCGCCGTGCACGGCAACATCCCCTCGCTGGTCTATGGTCCGATCGCCGAGAACATTCACGGCATCGACGAGCGGGTCAGCCTGCCTTCGCTCAAGCGGGTCACGAAAGCCCTGGCGCTGTTCGCTGCCGACTGGTGCGGCGTCCGGGAGAACCACGCATGATCGCCGCCAAGCGCGAAAGCCATGAGTGTCGCGCCATGATCGACGTCGTGAGCCCGTTCGACGGCGCGATCGTCGGTCGTGTCCCGTTGACCAACGCGTCAGCCGTCGACGATCTGCTCGCTCGCGCCCGTCGCGGCGCAGTCGCGTCCCGGCACCTGCCGCGTCACGCGCGCGCCAGCATTCTGGAAGGCGCTGCGGCCCTCATCGATGCTCGCCGCGATGCCTTCGCCGGCACCATCGTCGCCGAGGCCGGAAAGACGATCGTTCAGGCACGCAAGGAGGTCATGCGCTGCGTCAACACGCTGAAGCTCTCGGCCGAGGAGGCGAAGCGCAGCGCGGGCGAGGTCATTCCCTTCGACGCCTATCCGGGATCGGAGCAGCGTCAAGGCTGGTTCACGCGCGAACCGCTTGGGGTCATCACCGCGATCACGCCCTACAACGATCCGCTCAACCTTGTGGCGCACAAGCTCGGGCCGGCCATCGCCGGTGGGAACGCGGTCCTCCTCAAACCGTCCGAGCTGACGCCGCTTTCGGCGATGAAGCTGGTCGCGGTTCTCGTCGAGGCCGGCTTGCCCGAGGATGTCGTCACGATCGCGATCGGCGGCGTCGATCTCGGCAAGGCGCTCGTCTCCGCGCGTGACGTTCGCATGGTGTCGTTCACCGGCGGCTTCGCGGCAGGGGAGGCGATCACGCGCTCCGCTGGCTTGAAGAAGCTCGCCATGGAACTCGGCGGCAATGCCCCGGTCATCGTCATGGCCGACTGCGACGTCGACAGGGCCGTCGAAAGCTGCGTGTCCGGCGCATTCTGGGCTGCCGGGCAGAACTGCATCGGCGCCCAGCGCATTCTCGTGCAGGCGCAGCTCTACGAGCGCTTTCGCGACGCCTTCGTCGGAGCCACCCGAAAGCTCAAGGCGGGCGACCCGTCGCGCGCCGACACCGATGTCGGCCCGATGATCTCGGAGGCCATGGCGAAGCGGGCCGAAGCCGCGGTCGACGACGCCATCGCAGCCGGCGCGAACGTGCTTTGCGGCAATCTGCGGGAGGGGTCGCTCTATCACCCCACGGTCCTGGAGGGCACGCCTCCGGCCTGCTCCCTCTGGTGCGAGGAGGTCTTCGCCCCCGTCGTGATGCTCGCGTCGTTCGAGACATTCGATCAGGCCATCGAAATGGCCAATGATCCCGAGTACAGCCTGCATGCCGGCATCTTCACGAGCGACCTGTCAAAGGCGCTCGAGGGCGCCCGGCGCATCGACGCGGGCGGCGTCATGATCAACGACTCCTCCGATTATCGGTTCGACGCCATGCCGTTCGGCGGCTTCAAATATGGCAGCATGGGGCGGGAAGGCGTGCGGTTCGCGTTCGAGGACATGACCCAGCCCAAGGTCGTCTGCATCAATCGCGGGTAGCCGCTTCGGCGTCGATGCGCGTATGTCCCTATCGGGCAGGTGGACGTCTTCAGGCGAGTCTCAGCAAAGCGATGCCTGCGACCACAAGCCCGACACCGGTCCATCCGCTGCCGGTCAGCTTCTGCTTGAAGAGCACGAAGGCTGCCAGTGCGGTGAGAACGATCCCGGCTCCGCCCCAAAGCGCGTAGGCGACCGACAGGTCGATGCCGCGGATTGCCTGAGAGAGCGCCGTCACGGACAGCAGGATGCATCCGATTCCCAGAACTCCGACAGTGAGCCGCCGGAACCCGTCGGACAGCTTGATGAAGACATTGGCTGCGACCTCCAGCCCGATCGCGATGAGCATCCAGAGGACATGGACGAATTGGGTATGTTGCATCGTCACGCCTCCTCTTCCGGCGCGCCGGTGTTGACGAGCACCACTCCCGAGACCAGCAGCGCGATCCCTGCCAGCTTCGGCCAGCTCAAATTCTCGCCGAAAAACTGGTAGCTGATGGCCGTTACTGCGATAAGGCCGACCGTTTCCCAGGTGGCGTAAGCAATGGCGATAGGAAGAACCTTCACGGCGAGGGAGAGGAAGAAGAAGCTCGCTGCCATCGATATATACACCAGAGCAATCGCATGCGGACCGCTCCCATCCGCCATCAACTTCATCATCGTTACGCCGATCAGCTCGGCGCCGACCGCTGCAGACAAGAATAGCCACGGACGCAAGCTCATTGAGCAGCCCTCAGAAATTGCACGCGGGCGGCTTGAAGCACCAACTCTGCCGATTGAAAAAGATGGAAAGCATCTTGAATATCGATAGGTTGGCCGCATGGAATGGTCCCTGGATCAACTGCGCCAGTTCGTGACGGCGGCGGAATGCGGCTCGTTCAGCGCGGCGGCACGCAAGCTCGGCCGGGCGCAATCGGCGGTCAGCACTGCGATCGCGCTGTTCGAAATCGACCTGGGCGTGGAGCTGTTCGATCGGTCCCGGCGCAATGCCATGCTGACCGACGCGGGGCGGTTGCTGCTGCTCGAGGCGACGGAGGTCCTGCGCCAGGCGGAGGAGCTCGGCCAGCGTGCCCAGTTCCTGGCCGGTGGCGATGATGCGAAAGTGGCCCTGGCGCTGGACGAGGCCTTGCCGCGTCCGGCCGTGAACAGGCTGATCCTGGAGCTGTCGACCCGCTATCCGATGATGGAGCTGACGCTGCTCAACGGCACGCCGGCGGAGGTCACCGACTATATCGACCAGGAGCGCGCCGAGCTCGCCATTCATTTCGACCGGGGCCCGTTGCGCGCCGGGTTCGATGGGCGCCATATCGGGGCTGTTCAGCAGGGCGTTTTCGTCGCCGCCGGGCATTCGCTGCTCAGCCGCCAGCCTGTCGCGCGCCGCGACCTCGCCCGCTATCGCCAGCTCCTGATCCATGCCGACGATGTCGAGCCGATCGCGTATAGCCCGAGGGTGTGGCGCTCGGACAGCTTCTACAATATCGCCGAGATGGTGGCGGACGATCTCGGCTGGGCGATCCTGCCGACCAACATCGCCGCGGCCGCGAACGGCTCCAGGCGCCTCTATCCGGTGGAGTGCCCTTTCCTGGCCTTGCCGCCGCTCTCGGTGCGGATGCTCTGGCGCCAGGGACGGCCATTGCGCCCGCCGGAAAAATGGGTGGAGAAGCGCTTCAGCGAATTGCTCTGCGACAACGCAGAAGGCTCGATGTGACCCGAACGGAGTTCGCCCATTGGGGCGCTTCCGCCGCCCAGCGCATGATGCTTCACAGATGCTGCGTGCAGCATTATGTACCTGATGGAATAATAGTACAATATCTCGTTCTAGCATCCTGACTGGACTTCGATGAATCCCGACGAGCCCGGCAAAAAGCGCAGCAGCCTCCATCTGTCCCTGGCGAGGCGGATCGTCGCCCTCGCGGCGGAGCAGGCATGGCCGGCCGGATATCATCTGCGGGAGACCGAGATCGCGCGCACCTTCGAGGTGTCGCGTACGCCGGTGCGGGCGGCTCTCGGCCTGCTGGCGGAGCAGGGCGTGGTCGAGGCGCGGGTCAATCAGGGGTTTTTCCTGGTCAGCGAAGCTGCGGACCTCGCGGCGGCCGAGCAATCCCTGCCGGCGGCCCGGGAGGAGAACGTCATCCACGCCATCTTGCGCGATCGGGAGGCGGGCCACCTCCCCGAGAACCTCATCGAGACGGAGCTTCAGGAAACCTACCGGATCGGCCCCAGCGCCCTGAAGAAGGTCCTGCTGCAGCTTGCCGAGGATGGCCTGATCAAGCGCCGCAGGGGGCACGGCTGGAGCTTCGTGCCGTCACTATCGTCGAGCCGGGCTCGCGAGGAAAGTTACCGCTTCCGCATGATCATCGAATGCATGGGCCTGCTGGAGCCGAGCTTCCGGATCGACCAGGTCCAGTTCGACCGCTGTCGTGCCGCCCACGAAGCCTTCATCGCCGATCTCGCTCGCCCGCCCGCCGCTGAGCGCTTCTTCGAGATCAATGCCGGGTTTCATGCGATGCTCTCCGCCTGTTCGGGTAACCGCTTCCTGCAGCAGGCCATGGAGAACCAGAACGCATTGAGGCGCCTGACCGAGTACGCCGACTACGGAGCGCTCGACGCGGATGCCTTGCTGAAATCCTGCCAGGAGCATCTGGCGATCCTCGACGCTCTGGAGAATGGCGATCCCAATTGGGCGGCCATCCTGATGCGTCAGCACCTGACCCGCCCGATGCGCCCCCGATAGCGGGCGCGCGATCCGCCCATCGCGGCGCTGCGCGGCCGGCATCGAGATCAGCACGGTCGCTTGACATTGTACTTTTTTTGAAAATGATACACATCAAGATTGATCCACACCGAGGCTCGTCGTGCACGCCACCGTCTCCCACCCCAATGATCTCGACGCGCATTGGATGCCCTTCACCGCGAACCGCCGCTTCAAGAGCGATCCGCGGCTCTTCGTCGGGGCGGAAGGCAACTATTACATCTCGTCGGACGGGCGCCGGATCCTCGACGGCATGGCCGGCCTCTGGTGCGTCAATGCCGGCCATGGCCATCCCCGCATCCGCGAGGCGATCAAGGCGCAAGCCGACGGGCTCGACTATGTCTCCTGCTTCCAGATGGGGCATCCCGAAGCCTTCACGCTGGCGAACCGCATGGTCGGCATGCTGCCGGACGGGCTCGACCATGTCCTGTTCTCGAATTCCGGTTCGGAAGCCGTCGACACCGCGCTGAAGGTCGCACTCGCCTATCATCGCCAGCGCGGCGAGGGTGGCCGCTACCGGTTGATCGGGCGGGCGCGGGGCTATCACGGCATGGGCTTCGGCGGCTTGTCGGTCGCCGGAATCAGCCGCCACCGCCGCGATTTCGGGCCATTGCTGCCCGGCACCGCGCATCTGCCGCATACGCTCGATCTCGCGCGCAATGCCTTCTCGCGCGGCGAGCCGGATCATGGCGTCGAACTCGCCGACGATCTCGAGCGGCTCGTCCAGATCCATGATGCCTCGACCATCGCCGCCGTGATCGTCGAGCCCGTCGCCGGCTCGACCGGCGTGCTGCCGCCGCCGAAGGGCTATCTGAAGCGCCTGCGCGAGATCTGCGACAGGCACGGCATCCTCTTGATCTTCGATGAGGTGATCTCCGGCTTCGGGCGGCTCGGCGCCTCCTGCGCGGCGGAGGCCTTCGGCGTCACGCCCGACATGATCACCTGCGCCAAGGGCCTGACCAATGGCGCCGTGCCGATGGGCGCGACCGTCGTCGGCAAGCATATCTACGACGCCTTCATGACCGGGCCGGATTCCGCGATCGAACTGTTCCATGGCTATACCTATTCCGGCCATCCACTGGCCTGTGCCGCCGGCCTCGCCACGCTGCAGGTCTACGAGGAGGAAGGCCTCTTCGAGCGCACCCGGAAGATCGCCGGTCATTGGGAGCAGGCGGCGCATGCGCTCAAGGGCGCGCCGCATGTCGTCGACATCCGCAACATCGGCCTCGTCGCTGCGATCGAGTTCGCGCCGCGCCCCGGCGCCCCGGGCCAGCGCAGCGCCGAATGCGCCGAGGCCTGCTACCAGGACGGCGTGCTCGTCCGGGCCGGCGCCGATCTCATCGTGCTGTCGCCGCCGCTGACCATCGAGCCCGACGAGATCGACCGGATCTTCGCCAGCATCCGCAAGGCGCTCGACGGAATCGCCTGAATTCAGCGCCGGGGCGACGCCACCGCGATCGCCACCCAGGCCGACCGACATGCGAAAGAAAGCTAGACATGCGCAAGGGCCACGGAAAGAACATCTCCTACTATCTGCTCGGCCGCACGGCTCTTGCCGCCTGCCAGGCCGACCAGCGCTTCTCCTATTGCTGCTATCTGCCGGAAAGCTACGAGGAGGCCGGGACCAGGCGTTATCCGCTGGCGGTTCTCGTCCATGGCAGTCTGCGCGACGCGACCGGCCTGCGCGACCAGTTCATCGATTTCGCCGAGGCCAACCAGTGCGCATTGCTGGCGCCGCTCTTCCCCTGCGGGATCGAGGAGCCCGGCGACACCCATAACTACAAGCGCATCCTCTATCGCGGCATCCGCTACGATCAGATCCTGCTGTCGATGGTCGAGGAAGTGGCCGGCATCTACCGGCTCGAGACCGACAATCTCCTGATGCACGGCTTCTCGGGCGGCGGCCAGTTCGTGCACCGCTTCTTCTATCTCTATCCGGAGCTGCTTTCCGCCGTGTCGATCGGCGCGCCGGGCGTGGTGACATTGCCCGATCCGGACAAGCCGTGGTGGCGCGGCACAGGCGACATGAAGGAGATTTTCGGGCGCGAGCCCGATCTCGCCGCCATGCGCAAGGTCGCCGTCCAGATGGTCGTCGGTGGCGACGATATCGAGACCTGGGACGTGACGGTCTCGCCCAAATCCCCGAACTGGATGGAGGGGATCAACGAGACCGGTGCGACGCGTGTCGAGCGCCTGCGCTCGCTCGAAAAGGCATTCCAGTCACTGGAGATACCGGTGCGTTTCGATGTCGTGCCCGGCGTCGAGCATATCGGACATCTCGTCCAGCCGCCGGTGAAGGCGTTCTTCACCGAGGCGCTTCGTAACAGGCTGCAGACATAGCGGCCACTCGGCATCCGCCTTCGCCGCCCGGCCGCGTGCCGGACGGCTCCCTGAATGAAGACAAGCATGACGCCCGGATGGCTCGCTGCCGCCGCCGCGCTCGCTCGTCCAAAACCGACCGCTGCAACCCGGAATGAAGCCCGACGCGATGACCCACACTCCCTTTCCCCTCGTCTCGATCTCCGGCCCGCCGCGCGAGCGCGGCCGCCAATATGGCGAGATCGCGCGCGACCGCGTCAGGCGCAGCATTGCTCTCTATGGCGACCAGCTCGGTGAGTTCGGCTGCTCGGCTGCGGAGCAGGCTGATCTCATCATGCCCTTTGCCAACGAGATCGAAGCCTTCGGTGCCCATTACATCGAGGAGATGCGCGGCATCGCCGAGGGCGCGGGCGTCTCGCTCCAGGACGTCGTTCTCGTCAATGCGCGCACCGAGGTGATCGCCCGGGCGCGGCTGGACAAGAAGCGCCCGCGCCGCGAGCTCGACGAAGCCGATGATGGCTGCACCGGCCTCGTCGTCATGCCGGAGCGCAGCCAGACCGGCGAGCTCATCCATGCCCAGAACTGGGATTGGCGCGCCGATTGCGCCGAGACCGGCATCGTGCTCCGCGTGCAGCAGCCGGACGGCCCGGATTTCCTCACCTTCGTCGAGGCCGGCGGGCTGGCGCGCTCGGGCCTCAACGCGGCCGGCATCGCCATTACCGCCAATTATCTCGACAGCGACCGCGACTATCGCCAGTTCGGCGTGCCGCTCGGCCTGATCCGCCGGAAGGTGCTCGAACAGAGCCATCTCGCCTTCGCGATCAAGGCCGTCGCGGCGACGCCCAAGACCTGCTCGAACAACATGATGTTGTCGGTCGCGACCGGCTTCGCGATCAATTTCGAATGCGCGCCCGATGAGGCCTTCTCGCTTTATCCGGACGAAGGGCTGATCGTTCACGCCAATCACTGGGTCAGCCCGGTCGCATTGACGAAGCTGCGGGAAACCGGACTGGCGAATGTGCCGGAGAGCATCTACCGCGACTGGCGCGTCAAGAAGCTGCTCGACCAGGCGGGGGACAGCCTGACCGTCGCCGACGTCAAATCCGCTCTCTTCGACGATTTCGGCACGCCCTACAGCGTCTGCCGCCCGCCTCGCGCCGGCCTGCGCGACGCCAATCTGTCCGCCACGGTCGCCATGGTGGTGATGCGCCCGGCCGCGGGGGTCATGGAAGTGGCGCCTCTGCCGGCGCTCAATCGGGAATTCACGCGCTACAGCCTGGCATAAGAGCCGCAAGAGCTTTCGCCTGGACGAGCAACACATCCTGGGAGGAAAACCGATGGAAAAACGAACTGCGGCTCTTCTGCTGGCGCTCGCCGCCGGCTTCGGTGCTTCGGAGGCTGCGGCGGATACGCTCCGCAGCCGGCTCAACACGGATATCCGCAGCATCAATCCCGGCGTGAACCGGGACGATTCAACGGATGGCATCGTGCTGCACATGGTGGAGGGGTTGGTGGCCAACTCCGCGAACGGCACGCCGAAGCCTCTCCTGGCGGAGACGGTCGAGACCTCGCCGGACGGCCTGACCTATACGTTTAAGCTGCGGAAGGGGGTCAAGTTCCACGACGGCACGACGCTGACGGCCGAGGACGTGGTCTGGAACTGGCAGCGCTACATGAACCCGAAGACCGGCTGGCTCTGCACCGGCGAATATAATGGCGCGAACGGTCTGAAAGCGGAGGCGGCCGCGCCCGACGCCGATACCGTGGTCTTCACCCTGAACCAGCCGAGCTCCGTCTTTCTGGCGGGGATAGCGCGCAGCCAATGCGGCCAGACCGCGATCATCGCACGCTCCTCGGTCAATCCCGACGGCTCGTTCAAGACCCCGGTCGGCACGGGGCCGTTCAAGTTCGGCGAATGGCGCCGCGGCGAGTACATCCGGCTCGACCGCTTCGCCGACTACGCGGATCGCGGCGGCCCGGCCGACGGCTATGTCGGCGGCAAGAAGCCATTGGTCGATTCAGTCCAGTTCATTGTCATTCCCGATGATGCGACGGCAAAGGCTGCGCTGATGAGCGGCAAGATCGATATCTTCGCATCGGTCAGCGCCGCCGATGTGCTGGAACTGAAGGCCAAGCCCGATCTCGCGGTGACCACGGCACCGACGATGATGTTCAGCACGATCCTGCTGCAGACGCGCGATCCGCTGCTCTCGAACGTCAAGATGCGGCAGGCGATCGCGGCGGCTCTCGATTTCGGCCAGATCGCGCAATCCGTAACCGACGGTCTCGCGCCTGCGAACGCCTCCATCGTCGCGACGGCATCGCGCTACTATTCCAGCGAGCAGAAGCGCGGATTTGCACACGATCCGGCAAAGGCCACCCGTCTGCTCAAGGAGGCCGGCTATGCCGGCCAGCGCATCGTGCTGATGGCGAACAAGAACGAGCGGGACAATTTCGAAACTGCCGTGATCGCCCAGTCGATGCTGCAGGCGGTGGGTCTCAATGTGGACCTGGAGATCGTCGAATGGGCGACGCAGCTCGACCGTTACAGCAAGGGCAACTACCAGATGCAGTCCTTCTCCTATTCGGCGCGCTATGACCCCGCTTTGGCCTATTCGGCCGTGATCGGCTCGAAGGACGCCCGCCCCAACCGCATCTGGGACGATGCCCAGGCGGAAGACCTGCTGCGCAAGATCGTCGCCACGACCAAGGAAGACGAGCGGCAGGCCCTTTTCGACAAGCTCCACGGGCTCTTCCTCGAACAGGCTCCCTTCCTGATGCTCTTCAACGGCGTCGAGGTTTCCGCAGCCTCGAAGCGCGTCAAGGGCTTCGCCGCCTCGACCATGCCGAAACCACGCCTTTGGGAAGTTAGCGTCACGCGGTGATGCGTGTTCCGTCTCCGTCGTGAGGCGGGGCCCGTTTTGTCCTGAGGCTTGGGAGGGCCTTTGATGTTTCGCTTTGCGCTGACGCGGATAGGGATGGCGTTGCCGACGCTGCTGATCGTGGCGGTGTCGGTCTTCGTGCTGATCCGCCTGATCCCGGGCGACCCCGCCCAGCTGATGCTGGGCGACCTGGCGACGCCGGCAAGCCTCGCCGACCTGCGCGCGCGTCTGGGGCTCGACCAGTCGCTGCCGGTCCAGTTCGGGATCTGGATCGGCAATGTCGTGACCGGGGATTTCGGCCAGTCGATCTCGTCGCAGCAGGCGGTGCTGCCGCTGATCCTGCAGCGCTTCTGGGTCTCGGCCCAGATCGTGCTGGTCGCGGTGCTGCTCGCAAGCTGCGTCGCGGTGCCGGCCGGCGTCATCGCCGCCTGGAAGCAGGATTCGGCGTTGGATCTCGGCCTCGTCGCGACCGCGACGCTCCTGCTCTCGATCCCGACCTTCTGGCTCGGCCTGCTGCTGCTGCTGTTCTTCGGGCTCAAGCTCGAATGGCTGCCGGTGGTCGGCTATGTCTCGATCGCCGAGAACCCGTGGGCCGGCATCCTCTATCTGGTCATGCCGATCATGACGCTGTTCCTGCACGAGATCGGCGTGATCCTGCGCATGGCCCGCGCCTCGACGCTCGAGGTGCTGCGCCTCGACTACATCACCCATGCCCGCGCCAAGGGCCTCTCGGAGCGCGCGGTGCTCTGGCGCCATGCCTTCAAGAACGCCTTCGGCCCGACCTGGACGCTGATCGGCCTCGTGCTCGGCAACCTGCTCGGCGGCATCGCGGTGGTCGAGACCGTCTTCACCATCCCCGGCCTCGGCCGCCTGCTCGTCGATGCGATCTTCGCCCGCGACTATCCGGTCATCCAGGGCTGCATGCTCTTCGTCGCCTTCACCTATGTGCTGGTGAACCTCGTCATCGACCTCTGCTACCCGGTCTTCGATCCAAGGGTGACGGCCCAATGAGCAGCGACAGCACAACGACGGGCGGCAGCACCCTGAAGAAGCCGAGCCGCATGAAACTCCCGGCTCCCAATGCGATCGTCGGCGGCACGCTGATCGGCATCCTGCTCGTGACCGCCTGCACGGGCGCGCTCTGGACGCCCTATGATCCGCTGAAGCTCTCCTTCCGCGAGAAGCTGGCGGCACCCTCAGGCCTGCACTGGCTCGGCACCGACGAGTTCGGCCGCGACGTGCTCTCGCGCCTGATGGCGGGAGCGGCGACCTCGGTCTGGATCTCGATCCTGACGGTGACGCTCGCCGTCATCGCGGGCACCACGATCGGCCTGTTCTCCGGCTATATGCGCGGCTGGACCGACCGCATCATCATGGCCTTCAACGATGCGCTGCTCGCCTTCCCCGGCATCCTGCTGGCGCTCGGCCTGCTCGCGGTGGTCGGCGCCAACAAATACGGCATCATCGTTGCGCTGGGCATCGCCTATACGCCCTCGGTCGCCCGCGTCGTGCGCGGCACGGTGCTCTCGCTGCGCGAGCGCGAGTTCATCGCGGCCTCCCGCGTGATGGGCAATTCCGAGGGCTTCACCATGGCCCGCCACATCCTGCCGAACTGCATCGCACCGCTCACCGTGCTGGCGACCTCGATGTTCGGCTACGTGCTGCTGGCCGAGAGCGCGCTCTCCTTCCTGGGCCTCGGCGTGCCGCCGCCGGCCCCGACCTGGGGCAACATGCTCGCCGGTTCCAGGCCCTATATCGGCCAGGCGGTCTGGCTCGGCATCTTCCCGGGCCTGTGCATCTCGCTGACCCTGCTCGGCATCAACCTGCTCGGCGACGCCGTGCGCGACAGGCTCGACCCGCGGATGAGGGGCTCGCGATGACCGTCACCAAACCGCTTCTCGATGTCGCCAATCTCACGCTCAGGATCGGCGGCTCCGGCCGCACGGTGGTCAACGACGTCTCCTTCCAGGTCTTCCCCGGCGAGATCGTCGGCATCGTCGGCGAATCCGGTTCGGGCAAGACGCTCGCGGCCCGCGCCGTGATGGGCTTCATCCCGCCGGCGGTCCGGCTGGAGGGCGGCACGATCCGCTTCGACGGCCAGGACGTGATGGCGATGTCCGCCAAGGACCTGCGCACCATGCGCGGCTCCAAGGTCGGCATGGTCTTCCAGGAGCCGATGACCTCGCTCAACCCCTCGATGCTGATCGGGCGCCAGCTCGACGAGGGGCTGGCGCTGCATCGCAAGCTCGACACGCCCGCCCGGCGCGCCCTGATCCTCGACATGCTCAGGAGCGTCGGCCTGCGCGATCCGGAGGGCGCGCTCACCGCCTATCCGCACCAGTTCTCCGGCGGCATGCGCCAGCGCATCATGCTGGCCTCGGTGATGCTGCTGAAGCCCGCGCTGCTGCTGGCGGACGAGCCGACCACGGCGCTCGACGCCGTCGTCCAGCGCGACGTGATGGAGCTGATGGTCGAGCTGACCAAGGCCAACGACACCGCCGTGCTGCTGATCTCGCATGATCTCGGCATGGTCGCGCGCTATTGCAGCCGCATCGTCGTGATGTGCCAGGGCGACGTGGTCGAGCAGGGCCAAAGCGAGGACATCCTCGCCCGGCCGCAGCACCCCTATACCCGCAAGCTGCTCTCGGCGATGCCGCATCGCCTGCCGGCCCGCCTCCTCCCGGAGGCGAAGACGCCGATCGTCGCGGTCCGCGACCTCGTCGTCGAGTACCCCGGCCGGCAGGGCTTCTTCCGCAAGGGGGAGGCGAAGCGCGCGCTGCACGGCATCAGCATCGATGTCAGGCCCGGCGAGGTCGTCGCGGTGGTCGGCGGCTCGGGCTCGGGCAAGACCACGCTCGGCCAGTCGATCGCCGGGCTGGTCAAGCCGACCGGTGGCGAGATCCGCTTCAACGGCAAGCCGATCCAGAAGAGCGACGCGGCCTACTGGGACTACCGGCTGAACTGCCAGATGGTTTTCCAGGACCCGTACTCCTCGCTCGACCCGCGCATGACGATCCGGCAGCTCGTGGCCGAACCGCTGCGGCTGGTCCCCGACATGACACCGGCCGAGCGCAAGGCCCGCGTCGCCGAGGTGCTGAGCGAAGTGGGCCTGGGCGACGGCTTCGCCGAGCGCTATCCGCACGAACTCTCGGGCGGCCAGCGCCAGCGCATCGCGATCGCGCGTGCGATCGTGCGCCGTCCGAGCTTCGTCATCGCCGACGAGCCGGTCTCGGCGCTCGACGTCACCGTGCGCGCGCAGGTGCTCGAGCTCTTCGACGAGCTCCAGAAGAAGCACGGCTTCTCCTGCCTGTTCATCAGCCACGATCTCGGCGTGGTCGAGCAGGTCGCAGACCGCGTCATCGTCATGCAGGACGGCAAGATCGTCGAGGAAGGTCCCCGCGACGACATCTTCGACAACCCAAAACACCCCTACACCCAGAAGCTCCTCGCCGCCGTCCCGGGACTCGAAAGCACCGCAGAGGGCGGCGTCAGGCTCTTCTGGAGAACGAAGTAGTTCAGCCCATCGGGCACTCGCGCAGCGGCTCACCCAACTCCACCATCGCAACTGGATAGAAGCAGAGATGAAAGTAGCGCTCATTCAAATGAACGCCGGCCAGGACAAGGCCGCCAACCTGGCCAAGGCGCAGCGCCTGATCGAACAGGCCTGCGCCGAGGAGAGGCCGGATCTCGTCGTGCTTCCGGAGTGCTTCACCCTCTATGGCGGCGATGCCCAGGCGCAGCGCGACGCAGCGGAGCCGTGCCCCGGCGGCGACGCCTACACGATGCTGCAGACGCTCGCGGCGCGGCACAAGATCTACATCCATGGCGGCTCGATCAATGAGCGCGACGGCGAGACGATCTTCAACACCAGTGTCGTCTTCGACAGAGCGGGGCGGGAGGTCGCGCGCTATCGCAAGATCCATCTCTTCGCCATCACGGCGCCGGACGGCACGGTCTACGACGAAGGCAAGATCTACGGGGCCGGCAACGAGATCGTCACCTTCGATCTCGACGGCGTCAGGGTCGGCTGCACAATCTGCTACGACCTGCGCTTCCCGGAGCTCTTCCGCGCATTGGCGGATGCCGGCTGCCAGGTCATCACGGTTCCCGCCGCCTTCACCCTGCACACGGGCAAGGAGCATTGGGAGGCGCTGCTGCGAGCCCGCGCGATCGAAAGCCAATGCTTCATTCTCGCACCCGGGCAGGAAGGAGCCTACGAAGAGGACGGACAGATCCTGTACAATTACGGCCATTCGCTCGTGGTCGAGCCATGGGGCACGGTCGTCGCCCGCCGCGCACTCGGCGACGGGATCATCGCCACCCGGCTGGATCTGGCGGCTGTCGAAACCGCCCGCCAGCGTATCCCGCTGGCGCAGCATCGCCGCCTGCCTTTCGCGAGGCAGGCATGACCGCGATGACCGATCTGACCGCATTCGGCTGCTGGCTCTCGGCCCCCGATGTGGTCTTCATCGAGATGGCCGCCGATATCGGCTACAAGACGCTGGTGCTCGATGTCGAGCACGGGACATTGTCGCTTGCCGATCTCGACAAGCTCATTCCGCTCGCGCGGGCACTCGGTCTCACCGTTCTGGTCAAAGTCGCGGGACCGCAGGCCGAGCCGATCCAGCAGGCCCTCGACTTCGGCGCGAACGCCGTCGTCATTCCGCATATCGGAACAGTGGCCCATGCCGCTGCGATCTGCCGGGCTGCCAAATACCCCCTGCTGGGCACCCGCAGCTATGCCGGTGCGCGCCCTGTCCGCTATGGAGCTCCGTCCGAGGATTATTTCGACGCCGACAATCGGGTGACCGCCTGCTATCCCATGATCGAAACGGCGGAGGCGCTGGCCGATGTCGAGGCCATCCTCGCCCTGCCGACCGTGGACGGCGTGTTCGTCGGCCCCTCGGATCTCTCGCTGACGCGCGGGCGGGGTGCCTATCGCTTTACCGAAGACGACCAAGCCGACATCGCCCGCATCGCCACGGCCTGCGCAGCGGCGCGCAAGCCGTGGATCATGCCGGCCTGGACCACGGCGGAGCGGTCCTTTGCGTCAGCTCACGGCGCGAAGCTGCAGGTCATCGTCGAGCAGCAATCCGCAATGGGGAGCGGGATGAAGGCAGCCCTCGATCAGGCCCGATCGGGCCAGCGTCGATAGGGCCTGTCCGGTCGCCTCGACGGCATGGAGCGGCTTGCGGCGCGAGTCGGCGTCGATCTCTCAGATGGCCTGCCGGTAGAGTTTGCCGGCGAGTCCTGAGGCACCTTCCTTGACGAGAATCGGAAGGCTGCCCAAGCGATTCGAAAAGGTGGGAAGGGCGTTCAGCGTGAGGGAAAAGCGCGCCCTGGCAACCTCGGCCCCGGGCTTAAGGAAGAGCTTGCCGCTCACAGGGACAGAGCGCCACTGGCCCGCCGCCCCTTGCGAGCGGGCAAAAGGCCCGTGGCCTCTTCCATCGAGACGTCGGATCCCGCCTTGGCAGGGGCGGGATGAAGCGTTGCAAGGGCTCTGATGTGAAGCCGCAGCGTGAGCGCGGATATCAGCCAAACTCTTGTCAACGTTCAGCTCTTTCTCCTGCTGAGGAAAAAGAGTGGTGCCCAGGAGAGGACTCGAACCTCCACGCCCTTGCGAGCGCCAGCACCTGAAGCTGGTGCGTCTACCAATTCCGCCACCTGGGCAACGGCGGTTCGTTTACGGGGGCCGAGTCGTCCTGTCAACGGCCCTGTCGCGGCGAAATGATTTTGTTTTCGCGGCCCTGTGGAAATCGCTTTCGCGGACCTGGTGGATTTCGGGTCGTTTCGGCTCGAAAGCGGCTGATCGGCGCCGAACGGACGCAACGCCGCCTCTCCGATAGGACGGAACGCCGCAGGGCCGGGATATCGGAGCCGCCGGCCGCAAAAGGCATTTCCACTTTGGCGGAACATGATCTAGGAGGGCAGAAGCATTCTAAACGGAGCTTTCGCGATGGCTTCCCAGGCCCCGGCCCAGCAACTCGTCACGGTCTTCGGCGGCTCCGGTTTCGTCGGCCGCCATGTCGTGCGTGCGCTCGTCAAGCGCGGCTATCGGGTGCGCGTCGCCGTGCGCCGGCCCGATCTCGCCAATTTCCTGCAGCCGATCGGCACCGTCGGCCAGATCCATGCCGTGCAGGCCAATCTGCGCTATCCCGCTTCGGTCGCTGCCGCCGTGAAGGGCGCTGACGCCGTCGTCAATCTCGTCGGCATCATGCAGGAGCAGGGGCGTCAGAGCTTCGTGGCCGTGCAGGCGAACGGCGCGCGCGCCATCGCCCAGGCCTGTGCCGCTGCCGGCATCGCCCGCCTCGTCCATGTCTCGGCACTGGGTGCTTCCACCGATTCGGCTTCGACCTATGCCCGGTCCAAGGCCGAGGGCGAGGCGGCGATGTTCGCCTCCGTGCCGGGCGCGATCGTGCTGCGTCCGTCGGTGATGTTCGGCCCGGAAGACACGTTCTTCAATCGCTTCGCCTCGCTTGCCCGGATGCTGCCGGTGGTGCCGCTGGTCGGCGACGGCGCGACCAAGTTCCAGCCGGCCTTCGTCGGCGATGTCGCCGAGATCGTCGCCCGCGCCGTCGATGGCTCCGCCCAGGCCGGCCGGGTCTACGAACTCGGCGGGCCGGAGGTGCAGAGCCTGCGCGAGATCGTCGCGGAGGTCTGCAAGGTGACCGGCCGCAAGCGCCTGCTCGCGCCGCTGCCCTTCCCGCTGGCGCGGATCATGGGCGGCGTCCTGCAGGTCGCGGATAAGCTGACGCTCGGCCTGATCCCGGACGAGTTGGTCATGACCCGCGATCAGGTCACGCTGCTTGCGAGCGACAACGTCGTCTCGCCGGAAGCCAAGGCCGAGGGGCGGGACTTCGCCGGGCTCGGACTGGCCCCGACCTCGTCCGAGGCCATCGTCTCGTCCTATCTCTGGCGGTTCCGCAAGACCGGCCAGTTCGACACGCTTCAGGTTCGCTGAGCCGCCGACGGAGCTGGCCTCGTGTCGTTCGACCTTGTCATCTACGATTGCGACGGCACGCTGATCGACACCGAGACGCTCTATGGCGATATCAGCCTCGCCATGTGCCAGGAGATCGGCCTGAGCCATTGGACGCTCAACCACTATGTCGAGCAGCTCGTCGGCATCCCCTGGGCCGATGGCATGAAGATCATCGAAGCCGCTCTCGGACGGCCTCTCCCTGCCGATTTCGAAGCGCGTATCGAGGATGCGGTCGCGCTGCGGCTGGAAGCCGAATTGCGCGCACTTCCCGGCGTGCGGGAGGCGCTGACCCTGATGGCCGGGCGGCGCTGCGTCGCGTCCTCGACGGTGCTTGAGCCGCTCAGGCGCAACCTCGCGCTGGCCGGCCTGATCGATCTGTTCGATCCCCATGTCTTCTCGGCCTCGCAGGTGGCGCGCGGCAAGCCGTCGCCGGATGTCTTCCTGTTCGCGGCGTCGCAGATGGGTGCGCAGGCCGGGCGCTGCCTGGTGCTCGAGGATTCGGTGCCGGGCGTGCTGGCGGCGAAGGCCGCGGGCATGCAGGTCGCCGGCTTCACCGGCGTCGCCCATGACAAGGCGCGCATGCGCGAGCGCCTGCTGGCCGCCGGCGCGGCCGCCGTGATCGACGATTTCAGGGAGTGGCCGGGGGAAGCGGCGCGCCTCGCGGAACTGCGCGCCGCCTGAGCTGCTGACCTAGGTACCCGCCGGATCGTTCGTGGTCTCAACCACCCTTGTCATTCCGGGGCTTCGCGTAGCGAAGAACCCGGAAGCCACGACTGGGTGAGCGTCTACTATTCACGCTTTTGTACGGTCTCACCCGGTCGTCGGTTCCGGGTTCGCGCCTGCGGCGCGCCCCGGAATGACAAGGGTGAGACGCACAACGGACCTCAGAGCATGCTCGGCAGCACGCGGTCCGGCGGCTTGTGGCCGTCCATGAAGGTCTTGATGTTGACGATGACCTTCTCGCCCATGTCGGCGCGGCCTTCATGCGTGGCCGAGCCCATATGCGGGAGCACCACGACCTTGTGCTGGCGCGCGAGCTTGAGCAGGCGCGGATTGACCGCCGGCTCGCTCTCGAACACGTCGAGCCCGGCGCCGGCGAGCTCGCCGGCTTCCAGCATGCGGGAAAGCGCAGTCTCGTCGACGACCTCGCCGCGGGCGGTGTTCACCAGGATGGCATCAGGCTTCATCAGCTTGAGGCGCCGGGCCGAGAGCAGGTGATAGGTCGCCGGCGTATGCGGGCAGTTGACCGAGACGATATCCATCCGCGCCAGCATCTGGTCGAGCGAATCCCAATAGGTCGCGTCGAGCTGCTCCTCGATGCGCGGATCGACCCGGCGGCGGTTGTGGTAGTGGATCGACAGGCCGAAGGCGGCGGCGCGCTTCGCCAGCGCCTGGCCGATGCGGCCCATGCCGACGATGCCGAGGCGCTTGCCGGTGATGCGCCGGCCGAGCATCCAGGTCGGCGACCAGCCGGCCCAGTCGTCATCCGGAATGACACGGGCGCCTTCGGCGATGCGGCGGGCGACGGCGAGGATCAGGGCGATCGTCATGTCGGCGGTATCGTCGGTCAGCACGCCCGGCGTGTTGGTCACGGTGATGCCGCGCTGCACCGCGCTGGCGACGTCGATATTGTCGACGCCGTTGCCGAAATTGGCGATCAGGCGCAACTGGTCGCCGGCCTGCGCGATCACGGCGGCATCGATCTTGTCGGTCACGGTCGGGACGAGCACGTCGGCGGTCTTCACGGCCTCGACCAGGGCGGCCTGCGACATCGGCTTGTCGTCGATATTGAGCCGGGCGTCGAACAATTCGCGCATCCGGGTTTCGACCACGGCGGGCAATTTGCGCGTCACCACCACCAGCGGCTTCTTCTTCGACATGGCGGTCACCCCTCCGTCATTGGCCGTATCGGCCCGATATCCTCAACCCGCCATTAACCCTGGTGGCCCAGGAATGGGAATTGTTGCGCGGCACCATGATCGTTGTCTAGGCGGCGGCGCGGCTGATGACAACTTGCCCCTTCGCCGGGGGTGAGCGGGATGCGAAGGAGAATGGCGTCATGATGGTCTCGTCGATGCGCTGCCTGGCCCTGGCGGCACTGACCCTCATCGGTCTGCCCGCGATCGCCTCCGCCCAGGACATGCAGGCCGGATCGGTCACCGGGCTGCCGGTGCCGCGCTATGTCAGCCTGAAGACGGATCGCGTGAACCTGCGCGAAGGACCCTCCAAGGAGCACCGGACGCGCTGGGTCTATCAGCGTGCCGGCCTGCCGGTGGAGGTCACCGCGGAATTCGAGACCTGGCGCCGTGTGCGCGATGCCGACGGCACGGAAGGCTGGGTGCTGCACAGCCTGCTCTCCGGCCGCCGGACAGCTCTCGTCGCGCCCTGGTCGAAGAAGAAGGACGAGAATTTCCCGATGCGCAACGCCGCGAACGAGGAGGGAGCCGTGGTGGCCAGACTGCAGCCCGGCGTCGTCGCCAGCGTCGCCTCCTGCACCAATGCCTGGTGCCGCGTCAGCGTCGGCAACATCAACGGCTTCATCCGCCAGGAACGCCTCTGGGGCGTCTATCCCAACGAGAAGGTCGACTGACGACCTTACTGCCGCGTCAGCGTCATCACCGGTCGGCCGCGGCCGTCGAGCAGCGCGAGCAGGCCGGAGCCGCGATGGATATCCCAGCGGCGGACCTTGGCGAGCCCGTCGAGGAAGCCGCGCTCCTGCGCCATCACGTCCGGCGCGCAGGCCATCATCGTCGAAACCATCCGCGAGAACCGGATCGTCCGGCCTTTGAGCATCGCGTTGCCGCCGAAGCCGTTGCAGCCGCCGCGGCCCGACACCTTGCCGTCCGCACCGATGACGAGCGTGGTCGCGATCGAGGCCAGGGTCTCGGCGCCGCCGAGGCCGGCGAGACGCCAGCTTCCGACCGGGGAGGGGGCTGCGGCGGGCGGCCGATCATCACCCGAGACGCGCTGGACCCAGATATCGGTCTTGTCCGGCCCGCCCGTGAAGACGCTGTGCCGTTCGGTGGTGATGAAGAGCAGCCGGTCGCCGTCGAGAATGCGCGCCTGGAGCGCATAGCTGTTCCGGGGCTCTATACGCCGCGAATCGTAGCGAAGGGTCCACGGCGCCGGGATGCGCCGGCCGGAGACGCGGGTCTCGGCGATGGTGCGGGAAGGCGCATCGGCCAGCGAGACGTCGAGCAGTTTGACCTCGACGATCGCGCCTGGCGGCAGCGCCATGCGTTCGCGATGGGCGACGGTGCCGCGAAGAACGCGCGGTGCGGCGAGCGCAGGCGTGGCGGGAACAGCGGCTGCGAACAGGAGGCCTGCAAACGCGCGTCGCGAGATCGGCGAATCGGTGGCGTGCATTCCCATCGTCTCCCGAGACGGCCGAGCGGCGATCAGCCGTCGATCTTGCGCAGCCGCACCACGACGTCGACCCGCGCGATCTCGTAGCCTGCGGGTGGAACCGGGAGGCTCGCGACATCGATCTCGTCGGCGGGGATGTCGATCACCCGGTTCTCGCCATCGACGACGAAATGGTGATGGTCGTGATCGGCCGTGTCGAAATAGGCCTTGGCGCCGTCGAGGGTGAGCTCGCGCAGCAGGCCGGCCTCGGTGAACTGGCGCAGCGTGTTGTAGATCGTCGCGAGCGAGACCGGAATCCGCTCCTTCATCGCCTCTTCGAACAGCATCTCGGCGCTGACATGGCGCTGGCCCTTGGCAAAGAGCACCCAGCCCAACGAGACGCGCTGGCGGGTTGGGCGCAAGCCCACGCGCCGCAGCTTCTGGCGGATGTCGTGGAAGGGGCAGCCCTGCCGCGCTGGCGTCCCGTAGCCCTGGTCCTGGGAGGTCAGGTCGCTCATGCCTTGTTCTTACCCCTTATCCGCAACGAACGTTCGGACGCTCCGCCAGTCGAGTGGATTTTGCTTCGACAAATGTAAGGTCTCGGTTGACGCGTCGCAAGTTCGCAAGCCTCGACCGGCTCCTGACGAGCCTTGTCCGGCATCGTCCGCATAAGGCGGAACCTGTCGCAGGCGAGAGCGGTCATGATCGAGGCGGCGCATCTCTGGCTGTTCTTCCTGTTCGTCTTCGGGATCGTCATCGTTCCAGGCATGGATATGACCGTCGTGCTGGCCAATGCACTTGGCGGCGGCCGGCGCGACGGCCTGTTGGCGACGTTCGGCGTCATGGCCGGCGGGGTCTGCCATGTCGTCGTCGGGGCGCTGGGCATAGGTCTCGTGCTGCAGCTCTGGCCCGCAGCCTTCCGCCTGATGTTGCTGGCCGGCGCGGTCTATGTCGCCTGGCTCGGCTTCGGGCTGTTGCGGAGCGGCGCGGCGATGCAGGCGATCCGCGAGCGCCGGCCTGCCGGTGCCTGGGCAGCCTTTCGCAGCGGCGCCCTCACCAACCTGCTCAATCCCAAGGCCTATCTGTTCATGCTGGCGGTCTTTCCCCAGTTCCTGCGGCCGGAGCGCGGCTGGATCGGGATCCAGGCGGTGGTGCTCGGGCTGGTCATCGCGGCCACGCAATTGGTGGTCTATGGCGGGCTGGCGCTGGCCGTTTCGCAGGCGCGGAGCGTGTGGGCGGGGAGGGACGCCGCTGTCGACCGGATCGGGCGCGGTGTCGGCGTACTGCTGATCGCGGTCGCAGCCTGGACGCTCTGGCAGGGATGGCGTGGATTTTGAGGGATCCGCCGGGCTGAAGATCGCCTGCGCCCTTTCGTTTCCGGCTTCCGCCGTGTTAGGCACGGCAGACGAGACACCGGCCGAATCCGGCGGGTGCCAGGGAGCCTCACGGGAATGCAGCGTCAGTCGTCTTTCAGCTACGAGGAGATCCTCGCCTGCGGTCGTGGGGAACTGTTCGGGCCGGGCAATGCACAACTGCCGTTGCCGCCGATGCTGATGTTCGACCGCATCGTCGCGATCGCTGAAGAGGGCGGCGAGCACGGCAAGGGCATGGTCCGCGCCGAGTTCGACATCAAGCCCGATCTCTGGTTCTTCGATTGCCACTTCAAGGGCGATCCGGTGATGCCGGGCTGCCTCGGGCTCGATGCGCTCTGGCAGCTCACCGGCTTCTTCCTCGGCTGGCTCGGCCTGCCGGGCCGCGGCCGCGCGCTCGGCGTCGGCGAGGTCAAGTTCGCCGATCAGGTCCTGCCATCCGTCAAGAAGGTCGTCTATGGCGTCGACTTCAAGCGCGTCTTCAAGTCCAAGCTCGTCCTCGGCATCGCCGATGGCTGGCTGGAGGCCGACGGCAAGCGCATCTATACGGTCAGCGACATGCGCGTCGGCCTGTTCAAGCCGGAAGCGGCCTGAGGAAAAACGCAACCCGGCCTTGCGTGCAGCTGCCGCTCGGTCCATTTGCGCGATAGGAATCCAGAAGCGGCCGGGCTTAGCACCGCCGCGTGCTGACAGCTGGAGTAGCGAGCATGAGACGCGTCGTGGTCACCGGGATGGGCATCGTCTCGTCCATCGGCAACAACACGCAGGAGGTCCTGGCCTCGCTGCAAACAGCCAAATCGGGCATCTCCTTCGTGCCGGATTTCGCCGAGCACGGCTTCCGCAGCCAGGTTGCCGGCGTGCCGACGCTCGATCCCGCGACGGTGCTCGACCGGCGCGCCATGCGCTTCCATGGCGGCGGCTCGGCCTGGAACCAGGTCGCGATGGAGCAGGCGATCGCCGATGCCGGCCTTGAGCAGGCCGAGATCAGCAACGAGCGCACTGGCATCATCATGGGCTCCGGCGGCCCCTCGACCCGCGCCCTGATCGACGCCTATGACAAGGCGCGCGAGAGCGGCTCCTCGAAGAAGGTCGGCCCCTTCGCCGTGCCCAAGGGCATGTCTTCGACCGCTTCGGCGACGCTGGCGACCTGGTTCAAGATCAAGGGCGTCAACTATTCGATCTCCTCGGCCTGCGCGACCTCGAATCACTGCATCGGCAATGCCTACGAGCTGATCCAGTGGGGCAAGCAGGACATGATCTTCGCCGGCGGCTGCGAGGAGCTGGACTGGACGCTCTCGGTCCTCTTCGACGCGATGGGCGCGATGTCTTCCGATTTCAACGGCACGCCCGCGCGCGCCTCGCGCGCCTATGACGCCGCTCGCGACGGCTTCGTCATCGCCGGCGGCGCCGGCGTCGTCGTGCTTGAAGAGCTGGAGCACGCCAAGGCCCGCGGCGCCAAGATCTATGGCGAGATCGTCGGCTATGGCGCCACTTCTGATGGCTACGACATGGTCGCTCCGTCCGGCGAGGGCGCGGTGCGCTGCATGCGCATGGCGCTCGAAGGCGTGAAGTCCAAGGTCGACTACATCAACCCGCACGGCACCTCGACCCCGGTCGGCGACGGCAAGGAAATCGAGGCGATCCGCGAGGTCTTCGGCGCCGGCGACAAGGCGCCGCCGATCTCGGCGACCAAGTCGCTGACCGGCCACTCGCTCGGCGCCACCGGCGTGCAGGAGGCGATCTACTCGCTGCTGATGCTCAACAACGACTTCATCTGCGAGAGCGCCCATATCGACGAGCTCGACCCGGCCTTCGCCGACATGCCGATCGTGCGCAAGCGCATCGACAATGCGGGCCTGGGCACCGTGCTCTCGAACTCCTTCGGTTTCGGCGGCACCAATGCCACCATCGTGATGAAGCGGCTGGAGGTCTGAGAAGCGCGATGCTCTTCATGGTGATCGAGCATTTCGATCAGGCCCGCGTGAAGGATGTCTACGCCCGCTTTCAGCATAGCGGGCGAATGGCACCGGCCGGCGTGCGCTATGTCGAGAGCTGGGTCTCGGCCGATCTCGGCCGCTGCTTCCAGATCATGGAATGCGACGATATCGCCCTGCTGCAGGAATGGGTTCTGCAGTGGAACGACCTCGTCCGTTTCGAGATCGTGCCGGTCTCCACCTCGAAGGCCGCCGCGGCTGCCATCACCAAGACCGACTAATCGTTGCCGGCACCGGCAATGGCCCGGCAATGCTGATACGCCGTTCAGAGTTCGACCGACCCGACCAGCCGACTTCCTCCGTTTTCCCGCTTCCGGACCAGATCCTGAAGCCCCTTCCGAGTTTGCCATGCTCCCGCTGATGCACAACAAGCGCGGCCTCATCATGGGCGTCGCCAATCAGAATTCGATTGCCTGGGGCATTGCCCGCACCCTGCACGCCCATGGCGCCGAGATCGCCTTCACCTATCAGGGCGACGCGCTCGGCAAGCGCGTCCGGCCGCTGGCGGAGAGCATCGGCTCGACGCTGGTCGTGCCGTGCGATGTCGAGGACACCGCTTCGGTCGATGCCACCTTCGCGGCGCTGGACGAGGCCTGGGGTGGCGATCCCGAGCGCAACACGCTCGATTTCATCGTTCATGCCATCGGCTTCTCCGACAAGAACGAGCTCAAGGGCCTCTATGCCGACACCACCCGCGAGAATTTCTCGCGGACCATGGTGATCTCCTGCTTCTCCTTCACCGAGATCGCCAGGCGCGCGGCGGAGCGCATGCCCAAGGGCGGTAGCATGATCACGCTGACCTATGGCGGCTCGACCCGGATCATGCCGAACTACAACGTCATGGGCGTCGCCAAGGCGGCGCTGGAGGCGAGCGTGCGCTATCTCGCGGGTGATTACGGCCCGCGCGGCATTCGCGTGAACGCGCTCTCGCCTGGGCCGGTGCGGACGCTGGCCGGCGCCGGCATCTCGGACGCGCGCGCCATGCTCTCCTGGCAGCGCGCCAATTCGCCCTTGCGCAAGTCGGTTTCGCTTGAAGAGATCGGCGGCTCGGCGCTCTATTACCTCTCGGATCTCTCCGGAGGTGTCACCGGCGATATCCATCATGTCGATGCCGGCTATCACATCACCTCGATGCCGGTGCTGGATTCGCTGCGCGCGGCCGATAGCGGCAACGGCGAATAGCCGGAACCCGCAGGCCGGAGCGCGGTTTTCCTTTGATCGAAAGGAAGGTGCGCGATGGTCATGGTCAAATACGAGGTGGTCGAGCACGACGGCGGCTGGGCCTACAAGGCAGGCGGCGCACTGTCGGAGACCTTTCCGACGCATGATGCGGCACTGAAGGCCGCGACCCGGGCCGCAGCCCGCCAGACGGTGGCGGGGAGCACCGACGGGATCGTCTATCAGGACCAGAACGGCCGCTGGCACGAGGAGCTGGCGGATGGCCATGACCGGCCGGCGACCCGGGTCGTCGACGGCGGCTGAGAGGCGGATCGTTCCGAGGAGAGCAACAGGGCCGTCAAGCGGCCCTTTTCGCTTTGCTCCCTGGCAGGTCTCAGCGCGCCGTGAAGAAGGTCAATAGCACCTTGTTCTTCTCGCCGAGCAGGCAGAGGAAGCGGCGCGGCTTGTCCGAGCGGTCGGTCCGCAGATAGGCCTCCCCCATGACGATGCGCGTGATCGGAATGTCCTCGATCTTCGATTCCGACACGGCGACCGTGGCGCTGTCTTCATCGATATAGATATCCTTGATCTCCGGCTCCTTGGCATGGAGCGTCTGCAGCGCGGCGGCCTTGCAGGTCGCGACCTCCGGCGTCGCCGGCTTTTCGCTTTTGGGCGGGACTTCCTGGGCGAATGCCGCGACGGGCGCGCAGAGGGCGAAGGAGATCAGGGCAGGGGCGAGAAGGCGAAGCATGCGGGGAGTACTCGGGTTGATCGGTGAGTGCTGAACGCGCGAACGCGGCGCAGGTTCATGCAGCAGCTTGCGGCGGTTCCTGAAGCGAAGATTGATGAAGCGCGTCTTCCCGTGCGCGCTGCGGCGCGAAGTGCCGCTGCGCAGACACGGGACCGTGTGCAGAATAGGGTATTGCCTCGCCCTCACCGCGAGGTCTGCATGGCCGCACGCATCTATGCCGTCTACATCCTCGCGACGCGTAAGGACGGGCCGCTCTATGTCGGCATCACGAACGATCTCGAACGCCGGGTTTCCGAGCATAAGGCCCATACGATCAAGGGACACGCGGCCAAGTACAACATCGACCGGCTCGTCTACGTCGAGACCTTCGATGACCCGAACGAGGCGATCGAGCGCGAGAAGGTTCTGAAGAAGTGGCGCCGTGATTGGAAAATCGCGCTGATCGAAAAGGAAAACCCGGCGTGGTCTGACCTCGCCGGGTGATTGGAGCTTTTGTCGTTATGCGGTCCCGTGTCTGCGCAGCGGCATTGCATGCCGCAGCGCGCACGGGATGACACCAGGGAGCCGCGTCGCAGCGCGCGCTAGGCGCGCCGCGATAGTCGGGCTTCAGAGCCCGAGCTTCTTCTTGCGCTGCCCGAGCGTGCGCAGGCGCAGCGCGTTGAGCTTGATGAAGCCGGCCGCGTCGCGGTGGTCATAGGCCACGGCGCCTTCCTCGAAGGTGACGAGGTCCTGGTCGTAGAGCGAGTAGTCGCTGGAACGGCCGATGACATGCACGCCGCCCTTGTAGAGCTTGAGGCGCACGTCGCCGGTGACGAATTCCTGGCTCTTGTCGATCAGGGCCTGCAGCATCTCGCGCTCCGGCGAGAACCAGAAGCCGTTATAGATCAGCTCGGCATATTGCGGCATGATCTGGTCCTTGAGATGCGCCGCGCCGCGGTCGAGCGTGATCGACTCGATGGCGCGATGGGCCGCATGCAGGATCGTGCCGCCGGGCGTCTCGTACATGCCGCGCGACTTCATGCCGACGAAGCGGTTCTCGACGAGGTCGAGCCGGCCGATGCCGTTGTCGCGGCCGAGATCGTTGAGCTTGGCGAGCAGCGTCGCGGGCGAGAGCTTCTCGCCATCGATCGCGACCGCGTCGCCCTTCTCGAAGGAGACGGTGACGATCGTCGGCTTGTCCGGCGCGTCTTCCGGCGAGATCGTGCGCGAATAGACGTAGTCGGGCACCTCGACCGCCGGGTCCTCCAGCACGCGACCTTCCGAGGAGGCATGCAGCAGGTTGGCGTCGACGGAGAAGGGCGCCTCGCCGCGCTTGTTCTTGGCGATCGGGATCTGGTGCTGCTCGGCAAAGGCGATCAGCTGCTCGCGCGAGCGCAGGTCCCATTCACGCCAGGGCGCGATCACCACGACGTCGGGCTTCAGCGCATAGGCCGTCAGCTCGAAGCGGACCTGATCGTTGCCCTTGCCGGTCGCGCCGTGGGAGACGGCGTCGGCGCCGGTCTTCTCGGCGATCTCGATCAGCTTCTTGGCGATCAGCGGACGGGCGATCGAGGTTCCCAGCAGGTAGACGCCCTCATAGGCGGCATTCGCGCGGAACATCGGGAAGACGTAGTCGCGCACGAATTCCTCGCGCAGGTCCTCGATATAGATGTTCTCCGGCTTGATGCCGAGCAGCAGCGCCTTGTCGCGCGCCGGGCCGAGCTCCTCGCCCTGGCCGAGATCGGCGGTGAAGGTCACGACCTCGCATCGATAGGTGGTCTGCAGCCATTTGAGGATGATCGAGGTGTCGAGACCGCCGGAATAGGCGAGGACGACCTTTTTCACGCTGCTGTCAGCCATCTGTTCATTTTCCTGCTAGAGCGTTTTCAAGCGAAGTGGATGCCGGTTCGCATGAAGAAAATGCGACAAAACAACGACCTAGAGCATCTCCGCGGTTCGGAGAAACGCGAAGATGCGTCAACAGCCCCCATGGGCCGCGTTTCGGACGCAATGGCGCACTATCGCAGCACTCGGGGCGAAGCAATCGGAACCTTCTGATCGATCCCGCGTCGTCCGCTGATGGATCGATGCGGACGAGCGCGTCGTCCCTCCATCCCACAGGCGCCATTCGCGGCGCTTGCGGTCGCGTTGCGAAGAGCGCAGGCTCGATCGGGCGCGACACGACATGACGACCTGTTCGGAGGCTGAATGCCGAATCGTCCCGTTCTGGACTTCTGGTATGAGTTCGCGTCGCCCTATTCCTGCCTGAGCGCCCTCAGAATCGAGAAATTGGCCGAGGAAGCCGGTGTCGCCCTGCGCTGGCGCCCCTTCCTGCTCGGGCCGATCTTCGCGGCTCAGGGCTGGAACACCTCGCCCTTCGCGCTCTATCCCAGCAAGGGCCGCTACATGTGGCGCGATACGGCGCGGCGCGGGCGCCGGCAGGGGGTCGCCATCGTCAAGCCCGAGAATTTTCCCCAGAATTCGCTGACGGCCGCCCGGCTGGCACTGGCCGGTCGCGATGGCGGCTGGACGCCGACCTTCTCCAAGGCACTGTTCCGGGCGCATTTCTGCGAGGGCCGCAACATCGCCGAGGAGGCTGTTCTGAGTGCCGCGCTCAAGGAAGCCGGCAGCGATCCGAATGTCGTGCTGCCGCTCTCGCGCAGCGAGGAGGTCAAAGGGCGCCTCAAGGCCGAGATCGAGTACGCCAAGTCGATCGGCATCTTCGGTGCGCCCTTCTTCGTGGCCGGCGACGGCGAGCTCTTCTGGGGCGACGACCGCCTGGAGGAAGCCCTGGAATGGGCACAGGACGGGCGGTGATCCTCGACCGGCGGCGGCTGCTGCTGGCAGGGGCCGGCCTCTGCCTGGCTTCGGCCGCGGGGGCGCGGCCTGCCTTGCCCGGCGATGCCCCGATCTACGACACCCGCGAGCTGACCGCCGTGCCGAACGCCGCGGCGATCGGCCGCCGCTACTGGTCGCCTGGCCTCAACGAGGGCTATGTCCCGCAGGGGCTGACGGTCTTCGGCGACGAGATCCTGATCGCCTGTTATCGCAGCACCGAGCGCGAGCAGGACAATGGCCCGGCGCGCGTGTTCCGACTCGCCCGCGGCGACGGGCGCCTGCTCGGCAGCTTCGCGCTGCCGGCGACCTATGGCCATCCCGGTGGTCTCGCCACGGCTCGCGAGACGCTGTTCGTCGCCAATTCCGGCCGGCTGCTGGCGCTCGACTTCAAGGAATCCTGCCGCACCGGCGAGTGTGCGCCGCTCAGGAGGTTCGCGTCGACAAGGCGATGGGGCCATCCTTCCTGACGGCATCCGGTGACGCGCTCTGGTTCGGTCCCTATCGTCGCGAAGGCGCGCCGAACCTGCACGCTGTCCCGGTCGATCGCATCCTCGCCGGCGCGGAGGCGCCGATCGGGCTCGCCGAGAAGTCGGGCTATCCTGCCATTGCCGCTTTTCGCGCAGGGCGCGACCTTCGACAAGGCGGGCAAGGTCTGGATATCGCAGAGTTCCGGCAACCGGCCTGCCTTCCTGTCCCAGCTCGATCCCGCGACGGGCGCCGTCCTGGCGCGCTATCCGGCTCCGGGCGGCATCGAGGACCTCGGCCTTGCAGCGGATGGCAAGCTATGGGCCGTTGGAGAGGCCGGCACGCAGCGCTGGAATCGCTGGAGCACCTTCTATCCCGTGGTCTTCGAGATCGATCCAACGAAGCTTGTCGCCTGAGCCCGAGGCGCTATGGGCAGGGGCTCGCTCCTCGGTTTGTTAGGCTCTGCCGTCATTCCGGGGCTTCGCGAGAGCGAAGAGCCCGGAATCCAGAACCGATGCCGTCTCTGCAATAGGCGCGTTCGGGCCAGCGCTTGAATTCATAGCCCCATCGGCACTGGGTTCCGGGCTCAGGCCTGCGGCCTGCCCCGGAATGACAGCGGGGAGCCGGTAGCTTCCTCTCCGGCGACTATCAAAGCCGTCTATCCCGGCCCCGGCCCCTGCGGTGGCCGTGCCCACGGCCCGCGCGCTGCAGTCTCCTCGACCATGGTCGGCAGGTCCTGCCGCTCGCCGATCTTCGGCGGATGGGGCGGCATCGCCGGCATCCGCCCGCCTGCGGTTTCGATCAGCGCCTGAACGCGCTTGGTGACGGAGGGGTGGGTCGAGAACAGGTCGGCGAAATCGTCCGGGTCGTTCTCGAAGCACATGTCCATCACGCCTGACGGTACGCCCTCGATATCGGCGCGGCCGGAAATCTTGAGCAGGGCGGAGATCATCGCATCCGGGTTCTTGGTCAGTTCGACGGCCCCGGCATCGGCGAGATACTCGCGCGAACGGGACAGCGACAAGCGGATCAGCACCGCCAGGAACCAGGAAATCGCGATCACGGCGATGCCGACGACGATGGCGATGCCGCTGCCCTTCTTGGCATCGTCCGACGAAACCCTGATCCGGCTGCGGCCGAAGCCGCGGAAGACGATCTCGCCGATGAAGGAGATCACCCCGGCGATCACCACCGCGATCACCATCAGGCGGACGTCGCCATTGCGGATATGGGTGAGTTCATGTGCCAGAACGGCCTCGACCTCGGCGTCGTTGAGCTGGGCGAGGAGCCCGGTCGTGACGCTGACCGTGAACTGGCTGTCGTTGACGCCGCTGGCGAAGGCGTTGAGCGCGTCGCTCTCGACGATGGCGAGCTTGGGCATCGGCAGGCCGCGCGAGATGCAGAGGTTCTCCAGCATCCGGTAGAGCTTGGGATTGTCCTCGCGGGCGAGCCCCTTCGCGCCCGTCACCGCATTGATCATCGCGACATTCATGCGGAAGCCGATGAAGACCCAGAGCATCGCCGCCGCGGTGATGAAGGGGAACCAGGAGCGGAAGATGCGGCCAGCCTCACCGAAGACGGTGCGCCCGCGCGGCACGCCGCCATAGCCGAAGGCGATCAGCAGCAGGCCCCAGGCGGTGAGATAGACCAGCAGGAAAAGTCCGGCGATCAGGAGGTTCGACCTGATCCGGTTGTTGCGCTGGTGGGTATAGAGCCCGAAGGCCTGGGCCATCGCAGCCGCTCCCGCTGCCTCGAAGGACGCGCCGTCAGAACTTCACGCTGGGCGCGACCTCGATCTGGGCACGGGTCTCGGGGCCGACATCGAAGAATTCGCGCTGGGTGAAACCCATCTGCGGCGCGAACAGCACGGCCGGAAAGGCCTGGATCGCGGCGTTGAATTCGCCGACCGCGTTGTTGAAGAAGCGTCGCGCCGCCGCGAGCTTGTCTTCGACATTGCCGAGATCGACCTGCAACTGCTGGAAATTGGCTGATGCCTTGAGGTCGGGATAGGCCTCGCCCAGTGCGAGCAACCGGCCGACGGCGCCGGAAAGCTGCTGCTCGGCGGCGGCCTTGTCGTGGACGCTGCTCGCGCCCTGCGCCGCGTTGCGGGCCGCGATCACCGCGTCGAGCGTCGATTTCTCGTGGGTCGCATAGCCCTTCACCGTCTCGACGAGGTTCGGGATCAGGTCGTGGCGCTGCTTCAGCTGGACGTCGATATCGGCGAAGGCCTGGTTGACCCGCTGCCGCATCGCGACGAGCCCGTTATAGGTCATGATCAGGTAGACGACGAGAACGACGATCAGCCCCAGAATGGCCCAGCCCATGGCACCCCTCCCAACATGCGGACGAAATCTGCCCGCAACCTCGCACGAAGTGTGAGTCCGGGGAAGCTACGCGATATCGGGCGGTGCGGGCTCCCTCGAATAGGGGATGCCGCGTTATGCGGCCTCGTGCGGGCCGAATGGGGCGATATTGATGCTTTGGGCCGGGCTTCGGCCTTGCTCCGGCGCCCGGCTTGCAGTACATCGCCCCTGTCCGAGGGGCCGTGATCGATCATGCGCCGGGGGCGGTCTCCAAGACCTGCTCCCGTTTCGTGTTTGAGCCGGGCCTGCCGGATACGGATCGAGCCGCTGGTCCTGGCGCCTCCGCAGCCCCCGCCTGACGGGGAGGCGGAAATCTCCGAGAGGAGGTGCCGACGGCCGCGATCCGGATCGCAGCACCAACCACGGCGCCCATGCCGGACATCCGCGGGATACGCGGCCGGCTCCCAGGAGATTACATGTCTGCAGTTGAAAGCTACAGCGCGGGTCGCGAGGATTTCGCCGCCCTGCTCGAAGAGTCCTTCACCCGGAACGAGGCCCTCGAAGGCTCCGTCATCAAGGGCAAGGTCGTCGCCATCGAGAAGGATATGGCGATCATCGACGTCGGTCTGAAGACCGAAGGTCGCGTCGCGCTCAAGGAATTCACCGGCCCCGGCCGTGAGCAGGAACTGAACGTCGGCGACGAGGTCGAGGTCTATCTGGACCGGATCGAGAACGCGCTCGGCGAAGCCGTCATCTCGCGCGACAAGGCTCGCCGCGAAGAGAGCTGGGTCAAGCTCGAGAAGGCCTTCGAGGCCCGCGAGAAGGTCACCGGCATGATCTTCAACACCGTCAAGGGCGGCTACACCGTCGATCTCGACGGCGCCGTGGCCTTCCTGCCGCGCTCGCAGGTCGACATCCGTCCGATCCGCGACGTCGGCCCGCTGATGGGCCAGCCGCAGCCCTTCGAGATCCTCAAGATGGATCGCCGCCGCGGCAACATCGTCGTGTCGCGCCGCACCGTCCTCGAAGAGACCCGCGCCGAGGCTCGTTCCGAGCTGGTCGCCTCGCTCGAAGAGGGCCAGGTCATCGACGGCGTCGTCAAGAACATCACCGAATACGGTGCGTTCGTTGACCTCGGCGGCATCGACGGCCTGCTGCACGTCACCGACATGGCGTGGCGCCGCGTGAACCATCCGTCCGAGGTCGTGACCATCGGCCAGACGGTCAAGGTCAAGATCATCAAGATCAACCAGGACACGCACCGCATCTCGCTCGGCATCAAGCAGCTGCTGGCCGATCCGTGGGATGGCATCGCCGAGCGTTACCCGGTCGGCACCCGTCTCAAGGGCCGCGTGACCAACATCACGGACTACGGCGCGTTCGTCGAAGTGGAGCCGGGCATCGAAGGCCTGATCCACGTCTCCGAGATGTCCTGGACCAAGAAGAACGTCCACCCCGGCAAGATCGTCTCGACCTCGCAGGAAGTCGACGTCGCGATCCTCGAGGTCGATCCGGTCAAGCGCCGCATCTCGCTCGGCCTCAAGCAGACCCTGCGCAACCCGTGGGAGCTCTTCGCGGAGCAGCACCCGGCCGGTTCGACGGTCGAGGGCGAGGTCAAGAACAAGACCGAGTTCGGCCTGTTCCTGGGTCTCGAAGGCGATATCGACGGCATGATCCATCTCTCGGATCTCGACTGGAACCGTCCGGGCGAGCAGGTCATCGAGGAATACAAGAAGGGCGACGTCCTGCAGGCCGTCGTTCTCGATGTGGACGTCGAGAAGGAGCGTATCTCGCTCGGCCTGAAGCAGCTCGGCGGCGATCCCTTCGTGGATGCCGGCGAGTTCAAGAAGGGTCAGATCGTCACCTGTGAGGTGGTCGAGGTGAAGGAGTCGGGTCTCGACGTGAAGATCGCCGACACCGACATGATGACCTTCATCAAGCGCGCCGAGCTGGCCCGCGATCGCTCCGAGCAGCGCCCCGAGCGCTTCGCGGCCGGCGAGCGCATCGACGCCCGCGTCGTGCTCTTCGACAAGAAGGCCCGCAAGATCCAGGTCTCGGTCAAGGCTCTCGAGATGGCCGAGGAGAAGGAAGCGATGGCCCAGTACGGCTCCGCCGATTCCGGTGCCTCGCTCGGCGACATCCTGGGCGCGGCCCTCAAGAAGGCCACGACCACCGACAAGAAGTGAGGTTTCGGCTGCGTCAGCAGCCGGACATCCAAGACAGCCCGCGCGGAGCGATCCGCGCGGGCTTTTGTTTCGAAACACGTTGTCATTCCGGGGCGGCCCGCAGGGCCGAACCCGGAACCCACGACTGGGCGAGCCCTGGCCACCGCGGCGGGGAACCTCGCCCAGTCGTGGGTTCCGGGTTCTTCGCTGATGCGAAGCCCCGGAATGACAATGCGCTCATTGCAAAAAGGAGCTCGCCATGACCCCCGCCGCCATCGGCATCGACTTCGGCACCACCAACAGCGTCGTCGCGCTGGCTGGCGCCGACGGCTCGGTCATGACGCGCTCCTTCGCCACCAAGCAGGGCGCGGTCGATGCCTATCGCTCGGCGCTGATGTTCTGGCGCGAAGGGCGTCCCCCTGAGACCCGCATCACCCATGTCAGCGGCCCTGATGCCCTCGACATGGCCTTGGGCATGACGACCGAGCATCGCTTCCTGCAATCGCTCAAGACCCATCTCTCCAGCCGCGCCTTCCAGGAGACCCGGCTCTTCGGCAAGCTCTTCCGGCTGGAGGACCTGATCGGCGTTTTCTTGTCCGATCTCACGACCGGCCTCTCCGGCCATGACACGCTGCCGCTGGTCTCCGGCCGCCCGGTCGTCTTCGCCGGCGAGCGTCCGGACGAGGAACTGGCGGTCGGCCGCCTGAAGGGCTCCTATGGCAAGGCCGGCATGAACCAGGTCGATTTCGCCTATGAGCCGCTCGGCGCCGCCTATTGGTACGCCCGCGATCTCAAGACGCCGCAGACCATGCTGGTCGCCGATTTCGGCGGCGGCACCAGCGACTTCTCGGTGATGCGCTTCGAGCCCGGCAAGCGCGGCGGCCTGGAAGCGATCCCGCTCTCCCATGCCGGTGTCGGCGTCGCCGGCGACACCTTCGATTACCGCATCATCGAGCATGCGGTGTCCCCGGCGCTCGGCAAGGGCACGGATTACCGCTCCTTCGGCAAGCTCCTGCCGGTTCCGGCGCATTACCACGCCGCCTTCGCGCAATGGCACAAGCTCTCCCTGATGAAGAGCCGCGAGACCATGGCAGAGCTGAACGCCCTGATCCGCGAGGCCGTCGAGCCCGGCAAGCTCGAGGACCTGCTGACGGTGATCGAATACGATCTCGGCTACGAGCTCTATCGCGCGGTCTCCGCAACCAAGGTCGCGCTCTCCGACAAGGAGGCGACGACGCTGAGCTTCAATCAGATGGGCGTCACGATCGAGAAGCCGATCCGTCGTACCGATTTCAACAGCTGGATCGCCGAGGATGTCGGCGCCATCGAAGCCGCGCTCGACCGCGCGCTGGCCGAGGCCGGACTCGGTGGCGATCGCATCGAGGCGGTTTTCATGACCGGCGGCACCTCTTACGTCCCGGCGGTGCGCAGCCTGTTCGATCGCCGCTTCGGCGCCGGCAAGGTGCATATCGGCGATGCCTTCCGTTCCGTGGCGAGCGGTCTCGCGCTGCTTGCGCTCGATCGGGCGCGCGCCTCGGTCGCGGCCTGAGGCGCCCGTCCTGCCTTGCCCGGCCGGCCCGGCGGGTCTACATCACGGACCTGCAGCCGCCGCGCGCTTTCCGTTCGGCCGGAACCGGTCGAACGAAAAGAATTCGCGCGAAATCAAAAAGTTGAGCATGTTCGGATCGAACCTGCTCCAGGAGTAACCGATGTCGTCCGATGCCGATCTGCTCGCAGACCGCCGCAGCTTGCGCCGTAAGCTGACGCTCTGGCGCGTCCTCGCCGTGCTTGGCGTCATCGTCGCGGCGGTGGTCGCCGGCTTCGCCTGGAAGGGAGACAGCCTGTCCGGCCTGTCGAGCCCCCATATCGCACGCATCACGATTTCCGGCTTCATCTCCGGCGACCGCCGCACGCTAGACCTGATCAAGTCGGTCGAGGACAGCAAGGCCGTCTCCGCCGTCGTCCTGCGCGTCGACAGCCCCGGCGGCACCACGTCCGGCTCCGAGGCGCTGCATATCGCCCTGCGCCAGCTCGCCGCGAAGAAGCCGATGGTCGCGGTCGTCGACGGCCTTGCGGCTTCGGGCGGCTACATCGCCGCGATGGGCGCCGACCGCATCGTCGCCCGCCAGACCTCGCTCGTCGGCTCGATCGGCGTGCTCTTCCAGTTCCCGAACGTCTCGCAGTTGCTCGACACCGTCGGCGTCAAGGTCGAGTCGATCAAGTCGAGCCCGCTCAAGGCCGCGCCGAGCGGCTTCGAGCCGACCTCGCCGGAAGCGCGCGAGGCCCTGCAGCGCGTCGTCAACGACAACTACACCTGGTTCAAGGACATGGTGCGCGACCGCCGCCATCTCGCCGAGGGCGAGGTGACGACCGCTTCGGACGGGCGGGTCTATTCCGGCCGCCAGGCCCTGGGCCTGAAGCTCGTCGACCAAATCGGCGGCGAGCAGGACGCCATCGCCTGGCTGGAGCGCGAGAAGAGCGTCGCCAAGGACCTGAAGGTCCGCGACTGGCGCCGCCGCAGTGAAATCCTCCTCCTACGGCCTGTGGAGCTTCGCCGAGGCGATGGCGCGCGGCGCCGGTCTCGATGCGCTCGCGGCGACGATCGCGCGGGCGGCGGACCAGCCGGTCGGCTTGCGGCTTGACGCGCCCTTGGCGCTCTGGCAGCCTGCCGCTGAAAAGTGATTTTGATACAAATGGTTATGCTCCAGCGATGATTAAATCCGAACTCGTTCAGCGGATCGCCGACCGCAACACCCATCTCTACCAGCGCGACATCGAGAACATCGTCTCAGCCATCCTGGACGAGATCGTGAAGGCGCTGGCGCGGGGTGACCGGGTGGAGCTGCGCGGCTTCGGCGCCTTCTCGCGCAAGGGCCGCTCGGCCCGCATCGGCCGCAATCCCCGCACGGGCGACGCGGTCGAGGTCGAGGAGAAGTTCGTCCCCGTCTTCAAGACGGGCAAGGAGCTGCGGCTGCGCCTCAACGGCAAGGATTGAGCGCAGGCGCTTTTCAAGGCTGGTTCCATGTCCAGCTCTCATCCTGAGGAGCCGCGATCGGCATCTCGAAGGATGGCCCAGGAGGCTCCGATGGTATCTGGAGCATCCTTCGAGACACAAGCCTACCGGCTTGCTCCTCAGGCTGAGGGCTCGCAGATGCAAAGGGAACAATCCCGATGAAGGCCTTCTTCAAGGCGCTGGTGCTGGTTCCCATCGCGCTGGTGATCGTATTGTTCTCGGTCGCCAATCGCGGCGCGGTGCGCGTCTCGCTCGATCCCTTCAGCCGCGACCTGCCGATGTTCTCAGTCGAGCTGCCGCTTTTCGCGGTGGTGCTGGCCGCCATCGCCGTCGGCGTGCTCGTCGGCGGCCTGGCCTCATGGGTCGCGCAGGGCAAGCACCGCAAGGCGGCACGCCGCAACCGCCGAGAGGCCGAGGCGCTGCGCTCCGAAACCCAGGCGCTGCGTTCGGCCGTGCCCGACTCCGCGCTGCCGGCGCTGACCAACGGACGGAATTGATGCGACTTTTCGACGTGGCCGAAATCGATGCGGCCCTGAGCTATCCCGGCCTGATCGACATCCTCGACGACGCCTTCCGCAGCGAGGTCATCGCGCCCAAGCGCGGCCAGTATGCGATCCAGCGACCGGACGAGATCGACGCCATCCTGCTGACCATGCCGGCCTGGAGCGGGCCGGACGTCGCCAACCCCTATATCGGCACCAAGATCGTCTCGGTCTTCTTCGGCAACGGCAAGCGCAACCTGCCGGGCGTCATGGGCGCCTACCTCCTGATGGACGGCACGACCGGCAAGCCGCTCGCGGTGATGGATGGCAACCGGCTGACGACATGGCGCACGGCCGCGGCCTCCGCGCTGGCCTCGCGCTACATGTCCAACCCCGAATCCAGCCGCATGCTGATGGTCGGGGCCGGCGCGCTCGCGCCCTTCATCATCAAGGCCCATCGCGCCGTCCGCCCGCTGACCGAGATTGCGGTCTGGGCGCGGCGGCCCGAAGCCGCCGAGGCGACCGTCGCCGAGCTGGCGAAGGACGGCATCGAGGCCCGCGCCACCACCGATCTCGAAGGCGAGGCCCGCACCGCCGACATCATCTCCTGCGCCACCAACGCGACCGAGCCCTTGATCCACGGCCACTGGCTGAAGCGCGAGGCCCATCTCGACCTGATCGGCGGCTTCACCATGCAGATGCGCGAGGCGGATGCCGATGCGCTGCACCGTGCGCGGGTCATCGTCGATTCCAGCAAGGCGATCGACGAGGGCGGCGATGTCGCCGTCGCGATCGCTGAAGGCAGCTACAGCGCCGACAAGGTGGCGGGCACGCTGGCCGATCTCTGCCATGGCCGGATCGCCGGGCCGGTCGAGGGCGGCGGGATCACGCTGTTCAAGTCGGTTGGTGTCGCGCTTGAGGATCTGGCGGCCGCGGTGGCTGTCTGGGACAACCGTTCCTGATTTTCATACCAACCGGGCCGAGGGAAAATTCCATCGGCCCGATCGCGAAGCGCCCGCACTCTCCTGCAGACTGGCGGGCAGTTCGCCCGCCAGCGTTAGGCGATCCGCGCGCCGCCGATGGCGCCGAGCAGCCACAGGATCAGGACGATCACGAGCACGAGCCCGAGCACGCCGCCGAGCCCCGCCGTTCCATAGCTGCGATGGCCGTAATAGCCGCCACCGCCCAGAAGCAGCACGAGCAGCACGACGATGAGGAGGGTGGACATGGCGAACTCCCGTTTCGTGGCGCCCGTTCCGGGCGCGGTCTAGCGGGAAACGCCGGCTGCGAACCCTCGGTTCCGCATCGGCGAGCCGGTCACTCCACCTTGAGTCCGACCTCGTTGATCAGGTCGCCCCAGCGCTTCATCTCCGCCTGCAGGAAAGCGCCGAGCTCTTCCGGGCTGTTGCCGACCGGCTCTGCCGCGAGCGCATCCATCTTCGCCCGCACGGCCGGGTCGGCGATCCCCGCCTTGGTGTCGGCCTGGATCTTGGCGATGACGGCGGGCGGCGTCCTGGCCGGCGCGAACAGCGCGAACCAGGAGGAGACGTCGAAACCCGGCACGGTATCGGCGATCGGCGCGAATTCGGGCGCCGTCGGCGAGCGTTTTGCCGTGGTGATGCCGAAGCCGCGGATCGAGCCGGCGCGCACATGCGGCAGCGCCTGCGGGATATTATCGAAGATCAGGTCGATGCGGCCGCCGATCAGGTCCTGCGTCGCCTGCGCCGTGCCGCGATAGGGCACATGCACCATCTTGGTACCGGTCAGCTTCTGGAACAGCTCGCCGCAGAGATGCACGGAGGTGCCGACCCCGGAGGAGCCATAGGTGAGCTTGCCGGGATTGGCCTTCGCATAGGCGATCAGCTCGGCGACGTTGTTCGCCGGCACCGTCTTGTTGACCACCAGCAGGTTGGGGACCATCGCGACCATGGTGATCGGCGTCAGGTCCTTGGCGGGATCATAGGTCAGCTTCTGGTAGAGATACTGGTTGGTCGCCATGCCGACCGAGACGATCAGGAAGGTGTCGCCGGTCGGCTCGGCCTTGGCGACCGCATCCGTTCCGATATTGCCGCCGGCACCCGGCCGGTTCTCGATGACGATGGTGTTGCCCCATGTCTGGCCGAGCTTGTCGGCGACGAGCCGCGCCAGCACGTCGGTCGCGCCCGCCGGCGGAAACGGCACGACGAGCTTGAGCAGCCGCCCCTGCGGCCAGGGCTGCTGCCCGAAACCGGCCGTCGGCGCTGCCATAAGCGCGCCTGCGCCGGCAAGAATGCTGCGGCGGTCGATCCGTGCCGTCATCGATATCCTCCCTGAAGGGCGCGTCTCGCGGCGCCATCATGCAAGGCTGCAATTCGTCGCGCCGCTTGTCCAGCCATCGCGCTTGACCGCCATGGCGGGTCGCGGCGATTCTCCGGGAATGCGCACCATCGCCCGAATCGCAGGTCTCCTCGCCCCGCTCGCTCTCCTGCCGGCCACGGGCCTTGCCCAGTCGACCGCGGATCAGGAGGCGAAGACCCGCGCCGCGAACATCGCCGCCTGGCCCGACGCCGCCCGCTCGCTCTTCGGCCAGAAGACGGAGCCCGCGAGCATGCAGGCGCGCGCCATCGGCTCCTATGCGCGCGGCTGCTTGGCCGGTGCCGAGGCGCTGCCGGTCGACGGCCCGAGCTGGCAGGTCATGCGGCTGAACCGCAACCGCAACTGGGGCCATCCGGCCCTGATCGACTATCTGGAGAAGCTCGCCCGCGACGTGCCGCGCATCACCGGTTGGGCGGGCCTGCTCGTCGGCGACATGTCGCAGCCGCGCGGCGGGCCGATGCTGACCGGCCATGCCTCGCACCAGATCGGGCTCGACGCCGATGTCTGGCTGACGCCGATGCCGCGCGGCCGCCTCGACCGCGAGCAGCGCGAGAACATGTCGGCGGTCAATATGGCGCGTTCCGACTGGCGCGACATCGATCCGCGCAACTGGACTCCGGCCCATACGAGGTTGATCCGCACCGTCGCAGCCGAGCCCAAGGTCGAGCGCATCTTCGTCAACCCGGCGCTCAAGGTCGCGCTCTGCCGCGAGGCCGGCGCCGACAAGAGCTGGCTGGAGAAGGTCAGGCCGATCTGGGGCCACAACTACCATTTCCACATCCGCCTGGCCTGTCCGGCCGGCATGGCGAGCTGCCAGGGCCAGGAACCGCCGAATTTCGGCGATGGCTGCGGCGCGGAGCTCAGCGGCTGGATCGAGCGCCAGCACAACGCGATCTTCAATCCGCCGAAGCCGAAGCCGGGACCGAAGCCCAAGCCGAAGCCGCCGATGTCGCTCGATGCCCTGCCGCCGGAATGCCGGCAGGTGCTGGTCTCGCGCTGAGCGGAGCTAAGCATCGGACCGAAAAGTGGGACCACTTTTCGGAAAAATCGGATGCTAGCAGAAGGCTAGGTCGCCACTTTTTGCGTCCGATAGGACGTGGCGATCTAGCGTCGCGGCGGTACGCGCCCGGAGCTATAGGCGAAGGGATCGTTCCGGGGGTTGATCGGCAACGCTTCCTCCGAGTCCTGCTGGTCCATGACGCCGGAGCCGCCACCATCGCCCAGGGCGGCCTCTTCCTCCGACGGTTCGACGGCGCCCGGCAGCGTCAACGGGCCGCGGTTTTCGCTGGGCAGCGGCTGCGGCTGGAAGTGCCCTTGCCGCTGGCGCGCGTCGTATTGCTCCAGGAAGCGCTGCTGCGCATCGAGCCCTTGAGTCTGGCCCTGGGCATAGCTCGCAACCGGATAACCGCCCTGGACTGCGCCGGGGGGCCGCAAGCCGTCGCCGGGCTGGCGCAGCAATCCGCCGCCCGCGACCATGGTGCCGGCCGGCGGCGCCGAACCGCGCGGCAGGGTCTGGGCCATCGAATAGGGCCGCGTCGGGTCCGGCGGGGGCAGGTTGTAGTTCGGCGTGTACTTGATGACCGGCTTGCAGATGTGCCGGCCCTTCGAATGCCGGGCCAGGTCGATATGGAAATGGTCGTAATGCATCGGGTCGGCGCCGGGGCCGAGCACCGTCGAGAAATGCTGGCAGGCGCCGACGAAGACCTCGCGCAGGAAGTTCTGCTCCTCGGGCGAGCCGCGCCAGCCGTCCTTCACCGTGACCACGCGGTTGTCGTTAAGCCGGAAGGAGAAGACGTCGACGGCGTTGCCGAAGGCATGTTCCGACGTGCGCGACGTTGCCGTGCCGTTGTTCATCGCGCGGCAGGAATAGGAGCCGGCGCGTATTTCGATGACCTGGGCGCCGAGCACGTTCATCGCCGCCGGCTGCACGACTTCGGCGAGCCATTTGTCGGTGGTCACGACGACCGGGCAGGAGAGCGTGGCCGAGCTGGTCAGCCCGATGCCGCCATTGGAGAAGGCGGAAACTTTCAACGGCTGCTGCATGCCGCAGGTACCTGGCCCGTCGATCGCCTTGCCGCGCAGGCTGACATAGGACGAGATCTGCACCTGGCGCGAGGCCATGCAGGCGGCTTCCGCCTGGTCGCGCCAGGCGGCGCGCTGGGGCTTCTGGAACTTGCCGCAGCCCGCAAGGCCGGTTGCGCCGACGATGCCGAGTGCGATGAGGGCGAGATGAGCGCGTCGCATGACCATTCAAATGCGAACCGCTTGGTGAACGGTTTCTCAACCGACTGCGTCCAGGCCGCCACAGGCGGATTAACTTTGGCACCGTGGTGAATCGCGCCTTAATCAGCCGAATCCGGCCTTAACCGGGGCCGATTCCGCCGTCGCGGACCTTGCCTCAGATGTCGGTAAGATCAGTGCGCGGGTATCGCCGGTCGAACCGTGGCGAAGCTGTGGCGGGGCGCTGGTGAGGGCTCGCGACGAATTTTCGCAGCCAGGAATATCCCCAAATCTAATCAATGATTTAACCGCTGATTAAGGGTGATCTAGCCTCCGTCCCCAGGTTGCCACGATGCAGCCCCCTTGCGGCCTTCGTCAGTTCTGGTAGCCTCGGTGACAGGTCAATGACACAGGAGGGTGTGATGAGTGTCACGCTACGTCTCGACCGATTGATCATGGGTGCGGCCTTCGTTTTCATGATGGCGATCGTTCTGGGAGCGTTCTGACAACGGGTCAGTCTCGAAGTCGCTAGGACCACAAGAGCAATGAAAACAACGCCGCCGGGGCCCATCCCGGCGGCGTTTCTGTTGGAAAGGATGGCTTCAGGCGGGAGCGGTCAGCTTTCCGGGCAGGCGGTTTCCGTCAGCTGCCACGACATCATGTTGATCACCCGCCCGCAGGTCGCGACACGCCGCCCCTGCGTGGTCTTGATGCAGGACATCGAGCCCTCGGCGATCTTGCGGCCGTCGTTCCAGCAGAAACAGAGCGGCTCCGGCGCCTGGGCAAGGCGTGGCTTGTCGAGCGCAATGGCAGGCTCGCCGGCCGCAGCAGCCTCGCTGATCAGGAACAGCACGGCGAGCGCGAGCATCCAGCTCAGCACGCGGTGTCGGTGAGGCCTCGGTCCGGATCCGGTCATGGCTCTCTTCCCGCGCCTCGCAGGGCGAAGCGATGCGTCAGCTTAGCATATCGGCCCGATTGCAACGAATGATTATGTGCCGATTTGAAATAGTCAGGAGTTTCAGTCTGTTAGCCGAGAGGGGCCTTGCGTGGGATGCCGGCTCTCTCCATATTGTCGGGCGGTGGGCCCATTGTGGGCTCCGGGAGGAACAATGTCTCTGATTTCGCTCGCCCGTCGTGGACGTGCCGTCGCCCTGGTCGCCGGGGCCCTGTTGCTCGTGCCGCTCGTTGCCGAAGCCCGTCCGGGCGGTGGCCGCAGCTCGGGCAGCCGTGGGTCGTTCACCAATAGCGCACCGCCGTCGACCAATACGACGCCGGGTGGCGCCCAGACTTTCCAGCGCTCGGCTCCGGCCTCGCCGGCTTCGCCGTCCATGGCTGGCCCCGCGGCCGCCGGCGCGGCGGCGCAGGCAGCGCGCCCGTCCTTCGCGCGCAACATGATGATGGGCATCGGCGCCGGCCTGCTTGGCGCGGGCCTGTTCGGCATGCTCTCGGGCTCGGGCTTCTTCGGTGGCCTCGCCTCGCTCGCCGGCATGCTCGGCTTCCTGCTGCAGATCGGCCTGATCGCCGGCATCATCATGCTCGCGATCCGCTTCTTCCGTCGCCGTTCCGAGCCGCAGCTGGCCGGTGCGGGTGCGCCCTATGCCCGCCAAGGCTATGACGCGCCGCAGCCCCAGCAGAACGCTGCCCGCATGGGTGGTTTTGGCGGTGGCGCCGCCGCTGCCGCCGTGCAGCCGCAGCCGATCGAGCTCTCGGGCGAGGATTTCAACGCCTTCGAGCGCCTGCTCGGCGAGATCAACACGGCCTATTCCAACGAGGACGAGGCTGGCCTGCGTCAGCGGACGACACCTGAGATGTTCGGCTATTTCGACGAGGATCTCAGCGACAACGCCCGCCGCGGCGTCGCCGACCGCGTCTCCGATGTCAAGCTGCTGCAGGGCGACCTGTCGCAGGCCTGGAGCGAGGGCGGTGCCGATTACGCGACCGTGGCGATGCGCTTCAGCCTGATCAATGCGCTCTATGACCGCAAGTCCGGCAAGATCGTCGACGGCAATGCCGCGCAGACCCAGGAGGTCAGCGAGTACTGGACCTTCGTCCGCGAGCGCGGCGCCGCCTGGAAGCTCTCGGGCATCCAGCAGGCGGCCTGAACGCCGGCAGCGTGAAAGAATGACAGACGGCCGGGGCGACCCGGCCGTTTTGCTTTTGCGGGCTTTCGGGTGGGCGGCTGGCGGAGCCCGGTCTATTGCGCTACTGGCGAACAGAGCCAGCCCGGAGCCCCTTCCATGAGTGATATGCGTCTCGTCGTCGTCGGTGCCGCCGGGCGGATGGGGCGGATGCTGATCCGCGCCATCGATCAGGCGCAGGGCTGCACGCTCGTGGCTGCGATCGAGCGTCCCGGTTCCGCCGCGCTCGGCGAAGACGCCGGCATTCTGGCTGGCCTGCCGGCCTCCGGCATCAAGGTGACCAGCGATGCCGCCGCTGCCTTCGCTTCCGCCGATGGCGTGCTCGACTTCACCGCTCCGGATGCGACGGTCGCCTTCGCCAGACTGGCGGCCGAGGCCGGCATTCTCCACGTCGTCGGCACGACCGGGCTGGAGCCCAGGCATCTCGCTGAGCTGGCCGAGTCGGCCCAGCGCACCCCGATCATCCGCTCCGGCAACATGAGCCTCGGCGTCAACCTGCTGGCGGCGCTGGTGCGCAAGGTCGCCGCCACGCTCGGCACCGACTGGGACATCGAGATCGTCGAGATGCATCACCGCATGAAGGTCGATGCGCCCTCCGGCACCGCCGTCCTGCTCGGCGAGGTGGCGGCCGAGGGCCGCGCCGTCGATCTCGCGAAGGCGCGCGTCGCCGGCCGCGACGGCATCACCGGCGCGCGTGAGCCTGGCACGATCGGCTTCGCTGCCTTGCGTGGCGGCACGGTCGTCGGCGACCACAAGGTGATCTTCGCAGGCGCCGGCGAGCGGCTCGAGCTCGCCCATGTCGCCGAAGATCGCAGCCTCTTCGCGCAGGGTGCGGTCAAGGCCGCGCTCTGGGGCAGGGGGCGTGAAGCGCGGCTTTACTCCATGGCCGATGTTCTCGGCCTCGACGCGCTCTGACCATGACCCGGGTTGTCGTCGCGCCGGGCGTCGTCCACTGGCCGGGCAGGTTGGCGCCGGAGGAGCAGGCGGCGCTGGTGGCGGAGTTGCGTGCGGTGGCGCGCAAGGCGCCGTTCTTCCAGCCGCGCATGCCCAAGAGCGGCACGCCGTTCTCGGTCCGCATGACCAATTGCGGCTCGCTCGGCTGGGTGTCGGACGAGCGTGGCTATCGCTATCAGCCCGAGCATCCCGAAACCGGCGAGCCCTGGCCGATGATGCCGGCGCCGCTGCTCGATCTCTGGCGGGAACTGGCGGATTATCCGCATCCGCCCGAGGCCTGCCTTGTCAATTTCTACGCGGCCGGCGCCAAGATGGGCCTGCACCAGGATCGCGACGAGCAGGATTTCGACGCGCCGGTCCTGTCAGTCTCGCTCGGTGACGCCGCGCTCTTCCGCATCGGCGGCACGACGCGCGGCGGCAAGACGACCTCGCTCAAGCTCGCGTCCGGCGACGTTCTGCTCTTCGGCGGCGAAGCACGGCTGGCCTATCACGGCATCGACCGCATCCTGACGGGCTCCTCGACGCTGCTGCCGGAGGGCGGGCGGATCAACCTGACCATGCGGCGCGTGACGAAGCCGAAGCCCTAATCGGCCGCTTTGCCGGGCAGGCTCGGAAACGACCAGCCGAACAGCAGCGAGCCCGCCCGCAGGCCGAAGCAGGCTGCCAGGCCGCCAAGCATCACGGCCGGGCCGGAGAGCCCCAGCCCGGTGAGCAGCGCCGTCATGGCGGCGCCTGCCGTCGCGGCGGTGACGTAGAAATCGCGGCTCCACAGCACCATCGGCCGGTCGCCGGCGAGGATGTCGCGCAGGATGCCGCCGAAGGTCGCGGTCATCGCGCCGAGCGCGACGGCCGAGAGCACGGGCACGGCCGCGTCGAGCCCCTTGAGCGTGCCGATGACGGCGAAGAGCGAGAGGCCGGCGGCGTCGGCCCAGATCAGCAGCTTGCGGCCGGCCCAGCCTTCGAGGACGCCAGGCCTGAGATAGGCGAGCGTCCAGGCACTGAGCGCGACCAATGTGCAGACGATGACGTCGCTGGGATCGCGCACCCAGAAGATGCCGCGCCCGAGCAGGACGTCGCGCAAGGTCCCGCCGCCGACGCCGGTGACGACCGCCAGCAGGATGAAGCCGAACGGGTCCATGCCCTTGCGGGCGGCGACGAGGGCGCCGGTCAGCGCGAAGATGGCGACGCCGGCGGCCTCGAACACGGCGTCAGTGCTGGGTCGGGTCGCCGGCCGGCGCGTCCGGAGCCTTGGGGGCTCCGGCGGAGACGCCGACCAGAGCCGGGCGCAGGACGCGCTCGCCGATCTTGTAGCCGACCTGCACGACCTTCGAGACCAAGCCCTTGGCGATCTCGGTGTCGGGCGCCTCGAACATCGCCTGGTGCAGGTTGGGGTCGAACTTTTCGCCCTGCGGATCGATGCGGCGCACGCCATGGCGCTCCAGCGTCTTGACCAGTTCGCGCTCGGTCAGTTCGACACCTTCATGCAGCGTCTTCACGGCTGCGTCGGCCGCCTTCAGGGTATCGGCCGGCAGGCTTTCCATCGCCCGGCGCAGATTGTCGGAGGAGCCGAGCATGTCGCGGGCGAAGCTGGTCACCGCATAGGCCTTGGCATCGGCGATCTCGCGCTCGGTGCGCCGGCGCAGGTTCTCCATCTCGGCGAGCGTGCGCAGCAGCTTGTCCTTGAGGTCGTCGCGTTCGGCCTGGAGCTTGGCAAACTCAGCCGCGAGGCCTGCCTCGGCGGTGGCCGCCTGCTCGGGCGCGTCCGCGCCGGCTTCGAGGTTGGGGTCTTCCGTCGCAGGGTTCTGCGTCATTTTATCGTCACGTCCCTTTCCTGGCTGGCTGCGCCGCCCTTGCGGGGCCGCAGCCGCGTTCGTGCCGGATATCGGCCTTATGGCCGGTTAAATCAAGCGCGGGCCGGCACTTTCGCCTTCGCCGGAGCCGGCTTCTCCGCCTCGAACTTGAACACGTCGATGAGCGCCTTGCGGATCGTCAGTTGCCGGCCGGTCGAGACGATCTTCGCATGGGTCAGGTCGGTGACGTAGAACACGTCGACGGCCTTCTCGCCGAAGGTCGCGATATGGGCCGAGGCGATGTTGAGGTTGAGCTTACCGATCGCGGTGGTGAGGTCGTAGAGCAGCCCCGGCCGGTCGAGGCCGGAGACCTCCAGCACCGTGTGGCGCGCCGAGAGCACGTTGTCGATCACCACCTCGGGCTCGACCTGGAAGGTTTGGCCCCGCGGCGGCGGGGCGCGGCGCTGGGCGACGAGATCGGCGATCTTGATCTCGCCCTTCAGCGCCCGCTCGATGGCGGCGGCGATGCGCTCGGCGCGGCGCAGTTCGTCATCGTCGCGCTCGAAGGCGCGCGAGACCGAGATCGTGTCGAGCACGAGCCCGTCGCTGGTCGTGAAGATCTGCGCGTCGACGATGTTGCCGCCGGCCGCGGCGCAGGCGCCGGTGACGATGGCGAGCAGTCGCGGATGATCCGGCGCGAGCACGGTGAGCTCGGTCACGCCGCGGAACTTGTCGGTCTCGACGATGGTCGCCGTGGTGCGCCCGGCAGCTTCCGCCTCGCGCAGGAAGCGCGCATGCTTCTCCTGCTGCTCGGGATCGACCTTGATCCAGTAGGCGGGGTAATGTCGCGCCACATAGGCGTCGCGCTCCGCCTCGTTCCAATCGGACAGGCGCCGGCGCAATTCGTCCTGCTTCATGGCGATGCGCGCCTTGCGCTCGACCCCGGAATGACCGCCGGTGAGCACGAGCTCCGTCTCGTAATAGAGCGTGCGCAGCAGCTGCCCCTTCCAGCCGTTCCAGACGCCGGGGCCGACCGCCTTGATATCGGCAACGGTGAGGATCAGCAGCAGCTTCAGGCGCTCCAGCGTCTGCACAGTGGCGGCGAAGCTCTCGATCGTCTTGGGGTCACCGAGATCGCGGCTCTGCGCGGTGGTCGACATGTCCAGATGATGCTCGACCAGCCAGGCGACGGTCTCCGTCTGCGCGCTTGTCAGGCCGAGGCGGGGGCAGAGCTTGCGCGCGATCCGGGCCCCCGCGACCGAATGGTCTTCCGGGCGCCCCTTGGCGATGTCGTGCAGGAAAAGCGCGACATAGAGCGCCCGCCGGTTGGAGATGGTTGGCATGATCTCGTTGGCGAGCGGATGCTCGGCCTCCAGGGTGCCAGCATCGATCTCGGCCAGCACGCCCATGGCGCGGATCAGGTGCTCGTCCACCGTGTAGTGGTGGTACATGTTGAACTGCATCATCGCGACGACGCGGCCGAAATCCGGGACGAACCGGCCGAGCAGCCCGGATTCGTTCATGCGCCTGAGCACGACTTCCGGCGAGCGCCGGCCGGTCACGATCTCCAGGAAGATGCGGTTGGCTTCGGGTTCGTTGCGCAGGCCGGGCGTGACCAGCCGGAGCGACTGCGTCACCAGCCGGCTGGCATCCGGGTGGATCGCGAGGTCCTCGCGGCTGGCGATGGCGTAGAGTCGCAGCAGATTGACCGGATCGCGCTCGAAGGCGCTGTCATCGACGACATCGAGGCGCTGGCTGGTCAGCTTGAAATCGGGATGGCCGAGCGAACGCTCGCGCTTGCGCTTGGCGAGCGAGTTCGAACAGCCGCGACAGCGTCGCGCGCGGCTTCTGCTGGCGCGCCTCCAGGGCGGCGCAGACGATGGCCGTGAGGTCGCCGACATCCTTGGCGATCAGGAAATAGGCCTTCATGAAGCGCTCGACCGGCGCCTGCCCGCTGCGGCCGGCATAACCGATCTCCGCCGCGACCTGCCTTTGCAGGTCGAAGGACAGTCGCTCCTCAGCCCGGCCGGTGATGAAATGCAGCCAGCAGCGCACGCGCCAGAGGAATTCCTCTGAGCGCTGGAACATCTGCAGTTCCTGCTCGTCGAACAATCCGGCCTCGACCAGCTCGCGCACGTCATGGACGCGGTAGGAATATTTGGCGATCCAGAACAGCGTGTTGAGGTCGCGCAGGCCGCCCTTGCCGTCCTTGACGTTGGGCTCGACCAGATAGCGCGAAGCGCCGGCCCGCTGCACCCTGAGTTCGCGCTCGGCGAGCTTGGCCTCGGTGAAGGCCTGGGCCGTGCCCTCGACCACCTCGGCATCGAAGCGGCGGACCATCTCCTCGAACAGCGCGCGGTCGCCCACGAGGAAGCGCGCCTCCAGCAGTGCCGTGCGGATCGTCATGTCGGCACGGGCCTCGCGCACGCAATCGTCGATCGAGCGCACGGAATGGCCGGTCTTCAGCTTCAGGTCCCAGAGCGGGTAGAGCATGGATTCGACCACGCTCTCGCCCCAGGCTGTCTGCTTGTGCGGGAACAGGAAGAGCAGGTCGACATCCGAGCCCGGCGCCAGCGTGCCGCGTCCATAGCCGCCGACGGCGACGACCGCGATCCGCTCGGACTGCGAGGGATTGTCGGCCGGATAGAAATAGCTGGTCGCGGCGCTATGCAGCGCCCGCACCACGGCATCCATCACGGCAGAGAGCCGATGCGCACAGGCCAACCCGCCGCGCGGCCCGGCCAGGATCGCCCGGGCCGAGGCATGGCCTTCGTCGAGAACCTGCCGCAGCCCGGCAATGAGCGCCTGCCGCATCTTGGTCTTGTCGCGCCGGCTGATCGGCTCGAACAGCCGCGCGACCCCGGCCTCGGGGCTTTGCAGCATCTCGGCGAGGGGCAAGGCAGGCTTGGCGGGAGGCGTGGTCACGTAGGCTCCGTTCCAGCGGGCATTGCCTTTCGTAACATGAGGAGAGGGCGGGTGAGAGGGTAAATTTAAACATGAAATTATGTGAATTATGAAAAAAGACGCTACCCCATGTGTTGTTTGACAGACAGAACGATTGGACCTTAAAGTCGGATACGCGCCGATTTGAGCCACCAGCTTGCGGGCGCGAAACAAGTGCAGCTAAAGCGTGGGGCCAGGGACGCCACCCGTCCCGATCCCTCGCACCATCGCCAGAGGGATAAGCCCATGACCAGCATCACCCGCCGCCTCGCGCTCGCTTTAGTCGCCGCCGCCGGCCTCGCCGCGCCGGCCTTCGCGCAGGCGCCCAAGGAAATCCGGCTGGATTACGCGACCTACAACCCGGTCAGCCTCGTGCTGAAGGAGCGCGGCCTCCTCGAGAAGGCGCTCGAGGCCGATAGCATCAAGGTGCGCTGGGTCCTGTCCGCCGGATCGAACAAGGCGCTCGAATTCCTCAACGCCGGCTCGATCGATTTCGGCTCGACCGCCGGCGCCGCCGCGCTGATCGGCAAGATCAACGGCAATCCGATCAAGTCGATCTATGTCTATTCCCGGCCGGAATGGACGGCGCTGGTCACCGGCGCCAAGAGCGAGATCGCCAAGGTCGCCGATCTCAAGGGCAAGCGCGTCGCCGTCACCCGCGGCACCGACCCGCATATCTTCCTCGTCCGGGCGCTGGCCGATGCCAAGCTGACCGAAAAGGACGTCAAGCTCGTCCTGCTCCAGCATGCCGATGGCCGTCTGGCGTTGGAGCACGGCGACGTCGATGCCTGGGCCGGGCTCGATCCGCTGATGGCGGCCGCAGAGGTCGAGAGCGGCGCGAAGCTGTTCTATCGCAAGGCCGAGGACAACACCTGGGGCATCCTCAATGTCCGCGAAGCCTTCGCCAACGAGAACCCGGCTTTGGTGAAGAAGGTGCTGGCGGCCTACGAGGAGGCTCGCGCCTATGCACGCGCCAATCCGGTCGAGCTCAAGAAGGTTCTGGTCGAGTACACCAAGCTCTCCGAGCCGGTGATCGAGCGCCAGCTCACCCGCACCGAATTGACCCATTCGGCGATCGGCCGGGCGCAGGTCGATACCATCACCGCCGCCGGGCTCGCTCTCAAGGAGGCGGGCGTGCTGCCGGCCACGACCGATGTGAAGGCTGCCGTCGATAGCCTCATCGACAGGCGCTTCGCCGCCACCAACTGACAGGCAAGCGCGCGGCGATGAGCGTCCTAGAAATCGCAACAGCCGTGGACGAGCCGGAGCGGCGCCCCGCCGCCCCGCGCCGCGGTTACGGGCTTGCGGTTGCCGGCTTCGTCCTGCCGGTCGTGCTGGCCATCCTCTGGGAATGGCTCGTCGCGGCCGGCATCGCCAATGGCCGCCTGATGCCGCCGCCCAGCGTCGTCGGGCGCACGCTCTGGGGCCTCGCGGCCTCCGGCGAGTTGTTGACCCATGCCGGCGCGACGCTCTGGCGGGTCGCTGCCGGCTTCGGCCTCGGCGCGCTCGCTGGCACGGTCCTCGGCGCGGTGACAGGGGCTCTGCCCGTCGCCCGCAGCCTGCTCGATCCCACCTTGCAGGCGCTGCGCGCGATCCCCTCGATCGCCTGGGTGCCGCTCTTCATCCTCTGGCTCGGCATCTTCGAGGCCTCGAAGGTGGCGCTGATCGCGGTCGGCGTGTTCTTCCCGGTCTATCTCGGCGTCGCCGCCGCGATCCAGGGCATCGACCGCAAGATCGTCGAGGTCGGCCGGGTCTTTCGCCTGTCGCGCCTCGCCATGGTGCGCCGCGTCCTTCTGCCGGCGATCCTGCCGGCCTGGATCGTCGCGCTGCGCTCCGGCCTCGGCCTCGGCTTCATGTTCGTGGTCGCGGCCGAGATCATGGGGGCGAGCGAGGGGCTGGGCTATCTGCTCGTGGACGGCCAGCAGCTCGGCCGCCCCGGCACCATCATCGCGGCCATCATCAGCTTCGCCGTGCTCGGCAAGCTGGCGGACGGTCTGCTCGTCGCCATCACGCGGCCCTTCCTCGCCTGGCAGGATACGGCGCGCGACAAGCTCTGAAGGCGCGATAACGTCATGCTGAGTTTCGACCGGCTCTCCAAGACCTATGCCGACGGCACGCGCGCCCTGTCGGCGATCACGCTCGATGTCGGGCGCGGCGAGATCGTCGCCCTGCTCGGCGGTTCCGGCTGCGGCAAGACCACCCTGTTGCGTCTCGTCGCCGGGCTCGACCGGCCGAGCGAGGGCGCGATCCGCCTCGAGGGCGAGGCGATCGCCGAGCCGCGCGCCGATGTCGGCGTCATCTTCCAGGAACCGCGGCTCTTCCCCTGGCTTAGCGTCGCCGAGAATGCCGGCTTCGGCCTGTCGCATCTCTCTGCCGCGGAGCGGGAAGGGCTGGTGAGCAATGCGCTGGTCCGCGTCGGCCTCGCCGGTCACGAGAAGCGCTGGCCGCGCGAACTCTCCGGCGGGCAGCAGCAGCGCGTCGCCATCGCCCGCGCCCTCGTCACGCGGCCCAAGCTCCTGCTGATGGACGAGCCCTTCTCGGCGCTCGACGCAACGACGCGGGCGAGCCTGCACGACCATCTCCTGGCGCTCTGGCAGGAAAGCCGCCCGACCGTGGTCATGGTCACGCATGATGTCGAGGAAGCGGTGACGCTGGCCGATCGCATCGTCGTGATGCAGCCCAAGCCCGGCCGCATCTTCGACGAGCTCGACAACCCGCTCGCCCGCCCGCGCGACCGGCTCTCGCCGGCCTTCGAGGCGACGAAGCGCGAGGCGTTGCGCGCGCTCGACCGCTCGCTGCGCGACGAGGCTCCGCATCAGCAGAAGGCGGCCGAGACAGCCGGGATGTGGTGGTGAGTGACGTTTGACAAAACGGACGACCGGACCTTAAAAGAGGATACGCGCCGATTTGAGCCTCAGCTTGCGGGCGCGAAACAAATGCAGCTAAAGCGCGGGACGACGGGACGGCCTCATGCCGTCAGCGCTCCTTCCGCCTTGTCCATGGATGGAGCCAGCGATGTCGGCCTCTCTTCACGATTTCTCCCGCTCTCTCGAGACTACTCCGGCGCGCCCCAGGGCCGGCGAGGTCATAGCCCTGCTCGGCGCGCCCGAGGTGCGGGGCGCGGCTCTGCGCGTTTTCGCTGGCCTGAAAACCGATGAGGGGGCGATCCCGACCGCTGAGATCGGCCTGCTCTGCGCCCGGCCGCGCTTCTTTGCCTGGCTCGACCTGACCGGGAACCTGGCCTTCGCCCTGCCGCATGTGACGCCGTTCGAGCGCGAGGGGCTGATCGCCAATGTGCTGGTGCGCCTCGGCCTTGCCGGACAGGCGAAGCAGCGGCCGTCCGAGCTCTCGCCGGAAGGGCTGCTGCGGCTTGCCATTGCCCGGCTCCTGCTGGTGAGGCCGCGTCTGCTGCTGATCGACGAGCCCTTCGCGGCGCTCGATGCCGAGGCCCGCGCCCGGCTCAGCGCCTTCCTGCCGGAACTCTGTACGCAGGCGCGTCCTGCCGTGGTCGTCGCCACCGGCTCGGTCGAGGAGGCCCTGCGCCTGGCCGACCGCATCCACGTCCTGCCGCGGGAGGCGGGGCCGATCGCGTTCAGTCTCGACAATCTCCTGGCGCGCCCGCGCCAGGAGGGCTCCGTCGGCTTCGTGACGCTGCGCCGCGAATTGCGCCGGGCGCTCGAAAAGGAAACCCGGCCCGTCGCGCCGGAGGTGGAGGCTGCGGCCTGAAGCTGTTTGATTTGGCATCGGCTTTGCCCGAAAACCGCGTGCCACGTTTCGGGCCGATGCTCTAAAAGCCGGCGGGCCGCCTCAGGAGAAACACGATCATGGACGTCACCGCGCTGCGCGCCTTGCAGGCTCCCCTCAAGGACGAATACCGGACCAATCCAGAGGCGGCGGTCATCACGCTCAAGGCCCATGGCGAACTCGACGACCAGCATATCGCCTGCAAGGTCGAGACCGGCCGTGCCATCGCGCTTGCCGGCCTGCATCCCGCCACCGGCGGCTCGGGGGGCGGAACTCTGCTCCGGCGACATGCTGCTGGAGGCGCTGGTCGCCTGCGCCGGCGTGACGCTCAAGGCGGTTGCGACCGCGCTCGAGATCGAATTGAAGAAGGGCGTGGTCCGGGCCGAAGGCGATCTCGACTTCCGCGGCACGCTCGGCGTCGCCAGGGATGCAGCCGTCGGCTTCAAGGCGATCCGCCTCACCTTCGACGTCGAGAGCGATGCGCCGCAGGACAAGCTCGACACGCTGCTCAAGCTCACCGAGCGCTATTGCGTGGTCTTCCAGACGCTGAATGTGAAGCCGGAGCTGTCGGCGAGCCTGCACAGCAACGCCTCCTGACAGGGGTCAGGAGGCGCCTGAAGCAGCCGTGCCATTTGTCATTCCGGCGCGCGCCGCAGGCGCGAACCCGGAACCCACGACTGGGTGGGACATCTGATGCCCGGTTGCAGGCCGCTCACCCGGTCGTGGGTTCCGGGTTCTTCACTGCGTGAAGCCCCGGAATGACAGGCAAGCCGGCCTAGAACTCTTCCCAGCCGGTGCTGCCGTTGCGGGCATTCGCCGCGCGCTTGGCGGGGGCGGGCCTGGCTTCCGTCGCAGCGGGGCGCCGCGACTGCTGGAAGGCCGCTTCGGCGAGCTGGCGCAGGCGGTCCGGCTCCGTCGCGGCCGGGACGGGCGCGCGTGCCGCGCCGCCACCCTGGCTGGTCCTGAAGGTCGCGACCAGCGTGTTGAGCTGCTCGATCCGGCCCGACAGCGAATTGGCCGAGGCCGCGCTCTGTTCCGACAGGGCGGCGTTCTGCTGGGTCATCTCGTCGAGATGCGCCACCGCCTGGCTCATCTCGTCGATGCCGTTGGCCTGTTCGCCCGACGCCGCCGAGATGTCGGCGATGGTGGCCGCCACTTTCTGCGAGGCCGCGAGGATCTGGGTCAGGGATTCGCCGGCCTTGCGCACCAGCTTCACGCCTTCGCCGACCTCGGCATTGGACGAGGAGATCAGGGTCGAGATGTCCTTGGCCGCCTCGCTCGAACGCTGCGCCAGCGTGCGCACTTCCGAGGCGACGACGGCAAAACCCTTGCCGGCGTCACCGGCACGCGCCGCCTCGACCGCCGCGTTGAGCGCCAGCAGATTGGTCTGGAAGGCGATGTCGTCGATCACGCGGATGATATCGGCGATCTTCTGAGAGGCGGTCTCGATGCGGGCCATGGCCTCGACCGCCTCACCGGCGATGGTGCCGCCCGAGCGCGCGGCACTCGCAGCCTCGTCAGCCACGGTCGCTGCCGAGCGTGAGGCCTGGGCCGAAGCCTTGACCGAGGCTGCGAGTTCCTCGGTCGTTGCGGCGGTCTGCTCCAACGAGGAGGCCTGCTCCTCGGTGCGCTTCGACAGGTCGTCGGCGCCCATGCTGATCTCGCGCGCGGCCAGGCCGACATCGGCGGCGGTCGTCTGGATCGTCGCGACGGTGTCCGAGAGACGATCCACCGTCTCGTTGATCGCGCCCTTGAGATCGGCGAAACGGCCGCGATAGGCCGTCTCGACCCGGTTCGTCAGGTCGCCGCCCGCGATCCCCTGCAGGATCTCCGCGAACTCCGTCGTTGCACCATCCACGACCCGATTGATCTCGTTGATGCCGGCCACCAGCCGCTGCATCTGCTCGTCGCTGTCGTCGATCTGGAGCCGCGCCGAGAAATCGCCCGCAGCCGCAGCCGCGACGACCTCGCTGACATCCGAGACCACCGCTTCCATCGACTGCGCCCGCGCCAGCCGCGCCGCAGCGGCCGCGCGCTCCTGCTCCTCCAGCGCCCGCACGCGTGCGGCATTCTCCTGGAAGATCTGCAGCGCGCCTGCCATCTCGCCGATCTCGTCGCGCCGGCCGATGCTGGGCACGGTCACGTCCTGCTCGCCATTCGCAAGGCGCTTCATCGCATCGGTCATGCCGCCGAGCGGGCGCACGACGCCGCGGATGACGAAGGCCAGGGCCAGCGCGCCCATCAGCAGGGCGACACCGGCGACGGCCAGCAGGAGGAGACCGGCGGAGTGGGCGATCGACTGGGCCTCCATGCCCTGGCTGCGCGCCTGCGACAGTTGCAGCGTGGTCAGTTCCCCGACCTTGGCGGTGATCGGGTCGATCGCCTTGTAGAGCTCGTCGGTCGCAAACATGCGCAGCGCGCTTTCGTCGCGTTCCTTCAGGATGCCGATCAGCTTGGCGACGGCGACGTTGCCGCTCTTCATCAAGGCCGTGGCCTCGTCCGCGAGCCGTTTCTCCTCGGCATCGCCAACGCTGGGCAGATACGCTTTCCAGCTCTGGTCGATAGCCCCCCCAGCCTCCTGAAACACTCTTGAGCTCATTCGTCCAGGTGATCTGATTGCTCTGCGCCTTCCAGATGGTGTCGACGATATTGACCGCGTACATGTCGCTGACGATCCGCAACTGCTCCATTGGGACGACGTTGTTCTGGACGACGCTGTCGATCCGTTCGGTCGCCGACCGCAGCGCCAGGTAGCCGCAGGCGCCGGTGGCGAGGACGCAGAATGCCAGGGCAACCAGCGCGGTTGCCAGCTTCGTCTTGATGCTCATTGTCATGACGGACCTTCTGGGAAGACGTCGTTCAAGATGTGGGGCTGAGGCGGCAGGCGTAGTCGAGGTGTCTAATTTGTAGGCAATCTTTGCTTTTTACTGCTCCGAGGTCGGAATCCGATCGTATTCGGCCTCGGAAGCGCCTCTTGTTCTTCCAGAGAATGCTTAAGGCGGTTCTAATGCCGCAAGGGTACAGGGAGGTCGCGGCGCGCCGGCGCAACCATGCATGGCTGTGCAAGGCGGGCCAGGCAGCGCCGCCTCGGCACCACCCTCGCATGCACGCGATCTGCTTCAGGCGGCCCGGAGGCGCGGAAGCGTTCGCGGGGTCACTCGGCGGCGCGTTTGAGGTCTAGGCCCTTGGCGAAGGGCAGCTTCGGCTCGCTCTTCTCGTCGTCGAAATCGAGCGCGCCGATCCTCTCGGCGCGGCTCGTCACCTTGCCGGCCGAGGTCTTGATCTGGCCGACATCGTCCTGCGCCTGCCGGAAATGCGTGTCGAGCTTGTCGACGCGCTCGCCAAGACGGCGCACATCGTCGAGCAATTTGCCGACCTCGCTCTGGATCACCTGCGCTTCCTCGCGCATCCGTGCATCGCGCACCAGCGACTGCATCAGCTGGATCGCCAGCGCCAGCAGAGAGGGCGAGACGATCATGATCCGGGCGCGGTGCGCCCGCTGCACGACATCGTCGAAATGCTCGTGCAGATCGGCATAGATCGACTCAGACGGCACGAAGAGCAGGGCGATGTCCTGCGTCTCGCCCGGCAGGAAATAGCGTTCGGCGATATCCTTCACATGCACGCCGACATCGCTGCGGACGCGCTGGCCGGCCGCCTTCCTGGCATCGTCGCCGCGCGCCTCGCGCAGCAGCGTGAAGCTCTCCAGCGGGAACTTGGCATCGATGACGAGGCCGCGCCCGTCGCCGGGTAGCGTCACCAGGCAGTCCGGCCGCTTGCCATTCGAGAGCTGCGGCTGGAAGGAGAAGAAGGCGGCGGGCAGGCCGTCGCGGATGATCGCCTCCATCCGGCCCTGGCCATAGGCGCCGCGCGCCTGCTTGTTGGAAAGCACGTCGCGCAGCGTCACGACTTCGGATGTGAGGTCGGTCAGGTTCTTCTGGGCGCTGTCGATCACCGCCAGCCGCTCCTGCAGCTTGCCGAGGCTCTCGGTGGTCTGCTGGACGTTCCGCTCCAGCCCTTGCCCGACCTTGTGGCTCAGGCCGTCCATGCGGTCGGCGACCAGCCGGGCGAGATCGCCCTGCCGGGTCGAGAGAATCTCGGCCATCGACTGCATCCGGCCGGCGAGTTCGGCCTGCTGGCGGTTCATCTCCGCGACCTTGTCGTCCATCTCGCGGGCGCGTTCGGTCGCTATCGCGGCCTCGATCGCGCGGCTCCGGCCGCCGCGCCAGCCGACGATCACCGCCATCGATAGCAGGACGAGGCTCAGGGCGCCGAAGCCCATGACGGCCTCGGCCCAGGTCACCGGGCGTTCCAGCAAGGTGAAGGCGATCTCGTTCATGCGCGGGAGCCTAGCCGATTCGAGGGGGAATTGCGAACGAAAGCGGAACAGTTTGACCGCTCTCCCACAAATGCTTATGTCCCCGGTTCAACAGCCCTTTTCTCTTGGAATCCCATGTCCGTTCGCCCGCTCGTCATCCTGCCCGACGCCCAGCTTCGCCTCGTCTCGAAGCCGGTCGAGGCCGTCACGCCCGAGATCAAGGCGCTGGTCGCGGACATGTTCGAGACGATGTACGACGCGCCCGGCATCGGCCTTGCCGCGATCCAGATCGGCGTGCCGCTGCGCGTCGTGACGATCGACCTGTCGAAGCCCGAGGCGAAGGAGGGCGAGGAGCCGGAAGCGAAGAAGCCGCAGGTCTTCATCAATCCGGAGGTCACCTGGTCCTCGGAAGAGTTCAGTGCCTATGAGGAGGGCTGCCTCTCGATTCCCGAATATTACGAGGAGGTCGAGCGCCCCGCCGAGGTCAAGGTCCGCTACCTGGATCTCGACGGCAAGACGCAGGAGATTGCGGCCGATGGTCTGCTCGCCACCTGCCTGCAGCACGAGATCGACCATCTCGACGGCGTGCTTTTCATCGATCATCTCTCGCGCCTGAAGCGCGAGCGCGTCACCAAGAAATTCGCCAAGGCGGCCAAGCGCTCGGCGGCCTGAGGTTTTCCAACCCGCGCCCCGTCATCCCGGACGGAGCGAAGCGCAGATTCGGGATCCATGCCGGAGTGCCGGCAGGAGAGGTTCCGGAGTGGATCCCGGGTCCCCCGGAGCCTGCCATCGGGCCGACCCAAGGTCGGACCCGGCGGGTCGCCCGGGATGACCGCCGCTATGGAGACAAGTTCAGCATATGAGTTTGCGCGTCATCTTCATGGGCACGCCGGATTTCGCCGTGCCGGTGCTGACCGAGATCGTTGGCCAGGGGCATGAGGTCGTCTCCTGCTACACCCGCGCTCCGGCGCAGGCCGGTCGCGGCCTCGAACTGAAGCCCTCGCCGGTGTATCGCGCCGCCGAACGCTTCGGCATCCCGGTCTTCACGCCCGCAACGCTTAGGACGCCGGAGCAGGCGGAGATCATCGCCTCGCATCAGGCCGATGTCGCAGTCGTCGTCGCCTATGGCATGATCCTGCCGCAGGCGATTCTCGATCTGCCCGAGCTCGGCTGCCTGAACCTCCATGCCTCGCTGCTGCCGCGCTGGCGGGGCGCCGCCCCGATCCAGCGCGCGATCATGGCCGGCGATGCCGAGAGCGGCGTCTGCGTGATGAAGATGGAAGCCGGCCTCGATACCGGCCCCGTCGCCATGGTCGAGAGCCTCGCCATCGGCCCGGACATGACAGCCGGCGAATTGCACGACCGATTGAGCCCTCTCGGTGCCGACCTGATGGTGCGCGCGCTGGCGGCGCTCGGCCGCGGCGGCTTGCAGTTCACGCCACAGCCGGACGAGGGCGTGACCTATGCCAGCAAGATCACCAATGCCGAGGCCAAGCTGAGCTGGGCGCTGCCGGCGCAGCAGGTCCATGACCTCGTCCGCGGCCTCTCGCCCTTCCCGGGCGCCTTCGCCGAGATCGATCTCGGCAAGGGGCCGGAACGGCTCAAGATCCTGCGCACGGCGCGTGCCGGCGGCGCGGCCGAGCCCGGCACGCTGCTCGACGACGAAGGCACCGTTGCCTGCGCGGTCGGGGCGGTGAAGCTGCTGCAGGTCCAGCGCGCCGGCAAGGCTCCAATGAGCGGGGCCGAGTTCCTGCGCGGCGCCCGGCTCGGAGCCGGCGGCAAGCTCTGATGCCGCGCTACAAGCTCGTCATCGAATATGACGGCACGCCGTTCTCGGGTTGGCAGCGCCAGCTCAACGGCCCGTCCGTCCAGCAGAGCGTCGAGGAGGCGGTCGAGGCCTTCTGCGGCCATCCCGTCCGCCTGCATTGCGCCGGCCGGACCGATGCCGGCGTCCACGCCACCCATCAGGTCGCCCATGTCGACATCGACAAGGACTGGCGCACCGATGTCGTGCGCGACGCGACCAATGCCCGGCTGAAGCGGCTTCCGGTCGCGGTCCTCAGCGCCGAGACCGTGCCCGACACTTTCGACGCGCGCATCTCGGCGCGGCGCCGCTATTACATCTACCGCATCCTCGACCGCCGGGCTCAGCCCGCGCTCGATCGCGACCGGGTCTGGCATGTGCCGGTCAAGCTCGATCACGAGGCAATGGACCGCGCCGCCAAGGCGCTGCTCGGCCAGCACGATTTCACCACCTTCCGTGCCGCCGAATGCCAGGCCAACAGCCCGATCCGCACGCTCGACCGCTGCGATGTCCGCCGCGAAGGCTCCGAGATCGTGGTCTATGTCCACGCCCGCTCCTTCCTGCATCATCAGGTCCGTTCGATCGTCGGCTGCCTGAAGATGGTCGGGATGGGGCGCTGGCCGGAGAACAAGCTCGGCAAGGTGCTGGCCGCGCGCGACCGCTCGCAATGCGGGGCTTTGGCGCCGTCCTGCGGGCTTTATCTCGCTGGCGTCGACTACGCCGAACAGTCGGGCTGAGGCGTAAGGCGCCTCAGAACAGGCCGAAGAGCCGGCTAACGCCGTAGTCGAGCATCACGCTGGCGACGACCAGCGTCATGGCGATGCCGCGGCTCTCCGGCCCGAAGACGGCGCGCGCCACGCAATAGCGCAGCCGCAGCACGATCGCGGCGAAGAAGAGCGACTGCGTGATCGCCAGCGCGGGCGGTGCCCAGCCGACCGCGAAGACAGCCGCGGGAATCGCCATCAGGCTGGCCGAGACGATGCCGGCCCAGTTCCAGGCGATGACGAAGCTGGTGAAGCGCGGGCTTTGTACGAGTTCCGGGCGCAATGCGATCAAGAGGGCCGGGACCGCCAGGATCGTCAGGGCGAGCGCGGCGATCACGGACAGCGCCAGCGCCGGCGCGGTGAACAGCCCGGCGCTGTTCGGCAGGCCGGCGGTCAGCCGCACCGCGGCGAGAATGGCGATGGTCGCCGGCAGCATCAGCGCGAAGGCGAGGAAGGAGCGCCAGAACCCGTCCCGCGTCAGGTCGAGCTCGGGCAGGGCCTCGGCGCCGCGGGTCATCAGGTGCCAGGAGCCGCGCAGCGAACGCGCGACGTCATCGGCTGCCAGCCTCATCACGGTCTCCATCATCTGCGATCTTAGACTTTCGTCTAATCGCGATAATTGAGCCGTGGTTCCAGCCCGTCAAGCCTGGCGCTGCGCCGCGAAATAGCTGGCGAGCAAACGATGTGTGATCCGCTCGAGCGATACGAGGTCCGCGACGGCGACGCATTCGTCGATCTGATGCATCGTCTTGCCGACGACGCCGTATTCGACGACGGGGCAATAATCCTTGATGAAGCGCGCATCGGAAGTGCCGCCCGTGGTCGAGAGCGCAGGGCGTTTGCCGGTCTCGGTCTCGATGGCGTCAGCGACGATCGCCACGAAGGGGCCGGGCTGGGTCAGGAAGGCGACGGCATTGGTCGGCTGCACCTCAAGCGTATAGCGCACCTGGTTGCCGGCCGCCTCGCGCAGGCGCCGTTCTAGCTCGGCTGCGAGCGTCTCCGGCGTCCAGGTGTCGTTGAAGCGGATATTGAAGGCCGCTTTCGCCTGCGCCGGGATGACGTTCGTCGCGGGGTTGCCGACGTCGAGCGTCGTGACTTCGAGGTTGCTCGGGTCGAAATGCGTGGTCCCGCCGTCGAGCGGCGTAGCGTCGAGGGCGGCGAGCAGGCGCACCATGCCGCGGATCGGGTTGTCGGCGAGATGGGGATAGCCGACATGGCCCTGCGTGCCCTGCACGGTCAGTTTGCCGGTCAGCGAGCCCCGCCGGCCGATCTTGATCATGTCGCTCATCGCAGCCGGATTGGTCGGCTCGCCGAGGATGCAATGGTCGAAGCGCTCGCCGCGCTCATGCGCCCAGGCGAGCAGCTTGACCGTCCCGTTGACGGAGGGGCCTTCCTCGTCGCCGGTGACCAGGAAGGCGATCGAGCCGGGAGCATCCGGATTGCCGCGCCGGTAGCGGATCGCGGCTGAGACCATGGCTGCGAGCCCGCCCTTCATGTCGCAGGCGCCGCGCCCGTAGAGCGCGCCGTTCTCGATCGCACCGCCGAAGGGCTCGCGCGTCCAGGCCGCCGCATCGCCGACGGGCACGACGTCCGTGTGACCGGCGATCACGAAGACGGGAGCGGTGTCGCCGATGCGCGCATAGAGGTTCTCGACATCGGGCGTGCACGGCTCGCTGAAGACAGGGCGATGCACGTCGTAGCCTTCTGCCGTCAGCACGGCGGCGAGCAGTGCAAGTGCGCCGCCTTCCTCTGGGGTCACCGAGGGGCAGCGCACCAGCGCCTGTGTCAGGGCCACCGGATCGGTCGGGTCGAAGGGCAGGGCAGGGGCGGAGGAGGTCGGTGCGGCGCTCATTCCGCCGCTTTAGCACCCGCAGGCGCAGCCGCAACCCCACTCCGATGCACGGCCGAAGGCATCAGGCCGAGATCGATGAAGGCGACGACCCAGGCCATGGTCGCGATCGCTTCCAGCGATGGGCGCCAGCCGATCGAGATGAGGGGTCTCAGATGGTCCGGCAGCACGATCGCGCAGATCAGCAGGATGCCGAACAGCGGCGTGCTGCCGCGGTCATTGGCACGCTTCGCCGCGAGCGCGGCCCAGGGAAACAGGGCGAAGGCCTTGAGGAAGGCGATGGTCGTGATCGTGGCGTGACGATCCACCAGGAGAGGCAGGGTGCGCTCGATGGCGAGCAGCGTCAGCGCGACCGCGATGCTGCCGAGCCAGAAGGTCCGCAAGCCGATGCGGCCTTCGAAATCGCTGAAAAGGCGGACCAGGGACATCGGGCGAACTCCAGCGACTGTTGTCGCATGGCGGGCCGCCGGGTTGAAGCCTATGGTGAATAAAGGGTTAACGCGGCGCCTAAGAGTTTATCTCGGCGCAGAAAGGGCTTGAACGGGGCGGGGCTGGCCGTTAGCTGCGAAATGCGCGGCGCCAACGGCGCGCGGCCTGTCGTTTCCCGTTTCCGTGAAGTGCAGTCGAAGGGCGCGTTCGCGCGGCCCGAGTGAGGTTTCGAGCATGACCATCCGTTTCCATCGCGGCGACCTGCCGGACGGCTATGACGCCGGATCGAGCGTCGCGATCGACACCGAGACGCTCGGCCTCAACCCGCATCGCGACCGGCTCTGCGTCGTCCAGTTGTCGCGCGGCGACGGCACCGCCGATGTCGTGCAGATCCCGAAGGACGGCGAGCGGCCGAAGAACCTGATCCGCCTGTTGGAGGATCCGGCGGTGCTGAAGCTCTTCCACTTCGCCCGGTTCGACGTCGCCGTGCTCAAGCATGCTTTCGGCGTGGTCACCACGCCGGTCTACTGCACCAAGATCGCCTCGAAGCTGACCCGCACCTATACCGACCGGCATGGGCTCAAGGACCTCGTTCGCGAACTGCTTGGCGTCGATCTGTCGAAGCAGCAGCAGTCGTCCGACTGGGGCGCGGACACGCTGAGCGAAGCCCAGCTCGCCTACGCCGCTTCCGACGTCCTGCATCTCCATGCGCTGCACGAGAAGCTGGAGACGATGCTGGCGCGCGAGGGGCGCCGACATCTCGCCCAGGCCTGTTTCCAGTTCCTGCCGTATCGTGCCGAGCTCGATCTCGCGGGCTGGGACGAGACCGATATCTTCGCCCACACTTGACAATTTCTAAGGCTTCTTGCGTCAGTCTGCGCGCGGGTGGAGCGCGCGGGCATGGGCTCGAGCCTCCCTGGACGAGCCGCGCGGGGGCGCGATGTGGCCTGTCCTGTGACACGAAAATGCCGTGAGCGGCTGCCATTGCGCGGGGCATGACTTTGGCGATGACCTTTAACGACCCGGCGGCGGGGCTGTCCGCGCAGGCGCTGCGCCGGCGTGCGGCCTTCGGCGCGGCACGGCGTCACACGCGGCTGGTGCATCTCCTGCGCCGCGTGATTCCCGTCGCCGCCGTGGCCCTGGTGCTGGCGCTTGTCGTGATTCCCTTCCTGTCGCCCCTCGGCGGCAAGCTCGCCAATGTCTCGATCAGCTCGGTCGGCATCACCGGCGGCAAGGTCAGGATGGAGACGCCGAAGCTCTCCGGATACCGGAAGGACAACCGGCCCTATCAGGTCACCGCCGAGAACGCCTTCCAGGAGATCCGCAACCCGACGCAGGTCGAACTCCAGACGCTGACGGCACGCATCCAGATGGAGCGGGAGGGCTGGGTGACGGTGAACGCGAAGACGGGTCTGTTCGATACGCAGAAGGAGAAGCTGCGCCTCGTCGACGACGTCAAGATCCGCACCGAGAACGGCCACGACATGCAGATGAAGACCGCCGATGTCGACTTCAAATCCGGCACGGTGGTCTCGAAGGAACCGGTCAAGGTCAGCCTCGGCGAAACCACCGTCGATGCCGACACACTTGACGTGAAGAACAATGGCGAGTTGATCGCTTTCGAGGGGCGGGTGCGGGTCTTTATCCGTAACGCGCCGGCAGGTACGCTCGCCGGCCCCGAACGCGAGGGCAGCAAGCCGATGCTGGAACTGCTGAACGCGAATCGGGTTCCCCCCGCAGATGCAGTGCCGGCTGACGATGCTGGTAACGGGAAGAGACAGTGACATGATCAGGACTGGCCAGATGCTTCGTTTTGCGCATGCCCGCGACGCCGCGCTGCTTCTCGCCGCCGGCTTCGCGCTGCTCGGCGCGCCGCAGGAGGCCTTTGCGCAGGCCGCCCCGGCCAAGGCACGGGGCGCCTCCTCGGCGCTGGGCGGCCTCGGCGGTGACAGCAAGGAACCGATCAAGATCGACGCCGACAAGCTCGATGTGCTCGACAAGGAGAACAAGGCGGTCTTCTCGGGCAATGTCGTGGCCGTGCAGGGCGAGACGACGGTCCGTTGCACGGTGATGACCGTTCTGTACGAAGGTCGCGGCGGCCCGGGCGGAACCGCCGGTCGCCCGGCGACGCCGGCTCCGGCGCCGACCCCGGCTCCTGCAGCAGCGGGCGCGGGCGGTCAGAGCAATGACAGCTCGATCAAGCGCATCCTGTGCAAGGGCCCGGTGACCGTGGTCTCGAAGACGCAGGCCGCGACCTCCGACAATGCCGAGTTCGACCGGGCTCGCAACCTCGTCATCATGACCGGCAACGTCGCGCTGAACGACGGGCCCAACGTCACGCGCGGCCAGAAGCTGGTCTACGATACGGTCACCGGCGTCGCCAATGTCGAAGGCGGGCGCGTGCAGGGCTTGTTCGTGCCGAACGACGCCAGCAAGGCCGATGCCGGCAAGCCAGGCGCAAAGCCGGCTCCGAAGCCCACCAACTGATCGTGCCGCAGTGACTGTTTCCGAAGCGCCTCGTCCCATGGCTGCCCCGGCGCGGCCGGCCCCGTCTCTGCCGCAGCCGGGGGTTTTCGGCCGGCTCCGCGGGCTCTTCGGCAGCCAGGGCCGGGAGAAGGCCCGGCAGATGCCGGGCACGGTCGCCGGGCTCGGCGGCCCAGGTATCCTCGCGGTCGAGGGCCTGCGCAAGAGCTATGGCGGGCGCGCCGTCGTCTCGGATGCAAGCCTCCACCTGCGCCAGGGCGAGGCGGTCGGGCTGCTCGGCCCCAACGGCGCCGGCAAGACCACGATCTTCTATATGATCACCGGCCTCGTCGCCGCCGATGCCGGCATCATCTCACTCGAAGGCAACGACATCACCGCCTTGCCGATGTACCAGCGCGCGCGCCTCGGCATCGGCTATCTCCCGCAGGAGGCCTCGATCTTCCGCGGCCTGTCGGTTGAGGACAATATCCGCTCGGTGCTGGAAGTGGTCGAGCCCGATCGCAAGGCGCGTGAGCGCCAGCTCGACCAGCTGCTCGAGGAGTTCACCATCGCGCGCCTGCGCAAGGCGCCTTCGATTGCGCTCTCGGGCGGCGAGCGGCGGCGCTGCGAGATCGCGCGCGCGTTGGCAGGAAAGCCCTCCTTCGTCCTGCTCGACGAGCCCTTCGCCGGCATCGATCCGATCGCGGTCGGCGACATCCAGGCGCTGGTGCGGCAGCTCACCGATCGCGGCATCGGCGTGCTGATCACGGACCACAATGTCCGCGAGACGCTCGGCCTCGTCGATCGCGCCTATATCATCCATTCCGGGCGGGTGCTGACCGAAGGTTCCCCGGCCGAGATCATTGCCAACCCGGACGTCCGGCGCGTCTATCTCGGCGAGGATTTCCGCCTTTAAGCTGCGCTGGTCGCCGCGGCGGAGGTTTGTTGCGGCGCAACATTTTTCTGTCCGCGGGCATGGCTGAGCCTTTGACGCGGCGATGAGCCGGCGCTAGTGTCCCTTTCGCAAGCAAGAAGCGTGCCGATGGTGCGCGAGCGGGAAGGGCCTTTCGCGTATGGCGATGATGCCACGCATGGAGCTGCGCCAGGGGCAGTCCCTGGTGATGACGCCGCAGCTGCTGCAGGCGATCAAGCTCCTGCAGCTCTCGCATCTCGAACTCCAGAACTTCGTCGAGGGCGAGCTTGAGCGCAATCCTTTGCTGGAGCGCGACGAGGCCGCCGAACTGCCGGCGCGACCCGATGATGCCGACAGCCACCACGCCGCCGATGCCGAGAGCTTCGCCAGGGCCGAGAGCCTGCACACGCAGGAGGGCATGGAGGGCAGGCTCGGCACCGGCCTCGACAATGTCTTCCAGAACGAACAGCCGACGGCGGCGCGCAGCGAGGCGAACGGCGCCGACAGCCTGCCGATCGTCGGCGGGGCCTATGGCGCGACGGGCGGCTCCTTCGACGGCGATCCCGAGGGCTTCGAGAGCAGCCTGACGGCGGATCTCTCGCTGCACGATCATCTGGTCGCGCAGCTCGATCTCTCCGTCATCGAGCCGGCCGAGCGCATCATCGGCCGCCACATCATCGATGCGGTCGATGACAGCGGCTATCTTGGCGAGCCTCTCGCTGAGATAGCCGAGCGCCTCGGCATCGCCATCGACAGGGTCGAGGCGGTGCTGCGCGTCGTCCAGAGCTTCGATCCGTCAGGTGTTGCGGCCCGCGATGTCGCTGAATGCCTCGCCATCCAGCTGCGCGATCGCAACCGCTTCGACCCGGCCATGCAGGCATTGGTCGCGAACCTGCACCTCGTCGCCAAGCGTGATTTCGCCGCGCTGAAGCGCATCTGCGGCGTCGACGACGAGGATATCGCCGACATGGTCGGGGAGATCCGCCGTCTCGACCCCAAGCCCGGTCGCGCCTTCGGCGGCTCGGCCGCGGAGACCGTGGTGCCGGATGTCTTCATCCGCGCCGCGCCGGACGGCTCCTGGCTGATCGACCTCAACCCCGACACCTTGCCGCGGCTGCTCGTCAACCAGACCTATCATGCGCGCGTGTCCAGGGCGGCCCGCAACGACGCGGACAAGGCCTTCATCGCCGAATGCCTGCAGACGGCGAACTGGCTGACCCGCTCGCTGGAGCAGCGCGCCCGGACGATCCTGAAGGTCGCGAGCGAGATCGTGCGCCAGCAGGACGGCTTCTTCGCCCATGGCGTCGAGCATCTGCGCCCGCTCAACCTCAAGACCGTGGCAGACGCCATCGGCATGCACGAATCAACCGTCTCGCGCGTCACGTCGAACAAATACCTGACCTGCTCGCGCGGGGTCTTCGAAATGAAATATTTTTTCTCGGCTGCGATCGCCGCCACCGGCTATGGCGAGGCGCATTCGGCCGAGGCCGTGCGCTTCCGGATCAAGCAGATGATCGACGACGAGAGCCCCTCGGCCGTTCTCTCGGACGATGCCATCGTGACCCGTCTGAAGGACGGCGGCATCGATATCGCCCGGCGCACTGTGGCGAAATACCGCGAATCCCGAGAATCCCGTCCTCGATGGAGCGGCGGCGGGAGAAGGTCGCCATGGCGGCGGGTGAACGTTAGGCGAATTTGTTCCAAAGGCCCTGCGCATGCGCGCCATGATTGCCGGGGCTCATTGACAACCCCGACTCCCGGTTCTTAGCTCCCAGGGATGGCCGAACACGGCCATGGCTAAACCAAGGGGAAGCACTCCATGAGCTTGCGAATCTCCGGCAAGAATCTCGATGTCGGCGAGGCCCTTCGCGGCCAGGCCGAGGAGCGGGTCGCTGCGGCGGTCAGCAAATATTACGAGGGTGGCTATCAGGGCCATGTCACGGTCGACAAGGACGGCTCCGCCTTCCGGACCGACGGTGTCCTGCACCTCTCCTCCGGGATCACGCTGGAAGCCTCCGCCACCGCCCACGATCCCTATGCCAGCCTCGACAAGATGGCTGAACGCATCGAAAAGCGGCTGCGACGCTACAAGCGACGGTTGAAAGACCGTTCGAGTGCCAATGGCCGCGATGTCGGAATCGAAATCCCCAGCTATGTGATCGCGGCCCCCGATGACGATGTCGAGGATTTCGATGGGGTTGCGGCCGGTGACAACCCGGTGATCGTCGCGGAATCGACCAAATCCCTGCATGTCAGGACGGTGAGCGACGCCGTGGCCGAGCTCGATCTGACCGGCGCGCCGGTCGTCGTCTTCCGGCACGCTGGCAATGGCCGCATGAACATCGTATATCGCCGCGGCGACGGCAATATCGGCTGGATCGACCCACCGGCATCGTTGTCCTGAGGCCGGCGGGCTTTCCGCTCCGGCCGTCGAACCTGACCCATGCCGACGGCATTTCAGCCGGCATGGGACATGCATGGACGGGCGAATGACGCTGACCGATCTTCTGAGCCCCGCCGCGGTGATTTCGCCGCTGCGGGCCAACGGCAAGAAGCAGGCTCTGCAGGAGCTTGCCCAGCATGCCGCCACGCTGACGGGCCTGCCCGATCGCGAGTTGTTCGAAGCCTTGCTCCAGCGCGAGCGCCTCGGCTCGACCGGCATCGGTGATGGCATCGCGATCCCGCACGGCCGGATGCCGGGCATCGATCGTCTCGTCGGGCTCTTCGCCCGCACCGAGAAGCCGATCGATTTCGACGCGCTCGACGGCCAGCCGGTCGACATCATCTTCGTGCTGATCGCGCCCGAGGGTGCAGGCGCCGACCATCTCAAGGCGCTCGCCCGCGTCGCGCGCGTGCTGCGCAACCAGTCCGTTCTCGAACAGGTCCGCAAGGTCCGCGATCCCTCTGCGATCTACGCGATCCTCGCCGAATCGGCCGCGCAGGCGGCCTAGACTTAAACGCACTAAAGACTGCTTGGACGATGCCGGCCGACGGGCTATGACGCCGGCTGGATCGGCGTCGCGTCTTTCCATGTCCTGATCGCGGCGCAGCTTGTTTCGGAGCCGCTGGTCATGGCCTATACGCATGTCGATCTCTTCCCGCTCGGCGAGGATACGACGCCCTATCGCAAGCTCGGCAGCGAAGGCGTCAGCGTCGAGAAGATCGGCGATCGCGAGGTCCTGAGCGTCTCGCGTGAGGCGATCCGCCAGCTCTCCGAGCAGGCCTTCATCGACATCAATCATCTGCTGCGCCCCGGCCATCTCGCCCAGCTCGGCAAGATACTGGATGATCCCGAGGCGACCTCGAACGACAAGTTCGTCGCCTATGACCTGCTGAAGAACGCCAATATCGCGGCCGGCGGCGTGCTGCCGATGTGCCAGGACACCGGCACGGCCATCATCATGGGCAAGAAGGGCCGCAAGGTCTGGACCGATGGCGAGGACGAGGCCGCGCTGGGGGAGGGCGTCGCGGACGCCTATTTCAAGCGCAACCTGCGCTATTCGCAGCTCGCGCCGCTCTCGATGTTCGAGGAGAAGAACACCGCGACCAACCTGCCGGCGCAGATCGACATCTATGCCGAGGGCGAGGACGCCTATAAGTTCCTCTTCGTCTGCAAGGGCGGCGGCTCGGCCAACAAGACCTTCCTCTACCAAGCGACCCCCTCGCTCCTGACCAAGGACCGCATGATGGCGTTCCTGAAGGAGAAGATTCTGACGCTCGGCACCGCAGCCTGCCCGCCCTATCACCTCGCCATCGTCATCGGCGGCACCTCGGCCGAGCAGAACCTCAAGACGGTCAAGCTCGCCTCGACCAAATATCTCGACGCGCTGCCGACGAAGGGCTCGCCTTCGGGCCACGCCTTCCGCGACATCGAGATGGAGGAAGAGGTCCATAAGATGACGCAGGCGCTCGGCGTCGGCGCGCAGTTCGGCGGCAAGTATTTCTGCCACGATGTGCGCGTCATCCGCCTGCCGCGCCACGGCGCCTCGCTGCCGATCGGGCTCGGCGTGTCCTGCTCGGCTGATCGTCAGGCAAAGGGCAAGATCACCAAAGACGGCATCTTCCTGGAGGCGCTGGAGACCGATCCGTCCAAATACCTGCCTGATGTCGACGAGGCCAAGCTTGGGGGCGATGTCGTCAGGATCGACCTCAACCAGCCGATGAGTGAGATACTCGCCACGCTGTCGCGGCACCCGGTCAAGACGCGCCTCTCGCTGACCGGCACGATCGTCGTTGCCCGCGACCTCGCCCATGCCAAGATCCGCGAGCGGCTGGAGCGCGGCGAGGGCATGCCCGACTATTTCAAGAACCACCCGGTCTACTATGCCGGTCCCGCCAAGACGCCGGAGGGCTTCGCCTCGGGCTCCTTCGGCCCGACCACGGCCGGCCGCATGGATTCCTTCGTCGACCAGTTCCAGTCCTTCGGTGGCTCGATGGTGATGCTGGCCAAGGGCAACCGCTCGGCGGCGGTGCGCGAGGCCTGCAAGGCCCATGGCGGCTTCTATCTCGGCTCGATCGGCGGCCCGGCGGCGCGTCTCGCGCAGGATTGCATCCGCAAGGTCGAGGTTCTCGAATATCCCGAGCTCGGCATGGAAGCGGTCTGGCGGATCGAGGTCGAGGATTTCCCGGCCTTCATCGTCATCGACGACAAGGGCAACGACTTCTTCAAGGAGTTGAACCTCGGATGAGGTTCGCTCTGACTGTCGCGGCGCTGCTGCTGGCCGCTCCGGCGCTGGCCCAGCAGCCGCGCCCGGCGACCTGCTCGCGTGATCTCTTCCAGAACGAAGCCGGTTTCCGCCTGCAGCAGACGCGGCTTGCGGCCGTGGGGAGCGCCGACCAGGCGACGCAATGCCGGACCTGGCGCGAGCATGTCGGCTATCTCCAGAAGGCCCGCACCGTTTTCGCGACCTGCCAGAGCGGAGCGGAGCGCGAGCGCAATGTCGCGGAGATGGATGGTGATCTCGTGAACTACCGCGCGCTGATCGCCAATCGCTGCGGCGGGCGCTAGAAGCCTTCCCAGATCGTCGAAAGGCCTCTCATGACCGACCAGCAGCCGCCGCTCCAGATCGCCATCGTGCCGGTGACGCCATTCCAGCAGAACTGCGCGATCGTCTGGGAGCCCAAATCCAACGAGGCAGCTATCGTCGACCCCGGCGGCGACGTGCCGCAGATCCTGGGTGCCCTGAAGGAGCTCGGTGTCACGCCGGTCGCGATCTGGCTGACGCACGGCCATCTCGATCATGCCGGCGGTGCGACCGAACTGGCGCAGGCGCTGTCGATCCCGATCATCGGGCCGCATGAGGGCGACAAGCCCCTGCTCGACGCCTTGCCGGAGCAGGGCCTGCGCTTCGACATCCTCGGGATGAAGGCGGTCACACCGACGCAGTGGCTGAAGGAGGGCGACACCGTCTCGCTCGGTGACCTGACCTTCGCGGTCGCGCATGTGCCCGGCCATTCGCCCGGGCATGTCACGTTCTTCCAGAAGGACCTGCGCTTCCTGCTGGCGGGCGATACCGTCTTCGCCGGCTCAGTCGGCCGCACCGATTTCCCGTATGGCGACCATGAGGCTCTGATCTCGGGCATCAAGACCAAGCTGCTGCCGCTCGGTGACGACGTCCAGTTCCTGCCCGGTCACGGCCCGGCGAGCACGCTTGGCGAGGAGCGGCAGAACAACCCGTTCCTGCAGGGTTGAGAGAAAGCCCCCGCGTCATGCTCGCCCTTGTGGCGAGCATCCACGTCTCGAAAGCTGCCTTGCATCAACCAAACGTAAGGGTCGGGATCAATCCGGCCGATGCGGACGGTGAAACGAAAAGACCCGCAGCGGATGTCCGCTACGGGCCTCGGTATGAACCAACGGCCATGTCCTGAACGGGTGCGCGTACATCCGGCGTCAAACGTTCGGCTCATGGCCGTCTTCAACGGCGCTGGAGAGCTGTGGAACGCTCTCGACATCGCCGTGATCCCAAGATGGGAACGGGCCTTCCCGATTACAAGGGCTCATCCGAAAAAGATCGGCGCCACGCGTAGAGCGCGTCCGGCTCGCCTTCCTCATTGCGGTCGCCGTCGTTGAGATCGACGAGCTGGAAGCCGTGGCGCTCATAGAAGGCGCGGGCGGCCGCATTGCGCTGGAAGGTGAACAGATGGAGCCGTTCCGGGCTGCGCTCCCTGGCCTTCGCCAGCAGCAGAGAGCCGATACCGCGCCTGACCTCGCCCGGCAACAGGTAGAGCTGGTCGAGATCTTCTCCGTCGAGGCAGAGGAAGCCGAGGATGCGCCCGGCCTCCCGCGCGACCCAGGTCTCGCCGGTTGCGAGCCTGACATGCGTGATCCAGCCCCTGACCTCGTCGTCGCTATGGACGCGGCGCAGATAGGGCAGGGCCTCCGCGCGCGACGCCAGATAAAGCGCGGCAATCTCCCCGGCATCCCGGGGAGAAGCGCGTTCGATCGTGATGGTCGGCGTCGCGCTCATGCCTTTGCCGAACTCAGGCGTCGAAGACGCCGAGCAGGAAGTCCTGCTTGCCGATCTGGAAGCCGTTCTGGCGCAGGATGTCGTAGGCCGTGGTGGCGTGGAAATAGAAGTTCGGGATGGCGAAGCGGGTGAGATAGGCCTCGCCGGTCATGGTCACGGTCGCCGAAGGGCCGCGCGGGAAGGTGACCTCGCGGCCAAGCCCGGCATCGAGCGTGGCGCCATCGGCCGCGGCGATGAAGGCGAGCGTCTTGGCGATGCGCTCCTTCAGCTCCGGGAAGCTCTTTTCCTCGTCGGGGAAGCGCGGGTTCTCGCCGCCCGAGAGGCGCGCGACCGCATTCTTGGCGAAGTCGCAGCAGAGCTGGACCTGGCGGGTGAAGGCCAGCATGTCCGGCGCAAGCCGGGCGGAGAGCAGGACTTCCGGCTGGATCTTGCGGGTCTCGGCCTGGTCCACGGCCTTGTCGAGAATGGCGTCGAGCGCCTTGAGCGTCTGCACGAAGCCGGAAAGGGCGGCGGCCTTGACTGTGAGCGTCATGATGTCCTCGAAAAACGACAACGGGCCCGGAAAGGGCCCGCTGCGTAAAGCTATAGAGGAGAATTTTCCGCGGCGCTCTGCGCCAGCAGATCAATCCTTCGCGCGCTCGACATAGGACCCGTCAGCGGTCATCACGACGACGCGGGTGCCGACGCCGACATGCGGCGGCACGGCGCTGCGCACGCCGTTCGAGAGGATCGCCGGCTTGTAGGAGGAGGAGGCCGTCTGGCCCTTGGTCACCGGCTCGGTCTCGACGACCTCGAGCGTGACGCGCTGCGGCAATTCGATCGCGACGGCCTTGTCCTCGAACACCGAGAGCGAGACCTTCATGTTCTCCTGGAGATAGGGAGCGGCATCGCCGACCACGTCCTTGTCGACCGGGATCTGGTCGTAGGTCTCCGGGTTCATGAAGACGTACTGTTCGCCGTCCTGGTAGAGATAGGTGAAGTCACGATCCTCGACATAGGCGCGCTCGACCTGCTCGGTCGTCTTGTAGCGCTGGGTCATCTTGGTGCCGTCGGAGATGCGGCGCATGTCGATCTGCGTCGTCGGGGTGCCCTTGCCCGGGAAGAAGCTCTCGGCCGAGATGACCGTGCAGAGATGTCCGTCGAGCTCGAGGACGTTGCCCTTGCGGACGGAAGAGGCGATGACCTTGACCACTTGAATGTCCTTGCTGGTGCGCGGCGTTCCCCCGCGCTATGCGAATTCTGTCGCCGCGCAACTACCGCATTCGCGCGCGAAACGAAAGCTTTCCGACGCATTCGATGCGAGTTTCGATGAGTTCGTCCCCGACGCCGTTCTGGCGGCCCGACATCCATGCCGACCGCCGCCCGGCCCTGCTGGCGCGCGGGCGGATCAAGGCTGCGTTCAGGCGCTGGTTCGAGGCCCGCGACTTCACCGAGGTCGAGGCGGCGATCCTGCAGCTCTCGCCCGGCAACGAGACGCATCTGCACGGGTTCAGTACGACGCTGATCGACAACGCGGCTGTGCCGCATCCCTATTACCTGCACACCTCGCCGGAATTCGCCGCCAAGAAGCTGCTGGCGGCCGGCGAAAGCCGCATCTTCGATTTCGCCCGCGTCTTCCGCAATCGCGAGCGCACGGCCCTGCATCATCCGGAATTCACGATGCTGGAATGGTATCGCGCCGGCGAGGATTATGACGCGCTGATGCAGGATTGCGCGGCGCTGATGGCCGAAGCTGCCCGCGCCGCGGGCGCGACCATGCTGCGCTGGCGCGGCATCGAGGCCGATCCCTTTGCCGCGCCCGAGCGGCTGACCCTGCAGGAAGCCTTCAAGCGCCATGCCGGTATCGACCTGTTGCGCATGGTCACGGCCGATCAGGAGGTCGACCGGGGCGGGCTCGCTGCCGATGCGATCGAGGCCGGCATCCGGGTTACGGACGACGACACCTGGTCCGACATCTTCAGCCGCATCCTCTCCGAGCGCGTCGAGCCGCATCTCGGCCGCGGCCGTGCCACGATCCTCTGCGAATACCCGATCAGCGAGGCGGCACTGGCCCGGCCGAAGCCCGGCGATCCGCGCGTGGCCGAGCGTTTCGAGCTCTATGCCTGCGGCGTCGAGCTTGCGAACGCCTTTGGCGAGCTCACCGATCCGGCCGAGCAGCGCCGCCGCTTCGAGGCCGATATGGACGAGAAGGAGCGCATCTATGGCGAGCGCTATCCTGTCGACGAGGATTTCCTGGAGGCGCTGGCGCTGATGCCGGCGGCGTCCGGCATCGCGCTCGGCTTCGACCGGCTCGTCATGCTCTGCGTGGGCGCGCGCCGGATCGAGGATGTGCTCTGGACGCCGGTCGCGGAACCGGGCAGGGGAGGGGCATGACCGTTCATCAGCCCCCCGGCGGCCAGCCTTTGCGCAGCATCGACGCGCTCGTCGAGGCCGGCCTTACCGCGCTCGCGCGCCGCGAGGCCTTGCAGGAGGTGGCGGAGCGCTATGCGGTTTCAGTCACGTCGGCCGTCGCGGGTTTGATCGATCCGAACGACGCTGCCGATCCGATCGCGCGCCAGTTCATCCCCGATGCGGCTGAACTCACGACGCTGCCGCAGGAACTGGTCGACCCGATCGGCGACGACGCTCATTCCCCGGTCGAAGGCGTGGTCCATCGCTACCCTGACCGCGCCCTGCTCAAGCTCGTCCATGCCTGCCCGGTCTATTGCCGCTTTTGCTTCCGGCGCGAAATGGTCGGCCCCGGCGGCGATGCGCTGACGGGCCAGAAGCTCGACGCCGCGCTCGCATACCTCGCCTCCCATCCCGAGATCTGGGAGGTGATCATGACGGGCGGCGATCCCTTCATCCTCTCCGCCCGTCGCGTTCGCGAGGTCGCGAAGCGTCTGGCCGGCATCCCGCATATCAAGGTCGCGCGCTGGCACACCCGCGTGCCGGTCGTCGATCCCGGCCGGATCACGCCGGATTATGCGAGGGCGCTGCGCATCCCCGGCAAGGCGAGCTATATCGCCATCCACGCCAACCATCCGCGCGAATTCACCGACGATGCCCGCGCCGCGATCGCGACGCTGGCCGATGCCGGCCATGTCCTGCTGAGCCAGTCCGTGCTGCTCAAGGGCGTCAATGCCGATATCGAGACGCTCGGTGCCCTGATGCGCGCCTTCGTCGAGAACCGCATCAAGCCCTATTACCTGCACCATCCCGATCTCGCGCCGGGCACCTCGCATTTCCGCCTGACGCTGGAAGAGGGGCAGGCGCTGGTCAAAAGCCTGCGCGGCAACCTTTCCGGGCTGTGCCAGCCGACCTATATCCTCGACATCCCCGGCGGTGCCGGCAAGATTCCGGTCGGCCCCGCCTTCCTCTCCGGTTGCGAGACGCCGGGCGCGGAAGCGGTCGCCGAAGACCGTCATGGCGGGCAGCACGTCTATCCGCCCGCCTGATACGAAGGACGTTGATATGCAGGACAAGCTGCCGCTCGCGATCGTCTCCGATATCGCCTGCCCCTGGTGCTTCATCGGCAAGGCCCGGCTGGAGACCGCTCTGGAGCGCTACGGCGTGGCCGAGCGCTTCGCCATCACCTGGCTGCCTTATGAATTGAACCCGGACATGCCTGAGGAGGGCATGGATCGCACCCAATACCTCGAAAGCAAGTTCGGCCCGGGCAAGCGCAAGGAGATTGAGGTCCGGCTGTCGGAAGCGGCGCTGGAGAGCGGGGTCACCTTCAACTGGGCGAAGGTGACGAAGAGCGTCAACACCCGCATGGCGCATATGCTGGTCGCTGCCGCTTCGACCGTCCAGCGTGGCGGCGACATGACGGCCGCCCTGTTCAAAGCCTATTGGCAGGACGGACGCGATATCGGCGATCTTGAGACGCTGGTCCAGATCGCCGTCGAGCAGGGCTTCGACGAGCAGGCCGCCCGCGACGAGCTCGCCAATGACGAGTTGCGCGAGACGGTGATCGGGCTCGAGGATCACGCCCGCAAGGTCGGCGTCACCGGCGTGCCCTTCTTTATTGTCGACAGCAAGCTTGCGGTCTCCGGCGCGCAGCCACCGGAAGTCTGGGCGCAGGTCTTCCAGCAGGTCTTCGCCGCGCAGGCCCCGCAGGAGTCGCAGTTCTAGGGCACGCCGCTTTCGTCATGGTCGGGCTTGTCCCGACCATTCACGTCTTCATCGATGCGATGCGGTGTTCAAGACGTGGATGCTCGCCACAAGGGCGAGCATGACGTTTCACAAGCCGAGCAGGTGAATGACCGCCGGCGCGCCGAGCGAGACGCCCGACAGGAACAGCAGCAGGAATACGATCTGGCGCATGGCGGCCTGGGTCAGTGGCGGCGGATAGCGCCGCGCGAGATGCGTGCCCAGCATCACCGCCGGAATGGCGAAAAGGCCCGTCAGCGTCGAGGCATGGGGAATCTGGCCCGATGTCGCGACCAAGCCCGTGCGGAATAGCGCGTTCAGCGCAAAGATCGTCACCAGCGTTTCCCGGACCACGACCAGCGGCATCGGCTGGCGGTAGAAATGGTAGACCAGCGGCGGGCCGCCGGTGGAGAACATTCCGCTCATCAATCCCGCGATGCTGCCGAAGAACAGATAGCTGGGCGCGCCTGACGGCTGCTTGAGTGGTTCGGGCTTCCGCGCCAGTTGCAGGCTGGAGACGATGATGACCAAACCCAGCGCCAGCCGAAGAAGATCGGCGCGGCTCGCGGCGAGCCATTCCAACAAGTGGAAGCCGATGAAGACAAAGGGCCAGCTCGCGACCATCACCAGCCCGAACTTGCGCCAGTCGACGTCGCGCCAGCCTTTGAGCAGCATCTGCGTCGCGTTGACCAGCGTCAGGGCGCTGATGAGCATCGCCGCATCCGGCAGCGAGAGCAGCCCGGTCAGGCCGACGCCGCCCATCGCGATCAGACCGAAGGCGAAGCCGGTCAGCGTCTGCACGTAGGCCGCCATGCCGGTCAGCAGCAGAAAACCGATCAGGGCAGCCATGGACATGGTCAAGCGTATCCGATGAAGCGGAGCGCGAGGCCTAGAGGATTGCCTCGGAAGCGGGAATAGATTTCTCGGCAAAGCGCCGATGCGTAGGATGATGTTCTACGCATCGGCGCTGGGATTCCCGCCCTTGCATCCCGCTTCGAATCGTGCGCCTTCCCTCGAAACTCAGGGAACTGACCGATGCAGAAGATCAACGATGTCCGCGACCGCCTGATCGTCGCGCTCGATGTACCCACTGTGTGGGATGCATATCGCCTAGTCTCGACGCTCGGAGACGGCGTCACCTTCTACAAGATCGGCTATCGCCTTGCTTTCGCCGGCGGGCTCGATCTCGCGCGCCAGCTCGTCGCCGAAGGCAAGAAGGTCTTCCTCGATCTCAAGCTGCACGACATCGGCAACACCGTGACCGAGGGCGTGGATTCGCTGACCAAGCTCGGCGTCACCTTCCTCACCGTCCACGCCTATCCGCAGACCATGCGCGGCGCGGTCGAGGGGCGCGGCGATGCCGCGCTCAAGCTGCTCGCGGTCACCGCGCTGACCTCTTACGACGATGGCGATCTGCGCGATGCCGGCTATGGCCTCGCGGTGCGCGATCTCGTGCGCCTGCGCGCCGAGCAGGCCCGCACGGCCGGCATCGACGGCATCGTCTGCTCGGCCGCCGAGGCCGAGATCGTGCGCGAGGTCATCGGTAAGGACATGGTCATCGTCACGCCGGGCATCCGCCCCTCCGGCAGCGCCGCGGGTGACCAGAAGCGCACGCTGACCCCGGCCGAGGCGATCCGCATCGGCGCCGATCACCTCGTCGTCGGGCGTCCCATCATCCGCGCGGCGGACCCGCGTGCGGCGGCGGGCGCGGTCATGGACGAGATCGTCGCGGCTTCGTAAGCTTCCCCGATCGCAAACCCGATTCAGCCAACGGACTGCACCATGCCCAAGGGATATGTCATCGGCCGCGCCAAGGTCTCCGACGCGACCAAATGGGCGAGCTATGCCGCCAAGGCCTCCGAGGTCATCAAGCAATATGGCGGCACGCCGGTGGTGCGCGGCGGCCAGATGACGGTCGGCGAAGGCGAGGGCCGCGCCCGCAACATCATCCTCGAATTCAAGGATTTCGAGACGGCGCGCGCCTACCTCTTCTCCCCCGAATATGCCGAGGCGCGGAAGCTGCGCGAGGGCGCAGGCGAGATCGATCTCGTCGCCGTCGAGGGGCTCTGATCGTGGCCAAGGGCTACTGGATCGCGCGCGTCGACGTCGAGAACGCCGAGGCCTATGCCACGTACCGTTCGCTCAATGCGGTGGCCTTCGCCAAATACGGGGCGAAGTTCCTGGTCCGCGGCGGCGAGTACAAGCTCGCGCGCGGCGAAGGCCGCAAGCACAACGTCGTCATCGAGTTCAAGGACGAGGAGACGGCGCGCGCCTGCTACGCCTCGCCTGAATATCAGGAGGCGGTGAAGCACCTGAGCAGCGCCGGCCAGTCCGATCTCGTCATCATCGGCGGTTATGACGGTCCGCAGCCGGGCGAATAGGCAGCGGGTTCCCGCACTGTCATCGGACGGAGCGAAGCGCAGTTCGGGATCGATGCCGGGGCTCTGGCCTGAGTCCTGTTGCCATTCCGGGCTCTTCGCTACCGCGAAGCCCCGGAATGACGGCTGCTCTCATTGAAAGGAGCACGGTCCGGCAGCGGTTGCTCCGCCGGCCGTTTCCGTCGCTCCGCTGAATTCGTCTCCGTCATTTGGATGACGAAAGTATCGTTCCGCTTCTTCTAGGTTGCTTTTCATGGCCTTCCCGAACGGAAGACGGGAAGGCTGGCTGAAGAGCGCGCGGCCTTTGCCTCGCTCTGTCCGGCATAGCGACGTTTCAGCGCGGCCTGAGGGGGAGCGCCGCGCTGCGCAGCAGTGAGACGAGCTGGCTTTGCTGGCGGGTGTTGGTCTTCTGGAAGATCCGCGCCAGATGCGTGCGCGCGGTCGAGATGCGGACGCCCTGGGTTTCCGCTGCTTCGGTCAGCGATGATCCGCTCGCCAGCGCGGATGCGAATTTGGCTTCGGTATCGGTGAGATCGAAGAGCTGGCGGGCGCAGGCGACGAGATTGGTCGCCATTTCCAGCCGCCGCAATGCGATCAATACCTTTCCGGCTGTGTCAGTCTGCATGATGGAGGGGGGCGCCGGCATGGCGCAGGCGGAAAGCGAATGAGAGCCGTCCTCGCCATGCAGGATCATGCTGGCCTGGGTGGGGGCGAGCGGGTCTTGCGTGCTGCGCAAGGCGCCTTCGACCAGTTGCCGGAGCTGTCGCTGATCGGCCGGCTGGCGCGCGTACAGGCGCCCCTGCCGCAGGCCGAGCGCGCTCTCGGGGTCGGACAGGATCTCGTCGGCGCCTTCATTGGCGTAGCTGATCCGCATGTCCTGGTCGAGAATCGCGATGCCCATCGCGATCTGGTCGAGAGCGCTGCGCGCCTCGTCCCGCTGGATGGTCACCCGGCCGATATGGCGCCGCAATTCGACGACGCGTCGCAGCACCGGATAGAGCTTTTCGAGCAGGGCGATGTCCTCGGCGTCGAAACCCTCCTGCTGCCGGCCGCGCTGCACGTCGAAGAACCAGAAGGCCTGCCCGTTCTTGGCGAGGCGGCAGGCCATGCCGCCATACATGTCCTGCGGGCGCATCCATTCCTGCCAGACGCGCGAGTTGCGCAGGGTTTCAGCGCCGAACACGTCATGGTCATGATAGATCGCGCCGAGCGGGATATCGCGCAATGCCCCGCCCATCTCGATGAAATCGGGCGCAAGCTCGCCGAAGCAACGCTCCTGCAGCGTGGGATCGGGATTGGTCGCGTAGGAAGCCCAGTCCTCGGGATTGGGCCCGAATCCGGCGAAGCAGGCTTTCGAGCCGTTGAAGAGCTGCCGCATGGTTTCGGCAGCCGCCTGCATCTGTCCTTCGTCCATCGCCCCGACCAGCAACTGGTCGATCGCGGACATGACGGTATCGACGTCGAGGCGCGGCATGAGAGGTCCCGGCTGGCCACGGAAGGCGCATGCATGATGCGCGCGTCCGAAGCTAGCAGCATGGGGCGCTCAGAAAAAGTCCAAAAACAATCCAAAGTTTTTTATCGGTTCCGAGCCGTTTCATCTTCTGCTCATCGCGGCGATGGCATCGGCCGTCGGCAGTGCGTCGAAGACGCCGTGCCGCGTGGTGGTCAGGGCGCCGGCCGCAGCGGCATCGCGCAAGGCTTCCGCCAAGGGCCGCCCCATCGCCAGCCGGACGCCGAGCGTCGTGGCAAAGGCGTCGCCTGCGCCGAGCGAATCGACGGTATCGACCGGAAAGCCCGCCTGCGTGACCGCAGGGGTATCGGCTGCCACGGCGAGGGCTCCGGCCGCGCCGCTGGTCAGGACGACAAGTTCCGGTCCCCGTTCCAGCAGGGTGGGGCCGAGTTCCCTTGCGAAGCGTTCCGGTTCGGTGGCCCCGGCATGCTCCCGCCCGAGCGTGGCGGCGAGGCCCCGCGCCTCGGTCTCGTTGATGATCAGGATCGAGGTTGCTGCCAGGATGGCGGCAGAAATCGCCCGATAGGGCGACGGATTGAGCAGGGTCGGAACGCCGGCTTGCCGGGCCAGCCGGAAGGCCGTTTCGATCGGTGCGTCGCCGATCTCGAACTGGGCCGTGACCAGAGCGGCGCTGGCGATGGCTTGCGCCCTTTGCTCGACATGCTCGGCCGTAAGGGCGAGATTGGCGCCGGAGGCGACGGCAAGGCAGGTCTCGCCGCTCGCATCCGTGAAACCGATGCCGCTGCCCGTGCTGCCCGCAAGCCTGACCAGCATCGATTGCGGCAGGCCGGCGCGTTCGAGCGCCGGCGGGGCGAAGGCAGCGGCGAGATCGTCGCCCACGGCGAGCAGGCCGTCGACCGCGGCGCCGAGGCGGCGCGCCATGATCGCCTGGTTCAGCCCCTTGCCGCCGGGTTCGATCGTCACGGTCTCGGCCGCAAGCGATTCTCCCGGGTGCGGGAACCGGACGACCTTCGCCGAGCAGGAGACGACGAAGCTTCCGAGCACGAAGATGGGTTTGCCGGCCATAGGATTTGATTTTCCCATTCACGAACTGCTACGCGGGTTGTGTCACGCTCATGCTATCGATGACAGTGCCTAAGCAGATTGCAAAACCGCCGTTCCAGAACCTGCTGGACCTGCGCACGGACACCGCCAAGCCGCTCTACCAGCAGCTTGAGGACCAGCTGACTCGACTGATCGGAGACGGCACGCTGCCCCCTGGCACGACCCTGCCGGCCGAGCGCCAGCTTGCCGAGCGCCTCAATGTCAGCCGCGCCACCGTGCAGCGCTCCTACAATGCCTTGCGCGAGCGTAAATTGCTGAGCGCGCAGGGGCGCCTGGGCTCGATCGTTCAGGGCGAGGGGCCGCGCCTGCATTCCGGCATGGACCGGCTCAAGGGCTTCACCGAGGAGATGCAGGAGCTCGGCCGTGTGCCGTCGTCCCGCATCGTCGAGCGCTCCGTGGTCAACGATCGCTCGATCGCCTCGATCTTCGGCCGCTCCTCGCATGTGCGCTTCCTCAAGCTGGTGCGCGTCCGCTCGGGTGACGGCATCCCGATGTCGCGCGAGGTCGCCTGGTACAACCTGGAACGGGCGCCCGAGCTGGCGGAGGGCGATCTCTCGGGCTCGGTCTACGCCCGCTTCGCCGCGCTCGGCCTGCCGTTGACGCGCTGCGACCAGACCATCGAGGCGGCGGCCCCGACGGCTGAGGAATGCGCCATCTTCGGCTTCGATGCGCCCGTGCCCTGCCTGCTGATCAAGCGGCGCAGCTATGGCGCCGACGGCGACATGCTCGAATATGTCGAAGGCCTGTTCCGCGGCGATACCTATACCTACAGGCTGACGCTGACCGCCTGACAGCCTGCGGTAGAGGACACCGTCGCAGGTGTCCGGATTCGATATCCAATAGCAGTCCAAAATCGAAGATCGCTTTGAACCTGCTCGCAGCTCGCTGCGACCAAGAGAAACGGAGCTGCATCCGGCCGGCCTTTGGTTCTTCCGGCGACACGGTGCGGCGATCCGCTGATTGCAGGGATGGATATTGCGATGTCGCTTCATGTCTCGATTGTCGGCAGGACGAGCTACACCCCGTTTCCCCCGCGGCATGACGTGGCCCCCGAGCCCTTCGGCCGCGCATCAAGGCCGGTTTTCGTCATCGATGCCGAGCTGAATCAGCGCTTCGGCAATCGCGGCGCGGAGGCACTGGCCCGAGACGGCCTGGGCGGTCTCGACCGCTTCACCGCCAGCGACAAGGATTTCATGGCGCGGCTGCAGGTCTGGCTGAAGCGTTGTCGCAATGGCAGCGCGGCCGGCGAGACGCGCCTGCCGCTGGTGTTGCGCAATGGCCGGCAGATCGCCGTCGACGCCGTTCACCTGGCCAGTATCGAGCTGTTCGTCCTGACGGTGGACGATCCCGAGAGCGCGATCGACCGCAACATCGCCCGGGTCAGCGAGTTCCTGCGGCCTGACGCCGACCGAGGAGCGCATGCTCGTCCTGATGGTCGAGGGGCTCGACACGATCATCGCCGCCAAGCGGCTGGGCATCGCGCCGACTACGGCCCGCACCCATCTCCAGCGGCTCTTCGCCAAGACCGGCACGGCGCGGCAGAGTGAGCTCGTCCGCTTCGTCGCGACCTATGTCGAGGAGCTCCGCTGATCGCGCGGCGCCGGCAGCGATGATCGCTGCCGGACCTGTTGACAGGGCCGGTCATCGCACGCCCATCTGGATCGACATGCGGAAGCACCGCATCTCTCCAGGGTGATCGCGATCATGGCCGAGACGCTGGCAGCCTTCATCTTCTGCGCGCTGATGAGCGGCAGCGCCATCTTCGGCATCAAGCTCCGTGGCTGGCTCTCTGAAGAGCATCTATCCGAGCACACCCTGGAGGCGATCAGGCTGGTGACGAGCCTGCTCGTGACCTTCGCCGCGCTCGTCCTCAGCCTGCAGCTCTCCAGCGTCAAAGGGGCTTTCGATAAGGCCTACCGCGACCGCAATGCCGATGCGGCCGGGCTCGCCCAGCTCGACGAATGCCTCCGCAGTTACGGGGCGGAGGTGGGGCCGATCCGTCTCGACCTGCGCAGCTATACTGCCGGCGTCATCGCCAGCACCTGGCCCGGCGAGCCGAAGCCCGCAGGCGTCTCCTATCCCGATACGACCGCGATGGCGCGCGAGGGGGCCGACCCGTCGCTCGGTGCCCTCATCCTCCGCATTGGCCGGGCCATCAATGGATTGGCGCCGGCCGATACGTTTCACGCCAACCTCGCAGCCGAATGCCGGGCGCTCTACCAGCGGGTGCAGGAACGGCGCTGGGCTGTGATCGAGGATGTGCGCGGCCCTGTCTCGCCGCTGTTCACCAGTGTCATGACTTTCTGGCTGATGCTGGTCTTCCTGAGTTTCGGCCTGCAGATCCCGCGGCGGCGCCTGGCCGCGATCGTTCTGGCGATCGGCATCGTCTCGATCTCGACCGTGATGTTCGTGATCGCCGATCTCGAGACGCATTACGGCGGCCTGTTCGGCATCTCCAGCGCTTCGATGCGCGATGCTCTCGCGAGCATGTCCCGCTGAGGCATCCGGGCGGTTGGCGCGGCGCTTGCCAAGAGACGCGTGATCGGGTGCGATGGCCTCGGACGGTCCGAACGGATCCGATTCAAACGATATGATCTCGATACGAGGCAGGGGAACAGGCTGATGGTGCGTGGGATGACGGGATTGCGGTTGAGTCTGGCGCTGGCGGCGTCGGTTCTCGCGCTGTGCGTGGCGCAGGCCCAGGAGCCGAAGAAGGGCGGGACGGTCCATGTCGTCGTCCAGCCCGAGCCGCCGATGCTGATGCAGGGCCTCAATCAGAATGGCCCGACCAACATGGTCGCCGGCAACATCTACGAGTCGCTGCTGCGCTATAACGAAAAGCTCGAGCCGCAGCCCTCGCTCGCCAAGAGCTGGGAAATCTCGCCGGACGCGAAGACCTACACCTTCCACTTGCAGGAAGGCGTGAAATGGCATGACGGCAAGCCGTTCACGGCCGATGATGTCGTCTTCACCCTCGACAAGTTCCTGCGCGACGTCCATCCGCGCTGGCGCCCGATCGTCAATGCGCAGGTCGAAAAGATCGAGAAGGTCGATGACCTCACGGTGAAGATCACGCTGAAGCAGCCCTTCGGCCCGATGATCATGACGCAGGAGGTCGCCTCCGCGCCGATGATCCCGAAGCATATCTACGACGGCACGGATTACCGCGCGAACCCCGCCAACAACACGCCGATCGGCACCGGCCCCTTCAAGCTCAAGGAATGGAAGAAGGGTTCCTATATCCACCTCGTCAAGAACGAGGATTACTGGCTGAAGGGCAAGCCGAACCTCGACGAGATCTACTGGCAGATCATTCCCGATGCAGCCGCCCGCGCCGTTGCCTACGAGACGGGCAAGGTCGACGTGCTGACCGGCGGCTCGGTCGATGTCTACGACGTCGCGCGGCTGTCGAAGCTGCCCAATACCTGCATGACGACCAAGGGCTGGGAGATGTTCGCCCCCCATGCCTGGCTCACGCCCAACGTGCGCAACGGCATCCTCGGCAACAAGCAGTTCCGCCAGGGGCTGATGTACGCGATCGACCGCGAATTCGGGAAGGACGTGGTCTGGGGCGGCCTCGGCAAGCTGCCGACCGGGCCGATCTCGTCCAAGACCAAGTTCTATTCGGACGACGTGCCGAAATACACCTACGACCCCGCCAAGGCGAAGGAACTGATCAAGGCCTCCGGCTACAAGGGCGAGACGATCAAGCTGCTCAACCTGCCCTATGGCGAGACCTGGAGCCGCTGGTCCGAGGCGATCAAGCAGAATCTCGAGGATGTCGGCGTCAAGGTGCAGATCGAGAACACCGACGTGCCCGGTTGGACGCAGAAGGCGTCGAACTGGGACTTCGACCTGAACTTCAACTTCCTCTACCAGCTCGGCGACCCCGCCATGGGCGTGGCGCGCTCCTACATCTCCTCCAACATCGCCAAGGGCAATCCCTTCGCCAATGTCGGCGGTTACTCCAATCCGGAGGTCGACAAGCTCTTCGCCGATGCCGCGATCGCGCCGACCGACAAGGAGCGGCAGGAGCTCTACACCAAGATCCAGAAGGTCCTGGCCGACGAACTGCCGGTGCTCTGGCTGCTGGAGATGGACTTTCCGACCATCTACCGCTGCAACGTCAAGAACCTCGTCACCACCGGCATCGGCGTCGATGACGGCTTCCGCGACGCCTGGAAGGAGTGAGGAACGCGAGCGCCTTTCCTTCTCCCCTTGCGGGAGAAGGTGGCGCGCAGCGCCGGATGAGGGGTCGCGCTACCCTGTCCGGGTTTCGATCACGTCATTCGCCGACGAGGCTATCGTCGCGCGACCCCTCATCCGTCAGCGCTGCGCGCTGCCACCTTCTCCCGCAAGGGGAGAAGGGAGGCGCGCCCAGCCGGGTACCCTGAATGAACCTCGCGCAATTTCTCGCCGGCCGGCTCGTGAAGGGCGTCATCGTCCTCTTCGCCATCGCCGTGCTGAATTTCCTGCTGATCCGGGCCGCGCCCGGCGATCCCGCGCAGGTGCTCGCCGGCGAGGCGGGCGCCGCCGATGCGCAATTGCTGGAACAGCTACGCGCCCGTTTCGGCCTCGATCAGCCCTTCCTGACCCAGCTCTGGATTTATCTGAAGGGCTATCTCACCTTCGATCTCGGCTTCAGCTATCGCCAGCAGCAGCCGGTTCTGAACCTGATCATGGAGCGCCTACCGGCGACGCTGCTGCTGACCGGCGCAGCCTTCATCGTCTCGCTCGTCGTCGGCACGGCGATGGGCGCGCTCGCGGCGCGCCGCGCCGGCAGATGGTCGGACAGCCTGATCACCACGCTGGCGCTGGCCTTCTACGCGACGCCGCTGTTCTGGATCGCGCTGATGAGCCAGATCGTCTTCGCGCTGAAGCTCGGGCTCGTGCCCAATGTCGGCTACGAGACCATCGGCGCGAACTATACCGGTCTCGCCCGCGCGCTCGATATCGGCCAGCACCTCATCTTGCCTTCCCTCACGCTCGGCCTGTTCTTCACCGCGCTCTATGCCCGGATGATGCGCGCTTCGATGCTGGAGGTGGCGGGCGCCGATTTCGTCAAGACGGCTCGCGCCAAGGGCGTGTCGCAGTCCAGAGTCTGGCGCCGGCACGTCGCCCGCAACGCCATCCTGCCGGTGGTGACGCTGGCCGGCCTCCAGGCGGGCCAGCTCGTCGGCGGCGCGGTGCTAACCGAGACCGTCTTCGCCTGGCCGGGCATCGGCCGGCTGATGTTCGATGCGCTGGTCCAGCGCGACTATTCCGTCCTGCTCGGCGTCTTCTTCGTCTCCTCGGCGATGGTCGTCTGCTTCAACATTGCGACCGATCTGGTCTACCGGATCGTCGATCCGCGCATCGAGGCGCACGCATGAACTTCCTCAAGCGCTTCATCCGCAATCGCGGCGCCGTCATCGGCATCCTCATCCTGCTCGCCGTTGTCGCCTTCGCGATCCTGGCGCCGACACTCTATCCGCAATCGCCCTGGCGCCCGGTGGCGCGGCCCTTCCTCGCGCCCTTCGTCAACGAGCGTTTCCCGCTCGGCACCGACACGCTCGGCCGCAACCTCGCTTCCGGCCTTGTCCATGGCGCGCGCGTCTCACTGATGATCGGCGTGGTCTCGACGCTGGTCGCGCTGGTCATCGGCGTGCCGCTTGGCGCGATGGCAGGCTATGCCGGCGGCTTCGTCGATGATGCGCTGATGCGCTTCACCGAGTTCTTCCAGACCATTCCCTCCTTCGCGCTCGCCATCGTGCTGGTCGCGATCCTGCAGCCGCAGCTCGGCTCGATCGTGCTGGCGATAGGCGTCGTCAGTTGGCCGCCGGTGGCGCGGCTGGTGCGAGGGGAGGTGCTCTCGCTCCGAAGTCGCGAATATGTCCAGGCGGCGGTCACCATCGGCCAGTCGACGCCGCGGATCATCTTCAGCCAGGTCCTGCCCAACACCATCGCGCCGATCATTGTCATGGGCTCGCTGATGATCGGCTCGGCGATCCTGCTGGAATCCTCGCTGTCCTTCCTGGGCCTGGGCGATCCCAACCTGATGAGCTGGGGCTATATGGTCGGCGCCGGCCGCACGCGCCTGCTCGACGCCTGGTGGATCTCGTTCTTCCCGGGCTTCGCGATCTTCCTGACGGTGCTCGCGCTCAACCTCGCCGGCGAGGGGCTGAACGATGCGCTGAACCCGCGCCTGGCCAGGGGGCGGGAATGACCGCCACTCCCGCGCTCTCCATCGAAGGGCTGACACTGGCATTGCCGGCGATGGCCGATCGCGCCAACGCGGTCGAAAAGGTCACGCTCGCCATCCAGCCCGGCGAGACGCTCTGCGTCGTCGGCGAATCCGGCTCCGGCAAGTCGATGATCGCCCATGCCGTGATGGGCCTTTTGCCGAAGGCGGTGAAGCCGGTCGCCGGCGCGATCAGGCTCGCCGGTCGCGACATTCTCGCCCTCGACGAACAGGCGATGCAGGATGTGCGCGGCCGCGAGGTCGGCATGATCTTCCAGGAGCCGATGACCTCGCTCAACCCGGTCATGCGCATCTCCGACCAGATCGTCGAGACCTTCGAGGCCCATGGCCTGCACGACAGGGCGACGCGGCGCGCCCGCGCCATCGACCTCCTCACTGAGGTCGGGCTGCCGGATCCGCCGCGCCTCGCCAAGGCCTACCCGCACGAGCTCTCGGGCGGCCAGCGCCAGCGCGTGATGATCGCGATGGCGCTCGCGCTCGAACCCAAGCTCCTGATCGCCGACGAGCCGACCACCGCGCTCGACGTCACCACGCAGGCGCAGATCCTCAAGCTGATCGACAACCTGCGCCATCGCCACGGCACGGCCGTGCTCTTCATCACCCACGACATGGGCGTGGTCGCCGAGATTGCCGACCGCATCGCCGTGCTGGAGCAGGGCATTCTGGTCGAGGAGGGCACGGCCGATCAGGTGCTGGGCTCGCCCGCCCATCCCTATACCCAGAAGCTGCTCGCCGCGGTGCCCTCGCTGACACCGGCTGTGCTGCCGCCGCTGCCGGATACCGCGCCCGTGATCAGCGTCGAGGGCCTCGGCAAGACCTATCGCAAGCGCTCGCTCTTCGGCGTCGCACGCGAGGTCAAGGCGGCCGACGACATCTCCTTCGCGCTCGTCCGCGGCGAGACGCTCGGCCTTGTCGGCGAATCCGGCTCGGGCAAGTCGACGGTCGGGCGCTGCTGCCTGCGCCTGATCGAGCCCGATCGCGGCCGCATCGCGCTCGGTGATCTCGTGCTCTCCGAACTGAAGCCGGCCGAACTGCGCCGCCACCGCAAGCGCATTCAGATGGTCTTCCAGGACCCCTTCGCCTCGCTCAACCCGCGCCAGACCGTCGGCCGCATCATCTCGGACGGCCCCGTCGCGCATGGCACGCCGCGCAAGGAGGCGCTGGCGCGGGCGAAGGAATTGCTGGAGCTCGTCGACCTCTCCGCCAATGCCATCGACCGCTATCCGCACGAGTTCTCCGGCGGCCAGCGCCAGCGCGTGGGCATTGCAAGGGCGCTTGCGCTCGAACCGGATGTGCTGGTCGCGGACGAGGCGGTCTCGGCGCTCGACGTTTCCGTGCAGGCGCAAATCCTCAAGCTGATCAAGGACATCCAGGCCCGGCTCGGCCTCGCGATCCTCTTCGTCACGCATGATCTGCGTGTCGCCGCGCAGATCTGCGACCGCATCGCGGTGATGCAGCGCGGGCGCATCGTCGAGAGCGGGCCGACGGCGGCGATCTTCGCCGACCCGCAGCACGCGTATACGCGGCAGCTGCTGGCGGCGGTGCCGGGCGGCGGGCACTTCGGGCACTAATGGACGCGGGTTGCGTCGCGTTTCGTATCCTCAGCCCTCATCCTGAGGAGCGCTCGGAGAGCGCGTCTCGAAGGATGTTCCAGCGCGCTCTGGAGCATCCTTCGAGACGCCGTTTCACGGCTCCTCAGGATGAGGGCTGAGTGTGGCCATCGACTTTGTCTTTCCTCGGAGCCTGCCCATGCCTCTCGATCCCGCCTTGCGCGAAAAAATCCTCGCTGCCGTCGAGGCGGGCTTCGATGAGCAGGTCGCCTATACGCAGGAGCTGATCCGCTTCGCTTCGACACGCGGGGAGGAGCATACGGTCCAGGATTTCATCTTCCGGGCGATGAAGCACCGCGGCTTCACCATGGACCGCTTCGCCATGGACAAGGAGGCGATCGCGGCCCATCCCGGCGGCGCGCCTTTCTCCGACACGCATTCCGACGCCCCGATCGTCGTCGGCATCCACCATCCCCGCGAGGAGAAGGGGCGTTCGCTGATCCTGCAGGCCCATGTCGACGTCGTCCCGACCGGCCCCGCCGATCAGTGGAAGCATGCGCCCTTCGATCCCGTGATCGAGGGCGACTGGATGTATGGCCGCGGCAGCGCCGACATGAAGGCGGGCTCTGCCGCCAATCTCTTCTGCCTCGATGCGCTGCGCCGTATCGGCATGCAGCCGGCGGCGACGGTCTATGTCGAATCCGTCGTCGAGGAGGAATCGACCGGCAACGGCGCGCTGATGACGCATCTGCGCGGCTATCGCGCCGAGGCCGCGCTGATTCCCGAGCCGGAATACGAGATGCTGGCCCGCGCCAATGCCGGCGTGCTCTGGTTCCAGTTCGAGGTGCGCGGCATCCCTGCCCATGTCCGCGAGATGGGCACCGGCGCCAACGCGATCGACGCCGCCTATCGCGTCGTCGCAGCTTTGCGCAAGCTCGAGGAGCAGTTCAATCTTGAGAAGGCCGGTCGCGAGCATTTCGAGGATGATCCGCATCCGATCAACCTGAACATCGGCAAGATCGAGGGCGGCGACTGGGCCTCCTCCGTGCCGTGCTGGTGCCGTGTCGATTGCCGCGTCGGGCTCTATCCCGGCGTCACCGCCAAGGAGACGGCGCAGCGCATCGAGGACTGCATCCGCGACGCCGCACGGGGCGATTCCTTCCTGGCGAACAATCCGCCGAAGGTCACCTTCAACGGCTTCTGGGCCGAGGGCTATGTGCTGGAGCCCGGCAGCGAGGCGGAAGCCGTGCTCGCCCGTGCCCATGAGGCGGCGCTTGGCAAGCCGTTGAAGAGCTTCATGACGGCGGCCTATCTCGATACCCGCGTCCACGCGCTCTATGACAAGATCCCGGCGCTCTGCTACGGCCCGATGGGCGAGAACATCCATGCCTTCGACGAGCGCGTCAGCCTCGCTTCGGTGAAGCGCATCACCGGCGCCATGGCGCTCTTCGTCGCCGAATGGTGCGGGCTCGAAAGCATCGAGGGGTGAGCGAAGGCAAGCCGGGCAGGGCGCTGCTGCTCGTTCCCCTGCTCGGGCTGCTCTGGGGCTTCAACTGGCCGGCGGTGCGGATCTCGCTGACCGAGATCGCGCCCTGGACCCTGCGCGCCGCAGGCATGAGCTTCGCGGGGCTCGTGCTCGTTGCCATCGCGTTGGCGCGTGGTGTTCCACTTGCTGTGCCGCGTGCGCAGTGGCCCCGGCTGGTCGTCGCCGGCTTTCTCTCGATCGCCGCCTTCAATGTGCTGCTCGCCTTCGCGCAGCTTGCCGCGCCGACCTCGCGTGCGGCGATCCTGACCTTCACCATGCCGATCTGGGCGACATTGCTCGCGCGCTTCGTGCTGGGCGAGGCCTTCGACAGCCGGCGCCTTGCCGGGCTTGCGCTCGGCATCGCCGGCCTCATCTGCCTGGGTTTGCCGTTGATCCTCGCCGGGCAACTCTCCTTCGGGCTGACGCTGGCGCTCTGCGCCGCAGTGAGCTGGGCATTCGGCACGATCGTGACCAAGCGCTGGCCGGTATCGGCCCCGGCGCTCGCAATCGCTGCCTGGCAATTGCTGATCGGCGGCGTGGTCGCCGGCATCGGCATGCTCGTATTCGAAGGCCTGCCCGTGCCGAAGTTGCTCTCGCCGCGCGTGCTGACGGCGCTGAGCTTCCACATCATCGGCGCGCAGGCGCTTGCCTATTTCCTCTGGTTCACGGTGGTGGCGCGTCTGCCCGCGGGTATCGCCAGCCTGGGCACATTGATGGTGCCGGCAATCGGCGTGCTCGGCTCGGTGCTGCTGCTCGGCGAACGGCCGACGCCTACCGATTGGCTTGGTCTTTGTCTCGTGATCGCCGCTTCCGGCGCGATCCTGATCCCGGCCCGCCGCGCCTGACGCCGCTCAGCTCTGGCCGGGGATGCTGTAGCGCTGCGCGAGCACCGCGCTCATCGCGGCGACGAGCTCGGCGATCAGGCCGCCCTTCTCCCAGGAATAGATCGAGACGACCATCGCCGGCTCCATGCCGAAGGGCGCGTAGGGCCTGACCCGGCGGCCGGGCGTGGTGCCGACAGGCAAGAGGGAAAGGCCGAGTCCGGCTTCGACAGCGACGATGACATTATAGAGATTGCTGCTCGACAGGGCGATGTACCAGCGATGCCGCTCGCGCTCGATCCGCTCGAACATCGCGTCGCGATAGAGGCCTCCGGGCGGGAAGGTCACCAATGGCAGCGGTTCCGGCCAGGTTTCCGGCGCGTCGATGCTCTCGAACCACGCCATGGCCTCGGGATAACTGGCACGGTGATCCGAGCTTGCCGAGGGCTCCTTGACGATGACGACGTCGAACTCGCCGGCCCGGTAGCGCCGTGTCAACTCGCGGCTCAGGCCGGCGACGATGTCGAGCCGGATTTCGCGATGCTGGCGGGTGAAGCCGGCGAAGACCTGGGCCATGTTGCCGGTGACGATGTCGTCGGGTACGCCGATGCGGATCGAAGCGGTGCCGGCGGAATCGCCGAGCATGGTTTCGGCCTCCTGCTGCAGCGTCAGGATGCGCCGGGCATAGCCGAGCAGCCGCTCGCCTGACGCCGTCGCGCGAACGGGCCTGGCGACGCGGTCGATCAAGCCACGTCCGACCGCTTCCTCCAGCCGCGCGAGCTGCTGGCTGATGGTCGATTGCGTCATGTTGAGTCGCTCGGCCGCCTGGGTGAAGCTACCGGTATCGGCGATGGCGACGAAGGAGCGGAGCAGGCGAGGATCGAGCATCGGTGCCGCGTGGCTGAAGCGGGGATACCGACTACATTCGCAAAGCGACTGGGCGATATCCAGATATTTAATTTTCAGATGGACGAGGGCGTTGTTATCCAGGGATCAAGGCAAGCTTGCCTTGCCAAGATCGACAGGGATGCGCCGTGCCGGCCGATGCCGTCCGCGCCTCCCAGGGAGACGGAATTGACCCGATTTTCGCCGATCCTCGCCTTCGTTCTTCTCCTGCTGGCCATCGGCCCGCAGACAGCCTCCGGACAAGCCATGACCGACACCAGATTGCACGCCGCCGCGGCCAAGGATGATGTTGCAGCGATCAAGCGGCTCCTCACTGAGGGCGTCGCGATTGATGGGCGCGACAGCCGGGCGCAGACCGCATTGCTGGTTGCGACCCACGAGAACCGCGTCAACGCCGCCCGCGCCCTGATCGAGGCCGGTGCCGACGTCAACGCCAAGGACGCGATGAACGACAGCCCCTATCTCTATGCCGGGGCGCGAGGCCACCTCGCCATCCTCAAGCTGACGCTCGAACATGGCGCTGACCTGAAGAGCACCAACCGCTATGGCGGCACGGCGTTGATCCCGGCCTGCGAGCGAGGCCATGTCGAGACGGTCCGCACCCTGATCGCGGCGGGCGTCAAGGTCGATCACATCAACAATCTCGGCTGGACCGGCCTGCTGGAGGCGATCATCCTCAGCGACGGCGGCGAGAAGCATCAGCAGATCGTCAAGGATCTGCTCGCGGCCGGCGCCGATGTGAACCTCGCCGATCGCGACGGCGTCACCCCGCTCCAGCATGCCCGCAGCCGCGGCCAGACGAAGATGCAGCAGATCCTGCAGGCTGCCGGCGGCCGTTGAACGGGATGACGATCATGAGCCAGGCACAGCGTTTCCTTTGTGAGGCCATCGAGCTAGCTCAAACCAATATGGAGCACGGTGGCCGGCCTTTCGGCGCCGTGGTCGTCAAGGACGGCGAGGTCGTCGCGACCGGCGTCAACGAGATCGTCGCGACCAACGACCCGACCGCCCATGCCGAGATGACGGCCTTGCGCGCGGCCAGCCGCAAGCTTGGCTCGCCGAACCTCGCCGGCTGCGCGGTCTATGCCAGCGGCCATCCCTGCCCGATGTGCATGGCGGCGATGCGGCTCTCCGGCGTCAGCGAAGTCTATTACGCCTATTCCAACGACGACGGCGCACCCTTCGGCCTGTCGACGGCGGCGATCTATGCCGATCTGGCAAAGCCCTTCGCCGAGCAGTCGATGAAGATCGCCTATATGCCCGTCCGTCTCGAAGACGGCCCTGACCTCTATGCTGAGTGGAAGCGCCGTCAGGCTAAGCCGGTCTGACGCGATGAATTCTGAACGATCCGGCGCGTCCCGCGCGCTGTTGCTCGCGGCCGTGGTGCTGGTCGGCCTGAACCTGCGCCCGTTCCTGACTGGTATCGGCCCGCTCGCGGCGGAGATACGGGCCGTGACCGGACTGGGCTATGGCAGCCTGTCGCTGTTCACGTTGGTGCCGATGCTGTTGATGGGCCTCTGCGCCTTTGCCGGCCCCTGGCTCCAGCGCGTGCTCGGGGCGCGGGTGGCGGTGGCCGGCGCGCTCTGCATCCTTTGTGCGGCCGCGGCCCTGCGGCTGGTCGCCACGAGCGGTGAGGCCCTGATTGCGACGGCGGCTGTCTGCGGCCTTGGCGTCGCGGTGGTGCAGTCGGTCTTCCCCGGCATCGTGAAGGCCGAATTCCCCGATCGGGTCGCGCTGGTGATGGGGCTCTATTCGGCCATGCTGATGGGCGGCGGCGCCCTAGGCGCGCAGCTTTCGCCGCTGATCGCTCAACAGACCGGAAGCTGGCACCTCGGCCTCGGCTGGATCGCCTTGCCGGCCGCCTTGGCGGCTCTGGTCTCGGCGGTGGCGTTACCACCAGGCCGGTCAGGGCAGGGCGGGGGGCTGCCGGTGCTGGCGCTGCTGCGCCGCCCGCGCACATGGCTCCTGATGATCTGCTTCGGGCTGGTGAATGGCGGCTATGCCTCGGTCGTCGCCTGGCTCGCGCCCGCCTATCAGGCGATGGGCTGGTCGGGCGCTGAGAGCGGCGGCCTGCTGGCCGTGATGGCGGCGAGCCAGGCCGTGGCGGCGCTCGGCATTCCCGCGTTGGCGGCCCGCAATCCCGATCGCCGCTTCTGGGTCTGGCTCGCGCTCGCCTGTCAGGTCGCCGGCTTCGCGGGGTTGGCCTGGTGGCCGCTCGCCGCACCGACACTCTGGGTCGTGGCGATCGGTGTCGGTTTAGGCGCCGGCTTCGCACTCTTCCTGATCGTCGCGCTCGACCATATCGACAATCCCGCCAATGCCGGGGCGCTGTCGGCGCTGATGCAGGGCGGCGGCTTCCTGATCTCCGCCATCCCGCCCTGGGTCGTCGCGCTGCTGCGCGATGCCGGTGGCAGCTTCACCGCCGGCTGGCTGATGCATCTGGCTTGCGCCGTGCTGGCGGGCCTCATGGCGCTGCGCTTCGCGCCGCGCGGCTACGCCCGCGCGATGCGGCTCGCGCCGGAGGCCGATCAGGCCTTGTCGCCGAGATAGGCGGTCGCGTCGATCTCGACGAGGCAGTTCGGCGAGCCCAGCCCGTTGACGATGCAGGAGACGCGATGCGGCGTCGCTTCGGCAAAATTCGCGAAATAGACCTCGTTCATCGGCTCCCAATAGGCCCGGTCGGTAACGTAGACCGTGCATTTCACGACATCGTCGAGGCTGCCGCCGGCCTCTTCGAGCAGCGCCTTGATGTTGTCGATGCATTGCTGTGTCTGCGCCTTGGGATCGCCGATGGCGAGCTTGCCGTCCTGGTCGGTGCCGACGCAGCAGACGAACATGAAGCCGCCGGCGACAGTCGCCTGGGCGAAGGGCAGGCGGCCCTTGTGGATGCGGTCCGAGGTGATGATGCGCTTGGGCATGGCAGGCTCCGTCAGTGACGGCCCACCCTAAGGCGCAGCCCGGCGGAGCGAAATGCGGCCTATCGACAAAGGACTGATGCCAGCCAGCGAGCGCTGCAGGAGCCAAGTGTCGATGTCATCAGGGAAATGCTGGTGCTGCGAGAGAGGATTGAACTCTCGACCTCTCCATTACCAATGGAGTGCTCTACCACTGAGCTACCGCAGCAGGTCCGGCGGCCGGGGCGTTCGCGATTGCTCTGAGGCGGTTGCGGGCGCTGGCGTCGTTCCGAAGCGGCGCCCTGATGCCACAAGCGCGCGGCGGACGCAACCCGCTCTCTCAATCCGGCAACAATAACCGTGGATCGATCCGGAAGAGCCGGCCGTCGCCGAGGAGATGCGCGCTCAATCCCTCGCGGAACAAGGGCCGGAAAGCCGCGTCGCGCAGGTTGAGGCCGCCGGCATAGGCGCCCATCGCCGGCATGACGCAGCGCCGCGCTGAGAGTGCGAAACAGCGACGTCGGATCGCCCGCCCGCGCATCCTGACCTTGGCGGCCGGGTGCAGATGCCCGGCGATCTCGTAGCCGCCTTCGGAAGCGGACGGCTCGTGGCGCAGGACCACGCCAGCGAGCGCGACCTCCGCAGCGCTCTCGCCCCCCACGGCGCGGCTGATTGCCGGGTCATGATTGCCGGTGATCCAGAGCCATTCGCGGCCCTGCTGCATCGCGCCAAGCACGACACGCGTCTCCGGGGCGAGGCGATTTTCGGCATCACGGTCATGGAAGCTATCGCCGAGAGCAATGACGCGGGCGGGCTGATGGCGCCGGATCGCGGCGGTGAGTGCGGCGAGCGTCGCGGTCGAATCATAGGGCGGCAGCATCACGCCGCGCGCCGCATAGGCCGATCCCTTCTCGAGATGCAGGTCCGCGACGACGAGCGTGCGCTCCTCCGGCAGCCAGAGCGCGCCGGACAGATCGGGGACGAGTGCAAGCCGGCCCAGCATGAAGGCCTCGTTCGTCCTCGCTGGAACTGCCGCTGCAGCCGTCACGCCATCGCCTCTTCCGTCAGCATCGCCTCTGCTTCCGCCAGGATCTCGTCCGCCGCCTCGCCAAAGACCGCCTCGCGCCCGATCTCGAGCATCACGGACACGCCGAGCGGCGAGACATGGTCGAGCGGCTGATGCACGATTCGGCCGCTGATCCGTGTCAGCATCTCACCAAGTCGGCGAATGTCGAGCAGGCCCGTCGCCGCATCGGCCCGCGCGGCCTTCAGCAGGATATGGTCGGGCTCGTGCCGGCGCAGCACATCGTAGACGAGGTCGGTCGAGATCGTCACTTGCCGTCCACTCTTCTCCTGTCCGGGAAAGCGCCGCTCGATCAACCCGCCGATGATGGCGCAGGAGCGGAAGGTGCGCTTCATCAGCGCCGATTCCGCCATCCAGTCTTCGAGGTCGTCGCCGAGCATGTCCTGCGCGAACAAATCGTCGAGATCGAGCGCGCCGCGCGCGATCGCGGCACTCATGTCGCCGAGCGTCCAGCAGGCCATGCCGTAATCGTTGCAGACGAAGCCGAGCGGGCGCATGCGGGCGCGCTCCAGCCGGCGCGTCAGCAGCATGCCGAGCGTCTGGTGGGCGAGGCGCCCCTCGAACGGATAGGCGGCGAGATAGAAGCGCCCGCCGCGCGGAAAGGTCTCGACCAGGAGTTCGCCGGGCTGTGGCAGCCGCGATATCCGCTTCTGTGCATGCAGCCAGGCGGAGACCTCCTCCGGTAATGTGTGCCAGAGGCCGGGCGAGGCCAGGATGGCGCGCACGCGGGCAGCGAGGAAGGTCGAGAGCGGGAACTTGCCGCCGTCATAGGACGGAATCTTCGGATCGGTGCCGGCGGCGGTGCGCGAGCAGACCGCCTCGTTCTCGACGATGCCCTCGAAGCGCAGGACTTCTCCGGCGAAGACGAAGGTGTCGCCGGACACCATCGTCTCGGCAAAGTACTCCTCGATCTCGCCGAGTACGCGCCCGCCGCGGGTGATCATGCCGGGCTGGCCGGGCTTTCCGGCGCGTGCCCGGCCGAGCCGGACCTTCAGCATCGTCGCCTCGACGATGGTGCCGACATTCATGCGGTATTGCTGGATGACGCGGGCATGGCTGGCGCGAAAGACGCCCGCCTTGTCCTGCCGGAGCTTGGCGAAGCGCTCATAGCTCTTCAGCGCATAGCCACCGGTCGCGACGAAATTGACAACGGCATCGAAATCCGCGCGCGTGAGATCGGCGTAAGGGGAGGCGGTGCGGACCTCCTCGTAGAGCGCATCCGCCTCGAACCCGTCCGAGCAGGCGACGCCGAGGACATGCTGGGCGAGCACGTCGAGCGCGCCGACGCGCGGCGGCGGCGTGTCCTGCGCGGCCTCGTGCACGGCTTCGAGCGCAGCGCGGCACTCCAGCAGCTCGAAGCGGTTGGAGGGCACCAGCAGCGCCTCCGAGGGCTCGTCCATGCGGTGGTTGGAGCGGCCGATGCGCTGGATCAGCCGGCTTGCGCCCTTGGGTGCGCCGAGATTGACGACGAGGTCGACATCGCCCCAGTCGATGCCGAGGTCGAGCGTCGCGGTGCAGACCACGGCCTTGAGCCGTCCATCCGCCATCGCTGCCTCGACCTTGCGGCGCTGCTGGGCATCGAGCGAGCCGTGATGCAGGGCGATCGGCAGGTTGTCGTCGTTCAGGTTCCACAGCGCCTGGAAGGCGAATTCCGCCTGCATCCGCGTGTTGACGAAGACCAGCGTCAGCTTGTGCGTGCGGATGGCCTCGTAGACCTCGGCCATCGCGTGCAGGGTGGTGTGGCCAGCGATCGGCAGGCGCCGCTCCGTGTCGAGGATGCCGATGCGTGGCTTCGCGCCACCAGCGACCGTGACAAGGCCTGCCGGCGTCTCGGCGCCGCCGAGATAACGTTGCAGGTCGGCCGGCTCGCGCACCGTTGCCGAGAGCCCGACGGCCGAGACCTGGGGCGCCAGCGCCTTCAGTCGCGCGAGATCGAGCGAAAGCAGGTCGCCGCGCTTGGAGGTGACCAGTGCATGCAACTCGTCGAGCACGATGCGGCGTAAGGATGAGAAGAACGGCGCGGCGTCGCGATGCGAGACCAGCAGCGCGAGCTGCTCCGGCGTCGTCAGCAGGATATCGGGCGGACGCTGGATCTGCCGCGTGCGCTTGGCGGCGGAGGTGTCGCCGGTGCGCGTCTCGATCGTGATCGGTAGCGCCATCTCGCGCACGGGCGCTTCGAGATTGCGGGCGATGTCGACGGCGAGCGCCTTCAGCGGCGAGATATAGAGCGTATGCAAACCGTCATGCCGGCCTTTCCGCTCGGCCAGTTCGACCAGCGAGGGGAGGAAGCCGGCGAGCGTCTTGCCGGCCCCGGTCGGCGCCACCAGCAGCGTCGAGCGTCCGGCGCGGGCTTCCTCCAGCAGCGCGAGCTGATGCGGCCGCACGCCCCAGCCGCGGCCAGTGAACCAGGCCTCGAAAGCGGGAGGGAGCGGGGAGGGAGCGGCCATGCCGGCCGAAGATAGGGGGTGATGAGGGAGAACGAAAGGGGAATGAAGCCATCACTTCAATCGACTGGCTCAAAGAGCCAAGCGTCGCTTCCGTCGTGCATCCAAAGCCGCTGTCGGAATGTACACCCAGTGAGGTGTAGCCCCGCCTCAAAGCCGCATCTTGGGGCTGGCCCGGCCGCGAACCCCCCTTTGCGGCCGGGTCTCTCATATGGCGATCGAGTTGGAAGGCTTTCAGTGCCGCTCCGCCACCACCAGCAGCCCCGGCACGGGCGTGCCGCGATCCTGCCGCGTGCTGGCGGGTTCGACGAGTATCGGTGTGAGCCCGGCTTCAGCGAGCCGCTCCCTCAGCCAGCTCTCCGCATGCGCAAACCGCCTGTCATCACCCACGACCACGCCGTCGCCGTCATGGCTCTGCACCGTGAAGGCCAGCAGCCCGTCCGGCTCCAGCACGCGCGCGCTCTGGGCGAAGCAGGGCGCGAGCTCGCCGAGATAGACGAAGACATCGGCCGCGACGACGAGATCGGCGGAGGCGTCCGGCCGGCTGGTCAGGAAGGCCGTGAGCCCGGCGACCGCGAGCTTGTCGTAGAGCAGCGTGCCGTCGGGCGCGAGCTTGGTCCGCGCCCGTTCGATCATGCGTGGCGAGAGATCGCAGCCGGCGATGAAGCCGCTCTGCTCATGGATCGCCTCGCCCATCAGGCCGGTGCCGCAGCCGAGATCGTAGACGATGTCGAACCGGAAGGGCCGGCCGGCGTTGCTGCAGCAACGGACCAGCGCAGCCTTCAGCAGGTCGGGCGCGTTGTATTGCAGGGTTTGCGTGAGATGGCTGTCGAAGCGGTCGGCATAGGCGTCGAACAGCGCGCCGGAGAAATTCTCCGAGGTGGCTTGTTCTGCCGGCAAAGCGCCGATGCGGGCGAGGTCGAGCCTCGCGCCGAAATGGTCGTTGGGATCGAGGTCGAGGCATTGCCGCCAGGCAGTGGCCGCGTCCTCTCGGTGGCCGAGCGCCTCCTGCGCCAGCCCGTAGAGATGCCAGGCGGCCGTGAAATGATAGGCCTGCGACAGCGTCTGGTCGAGGATATCGACAGCCGCTTGCGCGTCCCCGTCCTTCAGCGCAGCTTCGGCCCAGCCATAACGGCGGTCGAGCACGGGGTCGCCGGACGAGGCGAAATGCGTGGTCGAGCCTGTATCGGTCATACCGACCGATCTAGCCCAGGAGTGTGACGCTGGCCAGACAAAGCGCCCGCTGGCGCCCCTCCGAATTGCTGCTGCCGACGCCGGCCGGGCTCTATTGCCCACCGGCCGACATCCATATCGATCCCGTCCGCCCCGTGGGGCGGGCGCTGATCACCCACGGCCATTCCGACCATGCCCGCGCCGGTCATGGCGCCGTGCTGGCGACGCGGGAGACGCTGGCGATCATGGCCCTGCGCTATGGCGAGGGCTTTACCTGCTCGCAGCAGATCGCGGTGCCCGGCGAGAGCATTCGTATCGGAGAGGTCGATTTCACCTTCGTGCCCGCCGGTCATGTCCTCGGCTCCGCCCAGATCGCGGTCGAGAGCCGTGGGCTGCGGATCGTCGCCTCCGGCGACTACAAGCGCGAGCGCGACCCGACCTGCGCCGGCTTCGAGCCGGTGCCCTGCGATATCTTCATCACCGAGGCGACCTTTGGCCTGCCGGTCTTCCGCCATCCGCCGGCGGCGGGGGAGGTGGCCAAGCTCCTGGAATCCGTCAGGCTCTTCCCAGAGCGCACGCATATCGTCGGCGCCTATTCGCTGGGGAAGGCGCAGCGCGTCATGGCCCTGATCCGCGAGGCCGGTTACAACAGGCCGATCTATATTCATGGCGCCGTCGAGAAGATCACCGCCTTCTACGAGGCCGAGGGCATCCCGCTCGGCGAGGTCAGGCTGGTCTCGGAGACCGATCGCAAGACGCTGGGCGGCGAGATCGTCATCTGCCCGCCGAGCGCCACGCAGGACCTGTGGGCGCGCCGCTTCCCCGACCCGGTCACTGCCTTCGCTTCGGGCTGGATGCGGATCAGGGCCCGCGCACGCCAGAAGGGCGTCGAGCTCCCGCTCGTCATCTCCGACCATGCCGATTGGGACGACCTGCTCGCGACGATCAAGGAGGTTCAGGCGGGCGAGATCTGGGTGACGCATGGCGAGGCCGAGGCGCTCGTCCATTGGTGCGGAACGGCGGGGCTTAAAGCGAAGCCGCTGCATCTCGTCGGCTATGGCGACGAGGGCGAGGCCGATCCGGTCGAGGAGGCGGCCGATGCGGCGGTTTGAAAGAGCTATGGCGATGCGTCGAGTGGCATCAGAACCAAGCCGTCATTCCGGGGCGGCCCGGAGGGCCGAGCCCGGAACCCAGAACCGATGCCGGCCCAGAAAGAAGTGGTTCGATGGCAAGGTCATAACGGGAAAGCGCATCGGTTCTGGGTTCCGGGCTCATTGCTGCGCAATGCCCCGGAATGACGCTGCGGTTCCCTTGGAAGGCTGGAGCTTCAGCTTACCGCGACGCGGCGACGACCGGGCGCGACGGTGCGGCCATGCCGACCATGGCATTGGCCATGTCGCGGGCAAGGCAGTCATACCCCGCATCGCTCATATGGAAGCCGTCGGTCCAGAGCGCGGCCTTGAAGGCCTCGGCATCGCTGCGGTGCCATTCGCGCATCGCATCGTAGCGGCCGAAGACCGGCACGGCCTCGCGGCGGGCGACCTCCCCGACCGCCTCGACATATTGACCGTAGCGCTGCGGATCGCGCACCGAGGGGAAATATTGCGGATCGAGGATGGCGAGCGCCGGGCCGGCCTCGCGGACGAGCGCGATACCTTCGCCGATCATCGCCTTGAAGGCGTCGAGATCGCCGCCCTTGACGGCGTCGTTGGTGCCGACCTGCCAGATCACGATATCGTAGGGACGCGCGGCCAATGCGGCCTTCAAACGGGCGAGCGTCTGCGGGGCGGTTTCGCCGCCGATTCCGGCATTGACGATCTCGACCTTGGACTTCGGCCAGGCCTTGCCGAGCAGCGCCTGGAGGCGGGCGGGATAAGTCTTGTCCTTGGCGCTGGCGCCGATGCCTTCGGTCGAGGACGAGCCAATGGCGAGGATCGTCAGGGTCTGGCCCTGCGAGACCTTGGTGGAAAGCGGCGCAAGAGCACTGTTCGAGCGCACGATTGGCGTCTCGCGGCAGGAGAAGCTCGCCGCCTGCGCGGGGGCTCCGGCCGATACCATTGCAGCGATGACAGGCAAGGCAAGGAACCGCATCGCGGCACGCATCGGCATGTCTCTCCTGACTACTCCACTGCCGTTAAGGTTTGCTTCATGAACGGTATCTGAACGATGCGCTGCAGCACGAACGAACGAGCAGGGTGTGGCGCGGAGGCGACAGGATGAATCGCTTCGCCTGGCTGCTCGACCGCCTCGCTTATGAGCCCCGCCGCAACGCCAAGATCGCGCTGATCGCGGACTATCTGCGCACGACGCCCGATCCCGATCGCGGCTATGCGCTGGCGGCGATGACCGGCGGGCTGGTCTTCCGCAACGCCAAGGCCGGGCTGATCCGCGCGCTGATCGCGGAGCGCGCCGACCCGGTGCTCTTTGCGCTGTCCTACGACTATGTCGGCGATCTCTCCGAGACCGTCGCGCTGATGTGGCCGGCCCGGCACGGCGCCAATGCGGTGCCACATCTGCCGGAGGTGGTCGAGAGCCTGCGCGAAGCCGGCAAGACCGATCTGCCGCGCCTCGTCGCCGGCTGGCTCGATGCGCTCGACGAGACCGGCCGCTGGGCCTTGCTCAAGCTCATCACCGGGTCCTTGCGCATCGGCGTCTCGGCCCGGCTCGCCAAGACGGCGGCCGCCAGTATCGGCGGCGTGCCGCCTGACGAGGTCGAGCAGGTCTGGCACGGGCTGGAGCCGCCCTATGCCGAGCTCTTCGCCTGGCTGGAGGGCAAGGGCGCCCGGCCCGAGGCGCGCGATCCCGCACCGTTCCGCCCTGTCATGCTCTCGCACCCGATCGAGGACGGCGATTTCGACAAGCTCGACCCGGCCGAATTCTCAGCCGAATGGAAATGGGACGGCATCCGCGTTCAGGCGGTGAGCGGGCGCAAGCCCGACGGCACCCGCGTGACCCGTCTCTATTCCCGCACCGGCGAGGACATCGCGGGCGCCTTCCCCGATCTCGTCGAGCAACTGACGATCGACGGCGCGCTCGACGGCGAATTGCTGGTGATGCGCGAGAGCGCGGTCCAGAGCTTCAATACGCTGCAGCAAAGGCTCAACCGCAAGACCGTCACGGCGAAGATGCTGGGCGAATTCCCCGCCCATATCCGCGTCTACGACCTGCTCGTCGATGGCGAGGAGGATATCCGGCATCTGCCTCTGGAAGAGCGGCGCCAGCGGCTGGAGGCCTTCCTGTCGCGGCTGTCCAGCATCCGTTTCGATCTCTCGCCGGTGATCCCCTTCGCGTCCTGGGATGAATTGACGGCGGCCCGCGCCGATCCGGCCGGGGCCGGGGCGGGCGCCGATGCGGAAGCGGTCGAGGGCTGCATGATCAAGCGCCGCGATTCGCCCTATCTGCCCGGGCGACCCAAGGGCTATTGGTGGAAATGGAAGCGCGATGCCCGGCTCGTCGACTGCGTGCTGATGTACGCCCAGCGCGGCCACGGCAAGCGCTCCTCCTTCTATTCCGATTACACCTTCGGCGTCTGGCGCGTGGGCGAGGATGGCGGGCAGGAACTCGTCCCGGTCGGCAAGGCCTATTTCGGCTTCACCGACGAGGAACTGATCGAGATCGACAGATATGTCCGCAAGAACACGTTCAACCGCTTCGGCCCGGTGCGCGAGGTCACGCATGAGGCGGAAGCCGGCCTGGTCTTCGAGGTGGCCTTCGAGGGTTTGCAGCGCTCGACCCGGCATAAATCCGGCCTCGCCATGCGTTTCCCCCGGATCAACCGCATCCGCTGGGACAAGCCGCCACGCGAGGCCGACCATATCGAGGTGCTCGAAGCGCTGTTGCCGACCAATGGTTGAACCGGAATGGGTTGCAGCCTTGCGCTTGCAATGCTTGTGATGCGCGGTCGGCCTGAGGCAAAATGTCCGGGTGGGACGAATGCATCGGCTCGAAGCGGGTAACCCGGCTTCGGGCGGGGGCGATGCAGGCTTTAAGGAGTGGGGCGATGAGCAAGCAGCCTTCGACGCGGATCGTCATCGCGGACGATCATCCGCTGTTTCGCGGGGCGCTGCGCCAGGCCGTGTCGAGCGCGCTCGGCGGGGCCGATGTCAGCGAAGTCGGCTCGCTGGAAGCCCTGACCGAGGCGCTGGCCAGCGGCGGCGATGCCGATCTCGTCCTGCTCGATCTGACCATGCCGGGTGTCCAGGGCTTTTCGGGCCTGCTCTTCCTGCGCGCCGACCATCCCGAGATCCCGGTGATCGTCGTCTCGGCCAATGACGATCCGGCGGTGATTCGCCGCTGCATCGAATTTGGCGCCCTCGGCTTCCTGCCTAAGACGGCGGATGTGGCGCAGATGGGCGAGGCGATCCGCGCCGTGCTCGACGGCGGCGTCTGGACACCGCCCGGCGTCGACCTCTCCGCCCCGGTCGATGCCGAGATCGCCGACATGGTCCGCCGCATGTCGACGCTGACGCCGCAGCAGGTGCGCGTGCTGATGATGCTGTCGGAGGGGCTTCTCAACAAGCAGATCGCCTATGAACTCGGCGTCTCCGAGGCGACGGTGAAAGCCCATGTCTCGGCGATCCTGACCAAGCTCGACGTCGACAGCCGCACGCAGGCCGTGATCGCCGCCTCCAAGATCGCCGGCACCGCCTGGGCGACGGCGGGGGCCAGCGCGACGGCCTGACGGTCGCCCGTTCACACCCCGTTCAAGCGCCGCCTGTTTCAGGTTAAGACAGCGCGGAGGCGCCTCGGATCGGCATGGGGCGCAACAGGATGACGATTGCTTTCATGGAACGGTTTCTCGGCGGCTCGCCTCTCAGCGTCCTCGTCCGCCTGATCTTCATTTCGCTGCTCGTCGGCGCAGCGCTGGCTTTCCTGGGCCTGTCCCCGCAGAGTCTCTACGAGGCTGCGGCGCGCTTCCTGCGCTCGATCACCGGGCTCGGCTTCGGCGCGATCCGCGAGGTCGGCCAATGGGTCATTGCCGGCGCGCTGATCGTCGTGCCGCTCTGGCTGCTGATGCGGCTTTTCGCGGCGCGGAAGTAATTCACCCGAACCACGTCGTCATTCCGGGGCGCCCGAAGGGCGAGCCCGGAACCCAGAACCGATGCCCTTCATAAAGAAGGCACGGACGGCCGGTTGCTTCTCCTGTTAACCGCATCGGTTCTGGGTTCCGGGCTCTTCGCTTCGCGAAGCCCCGGAATGACGCCGTGGTTCTTGAGCTTTAAAGCCCTTCGCCGCGCGCGATCGCCGCTGCGTCGCGCCCGATCAGGGCGGTGAGGCGCGTCAGGCCGGCGCGGCGCGCCCGCGTGGCGAGGCCGGTCTTGATCTCCTTCGCCAGCCCCGGTCCCTTGAACACCATCGCCGAATAGAACTGCACCAGCGTCGCGCCGGCGCGAATCTTGGCGAAGGCCGTCTCGACGGAATCGACGCCGCCGACGCCGATCAGCGGAAACTGCCCTTCGACGCGCAGGAAGGCCTCGGCCAGGATGCGGGTCGAGGCGGTGAAGAGCGGTTTGCCGGAAAGCCCGCCCGTCTCGGCCTTGCTGGCGCTGCGCAGGCTGTCCGGGCGCGCGATCGTGGTGTTCGAGACGATCAGCCCGTCGATCCCGCGCTTGCGGGCGACGGCGATCATGCCGTCGAGCTCGGGTATCGTCAGGTCCGGCGCGATCTTGATCAGGATCGGTGTGCGCTGGCCAACGGTCGCGACCTCGTCCCGCGCCGCGAGCGTGCGCGCCACGAGATCGTCGAGCGCGCTTTCCGCCTGCAGGTCGCGCAGGCCGGGCGTGTTCGGTGAGGAGACGTTGATCGTCAGGAAATCCGCCAGCGGGGCGAGCCGGCGCGCCAGCGTGGCGTAGTCGGCGGCGCGGTCGGCCGATTCCTTGTTGGCGCCGAGATTGACGCCGACGAGCCCATTGCGGCGCAGGCGGGACCCGAGCCGCTTGGCCACGGCCTCCATGCCCTCGCTGTTGAGGCCGTAGCGGTTGATGACGGCCTCGTCCTCCAGCAGGCGGAACACGCGCGGGCGCGGGTTGCCGGGCTGCGGCAGCGGCGTCACGCCGCCGACCTCGACGAAGCCGAAGCCGAGCCCCAGCGCGCCATCGACCGCCTCGGCATTCTTGTCGAAGCCGGCCGCAAGCCCGACCGGGTTGGAGAAGGACAGCCCGAACGCCTCGGTGGCGAGCACCGGATCGTCCGCGCCGGGCTTCAAGGCAGGCGCCGTAGCGAGCGCGGTGACGGTCAGGCGATGCGCCGTCTCCGCATCCATGCGGTGGATCAGAGGCCGGGCGAGGTTGAACAGGCCGCCGATCATGCGAGCGTCTCCGGTAGAATATGGCTGCCGTCGGTCTTCAGCGGCATGGGGGCGATCCAGCGGACGACCTTCGGATCGAGCGGGGCGTAAAGATGCGGGAACAGGGCGCCGCCGCGCGAGGGCTCGTAGCGCAGCTCTGGATTGAGGCGCCCGTCGTCGATTGCGATGAGCAGGAGCCCGTCCTGCCCGGCGAAATGCTTCGCCGCGGTCTCGGCGACCTGCGCAGCCGTGGAGAAATGGATATAGCCGTCGGCGAGGTCGACGGGCGCGCCGTCGAAGCGGCCCTGGGCCTCGGCTTCCGACCAGAGCGCGGCAGGGCATATCTTGTAGATCAGGGGCACCGGAGGTCTCGCGCGCGGATGTCGGCAACGGCTTAAACGCTGGCAGGAGGATTCCGCAAGCCGTTGTCCGATTGTGGCGAGATTCGGATTGAAATCTTATACGATAGGGGATATTTCCTATCTCCAATCCCCGCCGAACGGCAAGAGCGAAGCGAGGTCCTCAGCGATGCTGTCACATGACCAGATCTGGGGGGCGATCGACACGCTCGCCCAGCGCTATGGCTTCACTGCCTCTGGGCTGGCGCGCAAGGCCGGGCTCGACGCGACGACCTTCAACCGCTCCAAGCGCGTCGCTCCCGACGGGCGCGAGCGCTGGCCCTCGACCGAATCGATCTCGAAGATCCTGGCCGCGACCGGCGCCTCCTTCGACGAGTTCATGAGCGTGGTGCTGCGGCGCGAGCCGGCGCCGGCGCGCACGATTCCCTTGATCGGCTTCGCCCAGGCGGGTTCCGGCGGCTTCTTCGACGATGGCGGCTTTCCGGCCGGCACAGGCTGGGAGGAGGTCGCCTTTCCCGGCGTCGCCGACGAGAAGGCCTATGCGCTGGAGATATCAGGCGATTCGATGCTGCCGCTCTATCGCGATGGCGACACCATCATCGTCTCGCCGACCGCGACGGTCCGGCGCGGCGACCGGGTCGTGGTCAAGACGGTTGAGGGCGAGGTGCTGGCCAAGCAGCTCAGGCGCCAGACCGCCAAGACGGTCGAGCTCGCCTCGCTCAATCCCGAGCATGCCGACCGTGTCCTGAACCTCGCCGAGATCGCCTTCATGGCGCGGGTGATCTGGGCGAGCCAGTAGGCGCTTCGCCGGCCGTCAGTGTCCGTTGGCGCGCCGCGCCGGCAGCATGACGGCGAAGACAGCGCCGACCTCGGATGTTTCGAGCGTGATCGAGCCGCCATGGAGCCGGACCAGCTCGGCCGCGACCGCGAGGCCGAGCCCGGTCCCGCCGGGCGTCACCGAGCCCCGGAAGGCCTGGAACAGGTTGGCCCGCGCCCGCTCCGGCACGCCCGGGCCGTTGTCGATGATGCGCAGGGCGACCGAGCCGTTCTCCGGCCCGGCCGTCACCGTCAGCACCGGCAGGTCGCCGGCATCCGCCCCCGCCCGCGTCAGCGCCTGGACCGCGTTGCGCATCAGGTTGGTCAGCACACGGGCCATCTGGTCGGGGTCGCAGGGCGCCGACAATTCGGGCGGAACGCGGTTCTCGAAACGCGGCTGCTTGCCGTCGCCGAGGCCGAGCATCTCTGCCTGCTCGGCGACGAGCTGGCGCAATGGGACGTCGCGGATCGCGGGCGTCGCCTCGGCCGCGCGGCCATAGGCGAGGGTGGCCTGGCAGAAATCGATGGCGCGGCCGAGCGTCGCGATCAGGCGCGGCGCGAAGCGGCGGATCTTGACGTCGCGGGTCTCGATCAATTGGTCGGACATGAGCTGCGCCGCCGCCAGCATGTTGCGCAGGTCGTGGTTGATCTTGGAGACGGCGAGGCCGAGCTCGGCGAGGTGCTTCTTGGTGCGCAATTCGTCGGCGAGCGTCCCTTGCATGCGGGCAAGCGCGCGTTCCGCTTCGCCGATCTCGTCGGCGCGCAGCGAAGGCTCGATGATTCGTCGCGGGTTTTCCGGATCGGCCTCGAATTCCATGACATTGGCGGCCAGATGCCGGATCGGCCCGATGATCAGCGCATTGAGCGCGATATAGACGGCAAGCGCGGTGAGCCCGGTCAGCAGCAGCGAGATCAGCAGCAGGCTCCAGGAGAATTTCAGCATCGCCCGGCGCAACGGCGCCTCGTCGATGACGATCTCGACGAAATCGGCGCCGCCGACAGCCTCGCCGACCACGCGGATCGGCATGGTTGCGGGCGAGACGAGCACGGCCAGGGCCTCGTTGATCGCGCTCATCCAACTCAGGTTGCGCAGATCGACCGAACGCGAGACCTCCGGCGGCGGCATCGAATCGAGGCTGAGCAGGCGCCGCGCGCCGCCGACGCGCGCCGCGATCGCGCGCGCACCGACGCCCATCAGCAGGCGGTTCTCGCTGCCCTCGGGCAGGCCGTCCTCGGGGGCGCCTTCCAGCACCAGCGCCGCGACCTGTGCGGCGGCGATCCGGTCATGCAGCCAGTTGCGTCGGAAATTCGCGATGGAGGGCAGGTAGATCAGCACCTCCGCCAGCATGACGAAGAGCACGGTGACGAGCAGCAGCTTGGCCGAGAGGCCGAGGCGCGTGAGGCCGCGCGGCTGGCTGACCGACAAGGCTGACTTGGGTGCATGCATCGTCGGTGATCTTAGCCGAAACGACGCAGAAAGCCGATGATGCGGCGCAAGCCCGGCCGCGTCGTCAAAGCCGCATGGAAGGACAGCGCAGCACGGCGCGAGGCATCGGAGCGGCTGATGGCGGGCAGCGGCACGCCGGCGACATCGCCGATGCTGAGCCCGGCCCGCATCGCGATGCACCAGGGCGCGATCTGCTCGCCTGCATCCTCGCCGACAATGGTGACGCCGAGGATGCGGCCTTTGCGATCGACGATCGCCTTGACGAAGCCTTCGGTCTCTCCGGCCGCTTGGGCTGCGGCATTCTCCGAAAATGGCCAGCGCAGCACCCGGATAGCCCCGGCTGCTTTCCGGGCCTCTGCCTCCGAATGTCCGATCGAGGCGACCTGCGGCTGGCTCCAGGCGACGCGCGGCTCGCTTCCCGGATCGATCTTTTTCGGCTGGCGGAACAGGATGCTGCGCAGCAGGAGCCCGACATGGTCGTCGCCGGCACGAGCTCCAGGGGCAGTCGCCGCGCCGCCGGCACAGGCTCCCAGGGCATGGACGCGGCGGTTGCTCGTCCGCAGGCTCCTGTCGACGGCGATGCCCGAGGCGTCCCAGCGAATGCCGGCGAGATCGAGGTCGAGATTGCCGATTTCGGGTCGGCGCGGGCCGCAGACAAGAAGATGCGAGCCCTCGATCGTCGTTTCCCCCGAAGCGGTGGCGAGGACGAGGCGAAGCCCGGACCGGCCGCGCTCGGCGCGTAAGGGGGCACTGCCTTCATGCAGCTCCAGTCCCTCGCGCAGCAACCGGCGCCGCAGGATCATCGCGGCTTCGGCGTCGTGACCTGCCAGCAAACCCTCGGGGGCAATGAGGGGCGCGGCGTGGCCGATACGGCGCAGGGCCTGGGCCAGCGCGGCGCCCGCGCCGCCGATGACGATCGGCCGTTCGGGTAGTCGGGAGAGACCTGCAAGGTCGGCCTCATGAACAACCGGTACGGATTCGAGCCCGGGTATCGCAGGCGAGGCGACGCGTGCGCCGGTGGCGATGACGAAGCGGCGCGCCTTGATCGGACGCCCGTCGGCCGTGACCGTGCTGCGGCTGGTGAAACGCGCTTCGCCCCGGATGACGGTGATGCCGAGCGTGGCCAGCCGCTCGGCGGAGTGATTCGCCCGGTCGGTCGCCAATGCACGCTGGACATGGTCGTGGATCAGAGCCGGGTTCGGCTGCGGTTCGGTCGCCGCGAGGCCGAAACGGCCGGCATCGCGCAGCGCCTGCGCGCGGGCTCCGATCTCGATCAGCGCGCGGCTGGCAAGCGGCCCGCTGTCCCCACCGATGACATCCCGCTCGATCAGCACGACGGGGACGCCGAAGGCTGCCGCGGCGATCGCCAGCGCAACGCCGTTTCCGCCCGCGCCGATGACGCAGATATCGGGTGTCAACGCGGCTGGTTTCGCCGCCTTGGCCGTGCCGTCGCTCACCGGATGTCCCGTTTCGCTCGCTTCACCATCGCTGATGCGTTGCCGGGCCGGCGGAATCAAGGCCGTTGCGCAGCCGTTCCCGCATTAAAGAGAAAGGCCCGCCCGCTCAGGCGACGCTGCGGTTGCCGTTCTGGCCCTTGATGCTGGCCAGCGCCTCCGGGCGGCCGAACAGGAAGCCCTGGGCGCGATGGGCGCCGAGCAGTTGCACGGCGATGCGCTGCTGCTCCGTCTCGATGCCTTCGACCACGACGTTCATCTGCAGGCGGCGCGCCAATTGGCAGACCGCCTCGATGACGGCCTTCGAGGCTTCGTTGGTATGGACCTCGCGCGAGAAGCTTTGATCGATCTTCACCTGCGCGAACGGATAGGTCGAGAGATAGGCGAGCGACGAATAGCCGGTCCCGAAATCGTCGAGCGCGAAGGTCACGCCCAGCGCCCGCAATTCGTCGAGCACCGAAAGCGCCAGCTTGTCGTCCTCGATCAGCAGCGATTCCGTGACTTCGAGCATCAGGCGCCGCGATTCGAGATGCGAGGCGAGGAGCGCTTCCTTGACCGTCTCGACGATCCGGCGCGGCTCGCGGAACTGCAGGGGCGAGACGTTGACGGAGACGCCGATGCCCGGCTCCCAGCTCGCCGCATCCCGGCAGGCCTGGCGGATCGCCCAGTCGCCCATGCCGGCGATCAGGCCGGACTGCTCGGCGATCGGGATGAAGACGCCGGGCGGCACCATGCCGCGGGTCGGGTGGCGCCAGCGCATCAGCGCCTCGCGCGACACGATTTTCTGGGTCTTCAGGTCGATGATCGGCTGATAGTAGAGCTCGAGCGTGCCGTCGGCGCAGGCCTTGCGCAGATCGACCTCGATCTCGTGCCGTTCCATCATCTCCTCGGCCATGGCCGGGTTGAAGAACATCAGCGTGTTCCGGCCGGCGGACTTCGCCTTGTAAAGCGCCGTATCGGCATGGCGCAGCAGGTCGGCCGGGTTGGCGCCGTCGAGCGGGGCCATCGCGATGCCGATGCTGGCGGTCACGTAGACGGTCTTGCCGTCGACATCGAAGGCCGGCGCCATCACGTCGATCATCCGCTGGGCGATGGCCGTGACGACGACATGGTCGGAGGATGGCAGGATCAGCAGGAACTCGTCGCCACCGAAGCGCGCGAGCATGTCGTTGCTGCGGATCGCGCTGCGCAGGCGGCTCGCGGTCTCCATCAGCACATGGTCGCCGATATCGTGGCCGAGGCTGTCATTGACCTGCTTGAAGCCGTCGAGATCGAGATAGAGCAGCGCGAAGCCATCGCCCGTGCGCTCCAGCTTGGCGAAGACCTCCGTGATCTGGGTGGTGTATTCGAAGCGGTTCGCAAGCCCGGTCAATTCGTCGAAGCGCGCCATCTGCTCGATGCGCGCCTCCGTCGCCTTGCGCTCGGTGGCGTCCTCGGTGAGCATCAGGATGCCGCCTTCGGCGGCGGGCGCGAGCGTCACGACGAGGACGAGCCCGCTGCGCGTCACCAGTTCACGGCTGGTGGCCTGCTGGGTGGCCTGCACCTCGGTCAGCGCCGTCCGGATGTCGCGGAGTTGCTCCTGGCTGATCACCTGTCGCTCCACCAGGAAGCGCGCGATCGCCGTCAGCGGCGTGCCGGGCAGGGCGAGCGTCTCCGGCAGGCCGTAGAGCGTGCTGTGCGGTGCGTTGCTGACCGCGAGCTTGAGGCTGCGGTCGAACATCGCCAGCCCGTCGATCATGGTGTTGAGCGCGGCGTCGAGTGTCAGGTTCTGCGAATGGAGGGCGGAGGCGAGCGCCTTGGACTGCTTGTTGGCGTCGCTGAGTGCGAGCAGGTTCCGGTGCAGCGAGTTGGTGATCGCGATATTGGCCGCCACGTAGAGGAAGGCGAAATAGCCGATATAGCGATAATAGGGATTATGGGCGCCGATCAGGCCGATCGCCATCGGGATGCAGAAGGTCAGGAGCTGCACCGCGACGAATTTCGGCCGCCCGGCATTGCGCGCGACATAGCCCGAGGCGAGAGCGATGGTCGAGGCGACCGAGGTGATATGCGCGGCGGGGTCGTCGGTCTGGACCAGCGCGACATAGCAGCTATAGCCGAGCACGGCGCTGAACACGGTCGCGCCGAGGAAATAGTCGCGGTCCCAGCGACGGGTCTCCGCATAGCTGTCATGGGCGTGGTTGCGCCGACGGTAGGCCACCACCGTCATGATGCGCAGGACGACGATGAGCGTCACCAGGATGGTGAGGCTCATGAAGATGTCCATGCCGGTCGAAACCCAGCAGAGGAACGGCGTCAGGATCCCGGCGATGCCGCCGGGAATGATCGAGGCCGGCGAGGAAAACAGCGAACTGACCAGCAGCGTATAGCCGGTCAGGTCGATATCCTCGCCCTGCTCGCGCCCGCCAGCCGTCATCAGTCGCTTGAGCGCGCCTGCCATCTACTCCCGCCTTTGCCGCCCCAAGCGGCGCGACGCGTGACATCCACACGTCGCGCATCATGCCGGAGGGTTGTACGAGAGCAGAGGTAAATGCTTCGTGTGGTTTTCCGACGCGCGCCGGGCATCGGGGAAGGCGGGCGCGTTGCCCGCCTCCGGTCAGATCGGAGCGAGGTGGCGCTGGTAGACCCGCGCCAGCATCCGGTCCTGGGTCTGGGCGATGCGCTGCAGCTTCGAGATCGCGCTCGGGCTGAGGCGCAACATGCAATTCGTCCAGATCTCGCCGAGATGGCCGAGCTCTTCGCGCAGGTCGCCGGAGCGACGGTTGAAGGCCGAGAACAGCGCTGTCTTGGCCGCATGGATCGGCAGCGAGTCGGCGCAGTATTTGCGGATCCAGCTCTCGCCCGTGCCGGTCGGGACCACCGCCTCGAGACCGCCCGCCGCCATGAACTCCTGCGCGCTCATCTCCTCGCCGGAGAGCAGCATCTGCTCGGCCGCGCGCTGGCCCATGCGCCGCGACAGGATCGCCACCGCCGTGATCGGGAAGTGGTTGAACTTGATCTCCGGGTAGACGAACGAGGCCTGTTCCTCGGCGATCATCACGTTGCATGAGCGCGGCGCATCGATGCCGCCGCCGATCGCCTTGGCATGGATCGTCGAGAGCGTCACCACGAGGCCGTTGAGGCCGCCGGAATTCCAGATCGCGCCTTCCGCCGAAAGCCTGGCGTATTCCGCCAGCGAGGCGCGGTCGTTCTTGGCCAGGCAATCCAGGTAGAAATCGAGATCGCCGCCGAGCGTGAAGAACGGCCCCGTGCCGCGGAAGGCGAGGAAGCGCACCGGCGCGCGGTGATACTGGTCCGGCGCGCCCCACAGCGCCACGATCGCGCTCTGGATCTTCACCAGGCTGTCGAGCAGCTGCAGCGTGAAGACGGGCTTCAGCTCCGGCCGGATCGTGACCCAGAGCGTCTTGATGTCCGGCTCATAGGCGATCTCCACCTCCGGCAAGAAGCCTGTCTTGTAGCGGATCGCATCGATGACTTCGCAACTCTCGAGCAGGGTCGGCGCGAGGCTCCCGGCTCCCAACTTCAAGGACTGCAACATGACGCTACCCCCGGAACTCCTTGATGCCGGCAGGGTAAACGAGCTTAACGAAGTGTAAACGAAATCTCCCAGAAATGGTTAATAGCATTAAGCTTTTTTGGATGACGCAGCGTCATGCGGCGCATTCTGGGACGCCTTGGCCGCTGGTCGAGCAAGAGCCGCACCACTGTCATGCGAACGAAAATTTCGCGGCGGAGCCTGATCTTGGAAACAAACGGGCAGCGCTGCGGTTTGCGGGAGAAGGATCATGCCCCGAGCGGAAAGCGGGGCCGCAGGCTGGCTCGCTCCGGCACGCTGCTGGCCCGTCATGGGGCAGGCCCGGGCGGTGATCGACGGTGCTTGTCCACCGGCGGCTGTGGGTCTAACGATATCGCCGCGAATTCGCCGCGTTCCCGCGTTCAAACACCCCATGCCGAGCTGATGCCGTGACCCGCCAGACAGCCGAGGACGAGAAGCAGGCGCGCCTTGCCGCCGCGCTCCGCGAGAACCTGAAGCGCCGCAAGGCCCAGGCTCGCGCTCGCCGTTCGGACGAGGCGCAAACGCGTGAGCCGGAGCCGCCCTCTCAGGCCGATACCTCCCGGACCTGAATTTCCTTATTCTCCCATGCGCCGCCGGCCTTGTGCCCGGCCGGCCGAGCAGGACCCGACGATGGACAAGATCCGCATCACCGGCGGCCAGCGCCTCAATGGCGCCATTCCGATTTCAGGCGCGAAGAACGCCGCCTTGCCGCTGATGATCGCGAGCCTGCTGACGGACGAGACGCTGACGCTGACCAACGTCCCGCGCCTGTCGGACGTGACCGCGCTCTCGCGCATTCTGTCCAACCAGGGCGTCGACCGCACGGTGGCCGGCAAGCGCATCGGCCAGTCGGCCGAGACCGGCCAGACCATCTCGATGACGGCCCGCCAGATCGTCGACACCTGCGCGCCCTATGAGCTGGTCTCGACCATGCGGGCGAGCTTCTGGGTGATCGCGCCGATCCTCGCCCGCATGGGCGAGGCCAAGGTCTCGCTGCCGGGTGGCTGCGCCATCGGCACGCGCCCGGTCGACCTGCTGCTCATGGCGCTGGAGAAGCTGGGCGCCGAGATCGTGATCGAGAACGGCTATGCGCTGGCCCGCGCCCCCAAGGGACTGAAGGGCGGCGAGATCGTCTTCCCGAAGGTCACGGTCGGCGGCACCCATACCGCGCTGATGGCCGCCGTGCTGGCGCAGGGCACCACGGTGATCGAGAACGCGGCCTGCGAGCCGGAGGTCACCGATCTCGCCGCCTGCCTCGTCAAGATGGGTGCCAAGATCGAGGGTGCCGGGACTCCGCGCATCGTGGTGACGGGCGTGGCGCGCCTTGGTGGCGCGCACCATGCCGTCCTGCCGGATCGCATCGAGGCCGGCACCTATGCGATGGCTGTGGCGATGACCGGCGGCGACGTATTGCTTGAGGGCGCCCGGCCGGAGCTGCTGCAATCGGCGCTCGACGTGCTGACCAGGGCCGGCGTCGAGATCGACTCGACCAATGAAGGCATCCGCGTGCGCCGCAACGGCCGCGGCCTTGAGGCGGTCGATGTCGATACCGACCCCTTCCCGGGCTTCCCGACCGACCTGCAGGCGCAGTTCATGGCGCTGATGACCCGGGCCAAGGGCACCTCGCGCATTCGCGAGACCATTTTCGAGAACCGCTTCATGCATGTGCAGGAGCTCGCCCGCCTCGGCGCGAAGATCCGGCTGGACGGCGACGTCGCCCATGTCGAGGGCGTCGAGAAGCTGACCGGCGCGCCGGTGATGGCGACGGATCTGCGCGCCTCGGTCTCGCTGGTCATCGGTGGTCTCGCCGCCGAAGGCGATACCACGATCAACCGCGTCTACCATCTCGATCGCGGCTTCGAGGCGCTGGAAGCCAAGCTCAGCCGCTGCGGCGCACTGGTGGAACGCATCAGCAGTTGATTCTCTGCTGTTGATTTTCCGGGGGCGGCTCGTCAGAACAAGACCATGTCAGACGATGCCGCCGACCCGCTCAAGCTCATCGCGCTCGATGCGGATGACCTCGCGATTGTCTCAGCCCATCTCCAGGATGCGGTGCTGAAGGCGGCCGACCTCGTCTATCTCCCGCGCGAGCAGCGCTTCGCGCTCGCATTGCGCCGCTTCGATTGGGAAGGCGCCCAGCGCGGCCAGCGCCGGCGGCGCCTGACCGCGCTGCATTTCGATCGCGTCCAGGCCGTGCGCAGCGCCAAGCTCGACAAGAACGATCCCGACAAGGTCCTCAACCTCCTCGCCGTTACTTTCGACCTGGGCGAGGACCCGGCCGGGGAAGTGACGCTGCACTTCTCGGAAGGGGCGGCGATCCGCCTTTCGGTCGAATGCATCGAGGCCCAGATGAAGGATCTCGGCCCGGTCTGGGAAGCCGTGGCGACCCCCGGCCATCCCGACGGCGCCTGAACGCTGCCGGCGCCTCGACGCTTTTCGGCCAGTCACCGCTTCAACCTTCGGCACCCTTCGTCTAAGAACGCGCCGTCATCCCGGACAAGCCGCAAAGCGGCGCCGATCCGGGATCCATCGAAGGGCGTTGCGCTCCATGATCGATTCCGGGTCTTCGCTGCGCTACGCCCGGAATGACGACCGAGAGTTCGGATTTCCTGAGGATACCCATGCCCATCAGGCTCGACGACAGGGATGCCGGCTTCACTGAGGGCTTCGCGGCGCTGCTCTCCGCCAAGCGCGAGGTCTCCGAGGAGGTCGATCGCATCGCTGCCGACATCATCGCCGATGTCCGCGCGAAGGGCGACGCAGCGCTGATCGACTATACCTCCCGCTTCGACGCACTCGACCTGACGCCTGAGACCTTGCGCGTCTCCGAAGCCGAGATCGATGCGGCCGTCGCGGCCTGCTCGCCCGAATTGCTGGCGGCGCTGGAGACGGCGCGCGAGCGCATCGAGACCTATCACCGCCGCCAGAAGCCGGCCGATTCCTGGGTCGTGGATGCGGCTGGCGTCGGCGCCGGCTGGCGCTGGAGCGCGATCGAGGCCGTCGGGCTCTATGTGCCCGGCGGCACCGCGAGCTACCCGTCCTCCGTGCTGATGAACGCCATCCCAGCGAAGGTCGCCGGCGTGCCGCGCATCGTCATGGTCGCGCCGACGCCGCGCGGTGAGACCAATCCGCTCGTGCTCGCGGCCTCCCGGCTCGCCGGCGTCGACGAGGTCTACCGGATCGGCGGCGCGCAGGCCGTCGCCGCGCTGGCCTACGGCACCGCCACGATCGCGCCGGTCGCCAAGATCGTCGGTCCCGGCAATGCCTATGTCGCCGCTGCCAAGCGTCGAGTCTTCGGCCAGGTCGGCATCGACATGATCGCGGGCCCCTCCGAGGTGCTGGTGATCGCCGACCGCAGCGCCAATCCAGACTGGATCGCCGCCGACCTGCTGGCGCAGGCCGAGCATGACGTCTCCGCCCAGTCGATCCTGATGACCGACGATGCCGCGCTCGCCACCGAAGTCGAGAAGGCGGTCACGGTGCAGCTCGCGACGCTGCCGCGCGCCGAAATCGCCGGCAGGAGCTGGCAGGAGTTTGGCGCGATCCTGCTCGTCGCGGATCTCGAAGCCGCCGTGCCGCTGGTCGACCGCCTCGCGCCCGAGCATCTCGAGATCATGACGGCCGATCCGGACCGGCTCGCGGGGCTGATCCGCAATGCCGGCGCGATTTTCCTCGGCGGCCATACGCCGGAGGCGATCGGCGACTATGTCGGTGGCCCCAACCATGTCCTGCCGACGGCGCGCTCGGCCCGCTTCTCGTCGGGTCTCGGCGTCGGCGATTTCATGAAGCGGACCTCGCTGCTGAAATGCGGCCCTGAGGGCCTGCGCGCGCTTGCTTCCGCCGCGACGCAATTGGCTGAGGCAGAGGGCTTGCAGGCGCACGGCCGATCCGTGACGATCAGACTCAATCTTTGAGCGTTGTCCGACGGGCGGCGCCACGGCCGGAGGAGCGATGTCCGACGTCTCGACTGCCACGAACCAGCGCCTGGTCGGCCTGACCCTCGACGAGAACTCCCTCGGCCGGGGCACGCCCGATCAGGAGCACGAGCGCGCCGTCGCCATCTACGACCTGATCGAGCGCAACAGCTTCGTCATCCCCGAGCATGATGGCGGGCCGTACATGGCGCATCTCGCCATGGTCGAGCGGCGCCTCGTCTTCGAGATCAAGGCGGCGGATGGTGCGCCGGTGGTGACGCATCATCTCTCGCTCAGTCCGTTCCGACGCATCATCAAGGACTACGAGATGGTCTGCGACAGCTACTATGCAGCGATTCGGACCTCGACCCCGTCGCAGATCGAGGCGATCGACATGGGCCGGCGCGGCCTGCATGACGAGGCTGCCGGCATTCTGGCGGAACGGCTGGCGAACAAGGTCGAGGTCGATTTCGACACGGCGCGCCGCCTCTTCACGCTGATCTACGCCCTGCACTGGAAGGGCTGACGCGCTTGGAGCCCCCGCGCAAGGTACAAAGCGTGCTCTTCATGTGCGCGATGAATGCCGTGCGCTCGCCCATGGCCGAGGCCCTGGCCAAGCACTTCTTCGGCAAATCGATCTATGTCCAGTCGGCCGGTGCCCGGAAGGGGGAGCTCGACGGTTTCGTGTCGACCGTACTTGACGAGATCGGCATCGATCTCAGCAAGCACAAGCCGAAATCGATCGAGGAGCTGGAGGAGTGGGAAGGGCTCAATTTCGACCTGATCATCACGCTTTCGCCGGAAGCGCATCATAAGGCTCTCGACCTGACGCGGACCCACGCCGCCGAGGTGGAATACTGGCCGACCGTCGATCCCACCGTGTTTCAGGGCTCGCGCGAGCAGAAGCTCGACGCCTATCGCGACGTCCGCGACGGCCTGATGAAGCGGATCAAGCAGCGGCTGCAGAGCTGAGTACGCTCACCGCACCAGCACCGCCCCGCCGCAGCGCACGCCGCTGACCCAGCTATCGGCCTGGCCGAGCCCGATGCCGAGCGTGCCGAGCACGCCGTTCAGGATCTGGTCGAGCGGCGTCGCTGCATTGGCGATCACGCCGCTGACCAGCCCGTCCAGACCGGGCAGGCCGAGGCCGAGCCCCAGAGCCTCCACGCGCAACTCCAGGTCACCGACCAGCCGCCCCAGCAGGGTGGCGACGAAATTCTGGGTCGAGGTCGTCTTCTTGTCGCTGCGCTGGATTTCCGGATAGCTGAAGCTGACGGCGGCCTCGGAGAGATTGGTCATCGTCACATGGGCGCGGCCCGTGACCTTGGCGAGTCCGGCGGCGTTGACGAGGGTCGCGGCGGGCGGGTTCGGCGCCCTGCTGAAATTGTTGAACTCCGCCATCGAGACCTGTCCGATCCAGGCATCGACCACGGCGGGCGTGACGCCCAGCGTGACCCGCGAGGTCGAAACGTCGCCGGGCGAGCATTGGATGCCGGTGAGCCGGGCCGTCGCGGCGGCGAGTTCGAGATAGAGTGGCAGCCTGACCAGTGAGGCCGCACCGGAGCCGACGAGGTCGACGGTCAGCAAAAGCCGCGTCTGTGCGGTATGGACGCTGGATCCGGCACGCCCGACCCGCACGAGGCTGGTGCCGATCGGGCGTTCGCCGATGCCGAGCTTGAGCGAGACGGCGGCGACCCCCGGCAGATTCAGATTGAGGCCCACATCGATCTGGCGATTGCCATTGGCGATCTGGGCAACCGCGGAGACGATGTCGAGCGCCGAGAGCGAGGCCGCGAGCGGCTTGGGCCCGGAGAGCGGCTTGTCGCCGGCCGGCCCGAAGGAGATCAGCGAGCCGAGCTTGACCGGCAGGTTGCTCACTGATGCGGTCGCGAGCCGGCCGAGCGCTGCGGTGGCGGTGCCGCTGCGCGTATCATGGTCGCGGGAGGCGTCGACGATGGCTGCGAGCACGTCGCCGAGGCGGGCATCGGCCTTCAGCACGTCGTCATAGGTCGCGGCCGTCAGGTTGAGGCGGGTGGCCAGGCGCTTCGAGAAATCGAACAGGTCGACCCGTGCCTTGATCAGGGCGTCGTAATCCATGACGGAGAGCGACACGCCGCCCCCGAGCAGGCCGCCCAGCAGACTGTTGAGCAGGCCGCCATCGAGCTTGAGCAGGCGGGAGCCGACGGCGAACGAGGCCTGGGCATCCTGGAAGGCGATGGCGCTGGAGCCGATCGGCACGTCACCGCTGGCGAGGCTCGCAACGGTTGGTGCGCTGCCCGGCGGGCGCGGGGTGGTGCTCGGCGCTTGCGCAGCCGCGGATGAGGTCAGCGCGCGGCCGAGCAGCAGCGGCGCCGTGGTCCGCATGTCGATCCTGACGGCATTCGCAACCGAGGCCGCGCTCGGAACGAACCTCGCTCCGGGAGCCAGCTTCGGGTCGGGCGTATACACGCCGGTCTGCAGCGTCTGGATCGCATTGCCTGGAAAGCCGTTCTGGATGGTGCTGGACTGGGCCGCGGCCCTTGCCCGCGGCAGATCGCTCGCGGCTGCGAGAACGGCGAGGTCGTTGGCGGTCTGGAGTTTGCGTTTCTCGTAGAAGAAGTTGCCGACATCGACGGCCAGGGCGCCGAAGCCGAACAGGAGCGTGGCGGAGACGGCGAAGAGGATCGCGGTGCCGCCTCGCTGATCCCCGACGAAGTTCCTGAGCCTGAGCATGCGTGCCCCCTTGGCCTTGAGATCGCGAAACCTGTTCAATACCCACCGCGCTGGACGATCGCCCGGCGCTCAATCATGGGTTGTGGCAATGACACCATCCGGCTCAGGCTGTCATAGACCGAGCCGCTCATGTCATAGGCGACCGCGACCTCGAAACTCTGCATCTGCGGGCCGGTCTGGCCGGTCCGCACCCGCAGTTTCGCCGGATCGATGAAGGCATAGGAGCCGGCATGGGCCGTGATGAAATCGCGGGCGATCTGGGCTCGTTCGGTGTCGCTCAAGCCCGATACGGACGAGCGTGCCGCCTCGGCTGCGATCTGCTGGATGCTGTGATAGATGCCGAAGACATAGCCGTATCCCATGATGCCGAAGAGGAGCAGCAGCAGGATTGGTGCGACGAAGGCGAACTCGATCGCGCTGGTCGCGCGCTGGTTCCGGGAGAAGCGGGACAGGGCAGGCAGCATGGCCGTTCCTCGATAAGTAGATACAACTAAAAGTTGTAAATCTCTCCCCTTGATGAAAGGTAAACGCCCCTCGCCAGGAGCAATCGCCGTTCAGCCGGACTGAACGGGTTAAGTAAAATTTTACGCAGCTAAGGTTGCTTCGCCTGTACGCCGCCGTTGCCCCGGGTGATCCCTGCCAATGCCTTCGACATCTCCAGCGGAACCCGATGCGGCTCGCGCGGAGCGGCTGTCGCCCGGTGCTGGGCTCCTCGTCGGCCTCGTCTGCCTGCTCGTCAGCTTCGGAGCGCTCGCAGGTCTGCCTGGCGCAACCGACGGCACCAAGCCGGTGGCGATCGTTTTTCCGCCCTGGACCGATGGTGCCGAAGCCGTGGCGCTGAGCTTCGCGGCCGGCCACCGCGTCCTGCGCAGCGGCCGCTTGGGCGCGATCGTCGTCGTGGCGCCGACGTTGAACGGGCAGGCACCTTCGTTGCCGAAAGGCGCGTGGTTCTCCCTCGTTCTGGCGGGTCTTGCCGGATGCCTCGATAGCCCCGGCCGAACGGAAGCATCGTCATGATCTGGTCCCTGTCAGCGGTGCGCCACAGGGTTGCGCAAGCCCTGCTCGCGCTTTGCCTGCTTCATGTGCCGCTGCTCGCGCTGGGCTTCTGGGTCAATGGAACATCAGGCCTTGTCCCGGTGCTGATGGCGGCGCTCGCAGCGCTGGCAGCCGTGCTGATCTACCGTATGGCTGGCCCGGCCATCGTGACGCGCCTCGTCATCGCGGCCGTGCTGATCGGGCAGGTCTCGATCCTGGTGTTCAGCTTTGCCGGCCACCCCTGGCAGCCGGACATCCACATGTATTATTTCGCAGTGCTGGCGCTGCTCGCCGGCTTCTGCGACTGGCGGCCGATCCTGATGGGCGCCGCGCTGACGGCCGCGCACCATCTCGTGCTGCAATATGCCCTGCCGGCAGCTGTATTCTATCAGGGAGGCAGCCTGCTGCGCGTGCTGCTCCATGCGGTGATCGTCATCATCGAGACGGCCTTCCTCGCGGTCTTCGCCGTGGTGCTGCAGCGCATGTTCGCCGTCAACGAGCAGAATCTCGCGCGGGCGCAGGAAGTGGCCGAGCGCGAGCGCATCGCCGGCGAGAAGGAGCGCAATCTCGCTGAAGAGCTGGGGCGGCGTGCCGAGATGCTGCGCGACGTCGTCTCCGGCTTCCGCGCCCAGATGGAGCAGGCGATGGCCGTGCTCGATCATTCCGCTGCGGCGATGAACACCGAGGCCGGGGCGCTGACCGAAACCTCCGACCATGTCCGGCGTCAGACCGCGATGGTCTCCGATTCCGCTGCCGGCACGATGGACAGCATCGACCATCTCTCGGCCGCCAGCACGGAGCTTGTCGCCTCCATTGGTGAGATCGGCCGCAATGCTGGCCAGTCGGCCGATGGTTCCAAGGCGGCGGCGGAACTGGCGCGGCGCGCCAGCGCCGAGATCGAGCATCTCGCCCAGAGCAGCGAGAATGTCGGCGCCGTCGTCGAGATCATCCGCGGCATCGCCGCCCAGACCAGCATGCTGGCGCTCAACGCCACGATCGAGGCGGCGCGCGCCGGCGAGATGGGGCGCGGCTTTGCCGTCGTCGCCAGCGAGGTCAAGACGCTCTCGGCCCAGACCGCCAAGGCGACCGACGAGGTTTCGCAGCAGATCGGCACGATGCAGCAGGCCTCGCAGCGCTCGCTCAAGGCGATCCGGGACATCGTCGAGGCGATCGGCGATGTCGAGAGCGTCGCCAATGCGATCGCGCTCTCCGTCGACGAGCAGAGCCGAGCGACGGCCGAGATCGCCCATCAGGTCCGACTGTCCTTCGAGGGCGCGCAGCGCAGCGCCGATGTCGCGGGCGGCTTCGAGGTCATGACCCGCCAGACCCATGGCGCCGCCCAGCAACTGCAGAGCGCCGCCAGCGCGCTTGCACAGCAGGCGCAGGACATCCGCCACGAGGTCGCGAGCTTCTGCGGCCGGGTGGCTGCGGCCTGACGGCTACCAGGGGCGGCCGGGACCGACCGGCCCGATGCCGAGGAAGGTGCCAAGGCTCGCCGCGATATCGGCGAAGCTGCCGCGGCGCCCGAGCGGTTCGGCGCCGATACCGGGGCCGAAGGCGAGGATCGGCACATGCTCGCGCGTATGGTCGGTGCCGGGCCAGCTCGGATCGTTGCCGTGATCCGCCGTGACGACGGCGATGTCGCCCGGTCGCAGCACGGCTTCGATATGCGGCAGGCGGCGGTCGAAGGCTTCCAGCGCCGCCGCATAGCCGGGAATGTCGCGCCGGTGGCCGAACTCCGTGTCGAAATCGACGAGATTGACGAAGCAGAACCCGCCATCCGGCAGGCCGTCCCAGGCTTCCAGCGCCGCGTCGAGCATCGCCGCATTGCCGAAAGGCTTGATCTCTGTGCCGGTGGCACGATGGGCGAAGATGTCGCCGATCTTGCCGACGGTGACGACCATGCGTCCCTGCGCCGTCAACCGGTCGAGGATCGTCTCGTCCGGCGGCGGGATCGCGAAATCCTTGCGGTTGCCGGTGCGGGTGAAGCCTTCCTCCGGCGATCCCACGAAGGGCCGCGCGATGACGCGCCCGATCCGCAGGGGATCGACGAGGCCGCGCGCGACCTTGCAGAGGGCATAGAGCCGGTCGAGCCCGAAATGCTCCTCATGCGCCGCGATCTGCAGCACGGAATCGACCGAGGTGTAGCAGATCGGCTTGCCCGTTCGGATATGCTCCGGCCCGAGCTCGTCGATGATCGCGGTGCCCGAGGCATGCTTGTTGCCGAGGATGCCGGGCAGGGCGCCTTGCGCGACGATGCCCGCGACAAGCTCCGCAGGGAAAGAGTTCTCCAGGTCGGTGAAATAGCCCCACTGGAACGGCACCGGGCAGCCGGCGATCTCCCAATGGCCGGACGGTGTGTCCTTGCCCTGGCTGAGCTCGACGCCGTAGCCCCAGCGTCCTTCGGACCTGGCGGGCTTCGCGACGCCGGCGAGCGGCCGGCCGGTCGAGGTCTCGCAGGCATGGGCGAGGCCGAGTCGCACGAGGTTCGGAAGCTGAAGCGGCCCGCTGCGCAGGCCCTCGCGGTCGCCGCGCCCATCGGCGCAGGCTTCCGCGATATGGCCGAGCGTGTCCGAGCCGGCATCGCCATAGGCGGCCGCATCCGCCGCGCCACCGCAGCCGACCGAATCCAGCACGATCAGGAGCGCGCGCGCCATGCTCAGTCCCTCACCGCGGCAGCGCTGGGCGTATCGAGGTTGAGCGCCGCCGCCAGCAGCGCCTGGGTATAGGCCTCGCGCGGCGATGCGAAGATCGCCTCCGCCGGGCCTTCCTCGACCACCTTGCCGTTCTGCATCACCACCACCCGATGCGACAGCGCCCTGACCACCTTGAGGTCATGGCTGATGAAGAGATAGCCGAGCTTACGCTTCGTCTGCAGGCCGCGCAGCAACTCGACGATCTGCGCCTGCACGGACATGTCGAGCGCAGAGGTCGGCTCGTCCAGCACCACGAATTTCGGATCGAGCGCCATGGCCCGCGCGATCGCGATGCGCTGGCGCTGGCCGCCGGAGAACTCGTGCGGATAGCGATCCATCGCTGCCGGATCGAGCCCGACATCCACAAGCGCCTGCGCCACGATCTCCCGGCGCTGCTGGTAGGTCAGGTTCGGCTGCTGGATGGCGAGGCCTTCCGCCACGATCTCGGCCACCGACATGCGCGGCGAGAGCGAGCCATAGGGGTCCTGGAAGACGACCTGCAAATCCTTGCGCTTCGGCCGCACCTGCTTGCTGGAGAGCCCGTCGATCCGGTCGCCGAGGAAGACGATCGGACCTTCCGAAGCGATCAGCCGAAGGATGGCGAGGCCCAACGTGGTCTTGCCCGAACCGGATTCGCCGACGACGCCCAGCGTCTCGCCTTCGCGCACCTTGACCGAGATGCCGTCCACCGCCTTCACATGGCCGGTTGTGCGGCGCAGCAGGCCGGACTTGATCGGGAACCAGACCTTGACCGGCCCGGCCTCCAGCAGCGTTGCCGCATCGCTCGGGACAGGGGAGGGCCGCCCCTTCGGCTCGGCTGCGAGCAGGCGCCTGGTGTAGTCGTGCTGCGGGTTGCCGAAGATCTCGGCGACAGGGCCGTGCTCGACGATCTTGCCCTTCAGCATGACGCAGACCCGGTCGGCGATACGCCGGACGATGCCGAGATCATGGGTGATGAACAGCATCGCCATGCCGAGCCGGCCCTGCAGCTCCTTGAGCAGCTTCAGGATCTGCGCCTGCACGGTGACGTCGAGCGCGGTCGTCGGCTCGTCGGCAACCAGCAATTCGGGTTCGTTGGCGAGCGCCATCGCGATCATCACGCGCTGACGTTGCCCGCCGGAGAGCTGGTGCGGATAGGCATCGAGCCGGCTCGCGGCGTCGCGAATGCCGACGAGGTCCAGCAGTTCCAGCGTGCGGGCGCGCGCCTTCTCGCCGCGCAGGCCCTTGTGCAGTTCGAGGATCTCGCCGATCTGCCGCTCGATCGTATGGAGCGGGTTCAGCGAGGTCATCGGCTCCTGGAACACCATGGTGATGTCGTTGCCGCGCACCTTGCGCATTGCGTCTTCGTCGGCGGCGATCAGGTCCTGTCCGTTGAACATGACCTTGCCGGAGGGATGATGCGCTGCCGGGTAGTTCAGAAGTTTGAGGATCGACAGCGCCGAGACGGACTTGCCCGAACCGGATTCGCCGACCAGCGCCAGCGTCTCGCCCTTGGCGATCGAGAAGGAGACATGGTCGACGGCCAACGTCTCCCGCCCGCCCTGGCGGAAGGCGACCGAGAGGTCTTCGACGGAAAGCAGCGGCGCGCTCATGCAAAGGTCTTCCGCGGGTCGAAGGCGTCGCGCACCGCTTCGCCGATGAAGATCAGCAGCGACAGCATCAGGGCGATCACGAAGAAGCCGGAGAGGCCAAGCCAGGGCGCCTGCAGGTTCGCCTTGCCCTGCGCCAGCAATTCGCCGAGCGAGGGCGAGCCGGGCGGCAGGCCGAAGCCGAGGAAGTCGAGCGAGGTCAGCGTGGTGATCGAGCCGTTCAGGATGAAGGGCAGGAAGGTCAGCGTTGCCACCATCGCGTTCGGCAGCAGGTGCCGGATCATGATGGTGCGATTGGAGAGGCCGAGCGCGCGGGCTGCCCGGACATATTCGAAATTGCGCGCCCGCAGGAACTCGGCGCGCACGACGCCGACCAATGCGACCCAGGAGAACAGCAGCAGGATGCCGAGCAGCACGAAGAAGCTCGGCGTGATGATCGCCGCGACGATGATCAGCAGGTAGAGCGCGGGTATGGAGGTCCAGATTTCGATCAGGCGCTGGAAGATCAGGTCGGTCCAGCCGCCGAAATAGCCCTGGATGGCGCCCGCCGCGATGCCGATCACCGAGGAGAAGGCACAGAGGATCAGCCCGAACAGCACCGAGATGCGGAAGCCGTAGATCAGGCGAGCGACCACATCGCGGCCCTGGTCGTCGGTACCGAGCCAGTTCCATTCGAGGTCGCGGCAGGTCTTGCCGCCGGTGCGCTCGGCGATCACCCGGCATTGCTCGTCCTTGAGCAGCCAGGTCGGCGGGGCGGGGGCCGGCACCGGCAGGTCGAGATTATGCGTGCGGTAGGAATAGCGGATCGGCGGCCAGATCGCGAAGCCGTTCGCTGCGATCTCCTTGGCGATGACGGGATCGCGGTAGTCGGTCGTGGCGAGGAAGCCGCCGAACTTCTCTTCCGGATAGTTCACCGCGACGGGGAACAGCCACTCGTCCTTGTAGCGCACGACGAGCGGCCGGTCGTTGGCGATCAACTCGGCGAAGAGGGTCAGCACGAACAGCGCCAGAAACAGCCAGAGCGACCACCAGCCGCGCTTGTTGGCCTTGAAGTTGTTGAGCCTGCGCCGGTTGATCGGCGAGAGCTTGAGCCAGCCCTGCTTGGCCTCGGCCGGCGCGAGCGGGATATCGCTGCGCAGGGCCGGCGGGGGAGCATCGATCAGCGTGTCCATGCTCACGCCTCCCGGCTCTCGAAATCGATGCGGGGATCGACCCAGCTATAGGTCAGGTCGGTGATCAGGTGCACGACGAGGCCGATCAGCGAGAAGATGAAGAGATTGGCGAAGACGACCGGATAGTCGCGGTTGACGATCGCCTCGAAGGAGAGGAGGCCGAGCCCGTCGAGCGAGAAGATCGTCTCGATCAGCAGCGATCCCGCGAAGAGCGCATGCACGAAGGCGCCGGGGAAGCCGGCGATGACGATCAGCATGGCGTTGCGGAAGACATGGCCGTAGAGCACGCGCCGCTCGCTGAGGCCCTTCATCCGGGCGGTCAGGACGTATTGCTTCCTGATCTCGTCGAGGAAGGAATTCTTGGTCAGCAACGTCGAGGTCGCGAAGGCGCCGAGCGCCATCGCCAGCACCGGCAGGGCGATATGCCAGAGATAGTCCTTGGCCTTGCCGATCAGGCTGAGCTCGGCCCAGTTGTCCGAGGTCAGGCCCCGCAGCGGAAAAATCTGCCAGAACGAACCGCCGGCGAAGAGCACGATCAGCAGGATCGCGAACAGGAAGCTCGGGATGGCATAGCCGACGATGACGACGGCGCTCGTCCAGGTGTCGAAGCGCGAGCCCTCCTTCATCGCCTTGCGGATGCCGAGCGGGATCGAGATCGCATAGGAGATCAAGGTCATCCACAGGCCCAGCGTGATCGAGACCGGCAGCTTCTCCTTGATCAGCTGCAGCACCGGCGCGTCGCGGAAATAGCTGCGGCCGAAATCGAAGCGGGCATAGTCGCCGAGCATCTTCAGGAAACGCTCATGCGCGGGCTTGTCGAAGCCGAACTGCTTCTCCAGCTCCTTGATGAAGGCGGGGTCGAGACCCTGCGCGCCGCGGTAGGCGCTGGCCTCGCCCTGCGCGCCGGCATCGCCGCCCTGGCCGCCGCCGACGCGATCGGCCGCGCCGCCGCTATTGGGGTTCTGGAGCTGCGAGATCACGCGCTCGACCGGCCCGCCCGGCGCGAACTGCACGATGACGAAGGACACGAGCAGGATGCCGAACAGGGTCGGCACCATCAGCGCGAGGCGCCGGGCGATATAGCTCAGCATGCCCGGGTCACGCCTTTCCGATCCGCTTGGCCTTCTCGGCATCGTACCACCAGATGCCCGGCGCGCCGGACGAGTATTTCGGCTTGGTCGCAGGCCGGTCGTACATGTCCCAATAGGCCAGCCATTCCTCGTCGTTCCACCACATCGGAATCCAGTAGCGCCCGGCCCGCAGCAGGCGGTCGAGGCATTTCGCGGCAATGACGCAATCGGCATAGGTCTTGGCCTGGCCGATCGTCTCGATCATCGCGTCGATGGCGGGGTGGCTGATGCCGCCGACATTGCGCGAGCCCTTGGTCTTTGCGGCTTCCGAGCCATAGACGATGCTGAGCGTGTCGCTGGGGATCGAGCCGCCCGAGAGCGCCCGGCTGATGATGTCGAAATCGAACTCGTCGAGGCGGCGCTGATACTGCGCGGGATCGACGAGGCGCGAGGTGGCATTGATGCCGAGCCGCTTCAGATTGGCCTGGAAGGGCTGGGTATGCGGCTGCAGGGCGGGGCTTGAATCGAGGAACTCGATCTCGAAGGGCTGGCCGTTCGGCAGCTTCATCACATTGCCGTCGCGCTTGCAGCCGGCGGCGCGCAGCATCTCGTCGGCCTTGCGCAGGAGGTTGCGGTCGCTGCCGGAGCCGTCCGAGACCGGCGGCAGGAAGGGCTCGCCGAAGACCTCGTCCGGCACCTTGCCGCGCCAGGGCTCCAGCAGCTTGAGCTCTTCGGGGGAAGGCTTGCCGACCGCCTTCGAATCCGCGTTCTCGAAATAGGAGGTCATGCGCTCGAACGAGCCGAACATGATGTTCTTGCGCGTCCACTCGAAATCGAAGGCGAGGCCCAGCGCCTCGCGGATGCGTGGATCGGCGAATTTCTCGCGCCTCGTATTGTAGACCCAGCCCTGCGAGCCGACCGGCTCGGTCTTCGGCAGGGTCTCCTTCTTGACCTTGCCTTCATGCACGGCCGGGAAATCGTAGCCCGTCGCCCAGATGCGCGAGGTGAATTCCTCCTGGAAGGTGATGGCACCGCCCTTGAAGGCCTCGAACGCCACCTGCCGGTCGCGGAAATACTCCCAGCGCACCCGGTCGAAATTATTGGTGCCGATATTCACCGGCAGGTCCTTGGCCCAGTAATCCGGCACGCGCTCGAACTCGATGAGGCGGCCCTGTTCGAGGCGCCCGACCTTGTAGGCGCCCGAGCCGAGCGGGGCCTCCAGCGTCGAGGCGGTGAAATCGCGCGTCGACCAATATTTCTCCGAAAACACCGGCAGGCCGGCGACGACGAGGTGCAGGTCGCGTCCGCGCTTCGGCGAGAACTTCGCCACGAAGATGTCGTCGCCTTCCGCTTCCGCCGAGACGAGCTCGTTGAGCAGCAGGCGGTAGGACGGATGCCCCTTCGCCTTCAGGATGTTCATCGAGAAGGCGACGTCCCGGGCCGTGACGCGCGAGCCGTCATGGAACCTGGCTTCGGGCCGCAAGCGGAAGCGATAGGTCAGCTTGTCCGCGGAGACCGCGACGCTCTTCGCCAGCAACCCGTAAACCGATCCAGGCTCGTCGCCGGAGCCGGCCATCAGGCTGTCGAAGCAGGCATCCATTCCCGCGGCGCCATCGCCCTGGAGGACGAAGGTGTTGAGCGTGTTGAAGGTGTCGAAGCTCTGGTTGCCGCCACCGCGCTTGATCTGGACGGTGAGCAGGCCGCCCTTCGGCGCCTTGGGGTTCACATAGGCGAAATGCGGAAAATCCGGCGGCAGGGCGAGCTCGCCGAAAGTCGAGAGCCCATGCGATTCGGCATCCTGCGCCAGCGCCGCCTGGGGAAGCTGGGGCAGGGCGCCCGCGACGGTCGCGGCTCCTGCGGCTTCCAGCAATCTGCGGCGTGTGATGCGCATCGCCATCGTTTCGCGTCTCCGTCTGATTCGCCGTTGTTCTATCTCGCCTGCGCGCAGCGCCACGGCAATGGCTGGCGGGAGGCGGATTGTGCGGGCAGGCGCGGGGCGTGAGCAAGGCATGGAAACGAAAAAGCCGGGCAAGGCCCGGCTTCGTGATCGCTGATCAGTCGTCTGGCCGCCTGCCTCAGGGCTTCGGCAGCGGCTTCGGCGCGTCGGCCAGCGAGTTCAGATAGGCGACGACATCGGCGCGGGTCTCGGGCTTGGCGATGCCGGCGAACGCCATGATCGTGCCGGGCACGTACGCCTTCGGGCTCTTCAGGAAGTGGTCGAGCGCGTCGGCGTCCCAGGACTTGTCGTTGCGGCCCTTCATCGCGGCCGAGTAGCCGAAGCCAGCGACCGATCCTTCCGGGCGGCCATAGACGTCGTAGAGATGCGGGCCGACCTTGTTGGCGCCGCCCTTGTCGAAGGTGTGGCAGGCCTTGCAGGCGGCGGTGGCTTTCTCGCCCTTGGCGACGTCGGCCTTGGCGAGGCGCACCGCGATCGGCTCCTCGGCTGCGGCAGCGGCGGCGCCACCGCCCGCGGCGGCCGGCTCCTCGCTCGGCAGGTCGAAGCCCGGCACGGCAGGCTTCTTCGGCGCGAAGACGATGCCGGCCGTCATGTTGAGGCCCATCACGACGAGCAGCGTGGACAGAACCGCGCCGGCAATCTTGTTGGCTTCGATATTCATCGTGTCCGAACCCTGGGTGCCCTCCGCGGCCGAGGCCCGGGAGACGAGATAGCGCTTGGCCGGAGTCTTGAAAGGCTCCAGCTTCCGCCGTTGCTTAACCGCTTTGCGCGCTTCATTGCAACTCGTATAAGCACGCACCGTTTGAGACTTTTGCCGCCACCGGCTTTCACCGGCGGCGGCCCAGCCGAGCACGCTTCAGAAAATGGCCCGTCCGCTGATCCTGATCCCCGCCCGCATGCAGGCGACGCGCCTGCCCGGCAAGCCGCTCGCCGATATCCATGGCGCGCCGATGATCGTCCATGTCTGGCGCCGCGCGGTCGAATCCGGCGCCGGAGACGTCGCCGTCGCGACCGATGCGCCGGAAATCGCCGCCGCGATCGAGGCCGCCGGCGGCAAGGCGGTGATGACCAGCGCCGGCCATCAGACCGGCTCTGACCGGATCAAGGAAGCTGCCGACATCCTCGACCCCGACAGGCACTACGACATCATCGTCAATGTGCAGGGCGATTTTCCGACCCTGGCGCCCTCCGCCATCGCCGCAGCGGTGAAGCCGCTCGCCGATCCCGCTGTGGATATCGCGACGCTGGCCGGCGTGATCGACGACGAGGAGGAGAAGACGGCGCCGAGCGTCGTGAAGCTGATCGGCAGCGAGATCGCGCCGGGCCACATGCGCGCGCTCTATTTCACCCGCGCCACTGCGCCTTACGGCGAGGGGCCGCTCTATCACCATGTCGGCCTCTACGCCTATCGCCGCGCTGCGCTCGATCGTTTCGTCAGCCTGCCGCAATCACCGCTGGAACTGCGCGAGAAGCTCGAGCAATTGCGCGCGCTGGAAGATGGCATGCGCATCGACGTCATGGTCATCGATCATGTGCCGCGCGGCGTCGACACCCCGCCCGATCTCGATCGTGTCCGCGCAGTCCTGAAAGCGCGCTGAGGCCCGACCGGCCAAGCCGCGTTACAATAAGAAGCTGAGGAGCCTGAAGTCGTCCCATGTCCTTCGTCGTGTCTTATCAGGGTGAACCCGGAGCCTTCTCGTCGCAGGCAGCCCTCCAGGTGTTTCCGGACTGCGAGCTTCTGCCCTGCGCCACCTTCGAGGACGCGCTTTCTGCCGTCAGCGACGGCAAGGCCCGCTACGGCATGATCCCGATCGACAACTCGATCGCCGGCCGCGTCGCCGATATCCACCATCTGCTGCCGCGCTCGGGCCTGCACATCATCGGCGAGCATTTCCTGCCGATCCGCTTCCACCTGATGGCGGCGAAGGGCGCGACGCTCGCCACGATCCAGACCGTGCAGAGCCATATCCATGCGCTCGGCCAGTGCCGGAAGATCATCCGCAAGCTCGGCCTCAAGGCCGAGGTCGCCGCCGACACCGCCGGCTCCGCCCGCCAGGTCGCCGAGGCCAACGACCCGACGCGCGCGGCCATCGCCCCGCGCATCGCCGCGGAGGTCTACGGCCTCGACATCCTGATGGAGGATATCGAGGACGAGAAGCACAACACCACGCGCTTCGTCGTGCTCTCGAAATATCCGGAATATGCCCGCCAGGGCGGGGCCAGGACCGTCACGACGCTGATGTTCCGCGTCCGCAACATCCCGGCCGCGCTCTACAAGGCGATGGGCGGCTTCGCCACCAACGGCATCAACATGACCAAGCTGGAAAGCTACATGGTCGACGGCCATTTCTCGGCGACGATGTTCTATGCCGATGTCGAGGGCCATCCCGACGACCCGGCGCTGCGGCGCGCGCTCGACGAGCTCTCCTATTTCTCCAAGGAGATGAAGATCATGGGCGTCTACCCCGCCAACGACTTCCGCTCGACGATCGAGGAAGCGGGCGAGTAAGGCGCGCCCGGCGCATTTCGCTTCGCTTAGGCAGGTTCCCCGAAACACGCCGTCATCCCGGGCTTGCCCCCGGGATCCATCGTCGAGCGCTGAGCCCTACGATGGATCCCGGATCTGCGCTGCTACGCAGCTTGTCCGGGATGACGGCGCGGTTCCGTCGATGGCATGAGTGCCGTGGACAGGGGCGTCAGTCGCTGACGCCCTCTTGCCCTTCGATCGCCATAAGCGTCGCGGTCAGCAGCGCGACGAGCTTCTCCTGCCCGCCGCTCTGCGCGAACACCTTGGCCTGGGCGAGCGTCAGCGTCCGGCCGCTCTTCACGACCTCGCCGCGCGCGATGATCCGATCGCCTATGGCTGGCGCGACCAGATTGATCTTGAACTCCGTCGTCAGCACGCCGCGCCCGGGCGGCATCAGGCTCAAGCCCGCATAGCCGGCGGCGGAATCCGCGATGGCGCTGACGGCGCCGGCATGGACGAAGCCGTGCTGCTGCGAAACGGCCGGGCCCGGTATCAGGATGATCTCGACCTTGCCCGGTGCGACCGCACCCAGGCTGGCCCCCAGCGTCGCCATCAGGCCCTGCTTGGCGAAGCTCGACCGGATGCGCTCCTCGACATCGACGCTGCGCAGCTCGGAGGGCATTCCGTTCTCTCCGGGATGGGGGCTAGATCCGCTCGCCTTCGAGGGCCCAGGCGCGCACCAGCGTGTTGGCAATGGCGATATGCTGCGGGCAGGCGAGCCCGTCGGGGTGCTTGCCCTCCAGCATCTGCAGCACCTCCGCGCGCAGGAACCAGCGGCCCTCTTCCAGCTCGGTCATGTCGAGCGTGATCTCGTCGCCGAGCGATTCCGCAATGCAACCCATCATGATGGAGGAGGGGAAGGGCCAGGGTTGCGAGGCGAGGTAGCGGACATTGCCCACCCGGAGCCCGGCCTCTTCCCAGCTCTCGCGCCTGACCGCGTCTTCGATCGTCTCGCCCGGCTCGACGAAGCCGGCAATGCAGGAATACATGCCCGGCGCGAACCGCGCCTGTCGTGCCAGCAGGCAGGCATCGCCGCGCGTCACCAGCATGATCACGACCGGATCGGTGCGCGGGAAATGCATCGCGCCGCAGGATGTGCATTCGCGCCGCCAGCCCGAGGCTCCGGCAACCGTTTTGCCGCCGCACTGGGCACAGAATCGGTGGCGGGCATGCCAGTCGAGCACGGCTTTCGCCTCGCCGAGCGGCCCGACCTCGTCCTCCGGCACGATGCGCTTCAGCGCGACCGAGCGCAGATCGGTGACGAACAGCTCGGCCCGCTCCTTCAGCGGCTCGGCCAAGGCCTTGTCGAGCAGGCGCCCGAAGCGCGGCGACCCGTCCTCGGCCATCCCCATGAAGATTTCCTCAGTGGCCGGGCCGAGCATCTCGGTCTCGCCATGGCTGAACCAGACCGTGAGCGCCTCGCCGTCGAGGCGCTTCAGGATCGGCGTTTCGCCGGCGACCACCGCGATCCGCGTATCCGAGCGGTGGCGGAGCGCCGTCACCGCATCGGGCTTGTTGCGCAGGTCTTCGCGCCGGTCGAGCCGGTTGATCGCGAAGCCGGTGAGGGAGGAGCGTTCGCGGCGGGGCAGGGCGTCGTTCATGCTTCGGGTCTAAACCCGCTCAGCCCTGCCGCGCAAGCGCGTCTCACGCCTCCCCGCGCCCGCGCAGAAGGTGGATGATACCGGAGAAATCCGTACCGCCTTCGCCCCAGGCATTGTGCAGCCCGAAGAGCTGCGCGGCGGCCGCGCCGAGGGGGGTCGAGGCGCCCGCCGCCTGCGCCGCTTCCTGCGCCAGCTTCAGGTCCTTCAGCATCAGTGCCGAGGCGAAGCCCGGCTTGTACTCGTTGTTGGCCGGCGAGGTCGGCACGGGGCCGGGCACCGGGCAATAGGTCGTCAGGGACCAGCACTGGCCGGACGAGGTCGAGGCGACGTCGAACAGCGCCTGGTGCGACAGGCCGAGCTTCTCGCCGAGCACGAAGGCCTCGGAGACGCCGATCATCGAGATGCCCAGGATCATGTTGTTGCAGATCTTCGCCGCCTGTCCGTTGCCGGCGCCGCCGCAATGCACGATCTTGCGGCCCATCCTGGCGAGGATCGGCTCGCCCTTGGCGAAGGCGTCCTCCGTGCCGCCGACCATGAAGGTCAGCGTCGCGCCCTTGGCGCCGCCGGTGCCGCCCGAGACCGGGGCATCGAGCGAGAGGCAGCCGCGCTCCGCCGCCAGCGCATGCGCCTTGCGGGCGCTCTCGACATCGATGGTCGAGGAATCGATCAGCAGCGTGCCGGGCTTCACCGCCGGCAGGATATCGGCCCAGACCGTGAGGACATGCTTGCCGGCCGGCAGCATCGTGACCACGACTTCCGCCTCGGCCACAGCCTCCTTCGCCGAACCGGCGATGCCGACGCCCATCTCGGCCGCGGCATCCTTCGAGGCCTGCGCGAGATCGAAGGCTTTGACGATATGCCCGGCCTTGACGAGGTTCCCGGCCATCGGGCCGCCCATATTGCCGAGGCCGATGAAGGCGATGTTGGTCATGCTGCGTTTCCTCCCGTCGTTCTTGCTGTCATCCCGGGCCGCTCGAAGAGTGGACCCCGGATCGTCATCAGAAAAAGGCGCCTTCTCGTCTTGCGATCCCGGATCGCCTTCGGCGTCAGGGATGACACCCTTTGCGTCAGTTCCCCTTAGCCCGCCCCACCAGCCCGCGCGCCACGATCATCCGCATCACCTCGTTGGTTCCTTCGAGGATCTGGTGGACGCGCAGGTCGCGGACGATCTTCTCGATGCCGTAATCGGCGAGATAGCCATAGCCGCCATGGATCTGCAGGGCGTGGTTGGCGACTTCGAAACCGGTATCGGTGGCGACGCGCTTGGCCATGGCGCAGAGCTTGGTCGCATCCGGCGTCTTGGCGTCGAGGGCAGCTGCCGCGCGCCAGAGCAGGCTGCGGGCCGCCTCCAGCTCGGTCGCCATGTCGGCGAGCTTGAACTGCAGGGCCTGGAAGTCGGCGATGGCCGAGCCGAAGGCTTTCCGCTCCTTGGCATAGGCGAGCGAGCGGTCGAGCGCGCCTTGTGCGCCGCCGAGCGAGCAGGCGCCGATATTGAGCCGGCCGCCGTCGAGCCCGGCCATGGCGATCTTGAAGCCGATGCCCTCCGGGCCGAGACGGTTGGCCACCGGCACGCGGCAGTTCTCGAAGATCACGGCCCGCGTCGGCTGGGCATTCCAGCCCATCTTCTTCTCGTTGGCGCCGAAGGAGAGCCCGGGCGTGTCCTTCTCGACGACGATGGTCGAGATGCCGCCGGGGCCGGCCTCGCTGGTGCGCGCCATCACGACATAGATGTCGGAAACGCCGGCACCGGAGATGAACTGTTTCTGCCCGTCGAGGACATAGTGGTCCCCGTCCAGCACCGCCTTCGTCTTCAGCGCCGCGGCATCCGAGCCCGCGCCGGGCTCGGTCAGGCAGTAGCTCGCCAGATGCTCCATCGTGCAGAGCTTCGGCAGAAATTGCTGCCGCTGCTCCTGTGAGCCGTAGCGGTCGATCATCCAGGCGCACATGTTGTGGATCGAGATATAGGCCGCCACCGTCGGGCAGCCGGTCGACAGCGCCTCGAAGATCAGCGCCGCGTCGAGCCGGGTGAGGCCGGAGCCGCCGACATCATCCCCGATATAGATGCCGCCCATGCCGAGCGCGGCAGCAGCGCGCATCTCCTCGATCGGGAAATGCTTCTCCTCGTCCCAGCGCGCCGCATGGGGGGCCAGGGTCTCTGCAGCGAAATCCTGCGCCATGTCGCGGATGGCGATCTGGTCCTCGGTCAGGGAAAACGGGCTCAAGGCTTGCGCTCCTGCTGGCTGGGGGCGACGGGCCGCGGCTTCGCGGCCTGAGGTCTTTGGGGCTGCGGATAGGCCCCGTCATAAGCGCCGGTGCGGCTGCGATGCGGGGACCGCGGCGAATCGAGCGCCACGAAATCCTGCTCCGTGGCCGGTTCCCCGGTCTTGCCGACGAAAACGCGCGGTCCCTTGTCTGTCACCACCACGTCGCCATAGGCGACGTCGCCGGTTCTGATGAAGGTTTCGACGGTCACCGGCGCGGCCGAGCGCGGCGCCCGGCTGGCCGTTGCGGCACGCTGATGCTCCCTGTCCGCGACCGCCTGCTCGTGGAACAGCCGGTTTCTTTCCCGCGCCGCCTGCAGCCGCTCCTGCCAGAGCTGGCGGCAGCGGGCGAGCTGCGTCTCGGTGAGGGGCGCGTTCTCCGCTGCGCCCGGTTCGCAGAGCGCATCCTCGGCAGGGGAAGCGGGGCCGGTCGCGAGGGCCTGCCCCATGCCGCAGAGGAGGGCGAGCGACGTTGCGATAATGCGCAGCGGTCGCTCCATGGCCTCCTCCGTCGGTGGCGCCTCAGTTCATCGTCGGGATGACGAAGCTCGCACCATCCTTGATACCGCTCGGCCAGCGCGCCGTCACCGTCTTGGTCTTGGTGTAGAAGCGGATCGAGTCCGGGCCGTGCTGGTTGAGGTCGCCGAAGGAGGAGCGCTTCCAGCCGCCGAAGGTGTAATAGGCCAGCGGAACCGGGATCGGCAGGTTGATGCCGACCATGCCGACCTGGACCTTCGAGGCGAAATCGCGCGCCGCATCGCCGTCGCGGGTGAAGATCGCGGTGCCGTTGCCGTATTCGTGGTCGTTGGTCAGCTTCAGCGCCTCTTCATAGGTGTCGGCACGCAGCACCGAGAGCACCGGCCCGAAGATCTCTTCCTTGTAGATGCGCATGTCCTTGGTGACGTTGTCGAACAGGCAGCCGCCGACATAGAAGCCGTTCTCGTAGCCCTGCATCTTGAAGTCGCGGCCGTCGACCAGGAGCTTGGCGCCTTCCTGGACGCCGACATCGACGTATTGCTTGATCTTCTCCATCGCCGCCTTGGTCACGACCGGGCCGTAATCGGCATTGACGTCGGTCGAAGGGCCGATCTTGAGGCTCTCGACGCGCGGGATCAGGCGCTTGACCAGCTCGTCGGCGGTCGCCTTGCCGACGGGAACGGCGACCGAGATCGCCATGCAGCGCTCGCCGGCCGAGCCGTAGCCGGCGCCGATCAGGGCATCGACCGTCTGGTCCATGTCGGCGTCGGGCATGATGATCATGTGGTTCTTGGCGCCGCCGAAGCACTGGACGCGCTTACCGTTGGCGCAGCCGCGGCTGTAGATGTACTCCGCGATCGGGGTCGAGCCCACGAAGCCGACAGCCTTGATCTCGGGATTGTCGAGGATGGCGTCGACCGATTCCTTGTCGCCGTTGACGACGTTGAGGATGCCGGGAGGGCCGCCGGCCTCGATGAAGAGCTCGGCGAGGCGCATCGGCACGCCCGGGTCCCGCTCGGAGGGCTTCAGGATGAAGGCGTTGCCGCAAGCGATCGCGGGGCCGAGCTTCCAGAGCGGGATCATCGCCGGGAAGTTGAACGGCGTGATGCCGGCGCAGACGCCGAGCGGCTGGCGCATCGAGTAGATGTCGATGCCCGGGCCGGCGCCGTCGGTGTACTCGCCCTTCATCAGGCCGGGGACGCCGAGCGAATATTCGATCACCTCGACGCCGCGCTGGATGTCGCCCTTGGCGTCGGGAATGGTCTTGCCGTGCTCGCGGGCGAGGAGTTCTGCGAGCTCGTCATTGTTCTGCGCGATCAGGTCGAGGAACTTCATCAGCACGCGGGCGCGGCGCTGCGGATTGGTCGCAGCCCATTTCGGCTGCGCCTCGGCGGCGTTCTGCACGGCGGCGTCGAGTTCGGCGGTCGAGGCGAGGGCGACCTTGCCGATGATCGTGCCGTCCATCGGCTGGTAGATGTCGGCCGTGCGGCCCGAGGTGCCCGCGACATGCTTGCCGCCGATGAAATGCCCAACCTGACGCATCGCGCCCTCCCTACGAACTGATGGTGCGTTGATCTTGTCACCTCCCTACCATTCTCGTTTGCGCACGGCTATAGCGAGAGCGAAACGCTGGTCGTGCGAAAACACGAATATGGGAGAGAGCCTTGGAGCGCTTCGACTGGGACGACCTCCGCTTCTTTCTGGCCGTGGCGCGTTCCGGTCGCCTGACTGCAGCCGCGCGTCGGCTGGGCGCCGACCACGCCACCGTCTCGCGCCGCATCACCTCGCTGGAGGAGGCGCTGAAGGCCAAGCTCTTCGAGCGCCGCCCGCAAGGCTACACGCTGACCGCCCATGGCGAACGCCTGCTCGCCAAGGCCGAGAGCATGGAGACCGAAGCGCTGGCGATCCAGAGCGATATCGGCGGTGCCGATATGGCGCTCTCCGGCACGGTCAGGATCGGCGCGCCCGACGGCTTCGGCACCTCGTTTCTGGCACCGCGTCTGGCGCTGTTCGCGAAGTCCTATCCGGGTCTGGAAATCCAGCTCATCGCCATGCCGCGCCTGCTGTCGCTGTCGAAGCGCGAGGCCGATGTCGCGATCACGCTGGCGCCGCCCAAGGAGGGCAAGGTCGTCGCCCGCAAGCTCTCCGACTATCGCCTCGGGCTCTATGCTTCGCCGGAATACCTGGCCGCGATGCCGCCGGTGACGAAGCCTGAGGATCTCTTCGAGCACCGCATCATCGGCTATATCGACGACCTCATCTTCTCGCCGGAGCTCGACTATCTCGACGAGGTCGCCAAGGGCCTGCGCGCCCATGTCCAGAGCTCCAGCGTCATCGCCCAGATGAACGCCGTGACGGCGGGCGCCGGCATCGGCGTGATCCATCACTTCATGGCCGAGGGCGAGAAGCGGCTCGTGCCCGTCCTGCCCGAGACGGTCTCGATCACGCGTTCCTTCTGGCTCTTGGTCCATGCCGACCTGAAGGACGTCGCGCGGGTGCGCGCGATCGTCGATTTCATCGTGCGCGAAGCGAAGGCCTCGCGCGCCCTCCTGATGGGTGAGCCGAGGGCCGAGCCACGCATCGCGGCGGAATAGCGCAGGCCTGTCAGGCGGCGGACCGGACCCTGTCGCGACCGTCCTGCTTGGCGACGTAGAGCGCCTCGTCCGCCTGGCCGAGACAGGTTTCAAGCATGGCGTCGGGTGCGAGCGTCGCGACGCCGATCGAAACGGTGAGCGGCAGGGTGTCACCGTTGATGATGAGGGGAGCACCCGCGATGGCAGCCCGGATATCGTCGCACAGGCGCTCGGCCTCGGCGAGATCGGCGCCCGGGAAGATGATCGCGAATTCCTCGCCGCCGATCCGGGCAAGCAGGTTGAAGCCGCGCTCGGCCATGGAGCTCAGCGTCCGCGCGACGGCTATCAGCGCCTTGTCGCCGCCATCATGGCCGTGACGGTCGTTGAGCCGCTTGAAATGGTCGATGTCGAGAATGGCGACCGAGATCGGCAGGCCCATCTCGCGCGCTTCGCAGACGAGCTGCCGGCCGCGCGCGAAGAAATGGCGGCGGTTGAACAGCGCGGTGAGGAAGTCGCGCGCCGCGAGATCCTGCAATTGGCGGAGCTGGTCGAGAACCTCGACATTGGAGGCGATGCGGCATTGCAGCTCTTCCAGCACGAAGGGCCGCGAGACGAAGTCATGCGCGCCGGCCTTGAGGAAGCCTGCCGAGGTCTGCCGGTCGGTCGATGAGGAGATGCCGAGCACACGCACGTCCGGACGTTGTCTGCGGATGCGCCGGGCCAGCTCGAACCCGTCCATGTCGGGCATGTAATAGTCGCTGACCACGAGCTGGATGTCGGGATTGCTCTCCAGGATCGTCAGCGCTTCCTGTCCGGACCCGGCTTCGACCACGGCATATTGCTGGATCGACAGCATCCGCGCCAGCACCTTGCGGGTGGTGCGGGTGTCGTCGACGACGAGGATGCGGGTATTGCGGTTGTTCAGCGCCCGCTTGACCGTGCCGACGATGTTGGGGAGGGCGAATTCATTGTCCTTGAGGACGTAGTCGATGACCTCCCGCTCCATGATCCGGCCGCGCGTGGCGAGATCGAAGGTCGCGGTGAAGACGACCGAGGGGATGCCGTGCGTCACGGTCCAGTCGAGCGCCTCGCCGCGCGGCGCGTCGGGCAGGTTCAGGTCGACCACGGCAATCGCATAGGCGCCGGGCGCCGCGACGATGAGGTCGCTGACCTCCTTCAGCGAAGCGCAGGTCGTGACAGGCAGTCCGGTCTCGGCCTGGAGGAGCTGCCGCAGTGCGAGCGAGAAGGTTCGCGAGTCCTCGATGACGAGGATCTGGCGGTCGTCCGGTACGGGCTCCGGCCTGGCCTGCAGAGTCTGATGGGCACTCATGCTCCATTTAGGGCGCCTGCAAGTTTAATTTTCCGTCACATCTGCCCGTCAGACCCGCGTCCGGGCGTTAAATTCGCCAGGGCAGGATGTTGTGCTGCCGGTTACGGCCGATCAGGTCGAGCGCCAGCATCACGAGGAGAATGACCGCACAGGCGCTGATCGCGACCGCTGCCGCCTCGCCGGCGAGGCCCGCTTCCTTGAGGCTGAACAGCACGACGCCGAGCGTCTCCGTCCCCGAGGACCAGAGCAGGGCGGAGACGGTGAGCTCGTTGAAGGCGATGAGGAAGACCATCAGGGCCGAGACGGCCGCTGCCGGCGCCAGGATCGGGGCAACGATGAAGCGCAGCATCTGTGTGAGGCCGGCGCCGTCGAGCTTGGCGGCATCCTCGTGATGCGCCTCGATCTGGGCCATCGCCGCGACCGGCGCTTTCAGTGCCAGCGGCAGGAAGCGGGCGAGATAGGCGAAGAGGATGATGAAGGGCGTGCCGTAGATGCTGACGCCGATCAATGGCAGCGGCTTCAGGAAGATCAGGATGCAGGCGATGGCGAGCACGATGCCCGGCAGGGCATAGGGCAGTTCGATCATCAGTTCGACGGCGCGCCGGAGCTTGCCGAGCCGCCGCTCCAGCGCATAGGCGAAGACGATCGCGAGGATGGCGAGGATCAGCGCTGCGCTGCCGGCGAAGATGAGCGAGTTGCGAAAGGCGCGCATGGTCACGGCCTGCCGGAACAGAACCTCCGCGAACTTGTCGAAAGTCAGCGTCTGCCAGGAGAGGGCGACGCCAAGCGCCGGCGTCAATGCTTCGCTGAGGAGCGCGAGCAGCGGCAAGCCCAGCTTCAAGGTGAGCAGCAACCATAAGCCCGCTGCGACGAAGGGGCGGGCCGGGCCGAGCAGCCAATAGGGCTCGAGTGGGCGCTCGATCTCGACCTTGCCGCGCTGGTTGCGGGCGGCAAGCGCCGCCGCGACGATGCCGAGCGCCGCGACCACGCCGACGAGTACGGCGAGAGCCGCCGTCTCGCCGAGGCTCGACGGGCCGAAGCTCGACAGCCGGCGATAGATCAGCGTCGGCAGCGTGAGATAATTCACGGGCAGGCCGAGCAGGGCGGGAATGCCGAAATTGCCGACGCCCGCGACGAAGGCGATCAGCCCGGCGGCGATGATCTGCGGCCGCAGCACCGGGATCACGATCCGGGTTGTAATGGTCGCGGGCGCGGCGCCTTCCATCTGCGCCGCCTCGACCAGCGATTGCGGAATGCTGCGCAGGCCGGTCCAGAGCGTGATCGCGACGAGCGGCGCATGATGCAGCGCCATGACGAGGATGATGCCGCCACGTCCGAGCAGCGGGTTCGGCGTGCCCGGCGGCGGCGCGAGACCGATCAGCGACAGGATGGGCGAATTCGGCGCGAGCAGGCTCAGGAAGGCGAGCGCCGCCACCTGCGGCGCGATCATCATCGAGAAGACGAAGGCGAAGGCGAGCGGGCGCTTGCCCCTGACATCGGTGACGCCGAGCGCCAGCGCGACGATGCCGCCGACAAGGAGCGCGCCCAGCGCCGAGAGCGAGGCCGTTTCCAGCGTGTGCCAGGTCGCGGTGACAGCCGCGCGGCTCGTCATCTCCGCGAAGGCCTCGCCCGGCGCGAATTGCCAGCCGGGGGTGAAGGCAGCCACGACCAGCCGGAAGAAGGGCAGGCCGCCGAGCAGCAGCGCGACCGCGACGACGAACGCCGGCAGGCCCCAGCCTTCCGGCAGGCGCAGACGCGAAACCGGCGGGGCCGCGATTGCGGACTCCCGCCGGCTGTTTCGGGCAAGGGCCAGCGTCATCGCGCCGGCCGCTGCGACAGCAATTTCGTCATCACTCGAAGATCGAACCGAAGCGCTTGCGGGCAGCGGCCTCCTCGGTCAGCGCCTTGGCGGCGTCGAAGGCCATCAGCTTGATCGCGCTGCGGGCGGGATAGCCGGCCGGCAGCGCGACGTCCGGATGCGCGGCGACATAGCCCTGCTTCAGCGCCAGCTCCTGGCCCTCCTTGGAGAGCAGGAAGTCGATGAAGGCCTTGGCGGCTTCCGGGTTCTTGCTGCTCTTCAGGATCGCGACCGGCTCGCTGACGGCCGAGACGCCCTCGCTCGGGAAGACGAACTCGACCGGCGCGCCCTTGGCCTTCTCGCGGATCGGCATGAAGTCGACGATCATGCCGTAGAGCTTCTCGCCGGTCGCGACCTGGCGCAGGATGTCGCCATTGGCGCCGGCGGCCAGCGTGCCGTTCTCCCGGAGCTTCTCGTAGAAGCCCCAGCCGTCTCCGAGATTGCTGGTCAGCGTGATCGTGTGGATCAGCGCCGCGCCCGAGTTCAGCGGGCTCGGCATGGCCAGTTGGTTCTTCGCCTCAGGCTTGACGAGGTCCGTCCAGCTCGTGGGCTTCATCGCCGCCTTGGTGTTGTAGACGATGCCGGTGGTGATCAGCTTGGTCGCGAACCACATCTTCTGCGGGTCGTGGATGCCGGCCGGATAGGCGCCGAGATCAGCCTTGTCATGGGCGAGAAGCCGCCCGTCCTTCTTCAGGCCTTCCATGGTCACCGCATCGGCGATGAGCAGCACGTCGGCCTGCGGGGCGCCGGCCTCGAACTCGGCCTTGAGCTTCGCCGTGACGCGCGGCGTGCCGTCACGCACGAAGGAAACATCGACCCTGGGGTATTTCGCCTTGAAGGCGTCGATCGTCTGCTGGGCGTCGGTATTGGGCTGGCTGGTATAGAGCACCAGCTTGCCCTCAGTGGCGAGGACCTGCGGCGCGGCGGCGAGGCCGGCGGCAAGGATGAAGGCGCTCAGGGCCTTGCGCTGCATGTCGGAACTCCATCTTTCGATCGCGATTGCGAGATGGCGCTGCCGGTAGTCCCGGCACATGACAGTTCCATGAAAAGGCTGCCGGTTTCCACGCTTCCGGTCGCTTGCGCACTCTGGAACTAGCAATACTATTTGGCGGGGATCACCCGGCTTGTTTCGTGCGGGGCTTTTCGATTAGGGTCGCGGCAAGACGATCATAAGGTCGCTTTAAAACGGTTTAAACGGGAGGATATCGGATGAAGCTGGTACGGCATTTTGCCATGGGAACGGCTGTCGCGGCGGTGGTCGCGGGCTGGTCCGGCGCCGCCATGGCGCAGGAGACGCTGACGGCCTGGTTCACCAAGGGCTTCTACAAGGGCGAGGACGACGCGCTGCTCGCCGTCGTCGACAAGTTCCAGAAGGCGACGGGCGTCAAGGTCGAGCTCTCGCTCTACGCGACCGAGGACTGCGTCACAAAGTCGGTCGGCGCGGTCGATGCCGGCACCCCGCCGGATGTCGGCTTCTGCACCACCTATGATTTCCGCACCACCGGCAAATGGGCCTATGACGGCAAGCTCGAGGACGTCTCGGACGTGATCGAGCCGCTGAAGTCGGAGTTCCAGCCGATGGCGCTCTCGACCACCTTCCTGATGAACGGCAAGGCCGGCAAGAAGTCATACTATGCCTTCCCGGTCGAGCAGCAGATGATGCACATCACCTACTGGAAGGACATGCTGGAGGAGGCCGGCTTCAAGGAAGCCGATATCCCGAAGACCTGGAACGGCTACTGGGATTTCTGGTGCGACAAGGTCCAGGGCGCGATGCGCGCCAAGGGCAAGCGCGTCTATGGCATCGGCCACCCGATGGGCATTGCGGCCTCCGATACCTTCTATTCGTTCCTGACCTTCGCCAATGCCTATAACGCCAAGGTCGTGGACGAGAACGGCAAGATCGTGCTCGACCAGCCCGAGAACAAGAAGGCGATGGTCGAGGCGGTGAAGTCCTACGCCAACATCTTCCAGCGCGGCTGCACGCCGCCCTCCTCGGTGAACTGGCTCGATCCCGACAACAACGTCGCCTTCCACAACCGCACCACCGTCGCCACGCACAACGCCACGATCTCGATCGCCGGCAAGCACATGGACGACATGAACAACCAGGCGCTCACCGCCGAGCAGCGGGCGACGGCCAAGAAGAACTACGAGGACAACATCCGCACCGCCGAGTTCCCGCTCAAGGCCGACGGCAGCAAGATGACCAACCTCGCCGCCGTGAAGACCGCGGTGATCTTCGCCGAGGCCAAGAACAAGAAGCGCGCCAAGGAGTTCATGGCCTTCTTCATGAAGGACGAGAACCTGCGGCCCTTCGTCGAGGGCTCGGCCGGCCGCTGGGTGCCGACGACGCTGAAGGCGATCGAGGCGCCGTTCTGGTCCGATGGCAAGGACCCGCATCGCGCGGTGGTCTACAAGCAATACAAGGACGGCACCGTGCCGTTCCAGTTCGTCTACAACTACAATTTCACGACCGTGAACGCCGAGAACGTCTGGGCCAAGGCGGTGAACCGCGTCGTCCAGGACAAGATCCCGGCCGAGCAGGCCGTGGACGAGATGATCGCCCGCATCAAACAGATCGCCGGCTGACCTCCGCGCTCGTTTTGCTTGCATCGACGACCCGCCGCGGCAATCCTTGCCGCGGCGTATCTTTCACAGGATGACAATTCGACGGAGAGTCCATGAGCTCAGCCGCCATGACCGCGCCGCTTGCAGCACCGCGCGAGGATGCATCGGGCTTCACGCGTGATCGCGCGATGTGGGGAGCCATCATGCTGGCCCCCTACGTGCTCGTCTTCGCCGTCATGGTGGTCTACCCGGTGGCCTACGGCCTCTGGCTCGGCCTCAACTGGAATTCCTACCGGGCGCTCTTCGCCGACCCGATCTTCATCCGCACCGTCGTCAACACGATCATCTTCCTGTTCGTGGCGGTGAACCTGAAATTCCTGATCGCGCTCATGCTGTCGGGCTTCTTCGTGCAGCAGCGGGCCTGGATCCGCATCGTCCTGGTGCTGTTCATCCTGCCCTGGGCGGTGCCGTCGATCCCGACCATCCTGTCCTTCCGGGTGATGCTGAACCCCGAGAACGGCATGCTGAACCAGCAGCTCTTCCAGTGGTTCGGCATCATGGAGGGACCGGGCTGGCTCACCGATCCCAAGCTCGCCTTCATCTCCTCGATCTTCGTCCATATCTGGAAGTCGCTGCCGTTCTGGACGCTGATTCTGATCACCGGCCGGCTCGCCATCGCGCAGGACCTCTACGAGGCCGCCAGCGTCGACGGCGCCAATCGCTGGCAGCAATTCCGCTTCATCACCTGGCCGTCGCTGGCGACGCTCTACGTCACCTCGACCATGCTCTCGATGATCTGGACGCTGGGCGACTTCAACAGCGTCTACCTGCTCACCGGCGGCGGGCCGGGCGACCTGAACCATGTGCTGGCGACGCTCGGCATCCGCTACATGCGCAACAACAATCTCGATCTCGGTATCGCCTCGATCATCGTCGCCATGCCGCTGATCCTGCCGATGGTCTTCGTGATGGTGAAGCGCCTGTCGAAGGGGCCGGACGCATGAAGAAGTTCCTCGACGAAGGCAAGTTGCTGCTGGTCGCGGTCCCCGTCCTGGTCTGGACGCTGCTGCCGATCTACCACCTGTTCGTGCTGTCGATCTCCAACCAGGAATCGATGCTGGCCGGCAAGCTCTGGCCCGACCAGCCGACGCTGCAGAATTTCCAGATCGTCTTCGCCCAACAGCACTATTACCTGCACAATTTCTGGCGGCAGATGTTCAACAGCTTCTTCATCGCGGTGGCGACGGGGCTGATCACGCTCTTCGTCGCGACCTTCGCGGCCTTCGCCATCGCGCGCCTCAAGGTGAAGGGCGGGCGCACGATCATGAACCTCGCGCTCGCGACCTACCTGATCCCGGCCGCCTTCCTCGCGATCCCCATGTACAAGGCGATGGGCTCCTACGGCCTGCTCAACACGCAGGCCTCGCTGATCCTGGCGATGGTCGCGCTCGCCTCGCCCTATGCGATCTGGGTGCTGAAGCAGGCTTCCGACAAACTGCCGAAGGAACTCGACGAGGCCGCGGTGATGGACGGCGCGACCTCGATCCAGCTCTTCCGGCTGGTCTATCTGCCGCTGATGAAGCCCTCGATGGTGGTGATCGGCATCTACGCGCTGCTGCTCGCCTGGAACGAGTATCTCTACGCCTTCCTGCTGCTCTCCTCGGAGAAGGCGGTGCCGCTCGCGGTGGGCCTCGGTCTCTTCCTCTCGGCCGATGACGCGCCCTGGAACCTGCTGATGGCGGCGGGCCTGCTCTATGCCATCCCGCCGGCGGCGATCTACTACCTGTTCCGCAAGAACATGGTCGGCGGCTTGACCTCGGGCGCGGTGAAGAGCTGAGGCTGGCGGCGCGCGCCATTCTCGGGCGAAGCGCAGCTTCGACCCGAGAATCTCGGGCTGGAAAGGGCGCTTCTCCTCCAAGAGATGCCTGGGTCAAGCCCGGGTATGACGTGCGGCTTCAGGCGGCGTCAGCTCGCCGCATGGCCGGATTGCTTCATCGCTCTCGCAATCGCAGCGAACAGGCGCCACAGTGAATGCGTTACGACAAGACGAATTGCCGAGGATAGACCGATGACCGCCTCCAAGCTCGACCAGCTCCGCCAGATGACCACCGTCGTCGCCGATACCGGCGACATCGAGGCCGTGCGGCGCCTGAAGCCCGTCGACTGCACCACCAACCCGACCCTGATCCTCAAGGCGGTGGAGACGCCAGCCTACAGCGATCTCGTCGACGAGGCGATCGGCTGGGGCAAGAAGCAGGGCGGCGGCGAGAAGGCGGTCCATGCCGTCTGCGACCGCCTCGCCGTGAGCTTCGGTGCGGAGCTGACCAAGATCGTCCCCGGCCGGGTCTCGACCGAGGTCGATGCCGATCTCTCCTTCGACACGGAAGCAACCATCGCGAAGGCGCGCGCCGTCATCGCCGCCTATAAGGAACGCGGCGTCGAGAAGGACCGCATCCTCATCAAGATCGCCTCGACCTGGGAGGGCCTGCAGGCCGCCAAGGTGCTGCAGGGCGAGGGCATCGACTGCAACCTGACGCTGCTCTTCGCTCTGCCGCAGGCGGTTGCGGCGGCCGAGGCGAACGCCTTCCTGATCTCGCCCTTCGTCGGCCGCATCCTCGACTGGCACGTCAAGGCCGGCGGCGGCCCCTACACCGCCGAGACCGATCCCGGCGTGGTCTCGGTCAAGAGCATCTACGCCTATTACAAGGCCTTCGGCATCAAGACCGTGGTGATGGGCGCGTCCTTCCGCAACACCGGCGAGATCGAGGCGCTGGCCGGCTGCGACCGCCTGACCATCGGACCGGGCTTGCTCGACGAACTCGCCGCCGCGACCGGCGACCTGCCGCGTCGCCTCTCGCCGGCCGCCTCGCCGCAAATGGAGGGGGGTGTCAGCAGGAAGCTCGGCTTCGACGAGAAGGCCTTCCGCTTCGCCATGAACGAGGATGCGATGGGGACCGAGAAGCTGGCGGAGGGCATCCGCGGCTTCGTCAAGGACCTGCGCGGCCTGCGCAAGCTCGTCGCCGCCAAGCTTGGCTGAGGCGATTTCCGGCTGAGCGGCAGCGTGGTCTGATCTGCCGCTTTGCGGCAGATCATTGACGCGGGCCTCGGGCAGGCCTCTGATGGATCGATGTCCTGACGAGGCCGCCCCGGCTGTCGCGGCCCGCCCAACCGGAGTCGGCCATGACCACCCCCGCAGAATCCGCGCCCCGCTCGGGCTCCTCGCTCGCCACCCATCTCGTCCCGCTGCGGCGCAATTCCGGCTGGTTGATGGCGGCGGGCATCGCTCTCGTCATTCTCGGCGTGCTTGGCCTTGGCGCGGTTGCGCTGCTCAGCCTCGCCAGCGCGATCTGGTTCGGCGCGATGATCCTGGTCGGCGGTGTCGTCGTGCTGATCGACGCTTTCCGGCATCAGGGCTGGAAGAGCCGCCTGCTGCACATCCTCATCGGCCTGCTTTATGTCGCAATCGGCCTGCTGACTTTCGCCAATCCGCTTCTTGCCACGGCTTCGCTGACGCTGCTTGCCGGCGCGGCGCTCGTTGCGACCGGCGTGCTGCGCCTCGTCGTCGCCTTCCAGAACCGGGAATTGCCCGCCTGGGGTTGGATCGCCTTTTCGGGCGCGCTGTCGCTGCTGCTCGGCGGCATGATCCTGGCCCAATGGCCCGGTTCGAGCCTCTGGGTGCTTGGCACCTTCTTCGCGGTCGAGTTGATCTTCCAGGGCTGGGCCGCGATCGCGCTGGCCCGCGCGATCCGCTCGACCTTCGATGGCGTGAAGCCGCGCTGAGTCCTGTCGCTTACTCTGCTGCTTCGGCTGTCACGGCAGCCTTGATCGGCGTACCGAGGTCGCTGAATCGGGCGCGTCCGCCGGCAGCTGCCGTCTGCAATTGCTGCTTCCAGCCCTTGGCATCGTTGCCGCCGAGCGCGACGAAATCGGCCGGGCGCGAGGCATCTGCGTCACGGCCCTGATAGACCATCACGCCCCGCGCGGTGACGACGATGTCGCCGCGCCGCAGCGTCGGGTCCTTCAGGTACCAGTGCTTGTCGGCCTGGGGATCGAGCTGGACGACGGGCGGCTTCGGCTTCGATGAAACCTCCGGCGCCGGGGCTCGGGCGCGCGGCGCCCGCATGCGCGGCTCGTCGTCATATTCGTAGATCGGGGAAGCCCGCAGGCGCGGGCCGCCACCGAACAGCGCGCGAGCGAGATCGTCGAACAGGCCGGCCGCCTCGGCCGCGGGCGCGGCGGCCACGAGGAGTGCCGCCGCGAGTCCGAACCGCGCCATCCCGTTGCGTGCCATCGCCTTGCCCTCCGCTACCACCAGCTCAACGCTGAATGGTCGCGAAAGGTTCGGTTCAGGTTCACGGACGAGGTTAAGATGCTCGTCCGGGACGTTTACTTTTTGGCTTGCGCCGCGAAAGCCTCGGCCCGGATCGTCGAGAGCGACTTCGCCGGGGTGATCGCCTCGGGGTCGAGCAGGCAGTGGATGATCGCCGGCTTGCCGCTCTTCACCGCGCGTTCGAAGGCCGGCGCGAACTCCGAGGTCTTCTCGACGCGCTCGCCATGGCCGCCGAAGGCCTTGGCATAAGCCGCGAAGTCGGGGTTCTTCAGCGTCGTCGCCGAGACGCGGCCGGGATATTCGCGCTCTTGATGCATGCGGATCGTGCCGTACATGCCGTTATCGACCACGACGACGATGACGGGCAGATCGTATTGCACGGCCGTCGCGAAATCCTGGCCGTTCATCAGGAAGCAGCCGTCGCCCGCAAAGGCGATGACGGTGCGCTCCGGGAAGATCCGCTTGGCGCCGATCGCAGCCGGCACGCCATAGCCCATCGAGCCGCAGGTCGGGGCGAGCTGCGTCGCGAATTTGTTGAAGCGGTGGAAGCGGTGCACCCAGGTCGCGTAATTGCCGGCGCCATTGCAGAGGATGGCGTCGTCGGGGAGCTGGCTGCGCAGCCAGCGCACCATCTCGCCGGGGTGGAACTCGCCGGGCACGGGCGCCGGCTGCTCGCTCCAGGCGATATAGGCTTCATGCGCGGCCGCACCGGCGCCCTTCCAGGCCGGAGCCTTCGGCGGCTCGATCGTCTTGAGCGCGGCGCAGAAGCCGGCCGGCGAAGCGTTGATCGCCAGCGTCGGCCGATAGACCCGGCCGAGCTCTTCCGGATCGGCATGGACATGCACCAGCGGCCGGCCCGGATTGGGAATGCCGAACAGCGTGTAGGACTGGCTCGGCATTTCCGACAGGCGCCCGCCGACCAGCAGGACGAGGTCGCTCTCCTTGATCCGGGCGAGCAGCTTCGGATTCGGGCCGATGCCGAGATCCCCGGCGAAGTTCGGATGATCGGCCGGGAACAGCATCTGCCGGCGGAACGAGACCGCGACCGGCAGGTCGAAACGCTCGGCGAAGGCCTGGAAATCGGCGATCGCTTCCGGGCTCCAGCGCGAGCCGCCGAGGATCGCGATCGGCGACTTGGCCGCTGCGAAGCGCTGGGCGAGATCGGCCATCTGCGCCGGGGCAGGGTGCTGCTCCGTAACCTGATAGGGCTCGGCATCAGCGACATCCGCGAGGTCCGTCAGCACGTCCTCGGGCAGCGCGATCACGACCGGGCCCGGCCGGCCCGAGGTCGCGACATGGAAGGCGCGGCTGATGATCTCCGGGATGCGCGCGGCATCGTCGATCTCGGTCGCCCATTTCGTCATCGTGCCGAACACGGCGCGGTAGTCGAGCTCCTGGAAGGCTTCGCGCTCGCGCATGCTGCCGTCGATCTGGCCGACGAAGAGGATGAGCGGCGTCGAGTCCTGGTCGGCGATATGGACGCCGGGCGAGGCATTGGTGGCGCCGGGGCCGCGCGTGACGAAGCAGATGCCGGGCTTGCCTGTGAGCTTGCCGGCGGCTTCGGCCATCATGCAGGCGCCGCCCTCGGCCCGGCAGATGGTGACCTTCATCGAGGCGTCGTGCAGCGCGTCGAGCACGGCGAGATAGCTCTCGCCCGGCACGCAGAAGGCGTCGGTGGCGCCGTGGATCAGAAGCTGGTCGACGAGGATCTGCCCGCCAGTGCGATTAGCCATGCTGCGGCCCTCCCCAGGCCGGGTCGTTCAAGATGTCGTCGGTATGTTCGCCGAGCCTTGGGCTCGGACGTCCCGCCACCTGCCGCACGCCGTTCATGACGATCGGCGAGGCGACGGTCGGAATGCTGCCCGCCTTCGCCGCTGCGCTCGGCAGGTCGACCCTGACGCCGCGCGCGACGATCTGCGGGTCGGCGAAGACCTCGGCGATATCGTTGATAGGGCCGGCGGGCACGCCGACCTTCTCCAGCGCGGCCAGCAGATCGAGCTTGGCATAGCGCTGGCAGAGCAGGTGCAGACGCTCCGTCAGTGCGACGCGGTTCTTCACGCGCGACTTGTTGTCGAGGTAATCGGGATGGTCGGCCAGCGCCGGCTCGCCCAGCACTTCGCAGAGCTTGCGCCACTGCCCGTCATTGCCGGTCGCGATGATGATATGGCCGTCCGCGACCGGGAACACGTCATAGGGCACGATGTTCGGATGCGCGTTGCCGAGCCGCGGCGGCGGGTTGCCGCCGACGAGATAGTTCATCGCCTGGTTGCCGAGCACCGCGACCTGCGAGTCGAGCAGGGCGAGGTCGAGCGTCGCGCCTTCGCCGGTGGCGTCGCGCTGGCGCAGGGCCGAGAGGATGCCGACCGTGGCATAGAGCCCGGTATAGATGTCCGCGACGGCATAGCCCGCCTTCATCGGTGCACCCGCCGGCTCGCCGGTGATCGACATCGCCCCGCCCATGCCCTGCACTAGGAAGTCGTAGCCGGCGCGCGGCGCGTAGGGGCCGTCCTGCCCGAAGCCGGTGACCGAGCAATAGACGAGGCGCGGGAACTCCTTGCGCAACGAGGCCGCATCAAGCCCGTATTTCGAGAGGCCGCCGACCTTGAAGTTCTCGATCACGACATCGGCATGGGCGGCGAGCTGCCGGACCAGTGCCTGCCCCTGCGGCGTGCGGAAATCGGCGGTGATCGAACGCTTGCCGCGATTGGCGGCGTGGAAATAGGCGGCGGAGAGATGCTCGTCGCCAGTGCCCTCGACGAAGGGAGGGCCCCATTTGCGGGTATCGTCGCCTTCCGGCGCCTCGACCTTGACGACATCGGCGCCGAGATCGGCCAACAACTGGCCGATCCAGGGACCTGCAAGGATGCGCGCCAGTTCGAGAACGCGCAGGCCGGCGAGGGGAGGGGATTGAGACATCATCGTATATCCGCGCCGTCATCCCGGCCGGAGCGAAGCGCAGAGCCGGGATCCATGCCTGAACGCTGATCGGCGATGCTCTGGCATGGATCCCGGGTCGACCTGCGGTCGCCCGGGATGACGCGGAGGGTGTCGGAAGGGCTCAGAAGAACGCCTGCAGGCCGGTGATCGCCCGGCCAAGGATCAGCGCATGAACGTCATGCGTACCCTCATAGGTGTTCACCGTCTCGAGGTTCGCGGCGTGGCGCATCACATGATACTCGATCTGGATGCCGTTGCCGCCGTGCATGTCGCGGGCCTGGCGGGCGATGTCGAGCGCCTTGCCGCAATTGTTGCGCTTGACCAGCGAGATCATCTCCGGGGCCATCTTACCGTCGTCGAGCAGGCGCCCGACGCGCAACGAACCCTGCAGGCCGAGCGTGATCTCGGTCAGCATGTCCGCGAGCTTCTTCTGGTAGAGCTGCGTCTGGGCGAGCGGCTTGTTGAACTGCTTGCGGTCGAGCCCGTACTGGCGGGCGCGGTGGAAGCAATCCTCGGCGGCGCCCATCACGCCCCAGGAGATGCCATAGCGGGCGCGGTTGAGGCAGCCGAACGGACCCGACAGGCCCGAGACGTTCGGCAGCAGGTTCTCTTCGGGAACGATGACGCCGTCCATGACAACCTCGCCGGTGATCGAGGCGCGGAGCGAAAGCTTGCCGCCGATCTTCGGCGCGGAGAGACCCTTCATGCCCTTTTCGAGGATGAAGCCGCGGATCTGGTTGTCATGCGCTGATGATTTCGCCCAGACGACGAAGACGTCGGCGATCGGCGAATTCGAGATCCACATCTTGGATCCCGTCAGCTTATAGCCGTCGGCGACCTTCTCGGCGCGGGTCTTCATCCCGCCGGGATCGGAGCCGGCATCCGGCTCGGTCAGGCCGAAGCAGCCGACCCATTCGCCCGAGCCGAGCTTGGGCAGGTACTTCTTGCGCTGCTCCTCGCTGCCATAGGCATAGATCGGGAACATCACGAGGGAGGACTGCACCGACATCATCGAGCGATAGCCCGAGTCTATGCGCTCGACCTCGCGGGCGACGAGCCCGTAGGAGACGTAATTGGCGCCGGCGCAGCCGTACTCCTCGGGGACGGTCACGCCGAGCAGGCCGAGCTCGCCCATCTCGTTGAAGATCGAGCGGTCGGTCTTCTCGTCGAGATAGGCGTCATGGATACGCGGTGCGAGCTTCTCCTGCGCATAGGCGCGGGCCGTGTCGCGGATCAGCCGCTCGTCCTCGTTCAGCTGCTCGTCGAGCAGATAGGCATCGTCCCAGGTGAACTTCGCGAGCTTGTGGCTGCCGGCCATGGTGTTCGTCTCCCTCAGATTCCAGAACCGTCATTTCGGGGCTTCGCGGAGCGAAGAGCCCGGAATCCAGAACCGCGGAACAGAATCCAGATCAGTGGATCGGTTTGTCCCTCTCGGGGAGGGCGTCGGTTCTGGATTCCGGGCTCGCCGCTCACGCGGCGCCCCGGAATGACGGCAGTGTTTCCTATCGACCGGTCACGCGTCCAGGTCGAAGCTGACGCCCTGCGCCAGCGGCAGCGTGGTGCCGTAGTTCACGGTGTTGGTGGCGCGGCGCATATAGGCCTTCCAGGCGTCGGAGCCGGCCTCGCGGCCGCCGCCCGTCTCCTTCTCGCCGCCGAACGCGCCGCCGATCTCGGCGCCCGAGGGGCCGATATTGACGTTGGCGATGCCGCAGTCGGAACCCTCGTCGGAGACGAAGAGCTCGGCCTCGCGCATGTTGAGCGTGAAGATCGAGGAGGACAGGCCGGCGCCGACCGCGTTCTGGATCGAGATCGCCTCGTCGATGGACTTGTACTTCATCACATAGAGGATGGGCGCGAAGGTCTCGCGCTCGACCGGGCCGCACTGCTTGGGCATCTCGACCAGTGCCGGACGGACATAGAAGCCGCCGGAACCGACATCGACCTTCTCGCCGCCATGGACCTTGCCGCCCTCGGCCTTGGCCTCGGACAGCGCCTTCTGCATGCCCTGATAGGCGGCCTCGTCGACCAGCGGGCCGACCAGGACGCCGGCCTCGCGCGGATCCCCGATCTTCACCGAGCCGTAGACCTTGGCGAGCTTCGGCACGAGCGCGTCATAGACGCTTTCATGCACGATCAGGCGGCGTAACGTGGTGCAGCGCTGGCCGGCGGTTCCCATCGCCGCGAAGGCGATGCCGCGCAGCGCGATGTCGAGATCGGCCGAGGGAGCGACGATCGCGGCATTGTTGCCGCCGAGCTCCAGGATGGCGCGCGCGAAGCGAGCCGCCAGCTTCTGGCCGACTTCCTTGCCCATGCGGGTCGAGCCGGTGGCCGAGACGACCGGGACGCGATGATCCTGGACCAGGATGTCGCCGAGCTCGCGGCCGCCGATCAGGACCTCGGAAAGGCCGATCGGGGCCTCGGGGCCGAAGCGCTTCATCGTCTTCTCGACGATGGCCTGCACGGCGAGTGCGGTGAGCGGGGTCTTCTCGGAGGGCTTCCAGACGACGCTGTCGCCGCAGACGAAGGCGAGCGCCGCGTTCCACGACCAGACCGCGACCGGGAAGTTGAAGGCCGAGATCACGCCGCAGATGCCGATCGGGTGCCAGGTCTCCATCATGCGATGGTTCGGGCGCTCGGTGGCGATGGTCAAGCCGTAGAGCTGGCGCGACAGGCCGACGGCGAAGTCGCAGATGTCGATCATCTCCTGGACCTCGCCGAGGCCCTCGGAGGTCACCTTGCCGGCTTCGAGCGTCACCAGCAGGCCGAGATCGGTCTTGGCGGCGCGCAACTCCTCGCCGAGCAGGCGGACGAACTCGCCGCGGCGCGGGGCCGGCACCTTGCGCCAGGCGAGATAGGCGGATTGGGCCCGGCCGATCGCGGCCTCGGCTTCGCCCGGAGTGGTCTCGCGCAGCGTGGTCACGGTCTCGCCGGTGATCGGCGAGCGGGCCGAAAGGCCGGCATCGGCATAGGCGCTCTCGGAGACGCCGAGGCGCTTGAGCAGGGCGAGCGTGTCTTTCGGCAGGGATGTGGCCATCTTTAGTCTTCCAGCGGTCGCGAGCGGGTGCCCAAGGGCGCATGACGTAAAAGCGCGGGAACCGGAGGCCGCCGCGCTTGAGGCCGGCAGAATGCCCTCTTTCATGGCGCGACGGCAACCGATATGTTCTCACCACTTGATGAGATTTTATCATGGATGATGCGCTCGTTCCCGGCCGCTTGTCGGTGCCCTCGCTCTCCGCGCTCGCCGCCTTCGAGGCCGCGGCCCGGCATGGCAGCTTCACGCGTGCGGCGGAGGAACTGAACCTGACGCAGGGCGCGGTCAGCCGGCAGGTCGCGCATCTCGAAAAGGCACTGGGCGTCAGCCTGTTCGAGCGCGTCAAGAAGCGCGTCAGCCTGACGGCGGCGGGCGCGGCCTATGCCAACGATATCCGTGACGGCCTGTCCCGACTCGCGGCCGCGACTGTCTCCGCCATGGCCTTTCGCGGTGCCGCCGGCGTGCTCAATCTCGCGACCTTGCCGACCTTCGGCACGCGCTGGCTGATCCCGCGCCTGCCGCGCTTCACCGAGGCGCATCCCGGCATCACCATCAATTTCACGACGCGGTTGGTGCCTTTCGATTTCGCCCGCGAGCAGGTCGATGCCGCCGTGCATTTCGGTGCGGAGAACTGGCCGGGCGCGCGGCTCCATCGCCTGATGGGCGAGGAGGTGGTGCCCGTAGCCGCGCCCTCCCTGCTGGCGCGCGTCGGCATCACGGAAGCGGCAGACATGTTGCGCGCGCCGCTGTTGCAGCAATCGACCCGGCCGCGCGCCTGGGCGAATTGGCTGGAGCAGCAGGGTCTGGCGCCGGAGCGGGCCTTGATGGGGCCGCGCTTCGAGCAGTTCGCCATGATCGCGCAGGCGGCGGTGGCAGGGCTGGGCTTGGCCATCGTGCCGCGCTTCCTGGTTGAAGAGGAATTGCGCTCCGGCTCGCTGGTCATCCCGATCGATCGACCGGTAACCGGCAAGGAAGGCTACTATCTCGTCTATCCCGAGGAGAAGGCCAATCTGCCGACAGTCATCGCTTTCCGTGACTGGCTCCTCGGGGAATGCGCCCCGGCTAATTGAGGCGCCTCTCGACAAGCGCTTCGTGCTCGTTCATTCATGCGCGAAATTCACCAACCCGGCTTTCCCAGCGAAGCCGGCTGCGCGAGGCCTGCCATGCCGCCCGTCTCCGAAAGCGCCGATGTCGTGATCTGCGGGGGCGCCGCGATCGGCTCCTCCGTCGCCTATCATCTTGCCGCCGATCCCGGCTTCACTGGCAAGGTCGTGGTGATCGAGAAGGACCCGACCTATCGCTTCTCGGCCTCGGCGCTTTCCGCCGCCTCGATCCGGCAGCAGTTTTCGAGCGCGGTGAATATCCGCATCTCGCTCTTCGGCGTCGATTTCCTGCGCAATATCGGCCAGCACCTCGCGGTCGATGGCGACGTGCCCGCTATCGATCTGCACGAGGGCGGCTATCTCTATCTCGCCAGCGAAGCCGGCGCGCCGATCCTCGAAGCCAACCAGAAGCTCCAGGCCGCCGAGGGCGCCGATATCGCCCTCTACGATCCCGCCACGCTGAAGCAGCGCTTCCCCTGGCTCAATACCGAGGATCTCGCCTGCGGCACCTTCGGCGTCAGCGGCGAGGGCTGGTTCGACGGCTGGGCGCTGCTCCAGGCCTTTCGCAAGAAGGCGCGCAGCCTCGGCGTCCAATACCGGCAGGGCGAGGTTGCCCGCTATGTCACGGAAGGCGGCCGGGTCACGGCCGTCGAGCTCGCCGACGGCAGCCGCATCGCCTGCAGCGCGGTGGTCAATGCCAGCGGCACCCATGGCGCGAAGCTCGCCGCGACGGCGGGGATTGATATCCCGGTGAAGTCGATGAAGCGCTATGTCTTCACCTTCACCTGCAAGGGCGATGTCGATGGCTGCCCGCTCCTGATCGACACGACCGGCGCCTGGTGCCGGCAGGAGGGCAAGCGCACGGCGGAGGGCCAGCTCTTCATCGGCAGTTGCTCGCCCCTGACGCCGGAGCAGGACGTCGAATGGCTCGAGAACAATCCCGCGGCCGAGGATGTCGACTGGGGCTTCTTCGAGGAGGTGGTCTGGCCTTCGCTCGCAACCCGCATCCCGGCTTTCGAGCAGATCAAGCCCGGCCGCGCCTGGGCGGGACCCTACGACATGTGCGGGCTCGACCATAACGCCATCATCGGCCCGGCCGTCGGCCTGCCCAATCTCTATCTCGCCAACGGCTTCTCCGGCCACGGCCTGCAGCAATCGCCGGCGGTGGGCCGCGGCCTTGCCGAGCATATCGCGCATGGCCGCTATCGCTCGCTCGACCTTGCCGATCTCGGCCACGAGCGCATCGTTGCGAACCGGCCGCTCAAGGAGGCCAACGTCATCTGACGAGGAGGCCGCCATGGTCGATCCCGCTTTCGTCCAGACCATGGCCCGCTACAATGCGTGGCAGAACCGCAGCCTGATAGCGGCGGCGGACGGCCTGACCGACGAGGCGCGCAAGCTCGATCGCGGCGCCTTCTTCAAGTCGATCCACGGCACCTTCAACCATCTCCTCTGGGCCGACGAGACCTGGCTCAGCCGCCTCGCCGGCAGCGAGAAGCCCTCCGTCGGCGGGCGCGATTCGGCTGCTTATTTCGAAGGGTGGGCGCAGTTCTGCGCGCGCCGGCGCCAGCGCGACCAGTTCATTCTCGATTGGGCGGACAAGGTCACGGCCGATTGGCTGCGCGGGACGCTGATCTGGTATTCGGGCGCGGCCGGCCGCGAGATGGGCAGGCCGCGCGGCTTCGTGATCGCGCATTTCTTCAACCACCAGACCCATCACCGCGGCCAGATCCACGCCATGCTCACGGCGGCGGGCGCGAAGCCTGATGATACCGATCTCTTTTTGGTCGATGAGCCGCGCTAGGCAGGGCCTGCAACAGGCGAGGAATTCCGGCGTCTGGCGCGCGCGGGCGGTTTGCTGGCTGCGATCGGGCGATCATCGATTTCGTCTTCCTCATCCTCCTCCCGATCGGGCGGCACGGCCGCCGTCGCGTTCTGGCTGAGCTTCTGGAACAGCCCGAGCCCGACCAAGGCCAGCACGGCGAGCAGCATCAGCAGGGCGGGGTAGACGACATCCCCCATCGTCTCGCGCGAGGTCTTGGCGATCAGCACCAGCGATTCCAGCGAGAGCGCCACGATCATGATCGACATGAACTTGGTCAGCGATCCCCGCGCCTCGGCCGGGCGGCGCATCTCGCGATCGGCGACGACCTCCTCCTCGTACAGGAACTTGCCGACATCGGCGACGGCGACCGCGATGATCACGAGACCGATCGCGTCCAGCATGGTGTCGAGCGCGCCGTCGCCGGTCCAGAAGCCGTTCGACGTGCGCCAGACCGCGACGCCGATCAGCACGATGGAGGCGCCAAGCAACGCGATGGAGATGATGGTGTAGAGCAGCCTGCTGAACAGCGTCATGTTTCCCCCCAATGCGCTTGCAGGCGACAACCGCCTATGGGCCGATGGGTTCCGTTGCGGTGGGGCTGGGCTGCCGGTGCAGCGAGGCTTGCATGGCCGCTCCCATGACACAGCCGATTGCCGGTTCTCGCGATCCATGGTCCAAGCGCTGAGTTCCGCCGGAGCGCTTCGCATGCCCGAGACGACGACCCTCATCACCTTCTCGCTGATCGCGCTCGGCATGGTGCTGACGCCCGGCCCCAACATGATCTACCTGATCTCGCGCTCGATCGCGCAGGGCAGAGGCGCCGGCCTGATCTCGCTCGGCGGCGTCATCCTTGGCTTCTTCGTCTACATGTTCTGTGCGGCCTTCGGCATCACCGCGCTGCTTTTCGCCGTGCCCTATGCCTATGACGTGCTCCGGCTCGGCGGCGCGGCCTATCTGCTCTGGCTCGCCTGGCAGGCGGTGCGGCCGGGCGGCAGCTCGCCCTTCCATGTCCGCGATTTGCCCCATGACGGGCCGCGCAAGCTCTTCGCCATGGGCTTCCTGACCAGCCTGCTCAATCCGAAGATCGCGATGTTCTACCTCGCGCTGCTGCCGCAATTCATCGATCCGGCCGCCGGCAACGTGCTTTCCCAGTCGGTCGTGCTCGGCTTCGTCCAGATCGCGATCAGCGGCAGCGTCAACGCCCTGATCGCGACGGCGGCCGGCAGCATCGCGCTGTTCCTGAAAACGCGACCTTTCTGGTCGCTGGTGCAGCGCTGGCTGATGGGGACGGTGCTGGCCGGCTTCGCGCTGCGCATGGCGATGGAATCGCGGCGCTAGCAAGCCGCGATGTCGAGCTTAGAGACCGCATCGGAAACCCCGCGGCCGAGCCTGCCGGACCTGTTCACCGGCTTCCTCAAGATCGGCCTGATGGGCTTCGGCGGCGTCGGGCCTGTGGCGCGCCACATCATCGTCGCCGAGCGCAACTGGCTCGACGATCGCGCCTATGCCGAACTGATGGGCATTTGCCAGGCCTTGCCCGGCGCCAACACCGTCAATGCGGCGGTGATGCTGGGCGATCGCTTCCGCGGCGGAATCGGCGCGCTGACCTGCGTCTTCGCGCTGATGGCGATGCCGCTGCTCTGCCTGGTTGCGCTCGCGAATGGCTATGATGCCGTCTCCGGTCATCCACTGGCGCAGACTGCCCTGACCGGCGCGGCCGCCAGCGCCGCCGGGCTCATCCTGGGCACTGCGCTCCGGCTCCTGACGAAGGCCGGCCTTGCGCGCTGGGCCTGGCTGATGGCCGCGGCCGCTTTCGTCGCGGTCGGTGTGCTGCGGCTGCCCATGCTGCCGACCCTGCTGGTGCTCGTGCCGCTCGGCTTGGTCGCGGCGACGCTGGGCGCTCGGCGGGTCTGATGGAGCGCGGCGTCTTCTTCCAGCTCATCGTCACCTTCGGCACGATCTCCCTGATGGCCATCGGTGGCGCCAATGCCGTGGTGCCGGAGATCCATCGTCAGGTCGTCGATATCCTCGGCTGGATGGATGCGCCGACCTTCGCCCGGCTCTTCGCCATCGCGCAGACGGCGCCCGGCCCCAACATCATGCTCGGCAGCATTATCGGCTGGCATGTCGCCGGTACGGCCGGTCTGCTGGTGGCGACGGCGGCGCTCTTGCTGCCCTCCTGTCTGCTGGCACTCGCCTCCAGCCGCGGCCTGCAGCGCTTCGGCGGCAGCCGCGTGGTCCGGATCATGACGCTCGCGCTGGTGCCGATCGCGCTCGGCCTGATGCTGGCGAGCGGCGTGGTCGCGACGCTCGCGGCCGATGCCGGCATCGTCGGCTATGCGATCACGGCAGCGACCGCGCTCGTGACCTATCGCTCGAAGGTCAACCCGCTCGTACCGATGGCGATCGGCACATTGGCCTATGTCCTCGCCTGGTCCGTCGGCATCGTCTGACCACGGCGCCGGGTCGTTCATTCGTGGGACGGCATGACGCTACCCCCGCCGCCATGCTACGCTCTCGCAACGTCACTCTGGGGACGTTGTCAGGGAGGTCGGCATGGCATGCTTGCTCTCGCGGATGGCGTTCCTTGTCCTCCTGCTGCCGATGCTCGCCATGCTCGGCTCGCAGACGGCCCAGGCTCAGAAGGCCGAGACGGTGGCGCTCTGCAAGGATGACCGCACCGAGAAGGGGCTCGCCGCCTGCAACGCCATCCTGAAGGGCCGCCCCGATCGCAAGGTCAAGGCGATGGCCCATGTCGCGCGCGGCCACACCCAGTTGGCGCTCGGCCGTCCGGCCGAGGCGGAGAAGGACTACTCGGAAGCGCTGGCTCTCGCGCCGAATTTCGCGGCGCTCTACCGGGATCGTGGCCGCGTCCGCTTCACGCTCGGCAACCGTGACGGAGCGATGGCGGACTTCACCGCGGCCATCGAAAATGATCCCTTCGATCCGGACAACCACGCCAATCGCGGCTATCTCAGGCTGATGCAGTATGATTTCGCCGGCGCTGGCGAGGATCTGCGCAAGGGCCTGTTCTGGCAGAAGCAGCATCCGCGCAGCGACTATCTCCTCGGCCTGCTCGCCTATGCCACCGGCCGCTATACCGACGCGGTCGCGCATATCGACAAGGGGCGCGAGGGCGGTTTCCGCACCTCCGAGACCTTCATCACCCGCGCCCGCAGCCTGTACTATCTCGGCCTGTTCGAAGCCGTCGCGAAGGAGGCGACCGAGGGACTTGTCGCCTTCCCGAAGCAGGTCGACCTGATCGAGATCCGGGCCCGGGCGCGATTGGCGCGGCGCGAATGGCCCGAGGCTCTTGCCGATGCCGAGGTGGTCGCCGAGGCTCAGCCCCGCTCCGGGCGGGCTCATGCGACGCGCGGGGCGGTGAAATTCGCGATGAAGGATGTCGCCGCCGCAACAGTCGATGCCGACAAGGCGATCGAGCTCGATCCCGGCCTGTTCGACGCCCATGAACTGAAGGCGGACATCCTGCTCGCTTCGGGCGATCAGCCCGGCGCCCGCGCCATCCTCGCCCGCTCCGCGGCGCGGACCGACGCGAAAATGGCCTATGACATCGCCTCGCGGGAGCGCCATGCGGCGCGCGTCGCCGCGTTCGACAAGCCGAAGCCGATCGTCGTCGCCGATCTCGATGAGGCCGAGCTGAAGAAGCGCTGTGCGACGCGTGACGATCCCTTGCGCATGCAGAGCTGCGACCGTCTCGTCGAAACGGCTGCCACGCCACAGGACAAGGCGGACAGGCTGATCCAACGCGCCAACGCTCGGCCCTTCGACAGCCGGATGGGCGATTTCGATCTGGCCGTCGCTGCGGCGCCAGACTACCTGCCCGCCACGCTTGCCCGCGCCTACGCCCATCTGGCGGATTACCGCTACGGCAAAGATCTGACGCCGTTCGATCGCGCTTGGGCCGATGCCGATAGCGCGGTTCGGCGCTCCGGCGCCGACAAGGAAATCTGGGCGCGGGCGATGCTGGCGCGCGCCTCTGTCTCCCAGGGCAGGGGGAATTACGAGGCGGCGGTTGCCGACCTCACCGAACTCGTCGCAAGCGATCCAACGGCACGGTTCTATCGCGCGGACCGCGCAAGCGCCTTGCTCATGGCCGGCAAGCCCGCTCAGGCGCTGGAGGATTTGCGCGAAAAGGCGCGCCTCCCGACGGACGTGCCTGAAGGGCTGCAGGGCGAGGATGATCTCGTCGTCGCGCTCATTGAAACCGGCGGGCTCGACGAGGCCGTCACCGTTCTCGACGACTGGCGGACCAGGCGCTTGCCCGGCGCCTATGCCGAGCAGGCCCTGCGGGCGCGCGTTGCGCTGGCCCGTGGCGATGCGGCGACCGCTCGGGAGCTGGCCGCCGCGGCCCTTGCCGATAACCGCTTCAACGCCGGAGCGCAGGCCGTGCGTGGACTCGTTGCGGCTCGATTGGGCGATGCGCTCGACGCGGAAACGGATTTGAGCAAGGTCATCGACGATATCGCGCCGATTCCCTTCCGAGCCCGGACCTCCGGCATGACGCCGGGCCATGTCGCCGATCTCTTCCTCTGGCGCGGCATCGCCCGCGTGCAGCTCAACCGGGTCAATGCGGCCCGCGGCGATCTCGCCGAGGCCATCAGGCGGGCGCCGGACCGGGCGCGCGCCTATGCCGAGCGGGCGGCGCTGAACCTGCGCTCCGACAATCCGGCGGCCCTGACCGATATCGCCATGGCCTTGCGGATCGAACCGGACGAGCCGCGCTGGCAGGCGCTCGCCGCTCGCATCAATCTCGCGACCGGGGATGCGGCCGCGGCGGAGCGCTTCGCCACGGCTGCACTGGCCGCGCCTTCGCCGGAAGCGGACCTGGCGCTGTTGCGCGCCAAAGCGAGGCTCGGCCTCGGGCGTTTTCCTGAAGCGGTGGAGGATGCGACCGCCCGGCTCGCGGCTGCGCCGAATGATGCCGAGGCTCTTCTGCTGCGCAGCGATGCCCGGCTCGGGCAGGGCGATGCGACCGCCGCGCTCGCCGATATCGAGACGGCGATCGCCGTGAAGGCAGGCGATCCGCGCCTGCTGCTCGCGCGTGCGGAACTCAAGGCCAAGCTGGGCGACGTGCCGGGAGCGATCGGCGCCTTCGAGGCCGCAGCGGCACGGCCCGAAGCCTCGCTCCAGGCCAATAAGCGGTTGGGTGATCTCTATGCCGGGATCGCCTCGGATCAGCTCGCGCTCGGCTATTACGCCAAGGCACTGGAGCAGCCGGCGCGCGCGCCATCCGATGAAGCCACCCGCGATGCGGCCCGCGCGGCCCGCGACGCGCTGATCCGGCGGATGGCGGCGCCGAAATAAGCGGGGCGCGGCATGCATCGCATGAATGGCATGGCCGCCACCTCCCGCCATTGCCGCTCGCGGCAATGGCGCTAAGCTCGCCCGCATTGTCCCATCCGGAACGAATGCGAGTGAAGCGATGAGCGCCCTGACCCCCGAGGAGAAGAAGGTCACCGAGTGGCTGGCGAGCCGCAAGGAAGGCATGGTCGCGCTGCTGCGCGAGCTGGTCGACACCGACTCGGGCTCCTACGACAAGGCCGGCGTCGACCGGGCGGGCAATGTCGTCGCGCGCTTCCACAAGGCGAACGGGCTCGAGGTCGAGATCGTGCCGGACAGCCGCTTCGGTGACGCCGTCCGGGCGCGCCTGCCCAACCCGACGGCCAACGACCAGCGCCCGGTCATGCTGCTCGGCCATCGCGACACCGTCTTCCCGCAGGGCGAGCCGACGCGCCGGCCCTTCACCATCAAGGGCTCGCGCGCCTATGGGCCGGGCGTCGCCGACATGAAGGCGGGCGTGATGATCTCGGCCTTCGTCGCCGCAGCCTTCGCCGAATGCGGTGGCCTTGCCGCACCGCTCCTGATGCTGACGACCAGCGACGAGGAGATTGGCTCGCCGTCCTCGCGTCCGGTCATCGAGGCGGCGGCGCGCGAGTCGCGCTGCGTCTTCAATGCTGAGCCCAGCCGCCTGCCGGCCGGTACTGATTTCGCGAAGGACCACAGGCAGTCGGTCACCAGCGGCCGCAAGGGCGGCGTCTTCATGCGCGCCGAATTCACCGGCAAGCCGGCCCATTCCGGTGCGAATTACGAGAAGGGCGCCTCGGCCATCGTCGATCTCGGCCACAAGATTCCGAAGCTCCAGGGCCTCACCGATCTGGAGAAGGGCATCACCGTCAATGTCGGCCTGATCGGCGGCGGCCAGACCGTCAACACCATCGCGCCCAGCGCCTGGTGCGAGATCGACCTGCGTTATGTCACCGCCGCGCAGCGCGACGAGATGGTCAGCAAGATCAAGGCGATCATCGAGACGCCCGAGGTCGCCGGCACCAGCGCCGTGCTGTCGATCAAGGGCGAATTCCTGCCGCTGGAGCGCTCCTCGGACTCGGCCGCGCTCTACGACACCTATCGCGAGGCGGCTTCCGCCTTCGGCATCGGCGTCACCGCGGAATTCACCGGCGGCTGCGCCGATTCCGGCTTCACGGCCGCGCAGGGCACGCCGACTTTGTGCAGCGTCGGCCCGATCGGCGGCATGGCCCATACGCCGGACGAGTTCCTGGAGGTCGAGAGCATCGTCCCCGCCGCACAGACGCTGGCGCTCGCCGTGATGCGGGCTGCCGCCAGGGTGGAATAACCGGTCGCTAGCGGCAGAGCAGCTCGATCTTGCGGCTGAGCGAGGGCTCGTCCTCGCTCAGCCGGTCGGTCAGCGCGTGCAACCAGTTGAAGGCAACCCATAATTCCAGCCGGTCGTCGACCTCTTCGGGCGCGAATTCGCCGCGCCCGGCCGCGCGCACGAACATCTCCCGGGGGGCCGCCAGCCGTTCCGGCATGAACTTGAAGCGCAGCGCGGCGAGCGCGCTGTCGCTGGTCTGCGCTTCCGCGATCAGTCCCTTGAAGACGCGCCCGGCCGTATCCTCACGCCAGAAGCGCCAGAGATCCCGCGTATAGCGCAACAGATCGGCGCGCAGGGAGCCCTCGTCCGGCACGGGGATGGCGGCATCCTTGTTCGCTCCGTAGATCGCGATGAACAGGTCGGCCTTGTTCGGCCACCAGCGATAGATCGTCGGCTTGCCGGCGCCCGCACGGCGCGCGACCTCCTCGATCGAGAAGCCGGCATAGCCCTTCTCAGCCAGCAATTCGCGCGCCGCTGCCTTCACCGCGGCTTCCGTGTCGGGGCTGCGGCGAGCCCCGATCGAGGCCCGGCGCTTCGGTTTCGTTTCCACTCGCTCGAACCTCGCCAATCCATCGTCTCGCTTCTTGACATAACGAAACGGGCCGTTTAGATCAACAAATAGAAACGGAACGTTTCGTTATATGGAGATGCCCGATGGCTCTTTCATTCTTGTCGCGCCTCGGCTCACGCCTGCGCTTCCTGATGGTCGCAATCGTCGGTGCGTATGCCGCGATCAATCTCGTGCTGGCCGCGCTGGCGCCCTTCACCGCGGGCTGGCCGATCTTTGGCGTCACGGCGCTGGCCGTGCCGCCCATGGTTGTGGCGATGGTCTACGGGGTGATCCCGATCGCCTTCCGCTTCGGTGCCCCGCGCTAAGCGGGCTACCGCGTGAAGCGGGTCGTCTCAGAACGCCTCTTCCCAATCGCGGCTCAGCCGCATCGCGCAGTTGATCAGGCCGACATGGGAATAGGTCTGCGGGAAATTGCCCCAGAGCTCGCCGGTCTTGAGATCGGCATCCTCCGAGAGCAACCCGAAGCTGTTGCGGCGCTTCAAGACGCGCTCGAACAGCTCCTTCGCCTCGTCCCGGCGGCCGATCGCATTCAGCGCATCGACATACCAGAAGGCGCAGATCAGGAAGCCGGTATGCATGTATCCGAAATCGTCCTGCGTGGCGTAGCGCAGCAGGAGGTCGCCGCGCTTGAGATCGCGGCCGATGGCCTCGACGGTGGCGACGAAGCGGGCATCGTCGGCTTTGACGAAGCCGAGCTCGGCCAGCAGAAGCAGGGTGGCGTCGAGGTCCTCGCCGCCGAAGGTCGAGACGAAATGGCCCTTCGTCTCGTTCCAGATCTGCTCGGCGATGGTGTTCTTCAGGCGCTTGGCCTCGCCCTTCCAGTATTCCTTGCGGTCGGCGCGCCCGAGCGTGCCGGCGATGCGGGCGAGCCGGTCGCAAGCGGCCCAGCACATCACGCTGGAGAAGGAATGCACCGCCTCCTTCTCGCGCAGTTCCCAGGGACCGGCATCGGGCTTGTCGAAATAGGCGATGGCGAGCTCGCCCATGCGTTCGAGCTGTCCGAACAAGGCCTCCTTGCCCGGCTGGATCAGACGCCGGTCGAAGAAGGAATGCGTCGCCGCCAGCACGACGGCTCCGTAGCCGTCGTTCTGGATCTGCGTCGCCGCACCGTTGCCGAACCGCACCGGCTTGTGCCCGCGATAGCCTGAGAGATTGCTCGCCTCGAACTCGTCCAGCGTGCCGCCGCGCGTGATCGGGTAGAGCGGCGGCAGATGCTCGGCCCCGCTTTCGGTGAAGGTGTCGACGATATTGGTGATGAAGCCGAGATAATCCTCCATCGTCCGCGTCGTGCCGAGCCGGTTCAGCGCGTGTACGACGAAATAGGCGTCGCGCAGCCAGCAATAGCGATAATCCCAGTTGCGCTGCGTGCCCGGCGCCTCCGGGATCGAGGTCGTCAACGCAGCGACGATCGCGCCGGTTTCCTCGAAGGAGCAGAGCTTCAGTGTGATCGCGGCCCGGATCACCTCCCGCTGATATTCGAAGGGCACCGAGAGCGAGCGCACCCAGTCGCGCCAATAGTCGGTGGTCTTGTCGAGGAACTCGCGCGAGGTCGTCTCGATCTCGGCGCGCAGGGCCTCGTCCGAGCCGATGAAGAAGGAATAGGCCTGGTCCACCGCGAAGGGCGTGCCTTCAACGACATAGGAAAGCGGCGCGTTGGTGGTCAGGCGGATCGTCTGGTCGGCGCCGACGAAGCGGACATGGTTGGAGCCGCGCGTCATCTCGTCCGGTTCCTCGCCGATGCCGAGGCAGGGCTTGACCAGCACGCGGATGCGCGGCCGCCCGGAAACGCGCCGGACCCGCCGGACGAGCTGCGGCGGCCGGAAGAAGCGCTCGTAGCGCACGAAGCGCGGCGCGAAATCGAGGATCTCGATCGCATTGCCCTGGTCGTCGGAGAGCACGGAGGACAGGATCGCGGTGTTGTCGAGATAGCTCTGCTCGCACCGCGTCATGCCGACGAGCTCGATGGCGAAGACGCCCTTCTCGGGCTCGGCATCGCCGTCCTCGGCCCGGTTGTCGATCAGCGAGCAGAACACGGGGTCGCGGTCGAAGCGTGGGAAGCAGCCCCAGACGATGCGGGCGCGGCGGTCGATGAGGGCGGCGATGGAGCAGTTACCGATCACGCCGAGGTCGAGCGAGGCGGAGTGCTGCCCCGCGGTCGAGGTCGTTACAGTCATGGATCAATCCTGCTTGAAGCTTGAAGCGGAGAGGCGGCCGCTTTCGGCGGCTTCGAGAAGGATATGGCGCAGCGCCGTCGGCGAGGCGAGCCGGCAGGTCGCATGGCTCTCGCGGTCGGCGCCGATGCGGACGGAGACGCCGCCCATCGCGTTGACCGCCTCGAAACCGTCCTCGTCGGTGATGTCGTCGCCGATGAAGACGGGCTGCCGGCCGGCATAGACCGGGGTCGCCATCAGCCAGGCGATGGCGCTGCCCTTGCTGGCGCCGGCCGGAACCAGCTCGGCAACGGCTTTTCCTTCCTGCAGGCGCATGCCCGGCCCCATCCGCTTGGCGATGGCGCGCATCAGCGCGAGGGCCTCGTCCTCCAGCGCGGGCGCGAGGCGCCAGTGCAGGGCGACGGAAATGCGCTTGTCCTCGACGATGATGCCGACATGGCTGTTGGCGAAGCGGACGAGGTCGCGCAGGGCCGCGCGCATCCCCTCGTGCGTATCGGCCTGCGAGCGGATTTCGTCGTCGACGCGGATCTGGGCGCCATGCAGCCCGGCGATATCGAAGCGGTGCGGCGCCAGCACGCCGTCGAGAAAGGCGATCGGCCGGCCCGAGACCAGCGCCAGCGCGCCGCCGAGCTGCGCGCGCAGCGTCGTCAGCGCCGCCGCCACGCGCCGGTCGAGATGTACGTCCTCCGGCGAGGGCGCGATTTCCACGAGGGTTCCGTCGAAATCCAAAAACAGAGCGATTTCGCGATCCGGGGAAGCGATCTCATGGGGCCGTGCGGCAATATCGGGTTCGATCAAAGTCGTCATCATTTCGTATCTGGGCAGAGAAGGCGGCAGAAGAGCGGCCGTCCGGCCAATGATATCCTTTTCTGATTGATCGGTTGGCCATGGCTTCGTCGAAAATTGGGCCCGAGGGGTTGCCTCGATCTGTCGAAAGCCTACCATGGCAGTCGCGATTTCACCGCACGGCTGCCACAGGGCTGCCATGTGACCGCGTCCGCACCTCGGAAACATTACGCTTTCGGAAGCGTTCTGTTCCTGCCGCCGATGGCGAAATGCGGGCGGCCCTGCCGGAGAATGCTGCTCTATGCGTCTTGTCGTCGTTTCCAATCGCGTAACGATTCCCGATCGCCATGAAAAGGTGATGGCTGGGGGGCTGGCAGTCGCCTTGCGCGAGGCGCTGGAGCAGCGCGGCGGCCTCTGGTTCGGCTGGAGCGGGGCGGTGAGCGAGGGCGCGCCGGCGCAGGTCAGGCAGGTCGAGCAGGGCAATGTCACCTATGCCGTGACCGATCTCAGCGAGGCGGAGCGCCAGAGTTACTATCTCGGCTTCTCGAACCGGGCGCTCTGGCCGCTGATGCATTACCGCCTCGGCCTGACCGAGTTCCAGCGCAGCGACTACATGGGCTATCTCGGCGTCAACCGCCGCTTCGCCCGGGCGCTTGCCGCGCTGATCAAGCCCGACGACCTGATCTGGATCCACGACTACCATCTGATCCCTCTGGCGGCGGAGCTGCGTCGGCGTGGCGTCACCAACCGCATCGGCTATTTCCATCACATTCCATGGCCGGCAGCCGAGGTCATCGGCGCCTTGCCCTTCAGCGCGACGCTGATCCGCACCATGGCCGCCTACGATCTCGTCGGCATGCAGACCGAGGTCGATGCCCGCAACCTGATCGGCGGGCTGGTTTCGCTCTGCGGCGCCCGCTCCGATGGCAGGCGCGTTCGGCTGGGCGCGCGCGAGACCGCGGTGCAGGCCTTCCCGATCGGCATCGATGTCGAGGGCTTCCGGAAACTCGCCGCCGCGTCCGTCCGCAAGGCGACGACGCCTTTGCGGGCGACGCAGGAATCGCTCGGCGAGCGCAAGCTCGTCATCGGCGTCGACCGGCTCGATTATTCCAAGGGCATCGTGCAGCGGCTGGAGGCCTTCGGCGAGTTCCTGCGCAACCACCCCGAGGATCGCGGCCGGGTCAGCCTGTTGCAGATCGCGCCGCCTTCGCGCAGCGACGTGCCGGAATATGCCGAGCTCGACCGCCAGTCCGACGAGGTCGCCGGGCGCCTCAACGCCCAGCTCGGCGAATTCGACTGGACGCCGATCCGCGTGGTCAAGAAGGCCTATTCGCGCAAGGCGCTGGCCGGCTTCTACCGCCGCGCCCAGGTCGGGCTGGTCACGCCGATGCGCGACGGGATGAACCTCGTCGCCAAGGAATATATCGCGGCGCAGGACCCGGCCGATCCCGGCGTGCTCGTGCTCTCGCGCTTCGCCGGGGCCGCCCAGCAGATGGGCGAGGCGCTGATCGTCAATCCCTTCGATTCCCATGAGGTGGCGGAGGCGATCCGCACGGCGCTCGCAATGCCGAAGGCGGAGCGTATCCGCCGTTTCGAGCGGCTCTATGCGGTCATTGCCGGCACCGATATCGACTGGTGGACCCGCCAGTATCTTGCCGCGCTTGCGGGAGAGGGCGCCGCCAAAGACACTTCGGTCGCAGGCGAACCGCATAATGAGCCGCGCCGGGGCGTGCGACGGGCAGGGCGGGGCGAGGCATCGGCCGCGTCATCGGCGCCCCCGGACGTCGCTGTACGCAAGATGTCGGCAGGAACCCGCGGCAAGCGGAGTGCTGGCAAGGGCTCTCATCTCGCCTTGGTGCGACCTTGAGACTTTGCACTTAGGTCAGGAAAACGGCTGAAATCTTGGGGGGATGCTGCCTGCCCCCTTCGCGGCCCTTGCCGAATAAGGTCTTTGGTCGCTAGAAGGCAGCATGATCGGAGTGGGCGACTCAGGTCTGGACAGGCATCGTATCATCGATGGCTGAGGAGGCGGGCGGAGGGCTGAGATCGATGCGAGGCGCTCTCGGAGGACCGGGCGTTCTGTTGCGCCGTCTCCGCGAGGTTATGGCGGCATCGATCAGCCCGCAGGAGCGGTTGGATCGGCTCGTCGTGCTGATCGCCGGCAATCTCGTCGCCGAAGTCTGCTCCGTCTATGTCCTGCGCGAGGACGGCTCTCTCGAACTCTACGCCACAGAAGGCCTCAACCGCGAGGCCGTCCACCTTACCACCATGCGTGCGGGCGAGGGTCTCGTCGGCCTGATCGCGAGCGAGGCCGAGCCTCTGGCGCTGTCGGATGCGCAGGCGCATCCCTCCTTCTCCTACCGTCCGGAGACGGGCGAAGAGGTCTATCGTTCTTTCCTCGGCGTGCCGATCCTGCGCGGCGGCGCTGTCATGGGCGTGCTCGTCATCCAGAACCGGGCGTCGCGGCTCTATTCCGAGGAAGAGGTCGAGAGCCTCCAGACCACCGCCATGCTGATGGCGGAGATGATCGCGGCCGGCGGACTGAAATCCCTGGCGGCGCCCGGCGCCTCGATCGGCCTCGATCGGCCGATCCACGGCATCGGCGTGGCGCTGGCCGACGGCGTCGGCCTCGGCCATGCCGTGCTGCACGAGCCGCGCGTCGCGATCACCAATCTCATCGCCGAGAACCCCGCGGCCGAGGTCGGGCGCCTCGAAGCCGCGATCGGCGAGATGCGTGCCTCGATCGACGAACTGGTCGAGCGCGGCGACGTCGCTCATACCGGCGAGCATCGCGACGTGCTCGAGACCTTCCGCATGTTCGCCCATGATCAGGGCTGGCTGCGCCGCATGCGCGAGGTCGTGATGACCGGCCTCACCGCCGAGGCGGCGGTCGAGCGCGTCCAGTCCGACACCCGCGCCAAGATGCTGCGCCAGACCGACCCCTATCTGCGCGAGCGGCTGCATGATCTCGACGATCTCGCGAACCGGCTGCTGCGAACGCTGGTCGGCAAGGCCAATGGCGTCGCCCGCGAGAACCTGCCGGAGAACGCCATCCTCGTCGCCCGCTCGATGGGGCCGGCGGCACTGCTCGACTACGACCGAGCTCACCTGCGCGGGCTCGTGCTGGAGGAAGGCGGACCGACCAGTCATATCGCCATCGTCGCCCGCGCGCTCGGCATCCCCGCCGTTGGCGAGGTCGTCAACGCCACCGCGCTGATCGAGGGGGGCGATGCCATCATCGTCGATGGCCAGGCGGGCGAGGTGCAGATCCGCCCGCAGCCCGATGTCGAGAACGCCTATAAGGACAAGGCGCGGCTGCGCGCCCGCAAGCAGAAGCAGTATCAGAAGCTCAAGGAACTTCCGGCCGTCACCCGCGACGGCGTCGATATCACCCTGCAGATCAATGCCGGCTTGATCGTCGACATGCCGAATATCGAGGCGACCGCTGCCGCCGGCATCGGCCTGTTCCGCACCGAATTGCAGTTCATGGTGGCGCAGCACATGCCGACCACCGCCGAGCAGCAGGCGCTCTATGCGGCCGTGCTGGAAGCGGCAGCGGACCTGCCGGTCACCTTCCGCACGCTCGATATCGGCGGCGACAAGGTGCTGCCCTATATGGAGCGCGTCGAGGAGGAAAATCCGGCGCTCGGCTGGCGCGCGATCCGCATCGGCCTCGACAAGCCGCGGCTGCTGCGTGCGCAGGTGCGCGCGATGCTGCGGGCGGGCGCTGGTCGCGATCTCAAGATCATGCTGCCGATGGTCGCGACCACCGATGAGTTCCGCCGCGCCCGCATGATCATCCGGCGCGAGCAGGTGATGCTGGAGAAGCAAGGCGTCACGCCGCCGCGCGATCTCAGGGTCGGCGTCATGGTTGAGGTGCCCTCGCTGCTCTTCGAATTGCCGGAGATCGCGCGCGAAGCCGATTTCCTGTCGATCGGCACCAACGACCTCATGCAGTTCCTCTTCGCCGCCGATCGCGAGAATAAGCGCGTCGCCGACCGCTTCGATCCGCTTGGCGTCGGTCCGCTTCGGGCGCTCCGGCGCATCGTCGAGGCAGCCGCCGAGACCGGCTGCCCGGTCACCGTCTGCGGCGAGATGGGTGGCAAGCCGCTGGAGACCATGGCGCTGATCGGCCTGGGCTATCGCGGCTTCTCGATGTCGGCGGCTTCGATCGGACCGGTCAAGGCGATGCTGCGGGCGCTTGATACGGCTAAGCTGCGCGAACGCATGGACTGGATGCTGGCCTCGCCGGAAGGCGTCACCAATCTGCGTCCGCAGCTCGCCGCTTTCGCGACCGAGTTCAAGGTCCCGGTCTAGCGACGCTGCCTGCGCCGTCGCTGCCGCTTTTCCTCTTCGTTCCAAGAGTTCAATTGATGTCTCTCCAGCTCCCCCAGGATCGTCTCGATGTCATCGTGGCGCGCCATGCCGCCGCGACCGACGAGATCAACCATGCGACCGAGGCGGCGCGCACCGTCGAGTTGGCCAAGGAACTGGCGGAGCTCGATCCCGTGGTCGCGGCGATCGCCTCCTGGCGGCAGGCACAGGCTTCGCTGGAGGAGGCCGAGGCGCTGATCGCCGATCCCGCGACCGACCCTGATTTCCGCGATCTCGCCTATGAGGAGCGCGACGCGGCTCGCGTCGAGATCGAGGCGCGTGCCCGCGAGATCCTCGTCGCCTTGCTGCCGAAGGATGCCGCCGACGAGCGCGGCGTCATTCTGGAAATCAGGGCCGGCACCGGCGGCGACGAAGCCTCGCTCTTCGCCGGCGACCTCTGGCGCATGTACCAGCGCCACGCCGCCCAGAAGGGCTGGAGCGTCGATGTCCTCTCGGAGAGCGAGGGGAACGATGGGGGGCTACAAGGAGCTTGTCGCCGAGATCAACGGCCGCGGCGTCTATGCCAGGCTGAAATTCGAATCCGGCGTCCATCGCGTCCAGCGCGTGCCGGATACGGAGGCGAGCGGGCGCATCCATACCTCCGCCGCGACGGTCGCGACGCTGCCGCTGGCCACCGATGTCGATGTTACCCTCAACGAGGCCGACATCCGCACCGACACCCTGCGTTCCGGCGGCGCCGGCGGCCAGCACGTCAACAAGACGGAATCGGCGGTGCGCCTCACCCATATCCCGACCAACACCGTCGTGCTGGTCCAGGACGAGCGCTCCCAGCACAAGAACAAGGCGCGCGCCTACGAATTGCTGCGCGCAAAACTCTTCGACATGGAGCGCCTGCGCATCGATGCCGAGCGCTCGGCCGACCGGCGTTCGCAGGTCGGCTCGGGTGATCGCTCGGAACGCATCCGCACCTATAACTTCCCGCAAGGGCGCGTCACCGATCACCGCATCAACCTGACGCTCTACAAACTCGACGAGATGATGCAGGGCCTCGTCCTCGACGAGATCATCGACGCGCTCACGGCCGAACAGCAGGCGAAGCTGCTGTCCGCCGAAGGCATGGCGTGAGGCACGGGCGATGAAACCAAAACCCCCGTCCCGCGTTGATGAGCTATCGACACCAGGCAAGGGGGGACCCTCTCATGATCAAGATGTTTTCGACGATAGCTGTGACCGGTCTGATGGCGCTGGCGATGAGCGGCGTCTCGCAGGCTCAGGAGCGCACTTTCAAGAAGATCACGTCGGGCCAGCCGGCCGCGCTGCAGGGCGCGATGACGCAGTCGCAGGCCCGCAAGGCCTGCCGGATGGAGATGGCTGGCACCCGCGAAAGCAAGGCCGCGATCAACAAGAAGATGCGGACCTGCATGGATCTGAAGATGAACGGCAACTAGGTCTCGTTTCGGAAATTGCGGAGCCCGTCACGGGCTTTGCTGGAAACGCACGAGGGGAGGGCGCCGCGTCGACCGTCAGGGAGGCGCGGCGCCTGCTTGCGCAAAGGTTCCTGCGCGCGGGCTCGGCCAGTCCGGGCCTAGATGCGCGGCTGCTGGTCGAAGGGAGCCTCGGCGCAGAGCATCTCGATCCCACCATGGTCTTGAGCGCCGAGGCGCTCGCCCGGCTGGACGATTTTTCGGCGCGCCGTGTCGCCGGAGAGCCGGTCTGGCGCATCCTTGGAGAGCGCGAGTTCTGGGGGCTGCCGTTCCGACTGTCGCGGGCGACGCTGGAGCCGCGGCCCGACAGCGAGACGATCGTGGAGACCGCTCTCGCGCAGTTTGCCGGGCGCCGTGACGAGAAACTGGAGTTGCTCGATCTCGGGACCGGCACCGGCTGCCTGCTGATCGCGCTGCTCAGCGAACTGCAGCGCGCGCGCGGCCTCGGCATCGACCTGTCCGATGAAGCCTGCCGCACGGCGGCCGGGAACGCCGCGCTCAACGGCGTCGATGACCGCGCAACATTCCGGCAGGGCAGCTGGACCGAAGGCCTGACCGGCCGTTTCGACCTCATCGTCTCAAACCCCCCCTATATCCCCTCGGCCGAGATCGCGACGCTCTCCGTCGAGGTGCGCGAGCATGATCCGTTGCTGGCGCTCGACGGTGGCGCCGACGGGCTTGGACCCTATCGGTTCTTCGCGTCGACCCTGCCGCCCCTGCTGACGCCCGGCGGCGTCATCGTCTTCGAGATCGGCGCGGGGCAAGGGCCGGATGTCGTCGCGCTGATGCGGGCGGGAGGGTTTGAATTCCGTGGCAGCCGCAACGATCTGGGTGGGCATGAGCGGGCGTTGATCTTCACGCTCGCTTGATAATGCACAGGCTTTTGGTCGATTTCGCTTGGAGAAGCAGCCAAAAGCAGCTATGCAACACCCAGCCGAAGCTGGTGGCGTCAGAGCCGGGCCTCTGGGCAGTTCCCGATTTTACAGGATTTGCTCGAGTTCGGCATTGTTTGCGGGCGTGTTCCCGAGACGATGCAACTGATAAGCCGGATGGAGCCCCGAAGGCGCGTGGCGCCGATCGGCTCATGGGGTTGAAACCCCCTTTTTTGGAAAAGAGCGCGTGAAGACCAGGAACGGCGGATCGCCCCTTCAGGTCACCTTCGTCCGACACAGCGTCGCAACCCGCTGTGCTTCGCAACGCGCATGACGGCACCACGGTTGCTTTGAACATAGAAGCGCGAGACAGACGCGAATGAGACCAGGTCAGAACCGGCGTATGCGCGGCCGTAATAATAGCGGCGGCGGCAACAATAACGGCAATCGCAAATCTCCCAACCCGTTGCAGCGTAGCTACGAATCCAACGGTCCGGACGTAAAGGTTCGCGGCACGGCGCAGCACGTTGCGGAGAAGTATCTTCAGCTTGCGCGTGATGCCCAGTCTTCGGGCGATACCGTTGCTGCCGAGAGCTATTTCCAGTTCGCCGAACATTACTATCGCATCCTGCTCGCGGCGCAGGAGCAGATGGCTCAGCAATTCGGTCATTCCTTCCCGCCGAATCGCGCCTTCGTCGAAGACGCGGATGACGGTGAGGAAGAGGGCGACGAGGACGGCCAGTCCTTCCAGCCCGGCACCGGGCCGCAGCCGGAGATGCGCTCCAACGGCTATGCCAACGCCAACGTCAATGGCTATAACGGCCATGGCGGCGGTCAGCGCCCTGAGGGCGAAGGCGGCGAGGGCCAGCAGCAGGGCGGCCAGCGTTTCGACCGCCAGGGCCGTCGCGAGCGCTTCAACAACGACCGCAACAGCAACAACAGCGAGCGCCGCTTCGATCGCCAGGATCGCGGCGAGCGCCGTTTCGACCGCAATGCCGAAGGCGGTCAGGGTGCTCCCGGCGGCTATGCGCCGCGTCCCGATGCGCCGCGTTCCGACATCCCGGTCAGCGAGGGTGGCGCCGTCGAGGCGGCTCCCGAGCAGGCCCAGGGCGAACAGCGCCGCTTCGAGCCGCGTCCCGAGCGCAGCGAGCGTCCCCAGCGTGAGCGTCGTCCGCGCCGCGAGCGCGAGGTCGAGGCCGATGCGAATGATGACGTCGCCGCCGCGCTGCCGTCCTTCCTGACCAACCCCGTGCGTGTTCCCGCGTCGGAGCCGGTCGAGGCCCCCGCCGCTGAGCCGGCTGCAGCTTCGGCTGAACCGGCCGGGGATGAGGCTGCGCCCAAGCGTACCCGCCGCCGCCGCTCGCCGCGCGAGGTCATGGATGCGTTGGGTTCGGAAACGGACGGCTCGGCCGAGTAAGCCGTTTTCGGATCGGCGATTGGATATGAAAAAGGGCCCTTTCGGGCCCTTTTTCATTGCCTGCTGAGTATCAGGCGATGCCGAGTTCGGCCGGCGCGTCCGCGGCCGTCAGGCTGTCGCCTTCGCCGAGCGCGCCATCGGCGAGCACGCGGCAATAGATGCCGCAATCGACATGGCCGTAATTCTTCATCAGCGCCTTCGGGATCTGCATGTCGCGCGCGCCGGTCTCGGGGTCGACATTGGTCGCCGCGCAGCGCTCGATCCGCTTGATCACCTGCAGGCGCAGGCCGCCGGGGCCGGTCAACTCGCGGTCGACGAGCTCGTTCTCGACCCAGGGCGCGAGACCGCTGACCATCAGGTTGCCGCGGAAGCGCAAGGGGTCGACCGGCTGGCCCAGGCGCGCTTCGAGGTCGGCGACGCTGGCGAGGTTGATGATCGAGACGAAGCCCGAGCGCGAATCGGTGAACCGATAGCTCGGCGGTGCCGTCAGCAACTTGGGCTCGCCGCGCAATTCCTCGGGCATGAAGCCGGAGAAGAAGCTGGTAATCGCGGCATGGCCCTCGTCGCTGGCGGTCGCCGCGCGCAGCACCTCCCGCCCGTCTTCACGGATGACGAGATCGCCGCTGGCATCGTCATAGCGCGTCTTCAGCCGGGCGAGCGACTCGTTGCGCATCAGCATCAGGTACTTGATCTTGGGCTGGTGCACGGGCTCGGCCGCATCGAAGCTCGACGGACCGTTCTCGATGGCGAAGAGCCGATCGCCGGGGAAATAGCTCCCGGTCGAAAGCGCGGCGCGCTTGAGCCGTTCCGGCGAGAGCCCCTTCACAGGATAGCGATAGAGCGTTTCGATGCGCATGGTCGGGTCCGTTCAGGCAAGGTCGCGGACCATAGCCTTGTCGACCGATCCTGACAGATCAAATCTTGTATCCGTTTCCATCAATCGGATGCGTCGTCCTCGCTGTCGCTCACCGAGCGCTGGCAGCCCCAGCCGGCGAGCACGGCGTCGGTGTCTTCGGCGACGAAGAAACGGGCGGCGTCGCGGTCGTAGCCTTCGCCCAGGAGGCGTTCGTAATCGGTATGGACATGGCGGACATGGCTGCCGAGCGCGAGCCACAGCGCGGTCGAGGGCGGCAGGTCCTTCATGTGGCGCCGTTCTGCCAGCGTGACCACCGCCTCGGCATCCGAGAGCGGAATGCCCGGCGCCTGCGCCCTCAGCGCTTTCCGAATCGCCTGCTGTCGCTTGGTCCCGGCCATGCCCGATCTGTGCCTGCCGCTTGCGCCAGGTCAATTCTGGGCCGGGCCTCTTCCGTTGCGTGAAAGCCACACTATCTTGGAGGGCGAGGGGCGGCCCATTGGGCGCTCCATCCTGACGAAAGGGCAGCAGGTTCACGTCGCTACGGGGCGCGGCCTGCGGGCGGAGATATCTGAATGAACATCGAGAAATATACGGATCGGGCGAAGGGTTTCCTCCAGGCGGCGCAGACGATCGCCTTGCGCGAGGGCAACCAGCAGTTCACCCCCGAGCATCTTCTGAAGGCCTTGCTCGACGACAACGAGGGCATGGCGGCCGGTCTCATCGACCGGGCCGGCGGCCAGTCGCGCGTCGCCTTGCAGGCTGTCGACCAGGCGCTGGCGAAGCTCCCGAAGGTCTCGGGCGGCTCGGGCGGGCTCAACCTGACGCCGGGCCTCGCCCGCGTCTTCGACACCGCCGAGAAGGCGGCGGAGAAGGCCGGCGATAGCTTCGTCACGGTCGAGCGGCTCTTGCTCGCGCTGGCGATCGAGAAGGATACCGATGCCGGCAAGGCGCTCTCCAAGGCCGGCGTGACGCCGCAGGCGCTGAATGCCGCGATCGAGGCGATCCGCAAGGGCCGCACCGCCGATTCCGCGTCGGCCGAACAGGCCTATGACGCGCTGAAGAAATACGCCCGCGACCTCACCGCCGCGGCGCGTGAGGGCAAGCTCGACCCGGTCATCGGCCGTGACGAGGAGATCCGCCGCACGATTCAGGTTCTCTCGCGCCGGACCAAGAACAATCCCGTCCTGATCGGCGAACCCGGCGTCGGCAAGACCGCCATCGCCGAGGGCCTCGCGCTGCGCATCGTCAATGGCGACGTGCCCGAGAGCCTGAAGGACAAGGAACTGCTCGCGCTCGACATGGGCTCGCTCATCGCCGGCGCGAAATATCGCGGCGAGTTCGAGGAGCGGCTGAAGGCCGTGCTGACCGAGGTCTCCTCCTCGGATGGCGGCGTCATCCTGTTCATCGACGAGATGCATACCCTGGTCGGTGCGGGCAAGACCGATGGCGCGATGGATGCGTCGAACCTGCTGAAGCCGGCGCTCGCGCGCGGCGAACTGCACTGCGTCGGCGCGACCACGCTCGACGAGTACCGCAAATATGTCGAGAAGGACGCGGCGCTGGCGCGGCGCTTCCAGCCGGTCTTCGTCGACGAGCCGACGGTCGAGGACACCATCTCGATCCTGCGCGGCCTCAAGGAGAAATACGAGCAGCATCACCGCGTCCGCATCACGGATTCGGCGCTGGTCTCGGCTGCGACCCTGTCGAACCGCTACATCACCGACCGCTTCCTGCCCGACAAGGCGATCGACCTCGTCGACGAGGCCGGGGCACGGCTGCGTATGCAGGTCGATTCCAAGCCTGAGGAGCTGGATTCGATCGATCGCGAGATTGTCCGTCTCAAGATCGAGCAGGAGGCGCTCAAGAAGGAGAGCGATGCCGGCTCGAAGGAGCGGCTGAAGCGGCTCGAATCCGAACTGGCCGACCTCGAGACGCGCTCCGACACCATCACGACCAAGTGGAAGGCCGAGAAGGACAAGCTGGGCGCGGCCGCGGAGATCAAGACCAAGCTCGACAATGCCCGCAACGAACTCGCCCAGGCGCAGCGCAAGGGCGAGTACCAGCGGGCGGGCGAGCTCGCTTATGGCGAGATCCCGCAGCTCGAGAAGCGCCTGGCCGAGATCGAGGAGAAGGGCGACAGCGCCGGCATGGTCGAGGAGGCGGTGACGCCGGACCATGTCGCGCAGGTCGTCAGCCGCTGGACCGGCGTGCCGGTCGATCGGATGCTCCAAGGCGAGAAGGAGAAGCTGCTCCGCATGGAGGATGTTCTGGCCTCCCGCGTCGTCGGCCAGCGCGAAGCGGTGGAGGCGGTCTCGACCGCGGTCCGTCGCGCCCGCGCCGGCCTGCAGGACCCGAACCGCCCGATCGGCTCCTTCATGTTCCTCGGCCCCACCGGCGTCGGCAAGACCGAATTGACCAAGGCTTTGGCCTCGTTCCTCTTCGACGACGACACAGCGCTCGTGCGCATCGACATGTCCGAGTACATGGAGAAGCACTCGGTCGCTCGGCTGATCGGCGCGCCTCCCGGCTATGTCGGCTATGAGGAGGGCGGCGCCTTGACGGAGGCCGTGCGGCGGCGGCCTTATCAGGTCGTGCTGTTCGACGAGGTCGAGAAGGCGCATCCGGACGTGTTCAACGTCCTGCTGCAGGTGCTCGACGACGGCCGCCTGACCGATGGCCAGGGCCGCACCGTCGATTTCCGCAACGTGCTGATCATCATGACCTCGAACCTTGGTTCGGAGTTCCTGGTGAACCAGCCCGAGGGGCAGGACAGCGATGCGGTTCGCGACGAGGTCATGGGCGTGGTCCGCCACGCCTTCCGGCCCGAGTTCCTGAACCGGATCGACGACATCATCCTGTTCCACCGCCTGCGGCGGCAGGACATGGGCGCGATCGTCGATATCCAGATGGCTCGGCTCGCGAAGCTGCTGACCGATCGCAAGATCACGCTCGAGCTCTCGAAGGAGGCGCGCGAGTGGCTGGCGGAGAAGGGCTACGACCCCGCCTATGGCGCGCGCCCGCTGAAGCGCGTGATCCAGAAATCGGTGCAGGACCCGCTGGCCGAGGCGATCCTCGCGGGCGAGATCGTCGACGGCGAGGACGTGCCGATCACCGTCGGCCCGGGCTCGCTGATGCTGGGTTCGGTTCCCACCGTGAAGGAGAAGCGGCCGGTTGGTGTCGCGCTGAACTGATGCGGATGGCTTCCTTCTCCCTCCGGGGTAGAAGGCGTCTGCGAAGCAGACGGATGAGGGAAGGGTCGCGCAAGCGGCCCTTTTCTTTTGATCGAAGCGCTGCCCTCATCCGTGAGCGCTTCGCGCCGCCACCTTCTCCCCCGAGGGGAGAAGGGAAGGCGTCCGCGGCGACTTAGCCCCGCTTCAACAGAAACACCGCCTGCGCGCCGAACAGGTTCCAGAACCACCACGGCGCTTTGACGCCGACCTTGCCGCCTGCGGCGTCGAGCGCGACCGCGCGCTCCTTCCTGGCGCCGATCTGGTCGCACAGGGTCACGAAGTCGCGGATCGTGCAGAAATGGATGTTGGGCGTGTCCCACCAGGCATAGGGCAGGGAATCCGTCACCGGCATCCGCCCCTGGAAGAACACCTGCGAGCGCATCCGCCAATGCCCGAAATTCGGGAAGGAGACGATGGCGTGCCGGCCGATGCGTAGCATCTGCTCCAGCACGAGGCGGGGATTGCGCGTCGCCTGGATCGTCTGGGAGAGGATCACGTAGTCGAAGCTATCGTCCGGGTAATCGCCGAGATCGGTATCGGCGTCTCCCTGGATCACCGAAAGCCCGCGCGCCACGCAATCGGCCACGCCCTCGCGCGACAATTCGATGCCGCGCGCATCGACTTGCCGGCTCTCGGCCAGAAGCGCGAGCAGTGCACCGTCGCCGCAGCCGACATCGAGCACGCGCGTGCCGGGCTGCACCATCTCGGCGACGAGCTTGAGGTCGATGCGGTTGGTCTGGTTGTCGCTGAAGGCCATGGTCTAAAGTCCGCGCGCCCGTGCCGCCGCGCCGATGAAGCCGCGCGTCGTGGCAAAGAGGTTGGGCTCTTCCAGCAGGAAGGCGTCGTGGCCCTTGTCGCTTTCCAGCTCGACGAAGGAGACCGAGGCGCCCGCCGCGTTCAGCGCATGCACGATCGCGCGCGAATCCGTTGTCGGGAACAGCCAGTCCGAGGTGAAGGAGGCCACGCAGAAGCGCGTCTTGGTGCCCGTGAAGGCCCGCGCCAGCACGCCGTCATGATCGGCGGCGAGGTCGAAATAATCCATCGCCCGCGTCACGTAGAGATAGGAATTGGCGTCGAAGCGCTCGACGAAGCTCAGCCCCTGGTGGCGAAGATAACTCTCGACCTGAAAGTCCGCGTCGAAGGAGAAGGTCGGCGCCTCCCGGTCCTGCAATTTGCGGCCGAACTTGCGGTGCAGCGCCTGCTCCGAGAGATAGGTGATATGCGCGCCCATCCGCGCGACCGACAGCCCCTTTGCGGGCCGCGTGCCCTCTTCGAGGTAGCGGCCGCGCCGCCATTCCGGGTCGGCCATCACCGCCTGCCTGCCGACCTCGTGGAAGGCGATGTTCTGGGCCGAGTGCTTCGCGCCGGTTGCGAGTGGCAGCGCCGAGAAGACGCGGTTGGGATAGCTCGCCGCCCATTGCAGCACCTGCATGCCGCCCATCGAGCCGCCCGCAACGCAGAACAGCGTCTCGATGCCCAGCGAGTCGACGAGTGCGGCCTGCGCCCGCACCATGTCGCGGATGGTCACGACCGGGAAGGACAGGCCCCACGGCTTGCCCGTCGCCGGGTTGGTCGAGGCCGGCCCCGTCGTGCCCGTGCAGCCGCCGATCACATTGGCGCAGATCACGAAGAAGCGGTCGGTATCGACAGGCTTGCCCGGCCCGATCATCGCCGTCCACCAGCCGCCCTTGCCGGTGATCGGGTTGCGGCTCGCGACATACTGGTCGCCGGTCAAGGCATGGCAGACCAGAATCGCGTTCGATTTCTCTTCATTCAACGTGCCATAGGTCTGGTAGGCGATCTGCCAGTGGTCGAGCACGATGCCGCAATCCATCAGCAAGGGCGTATCGGGCCCGAAGCGCGCGACCGGGCTGGAAGGTTCGTTCGCTTCCTTTTGCGGATCGGCCAGGCTGGGGGAGAGATCGCTCATGTCGTCCGCTTCGGCAGTAGGATTTGTCTTGCCGGTCCAGGCGTTCGGAAAATCGAACTCTAGCGATGCCGCGCCGGAGCGCTTCTGTCAACGCGGGACTGCGCTGCCGGCTTTGCCAAGGCGCGGCGGGAGCGCTAAGGAGCGTGGCCTTGCCGGAAAGCGCGTTGCCATGACCGAAGCCGCCCCCACGTCTCTCGCCGACCTGCGCGGTGAAATCGACCGCATCGACAGCGCGATGCATGCGCTGCTGATGGAGCGCTCGCAGGTCATCGAAACGCTGATCTCGATCAAGAAGACGCAGGCCTCCGGCTCCGCCTTCCGCCCCGGCCGCGAGGCCGACATCATGAAGCGCCTCGCGCTGAGCCATAAGGGCCTCTTGCCGCTCGATACGGTCGAGAGCGTCTGGCGCATCATCATCGCCACCTTCACCTATGTTCAGGCGAATTATTCGGTTCATGCCGACACCTCCGGCGGCGATGCGGCGATGCGCGATTCCGCCCGCTTCCATTTCGGCTTCACAGTGCCCTACATCCCGCATGAGGATGCGCGCTCCGTCATCGGCGCGGTCGCGGAATCGGCCGGTGATCTCGGCATCTTCCGCATGGACCAGGGCGCCAGCGCCGGCATCTGGTGGCGCGACCTGATCGGGGCCGATGCGCCGAAGATCATCGCGCGGCTGCCTTTCGTCGAGCGCCCGAACCATCCCGCGGGAACGCCGGTCTACTGCATCGCCAAGCCGCTGGCGGACGCCGCCGTTCGCGAGATCGTGCTCTACGCCGCCCGCGTCGAGCGCTGGTCTGAAGGCTTGCGGCACGGCCTCGCCGAGCATCTGGCCGAGGTCTCGGCCTCGGCTGCAGACGGCTCGCATCTCTCGCTGCTGGTAGCGGCCTCCGGCGAGGTCGATCAGGCCGCGATCCGGCAAGCCCTCGTGCCGGCGGGTCTCAGCGACTTCGCCGAGATCGGCAGCCACGCCGCCCGCTTCTCCGTCAAATCCGCCCGCTGAACGGGCTCGCATCGCTCCCTGCTGCAAGGTCAATCGTCATGGCGACCCGTCCTGTCCCGCGTCCCGGCGTCCTCGATATCGAGGCCTATGTTCCCGGCAAATCCGCCGCGCCCGCCGGCGTGAAGCTGCACAAGCTCTCCTCCAACGAAACGCCGCTCGGCCCGAGCCCGAAGGCGATCGCCGCCTTCGAGGGCCTCGCCGCCAAGCTGGAGCTTTATCCCGACGGCACGTCGACCAAGCTCAAGCAGGCGATCGCCGGCCGCTACGGCCTCGATCCCGCGCGGATCATCTGCGGCAACGGCTCGGATGAGCTGCTGGAGCTCGTCACCAAGGCCTATCTCGGCGCGGGCGACGAGGGCATCTACAGCCAGTACGGCTTCCTGGTTTACCGCATCGCCATCCTCGCCATGGGCGGCAAGCCGGTCGTCGTGCCCGAGAAGAACTACACGGCCGATGTCGACGGCATCCTCGCGGCGGTGACGCCGAAAACGAAGATCGTCTTCCTCGCCAACCCCAACAACCCGACCGGCACCTATCTGCCCTTCGACGAGGTCAAGCGCCTGCAGGCCGGCCTGCCGCCGCATGTCCTGCTCGTGCTCGACGCGGCCTATGCCGAATATGTCCGCCGCAACGACTACGCTTCCGGCATCGAGCTCGTCGCCGAGAGCGAGAATGTGGTGATGACCCGCACCTTCTCGAAGATCTACGGCCTCGCCAATCTGCGCATCGGCTGGATGTATGCTCCGGCTCATATCATCGATGCGCTGGAGCGGATCCGCGGCCCCTTCAACGTCAACGGCGCCGCGATCGAGGCCGGTGCCGCCGCTGTGGCCGACGACGCTCATGTCTCTGCCGCCCTTGAGCACAACGAAAAATGGCTCGCCTGGACGACGGCGGAGCTGGAGAAGCTCGGCCTGACCGTCACCCCGTCGGTTGGCAATTTCGTGCTGATCCATTTCACCAGGACGCCCGGCAAGACCGCCAAGGACGCCGATGCATTCCTGACCCAGCGCGGCCTGATCCTGCGTGCCGTCGGTGGCTACGGCCTGCCGGACGCGCTGCGCATGACCATCGGCTCCGAGGAGGCGAACCGCCTCGTCGTTGCCGCGCTCGCCGATTTCCTCAAGGCATGAGCGAGATGGCGGAAAGCTTCGCGCCGCGCCGGCCCACACCGGTCTTTGCCCGCCTCGCCATCATCGGCATCGGGCTGATCGGCTCCTCCATCGCGCGCGCGGCGAAGGAGCTGAACCTCGCCGGCACGATCGTGCTGGCCGATCGCGACGAAGCCGTCCGCCAGCGGGCGCGCGAACTCGGCCTCGGCCACGCTGTTGCCGAGACGGCGGCGGAAGCGGCTGTTGATGCCGACCACATCATCTTCTGCGTTCCGGTCGGTGCCTGTGGGCCGGTCGCGGCCGAGATTGCATCCTCGCTGAAGCCGGGCGCGATCGTCTCCGATGTCGGCTCGGTCAAGGGCTCGGTCGTCGACGCCGTCTCGCCGCATCTACCCGAGGGTGTCGCCTTCGTACCGGCCCACCCGGTCGCGGGCACGGAGAATTCCGGCCCCGATGCCGGCTTCCCGAGCCTCTTCCTCAACCGCTGGTGCATCCTGACCCCGCCGGAAGGCACCGACGCTTCGGCCATCGCGAAAACCCGCCAGTTCTGGGAGGGGATGGGCGCGCTGGTCGAGGTGATGAGCGCGCAGCATCATGATCTCGTGCTGGCCGTCACCAGCCACCTGCCGCATCTCATCGCCTACAACATCGTCGGCACGGCCGAGGATCTGGAGGCGGTGACGCAGTCCGAGGTGATCAAGTTCTCGGCCGGCGGCTTCCGCGACTTCACCCGCATCGCCGCCTCCGACCCGACGATGTGGCGCGACGTCTTCCTGCATAACAAGGAAGCGGTGCTGGAGATGCTCGGCCGCTTCAACGAGGACCTCGCCTTGCTCACCCGGGCCATCCGCTATGGCGACGGCGAGACGCTGCACAAGCACTTCACCCGCACCCGCGCCATCCGCCGCGGCATCGTCGCGCTCGGCCAGGAGAAGCCGGAGACGGAGAAGCTGCGCAAGGATTGAGGTCTGTCGCACAAAGCCGTGCGGAGGCACTGTGCATGACGTCGAGATTGGCTTGCCAAGCTCGGCGCCTGCTGGTACAGCGCCACCCGTTGCCGCTTTAGCTCAGCTGGTAGAGCACCTCATTCGTAATGAGGGGGTCGGGGGTTCGAATCCCTCAAGCGGCACCACTTTCCCTCCCGCCCTTTCCCGTCGATTTGCTCGCGATCTCGTCGCGGCCGGCCCGCGCCTCCTAAAGGCGCCGCGCGGTCAGGCCTTTGGCGACGATGGGGCCCGTGGGACGTCCCGTCGGAGACCCGGAAGCCGGCTCCACCGTGATCTCGAAGAGCTGGTCGGCGCCCAGCGGCAGGTTATCCAGTCGCAGCGGCACGGCGCGCGCACGATCGATCAGCCCGACCGAGCGCGGCCCGGCGGCCCGATCCCACAAGGTCCAGATTTCGAGGGCGCGTCCCTGCGGCACCGCGATGTCCTGCAGCGGCAGCAATTCGACGCGCCCGTCGGCGAAGGTATTCACCACCGCGGCGGCGATATTGGTATCCGTCAGCAGGACGGCGACCATCACGGGCTGGCGGCGGGCACGATCGAGGGCGGCGACGAGCCCGGCTGCAAGCAGGATTGAAGCGACTGCTCCGGCAAAGGCGGCACCGCGCCAGAGCCAGAGATTGGTCCACCATTGCGCCAGCCGGATGCGAAGTCCCGGCCGTTCGACCGCGCTCCGGCGCGAAGAAGTCGCTCCATCGAGCCCGCCCGCGATGCGCAGCCAGAGCCCCGGCGATGGTTCGGCCGGCTGCGCGGTGGCGTCGATCGGTGCCAGCCTCGTCTGCCAGCGCGAGACCGCGGCATGCAGCGCGGCGTCATCCGCCATCCGCCTCTCGAAGGTCGCCTTCTCGGCTCCCTCGATCAGGCCCAGCACATATTCTCCGGCGAGGATCTCGCGATCAGGTTCCTGGGTCATCCCAAGCACTCCTTGAGCGCGATCAGAGATCGACGGATCCAGGACTTCACCGTGCCGAGCGGCATGCCGAGCCTGCCGGCGATCTCGCCATGGCTCAGCCCCTGCACGAAGGCGAGCAGCACCATGCTCCGCCGCGGGGAGGGCAGGGTTTCCAGGCAGCCGCGCAGCGCCTTGGCGTCGGATAGCTTCGCCATCACCGTCTCCGGGTCGTCCTCCTCGCTGGCTGCCTCGGCGGCGATCGGATTCTCGTCGGTGTCCATGCGCCGCTCGTCGCGCAGGATCGAGAGCGAGCGGTTGCGCAGGATGGCGTAGATCCAGGTCAGGCCCGAACCGCGTTGGGGATCGAAGCGTCCCGCATGCCGCCAGATCAGGATAAAACTGTCCTGCACCGCTTCCTCCGCCAGGGCGCGGCGCTTCAGCATGCGCTGCGCCACACCGATCATACGCGGGCATTCCTGGTCGTAGATGCGCCGGAGTGCATTTTTATCGCCGCCTGCGCAGGCAGCCAGCGCCTGCTCGATATCGGCCCCGTGCGACTGCGCGGCATTGACGGCCATGCGGAATCCTTTGCTCGGCAGTCCCGGCTGGACTGGGCAATGGGAGGATACGCGGCGCCGGTCGCGTTGGATGCACCCCGCCCGATTTATTTTTTCGAGCGCATCCGGTGCCTTGTCTCATCTCTATCCGGAAGGAGCGCCGCGAGCTGACATCATGCAGCGGCGCCTGACAGAACCGGAGGACAAGATGACCAAGACGATCCGTTTCGCGCTCGTTGTTTCCACCATCCTCGGCAGCGGGGTTGCCGCGCAGGCTGCCATGCTCGCAGCCCTGACCGGAGACGACACGCTCACCATGGTCGACACCGCGACCCTCAAGGCCGGCAAGCAGATGAAGGTTACCGGCATTGCCGGCAAGATCGCCGGCATCGACGTCAGGCCGGCCGACGGCATGCTTTACGCGCTCGCCGTCGATGGCACGATCTATGTGATCGACAAGGCCGGCAAGGCGACGATGAAATCCAAGATGGATACCATGCTCCCGGCCAGTGCCATGGCCACCGTCGATTTCAACCCGGCTGCCGATCGGCTCCGCGTGATCGGCTCGGACGGCACCAACCTGCGGGTCAATGTCGATGACGGCAAGACGACGGTCGACGGCAAGCTGAAATTCGCCGAGACGGACATGCACAAGGGCGAAGCGCCGATGATCGTGGCCGGCGCCTACACCAACTCCGTCAAGGGCACGAAGGAGACGGCGCTCTACGATATCGACGGCAAGATCGGCGGCCTGATCAAGCAGGCGCCGCCCAATGACGGCGTCCTCGGCGCGGTCGGCAAGCTCGGGATCATGCCGAAGGCGATCGCATTCGATATCGAGACCGCCGCCGACGGCTCCAATACCGGCTGGCTGCTCGCTGACGGCGCACTCCACAAGGTCGATCTCGCGACCGGCAAGGCGACGGCGATGGGCAAGGTTGCAGGGCTCGGCGCCTCGGCGCGGGATGTTGCGGTCCTGCTTGCGATGTAAATTCGTCCCGAGGGCCGAGACGCCCGCTTCGACGGGCGTCTCGGTTGCTGCCCGCCGTCTATGCCGGGTGGTTTCGCGCTTCTCGCGTCGCATGCCATGCCGCCCCGCAAGGGCGGCTTTTTGTTCGTCGCCTGCCGCCGGAGCGCTGCTGTTGTTCCGGCCTGCCAATATGGCTGACCTCGCGCCTCAACGAATTCGCCTAATATCGCGCCAATTACTCTCTGTTGGTCAAATTTGCCTAGAAAATAATCGAAATCGGATCGTCGTGCTGGGCCCGTGCTGTGATCGAACGCCGGATGACGTAGCGCAACCCTTGAAAACCGCCACGCCGCCGCGAAAACGGCCGCGGCCGGATGTGTTGGCACATCGCTTGCGAAGCTTGGGGTCATGGGCCGCACGGTCCGTCGGCGTCGAGGGGGCGCCGCCAACAACAATCCTTCGGGAGATGGCCGTGAACAGCAATCGTCGCGAATTCCTCGGCACCGCTCTGGCGGGCGCCGCTTTCCTCGGATCGTCCCACCTGCCGGCAGTGGCGCAGCAGGACACCATCAAGGTCGGTATCCTTCATTCGCTCTCGGGCACGATGGCGATCTCCGAGACGACGCTGAAGGACGTCATGCTCATGCTCATCGAGGAGCAGAACAAGAAGGGCGGCCTGCTCGGCAAGAAGCTCGAGGCCGTCGTCGTCGACCCCGCCTCGAACTGGCCGCTCTTCGCCGAAAAGGCGCGCGAGCTGATCACCAAGGACAAGGTCGCCGCCACCTTCGGCTGCTGGACCTCCGTCTCGCGCAAATCGGTGCTGCCGGTCTTCAAGGAGCTCAACAACATCCTGTTCTACCCCGTCCAGTACGAGGGCGAGGAGAGCGAGCGCAATGTCTTCTACACCGGCGCCGCGCCGAACCAGCAGGCGATCCCGGCGGTCGACTATCTCGCCAAGGACGAGAAGGTCGAGCGGTGGGTGCTGGCCGGCACCGACTATGTCTATCCGCGCACGACCAACAAGATCCTCGAGGCCTATCTCAAGTCCAAGGGCGTGAAGCCCGAGGACATCATGATCAACTACACGCCCTTCGGTCATTCCGACTGGCAGACCATCGTCTCCGACATCAAGAAGTTCGGTTCGGCCGGCAAGAAGACGGCGGTGGTCTCGACCATCAACGGCGACGCCAACGTGCCGTTCTACAAGGAACTCGGCAACCAGGGCATCAAGGCGACCGACATTCCGGTCGTGGCCTTCTCGGTCGGCGAGGAGGAGTTGGCCGGCATCGACACCAAGCCGCTGCTCGGCCATCTCGCCGCCTGGAACTACTTCCAGTCGATCAAGACGCCGGAGAACGAGGCCTTCATCAAGCAATGGCAGGCCTTCACCAAGAACCCGAAGCGCGTCACCAACGACCCGATGGAAGCCCATGTCGTCGGCTTCGCCATGTGGGTGAAGGCGGTCCAGAAGGCAGGAACCGTCGATCCGGACAAGGTCATTGACGCGCTGCCCGGCATCGAGGCGCCGAACCTCACCGGCGGCATCTCGAAGATGCTCCCCAACCACCACATCACCAAGCCGGTCTTCATCGGCGAGATCAAGGATGACGGCCAGTTCGACGTGGTCTGGAAGACCTCTGGCCTCGTCCCCGGCGACGCCTGGTCGAAGGAACTCGACGGCTCCAAGGACCTCGTCGGCGACTGGGTCGAGAAAAAATGCGGCAATTTCAACGTCAAGACCGGCAAGTGCGGCGGCGTCTGAGTTCCTGAGGGGGAAGGGCGGCACGGGAAACATCCCGGCCGCCCTTCATTCGCCGCCCTGCGGCACGGCTTTTCCAGGCAATCACCAGCGGATATGCGAACCGGATCGATGCCGATCTTCCACCGCCTGAAGCATGCGCTCGTCATCCTCGTCGCGCTGGTCGTGGCCTCGGTCGCGTCGATCGCGCAGACCGCCGACGAAGCCTTCACGCGGCTCGCTGCCGACAGCTATTCCGATACCTCCCGCGCCATCGAGATCCTCGTCTCGACCGCCCATCCGAATGCGGCGCTGATCGTCGAAGCTCTCAATGACGGACGCTTGCAGGCGGGGCCGGGCGGTGTGGCGGTGAAGACGGCTGCCGGAGGCTTTGTCGATGCCCGCACAGGGCAGGCTTTGGCCGCCGCTCCCGCCGGTGTGAAGCCCGTTCGCCTGAACAACGCCGTACGTCGCGCCGTACAGGCCGCGCTCGGCGGTCTTGGCTTGCTCAATCCCGATCCGGCGAGGCGCGCCGCTGCGGCCGAAGCCGTGTTCAAATCCCGCGATGCCAGCCTGCTGCCGGTCGTCGAAGCCGCGATCGGCAAGGAAACCAATGCCCGTGCGCTCGCCGCCTTGCGCCAGGCCCAGGCCGCGATCCTGATTGCCAAGCCGGACACGCAGCCGCTGGATCGCTTCGCCGCAATCGAAGTCCTGCGCGAGCGTGGCGACCAGGACGCGCTGGCGACGCTGCGCGCTCTGCCGGGCGACGCGACGCCGGCCCTCAAGGAGGCGCAGGCCAAGGCGATCACCGCCATCGAAGGTCGTTTGAAGCTGTGGGCCGCCGCGCAGAACCTCTGGTACGGGCTCTCGCTCGGTTCGGTCCTGCTGCTCGCCGCCATCGGGCTGGCCATCACCTTCGGCGTGATGGGCGTGATCAACATGGCACATGGCGAGATGGTCATGCTCGGCGCCTACACGACGTTCGTGGTGCAGGAGCTGATCCGCACGAATGCGCCCTGGCTGTTCGACTGGTCGCTGGCGATCGCGCTGCCGGCGGCGTTCGTCGTTGCGGGCGCGGTCGGCATCGCCATCGAGCGCGGCATCATCCGCTTCCTCTACGGCCGGCCGCTGGAGACGCTGCTCGCGACCTGGGGCATCAGCCTGATCTTGCAGCAGGCGGTGCGCACCGCCTTCGGCCCGACCAATCGCGAGGTCGGCGCGCCCTCCTTCATGTCCGGCGCCTTCGAACTCGGCGGCCTCGCGATCACCTATAATCGGCTCTGGATCATCGTCTTTGCCGCGCTGGTCTTCGCCGCGCTGCTCGCCATCCTGAAGCTCACGCCGATGGGCCTGCAGATGCGCGCGGTCACCCAGAACCGGCGCATGGCCTCGGCCATGGGCATCCGCACCGGCCGCATCGACGCGCTGACCTTCGGGTTGGGTTCGGGCGTCGCGGGGCTGGCCGGCGTCGCGCTCTCGCAGATCGACAATGTCAGCCCCAATCTCGGCCAGAGCTACATCATCGATAGCTTCATGGTCGTGGTCTTCGGCGGCGTCGGGAACCTGTGGGGCACGCTGGTCGGCGCCATGACGCTCGGCGTCGCCAACAAGCTGCTCGAACCCTATGCCGGCGCCGTGCTCGGCAAGATCGCGCTGCTCGTCTGCATCATCCTCTTCATCCAGAAGCGCCCGCGCGGCCTGTTCGCGCTCAAGGGCAGGGCGGTGGAAGCATGATCACCCGCTTCCTCCTCCAGAACATGGACAAGCGCGGCGGCATCTTCCTCGCGATCCTGCTGGGCCTGGCCGTGCTGGTGCCGCTGTCGAATCTGCTGCTACCGGCATCCTCGCCCTTCCATGTGCCGACCTCGACCATGTCGCTCTGGGGCAAGTACCTCTGCTACGCGCTGCTCGCGGTCTCGCTCGATCTCGTCTGGGGCTATTGCGGCATCCTCAGCCTCGGCCACGGCGCCTTCTTCGCGCTCGGCGGCTACGCCATGGGCCTCTACCTGATGCGTCAGATCGGCTCGCGCGGGGTCTATGGCAACCCGATCCTGCCGGATTTCATGGTCTTCCTGAACTGGCAGGAATTGCCCTGGTACTGGTGGGGCTTCTCCTCCTTCCCCTTCGCGATGCTGATGGTGCTGGCCGTGCCCGGTCTGCTCGCCTTTGTCTTCGGCTGGTTCGCCTTCCGCTCGCGCGTCACCGGCGTCTATCTCTCGATCATCACGCAGGCCCTCACCTATGCGCTGCTGCTCGCCTTCTTCCGCAACGACATGGGCTTCGGCGGCAATAACGGGCTGACCGATTTCAAGGACATCCTCGGCTTCAACATCCAGGCGCAGACCACGCGTGCCGCCCTGTTCTCGATGACCTGTGTCATGCTGGCGGCGGGCTTCCTGATCGCGCGCGGCATCGTCGTCTCGAAGCTCGGCAAGGTCGTGATCGCGATCCGCGACGCCGAATCCCGCACCCGCTTCCTCGGCTACCGGGTGGACCGCTTCAAGCTCTTCGTCTTCACCGTCTCGGCCTGCATGGCGGGCGTCGCGGGCGCTCTCTACGTGCCGCAGGTCGGCATCATCAATCCCAGCGAATTCGCCCCGGCCAACTCGATCGAGACCGTGATCTGGGTTGCGGTCGGCGGGCGCGGCACGCTGGTCGGCGCGGCCTTGGGCGCCGTCGTGGTCAATTGGGCCAAGACCATGTTCACCTCCGGCTTCATGGCGCCGTACTGGCTCTTCGCGCTCGGCGGGCTCTTCGTCGTCGTCACGCTCTTCCTGCCCAAGGGCATCCTCGGCACCGCCGAAGCCTTGTGGGCACGCCGCCGTAAGCCCGATGCGACACCGGCCGCCGAGCCGGCCCCGGCGGAGTAGTTGCGATGAACGCTCCCGTGCCCGGCGCACTGACCTCCTCGCTGCTCTATCTCGACGGCGTCAGCGTCTCCTTCGACGGCTTCAAGGCCATCCGGGGCCTGTCGCTGACCATCGAGCCCGGCGAGATGCGCGCCATCATCGGCCCGAACGGCGCCGGCAAGACCACGATGATGGACATCATCACCGGCAAGACGAAGCCCGATATCGGCACCGTGATGTTCGGCGGCTCAGTCGACCTGACGAAGCTCGACGAAGCCGCGATCGCCAATCTCGGCATCGGCCGCAAGTTCCAGAAGCCGACCGTCTTCGACTTCCACACGATCGAGGACAACATCCTGCTCGCGCTGAAATCGAAGCGCACGGTCGGCAAGACGCTGTTCTGGAAGACCGAGGCGCCGCAGCAGAAGCGCATCGACGACATCCTCGGCATCATCCGCCTTGCCGACCGGCGAGACAGGCTCGCAGGCTCGCTCTCGCACGGCCAGAAGCAGTGGCTGGAGATCGGCATGCTGCTCGCCCAGGACCCCAGGCTCCTGCTCGTCGACGAGCCGGCCGCCGGCATGACCGATGGCGAGACGGCGGAGACGGCGGTGCTGCTCAAGGAGATCGCGCGGGATCATTCGGTGATCGTCGTCGAGCACGACATGGGCTTCATCCGCGAGCTCGGCGTGAAGGTCACGGTGCTGCACGAGGGCGCGGTGCTGGCCGAAGGGCCGCTCGACCATGTCAGCGCCAACGAGCGCGTCGTCGAAGTCTATCTGGGGCGGTGATCACATGCTGACCGTCGACGCCATCAACCTCCACTACGGCGCCGCCCAGGCGCTGCGCCGCGTCTCCGTCGTGGCCGAGACCGGCAAGGTCACTTGCGTGATGGGCCGCAACGGCGTCGGAAAGACCTCGCTGATGCGCGCCATCGTCGGCCACCAGCCGATTTCCGGCGGCCACATCCGCCTCGACGGAGAAGACATCTCGGCCCTGCGCAGCGAGGATCGCGCGCGGGCCGGCATCGCCTATGTGCCGCAGGGGCGGGAGATCTTCCCGCTGCTGACGGTGAAAGAGAATCTGGAGACCGGCTACGCGCCGCTGAAGCGTCGCGAGCGCTTCGTCCCGGATGAACTCTTCGACCTCTTCCCCGTGCTGAAGACCATGCTGGGCCGGCGCGGCGGAGACCTCTCGGGTGGCCAGCAGCAGCAACTCGCCATTGCGCGAGCGCTGGTCACCCGACCCAGGCTGCTGGTGTTGGACGAGCCGACCGAGGGCATCCAGCCCTCGATCATCAAGGATATCGGCCGCGCCATCGAATACTTGCGCGGCAAGGGCGGCATGGCGATCGTGCTGGTCGAGCAGTATTTCGACTTTGCCTGCGACCTTGCCGACACGATGTTCGTGATGGACCGTGGCGAGGTCGTGCTGTCCGGGCCGATGAGCGAGCTTGACGGCGCGCAGGTTCAGAGACTGATTCAGGTCTGATGCGCCTGTGCCTTACCGACCATGCCTGACGGGAAGCTGCCCTGACGATGCTGGCGATAACCGATCTCCAGACCCTCGCACCGGCGCGGATGCAGCGCGCCCACGGGCAGGCGAGCGTCTCCTTCCATGCGCGTGACGGCCGGACTCGTCTCGATCGGTTGTTCCAGGAGGGCTGCGCAAAACTTCGCTTCCCGCGCCCGCTCGGCAACGAGGCCCCGCAGGCGATCCTCATCAACACGGCAGGCGGGCTGACCGGCGGAGACCGCTTCGGCACGGAGGTTGATCTGGCAGAAAACGCGCAGGCCTGCGTCACCACCCAGGCCTGCGAGCGCGTCTATCGCTCGACGGGGGCGGATGCCGTCGTCACCAATCGCCTGCGGCTCTCGGCCGGCGCGAGGCTCGCCTGGCTGCCGCAGGAGACGATCCTGTTCGAGGGCGGGCGCCTGTCCCGCAAGCTCGATGCCGACCTGGCTGGCGATGCCGAACTTGTCGCGGTGGAGGCCGTGCTGTTCGGCCGGCAGGCGATGGGCGAGACCTTGCATAGCGGCCACCTGCACGACCGCTGGCGCATCAGGCGCGATGGCCGCCTGATCTTCGCCGACGATCTGCGCGTCGAGGGCGATATCGCCGCCCGGCTCTCGCCACAGCCCGCCATGGCCGGCTGCCGCGCCATGGCGACGGTGCTGTTCAGCGGTCCGGCACCCGAGCGCTTCCTGGATCAGGCCCGGTCGATCATCGGGCCGGGCGGCGGCGCCAGCGCCTGGAACGGCAAGTTTCTCGCGCGGCTGGTCGAGGAGACCGGGCTCGCGCTCCGGCGGCGGCTGGAGCCGCTGCTCACCCTTCTCCTGGGCGGCCGGCCGCTGCCCAAGGTCTGGCAACTCTAGGGACTGACGGCATGAACCTGACACCGCGCGAGAAGGACAAGCTCCTGATCTCCATGGCAGCCATGGTCGCCCGGCGCCGGCTCGAGCGCGGCGTGAAGCTCAACCATCCCGAAGCGATCGCCCTGATCAGCGACTTCGTCGTCGAGGGCGCGCGCGACGGCCGCAGCGTCGCAGATCTGATGGAGGCCGGCGCCCATGTCGTCGGCCGCGCGCAGGTCATGGAGGGCGTCGCCGAGATGATCCACGACGTGCAGGTCGAAGCCACCTTCCCGGACGGCACCAAGCTCGTCACCGTCCACGAACCCATCCGCTGAGCGCGCAAGCCGGAGGCTGCCATGAAGAGATTGTCGATCGCCCTGATCCTGAGCGTCGGTGCCGCAAGCCCGGCCTTTGCCCATCTCAACCCGGCCGAGCACGGCTCCTTTGCCGCCGGCTTCTCGCATCCCTTGTTCGGCGTGGACCATATCCTGGCGATGGTCGGCGTCGGCCTCTGGGCCTTCCTCGTCGGCGGGCGCGCCATCTGGGCCATTCCCGCTGCCTTCGTCGTCACGATGATGCTGGGCTTTGGAGCCGCGCTGGCCGGCATCGGCCTGCCTTTCGTCGAGCCGACCATCGCGGCCTCGGTCGTGGTGCTCGGCCTGCTGGCTTTGGTTGCGCTGCAGGTCCAGGTCGCGGTCGGCATGGCGGTTGTCGGCTTCTTCGCGCTGTTCCACGGCTATGCCCATGGCGGTGAGATGGGCGAGGCGACGAGCCAGTCCTTCATGATCGGCTTCGCGCTGGCGACAGCCCTGCTGCACGCGGTCGGCCTCGGCATCGGCCTTGCCGGCAACGCGCTCTCGCGTCGCGGCCGGATCGCGGCGCGCATCGCCGGCGGCCTAACCGCGCTCGGCGGCCTCTGGCTGGTCACGGGAGCCTGAGGCGATGATCCCCGGAGAGGTCTTTCCCGCGGCGGGCGACATAATCCTCAACGCGGGCGCGCAGCAGGTCACGCTGCTGGTCGCCAATACCGGCGACCGGCCGATCCAGGTCGGCTCGCACTACCATTTCTTCGAGACCAACGACGCGCTCGATTTCGACCGCACTTCCGCTCGCGGCATGCGGCTCGATATCGCTGCCGGCACGGCCGTTCGCTTCGAGCCCGGCCAGCAGCGCGAGGTCCGCCTCGTGCCATTCGGGGGCGGGCGCGCCGTCTACGGCTTCCAGCAGAAGGTGATGGGGAAACTCTGATGCCGGCCAAGCTCTCCCACGCCGCTTACGCGCAGATGTATGGGCCGACGGTCGGAGACCGCGTCCGTCTCGCCGACACCGATCTCATCATCGAGGTCGAGAAGGACTTCACCGTCTATGGCGAGGAGGTGAAGTTCGGCGGCGGCAAGGTCATCCGCGACGGCATGGGCCAGAGCCAGGCGAGCCGCGCCGAAGGCGCGGTCGATACCGTCATCACCAACGCGCTGATCGTCGACCACTGGGGCATCGTGAAGGCCGATATCGGCCTGAAGGATGGGCGGATCGTCGCCATCGGCAAGGCCGGCAACCCGGATACGCAGCCAGGCGTCACCATCGTCATCGGCCCTGGAACGGAAGCCATCGCCGGCGAGGGCAAGATCCTGACCGCCGGCGGCGTCGACGCGCATATCCATTTCATCTGCCCGCAGCAGATTGACGAGGCGCTGATGGCCGGTATCACCACCATGCTCGGCGGTGGCACCGGCCCGGCCCATGGCACGCTGGCGACCACCTGCACGCCCGGCCCCTGGCATCTCGGCCGGATGATCCAGTCCTTCGACGCGGTGCCGATCAATCTCGGCCTCTCCGGCAAGGGCAACGCCTCGAAGCCGGCCGCGTTGATCGAGATGATCGAGGGCGGCGCCTGCGCGCTCAAGCTCCACGAGGACTGGGGCACGACGCCGGCAGCGATCGACAACTGCCTCAGCGTTGCCGACGGTTACGACGTCCAGGTCATGATCCACACTGACACGCTGAACGAGAGCGGCTTCGTCGAGGATACGGTCGCGGCCTTCAAGGGCCGCACCATCCATGCCTTCCACACGGAAGGCGCCGGTGGCGGCCACGCGCCCGATATCATCAAGGTCTGCGGTCTCCCGAACGTCATCCCGTCCTCGACCAATCCGACGCGGCCCTACACGCAAAACACCATCGCCGAGCATCTCGACATGCTGATGGTCTGCCATCACCTCTCGCCCTCGATTCCCGAGGATATCGCCTTCGCCGAGAGCCGCATCCGCAAGGAGACCATCGCAGCCGAGGATATCCTGCACGATATCGGCGCCTTCTCGATCATCTCGTCGGACAGTCAGGCCATGGGCCGCGTCGGCGAAGTGCCGATCCGGACCTGGCAGACAGCTCACAAGATGAAGGTCCAGCGCGGGCGCTTAGCCAGCGAGACCGGCGACAACGATAATCTTCGCGTGCGCCGCTATATCGCGAAATACACGATCAACCCGGCGATTGCGCAGGGCTTGTCGAAGCATGTCGGCTCGGTCGAGGTGGGGAAGCGCGCCGATCTCGTGCTCTGGAACCCGGCCTTCTTCGGCGTGAAGCCGGAGATGGTGCTGGTTGGCGGCATGATTGCGGCAGCCCCGATGGGCGATCCCAACGCCTCGATCCCGACCCCGCAGCCGATGCACTACCGGCCGATGTTCGGCGCCATGGGGCGCGCGCCAGCGATGTCCTCGGTGACCTTCGTCAGCGGAGCCGCGATCGCCAATGGGCTCAAGGAGAAGCTCGGTGTCGCCAAGGGCATGCTCGCGGTCGAGAACACGCGCGGCGGCATCTCCAAGGCCTCGATGATCCTCAACGACGCGACGCCGCATATGGAGGTCGATTCCGAGACCTACGAGGTCCGCGCCGATGGCGAGCTCCTGACCTGCGAACCCGCGATCGTGCTGCCGATGGCGCAGCGCTATTTCCTGTTCTGATCCGAGGCCTGCGATGCTCCGCGCCATTTCCCATAGCCACGGCGGCAGCGGCGAGCCTGCCGGCACACTCCGGCTCGACCATGCCGCCCGCCACCTGCGCCGCAAGCTCGTCACCACCGATCAGGGCGAGGAGATCATGGTCGATCTGCCTGAGCCGGTGCTCTTCGCCGATGGTGACCGGCTCGTGCTGCAGGATGGCCGCAGCGTAGCGATCGTCGCGGCAGAGGAGGAGCTCTACGAGGTGTTTCCCGGTCCGGGATGCCCGCTGCGCCATCTCGCCTGGCATCTGGGCAACCGCCACCTGCCGGCGCAGATCGACGAAACCCGCATCCTAATCCAGCGAGACCATGTCATCCGGGCGATGCTGGAAGGCCTCGGCGCTTCCCTGCGCGAGGTGGTCGCACGCTTCCAGCCGGTGCATGGCGCCTATCACGCTCATGGGCATGATCACGGGCACAGCCATCATCATGGTCATTGCCACGACCATCACCACAACCATGACTGAGGCCACTACGCTCGCCCGCCTGATGACCTGGCTCTCTCCGGCCTTCCCGGTCGGATCGTTCGCCTATAGCCATGGGCTGGAACGGGCGGTCCATGACGGATTGATCCGGGATCGGCAGAGCCTGCGCGAATGGCTGGAGACGCTGCTGGAACAGGGCTCCGCCTGGAATGACGCTGTGCTGCTGGCCGAAGCCTGGCGCACGATCGGCGCGGGCGATGACATCGCAGACGTCGCAGAACTGGCCGAGGCCATGTCAGGCTCGCGAGAGCGCCACATGGAAACCACGCTGCAAGGCGGCGCTTTCGTCGATGCGATGGCTGCCTGGAGCGGCGACGCGGCAGGCGGGGAGGGGCCGATCGCCTATCCGGTGGCCGTCGGCTCGGCTGCGGCGCGCCACGGCATCGCGATCACCGATGCGCTCACCGCTTATCTCCACGCCTTCGCGTCCAACCTTGTCCAGGCCTGCGTGCGGCTGGTGCCGCTCGGCCAGCGCGACGGGGTGGCGACGCTTGCCGCGCTTGAGCCTGTCATCCTGCGCACCGCCCGGCGCGCCGCCGCCTCGACGCTGGACGATCTCGGCTCCTGCACCATTCGCGCCGACATCCTGTCGATGAACCACGAAACGCAGTATTCAAGGGTCTTTCGCTCGTGAACTCCCCCAATGGTCCGCTCCGCGTTGGCATCGGCGGCCCGGTCGGCGTCGGCAAGACCACGCTCACAGAGAAGCTCTGCAAGGCGATGCGCGAGCGCTACTCGGTCGCCGTCGTCACCAACGACATCTTCACCAAGGAAGACGAGCTGATCCTCAACCGGCTGCAGGCCTTGCCGGAAGAGCGCATCATCGGCGTCGAGACCGGAGGCTGCCCGCATACTGCGATCCGCGAGGACGCCTCGATCAATCTCGCGGCCATCGCCGAGATGCGGCGGCGCTTCCCCGATCTCGATATCGTCTTCATCGAATCCGGCGGCGACAATCTCGCCGCGACCTTCTCGCCCGATCTCGCCGACATCACGCTCTATGTCATCGACGTCGCGGGCGGCGAGAAGATCCCGCGCAAGGGCGGGCCGGGGATCACGCGCTCGGACCTGCTGATCATCAACAAGATCGACCTCGCGCCCTATGTCGGTGCCAATCTCGACGTGATGCGTTCGGACACCGAAAAGCAGCGCGCCGGTCGTCCGTTCGTCTTCAGCGACCTCAACCGGCTCACCGGGGTCGAGGAGATCGTCGCCTTCATCGAGAAGAACGGCGGCCTCGCCGCTGCCTAGGCAGTCCCGGCCGTTTCGGCCTCAGCGATGGTGGGCGGCGCTGGCGCTGCGCGCTCCTCACCCTGCCTGCGGGCGGAAGGCCGAAGGGGCGAAGCTCGCCAGTTCCTGCAGCAGCATCGGCCAGGCCCTGAGGCCGAGCGCGACCGAGGGGATGTGGAAGAATTCGTTGGGCGCATGCACGTCCTCGTCCGGCAGGTTGAAGCCGAACATCAGCGTGTCCAGACCCAGCGTTTCCTTGAAGATCGCGGTGATCGGCACGGTGGCGCCGAGCCGGACATGCACCGGCTCCTGCCCGGAGGTCTGGCGCAGCACGGCTGTCGCCGCCTGCACGAGCGGGTGGTCCGCTGCGAGCGTGGAGGCCGGCGATCCTCCGCCGATCGCCTCGAAGCGGATCCGGACGCCCGGTCGCGCGGCTGCGAGGATATGGTCCTTCAGGGACTGGGCCGCCTGGTCGGGGTCTTGCCCCGGCGCCAGGCGGATGGTGATCTTGGCCCTCGCCTCATCCGGGATGACGGTCTTGGAGCCGGCGCCGGTATAGCCGCCCCACAGTCCGTTCACGTCGATCGCGGGGCGCAGCGTCAGGCGTTCGCGGATGCTGTAGCCGGCCTCGCCCGCATCGAGCCCGCCGATATCGGCGATGAAAGCAGCCTCGTCGAAGGGCAGGGCGGCCGTATCGCTCCGGTCGCGTTCCGACAGCGGCCGCACCGCATCCATCAGGGCAGGGACGGCGATGGCGCCCTCCGCATCGTGGAGGGAGGCGACGATGGCGGAGAGCTCGTGCAGGGCATTGCGCACAGAGCCGCCATAGCGGCCGGAATGCAGCTCCTTGTCGGCGGTCCGCACGACGAGCTCGAGCTTGGTCAGGCCGCGCGCGCCGACATTGATCGTGGGTACGGTCGGGCTCGCCCGGCCGCCATCGGCCGAGATCATCGCATCGGCCTTGAGCAGGTCGCCGTAGCGGCGGACGATCTCGTGCAGGCTCGGGCTGCCGGTCTCCTCCTCGCCCTCGATGAACAGCTTGATATTGACCGGGCAGCGCCCCTCGACCGCGAGGAAGGCCGCGACGGTCTCGATCGCGATCGTGGTCGAGCCCTTCACATCGGAGGCACCGCGCGCATAGAGGCGTCCGTCGCGGATCGTCGGCTCGAAGGGCGGCGATTGCCAGAGCGCCAGCGGGTCCGGCGGCTGCACGTCGTAATGACCGTAGACGATGATCGTCGGCGCCCCCGGCGCACCCAGCCAGGCGCCGTAAACGGCAGGTTGTCCGCCGCCGTCGAGCAGCTGGACGTCGGCGAGGCCGATGCCCGTCAGCCAGTCCAGCAGAAAAGCGCGCGTATCGGCCATGCCCTGCGCATAGGCGGGGTCGGTGCTGACGCTCGGCAGCCTGAGGAAGGCATCGAGGCGGGCCATCACGTCGTCATGGCGCCGCTGCAAGTAGTCGACGACGGGTTCGGCGCTCATCGCGAGCCTCCGCTCATGGGTTCGGGAGATGGCTCTTCGGTCGGGGCCAGCAGGTCGGCCGGCATCTCGATCTCGGCCGAGAGCAGCAGGAAGGAGAGCGTCTTGCCGTGGCCGTCCAGCCCGAGGCTGCCATTGACGCCGCCATCCAGCACATCGTCGAGAACGAAGTTGAAGGCGTTGAGCTTCGGTAGCTCATAGCGCCTGACGGCGGTGGGCTGGCGCTCGCGGAAGACGCGCGCGACGAACGCCTCCGTCAATCGTTCGCGCAGGGGCGCGAAGAAACGCGGTTCGCGGCAGATGACGGCGATGTTGAGCCGGTTGCCCTTGTCGCCGGAGCGGGCATGGGCGAGCCGGTACAGCGAAACCGTGCGGGTCATGCCATCTCCAGAAACGAGACTTGCGGTACGACGTGCTTGCGATCCACCAGGCAGGACGCGCTGCGCAGCCGGGGCGTCAGGCGCCTGCGGACGCCGCCGCCACCGGCGGGGCCGGCGCAATACAGCGCCTCGACCTCGTCGAGCAGGCATTCAGCCGCGGCGCGATCGGTGGACTCGGCCGCGAACCGGACGCGCAGGTCGCTGTCAGTGACATCCGGCACCTCTGCCGCCAATCGCATTCCGTTCGTATCGCCGAAGACGCTGACCACACCGATCAGGTCGGCGCGAACCCGCAAGCTGGGGTGGAGGCGGGCGAGGCGCTTCATCACCGTCTCGATGGCGAGGGCGGCGCGGGATTTCGCGTTGGGGCCGGCATAGGAAATCTCGGCCTCGGCCAGCCATCCGCCGTCGAAGCACACCGTCGCCTTCAGCGTCTCGGGCCGCGCTCGTCCACGCGCGCCGCTCACCCGGACGCGATCAGGCCCGATTTCCGCGATCTCGGCCTGCGTGAGATCGAGGATCACATCCGGCGTCAGATAGGCGGCCGGATCGTGGATCTCGTAGAGCATCTGTTCCGTGACCGTCCGGCGGTCGACGAGGCCGCCCGTCCCCGCTGGCTTGGTGACCACGAAGCTACCGTCCGGCTCGACCTCCGCGATCGGATAACCCAGCACATCCAGGCCCGGCACGTCCTTGACGCCGGGATCGGCGAAATAGCCGCCTGTCACCTGCGATCCGCATTCGAGAAGGTGGCCCGCGAGGATGCCGGCCGCGAGCCTGTCCCAATCGTCATCCGCCCAGCCGAAGCTGTATTTCAGCGGGCCGAGCACGAGGGCGGGATCGGCGACGCGCCCTGTCACGACGATATCGGCGCCCGCGCCGAGCGCTTTTGCGATCGCATCAGCCCCCAGATAGGCATTCGCCGAAATGATGGCGGGTTTGGCGCTGAGCAAGGCACCATCCGTCTCCATGCCGGCGAAATCGGCGGAGCTGAACGCGTCCCGCAGATCGTCGCCGGTCACCACCGCGATCTTCAGACCGGGGCAGCCGAGCTCGATGGCCCAGCTCCTTATTTTCGCGGCGGCGCCAAAGGGATTGGCCCCGCCAAAATTGCCGATGATCTTGATGCCTGCGGCGGCGCAGGGCGCCAGCGCCGGCCAGAGCAGGCGTTGCAGCGCGGGCACCTCGCCGCGCGCCGGATCAGCCAGGCGATCGAGCTGCGCGAGCGCGAGGGTGCGTTCCGCGAGGGTCTCGAAAATCAGGAAGCGCGGGCCGTCATGGCGCGCGAGCGTTTCGATCAACGGCCCCGAAGCGTCGGAACGATCGCCGGCAAACCCGGCCGCGGCTCCGATCCAAACCTGCTCTGTCATCGCTGCGTTCCGCCGTCTGCGAGGTCGGCCCAGCAAACGCTCCAGCGGAAAAATGTCAAATAATGACAGTTAATCTATTCATAGGGTTAAGCTATGAATTGGAGTGCCTTTGAATGCGGCTTCGTCAATGAACCTGACACTGCGCCAGCTCGAAATTCTCGTCGCCATCGGCGATACGCTGAGCCTGACTGGCGCGGCCGAGAAGCTCGGCGTCTCGCAGCCATCGGTCAGCGAAACCCTGAGGCGGGTCGAGGCCGAGCTGGGTTGCAGGCTGGTCGACCGCACGACGCGGCAACTGGCGCTGACCTATGAAGGCCAGCATGTCGTGGCGAGCGCACGCGAAGCGATGCGAAGCCTGGCAGGCACCTTCGAAGCCATCGCGCGGCGCGGCGACGGCGTGCATGGTCGCTTGTCCATCGCCGCATTGCCGTCAGCCGTCTGCACCTTGCTGCCGCCGGTGCTGCGTGCCTTCCGCGACCGCTATCCGGGCATCGCGGTCGCGGTGCGCGATGCCTTGCAGGATCGTGCGATGGCGATGCTGCAGGAGGGAAGCGTCGATCTCGTCATTGCCGGCCGGCCCGACGGCCAGGGCGCCTTCGTCTTCGAAGAGATCGCGAATGATCGACTCACGCTGGTCGTGTCGCGCCGGCATCCCTTGTCCGGGCGCGGCAGCGTCGACTGGAGCGACTTGGCGGCTTGCGAATTCATCGCGATGTCGCCGTCCTCCTCCGTCCGGCGCCTCACCGATGCGGGCTTCATCCATGCCAATCTGCCGGTGGCGCCGGCTTATGAGGTCGACCAGATTTCCTGCGCAGCGGCACTGGCCGCGGCCGGGCTCGGCGTGACGGCGCTGCCGACGATGACATTCGCCATGTTCAGGGCCGATGAGCTGGCGATGATCCCGCTGGTCGCGCCGACGATCGAGCGCAGCATCGGCATGGCCTGGCTGAAGGACCGGCCGCTTTCGGCCAGCGCGATCAAGTTCGCCGCCGTCCTGCGCTCCGCGAGCGCTTGAGGTCGACAGGGTGTCTTTTCGCGAGAATGGCGGCCGGCATGGCCGGCTTATTTCAGCTGGCTGTCCTTGCTGCCGCGCCGATTGTAGCCGGATTGCGCCGCCGAGCGGTCATGGCCGGACTGGCAGGCGACGCAGAGCCGCGCGCCGGGCATGGCGAGGCGCCGCGCTTCCGGAATTTCGTCGCCGCATTCCCTGCAATGGATTTCGCCGGGGCCGCTCGGCAGCCGCGAGCGTGCCAGCCGAACCGCATCCGAGATCGAGCCGTCGATCTGGTCCTGAACCGCTCCGTCCGGAGCCCATCCGCTCGCCATCGCGCCATCTCCTTGGCCCTTAAGATGGCCTTGGGCCGCGCGAAATCCAAGAGCTTCCGCTCAGGCGAAGCGCTTGGCTCCAGCGACGCAGAGCACGACCACGGCGGTCGCCGCGATCATCGTCCAGGCAACCGGCTCGCCTAGCAGCCAGCCTGCCAGCATGAGCCCGAAGAACGGTTGCAGGAGCTGGAGCTGGCCGACGCTGGCGATGCCGCCGAGCGCCAGGCCTCGATACCAGAACACGAAGCCGACCAGCATGCTGAAGACCGAGACGTAGGCAAGGCCGATCCAGGCCGGCGTGCCGATGCCTTGCCATGTCGGAGGCCAGAACAGCAGTGCGACCGCGGCCATCGCCGGCAACGACAGCAGGAGCGCCCAGGAGATCACCTGCCAGCCCCCCAGCCGGCGCGACAGCGTCGCGCCTTCGGCATAGCCGAGCCCGCAGAGCAGGACGGCCGCGACCATCAGCAGGTCCCCCGTCAGCGAGCCGCTGTCGCTGTTGGCGAGCGCGAAACCTGCGACGGTAGCGCTGCCGATCCCCGAAAACAGCCAGAACACCGGGTTCGGACGCTCGCCGCCGCGCAGCACGCCGAACAGCGCGGTCGCGAGCGGCAGCAGCCCTATGAAGACGATCGAACGCGCCGAGGGGATATGCTGGAGGGCGAGCGCCGTCAGCAGCGGGAAGCCGAGCACGACGCCGAGAGCGACGATCGCGAGCGGGCGGATATCCGAGCGAGCAGGCCATTGCTGGCGCAGCAGCATGAGACAGGCCGCCCCCAGCAGCGCCGCGATCGCGGCGCGGGCGCCTGTCAGGAACAACGGCGAAAAGCCGGCCACCGCCACGCGCGTCGCCGGCAAAGAGCCGCTGAAGATCAGCACGCCGATCAGCCCGCTGCCCCAGCCCTTGCCGCCCCAATCCTTGATCATGCGCGTCCGCCCTGCTTCTGCACCGGAAGCCGTGCTCTAGGCATCTGCGCCGGACAGGACCAGCGACAGACCGATACATTCATGGCAAACTGTATGCCTATGGATAGCCATACAATCAGCTGGAGCGAAACTGGATCGACGCGAACGGAGGCGGTGATGGCCGCGATCCGCGGCCGGCTGGCGGCGCGGACACTGACGCCCGGCGACCGCCTGCCTTCGATCCGCGGCTTCGCCGCGACGATGAAGGTTTCGCCCTCCACCGTGGTCGAGGCCTATGATCGCCTCGCGGCCGAGGGCCTGATCCGTGCCCGGCAGGGTTCCGGCTTCTACGTGACCGGCGGTGGTCTGCCACCCTTGGCGCTGACGCAGGCTGCCTCGCCGCAGGAACTCGTGGTCGATCCGTTCTGGGTTTCGCGCCAGTCGCTCGATGCCGAGCCCGGTGCGCTGAAGCCCGGCTGCGGCTGGCTCCCGCCCGACTGGATGCCGGACGAGGCCTTGCGCCGCGGCTTCCGGGCGCTGGCCCGTGCCGATGGCGCGATCCTCACCGATTACGGCGGCACGCGCGGTGCTTCCGTCCTGCGCCGGCTCCTGCTCGGGCGCTTCGCCGAGGCCGGGCTCGCGGTTTCGCCGGAACAGCTCATGCTGACCGGCTCGGGGACGCAGGCGCTCGACCTGATCTGCCGTTTCCTGCTGCGACCCGGCGATGCCGTCCTCGTCGACGACCCCTGCTACTTCAACTTCCAGGCGTTGCTGCGAGCGCATCAGGTGCGTGTGCTGAGCACGCCTTATACGCCTGCCGGCCCCGATATCGCGGCGTTCGAGGCGGTGGTCGCGGCCGAGCGTCCGCGCCTCTACCTGACCAATTCCGGATTGCACAATCCGACCGGCGCCGGCCTGTCGCCGCAGGCCGCCTATCGCGTGCTCAGCACGGCTGCCGCCAACGACATGATCATCGTCGAGGACGACATCTTCGCCGATTTCGAGCCCGAGCCGTCGTCGCGGCTGGCGGCGCTCGACGGGCTGGAGCGCGTCATCCGGATCGGCAGCTTCTCGAAGACGCTCTCGGCGGCTACCCGCTGCGGCTATATCGCCGCGCGCGCCGATTGGATCGAAGGACTTGTCGACCTGCAGGTCGCGACCAATTTCGGTGGGCCAAGCCCGGTCTCCACTGAGCTTCTGGCGGGCGTCCTCGCCGGCGGCAGCTATCGCAAGCATATGGAAGAGCTGCACCGCCGCCTGGCCCAGGCACGGCGGGAGGTCGCCGCAAGGCTTGAGCCGCTCGGGATTCGCCCCTGGCTGATGCCGCGTGGTGGCTTCTATCTCTGGTGCCGTTTGCCTGAAGGCATCGATTCCGCCGAACTGGCCCAGCTCGCCGTGATGCAGGGCGTGGTGCTGGCGCCGGGCAATGTCTTCAGCGTCGCCCAGACGGCCGGCAGCTTCATGCGCTTCAACGTCGCCCAGTCACGCGATCCGCGCGTCTTCGCGGTGCTCGGGCAGGCGATGGCGACCATGCGCCGGCAGGGCGGACCAGCCGCCCGCGATTGATCCAGCGCAGGATGGGCCTATGCCGCACTCGTCAGCCCGCTGCCCCCCTGTTATAGACCGCGGCAATAACCGGCCCGGCCGGACAGGACCGAAAGCTTTGAGATCATGCATCTGAGGATCGGCACGCGCCGCAGCCCGCTGGCGATGGCCCAGACCAACCACGTCATGGGCCTGATCCGGGAGAAGTTCCCGCAGGCGGAATTCACCCTCTGCCAGATCGCCACGATCGCCGATCGCGACCGCGTTTCCGAGTTCCACCAGTTCGGCATGGTCGGCGTCTTCGCGGTCGAGCACGAGCAGCAGCTGGTGAAGCGCGAGGTCGATTTCGTCGTCCATTCGCTGAAGGACTTGCCGACCACATTGCATGAGGGTCTCGTCCTTGCCTCGGTGCCGCCGCGCGAGGATCCGCGCGATGCGCTTTGTGGTGCGACCATGGCCTCGCTGCGCCAGGGCGCGCGCGTCGGCACGGGTTCGCTGCGCCGTCGTGCCCAGATCCTGAATCTGCGGCCGGATGTCACCGTCGTTCCGATCCGCGGCAATGTCGGCCCACGCCTCGCCAAGATCGGCGGGGAGGATGCGCTCGATGCGGTCATCCTTGCCCAAGCCGGCTTGCGCCGGCTGGGACTGGACGAGGCCTCGTCGGAGGCGCTGGCCCCGTCCCTGTTCCCCTATGCGGTCGGACAGGGCGCGCTCGGGCTCGAAGCCCGCGCCGAGGATACGGCGGTGATCGAGGTGCTGAAGGCGATCGAATGTCCCAAGGCCCGTGCCGAGGCCGAGGCCGAACGCGAGATGATGCATGCGCTGGGGGCAGGGTGCAGCCTGCCGGTCGGTGCCTGCGCGACATGGCAGGACGGGCGCCTGACGCTGCACGCGCAGGTGACCTCGATCGAGGGCACGGAACGCGTCGTCGCGGATCAGAGCGCGGCACCCGAGCAGGCGCGCGAGCTTGGCCTCACCGTTGCGCAGATCCTGAAGGAGCGGGGCGGCGTCGCGATCCTCGAGAAGAGCTATCGCGGCCACTATCCGAGCTTCAAGTCGATCTAGGTCACTACCTCGGCCTTGGCGCGTCGCTCAGGGCGGATCGCGCGGATCATCGATACTGGGCTTGCCCAGCATCGCCTCGCCAGGGCCGCTTGAGCGCGCCCAGAAGGTTGCGAGGGCGATCCCGATCGGCACGGCGATCAGGATGATCCAGAAGATAAAGCTCCAATCACCTGTCACGGCTGTCCTCTAGCGCAGCTCAAACCTTGGGTGGAAGCGAGCCCCGATCGAAGACAGGGATCGATTCCGTCTTGCCGCGCAATGGCATGCCGACAGGCACATCCTCGACGGCCTGACGCACGGCCTCTTCCGTTTCCGTCAGCCCGTCCGGGGTGTCGTTGGCATCGCTGCCGGCATCATGGACATTGGTGCGGTCGCTGACGCGGTGGCTCTCGGTCGGGTCAGCCTCGACGGCGGTCTGGTTGGTGTTTGCGGGTCCGCGCTCATCCTCGAGCGGGGCTAGGTTCTCGCGATTCCTATCGGCCGGGGCCATGGCGGCTCTCCTTTGAAGGGTTTCAGGAGCAAGCTCTCAGCGGCGGCATTGTTCCCGCGATGTCAGGCGGCCAGCAGCCCGAGCGCGCGCTCGATCCGCGAGCAGCCGGGCTTGGCGCGCGCCTTCGCATAGGTCTTCTGCAGGCGGCCGCTGGCATAGGCGTCGATGACGATCGCGTGGACATAGCTCTTGCGGACGACGGCCGGCGTGTTAACCAGCTTCTCCGAGATCGAGCGCATGATGTCGGCGAGCTGGCGCTTGCGTCCGGCTTCGCTCGCCACCGCCTCGCCGGCGAGCAGCAGTTCCGCGGCGGCGGCATTGGCTGCAAGCATGCGCAAATCCTTGCTGCTGACCGGCAAGCCGCAGGCGCGTTTGAGATAGGCGTTGATCTCGGCCGCATGGATTGGCGCGACGGAGCCGTCTTCGTTCCGATGTTGCAGCAGGCGCCGGCCGGGCAGGGTGATGATCCGCGCGATCGCGCGCGCCAGCGGCGCATCGTCGATCGCGCAGGAAATCTCCTTGCCGCTCTTGCCGCGGAAATGCAGCGCGACCCGGGTGCCCGTCAGCGAGACATGGCGCTTGAGCAGCGTCGAGGTGCCGTGGCTGCCATTCTTCCTGGCATAGGTTTCGTTGCCGACGCGCAGATGGCCACGGTCGATGATGGCCGCCGCGCAGGCCAGCGCCTTGTCGCGCGACAGCACCCGCGCCTTGACGTCGGCCGCGATGCGGGCGCGCAGCTTGGGCAGGGCCTCGATCAGACGGGCGAGCCGCTTGAGCTTGCGCCGCTCGCGCACCTTCTCCCAATCGGGATGGTAGCGATGCTGGATGCGGCCGGCCTCGTCATGCCCGATGGCCTGAAGATGGGCGCGCGGATCGGCTGCGATCCTGACATCCACATAAGCCGGCGGGATGGCCAGCGAGCGGATGCGGGCAAGCGTGTCCTCATCCGTGACCTTGCCGCCCTCCGCATCGCGATAGCCGAAGGAGCGGCCGTGGCGGATGCGGCGGATCGCAAGTTCGTCAGACGAAACGCGTCGCAGTCGCGTCGCGGCGGAAGGGCGTTTAGCGTGCGGGGAAACCGGCATTGGCTGGCTCGCAGAGGTCCGCTGCGGAAACCGCGCCATCGCCCAGTTGGTTCCGCTCAGTCGAGCATATTCACCACATTTCGACAAGCGCGCAGGTTTCTGGGGATGCATGCGCGAAAATCAGTGGCCAGGGCGCAGGTTCCTCGCCCACATTGTCAAAAAAATTGAACGCTATCTGGGGAGATGACGGTGCCGCGCGTTTTGATTGCCGAGTTCATGCATGAGACGAACACCTTCAGTGTTCAGCTCACGGACGAGGCCACCTTCAGGGCGCATGGCGCTTTCAGTGACAACGAAATTCCCGGCGCCTTCCGCGGCACGCGCACCTCGATGGGGGCGGCCTTCGAGGCGGCCGACAAGTTCGGCTGGAGCCTCGTCCATCCGCTGGTGACCGGCGCCAACCCGTCCGGCCGCGTCACCGATGCCGCCTTCGATCTCTTCGCCGGCCAGATCGTCGATGCCGCTCCGGGCGTCGATGGCGTGCTGCTGCACCTCCATGGCGCCATGTCGACCGAAAGCTCGGACGATGGCGAGGGCGAATTGCTGGCGCGGCTGCGCAAGCGGATCGGTCCCGATGTTCCCGTCGTCGCGGTGCTCGACCTGCACGCGACGGTCACGCAGCTCATGGCCGACAACGCCAATGCGCTGATCTCCTACCGCACCTATCCGCATATCGACCAATACGAGCGGACCTGGCAGGCGGCCGAACTGCTGCAGCGTGCGATCAAGGGCGAGATCAAGCCCAAGGTCGCGCTCGCCCGCCGGCCGATCCTCTATGCGCTCGATGGCGGGCGCACGACCTCGCCGCCCTTCCTCGAATTGCTGCGCCGCGGCGATGCGCTCGAAGCATCCGGCGACGCGCTCGTCGTCAGCGTCCAGGCGGGTTTCTCCTCGGCCGACGTCCACGATATCGGCCCCTCGATCGCGGTCACGGCCGATGATCGCGGCAAGGCTCAAGGCATCGCCGAAGAGCTGATGGACTATGCCTGGGAACAGCGCCGCTTCTCCTCGATCCATTTCACGCCGCTGGCCGAGGCCATGGCCCGCGCCAAGGCAGGCGAGGCCGATACGGGCAAGCCCGGCTACAAGCCGGTGGTGATCTCGGACTATTCCGACAATCCCGGCTCCGGCGCCTATGGCGATGCCACCAACCTGCTGCGCGCCGTTCTCGATGCCGGGCTGAAGAATGTCGGCTTCCACGCGATCAACGACCCCGAGGCCGTGCTCGCCGCGCAGGCGATCGGCGTCGGCAAGCGCGGCCGGATCAAGCTCGGCGGCAAGGTCGATCCGAGCATGGGCGGCGGCCCGCTCGATCTCGACGCCCATGTCGTCGCCATAACGGACGGCTATTTCCTCTGCCATGGCCCGATGGCCGGCGGCGTCTGGCGCAATTACGGGCTCTCGGCCCTGCTGCGCGTCGACGATGTCGAGATCATCGTCATCACCCATAACGGCCAGGCGACGGACCTCGCGCAGTTTACTTCGCTGGGCGTCGACCCGACCCGGAAATCGACGGTGATCGTCAAGTCGATGCAGCATTTCCGCGCCGCCTTCGAGCCGATCGCGCGCGAGGTGCTGGAGGTCGATACCGGCGCGCTCTCGACCCGCAATTTCAAGGAGCGGCCCTATAAGAAGGTCCGCCGCCCGATCTTCCCGCTCGACGATATCTGACCGCCGCTCTCACGAGCCGCGACGACTGGACTTGAGGAGAACACCATGGCGATTCAGGCCGATATCGTATTGCGCAACGGACCGATCTGGTGCGGGCGCGAGGAGGGCGTCGTCGAGGCGCTGGCGATCTTCCGGGACAAGGTGCTGGCTGCCGGCAACGATGCCGAGATCAAGCCGCTGATCGGGCCTAAAACCCGCGTCATCGACCTGAAGGGCCGGCTGGCGACGCCGGGCCTGAATGATTCCCATCTGCATCTCGTCTCGCTCGGCATGACCATGGGCTGGGTCGATTCCAAGCCGGAGAGCGCGCCGACGCTGGAAGCCCTGCTGGGCGCCATTTCGGCCCGCGCCGCACAGTCGAAGCCCGGCGAATGGATTCTCTCGCGCGGCTACGACCAGACCAAGCTCGATACCGGCCGCCATCCCTATCGCGAGGAGCTCGACCGCGCCGCGCCGAACAATCCTGTGATGCTGGTGCGCGCTTGCGGCCATATCGCGATCTGCAATTCGGAGGCGTTGCGCCTCGGTGGCATCGACGAGCAATCACCGACGCCTCAGGGCGGCCTGATCGAGCAGCAGAACGGCCGCCTCACCGGACTGCTCGCCGAGAACGCACGCGCGCCGGTCCAGGCGGCAATTCCCGCCGCGACCGAAGAAGACATCATCGCCGGCATCGAGCGCGGCGGGCAGTATTTGCTCTCACTCGGCATCACCAGCTGCATGGATGCCGCCGTCGGCCAGAAGGGCGGCTTCCGCGAAATCGCTGCCTATCACCGCGCCAAGCGCGACGGGCGCCTGCCGGTCCGCACCTGGCTGACCCTGCTCGGCGACGACGGCCGCTCGATCGTGCCTGATTGCTACGACGCCGGCCTGATCTCCGGCACCGGCGACGAGATGCTGATGATCGGCGCGGTCAAGCTCTTCCTGGACGGCTCGGCCGGTGGCCGCACCGCCTGGATGACCGAGCCCTATCTCGGCGAGGACAAGACCACCGGCGTCTGGATGTGGGAGGATGCCGAGCTCGAGCGCATGGTGCTCGATGCCCATAAGAAGGGCTATCAGCTCGCCTGCCACGCCATCGGCGATGCCGCGATCGAGCAGTTGATCACGGCCTATGAGAAGGCGCTCGCTGCCTATCCCGATCCAGACCGCCGCCACCGCATCGAGCATTGCGGCTTCTCGACCCCGGAGCAGCACGAGCGCATGGTCAAGGCCGGCATCTATCCCTGCCCGCAGCAGGTCTTCATCCACGATTTCGGCGATGCCTATGTGAAGGTGCTCGGCCCCGAGCGGGCGCTGCCGAGCTATCCGTTCCGCACCTGGTTCGATCTCGGCCTGAAGCCGGCGACCGGGAGCGACGCGCCGGTCTGCGACCCCAACCCCTTCCCGAATTTCCACACCATGCTGACGCGTGAGACCTGGAAGGGCACGGTGATGGATGCGGCCCAGCGCGTCTCGATCGAGGAAGCCCTGCAGGCCTATACCGAGTTCGGCGCCTTCTCGCAGAAGCAGGAACATGTGAAGGGCCGGCTCGCGCCGGGCTTCCTGGCCGATGTCGCGGTGTTCTCGCGCGATCTGCTGAGCGCCGCTCCGGCCGATATCCTCAAGGACACGCGCTGCGATCTGACCATTCTCGGCGGCGAGGTGGTCTACGAACGGGGTGCTTGAGGGAGAAGCATCTTCGAGCGAAAAAGGCCGGTCCGCGTGAAGAAAATGCGAAAAGGACACCCGAGCAGCTTCGCGGCACCGTGAATCGCGTGGCTGCGCGGGGAATTTGACCGTGCGGGGGAAGACAAGCGCGGTAAAGCCGTTATGGTTCCACTTGAAAGCAAACAACTCCGGGCCAACCGGAGCACATCGGAAAACGGGAGGATTGATCGTGTTGTTGAAGAAATTTGCCTTCGCCACTGCGTTGACGCTGGCGGCCTTTACGATCTCGGCGCAGGCTCAGGAGCCGCGCCGTGGCGGAACGATCCGCTTCACGGCGCCTTATGGCGCCTCCTTCGTCAGCAATGACAGCCACGTCTCGAACCAGATCCAGGACGAGATCTACGGCTATGCGCTGCACGGCATGCTGTTCCGCTGGGATTCGAACGCCGGCAAGCCGGAGCCCGAGCTCGTCAAGAGCTACACCACCTCGACAGACGGGCTGACGCACACGCTGAAGCTCCGCGACGACGCCTTCTTCCACAACGGCCGCAAGATGACGGCCGACGACGTCATCTGGTCGTTCCATCGCCTGGTCGACGGCTCCAAGAACTATCCGGGCGCGCGCCACGTCTCGCGCATCAAGGGTGGTGCCGAGGTCCGCAAGGGTGAGGCCAAGGAGATTTCCGGTCTCAAGAAGATCGATGATTTCACCATCGAGATGACGATGACCGACGCCGTCGATCCCGGCTTCCTGTACTTCAGCGCCCCGACGGCGATCCTGCCGGCCAAGGAAGCGCAGGAGCCCGACTTCTTCAACAAGCCGATCGGTCTCGGGCCGTTCAAGTTTGTCGAGCACGTTCCCGGCTCGCGGATGGTCTTCGAGCGCTGGGAGAAGTACTACAAGGCCGGCAAGCCCTATGCCGACAAGCTCGTGATCTCGCCGATGGGTGAGGCCGCCGCCCGCGACGTCGCCTTCCGCAACAAGGAGATCGACGTCTCGATCCTGGGCTCGACCCAGTATGTCGCCTACAAGGCCGACCCGAACCTCTCCAAGGGCATTCTCGAGGTTGCGGAGGTCTTCACCCGCAACATGGGCATGAACCCGGAGTTCAAGCCCTTCTCCGACAAGCGGGTGCGTCAGGCGATCAACTATGCGATCGACAGCGAGCTGATCATCAAGCGCCTCGTCCGCGACAAGGCCTATCGCGCGGTGAGCTGGCTGCCCAGCTCGGTCCCGGCTTTCGACAAGGACGCCAAGCCCTACGCCTTCGATCCCGAGAAGGCGAAGAAGCTGCTCACCGAAGCGGGCTATCCGGACGGTTTCGAGTTCGAATGGACCGCGACGCCGAACGAGAGCTGGGGCATCCCGATCGTCGAGGCGACCATTCCCATGCTCGCCAAGGTCGGCATCAAGGTGAAGGTCAAGCCGGTCGAGACCTCGGCGCTTGGTGGCGTCATCGCGAAGGGCGACTTCCAGGCTTATATCTGGTCGAACACCTCGGGTCCCGACGCGCTGACCGCGCTGAAGTGCTTCCACTCGACGACGCCGCGCTCATCCTGCAACTACACCACCTTCAAGAACACGGCCTATGACAAGCTGCTCGACGATGCCGCGGCCGAGAAGGACGCCGGCAAGAAGCTCGATCTGCTGAAGAAGGCCAATGCCATGCTGCAGGACGAGGCTCCGGTCTGGTTCTTCAACTACAACAAGGCGGTTCTGGCCTATCAGCCCTGGCTGCACGGCCTCCAGCCGAATGCGACGGAGCTTGCGCTCCAGCGTTACGAGGATCTCTGGGTCGACGCCTCTTCGCCCGCGGCGAAGTAAGCGCCTCCGCGGAGGTTCCCGCAGCTCGACGATACCCGTCCCCCGGACCGGCGGCCATGCTGCCCGTCCGGGGTGACGACGATTTTCGAGCCTTGACCTGAGTCCGCCCAGCGGCGGCGATCAGGAGTTGTCCATGCTGCCCTATGTCTTTCGCCGCCTGCTGCAGGCCATCCCGATCCTGCTTGCGGTCGCCGCGCTCATCTTCGTGATGTTCAGCGTCATCCCCGGCGACTTCGCCTCGACCCAGATGTCCGATGGCCGCTCGGTCGTCGATGCCGACCAGGTCGCGCGGATGAACAAGCAGTTCGGCCTCGATGATCCCGTTCATGTGCGCTTCGCGAATTATGCCATGAAGCTCGCGACCTTCGATCTCGGCACGTCGTTCCGCACCCGCCAGCCGGTGATCAATTCACTGATGGAGCGCATCTGGCCCAGTCTTCAATTGGCCATCGCCGCCATGGCGTTCGCCATCATCCTCGGCGTTCCGCTCGGCTTCCTGGCGGCGCTGAAACCGGGCGGCTGGCTCGACATGCAGTCGATGTTCGTCGCGGTGTCCGGCCTGTCCCTGCCGCAGTTCTGGCTCGGGCTGATGCTGATGTACGCTTTCGCCCTGGTTCTCGGCTGGTTCCCAAGCTTCGGCTATGGCGACGGCAATCCGCGCTACATCGTGCTGCCGGCGGTCGCGCTCGGCGTCGCGCCGCTCGCATTGCTCGCCCGCACGACGCGCGCTGCCGTGCTCGAGGTCATGAACGCCGATTTCGTCCGCACCGCCCGCGCCAAGGGCAACAGCGAGGTCCGGGTGATGCGCTGGCATGTCGCGCGCAACGCGATGGTCATCGTGCTGACGACGCTGGGCCTGCAGTTCGGCTCGATCATGGGCGGCGCCGTCGTGATCGAGAAGCTCTTCGCCTGGCCGGGCATCGGCTCGCTGCTGGTCGACAGCGTGTCGCTGCGCGACATCCCCGTCGTCCAGGCCTGCATCCTGCTGCTCGTGCTCTTCTTTCTCGTCGTGAACATCATCGTGGACGTGCTCTGCGCTCTGATCGATCCGCGCATCAAATACACCTAGGGGCGGGGCATGAAATTCCGGGCTAATCTGTGGATCGGCGGCGTGCTTTTCGCCGCCGTCGTGGTCGGCGGGACGCTGGCGCCCTGGCTGGCGCATACCGACCCCGTCATGGACGCCAATCTGATGAATGCCGAGGTTCCGCCCGGCAGCGAGTTCTGGTTCGGCACGGATGCGCAGGGCCGCGACATCTACAGCCGCGTGCTCTACGGCGCGCGCATCTCGCTGACGGTCGGCATCGTCTCGCAATTGATCAACACGGTGATCGGCGTGGCGCTGGGCATGTCGGCCGGGTATTTCGGCGGCTGGTGGGATGATTTCGTCAACGGCCTGACCAACCTCATGCTGTCGATCCCCTCGCTGGTCTTCGCGCTCGCCATCATGGCGATCCTCCAGCCAGGCCTGACCAGCCTGCTGATCGCGCTCGGCCTGACCAACTGGTCCTATACCTGCCGGCTGTCGCGGGCCGCGACGCTGTCGATCAAGCAGCAGGGCTATGTCGAGGCGGCGCGCTCCTTCGGCTCCAGCAACCTGCGCATCATGCTGCTGCAGATCCTGCCGAACATCGCCGGCCCGATCATCGTCATCGGCACGCTCGGCATGGGCGGCGCCGTGCTGGCGGAGGCCGCGCTCTCCTTCCTGGGGCTCGGCATCCGTCCGCCCTTCCCGAGCTGGGGCTCGATGCTCTCCGACGCGCGCGACCAGATCACCACCGCGCCCTGGATCTCGATCTTCCCGGGCCTCGCCATCTTCATGACCGTGCTCGGCCTCAACCTGCTGGGTGACGGCCTGCGCGACATCCTCGACCCGCATTCGCAGCTTCGCAAAGCCTGACAGTAGAGCCTATGACCACGCCAGCCCTGATCGATCCGCCGCTCGAGACCATCCGCTTCCACGGACTGAAGGCGGGCCCGAAGCTCCTTGTCCTCGGTGCCGTCCACGGCAACGAGACCTGCGGGCCGAACGCCATCGCCCGCGTGATCGAGGATTGCCGGGCCGGCCGTGTGTCGATCCAGCGCGGCGAGGTCACCTTCCTGCCCGTCGCCAATCCCAAGGCCTACAGGCAGAACACCCGCGAGGGCGACCGCAACCTCAACCGCGACTTGCGCGAGCGGCCGCAGCCCGTCGACAACGAGGATCGGCTCGGCAACCGCCTCTCGGCCATCCTGCGCCAGCACGACATGCTGCTCGACGTGCATTCCTTCACCGGGGAGGGCGTGCCCTTCGTCTTCTTCGGGCCGGACGACAATCGCGGCACGCTCGAACCCTTCCGCCATGGTGCGGCCGAGGCCGCCTTCGCCGCCTGCCTCGGCGTCGACCTGATGATCCATGGCTGGCTCGACATCTATGTCCGGCTGATCGCGGCGCGCGAGCGGCTGAACCTGCCGCGGCTTGCCGTCACCGAAGGCTTCGGCACGACGGAGTTCATGCGCTTCGCCGGCGGCTATGGCGTGACGCTCGAATGCGGGCGCCACGACGATCCGGCCTCGGTCGATGTCGGCTACAAGGCGATCCGCAACGTGCTCGCCCATCTCGGCCTGACCAACGAGCCGCCGCCGGCTGCCGCTGCCCGGACCGTCGTCCACATGGACGATCTCGTCATCTGCGAGGCCGAGGGCGACCGCGTCGAGGGCAACTGGAAGACCGGCGACCGCGTCGCCAAGGGCACGCCGATCGCCCGCCGCGCCGATGGCCGCGTCGTGACGATGCCGCGCGACGGCTTCATCATCTTTCCCAATCCCAAGGCCAAGCTTGGCGAGGGCATCTGCTATCTCGGGACGGAAAGCGCGCGCCGGGTCTAAAACCAGCTATTGCACGACGCCGCGCTTGCTGCCGAAGCCGGGGATATGGCAGCCGCAGCCGGAGCCATAGGGCAGGGGTGGCGTCGGGCACTCGCCCCGGCCGGTCACGCAGATATTGCCATAGCGCGGCCGGTAATAGGGACGCTCGTAGCCGTAGTCGCGGCGGTAAGAGGGCCGCGGCGGGCGATCGTCGTCATCTTCGTCATCGTCGCTATAGGACGGCGAGCCGCGATAGGGGCCGCCATAATACTGGGCCTGAGCCGGGATTGCGCTGAGCAGGACGGCGCAGGCGAGGGCCGAAACCGTGAGCTGGCGACGCAGCATGGTTCTTCCTTTCCGTTTCCTCGCCGGCAAGCAGGCCATGGCGAGGCGTTTCGCTGTCTCCTAACGGGCCAATCATGAACGGAGGCTGAGGCGGCTGGGAGGCGCGGAGCAGGCTGATGGGTTCTGCCGCGCCTGAAGTCCCTATCCGCCGCTCTTGTCAGGTTTGCCGATGCGGCTGAGGTCGATCTGCTTTTGCAGGCCGAGCATGACGCTGAACGAGGTTACCGGCGTGAGCTCGGTCTCCTTGGTCTTGCGCCAGGCGCCGGAGGCCGTGGCGGTGAAGCCCTTGCTTAAGCTGCGCTGGTAATCGATGCCGATGCCCTTCTGGTCCGAGCGGGCATCGAGCCGACATAGTCGTCGGTCTTGCGCCGGGCGGAGAGGCTCACGGCATTGTCGTCGTCGATCCGGGCTGTCAGCTTCGCCTCATGCGCCGTCGTCACATTGATGACGGAGAAGGGCAGGGTGGTGTCCTCCACCGTACGGGTCGAGCCGAGATCGAGCGTGAAGCGCTCATAGGGCAGGCGCAGCTTCGCCGTGTAGAGCAGGCTTGCGACCGCATCGAATTCCTTCTCCGGGAAATAGGCCCGGAACGGCGAGAGCGACGCTTCGATCGCAGCCCCGCCCAGCACCGTCGAGAAGAACAGGTTGGGCTGCAGCCGGTTATGGTCGCGGCGGAAGCCGAGATAGTCGACGCCTTCGATGTAATGGACGCGCGAGGCGCTGAAGGAGAGGCCGATCTCGGTCTCGCCCGAGCGCCAGGCCGCGCCGGTCGTCAGCCCCAGCGTGCCGAAATTCTCGTCGCGCGGCAGGAAGTCGCCGAGATTGAAGACATTGCGCTCGTTCAGCGCGGTGATGCGCGCTTCTCCGCTGGCGAAGAGGCGGAATGGGCCGATGCCATGGTCGAGGCGTTCGCGCCAGGACAGGGCGCTTTTCCGGCGCGACCAGCTCTGCTCGTTATTGACTGACAAGGAGGATTGAATCGCGCTGGCCTCGCCCAGGCTGAAACCGTGCTTCAGCGTCAGCGAATGGGCGCGGGCCGAGGCGAGCGCGCGCGGGTCGTACTGCGTCTCGACCAGCGAGAGGTTCAGCCCGTAGCCGTCCTGCAACGTCCCGTGGAGGTAATCCCAGGTTGCATAGGTTGTGGCGACAGGCGTGCCGTTCGCTCCCTGGATGCCGGCCGGATTGCTGTCGAAGCCGCCGCGAAGCCCGATGACGGCGATCGAGCTTTCCTTCTCTTTGCCGGATTTATCGGTCGCCAGCGCAGATGGCGAATGCAGGGCCAGGGCTGAAAGGATGATGATGCGCGTCGCTATCGCCATGATCTCACCAATGCTGACGTGATCATGCGATGATATTGGTTAATGAATCGAGAATACCTCAGTTGTTACTGTAGAATGTATCTATCTTTATTCGGTTTGTTTCACGATGAATCCAATAATGTGTTGTAAGTAAGTCTCGTGGTGTCGGTTAACTTTACTCGGTATGGTTAATGTTGAGACAAGGTTGTTCAATTGAGTTGTTGCAACTTATACGAGTGTCATCGCTTCCGGCCCGGAGGCGAAGACAGGGAGAAGCAAGATGAAATACGCGGTTGTTCTCGCTACGGTTGCAGCCTTCGCCGTTTCTCCGGCCATGGCCGGCGGACGCGGCGGTTCTCTTCTCGGGGGCATCGTCGCTCCGGTGACGACGGCGGTGTCGGGCGTCAAGATCAATGCGCTCAACAATGTCAGCGTCCTCAGCGGCAACGGCATCGCCAATGGCAACAAGATCGGCGTGGTCGCTCCCGTGAAGGCGATCGTCAGCAAGAACGGCATCATCGGCGGTCTGCTCGGCGGGCTCGGCCACGGCTGCGGCTGCAACTGATCGCCACACGTTCGACCTCCCCATCTGCAACTTGGAACGGGGCTGGCCATGGGCTGGCCCCTCTTTCGTTGCGGGCGCGGCCGCAGGTGATCCGATGCCTAAAATGCCGGAGATCGGGCTGACGGGTTCTTAGAGCGTCACGCGTAAAGCCATCGCCATGCATCTGCTGATGAGGCCCCGCAAACGTGCCGCGCAGCTCCCCGCGGATATCGAGGTCGAGATCATCTCGCGTCTCTTCGCGGCGCTGCCTCAGATTCTCTGCATCGCCGCAGGGTTGATCGTCGGTTCCGCCATCATGGCCGTGCAGACGGGCCAAGTGGTCTTCTGGTGGCTGACCGGGGCAGGGGTCGTCACCACATTCCTCCGCATCGCCAACATCGTGGCCTTCAAGCGCCGCGATCCCGCGCGCAAGCTGAGCCTCGCAGAGGCGCGGCGCTGGGAGGCGGGCTATGCCTATTCCGCCTTCGCCTTCACACTCGTCATCGCTGCGCTGACGCTGGCCGCCGCTGCCACCGACCATGCCGGCGGCTTCGTGCTCAGCCTCGGGCTCACCATGGCGCTGACGGCCGGGTCCTATCTCCGCACGCTGCGCTACTGGATCTGCGCCGTGCTTTCGACCATCGCGATCGGCACGCTGGTCGTCGCCTTTCTGGTCTCCGGCGATCCGCTCTATCAGGCGCTCAGCGTGCTTCTCCTCGTCTATCTCTATTCGATCTACGAGAGCTCCGACCATATCATCGGCCAGTTCGAGGAGTTGCTGATGGTGCGCCGCGAGCTCGACTTCGCCGCGAGCCACGACCCCTTGACCGGGCTCGTCAATCGCCGGGGGCTCGACCGCGTGCTGCGCGAGGCCGGCGAGAGCGGCGAGGCGCTCGGCCTCCTGCTGCTCGATCTCGACGGCTTCAAGCTGATCAACGATCGCCATGGCCACCAGGCCGGCGACGAGCTGCTGCAACAGGTCGCGATGCGGCTGAAGGGCGTCGTCCGTCCCGGCGACAGCGTGGCGCGGCTCGGCGGCGACGAGTTCGCTCTCGTCGTGCGTGGCGTTGCCGATGCGGTCGCGCTCTCGGAGGTTGCCGAACGGGCGGTCTCGGTCGTCAAGGCGCCGTTCATGCTGGCGGGTCAACTGGTCTCGGTCGGCGCCAGCGTCGGGGTCTCCGTCAAGTCGGAGCAGGATGCCGGGCATTGGACGGTCGAGGTGCTGACGCGCGCCGCCGACCAAGCACTTTATGGCGCCAAACGTGCCGGCAAGGGGCGCAGCATGGTCGCGCACTGGGACGACGTCGCCTGACATCGCATCCGAATGACGATAGCTTGATCTCGGCTGCTCATTCACCTACCGTCCGGCAGGTAGCTGTGCGGCGGCGCGGTGCACTAGCGGGAGAAGGCGATGTCATCAGGCGGAAAGCTTGTCGCGGAGGGCGCGCGCCGCTCGCCTTACTTCACCGAGGAACATGAGGCGCTGCGCGACCAGGTGCGCCGTTTCGTCGAGGCCGAGATCAAGCCGCATGCCCTGCAATGGGAGGAGGACGGCTTCGTCCCGCGCGCCGTGCTGCGCAAGATGGGGGAGCTCGGCTTCTTCGGCATCCGCTATCCCGGCGCGTATGGCGGCTCCGAGATGGACACGATGGCGACCGTCGTGCTGGCCGAGGAGCTGGGCCGCTCGACCTTCTCCGGTGTCGCGATCACCGCGCTGGTCCATACCGACATGGCTTCGGTCCATATCGCCAATGCCGGCAGCCAGGCGCAAAAGGACAAATACCTGCCCGCGATCATCGCCGGCGAGAAGATCGTCGCTGTCGCCGTGACCGAGCCCGATGCCGGCTCGGACGTGAAGGGCATCCGTACCACCGCGCGGCGCGAGGGCGATCATTTCGTCCTCAACGGCGCCAAGATGTTCATCACCAACGGCGTCCATGCCGATCTCTACTGCGTCGCCGCCAAGACGGACCCGCAAGCGCGGCCCTCGCAATCGGTCTCGATCTTCCTCGTGGAGAAGGGCACGCCGGGCTTCTCGGTCTCGCGCGCGCTCGACAAGCATGGCTGGCGCTCATCCGACACCGCCGAGCTCTCCTTCGTCGATTGCAAGGTGCCGGCCGAGAACATCCTTGGACAGGAAGGTCGCGGCTTCTACGCGATCATGAGCAATTTCCAGAACGAGCGCACCGTGATTGGCGCCATGGCGATGGGCGAGGCGCAGGCCGCCATCGACCTGACGCTGGATTATGTGAAGACGCGAAAAGCTTTCGGCGCGCCGCTGTGGGAGAAGCAGGCGATCCGCCAGCGTCTCGCCGATCTTGCGGGCAAGGTCGAGGCCGGCCGTCAGCTCGTCTATCACGCCGCCTGGCTCGACGCGCAGGGCTTCGATGCCACCCGCGAGGTCTCGATGGCCAAGGCCTATTGCGGAGAGCTGGTCAACGAAGTGATGTATGACTGCCTGCAGTTCCATGGCGGCATGGGCTACATGCGCGAGAGCGCGATCGAGCGCATGACCCGCGACGCCCGCGTCCAGTCGATCGGCGGCGGCGCGACCGAGGTCATGCTCGAGGAAGTGGCGAAGCGGCTGTGAACCAGAGGCGCCTGTCATCCCGTGCGCGCCGCAGCGTGAAACGCTGCTGCGCAGACACGGGACCGCGTGACGAGAAGGCGCCTTTTCTTGTGCACGGTCCCGTGTCTGCGCAGCAGCGTTTCACGCTGCAGCGCGCACGGGAAGACACGCCATGCCTATGACCGAAGCGCTAACTCCCCGGCCAACAACCGAAGGCGGCTCGCGCCGTTTGATCCTCGACCATGCCGCGCGGCTGCTGCGCGGCGGCGGCTACCATCAGACGACCTTGCGCGAGATCGCCGAGGCGGTCGGCATCCGCAAGGCGAGCCTCTATTACCATTTCGGCTCGAAGGAGGAGATCGTCGAGGCCGTCGTCAATGACGGCGTGCGCTTCGTCCATGAGGCGGTCGTCGCGGCGCTTGCGGCAGAGGAGGGCGCCTCGCCGCGCGTGCGGCTGGAAGCGGCGATCCGGGCGCATCTCTGCGCCCTGCACGGTCATGGCGACTACACCTCCGCCAGCATCAAGGTCTTCACCTTCGGTGCGGCGCCGGTGCCGGAGAGCGTGCGTGCCGTACGTCGCGCCTATGAGGATGTCTGGCGCCGCCTGATCGCCGAATGGCAGAAGGCGGGCGGCATGCCGGCCGGCAATTCGCCGGATGTGCTCAGGCTCTTCCTCCTCGGCGCGCTCAACGGCTCGACCGACTGGTACCGGCCTGAGCGCCACGCGATCGATGCGCTGGCGCGCGAATTCGTGGCGCTGCTCTCGCCGCATTGACCGGTAGTCCCGCCCTCCACGCAGGGGCGGGCGGCATCGCCATGGCTGACCGATGCTCCGGCGATTGCTAGCATCCCCGGCGCGGGGCTGACGGTCGCCTCGCGATCTGACGAGGATTCTTCGCCCGATGCGTGCCTTCTATCACCCCGACCAAGCCCTTCACGATCCCCAGCAATATATGCGCTTCGGCAAGGTCGTGGCCCCCAAGGACCTGCCGGAGCGGACGGAACGCCTGCTCGGCGCGCTCGGGAAACACGGCATCGCGCCGGAGAAGCCGGCGGCGCATGGCAAGGAGCCGGTCCTGGCGATCCACGATGCCGGCTTCGTCACGTTCCTCGAAACCGCTTGGGCGCGCTGGCAGGACCTGCCGGCCGAGCGCGGCCCGGAGGTCTGGCCGAGCACTTTCCCCTATTGGAGCGGGCGCCCGGACGAGGATGTCCGCCCGCCCTGCCGCCCGACCGGCTTTATCGGCCAGCTCGGCTGGTATCTCGGCGATCTCTCGGTGCCGATCGGCGAGCATTGCTGGCACTCGACGCTGCGCTCCTCGGAGACGGCGGTCTCCGCAGCCGACGCGATCCTCGCCGGCGAGCGCGCCGTCTACTCGCTCTGCCGCCCGTCCGGCCACCATGCCCGCGCCGATCGCGCCACCGGCTTCTGCTATCTCAACAACACCGCGATCGCGGCCCAGCGCCTGCGCTCCAAATTCGGCAAGGTCGCGATCCTCGATGTCGACGCCCATCACGGCGACGGCACGCAGCAGATCTTCTATCGCCGCAACGACGTGCTGACGATTTCGGTCCATGCCGACCCGTCGAACTACTATCCGTTCTTCACCGGCTATGCCGACGAGCGCGGCAACGGCCCGGGCGAGGGCTTCAACCTCAACCTGCCGCTGGCGCATGGTGCGGGTGGCGCCGCGATGGAGGCGGCGGTGGCCGAGGCCGGCAAGGCGATCCGCGATTTCGGCGCCGAGGTCGTGGTGATCGCGCTCGGCTACGACGCCCACAAGGACGACCCGATCGGCGTCTTGAAGCTGGAGGCTTCGGATTTCGGCACGATCGGCCGGCAGGTGAAGGGCTTCGGCCTGCCGACGCTGGTGGTGCAGGAGGGTGGCTACGCGATCGAGGCGATCGGCGATTGCCTCGACGCCTTCCTGGGCGGGTTCAAGGGATAACGCGCCGGCCTCACGTCGCCAGGTAGTCGTGCAGCACCCTGCCGTAGGGCAGGGTGAAGTCGACGACCTGGTGGCGGGCGCTCACGATCCTGCGCACCGGGAAATCGGCGACCCGGCAATTGACGTGAGGTATGAGGTGCAGCCTCGCCTCGCCCTCCCAGGCGCCATGCACCGTGATGTCGGAGAGGTTATAGCCGACGAGCTGCGCGACCTTCGGCGAGCCGTCGACGTCAGGCAGCAACTTCAGGTTGACGTTCAGGCCGCCGATTCCGTCGCGGACCTTGTCGAGCTGGTCCCCGAGGCTGCGATGCTTGTAGGTCATCGTGCCCATCGCCACGCGCTCCCCGTCGTAATGTAGCGTGCCGGTCAGCGTGTCCTTCATGACCTTGAGCCGCGGTACGCCGTATTTCTTGGGAAAGCCCCAGATCTCGCGTCCGCCGGTGATCGGCGGCTCGTCGTCGAGATACATCTGGACGGAGAAATTGCAGGGCTCGTCCTTGTAGATCGCGCGGATGCCGGTTCCGCTTTCCTCGTAGTCGCCGAAGCCGGAGGAATCCGGCATCTTCATCCATTCGTAAAAGACGAGATTGCCGGGTGCCGGTTCGAGCGGCTCCGGCAGCGCGGCGCGGATGACCTCGGGGTCGGTCTCGTAGGTGATGATCAGGTATTCGCGCTTGATGAAGCGGTTCGGCGGATGCGGGTAGCTCGGGCTGAAGACGGGCATTGACGGCGCCTTGAGGATCTCGTCCCGGTTCATGCTGGTCGCTCCTTCTCGAAATCAGCCGTAATTCTGGCAGGGGCCCTGCGACAGATTGATGGTGACCGGACGAATAGAAAAGCTTCTCCTCACTGCGCGCACAAAGATCGCCCTCCACCCTCAGGCGTTTTGCCGAGGGGGAGGGCGTTTTTCTCGAACGGACTCTTAGATCGCCGCTTCGATCAGGAACGGCCCCTTCTTCGCAAGCGCCGCCTTGAACAGGCTGGTGAACTCCTCGGCCGTGGTCGCGCGCGCCGCTTCGACGCCCATGCCCTTGGCCATCATCACCCAGTCGAGCGCCGGCTCGTCGATATTCAGCATCAGCGTGGCGTTGCGGCCGAAATCGTTGACGCCGACGGCGCGCATTTCGCCATGCAGGATCTGGTAGGTCCGGTTGGCGAAGACGACCGTGACGATGTCGAGGTTCTCGCGCGCCTGCGTCCACAGGCCCTGCACCGTGTACATGCCCGAGCCGTCGGCCTGCATGCCGATCACCTTGCGGTCGGGGCAGGCGACGGCCGCGCCGATGGCGAGCGGAATGCCTTCGCCGATCGCGCCGCCGGTGAGCTGGATATAGTCGTGCTGCGGCGCGCTGTGGCAGTCGTAGTAGAAGCTGCGGCCGGACGAGACCGACTCGTCGCAGACGATGCAGTTCTCCGGCAGCAGGGCCGAGACGATGGCGCAGGCCTTGTCGGCATCGAGCTTGCCGGTCGGCAGGCCGGGCTGCTCCTTGCGCGCCGGTGCGATGTAGAGCGGGGCGGTCTTGGTCGCGCCCATCTCCTCGGCAAGCCCGGTGATCGCGGCCGGCAGGTCGTCGCCGGGGATCGCGAGCTTGGCGACCTCGCAGCCGTCATGGATCAGGCGGCCGGGCTTGCCGGGATAGGCGAAGAAGCCGACCGGAACCTGCGCGCCGACCAGCACGAGGTAGTCGACATCCTTGAGCTGCTCGAGCGCCTTGTCGATCGGGTAGAACACCTTCGGCATGGCGACGCGGCCGGCGCCGCGCTGGATGCGCCCGTTCGACATCTGGCTGAAGATCTGGGCGCCGGTCACGGCGCAGATGCGGGCGGCCATCTCCATCGGCTTTTCGCGCAGCGCCAGGCCGGTCAGCATGATCGCAGCGCGGGCGCCATGCTTGCGCAGGCCGGCCGCGACCTCGCGGATCGTCGCGCCATCGACGTTCTTCAGCGCCGGCAGCTCCGTCGGCTTCAGCGTGGCGGGTTCGACGCTGCCCCAGGCGCAGTCCGCCGGCAGGATCACGGTGGTGACGCCGGGCAGGGTCAGCGAGGCGACATAGGCTTCCCCGATCGCCGGGCCGACATCCTCCGGCGTCGCGATGCGGCGGACGAAATGCGACATCGGCTCGGCCAGGCTCTCGATATCGCTGGTCAGCGGCGCATCATGCTGGAGGTGATAGGTAGCGTGATCGCCGACCACGTTGATCATCGGCGTGCGGGCGCGCCGCGCGTTGTGCATGTTGGCGAGCGCGTTCGCCATGCCCGGGCCGCAATGCAGCAGCGTTGCCGCCGGCTTGTCGGCCATGCGGGCATAGCCGTCGGCCGCACCCGTCACCACGCCCTCGAACAGGCCGAGCACGCAGCGCATCTCCGGCTTGCGGTCGAGCGCCGCGACGAAATGCATCTCGGAGGTTCCGGGATTGGCGAAGCAGGTATCGACGCCGTTGATCAAAAGCGTGTCGCAAAGGCGGTCGGCGCCGTTCATTGGAAAACCTCGACTCACAGAAAGAAGGCGCCCCTCGCGCCAGCCGGCGAAAGAGGAGGAAATTCCCTCTGCCCTGTCAAACGAGAGAATGTCATGACTTGCCCAAGCGGCGCTGATCGGCCGCTTGACGTTTTTGCATATGCAATTAGTCTGAATCGGAATGAAAGTTGCATCGCAGCATGAAGGACGTCTAGGCGTCCGAGTGAGGCGTCAGCCGATAAAACAGGGGAAGGGTTTCAACCATGGCAGTTTTAAAGCGCGTCGGCGCGGCGGTCGGTCTTGGCCTCGCGGCGCTTCTCGCGGCAGGCGGCGCCCAGGCGCAGACCAAGGTCAATATCGGCATTTCCGGCTGGACCGGCTTCGCCCCGCTGGTGCTCGCCAAGGAGGCCGGCATCTTCGCCAAGAACGGTCTCGACGTGACCATCAAGAAGATCCCGCAGAAGGACCGCCATCTCGCTATCGCCTCGGGCGACATCCAGTGCGCCGCGACCACGGTCGAGACCTGGATCGTCTGGGATGCCGCCGGCATCAAGACCAAGCAGATCTTCCAGCTCGACAAGAGCTATGGCGCCGACGGCATGGCCGTGCGCAAGGATGTCGCCGCGATCAAGGACCTGAAGGGCAAGACCGTTGCGGCCTCGGCGCCGGGCACCTCGCCCTATTTCGCGCTCGCCTGGATGCTCAAGGAGAACGGCCTCTCGGTGAAGGACGTCAAGGTCGTCAACATGGAGCCCGGCCCGGCCGCGCAGGCCTTCATTGCCGGCCAGAACGATGCGGCCATGACCTACGAGCCCTATCTCTCCACCGTCCGCGACAAGCCGGATGCCGGCCAGATCATCGCCACCACGCTCGACTATCCGATGGTGATTGACACCTTCGGCTGCACCCCGGCCTTCCTCGTCAACGACAAGGCCGCAGCGGCGCTGACCCAGAGCTATTTCGAGGCTCTGGAGATGATCAAGAAGGACCAGGCCAAGGCCTATGAGATCATGGGCGCCGATGTGAAGCAGACCGGCGAGCAGTTCGGCAAGTCGGCGGCGTTCCTGCGTTGGTCGGATGCCGAGGGCAACAAGACGTTCTTCGCCGGTGACTGGCAAGCCTTCTCGACCAAGGCCGCCGATCTGCTGCTGGAGATCGGTCTGATCAAGGCCAAGCCCGATCTCGCCACGCTGGTCGACACGAAGTTCGTCACCGGCAAGTGAACGCAAGCAAGTGAGGCCGGATGGATCGGCTACCACCGTCATGCTCGCCCTTGTGGCGAGCATCCACGTCTTGAACACCGGTCTCGATCGGCAAAGACGTGGATGGTCGGGACAAGCCCGACCATGACGGAGCAGCAGCCGATCCTCCCGGATGTTCTGGAGCCCGGCCTGGATGTCGTCTTCTGCGGTACGCAGGCCGGCGCCGCCTCGGCCAGGCTCGGCGCCTATTATGCCGGGCCGGGCAACAAGTTCTGGCCGGTGCTTCATGAGATCGGACTCGTCCCGGAAAGGCTTCGGCCGGAGGAGTTCCGGACCATCCTGCGCTATGGCATCGGCCTGACCGATGTCGCCAAGCGCAGCTCGGGCCCGGATTCCGCGCTGCGCGGCGGCCATTTCGACGTGGCCGGTTTCACCGCGCGGATCGCTGCGAGCCGGCCCCGCATTCTCGCCTTCAACGGCAAGCGTGCGGCCCAAGCCGCTCTCGGCATCCGCGAGGGCCGGCTCGCCTACGGGCCGCAGGCGCACAGACTGGCCGATGCCGACATCTACATCCTGCCCTCGACCTCCGGCGCCGCCGCCGGCTTCTGGTCGATCGAACCCTGGAAGCAACTGGCCATGGCCGTGACCGGAATCCAATCGCGATGAGACCCTTGCAACCCGTCTCCGCCTCGGCCCGTATCGGCTATGGCCTGGCCTTCTTCGCGCTCTTCGTCGCGCTCTGGTCGGTCGCGACCTTCGGCGGTTATGTCCAGCGCCTCTTCCTGGCCGATCCGCTGACCATGGTCGGCGAGGGCTACAGCCTGATGGTCCGCTACGGCTTCAGCTTCGACATTCTGATGACGATCTGGCGCGTCGTCGGCGGCTTCATCCTCGCCGTCCTCGTCGCCCTGCCGATCGGCATCATGATGGGGGCCTACAAGCCGGTCGAGGCCTTCCTGGAGCCCTTCGTCTCCTTCGCGCGCTACCTGCCGGCCTCGGCCTTCATCCCGCTGCTGATACTCTGGGCCGGCATCGGCGAGACGCAGAAATTGCTCGTCATCTTCATCGGCTCGGTCTTCCAGCTCATCCTGATGATCGCGGTCTCCGTCGGCTCGATCCGGCGCGACCTCGTCGACGCCGCCTACACGCTGGGCGCGACCGACAGCTCCGTGGTGCGCCGCGTGATGCTGCCCAATGCTGCGCCGGAGATCGCCGAGATCTTCCGGCTCGTGCTTGGCTGGGCCTGGACCTATGTCATCGTCGCCGAGCTGATCGGCTCCTCCTCCGGCATCGGGCACATGATCACCGACAGCCAGGCGCTGCTGAACACCGGGCAGATCATCTTCGGCATCATCGTCATCGGCCTGATCGGCCTCGTCTCCGATTTCCTCTTCAAGGCGGTCAACCAGCGCCTGTTCCCGTGGGCGCGCGCATGAGCAAGCTTGTCATCGAGAATGTCGGCAAGGTCTTTCCGGCGCAGCGCGGGGCTGAGCCGACGCGCGCCCTGATGCCGACCTCGCTCACTGTCGCCGACAACGACTTCATCACTATCCTCGGCCCCTCCGGCTGCGGCAAGTCGACCTGGCTGCGCATCATCGGGGGGCTGGAGACGGCAAGCGAGGGCCGCGTCCTGCTGGATGGCTCAGCCGTTTCCGGGCCGGGCGCCGATCGCGGCTTCGTCTTCCAGAGCTACACGCTCTTCCCCTGGCTGACGGTGCAGCAGAACATCGCCTTCGGCCTGCGCGAGAAGGGCGTGCCGGAAGCAGAGCGCCTGAAGATCGCGCGGGACTGGGCGGCGCGCGTCGGTCTGGGCAGCTTCGTCGACCATTTTCCGAAGCAGCTTTCCGGCGGCATGCAGCAGCGCACTGCGATCGCCCGCGCCCTTGCCAACGACCCGAAAATCCTCTTGCTCGACGAGCCCTTCGGCGCGCTCGACAACCAGACGCGCGCCCTGATGCAGGAAATGCTGCTCGGCATCTGGGAGCGCGAGCAGAAGACCGTGCTCTTCGTCACCCATGACATCGAGGAGGCGATCTTCGTCGGCTCCCGCGTCGTGGTGATGAGCGCGCGGCCTGGCCGGATCAAGGCCGATATCGCGGTCGACCTGCCGCATCCGCGGCCCTACACCATCAAGACGACCCCGGAATTCGTCGCCCTGAAGGAGCGGCTGGTCGAAGAGATCCGCGCGGAGGTGATTGCGGCGGATCACTAGCCGGACGGTCCGCCATGCTTCCGTAGCGGAACCGGGCGATCTTGCCTGCGTTGTCATGTCGCAGGCGAAGGGCTGCCTTGCGCCGAAGGGCCGTTACGGCGAAGCGCGGAATTGCCATCTTTAGCGAAAGGGGCGCTGCCGAAGGTGGGGCCAATGCATTCGCTGATTGCCAGGATGTTGTCTCGGCTCGCGATCGAGCCACGTATCGATGTCGTATTTCCCGATGGCACATTGCAATCGGTCGGGCAGGGCGCTGCGCCGCGCTTGCGGATGCGCATCGTTGATTCCCCGACCGAGCTGAAACTCGCGCTCAATCCCGAGCTCGCCCTGGGCGAGGCGGTGATGGACGGCCGCGTCGTGGTCGAGCAGGGCTCGCTCTACGACCTGCTCGACGCGCTCGTTGCCGCCGTGCATCGCGCCCGCCCCAAGGGCTGGGGCAAGGTCCTGGAGGGGCTGCGCACCGCGGTGCGACGCTTCCACCAGCACAACACGCCGGCGCTCGCCCGGCGCAATGTCGCGCATCACTACGATCTCAAGAGCGACTTCTTCCGGCTCTTTCTCGATCCGGACATGCAGTATTCCTGCGCGTATTTCGCTGAGCCCGGCATGACGTTGGCGCAGGCGCAGCTCGCCAAGAAGCGCCACATCATGGGCAAGCTCGATCTCAAGCCCGGTCAGCGCGTGCTCGATATCGGCTGCGGCTGGGGCGGCATGGCGCTCTCGATCGCCGGCGAGACCGGCGCCTCGGTCACGGGCATCACGCTCTCCGAGGAACAGCTCGCCATCGCCAAGCAGCGCGGCGCCGAATCCGGCCTGCCGGTCGAATTCCGCCTGCAGGACTATCGCCATCTGAACGAGCCCTTCGACCGTATCGTCTCGGTCGGCATGTTCGAGCATGTCGGCGTCGGCTACTACCGCGACTATTTCCGCAAGATCCGGGAATTGCTGAGCGACGATGGCGTGGCGTTGGTCCACACGATCGGCCGCTCGACCCCGCCCGGCGCGACCAATCCCTTCATCGCCAAGTACATCTTCCCGGGCGGCTATATCCCCGCCATGTCGGAGGTGGCAGCGGCGGTCGAGCTGGAAGGGCTCGTCATCACCGATGTCGAGGTGCTGCGCCTGCACTATGCCGAGACGCTGAAGGTGTGGCGCGAGAACTTCCTCGCCCGGCGCGACGAGGCGGTGGCGATGTATGACGAGCGCTTCGCCCGGATGTGGGAATTCTATCTCGCGGCCTGCGAGGCGAGCTTCCGGCATGACGATCTGGTGGTGTTCCAGTTCCAGCTCGCCAAGAAGCTCGACGGCCTGCCGATCACGCGCGGCTATATCGCGGAGCGCGAGGCCGAGCTTGGACGGAAGGCGACGCAGGCGAAGGTCGCCGAGCCGGCTTAGGCCGGCTCCGGCCCGACATAGCGGGCGCGAGGCCGGATCAGGCGTCCGGTCTCGCCTTGCTCCAGCGCATGCGCGATCCAGCCGGCGCAGCGTGCCGCGGCGAAGAGTTGGAACGGCACATCCGGCGCGAGCCCGAGTTCAGTCGCGATCGCCGTCAGCACGAAATCGATATTCGGCTCCTCGCCGGTCAGCGCCGTGACGGCCCGGCGCGTCTCCTCATAGGCCGGCGGCAGCGTAAAGGCGGTGAGCAAGGCGCGAGCCCGCGCATCGCCGTCCGGATAGAGCGGGTGGCCGAAGCCGGGCAGGGGCATGCCCGTTGCAAGCCGAGCAGAGACCGCCATCTCCACGCCCTCGCTGGCGATCTCGCGCATCAGGCCAAGCACGCGCGGCGTCATCCCGCCATGCAGCGGCCCCGACAATGTCGCGAGCCCGGCCAGGATGCAGGCGGCGAGCGAGGCGCGCGTCGAGGCCGCGACGCGCACCGCGAAGGTCGAGGCGTTGAGCTCATGATCGGCCAGCAGCACCAGCGCGCGGCGGATCAGGTCGGCGCCGCGTTCGTCGCAGCCCCAGGCCTGCGCCAGCCGGTGATGGATCGGCCCCTGGCCCGGTCGCCCGGCGATGGCATCGACGAGCGAGTCGATGACAGACGCGGCCTCCAGGTAAAGCGCTTTCTTCGTGCGGCCGGCCATCGCGGGGTCGCTGGCGGCGCGCGCCGCGATCACCGCGAACATGCGCTGCCTTGCCGGCGCCTCCGGCACAATCGTGAACAGCGGCGGAAAGCGCTGCGAGCCGCAATCCCAGAGCAATCTTGCGACATCCTCCAGCTTCGCCGTCTCGGCCAGCTTTTCGGCATCCTGCCCGCGATACCAGAGCTTGCCGCGCTGGATCGTGGCGATGCCCGAGGCCAGGATCGGCTCGCCGAAGGCGATCGCATCTTCGGCGATTGTCGCGGGCTTGCGCCCCCGCGCCTTGCGATGCTCCAGCCGCGCCACATCCTCGGCCCGGTAGAGCCGGCGGCGCGAATCGCCCGCATCGCCGCGCGCCTCGATCAGCCCGCGGCTGACATAGGCGTAGAGCGTCTGCGGCTTCAGCCCGAGCCGCTGCATCACCTGTTGCGCTGTCAGCCAGTCGGTCATCGGAAAATATATTGATTATATTGTTCAAGATTGATTCTACTGGCGAAGCTATCAATCTTCAAGGCCTCAGATGTTCAGGAGAACCGCCATGTCCGATGGACTTGAAGATGTCGTTGCCGCCCATACCGTGCTCTCGGAAGTCGATGGAGCGGCGGGCCGGCTGGTAATGCGCGGCCACAGCCTCTACGAGCTCGCGGGCCATACTTCCTTCGAGGAGATGGCCGCGCTGATGCTTGACGGCTTCGTGCCGGACCTGCCCGCCATGAAGGACTTAGCCGCAGCGCTCGGCGCGGCGCGGCAGGAGCTGTTCGAGACCGTGGTGCAGAAAGCCGTCGTCCCCGTCACGCACGGCCCGGTCGAGATGATCCGCGCGATGACCGCGCTGATACCCGATGGCGAGGATGCCGGCACGGTCCTGCGGCTGCTGGCGGCGCCGGCCGTGTTCACGGCTGCGTCCTTGCGTCTGCGGCAAGGTCTGGCGCCGATCGCGCCTGATTCGTCGCTGTCGCAGGCGGCCGACACATTGCGCATGCTGACGGGCAAGGCGCCGACGAAGCAGCAGGCGGCGGCGCTCGATACCTATCTCGTCACGGTCGCCGATCACGGCCTCAACGCCTCGACCTTCGCCTCCCGCGTCGTCGCCTCGACCCGCGCCGGGCTGGTCTCGGCGGTGCTCGCCGGCATCGGTGCGCTCAAGGGGCCGCTCCATGGCGGCGCGCCCGGCCCGGTCATCGAGATGCTCGATGCGATCGGCGCGCCCGGCAATGCGCGGTCCTGGCTGGAAAACGCGCTCGATCGCGGCGACCGGCTGATGGGCTTCGGCCACCGCATCTATCGCGTCCGCGATCCGCGTGCCGATGCGCTGAAGGGCGCGATCCGCCGGCTCGGTGCCGATAGCGGGCGCCTCGCACTGGCCGAGGCGGTGGAACAGGCGGCGCTCGCCATCCTGCGCGAGCGCAAACCCAACCGCACGCTGGAGACCAATGTCGAGTTCTACACGGCTCTCCTGCTGGAGGCGCTCGGGTTCACGCCGGATTCCTTCACCTGCGTCTTCGCGCTGGGGCGGACGACGGGCTGGCTCGCCCATGCCAAGGAGCAGATCGCCGGCGGCCGTCTGATCCGCCCGCAATCGGTCTATGTCGGCCCGCAGCCGCGCCAGGCGGCCTGAGCCGCCCACTCGCGCGTCATTCCGGGCGACCAAAGGGAGACCCGGAATCCGATCGAAGGGCGATGTGCTCTACGATGGATTTCGGCTCTGCGCCGCTGGCGCGGCTTGGCCGGAATGACGGAGTTCAGGCTTGTGAGGTTAGCTTCACGACGAACAGCTCGCCGCCGTTCCCGGCAGCGAGCTTTACGGTGACGGGCGCGTCGATCACCGCGCTGTCCCCAGCCGCCAGAGCCGCTCCATCCGCTCGCCACTCACCATGCCGAGCCACCAGGACCAGCACGCCACGCTCAACCGCGACCTCATGCGATCCGCCGCTCAGGCGCTCGACGCGATGGCTCCACGCCCCGCGCCGGCTCATCACGTTGAGATCGTCGATCGCACCATCGACCAGCACCCCGTCCACCGCCCGGTCGGCGGCGAAGGAGAACGGTGCGGTCGCGCGGTCGAGCGAAACCGTCTCGCCATCGCCGAAGGCCAGCCGGATGCCATTGCCGGTCAGCACCGACAGCGTTCGGTCGATGCCGGGAAAGGACGAGAACGGTCCGTCGGCGCCCACGTGGGCCATCGATATCCGCCAATCGAAATCGCCGAGCGAGCCGCCTTCAGGCGCCACCGCGATTTCGGTCGTGGTGCCGCCGCCGTTCTTCCACGGCATGACCTTGCAATCGGCAGCGCGGATGATGCGCATCGTACTTGTTTCTCCGCTCGGAACCACAGCGTCATTCCGGGGCATGGCGAAGCCATGAGCCCGGAACCCAGAACCGATACCCTATCCGAATGATCGGCGGGTTTGCCGAGCCGATGCGAAGATCGGCTTCGGTTCTGGATTCCGGGCTCGGCGCTGACGCGCCGCCCCGGAATGACAGCGGGGGTTCTTCAGCCCAGAATCCCCGGCAGGTTGAGCCCCTTCTCGCGGGCGCAGTCCAGGGCGATGTCGTAGCCGGCATCGGCATGGCGCATCACGCCGGTCGCCGGGTCGTTCCAGAGCACGCGCGAGAGGCGGGCGGCCGCGTCATCCGTGCCGTCGGCGCAGATCACCACGCCCGCATGCTGCGAGAAGCCCATGCCGACGCCGCCGCCATGGTGCAGCGAGACCCAGGTCGCGCCGGACGCCGTGTTGAGCAGGGCGTTGAGCAGCGGCCAGTCGGAGACCGCGTCCGAGCCGTCCTTCATCGCTTCGGTCTCGCGGTTCGGCGAGGCGACCGAGCCGGAATCGAGATGGTCGCGGCCGATCACGACGGGCGCCTTGAGCTCGCCGCTCCTGACCATCTCGTTGAAGGCGAGGCCCAGCCGATGGCGATCGCCGAGGCCGACCCAGCAGATGCGCGCCGGCACGCCCTGGAAGGCGATGCGTTCGCGCGCCATGTCGAGCCAGTTATGCAGATGCGTGTTGCCGGGCGTGAGCTCCTTCACCTTGGCGTCGGTCTTGTAGATATCCTCCGGATCGCCCGAGAGCGCGGCCCAGCGGAACGGGCCGATGCCGCGGCAGAACAGCGGGCGGATATAGGCCGGCACGAAGCCCGGGAAGGCGAAGGCGTTCTCGAGCCCCTCGTCCTTGGCGACCTGGCGGATATTGTTGCCGTAGTCGAAGGTCGGAATGCCCATGTCCTGGAAGGCGATCATCGCCTCGACATGCTCGCGCATCGAGGCGCGGGCCGCGGTCTCGACGGATTTCGGATTGGCCTCGCGCGCCTGCTTCCACTGGCCCATGGTCCAGGCCTTCGGCAGGTAGCCGTTGATCGGGTCATGCGCCGAGGTCTGGTCGGTGACCATGTCCGGGCGGATGCCGCGGCGGACCATCTCGGGCAGGATCTCGGCGCAGTTGCCGAGCAGGCCGACCGACTTCGCCTCGCCGTTCCTGGTCCAGCGGGCTACCATCTCCAGCGCCTCGTCGAGCGTCTCGGCCTTCTCGTCGAGATAGCGGGTACGCAGGCGGAAATCGATCGAGTCCGGATTGCACTCGACGGCGAGGCAGGAGGCGCCGGCCATCACCGCCGCCAGAGGCTGGGCGCCGCCCATGCCGCCGAGGCCGCCGGTCAGGACCCATTTGCCCTTGAGATTGCCGCCATAATGCTGGCGCCCGGCCTCGACGAAGGTCTCGTAAGTGCCCTGCACGATCCCTTGCGTGCCGATATAGATCCAGGAGCCGGCCGTCATCTGGCCGTACATCGCGAGCCCCTTCTTATCGAGCTCGTTGAAATGGTCCCAGGTCGCCCAATGCGGCACGAGGTTCGAGTTGGCGATCAGGACGCGGGGAGCATCCTTATGGGTGCGGAACACGCCGACCGGCTTGCCCGACTGGACGAGTAGGGTCTCGTCGGCTTCGAGCTGGCGCAGCGTCGCGACGATGCGGTCGAAATCCTCCCAGGAGCGGGCGGCGCGGCCGATGCCGCCATAGACCACGAGCTCCTGCGGATTCTCGGCGACATCCGGATGCAGGTTGTTCATCAGCATACGCAGCGGCGCTTCCGTCAGCCAGCTCTTGGCGCTGAGTTCGGTGCCGGTGGCGGGGCGGATGACGCGGGTATTGTCGAGGCGGGTCATGAACGGCTCCGTTCGAGTTCCTTGGCCGCGTCGAGGGCGGCGGCGATGATGGCGGACAAGGCGGTTTGCAAGGCGGCGGCCTTCGGCGCGTCGAAGGCCCAGGGCGCGGTCTCGTCGGTCAGGTAGGCCGAGAGCGCGATTTCCATCTGGAGCGCGTGGACTTGGCTTGAGGGGCGCCCGTAATGGCGCGTGATCCAGCCGCCCTTGAAACGGCCATTGGCGATCTGGGTCAGGTGATGCCCGGCCATCGCGGCGACGGCGGCGGCCTCGACGCTCCCGGCGCAACTCTCGCCGGAATTCGTACCGAGGTTGAGCGTCGGCAGCGTGCCCTCGAACAGGCGCGGGATCACCGACTTGATCGAGTGGCAATCCCACAGCACGCAATAGCCGTGCTCGGCTTTCACCCGCGCGATCTCGGCGGCGAGCTCCGTGTGATAGGGCTGGAAATAGGCCGCCTTGCGCCGCTCGATCTCGTTCGCGTCCGGCGTAGTCTGCCAGATCGGCGCGCCGTCGAAGGTCGTGCTCGGCACGAGTTCGGTCGTCGCCTGGCCCGGATAGAGCGAGACGCCGGCCGGGTCGCGGTTGAGGTCGATGACGAAACGCGAGAGCTGCGCCTCGACGATGGTGGGGGCAAAGCGCTCAGCGAAGCTGTAAAGCTGGCGCATATGCCAGTCGGTATCCTCGACCAGCTTGCCGCGCGCGTTGAGCTGCGTCGCGACTTCCGGCGGAACGCCGGTGCCGGGATGCGGCATCGAGAGGATCAGCGGGGAGGTGCCCCGCGTGACGGTGACGATCTCGGCGCTCATGCGCTGCACTCGGCGAAGCTGTCGAGGCCCGCCGCCTTGCCGACGGCGCCGGAGAGCACGAACTCGGTCGCGGCCGCGAGATCGGGAGCGAGATAGCGGTCCTCGGTCAGCGGCGCGATCTTGCTGCGCAGCAGGGCGAGCACCGGCTCCAGCCGCGCGCTGGTCTTGAGCGGTCGGTGATGCTCGATCGCTTCGGCAGCCGCCATCAGTTCGACGCCGATGATGCTCGCCGCGTTCTTGGCCATGTCGATCAGGCGGAAGGCGCCATGCGTCGCCATCGAGACATGGTCTTCCTGGTTGGCCGAGGTCGGGATGGTGTCGACCGAGGCCGGATAGGCCTTCTGCTTGTTCTCGGAGGCGAGCGCGGCAGCGGTGACCTGCGCGATCATGAAGCCCGAGTTCAGGCCGGCATCGCGGGCGAGGAAGGGCGGCAGGCCGCTCATCACGGGGTCGACCAGCAGCGCCATGCGGCGCTCCGAGAGGTTGCCGATCTCGCAGACGGCCATCGCCAGGATATCGGCGGCGAAGGCGACCGGCTCGGCGTGGAAATTGCCGCCCGAGACGATCTCGCCGGGGCCGAGCACCAGCGGGTTGTCGGTGACCGCGTTGGCCTCGATCGAGAGCGTCGCGGCGACATTCGCCAGCAGCCCATGAACGGCGCCCATCACCTGCGGCTGGCAGCGCAGCGAGTAGGGGTCCTGCACCTTGCTGTCGCCGTGGCGATGGCTCTCGCGGATCGCGCTGCCGGCGATGAGGTCGAGCAGGATCTTGGCGACCTTGATCTGGCCGGGCTGGCCGCGCAGCGTCTGGATGCGTGGGTCGAACGGAGTATCGGAGCCCTTAAGCGCATCGACCGAGAGCGCGCCGGCGACCAGCGCGGCGTCGAAGACGCGGGCGATCGCGGCAAGGCCCGTGAGCGCCAGCGTGGTCGAGACCTGCGTGCCGTTGATCAGCGCGAGGCCTTCCTTGGCGCCGAGCGCCAGCGTGGTCAGGCCGGCGCGCTTCAGCGCCTCGGCTGCCGGCAGCGTCTCGCCCTTCAGGCGGATCTCGCCGTAGCCCATCAGGGCTGCGGTCATATGGGCGAGCGGGGCCAGGTCACCGGACGCACCGACCGAGCCCTTGGCCGGGATCACCGGCAGGGCATCGGCCTTGAGTGCGTTGGTCAGCGCCTCGATCACGATGGGACGCACGCCCGAGGCGCCGCGCGCCAGGCTCGCCGCCTTCATCGCCAGCAGCAGGCGCACCACGCCGTCGGGCAGGGCCGGGCCGGTGCCGACCGCATGCGAGAGGATCAGGTTGCTCTGGAGCTTGGCGAGATCGGCATCGGCGATGCGCACGCTGGCGAGCTTGCCGAAGCCGGTATTGACGCCATAGGTCACGGTGCCGGCGGCGACGATCTCCTCGACGATCTTCTGGCCGGAGGCGATGTTCTTCGCGCTCTCGCCACCGAGCGAGGCGACGGCGCCGTCGAGGATCGCGCGCCAATCGGTGAGATGGGCTGCGCCCGGGTTCAGCGAAACCGTGGTCATTGTCCGTTCCAGATGCGGGTGTGAAGGGGATTGAAACCGATGCGGTAGGCGAGCTCGGCCGGGCGCTCGATCTCCCAGATCGCGAGATCGCAGCTTTTGCCGGATTCGAGCGTGCCGATCTCGTCCTGGAGCCCAAGCGCGGTCGCGGCATGGCGGGTGAGGCCAGCCAGCGCCTCTTCCGGCGTCATGCGGAAGAGCGTGCAGGCCATGTTGAGCACGAGGAGCGGCGAGGTCAGCGGCGAGGAGCCGGGATTGGCGTCGGTCGCCAGCGCGATCGCCGCGCCATGCTTGCGTAGAAGATCGATCGGCGGCTTCTGCGTCTCGCGCAGGAAGTAGAAGGCGCCGGGCAGCACGACCGCGACCGTACCGGCCTTGGCCATGGCGATGACGCCGTCCTCGTCGAGATATTCGAGATGGTCGGCGGAGAGCGCGCCCATCTCGGCTGCGAGCTTGGCGCCATGCAGGTTGGAGAGCTGCTCGGCATGGATCTTGATCGCGAGGCCCTTGGCCTTGGCGGCCTCGAACACGGCCTGGGTCTCTTCGGGCGAGAAGGCGATGCCCTCGCAGAAGACGTCGACCGCATCCGCCAGCTCCTCGGCTGCGACGGCATCGAGCAGAGGTCCGGCGACGAGCGCGGTGTAATTGCCGGAGCGGCCCTTGTATTCCGGCGGCACGGCATGGGCGCCGAGGAAGGTGGTGCGGACGGTGACGGGGCGCTCGCGGCCGATCCGGCGGGCGACGCGCAATTGCTTGAGCTCGGCCTGCTGCTCCAGCCCGTAGCCGGACTTGATCTCGACGGTGGTGACGCCCTCGGCCATCAGCGCCGCGAGGCGCTTGTCCGCAGAGGCGAAGAGCGTGTCCTCGCTCGCCTCGCGCGTCGCCTTGACGGTGGAAAGGATGCCGCCGCCGGCCCGCGCGATCTCCTCATAGGTCGCGCCCTGCAGGCGCAACTCGAACTCATGCGCCCGGTCACCGCCATAGACGAGATGGGTGTGGCAATCGATCAGGCCGGGGGTGATCCAGCGTCCCGCGCAATCGATGGTCTCGGCCGCCTGGAAGGAGGGCGCCGCGCTGCGCGGCCCGGCATAGACGATGCGTCCGTCGCGGGCGGCGATGACGCCGTCCTCGATCGCGCCATAGGGCGCATCGACCGCGGCCGACATCGTCGCCAGCCGCGCATTCGTCCAGAGCTTGTCGCAGACAATCGCTTCACCAGGCGCTTTCGCCACCGTGCGTCCTCCCGCTACTCTTTGAATTGAAGCCATGCTATCCAATTGCATATGCAATTGGCAAGTGGTATTTGCATATGCAATTAAGCGCCAGCGAGCGACGGAGCGAAACGGTGACCGAGACCCTGCATCTGGCCGAGGCTCTTCTGCCCGAAGGCTTTGCCAGCGATGTGAAGCTGACCGTCTCGGACGGCACGATCGCGTCCGTCGAGACTGGGGTGAAGCCGGCGCGGGATCAGAGCAGCTTCTCAGGCATCGCGTTGCCCGGCATGCCGAACCTGCACAGCCATGCCTTCCAGCGCGGCATGGCCGGCTTGTCCGAGCGCCGCGGCGCGCCGGAGGATTCCTTCTGGACCTGGCGCGAGGTGATGTACCGCTTCCTCGACCGGCTCGATCCCGACGACGTGCAGGCCGTCGCGGCACAGGCCTTCGTCGAGATGCTGGAAGGCGGCTTCACCGCGCTCGCCGAGTTCCACTATCTGCATCACGACAAGGATGGGCGCGCCTACGCCAATATCGCGACGATGGGGCAGGCGATCGCCTCGGCCGCGCACGAGACCGGCCTCGGCCTCACGCTTCTGCCGGTGCTCTATCGCTTCGGCAATTTCGGGCAGGCGCCCTCGGTCCATGGCCAGCGCCGCTTCGTCAACGAGCGCGACGCCTATCAACGCCTGTTGGAGGGCAGCGCCGCCGCGATCCGCGACCTGCCCGACGCGCGGCTCGGCGTCGCCCCGCATTCATTGCGTGCCGTCGCGCTCGACGATCTCGGCTGGGTCTCGTCTCTGCGTCCGAACGACCCCGTGCATATCCATGTCGCCGAGCAGGTGCCGGAGGTCGAGGCCAGCCTGAAGATCACCGGCAAGCGCCCGGTCGAATTGCTGATGGACACGATCCCGCTCGACAAGCGCTGGTGCCTGATCCACGCGACGCATCTGAGCGATGCCGAGCGGGACGGCATCGCGCGCAGCGGCGCGGTAGCTGGGCTTTGCCCGATCACCGAGTCCAGCCTCGGCGACGGCATCTTCGATGGCATTCGCTATGCACAAGCGGGCGGCGCCTATGGCGTCGGCAGCGATTCCAACATCCAGATCGATGCGGGCTCGGAACTGCGCCAGCTCGAATATTCGCAGCGCCTGCGCGACCGCCGCCGCGCGCTTTTCGCGGAGGAGAAGGCTTCGACCGGCCTCGCGCTCTGGCAGGCGGCCTGTGCCGGCGGCGCCCGCGCTTGCGGCCGCGCCATCGGTGCCATCGCGCCCGGCCACCGCGCCGATTTCATCACGCTCGACACTGATCATCCGGCTCTGGTCGGCCGCTCCGGCGCCGAGGCCATCGACAGCGCGATCTTCGCCGCCAACGCCATGCCTTTGCGCGATGTCGTCGTCGGTGGCAGGAGGGTGGTGACCGAGGGGCGCCATCTCGCCCGCGATTCGGTGCGCAAGCGCTTTGCCGGCGTGATGCGGCGCCTCCTCGCAACGGAGTAACCAGGGACGACGATGACGGAAACCCGGCTCGACGCGGTGAAACTGGACGGCGCCGGGCCGGTCTATGACCAGATCCGACGGGCGATCCGCGACCTCGTCGTCAGCGGGGAATGGCAACCGGGGACGAGCGTGCCGCCCGAGCATGCGCTGATGGAGCAGCTCGGCGCCTCGCGCATGACCGTGCATCGCGCCCTCGTCCAGCTTGCCCGCGAGGGCTTGATCGTCCGCCGCCGCCGCTCGGGCACTGTGGTCGCAACGCCCCCGGCGAGCCACGCCATGCTCGACATCCTCTCGATCCCGGAAGAGGTGCGCCAGCTCGGCCAGGCCTACGCCTATGAGGTGCTGGCCCGCACCGATGGCCGGCCTTCGCCGGAGGTCGCCGAGCTCTTCGGCCTGAAGCGCTCCGACAAGGTGGCGCATCTCATCGTGCTGCACCGCGCCGACGGCAAGCCCCACGTCCTGGAGGAGCGCGTCATCCATGTAGCCGGCGTGACCGGACTGGCGGATGAGAACTTCGCCGAGACGCCGCCGGGGGACTGGCTGCTGCAGCACAGCCTCTGGTCGCAGGCCGAGCATGCGATCAGCGCGATCGGGGCGGGCGAGGAGCAGGCCGCCCTGCTGGAGATCGCGGAGGGCGAGCCCTGCCTGCTGGTCGAGCGCCGGACCTGGAACCAGTCGCAGTCGGTGACCGCCGTGCGCCTGCTCTATCCCGGCTTCCGCCATCGCTTCGTCGGGCGCTTCGGTCCCTATGGTGCCGCCTGAGGGCAAGGGCTCTCGCTTCCGCGCAAAAGAAAAGGCCCGCCGGTCGGGCGGGCCTTCGTTTTAAGTGATGCTGCCTCAGCAGTCGTAGACGTAGCGGCGGCCCCATTCGTCGCGCCCGTAGCAGCGCTGCGGCGTTGCCGCGCCGCCGATGATCGCGCCGCTCGCGCCGCCGATCGCGGCACCGGCCAGCGCGCCGCCGGCGCGTCCGGTGGCCGCTCCGCCGATGATGGCGCCCGCGCCCGCGCCGATCAGCGCACCCGTGCCGGCATTCTGTTCGCGGGCCGTACAGGCACCCAGTGCAGCGCCGAGTGCCGCAACGAGCAGCAGCTTCTTGATGATCATGGTCTCTCCTCCTCCGTGAGGTAACGGGTCGCTCGAAGCACCCAACAGCGCTGCGCGCTTAAGGTTCCCGCCGGGTCGGCGAACCGCCATCGCTGCTTTCCGGGGGGCTTCGGGTCTGGAGACGGGTTTTGTGTCCGCACAACGGCCGCGAATTTTCCGGGTCGTGCCGGAACCTATCACCCTAGCGCCGGTTGGTGAGGCAAGTCCCGCCGGAGGGCACTTTCTCCGGCATCCCATCGCGAGACAAAGGGGGAAGACGATGACCGATGTTCCCATGACCGCTGCCGCCACGGCCAACCCGTTGATTGCGGGCGCCCGTGTTGCGGGCACCGATATCTACAACACCGCCGGCGACCATCTCGGCGAGATCTACGACGTGATGCTCGACAAGCTGACGGGGAAGGTCGCCTACGCGATCATGTCCTTCGGCGGGTTTCTGGGGCTGGGCGAGAAGTATCACCCGATCCCGTGGAGCGTGCTCGATTACGACACCCAGCGTGGCGGTTATGTCGTCCCGCTGACCAAGGAGCAGCTCGAGGCCGCGCCGATGTATGACAGCGAAGGCGAGCCCGACTGGGACGACAAGGCTTATGGCAAGCGTGTCCACGACTACTACGGCACAATGCCCTACTGGATGATGTGACCGCAGCGCGGTTTCGCGTGAAAGATCGCGATAGATCGACGATTTGAATCGTTTTGGCGCTTCGGGGAAGTGCCGAAACGACCAGAGCGCAGGTCGCGGCGGTTGCTATCCCCCCAGCCGAACCGTCGTGGCGGCGGGATGCGGGCCGAAAGGCCCGCATCTTCTTTTTGGCGTGTACGCCAATACCGGGATTTCGCGGTTTCGCGACCATTTTTCGTCGACCGGCGGGAACAGCTGAGCCTCTTCGCGCGTCTAGTCGGCAGGGAAATACGACGCCCGATGATCCGCCGCAGCCCCTGAGCGAGGCGGTCCGGCCCTCACATCAGGAGAACGTGAGATGCGCATCCGTTACGGCTATCGGATCGAGCTGGTCTGTGCCCATGACATGCCCTTGATCACCTTGCTGGACGTGCATCCGTCGCGCCGACACGATCTGACGACGCCTGACGAGATGAAGCTGACCGCGCTGGCTGATCCCTCCATGCCGATCGCGATGACGCAGGACCTCGACTCTTTCGGCAATATCCGCCGCCGCATGATCGCGCCGCCCGGCGGCATCCGCCTCGAATCGGAGGGGATCGTTCACGATTCCGGCGAGCCCGACATCATCAATCCCATGGCCCGCGAAGTGTCGCCGTCGCGTCTGCCAGATTCGGCGCTCGTCTACCTGCTCGGCAGCCGCTATTGCGAGACCGACAAGCTTTACGATCAGGCCTGGAGCCTGTTCGGCGCAGTCCAGCCGGGCTGGCCGCGCGTACAGGCGATCGTCGATTTCGTCCACAACCACCTGACCTTCGGTTACCATTACGCCCGCAACACCCGCACCGCCGCCGAGGCCTTCGAGGAGCGGATCGGCGTGTGCCGCGACTTCGCGCATCTCGCCGTGGCGCTGTGCCGCTGCATGAATATCCCGGCGCGCTACTGCAACGGCTATCTCGGCGATATCGGCGTACCCGCCAATCCCGCGCCAATGGATTTCAACGCCTGGTTCGAGGTCTTCCTCGGCGGGCGCTGGTATACCTTCGATGCCCGACATAACGAGCCGCGCATCGGCCGCGTCGTCATCGCCCGCGGCCGCGACGCCACCGATGTCGCGATGATCAGTTCCTTCGGGATGCACACGCTGCAGCGCTTCGAAGTCGTCACCGAGGAAGTCGAGGACGTGCCGATGCCGTTGATGCCGCTGGTGCCGCAACAGTTCGACGCCCAACCGGCCGCGGCCTGAGCGCCCTTGCGCGTGGTCGAGCGCCACCCATCTACCTCAGCACCATGCGCTACACCGTCATCGTCAATGCCCGCGCCGGAACGGTTCTCGAAGCCGGCGCCGATGCATTCGCAGCGCGGCTGGCGGCGGCTTTCGCCAACCATGGCTGCGGCGCGGAGGTCAAGCTCGTGCCGCCGCGCGAGATTGACGACGCGCTCTCGCTCGCGATCGAGGACCAGCATGCGCTGCCGGTCCTGGCCGGCGGCGACGGCACGATCAACGGCGCCCTGCCGGTCCTGATCCAGGCCGATCGCCCGATCGGCATCCTGCCGATGGGTACGGTGAACGTGCTCGGCCGTGATCTCGGCCTGATTGGCACGCTGGAGCAGCAGGTTGCGGCGCTGTGTGGCGGGGAGCCGGTCGAGATGGATGTCGGCCGGGTCAACGATCGCCTGTTCCACTCGATCTCCGGCATGGGCTTCTTCAGTCTGATGGCGCGCGAGCGCGAATATGCCCGCCGCCGCTTCCCCTTCAGCCGCGCTGCCGCTTTCGGCGTCGCCGCGACGCGCTCGATCCTGTTCACGCGGCCGGTGACGCTCGACATCACCGTCGGCGACGATCATCGCATCGTCGAGGCGGATGCCGTGCTGGTCACCGTCAACCGCTTCGAAGGTGCGGACTGGCGCCGCCCAAGGCTCGATGACGGTATATTCGAAGTCCATGTGCTCAATGCCGGCGGGCTCTATTCGCGCAGCAAGGCGGCGCTTTCGGTGGTGTCGGGCCATTGGCGCGACTCGCATAACCTGACCTCCTTCACCGGCGACGCCGTGACGCTGATCCGGCGCGACAAGCGACGCGGCCATATCACCTTCGACGGCGAGGTCGAGCGCAAGGCCGGGCCGCTGAGCTACGGCCTGCTGCCGAAGGCGTTGCGGGTGATCGCGGCGCGCCCCGTAAGCCAGTGAATGGAGCCGGTCAGGGCGGCAGAACGCCGCCTGTTCGGCGCTCGCCAGTCCCTGCTAATCTCCACCCCGATCCATCCCGGAGACCGCCTTTCTTGCCTCAGCCTCGTATCCTGGTTCCTGCCGCTGCGGCCCTCGTCTTTCTCGGGCTGGCGCTGCTGATCGTCTCCGGGCGCAGCTTCTCCCTCGATACGACGCTGATCATGCTGTTCCGCGACGCGGCCAATCCGGCGGTTCCGCTCGGGCCGGCCTGGTTCCAGGAGGCGGTGCGCGACATGACGGCGCTCGGCAGCTTCATCGGCCTGTTCTTCATGGCGCTGACGGCGACGCTGGCGCTCTGGCTCTGCGGCTATCGCCATCTCGCGATCGGGCTCGTCGTCAGCCTCGCCGCCGCCTTCCTGGCGAGCACCGGCCTGAAGATCGCGATCGCTCGCGAGCGGCCGGATATCGTCGAGCATGCCGCCTTGACCTTCACCGCGAGCTTTCCGAGCGGCCATGCCTTCCTCTCGGCGGTGACGCTGCTGACCATCGCCGGATTCGTCGGCCTCGCCTCGCGGCGGACGGATATCGCCCGCTTCTGCATGATCATGGCCGTGGTCATGGTCGGCCTAATCGGGCTGAGCCGCATCTATCTCGGCGTGCACTGGCCGTCGGACGTCATCGGCGGCTGGGCCCTCGGCATCGTCTGGTCGAGCGTCGCGACGGCCTGGCTCGGCCGCAGGATGGCGGATTCCGATCCGGCCTGATCGGCTCAGCGCATGTCGATGGTGGCGTTGACGCCGAGATCGGGCGTGCGGCCGAGGATCTTGGCGGTCGCCAGCTTGAAGGCGACGAGGACGCTGCTCGACGGTCCGTCCCAGATTTCGGCCGAGGTCGGCGTCAGCGCCAGCAGCGTCGCGTCGGGATCGTCAGGCCCGTTCGGGAACCAGGCGCTGGCCATCGGCGTCCAGACCTGCCGCAGCGTCTCGCGGCCCGGGACCTCGGAGGCCGAGCAGGAGATCGCGGCGTAGAAATTGCGGTCCTCATGGCTGATCGCCACGCTGACGGAGGGCGAGCGCAGAGCCGCCCCGATGATGCCGGTATGCCGGTGCGTGATGAAGAGCAGGCGATGGTGGTCGCGGTCGAGCTGTCCCGACATCGGCCGGGTCCTGATGTCGCCCTCGGCGACCAGCGAGACCATGTAGACCGGGTGCGCCGCCAGCGCCGCCCAGATGCGTTCCTGCAGTTCGGTGTCGGGCATGGCAACCTCCTGCCGGTGCGATCCTGTCACGCCCGGCCCCGCATGGAAACCGGCCTGTGCGTCATGCCAACGCCGCGCGAGAGGCATCGTTCCCGACTTGTCGGGAACATCGCGACCCGCTCCGCGTTGTGAATGGGCTCGCGGCTCGGCCGCCATTATCGGGAATTGTCCATGGCTCTCTCGCGTAATCTCCTGGCCGTTTTGGTCCTCATCCTCGTCGCCGCGCTCGCGGTGACCGGCTATTCGCTCTACCAGGAGAAGAAGCAGCCCGATGGCGTCGAGATCTCGGTCGGCAAGAACGGGCTGTCGATCAAGGAGAAGTAACCCCGTAGCCATGGCCCACGATGCGGCCAACGGGGAGCGGGCTGCCCAGGGCATTGGCCTTGCCGGTGCAAAGGCGCTAACACCCGAACCACGAACCTGTGTCGTGGGAGAACCAGATGAACGCGCCCTTCAAGAACCTCATCGCCGGCGAATGGGCCGGCGGGTCCAACGCCTCGCGCAACATCAACCCCTCGAACACGAACGACGTCGTCGGCGAGTACACGCAAGGCTCGGCCGAGGACCTGAACAACGCTGTCGCCGCCGCCAAGGCCGCCTTCCCGGCCTGGAGCCGCTCCACCCCGCAGGAGCGCTACGACATCCTGAAAAAGGCCTCCGACGAGATCCTCGCCCGCAAGGACGAGCTCGGCCGCCTGCTTTCGCGCGAGGAGGGCAAGACGCTGGCCGAAGGCATCGGCGAGGCGACCCGCGCCGGCCAGGTCTTCGCCTTCTTCGCCGGTGAGTGCCTGCGCCTCGGCGGCGAGATGGTTCCGTCGGTGCGTCCCGGCGTCGGTGTCGAGATCACCCGCGAGGCGGTCGGCATCGTCGGCATGATTACGCCCTGGAACTTCCCGATCGCGATCCCGGCCTGGAAGATCGCGCCGGCGCTGGCCTGGGGCAATTGCGTCGTCCTCAAGCCCGCCGATCTGGTGCCGGGCTCGGCCTGGGCGTTGGTCGACATCCTTCAGCGTGCCGGTCTGCCCAAGGGCGCGCTCAACCTCGTCATGGGCCGCGGCTCGGTCGTCGGCCAGGCGCTGCTGGAGCACAAGGACGTCTCTGCCATCTCCTTCACCGGCTCGGTCGGGACCGGCCGCAAGGTCGCGGCTGCCTGCATCGCCTCGAACCCGATGAAGAAGGTCCAGCTCGAGATGGGCGGCAAGAACCCGCTCGTCGTGCTGGACGATGCCGACCTAAAGGTCGCGGTCGAGGTTGCCGTCAACGGCGCCTTTTTCTCGACTGGCCAGCGCTGCACGGCCTCCTCGCGCCTGATCGTCCAGGCCGGCATCCACGACAAGTTCGTCGAGGCCTGCATCGAGCGCCTCAAGAGCGTCGTCGTCGACGATGCGCTGAAGGCCGGCACCCATATCGGGCCGGTGGTCGACCAGAGCCAGCTCGACCAGAACCTGAAATACATCCAGATCGCCAAGGACGAGGGCGGCAAGCTGGTCTTCGGCGGCGAGCTCCTGAAGCGCGACACCCCCGGCTTCTACCTGGCCCCGGCGCTGTTCACCGAGACCACCAATGCCATGCGCATCTCGCGCGAGGAGGTCTTCGGACCGGTCGCCAACATCGTCCGCGTCAAGGACTATGACGAGGCGCTGGCCGTCGCCAACGATACCGAGTTCGGCCTCTCCTCCGGCATCTGCACGACCTCGCTGAAGCATGCGACGCATTTCAAGCGCAACAGCGAGGCCGGCATGGTGATGGTCAACCTGCCGACGGCGGGCGTCGATTATCACGTCCCGTTCGGTGGCCGGAAGGGCTCCAGCTACGGCCCGCGCGAGCAGGGCGCCTACGCCAAGGAGTTCTACACCACGGTCAAGACGGCCTACACGCTGGCCTGATCGGTTCGGAACCGATGACGATTCGAGGGCCGCGCCGCGAGGCGCGGCCCTTCTCGTTCAGAAGCCTTCCAGAACGATCTTGCCCTTGGCGCGGTTGCTCTTGATCAGGGCATGCGCCCGCTTGAGATTGCTCGCGTTGATCGTGCCGAAATGCTCGGCCAGCGTCGTGCGGATCTGGCCTTCATCGACCAGCCGCGAGACCTCGGCCAGGAGCTTGCCCTGCTCGCTCATGTCCGCGGTCTTGAACAGCGAGCGCGTGAACATCAGCTCCCAGTGCAGTGACAGGCTCTTGCGCTTCAGCGGATTGACATCGAGCGTCTTCGGATCGTCGATCAGGCCGAACCGTCCCTGCGGCGCCATCAGTTCGACGATGCCCTCCAGATGGGTGTCGCTATGCGTCGTCGAGAAGACGAAGGCCGGCGCGCCGATGCCGAGCGCCGCGATCTGCGCCGGCAGTGGCTTGGTATGGTCGATCACATGATGCGCGCCGAGTTCCTGCGCCCAGGCGCGGGTCTCGGGCCGTGAGGCGGTGGCGATCACCGTGACATCGGTGAGCTGGCGCGCGAGCTGGATCGCGATCGAGCCGACGCCGCCCGCGCCGCCGATGATGAGTAGGGCATGCGCCGCGCCGGGCACGGGCTTGCGGATGTCGAGCCGGTCGAACAGCATTTCCCAGGCGGTGATCGCGGTCAGCGGCAGGGCGGCGGCTTCGGCGAAGCCGAGGCTCTTCGGCTTCTGTCCGACGATGCGCTCGTCGACGAGATGGAATTCCGCATTCGAGCCCGGCCGGTCGATCGCCCCGGCATAGAACACGGCATCGCCCGGCTTGAAGCCGGTCACCTCCGGCCCGACAGCCTTGACGATGCCCGCCGCATCCCAGCCGAGCACGCTGGTCTGGCCTTCCGCCGGCTGGCTGCGAACGCGGACCTTGGTGTCGACCGGATTGACCGAGATCGCCTTGACCTCGACCAAGAGGTCGCGTCCGGCCGCCTTCGGCTCGGGCAGGTCGAGATCGATCAGGCTGGTCTCGGCCGTGATGGGTTGCGATTGGCGATATCCGACGGCGCGCATGGCGTCTCTCCTGCATTGCGATACAGCCGAGATGCGCATAACATCGAAAATACGCAAGAACGCACAATTTCAGCCTATAGTGTCGAAAAGGATACCGTCATGCCGCCGCGCTTCAAGGAGCCCTATTGCTCGGCCGGCTGCCCCGTCGAGGCGGCGCTCGGCCTGATCGGCGGCAAGTGGAAGGGCATCGCGCTCTATCACCTGATGGGCGGCACCTTGCGCTTCAACGAGATCCGCCGGCGCATTCCCGGCGTCACCCAGCGCATGCTGACGACGCAGTTGCGAGAGCTGGAGGCGGACGGCCTGATCGTGCGCGTCGTCTATCCGGAAGTGCCGCCGCGAGTGGAATACAGCCTCTCAGTCAAAGGCCGGACGCTGGAGCCGGTGATCATGGCGCTGAAGAGCTGGGGCGAGGCGCATGCCCGCGCGCCGCAGTCTCAGGCGGCAGAAGCGGCGGCCTGAAGGCTCAGCCGACCGGGACGACGTCAACGGCGACGCCGACCTTCTGCGTGCCCGGCCCGATCACCACACCGTCGAGCGGGGCGACATCGGCATAGTCGCGGCCGAAGGCGGTGACGATATGGTCGTCGGCGACGATCAGGTCGTTGGTCGGATCGAGCCCGACCCAGCCGATCTCCGGCCCGCACCACAGCATCGCCCAGGCATGGCTGGCATCGGCGCCTTCGAGCCGCTTCTGGCCCGGCGGCGGGATGGTGCGGATATAGCCTGAGACATAGGCCGCCGGCAGGCCGAGCCCCCTAAGGCCGGCGATCATGATATGCGCGAAATCCTGGCAGACGCCGTGGCGCTGCTCGAAGGCCTCGGCCAGCGGCGTCGTCACCTCCGTCGCCTCGGGGTCATAGGTGAAATCGCGCCTGATCCGGGCCATCAGTTCGCAGGCCGCTTCCAGCACAGGGCGTCCCGCCTCGAAGCTCGACCGTGCGTAGTCGACCACGACCGGAACCTGCGGCACGAGCCGGCTGGGATAGAGGTGATGTGCCGGCGAATCCGGCGCGAGGCTCCGGGAATCGAGCGCCAGCACAGCGACATCCTCCCAGTTCCGCGTCAGCCCTGCATGGGGCGGCAGCGGCCGGTCGACCTCGATCCGCGCCCGCATCTCGAGCTTCAGCTCGCGATGCGGCTTGGTGATGGTGATCGTGGTCATCTGGTTGCCGAAGAAGCAGATGCCGTTATTGCGCTCGGCCGGGCGGGGTGTGATCAGCAATTCGCTCTTCAGCACGCGCTGGCCGCCCCCGTCGCGCGGCAGCAATCGCAGGATGCAGCGCGAAAAGGGCACCGGCCGGCTGTAGCCGTAGGTGGTGACGTGGCGCAGCTCGTAGATCACGCGATGCTCGTCATCCGCGAGCCTTCGGGGCCGCTGTTCTGAAGGAAATAGCGATCGGCGATCGCGCCCGAGAGCCCCATCAGCAATTGCTCGAACAGCAGGATGCTGGTCCGGTCGAGCCGGCTCGCCTCCATCGTCCGGCAATCGGCCGCGAGCCGCAGCACCAGCCGGCGGGGCGCCTCCAGCATGCCGTCATCGGCAAGCGCCGGCAGGTTGGCGATCTCGGTATCGAGCCGCTCGACCTGGAAGGCGACGGAGCGCGGGTTGTACGGATCGAGCATCACGAGATCGAGCACCGGCTGCAGGCTGGCGCCGAGCAGGTAGCGCGAGCGGTAGGTGATCTGCGAATCCGTCAGGTCGAGCAAGGCGTCCAGGTTGTCGCCGGAGGCGTTGCTGTCGGCGAGTTGCCGGGCGAAGCGGCAGGTCGCGATGCCGCGTTCCAGGCGCCGGCCGATATCGAGGAAGCGCCAGCCATTGCCGCGCACCATGTTCTCCTGGCCGAGGCCGGAGAAGGCGGCGAGCGATTTCAGCGCCCGGTCGGCGATCTCATAGGTCTCGCCCTCGCTCGGCCTGCGGCCGTCCTCGGGATCGAGCTGGTGCTGGAGATCGCCGAACAGCCGCCAGGCATCGACGGAGAGGCGCTCACGAATGACGGAAGCCGTGCGGCGGGCTTCGCGCAGCGAGGCGGCGGCCGAGCCATAATCGTCCAGGCTGTAGATCGCGGCATAGGCCTGCGCTGCCGGTGTCCGCTTCTCCTGCCCGCCGGGTGCGGCACCGGAGGCGACGAGCATGCCGGCGAGCTGGCGCACGGTGTCGTTGCGCCCCGGAGCCGGATCGGGATCGATCTGCCGGCCGAGCAGTGCTCGCACGAGACGCAAGGTCGCCTCGCCGCGCTCCAGATAGCGTCCAAGCCAGAACAGGTTGTCGGCGGCCCGGCTCGGCAGTGTGCCGGTGACGCGGCGGATGCTGACCCGGTCCGGCGTCGGCAGCAGGCTGACCTGGGCGACGGGCTCCTCCGAGGTGACCCAGACGTCGCTGGAGCGCACGCCGTTGCGCATGCTGACGGCGCGGGCATCGGGCTCGTCGGAGATGCGGCAGAACCCGCCCGGCATCACCTTCCAGCCGTCCGGCGTCGCGGCGGCGAAGACGCGCAGCGTCATCGGATGCGGTTCGAGCCGCCCGTTCTGGAAGACCGGCATGGTCGAGAGCCTGACGACCTCCTGTCCGACATAGTCCATGCCGCGCGCCTCGATGCGTTCCCGCAGGGCCGCGCGCTCCGCCTCCGGCAATTCCCCGGCGACAACCTGCGTCGAATCCGCGCCATTGCCGGCGCCGCGGAAGGCAGGCGCAATGCTCATCTCGCCGAGCCGGTCGAGCACGGTCCGGCGTTCCTGCGGCTGCCCGCACCACCAGGTCGCGATATTCGGCAGGATCAAGTCCTGGCCCAGTACATGCCGGGCGAGCGCCGGCAGGAAGCCCATCAGGGCGCGCGCCTCGACGACGCCGGAGCCGAGCCCGTTGGCGACATGGACCTGGCCCTGCCTGACGGCCTCGACCAGCCCGGCGACGCCGAGCGCCGAGCGCGCGTTGAGCTCCAGCGGATCGGCGAAATCGCCGTCGATGCGCCGCCAGATCACGTCGGCCCGTTTCAGTCCGGCGATGGTGCGCACATGCACCCGGCCGTCGCGCATCAGCAGGTCGCCGCCCTCGACCAGCAGGAAGCCGAGATAGCGTGCGAGATAGGCCTGCTCGAAATAGCTTTCGTTGAGCGCACCCGGCGTCAGCAGCGCGATGCGCGGCTCGACGCGCTTGGAGCGCGCGACCAGCCCGGCCCGCAAGCTCTGGAAGAAGGCCGCCAGCCGCTCGATATTCATGCTGCGGAACATGTCCGGAAAGGCGCGCGCCAGCGCCAGTCGGTTCTCCAGCGCATAGCCGGTGCCGGACGGCGCTTGTGTGCGATCCTGCAGCACCCACCAGCGTCCGTCAGGGCCGCGGCCGAGATCGGCGGCATAGAGCTGGAGCGTGCCGCCACCCGCGATGCCGTGAAGCGGGCGCAGGTAATCGGGGGTGCCGGTGACGACGGCGGCCGGCAGATGGCCTTCCGCGATCAATTCGCCCGGCCCGTAGATGTCGTCGAGAACGGTCGAGAGCAGTTCGGCGCGCTGCGTCACGCCGGCGGCGATCACCTGCCATTCCGCCTCGGGGATGACGAGCGGCACATGCGAGAGCGGCCAGGCCCGCTCGCCGACGCCGGGATCGCGCTCGTCGATATCGCCATGGACGCGATAGGAGACGCCGGTGTCGCGAACATGCCGGTCGGCGAGCCCGAAGCGCTGGGTCAATTCGGAGGGCGACAGCGCACACCATCCCGACAGGAACGGCTCCCAATGCGGGCGCACATTGCCGCTGCCGTCGATGAATTCGTCGAACACGCCGGGCAGCGGGCGATAGCCGGCGAGCAGCGCCGCGCGTCGCTCGGCCCTGCTGCGTCCCGATCGGGTGCGGCCCTGCACCGGCATTTCGCGCTAAATCCCTGTCGGGCGCCTCAGGTCCAGCGTGAGCGGGAATTCGGCGCTGCGTTCCTCCGGCGGAATCGCCAGAGGGCCGGGACTATGACCGATCGACTCGAAACGTGCGAGCCGTCTTGCCTCCGCCTCGTAGGAATTGACCGGGGGTGTCTCGTAATTGCGACCCCCGGGATGGGCGACATGATAGACGCAGCCGCCGAGCGAGCGGCCGGACCAGAGATCGACGATGTCGAAGGTCAGGGGCGCATGCACGGGGATCGTCGGATGCAGGCCCGCGGCCGGCTGCCAGGCCTTGAAGCGCACCGCCGCGACGGCCTCGCCGGATGTGCCGGTCTGCGTCATCGGCAGGCGCCGGCCGTTGCAGGTGACGAGATGGCGGCCCGGCACCAGCCCGGTCGCCTTGACCTGCAGGCGCTCGATCGAGCTGTCGACATAGCGCACCGTGCCGCCGATCGCGCCTTCCTCGCCCATGACATGCCAGGGTTCGAGCGCCTGCCGGATCTCGATCTCGACGCCGCCATGCGCGACCTTGCCGAAGAAGGGGAAGCGGAACTCGGCCTGCGCCTCGAACCAGACGGGATCGAAAGCGTAGCCGGCGCGCTGGAGATCGCCGAGCACGTCCTTGAAATCCTGCCAGACCATCTCGGGCAGCATGAAGCGGTCATGCAGGGCGGTGCCCCACCGGACCAGCTTGCCCTCCAGCGGCTCGCGCCAGAACCAGGCGATCAGCGCGCGCAGCAGCAATTGCTGGGCGAGCGACATCCGCGCATCCGGCGGCATCTCGAAACCGCGGAACTCGACGAGCCCGAGCCGGCCGGTCGGGCCATCAGGCGAATAGAGCTTGTCGATGCAGATCTCGGTGCGGTGCGTGTTGCCGGAGACGTCGACGAGGAGATTGCGGAACAGGCGATCGACCAGCCAGAGCGGGATCGGCTTCTCGCCGGGCTTCGGCACCTGCGCCAGCGCGATCTCCAGTTCGTAAAGCCCATCCTGCCGGGCTTCGTCGATGCGCGGCGCCTGGCTGGTCGGGCCGATGAACAGGCCGGAGAACAGGTAGGACAGGGACGGGTGCCGGTTCCAGTAGAGGATGATGCTCTTCAGCAGGTCCGGCCGGCGCAGGAAGGGCGAATCGGCCGGGGTCACGCCGCCGAGCACGACATGGTTGCCGCCGCCGGTACCGGTATGGCGGCCGTCAACCATGAACTTCTCGGCGCAGAGCCGCGCCAGCCGCGCCTCCTCATAGACGCCCTGCGTGATGGCCGCAGCCTCGCGCCAATCCGTCGCCGGATGGATATTGACCTCGATCACGCCGGGATCGGGCGTCACCTTGATGACGTCGAGGCGCGGGTCGAAGGGCGGCGCATAGCCCTCGATATGCACGGGCTGGCCAAGCTCTTCCGCCACGGCTTCGACCGAGGCGACGAGGTCGAGATAATCCTCCAGCCGCTCGACCGGGGGCAGGAAAACGCAGAGCACGTTGTCGCGGATTTCGAGGCTGAGCGCGGTGCGGACATGATCGCCGCCGATCTCCTGCTCGCGCCGGTCCTGGACGGGGCCTGACGCGGCCGTCGCCCCGATGCTCATCTGCGCGGGGCCGGGCCGCTCTTCCGTGGAAGCCGGCTCTGCCGGCCGCGCTTCGGGATGATCGGTCCAGCTCGCTCCGACCGGCCCGGCCGCCGCCAATGGCGGGCGCGGCTCCAGCGGGTCCTGCGGGTAGATATGCGGATACGCGGCCTTGGGCACGACCGGCAGCGAACCCAGTGGCAAACGGTAGCCCACCGGCGAGTCGCCAGGCACGAGGAAGAGCTTGCCGCGGCGCAGCTTCCACTTCTCGGAGCGCCAGCGCGGGTCGCTCGCGCCGGCCTGCCAGCGCTGCACCGGGATGACATAGCCGCGCGGATTGCCGAGGCCGAGCTCGAAGACCCGCGCCATCCGCGAACGTTCCTCCGGATCGGAGAGGCGCGAATCCAGCGGATCGACATTGTCGGGGAGCTGCGCCTCCTTGAGCAGCCAGACGCCGGTATCCTCATAGGCCGGCATGACGTAATCGGCGCCGAGCCCGAGCTTTTCGGAGAGCCCCTGCGCCAGGGCCTCGGCATCGCGGATGGTCGCTGTGACCTCCAGCTCGCGGTCGCCGCCTGTCTGCGCCTCCGGCTCGCGGGCGATCAGATCGGCGTTGCGCCAGATCGGCTGGCCGTCGCGGCGCCAGTACAAGGCGAAGGCCCAGCGCGGCAGGGTTTCGCCCGGATACCATTTGCCCTGGCCGTAATGCAGCATCCCGCCCGGCGCGAAGCGCGCGCGCAGGCGCCGGATCAGGGTGTCGGCGCGCTGGCGCTTGGTTGGCCCGACGGCGGCGATGTTCCATTCTTCGCCAGTCTGGTCGTCGATCGAGACGAAGGTCGGCTCGCCGCCCATGGTGAGCCGGACATCCTGTGCCTTGAGATCGGCCTCGACCTTCTCGCCGAGCGCATCGAGCTCGGTCCAGGATGCATCGGAGAAGGGCAGGGTGATGCGCGGCACCTCATGCACGCGCGTCACGCTCATCTGGAAGTCGAACGTCGTCTCGGCATAGCTCGCCACGCCCGAGACCGGTGCGGCCGCGCGGTAATGCGCCGTTGCCGCCAGCGGCAGGTGGCCTTCGCCGGTGAGCAGCCCCGAGGTCGGATCGAGCCCGACCCAGCCCGCGCCGGGAATGTAGACCTCGGCCCAGGCATGCAGGTCGGTGAAGTCCTTGTCCGTGCCGCGCGGGCCTTCGAGCGGGTCGATGTCCGCCTTCATCTGGATCAGGTAGCCGGAGACGAAGCGCGCCGCGAGGCCGAGATGCCGGAGCGCCTGGACCAAAAGCCAGCTCGTGTCGCGGCAGGAGCCCGAGCCGATCGAAAGCGTATGCTCCGGCTCCTGCACGCCGGGCTCCATGCGGATGCCATAGGCGATCCGCCGCTGCAGGCGCGCGTTGAGGTCGACGATGAAGTTGACCGTGTTCATCGGTTCGCGCGGCAGTTCGGCGAGGAAGGCCGAGAGCAGCGGCCCGGCCGGCTCCTTCGCCAGATAGGGCGCGAGCTCCTCGGTCTGCTCCGGCGTATAGGCGAAGGGGAAGGTATCGGCCTGCGCCTCGACGAAGAAGTCGAAGGGATTGATGATCGACAGCTCTGTGACGACGTCGACCTCGATCCGGAATTCCATGACCGGTTCGGGAAAGACAAAGCGCGCCAGCCAGTTGCCGGCCGGGTCCTGCTGCCAGTTCACGAAATGCTGCGCCGGCGTGACCTTCAGCGAATAGCTCTCGATCGCGGCGCGGCAATGCGGCGCCGGCCGCAGCCGCACGATCTGCGGCCCGAGCGTGACCGGCCGGTCGTAGCGATAATGCGTGGCATGGTTCAGCGCGGCGATGATGGCCAAGTTTCGCCCCCTAGTCCGAGGCGATAGCCGCCTGCAACGTCAGGTTAGCGAGGCGGTTGGCATGCGCAAGGCGTTGCGAGCGCCCGGATGGCGCTGAGGCCCCGTCTTACTGCTCAAGAGATGTGCAAAATGATCCACTCCGCCCTTCGGATCGCCGTTGGTCGACTGGACAGTCACACCGGACTGGTTGCAGATAGCGCCCAACGGGCGGCAAGCGCCCGCGCAACACGAACGATGGGGAACGCAATGCGTCACGTAGCCAAATTGATGGCGGTTTCGGCCTTTACGGCCCTGATGTCGACCACCGCCGCCTTCGCGCAGACGCCGAAGGACACGATCGTGATGGCCAAGCAGATCGACGACATCATCACGCTCGATCCGGCCGAGGCTTTCGAGTTCTCGGGCGTCGAGGTCGGCGCGAATGTCTACGACAAGCTGATCAACATCGACATCTCCAAGAACAACGAGCTGATCCCGGATCTCGCCGAGAGCTGGAGCGTCGCTCCCGACAATCTGACCTACACGTTCAAGCTGCGCAAAGGCGTCAAGTTCCACTCCGGCAACCCGGTGACGGCCGCCGACGTGGTCTATTCCTTCCAGCGCGCGGTCACGCTCAACAAGTCGCCCGGCTTCATCCTGCGCCAGTTCGGCTTCGTCGCTGAGAACGTGCTCGACAAGGTCAAGGCCGTCGACGAGAACACCGTCCAGATCACGGTCTCGAAGCCCTTCGCGCCGACCTTCTTCTATAACTGCCTGACCTCCGGCGTCGCCGCCATCGTCGATTCCAAGCTGGTCAAGGCCAACGAGAAGGACGGCGACTGGGGCAATGGCTGGCTGAAGCTGAACTCGGCCGGCTCCGGCGCCTACAAGGTCCGCAGCTACCGCCCGAACGAGCAGTATACGCTGGACGCCAACGAGACCTGGTTCCGGGGCGCGCCGAAGAGCAAGCGCATCGTCGTGCGCCATGTCGCCGAGCCGGCCTCGCAGCGCCTCCTCGTCGAGAAGGGTGACGTGGACATCGCCCGCAACCTCTCGAAGGACCAGCTCGCGGCGGTCAAGACCAACGACGCGATCAAGATCGTCCAGGGCGACAAGGGTTACATCCTCTATCTCGGCCTGAACCAGAAGAACCCGAACCTGGCCAAGCCCGAGGTCCGCGAGGCGCTGAAGCTGCTGGTCGATTACGGCTCGATCGAGAAGAACATCCTCGAGGGCACCTACAAGGGCCACGAGTCCTTCCTGCCGCAGGGCTTCCTCGGCGCGATCTCGGACAAGCCCTACCAGCTCAACGTCGCCAAGGCGAAGGAGCTGCTCGCCAAGGCCGGCCTCAGCAACGGCTTCACCGTGACCATGGACACCCGCTCGGTCTCCCCGATCACCGATATCGCGCAGGCGATCCAGGCGACCTGGGCCCAGGCCAACGTCAAGCTGGAGATCGTCCCCGGCGACGGCAAGCAGACCCTGACCAAGTACCGTGCCCGCACCCACGACATCTATATCGGCCAGTGGGGCCCGGACTATCTCGACCCGCACACCAATGCCGAGACCTTCGCCATCAACGAAGACAATGGCGAAGAGGCGAAGTCGAAGACGCTGGCCTGGCGCAATGCCTGGAACATCCCGGAGATGACCAAGGTGACGCAAGGCGCCGTGCTGGAAGCGGACGCGGGCAAGCGCAAGACCACCTATGAAGGTCTGCAGCGCGAGCACCAGAAGGTCTCGCCCTTCGTCATCATGTTCCAGCAGATCGAGGTCTCGGCCGAGCGCAAGAACGTGAACGGCTGGGTCATCGGACCGAGCTCCGACACCAACCGCTACGCCACCATCGTCAAGAACTGAGGCCTGTGAGGGCCGGGAACCGCCGCGGCATCATGATGCCGCGGCGGATTTCCTTTGGCGGTAGGGCATTGTCATCCCGGGCGACCGAAGGGAGACCCGGGATCCATGCCTGAGCGGCCATCGGCCACGCTCTGGAATGGATCCCGGGTCAAGCCCGGGATGACCCCGTGGTTCCGTGAAAATCAACGAACTCTAGAAACGGAGGCGGGTCATGACAGCCGTGACACAAGCTCCCCCAGCCAAGGCGGCGGCGTCGGGAAGGCTCGGCCGCTGGAGCCGCGCGCTTTCGCGCGAGCTGACGACCGTGGTCATCACCATGTTCGGCCTGCTGCTGGTCACCTTCTTCATCGCCCGCGTGATCCCGATCGATCCGGTGCTCGCGGTGGTCGGTGACAACGCCCGGCCCGAGACCTATGAGGCGGCGCGCATCGAGCTCGGTCTCGACAAGCCGCTCTGGCAGCAATTCGCCATCTATATCGGCAAGGTCTTCACCGGGAATCTCGGCACCTCCGTGCTGACCTCGAACCCGGTCGTCGAGGACATCAAGCGCGTCTTCCCGGCGACGCTGGAGCTTGCCACACTGGGTACGCTGATCGGCGTCCTCATCGGCGTCCCGCTCGGCATCCTCGCCGCCGTCAACCAGGGCCGCTGGCAGGACCAGGTCGCCCGCGTCGTCGGCCTCGTCGGCTATTCCGTCCCGGTCTTCTGGATCGGCCTGATGGCGCTGCTGCTGTTCTACGCCAAGCTCGGCTGGGTCTCAGGCCCAGGCCGTATTTCCGTGGTCTGGCAGGACATCGTCACCACCCGCACCGGCGTCATCATGATCGACGCCGCGCTGGAGGGCGAATGGGAGGCGTTCTGGGACGCGCTCTCGCACCTGATCCTGCCGGCGCTGGTGCTTGGCCTGCTCTCCGTCGCCTATATCAGCCGCATGACGCGCAGCTTCATGATCACCGAGCTGCAGCAGCAATATGTCATCGCCGCCCGGGTGAAGGGCGTCTCCGAGACCGCCGTGATCTGGCGCCACGCGCTGCGCAACGCCGCCGTGCCGCTCTTCACCGTGATCGCGCTCTCCTACATGCATCTGCTGGAGGGTTCGGTGCTGACCGAGACGATCTTCGCCTGGCCGGGCCTCGGCCGTTATCTCACCAATGCGCTGCTCAACGCCGACATGAATGCGGTGCTCGGTGGCACGCTGGTGGTCGGCGTCGTCTTCATCGCGGTCAATCTGCTGACCGACATCATCGGCCGCCTGGCCGATCCGCGCGTGCGCTGAGGAGCAGGACATGAGCGATACCTCCTCTCCCGGCCTGCATGCCTGGCTGATCAGCGACTCACCTGAGTCGCGCCGCCAGGCCCGTCTCGGCCAGCTCTACCGGCAATGGCTCGCCTTCAAGCGCAACCCGATGGCCGTGGCGGGCCTCGTCATCATCGTCCTGCTGCTGCTGATCGCCGCCTTTGCGCCTGTCATCGCGCCCTTCGATCCGATCGCCCAGGCGCTCGACAAGCGGCTCATGCCGCCCTCGGCCACCAACTGGTTCGGCACCGATGCGCTCGGGCGCGACATCTTCAGCCGCATCGTCTACGGCACCCGGATCACGCTGGTCATCGTGCTGCTGGTGGTCGTCACCGTCGGCCCCTTCGGGCTGCTGATCGGCGCGATCTCCGGCTATTACGGCGGCTGGGTCGACCGTCTGCTGATGCGCATCACCGATGTCTTCCTCGCCTTCCCGCGCCTCGTGCTGGCGCTGGCCTTCGTCGCGGCGCTCGGCCCCGGCATCGTCAACGCCATCATCGCCATCGCGATCACGACCTGGCCGCCTTACGCCCGCGTCGCCCGCGCCGAGACGATGGTGATCCGCAACCAGGACTACATCGCTGCGATGCGCCTGCAGGGCGCCTCGCAGGCGCGCATCATCTGGAAGCATGTCGTGCCGATGTGCATGTCCTCGCTGATCGTGCGCACCACCTTCGACATGGCCGGCATCATCCTGACCGCCGCCGGCCTCGGCTTCCTCGGCCTCGGCGCGCAGCCGCCCATGCCGGAATGGGGCGCGATGATCTCGGCCGGCCGCGAGCAGATCTTCGACCAGTGGTGGGTCGCGACCTTCCCCGGCGTCGCGATCTGCATTGTCGCGCTCGGCTTCAACCTGCTCGGCGACGGGCTCCGCGACGTCATGGATGCGAGGTAAGTCGATGACGAGCGAACAGCCTCTTCTCGAAGTCGACAATCTCAAGGTCGATTTTCATACGGCGACCGGCATCGTCCGCGCCGTGCGCGGCCTGTCCTTCACGCTCGGCCGCGAGCGCCTCGGCATCGTCGGCGAATCCGGCTCGGGCAAGTCGATGACCGGCCGCGCCATCCTCGACCTGATCCCGCATCCGGGCGTCGTCAGCGCCGACCGTATGCGCTTCCGCGGGCAGGACCTGACGGCGATGGACAAGGGCGCGCGCCGCAAATTGCGCGGCCGCCATATCTCCATGGTGATGCAGGACCCGAAATTCTCGCTGAACCCGGTCGAGACCGTGGGCAGCCAGATCGCCGAGGCCTATCGCATCCACCGCAAGGCTGGCACCCGCGAAGCGCGCGAGCGCAGCCTCGCCATGCTGGAGCAGGTGCAGATCCGCGAGCCCGCCCGCGTCTACGATCTCTACCCGCACGAGGTCTCGGGCGGCATGGGCCAGCGCGTCATGATCGCGATGATGCTGATTGCCGAGCCGGAGGTGCTGATCGCCGACGAGCCGACCTCGGCGCTGGACGTCACCGTCCAGCTCCAGATCCTCAAGATCCTCGACGATCTCGTCACCGAGCGCGGCATGGGGCTGATCTTCATCAGCCACGATCTGCATCTGGTGCAGTCCTTCTGCGACCGCGTCATCGTCATGTATGGCGGCAAGGTCATGGAGACGCTGCCGGCGGCCGAGCTCGCCGACACGGCCGCGCGCAGCCGCCGCCATCCCTATACGCTCGGCCTGCTCGAATGCCTGCCGGACCTCGACCATCCCAGGGCGAAGCTCGCCACCCTCAACCGTGACCCGGCGTGGCTGGCATGACGAACGCAGCGATCTCCGTCGACAAGCTCAACGTCTCCTTCGGCGATTCCCATGTCGTGAAGGACCTCTCCTTCGACGTCCGCAAGGGCGAGAGCTACGGCCTCGTCGGCGAGTCCGGCTCGGGCAAGTCGACAGTCTTGCGCGTGCTCTCCGGCCTCAACCGGGAATGGAGCGGCAATGTCACGATCGAGGGCGCGGTGCAGCCCAAGGTCCGCGACAAGGCCTTCTACCGCAACGTCCAGATGGTCTTCCAGGACCCCTATGGCTCGCTGCATCCCAAGAAGACGGTCGACGACACGTTGGCCGAGCCGCTCGCCATCCATGGCCTGGACAGTGCCGAGGTCCGCATCGGCAAGGCGCTCTCCGATGTCGGTTTGCCGGCCTCGTTCCGCTTCCGCTTTCCGCACCAGCTCTCGGGCGGCCAGCGCCAGCGCGTCGCGATCGCGCGGGCGCTGGTGCTAGAACCCTCGATCCTGCTGCTGGACGAGCCGACCTCGGCGCTCGACGTCTCGATCCAGGCGGAGGTGCTGAACCTGCTCGCGGCGCTCCGGCAGGAGCGCAAGCTGACCTATATCCTCGTCAGCCACGACCTCTCGGTCGTCGGCCATATGTGCGAGCGTTTGCTGGTCATGCAGTTCGGCCGCGCCGTCGAGGAAATGACGGTCGAGACGCTGGCCGCGCGCCAGCCGCAGACGGCCTATGCCCAGCAATTGCTGACCGCGAGCGCGGGCTTCCGGCGCGCGGGCTGATCAATGAGGGCAGCGGCCCTGCGCCGCGCCCTCTTTGCAGCGCGGCAAATCCGTCTCACTCTGGTCGCAGCCTTGCGCTAGCTGCTTCGTGTCCGGTTCGGATTGCGACCGGCTGGCGAGGCCTTCGCGCCGGTCCAGCGAACCGGCACCGCCTGACGGAGTTACAGGACCTATGGACGCCATCGTGGACAACGCGCTTCGGCCCGAGACCATTCCGGAGCGGACGCCAGTCCCGCCGTTCGATCTCGTGATCTTCGGCGCGGGCGGCGATCTCGCCCTGCGCAAGCTCTTCCCGGCACTCGCGCAGCGCAACCGCGAGGGCGTGCTGCCCGGTGAGAGCCGCATCCTCGCCATCGTCCGCAAGGAGGAGGATGTCGAGGGCCTGCCGAAGCAGATCGCCAAGCGCCTCGACGAGGAGGGCATCCCCAAGGACCAGGTCGAGCCTTTCCTGCGCAGGCTGACCATGGTGCTGCTCGATGCACTGAAGCCCGAGACCTACAAGACCCTGAAGAAGGCGCTGGGAGATAGCGACCGCGTCCGCTCCTTCTATCTCTCGACGCCGCCGGACCTCTTCATCCCGATCTGCGAAAACCTCGCCAAGGCCGATATCCTGACGCCGACCTCGCGCGTCATCCTGGAGAAGCCGCTCGGGCGCGATCTCGCTTCGGCCCGGGCGATCAACGATGCCGTCGCGCGCATCCTGCCGGAAAGCCGCACCTACCGGATCGATCATTATCTCGGCAAGGAGACCGTGCAGAACCTGCTCGTCCTGCGCTTCGCCAACACGCTGTTCGAGCGGACATGGTCGAGCCGTGACATCGATCATGTCCAGATCACGGTGGCCGAGACGGTCGGCCTGGAGCAGCGCGCCGGCTATTACGACAAGTCCGGGCATATGCGCGACATGGTCCAGAACCATCTCATGCAGCTCTTGACCCTCTTCGCCATCGAGCCGCCGAACATGCTGGAGGCGGGCGCCGTCCGCGATGAGAAGATCAAGGTCTTGAAGGCGCTGCGCCCGATCGTCGGGCCGGATGTCCAGCGCTATACCGTGCGCGGGCAGTACGGACCCGGCCAGATCGACGGCCAGCGCGTCAAGGGCTACGCCGACGAGCTCGGCCACGCCTCGAACACCGAGACCTTCGTCGCCATCCGCTGCGAGGTCGACAACTGGCGCTGGGCCGGCGTGCCGATCTACCTGCGCACGGGAAAACGCATGGCGCAGCGCTATTCCGAGATCGCCGTCACCTTCAAGCCTGTGCCGCATTCGATCTTCGGCAATGGCGGCGGAGACCGGCTCGACGCCAACCGCCTCTTCATCCGCCTGCAGCCGAACGACGGCGTGCAGCTCCAGTTGATGATGAAGGTGCCGGGCTCCGGCCGGCTCAAGATCGTGCCACGCCAGCTCGACCTGCGCTATTCCACCGCCTTCGACGAGCGCACGCCGGACGCCTACGAGCGTCTGCTGACGGACGTGATCCGCGGCGACCAGACCCTGTTCATGCATCGCGACGAGGTCGAGCAGGCCTGGACCTGGGTCGATCCGATCATCGCCGGCTGGCAGGATTACTACCCGCATCCGCATCGCTATGCCGCCGGCTCCTGGGGCCCGTCGCAGGCGATCGGCCTGATCGAGCGTGACGGCCGTTCCTGGGCCGATCCGGATCTGGTCTGATGGCCGGCCCGCTCGCCTGGCACCGCTTCGCCACGCTGGCCGATGCCTCGGAGGCGCTGGCAGAGGCCGTCGCGATCCGGCTGAAGGATTTGCTAGCAGGGCAGGGCAGGGCGCTTCTCGCCGTGCCCGGTGGCACGACACCGGCCGGCTTCCTCGCCGCGCTCGGCCGACATGATCTGGCCTGGGAGGAGGTCACGCTGCTGCCGACCGACGAGCGCTTCGTCGCGGCCGATGACGCCGCCTCGAACGAGCGCATGATCCGCGCGCAATTTGCCCCTCTGGCCGATGGGCGCGCCGCCTTCCTGTCCTTCCACGATCATGGCAGCGACATAGAGGCTGCCGCCGCCGTGCTCTGTACGAAGCTCGCCGAATTGCCTGATATCGACTTGCTCGTCAGCGGCATGGGCGCGGACGGGCATATTGCCTCGCTCTTTCCGGGTGGGGAGGCTGCCTTCAATGCGGTGCCGGATAGCGGCATCGTCGTCGCGCGCCCGCCGGGCCTGCCGCCGCGCTTGTCGCTCTCGCCTGCTCGCCTGCTCGGCGCGGGCTGGGCGAGCCTGCTCGTCTCCGGCGCCGCCAAGGAAGCCGTGCTCAAGGCCGCCCCCGAGCGCGGGCAGCGGCCCCTGCCGGTCGATCTTCTGCTCGGCAGCCCGCGAGGGCTCGACGTCTACTGGGCGAAGGAGTAGAGCCCGGTTTCCAGTTCAAATCGATTGAAAGACGAGGCCATGGACGAGACTGCCGCGATTGCCCGGTTGAAGAGCTGCGGCGTGATCCCCGTCGTGGTGATCGAGGACGCCTCGCGCGCCGTCGATCTCGCCCATGCGCTGGTCGCCGGCGGCATCGATGTCGTCGAAGTCACGCTGCGCCGTCCCGCTGCGATGGAAGCTCTGGCGGCCATCGCGAAATCGGTGCCGAAGGCTTTGGCGGTCGCCGGCACGGTGGTAACGCCGGCGCAGGCCCAGCAGGTCAAGGATGCCGGCGCGCAGGCCGTGGTCAGCCCCGGCTTCAGCGAGAGCGTCGACGAGGCCCTGCGCAAGGCGGGCCTGCCCTGGCTGCCGGGCGTCGCCACGGCGTCCGATTGCATGCGCGCGGTCGCGGCCGGGCGCACGACGGCGAAGTTCTTTCCGGCCGAGCAGGCGGGTGGTCCCCCGGCCTTGAAGGCGCTTTCCGGCCCATTCCCGCAGATGACCTTCTGCCCGACTGGCGGCGTGGGCTTGAAGAACCTCGGCGATTATCTCGCCCTGCCGCAGGTCATCTGCGTCGGCGGTTCCTGGCTGGTCCCGGCCGATGCGATCGCGGCCGGTGACTGGAAGCGGATCGAGACGCTGGCCCGTGAGGCGAAGGAAGCGTTCGTGAAGGCGCGGGGGTAATCACTCGCGGCTGTCATCCCGTGCGCGCTGCAGCGTGTAACGCTGCTGCGCAGACACGGGACCGCGTGACGAGAAGGCGCCTTTTCCTGAGAACGATCCCGCATCTGCGCAGCAGCACTGCGTGCCGCAGCGCGTGCGGGATGACACCCTATGACAGCTTCTCGCGCACCATCTCGGCAATCGCCAGCGAACTGGTCAGCCCCGGGCTCTCGATCCCCAGCAGGTTGACCAACCCGGCCACGCCATGCACCTCCGGTCCGTCGATGCGGAAATCCGGCATGGGCTCGGTCGGTCCGTGCAGCTTCGGCCGGATGCCGGCGTAATCCGCGACCAAAGCCCCATCCGCCAGCCCCGGCCAGTAGGTCCGGATAGCCGCGTAGAACTTCTCCGCCCGCGCCGGGTCGACCACCAGATCCTGATCGCTCTCGACCCATTCGACATCCGGCCCGAACTTCACCCGCCCGCCCATGTCGATCGTGGCGTGGATGCCGAGCCCTGCCGCTTCCGGCACCGGATAGACCAGATGGCTGAACGGCTGCTTGCCGGTCAGCGCGAAGTAATTGCCCTTGGCATAATGCTGCACCGGCACATGCTCAGCCGGAAAGCCGTCGAGCAGGCCGAGCAGCTTCGGCGCGCCATGGCCGGCCGAATTGACCACGGTCCGAACCGAATAGGTCGCGGGATCGTCGCCGCCGAAATCGACGCTGAAGCCTTCCGCCTCGCGCCGCCAGCCGGTGATCGGCGTGTTCAAGGCAAGCGAGCCGCCGGCCGCCTCGCATTCGCCGAGCAGCGACAGCATCAGCGCATGGCTGTCGACCACGCCGGTCTCGGGCGAGAGCAAGGCGATCTCGCAGCGCACCTCTGGCTCCAGCGCCTTCGCCTCGGCGCCGGAAAGCCAGCGCAACGTGTCGACGCCGGAAGCCTGCGCGCGAGCCATGATAGTCTCCAGCGCCGGCTTCTGGCTCTCGGAGGTGGCGACGATCAGCTTGCCGCAGGCCTTGTGCGGCAAGCCACGCTCCCCAAGGTAGCGGTAGAGTAGCTCACGGCCCGCGACGCAGACGCGGGCCTTCAGCGAGCCGGGCGGATAATAGATCCCGGCATGGATGACCTCGGAATTGCGGGCCGAGGTCTGGGTGCCGATGCCTTCGGCAGCCTCAGCGATGACGACCTCGCGTCCGGCCAGCGCCAGCTCGCGGGCGACCGCGAGGCCGACGACGCCGGCCCCGATCACCAGACAATCGATGTCGCTCATCGCCTGAGCCGTCAGCCGCGCTGCGGCATCGCGATCTCGATGAGGCTCGCCCAGTAGTTCACGCCCACCGGGATCGCCGCATCGTTGAACTCGTAGGCCGGGTTGTGCAGGCCGGCCGAGTCGCCGTTGCCGATATTGATGAAGGCGCCGGGGCGCTCCTCCAGCATGTAGGAGAAATCCTCCGAGCCCATGGTCGGCGGCACCTCGGTGTTGATCGCGTCCGAGCCGAAGGCCTCCTTCGTCACGCTGGTGGCGAAATCGGTCTGGCCGGCATGGTTGAAGGTCACCGGATAGCCGCGGCGATAGTTGAGCTGGTACTTCATGCCGAAGGCCTTCATCACGCCCTCGACGATCTCGGCGATGCGCTTCTCGGCGAGGTCGCGGGTTTCCGGTGTCAGCGTGCGCACCGAGCCCTTGATCTCCGCGGTCTGCGGGATGACGTTGAAGGCCTCGCCGGCATTGAGCGCTGTCACCGAGACGACGATCGACTCGAGCGGGTCGGCATTGCGCGAGGCGACCGTCTGCAACGCCGAGACGAGCGCGCAGGAGGCGACGATCGGGTCGTTGACGCGATGTGGCGCGGCCGCATGGCCGCCGAGGCCCTCGATCTTGATGTGGAGCTGGTCGGCCGCGGCCATCGCGGGACCCTTGCGGATCTCGAACTTGCCGACGGGCACACCCGGCTTGTTGTGCATGCCGTAGACTTCCTGGATGCCGAAGCGGGTGATCAGCCCGTCGTCGATCATCGCCTTGGCGCCGGCGCCGCCCTCTTCGGCGGGCTGGAAGATCAGCACGGCGGTGCCGTCGAAATCGCGGGTCTCGCTCAGGTACTTGGCGGCGCCGAGCAGCATGGCGGTATGGCCGTCATGGCCGCAGGCATGCATCTTGCCGGGCACGGTCGAGCGGTGCGGGAGATTGGTCTCCTCATGGATCGGCAGCGCGTCCATGTCGGCGCGCATGGCGATGACGCGGCCGGAATCCTGGCCCTTGCCCTTGATGACGCCGACGACGCCGGTCTGGCCCACGCCGGTGGCGACTTCGTCGACGCCCCATTCCCGGAGCTTGTCGGCGACGAGGCCGGCGGTCCGGTGGACGTCGTACATCAGCTCGGGGTGGCGATGGATGTCGCGGCGGATTGCGGTGATTTCCGGGGTCAGCGCCGCGATGATGTCGGTCTTGGGCATCGTATCCTCTGAGATGGTATGGGGCGACCGCGCAGAAAGCGGGTGCCGTCGCGCAGGCTAGCCCAGCCACGCCCCGCCTGTCCAAGCCGGTGGCGCGCAGGGGATGGGCCTTCGCGGAATGGCGGGGGCCACCCACGGGTCATCCCGTGCGCGCTGCGGCATGGAATGCCGCTGCGCAGACACGGGACCGTCTCCCAAAAGGGGCGCCTTCTCGGAGGCCGCGAGGAAAGGCGCTTTCTCGTCGCGCGGTCCCGTGTCTGCGGCGCACCGCTGCGCGCTGCACCGCGCACGGGATGACAGCGCTTCGTCGTCGGCTTCCCCGGTCTCATTCCTACGTGACCAAGGGCCATGAGCGATCTGGGTCACGATAGTGAAATAACCTGAAAAGGCGACAGCCATGATTCGGCCTTGCTTCACGCATAGAGAGCGCGCCATCCGCTCGGGCCATCGAGATTATCTGGCCTGATCCTTTCCAATTCCCCCTTACATGTCTGGTTGATGATGCGTCGCTTGTCGTTGCTTGCGTTACTGTGCGGTTTCTTGCCTGCCGCCGCCCTGGCTGATGTTACGCCCGAGAAAATCTCCTTTCAGCCGCAGGTCAAAGGCCTCGGCTGCCTGAAGCCCGAAACGAAGGCGATGATCGCCGAGCTCGTCGCCAAGATCGGTCCGATCCAGATCACCTCGACCTGCGGCGGCCGTCATGCCCGCCACTCCCAGCACTACAGCGGCCGGGCGATCGATTTCCGGCCGATGGCGACCTCGTCGCGCAAGGCTGCGGCTGCCGCCCGCGCGATCGAGAGCGTCGGTGGCGTCGGCACCTATTCCAATGGCCTGGTCCATGCCGATGTCGGCGCGCGCGAGCTGTCCTGGTACGGCCACAAGCGCAGCCGTTACGCCTCCGCCAGCAAGCGCAGCCGTTATGCGAGGCTCGCTCGCAACAGCAACTGACGAAGCCTGCCGCGCCCTTAGCGGGGCGCGGTCGTGAGCCTGTGCCGATAGACCAGATCGTTCGGGTCGGGCCTGTCGGCGACAAGGTCGCGAACGGCGCCGAGCCGTTCCGCCACTGCGGCCGAGCCTGCGTTGTCGGGCGCGATATAGCTGACCAATTCGGCAACCCCCAGCGCCTGCGCGGCCCAGCCGCGCAGTGCGATGGCGGCTTCGGTAGCGTAACCCTGTCCCTCGTGGCCCTCATAGAGTAGCCAGCCCAGCTCCTTCTCCGGGAAGAGCGGGCCGTGGCTGATGCCGACCTGGCCGATGCAGGCGCCGTCCGCGCGCCGGTCGATCATCAGCCCGCCATGGCCGTACAGGCTCCAGCACGCGATGTCGTGGCAGAACAGACCCCAGGCCTGGCGCAGCGACAGCGGACCGCCGAGCCCTGCCGCACGCGGTGACGCCAGGAAAGCGGCATAGGCGGGAAAATCCGCCTCCACCATCGGGCGCAGCACAAGGCGCTGCGTCTGCAGCGTGGGGATCGATCGGCTGCTCATGGCTGGTTCCGGAATGGCGGCGGGATCGGCGTCAGACGCCGAAGCTGGTTCGCCAGCTTGCAATATCCTCAAGCGCGACATTCGAGCCGCAGAGCACGAGGCAGATGCGCTCGCCCGGCCGGAAGCTGTCCTTCCGCGCCAGCGCCGCGGCGACGACGCAGGCCGCCGCCGGCTCCAGCAGCACCCGTCCGTTCTGAAGCACCCAGACGAGTTCGCGGACGGCGTCCGCGTCGGGCACGACGACGATCTCCTCGAGGAACTGCCGCGCCGCAGCCATGGTGCGCCTGGTCGCAAAGGGGGCGCCAAGCGTGCGCGCGATCGAGGTCGGGCGGATCGCCACCGGCTCGCCGGCCGCCAGCGCCTGCGTCATCGTCGTCGCGCCCTCGGTCTCGACGCCGTGCAGGCGCACGGCCGGGTCGAGCCCCTTCAGGGCCGCGCCGACACCGGCCGAGAAGCCGCCGCCGCCGACCGAGATGAAGACGTGGTCGAGCCGCCCGCCGGCATCGGCCGCCATTTCGAGGCCGAGCGTGCCGTGGCCGGCGATGATGGCCGGGTCGTCATAGGAATGAACGTGGGTCATGCCCTGCGCGGCGTAAGTCTCGGCCTTGGCGAAGGCGGCGACGGAATCCTCGCAGAGCTCGACCTGCCCCCCGGCTTCTTCCGTCAGGCGGATATTCAGTGCCGGCGTCGCCTGCGGCATCAGGACCAGCGCCCGCGTGCCGACGGCCTTCGCAACGAGCGAGACGGCAATCGCATGGTTCCCGCCCGACACTGTGACGACGCCGCGCTGCAGCTCCGCCTCGCTCAGCCCCATCATCTTGTTGTAGCAGCCGCGGACCTTGAACGAGCCGCCGAGCTGCAGGCTCTCGACCTTCACCCAGGTCTCGACGCCAAGCCGCGCGGAAAGCCCTGCGCTGTAATAGGTCGGCGTGCGGCGGACCTTGCCGGCAATGCGCGCCGCAGCGGCCTGGACGTCGGCAAGGCTGACGTCGAATGTGGTGACGTCGATGGTCATGGCGCTCTGGTCCTCTGCCGGGCGATTCCGGTTCGGCGGCACGAGAGCGCAGCGGATGCCCGGCCGTCAAGCGTCGGCCGTTCGGGCAGCTAGGCGCGCGGCGGCTGACCGGCTTTCGGACGCGTATGGTTGGGCGCGCGCGTCGGCAGCGGCACGGCGGGGCGGTCGGTGCGGTACTGGCCTCGTGCAATGGCGCCGAACAGGAGCATCACGGCGGTCAGCGTCATCAGCCACCAGGGCAGCAGCGGCGCGAAGCCGAAGACGCTGAGCGCGAAGGCGGTGGTGAAGGCTGCGACGCCACCGGCGGCGAGCGCTCCGGTCATGCGCCCGGCGGCGCGGATCGCGAAATAGAGGCAGGCCGCGGCGGCAGCGGCCCCGACCAGCCCGAGCTCATACCAGGTCTCGAACAGCAGGGTTGCCGGGGCGGGCTGCGGCAAGGTGCCGTTCATCTGGCCGCGCAGGACGGTGTCGAGGCCATGGCCGGTGATCACCTCGATCGGCGACTGCCGGATCACATCGGCCCAGATCGAGAGCATCTGCGCGAAATCATCGGCGCTGTCCGGCAGGATCGCGACCAGCGGCGCCATCAGGAAGGGCAGGACCGGGGCGAACAGCATCAGCCCCGCGACGATCGCCGCGATGATCTGCGTCGCGCGCTCGGGGCTGGCGGTGACCGCGCCGAAGGCGACCGCGCCGAAGATCATCGCCAGCGTCTCGCCGTCCTCGAACCGCGTCAGCGCCAGCAGCGTCACGACGAGCGCCAGCCCGAGTGCGCTCAATCCGCGTTCGCGCGAGAGCAGCCAGGCCAGCGCCGGCCAGGCCATGATCAGGATGATCGAGACGCCGCGCTCGACCGCGCCGGGCGGCGTCTCGGCATGGCGCAGCGCCGCGACCGCGATCAGCCCGAGCGCAAAGATGCCGGCGCTGCCGGTGCCGAGTGCGACGAGGTTGAGGTTCGAGGAGCGCATCCGCTCCGGCAAGGCGGAAAGGCCGACGAAGCCGAGCACGGCCGCCAGCATGAGATTGCCGGCCTTCTCGGCGGCTGCGGCCGGGAACGGACTCCAGACCAGCGACAGGAAGGCCCAGGCGATCAGGCCGATCAGGATCAGGCCGGGGCGGCTGACCAGAAGTGCCCGGAATGTGCCGACGAACCTGCGGGGGTCCTCGATCAAGGCCGCGATGATCAGCAGCGCGATGCCGATCGGCACCAGCACGACGGCGGCCCGGCGCGAGACCAGCGCGGCCAGCGGCAGGACGAGCGCCAGCGTGCCGAAGCCGATGCGCCGCAGCAGCAGCGCGGCGTCGGTGGCCGGGTCGAGCGGGGCTTGGGCGTTGTTTCGGATCATGCGTTCCGGCGGGAGTCACGGGCCTCAGTCTGTCACCCTAGCGGGCGCGGGCGCCCCCGACTGTAGGTGCGGCGCAACACTGGAAGCTGTTTTGATATCGTCGAATCGGCGACGCGGAGCACGATGATCTCCGGAGATGCCTTGCGGCCGTTCGCGCACGGTGTGGCACAGGTCTCTGGCGAAGTCGCGGCGTTCGTGAGAGAAACCGGCATGACCATGCTGGCAGCCATCCCCTTTGCGAGCGGCTTCGCGATCGACGCCTTCATGCACGGGCTCGTCGACCGGCTGAAGCGGCAGGGCCTGCGCCTCGGCGGCGTGGTCCAGCATAACGACGCGACCTGCGACGACCGCTGCATGGCGATGTCGCTGGAGGATGTCGCGAGCGGTCGGCGTTTTCCGATCAGCCAGGATCTCGGTGCCGGTGCCTCGGGCTGCCATCTCGATGCGGCCGGTCTGGCGGCTGCGGCGGCGGCTTTCTCCGATGCGCTGGCCGGGCGCGTCGATCTCGTGATCGTCAACCGCTTCGGCAAGCAGGAGGCCTTGGGCGAGGGCCTGCGCCAGGAGATTGCCGGCGCGCTGCTCGCCGGCCTGCCGCTGCTGATCGCCGTGCGCAGCGATTTCCTGCCGGCCTGGCGCGAATTCGCCGGCGACGACTGGCTTGAGCTGGTGCCGGACGAGGACGTCGTGGAACGCTGGGCATCGGCTGCGACCTCCGTCGCAGCCTGACGATCGGCATGGCAGAGGCGCCCACGATCGGCCTGATCCTCGCGGGTGGCCTTGCCCGGCGCATGGGTGGCGGCGACAAGGCGCTGAAACCGCTCGCCGGCCGGCCGATCCTCTCCCATGTCGTCGATCGCCTGCGCGGCCAGTGCGACGATCTCCTGCTCAACGCCAACGGCGATCCCGCGCGCCTCGCCGCATTCGGTCTGCCGGTCGTCGCCGACACGGTGCCGGATTTCCCCGGTCCTCTCGCCGGTATCCTCGCCGGGCTCGACTGGATCGCCGCGCAAAAACCGCAGACCCAGTGGCTGCTCAGCGTCGCAGCCGACACGCCCTTCATTCCGGATGATCTCGCCGCGCGATTGCACCATGCGCGCGTCGCGGCCGGGACGCCGCTCGCTTGCGCGGCCTCGGGCGGGCAGCAACATCACGCCATCGGCCTCTGGCCGGTCTCTCTGCGGGAGGACCTGCGCCGGGCATTGGCTGCAGGGGAACGCAGACTCGGCCGCTGGACGCAAAGCCACGGCGTCGCCGTCGCCGAGTGGCCGCTCGAGCCGATCGATCCCTTCTTCAATGTGAACACGCCCGAGGACCTCGCCGAAGCCGAGCGGCTGGTTGCGGCCGCGACCTGACCGCGCCTATCCCTCCAGCAACCTCTTCAGCGCCGCGAGGTCGCGGCTGACCATCGCCGCGTCACGCGCCATCTCGTCGTCGGACATGTTGCGCTGGAACAGCGTGAACACAATCTCGGCCCCGTCGCCATTGGCGACGACCCGCATCGGGTTGTGCATGGCCGCGCCGTGCTCGGGGATGACGGCATGGTCGAGCACGCCGTGATTGTTCGGTTCGCTGAACAGGATGCGCATCGGCCCCATCGGCGTTTCGGCACGCCAGGTCATGCCCTCGACGCGCACGAAGCTGTGGCCGAGACCTTCGGCCCAGCGGGGAAAGTTCACGGGATCGGCGAGGAAGGCATAGACCTCTTCAACCGGGCGATCGATGCCGATCCCGATATGGCGGGCGCGCTGGACGGCCATGGCAATGTCCTTCTTGAACTCGACCGTACGTCATCCCGGACGCGGCGTAGCCGAGATCCGGGACCTATTCCTGAAGCTTGACCGGAAGCGTTCCGGCATGGATCCCGGATCAAGCCCGGGATGACGGCGCGGTTCCTTGCAAAGTCAGCAGGTGGTTAAGAACAAAAGAAGAACGAAATGGCGCTTCTGTCAAGTCACCGGCAACGGCGCTCGACGGATGCTACTCGATGACGATGCGTGGTGCGGCCCGGACCGCACCGCCGAGACTGGCCTGTACCTGGCGCGCCAGCGCGACATAGGCCTTGGCATGGGGGCTCGCGGGATCGCTGGCGACGATCGGGCGGCCGCCGTCGGAGGTCTCGCGGATCGGCATCGCCAGCGGGATCTCGCCCAGGAAGGGGATGCCGAGCCGCTCCGCCTCGTGCCGGGCGCCGCCATGGGCGAAGATGTCGGAGCGATGTCCGCAGGCCGGACAGGTGAAATAGCTCATGTTCTCGACGAGGCCGAGGATCGGCACCGCGACCTTCCTGAACATCGCGACGCCGCGACGCGCGTCGAGCAAGGCGAGGTCCTGCGGCGTCGAGACGATGACGGCCCCGGCGAGCGGCACCTGCTGGGCCATGGTGAGCTGGGCGTCGCCGGTGCCGGGCGGCATGTCGACGACGAGCACGTCGAGTTCGCCCCAGGCGACCTCGCGCAGCATCTGGGTGATCGCCGAAATCACCATCGGCCCGCGCCAGATCATCGGCGTCTCCTCGTCGACGAGGAAGCCGATCGACATCACCTTGAGGCCATAGGCCTCCATCGGCGCGAGCGTCCGGCCCGAGACGATCTGCGGCTTGCCGGTGATGCCGAAGATCTTCGGCATGGACGGCCCGTAGATGTCGGAATCGAGCACGCCGACCTTGAGGCCGAGCGTCGCGAGCGCCACCGCGAGATTGGCGGCGGTCGTCGACTTGCCGACGCCGCCCTTGCCGCTGGCCACCGCGATGATCTGCTTCACGCCCGGTACGCCGGCCGGCTTGGGTGCACCGCCCGGTCCCGGGCGCTGCGCCTGCTGGCGCGCCTGCATGCCGGCCGAGGGGCCGGCCTTGTCGGCGGTCAACCCGACCAGAACCTGCGTCACGCCCGGCAGGCCGCCGACGGCGCTCTCGGCCGCCTTGCGCACCGGCTCCATCGCCGCAGCCTCGGTCGCGTCGATGCCGATCGCGAAGATCACCTTGCCGCCATCGACGAGGATATCGCCGATGCGACCGGAGGCGGCGAGCGATTGCCCGCTGGCCGGCAGCTTCACCAGTTCGAGCGCCCGCAGGACATCGGCTTGGGAGACGGTCACGTCGTTGGACTCCGTTCACTCACGGTTTCAGGCGGCCTTGCGGATATGGAACACGAGCGTGCCGTCCGCATCGCCCTGATGCTCGACGGCGTTGCCGGTCTCGCGCGCCAGGTTCGGCAGGTCGATCGCCGCCATCGGGTCGGTGCATTGGACGACGATGAGGCTGCCGGCCCGTGCGGCGATCAGCGCCTTGCGGACGTGCAGCACCGGGAGCGGGCATTTGAGGCCGCGCAGGTCGAGCGGAATCGTATCCATGGTCGCGCCCGCCGGGGCCGTTGTCGTCATGCTGCTTCATAGGACGGCTGCACGGGCGGCAGCAACCGCCGCCTTGACGCAGGTCGCTTGACCCCGTCCGCCACGCCGACGATGAAGAGGCGATCGATCGGGAGGAAGCGGGCGGCGATGGGCTCGGGCGGCCGAAGCAGGCGAGAACCGTGATGGCGAGACTGGGCGGCGGCAGATCCGATTCCGGGCTCCTCACATTGGACGAAGCCGCGGCCGACGCCGTGTCGCGCGTGCATCCGGTTGCCGGCATGCTGGAACTGCCTCTCGCCGAAGCCGATGGTCATGTCCTGGCGCAAGCGCTGATCGCGCCGCGCGACCTGCCCCCCTTCGCCAATTCCGCGGTCGATGGCTATGCCGTCCGCTTCGCCGATCTCACGACCGGCGCGGCGACCCGTCTGCCTGTCCTCGGCCGGACGATGGCCGGCGAGGCTCCTGCGGTGCTGGAGCAGGGCGCCTGGCGCATTTTCACCGGCGCGCCGGTTCCCGAGGGCGCCGATACGATCGTGATGCAGGAGGACGTCGTCGCGGAGAATGGCGCGGTCGCCCTGCCTGCCGGCATCAAACGAGGCGCCAACCTGCGCCTGGCCGGCGAGGATGTCGCGCGGAGGCAGGAGGTTCTGCCGGTCGGCCGGCGTCTGCGGCCGCAGGATCTAGGCCTGCTCGCGGCGCTTGGATTGGTCGAGGTCACCGTGCGCCGGCGTCCGCGTGTCGCGCTGTTCTCGACCGGCGACGAACTCGCGGAGCCCGGTCAGACGCTCGGCCCCGGCGCGATCTACGACGCCAACCGGGCGATGCTGCGGGGCATGCTGCTGCGGGCCGGTGCCGAAGTCGTCGATCTCGGCATCCTGCGTGACGAGGCGAGGGGGCTGGAGCAGCGGCTGCGCGAGGCCGCTACCGATTGCGATCTCGTGCTCACCTCCGGCGGCGTCTCGGTCGGCGAGGCCGATCATGTCCGGGATGCGGTTCTCGCCTGCGGGACGCTCGACCTCTGGCGCGTGGCGATCAAGCCCGGCAAGCCGATCGCGATCGGCAGCGTCACCGGGACGCCCTTCATCGGGCTGCCCGGCAACCCGGTCGCGGTCTTCGTCGGCTTCGCTTTCGTTGCAGGTCCGCTGCTCGCCCGGCTGGCCGGAGAGGCCTATCGTCCGCCGCGAGCCTGGCCTGTCAGGCTGGGCTTCGCGTATGCCAGAAAGCCGGGTCGCCGCGAATTCCTGCGCGTTTCGCTGGAGCAGGGCGTCGATGGCGCCGTCGTTGCCCGCAGACATCCCGGCGAGGGAGCAGGCTCTCTGGCCTCGCTCGCGCAGTCCGATGGGCTCGTGGTGCTCGCCGAGGATGTCGGGCAGGTCGATGCGGGCGATTCCGCGCCGTTCCTGCCCTATGCCGAACTATTCTAAGTCTGCGATCCCGTGGTTGTCGCGGATTCAAGCCAAGGGCGCTTCCGCAACCGTCCGGAGGCTCTAGTCGCGTCGGAAGATCACGCTCGCACCCCAGCCGAGGAAGAGCGCCAGCAGCACCGTGATGAGGCCGTAGAGCAGGGCCCAGTCATAGGCGCCCAGGGCCAGGCGTTGCTCGATGCCGGTCTTGATCACCTCGAAATTGGTCTGCTGTCGTGCCAGCGGCACCCCGCCGGAATAGAGCACGATGTCGACGGTGTAGGAGCCGGTCGGTGCCGTCGCGGGAATGTCGACCGGCGCGCTGAACAATGCGCTCGACAGGAAGGTGACGCCGCGCTCCTCGTAGCCGTAGAGATCCTTGGCCTGCATGATCCGGACGAGGCTTTCGCGGAAGCGCTGCAGGCCGGGATCGAGATCGACCCAACTGCCCGAGGGACGCTCGGCGTTGACGAGGCCGATGCGGTCGCGCTGCGCCGTCTCGTTGCTCATCATTTCCGCGAGTGGCCGATTGCTGGCGACATGCAAGAAGACCGGATTGTCCGGGAAGCGCCGCTGCGTCCGGTTGATCCAGATCGGGCCGAGCCGCTCCTTCTCGCGCACCAGCAGCATGCGCCGGGGGCCGCGCACGGTGACGATGATGTCGTAGGGGTCGCCGCGCGCGACCGTCCGGCCGTCTCGCTCGACCAGTCCGAACACCGTGAGCTGGCTGCCGGTATAGTTCGATGTGATCTGGATCTGGTGGCTCGACATCGCCGCGATCAGCGTCTCGGCGCGGGCCGTGCCGGCGGTCAGCCCGATCGCGAGAGCGGCGAGGGTTGCGGCGAGCCACCTCATCGCCCGCTCTCCGGCACGACCACCGAAAAGGGTTCGCTCGGCGGTATGAAGAGCTCGATGGCGAAGCGCAGGCCGACCGACAGGATCAGCAGCGCCAGCAGCAGGCGGAAGGATTCGACATTGAGATTGCGCGCCGCGCGCCCGCCGAACTGCGCGCCGATCACGCCGCCGACCAGCAGCAGCACGGCGAGGACGATGTCGACGGACTGGTTGGTGACGGCATGCAGCACGGTCGCGCCGGTCATGGTCACCAGGATCTGGAACAGCGAGGTGCCGACCACCACCGCCGGTGGGATGCGGAAGAAGTAGATCAGGCCGGGCACGAGGATGAAGCCGCCGCCGACGCCGAGCACGGCGCCGATGAAACCGATCACGATGGCGAGCAAGGCGATCGGCACAACGCTGCAATAGAGGCCGGAGCGATAGAAGCGCTGGCGGAAGGGCAGCCCCATCCACCAGGGATGCATGCCGCCGCGCCGCTTCAGCCGCGCCGGCCTGCCGGCCCGGACGCGCAGCATCGCGCGCAGCGCGTCGTAGAGCATCAGCCCGCCGATGATCGAGAACAGCGTGACATAGGACAGCGTGATCACGAGCTCGAGCTGGCCGAGCCGGCGCATCGTGTTGAAGAACAGCACGCCCAGCACGGTGCCGAGGATGCCGCCGCTGACCAGCACGCCGCCGAGCTTGAGATCGAGCGCCTTGCGCCGGAGATAGGTCAGGACGCCGGTCATCGAGGAGCCCGCGACCTGCGCCGCCACGGTCGCGACGGCCACCGCTGGCGGGATGTCGAGGAAGATCAGCAGCGGCGTCAGCAGGAAGCCGCCGCCCACGCCGAACAGGCCGGAGATGAAGCCCACCGCACCACTCAGGCCGAGAACCATCAGGACGCTGATCGGCAGCTCGGCGATCGGCAGGTAGATCTGCACGCTTACCCCTCGCAAGGCGGGCGCATGGGCATCTGCATGCGCCTGATTGGCCCCAGACTAGCCCGTCCGGGTTAAGACAAGGTCCTGAAAAGGCAGGTTCCTGAAAAGATGAAGGCGGGCCGCTTCCGGCCCGCCCTAGGAAACGATTGTTCGTCGTGCCGCGTCAACACGTCGAAAGCATGACGTTGCGCAATGCGGCTCAGGTCCGGGATTGCTTGCTAGGCTTCGGCGCTGCCGCGGTCGGCTGGGGATCCCAGCCCTTGGCGGGTGGCGTCACCTCGTTCGAGGCGGCGTCGAGCGTCTTGGGCTTCCAGCTCGCCGCCAAGCCCTTGGCCGCGGCGAGATCTTCAGCCTTCAGGCGCTGGGCCACCTCGTCGCGCTTGCGGCCGGCATCCTCGTCGCCCTGGCCGGCCGCGACCGAGAACCAGACGAAGGACTGGGCGAGGTCGGTCGGCGCACCGAGGCCGCGTCCGAGCAGCACGGCGAGATTGTACTGGCTGTCGCGGACACCGAGTTCCGCCGCGCGGCGGAACCACTCCGTCGCCAGGGCGTAGTCCGGCTTGCCGGCGGCGCCCTCGGCATGGAGCACGGCGAGGTTGTGCATCGCCTTGGCGTTGCCGCGCTCGGCGGCGCGCTGATACCAGATCCGGGCAAGCGACAGGTCGCGCTGCGTCCCGATGCCCTTCTCGAACATGTTGCCGACACGGAACTGGGCCGGGGCGAGGCCCGCGACTGCCGCACGCTCGAACAGCCGCAGCGCCAGCTTGGGATCACGCTGGTTGGCCGGGCCGTCGGCGGCCTTGCTCGCCAGTTCGTAGACCGCGCGCGCATCGCCATCCTGGGCTGCCTTGCGCAGGCCCGCACTGCCGAGCCCGACCGGCAGGTCGCCGATGCCGGTCACGATCTGAGTCTGTTCGGCCGGCGCGGCGGGAACGGCTTCGGGTGCAGCCGGGGCGGCTGGCGTGGCCGATGCGACCGAGGCGGTGATGGATCGCTCGGGCGCAGCATTGCTGGCGGCCGGCGAGGTCGGCGCCTCCTGCGAAGCGGCGGGCAGCGCCGAGGACTGATCCTTGGCGGGAGCCTGTGACGGGGCGACCGGCGCCTCCGGCTGGGCGGCCGGCGGCGCGATCAGGCTGCGCGCTTCGTTGTTGGCGGTCTTGTCGCCATTGCCGCGCAGCGACGATGTCACGAGATGCGCGGTGCCCATGGCGAGGACCAGCGCGGCCAGGCCGAGCAGCAGGGGGGCGCTTGCGCTTCTCCAGGATCTCCTTAAGTCGGCTCGGGGTCTTGGCCGACGGCTCCGCGGCCGGAGAGGGCGTCGCTGCGGCGGCTTCGCTCGCGGCCTTGGCCGAGCGCCGCGCGGCGGCGATCAGGCTCTGGCGCACCGATTGCGGGTCCTGGCCTGCGCCGATCGTGGTTTCGGGACGCGGGCGTCCGGAGCCGGGCTCCAGTGGAATGTCGAAGGCCGTGCTCGCCGGCAGGGTCGGTTCGCTGCGAGCAGGTTCGCCGGCCGGCATGGCGAAACGATCCTGCATGGCTGCGCCGACCGAAAGGCTCGGGTTGTCGCGTGCCGCTGCGGCGTTGGGCCGGACGATGCCATCGCCGGCGCGCATCGCCGCAGCCAGCCCGTTCGCCTGGGGACGGCGCTCGCCCTGCAGTTCGGCCTCGAGGCTCGCCAGCCGGGACATGATCGTCTCGAGCGAGCCGTGGACGGCACCGAGCGCGTCGCGGGTCTGGCTGTCGGAGGAGACATGGGTGTCGCGCAGGCCCGTGACCAGGCTCGACAATTCGGCGATGCCCTTGCCGGATGCCGCCGTGCTGGCCACCTGGGCGAGGGCGGCCCGTTCGGCGGCCGTTTCCTCGCGCATCGAGCGCAGGTGGACGACGAGGTCCTGCAGCGTGCGCTCCATGCCGTTCTCGGCCGAGCGGGTCGCGGACGCCTCGTCGAGGCGGCTGGCGATGCCGGAAATCTGCCGTTCGAGGGCATCGAAGGATTCGGCGTTCGCGCCGGGCGCGCCGGCCTCGTCGATCTTCTCGGCGAGATGGCGCAGCATCTGCTCGATCGGGTTGAGGTCGACCGCCGTCGCCCCCTCTCCGACCATGCGCGTCAGCTGGTTCGAAGCGGCGAGGCTTTCGATCCGGTCCGAAAGGGCTTCGATCTGGCGGGTGACGTTGGCGGGTCCCTGCTCGGCCAGGGCCTCGATCCGCTGCTGCAGGGAATCGATGCGGCTGGCGAGGTAATCGCTCTGGCGCGAGGCGCCGCTTTCATCCAGCTTCTGGGTTGCGACCTCGTCGAACTTGCGCGAGAGCGCGTCGACCTGGCCTGCGAGCGAGGTCAGGAGGCTCGCGCCGGGGATCTCGCCGCGCTGCGACAGCACCACGCTGCGCACGTCGTCGATGGCGCTCGCCAGGCTGCGCAGCTCGCCCATGTCGGGGCGGTGGTCGCGCAGCCGGCCGATCTCGAAGCCGAGCGTCGCGACCTGCTGGGACAAGTCGTCCAGCTTGTGGTCCTGCCCGCCCGTGCCGAGGAGGTCCCTCAGCTCCGCGATATCGCGCCGGATGGGATCGAGATTGGTGACCTGGCCGCCGCGGGTGGCCAGCGCATCGACCTTGGCGGCCAGATGCGCGATCTCGAGCTGGAAGCGCTGGTAGCTCTCGCCTGTCCGGTCCTGCGACAGCCGCGAGACTTCCGCCTCGATGCGGGTGAGAGGCTTGAGCAGGGGTTCGAACTGGTCGCGCCGGTCGAGCCGGTCGAGGCGCTCGGCCAGCAGGCCGATCTTGGCCTCGATGGCGCTGGTGTCGACGCGGACCGGGGCGGCGGGCCGCTGCGGCTGCGCCGGGCGGCGGCCTTCATGGGAGAGGCGCGAGCCGATCTCGCGCAGGTCCTCGCGCAGCGCCGAGATACGCTCGGGCGCGACCGCGGGCTGCCGCGGAGCGGCCATCTCGTCGGTGTCGAGGAAACGCTGGCGCGTGCGGATGTCGGTGACGGCGGCGGCAAGGCCTTCGCGGCTGAAGGCGAGGCGGGGCGCCTGTTCGGCGCGGGCCTGCTGCGCTTCGATGCCGCGGCGCTCGATCTCGGCGATGCGCTCGCCCATCGTCTTGATCGCGTCGGCGATGACGTTGGTGGCGCGCTCCTGCCGCTCGGCGGAGCCGCGCTCGCTCGACGACAGGCGGTCCTCGGTCTTCTCGATCCAGCGGGTGATCGAATCCAGCGCGCCAGCGGTGCGGGCATTGGCTTCGCGGGTCAGGCTTTCGAGCGCAGCCGCCTGGCCGACGAGGCTGTCGATCGCCTCGCGCGATGGATTGGGGGCTGCCTGGCGCGGCGCGGTGTCCGTCCGGCCCTGCGACAGGCGGGCCAGCCGCTCGGACAAGGCGGCGATGTCGAGCTGCTCCGGCGCGGCCGGCGCAGGTGCTGCGGCAGGGAAATGCGCCTCGTCGCTTTCGTCGCGGATCTTGTGGTCGAGCCATTCGCCCAGCGTCATGCCCGCCCGGCGGGCCGCCGCCTTTGCCGCATCGCGCGTCCGGGGATCGACGCCCTTCACGCTCCAGGGCAAGCTATTGGCCATGATCTCGCTCGCCTAAGGGGGACCTTGTCTGCGGCATGCGAGGCCCCCTGGTGCCGTCGCCTTCCGCGCGAACCTTGGCTGATCGTGAAGATACCGTTGACGAAGCCACGACGCCGATGCGCGTTCCCGACATTTGGCCGGCATGGTAAACAGCAGGTTAATATCCGGGGTCGCGATCGTTAATTTTTTCCGAATGCGCCATGGGAAGCGCCTCGCCGGCATCATGTAACGGTAACTTACCCCGCCCCGCCGACGTATTACCTGACGCAGCGGGAGGAGCTTCCCTATCACTGTGACATCGATCGATGCCGTCAGAAGGTCGGCGATTCGGTCCCATCGCAAGGATTGCAGCTTTCATGTCACGCCAAAGCTTGGCTATGGCGGGTTCCTCGATTCATGAAACCCGCTCCCCCGCCGACTCCGCCGATGCCGATCAGGCCGGCGATTTCACCATCAGCGACCTCGCCCGCGATTTCGGCGTGACACTGCGCACGCTCCGCTTCTACGAATCGCGGGGTCTGATCGCGCCGAGCCGTTCCGGCATGACGCGCATCTATTCGGCGCGTGACCGGGCTCGCCTCGCCCTGATCCTCAAGGGCAAGCAGCTCGGTTTCACCCTCGTCGAAATCCGCGCCATGCTGGCCAACGAGGACAAGAAGGGCGGCGCCGGCGACGCGGCCGCTTCCGTCGGAGGCCTGCAGCTCAGCCGCGAGCAGATCGTCGAGCAGCTCGATCTGCTGCGCAGTCAGCGCGCCGAGATCGAAAGCGCGATCACCGAGCTCGAAGCCTCGCTCTCGCGTATGCCGAAGGCTTGAATCGCCTCGTTTTGGAGCGGGCTCAAGGGTGTCATCCCGCACGCGCCGCAGCGTGAAACGCTGCTGCGCAGATGCGGGATCGCATGACGAAAGGGCCTCTTTCTGAGGACGGTCCCGTGTCTGCGCAGCGGCACTGTGTGCTGCAGCGCGCACGGGATGACACCTGCATCCCCAAAGCCCCGGCTCCGCCGGGGCTTTTTATGGTCGCGTCACGCTCCCGCCATCCGGCCGACGACAAAATCGCATCGTCACAGTTGCAACTTCGCCAAGATTGTTTATATGTGAACTATCTTGATGCGGCGGCAGCGATCAGGCGCCGCCTTTGCGACGAGAGGGAGGATCAGATGCCGGTCTACAAGGCACCCGTCGACGACACGCTTTTCCTGCTCAACGACGTCTTCAACATCGAGCGCTACAACAACCTGCCGGGTTTCGCCGACGCGTCTGCGGACGTGATCGAGGCCGTGCTCGGCGAGGGGGCCAAGCTCTGCGAGGAAGTCCTCCAGCCGATCAACTGGTCCGGCGACCAGGAAGGCTGCACCCGCCATGCCGATGGCCGCGTCACCACGCCGAAGGGCTTCAAGGCGGCCTATGAGGCCTATGCCGGCGGCGGCTGGATCGGCCTTGCCATGGATCCGGAATATGGCGGCCAGGGCCTGCCCTATACGCTCGGCGCCGTGATGAACGAATATGCCTCGGCCGCGAACATGGCCTTCGCCATGTATCCGGGCCTGACCATGGGCGCCATCGCCGCGCTCTACGTCCATGGCTCCGACGAGATCAAGCGCACCTATCTGCCGAAGATGATCGACGGCACCTGGTCGGGCACCATGAACCTGACCGAGCCGCATTGCGGCACCGATCTCGGCCTGCTCAAGACCAAGGCCGTGCCGAACGGCGACGGCTCCTACGCCATCTCCGGCACCAAGATCTTCATCTCCGCCGGTGAGCAGGACATCACCGAGAACATCGTCCATCTCGTGCTCGCCCGCATCGAGGGCGCCCCGGCCGGCGTGAAGGGCATCTCGCTCTTCGTTGTGCCGCGCAACAAGCTGGGCGCGGACGGCTCGGTCGGCGCGAATAACGGGGTGTCATGCGGCTCGATCGAGCACAAGATGGGCATCCACGGCAATGCCACCTGCGTGATGAATTATGACGGCGCGCAGGGCTGGCTGGTCGGGGCCGAGAACAAGGGCCTCAACGCCATGTTCGTGATGATGAACGAGGCCCGCCTCGGCGTCGCGATCCAGGGGCTCGCCCAGTCCGAGGTCGCCTATCAGAACGCCGTCGCCTACGCCAAGGAGCGCCTGCAGGGTCGCTCGCTGACCGGTGCCAAGGAGCCGGCCAAGCCGGCCGATCCGATCATCGTCCACCCGGACGTGCGCCGCACGCTGATGTCGATCAAGGCCTTCAACGAGGCCGCTCGCGCCTTCGTGCTCTGGAATGCGCTGAAATCGGACATCGCCCATCGCTCCGGCGACGCGGCCGAGCGTCAGGCGGCCGACGACCAGCTCGGCCTGATGACCCCGGTGCTCAAGGGCGTGCTCACCGATGTCGGCTTCGACAACGCGGTGAAGGCGCAGCAGATGTTCGGCGGCCACGGCTATATCGCCGAGACCGGCGTCGAGCAGTTCGTCCGCGATGCCCGCATCGCCATGATCTACGAGGGCGCCAATGGCGTGCAGGCGATGGACCTCGTCGGCCGCAAGCTCGGCCGCGATGGTGGTCGTGGCATCATGGCCTTCTTCAACGAGGTCGGTGGCTTCCTCAAGGAGAACGCCGAGGACGAGGCGTTGAAGCCGCTGCTCGGGCCCCTCCAGGTCTCATTGGGCCATCTCCAGCAGGCGGCGATGTGGTTCATGAACAACGCGCTCGCCAAGCCGGACAATGCCGGCGCCGGCGCGTCCGACTTCATGCATCTGCTTGGCCTGGTCTCGCTCGGCTACATGTGGGTGAAGATGGCCAAGGCGGCGCAGGAGAAGCTAAAGGCCGGCGCCGACGAGCGGATGAGCGCCAAGCTGGTCACGGCGCGCTTCTTCATGGACCGCACGCTCCCGGAGACGGGCGCCCATCTGGCGCGGATCACTTCCGGCGCCGACACCACCATGGCGCTGAGCGTCGAGCAGTTCTGACGAAAACGCCGTCATGCCCGGGCTTGACCCGGGCATCTCTTGCAGAACTTGCTGGATGACGAGATGGTCGGGGCAAGCCCGACCATGACGTCCGGCACCAGAACGCGCCGTCCGACGGCGCCCCGGGAGGCCACCAAATGGCAGACGCATTCATCTACGATCACGTCCGGACGCCGCGCGGCAAGGGCAAGGCCGACGGTTCGCTTCACGAAGTGACCGCGATCGAGCTCGGCACCCAGGCGTTGCGGGCCATCAAGGACCGCAACAACCTCGATCCGCTCCTCGTCGAGGACGTGGTGATGGGCTGCGTCGATCCGGTCGGCGAGGCCGGCGCCGATATCGCCCGCACCGTCGCGCTCAAGGCCGGCTACGGCAAGGAAGTGCCGGGCGTGCAGATCAACCGCTTCTGCGCCTCGGGCCTCGATGCGGTGAACCTCGCCGCGGCGCAGGTCATGTCCGGCCAGAAGGAAATGGCGATCGGCGGCGGCGTCGAGTCGATGTCGCGCGTCGGCATGGGCGCTTCCGGCTTCGGCATCGCGGTCGATCCATCAGTCGCTATCGACACCTATTTCATGCCGCAGGGCGTCGCGGCAGACCTGATCGCGACCAAGTACGGTTTCTCGCGCGACGATGTCGACGCCTTCGCCGTGCGCTCGCACCAGCGTGCCGCCAAGGCCTGGGCCGAAGGGCGCTTCAAGAACTCGGTGATCCCCGTCACCGACGTGAACGGCCTCGTCATCCTCGACCGCGACGAGACGATCCGGCCCGGCACCGACATGCAGACGCTGGCCGCGCTCAAGGCCTCCTTCGTCCAGATGGGCGAGATGGGCGGTTTCGATGCGGTCGCGACCTCGGCGCATCCCGATGTCGAGTTCGTCAATCACGTCCACCACGCCGGCAATTCGTCCGGCATCGTCGATGGCGCGGCGGCCGTGCTCGTCGGTTCGAAGAAGGCCGGCAAGGCGGCGGGCCTGAAGCCGCGCGCCCGCATCAAGGCCTTCGCCACCGTCGGCTCCGATCTGGCGCTCATGCTGACCGGTCCAGTCGATGTCACCGAGCGCGTACTGAAGAAGGCCAGCATGAGCCTGAAAGATATCGATCTGTTCGAGCTGAATGAGGCCTTCTCCTCGGTCGTGCTGCGCTACCAGCAGGCCTTCGACATCGACGACGCCATCCTGAACGTGAACGGCGGCGCCATCGCCATGGGCCATCCGCTCGGCGCGACCGGGGCGATGGTGCTCGGCACCGTGCTCGACGAGCTGGAGCGTCAGGACAAGCAGGTCGCGCTGGTGACGCTCTGCGTCGCTGTCGGCATGGGCGTCGCCACCATCATCGAGCGGGTCTAGCGCCGTCATCCCGTGCGCGCTGCGGCATGCAATGCCGCTGCGCAGACACGGGACCGCGTGACGAGAGAACGCCCGAACACCGCCTTTTCCTGATGACGATCCCGGATCGCCGCGTGGCGGCGTCCGGGATGACCCGACCCACCGGAGGGACCGTCCATGAACCTCACCAATTTCCGCTTCGAGACAGACGCCGACGGCATCACTGTGGCGACCTGGGACATGCCGGGCCGCTCGATGAACGTCATCACCCCCGAGGTGATGGAAGAGCTGAACCAGATCGTCGACAAGGTCGCGGGCGACGAGGCCATCAAGGGCTGCGTCATCACCTCCGGCAAGGAGAGCTTCTCCGGCGGTGCCGATCTCACCATGCTCCAGGGCCTGCGCGATCTCTACGTGACGCTCGCCAAGGAAAAGGGCGAGGCGGTCGCGATGCAGAGCTTCTTCGACGAGAGCCGTAAGCTCTCGCTGCTCTATCGCAAGCTCGAGACCTGCGGGAAGCCCTTCGCCGCCGCGATCCACGGTGTCTGCCTGGGCGGCGCCTTCGAGCTCTCGCTCTCCTGCCAGTATCGCGTTGTCTCGGACGATGCTTCGACCCGCGTCGGCCTGCCCGAGATCAAGGTCGGTCTGTTTCCGGGCGCTGGCGGCACCCAGCGCGTGGCGCGCCTGATGCAGACCGGCGACGCGCTCCAGATGATGTTCAAGGGCGAGCAGGTTAAGGCGCTGCCGGCGCGCAATTCCGGCCTCGTGCACGCCGTCGCACCCCGCGCCGACATCGTCCAGAACGCCAAGGACTGGCTCAAGGCCAATCCGCAGGCGACCGCGCCTTGGGACCAGAAGGGCTTCAAGCTGCCCTCCAACAAGGTGCATTCGCCCGCCGGCATGCAGATCTGGCCGCCGGCCAGCGCGATCTATCGCCGCGAGACCAACGACAATTACCCCGCCGCCCGTGCCATCCTCTCGGCGGTTTATGAGGGCCTCCAGCTCCCGATCGATCTCGGCCTCAAGGTCGAGAGCCGCTACTTCGCCAAGATCCTCCGGACGAAGGAGGCGGCGTCGATGATCCGCTCGCTCTTCGTCTCGATGCAGGAGCTGAACAAGGGCGCCCGCCGCCCGGCCGACATGCCGCCCTCCAAGCTCAAGAAGGTCGGCGTCATCGGCGCGGGCTTCATGGGCGCCGGCATCGCCTATGTCACGGCGCAGGCCGGCCTTGAGGTCGTCCTGGTCGACAAGGACATCGAGGCGGCCGAGAAGGGCAAGGCCTATTCGCACAAGCTGGTCTCCGACCAGATCATGAAGGGCCGCGCCAAGACCGCCGATCGCGACGCGCTGCTCGGCCGGATCAAGGCCTCGGCCGATTATGCCGATCTCAAGGGCTGCGACCTGATCGTCGAGGCCGTGTTCGAGGACCCGAAGGTCAAGGCCGAGGTCATCGCCAAGGTCGAGGCCGTCGTCGGCCCGCGCACCATCTTCGGCTCGAACACCTCGACGCTGCCGATCACCGGCCTTGCTGAGTCAAGCCAACGGCCGAAGAATTTCATCGGCATCCATTTCTTCTCGCCGGTCGAGAAGATGCTGCTGGTCGAGGTCATCATGGCCAAGAAGACCGGCAAGAAGGCGCTCGCGATGGCGCTGGACTTCGTCCGTGCCATCAAGAAAACGCCGATCGTCGTCAATGACACCCGGGGCTTCTATGCCAATCGCTGCGTCGGCAACTACATCCGCGAAGGCCATCTGATGCTGATGGAAGGCGTGCCGCCGGCGATGATCGAGGCGGCAGGCAAGCAGGCCGGCATGCCGGTTGGGCCGCTCTCGCTCAATGACGAGGTCGCGGTCGATCTCGCCTACAAGGTGCTGAAGGCGACCAAGGCCCAGCTCGGTGAGGCCGCTGTCGATCCGGCGCAGGAAAAGCTGCTCGCCGACATGGTCGAGAAGCATGGCCGTCTCGGCCGCAAGAACCGCAAGGGCTTCTACGATTATCCGGAAGCCGGGCCGAAGCGTCTCTGGCCGGGCCTCGCCGATCTCGCAGGCCCGCGGCTCGATCCCGACAGCGTCGACATGGAGGAGCTGAAGCACCGCCTCCTGGTCACGCAGGCTCTCGAAGCGGCGAAGACCTATGAGGAAGGCGTCGTCACCGATCCGCGCGAGGCGGATGTGGGCTCGATCATCGGCTTCGGCTTCGCGCCGTTCACCGGCGGCACGCTCTCCTATATCGACAACATGGGCGCGGCCGCCTTCGTGAAGCTCTGCGAGAAGCTGGCCAAGGCCCATGGCGAGCGCTTCAAGCCCAACCGCCTGCTGAAGCGCATGGCCAAGACCGGCGAGAGCTTCTACGGCACGGCCGAGAAGAAGGTGGCCTGAGCCTTCGGGTTCAGTTCGCCAGCCGTGTGCGTAGCAGCGCCACGAGCCAGTCCGCGAAGACCTGCAGCCGGCGCGACAGGTGCCGGCGGTGGGGATAGAGCAACGTCATCGGCATCGGCGCAGCCCGATGCCGGGGCATCACCTCGACGAGTTCGCCCGCAGCGAGATGCTCGGCGACGTCATAGGCCGGGATCTGGATCAGCCCGAGTCCGGCGAGGCAGCAGGCGATATAGGCTTCAGCGCTGTTGACGGTGACGCGGCCGGGCAGGGCGCGGCCATAAACCGCGCCATCCTCCAGCCACTCCCAGGGCTCGATCCGCCCCGTCGTCGGCGAGGCGTAGTTGACGGCCCGGTGCCCATCCAGTTCGCCGGGATGTGTCGGCGTGCCATGCGTGGCGAGATAGCCGGGGCTGGCGACATTGATCAGCGGCAATTCCCCGACCGAGCGTGCGATCAATCCTGAATCGCTCAAGGGGCCGACCCGCAGCACGCAATCGATGCCGTCCTCGATCAGATTCGCCGCCCGGTCGGTGACGCTGAGATCGACATCGATCTCGGGATAGCGGGCGAGGAAATCGGGCAGGGCCGGCGCGATGATCAGGCGCCCGATCCGGCCGGGCACGTCGATCCTGAGCTTTCCGGCCGGGCTTGCGGCGCTGTGGCGAAACAGTGCCTCGGTCTCCTCGACATCGGCGACGAGCCGGGCGCAATGCTCGTAGAACGCCGCGCCGTCCGGTGTCGCCGAGACGCGCCGCGTCGTGCGCTGGAGCAGTCTCGTGCCGATCCGCTGCTCCAGCGCCGCCACCGCCGCCGAGACCGAGGAACGCGGCAGCCCGAGCGCCTTGGCCGCCTGGGTGAAGCTCTCGCACTCGACGACGCGGGCATAGATGCGGAAGAGGTCGATGCGGTCCAACTCGGTGTCCCCTGATTGTTCGGAATCTCTGACCGGTGATGTCCTGATCGCAGTCTTTATAGCCGATTTCGAGACGATATCTTGTCGCCATCGATTGCAGCGAACAGGAGCATGCGATGGCCGATCACGGCATTAAGGGTAAGACGGTTCTGATCGCCGGCGGCGCCAAGAATCTGGGCGGTTTGCTGGCCAAGGACCTGGCGGCGCAGGGCGCGAAAGCCGTCGCCATCCACTACAACAGCGCTCCGACTAAGGCCGAAGCCGAGGAGACCCTCGCGGCGATCAAGGCAGCCGGTGCGGCGGGCTATGCCTTCCAGGCCGATCTGATCTCGGCCGCCGCGATGGAGAAGCTATTCGCTGACGCCAAGGCGGCGATGGGCTCGATCGACATTGCGGTCAACACGGTCGGCAAGGTGCTGAAGAAGCCGATGGTCGAGATCAGCGAGGCCGAGTTCGACGGGATGAACGCGGTCAATTCGAAGACGGCGTTCTTCTTCCTCAAGGAGGCCGGCAAGCATGTCAGCGACAACGGCAAGGTTTGCACGCTGGTGACCTCGCTGCTCGGCGCCTACACGCCGTTCTACGCGAGCTATGCCGGCACCAAGGCGCCGGTGGAGCACTATACCCGCGCCGCCTCCAAGGAATTCGGCGCCCGCGGCATCTCGGTGACGGCGATCGGGCCGGGACCGATGGACACGTCGTTCTTCTATCCGGCCGAAGGCGCTGACGCGGTCGCCTATCACAAGAGCGCTGCCGCGCTTTCGCCCTTCTCGAAGACGGGCCTGACCGATATCCAGGATATCGTGCCCTGGCTCCGCTTCCTCGTCTCGGACGGCTGGTGGATGACGGGCCAGACGATTCTGGTGAATGGCGGCTACACCACGAAGTGAGCCCGCTGTCGGATCGGCGGCAGGCCTGCGAAGCGTCTGTCGTCGTTCGATCGAATGATGCGCTCCCCGGCTACATTGGGGAGCGGTTTGCCGGTTGAGGCCGGTTCCGGGAGGATCGGAATCGGCGCCGCAAACAGGAAGTCGGAACAAGTCCATGCCGTCGAGGCCGATCCTGAGCTTTCCCGATCCGCGTTTGCGCGTTGCGGCTGCACCCGTCACGCGCTTCGATGCCGACCTGCGCGAGCTTGCGGCCGATCTGCTGGATACGATGCGGGAGGCGCCCGGCATCGGCATCACCGCGCCGCATGTCGGCGTGTCGCTGCGGCTGGTGGTGCTGGAGCTGGTGCCGGGCGACGTCCGGATCTATGTGAACCCGGTGCTTGACGGCGTCTCGCGCGAGACCATCCGCCATGTCGAGGGCAGCGTCTCGATGCCTGGCGTCACCGACGAACTGGAACGCCACGCCCATGTCCGCGTGCGCTATCGCGATCTCGACGGGGCGGAGCATGTCGAAGAGGCGGACGGCCTGCAGGCCGTCTGCCATCAGCACGAGATCGACCAGCTCGACGGCGTCTTCTGGATCGACCGCCTCTCGCGGCTCAAGCGCGACCGGCTGATTGCCCGCTACAACAAGCAGCGGCGCGGCTGAGCGCAGGCGCGCTTTGCCGGCGTTCGCCCGACTGGCGTCCGGGCGTCGTGAGCTCGTACCATTTGTTTTCGACGATTCGACGGTGAGGAGCAGGCATATGCATATGGCTATGGTGATCGGCGGCGGCGTGGTGCTGCTCGGCCTGTTCCTGCTGTTCGGAAAGCTGTGGGGCGGGGCTCAGCCGGACTATGCGCTCGCCGCCAAGTTTTTCGTGCCGGTATGGCTGGCCGTGACGTTGGTCAACATGTGGGTCGGCGTGACCAAGGCGGGCTATTCCGTGCGCGAGGAGCTGCCGATCCTCGGTCTGGTCTTCGCCGTGCCGGCCTTGCTGGCTCTGCTGATCGCCTGGCGCTTTGCGCGCTGACAAATGCGCGAAAGCCGCCTCCCGGAAGGAGGCGGCTTTCGGTCTTATCGCGCCGGGAAGATCAGCGCCCTTATCCGGCTAGTTCGCGACCGCCCGGATCGCCCGGCGCAGCTTCTCGATCAGCTCTTCGATCTGGCTCTCCGAGATGATCAGCGGCGGCGAGAAGGCGATCGTGTCGGCAGCGGTCCGCACCATCAGGCCTTCCTCGCGGAAGAGGCGGTCCATCGCTTCGAACGCTCGTTTGCCGACGCCATCGGCACGGGGCGCCAGGTCGACCGCGCCGACGATGCCGAGCGTGCGGATGTCGACGACGTTCGGTTCGCCCTTCAGGCTCATCACCGCATCGGCCCAGGCGCCTTCCATGGCGCGGGCCCGCTCGAACAGGCCTTCGTCGCGGTAGATGTCGAGCGTCGCCAGGCAGGCGGCCGCCGCCAGCGGATGGCCGGAATAGGTGTAGCCGTGGAACAGCTCGATGACGTTGTCCGGGCCGCCCATGAAGGCGTCGTAGATATGCTTGCGCACGATCACGCCGCCCATCGGCACGGTGCCCGAGGTCACGCCCTTGGCGAAGGTGATCATGTCCGGGATCACGCCGTAGCGCTCGGCCGCGAAGGCGAAGCCGAGGCGCCCGAAGCCGGTGATGACCTCGTCGAAGATCAGCAGGATGTTGTGCTTGTCGCAGGTCTCACGCAGGCGCTTGAGATAGCCTTTCGGCGGCGGCAGGGCGCCGGTGGAGCCGGCCATCGGCTCGACGATCACGGCGGCGATGGTCGAGGCATCGTGCAGCGCGACGATGCGCTCGAGATCATCGGCGAAATGCGCGCCGTAATCCGGCTCACCCTTGCTGAAGGCCTGCTTCTCGCGGTCGTAGGTATGGGCGAGGTGGTCGACGCCGGTGAGCAGCGAGCCGAAGAACTTGCGGTTGTTCGACATGCCGCCGACCGAGATGCCGCCGAAGCCGACGCCGTGATAGCCGCGCTCGCGGCCGATCAGGCGGGTCTTGGCGGCCTTGCCGGAGATGTTCCAATAGGCGAGCGCGATCTTGAGCGCGGAGTCACCCGCCTCCGAGCCCGAGCCGGCGAAGAAGACATGGTCGAGATCGCCCGGCGCCAGCGCCGCGATGCGGGCGGCGGCGGCGAAGACCTTCGGGTGGCCGTACTGGAAGCTCGGCGCGTAATCGAGGTCCCGCGCCTGGGCCTGGATCGCCTGGATGATCGGTTCGCGGGCATGGCCGGCATTGCAGCACCACAGGCCCGCCGTGCCGTCCATGACCGGCTTGTTGTCCGGCGTGTAGTAGAACATTCCCTCGGCGCGCGCGACCATGCGCGGGTTCTTCTTGAACGACCGGTTGGCGGTGAACGGCATCCAGTAGGCTTCGAGGTCGTTCGGCGTGGCGATGGCGGAGGATGCGGACGTCATTCGAGACCCCTGTGGATTAACCTTGGTTAAAGCTAGCAGGAGCCAGCGGCCTGTAAATCGCCATCATGGCGCCTCACGGCTGCGTCCTGCGGATGGCGGCTCGAACCCGCCTGCGGGTGACGTTAGGTCGCTAATGGCGTAAACTCCCCGCGTGGGGGGTAAGAAAAGACAGCTGAACGGGCCCCGATGACGGAAGACGCAGATGATCCTGGACGGCTGGATGTCCGAGCCGCGGCGATCATTCGCGCGGGCCTCGACCGTGTCCTCGTCTCGGACGCCTTTCGTGCGGCTCCCCAGCTTTCAGCCTTCCTGAGCTTCGTCGTCGAACGCACGGTCGAGGGGCGCGCGGCCGAGCTGAAAGGCTATACGATCGCGGTCGAAGGCCTCGGCCGCCCTGCCGACTTCAACCCCCAGCTCGATCCCATCGTTCGCGTCGAGGCCGGCCGGCTGCGGCGGGCGCTGGCGCAGTACTATACCGGTGACGGCCGCGGCGACCCCGTGCAGATCTCGATGCCGGTCGGTGGCTATGTCCCGGTCTTCACATGGTTTGGCGGGGAGGGCAGCCGGATTGCAGACGAAGCGGCCGATGAGGCGCAGGAGCCGGACCGGCGCACGGCGCGCCGCTGGACCGGCTTGACCCTTGCCGCGTTGGCACTGGGGCTGCTCGCGCTGAGCTGGTGGTATCTGAGGCCGTCGCGCGAGCCAGCTCAATCCGCGGCGTTGAGGCCTGCGGTGACGGAGCAGGCTGCCGCACCGCAGTCCGAGGCTCCGTCGGCGTCTTTCCTCGTGCGCGTCGCGATCACGAATCCCAGCCCGCCGTCCGATCCCAAGCTGGCCGATGTCGTGCGCCGCTTCTCGGCGCTTCTCGTCGACGCCATGGCCCGGTTCGATGATATCGTGACGATCAAGGCGCCTCTCCCCGGCTCCAACTGGGAAGACGAGGTCGACTATGCCATCGAGATCGACGCCCAGGGACTGGACGGTGGGGCGGTGGGGCTTGCCCGCCTGCGCTCCGTCCGGGACGGTCGCATTGTCTGGACAACCTCGTCGAGCCGCTCCTCGCTCGCGACGCTTCAGGAGAATGATCTCGCCGAGATGGCGCGGCGGCTGGCAACGCGCTTGACCGAGCCTTTCGGCATTATCCCCGCCGATGCGCGTCAGCTTCCCCCGTCTCCGGCGATCCGTTGCATTTTGAAGGCCTTCGACGCGCGCCGCGCGATGGTGCCCGAAATGTATCTGGCGGCTCGCACCTGCCTGGCCCAACTGGTCGAGCAGGATCCGGGCTTTTATCCGGCCTGGGCCCATCTCGCGATCATAACGCTTGGAGAATATGCTGCCGCTGCTCCGCAAGGCACCGCCCCGCAGGAATACGCGGACAATACCCGGCCGCCGCTCGATCGCTCGCTCGCGGCGGCCTTGACGGCGGTCCGCCTCGCGCCGTCGGGAGCGCGGGCCTACCAAGCCTTGATGAACGTGCTGCTGCTTCGCGGCGCGACCGACGAGGCGATCCAGATGGGCCGCGAGGCGCAGGCCCGCAATCCCTATGACCCGGAGATCATGGCCGATGTCGGCGCGCTGTATGTCCGGCTCGGTCGCCCGCTCGACGGGCTGCCCCTGCTGGAGCGCGCCACCTCGCTAAGCGTCGCCCGGCCGCCGCGCTACGATTTCTACGCGTTCCTCGGCGCTTATCTCCTGGATGCGGGGAAAGCCTCGGAAAGCCATGCCGCGATGCTGGCCGCGGATACGAGCCAGCTCAGCCTGCTCGGTCAGGCGCTCAGGGCGGCCGCGGAAAACGATCCGGAGAAACAGGCCAGGGCGATCGCTCAACTGGTCGAGATATCTCCGCTTTTCGGGCGGGATCCCCGCGCTTTTCTCCAGCGGAGGGGATTCGCAGCCTCGGTGATCGATCGGATCCTCACCGCGCTCGATCTGAACAAGCCATAGAGCAAGACGGCAGGACACGGCCGGCGCGCTGGCCTGCTGTGGCGGAAATGAGGCGCTTGGCTCGCATAACCGCGCCGGCAAGGGTAATCTGCGGCGCAAGACCGTGATTCGTTTCCCTTCCGATTTTCAACCCTAGCGCGAGCGCTGCCGTGGCACCTGCCCGCCTGAAAGCCCTGCACCCTCTCGCCGGCGCCGTGACCGGCCTGTCGGCCGGCGCCGCGGTCGCGATCCTGCTTCCCGGCGGGCTCGGAGTTGCGCTCGGCCTGCTCGCGTCCGGCGCCGGTTGCATGCTGGCGATGCACGCCTTTGAGCGTCGCGGTCTCGCCCGGCACGAGCAGGCCATGGCCGGGCTCGGCGAGGTCAAGGTCCGGCTCGCCACCAACGCCATCCGCCTGGATGCCCTGTCGCAGCGCGTCCAGCAGATGCCGATGCGCGATGCCGATGCCGCGCCTGCGCGCGCGGCCATCCATGAGCTGACGGCCGAGGTCGGTCTGCTCGGCGACCTGATCCATCAGGTCGCGACGACGCTTGCCGATCACGAGACTGTGCTGGCCCGCCTGCCCGAGCCCGCTGCCGCGCTTCCCGCGCCGGTGCCGGAGGTGGTGCTCGATCCGGAAGCGGTGCGCCGGGAACGGGCCGAAAAGCTTGCTGCAGAACGGGCCGCCGCCGCCGCAGCGGCGCGGGAGGAGGCGGAGGCCGAACGTGCGGCCCTGATCGGCAGGGCGCTCAGCGAAGGCGGGCTTGAGGTCCATCTGCAGCCGATCGTCTCGCTGCCGCAGCGCCGGACCTGCGGCTACGAGGCGCTGGCGCGCCTGCGGCTGGACGAGAACACGCTGCTGCTGCCCCACGAGTTCATCGAGACGGTCGAGGCGCGTGGCTTCGGACCGACGCTGGATGCGCTCGTCCTGACGCGGGCGCTGGCGATCGCGCGCCATCTCGGGTCGAAGGATGGCGGAATCTTCGTCTCCTGCAATTTCAGCAACGCGACCTGGACGTCGTCGCGGGCGCTGGCTGCCTTGACCCGCATCCTCGACAAGTACCGCGAGCACACCGGGCATCTGGTCATCGAGATGCCGCAGGCGGTCTTCCGCGAACTCGACCCGACCAGCCTCGGCCTGCTCGGCGCGATGTCGGCGAACGGTGTGCGTTTCGCGCTCGATCAGCTCGTCGACCTGCGCGTCGATCCGCGCGCGCTGTTCGATCGCGGCGTCCGCTATGTGAAGGCGCCGGCCGCGCTGCTCCAGGCCCATCTCGACGGCCGGGTCCAGAGCGATATCGACGCTGGCGATCTCGCCGCCATGCTCGCGCGCGTCTCGATCAGCCTCGTTGCCGATCAGGTCGAGGACAATCCCGCCGCTGCGGACATGATCGAGCTCGGCGTCACGATGGGGCAGGGACAGGCCTTCTCGCCGCCGCGTCCGGTCAAGCCCGAAGTCTTCGCCGAGCCGGAACCTGTGCCCGCGGTAACGGTGCCGGCCGAGCCGGCCCGACCGCCGGAAAGCATCGTCGATCGGTTGATCGGGCAGGATCGGGTCGCGCAACAACCCTCAGCCGGCATGTCCGGGCCGGCCGCGCAGGAAGCCCGTCCGGAGCGGCTGCCCTTCCGATCCGTGCTGCGCCGCGCCAGCGCCTGACGCACGGCGGCTCCCTGCGCTCTCCGGTTCCGCTTCCGGCGAATCCCGTCTAGATCAGGCCTTGTCGACGGGCGAAGCTCGCCCTTGCCATGCAACCGCCGGAGATCGAGACAGTGTCGCCATCGGGGATCGCTTCCACCCTTCCGCTTACCGGTTTCTCCGAGGTCGCGGATCGCTTCGATCTCTGCCTGTGCGATGTCTGGGGCGTGGTCCATAACGGCGTCGCCGCCTATCGCGACGCCGTCGCCGCCCTGATGCGGATGCGCGAGCAGGGCATCAACGTGGTTCTCGTCACCAATGCCCCGCGCCCGGCCGATGTCATCGTCGGTCAGCTCGACGGCTTCGCCGTGCCACGCGAGGCCTGGGATGCGATCGTCACCTCCGGCGATGTCTGCCGGTCGCTGATCCGCGAGCGCGCCGGCCAGCCGGTGTACCGGCTCGGTCCCGACCGCGACCTGCCGCTGATCGCCGGGCTCGACGTGCGCGAGACCTCCCCCGAAGAGGCGGCCTATGTGCTCTGCACCGGTCTGTTCGACGACGAGAAGGACACGGCGGCGACCTATGCCGATCTGCTCGCCGGTTTCGCCGCGCGCAATTTGCCTCTGATCTGCGCCAATCCCGACCTCGTCGTCGAGCGCGGCGGGCGCATCATTCCCTGCGCCGGCTCGGTCGCGCTCGCCTACGAGGAGATCGGTGGCCGGGTGATCTATGCCGGCAAGCCGCACCGTCCGATCTACGAGGCGGCGGTGGCCGCGGCCGAAAAGGCGCGCGGCGCTTCGATTCCCCGCGACCGGATCTGCGCCGTCGGCGATGCGATCCGCACCGATATCGCTGGCGCCGACGCCTTCGGTGCGGCCGGCATCATGGTGCTGGCCGGCATCCACGCCCAGGATCTGATGGAAGCCTCATGGGAGGAGCGTCACGGCTGGTTCGGCCGGCAGATGCATCGCCCGGCCTATGCGATGCCGCATCTGGTCTGGTGAGGAAGGGGGAGCACCGCCGTCATTGTCGGGCGGAGCGAAGCGCAGACCCGAGAAGCTCCGTCAGGATAGGGCGCCTTCTCGTCCTGAGATGCTCGGTTCAAGCCCGAGCATGACGGTCCTTACGCCGCCGCGCAGACCGATTCGATCTTCGTCTTCAGCGTCTGGGCGTTGAACGGCTTGACGATGTAGTTGCTCACGCCGGCCTTCTTGGCGGCAACGACATTCTCTGTCTTCGATTCGGCGGTGACGATGATGAACGGCGTTTCCGACAACGCCGTCTCCTCGCGGACCTTCTGGAGCAGCTCGAAGCCACTCATCGGCTCCATGTTCCAGTCGGAGATCACGAGGCCGTATTTCTTGTCGCGCATCTTCGAAATGGCCGCCGAGCCATCCGAGGCGTCGTCGACATTCTCGAAGCCGAGCTGCTTCAGCAGGTTGCGGATGATGCGGACCATCGTCTGGTAGTCGTCGACGACGAGGATCGGCATGGATGGATCGAGAGCCATTCTGATGCTCCAGGCATAACGGTCACGGTGCTGGGAGATACCAGCGCCGCGCCGCTTGTCTGAGTGATAGCCGTGCGGCCTTGCGAACCGGTTAATCTGATTGCGAACTGACGCAAGGGCAGCACGGTGCGCTGCACCAAAGTTCAATTGCGTTTATGTTGCGGTTGCGAGAAGTTTAACCGGATCGCAGACAGGAGGGCGCAGGCCCGCGGGCCGCGCGTGATCCATGGCCGTTCAGCCGATGCCCGGCGGGCTCTACACCGTCCACGCCTTCGAGGACCTGGCCGTCGGCCGGAGCGAAAGCCTGATGCGGACCGTGATGGAGCGGGACGTCGCGCTCTTCGCCGAACTGTCCGGCGATGCCAATCCGATCCATCTCTGCGACCATTTCGCCGCCAATACCAAGTTCGGCCAGCGCATTGCCCATGGCATGCTGACGGCGAGCCTGGTCTCCGCCCTGCTCGGCACGCGCCTGCCGGGGCCGGGCGCGGTCTATCTCTCGCAGACGCTGACCTTCCTGGCGCCGGTCAAGATCGGCGACGTGGTCACCGCCTGCGTCGAGGTCGTCGAATTGGTGGCGGAACGCCGGCGGGCGCGCTTCTTCTGCGAATGTCTCGTCGACGGCAAGGCCGTGATGGAGGGCGAGGCCTGGGTCGCCATGCCGCCGAAGCCGCGCGGATAAGGCTTCCAGTCGACGCGTTGGCCTTGACGCCCCGCCGGCCTTCGCCGCAAAGACGGTCATCGCTCCATTGTCAGGGGCAGGTGGACGTTCCCGATTCATGCCATCCAAAGCCGATGAGCCGCAGCGCCTGGAGCCCGCGGCCGTGGTCCTCGACCTCGACAAGCCCGTTCCCGATGCCTTGCGCGGCGCCGTCCTGGCGCTGGGTAATTTCGACGGTGTCCATCGCGGCCATGCCGAGCTCGCGCGCGGGGCCGCCGCCATTGCCGGGGAGCGCGGCACCCGGCCGGCAGCCTTCACCTTCGAACCGCATCCACGCAGCATCTTCCGCCCCGAAGAGCCGGTCTTTCGCCTGACCTCGCCGCAGCTCAAGCTCGAAGGGTTGACAGAAGCCGGCTTCGCTCAGGTCTTCGTCCTGCCCTTCGACCGCGAGATCGCCGCGATTCCGGCGGAACAATTCATCGATGACCTGCTGATCGGCCGGCTCGGCGCCGCCGGCCTCGTCTGCGGCTATGATTTCCATTTCGGCAAGGGCCGGACGGGTTCGCCGGAGATGCTGCAAGCCCATGGGCTCGCTGCCGATATCCCCGTCGCGGTCGTGCCGCCCTATTCCTGGCAGGGCGAGCCGGTCTCCTCGACCTTGATCCGCACGGCGCTGGAAGCCGGCGACGTCGCGCGCGCCGCGGAATTCCTCGGCCGGCCCTGGCTGGTGCGCGGGCTGGTCACCCATGGCGACAAGCGCGGGCGCGAGCTCGGCTATCCCACGGCCAACATGCAGCTTTCCCGCGATTGCAGGCTGCGCCACGGCATCTATGCGGTGCGCATGAAGATCGACGGCGTCTGGCATGACGGCGTCGCCAGCTTCGGCCGCCGCCCGACCTTCGACGACGGCGCGCCGCGGCTCGAAACCTTCGTCTTCGATTTCTCCGGGGACCTCTACGGCCAGCGCGTCGATGTCGCCTTCGTCGACTGGCTGCGCGGGGAGGAGAAGTTCGATTCGCTGGAGGCTCTGATCGTCCAGATGGATGCCGACAGCGCCCGCGCACGCGACATTCTGGCGGGAACGCCGCCCTTCCTTCCGTAGGCCGGGCCTGCTAGAAGCCCCTCATGCTCGCCAAACGCGCCTTGTCGATCGATCTGTCCCGGCGAATTACGGGCCCGGCTGCCGCCTCGCGCTAGACAAGCGCGGGCGCTTGCGCAGTCCGGGTTGAAGACCGCTTTTCCCGTTTCAAGTGTGGACGCCCGAGACCTGTCCGGTCCGCCGTCCCGACTGTCCGAGCCGGATGATGACCGACAAGACCAGCACCGCCAAAGCCGCCGAGACCGCTGCCGACGGCTTCGACTATTCGCAGACGCTCTTCCTGCCCCAGACCGAGTTCCCGATGCGCGCCGGCCTGCCGCAGCGCGAGCCGGAACTGCTCGCGCGCTGGGCGAAGATCGACCTTTATCGCAAGCTGCGTGAGGCCGGGCAGGGGCGGGACCGTTTCGTCCTGCATGACGGCCCTCCCTATGCCAACGGCAACATCCATATCGGCCATGCGCTGAACAAGGTGCTGAAGGACCTCGTCACGCGCTCGCAGCAGATGCTCGGCTATGATTCCAACTATGTGCCGGGCTGGGACTGTCATGGCCTGCCGATCGAGTGGAAGATCGAGGAACAGTATCGCGCCAAGGGCCTGAACAAGGACGACGTTCCGGTCGTCGAGTTCCGCAAGGAATGCCGCGCCTTCGCCGAGCACTGGGTCGATGTCCAGCGCGAGGAGTTCAAGCGCCTGGGCGTCGAGGGCGACTGGGCCAACCCCTATCTGACCATGGCCTATCCGGCCGAGGCGCAGATCGCTCGCGAGATCATGAAATTTGCCGAGACCGGCCAGCTCTATCGCGGCTCCAAGCCGGTGATGTGGTCGGTGGTCGAGAAGACCGCGCTGGCCGAGGCCGAGGTCGAGTACGAGGAGCACACGAGCGACACGATCTATGTCGCGTTTCCGGTGCAGTCTTTCGCTGGGCCGAGCGAGAGCAAGGCCGAGAATGCGGCTTTGGAGATGGCACTTTCCGGGGCGTCCGTTGTCATCTGGACCACCACGCCTTGGACGATCCCTGGCAACCGCGCGATCGCGTTCAATCACAAGCTCGACTATGAGATTTATCGCGTTACCGCTGCGGCGGAAGGCAATTGGGCGAAGTTGGGCGCGAAATATATCCTCGCCAGAAACCTCGCTGATAGCGTGTTCAAGGCAGCCAAGGTCGAGGGCTTTGAGTCGCTCGGGAGGGTCCCTCCGGGAGTTCTTGAAAGCTTGAGCGTCGCCCATCCGCTGCGCGGCCGCGGCTACGACTTCGTCGTTCCGCTGCTCGATGGCGACCATGTCACGGATGATGCCGGCACCGGCTTCGTCCACACGGCGCCCAGCCATGGCCGCGAGGACTTCGACGTCTGGACAGCGAACGGCCGTCAGCTCACCGAGCGCGGTATCGAGACCCGCATCCCCTATACCGTCGACGCCGATGGCCGCTTCACCAAGGAGGCACCGGGCTTCGAGGGCGCGCAGGTCATCACCGACAAGGGCGACAAGGGCAATGCCAACGACGTCGTCATCAAGGCGCTGGTCGAGGCCGGCACCATCATCGCGCGCGGCCGCCTGAAGCATCAGTATCCGCATAGCTGGCGCTCGAAGAAGCCGGTGATCTTCCGCAACACGCCGCAATGGTTCATCGCCATGGACAAGCCGATCGGCGAGGCCGGGGCGCCGAATGCGGCCGATCCGCAGCCGGTTGCCGGCGGCAATGCCGATACGCTGCGCAACCGCGCGCTGAAAGCGATCAAGGAGACGGAATGGGTGCCCGCCGCCGGCGAGAACCGCATCACCGGCATGATCGCCAACCGACCGGACTGGGTCGTCTCGCGCCAGCGCGCCTGGGGCGTGCCGATCACCGTCTTCGTCGAGAAGGAGACCAAGGACATCCTCGTCGATGCCCGGGTCAACGCGGCGATCGCCGAGGCCTTCGAGGCCGAGGGCGCGGATGCCTGGTTCACCGATACGGATGGCGCCCGCTTCCTCAAGCCCTTCGGCTATGATCCCGCGCAGTACGAGCGCGTCACCGACGTGCTCGACGTCTGGTTCGATTCGGGCTCGACCCATGCCTTCACGCTGGAGAAGCGGGCCGACCTGCGCGCCCGTCGCCGCGGCGATGGCGGCAAGGACCGGGTGATGTATCTCGAAGGCTCGGACCAGCATCGCGGCTGGTTCCATTCGAGCCTGCTCGAAAGCTGCGGCACGCGCGGCCGGGCGCCCTACGACATCGTCCTCACCCACGGCTTCTGCCTGGACGAGAAGGGCGAGAAGATGTCGAAGTCGAAGGGCAACGTCACCGCCCCGCAGGACATCATCAAGGACTCGGGCGCCGATATCCTGCGCCTCTGGGTCGCGGCGGCGGATTATTCCGACGACCTGCGCATCGGCAAGGAGATCCTCAAGACCTTCGTCGAGACCTATCGCAAGCTGCGCAACACCATGCGCTGGATGCTCGGCACGCTCGCCCATTTCAGCGAGGATGTCCGCGTCTCCGATCCGCAGACCATGCCGGAGCTGGAGCGGCTGATGCTGCACCGCCTCGCCGAGCTTGGGCCGCAGGTCGAGGAAGCCTACCGCACCTATGACTACAAGAAGGTCGTGTTCCTGCTCTCGCAGTTCATGAACACCGAGCTCTCGGCCTTCTATTTCGACGTGCGCAAGGACGCGCTCTATTGCGATCCGCTCTCCAGCCATGTCCGCAAGAGCGCGCTGACGGTCGTCGACCATCTCTTCCGCTGCCTGACGACCTGGCTCGCGCCGATCCTGGTCTTCACTGCCGAGGAAGCCTGGCTCGATCGCTATCCCGACCAGAAGGCGGGCGAGGGCTCGGTCCATCTCGAGCGCTTCGTCGCGGCCAAGGCCGAGTGGCTCGATCCGGAGCTGGCCGAGCGCTGGGCCAAGATCCGGCGCGTGCGCCGCGTCGTCACCGGCGCGCTCGAGCTGGAGCGCGCGGCCAAGCGCCTCGGCTCCTCGCTGGAAGCGGCGCCGCAGGTCTTCGTCTCCGACAGCGATCTCCATGCCGCCTTGTCCGGCGCCGATCTCGCCGAGATCTGCATCACCTCCGGCATCCGCATCGAAAGCGGCGAGGGGCCGGCGGAGGCCTTCCGCCTGGCCGACGTGCCGGGCGTCGCGGTCGTGCCGCATCGTGCGGCCGGCATCAAATGCGCCCGCTCCTGGAAGTATTTCGACCCGACGACGGCCGACAAGGCTTATCCGCAGGTGACGCCGCGCGATGCCAAGGCCCTGAAGGAGCTGGGAGTGCGCGCCTGATGACGCCCGCCCGCCGCCTCGGCTTGATCGTCGTCCTGGTCGTCTTCGTCGCCGATCAGCTCCTGAAGTCGTGGCTGCTCTACAGCGTCCGGCTGGCGGAGAACGGGCCGTATGATCTCACGTCCTTCCTGACGATCGTCCTCGCCTGGAACCGCGGCATCTCCTACGGGCTGTTCCAGCAGGGCACCGATCTCGGCCGCTGGTTCCTCGTCGTCATTTCCTTCGTCGCGGCCGTCTGGCTCTGGCGCTGGATGTGGCGCGAGCCGCAGCGTTTCTCCGTGTTCAGCCTCGCGCTGATCATCGGGGGCGCGCTCGGCAACGGGGTCGACCGCGCCGTCTATGGCGCGGTGGTCGACTTCGTCCATTTCCACTGGGGCAGCTTTAGCTGGTATATCTTCAACATCGCTGACGTTGCGATCGTTGTCGGAGTGCTCGGCCTGCTATATGAGTCCTTCCGCCCGACCGTGGAAAAAGCAGCTTAATGACGGTCTCGCCATTGTTTTGCCGTTCGTCTGGGGTTTGAGACGGGGCGAGATTGTCCGAAGGGAGTTTTGACATGGCCAAACGCATCCGCGTGGCTCATCTGCTCATCGCCGGCGGGCTTGTGCTCGGGGCGCAGCCGGCCTTCGCTCAGGAAGGCTCGCTCATCTACAACTTCATGCAGGGCGTCTTCGGCAAGGGAGAGGGGGGCGATATCGACTATCGCGCCCGTGCGCCGCTGGTCGTGCCGCCGAACTCGACGCTGCCGCGTCCGCAGCAGGCGGCCAGCGAGCGCAATGCCGCCTGGCCGAGCGATCCGGACGTCCAGCGCCGCAGGGATGCGGCCAACCCGGCACCTTACGAGGAGCCTCTCGGCCTGAAGAACATCGCGCGCATGTCGCCCGAGGAGATTCGCCGCGGCCGGACGACGCGTGCGCCGGTCGGGCCGCGCTTCGCGGAAGACGACAACAACTACAACAACATCATCAAGCCGATCGTGGTCGGGCGCGAGATGGCCGCGCGTCAGGCCAAGGTCGACGAGAACGCCGTGACCTACGGCTCCGAGCCGCCGCGCCGCGCGCTCACCGAGCCGCCGACCGGCTATCGTCGCCCGGCTGGGACGGCGCCCGTCGGTCCGGGCGCGCGTGGCCCGGTCGAAGACAAGCAGTCTGCAGGCATTCGCGAATTCTCGACCGGCCGCATACCGGTGATCGAGTAATCAGCCGGTCTCGGCGAAAGCGATCACACGGGTCTGCCCCAGGCTCCGGTCGCCCCTTGCCGAAGCAGGGTCGCCTGACCAAGTTGTCATGAAGGGCGGGCGCGTCGCGCCCGCCCTTTTTTTCGATCGAGGAGACGGCAACAGGTGAACATCCATGCGCACCGGACCGACCCGGCGGAGCCGGTCGAATCCTTCCGGTTGGCCAATGGCCTCGATGTCGTCGTCGTGAAGGACCGGCGTGCTCCGGTCGTCACGCACATGGTCTGGTATCGCAACGGCTCGGCCGACGATCCGGCGGCCAAGTCCGGCATCGCGCATTTCCTCGAGCACCTGATGTTCAAGGGCACGGCGCGCTGGCCCGCCGGCGAATTCTCCAAGATCGTCGCGGGCTATGGCGGCCAGGAGAACGCCTTCACCTCCTTCGACTACACCGCCTATTTCCAGCGCGTGCCGAAGGAACACCTGCGCGCGATGATGGACTACGAGGCCGACCGGATGACCGGCCTCTCCTTCGACGAGAGCGTGGTCGCGCCCGAGCGCGACGTGGTGCTGGAGGAACGGCGCATGCGCGTCGATTCCGACCCCTCCGCCCAGCTCGGCGAGGAATTCTCCGCGACGCTGTTCTTCCACCATCCCTACGGCACGCCGATCATCGGTTGGGAGCACGAGATCGAGCGCTTGAGCCGGGATGACGCCTTCGCCTATTACCAGCGCTTCTACACGCCGGAGAACGCGATCCTCGTCGTCGCCGGCGACACCGACGCGACGGAGGTCCGCCGTTTTGCCGAGGAGACCTACGGCAAGATCGCGGCCCGCGGCGCTGCGCCCGTCCGCTCCCGCCCGATCGAGCCGGAGCCCCGCGCCTCGCGCCGCGTCCAGCTCAACGACCCCCGCGTGCAACAGCCCTCGCTGCGCCGCGGCTGGCTGACCCCGACCTATACGGCCGGCGAGCGCGACGAGGTTCTGGCGCTCGAGCTCGTCGCCGAGATCCTCGGTGGCGGCACGACCTCGCGGCTCTATCGCAGGCTCTGCGTCGAGGACGAACTGGCCGCCGGTGCCAGCGCCTATTTCATGGGCTCGATGGTCGATCGCGCCGCCTTCCAGATCTCCGCCAGCCCGCGCCCCGGCGTCGAGATGGCGGCGATGGAGGCCGGGCTCGACGCGGCGCTCGCCGCTTTCCTGGCGGATGGACCGAGCGAGCTCGAACTCGCCCGCGCCCGCACAAGGCTGGTAGCGGAGACCATCTTCGCCCGCGACAACCAGTCCTCGCTCGCCCGCATCTTCGGCTCGGCGCTGGCCGTCGGCGAGACGGTCGAGGATGTGCTCGCCTGGCCGCAGCGCATCGAGGCCGTCGCCCGCGATGCCGTGATCGAGGCCGCGCGGCGCTATCTCAAGCCTGATCGCAGCGTCACCGGCCTCTTGCTGCCGGCCTGACGCCGCCGTCCCGTGTTCGAACGGGCGGGGCCTTCGCGTCCCGCCGACAGGAAGCGCCATGAACGCCCCGATTCCGACGCCCAAGCTCAACACCGCCGGCCCCGCCATCGCCATCCAGACCGTCCGCTCGCCGGGCGGCGTCGAGGCCTGGCTGGTCGAGGAGCACAGCCTGCCCTTGATCGCGGTCGATTTCGCCTTTGACGGCGGCGCCAGCCGCGATCCCGACAACGCCGCCGGCAGCGCCTACCTGATCTCCGGCCTGCTCGACGAGGGCGCCGGCGATCTCGACGCCGAGGCTTTCCAGGGCCGCATGGCCGACCATGCCATCAGCCTCGGTTTCGAGGCCCGGCGCGACGATTTCCACGGCTATCTCCAGACACTCTCGACACATCGCGACACCGCCTTCGACCTGCTGGGCCTGGCGCTCAACAAGCCGCGCTTCGATGCCGACGCCGTCGCCCGCGTCCGCGCCCAGGTCATTGCCGGGCTGCAGCGCCAGGCGAAGAATCCCGAGGTGATGTGCCGCAACGCGCTCTATGCCGCGGCCTTCCCGGGGCACGCCTACAGCCGGCCCGAGAAGGGCGATATCGACAGCGTCTCGACGCTTGAAGCGCCGGCGCTGAAGGCGCTCAGGCCCACGCTGCTGGATCGTGCGGGTCTCAAGATCGTCGTCGTCGGCGACATCACGGCGGCCGAGTTGGCCGGGCGGCTGGATGAACTGTTCGGTGAATTGCCCAAGGGCAAGGCGCGGCCGCGTCCAGCGCAGCCCTTGCCGATCCAGGGCCTCGGCCAGACCCATGTCATCGATCTCGACGTGCCCCAGACCGTGCTGCGTTTCGTCGGGCCGGGCCTGATGTGGCACGATCCGGACTTCATCCCGGCGAGTGTATTGAACCATATCCTCGGCGGTTCGGCCTTCACCTCGCGCCTCTTCATGGAAGTGCGCGAGAAGCGCGGGCTGGCCTATGGCGTATCCTCCAGCCTGATGCCGATGCGCGAGAGCGCGATGCTGGTCGGTGGCACCGCCACCCGCAACGACCGCGCCGCCGAATCGATGAAGGTCATTCGCGAGGAGATGCTGAAGCTCGCCGAGGAAGGGCCGACCGAGCACGAGGTCGAGGAGGCCAAGCGCTACATCATCGGCTCCTATCCGCTGCGCTTCGACACCTCGCCGAAGATCGCGGGCGAGTTGCTGTCACTGGCGCTGCGCGGCGACACGCCGGACTTCCTCGCCCGCCGCAACAGTCTCTTCGCAGCGGTGACGCTGGCCGATGTCAGGCGCGTCGCGCAGCGCTTGTTCGGCAACCCCGAACTGCTCGTCCAGGCGGTTGGCAAGCCCGTCGCGCTGGTTTGAATCAAAGCATCGGCCCGAAAAGTGGAATGCGATTTTCGGGAAAGCCGATGCAATATTAAAGCTTGAGCATCGGACTGAGATGCAGTCCGCTGCTCAAGCCTTCGTCTTCTCGTCGATACGGATAGGTTCATGCTTCAGCAAAGCTTCGATCTCGCGCTCGAATCCAAGGTCGGCAAGGGCGGCATTCCCGATGCGGCCTTCGAGACGGCGCTGGCCGATCTCAAGCCCGCGCTGGCGAAGCTGCAGGCGCAGGCCAAGGATGGTTCGCTCCCGTTGCTCAAGCTGCCCAGCGACACCGCCGATCTCGGCCCGGTCAAGGCCGCGGCCCATCGCCTGAAATCGGGCGGCACCACCGACGTGCTGGTGCTCGGCACGGGCGGCTCCAGCCTCGGCGGCCAGACCCTGGCGCAGCTCACCGGCCACGGCATCGCCGGCCTCTCGCAGTTCACCGCCGGCCCGCATGTCCATTTCATCGACAACCTCGACCCGGCGACCTATGCGGCACTGCTGGCCAAGCTGCCGCTCAAGACGACGAAATTCGTCGCCATCTCGAAATCGGGCGGCACCGGCGAGACGCTGCTGCAGTCGATCGCGGCGATCGAGGCTCTGCGGGGCGCGCATCTGACCGACCAGGAGATCGGCACGCATTTCGAGGGCCTGTCCGAGCCGGCCAAACCCGGCAAGCTGCATCCCTTGCGCGCGCTGCTGGAGCCTTTCGGCACGCCTTTCCTCGAACACCACACCGATGTCGGCGGGCGTTATTCCGTTCTGACCAATTGCGGTCTGCTGCCCGCCGCCGTCCTCGGCCTCGATATCGAGGCGCTCCGGCTCGGCGCCAGCCGCGCGGTCGCGCCGCTCTTCGCCGGTAAGGGCGTCAACGAGACGCCGGCCGCCATCGGTGCCGCGCTGCATCTCGCGGCCATGCGCTCAGGCAAGAACATCGCCGTGCTCATGCCCTATGCCGACAAACTCGCGCTGCTCACCCGCTGGTGGATGCAGCTCTGGGCCGAAAGCCTCGGCAAGGACGGGCAGGGCACGCAGCCCGTCGGCGCGCTCGGCCCGGTCGACCAGCATTCGCAGCAGCAGCTTTATCTCGCCGGCCCGAAGGACAAGTTCTTCACGGTCATCACCAACAGCGTGAAGGGCAAGGGCCCGCAGATCGACGCCGCCTTGGCGGAGAAGATCGGGCAGGCCGATTTCGCCGGCAAGACCATCGGCGATCTCGTCGCGGCGCAAGGCATCGCCATGATCGATACCTTCGCCAAGAACGGCTGCGCGGTCCGGCGCTTCCATGTCGAGCGCATCGACGAGACCAGCCATGGCGAGATGCTGATGCATTTCATGCTGGAGACGATCCTGACCGGCTACGCGATGGGTGTGGATCCGTTCGACCAGCCGGCCGTGGAAGAAGCGAAGCTCCTCGCCAAGCGCTATCTTGCCGAGGGGCGGGCCTGAGTCGCTGGGCGCGCCCGTTGTCATTCCGGGGCGGCTCGCAGAGCCGAACCCGGAACCCACGACTGGGCGAGCCCATATAAGTGTCGCCAGAAATCTCTCACCCAGTCGTGGGTTTCGGGTTCTTCGCTGACGCGAAGCCCCGGAATGACAAAGGTTGAAGGTGACGCACCTATGACGACGAAGAGACCATGACCGTCCGCCGCCTCGATCCCGTCCTGGTCGACCGCATCGCCGCCGGCGAGGTGATCGAGCGGCCGGCTGCGGCCGTGAAGGAACTGGTCGAGAACGCGATCGATGCCGGCGCGCGGTCGATCGCGGTGACCATCCAGGGTGGCGGCCGAGAACTCATCCGCGTCGTCGATGACGGCGCCGGCATGACGCCCGATGACCTCGAACTCGCCGTCGACCGTCATGCCACCTCGAAACTGCCCGACGGCGACCTCTTCGCCATCGACACGCTCGGCTTCCGCGGCGAGGCCTTGCCCTCGATCGGCTCGGTCGCCCGGCTCTCGATCGCAACGCGCCGGCGCGATGCCGCGCAGGGCTCCGGTCTCGTCGTCGAGGCCGGCGAGAAGGGCGTCGTCCGTCCTGTCGCCGCCGCATTCGGCACGCGCATCGAGGTCAGCGACCTCTTCATCTTCACCCCGGCCCGCCTGAAATTCCTGAAGAGCGACCGGGCCGAGGCGCAGGCCGTCTCCGAGATGCTGCGGCGTCTCGCCATCGCCCACCCCGAAATCCGCTTCTCGCTCGAGGGCGAGCATATCAGCACCTTCGACTGGCCGGCCGAGCCGATCGGCGAGGAGGGTCTGCTGCGCCGCCTCGGCCGCGCGCTCGGCCGCGACTTTCCCGAGAATGCGCTACGCATCGACGCCGAGCGCGAGGGCTTCCGTATTTCCGGCTTCGCCGGCCTGCCGACCTTCCATCGCGGCACCTCGGCCGGCGTGCATCTTGCCGTCAACGGCCGCCCGGTGCGCGATAAATTGCTGCTCTCGGCGGTGCGCGGCGCCTATGCCGATGTCGTGCCTTCCGACCGGCACCCCGTGCTCTTCCTCGATATCGGCTGCGATCCGCGCTCGGTCGATGTCAACGTTCACCCGGCCAAGAGTGAGGTGCGCTTTCGCGATCCCGCGCTGGTGCGCGGCCTCGTCGTCTCCGGCCTGAAGGCGGCGCTCGCCGCCGCCGGCCATCGCGCCACCACGACGGGCGGCGCCCGCACGCTCGACGCCTTCCGCGCCGTGCTCTCGATGGGCGGGAGCGGCAACGCGATCCCGCGTCCTTCCTTCCCCCAGGCGCCGGGCTGGAACGCGCCGGCTCCGTTCCCGTCAAGCGCTCCGCAATCCGGCTTCTCCGATTTCGGCGCGCCTTCAGCCGACGCCCGCGCTCATCTCGCAGAACCGTCCGCCGATGCGCTCGACCGGCCGCTTGGCGCCGCCCGTGCCCAGGTCCACGAGACCTATATCGTCGCCCAGACCCGCGAGGGCGTCGTCATCGTCGATCAGCACGCCGCCCATGAGCGGCTGGTCTATGAGCGCCTGAAGGCCGAGCGCGCCCGCAACGGCATCGCCCGCCAGCCCCTGCTCTTGCCGGAAGTGGTCGAGCTAGACCCGGTCGATGCCGACCGCCTGATTGCGGCCGGCAGCGAGCTCGAAAGCCTTGGCCTTGTGCTCGAATCCTTCGGCCCCGGCGCGGTGCTGGTCCGCGAGGCGCCGAGCCAGCTTGCCGGCGGCAATCTCCAGCGCCTCGTCCGCGATGTTGCCGATGCGCTGGCGGAGCACGGCACCGCCGGCTCGCTGGAGCGCCGGCTCGACCATGTGCTGGCGACGATGGCTTGCCACAACTCGGTCCGCGCCGGCCGCCGCATGCGCCCCGAGGAGATGGATGCGCTGCTGCGCGAAATGGAGATCACGCCCAATTCCGGCCAGTGCAACCATGGCCGGCCGACCTATGTCGAACTGAAGCTCTCGGATATCGAGCGACTGTTCGGGCGGCGGTAAGCGCGTATAAGGCGTCGACACAGCGGTTCAGGAGGCGATGATGGCAGGTGACGAGATTGTTCAGGCGGCCTGTCACTGCAAAAGCGTCCGCTTCGAAGCGACCCTGGTCGATGGCATGAAAACGGCGCGCCGCTGCGATTGCTCGTTCTGCCGCATGCGCGGCGCAGTCGTCGTATCGGCGAGCGACGTCCGGATCGTCTCGGGCCAGGACAAGCTCGGCGAGTATCAGTTCAACACCCGGACGGCGAAGCACTATTTCTGCCTGGGCTGCGGCATCTACACCCATCACCAGCGCCGCTCGAATCCCGGACAGCTCGGGGTGAACGTGGCCTGCATCGAAGGTGCCAGCCCGTTCGACTTCCGGGAGCTGCAGGTCAATGACGGCATCAACCATCCCAGCGACAGGCCCGCCGGGGCAAAGGCGGGGATAGCCGGCATCCTACGCTACGAGCCGAGCCAAGGCTGAGGTCTGCGAGGCGGGGACGTCGTGAGGGCTTAGGATGTGACCCGCAGCACCAGAACCTGCGTCTCACCATAGCCCCGCCGCTCCAGCTCCTCGAAGCCATCCGGCAGGCTGATCTCGGCATCCGCTGCCTCTTCCAGCACGATCAGCGCGTTCGGCGCGAGCCAGCCGCCTTCGCGGGCTGAAACCAACGCCTTTTCACCCAGCCCCTTGCGATAGGGCGGGTCGCAGAAGACGAGGCCGAAGGGCGCCATGCCGGTGATCGGGCCGAGCTTGGTCGCGTCGCGGCGGAAGATGCGGCTAAAGCCGGCAATGCCGAGCGCCATCTGGTTCTCGCGGATGATGCCGCGCGCCTCGGTGCCGTCATCGACGAGCAGCGCGAAGCCCGCGCCGCGCGACAAGGCCTCGAAGCCGAGCGCGCCCGTGCCGGCGAAGAGATCGAGCACGCGCGCGCCCTCGAGCGCCTCGCCATAGGCATGGACGAGCACGTTGAACAGGGATTCGCGCAGACGGTCCGAGGTCGGCCGGATGCTGCCGATCCCCGGTTTCGGGCCGGCCAAAGGCCGGCCGCCCAGACGTCCGCCGACGATCCGCATCGCTTAGTCGCGGCTGCCGCCACCGGGACGGGGGCCTCTGCCACCGCCACCGGGGCGCGGACCCTTGCCGCCACCCGGTCGCCCCCCGCCCGGCTTGCCGCCGAAGGGCCGCCCGCCGCCGGCAGGGCGCTCGGAGGAGCGGCCCCCGAAGCCTTTACCGGCCGGCTTGTCACCGAAGCTGCGGCCGCGGGGCCGATCATCGCCCGAGCGCTCCGAAGAGCGAGCGCCGAAGCTCTTGCCCCCAAAGCTCTTGCCGGCGGGCTTGTCGCCAAAGCTGCGGCCACGCGGCCGGTCCTCGGACGAACGCTCGCGGAAGGCGCGGGCAGGACGCTCAGTGCCGTCGCGCGGGGCGCGGTCGGGACGCTCGCCACGCGGCGCGCGATCCTCCCACGGGGGATCACCGCCGCGGTCGCGTTCGCCGGCTTCGCTGCGCGGGCGCCGCGCCGGCCGCTCATCGCCGCCGGTGCGGGAGAGGGGACGTGACGTGCGCGCCTCATCCCCGCCACGCTCTTCGCGGCCACGCTCCTGGCGCGGTAAGCGGTCGGGCCTGCGCTTGCTCTCGCGTTCGGGAGCAGCGCGCTCTTCCGAAACGGGGGCGCGGACGCGCTCGACCAGCACGCGCCGGCCCTTCGGGTCGGCGATCGGCGTGTCGCGGCGGCGCTTCACGTCGCCGGTGGCCTCGCGCTCCTGGCGCTCCAGCTTCGGGTCGGCACCGCGGCGCGGCGGGGCCTTGCGCTCGCGCTGCGGCTCGGTCTCGGCATCGCGCCAGACCGTGCGGGTCCAGGGCTTGTCGCCGCGCAGCGGCGCGCGGGCTGGCTCGTCATCGCGGCCGGCTTCGTCGCGGCGGCGGCGCGGGCGATCCTCGCCGGCAGGCGCCGGGCGCGGCGCGGCGGGCAGGGCGTCACGGCGCGGCGATTCGAAATCGGCGCCGGCCTTGGCTGCGAGCTCGGTGCCGAGCTGGTCCTGCAGCACGCGCGAGCGGATCTCGTCGGCCTCGCCCTCCTCGAGCTCGCCGAGCTGGAACGGGCCGAAGGAGATGCGGATCAGGCGGTTCACCGTCAGCCCGAGATGCTCGAGCACGGTCTTGACCTCGCGGTTTTTGCCTTCGCGCAAATCGACCGTCAGCCAGGTGTTGAAGCCCTGCTGGCGTTCGAAGCGCGCGATCACCGGCCCGTAATGGACGTCATCGATTGTGACGCCGTCCTTCACCGTGTCGAGCACATCCTGCGTCACCTCGCCGAAAGCGCGCACGCGGTAGCGCCGGAGCCAGCCGGTCTCCGGCAGCTCCAGAACCCGCGCCAGCCCGCCATCGTTGGTCAGCAGCAGCAGGCCTTCGGTGTTGATGTCGAGCCGGCCGATGGTCAGTACCCGCGGCAGGTCTTCCGGCAGCACGTCGAAGACGGTCGGGCGGCCTTCCGGGTCGAAATTGGTCGTCACCACGCCGCGGGGCTTGTGGTAGAGCCAGAGCCTTGTGCGCTCGCGGGCCGGCAACGGCTCGCCGTCGATCAGCACGATATCGGTCGGCTTCACGTCGCGGGCCGGGCTCTCCAGCACCGTGCCGTTCACGCTGACGCGGCCTTCCGCGATCATCGCCTCGCTGTCGCGGCGCGAGGCGACACCGGCGCGCGCCATCACCTTGGCGATCCGCTCCGGCTCATCCGCCGTGATCAGCTTGCGCTCGGGCGCATCCTCGCGCGGGCGGCGCGGGCGGTCGTCCTGGCCCTCGAAGCGCGGTGCGCGCGGACGCGAAAAACGCTTCTCGCCATCGCGGCTCTCGCCACGCGGCGGCCGGTCACCCTGCGGCCGGTCGCGGCCGGCGAAGGGACGGTCGCCGGTGCGGCGCGGACGCTCATCACCGGAGCGCTCGCGGAAGCCGCGGCCTTCGCCCTCGGCCCTGGCGCGGACCGGCCGGTCGCCATCGAAGCGGCGCGGACGTGGAGCCTCGCCCTCAGTGCCGGCAGGGCGCTCGAAGCGGCGGGCCGGGCGCTCGCCGCTGGCCGAATGGCCGCGAAAAGGCGTGCGCTCGCCATCGCGGGCCGGGCGGTCATCGCCGGCCGGGCGGCTGCGGAAGGGCTTGCGCTCGCCATCGCGCGCGGGGCCGCGGCTTTCGCCGCCTGAACGGCTGCCGAAGGGCTTGCCGCCGAAGCCTTTGCCACCGGAGCCGGGGCCACGGCCGCCGGCGCCACCGCCCTTGCGTGGGCCGCGGCCTCTGTTGTTGTCGTCGTCTTTCATGCTTGCTCCTGAGCCGGCCGAGCACAACCGCTTTGCGGGAAAGGCCTGGCTCGCTTATTCGCTATGACCGGCGCTTGTAGCAGAGGCTTTCCTTCGCTGCGAGCGTCAAAACTGGGGTTTTCGATGTCGCTGCCGCAACACTCATCCACCGTCGACGCCATGGCACTCGCCTTCGACGAAGCGAAGGCGGCCGCCATGCGTGGTGAGGTGCCGGTCGGTGCGGTCGTGGTGCGTGACGGAACGATCCTCGCCAGCGCCGGCAACCGTACGCTGGAATTGAAGGACCCGACCGCCCATGCCGAGATGCTGGCGCTCAGGCTTGCCTGCGAGGCGATCGGCAGCGAGCGCCTGATCGGCTGCGATCTCTACGTCACACTCGAACCCTGCCCGATGTGCGCGGCGGCGATCTCGTTTTCGCGGATCAGGCGGCTTTATTTCGGCGCGGGTGACCCGAAGGGCGGGGCGGTTGAGAACGGCGTCAGGCTCTATGAGAGCCCGACCTGCCATCATGCGCCGGAGGTCTATGGCGGCCTGCGCGAGACGGAAGCCGCGGCGCTGCTCCGGGACTTCTTCCGCGAGCGGCGCTGACGCTCAGGTATCCGACGAGGCGATGCCGAATTTCGCCGCGAGCTGCGCGCGGTCCATGCAGGAGACGTCATAGGTCACCTGCCGGCCTTTGAATTCCGGGCGCTTGCCGAATTCCCGGGTCATCGTGCGTGCGATGTCGTCGATCCGCGCCTCGCAGGCCTGTGCTGTGGTGAAGCTCATTTCGCTGATGCGGCTGGTCGCGCAATGCGCCTCGCCGGCGACGCAGGCCATGATGACCATGGTGAAGGCATCCATGCAGGCGCTCCCGTTGCTGCCGGTCGAGGCTGCGCCCGTATGGTTAGCGCTTGGTTAAACCCGCCGGCTCCGGCCCGCTTTGCCAAGCAAGGGCCGCACCATCAGGCGAGGCTGCGCCAGCAGAGATAGGCACCCAGCGCCAGCAACCCGGCGAAGAAACAGATTTTGAAGGTCGCAGGCGAGATCCGGCTGCGGATGAACTGGCCGCCGCCCATCCCGATCAGAGCCGGAACCAGCGCCAGCAGCGATTGCCAGGCCACGGTGCCGTTGAGCGCCCCGGCCCCGATCAGCCCGAAGGAGAGCGCCAGCGTCGAGACGATGAAGGAGATACCGAGCGCCTGCACCAGCTCGTCCTTGTCGAAGCCGAGCGCCTGCAGATAGGGCACCGCCGGCAGCACGAAGACACCGGTCGCCGCCGTGACGACGCCCGTGGTGAAGCCGATGACAGGTCCGAGCCAGCTTTCCCAGCGCGCCGGAACGCGCAGCTTCGCCGCCTTCAAACCGACGAGTGCGTAGAGAATGAGCGCGGCGCCAAGCCAGAGCGTGGCGCTGCCGTCCTTCTGCTGCTGCAGCAGCCCCGCGCCGGCCCATGTGCCCAGACAGATGGTCGCGAGCATCGGCCAGAGCCGCTTCAGCGTGGAGCCGAGCTTCGGCCCGGTCGCGATCTGCCAGCCATTGGTGACGAGATTGGGCACGACCAGCAGCGCTGCCGCCTGAGCCGGCGCCATGACCACGCCGAGGATGCCGACCGCGATGGTCGGCAATCCCAGCCCGATCACGCCCTTGACGAAGCCGGCGAGCACGAAGGTCGCGGTGACGAAGAGGAGGAGGGTCGTGTTGTCCATGTCTCGCTTGTGGCATCGCTCGCGGCGGCTGTCGCGGCCCGATGCTACGGCCGTCGCCGTAGTGTTCCCGCTTGCGGCGATGGCGGGATGGCGCATCATGTCGGCATGAGCACCCACGGTCCCTATCTTGCGGAGATCGCCCATCTGATGGGCGATCCGGCCCGCGCCAACATGCTGCACGCGCTGATGGATGGGCGCGCGCTGACGGCCAAGGAACTCGCCTGGATCGCGGGCGTCGCGCCGCAGACGGCAAGCGGCCACCTCGCCAAGTTGATGCAGGGCAGTCTGATCGACGTCGCCGTGCAGGGGCGCCACCGCTATTACCGGCTCGCCGGGCCGGAAGTCGCGACGGCGCTGGAAGGGCTGATGGTGCTGGCCAATCTCGACGGCACGAGCCGGCGCCTGCCCTCCCGCGTCGGCGCCGAACTGAGCCAGGCCCGCACCTGCTACGACCATTTCGCCGGAAGGCTCGGCATCGGCATCCACGATGCCCTGATGGCGGGCGGCCATCTCGCTGCCAGCGAGGGCGGCTATGCGTTGACGACTTCGGGCAAGGCGATCTTCCGGGCGCTCGGGCTCGATCCCGACGCCAGCGCCAGGAGCCGCCGCGCCGCCTTGCGTCCCTGCCTGGACTGGAGCGAGCGCCGGCCGCATCTCGCCGGCCATCTCGCGGCGTCGCTTGCCTGCCGCTGCTTCGAGATGGGCTGGGTGCGCCGCCGAAAGGACAGTCGCGCCGTGATCCTGACCGATGATGGCAGGGCGGTGCTGGAAGCCGCGCTTCCCGGCTTCCGCTGCGATGCGCCTGAGCCGGTCAGCCCCGCGATTCGAGAGCCCGCCCCAGCGCTCGCTTGACCTCGTCCTTGATCGGCTCGGCCGCCGCGAGGATCGCTTTCGCCTTGAAGAAATCGAGCCCACCGACGCCGTCGGCACCGGCCCGGATCAGGATGTCCGGCGGCTCCTGCTCGATCTCGCGCTGCACCAGCGTGCGCGTCAGAATCTGCGAGGCGCCGACCAGCGCCTCCATCGCGCCGGGAATGCGCGGCTCGCCGGGCTCGGTCATCGGCGCGCTGACGTCGACCGCAAGCACGATGCGGCCGGGCGCCAGCCAATCCCGATAGGGCAGGGGATCGATCGCGCCGCCATCGATCAGCACGCGCCCGCCGAGAGCGACAGGCCGCACCAGCCCGGGAATGGCGAGCGAGGCGGCGACGGCCGGCGTCAGCGGTCCGTCATGCAGCGCGAGTGCGACATGGCGGTGGTAATCGGTCGCGATCGCCGTGAACGGGATCGCCAGCTCCTCGAAACGGTCGGGCACGGCCTCCGGCCAGAACAGGTCGAGCAGGCGTTCGCCGTCGATCAGCACGGGGTTGCCGAGCCCGCGCACGAGATCGGCGAGTTTGCCGACGCGGCAGTCGAGCAGGCGCGCGATCACCCGCGCCCGGTCGCGGAAGGTCGTGAGCACATGCTCGCGCAGCGCCTGGCCGGAGAGCCCGGCGGCATAGGCCGCGCCGATGATGGCGCCGATCGAGCAGCCTGCGATGCGCGCGGGCTTGAGGCCGAGTTCGTCGAAAGCCTCCAGAACGGCGATATGGCCGAGGCCGCGCGCTCCGCCGGCCCCGAGCACAAGCGCGATCTCGCTCAAGGCACCGCCCGCGCCAGGAAAGGCTTCAGCGCCGCCAGCGTCGTCTGCGGGTTCTCCTCCGGCAGGAAATGGCCGCTATCGATCGCCTGTCCCTCGGCCTGCGGCGCGAAGGTCTCGCGCCAGACATCCAGCGGACTTGCGCCCTTGGCCGGAATCCCGGCCTCGCCCCAGAGCACTTGCACCGGGCAGAGAATGCGCTTGCCTTCCGCCAGATCGGCCTTGTCGTGCTCGATATCGGTGGCGGCGCCTGCGCGATAATCCTCGCAGGCCGCATGGGTCCGCGACGGATCGCTGAAGGATTCCGCATAGGACCGCATCGCCAGGGGATCGAACAGGTCGAGATTCTTCGCCCGGCTCCAGCTCGCGATGGTGCGGTCGAGCCAGCCGACCGGATCGGCCTTGAGCAGGTTTTCGGGAATCGGCTCGGGCTGGGCCAGGAAGGTCCAGTGATAGACCTGCATCGCGCGCGCCGCATTCATGCCCTCCCACATCGAGACGGTCGGCAGGATGTCGAGCAGGACGAGCCGCTCGACGCGGCCGGGATGGTCGAGCGCGAGGCGATAGGCGACGCGCGCCCCGCGATCATGGCCGATCACACCGAAGCGGATATGGCCGAGTGCCTGCATCACCGCGACGATGTCCTCGCCCATGCCGCGCTTGGTGTAGGTCTCCTGCCCGCCATCGCCATGCGGCGCGGCCGACCAGCCATAGCCGCGCAGGTCCGGGCAGACGACCGTGTGGGTCCTGGCCAGTTCCGGCGCCAGCCGATGCCATTCGGCATGGGTCTGCGGAAAGCCGTGGATCAGCACCAGCAGCGGGCCTTCGCCGCCGACGCGCGCAAAGATCTTGCCGACCGGGCCGTCGATCCAGTGCGCCTTGAAGCCGGGGAAGAGACTGTCGATGTTCGCCATGTCTGAGAGCATAACCCCCGTCACAGCGCCCTGTCAGCCTTGCTCGCGCTTGACCGCTTGCCAGCCGATGTCGCGGCGGCAGAAGCCGCCGGGCCAGTCGATCCTGTCGACTGCCTGATAGGCACGCTTCTGTGCCTCGCCGACAGTCTTGCCGAGCGCGACCACGTTGAGCACGCGCCCGCCATGCGCCACGAGATCGCCGTTCGAAAGCTTCGTGCCGGCATGGAAGACGAGGACATCGTCCAGCGCCTCGGCCTTCTCGACATCGCGGATCACGCTGCCGGTCTCCGGCTTGGCCGGATAGCCCTTGGCCGCGAGCACCACGGTCAGCGCCGCCTCGTCGCGCCAGCGCAGGTCGACCCGGTCGAGCACGCCGTCGCAGGCGGCGAGCAGAGCCGGCACGATGTCGCTCTTGAGGCGCGGCATCAGCACCTCGCATTCGGGATCACCGAAACGGGTATTGTATTCGATCAGCTTCGGCCCCTGCGCCGTGATCATCAGCCCGGCGAAGAGCACGCCCTGGAACGGCGTGCCGCGCTTGGCCATGCCGGCGAGCGTCGGCCGGATGATCTCGGCCATGACGCGCTCGGTCAGCGCGGGCGTCATCACGGGGGCGGGCGAATAGGCGCCCATGCCGCCGGTATTCGGGCCGGTATCGCCGTCGCCGACGCGCTTGTGGTCCTGAGCCGAGGCGAGCGCCAGGGCATGCGTGCCGTCGCAGAGCGCGAAGAAGCTGGCTTCCTCGCCGATCATCCATTCCTCGACCACGACCTCGGCGCCGGCCGCGCCGAAGCCGCCCGAGAACATCATGTCGATGGCCTCGTTCGCCTCATCCAAGGTCTCTGCCATGATCACGCCCTTGCCGGCGGCGAGCCCATCGGCCTTGATCACGATCGGCACACCCTGCTTGGCGATATAGGCCTTGGCGGAAGCGGCATCGCCGAAGCGGCCGAAGCCGGCGGTCGGGATATCGAATTCGGCGCAGAGTTCCTTGGTGAAGCCCTTCGATCCTTCGAGCTGGGCCGCGGCCTTGGACGGGCCGAAGACTTTGATCCCAGCCGCCCTCAGGTCGTCGGCGATGCCGGCGACGAGCGGCCCCTCCGGCCCGACGACGACGAGGCCGACGCTCATCAGCCTGCAAAAGGCGACCACGGCGGAGTGGTCGGCGATATCGATCACGACATTCTCGCCGCAATGGGCCGTGCCGGGATTGCCCGGCGCGATTAACAGCGTGTCGCAGAGCGGCGAGGCCGAAATCGCCCAGGCGAGCGCGTGCTCGCGGCCACCCGAACCGATCAGAAGAATTTTCATCGCGCTCTCCGCTCCGTCACGGGCGCAATAGCGGCAGCGGGCGTTGCGGGCAACGCTTCTGCTGTATCGTCCGTCCGGTTATGGTCCGAGCATGAGCAGCGAATCGCAGCAGACGACCGGCAATGCGCCCGAATGGAGCGTCTCTGACCTCTCGGGAGCGCTGAAGCGTACGATCGAGGACAATTTCGGCTTCGTGCGCGTGCGCGGCGAGATTTCCGGCTATCGCGGCCCGGTCGCCTCCGGCCATGTCTATTTTTCGCTGAAGGACACCAACGCCAAGATCGACGCGGTGATCTGGAAGGGCGTCTTCGGCCGGCTGAAGACCCGCCCGCAGGAAGGACTGGAGGTCGTCGCCACCGGCAAGATCACGACCTTCGCCGGCAAGTCGAGCTACCAGATCGTCGTCGATTCGCTGGAACTGGCCGGTGCCGGCGCGCTGATGGCGCTGCTGGAGGAGCGCCGCAAGCGCCTCGCCGCAGAGGGGCTCTTCGCCGAGGAGCGCAAGCAGCTCATCCCCTACCTGCCCTCGGTGATCGGCGTGGTGACCTCGCCGACCGGCGCGGTCATCCGTGACATCCTGCACCGCCTTGAGGATCGCTTTCCCCGCCATGTCCTGGTCTGGCCGGTGCGTGTACAGGGCGAGACCAGCGCCGCCGAGGTCGCCAATGCCATTGCCGGCTTCAATGCGCTGCCGGCAGGCGGGCGCATCCCGCGTCCCGACGTCATCATCGTCGCGCGCGGCGGCGGCTCGCTCGAAGACCTGATGAGCTTCAACGAGGAGGTCGTGGTCCGCGCCGCCGCGGCTTCCGGGATTCCGCTGGTCTCCGCCGTCGGCCACGAGACGGACTGGACCTTGATCGATCACGCCGCGGACCTGCGCGCGCCGACGCCGACAGGCGCGGCCGAGAAGGTCGTGCCGGTGCGGGCGGAGCTGATGGGTTTCGTCGCCGATCTCGCGCGCCGTCATGCCGGGGCGATGCTGCGCCTCTCGGATCGCCGGCGCAGCGATCTCAGGGCGCTCGCCCGCGCCTTGCCGGGTCCCGAGGCGGTTCTGTCCGGCCCGCGCCAGCGGCTCGATCTCGCCGCGACGCGGCTGGCGCCAGCCCTTGCCCGCAATGCGCGCACGCATGAGCAGCAATTGCAGGCCTTGTCTCGCCGGCTGGAGGCGCGCTCGCCCCGGCTCGCGCTCGTTCGCTTGCGGACGCAGCTCGACGGCTTCGGGCGTGCGCTAGCCGCCGCCAAAGGTAACGCCCTGGCCGGCGAGCGTATCCGGGTCGCCAATGCGCGCGATCGTCTCGCGACGCTGGAGACGCGGGCCCGCAACGCGTTCGGGCAAAGCCTTGTTCAGCGCGGCGAACGGGCGTCCGTACTGGCACAGCGCGCGGAGCGCGCCTTCGGCCAAACCTTGCATCGCCGCACCGACCGGCTGGCCTCGCTCTGGGCGCTGATCCGTTCGCTCGGGCCGGAGGCCGTGCTGTCTCGCGGCTATGCCTTGATCCGCGACGAGGCCGGGGCGCTGGTTCGCAGCGTCGAGGCGGCCCAGCCTGGAAGGGGGCTCTCGGTGCAGGTGGCGGATGGCAGCTTCGGCGTGACCGTCTCAGGTGGCGAGACTGGCGGAGCCAAGCCGTCGGTGCCACGCCCGGCCCGCAAAGGGCCGCCATCGGGAACGCAGGGCGACCTGTTCTGAAGCTCAGGGAGCGGTCAGGAAGGCCTTGACCCGCTTCAGCGCGTCCTCGCGCGCCGCCATATTGGTGCCGACCGTGGCCTTGCCGGTGCCGCTGGCGGAATAGGCGATGTTCTCGCGTTCCTTCACCTCGAGGCGCGGATGGTCGAAATCATGCAGCGCGCCCGGATAGAGCACGAGCCCGACCTGCTCGCCGCGCGCCTGCGCCGCCTTGGCGAGATAGCTGCAGGGCGCCGCAGGCGTCCAGTCGTCGGCATCGCCCATCAGGATCAGGAGCGGGATGCGGGCGGAGAAGCTCGGCGATTCCGACTGGCTCCGGCAGGCAGGGTAGAAGGCGGCGGCGCGCTTGAAATCGGGCTTGCCGTCGGTCGGGGTCTGCTCCTTGCGGATCGCCGTCAGCACGGTCAGGCCGCCGCTGGACCAGCCGAGCAGGGAGATGGCATCGCGTTTGATATTGTTGCGCTGCTGCAGCCAGATTCGCGCTGCGGCGGCATCGGCGACGCGCTCGCGGCCGGCTCGGACCGTCAGGTCCTTCACGCCGCATTGCGAGCCGAGCCCGCGCGAGCCGTAGCTGTCCGGCATCAGCACAGCGAAGCCGGCGGCGGCGAGCCGCTCGCCCCAATCGGCGTGCCGCATCGAGAGTTGGCCATGCTCACGCCACAAGCCGCCGCAACCATGCAGGGCGATCACGGCCGGGAAAGGCCCCTGGCCGGCCGGCAGATAGAAGACGCCGGTCAGCGTTCCCTGTTCGCTGGGAATGGCGACGCGTTCGTAGCCACCGGCGCGGGCGGCCGGCGCTGCGAGCAGCGCAAGGCTCATCAGGAACGCCAGGAGGCGCTGGAGACTGGACATCGTCGACCAGAAGGTTATCACAAACCCCGGAGTATCCCGGCTTTCCGTTTCCCGATCAATGATTTGATGCAATTTTGATGAATATCAGCGAGCGCCTTCCGCCTCATGGTCCCGAAGCCGTGGTCGATTACGGCCCGGGCGAGTTCCGCGTCGTCAAGCCCGGCGCCTTCGTGCGCTGTGCGGTGACGGGCGCGCCGATCCGCCTCGACGATCTCCGCTACTGGTCGATCGAGTGGCAGGAGGCCTATGCCTCGTCGGAAGCCGCGCTGCTGAGGTTGCGCCGCGCCGGCCGCGCCTAGCCCGTTCTGCCGAGGGTTGCCAGCAACCGTTCGATCCCGGCCGGCTCCGCGAAGGCCAGCGAGACCGGTACCACGACCAGCAATCCTCGCGCGGCCTCTGGCCAGAGCGGCGCGAGCTTGGTCCAGTCCTTCTCCGTCGTCGCGACCAGCGCAGCGTGCGCGCGTGCAGCAGCCAGCGCAGCCGCGACATCGCTTTCCAGATAGGCGTGATGATCGCCATGCGCCTGCTCGGCAACGACGGTAGCTCCCGCATCGCGCAGCGTTGCGACGAATTTCTCCGGCCGGCCGATCCCTGACAGCGCCACGACTTTCCGCCCGCGCAAGCGCTCGACCGCGGCATCGGCGGGCTTGAGGGTCGCCGCGAGAACCGGTTTCTTCGCCGCCCGCGCGACAGCGGCGACGCGTTCGCGCGCGTCCCCCGGGCCGATCATGATGACAGCGTCCGCTTCACCCATCTGCTCGGCGAGCGGCGCGCGCAGGGGGCCGGCCGGCAGGCAAAGCCCATTGCCGGCGCCGCTTGCTCCGTCGACCACTGCCAGCTTGAGATGCTTGAGGAGCGACGGGTTCTGCAACCCGTCATCCATCACGATGATGCTGGCGCCGAGGCCGCGCGCCAGCCTTGCGCCTGCCACCCGGTCCCGGGCGATGACGGTGCGGGTATGGCGGGCCATCAGCAGCGGCTCGTCGCCGACATCGACCGCGCGATGCCGGTCTGGGTCGACCTCGACCGGCCCGGCAAGCTTGCCGCCATAGCCGCGCATCAGCACGAAGGGCTTTTCGCCCCGCTCGTCCAGCAGGCGCGCGATGGCGATCGCGGTCGGCGTCTTGCCGGCGCCGCCGGCGATGAAATTGCCGACGCAGATCACCGACAGGCCGGCATCGGTTCCGGTTTGCCGCATGCGCCGCAAGGTGATCCGGCCATAGAGGACGCCGAGCGGTTGGAGCAGCCGGGCGAGCAGCGTGGGCTTGTCCCGCCACCAGAAGCGCGGGGCGCGCAGCATCAGGGCGCGCTCTCGCGCTGGCCGATGGCGACGCGCATCAGCAAGGGCTCGATTGCGTGCAGCGTGCGGTTCAGCGCGCCGCCGAGCTCGGTCGCGGTCTGCGCGGCGGCGCGCGCCGCCTGCCGGGCCTCGGCCGGGTTGTTCAGCCAGCGATGGACCGCGCCGGCCAGCGCCTGCGCATCCGCGACCTCGCGCGAGCCGCCATCGCGATCGAAGGCGGCGAATATCTCGGCATTGTTGTGGACATAGGGGCCGTGCAGCAGGGCGCAGCCGAGCTTGGCCGGCTCGATCGGATTGTGTCCGCCGATGCCCTCGACCAGCGAGCCGCCGAGGAAGGCGACCTGCGACAGCCGGTAGAACAGGCCGAGCTCGTTGACGGTGTCGGCGACATAGAGATCGACGTCGCGCTCCGGGCTGCCGCCGGCCGCACGGCGCGAGACGGCGACGTCGTTGGCCGCGGCCAGTGCCTCGATATCCGGGCCGCGCTGCGGATGGCGCGGCGCGATGATGGTCAGCAGCTTCGGCAGATAGGGCTTGATCGCGAGATGGGCCGCAAGCACCAGCTCGTCCTCGCCGGGATGCGTGCTGGCGGCGATCCAGACCGGGCGGCCCGTCGTCTGGCCGTCGAGGATGGCGAGCGTGTCGGGATCGGCGGGCGGGGCCGGCACGTCGAATTTCAGGTTGCCGGCGACGCTGACGCGCGGGGCGCCGAGCTGGGCCAGCCGCTCGGCATCTCCCTGCGACTGCGCCAGGCAAGCCTCGAAGCAGGAGAGCAGGAAGTGCGATGTCTTCGGCGTCTTGTACCAGCGCGCGAAGGAGCGCTCCGACATGCGGCCATTGACCATCACCACGGGCAAGTCGCGGCGCTGGGCCTCGATCAGCAGGTTCGGCCAGATCTCGGATTCGCAGATCAGGCACAGGTCCGGCCGCCAGTGATCCATGAAGCGGCGCATATAGCGGGGCACGTCGAGCGGAATGTATTGGTGGATCACGCCACCTGGCAGCCGCGCCGCCATCAGTTTGGCGGAGGTCACCGTGCCGGAGGTCACCAGCACGGCGAAGCCGCGCTTCTGCAGTTTGGCGATCAGGGGCAGCAGGGTCACGGTCTCGCCGACGCTGGCGCCGTGCAGCCAGATCAGTGGCTTGTTCGGGCGCTTGACGCCCGGATGGCCGCGTCGCTCGGCAAGGCGTGTCGAATCTTCCTTGCCGCGCCGCTGGCGCCAGAGCAGGAGCCCCGCCGCGACTGGCTCCAGCAGCGCCGTCGCATAGCGATAGCTGCGGAGGATCGCGCCCTTGCCGCTCATGCCGGCGCCCCGGCAGCGAGCTGCTTCTCGCGCAGGCCGGCGCCCGGATCGCGGCTGCCGACCAGCGCGTAGCCGCGGGCATGGACATCGTCGAGGCTGGCCTGCACGGCGAGGCGGGTGGCCTCCTGCGTCGCCTCGTCGGCGTCGCGCGCGACCAGGATCGGCTCGCCGACGACGATGGCGCAGCGCCCGAAGGGCAGGCCGATCGAGGCGCGGTCCCAGCTGTTGAAATCGATGCGCCGGCTCGTCACCACGGCAACGGCGCGGATCGGCCGGCCGGAGGCGCGGGCCAAGGCGATGATGCCGGGGCCGACGATGCGGGCGCGCTTCGGCACATCGGCGGTCAATACCATGGTGTCGCCCGCCGCTAGCCTGCGGACCATGGCGAGGAAGGCGGCGGCGCCGCCCTTCTCGCGGATCTTCTTGCCGAGCGCGCCAGAGCCCCGGATCGCGCCGATGCCGAGCTCGCGCAGCGCCACGGCATTGAAGCCGCCATCGCCATGGCGCGAGACCAGCGAGCAGGCCGGCATCCAGTCCGGCCGGGCGAAGGGGATCATGAGGTGCTGGCCGTGCCACATCGCGAAGATGAGCGGCAGGTCCGGCCGGACATGGTCGTAGATGTCGGCGGGCTCGAAGACGATCCGGTTGGTGCGCTGGACGAGGCGCAGATAGCCGGCCAGCAGGCGGCCGAGCGTTTCCTGCGCCACGCGCGTCTTGAGGATCGAAAAACCCATGGTTCCTGACGTTCTAAGCCCGTTGTCGGCTCAGGCCTTGGCGGTCTCGGGGTCGAGCAGCCGGTGGAGATGCACGATGAAATAGCGCGTTTGCGCTTGGTCGACGGTCTGCTGCGCCTTGGCCTTCCAGGCCGTATGCGCGGTCGCATAGTTCGGGAAGACGCCGACGATGTCGAGCTTCGCCAGGTCCTTGAAGGTGATGCCGTCGAGCGAGGCGAGCTCGCCGCCCAGCACGAGGTGAAGAAGCTGCTTCTGTTCCGGCTCGGTGCTCATCGAACTCTCCTGCGAGGGCTGTGGCGCCCCCATAAGCCATCCCGGCCGCCCATGCGAGCGGGCCGCGCCGGAAGCGTCGAAAAAAATCGTCAGGCGGGCTGCGTCCGTCCGTCGCGCAAACGCTCGATCGCCGCCTGCAGCGGTGCTGCGAGCTTCCCGTTGCTCGCTGCCAGCATGCCGTGGACCGGCACCTCGCGATTATAGACGACGGGCCGGCCCTCTCCATCGGTGAGCCGCCCGCCGGCTTCGCTAAGCACGAGGTCGGCGGCAGCCAGATCCCAGTCGCGGGCATCGGGCGAGATCAGGCCGGCATCGATGGCGCCGTCGGCGATGCGCGTCAGACGCAGCGCCAGCGATGGGATCCGGCCGACGGCCTCGAAAGTCTCGAACTGCGCGAGCGCGTCGAGCATCGGCTTGGGGCCGGCGATGCGCGCGCCGGCCAGCGTATCGGCAGACGAGGCCCGGATGGTTTCGCCGTTGAGCGTCGCACCGCCGCCGGCGAGTGCGCGATAGGTCGCCTGGCAGGCCGGCGCATGGACGATGCCGAGGATCGGCGCGCCCTGATCCAGCAGCGCGACGCAGACGGCCCAGTCCGGCGAGCCCTGCATGAAGGCGCGCGTGCCGTCGATCGGATCGACGACCCAGACATAGCGATGCGAGAGCCGCTGCGCATCGTCGACCGTCTCCTCGGAGAGCCAGGCGGCCTCCGGCAGCAATTCGGACAGGCGGATACGCAGGAAGGTATCGACGCCGATATCGGCTTCGGTGACGGGCGAACCGCCGCTCTTCGCCCAGGTCCGTGCCGCCGTCGTCGCACCGGGCCGGAACAGGTCCAGGGCGATCGTGCCGGCTTCCAGGCAGCTTTCGCCGACGGCCTTCAGCAGCTCGGCTGCGATCGGTAGCGTGGTGGCGTTCATGGCTTTCCTATCGGCCGTGAAAGTCGCTGTTTCAAGCCGAAAATGCGGCTGCCGATCGAAAGATTCCGTCAAGCATCCCGCGGGAAAGCGCTCGTTCCGGGCCGGATCGGGGCGGAATCACCTTCCTTTAACCCAACCCCTTAAGCGCTCGGACACGGCTGGCGGCCATCCTCACAGGGCAAGCACGAGAACCCCGGCATCGACAGAGGGCTCCGTTGCAGCAGGGATTACAGAGAGGCGTTATAACCGATGGCCAGCGTCACGCCGGCCGCCGGAGAGAGCGGTTTTGTGCCGCTTCTCTCCGGTGGTCCGACCACCACAGCGATCGTTGCCCGCAACCCGATGCCGGATCGTCCGGTCGCTCCGGCGATCGAGCGCGTCGGCTCCGTGCGGATCCTGCGCGGCGGTGCCAATTGGCGCGGTGTCGCGCTGCGTCTGGCCAACCCGGCCGGGGATGACGAACGTTTCGAGCTGGCCCTCACGGCCGGTGATGGCCGCTCCATCGTGGTGGCTTCGGTCGATCAGGAGGACGCGGTTGCGCTCTGGCGGGATTTCGGCCGCACCAGCGGCTTGCCGCTTCTGCTCGAAGGGGCCGATGGCGTGGTGAGTGAGCCTTACCCGCAGCTCGGCCGCGTCGCGCTGGGGGCGGTTCGTATCCGCCGCCGTCACGGGCTGCTCAACGGCCGCCGCCCGCGCTTCCTGACCCGCCGCAAGACCGGGCGCCTCGCCGAACTGCCGGTGATCGTCAGCGGCGAGCGGATGACCGACTGAACTTCAGAACAGCGACCGGCTCATCGCATCGAGCGCGAGCCCGGCCGCCAGCAGCAGGCCGGCATCGCGGTTCGACCGGAAGATCCGCAAGGCTTCGGGGGACGACGCGCCATTGATCCGCGTCACCTGCCGGCCGAGATGCAGGGCGAACGCGGCGAAGCCGAGCCAGGCGACGGGTCCGCCGCCGACCAGCCAGATTGCCGTGCCCGTGAGCACCACCGCCAGTGCGAAGCAGAGCGCCACCGCCTCGCGCGTATGGTCGCCGAAATAACGTGCGCTCGAGCGGATGCCGGCGATGACGTCGTCTTCCAGATCCTGCATCGCGTAGATCGTGTCGTAGCCGACCGTCCAGGCGATGGCGGCGGCGTAGATCAGGTAGGCCGGGGGATCGAGCCGGCCGAACACGGCGCTCCAGCCCATCAACCCGCCCCAGGAGAAGGCAAGGCCGAGCACGAATTGCGGCATGTTGGTGATCCGCTTCATGAACGGATAGATCGCGACGATCGCGAGCGAGGCGATGCCGAGCACGATCGTGAAGCGGTTGAACTGCATGAGCACGACGAGGCCCGCCAGCGCCTGCGCGATCATGAACAGCGCGGCCGCCTTTGCCGTCACCTGTCCGGACGGGAGCGGGCGGCCACGCGTGCGCGCCACCTCGGCGTCGAGCTTGCGGTCGATGATGTCGTTGAAGGTGCAGCCGGCCCCGCGCATCAGCACTGCGCCAACGAAGAACAGCAGGCAGTGCCAGGGATCGGGATAGGGCTGGCCGGCGGCGATGGCGGCGAGCCCCGCGGCCCACCAGCAGGGCATCAGCAGCAGCCACCAGCCGATCGGTCGCTCGATGCGGGCGAGCTTCAGGAACGGCCGGGTCGCGAGAGGCGCCCGCGTATCGACCCAATGCCCCTTGAGCGCATCAGGGAGGGGCGCGTTGCGCCCCGGCATCGCCCCTAGGGGTGAGGGATCGGGCATGGCGCCGGGGCGCCGGTCTAGAGCGCGCCCTGCGGGACGCGCATCCCGCCGCCGGCGCCGCTGGTGATGGAATCGGCGCCGCCGAACGGGCTTGAGCCCTGGGCCTGCTGCTGGGCGCGGCGCATCATCTGGGCCTGCTGCTTCACGGCGTTGCAGGCCTGGGTGCGGAAGCCGGCCACCTTCTTGTTGTCGTTCTGCATGCCTTCGATGAAGGTCGCCGGGATCTGGCACCAGTCCTGGTTGGCTGTGGCGAACTTGATCGCGGCGTCGCCGTTGCTGACGAGGCGGCCGAAGGAGCTGCAGGCTTCCTGCGGCGTCATCTTCTTCTTGGCTTTCTGCGCGGCCGAAAGCCGCGCCACGATCGACTGGCGCTCGCCGAGCAGCTTCTGGATCTGCTCGCAGCCCGAGGCCTGCGCGTTTGCGGGAGCAGCCGCCAGGAACGGGGCCACGGCAAGGCCGAGCACCGCGATAACGCCTGAAGCCATCCAACGCCGCATGGTGTCCTTACTCCGGATTGCCGGCCCGCCCGGCCGATCGTTAAATACGTCCTTAACAGCAGGCGCTGTTAACGCCAACGACTCTTGCGAGTCCATCGGTGGCCTTATGGGATACGCCGCCTGTTACAAGGGGATTGTGGCGTTTTTTGCGTTGCTCCCACCGATATCATCGACTTCTGGAGGCGCCTGCGCCCATGTCCGTTCCCGATTTCGCCCGATACAGGCTCTTCCTCGACCAGCCTTTCTCTGCGGGGGCTGCTCTCCCGCTCGAGCGGGAGCAGGCCAACTATCTGCTCAACGTCCTGCGTTTGCGGGTGGATGGCACCGTGCTCGTCTTCAACGGACGCGACGGCGAATGGCTGGCGCGCCTCGTGCCGGAAGGGCGCAAGCAGGCGAATCTCGAATTGGTGCGCCAGACCAGGCCGCAGCCGCCAGCCTCCGATCTGCATTATCTGTTTGCGCCGTTGAAGCATGCGCGGCTCGACTACATGGCGCAGAAGGCGGTCGAGATGGGGGCGGGCCTGCTTCAGCCTGTCCTGACCCGGCGCACCCAGGTTTCGCGACTGAATCTCGATCGGCTGCGCGCCAACGCCATCGAGGCGGCCGAGCAATGCGGCATCCTGAGCCTTCCGGCGATCGAGCCGGAGCGCCCGCTCGACGCTGCGCTCTCGGACCTGGCGCCGGAACGGCTGCTGATCTTCTGCGACGAGGGCCTGGCGGATGCGAGCCCGGTCCCGGCGCTGGCGCAGTGCAAGCCTGCTCCGCTCGCTGTCCTGATCGGCCCCGAGGGCGGGTTCGACGAAGCCGAGCGGACCCTGATCCGCGCACGGCCCAACACGCTGCCGATCTCGCTCGGTCCGCGCATCCTGCGGGCGGACACCGCCGCGGTGGCGGCGCTCGCGCTGGTTCAGGCGGTTGTCGGAGACTGGTCCCGCATCTGACGAAAGGGCGGCAGGCCCTGCCGCCAGCGCCGGTCGCCTTTGCGCGAATGCACGATCCCGGTCGTTGTCGAGCGCCCGGCGCTCGCCTATGTCTGTGCATCCTCTGCCGGCTTCCACCGCGCCCTTGGCGCGGGGGATCAGCCGTCTTGCCTCATCTGCCGGAGCACCCATGGCTCGCGACGTGTCCGATTCGACCCCGATCGGTTCCAAGGCCGAATTGATTGCGTGGATCGCCGCCGGCGAGAAACCGGCCTCGTCCTTCCGGATCGGCACCGAGCACGAGAAATTCCCGTTCTACCGGAGCGATCTCGCCCCCGTTCCCTATGAGGGACGCGGCGGTGCCGGCGGCATCCGCGCCTTGCTCGAGGGCATGCAGCAGCGGCTGGGCTGGGAGCCGATCGTCGATGCCGGTCATATCATCGGGCTGGCCGGGCCGGATGGCGGCGGCGCGATCTCGCTCGAGCCGGGCGGACAGTTCGAACTGTCGGGCGCGCCGCTGGCGACGCTGCACGAGACGCAGGCCGAGCTTCAGGCCCATCTCGCCGACGTCAAGGCCGTGGCCGCTCCGCATGGTATCGGCTTTGCCGCCCTGGGCGCATCGCCGCTCTGGACCCGCGCGCAGACGCCGATGATGCCCAAGAGCCGCTACAAGATCATGGCAAACTACATGCCGAAGGTCGGTACGCTCGGCCTCGACATGATGCTCCGGACCTGCACGGTGCAGGTCAATCTCGACTTCGCCAGCGAGGCGGACATGGTCCGCAAGCTCAGGGTTTCGCTGGCGCTGCAGCCGCTTTCCACGGCCCTGTTCGCGTCCTCGCCCTTCCTGGACGGCAAGCTCAACGGCTTCCAGTCGATGCGTTCGGAGATCTGGCGCGACACCGACAACGCGCGCTCCGGCATGCTGGCCTTCGCCTTCGACGAAGGCATGTCCTATGAGGGCTATGTCGATTGGGCCCTCGACGTGCCCCTGTATTTCATCAAACGCGGCGATACCTATCACGACGTCGCCGGCTCGTCCTTCCGCGACCTGCTGGCCGGCAAGCTGCCGCAACTGCCGGGCGAGAAGGCGACGATATCGGACTGGGCCAACCATCTCGGAACCCTGTTCCCCGAGGTCCGGCTGAAGCGCTTCCTGGAGATGCGCGGCTCCGATGCCGGCCCCGCCGACATGCTGGCCGCGATGCCGGCCTTCTGGGTCGGGCTCCTCTATGATTCCACCTCGCTCGATGCGGCCTGGGATCTCGTCAAGAGCTGGAATGCGGCGGAGCGGCAGGCGTTGCGCGACGCGGTTCCGCGCGAGGGCCTCGCCGCGACCATCGGCGGGCGCAAGCTCGGTGAGATCGCCCGCGAGGTGCTGGAGCTGTCGCGGGCCGGGCTCGCCCGCCGGGCATTCCACGATGCCGCCGGCAAGGACGAAAGCGTCTATCTCGATCCCCTCCACGAAATCGTGGGGCGCGGACAGACGCTCGCCCAGCATCTCGCCGCGCGCTATCGCGGCGAATGGGGCGGGACTGTCGAGCCGGTCTTCACGGAATTGGCGTTGTAGGCTCTGTCGGCGCGGAAAATCGCGACTTCTCCCGCATTGCAGCGGGTGAATTAACGATTTGGCTGCAGTTTGCGGGGATAACCTAGCGGCATGGATCAGCTCCGCGCCAGCTCTGCGGTTTTTCTTCGCGACGAACGCGGCGCGACGATGATCGAGTATGGCTTTGTCGTCAGCCTGATCTCGCTGACGATCATCACGAGCGCCACGCTGATCGGTGAGTCCGTCATCCGCTTCTTCCAGTCCGTGGCGGCCGGTTTCACGCCCTGAGGCCTGAAGGAGCGCCGCTGCGCCCCTCGCTTCTCCGAATCCGATGCCGGAGTGGCCGGCGCCTACTCCGCTGCCGTCTTGAAGCTCGCCAGGTTGTCGAGGCTCTGGATGATGTGCTCGGCCAGCGCGTTCGACAGAACCGAGGGATCGAACCGGGTCCGCAGCAGCCCGATCTTGCATGACGGCAAGGTCGCGAAGCCTTCGGACGGGCCGAGGATGCGCATGCCCGGCCTGACCGCGCTTTCCGGCAGGACCGAGATCGCCAACCCGGCGAGAACCGCCGCGCCGACCGCTGTGGAGTTCCAGCTCGCATAGAGGACGCGGAAGCGGCGACCCTTCGAACTCGAGCGCATCGACCGCGGCCTGCCGCCAGTTGCAGGTCGGCCGCCCCAGCGCCAGAGGCAGCGGGTCTTCCTCATGCACGCTATGGCGTGCCGAGGTGACCCAGAGCAGCGGCTCGATGCGGATGATCTCGCCCTGGCCGCGGCTTTCGACATGGGTGATGATCGCGAGGTCGATATCGCCGGTCGCGATCCGCTCGGCCAGCATCGGCGTCGGCTCGCAGACCACCGTGACCTCGGCGCGCGGGTTCGAATGGGCGAAGCGCGCCAGGATCTCCGGCAGGTAGCGGTCGGCGTAATCGTCGGGCACGCCGAGGCGGATGCGGCCCTTGAGATCCGCATCGGCGAAGGATGCCACGCATTCGAGATTGAGGCGCACGATCCGGCGGGCATAGTCGAGCAGGCGCTCGCCATCCTCGGTCAGCTTGGCATGGCGGCCGTCGCGCCCGAACAGGGGCCTTCCGACCCGCTCTTCGAGCCGCTTCATCTGCATCGAAACGGCCGATTGCGTCTTGAAGACGATCTCGGCTGCGCGGGTGAAGGAGCCGGTATCGGCGATCGCGACGAAGGTCTTGAGCTGATCGGCATCGAGCACATGGGCCATGGGCGATCCCCGTCACTGTTCATCAATATCAGTGTTGCGAGACATCATAACCATTCGTTTGGCTGATGACCAGTGCCTCGCTAAGGTCTGGGTGCTCTCCGAAATTCCCTGTCAATGGCGCGTCCGGGCGGGGGGAGGGGCAAAGGATCAACGTTCCGCACCGCCAGAGGAGGCCGTCATGCTGCTCATGACCATCACCGCGAAGTCGCTCTCGTCCGTTTCGGCCGGGGTCACGCGTGTTGCCACCATCGCCGCTGCCGGAACGATTCAACTCGTGCGGGCGCTCATCCATCGCCGTGAGGTGATGCGACTGGGTGCCGAACTTGACGAGCGCGGACTCAAGGATATCGGCCTCGTGCGTTCGGATATCGACGGCGCGCTGGCGACGTCCTGGCTCGACGACCCGTCCGCCGTCCTGGAGGAGCGCTCGCGTTCCTCGTCGAATCTCGCCGCCGCGCGGCGTGAGCACGCCCTGCGCCATGCCGGCGTGGCGCCGATGCTGGCCGGTAAGGCCGATATCACGGTTGCACGCTGCGCCTGACCCCTTGGCGACAGCGTCCCTGCGGGCGGGAGCTTCGTGCTTCCGCCCTTTTTCATGTCTTCAGCGTTGAACGGGCAGAGCCGCTTCAGCGACGGCCCTGTCCGCCGCCCAGCATGGCGTCGAGGATCGATTTCAACGCGTTCTGGTGATCGTCCTGGATCTGGCGGCCGTGCTCGAACATCTGGTTGAGCGCGTCTAGGCCGATCGAGCCCGGACCTGATCCGGAAGGTGCGGACGGGGCCTCCTCGGGCTCGGGTTCCGGCGCGGGCGCACGCCGCGGTGCGCTGCGCGGAGCCGGCGCCGGCTGGGGTGGAGGCTGCGGAGCCATGCCGCCGAACATGCCGCCGAGAATCTGGCCTAGCCCGCCGAACGGGTCGGAGGGAGCGGCCTGCGGAGAAGGCTGCGGCTGGCCGCCCTGGCCGAACATGCCCTTGAGGATGGCCTCGAACGGATTGGCCGGCATCTGCGGCTGCTGTGGCGCCGGCTGCATGCCCGGCATCTGGCCACGCATCATCTCGGCGAACTGGCCGAGGATACCGCCCAGTCCTTCGTTGCTCGACGTCTTGGACAGGCCGCCCATGAGCATCGCGGCGATGACCGGCAGCATCTGCTTGAGGATCGCCTGGGAGACGCCGCTGGTCGCAGCGGCCTGCGCAGCGATCGCCTGGCTGACCTCGCGCGAGCCGAAGAGCTGGCTGAGCACGTCGTTGCCGGCTGTCTGGGCCCCGGTCGGGATGCCATAGCCGCCGGCCTCGAAGAAGCGGGCATAGGGCGAGGCCGTCATCATCTGCGCGAGCGACCCGAAGGCGTAAGGGTCGCGCGTCTGGCGCTGCAACCCCATCGAGAAGGCCGGCAGCAGGGCGTCGAGCGCGGCCTGGGTCTGCTGCATGGTCAGGCCGTATTGCTGGGCGAGGTTCGGCAGCGCCTGGCCGCTCTGGGCCGATTGCATGATATCGAACAGGTTCATCATCGACGCTTCTCCCCGGCCGGCCTTTGGTTCCGTGCCTAGGATGACGATAGCAGGGTGTCCTTGCCTGGCAAATCGGTTGCGGCGCTGCGCTGCGCGGCCTTGCGTTCCAGCCTTGTGATGCCGCGAAAGGCGAAGACCAGCGCCAGCACGCCGAAGGCGATGGCGCCGAGTGCCGAGCCTGCCATCGCGCCCTTCGGTCCGGCGAGATGGGCGCCGAGGATGGCGAGCGGCACGGTGCCGAGCGTGGCGCGGCCCCAGCTGAACAGCGTCGACAGGAAGGGCATGCCGAGATTGTTGAAGGCGGCATTGGCGACGAAGAGCATGCCGACGAAGATCCACATCGGCCCGGCGATCAGGCAGAAGAACAGCACGAGCTCGGCCGTCAGCCCCGTCGCGTGGAAGGCGGAGACGATGGCACCGCGGAAGACGAAGAGCAGCGCCCAGGAGACGAGGACGGAGGCGCCGGCGAAGATCGCCGCGTCGGTCAGGCCCCGGCGCATCCGGTCGAAGCGCCCGGCGCCCCAGTTCTGGCCCAGAATCGGCCCGACCGCGCCGGAGAGTGCGAAGAGCACGCCGAAGGCGACCGGTACGAGCCGGTCCATGATCGCGAGCGCTGCCACCGCCGCATCGCCGAAGCGGGCGACGACGCTGGCGAAAACCGCGTTGGCGATCGGGTTGGAGAGATTGGTCAGGATCGCCGGTCCCGCGATCGCGAAGGTCCGGGCGCTGTCCTGCCGGATGAACGCGAGGCGCGGCCGCTCGATCATGTCGTGCACGGTCACGCAGCCATGAAAGCCGATGGCGCAGATGATGACCCGCGCCAGCACGATCGCGATGGCCGCGCCGTCCGGCCCGAGCCCGAAGCCGAAGATCAGCAGCGGATCGAGCCCCGCCGTGACGATGCCGCCGCCGAGCGTCACGAACATCGCCCGCCTGGCGTCGCCGACCGCGCGCAGGATACCGGAAAAACCCATGCCGATCGCCATCAGGGCGTTGGACGGCAGCACGATGTAGAGGAAGGAGAGGGCGACCGCATGTGACTGGTCGCGCGCGCCGAGCAGGCTGAGCAGTTTCGGCAGGAACGGCAGGGCTGCGAGCGAAAGCACGAGCGCCACGAGCCCCGACAGCGCCATGGTCGAGGCCGCGATGCGCCGGGCTGCCTTGCGGTCGCCCGCACCGATGCTGCGCGAGGTCAGCGCCGTCACCGCGATCATCAGCCCGACATTCACCGAGATCATCAGGTAGAGCACGATCGTGGCGAAGCCGACGCCGGCCGTCGCCTCCGGTCGCCCGAGCCAGGAGACATAGAGCAGCGACAGCAGGTCGACGACGAAGACCGCCATCAGGCCGACCGAGCTCGTCGCGGTCATGACCGCGACATGGCGCATCAGCGGTCCCTCGAGGAAGACGGCCTGTGCCGGCCGCGCGGTCGCCTCGCTGATCGTTCGGGCTCGCCGACGCCGCCGACCGCGACCTCCGCCCCGCCATCCTCGATGACCTGCCGCGTCTCGGGCGTGAGCGGCTTCGACTTGCCCTTGGGCGCGACGAGCGGCTCGGGCGAGACGCGCGGCACGCGGTTGATCGCGGCGGCAAGCCCCTCGTGGAACTGGATCTCCATGCGCTGCGCGTCGCGGTCGCGGACATGGTCGATCACGAGCTCGGCCTCGTCGCGGGTCAGGCCGAGCGTCTCCAGGGTGACGCGGCCGAAGCCCAGTGCCGATTCGAAGGTCTCGCGCATCTGGAAATCGACATTCGCCTTCATCAGCTCGATCGCGTGGATGCGGTCATAGGCCCGCACATGCAGGCGCACGCTCGGGAATTCGGCCTTGACCATCTCGACGATCCGCAGCGCCGCCTGCTTGTCGTCGACGCAGATGCAGAGGACGCGCGCCTTGCCGGCGCCGGCCGCGCGCAGCACGTCGAGCCGCGTGCCGTCGCCATAATAGATCTTGAAGCCGAACTGGGATGCCGAGCGAATGCGCTCGACATCCGAATCGATGACGGTCACGTCGATATGCTGGAGCAGCAGCGCCTGCGTCACGATCTGGCCGAAACGGCCGAAGCCGATCACCATCACCGGGCTGTCGCCGGCGCCTTCGTAATCCTCGTCCATCGTCGCGGGCTTGATGCGCGCCAGCAGCACCGCATCGATCAGCTTGGCGACGACCGGGCCGAGCAGCATGCTGATCGCCGCGAGCGCGGTGACCATCGCCGATTGCTGGGCCGTGAGCAGCCCGTTCGCGAGGCCGAGCGGCAGCAGCACGAAGGCGAATTCGCCGGCCGGCGAGAGCAGGGCACCGGCCCGCACCGCCTCGAGCCAGGACGAGCAGGACAGCCGCAGGATCGAGGTTACGACCGCGATCTTGAACAGCACCAGCAGCGGCGCCGCGAGCGCCAGCAGTATCCAGTTGTCGGCGACGAGCTTGAGGTCCAGCGACATGCCGACCGCCATGAAGAACAGGCCGAGCAGCACGCCGCGGAACGGCTCGATATCGGCCTCCAGCTCATGCCGGAAATGCGAATCGGCCAGCATCACGCCGGCGAGGAAAGCGCCCATCGCCATCGAGAGCCCGACATGCTCCATCAGCAAGGCTGCGCCGAGAACGATCAGGAGCGCCGCCGCCGTCATCACGTCCTTCGCGCCGGTATGGGCGAGGATGCGGAAGAACGGATTCATGACATAGCGCCCGGCCAGCACGATCAGCACGAGCGCAAAGAGCGCGATGCCGAGGCTGGCGAATGCCCGCATCGGGCTCCCGGCTTCCTGCCCGCCTGTGGTGGCGAGCAAAGGCAGCAGCGCCAGTACGGGCGCGATCGCCATGTCCTGGAACAGCAGGATCGAGAAGGTGCGCCGGCCATAGGTCTCGCTGGCGTCGCCGCGCTCCTCCAGCAATTGCAGTGCGATCGAGGTCGCCGAGAGCGCGAGCGACACGCCGACCGCGATGGCGCCTGCTACCGAGAGGCCGAAATACCAGCCGGCCAGCCCGATGCCGCCGGCGCTGAGCGCCATCTGTGCGAGGCCCGAGCCGAGGATGTCCTTGCGCATCGAATAGAGTCGCGAAGGCTGCAATTCGAGGCCGACGAGGAAGAGCAGCAGCACGACGCCGATTTCGGCCGTGCCGCGGATCGCATCGGGGTCCTTGATCACGCCGAGGATCGAGGGGCCGATGACGATGCCGGCCGCCAGATAGCCCAGCACCGCCGACTGGCCGAGCTTGCGGAACAGCGGGACGGCGATCACCGCCCCGGCGCAGAAGGTCAGGATCGGCGGGAGATAGCTGGCATGCGAGGCGGCGTCGGCCATGCGGAACTCGGGGGCTTTTGGAACGGGCTTGGCGGTCCGGCGCGACGCGCGGCGTGGCGGGCCGTGGTTCTATCTAGGCTTTCGATGACGATCCTGCGAGAGGCAATCGGCATGGCTGCCAAGTCTTCGGGCCGTGCGGGCGATGGCTGAATCGTTCTTGGTCAAACCCGACCTTTGTCATTCCGGGGCTTCGCGGAGCGAAGAACCAGGAACCCACGACCGGGTGAGGGGCTCATAACGAGGCGCAGGATGTTCCACCCAGTCGTGGGTTCCGGGTTCGCGCCTGCGGCGCGCCCCGGAATGACAATCGTGTCGGCCTGCGCCGCTTCGCTTCCTTGACATCGCCCCGATCCCGCCGAAAGAAGACGCGGACTGATCGGAGTTTCCCCTGCGCGTGACCAAGCCGCCGCTCGACATCCTGCTTTGCGCCCCGCGCGGCTTCTGCGCCGGGGTCGTGCGCGCCATCGACGCCGTCGAGAAGGCGCTGAAGCTGCATGGCGCGCCGGTCTATGTCCGCCACGAGATCGTCCATAACAAATACGTCGTCGAATCCCTGAAGCGGAAGGGTGCGGTCTTCGTCGCCGAGCTCGACGAGGTGCCGGACGAGACGCGGCCTGTGATCTTCTCGGCCCACGGCGTCGCCAAGGCGGTGCCGGCGGCGGCCAAGGCGCGCAATCTCTTCGCCATCGACGCGACCTGCCCACTGGTCACCAAGGTCCATCGCGAGGCCGAGGTCCATCACAAACGCGGCCGCCATATACTGCTCGTCGGCCATGCCGGCCATCCCGAGGTGATCGGCACGATGGGCCAGCTTCCCGAGGGCGCGATCACGCTGATCGAGACGCTGGACGACGTCGCGACGCTGACCGCACCCGAAGGCCAGCCGCTCGCCTATGTCACCCAGACCACGCTCTCGGTCGACGACACCCGCGAGATCGTCGAGGCCCTGCAGGCTCGATTCCCGGAGCTGATCGCTCCGCACAAGGAAGACATCTGCTACGCCACGACCAACCGCCAGGAGGCGGTGAAGCACGTCGCCCCGATGGTCGACGGGCTGATCGTCGTCGGCTCGCCCAATTCCTCGAATTCGCAGCGTCTGCGCGAGGTCGCCGAGCGCGCCGGCTGCCCGGTCGCACGGCTCGTGCTGCGTACCGACGAGATCGACTGGTCGGTCTTCGGCGATATCCGCAGCCTCGGCATCACCGCCGGCGCGAGCGCGCCCGAGGTGCTGGTCGAGGAGATCATCGACGCCTTCGCCGCGCGCTACGAGGTCCGCGTCGAGACCGTCTCGACCGCCGACGAGAACGTCTTCTTCCCGCTGCCGCGCGAATTGCGTGGCGAGGCGACGCCGGACGCGGCCGAATAATTCCAGCAGAAGAGTGCAAGCGTGGCCGTCTATACCGAAGTGCCCGATGACGAGCTGGCCGCCTTCGTGGCGCGTTACGGCATCGGCGATCTCCTCTCCGTCAAGGGCATCGCCGAAGGCGTCTCGAACTCCAATTTCCTGCTGCATACGACCAAGGCCTTCTACATCCTGACCCTCTATGAGGAGCGGGTCGACGAGACGGAGCTGCCCTTCTTCATCGGGCTGATGGACCATCTCGCCCGGCGCGGCCTGATCTGCCCGGTTCCGCTGCGCATGGATGATGGCGAGGCTGTCGGCCGGCTGGCCGGCCGCCCGGCGGCGATCGTCTCTTTCCTCGACGGCCTCTCCGTTCGGCGTCCGAACGTGACCCATTGCGCCGAGCTGGGGCGCGGGCTGGCCCAGCTGCACGAGGCCGGCGCCGATTTCGGCATGGAGCGGGTCAATTCGCTGTCGGTTCCCGGCTGGCGTCCGCTCGCCGAGCAGGCCGGAGCGGCGGCCGATACGGTGTCTCCCGGACTGGCGCGGCGCGTCATGGCGGAGGTGGAGGTCCATGAGCGCTCCTGGCCGCAGGACCTGCCGCGCGGCGTGATCCATGCCGATCTCTTCCCGAACAATGTCTTCTTCATCAAGGACAAGCTGTCCGGCCTGATCGACTTCTATTTCGCCTGCACGGACGCCTTCGCCTACGATCTGGCGATCTGCCTGAACTCCTGGTGCTTCGAGGCCGATGCCTCGTTCAACCTCACCAAGGGCCAGGCGCTGCTCGCCGGCTACGAGAGCGTGCGTCCTCTGACACCGGCGGAGGTCGAGGCGCTGCCGCAGCTCTGCCGTGGCAGCGCCTTACGCTTCCTGGTGACGCGACTGGTCGACTGGCTGAACGTCCCTGCTGGAGCATTGGTCAAGCCGCTCGACCCGCTCGAATACGACCGCCGGCTCGTCTTCCACCAGCGCATCACGGACGCCCGCGAATACGGATTGAAGCGGTGAGCGGCGATACGGTCGAAGTCTGGACGGACGGCGCTTGCTCGGGCAATCCGGGGCCGGGCGCGCTTGGGGCTTGCCCCATTCGCGCAGCTAAAAACTGCCGGGGCCTGTCATGAGCGATACGGTCGAAGTCTGGACGGACGGCGCCTGCTCGGGCAATCCCGGCCCCGGAGGCTGGGGAGCGATCCTGACCTTCAACGGCGTCGAGAAGGAGCTCTCCGGCGGCGAGGCGCAGACCACCAATAACCGCATGGAGCTGATGGCGGCGATCGCCGCGCTGGAGGCTCTGAAGCGCCCCGTCACGGTCGCGCTCCACACCGACAGCCAGTATCTGCGGCAGGGCATCACCGGCTGGATCCATGGCTGGAAGAAGAACGGCTGGAAGACGGCCGATCGCAAGCCGGTCAAGAACGCCGAGCTCTGGCAGCGCCTCGAAGCCGCGCTCGGCCGCCACAAGATCGAGTGGAAATGGGTCAAGGGCCATGCCGGCGACGAGATGAACGAGCGCGCCGACGCCCTGGCACGCGCCGGCATGGCGCCGTTCAAACCGGGGCGCTGACGTCCATTTTGCCCGGCGCCCGGTCGCTCGTGCAGGTAATGGGTCAAGCGCAGCAGCGGCTTCATGCCGAGCGCCTCGGACAGCCGGATCGAGGCGGTGTTGCCCTCATGGACCTGATAGCGCGCCAGCAACCCGCGCCGCGCTAATTCATCGAGCGCCGCGCCGACCACGCGTGCTCCGAGACCACGCCCGCGCTGATCGGGCCTTGTGACCACGCCGCCGATCTCCCAGACGGAGGCATGGCTTTCGAAAGCGAGGCAGACGGACAACGGCTCGTCGCCTGAGCCGATCCTGCAGGTGAAGGCGCGCCCGCTTGCCAGCAGTGGCGCGAGCCAGTCCCGCGCATGATCCTGGGCGCGATAGAGCGCGTACATGGAGGCCGTGGCGCTCTCCGCGACGATGACGCCGCCACGGCCGGGAAGGCGCTCGGGCGAGGTGAACGAGAGGAAGCTGGTCTTGCGCGTGAGCGGATGGCGCTGGTGGACGGCATCGTGCTCGGCTGCGCTGCCGAGCTTGAAGACGATGCCGCCATCCGTGGGGAGTTCGCCGAGCAGCGCTTCCGTCAGTGCGGTGTCGTCGCTGCGGAGGAAGGCGGCATGGGCCGCCGTCGGATAGGTCTTGCGGTCGTAGTCGCTGGCTGCCGTGTCGAGCAGGACGAGCGTCGCCGCGCCGGCCGACGAGAGGCGCTGAAACGCCCGGGTGTGCTGCGGGAAGGCTGCGAGCTGCTTCAGCAGCACGACATTGCCGAGCGGATCGCTTCCGAGCCGCGCGACGATCTCGTCCCGGTCCCGGATCGCGATCATGCTCGCTCCGGCCGCAGTCTCAGCCGAGCGGCTGGCGGTAGACGATGAAGCCCGACTTGTCGGCGACCTTGTCGTAGAGCGCCTGCCCCTGCAGGTTGGATTCATGCGTCTGCCAGTAGACGCGGTAGCAGTTCTTCGCCCGCGCCATCTGGTTCACCGCCTCGATCAGCTTGCGGCCGACGCCGGTGCCGCGCGATTCCGGCACGGTGAACAGGTCCTGCAGATAGCAGATCGGCTTCTCGCTCCAGGTCGTGCGGTGGAGCACCCAGTTGACCATGCCGAGCGGCTTGTCGCCCTCGAAGGCGAGGAAACCGCCCATCGGCTCCTCGCCGCCGGTCAGCCGCCCGAAGGTGATGGCGTCGATCTCCGGCGGCAGCGTCGCCTTGTAGAAGGTCAGGTATCCCCGCCAGAGCGGCGTCCAGGCCGCCCGGTCGGTCGCGGCAAGCGGGCGAATGGTGATCTCGGCCATCGGTGTTCTCCTCCGGCGCGAAAGCTATCCGGGGCTTGCCGGCTTGTCTCATGACAAGCGCAGATCGGATCGATCAACCGGGTTGGTCCGATGCGAGGAAGCGCTCGACAGCGCTGGCGCTCAGAGCCTGAGAAGGGTCTTCCCTCCAAAGATCGAGAATGATGGCTGCCAGACGGGCTCTCGCCCGCCGCTGCTGCTGGCCACCGACGGTGTTGACGCTGTTCACCGCGCTCCAGGCTGCGTCGAAGGCGCCAGCCAATTTTGCCAGTTCCGCAGGTTCGACAACGAGGCCTTGAAACGGCATATCCTCACCCATGTGCCAAAGAGGACGAGCAGCTTAAGGGGCAGCGCACGCCTTGCAATGTCAAAAGCTAGGTCCGTTTCCGACCGGTTGACGGCACTCGTCCCTTGTAAGCCTGTTGCTCAAACCAATCCGATCAAGTTTTCATGGCCTGATTAGCAGGTCGTGATTCCAAGTTGTGTGGGGAGGGAGCGCAGTGCGGTACGGGCTTCTCACAGGAAATCGAAATTATCGGCTGATTCTGTCAGGCAGCGTCGTTTCCAACCTTGGCGACGGTGTCGTAGCAGTTGCGATGCCGTGGCTTGCGGCATTGCTCACGCGCAACCCGATGCTGATTGCCGCGGTCGCAATGGCCGGGCGACTGCCGTGGTTCCTGTTCGCGCTGCCCGCAGGCGTCTGGACCGACAGGGTTGACCGGCGACTGTTGATAATCCGAGCCGATCTGGTCCGGTTGACGCTGACGATCTGCATCGTGGCGATGACACTCTCGATACCGGCTTCGCCGATCGCCGAAGGGGGCGGAACGTGCATGGTCCTGTCGTTGGCGGCGATCGCCTTCCTCCTCGGATCCGCAGAGGTGGTGCGCGACAACGCCGCCCAGACGGTGTTGCCTTCGATCGTGGCCCCGAAGGACCTGGAACGAGCCAATGGCCAGATGTGGAGCGCCGAGCAGGTCATGGGCCGTTTCGTCGGTCCGCCGCTCGCCGGTCTGCTGATCGCCGCAGGGATCGCCGTGCCCTTCGGGTTTAACGCGACCACCCTAGCGCTCTCGATTGGCATCGTCTGGCTGATCAGCCTGCCGGCCCGACAGGCCGGCGAGCGTAAGCGTTTCTGGCCGGCCCTCGTGGAGGGGCTGCGCTGGATGCGTGGTAACGAGGCTGTCCTGCGCCTTGCCGTCATGCTCGGCGCGATCAACGCGGTCGCCATCGGTGGGCTGACGATCCTCGTCCTCTACGCCCAGGAGGTGCTTGGTCTGTCCGCGACAGGTTACGGCCTCCTGCTCGCGTGCGGGGCCGCCGGCGGGGTCCTCGGCGGCGTCGTCGCTCCCGACATCGCCCGCCGGCTCGGCATGCGCGCGAGCCTGATCCTCGCGCTCGGCTGCTTCGTGTTGTTTAACCTGATGCTGGGGTTGTTCAGCTCCGTGGTGCTAGCCGGCACCGCGATGTTCCTCGAAGCTGCGGGCGGCATGCTGTGGAACGTGGTGACGGTAAGCTATCGCCAGCGGCTGATCCCGGACCACCTGCTAGGGCGCGTGAACTCGGTCTACCGCTTTTTCGGCTGGGGCGCGATGCCGTTCGGCGCGCTCGGGGCCGGCGCGTTGGTGACGCTCATCGAGCCGGCGTTCAGCCGTGCTGCGGCCCTACATAGCCCATACCTAGTGGGTTCTGTTGTCTGCGCCGTGCTGCTGATCTACGCGTTGCGCCGACTGCGCTTCGACAGTTGATCGGCGAGGTCCGCTTCCGAACCATTGTAGACATTTGCCCTATCCGGCCAGCCAACAAAAAGCCCGCGCAGCGCTGCGCGGGCTCCAATCTCTCTCCGTGCCCTGAGGCTCAGAGCTTGGCGAGCATCGCCTCGGCGCCGGAGGCTTCCGCCTTGCCGGCGGCTTCCTCGACATTGAGCACCTTCACCACGCCGTCCTCGACCAGCATCGAATAGCGCTGCGAGCGGGTGCCGAGGCCGAAGCCCGAGCCGTCCAGCGACAGGCCGATCTCCTTGGCGAAATCGGCGTTGCCGTCCGAGAGGAACTCGATCACGCCGGCGCCGCCGGTCGCCTTCGACCAGGCGTCCATGACGAAGACGTCGTTGGTGCTGGTGACCATGATGGCGTCGACGCCCTTCGCCTTGATCTCGGCCGCCTTCTCCAGATAGCCCGGCAGATGGTTGCGGTGGCAGGTCGGGGTGAAGGCGCCGGGAACGGCGAAGAGCACCACTTTCTTGCCGCTGAACAGGTCGTCGGTCGTGCGCGCGGCGGGGCCGTCGGCGGTCATGACGCGGAACGTCGCCTGGGGAAGCTTGTCACCCACCTTGATGGTCATGAGCCTGTCTCTCCGTGAAGCCTGCGGCCAGAGGGGCCGCCCGGCTTGAGGGATTAGGGCTTTGAGGCGGGGATGTCGAGGTCGAGACGCGTCTCGATCGGCCGCGGCGTGCCCCGCACCGTGAAGATGAACGGCGTCGGCCCGGCGGCGCCCTTCGGCCGCTCGTCGATCCGGATCTGGGCGAGGACCGTGCCGTCCGCCTGCGGCGTCAGGCGGGACTTGCCGAAGGACCACATGCCCGAGCCCTCGATGAAGATATCCTCGATCCGGCCTTCCGGCGGCGGTTGCAGGATCAGGCGCAGGCCCGGGTCGACCACGCTGTCGTCGAGCCCGGCCTCGGCAATCGCGATCTTCTCCTTGTGGGCGCCGGGCTTGATGGCGACCGGCACGCGCGCTTCGAAGCTTTCGAGCCGCGGCGAGGTCACGGTGGTCACGCCGGGTTCGAGCCACAGGCTCGCTTCGCCCTTGGCGGGAATGCAGATCTTCTCGCAGACGGCATAGTCGAGCTTGAGCACGACCATCACCGGCCGCGAGGGATCGACCGGCTGCACCGAGATCGGGATCACGACCTCGCCGACATAGCCGATGGAATAGCCGGCCGAATCCTGGAAGCGCTCCGGCACCGGCCAGCGCACGTCGAGCCCGCCGATATTGGTCGAGCCCGACCAGTCGAAGGCTGGCGGCACACCGAACTGGCCGGGGCTGCGCCAATAGGTCTTGTAGCCCGGCGACATCACGATCTCGACGCCGACGCGCTGCTTGCCGGTCGCGGTTGTCGGCCCGGCGATCAGGCGAAGCTTCGCGTGCTCGCTCGGCGACCACGGCGAGGCAGCCGCCTCGTTTGCCGCTTCCTGCGCGCGGGCGGTGGCGCCGAGCGTCAGGGGCAGCAGGGCCAGCAAGGGAAGAATGCGGTTCACGGCCCTGCCTTTACCGATTGCGAGCCTGAAAAGCGAACAAAACCTGTCGTCCTCCGCCGGTCCGTGCCTATGCGACATGCCGGGAACTTCGCGCAGGATCGGGGCACAATCGCGATAGCGGCGACGGGGTCTTCCACCACCCGTCCGAAGCACGCGAACGTGATCCCGAATCCAGCGAAGGCGGCGGCCGGAGCTTGGCTCCACAGACGAGGGGGCAGTCGAGCCTTGCCGATCCGGCCCGACAGCCTCTAGCATATGTCTCATGAAGATTGGCTCACAATCGCGCGTCGGCGGCCGCAGCTATCTCGACGGGCAATGCCTGATCGCGATGCCGGGCATGGCCGATACACGCTTCAGCCGCAGCGTCGTCTATGTCTGCGCCCATTCCGAGGACGGGGCGATGGGCATCATCGTCAACAAGCCGGCGGGCGACACGAAATTCCCGGAGCTTCTGGTCCAGCTCGACGTGATTCCCTCCGAGGAGGTGATCCGGCTGCCGAGCCGGGCCGAGCGCATGCAGGTGCTGCGCGGCGGCCCCGTCGAGACCAAGCGTGGCTTTGTCCTGCACACGGCCGATTTCTTCCTGGAATCGGCGACGCTTCCCATCGACGAGGGCATCTGCCTGACGGCGACGCTGGATATCCTGCGCGCCATCGCCAATGGCGACGGGCCGGAGAATGCGGTGCTGGCCTTGGGCTATGCCGGCTGGGCGGCCGGGCAGCTCGAAGCCGAGATCCAGTCGAACGGCTGGCTGCATTGCCCGGCCGATCCCGAGCTGCTCTTCGACGAGAGCGTCGAGACGAAATACCAGCGCGCGCTCGGCAAGATCGGCATCGACCCGGCCTTCCTGTCGCGCGAGGCGGGGCACGCTTGAGAAGCTATCCCGTTGTCGTTCCGGGGCTTCGCGGAGCGAAGAACCCGGAACCCACGACTGAGTGAGCGGCCGGCAACCGCATATCAAGCGTCATACCTAGTCGTGGGTTCCGGGTTCGCCCTTCGGGCGCCCCGGAATGACAATGGTGGAGCTGGGAGCCCTGCTTAAGCTGCTGATGAGGCCTCAAGCCGCCTCGGTCGCAGCCGCCGCCGCGCCCATCAGCCGGCGCGCTTCCGCCGCCGTCATCGGCTGGCCGAAGATGTAGCCCTGCGCATATTGGCAGCCGAGCTGGTAGAGCTCGATCGCATCCGACTCGCTCTCCGCGCCCTCGGCGACGACATCCATGTGGAGGTCGGCGGCGAGCTGCACGATCGAGCGCAGGATCACCGGCGGGCGGCCATTGCCCATCTGGCGCACGAAGCTCTGGTCGATCTTGATCGTGTCGAAGGGGAAGCGCTGCAGATAGGACAGCGAGGAATAGCCCGTGCCGAAATCGTCGAGCGAGAGGCCGGCGCCGAGATCGCGGATGCGCTGCAGCATCTGCGCGGCATATTCCGGGTTCTCCATCACGAGGCTCTCGGTGATCTCCAGCTTCAGCGTGCCCGGCAGCACACGCCGCCGCCCGAGCACGGTCTTCACGTCATGCAGCAGGTCGTGGCGCAGCAACTGCCGGCTGGAGACGTTGACGCTGGCGAAGATCGGCGGCTCGACTTCCAGCGCCGCCTGCCAGGCCTCCAGCTCGCGCGCCGTCTTGTCCATGACATAGACGCCGAGATCGACGATCAGCCCGGTCTCCTCGGCGATGGCGAGGAAATCCTGCGGCATCAGGCGGCCTTCGCGCGGATGGTCCCAGCGCACCAGCGCCTCGAAGCCCGCGATGGTGCGGTCCTCCAGCCGGACGATCGGCTGGTACATGACCTGGATCTCGTTACGCTCGATCGCCCGGCGCAGGTCGCTTTCCAGCGCGAGCCGGTCGTTGCGGTCGGTCCGCATCGCCGGCACGAAGACCTCGATCTTGTTGCCGCCCTGGCGCTTGGCATGGGTCATGGCGAGCTCGGCATTCTTCAGCGCGTCTTCCTTGCGCGAGGCTGGCGCCGGGTCGAAAAGGGCAAGCCCGATCGAGGGTGTCAGCACGATCTCGCGCTCGGCATAGGTGATCGGCGTCGAGACGGCACGGCGCACCAGCTCGGCCAGGGCCAGGATGCGCTCGGGATCGCGCTCCGAGACGAGGATCATCGCGAAGGTGTCGCCGCCGATGCGGGCGAGCGTGTCCTGCGCGCGGAGCAGGCGGCCAAGACGGCGGGCCAGCGTCAGCAGGATCGAATCGCCGGCCGAGAAGCCGACGGATTCATTGACCTGCTTGAAGCGGTCGACATCGATGACCAGCACGGTCGGGCGGATATTGTCGTCGGCGCGGGTGAAGCCGAAGATCGCGCCCAGCCGGTCCTGGAACAGCTTGCGGTTGGGCAGGCCGGTCAGGTTGTCATGGACGGCGTCATGCAGCAGGCGCTCCTGCGCCGTGCGCTGCTCGGTGACATCGGCGAGCGTGCCGATGACGCGGATGACCTCGCCGTCCGAGCCGATGACCGGGCGCGCTTTGATGTTGATCCAGTGATAGGCGCCGCTGGCGGCGCGCAGGCGCAGGTCGAGATTGAGCTTGCCGCGGCGCTGCTCCAGCACGGCGTCGAGCGTGACGCGATAGCGGTCGCGGTCGGAGACATGCATATGCTCCAGCCAGCGCGCGGCCGAGCCTTCGAGCGAGCCTTTCGGCAGGCCGAGCAGCGTCTCGATCTGCGGGGAGACGAAGACCTTGTCGGAGCTGACATCCCAGTCGAAGACGAGGTCGCCCGAGCCCGAGAGCGCGAGCGCCCGGCGCTCGGTATCCGAGACCAGCCCCTGCGAGATCGCACCACCGGCGAAGGCATGCTGGATGACGGTGAAGCCGATCAGCAGCACGATCAGGACGAGGCCGCCGAGCAGGGCAGGCGCGACCAGATCGCGCTGGAACTGCCCGGTCACGGTGAAGCTTGCGGCCGTCACCCAGACGGCCAGCAAGAACCAGGTCGGGATCAGCATCACCGCCCGCTCATAACCATGCGTGGCGAGATGCACGACGAGGATGAAGCCGATCGCCGCCACGGCCGCGATCGAGATGCGGGCGATGCCGGACGCCATCGGCGCGTCGAAGACCGCAAGCCCGATCAATCCGGCGAGGCCGAGGATCCAGAGGGCCGTGACATGGCCGTAGCGCACATGCCAGCGCGACAGGTTGAGATAGGCGAAGAGGAAGACGAGCAGCGTCGCCGCCAGCACGACCTCGGCACCGGCGCGGTAGATCCGCTCGATCGCCGGTGTGAGTGGGAACAGGCGCTGGAAGAAGCCGAAATCGAGGCCGGCATAGGCCAGCACCGCCCAGGCCAGCGCCGCGGCGGCGGGGAAGATCACCGCGCCCTTGACCACGAAGATGATGGTCAGGAACAGCGCCAGCAGGCCGGCGATGCCGATGATGATGCCCTTGTAGAGCGTCAACCCGTTGGTCTTCTGCCGATAGGCTTCGGCTTCGTAGAGATAGAGCTGCGGCAGGTTGGGCGATTTCAGCTCGGCGACGAAGGTCACGGTCGTGCCGGGGTCGAGCGTGATCAGGAAGACGTCGGCATCGGGGCTGGGCTCGCGATCGGGCGCGAGGCCCTGGCTCGCGGTCACCGCTTCGATGCGCTTGTCGCCGAGATCGGGCCAGATCACGCCGGAACCGATCAGCCGGTGGAAGGGCGCGACCAGCAGCCGGTCGATCTGCTCGTCGGAATCGTTGGTGAGCGCGAAGACGATCCAGTTCGGGCGCGCACCGGCCTCGCGCGCCTTGACCGCGATGCGCCTGACGATGCCGTCCGGTCCCGATGCGGTCGAGATCTGGATGACGTCGCCGTCGGATTTGTTGCGCTCGACGACATTGGTCAGGTCGATCACGGGGACATCGACCGGGACGCGCACCGGCTCGACGGCCTGGGCCGGGAGCGCGGCAGCGCAGAACCACAGGACAAGGCCGGCCAGGGCGAGGCCGACCCGGAAGATGCGCTCGGAAATGGACAAGCTGTGCTCGGCTATCAGGCGGGAAGCGATCGTTCGAAGTTTAACGAAAAGCCCTATCGGCCGCTCATGGCAAGGGCAAGGCGGCGCGGGGCTGTGGTCAACCGCCGCAGTCACGGTCTGCCACCGGGCAATATGTCGCTGGAGAGCACGCCGTAGAGCAGGTGATCGGCCCAGTTGCCGTTGATCTTGAGATAGGCCCGCGCCAGCCCCTCATGCTGGAAGCCGACGCGCTCCAGCAGGCGCCGCGACGGCTCGTTATTGGGCAGGCAGGCCGCCTCGACGCGGTGCAGGGCGAGATCGGAGAAGGCGAAGCGCACGGCGCCGCGCACGGCCTCCGTCATATGGCCTCTGCCGGAATGGCGCCGCCCCATCCAGTAGCCGAGCGTGCAGGCCTGGGCGACGCCGCGCCGGATCAGCCCGAGCGTCAGCCCGCCGAGCAGGGTTTCCGTCTCCGTTTCGAAGATGAAGAGCGAATAGGCCTCGTCGGTCGAGATCTCGCGGGCCGCGCGTTTGGCGCGGAGCCGGAATGAGGCGCGCATCAGGTCGTCCTCGTTCCAGGTCGGCTCCCATGGCGTCAGGAACTCCCGGCTTTCCATGCGCAGTACGGCCCAGGCCGCATGGTCGCTGGCCTGTGGCGCGCGCAGATAGAGATTCGGCGTCCGGATCAGCGGGCGGCTCGGCGGCTCGCTCGGGAAACGGAAGAGCGCCATCGCCGGTCAGTCCGCCGCCCGGGCTGCGTGGCGCAGGCGCTTGGCCGGCGGCAGGCCATGGGTCGGCCCGACGGCGGCGATGGTCGGCTGGTGCCCCAGCAGGGAGCGGCCGGCGGCGCGCACGTCGTCGAGCGTCACCGCATCGAGCCGGGCGGCGAGCTCCTCGCGCGGGATCGCCCGGTTGAAGAGCAGCACCTGCCGCGCCATCTGCTCCAGCTTGCCGCCGGGGCTTTCGAGCGAGGCCAGCAGGCCGACCTTCATCTGGGCGCGGGCGCGGGCGACCTCGGCCTCGCTGACATCCTCCGCCGCCTGGCGCAGGCAGCCGAGCGCGACCTCGATCAGCTCGCCGGCATCCTCGGGCGCCGTGCCGGCCCCGATGCCGAAGACGCCGCAATCGGAGAAGGGCCAGTGGAAGGCGTCGATCGCATAGGCGAGGCCGCGCTGCTCGCGCACCTCCTGGAACAGGCGCGACGACAGGCCGCCGCCAAGCACCGAGGCGAAGATCTGGAGCGGATAATGCGTGCCGCCGGTGAAGGGCAGGCCGGGCAGGCCGAGCACGAGATGGACCTGCTCCTCGTCGCTGCCGATGCGCGCTTCGCCGCCGCGATATTCGCCTGCTTCGCGGGCGAGGGGTTCTGCGGGCGCGGCCGGCAGATTCGAGAGATGTTCCCTGGCCAGCGCCACGAGTTCGTCATGGTCGACGGCGCCGGAAGCCGCGAGCACCATGTTGCCGGCATGGTAGTTGCGGGCGAGATAGGCCCGGATCGCGTCGGGCGTGAAGCCCTTCACCGTCTTGGCGGTGCCGAGGATCGGCCGGCCGATCGGCTGGTCCGGGAAGGCGGCCTGCAGGAAGCGGTCATAGACGAGATCATCAGGCGTATCCTGGACGGCCGATATCTCCTGCAGGATGACGCCCTTCTCGCGCTTCAATTCCTCCTCCGTCAGGGACGGCGAGGTGATGATGTCAGCGAGGATGTCGACGGCCAGGCCCAGATCGGAGCCGAGCACGCGGGCGGTGTAGCAGGTATATTCGACGGAGGTCGCGGCATTGAGGTCGCCGCCGACGCTCTCGATCTGCTCGGCGATCTCCAGCGCGCTGCGACGCGCCGTGCCTTTGAACGCCATGTGCTCGAGGAGATGGGCGAGGCCATGTTCGTTCGGCAATTCGTCGCGCGAACCGGCGCCGATCCAGATGCCGAGCGAAACGGTCGCTGCATGGTCCATGCGCTGCGACACGACGCGCAGCCCCGAGGGCAGGGTGGTCAGCGCGACATCGGGGTCGTGTTGACCCTCGGGCCGGGCAGGCGTGGCCAACTCGTGCTCCTCGGCCGGAGGGGTCGCGCTCACGCTGCTGCTCCGCGCACGGCGCGTGCATGCTCGCGCACGAAGGTCTCGATCGCGCCGAGATCGTTCGGCAGCAGCGCCGTGCGTTCCTTGCGCTCCATCAGGTCGGCGAGATGGGCGGGAAGCGCCGGCTCGATGCCGCTTGCCGCCTTCACTGCGGCCGGGAACTTGGCGGGATGGGCCGTGCCGAGCACGATCATCGGCGTTGCGGGATCGCGCTGCAACGCCTGCCGCGCAGCGCCGACGCCGATCGCGGTATGCGGGTCGAGCAGGTAGCCGGCCTCGGTCCAGCTCTTCCTGATCTCGTGGGCGATCTGGTCTTCGCTCTGCGATGCTGCGTCGAACTCGCTGCGGATGCGCTGGAGCGCGGCATCGGCGATCTCGAAACGGCCGGATTGCTGCAGCGACTGCATCAGCCGGCGGACGGCTGCGCCGTCGCGGCCATGGGCCTCGAACAGCAGGCGCTCAAAATTCGAGGAGATCTGGATGTCCATCGAGGGCGAAGTGGTCGCCGCCACGCCGCGCATCTCGTAGGCGCCGGTTTCGAGCGTGCGCACCAGGATGTCGTTGCTGTTGGTCGCAATGCCCAGCCGTTCGATCGGCAGGCCCATCTGCTTGGCGACCCAGCCGGCGAGGATGTCGCCGAAATTGCCGGTCGGCACCGTGAAGGAGACCTTGCGGCCGGGCCCGCCCAGCGAGACCGCCGCCGTGAAGTAATAGACCACCTGCGCGGCGATGCGCGCCCAGTTGATCGAGTTGACGCCGGAGAGCCCGATCTCGTCGCGGAAGGCGTGATGGTTGAACATCGCCTTCACGAGGTTCTGGCAATCGTCGAAGGTGCCCTCGACCGCGATGGCGTGGACATTGTCGGCATCGACCGTCGTCATCTGCCGGCGCTGCACGTCCGAGACGCGTCCCTCAGGATAGAGGATGAAGACATCGACGCTCTTCAGCCCTTTGAAGGCGTCGATGGCCGCCCCGCCAGTGTCGCCCGAGGTCGCGCCGACGATGGTGGCACGCTGGCCGCGCTGGCCCAGCACATGGTCCATCAGGCGCCCGAGCAATTGCATCGCCACGTCCTTGAAGGCGAGCGTCGGGCCGTGGAACAGCTCCAGCACGAAGAGATTGTCGCCGATCTGCGTCAGCGGGCAGACGGCCGGATGGCGGAAGCCGGCATAGGCCTGATCGATCATGCCCGAAAGCGCGCCGCTCTCGATATCGCCGTCGGTGAGGGCGCCGAGCACGCGCTCGGCCACGGCGGTGTAGGGCTTTCCGGCGAAACCGGCGATCTCCGTGGCGGAGAGTTTGGGCCAGCTCTGCGGCAGGTAGAGCCCGCCGTCGCGGGCGAGCCCGGTCAGCAATGCGTCGGAAAAGCTCAGCGCCGGGGCTTCACCCCGGGTGGAAACATGCAGCACGATCTTGGCCTCGGTGGTCTCAGCCTGATGCTATAGGCCGGTCCGGCGCATTCGGCAAAACCGTTGCGCGCTCAGCTTGCCGCCGCACCCTTCCGCGTCTGCCAGACCCAGGCCGCGAACACCCCGAGCAGCGTCAGCGCCAATCCGAACCAGGTCAGCGCATATTGCAGGTGATTGTCCGGAATGCGGGCGATCAGCTCGCGCACATCGACGCCGGCCGGCGGCGTCATGCCGTCGCCCTCGCGCGCGGCTTCCAGATAGAACGGCGCCGGCGGCTGGCCGAGGGAGGCTGCGATCCCGGCGGGGTCGCGCGTGTAGAATTCGCGGATCGCCGGCAGGTCCTGCGGTGTGAAGCTGTTGCGGGTTTCCGGCGCGCGCAGGAACCCATTGATCGTGTCGGGGCCGCTGGCTGCGCCGATCTGGCCGAGCCGGCCTTCCGGCACGAAGCCGCGATTGACCAAAACGATACCGCCATCCTCCAGCTTGAAGGCCTGGAAGATCCAGCGCCCGAAGCCGGAGAGCTGACGGCTGCCGGGCGGGCCGGCGGCGATGGTGGTGCGTACCCCGGCGATGCGGTCGTCGACATAGCTGCCTTTGGCGACGACATGGGTCAGGTCGAGTGTGGCCGGGTCGAGCTTGGCCCAGTCGGCGCTCGGCGGCATCGGTGCGGGTTTGCCGGCAGCCTCGCGCTGCAGGCGTTCGATATAGGCGTGCTTCTCGTCCATCCGCTGGATCTGCCAGGTGCCGAGCATGCACAGCACCAGCGTGCCGGCGACGGTCAGCAGCGTCGGCAGCAGCAGGCCGGGCTTGCGCGGGGCGGGTGTCGACACGGCGGTCACGGCTTGCGCCTGCCTTCCTCGGCCTTGTGGGCGTATTGCAGGGCGACCGCCAGCCCCTTCATCGGCCTGAGCAGGCCGAGGCAGAGCACGATGGCCAAGGGCATCCAGATCATGAGGTGCAGCCAGATCGGCGGCTCATAGGCGATTTCGACATAGAGTGCCGCACCCAGCACGATGAAGCCGGCGATCAGCATGATGAAGACGGCCGGGCCATCGGCCGAATCGGCGAATTTATAGTCGAGCCCGCAGGCGCTGCAGCGCGGCTTGAGCTTCAGGAAGCCGTCGAACAGCGCGCCCTCGCCACAACGCGGACAGCGGCCCGCGAGCCCTGTGGCGTAAGGGGAGGGGAGCGTGGGTTCAGGACCGGCCATTGCAGCCTCCCAAAGCATCGGCCCGAAACGTGGAATGCGGTTTTCGGGAAAGGCGATGCAAAATCAACGGATACAAGCAGGAAAGGCGGCCTCGCGGCCGCCTTTCGTCAGACGATACCGCGAGGGCGCGGCGGGGCGTTGGGTCAGTGTCCGGCGGCAGGCGCGCCCGCGCCCCAGACATAGATCGCGGCGAACAGGAACAGCCAGACCACGTCGACGAAGTGCCAGTACCAGGCGGCGAATTCGAATCCGAGATGCTGGTTCGGCTTGAAGTGGCCGAGATAGGCCCGGTACAGGCAGATCGCCAGGAAGATCGTGCCGATGATGACGTGGAAGCCGTGGAAGCCCGTCGCCATGAAGAACGTCGAGCCGTAGATGTTGCCCTTGAAGGCGAACGTGGCGTGCGAATACTCGTAAGCTTGGCAGATCGTGAACAGCACGCCGAGGATGACGGTCAGCCACAGGGCCTGCTTCAGGCCGGCGCGATCGTCGTTGATCAGCGCGTAGTGGGCCCAGGTCACGGTCGTACCCGAGGTCAGCAGGATCAGCGTGTTGAGCAGCGGCAGATGCCAGGGATCGAAGGTCTCGATGCCCTTCGGCGGCCAGTGCCCGCCGGTGAATTCGTAGCGGAGATAGTTGATGTGCTCGCCGGAAAAGAGGCTGGCGTCGAAATAGGCCCAGAACCAGGCGACGAAGAACATCACCTCGGAGGCGATGAACATGATCATGCCGTAGCGGTGATGGATCTGAACGACGCGGGTGTGGTGGCCTTCGCGTTCGGCCTCGCGCACCACGTCCATCCACCAGGCGAGCATGGTGTAGAGCACGCCGAGCAGGCCGACGCCGAAGACGAGCGGGCCGAGATGCATGCCGCCGACCGACATGGCCTTCATCCACATCACGGCGCCGATCGCCATGATCGTCGCGCTGGCGGCGCCGACGAGCGGCCACGGGCTCGGATCGACGAGGTGGTAATCGTGGTGCTTCGTATGGGCCCCGGCCATCGTATTCAGTCTCCGCGTACGGCGTCTTGTTCGCGCTTTTGCTCTAGCGCGTTCTACAGTTTCGGATTGCCCGCGTCACCCTTGACGGGGCCGGCCTTGTCCACCGCGACGGGCTGGCCCGACTTGGAGGCGAAATAGGTATAGGACAGCGTGATGGCGTGCACCCCGTCGAGCTCGCGGTTATCAGCGATTTCGGGGTCGATATAGAACACCACCGGCGCCTCGAAGCTCTCGCCGGGCTTCAGCGTGTGCTCGGTGAAGCAGAAGCACTGAATCTTGACGAAATAGGCCGCGCCCTTCTCGGGGGCGACATTGTAGGTCGCGATCCCCGTGACCGTGCGGTCCGAGCGATTCGTCATCTTGTAGAACACGGTCTGGGTCTCGCCGACCCTGACCTTGATCTCCGGGCTTTCCGCCTCGAATTTCCAGCCGAGCCCCGGCGCGACATTCGCGTCGAAGCGCACCGCCATCGTCCGGTCGAGGATCTTGCCGGCGCCGGCCGTGCCGATCATCGGCGTCCCGCCGAAGCCGGTGACCTTGCAGAACAGGTCGTAGAGCGGCACCGCCGCGAAGGACGCGCCGAGCATGCTGAAGGCGACGCCGGTGCAGATCAGCGCGATGCGCGCCGGATTGCCCTTGCGCTGCTGGGGAACGGGCGCCGTCATCACAGCGGCCGGTTCAGGATCGCGGGGCCGGTCTTCACCAGCGTCACCACGAAGAAGAAGATCACGAGACCACCGAGCACCAGCGCCAGCGCAATCGAGCGGCGGCGGCGGCGCGCCATATCCTCGGGCGAGAACGGGGTGGGGGTGGTTTGCTGCGGACGCTGATCGCTCATCCCAGCACCTTGGGCAGGGCCCACATCAGCCCGAAGCCGTTCTCGACGATCAGCACGGCAAACAGCAGGAAGAGATAGAGGATCGAGAAACCGAACAGCGACCAGCAGGCCTTGGTCGCGGCCGGACCTTCTGTCCGCAGCCAGACCTGGATCGACAGCGCGATCATGACGAGGCCGGTCGAGACCGAGACCGCGAGATAGAGCAGGCCGCCGAAGCCCATCAGTGCCGGCAGGACGGCGACCGGGGCCATGATCAGCGAATAGAGCACGATCTGCCGGCGCGTCGCGGCCGGGCCGGCGACATTCGGCATCATCGGGATGCCGGCGCGGGCATAGTCGCCCGACTTCACCAGCGCCAGCGCCCAGAAATGCGGCGGGGTCCAGAGGAAGATGATCGCGCAGAGCACGATGGAGTGCCAGCCGAAATCGCCGGTCACGACGGCCTCGCCGATCATCGGCGGGAAGGCGCCGGCAGCGCCGCCGATCACGATGTTCTGCGGCGTCCAGCGCTTCAGCCACATCGAATAGACGACGGCGTAGAAGAAGATCGTGAAGGCGAGCATCGCCGCGGCCAGCGCGTTCGCGACGAGCCCGAGCACCAGCACCGAGCCGACCGAGAGCGTCAGCCCGAAGGCCAGCGCCTCCGAGGGCTGGATGCGGCCTGCCGGGATCGGCCGCTTGGCGGTGCGGCTCATCAACGCGTCGATATCGGCGTCGTACCACATGTTGAGGCAGCCGGACGCGCCGGCCCCGACCGCGATCGCGAGCAGCGCGGCGAGGCCGAGCACGGGATGCACCGAGCCCGGTGCAGTGGCCATGCCGGTCAGCGCCGTCACGATGACCAGCGACATCACGCGCGGCTTCAGCAGCGCGAAGAAATCGCGCGCTTCGCCGGTGGAGGCTGTCAGGCTCTCGGTGCGGGTTTCGAACGCAGCAGACATCAGTCCAATCGTCTTCGTACTCTTGTGAACCGCGCCCGTGAGCGCTGGGTCTTCGCGGCAGGTTGCCGCCCATCTCCGGAACGCCCTCGGGGCGCTCGGGGGAAGGGCGGCGGCGGGCCATGAGGCCCGCCGCCTATGATCTCAGTGGTCCGAGCCGGTGATGCGCGGCAGGGTCTCGAACTGGTGGAACGGCGGCGGCGAGGACAGGGTCCATTCCAGCGTCGTCGCACCTTCGCCCCACGGATTGTCGCCGGCGAGCTGCTTCTTCGTGAAGGCGACCACGAGGCCGTAGAAGAAGATCACCAGGCCGAAGGCGAAGATGTAGGAACCGATCGACGACCAGAAATGCCAGCCCGCGAAGGCATCGGGATAGTCGACATAGTGACGCGGCATGCCGGCGAGGCCGAGGAAGTGCTGCGGGAAGAACAGCAGGTTCGCGCCGACGAAGGCGACCCAGAAATGCAGACGGCCGATCCAGTCCGGAATCACGTAGCCGCTCATCTTCGGGAACCAGTAGTAGAAGCCGGCGAAGATGCCGAACACGGCGCCCAGCGACAGCACGTAGTGGAAGTGAGCCACGACGTAATAGGTCGCATGCAGCGAGCGGTCGACGCCGGCATTGGCCAGCACGACGCCGGTGACGCCGCCGACGGTGAACAGGAAGATGAAGCCCATCGCCCAGACCATCGGCGCGGTGAAGCGGATCGAGCCGCCCCACATCGTCGCGATCCAGGAGAAGATCTTGATCCCGGTCGGCACCGCGATGACCATCGTCGCGAACACGAAATAGCGCTGCGTGTTGAGCGACAGGCCGGCGGTGTACATGTGGTGCGCCCACACGATGAAGCCGACGACGCCGATCGCGACCATGGCATAGGCCATGCCGAGATAGCCGAAGATCGGCTTTTTCGAGAAGGTCGAGATGATGTGGCTGACGATGCCGAAGGCCGGCAGAATCATGATGTACACTTCGGGGTGGCCGAAGAACCAGAACAGGTGCTGGTACAGGATCGGGTCGCCGCCGCCGGCCGGGTCATAGAAGGTCGTGCCGAAGTTGCGGTCCGTCAGCAGCATCGTGATGGCGCCGGCCAGCACGGGCAGCGACAGCAGCAGCAGGAAGGCGGTGACCAGCACGCCCCAGGCGAACAGCGGCATGCGGTGCATGGTCATGCCCGGCGCGCGCATGTTCAGGATCGTGGTGATGAAGTTGATCGCGCCCAGGATCGATGCGGCACCGGCCAGGTGCAGCGACAGGATGCCGAAATCGACGGACGGGCCGGGGTGGCCGGCGGTGGAGAATGGCGGATAGACCGTCCAGCCCGTGCCGACGCCCTTTGCGCCCGGCGCACCCTCGACGAACATCGAGATGATCATCAGGATGAAGGCGGCGACCGTCAGCCAGAACGAGATGTTGTTCATGCGCGGGAAGGCCATGTCCGGCGCGCCGATCATCAGCGGCACGAACCAGTTGCCGAAGCCGCCGATGACGGCGGGCATGACCATGAAGAAGATCATGATCAGGCCGTGGCCGGTGACGAAGACGTTGTAGCTCTGGCCGTTGGCGAAGATCTGCAGGCCGGGCTGCTGCAGCTCGATGCGCATCATGATCGAGAGGAAGCCGCCGACGAGGCCCGCCATGATCGAGAAGATCAGGTAGAGCGTGCCGATGTCCTTGTGGTTGGTCGACAGGAGCCACCGGCGCCATCCGGTCGGATTGGCGTGATGGGCCTCGTCATGGCCGTGGGCGTGAGCCGCTGTTGCCATCGTTCTTCTCCTCGGCGACTTACTTGGACGCGGCAGCGAACTTGCTGCCCGCGTCTTCGGCATTGGCGAATTTCTGCTTCGCTTCCGCGAGCCAGGCGGTGTAGCGCTCCTGGCTGACGACGCGGACGGCGATCGGCATATAGGCGTGGTCCTGGCCGCAGATGAACGAGCACTGGCCGTAATAGATGCCCTCTCGCTCGGCCTTGAACCAGGTTTCGTTCAGGCGGCCGGGAATGGCGTCGATCTTGATGCCGAAGGACGGGACCGTGAACTTGTGGATGACGTCGGAAGCGGTGACCTGGACGCGGACGATCTTGCCGACCGGGATCACGGCCTCGTTGTCGACGGCGAGCAGGCGGGGCGCCTCGGCCTCGGCGATGCGCTTGCTGGCGATCGCCTTGGCGCGATCCTCTTCGTTCAGCATCAGCGAATCGAAGGTGAAGCCGCCGTTCTCCTTCGGATACTCGTAGGTCCAGCGCCACTGGTTGCCGGTGACCTTCAGGGTCATGTCGGCCTGCGGCACCTCGAGCTGCAGCTTGAGCAGGCGGAAGGAGGGAATCGCGATCACGACGAGGATGAGAACCGGGATCACGGTCCAGCACACTTCGAGGAGCGCGTTATGCGTGGTCTTGGAGGGGACCGGGTTCGCCTTCTCGTTGAAGCGGAAGACGACATAGATCATCAGCGCCAGCACGAAGAGCGTGACGATGGTGATGATGATGTTCAGCCAGTCATGGAACCAGTGGATGAACTCGGCGACGGGGGTGACCGCGCCCTGCAGGTTCATCTGCCAGGGAGACGGCATGCCGGTGCCGGCGATCGCCGGGACGGTCGCCAGCGCTGCGACGGCAAGGGCCGTGGCGGCCGCTGTTGCAAAGGTCCTGCTCAGAAATCGCATCGATCCGACATGCTCCTCAATCGACTTGCCTGGGAGCCGACCGGCTTTGCCCCACGCATGAAGGGGCGACCGCGAAGTCGCCTCATTCTTCGAGATTGCGATAAATCAAAGATCGCGCTTGCGCCAGTGGGACAATGACGACTGCCCCCAACGACCGTGCGGCATAATCGCACGAGGCCTTGACGCGCGCACCGAGCCGCCATGCCGCCTTGACAGGACCGGACCTGCATGGTCCGAACGCGTTTTATGTTGAGAGGCAGCGGGATTCTCTGGCGCGGTCGGCGTTTTGCCTGAATTCTGCGCTCCTGCTGCGGTTTCTAAGTCCGGTTTGGAAGGGATGGCAGGGATGATGAGGATCATCGGAGCGCTCGGTGCCCTGGCGCTGGCGCTCATGGGGACGAGCCTCGCCGCCGGCTCCGCTTTCGCGCAGGGCGCGGTGCGCTCCACACATGGCGACTGGCAGATGCGCTGCGAGGTGCCCCCGGGCGCCAAGGCGGAGCAATGCGCGCTCGTCCAGAACGTCGCGGCGGAGGATCGTCCGAATCTGACGCTTCTCGTCATCGTGTTGAAGACGGCCGACCAGAAGAGCCGGCTCCTGCGCGTCGTCGCCCCGCTCGGCGTGCTGTTGCCTTCCGGCCTCGGCCTCAAGATCGACGACAAGGATATCGGCCGCGCCGGCTTCGTGCGCTGCCTGACCACCGGTTGCGTGGCGGAGGTCGTCATGGACGACGCTCTGCTTGGCCAGCTCAAGGGCGGCAAGAGCGCGACTTTCATCGTATTCCAGACGCCGGAAGAGGGGGTGGGCGTGCCCGTCTCCCTCAATGGCTTCGGCCCGGGTGTGGAGGCGCTGCCGTGATCGATCAAACTCTTCGTGGGGGCCGCTGGCTCGCCCTGCCGCTGCTGTGCCTCGGCCTTGCCGGCTGCGGCTCGAGCTCGGGCTCGTCCTCTTCCGCGGGCAACACCGCGCTCAACGTCATCATGTTCCAGTCCGCGACGCCGCCGCCGGCTGATCAGCTGCCGAAGGACGACGAGGATGGGGCTCTGGTGTGCCCCGAGGTCATCATTGCCGATGGCGGTGCCGCGATCCGCGCGCAGGCAGGGCAGGATTCGAGCGGCCTGCGCTACCAGATCTCGATCGCCAACGTCGCGCGCCAGTGCACGACGACGGGCAACGGCGCCTTCAACCTCAAGGTCGGCGTCGAGGGCAGGGTGCTGCTTGGCCCTGCCGGCAGCCCGGGCAATTACGGCGCGACCCTGACTACCACCGTGACGCGCGCGAACAAGGTCATCGGCAAGCGCAGCGCCCGTGTCGGCGCGGCGATTCCGTCCGGTCTGAGCGGCGCCGATTTCGTCCATGTCGAGGATGGCATCATGGTGCCGGCCGGCCAGGGCGATGTCGAGATCTTCGTCAGCCTGGGCGGCGGCGGGGCTGCTGCGCCGGCACGCCGGCGCCGCTGAGAAAGCTGCTTTGCCGTGAAAGAGGGCGGCGCGCCGATTGACTCAGTCGGCGCGTCTTGTATCTGTGCCCAAGCCGCATATCCCCGCGGGAGAGACCGGGCTTCGAGCCCGGCGCCGAAGGCGCAACCGCCCCGGAAACGCTCAGGCAAAAGGGCCGCTGGGGATTTGGCGCTCTGGAAAGCGGCGGGCAGCGATGCCCGCCCACCGACGGGTGTAACTTGTCCGATCTCATGGGTCGGATGGGGAAATCTCTCAGGTGCCGAGACAGAGGGGGCGCGTTCCGGACACTATCGTCCGGGGCTTGCGCTTGACTCTGGGAGGGGCATGCCATGGCTGCCGAGGCCAATACCGACACCGCCGGCGCTGCCGCGCCGCTGAAGACCCCGCTCCATGCGCGACATGTCGCGCTCGGCGCCCGCATGGTGCCCTTCGCCGGCTACGACATGCCGGTGCAGTATCCCGCGGGCATCCTGACCGAGCATAACTGGACGCGCGAGAAGGCCGGTCTCTTCGACGTCTCGCATATGGGGCAGTGCTTCCTGATCGGCCCCGATCACGAGACCACGGCCAGGGCGCTGGAAGCGCTGATCCCCGCCGATATCGTCAATCTCGCTCCCGGCAAGCAGCGCTATTCGCAGCTCCTCAACGAGGAGGGCGGCATCCTCGACGACCTGATGGTGACGCGCTCGATCGATCCCGACGAGGACGGCGCGCTCTATGTCGTCGTCAACGCCGCCTGCAAGGATGCCGACTACGCCCATATCGAGGCGCGCCTGCCGGCCAATGTGAAGCTGGTCAAGGCCGAGCATCGCGGCCTGATTGCGCTGCAGGGCCCTGGCGCCGAGGCGGCGCTCGCGAAAATCGCCCCCGAAGCGGCCGAGATGGGCTTCATGTCCTCGCGCACCATGAAGGTCGCCGGCATCAAGGCCAATGTCAGCCGCTCCGGCTATACCGGCGAGGACGGCTACGAGATCTCCGCCGCCGCCAACAGGATTGGCGAGATCTGGGATACGCTGCTGCTCGACGGCACCGTCAAGCCGATCGGTCTCGGCGCCCGCGATTCGCTGCGCCTCGAAGCCGGCCTGTGCCTCTACGGCCATGACATCGACACCACGACCTCGCCGATCGAGGCCGCGCTCAACTGGTCGATCCAGAAGCGCCGTCGCGAGGAGGGCGGTTTTCCGGGCGCCGCGCGCGTCCAGCGCGAATTGGCCGAGGGCGTCTCGCGGATCCGCGTCGGCCTGAAGCCGGAAGGTCGCGCCCCGGCTCGCGAGGGCACCGAGATCGCAACGCCCGAGGGCGAGGTGATCGGCGTCGTGACATCCGGCGGTTTCGGCCCGACGCTCAACGGCCCCTGCGCCATGGGCTATGTCGCCAAGGCCCATTCCGCGCCGGGCACGCAGCTCAACCTGATCGTGCGCGGCAAGCCGCTGCCGGCCGTCGTGGCGACGATGCCCTTCGTGCCGAACGGCTACAAGCGCTGAACCCTTTTCCGGACAACTGACGCCAGGAGGAAACCATGGCCGAGACCCGCTACAGCAAGGACCACGAATATATCCGCATCGAGGGTGACGTCGGCACCGTCGGCATCTCCGACTACGCGCAAGGCCAGCTCGGCGACGTCGTCTTCGTCGAGCTCCCGAGCGTCGGCAAGGCGCTGTCCAAGGGCGGCGAAGCTGCCGTGGTCGAGAGCGTGAAGGCCGCGTCCGAGGTCTATGCCCCGGTCTCCGGCGAGGTCGTCGAGGTCAATGGCGAGCTCGAGGCCGCGCCGGGCACCGTCAACGAGGACCCGGCCGGCAAGGGCTGGTTCCTGAAGATCAGGATCAAGGACAAGGCCGAGCTCGACGCCCTGATGGGCGAGGCCGAGTACCAGGACTACGTGAAGTCGCTCTGACGGGCGTCATCCCGCACGCGCCGCGGCACGAAGTGCTGCGGCGCAGATGCGGGACCGTCTTCCGAAAGAGGCGCCTTCCCGTCATGCGATCCCGTGTCTGCGCAACGGCATTCCATGCCGCAGCGCGCACGGAATGACACTCCGAAACGGAATCACCCCATGCGCTATCTCCCGCTCACCGATACCGACCGCGAGGACATGCTCGCGCGGATCGGCGTTTCCGATGTCGACGCGCTGTTCAGCGATGTGCCGGCCGGCAAGCTGCTGAAGGCCCCGGTCGATCTGCCCCGCGCCAAGGGCGAGCTCGAGGTCGAGCGCATCCTGGGCAAGATGGCCGGCAAGAACACCGCCGCCTCGGCCGTGCCCTTCTTCGTCGGCGCCGGCGCTTACAAGCACCATGTCCCGGCGACGGTCGATCACCTCATCCAGCGCTCGGAATTCCTGACCAGCTACACGCCCTACCAGCCCGAGATCGCGCAGGGCACGCTGCAATATCTCTTCGAGTTCCAGACCCAGGTCGCGGCGCTGACAGGCATGGAGGTCGCCAACGCATCGATGTATGACGGCTCGACCGGCACCGGCGAGGCCGTGCTGATGGCGCATCGCGTCACCAAGCGCCGCAAGGCGGTGCTCTCCGGCGGCCTCCACCCGCATTACACCGCGGTCGTCGAGACCCTCTCCGAGATGGCCAATGACGACGTCGTGGTCCTGAAACCCGACGTCTCGGCCAGCGAGGACATCCTCTCCCAGATCGACGACAGCACCTCCTGCGTCGTCGTCCAGTCGCCGGACGTGTTCGGCAACCTGCGCGACCTGAAGCCGATCGCCGAGAAGGCCCATGCCCATGGCGCGCTGCTGATCGCGGTCTTCACCGAGGTCGTCTCGCTCGGCGCCGTCGTGCCCCCGGGCGCCCAGGATGCCGATATCGTCGTCGGCGAGGGCCAGTCGATCGGCAATGCCTTGAACTTCGGCGGCCCCTATGTCGGCCTCTTTGCCGCCAAGTCGAAATATATCCGCCAGATGCCGGGCCGGCTCTGCGGCGAGACGGTCGATTCGACCGGCCAGCGCGGCTTCGTGCTGACGCTCTCGACCCGCGAGCAGCATATCCGCCGCGACAAGGCGACCTCGAACATCTGCACCAATTCCGGCCTCTGTGTGCTGGCCTTCACCATCCATATGACGCTGCTGGGCCAGGCTGGCCTCGCCCGTCTCGCCGAGGTGAACCACGCCAATGCCGTGAAGCTCGCCGACGCGCTCGCGGGCGTCGAAGGCGTGACCGTGCTGAACGACAGCTTCTTCAACGAGTTCACCGTGAAGCTGAAGAAGCCCGCCGCCGAGGTCGTCGAGGTGCTCGCCGCCAGGGGTATCCTGGCCGGCGTCCCCGTCTCGCGGCTCCTGCCCAAGGCCGGGTTGGACGACCTGCTGATCATCGCCTCGACCGAGGTGAATACCGATGAAGACCGGGCGGCCCTCGTGGCGGCGCTCGTGGAGGTGCTGTGATGTTGAACCGTCAGGGACGTCCCACCCAGGCCGGCGAGGCCTCGCATGAGGAGCACCTCACCTTCACCGGCAACAAGGCTCTCCAGCAGATCGAGCCGCTGATCTTCGAGATCGGCCATCACGAGGCGACCGGCGTCGACATCGACAAGCCCGCGCCCTTCAAGTCGCGCCTCGGCAAGCATGCCCGTAAGGAGCAGATCGGCCTGCCCGGCCTCTCCGAGCCCGAGACGATGCGCCACTACGTGCGCCTCAGCCAGAAGAACTACGGCATCGATACCGGGCTCTTCCCGCTCGGCTCCTGCACGATGAAGCACAATGCCCGCCTCAACGAGAAGATGGCGCGGCTTCCGGGCTTCTCCGACGTGCATCCGCTGCAGCCGACCTCGACCGTGCCCGGCGCGCTCGACCTGATGCTGGAGCTTTCCCGCTATCTGATGACGCTGACCGGCATGCCGGCCGTGGCGCTGTCGCCCAAGGCCGGCGCCCATGGCGAGGCCTGCGGCATGATGGCGATCAAGGCCGCCATTGCCGCCAAGGGCGAGGGCGCGACCCGCAATGTCGTGCTCGTCCCCGAATCGGCTCATGGCACCAACCCGGCGACGGCTGCCCTGATCGGCTTCTCGGTGCGCTCGGTTCCCGCCCGTCCGGACGGCACCGTCGCGGTCGAGGACGTCAAGGCCCTGCTCGGGCCCGAGGTCGCCGCGATCATGCTGACCAACCCGAACACCTGCGGCATCTTCGAGCCGCAGATCGTCGAGATCGCCGCGGCGATGCATGAGGCCGGCGCCTATTTCTACTGCGACGGCGCCAACTTCAACGCGATCGTCGGCAAGGCCCGCCCGGGCGATCTCGGCGTCGATGCCATGCACATCAACCTGCACAAGACCTTCTCGACGCCCCATGGCGGCGGCGGTCCCGGTGCCGGCCCGGTCGTGCTCTCCGAGCGTCTGGCGCCCTTCGCGCCGGTGCCCTTCATCCATGTCGAGAACGGCAAGCCGCATCTGATCGAGTCGCGCGATGAAGCGCCAGCGGGCAACCAGCCCTTCGGCCGCATGACCGCCTTCCACGGCCAGATGGGCATGTATGTCCGCGCTTTGGCTTACATGCTCAGCCACGGCTCGGACGGCATGCGCCAGGCTTCCGAGGATGCGGTTCTGAACGCGAACTACATCCGCGCGGGCTTGAGCGACCTGATGTCGCTGCCCTTCCCGGATCACCCGTCGATGCACGAAGTGCTGTTCGACGACGAATGGCTGAAGGGCTCGGGCGTCTCGACGCTCGATTTCGCCAAGGCGATGATCGACGAGGGCTACCACCCGATGACGGTGTATTTCCCGCTCGTCGTCCATGGCGCCATGCTGATCGAGCCGACCGAGTCGGAATCGAAGGCGGCGCTCGATCTCTTCATCGCGACGCTGCGCGACCTCGCCATCGCGGCCAAGGGCAACGACAAGGAGCGCTTCACCAGCGCCCCGCATCACGCCCCGATCCGCCGCCTCGACGAGACCCGCGCCGCCCGCTCGCCGGTGCTGAAATGGGAAAAGCCGGCTCCGGCCAAGGCGGCGGAGTAAGGCGCCTTTCGGCCATGCTGACGACATTCGTCAGCATGGTGAAGGGCGCTGGCAGGTTCTTAAGCATTCCTTGACCATGTCGCGGAATGATCCCCCGGTGCCGCTCTGTGCGGCCCGGGGGTTTTCATGTCTGCGCGTCCCTCCATCCTCGCTCTCGCGGCTGCTGCTTTGCTGGCCTCGACAGCGCTCGTTCGTGCCAACGAGCCGAGCTACGGCCCGAACACCTATGACCGCACGCTCGAAGCCCTGATCGCTCATGAGGACGTCGCCGGTCGCGGGGGCTGGCCCAAGGTGCCGGCAAGCGCCGCGTCCCTGAAGCCGGATTCGCAAGGCGCCGATGTCGTCGCGCTGAAGCAGCGCCTGCTCGCCAGCGGGGACCTCGCGCCTGAGGCTATCGCCGGCGACGTCTACGATGCCAACGTCACGGAGGCGGTGAAGCGCTTCCAGCGCCGCCACGGCCTATCGGATCTCGGCACGGTCGGCCGCCTGACCCTCAAGGCGATGAACACGCCGGTGGAACTGCGCCTGAACCAGCTCACTGCGACGCTGGAGCGCCTCAAGGGCAACGGCTTCAACTTCGCCAGCCGCTATGTCGTGGTGAATATCCCCGGCGCCAGCGTCGAGGCGGTCGAGAACGGCACGGTCGCCCAGCGCCATCTCGCGATCGTCGGCCGTGCGGACCGGCCCTCGCCGGTGATCCAGGCCAACATCTCCTCGGTCAACCTGAACCCTTACTGGACGGTGCCGATGTCGATCGTGAAGGCCGACATCATCCCGCATATGCGCAAGGACCCGAGCTTCATCGCCAAGTCGAACATGAAGCTGCTCGGCGCCGAGAACAAGGAAATCGACCCGGCCAGCGTGAACTGGGCGACGCTGAAAAACCCCTATTTCTACGTGCGCCAGGAGCCTGGCCCGACCAACTCGCTGGGCCAGCTCAAGATCGACATGCCCAACAGCGACGCGGTCTACATGCACGACACGCCGAAGAAGACGCTGTTCCGCAATGACGTGCGCTTCAACTCCTCAGGCTGCGCTCGCATCGAGGGCGTGCGCGATCTCGCCGCCTGGCTGCTCGAAGGCTCGGAATGGAACCGCCAGTCGATCGAGGACGAGATCGCCAAGGGCGAGCGCAAGAACATCGCGCTGAAGAAGCAGGTTCCCGTCGCCTGGGTCTATCTCACCGGCTGGCAGGGCGCTGACGGGCAGGTCCAGTTCCGCGACGACATCTACGGGCTCGACACGCCGCAGGGCATCGTCACCTCGACGATCCAGCCGCGCAAGCCGAAGCCCAAGGCGGCCGTTGTTCCGCCGGCAAGGCCTGCAGCGGCGCCAATGGCAGCCTCGGGCAATCGGCCGGCCGCGACGGCGACCGCCAGCAACTAAGGCCTTCGAGCTCCGGGCTTGTCATTCCGGGGCGCGCCGCAGGCGCGAACCCGGAATCCACGACCGGGTCAGACATCAGGTGTTCGGTTGCGAGCGACGCACCCGGTCGTGGGTGCCGGGTTCTTCACTGCGCGGAGCCCCGGAATGACAAGGGCGATTTCTCCCGCAGCCTAAGGCCGCTTCAGGATCGCCATCACCGCGTCGATCGCTTCCGCCCGAGCCTTCGGATCGCTGCCGATCGTGACCATGCCGTCGGGCCGCTGCGAATAGGCCGCCTTGCGCTCGCGCAGCTTCAGGCTCGGATGGTCGAAATCGTGATAGGCGCCGGGGAAGCCGACGAAGCGTGCCCCGCCGCTGCGGGCCAGCTCCTCGCAAGGCGCAGCCGGCGTCCAGTCATCGGCCAGGCCCTGGAAGATCGCGGTATCGGTCTGCGCCTGCCAGCCACGCTTCAGGATGACGCGGCAGCCGGGATAGAAGGCGATGACATGGCGCAGGCGCTTCGCTTCAGGCGCACCAGCGACGCGCAAGGCCGTCGAGCCGCCATTCGACCAGCCGATCAAGGCGATGCGCTGCTTCGCGGCAAAGCCCTGCTTCTCCAGCCAGTCGATGGCGGCGAAGGCATCGCGGGCGCGGCCGGCCGGCGTCAGCGAGCGCTCGCGCTCGTTGCAGAGCGCCTTGATGCCGCGTGGCCCGAAGCTGTCGACGAGGAGCACGGCGTAGCCCGCGCCGGTCAGGCGCTGGGACCAGTCGCTTTCGCGGGCATTGATCTCGCCCGAGCGCGCATAAAGCCCGGCGCAGCCATGCAGCCCGATGACGACGGGGAAGGGGCCTGCTCCCGTCGGCCGCGCCAGCCAGCCGACGAGTTCGCGTGAATCGCGCGACGGAAAGCTCACCTTCTCGAAGGCGCTTGGGGGGGCCGCTGCCGCAGCAAACGGGAGCATGGTGACGACAAGAGCACGAACAAGAGAACCGATCATCCCAAACCCCTCGGCGACCAAATGCTCAATGAACGCGTGCCGGCTGCTCTCGGAAACACGCCGTCACCCCGGGCTTGACCCGGGATCCATCGTAAAGCTCCCGAGCCCCCCGATGGATCCCGGATCTGCGCTGCTGCGCAGTTTGTCCGGGATGACGCGGTGGTTTGGCCGGAAATCAGAGGCTGTGGATGAGCAGAACGATCTCACCCTGCACCCCGACTTTGGCGGGAGAGGACCAAAGAAAAACGCCGCGTCCTTGCGGGCGCGGCGTCAAACTTCGTAACGATCGGCTGCAGGCTCAGTTGAGCTTGGCCTTGATCTCGTTCAGTCCCGCAGCGAAGGCGGCTTCACCGGCCTTGCCGGCCATCTGGCCGCGCAGGATCGTCTCGGCGGCCTTGGTGGCGGCCTCCGCAGCCGCGGCGCGAACCTCGGCCTCGGCCTGGCTCTCGGCCTGCGCGATCTTCTCCTCGGCCGCCTTGGTCCGGCGGGCGACGAAATCGGCGAGCTTGGCCTCGGCTTCCGCCGCGAGGCGCTTGGCCTCGTCATTGGCGGAGGAGACGATCTCGGCGGCTTCGGCCTCGGCGGCCTTGCGCTTGGCATCGTACTCGGCGAGCAGCTTCTCGGCCTCCTGACGCAGGCGGCGGGCTTCCGCCAGCTCCTGCGCGACCTTCTCGCCGCGAGCGTCGAGCGCCTTCACGATCGCGCCCGGCACGCCGAACTTGACCAGGATGGCCAGGAAGATGACGAGGGCGACGCCGACCCAGAAAGTATCCATCTGATCTCTCCTCAGCCGCGCGTCAGGGCCTGGTCGACGGCAGCCGACGCCTCGGTGGCGCTGGGAGCCTGACCGGTCAGCTTGGTGACGATGGCGGCGGCGATGTCGCTGCCGAGATCGCGGACATTGCCCATCGCCTTGGTCTTGGTCTTGGCGATGGTCGCCTCGGCCTGCGCCATCTTGGCGGCAAGCTCGGCCTCGGTCGCATGACGCTGGGCGTCGCTGGCCTTGGCACCGGCCTCGCGCGCCGTCTGGGCGATGCCCTGGGCGTTCTTGCGGGCTTCGCCGAGGGCCTTCTCATAGGCCTGCGCCATGTCCTCGGCCTTGGCCTGCATCGCGGTGGCCTGGTCGAGATCGCGGCCGATCGTCTCGGCGCGCTCTTCCAGGATCGAGCCGAGGCGCGGCAGCGCGACCTTGGACATCAGCCAGTACAGGGCGCCGAAGGTGATCGCGAGCCAGAACAGGTTGCTGGCGAAATGCGCGGGGTCGAAGGGCGGGAAGGAGGCCTTCTCGCCGCTCAGGCCCGGAGTGGCAGCCTGCGCCGCACCCGCCAGCAGAGCAGCGAACGAGGCGACAGCCACAGGCCATCCTTTTCGCGCGAACCCTGAAGATCGAACCGGCATAGCGTGCCTTTCAGCGCTGAAGATAGGAAACCGTCGCGCGCTTGGCCGGATGGCCCTGACGCGCGACGAGAAAGCGGTCGACGAAAGCGTCAGACCACGAAGAGCAGGACGAGCGCGACGACGAACGCGAAGATGCCCAGACCTTCGGCGAGCGCCGCGCCGATGAAGGCGCGCGGGAACTGGCCGTCAGCCGCCGACGGGTTGCGCAGGGCGCCCGAGAGGAAGTTGCCGAAGATGGTGCCGACGCCGATGGCGGCGAGGCCCATGCCGAGCGAGGCGAGGCCGGCGCCGATGAACTTGGCTGCAACAGGATCCATGGTCTTTCTCCAGTGTGGAACTTTTGACGGGGTGGGATGAACTCTCGCGAGCGCTGCCCTTGGCCTCAGTGGCCGGGGTGCAGCGCGTCGTTGAGATAGACGCAGGTCAGGATCGCGAAGACATAGGCCTGCAGGAAGGCGACAAGGAACTCCATCGCGGTGAGCGCGACCGCCAGCAGCAGCGGCAGCGGCGCGATGATGGTCGCAGCGCCACCCGCGGCGATCAGCGCGACGACGAAGCCGCCGAACACCTTGAGCGCGATATGGCCGGCCAGCATGTTGCCGAACAGACGCAAGCTGAGCGAAACCGGGCGCGACAGGAAGGACACGACCTCGATCAGCACGATGAAGGGCAGGAGCCAGCCGGGCACGCCCGACGGCACGAACAGGCCGAGGAAATGGCTGCCATGCTTCATGACGCCGTAGATCACGACGACGCTCATGATGAGCACGGCGAAGGCGGCGGTGACGATGATCTGGCTGGTGACGGTGAACGAGCCGGGGATCATGCCCAGCATGTTGCTGGCCAGCACAAACATGAACAGCGAGAACACGAACGGGAAGAACTTCATGCCTTCCTTGCCCATCACGCCTGTCAGCGTGGAGGCGACGAATTCGTAGGTCATCTCGGCGAGCGACTGCAGGCGGCCGGGAACGACCGCACGCTGGCTCGAGCCGTAGATCATGATCGCCGAGACGACGGCGAGCACGATCACCATCCACAGCGAGGTGTTGGTGAACGACAGGTTGATGCCGAGCGGCTTCAGCTCAACGAGATTCGTGATGTGGAATTGGTGGATCGGATCGATTCCGCCGCCGGCCGCCATGGTCTCGTTCCTCGTCGCGCAGCCGCAAGGGCTGCCTTTCGATCAATTCGCCTTCGGGCCGCCCTTCGACCCGGAGGTCGGACGCGAACCGAGCCGATAGACGGATCTGAAGCCCGCGATGGCTCCGATCACCAGGAAGGCGATCAGCAGGAACGGGGACGTTCCCAGCCACCGGTCGCCGAGGTACCCGATCAGGGCGCCTGCGATGATGCCACCTGCGAGATCCGTCGCGGCGCGAAAACCTGAGGACATCGCGCCCGCAAGGGCCTTGTCCTCTCCAACCGGGCTCGCGCCCGGCTTTTCGCTCTCCTCCGCCCGCTTGATCGCGGATTTCAGGGAGCCCAGTCTTGCGCGCAACTCCGAGTCTGAGGCGTTTGGGTCAGGTTCGGACATGGTCTTGGTTCTCCGTCTTGATCGCGTTTACGCCGCGATCCGGCGAAAAACCACTATAACCACGACCAAACCCGCGCATCGAGCCGTCGTCAGCACGGCCTCCTTTATTGGCAGCCCCCGGCGCTGTCAAGGCAGGTGGATAATGCCTAACGCATTGGAATATCTATAAATTCCGGCAAACTGCGACAATCTTGCCGCATTGCGGGACCGAATGTGGCATTTTTTCAGCGGGACGCGGCGGCTCCCGGCTAGGTTTTTGGGGATGATCGGCCCGCTCCGGGCCGTCTTATCCCGCCTCGCGGATGCGTTCAGCCGTCGCGAGATCGACCGAGACCATCTGGCTGACGCCACGCTCGGCCATGGTCACCCCGAAGAGCCGCTCCATCCGCGCCATGGTGATCGGGTTGTGCGTGATCAGGATGAAGCGGGTCTCGGTATTGCGGGCCATGTCGACGAGCAGGTCGCAGTAGCGCTCGACATTGGCGTCGTCGAGCGGCGCATCGACCTCGTCGAGCACGCAGATCGGCGAGGGATTGGTCAGGAACACCGCGAAGATCAGGGCGGTCGCGGTCAGCGCCTGTTCGCCGCCGGAAAGCAGCGTCATCACTTGCGGCTTCTTGCCAGGCGGACGCGCGAAGATCTCCAGTCCCGCATCGAGCGGATCGTCCGAATCCACCAGCTTGAGCTCCGCCTCGCCGCCGCCGAACAGCACGCCGAACAGCCGCTGGAAATGCCCGTTGACGACGTCGAAGGCGGCGATCAGCCGCTCGCGCCCTTCGCGGTTGAGCGCGCCGATCGCCTGCCGGAGGCGCCGGATCGCCTCGGTCAGGTCGTCGCGCTCGCTGGAGAGGCCTTCGCGCTTGGCCTTCACCTCGGTCAATTCGTCCTCGGCGCGCAGGTTGACGGCGCCGAGCCGCTCGCGCTCGCCCTTGAGATTGGCGAGGCGGCGCTCGATCGCCTCGGGCTCCGGCAGCGCATCGCCCGGCTTGATTCCGGCGATCGCCTGCAAGCCGTCGAGCCCGGTCTCGAGCCCATCCTCGATCTGCCGGATAATGTCGCTGACCCGCTGGCGGGCGGCTTCGAGCCGCGCTTCGGCCGAGGCGCGGCGCTCGCGGGCGCCGGACAGGCCTTCGAGAGCGATCCGTGCCTGCCGGTCGGCCTCCGCCAGAGCCGTTTCGCCGGAAGCCAGCCTGTCGGCAGCGTCCCGGCGCGCGGCTTCGGCCTGCTCGATCTCGGCGACGATGCGCCGCCGCTCGATCAGGAAGGTGTCGGGCGCTTCGAGAAGCGTCTGTTGTTCGGCGCTGGCGGCTTCGATTCGGCGCCGCGTCTCCTCGGCGCTCTGAAGACTGGCAGCCATACGCTGCTTCCAGGCCTTGATATCGGCGGCGATGGTCTCGCGGCGGCGGGCGCGCAAGTCCCCCTCCCGCGCCAGGGTCTGGACCCGCGCTCGCGCGTCGGAGGCAGCGGCGCGGGCCTCGCCGAGCAGCACACGGGCCTTGAGCAAGGTGTTTTCCAGCTCGGCGGAAGCAGGCAGGGTGGACAGGCCCGTCTCCTGCGCCGCGACCTGCTGCGCGGCTTCCGACACGGTCTGGCCGAGGCGTTTGATCGCTTCCGCGAGCGTCGAGCGCTTGACCAGCGTCTCCGCCGCCTTGCGTTCGGCGATGGTCAGTTGCTCGCGAGCCTGGTCGACGCCGCGCCGGGCCTGCTTCGCGGCCTCGATCGTGCCGCTTTCGGCCTGGGCCGCCTGCCGCGCCTCGGCGCTCACGGCCTCCAGAGCCTGGCGCGCGGCCTCTGCCGCCTCTCGCGCTGCTTTCGCCTCGCGTTCGAGGTCGGCAAGGCGATTCTTCTCCGATAGCCGTCGCGCCGCGGGCGAGGGCGCATCGGCCGCGCTGGTGAACCCGTCCCAGCGCCAGAGATCGCCCGCCTGCGACACCAGGATCTGGCCCTGCTTCAATGCGCCCCGCAGGGCGTCACCCCCGTCGCGTGTGACGACGCCGATCTGCGCCAGCCGCCGCCGCAGCGCCGCCGGTGCCGTGACATGGGCGAGCAGCGGCTCGGCGCCAGCGGGCAGGGCGGGATCGCCCTGGCCTTCGCCGGTATCGTCCCAATGGGCGGGGGCGTTCGCCTCGGTCGATGCGTCGAGATCGTCGCCGAGTGCGGCGCCGAGCGCGATTTCGTAGCCCTTGGCGACGCTGACGGCTTCCAGGACCGCCGGCCAGCGGTCGCCCGCCGCCGGCGCCAGCAGCTTGCGCAACGTGCCGATCTCGGTGTCCAGGCGTTGCGCCCGGCGGTCTGCTTCAGCAAGCGGGCCCCGCTGCGCAGCCTCGCGCTCGCGCGTCGAGGCGACGGCTGCGCGTGCTGCGACGACATCCGCCTCGACGCTCTTCAGCGTCTTCTCGGCAGTGATCAGCGCTTCGCGCAGCCTGTCGAGCAGCGTCTTTGCATCGGATGCGTCGAGGATTTCGAGCTCGCGCCGCAGCTTGTCGCGTTCGGCTCCGGCGCGGTCCTGCCGCTCTCGCGCCTCGCGCAACGAGCGTTCCAAAGCGCCGCGCCTTGCGGCAAGATCGGACAGCGCGGTCTGTGCGGCCGCCTGCTCGGCTTCGGCCACTGCGAGGGCGGCTTCCGCGGCGCGCTGTGCCGCCGTTGCGGCGTCCGCACCCGATCCGGCGCCATCGCCTTCCAGGGCGAGTGCTGCATCCTCTGCCGCCAGCCGGGCAAGGCTCTCGGAGGCGTCGCGGCCGACGCTCTGCTGCCGCGACAGATCGGCCTGCAATTCGGCGAGGCGCTTGCCGAGTTCCTCAGTGCGTTGGCGCGTCCGACGATTCTCGGCTTCGAGCTCGTCCAGCCCGCGCTTCAGCCGCACCAGTGCCGCGGCGGCTGTCGCCTCGCCCTCGCGCAGCGCCGGCAACTCATGGGCGGCGATGGCCTGCCTTTTGGCGGCCTCGGCCTGGAGCCCGGTCTGGTCGGCGACGCCGCGCACGGCCTCTTCGAGGACATGGGCAGCCTGCGCCTCCTGGGCGCGGGCGTCGTGCAGGGCGATGACCGCGAGAATCGCCTCGGCCCGGCGGATATCGGAAGCGAGGCTGCGATAGCGCCCGGCGTGCCGCGCCTGCCTCTGGAGCGCGTCGATCTGCCCGTCGATCTCGCCGAGCACGTCCTCCAGCCGGGTCAGGTTGTCTTCGGCCCCACGCAGGCGCAGTTCCGCCTCGTGGCGGCGGCTGTGCAGGCCGGCGATGCCGGCGGCGTCCTCCAGTATGCGGCGGCGCGATTGCGGCTTGGCCGAGATGATCTCGCTGATCTGCCCCTGCCGGACGAGGGCCGGGGAGCGCGCGCCGGTCGCGGCATCGGCGAAGAGGAGCTGCACGTCCTTGGCCCGCACCTCCTTGCCGTTGATGCGGTAGGTCGAGCCTTCCTCGCGTTCGATCCGGCGGGTGACCTCCAGCACATCGGCTTCGTTGAAGGCGGCCGGCGCCTTGCGGTCGCTGTTGTCGAGGGTGAGCGAAACTTCGGCCATGTTGCGGGCCGGGCGCTCGCCCGAGCCGCCGAAGATGACGTCGTCCATCCCCGAGCCGCGCATGTTCTTGAACGAGCTTTCGCCCATCACCCAGCGCAGCGCTTCGACGAGATTGGACTTGCCGCAGCCATTGGGGCCGACGACGCCGGTCAGCCCCGGCTCGATCGGGAATTCGGTCGGCTCGACGAAGGTCTTGAAGCCGGCGAGCTTGAGGCGCGTCAGATGCATGGGCGCGCCAGCTTTCTTCCTTCTCCCCTTGGGGGAGAAGGTGCGTAAGAAGCAGACGGATGAGGGAACTCTTGCATCGCCCCGCCCGTCCATCCCTCATCCGTCAGCGCTTCGCGCTGCCACTTTCTCCCGCATCGAAGTCGGCTGTTGCCGACTTCGATATCTAAAGCTGCCCATCTCGGGCAAGCCCGAGATGGGTGGGAGAAGGAAAGGGCGCTCGTCCCCTCAATTGCCGAGGAGCGGCTCCAGGATCTTGTCGAATTCGGCGATCGTGAGCGCACCGGAACGCTTCTGCCCATTGATGAAAAAGGTCGGCGTCGAATCCACGCCAGCCTTGGCCCCGCCATCCTTCACCACCGTGACGGCGTCATAGATATCCTGGCGCTTCAAGCAGGCTTCGAAGGATTCCTGTGTGAAACCGGCCTGCTTGACCAGCCCGGACAGCGCATCGACCGGCTTGTCGGTGAAGGCCCAGTTACGCTGCTGTGCGAACAGCAGGTCGGTCATCGGGACATATTTGTCGTTGCCGTTGCAGCGGGCCAGCATGAAGCCGGCCGTCGCCAGCGGATCGAGCGGGAATTCCCGCAGCGTGAAACGCACCTTGCCCGTGTCGATGTATTTCTTCTTCAGCTCCGGCCAGGTCGCGGCGTGGAAGCTCGCGCAATGCGAGCAGGTCAGCGAGGCGTATTCGACGATGGTGACCTTGGCGTCGGCCGGGCCGAGCCAGACATCGCCCAGCGGGCCGGCATCGGGCAGCTTGGTCTGGGCCCGCGCGGCGGTGCCGCCCGCGAGCGCGGCAGCGGCGATGCCGGCTGCGCCGGTCAGGAGCTGTCGCCTGTTCGTCATCGTGAAAGATCCTCGGAGGGTCAAAGTCGGTTGGAGCTATAGTGGCCAGTGCGATTGTGGCAAGAGCGCATCCTGCCGCGCACCGTGTCGCTCACGAAGCCGTGTCATCGTCTTGCGTCTTCGCGCGCAGCGCCACGGCCCGGCCGAGCTTGGCCAGCGCCTCGCGCAGGCCCTCGTCGGCGACGCCGGAAACCTGGGCCTCGACCCGCGCCACCGTCTCGCTGTCGAGCTTCGGTAGCGGTTTCGCCGTGACCGGCGCCGCGACCGGTCCTTGCTTGAGCACGAGCTTGCCAACGGCGCGCCAGCCGAGATGCGTGTTGACGCGCTCGACCAGCAAGGGCCCGAGATGCTGCATCTCCAGCGCGAAGGCGCTCTCGACCCGCACCACCATGGTCGCTGGCTCGGAGGCCTCGCCCGGCGCCGGCCGGCGCCGCGGCCAGTCGATCTTGAGCGGGCGCGAGCGCGCCGCCAGCCGCTCGCCGACGATCTCCGGCCAGAGCGAGACGATGGCGCGCCCCGCGAAGCCCTGCGCGGCAAGCGCGGGCGCGATACAGTCGTCGATCAGTTCTGCGAGGGGTTTGGCGGCCATGGCTGCATTGTGGGCTTGAGCCCCGAGGCCCGCAAGCGGGGCGTGAAGCCGCTTGCTACGATTGATGGCTGCGCTACACCGGCCTCATGACCCTTGAGGCTAACGCCACCGACCTTCTCGCCTGGTACGACCGCCATCGCCGGGCGCTGCCCTGGCGTGCGAAGGCGGGCGAGCGGCCCGATCCCTATCGCGTCTGGGCCTCCGAGATCATGTTGCAGCAGACAACGGTTGCGGCGGTGAAGCCCTATTACGAGCGCTTCATGGCGCGCTTTCCGACCGTGAAGGCCCTCGCCGAGGCGCCCTCCGAAGAGGTCATGCAGGCTTGGGCGGGGCTCGGCTACTATTCCCGCGCCCGCAATCTCCACGCCTGCGCCAAGGCGGTGATGGAGAAGCATCGCGGTCGGTTCCCCGACACCGAGGAGGGGCTGCGCGACCTGCCGGGCATCGGTACCTATACGGCCGGCGCCGTCGCGGCGATCGCCTTCGACCGGCCGGCGGCGGCGGTGGACGGCAATGTCGAGCGCGTCATGAGCAGGCTCTTCGCCATCGAGGATGAATTGCCGGGCGCCCGGCCCCTGATTCGCGAGAAGGTGCTGGCGCTGCTGCCGCACGCCCGTCCCGGCGATTTCGCCCAGGCGCTGATGGACCTTGGCGCCACCATCTGTACGCCGCGCAATCCGGCCTGCGGTCTCTGCCCCTGGCGCGAGCCCTGCCGGGCCCGCATCGCCGGCACGCAGGAGCGCTTTCCGCGCAAGGCGCCGAAGAAGGCCGGCGTCACGCGCTATGGCGCGGCCTTCGTGCTGACCCGGCAGGATGGCGCGATCCTGCTGCGCACCCGGCCGGCCAAGGGCCTGCTCGGCGGCATGGCCGAGGTCCCGACCAGCGAATGGCGGGCCGATTACGAGCTCGACGGCGCCGCGCAGGATGCGCCGCTAGCGCTGCGCTGGACCCAGATGGCGGAGCCGGTCCGCCATGTCTTCACGCATTTTCCGCTGGAGCTGAGCGTATTCACCGGCAGCGTGCCGGAACGCACGCAGGCCCCGGCCGGCATGCGCTTCACGCCGTTGGCAAACCTATCCGGCGAGCCGCTGCCGAGCATCATGCTGAAAGTGGTCGAGCGTGCCGGGCTCTATAAGAGTTCGAAGACCCGATAGGTCATCGTCGGCAGTTCGCCGGACCATTTGAAATAGCCCTTCGAGTAGATCTTGCCGCGGTTCGGCGGCCAGGGATCGTGGATGCGCAGCGTCGTGCCGGTGCCGTCCGGATTGCCGTCGCCGCGCATGCCGACGATGACGATCATATGGCCGGGGCTGCCGCGGCCGGCCGTGTACTCGTCGACGCGCCAGAGCATGTCGAACATCAAAGGCCCGCGCGACACCGCCTGCCTGAGCTGCTCGACCGACCAGGATTGCGGCGCGTTGCAGCGCAGCCCGTGGATGCGGCCATAGCGCTGGCCGGTCACGATCGCCTGGTCGCTTTCGGAGGAGTTCAGCAGCCCGCCATCGGAGGCGATCATGTCCGGCGGCGTCTTGGCGATGATGATCGGCACGGTCGATTTCTTCATCATCGCCGTCGAGGTCGCCCAGCAGGTCGTGTTGGTCGGCTGCGCGATGAAGGGGACCTGGTGCAGGATCGGCGCGAAGGCCTCGGTATCGTAGAGGCAGGACTGGGTCGCCGGTCCGGCCTGGCCGTCCTCGACCAGCCAGTTCTTGCGCTGGAAGGCGAGGACCGCGTTATGCGTGAAGGTGCCGAACTGGCCGTCGGGCACGAGCTTCGGGACCGGTTTCAGCTTGGCGTTGAGCGCTTCCTGAAGCGTCTTGACCTCGGGTCCGCGGGAACCGGTCTTGAGGATCGTCGCCATGCTGCCGCCCTCGCTGTCATAGGTTCAGGGTGCGCGCGCCGATGGCGGGGCGCATCCTACGAACATATGACGAAAGGGTAGGGCGTGCGAGGCGGCGCTTACGCCGCCGCCATCTGCGCCCTGATCTCGCCGCGCAGCGTATCGAGCACGGTCAGCCCGCCCGCGCGCTCGACATGCCAGAAGGTCCAGCCATTGCAGGCCGGAAGGCCCTGAGCCAGCGCGCCGACCTTGTGGATCGAGCCGACCGCCGGGCCCAGGATCAATGTGCCGTCGGCCCGCACCGTGGCCTTGTAGCGGCGCTTCTCGTCATGGACGGTCTCGCCCGCCTTCACCAGCCCGGCCTCGACCAGGCTCAGGAACGGCACGCGCGGCTCGCTGCGCTTGGAGGGCGCGGTCGAGAACGCTTCCGGCGCCAGCGGCGTCACTGCGTCGATACGCTCGCGCGCCGCCTTGGCATAGACGGGATCGCGTTCGAGGCCGATGAAGTGGCGGCCGAGCGCCTTGGCGACGGCGCCGGTCGTGCCCGTGCCGAAGAACGGGTCGAGGATGACGTCGCCGGGGTTCGAGGCCGAAAGCAGCACGCGGGCCAGCAGCGCTTCCGGCTTCTGCGTCGGGTGCACCTTGGCGCCGCTCTCGTCCTTCAGGCGCTCGTCGCCGGTGCAGAGCGGCAGATACCAGTCCGAGCGCATCTGAAGGTCGTCATTGCCGCCCTTCAGCGCCTCGTAATGGAAAGTGTATTTCGAATTCTCGCCGCGCGCCGCCCAGATCAGCGTCTCATGCGCATTGGTGAAGCGCCGGCCGCGGAAATTCGGCATCGGATTGGCCTTGCGCCAGACGATGTCGTTCAGCATCCAGAAGCCGAGATCCTGCAGCGTCGCGCCGACGCGGAAGATGTTGTGATAGCTGCCGATCACCCACAGCGCCCCGTCCGGCTTCAGGATGCGGCGGGCTGCCGACAGCCAGTCGCGGGTGAAGCGGTCGTAGTCGGAGAAGGAGGCGAACTTGTCCCAGTCGTCGTCGACGGCGTCGACGAGGCTGTCGTCGGGCCGGCGCAGATCGCCGCCGAGCTGGAGATTATAGGGCGGATCGGCGAAGATCAGGTCGACGCTTGCCGGCGGCAGCGCGTTCATCGCCGCGATGCAATCGCCGACGAGGATCTGATCGAGCGGCAGCTCCCGAGGGATGCCGATATGTTCGGGAAGGCCCTTGGCCTTCATCCGAGCCCCCAGTGCAGGCCGTCCGGTACGCGAAACCTGAATCCGGACGGGAGCACTGGCGGTCCCGGTACGCAGAATACCCATGACGCCAAGACCGTTACGCAACTTCAACGAGGGCGATATTGGTCAGACAGGGTAAAGGTCGGGTTTCCGCTTTGAAAAAAATGCGTCCCATTCTGGGGCTGCAATTTTTGCCTAGCCCATTGGCAATCAAAGGGAATTCGTAAACGGCGGTTAACGTCTGAACCTGCCGTTACGGTAGGTTGGCGGGCGTTCGATGAGGGCCGAGAGCCGCGTTTCCCGTCATGGTCGGGCTTGTCCCGGCAATATACATCTTCCCTCAGCGAGGGCGGTGTTCAAGACTTGGATTCTCGCCACGAGGGCGAGCATGACGGAGTGAAATACCGCCGGGTTCATCGAGGTCGGGCCGAAGCTTCCTGCCCGCCGGGGAGCGACGTGCGAACAGGCGCGGCTCTACCGGAACCAGACGCCCTTCACCGGCGCGAAGGAATAGCGGTGCTCGGGGCAGGGGCCGTGTGCGGCGATCGCCTTGCGGTGCTGCGGCGTCGCGTAGCCGACATGGCCGGAGAAGCCATAGGCCGGGTAGCGCTTGCACAGCCGTGCCATCATCCGGTCGCGCGTCACCTTCGCGACGATCGACGCCGCCGCGATCGAGGCGATCTGGCCATCGCCCTGGATGATCGCCTCGCAGGAACAGGCGAATTGCGGCGGGTCGTTGCCGTCGACCATGATATGGAGCGGCGCCAGCGGGAGGCCGGCGGCGGCCCGGCGCATCGCCAGCAGCGTCGCCTGGCGGATGTTGATGGCGTCGATCTCCACCGCCGTCACGCTGGCAACGGAGACGGCCAGCGCCCGCTCCATGATCTCGCCGAAGAGTTCTTCGCGGATCGCGGCCGGAAGCTTCTTCGAATCGTCGAGGCCATGGGGAACCCGGGTCGGATCGAGGATCACCGCAGCCGCGACGACCGGGCCGGCGAGCGGCCCGCGCCCGACCTCGTCGATGCCGGCCAGCGGCCATAGGCCGTCGGCGATGGCAGATGTCTCGCGGTGGAAATGGGCGGGCATGGCGGGGTTATGCAGCAGAGCGGGGTTGGGGGCCAGAGCAACGGCAGCGTGCTCCACCGTCATGCCCGTATCCAAACGAACAAGCTCGTACTCGACCAGTCCGTACCCAACTAGGCAGGCGCGGGAACCGCGGGGAACCCTCTCCCGGAGGGAGAGGGCAGGGTGAGGGGCAGGCCGTTGGACACTGTAGCTGTGACCCAACCGCCGCCGCGGTGAGAGCGCGCGCGACTGGCCAGGGGCCTACACCTCACCCCTACCCCTCTCCTTACAGGAGAGGGGATCCCGCGGTTTTCAACCGTCTCGTCGCGCTGCCCGGCAGCTCATCCCTCAAAACAAGCTGAGCTGCGCCTTCTCCTTCTCCGGCTTCACGAAGAGGTCGGTCCGCAGCCGCCGCCGCGTCGCGTTGAAGCCGATGCGCTCGGCCGCCATCTCGAAGCGCCGCCCGATCATCCAGGAATAGGGGCCTGAGCCGACCATGCGCTGGCCCCATTGCGAATCGTAATCCTTGCCGCCGCGCGTCGAGCGGATCAGCGACATCACATGGCGCAGCTTGTCGGGGTGATGCGTCAATAGCCATTCCTGTACGATGTCGCGGACCTCTAGCGGCAGCCTGAGCAGGACATAACCGGCTGCCTCCGCACCTGCCGCCTTCGCCGCGTCGAGAATACGCTCGATCTCGTGCTCGTTGATCGCCGGAATGATCGGCGCGACCAGCACAGTGACCGGAATGCCTGCCTCCGACAGCTTGCGGATCGTCTCGAGCCGCTTTGCCGGCGAGGCGGCGCGTGGCTCCATGCCACGTGCGGTCTTCGGGTCGAGCGTCGTCACCGAGAGCGCGACCTTGACCAGCCCTTTCTCGGCCATCGGCGCGAGAATATCGATGTCGCGCTGCACCAGCGCCGATTTCGTGACGATGCCGACCGGGTGGTTGAACTTCGCCAGCACCTCCAGGATCTGCCGCATGATCCGCAGCTTCTTCTCGATCGGCTGGTAGGCGTCGGTATTGGTGCCGATCGCGATGGTGCGCGGCTGATAGGAGGGCGAGGAGAGCTCCTTTTCCAGCAACGCCGCGGCATCGGGCTTCGCCGTCAGCTTGCTCTCGAAATCGAGGCCCGGCGACAGGCCGAGATAGGCATGGGTCGGCCGGGCGAAGCAGTAGACGCAGCCATGCTCGCAGCCGCGATAGGGGTTGATCGAGCGGTCGAACGAGATATCGGGCGAATCGTTGCGCGTGATAATCGTGCGCGCCTTCTCATAAGCGATCTCGGTCGAGAACGGCGGCAGCTCCTCCAGCGAGCCCCAGCCATCATCCTCGGTGACGCGCTGCTCAGCCTCGTAGCGACCGCCGGGATTGATCGTGGCGCCGCGCCCGCGTCGCCGATCCGGATCGATGCGGTGGCCGACATAGGCCATCGGATCGGCGGGAGCGACGACAGGCGCGGAGACGCTCGGTTCCCTGTCCGCCCGCCGCAAGGGCTGAGCAGCCGGGAAGGGCCGTGAAGTGGGTCTGGCCTGGGGCATGGTTTTCGAACCGCGTCGCGCGCCGGGAATCGACGCCATCTGGTCTCAGGTAGAGTGAACATATAGAGAACAAAAGGCAAGTGGCGGGATTGTGGCATGCTGCGTTGCGGCATAGGATTTCGCTCATGCTCACAGCCGTGATCCGTAGCGATGGTTCCCAGCAGGCGCTCGCCGCGACGTTGGCTGTGCTGATTCCAGCCGTGGCGGAAGGTTTTCTCGGCCATGCCGTGCTCGTCGATACGGTTGGCGCGGCCGAGACGGAGCGGGCAGCGGATGCGACCGGCGCGCGTTATCTGCGCGCGAGCCATGAGCGGGCCTGGCAGGACGCGGCCGCCAAAGCGCGGGGCGATCGTCTCGTTCTGTTCGACGCCGGCGATGTGCCGCAAGCCCACTGGGTTCAGGCTGTGGAGCGTCATCTGCTGATTGCCGCCGGGAAGCCGGCGCTGATTCCGTCACGCGGGCTTGCGGCATCGCTGTGCGAGAGAATCACCTTCTCCATCGGACGTCGTGGGCTTGCGGCAGGGCTGGTCATGCCCAAGGCGATGGCGCTGACCGGTCGTCTGGAACGGGCTCCGGTGCGGCTGCCGGTCTTGCGGGAACAGGCCGGTTAGGCAGGCTCGGCGGGTTGCGGTGCCGCCCAATTCGCTATGCCGGCTACGCATGGCTGGACGCATTTTGCCCGGGAACTTGTGCATTGCAGCATAAGTTCATATGTTGACGGTCGCCAAAGCACCTCCCTCAGACCCCGAAAGGAGAGACCCATGCTTGATCGGCACGATTCCTGTTCTGCGCTCGAAGCGGAGCGCGACGAGGACAAGCGCGAGGAACAGCAGGAGGACCAGGATACGTTCTCGCCTCGCGTTCATCAGGAAGGATTCTGGAGCTGACGGCTCCATGAAAACGAAGCGGAGGGCTGGATGAAAGCCCTCCGCGCTGAAATCGAAAGTCACGGGCCCTGTATCGGGCCCGTTCTGCTTTCAGGGCGCCGATGGCGGCCGCGCTACACCTGATTCCGGAACGTGTCGCAGCTCTGCATCGAGCCGGACTGGAACCCGGTCGTGAACCATTTCGTGCGCTGCGCCGAGGAGCCGTGCGTGAAGGAGTCGGGCACGACCGTGCCCTGCGCCGCCTTCTGCAGCTTGTCGTCGCCGATGGCAGAGGCGGTCCGCATCGCCTGCTCGATATCGCCCTGGTCGAGGCGGCCCATTGCCTGGATATTGTGAGCCCAGACGCCGGCGAAGCAATCCGCCTGCAATTCGATTCGCACCGAGATCGCGTTAGCATCGCGTTCGGAAGAGCGCTCGCGGATCTGGTTGGCCTTGGGCAGGATGCCGAGCAGGTTCTGGATGTGATGGCCGACCTCGTGGCCGATCACATAGGCATAGGCGAAATCACCGCCGCCACCGAGCTTGCGCTGCATCTCCTGGAAAAAGGAGGTGTCGAGATAGACCTTCTTGTCGACCGGGCAATAGAACGGCCCCATCGCCGATTGCGCGGTGCCGCAGCCCGAGCGTTCGACGCCCGAGAACAGCACGAGGCGAGGTGGCTGGTAGCGGGTATTGGCCTGCTGCGGCAGAAGCTTCGACCAGATATCCTCGTTCTGCGCCAGAACGGCCGAGACGAAGCGGCCCATCTGATCTTCCGGCGGGCCGGAGGAGCGACGCGTTTCCTGGGTCTGCTCGCGCCCGCCGATGCCGCCGATCAATTCGGCGCCGCCGATGAGCAGGCGCGGATCGATGCCGAGCGCCCAGCCGAGCAGGCCGAGCACGACCATCGTGCCGATGCCGACGCCACCGCGCCCGCCGGGCATGCCGGCGAAGCCGCCGCCACCGCCACCACCGCGCCTGTCCTCGAGGTTATCGGACTGGCGGTAATCTTCCCATTGCATGAAGGCGTCCTCGGCGAAGCTCCCCCGCAATCTCGCCGGGAGAGGCGGGGAACTCAAGTCGTCTTTGCAGGCTGCTCCTGAACGCCGGGTGACTGCGCCTGTTCCAATCAGTGGTATCCGCTGTCGATCCTGACCTTGCCGCGGAAGGTCCAGTACACGAATGCCGTGTAGAACAGGATCGTCGGCAGGAGGAAGCTGACGCCGATCAGCACGAAGATATGCGAGCTCGGCGCTGCCGCCGTATCCCAGATCGTCAGGTCGGGCGGCACCAGATAGGGATAGTTCGAGACCGCGAGCCCGAGGAAGCACAGCACGAAGATCGCGATGGTGAGCGCGAAGGGCGTGAATTCATGCGCGCCGTGCAGCCGCTTCCAGGCGAAGTAGCCACAGATCGCAGTCAGCACCGGCAGCGGCCAAAGCAGCATCAGGTTGGATGGCGTGAACCAGCGCTCGGCGATGCGCGGATGCGCATAGGGCGTCCACAGCGAAACCAGAACGGCGAAGGCGAGCAGGCCAAGCAGCAGCGCCTTCGCCTGCCGGCGCGCCCGCTCCGCCACCGGCCCGTCCGTCTTGTAGACCAGCCAGGTGGCGCCGAGCGTGGCATAGCCGATGACGACGCCGGCGCCGCACATCAGCGTGAACGGGGTCAGCCAGTCGAAGGGGCCGCCGGCGAACTGCTTGTCGACCACCTTGATACCCTGGAGCAGACCGCCGAGGATCAGCCCTTGCGCGAAGGCGGCGAGCGTCGAACCTGCCCAGAAGGCGAGGTCCCAGATCTTGTGACGGGGCTTGGCCACCCAGCGGAACTCGAAGGCGACACCCCGGAAGATCAGCGCCAGCAGCATCAGGATCACCGGGATATAGAAGGCCGGCATGATGATGGCGTAGGCATAGGGGAAGGCGACCCATAAGCCCGCGCCGCCGAGCACCAGCCAGGTCTCGTTGCCGTCCCAGAACGGCGCGACCGAATTCATCATCTGGTCGCGCTCGCCCTCGTCCCTCGTCGTCGGGAACAGGACGGCGATGCCGAGGTCGAAGCCGTCCAGGATGACATAAAGCATCACGGCGGTGCCGATGACGCCGGCCCAGATAACAGGGAGGTACCATTCCATTTGGGCTCTCCTCAGTTCGCCGGCTGGATCTTGTCGTCGCCGGGATGGCCGTCGCCGAAGATCGCCGAGGCCGGCGCCTGCGCGGCCTTCAGGGTCCGCTTCGATGGCTGCTCGGGCGGGTCCTCATGGCTGATCTCGTCCGGCCCCTTGCCGATCAGGCGGTTGATCAGGAGGATGCCGGCCGTGAACACGACGCAGTAGACGAAGACGAACAGCCCCAGCGAGATCGCGACCTCAAGCGTCGTCACCGGCGATACCGCGTCCTTCGAGCGCAGGACGCCGGTGGCGAGCCAGGGCTGGCGGCCGACCTCGGTGACGAACCAGCCGGAGAGGATGGCGACGAAGCCGGCCGGCCAGCTGTACTGGGCGAGCCAGAGCCAGCGGCGCGAACTCGAACACGGTGCCGCGCTTCCACAGGAAGACGCCGGCCCAGCCGAACAGGATCATCAGCGTGCCGATGCCGACCATCACGCGGAAGGCGAAGAAGGGGATCAGCACCGGCGGCCGGTCCTCGACCTTGAAGTCTTTGAGGCTCGGGAACAGCGCATCCATGCTGCCATGGGTCAGCAGGCTGGCGACGCCGGGGATCGAGATTTCGAACCGGTTGAGCTCGGCCTTCTCGTCGGGCCAGGCGAAGAGAACGAGCGCGCCGGGCTTCGACGAATCCCAGTGCGCCTCGATCGCGGCGAGCTTGGCCGGCTGGTAGATCGCGGTCTGCTTGCCGTGAAAATCGCCGATCAGCGCCTGCAGGGGCGCGGTCAGCGCGATCATCAGGATCGCCATGCGCACCATCGTCTTGGCCGATTCGGTGCGGTGTCCGGCGAGAAGATGGCGCGCCCCGGTCGCCAGCACGACAAAGGCCGTGGTGAGATAGGCCGCCGTCATCATATGCGCGAAGCGCAAGGGGAAGGTCGGGTTGAAGACGATCTTCATCCAGTCGACGGGGTAGGCGATGCCGTCGCGGACTTCGTGCCCGACGGGGTACTGCATCCAGCTATTGGCCGAGAGGATCCAGAAGCCCGACATCGCCGTGCCACCGGCGACGATCGCCGCCGAGAGGAAATGCAGCCAGGGCGGCACCCGCTTCCAGCCGAACAGCATCACGCCGAGGAAGGAGGCCTCGAGGAAGAACGCGGTCAGCACCTCGTAACCCAGAAGCGGCCCGACGATATTGCCGACCGCGACCGAGAAGCGGCTCCAGTTCGTGCCGATCTGATAGGACAGCACGATGCCGGAGACCACGCCCATCGCGAATGAGACGGCGAAGATCTTGGTCCAGAACCGCGCGAGCAGATGGAATTTCGGGTCGCCTGTCTTCAGCCACAGCCCGAGCAGCGTCGCGATATAGGCGGAAAGCCCGATCGTGAAGGCCGGGAAGATGATGTGGAACGAGATGGTGAAGGCGAACTGGATGCGCGAGAGCAGGAATGCATCGATGACCATCGCAGAACTCCGTCTGGCCGCGCCACGCCGGTGCCGGGCCTCGCCCGTTCGGGCGTGTCTGGATGTGATCTAATGCAAGCCTGCCTTGTGCCGCGCCTGCGCGCAACGTCGCTGCGTCAATTCTTCCCGTCGAGCGCCGCCTTCAATGCGCGCAGGTCCCGCCAGACGAGCCGCTTCTGCAGCGGCTGCCGCAACAGATAGGCCGGGTGCAGGGTCGCGATCGCCTGAATGCGCCGCGCCCCGGTATCGTACTCCACCCATTTTCCGCGCGAGCGCAGGATGCCGGTGAAGCCGAGCAGGCCTTGCGCCGAAGGCCCGCCGACACAGACGAGGATGTCGGGATCGGCGAGTTCGATCTGGCGCTGGATGAAGGGCAGGCAGATCGCGACCTCTTGCGGCGTCGGGGTGCGGTTGCCCGGCGGACGCCAGGGCAGGAGGTTGGCGATATAGACGTCGTCCCTCCGGCTGAGCCCGATCGCCGCCAGCATGCGGTCGAGCAACTGGCCCGAGCGTCCGACGAAGGGCAGGCCGATCCGGTCCTCGTCGGCGCCCGGCGCCTCGCCGACCATCATCACCCGGCCTTCCGGGTTGCCGTCGGCGAAGACGAGGTTCTTGGCCGTGGCCTTCAGTGCGCAGCCCTCAAAACCGGCCAGTGCGGTCTTCAGCTCTTCGAGAAGTCCGGGCCTCGCGCGCCAATGCCTTGGCGCTGACTGCCGCGTCATCGGGCGCCGTGGCGGCGGCAGCCATGGGGCGCGCCGGTGCAGCCGGCCGGCCGGGCAGGGGACGCAGGCGTGGCTGTCCATTGCCCTCAGCCGGAGCCGGATCGGCGAAATGATTGCGCGGCGTTTCGTCGAGCGCCTCCGTCACGCCCATCTCGGCGTACCAGCTCAGCAACTCATAGGGATCGGGCGCGTCGGGGCCGACTGCATCGGACAGGCTCATAGGGGTATCCTATACCCTGCACGCCCGCTTCGCGAGCCGACGCAGTTGCAAAATGGAACGCGCGCTTGGATAGAGGGGTTCCAGACTGGACGTAAAGCCGGCATTGAACGCACCGGCGGAATAGTTCATATATAAACTATCATGCGATGCGGTTGCTGAGGCGGAGGGCAGGATGGATCTCAAGGAAGCGCAGAGCGAACCGCGCGAGAGCATGGACTATGACGTCGTCATCGTCGGTGCCGGCCCCGCGGGCCTGGCCGCCGCGATCCGGCTGAAGCAGCTCGACGAGAACCTCACCGTCGTCGTGGTCGAGAAGGGAGCCGAGGTCGGCGCCCATATTCTCTCCGGCGCGGTCATCGACCCGATCGGCCTCGATCGTCTCGTGCCGGATTGGCGCGAGGACCCCGAGCGCCCGCTGACTACCGAGGTCAAGGAAGACATCTTCTATTTCCTGACTCAGCCGAACGGCATCCGCCTGCCCAATTTCGGCATGCCGTCGCTGATGAACAATCACGGCAATTTCGTCGGCTCGCTCGGGCTGGTCGCCAAATTCCTGGGCGCGCGGGCCGAGGCGCTCGGCGTCGAGATCTATCCGGGCTTCGCTGCCGCCGAACTGCTCTTCAACGAGGATGGCTCGGTCGCCGGCATCGCCACCGGCGACATGGGCATCGCCAAGGACGGCACGGTCTCCGAGCGCTTCACCCGCGGCATGGAACTGCGTGGCCGCTACACGCTGCTGGGCGAGGGCGCGCGCGGCTCGCTCTCCAAGATCGCGATCAAGCGGTTCGCCTTGGACGAGGGCCGCGAGCCCCAGAAATACGGCATCGGCCTGAAGGAGCTCTGGCAGGTCAAGCCGGAGAAGTTCCACAAGGGCCGCGTCCAGCACTCCTTCGGCTGGCCGCTCGACAACACGACCGGCGGCGGCTCGTTCCTCTATCATTTCGACGACAACCTCGTCTCGGTCGGCTTCGTCGTGCATCTGAACTACCAGAATCCGACGCTCTCGCCCTTCGATGAGTTCCAGCGCTTCAAGACCCATCCGCTGATCCGCGACACCTTCGAGGGCGCCAAGCGCATCGCCTATGGCTCGCGTGCGATCACCGAGGGCGGTTGGCAGTCCGTGCCGAAGCTGACCTTCCCGGGCGGCGCGCTGATCGGCTGCTCCGCCGGCTTCGTCAACGTGCCCCGCATCAAGGGCAGCCATAATGCGATCCTGTCCGGCATGCTGGTGGCCGAGAAGCTGGTGCCGGCCTTGCAGGCGGGGCGCCAGCATGACGAGGTCGTCGAGATCGAGAACAGCTGGCGCGACAGCGCCATCGGCAAGGATCTGAAGCGCGTCCGCAACGTCAAGCCGCTCTGGTCGAAATTCGGCACCTTGCTCGGCATCGGGCTCGGCGGCATCGACATGTGGTTGAATCAGCTCTTCGGCTGGTCACCCTTCGGCACGCTCAAGCACGGCAAGCCGGATTTCGCGACGCTGAAGCCGCTCGCCGAGGTCACGCCGATCACCTATCCGAAGCCGGACGGCAAGATCTCCTTCGACAAGCTCTCCTCGGTCTTCCTCTCCTCGACCAATCACGAGGAAGACCAGCCGGCCCATCTGAAGCTGACCGATCCCTCGGTCCCGATCACGCAGAACCTGCCGCTCTACGGTGAGCCGGCCCGGCTCTATTGCCCGGCGGGCGTCTACGAGGTCGTCTACGAGAATGCCGAGACCAAGGCCAATCCGCGCTTCGTGATCAACGCGCAGAACTGCGTCCACTGCAAGACCTGCGACATCAAGGACCCCGCCCAGAACATCACCTGGACGGTGCCGGAAGGCGGCGGCGGGCCCGGCTACGCGAATATGTGATCGCGTTCGATTCGCTGTACGAAGAATCAAAAAGGGCGCGCCTGCCGGCGCGCCCTTTGTCGTAAGGCCAGGAGGCCGATCAGCCCTTGCGGACGATCGGGGCAGCCGGCTTGGTCTCCGTCTTGGCGCAGCCGGCGACGAAGCCGCCGAGGAGCGCGACGGCGGCAACGCTCAGAATGATCTTCTTCATTGGAATAGTCCCAGTGGAATCGCTGCGAAATCTGCAGACAACGACAATCATAGGCCCGATTTCCCTGCGAAATGGTGCCTGTTTTCCGGTGCCGGCCCTTTCGTCATGCGGATTCCGGCAAGTGTTGCGCTGCTGCTACGAAACCGCCGCATTCGGGAGGGGGCCGGCTTGCCCGCCCGCCCGGAAACCGCCATCTTGGCGGCCTACGCGAAGCGATCACGGTCCGCTGGAAGAGTGCGCCCCGAGATGGTGAGGCTGCGGACCGAGGGAGAATGGCAGTCGTGACATTATTGAAGAAGGTGCGTGCCTCCGGCACGGCTGCCGCGTTGTCCTTGTTGATGTTCCTGCCCGCCGTGGCCGCCGCCCAGGGCGCGACGCAGCCGCGCGCGGCCGACACGCTCGAACCGGGCGACAGCCTGGAGGGCAATTACCTTGCGGCCATCGTCGCCGGCGCCTCGCGCGATCTCGGCGCTGCCTCCGTCTATCTGCGCGAGGCGATCAAGGAAGACCCGCAGAACAACGACCTGACCGAGCGTGCCTTCGTCGCCTTCCTGGCCGACGGCGCCATGCCTGACGCCTTCCGCGCCGCCGACAAGCTGATCCAGCAGGACCCGAGCAACGGCCTCGCCCAGCTCGTCATCGGCATTCGCTCGATCAAGCAGAAGAGCTATCAGACGGCGCGCAATCACTTGCAGCGCGGGGGCAGGGGCCGCGCCGCCGACATCACCGCGACGCTGCTCTCGGCCTGGTCCTATCTTGGCTCGAACAACCCCAAGCGCGCGATCGAGACGCTGGAGCGCCTGAAGGGCGAGCCGTCCTACAATCTCTTCCGCGACTATCACGCCGGCCTGATCCTCGATGCCGCCGGCCGCAAGGCCGACGCCGAGAAGCGGCTGAAATCGGCCTATGACGCCGAGAAGACCACGCTTCGGCTGGTCGATCTCTGGGCGCGTTTCCAGGCCCGTAATGGCGATTTCAACGGCGCGGCCGAGACCTATGCCGCCTTCGACCGCCTGCTGCCAAATCACCCGATCATCCGCGAGGGCATGGCGCTCGTCGGCAAGAAGGACGCTCCGCCGCGCCAGATCTCGACGCCGCAGCAGGGCGCGGCCGAGGTGCTCTACGGTCTCGCCAGCGCCGGCAACCGCCAGGGCGACGAGGCGGCGGCGCTGCTCTATCTGCGCATGGCGATCTATCTCGACCCCGGCCATGACCTCGCCATCCTGACGCTCGGCGATATCCTGGAGCGCGCCCGCCAGCCGGAAGATGCGGTCGCGGTCTACGACAAGATGCCGGCCTCCTCGCCGCTGCGTCCGAATGCCGAGATCCAGGCCGGTCTGGCCCTGGAGAATCTCGGCAAGCCCGAAGAGGCGGTGAAGCATCTCGACAAGGTGATTGCCGAGCGCCCTGACGATGTCGACGCGCTCTCCGCGCTCGGCAACATCTATCGCTCGCGCAAGCAGTTCGCCGAAGCGGCGACCGCCTATGACAAGGCCATCGCCAAGCTTGCCTCGCCCGGCCGCGCCAACTGGGACCTGTTCTATTTCCGCGGCATCGCCCGCGAGCGCACCAACCGCTGGCCCGAGGCCGAGGCCGATCTGCGCAAGGCGCTGGAGCTCCTGCCCGATCCGCTCGGCCGCGAGCGCGCGCTGGTGTTGAACTATCTCGGCTATTCGCTGGTCGACAAGCATCTCAAGCTCGACGAGGCGCTCGACATGCTGCGCCGCGCGGTGGAGCTGCGCCCGCGCGACGGCTACATCATCGATTCGCTGGGCTGGGCCTATTACCGCCTCGGCCGTTACGAGGATGCCGCGCGCGAGATCGAGCGGGCCTCGGAGCTGCGCCCGTCCGATCCGGTGATCAACGACCATCTCGGCGACGTCTACTGGCGCACCGGCCGCCAGCTCGAGGCGAAGTTCCAGTGGAACCATGCGCGTGACCTCAAGCCCGAGCCCGAGGATCTGGAGAAGATCCTGCGCAAGATCGAGCGCGGGATGGAGGACCCCTCGGCGAATGCCGTCGAGGAGACCAAGAAGGATGGCGGCTGACGCTTCGGCGTCGCCGGTCTGACGCCGTGACCCTGCCGCTGACCACGCGCGCCCGCGCCAAGGTCAATCTCGACTTGCGCGTGCTCGGCCGGCGCGCGGACGGCTATCACGCGCTCGAAAGCCTCGTCGCCTTCGCGGGCGTGGGCGATATGCTGTCGCTCGACCCCGGTGCTGATCTCTCTCTCACGCTCGCCGGGCCGCGCTCTGAAGGCCTGACGGCCGATGACGGCAATCTCGTCCTGCGCGCTGCCCGCGCGCTGGCGGCAGCACGTCCGGGCCTGCGGCTCGGGCGTTTCCATCTCGTCAAGCGCTTGCCGGTCGCCTCGGGGATCGGCGGCGGTTCGGCCGATGCTGCTGCGGCTTTGCGCCTGCTCGCGCGCCTGAACGGTATCGCTGCGAGCGACCCGGTCTTGCGGGAGGTCGCTGCGCAGGTTGGCGCCGACGTACCGGTCTGCCTTGATTCGCGGGCGCGCCTGATGGCCGGCATCGGCGAGAAGCTCGGCCCTGTGCTCAGGTTGCCGCCGCTCTTCGCCGTGCTGGCCAATCCTGGCGTCGGCGTCGAGACGGTTGCCGTTTTCCGGGCGCTCGGTCTGAAGGCCGGCGAGGCGGCATCCGAAGCGCGCGTTGAGAACGTCGTGGCGCCGGCATCGGCGGCGAAGCTGCTGGGCTATCTCACATCCACGACGAACGATCTCGCTGCGCCAGCGCAGCGGGTCGCTCCGGTCATCGGCGACGTTCTGGAGCGGCTTGCCGGGCTGCCGGGCTGCCGGCTAGCGCGGATGTCGGGCTCCGGCGCCACCTGCTTCGCGCTGTTCGACGATTGCACGGCCAGCGCGGCGGCCGCGAAGGCACTGCAGCGCGACCGGCCGAGCTGGTGGGTGAAGCCGACTTTGCTCAGCTGACGACGTGCGAACCGCTCAATGCGCCCGCGCGACGCAGAAATCGACAGCGGCGTTGAGCGCCTGCTTCATCGGCGAGGCCGGGAACAGCCCGAGTGCGTCCTTCGCCATGCGCGCATAATGCTCGGCCCGGGCAATCGTATCGTCGAGCGCCTTGTGCCGGCGCATGATTGCGCGTGCCTCTTCCAGATCGCCATCGCGAATCTCGCCATCCTGCAGCGTACGCTTCCAGAATGAACGCTCGCCCTCGTCGCCGCGGCGGAAGGACAGCACGACGGGGAGGGTGATCTTGCCCTCGCGGAAATCGTCGCCGGTGTTCTTGCCCAGCTTGGCCGCGACGCCGCCATAGTCGAGCGCATCGTCGATGAGCTGGAAGGCGATGCCGAGATTGAGGCCGTAGCTGCGGCAGGCGGCGGCATCGGCCTTGGACGAGTTGGCGATCACCGGCCCGACCTCGCAGGCGGCGGCGAAGAGCTCGGCCGTCTTGCCCCGGATCACCGAGAGATACTCGTCCTCGGTCGTTTCCGTGTTCTTGGCGACCGAGAGCTGCAGAACCTCGCCCTCGGCGATCACGGAGGCGGCGGTCGACAGGATGTCGAGCGCCCGCAGGGAGCCGACCTCGACCATCATCTTGAAGGCCTGGCCGAGCAGGAAGTCGCCGACCAGCACGCTCGCCTCGTTGCCCCAGAGCATGCGGGCCGCGAGCTTGCCGCGGCGCATGTCGCTCTCGTCGACGACGTCGTCATGCAGCAATGTGGCGGTGTGCATGAACTCCACGGAAGCCGCGAGCTTCACATGGCCTTCGCCAGCGTAGCCGCAGAGATCGGCCATCGCGAGGGTCAGCATCGGCCGCAGTCGCTTGCCGCCGGACGAGATCAGGTGGTTGGCGACCTCCGGGATCATTGTCACGTCCGAGCCGGTGCGCGACAGGATCATCGCGTTGACGCGTTCCATGTCGACGCGCGTCAGCGCGACCAGCGGCTCGATGCTGGCCTGATTCGATTCCCGTTCCTCGAGGGAGACGACGACACCCACTGGAAACACTCCGGGTCAGATTCTCGCGCCGGGCGGCGCGCTTGTGCCTTGCCACAACCGTCGCATGGGACGCCAGCCCCTGCAAACCGGCGTGACGCCGCACCTTTGCGTGATCGGGGACGTATGGAGCGCCGGCTCTTGCGCGGAAGGCGGCGCTTGGGCTCCATGGCGCCATGCACGAACTCATGCGCACTAACGACCTCATCCTGCTCGGCGCCGTCGAGGCCCTGCTGGCGTCCGCCAATCTCGATTGCCTGATCGCCGATCAGCATATCAGCTCGCTGGAGGGCATGATCGGCGCCTTCCCGCGCCGCCTGCTGGTCCGCGAGGCCGATCGCAAGCGCGCCCGCGCCCTGCTGATCGAGGCCGGCTACGGATCAGAATTGCGTGATGAGTGAGATCGCGCCGGATTCCGGGCTGGGCGAGATCGGTGAGGACCGGTTGCTCGACGGCCGCTTGAGGCTGCTCCAGCCGCGCAAGGGCCATCGCGCCGGCAGCGATGCGATCCTGCTGACGGCAGCACTGCCGGCATTGGGGCAGGGCGCCTTGCTCGATATCGGCGCCGGCGTCGGCACGGTCGGGCTGGCAGCGGCGCTGGCGCAGCCGGGCTTGCGCGTCGCATTGCTGGAGCGCGACCCAGAGCTTGCCGCACTGGCGGAACGCAATGCCGGGCTCAACCAGCTGGCGGATCGCGTGACGGTCGTGGTCGGGGATGTCACGGCGCGCGCTGCGATTCTCGGTGAACTGGGCCTCGCGCCCGGCTCCTTCGACGCCGTCGCGATGAACCCGCCCTTCTATCCGCCGGGGGGCAGCAAGGCCTCGCCGGTTCCCAATCGCAAGGCGGCCCATGTCGCCGAAGGAGCGCTTGCGCCCTGGCTGCGCACGGCCCGGCGCCTGCTGCGGCCGGGCGGCCATCTCGCGCTCATTCACCGGGTCGAGGCGCTGCCCGAAGTGCTGGCCGGCCTCGGAACGGGTTTCGGCGCGGTCGCGGTCCGCCCCGTCCATGCCTTTGCCGACAAGCCCGCGATCCGCATCATCGTTACGGCTGTCCTCAACAGCAAAAAGCCGGCAGCGATGCTGCCGGCTTTCGTGATCAATGGCCCCGACGGCAAGCTGACGCCCGCAAGCGATGCGGTGCATCGCGGCCGCGAGCGCCTCGCGCCCGATTACCAGTAATACGGGCGCGGGCCGTAGAACCGCGGCGGGCCGTAATAGGGGCGCGGGCCGTAAAAGCGCGGCGGACCATAGTAGCGCCGCGGCCCGTAATAGCGGGGGCCATAATAGCGCGGCGGCCCGTAATAGCGGCGCGGGCCGTAATAATACTGCGCCTGCTGGATCACGCCCTCGCTCGCGACCATCGGCGCGGCTGCGATCGGCGCGGCCCCGACCGGGGCGGCAGAGGCGGGAGTGGCGGCGAGCCCGGCCACGCCCAGCGCGCCGGCGGTCGCCATCGTGACGATCATTGCCCGAAACATGAAAACCTCCATGAGATGGCGTCGGCAGTCTCTGCCGTCGGATGAAACGCCGTCCTTGAATTGAACATTAGGACACCGAACCTGAACGGCACGGAAGCGCGTCGTTCAGCTTGTCTTCAGCCAATGGCCGCATTGCGGCCATTCTTGCAAAGCCGCTCAGCGGCAGACCCGCACCGGGCGAACAACCCAGCGCCAACCGTCCCAGACGCGGCGGTCGGACCAGAAGCAGCGCGGGCGGTGATAGGAGGACCGTGCGCGGTAGGAGCGGCGCGGGCCGTGATACTGCGCGAGCGCGACGAGGCCCGGTCCAGCCTGCGCGGATTGTCCCGCTGCCGCGACCGGCGCGGCGGCAGGCGATGTCGCCATCAGCGCGCCACCGCCGAGGACCATGGCCGTCGCGGCTGCGAGGATGGCTGCCCGGAACATCGTCGTCTCCATGGAACGCCCCATCGGCTTGGCCGATGGAAGGCCTGACGTCTCATCGACGCCGGGCCCTGTTGCGTGAACGGCGCGAGGTCGCGCCGGTCAGTCGGTCGTCAGAGCTGTGGGCTGCTCTTAGCGGCAGACGCGGACAGCGCGCCGGATCCAGCGATAGCCGTTCCAGACGCGGCGGGACTCGGTCCAGCAGCGGCGGACATACGGGCGGCCCGGGCCGTAATGCGGGCGGCCGCGATGCCAGGCCTGCTGGACGAGGCCGGTCTCGGCGCCCGAAGCCAGCGCCGTGCCGGCGGAAATCGGCGCCGCGGAGGCCGGGGCGCTGCTCATGGCGGCACCGAGCAAGGTTGCTGCGCCGAAGGCGGCGGCAATGATGCGGGTTGTCAACATGGGCTTACTCCTTGGTTTTACAGCCGCCGGCCCGGCATCAAATGCTCGCCCCGAACATCGCGAACCGTGCGGTTGCCTGTGTGGATATCAGACCGGTTATGAACGAAACCTGTCCGCGTCCGGTTCCGGCCTGCGCTTGACCATGGCAGGCCCGAACCCTAATCACCGCAGCATTCCCTCGTTATCGGAAGGTTGCAGGCACTTGTCCGCCCCCGCGCCACTCTCGCATTCCGCCATCCCGGCCTCGTCCCCGGCGATGGACCCGACCCGCTCCTTCCAGGGGCTGCTGCTGACGCTGCAGCGCTTCTGGGCCGAGCGAGGTTGCGTGGTGCTGCAGCCCTACGACATGGAGGTCGGTGCCGGCACTTCGCATCCCGGCACGATGCTGCGTTCGCTCGGGCCGAAGCCCTGGCGGGCGGCCTATGTCCAGCCCTCGCGCCGGCCCAAGGACGGCCGCTATGGCGAGAACCCCAACCGGCTGCAGCATTATTACCAGTTCCAGGTCATCCTGAAGCCGAACCCGCCGAACCTGCAGGAGCTCTATCTCCAGTCGCTCGAAGCCATCGGCATCGACATGCTCCTGCACGATATCCGCTTCGTCGAGGACGACTGGGAGAACCCGACGCTGGGCGCCTGGGGCCTTGGCTGGGAATGCTGGTGCGACGGCATGGAAGTCAGCCAGTTCACCTATTTCCAGCAGGTCGCCGGCATCGAATGCGCGCCGGTCTCCGGCGAGCTGACCTACGGCCTCGAACGCCTCGCCTGCTATCTGCAGAATGTCGAGAGCATCATGGAGCTCAACTTCAACGGGCTCGAAGGCGACGAGAAGGTCACCTACGCGGAAGTCTTCCTGCAGGCCGAGCAGGAGTACTCCCGCTACAATTTCGAGCACGCCGATACCGACGCCCTGTTCAGGCGCTTCGCCGAGGCGGAGGCCGAATGCCGCGCCCTCCTGCAAAAGGGTGAGGCCGGCGACCGCCATCTCATGGTCCAGCCTGCCTATGACCAGTGCCTCAAGGCCGGCCATACCTTCAACCTGCTCGATGCGCGCGGCGTGATCTCGGTCACCGAGCGGCAGAGCTACATCCTGCGCGTGCGCGAGCTCGCCAAGGCCTGCGGCGCAGCCTGGCTGAAGACCGCCGGCGGGGGAGCGAACTGATGCCCGATCTTCTGCTCGAACTGTTCTCCGAGGAAATCCCTGCGCGCATGCAGCGCAAGGCCGGCGAGGACCTCAAGAAGCTCGTCACCGATGCGCTGGTCGAGCGCGGCCTCGTCTACGAGGGCGCCAAGGCCTTCGCGACGCCGCGTCGGCTCGCGCTGCACATCGCCGGCCTGCCCGTGCGCGGCCGCGACGTGCGCGAGGAACGCAAGGGTCCGCGCGTCGGTGCGCCCGACGCTGCCGTGCAGGGCTTTCTCAAGGCCGCGGGCCTGACCTCGCTCGACCAGGCGACCATCGTCAGCGATCCCAAGAAGGGCGACTCTTACGTCGCCATCATCGAGAAGCCCGGCCAGGAAACCGCTGCGGCCATCGCCGAGATCGTCCCGGCCGTGATCCGCTCTTTCCCCTGGCCGAAATCGATGCGCTGGGGCAAGGCCTCGGCCGCCGGCGCCAGCCTGCGCTGGGTGCGCCCGCTGCACTCCATCCTCTGCACCTTCGGCGCCGCCGAGGTCGAAGACCCGGAGGTGGTGCCCTTCGAGGTCGACGGCATCGTTTCCGGCAACGTGATCCATGGCCATCGCTTCCATGCGCCCGGCCCCATCACGGTGAAACGCCTCGACGATTACGTGACCTCGCTGGAGAAGGCGAAGGTCGTGCTCGATGCCGACCGCCGCAAGGAGATCATCCTCACCGACGCCCGCAACCTCGCCTTTGCGCAGGGGCTCGACCTCGTCGAGGACGAGGGTCTGCTGGAGGAGGTCGCCGGCCTCGTCGAATGGCCGGTCGTGCTGATGGGCTCCTTCGAAGAGCGCTTCCTCGACATTCCCGGCGAGGCGATCCGCGCCACCATCCGCGCCAACCAGAAATGCTTCGTTCTGCGCGATCCCGCGACGGGGACCATCGCCAACCGCTTCATCCTGGTCTCGAACCTCGCCGCCAGCGACGGCGGCGTGGCGATCACCGCCGGCAATGGCCGCGTCGTGCGGGCCCGCCTCTCGGATGCCGCCTATTTCTGGCAGACCGACCGCGGCGCGCTGCCGGACCTCGATACCCTCAAGGACAGCGCCGAAAAGCTCGGGCTCGATCTCGCCAAGCCGCTCGACCAGCGCATGGCCAAGCTCGACAAGCTCGGCGTCGTCTTCCACGCCAAGCTCGGCACGCAAGGCGAGCGCGTCCAGCGCATCGCGGCGCTGGCGCGGGAGCTGGCCCCGATCGTCGGCGCCGATCCCGAGAAGGCCGAGCGCGCCGCCAAGCTCGCCAAGGCAGACCTGCCGACCGAGATGGTCGGCGAGTTCCCGGAACTGCAGGGCCTGATGGGCCGGAAATATGCGGAATTGCAGGGCGAGGACGCCTCGGTCGCTGCGGCGGTCGAGGAGCACTACAAGCCGCTCGGCCCGTCGGACCGCGTGCCGAGCGATCCGGTCTCGGTCGCTGTGGCGCTGGCCGACAAGCTCGACACGCTCGTCGGCTTCTGGGCCATCGACGAGAAGCCGACCGGGAGCAAGGACCCCTATGCGCTGCGCCGTGCTGCGTTGGGTGTGATCCGGCTGGTGGTTGAGAATGGGGTGCGAGTCGACCTTCGCCGTTGGCTTCAATACTTGATGAACGGTTTCGAGTTTGCAGCTCTCGCTAAGCCCCGCTGGGCTACAGTCGATAAATTGCACTCGACAATTCGCTCCTCTTTGGATGAAACGGGACAGCCCGCTTCGGAGTGGGTGAAGGCAAAAGCTATCGAACAGCTCCTACGAGTTTCCGAAACTTTGTCGGCTGATCGGACCGAGGAGCTAATTGCGCAAGCAGTTGCAGCAAGCGAACCGAAGGCTGCCGACCTCCTCTCTTTCTTCCACGACCGCCTGAAGGTCATGCTCCGCGACCAGGGCGCGCGGCATGATCTCGTCGACGCGGTGCTGGGCGAGGGCGCTTCGGCGAACGATGACCTCCTCCTCATCACCCTGCGTGTCGCCGCGCTCGGCCGCTTCCTCGACACCGAGGACGGCAGGAACCTGCTCGCGGGCTACAAGCGCGCCGCCAATATCCTCAAGGCCGAGGAGAAGAAGGACGGGGAGGGCGCCTTCGCCGCTGCTCCGGACCTGCACCTCATCGCCGATGCTGGCCTGATCGAGGAGAAGGCGCTGGCCGTCGCTCTGGCGCAGGCGACGCCGAAAGCCGAGGCCGCCGTCGCCGCCGAGGATTACGAGGGCGCCATGGCCGCGCTCGCCGAAATCCGCCCGGCGGTCGATGCCTTCTTCGACAAGGTCACGGTCAACGATCCCGATCCGGCCTTGCGCGCCAACCGCCTGAAGCTGCTCAACCAGCTGCGTCAGGCGACGCGCGCCGTCGCGGATTTCGATCGCATCGCAGGCTGACACCCGCCGTCATGCTCGGGCTTGACCCGAGCATCTCGGAAACCAGTCTCCTCTGGTCCTGAGATTCTCGGGTCAAGCCCGAGAATGACGCCCCTCGACGTCATGCTCGCCCTTGTGGCGAGCATCCATGTCTAGAACATCGCTTTCGACCAGCGAAGACGTGGATGGTCGGGACAAGCCCGACCATGACGGCGGTGCTTCGCCCGCGAGCCGCGACGACCCCTCTTCGCCAGCAAACCCGCCCCCGGAACCAATCCCGGCCCGCGACGTTCTTTCGCCGGGGCCGACAAGTCGCGAATGCGTCGCGGCTGGGCTCCGGGGGGCCGGCTACCGGCCGAGATAAAGGGCTGAAAGCATGTCCATTCTGATTTCCCTGCTGATCACCGTTCTCGTCATCGGCCTCGTGCTCTACCTCGTGCGGATGCTGCCGCTCGACGGGCAGATCAAGAACGTCGTCCAGATCATCGTGATCGTGATCGGCATCATCTCGCTGCTGCGCTATCTCGCTGTTTTCTAAGGCGATTGACGGCGCCATCGCGCTGGTTCAGACTTCGTGAGGTCCAGAAGGCCCCGGACGATCCCGTCCCGGGGCCTTCTTCCGTTTTCAGGGCGTGACCGCGATGAATGCGCCGAACCGCAACGGCCATATCAGGCTGACCTCCCACCCGGAGCCGGGGAGCGCCGCCACGCGCTTCCCGATCAAATGGGGCGCCCCGACCGCCACCGAGCGCGGCCCGATCATCGCCTCCACCACCAACCCGGCCGATCGCAACGTCATCGGTGCCCATGGCGGCTCCTACTCGGTCTATCGCGCGCTGGCGATCTCCGCCCGCGCGATGAACCCGCAGCAGCGCCCGGACCTGACCAACACCTATCCGACGGCGGAAATCCTGTCCCAGCCGCAATGGGCCGATCCCAAAAAGATCGTCTCGCTCGATCCCTTCGGCCACACCGTCGCGCAGGATTTCGGCAAGCTGATCGGCGAGGGCATCGATATCCGGCCCTCGATCGCGATCACCAAGGCCAGGCTCAACCTGCCAGAGATCCTCGCGGCGATGGGCGCCCATCGCCTCGCCGCGGACGGGCATATCCTGCACAGCACCGGCGATATCAGCGTCACCAAGATCGCGGTCGATCCGGTCTGGTATCTGCCGGGCATCGCCGAGCGCTTCGGCACGACCGAGAGCGAGCTGCGCCGCACGCTCTTCGAGCAGACCGGCGGCATGTATCCCGAGCTGGTGACGCGGCCGGACCTCAAGGTCTTCCTGCCGCCGATCGGCTCGATCACGGCTTACGTCATGGGCGAGGCCTCGCGGCTTGCCGACCCGAAGACGCGCATCGCCTGCCGCGTCCATGACGAGTGCAACGGCTCGGACGTGTTCGGCTCCGATATCTGCACCTGCCGGCCTTATCTCACGCATGGCATCGAGGAATGCGTGAAGGAGGCCCAGAGCGGCGGCGTCGGACTGATCGTCTACAACCGCAAGGAGGGCCGGGCGCTCGGCGAGGTCACCAAGTTCCTCGTCTACAACGCCCGCAAGCGCCAGGAGGGCGGCGATTCCGCCGCGACCTATTTCGAGCGCACCGAATGCGTCGCCGGCGTGCAGGACGCCCGCTTCCAGCAGCTCATGCCGGATGTGCTGCACTGGCTCGGGGTCACGCATATCGACCGGCTGATGTCGATGTCGAACATGAAATACGACGCCATGGTCGAGAGCGGCATCGCGATCGGCGAGCGCGTCGCGATCCCGCCCGAGCTGGTCCCGCCCGATGCCTCCGTCGAGATCGAGGCCAAGAAGGCTGCGGGCTATTACTCGCCCGAGGGCGCGCCCGGCGACAATGCCCTGAAGTCGACGGTCGGCCGCGACCTCGACAAGTTCTGATTCCGTCCCGCCTGCCGAGTTGATGATGCCTGACCGCGACCCCGAGGCGTTCCGCGCCCTGTTGAAACCCACGGCCGTGCGCGAGCGTGCACAGGAGATGCTGGAGCTCGGGCTCGCCGGCCAGCTCCTGCATTTTCAGCGTCCACCCGGCGCGGCTCGAGGCCTGCGCCGACTATGTGCTGGAGACGATCCGGGCGAATTATCCGACGCTCGACATCCCCTTCCACGCCCGCTGGCGACATTTCGTCGCCGAAGGCGAGGATCGCTGGCAGACGCTCGACCGCGAAGCGAATTTCGCTGACCCGGCCGCGCGCGGCCGCGCCGCCTATGATCTCGCCGTGGTCAGCGTCCTGCTCGATGCCGGCGCGGGGCCGGACTGGCGCTATCGCGACGCCGCGACCGGCCGCGAGATCGGCCGCTCGGAGGGGTTGGCGCTCGCGTCGCTCGACATGTTCGCCGCCGGCCTGTTCTCCAGTGATCCCGCCAAGCCCTTGCAGGCCGATGCGGCCGGCCTGAAGCGGCTCGATGCGGCGGCGCTGGCGCGCGGCTTCCAGGCGGGGGCGGACAACCCGCTGCTCGCGCTGGAAGGTCGCGCCGCGCTGCTCAACCGCCTCGGCGAGGAGCTCGAAAAGCAGGGCCTGTCGCGGCCCGGCGCGCTGTTCGACCGCTTCGCCGCTTCCGCCGAGACCGGCACGCTGCGGGCGCCGCATATGCTGGGCGAGGTGCTCGGCACCTTCGGCGGCATCTGGCCATCGCGCCTGACGCTGGCCGGCGTCGCACTCGGCGATACCTGGCGCCATCCGCTGATCGCGCCGGGCAAGCCGACCGAGGGGCTCGTGCCCTTCCACAAGCTCTCGCAATGGCTGACCTATTCGCTGATCGAGCCGCTGGAATGGGCCGGTATCACAGTGGTCGATATCGACGAGATGACCGGCCTGCCGGAATACCGCAATGGCGGGCTCTTCCTCGACAGCGGCGTCATCGCGCTGAAGGACGAGGCGGATCGGACGAAGGCACATGAGGTCTCGTCGCCGCTCGTGGTGGAATGGCGCGCGCTCACCGTCGCGCTGCTCGATGAGATCGGCGCCCTCATCCGCCAGCGGCTCGGCCGCACGCGCGATGAACTCCCGCTGGCCAAGGTGCTCGAAGGCGGGACCTGGGCTGCCGGGCGCCGGATCGCGCGCGAAAAGCGTGTGGATGGCGGCCCGCCCTTGACCATCATCAGCGATGGCACGGTATTTTGATCTTCGGTCTTGGTCTCTGGTCATCCCGGGCGACTGAAAGAAGACCCGGGATCCATGCCGGAACGGTTCAGGCATGGATCCCGGGTCGGCGCCGCTCACGCGGCTTGTCCGGGATGACTTAAGAGTTTGAAAGAAAAGGGAACGGCGTATGACTTCGAGCCAGGACGGCGTCACCGTCGTCGACCACCCGCTGGTCCAGCACAAGCTCACGCTGATGCGCGAGAAGGATCGCTCGACGAAGAGCTTCCGCCAGCTCCTCAACGAGATCGGCATGCTGCTCTGCTACGAGGTGACGCGCGACCTGCCGACGGAGCTGATCGAGATCGAGACGCCGCTGCAGAAATCGATGCAGCCGGTCATTTCCGGCAAGAAGATGGTCTTCGCCCCGATCCTGCGGGCCGGCGTCGGCTTTCTCGATGGCATGCTGGAGCTGGTTCCGGCAGCACGCGTCGCCCATATCGGGCTCTATCGCGACCCCGACACGCTCCAGGCCGTCGAGTATTATTTCAAGGCGCCCTCCGATATCGCAGACCGCATGATCGTGGTGATGGACCCGATGCTGGCGACGGCGAACTCCGCCGTTGCGGCGGTCGAGCGCCTGAAGGAGCGCGGTGCAAAGGACCTGCGCTTCGTCTGCCTCTTGGCTTCACCGGAGGGCATCGCCCGCCTGCGCGGCGCCCATCCCGATGTCCGGATCTGGACAGCGGCGATCGACGAGCGCTTGAACGACCACGGCTATATCGTTCCCGGCCTCGGCGATGCCGGCGACCGCATGTTCGGGACCCGCTGAGAACCTCCCAAAAACGAAGCGGCCCGCCCCGTTTCCGGAGCGGGCCTGGCCTCAAAGGCGGACGTGTCTGGGGTTAGAACCGTCTGCGTTTCGGGTGGGCGTTATTCGATGATCTGGACGATGCGGCGCGTCTGCGGCTCGACGATCACGGTACGGTCGTTCACGACCGTATAGCGATAGTTCGAGGCGTTCGGCGCGTAATCGGCCGGCAACTGGTGGTACACGACGCCCTGCTGCGGCAGCACCGTGCCGACCGCGACCGGCTCGGCATAGGTGTAGGACGGAACGCGCTGCTGAACGACATAGGTGCGGAACTTCGGCTCGGCCGCATCGCCGACGATCGCGCCGACTACGGCGCCACCGACACCGCCGACGACTGCACCGACCGGCCCGCCGACAACCGCGCCGCCGACGGCACCTGCCGCCGCACCGCTGGTCGCGCCGCCGACGGCGCCACCGGAGGGCTGGCTCTGGGCAAAGGCAACCGCCGGGGTGATGGCAAGGGCGGCAACGAGAGCAAGCTTCTTGAACATGGGATGTCTCCTTTCGAAGCTAATCTTCGGCGGGACAACCAAGGCGCGCGGGAACAGTTCCCGGAAATCCGGTCACGAGATGTTAACGTTCGGCAACCAGCGGAAGAAAGAGCTTCGATAACAGAGGCTTGCCCAGTCATCGTCGAAGCGTGCCCCGGCGGCTGACGGATGCAGCCAGGATCCGAAACGAAAACGGCGGACCCGAGGGCCCGCCGCCTCTTCGTCGGATTCAGGCGGTGCTTACTGCTTCGGCGCGGCGGAGAGCGCGGGCGTCAGCTTGTCGGCGTCGCGCTTGATCAGCGCGGCGAAGCCGGCAGGGGTCCGCTCCTCGGCCGTCGGCAGCACGGTGCCGAGGTCGAGCAGGCGCTTCTTGGTGCCTTCGTCGTTCAGCGCCTTGCCGAGCGCGTCGACCAGCTTGTCCACGGCCTCCTTCGGCATGCCCTTCGGGCCGGCGATGCCGTTCCAGGCTTCGATCTGGTACTCGGGCAGGCCGGCTTCCTTGGTGGTGGGCACGTCCGGCAGGGCCGGCGAGCGCTGGGCCGAGGCGATGGCATAGGCCTTGATCGTGTTGGCGCGGACCTGCTCGGCGACCGAGACGATCTGGTCGCACATGAAATCGACCTGGCCGGAGACGAGGTCGTTCAGGGCAGGGCCGGTGCCGCGATAGGCGACGGCGTTGATCTTCGGCGTGCCCAGAATGCCCTTGAGCAGGGTGCAGGTCGTCCAGGAGACCGAGCCGAGGCCGGCATGGGCTTCGTTGAACTTGTCCGGGTTGGCCTTCACGGCTGCCACGAAGGCCTTGAGGTCGGGCGCTTCGAGGTTCTTGCGGGCGACGATCAGGATCGGCGTGCCGCCGGCCAAGCCGATCGTCTGCATGCCGTTGATCGGGTCGTACTTGAGCCCGGGATAGGTCGCGGGCGCCGCCGAGAACGTGCCGAGATGCCCCATCGCGATGGTGTAGCCGTCCGGCGCAGCCGTCACCGCCCGGGCGATGCCGGTCGTGCCGCCGGCGCCGGCGACGTTTTCGATCACGATCTGCTGGCCGAGCGTCTTCGACATGTTGTCGGCGACGATGCGAGCGATGATGTCGGTCGGGCCGCCGGCCGCGAAGGGCACGATCATGGTGATCGGCTTCGTCGGGTAGCCCTGCGCCTGTGCGCTACCGGCGAAGGCCAGCGTGGCGGCGGCGGCAAGGCCGAGAACGAGCTTCTTCATCCGTATTTTCTCCCTAGACGTTGCGTGGATTGAAACTGGAGAGGAGCCGCCGTGGCGGCAACCCCGTCATTCGGTGAAGACCTCGTCGCGCTTCTTCGAGATCGAGGGCAGGAGCGCGATGACGAGAACCAGCACCGCAACCACGAGCAGCCCGGCCGAGATCGGCCGCTCGACGAAGGTCACGAAGGAACCGCGCGAGATGATCAGCGCCTGCCGGAGCTTTTCTTCCATCAACTTGCCGAGCACGAAGCCGAGCAGCAGCGGGGCCGGCTCGAAGCCGAGCTTGATCAGCAGATAGCCGAACAGGCCGAACAGCGCTGTGAAGGCGACGTCGAGCGGCTGGTTGTTCACCGAGTAGATGCCGATGCAGCAGAAGATCAGGATCGCCGGGAACATCAGCCGGTAGGGCACCTGCAGCAGCTTCACCCACAGGCCGACCAGCGGCAGGTTGATGATCAGCAGCATCAGGTTGCCGACCCACATCGAGGCGATCATGCCCCAGAACAGCTCCGGATTGCGGGTCATGACCTGCGGGCCGGGGATGATGCCGTGGATCGTCATGGCGCCGACCATCAGCGCCATCACCGCATTCGGCGGGATGCCGAGCGTGAGCAGCGGGATGAAGGCGGTCTGCGCGCCGGCATTATTGGCCGATTCCGGCCCCGCCACGCCCTCGATCGCGCCCTTGCCGAAGCGGGAAGGGTCCTTCGCGAGCTTCTTTTCCATGGTGTAGCTGGCGAACGGGCCGAGCACCGCGCCGTTGCCGGGCAGGATGCCGAGGATGCCGCCGATCGCCGTGCCGCGCAGCACTGGCGCGGTCGCCTGCTTGATGTCGTTCCAGTCCGGCAGAAGCCGGCCGATCTTGCCTTTGACGACGTCGCGGGCCTCGGGGCTTTCGAGGTTGCGCAGCACCTCGGCGAAGCCGAACACGCCCATCGCCAGCACCGAGAAGTCGATGCCGTCCGAGAGCGAGGCGATGCCGAAGGTCAGGCGTTCCTGGCCGGTTTCGAGGTCGGTGCCGACGGTCGAGAACAAGAGGCCGAGCATGATCATGCAGAAGGCCTTGAGGATCGAGCCGCGCGCCAGCACGACCGCGAAGCACAGGCCCATCACCATCAGCGAGAAATACTCGGCCGGGCCGAAGAGCAGCGCCATCTTGGTCAGGGGCGCGCCGAGCGCGGCGATGATCAGGGTCGCGACGCAGCCGGCGAAGAAGGAGCCGATCGCCGCGGTGCCCAGCGCGACGCCGGCACGGCCCTGCCGGGCCATCTGGTGGCCGTCCAGCGTGGTGACGACCGAGGTCGCCTCGCCAGGGATGTTGACCAGGATCGCGGTCGTCGAGCCGCCGTACTGCGCACCGTAATAGATGCCCGCGAGCATGATCAGCGCGCCGGTCGGGTCGAGCCCGAAGGTGATCGGCAGCAGGATCGAGATCGTCGCGATCGGCCCGACGCCGGGGAGCACGCCGATCAGCGTGCCGACAAGGCAGCCGGCGAAGCAGAGCGCGATGTTCTTGAGGGTGAGCGCGACGCCGAAGCCCAGCGCGAGGTTGGAGAACATATCCATCGGTCAGATCCCCAAGAGCCAGGGTGCGAGCGGGATCGGCAGCGACAGCGCATATTTGAACAAAAGGATGCAGCCGGCGGACATCGCAATGGCGAAGATCAACAGCTCCTTGATCTTCCGGTCATCGGCGGCGAGGCCGGAAAAGAAGATCAGCAGGGGGCCGGAGACCAGGAGGCCGAGCGCCGGGACGCGGATCGGCCCGAACTCGAAGCCGCGGATGGTCAGCCCGAACAGACAGGCGCCGCCCAGCGCGAAGAAGATGCCCTTCCACGACCAGCCGGAGAGCTTCTCGCCGTTGTAGCGCAACGAGGCCAGCGCCAGCATGAGGCCGAGCGCGCCGCAGATCACCGCGAAGGCCTTGGGCAGCATGCCGGGCCCGAGCTGGCGCAGCGTGCCGGCGGGCAGCTCCCAGGAGAAGATGAAGGCGCCGAGCGCGAGCAGCACCATGAACAGGCCGCCGGCCAGATCCTGCGTCGATCGCACGCGCAGGCCCCGGGCCTGCTCTATCTGGTTCAAACTCATCAGGCTCCTCCGACTGGCAACCCGGTGCGGGCGGTTCGTTTCTGCGGTTTCGGTGCGACGAAGGGCAGGACGTGGCGCTCGTCGAGCAGCGTCACGCTTTCCCTGAGGATCGCGAGGAAGTCGTCGCGGGAGGGCAGCTTCTGCTGCGGCCGCCAGGCGACGCCGATGAGGGCGCCCGGTGGCGGCGGATCGAGCATCGCGCCGCGCAGGCGCCGCATCGTCACGCCGGGGAAGGACAGGCGCGACACCCAGTCCGGCGCGAGCGCCATGCCCAGCCCCGCGGCGACGGCCGACATCATCGCCGGTTTTTCCGTCGCCTCGATCGTGACGTTGGGGACCGCGCCGACGCTCTCGAAATAGGCCATGACCAGATCATAGGCATAGGGCCGCAGGCGCTTGGACGGCACGACGAAGGGCTCGCCGACGAGGTCCAGCATGGTCAGGTGCTCGCGCGCGGCGAGCGGGTGATTCTCGTTGAGCACGACGACCGGGCGCTCCACGCGCAGGATCTCGAAGGCGCAATCGGTCGGCTTGCGCGGCGGGCGGGCGAGCGCCAGATCGAGCTTTCCGGTCTCCAGCATCTGGATCAGCGCGGTGGTGATCGCCTCGACGAACTTGATCTCGATGCCGGGGAAGCGGGCGCGGAAGGCCACCAGCGCCTCCGGCACGAAACTCGACGAGGCCGCGTCGATCGCGCCGACGCGCAGCACCTTGCCGGACGCCAGCGAGGCCTCGCGCACGGCCCGCGAGGCATGCTCCATCTTGACGAGGATGCCTTTGGCTTCCTCGAGCATGATCAGCCCGGCGCGCGTCATCGCGACCTGCCGGGTGGTGCGGGTCAGAAGGGCGACGCCGAGCTCGTCTTCGAGGGCACTGATCTGGCGCGACAGCGCCGGAGGCGCGACGCCGAGCCGCTCGGCCGCCCGGCCGAAATGCAGCTCTTCTGCCACCGCGATGAAACATCGCAGTTGCCGCACATCCATGAGCCGTCCCCTGTCCCGTGTATCGCTTGCCGCGATATCTCTATCGGTGACCGTCGCCAATAGCGTTTCCGGCCAAGGTGTCGACCCTACAGAAATTCATAATCTTTTGGCAACAAAGCCTTTCGGCTGAGCGCCCATCCGAGCGCCCCGGCTGTGGAAGGCTCCGGAGAAGCGATCTGGGCTCAGGCGGTCGGAGCAGGTCGCGGCTGCCCGATCCGCACGATGCGGCCGTCGATCAGCGCGAGTCCGACGAAGATCGCGGCCATGCCGGCGAAATGGCGCGGCAACAAATCTTCACCCAGGAGGCCGGAGCCGAGCAGGATCGCGCTGACCGGGATCAGAAAGGTGACGAGCATGACATTGCTCGGCCCGGCCGCGCGCATGATCCGGAAGAACAGCAGATAGGCCAGGGCCGTCGAGATCAGCGCCAGTCCGACGAGCGCAAGAAACGCCGTCTGGGACGGCACCGGCAGCGTCCAAGGCGGGTGCATCACGAAAACGATCGGGATCATCATTACGGTCGAGGCCGAGAGCTGGCCCGTGGCGGCGACCAATGGCGACACGCCCCGGAAACGCCGGCCGAGCAGGCCGGAGAAGGCATAGGAGACCGCGGCGAGGATACAGGCGATCTGCGCCGCCAGATTGGAGCCGAGGCCGCTGAGCGCGTCGGGTCCCATCAGGATGGCGACGCCGACAAGGCCGGCCAGCACGCCCCCGAGCTTCAGTCCGGTTGCCTTCTCGTTGCCGAAGCAATGCATCACCAGCACCGCGAAGATCGGCGTGGTCGCGTTCAGGATCGAGGCGAGGCCGCTGGCAATCTGCTGCTGCCCCCAGAGAAACAGGCTGAACGGGATCAGATTGTTGAGGATGCCCATCCCGAAGAAGGCGAGCCAGAGCTCGCGCCCGACCGCCATCGACTGCCCGGCGATTCGCACGACGAGGAGCAGCGCCAGCGCCGCGAGGCCGACGCGCACTTGCACGACGGCGAAGGGCGGCCATTCCGCGACGGTCAGCTTGTTGAAGAAGAACGAGCCGCCCCACAGAACCGACAGGATAATGAGCAGGAGCCATTCGAGCGGGCCCATGCGCAGTGCGGGAGCGGATGTAGGCTGTGTCATGGCGGAAGCTCTGCTCTTGGGCCGGGTCATTCCGCGTCAGTAGGTGGCCGGGCGAGGCCCGGCCACCCGTATCCTGTCATGACTCAGGCGGCTTCGGCGTCGCGAGCCTGCCACATCGCCTGGAAGGCCGGACGCGCCTGGCAGGTGTCGAGCCAGGCCTTGACGTTCGGATTGGTGTCGAAGAGCTCCGGTGCGAGCTTCGCGTAGCGGATAACCTCGGCGACGTTGACGTCGGCGACGGTGAAGCGCCCGCCCATCAAGTGGCCCTTCCCCTCGGCCAGCGCCCTGTCGAGCACGGCAAAGGGAGCCTTCAGCGCGGTGGTCGCTGCCTCGATCAGGTCCGGCTTGCGCTTCTCCGGCGGAAGGCCGGCGAGATGCTGCTGCAGGGTGAGCGCGTTGGTCTCGCATTCGGTCGCGGCCCAAAGCGACCACATGATGGCGAGCCCTTCCTCCTGCGCGTCCTTGGGCGCGAGCGGGCCGCCATGCTTGCGGGCGAGATAGAGGTTGATCGCCAGCGATTCGTGCAGCTTGAAGCCGTTATCGTCGATGCTGGGGATATGGCCGTTCGGGTTGACCTTGAGGAAGTCGGCGCTGCGGGTATGCAGCGGCACGCCCGGCGCGTTCGGGTCGGGCAGGCGATAGGCCTGGATCACCGGCACATGGTTGAAAGGCAGGCCGAGCTCGTTGGCGAGCCAGATGACGCGCGTCGCGCGCGAGCGGTAACAGCCATAGATCGTCAGGGACATCGGCGGAATCCAGCAAGAGAGTGCGGAACGGGGACGCCCCCGGCAGGGGCCGGCGCGTCGCGGCGACAATAGGCCGGGCGCGCGCCATCGGCCACTGCCAATCATCGCCGCGCGCGCAGCAAAAAACCGTTTGACGCGCGCGCCTTGCGGGTGCATTGGCCTCCTGCTCCCGGCCTCTGCGGCCGGCTGCTCACAGGAAACCCCGACCCGATGCCAAGCGACAGTCCCAGCCGACAGTCGAAGCCGTCCGCCGCCGTCTCGCGCGCCTGACCGGGTCCCCCGGCTCGCCTGCGATCCGGCCACGACGGCCCGATCGCAAGGAACAGAGCCATGAATGATACCGCCGCCACCACGGACCTCCTTGCCGTGACGCTGGCCCAGACGCTGGCGCAGGAACACGTCGCCGACATCGTCGAGACGTTGAACGACCAGGACACCGCGACCATCGCGCATGTCCTGGCCGAACTGCCGTTCGAGCGTGCCGTCGAGGTGCTGGACCAGCCCGAATTTACCGCCGCCGCCGATGCCGTGGCGCTGCTGCCGGACCAACGCGCCGGCGCGCTGCTCTCCGCCATGTCGGCGGACCGCGCGGCCGACGTCTTCCAGGAGTTCGACGAGGAGGTTCGACAACGCCTGAGCGGGCGCATCGACCGCCAGACCCGCTCCGACCTCAAGAAGCTGCTGGCTTATCCTGAGCACAGCGCCGGCTCGATCATGACGACCGAGTTCGTCAGCGTGCCCTCGAACTGGACGGTGCAGCAGACGCTCGACCACATCCGCCGCGTCGAGCGCTCGCGCGAGACGGTCTACGCGATCTACGTGCTCGATTCCGTCACGCGCAAGCTGGTGCGTGCCGTCTCGCTGCGCCGCCTGATCAGCGGCGATCCCGAGGCGCCGGTCGAATCGGTCGTGCCCGCCCATAAGCCGATCTGCGTGACCGCCGAGATCGATCGCGAGGAGGTCGCCCGCCTCATCACCAAATACGACCTGCTCTCCGTGCCCGTCGTCGATGCCGACGAACAGGTCATCGGCATCGTCACTTTCGACGACGTCATCGACGCGATGATCGCCGAGACCACAGAGGACGTGCAGAAGCTCGGCGGCATGGAGGCGCTTGACCAGCCCTATAACGAGATCGGCTTCCTCGCGATGATCCGCAAGCGCGCCGGCTGGCTCTCGATCCTGCTGGTCGGCGAGATGCTGACGGCTTCCGTCATGCAGTTCTTCGAGGGCGAGTTGGAGAAGGCGCTCGTGCTGACGCTGTTCATCCCGCTGATCATGAGCTCGGGCGGCAATTCCGGCTCGCAGGCGACCTCGCTGATCATCCGGGCGCTGGCGCTGCGCGAGGTCACGCTGAAGGACTGGTGGCGGATCGCGCTGCGCGAACTGCCGACCGGCCTGACGCTCGGCAGCATCCTTGGCCTGATCGGCGTCGTCCGCATCATCGCGTGGCAATGGCTTGGTCTCTACGACTACGGGCCGCACTGGGTCCTGATCGCGGCGACCGTCGGCGGCGCGCTCGTCGGCATCGTCACCTTCGGCTCGCTCGCCGGTTCGATGCTGCCCTTCGCGCTGAAGCGGCTCGGATTCGACCCGGCCAGCGCCTCGGCGCCCTTCGTCGCGACGCTGGTCGATGTCACCGGCCTGGTGATCTATTTCGGCGTGGCGGCGCTGATCCTGACCGGGACGCTGCTCTAACCACATGAAAAAGCCCGGGGGATTGCCCCGGGCTTTTTTGTATCTGCGTCGTTGCTAGATCAGCTCGCCAGCACGCGCTGCGGCGGGAAGGTGATCTCGACCAGCGTGCCTTCTTTCTTGACGCTGGTGATCGCCATGGCCGCGCGGTTCGCCTCGACCAGCGCCTTGGTCAGCGGCAGACCGAGCCCCGTGCCTCCGGCGCGCCGGGTCGTCGGCACCTGGCGGAAGGGCTCGAGCGCGAGGCGAAGCTCGTCGTCGTCCATGCCGATGCCGGTGTCGCGCACCCTGAGGATCGCCTCGCCCTGGTCGCCGAGTGCGGTCGAGATGATGACCTGCCCGCCGGCATCGGTGAACTTCACCGCGTTCGAGAGCAGGTTGATCGCGATCTGGCGGATCGAGCGCTCGTCGGCGACGACCGGCGGCAGCTTCGGCGAGAGGCCCGAGCGCAGGACGACGCGGCCGCGCTGCGCCTCCGGCTGGAGCAGCGACACCGTCGACAGCGCGATCTCGTTCAGGTTGACGCTGACGAAGTCGAGATCGAGCTTGCCGGCCTCGATCTTGGCGAGGTCGAGCAGGTCGTTGACGAGGCTGATGACGTAGCCGCCCGACTGGTGGATGTCGCGCAGATATTCCTTGTAGCGCTCGTTGGCGATCGGCCCGAAGCGCTCCTCCGCCATCACCTCGGCGAACCCGATGATCGCGTTGAGCGGCGTGCGGATCTCGTGGCTGATCTTGGCGAGCACGTCGGATTTCTGCGCACTCGCCGTCTCCGCCGCCTTGCGGGCCTCGACCAGCTCGCCCTCGGTCTTCTTCCAGGCGGTCAGGTCGCGCAGCACCGCGCAGAAGCGCGGCTCGCTGCCATGGGCGATCTGGCCCATCGTCATGAACAGCGCGATCTTACCGCCCTGCCGCACGCGGCCCAGCACCTCGCGCCCATCGTTGAGTACCGAGGCGACGCCGCCGCCCTTCAAGCCTTCGAGATAGTCGAGCGCCGGCGCATGGCTCTCGCCGGCGAAGAGTAGCGTGAACAGCTCGCCGGTGACCTCGCGCTGGTCGTAGCCGAACAGCGCCTCGGCCGCCTTGTTCAGCGACAGGATGCGTCCACGATCGTCGACGGTGACGACACCGTCGGTCGCCGTGTCGAGCATGGCGGTCAGCTCGCCGATGCGGGCATCGCGCGCGTCGGCATCGAGCCGCAGTGCCTCGACCCGTGCCGCCGACTCGGATTCCTCCGCCGCGAATTCGGCCGCGAGCTCGGCTTCCTCCGCCTCTTCCGGGGTCAGAACCGGAACCGCGCTGCCGTCGCTACCGGGACGGCGGAAGGCCATCAGCGTCGCCGGTTCGTCCTGCCAGCTCACGCTCGACAGCACGGCATCGACAGGAACGAGATGGCCGAGCCGGTCGATCAGCGTCATCGTGCCGCCATCGGTGCGCGCGGCATCCTTGATCAGGCGGCTGACCTTGCCGCCGGCCTTGAGGTCGGCGAGGTCGGCATAATCCAGCAGTTCGAGCAGCGTGCGATTGGCATAGAGCGCCTCGTCGCCACGGTTCACGAGAACGGCGACCGGCAGCCGGTCGAGCACGTCGGCATGGGAGTTGCGCTGCCGTGCGGGAGCCTCGGCCTCCGCGAGCGCTTTCGACGCAGGGGCTTCTTCCTTGTCCTTGACCTGCAGCGGCGCGACCGGCGGCAGGCGCGGGGCGCTCGGCTCGTCGTCGCCCGCGAGCCTGGCGCCCAGCGCCTTGGCGATCTCGCGGAAGGCGTTCCGCTCGGCCGAGCTCAGATGCGACTTCGACGGCTCGAGCACAGGCCGGATCGCCGTCAGATGGCCATTGCGCAGCGGTACGATCTTGCCGGGCAGCGGATCGGGCACGATCGGGGCCTCAGTGGCATGCTCCGGCGCGGGCTCGTCCTCCGGCTGATCGAGCGCGGCCAAGGCGGCAGCATCGTCCGCCTCTTCTGCGTCTTCCTCAGGCAGGTCCGAATCGTCCTCAGGCAGGTCGGAGAAGTCGTCTGCTTCGGCTTCCCTGGCGGCGGGAGTGTCCTCATCCGCCGTCTGCAGGGGAGGGGCGGTCACCTCTTCGGCGATGGGCGACGTGGTGGAGGCCATCGCCTCCATGGCCGTGAGATCGGCCTCGGTCGCCGGCGTCAGCGCATCATCCGCCACGCTCTCGACGGCAGGGGCCATCTGTTCAGCCTCGGCATCGACGCTGGGCGTCACGGCATCGGCCACCGGGAACGGGCAGCGCTCGTTGAGCCGGGCGATGCCGAAGCCGCGGAAGCCGGCGAGCTGGCGCGCGGCATCGAGCACCGGCACGCCTGAGATCTCGACCGGTGCGGCCTCGCCGGGCGAATCGGTGCGCCAGAGCACGCTATGGCCGCTCCAGGTCGTGGCCTTGGCGAATCGCTCGATCAGGCCGCCATCGCTGTCGGCGAAGCTGGCGCCGAGCAGATCCTGCCAGCGCTGGCCGATCAGCCCGGCGGCTGCCGGCTGCCCGGTCAGGATGGCGATGTTGTCGGAGAGCTTGGTCAGCCTGCCCTCGCGATCGGACTGCCAGAGGAAGCGGACCATGGCCGGCTTGGCGGGCGAGGGGGCTTCATCCCGAGGGGCAGGTGCCGCCGGAGCGACGGCCGGTGCAGGCTCCGCAGGCGCGGCCTGCGGGACGGTGATGCCGAGGCGGCGCAGTTCCGAGGCCTGCACGGCAATGGCCAGGGCCGAGCGGCCGTCGGCCAGCGAAAGCAGCTTGCTGCCGCAGGTGACGGGCATTGCCGCGAAGCTCGCGGTCAGGCGCAGGCGCTCCAGGCGGATGCCATTGGCCGAGGCCAGGCCGTCGGCCAGAAGGTTCAGGCGCTGCCGGGTCGGGGCTGGCAGGGTCGCTTGTCCGCCCAGCAGCGCTTGCGCCGCGGCGTTGACGAAATGGGGCTTCTCGGCGGCCGGGTCCCACAGAAGCAGGGCGCCGCCGGCGGCAAAGGATGCAAGGGCGGCGTCTTCAGCCGCCGCCACGCCCCACTCCGCCCAGTCCTCTCCGGCCTCGCTCATGCCTGCCTGCTCGCTCGATCCGCGCCCGTTATGCCTAACAAAGCCTTAATAGACCCCAAACGGCGGCAAATCCATGGAACCGAAGATCGCTCTCCCGCTTCTCATCGAAACAGCGTTAACATGGCGGCTGTCACCAGTTGTCACGCTGTTGTCATTGCGGTGCAACAATGATATTGCAGTGCACAATGATCTAGGGATGGATCGCCACACGACAGGAGGATTCGATGAACGGCAAGCTGCCTTATGAAGTGCCCACCGAAATGCGCGAGTTCGCCGAGCGCAGCGTAGAGCAGGCCCGCAAGGCGTTTGACGGCTTCATGGGCGCTGCCCATAAGGCTGTGGACAATGCGCATGGCACGGCCGAGAGCGCCCGCGCCAACACGCAGGACGCGACCCGCAAGGCCATTTCCTATGCCGAGAACAACGTCGCGGCCGCGTTCGATTTCGCCCAAAAGCTGGTGAAGTCGAAGGACCTGACCGAGGTCATGCAGCATCAGTCCGAGTTCCTGAAGTCGCAGGTCGCCGCGCTCCAGAGCCAGATCAAGGACCTCGGCACCGCCGCGCAGGACGCCGCGACCAAGGCCGCCGAGACCGTCAGCAAGGCGACCAAGGGTCGCTGAGACGCTACTGATTCGGCGCCGCGAGGCGCCGTTATCGTATTCTCGGCCGGGCCACGGAGCCCGGCCTTCGCTGTTTGCCGTTGAAGGAGAGCTGTCATGGTCAAGCCTGCTCCGACCCGGACGAAGTCCAAGGTCCCGGTCAGCCTGTCTCCGGTGAAGGCGCTGACGCCGGCGCCCACCGCAACGCCGCCATCCGCCGCTGCCCCCGAGAAGCCGAAGGCATTCGCGCAGTCCCCTGCCGTCGCTCCGGCCAAGCCCGCGCCTGCCAAGGTTGTCGCTCCTGCTCCGTCACCGGCTCCCATCGCCGCGGCCAAACCGGCTGCCGTCAGTAAGCCCGCTCCCGCAAGCGCTCCGAAGAAGGCGGCGCCGGTCAAGGTCCGGGTCGAGAAATCCGCTGCGAAGATCGCCGGGCCGAAGGTTGCCGCGAAGGCCGCCAAGCCTGCCGCCGCAGTGTCCAAGCCCGTTGTTGCCGACGTGAAGCTGGTGCCGGCAAAGCCCGCGGTCACCGAATCGACGCCGGCCAAACCCGTCGCTGCCAAGCCTGTCGCCGCCAAGCCGGCGCCTGTCGAGGCTGCGCCGGTTGCCCCGATCGCGAAGCCGGCGGAGCCTGCTTCCGCACCGGCCGCAAAGGGGCCGCCACAGCCCGCTTCCCTCGATTCGCTGCCTCTGCCGCGCCCGCCCGAAGCGGCCGCTGTCGTCACGGCGACGGCCATGAGCCAGGCGCTTACGATGGCGCGCGCCTTCGGCGCCTTGCAGGCCCGCATGCTCGATCATGCCTGCGCCGAGCTGGAGGCGACGCTGGGCGATGCGCAGTCGCTCGCACGCAGCAACAGTGCTTCCGAGGCGATTGCGCTGCAGGCCAAGGCGGTGCGCCGCAGCTACGAATCCTATGCCGAACACCTGAAGGAGCTGGCGCGCGCCGCCAACGCGGCCCTGCGCAAGGACTGATCGAGCGGCCGGAATTCGGCGCGTGCGATGGCCGCGCCGAAATTCCGCTGCCGGAGTTGAATTACGCGGTTGCAAAAACGGAATCCCGGCACTAGGGTCCGCGCCGCTGACGACCCCGCCACGGCGGCCGGTCGCGAAGCCTGGTTTGGGCAGCCATAGCTCAGTTGGTTAGAGCGCTAGATTGTGGATCTAGAGGTCCCCCGTTCAAGCCGGGGTGGCTGTACCATTCTCCTTCCGGACATTGTCGGAACCTTCCCCCTTCCAGGCTGCGCCGGCTCAGCGCCGCCCCTTGAAGCAGCCTTTGCGCTTCGCCATATCTGGCTCAAGCGGAAGGGTTCGCCTTTCGCCTGCGGGATGCTGCCCGGCGGCGGGTCCCGATGACCATGAGGCGCCTTTCGAGGGCCTGGAAGATGACGCGTCCACCTAGCTTGTCCCACCCGTTCCTGCTCGGCTTCGACGATATCGAGCGTGCGCTCGATCGTGTCGCCAAGGGCGCGAGCGAGGGTTATCCGCCCTATAATATCGAGCGGCTGCCCCGGACGGAGGACGAGCCCGATCGCCTGCGCATCACCCTGGCCGTCGCGGGCTTCGCCCGGGAGCAACTCGAGATCACGCTGGAAGAGAACCAGCTCACGATCCGGGGGCGCCAGAGCGACGACAAGAATCGCCAGTTCCTGCACCGCGGCATCGCCGCCCGCCAGTTCCAGCGCAGCTTCCTGCTGGCCGATGGCATGCAGGTTCTCGGCGCCGATCTGTCGAACGGCCTGCTGGCGATTGATCTGGTCAGGCCGGAACCGGAACGGCTCGTCCGGCGTATCGATATCATGAGCCGGGATTAGAGGACGGAGACCCGTCCAGCTTTTGAAAGGTGCGTCAGCGGTTTTCGCATCTGTTCATAATTGAAGGCGCAGTATCAGAACCGCATTCGCACTGCTCTGAAGGAGGGCGCGATGAAACAGGACGGCAATCTTATCCAGACCAACCCGCTGACCCCCGCGGAATTCGCCGCGCTCGGCGCTGGCGAGGTCGCTTACATCAAGTCGATGAGCTCCGACGAGCTGATGCGGATTTTCCCGCAGGCTCCCAAGATCGAGTCCGGCTTGCAGCTCTTCACCCTGCTCTCGGCCGACGGTGCGCCGATCCTCGTCACCGATTCGCGCGAAGCCGCCACGGCCAATGCCTGGGAGCACGACCTGAAGATGGTCAGCGTCCACTGACGCCGACCGGGCTCCAGGTCAGGGCGCGGTCGCCATCCCGGCGACCGCCGATTGCAATCTCACGATATCGTCCGGCGTGGACAGGCGGTGGTCGCCGTCCTTGATCAAGGTCAGGACGACGGGATCGCCACTGAGATGCTCGACGAGCTTCAGCGCCTGGCGCCAGGGCACGTCGGGGTCGCGCATCCCCTGCAGGATATGCACGGGGCAGCCGGCCTTGATCTCGCCGCCGAACATCAGGTGCTTGCGCCCGTCCTCGATCAGGGCGCGGGTGATCGGCGTCGGCTCGGGGGAGTATTCCGAAGGCCGCTGCCAGACACCTTCCTCCATGATCATCCTGCGGATTGAATCGGGCATCTGCGCCCACATCAGATCTTCGGAGAAATCGACTGCAGGCGCGATCAGAACGAGCCCGGCCGGCTGTCGCGGAGTTCCGAGCAGCTTGCGGGCCGCGAGCAGCGCGATCCAGCCGCCCATCGAGGAGCCCACCAGGATCGGCGGTTGGCGGCATTGGCTTTCGATCACTGCCAGCGCATCGCCGAGCCAGTCCGACAGGGTGAAGCTGCCGAAATCGCCGTCGCTCTCGCCATGGCCGCCATAGTCGAAGCGCAGGCAGGCGCGGCCGTTCGCCCCTGCCCAGGCGGCCAGCGCCTCGGCCTTGGTCGCCCGCATGTCGGAGCGGAAGCCGCCGAGCCAGACGATTGGCGCACCGGTTCCCTCCTGCAGGAGATAGGCGAGGCGGCGCTTCGAGGGGCCGTCTCCGACCTCGAGCCATTGCGGCGGCTGACGCTCCAAGGCAAATCTCCTGTGACGAATCATCCGGCCGCGGCGATTAAAGGCTGCGGCTGGCAACCGATAGGGGCATATTCGCCCCCGTTCACGAAAGTCCAGACCGAGAGCGAATGTCCTTCCAGCCGGGTGCCCATCTTTCGCTACCATCGACCGAAACGCATCCGCTGGCGGGGCGGACGATCCTGCAGATCATTCCCGAGCTCGAAGCCGGCGGGGCCGAGCGCACTGCCGTCGATATCGCCAAGGGTCTGACCGATGCCGGCGCGCGTGCTCTGGTCGCGACCGAAGGCGGGCGTCTCGTCGCCGAGTTGCAGGCCAAGGGCGGGGTCTGGCTGCCGTTCCCGGCGGCCTCCAAGAACCCGGTCGCGATGCTCTTCAACATCCGCAAGCTGGCGCGGCTCTGCAAGCAGGAGGGGGTGGAGCTGATCCATGCCCGCTCGCGCGCGCCGGCCTGGGTTGCGCTCGGCGCGGCGAAGCTGCTGAAGCTGCCCTTCGTCACCACCTATCACGGCTCCTATAACAGCCGCTCGGCGGTGAAGACGCTCTATAACTCCGTAATGGCGCGCGGCGATGTCGTCATCGCCAATTCCCACTACACGGCCGGTCTGATCCAGGCGAAGCACCCCGTCGCCGGGGACCGTGTCAGGGTCGTCAATCGCGGCACCAATTTCTCGGCCTTCGCGCCGACGGCCGTCGGTGCCGATCGCGTGCAGGCCCTGCGCAAGGCCTGGGGCGTCGAGCCTCACCAGCGCATCGTGCTACTGCCCGGCCGGCTGACCAACTGGAAGGGCCAGCGCGTGCTGATCGAGGCCGCGCGCATCATGCGCGACGGCGGCGATACCGACACGGCCTTCATCCTCGCCGGCGATGCACAGGGCAGGGACGGCTACGTCAAGGAGCTCGACGCGCTGATCGCCAAGGCCGGGCTGGAAGGCCGGGTGAAGCGCGTCGGCCATTGCTCTGACATGCCGGCGGCGATGCTTTCGGCTGCGGTCGTCGCGGTGCCCTCGACCGATCCGGAAGCCTTCGGCCGCGTCGCGGTCGAGGCGCAGGCGATGGGCACGCCCGTCGTGGTCTCGGATCTCGGGGCCGTGCCCGAGACGGTGCTGGCGCCGCCGCAGGTTCAGCCGGGCGAGCGCACCGGCTGGCATGTGCCTCCGGGCGATGCCGCGGCGCTTGCCGCCGGGCTGAACGAGGCGCTCGCTTTGCGCCCTTCCGCCCGCGATGCGCTGGCGCGGCGGGCGCGGGTCCATGTCGAGCGGCATTTCTCGCTCGAGGCGATGGTCGCGGAAACCCTCGACGTCTATTGCGCGTTGCTGGGGCGCTGATCGGCCCACCGCGCGGTGGGAGATGCCTGCCGTGGCGGTGTCATGCATTGACATCGCCCGTCTTTGTGCAATGTGTCTGCAACAACGGCGCGGAGAGCGCCAAGTACAGGAGAATACCCCCATTCGTCGTCCCTACCGCGCTGCCCCGACCCCGACCAAGGAAGGTCCCCGCTCGAACCGCGACATCCGCGGAGTTCGCGAGGTTCAGCTCATCGACGATACCGGCGCCAACCGTGGCGTGGTCTCGTTCTTCGATGCGTTGAAGCTCGCCGAGGATGCCGGTCTCGACCTCGTCGAGATCGCCCCGAACTCCGTTCCGCCGGTCTGCAAGATCCTCGATTACGGTCGCTTCCGCTTTCTCGAGCAGAAGAAGGCCTCGGAGGCGCGCAAGAAGCAGCGCACCATCGAGATCAAGGAAATCAAGCTGCGCCCCGGCATCGACAAGCACGACTACGACGTGAAGATGAAGGCCATGCACGGCTTCTTCGAGGAAGGCGACAAGGTGAAGGTCACCCTGCGCTTCCGCGGCCGCGAGATGGCGCATCAGGACCTCGGCGTGAAGGTGCTAGAGCGGGTCAAGGTCGATACCGCCGAGATCGCCAAGGTCGAGAGCGACTGGCAGCTCGAAGGCCGCCAGATGGTCATGGTGCTCGCGCCGCGCTGAGGCGCGAGACATCCGCGATCGCATGCAGATCGAGAAATAGGGCGCCTCTGGCGCCCTTTTTCATGTGGTCTTGCGCAGGAGCCCGTCGAGCATCGCGTCGAAGGCATCGGTCGCGCTCCCGAGGGCCGCTTCCGGATCGGGCGCATGCGCGATCCACTGTGCCGCATGCTGGGTCGCGCCGAAGATCAGTGTCGCCACCGCCTCCGGATCGAGCGGCGCCAGCACGCCCTCGGCGACGAGCGCGTCAAGGCTACTGGCCATCATCCAGATGCAGTCGTTCTGGATCGGCCAGCTCCAGGGATCGCCGAGCACGGCCGGCCCGTCGCGCAGCATGATGCGCTGGATCTCCGGCTCCAGCGCCATGGCGAGATAGGCGGCGCATTCGTCGCGGAAGCCGGTCCAACGATCCTCGGCCCGGTCCGAGACGGCACGCAGCCGCACCGTCATCTCCGCGTCGATCTGGTCGAGCACGGCGGCGAACAGGCCCTTCTTGTCGCCGAAATGGTGATAGAGCGCGCCGCGCGTCAGTCCGGCCGCCGCCGTCAGGTCATCCATCGAGGCGGCGGCATAGCCCGCGGTGCCGAACGCCTCGCGCGCGGCCGCGATCAGGCTGGCGCGGGTTTCCGCGATCATGTCGGCACGAAGTCTGCGGGCCATCATATCCCCATCACATACGGCCCGTATGTTAATTGACATGCGCGGCGTATGCAATTACGCATTCACTCACATACGCGGCGTATGTCCGCAATCACGGTTCGAGCCATGCCTAATCCCTATCGCGAAATCTTTCAGGTGCCGGGCGCCTTTGCCTTTTCCGGCGCCGGCTTCATCGCCCGCCTGCCGGCCTCGATGGTCGGCCTCGGCATCGTCACCATGCTGTCCGAGCGGCGCGGGGAATATGCGATCGCCGGCGCGGTCGCCGCGACCTTCGCGCTCGCCAGCGCGCTGATCACGCCGCAGGTCTCGCGCCTCGTCGATCGCTACGGCCAGCGCCGCGTGCTGATGCCGGCCGCCGCAGCCGGAGCGCTCGCGCTGAGCGGCCTGATGGTCGCGACCTGGACGGGCGCGCCGAGCTGGCTGCTCTTCGTCTTCGCGCTGCTCGCCGGGCTGATGCCGAGCATCGGCGCGATGGTGCGGGCGCGCTGGACCGAGTTCTACCGCGACACCCCGCAATTGCGCACGGCCTTCGCCTTCGAATCGGTGGTCGACGAGGTCATCTTCATCGTCGGGCCGATCGTGGCGATCGGGCTCAGCGTCAGCCTGTTCCCCGAGGCCGGACCGTTGGCCGCCCTGATCTTCCTGGTCGTCGGCGTGCCCTTGCTCTGTGCGCAGCGGCGGACCGAGCCCCCGGTTCGCGCCCGCGCTGCCGAGGCCGATACCTCGGTCATCCGGCTCGGCGGCGTCCAGGTCGTCGTGCTTGCCATGATCGCCATCGGCGCGATCTTCGGCACGGCCGAGATCACAGCCGTCGCCTTCGCCGAAGCGCAGGGGCAGAAGGCGTCGGCGAGCTTCGTTCTCGCGATCTATGCGGCGGGCTCGCTGATCGTCGGCCTCGTCTTCGGGACGCTCAGGCTCAAGGCCTCGCTCGCGACGCAGTTCCTCGCTGCGATTGCGCTGGCAGCCGCCACGACCTTGCCGCTGCTGGCCGTGACGGGGCTAGCCTCGCTGGCGCTGGTCTTCTTCATGGCGGGGGCGGCTGTCTCGCCGACGATCATCATCGCCATGGGCCTGATCGAGCGCCTGGTGCCGCCGCGCCAGCTCACCGAGGGCATGACCTGGGGCATCACCGGCATCGGCATCGGCATGGCGGTCGGCGCCTCTGCCGCTGGCATGCTGATCGACGCTTTCGGCGCCCATAGCGGCTTCTGGATCTCGGTAGGCGCGGGTGTCGCTGCCCTGCTGGTCGTGCTTGTCGGTTTTAATCGCCTGCTCGGTGCGCGAGCCGAAACGCTGGTCTGCGAAGCTGCTTGAGGCGGCCGCTTGTAAGCCCACCAATTGCTGAGGAGTGCGTCGTCATCCTGGACAAGCCGCGAAGCGGCGCCGATCCGGGATCCATCATAGAGCGCGGCGCCCTTCGATGGATCCCGGGTCAAGCCCGGGATGACGATGTGTTTCCGAGCACAATGATCCCTATCAAAAAAGCCGCCCACCGGGGCGGCTTTCTTGCTTGAAGCGTCTTGCTCGAACCTCAGCGGATCGGCGGGCCGTATTGCAGGCCGCCCTTGGTCCAGAGGTTGTTGACGCCGCGCGGCAGCGGGTTCGTGGTCTTCGCGCCGAAATGCCGCTCGAAGCTCTCGCCGTAATTGCCGACGGCCTTGACGATGCGCACGACCCAGTCATTGGTCAGGCCGAGGCCTTCGCCGAACTTGCCCTCAGCGCCGAGCATGCGACGGACTTCGGGGTTCTGCGAGGTCTTGGCCAGTTCCTCGACATTGGCCTGGGTGACGCCGAGCTCCTCGGCATTGACCGTGGCGATCACGGTCCAGCGCACGAGATCGAACCAGGTCGGGTCGTTCTTGCGCACCCAGGGGCCGAGCGGTTCCTTGGAGATGACCTCTTGCAGCAGCATGTGCTCCTCGGGGTCCTTCAACCGGCCGCGCGTGCCGGCGAGCGCCGAGAGATCGGTGGTATAGGCGTCGCAGCGCCCCGCCTCATAGGCCTGCACCGTATCCTCCAGCGTCGCGAAGGCAACGGTCTCGAACTTGATGTTGTTGGTACGGCCGTAATCGGCGAGGTTGAGCTCGGTCGTCGTGCCCTGCGAGACGCAGACCGAAGCGCCGTTGAGCTCCTTGACGCCCTTCACGCCGAGCTTCTTGCGGACGATGAAGCCTTGTCCGTCATAATAGTTGACGGTGGTGAAAACGACGCCCTGGCCGATATCGCGGCCGAGCGACCAGGTGGTGGTGCGGGCGAGCACGTCGATCTCGCCGGATTGCAGCGCGACGAGGCGGTTCTTGCTCGATAGCGAGAGATAGGTCGCCTTGGTCGGATCGTTGAAGATCGCGGCTGCGAGCGCGCGGCAGACATCGGTGTCGAAGCCCTGCCAGACGCCGTTCTTGTCCTGCAGCGAGAAGCCGGGAACGCCCTCGCTGGCCCCGCAGATGATGTGGCCGCGCGCCTTGATCTTGTCGAGCGTCGACTGGGCGAGGGCGGGAGCAGAGGCGGCTGCCGTCAGGGCAAGGCCTGCGGCGAGGGTGAGGAGCTTCTTCACGGGGTATCTCCAGATGCGGAATGCGCCTGTTGACCTTAGGATGTGACGGGCATTTGATGAAGGCAGACGAAGGGCTGCTGCTTTTCCGGGCAGCCTTGCTGGGGATTGCCGGCTTCGCACTTGCAAAAGCCGGTATTTTCTGCGATAGGCCCGGCCTTCGATCGCCCGGCTGATAAGGGCTGCCGTGGCGATCGTGCTTTGCTTCCTGAAAGCAAGACATTGGCAACGCGTCCGCAAAGGCGCGCAGCCACGACCATTGAGGAGCTCAAATGCCCAAGATCAAGACCAAATCGGCCGCTAAAAAGCGGTTCAAGATCACCGGAACCGGCAAGGTGATGTACGCCCAGGCCGGCAAGCGTCACGGGATGATCAAGCGGACCAACAAGCAGCTCCGCAATCACCGCGGCACCACCGTCCTGTTCGAGGGCGATGCGGCCAACGTGAAGAAGTTCTTCCTTCCCAACGGCTGACGCCACCTGACATTCCGGAGATCATGACATGGCTCGCGTGAAACGGGGCGTAACGTCCCACGCCAAGCACAAGAAGACGTTCAAGGCTGCCAAGGGCTTCTACGGCCGCCGCAAGAATACGATCCGCGCCGCCAAGGCGGCCGTCGATCGCTCGATGCAGTACGCCTATCGCGACCGCAAGAACAAGAAGCGCACCTTCCGCGCTCTCTGGATTCAGCGTCTCAACGCTGCGGTGCGCGAGCACGGCCTGACCTATTCGGTCTTCATCGGCGGCCTGATCAAGTCGGGCATCGAGCTGGACCGCAAGACCCTGTCGGCCATGGCCATCGACGATGCAGCCTCGTTCGCTGCCGTGGTCGAGACGGTCAAGGGCGTCCTGGGCGCCGAGGCCAAGGCTGCCTGAGCAGCCTTGCAATGCTGAATTGGAAAAGGCCGGCGGTGACGCCGGCCTTTTTCTTTGGGCTCTAAGTCTGCACGCTGCCGTTCTTCGGCGGGTTCCAGCCATCGCCTGCGCCTTCGACGATCCGGTCATAGGCTTCCTCCGGCGAATCCACATAGCTGAACAGCTTCAGGTCATCAGGCCGGATGAAGCCCGCCGCTGCCATCTGGTCGAGATTGAGCAGGCCCTTCCAGTAGCCGGAATCATAGAGCACGATCGGCACCGGCCCCATCTTGCCGGTCTGCACCAGCGTCATGATCTCGAACAATTCGTCGAGCGTGCCGAAGCCGCCGGGGAAGACCACCAGCGCCGCCGCGCGCATCGCCAGATGCATCTTCCGCATCGCGAAATAGTGGAACAGGAAGGTCAGGTCCGGCGTCGACCAGGCGTTGGGCTCCTGCTCGTGCGGCAAGGTGATGTTGAAGCCGATCGAGATCGCGCCGGCTTCCGTCGCGCCGCGATTGGCGGCCTCCATGATGCCGGGCCCGCCGCCGGTGGCGATGACGTGATGGCGCCCGGCCTCGCCGTCGCGCAGCGCACCGCCGCGCTCCGAGGCGATGCGGCCGAAGGTGCGGGCGGCCTCGTACCAGGGATTGCCCTCGCGCACCCGCGCCGAGCCGAAGACGACGATGGTCGAGACCACGCCGCGCGCCCTCAGGCTGTCCTCCGCCTTCTGGTATTCCAGCATGAAGCGCGCGCCGCGCATCGAATCGCCGAGGATGAAATCCGGGTCGAGCGCGGCCATCCGGTAAGAGGGCGATTCCTTCTGGCGGGTATTGTCGGGCAAGGCATCCTCCTGTCTCGTCGCTTCGCTCTGGCATATGCCGGCCGTTCCCGCTAGAACGCGCCCGTTCCCACGCCTTCAGATGCTTGCGACTTAATTCATGACCGATCTCGCCACCCTGGAACGCGACGTCCTCGCCGCGATCGATTCTGCCGCCGATGAAGCCGCCATTGAGGATGTGCGCATCGGCGCCCTCGGCAAGTCCGGCTCGATCTCGGCGCTGCTGAAGACGCTCGGCGCGATGACCCCGGACGAGCGCAAGGAGAAGGGCCCGCAGATCAACGGCCTGCGCGATCGGGTTCAGGGTGCGATCGCGGCGCGCAAGGAAGCTTTGGGCGAGGCCGCTCTCGAAGCCCGGCTCGCCTCAGAGCGCGTCGACATCTCGCTGCCGGTGCAGGACGGCCCGGAGGCGCGCGGCCGCATCCATCCGATCAGCCAGGTCATCGACGAGATCACCGCGATCTTCGGCGACATGGGCTTCGCCATTGCCGAAGGGCCGGATGTCGAGACCGACGACCTCAACTTCACCAAGCTGAACTTCCCGGTCGGCCATCCCGCCCGCGAGATGCACGACACCTTCTTCTTCGCGCCGGACGAGAATGGCGAGCGCAAGCTGCTGCGCACCCACACCTCGCCGGTCCAGGTCCGCACCATGCTGGCGCAGCAGCCGCCGATCCGCGTGATCTGCCCGGGCCGGACCTATCGCAACGATTCCGACCAGACCCACACCCCAATGTTCCATCAGGTCGAGGGGCTCGTCATCGACAAGTCCGCCAATCTCGGCCACCTCAAGTGGATCCTCGAAGAATTCTGCAAGTCCTTCTTCGAGATCGACGACGTGAAGATGCGCTTCCGTCCGTCCTTCTTCCCCTTCACCGAGCCCTCGATGGAGGTCGACATCCAGTGCTCGCGCAAGGGCGGCGAAATCCGCTTCGGCGAGGGCGACGACTGGCTGGAGATCCTCGGCTGCGGCATGGTCCATCCGAACGTGCTGCGCAATTGCGGGCTTGATCCGGAGGTCTACCAGGGCTTCGCCTGGGGCATGGGGATCGACCGCATCGCCATGCTGAAATACGGCATGCCGGACCTGCGCCCCTTCTTCGAGGCGGATGTGCGCTGGCTCGCGCATTACGGCTTCCGCCCGCTCGACCTGCCGACGCTGACGGGCGGCCTGTCCTCATGACGGCACCGACCGGGCAGGGGAGGGCGCGATGACGCCCGCGGGCTGGGCGGCGGTGATCGCCGTGCTGCTGGTCGTGATGAACCTGGCGAGCCAGGCCATCGCGCTCTGGCGGCTGCGCCGGCCCCTGCAGCGCTCGGCCCTGCTCGACGAGTTGCCGCCGGTCACGATCGTCCGTCCGCTGCGCGGCATCGAGGCCTTCAGCCGCGAGACGGCGATCTCGGGGCTGGAGCTCGATTATCCCCGCTACAGCACGATCTTCTGCGTCGCCGATGCGCATGACCCGATCATCCCGCTGATCGAGGAGCTGATCGGCATCTACGGTGCCGAGAAGGCCCGCCTGATCGTCGGCGACGTACCGGTCAGCGCCAATCCCAAGCTCAACAACTGCGTGCGTGGCTGGGACGCGGCAGAGACCGATTGGGTTATTCTCGCCGATTCCAACGTGCTGATGCCCAAGGACTACATTCAGCGCATGCTGGCCGCCTGGCAGCCCGCGACCGGTCTCGTCTGCTCGACGCCGGCCGGTTCCCGGCCTCTGTGCATTGGCGCCGAAGTCGAATGTGCCTTCCTGAACGCCTTCCAGGCGCGCTGGCAATATGTCGGCGAGGCGCTGGGTCTCGGCTTCGCACAGGGCAAGTCGATGCTCTGGAACAAGCCCTTCCTCGACGCCAATGGCGGCATCGCCGCGCTGGGCGCCGAGATCGCCGAGGATGCGGCCTCGACCAAGCTGGTTCGGAACACCGGCCGGCATGTCCATCTCGTCGGCCAACCCTTCGAGCAGCCGCTTGGCCGGCGCCGATTGAGGGACGTCGTGCAGCGCCAGTTCCGCTGGGCGCGTCTGCGGCGCGTGACCTTCCTGCCCTTCTTCGCGCTGGAAATCCTCTCCACGCCCTTCCTCGCGGTCGTGCTGGCCGCTTTCGGAGCGTCCGCGCTTGGCCTGCCGGCCTGGCTCGCGCCGCTGCTCGTTCTGCTCGTCTGGTATGCCGGCGATATCGTGCTGTCGGCCCGCGTCGGCTGGTTCCTGAACTGGCGTACGCCGCTCGCCATGCTGGCGCGCGACATCGCCTTCCCCGGCATCTGGGCCTATGCCTTCGTCGGCGGCGAGGTGAGCTGGCGCGGCAACGCCATGAAGATCAGCACCGACGGCGCCAACAAGCTCAACGATGCGGTGCCGGCTGCACCAGGGCAAGTGGGGCGCGATGGCCGCTGACCTCCTCGCATCCGTTCCCGAGCGCTATCGCGGCTGCCCGAGCTTTTCCTTCGGCGACAGCCCGGAACTGGCGACGGAACTCGCCGCGCTGGTCGTGAGCGGTCGCAAGATCGCGACGGTGAACACGCTCGACGCGCCCGATTGCCCCAAGCTCAATGAGCTCTGGATCGTGCTTGACGGCACGGGGCGTCCCGTCTGCGTCATCGAGACGATCGAACTCATCCCCCGTCGCTTCGACGAAGTTGACGAGGCCTTCGCCTTCGACGAAGGGGAGGGGGACCGCTCCCTGGCCTTCTGGCGGGACGCCCACGAATCCTATTTCCGGCGCATCGGTGTCTTCAGCCCCGACATGCCCTTGCTTTGCGAACGCTTCCGTCTGGTGGAAGTGTTCACCCCGATGGACGTAGACGCATGAAGTTCACGATCTCCTGGCTCAAAGAGCATCTCGACACCGACGCCTCCGTTGCGGAGATCGCTGATGCCCTGACCCGCGTCGGCCTCGAGGTCGAGGCGATCGAGGATCGCGCCGCCGCGCTCTCGGCCTTCACCATCGCCTATGTCATCGAGGCGAAGCCGCATCCGAATGCCGATCGCCTGCGCGTCTGCATGGTCGATACCGGCGCGGGCGAGCCCGTGCAGGTCGTCTGCGGAGCGCCCAACGCCCGCACCGGCATGAAGGGCGTGTTCTCGCCGCCGGGCAGCTACATCCCCGGCAAGAAGGTCACGCTCGGCAAGGGCGTGATCCGCGGCGTCGAATCGAACGGCATGCTGGTCTCGGAAGCAGAGCTCGAGCTCTCCGACGACCATGACGGCATCATCGAGTTGCCGGCTGACGCTCCGGTCGGCCAGCCCTATGCCCTCTATGCCGGGCTCGACGACGCCGTGATCGAGATCGCGGTGACGCCGAACCGCGCGGATGCGCTCGGCGTCGCCGGCATCGCCCGCGATCTCGCCGCCGCCGGCCTCGGCAAGCTGAAGTCGAGGGCCATCCAGCCGATCGGCGGTTCCTTCCCGTGCCCGGTCAAGGTCACGCTCGATTTCGCTGGCGACGACAAGAAGCTCTGCCCGGCCTTCGCTCTGCGCCTCGTGCGCGGCGTCAAGAATGGCCCCTCGCCGGACTGGCTGCAGGCGCGCCTGCGCGCCGTCGGCCTGCGCCCCATCAACGCGCTGGTCGACATCACCAATTTCATGACGCTCGACCGCAACCGGCCGCTGCACGTCTTCGACGCCGCCAAGGTGAAGGGCAACCTCACCGTCCGTCGCGCCAAGGCCGGCGAAACCATCCTCGCGCTCGACGGCAAGACCTATACGCTGACCGACGAGCAGGTCGTGATCGCCGACGAGCACGGCGTCGAGTCGCTCGCCGGCATCATGGGCGGCGAGGCCTCGGGCTCAAGCGAGGCGACCACCGACGTGCTGATCGAGAGCGCGCTCTGGGACCCGCTGAACGTCGCTCGTTCGGGCCGCGCGCTCGGCATCAATTCGGACGCGCGCTACCGTTTCGAGCGTGGCGTCGATCCCGATTTCGCCCGTCCCGGCCTTGATCTCGCAACCGCGATGGTGATCGAGCTCTGCGGCGGCGAAGCCTCCGAGATGGAATTCGTCGGCGAACTGCCCGCCAGCCCAGCCGCGATCGACTTCCCCTGGTCCCAGGTCAAGCGCCTGACCGGGCTCGACCTGCCGCAGGCCGAAATGCAGGCGGCGCTGACCTCGCTCGGCTTCGACGTCTCGGGCGCGGGTGACCGGGTCAAGGTCGCGGTCCCGTCCTGGCGGGCCGATGTCGGCGGCAAGGCCGATCTCGTCGAGGAGATCGTGCGCATCGCCGGGCTCGATCGCGTCGCCTCGACGCCGCTGCCGCGCATCAAGGGCGAGGTGGTCAAGCCGGTGCTGACCGTGCTGCAGAAGCGCACCCGCACCGCCAAGCGCACGCTCGCGGCGCGCGGTCTCGTCGAAGCCGTGACCTGGTCCTTCATCTCGCAGGATCAGGCGAAGCTCTTCGGCGGTGGCTCGCCCAGGCTCGCGTTGGCCAACCCGATCGCGGCCGATCTCTCGGACATGCGGCCCTCGCTGCTGCCGGGGCTGATCCGTGCCGCGCAGAGCAACGCGGATCGCGGTTTCCCTGATGTCGCGTTGTTCGAGGTCGGGCAGGTCTTCAAGAGCGACGAGCCGGAAGGCCAGCTCATCGCTGCGGCCGGCCTGCGCCGCGGCTCGGCCCGCCTCGACGGCACCGGCCGGCGTTGGGATGGCGGTGCCAAGCCTGTCGACGTCTTCGATGCCAAGGCCGATGTACTCGGCCTGCTCTCCGGGCTCGGCATCCCGACCGGCGGTCTCCAGATCGTCGCGGGCGGCCCGGCCTGGGCGCATCCCGGCCGCTCGGCCACGCTCCAGTTCGGCCCGAACGGCGTGATCGGCGCCTTCGGCGAGGTCCATCCCAAGATCCTTCGGGCGCTCGACGTCAAGGGGCCGCTGGTCGCCTTCGAGATCCATCTGGATACGCTGCCGCTGCCCAAGGCCAAGCCGACCAAGGTCAAGCCGAAGCTCGCGCTTTCCGACTTCCAGCCGGTGACGCGCGACTTCGCCTTCATCGTCGACAAGGCGGTGGCGGCCGGCGACATGGTCAAGACGGCGCAGGGCACGGATCGCGCACTGATCGCCAATGTCGGCGTCTTCGATCTCTACGAGGGCGCGGGCGTCGAGGCCGGCAAGAAGTCGGTCGCGCTCGCGGTCACCTTGCAGCCGACCGAGAAGACCCTGACCGAGGCCGAGATCGAGGCCGTCGGCAGCAAGATCGTCGCCGAGATCGGCAAGCGCTACGGCGCGACGCTGCGCGGCTGAGACGCAGATGGGCGCGTCATGCTCGGGCTTGACCCGAGCATCTCATGCAGGATGAGGTTTCCCGCGCGCTTATCGGCAGGAGATACTCGGGTCGCCGCTTCGCGGCGCCCGAGAATGACGGCTGCGTAGCCGTTGGTCTCCAACCATTGATCGAGATTATGTAATAATCCATGCGCGAAATCCCTGCGCTTTCAGGGTATGCGCTGACGCATTCTTGCATCTCCCTGGTCCTATGGTTCTCACCGAACGTCCCGTCACGGACAATCTGTTCCCTGGCTTCCGCCTGCTCGATGTCGCCACGTCGGGGCCGCGCATTCGCGTGCGTATCGGCGGCGAGGGTCCGCCGCTCCTGCTGCTGCACGGCTATCCGCAGACGCATGTGATGTGGCGCCGGATCGCGCCGTTGCTCGCGCCGCATTTTACCCTGATCTGCCCGGACCTGCGCGGCTACGGCGATTCAGACAAGCCGCCGAGCGACGCCGCGCACGCGCCCTATGCGAAGCGCACCATGGCGCAGGACATGGCCGAGGTGATGAGCGCGCTGGGCCACGAGCGCTTCTTCGTCGGCTCGCATGATCGCGGTGCCCGCGTCGCGCATCGTCTGGCGCTCGACCATGGCGAGCGCGTGCTGAAGCTCGCGACACTCGACATCGCGCCGACGCGCGAGATGTATCGCGATACGACCGATGCGTTTGCGCGTGCCTACTGGCACTGGTTCTTCCTGATCCAGCCGGCGCCGATGCCGGAGCGCATGATCGAGAGCGATCCGGAGTTCTACTGGACGAGCCGGCGCGCCTCCGACATGCGGCTGTTCGAGCCCGAGGCGCTCGCGGAATATCTGCGCTGCTTCCGCGATCCCGCGATGATCCATGCGAGCTGCGAGGATTATCGCGCCGCCGCGACGATCGATATCGCGCATGACGATGCCGATGGCGGCCGCAAGCTCGCCTGTCCGCTGCTGGCGCTCTGGGGCGAGCGCGGCGTCATCGGAAAATGCTTCGACCCTCTGGCCTTGTGGCGCGAGCGTGCGCAGGATGTGCGTGGCCATGCCTTGCCGGGTGGTCACTATCTCGCGGAGGAGGTCCCCGATCTCGTCGCCGCGGAGTTCAGGGCCTTCTTCGGAGAAACCGCATGACCGGGACCAACCGCGTTTACCGCATCGCCGTGATTCCCGGCGACGGCATCGGCAAGGAGGTCATGCCCGAGGGCCTGCGCGTGCTCGCCGCCGCCTCGAAGAAATACGGCTTCGAATTGCGTCTCGACGAGTTCGACTTCTCCTCCTGCGACTACTTCGCCAAGCACGGCAAGATGCTGCCGGATGACTGGAAGGAGAAGATCGGCGGCCATGACGCGATCTATTTCGGCGCCGTCGGCATGCCCGCCCAGGTGCCGGACCACATCTCGCTCTGGGGCTCGCTGCTGCTGTTCCGGCGCGAATTCGACCAGTACGTCAACCTGCGCCCCGTGCGATTGATGCCGGGCGTGCCAGGCCCGCTCGCCAACCGCAAGCCCGGCGATATCGACTTCTTCGTCGTGCGCGAGAACACCGAGGGCGAGTATTCCTCGGTCGGCGGGCGCATGTATGCCGGCACCGAGCGCGAGATCGTCATCCAGGAGACGGTGATGAGCCGCGTCGGCGTCGACCGCGTGCTGAAATACGCCTTCGAACTGGCGCAGCGCCGTCCCCGCAGGAAGCTGACTTCGGCCACCAAGTCCAACGGCATCTCGATCACCATGCCCTACTGGGACGAGCGGGTGAAGGAGATGGCGAAGCACTATCCGGATGTGGCGGTCGACCAGTACCATATCGATATCCTGACCGCGCATTTCGTGCTGAACCCGGACCGTTTCGACGTGGTCGTGGCCTCCAATCTCTTCGGCGACATCCTCTCCGATCTCGGCCCGGCCTGCACCGGCACGATCGGCATCGCCCCCTCCGGCAACATCAACCCGACGGGCGACCATCCTTCTCTGTTCGAGCCGGTCCACGGCTCGGCGCCGGATATCGCGGGACAGGGCATCGCCAATCCCGTCGGCATGATCTGGTCGGGCGCGATGATGCTCGACCATCTCGGCGAGCACGAGGCTGCCAAGGGCATCGAAGCGGCGATCGAACGCGCGCTCGGCGATGCACGGACCCGCACCCGCGATCTCGGCGGTTCGCTCGGCACGGAAGCCGCCGGCAAGGCCGTCGAGCAGGCGCTTTGAGCCGGAATTTGAACGCGAGGATTTGAAGAAATGGATCTGTCGTCGATTTCCTTCGTCGACCCGCTTGTCTGGGGCAAGCTGGCCGAGATCATCCTGCTCAACATCGTGCTGTCCGGCGACAACGCCGTGGTCATCGCGCTCGCCTGCCGCGCGCTCGCGCCGGCGCAGCGCGCCAAGGGCATCGCGCTCGGCGCGGGCGTCGCCGTCGTGCTGCGCGTGGTCTTCACGGTGCTGATCGCCTCGCTGCTGAACACGCCCTTCCTGCGCATCGTCGGCGCCGGCCTGCTCATCTGGATCGCGGTCAAGCTGATCGTCGAGGACGAAGGCCAGGACGAGGATTCGGTCACGGCCAGCAGCAAGCTCTGGAAGGCGGTGCAGACGGTTGCCATCGCCGACATCGTGATGAGCCTCGACAATGTGCTGGCGATCGCCGCCGTCGCCAAGGATTCGATTCCGCTGCTGATCGCCGGCCTCGTCATCTCGATCCCGCTGATCGTGCTCGGCGCCTCGCTGATCACCAACCTGCTGACGCGTTTTCCGATCCTGGTCTGGGCCGGTGCGGGTCTGCTCGGCTGGGTCGCGGGCGAGATGTTCGAGAGCGACCCCTGGCTGATCGCCCGCTTCGGCGAAGAACTGCTGCACAAGCTGGAGTATCCGGCTGCGATCCTGGGTGCGTTGCTCGTGCTCGGACTCGGCTACCTCATCAAATCGCGCCGGCCTGATCCGGCCCACTGACAAACTGCAAAGGGACGACCTGACCGATGGATTTCGCATCCCCCGCCTTCTGGACCTCGCTACTCCAGATCATCTGGATCGACCTGCTGCTTTCGGGCGACAACGCGGTCGTGATCGCGCTCGCCGTGCGTTCGCTGCCGGAGAAGCAGCGCAAAGTCGGCATCTGGCTTGGCGCCGGAGCGGCGGTGGGCCTGCGCATCATCTTCGCGGTGGTTGTCAGCTACCTGCTGAACGTCCCGTTCCTGAAGGTTGTCGGCGCGCTCCTTCTGTTCTGGATCGCCATCAAGCTCGCCAAGGGTGAGGACGAGGTCCATGGCGACGTCGCTGCCAGCGACAATCTCTGGAAAGCGGTGCGCACCATCGCCATCGCCGACGCGGTGATGAGCCTCGACAACGTGCTCGCGATCGCAGCCGCCGCCCGCGGCCATTTCGAGCTGTTCGTGTTCGGCCTGCTGCTGACGATCCCGCTGATCATCTTCGGTGCGCGCATGCTCTCGTCGGTTCTCGAACGCTTCCCGATCCTGATCTGGCTCGGTGCGGCGCTGCTCGGCTGGATCGCCGGCGAGATGCTGCTCAGCGACATGGCGGTGATGCAGTGGCTCCAGGTGAACATGCCGAGCTGGGTCCAGAGCGTGCCGGTCTCCGACACGAACCCCGCCGGTCTCCTGCCCGCCAAGGTGCCGTTCTACACGGCGGCGGTGCTCGGTGCGGCCTTCGTCTGCATCGTCGCCTACGCCCTCAAGAAGAAGCCGATCGATCAGGCGGGCTGAAGCCCGGCCTCAGTCGAGAACGATCGCAGCGGCGGCCAGGACATCCTGGCCGCCGTTTTTCATGAGGCGCAGCGCGCCTTGGCATTCCGTGCGGTGCTGCGGGTCGCGGGTGCTGAAATGGCTATCCGACAGCAGCGATACGCAAAAGCTCTCCGGCGGCCGGGTGAAGCCGGTGCCGAGCGCCTTCACATAGGCTTCCTTCGCGGCCCAGAGGCGGGCGAAGGCAAGCGGACGCATGGCGAGCGACATCGCCTCGAGCATCCCGCGCTCCTCCGGGTGGAGCAGGTCGAATGGCGGTTTCATCTCCGCGTCGACGCGTTCCACATCCACGCCCAGCGGGCGCTGTGCCAACCCGACAGCAACAGTGCCGGCCCGCGTCGCCAAGGACAGATGGAGCCCGGTGACTGAGGGCAAAGCGATGAGCGGGCGGCCCGCCGCGTCGTGGTCGATGAGAACATCGTCTTCCGGGCAACCGAGCTGGCGCGCCACGATCCGCAGCGCCAGGCCGCGCCGCAGCGCTGAGCGTTCGGTCAGGTTGCGCGGCTCGGCATCCGTGCGAACCAGCCAGATCGCAGGCAGGGCAGGGGCGATGGCATCGGCGTCGTCGAACCAGAGCATGACCCATCTCTAATGCTCCTGCCGAATGCTGTCGCGCCCTGCGCGGAATTCATGCAGCCGCGCCGTTCGCGCGCGTTGACCTTCGCGCCGGCTTTCCCGCTTTTGGAAGGATCATGTCATCCGATCCCAACATGCAGCCGGCCGCCTCGGAAGCGCCGATCACCGCCGCCGGGATGATGCTCGGCTTGCGCAAGGTCTCGGTGCTGATGCCGGGCATCGTCGTTTTCGCCGTCGCCTTCGGTGCGGCGGCGTCAGCGAAGGGATTGAGCCTGTTCGAGACCTTGCTGATGAGCGGCTTCGTCTATGCGGGCGTGGCCCAGCTCGTCTCGCTGGAGCTCTGGCGTCCTGAATGGACCTGGGGTGCTATTGCCGGGATCGCTGTGGTCACCGCGACCGTCAACGCCCGCATGGTGCTGCAGGGCGCTTCGCTGCAGCCCTGGTTCGCGAAATATCCGAAGACGCTCAACGCCTTCCATCTCTTCTTCTTCACCGATGCCAACTGGCTGATCGGCACGCGCTACCGGGCCGAGGGCGGGCGCGATCTCGGCGTGCTGGTCGGCGCGGGGCTCGCGCTCTGGCTGGTCTGGGTCATCGCGACTGGCGGTGGCTACATGCTCGGCGCGCTGGTCAGCGATCCCCGTCGCTATGGCATCGACCTGGTCATGCCGATCTTCTTCGCCGCGATGATCGTGCCGCTCTGGCGCGGCAAGCGCGGCATGGTGCCTTGGGTCGTCGCCGGCCTCGTCGCGCTGGTCACGGCCCGACTTGTCGACGGCTACGCCTTCATCATCGTCGGCTCGCTCGCCGGCGCGATCACGGGAGCGTTCCGCGATGACGCTGCCTGATCTCGGCACCTGGGGCGCGCTCGTCGCCATTACCGCGATGGCGGCCGCGACCTATCTCTGCCGCATCTCCGGCGTGGCGCTGATGAGCATCATCCCGCTAACCCCGCATGTCCGTCGCGGGCTCGCGGCCCTGCCGGGCTCGATCGTGGTCGCGACCGTGCTGCCAATGGTTGAGCGGCTGGGCTGGGCTGCGGCGGTCGCGCTGCTGGCCGCGGTCGGCACCATGATCCTGCGGCGCAGCGAGTTGCTGGCCCTGCTCGTCGGCATGGCCGCGATCTCGGGCCTGCGTGCGCTGGGTTACTGATCCATCACGCGAGCCGATTGCTTCCATCACATCACGTCATCCCGATATGCATCGCCGCATGTTGACGGCGAAGAGAGAGGGGAGGACGGTGCGTCACAGCAAAACTGGCTAAAACGGAGCGCCGTCATGGCATGGTATTCTCAGACGTGGACCTGGTTCGATGGGGCCTGGCATGAGGGCAACCCCGGCATCGTCGGTCCGCGCAGCCATGTGCTCTGGCAGAGCTCTTCGGTCTTCGACGGCGGCCGCTATTTCGACGGCGTCGCCCCCGACATCGACCTGCACGCCGCCCGCGTCAACCGTTCGGCGTTGGCGCTCGGCCTGAACCCGACGGTCACGCCGGACTTCATCGTCGGGAAGATGTTCGAGGGCGTCAAGAAATTCGCCCCCGGCACGGCGGTTTACGTCAAGCCGATGTACTGGGCCGAGGCCGATGGTCCGTCCAGCATCATGCCCGATGCGGAATCGACCCAGTTCGCGCTCTGCCTGTTCGAGGCGGCGATGCCCGGCCCGACTGCAAGCTTCTCCGTGACGAAGGGCGCCTTCCGCCGCCCGAGCTACGAGACCGCCCCGACGGATGCCAAGGCCGGCTGCCTGTACCCGAACAATGCCCGCGTGCTGAAGGTGGCCAAGGCCGCCGGCTTCGACAACGCGCTGGTGCTCGACATGCAGGGCAATGTCGCGGAGACCGCGACCTCGAACATCTTCCTCGCCAAGGACGGCGTCGTGAAGACCCCTGTGCCGAACGGCACCTTCCTGAACGGCATCACCCGCCAGCGCGTCATCAAGCTGCTGCGCGACAGCGGCGTGCCGGTCGAGGAATGCAGCCTGCGCTACGAGGATTTCGAGCAGGCCGATGAGATCTTCATGTCCGGAAACTATTCCAAGTGCATGCCGGTGACCCGCATCGACAACCGCACGCTCCAGCCCGGCCCGCTCTTCCGCCGTGCCCGCGAGCTCTACATGGATTACGCCCACAGCAAGCCGAAGGCTGCCTGAGCCGGAAGGCAGGGACCATGGCGCGCCTCGCCACGCGACTGACCGAACGCCTCGGCATCGCTCATCCCATCCTGTCGGCGCCGATGGCGCTGGCAGGTGGCGGGGCGCTGGCTGCGGCGGTCACGCGCGCCGGCGGGCTGGGCCTCATCGGCTGCGGCTATGGCGATGCCGCCTGGATCGAGCAGCAGTTCTCCGCAGCCGGCAATACGCAGGTCGGCTGCGGCTTCATCACCTGGTCGATGGCGAAGAAGCCGGAATTGTTGGCGCAGGCCCTGGCCCACAAGCCGGCCGCGCTGATGCTCTCCTTCGGCGACCCACGCCCCTTCGCCGACGAGATCGCAGCCGCGGGCGTGCCCTTGATCTGCCAGTGCCAGTCGCTGGCCCATGTCCGTGATGCGATCGAAGCGGGCGCCGCGATCATCGTCGCGCAGGGCTCCGAAGCCGGCGGGCATGGCGCCAGCCGCGCGACGCTGCCCTTCGTGCCCGAGGCGGCAGACCTGATCGCCCGCGGAAGCCCCGATACCCTGCTCCTCGCTGCCGGCGGCATTGCGGATGGCCGCGGATTGGCGGCCGCCCTGATGCTCGGCGCCGATGGCGTGCTTGCTGGCACGCGCTTCTGGGCGAGCCGCGAGGCGATGGTTCATGAGCGCCACCACGCCGCTGCCGTCGCCGCGACCGGCGACCAGACCGTTCGCTCATCGCTTCCGGACATCGCCCGCCAGCTCGACTGGCCGAAGCCCTTCGATATCCGCGTCTCCGACAATGCCTTCATCGCAAGCTGGGCCGGCCGCGACGCCGCGCTCAAGGACGCCATCGCCGTCGAAGGCCCCGCCTATCGCGAAGCTTTCATGGCCGGCGATCCCGACAAGGCCGCCGTCATCTTCGGCGAGGCTGCAGGGCTGATCTCCGATATCCCCAGCGCTGGCGAGATCGTCGAGCGCATGGTTGCCGAGGCGGCGGCGCTGCTCGGCAGGGCAGGGCGTTTCGTCGCCTGAACGTCCCGGAACCGCGCCGTCATTCCGGGGCAGGCCTGAGCCCGGAACCCAGAACCGATGCACTGTATCCAGTGCGCGCAAACGGGCGGGCAAGCTTGTAAGCCGTATCGGTTCTGGATTCCGGGCTCTTCGCTATGCGAAGCCCCGGAATGACAAAGGGCTTGGCTGCGGATAGCTCTACCGCAGCAGCCTGAGCAGTCCCGTCACCTTCAGCAGCCCGCCGGCAAGCACGGCGTAGACGATTGCCGCGGCGCCGGACAGCAGCAGCACCGTCATCAGGAGCGGCTCGAACGGCAGGGCGGCTGTGAGCTTCAGAGCCACCGGCTTGCCCCACCAGGCCAGCAGGCCGCAGATCGCCGCGGCTCCGCAGACGATGGCCGCGAAGCCCGGCAGACGCCGGTCCGGTTCCGTCCAACCGCGCCGCCGCGCCAGCACGAACAGCGTCAGCAGGTTGATCCAGGCGCCGGCGGCGGTCGCCAGCGCCAGCCCCGGCGCGCCCCAGTCCCGCCAGAGCAGGAGCTTCAGCAGGAGATTGCAGGCGATGGCCGCGAGCGCGATCAGCATCGGCGTGGTGGTGTCGCCGCGCGCCTGGAAGGCCGAAACCTGCGCGCGGATCATGACGATCGCCGGCAGGCCGAGCGCATAGGCGAAGAGCACGGCACCTGCCGCCGCGCTCGCCTGAGCATCGAAGGCACCGCGCTGAAACAGGCCGGCGACCATCAGCTCGGGCACTGCGACGAAGGCGGCGACGAAGGGCGCGCTCGCGACGAGCGAGATCGCGATGGCGCGGTTCTGTGCGCGGTTGGCGGCCGCGTCGTCGCCACGCGCGATGGCGCGGCTCATCGCCGAGAGTGCGACGGTGCCGACCGCGATCGCGATCAGCCCGAGCGGCAGTTGGTAGAGCCGCTCGGCATAGTAGAGCGCTGCATAGCCGCCGCGCGGAAGGAGAGAGGCGATGATCGTGTCGGCGAAGATCGCGATCTGCACGCCGGCCGAGCCGATGACGGCCGGCCCGAACATCTTGAGGAAGCGCCGGACGCCGGCATCCGCCCGCGGGCGCACCAGCCTGCTCGACACGCCGGCCCGCTTGGCCGCGACATAGAGCACGATCCATTGCGCGACGCCGGAGATCGCGACGCCCCAGGCGGCGGCATGGGCGGCACTCGGAAACAGGAAGGGCACGGCCAGCGCGCCGACGATGAAGACGTTGAGCAGGATCGGCGCGGCGGCGAAGGCGGCATAGCGCTCGACGGCATTGAGGGTCGCGCCGAGGAACGTGACCATGGTCACGAACAGCAGATAGGGGAAGGTGATCCGCGTCAGCGCGACCGCGAGCTCGAACACGGCCGGGTCGGCGCTGAAGCCCGGCGCCAGCAGCCTCACCAGCCAGGGCATCAGGGGCAGGGCCAGCGCCAGCAGGATGACCTGAACGATCAATTGGACGGTGAAGAGCCGGTCGGCGAAGAGGCTGGCCGCCTCGGGGCCCTCCTTCTCGGCGATCTGGGCATAGGTCGGCACATAGGCCTGGTTGACGGCGCCCTCGCCGAAGATCGCGCGGAAATGATTGGGCAGGCGCAGCGCCACCGAAAAGGCGTCCATCGTCGCGCCGGCGCCCAGCACGGCCGCCAGCACGATATCGCGCACGAACCCGGTGATCCGCGAGATCAGCGTATAGCCGCCGACCGACAGAATGTTCTTGAGCATGGATGCCGTTCTAGCGGATCAGCGGCGGCAGGGCGTCGCCGCGCGGATGGTCGACGGTGCGGGCATCGAAGCCGACGCGCTCGCCGATCAGGTAGAGCGGACGGCGCTTCACCTCTGCGAAGATGCGCCCGACATATTCCCCGATCATGCCGAGCGAGACGAGCTGGATGCCGGAGAAGAACATGATCGAGACGATCAGCGACGGGAAGCCGGGCAGATCGGTGCCGAACAGCAGCGTGCGCAGCATGAAGTAGAGCGCCGAGAAGGTCGCGATCACCGCGATGAGCACGCCCGACCAGGTCGCGATCTTCAGCGGCACGGTCGAGAAGGAAGAGAGCCCGTCGAAGGCGAAGGAGAACAGCTTGCCGTATCTGAACTTCGACTGCCCGTGCTCGCGCTCGGCGACATGGAAGGGCACGCCGATCGAGCGGAACCCGACCCAGGCGTAGAGCCCTTTCGAGAAACGCGCGCGCTCCGGCAGGGCGCGCAGTGCGTCGACGGCCTTGCGGTCGAGCAGGCGGAAATCGCCGGCGCCTTCCGGCAGCGGCGTTTCGCCGAAATAGCCGAAGATCCGGTAGAACAGCTTGGCGAAGCCGCGCTTCATCCGCGTCTCGCCTTCGCGGTCGGTGCGCTGGCCGAAGACGTTGAGATAGCCCTCGCGCCATCTTGCGAGGAAGGCGGGGATGGTCTCCGGCGGATGCTGCAGATCGGCATCCATGATGATGACGGCATCGCCCAAGGCGTGGTCGAGCCCGGCCGCGATCGCGATCTCCTTGCCGAAATTGCGGCTGAAGGAGACGGCGCTGATCCGCGGGTCGGCGGCATTGAGGTCACGGATCACGGCCAGCGTCTCGTCCCGGCTGCCGTCATCGACGAAGACGACTTCCCAGGAGGCGACCTCGCCGGCCAGCACCGTGCGCAGGCGCTCGACCAGCAAAGGCAGATTGTCGGCTTCGTTGTGCACGGGCACGACGATGGAGAGCTCGGGCCAGCGCGAAGCCCGAGGCGCACGTTGAACCGGCTGGGACCCGATATCCGACACGAACGACCTTTCAATTCTGGTTGCCGTCGCCTCGCGGGCGATGCGCGACGCACAGAACCGCAAAGCTTGCCGGGCGACAAGCCCGGCGCGGCAAACGGCCTTGGTAAAACGCAGGGCTTCATGCCTGCGCGTTTCCATCGTGCAGGCGGCGCGCTATAGCGCGAGCCCGGTCAACGAGGGACAACACGCGCGATGGCGAAGGGCTTCATCCTCTGTGCCGACGATTTCGCCATGACGGATGGCGTCAGCCGCGCGATTCTCGATCTTCTCGGCCGCGGCAAGCTCACCGCGACGGGCGCGATGACCAATCGCCCGCACTGGCGCCGGCTGGCGCCGGAGCTCGCGGCTTTCGCCGGCAAGGCCGATCTCGGCCTGCATCTCAACCTGACCTGTGCCGCGCCGCTGTCAGTGATGCCGCGTCTCGCGCCTGGCGGCGCCTTGCCGGGCCTGAAGGATGTCGCGCGCGCCGCCGCCACCTCTCCCGCCACACGCAAGGAGATCGCGGCCGAGATCGCGCGCCAGCTCGACGCTTTCGAGGATGCGCTTGGCCGGCCTCCCGATTTCGTCGACGGGCACCAGCATGTGCATGTGCTGCCCGGCGTGCGGCGGGCACTGCTCGATATCCTCGCCCGGCGTTATCCGGCTGGGGCTCTCTATGTGCGCGATCCCGCGGATAGCGCGGCTGCGATACGGGCGCGCGGGGTGGCCGTCGGCAAGGCGCTCGTCATCGCCGGTCTGGCGACCGGCTTCCGCAGCGCGGCGCTGAAGCGGGGCCTGCGCGTCAATCGCGGCTTCTCTGGCGTGGCTCCCTTCGATCCGCAGCGGGATTTCGCGGCGGATCTCGCCCGTTTCCTCGTCGACCCAGGTCCGTGCCATCTCGTCATGTGCCATCCGGGCTTCATCGATGCCGAGCTCGCGACGCTCGATCCCGTAGTGGCGCCACGACCTGTCGAGCACGCCGCCATCGCCGCCTTCGCGCCGCCGCCCGGCCTGCCGCTGAGCCGCTTCGGCGCATTGGAGGGGTGATCGAGCGCGGCCTGCGCAAGCGATTTGTTTACCGGGACCGGCCATTGTGGCGACGGGTTGGAGGCGCCGCTCTTCGCAGCAGGATGCCCGGTTTCGGAGATGATCGGCTCGATGAAGGTGTTCAGGCGCGCAGCCGGCGCGGGAGAGCAGGCGCAGCCGGGCAGGCATGGCCTGGGCTCCCTTGGTCGGCAGATCGCAATGGCGGCGGTGGCGATCGTTGCCGTCGCCATCGTCTTGGTGGTGTTGGCGATCGCTCGCTACAATGACAGCCGTACGCGCGCCGATCTCGATCAGAAGGTCACGGCGCTGACCTTGATGGTGGTCAATGCTGCGCCATCCCTGATCCTGTCGCGCGACAACAGCACGCTCGGATCCATTCTTGCGTCGTTGCAGCGCGACCCCGATTTCGACGCCGGCATCGTCGGCGATGATCTCGTCGCCTTGGCCTCTGCCGGGCGCACGGTTGAAGCGCGCCTGTCGCTGACGCCGCGTTGGCTGACTGCCGCGATTGGCCAGGAGCCGTGGACGGCGCTGAAGGAGCGCGGCGAGATCGCTGTCGAGGACGATACCTTCCTCACGCAAATCCATGCCGTGCGCGTCGGCGCGCTGAACACGCAGATCGGCTATGTCGCGCTCCGCTTCGACAAGACGCGCCTCGTGGCGCGCGCCGCCTGGGAGCAGTTCGTCACCATGGGGCTCGGCCTGCTGATCCTGCTGGTGCTCGGGCCGCTGCTCTGGTTCTCGCTGTCGCGGGCGATGCGCCCTCTGCGCAGCATGACCAAGGCGATCGTCAGCATTTCGGACGGCAATCTCGGGACGCAGATCGACGCCTTGAGCCGGCGCGACGAGATCGGTGCGATCGCCCGCGCGCTCAGCGTCCTCAAGATCCGCCTCGCCGAGCGCGCGACCCTGGAGGAGAGGCAGAGCGTGGCCGAGGTCGAGCGACTCTCGCGCCAGCAGGGCGTCGACCACGCGATCACCTTGTTCCGCACCGATGTCGGCCTGGCGCTGGAGGCGTTCAAGAACAATGCCGAGCGCATGCGGGAGGCCTCCGACGGGCTCGCCCGCGTCGCGGCTGAATCCTCCGAGCGTGCAGCGCGCGCCGCCGACAACGCCCATGGCGCGTCCGGCAATGTCGAGAATGCCGCCCAGGCCGCCGAGGAGATGGGCGCGGCCATCCGCGAGGTCGAGTTCCAGGTCCGCCGCGTCCGCACCGAGATCGTCGAGGCGGCCTCCGTCTCGCGCGACACGGCGGGCTCCGTGCAGGCGCTCGACGAGACCGCCCGCGCCATCGGCGAGGTCGTCAACCTGATCCGCGACATCGCCGCCCAGACCAACCTGCTTGCGCTCAACGCCACCATCGAGGCGGCGCGCGCCGGCGAGGCAGGCCGCGGTTTTGCCGTGGTGGCCAACGAGGTCAAGTCGCTGGCGGCCCAGACCGCGGATGCGACAGACCGCATCGTGGCGCAGGTCGCCGCGATTCAGGGCGCGACCGGACAGGTGGTGGGCGCGATCCAGAACATCGCCGAGCGCATGAATGCGATCGAGAAATTCGCCAACTCGGTCGCGACCTCGATCGAGCAGCAGGCCATCGCGACCGGCGAGATCGCCAGCGGCGTCGCCATGGCCAGCACCTCGGCTCTCTCGGTGTCGAGTGATCTCAGCGTGCTCGCCGACAGCGTCGAGGAGACCGGACGTTCGGCCGAGCAGGTGCGCAGTGCGGCCGGCGAGGTCGCCGACCAGGCCCAGCGCCTCGACTCGACCGTCGACCAGTTCCTGCGCAACGTCGCCGCCTGAGCGGGGCGCGGGTTCTCCTCCAGGGCACGGGATCGCGTGACGAGAAGGCGCCTCTTCCCGAGGACGGCCCCGCATCTGCGCAGCGGCACTTCGCGCCGCAGCGCGTGCGGGATGACCGCAAACAAAAACGGGGCCGCAAGGCCCCGTTCTCGTATCCGGCAACCTGCCGATTACTTGGCGGCGTCGAACCGCTCGGCCACGTAGTCCCAGTTCACCAGGCTCTCCAGGAAAGCCTTGAGATAGTCGGGGCGACGGTTGCGGTAGTCGATGTAGTAGGAATGCTCCCAGACGTCGACGCCGAGGATCGGGGTGGCGCCATGGACGAGCGGGCTCTCGCCGTTCGGGGTCTTGCTGACGGCGAGCTTGCCGCCCTTGACTTCCAGCCAGGCCCAGCCCGAGCCGAACTGGCCGACGCCGGCGGCGACGAAGTCTTCCTTGAACTTGTCGACCGAGCCGAACGAGTCGACGATCGCCTTCTCCAGCGCGCCCGGGATCTTGCCGCCGCCATTCGGCTTCATCCACTTCCAGAAATGGAGATGGTTGTAGTGCTGGCCGGCATTGTTGAAGACGGCGGGGTTCTTGCCATAGGAGCCCTTGACGATCTCCTCCAGCGACTTGCCCTCGAACTCCGTGCCCTTGATGGCATTGTTGCCGTTGGTCACGTAGGCGAGGTGGTGCTTGTCGTGATGGTACTCGAGCGTCTCCTTCGACATGAAGGGCTGGAGCGCATCATGAGCGTAGGGCAGATCGGGAAGGGTAAAGGACATGAGGCCTCTCCTTGGGCTGTGAAATCGCTTGAAATGAGAATGGCCTGCCGGGGGCAGGCTGAGCCGTGGCGGCCCTGCCATTCCCCGCGATAGTTAAGCGCCCGCAGGCCGGTCCACAACCGCTCCGGCTGCGAAAAGCATATGTCTTCTCGACAGGTCGCCACAATCGCGCCAGATTTCTCGCCCTAAGCGGTCCAGATTGGAAACTCTCCCTTATTCAATACGTTAGATAATGCCGCGACAGTCGCCTCAGCCCAGCACTGGTGCGGCCCTGCCAAGGATGCCGAATTGATCGCGATTTTTACTGTTCTGGGCTTGCTCCTGTTCGGCGGCGGCGCCTTCGCCATCTATGACGGCTGGCCTTATCTGGTGCTGGAGCGCGGCTTCACGGAAGTCATCATCGGTTCGATCGCGAACGCTGCCGGCCTGATCATGCTCTCGCTCGCCTGGATTCTTCGCGAGGTCCGCGCGACCCGGCGTATGCTGCTCGAGGCGATCGAACTTCGGGCGCAAGCGCCGCTTCCGGCTGCCCCGGTCGAGGAGGCGCCGTTCGTGGCGTCGCCCGGCCGGTCCGAAGGCCCGTCCTTCTCGCGCTCCGTGGCTCCGGCTGCGATCGGCGCGGTCGCGGGCGCTGCGGCCACGAGCGCCGTGGCGCAGGCCTTCGCGGCATCCGACGACGAGACCGCGCCGGCACCAGCCGAGGCGCCCGCTGCGTCCGGGGAGCGCGACTTGTTCGGCGCGCTGGTCGCGCAGAAGCTGCAGGAGCCCGAACCCGCCGCCGAAGACGCGGCCGAGGCGGCCGTAGAGCCCATGGCGGAAATCTCCGAGCCGCTCCCCGACATGTTCGAAGAAGCGCTGTCGGCGGGGCAGCCTCCGGAGCTTGCCGAGCCTCCCGTCGCGTTCGAGGCGGAGGAGCAAGAGCAAGAGCAGGAGCAAGAGCAAGAGCAAGAGCAGGAGCCGACAGAACTGGTCGCCATGAAGGTGCAGCCCCCCGTCGAGGAGGAAACCTTCGCCATGCATGACGCGCCGGAACCTCTCGACGAGGGGGCTGCGGACGAGCAGCCGGTGGAAGACGAACGATCGGCGGCCCCCGTCGAAGCGGTGGAGAGGATGGCTGCCGCCGAAGACGGGCTCGACGAGTTCAGCGCGCTGCGCGCCAGCCTGGCCGGCCATCTCAACGAACCGGAGCGTGGAACCGGCCGCATCGAGCCATCCTTCTCGCCGGAACCGGATCCTTTCGCCGCGGCAGAGTCCTGGATGGATCGTGCCTCGCCGCGCCGCGAACCCTGGCTCGAAACGCCGCCGGCCGAAGAGCCCGCACCGGTGGACGAGGCGGCTCCGCTCTGGCCGCCGCGAACCGAGGCCCCGGCCTTCCATGTATCGGCCGAGACCGCGGCTGTCGGCGCCGAAGCCGAGACGCATGCCGATCCGGCCGAGACGCCCGCCTATGAGGAACCGGCCGACGCGAGCGCGGAGGAACTGCCCGAGCCGGTCGTGGCCGACGAGCCGCAGGCCGAGGAAGCTTCGGCCGTTGCGGGCAGCCGTCCCGCCTCCGACGAGGGCATCGTCGGCGCCTATCAGGTCGGCGACGCGCATTTCACCATCTATGCCGATGGGTCGATCCGCGCCCGCACGCCCGATGGCGAGTACAGTTTCGCCTCGATGGACGAATTGAAGGTCTATCTCGCCAGCGAGAAGAGCCGGCTGGGCGTCTGATCAGGCGCCCGGCGGCATCGGCCCGAAAAGGGGAGCGCGGTTTTCGGGAAAGGCCGATGCAAGACCAAAGAGCAGGATCAACGGGCTGAATGCGATATTCAGTCCGTTGATCCTGCTCCATCCCAGCCTTCGCCCACCGTATGGATGGCGAAGGCATAGGCCAGCGCCGTCTCCTTCAGCGAGTCGAAGCGCCCGGCCGACCCGGCATGGCCGGCTTCCATATTGGTGTGCAGCAGAACCGGCCCGCCGCCGGTCATCGTCGCCCGCAGTCGCGCGACCCATTTCGCCGGTTCCCAATAGGTCACGCGCGGATCGGTCAGCCCGCCCATCGCGAGGATCGGCGGATAGGCCTGAGCCGTGACGTTGTCATAGGGCGAATAGCTGCGGATGGTCTCGAAAGCCTTCGCGTCGCGGATCGGATCGCCCCATTCCGGCCATTCCGGCGGCGTCAGCGGCAGGGTGTCGTCGAGGATCGTGTTGAGCACGTCGACGAAGGGAACCTCTGCGACGATGCCGGCGAAGAGCTCCGGCGCCATGTTGGCGACCGCCCCCATCAGCATGCCGCCGGCGCTGCCGCCTTCGGCGACGATGCGCCCGCGCCGGGTGAAACCGGCTTCGGTCAGCGCTCCGGCGGCGGCGATGAAATCGGTGAAGGTGTTGTGCTTGTTCCCGCGCTTGCCGTCGAGATACCAGCCCCAGCCCTTGTCGGTGCCGCCGCGCACATGGGCGATCGCATAGACGAAGCCGCGATCGACCAGGCTGAGCGGGCGCGTCCGGAACGAGGCCGACATCGCCGAGCCATAGGAGCCATAGCCGTAGAGCAGGCAGGGCGCGCTGCCGTCGAGCGCGAGATCGGCCCGGTGCAGGATTGAGATCGGCACGCGCGCACCGTCCGAGGCCGTGGCGAAGATTCGCCGCACCTGGTAGCCGGCAGGATCATGGCCGGAGGGCACCTCCTGCCGCTTCAGCAAGGTCCGCGCGCCGGTGGCGAGATCGTAATCATAGGTTTCGGCCGGTCGCGCCATCGAGGCATAGATGAAGCGCAGCGTATTCGTGTCGAATTCGTAGCCCGCATCCATGCCGAGCCCATAGGCCTCCTCGTCGAAGGCGATGCTGCTTTCGGAGCCGGTGGCAAGATCGCGGATGACGATGCGCGGCAGCCCGTCCTCGCGCTCCAGCCGGATCAGGCGCCCCTTCAGGCAGACATGGTCGAGGATCAGGCGCCCTCGCTTGTGCACGATCAGGTCGCGCCAGTTCGCCGGATCGGGCGCGTCGAGGGGGGCCGTGACGATCTTGAAGTCCTCGGCGCCCTCGGCATTGGTCAGGATCGCGAACACATTGCCGTGATGTTCCAGGCTGTACTGGCGCCCCGGTTCGCGTTCGGCGACGAGCACGAGCTGCGCCTCCGCACGGTCGAGATCGAGGATGCGCGTCTCCGACGTCTCGTGGTCGCCGATCGTGATCAGCAGGAAGCGGCCGGACTGGGTCTTGTCGATATCGACGAACATGCCGGCATCGGCCTCGTCATGCAGCAACTCGTCCGCCTCGGCAGGCGTGCCGAGGCGGTGGCGCTTCACGCGCGAGGGGCGATGGTCGTCATCGAGCGCGACGTAGAAGAAGGAGCGGGCATCGCTGGCCCAGATGATCTCGCCGGTCGTGTCCCTGACGAGATCGGGCAGGTCGTTGCCGCTCTCCAGGTCCTTGAGGTGGATCGTATGCAGCTCCGAACCGGCCTCGTCGGCACTCCAGGCGAGCAGGCGATGATCCGGGCTATGCGCGGCGTCGCTGAGATCGAAGAAATCCTTGTCGGCGGCGAGCGCGTCGGCATCGAGCATGATCTGCTCGCCCGCCCGGCCGCTCTTCCCCGCCATGTTGCGCGGCTTGCGGCAGATCAGCGGATGCTCGGCGCCCTTGCGATAGCGTGAATAGTACAGGAACGGCCCGTCAGGCTGCGGGACGCTGGAATCGTCTTCCTTGATGCGGCCGCGCATCTCCTTGACCAGGTCCTTCTGTAAGGCCCGTGTCGGCGCCATCAATGCCTTGCAATAGGCATTCTCGGCTTCGAGATAGCCGCGGATATCGGCCGGCAGGACGTCCGGCTCGCGCAGCACGTCCTTCCAGTTCGCGGCACGCAGCCAGCCATAGTCGTCGCGCAGCGTGACGCCGTGAACCACCGTTTCCGTCGTCCGAATCGCGGCCTGCGGCGGCAGGGGTGCAGGCTTGCGCCTGCGTGCTGCGGTGTTCGAGGAGCGAGGGTCCTGATCCAGGCGCATGGCGATCTCCGGCATTGGGAGCCGACAGGTAGAGGCGGCGGCAACAGCTTGCAAGACAGCGGGGCCTGCCGCGGCTTTGATTTTACCGTTCAGTGCATTGCAGCATCCCATTGATGAATTGTTGAGCTTTGCATGCATGAATTGTTGGGAATTGCTGACTTGCACGAATAAACAGTATCGACTAAACGCATATCCCGATCAGTCCGCGTTGTCCGATTCTGAGCCGATGGTGCTTGACCCACTATTGGCAATGTTGATCAGGCTATCGGATGCGAGGCGGTGGACGATCAGCGCAAAACGCTACCAAAAACGATAAGGAGAGACATCGCCATGGCCGATAACGAGGGGGCTGAATTCATTGAGCTGACGGCGGATATCGTTTCCGCCTATGTCTCTAACAATTCCGTGCCGGCGTCCGATCTGCCGGCTCTGATCAGCGAAGTCCACTCGGCGCTCAGCCGTGTGATCGGCGGCGCTGCGCCGGTGGTGCAGGTCGAGGCTCCCAAGCCTGCCATTCCCGTGAAGAAGTCGATCACGGCCGATTACCTGATCTGCCTTGAAGACGGGAAGAAGTTCAAGTCGCTGAAGCGCCACCTGCGCACGCAGTACAACATGTCGCCCGAGCAGTATCGCGAGAAGTGGGGCCTGCCGCCGGACTATCCGATGGTCGCTCCGAACTATGCCGAGGCGCGCTCGCAGCTTGCGAAGAAGATGGGCCTGGGCCAGCAGCGCCGCAAGCGCCGCTGAGAGACCGGTCCAGCGCGGAATGAACGCGCTGCCCTGAAGAAAAAGCCGCCGATGATCTCGGCGGCTTTTTTCTTGCGCGCAGGGCGGGACGGGCAGGGCGGGGATAAAGCCGGCTCCGGGCTTGCCAGTCAGGATATAAGAATATAATCCTATATGCGTCACGCCTCAATGGAGGGGCGTGCTGCTTCCATATAGGAACATATCATGAACATAACGAGCGGCCCATCGCAAGCGGCCCTGCGGGACGCCGCTGGCGCGCGGCTGGCGGAAGCCGCGATCGTCGCCGCGATCCGCATTCCGCTGACCGGCCTGCGCGCCGCGAGCCGGGGCCGGAAATCGATCGCGCTGGCCCGGCAGACGGCGATGTACCTGGCGCATGTCGCCTTCGGGCTGAGTCTCACCCGCGTCGGCATCTGCTTCGGCCGGGACCGCACCACCGTCCGCCACGCCTGCGCCCTGATCGAGGATCGCCGCGACGACCCCGCCCTCGAATTCGGCCTGGCTGCCCTCGAGGTCGCGCTTCTGGCCACGATGACGAGATTGCTCGAACAACCCGCGGAGATGCGCCAATGACCGTCGCGATCGCGCGCAACGAGGCCAGTCGCCTCCTGAACCATCTCGGCGTGTCCGGATGCTACGGCTTGGTTTCGCCCCTGGGCTGCGGCCGCATCGCGCTCTTCCGCACGGTCAACGGCACGAGCCTGGGGGCAGGCTATGTCTCGGCGGAAACGGTGCAGGCCCTCGAGACCGAAGGGCTCGTCTCTTGGTCGCAGGATGCGAAACCACCGCGGCTCGGGCTCGCTTCGCCCAGACCCGATGCGTCGGCTACCGAGAAGGCGCAATGCGGAGCCGGCGCTTTGCCTGCCCCCGCCATGGACGACCGCGAGAGCCCGCTGCTCTGGCTGTATCGCCGTCCGGGCAAGGATGGCAGGCCGCAGATCAGTGACGAGGAATTCGCGGCGGGCGAGCGCTTCCGCGCCGACGTCACCTTGGCAGGCATGCTGCCACGCGTGACGATGAACTGGGATGCGGCGCTCACCCCGCAACAGGCGGGAATCGGGCCGCGCGATGTTGCCGGTTCTTCCGATACCGCGCTCGCAGCGCGCCAGCGCGTCAGGCTGGCCTGCGATCGACTGGGGCCTGAGCTTTCAGGCCTCGCCATCGATATCTGCGGCTTTCTCAAGGGACTCGATCTTGTCGAGAAGGAGCGTCGCTGGCCGCCGCGTTCGGCCAAGGTCGTGCTGAGGGTCGCATTGGCCACGCTGGTGACGCATTACGGCCTGGACCGCCGCGTCCGGCAGCACGAGGTGCTGAGCTGGCAGGCGGCCGATGCCCGGCCGCGCGAATTCCCGGCGTCCGGGTGAAGGCGTTCAGGCCGCGGCGGCAGCCTGGGCGTCGCGCTTGATCCGGTCGATCATCGCGCGCACCCCGTTCGAGCGCTGCGGCGTAAGATGGGCGGCGAGGCCGAGGCGCTCATAGATGGCGAAGGCATCGGTCGCCAGGATCTCCGCCGCTTCCCGCCCGGAGAAGATCGCCAGCGCCAGCGCCACCAGCCCGCGCACGATATGGGCGTCGCTGTCGCCGACGAAGCGAAGCCGGGTCTTCGGCCCGCTGCCGCCCTCGCGATGAGCCACGAGCCAGACCTGGCTGGCGCAGCCGCGCACCTTGTTGGCGTCGCTATGATCCTCCTCCGGCAGGGGCTCGAGGCTCTTGCCGAGTTCGATGAGGTAGCGATAGCGATCGTCCCACTCGTCGAGCAGTTCGAAGTTCGCGACGATGTCGTCGAGGCTTGTCGTCATGTCCGGCCTCTTCCCGCGATTGCGGGGAGGCGTCAAGCGTTCAGCGTTGCGTGCTCTGCTTCCCGGCGGCCGCTGTGGCGGCGGCATGCAGGATGCGCTCGCGCAAGACCGGGTCCATCCCCGCCAGGATTTCCGCCGCCTCGCGCGCGGCCGTCAAGCTGCCTGCGATGCCGCGGCTTTCCGTGCGAACGGTCTCGGCCGCCTGCCGCACCGCCACAGGCAAGGCGTCATCGGCCGGCTTGCCGCCGTGCACGGGCGAATTCACGGCGATCAGGCCGATAATCGCGATCTTGCGCAGCAGATAGGCCATGTCGGTCTCCGTCGCCGGCGCCTCCGATGCGCCGCGAGAGCAACCTAGACCGGGATCTCGAAAAATCGCGTCATTTCGAACGCTCAAATGCGAGTCGAATGCCGCAGGTGATCTTCAGGTTCCGTTCACCTTGCCGCGAACATCGCCGGACACCGGAAAATCGATTCGATTTGAGATAACTACATGAAAAATCGTCGTAAAATTCAACGCGTCACTCTGGCGGGCTCTTTCGCTGCCTTTCGCCTTAAGCCCCGCTTAAACCGGCCATGGCGAGATGCAGTCAGCGGATGGGGGTATCCGCGAAAGTAAGGCGTTGCGTTCCGTATGGCGATTACAGCACTGAGGACACAGGCGGCGGCACTGGTGCATGCATCGGTGCAGTCGGACCCGGCGGAAAGGCAGCGTCACGAACGTTTCGTTCTGTCGCGTCTGCTCGTCGGCGGCGGCATGCTCGGCCTCGCCCCCGCCTATTTGGCTTGGCGCGGTGCGCCCGGCGCCTTCGAGGCCGCGATGATCGTCGCTGCCGCGCTCGCCGTCTTCTCCGTCGCGCTGGTCTCCCGTACCGGCCGCCTCGATGCGGCCCATGCGCTCTCCTCAGCGGCGCTCTCTCTCTTCATCGTCGCGCTGGCGGGCACGACCGGCGGCATCTCCTCGCCCCTGCTGCTCTGGCTGGCGGTCGTGCCGGTCGAGGCCGCACTGTTCGGTTCGCGTGGTTTCATGCTGCGGGCCGGCTGGATCGCGGTGGCTGCATTGTCCGCCGCCATCGGATTGCAGTGGCTCGGCCTGTTTGCCGAAGCCATGCCGTGGACTGGTGACGCCATGCCGTTCCTGGCGATGTCCGCTCTCGCTCAGGCGCTGGTCGTGACCGCCGTCCTGCTGCGCCGGCGCCATGCCGAGGAGCGCGAGCAGCGCATCTCCGACGCGCGCTCGCAGCTTCTGCTCGATCATGTCGGCGATCTCGTCACCTGGCACGATGCCGGTGGCGCCGTCGTCTTCGCCAATGCCGCGGCGCGCACGCTCGCCGGTGCCGATCCCCGCGAATTGCTCGGGCGCGGCCTGTTCGAGCGTGTTCATATCGCCGACCGGCCGCTCTTCCTGAAGGCGTTGAGCGATGCTGCCCATGGCGAGGAGGGCGTGACCGCCTGTTTCCGCACGCTCTTCGTGCCGCATGCGACTGCGGGCGAGAATCGCCTGCCGGTCTCGCTCTGGCTGGAGATGCAGGCCTGCCGCGTAGCAGGTGCGGCCGCTGCTGATGGCGCCGCCGTCGTCTGCGTGATGCGCGATGTGACCGAGCGCCGCGCCGCCGAGGAAACCCGCGAGCGCGGCCATGCAGAGGCGCTGCGCGCAAACGACATCAAGGGCCAGTTCCTGGCCACGGTGAGCCATGAACTGCGCACGCCGCTCAACGCGATCATCGGCTTTTCCGAGATGCTGAGCGCCGAGGACAATGGCTGGCTCGATGCGCAGAAGCGCCTCGAATACGCCCGCATCATCCATGCGTCCGGCCATCACCTGCTCGATGTCGTCAACACGCTGCTCGACATCTCGAAGATCGAGAGCGGCGCGATGACCATCGAGCGCGAGCCGCTCGATCTCGCCGCAATGGCGCAGGATTGCTGCGCGCTGATGGCGCTGCGGGCCGAGGCCGGCGGCATCGCGCTGGAGCGCGTGGCGGGCCCTTGCCTCCCGGCGATGGAAGGCGACCGGCGCGCGCTGAAGCAGGTCGTGCTCAACCTCTTGTCGAATGCGATCAAGTTCACGCCGGCCGGCGGGCGGGTGACGCTCGCCGTCGTGCGCGACGGCGACACGATCGACCTCTCCGTCTCCGATACCGGCATCGGCATCGCCGCTGCCGACCTGCCGCGGCTGGGCGATCCCTTCTTCCAGGCCAAGGGCGCCTATGACCGGACCCATGAGGGCACCGGCCTCGGCCTCTCCGTCGTGCGCGGGCTCGTCGGCCTGCATGGCGGCCGCCTCACCGTCGAGAGCGCGCCGGGCATCGGCACGCGCGTCTCCGTCCGTCTGCCGGTCGGTGGCACCGAGGGCGTCGAGCAGCCTGCCAAGATCGTGACTTTCGCCCGGGCTCCGCGCCGGGGCATCGATACCAAAGAACCTCTCCGCCTGACCGCCTGAAGACGAGCTGACGCAATGTCCGTGACCATGGCCGCCCGCGCCCATTCCGGTGCTTCCCTCTCCGCCCCGGTACGCCGTGCTCAAGCGGCGCGCCGCAAGAGCTGATGGCTCGGCCGGGTCGCCCGCGTCGCCGGGCAGCGGCCGGGCAGGGCGCTCGTCCTGCTGGCCTTCGGCATCGTCTCGCTCGCCATCGTCGCCAATGCGCTGATGTTCCAGAAGGCGCGCCATCCGGCTCCGATGCTCTCCGCTCCGGCGCCGGTCTCGCAACCGCGGGCCACGGCCGAGCGCCGCGCCGAGCCGGCGCCCGCGTCCGCTGTCGAGGCTCCTGCAGCTCAGCCGGTGCGCCCGCCGGCGCGCCCGAACGATCTCTCGCAGACGCCGCAGGCCCGCGAGGCACAGCCCCGGCCGCCCGCTTCCGTGCCCGCCGCGCCGCGTGCCGCCGCGCCGGCGGCTCCGGCGCCTCGCGCTGCCGCCGCTCCCGCTCCTGCGCGCGATCCGATTGCAGATCTCATCAATGGCGGCGATCTGCGTCCGCCGGCGGATATACGGTCCGCCGGACGTGCAGCGGCGGCGCCGCGCACCTGATACGCGGCGCCTGACATGGCGCGCCTGACCAGCGATTTCTGGGTTTCGGCCTATCTGCGGCAGGCGGGGCTCGAAGGTCTCGTCGCCGTGCTGCGTCGCCGCGGCGCGCGCGAGGCGGGCGCCATCTTCGTCAAGCTCGATCGGCTGGACGGCACGGCCGCACTCTACGGCCCGGCGCCGCAGGCGCTGGCCGAGGATGACGGCGAGCGTCGTTTCCAGCTCCTGCTCGATGCCGATCCGCTCGCGGTCGAGGACCGCGTGGATCGTGAACTGCGCTTCGACGGCGATCTCTGGCTCGTCGAGATCGAGAACCGGGCCGGCGACCCTCGACTTCTGCTCGTCGAGAGCTGACCCGGTCCAGTCAAGCGACGCGTATCAGCTGCGCTCGCGCTTCGCCCCGATCCTTCCCAGGACCTCCGAGAGGGCCGGCTGCGCTTCCGGCCGGGCGTTGCCGGCGCGCGACGGCGTGCCGCTCGGGTCCATCGCGGGTTGGTGCTGGCCCCGCCGCTGCGGCGCCGCGGCCGTCGCGCCGGCGATATGCATCGCCAGGCGGAAGGCGATGGCGGGCCTGACCGAGCGCATCAGCGCAACCACCGCGAAGATGCGCTCGACCGAATGGGCGGCATCGTCGCCAAGCCGGATCAGGAAGCGTGTCGCTTCCTCGACCGTGGTGCCGCACGCGGTCAGCGCAAGCGCGGCAAGGTCCCGCGACGCGTCGGCCGCCATGGCGCCTGCCAGCGCCGCGCCGCCGCCGAGATGGTCGGCGATGGCAATGAAGGCGGTCTCGCGGTCGTCGGCCGCAAGGTCGAGCCAGCCGGCGAAGACCGGGCCGGACAGGGCCGGGCGCCTTTCGCTGGGATGCAGCGCTTCGCGGGCCATCAGCGATTCGATGATCGCGAGGCGTCGCTCCGCACCGGCATGCAGGAAGAGCGGTGCGAGTTCGATGTTGGACAGGTCCGGGCGCGCGAGCAGGCCGGGTCGATAGGCCGGCTCCACCCGTGCCCGCGCGATCAGCGGGTCCACGGCCGCGCGTGGCATCGGAGCGCTGTGATTGGCGATCAGGGCGAGGTCGAGTTCGCGATTCGCGCCCGACACCAGCATGGTCACGGCCTGGGCGGTGAGGTCGCTGCGGACCGCCAGCGCCGCGCGCATCGCCTCGTCGCCCGTTTCGACGAAGCGTTCCAGGTCGCTCTGCGACAATTGCATGCCGTGTCGCACCAGCTCGGCCAGCACGGCACCTCCCTTCGCGGCGAGGCCGGTGAGGACCGGCGCGGGCGTATGCGACCAGCCGGCGAGCTTGCGCGCCAGGATCAGGGCCGTCGCCTCGTCGATGCCCGGCAGCAGCGCCTCGGCCATTTCGTTGAAGGCGGCGAGGTCGGCGGGCGAGGGGTGGGGCGTCGAGAGCAGCAGGTCCGCCTTGACCCGCAGCGAGATCGGGCTGAGGTCGAGCCCGCCTTCGCGCGCCAGGCGAGCGAGATCGGCGAGTTCCTTGGAAACGGATGCGGGCATGGCAAGCTCGGAGCGGGAAACCGAAGATTCGGCAGCATTAATCCCCGACCGTTAAGGCTGCGTTAACCATGTCCGGGCCTGATGGGCTTGCGGGGCCTGCGACCGGGTGCTGCCCGCACCTCGCCGATTCTCGCGTTGCAACTCTGGCGCTGGATAAGGAGGCGCATCATGGCCATCGTCATCCCCTTTGCGCCGCAGCGGCGCCCGCAGCAGGCATCGGCCTGCCCCCTTCCGCCGCGGACGGCGGAGATCCTGTTCTTCACCGGCGTGCGCTACGAGCGCGCGCCCGAGGCCCGGCCGCCGGCCGCGAAAGCCCCGACCAATGCCCGGCCGCGCAAGGTCGCAGCGCGCAAGAGCGATCGCAGGCAGCCTGCGTGACACGAGGGCCTGCCAAGCTGCCGCTCGTCTTGCTGGCGACGCTCTCCGTTTCGGCCTGCACCGCGACGACGGGCGATCTCGGCCGGCCGCGGCCGACGATCTGGTCGCAACTGATCGCGCCCGAGGCCGGCTACTGGTCCGCGACCTTCCGCGGCGAGGAGACATCCTATTTCCGCCTGACCGACGACGAGGAGCGGATGCGCGACCGCGCCTGGCGCTTCGTCATGCCGTCAAGCCCGAACAGTGTCTTCCAGGGCGAGGTCTCGAACCTTGCCCATACCCGCATCCTGCCGGTCGCGGCCCAATCGACCGATGTCTCCGATTATTTTCGCGGGCTGACCGGGATTTCCTTCGCCTCACAGGCCTCGCGCTACAACCGGCTGGCCGAGGATGCCAATGCCGACCGCCTGCTGATCGGCCCCTTCCGCGCCAATGCGGGACGGGTTGTGAGCATGGACCGGGTGCGCATGCGCACGGCCGAAGCCTCTCCCGATGTTCCCGCCGAGAAGCAGGCACCGGCGATGGCGCGCGTCGTCGAGAACGAGGGCCTGGTCTTCTGGGTCTGCGAGCGTGTCGATTTCCGCATCCGCAGCTACCGCCACGCGCTGGCCAATCTCGTGGTCGAGATGCCCTCGCGCGAAGCCGTGAAGGCCGAGCGCACGATCATGGCGCTGGAGATGGAGGCGCGGCCGCTCTGCCAGATGCAGCTCAACGGTGCCTTCGGCGAGGGCAAGCGCCCGGTCGTCTACAAGGGCTAGAAGCCTCGTCGTTTTCCGCGGAACCACGCCGTCATCCCGGGTCTCCGCTTCGCTCCATCCGGGATGACCAGCGTCTGAAAATTTAACTCGCTCGGCTCAGTTCGCCGCTCCGCAGGCGACGCCCGTGGCCAGCGCCTCCGCATCGGCCCGGTCGGAGGGCAGGCGCAGCAGCACGCGCGCCACGATCAGGCCCTGCTCGGCATCGGACACGACGCGCAACTCCCGGCTGGTCTCGCCTTCCTCGTCGGCGGCGATGCGCTCGTCGCGCTGGGCCTCGGTCATCACCAGGAACTCGAGCGTGCCGCGGATCGCGGCGCGATCCGTGATGGCGTAGAGAACGCCGCCGCCCTGCCGGTGCAGCGTCAAGCCGAGCGGCAACGTGCCCGTGCGGGCGACGACCCGCATCGGGCCGGCCGAGAGATCGTAGCTGCAGATCGCGGTGACGACATGGGGATCGGCCTCGCGCTGGGCAGGCAGACCGCGGGCATTGCCGGGGGAGGGGATCGCTTCGGCATGGCCTTCGGTGCCGAGTTCCCGGTAGGCATGGGCAGCGTCGCGCTGGGAGAGCGCCGGGATCGCCAGGATCGTGACGATATGGACGATGGCCGCGAGGATCAGTCCGGCGAGCGTCGTCATGACGAAGCGCGCGAAGCCGGCGCGCAGGCGTGGCTGCCAGCCGGCGAAGGGCGGGCTGCGTCGCCCTGGCGGATCGTGGCTGACGGCGCTCATCGGCAATCGACGCGCGCGATGCGCGGCAGGTTGGTCGCACGCGTCTCGCCGGTCTGGCTGGAGATCGGCGTATCGTAGAGCCGCAGGCGAATCTGGAAGCGCCCGCTTGCGGGCAGCGGCAGCCAGTTGCCGGCCTCGGGTGTGGACGAGGCAAGGATGGCGAGGCCGCCATCCTCGGGGCGGACGATCTCCGAATCGGTGAAGCCCGCACGCTCCAGAGGCAGGCGGAAGGGCAGCCCGTCGCCATCGGTGATGCCGATGGTCCAGCCGCGCGTCGTCGGCGTCGCGCCGGACAATCGGTAGCGGCAGCGCCCGTCCAGCGCCTGCCCGAGATCGTCACGCTCGGCGATCAGTTCCAATCCTTCGCCGGAACCAAGCGGCAGATGGACGCCGCGGGCGAGATAGGCTCGCATATAAGGATCGACCTCGCGGCTGCCGCTGCGCGGCCAGGCCGTCCAGGCGCCGACCTCGACCCGGCCGATAGGGGGGCGCCCGGCGATCGCCCAATGCGCGGAGCCCAGCCCGAGACCGGCCCCGAGGGCGAGGATATAGGCGAGGTCGAGAATCCGCACGCTGTCCCTCTGCACGGGGCATTCCGGTGCGGAGTTGAGCCGCCGCGCCGGTCATCGTCAACTCTTCGCGCCTCAGCGTACCCGCGGCTCGTTCCCCGAGATATCGCGGATGCCGACCTGCACGGGGCGGCCCGCCACGCGCCGGGGTTCCACGGCCTTGAACATCGAGCCGACCGCCGAGAGCACCTCGAAGGACTGGCGCGGCATATGGCCGGCGCCGGGGCCGGATACTGCGCCGGCAGGCGTCGCCGCGGCCCCGGCCTTGGCGATCGCTGCACCCTTGGGATCGGCCGCCGGCACGCCGGGGATCGGCTTCAGCTCCAGCCCCTGATGGGCGAACTGCATGATCTCTTTCCAGGTCATCGCGGGGAGAGAACCGCCCGTCATGTTCGCGGTTTCGGCCGAGTTGTCGTTGCCGAACCAGACGGCGCCGACGAGATTGCCGGAATAGCCGACATACCAGGCATCCTTGTAGCCGTTGGTGGTGCCGGTCTTCCCTGCGGTGACGACGCCGTCGAGCGCCGCGCGCCGGCCGGTGCCCTCGGTCGGCACCTTCGAGAGCATGAAGTTCATGTCCTGTGCCACCTGCGGGCTCAGCACCTGCTTGGGTTCCGGCTCGTCGCGGTCATGGCGATAGATCACCTCGCCCTGCGAATTGGCGATCTCGATCGCGGCATAGGGCTTGGCCCGCTTGCCGCCATTGGCGAGCGCGGAGTAGCCGGCCGCCATGTCGATCACCGTGACCTCGCCCGCGCCGATCGGCAGCGAGACGGTGTCGGTCAGCGGCGTGGTCAGGCCCATGGCATGGGCGGTCTCGATGATCTTCCTGCGCCCGATCGTTGCTGCGCGCGCCTCGTGCGTCTCGCCGGTGGCGCGGCCGATGGCGATCGACATCTGCACGGGGATCGTGTTGATCGACTTCGCCAGCGCCACCGTCAGCGGCATCGAGCCGGCATAGGAGCGCCCGTAATTGTTCGGGCACCAGTTGCCGATGCAGACCGGCCGGTCGGTGACGATCGTCGTCGGCTTGTAGAGCCCGGCCGAGAGTGCAGCAGCATAGACGAAGGGCTTGAACGAGGAGCCGGGCTGCCGCTGCCCCGCCGTCGCCCGGTTGAACTGGCTGGCGCCATAGTCCCGGCCGCCGACGATCGCGCGCACGGCTCCGTCAGGGTCCATGACGACGGTCGCAGCCTGCTTCACGCGATAGGCCGGGCCGTGCTGACGCAGGATCGTTTCGATCGCCTCGTCGGCGCGCTGCTGGATCGCGGAATCATGCGGTGTCTTCACGCTCAGCACGCGGTCCGCGCCGAGCTTGCCCTCGTTCGCGAGCTCCTTCACCGCATCGAAGGCCCAGTCGAGATAATAATCGGGACTGGCGTCGCGCTTGCGGTCAATCGGGGTCGCCGGGTTGCGCTTGGCGCTGTCGACCTGGCCGGCCGTCATGAAACCGGCATCGACCATGGCGTTGAGCACGTCGTTGGCCCGTGCGCGGGCGGCCGGCAGATTGACATGGGGCGCGTATTTCGTCGGCGCCTTGAACAGGCCGGCAAGCATCGCGGCCTCGGCCAACGAGACGTCCTTCACCGACTTGCCGAAATAATACTCCGCCGCGGCAGCCGCGCCGAAGGTGCCGCCGCCCATATAGGCGCGGTCGAGATAAAGCTTGAGGATCTCGTTCTTGCTCAGCCGCGTCTCCAGCCACAGGGCGAGGAAGGCTTCCTTGATCTTGCGGTCGAGCGAGCGCTCGTTGTTGAGGAACAGGTTCTTGGCGAGCTGCTGGGTCAGCGACGAGCCGCCCTGGACGACGCCCGAGGCCCGCGTATTGACCAACAGCGCCCGCGAGGTGCCGATCAGGTCGATGCCGAAATGGTCGTAGAAGCGCCGGTCCTCGGTCGCGAGCACGGCCTTGAGCAGATGGTCGGGCATTTCCTCAAGCTTCAGCGAATCGTTGTGTCGCGCGCCGCGATGGCCGATCGGCGCGCCGTAGCGATCGAGGAAGGTGACGGCGAAGACCTGGTTCCTCAGCGCCTCGTCATTGCCGATCCGGAAGGCGGGCAGCGCCAGCATCAGCAGGATCAGCGTGCCGACGATGCCGATATTCAGGCCCTCGCTGGCGAATTCGGCGGCGATGCGCTTGCCGCCGCTGACGGTCAGGCGGTCGGCGACGCTGCGGATGCGCTCATGGATTTCGCCGGCGCGGCGCCCGGCGCCCCACAGGCCGGCATCCAGCCATGAATCGGCGGCCAGCGCGAAGCGCTTCAGCCGCGTCCTCCAGCCCGCCTTCCTGAACTCCATGGCGTTCCAGGCTTTCCGAATGGCCCCCGTCTAAGAGCCACTTAGTCCTGCCGCGTGCCTGCCGTCTTGGCAACAGGCGAGCGCCAGGGAATGGACACATAGGCATGTCCAGCGCTCGGATAAGAGGCAGGAGGGTAAATTTCATCGGCGGGAATGGGAAATGCGCCGGCGGCGGCGGCCCGTCACGAGACCAAAGGCACAGGGTGGGATTGGCCTTCCATCTTGCCGCCGGCGGGCGCATAAGCCTGCCATGACGCAAAACCCGCCGAAAGATCAGCCTTTCTGGCTGACGACGCCGCTGGAGGCGATGTCGAGCGAGCAATGGGAATCGCTCTGCGACGGCTGCGGCCGCTGCTGCCTCGTCAAGCTGGAGGACGAGGATACCGGGCGCATCTTCGCGACCGATGTCGGCTGCCGCCTGTTCGAGGCCGGCACCTGCCGCTGCCGGGACTATCCGAACCGCTCGCAGAAGGTGCCGGATTGCGTGACGCTGACGCCCGAGGAGGTGCGCACGCTGCCCTGGCTGCCGCCGACCTGCGGCTATCGCCTCGTTGCCGAGGGCAAGGACCTGCCCTGGTGGCATCCGCTGGTCTCCGGCGATCCCGAGACGGTGGTTGCGGCCGGCGTCTCCGTGCGCGGCCGCGTCTTCGCCAACGAGGACGAGATTCCGGAAGAGGAGGTTGCCGAGCGCATCGTCAACTGGCCGCTGCGCTGGCCCCGGGCCGCACGGGGGAAGGGCGCCTAACGCAACCCTGCGGTGCTATTGCGCTGCATCAGGCGATGCTGCACACGCTCATTGATTGTTCATGTCGTTTTGGGCATGAGCGCCTCATCCCGCTGCCGGTGACCCATGGTCATCGACGGCACGCACACGAAACTTTCAGGTCGGCGCGGCGTTTGCCTCGTCCGGTTGAACAGAAGAGGCTATGTGATGGCAGGTGGGAAGTGGGTCTACACCTTCGGCGACGGCAAGGCCGAGGGTGAGGCGGGAATGAAGAACCTGCTCGGCGGCAAGGGCGCGAACCTCGCCGAGATGAGCAATCTGGGCCTGCCCGTTCCGCCCGGCTTCACCATCACCACCGAGGTCTGCACGGCCTATTACGACAACGGCAAGAGCTTCCCGGCTGAGCTCGACGGGCAGGTCAAGGCTGCGCTCGCCGGCATGGGCAAGCTCACCGGCAAGACTTTCGGCGATCCCGCCAATCCGCTCCTCGTCTCGGTCCGCTCGGGCGCGCGCGCCTCGATGCCGGGCATGATGGACACCGTCCTCAATCTCGGCCTCAACGACGAGACGGTCGAGGCCGTCGCGAAGGCCTCGGGCGACGAGCGTTTCGCCTGGGACAGCTATCGCCGCTTCATCACCATGTATTCCAATGTCGTGCTCGACGTGGACCACGGCCTCTTCGAGGAGGCGCTGGAAGACTACAAGGAGCGCAAGGGCCTTCATCTCGACACCGATCTCAAGGCGGCCGACTGGAAGCTCTTGGTCGGCAAGTACAAGGAGATCGTGAAGAAGGAGCTCGGTTCCGACTTCCCGCAGGACCCCGAGAAGCAGCTCTGGGGCGCGGTCGGCGCCGTGTTCTCCTCCTGGATGAACGCCCGTGCCATCAAGTATCGCGAGCTGAACAGCATCCCCGCGAGCTGGGGCACGGCGGTCAACGTCCAGTCGATGGTGTTCGGCAACATGGGCGACACTTCCGCGACCGGCGTCGCCTTCACCCGCAATCCCTCGACCGGCGAGAACGCGCTCTATGGCGAGTTCCTGATCAACGCCCAGGGCGAGGATGTCGTCGCCGGCATCCGCACGCCGCAGGACATCACCGAGGTCGCGCGCATCGAGGCAGGCTCCGACAAGCCCTCGATGGAACGGGAGATGCCGGAGGCCTATGCCGAGCTCTGCCGCATCTACGGCATCCTCGAAAAGCATTACCGCGACATGCAGGACATGGAGTTCACCATCCAGGAGGGCAAGCTCTGGATGCTGCAGACCCGGTCCGGCAAGCGCACCGCCAAGGCGGCGCTCAGGATCGCGGTCGAACTCGCGACCGAAGGCCTGATCACGCAGGAGGAGGCGGTCGGCCGGGTCGAGCCCGGTGCGCTCGATCAGCTCCTGCACCCGACCATCGATCCCAAGGCCGAGCGCCGCGTGCTGACCACCGGCCTGCCGGCCTCGCCCGGCGCCGCCGCCGGCGAGATCGTCTTCAATTCGGACGATGCCGAGGCCGCCAAGAAGGCCGGCCGCAAGGTCATCCTCGTGCGCGTCGAGACCTCGCCGGAGGACATCCACGGCATGCATGCCGCGGAGGGCATCCTGACCTCGCGCGGCGGTATGACCTCGCATGCGGCGGTCGTGGCGCGCGGCATGGGCAAGCCCTGCGTCTCCGGCGCCGGCCAGATCCGCATCGACTATGCCAAGGGAACGCTCACCGTCGGTCCGACCACGCTGAAGGCCGGCGATTTCGTCACCATCGACGGCGGCAACGGCCAGGTCCTGCTCGGCGAGATCAAGATGCAGAAGCCGGAGCTCTCCGGCGAGTTCGCGACGCTGATGGGCTGGGCCGACAAGGTCCGCCGCCTCAAGGTCCGCGCCAATGCCGAGACCCCGGACGACGCCAGGACCGCCCGCGAGTTCGGCGCCGAGGGCATCGGCCTCTGCCGCACCGAGCACATGTTCTTCGAAGGGGATCGGATCCAGGCCGTCCGCGAGATGATCCTCGCCCAGGACGACAAGGGCCGCCGCGCCGCGCTCGCCAAGCTCCTGCCGGTGCAGCGCCAGGACTTCGTCCAGCTCTTCACGATCATGAGCGGTCTGCCGGTGACGATCCGCCTGCTCGATCCGCCGCTGCACGAATTCCTGCCGCAGGGCGACAAGGAGATCGGCGAGGTCGCCGCCGCGCTCGGCGTCACGCCGGAGGCGCTGAAGCACCGCGCGGCCGAATTGCACGAGTTCAACCCGATGCTCGGCTTCCGCGGCTGCCGTCTGGCGGTGGCCTTCCCCGAAATCGCCGAGATGCAGGCCCGCGCCATTTTCGAGGCGGCCGTCATCGCCGCCAAGGAGACCGGCAAGCCGGTGATCCCCGAGGTGATGGTGCCGCTCGTCATGGGCAAGCCCGAGCTCGACCTCGTCAAGGCCCGTATCGACGCGATGGCCAAGGCCGTGATCGCGGAGAGCGGCACCAAGATCGACTATCAGGTCGGCACCATGATCGAATTGCCGCGCGCCGCGCTGCGTGCCGCCGAGATCGCCGAGAGCGCCGAGTTCTTCTCCTTCGGCACCAACGACCTGACGCAGACGACGCTCGGCATCTCGCGCGACGACGCTTCCTCCTTCCTCGGCTCCTACACCGCCAAGGGCCTGCTCGACGCCGACCCCTTCGTCACCATCGACCAGGAGGGCGTCGGGGAACTGGTCAAGCTCGCCGCCGAGCGCGGCCGCAAGACGCGGCCCGGCATCAAGCTCGGCATCTGCGGCGAGCATGGCGGCGACCCGGCCTCGATCGGCTTCTGCGAGAGCGTCGGCCTCGACTACGTCTCCTGCTCGCCCTTCCGCGTGCCGATCGCCCGCTTGGCGGCGGCGCAGGCGGCGCTTGGGGCGATCAAGCCGAAGGATGGCTGAGGCATCTCGGCTGCCGAGCAGATAGGGTTGCAGAGGAACTGGGTTTCGATTTCCTCCGCGCCCATGCTGTCGAAATCTTCGGGCAGTTCGGGGCCGGTCATGAATCCTATCCGGCTATTTCGGATGGGAGAGTTTGAACGAGCCATTTTGCGATTGCCGGATCGTTGTCGTTGATCGGTAGCTTATCATAGTTGTGGAAGCGCCATGCCTCGACTGACCACCATCGGCTTCGATGCCGACGACACGCTCTGGCAGAACGAGCAGTTTTTCCGGATGACGGAGGATCGCTTCGTCGCGCTGCTCGGCGATCACGGCGAAGCGGCCGAGATTTCCGGGCGCCTGCTCGAAGCGGAGAAGCGCAATCTCGGCTTCTACGGTTTCGGTATCAAGGGCTTCGTGCTGTCGATGATCGAGACGGCGATCGAGATCACGCGGGGGCAGGTGCCTGCTTCCGTGATCGGCGAAATCCTCGCTGCCGGCCGCGAGATGGCGGCCCATCCGGTCGAGACCTTGCCGCATGTGAATGAGACACTTGCGGCGCTCTCGGGCGACTACCGGCTGGTGCTAATCACCAAGGGCGATCTCTTCGACCAGGAGCGCAAGCTTGCCCAGTCCGGCCTCGGCGATTTCTTCCATGCGGTCGAGATCGTCAGCGACAAGAAGCCGGAGACCTATGGCCGCATCTTCGCCCGTCATGGCGACGGGGCAGGGCAGGCCATGATGGTCGGCAACTCCCTGAAGTCCGATATCCTGCCGGCCTTGGAAGCAGGGTCGTGGGCCGCCCATGTCCCGCATGAGCTGACCTGGGCGCTTGAGCATGCCGAAGAGCCGGCGGGGCATGAGCGTTTCGTCAAGCTGACCGACCTGGGCGGCTTGTGCGGTATCGTGAAGCGCCTGCGTTGAGAAGTTTTATTGCAGTGTGCAATAATTTTGCTATATATCGGCCATGAGGCTGGTGACATACAGCAAGGAAGCCGTGCGCACGTTGCGGCGGATGCCTGCCAATGTCGCTGCTACGATCCGCCTGAAGGTCGACCAGTACGCCGCCGATCCGGGCTCGCTGGCCAATAATGTGAAAGCACTGAAGGGCGAAGCCGGTATCTTCCGGTTGCGGGTCGGCGATTGGCGTATCTTGTTTTCCGAGGACGGTCGCGTCATCGCCATCCTGAGGATCGCGCCGCGTGGCTCCGTCTACGAATAAGAGGTTGAGGCGATGAACGCGCAAATCTTCACGACCCCCAATGGTGAGCGGATGGTGATGCTCCCGGAGGCGGACTATCAGCTTCTGCTGGCTGCCGCCGAGGACGCTGCCGACAGCGCCGCGGTGCGGGCTTTCCGTGAACGGTTGGAAGCGGGCGAGGAGGAGTTGCTGCCGGCTGCCATGGTTGAACGCCTTCTCGCAGGCGAAAGCCCGATCCGCGTTTGGCGGGAGCATCGTGGCCTGAGCGTCAGCGGTCTCGCGCAGGCGGCTGGCCTTTCGCAGCCATATCTCAGCCAGATCGAGACCGGCGCGCGCCGCCCGGCGGGAGAGAAGTTGGAGCGGATTGCCCAGGCCCTGCATGTGCAGTCGGATGACCTTGTTTAGGCAAAGCGCGTGTTTCCGGCCCTAAGCTGGACCCTCCTTGCATTTCGTGCTATCCGCACCGATGTATGACGAGATGCGGCCGGGTTCTGGCCAATCCTCCGCGCGGGCAATCCGGTCGGCGGGCACGATTCAGATCCACCACACATCGCTACAAGACCATTGCAAGGCGTCCGCGCGTCGAGCTTTGGGTCGCAACGATACGCGGATCTGAAACGTAAGGATTCCATGCCATGGAAAAAGGCACCGTGAAGTGGTTCAACGCCACCAAGGGCTACGGCTTCATCACCCCTGAGAACGGCGGCCAGGACGTGTTCGTCCACATCTCCGCCGTCGAGCGTGCCGGCCTGCGCGAGCTGCGCGACGGCCAGGTCGTCTCCTTCGAACTCGTTGCCGATCGCAAGACCGGCAAGACCTCGGCCGGCAACCTCGTCGTCGCCTGAGCTGATACTTGATCGACCGGTCGGGCCTCGAGCCCCCCGGTCCACGACAAGCCTGCCGGCGCTGTGGCTAGCGGTTCGCCGGCAGGTCCGACTATCTTTGAATTCAGGCCGGATGCGGGCCTGCGGCGCAGCCGATTCCACATGCGCCCCCCGCGATCACGGCGCCCAGAAAGCCCTTTCTTGACCAAGTTTACCGATCTCGGCCTTGCCGAGCCCCTTCTCAAGGCGCTCGCAGCCGAAGGTTATGAGACGCCCACGCCGATTCAGGCGCAGGCCATCCCGCACATTCTCCAGGGTCGCGACCTGCTTGGCGCCGCCCAGACCGGCACCGGCAAGACCGCTGCCTTCTCGCTGCCGATGCTGCATCGCCTGCTCGGCAAGCCGCGCCAGATGCCGGCCCGCGCCGTGCGTGCGCTCATCCTGTCGCCGACGCGCGAGCTGGCGGCTCAGATCGAGGCCAGCATCCGCACCTATGGCCGCTTCACCTCGCTGAAATCGGCGGTGATCTTCGGCGGCGTGCCCGTCGGCAAGCAGATCCGCGTGCTCGGCGAGAAGGTCGATATCCTCGTCGCCACGCCCGGCCGCCTGCTCGACCTCGTCGACCAGCGCGCCGTCTCGCTGCGCGAGATCGAGTTCCTCGTCCTCGACGAGGCCGACCAGATGCTCGACCTCGGCTTCATCCACGCGCTGCGCCGCATCGCGACCCTGATCCCGAAGGAGCGCCACACGCTGCTCTTCTCGGCGACCATGCCGAAGCCGATCCGCGATATCGCGTCCGCCTACCTGACCGATCCGGTCGAGGTCGCGGTGGCGCCGGTCGCGACCACAGCCGAGAAGATCGACCAGCGCGTGATCTTCACCGAGCCGGGCGACAAGCCTTCGCTGCTGGCGAAGACGCTGAACGTGCCGGAACTCGAGCGCGCCATCGTCTTCACTCGCACCAAGCACGGTGCCGACAAGGTCGTGCGCCAGCTCGGCACCTCCGGCATCGAGGCGGCGGCGATCCACGGCAACAAGAGCCAGAGCCAGCGCGAGCGGGCGCTCGGCGCCTTCCGTGACGGTTCGCTCCGTATCCTCGTCGCCACCGACATTGCCGCCCGCGGCATCGATGTCGACGGCATCAGCCATGTCGTGAATTTCGACCTGCCGAACGTGCCGGAGACCTATGTTCACCGGATCGGCCGCACGGCGCGCGCCGGCGCGGAGGGCATCGCCATCGCGTTCTGCACGCCGGAAGAGCGCGGCGATCTCGCCGCCATCGAAAAGCTGACCAAGGTCGCGATCACCCCGATCGGCGCCGTGCCCCATTGGGATGGTCGCACGCCGAAGAAGCCGCCGCAGAACCAGCGCGGCGGCGGGCGCGGACAGCAGCAGAATGGCGGTGGGCGCGCTCAAGGCCGCCCGCAGGGCCAGCAGCAGGCTCGCCCCCAAGGGCAGCAGCAGCCGCGCGGCGGCAAGCCCGGTGAGGGCGGCCAGCGCAGCCAGCCGGCCAATGGCGCCCAGCGCCAGGAGCGTCACGAGCGTCCGCGCCATCCCGAGCGTGCCCCGCGCCCTGAGCAGGCGGCACAGCGAAAAGACGGCGTTTCCGCAAAAGAAGGGCTTGGCGGCGTCGCGTTCTTGCAGCAAAGAACACAGCAACCACGCACCAACGGCGCCCGGCGGCGCGCGCGCTGACGCGCGATCGACCAGAACAGGGCGAGCCTCGCAAACGATGGCTCGCCCATGCGCCAGGAGCCGGATCCGGACAGATCGTTTGATCTGTCCGGTGAATTCGTCTCCGGACTATTGGTAGAGAACGCGTGATCCGATCGGATTGCCATGCAATCTGGTCGGCGCGTGCTCTAGGGCTCACGAAGGACGACAGATGGCGAAAGAAGAACTGCTTGAATTCGACGGCACCGTGGTCGAGGTGCTTCCGGACGGCAACTACCGGGTGAAGCTCGACAACGAGCACATCATCCTGGCCTATGCCGCCGGCAAGATGAAGAAGAACCGCATCCGCACGATCGCGGGCGACCGTGTCATCGTCGAGATGTCGCCCTACGACCTCGATCGCGGCCGCATCAATTTCCGCCAGAAGACGGCCGGTCCCGCTCCGGGTGGTCCGCCGCGCCAGAATTTCCGCCGGCGCTGACCGAAGCGATGCGCCTGTCGCGAAACGAGCTTCTGTTCATCGCGCTGGGCGCTGTTCTCGGCGCCGTCGTCGCCTGGGCCGCCCGGGCCGGCCTTATTGCCCCGGACGGAGCGCTGCCGCCTTTCGCGATCGTGCTGTTCGGGCTGGGGATCGTCGAATTGCTCGTTGGCTTCGCGGCCGGCCGCCCTCCGGGTGCGCTGGTCGGCATGCCCGCCCGCTTCCTCGCCTTCGCCGTCGGCGTCTGTATCCTGTTGCTCGCCGGCAAGCTCGCCTGAGCGGGCAGAATTCCATTTGCCGATCGTCATCCGGGCGAGCGTAAGCGCCGATCCGGAATCCATGGTAGGGCGCTGAGCCCTTCGATGGATTCCGGATCGGCGTCGCTACGCGGTCTGTCCGGGATGACGGCGATGCCCCGGGTCAATCGCCCAAGAAAAACCCCCGGCGCGGGGCCGGGGTGAAAGTGGTCGTTCCGTGGTAAAAAAGGGTCTGCGTGAACTCTGTCCCGATCCGCTCAGTAGCGGGAGCGGGACCAATACTGCGAACCGGGGCTGACCATCACCTGGCGCTGCCGGGTCTCGTAGACGGCGGGGATCTCCTCCCGCACGACCTGGGTCGGACGCACCATCACCTGACGCTGACGCTGCGTGTAGACGGCCGGGACCGTCTCGTAATCGACGGTGGCCGGGGAAACTTCGACGCGGCGGCTCTGGTAGCCGTAGCGGGCGGGCACATCGACCCAGCAGCCGACCGTGTTGCCATAGGCGTCGCGGGTCACTTCCCAGCGGCGGGTGGCGGCCGAGATCAGAACTTTCTCGGTCACGGTCTCGTAGACCGCGGCGCGGTGATGCGGGATGCGGCGCTCGGGGGCGATCATCACATTGTCGGTCACGGTGTCGTATTCGGCCGGGACGACGTGGCGCTGCACCTGCGCCGGACGGACCTGGTAGGTCTCGTTGATCGAGCCGTAGACCGGCGGCGTGTTGACGAGATTGTAGCAGGCGGAGCCGCGGCAGCCGCCACCGGCCTGGGCGGCCGTGGCGCCGAGCAGAAGCGCGGTTGCGAGGCTGGAAGCAGTGATGATGCCTGAGGAAAGCGTGCGCACCATGGTGGACCTGACCCTGTCGGTTTCGGCGCCGGGCGCCGTTCGTTGGAGACAGGAAGCCCGTTCGAAGTGATGAACGCAAGGTAAACGCTAAAACAAGGTAAAATTAACCAGTTGGCGCCTGCCGGGCTCGTTCACCCAGCTTGTAGTCAAGTGAAGGAAATCACTCGCTTTTTAGGTGTTTCACAGTGACGCGGCGGCCCTGCGCTGCGGGGTGCTGACGTTAAGATCGGGCGCGCAGGGCTTTCGTCCCGGAACGGCTCTCCAGACGATCAGGTCTGCCCCGGTCGCAACTGGTAGAAGACGTGCTGGCCGATCGTGTCCATCTTCTTCAGCTTCTTTGCCCAGTAAGGCCGCACGTAATTCGCGTGGTAATGGGTGGAGGCGCCGACTTCCGGCAGATAGGTCGTGCCGTCATAGACCTCGCGTGCGATCCTGACCGCGTCGCGCCAGGAGGCGGGCTCGGTGATGCGTAGCGACTTGCCCTCGCAGGTGAAGGTGAACTGGCAGGCGAGATAGCGGTTGCTGTTCTGGTAGACCACGCCGCAGACGCTGCTCGGATAGAGCCCGCTCTTCACGCGGTTGAGCACCACCTGCGCCACGGCCGCCTGTCCCTGGAGTGACTCGGAACGGGCCTCGAAATAGACGGCCTCGGCCAGGCAGCGCTGCTCCTTGGCCATGCTCTCCGGCGCGATCAGCTTGGTGTAGTCCTGCTTCAGGCCGGGCTCGGCGAGGCGCAGGTCGCGATTGGCCGGCGCGGATGCCAGCGCGATCCGCCCCCGCTGTTGCGGCGCGGGGTGGGCGGGCAGGGCCGATGGCGTCAGCGTGCCGATGACCGAGGCGACGAGCGGCGTCGAGGACGAGGCCTGCTTCGCCTGCGGGACCGAGGGCGACGAGCCGTCGATGCTTTCGAGATGCAGCTCGGCCTGCCGCGCCGAATGGATCCTCGGCTTCAGTGGCGAGACCGGCGAGGAATCGGACAGGGCCGGGTCGGTCAACCCCTCGTCATTGGCATAGGGCTCGAAGCCGGTCTGCGGCCCGTCGACGGCCTCGGCGGCGCGCATGGCATCGATCGAGAATCCGCCGGAGATCAGCTTCGGCTGGGTGTCGCCGAAGACCACGCGTTCCAGCTCGATGGAAGGGTGTTCGGTGAGCCCCGGCCGCAGGCTCGGCAGCATGTCGCCCTTGGCCGTGCGGTCGACCTCGGGGAAGGTCGCGGCGACCGAGCGTTTCATGTCCTCGCGCGGTGCGCGGGGATCGATGATGATGCGGCGCTCCGGGTCCTCGAAGGAGAGCTTCGCCTGCGTGACGGCGGATGTCAGCGCCAGGCCCGGCAGCCGAAACGCGCTGGCCGCGACCAGCATGGACGGGCCTTCGGCCAGCTCGGAGACCGGGCCGGGGGCGACCCGCGGAATGGCGCTGGAAGGCAGGCCGGTCGGTCCGAAATTCTGGCCGGCGGAGGCGGTGAAGGAGACGAGCATGCCGACGGACAGAGCCCAGGGCGCGACGGTGCTCGCGGCCCATTTGATGCCGAGGGGGCGCGCCTTCCGCCCATGCCTGTGCACACGCCAATGACTCAAAGCGACAAAACCCGTCCCGACCGCACGGACCGAAAAACGCAGCTGAGCGCGCGCCTTCGTTGGAATCCGTTATCACCTCGGTAAGGTTGAGCCCCGGTTAACGACGGCGGAGCATCGCATGCAATGACGATGCAAGGGGACGCGACACCTCGCCGTCCGGGCTTCGCCAAGCCATTTTCTCCCACATGGGAGAAGCGAGAACGCCCCTTGCCTTCCATGCTTTGCCGTGATGCGAGATTTCACGAAATCGCGCTGGTTGCCATAGGGGCAGGGCGCTAACGTGTAGCCACACATTCGACGCTTCGGAGACAGCAATGACGTCCACGCCAGCGCGCAGCTACGCTCCGGAGATCATCGTCGCCGCCGGCTGCCTGATCGCCCTGATCACCTTCGGCCCGCGCGCCAGTGCCGGCCTGTTCCAGATTCCGATGACCGTCCAGTTCAACTGGGGACGCGATACGTTCAGCCTGGCATTGGCGATCCAGAACCTGCTCTGGGGCCTCGGTGCGCCCTTCGCCGGTGCGATCGCCGACCGCTACGGCACAGTGCGCGTGCTCTGCGTTGGCGCGCTCCTCTATGCCGCCGGCCTCGTCATGATGGCTTACGCCACGACGCCGCTGCAGCTTCATCTCGGCGCGGGCGTGCTGATCGGCTTCGGGCTGTCGGCCTGCTCGTTCAACCTCGTGCTCGCCGCCTTCGGCAAGCTGTTGCCGGAGCAGTGGCGGCCGATGGCCTTCGGCGCCGGCACGGCCGCCGGCTCCTTCGGCCAGTTCCTCTTCCCGCCGATCGGCAACATTCTGATCGACACGCTGGGCTGGCAGCAGGCGCTGGTCGTGTTCGCGTTCACGCTTTTGCCGATCCTGCCGATCTCGATCGTGATGGCGACACGCAAGACCGGCGCTGCGGCAGGTGCCGCCGCAGCCAATCTGCCGAACCAGACGATCGCGCAGGCGCTGGGCGAGGCCTTCAAGCATCGCAGCTACGTCCTGCTCGTGCTCGGCTTCTTCACCTGCGGCTTCCAGCTCGCCTTCATCACCGTGCATATGCCGGCCTATCTCAAGGATGCCGGCCTGCCGGCCTGGGTCGGCGGCTGGACGCTCGCCGTGATCGGCCTCGCCAACGCCGTGGGGTCGCTGTCTTCGGGCTGGCTTTCGACGCGCATGCCGAAGCGCCATCTCCTCGCCTGGATCTATCTCGGCCGGGCGGTGGCGATCGCCGCCTTCATCCTGCTGCCGCCGAGCCCGACCACCGCAATCACCTTCGGCATCGTGATCGGCCTGTTCTGGCTCTCGACCGTGCCGCCGACCTCCTCGCTGGTCATGCTGATGTTCGGCACCAAATACATGGCGATGCTCTACGGCTTCGCCTTCTTCTCGCACCAGGTCGGCGGGTTTCTTGGGGTCTGGCTCGGCGGCGTGCTCTACGAATCGATGGGCAACTACCAGTTCGTCTGGTGGCTCTCGGTCGTGCTCGGGGTGGTCTCGGCCCTGATCAACCTGCCGATCGTCGAGCGGCCGGTGCAGAGGCCGGAAGCGCAGCCCGCCTGAGGGGGAAGAGGTTTTCTCGCACGGCCGATGGCGTCGCTGCCATCGGCTCGTACATTCATGCGGGCCTGCTACCGGTCATGAAACACGGCGGCGTCATTGCCGCCTGCGGCCTCGCTCAGGGCATAGGGCCGCCGGCTTTGAGCGCGCCCTTCATCCAGCGCGGCGTCGTCGAGATCGGTTGAGGCTTACCCCTCGAACAGGGCTCGCTGCCGCGCGAGCTCGTTGCTGCAGAAATCCATGAAGGCGCGCACGCGCGGCACATGGCGGATATCGGGATGGGTCAGCACCCACAGACCCGTCGCGAAATCCGGGTTCGGCGGCAGAAGCCGGATCAGGTCCGGTCGCTGGTCGGCGATGAAGCAGGGCAGCGGGCCGATGCCGAGACCCTGTGCCACCGCCTCGGCGATCCCCAGCACGGCGGAGCTCTTCAGCGCGATCCGCTCCGGCGCGACATGCTCGCGCACGAAGCGGGCCGCCTTCACATGCGAGAGCTGGTCGCCGAGCGCGACCCAGTCGCGCTGGTAGAGCAGGGCGGGGCTCGCTTCCTCCTCGGGCGTGATGCCGTCCGCGGCGCGGCCATAGATCGCCCAGGCGATGGTGGCGATGCGCCGGCCGACCAGCGTCTCGCCCGGCGTGTCGCTGGCACGGATCGCGATATCGGCATCGCGCTTCGACAGGTTGAGCGCCTGGTTGCCGATGACGACATCGAGCCGGATCAGCGGGTGCGCCTGGCGGAAAGCCGCGAAGATCGGCAGCAGCACGTTTTGGTAGAGCGTGTCGGTGGTGGTGATCCGCAATTCGCCCGATGGCGCGACGTCGCGCCCGGCGAGGCGCCGGGCGAAGGCGGTGACATCCTCGTCCATCCGGCTCGCCAGTGCCGCCATCTCGGCCCCCGCCACCGTCGCGACATAGCCGGTCTTGCGCCGCTCGAAGAGCGGTAGACCGACAAGCTCCTCGATCTGGCCGAGCCGCCGGAACACGGTCGAATGATTGACGGAGAGCGCCGCCGCCGCGCCGGTCAACCCGTCATGATCGGCAATGGCCTTGATCAGCCGGAAATCGTCCCAGGCGAGCTTGGCATTCATCGGCACCGCATCCTCCTGCGGGCACGCAAGCCGATATCTTGCAATGATGCAAGCTTGGATCGCCGTCATGCTCGGGCTGGACCCGAGCATCTCAGGACGGAGGGCTCCTGCGCCTCGCTTTCAAGAGATTCTCGGGTCTGCGCTTCGCTTCGCCCGAGAATGACGCCTCGGCCTCAGCGCGGCGCCGCCGCGCGGCGAAGACGGTCATTGATCGCCTCGCCGAGCCCATGCTCGGGAATGCGGGCGACCGCGATGGTCCGCCGCCCCATCTCGTCGAGACGGCGCATATAGCCGAAGAGATGCGCGGCAGCCTCGCGCAGATCGCCGCTGGGGCTCAGATTGAGCGAGGCCGGGTGCTCGCGACCCTCGGGACCGAAGCCGAGCCAGGCCTCGCCGTCTTCGGGCGCTTCGGCATCGAGCCTGACCCGCGCGGCAGGCGCATAATGCGAGGCGAGCATGCCCGGCGAGATCGGCGCGTGGCCGGCATCGCCCGCGATGACCAGCGGCCGGCCGATGACATACTCGATCGCCGCGCGCGGCACGCCACCGGGTCGGAGCAGACGCGGCGCGCCGTCCAGGCAGGCGACGATGGTCGATTCGACCCCGACCTCGGTCGGGCCGGCATCGAGGATGGCGTCGATGCGCCCATCGAGGTCGGCGAGCACATGCGCGGCGCTGGTGGCGCTGATCCGGCCGGAACGGTTGGCTGAGGGTGCCGCGATCGGCCGCCCGGCCGCTTCCAGCACGGCATGAGCGACGGGGTGGGCCGGCACGCGCAAGGCCACGGATGGCAGCCCTGCCCGCGCGAGATCGCTGACGGTGCATCCTGACGAAGCCGGCACGACCAGCGTCAGCGGACCCGGCCAGAAGGCCTGCGCCAGCGCCAGCGCGTTCGCGTCGAACAGGCCCTGCCGGCGCGCGCTCGTGAGATCGGGCAGATGCGAGATCAGCGGGTTGAAGCTCGGCCGCTCCTTGGCTGCATAGATGCCGGCAACCGCCGTGCCTGAGGTCGCGTCGGCCGCGAGCCCGTAGACCGTCTCGGTCGGCATCGCCACGAGCCCGCCCGCGCGAAGCAGCGCTGCCGCCTCCGCAATGCCGGCGGCATCGGCGGCGAGGAGCTTCGTCTGGCGGGATGCGGGAAGGGGCTTGTTCACGACGCGATTGACCGATGATGGTTTATATATAAACTAACTGTGAGGCGCGGCACGGGACGAAGGTCGCGCTCGCTTGCGCGTGGCTTAGGCGATAGTTCCTCGCTACCATCGCGGCAACGGTAAATGCAGGCTGCGGCTGCCTTCTAGGGTAAGCGCCGGCCTCAGGGAGAGACGATTATGAGCTATCGCGCCCCGGTTTCGGACATGCTCTCCACCATGCGCCACGTCGCGGGCCTCGACCGGCTGATCACTGAGGGGCTGGCGCCCGAGCTCGACGGCGGTGTGGCGGAAGCCGTGCTCGACGAGGCCGCGAAATTCGCCGCCGACGTGATCGCGCCGCTGAACCGTGTCGGCGATCTCACCGGCTCGAAGCTGAAGGACGGCGCCGTCACCACGCCGCCGGGCTGGAAAGAGGCCTACAAGGCCTGGGCCGAGGCCGGCTGGAACGCTCTGCCGGCGCCGGAGGCCTATGGCGGGCAGGGCCTGCCGACGCTGCTGCAATCGGCCTGTATCGAGATGTGGAACTCGGCCGCCTTCGCCTTCGCGCTCGGCCCGCTGCTGACGGTCGGCGCGATCGAGGCGCTCTACGCCCATGGCTCCGACCATCTCAAGGAGACCTATCTCGCCAAGCTCGTTTCCGGCGAATGGATGGGGACGATGAACCTGACCGAGCCGCAGGCGGGTTCGGACCTCAACGCGCTGCGCAGCAAGGCCGAGCGCGTCGGCGACGGCACCTATCGCATCACCGGTCAGAAGATATTCATCACCTATGGCGAGCACGACCTGACCGAGAACATCATCCATCTCGTGCTGGCGCGCCTGCCCGATGCCCCTCCCGGCACGCGCGGCATCTCGCTCTTCCTCGTGCCGAAATTCATGGTCAATGCCGACGGTTCGCTCGGCGCCCATAACGACCTGCGTTGCTCCGGCATCGAGCATAAGCTCGGCATCCACGCTTCGCCGACCTGCTCGATGGCCTTCGGCGACAATGGCGGTGCGATCGGCTGGCTGATCGGCGAGGAGAATCGCGGCCTCGCCTGCATGTTCACGATGATGAACAACGCCCGCCTCAACGTCGCCTTGCAGGGCGTCGCCATCGCCGAGCGCGCCTATCAGCAGGCGCTCGCCTTCGCCCATGAGCGCAAGCAGGGCGCTGCGCTCGATGCGCCCAAGGGCGCCCCGATGAGCCCGATCATTGTCCATCCAGACGTGCGCCGCATGCTGATGGACATGCGCGCCAAGACCCAAGGCGCCCGCGCGATCTCCTATCAGGTAGCGGAAGCGCTCGACCGCTCGCATCGCGAGACCGACGAGACCAGGCGCAAGGCCGCCTCCGAGCGCGCCGCGATCCTCACCCCGATCGCCAAGGCCTATGCGACGGATATCGGCATCGACGTCGCCTCGACCGGCGTGCAGGTCCATGGCGGCATGGGCTTCGTCGAGGAGACCGGCGCCGCCCAGCATCTGCGCGATGCCCGCATCGCCGCGATCTACGAGGGCACCAACGGCATTCAGGCGATCGATCTGGTCACCCGCAAGCTCCCGCTGTCGAGTGGCGAGGCGGTCAAGGCGCTGATCACGGAGATGCGCGGCATCGTCGGCGAGGTCGAGCGTGCGAATACCCCGGGCTTCGGCCATGCCGCGGCCCGGTTGGGCGCCGCCGTCGATGCGCTGGAGCGCGCGACGGAATGGATGCTGGCGACGCTCGGTACGAGCCAGGCCGATGCGCTGGCCGGCGCAACCCCTTACCTGAAGCTCTTCGCGCTGGCGCAGGGCGGCACGGGACTGGCGAAGAAGGCGCTCGCCACGCGCTCCGAAGCGGAAGGCGCCGCCGATCTCGTCACCGCCCGCTTCTATGCCGAATGCATCGCGACCGAGGCTCCGGCGCTGGAGCTCGCGGTGACGGAGGGCGCCGGCGCCATTGCCGACGCGGCCGCGGTCTTCGCCGCGTGAGCCCAGCCGCGCCCTGTTCAGGCCGCCGCGCCCTTGCGGGCGCGTATGTGCAGGAACAACGGGACGATATGCGTGTCGGCGAGATAGGGCACGGCCTTCGCCGTCTCCGCGTCGACATGCGGCTCGGCCATGTGCTCGATCGTGAGCCCGGCCGCGACGATCATCGCCACCCACTCGCTCAGCGTGCGGTGGAACCGCGGCACGCGGAAGGGCTCGACGCTGGCCTTGATCGCGACCGGGGCGGCGCCGAAGCGCCAGGTCTCGATCTCGCCGTCGACGCCGTCGAAATAGCGGCCGACCTCGATCGCGCGGATGTTGCCGTCATCGTCGCGCAGCACCTTGCGATAGGGCGGTGCAAAGCAGGGGTGGAGGATCGAGAACTGCAGGAAGCCCCCTCGCTTCAGCACGCGCGCCGCTTCCGCCAGCGCCTTGTCCTGAGCGGGCATGTCCATCAGCGACATGAAGGCCGTGGCGAAGTCGAACTGCGCATCCGGGAAGGGCAGGGCGGTGCCGTCCCCGAACCGGTAGTCGATGCCGAGCGGCGCGGCGGCTTCCATCTCCTGCGCATGGCGGATGAAGGTCGGCGCGATATCGACGCCAATCATGCGCCCGCCGGCCTCGGCGAGCTTGCGCGTGTTCGAGCCTTCGCCGCAGCCGATATCGAGGCCGCTCAGTCCGGTGATGTCCGGCAGGTTCGCCAGGAAGACCGGCGTGTTCAGCGCATCGCGATAGAGGTCGTAGCCGGCCCGCGCATGCTGGGTCCAGATCTCGGCATTGGCCTCCCAGCAGGCGGCGACATCGGTGCTGTCCATGGTGCTGCTCCATTGCGAGGGGAGCGGGGCTATAGAGCAGCGGATGGAGCGTGGCTAGCCGATTTCCGTTCCAACCGCGCGGGTCATCCCGGGCGAAGCGAAGCGCAGACCCGGGATCCATGCCGGAGCGCTTCCGGCAAGGGTTCAGGCATGGATCCCGGATCGGCGCCGCTGACGCGGCTTGTCCGGGATGACCTTGGCGGGGCGGGGTGGATTGACCCACCAAAGCTGTGGCTGCCAGCATGACGACGACGCAACCGTTTCTTTCCGGCCGCATCTGCCTCGTCGCCGGCGCTTCGCGTGGGCTGGGACGCGGCATCGCCAAGGCCTTGGGCGAAGCCGGCGCGACCGTCATCGTCACCGGCCGCTCCAGCGAGGCCGGGCCGCGCACCGACCAGCGCCTTGAAACCTTCGAGGACACGGCGCGCGAGGTCGAGGCGGCCGGCGGCAAGGGCCACCCCTATCGCTGCGACCACACCAGCGAGCGCGATGTCGATGGGCTCGTCGCCTGGGCGCTGCGTCGCTTCGGCCGGCTCGACTGCGTCGTCGACGCGGTCTGGGGCGGCAATGAAGGTTATGACGGCGAGCGCTATCCCGATGGCTCAAGCTTCGGCACGCCGTTCTGGCGTCGCCCGGTTGCGCGATTGGGCGAGAGCTTCGAAAGCGGCGTCTATGCCCAGTTGCTGCTGGCGCGGGCAGTGGCGCCGGCCATGGTGCAGGCCCGCTCAGGGCTGATCGTCACGCTGAGCTTCGACATGGCCGGAGGCTATCTCGGCGATGTCTTCTACGACCTCGCTAAGGCGGCGATGAACCGCCTGAGCTTCGCGATGGCGCAGGAGCTGAAGCCCTTCGGCGTCACGGCGCTGGGGCTGTCGCCGGGCCATGTCCTGACCGAGCGCGTCCGCGACGCCGGTCTCGGCGCTGAGACCACCGAGACCCCGCTCTATGCCGGCCGGGCCGTTGCGGCGCTTGCTGCCGATCCGGATGTCTCGCGCCATGCCGGTCAGGTCCTCCACGTCGCCGATCTCGCGCGTGCCTATGGCTTCACCGACCGGGACGGTTCGCAACCGGCTCGCTACGTCATCGATAACCAACAGGGAGGCGGCGATGTCGCTCAAGGGTAAGACGCTTTTCATCACCGGCGGCTCGCGCGGCATAGGACTCGCCATCGCGCTCCGGGCAGCAAGGGACGGCGCCAATGTCACCATCGCCGCCAAGACGGCCGAGCCGCATCCGAAGCTCCCCGGCACGATCTACACCTCTGCCGCAGAAATCGAGGCCGCTGGCGGCAAATGCCTGCCCTTGATGGTCGATGTCCGCGACGAGCAGAGCGTCGCCGAGGCGATCGCCAAGACGGCCGAGACCTTCGGCGGCATCGACATCGTCGTGAACAATGCCAGCGCGATCCAGCTCAGCAACACGCAGACGACCGACATGAAGCGCTTCGATCTGATGCACCAGATCAACACGCGCGGCACCTTCATGGTCTCGAAATACGCCATTCCGCACCTGGCGAAGGCCGAGAACCCGCATATCCTGATGCTCTCGCCGCCGCTCGACATGAAGACGCAGTGGTTCGCGCCGCATCTGGCCTATTCGATCGCGAAATACGGCATGAGCCTGTGCGTTCTCGGCCTCGCCGGCGAGCTGGCGCGCCAGGGCATCGCGGTGAACGCACTCTGGCCGCGCACCACCATCGCGACCGCGGCCGTCCAGAACCTGCTCGGCGGCGACAAGATGGTGCAGGCGAGCCGCACGCCCGAGATCCTCGCCGACGCCGCGCATATGATCTTCTCGAAGCCCTCCCGCGAGTTCTCCGGCAATTTCCTGATCGACGACAGCTTCATGGCCGGCGAGGGCGTCACCGATTTCAGCCCGTACCGCGTCGACGCTTCCGTGCCGCTGATGCCGGACTTCTTCGTGCCGGCCGACAGCCTGCCTCCGCAGGGCGTGAAGGGCGGCGTCTGAGGCCTCGTAGCGCTTCGATCCGGGCCGTCATCGGTTTGACACGCGGCTCGGATCGGAGTTCCTGCCGGTTTCCGCCCTGACCGTGCAGCGAGATTCGCGCCCATGCTGATGATCCACGGCTCATGCCCCGACACGCGCGACAAGCTCCGTCCCAGTAAACTCGACGCCTACGGCGACTTTCCCGACGATATCGTCTGGATCGACCTGCTCAATCCGACGCCGGAAGAGGACAAGCGGGTCGAGAAGCATTTGGGCATCTCGATCCCGACGCGCGAGGAGATGCACGATCTCGAGCCGTCCGAGATCATCTATACCGAAAACGGCGCGCGCTACATGACGGCGCGGATCATCTGCCAGTCCGATACCATCGTCCCGCTGCTGGCGGATGTCACCTTCATCCTGACCGACAAGGCGTTGGTGACGGTGCGCTATGACGAGCCGGGCGCCTTCAACATCTTCCTCAACCGCGCCAGCAAGCCGGGCGGCTGCGGCCAGCAGCCGGAAGCTGTGCTGGATGGGTTGATCGAGGCCATCGTCGATCGTGCGGCCGAAGTGCTGCGCGGCGTCGGCGACAAGATCGACATGGCCTCCCGCCGCATCTTCGCCGGCCGCGCGAAGGATGTGGAGCAGGGCGGCGCCTACCAGGTCGTGATCCAGCGTATCGGCCAGCATGAACACATCATCTCGAACGTGCGCGAAAGCATGATGTCGGTCGAACGGGTACTGTTGTTCCTGTCCGCCAACTACATGAGGCCGAAGAAGGCGCAGACCGGCTTCTCGGCCGAGTGGCGCTCGGCCGTGCGCGACGTGCAGGCCATCGAGGAGCACGCCACCTTCCTCTCCAACAAGCTCCAGTTCATGCTGGACGCGACGCTCGGCCTCGTTTCGATCGAGCAGAACAAGATCATCAAGCTCTTCTCCGTCGTCTCGGTCGCATTGATGCCGCCGACGCTGATCGCTTCGATCTACGGCATGAACTTCAAGACTATGCCGGAGTTGGAGTGGCAGTGGGGCTATCCGCTGGCGGTCGGTCTGATGATCCTGTTCGCGGTGCTGCCCTACCTGTTCTTCCGCTGGAAGAAGTGGCTGTGAGGCGAGAGCGGTGCGCGATACGTTGAAGGCCGGATGACCCAGCCGCAGATTCTCTCCGTCCTTCTCGTCGCCGGTATGATGGCGGCCTTCCTGTGGGGGCGTTTGCGCTACGACATCGTCGCGATGCTGGCGCTGCTTGCCGCTGTCGCGCTCGGACTGGTGCCGGCGGCCGAGGCCTTCAAGGGCTTTTCCGACGATATCGTCATCATCGTCGGCAGTGCGCTGGTGCTGAGTTCGGCGGTGGCGCGCTCCCGCATCATCGAGCGCCTGTTCTCGAAGCTGGGCTCGGGTCTCACCTCGACGCAGTTGCAGGTGCCCCTGCTCGTCTTCGTCGTCGCGGTGATGTCGGCGATCATCAAGAATATCGGCGCGCTCGCGATGATGCTGCCGATCGCCTACCAGCTCGCGCGCAAGAGCGGGAAATCGCCCTCGGTCTTCCTGATGCCGATGGCTTTCGCCTCGCTGCTCGGCGGCATCGTCACGCTGGTCGGCACCTCGCCCAACGTCATCGTCTCCCGCGTCCGGCAGGAGCTCGGCGGCGAGCCATTCCGCATGTTCGATTTCGCTCCGGTCGGCATAGTCGTGGCCGTTGCCGGCTGCCTCTTCCTCAGCCTCGGCTACCGCCTGTTGCCGCGCGATCGCCGCGGCGCGGTCTCGCTGGACCAGGCGATCGATATCAAGGACTACCTGACGGAAGCGAAGGTTGCCGAGAAATCGCCGCTCGCCGGCAAGACTGTGGCCGAGCTGAAGGCGATCGGCGGCCAATCCATCGAGATCGTCTCGATCCTGCGCGACGAGCGCCGGGTGCAGGCTCCGCTACCCGACGCCTCCCTGAGGGCCGGCGATATCCTCCTGCTGCGCGGCGATGCTGCCGTGCTGGAGCGGGTCGTCGCGGAAGGCGGGCTCGATCTCACGGGTAAGGACCGCCCGACCCAGAAGGACGATGCGCTCGATCCCGATCGCATCGCCGAGGCGATCATTGGGCCGGACTCGACGCTGATCGGCCAATCGGCCGGCGACATGGCGCTGCACAGCCGCTTCGGCGTCAACATGATCGCCATCAGCCGTTCCGGCGAGCGCTTCAGCCAGCGCCTGCGCGATATTCGCCTGCGGGCCGGCGATATCGTCGTCATCCAGGGCGACGAGAAACTGCTGCCGGAGAAGCTCTCCGAGCTCAGCCTGCTGCCGCTGGCCGACCGGCTGGTGCCGCTGGGCTCGACACGCCGCGTCGTGTTGACCGTGACGATCGTGCTGGCTGCCATCATCGCACTGGCGGCGGGGCTCGCCCCGGTGCCGCTCGTCTTCTTCGCCGCCGCGGTGCTGCTGATCGCCTTCCGCTGCGTGCCCCTGCGCGAGGCCTATCACAGCATCGACGCGCCGATCCTGCTGATGCTGGCGGCGCTGATCCCCGTCTCCGATTCGCTGCGGACGACCGGCGCGACCGATCTCTTCGCCTCCTGGCTCGCCATCATCGGCGGCGGATTGCCGGGCTGGGCCTCGGTTGCGCTCATTCTGGTGGCGGCGATGGCGGTGACGCCGTTCCTCAACAATGCCGCGACGGTGCTGGTCATGGCGCCGATCGGCGCAGGTTTCGCGAAAAACCTCGGCTACAATCCCGATGCCTTCTTGATGGCGGTGGCGATCGGCGCGGCCTGCGACTTCCTCACGCCGATCGGCCACCAGTGCAACACGCTGGTGATGGGGCCGGGCGGCTATCGCTTCAGCGATTATGCGCGGCTCGGCGCCCCGCTCTCCCTGCTGGTCATCCTGCACGCCGTGCCGATGATCCTGCTGGTCTGGCCGCTCAAATAGTTACAGCCAGCCGTTCTGCTTGAAGCGCCAATACAGGATCGAGCAGACCGTCACGATCACACCTATGACCGCGAAATAGCCGTACTGCATCTCCAGCTCCGGCATGTTCTTGAAATTCATGCCGTAGATGCCGGCCAGCGCCGTCGGCACGGCCAGGATGGCGGCCCAGGAGGCCAGGCGCTTGGTGATCAGGCTTTCCTGGCTCTGTCCGACGAGCAGGCTCGCCTCGAAGGCGAAGGCCAGAACCTCGCGCAGGCTGTCGATCTTCTCCTGCACGGTGCGGACATGGTCGGTCACGTCGCGGAACATCGGGGCGAGCGTCGGCCGGACCTGCGGCACGGTGCCGTTCATCAGGCGCTGGCAGACATCGACCAAGGGCGCCACCGCATTGCGCAGGCGTAGCAGGTCGCGCCTGAGCATGTAGAGCCGTTCGATATCCGAGCGCCCCATCGGCTTGGCCAGGATCTTGTCCTCGATCTCCTCGACCTCGTCATGGATCGCTTCGAGCACCGGCATGTAGTTGTCGACGATGAAATCCAGGATCGCGTAGAGGATGAAATCCTCGCCCTTCGCCAGCGAGGTCGGGCAGGTCTCCCAATGCTGCCGCACCGACTTGTACGAGGTCGAGGCGCCGTGCCGGACGCTGACGATATAGCCGCGGCCGACGAAGATATGGGTCTCGCCGAAGGCGATGCGTCCGTCGATCAACTGGGCGGTGCGGGCGACGACGAAGAGCGCGTCGCCATATTGCTCGAGCTTCGGTCGCTGATGCGCGTTGGTCGCGTCCTCCACCGCGAGCGGGTGCAGGTTGAACTGCTGCTGCACGCAGCGCAGCAGCGCGGGCTCCGGCTCGCACAGGCCGATCCAGACGACATGGTCGTCCTTGCGCGCCCATTCGCCGGCCTCGGTGACAGGGATATCGGCGACGCGCACGCCATGGACATAGACGCCGGACGCGACGACCCCGTCCTGATGCGGGTGGTCCTGTTCGAGTGGACCGGCGGCGCGCGCCGCTTCCCGCGCGGAGGAGGGCGTGAGCGGGACTTCAGAGACTGACATGCGACCACCTCGCCGATCGCTGGATCATCGAAGTGCAGGCTAGAACCGTTCGATCTCCGGGGGAAACACTTTTCCGGCAAAGGGGGATGATGCTGCGGTGGCCTCGCCACCTCCGCTGACCGATCGAGATGTCATCCCGGGCGACCGCAGGGAGACCCGGGATCCATGCCGGAACGTTTCCGATGAAGGTTCAGGCATGGATCCCGGATCTCCGCTTCGCTGCGTCCGGGATGACATCTGAACTTGAGAGTTCTGGAGAATATTTTTATCGCGTTGAGATCAAAAACAGAAATATCCGCTTTTGCAGCGGCCGGTTCGGGAGGTGTATAGGAACATTCATCTACGGCCGTGGGCCGAGCCAGAAGAGATCCTGTCATGACCACCGCAATTCCCCGGACCGGCTCAGCCGGCGCCGGTTCGAAACCGTTCTATTCCAGCTTCGGCTTCCAGGTCCTGGCGGCCATGGCGATCGGCCTCGTCCTGGGCTGGATCGCCCGCAACATGGGCCCGGTCGCGCCGGGCCAGCCGAACTGGTTGACCGTCACGCTCTCGACCACCGGCTCGATCTTCGTGCAGCTCCTGCAGGCACTGGTGCCGCCCCTGATCTTCACCGCCATCGTCGCCTCGATCAGCAATCTCCGCCAACTCTCGAACGCCGCCGCGCTGGTCTGGCAGACGCTGCTCTGGTTCGCGATCACCGCCTTCATCGCCGTGCTGATCGGCATCGCGCTCGGTCTCATCATCCAGCCCGGCATCAATGCCGGCGTCGCCGCCGCCAGCGCCAAGGCGCCCGGCTCGGTCGGCTCCTGGCTCGACTTTCTGAAGGGCCTTGTCCCCGCCAACATGTTCGGCCTGCAGGCGACGACTCGCGTCGAGGGTAGCGGTGCGACCACGCGTCTCGGCTTCAACGTGCTGCAATTGCTGGTGATCTCGATCGTCGTCGGCGTCGCCGCGCTGAAGGTCGGCGAGCGCGCCAACAGCTTCCTCGCGCTGAACGAGTCCTTCCTGGCGATCGTTCGCAAGGTGCTGTGGTGGGTGATCCGTCTGACGCCGATCGGCACCATCGGCCTGCTCGGCAACGCGGTCGCGCAGTACGGCTGGCAGACGCTGGAGCAGCTCTCCTGGTACGCCTTCGCCGTCTATCTCGGCCTCGCGATCGTGCTGCTCCTTGTCTATCCCGCGCTGCTGATCCTGCACGGGCTGTCGCCGGTGCGCTTCTTTGCGGGGGCCTGGCCGGCGATCCAGCTCGCCTTCGTCTCGCGCTCCTCGATCGGTACCTTGCCGGTGACCGAGGCCGTGACCGAGAAGAGCCTCGGCGTGCCCCGCGAATATGCCGCCTTCGCCGTGCCGCTGGGCGCGACCACCAAGATGGACGGCTGCGCCGCGATCTATCCGGCGATCTCCGCGATCTTCGTCGCGCAGTTCTACGGCGTGCCGCTCGGCATCCAGGAATACGTGCTGATCGCCTTCGTCTCGGTCATCGGTTCGGCCGCGACCGCCGGCCTCACCGGCGCCACGGTGATGCTGACGCTGACGCTCTCGACGCTCGGCCTGCCGCTCGCCGGCGTCGGCCTGCTGCTGGCGATCGACCCGATCCTCGACATGGGCCGCACGGCGGTGAACGTCGCCGGCCAGGCGCTGGTGCCGACCCTCGTCGCCAAGCGCCAGGGCATACTCGATCAGGCGCAGTACGACCGCGCCGGCGATATCGAGGCGATCGACGGGGTTGCTGAAGCGACTTGAGGAAGCCGCTGTTTCTCAGCGTAACCACGGCGTCATCCCGGACAAGCTGCGCAGCAGCACCGATCCGGGATCCATCGAAGGGCGTCAGCGCTCTAGGATGGATCCCGGGTCAAGCCCGGGATGACGACGTGTTTCCGTGGAAAGCGAGCGTAGCTCAGCCCATAACCTTCGCGACGACCTGCTTCAGCGCCGAGCCGTCGCGCTCCAGCCAGCCGGGCACCGGCAGGTTCTTCGAACGCAGGAATTCCGGGTTGAACAGCTTCGACTGGTAGCGCGTGCCGTAGTCGCAGAGCACCGTCACGATGGTGTGGCCCGGCCCCATCTGTTTTGCCAGCCGGATCGCGCCGGCGACATTGATGCCGGACGAGCCGCCGAGGCACAGGCCCTCATGTTCCAGCAGGTCGAATACGATCTGCACCGCTTCCGCATCCGGGATCTGGAAGGCGATATCGACCGGCGCATCGACCAGATTGGCCGTGATCCGGCCCTGGCCGATGCCCTCGGTGATCGAGGAGCCCTCGGCCTTGAGCGCGCCCGCCGTGTAGTAGGAATAGAGCGCCGCGCCCATCGGATCGGCGAGCCCGATGGTCACCTTGGGATTGCGCGCCTTCAAGGCCATGCCGACGCCGGCCAGCGTTCCCCCTGAGCCGACCGCGCAGATGAAGCCGTCGACCTGGCCTGCCGTCTGCTCCCAGATTTCCGGGCCGGTCGTGTCGATATGGCCTTGCCGGTTCGCGACATTGTCGAACTGATTGGCCCAGATCGCGCCGTTAGGCTCGGTCTTCGCCAGCTCCTCGGCGAGGCGGCCCGAGACCTTCACGTAGTTGTTCGGGTTGGCATAGGGCGCGGCCGGCACCTCGACCAGCGTCGCGCCGGCCAATCGCAGCATGTCCTTCTTTTCCTGGCTCTGCGTCTCCGGGATGACGATCACCGAGCGATAACCCAGCGCGTTGCCGACGAGCGCGATGCCGATGCCGGTATTGCCGGCCGTACCCTCGACGATGACGCCGTCCGGCTTCAACTGCCCCTTCGCCTCGGCATCGCGGATGATCGCGAGCGCGGCACGGTCCTTCACCGACTGGCCGGGATTCATGAACTCGGCCTTGCCAAGGATGGTGCAGTCGGTCTCCGCCGAGGCGCGCTCCAGCTTGATGAGCGGGGTGTTGCCGATGGCTTCGATGACGCCGTTGCGGATAGTCATGGCAGGATTTCCCAATGTCTCTCGGACCTGATAGGCGAAAGCCTTACCGAGGTCACCAGCCAGCGGGCTTCACGCCCCGAGTTCGGAACAATGCCAGTCGCCAAGCCGCAAGCCGGAGAAATTTCTTCTCCGAAGCTCGCTATGAACGAAATCCTGACCGTTGATCGCCTCGGCCAGAAGGGCGACGGCATCGTGCAGGCCGCCTCCGGCAGCATCTTCATCCCCTATGCGCTGCCGGGCGAGACCGTGCGCGCCGTGGTCGATGGCGAGCGCGGCCAGCTCGTCGAGATCATTGCGCCTTCCGAGTCGCGCATCGCCGCGATCTGCCCGCTCTTCACCCGCTGCGGCGGCTGCGCGGCGCAGCACATGGCGCCCGGCCTCTACCGCGAATGGAAGCGCCAGCAGGTCGTCACTGCGCTGAGCCGCGCGGGCATCGCGGCGCCGGTCGGCGATCTCGTCGATGCCCATGGTGCCGGGCGCCGCCGCGTCATCTTCCATGCCCGCCGCGAGGGCGAGGCGATGATCGTCGGCTTCATGGCGGCGCGCAGCCATGACCTGATTTCGGTCGAGGCCTGCCCCGTGCTGGCGCCAGGGCTCGATCGCGCGCCGGCCGTCGCTCTGATGCTGGCGAACCGCATGGGCGGCGCCAACAAGCCGCTCGATATCCAGGTCACGGCTTCGGAAGCCGGGCTCGATGTCGATATCCGCGGCCATGGCCCGCTTGGTGACAAGCTCCGCCTCGCCCTGACTCAGCTGGCCGAGCGGCTCGATCTCGCCCGACTCTCCAACCATGGCGAGATCGTCGTCGAGCGCCGCCCGCCCTTGCAGCGCATGGACAAGGCGCTGGTCGCGCCGGCTGCAGGCGGCTTCCTGCAGGCGACGGCGGTTGGCGAGGAGGTTTTGGCCGGGCTCGTCATGGCGGCGCTGCCCAAGGGCAAGCGCGCGGCCGATCTCTTCGCCGGCTGCGGCCCGTTCAGCTTCCGCATCGCGGAGAAGATGCAGGTGCTGGCCGTCGAAAGTGACAAGGCGGCGATGCTGGCACTGGCCAAGGGTGCCGGCGCGACGCAAGGCCTTAAACCCATCGCGACCGAGACGCGCGATCTCTTCCGCCGCCCGCTTCTGGAGCATGAGCTCAACGCCTTCGACGTGATCGTGCTCGATCCGCCGCGGGCCGGCGCGGAGGCGCAGGTCAAGCGCTTGGCGGCCTCCAAGGTCAAGGACGTGATCTATGTCTCCTGCGATGCGGCGAGCTTTGCGCGCGACGCCGCGACCCTCGTTGCGGGCGGCTATGCGCTGGAGGCCGTGACGCCGGTCGACCAGTTCCGCTATTCCGCTCATGTCGAGCTCGTCGGCGTGTTCCGGCGAGGCAGGAAGGGCTAGGGCTTCAGGATGAGCGCAATTCTCGATCGCATGGCCGGTATCGTCGGCGCGAAGAACATCATCACCGATGCCGACGCGATGGTGCCCTATCTCAAGGAATGGCGCGATCTCTTCCGCGGCAAGGCGCAGGGCATCGTCCGGCCCGGCTCGGCCGCCGAGGTCGCCGAGCTCGTGAAGCTCGCGGCCGAGACCGGCACAGTGCTGGTGCCGCAGGGCGGCAATACCGGCCTTGTGGGCGGCCAGATTCCGATCTCCGAGGGCCGTGAGATCATCCTTTCTCTGCAGCGGCTCGACAAGGTCCGCGCCGTCGACACCGATGGCGACACGATGATCGTCGAGGCCGGCGTCACCCTGAAGCGCGCGCAGGATGCGGCGGAGGCGGCGGGCCGGCTCTTCCCGCTCTCGCTGGCCTCCGAAGGCTCCTGCACCATCGGCGGCAATCTCTCGACCAATGCCGGCGGCACCGCCGTGCTGGCTTATGGCAATGCCAGGGAGCTTTGCATGGGCCTTGAGGTCGTGCTGCCGGACGGGCGCATCTGGAACGGCCTGCGCCAGCTCCGCAAGGACAACACCGGCTACGACCTGAAGAACCTCTTCATCGGTGCCGAGGGCACGCTCGGCATCATCACCGCCGCCGTGCTGAAGCTCTTCCCCGCGCCGGCCGCGCGCGCCACCGCCTTCCTCGCCGTGCCCGATCCGGCAGCCGCGCTCGAACTGCTGAACGCCGCCAAGGCCGGTGCCGGCGGCACGCTCACCACCTTCGAGCTGATGCCGCGCATCGGCATGGACTTCGTGCTGCGTCACGCCTCCGGCACGCGCGATCCGCTCTCTGAGCCGTCGCCCTGGTATGTGCTGATGGAGGTCTCCGCCCAGCAGGCCTCGGGGCTCGACGAGCATGTCGAGACCTTCCTTGGGGAGGCCCTGGAGAAGGGCATCGTCACCGATGCGGCGCTGGCGGGCTCGCTGACGCAGCGTGCGGATTTCTGGAAGCTGCGCGAGATGCTCTCGGAGGTGCAGACCTATGAGGGCGGCTCGATCAAGCACGACGTCTCCGTGCCGATCCACGCGACGCCCGAGTTCCTGGCGCGCGCCATCGCTGCGGTGGAGGCGATGGTGCCGGGCTGCCGGCCGGTGCCCTTCGGCCATCTCGGCGACGGCAACATCCATTTCAACGTCAGCCAGCCGGTCGGCGCGGACAAGGCCGGCTTCCTTGCGCGCTGGAGCGAGATGAACGCGGCGGTCCACGCCATCGTCGCCGAGCTCCACGGCTCGATCTCGGCCGAGCACGGCATCGGCCGCCTCAAGCGCGACCTGTTGCCGGGCGTGAAGGACCCGGTCGAGCTCGACCTGATGCGGACGCTGAAGAAGACGCTCGATCCGCAGGGCATCCTGAACCCGGGCGCCGTGCTTCAGGCGTAGGGCAACGTCATTCTCGGGCGAAGCATAGCTTCGACCCGAGAATCTCATGACGAAAAGGCACTGGTTTCCGAGATGCTCGGGTCAAGCCCGAGCATGACGACCTTCATTTACGGCGTCGCGACATACCCATCGCGGCGTGGGTCGGCGGCACCCGTAAACACCCCGGTCGCCGGATCGACCGCCACTGCCTGCATGCCGCCGCAGCGCATCGTCCAGCCGACATCGAAGGCGCGCGCCTCGTGCCCGCGCCTGACCAGCTCGGCGATCGTCTCCGGCGTGATCCGGTTCTCGATCTCGACGAGGCGGCCGTCCCAGAGGCGGGCGCGGGGCGCCTCGATCGCCTCCTGCAAGGGCAGGCTGTAGACGAGATGCTGGACCATGGCCTGCGCCTGCGTCTGCATGATGCCGTAGCTGCCGGGCGTCCCGAGTGCGAGCACCGGCTTGCCGTCGCGGGTCGAGAGCGAGGGCGACATGCACATCGGCAGTTCGTCGCCGGGCTTGGAGCGGTTCGGGCTGCCCGGCTGGACATCGGCCCAGTACAGGAAGTTGTTGAAGCAGAGCCCCGTGCCGGGCACGACGACGCCGCTGCCGAAGGGGCTGCCGAGGCTCTGCGTGATGCAGATCAGGTTGCCCTCGCTGTCGGCGACGGAGAGCGAGGTCGTGTGCGCCGGGTCTTCCTTGTCCTGCGGCACCCATTGCTCGGTCGGCCCGGTCACCGGCTGGCCGTCGGTCAGGCGTTGGCGCAGCCGCGCGACCGAAGCCTCCGACATGATCTCGGCGAGCTTCTCCGGCGAGGGGTTGTTATGGGCGATGCGCTCGCCGGCCGCGAGGCGGATCGCGCGATAGACGAGGTCGAGATGATCCGCCCCGTCCCTCGGCTTGGACGCAAGGTCGATCCCGTCGAGCAGGCGCAGCGTCAGCAGGAACTGGAAGCCCTCGCAGGGCGGCGGCGGCACATGCACGGAGAGCCCCTTGAAGCTCGCCGCCATCGGCTCGCGCCAGACCGTCTTCACCGCCGCGAGGTCGGCCATGGTCAGCGAGCCGCCGAGCGCCTGCAGATGCGCTATGACCTTTTCACCGAGCGAGCCGCGATAGAAATGATCCGGCCCCTTCTCGGCGATCTCGCTCAGCGTCTTCGCAAGGTCCGACTGGACGAGCACGGAGCCGAGATGCATCGCGCCATTGGGCTGATAGTTCTTTGACCAGGCCGGATAGAGGGCCGGGATCTTCTCCAGCAGCGGGTCGTTCTCCTCGAACTCCGCCGCGCCGAACTCCGCCAGCGCGAACCCGTCCCGCGCCAGCGCGATCGCCGGGGCGAAAACCTCGGCCAGCGATTTGCGGCCATAGGTCTTCACCAGTTCGCACCAGCCGGCGAGATTGCCGGGCGAGGCGACGGCGAGCGCGCCGCGTTCCAGGTCGGTGCGCTTGCTGAAGCGGTCGGCCGGGAAGCTCGCCGGGATCGGCGGCACGAAATCGAGGACGCGCACCCGCTTCTCGGCCGCGACCCACATCGTCGACAGGCCCATGCCGGCAAGACCCGACATGAAGGGCTCGACCACATTCAGGGCGGCTGCCGTGGCGGCTGCGGCATCGAAGGCGTTGCCGCCCTGGGCCAGCAGCCTTGCGCCGGCCTGTGCCGCCAAGGGATGGGCCGCGGCGACCATGCCGTGGCGAGAGGTCATCGTGGGGCGGCGGCCATGCATCGTCAGTCTCCTCCTCGTCGTCTTCTGGCGACGATCAGAGCACGAATCCGGCGCTAGAACAGGCTGCCTTGCCCGTCATCCGCGGGAGGCCGGGTCGCTTTGCGCGCATGGCGCTTGGGTTCCTCGGGAGCCTCCTCCAGCGGAAGCTCGGCCAGCGGCAACTGGATCTCGGCCGCGTCGTTGGCGACCTTGTTGACCGCGTTGCCGATGGCGACGGCCTCCAGCAGGTCGTCCGGCGGCGGCTTCAGCAGGCGCCCGGTCTGCTCCGGCGTGGCCTGCGGATCGAGCCAGGCGTGGTGGTCGCGCGGATCGAGGATGATCGGGCTGCGGTGATGGATCGGGGCCATCGTGCCGTTCGCCGGCCCCGTCATCATCGCGACCGTGTCGATCTCCGATCCGTCAGGCGAATGCCAGGTCTCCCACAGCCCGGCGAAGGCGAAGAGGCTACGATCCGGCTTGCGGAACAGGAAGGCCTCGCTCTGGGCCTGCTTGCCGGTGCCGCTGCGCCGCCACTCGTAGAAGGCGTCGGCCGGCAGCAGGCAGCGCCGCCGCGTCAGCGCGTTGCGGAAGGAGGGCTTTTCGGCGGCGCTCTCCATGCGGATATTGATGACGAGCGGGAAATCCTGGGGGTCCTTAACCCAGCCGGGGATGAAGCCCCAGCGCATCAGCAGGAACTGCGGCGCGCCGTCATGCGGCCTGACGACCGGCACCGGCTGCGTCGGCGCGATGTTGTAGCGCGGCGGGAAGTTCGGCTGCTCGCGATAGCCGAAGGTCTCGCGCATCGCCTCGGGAGGCAGGGTGATCGCATAGCGTCCGCACATGCTCGCTGTTTACGTCGAGACGAGCGCTCGGAATCAACACTTTATTTGCGGTTGCACCAACATAGTCGCACCGGTTTGGGGTAGCGGATGAGCGTCATCGCGGCGGATATGCTGGCTGGAACGGCGGCCGAACGGCTCGATGCCGGTCTCCATCCGCGTCTGTCGACCGATTTTCTCAATCGCTACAGCGAAGCCCTGATGCTGATCGAGATGGTCGCGATGGACGAGACCATCCTCGCCGATCTCCAGGCCTGGGAGGCTGTCGGCTACCGCGAGCATTTCGCCGCATCGGCGCTGCGCTGTGCCGCTTCGGCACTCGCCGCCTATGACGACCTGAACCCCAACAGGGCCCGGGCCTTCGACGAGGCCTGTCATGCGATGACACGGCTCGTGCGCACGGTCACCGCGCTTCTCGCGGAAGTGCCGCCCTTGCAGGAACTGCCGGAGATCGTCGAGGTCGCCGGCGAGGCCCTGCGCCGGCAGATCGCCCGCGCCACCCAGTTCATCAACGCGAACGGTACGATCGATATCGGGGTGTTCGAGGACGCGGCCTTGCAGGACGAGATCGACGCCCTGCTCGCGCGCTGACCGGGCTCAAGGTCTCAGCAATCCAGTTTCCAGCGGAACCACGCCGTCATCCCGGACAAGCTGCGCAGCAGCGCCGATCCGGGATACATCTTAGAGTGCGGAGCTTTCCGATGGATCCCGGAGCGAGCCCGGGATGACGCGGTGTTTCCGAGGAAAATGAGAACGCGCTAGCGCCGCGCCCCGACCAGAAACTCGCGATTGCCGTCGCCGCCCTCGATCGGGGAGGGGATCGGCCCCTCGACCGCAAAGCCGAGTGTCTTCAGCGCCGCGACGATCTCGTCGCAGACCTGAAGCTGGATAGCCTCGTCGCGGACGATGCCCTTCTTGAGCGCGGCGCGCCCGGCCTCGAATTGCGGCTTGATCAGCGCGGCGATCCCGGCATGCGGCGCGAGCAGGGAAGCGACCGCCGGCAGCACCAGCCTGAGCGAGATGAAGCTGACATCGATCGCCGCGAGGCTGGGCCGTTCGGGCAGCGCTTCGGCGTCCAGCGTGCGAATATCCTGCCCCTCGAAGCTGGTGACGCGCGGATCGGCGCGCAGCGAGTGATGCAGCTGGTCGCGCCCGACATCGACGGCGACGACATGGCGCGCGCCGCGTTGCAGCAGCAGGTCGGTGAAGCCGCCGGTCGAGGAGCCGACATCGAGACAGGCGAGCCCTTGCGGATCGAAGCCGAAGGCATCGAGCGCGCCGGCGAGCTTCAATCCGCCGCGCGAGACATAAGGGTGCGGCGCCTGCGCGGTTATGTCGGCGTCGTCAGCCACCATTTCGGAAGCCTTGCGAACGGCCGTTCCGTTGGCGTTGACGAGCCCCGCCGCGATCGCGGCCTGCGCCCGCGCCCGGCTCTCGAAGAAGCCGCGCTCGACGAGCAACTGGTCGGCACGGCTTTTCATGGCAGGGAGGTCAGGCCAGCTTCACCGCGCTGGGCGTGCCCAGCGCGATCTCGACGGCCTTGACGATGCCGGCGGCGTCGAGCCCGGCTGCGGCATACATCGCGTCCGGCTTGTCATGGTCCTGGAAGACGTCCGGCAGGGTCAGGCTCCGGACCTTCAGGCCGGTATCGAGCGCCCCGTTCTGTGCCAGCAGGTGCAGGACATGGCTGCCGAAGCCGCCGACCGAGCCTTCCTCGACCGTGACCAGAACCTCGTGCTCGCCGGCGAGCTTCAGGATCAGCGCCTCGTCGAGCGGCTTGGCGAAGCGGGCATCGGCGACCGTGGTCGACAGGCCGCGCTGCGCCAGCAAATCCGCGGCCTTGAGGCATTCGGCGAGGCGCGTCCCGAGCGAGAGCAGCGCGATCCGCGTGCCCTCGCGGACGATACGGCCCTTGCCGATCTCCAAGGGCACGCCGACGTCGGGGATCTCGACGCCGACGCCTTCGCCACGCGGATAACGGAGCGCGATCGGCCCTTCGTCATAGGCTGTGGCGGTCGCGACCATATGGGTGAGCTCCGCCTCGTCGGCGGCGGCCATCACCACCATGTCGGGCAGGCAGGCGAGATAGGCGATGTCGAAGGAACCGGCATGGGTTGCGCCGTCCGCGCCGACGAGGCCGGCCCGGTCGAGCGCGAAGCGCACCGGCAGCTTCTGGATTGCCACGTCATGCACGATCTGGTCGTAGGCGCGCTGCATGAAGGTCGAGTAGATCGCCACAAAAGGCTTGTAGCCCTCGGTCGCGAGGCCGGCCGCGAAGGTCACCGCATGCTGCTCGGCGATGCCGACATCGAAGGTGCGGCCCGGGAATTCCTTGCCGAAGGTATCGAGCCCGGTGCCGGACGGCATCGCGGCGGTGACGGCGACGACCTTGTCGTCCTCCCGCGCCTGCTTGATCAGGGCCTGGGCGAAGACATTGGTGTAGCTCGGGGCATTCGCGGGCGCCTTGGCCTGCAGGCCGGTGACGGGGTCGAACTTGACCACGCCATGGTATTTGTCGGCGCTGGCCTCGGCCGGGGCGTAGCCCTTGCCCTTTTGCGTCACGACATGGACGAGGATCGGGCCGCTTTCGGCATCGCGGACATTGCGCAGCACCGGCAGCAGATGGTCGAGATTATGCCCGTCGATCGGCCCGACATAATAGAAGCCAAGCTCCTCGAACATCGTGCCGCCGGTCCAGAAGCCGCGGGCATATTCTTCGGTGCGCTTGGCCTTGTCGTGGAAGAAGCGCGGCAGCTTCTCGGCGAGCTGCTTGGCGACCTCGCGGATCGAGCGATAGGTCCGCCCCGAGACGAGGCGCGCCAGATAAGCCGACATCGCGCCGACGGGCGGGGCGATCGACATGTCGTTGTCGTTGAGGATGACGATCAGGCGCGAGCCGAGCGCGCCGGCATTGTTCATCGCCTCATAGGCCATGCCGGCCGACATGGCGCCGTCGCCGATCACGGCGATGACGTTGTTGCGCTCGCCCTTGAGATCGCGCCCGACGGCCATGCCGAGCCCGGCCGAGATCGAGGTCGAGGAATGCGCCGCGCCGAACGGGTCGTATTGGCTCTCGGCGCGCTTGGTGAAGCCGGAGAGGCCGCCCGGCTGGCGCAGCGTGCGGATGCGCTCGCGCCGCCCGGTCAGGATCTTGTGCGGGTAGGCCTGGTGGCCGACATCCCAGATCAGGCGGTCGCGCGGCGTGTCGAAGACATGGTGCAGCGCGACGGTGAGTTCGACCACGCCGAGCCCGGCGCCGAGATGCCCGCCGGTCACGGAGACGGCGTCGACCGTCTCGAGCCTGAGCTCATCGGCGACCTGGCGCAGCTTGGCGTCGTCGAGGGCCCGCAGGTCGGCGGTGTCGTGGATCGTGTCGAGGAGCGGCGTGGCGGGACGGGGCACGAGGCTGTCTAATCCTTCGCTGGGATGCCCTCGAAATAGAGCCTGCGCGGCGCGCATGCAAACCGCAGTTGCGTTTTCGACCAAGTGGACGGTGCGCGCCCATCTTGCCACGAAACGGGTGGTTCCGGCGCCGACAACGCATTTCAGTGCGTATACGACCGCTTCCGGGGATATCAGGCCATGCAACCGACCGACGCCACGCCCTTGCCTACGGCATTCCGCCGCATCGGCTGGTCCAATCTCTTCGCCCAGTTCTCGGAGCAGATCGCGCTTGCCGCCGCGCCATTGGCCGCCGTTCTCATGCTCGCGGCCGGGCCGGCCGAGACCGGCTGGCTCCAGACCGCGCAGACCTTGCCTTTCCTCCTCCTGTCGATTCCCGCCGGTTTGATGGTCGATCGCGCCTCGCGGCGCCGCCTCATGGTCGGCACGGAGGCGTTGCGGGCGGTGTCCCTGCTGGCGATCCCGCTTTTGCTCGCGGCAGGCAGCCTCAACCTGGCCTGGCTCGCCCTGATCGGTGCGCTCGGGGCCATCGGCACGGTCTGCTACAGCGTCGCGGCGCCGGCTTTCGTTCCCTCTGTCGTGCCGCGCGAGCGGCTCGCCGACGCCAATCGCTGGCTGGAGCTGGCGCGCAGCGCCGCCTATGCCGGCGGGCCGGCGCTCGGTGGCGCGCTCGTTGGCTGGATCGGCGTCTCCACCGCCTATGGGCTGGCGGCCGGGCTCTCGATCCTCGCGGCGATGCTGCTGTCCGGCCTGCCGAAGGACGAGGCGCCGTCCGGTCCGCGCCGTGATCTGCTTGAGGATCTGAAGGAGGGCGCCCGCTTCGTTGCCGGCCACGATCTGCTCCGGCCGATCCTGATGACGGCGGTGTTCTTCAACGTCTCCTGGTTCATCTTCCAGGCGATCTATGTCGCCTATGCCGTCCAGAATCTGGGCCTGAGCGCGACGCAGGTCGGCTTGACGCTCGGCATCTACGGCGCGGGCATGATCGTCGGCGCCGTGCTGGCACCGGCCATCGCGAAGCAGGTCACCTTCGGGACGCTGATCCTGCTCGGGCCCTTCGCCGGGCTCTGCGCGGCCGGCGTGATGCTCGCGACGCTTTGGCTGCCCTCGGTCTATCTGGTCGCCGCGAGCTTCTTCCTGTTCGGCGTCGGGCCGATCATCTGGACGATCTCGACCATGACATTACGCCAGGCGGTGACGCCCAACGCGATGCTCGGCCGCGTCTCGGCGCTGATCATGACGGCGACCTTCGGCGCGCGGCCGGTGGGCGCGGCGATCGGCGCCACCGTGGCGGCGCATCTCGGCATCGCCGCCTGCCTCGCGCTGGCGACCGCTGGCTTCCTGATCCAGCTGCTGCTGATCGGTTTCTCGCGAGTGCCGCAGCTACGGGATATCTCCGAGGCCGCGTGAACCTATGGCGTCATTCCGGGCTCGATCCTTCGGATCGCCCCGGAATGACGGACAAACCTGAGCCGTGGATGATGACCTGAAGACGTCGCCTCAGCCCTCGGGCAGCGGGATGAACTCGCTCTCGTCGCCGGGCACGGTGTCGAAGCGGCCGGTCTTCCACTCGTGCTTGGCCTGTTCGATCCGCTCCTTCGAGGAGGAGACGAAGTTCCACCAGATGTTGCGCGGGCCGTCCATCGGCTCGCCGCCCACGATCATCACGCGGGCCTGGTCGATGGCGAGGATCGAGATCCTGTCGCCCGGCTTGAAGACGAGGAGCTGGCCGGCGCCGAATTCGTCGCCGGCGATGTCGACCTTGCCGGAGACGATATAGATCGCGCGCTCGTCATAATCGGGGTCGAGCGGCAGGATCGCGCCGGGCGAGAGCACCGCCTCGGCATAGAGCGCGTCCCACGGGAACTTGACCGGCGAGGTCTGGCCATAGGCCGAGCCCATGATCAGGCTGATGCGCTTGCCGCCCTCGACGATGCGCGGCAGGTCCTGGGCGCCATGATGCTTGAACTCCGGCGCGGTCTCCTCATGCGTCTTTGGCAGGGCGAGCCAGGCCTGGATGCCGTAGAGCTTCGGGCCGGTGGCGCGCGCTTCCATGCCGGTGCGCTCGGAATGGACGATGCCGCGTCCGGCCGTCATCAGGTTCACCGCGCCGGGCTTGATCGCGAGCGCCGTGCCGAGCGAGTCGCGATGCATGATCTCGCCGTCGAAGAGATAGGTCACGGTCGAGAGCCCGATATGCGGGTGCGGGCGCACGTCGAGACCTTCGCCGAGATGGAATTCGGCCGGTCCCATCTGGTCGAAGAAGATGAAGGGGCCGACCATGCGCTGGCCGATCGCAGGCAGCGCCCGTCGGACCTGGAAGCCGCCAAGATCATGGGAACGCGGCACGATCACCTTCTCGATCGCCTCGCAGGAGCGGGCATCGCCCAGGATCGGATCGCCGGCGGGGAGTTGCGACATGAGGGCCTCCTTGGTTGAGGCCGAATCTGACCCCGCTGGGGCCGGCAGGCAAGCGCCGGATCGCAACGGGCCGCTGGCAGAAATGCAATGCCGGGACGCCTGAAGCGTCGCGGCATTGCCGAACGATTGTCATTGCGCCGCGATAGGCGCTGCCCAGGAGAGCGGCTTAGCTCTCGACGTCGAGCGGGGCAGCGCCGGTCGGCTTGCCGTCGGCGCCGAGCGTGATGCGCTCGATGCGGGCTTCCGCCTGCTTCAGCAGGGCGTCGCAGCGCGCCTTCAGCGCCTCGCCGCGGGTGTAGATCGCGATCGATTCCTCGAGCGGAACGTCGCCGCGCTCCAGCCGCGCGACGATGGCTTCGAGTTCCTTCATCGCCGCCTCGAAGGGCAGGGCGGCGACATCGGCGTTGGTCTTCTCTTCGCTCACGGCCTGATTCCTCTTTGCGGTGAGCTTATCGGCTGGAGCGTGCCCGGCCGCAACCCGGTTCGCGGCGATCCTGCCTCAAACTGGCAGGGCGGAGGTCTTCTTGATCGTGCGCAGCGTCAGCGTCGACTGGACGCGGGTGACGCCCGGCAACTGCGTGATGATGTCGGTATGGATGCGCTCGAAATCGGCGCTGTCGCGATAGATCACGCGCATCAGATAGTCATGCGCGCCGGCCAGCAGATGGCATTCGAGGATCTCGGGCAGGCTCTGCACCGCCTGCTCGAAGCTCTCCAGCGAGGCGCGGCCCTGCTGATCCAGCGTGACGAAGACGAAGGCCGTGCCGGGAAAGCCCGCGATCTTGTCGTCGAGCATCATCGCGTAGCCGCGGATCAGGCCACTCTCCTCGAGCTGTCGTACGCGGCGCAGACAGGCCGAGGGCGACAGATGCACCTTCTCGGCGAGGTCCGAATTGGTGATGCGCCCGTCCTGCTGGAGAATCCGCAGGATGGAGCGGTCGCGCGAGTCGAGCTCGATCGTCATGGTCACGGTGAAAGCCTCCCGCACGATGCATCGTCGCAAATTTCGCCGGATGCAAGCAATCTTCTGCAGCGATCTGGCGCAAGTGCCGTAGCATTCACAGCGTCTGCGGAGAAAGTCTGCAGGAAGCTGCGTGGCCTGAAGCGGGAATTCAGGCGAGCGGCATGCTGAAAGGTGTGCCTTCGAACGCATCCGCGCCGCGCCCGATTCGCTCGATCGCGCGGATCATCCGGCCGCGCCGCCCAAGCGCCGCATCGGCCAGCGCGACCAGTCTGGCATTTGGTGTGGCAGAAGGTGCGACGGCGCGAAGAACGTCGGCAACTTCTTCCTCGTCTCGCTCGGGATCAAGAACGCAGGCCGCGATATAGGCCGCCGCCGTCGAGCGGCTGATCCCGGCCCAGCAATGGATGACCATCGGCTCTGCGCGGTCCCAGTCGCGAACGAAAGCGAGCAGCCGCCCCATATGCTCCTGGCCCGCGAGGACATGGCCGTCCAACGCCTGGCTGATATCGGACATGCCCAGGAAGAGATGCCGCTCCGGTGCGATTCCCTCCGGCCGCGCCACCGTGGTGCCGACATTGATCAGCGTCACGAGATGCCGGGCGCGGACGGCTGCGACCGTCTCGTCGAGCCGCGACAGCGGGGAAACGTGGAGGGTGGGCAAGGACGGGCTCCGAAGCGATGGGCAGACGATAGCATGATCGACAGTGCCGGCATCTCCATGACATGGAGGCGCTGTCCCGATCGATCCCGTGCCGAAAAACTCCCCATGAATCTCTGGTTCCGCCTGATCTGGCTCCTGCTGACGACGCGCTTCCGCAAGCGGCTCGACCTGCCGGCAGATGCATCCGTCCTGCCTTTCCGGGTCTGGTTCCACGATCTCGACACCAGCCTGCACATGAACAATGGCCGCTACTGGACGCTGATGGATCTCGGCCGGCTCGACCTGATGCTGCGCAGCGGCCTGTGGCGGGCGGTGCTGCGCCATCGCTGGCTGCCGGTGGTCAATGCCGGCACCATCCGCTTTCGCCGCGAGATGCGCCTGTTCCGCCCGTTCCGGGTCGAGACGAAAATCCTGTGCTGGAGCGAGAACTGGCTGGTGATGCAGCACCGCATGCTGATGCAGGGCCGCGACGGCACCGAGATCGTCGCGGCGGTCGCATTGGTCCGGGCCGCGCTCTACGACAAGAAGGCGCGGGCCTATGTCCCGGTCGCGCGCCTGCTCGGCGAGATCGGCGTCACCGCCGAGAGCCCGGAGCCGAGCCCGGAAGTCGCGGCCTTCCTCGCCTCGGAAGATGCGATGCGCAATGCGGCCGCCGCGAGCGAGCGCTGACTTGTCCAAAACTGAGCCCTCATCCTGAGGAGCCGCGTGAGCGGCGTCTCGAAGGATGCTCCAGGAGGCTCCGGACCCATCTGGAGCATCCTTCGAGACGCAAGCCTATGGCTTGCTCCTCAGGATGAGGGCTCGCTTGTACTGAAAGGCCACGCCGCTACTCCGCCGCCAGCCGCGTCGCCCGCCACTGGGCCAGCAGCGCGCGCAAGGCGGCTGGTTTCAGCGGCTTGTTGAGCAGGTGCACGTCGAGCGCGTTCGCCGCTTCGCGCACATGCGGCGTCCGGTCGGCGGTGAGCAGGATCGCCGGCATCGGCGTGCGGGCGCGGGCCCGGAGCGCACTGATCGCGGTCAGGCCGTTGCCATGGTCGAGATGGTAGTCGGCGATCAGCACATCGGCCTCGCCCTTGCTGCCGACATGCGGCAGCGCCTCTTCGAGGCTGGCGGCGATGGTCACACGACAGCCCCAGCCTTCGAGCAGGCGCTTCATGCCGTCGAGGATGGCGGGCTCGTTGTCGAGCACGAGCAGCCGCATGCCGGCGAGTTGTCCGGCGGGGGCGCTGCGTGGTGCCGCCGACGTCGTCATCGCCGGCAATGGCGCGGCGCGCGGCACCGAGATCGAGAAGCGCGTGCCGCGCCCCGGCGCCGAATCGAGCGTCAGCCCGTGGTCGAGCGCCCGCGCGATGCGCTGCACGATCGAGAGCCCGAGCCCGAGGCCCCGCGCGACCTTCGCCCCCTGGTCGAGCCGCTGGAATTCGCGGAACACGGTCTTCTGCTTGCTCTGGGGAATGCCTAGCCCGGTATCGATCACCTCGACCGCGACCTGGCTGCCGCGGCGCCGGCAGCCGATCAGCACCTTGCCGTTCGGCGTGTACTTGATCGCGTTGGAGACCAGGTTCTGAAGCAGGCGGCGCAGCAGGCGCCGATCGGAGCGGAGAGTCAGGCTGGTCGGCATGAACACGAGCTTCAGGCCCTTTTCCTGGGCACTCGGCTCGAACTCGCGCTGGAGCTGGCGCATCAGTTCGTCCAGACGGAAGGATGACAGCTCCGGCTTGAGCGCCCCACCATCGAGCCGCGAGATCTCCAGCAACGCGGTCAGGATCTCCTCGACCGCGTCGAGCGAGGCGTCGATATTCTCGGCCAGCTCCGGCTGCCCGCCGCTGCGGTCGCGCTCGACCAGCGAGGTCGCATAGAGGCGCGCAGCGTTGAGCGGTTGCAGGATGTCGTGGCTGGCGGCGGCGAGGAAGCGCGTCTTGGAGGCGTTGGCGGCCTCCGCCTCGGCCTTGGCGCGCTGAAGCTCGGCATTGACGTGCAGCAGCTCCTCGGTGCGCTCGGCGACGCGCCGTTCGAGGCCCTCGTTGGCGCGTTCGAGCTCTTCCTCGCCGGCGACGGTCTCGGTGATGTCGGTATAGGTCGTGACGAAGCCGCCATCGGGCAGGGCGTTGGTGCGGACCTCGATGACCTTCTTCGACGGGTAGAGCTTGAGGCGCACCGGCTCGCGATCGTTGATGAAGCTCTCCAGCCGCGCCGCCATCAATTCGTCGCGCGCGCCGGTGCCGTATGCGCCGCGCGCCGCGTTGTAGCGCACGATCTCGTCGAGGCCCGTGCCGAACCGGACCAGCGAGGCCGGCAGATCGTAGAGCTGGATGAAGGCCTGGTTCCAGGCGAGCAGCCTGAGGTCGCGGTCGAGCACCGTGATGCCCTGGCCGGCATGGTCGAGCCCGTGCTGGAGGATGTCGCGATTGTACTGGAGGGCGGCCGAGGCATCGTCGAGCAGCTTGAAGGCGGCTTCGGTCGAGAGGTTGCGCCGTTTCAGCAAGAGCGACAGCACGAGCCGCGACGATGCCGCGCCGATCGCCGAGGAGAGCAGATGCTCGCCGAAGCGCAGCAGATGGATATCGGCCTGGCGCCCGCTTTCCGAAGCTTCGCCACGGCCGCTGTTGAAGCCCTCGAAGGCACGCTGCGTGCGCTCCGCCCCGAGATAGCGCGCGATGGTGGATTGCAGCTCGCCTTCGGTGATGGTGGTGCGCCAGAGCGAGAAGGACTGCGCCATCGTTGCCGGCTGGGACTCCACGAAGGCATTGGCCTGCAGCCGCTCCATCGCATTGGCAGGCCGCAGCAGCGAGAAGCCGATATAGGCGAGGATGTTGACGCCGAGGCTCCAGAACACGCCATGCGGCAGGGCTGGCCATTCCAGCCCGAACATCGCTTCCGGCCTGAAGATGCCGGCCCCGAACGGGCCGTCGGCGACGATGCTGCTCCACCAGCCGCCGGGCAAGGCCAGGCTCGGCATCAGCAGCGTATAGGCCCAGACCAGCGTGCCGAGCGTCAGCCCGGCGACAGCGCCCAGCGCCGTGCCGCGCCGCCAGAAAAGGCCGCCGAAGAAAGCCGGCGCGATCTGCGCCGTCGCGGCGAAGGAGAGCAGTCCGATCGAAACCAGCGCCGCTTCGCCCGAGGCACGGTAGTAGAGATAGCCGAGCAGGATCACGACGAAGATGCTGATCCGCCGGATGACCACCACCTGCGAGCCGAGATCGCCGCCGAGATTGCTGTTGCCGTCGCCGCGCCGGCCGAACAGCCGGACCGCTCGCCCCGGATCGCTCAAGCCCCGCCGGCCGCGCAGCAGCAGCGGCATCACGAGATGGTTCGAGATCATGATCGCGAGCGCGACGGAGGCGACGATCACCATCGCGGTCGCCGCCGAGAGGCCTCCGACGAAAACCAGGAGCGCGACCACCCCGGCCTCGCGCTGCAGCGGCAGCAGCAGCACGGTCATGTCGCGGTCGACGCCACTGCCGGGGATCAGGATCTCGCCGGCCGCCGCCAGCGGCAGCACGAACAGGTTGATCAGTACGAGATAAAGCGGGAACATCCAGGCCGCGCGGCGGACATCGCGCACGTCGCGGTTCTCGACGATCGTCATGTGGAACTGCCGCGCCAGCAGCAGCGCGGCGCAGCTCGACAGCAGCGTCAGCGTCAGGAAGTTCGGCCAGCTCGACGTGCGCTCCCAGATCGGCAGGGCGCCGCCCGCCGGTTTGGCGGCTTGCGCCAGCAGGTCGCCCGGGCCGCCGAACAGCCCGTAGACGATGAAGAAGCCGAGCACGAGGAAGGCGACGAGCTTGATCAGCGATTCGACCGCGATCGCCAGGACAAGCCCGTCCTGGTGCTCGGTCGCGTCGATATGGCGGGTGCCGAAGGCGCAAGCGAAGCCGGCGAGCACGATCGCGACGAGGAAGGGCAGGTCGCTCAGCACCGGCACGTCCGGCGTCGGCGGATGGCCGCCGGTCGCCGCCAGGAAGACCGAAAGCGAGTTGGCGACGGCCTTCAGCTGCAGCGAGATATAGGGCAGGGCGCCGATCACCGCGACGAGGCAGACCAGCGCCGCGACGCGCTCGCTCTTGCCGTAGCGGGCGCCGACGAAATCGGCGATCGAGGTGATGTTCTGCGACTTGGCGATGCCGACGATGCGGGCGACGAAGCGATGGCCCAGCCCGATGACGAGGATCGGCCCGACATAGATGCCGAGGAAGTCGAAGCCGGCGCGATTGGCGAAGCCGACCGAGCCATAGAAGGTCCAGGAGGTGCAGTAGACACCGAGCGCCAGCGCATAGATCGTCGTCCGCGCCCGCCCGGTCATCAGCTTGCGCCCGGAGGTGTCGGCCATATGCGCGACGGCGAAGAGCCCGCACAGGTAGGCGAGCGCGACCAGCACCACGGACCAGGCGGGGATCATGCCGCCCTCGGGGGAGTCGTATGCCAAAGGGGCCGGGGTGCTGGCGTCATGATCTTCCGCTTCGGGGTTTCCCCCAGAGTATCGGACGGCCTGCCGGCTCGCCATAGGCCATTGGCGCAAGCCATTGGGCCGGATTCATCCCCAACTCTTTGCGTTTAAGGCGCCGTTGGGCCGGCTTTAGCGCGTTTTCGGGCTTTCCCTGTTCCGCGCGGCTGGTCTAGCGTCCGGCTCAGGCTGTTGGGGTAGCCTTGCCGATTCTCAAGGGGTGCAGCATGTTGGAAGAATTCAAGAAATTCGCTCTCAAGGGCAATGTCGTCGATCTCGCCATCGGCGTCATCATCGGTGCGGCCTTCGGCAAGATCGTCGACTCCCTCGTCTCCGATATCATCATGCCCTTTATCGGCGCGCTCGGCGGCGTCGACTTCTCGAACTACTTCCTCGGCCTTAATCGCGCCGTCACGGCCCCTGTGCTGGAAGAAGCCAAGAAGCAGGGAGCGGTCCTCGCCTACGGCAACTTTGTCACGGTGGCGATCAACTTCCTGATCATTGCCTTCGTTCTCTTCCTCGTGGTCAAGGGGATCAACAAGCTCCAGAAGAAGCAGCCGCCCCAGCCGGAAGCTCCCGCTGCCAAGGCGGAGGATGTCGTCCTGCTCGGCGAGATCCGCGACCTGCTCAAGCAGAAGCAGGCCTGATCCGGATGCCCGCGCGGCCGTGATTCATCACGGCCGCCGATCGACCCGATCTCGCGATTTCATGCCTCGCCGCGCCGCAATCGGCTAAAGGTGGGGTACTGATTTTCGTGAGGCCGACCCCGATGAACAGCGCCAACCTGCCGGGCAGCACCCTGCTTGCCGAGCTTCGCCCCGAAGCGCGGAACGCGCCGGAAAGCGGCATCGTCGAGGTGGTCAACCACGGCCGTCTCAAGCCCGGCCTGATCCCGCTCTGGGTCGGGGAGGGCGACCTCTCGACCCCCGCCTTCATCGCCGATGCGGCGGCGCGCTCGCTCGCAGCGGGCGAGACCTTCTACACCTGGCAGCGCGGCATCCCCGAGCTGCGCGAGGCGCTCGCTCGCTACCACCAGCGCCTCTACGGCCGCGCCTTCTCGCCCGAGAGCTTCTACGTCACCGGCTCCGGCATGCAGTCGGTCCAGATCGCCGTGCGGATGATCGCCGGCCCCGGCGACGAGATCCTCATCCCGACTCCGGCCTGGCCGAATTTCGGTGCCGCCGTCGGCGTCAGTGGCGCGGCGACCGTCTGCGTTCCCATGGACTACGCGCAGGGCCGTTTCACCCTCGATCTCGACCGGCTCGCGAAGGCGATCACGCCGCGCACCCGCGGCATCCTGGTGAATTCGCCGTCCAACCCCACCGGCTGGACCGCGACGAAGGCCGAGCAGGAGGCGCTGCTGGCGCTCTCGCGCAAGCATGGCATCTGGATCGTCGCCGACGAGATCTATGGCCGCTTCGTCTATGACGGCTCCGAGTGCGCGCCGTCCTTCCACGACATCATGGAAGGCGAGGACCGCGTCATCTTCGTCCAGACCTTCTCGAAGAACTGGGCGATGACCGGCTGGCGCATCGGCTGGATCGAAGTGCCGGTCGCCTTCGGCCAGATCGTCGAAAACCTGATCCAGTACTCGACCTCGGGCTCGCCGGTCTTCGTCCAGCGTGGCGCCATCGCCGCCCTCGACGATGGCGAGGGCTTCGTCGCCGAACAGATCGCCCGCGCTGCCGAAGGCCGCCGGATCGTGTTCGAGGGTTTGAAGGCGACGAACCGCGTCACGCTCTCCGCGCCGGTCGGCGCGTTCTACCAGTTCTTCTCGGTCGACGGCCGTGAGGATTCACGCAAGCTCGCGCTCGATCTGGTCGACAGCGCCAATGTCGGCCTTGCCCCCGGCACGGCGTTCGGCCCCGGCGGCGAGACCGGCCTTCGCCTCTGCTTCGCCCGCAAGTCCAGCGATCTGGTCGAGGCCGTGGCGCGCCTGCAGAAGGCCCTGGCCATCGTCTGATCTCACGGCGGCGGCGCAACGCCGCTCTGCACCCGGCGGGCAGCGGGTCGGTTGACCCGCCGCCGGGCCATCGTCATGAACGCCCGGCGCCGCCTGTTTCCGGCGCGGCGGGAACGCGATGAAACCGTTCGGCTACCCCACGAACCGGCTGGTCATTCTCTGGCGGGAAATTCTGGTCATCGCGCTCGCGGCCGTCGGCGGCGGGGCCTTCGCGTTGCTCGGCATGCCTGCCGCCTGGCTTTCGGGGTCGATGCTGATCAGCGCGGTCGTCTCGCTGATCCGCCCGCTGCCGAACCTGCGCCGGCCCTGGTTCGATTCCACCATGGTTCTGTCAGGTGCGATCCTCGGTTCGGCGGCGAGGCCCGAGGCGCTGGCTGCCGCCGCCCGCTACCCCGGCTCGCTCGTCATCCTTCTCGCCGGCGTCGCCGCGATCATGCTCGCAACAGGGGCCTATCTGCGCCATGTCGCGCGCTGGCCCTGGATCGACGCTCTGCTCGCCGCTGCGCCCGGCGCCTTGTCGACCGTGCTCGCGGTGGCGCAGGCGAAGGGCGCCAATATCGGCCGGATTTCCGTCGTCCAGCTCTTCCGCCTGCTTGTGCTCGTCGCGCTCCTGCCCAGCGTGATGCAGCTCAGCGGCGCCGCCACCGGCATGCCGGTCCCCGTCGTTCAGGAGGTCGATGCCGGCACCATGTTCGGCGTGACCATGGCCGGGCTGGCGCTGGGCCTCCTCTTCGAGCGGCTCGGTCTCTCCGCCCCGCTCATGTTCGGCGCCACCTTCGCCAGCGCAGCCCTGCATGGCAGCGGCCTCGTCGAGGGCGCTCTGCCGATGCCGATCCAAATCGCCGTGCAGGTGCTGCTTGGCACCACCATGGGCGGGCGCATCGCCCATATCCCGCGCAACGAATTGAAGGGGCTGTTTCCGCTTGCCATCGGCGGCTTCGCGGTCTCGATCGGCGTCGCCTTCCTGTTCGCCTGGCCGGCCGCCTGGCTTGCCGGCGTGTCCTATGCCAGCGGCATGGCGGCCTTCGCGCCGGGCGGCCTGGAGGCGATGGCGATGCTCGCCTTCGCCATGGGGCTCGATACGCTCTATGTCGGCGCGCACCATCTCGTGCGCTTTGTCGTCATCGGGCTGGCGATGCCGCTCGTGCTCAGCCGCATGAAGAACGCGCCGCCACGCTGACCGTCCCGCGCGGTTAAGCTTAACGATCCATTATAGTTCCGGTCTTCGATTGCGGCTTTTCCGCAAATCCGAATTCATTCGCTCCTGCTAGGGACTTAGCCGTCGACAGAGGTCGATGACAGCGGAGCGACCGCCATGAACACCGCCGTGAAGGCGCCGACCGTCTGGCGCCGCCTCGCCAAGCCCGTCGCGGTCATCGGCGCCGGCATTGCCGGTCTCACCGCAGCCTACGATCTGGAGCGTCGCGGCATTCGCGCGACCGTCTTCGAAAGCGGCCGCGCGGTCGGCGGCATGGCCTCCTCCTTCAAGGATTCAGAGGGTTACACCTACGATTTCGGCGCGCATTTCGTCAGCAACCGACTGGCCGATGCGATGGGGGCAAGTGCGGTCTCGCGCACGGTCCGTCACTACGGCGAGGCGGTCGCGCTCGGCAGCAAGAGCTACAGCTACCCCTTCGGCCTCGCGCTCTCGCCGCGCTACGCGGCGAGCGCCGTCTCGGCCCGCCTGCATCCCCAGCCCGTCGCGAGCGCGGCCGACTGGTTCCGCAACGCCTATGGCGAGGCGCTCGCCGAGGATGTCGCGATCCCGCTCGCCGAGGCCTGGTCGGGCGCGCCGGCCAGCGAACTCTCCCCCGCCGTCGGCAACAAGCTCGCCGCCGGCGTGATGAAGACCTTCCTGCTGAAGGCGGCCTCGCGCCTGTCGGGCAGGGCCGTCTGCAACGGCTATTCGCACGAGATGCCGGAGAGCCCGCGCGTCTATCATGTCTATCCCGAAGGCGGCGTCGCCAAGCTGCTGGAGCCGACGGTCGCCCGCCTCAGCGACAGCATCGCGTTGGAATCGAAGGTCGAGCGCGTCTATGTCGAGAACGGCAGGGTCGCGGCGGTGAAGGTCAATGGCCGCGAGATCGGCGTCTCCGCCGTGATCAGCACGGCCCCGGTCCATGTCCTGCCCAGGCTCGTCGAGGGCGCCAACGCGCTCGATGAACTCGCGGGCTTCCGCTACCGCCCGATGATCTTCGTCAATCTGCGCTTCGAAGGCCGCAACCTGCTGCCCGACACCATGCTCTGGGTGCCGGATCGCACGCAGCCCTTCTTCCGGGTTACCGAGGCACCGTTCTCGATGCCATGGCTCGCGCCGGAGGGGCGCACGCAACTGACCTTCGACATCGGCTGCGAGGTCGGCGATTCCTGGTGGACGATGTCCGACGAGAAGCTGGCCGAGGCCTGCCTCGACGGCCTCTGCCGGATCTATCCGCATATGCGCGAGCGCTATGTCGGCGCCGGCGGCATGCTGAAGACACCTTTCGCCTATCCGGTCTATCTCTCGCGCTACGAGCAGCGCCGCCAGGATTTCGCTGAGAGCACCGGTGTCGACGGCCTCTACAGCATCGGCCGCAACGGCGAGTTCGCGCATCTCCTGATGGAGGACATCTACTGGCGCACGCGCAAGCGAATGGGCGACGTCGCCAGCTATGTCGGGCAGGACGTCTGACGCCCCGCTCTAGGCCGGCCGCACCGCTCCGTTCGTATGCGTCATCACGGAATAGAGCGAGGTCGTGCCGCAGATGAACAGGCGGTTGAGCTTCGGTCCGCCCCAGCAGACATTCGCGGTGATCTCCGGAATATGGACCTTGCCGATCAGCGTGCCGTCCGGGTGGTAGATGTGGACGCCGTCGGCCGCGCTGGTCCAGATCCGGCCTTCGATATCGAGGCGGAAACCGTCGAACAGCCCGTTCGTGCAGGTGGCAAACACGTGTGAGGCGCCGAGCGTCTCGCCATCGGCCTCGACGGTGACGGCCCGGATATGCCGCGGCCCGTTCTCGGGATCATGGCTGCCGCCGGTATCGGCGATGTAGAGGATGCTTTCGTCCGGCGAGAAGGCGAGGCCGTTGGGCTTGACGAAATCATCGGCGACGACGGCGATCTCGCCGGTACGCCCGTCGATCCGGTAGACATGGCAGGCGCCGATCTCGCTGGGGGACTTGTCGCCTTCGTAGTCGCTGAGGATGCCGTAATCGGGATCGGTGAACCAGATCGAGCCGTCCGATTTCACCACCACGTCATTGGGCGAGTTCAGGCGCCTGCCGCCGAAATGGCTGGCGAGGACGGTGATCGAGCCGTCATGCTCGGTGCGCGTCACCTGTCGCCCGCCATGCTCGCAGGTGACGAGCCGGCCTTGCGCGTCGACCGTGTTGCCGTTGGAGTTGCGCGCCGGCTGGCGGAAGGTCCCGACCTGGCCGCTCAGCGCGTCGTAGCGCAGTATGCGGTCGTTCGGGATATCGGACCAGATCAACGTGTTATGGGCCGGGAACCAGGCCGGCCCTTCCGACCAGCGCGCCCCCGTCCAAAGCCGCTCGACCCGGGCCGAGCCCGGAATGACGCGATGGAACCGCGGATCGAGGACCGTAACCCCCGTGCCTTCGAGCTGGCCGAACATGTCATTCCTCCCTTTCCACCGGTCGTCATTCTCGGGCGAAGCGAAGCGTAGACCCGAGAATCTCAGGCAGAAGAGGAGCCTTCTTGTCTTGAGATGCTCGGGTCAAGCCCGAGCATGACGATGCTGCACCACGCGAGGCAATGGCCTAGAGCGCAAGCCCCGCATCCCAATAGGGCGTGGCGCCGTAGAGCTCGCCGAGATAGTCGACGAAGGCGCGCACCTTCTGCTCCATGTGCCGGCGGCTCGGATAGACCGCATAGATCGCGACGCGCGAGCCCACCGCATAGGCCGGCAGGACGCGCTGCAACGCGCCCGATTTCAATTCCGGCCCGACATCCCAGGTCGAGCGCAGGGCGATGCCGACGCCACCCAGAAGCGCCTCGCGTACGACCTCGCTGGAGTTCGTGCGCAAGGGGCCGTTGACCCTCACCGAGACCGGGCCTTCCGGTCCGTCGAGCCGCCAATGGTCGGCGTTATGGGCGATCAGGGTATGGCCCGACAGCGCGGCGATATCGGCGGGCGTGCCGTGTTCGGCGAGATAGCCCGGCGTCGCGCAGAGCACCCGGTGGTTGCGGGCAAGTCGCTTGGCGACGAGGCTCGAATCCTGCAGGTCGGCGATCCGGATCGCCAGGTCGAAACCCTCTCCGACGACATCGACGAAGGCGTCGCTCAGCACGAGCTCGACCGTCACCAGCGGGTTGGCGTCGAGGAAGCGCTTGAGATGCGGCGCGACATGCATCCGGCCGAACGAGGTCGGCGCCGACACGCGCAGGGTACCGCGCACCTGCCCGGCACCGCTCGACACCCAGGACTCGGCCTCCTCGATCGAGGACAGGATCGAGACGACGCGCTCGTAGAAACCCTGTCCGGCCTCGGTGAGGGCGAGCTGCCGCGTCGTGCGCTGGAGCAGGCGCACGCCGAGCCGCTCCTCCAGCCGGCGGATGCGCTTCGAGATCACGGCCGGCGACAGGTTGAGCTGCCGTCCGGCCGCCGACATGCTCTTGGTCGTCACCACATGGGCGAACACATCGAGATCGCCGAACCGGTCCATCGCCACGCCACCTTTTCCAATCTGGAAATAATGGCTGGCTTTGGCCGCACTGCAAGTGCCATTGAATTGATCTAATCTGCCGCGCAGAGAGAATGCCGTGCATGGCGTGTTGCGAGTCGTTGAAAGCGGAGGGGAGAGATGAGCGCGATTGCTTTTCCGGTGCCGGATGCCGGCATCCTCGCCCGCCGCGAATCGATCATCGCCGGCCTCGCGCGTCTCGTTCCGCCGCAGGCGCTGATCACCAGCGACGATGAGCGCCGCCCCTATGAGACCGATGCGCTGACCGCCTATCGGCGCATGCCGCTCGCCGTCGTCCTGCCCTCGACCACGCAGGAGGTCGCTGCCGTCCTGCGCTATTGCCGGGACGAGGGCGTGCCGGTGGTGCCGCGCGGCTCCGGCACCTCGCTCGCCGGCGGCGCGATCCCGCAGGAGGACGCCGTGGTGATCGGCGTCTCCAAGATGAACCGCATCCTCGAGATCGACTATGCCAACCGCGTCGCGCGGGTCGAGGCCGGGGTGACCAACCTGGCTGTCACCGGCGCGGTCTCGGCCGAGGGCTTTTTCTACGCGCCCGATCCGTCCTCGCAGCTCGCCTGCTCGATCGGCGGCAATATCGGCATGAACTCGGGCGGTGCCCACTGCCTGAAATACGGCGTCACCACCAACAATGTGCTCGGCGTCACCATGGTCATGCTCGATGGCTCGATCGTTGAGATCGGCGGCGCCCATCTCGATTCGCCGGGCTATGACCTTCTCGGCCTGATCAACGGCTCGGAGGGCCAGCTCGGCATCGTCACCGAGGCGACGGTGCGCATCCTGCGGGCAGCCGAGGGTGCGCGGCCCGTGCTGTTCGGCTTCCCGACCAGCGAGCAGGCGGGCGAGGCGGTTGCTGCGATCATCGGCGCCGGCATCATCCCGGTCGCGATGGAGTTCATGGACAAGCCGGCGATCGAAATCTGCGAGGCCTTCGCCAAGGCCGGCTATCCGATGGATGTCGAGGCCCTGCTGATCATCGAGGTCGAGGGCTCCGACGACGAGATGGACGCCCAGCTCGCCCGCATCGTCGCGATCGCCAGGGAGCACGGCGTGAAGACCGTCAAGGAATCGAAATCTGCGATGGAGGCGGCGGCGATCTGGAAGGGCCGCAAATCGGCCTTCGGCGCCACCGGCCGCATCGCCGATTATATCTGCATGGACGGCACGATCCCGACCGGGCAGTTGCCCTATGTGCTCAGGCGCATGGACGAGATCGTGAAGGGCTATGGCCTGCGCGTCGCCAATGTCTTCCACGCCGGCGACGGCAATCTCCATCCGCTGATCCTCTATAATTGCAACGACCCGTTCGAGGCGCAGAAGGCGGAGGATGCCGGCATGGACATCCTCAAGCTCTGTGTCGAGGTCGGCGGCTGTCTCACCGGCGAGCACGGCGTCGGCATCGAGAAGCGCGACCTGATGACCTTCCAGTTCAATCCCGAGGACCTCGCCCAGCAGATGCGGGTGAGGGCGGTGTTCGATGAGCGCTGGCTGCTCAACCCGGCGAAGGTGTTCCCGCTGGAAGGCAGGGTGGCGGCGTGATCATCCACACTCCCACCACCGAGGCGCAGGCCTGCGCCGTCGTGAAATCGGTCGTCGACAGCGCCGTGCCGCTCACCTTGCGCGGCGGCGGCACCCGTCATGGCCTCGGCCGCCCGGCCCAGGCCGCGAGCACGCTCTCCAGCGCCAGCCTGACCGGCATCACCCTCTACGAGCCGGCCGAGATGGTCATCGCCGCCCGCGCCGGCACGCCGCTTTCGCTGGTGCAGGAGACACTCGCCGCGCGCGGCCAGATGCTGCCCTTCGAGCCGATGGACCACCGCGCCCTCTATGGTAGCGAGGGCGAGCCCACCATTGGCGCTGTCGCCGCCTGCAACATCTCCGGTCCGCGCCGCATCAACGCCGGCGCCGCCCGCGATTCCCTGATCGGTGTCCGGCTGGTCAATGGCCGCGGCGAGATGATCAAGTCCGGCGGGCGGGTCATGAAGAACGTCACCGGCCTCGATCTGGTTAAACTGCTGAGCGGCAGCCACGGCACGCTCGGCTTCCTCACCGAAGTGACATTCCGCGTGCTACCGCGGCCGGAACGCATCGTCACGCTGCAATGGCGCGGCCTCTCCGACAACGTGGGAGTTGCCCTGCTGGCGAAAGCGCTGGGCTCGCCCTTCGAGCCGATGGCGGCGGCGCATCTCCCGGCCCGGATCGCTGGCGAGGAGGCGCTGACCCTGCTGCGCCTGGAGAATTTTTCGGACTCGATCGATTACCGTGCCGCTGAACTCGCGCTGCTGCTCGACGACTATGGCACGCCCGATCGGCTGGAAGGGGCAGCCCCAACCGAACTCTGGGTCGGCATCCGCGATGCGGCCTTCTTCGCCGGGAGCGATGACGCGGTCTGGCGACTCTCGCTCGCCCCGACCCATGGTCCGAAGGCCGCCGCTGCGATCACGCGGATGATCCCGGCCGCGCGCTGCTTCTACGACTGGGGTGGCGGACTGGTCTGGCTCGCAGTTCCCGCCTATGGCGATGCCGGCGCCGCCGCGATCCGCGCCGCGCTGAAGCCGCTCGGCGGCCATGCCACGCTGGTGCGGGCGCCCGATGCGATCCGCGCCGCCGTCGACGTGTTCCAGCCGCTGGCCGAGCCGCTGATGCGGGTCACGGCTGGCATCAAGACAAGTTTCGATCCCGCCGGCATCTTCGAGCCCGGCCGGATCTATGCGGGGATCTGATGACGCTCGCCGATACGCTTTCCGCCGAAACCCGCGATAGCCGTGCCAGCTGGGCCCCCAACCGGCTCAGCCCCGTCGCGCTCGTGCTTGTCGCAGCGCTGCTGATCGCCGGCGTCGCCGCGATCCTGCTCTGGATGGGCCGCGAGCCGATCTGCAAATGCGGGACGATCAAGTTCTGGCAGGGCACGGTGGTCTCTTCCGAGAACTCCCAGCACATCGCCGACTGGTACACCTTCTCGCATATCATCCACGGCTTCCTGTTCTACGGCTTGTTCTGGCTGATCCGCCGTATCACCGGCCTGCCGATCTCCTTCGGTCTCGCGCTCCTCCTCGCGATCCTGCTCGAAGGCGCCTGGGAGATCACCGAGAATACCAACGGCGTGATCGAGCACTACCGCTCGGCGACGATCTCGCTCGACTATTACGGCGACAGCGTCCTGAACTCGGTCTGCGACATCCTCTCGATGGTACTGGGCTTCCTGATCGCGCGCCTCGTGCCGGTCTGGCTGACTGCGACCAGCGCATTGGCGATGGAGCTGATCGTCGGCTGGCTGATCCGCGACAACCTCACCCTCAACGTCATCATGCTGCTCTGGCCGATGGACTGGATCAAAGCCTGGCAGGGCGGGGCCTGAACGATGCAGACCAACTTCACTCCCGAGCGCCTCGCCTCCGATCCGCGCATGCCGGCCTCGGAGAAGATCCTGCGCACCTGCGTACATTGCGGCTTCTGCACCGCGACCTGCCCGACCTATTTGCTGCTCGGCGACGAACTCGATTCCCCGCGCGGGCGCATCTACCTGATCAAGGACATGCTGGAGAACGGCAAGCCGGCCACACCGGAGGTCGTGACCCATATCGACCGCTGCCTCTCCTGCCTCTCCTGCATGACGACCTGCCCGTCCGGCGTGAACTACATGCACCTCGTCGACCATGCCCGCGCGCATATCGAGGAGACCTACACGCGCTCCTGGCATGACCGTTTGCTGCGCAAGGTGCTGGCGGCGGTCCTGCCCTATCCCGGCCGCTTCCGCGCGGCGATGCTGATGGCGCTGGTCGCCAAGCCGCTGGCGCCCGTTTTCGGCGTCATCCCTGTAATCGGCTCGCGCCTGAAGGCGATGCTGGCGCTGGCCCCCGCGCGCCTGCCGACCCGTTCCGCCATGGAAGGCCCGCAGAACTTCCCGCCGCCGACCGAGCGCAAGCGCCGCGTCGCCCTGCTCTCCGGCTGCGCCCAGCCCGTGCTCGATCCCGCCATCAACGAGGCGACGATCCGCCTGCTCAACCGGCATGGCGTCGAGGTCGTGCTGCCGAAGGGGGAGGGCTGCTGCGGCGCGCTGGTCCATCATATGGGCCAGGAGCATGATGCCCTATCCTTCGCCCGCACCAATATCGACGCCTGGATGGCGGAGATCGACGGCGAGGGGCTCGACGCCATCCTGATCACCGCCTCCGGCTGTGGCACGACGATCAAGGATTACGGCTTCATGTTCCGCAACGAGCCTGCCTATGCCGAGAAGGCGGCGACGGTCTCCGCGCTGGCGAAGGATGTGACCGAGTTCCTGGAAACGCTGGAGCTTGCTCCGGTCCGCGACGTCGCGATGCCGATCGCCTATCACTCGGCCTGCTCGATGCAGCACGGCCAGCAGCTCAAGGACGGGCCGAAGCGACTGTTGTCGGGCGCCGGTTTCAAGGTCAAGGAGGTGCCGGAGGGCCATATCTGCTGCGGCTCGGCCGGCGTCTACAACATCCTCCAGCCCGAGATTGCGGGGAAGCTGCGCGAGCGCAAGATCGGAAATATCGAGCGCACGAAGCCGATGCTGGTCGCGACCGGCAATATCGGCTGCATGACCCAGCTCGCGAAGGGTTTTGCGGACAAGGGCGCCACCACGCCGGTGGTGCATACGGCTGAGCTGCTCGACTGGGCGACCGGCGGGCCACTGCCGGAGAAGCTGGCGCGGGCGGGGATCGAGGATCGGCCGCTGCGCGTTGCGACACTCGCGGCGGCCGAATAGCCAACAAACGCGTCATGCTCGGGCTTGACCCGAGCATCTCCTGCCGAAGGGGGCGTAGGCGCCTTCTCGTCGCGAGATTCTCGGGTCTGCGCTTCGCTCCGCCCGAGAATGACGCCCCGCGACTTGCTCCCTGCGTCGCGGCGGTCTAACCCGCCTCGTACGTTTTGTACCGCACGCCCCAATCCGAGTTCGCCCCCATGTCCGCCGACAAGCCCATTCCTGCCAAGCTGAAGGCCCGCCAGCCGCGCGGCTTCGTCGATCGCGGCCCGGCCGATGTCGCCGCCACCGAGCGTATGCTCTCCGTCATCCGCGAGAGCTTCTCGGTCTATGGCTTCGATCCGGTCGAGACGCCCTTCGTCGAGTACACCGACGCGCTCGGCAAGTTCCTGCCGGATCAGGACCGGCCGAACGAGGGCGTCTTCTCCTTCCAGGACGATGACGATCAGTGGCTCTCGCTGCGCTACGACCTGACGGCGCCGCTCGCCCGCTATGTCGCCGAGAATTTCGACGCGCTGCCGAAGCCCTATCGCAGCTATCGCGTCGGCTATGTCTTCCGCAACGAGAAGCCGGGGCCGGGCCGCTTCCGCCAGTTCATGCAGTTCGACGCCGATATCGTCGGATCGGGCACCGTCGCGGGCGATGCCGAGATCTGCATGCTCGCCGCCGACACGATGGAAAAGCTCGGCATCAAGCGCGGCGACTACGTCGTGAAGGTCAACAACCGCAAGGTGCTCGACGGCGTGATGGAGGCCATTGGCCTCGGCGGCGAGGAGAATGCCGGGCGCCGGCTGACCGTGCTGCGGGCGATCGACAAGCTCGACAAGTTCGGGCCGGAGGGCGTGCGCCTGCTCCTCGGCGAGGGGCGGAAGGATGAGAGCGGGGACTTTACGAAGGGCGCGGGGCTTCACTCGGATGCAATTGACGAAATTCTAGGGCTTTTGAATGCGGCTGAAGCCGATGACATGGTTCAGGACGCTATTGCGCTCTTTCCGACCGATTATGAAGCAATCCAAACCATGAGTGGTTTAGGCTTCGTCGATGAAGAATTTAAAGCTGACGATTCGGTGGCTGCTGCCGCCGTCGCGCGTTCAAGATTCATGATCAACGACAAATATCGAGCCGGAATTCAGGAACTTACAAATATATCTGCTTTGTTGCAGGCCGCCGGCTACGGCCCCGACCGCATCCGCATCGACCCCTCCGTAGTCCGCGGCCTCGAATACTACACCGGCCCGGTCTACGAGGTGGAATTGACCTTCCCGGTCACCAATGAGGACGGACAGGTCGTGCGCTTCGGCTCCGTCGCGGGCGGCGGGCGTTATGACGGCCTTGTCGGCCGCTTCCGCCCCGAGCCCGTGCCGGCCACCGGCTTCTCCATCGGCGTCTCGCGTCTCTTCTCGGCGCTGAAGGCGGTGAAGTCTCCGATCGTCGACAGCCGCAACGAGCTTCCGCTCGTCGTCGTCACCGCGATGGACAACAAGTCGCCGGAATTCATGCCGGGCTATCAGGCGATGGTCTCGGCTCTCCGGCAGGCGAAGGATGAGAACGGTAGGCCTTTGCTGCGCGCCGATCTCTATCTCGGGGCCTCCGGTTTCAACGCCCAGATGAAATATGCCGACCGCCGCGGCGCGGTCTGCGCGATCATTCAGGGCTCGTCGGAGCGCGAGGCCGGCACGGTCGTCATCAAGGACCTGATCCTCGGGGCCGAGCTCGCCGCCGCCAGCCGCGACGTCAAGGATTCCGCCGAGCATAAGGCCAAGCAGGCCGAAGCCCAGTTCGCCGTGCCGGTCGCGGAACTGGTCGAGGGCGTGAAGCGGGTGCTGGCGCGACATTCGTAAAGGGCGCTGCCGTCATGCTCGCCCTTGGGGCGAGCATCCACGTCTTGAGCGCAGCCTCAGTCGGGCGAAGACGTGGGTGGTCGGGACGAGCCGACCATGACGAAGGCGGCTCCCTTCGATTCCCGTTCACCCATTTCATTCAAATCCCTCGAAAACCGGCGGCGCGACTGCTAGGACGGCGCTCGCAACAGGACAGGACGAGCCGTGCCCGCAAGCCGCGCCAGCATCGAGACCGTGATCGCGCTCTTCGCCGGCGAGGGCTATGCCCATGCCGAGCCGGCGATCCTGCAGCCGGCCGATGTCTTCCTCGATCTCTCGGGCGAGGATATCCGCCGCCGCATCTTCATGACGCAGGATGCAGAGGGCCGCGACTGGTGTCTGCGCCCGGAATACACCATCCCCGTCGCGCTCGATCACATCGCCTCGGGCAAGACCGAGCCGGCGGCCTATGCCTATGCCGGCCCGGTCTTCCGCATGCGCTCCGGCGAGCCGGGCGAGTTCCTGCAGGCGGGACTCGAATCCTTCGGTCGCGGCGACTTCACCGCCACTGACGCTGAGATCATGGCGCTGGCTATCGATGCGACGGCCATGCTCGGCCTCGCCGAACCCCGCATCGTCATGGGCGATGTCGCCGTGCTCGGCGCGCTGCTCGACGGACTGAACGTCCCGCAGGGCGCTCGCCGCCGGCTGGTCCGCGCCGTGGTGCAGGGCAAGGGCGCAGAGGCCGTCGACGCGCTCGATCCCCCCCGCTGCCGAGGGCGAGGCCGCCCATGCCGGCCTGCTCAAGGCGCTGGAAGGGCAGGACCCCAAGGCTGCCCGCGCCTTCGTCGAGGACGTGCTCTCGATCGCGGGAATCTCGACCGTGGGCGGGCGCTCCGCCGCCGATATCGCCGAACGCTTCCTGGCGCGCGCGGCCGAGCGCGAGAACCCGGTCAATGGCGACGTCAAGGCGCTGCTGGCGCAGGTACTCGCCGTCTCCGGCGATCCCGATGCGGCGTCCGCTTCGTTGCGTGCGCTCGCCGACCAGGCTTCGCTCGATATCTGCCGCCAGCTCGACGCTTTCGACGAGCGCACCGGCTTCCTCGCCGCCCGCGGCGTCGATATCGGCGCGATCCGCTTTTCGGCCGGCTTCGCCCGCAATCTCGACTACTATACCGGCTTCATCTTCGAGCTTCACGACACCGCCCGCGGCGACGGCAAGCCCGTGGCCGGCGGCGGCCGCTATGACAACGTCCTCGGACGTCTGGGCGCCAGCCGGCCGATCCCGGCTGTGGGCGCCTCGCTCTGGCTCGACCGCCTGACGGGAGACGCCGCATGAGCCAGTTGCCCGACAACGACGCCCCGCTCGTCCTCGCCGTGCCCTCCAAGGGGCGCCTGCAGGAGAACGCCACCGCCTTCTTCGGCCGCGCCGGCCTGAAATTCGTCAAGTCGCGCGGCGAGCGCGACTATCGCGGAGCCATTGCCGGCGTCGACGGCGCGGAGGTGGCCTTCCTCTCGGCTTCCGAGATCGTGGCGCAGCTCTCCTCCGGCGCCGCCCATGTCGGCATCACCGGCGAGGACCTCGTCCGCGAGCAGCTTTCCGATGCCGACGCTGCCGTCGAGATGCTGACCCCGCTCGGCTTCGGCCAGGCCAATGTCGTCGTCGCCGTGCCGCAGGCCTGGATCGACGTGCGCAACATGGCCGATCTCGACGACGTCGCCTCCGCCATGCGGGCTCGCCACGGCAAGAAGCTGCGCGTCGCCACCAAATACGTGAACCTGACCCGCCGCTTCTTCGCGCAACACGGCCTCGCAGACTACCGCATCGTCGAAAGCCTCGGCGCGACTGAGGGCGCGCCGGCCGCCGGCACGGCCGAGATCGTGGTCGACATCACCACGACCGGCGCGACGCTCTCCGCCAATGCGCTCAAGGTGCTCGACGATGGCGTGATGCTGGCGTCTGAGGCCAATCTCGTCGCTTCGATGCAGGCCCCCTGGGGCGAGCGCGCGAAGGCGGCGGCCAAGACCATCCTGTCGCGCATCGCGGCCGAGGAGGAGGGGCGGACGGTTCGCGAGATCCGCGCCCGGCTCGATCTCGCCACTGAGACGCTGGCCGGGTTGGAGGAGCGTTTCGGCGCGCGCCTGCCCTTCGGCGCACCAGTGACCGGAACGCCGCTGACGCTGCACTGCCCGGACAAGGCGGTCTTCGCACTGGTCGAGCATCTCGACGGTCTGGGTGCCGGCGATATCACCGTCAGCGCTCCCGCTTACGTCTTCCGCCGTGCGAACCGCCTGCTGGAGCGTTTGAACGCCCGCATCTGATGCTGCGCGGCAGCATCGGAATGACGGGATCGCCTGCGGTTCAGTCTTGATCCCGAACCAATTGGCCTCTAGGCGTGTTAACCGGTTTGGCGGCACGTCGCGTTGCCGTGCGAGTGAATGCGGGTAAGACGATCATGATCCGACGCCTTGGCCTTGCGGCCGTTCTTGCGGCACTGGCCGTGCCGATGCTGATGCCGGGCGAAGCAGCTGCGCAGCGCCGGGGACCGGCGATTTCTGCTGAAGAGCGGGCGGGGGGCGGCACGCCAATACCGATGCCGCAGCAGGAGAAGACCTTCCCGCTGGGCGCGAGCTGGAGCGTCGTGGCGCTGAACGGCAAGCCGGTCCAGGATCGGCGTGCGACCCTGATGATCGACCAGAACCTGCGCGGCACGGGCTTCGGTGGCTGCAACACCTTCTCGGCCTCCGCCTATCCCTTGCGTCAGCAGGGGCTGGCGGTCGGCCCTATCGCCTTGACCAAGCGCAGCTGCGACAAGGGCCTGCTCGATTTCGAGAAGGCGTTCCTGATTGCGCTGCGCGCGACGAACAAATGGGATATCGTCAATGGCCGCCTCGTCCTGAAGGGTGGGGCCGGGGAATTGACGCTCAGCCGCTCGCTTTGATGGGCCGCCCCGTCGCCGGGGCATCGCCGCAGGCGGATAGAAACAGGGTCGCGTGAGCGACCCTTTTTCGTTGCGGGATAATGGAGACGGCCGCCTTACGCGGCCGGCGCTTTGACGGCCGGCGTCGGCGTGAAGGTGCCGTCCGCATTGGGCTCCATGGTGACGATGGCGTCGTGCATGGCGCGCAGCGTCGCGCGGTGACCGATCGAGACGATGCGGGTGTGCGGCAGTTCGCGATCGATCGTCGCGTAGATCTCGCCCTCCAGCTTCTCGTCGAGCGACGCGGTCGCCTCGTCCAGGAAGAGCCAGTCCGGCTTGCTCAAGAGCGCGCGCGCGACAGCGAGCCGCTGCTGCTCGCCACCCGAGAGGCGCTGGCCCCACAGGTCGACTTCGTCGAGCTTCTCAGTGAGATGGCCGAGCTTGACCTTCTCCATCGCGGCGCGGATCGCGGCGTCGTCATAGGCGCCTTCCTCGGCCGGGTAGGCGAGCGCCGCCCTGAGCGAGCCCTGCGGCAGGTAGGGCCGCTGCGGCAGCAGCATGATGTCGGCCTCGGCGGGAATGCCGACCTTGCCGTCGCCGAAGGGCCAGATGCCGGCGATGGCGCGGAACAGCGTCGACTTGCCCGAACCGGAAGGGCCGATCAGCAGCGTCGAGCGCACGGTCCCGAGATCGAGCGCGCCGAGCTTCACGATCGGCTTGCCGTTCGGCAGGAGGAGCGTCGCGTCGCGGATATGCAGGCTCTCGTCGCGCGAGCTCTCGCGGCCGAGCGCCTCCTCGCTGATCGCGCCGTGCTGTGCCTCGGCGATCGCCGCCTCGAATGTCGTCAGACGGCTGATGGCGGCGAGATACTGGGCGATCGAGGAATAGCTGTTGATGATGAAGGACAGCGCCGCCTGCACCCGGTCGAAGGCCCCGGCGACCTGCATCATGACGCCGAGCGTGATCGTGCCGGCGAAGTAGTAGGGCGCCAGGATGATCGTCGGCATCACCACGCTGAGCTGATTGTAGGAGAAGGTGAAGCTGGTCAGCTTCAGCCGGCGCCAGACCAGGCGGTAGAAATTCTCGACGATGTCGCCGAAGCGCCGGGCGAGATGGGCGCGCTCCGTCGGCTCGCCGACCATCAGCGCGATCTGCTCGGAATACTCGCGCAAGCGGGCCAGGGCGAAGCGGAAATTCGCCTCCCGCTTCTCCTGCTCGAATTCGAGGCGGATCAACGGGCGACCGATCAGATGCGTGATCCAGGTCGCCGCCGCCGCGTAGAAGAACGCTACCCAGAAGATGTAGCCGGGGATCACAAGCCCGGTGCCGGGCAGGGTGAAGACGGCCGGGACGCTCCACAGCACGATCGAGAAGGAGACCAGCGTGGAGACCTGCGAGAGCAGAGGCAGCGCGAAGTTATAGGTCTGGTTGACGAAGGAGCGCGTGTCTTCGGCGATACGCTGGTCGGGGTTGTCGACGGTGCCGGCGAGCGCGATCCGGTAATGCGTCGCATGGTCGAGCCAGCGCTGGCTGTACTCCTTGGCCATGAACTGCCGCCACCGGATCAGCAGGGTGTAATTGGCGATGAGCTCGATCAGCCCGGAGATGACCCAGATGCTGGCCCAGGGCACGAAGACCTGGAGCTGCTGATACCAGAATGCTGATGCGTCCTTGTTCTGCAGGGCGTCGTACATGTCGCGGCTGAAGAACGAGATCCTCAGCGTGATGCCGACCTGGGCCTGGTTGATCACGATCAGGAAGACGAAGAGCGCGACGGCGAGCCGCCCCAACCGGACCTGGAACGGCCCGATCGGCCAGAGGTTGCCGGTCGTGACCTCGTCGGATTCGAAAAACGGCGAGGCGATGCGCGCGATGCGCCCGATCACCGGCACGAAGGAGATCGCGTAGATCAGGATCGCGAAGACGCCGACGGTCGTCGGCAGGCTGGTCGGCACCGGCGGGAGGCCGAGTGTCGTGGGCCACCAGCCGAACTGCGCCGCGATCGCTGCTCCACCAAATACGAGGTATTCGATCGCGAAGACGCTGGAGAAGATGCGCAGGAAGAAGGGCAGGACCGGCGAGCGGAAGGTCACCACCGCCAGCAGCAGGCCGATGACGCCCATGCCGATCAAGGCGGCTGAGCCGGCCTGCTGGCCAATGACCAGCGTGGCGGCCGCCAGCGCGGCGACGAGGATGCTCAACAAGCGCATGGGTGGGAATCCTGGCGGGGAACGGTGAAAGCCACGATTCGGACCATGTCGCAGCGGGCGTGGCCTTTCAATGGCGACGCGCCCGGATGAGCAAATTGTCATCTGGCGGAGAGGTGGCCGCGAGGCGCCAAACCACCCAGGGGACCGGCTTCTAGAAAAACGCGCGGTCATCCCGGGCGACCGCAGGGAGACCCGGGATCCATGCCGGAACCTTCGCCGGGGAAGTTCCGGCATGGATCCCGGATCGGCGCTGCTGCGCAGCTTGTCCGGGATGACCCGCGCTCTTGCAAAATGTCGTGCGGCGCGTCTGAAAACGAAACACCCCGGACGAGCGTGGCGCGTCCGGGGTGCCTGGCTGGAAGAGGGCGGGGCGGCTGCCCGCAGGTTACTGCGCGGCGACGATCTTGCCGGCGTCCCACTTGTACATCGAGAAGCTCGGCGAGCTCAGGTCGCCGGTCTTGCCATAGGTCAGCGTGCCGATCGCGGTCTTGACCAGCATGCCCGACTGCAGCGCCTTGGCGGCGCCATTGGCATCGCCCGGCTTGCCGGCCTTCTCGATCGCGGCCTTGAGCACCTCGACGGCGGCATAGGCGTTCAGCGTGAAGGCCTCCGGCGGGATGCCCTTCTCCTTCAGCGCCGCGACGGCCTGGGCCGAGTCGGGGTTCTTCAGCGCGTCGGTCGCGTTGGTGAAGAGCGTGCCGGTGGCATGGTCGCCGCCGATCGCGGCATACTCGGTGTTGGACAGGCCTTCGCCGCCGATGATCACCGCCTTGACGCCGGCATCGGCGAGCTGGCGCGCCAGCAGGCCGCCCTCGGGATGATAGCCGCCGAAATAGATCGCCTCGACATTCGCGGCCTTCAGCCGCGTCACCACCGCCGAGAGGTCCTTGTCGCCGGGATTGACGGTCAGCGCGATGACCTCCTTGAGCCCGCCGGCATTGATGCCCTTCTGGAAGGCATCGGCCAGGCCCTTGCCGTAGGTGCCCTTGTCGTGGACGATCGCGATCTTCTTGTCCTTGAGGTTCTTAAGGACGTAAGTCGCGGCGATGTCGGCCTGCTGGTCGTCGCGGCCGCAGGTGCGGAAGACATTGGTCAGCCCGCGCGTCGTCAGCGCCGGCGAGGTCGCGGTCGGCGTCACCATCAGCACGCCGCTCTCCGAGAACACGTCCGAGACCGCCATGGCGACGCCGGAGGTCACCGGGCCGACCACGAACTTGACCTTCTCGCCGACCAGCAGGTTGGCGGAGGAGACCCCCTGCTTCGGATCGCCGGCATCGTCGGCAAGCTTCAACACAAGCTTCTCGCCGAGCACGCCGCCAGCCTTGTTGATGGCGTCGACGGCGGTCTGGGCGCCGTTCTTGACCTGGTCGCCATAGGCGGCGACCGGGCCGGTCAGCGGCGCGACGAGCCCGATGGTGATGTCGGCCTGCGCAGCCTGGGCGGAGAGGAAGAGGGCGGCGGCCAATGCGGCGCCCGACAAAAGCTGTGACTTTTTCATCTGCATCTCCCTACGACATGCAACTTTAGCGCGCGATCCTGTTCGGGATCGCTTGCAACCTGTATAGGCCAGGAAGCCGACGGAGGGCACTGCCCAAGCTTTCATCAGCCTTGGCGGGAAATGCATGGCGGTGTGGCAGGAGGCGCCCGCGCTCAGCCGCTGCGTGCCTTGCGCTGGGCTTCCAGCTCCTCGGTGACGGCGATCACGTCGAGATAATCCTCGTGGCGGGCCGGCGCATAGCGCGAGACATGGCCGTCGGTGAAGCTCTTCCACGCCTCGGGGGCGGCCTCCTTCATCGCGTTCATCGCAGCGACGAAATCGTCCTTAAGCCCCTGCGGCAGGTTGGCGCGGACCGAGAACGGGCTCGCCGGGATCAGGGGCGAGGTCCAGAGCACGCGGGTCGAGCCGGACGGGATCATGCCCTTCTGGGCCAGCCGCTGCGCGACGCCATGCTCCGCATTGACCTGATAGGTCGCGACGACGTCGAATTGGCCGCGCACCAGCGCCAGCACCGAATTGTCGTGGCCGCCGGAGAAGACCGTGCCGCTGAAATGGGCCTTGGGGTCGATGCCCTGCTTGCGCAGGAAATAGGCGGGGAAGGCGTAGCCGGAGGTCGAGTTCGGATCGGCGAAGGCCATCACCTTACCCTTGAGATCGGCGAGGCTCTGATAGGCGCTGTCGGCCCGCACCAGCAGCACGGAGTAATAGCCTTCCTGCCCTTGGTTATCGACGTCACGGATCAGCGGCTGGAGCTTGTCGCCGAGCACGCGGCGGCCGAGCGCGTAGACCGCAGGCCCGAAGCGGGCGAAGTCGACCTGGTCGGCGCGCATCGCCTCGACGAGGCCGGCATAATCCGAGACCCGGAAGAAGCGCACGGGCACGCCGAGGCGCTGCGTCAGGTAATCCACCATCGGCTGGGTCCGGGCGATCGCGCCGGCCTCGTTCTCGGCGGAGGAGACGCCGAAGCGCACCTCCTTGATGCCCTGCCGCCAGTCCGCGCCTTGAGCGAAAGCAGGAGCGACGCTGCTGGCGGCGAGGCCGGCAAGAAAGGAACGGCGTGTCGGCATGATCATCTCTGTCGCGGTGAGTTTTGATGGCGCCTCGATGCGCGCCCGCGACGACGGCCGGATGGCGGCCGGATGACAGTGCCGTGAAACGAAAAAGGCCCGGCTTGCGCCGGGCCTTCCGTAATTGCCTGAGAGGCTGGATCAGAAGTCCATGCCGCCCCCGAAACCGGGGTTGCCCGGTTTCGGAATTCAGACGCTTTGGGCGTCTGGACTTCCTCAGAAGTCCATGCCGCCCATGCCGCCGCCGCCCATCGGGGGCATCGGCGAGTCCTTCTTCGGCAGCTCGGCAACCATCGCCTCGGTGGTGATCAGCAGGCCAGCGATCGAAGCCGCGTCCTGGATCGCCGTGCGCACGACCTTGGTCGGGTCGATGATGCCGGCCTTGACCAGATCGCCGTACTCGCCGGTCTGGGCGTTGTAGCCGTAGGTGTAGTCCTTCGACTCGAGCAGCTTGCCGATCACGACCGCGCCGTCATCGCCGGCGTTGTCGACGATCTGGCGGGCCGGAGCCATGATCGCCTTGCGGACGATCTCGACGCCGGTCTTCTGGTCGTCGTTCTGGGTCTTGATGCCCTTGACCGAGGACAGGGCGCGCAGGAGCGCAACGCCACCGCCGGGAAGGATGCCTTCTTCGACCGCAGCGCGGGTCGCGTTCAGGGCGTCGTCGACGCGGTCCTTCTTCTCCTTGACCTCGACCTCGGTCGCGCCGCCGACGCGGATGACCGCGACGCCGCCGGCGAGCTTTGCCAGACGCTCCTGGAGCTTCTCACGGTCGTAGTCCGAGGAGGTCTCCTCGATCTGGGCCTTGATCTGGCCGACGCGAGCCTCGATGTCCTTCTTCTTGCCGGCGCCGTCGATGATCGTGGTGTTCTCCTTCTCGATGCGCACCTTCTTGGCGCGGCCGAGCATCTGGAGGGTCACGGTCTCGAGCTTGATGCCGAGGTCTTCCGAGATCATCTGGCCGGCGGTCAGGATCGAGATGTCCTCGAGCATGGCCTTGCGGCGATCGCCGAAGCCCGGAGCCTTGACGGCCGCGACCTTGAGGCCGCCACGGAGCTTGTTGACGACGAGCGTGGCCAGGGCCTCGCCCTCGACGTCCTCGGCGATGATGAGCAGCGGCTTGCCGGTCTGCACGACGGCCTCGAGGATCGGCAGCATCGCCTGGAGCGAGGACAGCTTCTTCTCGAAGATCAGGATGTAGGGGTCTTCCAGCTCGGCGACCATCTTCTCCGAGTTGGTGATGAAGTACGGCGAGAGATAGCCGCGGTCGAACTGCATGCCCTCGACGACGTCGAGCTCGGTCTCGGCGGTCTTGGCTTCCTCGACGGTGATGACACCCTCGTTGCCGACCTTCTGCATGGCGGTCGAGATCATCTTGCCGACCGACTCGTCGCCGTTGGCCGAGATGGTGCCGACCTGCGCGACTTCCGCGTTCGACGTGACCTTCTTGGAGTTCTTTTTGAGGTCGGCGACGATGGCCTCGACAGCCAGGTCGATGCCGCGCTTCAGGTCCATCGGGTTCATGCCGGCCGCAACCGACTTGGCGCCTTCACGGACGATCGCCTGGGCGAGAACGGTGGCGGTCGTGGTGCCGTCGCCGGCGTGGTCGTTCTGGCGCGAAGCGACTTCGCGGACCATCTGGGCGCCCATGTTCTCGAACTTGTCGGAAAGCTCGATCTCCTTGGCGACGGTGACGCCGTCCTTGGTGATGCGCGGGGCGCCGAACGACTTCTCGATCACGACGTTGCGGCCCTTCGGGCCCAGCGTCACCTTCACGGCATTGGCGAGGATATCCACGCCGCGCAGCATCTTGTCGCGGGCATCGGTGCCGAATTTGACGTCTTTAGCAGCCATGAGAGCTACTCCTTGAACTGGAAACGGAAGAGGCGGTCAGGCGGCTATCAGCCGACGACGCCCATGATGTCGGATTCCTTCATGATCAGGAGATCCTGACCATCGATCTTGACCTCGGTGCCGGACCACTTGCCGAACAGGACGCGGTCGCCCTTCTTGACGTCGAGGGCAACGAGCTTGCCGGCCTCGTCACGCGCGCCGGAACCGACGGCGATGACCTCGCCCTCCTGGGGCTTTTCCTTGGCGGTCTCGGGGATGATGATGCCACCCTTGGTCTTCTCTTCGCCATCCAGGCGACGGACCACGACGCGGTCATGCAACGGACGGAACTTCATGGTTCTGTCTTCCTCTCGATCTTATTCGGTTCGGGCGCCGCTGACGGGCACCCGGGGGACGCTGTTAGCAGTCACCAAGTGAGAGTGCTAACAGTTGCAGCCGGAGATAGGCGCGAGGTCGCGGAGAGTCAAGGAAGCGCCCCGCGATAAAGTGAATGCCGGCGGATGCGATGTCGCAGGTCCCTGCAGGCCTGCTGGCAGCAGCGCTTGAACACGCTAACATGGCGTAATGACGACGCCCTCGCCCGACCCGCGCCTCGACGCCATCGCCCGTTCCTGCGTCGCGCTGCATGTCCGCATGACCGCACGCGCCGTGACGCGGGCCTATGACGAGGCAATGCGCCCGAGCGGCCTCAAGATCACACAGTTCGTACTGCTCTCGGCGCTATCGACCGGGCAGTGGAAATCGGTCACGGAGCTGGCGGAACGCTTCGCACTGGAGCGGACGTCGCTGACGCGCAACCTCCAGCTTCTGGCGGCCGAGGGCATGGTCGAGCCGGTCGAGTGCCGCGGGCGGGCATCGGTCTATGCGGTGACGGAGAAAGGCAAGGCCGCGATCGAGGCCGCGATCCCCTATTGGCGTGCGGCGCAGGACAAGATCGAGGGCGGCTTTGGCGAGGACCGCTGGCGCGAGACCCGCGACGGCCTGAAGGCGCTGCGCCGGGCCGCGCGCGGCGAGCGCTGAAGCTGGGTTCGTCGGTTGACCGTCGCAGGTCCATGTCTCTATCGTGCAGATACACGATTGGAGATTGGCATGAATCGCACGGTTGGGGTGGTGTCTCGCGAGGACCTGGTCGCGGGCGATGGCTTGAGCTTCCTGCGCGGGATCATCGCCGGCACCAATCCGGCGCCGCCCTTCGCCGATGCCATGGATTTCGAGCTGGTCGAGGCCGACGAGGGCAGGGTGGTCTTCGTCGGCCAGCCCTCGGCGCGCTTCTTCAATCCGCTCGGCACGATCCATGGCGGCTGGACCGCGACGATCCTCGACTCCGCCATGGCCTGCGCCGCCCATGCGACGCTGAAGCCCGGCGAGGGCTACACCACGCTTGAGATGAAGCTGAACTATGTCCGTCCGGTCATGCCGGATAGCGGCCCGGTGCGCTGCGAGGGCAAGTTGATCCATCGCGGCAGTACGGTGATCACGACGGAGGGGAGGCTGGTCGATGCCCGCGGCAAGCTGCTCGCGCACGGCACGGAGACCTGCCTGATCCTGCCCGGCAAGCGAGCGGAAGTCTGAGCGGCGCTGTTCGGCCTGCTGCGGCTGCGCTATGGGACAAGCACCGTCGCGGGAGCTGCCCGATGCCGTTCGTCCCGTTCCACACGCCGGATGTCGCGGCGCGATACCGTTCCTTCCCGGCGCAACTGCAGCATCCTCTGCTTGAGCTACGCCAGCGCATCTTCGACGTCGCGGCTGCAACGCCCGCCATCGGCGCTCTCGCCGAAACCCTGAAATGGAACGAGCCGGCCTATCATCCCGCCCGAGCGCGCATCGGTACGACGATCCGGCTCGGCCCGGTCCGCAGCGCGCCTGACGCCTACGCGCTCTACGTCCATTGTCAGACCAGCCTGGCAGGCACGTTCCGGCAGCTCTACCCCGCCATCCTGCGCGTGGATGGCGAGCGGGCTCTGGTGTTCCGCCTTGGCGAGGCTGTGCCGACGGAAGCGCTCGACCATTGCATCGCGCTCGCCCTGACCTACCACCTCAAGGGCGCCATCAACGCCGGCTGACGGCGATGGCGCCCGCGACGATCAGCAAGGCGCCGAGATAGGTCGTGTAGAGCGGCACTTCGCCGAAGACGAAGAAGCCGAGCAGGCTCGCCCAGATCAGCGCCGTGTATTCGATCGGGGCCAGGCGCGAGGCGGCCGCCCGGGCATAGGCCGAGGTCAGCGTGAGGTGGCCTGCAACGCCGAGCGCTCCCGCAAACAGATAGGCCGCGAGATCCGCCAGCGTCATCGGCACGAAGGCAAGCGCCGCCGGAACGGCGAGGCAGAGCGCGGGCCCGACATTCTGGAAGGCGACGATGACGGTCGGGTGTTCCCTGAGCGCGATGCGCCGGAGCAGGATCAGGTTGAAGGCATAACTCACCGCCGAGAACAGTGCGGCGGCCACGCCGAGGCTGGCGCCGCTGACATGGCCCTGCAACCGCGGCCAGACCATGACCAGCATGCCGGCGATCCCAAAGCCGAGCGCCTGCAGGATGCGCCTGTCGATCTTCTCCTTGAGCAGGAGCCCGCCGAGCAGCGCGACGAAGACCGGCGCGAGGAACGAGAGCGTCAGCGCCTCCGCCAGCGGCAGCACGGAGACCGAGTAGAAGAAGCTGCTGGCGGTGAGCACCACCAGAGGAATCCGTGCGAGATTGCCGATCAGGCTGGCCTGCGTTGGCCGGGGCGGCCGCGCGATGGCGAGCACGATCAGCGCGCAGATGCCGCCCATCACGAAGCGCATGAACAGCGCCACGATGAAGGGATGCTGCTGCATCTGGCCCTTGATCACCCCGTCCATGGCGGTGAGCAGGGCGATGCCGAGGGCGGCCCGGAAGGCGATCGAGAGGGTCACGGGGCGCCGCGAAGCGGCTTGCGGAAATGATATTCCCAGCTTTCCGAGGCATCGCCGAGATAGCGCTCGCCCGGCCAGCGCGCGAAGCCGAGCTTCTCGTAGAAGCGATGGCCGCGGGTGAAGCGCGTATCCGACCACAGCGTCATCTCGGTGAAGCCGCCCTGTTCGGCAAAATCGAGTGCCCTGGCGAAGAGGGTCTGCGCCAGCCCGGCGCCGCGGAAGGCGGGGTCGACATAGACCTTGGCTAATTCGACGGCATTCTGCTCGGATACGGGCCTGACGCCGAGCGAGCCGGCGATGCGCTCTTCCGGTCCGTCCACGATCCAGAGCATGCCGCCCTTGGCGGCGAAATAGGATGCCGGCCGGCGCAATTCGGGCAGCTCGTCCTCGACGAAGACGCAGCCCGGATACTCGGCGAAACTCGCCGCGATGAGGGCGGAAAGCGGGCCGGAATCGTCGTCTCGGGCAGGCCGGATGGGCGTCGTCATGATGTTGGCCTTACGGTCAAATCCTGTCGCCGTGAAGATGCGGGAATGGCATCGCCCAATGCCGTGGCGGCAGGGCGGAGCGGGCGGTGCTTTGCAACGCCTCTTGGAAAACCGGTTTCGTCCGGCTACCCCCGGTTTCGAGGGCGCGGGGATCGCTGAGTCGAGCGCTTCGGCGTGGCAGCCGCAGGATCGGAAGGGAGTGACGAAGGCACGATGACCGTTCTTCTGCCCTTCATCGTCAATGCCGGGCTGAATTTCGTCCTCGGGCTGCTCGTCGCCCTGTTCCTCGGCCCGGAAGCCTTCGGGCTCTACGCCATCGGCGCCGCGACCGTCGTGCTCGTCAACACGGCGCTGCTCGACTGGCTGAAGATCTCCGTGGTCCGCTTCTATTCGCTCCAGAGCCGGGAGAGCGATCCCGGCATCCGGGCGACGCTCGATCTGCTTTTTGCCGGCGTGGGCTTGTCGCTCTGCGGGCTTCTCGCGGCAGCGATGCTGGCGGGCGTCGATACCGGCCTGCCGGCGGCGCTATTGATGGCCGCGGTCGCGGGTGGCATCGCCGCCGGCTGGTTCGACTATCACGCAGCCATCGCCCGCGCCCGCTTCCTCGACGCAGCCTATGCCCGGCTGGTCCTCGTCCGCAGCGTTGCCGCCCTGCTGCTGATGGTCGGCGGCGCCTGGTGGACCCGTGACCCGACTGTGGTCCTGCTCGGCGGCGTGCTCAGCGCGGTCGCGGCGGTTCTCGCCAATCGCGGCCGGCTGTCCGATGCCAAGCCGGCGCCGGGAGCGGTCCGAACCGACCTGATGCGCAATTTCGCGCGCTATGCCCTGCCGCTGGTCGCGGGCAATGCGGTCTATGCCGCGATCCCGCTCATCAATCGCGCCATCCTGGCCGACAGCCATGGTTTCGCCGAGGCCGGCTATTTCTCGCTGGCCTCCGATATCGGCCTGCGGCTCTTCCCGGTGCTGGCCTCGATGCTCGAGATCGTGCTGCTGCGCGAGATCATCCGCCTCGACGAGACGCGCGGGCGCGTCGCGGCGCAGAAGCGCATCGCCCGCAACATGGTCGTCGTCGTCGCCTGCGTGCTGCCGGTCGGGCTCGGCTTCTGGCTGATCCTGCCCGCCTTCGAGCGGCTCTTCGTCCCGCAAGGCTTCCGCGGCCACTTTGCCGGCCATATGGCGCTGCTCCTGCCGGGCTTCGCCGCGATCGCGCTGTTCCAGGCGGCGCTGGCTCCGGTCTTTCTCCTGGCGAAACGCACGCTCATCGCCGCCCTTGCCGCCCTGATGGGACTGGCCGTCAATCTCATCATCATCTTCGCCCTGCCGGGCGCGCTCGCGCCGACGACGGTCGCGGTCGCACAGAGCGCCGCCTATCTGACGGCGCTGCTGGTCACGGCGGTGGTGGCGTTGCGCGCGCTTCCGGTCGGGCCGCCCTGGCGCGAGATCGGTTGCGTCCTCGCTGCCGGGGCTGCGATGGGGCTGGCGATCTGGCCGCTGCGCGGCATGTTGCCGGCGGTGCTGGAGCTGCCGCTCCAGATCGTACTTGGAGGGCTGGTCTATGCGGCGGTCATCCTGGCCTGCGATGTCGGCCGCTGGCGCACCGGCCTCAAGCTGCGCTGGCTCGCCCGGCGCTCTGCGCGTCGGTGAGGCGGCAAGGTTTCCTTCACCCTGTCGCTTGACCGCTCGCTAAGGTTAATTCTGCGAATTGAGCGGTTTCAGGTCGGTTTTTGCCGCTGAGAGTCAACGATTCACCATTCCTTTGAAGGCGCAACGCAGGCTTCCGACAGTCGATGTCGAGAGTGTTTGCGTCATGCGTCGAAAGATCTTCCTTCCGCTCCTCGCTGTTGCCGGAGCCCTGGCCGCGGCCGGGCCGGCTGCCGCGCAAGGCTACCGCCAGAATTACGGCTACGCCGCGCCGGAACGATCCGATGGCTGCCGGTGGCGGGCGCGGCAATTACGGCGGCGGCTTCATCGAGATGCTGATGACAGGCCGCGACCCGAGCCCTGCCGGCCGTGGCAGTGCCGTCTATAACCGTCCGGGCGGCTACGCCTATGGCCAGCGCATGCAGCCGCAGGGCGGCTACGAGGTTGATCCGTTCGAGGCGGCGCGCCAGCCACGCGCCACGCGCCGCATGGCTGCGCTCGGCGAGCCGGTCGAGCCGCAGCAGGGCATCCAGCACATCGTCGATCCGCGCTTCCGCAAGCAGGAAGTCGCGTATGACGGCCCGCACAAGCCGGGCACGATCATCATCGACACGCCGCAGCGTTTCCTCTTCCTGGTGCAGCCGGGTGGCCGGGCGATGCGATACGGCATCGGTGTCGGGCGTCCGGGCTTCTCCTGGGCCGGCATGAAGACGATCACCCGCAAGGCGGAATGGCCGAGCTGGACGCCTCCGGCCGAGATGCTGAAGCGCCGGCCCGATCTGCCCCGTTTCATGACCGGCGGTCCCGACAACCCGATGGGCGCGCGCGCCATGTATCTGGGATCGACGCTCTATCGCATCCACGGCACCAACGAGCCGAACACGATCGGGCAGGCCGTGTCCTCGGGCTGCATCCGCATGACCAATGACGACGTCACCGATCTCTACGAACGGGTCCGCGTCGGCGCGAAGGTGCTGGTGATCTGAGGCGAAAGCCACACCCGACACCATGAAAAACGGCGGCTCGCCAGGCGAGCCGCCGTTTGCATTTCATCCGGCGGGCAAGACCGGGTGGAGGTTCTCAGACCCAGCTATCGTCGTCCCCGCCGCCATCGTCGAAGCCGGGATCGGCGTCGTCATGGCCTGCGTTCTGGTAATTGGCCTCGCCGTCATAGCCCTGGCCGTAGCCGCTATCCCCGGCGGTCTGGTCGGCTGCGGGCTGGGCGCTGGCGCTCTGATCGGCCGCGGCCTGCTGCGGCGCAGCCGATGTCGAGCTGGCGCTCGCCCCGGTGTCGCTCGCGGTCTGGCTCGCGGGCTTGCTGCCGCCGCCGAAGGCGTTGGTCAGCACATTGCCGAGCATCATGCCGCCGGCGACGCCGGCCGCGGTGGTCAGCGCGCTCGCCATGAAGCCGCCGCCGCGGGCCTGTTGCTGCGGCTGGTTGCTCCAGGGGCCGGGCTGGCCTTGTGCCTGCATCGGCATGGCCTGACCGGGCGCGCCCTGCGCCTGCGACTGCGTGTTCCAGACGCCTGACGGAGCTGGGGCATCGCTGCGCGGCGGCACGGGCGGAACCGAGCCGGTGCGCGGCACCGATCCACCGCCGAAGATGCCCGACAGGAAGCCGCCGGCCTGCGGCTGCGCCGCTTCGCTGGCGCGGTTCTGGGCCTCGCGCAGCTGCGCCTGCAGGCTCTCGACCTGCTGGTTCAGGTTGGTGAGCGCCTGCTCCTGCACATAGACCGCCTGGGCCATGGCGTAGGGCGCATAGGGCTGCTCGCGCAGGCGTTCCGCGATGAAAGTCTCAGCCTCGGGGTCGCGAGGCTGGTTGGCTGCCTGCCGAAGGCGGTCGAAAATCCCGGCGATCACGTCGCGTTCTTGCGGCGTCATCGTCATCTCCTCTCGTTGTGCAGCGCGGTTGCGCCGTGCTCAAGAGGTGGGATCGGCCTGTGACAGTATCAAGGCGGTGCTGCGACCGCATCGGACCGAAAGGTGGATTTCACCTTCCGGGAGAATCCGATGCGACAACCGATGGATCGCCCGGCGTCAGATGCTGCCGAGATCGTCGTCCGGCGGCGGCATCTCGTCGACCTCGGACGGTGCCTGCAGGGTGCCGCGGTTGAGCACCACGACGGTCGCCCCGGTCGGGACGCGGCCATAGAGGTCGATGATGTCCTGGTTGAACAGGCGGATGCAGCCCGAGGACACCGACTTGCCGATCGACCACGGCTCGGAGGTGCCATGGATGCGATAGAGCGTGTCGCGACCGCCCTGGTAGAGATAGAGCGCGCGGGCGCCGAGCGGGTTCTCGATGCCACCGGCCATGCCGCCGGCCCAGGGGCGGTTCCGCTCCGGCTCGCGGGCGATCATCGCCGGGGTCGGGGTCCAGCGCGGCCACTGCGCCTTGCGGGCGACCGTGGCGCGGCCGCGCCAGGACATGCCCTGCTTGCCGACGCCGATGCCGTAGCGCACGGCGCGGCCGCCTTCCATCACGAGATAGAGATAGCGGTTATCGGTGTCGACGACGATCGTGCCGGGTTGTTCGCGGGTCTGGTAGGAGACGATGCGGCGCAGGAACTGCGGCTCGACCTCGGAGAGATCCGTCGCGGGCAGCGGATGCTGTTCATCCGGTCGCTCGCCATACATCGCCAGATATTCGGCGCTGATATGCGGCCCCTGATAGGCCGCGGCCTCGATGGGCTGCTGGCGCTGGCTGACGCAGGCCGCCAGGAAGAGCGGGCTGAGCGCCGCGAAGACGCGGCGGGTCGGCCGGGCGAGGGGGGAGGCGGGCGGGCGGACGGAGGACATCGGCGGACAACTCGGCGTTACGGGCATGAATGAACTGCGGGACGGCGCCGTGGTTCCATGCGCCGTTGACGAACCCTGTTCAAGGCGGCCGAGATGGCCTTGGGGTGAACAGGAGATGGCCAAATTGTGTCCGCGCAACACTGTGGCCGTTCGGCAACAGGCGGGTGGGCCGCCCGGGAGGCTCCGCCCGGCCGTTCAGGCCGCTTCCTGCAGCCCCCATTTGAGCAGCCCCAGCCTTTCACGGGCCCACCAGCGCCAGAGCATCATCACGGAGACGACCGTCAGCCCGATCGCCAGCCCGATCCAGATGCCGCGCCCGGCGAGCGGTGTCAGGAAGCCCAGCGCAGCCGAAAGCGGCAGGCCGATGCCCCAATAGCCGATGCCGGCGAAGATCATCGGCAGGCGGGTATCGCCGAGCCCGCGCAGGATCGACGAGCCGATGACCTGTGCGCCGTCGACGATCTGGAAGACGGCGGCATAGAACAGGAAGAGCATCGCCAGCTCCGCCACTGCCTCTGCGCCGGGCTTGGAGCGGTCGAGGAAGGGCGCGACCAGCCATTCCGGCACGATCGCCATCAGCAGGGCCGTAAAGGTCATGAAGCTCAGCGCGAGGACGAGGGCCATCGTGCCGGCTCTGCGGATGCCCTCCTTGTCGCCGGCGCCGAGGGCGCGGCCGACACGGACCGTACCGGCCTGGCCGATCCCGAGCGGCACCATGAAGGTCAGCGAGGCGATCTGGATCGCGATGGCGTGCGCCGCGAGCGATGACGCGCCGATCAATCCCATCAGGAAGGCGGCGCCGTTGAAGATCACCACCTCGAAGGCGAGCGTCAGGCCGATCGGCAGGCCCAGGCGCCAGAAGGCGCGGTAACGCGGCCAGTCGGGCACCCAGAAGCGGCCGAGCAGGTGATAGCGCCGGAAGCGCCTGTCGCGCACGACGACGAGCGCGAGCCCCACGAACATCAGCGTCGATGACAGGGCGGTCGCCAGCCCGGAGCCGGGCAGGCCGAGCGCCGGAAAGCCCAGCCGCCCGAACATCAGGCACCAGTTGGCGAGGGCGTTGAAGGCCAGCGCGAACAGCACGACGATGAAGGCCCAGCGCGGCCGCAGGAGCGCGGCGACGAAGCCGCGCAGGCACAGATACAGGAAGAAGGGCAGCAGCCCCCATTGCAGCGTGTGGACATAGGACGCGGCGGCTTTGGAGAGAGCGGGATCCTGACCCATCGCCCTGAGGATGAACTCGGCCTGCCAGAGGAAGAGCCACATCGGCCCGACCATGGTGGCGGCCGCCCAGAATCCCTGCCGGACGGTGCGGCGCAGGTCGCGCACCGCATGCCTGTTGCGGCCGAGCTCGATCGCGATCATCGGCGAGACCGCGCCCATCACGCCGATGCCGAAGATCAGGACGGCGTTGTAGAGGTTGCTGCCGAGTGCGCCGGCCGCCAGCGCCTCCGGGCTGAGATGGCCCATCATGATGACGTCGGTCGCCGTCATCGCGTTCTGCGCGACATTGGTCAGCACCATCGGCCAGCTCAGGGCCAGCATGGCGCTGGCCTCTGCGAGCCAGGGACGAAGCGGGCGGGATGCGGCGATCTCGGACATGGGGCGCCGCTTCTACCGCCGATCCGAGCACCGAAATAGCCGTTGCCGCGCGCTCCACCGTCCGGAGCCGATGCGCTGGACGCGGGTCGACAACCGCCGTCGCGGTCTGCATCTTGCCTTGCCGACGACGGAGGGCCTGGACGGATGAGCACCAATCTGAGGATCGACGGCGCGAGGCTGACCTCGCGCCTTGCCGAGCTTTCGAAGATCGGTGCGACGCCGGAAGGCGGCTGCCGCCGCCTCGCCCTGACTGATGAAGACAAGCAGGGGCGCGACTGGCTGGTCGGTCAGATGAAGGCGCTCGGCCTCGACACCCGCATCGACGCCATCGGCAATATCGTCGGCATCCTCAAGGGGCAGCAGGACGGCCCCGCCGTCGTCATGGGCTCGCATATCGACACGGTCGGCACCGGCGGGCGCTTCGACGGCGCGCTCGGCGTCGTCGCCGGCGTCGAGGTGCTCGCCGCCCTGCGCGATGCCGGGCTGACGCCGAAGCGTGACATGGCGGTGATCGCCTTCACCAACGAGGAGGGCGCGCGCTTCCATCCGGACATGCTCGGCTCCTATGTCTGGGCCGGCGGCATGAGTGTCGAGGCGGCCCACAAGGAGGTTGATTCCGAGGGCGTTGGCCTCGGCGCCGAACTCAAGCGCATAGGCTATGAGGGCGCGGAGAAACCGGGCTTCCTGCCGGCCCATGCCTATATCGAGATGCATATCGAGCAGGGGCCGGTGCTGGAGAACGAGGGCGGCGGGCTCGGCGCCGTCACCGGCATCCAGGCGATCTGCTGGCTGGAGCTGACCCTGAAGGGCCGCCCGAGCCACGCCGGCACGACGCCGATGGCCTATCGCAAGGACCCGGGGCTGGCGGCCGCGCGCATCAACATCTTCGCCAACGAACTGACCAGGACCATTCCCAATCAGCTCGCCAATAGCGGCGTCATCCGTGTCCAGCCCGGCAACGTCAATGTCGTGCCCGAGACCGTGGTGATGACGCTCGACCTGCGCAATCCGCTCGATCAGCCGCTCGCCCAGGCTGAGGCCGCGGTCCGCGCCTTCTGCGCCGAGCTCGCCGAGCGCGACGGCATCGAGATCTCCTTCCGCGATCTCGCCCGCTTCCCGGCGACGCCCTTCGCAGAGGAGATCATTGCCGAGGTCGAGCGCAGCGCCGGCGAATTCGGCCTGCCGATCCGCCGCATGATCTCCGGCGCCGGCCATGACGCGCAGATGATGGCGCGGCTCTGCCCGACGGCGATGGTGTTCATCCCGTCGATCGGCGGGCTCTCGCACAACCCGGCCGAGTTCAGCACCGATGACGACATGGTCGCCGGTGCCAATATCCTGCTCACCACCGCCTGGCGCGTCGCCAACGCCTGAGAGGTTCCCGCATGACGACGATCGCCACGCTGTCCGCCGCCGAGCTCGGCCCGCTCTATGCGAGCAAGCAGCTCTCCCCCGTCGAAGTGGCGAAGGATGCGCTCGCCCGCATCGAGCGCTTCGAGCCGGCCGTCAACGCCTTCGCCGTCCGCGACGACGCCGGAGCGCTGGCCATGGCCGAAGCCTCGCAGGCGCGCTGGCTGAAGGGCGAGGCGATCGGCCCGCTCGACGGCGTGCCCGTCACCATCAAGGACAATCTCGGCGTCGCCGGCTGGTCGATGCAGCGCGGCTCGGCGATCGCCTCGGACGTGCCCTTTGCCGAGGATTCGCCGGTTGCAGCGCGCTTGCGCGAGGCGGGTACCGTCTTCCTCGGCAAGACCACCATGCCGGAATATGGCTGGAAGGGCGTCGGCGATTCGCCGCTGACCGGTATCACGCGCAACCCCTGGAACACCGGCACCGGACCGGGCGGCTCGTCCTCGGGCGCGGCGGTCTGCGCGGCGCTCAATCTCGGCTGCATCCATATCGGTACGGATGGCGCGGGCTCCGTCCGCATTCCCGCGGCCTTCACCGGCGTCGTCGGCCTGAAGCCGAGCTATGGCCGCGTCCCGGCCTGGCCGATCTCGGTCATGGGCTTCCTCGCCCATCTCGGCCCGCTGACGCGCACCGTCACCGACACGGCGCTTGCCATGAAGGTGATCGGCCAGCCCGACGCACGCGACATGACCGCGCTGCTCGATCGCCCGCCGGATTATGTCGATGGCCTCAAGGGCAGCATGAGGGGCCTGCGCGTCGCCTGGTCGCCGCGCCTCGGCCGGTCCGTGACTGTTGATCCCGAGATCGCCGCCCTGACGGCTGCCGCCGCGCAGGCCTTCGCCGAGCTTGGCGCGACGGTGGAGGAGGTCGATCCCGGCTTCGATGATCCCATCGATATCCTGATGACGCTCTGGTCGTCCGGCGCGGCGCTGGCGCTGAAGAGTATCGATGCGGCCGGCCGCAAGCAGATGGACCCCGGCCTCGTCGCGGTAGCGGAGCAGGGCGAGCGCATCCCCGCCTCGGCCTATGTCGATGCGCTCCTGAACCAGCGCAACGCGCTGGCCTACAAGATGGCGCAGTTCCACCAGCAATATGACCTGCTGCTGACGCCGACCCTGCCGCTGCCGGCCTTCGCGGTCGGGCGCGATACGCCAGAGCACGGCGCCTATGGCGAGGACTGGACGCGCTGGACGCCCTTCACCTACCCCTTCAACATCACCGAGCAGCCGGCGGTCTCCGTCCCCTGTGGGTTGACCAAAGCGGGCCTGCCCGCAGGGCTCCAGATCGTCGGAGCCTTCGGCAAGGATGCGCTCGTGCTGCGGGCGGCTGCAGCCTTCGAGCAGGCTCGGCCCTTCGCCCGCGTGGATGAACCGGTCAAACCGATTTAATCGCGATTATTTTCGCTTTTCCCGGAACGGGCCGAAAAGGACCGTCCGAGAGCCGAAACGGTGGGCTCCCCGCCCGAAAGTTCCGTCTGGCACGAACCGTGCAGGCGGTCCGGCAGCCTCGATCGGGTGCTGCGGCGTGTTGTCAGGCGGGATTTTTCTGCCCAAACTCGCGCCAAGGCAGCCCGCTTAGAGGCGCCGCTTCAGGGGAGAGCAAGATGGATCGCAGGACGTTTCTGAAATCCGCGACGGGCGCCGGCATGGCTGCCGCGACCGGGGGGCTGGCGATGCCGGCCCTGGCGCAAAGTCCAGCCAAGACCCTGCGCTTCGTACCGCAGGCCAATCTCGCCAATTTCGACCCGATCTGGGGAACGCAATACGTCGTCCGCAACGCCGCGGCGCTGGTCTGGGACACGCTCTACGGTATCGATTCGAAGTTCCAGCCACAGCGCCAGATGGTCGAGGCCGAGGAGGTCTCCTCCGACGGCCTGACCTGGACTTTCAAGCTGCGCTCCGGCCTCAAGTTCCATGACGGCACGCCGGTCACCTCCAAGGACGTGGTCGCCAGCCTCGTGCGCTGGTCGGCGCGCGATCCGATGGGCCTGATGCTGCGCGCGATTCAGGTCGAGCTGGCCCCCGTCGACGAACTGACCTGGAAATGGTCGCTGAAGCAGCCCTTCCCGAAAATGCTGCTGGCGCTGGCCAAGAACAACGCGCCCTGTTCCTTCGTGATGCCGGAGCGCATCGCCAAGACCGACCCGTTCACGCAGATCACCGAATATATCGGCTCAGGCCCGATGAAGTTCCTGCGCAGCGACTGGGTGCCGGGCGCCAAGGCGGTGTTCGAGAAATTCGCCGATTACAAGCCGCGCTCCGAGAAGGCGGACTGGCTCGCCGGCGGCAAGAACATCCTCGTCGACCGGATCGAGTGGGTGATCATGCCGGACGCCGCGACGGCCGCCGCCGCGCTCCAGAACGGCGAGGTCGACTGGTGGGAGACCCCGCTCGCCGATCTCGTGCCGGTGCTGAAGGGCCATAAGGACATCAATGTCGATATCGGCGATCCCCTGGGCAATGTCGGCGCCTTCCGCATGAACCACCTGTTCCCGCCCTTCAACAACGTGAAGGTGCGGCAGGCGGTGCTGACGGCGCTGAACCAGGAAGACTACATGCGCGCCGTCGTCGGCGACGACGACAAGCTCTGGAAGCCGCTGCCGGGCTTCTTCACCCCGGGCACGCCGCTCTACACTGAGGAAGGCGGCGACATCCTCAAGAAGCGCAATGTCGCCGAGGCCAAGAAGCTCCTTGCCGAGGCCGGCTACAAGGGCGAGCCGGTGGTCTGCGTCGTCGCGCAGGACATGGCCGCGACCAAGTCGATGGGCGATGTCACCGCCTCGCTGCTGAAGAGCATCGGCATGAATGTCGATTTCGTCGCCACCGACTGGGGCACGGTCGGCTCCCGCCGGGCCCAGAAGACGCCTCCGGGGCAGGGCGGCTGGAGCATGTTCCACACCTGGCATGCCGGCGCCGACTGCATCAATCCGGCCGCCTATACCGCGATCCGCGCCAATGGCGACAAGGCCTGGTTCGGCTGGCCCGACGTCCCCGCGGTCGAGACCGAGGTCACCAACTGGTTCAACGCCAAGGACCTCGCCGAGGAAAAGGCGGCGATGGGGCGCCTCAACAAGGCCGCCGTCGAGAATGTTGTCTTCGCTCCGACCGGCTTCTATCTGGGCTACCAGGCCTGGCGGAAGAACGTCACCGGCGTGGTCAGCGGGCCGCTGCCGTTCTTCTGGGACGTCAAGAAGGGCTGATCGCCCTCTCGCGGAGCGCAACGCCGCTCCGCCTTTCCGGAGCCGCCCGAGCTCCGCTGCCTCGCTTCGTCGCGACCCGGAAGAACTCCGGGCCGCGGCTCCCGGATTAGCCGTGATCGAGGTCCGACTGCCCTATGCTCGCTTTCGTCGTCAGGCGCATCATAACGACCATCCCCGTGATGGCCTTCGTGGCGCTGTTCGTCTTTTCGTTGCTCTACATCGCCCCGGGCGACCCCGCCGCGATCATCGCCGGTGACCAGGCCTCGCCGGCCGATGTCGAGCGCATCCGCGCCAGCCTCGGCCTGGACCGGCCCTATCTCGTGCGCTTCGCCGAATGGTCCTTCCGCGTGGTCCAGGGCGATCTCGGCACCTCGATCTTCACCAACCTGCCGGTGACGCAGCTCATCGCGCAACGCATCGAGCCGACGCTGTCGCTGATGGTGCTGACGCTGATCTTCGCCGTCGTGATCGCCGTGCCGATGGGCGTGCTTGCCGCCTGGAAAGCCGGCAGCTGGGTCGACAAGGCGGCGATGGGCTTCGCCGTGCTCGGCTTCTCGGTGCCGGTCTTCGTCGTTGGCTACCTGCTCGCCTATCTCTTCGCGCTCAAGCTCGACTGGCTGCCGGTGCAGGGCTACACGCCGTTCTCGCAGGGCGTCTGGCCCTGGCTCAGGAACCTGATCCTGCCGGCCGTCACGCTCGGCCTCGTCTATATCGCGCTGATCGCCCGCATCACCCGCGCGACCATGCTCGAGGTGCTGCAGCAGGATTATGTCCGCACCGCCCAGGCCAAGGGCGTGGCGCAGAAGGACGTGCTCTTCCTGCATTCGCTGAAGAACGCCGCGGTGCCGATCGTCACCATCATCGGCATCGGCATCGCGCTGCTGATCGGCGGCGCCGTCGTCACCGAGAGCGTCTTCGCCATTCCCGGCCTCGGCCGGCTCACCGTCGATGCCATCCTGCGCCGCGACTACCCCGTCATCCAGGGCGTCGTGCTGATGTTCAGCCTGGTCTATGTGCTGGTGAACCTGCTGATCGACCTGACCTATACCCTCGTCGACCCGAGGATCCGCTATTGACCGCTTCATCGACCCCCGCGACCATCGCAGCTCCCGCCGTTGAACCGGTGAAGGCCGAACTGAGCCGCGCCGCCCGCTTCCGCCGCTATCTGCGCCGGCATCCCTCCGTTGCCGTCGGCGGCGGGCTCCTCATCCTGATGGCGCTGATCGGCATCTTCGCGCCGCTGCTCGGGACCACCGACCCGACCGCGATCGCGCCGTCCAGGCGCACCCGCGTGCCCTCCGAGCTGTACTGGTTCGGCACCGATATGCTCGGCCGCGACGTCTATTCGCGGGTGATGTACGGCGCCCGCGTCTCGCTGCTGGTCGGCTTCAGCGTGGCGGTCCTGTCCTCGATCGTCGGCCTCACCATCGGCCTCTTCGCCGGCTTCGTGCGCTGGGCCGACGGCATCATTATGCGCATCATCGACGGCATGATGTCGATCCCGCCGATCCTGCTCGCCATCGCCCTGATGGCGCTGACGCGCGGCTCGATCCAGAACGTCATCATCGCCATCACCATCGCCGAGATCCCGCGCGTGGCGCGGCTCGTGCGCGGCGTCGTGCTGTCCCTGCGCGAGCAACCCTATGTCGAGGCTGCCGTCGCCAACGGCGCGCGCGTCCCGCGCATCATCCTCAGGCATATCCTGCCCAACACCTTCGCGCCGATGAGCGTGCAGGCGACCTATATCTGCGCCAGCGCCATGATCGTCGAGGCGATCCTGTCCTTCATCGGCGCGGGCGTGCCGCCGGCGACGCCATCCTGGGGCAACATCATGGCCGAGGGCAGGGCGCTCTGGCAGGTCCGGCCGCACATCATCCTGTTCCCGGCGGTCTTCCTCTCGATCACCGTCCTCGCAGTGAACCTGCTCGGCGACGGCCTCAGAGAACTCCCTCGATCCGCGTCTCGCCAAGACCCTCTGAGGGCCCGCCCCGCAGCTGGGACAACCCACGCCCCGCATTGCCGGCGCTTGACGCGCCGGCTCGGCACATCGAAGCCTTCCCCTCAGGGTGATCCTCATCCGGAGCCTATGCCGTGACCCGTATCCTGACCGTCGCCGCCGCCCAGCTCGGCCCCATCCAACGCGAGGAAAGTCGGGCTTCGGCCGTCGCCCGGCTGATCGACCTGATGCGGCAGGCGAAGAGCCACGGCGCCGATCTCGTGGTCTATCCGGAAGCCGCGCTCACCGCCTTCTTCCCACATTGGTGGATCGACGACGAAGCCGAGATCGATAGCTGGTTCGAGAGCGCCATGCCCTCGAACGAAACCGCGCCGCTCTTCGAGGAGAGCAAGCGCCTCGGCATCGGCTTCCACCTCGGCTATTGCGAACTCGCCTTCGAACAGGGCCGCAAGCGACGCTTCAACACAGCGATCCTGGTCGACAAGTCGGGCTCGATCGTCGGCAAGTACCGCAAGATCCATCTGCCCGGGCATCCCGAGCATCGCCCCGCTGCGCCCTTCCAGAATCTGGAGAAGCGCTATTTCGAGACTGGCGAACTCGGCTGGCCGGTCTGGCGGACGATGGATGCCAATATCGGCATGATGATCTGCAACGATCGCCGCTGGCCGGAAAGCTATCGCTCGATGGGTCTGCAGGACGTGGAGCTGATCGTGCTCGGCTACAACACGCCCAAGCACAATCCGCCCGCCCCGGACCATGACCGGCTCGGCAATTTCCACAACCAGCTCGTGATGCAGGCCGGCGCCTATCAGAATGCCACCTGGGTCGTCGGCGTCGCCAAGGCGGGGCTGGAGGCCGGCGTCGACCAGATCGGCGGCTCCTGCATCATCGCGCCGACCGGCGAGGTCGTGGCCCAGGCCGTGACCGAGGATGACGAGCTCGTCGTCGCCCGCTGCGACATGGATCTCGGCAAGAGCTACAAGGCCTCGACCTTCAATTTCGCCAGGCATCGCGAGCCCCAGGCCTATGGCCTGCTCGTCGAGCGCAAGGGCGCGGTTTCCCCCGTTTGATCAGCCCCCAGAGGACAAAAAAGTGACCCACGATCTCATCCTGAAGGGCGGCCGCGTCATCGACCCCTCCCAGAAGCATGACGGCATCCTCGATGTCGCCTTTACGGACGGCAAGGTCTCCGGCTTCGGCAAGGACCTGAAGGGCGCCAAGGAAATCCGCGACGTCTCCGGCTACATCGTCTCGCCCGGCCTGATCGACCTGCACACCCATGTCTACTGGGGCGGCACCTCGCTCGGCATCGACGCCGACGAATTCTGCCGGCTTTCCGGCGTCACCACCTCGGTCGATACCGGCTCGGCCGGCCCCGGCAACTGGCCGGGCTTCCGCAAGCACGTCATCGAGCCGAGCCAGGCGCGCATCCTCGCCTATCTCCATGTCTCGCATGCCGGCATCTACGGCTTCGACCATCGCGTCATGGTCGGCGAGAGCGGCGACCTGCGCCTGATGAACCCGATCGACTGCGCCAGGGTCGCGGACGAGAACCGCGACTACATCGTCGGCATCAAGGTCCGCGTCGGCCTGCACGCTTCGGGCGACCAGGGCACCAAGCCGCTGAACATCGCGCTGCAGGTCGCCGAAGAGGTCGGCATGCCCCTGATGTGCCATATCGACCATCCGCCGCCGTCCTATGAGGAAGTCATCGCCATGCTCCGGCCGGGCGACGTGCTGACCCACGCGTTCCGCCCGTTCCCGAACGCGCCCGCGACGGCGCAGGGCACGGTGAAGCCGGAGGTGCTCGCTGCCCGCAAGCGCGGCGTCATCTTCGATATCGGCCACGGCAAGGGCTCGTTCTCCTTCAAGACCACGCGCGCCATGCTGGCCAACGGCTTCGAGCCGGATGTGATCTCCTCGGACGTGCACAAGCTCTGCATCGACGGCCCGGCCTATGACCAGGTCACGACGATGTCGAAATTCCTCTGCATGGGCATGAGCCTGAACAACGTCATAGCCGCCTCGACCGTGAACGCCGCCATGGCGCTGAAGCGCCCGGAATACGGCTCGCTCAAGGTCGGCTCGCTCGGCGACGCGACGATCCTGACCGTCAAGGAAGGCAAGTTCGACTATGTCGACGTCGTCGGCGAGCACCTGATTGGCGACCGGAAATTCGTCTCCGAGGGTGTCGTGCTCAAGGGCAAGTGGTGGCACCCGAAGCGGACCGGCAAGTTCCCGAAGGTCGCGGCGTAGGTTTTCATGTCACGCGAAACGGGCTGGCGCCGCATGACGCCGGCCGATCTGCCGGCCGTGATGGCGATCGCGGCCGTCGTGCATCCGGACTACCCCGAGGACGAGGCGGTCTTCGCCGAGCGCCTGCGTCTGGCACCCGAGGGCTGCCATGTGCTGGCCGGCGAAGATGGCGCGTTGCGCGGCTATCTCGTCAGCCATCCCTGGCCGGCGGGTACGGTACCGGCCCTGAATTCCCTGCTCGGAGACATGCCGCAAGGCGTCGCGAACTGGTATCTTCACGATCTCGCCTTGCTGCCGGCCGGGCGCGGCAGCGGGGCGGCGGGCACGATCGTCGCGGCGATCGCCCGTCATGCCGCCGAAACCGGCCATACCAGCCTCGCGCTGGTCGCGGTCAACGATTCGACCGGCTTCTGGCGGCGGCAAGGATTTCGCGAGGTGCATGACCCCGCGCTTGATCGCAAGCTCGCGAGCTATGACGATGCGGCCCGCTATATGCGCCGCGAACTGAACGACTGACGGGACATGCCGGCGCGCCAGATGCCGGCGGGATTTGAGGAGATAACGCCATGAGCGCCGAAGACAGACTGAAGGAGCTGGGGCTGACCCTGCCGGATGTGCCGACGCCGGTCGCGACCTATGTCAGCTTCAAGCAGGTCGGTGACATGGTCTATCTCTCGGGCCAGGGTCCGAAGCGGGCCGACGGCACCTATCCGACCGGCAAGGTTGGCGCCGACGTCACGGTCGAGCAGGCCTACGAGCATGCCAAGCAGACCGGCCTCGGCCTGCTCGCGGCGATGAAGAAGGCGGTCGGCTCGCTCGACAAGGTCGAGGTCGTCAAGCTGCTCGGCATGGTCAATGCCGTGCCCGAATTCTCCGATCATCCCAAGGTCATCAACGGCTGCTCGGACCTGTTCGTCGCCGTGCTCGGCGATCGCGGCTGCCATGCCCGCTCGGCCGTCGGCATGGGCTCGCTGCCGAACCGCATGACCGTCGAGATCGAAGTCATCGTCAAGGTGCACCCATGACTGCCGCTTCGCCCAGCGTGACCGCGACCACCTCCAAGGCCGTCGACCAGCCGGCCGCGACCCCGCTCGCCGCCGAAATCGCCCGCGTCTACGGCACGCCCGCCGTGGTCATCGATCTCGACAAGGTCGATGCCAATATCGCCCGCCTGCAGGCCACCTGCGACGCCGCCGGCCTTGCCAACCGCCCGCATATCAAGACGCATAAGTCGCCCGAGCTGGCCCGGCTCCAGATCGAGGCCGGCGCACGCGGCATCACCTGCCAGAAGCTCGGCGAGGCCGAGATCATGGCCGATGGCGGCATCGACGACATCCTGATCAGCTACAACATTCTCGGCGAGGAAAAGCTCGGCCGTCTCGGTGCGCTCCAGCGCCGCGTCAGGATGATCGTCGCCGCCGACAACCCCGTCACCATCTCCGGCCTGCCGCGCGCCGGCGAGATCGCCGGGCGCGACCTTGAGGTCGTCATCGAATGCGACACCGGCCGCAAGCGCGCCGGCGTCGAGACGCCCGGCGAGGCGGTCGAACTGGCCAAGATGGTCGCGGCCTCGCCCGGCCTGCGCTTCGCCGGTTTCCTGATGTACCCGCCCGAGGATGGCTGGGACCGTACGCAGGTCTTTCTGGACACGGCCAATGCCGGGCTGCGCGATGCCGGCCTCAAGGCCGATATCGTCTCGACCGGCGGCTCGCCCAATCTGCCTCATATCGGCAAGTTGAAGGGCTCGACCGAGCACCGCTCGGGCACTTCGATCTTCAACGACCGCATGCAGATCGCGGCGGGCGTCGCGACGCTCGATGATTGCGCCCTCATGGTCTACGCGACCGTCGTGAGCCGGGCGGGCCCGGAGCGCGGCATCCTCGATTCAGGCTCGAAGACGCTGACCAGCGACAAGGGCAATCTCGACGGCCACGGCTACATCCTCGAATACCCGGCGGCGCGGATCGCGCAATTCGCCGAGGAGCACGGGTTCCTCGACCTGTCGGCGTCGAACAAGCGCCCCCTCGTCGGCGAGGTCGTGCGCGTGGTGCCGAACCATGTCTGCGTCGTCGTCAACATGGTGGATCGTTTGATCACCGTGCGCGGCGACAAGCTGATCGGGGAGTTGCCGGTAGCGGCGCGCGGGCGCCTGACCTGACGCTCAGTTCTGCAGCACCTTCGATCCCTTGATCGTGACATTGCCGGACGCCTTGGCCTCTAGGCGTCCGGAAGCTTTGAGCGTGATGTCGCGCCCCCTGCAGCTCAACGCTGCCGTCCTTCTTCAGGTTCAGCCTGGCATCGCCGCTCTTGAGCGTCGCCGCATCGGCGCTCTCGACCGCAAGTGTCTTGCCGACGCGGACAGACATGTCCTCTCCGACGCTCATCGCCATGCTCTTGCCGGCCGTGATGGCGAAGTTCTGTCCGCTGTCGATATCGCAGCCCACTGCCGCGCTGATGCTCAAGCTGCGCGTTTCGAACGAGGCCTCGTGACCGCTGACGCGCAGCCGGTTGCCGACGACCAGGGTGGCATGGTTGCTAGCGTTTACGCTCAGATTGTTCCCGGCCGTCATCGTCATCACGTTGCCAGATGTCATCGTCATGGCGCTGCCTGCGTACAGCTCCATGCCCGATCCGGAAAGAACGGTCAGCGAACCGCGTGCGTTGATGACGACATTGCCGCTGCGATCCGCCGATATCGCTTGCACCAGGGCTGCAACCTGCGCCTCAAGCGTGGCGATGCGTTGCTGCAGGGCTTCGATGTTCGGATCGGCCATCGTATTTCCTCGCTCGTCGGTATGCCAAGGTGACGAAGCGTCAGCCTATCATGCGCCGGGCGCGGCGAGAATGGATTTGGCCGGTCAGGTCTCCGGGTGCCGGGCGTTCCAGGCGGCGGCGTACTCCGTGCAGAGCCGGTCGAGTTCGGCGCGGTCGGTGACGCCGGCCGGGCGTCCGCGCGAGGGCGAAGCCTGCTGGAACGGCACTGAGCGCTGATGCGCGACGCGCCAGAGCCGGCGCAACTCCTTGAGCGGGTCGGCATGGTCGTCGACGCGGATATCGATGCTCGGCACCGGCTCGCCGGCCCAGATGCGGATCGCGGCGGATTGCTTGCCGCGCTTGTCGCCGCCGGCCTTCTCGCCGGCCTCCAGCGCGACCAGCAGACGTTCGTCGAAATCGAGCGCGGAGGCGGCGATATAGGCCTTCAGCGTCTCCTGCACGACCTCGGGTCCGCTCAGCATATTGCCGGCGACGGAGACCTGGGGGCCGTCGACGGCGCCACACCAGTCGATGCAGGCAGCGCCGGTATGCGAGGCGATCTTGCCGTCGCGGTCGATGACATGGAGCTGGCGATGGGCGCGGCCTTCGTCGGCCGCGGTCAGCGTCGCGATGATCTCGACCGCCGAGCGCCCTTCCTGCAGCAGCCTGAGGCCGTCGATCCCGTAGAGCGGATTGACGAAAGCCTGCGTTGCGATCGCGCCGATGCGCCCGCCGCCATAGGGCACGCGGGCGCCGACGGCGAAGGCGCAGGTCGAGACGGCGACGCCATAGGCGCCGGTCGCGGCGTCGCGGGCGACGATGGACCAGGTCATGCGGTTATCCTTCAGCGGCCGGCGGCATAGGCCTGCATCAGACGCGGCGTCGCGGCGGCGCGCAAGAGGCCGTCATCGCCGCGCTCTGCCGCAGTGAGCCGCCCGACAGTCCAGGCCGGAGCCTTCTCGACGGCATGGCCGCGGCGTTCCAGCTCGGCCAGCGCGGCGGCGCCGATGCTCTCCTCGATCATCATATGGCCCGGCCGTGAGCTGCGCGGGTAGAACGAGGACGGGAAGTGCTGCGTGTGGAACAGCGGCAGGTCGATCGCTTCCTGCAGGTTGAGGCCGTGATGGACCCGGCGCAGGAACAGGCCGAGCTGCCACTGCTCCTGCTGGTCTCCGCCCGGCGTGCCGAAGGCGAGGCGGGGTTTGCCGTGCTCGAACGCGATCGAGGGCGTCAGCGTCGTGCGCGGCCGCTTGCCCGGCGCCAGCGAGGAGGGCAGGCCCTCTTCCAGCCAGAACATCTGGGCGCGGGAATTGAGCGGGAAGCCGAGCTCCGGGATGACCGGCGAAGATTGCAGCCAGCCGCCCGAGGGCGTCGCCGCGATCATGTTGCCCCATTTGTCGATGACGTCGATATGGACGGTATCGCCCTTGCGTCCGGCCGCAACCATCGAAGCCATGGTCGGCTCGCCGACGCTGGCGCCGCCCTGGGTCGGCTGGGCGATCGCGCCGAGCGCCTTCATCGCATGCGCGACCTGCGCCTCGTAGCCGGAGACGACGCCCGGCCGCAGCTCCAGCGAGGCGCGCTCGCCGATCAGCCCGCGCCGCCCGGCCGCGTAGTCCTCGGAGAGCAACGTCGCGAGCGGCACCTTCACGAAATCCGGGTCGCCGTAATAGGCCTCGCGATCCGCGAAGGCGAGCTTCATCGCCTCGACGACATGGTGGACGAATTCAGGGCTGGCCGGGCCCATCCCGGCGAGATCGATGCCTTCGAGGATCTTCAGCGTTTGCAGGAAGGCCGGACCCTGGCCCCACGGGCCGATCTTGAAGACCTCCCAGTCGTGATAGGTCACGGAGGTCGGCGTCTCGTAGGTCGGCTTGTAGTTCGCCATGTCCTGCGCGGTGAGCAGGCCCTTGTTGCGGCGGCCGGAGGAATCCATCACCTCCTGCGTGCGGCAGAAGCGGTCCATCGCCTCGGCCACGAAGCCCTTGTACCAGGCGTCATAGGCGCCCTGGATCTGCTCCTGGCGGTCGCCGCCCTTGGCTTCCGCCTCGGCGAGGATGCGCTTGTAGGTCTCGGCCGCCGCCTTGTTGGCGAAGAGCTTGCGTGCCTCCGGCACGTTGCCGCTGGGCAGATAGACGTCGCCCGAGGTCGACCACTCGTTGCTGAAGAGATCGGTCAATTCCCGTATCGAATCCGAGACGCGCGGCAGCATCGGATGGCCGTTCTCGAAATAGCCGATCGCGGGTTCGAGGACATCGCGCAACTTCAGCCGGCCATGGTCGCGCAGCAGCGTCATCCAGCCGCCGAAGGCGCCGGGGATGACGGTCGCGAGCAGGCCGGAGCCGGGGATCAGGTCGAGGCCGAGCGCCTTGTAGGCGGCTATGGTCGCCGCCTGTGGGGCAGGCCCCTGCGCGCAGAGCGTCTCCACCTTCCCGGTCTCGGCCGAATAGAACACGGCGGGCATGTCGCCGGCCGGGCCGACGAGATGCGGCTCCACCACCTGCAGCACGAAGGCGGCGGCGGCGCAGGCGTCGAAGGCGTTGCCGCCCTTTTCCAGCATCGCCATGCCCGATGCGGTCGCGAGCCAGTGCGTCGAGGTGACGACGCCGAAAGTGCCGAGGATTTCGGGGCGGGTGGTGAACATGGGCGTATCCCTGAAGCCTAGTTTTCTTTCGGGTCGAGCGCGTCGCGCAGGCCGTCGCCGAGCAGGTTGAAGCCGAGCACGGCGAGGAAGATGCAGATGCCCGGCGCCACCGACATCCACGGCGCCTGCTCCATGAAGTTCTTGGCGACGTTTAGCATCTGTCCCCAGGACGGCGCCGGGGGCTGCTGGCCGAGGCCGAGGAAGGAGAGGGCGGCTTCGAGGATGATCGCCTGCGCCATGAACAATGTCGACTGCACCACGATGGGGGACAGGGTGTTGGGCAGCACATGGCGGAACATCAATCGAAGGTCGCGCGCGCCGACGGCCCGCGCGCCCTCGACGAAATCCTCCGCCTTCACGCTCATCACCTGGCCGCGGATCAGCCGGATGAAGATCGGCACCGCCGATAATCCGATCGCGATCATCGCGTTGGTCAGGGACGGCCCGAGCACGGCGGCGAAGGCGATGGCGAGGATCAGGAAGGGGCAGGCGAGCAGCGCCTCGGTGACGCGCGAGATCACGATGTCGATCCAGCCGCCATACCATCCCGCCAGCAGGCCGAAGGGCAGGCCGATCGCCACCGCGATCAGCACCGAGACGATGCCGGCAAGCAGCGAGGCCTGCGCCCCGTAGAACAGCCGCGAGACCTGGTCGCGGCCGAGCTCGTCCGTGCCGAACCAGTAGAGCTCGGACGGCGGCTTGCGGATGGCGAGGAAGTTGGACTTGAACGGGTCGGCCAGTGGCAGGACCGGCGCCAGAATGGCCATCAGCACGAAGACCAGCACGATGCTGCCGCCGATCAGCGCGGATTTGTTGCGGATCAGCCGCGCCAGCACGCCGGGGCGCGCCTTGACCCCGCTCGCGGCGCCTGTCGAGGAGATCGAATCGAGCGATGCCATCAGCCGGCCCTCAGGCGCGGATTGACGACGACATAGAGGATATCGGCGATGAGGTTCATCAGGATGAAGCCGATGGCCGTGCACAGCACCACGCCCTGCACCACGCCATAGTCGCGGTTGAACACGGCATCGACGATGAGCTTGCCGAAGCCGGGGATGGTGAAGACCTGCTCGGTCAGCACCGCCCCGGCCAGCAATTCGCCGAAGAGCAGTGTTGTCAGCGTGATGATCGGCATCAGTGCGTTGCGCAGCGCATGACGATTGACGACCGCATCCTCGTCGAGCCCCTTGGCGCGGGCGGTGCGGACATAGTCCGAGCGCAGCACCTCCAGCATCGCCGAGCGCGTATGGCGCATCAGGAAGGCGGCAAGGCCGTTGCCCAGAACGAAGGCCGGCATGATCAGCCGCTTGATTGCCTCCCAGGGGTGCTCGAAGATCGACTCATAGCCCGAGGCCGGTAGCCATTTCAGGTGCACCGAGACCAGCAGGATCAGCATGATCCCGAACCAGAAATTCGGGATCGACAGCCCCGACAATGCGACCGCGCTGGCGGAGTAGTCGACGATCGTGCCCTTGCGCCGCGCCGCCAGGATGCCGATCGGGATACCGATACAGATCGCGACCAGGATCGAGGCGGTGGCGAGCTGGATCGTGACCGGCAGCTTCTGCAGGATCAGGTTCAGCACCGGCTCGCCGGTCCGCAGCGAGCGGCCGAAATCGCCCTGCACGACCTGTCCGAGCCAGGCGAAGAACTGGACGAAGATCGGATCGTCCATCCGGTAGATCTCGCGCAAACGCGCGATCACCTCGGGGTCGCGTTCCTCGCCTGCGATCACGAGGAAGGGGTCGCCCGGCAGCGCGCGCTGCAGGGCGAAGACGAAGAGCGATACCAGGAACAGCGTCGGGATCGCGATCAGGATGCGGCGGAGGATCAAGGTGAACATGATGCGCTCGAACCTGCTCCGTCATCCCGGATGCAGCGAAGCGGAACTCCGGGATCCATCGTCGGGAACTGCGCTCTACGATGGATCCCGGGCCGACCTTCGGCCGCCTGGGATGACGGCGCGGTTGTGAAGCCGAAAGCTCCCCTCACGACCGCTTCATGCCGGCCAGCCGGATGATCCCGTCGGGATTGATCGCGAAGCCCTGCAGCGTGGAGCGCATCGCGAAGAACACCGTCTGGTTATAGAGATAGACGATCGGCAGCTCGTCCTGCAGAATCTTCTGCGCGGCGTCGTAGCGCTTCTTGCGCTCGGCCGGCTCGTAGATCGTGCGGGCTTCGTCGAGCAGCTTGTCGACCTCCGCATTGGCGTATTTGCCGTCGTTCTGGTTGCCCTTCGAATGCGCGAAGGGATGGATGTTGCCGTCCGGGTCGATGCGGCCGGACCATCCGACGCGGCTCATCTGGAACTTGCCCTGCTGCTGGTCGCGCAGCTGGCTGGCGAACTCCGTCGAGCGGATCTGGATATCGATGCCGGCTTCCTGCGCCATCGCCTGGATCACCTGCCCGAGTTGGGCGTCGACCGGGTTGTTGGTGACGAAGAGCTCGACCGAGACCTTTGATTGCCCGGCTTCCTTGAGCAGGGCCTTGGCCTTGGCGAGGTCGCGGGCCGGCACCGGAAGATCGGCGCTGACGTAGAAATTGCCGGGATTGAACGGCTGGTTCGAGGGCGCATAGAGCCCTTCGAACACGACCTGGCTCAGCACCTTGCGGTCGATCGACAGCGAGAGTGCCTGGCGCACGCGCTTATCCTTGGCCATCGGCTGGTTGGCCGCTTCGCCATTGTTGGTGTTGATGGTGATGCCCTGGTAGCCGAGATTGGCGATGCTCTCGACCTTCAGCAACTTGTCCGACTGGGCCGATTTCACGTCGGTCGGCGCCAACCGCTCGAGCATGTCGAGTTCGCCCGAGCGCAGATTGGCGAGGCGGACCGTCGTGTCGGGGATCGAGCGGTAGAGCACGCGGTCGAAATTGTATTTGTCGGCCTCCCAGTGCTCCTTGAACTTCTCCAGCACGATCCGGTCGTTCTGGACGCGCTCGACGAATTTATAGGGGCCGGAGCAGACCGGCTTGGCCGCGACATCGCCCGAAAGCGTCTTGGGCGAGAGCATCATCCCGGCGCGGTCTGTGAGTTGCGAGAGCAGCGTGGCGTCCGGGCGCTTCAGCTTGATCACCAGCGTTGTGGCGTCCGGCGCTTCGATGGTGTCGACTGAGGCGAGCTCGGCCTTGCGCAGCGAGTCGGGCAGGGTGCGAGCCCGCTCCAGATTGGCCTTGGCGGCCTCGGCGTTGAAGGCCTCGCCATCGTGGAACTTGGCATCGCTGCGCAGCTTCATCGTCAGCGTCAGCCCATCAGCGGAGAAGTCCCACTCCGTCGCCAGCCGCGGCACCAGCTTCAGCTCGGGCGTGATGTCGACCAGCCGGTCGCACAGCCCCATGAAGACGATGCGGCCGACGAAGGTGCGCGCCTTGTGCGGGTCGAGCATGTCGGGGTCTTCCTGCAGGCCGATCCGCAGGGTGGATGGCGCTTGGGCCAGGGCCGGCAACGTCGCGAGCGCGAGTGCGGCAGCCGAGATCGCAACCTTCAACAGCTTCATGTTTTTCCCCTCGTTTCGGACGTTTTCGGCGAACGTTCCCGCCGCGTCATCAGCGGGTCGTCCTGCTCAATTCGTTCCTTGTGGCACTAATCTGACTCAGATCGCAGCCGCCGTCGATGATGCGCCGCATCAATTCGCAGGCAGGCTTGCCTGCCGCTTGGGCAGAGACTGCTTTGGTCCAAGCCGGGGTTCCATGTTCGGGGCGGACATGCACGATGCGGGGATGATGGTCGCCACGCGTTTTGGCAGTCGCTAGAACGGCGATCGATAAGGCAAGGCCCGTGTGGGCAGGGGAGATCGAGCATGCTGCTGGGCGTGATCGCCGACGACATGACGGGCGCGACCGATGTCGCGCTGATGCTGAACCGGGCAGGCATGCGCACCGTCCAGGTCATCGGCGTGCCCCCGGTCGGCTCTACCCTGCCGGAGGCCGATGCGGTCGTCGTCGCGCTGAAATCGCGGACCAACCCGGTCACCGAGGCCGTCGCGGATTCGCTCGCCGCCTGCGAGGCATTGCTGAAGGGCGGCGCGCGCCAGATCCTGTTCAAGTACTGCTCGACCTTCGATTCGACGGCGGAGGGCAATATCGGGCCGGTGGCCAATGCGCTCGCGGAGCGCCTGAATTCGAAACTCGCCATCGTCTGCCCGGCTTTCCCGGCGAATGGCCGCTCGATCTATCAGGGCTATCTCTTCGTCGGCGCGGTGCCGCTGCATGAAAGCTCGATGAAGGACCACCCGCTGACGCCGATGCGGGATTCAAGCCTGATGCGGCTGATGTCGGCGCAGGCGAAGACCGAGACCGGCCTCGTCGACTATGCCACCGTGCTCGCCGGCCCCGCAGCGGTGAAGGCGCGCCTCGCCAAGCTCGAGGCCGATGGCATCCGCTATGCCGTCACCGACGCGCTGACCAACGAGGACCTGATGACGCTCGGCCACGCCGTGTCCGAGCATGTCCTGCTGACCGGCGGTTCGGGCATCGCGATGGGGCTGCCGCAGAATTTCCGCCGCGCCGGCCTCCTGCCGGAGCATCCCGGTCCGCAGGACCTGAAGGCGCCGGCCGGCCGCGGCGGCATCATCTCCGGCAGCTGCTCGACAGCAACGCGCGGCCAGATCAAGGCGGCGCTGGAAGCGGGCTTTCCCGCGCTCAAGGTCGATCCCTTCGCCCTGGCAGACGGCCGTCAGGACGCCGCGGGCCTCGCCGCCTGGGCTCTGGCACAACCGGCCGATAAGCCCTTCCTCCTCTATTCCAGCGACGATCCGGCCGAGGTCGCAGCCGTGCAGGACAAGCTCGGCCGCGAGAAGGCCGGCAGCATCGTCGAGCATGCCTTTGCCGAGGTCGCGCGACGGCTCTCTGAGGGTGGCGTGACGCGGCTTCTCGTCGCGGGCGGCGAGACCTCGGGCGCGACCGTGCTGGGACTTGGCATCCGCACGCTGGAAATCGGTCCGGAGATCGATCCCGGCGTGCCCTGGACCCGCGTCGTCGACGGGCCGGAAATGGTCGTCGCGCTGAAATCCGGCAATTTCGGCACGCCGGATTTCTTCCTGAAGGCCTGGAGCCTGCTGCGCTGATGCCCGATTTGCCTGCGCTGAATCTCGTATAGGATCAGGCTGCGAACTGGGAGCCGGCGCGAACATGGCATTTCTGGGCGAACTTCTGACCAACGTAGCGGATCGTGGCCGCGCGCTGATCGGCTTCGAGCGTTTCCTCGGCAGCCGCTCGCGCCCGATCGACAAGCTCTGCGAGGACCTGCTCTCGGGTCGCGGCGAGGCCTCGGGGATGGCGCTGGCGCAGGCCGTTCTGGAAGCCTGGCAGGGGCTCGACAAGCCCGGCCGGCTCGCCTTCTTCACCATGCTGCGGGAGCGTTTTGGCCCCGACCACGAGCGGCTCGACAAGGCTATCGAAGCCTATCGCGCCAAGCCCAATCCGGCGACCGTCGCGGCCCTGCATCAGGCGTCCGAGCCCCGCCGGCAGGAACTGTTCCGTCGCCTGAACCTCGCGCCCGAGGGCACGCATGTGCTGGTGCGGATGCGCGAGGCCCTATTCGAGGCGATCGCGGCCGAGCCGGAGCTAAAGGGGATCGACGAGGATTTCCGCCATCTCTTCGGCTCCTGGTTCAATCGCGGCTTCCTCGTCCTGCGCCGCATCGACTGGCGCACCCCGGCCAACGTGCTGGAGAAGATCATCCGCTACGAGGCGGTGCACGAGATCCAGGGCTGGGACGATCTGAGACGCCGGCTGGAGCCGGCGGATCGGCGCTGCTTCGCCTTCTTCCACCCGCAGCTGGTCGACGATCCCCTGATCTTCGTCGAGGTCGCGCTGACCGGCGACATCCCCCGCAGCATCGGCGAGGTACTGGAACCGGAGCGCACGATCCTGCCGGCTCAAGCTGCGACGACGGCGGTGTTCTATTCGATCTCGAATTGCCAGGAGGGGCTGCGTGGCATCTCCTTCGGCAATTTCCTGATCAAGCAGGTGGCCGAGGACCTGAAGCGCGAATTGCCGGGGCTCGACACCTTCGTCACGCTCTCGCCGGTGCCGGGCTTCGCGCGCTGGCTGGCAGGCATCGCGGAAGAGCCCGGCGATCTCGCCCTTACCAACGAGGAGCGCACCGAATTGGCACGCCCCGCCGGCGAGACCATCTCGCTCGACGACGCCACGAAGGCGCGCCGCGACAAGCTGCTCGGCCAGATGACGGCGCAGTACATGCTGCGCGCACGCACGGCGTCCGGCCGCGTCATCGATCCGGTGGCGCGCTTCCATCTCGGCAATGGCGCGCGGTTGGAGCGCATCAATGTCGGCGGCAACCTCTCCGCGCGAGGCCTGCGCGAGTCGCATGGCGTGATGGTCAACTACCGCTATGACCTCGACGATATCGAGACCAATCACGAGGCCTTCGCCACCCGCAACACGGTGGTGGCCTCCTCCGGCGTGCGCAAGCTGCTGCGCCCTGCTACGAGCTAAAGCATCGGCCCGAAAAGTGTGACGCGGTTTTCGGACAAAGCCGATGCTCTAAGACGGAAACGCCTGAAAGGACCCGAAATCATGGGCAATCATCTCTTCGATCTGATCCGCTCGCGCATGCCGGCGCCGGACGCGCCCTTCGCGCTGCTCGATGACGGCCGGCAGCTCTCCTATGGCGACATGGTCGCGGTCTCAGCCCGCTTCGCCGCTGCGCTCGTGGGGCTCGGCGTCAAGCCGGGCGACCGCGTCGCCGTCCAGGTCGAGAAGAGCTTCGAGGCGCTGATGCTCTATCTCGGCACGGTCCGGGCCGGCGCGATCTTCCTGCCGCTCAACACCGCCTATACCCCGGCCGAGATCGAATATTTCCTCGGCGATGCCGAGCCTGCCGTCTTCGTCTGCGATCCCGCCAAGGCGGAAGCCCTGCGTCCCCATGCCGAGAAAGCCGGCGCCAAGTTGGAGACGCTCGGCATCGGAACCGGCAGCCTGCTCGACAAGGCCAATGCGGCTTCGAGCGATTTCGCCGATGTCGCGCGCGGGGCGGACGATCTCGCCGCGATCCTCTACACCTCCGGCACGACGGGCCGCTCCAAGGGCGCGATGCTCAGCCACGACAACCTGTCGTCGAATGCGCTGGCACTGGTCGATTACTGGCGCTTCACGAAGGGCGACGTGTTGCTGCATGCGCTCCCGATCTTCCACACCCACGGCCTCTTCGTCGCGACCAATGTGATCCTCTTGTCCGGCGCCTCGATGATCCTGCTGCCGAAGTTCGATCCCGAGCAGGTCTTCAAATACCTGCCCCAGGCGACCAGCATGATGGGCGTGCCGACCTTCTACGTCCGGCTGCTTCAGGATGCCCGCCTGACGAAGGAGGCGACCAGGCATATGCGCCTCTTCGTTTCCGGTTCGGCGCCGCTGCTGGCCGAGACGCATCGCGAGTGGAGCGCCCGCACCGGCCACGCCATCCTCGAGCGCTACGGCATGACCGAGACCAACATGAACACCTCGAACCCCTATGAGGGCGATCGAGTGGCGGGCACGGTCGGCTTCCCGCTGCCGGGCGTGTCGGCCCGGGTCGTCGATCCCGAGACCGGCAAGGAGCTCGCCCGCGACGAGATCGGCATGATCGAGGTCAAGGGCCCCAATGTCTTCAAGGGCTACTGGCGCAATCCGGAGAAGACAGCCGCGGAGTTTAGGGCCGACGGCTTCTTCATCACCGGCGATCTCGGCAAGATCGACCCCGCCGGCTATGTCCATATCGTCGGGCGCGGCAAGGACCTGATCATCACCGGCGGCTACAACGTCTATCCCAAGGAAGTCGAGACCGAGATCGACGAGATGCCGGGCGTGATCGAGAGCGCCGTCATCGGCGTGCCGCATCCCGATTTCGGCGAGGGCGTCACCGCGGTCGTGGTCTGCAAGCCCGGCGCCGATGTCACCGCGAAGAGCATCGCGAGAGTGCTGGAGCAGCGCCTCGCCAAGTTCAAGCAGCCCAAGCAGGTCTTCGTCGTGCCCGAGCTGCCGCGCAACACCATGGGCAAGGTCCAGAAGAACCTGCTGCGCGAGCAGTACAAGGACATCTACGCCAAGCAGCTGAAGGCGGGGGAGTAGCGGCCCGCACCGTCATTCTCGGGCGAAGCGCAGCTTCGACCCGAGAATTTCATGCAGGATGAGGCGCCTCTCTTTCCAGAGATGCTCGGCTCAAGGCCGAGCATGACGCCTGGCTGAAACGGCTCACACCAGCGCCGGCACGCCGAGCTCGATCGTCTCGCCATCGGCGGGGATGCGCAGGCGCCGCGTGTCGACGCCGCGTTCCTTCGCCGCCTTGCGCAAAGTGGTCCGGCTGACCGTGGCGTGGTCGAGCGCTTCCATATGCGTCGCGATCACTGTCGCCAGCGGGAAGGCCTCGGCGAGATCGAGCGTCTGCTCGTCATCCATCACGATCAGCGTGTCGTCCATTTCGCCCCGCAGGAATGCGTGACGATGACGTCGGGTCCCGTCGCCGTCGCGGCATCGCGCAGCGGCGGATAGAGCACGCTGTCGCCGCACCAGTAGAGCGTCGGCTCGCCCGGCGCCTCGAAGCTCAGGCCCATCACCGGCCCCATCTTCTCGACGACGGCGCCGGTGCCGTGCTGGGCCGGATGCCGCTTCAGGATGATCGGTCCCAGCCTGACATAACAGTCGATCGGGGTGATCGAGGAGAAGCCGGCCTGCGCGATCGCGGCCTCGTCGCCCGGCCGGCAGATGATCGGCAGATCCTTCGGCAGGCGCTCCTTGGCGACCTCGTCGAAATGATCGGCGTGGAGATGCGAGACGATCACGGTATCGACGCCGGCGACGATGTCCTCGATCGGCTCCGGTAGATCGACCATCGGGTTCTCCGAACGCCCGGTAAAGGAGCGGCGGCTATGGCGCGGGCCGAAATCCGGGTCGATCAGGAATGTCCTGCCGCCATAGGTGAGCTTCAGCGTCGCGTTGCGGAGAAGTTTGAGCTTCATATCCGTCGGCTCCTCATCAGGGTCGGGCATTGTTCCGCATCCCGCCACGAGGAGACCAGTTCGGATTTGTGAAGCTCTTTCCACGTTCGCGTGACGTATCACGCCGCCGCAAACTGGCCGTAGGGCACCTCCGCGCGCGCCTTGCGCAGGGCGCTTGCCCACCAATGGAGCTGCGCCAGCATCGTCGCCATCGCCTGTTCGGCGCGGTCGGCGTTGAGCAGGGCGCCCTCCGCATCGAAGCGGCTCCAGACATCGGCGAAGGCGACGCCGTCGCGGATCGGCGCCGCATGCAGCTCCCCGAAGACGAGGCGCAACTGCTCGACGGCGCGCAGGCCGCCCGAGATGCCGCCATAGGAAACGAAACCGACCGGCTTGCCGCGCCATTCGGGCCCGACCGCGTCGATCAGGAATTTCAGGATCGCCGGATAGCCGCGATTGTACTCGGGCGTCACCACGACGAAGCCGTCGGCCCAGCCGATGATGCTCCTGAGTTCTTCGAGCGCTGGGTGCTTGCCGCTGACATGGCGCGGCGGCAGGTCGATCTCGCCGGGGTCGACGACCGCGAGATCGAAGGGGCCGTCACCGGCGATCTGCGAAATCGCCCAGCCGGCAACCTTGTCGCAGAAGCGGCCCTCGCGGCTGCTGCCATAGATCAGGGCCAGCCTGATCCGCGTATCGACCTTCTGGTGCATGGAAACGCTCCGGTTTGCATCACGGGAGCGGGGCTTATAGAACCTCAAGCAAGGTTAAGGTCAAGAGTGTTTCCGGTGGCCCGTCAGACGCATTTGCCGATTGAACTGAGCGTCGGCGATGTCGCCCGCCGCAGCGGGCTCGCCGTCTCCGCGCTGCACTTCTACGAGGCGGAAGGGCTGATCCGCAGCCATCGCACGGCCGGCAACCAGCGCCGCTATGCCCGCGAGGTGCTGCGCCGGGTCGCGATCATCAAGGTGGCGCAGCGCGCCGGCATCCCGCTGAAGACCATCCGCGAAGCCTTCAAGGCTTTGCCGCAGGAGCGCACGCCGACCGTCGCGGACTGGGCGCGGCTGTCATCCGGCTGGAAGCAGGAGCTGGAGCGTCGCATCGACCGGCTGACGCGATTGCGCGATCACCTCAACGGCTGCATCGGCTGCGGCTGTCTCTCGGTGCGGGATTGCCCGCTGCACAATCCGCTCGACCGCTTGGCCGAGGAGGGGCCGGGGCCGCGCCTCCTCGATCCCGAGTGAGGCTCAACCCGCCTTGTAGAGCGTATCGAGCGGCATCCGCGCGACATCGGCCATGAGGGCGACGAAGCCCTTCACCTGCAATGCGGCCGTCGCCTTGCCCTTCGCCGCCGTGGCGAGAGTGGCATCGCCGGCCGCACCGGCACGGTTCACGTCCTGCGCCATCCAGGCGAAGGCATGCGGACCGGTCGGACGCAGATGGGTGTAGCCTTCCTCGGCCATCGTCACCGTGTGCGGCTTGAACAGCGCGGCCTTGCTCATGTCGACGAGATCGGGCCGGAAATGCAGCATCAGCGAGGTCTCGGCATCGCCGGCATGAATGCCGTGACGAACATCCAGCTCGCCATAAAGCCCCTCAGGCAGGCCGAAGGACGACCACGCCGTGCAGACGGCGAGCATGCCATGGCCGACGCGCAGCTCCCGCGCGACGATCTTCATCGGGTCGACATTGCCGCCATGCGAGGTGACCAGCACGAGCTTGCGCAGGCCGGCCCGTTTCACGCTCTCGCCGATCTCCAGCCAGGAGCGGATGGCGCTCTCCCAGCCGATCGTGACGGTGCCCGGCGAATGCAGGTGCTCGTTCGACTTGCAGACGGCCTGCGTCGGCAGGACGAGCACGTCGAGATCGGACGGTACCAGCGGCATCGCCTCGGCCAGCATCCCGTTCATCACGGTGGTGTCGACAGAGACCGGCAGATGCGGGCCGTGCTGTTCGATCGCCGCCAGCGGCAGCACCGCCACGGTGCGATCGGGCGAAAGCCCGGCGAAGTCGGAGCTCTTCAGGTCGCCCCAGAAACGTGCGGTCATGATCAGGCCTGTCAGGAGCCGATGTCATCGCCTTGTTTCTGTGCAGAAACCCGGCGATGCGGCGTTGCATTGTCCCGCCGTCCTATCGCATGGGATAAGGAGACGGGCCAGTGGCTGCCCGGCTGCAGGATGAGGGGAGAGAGCGAGATGACGACGATGAAATATCGCGTGAACCGGCGTGCCGCGCTCGGGCTGATCGGCGGCTCCACAGCCTCCTTGCTGATCCCGGTGCCGGGCGTGCGCGTCAACGCGCAGACGCTCGACAAGGTCAGCTACCAGACGAACTGGCGCGCCCAGACCGAGCATGGCGGCTTCTATCTCGCCGCGACCAACGGCATCTACAAGAAATACGGCCTCGACGTGGAGATCCGCCCCGGCGGCCCGCAGCAGAACCCGACGCAGCTCCTGCTCGGCGGCCGCGTCGACATGATCATGGGCAACTCGCTGGAGGCGCTCAGCTTTGCGCATGAGAACCTGCCCTTCCTCTGCATCGCCTCGATCTTCCAGAAGGATCCGCAGGTCCTGATCTCGCATCCCGGCCAGGGCAACGACACGCTCGCCGATCTCAAGGGCAAGCCGATCCTGATCGCGGCGCAGGCCCGCGTCGGCTTCTGGCCCTTCCTGAAGCTCAAGTTCGGCTACCAGGACGAGCAGATCCGCCCCTATACCTTCAACATGGCGCCGTTCCTGGCCGACAAGAAGCTGACGCAGCAGGGTTTCCTGTCTTCCGAGCCCTTCGTCATTCGCAAGGCCGGCGTCGACCCGGTGGTGCATCTCCTCGCCGATGCCGGCTTCGAGAACTACAACACCACGATCACGCTCTCCCGGAAGATGGCGCAGGAGAAGAAGGACGTCGTGCAGCGCTTCACCGACGCGACGCTGGAAGGCTGGGCAGAATACATGAAGGGCGGCCCCGGGAATGCTGCCGCCAATGCCCAGATCCTGAAGGACAATCCCGACATGGATCAGGAGAAGATCGACTACGCGCTCAAGGTGATGAACGAGCGCGGCATCGTCGTCTCCGGCGACGCCAAGACGCTCGGCATCGGCGCGATGACCGACGCGCGCTGGGCGAGCTTCTACAAGACGATGAGCGAGGCGGGCGTCGTTCCGGCCGGCGTCGACGTGAAGAAGGCCTACAGCCTCGACTTCGTCAACAAGGGCATCGGCAAGGGCTGATTCAGGCTCCTGCGAAACAGCAGGTCATCCCGGACAAGCCGCGTCAGCGGCGCCGATCCGGGATCCATGCCTGAACCGCTCCGGCATGGATCCCGGGTCTCCCTTCGGTCGCCCGGGATGACGCGGTGGTATTGGTATCGAGATCGGATCATCAGGCTTTGGACACGGCCTCTCTAAGCACACCCCCGGGCAACCAAAGCGCCGGCACCCCGCTGGTGGCGATCCGGCAGGTCTCGAAGCGCTTCGCCAACGGCACGCTCGCCGTGCGCGACGTCGATCTCGAACTGGGGGCAGGGCAGTTCATCAGCCTGCTCGGCCCCTCCGGCTGCGGGAAATCGACCTTGCTGCGGATGATCGCTGGGCTCGGCGCGCCGAGCTCCGGCACGATCACCTGGCCGGGCGAGACCGGCGCCGCGCAGGGCAGCGCCGGCCATGGCGCGCGCGATCTCGGCTTCGTCTTCCAGGACCCGACGCTGATGCCCTGGGCCAATGCGCTCGCCAACGTCATGCTGCCGCTGAAGCTCAAGGGCGTGGCGCGGGCCGAGGCAGAGGCGCGTGCCGCCGAGATGCTGGCGCTGGTCGGCCTCAAGGGCTTCGAGACATCCTATCCGCGCGAGCTTTCCGGCGGCATGAAGATGCGCGTCTCGATCGCCCGCGCGCTGGTGATGCGGCCGAAGATCCTGCTGATGGACGAGCCCTTCGCGGCGCTCGACGAGATCACCCGGCACCGCCTCAACGACGACCTCCTGGCGCTGTGGGAGCGCGAGCGCTTCACCGCGGTCTTCGTCACCCATTCGGTCTTCGAGTCGGTCTATCTCTCGCAGCGCATCGTGGTGATGGCGGCCCGGCCCGGCCGTGTCATGGCCGATCTCTCGGTCGATGCCGCCTATCCCCGCGACGAGCTGTTCCGGACCTCCGGCGAATACGCCCATCTCTGCCGCGTCGCCTCCACCACGCTGAAGGAGGCGATCGGCCGATGAGCGCGCCCGTCGAAACGCTTCGCTCCGATGGCACCGATGCGCAGGCGCTGCCCGTCGCGATGGCGGAGGCCCGCATCCTCGGCCTGCCGGCCAGCATCTGGCCGCGCATCCTTGCGCCGCTGGTGATCGGAGTGGCCGTGCTGGCACTCTGGGAATTTGCTGTCCGCTGGAACGAGATCCCGCATTACGTACTGCCGGGGCCGATCCTCGTCGCGCAGACGCTGGTTGCGGACTGGGGCACGCTCTCGGGCTCGCTCTGGGTGACGCTGAAAATCACCTTCATGGCGCTGGCGGCTGCTGTCGTCGTCGGCGTCACGCTTGCCGTGCTGTTCAGCCAGTCGAAATGGCTGGAGATGGCGCTGCTGCCCTATGCGGTCATCCTGCAGGTCACGCCGATCGTCGCCATCGCGCCGCTGATCATCATCTGGGCCAACGATATCGACCTGTCGCTGCTGATCTGCGCCTGGATCGTCGCCTTCTTCCCGATCCTGTCGAACACGATCCTCGGGCTGAACTCGGCCGACCATAACCTCGTCAACCTGTTCGAGCTCTACGGCGCCTCGCGCTGGCAGACGATGCGCTATCTCAAGCTGCCGGCGGCCTTGCCCTATTTCCTGGCGGGCTTGAAGATTTCGGGCGGGCTCGCCCTGATCGGCGCGGTGGTGGCCGAATTCGTCGCGGGCACCGGCGGCAGCGCCTCGGGGCTGGCCTATCGCATTCTGGAAGCGGGCTACCAGCTCAAGATCCCGCGCGTCTTCGCGGCGCTGGTAATGATCTCGCTGTCGGGGATAGCGATCTTCCTGGCGACGAGCCTGATCTCGTACCTGCTGCTGCACCGCTGGCACGAAAGCGCCATCCGCCGCGAGAACTGAGCGGTCGGGGCGGGGAGCCTAGACGAAATAGGCGAGCTTGCGCTCGGCAGGCAGCGCGTCGATCTCGCGCAGCGCCAGTTCCGAGGAACTGACGGCCTGGCGGGCAGGTGCGGGGTGTGCGCTGTCGGACTCGCTGAACATGATGTCGTCGTCGAGCAAATGGACGGTGGCGAAGCGCGCTTCGGAAACCGCGGGGTCCTGTCGCTCCAGCGGGACCGGTTCGTGACCGTCGGTCGCGATGTCGAGATCGTCGTAGAGGCGCGGCGCTGCCGAGGGAGCCGGCACGACCATCGCCTCGCTGTCCGCCGCCATGGCAGCGAAGCTCACGCTGCTCTCGCGCGAAACCTCGCCGAAGGCCCGCAGGCTCGAATCCAGCATCGCGATGGTGTCGGCGATCTTGTCGATGCGCTGGACCACGCTGTCGACAACGCCGATCGCCGTCGAGATTTCGGCGGCGCGGCGGTCGAGCGTATCGCAGGCTTCGGTATCCGCGCCGGTCTCGCGCAGGCCCCAGGCGGCCTCCTGGATACTCTCGGTCGCCGCGAGCACGGAGCCGGCGGCCTTCTCGATCTGGGCGGCAAGCCCGGACGAGCGGGCTTCGGCCTTGCCGCTGATGCGTTCGAGATCGGTGCGCAGGTCGCTGATCAGCGCGGCGGCCTCGATCAGGTTGGTTTCACGGCTGGTCTCCTGCACGCCAAGCCCGACGACCCGCTCGATCCGCTGGATGGCGCCGAGCAGTTGCAGCGTGTCCGCCTGGCGGTTGCGCTTGGCATACTCGACCATGAACCAGCGGCCGCGTGCCGTCTCCATGACCGCGGCTTCGATCGCCTCGTAATCGGCCTGGCTCAATGGTGTCAGCGAGCGTGCGTCGCCCATGACGAATCTGCCTTCGAAGGACCGGCCGAATCAGCAGGGCGGTCGTTACGTTACGTTTCGAGCCTGCCTCGCGATTTCTTAAGGAATTGCTGTCTTCGCCCCGAATTGGAACAGATGGCCCGGGAGGCCGTCGTTCTCGGGCCTTTCGCGGGGTTGGCGACGCGGTGGAGAGCAAGGGATTGCCCCAAGCTTGCCAAGCTCGCGCGCGACGGCAATACAGGGCCGGGGGTGGAAGCTGGTGCGACCGGCAATGCGCGGTCGTACGCAAGGCTTAAGGCCGTTCCGGCCAGGGGATGAGGACCTCACGGCGATATGGCGAGTCTCGATACCGCCGAACCGCAGGCGACATTCCGCGATGATGCGGGCACGCTCGCGGTGGCGCTGGCGGGCTCGTGGAGCGCCGACTGCGCCCCGCGTATCGAAGAACTGATCGGCGAGATCGCCGAACGCCTGAACGAGACACCCGAAGCACGCATCGACCTGTCGGAGGTGACGCGGCTCGATACTCTTGGCGCCTATGTTCTCAACCGCCTGAAGGCACGGCAGGAGAGGGACGGCGCGGCGGTCGAGCTTGTCAGCAGCAGGCCCGAGCACGGCATTCTTCTTGCCGAGGTCCGGGTCCATGACGACGATTCCCCGAAGCCGCACCGGCATGTCGGTGCAGTCGACATCCTCGTCGATATCGGCGAGGGCGTCGTGCGCTTCGGCCGCGACATGGTCGGCGGCGCCATGTTCCTCGGCGAGGTCGTGGTCGGCTCGATCAGTGTCGTGCTCGGCCCGCGCAGATTCCGGGGGCCGTCGCTGGTCAACCAGATCGAGCTGATCGCCTTCAACGGCGCGCCGATCATCATGCTGATCTCATTCCTGGTCGGCTGCATCGTCGCGCAGCAGGGCATCTTCCAGTTGCAGCAGTTCGGCGCCTCCGCCTTCGTGGTGAACCTGACCGGCATCCTGATCCTGCGCGAGCTCGCGGTGCTGCTGACCTCGATCATGATCGCCGGCCGCTCGGGCTCGGCCTTCACTGCCGAGATCGGCTCGATGAAGATGCGCGAGGAGATCGATGCGCTGCGCGTCATGGGCCTCGATCCGATCGAGGTACTGATCGTGCCGCGCATCCTTGCGCTGATCATCTCGCTGCCGATCCTGACCTTCATCTCGGCCATGGCAGGCCTTGTCGGCGCCGGGCTCGTCTCCTGGCTCTATGGCGGCATCGGCGTCGACACCTTCCTCGCCCGGCTGCAATCGGTCATCACCTGGAAGCATTTCGCGGTGGGCCTGATCAAGGCGCCGTTCATGGCCTTCGTCATCGGCCTGATCGCCTCGATCGAGGGGCTCGCGGTCAAGGGCTCGGCGGAATCGCTCGGCCGGCAGGTCACGGCATCGGTGGTGAAGGCGATCTTCATGGTCATCGTCGTCGACGGGCTCTTCGCCATGTTCTTCGCCTCGATCGAGTTCTGACGATGACGCGGCAGGACACGTCCCCCCCTCACCACACGCAAGCGCCCGGCGAGCCCGAAGCCGTCATCCGCGTCCGCGACCTGAAGGTCGCCTTCGGCGACAAGGTGATCATGGACGGGCTCGATCTCGACGTGCTGCGCGGCGAGATCCTCGGCTTCGTCGGCGGCTCCGGCCAGGGCAAGTCGGTGCTGACCCGCACGATCCTAGGCCTCGTCCGCAAACGGCGCGGGACGATCGAGGTCTTCGGCGAGGATGTCGATGACCTCAACCAGCAGCAGCGCCGCGTGCTCGAGCGGCGCTTCGGCGTGATGTTCCAGCAGGGCGCGCTGTTCTCGGCGCTGACCGTCAAGCAGAACATCCAGGTGCCGATGCGCGAGTATCTCCAACTCTCGCCCGACCTGCTCGACGAACTGGCGATGGTGAAGCTCGATCTCGTCGGCCTGCCGCGCGATGCCGCCGACAAGGCGCCGTCCGAGCTCTCTGGCGGCATGATCAAGCGTGCGGCCCTGGCGCGGGCGCTCGCGCTCGATCCCGAGATCGTCTTCCTGGACGAGCCGACATCGGGCCTGGACCCGATCGGCGCCGCCGAATTCGACGATCTGATCATCACCCTGAAGCAGACTCTGGGTCTGACCGTCTTCATGGTAACCCACGATCTCGACAGCCTGTATCATGCCTGTGACCGAATCGCCGCTCTGGCGGACAAGAAGGTGATCGCGGTCGGCCCGCTGGCGACGATGCTGGCGTCCGACCATCCATGGTTGAAGGCCTATTTCGGCGGGGAGCGCGCCATGGCCAGGCTGCCGGCGGGAGAGCAGGGACAAAGCAGCTAGACGATGGAATCGCGCGCCAATTACGCACTCGTCGGTCTTTTCACGCTCGCAGTCCTCGCGGCGGCCTTCGGCTTTGTCTACTGGTTCAACAGCGGTGGGTCCGGGAGCAAGGAAAGCATCCGCGTCATCTTCACCGGCACGGTGACCGGGCTTGGGCGGGGATCGAGCGTCCTGTTCAACGGCCTGCGCGTCGGCGAGGTCACCAGTATCGAGCTCCAGCCGGACGATCCGCGCCGCATCTACGCCGTGATCCAGGTCGCCAACACCACGCCTGTGCGCGACGACACGCGGGCACGCATCGAGGCGCAGGGGCTGGCCGGCGTGGTCGCGCTGCAGCTCATCGGCGGTGACCCCGCCGCCCCGATGCTCAGAGCCAAGCCCGGCGAGCCGATGCCGACGATCATCGCCGAGCGTTCTGAATTGCAGGATATCATCGAGACCGTGCGCAACGTCGCGCAGAAGGCCGATGGCATGCTTACGTCGCTCGACGGGCTGATCAAGCAGAACGCCACGCCGATCAACAACACCGTCCGGAATGTCGAGAAGTTCTCGCAGGCGCTCGGCAACAACGCCGACGGCGTCGACAAGCTGATGGCCAGCTTCGGCAGCATTGCCGAGACAATCCAGCCGCTCTCGCAGAAGCTGCAATCGCTCAGCGAGGAGTTGACGGCCGTGGTGCGCTCGGTCGATCGCAACCGGATCGCCAGCATCGTCGACAATGTCGACAAGTTCACCGGCGCGCTTGGCGGCTCCAGCACGGAAGTTGCCAAGGTGGTCAAGGACGCAGCCTCGATCTCAGCCAAGCTCGACAAGGCGGCCGACCAGATCGAGGGCGTGCTGACGGCAGCAAAGGGCTTCCTCGAATCCGGCTCGGGCCCCGATGGCCGCAGCGCTTTCCAGGAGGTCGCCGACGCTGCCAAGTCGATCCGCACGCTCGCCGACAATCTCGACAAGCGCACGGCCGAGATCACCGCCGGGATCAGCCGCTTCACCGGACCGGGGTTGCGCGATGTCGAGTCGCTCGCCTCGGACGGCAAGAGGACCCTGACGGAACTTAACCGCACCTTGCGGAATTTCGAACGCAACCCGCAGCAGTTCATTTTCGGCGGCAAGCCGCCGCTTCCCCAGTACAACGGATCCCGCTAGCCCCATGACGACCGAGGTTCTGCTTCCTCCGGCCCGCCGGGCTCGCCGCTTCCTTCCGGTTCTGGCTGTAGCCGCGCTGCTCGCCGGCTGCGGCGGCGGGGCGACGCCGACCACTTTCGATCTCTCGGCACCGGGCGGGTTCGGCAAGGTTGGCGGCTCGCGTGCCATCATGGTCGTGGCCGAGCCGACGGCGGTCCAGGCGCTCGATTCCGACCGCGTCATCGTCCGGGATTCGAGCGGCGCGCTCTCCTTCGTCGGCGGCGCGCAATGGGCGGACCGGGTTCCGGCGCTGGTGCAGGCCCGCCTGATTCAGACCTTCGAGAACGCCGGCCGGGTCGGCTCGGTCTCGGGGCCCGGCCAGCGCATCTCTCCTGACGTTCAGCTCAACACCAATATCCGCAGCTTCAACATCGATGCCGCGGCGGGGACGGCCGTGGTCGAGATCACCGCGCGGATCGTCGGCGACCGGACCGGCCAGATCCAGAGGGCGCGCTTGTTCGCGGCCCGCGTGCCGGCCGGCGCAGTCGACGGACCGGGTGCGGCCCAGGCGCTCGACCGGGCGCTGTCGCAGGTGCTGGTCGATATCGTGCGCTGGGCGCGCTGAACGCGTCTATCGAAAGCGGACGATTCCCTTCCGCCTGCAGCTGCGCTAAAATCTGATTCCGGCTCGGCCCGAGCCTCCCCCCTCCAGCCGGGGAAGCATGATCGTGCAGGGCATTTCCGACGAACCGACCGACTGTCCGGGCATCACGCATGAGGAGGGATTGCGCCAGCTGCCCGCGATAGGAGGTTCACGTCATGACTTTGTCGGCCCCGATCCATCGACTGAAGCGTAAAGCGCGGCTCTTGAGCCGGGCGGAGCGCATCCCGCTCCACACCGCCCTCGACCGCATCGCGACTGAGGAGGGCTATCGCAGCTGGAGCCTGCTCGTCGCGAAGCAGCCGGGAATGGCATCGGTGCGTGCGCTCTGGCCGCTGCTGGAACCGGGTGATCTCGTGTTGATGGCCGGGCGGCCGGGGCAGGGCAAGACGCTGGCGAGCCTCGCCCTGCTGGCCGAAGCCATGCGGGCCGGGCGCCAGGGCGTCTTCCTCACGCTCGAATACACGCCGGCTGACGTGCTCTCCCGGCTGCATGCGATCAATATCGAGCCGGCCGCGTTCGCCGGCCTGTTCGACTGCGACTGCTCCGATGCGATCAGCGCCGACTACATCGTGGCACGGCTGGCGGACGCCCCGCGCGGCACCGTCGCGGTCATCGATTATCTGCAACTGCTCGACCAGCGCCGCGACACGCCGGAACTGGCGCTTCAGGTGAGCATGTTGAAGGCGTTCGCGCGGGAGAGGGGGCTGATCCTCGTCTTCCTCTCGCAGGTCGACCGTTCCTATGAAGGGGCGAGCAGGCCGTTCCCCGAGATCGCGGATGTGCGCTTGCCCAATCCGCTCGACCTCTCCCTGTTCGACAAGACCTGTTTCGTGAATCGGGGCGAGGCGCGCTTCCGGGCGGCGGCTTAAGCGGGGCGTAAGACCCCTCCACGGCCGCCTGAAAAGCAAAAGGCCGCCCTCTTGGGCGGCCTTTCTCGTTTCGATTGAGTGCAGAGCTTACTCGAAGCGCCCGCTGGCATGGGCCAGCATCGTGTAGACCTTGCCGGTCTCCGAGGTCAGGTAGGTCTTGGCCACCATCGAGTCGCGGTCGTCCTTGGCGGCTTCGCCGAGCAGGCGCTCGAACTCGTCGATATAGCGGTCGACCGTATCCTTGAACTCGGCGTCGCGGCGGTACTTGCGGCGCATCTCGTCGAAGGTCTGCTGGCCCTGCAGCGTGTAGAGCCGGCGGGTGAAGACGTTGCGCTCGCCGCGCTTGTAGCGGTCCCACAATTCGACGGCGGCGTCATGGTCGATCATCCGCGCGATGTCGACGGAGAGCGAATCGAGCTTCTCGATCGAATGCGTCGTCGGCTTGCTCGGCTCCGGCTGCTTGTCCTCGCGCGAGGCGCGGGTCAGCAGGTCAGAGAGCCAGCCGGCCTTGGCCGGCTGCGGAGCAGGCTCCGGCTGGCGGCGCGGCGCTTCCTGCACGGAAGCCGGGCGGGTCGGCGTGGTCGCGGTTTCGATCCGGACGGCCGGGCGCGGCGCGGCAGGCTGCTCGGGCTCGCTTGCCGCAGCGTCGATGGACGGCCGCAGCAGCGGCTCTTCCGCGGCAGGCGTGGGCTGCGGCGCAGGCGTAAAGGCCTGGGCGGGGCGCACTGGGGCTACCGGGGCGGGGGCGGCGACGGCGGCGGCCACAGCCGCAGCCGCGACCGGGCGCCTGCTGGCGGCATGATCGATCGGCAGCGAGACGTCACCGCGGCGGCCCGCCCGCGTCACGATCTCGGTGAGGTCGTTCAGCGCCTTGATCTGCTCTGCCACGACCCGGCGCATGGCCGAGGTCGATTCCTGCGCTTCCGCCGGCAGTTCGAGCACGCCGCGCTTCAGCTCGGCGCGAGTCGCTTCCAGCTCGCGCTGGATGTCGCCGGTGATGCCGCGCATGTCCTGCGCCGCCTTCTGGAAGCGCTCGGTCACCTTGGTGATCTCGCCGCCGATCTCCGTGGACACCTGGGCATAGGCCGCGCGCAGGGCTTCCGCCGTGCGCTCGCGCTCCTGGCCGGTGGCCGAGCGGATCGCCTCGAACTGCTGGGCGATCGCATTGGTCGTCGATTCCGCCGAGTCGGACAGGACGGTGCCGATCTGGCGGGCCCGCGACTCGGCCGTGCTGAGCGAGTCGTCGATCAGCGAGGCGAAGGAGCGGGTGATCGCTTCGACGTCGTCGGTGCGATTGGTGATGAGGCCGTGCAATTGCTCCAGCGCCTCGCGACGCTCGATCAAAGCCTTGCCGACGCGATTCTCGATCTGCTCCAGCCGACCGGCGACGGCGCTGAGCGCCGCGCTGCTGGCCTGGGTCGCCTCATTGAGCGAGGTGCCGCGATCGTCGAGCTGGCCGATCAGTGCCGCGGTCTCGCGCAGCGTGCCTTCCGAGAAGCTCTTCAGCTCGGCGATCTGCGCCGTGACCTGCTGCGAGGCCGAGCCGGCCTCTGCCATCACGGTGCCGATCACGGTCTGCAATTCGCCGACGCGGGTCGACAGGCTGTTCTCGACGGCGGCGAGGTTCTTGTTCGCGCCGTTGACGATCTGCTGCATCAGCTTGTTGGCTTCGCCGAGGCGTCCCAGCATGCCGCCGAGCTCTTCGCGGAGCTGCTCGTTGGTGCCGACCAGCGCGTCGATCGACTGGCGCGAGCCGGATTCGAGCGTCTCGCGGAGCGCATTGGACGAGGCCTCGACCGCGTTGGCGATGGCCGCGCCGCGGTCGCGCAGGCCGGCGACGATGGCGTTGCCGCGGCTTTCGAGCGCCCGCACCACGGTCTCGCCGACCGAGGCGAACTCGTTGGCGAGCGCTTCGCCGCGTTCGTTCAGGGCCTCGACGGCACCGTTGCCCTTGGCGTCGAACACGGCACGCAGGGCCTCGACACGCTCGTCGACCGCCTGGGTGAAGGTCGCGCCCTGCTCGCCGAGAGCCGCGACGAGGCCGCTGCCCTTGGCCTCGAAGACGCCGCGCAAAGTCTCCACGCGCTCATCGAGCGACTGGGTGATCGTCTCGCCCTGGCGGCCGAGCAATTCGACGAGGCCGTGGCCCTTGGCGTCGAAGGCGGCGCGCATGGCGTCGGTCCGCTCGTCCAGCGAATTGGTGATCGCCGTGCCCTGGCGTTCCAGCGCCGTGACGATGCCGGCGCCCTGGCCCTCGAAGATCGCGCGCAGCTGCTCGGCGCGCTGGTCGAGCGCGCCCGAGATGGCGTCGCCGCGACGGCCGAGCGCGGCGACGATGCCGAGCCCGCGATCGTCGAACAGGGTGCGCAACTGCTCGGCCCGCTCGGTGAGCGCCGCCGCGATGGCTTCGCTCTGGCCGGCGAGCGCCGAGATCATGCCGCCGCCCTCATTGTCGAACAGGGCGCGCAGCTCCTGCGCCCGCTCGGCGAGCACCGAGGCGATGGCTTCGGAACGGCCTTGCAGCGTGGCGGCGATCTCGTCGCCGCGCGTGTCCAGCGTGTGCGAGACGGTGTCGAGCCGGCCGACGACGCGCTCCTCGAAGCGCGCCACGCTCTGGTCGAGCGTGTCGGCGATCTGGAGGGCGCGGCCGCCCAGCGTCGCGTTGATCGTGTCGGCCTTGTCGCTGAGCGTCCGGGTGAGCGATTCGCTCTTGGAGGTGACGACCTCGCCGATCTCGTCGGCCTTGGCCGCGAGCGCCTTGGTGACCTCGCGCCCACCTTCGGCGAGCACGCGGGCGATATCCACCGTGCGCTCGACCAGCGCCTCGTTGAGGGCGGTGGCGCGCGAGCCGAGGCTGCCGTCGATGCGCGCGATCAGGCTGTCGAGCGTGCCGGCGATCTCGGCGCTCTTGGCGCCCGAGCGATCCTCGAACAGCTTGATCTGGCTTTCCATCGCGTCCGCCGCCTCGCGGGTGCGGCTGGCGAGGAGCTCGGCCGCCTCCAGCGCGCGGGAGCCGGCCTTGTCGGCCAGCATGACGCTATCCTCGGAGATCAGCTTCTCGACCTGCGCGATACCGGAGTGGAGCGCGGCCGTGAGCTGCTGCGCGTCGCCGGAGATCTTGGCGGTCAGGACGCCGCCCTGGTTGACGATCAAGTCCTCGAATGCGCCGAGACGCGCGGCGAGCGCGTTCTCGACATCGCGGCCCTGGGTATCGAACAGCGTCGAGAACGCCGCGAGACGTCCGCCGAGCGCGGCCTCGATCTCGTGCCCGCGCTCGTCGAAGAGCTTGGTCAGCGCGTCGTGGCGCAGCGCCAGCGCCTCGTTCAGCGCCTGTGCGCGGCCTTCGACCGAGCGCAGCATCGACTCGGCATTGGCCGAGAGCGCCTCGTTCACGCGCCCGCCCTGCTGGGTCAGCGCCAGCACGATCTCGCGGCCGGTGCCGGCGAGCATGGTGCGCGCCTCCTCGGCATGGACGGTGAAGGTGTCGCGCAGGCCTTGCGTCGCTTCGGAGACGCGGTCGGCGACATGGCGGCCGTCGACATTGATCGTCTCGGTGAGGGTCCGGGTTGCCTCGGTCATGCGGCGCGCCAGATCCTCGCTCTGCTCGCCGAGCAGGGTATGGACCTCGCGGCCGGTGCTGACGAGGTCGCGCACCATGGTCTCGCGCTGTTCGCCGAGCAGGGCGCCGACCTTCTCGGCCGTGTCGCTGACGCTGGCGAGGAAGCCGGTCTGCTGCTGTTCGAGAGCGTTCTTCGCCGCCTCGATGCTGCCGGTGACGTGGGCGGCAAGCGTCGCGCCGCGCTCGTCGAGCTGCTGGTCGATATTGGCGCCGGTCTCGGCGAGGCGGGTGATCAGCGCGTTCGAGCGCTCCGCCAGGATGCCGTGCACCGAGCGGCCGACATCGGCGACGCGGCTCGCCAGCGCCTGGCTCTCGTTGCCGAGCAGGTCCTTGATCTCGAGCCCGGCCTGCGAAACCTTCACGGTCATCGCGCCGGCCTGCTCCTCGAGCAGGGCGCTGACGCGCATCCCGGTCTCGGAGAGGCCGGTGATCAGGCGTTCGCTCTCGTTGCCGACGATGACGCCGACCTCCTGGCCGGCCTGGGTCAGGCGGCTGACGAGCAGTTCGCTTTCGTCGCGCAGGCGGGTCTCGACGGTGTTGACGGCGCCCGAGACGCTGGCGACCAGCGCCTCGCTGCGCTCCGACAGGAGCTTTGCGACATCGGCGCCGGCGTTCGAAACGCGCGCGACCGTGGCGTCGCCCTGTTCGCCCATCAGGCTGGCGAGGTTGCGCCCGGCATCGGAAACGCTGGCGACTGCGGCTTCGCTGTGCTCCGACAGCACGCGCGCGAGTTCGCTGCCGGCCTGCGAGACGCGGTTGACGACGCCGTCGCTCTGCTGGCCGACCAGATCTGCGAGCTCGTTGCCGGCGCTTGAGACGCGGCTGACCAGCTTCTCGGCCTGCTGGTCGAGCAGGGTGTGGACGGTCTGGCCGGTTTCGTTGAGGCGGTCGACGAGTTGGCTGCCGTGCTCGGTGAAGAGCCCGTTCACCTGGCCCGCGACATCCGTGATGCGGCCAGTGAGGGTGTCGCCGTGCTGTGCGACCGACTCGCTGAGGGACTGGCTGGCGTCGTTGACGCGCAGGATGATCGCCTCGCTGCGCTCGCGCAGCACGTCGTCGACGGTGCGGGCGGTCTCGTTGAGGCGGCTGACCAGCGTATCGCCATGCGTGCCGATCAGGCCGTGAACGCTCTCGCCGACTTCGGTGAGGCGGCTGGCGATGGCTTCGTTCTGGCGGTTGAGCAGGCTGTTGACGCCGCGACCGACCTCGGCGAGGCGCGTCGTGACGCTCTCGCCTTCGTCGGAGAGGGCGCTGCGCAGCGCTTCGCCGGATTCCGCCAGACGGGCCTGCAGGGCCTCGCTCTGGCTCTCGATCAGCGCGACCATGTTGCGGCTGCTGGCTTCGAAGCGTTCGGCCGCTTCCGTGCCGCGCGCCGAGATGTCGCGTGCGAGGGTCTCGCCGGTGTTCTTGAGCAGTTCGTTGACGGTCTCGACGCGGCCGGTCAGCGTCTCGGCGACCTGGTTGCCGGTCTCGCTGATGGCGCGGGTGACGTCCTGGGCGCCGGTGGTCAGGCCCTCGGTGAGGACCGCGCCGGTGCGCTCCAGCGAACTCGCGATCTCCTTGGCGCGGCCGTCGAGCATGTCCGACAGGTTGCCGCTGGCGCCGGCCAGGCGCTCGGAAACTTCGCCGGAGGTGATCTGCAGGCGCTCGACGAGGTCGTGGCTGCGGCCGCTGATCTCCTCGATCATCTTCTCGCCGGCGCGGCCGAGCGCCTGCGTGATCTGGTCGCCCTTGGCGCCGAGCGAGCCGGTGACGCGATCGCCGGCCTGCGAGACGGCCTCGGCGATGGCGCGGCTGGCGCTGTCGAGGTCCTTAGCGAGCCCGTCATGAGCACCGCTGATGGCGAGCTTGACGCGCTCGGCATTGCCGACCACGGCCTCGCGCTGCGTGACCAACTCGTCGATCAGCGAGCGCAGGCGGATCTCGTTATCGGCATAGGCGCGCTCGAGCGTCGAGATCTCGCCGCGCACGATGGTCTCCAGCTCGCCGGCACGCGCCACGGCGCGCTCGATGCCGTCGCCCATTGCGGCGACTTCGCGGCGGATTGTCTGGCTCAGCGACAGCACGGAATCGGCGCCGGCAACCTCGGGCTCGGCGAGACGCAGCGCGACCTCGGTCATGGCGCGCGAGATCAGGCGCATTTCCTGGGTGCGGCGATAGAGCGCCGCCAGGACGAAGAAGAACACGACCGGCGCGCCGATCGAGAGCGCGAGCAGGGTCCATTCGCCGATGCCGAAGCTGGCGACGGGCTCGGGCAGGCCGTTGCTGAACGAGCCGTAGCGGCCGAGCAGGACGAAGGCGGCGCCGCCGAGCCAGGCGAGCGAGGCCAGCGCTGCGAACCAGTAGGGCCTGCTGGACGGGCGCACGGCGAAGGCCTGGACGAGGGAGCTCGAATCCCGGCGGTCGTCATTGGCGACGCGGCTGGTATCGGGCGCGATCGCGGCGCGCGGGGGTGCGGGTGGCTGCGCCGGAGCAACCGAGGCCGGCGGAGGCGACGCCGGAGCCGGCTCGACGCGCGGCATTTCGAGCTTCAGGTCGTTCTCGCTGGTCGTGGGCAGCCGGGGCTCGGTCTCGACCGGCGTATCAACACCGTCCTTGGGCTGGTCAAGGCGAAGCGCCTCTTCGATCGCCGACATCGCAGCTTCAGTGGGGTCCTGGAGCTTCTTGGGTCGATTCATCGTTGCCGCCTCGCCACGCTACTGACGATGGGCGCGTACGGTGACATCCGTCGCCCCATGCCGCCTCTGGCCGGGTGAACGGAAACACTGCGCCCATCATTTACCAATTGGAAGGGTAGTGGACCCCCGGACCCTTGGAAACCCATTTGACCACGCGATTCACAAACGTCGTTAACGCCTCGTTCACCATCCGGGCGCTTCCTGAACGGCATGAGACCGGCCGATGCGGCCATTTGATGACCGATGCCGAGAGTTCCCGACATGACCGAGAAGGCCATCGATTTCGCCTATCTCTCCCGCCAGACCGCCGGGGACCACGAGCTGGAGCGCGAACTGCTGACGCTCTTTGCCCAGCAATGCGTCGTCCATCTGCGCGCCATTCACGGGAGCGCCGACCGGCAGGCGCGGATGGATGCCGCCCACACCCTGAAGGGCGCGGCGCGTGCCATCGGCGCCTGGCGCGTCGCGGAGGCCGCCGACCGCATCGAGGAGAGCCTTTCCGGACCGGAGCAGGCGGTGAGTGAGACCGCGCTCGATGCGCTCGCCCTGGCGGCAGCCGAGGCGAGGGCGGTGATCGCCCTCTTCGACTGCGCTGCCTGAGCACGCGGCTGCGGCGCGAAATCCCGTTCCGTGCCGCTTTGAAATGCTCTAAGCGGGGGGCCGTCATCGCGCCGCCGGAGTTCCTCATGCCGAACATCACCTTCATCGACGCTCAGGGCGAGAGCCGCACCGTCGAGGCCGAAGCCGGGTCGACCGTGATGGAGACGGCCATCCGCAACGCGATCCCCGGCATCGAGGCGGAATGCGGTGGGGCCTGTGCCTGCGCCACCTGCCATGTCTATGTCGACGACGCCTGGACTGCCGCTGTCGGCCCTGCCGAGCATATGGAGGAGGATATGCTCGACTTCGCCTTCGACGTCCGCCCGAATTCGCGCCTGTCCTGCCAGATCCGCATCCGCGACGATCTCGACGGACTGATCGTCCGCACGCCTGCGCGTCAGGGCTGAAGCCATACTGACTTCCCCCGGAACCGCTTCGTCATCCCGGATCGGCGCTGCTGCGCAGCTTGTCCGGGATGACGGCGTGCTTCTACCAGAAACCGGCTAGCTTCAGGCTCCGCCGCGCGGCGCTGCGCCGCATCCTGCATTTTGCGCTGGATCATGGCGCGGGTGCTGGCACACTCCATGATGGTTGCACAACCAGCCTAGGAGGATGCGATGTACAGATCGATCATGGTCCCCGTAGATCTCGCCGAAGCCGAGCTCGCCCAGCCGGCGATCGCGGCAGCCGTATCCTTCGCCAAGATTTCGGGCGGAAGGGTGCGGCTGGTCTATGTCCGCTCGCTGATCCCGGTCACCTATATGGAATTCGTGCCGGCCGATTTCGATTCCGAGCAGCAGGAGGATGCCGAGGCCAAGCTCGCCGAGATCGCGGCCAAGGTCGACCTGCCGGCCGAGCGGGTTTCTGCCAAGGTCCTGATCGGCTCGGTCCATGGCGAGGTCCTGGCCGAGGCCGATGCCGGCGGGATCGACCTCATCGTCATCGGCTCGCATGAGCCGGGCATGCTCGCCTATGTCATCGGATCGAACGCATCGGCCATCGTGCGCCGGGCGAAATGCTCGGTGCTGGTCGTCCGCTGAGCCTCAGCCCGTCCCGCCCGGGACGAGGCTTTCAGGCACCTCGCCGGTCGCGAGTTCGCGCGGCCGGTTGAGCTTGACCAATGGCCAGACCTGCCAGAACGAGGCTGCGATCAGCAGGACGCCGAGCAGCCCGGCATTGGTCGCGCCCTGCTGGAAGGCGCGCAGCGTGAAGGCCGCGAGCATCAGGAGCGAGAGCGCGCCGACCACGGCGACGCCGAGCCAGATCGGCTTCGGCCGCCCGGCGACGAAGCGCGCGCGCGGATTGGCCCGCGCGATCGCGGCCGAGAGCGCCGTGACGAAGCGGTGATAGCGCGGATCGTCGCGGTCGAGATCGGTGAGTGAGCGCCAGGACAGGTTGCCGAAGGTCACGGTCCGGCCGTCGCTGAGCCTGAGCTGCGTCTTGTAGCCCTTCGACGAGATGTTGCCGGGCGCGTAGACGAAGCGCACCTGCTCGACCGCGCTGAGGCGGATGCTGTCGACCCGGCGCGTCCGGTCGACCTCCAGCGTCTCGCCGTCGAGCTTGTAGGCGATCTCGAACCCGACGGGCTTCGGCCGCTGGCGCCAGCTCGGGGCAGGGCCATCGTCGTCTTCGGTCATGATGGTATTCGTCACCGCGCCAGAACCTTCATCGCGCCATCGAGCCCGTCGAGCGTCAGCGGGAACATGCGCCCGCCCATCAGCCCGCCGATCTGGCGGATCGACTGGGTGTAGTTCCACAAGTTTTGCTGCACCGGGTTGAGCCAGACCGATTTCGGGAATTTCGTCGCCAGGCGCTCCATCCAGACTTCGCCGGCTTCCTCGTTCCAATGCTCGACCGAGCCGCCGGGCATGGCGATCTCGTAGGGGCTCATCGAGGCATCGCCGACAAAGACGAGACGGTAGTCGGACGGATAAGTCCTGAGCACGTCCCAGGTCGCGATCTGCTGGTCGTGGCGGCGGCGGTTCTCCTTCCAGACCCGCTCATAGGGGCAGTTGTGGAAGTAGAAATGCTCGAAATGCTTGAACTCGGCCCGCGCCGCCGAGAACAGCTCCTCGGCCAGCTCGATATGCCAGTCCATCGAGCCGCCGACATCGAGGAAGAGCAGCACCTTCACGGCATTGCGGCGCTCGGGGCGAAGCTTGACGTCCAGATAGCCGTGCCGGGCGGTCTCGGAAATGGTGTTGTCGAGATCGAGTTCCTCGGCCGCGCCGGTGCGGGCGAAGCGGCGCAGGCGCCGGAGCGCGATCCGCATGTTGCGCACGCCGAGCTCGCGCGTGTCGTCGAAATCCTTGAACTCGCGCTTGTCCCAGACCTTCACCGCCCGGAAATTGCGGTTCTTGTCCTGGCCGATGCGGATACCTTCGGGATTGTAACCGTAGGCGCCGTAAGGCGAGGTGCCGGCCGTGCCGATCCACTTGTTGCCGCCCTGATGGCGGCCCTTCTGCTCTTCGAGCCGCTGCTTCAGCGTCTCCCAGAGCTTTTCCCAGCCCATCGCGTCGATCTGGGCTTTCTCTTCATCGGTCAGGAATTTCTCGGCGAGCTTGCGCAGCCATTCCTCGGGAATGCCGGCTTCCTCGATCGCCTGTTGCAGCGTCTCCATGCCCTTGAACACCTGGGCGAAGACGCGATCGAACTTGTCGAGATGGCGCTCGTCCTTCACCAGCGTGGCGCGGGCGAGATAGTAGAACTCGTCGACCCGATGTTCGGCGAGATCGGCCTCGACCCCTTCGAGCAGCGTCAGATATTCGCGCAAGGTCACCGGGACCTTGGCGGCGCGCAGATCGGTGAAGAGGCGAAGGAACATGCCGCTAATGTGAGGGCATGGGGCGCCGGGTCAAGCAGCGTCCGCGTTTCATGCGCGAACGCCGCTCGATCCCGATGATGGCCTTACGCCACCGCGTCGGCGAGGTCCTTGGTGACCTTGAACTTAACGACGGTCTTGGCAGGAACCTTGATGGTCGCGCCGGTCGAGGGGTTGCGGGCCTCGCGGGCTTCGCGCTTGGCAGCAGAGAGCTTGCCGATGCCGCCGAGGGTGACGTCGTCGCCGCTCTTCAGGGTCTTGGCGACGGTCGCGCCGAGAGACGTCAGGATGGCGGAGACGTCGGCCTTGGTCTTGCCGGTCTCTTCGGCGATGGCGGCGATCAGTTCGTTCTTGGTCATGAAATCCTCCTTGAGAAGGTTGTTCAGGCGTCGCGTGCTGGATGACGGCCGATCATGCTCGTTTCCGGCATGAGCGGCCGCGGCACATGGGTGCCATTCGCGGCGCGCAACTCACGCAGTTGCCACGGCTAACGCGGAAAGACGATGCCCGCGGCGGTAGATACGCACAGGAAACGGCTTCGTTCCATCGGATTCAGGCGGGAACGAGCCCAATTTAGAGCCATGACAGGCTTTTGCGGCCGAATTGACCAATCGTCAGGTCCCTGGGCCGGCGAATCGCTGCTGCGGCGGCGTCGTGCAGCCGCAGCAGCGAAGGTATGAGGATCAGGCCTGGATGCCGTCGACGTACCAGTCCATCTTCGAGAGCATCTCGTCGCTGGCCTTCTCGCCGGCCTTCAGGCGGACTTCGCCCTTCTGGTCCTTGAGTTCGCCGGTGAAGGGGTGGAGCGTGCCGGCGATGATGCCCTTGGTCACCTCGTCGGCAGCAGCGCGGGCGGCCGGGGTGACGGCGTCGTTATAGGGCGCGATCTTGACCATGCCGTCCTTGAGCCCGTGCCAGACGGCGCCGCTCTTCCAGTTGCCGTCCATCACATCCTTGACGCGCTTGATGTAGTAGCCCGACCAGTCGTCGACGATGGCCGAGAGATGGGCCTTCGGCGCGAAGGACTTCATGTCCGAGGCCTGGCCGAAGGCGAAGACGCCGCGCTGCTCGGCCGCCTGGAGCGGGGCGGCGGAATCGGTGTGCTGGGTGATCATGTCGGCGCCCTGGTCGATCAGCGCCTTGGCCGCGTCGGCCTCCTTCGCGGGGTCGTACCAGGTCGAGCACCAGACGACCTTGGTCTTGAAGTTCGGGTTCACCTTGCGGGCGGCGAGGTGGAAGGCGTTGATGCCCATCACGACTTCGGGGATCGGGAAGGAGGCGACATAGCCCGCCTGGCCGGTTTTCGACATATGGCCGGCGATGGTGCCGATCACGGCGCGGCCCTCGTAGAAGCGCGCATCGTAGGTCGCGACGTTCTCGGCCCGCATATAGCCGGTGGCGTGCTCGAAATGGATCTTCGGGAACTGCTTGGCGACCTGGATGGTCGGGTTCATGAAGCCGAAGGAGGTCGTGAAGATCAGCTGGTTGCCGGCCTGGGCGAGCTGGCGGATGGCGCGCGCCGCGTCCGGGCCCTCTGCGACGTTCTCGATGAAGCTCGTCTTGATCTTGGCGCCGTATTCCTTCTCCAGCGCGAGCCGGCCCTGGTTATGCGTCCAGGTGTAGCCGTGGTCGCCGATCGGGCCGACATAGACGAAGCCGACGCCGAGCGGGGCCTGGGCCGAGGCGCCCCGGCCGAGGATCGGCAAGGTGGAGGCGGCGGCCGCGCCGAAGGTCAGCTTGCGGCGGGTGATTATGCTGGTCATGTCCGAGAACTCCCCATTGTGGGTTGCGGCGTCAGGACGCCGAGAAAGGTTTGCCGAGGCAGGCGGGCGCGTCGAGCCGGCCGGTCTTCCGTCCTAGCGACATCATGGTCAGAACTGCAATCGTCGCAAGGTAGGGGGCCATTGCCAGAACCTCCGGCGCGAGCCAGGTGACGCCGGCCGCCTTGAGCTGCAATTCGAGCGTCATCACGGCACCGAAGAGATAGGCCCCGAGCAGCAGGCGCCCCGGCTTCCAGGCCGAGAACACGACGAGCGCGAGCGCGATCCAGCCGCGCCCGGCGGTCAGCCGGTCGGCCCACATCGGCGTCAGCGCCAGCGAGAAATAGGCGCCGCCGAGCCCGGCCAGCGCGCCGCCGAAGGCGACCGCCGCATAGCGGATGGCGACCACCGGATAGCCGATGGCATGGGCCGAGGCGTCGTTCTCGCCGACGGCTCGCAGGATCAGTCCAGGCCGCGTCCGGCGCAGGAACCAGCTCACGCCCGCGACGAGCGCGAGCGAGAGATAGACGAGGATGTCGTAGCCGAAGATCACGCGCAGGATCGGATGCTCCGACAGCCCCGCGGGAAAGATTGGCTGGAGCCGCGAGATGGTGCGTCCGACGAAGCCGGCGCCGATCAGCGACGACGCGCCGATGCCGAAGATCGTCAGTGCGAGCCCCGTCGCGACCTGATTGGCTGTCAGCGAGAGCGCAAGCACGGCGAAGACCATCGAGGCAGCGACGCCGGCGAACGCCGCCGCGACGAGGCCGATGCCGGTGCTGCCGGTCGAGAAGGCGACCGCGAAACCCGCAACCGCGCCGCAGAGCATCATGCCTTCGACGCCGAGATTGAGCACGCCGGCCTTCTCGGCGACGAGTTCGCCGAGCGAGGCCAGCAGCAGCGGCGTCGAAGCCGCGATCAGCGTCATCAGGATGGAGACGAGCATGGCAGAGGTCATGCGGCTCTCCGCTTGAATACGATCCGCCAGCGCACCAGCACGTCGGTAGCCAGCAGCATGAACAGCAGCATGGCCTGGAACAGGCCGGTTGCGGCCTGCGGCAGCCGGACCGTCGATTGCGCGATCTCGCCGCCGACATAGGTTCCTGCCAGCACGATGCCGCCGAAGACGATGCCGAGCGGGTTCAGCCGTCCGAGAAAGGCGACGATGATCGCGGTGAAGCCATAGCCCACCGGGAATTGCGGCGTGAGCTGGCCGAACGGCCCGGCCGCCTCGAACAACCCGGCAAGGCCGGCAAGCGCGCCGCTGATCAGCATCGTCGCCCAGGTCGTGCGTGCCGCGCTAAAGCCGCCATGGCGCGCCGCGGCCGGCGCGAGGCCGACGACCTTGATCGCATAGCCCGCGGTGGTCTTTTCCATCAGCAGCCACGCGATGATCGCAAGCACGAGCGCGGCGGGGATGCCGAGATGGACGAGTGTCCCCTCCAGCACGGTCGGTAGCGTCTGGTCCGCCGTGAACATCCGCGTCTGAGGAAAATTGAAGCCGCCGGGGTCCTTCCACGGGCCGCGCACCAGGAAGTACAGGAACTGCACGGCGACATAGGTCAGCATCAGGCTGGTCAGGATTTCGCTGACCTGCAGTTTGACGCGCAGGAAGGCCGGGATCGCCGCCCAGGCCATGCCGCCGAGAATGCCGGCCAGCACCATGGCGGGCAGGATCCACCACCCTGTCATGTCATAGGTGAGCAGGGCGACGCCGGTGCCGGCGATGGCGCCCATGACGTATTGCCCCTCGGCGCCGATATTCCAGACATTGGCGCGGAAGCCGATGGCGAGCCCGAGCGCGATCATCACCAACGGCGCGCCCTTGACCCCGATATCGCCCCAGCGCTGCGGCTCCAGGAACGGCGTCAGGAAGATGCTCTCGACCGCATGGAAGCCGTCATAGCCCATGGCGGTGAAGACGATCATGCCGATCAGCATGGTGAGCCCGATCGCGATCAACGGGCTTGCGAGCAGCATCAACGTGCTCGGCTCGCGGCGGCGGCGCCATTCAAGCATGGGCCGCCTCCGCGCCATGGACGCCGCCCATCATCAGGCCGATCTCGTCGATGCCGAGGCTCGCGACCGGGCGCGGCGCCGACAAACGCCCCTCGTTGATGACGCAGAGCCGGTCCGCCAGCTCCAGCAATTCGTCGAGGTCCTGCGAGATCACCACCACGGCCGAGCCCTTGGCCGCGAGGTCGACGAGTTCCTGCCGGATCGCGGCGGCGGCACCGGCATCGACGCCCCAGGTCGGTTGCGAGACGACGAGCACGGCCGGCTGCTGGCCGATCTCGCGGCCCATGATGAATTTCTGCAGGTTGCCGCCCGAAAGCGAGCGGGCGAGGGCACCATTTCCCGTGGTGCGCACGTCGAAGAGCTTGATGACGCCATCGGCGAAGCGCTTGACGCTGCCGCGATTGATGAAGCCGTGCGGCGCCAGCGGCAGGCGATGGCGCGCCGTCAGGATGCCGTTATCGGCGAGCGAGAAATCCGGCACCGCGGCATGGCCGTTGCGCTCTTCGGGCACGCAGGCGAGGCCGAGCCCCCGGCGCGCGCCTGCGCCTTCCAGGCCGACAGCTTTCCCGTCGAGTTTTATCGCTTCGGCATGGGCTGGGAGCTGTTCGCCCGAGAGCGCGGTCAGGAGTTCGGCCTGCCCGTTGCCGGCAACGCCGGCAATGCCGAGAATTTCGCCGGCCCGCGCTTCGAAGGAAACATTCTCGAGGTCGGTCCCGAAGGGCGGCTCACCGGGGAGCGAAAGACCCTTGATCTCCAGCCGGACGGCGCCCGAGGTCGCCGCCTTGCTGTGCTCGATCTTGCGCAGCTCCGCGCCGATCATCAGCTCGGCCATGCGCTTGGTCGTCTCGACCTTGGGGTCGCAGGTCGCGACGACGCGCCCGCCGCGCAGGATCGTGGCGCTGTCGCAGAGCGCTTTGATCTCGTGCAGCTTGTGCGAGATGTAGAGGATCGAGCAGCCCTCAGTCGCGATCTGCCTGAGCGTCGCGAACAGGCGCTCGACCTCCTGCGGCGTCAGAACCGAGGTCGGCTCGTCCATGATCAGCAGCTTCGGCTTCTGCAGCAGGCAGCGCACAATCTCGATGCGCTGGCACTCGCCGACCGAGAGCGTATGCACCTCGCGCTCCGGATCGAGCGGCAGCGAATAGGATTGCAGGATCGCGGCGACTTGGCTCTTCAGCTCGTCGCGGTCGACAGCTTCGTCGAGGCCGAGCGCGATGTTCTCGATCACCGTCATCGCGTCGAACAGCGAGAAGTGCTGGAAGACCATGCCGATGCCGAGCTTGCGCGCGGCCTTGGGCGAGGGGATCGAAACGGGCGAGCCGTTCCAGGAGATCGTGCCTTCGTCGGCCTGCTGTACGCCGTAGATGATCTTGACCAGCGTCGACTTGCCGGCGCCGTTCTCGCCGAGCAGGGCGTGGATTTCGCCCGGCGCGACGCTCAGGCTTATGTCCTCGTTGGCTTTGACGCCGGGAAAGCTCTTCGAGATATGGGCGAGCGCCAGCCGCGGCGGCACATCCTGCTCACGCGGCTGATTCATGTCGCGACCGTCTCCCTTTCGCCGGCTCCCGGCGGCCAAGCAAGCAACGCACCAGCTCGGCTGCCGTCAAGGCCGCGATCACCTCCGGCCGCTTGTCGTCCACATCCGAACCGCCAATCGGACAGGTCAACCGGGTCAGCGCCTCGCGCCGCCCGCCGCTGCGCAGGAAGCTCGACTCGAAACGGGCGCGCTTCGTGGCCGAGCCGATCATGCCGACATAAGCGGCATCGCCGCGCGCCAGCGCCGCCTCCGCGAGCCGGTAGTCGAGCGCATGGCTGTGCGTGAGCACGACGAAAGCGGCATTCGCAGGCGCGCTCGCGATCGCATCGACCGGATCGGCCATGCGGATGCAGGTGACCGCCGCCGGCAGCCCGCTCATGACATCGTCGCGGTCGTCGATCAGCGAGACGGTGAACGGCAGGGGCGCCAGCGCCTGCGCGAGAGCCCGGCCGGTATGGCCTGCGCCGAAGATCAGCACCGGCGGCCGCGCCGCGGCTTCTGCCTTCTTGCGGGCGCTGAACAGGGCAATCTCGGCCGCGCCGGCGTGGCGCAGCGATACGCGCACGCGCCCGCCGCAGCACTGCCCCATCTGCGGGCCGAGCGGGATGTCGAGCAACTGATCCTCGGCGACCTCGCTCAGCATGTGGCGGGCGATATCGATGCAATGGAATTCGAGCTGCCCGCCGCCGATCGTTCCCGCGATGGCGTTTGGGCTGACCGCCATGCAGGCGCCGGCTTCGCGCGGGGTCGAGCCTTCCGCCGCCTCGATCCTGACGAGGATGATGCCGTCGCGCTGATGGGAGGTGAGGAAGGCCGCGAGGGTCATCGCCCCGCCTCCGATCTGACCCGCTCGACTGCGTCCAGAACCCGCTCCGGCGTCGCGGGTGCATCGAGGCGGGGGCAGATGCGATATTCGCCGACGCTTGCCACCGCGTCCGACAGCGCGTGAAGCACCGAGATCGCCAGCATCAGCGGCGGCTCGCCGACGGCCTTGGAACGATGGATCGTCGGCTCGCGATTGGGCGCGTTCTCCAGCAGGTGCACGTTGAAGATACGCGGCCGGTCCGAGGCGACGGGGATCTTGTAGGTCGAGGGCGCATGGGTCCAGAGCCGGCCCTTCTTATCCCAGACCAGTTCCTCGGTGGTCAGCCAGCCCATGCCCTGCACGAAGCCGCCTTCGATCTGGCCCTTGTCGATCGCTGGGTTCAGCGACTGCCCGCAATCATGCAGGATATCGACGCGCTCGACCTTGTATTCGCCGGTCAGCGTGTCGATCGCGACCTCGGCCGCCGCTGCGCCATAGGCGAAATAGTAGAACGGGTGGCCGCGGCCGGCCTTGCGGTCCCAGTGGATTTTCGGCGTCGCGTAAAAGCCTGTTGCGGAGAGCTGGACGCGGGCCATATAGGCGGCCGCGATCAGGTCCTTGAAGGCGATCTCGCGGGGGCCGACCTTCACGCGGCCCGGCAGGAAGGCGATGTCCTCCGGCCGTTCCTGCCAATGTTTCCCGGCGAATTCCGTCAGCCGCTTCTTGATCGTCTCGCAGGCATCGAGCGCCGCCATACCGTTGAGGTCGGAGCCGGAGGAGGCGGCGGTGGCGGAGGTGTTCGGCACCTTGCCGGTCGTCGTCGCGGTGATCTTGATTTGGTCGAGCCCGATGCCGAAGGCTTGGGCCACCACCTGCGCCACCTTGACGTAGAGCCCTTGCCCCATCTCGGTGCCACCATGATTCAGCGCGACCGTGCCGTCGGTATAGACATGCACCAGCGCTCCAGCCTGGTTGAACCAGGTCGCGGTGAAGGAAATGCCGAACTTTACCGGCGTCAATGCGATGCCGCGCTTGACGATGGGGCTTTTCGCATTCGCCTCCCGGATCGCGGCCCTACGCGCCTGATAGTCTGACCGCCGTTCCAACTCGGCAATCACATCGGCGGCGATATTTTCCTCGACCGTCTGGTGATAGGGCGTGACGTCGCTGCGAAGACCTTCACCGGAAGCTTCGCCGCCATAGAGATTGCGGCGGCGCACCTCCAGCGGGTCGAGCCCGGTGGCGTAGGCGACTTCCTCGATGAAGCGCTCCGCACCCACCATGCCCTGCGGCCCGCCGAAGCCGCGGAAGGCGGTGTTCGAGCAGGTATTGGTGAAGAGCGGCTCGGAGCGGGCGCGCACCGCCGGGTAGAAATAGCAATTATCCATGTGGAACAGGGCGCGGTCGGTCACTGGTCCCGACAGATCGGCGTTCCAGCCGCAGCGCGCCGCATAGACGGCGTCGAGCGCATGGATGCGGCCGTCATCGTCGAAGCCGATCTCGTAGTCGCAGACGAAATCATGGCGCTTGCCGGTGATCGCCATGTCGTCGTCGCGGTCGGGCCTGAGCTTGACCGGGCGCCTCAGCTTGCGGGCGCAGATCGCGGCGATGCAGGCGAAGAGATTGGCCTGCGTCTCCTTGCCGCCGAAACCGCCGCCCATGCGCCGCACTTCGACGGTGACCGCATGCGAGCCGACGCCGAGCACGGCCGCGACCATGTGCTGGACCTCGCTCGGATGCTGGGTCGAGACCAGCACGGCCATGTCCTCGTCCTCGCCGGGGATGGCGAGTGCGATCTGGCTTTCGAGATAGAAATGCTCCTGCCCGCCGATCGTCATCGTGCCTTTCAGCCGGCGCGGGCTCGATGCGAGTGCCGCCGCGAGATCGCCGCGTTCGAGCTTGAGCGGTGCGGTCACGAGCTTGCCACCGGCTTCGCGGGCGGCGGCGATATCGATGAGCGGCGCTTCCTCGGCATACTCAGCCTTTGCCAGCGTCGCGGCATGGCGGGCCTGTTCGCGCGTTTCGGCGACCACTGCGAATAGCGGCTGGCCGTGGAATAGAATGGCATCGGTTGCGAAGACCGGCTCGTCATGCAGATGCGTCGAGGAGATGTCGTTGGCGCCGGGGATATCCGCCGCCGTCAGCACGGCGACGACGCCCGGTGCGGCGCGGACGGCATCGAGATCGAGCGAGAGCAGCCGGCCATGGGCGATGCTGCTCGTGCCGAGATAGGCATGCAGCAGGCCTTCGGGCGCGGCGATGTCGTCGATATAGAGTGCCTCGCCCGCGACATGCTTGGGCGCGGAATCATGGATGCGGGAGCTGCCGACCGGCCCGCTCTCCAGTCCGATATCGAGCTTGCGGCGCGCGTCAGCCATGGGCGGCCTCCGCCAGCAGGCCGGCGACCCGCGTCTGTGTTTCAGCTTGCGTCGTCTCGATCAGGAAACGCCGCAGCAGGTTGCCTGCGATCTTGAGCCGATATTGCGCCGAGGCGCGCATGTCGTCGAGCGGGGTGAAATCCTGCGGGAGGGCGGCGATGGCGGCGGCGACGGCGGAGTCATCCCACGGTCGTCCGATCAGCGCGGCTTCGGCCGCCGCGGCCCGCTTCGGAATGCCGGCCATGCCGCCATAGGCGAGGCGGGCGTCGGTGATGCGGCCATCGCTGCCGAGCGTCAGCCGGAAGGCGCCGCAGACGGCGGAGATATCCTCGTCGAAACGCTTCGAGACCTTGGACGCGTGGAACAGGACGCCATCGGCCAACTTCGGTATGAGCACAGCCTCGACGAATTCGCCGGGGTGCCGATCCTGCTTGCGATACTCGATGAAGAAGCTCTCGAGCGGGATGATGCGCCGTTCGATTCCGGCCTCCGGGCGCCGTGCGAGCACCAGCGTCGCATCGAGCGCGATCAGCGCGGGCGGCAGGTCGCCGATCGGCGAGCCATTGGCGATGTTGCCGCCGATCGTGCCGGCATTGCGCACCTGTTCGCCGCCGAACCGGCGCATCAATTCGTCGAGCTGTGGCGAGAGGGCGGCCAGCGCCGTTCTGACGTCGATATGGCTGGCCATCGCGCCGAAGCGCAGATGATCGCCCCCGTCGCTGATCGTCCGCAATGTCTCGATCCGCCCGAGATAGATCACCGGATCGAGCCGCTTCATCGCCTTGGTGACCCAGAGCCCGACATCGGTCGCGCCGGCGACCAGCGTCGCTTGCGGATGGGCAGCGAACAGGTCTGCCAGCGCTTCGATGGTAGCGGGCGCGTAGAAACTCCCGGCTTCGCCTCGCAGGACCAGCGTCTCGGGATCATTCAGCTCTGCAAGGCGCGCTGCGATAGCCTCGCGCTCCCCCAGAAAGCGATCCGCCTCGCGCGGCGCAATCTCGTCCATGCGCCGTCCGGCGGCGATGATCGGCTCGTAGCCGGTGCAGCGGCAGAGGTTGCCGGCGAGCGCATCCTCGATGCGGCCGACGCTTGGCTCCGCCTCGTTGAGCCTGAGCGCCATGAGCGACATCACGAAGCCCGGCGTACAGAAGCCGCATTGCGAGCCGTGGCATTCCACCATCACCTGCTGCACCGGATGCAAGCTGCCATCCGCGCCCTTCAGATGCTCGACAGTGAGGATCTGGCAGCCGTCCAGTGTCGGCAGGAAGCGGATGCAGGCATTGATCGCCTCGTAGCGCACCGTCCCGCGATCCAGCCGGCCGACCACGACGGTGCAGGCGCCGCAATCGCCCTCGGCGCAGCCTTCCTTGGTGCCGGTCATGCGCTGGTCCAGGCGCAGCCAGTCGAGCACCGTCAGGGTCGGGTCGCAGCGGTCGATCTCGACCAGCCTGTCGCCGAGCAGGAAGCGCAAGCTCTCACGCATTTGCCCGCTTCCTTCGCAAAGCCAAATCATGCCCGCAGATTAGGCACGATCCGCGCTTGGCCGGAAGCTTCGATTTGGTGCAGATGTGATGTGGAATTGTGCCGGAGCTGCCCGACGTGACTGCATCCACCGTCCTGCGCGCCCTGCGTGGCCGCCTGTTCTGGTTCGTGGATGATCCACAGGCCGCAGGCGATGCGGCGCATCGTTATGTCGAGGATGGTTTGCTCGTCATCGAGAGCGGGCTGATCATGGCGGCGGGCGAGGCGCAGGATTTGCTGCGGGCGCTGCCGGCCGAGGCCGAAATCGTCGACCACCGCCCGCATCTGATCATGCCCGGCTTCATCGACGCCCATATCCACATGCCGCAGACGCAGGTCGTCGCCTCCTATGGCGCCCAGCTCATGGAGTGGCTGAACAAATACACCTTCGTCGAGGAGCAGAAGCTTAGCGAGCAGGGCCATGCCGAGAAGCTTTCGCGCTTCTTCCTCGACGAATTGCTCGCCAACGGCACGACCACGGCGGCGGTCTATTGCTCGGTGCATCCGCAATCGGCTGAGGCCTTCTTCGCTGAGTCGCAGCGCCGCAACACCCGCATGATCGCCGGCAAGGTGATGATGGACCGCAACGCGCCGGAAGCGCTGACCGATACGGCCGAAAGCAGCTATCGCGATTCGAAGGCGCTGATCGCGCGCTGGCACGGCAAGGGCCGGCAGCTCTATGCGATCACGCCGCGCTTCGCGATCACCTCGACGCCGGAGCAACTGGCGGCGGCGGGGAAGCTGGCGGCCGAGCACCCTGATTGCCATGTCCAGACCCATATCGACGAGAACCGCGCGGAGATCGCCTTCGCTCGCGAGCTTTTCCCGGCCGCAGCCGATTACGCCGATATCTATCGCGGCTACGGTCTGCTCGGACCGAAGAGCCTGATGGGCCATTGCATCCACATGACCCACAATGAATGGCAGGCCTTCGCCGAGACCGGGGCGGTCGCCGTGTTCTGCCCGACCTCCAACCTGTTCCTGGGGTCAGGCCTGTTCGACTGGGCCCATGCGCGCCAACGCGGCGTGAAGGTCGCGGTCGCCACCGATATCGGCGGCGGCACGTCCTATTCGATGCTCAGGACCATGGCCGAGGCCTACAAGGTGCTGCAGCTTCAAGGGCAGTCGCTCTCGGCCTTCGCGGCGCTGCATGCGATAACGCGCGGCAACGCCGTGGCGCTGGGCCTCGATCACTGGATCGGCAGCTTCGAGCCCGGCCGCGAGGCGGATGTCGTCGTGCTCGATACGGGCGCGACGCGGGCGATGGCGCATCGCATGGAAACGGTGCGCGATCTGGCGGAGGAGCTGTTCGTGCTCGTCACGCTGGGCGACGAGCGCAATGTCACTGCGACCTATGTGATGGGTGAGTTGGCCGCCGGCGCGGCATAAGCTCTGCCGTCATTCCGGGGCGCAGCGAAGCTGCGAGCCCGGAATCCAGAGCCGAGGCGTTCGGTGGTCTATCTCGACACCGACGCGCCCTTCCAAGCAGCCGCATCGGTTCTGGGTTCCGGGCTCAAGCGCTGCGGGCTTGCCCCGGAATGAGGGGGGCGGTTCAGCCCAGAACGCCGCCCTTGCGGGCGTAGTCGATATAGATCTCGCGCAGGCGCAGCGCAGTCGGGCCGGGCGCGCCGTTATGGATCGTGTGGCCGTCGATCGTGGTCACCGGCATGACGAGGCTGGTCGCGGAGGTGATGAAGGCCTCCTCGGCGTCGAGCGCCTCTTCCAGCGTGAATTCGCGCTCCTCGAAGGTGAAGCCGGATTCGGCCAGATAGGCCAGCACCGCCTTGCGGGTGATGCCCGGCAGCACCTTGTTGGAGAGCGGGCGCGAGATCAGCGTCTTGCCCTTGACGATCCAGGCGGTGGAGGAGGCGCCCTCGGTCACCACGCCGTCCTCGGTGAGCCAGGCCTCCTGCGCGCCGCTTTCCAGCGCGAACTGCTTGGCGAGCACCGGGGCGAGCAGGTTGACGCTCTTGATGTCGCGGCGCGCCCAGCGCAGGTCCGGCGTCGAGACGACCTTGATGCCGGTCTTGGCGCCCGGCGCGTTCACGAAATTGCGGGCCTGGGTGAACATTACCAGCGTCGGCTGGACATCCTTCGGGAAGGGGAAGTCGCGATCGGCAGCGCCGCGCGAGACCTGCAGGTAGATGCCGCCCTCGTCGAGGTTATTGCGCTTGATCAGCTCTTCATGAACAGCGACGAGCTCGGCCTTCGACCAGGGCAGGGCAAGACGGATTTCGCCGCAGGAGCGCTCGAGCCGGGCCAGATGTGCCTCGCAATCGACGAGCTTGCCGCCGATCACCGCCGAAACCTCGTAGATGCCGTCGCCGAAGATGAAGCCGCGGTCGAAAACGGAGATCTTGGCCTCTTCCTCGGGAAGATAGGCGCCATTGACGTAGACGATGCGGCTCATCGATGCGGACTCGCTGATTGGAAGGGAACGCCGGACCTTCCTAGCGAAGCTTCGCGCCGGTTGCGAGCCTCACGGCGGGGAAACGGCCCGGCGTCTGGTGCAGGGCATAGTCAATTTCCAGAGCCCTCATCCTGAGGAGCGCCGAAGGCGCGTCTCGAAGGATGTTCCAGATGGTTCGGGAGCCTCCTGAAGCATCCTTCGAGACGGCCCTGCGGGCCTCCTCAGGATGAGGGCTTCGAAATCAATGGCCTTTCAGGCCTTCAGGCTCAGGAAACGCGTCGGGATCGCGCCGCGCAGGTTCTGCTCGAAGCCGGTGAGCTTCGGCGAGACCAGGTTCTTGGTCGAGTAATGCAGCACCGGAATCCAGGGCTCCTCGCGGATCACGATGCTGTCGGCCTCGCGCAGGATCGCGGCGCGCCGGGCGAGGTCGAGCTCTTCGGTCGCCAGCTTCATCAGCGCGTCGAATTGCGGGTTCCTGTACTTGCCGATGTTGAAGCCGGCATTGTCGCTCTCGAACAGGAACAGGAAGTTCTGCGGATCGGAATAATCGCCGACCCAGCCATAGCGGGCGACGTCGAAATCGCCGCCATCGCGCAGATAGGCGAAATGCGTGCGGAAATCGGTCTCAACGAAGCGGGTCTCGACGCCGATGGCGCGCCACTGCTCGGCGATCGCTTCCGCCGTGTGGCGGTTGTTGTCGGTGGTGTTGAAGCGGAACTCGACCTGAAGCGGTACGCTGCCGAAGCCGGCCGAGGCGAGCAGGCGCTTGGCCTCGTCCTCGCGCTCCAGCACCGAAGCGTGGCGGAAATCGAGCTCGGCTCGCTCGCCGTAATTGCCGATATGCGGGGGAATCACGCCATAGGCCGGCAGCATCGTGCCGCCCCAGACCCGGTCGGCGATGAATTCGCGGTCGATCTGCAGCGAGAGCGCCCGCCTGACGCGCTCGTCGTCGAAGGGGGCCTTGGCGCTGTTGATGATCAGGAAATAGGTCGCGAGATAGGGGCCGATCCGGACCTGATCGCCGAGCTTGTCCTTGAGAGACTTGAACTGGTCGGCCGGGATGTCAGTCGTCAGGTGCAATTCGCCGGCCTGGAAGCGCCGCGCGGCCGCCGCTAGGTCCGAGGCCGGGTAGAAGATCACGGTATCGATCTTCACATCGGTCGCCGCATGGAAATGCGGGTTGCGGTCGAGCCGGATATGCGAATTCGGCGCCAGCTCCTTGAGCATATAGGGGCCGTTGGTGATCCAGTTTTCCGGCCGGCCGGGCTCCTGCGCGGCCCTGGCCACGCTGGCCGGGTGCACGGGCAGGGCGCTTTGATGGGTCAGCAATTCCAGCAGATAAGGCGTCGGCTGCTCCAGCGCGATCTCCAGCGTGCCCTCGTCGGGAGCGCTGACACCGAGCGTTTCAAGCGAGGAACCGTTGGCGGCCTTGTGAATCGCCTGGGCATTGCGGATCGGGAAGAGCAGGTTGGCGTATTTGGCGCCGGTTTCCGGATTGACGATGCGCCGGAAGGAATGGACGAAATCCGAGGCCTTGACCGGGTCGCCATTGGACCATTTGGCATTGCTGCGAAGCTTGAAGCGCCAGCTTTTGCCGTCCGGGCTCATAGTCCAGCTTTCGGCGACGCCGGGCACGACCTCGCCCTTCATGTCGTGGATGACGAGCCCCTCGCGCAGGTCGCGCAGCAGATGCGCTTCCGCGATGGTCGAGGTCTTGTGCGGATCGAGCGTCTCGGGGTCGCCGTCATTGCCGCGGTGGAAGACGATGCGGCCCTGGGCGGCGGCAGCGCGGGTCCCGGCCAGGATGGCGGCGAAGGCCAAAGGGGCATGGCGGCGCGTGACGTCGAGCATGGCAACCTCCCTCAGTCGGGCGTCGCTGCGAGCGATGCCCGACTAAGGGAATTAGACCGCGTGACGTTGAGTCTGCCAAGCGGGAAAACGACGGCGTGGCCGCGGTTTTCGCCACCCGGCTGTCAGGAGTTGGCTACAGGTTCACAGCGTGGCCGCAGCCGCGGCGCTTTCCTGCGCCTCGACCACCGCGACGGCGGTCATGTTGACCACGCCGCGTGCCGTCACCGAGCCGGTGAGGATATGCGCCGGCTTGGCCGTGCCGATCAGGATCGGGCCGACGGGCAGCGCATCGGCCATCACCTTGGCGAACTGGTAGGAGATGTTGGCTGCGTCGAGATTCGGGAAGATCAGGACGTTCGCCATCTCCTTCAGCGTCGAGGAGGGCAGGACGCGCTCGCGGATCAGCGGGACGAGGGCGGTGTCGGCCTCCATCTCGCCGTCGCATTCGAGATGCGGTGCCCGCTCGCGGATCAGCTTCAGCGCCTTGCGCATCTTCAGCGAGGAGGGCGTGTCGGCCGCGCCGAAATCGGAATGCGAGAGCAGCGCGATCTTCGGGTCGATGCCGAAACGCTGGACATGGCTCGCCGCCAGCACGGTCATGTCGGCGATCTCCTCCGCCGTCGGATCGTGCTTCACATGGGTGTCCGACATGAAGAAGGCGCCCTTGTTGGTGATGATCAGGGTCATCGCCGCGAGGTCGCAAACGCCCGGCGCCAGGCCGATGATGTCCTTGATATGCCGCAGACGCGACATGAACCGGCCTTCGAGGCCGGAGATCATCGCGTCGGCCTCGCCCCGCGCCACGGCGAGCGCCGCGATCACGGTATTGTTGGTGCGCACCAGCGAGCGCGCCGCCTCGGGGGTGATGCCGCGCCGACCGGCGATGTCGAGATAGGTCTGGACATAGTCGCGATAGCGCGGGTCGTCCTCGGGGTTCACCACCTCGAAATCGATGCCGGGCTTCAGCGACAGGCCGAAGCGTTGGATGCGCGTCTCGATCACGCTCGGGCGGCCGATCAGGATCGGGACGGCGAGCCCTTCCTCCAGCGCGACCTGGGCGGCGCGCAGCACGCGCTCGTCCTCGCCTTCGGCATAGATCACGCGCTTGGGATCGGCCTTGGCCTTCTGGAAGAGCGGCTTCATCAGGAAGCCGGAGCGGAAGACGAAGCGCGAGAGCTGTTCGCGATAGGCTTCGACATCGATCAGCGGCTTACGGGCGACGCCGGTCGCCATCGCCGCCTCGGCGACGGCGGGCGCGATGCGCATGATCAGGCGCGGATCGAACGGGTTCGGGATCAGCGAGGTCGCGCCGAAGGTCGAGGCCTCGCCGCCATAGGCGCGCGCCGCGATATCGGAGGTCGCCTCGCGGGCGAGCGAGGCGATGGCGCGCACCGCGGCGAGCTTCATCGCCTCGTTGATCGTCGTCGCCTGCACGTCGAGCGCGCCGCGGAAGATATAGGGGAAGCACAGGACGTTGTTGACCTGGTTCGGATAGTCCGAGCGGCCGGTGCAGATCATCGCGTCGGGCCGCACTGCGAGCGCGTCTTCCGGCGTGATCTCGGGATTGGGATTCGCGAGCGCCAGGATCAGCGGCTTGGGCCCCATCTGCTTGGCCATCTCGGGCTTGAGCACGCCGGCGGCGGAGAGGCCGAGAAAGATGTCGGCGCCGCCGATGATGTCGCTGAGCGTCCGCGCATCGGTCTCCTGCGCGTAGACCTCCTTCCAGCGGTCCATCAGCGTGTTGCGGCCCTTGTAGACCACCCCGTCGATATCGCTGATCCAGATGTTCTTGCGCTGCGCGCCGAGCTCGACCAGCAGGTTGGTGCAGGCGAGTGCGGCTGCGCCCGCGCCGGAGACGACGATCTTGACGTCGGCGATCTTCTTGCCCGCGAGGTCGAGGCCGTTCAGGACGGCGGCCGAGACGATGATCGCCGTGCCGTGCTGGTCGTCATGGAAGACCGGGATATTCATCCGGGCCTTGAGCTGCTCCTCGATCTCGAAGCATTCCGGCCCCTTGATGTCCTCGAGATTGATGCCGCCGAAGGTCGGCTCCAGCGCTGCGACGACCTCGACGAATTTCTCGATGTTCTTCTGCTCGACCTCGATGTCGAAGCAGTCGATCCCGGCGAATTTCTTGAAGAGGACGGCCTTGCCCTCCATCACCGGCTTGGAGGCGAGCGGGCCGATATCGCCGAGGCCGAGCACGGCCGTGCCATTGGTGATGACGGCGACGAGGTTCTGGCGCGAGGTCAGCTCGGCGGCCTCGGAGGGATCGTCAACGATCGCCTCGCAGGCGGCTGCGACGCCGGGGGAATAGGCGAGCGCCAGGTCGCGCTGGTTGCCGAGCGGCTTGGTTGCCTGGATCTCGATCTTACCGGGCCGGGGCTGGCGGTGGTAGACGAGCGCGCCCGAGCGCAGATCGGTGGAGAGGGTGCTTTTCATGGCGCTAGTCTTCCCCGCAGTACGAGCACTGCTGGTCGCGCGAAAGCCCCTATGCCGTCAAGCCGTCGGTGCTGCCAGCAGTTTCGCCGGGGCGGAAAGGATGAGGCGGGCGCCAACTTGAATCAATGTGGCAAGATGCTAAATCAGCATGCGAGAAGTCGCACGCAAGCGCCGGAAACGATTCGACAAATTCACGGCGCCATCGGCGCGAAGTTCAGAACGCCTTGAAGGTGATGATCGTGTGGGTGTCGGCGATCTCGGGGATCGACTGCACCTTCTGCGCGACGAAATGGCCGATATCGACATCGGCCGCGACGTGGAACTTGGCCAGGATGTCGTAATTGCCGGCGGTCGAGTAGATCTCGGAGGCGATCTCGCGATCGGCCAGTTCGCTGGCGACCTCGTAGGTCTTGCCGAGCTTGCATTTGATCTCGACGAAGAAGGTCTGCATCGCGCGCTCCGAAATTCTGATGCGGTCTGGATAGAGCCCCAGGCGTGGAAAGATCAAGCGCCGGCGAGCGCGGCGATCCGCAGTGTCATGGCGTTCTCCGGATCAGTCAGCCCGGCGATCACGGTGAAATGGTTGGCGCCGGGGATTTCTTCATAGCGCGTCGTCACCCCTTCCAGCCCCCAGACATCGACCAGCCGGCGGCTCTGCCGGTGATATTCGTCGCTCTCGGCGCCACCGACGACCGCGTCCATCGTCAATCGCGAAGGCGCCGGCCAGAACAGCGGACTTTCCAGCTCCGCGGCAGCCAGGTCGAGATTCAGCGCCTTGTTGATGCTGGTCTCCGTCAGGGGCTTCAGGTTGTAGAGGCCGGAGATGCCATAGGCTGCCGGCACGAGCTGGTCCGGCAGGTCCGGGTCGACATTCTTCCAGTCGGTGGCGAGCGTGCAGGCGCTGAGATGGCCGCCGGCGGAGTGCCCCGTCGCGATCACCGGCAGGCCGAAACGCCGCCAGAGCGCCGCGGCCGCCTGCTGCAATTCCCAGACGATATGGCCGAGATGGACCTGCGGGCAGAGATCGTAGCCGACGACAGCGACCGGCAGGCCGAGCCGGTTCAGTCCGCGCGCCATATGCGAGAAATAGCTGCGGTCGAGCGCCTGCCAGTAGCCGCCATGGATGAACATCACCAGCGCATTGCCGCGGATCGCCTCGGGCTTGAACAGGTCGTAGGCTTGGCGCTCGCCTTCGCCATAGGAGACGTCCAGCTCGGACAGCGCTTCGCTGCGATAGGCGGCGGCATCCGCCTGCCAGCCGGCGATGATTCCCGGATGTTCCGGCACGCGGGCGCGGTTGTTGTATTCGGTCTCGTAGTCCGGCGACATCGGTCTTCCATCGCTGAGATGCGTGGGTCTGCTGGGCCGCACCGTGGCAGCCCGGCGCGCTTCGCGCCAGCGCTTTTGACATGACCCCGCTCCGGCGCCAAAAGGCGGCAAGCCCGTACCAATGGGCAACGGAGGTCGCCATGGAAAACCCTGTTCTCGCCGAGGTCACACGCGGCAATGTCATCGAATCGCGCCATCGCGGCGCGGCGATCGTCGCCGATGCCGATGGTGGCGTGGTGTTCTCCGCAGGCGATGTCGAGCGCCCGGTCTTCCCGCGCTCAGCCGTCAAGGCGATCCAGGGCCTGCCCTTGATCGAAAGCGGGGCCGCTGACCGCTACGGGCTGACCGAGGCCGAGATCGCGCTTGCGGTCTCCTCGCATTCCGGCGAACCGCTCCATGCCCAGACGTCGCTCGCGATGCTGCGCAAGGCCGGCCGCGACGCCGGTTGCCTCGAATGCGGCGCGCATTGGCCGTCGAACGACGGCGTCTCGCGCGCCCTGGCGAAGTCGGGCGCCGAGCCGAGCGCCCTCAACAATAACTGCTCCGGCAAGCATGCCGGCTTCGTCTGCCTGTCCTGCAACATGGACGAAGACCCCAAGGGTTATGTGAAGGCGAGCCATCCCGTGCAGCAGGCCGTGCGCGGCGCGCTGGAGGCCGTGACCGGTGCAGTACATAGCGCCGACCGCATGGGCATCGACGGCTGCTCGATCCCGTCCTACGCCGTCCCGCTTTCGGCCTTGGCTCTGGGCTTCGCCCGGCTCGGCACCGGCCGCGGCTTCGGGCCGGAGCGGGCGAAGGCGGCGGCGCGCATCCGGGCGGCGGTTGCGGCCCATCCCTTCATGGTCGCCGGCACCGGCCGCTACGACACGCGCCTGATGGACCTGCTCGGCGCGCGCGCCTTCACCAAGACCGGGGCTGAGGGCGTCTATTGCGCCGCCTTGCCCGAACTCGGCTACGGGATCGCCCTGAAATGCGATGACGGCGCCGGCCGCGCCGCCGAGATCGCGCTCGGCGCGCTGATCGCACGTTTCCTGCCGATGGACGACGCCACGCAGGCCGCTTTCGCGCCGCTGCGCGAGACCGTCCTGAAGAACTGGAACGGCATCGAGGTCGGCCGCATTCGCGCGCCCGCGGCCTGAACCGGGCTCAGCGCACCGCGTTGTTCGCCACCACGATCCCTGACGCCCTGGCGTCGGGGGCCTTCGTCAGGTCGCCGGAGACGGGCTTGCCGTATTCGGTGCCGATCACGGCGCCGTTGCGGGCCTCGGAAATGACGTTGTTGGCGACCAGCGCGTTGCGCTCCTTCGGCACCAGCGAGACCGAGATGCCGATCCCGGTCTTGCTGATGACGTTTCCGGTGGCGGCGAGATTGCGCATGGCCCAGGACCAGCCGAGCACGATGCCGACCTCGCTGGCATTCTCGATGACGTTCCCGGTCACCGCCGCTTCCGCCTCGACCTGGATGCCGAAGCCGCCGCCCGGCTCCTTGCTGAAGGGCGCGGCCCTGCGGGTCGCGTTGCGGATGATATTGTTGGCGCAGACCGCGATGCGCCCGCCATGGTCGAGATTGGTGATGCAGGCCCCCACCGCGCAGTCCTCGAGATAATTATTGGCCAGGATCGCGCCCTCGAAGGCAAATTCGGAGAAGAGGCCGACTTCGCCGCAGCGCCGCCCCTGATTGCCGAGGATCTGGACGCCCGAGCCGGAATTGTTCCGGATGAAGGTCAGCGCACAGTCGCGGATCTGGTTACCCTCGACAATCACACCACCGGCGCGAAAGACATTGATGCCGTTGCCGTTCTGGCCGTCGCCGCCACCATCCGTCCTGATGCGCGCCACATGGTTGCCGCGTACGATCGAGCCGTCGTCGCCCGGCTGGTTGCGCCAGATCTGGATGCCGTTATTGCCGCAATCCTCGATCCGGTTCTGCTCGACGACAAGGCTCTTCGAATCGATGGCGAACACGGCTACGTCCCGCATGTTGCCGAAGCGGTTCGCCGTGATGCGCCCGCCGCAGCGGTCCAGTGTCAGGCCGGCGGAACCGGCCTTGGCGAAGGCGCAGCCGGAGACCGTCAACTCGCCGACATTCTCGGCGGTCAGCAGTCCGCTGCGCTGGGTGGCGGGAATGTCGAGCCCGTCGAAACTCAGGCCGGAGAGTTCCGCCCGGCCAATATTGCGGGCGATCAGGACCGGCTGGCCGTTGGCGGTGACGAGATACGTTTCGCCGGGCACCCCGACAATCCGCATATTCTCCGGCAGGACAACGCCGCCGACCCGATAGCGGCCCGGAGCCAGCAGCAGTGGCGCACCACGCGCGGCGGCCTGCTTCAGCGCGGTCTGCAACTGCCGCGACTGATCCTCCGTGGCACCGGGACGCAAGCCGAACTGGCCGGCATCGAGCCCGAGTTGGCCGAGCGGGCCGGCAGCCGTTCCGCGCGATTGCGCGCGGGCGGGCAGAACGGCTGAGGCCGTGCCGAAAAGGCCCATCGCCAGCACGCCGCGTCGGGAAAGCATCATGGAAGCTCCTGTTCGGCCGGTGCGGATCAAGCCCTGTGCCAGTCTGGGCTGTGCCGATCTGGGACCGCTTCGCTGGTCGCGACAGTATCCGGGAAAAGGGCGCATTCGGCGGTTTTGCACGGAAGCGTGCCGTCATCCCGGGCTTGCCCCCGGGATCCGATCGTAAAGCGCTGGAGCCCTACGATGGATCCCGGATCTCCACTTCGCTGCGTCCGGGATGACGCGTGTTTCCGAGAAAAGCTTACGAGTTCTACAGCCCCAACGCCCGGGCGATCTCCTCGGCCGCTGCCGTCGGGGGCAGGCGGCCGGCCGCGACGGCGGCTTCCAGCTCGGGCGTGCGGGCCTTGAGGGCAGGATCGTGCCGCAGCTTCGCCTGCAATCGGTCCTGCACCATCGCCCACATCCATTTCACGTCCTGCTTGCGGCGCTTTTCGGCGATCAGACCTTTGGCCTCGAAGCGGGCGCGGTGATCCTCGACCTTGGTCCAGAGGGCATCGAGACCGAGCCCGGTCAGCCCCGATATCGTCACGACCGGCGTGCTCCAGAGCGACGAGGCCGGCGCCAGGATGTGCAGTGCGGCCTTGTATTGCGCGGCGGCGGCGCGGGCAGGCGTTGCGCCGTCGCCATCGGCCTTGTTGACCGCGATCATGTCTGCGAGCTCGATGATGCCCTTCTTGATGCCCTGCAATTCGTCGCCGGCATTGGGCAGCATCAGCACGAGGAAGAAATCGGTGAGGTCGGCGACTGCGGTCTCCGACTGGCCGACGCCGACCGTCTCGACCAGGATCACGTCGAAGCCGGCGGCCTCGCAGAGCAGCATGGTCTCGCGCGTCTTGGCCGCGACGCCGCCGAGCGTTCCGGAGGAGGGGGAGGGGCGGATATAGGCGTTGGGGTCCACCGCGAGCCGGGCCATCCGCGTCTTGTCGCCGAGGATCGAGCCGCCGGTGCGGGTCGAGGAGGGGTCGACGGCGAGCACCGCGACCCTGTGGCCCTTGCCCGTCAGATAGGTGCCGAGCGCATCGATCGTCGTCGATTTGCCCACGCCCGGCACGCCGGTGATGCCGACGCGGATGGCGCGGCCGGTCTGCGGGAGCAGCCGCTGGATCAGGGCCTGCGCCCGTTCGCGATGGTCGGCACGGCGCGATTCCGCCAGCGTGATCGCGCGGGCCAGCGCCGCGCGCTCGCCGGCGAGGATGGCATCGCCGAGCGGATCGGCTGGAGAACTGCTGTCGACCATGCCGCCAGTTAGCAAGTCGTGGACATGGGCGACAAGCACTCCCGACGCTCCACTTGATTCATCACTGTGTCATGTCCGCCTCTTGTGAATCCGCCGTGGCGATGAGACGACTTGATGATGATGTGCGTGGCAATGCGGCTTCGTGTTTTCCTGTTGGTCCTTTTTCTGCCGCTGGCGCTCGCCGCCTGCGGCACGCCGCGCGTGCTTGAGCTGAGCGCAGCGCCGAAGGCGGAGGTCGCGGCGACTGTCCAGATCTATGTCGCGACGACGCGCGAGGTCTCGGCGCAGCCAGTCTATTTCAGCGGCGAACGCGGGCCCAAGCTCTCCTTCGCCCGCCTCGACATCACCGTGCCGCTTACCCACAAGTCCGGCAATCTGGAGCTGCCCGATTCGGGGCCGGGTGACCCGGCGAAGCACTTCACCGCGACCAATCTTCAGAAGCTCGACCTTGCGCCGATCGTCTCCGACGTGCGCAAGGAATTGCAGCGGCGGCCGGCCTCCCAGCGCGACGTGCTGGTCTTCGTCCACGGCTACAACACGAATTTCGCCGATTCGGTCTATCGCTTCGCCCAGATCGTCTATGATTCCGGCTTCAAAGGCGTGCCGGTGCTGTTCACCTGGCCCTCGCGCGGCCAGCTTCTGGCCTATCCCTATGATCGCGAGAGCGCCTTCTATTCCCGCGATTTCCTCGAGGGCGAATCTGCGCGCCATCGCCAGCGATCTCGGCCCGTCGCGCATGGATATCCTGGCCCATTCGATGGGCACGCTGCTGACGCTGGAGACGCTCCGGCAGGCCGCGATCCGCGGCGACGGTGCCTTCGGCGGTAAGCTGCGTGACGTCATGCTCGCGGCGCCGGACGTCGATCTCGACGTGTTCAGGACGCAGATGCGCGCGATCCGCCGGCCTATTACCGTCTTCGTCTCGGCCGATGACCGGGCGCTCGACTTCTCCCGGCGCTTCGCCGGCGACAAGACGCGGCTCGGCGCAGTGTCGAGCAAGGACACCGAGACGATCGCGGAGCTGGAAAAGCTCGGCGTACGGCTGATCGACCTGTCCGAGGTTGCCTCCGGCGACAGCCTCAACCACGCGAAATTCGCGTCCTCGCCGAAAGTGGTGCAGCTCATCGGCCAGAGGCTGCAGCAGGACAAGGGCATCGGCTTCGCCGGGCCGCAATTCGGCGACCGGCTTGGCGATGTCGCCGGCGGCGTCATGGGCACTGTCGGCTCGACCGTCGGGCTTGTCGTTACCGCGCCGATCCAGATCATTTCCGGCGCCGCGCAATGATGTCGCTTCCATGCAACGCCTGCGCGATCCCGCGCAGGCCGCGGTGGCCTTGCCCCATTCTGGCCGCCTTGGCCTGCCTTTAGAGTTACGGCTGCCAGTTCGGCCTCTCACATTCTGACCGGATATTCGTCTCCATGCCCGTTACAAGGCGCGCCTTTTCATGCCGTTCGCTGGCCCTCGCCGCGTTCCTGCCGCTCGGGCTCGCCGCCTGCGCGCAGAGCGAAGCGAGCGTATCGCCCTTCTCCGAACCGGAGCGTGCCGATACCTCGGCGCTCGGCAAGGACCCACGTCTGCTCGTCATGACGACCCGCCGGTCGACCGGCAATGCCACACCCTATTTCAACACGGATCGTGGTCCGCTGACCTTCGCCGAGACGAGGCTGTCGCCGCCCGGGCGCGGCATCTCGGGCCGCGTCTCCTCGGCGGTCAGCGGCGACTGGGAGGTGCTCGGGATCTCGCGTGAGACCACGGGGGACGCCGCGGCGCGCGCCTTCTCCGATGCCGTGAACGGCCGCGACGTGCTGCTCTATATCCATGGCTTCAACGAAACCTTCGAGACCGCTGCCCGCAGCGCAGGCCAGCTCTCCCACTCCCTGGAATTCCAGGGCCGCACCGCCCTGTTCACCTGGCCCTCCGGCGGCAAGCTCTTCGACTATGCCTATGACCGCGAGAGCGCGCTCTGGTCGCGCGACGGCTTCGTCCAGACGCTGCAGGCGCTCGTCGCCAACCCCACGGTGGGTCGCATTCACATCGTCGCCCATTCCATGGGCACCTTCCTGACCTTGGAAGGCCTGCGTGAATTGCGCGATTCCCAGGACGTCTATGCCCGGATCGGCTCGGTCGTGCTGGCCTCGCCCGATGTCGATATCGACGCCTTCGAGCAGACGGTGAAGCGGCTCGGCCCGCTGGCCCAGCGCATGACCGTGATCATCGATCCCGGCGACCGGGCGCTGGCCGTCTCGGCGCGCATCGCCGGTGGCGTCGCGCGCGCCGGTGCGGCGGATCGTTCGCGGCTGGAGGCGTTGGGTGTCAGGGTCGCGGACACCTCCGGGCGGGGCTGGAGCATGTTGCGCCACGACCTCTTCCTGTCCAACAGCGAGGTCACGCAGGTCGTGCGCCGCGCCATGGATCGCGGCGGCTAGAGGAGCGGGCGGAATGGTGCGGTTGGGTTGGGGACTGACGGCGGTCGTGCTGGCGCTTGGCCTCGGCCTGCCCGCCGCTTCTGCCGAAACGCCGGCGCTCTTCGCCGGGACCGGACCAGCCGAGGGCAGCTATGCCGATCCGCTGCCGGCCACCATTGCGGTTTCGAGCTATGCGCCGCCGGCCTGTGCCGACAAGCCTTGTCCGCTGCTGATCGCGATCCACGGGATGGGCCGCAATGCCAAGGGCGCGCGCGATGCCTGGAAGGCTGCCGCCGACCAGGCCGGTTTCCTGGTTCTGGCCCCGCGTTTCGACAAGGAGCAGTTTTCCAGCCGCCGGTTCCAGCAAGGTGACGTGCGCGGCGAGCCCGACAAGGCGAAATGGACATTCGACCTGATCGAGAGGCTGTTCGACGCCGCTCGCGCCAGTGGCCGTGTTGCCGGCGACAGCTATACGATCTTCGGGCATTCGGCTGGCGCCCAGTTCGTGCATCGCATGGTCATGCTGATGCCGGAGGCGCGCATCGCGACGGCGGCCGTGGCGAATGCCGGCTATTACACGCTGCCCGCCTTGGCCGGTGAGCGCGCCTATCCCTATTCGCTCAAGGGCACTCCCGCGACCGATGCGACGCTGACCCGTGCTTTCGCCAAGCCGATGCTGGTCATGCTCGGCGATCAGGACACCGATCCCAATCATTATCAGCTCAACAAGTCCCGCGGTGCCGAGGAGCAGGGGCCGACCCGCTTCGCCCGTGGCGAGCACTTCATCGCAGCGGCCCGCGCGGAAGCGCGCCGTCTTGGTGTGACATTGCGCTGGCGTGAGATCGTCGTGCCCGGCGTCGCGCACGACCAGAGGGGCATGGCCAAGGCAGCGGCGACCGAGTTGTTCACCGCCCGTTGAAAACGGCTAGACCGGCGGCAGGCCGGAGCGCTTCTTGATCGTCGCCAGCGCGAAATTGGATTCGACAGACTGGATGCATTTCAGCCGGGTCGCCTTCTGTTTCAGGAAGCGCTCATAGCCCTCGATGCCATCGGTGACGACGCGCAGCAGGTAGTCCTGCGAGCCGGTCATAAGGTAGCACTCGGCGACTTCGCTCCAGCTTTCGACGGCTTTCTCGAATTCGGCGATCTGCTCCTGGTTCTGCTGGGTCAGCCGCACCGAGACGAAGACGCTGAAGGGCAGGCCATAGGCCTTGGGGTCGACGACCGCCGTATAGCCCTGGATGACGCCGGTCTCCTCCAGCCGCTTCAGACGCCGCAGGCACGGCGTCGGCGAGAGCCCGACGCGCTGCGACAGGTCCTGGTTGGTGATGCGCCCGTCCTCGCGCAGCACGGCGAGAATCCGGCGGTCGATGCTGTCGAGCACGATATGCTCCATCCCTGTCAAAATTGAGCAGAAAGCTGCTCAGCGCACATTAGGATGATGCTGATCGGCCAAGCAATGGCGCGCTGATGGGAATAATCTGATGCCAGAAACCGGCCTGCGTCGCAGGATCGCAAGGGAGAGCGCCATGAGCGAAGACAACTACCACAAGGACCGGATCGCCAACCGCAAGCTCCATCCCGAGACGCTGATGATGGGCTTCGGCTATTCGCCGGCCATGTCGGAGGGCTCGCTCAAGCCGCCGGTCTTCCTGACCTCGACCTTCGTTTTCCAGAACGCCCAGCAGGGCAAGGACTTCTTCGATTTCACCTCGGGCCGGCGCCAGCCCAAGCCCGGTGAGAAGCCCGGCCTGGTCTATTCGCGCTTCAACCATCCCAACATGGAGATCCTCGAGGATCGCCTGGCGATCTGGGACGAGGCCGAGAAATGCGCCGTCTTCGCCTCGGGCATGGCCGCGATCGCGACGACCTGCTTTGCCTTCCTGCGGCCGGGCGACACGATCCTGCATTCCCGCCCGCTCTACGGCGGCACCGAGACGCTGCTGAAGAACCAGATGGGCGCCTTCGGCGTCACGCCCTTCGGGTTCACCGACGGGCTCGACATCGAGCAGATGCGTGACGTCGCGCGGGCCGCCGCTGCCAAGGGCCGCGTCGCGATGATCCTGGTCGAGACCCCGGCCAACCCGACCAATGGTCTCGTCGACCTCGCCGCCTGCAAGGCGATCGCGGACGAACTCGAGAAGTCGCAGGGCCACCGCCCGCCCGTCGTCGTCGACAACACCATGCTCGGCCCGAAATACCAGAAGCCGCTGAAGCAGGGCGCCGATCTCTCGCTGCTCTCGCTGACCAAATATGTCGGCGGCCATTCCGACCTCGTCGGCGGCTCGATCAGCGGCTCCGAGGCGCTCGTCCGTCAGGTCAAGGCCTGGCGCGGTTCGCTCGGCACGCAGGCCGATCCGAACTCCTGCTGGATGCTGATGCGCTCGCTGGAGACGCTCGATATCCGCATGAGCCGCGCCAACGAGAACGCTAAGCTTGTGGCGGAGTATCTCGCGAGCCACCCCAAGGTCGCCAGGGTTCATTATCTCGGCAATCTCAAGGACGGCGATCCGCGCAAGGCGGTCTTCGACCGTCAGTGCACGGCGGCAGGCTCGACCTTCGCCTTCGACGTCAAGGGTGGCGAGAAGGAGGCCTTCGCGCTGCTCGACAACCTCCAGATCATGAAGCTCGCGGTCAGCCTCGGCGGCACCGAGACGCTGGTCTCCCATCCGGCGGCGATGACCCATTCCGGCGTCGCCCGCGAATTGCGCGAGGAGATCGGCTTGACCGATGCGCTGATCCGCATCTCGGTCGGCATCGAGAACATCGAGGACCTGATCTCGGATCTGGCGCAGGCCTTCGAAGCGGTGTGATGCTGCGCGGTCGCGGCGCTTGCCTCAGCCGAGGCCGAGGAAAAGCGCCAGCGACCGGTTTACCGTGATCATCATCTCGGGATCGAGGCGGCCGAAAACCGGGCCGACCCGCTCCCGGCGCACGGTCATCGCCTTGTCGACCATGATCTGGGAGGCAAGGCGAAACCCGTTCGTCGCGTCGGGCTCGACGCTCAATCGGATGAGCGGCGCATCGACGAGATCGCTGGAGATGAGCAGCAAGGTCACCGTCGCCGTCAGCTCGAACGGATCGGCCTGAACGACGAGGGCAGGGCGCGGCTTGCCGAAATCCCCCGCGATCGCGACGGTGACGAGGTCACCGCGCTTCATTCGGGGCGCGGTTAAGGTCTTCAAGGGCGATGTCGAGGAACGCGTCCAGTTCCCGATCAGTGTTGTCGCTCGCGGCAACGAGGCGGGCCTGACGGCTGCACTCCGTGCTGAACCCGGGGCTTCGCGTATCGGGAACCCAGATTTGAACTGGCCGCAGCCCAGCCGCCCGCAAGGCATCACGGCGCTTCTGAACTCGTCTCGCAGTCGAACTGGCCATATCGATCACCTCGATCATCGTTACATGTAACGATTACTTGGGTGCTCTGCAAGGCTGGCTGACGCTGCGGGCCTTAAACCCCGACCCGTCCCCAGCCCGGTAGCTTCAGCGCCGGGCTGCGCAGGTCGAGCCCGGCGACGAGGCCGAGCAGGTTGATCTCGATACCCTCGACCCAGCCGACGGTGACGCCGGCGAGCCCATAGAGCGAGGCCTGGATGCCGGTGCGGCTTGCGGTCAGCCCGGCGAAAAGGCCATCGGCGCGCCAGTCCTTGCCGAGTGCGGTCGGTGGCAGCGCCTGCCGGAGCTCCGGCACCTCCGCCAGGACATGCTGGACGAAGCTGTTCGAGTTCGGGCCCGGCCAGGCGAGATAGCTGCCGGGACTGGAATAGGTGTAGTCAGCCACGGCGGCACGGATGCGCGGGATCAGACGCTCGGCCGCTTCCCCGCGAATTTCGGCAACGGGCTCGGGTATGTTGCCGAACCAGCGGCCATCGGCCTCGCGATGGTTGACCCGGAGCGGTGCGCCCCAGCCGACGACGTCGAAGCGGGTATAGGCGGAAGCGCCACGCTCCTTCACCACGACCCAGGAATGATGCGCGAAGATACCGCGCCAGCGCCCGACACGCGCGGCGAAGACATGCACCGTCGCTTCGGGCTCGGCGGAAGCCGCCGGCAGGAGCTTGGCGCTCGTCCAGTCGGCGCGCTGCCAGTTCGGCGCATGCGTCTGCCAGGTCCACCAGCCCGCATGGCTCGCGAGCGGCAGCAGGAAGGCAATCGCGAAGAACAGCAGGAAGCGGCGGAACAGGCGCATGCGGTACGGTATGTGCATGACGGCGGAGGCCGGCAAGGCTGCTGCCGTTCACGCTTGCGTCAGGCGCAGCTTGCCTGTGCGCGGGCGTTCGATCGCGCCCGATCGCGGTTGAAGCCGGGGGGAAAGCTGGTAGCGTGCGCGCACCAACACGATGGAGGGGCGGATTGGGTAGGACGACGAAGCGACTGACCGAGGCGATTGCCGCTTGCGCGATCGGATTGGGACTTCTGACCACGCCGGTGACCGCGCAGGACAAGCAGCTGCGCATCTTCAACTGGTCCGATTATGTCGATCCGGAGGTGCTCGACGCCTTCAAGAAGGAAACCGGCATCACCGTCGTCTACGACACCTTCGACCAGATGGAGACGGTCGAGACCAAGCTTCTCGCCGGCAAGACCGGCTACGACCTGATCGTCGTCACAGCCTCCTTCCTGCCGCGCCATATCCCGCTCGGCCTCTACCAGCCGGTCGACAAGGACAAGGCGCCCAACCTCAGGAATCTCTGGCCGGAAATCCAGACCCGGCTGTCGAAATACGATCCCGGCAACAAATACGCCGTGAACTACATGTGGGGCACCACGGGGATCGGCTACAACACCGCCAAGATCAAGGAGCGCCTCGGTCCCGATGCGGTGATCGACAGCTGGAAGATCGTCTTCGAGCCGGAGACGCTGAAGAAGCTCTCGAATTGCGGCGTCCATGTCCTCGATGCGGTCGAGGAGATGTTCCCGGCCGCTCTGCGCTATCTCGGGCTCGATCCCGACTCCAAGAACGAGGCCGATCTCAACAAGGCCGGGGAGCTCCTGCGCAAGATCCGCCCGCATATCCAGAAGTTCCATTCGTCGGAATACATCAACGCCCTGGCGAACGGCGATATCTGCCTCGCCGTCGGCTATTCCGGCGACATCCTCCAGGCCAAGAAACGCGCCGAGGAAGCGAAGAACGGCGTCCAGATCGCCTATTCTATCCCGAAGGAAGGTGCGCTGATGTGGTTCGACTCGCTGGTGATCCCGAAGGATGCCGGCAATGTCGAGGCCGCCATGAAGTTCATCGACTTCGTCAACAAGCCCGAGATGGCGGCGAAGAACTCGGACTTCATCCAGTATGCCAACGGCAACATCGCCTCGAAGCCGTTCCTCTCGGCGGCGGTGCGCGACAATCCCGGCATCTATCCGTCGGACGCGGTGATGGGGCGGCTCTACACGATCACGCCCTATGACCAGAAGGCGCAGCGGCTGGTGAACCGGCTCTGGACCCGCGTGAAGACCGGCAAGTGACCGGCACCGGACAGATCGCTGGCTCCATGAAGAGAACCTCGCCCGGCAGCGTGCGCCGGGCCTTCCAGCCCTGGAACGACCCGGCGGCGAAGCCGCTCGTGCAGTTCCAGGGCGTGACCAAGCGCTTTGGCGACGTCACCGCGGTGGGCGATCTCTCGCTCGCGCTCTACCCGCGCGAGTTCTTCGCGCTGCTCGGCCCGTCCGGCTGCGGCAAGACCACGCTGATGCGCATGCTCGCCGGTTTCGAGACGCCCGATGCCGGCACGATCCTGCTCGACGGGCAGGACATCACCGGCATCCCGCCGCATCTGCGGCCGATCAACATGATGTTCCAATCCTATGCGCTGTTCCCGCATCTCAGCGTGGCCGGCAATATTGCCTATGGGCTGAAGCGCGAAGGGTTGCCGCGCGCCGAGATCGACCGGCGCGTCGAGGAGATGCTGGCGCTGGTCAAGCTCGCCGGCCTTGGGCAGCGCAAGCCGCACCAGCTTTCCGGGGGGCAGCGCCAGCGCGTCGCTCTCGCCCGTTCGCTCGCGAAGCGGCCGAAGCTGCTGCTGCTCGACGAGCCGATGGCCGCGCTCGACAAGAAGCTGCGCGAGCAGACCCAGTTCGAATTGATGGACCTGCAGAGCGAGCTCGGCCTTACCTTCATGGTCGTCACCCACGACCAGGACGAGGCGATGACCATGGCCGACCGCATGGCGGTGATGGACCATGGCAAGCTCGTCCAGATCGGCCCGCCCGACGTGATCTACGAGGCGCCGGCCAACCGCCACGTCGCGGAATTCGTCGGCGACATCAATATCTTCGAGGGTCGGATTACCGCCGTCGAGGGGGAGCTGGTCCGGGCCGAAGTGCCGCATGTCGGCACCGTCGAGTTCGACGAGGAAGCTCCGACTCTGAAGCCGGGCGAGCCGCTCGTCCTCGGCATCCGGCCGGAGAAGATCGAGATCGGCCATGACGAGCCCTGTCAGGCGGTCAACAAGGTCGCGGGCGAGATCTGGGATATCGGCTATCTCGGCGACTTCACCATGATCCAGGTGATGCTGGGTGGCGACGAGGGGCAGCTCGTCAAGGTCGCGCTCGCCAACCGCACGCGCCGGCTGGCGCGGCCCTTCGCCTGGGACGACAAGGTCTGGCTCTCCTGGGATGTCGAGGCTGGCGTGGTGCTGCCGCCATGAGGGCGGTCGCCTCGCTGCAGCGGCTGGGCCGGCTCGTGGTGGCCGTGCCCTATCTCTGGCTTGCGCTGTTCTTCCTCGCACCCTTCGCCATCGTGCTGCGCATGGCCTTTTCGCAGGCGGCGACGGCCCTGCCACCCTATGCGCCGCATTGGGAAGGCCTCGCCCAGCTCGCCGACTTCCTCTCGCAGCTCGATATCGCGAATTTCAGCCTGCTCGGCGACGATGCCCTCTACTGGCAGAGCTATCTCTACTCACTGCGCATCGCGGCGCTAACCACCGTCTTCGCCCTCGCGATCGGCTATCCGCTGGCTTACGCCATGGCCTCCGCGCCCGCGCGCTGGCGTGGCATCCTGCTCGTCTTCGTCATCCTGCCGTTCTGGACCTCCTTCCTGATCCGTGTCTACGCCTGGATCGGCATCTTGAGGCCGGAAGGGTTGCTCGATGCGACGCTCGCCTTCCTCGGTTTCGAGGGTGAGCCGCTGCGCCTTCTGAATACCGAGACGGCGGTGCTTCTCGGCATGGTCTATTCTTACCTGCCCTTCATGGTGCTGCCGCTCTTCGCGACGCTGGAGAAACTCGATCGCGGCCTGCTTGAGGCGGCGGCCGATCTCGGCGCCACGCCGGTCACGGCCTTCCTCACGGTGACCCTGCCACTCTCGTTGCCCGGCATCCTCGCCGGTTCCGCGCTGGTCTTCATCCCGGCGGTCGGCGAGTTCGTCATCCCCGATCTGCTCGGCGGCCCCGACACGGTGATGATCGGCAAGGTGCTCTGGAGCGAGTTCTTCTCGAACCGCGACTGGCCGCTGGCCTCGGCCGTGGCGGTGGTGCTGCTCGTCGTGCTGGTGCTGCCGCTGGTCCTCTTGCAGCGCGCAAGGTTGCAGCGGGAGATGGCGGCATGAGCCGGCTCGGTCCCGGATTGATCCTGGCGCTGATCGTCGGCTTCGCCTTCCTCTATCTGCCGATCCTGACGCTCATCGCCTATTCCTTCAACGCCTCCCGGCTGGTGACGGTCTGGGGCGGCTTCTCGACGCATTGGTATGGCGCGCTGATGCAGAACCAGCCGCTGCTCGACGCCGCCTGGCTCTCGATCCGCCTCGGCTTCGTCTCCGCGACGCTGGCGACGATCCTCGGCACGCTGGCGGCGCTCGCTTTGGCGCGGCACGGCCGTTTCGCCGGGCGCACCTTGTTCTCCGGTATGGTGCTGGCGCCGCTGGTCATGCCCGAGGTGGTGACCGGCCTGTCGCTGCTGCTGCTCTTCGTTGCCGCCGATGTCGAGCGCGGTTTCTGGACCGTGACGATCGCCCACGCCACCTTCAGCCTCGGCTTCGCCTGCATCGTCGTGCAGTCGCGTCTGGCGGGCTTCGACCGCTCGCTGGAGGAGGCGGCGCAGGATTTGGGCGCCACGCCCTTCGTCACCTTCTGGACCGTGACCCTGCCCTTGATCTGGCCGGCCGTGGCGGCGGCCTGGATGCTCGCCTTCACGCTCTCGCTCGACGATCTCGTGATCGCGAGCTTCACCACGGGGCCCGGCGCGACGACGCTGCCGATGCGGCTCTATTCGGCGGTCAAGCTCGGCGTCTCGCCCGAGATCAACGCCGCCTGCACGATCATGATCGGCGCCGTCGCCGTCGTCGTTATCGCGGCCTCGCTGCTTTTGAAGCGCGAGCAACTGGCCGGCAGCTAAACGGCGGCTGAACGGCGCCCTCAAAGCCCGTTCAGCCAGAACCTGCGAATGTCCGATCCGTGGCAGGGCGACCCCTGCCGGAACAGGACATGAGACCATGTTTGGCAATCGCGCCCGGATCGGTTTGACGGCTCTCGCGCTCAGCGGCGCCGTTCTCGCAGCCTCGGCCTTCGCCGGAGCGGGCGAAGCCCAGGCCTTCGGCGGCTACGAGCGCTCCTATGATCGCCCGGCCTACGGCTATGGCTGGCGCCCGGCGCCGCCGGCCGTCCACGGCTTCTGGGGTCAGCGCCGCTGGCATCGCTATTCCGACGGTTACGGCATGCGGCCGCCTCCGCCGCGTTACGGCTATGGTTACGGCTGGCGGTAAGTGTCGCCACGTCGGTCGTGATCATGGGGCGGGCGCTGCCGGCTGGCAGCGCCCGCCTTCTTTTATTCCGGGGTATTGTCGAGCAATTGCGTGACCACCAGCTCCAGCGCATCGAGCTCGGGCCCTGCCGTGTTGAGAAGCAGGTCGATGTCGACGCCGTCATAGGCATGGCGCAGAACATTGCCGATGCCCGCGATGCGCTTCCAGGGAATGTGTGGATAGGCGGCGCGCCGTTCTTCGGGGATATGCCGGCTTGCTTCGCTGATGATCTCGAAGAAGCGTTCCAGAGCCGCGCGCAAGACCGGATCGTGCCTGATCCGGCTGTCGGAGACTTCGGAGCGAAGGGTGCGGATATGCGCGATCGCATCCTTCATATGTGCGATGCGGTCGCGAAAGGTGGCCGCCATCAGAACAGCTCGACGGTCTCGTTTCGGATGTTGTCCGCGAGGCGTTCGGGCAGGCTGCGGCGCATGGTGATTTGGACCGGCAGGCCGATATCTTCCGACAGGTCCTGCTGGATCCCGACCAGATCGATAAGGGAGAAGCCGGGATCGTCGACTTCGATCATCAGGTCGATATCGCTGTCCTGACGCGCATCGCCGCGCGCCCGCGAGCCGAACAGCGCCATATGACTGACGCCGCGCGCCCGCAAATCCGGACGCTTGGCCAGAATGCGCTGCTTCAGTTCGTCCTGGCTCATCATGGCGGAGCTGTCAGTTCGAGGCCGGAACCTCAACCTTATCACATCACTCGGCAGCCGTCCGCTGGGCGTAGCCGAGGCGCTGGTTGAGCTCTTGCAGCAGCTTCTCGGCGGCGTCCGCGATGACGGTGCCCGGCGGGAAGATGGCGGAGGCTCCGGCCTCGATCAGCGCGTCGAAATCCTGCGGCGGGATGACGCCGCCGACGACGATCATGATGTCCGGCCGGCCCGCATGCGCGAGCGCTGCCTTCAGCTCCGGCACCAGCGTCAGGTGGCCGGCCGCCAGCGAGGAGACGCCGACGATATGGACGTCGTTCTCGACCGCTTGCCGCGCTGCTTCATCCGGCGTTGCGAAGAGCGGGCCGATATCGACGTCGAAGCCGAGATCGGCGAAGGCCGAGGCGATCACCTTCTGGCCGCGATCGTGCCCGTCCTGGCCCATCTTGGCGACGAGGATGCGCGGGCGACGCCCGTCCGCTTCCTCGAAGGCCTCGCACATCATCTGGACGCGCGTCACGGCTGGGTTCATCTCGCCGACCTCCCGCTTGTAAACGCCGGAGATCGCCTTGATCTCGGCCCGGTGGCGCCCGAAGACCTGCTCCATCGCCATGGAAATCTCGCCGACCGTGGCCTTGGCGCGGGCGGCCTTGACCGCGAGGTCGAGCAGGTTGCCGTTTCCGGCTGCGCCGTTGGTCAGCGCTGTCAGGGCGGCCTGCACCTCGGTCTCGTTGCGCTCGGCCTTGAGGCGCCTGAGCTTGTCGAGTTGCTGGGCGCGCACGGAAGCGTTGTCGACCTTCAGCACGTCGATCGAAGCCTCGTTCTCGGGCTTGAAGCAGTTGACGCCGATGATCTTCTGCAGCCCACCATCGATGCGGGCCTGCGTCTTGGCGGCGGCCTCTTCGATGCGCAGCTTCGGGATGCCGGCCTCGATCGCCTTCGCCATGCCCCCTAATTTCTCGACCTCCTGGATATGGCCCCAGGCCTTTTCGGCGAGCTCGGCGGTGAGCCGCTCGACATAATAGGAGCCGCCCCAGGGATCGATGATCCGGGTTGTGCCGCTCTCCTGCTGCAGGAGGATCTGGGTGTTGCGGGCGATGCGGGCCGAGAAGTCGGTCGGCAGGGCCAGCGCTTCGTCCAGCGCGTTGGTGTGCAGCGATTGGGTATGCCCCTGCGTCGCTGCCATCGCCTCGATCATCGTGCGCGGCACGTTGTTGAACACGTCCTGCGCCGTCAGCGACCAGCCGGAGGTTTGGCAATGGGTCCGCAGCGGCAATGACTTCTCGTTCTGCGCCCCGAAATCCTTGACCAGCTTCGCCCAGATCAGGCGCGCGGCGCGCATCTTGGCGACTTCCATGAAGAAGTTCATGCCGATCGCCCAGAAGAAGGACAGGCGCGGCGCGAAGACGTCGACGCCGAGGCCAGCGCGCTGGCCGGCGCGGATATACTCGACACCGTCGGCGAGCGTATAGCCGAGCTCGAGGTCCTGCGTCGCTCCGGCCTCCTGCATGTGGTAGCCGGAGATCGAGATCGAGTTGAACTTCGGCATGTTGGCCGAGGTGAAGGCGAAGATGTCGCCGATGATCCGCATCGAGGGCGAGGGCGGGTAGATATAGGTGTTGCGGACCATGAACTCCTTGAGGATGTCGTTCTGGATGGTCCCCGAGAGCTTGGCCTGCGCCACGCCCTGTTCTTCCGCCGCGACGATATAGAGCGCCAGAACCGGCAGCACGGCCCCGTTCATCGTCATCGACACGCTCATCTGGTCGAGCGGGATGCCGGAGAACAGCGTGCGCATGTCGTAGATCGAGTCGATCGCGACGCCGGCCATGCCGACATCGCCGGCGACGCGTGGGTGGTCGCTGTCATAGCCGCGATGGGTCGCGAGATCGAAGGCGACCGAAAGCCCCTTCTGCCCGGCGGCGAGGTTGCGCCGGTAGAAGGCGTTCGAATCCTCGGCCGTGGAGAAGCCGGCATATTGCCGGATCGTCCAGGGCTGGTTGACATACATCGTCGGGTAAGGGCCGCGCAGATAGGGCGCGATGCCCGGAAGCGTCTCGACGAAGGGCAAGCCGTCACGGTCCGCCGCAGAGTAGATAGGCTTGACCGGGATATCCTCGGGCGTCAGCCAGACTTCGCCCGTGGGCAACGCGCTGGCGGCGGGGCGTGCGCCTCCAGCAAAGGCGAGCTTCGTGAAATCCGGGATCGCGGTCATGAGGTGCTCCCGTCGGTCCTGTCCCACCAGTGGTGGAAATGATGCACCGGTCCGTGGCCGTGGCCAACCGCAACCTGATCGGCCGCGGCGATGGCGGCGGAGATATAGGTCTTGGCGTGGCCGACCGCCTCCGGCAGCGCCAGCCCCTTGGCAAGATTGGCGGCGATCGCGGAGGACAGCGTGCAGCCGGTGCCGTGTGTGTTGCGCGTCGCGAGGCGCGGTGCGTTGAAGCGCTGGCGCGTGCCGCCCGCGAGCAGCAGGAGGTCGCTGCTGACGTCGCCGGTGCCGTGCCCGCCCTTGACCAGGACGTTCGCCGCGCCGAGCGCGGCGAGTTTCTCGGCCTGCTCGTCCATCGCCTCATCGGTCTCGGCCATGCTGCTGCCGAGCAGGGCGGCGGCTTCCGGCAGGTTCGGCGTGATCAGCGTCGCGAGCGGGAAGAGATGCGTGCGGATCGCCTCGACCGCCGCGCTTTCGAGCAGCCGCGCGCCGGATGCCGCGATCATGACGGGATCGAGCACGACGTTCTTCGCCCCGTGGCGCTTCAGCCCGGCCGCGACGGTTTCGATCAGCTCGGCCGTCGCCAGCATGCCGATCTTGACGGCATTGACGTCGAGGTCCTCGAACACGGCGTCCATCTGCTGGGCGACGAAATCGCGCGGCACGGCATGGATGCCGCTGACGCCTTTCGTGTTCTGCGCGGTCAGCGCGACGATGACGCTGGCGCCATAGACCTGATGCGCCGCGAAGGTCTTGAGATCGGCCTGGATGCCGGCGCCGCCGCTCGAATCCGAGCCGGCGATGGTGAGGGCGATGGCAGTCAAACTCTTGTCTCCGGTCGGGCGCCTGCGATGGCCTGCGCTTGTGCGAGCGTCTCGACCACATCGCAGCCCATATGGATGAAGGTGGCGACGCCGGCCCTGTTCAAGGCTTCGGTCTCGGCCGGGCGCCCTGCGAGCCAGACCGTCGCGCCGGCCTTGGCGAGCGCCTCGGTCGCCGCCGCGCCCTCGGCGACATAGGCGGCATCCGAGCCGCACAGGCAGGCGAGCTTCGCGCCCGAGGCTCGGAAAGCGCCGACCAGAGCGTCGAGATCGGTCGCGCCATCCGTCGCGAAGCCGTCGTCGCTAGGAGCGGCAAGCCCGCCTGCTTCGAACAGGTTGCGGGCGAAGCCGGCGCGCGCGGTGAAATCGGCGATCGGCCCGAGCGTCGCCAGGAAGACGACCGGGCGCTTCGGCTGGGCATCGGCCTTGTCGCGCAAAGCCTCGAACGGCTCCGCCAGCCTGAGCGAGGGCAGGGGCTCGGCCCGCAGGCCAGCGGCAGGTGCTGCCAGCGCATCGGCCCGGCCGGCGCCGCTGACGAAGGAGCGGATGATCTCGCCCTGGTTGCGCTCGGCGAGGCTGCCCTGCACGCGCTTGCCGTCGAGCTTGACCGGCGCCACTTCGAGCACCTTCGCGGTTTCCTCGCGAATGTTCGGGAATTCGCTGGTACCGGTGATCGGCTCGCGGCGCGTCGCCACGGCTTTGGCGCGGGCGGCGCGCCGTTCGGCGAGCGTCTTCTGGAGATGGCCGTCGACCAGCGCCGCGACGATGCCGCCGAGATCGCCGCTGCGCTGCCGTTCGATCTCCTGGAAGGCCTGCCAGCCTTGTTCGCAGAGCGCCTGCGTTAGCGTCTCGAAGCCGCCGGCACCGGCGGCGGGGTCGGCGACGCGCCAGAGATTGCTCTCTTCGAGCAGGATCAGCTGCGTGTTGCGGGCGACACGGCGCGCGAAGACGTCGGGCAGGCCGAGCGCGGCGGTGAAGGGCTGGACGGCGATCGAATCGGCGCCGCCGACACCGGCCGCGAAGGCCGCGACCGTGCCGCGCAGCAGGTTGACGTTCGGATCGCGCTTGGTCAGCGAACGCCAGGCCGTTTCGGCATGGATGCGAGCGGGCTTCGGCGTCAGGCCACAGGCCTGCTGGATGCGGTCCCAGAGCAGGCGGGCAGCCCGGAGCTTCGCCACGGTCAGGAACTCGTCGGTATCGGCGACCAGCGTGAAGGCCAGTGCATCGCGCGCCTCGGACAGCGACATGCCCTGCGCTTCGAGCGTACGCAGATAGGCCACCGCCGTGGCAAGCACCGCGCCGAGTTCCTGCGCCTCGCTCGCGCCGGCCTCGTGATAGGGGCGGCTGTCGATCTCGATGAACGGCCCGGCGAAGCCATGCTCCTTGAGCGTGCGGATCGTTGCCGCGAGCCTGCGGCCGAGTTCGGGCCAGGGCGCCGCGAGCGAGCCACGGCTGGCGAAGACACCGATGGGATCGAGGCCGAACGAGACCGAGACCTCGCTTGCGGCATGGCCGCGTTTCTCGATCAGGGCCGCCAGCAGCAGGGCATTGATGCGACCTTGCGGGGTCGGGTCCAACCGCAGATGGATCAGATCGAGCATCACACCGTCGAGCGCCGTATCGAGCGTCGCCACATCGTCGGCGACGAGACCGTAGCCGCGTGCGGCCAGCGCCCCGGCGAAGCTGATCGTCAGCGTGTCGGCTCCCCCCTCGAGATCGGCGAGAGCCAGAGTCCGCGCCTCGCTCGGCTGCGGGTGGTCGAGCCGGCCCGCGACATGCCAGCGCCCGGTCTCGGCACGCAGCGCGCGGGCGGGTGCAGCGGCGGCAGGGTAGAGCGGTTCGATGCGGATGCCGTCGGCAGTGCGGCCGACGAGCTTCTTCTCGAAATCGGCGCCCTTCAGAACCTTGTCGACCGCCGCGCGCCACGCGTCATGCGACGGCGCCGCGAAAGCGTCGAGATAGGGAAGGTCGGATGGGGCAGCCGAGTTCATGCGCGCCGATACTCCTCTTCCGCATAGTGTGCAGCCGTGGAGCGCTGATTGCCATGGGCGCGCACGCACCGCCATCCCTACTTCGTCGCAAGACAGGTGCGAGAATACAAAAACGCCGCGGCGCTATCCTGAGATGGCGCCGCGGCGTTGGGGAATGCGGTTCAGATCAGACGAACTGGCCGAGGCCCGGGATCGCGCCGACGATGGCGCCCATCACGTCCTCACCGGCCTTCTCGCGGCCGACAGCGAACATTTCCTTCGAGACGCTCTGGATCTGGCCCATGGAGAGGCCGGCGCTCATGAGCTGGCCGCCAAGCGCCATCACGCCGCCGCCACCGCCCATCAGGCCGCCGATCGCGCCGAGCATGCCGCCCTTGGCGCCGCCTTCGGCATCGGCAAGCGCCTGCGCGCCCGGCAGAGCCGACATCAGCTGGCCGATCTCGGCGGTGGGGCCTTCCTTCTGCAGGAAGGCGAGGATGATGCCGACGCCCTTGCGGGCGAGCTCTTCATTGATGCCGGCAGCCGCCGCCACGCGCGTGAGCAATTCTTCCATGAAACCCAAACCCCTCGCCAAACGGCCTCGGCACGAAGCCTTCGGAAAATAGTTTACATGTTTACGATCTGATTTCCAATGGTCATTGGGCTTCCGCCTTCTGCGTCGTTTGTTTACATCCTTGCCGGACCGATTTGAAAACCTGATGGGCGAACTCGATGGCGAATGACGGCGCGATTCTGATCGGCAAGAGCGGCAAGCCTGAAAATCTCCTGCTGAAGCTCGCCAATCGCCATGGACTGGTGACCGGCGCGACCGGCACAGGCAAGACCGTGACGCTGCAGGTGATGGCCGAGGGCTTCGCCCGCAACGGCGTGCCGGTCTTCGCAGCCGATATCAAGGGCGACCTATCCGGCATCGTCGCGCCCGGCGATTCCAAGCCGCCCTTCGTCAACCGGGCCAAGGAGCTCGGCCTGAAATACGAGCCGGACCAGTTCACCACTGTGTTCTGGGATGTGTTCGGCGAGCAGGGGCACCCCGTCCGCGCCACCATTTCAGAGATGGGCCCGCTGCTGCTGGCCCGCCTGCTCGACCTCAACGATACGCAGGAGGGTGTGCTCAACATCGCCTTCCGCATCGCCGACGAGCAGAAGCTGCTGCTGCTCGACCTCAAGGACCTGCGCGCGATCCTGACCTTCATCGCCGAGAACGCGCAGGATCTGACCACCAAATACGGCAACGTCACCTCGGCGACGGTGGGTACGATCCAGCGCTCCTTGCTCGTGCTGGAGAACCAGAAGGGCGATCTCTTCTTCGGCGAGCCGGCGCTCGACATCAACGACCTGATGAAGACGGATCGCGACGGCCGCGGCATCGTCAACATCCTCGCCGCCGACAAGCTGATGAACAATCCGCGGCTCTACGCGACCTTCCTGCTCTGGCTGCTCTCGGAGCTGTTCGAGCAGCTGCCGGAGGTCGGCGATCTCGACAAGCCGAAGCTCGTCTTCTTCTTCGACGAGGCGCATCTGCTCTTCAACGGCGCCCCCAAGGCCCTGCTGACCGCGGTCGAGCAGGTCGTGCGCCTGATCCGCTCCAAGGGCGTCGGCGTCTATTTCGTGACGCAGAACCCGCTCGATATCCCCGATACGGTGCTGGCCCAGCTCGGCAACCGCGTCCAGCACGCTTTGCGCGCCTTCACCCCGCGCGACCAGAAGGCGGTGCGCGCCGCCGCCGAGACCTTCCGCCAGAACCCCAAGATCAACACTGAGGAGGCGATCAGCCAGCTCGCCGTCGGCGAGGCGCTGATCTCGATGCTCGAAGGCAAGGGCTCGCCCGAGATGGTCGAGCGCGCCTTGATCGCGCCGCCGATGGCGCAGGTCGGCCCCTGCTCGCCGCAGCAGCGCCAGCAGGCGATCAACGCCTCTCCCGAGAAGGGCAAGTACGACATCATGGTCGATCGCGAGTCGGCCTATGAGATCCTGATGGCGCGCAAGAACCTCAATCCGGACGGCTCGCCGGTCGAGGCTTCCACGAGTGGCGGGGGCGGCGGCATCCTCGACACGATCGGCGGTTGGCTCGGTGGCGGCGCCCCGCAGCAGCGTCCGAAGACCGGGCCGGGCTCGCGCGGCGGGGCGCTGCCCCAGAGCATGACCGAGAAGATCATCACTTCGGCCGCCCGCTCGGCCGCGACCTCGATCGGCCGGCAGGTCGGCACCGCGATCCTGCGGGGAATCCTGGGGTCGATGACGGGCAAGCGCTGAGGGCTGTTAACGCGCGTCATTCTCGGGCGAAGCGAAGCTTCGACCCGAGAATCTCATGACGAGAGGGCGCTGGTCCTGAGATGCTCGGGTCAAGCCCAAGCATGACGGCGGTCGTTCAAGCCCCCGTCGCGAAATCGATGATCAGCTTGATGTTCAGCACGATGATGATCGCGGCGATGATGGCTGCGGTCAGGCTGAGCCAGCGTGGGGCGACGAGCGCGCCCATCTTCTGCTTCGAGGCCGTGAACATCACCAATGGCACGACCGCGAAGGGCAATTGCAGGCTGAGCACGACCTGGCTCAGGATGAGCAGCTTCGCCGTCTGGCTCTCGCCATAGATCAGCGTGACCGCGATCGCCGGGACGATCGCGACGAGGCGCGTCACCAGCCGCCGCATCCAGGCCGGCAGGCGGATGCGCAGGAAGCCTTCCATCACGATCTGGCCGGCCATGGTCGCGGTCACCGTCGAGTTCAGGCCGCAGCAGAGCAGGGCGATGGCGAAGAGCGACGGCGCGATCGAGGCGCCGAGCAGGGGCTGCAAGAGTTCCTGCGCCTTGCCGAGCTCGGCAACGTCGTGGTGGCCGGCCTTGTGGAAGGTCGCGGCGGCGAGGATCAGGATCGAGGCGTTGATGAAGAGCGCGAAGCAGAGCGCCACGGTGGAATCGATCGTCGCGAATTTCAGCGCCTCACGCTTCTCCGGGATCGTCTCGCCATAGGCGCGGGTCTGCACGATGCCGGAATGCAGATAGAGGTTATGCGGCATCACCGTCGCGCCGATGATGCCGAGCGCGATGTAGAGCATGTTCGGATTGGTCACGATCTCCGTCGTCGGCGCGAAGCCGCGGATGACCTCGCCCCAGTTCGGGTCGGCGAGAGCGATCTGGATGCCGAAGCAAACCGCGATGACGCCGAGCAGCGTGATGATAAAGGCCTCGATCCAGCGGAAGCCGCGCGTCTGCAGCCAGAGGATAATAAAGACGTCGAAGGCGGTGATCAGCACGCCGATTTCGAGCGGAACGCCGAAGAGCAGGTTGAGGCCGATCGCGGTGCCGATCACCTCGGCGAGGTCGGTCGCGCAGATCGCAAGTTCGGCCAGCAGCCAGAGCGGCCAGGCCATGTAGGGCGGATAGGCGTCGCGGCAGGCCTGCGCGAGGTCGCGCCCGGTGGCGATGGCCAGCCGCGCGCAGAGCGATTGCAGGATGATCGCCATCAGGTTGGAGACCAGCGCGACGACGAGCAGCGTGTAGCCGTACTGGGCGCCGCCGGCGAGCGAGGTCGCCCAGTTGCCGGGGTCCATGTAGCCGACGGCGACGAGATAGCCCGGCCCGAAGAAGGCGAGGAACTTGCGCCAGTTCGACGAGGTCGGCGTCACCTTGATCGTGCGGAAGACATCCGTCAGCGACGGCTCGCCCCGCGATCGAAGCCAGATCGACGAGGATTCGGGGGCGCCCTGCGACATGATGATGCCTTGCTGCAACTTGGTTGCAATAAGAGGTATTGGCTCGCCGAGGCGCTGTCAATGTAATTGCGAATGGATTGCAGTTAGAAATAGCGAGGAGATGCGGGCCTGCCCGCCATGCGCGAATATGGGCTGACGCCCGCGACGGGGCTTGCCATGATGGCGTCACCTGAATCGCATCCGATGGCTGTCATGACCAAGCTCCCCGCCATTCTCGCCCGTCTCGATGATGGGTTCGACGCTTCGCTCGACCGTCTTTCCACCTGGCTCGAGATCCCGTCGATCGGCACCGATCCCGCGTTCAACGCACAGACGCGCGCTGCCGCCGAGTGGCTGCGGGCCGATCTGGAAGGGCTCGGCTTCAAGGCGGAGCTGCGCGAGACCGGCGGGCACCCCGTCGTCCTCGCCCATCGCCCCAAGCCCGGCGCGCCGCATGCGCTGTTCTACGGCCATTACGATGTCCAGCCGGTCGACCCCGTCAGCCTCTGGGACACCGACCCGTTCAAGCCGGTCGTCCGCGACCTGGAGCCCGGCCGCAAGGTCATCTCGGCCCGCGGTGCCTGCGACGACAAGGGCCAGGTGATGACCTTCATCGAGGCCGTGCGCGCGACGCTGGCCGAGACCGGCGACCTGCCGATCGGCCTGACCATCCTGGTCGAGGGCGAGGAGGAGTCCGGCTCCGTCAATCTGCCCGGCTATATCAAGGCGAATGCCGCCGAGCTGAAGGCGGATTACGCGCTGGTCTGCGACACCGGTATGTGGGACCGCGAGACCCCGCTGATCACCTCGACACTGCGCGGCATGGTCTATCAGGAGGTCACGCTGACGGCGGCCGACCGCGACCTGCATTCCGGCCTGTTCGGCGGCGCGGCCGCCAACCCGATCCATCTCCTCGCCCGCATCCTCGGCGAGATTCATGACGAGACCGGCCGCATCACCATCCCCGGCTTCTACGAGGGGGTGCATGAGCCGACCAACGCCCAAAAGGCCGAGTGGGCCGACCTGAACCTGACCGAGAAGGAATTCCTCGGGCAGGTGGGCCTGAAGCACTCCATCGGCGAGAAGGGCCGGATGCTGATCGAGCAGATCCAGTCCCGCCCGACCTGCGACGTCAACGGCATCTGGGGCGGCTATACCGGCGAGGGCAGCAAGACGGTCATCCCCGGCAAAGCTTCGGCCAAGGTCTCCTTCCGCCTCGTCGGCGACCAGGACCCGGCGAAGATCGCGGCTGCCTTCCACCAGTTCATCCGCGAGCGCCTGCCCGACGACGTGACCGCCGAATTCATCAGCCATTCCGGCTCGCCAGCCTTGGCGGTCCCCGTGGATTCGCCGGTGCTCCAGAAGGCCCGTGTCGCGCTCGCCGATGAATGGGGCGGGCGCGTCGTCTCGATCGGCAGCGGCGGCTCGATCCCCGTTGGCGGCGACTTCAAGCGCACGCTGGGCATCGACACGCTCTTCGTCGGCTTCGGCCTCGACGACGACCGCGTTCATTCGCCCAACGAGAAATACGACCTGTCCTCCTTCCACAAGGGCCAGCGTTCCTGGGCCCGTATCTTGCAAGCTCTCGGTTCATGAAATCTGTCTGTGTCTTCTGCGGCTCCAATCCCGGCAACGATCCCGTCTATGCGGCGGGTGCCCGCGCCATGGGCGCCGAGATCGCCCGGCGCGGTTTGACGCTGGTTTATGGCGGCGGCGCGGTCGGTCTGATGGGCATCGTCGCCAATGCGGCGATGGAGGCCGGCGGAGAGGTCCACGGCGTCATTCCCAAGGCGCTGAAGGACAAGGAGGTCGGCCATGTCGGGCTGACCCGGCTCGAGGTCGTCGACACCATGCACACCCGCAAGGCGCGGATGGCCGAGCTTTCGGACGGCTTCATCGCGATGCCCGGCGGCATCGGCACCTTCGAGGAGCTGTTCGAGATCTGGACCTGGGGCCAGCTCGGCATTCACGCCAAGCCGCTCGGCCTGCTCAATGTCGCCGGCTTCTACGATCCGCTGGCGACCTTCCTCGACCGCACCGTCGAGGCCGGCTTCCTCAAGCAGAACCACCGCGCGATGGCGATGACCGATACCGAGCCGGCGACACTGCTCGACCGGATGCAGAACTATGTGCCGGCCGCGACCTACAAGTGGATCGAGAAGGAGCAGGCCTGACGGATCGCGGGCGCGCTTTTAGGTTGTAGGAATTTTGTCCTTGACATCGTGACGCTGATCCGCTAGACATCGGGAACGCTCACGAAATCTGCCCGAACGAAGCCGCCGCGCTCTCCAGCCGGCGGCTTTTTCGTGCCTGTCATCCGAGAGGGACGTCATGGCCGAACAGGATGGCGCCACGCCGCAACCGCCTTCCGAATCGAAGCCGAAACCAAGGCCGGTCTCGCGCAAGGCGGTGGTGGGCCAGCTCTGGCGCGCCGCCAAGCGCCAGATCGATACCCATGAGGAATATCTCGCCGACCTGCCCAAGGGCACGACTGCGAGCGAGGCCGACGCGAAGGCGCTGGCCGTGCTCGCCCGCACCGTGCGCGAACTGGTCGCGATCGATGAGCCCCCAGTAGCAAGGAAGGACAAGCATACGGATGAGCCTTCCGCTGCCGACGATCTGCGACATGTCGCACAGCTCCGTCAGGATCTTGCTCGACGTCTTGAAGCGCTGGCCGCTCAGGACGCGGGTGAGAATTCTCAGGAAGCTGATGCCGACGGCGAGCCCGGATGATGTCGAGCTCATTCGGAATACCTGGGAAATCTGGGCGCGCCCCGATCAATTGCCGCCCGAACCGCTGAAGCCGATCTGGCTGGTGCTGGGCGGCCGCGGCGCCGGCAAGACCCGCACCGGCGCCGAATGGGTCAAGGGCATGGCGCTGGGCCATCCGCCCTTTGCGGATATGCGGACCGAACGGATCGCCCTTGTCGGCGAGACGCAGGCTCAGGTTCGCGACGTCATGATCGAGGGCGTCTCCGGATTGCTCTCGATCCACACCCGCTGGGAGCGCCCGACTTGGCACCCTTCGCTGCGCCGCCTGCAATGGACGAACGGTGCGATCGCACAGGTCTTCACCGCCGAGGACCCCGAGGCGCTGCGCGGCCCGCAATTCGGCGCCGCCTGGTCCGACGAACTCGCGAAATGGCCGAACCTTCAGGAGTGCTGGGATATGCTGCAATTCGGCCTGCGCCTCGGCGACAATCCCCGCCAGGTGGTGACGACGACGCCGCGCCCGCTGCCCTTGGTGAAGCGCCTGCTGGTCGAGCCTCATGTCGCGGTGAGCCGGGCGCGGACGCAGGACAATCGCTACAATCTCGCGGCCGAGTTCGTTCGCACGGTCACGCAGAGCTATGGGGGCACGCGGCTCGGCCGGCAGGAACTCGATGGCGAGATCGTCGAGGAGAGCCCGGATGCGCTCTGGACGCGGGCGATGATCGAGGCGTCCCGCGAGCGCGAGAAGCCCACGCTTGCCCGCATCGCGGTGGCGGTCGATCCGCCCGCCACCTCCTCGCAGCGGGCCGACCGCTGCGGGCTCGTCGTCGCCGGCATCGGCCATGACGGTATCGGCCATGTGCTGGAAGACGCGACATTGGCCGGCGCGAGACCTCACGAATGGGCGGAGAGGGCGGTCGCGCTCTATCGCCGCCACGAGGCGGATGCGCTGGTGGTCGAGGTCAACCAGGGCGGCGAGATGGTGGAGAGCATCATCCGCGAGGTCGATGCCGGTGTGCCCGTGATCTCCGTGCGGGCGACGCGCGGCAAATATCTCCGCGCCGAGCCGGTTGCCGCGCTCTATGCGCAGGGTCGCGTCCGCCACGCCGGGGCCTTTCCGGAACTGGAGGACGAGATGTGCGCCTTCGGGCCGCGGGGCCTCGAAACCGGCCGCTCGCCGGACCGGCTCGACGCTCTGGTCTGGGCGCTGACCCATCTGATGCTGGCACCGAAGGCCCGGCCGCGGGTGAGGGGCATCTAGCCCTTCGTTCCCTTACGCTCCAACAGCGAGACATTCATGTTCGATTTTCTTCGCAGCCTGCGCGGCCGAGCCGCGCCGGGCCAGAAGCGCTCGCGCGTCGGCCCGCTGATCGCGCTGCACGAAGCTGGGCGCGCCGTCTGGACACCCCGCGACTATGTCGCGCTCTCCCGCGAGGGCTATGAGCGCAATCCGGTCGTGCATCGCTGCATCCGCCTGATCGCGGAGGCGGCGGCGCAGACGCCGCTCGTCGCCAAGGTCGGCGCACGCGAGATGCCGGAACATCCGGCGCTCGCGCTTATCGAGCGGCCCAATCCGCGCCAGGGCGGCATCGCCTTCCGCGAAATGCTGGTCGGGCACCTGCTCGTCGCCGGCAATGCCTATGTCGAGGCGGTCAGCGTTGGCCGAGAGCCGCGCGAGCTCTATGCGCTCCGGCCCGACCGGATGCGCGTCGTGCCCGGCCGCGATGGCTGGCCGGAGGCTTATGACTACACGGTCGGTGGCGACACGGTGCGCTTCCAGCAGGATGAGGGCGGCCTGCCGCCGATCCTGCACCTGACGCTGTTCCACCCCGTCGACGATCATTACGGGCTGTCGCCGATCGAGCCGGCGGCGGTCTCGCTCGACATCCACAACGCCGCCGGCAGCTGGCACAAGGCCCTGCTCGACAATGCCGCGCGCCCCTCCGGTGCCCTGGTCTATGACGGACCGGAAGGCGCGCCGCTGACCGAGGCGCAGTTCGAGCGCCTGAAGCAGGAGCTGGAGGATTCCTTCCAGGGTGCACGCAATGCCGGCCGGCCGCTGCTGCTCGAAGGCGGGCTGGACTGGAAGCCGCTCTCGCTGACGCCGGCCGAGCTCGATTTCGTCGCCGCCAAAGGTGTGGCCGCCCGCGAGATCGCGCTTGCCTTCGGCGTGCCGCCGCTGCTGCTCGGCCTGCCCGGCGACAACACCCATGCCAATTTCGTCGAGGCCAATCGCGCGCTCTGGCGCCAGACCGTCATTCCGCTGGTGCGCCGGACGGCACAGTCGCTGGCGCAATGGCTCGGGCCGGCCTTCGGCGACGAACTGGTCCTGGAGCCCGATCTCGACGCCATCGAGGCGCTGGCCGAGGAGCGAGAATCGCTCTGGCGCCGGCTGGGCGCCGCGACATTCCTCGACGAGGACGAGAAGCGGGAGGCTGTCGGCTATGGCCGGCGCACCTCCGGAAAGGAGGCTTCATGAACATGCTCGAACAGGTCGTCGCGGCCTTCGTCGGCCGTGCCGATGTCGGCCATCTCGGCTTGCTGCTCTGGGCGGCGAGCGCATCGGGGCTGGCCTGGCTCGTGCTGCGCGAACTGACCGCCGCGAACCGCCGCTTCGATGATTTCGTCCGCGAGCTCAACCGCTTCAACGCACGCCACGAAGGGGACCCGTCATGAAAGGCAGAAACGGCGCGGCCAAGCCGCCGGCCAAGGCTCCTGCGCCAGCCCGCGCGGGAAGGGCATCGCGCAGCGGCGCACCCGTCGAGACCTTCAGCCGCTTCGTCCGTCAGCTCGCCAGGCTCGAGGACGAACGGACCAAGGGTGGCCGCGACGGCGCGGAGGGCGAGCGATGACGCGGCCGAGTCCGATACGCGCCTCGTTCGAATCCAAGCTGCTGCCGGTTCAGCCGTCCCGGATCGGGCTCGACGGCGTCTTCGAAGGCTATGCCAGCCTCTTCCGCATTCCCGATCTCGGCAAGGATATCGTCGAGCCCGGCGCCTTCCGCGAGAGCCTGCAAAGGCGCGGGCCGGGCGGCGTGAAGATGCTCTGGCAGCATGATCCGGCCGAGCCGATCGGCCGCTGGTCGAGTCTCTCCGAGGATAGCCGCGGCCTGTTCGTGCGGGGCCGGCTGTCGCTCGCCGTCGCCCGTGCCCGCGAGATCTATGCACTGATGCTGGACGGTGCGATCGACGGGCTGTCGATCGGCTTTCGCCACGAGAAGGCCCGCACCGAACCGCGGACCGGCCTGCGCCGGCTCGAACGCATCGATCTCTGGGAAGTGTCGGTCGTGACCTTCCCGATGTTGCCCCAGGCCCGGATCGCCGCCGTCAAGGCGACGCGGCCTTCCGCCTTCATCTGATCATCACCCCCGAGGAGAGACCATGAGCCATCTCAACACCGCGCCCGAGACCAAGGCGGCCGGCGCCGATCTCGCGCTGGCCTTCGAGGACCTGCGCTACACGCTGGAGAATTACCGCGCCACCAACGAGGAACGTCTTGCCGGCCTCGAGGCCCGCCAGGGCTCCGATCCGCTCACGGAGGAGAAGCTCGTCCGCATGGACGCGGCGCTCGACGACACCATGCGCCGCATCGACCGGCTGACGCTGGAGCGCGCCCGCCCGGCTCTGGGCCAGGACGGCCCGCGCGATCCGCTGACGGCCGAACACAAGGCGGCTTTCGGAGCTTACGTCCGCACCGGCGAGGCCGGTGGCCTGAAGCGGCTGGAATCGAAAGCGCTCTCCGCCGGCTCTGGCCCGGATGGCGGCTATCTCGCGCCGGCTACCGTCGAGGGTGAAATCCTGCGCCGCCTGGCAAACGTCTCGCCGATCCGTTCGCTCGCCACGGTCCGCACGATCTCGTCCGGCACCTACAAGAAGGCATTCTCGACCACCGGTCCGGCCTCGGGCTGGGTGGCGGAGACGGCGGCCCGGCCGCAAGGGTCTTCGCCGACCCTGGCCGAGCTCTCCTTCCCGGCCATGGAACTCTACGCCATGCCGGCGGCGACGCAGACGCTGCTCGACGACGCTATCGTCGATATCGATCAGTGGATCGCCGAGGAGGTCGAAAGCGCCTTCGCCGAGCAGGAAGGCGCCGCCTTCGTCACCGGTGACGGCATCGACAAGCCCAAGGGTTTCCTGGCCTATCCGACGGTGGCCGATGCGAGCTGGAGCTGGGGCAATATCGGCGTGCTCAACACCGGTGTTGCCGGGGCCTTCCCGGCCTCGAACCCCTCGGACGTGCTCGTCGATCTCGTCTATGCGCTGAAGGCAGGCTTCCGCCAGAACGCCTCCTTCGTGATGAACCGCAAGACGCAGGCCGCTGTCCGCAAGTTCAAGGACTCCACCGGGAAGTACCATTCAAAAACGCACTTTCTTGATCGCCGGAGCCAAGGTCAGAAGCAAGCATGGCTGCCTCCAAAGGCTGCATGGTGGAAGCTGGTGGTGGAAGTTGCGGGGATCGTCAGCGCGATCGTTGGCGTAGCGCGGTTGATCCAAGGGCGCTGATCAGACAGCAGCATTCCGCCTTCGTCTCGAAACCCATCGATATGAAAGCCCAAGGGTTCGAAGTTATGCAATTGAGTATGCTACTCTGTCATAAGCAGAATCCTCGCTCGCCACCACGCCATCATTGGCGTCGCGGAAACGACCTTTGTGGGACGGGGGCGGCCGCCATTTCTCGATCGCATCGTGTTGGTCATCGCGAACGCCCATCATCGTGCGAGCGAACGACTTAACGGAGGCTCGCTGATGACCTTCGAACTCGGACCCAGGTTCCGTTGGGACGAACGGCCTTCGAGCCGGGCGACAGGCATCTACGCTTATTTCATCGACCGCCTCGATGAACTTCTGCCAATTTCGGTGCCCGCGCATGGCCTGCTCTACATCGGCATGACGGACAGCGGCCTAGATGTTCGCTGTCACTTTGAGCACGCGCACAGCGGCTTCTCAACGTTCCGCCGTTCGTTGGGGTCGATCTTGAAGAGCCAGCTTGAGCTTCGCGCGCTTCCGCGCTCGCCGGGCAAGGCGCGTACGAACGTCCTAAACTTCAGGTTCGACCCTGATGGCGAGGCCAGCTTGACCAAATGGATGCGGGCAAACCTGACGTACTCGTACCGCGAGGTCGGCAACAACGGTATAGCTGTCGAGCGAGACGCAATCAGGTCGGCGGGTCCACCGCTCAACTTGATCGGTTGGAAGAACCCGCAGCGCGCCGAGGTCAAACGGCTGCGAGCGATATGCGTCATGGAGGCAACACATTTGGCGCAATCGACGCGCCAAGCCTGACGCGGCTAGTGTCCTCCTGACCTACGTGATCATGATTACCGACAGATCGTTGATTTGCATCCGAGTGCGTCATGGCAGTTCTCACGCTCAGCCAGTTGGAAGGCCACCTCTGGCGCGCCGCCGACATTCTGCGCGGCTCAATCGATGCTGCCGACTACAAGCACTACATATTCGGCCTGCTCTTCTTCAAACGCCTCTGCGACGTGTGGCAGGAGGAGTATGAGGAGCGCCTCGCGAAATACGGCGACGCAGAGCTTGCCGCCGACCCTGAAGAACACCGCTTCCACATCCCAGCCGGACATTTCTGGAGGGACGTTCGGAAACACACTACCAACATCGGCGAGCATCTGAACGCCGCCTTCAACGCGGTCGAAGACGCGAACCTCAAGCTTCGCGGTGTTTTCCAGGATGTGGATTTCAACAACAAGGAGCGCTTCCCCGATGCCGCCCTGGAGCGGCTTCTCCAGCATTTCGAGACCTACCGGCTTCGGAACTCGGACGTTGAGGCCGATGTGCTCGGACAAGCGTATGAGTACCTGATCGCGCAGTTCGCGGACGACGCAGGCAAGAAGGGCGGCGAATTCTATACCCCCAAGATGGTGGTCCGGCTGATCGTTGATTGCCTGCGACCCGAAGAGGGCATGTCGATCTACGACCCCACGGCCGGGTCGGGCGGCATGCTGCTGGAAACCGTCCACCACCTCGAAAGGCGGGGCAAGAACCCCAAGAGCCTCTCGCTGTTCGGCCAGGAGAAAAATCTCAACACCTGGGCGATTTGCCAGATGAACCTGTTCCTGCACGACATCGACGACGCGTCGGTCGCGCGGGGCGATACCTTGCTCGACCCGAAACATGTCGTCGGGGATGGCGTGAAGGCGATCCGCACTTTCGACCGCGTATTAGCCAATCCGCCATTCTCGCTGAAAAGCTGGGGCTACGAGACGTGGAGCAATGGTGACCCGTTCGGTCGGGATCGCTATGGCTGCCCGCCAAAGTCGTATGGCGATCTCGCCTTCGTCCAGCACATGATCGCCAGCCTGAAGAGCGACGGCATGCTCGGCGTCGTGCTTCCCCACGGCGTGCTGTTCCGAGGTGGAGCGGAAGGCCGTATCCGCGAGGGGCTGCTGAACGATGATCTGATCGAGGCCGTGATCGGCGTTGCTCCCAACCTGTTCTATGGCGCGGGCATTCCGGCTTGTGTCCTGATCATCCGCCGGGAAAAGCCCGCCGCTCGGAAGGGCAAGGTGCTTTTCATCAACGGTGTAGAGCAGTTCGTAGAAGGCAAGGCGCAGAACCACCTGTCGGAGGCCAACGTCGCTACCCTAGCCAAGGCATTTCATGACTATGCCGACGTGGACCGGCTTGCACGTGTCGTGCCGGTCGGCGAAATCGCCGACAACGACTTCAACCTGAACATCACCCGCTACGTCCATGTCGGCGAAGAGGCCGAAGACCTCGACGTGGCCGAAGAGGTCGAGAAGCTGGTCGAACTGCAAGCGCAGCGCGATGCGGCGGAGGCCAAGATGATGGGCTTGCTGAAGGAGCTTGGGTATGTCGCGTGAAGTGCCCGCAGGATGGACTGTCGTTCGATTTGGGGATGTTGCGCGCCTTCAAAAAGGTTTGACCTACAAGTCCTCTGGGTACGCCGATCCCAACAACGGTGTTCCGTTTGCTGGGATCAAGGTTTTTAGAAAAGGCGGCGGGTTCAATTCTGACGGCCTTAAATACTATGAAAATGTGAGCGATGTCAGGTTCATAGCAAAGTCAGGTGACGTGCTCATCGCTAACACCGATTTAACGAGAGACGGTGATATCATCGGAAGCGCGATCCTAACGCCTGAATCACTCAATGGACTTCTATTTTCTATGGATGTATCGAGAGTAGATATAACCTCGGAAAGACTGGATCGATTATTTTTCTATCACCTAATAAATTCTCAAGAAATAAGACATGAGATGAGGATAAGGTCGGGCGGATCGACGGTCGTTCATCTCAAGACCAAAGACGTTCCCGAGATATCTTTCTTACTGCCTTCATTCCCAGAGCAACGTCGCATTGCGGAAATCTTCTCCAGCGTGGACGAGGCCATCCAGGCGACGCGGGCTGTCATTGATCAGCTTGAGAAGGCGCGAACGACTGCCTTTCGCAGGCTGTTTCCGCTCGACTTGAACGAGTTATCAGAGAAATTCGCGGATTGGTCGGTCCGGCCAGCCAATCAGGTCACAAAGGCCATAATCGACTGCAAGAACCGCACTCCTCCGCGAACAGAAACGGGCTTTGCCGTCGTCCGCACGCCCAACGTCCGAAATGGCAAGTTCGTTCACCAAGGGCTTCACTACACGGATGCAAATAGCTTTCGTGAATGGACCCGCAAGGGGAAGCCGACCTCTGGCGATGTGTTGTTCACTCGCGAGGCCCCGTTCGGAGAAGTTTGCCTCACACCTTCAGAGATGGAGGTTTGCCTCGGACAGAGGATGATGCTGTTTCGTCCTGACCGGGACGTATTGAGCCCCAGCTATTTGCTCTACGCGCTGCAATCTGCCGGAGTTCAGAACGACATGTTTTTGAAGGCGGGCGGTTCAACGGTTGGCCACTTGCGCGTCAACGACGTGAGAAACCTCCCGATTCCTATCGCGCCACGTGACGTTCAGGAGAGCCTTGAGCGAGCGCTGAGCTTCATCGACGATTCCATTTCAACAAATCAAGCGCAGTTAGAGCGGATCAGAAGTGTGAAGTCGGCGCTCATGGCCGATCTACTGACCGGCCGCAGGCGCATCTCTATCAACCTTCCCCTCGCTGCCGAATAGTCTCTCACACAGGAGCCGCGTGTGGCCCCCGGAATGGAATGGCACCTCGCTGAAGCGCCGACCATCGCCTGCCTTAAGGCCATGGGCTATGCCGTCGTCCCGTCGTCGAACCATGTCGCGCTTCGCGATGGCGACAATCAGGTCTTGTTCCGCCCCGATCTCATCGAGGCGCTGAAGCGGATCAACGGCATCTCGGACGCCGATGCGAACGCCGCATATGCCGATCTCGTTTCGATTGCCGACAACGAAGTCTGGCTCTCGATCCTGCGTGGCAACTTCAGCCGCACGGTCGAAGGCAAGGCGACACGGCAAACGCTGCGCGTCATCGACTTCCTCGACCCGAGCCGGAACGTCTTCACCGTCACCAACCAGTTCAAGGTGAAGGCCGAGAAGACGCGGATCGCGGACATCGTCGTTCATGTGAACGGCATCCCGCTCGTCGTGATCGAATGCAAGAGCCCGATCAACGCCAAGGACAAGACCGGCGAGGCGTTCGAGCAGATCAAGCAGTACGAGCGCGACATCCCGCGCCTGTTCCTGTCGAACTGCTTCAACATCGTCACGGACGGCACCAACTGCCTCTATGGCGCGACCGGTAGCCCGTCGAAGTTCTATGCCGATTGGCGCGATCCGTGGCCGAAGCCGGATGCCAATTTCCCGGATGACCTGTCAAAAGGGCTCTGGAGTCTGCTGGAGCCATCGCGGCTTCTCGACCTGATTGCCCATTTCATCGTGTTCGAGAAGACCGACAGCGGAACGGTGAAGAAGGTCTGCCGCTACCAGCAGTTCCGCGCGGTGAACAAACTTGTCGAGCGTGTCGTCGAGGGTAAGCACCGTCGAGGGCTGATCTGGCACACCCAGGGCAGTGGCAAGTCCCTGACGATGGTGTTCGCCGCGCTGAAGCTCAAGACGCATCTGACGATCGCGGACGAGGCGCTGACCAATCCTAACATCATGGTGCTGACCGACCGCATCGACCTGCACGGTCAGATCAGCGGCACCTTCGCGGCCTGCGGCCTGCCGAACCCGGTTGCGGTGGAGAGCATTCGTGGCCTCCGCGATCTCATCAGCAAGGGCACGGATGGGCTCACCGTTCTCTCCACGATCTTCAAGTTCCAGGGCTCTGAAACACCCATTCCGAACTCCGCCAACTGGGTGGTCATGGTGGACGAGTGCCACCGCACCCAGGAGAAGGACCTCGGGGCTTATCTGCGAAAAACCCTGCCCGACGCCCGCTTCTTCGGCTTCACCGGCACCCCGATCAAGAAGGACGACAAGGACACCTACGCCAACTTCGGCGTCGTAGGAGAGGGCTATCTCGACAAATACGGGATAGACGACGCTGTCGCGGACGGGGCCACGGTCCCGATCTACTACACCGGTCGGAAGATCGACTGGCGGATGGACGAGGCCAAGCTCGACGTTCTGTTCGATCAATGGTTCGCCGAACTCGACGACGACGCCTTGAGCGAGGTGAAGCGCAAGGGCGTGAAGATCGTTGACCTCGTCAAACACCCTGATCGCATCGACCTGATCGCCTACGACATCTGGACCCACTTCAAGGCGTACGCGCAGCCGGACGGCTTCAAGGCCCAGATCGTCGCCATCGATCGCGAGGCGGTCGTACTCTACAAGCGCGCCCTCGACAGGGTTATCGCGCAGGACCTGATCAAGACGGGTGTTTCGGCCGACGAGGCGCAGCGGCGCGCGACGGCCATGTCGGCCTGTGTTTACTCGCCCTCCCAGGAGGACGCCAAGCCGAGCGAGGACCCCTATATCCAGAGCATTCGCGACGATCTTCAGCGGCACTATCTCGACCGTGTCGCCGAGACGGAGGCGAAGCTCGCCTTCGGCAAGAAAGGCGTGCAGCCGGAGTTCCTGATCGTCTGCGACAAGCTGTTGACCGGCTTCGACTGCCCGATCGAGTCGGTCATGTACCTGGACAAGCCCTTGAAGGAGCACGGCCTGCTTCAGGCGATCGCGCGCACCAACCGGGTCGCGGATTCAAAGAAGCGCAACGGCCTGATTGTGGATTATATCGGCGTCTCGGCGAAACTCGACGAGGCGTTGGCCTCATACCGTGCCGACGATGTCGCCAACGCCATGCGCAATCTGGACGATCTGCGCAGCCAGTTGCGGGCTGCCCATGCCGTTGTGAGGGCCGTGCTGAAGCCGTTGAAGCGGAAAGGCGACGGCAAGAGCCGGGAGGAGTGGAAGGCCGAGTTCGACGCGTTCATCGACATTCTCGGCTCCGAGGATGAGTGGTTCGCGTTCAAAGCCAAGGCGCGTGAGTTCATCGCGGCCTATGAGGCGGTCAGCCCCGATCCCTGCGTGCTGGAATTCACCGATGACCTGAAATGGGTCGCCACCTTCCTCCAGTACGCCACCCAGGTCTTCGAGAAGCGCGAGGCGTTCGACCAACGCGACTACAGCCAGAAAATCCGGCAGATGCTGGCCGAGCACCTGGATGCGACTGGCCTCAGCGTTACCGTCAAGCTGCGCCACATCACCGATCCCGAGTTCTGGGAGGACTTCAAGATAGAGGGCATGACAGAACCCGATCTCAAGACGGCGGCGATCCGCAAGACGACCGAACTTCGCCGCACGGTTACAGAACGGATCGAGGCGAACCCGCACCAGTTCGAGAAGTTCTCCGAGCGCCTGCGCGAACTGCTGGAGCGCCTGGGCGACGCGCAACTGTCTTGGGGCGCAAAGCTCCAGATGGCCGAGAGGCTCGCCAAGGATATCCAGGCCGAAGACAGGGCGCACGAGAGCAGCGGGCTTTCAGCCGGAGCCTATGGCGTACTGCAAATCCTGCGCTCGTACGGCGCGGACGGCGGAGCCGAGGATTTGGCGAGCCAGATCGTCGTTCTCTACACGGACGGAGACACAGCCCCGCGCGGCTGGCCGCAGAAGGACGGTCTGCGCAAAATGTTGCGACAGGCGGTGCGCGGAATGGCGCACGAACACGGACTTTCCAATCTGAAGGACCTCCCGGTCGCCGTCGAGGAGTTCGCACTCAAGCATTTCGCGGCGGGCTGACGATGCCGATCCTGTCTGTCGGCGACACTGAGATCAGCTATACGCTGCGGCGCTCGGCCACAGCGAAACAGGCGCGCATCACGGTGTCGCCGAGCAGCGTCATCCTGGTCGTGCCCGACACTGCCACGGATGATCAGATCGCCGGGGTCCTCCAGCGCCGACGTGCTTGGCTGGTGAGCGAGACGCGGCGGATGTCGGCAAAGGTGCAGAGCGCGCCCGCCATTGCCCACTTCACGACCGGCGCGAAAATCCCCTATCGCGGGCGGATGGCGAGGCTCCGGCTTGAGCCGACCGATGGCACCTTGGTCGATGTCGCCTTTCACAATGGCTTCATCGTCGGCGTACCGCGCGGCATCAATCCGAACTCCGCCGACAGCTTGATCGAGACGGGGCTGCGCCTCTGGCTGAAGAAGCGCCTGCGCGAGGATGTGGCGGCCTTCGTCGCCAAGCACGGTGCTCCGAACGGCCTGAAGCCCAGAGCCGTGCGCATCAAGGACCAGAAGCATCTCTGGGGCAGTTGCGGCCAGGATCGGATCGTCAACCTGAACTGGCAGTTGGTGTTCGCGCCAAAAACGGTGCTCGAATACGCCGTTGTCCATGAACTCTGCCATCTCCGGCACCGCAATCACGACCCGGAGTTCTGGGGCTTGGTCGCGACGATCATCCCCGATTGGCAGGATCGGAAGGGGTGGCTCGACCGCAACGAGCATCTGCTCGGGTGGCGGAACGTGGCGATTTCGGCCCCGCACGTCCTGACGTGATTGGCCCCTGTCCTCGGTACAAGCTGGCCGTGATCATTGGCCAGAGGCGTGCCCTGGCCATGGCGGTCAGGGCTGGTGGGAAGCGCCGATGGACGAAACTGCGGGAATGGCTGGGATCGGATTAACAGCCGGGTGATGATGTCGGCACGGTCTAGTCGATAAAGTGATCGACAAAATCGGAAACGGCGTCAGGGTTTTCTCCACGAAGGCAACGTGGAGAATGCATGGGACAACAGATCGAGCAGCGGCCCTTTCGGGTTCAGGAATTCCGTGGCTACGCGCTGAATTTTGCGGCGCGCCTTGAAGCCAGCGTTCCAACCACGATTCTGAGGCTCCTCCAGGCGAGGAGTCACCTGAGCCGACAGGTGTTTTTCGCCGCCGCCGCCGAGATTGACCTCGACCGTCCCGAAGCCGTCCTGGCTCAGATCGAGGTGCGCGCAGCCGATGTACTGGCCGAGTTCCACGGCCTCGCCCCAGATGCGCGGATTGCGCGGGCGTTGGCTTTGATGACGCCCCGAACGACGCTCGAATGCGTCTTCGGGGCATGCCCGGATGGCCTGTTGGGGCTTTTCGGCAGGCTCGGAAGTCAGCCCCTGTACGGCCCGGAAAGCTACAGGCTGGCCTTCGAGTTGTTCTCCCGGCCCGAGCACAAACGTCGTGCAAAAGTCATCGGCCAGCTTCCTGGGCAAGTGCGTCCCGAGCACGTCACGGTCGCCGGTAATCTCGATGAGCGACTCCTGCACCGCAGCGTTCTGGAGCGGTGTCATCCGAGAGAAGTTGCCGCGCTGAACACCTTTGCTGAGATGATCGCGGAACTGTGCGGCGCGACGCCCGAACTCATCCGTGAGAGCCTCGACCAATTGGCGGTTGGCACCCGAGGCTGCAAAATGACCGAATGGGCGGAAGGCTGGCTGTCTCGGCAGGTGCACCTTTCGTTTGTGGCTCCCATTCCGGCGAATGATCCTGACTTGCGACTCCGCCTCGGACGGGAACTGGATGATCTCGGCCGCCGCCTCAGAAACTGCGCCGCTCAACGAAAATCGTTCACTTTCCTCGGGGAAAGACTGATTTTCGAGGTCGTGAAACCGGGTGAACAGGCCGTTCTCGAACTGCTGCGCCTGACGACTGGCGAGCAGGTGAAGTGGGTCTGTGAAGACCTGCGGGGTCCTCGGAACAGGCGTGTCAGCCCCGAAATGGCCGCTTGGGTTCAATCGAAACTGGACCAGTACGGCATCTTCTACCAATCCGTAGCGCCCCCCACGGCCGAGGAACAAGCGCTGCATAAGCTGGTCGATCACACGACGGCTTTCGCCTGGGACCGGCAACGCGAAGCGGCGGAGGATGGGGACGATGATGCCGACATCCAGCAGATGCTCGAAGAGCTTCAGCAGGAGATCGAACATCACGAGGCCGCCTGAGATGGACGCGGCGATGATCCAGCTTCAGCACGAGCACACGCGCGAGGTCGTTCGTGACGCTCGCGGCGTTACCATGGGCGTGATCGAGCGCCAGCAGTTTGTCGGCAGGCTAATCGCCCGTGACGCGCGCGGCATTGTCGTTGGCGTTTACGACGAGCGCTCGCGCACGACGCGTGATGCACACGGCAGGATCGTCGGCCGGACCAATCTGCTCCCGGCGCTGCTGTTCCAGAGGCGCTGATGCGGTCTCTTCTGGTCCTCGCCGCCCTGGGCTGGGCGATGTCGCTGCCCTGGGTGGCCTTGTTCAGCTATGTCGTGCTGATCGTGGCGGCGCTCGCGGCAGCATGGTTTCTCTCGGTTTCGATCGAGCGCCATGCCGCTTCGACGAGACTCAATCGCAAGGTCATCGACCACAACTACGTCGCCGCGCTCGAAACGATGGTGGCGGATGCTGACGCGGAGGTCGAACGGCTGCGGGTCGAGATCGAGCGGCTTCCCGCGTCTCGTCCTGTTTCCGAGCCCGATCCGAAGGCCGATCTTTATCGGCAGGTCGGTCTCAGCCCGGCCGCGCCGGAATGGCTCGTGGCGGCGGCCCGGCGCGCGTATCGGGCAGCCTTGCATCCAGATCGGCACCCTGCTTCGGCGAAGGCAGAAGCCGAACGGCGCTTCAAAACGGCCGAGAGCGTCTTCGACCAGATCGCGGCGCAAGGTTAGACGGCCGACTGATGCAGCGCTCCAGGAGGTTCCTCGCTGGCGTTGGCTGCGAGCAGTTCCCACTGCGGCGACCGGATGAACTTACGCGGTGGCATTATGATCCAACCATCGTCATCGCCGACCGCAACGAACTGGCCTGCTGCGACGCAAAGCGCGGTCAGAGCGCAGACAATCGCTGCCCGGTCATCATGATTGGTCACTGTGTTCGGATCGAACACGAGTTTCCTCCCCGGAAGAAGGCATTCCAGCAGTGCGTGGAATCCGCCTGCCGCTGCTAGGTGTTGGAAAAACGTGTCGGAGCGATCTCCGCGCCGGGCAGCAAGGTGCGTCGGATCGTCGATCATCAGTCCAAGAAATGAACTCGGAAACGCCTCCACCAGCGCTTTCTGGTCGATAGCCACACCGTGCCGAGCATCTTGTACATCGCAGCATGCAACGAGATGTTGAACGCAGTCGTTGGCGTGTTCGTTCAGCAACTTGCCGACCGGCGCACTCGATTGGCCCGGCTTGCCGATCAGCGGACGGAGGCGGCGGGTCAGCATCCTTTCAGCAGTCCGATACCTGCCGATGATGCCGAAACCTCGGCGGATCGGGCCATCGAAGGCCGCCCCGATGATCTGGCGACCGCCCGCGACCTGGGCAATCACACGCTCCCGCTCCGGTTCGACAGCACGGAAGCGCGCGATGTCGCATGAAACACCAGATGCGGACCAATCGAGCCGACAAATAGCACTGGATCGACGGGTTGGAGAGCATCCCACGTCGATGCCGACGACCGATCCCTGCTCCGTTATCAAGCGGCTGCTCCAGCGGGCGGTGCCAGAGTTTGCAGCCACTCGAATGCCGCAGCAATTCGCACGCTTTGAAGTCGGTGCAGCACGTCATGATCGAAGTGCTGAGCAGGGCAGCGCGAGCGGGCGTCCGCGCATATTCGCGCGAACAGGTGGGTGGTCACCCAGGTGTCTGCGCTGGCCCGGTGTAGTTGCCCAGGAATGCTGATCCCGACCTCTCGCACGATGTCATCAAGCCTGTAGCTCGCTCGGCCCGGAAACACGCGCCGCGCGAGCAGCAAGGTGCACAGCGTAAAAATTTGTCGCACGCCGAGGAAATCCTGCGCCTCATGCTCCAGGAATTTACGGTCGAAACCCGCGTTGTGAGCCACGACCGGCGATGCCGCGATGAAGTCGGCCAACTCACGCATCACGGCGGAGGACTTCGGCGCGCCGCACAGCATCGCCGTCGTGATGCCGGTGATCTGCGTGACCTCGGCGGGCACGCGGAGGCCGGGATCGACCAGTGTCGAAAACTCCTGACCAGCCCGATCATCGATGACCTCGCGGGCCGACACCTCGATCACACGTGCTCCCACGGCGGGGCTGAGACCCGTGGTCTCGAAGTCGAGGACGACGAAGCGCCCCATGGGGATGTTGTCCAACTAACTCAGCCCCTCAAGCTTCCCGAGCGATTCAGCGTTCGCGAACGATGCCGCCACCGGCCTGATCTCGGCAACATCAAAACGGCCTTCAACGACAGGACCGACGAAGTGACCGTTAGGCTGCCAGTCACGATTCCCTGCCAGAATCGTGGTCTGTTCCCCTCCTAGAATCACGCCTTCCAGTTCATGAACCTGTACAATTTCGAAGCCGCTGCCGCCATGCTCGGCAAGGAGCTTGTCCGCGTGCGACAGCATCGCCGCGTGACCCGAAGCGCGCTCGCGATGGGGGCGGGAATCAGCCGTGTCACCCTCGCGAACTTGGAAGCCGGACGTGGCTCGATCGCCTCATTGATCGCCGTCCTCGCGGTCCTGGCCCACTGCTTCGCCGATCAGCCTCCCGAGGTCGAACTTGGCCGATGGATCGCTCGATTGCGGAAGCGCGCAGGGCTGTCACAGGAGGGGCTCTGCGCCCTGGCCCGAGTTTCGAAGCCTGCGCTGGTGCGCGTTGAGCGGGGAGAGGGCAACATTTCGACGTTGATCGCGGCCATCGATGCGCTCGGCTTGTCGATGTCCTTGGTCGATGCCGCGATCGAGACCACGCCGCCGCCATCTCCTGCGCCCACCGCCCAGGTTCTCCTGGGCGACTGTCGCGAGCATATGAGGGATTTCGCCCAGCAAGGGTTGCTGTTCGACGCCGTGATCTGCGATCCACCATATCACCTGTCGATCGCGCGCCGCTTTGGTGGAAAGCGAGCAGCGGCATTGAAGGGCGGCGAGCCGGGCAGTGCCAACCCCTATAGGACTATGGCCACCGGTTTCCTCGGGCAGGTATGGGACGGTGGCGACATCGCGTTCGATGTCGAGACATGGCGTGCGGCATATACCGTGCTGAATCCGGGCGGTCACCTCGTCGCGTTTGGTGGACCCAGAACCTTCCATCGCCTCGCCGTTGCGATCGAGGATGCGGGCTTCGAGATACGAGACCAGATCATGTGGCTGTTCGGGTCCGGTTTTCCGAAATCTCTCAATCTTCGAGGCAAGCACGCAGGTCGCGGGACAGCCCTCAAACCCGGCTATGAGCCGATCATCATCGCGCGCAAGCCACTCGCGGAAACAAGCGTAGCTTCCAACGTCGTGAGGTTCGGCACCGGGGCGATGAACATCGATGCTTGCCGAATCCCCACGAGCGAATGGATCGAGCAAGGTCGGGCGGGCAAGAAACTCGGCACCTCCGTCGCACTGACTGGCCGTGGCCTATCTCCAACCGGCTGCCCCGTGGGCATCGGGCACAAGGACCGGCCGACATCCGGCCCCGGTAGCAAGGGTGTTGCGAGCTATACTGAGGCCAACGTGGCGGCGGGAATTCGGCCAACGACGAGCCTGAAGCAGTGCGTCGAGGCCCCAAGGACTGAGAACGGAAGATGGCCAGCCAATGTGATCCTCACTGACATCGATGAGACTTGGGGGCGATACTTCTACGCGGCCAAGGCATCGAAGGCCGACAGAGGTGCCGGAAACGACCATCCCACCGTCAAGCCCAACGATTTGATGCGGTACCTCGTCCGGCTCGTAACTCCGCCCAGCGGAAGGGTCTTAGACCCTTTCATGGGCTCCGGCTCGACCGGCGTCGCGGCGCTTCAGCAAGGCTTCAGCTTCGTCGGCTGCGAGCAGCAGGCAGACTATATCGAGATCGCGCGAGGCCGGATCGCGAAGGTCATGCCGAAGGACGGCTTGTTTCTCAGCGATCCCCAACCGGGCGGTCAACCCGCCCTCCAAACCGCATCTTGAAGTGGAAAGCGTCATCCTGGTCTGCAAAGAAATACACTCGCCCCCCGCCATCCGGCAGAGTGTCGAAGGCAAATGATGCCGAGCGATGTTGCTCGATCCAGCGCCGCCGTTCGTCAAGCTCGGCGCGGAAGCGATCGTCGCCGAGAGCGTGCCACATGAGGCCGTGCTGTTCCACTTGGTGGGGATGCTTGGCAAGCCGTTCTGCGCGGACGCGTTCCGCAATGCCGCTCGTTTCGATTATTCTCATCTCGTATTTATAGAAGTGGCGCGCCTGCGCGCGCCACTGAGACTGTTCAGATGGCCAGCCGAACCGCAAAGGCGTCGTTGTCCGGCTTCACGTAAATGTACTGATGGGTCTTGTGGCGACCTGAAGGCTTGAACATCACCTGAACACCTTCCTTCATGCCGAGATGATCGATCATCTCGCGCGCATCATTCAAGTCGCCTTCGACCCGAAACTGATGCCAGCGCTCGATCTGTGTGATGACGATCGCATCGCCCTGAATGGTGAAGCCAGGATGTTTGATCAGGTCGGTGGCGACCCGATTGAACGGCGTCTTCCGGCTACGCCAACTCCAGAAATGAAGATTGGCGGGCCAGCCCTCCCAGGTCACGGGAACAGGAAGGTAAGAGTTGGTCAAATCGGACTGATGAAAAATATCTGTCTTCAACATGCCGCTCGTGCTGATGCGGGTGCCAATATAAATCTTTGCTTTGGTCTCAATGCGACCTGTCTTGATACGTGACATTCGGAATATCCATTGGTGTTGCAATGGAACTTGAATACCGAATGACCTGCTCAGGAGTCGAAATTAAAATCGCTCGTTGAAAACGCATCGGCGAGCGAGAGCCGGGCCGATCCATAAATAGCCTATGACCCGTATGTGCCACTCGTCTTCGCGGTGCACCTCGATCCTCTGCGACGCGTGCTGCTGGCGATACTCTCTCAGGCTTGCCCGCCGCATCCAGGCGCACGATCCTCGCCAACTTCACTCTGTGCAGATCGTCTCCTCGCTTCCTGCCCCCTCCGCATTTGAGCAACGGCGGAAGAGCATCCACAATTCCGTCGGCTACCGCCGACGCCAATCGCGCTGGTGGAGCAGCGTCGGCCTTTGGGCGTGGTGGAACGGCATCGATCTGCACGGCCTCCTCGAACTCGGTTCGATCACTACGACCGAGTTTGTTTCCGCGCTGCGGCAGCACGGAGATGTTCGTCTGCGGCCAATTGCGATCGAGACTGTCCGCATCGAGGTCTACCGGGCGGCACAATCGGTCTCTCCGTCCCAGCGCAGCGATGCTGCGGGACGATACCAGCCGGTGAAGATTTCGATCGAGCCGATGATCGCGGCGGTGTCTGCCGTGCCGATCGTAGACATCAGGATGATCGAGCCCATGCCGGTAATTGTGTGAGTGTGTCGCGCTGGAACTTTGCTGGTCGAAATGTCTAAGTCGAAGCGGTCTCTGGAATGGCAACGAGCGATCACCAGCTATTTCCAGGAGGCCGACCCATGTTCCTCGGAAACCGCCCAGGGCTCGACATGGCAGGATTGAACCCGATCGCGCTCAGCGCCTCAATCTGGCGCACGGATAGCGGGCCAGTGTAACCATCAGGCAGCAGCTTGAAGCCGTACCCGAGCGGCTCCGTCCTGCCGGGCGCTCTCACGAAGCGCGGCGCAAGTTCGGAAATGAACTCGGGCACGATGGAGCCGAAGCGGTCTTCGTCAACGGCTTTAAAGATTGAGCTTGCGATGCAGTCGGCAAACTGGAGTCCGGGCTCGCTCTTCGACCGCGCGCTGTCAATCAGGGAGGGGTTAACGACAGACCAATCGATTTGATGCTTGTTGTTGAAGTAAGAGGCGTCGCGCGTTGCGATACTGAGCTTGTGAAGGTACGCCTTCGTCTGTGAGTATCGGAAATGCTTGCGATGCGAGAATATTACCTGAATGGGGAGTTTCCGACCGAAAGCTGCAACAGAATACCTTGCGCACTCCGCACTCGCGGTTTCTAATAGGTAGCGGAAGAGATGGTTGTAGAACCAATTATAACGCTGCGGCTGTTCCTTGCCGTCTCTCACAATCTCCATATTCTTCGCTTCGACGCGCTTGTTCCGGTATTGGCGCATGTTTCGTTTGTTTGAAACGACGGCGATTAACCCGGCCTTGAACCGAGCCAATTCCCCGATGACTCTGACCTGAGCTTCAGCGGCTACGTCACGAAAGTGGAGTTCCTGGTCGGGCCGAAGTTGTGCCAAGTGTTTGGCTGTATTGATGCTGGCCAGCAACTCGTTCCGCCGATGTACGCGGATGAGGACGCCCGCGAGGATGAAGAACTCCGATGATCCATTTTCGTCGATCGGCCTGACCGTCTCGGTGCCGTCATCTCCGGCCTCATCGATGAACAATAAGAAACCGGGTTGCATCATCAGCCACTTCCGATCGAGCCAACTGCTGCTCGATCATATATGCTTGCGGTCACCAATAGGTTGCGATTGGCAAATTTCGGTCGCGATCCGCCCGCGTTGTTCGCACTCGCGAGCCCCTCGGTCGGTGGTGGATGGCTGGGATTTTCAAGCAGAGGCTTCCCGGATGGGGTGGCCGAATTTCCGCCTCGACCATCTTCCACGTCCCTCTCGCCCCCTGTCCCAAAAACCCTCCCAGATTCTCGCTCCCGACCGTCTTCGCAAACCCCTGTATTTCCTGGGCTGGCGACGATGCCGGAACGCGTCGGCGAGCGTGGCCGATACCATCTGTTTTCGATTGACCGGGAGACGATCCGTGAGACCGTCGAGGGCATGAAGCGCGTCGCCCTCTACGCCAGGGTCTCGGTCGCCCGGAGCAACCAGACCACCGAGAACCAACTGCGGCTGCTTCAGGACGCCGCCGCGCGCCTGGGCTGGACCATCGTCGCCGTCCATGTCGATGAAGGCATCTCGGGCGCGAAGGGCCGCGAGAAGCGACCGGGCTACGACGCATTGCTAAAGGGCGTCACCCGAGGCGAGTACAACCTCGTCGCGGCATGGTCAGTCTGCCGCCTGGGGCGATCGCTCCAGGACCTCGTCACCTTCCTCGCCGATCTCCAGAGCCGCGATGTGGGCCTCTACCTGCACGTCCAGGGGCTCGATACCTCGACGCCATCAGGCAGGATGTTGTTCGGCATGATCTCCGTCTTCGCCGAGTTCGAGAGGGCGATGATCCGCGATCGCATCCTGGCCGGGCTCGATCGGGTCCGGGAGACGAAGCGGCTTGGCCGCCCGCCCATGTCGGTCGAGAAGACCGAGACCATTCGCACGATGTTGGCCGAGGGGCTGGGCGTGCGCGAGACGGCCAGGAGGACCGGTGCAGGCACCGCCACGGTCCAGCGCCTAAAGCGCGCGATGACGGTCGAGGACGGTCAGGAGACCGTGGCCGCCTAGATGTGGCGATGATCGTCACACGTCTTCGTCGGGCGGGTGGGTCGAGGCAGACCATGCGTGGATGGCTGCCGTGCTGCGATAGGGCTCCGCGAAGGCGATGTGGATCGAGCGACAGGCGGGGGCCAGTTGCCAGAGCCGCTCGAACTGGAGCGGCGGCACGTTGATCACGAACTGCACGACTGGCTTGATGCCGATCAGGGCTCCCGCCCTCGTCTCGCTTTCCCATTCGGGATCGGAGCCAATCTGAAGCTGAGCATCGCTCACGCCTCGAAGTGGCTCATCAAGTTGGCCGTGGAAGTGCAGGTGGGCCGAGTGCGGCTCAAAGCCTATCGGTGCGCCGTAATGCGAACTCACGCTGGCACGCCATCGTTCGACGAGCAGGTAGCGGGCAATCGTGCTTGGACGGCCAGGGCGCTTGCGCGGCATGGGACCTCCATCATCAGGAGCACCTCTCAGCCACCCCCTATACGAGCAGGATGTGTCATGGCTTCGGCGTCATCATGCGGGCCATGGTGATCCGTCTCGCGCACAGGAGTCAGTCAAAAACGACCCCTCGACGAGTGACCAGGACAGGCCACTGATGCGGCTCTGCCCTGGCTCGTTCACCCGGTCGCGCGGCTCTCTCCATCCCGGAGGCAGGGCCGACGTAGCGCGGTTTAGTGTTCGTATCGAGCGAAGCGAGGACGAACCGCTTTATATCGAGCGCCCCATCCGGGAGGCTCTAGTGTTAGTATAATGCTATTGATACTGATTGTGTTGGTGCTTGTGTTTTTGCTCATGCGAGATGAGATCACACAGACATCAACCTAACCTCCGCTCATCCGCCTCGATGATCTTCATCAGAACATCCCGGCTGGGTGACCAGGACGTTCCCAGGCCACGGCGCTCAACGACCTGTTCGAGATCGTCCTGACGACGTTCGATCCCGTCGATGACCCCAGCGAGCTTCTCCATGAACTCGATGACCTCCTGGGGGGCTTCGAAGGCGTGGCGAATCTGCTCCTTGCCTTCGAGAGCGACAATCCGCTGCTCCAACGCCTCGGTGATCAGGCGCTGCTCGTTGAGCGCTGCGACCAGCACCTGCTCGACCTCCGTCATGACTTGGCCTTCCGGCCATTCCGGCTCAGCCAGAGCCGATGCGGATCGTAGCTCGCGCGCATGATCGGCTTGTTCGGGACCTTCACGCTCTCGACGAAGAAGTCCTGGAACGTGATGGTGCCGCTCGGCAGAAGCAGGTCGAGGAAGAACTCCCCCTGCGCCGAGACATGGGCGCAGGCGATCGAGCCGAACTCGTAGTAGGTGCCCGAACCGTCCATCTGCACCTGCCCCAGGCGGGGCCACTCGCCGACAACCGGCATGGAGGCGGTCTCGCGCAGGACCGGCATGTAGGCGGCGTCCCACAAGTCAGCGGGCAGCATCGTCGGGTTCTTGTAGGCGTAGTCCTCCATCACCGAGGAGAACACGTCGGGGTGCCGCAGGACGGCGTTGCCTTCCCAGGCTGCATTCTTGTGGCTGGGCGTGAACGGCGTGGTCTGGGTGAAGACCTGGAAGGTCGCCCGCCACTTCATCCACTCGAAGTTTTTGCCCTTGTCCGAGTTGTCGAAGATGTAGGCGTTGGCCAGCGTGATCTCGTTGAAGGCGGGCAGCCGGGACAGAGGCCGTCCGACCGGAGCAGCCGCAGGCGGCTGCGTCAGAGCCGAGATCGTCGCGGGAATGGCAGTGGTGTTGGCGAGCTTGTTGAGCGCGTCGAGCGCTGAGAATGGGGTCATGGCAATGGTCCGAATATCGATCTGAAATGAAGTCTATGCGCACCGCCTCGCTCTTCGAGCCAGCGCGACCGGCTAATGCTCCGGCCTCATCAGAAGGACACAGCCGCCCTCGGAATGTCGAAATTAAAATGCGGGGCACGACGCGCGTCGAGATTCCGCAGGCAATCGGCGCAGGCAGTCGCGCTTTTTACGCGTGGAGGATTGTGGCCGAGCCTCGTGCGTCCGAATAAGCCCCTTGAGGCTCTCCGGCAGCACGGCTAGACCGCGAGCCGCCGATCCTCGCACTGTGGCCGATCATGCGCTTCACCATTCTGCTCACGCTTCCGATCCTCGCCTTTATGACTGTTGCCGCCGCCGCTCAGGCGGATGAGCAGGAAGGGCGCATTCGAATTCTGGAAGACCGCCTGAAGACGCTGGAAGAGCGGTATTCAGTGACCGTTCAATCACTGCATGCGGCGCGGCTGGAAGCTGCGATCGAAAGCGAAGTCGTCCGAAAGCTGAAGGTCGAAGTCGAGCGACAGGCAGCGATACTGGCTCAGATTCAGAAGACGGCTCCCGGTAGCGTATCCGTACCTGTCGCTCCGGCCGGTGCAGCCGCTCCCGACAGCATCGACGCATTCGAAAGGTCCACTTTCGCTCGAAATGCAGCAGGCTCCGCATACCGTGGCCCGGTCCGTCTTCCTGATTTCGCAGGGCGGGACCGCGATTATGCGAACTACCGGACCAGACTGCGCACCGGAATGGGGCAAGGAGCGAACTTCGCTGGTAGCCTTGCTATGGTGGAAATCGGTTGCGGAACAAGCTGCCGCTTTGCCTTCGCGGGCGACGTTCGAACGGGGCAGGTCTACTCGTTCCCGATCGGGGGCGAGGAGTATTACAGCCTAGACCTGCGATACAATGTCGAAAGCCGTGCGGTCATTGCCTACTGGATTTCCAATCAACGGTGCACGCGTGCCGTATTCACCTGGACCGGCACTAACTTCGCTGCGTCAGGCCAATCTGATATCGGGGATACGGAAACCTGCTACCGGCTCCAGCAGCGGTAGCTTGAGCGCGCGGTCCTTTCCAGGCGCTGCCGGTGAGAACCTTTGCGGACCCGGTATTTATTCGGTGCAGTGGGTCGCGGGCTGCGCCAATTGGCCAAGATCACGGTGAACGCGGGCTTTCTGGGAAAGTTAGATAAAGCTCTCTCACTACGTCGATAAAGTTCGCGAGAGGGCGCTTATCGCAGAAGGATCGCAGCAACTGCTTTTTTGTCGGATTTGGGACGACTCGTAGGTCGCGGGTTGCTTCGCCGCGAGCCCGAACCGCCTCATTGACCGCGCTCCAATAGCCCTGCGCCCAAGCGAAAGATTGTAGTTCTGCCAGTGACGGGTTCTTGCGGTAATATTCGGCAAACTCGGCACACGGGATAACCCCTGGGCCTGCGGTCATTGGCACCTGAGCCTGGGCAGAACCGATCGTCATGACCAATGCCAAAAATGAGCGACGCATCTGAGTCCCTGCCAGCATAAGTTGCGGCAGATGCTATCCGGCTTCGATCTCGGCGTCTTCACCAGAGAGCCCGAGAGGCGCGCGAGTGTCTTTTCAGGCGCAGCAATTGGCGGGCCGGTGACGCCAACCTCGCCTCAATCCGATCTCGGCCGCTTTGCCGCCCACGTTCCCAAGCGCATGCAGCGGGGAACTGAAGGCGCGTGTCGATCACGATGGCAAGCCATAGTTGATCTCGTGGTTAGCCACTCGATCGCGGGCTACGATTTCATCCGACAGGACGCGGTTGAGCCATTCGTGCTGTTCGGGTCCAGGGGTGCTGATCTTCACTAAGGCCAGCCCGTCGTTCTTGAAAAAATCGGCGCGCATATCGCCGTCATCGACGAAGCGCTTGAGCACCTGGAGCATTTCGCGCGCTTGGTTTGCGATCGCCAGGGTCATATCGAGATTGTTTGGCTCTTCTCGAATGTCGCGGGCGATGGTGGCGAGGGCAAGATGCGAGGCGGTCTCAGCCGCGCTGTAGCCGCTTTGGCGGCTTAGCAGAGCGACTGCCGTGCCGTACTTCGACAAGATGAAGCCGAGTTCGAGCATCTTGTCGTCAACTTCGACGATCAGATCGTTGTCATCCGCATCGTCGGCGGGCTTCTGCTGGTCAGATATCGAGTTGAGCGTCGCTTCACCGTTCTTCGTGATCCAGAAGTAGGTGATCGGCTTCTTGCCTGCGAGCTTTCCGATCAGGGAAGGGTATTCGCGGCTCGAATCGATCAAGCCCTTGTTGATCAGGTGTGAGATCGGTTCGGCGATTTCGAGCATCGTCGCTTGAACGGCAACCTGGATTTCGTCCCAGGTCACGGCGGATAGCTCTTTGTCCCGACCATCGAGCCGGGCGGTGAAACGGCGGGTCGGATGACCTCGTCCGATCGCTCGCAGAATGTCCAGTTCGCCCGCCATCAGTTCACCCGTCGATCTCGATGCCCGCGAAGCCAGAGAACGACCACGAGTGGCCCTCTCGCTCTTCCTTGTTGAACTTCTCCGGCAGCGTGATCAGCGTCGTCACAGATGTTCCCGGCTCGACGAAGAGCGGGTTGGTGTTGCCGCCTGAGAGCGTCCGGCCGCTCTTCGCTTGCACGGTGACGTGGATGCCGGTGAGGATGGTGGTCTTGGTCGGGTTGACGAAGTTCAACTCGAAGGTGTCGCACTCGTCGGGGCAGTACGAGAAACCACCGCGCCCGAACTCGACGTTGACCGTCTTGCCCTTGTCCGTGCTGTATTTGATCGCGCACGCCTGCTTCGCGACGCCTTTGGTGATCAGCCCGTCGCGAGAGGCGTTTTCCGTGCATCGCTGAAACTTCTTGAAGTTGTTGGCGAACAGGTTCTCGATCTCGTCGCAGCCGCCCAACGAAAGGGCAGCGCAGGCGGCCAGCATCGGCAGTTTCACGGACATTGGGGGGATCGTCTCGGCGGGCTGATGCTCGACCGTAGCTTGCCGCCGAGGAGAACGGAACTCGCGAAACTTCACCCTCCATCTGTAAGATGCCTTCGGGATAGGGTTCGCGGGGGGCGATTCGATGCCAGACGATGTTAGGACGCTGGTTTGTCCCGAATGCTTCGGCAATCCGGGCTTGAAGCTTCGGATCGTGAAAATCCGCCCCAACTTCAAAGTCGGCAATTGTGACTTCCACCCGACCCGAAAGGGAGTTCCCGCTCGAAGCCGTCGCGTCGATCGTGGATGAGGTCGCAAGGGAGAATTACGGCGGAGGGGTCCCGGACTCGCGCGATGAATTTTCGGGCGGGCTCGAACTACATGAGTTGATCGACGATCTCACGTCGCCGACTGATGATGATATCGCGTCGGCCCTGAAAACCGAGCTTGAGAAGCAGGACAACTACTGGCCGCCCGATGGTGAGGAGGCGTTCTACAGCGAAGAGTATGTCTACAATCGTATCGAGGTCGGGACTGACAATTACGGCCGGTTTTGGGATGAATTTCAAAAGCTGCTCATGCACGAGCAGCGTTTTTTCAGCCGAAACGCCTTCGAACTGCTCGCGCTGATTTTCAAGGACGTTGAGCAACAAACCGACAAGAATCGCCGTTCACCCGTTTACATGATCGAGCCTGGAGGGGGGCAGCATGCCTTTTACCGCGCTCGAATAATCCGCGACCCTTCGGAGACGAAGAAATTCCGGGAGAATGTCGCCGACCAGCTTGGTCCGCCTCCCGATCGCATGCGCACACCCGGCCGGTTGAACCCGTCTGGTATCTCGGCGTTTTACGGCGCGTTCGACCTTGATACCAGCGTGGCCGAGCTACGACCCTCAGTCGGTACGCGGGTAGCTCTTGCTCAGTTTCAGATAAAAAAGCCGATCTGCGTGCTGGACACGACGCGGTTTTCCGGCAAGCCCAAGGCCAACAACATGTTCAAGCCGGGTGCTCTGCAAATTGCTGCGCAGTGGAACTTCATGCGGAGTTTCATGCGCCAGATTTCAAAGCCGGTGAAGCCGGGAGAAGAGCACCTCGATTATATCCCTACCCAAGCGGTCGCCGAGTACCTTGCCTATCACCACGAGATGAAGATTGACGGAAAAACCCGGAAGGTCGATGCGATCATTTACGCGTCGGCTCAGAACGACGGGGAGGGCAAGAACATAGCCATTCTCGGCCCTGCGAGCGTGACCGGTGAGCTAGACGAGAACGGCAAACGAAAAATCAAAAAGAGCGAAAACGAATTCTTCGATCTGTTCCCGTCGTTCTTGGTCCCATCGCCTGAAATTAGGATCACGCCGGTCGCAGATAGTTTTGTGGTTCACGAGGTTTCGGCCGTAAAATTTGCGACCAGTCAGCACTATTCAACTTACGAGTGGTTGGACGACGACTGACGGAAAAAATCGTTTATCAGGGGCGTTTTGCAGCACCGGGATAATACCCTTGGAACAACCAATCCAAGGACCCTATGACCACCACGAACACCGACCTTCGGGACCGCGCCCTCGCTGTCCTCATCGCTACCGCAGAAAGCCCCTACACCTCGTCTGACCCGCCCGTCTTTGTTTTTGTGATCGCGGTGCTGGAAGCTGAGCGCGACGTGGCGATCAGGCTGGTTCCCCTGCAAAGGTCGCTTCAACGGCTGGATCATGCGGTTGCGGAGCTTGAGCGCGAGAGACCCGCAACGAGCCGTTGACGTTGTCCTCCAGCACGTAGAACACGCTCTCATCGCGCATGAAGACCACGCTGGTCCCGACCTTGGTGAACTCGATCCGGTCGATCACGTCCTTGATCTTGAGATTGAGCTTCGCCCGCACCGCGTAGCGCTCCGAGGTTTTCCGGGCCGTCTCTGAGGCGTTGTCGCCCTCAACCGGCTCCAGTGCCAGCATGCGAGCCCGAAGCTCCCTGAGCGCCGTCTTGCGGTCATCTGGCGACTGGCTGACCGCGACGCTCGCCAGCTTCGAGCGTTTCGTGTCCAGATTCGAGGCCAGCCCCGCCTTCTCAGCTTCAAGCTCCGTGACCATCTGAACGGCCACGGACGACTTGGTTGAAAGGAAGCTGGTGATCACCGTCCTGATCTGTTCATCGAGAGCTTCGACCCGCAACGTCTCGGCCGCGATGTCGCGCTGGAGGGCTGCGGCTTCGTCTGAGCGACGATCGACCAACTGAACCTCGCTGACGAAGTCCAGGATGGCGTTCTCGATCGGCAAGTACCGGGGCGAGCGGCTGTTGTCGCAAACGCCCTCGCTCTTTCCCGCGCACCGGAGCCGGGTGTACCTCGCGAGCGTGCGATGCTCCCGCTGGACTTTGATGTGCATCGGGTTCCCGCAATGCGAGCAGATAGTCGTGTCCTTGAGGACGTTGGCGAAGTCCGCGCCCTTCCGACCTTGACCCATTGAGCCGCGACGTTTCCGGGACTGGATTGCGTCGTTCGCGGCCTGCCAAAGCTCCGGCTCGATGATCGGCTTGTAGTAGTTGGGGAGGACGCCTGCGGGCGTCATGATGCGCTTGTCGTTCTCGTCGTAGCTCGTGGTGGTCGGGCGGTACTCGCCGAGGACGGTCTTCCGGGTCAGGATGTTCAGGATCGACGTTGCGTTCCAGTGGTGGGCGGCGCGCGATTTCGAGCCGACCGGCTTCCGCTGCTCACCGAACGGCGCAATCCCCCGGCGTTTCAAGTCCTGAGCGATCTTGTACGAAGACAGGCCGTCGCGGGCCATTTCGAAGATGTCCACGACAATCGCTTTCACGTCTTCGTTGACCTTGAAGACCTTCCGGCCGTCCTCCTTCTCGATCCTCAGCCACGTCGGAATGCGCCCGGCCACGATCCGTCCGGTCTGGCGTCCTCTCTCATAGGCTTCGGCGACGCGCTCGCTCTTGATCCTGGATTCTTCGTGGCCGCGCATCATCGAGTTCAGCAACTGCTGAGCCCGCCACTGCTCCCGGTTCACGCTCTCCAGAGTGTAGGGGAGGCCGTCGAAGACCGAATGGATCGTGACGCCCGCGCTCAGGATTTCCTTCATGGTCGCGAGCGCGTCGAAGATCGGCTGACGGCTCAACCGGTCCAGTGATTCGATGATCAGATGTTCGCCCGGCTTGATCACGCCGCGCCGGATGTTCTCCAGGATCGTGGCCAACTGACCGGTCCGCCGATTGCGGCCACGAAACGCCGACACGCCGCGATCCTCGTACTCGCGGACGATCACCAAGCCTTCCCGTTCAATGTAGCGACGGGTGCCCTTGTCCTGCCGTTCGAGACCATCACCGGCAAGCTGGGCGGAACTCGAAACGCGCCGATAAAGGTGTCCGAGGTTCGAGAGGGGGGCGGGGACGTGGACGTTCATGGCGCGGCCCTATGACGAAGCGGATGGCAACTGTCAATTTGACTACTACAGGGGCAACTACCTCTGGCAGCCTCCGGCTTCAGCCGGCGCGCCGGCGACGCTGCTCGGCTTTCCGCTGGTCGAGGCGGAGGATATGCCGAACATCGCCAACAACGCGGTCTCGATCGCCTTCGGCGATTTCCGGCGCGGCTATCTCGTCGTCGATCGGGCCGGCGTGCGCATCCTGCGCGACCCCTATTCCGCCAAGCCCTATGTGCTGTTCTACACCACCAAGCGCGTCGGCGGCGGCGTGCAGGACTTCGCCGCGATCAAGGGGCTGAAATTCGCGGTGTAAATTCGGTCAGCGCGAAAACCACCAGCTGAAGGCGGCACGCGGCTCGGCCGCCTGCTCCGGCGGCGCCTCGCTGCCAAGCGAGCGCAGCCGCGTGCTGCCTTCGCTGATCCAGTTGCGATAGTCGCTGACCGGCGTGATCGCGGTGAAGCCGCCGCAGATTCGCTTCGCCTGCGTCTTCAGCGGGCCGCTCGACCAGCTGACGATGCCGACGAGGTCACGCGAGCGGGCGCCGCCCCGCAGCACCGGCCCGCCGGAGTCGCCGCGGCAGGCGCCGGCTCCCGGTGTTTCACCGCGATTCTCGGCATCGACGGCGACCTTCACCGTGTTCTGCGTGGTGTAGTTGCCGGCATTGACGAGCTGCGTCTCGCGCAGGCGCCGCGCTGTGCGCTTGTTGTTCTCCGCAGACAGCCCGTAGCCGGCCATGGTGATGGTCTCGCCCTGCCAGAGCCCGCTGCCGAGCGTCAAAGGCTCGATATCGCCGGGTAGCGGCTGAGCCAGGCGCAGCAAGGCGAGGTCCGTGCCGGGCTGGGTACGCGGCGTCGTTCCCGGCACGAAGCTTGGGTGCGGCAGCACGGCGACCACCATCTGCCGGCGCGCCCGGAAACGGGTGTCGAGGCTGACGACGCTGATCGAGCCGCCGCCCATCAGGCAATGTGCCGCGGTGAGAACGATCTCGGGCGCGATCACCGCGCCGGAGCAGAGTTCGCCGCGGCTCGTCTCGACGCGGACGGTCGAGGCGCGAGCGCCGAGCATATCGCGCGAATCGACGCCGCCAACCACGGCAAGCGCCGGGTGGGCGGCGCTGACGGCCAGAAAACACGAGAGGGCGATCGATGAGCGGAAGATCATGAACAGAACCAATGGATCGGCTGACCAATCTAGGGAGTGGCGCGCCACAGTCCAGCCTTTCCGTCAGCGGCTGCGAGTCCAGCGGGCGCTTTCGCCCCATTGGGACAGGGTGGAATCGATCCAGCCGCGCTGTGGCGCCACGAGCACGCCCTGGCTGAGCAGCCCGCATTGGCGCCCGGAGGGGCCGGTCGACCAGCTCGTGACCGCGACGATGCCGTCAGCCCCGAAGATCGGCCCGCCGGAATCGCCCTGGCAGGCGCCGGCGCCAGGGCGCTTGCCACCTCCGGTGCTGTCGGCCGCCCAGAGCAGGATGCGGCCGGGCCCATAGGGTTCGACGGTGGCCAGCACTGCAGAGCGATAGGTCCCTGTGCTGCGCGCCTCGCCCTCGCGGGAGACGCCGTAGCCGGCGAGCGTGACGCTGCTGCCGGCGCGCGGCAGCGAGCCGTCGACGAGGCTCGCGGCACTGAAGCGGCCGGGCAGGGGCGTGCTCAGGCGGATCAGCGCGAGGTCGATCGTACGGCGGCGGCTGCGGATCGCGCCGGCCTCGAATTCCGGATGCATCGCGACAGAGGCAGGCGCGATGAGGACAGGTTCTCCGCCCTCGCGCCAGTGAACGCGCAATTCCGCGCCACCCGCCGCGCAATGCGCGGCTGTCAGGATGGTGCGGGTCGACAGGACGATGCCGGTGCAGACTCCGCCGCGGGCATTGAGCACCATCAGCGTCGCATCGGCAGCCGGCCCGCCCTCTTGCCCGGCCACGACGGCCTGCGTCGGGCTGCTCCAGACGCTTCCGGCGAAGGCGCAGGCGAGGCCGATGGCGGCGATTCCGTTGGCGATGTGCATCGGGTGCTCCTCTCCGAGACAGCGCTGATAGCGCGCCCAGCGCCGCAGATGAACCCTCTCGGCCGCGGCTTCGCGGTCGAACCCCATGCAATCGAACGAATGAAGGGAGCGCTCATGACGCCGCTTGCCCTGGGTCCGCCGGCATTGGAACCGGTTACGCTCGCTGAAGCCCGCCAGTTCCTCCGCCTCGACCAGACCGATGAGGACGCCCTGCTCGCCACCCTGATCACGGCCGCCCGGCTGATGATCGAGGCGGCGTCGGGTCGCTGCCTGATCGAGCAGCCCTGGCGCATCGTGCTCGATCGCTGGCCGGCGGGCGGCGAGGTTCGCCTGCCGCTCTCGCCGCTGCTGCGGATCGAAGCCGCGCGCGCCTACGACGTGTTGGGCGCTGCCCAAGCCGTCGCGACAGCGTCCCTGACCCTGGACAGGGCTGCCGACCCGCCGGTCATCCGCCTGACGGGCGAGGTGCCCGAGATCGGCCGCGCCCATGGCGCGATCGAAATCGATATCGCGGCCGGATACGGGGCGACCGCTGCCGCCGTTCCGGCCCCGCTGCGGCAAGCCGTTCTGCGCCTCGCTGCCCGCTGGTTCGAGCAGCGCGGCGATGTCGCCGGGCGCGATGCGCAGGCATTGCCTGCCGCCATCGCGGCGCTGGTCGCGCCGTTTCGCCGCGGGAGGCTCTGAATGGCCGGGGAACCTTCCGCCATCGGCCGGATGCGGCGCCGGCTCGTGCTGGAGGCGCCGGTGGCATCGCCGGATGGTCTGGGCGGCACGACACAGGCCTTCGAGGCCGCGGCCGCATTCTGGGCACAGGTCGAATGGATCTCCGGCACCGAGGCCTGGCGGCAGGGTCGGCCGGAGCAGTCCCGCAACTATCGCATCACGATGCGCTGGCGCGGCGATCTCGATGCCGGCCGGCGCCTGCGTGACGGCGATCGCATCTTCGACATCCGTTCCGCCGCCGACCCGGATGGTGCGCGTCGGCGGCTGGTCTGCCTTGCCGAGGAGGTGACGCCATGAGCGACGCCATCCTGGCCCTTCGCGCCGCCGTTCAGGCGCACCTTGTCGCGGATACGGCGCTGACGGCGCTGATCGGCCCCGACCGCATCTTCGACGAGGCGCCGCGCGCGGCGCACGGGCTCTACGTCGTCCATGGCGAGGTCGAGGCGCGCGACTGGTCGACCGGCAGCGACAGGGGCTGCGAGCAGGAATTCGCGCTCGTCGTCTGGGCCGCGCAGAGCGGCTCGTCGCGCCAGGCGCTGGAGGCCGCCGGCCTGATCGTCGCGGCGCTCGACCAAGTCGATCTCGTCCCGGAGGGGCATGCGCTGATCAATCTGCGCTGGCTGTCGAGCCGTCTCGCCCGCGAGACGCGCAACGGATTGCCCCAGGTGACGATCCGCTTCCGCGCCGTCACCGAAACGCTCTAGCTCATAAAGGAGAAGCCGCATGGCGGCACAGAAGGGCAAGGACCTGCTGCTCAAGGCGGGGGATGGTGCCGGCGGTTTCGTCACGGTCGCCGGCCTGAGGGCGCGACAGATCGCCTTCAACGCCGAGACCGTCGATGTGACGCATTCGGAATCGGCCGGGCGCTGGCGTGAATTGCTGGCGGGAGCCGGTGTACGCCGCGCCAGCATCAGCGGTGCCGGGATCTTCAAGGACGAGGCCTCCGATGCGCTCGTCCGCCAGACGTTTTTCGACGGGATGATCCGGGACTGGCAGATCGTCGTGCCGGATTTCGGCTCGATCTCGGGGCCGTTCCAGCTCACGGGTCTGGAGTACCGCGGCGATCATGCCGGCGAGGTCACCTTTGATATGTCGCTGGAATCCGCCGGGCTTCTGGCCTTTGCGGCGCTCTGAGGAGACGGCCATGGTCAATCGTCATCGCGGCGAGACCGCGCTCATGGTCGCCGGCGAAACGCTGCCGATGCGGCTGACGCTCGGTGCGCTCGCCGAGCTCGAACACGCTTTCGCCGTCGACAGCCTCCCCGCGCTCGGCGAGCGCTTCGTCGAGGGCAGGCTTTCCGCCCGCGACATCATCCGCATCATCGCGGCGGGCTTGCGCGGAGCGGGCAGGGCGATCCGCGACGAGGATGTCGCGGAACTCTCCTTCGACGGCGGCCTGAGCGGCGCGATCAAGGCGGCGATCGCGCTGCTCGAGGCGACGTTTGGGGAGGGCGGTGACGCTGCCCGCCCTCCGCAGCCGCCGGCCTAGGCGCGCCGGCGGGTTTTCCCTGGGACGAGGTGATGGCCTTCGGGCTCGGCCGGCTGGCCTGGCCGCCCGAGCGCTTCTGGGCCGCGACGCCCCGCGAGATCGCAGCGGCGCTACGGGCTCATCAGGATGTGTCCCGTGGCACCGCCCCGGAGCGCCCGGCACTCGCGGCGCTGATGGATGCTTTTCCCGACGCCTGAGTCGGGCAATCCCAACCAATCTATCGAGGTGATGCCATGACGGACGATGACGGTATCGAGTTCGGGGGGGCGCCTCTCGGACCTGAGGGCGATGGATCGGCTGACCCAGTCGCTGAGCCGCTCCTCGGAGAGTTTCGGCAAGTCGATCGTCAGCGCCTTCTCGCGCGGCGTCGTCGAGGGCAAGCGTTTCGAGGATGTGCTGCGCAGCGTCGGCCGCTCGATGACCGACAGCCTGCTCAAGACCGCGTTGAAGCCGCTGCAGACCGGCCTGTCGAGCTTGCTGAGCACCGGCGTCAAGAGCCTGGGTGGCCTGTTCGGCGGCATCGGCTTGGGCGGCTCGGGAGGCGGGGGCATTCCGGTCGCTCCTTTCGCCGAGGGCGGTATCGTCGCCTCGCCCTCCTACTTTCCGACCGGGCGCGGGCTCGGCCTGATGGGCGAGCGTGGCGCCGAGGCGATCATGCCGCTCTCGCGCGGCCCGGACGGGCGTCTCGGCGTGCGCGCCGGCGGCGGACAGGGCCGGCCGCTCAATGTCGTCGTGCAGGTCTCGACACCCGATGCCGACAGCTTCCGCCGCTCGGAGGCGCAGGTCTCCGCCGCGATCGCCCGCGCTGTCGCGCGCGGGCGACGGGCTCTTTGAGGGAGGGGGACGCATGCCGGATTTCCACGAGGTCCGCTTCCCGCTCGATGTCCGCGCGCGGCGCGCGCGGCGGGCCGGAGCGCCAGACCCAGATCGTGACGCTCGCTTCCGGGCGAGAAGTTCGAAACAGCCGCTGGGCCCATTCGCGCCGCCGCTACGACGCCGGGCTCGGTATCCGCAATCTCGATGCGCTGGCGGCCGTGGTGAGCTTCTTCGAGGAGCGTCGCGGCCGGCTCCACGGTTTCCGCTGGCGCGACCAGCTCGATTGGAAGAGCTGCTCACCCTCGCAGCAGCCTGCGGCGACGGACCAGGTCATTGGGGTCGGTGACGGTGTCGCAGCCGCGTTCCAGCTCTGCAAGGCCTACGGGGCAGGCAGCTCCGCCTATAGCCGCGAGATCACCAAACCCTGCGCTGGCACGGTCCGGGTCGCCATGGATGGCGTCGAGCTCGCGGGCGCGGCTTTCTCCTGCAACCTGTCGACCGGGCAGGTTACCTTCGCAGCCGGCTCGATCCCGCCGCCGGCTGCCGTCCTGACCGCCGGCTTCGCCTTCGACGTGCCCGTCCGCTTCGACACCGACGCGATCGAGGTCGATCTCTCCGCCTTCGCAGCCGGCGAGATCCCGCGCGTTCCTGTGGTCGAGATCATCCCCTGAGGCTCGCTCATGCGTGACATTCCTTCCGCTCTCGCCGCCCATATCGAGGCGGCTGCGACCACGCTCTGCCATTGCTGGAGCCTGACGCGCCGTGACGGGCTCGTGCTCGGTTTCACCGATCACGATCGCAAGCTGTCCTTCGAAGGCGTCGATTTCGCCGCGACGGCTGGCCTCGAAGCTGCGGAAAGCGCAGCGGAACTGGGCTTCGCCATCGGTGGCGGCGAGGTTGCGGGCGCCTTCGCCGCCCTCGGGTTGAACGAGGCAGACCTGGCGCGCGGGCTCTACGATGATGCGCGCGTTCGCGTCTGGCTGGTCAATTGGGCCGATCCCGGTCAGCGCGTGCTGCTGGAAGAAGGCTTCGTCGGCGAGATCAAGCGCGGCGAAGCGAGCTTTACCGCCGAAATCCGCAGCTTCGCCAAGGCGTTCGACGAGGAGCGCGGCCGGCTTTACATGCGCTCCTGCTCCGCGGATCTCGGCGATGCGCGCTGTGGCTTCGCGCTCGTCGCGGCGGAAGCCGATGTCGTCGAAAGCGACGGCCGCCTGTCGCTCTCGGCCGAGGGCATGGGCTCCTATGCCGATGGTCATTTTACCGGCGGCCGGTTGGTCTTCACCAGCGGCGCCAATGCCGGCTTCGCCACCGAAGTAAAGCTACACGGCAACGAGGGCGCACAGGCACTGTTCCAGCTCTGGCAGGCACCCGCTGCACCGATCGTCCCAGGTGACGGCTTTCGGGTGACGCCGGGCTGCGACAAGAGCTTTGCGACCTGTCGCGCCAAATTCGCCAACGGCGTCAATTTCCGCGGCTTCCCGCATATGCCGACGAGCGATTTCATCATCGGCGGTGTTCGCCCCGGCGACGGGGCGCTCGACGGCGGGAGCCTGTTCCGATGAGGCGCGCAGAGATCGTCGAGGCGGCGCGGCTCTGGCTGGGCACGCCCTATCACCACCAGGCCTCGTTATGCGGTGTCGGCTGCGACTGCCTCGGACTGGTGCGCGGCGTCTGGCGCGACCTCTGCGGGGTCGAACCCGAACAGCCGCCGCCCTATTCGCCGAGCTGGGCCGAGAGCTTGCGGCAGGAAACGCTGGCCCTGGCAGCCTCGCGACATCTGCAGCCGCTTGCGGTGTCGGAGGCGCAAGCCGGCGACGTGCTGCTCTTTCGCTGGCGGGAGCATCTGCCGGCGAAGCATTGCGCGATCCTCGCAGGCCCGGATCGCATCATCCATGCCCATGACGGCGCCGCCGTCGCCGAGGTTGCCTTCACGTCCTGGTGGCGGCGCCATCTCAGCCATGCCTTTTCCTTTCCCGGAGTGACCGACTGATGGCGACGCTTCTTCTCCAGGTTGCCGGCGCTGCCCTCGGGTCGGCCCTGGGCGGGCCGGTCGGCGGCGTCATCGGCCAGGCTTTGGGCGGGCTCGCCGGCGCCAGCATCGACCAGGCCTGGCTCGGCGGTTCCGGCGGCGGGAACAAGATCGTCGACGGGCCACGCCTCAAGGAGGTCAACGGCCTCGCCGCGACCGAGGGCGCTGCGATCCCGCGTCTTTACGGCCGCGCGCGGCTTGGCGGCCAACTGATCTGGGCGACGCGCTTCGAGGAGGAGGTCACGGTCTCGATCACGCGCACCAAGAGCGGCGGCAAGGGCGGTGGCCGTTCCAAGAAGACCTTCGAGACGACCTATAGCTACCATGCCAATCTCGCGATCGGCCTGTGCGAGGGGCCGATCGCCTTCATCCGGCGCATCTGGGTCGATGGGCGCGAACTCGATGTCCAGACGGTCCAGATGCGCGTGCATCACGGCTACGAGACGCAGGAGCCCGATCCGCTGATCGCAGCGAAGGAGGCGGGCGAGGCCCCGGCCTATCGCGGCCTCGCCTATGTCGTGTTCGAACGCTTTCCGCTGGCCGACTACGGCAACCGTGTGCCGCAGTTCGATTTCGAGGTCGTGCGCGCCGTCGAGGGGCTGGGTGGCATGATCCGCGCGATGGCGTTGACGCCGGGTGCCGGCGAGTTCGTCTATGACCTGCGCCCGGTCAGTCACGAGCCTGAGCCAGGCGTGACCGAAAGCCTGACGCGCCATCAGCTCTATAGCGGCAGCGACGCCGAGACCGCGCTGCGCTATCTCACGGCGCTCTGCCCAAACCTGCGCCGGGTGTCGCTGGTCGTATCCTGGTTCGGCGACGATCTGCGTGCCGGCGCTTGCACGATCGCGCCACGGATCGAGATTCCGCATAAGCCGACGGTCGGGGCGGAGTGGTCGGTCGCCGGGCTTTCGCGCTCGTCGGCCCGTATCGTCAGCCTGGTCGACGGCCGGCCTGCTTTCGGCGGCACGCCCTCCGACGAGAGCGTCGTCGCGCTGATCCGGCGCCTGCGCTTCGATTACGGCCTGGAGGTCGTGCTCTATCCCTTCCTGATGATGGATATCCCGGCTGGGAACGCGCTGCCGGATCCCTATTCGAACGCGGCCAGCCAACCGCGTTATCCTTGGCGCGGGCGCATCACCTGCGATCCCGCACCCGGCGAGCCGGGCAGCCCGGAAGGTGGCGCGGCGCTTGCGGCACAGATCGCGGCCTTCGTGGGAACGGTCGGCCCGGCCGATATGGCCGTTGCCGGAGCGAGCGTCGCCTGCGCCAAGCCGGACGAATGGTCTTACCGCCGGCTCGTCATGCACTGCGCCGCGCTGGCTCAGGCAGCGGGCGGCGTCGAGGGCTTCGTCGTCGGCTCCGAGATGGTCGGCCTGACGCATCTGCGCGGTGCCGCGGGATACCCGATGGTCGATCGCCTCGCAGCCATCGCGCAGGACGTGAAGACGATGCTGCCGGGCGCGACGCTGACCTATGCCGCCGACTGGACCGAATATGGCGCGGATGTCCGCGACGGCGGCGACACCATCGATTTCCCGCTCGATCCGCTCTGGGCCTCGCCGGCCATTGGCGCGATCGGCATCGATTTCTATCCGCCGCTGTCGGACTGGCGCGATTCCGGCAGCCATGCCGATGCAGCAATCGCGCGCGGACCAGCCGATCTCGCCTATCTGCGCCAGCGTCTCACCGCCGGCGAAGCTTATGACTGGTACTATGCCGACGAGGCCGGTCGGGCTGCGCAGACACGCCTGCCGATCACGGACGGCGCTTATGGCAAACCCTGGATCTTCCGGCCCAAGGACCTGTGGGGCTGGTGGAGCCAGACCCATATCCGCCGCGCGGGCGGCATAGAGACCACGGCGACCCCGTTCGTGCCGGGCGGAAAGCCGGTCTGGCTGACCGAGATCGGCGTGCCGGCCGTCGACAAGGGGCCCAATGCGCCCAACATGTTCCCCGATCCCAAGTCGGACGAGGGCGGCTACCCGCCGTTTTCGAGCGGCGCGCGCGACGATCTCGTGCAGGCACGGGCGCTAGAGGCGATCATCTCGGGCTTCGACCCGGCCCGGGCGGGGTTCGATGCCGCGCGCAATCCGCTCCATCCGGTCAGCGGCATCCGCATGGTCGATCCCAACAGGATCTTCGTGTGGAACTGGGATGCGCGGCCTTTCCCGGCCTTCCCCGACCTATCCGGCATCTGGGCCGACGGGACGAATTTCGAGACCGGCCATTGGCTGAACGGGCGCCTGGAAGGCACGCCGGTCGACCGGCTCGTCGCGAAACTGTTGGCCGATTTCGGATTGCCCGCGGCCAACCGGATCGCCGTCGACGGCTTCGTCGACGGCTATGTGCTGGATCGCCCGCTATCGGCGCGGCAGGCACTGGAACCGCTCGCCCAGAGCTTCGGCTTCGACGCGATCATGAGTGCGGGCACCTTGCGCTTCGAGGGCAGGGGCGGCAAGGTTTCGCGCTTGCTTGGCCCCGACGATCTCGTTCCGGATCGCGATGGCGAACCTTTCACGCTGCGGCGCAGCCAGGAAACCGAATTGCCGCTCGAACTGCGCGTCGGCTTCAGCGACAGCGAGGCCGACTATCGCAGCGCGGCTGCGCGCTCGCGCCGGCTGGCCGGGGCGGCCCGCCGCGAAGTCGCGGTCGAGACCGCGATCGTGACCCGCTCCGCCGAGGGGCGCCGCCTCGCGGATCAGCGGCTGCAGGAAGCCTGGGCCGGGCGCGAAACCCTCGAATGCGAGCTCTCGCCGCGCTGCATCGCGATCGAGCCCGGCGATGTTCTCTCCGTTCCGACCGAGGCCGGCAACCGCCTGTTTCGCGTCACCCGCATCGCCGACGGCCCGATGCGACGGATCAGCGCTCGCGCCGTCGAGCCGGCGATCTACGTGACGACGGGAGCAAGCGGCGGCACGCGCCCGCCGCGAACGCCGCCAGCCTTGCCCGGGCGCCCACTGGCCGTGCCGCTGGCCCTGCCGGTCGTCACGGTCCAGCCGCCGCCCTTGCTGTCGCTTGCCGCCTTCGCCGCGCCTTGGCCGGGTGGCCTTGCGATCTGGCGCGCGGACGAGGCCGGGCTCTTCGCGCTGGACGGCTTCGTCGAGGCGCCTTCGATCGTCGGCGAGACCTTGACGGCGCTGCCGTCGGGGCCACTCTGGCGGACGGATCGACGCGCCGTCCTGGAGGTGAGGCTGCGCGGCGGCGTGCTGTCTTCCGTACCGCCGGAAGCGGCATTGGCTGGGGCGAATGCGCTGGCGCTGGTCGGAGCGGACGGCGCGGTCGAGATCGTCACGGTGCCTCAGGTCGAGCTCATTGGGCCGCAGCGCTTCCGCCTGTCCGGCCTGATTCGCGGGATCGGCGGCAGCGAGGCCCCTGCTGCGCGCCTTCTGCCGGCTGGCGCTCGGGTCGTGGTGCTGGATGGCGCGGCTGTCTCGCTGACGACCGATCTGGCCGATCTCGGGCGGACGCAGCTTTATCGCGTCGGCCCGGCCCGCGACGATGTGGGCGATGCGACGATGGTCGAGTTCGAAGCCACGATCGCCGGAGAGCCGCTCGTTCCGCTGTCTCCCGTCCGTCCGAAAGCGCGGCGAACCGGAGATGGTATTGCCCTGAGCTGGCTCAGGCGCACGCGGATAGACGGCGATTCCTGGGAACTGGCGGAAGTGCCGTTGGGAGAGGAGAACGAACGCTACGAAATCGGCATTCTCGACGGCGAGGATTTGCTCCATGCCGAAATCGTGAATGCCCCGGCCTGGCTCTATCCGACCGCGCAGGAGTTCGCCGATTTCGGTGCGCCCCAGCAGGACATCGCGCTCTCGCTCCGCCAGCTCAGCGCCACCGTCGGTCGCGGGCGCGAATGGCGTGGACGGGTTTCGGTGCGTTGATCTAGTGTGGGGTGTGAACGAGGCGATGCATTCATGGCGCATTCACGCGGATGGGATTAGCCATGTCGATGATGCTGGTCGAACCGATCCTTGCTTTTGCGCTTATCGCTTCTTCGCCGATGCCGGTCATCCGCGTCGATGACGCGACGCCGATTTCCTGCCTGTCCTCGGAAGAGACGCGCGACGCGGTTGCCGAAGGGCGCGTCATGCAGCCGGCGGAAGCCTCGCGCCATGCCCGCCATGCCGCGCCGGGCGAGGTCGTCCGCATAAGGCTCTGTCGCCAGGGCGAGGAATTCGTCTATGTGGTGACGACGCTGAAGCGTGACGGCCGCGTTGCGAGGGTGACGCTGGAAGGACAATCCGGCAAGATCGCCACCATCCGCTGACAACCGTCGCGGCGACCCCAAACTGGAGCGACCCTACCGTGAGATTGCTCGTCGTCGAGGACGACAAGGACCTCAACCGCCAGATCGTGACAGCGCTTGAGAATGCCGGCTATGCCGTCGACAAGGCTTTCGACGGTGAGGAAGGCCTCTATCTCGGCGAGTCCGAGCCTTATGATGCGGTGATTCTCGATCTCGGCCTGCCGAAGGTCGATGGCGTCGCCGTGCTTCAGGGCTGGCGCCGGGCAGGCAAGACCATGCCGGTCCTGATCCTGACCGCGCGCGACCGCTGGAGCGACAAGGTCTCGGGCTTCGATGCCGGCGCCGACGATTATGTCGTGAAGCCATTCCATATCGAGGAACTGCTGGCGCGTGTCAGGGCGCTGCTGCGCCGCGCGGCCGGCCATGCGACGTCGGAACTGATCTGCGGCCCCGTCCGGCTCGACACCCGCGCGAGTCGCGTCGTCGTCGACGGCAACCCGGTCAAGCTCACCTCGCACGAATACCGCCTGCTCTCCTACCTGATGCATCATCAGGGCCGGGTGGTGTCGCGCACCGAGCTGGTCGAGCATCTCTATGACCAGGATTTCGATCGCGATTCCAACACGATCGAGGTTTTCGTCGGCCGTCTGCGCAAGAAGCTCGGCGTCGACGTGATCGAGACCGTCCGGGGACTTGGCTATATCGCCGCTGCCCCGGAAAAGGTCTGATCGCGGGCGATGCCGCTCAAGTCCCATCGCTATTCGCTGGGAACGCGGCTGTTCTTCTCGGCGGCCGTCTGCTGCGTGCTGATCCTGGTGCTGGCCGGCGTCGGCCTCACCACCTTCTACCGCCGCTCGGCCGAGCGTGGCTTCGACGAGCGGCTCTCTGTCTATATCAAGCAACTGGTCGCCGATCTCGCCGCCCCGCCCGAGACCGAGCGTCAGACGGTCGGCGATCTCGGCGAGCCGCGTTTCGACCTGCCGCTGACCGGCTGGTACTGGCAGATCACGCGGCTCGACGGCGAGCGGCCCAATGTCCGCGCCTCGCGCTCGCTGGTCGGCGGGCAATTGCCCAAGCTGCTCGACCAGTCGATCGTGCCGAACAGCCGCGGCCTGCGCGAAAGCTATGTTTCCGGCCCGGATGATCGCCTCCTGCGCATCCTGGAGCGCGAGATCGATGTAGGCGAGGATGGGCGCTTCACCGTCGCCGTCGCGGCTCCCGCCGACGAGATCGAAGGGGACATAAGGGATTTCCGCTTCGCTCTGGCGATGACCTTCGTGCTGCTCGGCATCGCGCTGGTCGCCTCGACGCTCGTGCAGGTCCGCTTCGGCCTGCGTCCGCTGGTGCGCCTGCGCTCGGCCGTCGGCGCTGTCAGGACGGGCGATAATCCGCGGATCGTCGGGCAGTACCCGCCTGATCTCGCGCCGCTCGCCAGTGAGCTCAACCAGCTCATCGACGCCAATCACGAAATCCTCGATCGCGCCCGCACCCAGGTCGGCAATCTCGCGCATGCGCTCAAGACGCCGCTCAGCGTGATGATGAACGAGGCCGGCACGAGCGGCGACGGGCAATTGCCCCAGACCGTCCGCGCGCAGGCCGCGATCATGCGTGATCAGGTCCAGTATTATCTCGACCGCGCCCGGGCGGCGGCTCTTTCCGGCGCGCTCGGCGGCGTGACCGAGATCGCGCCCTCGCTCGACGCATTGCTGCGCACCTTCACCAAGATCTCGCAGGGCAGGGGCATTTCCGGCTCGCATGCAATTTCGCCCGGCTTGCGCTTCCGCGGGGAGAAGCAGGACCTGGAGGAGATGCTCGGGAATCTCCTCGACAACGCCTTCAAATGGGCGGGCTCGACGGTCGAGGTTTCCCTTGCGGACGAGAAAGCCGAGGATACCGAGCGGATCGCGCTCCTGATCGACGATGACGGGCCCGGTCTGCCGGCGGAGGCCATGGCCGAAGTCCTGAAGCGGGGGCGTCGACTCGACGAGACCACGCCGGGCTCCGGCCTCGGCCTCTCGATCGTCGTCGACATCGCCAAGCTCTATGGCGGAGGTCTGAGCCTGCATCGCTCGCCGCTTGGTGGATTGCGGGCGCGGCTGGAGCTGCCTTCGGTTTAGAGAAATTCTTTGCCGCGTGACCCTTTGTCACCATGAACCCGAGCGGACGATTGGCTAAGAACGCCGCATGATGATTTGGGCCATCTTTGCAGCGATGACGGGAGCGGCGGTTTTCGCCTTGCTCTGGCCGCTGAGTCACGGCCGGGCTCAGGGCTTCGCTGATGTTTCGGACGCCCGCAGCCTCTATCGCTCCCAGCTCAAGGAGATCGACCGCGATCTTGCCCGCAAGCTGATTGGCGAAGAGGAGGCGCAGGCCGCCCGCACCGAAGCCGCGCGCCGCCTTCTGCGCGCCGCCGGCGACGAAACCGACCCTGCGGGCGAGACCGAGCCCTCGCTGCGACGGCGCCGGGCGAGTTCTGCCCTGATGCTCTCGGTCGTACCGCTGCTCGCCCTCCTGATCTATGGCCTTTACGGCTCTCCCGGCCAGCCCGACCAGCCATTGGCGGCACGTTTGGAGAAGGCCGGTCCGCAGCAGGATTTCGCGATCGTGCTGGCCCGCATGGAAGCCCATCTCGCCGCCAATCCGGGCGACGCCAGGGGCTGGTCGCTGCTCGCGCCGATCTACCTGCGCCAGGGCCGCTATGACGAGGCTGCCAAAGCCTTCGCCGCTGCCGTCCGCTCCGGCAAGCCCGATGCCGATCTCTATGCCGGGCTGGGTGAAGCGCGCATCATGGAAGCCGGCGGCGTCGTGACCGCAGCGGCGCGTGAAGCGCTGGCCGAAACGGTCAAACTCGACCCGAAAAACCCCCGCGCTCGTTACTACCTCGCTCTTGCCAGGGAGCAGGACGGCGATGGCGAAGGCGCGCAGGCTGCGCTCTCCCAACTCCTCGCCGAAGTGCCCGCCGATGCCGACTGGGCCGGTGCCGTCCGCGCCCGGCTGGAGCGGATGCAGGCCGATGCCGGCCGCAAGGCGGTCGCAGCCCTTCCCGAGGCCGAGCGCCAGCAGGCGATCAAGGCGATGGTCGACGGTCTTGCCGAACGCCTGAACGCAGGCGGCGGCACTTTGCCGGAATGGAGCCGGCTGATCAGGGCCCGCGCCGTCCTCGGCGACAAGCCTGCGGCGCTTCAGGCCGTGAAGACAGCACGCGAGCGCCTCGCAGAGGACAAGTCCGCGCTTGCGGCGATCGACGCGCTCGCCGATGAATTGGCCTTGAAGGAGGCCGCACCATGACGATTGCCCAGCCGACGCGGCCGCTCCCGGTGAAACGCCGCTGGACTCGCAAGCAGCGCAGGCTGAGCCTGATCGCGGCGGGCGGCGCCGTGCTCTTCCTCGCAGCCGGCCTCGTCCTCTTTGCGATGCGCGACACCATCGTCTTTTTCTACGGGCCGACCGAGATCGCCGAAAAGGGCGTGCAGCCCGGCACCCGCATGCGCCTGGGCGGGCTGGTCGAAGCCGGTTCCGTCCAGCGCAATGGCGGCCAGCGCGTCACCTTCGGCGTCACCGACGGCAAGACCGCGATCAAGGTTGGCTATGACGGTCTGCTGCCCGACCTGTTCCGGGAAGGTCAGGGCGTTGTGACCGAGGGCGTCTTCGAAGGCGCCGGGCGCTTCAAGGCGGATTCCGTGCTGGCGAAGCATGACGAGACCTATATGCCGCGCGAGGTCGCCGACGCGCTGAAGAAGCAGGGGCACTGGCAGGCGGGCAGCGGCGCGGGCGCTACTCCCGCTGCCGCGCCGGCAAAGCCGTGAGCCAAGCATGATCGTCGAGATCGGGCATTACGCGCTGGCGCTCGCGCTCGGCGTCTCCGTGATCCAGGCGGTGGTGCCGTTCTGGGGCGTGTTCCGGCAGGACCGGACGCTGGCCTCGGTCGGCAGCAGCGCGGCGCTGGTCTCCTTCGCGCTGGTCGCCCTGTCCTTCGCCGCGCTGGTCACGTCCTATGTCCGCTCCGATTTCTCGGTCGGCAATGTGGTCGCCAATTCCCATTCGGCGCAGCCGCTGATCTACAAATTCACCTCCGTCTGGGGCAACCACGAAGGCTCGATGCTGCTGTGGGTGCTGATCCTAACGCTGTTCGGCGCGCTGGTCGCACTCTCGCGCCGCTCGCTGCCGCCGCGCCTGCGCGCCGGTGCGCTTGCCGCGCAGGGGCTCGTCGCGGTCGCCTTCCTCGCCTTCACCCTGTTCACCTCGAACCCGTTCCAGCGGCTATCGCCGGTGCCGGCCGAGGGGCAGGACCTTAACCCGATCCTGCAGGACCTTGGCCTCGCGATCCATCCGCCGCTGCTCTATATCGGCTATGTCGGCTTCTCGATCACCTATGCCTTCGCGGTCGCGGCCCTGATCGACGGGCGCATCGACGCGATGTGGGCGCGCGCCGTCCGGCCCTGGACGCTGCTGGCCTGGACCTTCCTGACGCTCGGCATCGCGATGGGCTCCTACTGGGCCTATTACGAGCTCGGCTGGGGCGGCTGGTGGTTCTGGGACCCGGTCGAGAACGCCTCCTTCATGCCCTGGCTCGCCGGCACGGCCCTGATCCATTCGACGGTGGTGATGGAGAAGCGCGACGCGCTGAAGGTCTGGACGATCCTGCTCGCGATCCTGACCTTCTCGCTTTCGCTGCTTGGCACCTTCATCGTCCGCTCGGGCGTTCTGACCTCGGTGCATTCCTTCGCGACCGACCCGGCGCGCGGCCTCTTCATCCTCCTGATCCTGATCTTCTTCGTCGGTGGCTCGCTCGCGCTCTTCGCCTGGCGTGCGCCCCTGCTGCGGCAGGGTGGCCTGTTCGCGCCGGTCTCCCGGGAGAGCGCGCTCGTCGTCAACAACGTCTTCCTGGCGACGGCCTGCGCCACCGTCTTCGTCGGCACGCTCTATCCGCTGCTTCTGGAAATGATCACCGGCGACAAGATCTCGGTCGGCCCACCCTTCTACAACGCGACCTTCGTGCCGGTGATGGTGCCGCTGCTGCTCCTGCTGCCGATCGGCCAGTCGCTCGCCTGGAAGCGTGGCGACCTGCTCGGCGCCGCGCAGCGCAACGCCTTTGCCTTCGGGCTTGCGGTGCTGGCGGCGCTAGCACTGCTTTCGTTCACCCGCGGCGGGCCGGTTCTGGCGCCGCTCGGGGTCGGCTTGGGTGCCTTCCTCGTCCTGGGCGCCGGCTTCGATCTCGCCGAGCGCATCGTCACCCGCGCCAGTGGCTGGCGGGCGATGCTGTCGCGGGCACGCGGCCTGCCGCGCTCTGCCTGGGGCACGGCGCTCGCCCATGCCGGCATCGGCCTGAGCATCATCGGTATCGCCGCCCAGGCCTGGAGCACCGAGGCGATCACGGTGCTGAAGCCCGGCGAGCGCCTGACCAGCGGCCGCTACACCATCGTGCTGGAGGGCATGTCGCCGCGGACCGGGCCGAATTTCCGGGCCGAGGTCGCCCGCTTCCAGGTTTTCGCGGGCGATCGCGAGCTGACGCCGGTCGAAGCGTCCAAGCGCATCTATACGGCGCGCGCCATGCCGACGACCGAAGCCGGAATCCGGACCGACGGCCTGAGCCAAGCCTATGTCAGCCTCGGCGAGGCGCAGGATGGCGGCGTGGCGGTTCGTCTCTACGACAAGCCGCTGATCCTGCTGATCTGGATCGGCTCGCTCGTCATGGCCCTCGGTGGCGGGTTGTCGCTGACCGACAGGCGCTTCCGTCTCGCGGCCCCGAAGCGCGCCGCGCCTGCGGCCGTCGCGCAGCCCGCGGAGTGAAGGCGATGCGGCGGATCGCTCTCATCCTCGGCCTGATGCTGCTGGCGGCGTCCGGCGCGCGGGCCGTGCAACCTGACGAGATCCTGCCCAATGCGGGGCTGGAGCAGCGGGCGCGCGCCATCTCCAGCGAACTGCGCTGCCTCGTTTGCCAGAACCAGTCGATCGACGATTCCGACGCCCCGCTCGCCCGCGATCTGCGCATCCTCGTCCGGGAACGCCTCGTCGCCGGCGACGACGACAAGGCCGTGGTCAATTTCGTCGTTGCCCGTTATGGCGACTTCGTGCTGCTGCGTCCGCCCTTCAACGCGCATACGCTGCTGCTCTGGGGCGCGCCTTTCGTCATCCTGCTGCTGGCGCTCGCCTTTTTGTGGCGCCGCGCCCGCCAGCGCAGTTTTGCTCCAGCGGCGCTGCCGGCGCTTTCGGCGGACGAGGAGGCAAAGCTAGCGGCGCTGGTTGGGCCGCAGGATGGCGCAAGACGGCCGGACTGAAGATCGCGCTCCAATCCAGACGTCCAGGTTTTCACTGCCGCTTCGAGCTATGCTCAGCGCCGGTCTAGATGTTGATACCGCAGCGCTGATACAGCTCGTGCTTCATCGCTCGGACCTTGGGGCCTTCGACCGCATAGCTCACTCTGTTGGCGCGGCCAAATGGTTGCAGCGAGGCGTATGACTGGAAGACGTTGGCGAGACATGCCGCCTTCGCGCCGGTATAGCCACGTTGTGCTGCAATCCGCATGCCGGTTTCGTATGCTGAGCGGTTCTGAGCTACAGCAATGCCGCTGAACCCGGCCGTGAAGGCCAGTGCTATACTGATTTTACGCATCGTAGCCTCCCAACCACGCGACAAGAGGAGACGATGCGCGAGACGGCGTCAAGATGATCAGGACGATCTGGCCAACCTTACGAAACCGTCATCTTCAGGCCAAAGCCGCGTAAGGCGGCGGGCGTCATGGTCCTCGTCACGAGCAGGGGAAAGCACCCTGTGGGTCCAGAGGTTCCCGCCATGACGACACAGACCGAAAACCGCAAGTCCATCCTGAAGCGCGGCGCCCTTCTCGCCGGCACCGCCATTCTCGGCATCGGCCTCGCCGCCGGCATCGCCGACAGCGCCCTGATGCAGAACCACAATGCCATCGCCCAGCCGATCCAGCTCTCCGGCGCGCAGACGGCGCTGCCCTCCTTTGCCGATCTCGTCGACAAGGTGAAGCCGGCCGTCGTCTCCGTCCGCGTGAAGGCGCAGGTCGCCTCCGCCGGCGACGAGCAGAGCCTCGACGACATTCCCCCGCAGCTCCGCCGCTTCTTCCGGGAGCGCGGCGAGGGCGCCATGCCGAACCGGCCGCAGCCGCGTCAGAGCATGTCGCAGGGCTCCGGCTTCTTCGTCAGCCAGGACGGCTACGTCGTGACCAACAACCACGTCGTCGAGAACGCGGTCGAGGTCCAGCTCGTCACCGACACGGGCAAGACGCTGGAGGCCAAGGTCGTCGGCACCGATCCGCGCACCGATCTCGCCCTGCTCAAGGTCAAGGACAGCGGCAACTATCCGTATGTCCAGCTCGCCGATGCCAAGGCGCGTATCGGCGACTGGGTGCTGGCGATCGGCAATCCCTTCGGCCTCGGCGGCACGGTCACGGCCGGCATCGTCTCGGCCCAGGGTCGCGATATCGGCTCCGGTCCCTATGACGACTTCATCCAGATCGATGCGCCGATCAACCGCGGCAATTCGGGCGGCCCGACCTTCAACCAGAGCGGCGAGGTCGTCGGCGTCAACACCGCGATCTACTCGCCGTCGGGCGGCAATGTCGGCATCGCCTTCGCGATTCCGGCGTCCACCGTCAAGCAGGTGGTCGAATCGCTGAAGAAGGACGGCACGGTGGCGCGCGGCTTCATCGGCGTGCAGATCCAGCCGGTGACCGGCGAGATGGCCGACGCGATCGGCCTGAAGGAGCCCAAGGGCGCGCTGGTCGCCGAGGCCCAGGGCAACGGCCCGGCCGCCAAGGCCGGCATCCGCCGCGGCGACACCATCACCGCGGTGAACGGCGAGGCGATCAAGGATGCCCGCGAGCTCTCGCGCAAGATCGCGACCTTTGCGCCGGGCACCAAGACCACGATCACCGTCTTCCGCGAAGGCAAGTCGCGGGAGGTGACCTTCGAGGTCGGCCGCCAGCCGGCGGCCTGATCAGGATTGCATCGGGCTTCCCCGGAAGGCGGCTTCCGCTTTCCGGTCCGATGCTGAAGCAGGGTCCCTCGGTTTCCTGTCGCCCCAGCCCAGGGATCTTGCCGTCGCGGCGGCAGGCCGGATGCGTATCCTCCGGCCTGCCGTTTTCGCGTTTCTTGAGATAGGGTTGGCCTATGCGACTCCTGATCGTCGAAGATGATGCCGAGGCTGCGGCCTATCTGACCAAGGCTTTCCGCGAGGTCGGCCATGTCGCCGACCATGCCGCGGATGGCCTGGAAGGCTATGCCATGGCCGAAGGCGGCGGCTATGACGTGCTGGTCATCGACCGCATGCTGCCGCGTCTCGACGGCTTGTCGCTGATCCGCTCCCTGCGCGAGCAGAAGGACGATACCCCCGCGCTGATCCTCTCGGCGCTCGCCCAGGTCGACGACCGGGTGAAGGGCCTGCGCGCCGGCGGCGACGACTATCTCCCCAAGCCCTATGCCTTCTCGGAGCTGCTGGCCCGCGTCGAGGTGCTGGCCCGCCGCCGCGGCGCGCCTGCCTCCGAGCCCACCACCTATCGCGTCGGCGAACTCGTGCTCGACCGGCTGGCCCACCGCGTCACCCGCGAGGGCCAGGAGATCGTGCTGCAGCCGCGAGAATTCCGCCTGCTCGAATATCTCATGAAGCATGCCGGCCAGGTCGTGACCCGCACGATGCTGTTGGAGAATGTCTGGGACTATCATTTCGACCCCCAGACCAATGTCATCGACGTGCATGTCAGCCGCTTGCGCTCGAAGGTCGACAAGGGTTTCGAGCTGCCGATGATCCACACCATCCGCGGCGCAGGATACATGGTCCGTGACAGCCGCTGACGCTATTCCGCGGAAACGCCAGAAGTTCCTGCCGACGCTGTTCCGCACGACCGCCTTCAAGCTGACGGCAGCCTATCTCGTCATCTTCGCGCTCTTCGCCGCCTTCGTGCTGGGTTACGTCGCCTGGAACGCCAAGCGCCTGCTCGACGACCAGATCCGCTCGACCATCGACGCCGAGATTCAGGGCCTGGCCGAGCAGCAGCGCCAGGGCGGCATCCGCCGTATCGTCAACATCGTCGAGCGTCGTTCGCGGGCGCCCGGCGCCTCGCTCTATCTCGTCACCACGCCGGTCGGCGAGCGCATCGCCGGCAATGTCGAGGCGATCCCGCCGGGCACGCTCGACCGCACCGGCGAGAGCGAGATCGAATATGCCCGTTCCAGCGAGTCGGTCGACCGGCCGAGCCATGCGCTCGTGCGCGTCTACCTGCTGCCGGCCGGATTCCGTCTGCTCGTCGGCCGTGACCTCGAGGAGCGCGAGCGGCTGGGTATCGTCATCCGACGCGCCGCGGGTTGGTCGCTGGCACTGGTCTTCATCCTCGGCTGCTTCGCCAGCTGGTTCGTGGCGCGGCGCGTGCTCAAGCGCATCGACGGCATGAGCGAGACCGCGCATGGCATCATGGCAGGCGACCTGAAGGGCAGGCTCGACATTACCGGCACCGGCGACGAGCTCGACCGGCTCGCGCTCAACCTCAATGCCATGCTCGATCGCATCGGCGAGTTGATGGCGGGCATGCAGCAGGTCACCGACAACATCGCCCATGACCTCAAGACGCCATTGACCCGCCTTCGCAACCGCGCCGAGGAGGCGCTGCGCACGGCGAAGGCGCCGGATGAGTTGCGCGCCGCGCTCGACGGCGCGATCGAGGAGGCGGACAACCTGATCCGCGTCTTCAACGCACTCCTGATGATCGCGCGGCTGGAAGCCGGCCGGATCAGCGAGAACATGAGCGAGCTCGACATCTCCGAGATCGTCTCAGGGCTCGCCGAACTCTACGAGCCGCTCGCAGAGGAAGCCGGCCTCTCTCTGACCTCGGAGGTCGCACCGAACCTGAAGATCCGCGGCAATCGCGAGCTGATCGGGCAAGCGCTCAACAACCTGATCGACAATGCCCTGAAATACGGCGCGCCGGAGCAGGGCGGCGACGGCAGCGTGTCGGTCTCGGCGCGGCAGATCGGCGATCAGGTCGAGTTGTCCGTCGCCGATCACGGGCCCGGCATCCCCGAGGCCGATCGCGGCCGCGTGCTCGACCGTTTCGTGCGGCTCGATGCCAGCCGCAGCAAGCCGGGCTTCGGGCTCGGACTCTCACTGGCGGCCGGCGTCGTACGCCTGCATGGCGGTCAGCTCAAGCTGGAGGACAACGCGCCGGGCCTGCGCGTGGTTATCCTCCTGCCGGCCGACGCGCCTAAGCCTGTGGACACGCCGGCCCTCCCGGAGCCAGCCGCCTCGACAGCGGCATCAAACCCTGCTGGCCTGCCCAGCCTCTGAGGCAGGACGATGAACGATGGCGGAACGGCTCTGTGACAGGCTCGAGGCGGCGCCGGTCCTGCCGGCCAAGGCCAAGGCCGAGGCGCTGCTCAAGCGCGAGCTGATCGAGCGGCTGCATGACGAGGAAGCGGCCGGAGCGCTGAACGCGCATCTGGCCGAGCATCCGGCGAGCGCGGCGCTTGTCGCCGGCATCCTCGCCCATTCGCCCTTCCTGACGCAGATCATGCGCTTCGACCCCGCTGGGCTGCTCGCTGCCTTGACGGAGGCGCCGGAGGCGCGCCGCGACGCGCTTCTGAGCGGCATTACGGCTTTCGCCGAGACCGGCTGCGAAACCGCCGACCTGATGCGCGAATTGCGCCGCTTCCGCCGCGCCATGGCGCTCCTGGTCGCGCTTGCCGATATCGGTGGCGCCTGGGATGTCGAGACCGTGACGGGCGCTCTCACCGCAACCGCAGACGCGGCAACACGTCTCGCCACGAACCACGTTTTGCGTCGGGCAGCCGATCTCGGCCGGATCAACCTCGCCGATCCCGCCGATCCCGGCGCTGGCTCCGGTCTCGTCGTGCTGGCGCTCGGCAAGCATGGTGCCGGCGAGCTGAACTATTCCTCCGACATCGACATCGTCGTCTTCTTCGACCCCGAGGCGGCGGAAGCCGCCGGCGTCGGCGAGCCCACGAGCTTCTTCGTCAAGCTCACCCAGCAGATCGCGCGCATCATCCAGGAGCGCACGCCGGACGGCTACGTCTTCCGCGTCGACCTGCGCCTGCGGCCGGACCCGGCCTCGACCCATGTCGCCGTCTCGCTGCCCTCGGCCTATTCCTATTACGAGACGGTCGGCCAGAACTGGGAACGCGCCGCCATGATCAAGGCGCGGCCGATCGCGGGCGACATCGAGCTCGGCCGCCGCTTCCTGAAAGACCTCGCGCCCTTCATCTGGCGCAAGTATTTCGATTTCGCCACCATCGCCGACATTCACGCGATGAAGCGCCAGATCCAGACCGTGAAGGGTCACGAGACCATCGCGGTCGCCGGCCATAACGTGAAGCTCGGGCGCGGCGGCATCCGCGAGATCGAGTTCTTCGTTCAGACCCAGCAGCTCGTCTTCGGTGGCCGCCGCCCGGCGCTCCGCGGCCCGCGCACGCTGGAGATGCTCGGCGAATTGACGACGGAAGGCTGGATCACCCCGCAGGCCCGCGACGAACTCTCCGAATCCTATCGCTGGCTGCGCACCATAGAGCACCGCCTGCAGATGCAGGCCGACGAGCAGACGCAGACCCTGCCCAAGGCGGCGGGCGATCTCGAAGCCTTCTCCCGCTTCTGCGGCTATCCCTCGACGGCCGCCTTCGGCAAGGCGCTGACGGCGCATGCGAAACGCGTCGAGGGGCATTACGCCCTGCTCTTCGAGGAAGGGCCGAGCCTGGCTTCCGAAGCGGGAACGCTGAGCTTCACCGGCTCGGAAGCCGATCCCGAAACGATCGAGACGCTCGGCAAGCTTGGCTTCCGGGAGGGCGCCACAGCGGCGGAAACGGTGCGCGGCTGGCATTTCGGCCGCCGCGCCGCCGTCACCAGCGCCCGCGCCCGCGAGGTGCTGACGGAGCTGACACCGGCCTTGCTCGTCGCGCTCGGCCGCACCGCCGATCCCGACGGCGCGCTCGCCCATCTCGACAATGCCTTCGTCCGCATGCCCGCCGCGGTCGAACTGCTAACGCTGCTGCGCTCGCACGATTCCCTGCTGACGCTCTTCGCCGAGATTCTCGGCAGCGCGCCGCGGCTCGCCAAGGTCGCGGCCTTGCACCCGCATGTGCTCGACGGCGTCATCGATCCCGCCTTCGGGCAGGCGGTGCTCGATGTCGAAGCGCTGGAGCGCCGTATCCGCAACCATGTCGGCTCCCCGCCGCCCAGCGTCGAGGACGGGCTCGACCGCCTGCGCGACGCGGCCCGGCAGGAGAATTTCCTCGTCGGTGCCCGCTTGCTCTCCGGCGTCTATCCGGCGCAAGGGGCAGGGCAGGCCTATTGCGCGGTGGCGGAAGCCTGCCTGCGCGTCGCTTTCACCGACACCCGCAGGTCCTTTGTCGAAGATCACGGCGCGATCGAGGGAGCAGAGACCGTCGTGCTCGGCCTCGGCCGGCTCGGCGCGGGCGAGCTCACGCCCTCATCCGATCTCGACCTGATCCTGCTCTATGACCGGCCGGAGGAGGCCGGGCCGAGCGACGGCGCCCGCAGCCTCGACCCCGTCACCTGGCATGTCCGCTTCACCCAGCGCCTCGTCGCGGCGCTGACCGTGCCGACGCGGCGCGGCACGCTCTATCAGGTCGACATGCGCCTGCGCCCGACCGGCAACAAGAGCCCGGCCGCGACCCAGTTCGCCGGTTTCGAGGCCTACCATTCCGGCGAGGCCGAAATCTGGGAGGAGATGGCGCTGACCCGCGCCCGCGTCGTCGCGGGCGATGCCGGTCTGGCGAAGCGCGCGGAAGCCTCGATCCGCGCGATCCTCTCGCGCAAGCGCGAGCCGGCCAAGGTCGCGACGGCGGTCGCCGAGATGCGCGCGCTGATCGCTAAGGAGAAGGGCGAGAAGGACCCTTGGGACCTGAAGCTCGCGGCCGGTGGCATCACCGATCTCGATTTTCTCGCCCAGTTCCTGCTGCTCGCCCATGCCAGCGAGCATCCCGGTCTGATCGTCAACGACACAGCCTCGGTCTTCGCCGCGGCCAAGGCTGCCGGGCTGCTGTCGGACGGGGATGCCTCGACCCTGCTGGAAGCGCATCGCCTGATCGGCGACGTTCAGCTCTGGCAGCGCTTCACGGTCGAGGAGGCTTTCGATCCCAAGGCCGTGCCGCCCCGGGTGCTGCGCCGGATCGCGACGGCTGTCGGCCGGCCGGATGCGAAGGTGTTGAAGGCCGAGCTGGACGAGGTCCGCGGCGCGGTGAGGGCGATCTTCACCCGCGTGTTGGGCGAGGCTCGGAAGGGATAGGGCGTCATCCAGATGTCGCGGGGAACCCTCTCCCGTAGGGAGAGGGCAGGGTGAGGGGTAGGCCGCTCACCGTGATTGCCGTGAGGTGGTCGCTGCGCAGCGATGAAGCTGCGAAGCACTGGTCCAACGGCCTACACCTCACCCCTGCCCCTCTCCTTACAGGAGAGGGGTTCCCCGCGCTGTCCTCGTAATCTGAATATGGTCGTGCCCGATCACGCCGCCTGCGCTGTGACCCGTCCCGCGCCGCCGTCGAGCGGCAGGTGGACCATGACGATGGTGCCGGCTCCCATCGCCGAGCGCAGCCGGAGCGAACCGCCATGCAGCTCGGTGAGCGAGCGGGCGATGGCGAGGCCGAGCCCCGAGCCCTTGTAGCTGCGCACCAGATCGCCCTCGACCTGTTCGAAGGGCCTGCCGACGCGATCGAGCTTCTCCTTGGGGATGCCGATGCCGGTATCCTCGATGAAGATGTTGAGCGCGCCGGGGACATGGCGGGTACGGACCGCGATCCGGCCGCCTTCGGGCGTGAACTTGGCGGCGTTGTCGAGCAGGTTGCCGAGGATCTGGTAGAGCGCGTGCGGGTCGGCTTCGAGATGGGTGTCGAGCGGGCCTTCGATGGCGAGGACGAGCTGCTTGCGCTCCACCTCGGGCTGGACCTTCTGCAGCGCCTGGTCGAGCACCGGGCCGAGCGCGATCTCGGTTTTCTCCAGCCGCATCCGGCCGGATTCGATGCGGGACATGTCGAGGATGTCGTCGATGATGCTCAGGAGATAGCCGCCGCTGGAGCGGATATCGCGGACATAGTCGGTGTACTTCTCGCCGAGCGGGCCGAACATGCCGTTCTCCATGATCTCGGAGAAGCCGATGATGGCGTTGAGCGGCGTGCGCAGCTCATGGCTCATATTGGCGAGGAATTCGGATTTGGCGCGGTTGGCGCCTTCGGCGGAGGCCTTCTGCTTCAGATAGCGCTCGGCGAGGTCGGCGAGCTGCTGGGCCTGGGTTTCGAGCTTCTGGCGGGAGGCCTTGAGGTCGGTGACGTTCATCAGGAGCTGGTGCTCGGACTGGGTCAGCCGCTCTTCCTGCTGCTTGAGCTTGGTGATGTCGGTGCCGACCGAGACCGAGCCGCCATCCTTGGTGCGGCGGCCGTTGATCTGCAGCCAGCGGCCATCCGACAGGCGGGCCTCGTAGGAGGCGCCGGCAGTGCCGCGCTGGACCCGCATCGGCTCGCGGTCGATCTGCGGCTGGGCGGAAAGCTCCATGATCTCGTCATAGGAGGCGCCGGATTGCAGGGCGTCCGCCGGGAGCTGGTGAAGCTGCTGGTATTTGGCGTTGCAGAGCACGAGGCGGTTGTCGGCATCCCAGAGCACGAAGGCTTCCGAGATCGCCTCGACGGCGTCGCGCAGACGGGCGTCCGAGGTCGCGGTGCGCTCGGCCATGCGGCGCTGCTCGGAGATGTCGACGACGATGCCGACGAGATGGCGGGAGCGGGTGCGGCGGTCGATCACCAGCTCGGCGCGAGCCTTCAGCCAGATCCATTCGCCGGCGGCTGAGCGGACGCGGAATTCGCGGTCGAGATGGTCGGCCTCGCCACGGCTGATCGCGTCGGCCAGCGCATAGAGGTCGACATCCTCCTGGTTGATGAAGCTCGAGACCTCGCCGAAGGACATGTACTCGCCGGTGCGGTCATAGCCGAGCAGGGCATACATCGAATCCGACCAGTAGATCCGGCCGCGCGCGAGGTCCCAGTCCCAGAGGCCGCAATGGCCGCGGTTCAGCGCCGTGTCGATGCGTTCGCGGACGCAGTCGCAATCCTGGTCGGCGGCGCTGGCTCGCTTCGACTGGAGCATGAAGGCGAGCGTGGTGACGCCGAGGATGAGGCCGGCGGAGCCGAACAGGATAATCAGGCCCGAACGGCGGAGCTGCCAGGTCGAGAGCGCCCGCGAAACCGGCTGCAGCACCGCGACCTGCCCGAGCGGGGCGGCAAGATTGCGCACGCTGGCGAAGACATCGGCGCCGTTCGGCAGGGTGATGCGCATCACGCCGGCGCGGTCGCCGAACACGGTGAGCGGCTGGGTCTGGCCAAGGAAGTCGACAAGCGTGCGCTGGGTCTGGCCGATCACCGGCTCGCTGGCGATCACGCGGCCATCGGCGCCGCTGACATGGACGAAGCGGCCATGGGCGGCGAGGTGGCGGGCGGTCAGCGCCGCCAGCACCGCTGCCGGCTCCTTGCCTGCCAGCGTGGCGGTGTCGAGCTCCCGGGCGACCAGGGCCGAGACCAGGTCCATGTCGCCGGCGGCGTCGACGAGGGCGTCGTCGCGCATCGCCGCTGTCTGGATCAGTGCGCCAGCGCAGAGAATGATGAGGAAAAGCCCCACAAACGCGGGAATCGCGGTGCGGAAGGTGGGTTCGAAGCTTTCGAAACGATGATACAGAGGGTGCGTCAGCGAACGCGCCACACCCAGAATCGTATCGGCGCGCACAGGTGCGCAGCCCGCGTTGGCACGCGACATGCCCGGTCCCCCTTCGGAACTTTACCGTCAGTAAGATCGGGAGACGTGCCGCATCCCCGCGAATCACCGTCAGTTGAATCCGGGCGCCTCGGTTTGTCTAGCCCTGAGTTGAGTCAGGAGTGTCGAATTCTCCTTTAGGTTGTAGCGCTTATGCGGATGAATCCTGCGCGGGTAATGAAACGTTAATGTTTTGGACAGGTCGGCGTTAACCATTCCGGGGAGCGCTCAGGCGAGCGCCCTTTCGGCGATGTCGGCAACGTCCCGCGACAGGTTCGGCAGGCGCGCGACGGTGCTCAGCGCCTCCTGTGCGAGGCGCTTGCGGCCGGGCTCCAGCATGCGCCAGCTCTTGAACGAGCCGAGCAGGCGCGAGGCCACCTGCGGGTTGGTCTTGTCGAGCGCGACGACGATATCGGCGACGAAATCGTAGCCCGCGCCATCGGCCCGGTTGAACTGGGTCAGGTTCGCCGCGAAGCCGCCGATCAGCGCCCGCACGCGGTTGGGATTGCCGAGCGAGAAGGCCGGATGCTGCATCAGCGTCTTGACGCGCTCCAGCGTGCCCGCCTCGGCGATCAGCGCCTGCGCCATCAGCCATTTGTCGAGCACCAGCGGCTCGCCCGCATAGGCCTCCGCGAAGCGCGCGATCAGAGCCTCGCGGCGCTCGCCGGGGATCAGCGTCATTGCAGCCAACGCGGCGAGGCGATCGGTCAGGTTATCGCCCGCGGCGAACTGCTCCTCGCAGAGATCGGCGGCCTCGGCCGGGGCCGCCAGCGCCGCGAGCCCGAGCAATTCGTTGCGCAGCGCCCGCCGCCCGGCCGAGGCCGCATCGGGGCGATAGGCGCCGCTTGACGCCAGAGCCCCGCGCAGGCCGGGCAATTCGCCGAGCAGCGCCTTGCCGATCGCGCCCGACAGTTTGCGATGGGCGGCGAAGATCGCATCGGGATCGACATCCCCACCGATCTCGCGAGCGATATCGGCAGGTGCCGGCAGGCGCAGGACCTGCGCCGCGAAGGCCGGGTCGGACAGCGCATCGCTCTTGAGGAAGGCTTGCAACGCCTCACCGAGCTTGCCGGCGGTTGCCGTCAGTACATCGGCATCGGCGCCGGGTTTGCCGGCGGTCACGAGCGCGCGGGTGGCGACGCTCTGCAGCGACTGCCAGCGATTGAAGGAATCGCTGTCGGCCGAGAACAGCCGCAGCAGGTCGGCATCCGACAGGTCGAGGTCGAGCCGTGCCGGAGCGGAGAAGCCGCGCATCAGCGAGGGGATCGGCGCTTCCGCGACATCGTCGAAGGTCACCGACAGGGACGACTGGTCGAGCACGACGAGCCCGTCGCCGGCATAGGCGTTCGAAGCCGTCTTCAGCGGCAGGTCGCCCTTGGCGCCGACGAGCCCGAGCGTGATCGGCAGGACGACGGGCAGCTTCTCGGCCTGGCCCGGCGTCGGCGGCGTGCTCTGTGCCAGGTCGAGCGTGTAGCGCTTCGCCGCCGCGTCGTAGCGGCCCGAGGCGACGATGGTCGGCGTGCCCGCCTGCTCGTACCACCTGGCGAAATGGTCGATATTCTGCCCGGAGGTCTCGGCGAAGCAGGCGAGGAATTCCTCGATCGTCGCGGCGGTGCCGTCGCAGCGCTCGAAATAGAGGTCCATGCCGCGCTTGAAGGCGTCGTCGCCGATCAGCACCTTGAGCATGCGGATGACTTCCGCGCCCTTCTCGTAGACCGTCGGCGTGTAGAAGTTGTTGATTTCCTTGTAGGCGCGCGGCCGCACCGGGTGGGCGAGGGGGCCGGCATCCTCGGAGAACTGGGTCGAGCGCAACGTGCGGACATCGGCGATGCGCTTCACCGGGCGCGAGCGCTCGTCGGCGGAGAATTCCTGGTCGCGGAAGACGGTGAGCCCTTCCTTCAGGCAGAGCTGGAACCAGTCGCGGCAGGTGATGCGGTTGCCGGTCCAGTTGTGGAAATACTCATGCGCGATGATCGCCTCGATCGAGGCGTAGTCGCCATCGGTCGCGGTCTGCGGATCGGCCAGGACGTATTTGTCGTTGAAGATGTTGAGGCCCTTGTTCTCCATCGCCCCCATGTTGAAATCGGAAACGGCGACGACGTTGAACACGTCGAGGTCGTAGTTGCGGCCGAAGACCTGCTCGTCCCAACGCATGCAGCGCACCAGCGAATCCAGCGCCCAGCCGGCGCGCTCGGCCTTGCCGGGCTCGACATAGACGGCGAGCTCGACCTTGTGGCCGTCGGCGGTGACGTAGTCCTGCCGGACATGGTCAAGCGCCCCGCCCACCAGCGCGAAGAGATAGGCCGGCTTGGGGTGCGGGTCGTGCCAGACGGCGAAATGCCGGTCTCCTCCGGGCAGTTCGGCCGCCGCGACCAGATTGCCGTTGGAGAGCAGCACTGGCACCTCGGCCTTCGCCGCTTCGAGCCTGACCGTGTAGACGCTCATCACGTCGGGCCGGTCGAGGAAATAGGTGATCCGGCGGAAGCCGTCCGCCTCGCATTGCGTGCAATAGACCTTCGACGAGCGGTAGAGCCCCATCAGCTTGGTATTGGCGGAAGGGTCGAGCTCGGTCTCGATCGTCAGCGTGAAGTCGTGCGACGGCGGGCTGGGGATCGTCAGCGCCTGCGGCGTCACCGTATAGGCGGACGCGTCGAGCGGCTTGCCGTCGATGGCGAGCGATTTCAGCACGAGTTCGTCGCCATCGAGCTTCAGCGGCGCGCCGGGTTGTCCTTCCGGGTTCGGCCGGAGCGCCAGCAGCGTACGCACCCGCGTCTTCTGCGGATGCAGGCTGACGTCGAGATCGACGGTGTCGATCAGCCAGTCGCTGGGGCGGTAGTCCTCGAGGCGGATCAGCGGAGCATCTTCGGTACGCATGGGAACCCTGATGGCGAAGGTCAGGGGGTGTTTCTAGAGCATGGCGGCGCGGGAGGGAAACGCGCCGTCATGGCGGAAAGCAGGTCGTCATGCTCGGGCTTGACCCGAGCATCTCATGACAAGGAGGCTCGGAGCCTCCTCTGGAAAGAGATTCTCGGGTCTGCGCTTCGCTTCGCCCGAGAATGACGGCTGGGCGCATCAGGAACTGGCCGGAACCGCCGGTTCCGCATGGCTTACCAGCCGGCAGACCTGTGGCCGAGCAAGGCGGACCGCGCGCTCGATCGCGTCGACCGCATCATGCACGGCGGCGACATTGAGCGTCGGGTCGACGCGGCAATGGTAGTTGACCACCAGGCCCTTGGCGGTCTGGCGCACGCGCACGCTGTGGATGTCGTGGATCGGCCCGGCGACTTTCGCAGCCTCGCCCGCAAGCGCCTTGCCGATATCCTCGACGGTCTCCCAGGCGGCGTTGTGGCCGGCGGGCTGGCCGGTCTCCATCGGCTCGATATGGGTCTCGACCTCGGTCTCGCCGCCAAATTCGGCCCGGATCGCGCTTTCGAGCCGGGTCGCGATCTCATGCGCCTCGCCGAGCGGGAGGCTCTGGTCGACCTCCATGTCGAGGCTGACCGAGAGCTTGTCGCCGATCGAGTGGACCGTGACGTGATGCGCCGGGATCTTGAGCTTGAGCGCGATCAGCAGCACGCGCTCCAGCGCCGTCTCGTCATCGACCTGCACGGGATCGGCCGTGATCGTGATCTCGGCGCCGGGCTCGGCCTTCACAAGGGCATCGGCGAGCTGGGCCTTGATCGCCACCACCCGGTCGAGCGGCAGGGTGCGCGAGACGCTGATGCCGATCTCGCCATGGACGCGTCCGCCGGCCGGGCGCACGCGCAGCCAGTTGATTCCGACGACGCCCGGCACGCCGCGCGCGGCCTCACGCAGAGCCTCGCTGACGCCTTCGGGAGCGGTATCCATCAGCGTGGCGAGCACGCGCCGGGCCAGGCGAAAGGCCGAGAAGGCGGTATAGGCCGCGATGGCGAAGGCGGCGGCCGTGTCGGCCCGTTCGAAGCCGTACCAGATGCCGATCAGGCCGGCGAGCACCAGCGCCGAACCGACGAAATCCGCGGAGAAATGCGTGGCTTCGCCGGCCAGCGCCTCGCTGCCGGTCTCCTTGGCGACCTTGGTCAGGGAGCGCCAGCGGATGGCGTCGACGATCATCGAGAGCACGAGCACGCCGATGACGAGCGGCGTCACCTCGACATGCGCGATGACATTGGTCCAGAGCCGGTTGCCGGCCTCCCACAGGATCGCGCCGGCGAGCGTGAACAGGATCGCGGTCTCGACCAGCGCGGCGAGCGCCTCGACCTTGCCATGGCCGTAATGGTGCTCGTCGTCGGCCGGCTTGTCGGAAGCGCGGACGGCGAACCAGGTGAACAGCGTCGAGCCGACATCGACCAGGCCCTGCAGCGCGTCGGTCAGCAAGGCGAGCGAGCCGGAGAGGATCGCGCCGACGATCTTCGCCGCCGTCAGCAGGATCGTCGCCATCACCGAGAGGATCGCGGCGCGCTGCTTGATCTGCGCGATCTGGGCGGGCGTGGCGCGCACGGCCGGTGCCGTCGCCGGCCCGTCTTGCGTTGTCGTCATGGCGCGTCCTGTTCAGATGACTTGGCGGGGTGGTCGAGAGTGCCGATGCTCTTGCCTGATTTGGGAAACGGATCAACCCTGCCGCCCCTCAACGAGGAACGACGATGCGATATCTCCACACCATGGTGCGCGTGACCGATCTGGATCAGGCGCTGGATTTCTACGTCAACAAGTTCGGGCTGGTCGAAACCCGCCGCATCGAGAACGAGAAGGGCCGCTTCACGCTGGTCTTCCTCGCGGCTTCCGATGATCTGGCCGAAGCCAAGGCCGGCGCCTCGCGCGGCCGCCCGACGCTGGAGCTGACCTACAACTGGGACCCGGAAAACTATACCGGCGGCCGCAATTTCGGTCATCTCGCCTATGAGGTCGACGACATCTACGCCACTTGCGACAAGCTGATGAAGGCCGGCGTCACCATCAATCGCCCGCCGCGCGACGGCAACATGGCTTTCATCCGCTCGCCCGACAACATCTCGATCGAACTGCTCCAGAAGGGCGATCCGAAGGCCCCGGCCGAGCCGTGGGCGAGCATGCCGAACACCGGGAGCTGGTGAGGTCTTGGCCGGCGTCTTCTGCCTGGGGATCGCGACGCTGGACTATGTCTACAGCGTCGAGACCATGCCGACGCGCGGCGAGAAGTACCGCTCACGCGGGCTCGCCGTCGTCGGCGGCGGTTGCGCCGGCAATGCCTCGGTCGCGATCGCGCGTCTCGGCGGCGCCTGTTGGCTGGCGACGCGCCTCGCCGACGACCTGACCGGCGACCAGATCGTCGCCGATCTCCAATCGGAAGGCGTCGATACGGGCTTTGCGCGCCGCGTCGCGGGCCTGACCTCGCCGGTCTCGGCCATCCTGGTCGATGCCGAAGGCGAGCGCATGGTGATCTCCTATTCCGATCCGGCCATGCCGGAGGATGCAGCCTGGCTGCCGGCCGAGCTGCCGAAGGGGGCCGGCGCCGTGCTCGCCGATACCCGCTGGGGGGAGGGGGCGCTGGCCGCCCTGAAGCTCGCTCGCGCCGCCGGCGTTCCCGGCGTGCTCGATGGCGACCGCAAGCCGCCGCATCCCGATTTGGTCGGCACGGCGAGCCATGTCGCCTTCAGCCAGCAGGCCTTGCGCGAGATCTCGGGCGAGGAAGACCCGCGCGCCGGCCTCGCCAGGGTGGCGGCCGGTGTCCCGACCTGGCTCGCGGTCACGCTCGGCAAGGAGGGTGTGCTGTTTGTCGAGGGTGGCGAGGTCCGGCACAGCCCGGCTTTCGTCGTCGAGACGGTGGATACGCTCGGTGCCGGCGATGTCTGGCACGGTGCCTTCGCGCTGGCGCTGGCCGAGGGACAGGCCGAGCCGGCGGCTATCCGCTTCGCCTCGGCAGCGGCCGCGATCAAATGCACCCGCTTCGGCGGCCGCAGCGGCGCGCCGCGCCGCGATGAGGTTGAGCGCTTCCTGGCGCAGGCCGCCGGCTAGCAGACGCAACGGCTTTCTCCTCTCCAGCGTCGCGCAGCCGTCACGCGCGTCGGGCATCTGATCCGGCGCGCGCTGTCGCGTATCGGTCGAGCTCAGGAGAGAGCATCATGCTGGCGATCCAGGGTCTGAAATGCATCTACGACACCACCGGGAAGGGCTGGTCGATCGAGCTCGTTCTCAAGGCCGATGGCGAGGAGGCCGTGCGCCGCTTCGATGTCGACGGGCCCGATGATGCCGAGCTGCTGATCGAGGCGTTCGAGGATTCCTCGGCCAGTGTCTTCGATCCGGAAACCGGCGAGATCGTCTTCGGCTACGAGTATCTCGAACTCGACGAAGAGGATGAGGAAGACGAAGAGGACGAGACCGAGGAAGACGGCGAAGGCGAGGACGAAGAGGATTCCGACGCTTCCGAGACGAACGAGAAGCCGAAGGGCTGAAACCGAAACCACCTGCGGGCCAGTGTGGCCCGGCAGTGACCATGAGCCCGGAGAGGCGGCCGCCTCGCCGGGCGTTCCCATTTCAGCGGCCGCTGCCATCGGCCGGGCATCTTCGAATGCTGGTATCTGCACTGGGATCAGGTGCAGTCTGCGGAACGCACGAGACGCTATGACAGGCAGGGAATGACACAGGAACGAGATGACGATCAGGTCGCGGAGGCGCCGTCGAGCGCTCTCGCGACCCTGGCCGATCCGGCGAGCCTCGCCGGTGCGGCCGGCAAGAAGCGCGGAACCTGCGCCATCAGCGGGCAGGAGATGGCACGCCGGAACCTCGTCGAGGTCGGCACGCTGCGTCCAGCGCTCGCCGACCATATCCGCAACGATTTCCCCGACATGCCCGATCACGCGCTGATCAGCCTGAAGGAACTTGCGCGCTATCGCACCCGCTATGTCGAGGAGATCCTGCGCGAGGAGCACGGCGAATATTCGGATCTCGACCGCGAGGTTGCCGAGAGTATCGCCCAGCAGGAGACCATCGCCGAGAACACCGATGACGACTTTGAGGAGCACCGCACGCTCGGCGAGCGCTTCTCCGACAATCTCGCGAACTTCGGCGGTTCCTGGGCCTTCCTGATCAGCTTTGGCGTGGTGCTGGTCGTTTGGATGGCGATCAACGCGCTGATGGGCGATCTGAAGGCCTTCGACCCCTATCCCTTCATCCTGCTCAACCTTGTCCTGTCCTGCATCGCGGCGGTGCAGGCGCCGATCATCATGATGAGTCAGAAACGGAAGGATTCGAAAGACAGGTTGCGTTCGCTCAACGATTACCAAGTCAACCTGAAGGCCGAGCTCGAAATCCGGCACCTGCACGAGAAGATGGACCATCTCGTCACCCGGCAATGGCAGCGTCTCGCCGAGATCCAGCAGGTTCAGCTCGAAATGCTGCAGGAGGCGCAATTGCCGAAGGCGCGGGCAAAGCGACGCAAGAAGCCCGTCGCCAAGAAGAAGCGCGCGAAGCCGGCCGAGGCGGTGACTGCTCCCGTGCCCGACAAGCCGGACGGCGCGGCGTAGCAGCGCTTCGCTTGACTCCCCATTCTCCCGTCGGTCTTTTCGTCGGCAAACGAATCCGATCGGGAGGATGATGATGGTTTCTTCGCGTTTTGCGTCCGTTGGCGCGCTCTTCGCCGGCCTGGCTTTCACGGCTCCGGCCTTCGCCCAGGGCCAGGTCACGGTCTATTGCTCGATCCTCGAGGAGCAGTGCCGCGAAGGCGCGGCGATGTTCGAGAAGGCGACCGGCATCAAGGTCGCGATGGTCAGAAAGAGCACTGGCGAGGTCTATGCGCAGGTCAAGGCCGAGGCGAGCAACCCGCGCGGCGACGTCTGGTGGGGCGGGCCGGGCGAGCCGCATCTCCAGGCGGCCGACGAAGGCCTGCTCGACGAGTACAAGTCACCGAAGCTGCCCGAATTGCATGACTGGGCGCAGCGCCATGCCGAGCAGTCCAAGTTCCGCACCAACGGCATCTATCTCGGCGCCCTCGGCGTCGGCTACAACACCGAGGTCCTGAAGAAGAAGGGCATCGCCGCGCCGAAATGCTGGGCCGACCTGCTCGATCCCAAGCTGCGCGACGAGGTCCAGATCGCTGATCCCAGCTCGTCCGGCACGGCCTATGTCTTCCTGGCGACGACGGTGCAGCGCCTCGGCGAGGAGAAGGGCTTCGAGTACCTCAAGGCCCTGCACAAGAACATCAGCCAGTACACCAAGTCCGGCATCGCGCCGGTCAAGGCTGCCGCGCTCGGCGAGACGGCGGTCGGCATCGCCTTCATCCACGACATGCTGACGCAGAAGCTGCAGGGCGCGCCGATCGAGACGGTCGCTCCCTGCGAGGGCACTGGCTACGAGACCGGCTCGGTCTCGATCATCAAGGGCGGCAAGAATTCGGAAGCGGCGCGCAAGTTCGTCGATTTCACGCTCTCGCCCGATGCCCAGAACATCAATGCGAAGCTGAAGATCAACTCGATCCCGTCGAACAAGAATTCGCTGCTCTCGCCGGATGCACCGAAATTCGCCGAGATGAAGCTGATCGACTACGACACCCCGCGCTGGGGCTCGCCGGCCGAGCGTTCGCGCCTGCTCAAGAAGTTCGACACCGAGGTCAAGGCGCTGCCGCGCTGACGGCCTCTGCGACATCCAGGCTTGGTAGCACGGCCGCCGGTTTGTGCTACTAAGCTGCGATCCGGGCTCGGGCGCGTGGCGCCCCGGCCGCAAGCCATGGGATCGCCGCCGATGCTTCGCGCCACCTCTGTTCTCCGCAAGGCCGCCGTCAAGGCCGACCGTGTCGTCGACACGTTGGCCCTCGGTCATCGCGACCGCGCGATCAATGGCGTGAGCGTCCGCGCGACGGGCGGGCTTGAACTCGCGATCGCGCTCGACAAGGCGACGGTGCTGAACGATGGCGACGCGCTGAAGCTGGAAGACGGAACGCTCGTCCAGATCAAGGCCGCGCCGGAAAGCCTGCTGGAAATCCGCGCCGAGAACCCGCTGCGGCTGGTGCGCCTCGCCTGGCATCTCGGCGGCCATCACGTCCCGGCCGAGATGACGGCCGATGCTCTCTATGTCCCGAACGATGCGGCGCTCGGCGAACTGGTGCGCGGGCAGGGCTGCTCGATGACGGTGGTCGAGCGTCCGTTCCAGCCGGAGGCGGAGGTGCATCACCACGCCCATGGCGACGATTGCGGCTGCGGGCACGACCATGACGATCACGGTCATCATCACGGGCATGACCATGGCCACGGGCACGACCATGCGCACCATGGCCATGATCACGCGCATGGTCAGAAGCACGATCATGATCACAAGCACCAGCATGCCCATGGCGAGGGTTGCGGCTGCGGCCATGAGCACGATCATCACGGCCATGGTCATCATGGACACGGCCATGGCGCCGCGCATGGCCACAAGGGCCACTCGCACGATCACTGAGGCGCTTGCCGCGGGTCATGCTCGGGCTTGACCCGAGCATCTCGGAACGAGAACGCGCCCTTTCCTGCCAGAGCTTCTCGGGTCTACGCTTCGCTTCGCCCGAGAATGACGGCTGTGATTGCTTGCGAAAGGCGGGCCTTGGGCCCGCTTTTCGTGTCTTAGGCCGCGTAGCCCTTGACCTGCGCCAGCGCGGTCATCACGCCACGCAGCTCCGCAAGCCCGCGCAGGCGCCCGACAGCGGGGTAGCCCGGGAAGCTGCCCTTGCCGACATCGTCGAGCAGTTCGTGGCCATGGTCAGGCCGCATCGGAATCTGCCAAGCGGCAAGGCCGGCAGCCTTGCGACGCTGCTCCTCGGCCATCAGGGCATCGACCAGCGCGACCATGTCGGTATCGCCGCCGAGATGCTCGGCCTCCATGAAGGAGCCGTCCGGGTCCTTGGCGACGTTGCGCAGATGCGCGAACCAGATCTTGTCGGCGAAACGGCGGGCGATGCCGGGCACGTCGTTCTTCGGATTGGCGCCGAGCGAGCCCGAGCACAGCGTCAGCCCGTTCGCGGGCGAGTCGACCGAGCCGAGGATGTAGGCAATGTCGTCCTCGGTCGAGCAGATCCGCGGCAGCCCGAAGAGCGAGCGCGGCGGGTCGTCCGGATGGATGCACATGCGGATGCCGACTTCCTCGGCGGTCGGGATGATCGCCTCCAGGAAGCGCTTCAGATTGGCACGCAGCTTGTCATGGGTCATGCCGGCATAGCGATCGAGGATGCGGGCGAGGCCGGGCAGGTCGTAGCGGTCGAAGGCGCCGGGCAGGCCGGCCATGACGCTGGAGAGCAGACGGTCCCGATCGGCCTGCGAGGACTGGTCGAACCAGGCCCTAGCCTTGTCCATCACCTCGGCGGAATGGCCCTCGTCGGCGCCCTTGCGCTTCAGCATGAAATGATCGAGCGCGACGTATTCGTGCAGGTTGAAGCGCAAAGCCGTGCCGCCGCCCGGCAATTTGTGGGCGAGCTCGGTGCGGGTCCAGTCCAGCACCGGCATGAAATTGTAGCAGATCACCTCAAGGCCGCAGGCGGCGAGGTTGCGCATCGACTGGCGGTAGTTCTCGAAGACGGTTTCGAGATCGCCTTCGCCGATCTTGACGCTCTCATGGATCGGCAGGCTCTCGACCACCTTCCATTCCAGGCCGAGGCTCCTGTCGGCGCGCACGATCGCCTGGCGCTTCTCGATCTCCTCGACGCTCCAGACCACGCCATAGGGGACCTGGTGCAGCGCGTTGACGATCCCGGTCGCGCCGGCCTGCCGGGCCTGCGCCAGAGTCACGACATCATCCGGCCCGAACCAGCGCCAGCATTGTTCCATGGTCTTGTTATCCTTGTGAGAAAGGTCGCTGCGCGGAGAACGGGCGTCAGGTGGTTTCGGGAGTGAGGCGGGAATCGTCGAAGGCGTCCGCATGGTCCTTCGCGATCGTGTCGATCGTCGCGAAGACCGTGCGCAGATGCGCGCGCATCGCGGCCTCCGCGCCTTTGGCGTCGTGCTTCATGACGCAGGCCGCGATGATCCGGTGCTCGTTCAGGATCACCTCGGACCAGGACGGCGTTTCCAGCGAGAGGCAGCGCACCCGGTCCATCTGGGCCTTCACGCCTTCGATCATGCTCCAGACGGCGCGGTGCCCGGCGATGCGCGAGATCTCGGCATGGAACACCTCGTCCAGGCGGAAGATATCGGTCCGATCCCCTCGTCGCACAGCCTCCGCCTGCTCCTCGACCTGGGCGGCGAGGCGGCGGCAATCGGCGTCGCCGATGCGCTGCGCGGCCAGCACCACGGTGCGGCATTCCAGCGTCTCGCGGATGAACTGGCTGTCACGGACGGCGGCGAGGTCAATCGGCGCGACGAAGGTGCCGACCTGCGGCACCGCGACGAGGAAACCCTCGTCGACCAGCCGCTTGAAGGCCTCGCGCACAGGCGTGCGGCTGACGCCGAAGCGCAAGGCCATCCGCGCCTCCGACATCGCTTCGCGCGGTTTCAGCGCGCCGCTGATCACGTCGCTGCGCAGGACGCTGTAGATCTGGTCCGTGCTGTGACGGGTTGCAGGGTGGGCCATTGCCAAGCTCTCGATGACTAGTATACTAGGATACTGATCAACCGGGGGCTGCGTCAACTTGGCAGGTTTCCGGGGCGAGGGCAGGGGCCGGATCGGGGCGGTCGGGCCAGCGCAACATAATAAAGCTCGTAAGCGGGCATCCACATCCGGAGGAGAAATCATGGCTCACGACAGCATCAATCGGCGTCATTTCATCGGCGGCGTTGCAGGACTCGGCGTTGCCGCCCATGCGCCGGGCGTCTTCGCGCAGCAGCTCAAGCTGCCGGCCTCGCCGCTCACGATCAGCGTCATCGACGTCGGCGGGGCGCTCGCCCTCGTCCAGACGCCGCTGGAGAACTACCCGAAGGCCAATCCCAAGGCCGTCTCGCGCATGGTCTTCACCAAGGCCCCGGCGCCCGAGCTGCCGGCCAAGATCAAGGCCCAGCAGGCTGCCGGGCGCCTCGATATCGACATGGTCATCGGCGGCTTGGACGTGCTTTCGGCCGGCATCGACCAGAAGCTCTGGGTCGACCTGCTGCCGCGCCTGCAGGCCGAATTGCCGAAGCCGGAGGAGATCTATCTCAAGCCGGCGCTCGCCATGCACAATCTCGGGCAGGGCCAGGCCATGGCAATGGTCTATTACCCCTCCGGCCCGCTGCTCGAATACATGCCGGAGCGCGTCAAGCAGGTGCCGACCACGGCCGAGGAGCTGCTCGCCTGGAGCAAGCAGAACAAGAACCGCTTCCTCTATGGCCGCCCGGCCAATTCCGGCCCCGGCCGCACCTGGATCATGGGTCTGCCCTATCTCCTCGGCGACAAGGACCCGAAGGACCCCGAGAAGGGCTGGGACAAGACCTGGGCCTATCTCAAGGAGCTCGGCGAGAACATCGAGTACTATCCGGGCGGCACCGGCCAGACGATGAAGGAGCTCGGCGACGGTTCGCGCGACATCATCGTCTCGACCACCGGCTGGGACATCAACCCGCGCGTGCTTGGCATCGTGCCGAAGGAAGCCAAGATCCAGGCGCTCAAGGGCTTCCACTGGGTCACCGACGCCCAGTACATGATGATCCCGAAGGGCGTTTCCGACGAGAAGCTCAACGTGCTGCTCGACCTGATCCGCCACATGCTGACGCCCGCGCAGCAGGCCTTCACCTATGACGAGGGCTATTTCTATCCGGGCCCGGCCGTGAAGGACGTTCCGCTGTCGATGGCGCCGGCTTCCAGCCAGAAGGCCATCGCCGAGTTCGGCCGCCCCGAATACGAGAAGCTGATCGCCGACAACCCGATGGAAACCCCGCTCAACCCGGACAAGATGGTGATCGCCTTCCGCATCTGGGACGAGCAGGTCGGCGGCGCCAAGAAGAAGTAACTGCGATCGCAGCGGCGGGCCTCGGCTTGCTCCGAGGCCCGCCGCTGCTGTTCCGATCCCGTTTCTCAGATCCATCCGGAAGCCATGACCATCAACGCAGCCTCGTTCCGCGAGCTTCGGCTCGACCGTCTGAGCCGTGACTTCGGCACCCATAATGCGCTCAAGGACGTCTCGCTGACGATCGGCAAGGGCGAGTTCATCGCGCTGCTTGGCCCGTCCGGCTGCGGCAAGTCGACGACGCTGAACCTGATCGCGGGCCTGCTCCCGGCGACCGGCGGCGGCATCTGGCTCGACGACAAGCGCATCGATCCGCTGCGCCCGGAAGAGCGCGGCTTCGGCATGGTCTTCCAGAGCTACGCGCTCTTCCCGCATATGAACGTGAACAAGAATATCGGCTTCGGTCTGAAGATGCGCGGCCTGCCGCGTGCCGAGATCGACAAGCGCGTCGCGGAAGCCGCCGCGCTGGTGCGCCTGCAGGGCCAGACGGAGAAGCTCCCTGGCCAGCTCTCCGGCGGCCAGCAACAGCGCGTCGCCATCGCGCGCGCCATCGTCGTCGAGCCGCCGCTCGTGCTGATGGACGAGCCGCTCTCGAACCTCGACGCCAAGCTGCGTCTGGAGATGCGCGCCGAGATCCGCCGCATCCACAACACGCTCGGCGCCACCACGATCTACGTCACCCACGATCAGGAGGAGGCGCTCTCGCTCGCCGACCGCATCGTCGTGCTGCGTGACGGCCAGGTCCGTCAGGTGGGCACGCCGGAAGACCTGTTCATGCGGCCTGATCATCTCGACGTCGCCGAGTTCATGGGCTTCCGCAACAAGGTGAAGGGCAAGGTCGCAACAGCCGGCGAGGGCAAGGCGACGGTCGCTGTCGGCGATGCCCAGCTCTCCGGCCGCGCGCGCAACGCGGTTTCCGCAGGCTCCGACGGCTATCTCGCGATCCGCCCCGAGGACCTGCATCCGGTCGCGGCGGGCCAGCCCGGGCTCAAGGCGCAGGTCGTCTCGACCGAGTTCCGCGGCCGCGAATTCGTCGGCTTCGCCCGCATGGCGGATGGCACCGACCTGTCCTTCCTCGCCCATGACAAGCTGTCGCCGGGCGAGACGGTGACGCTCGCCGCCGATCCCGACCGCGTCCTCGTCTATGGAGCGGCGGCGTGAGCACGGACATCTCCTCCATCCCGCTGAAGCAGCGGCTGGCGGCACGCGGGGTCGACGGGTTGACGCTGCTCGTCCTGCCTGCGGTCCTGTTCCTGCTGGCGCTGTTCATCTACCCGTTCTTCTACGGGCTCTTCCTGTCGTTCGAGCCGAAGCAGGGCGGCATCTTCGCCAATTACCAGCGCTTCTTCTCCGATCGCTTCCTCTACGGGACGATCGCGACGACGCTCTGGCTGGCGCTGCCGGTGACGGTCGCGACGCTGCTGCTGGCGATCCCGATCGCCTTCCGCGTCCGGCTGATGCAGAACCAGCGCCTGCTGACCACGATCCTGGTGATCCCGATCACGCTCGGCACGGTGCTCGTCGCCGAGGGCCTGCTGAACTATCTCGGGCCGCAGGGCTGGTTCAACCGCGTGCTGATGACGGCTGGCATCATCTCGACGCCGGTGAAGCTGCTGCACAACTACTGGGGCGTGATGCTCTCGCTGGTCATCACCGGCTTCCCCTTCACCTTCCTGCTGACCCTGTCCTACCTCTCCGGCATCGATCCGGCGCTGGAGCAGGCGGGCGCGACGCTGGGGGCGGGGCCTTGGGATCGCTTCAAGCACATCCTCTTCCCGCTCTTGCTGCCGGGGCTCGCGATCACCTTCTGCCTGAGCTTCGTGCAGGCCTTCTCGGTCTTCCCTTCGGCGGTGTTGCTCGGCGCGCCCTCGGGTCCGACCCGCGTGATCTCGATCGCGGCCTATCAGGCGGCCTTCGAGGAATACGACTACTCCATGGCTTCGGCCGTCGCGATGATCATGGGCGTGGTTCAGCTCACCATCGTCGTCGTGGTGCTCGCCGCACGTGGCTTGCTGTATCGCGGCCCTGCCGGCGGCGGAAAGGGCTGATCCGATGGTGAAAGACACCCGTCTCTCGACGAAGCTCTGGGCGGCCGCCAACTGGACGCTGATCGGCTTCTTCATCGTCAACCTGTTCGCGATGATCGCGACGGTGGTGACCTCGTCCTTCTCGACGCGCTGGCTCGGCACCTGGCTGCCGGCCGGCTGGACGACGCGCTGGTATGCGGCCGCCTGGGCGGAATTCCAGCTCTACGACGTGCTGCTCGTCACCTTCCAGATCGTCTTCCTGGTGGTGGCGCTGTCGGGCCTGATCGGCGTGCCGGCGGCCTATGCGCTGGCCCGGCGCGACTTCCCGGGCAAGAAGCTCGTCATGCTGCTCTTCCTGCTGCCGCTGCTGGTGCCGCCGATCACCTTCGGCATTCCGCTGGCGACGGTGCTCTACCAGACCGGCTTCGCCGGCCAGATGTCGGGCGTGGTGCTCGCCAATCTCGTGCCGACCGTGCCCTTCGTCATCCTGGTGATGATCCCGTTCATCGAGCAGATCGACACCAAGATCGAGGCGGCGGCGCGCGTCTTCGGCGCCAACACCTTCAAGCTCTTCGTGCATGTGCTGCTGCCGCTGCTCATGCCCGGCATCCTCGCGGCGCTCCTCCTGGTGCTGGTCAGGACGCTCGCCATGTTCGAGCTGACCTTCCTCACGGCCGGCCCGACCAGCCAGACGCTCGTCGTCGCGCTCTACTACGCGGTCTTCGCTGCCGGCGTGCGCGCGGTGCAGTCGATCGACGCGATGGCGGTGATCTACATGGTCACCACGCTGATCTGGCTTGTGATCGCGCTGCGCTTCGTCAACCCGACGCAGATCGTCGCGCGCGCCAAGAAGTGACAACGGCGGCGGCGTTCCTCGCGAGCGCCGCCGTCACACTTGCTCGATGTCCTGCCGCTCGTCCTCATTGTCGGCGCTGCGGCTCTTGAAGAGCCGCCAGAGCGATTTCCGCATGCGTTTCGACGTCATGTGAGCGCCTGCCGGCCGCCGCTCCAGCGTGATCTTCTGGTCGTGATAATCCTCGAGGCCCGGACGATGGCCGACGCTGATCAGCGTCGCCGCGGCGAGTTCCTCGTCGAACAGGCCCAGCAGTGAAGCCTGGCTTCCCTCGTCGAGCGCCGAGGTCGCCTCGTCCATCACGATGATGTCGGGCTTTTGCAGGAGGAGGCGGACGAAGGCGACGCGCTGGCGCTCGCCGCCGGACAGGGCGCGATCCCAATCGTCCTCCTCTGCGTCGAGCTTCTTGGCGAGATAGCCCAACCCGCAGCGCTGCAAGGCCGCGAGGATCGCATCGTCCGCCACCGCGCGGTCTGAGTCCGGATAGAGCAGGATCGCGCGCAGCGTGCCCTTCGGCAGATAGGGCTTCTGCGGCACGAAGGCGATGGTCTGGCCGGACGGCACGCGGATCGAGCCGGAGCCCCAGGGCCAGATGCCGGCGAGCGCCCGGATCAGCGTGCTCTTGCCGGAGCCGCTCTCGCCCGCGATCAGCGTCTTCGCGCCTTGTGCGATGGTGACGGTGGCATCGGCCACGACGATCCGGCCGTTGCTATGGGCGATGGACAGGTTTTCGAGATGGATCGCGTCGTCCTCGCTTTCGCCGAGGACGATCCGCTCGTCCTTCTCCATGATCGTGCCGATATCCAGCGCCTCCAGCTCTTCCACCAGCTCGTCGACGCGGGTGACCGAGGCGAACCACTCCGCCAGCCGCACGAAATTGTCGACGAACCAGATCAAGGCAGCCTGAACGGCGCTGAAAGCCGCGACGACCTGCACGACCGCGCCGAGCGTGATCGCGCCGGCCAGGAATTTCGGCGCGATCAGCAGGAGCGGCACGATCGGGAACAGCGCGCCATTGGTATTGAGCACCAAAGCGATGACGCCCTGCTGCCGCACGATCTTGAGCCAGGCCGCCACCACGCGCCCATAGCCTTCCCCCGCGGAGCTGCGCTCGTCGGCATCGCCCTTGATCAGCGCGATGCTCTCCGCATTCTCGCGCAAGCGGGTCATCTCGGCCCGGAACTGCGCCTCCATCTCGTTCTTGTGGGCGACGCGCGCGACGAGCGGGCGGCCGGCGAGATAGGCCGCAAGCGAAGCGATCGTGGCATAGACCACCGCCGCCACCGCCATGTAGCTGGGGATGACGATCAGGGTTCCGCCCAGCATGAACTCCGCCGAGCCGGCGACCTGCCAGAGGATCGCGGCGAAGGTCGCGGCCGTGACGAAGGCGGTGATCAGCCCGATCGCGAGTTCGACGAGCGGCTCGATCGCGAGCCGGGCATCCTCGGCGATCCGGTATTCCGGCGCGGTCATCTTTTTGGACAGGAAGCCCAGACGATAATAGCGCTGGTCGGCGATCCACCAGCCGGCGAGGCGGCGTGTCAGGTTCTCGCGCCAGCGCACCTGCAGCAGCATGCGGCTGACGACGAGGCCGGAGACCGACAGGGCCGAGGCCGCCAGCAGGAACGGCAGCCAGCCGGTCGTCGCCCAGACGGCGTCCACGTCGCGCCTTTCCAGCGCATCGAAGAACCAACGGTTCCAGCGGTTGATGCCGACGGCGGCGGAGGTCTGCGCCGCGATGAAGACCAGGACGGCGCCTGTCAGGGCCCAGGCCTGCCAGCGCTTCCTGCCGCGCCAATAGCGCAACGCGATGCGGAAGAACTGCCGCATGCGGGAGCGTCGCGAAATCTGCGGAGCCTCGGCCATGTAATACTCCGCCTTTCGGGCGCCGTCGGGTTCGGGAAAGGCTTGCGGGAGGCAGCCTGCAAGCTCTCAATCCCCAGCCTGGCGACGCGGTTCCATGGCGCTCGCGTATGCGGCTCGAATGGGTGGGAATCGGATTTTCGCATGCCTCTCGCCCATCGCGGTGAGTGGCATCAGCAGGCCATCCGTGTCGGGCATGGACGCCCTTCTGCCGTTGGACGCCATGGGTCCTGCAGAAACTGAACAGACGAACGGGTCTGGGACTTGGCCGCAGCGCTCGTTGTCGGTGGCGCGGAGCCGATGGGTGGCTTCGGCGGTGCCCCACACCGGCGAAGCGAAGTACCTGGCCAGGCGGAGACGATGACCTCCGATGCCGATTGCAGCGCTGGCGGCCACGATCTATCGAAGTTTGGTCTGCTCTAAGGGTGACGCGCGCAATGCAGTATCTGCCTCAGATCAATTCATCGGCCTCGGTTGCTGCTCCCGTTTGATAAGTCGGCTTTGCATTTGCCGCTGCAGGGGCTGCCGCATGGGGCACTCACCCCTCAGTCGATATTGACAGTCCTTGTATCCTGGATACCATTTCGCGCATCTTGGAGAAGCCGATGGACCAAGTGCTCGAATGGCGCAGCCAGTCGCGCCTTCTGGACGAGGTGGCGCAGGCGCTGCGCGAGCGCATCTATGCCGGCGTCTATGCGCCCGGCGCCACGCTTCGGCAGGAGCGGATCGCCGCCGAGTTCGGCATCAGCCGGACGCCGCTGCGCGAGGCGTTCCGCGTCCTGGAGCGTGACGGGCTCGTCGTGAACAAGCCGGGCAGTGGTGTCCGGGTCGCGACGGCCGACCTGCCGAAGCTGCTCGATGCCTATGCCGTGCGCGAGGCGATGGACGGCGTCGCGGCGCGCAATGCCGCCGAGCGGGCGACGCCGGCCGAGATCGAGCAGCTCAGCAAGCTCGTCGAGCTCCAGAAGAGGTTGACCGCGGACTGGAATCCGAGTGCCTATTCCCAATCGAATGTCGATTTCCACCTACTGATCATCAGCGTGGCCAGGAATGCATCCCTGGCTTCGCTCGTGCCGCTCCTGCATCTGACATCTCAGGTGTTCGCGCCGGCCTTCGCCCTGTCGAGCGAGCGGGCGAGCGCGGCCGTGGCCGAGCATGTCGAGATTCTCGGCGCGATCCAGACACGCAATCCCGACGAGGCCGAGCGCGTCGCGCGGGCTCACATCCATGCGACGGCTGTCCGCCTTAAGGCGCAGCTTGCCGGACAGAAAACGACCGAGGCGTAACGTGAAGACCTACCGCAATTTCATCGCCAACGAATGGCGCGATGCCGCCGACGGCGAGCATATCGACGTGCGCAATCCCTCGACAGGTCAGGTTCTGGCCAGGCTGGCGCGCGGCCGGCGGGAGGATGTCGATCTCGCGGTCGCCGCTGCCCGGCAGGCGCTGTCCGGCGAATGGGGGCGCCTGACCGCGACCGAGCGCGGACGCATCCTGACCCGGATCGGGGCCGGCGTGCTCCGCAATATCGACCTCCTGACTGAGATCGAGGCGCGCGATGTCGGCAAGCCGCTGACGCAGGCGCGCGCCGATGTCGTCGCGCTGGCGCGCTATCTCGAGTTCTACGGCGCCTCCGCCGACAAGGTGCATGGCGACACCATTCCCTACCAGAACGGCTTCACCGTCCTGACGATCTACGAGCCGCACGGCGTCACCGGGCATATCATCCCGTGGAACTACCCGATGCAGATCCTCGGGCGCAGCCTGGGCGCGGCGCTGGCCATGGGCAATGCCGCCGTGGTCAAGCCGGCGGAGGAAGCCTGCCTGACCATCCTCGAATTCGCTGACATCGCGCAGGAGGCAGGGCTGCCGGCCGGCGCGCTGAACATCGTCACGGGCTTCGGCGCCGAGGCCGGCGCGGCGCTCTCCGAACACACCGACATCAACCACATCTCCTTCACCGGCTCGGCCCGGACGGGCGAGATGGTCCAGACCGCCGCGGCCCGCAACGCCGTGCCGGTGACGCTGGAACTCGGCGGCAAGTCGGCCCAGGTCGTCTTCGCCGACGCCGATCTCGACCGCGCCGTGCCGTTCCTGGTCAATGCCGGCATCCAGAATGCCGGCCAGACCTGCTCGGCCTCGTCGCGCATCCTCGTCGAGCGCGCGGTCTATGAGGATGTCGTCGCCCGGATGAGCGAGCGGTACCGCGCGCTGAAGGTCGGGCCGGCCGAGTCCGACCTCGCCGTCGGACCGGTCGTCTCGCAGCGCCAGAAGGCGATCATCGAGGACTTCCTCAGCGTCGCCCGCAAGGATGGCCTGAAAGTCGCGGCGCAGGGCACGATCCTTCCCGATGCGCCGGCTGAAGGCGCCTATGTCGCGCCGACCCTGCTGCGCGACGTTCCGCCGGATCACCGGCTGGCGCAGGAGGAGATCTTCGGCCCCGTTCAGGTGATCATGCCCTTCGATACCGAGGAAGAGGCGCTCGCGCTCGCCAACGGTACGCCTTACGGGCTGGTCTGCGGAATCTGGACGAGCGATGGCGGCCGGCAATTGCGCATGGCGCGCGCCGCGCAGGCCGGCCAGGTCTTCATCAACAATTACGGTGCCGGGGGCGGCGTCGAGCTGCCCTTCGGCGGCGTCAAGAAATCGGGCCATGGCCGCGAGAAGGGTTTCGAGGCCCTCTACGGCTTCGCCAGCATGAAGACCATTTCGATCTTTCACGGGTGAGAGTGCCTTCGCGGCCTTCGGGCGGCGGGAGGCGTATGATGACGAGAGCTGTCCATGACCGACCTTGCTGATCTGACGGCCGTCGAACTCGTCGAGGCCTATCGCGCCCGCAAGCTTTCGCCCGTCGAGGTGATCGACGCCGTCATCGCGCGCGCCGATGCCTGGGAGCCGCAGCTCAATGCGCTCTGGGCCTATGACCCGGAGACGGCCCGTGCGAGCGCCCGGGAGTCCGAGGCCCGCTGGATGAAGGGCGATCCGCTGGGCGCGATCGACGGCGTGCCCGTCACGATCAAGGAGAACATCGCGACGAAGGGGACGCCGGTTCCATTGGGTACCGCGGCGGTGACGCTGGTGCCGGCAGCGGCCGATGCGCCGCCAGCGGCCCGCACGCGGGAGGCCGGCGGCGTCATCTTCGCCAAGACCACGATGCCCGATTACGGCATGCTCTCCTCCGGCCTGTCGAGCTTCCACAGGCTGGCGCGCAATCCATGGGATCTTTCGACCAATCCCGGCGGATCCAGCGCCGGAGCCGGCGCGGCGGCGGCGGCCGGCTACGGCCCACTTCATATCGGCACCGATATCGGCGGCTCGATCCGCCTGCCGGCGGGCTGGTGCGGCCTCGTCGGCCTGAAGCCCTCGGCCGGGCGCCTGCCGATCGATCCGCCCTTCATCGGGCGCGCCGCCGGGCCGATGACGCGCACCGTTGCCGACACTGCCCTCTACATGTCGGTGCTGACCAAGCCGGATCGTCGCGACACGATGGCGATCCCCTATCAGGAGCTCGACTGGCTCAACCTTGCAGGCTCGGTGAAGGGCCTGAAGATCGGCCTGTGGCTAGAGGCGGGCTTCGGTCAGGCCGTCGGCGCCGAGACGCTCGCGGCTGTCCAGGGCGCCGCCGCGGTGCTGGCCGATGCCGGCGCGACCATCGTCCCAATCGCGCCTTTCCTGACCCGCACGATGATCGACGGGCTCGACCGTTTCTGGCGCGCGCGCGGCTATGAGGACGTCTCGCGTCTTCCGCCGGAGCAGCAGGCCAAGATCCTGCCCTATATCTTCAACTGGATCGTGAGCGCCAAGGATTTCACGGGCGGCGAGGTCTATACCGGCTTCGCCCAGATCGAGGCGATGCGCAACGCGCTCCACGGCGCGCTCAGGGACGTCGACTTCATCATCTCGCCGACTGCGCCAGAGCCCTCTTATCCGGCGGAATGGGCCTCGCCGTTCAACGATCCGCAGCGGCCCTTCGAGCATATCGCCTTCACGGTCTCGGCCAATATGGGCGGCCAGCCGGCGCTGTCGATCAATTGCGGCTATTCCAGCCGCGGGCTGCCGATCGGCCTCCAGATCATCGGCCAGTCCTTCGATGATCTCGGCGTGCTGCGCGTCGCTCATGCCTTCGAGCAGATGCGCGCGCTGTCGCGGCCCTGGCCGAAGCTCGCAGCCTGAGGCGAGCTCTGGCCGATCGTTGAGTCGGCCTCGGCCCGGCAAGGTCGCGAAGGAGGGACGCGGGCCTCTGAGCAGCCATCGACCGTAGCCTCAATGGCTTGCCGGAATCGCGGTCGGCTCCGGGCTCCTCCGTTCCGTCTCGGGCTCTGCTGTCATGCGGTCTTCAGTCGACCCATTTGCCGTCGCGGGCGACGATGCGCCCGTTCTTCACCACCAGGGCGCGCTTTGGCCGGTCCACGACGATCTGGGCCAGGTTTTCACCTGCCATGAGGACGAGGCTGCCCTCGCAGCCGATCTCCAGGCCATGGCCTTGCAGGTCGAGCAGCTCGGCGCCTCTGCTGGTGCCCATGCCGAGGCATTCGATCAGCTTGTCGTCGGTCCGGCTGCCGGTCCGGTAGGCGAGCAGCCAGCAGCGCTCCAGCATGTCGCCGTTGCCGTGTGGGTTCCAGGTGTCGCGCAGCGAATCCGAGGCGATGGCGCATTTCACGCCACGCCGCGCCAGCTCGAACATCGGCGGAAAGACATTGGCGCCGGGAACGGACGAGATGATGCCGATGCGGGCTTCGACCACCATGTCGATCATGCGCTCGACCTTGTCGCGCTGGGGATCTCCGAGGCAGAACGCGTGGCTGACGACGACGCGTCCCTGCAGGCCCAGCGCCTTCGTCCGCTCCACGATCAGGCCCATCTCGAACAGGCCGAGATCGCCGGCCTCGTGCAGGTGGATGTCGATCTTGGCGCCCTTGCGGCTGGCGATGTCGAAGATCGTGTCGAGATGGCCTTTCGGGTCGCCATCGATGCCGCCCGGGTCGATGCCGCCGATCACGGAGGCGCCTTCGTCGAGCGCCGCCTCCATCAGGTCGGCCGTGCCGGGGTCGATCATCATGCCGGTCTGCGGGAAGGCGACCAGCTCCAGCCCGACGGCGTGCCTGGTCTTTTCCCAGGCCTCGAGGACACCATGCAGGTTGTCCAGCTTGTACTCGGTCGAGATATCGATGTGGCTGCGGATATGCGTCGAACCCATCGCGACGCATTGGCGCATGAGATTGCCGGCGCGCTCCGGGACACCCCAGGGCAGGTTCCTGCGGATCTCGACCTCGTTGTCGATCATCTCGCGCAGGGTGCGTGGGACGTTGATGCCGTGCCAGGGCAAGCCCCAGAGGATCTTGTCGAGATGCACATGCGGCTCGACGAAGGGAGCGATGGCGATGGCATCGGCGCCGTCATGGACCTGCAGCCCGGGCTCGCGCGGCAGGTTCGGTCCGATGGCGGCGATCCGGCCGTCCTTGATGAGGATATCGGATGTGGTCTTCGCGTCGGGGCGGACATTGGCGACGAGCAGGTCGGTCATCGAGGCTCCTGGTTTACGGCGTGGATGGGTGTTTTGAAGAGCGCGGGTACGGCTATTCGCCGAGCCGCTTCGCCACCTCCGCAAAGCGATACCCCGGCTCGCAAATCTGCGCGACGGCATCGCACTTGGAAACGTCTCTGCGATCACCGCCCCCATCATGGCCTTCTTGCCTCAGGATTAGGCAGGAAGGCGCCCTCAAATCTAGGGGGTATTCACGACGCTCCATGTCGAAAACCACGCCTCGGCATCCTTGCGGCGCAGAAGCGTCGCGTTGAGGTCTTGCCCCTTGCGACGGATCCGGGCTCTCCAAGAGCTGGGTTTTAGTTTAGTGAAGGTGGCCAATTTCGTGTGCGCTCCGTATGCACTCGCGCGTCGGAAAACCGAAAAACGGGGCGTGTGGTAGCGTGCAATCGAGCGCATGCGACGTGACCTGAAGATCTGAAGATACTAAAAATGCAGAAATATCAATCTCTTAGATTTTCCGTGGCGCCGATGATGGATTGGACGGACCGGCATTGCCGCGTCATCCACCGCCTGATGTCGCGCCATGCGTTGCTCTACACGGAGATGGTGACGGCACAGGCCGTGATCCGCGGCGATCGCGAGCGCCTGATCGGCTTCGACGCGATGGAGCACCCCGTCGCGCTCCAGCTCGGCGGCAACGATCCGAAGCTCCTGGCGGAAGCGGCGAAGATCGGCGCCGATTTCGGTTATGACGAGGTCAACCTGAACTGCGGCTGCCCGTCGGACCGGGTGCAGGGCGGGGCCTTCGGCGCTTGCCTGATGCGCGAGCCGGCTCTGGTCGGCGACTGCGTCGCGGCGATGAAGGCGGCGGTTGCGATCCCCGTCACGGTGAAATGCCGCATCGGCGTCGACGATCAGGACCCGGAAGCCGCGCTCGATGCGCTGACCGCCTCGGTCCGCGCGGCCGGCGTCGATGCGCTCATCGTCCATGCCCGCAAGGCCTGGCTGCAGGGGCTCTCGCCCAAGGAAAACCGCGAGATCCCGCCACTCGACTATGAGCGCGCCTATCGCCTGAAGGTCGCCAATCCCGATCTGCCGGTCGCCATCAACGGCGGCATCAAGGCTCCCGCGGAGTGGCCGGTTCATCTGGATAAGCTCGACGGTGTGATGATCGGCCGCGAGGCCTATCAGAATCCCGAGATTCTGCTCCAGGTCGACCCGCTGCTCTTCGACCAGGAGGCGCCGGTGGCCGATGCCTTCGCAATGCTGGAGGCGCTGGAGCCGCATCTCGCCGCGCATCTGGAGCGGGGCGGGCGACTGCATGCCTTCACCCGCCATCTCGTCGGGTTGTTTCCTGGTCGTCCGGGCGCGCGCATGTTCCGCCGCCATCTCGCCGAGCGCTGCGTCGGCGCTGACGCGACGCTGGACGATCTGCGCGCCGCAATCGCCCATATCTCGCGCCATGAGGCCGCTGCGGCCGCCTGATCCGGCTCGAAACCCTTCGCCCGCAACACCGGCTTGACGCGCGAAGTGGCTTGCGTCTACACTTAACTCAATGGTTAAGTTTCAAGATGCGCAGCTCGACCGGACCTTCTCCGCTTTGGCGGATCCGACGCGGAGGGCCTTGCTGGCGCGCCTGGAGCGGGAGGACGGGCTCTCCGTGAGCGAGCTGGCGAAGCCGTTTCCGGTCTCGCTCCCGGCGATCATGAAGCATCTCGACGTCCTCTCGGATGCCGGGTTGCTGACCCGGACCAAGGCGGGGCGCACCGTGTCCTGCCATCTGAACGCGGAGCCGATGGAGGAGGCGATGGGCTGGCTGGCGCGCTATCAGCGGTTCTGGACCGAGCGCCTCGATGCGCTGGAGGCGCTGCTCGAAGCGCGACGCAAGGGCGAAAGTTGAGGGCGGAGAGAGGCAGATGCATCAGCCGGTGACACCAAGCCTGACGATGAAGCGTCGCCTCAACGCGTCGCCGGCCGAGGTCTACGAGGCCTGGACCAACCCGGACCTGCTCGTGCGCTGGTTCGGCCCGGAGAATGTCGTGGCGCAGGAGGCGCAGATCGATCCGCGCGTCGATGGCGCCTATCACGTCGTGATGATCGAGAATACCGGCGAGCGCCACGAGGTTCTCGGCCGCTATCTGGAGGTCGTCGAGAACGAGCGCCTCGTCTTCAGCTGGTCCTGGATCACCACGCCGGAACGCGTCTCGCGGGTCACCGTGACGCTGAAGCCGGACGGAGACGGCACGATCCTGACGCTTCTGCACGAGAAGCTCGCCGACGATGCCGCCGTCCGTGGCCACACCCATGGCTGGACGGGGACCATGGTCAAGCTCGAGGCCTATTTCGCCTGAGCGACCGCGCGCCGCGGCATGATCCGCGCCGCGCCGAAGAAGCCGCCGGCACCGCGCCGGCGGACATTGGAGGAGAGGAGACGATGGAACACAGGATCGTATCCCGTGAGGAGTGGCTTGCCGCGCGCAAGCTCCACCTCGCCAACGAGAAGGAGCTGACCCGCCGGCGTGATGCGCTCTCGGCCGAGCGGCGCGCGCTGCCCTGGGTCAGGATCGAGAAGAACTACACATTCGAGGGCTGGGATGGCGGGCTCACGCTAGGCGATCTCTTCGCCGGCAACAGCCAGTTGATCATCTATCACTTCATGTTCGGCCCAGGCGCCCGCGAGGGCTGCCCGAGCTGCTCCTTCCTCGCCGATCATTTCGACGGCGCCAACCGGCACCTCAAGCACCACGACGTTAGTCTCGTCGTGGTCTCGCGGGCGCCCTATGCCGAGTTCCAGAACTTCCGGCACCGCATGGGCTGGGATTTCCCCTGGGTGTCGTCGGCGAACAGCGACTTCAACCACGATTTCCACGTCTCGCCGAGCCCGGAGGAAAAGGCGGCCGGCCGCTACGAATACAACTACGCTATGCATGACGGGCAGAGCGGCGAGATGCCGGGCTTCAGCGTCTTCTATCGCAACGAGGCGGGCGATATCTTCCACACCTACTCGACCTATGCCCGCGGCGGCGACCTCCTGATCGGCACGCACAACTTCCTCGACATGACCCCGAAGGGGCGCAACGAGGTCGGGACGATGGACTGGGTCCGCCATCACGACCGCTACCCCGCCAAGCCGCTGGGCGCGGCCAGCTTCCAGCCGGAACTCGCGGTGAGCTCCTGCTGCGGCTGATCCCCGTTTTGCCAATTCACCGCGGCTCTATCGAGTTGATATCAACATTTCAGATGCGGCCGCCGCTTGCGGTCGCGAACAAGGAGAAGCGCAATGGCCTATGTCGAAGGTTTCGTCGTCGCAGTCCCCGCGGCGAACAAGGATGCCTACCGCAAGCAGGCTGCCGATGCGGCGCCGCTGTTCCAGGAGTTCGGCGTCCTGCGCCATGTCGAGGCCTGGGGCGACGACGTCCCCGACGGCAAGGTGACGGATTTCAAGGGGGCGGTGAAGGCGACGCCGGAGGAGGTCGTGGTCTTCTCCTGGTTCGAATATCCCGACCGGGCGACGCGCGACGCCGCCAACGAGAAGCTCATGAGCGATCCGCGCATGAAGGCGATGGGCGAGGCCATGTCCTTCGACGGCAAGCGCATGATCTATGGCGGCTTCGCCCCGATCCTCGACGAGGGCGAGGGCGGCGCGATGGGCTATCTCGACGGCGTCCTCGTCGCGGTGCCCGACGAGCGCAAGGCCGATTACCGCGACTTCTCCGCCAGGCATGCGGCGCTGTTCAAGGAATACGGCGCCCGCCGCGTCGTCGACGCCTGGGGCGACGACGTGCCGGACGGCAAGCTCACCGACTTCAAGGGTGCGGTGAAGGCGCAAGCCGGCGAGACGGTGGTGTTCAGCTGGGTCGAGTGGCCGTCCAAGGACGTGCGCGCCGCCGCCTGGGGCAAGATCATGGCGGACCCCCGCATGGCCGAGCTCAAGATGCCCTTCGACGGCAAGCGCGTCGTCTATGGCGGCTTCGCGCCGATCTTCGACACCGGGCGTGGCTGAGGTCGCGGCGAGGCTCAGGATTCGGGGAGCCGCCAGCGGGGACATCTTCGCCCCCGCTGGCCAAATAGCCGAGAGATCGGGCGGCTTCACCGGATCCCTCATCATGTTTGCTGGCATTCCCATCGGCGATCTCGCCTTCCTCGCCGTCTCGCTCGTGCTGGCCGGCGCGGTGACCGGGCTTCTGGCCGGCGTCTTCGGCGTCGGCGGCGGCGCGGTCATCGTGCCGGTGCTCTACGAGATCTTCCGCGTCATCGGCGTGGCGGAGGAGGTGCGCATGCCGCTCAGCGTCGGCACCTCGCTCGCGATCATCATCCCGACCTCGATCCGCTCCTTCAATGCGCACCGGGCCAAGGGGCTGGTCGATCTCTCGATCCTCAAGGTCTGGGCCGTGCCGGTGATCGTCGGCGTGCTCGTCGGCAGCTGGATCGCCCGCTTCGCGCCGGCCGATCTGTTCAAGATCGTCTTCGTCGCGGTCGCCACGATCTCGGCCTTGCGCCTGCTCTTCGCCGCAGACCGCTGGAAATTCGGCGAAGATATGCCCGGCAAGCCATTGATGGTCGCCTATGGTGGCCTGATCGGCGTGCTCTCTGCCTTGATGGGCATCGGCGGCGGCCAGCTCTCCAGTCTGTTCATGACCTTCTACGGCCGGCCGATCCACCAGGCGGTCGCGACCTCCTCGGGGCTCGGCGTGCTGATCTCGATCCCCGGCGCGATCGGATTCATCTATGCCGGTTGGCCGCAGATGGCCCTGGGCACGCTGCCGCCGCTCTCGCTCGGCTATGTCTCGCTGATCGGCATGATCCTGTTCATCCCGACCTCGATCTGGACGGCGCCGATCGGTGCCAGTCTGGCGCATCGGCTTTCCAAGCGCCGTCTCGAGATCGCCTTCGGCCTGTTCCTGCTCGTCGTCGCCGGCCGCTTCGTCTGGTCGCTGATCCACTGAGGCGAACGGCCATGAGCGAGATCGCGATCCGGCTGCTGCAGCCCGCAGACCACAAGGCGCTGGCCGCGCTGATGGTCGAGATGCAAGGCCATTACAGCGTGCCGTGCCCGTCGCTGGCCGATATCCTCGCGGGGCTGGCCGCGCTGCCGGCTGGCATCGACATCCTCGTTGCGATGAAGGGCGAGACCGTGCTTGGCTTCGCCTCGGCCTGCAATCTCTATCCGGGACCGGGCCTGAAAAGCGGCTTCTTCCTCAAGGAGATCTACGTCGCCGATGCGGCGCGCGGAGCGGGGCTCGGCCGGAAGCTTATGGCGGCGCTGGCGGAGCTTGCCCTGGAGCGTGGCCACCGCCGCATCGACTGGACCGCCGATGCCGACGACGCGGCGCTGCTGCGCTTCTATGATGGCCTCGGCGCTGCGGCTTATCCCAAGAAGGTGTTCTATCGCCTGACGGGTGATGCGCTGGCCGATCTGGCGGGTGCGAAAAGCTCCTGAAACACGCCGTCGTCCCGGGCTTGACCCGGGATCCATCGTCAAGCGCGGAGCCCTTGGATGGATTCCGGATCGGCGCCGCTCCGCGGCTTGTCCGGAATGACGGGCAGAATCGCGCCCTTATGCCCGCAGCCGTTCAACCTTTCTGATCGGCCAATCGCTCCGGCAACACCACCATGATCGCCCGCCGCTCGGCCTCGCTCAGCCGGCCCCATTGCGCGATTTCGGCGAGGGTTCGTCCGCAGCCCTCGCAGAGCTTGCTCACGGGATCGATCACGCAGACCTTGATGCAGGGCGTCGAGGCACCACTCATCGCCCGGCCCACCCCAGAGCGAGAGCCAGCCCGAGATAGATCGCGATCTCCGCAAGTTGCTGGGCTGCGCCGAGGATATCGCCTGTCTGTCCGCCGATCAGGCGCCGTGCCATCCGCGACAATACCGCCGCCGCGCCATGCGCCAGCGCGAAGCCGATCAGCAGACCGGCGATCGGCAATTGCGCGGCCAGTCCGATCCCGGTCGCGAGGAAGAGGCTGAGGCCCAGCGCGATCCGCGCCGTCAGCACCGTCGGCTGGCCGACGGCCGCCGCCGCGCCGCTGCTGCGTGCCGCCGGCTGGGTCGCCAGCATGAAAAGGCCCTCAGTGCGAGACCACGGCGCCGCGACAAGCAAGGCGGCGGCCGCCGCCCAGGTGCCCGAGCGGTCGAGGATCATGGCGATCAGGCTCGCCCGCAGCAGCAGCGAAAGCCCCAGCGCCAGCGCGCCATAGGAGCCGATACGGCTGTCCTTCATGATCTCCAGCCGGCGTTCGACCGTATGCCCGCCGAACAATCCGTCTGCGGTATCCGCCAGCCCATCCTCGTGGAAGGCGCCGGTGGTCAGCGCCAGCGCGGTCAGCGCCAGCGCCGCGACGACGAAGCCGCTGAGGCCCGCCAGCCCTGCGCCCAGCGCGACGAGCGCCGCCGGCGCGGCAATGACCAGCGCCGCGAAGGGCAGGGCGCGGGGCACCTCCCGGAAATCCGGGACGCCATGCCTGTCGCTCTCGCCCGGCAGCTGCGGCACCGGCAAACGCGACCAGAAGCGCAGGCAGATCGCGGTCGCGATTCCCCAGCCCGGCCAGTCCGGCGGGGGCGCCTCGCTCGTGGTTTCGGCCTCTGCCATGCCTGCCGCGTCGTCTCGCTCGATTGTCTTCACGCTCCCGACCCTATAGCAGCAGCGTCAATCCTGCCGCCATGCCGATGCGCTGATGCGGCGTTCTCGCGTGATGGATTTGACCATGGCCGCCTCCGGATTGCCCTTCGACGATATCCGCGACCTCATCGCCGCGATGCCCGGTCCCGATATGGAAGCCGCAAACGCGGTCCGCGCCCGCGACGCCAATCTCACCAAGCCGGCCGGCAGCCTCGGCCGCCTGGAGGAGATCGCCGAATGGCTCGCCGCCTGGCAGGGCAAGGCCCCGCCGGAGGTGCGGCGCCCGCTGGTCTGCGTCTTCGCCGGCAATCATGGCGTGGTGGCGCAAGGCGTCTCGGCCTATCCGCAGGCGGTGACCCGCCAGATGCTGGAGAATTTCGCCGCCGGCGGCGCGGCGATCAACCAGATCTGCGCGGCCTATGATCTCGGCTTCAAGGTCTTCGATCTCGCGCTCGACCTGCCCACGGGCGATTTCACGCAAACCGACGCGCTCGACGAGCGCGCCTGCGTCGCCACCATGGCCTTCGGCATGGAGGCGCTCGTCGGCGGCACGGACCTGCTTTGCCTGGGCGAGATGGGCATCGGCAACACCACCTCGGCGGCGGCGATCTACGCCGCGCTCTATGGCGGCGACGCCGCGCATTGGTGCGGCCGCGGCACCGGCATCGACGACGAGGGCTTGAAGCGCAAGGTCGCGGCGGTGGAGGCAGGCTTGGCGCTGCACCGCGCCCATCTCAAGGATCCGCTCGAAGTGCTCCGCCGCCTCGGCGGGCGCGAGGTCGCGGCGATCTGCGGGGCGATCATCGCCGCCCGCTCGCAGCGCATCCCGGTGATCCTCGACGGCTATGTCGTGACGGCCGCCGCCGCGATCCTGCACGCGATCGAGCCGTCGACCATCGACCACTGCATCGCCGGCCATCTCTCGGCCGAGGGCGCCCATGCCGATGTGCTCGCGCGCCTGGGCAAGGTGCCGTTGCTGGCGCTCGACATGCGCCTCGGCGAGGGCTCGGGCGCAGCACTCGCCGCCGGCCTGGTCAAGGCGGCGGCCTCGGTCCATGCGGGCATGGCGACCTTCGAGCAGGCGCAGGTCGCGCGGAAGGATTGACGTTCTCCGCCGTCATGCTCGGGCTTGACCCGAGCATCTCGGAAACCAGTGCCTTCTCGTCATGAGATTCTCGGGTCAAGCCCGAGAATGACGCCAGGGGCGCTCTACCCCGCGTAATCCGTCTTCAAGCCCGCTCGCTCGGCATGGCGCTCCTGCGCCAGCTCGATCAGGCGCGTGATCAGCGCCGGATAGGGCAGGCCGGAGGCCTCCATCATCTTCGGATACATGCTGATCGCGGTGAAGCCGGGCAGCGTGTTGATCTCGTTGAAGTAGAAGGCGCCGCTCCGGCGGTCGAGGAAGAAGTCGACCCGCGCCAGCCCGCTGCATTCCAGCGCGAGGAAGGCGTCGACCGCGAGCTGCCGCACGCGCGCCATCTGCTCGGCGTCGAGCTTGGCCGGCAGGTCGACGCTGGCGCCGTCCTGGTCGATATACTTGGCCTCGTATGAGTAGAATTCGTGCTGCGGGCCGGCATTGAGCTCGCTGGCGACGCTCGCCACCGGCGGATCGCCGTCGAGCACGGCGACCTCGATCTCGCGGGCGTCGATGCCCTGCTCGACCAGCACCTTGGTGTCGTACTGGAAGGCGTCGTCGAGCGCGGCGCCGAGAGCCTCCCAGCTTTTCACCTTATGGACGCCGACGCTCGAGCCCATGTTGCAGGGCTTGACGAAGATGGGGAGCGTGAGCCGCTCCTCGGCAGCCTTGGCCGAGCCTTGCGGATCACGGCGCCAGTCGCGGCGCGACAGGGCGAGATAGGGCGCGACCGGCAGGCCGGCGAGCGCTGCCAGCCGCTTGGCGATGTCCTTGTGCATGCCGACCGCCGAAGCCAGCACGCCCGAGCCGACATAGGCGGCACCCGCAAGTTCCAGCAGCCCCTGCACCGCACCGTCCTCGCAGAGCGGGCCATGGATGACCGGGAAGACCACATCGACCGGCGCGATTACCGGCGCAGTGTTGTCAGCCGGCAGGATGGCGGTGCGCTCGCCCTGCGGCTCCAATCGGATCATCGGCGAATCCGCGGGGATCGGCAGGCTGTCGCTGTTCGTGCCTTCGATGAGGCGCAGGTCGTGGCATTGCCAGCGGCCCTGCTTGTCGATGCTGACCGGCACGGGCTCGAAGCGCTCGCGGTCGATATGGCGCAGGACCGAGGCCGCCGATTTCAGCGACACCTCGTGCTCGCCCGACTTTCCGCCGTAGAGCACGGCGACGCGCGTTTTCCGGTTCATGATCCGAGGGTCCGAGAGGCTGGAGGAGAAGTCTGGACGAGGCGGTGACAGGATGTCGCCGAGCGATGGGGCGAGATTCGGGCGGGAGGATCAGGCGGCGCGCGGCTTCGCCTTGGGCTCGGGCAGGGCGGCGAGCGTGTCCATCACGCGCTCGGCCGGTAGCGTGATCGTGACCTCGGTGCCGGCGCGCGGTTTGGACTTCAGATGGAAGCCGCCGCCATGCAGGTCGATCAGCCCCTTGACGATCGGCAGGCCGAGCCCCGAGCCCTGCTCGGCCGTCTTGATCGCGAGCGAACCGCGCCCGAAGCTCTGCATCACGATCGGGATCTCGTTCTCGGGGATGCCGGGGCCGGTATCGCTGACCGAGACGTACTGCCCGCCGGTCGCGGTCCAGCCGACCTTGATCGTGATCTCGCCGCCCTGGGGCGTGAACTTGATCGCGTTCGAGAGCACGTTGAGCACGGCCTGCCGGATCGCGCGCTCATCGGCCCAGACGCGCGGCAGGCTGGGCTCGGCCAGCGCGCGGATGCTCTGGCCCTTGGCCTTGGCGCGCAGCGCCAGCATGTGCTGGCAGTCCTCGACGATGCTGGGAAGCGAGAGTGCCTCCTCGTTCAGCTCATATTTGCCGGCCTCGATGCGCGAGAGGTCGAGGATTTCGTTGATCAGGTTGAGCAGGTGTTGGCCCGAGCCGTGGATATCGGCCGAGTATTCCTTGTAGGCGGCGTTGGCATGCCCGCCGAAGATCTCGTTCTTCATCACTTCGGAGAAGCCGAGGATGGCGTTGAGCGGTGTGCGCAATTCATGACTCATCGTCGCGAGGAAGCGCGATTTGGCGAGATTGGCCTCTTCCGCCTTGCGCCGGGCCTCGTCCGAATTGGCGTTGGCGGTCTCCAGCTCGGCGATCAGCGCGTCCTTCTCGGCCCTGAACACGATCGAGGCGACCGAACTCGCATAGAGACGGTTGGCCAGGAAGATGAAGAAGAGCTGGGCCGAAGCCGCCATCAGCGCCATGGTGACGCTGTCCATGTCGCGCCGGTCCCAGAAGAACACCATGATCCCGAGGATGATTGGCGTCAGCCCGGCATAGACCGCGATCGGAATCGTTGCCGAGAGCATGACGGTCAGGGCGCTGACGATCAGCAGGGCGGTTGTGACGAAGACCTTGGCGCCGGGCGCGTCGACCGGGACGAGCATGAGCAGCAGCAGTGACCAGGCCAGGCCGTGCATGCCCTCGGCGAGGGCGAAGAGCCGGCGCCAGAGCTTCAGCCGGACCTCGTCGGGGCGCTTTGCGAGGAAGCGCCGCGCCGTCAGCACGATGATCATCGCCGTGAGCAGCACCGCCCCGCTCCAGACCGCGACGATCGGGGTCGGCAGCCAAAGGCAGGCTCCGGCGGCGATGCTGAGCACGAGAACCAGCGTGCCCGCGGATCCGGCGATGCGGTATTGCGCGAAGACGCGCAGCAATTCGTTGTCGAAGGCGCGTTCCAGCCCTGTCGAGGAAGTCAGCCGTTCGCGCGCCGACCTGACCTCGCGCGTGACCAGCTTCCGGCGTGCCACGGCCGAGGGGTCGGGTCCGCGCCCGCGCTGCACCTGTTCGGCCGTCACTTCCGTCATGATCGGGAGCGTGTATCCTCGTTCGGTCCCCGCGGCATGCAGGGTCCGGCTCGCCATCATGGACACCAAATCGTTAAGCTCTTCCTGATGGCTCCCTTCGGATTCGGTCGCTCCCGCTATGGACCCTTCGGCTGGCGCCGTGTCGGCCGGCCGGTCGACTTCGTCGTGGCGCTCGGCCTGCTCGGTTTTCTCGGACTGGCCGGTGCGATCCTCCAGTATCGGCTCGGCCCAGCGCGGGAACTCGTCGGCGCGGCCCAGGCCATCGACGGCGATTCGGTACGGCTGCTCGGCGAGGAGCTGCGGCTGGAGGGAATCGACGCGCCCGAATACCGCCAGAGCTGCACCGCGCGCGACGGCAGGCCGGTCGCCTGCGGGCGCGAGGCGCGGCGCGCCCTGCAGGCGATGCTGGCGCGCGGCGTGACGCATTGCGAGATCGGCAAGGCCGACCGCTACGGCCGCGGCCTCGCCCGCTGCCGGCAGGGCGACACCGATATCAACGCGACGCTGGTGCGCGAGGGTCACGCGGTCTCCTACGGCGCCTATCGCGCCGAGGAGGACGAGGCGCGGGCCGCCGGCCGGGGCATCTGGGCGACGCAGTTCGAGCGCCCGGAAGCGTGGCGCCGCAGCCATCCGCGCTGAGGCTTTCCGCCATGCTCGCGTCATGAAGCGCCGGCAATCCGGTTGACCTTCCGGCGTGGGCCGTGATCGGGTACGGCGGAAGACGGAGAGGATCTGATGAAGCTCTATGACGGCGGTCGGGCGCCGAATCCACGGCGGGTCCGCATCTTCTTCGCGGAGAAGGGAGTGCCGCTGCCGGAGCTCGTGCCGGTGGACATCGCCAAAAAGGAACACAAGACCGAGGCTTTCACCCGGATCAATCCCGCCCAGCGCCTGCCCGTCCTCGAGCTCGACGACGGCACGGCGCTCGCCGAGACCATCGCCATCTGCCGCTATATCGAGGCCCTTCACCCGCAGCCGGCGATGTTCGGTCGCGATGCCAAGGAGCAGGCGACGATCGAGATGTGGAACCGTCGTGTCGAGCTTGGGCTCTTCGCCAGCGTCGCCGCGGTCTTCCGCCACAGCCATCCCTCAATGGCGGAACTGGAGGATCAGGTGCCGGAATGGGCGGAGGCCAACCGCGACCAGATGGACGACCATCTCTGGCTGCTGGAATTGCAGCTCGCGGCCAATCCCTTCATCTGCGGCGAGGTCCTCACCGTCGCCGATATCACCGCCGGCATCGCCATCGACTTCATGAAGCCGTCGCGCATCCCGTTGCCGGAGGATTTCGTCCATATCCGCCGCTGGCATGGCGAATTGTCCGGCCGTCCGAGCTGGAAGGTCTGATGCGCCGGTTCGCCCTGGCCCTGTTTGCCGTCCTGGCCCTTCCGTCGCTCGCGCCGGCTGCCGAACGGCTGAGCGGCGAGGCGATCGAGCGCGCTTTCCGCGGCAACACGGTCTCGGGCCGCTATACCAATGGCGGCTTCTTCACCGAGTACCACGATCCCAACGGCCAGGCTCTCGGCCATAACGGCTGGCAGGCCAATACCGACGCCTGCTGGATCACCAAGCCGGATCGCATCTGCTATTACTACGGCCCACCGAGCGACCGGACGGTGCATTGCTTCTCGGTCGAGATGAGCGGCGACCTCTATGTCCTGCGCAATAGCGGCAACGGCATGGTCAACGCGCTGGCCAAGGTCGAGCTCGGCAATCCCCGCGGTCACACGGACAATGGCACGCCCTGGTATTGCGATGGGCTGATCTCGCGGGCGCCCGGGCCCCCGATGAGCCGCAAGCTGGCGCAGCGTTGATGGTCGGCTCGGCGCGCATCGCGGCTGCTGCTTTCGGCCTGTTGGCCGCCAGCCAGGCCATGGCCGTGGAGCGATTGACCGGCGATCAGATCAAGCAGCTCTTCGAGGGCAACACCGTCTCGGGCCGCTATTCCGGCAGCAATCTGCCGTTCAGCGAATATCATCACGCCGATGGCCGGGCGAGCGGGCACAACCGCCATGTGACGAACACCGATGCCTGCTGGATCACGACGCCGGACGCCGTCTGCTACTATTACGGCCCTCAGGAGAAGCGCCGCACCTATTGCTTCACCATCGAGACCAGCGGCGACCTCATCGTCATCCGCAACCGCCCGAGCGGGCGCATCAACGGCCTTGCCCGTATCGAGAAGGGCGACCCCTACAATTACACTGCGAAGAAGTCGGACTGGGTTTGCGACGGCCTGATCTCCCAGGTCCCGGGGCGGTCCCAACTGGCGCGTCGATGAGCGCTGGCGAGACGCTCGACGAGGTTCTGGCGGAGCTGCACGCCTGCCGCATCTGCCGCGACGCGCCGCTCTACCTGCCGCCGCTGCCGCATCAGCCCCGCCCGGTCATCCAGGCTTCCGCGACGGCGCGCATCTGCATCGCCGGCCAGGCACCGGGCACGCGGGTCCATGCCAGCGGCAGGCCCTTTACCGATCCCTCCGGCGTGCGCTTGCGCAGCTGGCTCGGCCTCGACGAGACGGCCTTCTACGATGTGGCGAAGGTCGCGGTCGTGCCGATGGGGCATTGCTTTCCGGGGCTCGATGCCAAGGGCGGCGACAAGCCGCCGCGCCGGGAATGCGCGCCGATCTGGCGAGCCCGCGTCTTCGCGGCGCTTCCGCGCATCGAACTGGTGCTGGCGATCGGGCGCTACGCCCAGGGCTGGCATCTCGGTCAGAAAGAGGCCGCCAATCTCTCCGCGACCGTCGCCAACTGGCGCGAAATCCTCGCCCGGCCGGTCTTTCCGCGCGTCCTGCCGCTGCCACACCCGTCCTGGCGCAACAATGCTTGGCTCAAGCGCAACCCGTGGTTCGACGAGGAGCTCGTGCCGGTCCTGCGGCAGGAAGTGGCGCGATTGCTGCGCTGAGCCGACGGGCTCAGTAACGGAACGGGCTGGAATCGACGCCGCGATTTACCTGTCCGCGAACGCTGACCACAGATCGAACCTCGCCGAGCCCGGTCTGGCCGCGGCTTTCGAGATAGAGCATGCCGTCGGTCCGGCTGCCGGTTCCGGAGTGCGAACTCTTGCTGAACTCGGCGCGAACCGCCCCGCCGGCCTTGACGCAGAACTGGGAGCCCTCCACCCGGACGAAGCCAGCGCCATATTCGGGACAGGGGCGGGCGGCGGAACTGGCTTTCGGGCCTGGCTTGGCAGGGGCTTCATGCGGCGCGGGCTTCCGCGGCAGCGGCTCGCCGATCGACTGCGCCGAGGCCGCCGTCGCGAGGCCGGTCATGAGCAAGGCAAGAGCGGTGCGGAGCATTGGCTGAAATCCGTGACGACGCCTCCCGCTACTGAGCCAGCAAGGCGCTGTTATGGCAAGGCCGCCGCCAGGGCTGCGTCATAGAAAAACCCCGGCTTGCGCCGGGGTGAGTATCCCTCGCGCTACGGCTCCGTTGAATCAGAGCTGGTTCGAAACGCGCGAGCGGATCAGGAAATTGTCGTAGGTGTATTCCGCGATCTGGAACCAAAGGTATTCGTCGCCGCGGAAGGCCGCCATCGCATCGTAGATCTTCTTGAAGTCGGGATTCTTGGCGGATGTCTCGGCATAGACCTCCTTCGAGGCCTTCAGGCAGGCTTCCAGGATCTCCTGCGAGAAGGGCCTGAGCTGGGCGCCCGCGGCGACGAGGCGCTTCAGCGCGGCCGGGTTGCGCGCGTCGTATTTCGCCTGCATGTCGATATTGGCATGGGCTGCGGCCGTGGTGAGCAGCGACTTGTAGACCTTCGGCAGCTCCTCCCATTTCTTCGTGTTGATGAAGAAATGCAGCGAGGCTCCGCCCTCCCACCAGCCGGGATAGTAGTAATAGGGCGCGACCTTGTTGAAGCCGAGTTTCTCGTCATCGGCCGGGCCGACCCATTCGGCAGCGTCGATCGTGCCCTTTTCGAGCGCCGGATAGATGTCGCCGCCGCCGATCTGCTGCGGCACGACGCCGAGCTTGCTCATCACCTGCCCGGCGAAGCCGCCGATGCGCATCTTGACGCCCTGCAGGTCGGCGACCGTCTTCAGCTCCTTGCGGAACCAGCCGCCCATCTGGCAGCCGGTATTGCCGCCCGGCAAAGCATAGATGTTCGACTTCTGATAGAATTCGTTGAGCAGCTCGTTGCCGCCGCCATGGTAGAACCAGGCGTTCTGCATGCGCGAATTAAGGCCGAACGGCACGGCGGTGCCGAAGGCGAAGGTCGGGTCCTTGCCGACATAGTAGTAGGAGGCGGTGTGGCACATCTCGACCGTGCCATTGGTGACCGCATCCGCCGCCTGCAGCGCCGGCACGATCTCGCCGGCTGCGAAGACCTGGATCTGGAACTTGCCGTCGGTCGCCTCGGAGACAGCCTTCGCCAGCACTTCGGACGCGCCGTAGATCGTGTCGAGCGATTTCGGGAAGGACGAGGTGACGCGCCATTTCACTTCGGGCATCGCTTGCGCGATTGCCGGGCTCGCTATCGCCCCCGCTGCGGCCCCGGCTCCGGCAACCTTCAAAAAGTGACGACGCTTCATCGAATCCGCCCTCCCTCAAAGGCAATGCGCGCCGGTTTTCCGGTCGTCGCGAACGCCTGAGAGGAAAGCAGGTCCGTTGGCCGGCGCAAGAGGTATTTGCATGGCAATCATGCAATTTCGTCATGAGTCCGCGTCGAAGCCTGTTTCTCCGAGATCGATGATCGGAGGAGCGGGGAGAGAGCGGACCCTGGAATGCAACAAGGCCCGGCTTTCGCCGGGCCTTGCATCGTCGATGGATTATCGCATCTGCGCGATCAGCGGGCGCGGGTGCGGACCTGGAAGACGTCGAAGCTGAGCTCGGCGACCTGCCACCAGAGATACTGGTCGGAGCGGAAGGCGGCCATGGCCTCGATCGCCTTCTTGAAGTCCGGGTTCTTGGCCGAGATCTCGGCATAGAGCTCGTTGGAGGCCTTCAGGCAGGCTTCCATCACGTCCTGCGGGAACGGACGCAGCTGCGTGCCGGCCGCGACGAGACGCTTCAGCGCCGGAGGGTTCACCACGTCGTACTTCGCCGCCATCTGCGTGTTGGCATAGGTGCAGGCGGCGGTCAGCGCGGCCTGGTAGGCCTTCGGCAGGGCGTTCCACTTCTCCAGGTTGACGAAGGCGTGGACGGTCGGCCCGCCCTCCCAGAAGCCCGGATAGTAGTAGTACGGGGCGACCTTCGAGAAGCCGAGCTTCTCGTCGTCATAGGGGCCGACCCACTCGGCGCCGTCGATCGTGCCCTTCTCCAGCGCCGGGTAGATGTCGCCGCCGCCGAGCTGCTGCGGCACGAGGCCGAGCTTCTGCAGGACCGAGCCGGCGATGCCGCCGATGCGCATCTTCAGGCCCTGGATATCGGCGACCGACTTGATCTCCTTGCGGAACCAGCCGCCCATCTGCGCGCCGGTATTGCCGCAGGGCAGGCCGTAAATGTTGAACTTCTTATAGAACTCGTTGAACAGGTCGTTGCCGCCGTTCTGGAACAGCCAGGCGTTCTGCTGGCGGGCGTTGAGGCCGAACGGCACCGAGGCGGCGATAGCGAAGGTCGGGTCCTTGCCGACATAGTAGTACGAGACGGTATGGCACATCTCGACGGTGTTGTTGGTCACCGCGTCGGCCGCCTGCAGCGCCGGGACGATTTCACCGGCCGCGAAGACCTGGATCTGGAACTTCCCGTCGGTCAGGTCGGAGACCATCTTCGCCATGACCTCGGCGCCGCCATAGATGGTGTCGAGGGATTTCGGGAAGCTCGACGCCAGGCGCCATTTGATTTCCGGGTTCGACTGGGCGACGGCCGGCATGGCGACGGCGGTCGCAGCGGCGCCGGCCGCGGCGGTCTGGATAAACTGACGACGCTTCATCTAGGGGCTCTCCTCGGATGTCTGGCGGGTGCGGGCGTTTCGAAACAGCTTCTGCCGCCCGGCGTTCGGAATCGGGTTGTAGCGAATGGATTTTCGAAGCGCGAGGGATTTCATCGCCGATTCTTGCGACTTTCGGCTAGTTTGCGCCCTTGTCTTGGCGTGGATCTTCCGCGGTGGTTAAAGCGGGCATGATCGAGACCGAAAACCTGCACCTGCGCCGTCCCGAGATCGATGATCTCGACGCGATCCATGCGATGCGCAGCGACCTTGACGTCATCCGTTTCCTCGGCGGCCGGGCCCTCAGCCGCGAGGAGGCCTGGCACCGGCTGACGCGCCTCGTCGGCCAGTGGGCCCTGCGTGGCTACGGCATGTTCGCGGTCGTCGAGAAAAGCAGCGGTGCCCTAGTCGGCGAGGTCGGCCTGTTCGACGGTTGCCGCGGACTGTCTCCCGATTTCGACAATGCGCCCGAGGCCGGCTGGATCATGGCGAGCGCGGCGCATGGCAAGGGCTATGCGGGCGAGGCCGCGGCTGCGGCCCATCGCTGGTTCGGCGAGACCCATGGCGAAAAGCGCAGCGTCTGCATCATTGCGCCGGAAAATCTTCCCTCCTTCCGCGTGGCGCACAAGCTCGGCTACAAGAGCTTCGGACAGGTCGATTACCAGAACGGGCCGGTGACGATGCTCGAACGCATCCCCGGCGGAAGGGCGTGAGGCGGAGGCCGGCATGGATCACGACAAGCTCGCGAAGCTGCGGCAGCGTTATGCCGGTGCCGGGGGCGGCGATATTCACGATCCGCATTTCGCCAGGGTGGCAGCGGCCCAGTTCACCGGCGACAAGCGCAAATGGCCCTTCGCCGATGTCGCGACCTTCCTCGGTGCGCCCTATCGCCCCGATGCCCTGACCGCGCCCGGCCTCGGCGGACTCGATGTCGCGATCATCGGCGTGCCGATGGATCTCGGCGTCACCAACCGCGCCGGCGCCCGTCTCGGCCCGCGCGCCGTCCGCGCCATCGAGCGCATGGGGCCGATGGACCATGCGCTGGGCACCGCGCCCTTCACCATGCTCAAGGCCGCCGATATCGGCGACGTGCCCTTCCGCTCGCGCTATTCGCTGGAGAGCTGCCACGAGGATATCGAGGCGACCTTCCGGGCGATCGTCGAGGCCGGCGTCTCGCCGCTCGCCGTCGGCGGCGATCATTCGATCACCTATTCGATCCTGAAGGCGGTTGGTGCGAAGCGTCCGGTCGGCATGGTCCATATCGACGCCCATTGCGACACCTCCGGCCCCTATGAGGGTTCGAAGTTCCACCATGGCGGCCCGTTCCGTCAGGCCGTGCTCGACGGCGTGCTCGACCCCGAGCGCGTGATCCAGATCGGCATCCGCGGCGGCGCCGAATATCTCTGGGAGTTCTCCTACGAGTTCCGGCATGACCGTGATCCATGCCAACGAGGTCGACGATCTCGGCTTGGACGCCGTGATCGCCAAGGCGCTCGCCGTGATCGGCGACGGGCCGACCTATGTCTCCTTCGATGTCGATTCGCTCGATCCGGGCTTCGCGCCGGGTACGGGGACGCCGGAAGTCGGGGGCTTGAGTCCGCGCGAGGCGCTGGCAATCCTGCGGGCGCTGAAGGGACGCGACATCGTCGCCGCAGATGTCGTAGAAGTCGCCCCGCAATATGACGCGACCAGCAATACGGCGCAGTGCGCGGCGCAGGTGCTTTTCACCGAGCTCTGCCTGCTGGCCGAAGCGCGCGCCGCGGGAAAAGGAAGACCATGATTCGGATTCGATCGATCGCGCGGGTTGCCGCGCTGGGCGCGCTCTGCCTGCTGGCCCCCGCTGCCCGCGCCGAGGTGCCGGCCAATGGCAAGGCCTATCTGGACGCGGCCTACGCCTCCGTCGAATCGCTGTTCAAGCTGTATGACGGCAAGCCCAGCCTGCCGCGCCTGTCGGACCCGGTCGACGGCAAGGTTCTGGCCGATGTCTGGAACGTTTCGGCCATCCTCGGCACGCCGCCCTACGGTGCCGGCGATATGGAGACGCTGCTCGATTTCGTGAAGAAGCAGACCAGCATCCTGCAGGCCTATGCGTTGTTCTCGCCGCAGCCGGGCCGGAAGGCCCCGGACCAGGCGGCGAATGCCGTCGAGTTTCAAGATGAACTGACCCGGACGCGCGTCTTCCTGCTCCAGGCCGCGGGCGGTGCCCTGTCGGCGATCAACGATTTCGCCGTCAAGCTGAACGACCAGGACAAGACCGAGGAGCGCGCGCGCGGCCTGCGGGAGATGCGACTTGGCCTTCTGGAGATCGTCGTCGGCTCGGCGCTGGCGCTGCGCAGCCCCGAGCTGCGCGATGCGAATCGCCTGTTGATCGCACAGGCCTTCGCCGCGAATGCCGCCGGCATCGCCAGCGCTCTCGCTCCGCCGGATCGTAGCGCGCTGGTATCGGCCCTCCAGGCGGTCCGCCCGACTTTGAAGCCGGAAGCGCAGAAGGCGATCTCGGATTTCGCCACGGCCGTGACGGCCGCTCCCTGCGAGACCTTCTGCCTCGTCAACTGAGCGGGGAATCGTCCTCTTTCAGGGGCGCCTCGCCAGCCAGATCACATGGCGCGCGCCGCCGCCGGTACGGCGGGCACGGGCGGTCACCTCCTCGGTGGCGAAGCCAGCCTGGCGCAAGCGCCGCGTGAAACCATGGTCCGGGCCCGAGGACCAGACTGCCAGGATGCCGCCGGGCCTGAGAGCGGCCTTGGCGGCGTGCAGCCCTGCCGCTCCGTAGAGCTGGTCGTTGCCGGCGACGGTCAGTCCTTCCGGGCCATTGTCGACATCGAGCAGGATGGCGTCGTGGCGTTCCTGGCCGTTGGCGATCGCCGCGGCGACGTCGGTGACGTTCACCCTGACGCGCGGATCGTCGAGGCAGCCGGCGAAGACCGGAGCCATCGGCCCGCGTGCCCATGCGACGACCGCGGGGATCAGCTCGGCCACCTCGACCTCGGCATCATCGGGCAGATGGGCCAGCGCGCCCCGCAGCGTGAAGCCCATGCCCAGCCCGCCGATCAGGATGTGAGGCTGCCTGCGCCCTCCCAGCCTGTCGCAGACCAATGTCGCCAGAGCCTCTTCCGAGCCGCTGAGGCGGCTGTTCATCAGCTCGTTGCTGCCGAGCATGATCGAGAATTCGGTGCCGCGCTGCTTCAGCCGGAGGTCGCCGCTGCCATCCGGCAAGGCTGCGGTATCGAGGGTGGTCCAGGGTATCACGTCGCTCTCGCTTGTCCGGGGAGCCGCCTTATAGCGCATTCGGCCCGAACCATCGGCAGCCAAAATGGTATGCGCTGATTGCATGAAATCTCGCCATGCACGTCGTTGATCGTTCGACGATGCATGGCTATTTCATGTTGCGTCGCAGCATTGTCGCTGCCCTTCCGTGAAGGCCCGTTATGACGCTCGCCGCGAATGATCGCAGCCTGGACGTGTCCGCGTCCTCCCATGCGCCTGTCTCCGCAGGGCTCGTGCTGTTCGCGCTCGCCATGGGCGGCTTCGCCATTGGCACCACCGAATTCGCGACGATGAGCCTGCTGCCGTATTTCTCGGTCGGTCTCGGCATCGACGAGCCGACGGCGGGCCATGTCATCAGCATCTATGCGTTGGGCGTCGTTGTCGGCGCGCCGCTGATCGCCGTGCTGGCGGCCCGGATTCCGCGCCGCACGCTGCTGATTGGCCTGATGGGCCTCTTCGCGCTCGGCAACGCCCTAAGCGCGCTGGCACCGACCTATCACTGGATGCTGGCCTTCCGCTTCCTGAGCGGCCTGCCGCATGGCGCCTATTTCGGTGTTGCGGCGCTGGTCGCGGCCTCGCTTTCGGCGCCGAATCGCCGGGCGCAGTCGGTGGCGCGCGTCATGCTCGGCCTGACGGTCGCGACCATCCTCGGCGTGCCCGCCGCGAGCTGGATGGGGCAGGTGCTGGGCTGGCGCACGGGCTTCGCGATCGTCGCCGGCCTCGCGCTGCTGACGGTCGCCCTGATCGCTCTGTTCGCGCCGCGCGACACGGTGCAGCCGGGCGCGAGCCCGTTGCGGGAACTCGGAGCACTGAAGCGCAGGCAGGTCTGGCTGACGCTGGCGACCGGCGCGATCGGCTTCGGCGGCCTCTTCGCCGTCTACACCTATGTCGCCTCGACGCTGATGGCGGTGACCGGGGTCTCGCCGGCGCTGGTCCCGGTCGTGCTGGCGATCTTCGGCCTGGGGTTGACGGTCGGCACGCTCGTTGCCGGCTGGGCCGCCGATCGTGCGCTCGTTCCCGCGACCGCAGGCATGCTGCTCTGGAGCGCCTTCTGGCTGGCGGTCTTTCCCTTCGCGGCCGGGAACATCTGGGCAGTCTCGCTGGTCATCTTCATGATCGGCAGCGGCGGCGGGCTCGGCGCCATGCTGCAGACCCGCCTCATGGACGTCGCCGACGACGCCCAGACTTTGGCAGCGGCGCTCAACCACAGTGCCTTCAACACGGCCAATGCGCTCGGCCCCTGGCTCGGCGGCATGGCGATCGCTGCCGGCTACGGCTGGACCTCGACCGGCTGGGTCGGTGCGGCGCTGGCGCTGGGCGGCCTCGCGATCTGGATCGTCGCGGTTCTCGACGCGCGCCGCTGAACCTGATGGCGGGGCCCTTCCGGCCCGCCCATCACCTCTGCTTCTTTGGTCGTGCCCCGGTCATCGCCGGTCGTTTGGGCGTGCAAGCCGCGAAAAGCTGCATCGCTCCCTCTTGCGAGCGGGGTGAAACTGCGCCCAATCTGTCGCGACAGAACCGGACCGGGACAACAGCAAGACCGGCCGGCTGAATCTGCGGAGGTCCCATGAAGAGTTTCGTTCGTTTCATCGCGGCGGCGGCGTTGACGGTTGTCGGTGCGACAGGGGCGCTCGCCCAGGCCAAGGAGTGGAAGGAAATCCGGATCGGCACCGAAGGCGCCTATCCGCCCTACAACAACCTGAACGCCAAGAAGGAGCTCGAGGGCTTCGAGATCGATTACGGCAACCTGCTCTGCGAGAAGATGAAGGTGAAATGCACCTGGGTCGTGCAGGACTGGGACGGCATCATCCCGGCGCTGCAGGCCAACAAGTATGACGTCATCTTCGCCGGCATGAACGCGACCGATGAGCGCAAGAAGCAGGTCGACTTCACCTCGGTCTACAGCAAGACCCCGATCTGGGTGATCGGCCCGAAGAGCACGAAGTCCGACGACATCTCGCCGGCCGCGCTCAAGGGCAAGTCGATCGGCGCGCAGGGCTCGACGATCCACGCCAATTATGTCGAGAAGTTCTACAAGGACTCGACGGCGCGTCTCTACCCGACCCAGGAAGAGGCCAATCTCGACCTGCTCAACGGCCGCCTCGACTACATCGTCGCCGACGCGCTCGCGCTTGCCGATTTCCTCAAGGGGAAGGGTAAGGATTGCTGCAAGAAGATCGCCGAGGTGACCCGCGATAATGCCATCCACGGCCCCGGCGTCGCCGGCGCGGTCCGCAAGTCGGACGTGGCGCTGAGGGACATGATCAGCAAGGCCATCGCCGAGACCATGGCCGACGGCTCGCACAAGAAGCTCGAGGACAAGTGGTTCAAGTACGAGTGAGCTGACTTTAGCTGACGCTTACCCGCCGGCCGCCTGAAGGCCGGCGGGTTTCATGTCCTCGCGTGCCGGCCCTCCCATGTTCGACAAATTCGCTCTGCTTGGCTTCGGGGCCGGCGGTTGGGGCTTGGCCCTGCTGCAAGGCGCTGCCAACACAATCTCGGTCGCCCTTGCGACCCTGCCGTTCGGCCTGGCGCTCGGCCTCGTCATCGCGCTGTGGAAGCGCTCCGACTCTGTGATCCTGCGGGCGCTGGCGACGATCTACACCACCGTCTTCCGCGGTGTGCCGGAGCTGCTCACACTCTACATCATCTATTTCGGCATCCAGGTGCTCCTGCAGAAGGTCTGGACCGGCTTCTCGATCCCGCCTTTCGTCGCCGGCATGGTCGCGCTCGGCCTCGTGCTCGCCGCCTTCTCCAGCGAGGTCTGGGTCGGTGCGCTGAATTCGATCCAGAAGGGCCAGCGCGAGGCGGCTTCGGCTCTCGGCCTGTCGAAGGCGCAGGCTTTCCGCCTCGTCGTCTTCCCGCAACTGATCCGCGTCGCGCTGCCCGGCCTCGGCAATAACTGGATGGTGCTGCTGAAGGAGACTTCGCTGATCTCGGTGATCACGCTGCAGGACATCATGTTCATCGCGACGCGGGCCAATGTCGTGACCAAGGAGCCGTTCCTGTTCTTCGGTACGGCGATGCTGCTCTATTTCTTCTTCTCGCTGATCTCCGCCTGGGGCATCGACAAGCTCGAACAGCGCACCAATCGCGGCCAGGCCGCCTTCGGCGGAGCGACGCGATGAACTGGTGCGAATATCCCGGTTATCTCGTCGGCAGCGAGGTCCTGCAGAATTACGGCTGCCGCATGGCGAGCGGCCTCTGGGTCACCTTCGAGCTGGTGGCGATCTCGGTTGCCATCGGCTTCGTGCTGGCCCTCGGCCTCGCCGTCACCAGGCTCTACGGCCCACGCTGGGCACGGATGGCGGTCAGCGGCTACACCACCTTCCTGCGCGGGACGCCGCTGCTCTGCCAGCTCTTCCTGGTCTATTACGGGCTCGGCCAGTTCCGCGAGTTCTGGCAGGATACTGGCCTGTGGTGGTTCTTCCGCGAGCCGTTCTATTGCGCGGCCTTCACCTTCACGATCAACACCGCCGCCTATCAGGCCGAGATCCTGCGCGGCGCCATCCAGTCGGTCCCGCGCGGCCAGTTCGAGGGCGCGCTGTCGCTCGGCCTGCATCGCTGGGCGACGCTGCGCCTCGTCGTGCTGCCGCAGGCGATGATCCTGGCGTTGCGCCCGCTCGGCAACGAATTGATCGTGATGATCAAGTCGAGTGCCATCGTCTCGCTGGTGACGCTGTTCGACCTGATGGGCGCGACCCGGCTCGCCTTCGCCCGCTCCTTCGATCTCTCGATCTATCTCTATGCGGCCCTGATCTACCTTGTGCTGGTCGAGATCATCCGGCGCATCTGGGATCGGCTCGAAATCAGGCTGAGCCGGCACATGGCGTTGCGCTGACCCAGCCTCAGCCGGGCAGGGTCAGCACCACCGCGCCGCGCGGCGTCGCGACGACGGTATGCTCGTACTGAACGGTGGGCGCACAAGGGTCGCTGTAGAGCGTCCAGCGATCCTCCCCTGCATTCTCCGCCCAGTCCGCGCCCAGCGAGAGGAACGGCTCGACGGTGAAGACGAGCCCGTTCGTCATCGTCCGGCGCTCGCTGCGATCGGGCCATGTCGCGATCTCCGTCGGTTCCTCGTGGAGCGAGCGGCCGACGCCATGGCTCGCGAGATTGCGCACCAGCGTATAGCCGTTCTTCTCGGCGAAGCGCCCGACCGCCTGGCCGATGCCGGCGAGCGGCTTGCCGGCGCCGACCTGCCCGATGCCGGCCCAGAGCGCACGCCGGCCGTCGCGGCAGAGCCGCTCCAGCTTCGGCCTGACCGGCGGCACGGCGAAGGACGCGCCGGTATCGCCGAAGAAGCCGTTCTTCTCGGCGGAGACGTCGATATTGATCAGATCGCCCGCAAGGATGCGCCGCGCGCCGGGAATGCCGTGGGCGATCTCCTCGTTGACGCTGATGCAGGTCGCGCCGGGGAATTCATAGGCGAGTTCCGGGGCAGGGCGCGCACCATGGCGTTCGAGATAGTCTCGGCCGATCGTGTCGAGCTCGGCCGTGGTCATGCCGGGCTCGATCGCCTTGCCCATGGCTGCGAGCGCGCGTGCCACGATGCCGCCGATCTCCTTCAGCGCCTGCAGTTCGTCGTCGTTGGATATGGTCATGGGCCGGAGCTAAGCCGCTGCTGCTCCAGCCGCAAGGGAAAAGCCGCATGGGCGGATGGCGTGCAATCGCCTTTCCCGCCCGGCGCCTGCGCGCTAAAGCGTGAACATCTTCGGAGAAAAGCGGGAGCTCGGCATGGCCAAAGTCGCATTCATCGGTCTCGGCGTGATGGGGTTCCCCATGGCCGGCCATCTCAAGGCCAAGGGGCATGAGGTCACCGTCTACAACCGCAATCCGACGAAAGCGCAGGAATGGGTCTCGCGCCATGGCGGCGTCTCGGCGCCGACCCCGGCCGATGCTGCCAAGGGCCAGGAGATCGTCTTCTGCTGCGTCGGCAACGATGACGACCTGCGCTCGGTGACGACGGGTGAGAACGGCGCCTTCGCCGGCATGGAGAAGGGCGCGGTCTTCGTCGACCACACCACGGCTTCCGCCAATGTCGCGCGCGAGCTCTACGAAGCCGCCAAGCAGGGCGGCTTCGGCTTCGTCGATGCGCCCGTCTCCGGCGGGCAGGCCGGCGCCGAGAACGGCGTGCTGACCGTGATGTGCGGCGGTGAGCCCGAGACCTATGCCCGCGTCGAGCCGGTGATCGCGAGCTTCGCCCGCATGTGCAAGCTGATGGGCCCGGCCGGCTCCGGCCAGCTCACCAAGATGGTCAACCAGATCTGCATCGCCGGCCTCGTCCAGGGCCTGTCGGAGGGCGTGCATTTCGCCAAGCGCGCCGGGCTCGATGTCGAGACCATGCTGGAGGTCATCTCCAAGGGCGCCGCGGGCTCCTGGCAGATGGAGAACCGCGGCAAGACGATGAACCAGAACAAGTTCGATTTCGGCTTCGCCGTCGACTGGATGCGCAAGGATCTCGGCATCGTTCTCGACGAAGCCCGCCGCAACGGCGCGCAGCTCCCGGTCACGGCGCTGGTCGACCAGTTCTATGCCGAGGTCCAGAAGATGGGCGGCAAGCGCTGGGATACGTCGAGCCTGATCGCCCGCCTCGAAGGCTGAGGGCGCGGCGGACGAAACCGCCTTCGCTTCGGGCAGAGGCACCCCTGTCATTCCGGGTTCTTCGCTCCGCGAAGCCCCGGAATGACAGGCGAGTTGCTTATGTTGCCTACGGCCGCTTTTTCACGAAGCAGACGGCGACCAAACCCATCGTTGTCAGAAGCCAGACGAACAGGTTCATCGATTGCGGCCAGAGCGTTACGAGCCAGCTGATCAGCACGGTGAGCGCCGCACTGAAGCCGAGCTGGGTCGCGCCCAATAGCCCTGCCGCAGAGCCTGCCAGTTCCGGGCGGGCCGAGAGCGCCTCGGCCGTCGCGCCTGGGATCGTCATGCCGTTGCCGATCGCGTTCACCGCCAACGGCAGGAACAATGCGAGTGGCGACCACCAGGGCGAGAACGCCAGGGCGAGCGCGGCTGCGGTCCCGAAGAAGGAGATCACCAGGCCACGGTGCACCATCGTCTGCGTGCCGACGCGCACCGCCAGCCGCGACATCGCGAAGTTGCCGATCATGTAGCCCAGCGCATTCAGGATGAAATAGGCGCCGTAGACATCCGAGCCGCGCCCCATCGTCTCGACGACGATATAGGGCGTCGCCGCGATGAAGACGAAGAAAGGCGGATGAGGCCGACGATCCCACCACGACGTTGAGCATGAAGTCACGGTTGCGCACGAGTTCCGGAAAGACGCCGAAGACGCCGAGCAGCGAGCTCTGCTGGCCGAGATTGGGCGCCGTCTCCGGCAGGCGCGCGAGCGTGAAGGCGAGCACGGCAGCGCCGAACAGCGTCATGAACCAGAAGATCGCGCGCCAACCGAAGGCGGTTTCGATCTGGCCGCCGAGCCAGGGTGCGAGCATCGGCGCCACCACCATCACCATCGTGACGGTGGCGATCTGGCTCGCGGCATGATCGCGGTCGGCGGTGTCGCGGATGATGGCGCGTGACAGCGCGAAAACGGCGCCGCCGCCGGCGCCCTCCAGCACCCGCGCGAGCAGCAGGATATGCGTGGTGGGGGCGAGCGCACCGAGCACGGAGCCCAGCACGAACAAGGCGGTGCCGGCATTGACGCAGGGGCGGCGGCCGAAACGGTCCGAGAGCGGCCCGATCACGAGCTGCGTCACGGCGACCGCCACGAGGAACAGCGTCAGCGTGAGCTGGATCGTGGCATAGTTCGAGGCGAAATGCCGGGCGAGCGCGGGCGTCGCCGGGGCGAGCAGGTTGAGCGCGATCGGCTGCAGCGCCGAGATCGCGACGAGGATGGCGAGCGTGGGCTTGATCGCAGCCGCCGTCACGCCGCGCGCTTTCGGGTGAGCTTCAGGTTGGAATCGGGTCGCACGCGCTGCCGATGCATGGTGTAGAGCCCGCTGCCGACGATGAGCGCGACGCCGATGAAGGCGTAGAGATCCGGCACGTCGCCCCAGACGGCATAGCCCAGCACGGTGGCGAAGACGACGATGGCGTAGCGATATTGCGAGATCACGCCGACATCGGTGCGCCGGAAGGCGCCGATGATGAAGAAGGTGCCGGCCGTGACCAGGATGGCGGCGAGCGCGACATAGAGGGTCTCGATGCGCCAGATCGGCAGCCACTGTTCGGTGACGCCATAGGCGAGGGCGACGCCGCCGACGAGGACGGTCGTTGTCAGCGACACCACGGTCGAGGGCACGTCGTCGCCGATGGTGCGGGTCGTCAGGTCCCGGCCGGCGACAAGAATGGCGCTGATGACGGCGACGATGGCCGCAGCATTGAAGGATTCGGCGCCGGGGCGGACCACGAACAGCACGCCGACGAAGCCGACGGCCAGCGCCACCACCCGGCGCCAGCCGACGCGTTCCATGCCGAGCAGCACCGCCAGAGCGACGATGAGCAGTGGGGAAGCCATGTTGATCGCGGTGAGATTGGCGAGCGGCATGAGGCCGAGCGACCAGCCGAAGGTCAGCGCGCCGAAGGCCTCGATGATGCCGCGTTGCAGCACGCGGGGGCGGAACGCCAGGCGCAGCCGGTCACCCTCCCGTGCTGCGAAGACCAGCGCGAAACCGATCACCACCGCGAAACAGGCCCGCAGCGCGATCGCCTGCCCGGCCGGGTAGGCTTCGCGCGCGAGCTTCATGAACACGTCGTTGATGACGAAGAGCGACATCGCCGCGAGCATGAAGATGATGCCGCGGCGGTTTTCGGCTGCACTGGCCAAGAGATGGAATCCAGTTCGGGAGGCTTCAAGCCGGCAGGCGCGACAGGGAGAACGGCTTCAGGTCGAACGGCGACTGTCCGACGGTCGAGAGATCGGCGAGGACCTCGCCGATCGCGCTCGCGAACTTGAAGCCATGGCCCGAGCAGGCCGAGGCGAAGACGGCCTGCGGCACGCCCGGCACGGTGTCGATGATGAAGCCCTCGTCCGGCGAGACCGTGTAGACGCAGCCCTTCACCGTCAGCGGTTCGCCGGCGGCATCGGGAATGTAGCGCGCCAGGCATTCGCGGATGCGCGCGACCTGGGTTGCGCTCGGTGTGCGGTCGGGCTCGCGCGGGTCCATCGGCTCCCGCCCGAAATGCGGCCCGCCGAGCTTGAAGCCGGGATGCTCGTAGAGCGGGAAGCCGTAGAAATTGCCTTCCTCGACGCTGAGGATGAAGACCGGGAAGGCGCCTTCGCGGAACAGCTCCGGCCGGCGCGTCGTGAACCAGCCGATCGCCTGCTTCACCGTGTTGACCTGCTGCGCCAGCGCCGGCACCGCATCCGCGATCCAGCCGCCGGAGGTGATGACGAGACGCCCGGCGGAATAGGTGCCGCGTTCGGTGCGCACGATCACGCCGCCCTGCGCCGTCGGTGTCCAGTCCAGCATCGGCTCGTTGGTGCGGATCTCGGCACCGCGCGATTGCGCCAGCCCGACATGGGCATAGATCGCCTTCTCGGAAGCGACGAAGCCTCCGTCGGGCTGCCACAGGCCGATATGCCCTTCCGGCAGCTGGAAGGCCGGGAAGCGCCGTGTCACCTCCGCGCCTTCGAGGACTTCATGCGTCAGCCCGTGGTCGAGGCAGGATTGCAGCGAGGATTCGACCGGTCCGCTGCCTTTCGGGGCGAGGTCGAGCGAGCCCGTGACATGGAGCAGCTTCATGCCGGCCTGCTCGCCGGTCTGTGCCCAGAGCTCATGCGCCCGCTTGACGATCGGCACGTAATGCGAGCCCTCGAAATAGGCGAGGCGGATGATCCGGGTGAGGCCGTGGGACGAGCCCATCGCATGGCCGAGATCGAAGCGCTCGAGCCCGAGCACCCTGAGCCCGCGCTGGGCAAGATGCCAGCAGGCGGCCGACCCCATGGCGCCGACGCCGGCGACGATGACGTCATAGCTGTGCTGGCTCATGGCTGCCCGTCCCGGTGGCGCGTGAGTCCCAGCCATACAGGGGCTGGCGGCGGGGGTCCAATGCGTCTCCGGCAAGGGCGTCGTGCGGCAGCGTAGAAGCTTTTGTTAACGGCACGGGACCATAACCGGACACGAGCTTGACCTATGGTGAGACTGGGTAAGGGATGCAGGGCAGGATTCGACGCTGGCTAGGCGCCCGAGATGCGGTGGAAGAGATCCCCGCGGCGCCGCCGGTGGCAGAAGCCGCCTCCCGGGCGGAAGTCCTGCCCTATGACGCGTCTGCGCACGACGCCGTCAACGATATCGAGCGCGACATCCTGCTCGCGATGCAGCGGCTGACGAAGGAGTTGGGCGAGGTCGAGCAGCGCTCGGCCGAATCCGAGAGTGGTTCGCGCACCATCCTCGAGAATGCCGGCAGCATGCGCAGGGCCGTCGGCGCCGCCAGCGAGAACGCGTCCGCGCTCGCCGCCGCGACCCATCAGGTCTCGCAGGCGGCCGAGCAGGTCGACGGCGCCATGGTCAGCGTCCGCGACAAGCTCGACGCCGCCGTGTCGCGCGCCGGCGAGGCGGCGCTGATGCTGGACGGCCTCGCCATCGCGACCGGCGAGATCAGGGGCATCGTCGATTCGATCGCCGAGATCGCCCGCCAGACCAATCTCCTGGCGCTCAACGCGGCGATCGAGGCCGCCCGTGCTGGCGAGGCCGGGCGCGGCTTCGGCGTCGTCGCGCATGAGGTGAAGTCCCTGGCGGTGGAAGTCAGCGACGCCGTCGGTCATATCCGCGAGCGCGTCGATCGCCTGACCCGTGCTGCCCAGGGCTCGACCGGCATCGTCAAGGACACCTTGCAGATTGTGCGGGACGTCAATCCGATCATGGCGACGATCGGGCGCGCTTCGCAGGAACAGGCGAGCTCGACTGCCGAGCTCTCCCGGAATGCCCGGGAAACGGCCCTCTTCGTCGAGGGCGTTGCGCGCCGCGCCGACGAGATCGACCGCATCGCGCATGAAACGGTCGCGGAGAACGAGCGCGCGCGTCGGGCCACACAGAAGGGCAGCCGCCTGGTCGGCAACATGCTCCGGCGCTTCAAGCCCGTGCTGCGCCATTCGGCCTTCGCGGACCGGCGCCGTTTCGACCGCTTTCCGACGGCGCGCAGCGCTCATCTCGTTGTCGGCAGTGCCGATGTGTCCGGCCGGCTGGTCGATCTCGGCCGGGGCGGGGCCTTGCTGGCCGGCCAGCATCAGGCCCGGTTGCCGATCGGTGGCGCCGGCACGGTCACGATCGAAGGCCTGCCGCCGCTGCCTTGCCGCATGACCGGTGCCAGCGAGCACGGCCTGCACCTTGCCTTTGCTGGAGACGCTGCTGCGGGATGCGGCGAACTGGCGGGTATGATCGAGGAGATCGAGCGTTCCTGGCGCCCGCTGATCGAGCGCGCCCAGGATTTCGCGCGCGAGACCGCGGCCGCGATGGAAGATGCCATCGACCGAGGGCTGCTCTCCGAGGACGATCTGTTCGATCTCCGCTATGTGCCGGTCGCCGAAATCGAGCCCCGGCAATATCTGAGCCCGAGCCTGCCGGCTCTCGACGCTGTCCTGCCGCCTTTGCTCGCCGGCGCACTCGCCGCCGACCGCCGGCTGGTTTTCGCTCTGCCAAGCGACCGCAACGGCTATGTGCCGGTTCACCATGCCGCTTGGTCCCAGCCGCCACGCCCCGGCGATCCCGCCTGGAACGCGGCTCACGCCCGCAACCGGCGGATCGTCGATAGCCGTGCGGGCTTGAGCGCCGGGCGCTCGATCCGGCCCTTCCTGATCCAGCTCAGCCGGCACGAGCACGAGGATGGCCGCAGCGAATTGCTGAGCGAGGTCAACGCACCGCTGCGCGTCCGCGGTCGCCATTGGGGCGGGGTGCGGATGGCTTATCGGCTTTGACGGAGCCTCGGCGCGCTTGAAGCCCCGAGCGGCCTGTCATCCCGGACGCGCTGCGGCACGCAGTGCCGCTGCGCAGATGCGGGATCGTCCTCAGGAGGAGGCGCCTTCTCGTCGCGCGGTCCCGTGTCTGCGCAGCAGCGTTACACGCTGCAGCGCGCACGGGATGACAGCGCTACCCTACAGCCGATCCCAATTCACATTGATGGCGAGCTTCTGAAACGCCTGCTTCCACAGCGCCGCCGCCTGTTCCAGCCGCGCCGCGTCATACACGCCCTGGACCTGATGCACGCTCAGCTCCCAGCCCGCCGCGCCTGAATCCTGCCAGACCTTGCCGAGCAGCCGCCGCAGGCGCTCGGGATCGCGCGCGCCGGCCGCATTGCCGAACATCGTGAACTGGTTCGAGTTCTGCAGCATGTCCGAGACGAGCAGGATCTTGCGGTCCCCGGTCGGAACGCGGTTCTCGCGGCGTGAGGCGACATCGCCGATGGCTTCGACGATCGGCGACTGGTTGCCCTTGCCGGGCTGGGTCAGCACGGTCAGAGCCTCGTCGAGCGGGCGGCCGAATTTCTCGACCCATTTGACGTATTCGCGCCGCGGATTGCCGATCAGCTCGCTCGCCGTCTTGCCGGGATTGCAGAGCGAGACGAGCGAGGGAAAACCGGGCTCGAACACGTCGTTGAAGACATAGATCGACAGCATGCGGTCGGTCGGCAACTCGTCGCCAACCTGCTTCACCAGCGCCTTCAATCGCTTCGCCTGCACCTCGCTCCACGGGTCGCTCTTGTCGACGAGGATCAGCGTATGCCCGACGGGCCCGGTCTTCGGGCACAGCGTCTCCTGGTCGCGCGGGGGGCCGCGCAGCAGGGAAGGCGCCGCGAAGAAGCCGACGAGGCCAAGTCCGGCGAGCACGGAAGCGACGATCGCCCAGTTCTCGGTCTTCATGATCAGCTCATTAGCGCTTCATTGCGGCGAAATCCTCCGCCGCCTGCTTCTGGGCCGCCTCGTCCTGCTCGAAGGCCTCGCGCCCGGCCTGCACCGCCCGGAGCTTCACCTGCTCGATCTCGCCGGCGAGATCGATGCCGCGCAGCAGCACCAGCCGATCCCGGAGCTTGGCCTCGATCAGCGCCGGCATGCTGGTAAGCTGCTGCTCGAAATCGTCGATCTGGCGCCGTGTCGCGACATATTCCGGCAGCTCCGCCGGCTGGTCGATCTCGGCCAGGTTGAGCGACTGCGTGAAATAGGCAGGGGCGAGGTCGGTGCGCACCCTGAGATTGGCCTCGCGATACTGCATCATCGCCGCGTCCTTGGCCGCGCGCAGCTGCCCCAGCCGCGAGAGGTAGAGGTCGCGCGCCTTCTCTGCGGCAGCCTTCACGCCCTGCAGCTTGCCGAGCTCGTCGCGGCAATCCTCGCGGAAACCGTCGAACTGGGTGCGGATCGCCTCCAGCTCCGGCAGCAATTCGGCATCGAGCCGGCGCCGCTCCTCCTCGACCGCGCTCCAGCGCTGGCGCCAGCGCTTATAGGCGGTGGCATGGCCCGGATAGGTGCCGAAGGCGGTATAGCCCTTGCTCGCCGAGACGAAGGCGACGAGGCAGCCGATGATGACGAGCGCCACCGACTTGATGTCGTAGATCGCGAAAGGATTTTCCATCATGCGCGGCATGACCTGGAAGGAGCGCGCGTCGGGATTGGCGATCAGCATCTCGCGGTAATGCCCGACCGCGAGGTTGAACAGCACGATCAGCCCGATCATCCCGGCATAGGCCGGCAGCGCCCAGAACAGGTGCGAGCTCTTCACATGCTGGCAATAGCGCGCCGGGCCGACCCCCATGAAGAAGCCGAGCGCGACGTTGAGCGCCGAGATGATGACGGCGGTCGCCGCGCCGCCGACAAGGCCGAAATCGCTCGCCTCGGCGAAGAAGTTGCCGTTGAGCAGGCTCTCGATCACCAGCGGCACGATCAGGAAGAACAGGATGAACTGCCACTTGTCGATCTTCGGATCGGCCCGGCGTTTGTTCTCGTAGTTGAAGAAGGCGTATTCGCGCTTGGCCCTGAGCGCGTCGTAGACGCGCTGCTCCAATTCGCCGCCATGCTTGCTCAGCATCGCGCGCATCGTCGCCTCGACGCCGCGTACCCGGCCCTCGAAGCGCTGCTGCGTGAACAACTCGCGCCGGCTGACGATCTCGGCCTGGATGGCGTTGAGACTGGCGGCAGCCTCCTGCCGCAGCGTGGCGAAATGCTCGCGTGCCCGCGCGATCAGCGTCTGCTCGGTCTGCGAGAGCATCGTCGCATGGGCCGGCGGCTGGTTCTCTACGGCGTCGCTCGCGCCGTGATGCCCGGCCTTGACCGACTCCGCCAGGTGGTGAGCGGTCGGAGCAGGCGTCATGCGCACGGCCCGCAAGGCTGCGCCCTCGTCATTCGCCATGGGCGGCTCGCATCAGGACATGGCGGGCGTCGACGATATCGGCCCAGAAGTCGCGGAAACCCGGATAGGCCGGGCGCAGATAGGCGCGCTTGAACCAGATCGTCAGCGCCACGAGCCCGCAGAGACCAAGGGTCGGCAAGATCGCGCCCGCAAGAGCCGGCATTCCCTCGGCAGCCAGATGCGAGGCCATCGATGCCAGTCCAAGCGCGCTCGCGATGGCCAGCAAGGCCAGAACGCAGTGCCGCCCGGTGTCGTAGGCGAGCTGCAGGGCTGCGGTCATGATGATGATGGCCAAGGCCGCGCAGAGTTCGAGCACGGCCAGCCCCGCCACGGTGGCCGCGATACCGGCGATGATCCCGGTCGGCGAGGCCGGCGAGAGCACGGTGAAAACGCTGCGCCCCGAGGACCAGGCCAGGAACAGGCAGAACAGCAGCGTCGCAAGAAGCAGCATGGCGATGAGGGGAAGGGCGCGCCGAAGATTCGCGGCCATGATGGCAAGCCGCGCCGCATGGGTCTGCCTGATGGCGCCATTGATCGCGCTCGCGGCGGCCTTGATCCGGCCTGCCATCGCCCTGAACTGTGACCGCATGCAACTCCACCCGTCGCCGGGACGGTGACCGCATTCCGCCGAAGGGTCAAGCGAGCGCCGCCCGCCTACCGGCCGGCTCAGCCGCCGGTGACGCTCATGTGCCGCCCGACGGCGGGGCCGTTATGGCGGCGGTCGATGATGAAATCGTGCCCCTTCGGCTTACGCGCGATCGCCTCGTCCATGGCGTGGAAGAGCAGGGCATCGTCCTGAGAGGCCCGGACCGGCGCGCGCAGGTCGGCGGCATCCTCCTGGCCGAGGCACATGTAGAGCGTGCCGGTGCAGGTCAGGCGTACGCGGTTGCAGCTTTCGCAGAAATTATGGGTCAGCGGCGTAATGAAGCCGACGAGCCCGCCGGTCTCCTTGACGCGGACATAGCGCGCCGGCCCGCCGGTGCGGTAGGGGTCGTCGACCAGCGTGTACTTGTCCATCAGGCGCCCGCGCACCACCGAGAGCGGCAGATACTGGTCGACGCGGCCGGCCTCGATCTCGCCCATCGGCATGACCTCGATCAGGGTCAGGTCCATGCCGAGCCCGTGCGACCACAGCATCAGATGCTCGATCTCGTCGTCGTTGACGCCCTTCAGCGCCACCGCATTGATCTTGACCCGCATGCCGGCCTTGCGCGCTGCCTCAACGCCGTCGAGCACGACCTTGAGGTCGCCCCGGCGGGTGATCTCGCGGAACTTGTCGGGGTCGAGCGTGTCGATCGAGACATTGATACGGCGCACGCCATAGCCGGCGAGTTCGGCGGCATAGCGATGCAGCAGCGAGCCGTTGGTGGTCAGCGTCAATTCGTCGAGCGCGCCGGAGGTGAGGTGGCGCGAGAGCGAGCGGAACAGGCTCATGATGTCGCGACGGACCAAAGGCTCGCCGCCGGTCAGGCGCAATTTGCGGGTGCCGCGCGCGATGAAGGCGCTGGAGATCCGATCGAGCTCCTCGAGCGTGAGCAATTCCTTGCGCGGCAGGAACTTCATGTCCTCGGACATGCAATAGACGCAGCGGAAATCGCAGCGATCCGTCACCGAGATGCGCAGATAGGAAATCTTGCGGCCGAACGGGTCGACCAGGGGCGCCCGCGTCAGCGGCTTCATGTCGTCGAGCAGCACGTCTGCCTCACGTTCCCGCATTGTGGAGCGGCCGGTCCGCGCCGGATGCGGGCGCGCCTTCACATTGCTATAGCATGACATTGGCACTGCGCCCGTGAAGGTCAAGCACCTCTCGAAGACAGCCTGCGAAGGACGAATACCGCCCATGTCATCCTGGCCGACCGAATTGCGCCTGTCCAAGGACCGCCGGACCCTGCATGTCGCCTTCGAGGATGGCGTAAGCTTCGCGCTCTCGGCCGAGCTTCTGCGCGTGGAAAGCCCGTCCGCCGAGGTTCAGGGCCACCATCCCAGCCAGAAGACCATCGTGCCCGGCAAGGCCGCGGTCGAGATCCTCCGGGTCGAGCCGGTCGGCCACTACGCGGTCAGGCTCGGCTTCGACGACATGCACGACACCGGCATCTATGCCTGGGACTATCTGCGCGAGCTTGGCGAGCAGGGGGAGGAGAAGATGCGGGTTTATGTCGCGGCCCTTGCCGAGAAGGGACTGTCGCGCGAGCGGAAGCGCTGAGCCTTTCCCTTCAGGTCACGGCACGGCGCTCGTCGCGGGGCCAGCCCGGCAGCTTAATCCAGACACCGCGGCAGCGTCCAAGACGCTTATGAAGCGACGCCCAGCCGCGCGATCACGAGGTTGGCCGGCTCGAAGCACATCAGCCGCTTCCATTCGTGCAGGCCCGGCGAGCCGTGCTCCATGGCGCCATACATGAACCAGCGCAGCCCCTTAGTTTCCGGCGCCTGCCGGTCCAGCAGCCAGCGGGCGGCCTCGAGGAACAGGAGCTTCATCGCGCCGGACCGGAGATAGTCGCCGTGGCACATGATGTCGTGCGTGCGGCAAAGTTCTCCGACGCGCCGCAGCGAAAGATGGGCAATCAGCCGTGGACCGCTCTCCTCCTGCACGAAGGCGCCCCAGGCCATCGTCCAATGGCTGGAGCAGGGCGGCGGCGATGGCGCTTCTCCTGTATCGGCGGCGGCCGGCCTCGCCTGGAACCAGGCACTGAGCACCGGCCCGCCCGAGCGAAAGCGCTTGGAGGCTCCGATGGCCGCGATGCTCGCCATGTAGCTCTCGGGGCGGATCGGCGCGCAGGTGATGCCGAGCCGCGCCGCCTTCTTTGCCGCCCGCGGGACATTGCCGTGGGAACGCTTGGAGACGGCGCGCAGATAGGCGTCCGCCGTGGGGTATCGCTCCATGTCGAGGACCATGGCCGTCGGCACGCCCCAGCGCCGGAAGCCCGGTCGCGGGGCGTTGCGGCCGTGAAACCGGATGGCATCCTCGACGATGAGCCCGCAGAGCGGATGGTCGCAGCGGTCAGGCGCCTCGGGATGGATATGGGCGACCGGCAGGACGGCGCCAGGCAGAAGGTCGAAATCCCGCAGCCGCGACTTGCGCGCAGCCGATTGCCAGGGTTCCAGCAGGTGATGCAGCCGGCTGGTGAGGAAGCGGGCAAGCGTCATGGGATCGACGTTCCGGGCAGGGGTGGCTTTTGCCACCGGGCGGGTTGGTCCAACGAAAAAGGCCGGCGTCGCCGCCGGCCTCGTTCCAACCCTGCGTTCCGCTCAGCGAGCGACCACGACGCGGGTGCCGACCTTGGCGCGCTCGTAGAGATCGATGACGTCGTCGTTGAGCATGCGGATGCAGCCCGAGGAGACCGCCTGGCCGATCGTCTCCGGCTCGTTCGAGCCGTGGATGCGGTAGAGGGTCGAGCCGAGATAGAGCGCGCGCGCGCCCATCGGATTGTCAGGGCCGCCCGGCATGAAGCGCGGCAGGTCGGGGCGGCGCTTCAGCATCTGCGCCGGCGGCGTCCAGGTCGGCCATTCCTGCTTGCGCGAAATGGTCTGGGTGCCCGCCCAGTCGAAGCCGGGGCGGCCGACGCCGACGCCGTAGCGAACGGCCTTACCGTCCGACATCACGAAATAGAGGCGCCGTTCGGTCGAATCGATCACGATCGTACCCGGCTTGTGCTTGGTCGGGTAGTCGACGATTTCACGCGGAATGGCTGTGGCCTGCGCCTTTGCGGGGTCCACGTACTGGACCAGCGGCTGGCGGGTCAGAGGATCGATTTCGGCTCGGGCGGCGGAGCCCAGAGCGAGCAGGCCAAGGCCGGCGAGCAAGGCCAGGCGGGTGGAGCGGATCATCGGAGGGACCTCGGGCGGATCGGGACGGCTGGTCGCGAAAATGACGCAGAAAAGTCAACGTCTCCTCAACGTCCTGTCAGCTTCCCCAGGGTCGTGCAATCCAGCTGCAATCACATCGCCGGGAGCGATCGAGCTTTGCCGTGCTGCGTTGCGCGCATGCAACATCGGGCGCTGGTCGTCAGCTCCTCAGCACGACGCAGGCGCCACGATCGGCCTGGATGCGCCGGCATAAGGCGATGGCCTCGGCGCGCGTCGCGGCCGGCAGCCGCACCCGGTAGAAGGCGCGCGTGCCGCGGCTGCGCAGCCGCGTCCCGATCACCATCGGCGGCAGCGCCCCGATGATCGTGCGATGGCGGGCGCCGGCCCGCTGGAAGGTGGCGAGCGCTCGCGCCTTCGAGAAATTGCCGGCAAGCTGGACACCCCAGGGCGCGAAGGGCGCTTCCGCGATCGCCGGCAGGGCAGGGCGCGACTGCCGGATCGCGACCAGCGTCGGCGCACAGCTCGCTTGCGCATCCTTATCGCGCGTTGCCGATGGGATCGGTGGCGAGCGCCCGTCGCCATTGGCGCGGTCGGTCGCCTCGTCGGCCCAGTCCTCGGCCGTCCGGCCGGTAATGGCGAACACGTAATTCTCGGTCTCGCTCGGCAGGAAGCGTGCCTGCCCGGCCTTGCGCGCCGCGAGCCAGCCCGCGACGCGGTTGGGCCCGCCATTATAGGCGGCGGCTGCGAGCCCCCAGTTGCCGAAGCGGTCGCGCAATTCAGCCAGGAAATGAGCTGCCTTGGGCACCGCCTGCTCGGGGTCGAACGGGTCGATGAGCCCGCGCTCGCGCGCCGTGCCCGGCATGAACTGGGCGACGCCCTGCGCGCCGGCCGGGCTGGTGACGCCGGGCCGGAAACTCGATTCCTGGAAGATCAGTCGGGTCAGGAAAGCGGCGGGCAGGCCTTGCGCTTTCGCCGCGTCGTCGATCAGGCGGCACAGCGCGTCCTGGATTCCTGACGATGCCGGCATCGGCTCCTCCGCGGCCTGCGCAGGGCATGACAGGGCGAAGGCGAGCAGCAGCGCTGCAAGCCCTTGCGGCAGGTGAATCGAACGGCGAAGGCGGCCCGGCATCATCCGTCCTCTCTGCCATGTTCGAATGCCTGCGGCCATGCAGCGCGCCTTTCGCGTTGTGACGAGGCGCCGGCCTGTGCGAAGAGGACGCCGCGCAGCCGCCGGCTCTTGGAGCGGCTGCGCCTCGGTTCGTCGGAGCGGAAGGCCGGAATGGCGAAGGCCTGGATTCAGTGGTCGCGATGGTTCCTGGCGGCGGCGGCGGTCGTCGCCGGCCTGCTCTTCGCCTTCGTCGCGGTGCTCGATCCCTTCGGCATGCGTGTTCATGCCGGGCAGGCGCCGCGGCCAATCATGGATATCAACCAGCGCTTCATGTATCCGCAGCTCGTCCGCTCCGGGCGCTTCGACGCGGCGGTTGTCGGCACCTCGACGATGCGCCTGCTGGATCCGGACGTTCTGTCGCGCGGCCTCGACGCCCGCTTCGTCAACCTCGCGATGAATGCGGCGACGCCCTGGGAGCAGGTGCAGATGGCGCAGCTCTTCCGCGAGCATGTCCGGGCGCCGAAGCGTTTGATCTGGGGCATCGACACGACCTGGTGCGAGGCCGATGCGACCGACGCGGCCAAGCGCCTGACGCCGCGGCCGGTGCCGGCCTGGCTCTCCCGCGAGGTCGCCTGGGGCGACTGGCCGAAGCTCCTCAACCTGACCAATCTGGAGATCGCCGGCCGGCTCATGGCCTATCGGCTCGGCTGGTCGCGCGAGCGCATCCGCGGCGACGGCTACGAGGTCTTCACGCCGCCGGAAGCGAGCTACGACCTCGCCCGGGCGCGCGGCCACATCTATGCGGGCCATGGCGGCGTGGTTGCCGACCTGACACCTCTGTCGCCGCCGGCCGCCATCGCGGCGGCCGAAAGCGCGGGCTGGCGTTTCCCGGCCCTGTCATGGCTGGAGGAGAGCATTGCCGCCTTCCCGAAGACGACGCAGGTGATGCTGGTGCTGCCGCCTGCCCATCTCGCCGCCTATCCGCGCGAGGGCTCGGCCGGCTCGCAGCGTTATGCCCGGTGCAAGGCCGATATCACCGCACTGGCCCGCCGCCATGGCGCGACGGTCGTCGACTATGCCCATGCCTCGCCGATCACGACGCAGGATGGCAATTACTGGGATCCGCTGCATTTCCGCCTGCCGATCGCGGCCCGCTTCGGCGAGGAACTCGCGCGCATCGGCAAGGGCGATGCGCCATCGCCCGATGGGGCGGCGATTGTTTCGCGCTGAAGGAGTGGCCGGCCGCGTCCAGAAGTGCCTACGTCGCCTTCTGCGACAGGCACATACGCTCGTGGACCTTTTGCGTTGGGGCAAGTCGCTTAGTAATGGAGCATCATGGGGACGCGCTGGCCGCAATGCCGCGTTCCTCTCGACAGAACTCCCGCAACACAGGACCGAAGCCGATCATGCCGAAGCTCTGCAAATTCACCTCGCCAGCCGACGGGAAGCCCGTTTACGTCAATCCTCAGCAGGTGGCGGTGGTCTACCAGTTCAAGGGCGCGCCGGCTGACACGATCATCGCCTTCGGGAAGGATTTCCTGCTCGGCGTGAAGGAGAGTGTCGACGAGGTCGTGGCGAGCCTGGAGCGAGCAGCGTCGGACAAGGCCGAGTGAGGCCGGGCGCAGCACGGCTTCGCGCGGCCACATCACGGGATTTGGGAAAGTCCGGAAAAATGGTGGGCGATACAGGGATCGAACCTGTGACCCCTCCCGTGTGAAGGTTGCGGGCACATTCAGATAACCTCCTGCTGCTTCTCAAGAATTTTGATGTCGTCAGAAGTGCTCCCCCAGATATCCCCCAGCGCGGGCAGTGCGGCGATGGAAGGAGCGTGGTTCGAGACATTCACATGGGTGTAGCGCTGGACCATGCTGATCTGCTTCCAGTCGCTCAGTTCCATGAGCTACCGAATGTCGCGGTGCTTGGCCGCGGCGACGGCAGATATCGCGGCCGAGGCCACTCTAAAGCTCGTCGCCTATGCCGCTGATCTCCGCTGGCAGCGGGAACAGGCCGGAACTGTCTGGAATGGCTGGCCGCTCCATACCGATGATCGCAGCCAGGGGAAGATCCTATCCGAGCTCCAGGCGATCGCGCAGGCTGTCCGCGTCGACGGTGACGGCTGGAAATTCGCGGATGGTCAGTTTCGGCCGGTTTCGAACGCCGATTTCCCCGCGCTGGCGATTGCAGCCCGCGAACATGTCCGCAACCTCTTCGTGATCGAGGCCGGCGTGTTGGCGGCGATCGAGGCGGGTTCGATCACGACCACGGCCGAGATCGACGCCGCCTTCGCGCCAAGTTCGCCTGGCTAAAAGATCGCCGAAACATCCGACCACACCCATCGGTGTGCCCAGAGGGTGATCGTGTGCTCGTCGGCCGTCTCGTCGAACACCGCATCATAGCGTCCGCCGATGTGTTCGACGACATTGGCGACGGCTTCCGAGTAGTGGTCGGCGACATAGCCACCAAAGCAGCAATCGTCCCGTACATTGTGAATGTTGACAAAGCGCGCGCCTTGCGAGGCCAGAACATAGAGGTCCAGGTAGTCGACCCCCAGGCTAGGAATCTCGCGCTGCTCCCAGTCGCCAATGGCATTGTTCGGAGGAGACCACGGCCGCGCATAATGCGGCATGGTTCCCGCCACCGAATAGGCAGCAACGATGCGCGTATCCAAGGCCGAGTAGAGCGTCACCGTCCATCCGCCGCCCGAAAGGCCGAGCATGCCGACGTTCGTGATGCCGCGGGAGGCCAGCTCATCGACGATGGCCGCGATGGGATCGAGGAAGATGCGCAGCGGATTGAATTCGGGGGTGCTCAGAACCTGAAGTTCGTCGTGGTTCCGGATTTGGACGGTGCCGACGATCGGGTCACTGACAACCACCGGACCAGCGTTGCGGCCGGAGAGCGGCATATCGACCGTCCAGACCTCATAGCCCCTTGCGACAAGATGGCGGATGCTCGCTTGATACGGTGGCTCGCTGCCAACGTGACCATGCCCGGCCGCCACGATCATCGCGCCCTTGCCGCGCCTGGACTGGCGGTATTTCGTCGGCATGAAACGATAGAGCCGTGAAATGAAGCCGCGCGACGTCGTGACGTGCCATTCTTCGATCGTGTCCAAGTTCGCAGCGGTCGCCCAGCCCGTGTTCGCACGATCTACGTCATTCTGCCGGATGGCAGGGCTGGGTGAGGCGATCGTGGTCGAGCCGAATATCTGCTGGATCAAGCCTGCACGCCTGGCGTTGGCAGACGCGGTGTCCGTGATGGTGATCTTGGACGCTGGGTCGATTTCGCTGACTTCCGAGGCATAGTTATCAATCGTCGAGAGCGCTTCGGCTTCTCTGGCCATCTCATGTTTTCGGTTGGCCTCTGCCTTATCGAGATGGCGAGCGATCTTTGCGGCTTGGCGCTGCGGCCGCAGCATGAATTTTTCGAGTGCAAGCCCACATAGGCCAATGCTGATCAGCGCAGCGACGGCCAGCGCGAAATGTCTCTTCGAAATTTTTGCGCCCCCCGCATCTGCCTCAACATTGGGCATAACCCTACGAACTAGAATATTTCCAATTTTTTTCCACCCCCATTTGGGGGATGCTTGGAAAGCCGGCTTTGTTGAGGGGGATTTGCCTGATGGCGGGGGCGTTTAAGGCAGCCGGCGTACGTCTCGGGGGGTAAACAGACAACCGTTTTATCTGCCGCCCGATGCTGTCAGAGCGTAGTCTTCTGCTGCGACCGGGGAACTAGCGACTCACCAGCGGTCGTAGCCGCGCCGATAGGGTCGGGGGCCGTAGCCTGGAGGCGGCCCATATCCAGGGCCGCGACCGTAGCCCGGGCCACCGCCATATCCAGGCAGTCGCCCGACTGGACCGCTTGATTGCCAGCAGCCTCGGTAGTTGCAGCTCGACTGCGTGTAGACACCGGTTCTCTGGTCGATGCAGCTCTGCGGCGTGCAAACCATTTGAACGCGATGGATATCGGTCGACGCCGGGATCTCAGGCAACGGCATTGCCCAGGCGCCTGGTGCCACCGTTCCGAACAGCAGTGCCGCGGCGAAAACTGAATATCGCATGGGGCCTTCCTCCTGCCGCGATCATCAATCGCCACACCTGAACGAATCCTGACCATCCAAGTTCCGCGCCGCCTTCGGGCGGCTTTTTCGTGCCTGAAAGGATCTACCCATGGCCGGCTCCGCCTCCGACTATCTCGAAAAGAAGCTCCTCGACCATTCGCTGGGCGTCGCCGCCTATACGATGCCGGGCACCGTCTATCTCGCGCTCTTCACGGCCGATCCCGGCGAGGCTGGCCCCGGCACCGAGGTCAGCGGCAACGGTTATGCCCGCCAGTCGACCGCTTTCGCCGCCGCCGCAGCAGTAGACGGCGTCATGACCGCCAGGAACTCAACGGCGAAGACCTTTACCGCCGTCGGCGGCGCCTGAGGCACGATCACGCATTGGGCTCTGTTCGACGCGCTGACCTCGGGCAACATGCTCTGGCACGCTGACATGACGGCGTCGTGCCCATCGGTGATGGTGACCAACTCGTGTTCGCGATCGATGCGTTGACGATCACGGCCGACTGGCCATGACACGCTATGGCGGATGCGGGGCCGGGCCGGGGGGGCTGGCGTCATCCCGTTCGTTCCTGGCTCCGAGATCGTCCAGCCCTTTCTGATCCTCGGGGAATCGACCATCGTCGACATCAGCGCGGGCGCGGTCACTGCCGAGGTCCTCTCTTATGGAATGGCGATCTTCGAGCCGGCGGTGGAGATTGAGAACAACGCGCCCACCGTCGCAGCCAATCAGCCAACCTCAACGCGGATAGCGTCAATCGCATAGGCGCCTGGCAGATCACCTTCGGTACCGGCTGCCGTGGCGTGTTCAGCCAGTTCGCGGCGAATTCCGCCAACGAGGGCCAGGAGTATGCCGGCCTGAAGTCCAATATCGGCACGAGCACGACGGTTCGGAATGATCCGCTGTTCGTCGATCCGAAGGCGGTCACCGCCGGCCCTGTGGCTGGCGCGGGTGGTGGCGACTATCGGCTGCAAGCCGGTTCGCCGTGCATCGGCATGGTGGTTTCGTCACCGCTGCCCTTCGACCTCGCCGGCAATGCCCGAAGCGCAACTGCCTCGGCTGCCGGCGCTTACGAGCGGCTGGCCTGAACAATGCTCATGGCCAGCGGCGGAATGAACCCGACATACGGTTACGGAGCGCTTGCGTGATGAAGAGAAACCCGGCCACCCTTTCGGATGAGCCGGGCCAGCCCCTCCAAGCGGGCGGTTGAGGCGGAGCCAGACCTCAATGCAATGAACTGCACGGCCGGGCTTTCGTTGCGTCATCCGATCGAATGACCGGCATCGTGCCGAAATCACCCAAGCATTATGCTCGGGGGAGCGCCCGCAGCCTTGACGCCAACAGCAGGCCGGCAGGCACGATTAGCGTCCAGAAGGCATCTGCGATCGACCCAGCAAGGCCGGACCCTGTGGCATCCTCAAAGAGATCGACGATCTCATTCGCGACCTGAATGGTCGCCGTCAGGACGAAGGCAAGGACTGGTCGCCTAAGGACGAACAGGAGAGCGATGAAGATCGCAGCTCCAAGGATTACGTGGAGAACCACGTCGTTCAGGCCGCTCGTGCTTTTGATGATCTGCTTGAAGCTGTGCCACATCGGCGCTGTTTAAAGCGCAGGCGGAAAAAAGCCAAAGCCTGAACCCACCACTCATCTATGGGGCAGCCAAGTCCATGCTGAGCCTCGCCAACGTGTGGCTGCTCTTCGTTCTGCCCGGCGTGATGGCCATAGCAGCTCCGGGCTTCGCTGCCTTCGCTACCGTCGCCTCTAACGCCCTTTCTCGACCGCTTCGGGCGATGGATTGGCTGCGCGCCGAGATTGTCGTCGGTGCACTTTGGGGGGTCTTATCGCGTTCCTTTAAGTATGCTGGTCGCGGGTTATCGAACTAGTGGTCAGGTGCCGACCACGTTCCCGTTTAGAACGAGCGACCGAGAGCACCTCGTTTCGTCATCAGCGGGAAGCATGCGCTTCGATATGTCTGGCGGCACCCCTCAGTATGACTGGCGCGTGTCGTTGACCGCGGTCTGCGGTCCCGAATATGTCGAGGTTAAGGTGCTCGATCATATCGTGGCGGAGTTCACGCCGGAGGAGGCCCGCGACTTCGCACGGGCCGTTCTCACGGTCTCGTCAGACTAAGACTGCGTCAGGCTACTGCGGATATTTCTTTGAGGCGGTCCCGATCGCCAAGGCGGCGCCAGAGCCGTCCAGGGCGGTCAAAGTCCATTCGTAGGTATGAACCTGCCCGGCGGGCGGGTTGGGGCCATTGTAGGCGCCGCTGATCGCTCCGCACGGAACATTGGCCGTTGGCCCGCCAACTTGGACGTCTCCGCCGCCATGGTTCCAGGTTGGAACGTCGCGATCCACCAATTTCAAGCGGAGCGACTTCGTCCCTGTGGGGATCTGCCCGATCTTAAACGACGGCGAAGCGCCTGAGCACCAATTGAAGGCGACGGACATGTGCGGCAACGCGGAGGTCTGCGCGGCGCCAGGGCGACTCTCGTTGCAGCCCGCAAGAGCGATGGCTGCGGCGCCAGCGACGACAGCAAGCTTCAGCATCTTGAATTCCTTCCCAGCCACGGCGCTTAGCGGCCGACGCGGCGAGTAAAGCGGCTGCCGGTCCGGCAAGCAATCCCAGGAGTGAACTATGACTGCGCAGAATTTTGCGCCGGCGCTGACGCGCGCCCTGACCCACGAGGGCGGGTTCTCGAACCACAAGGACGACCCGGGCGGCGCCACCATGAAGGGGGTCACTCAACGGGTATACGACGCATATCGAGAGCGTCGGGGCCTGCCGCAGCAATCTGTTCGACTGATCAGCGAGGCAGAGATCCAGGAGATCTACCGCAAGCAGTATTGGAACGTCATTAAAGGCGACAAGCTGCCAAAAGGGGGGGCGACTACGTCGTCTTCGACGGCGCGATCAATTCGGGCCCGTCGCAGTTGGTGAAATGGCTTCAGCGGGCACTCGGCATGAACCTCATCGACGGCGTTATCGGAGAGGCGACGCTCGCCGCAGTCGAGAACCACTACGATCACGACCTCCTCATCGCCCAGATCCTCGAACGGCGCCTCGCCTTCATGAGGGCGCTCAAGATCTGGAAGACGTTCAAGGGTGGATGGTCCAGGCGTGTCGCGCAGGTCCAGGAGATCGGGCAGGCATGGGCCACAGGATCGGTTGGCCCGAAGCCGACGTTCTTCATCGGTGGCGAAGCCAAGGCGAGCCTGACTCAGGCCAAGGCTTTGCCCGCGAAGGGCGGAGCCGACGCCGCGACCGGCGCCGGTATCTCTTCCGGTTCCCTGGCCGGCGTGCTGGAGACCGCGCGCCAGCAGCTTGAGCCGCTGGCCGGCGCCTCCACCATGATCGGTTATGTCGTCACGACTCTGGTGATCACCGGCGTGGTGATGACCGCTGGTGGCGTTGGCTGCCGCTGGTATGCGGCGCGTCGGGCCCGTGAACGCGCTGACGCGCTCGATCTTCCTCAGGGCGTGACGGCTTGATCGCGCTCGCTGAACTCGGCGCGGGGCTGGCCAGGCTCGTTAAGGGCATCCCCTGGCAGGCGTGGGTGGGTCCTTCTCGTTCTCATCGCCGTGGGCCTCTATGGATGCCAGCAACGCCGCGAGGGTGCTGCGGGCGCGCTCATCGAGATCGAACGGAAGCAACAGGAGGCAGCCGATGGCGCTCGGGAAGAAACTGGGCGCGTGCTGCGCGGGGATCGCTCTCGCGTCATGCAGTTCGACCGTGATTGACGGCTGCCGGATCTTCAGCCCGATCCGGGGCGCGCCGTCTGAGGATACGCCGGAAACGCAGCGTCAGGTCGATGCCCATAACGCACGCGGTGCGGGCGCTTGCGGATGGAAGGCGGGCGCATGATCGCGCCGGCGCGGCCGTCGGCCGGCCCGTACAGTTCGAACCGCCTGTTCGAATGGATCATGGCGGGCGGCTTCGCATGGGGCCGCGCTCTTCAGGATCGCCACGACCGTCGCACTGGTCGGTCCAGACCTTTTCTAGGCCGGAGCACATGCCGTCTTCGACAGCCTTCTCGAAGGTGCTCACGTCCGATCCTCCGGGGCTGGGGCAGAGGTGAGGGCGGCGATGATCTCATCACAAAGTACGTCGGTGAACGGGCGCGATTCAGGCCAGCCGGCGCTGTCCTCCCATACGTCCGAGCCGAGAGCGGTCGCGTCAACCTTGCGAACGCTGAGAATGAAATGGATGCGCCGAAGCAGTGCCTCCACCCCGCTCGCCGGCAAGGCTTCAGGGGGTGGGGCAGACAGCGGAACGTCATCGGGCAGCAACTTATCTACGGTTACGGCGAAGTAGCCCAGCCCTGTGGCCGGTCGGCCTTCTTCAACGTCATCACATCGATATTGTCGAAAGCCCACCGACGCATCCACGCCCGAGCCACCGTCCCCTGCGCGGCGGGGGGTAGAGAGGGGTGCTCATACGCTCGCCTCCCTCTGTTCCGTCCCTGAATCTTTTTTTGTGGCATCCGCGAGCGCGGCAGGGCCGTTCTCCAGAGCCAAGCAGCAGTGAATGCGCTGCTCGTAGTCTTGCTGCGCTGCTGACCTGGCTTCATCCTCGCTGCCGCGCGAGGCGATGATCTTCGAGCCAAGCACGACCTCGCAGAGGCCATGGCGGTCAGGGACTAGGATCATGTATTCCAGCCCAACCATCTGTTCCGAGCCGAGTATCTTGGCGATCTGGACGACGGAGAAGACCGTCTCAGCAGTGCGACCATCCTTCCATTGAAAGCGCTTCACGGACCATTTAAGGGCACGCACGCTGCTAGACTCTGGCCGGAATCGCGCGGATGCCAACTTCCGAATAAGCTTGGCTTCCCTTTCTTCGGAGGCTTTGAGGGCGGCTAGGGCTTCGTCGAGTTTCGGCTGAAGCTGTCGTGCGCTGTAGAGCGGCCCGGCCAGAGCGAGCTTGATCTTCAGGTCTTCGTACTCCCCCTCCTTCTCGCTCAGGGCGCGGGAGGTCGACTCTAGGGCGTCGGCTGCGTCTTCGCCGAGAGATTGATTCGAAGGGTGATCGTCCCCGACTTTCAGCTTCCGAAGCCGCGACACCAGCTCTGTGTTGAGCCCCTCAGACATCGGAGGCCTCCCCGGTGGGGGTGGGGGCGAAGCCGAGCAGCGGCAGATCGCTTTCGTTCGGCTCTTCGACGTGGTCAATGGCAAAGCGGTCCCACATGCAGCTCAGGTCGAAGACGGCGCGCTGCGCATAGGTGCGGCCATCGGCCAGCAAGGACCCGTGAAGCAGTCTCCCGACTCGCTTTCGTTGGGCCATACCTCGATGCGGCTGCCGCCGTGCGTGACGGCAATCATGCCGACTGGAGGGTAAAGGAGGGGGCCGGGCCAGGCGATCATGCGGAGGCTTCCGGCGCGGGAGTGATGAAGCTCTTGCAGACGGTCAGTGGGCTGAGGCCGCCTTCAACCGCCACGGTCTTCCGGTTGACCCTGAGCACGCGCCGGACACCGTAAAGTGTGGTGTCGACCAGATCGCCCGGCTTCACGTCACATGCGGCAATGACCTCTTCGCGCTTCCGCTGGGTATCGCCGGCCAGAACGCGGGACTGTCATTGACCGTGCCGCGAACGCGAGCGGCTTCCGCGAACTTGGCGGCGGCCTGCGAACGAAGATCGATCACACGGCGGTCGACCTGAGCTTGCCGCCCTTCCCGTCCCCGCTCACCCATGGCGCGCGCTCCTCGGGGAGAGGGGCGAAGGGCAGACCGCGGCGGGAACAAACGTCCCCCAGATTTCCCCCACATGAGCGCGCATGTTCGCACGCTGGTGCGCCAGGAGATTTGGGAAAGTCCGGAAAAATGGTGGGCGATACAGGGATCGAACCTGTGACCCCTCCCGTGTGAAGGGAGTGCTCTACCGCTGAGCTAATCGCCCGGACCCGGCCTCTCCTAGTCGGCGCGCCTCATGCCGTCAAGGACGTCCGGGGAGGAGATTTGAACACGCGGCCGACGGCGCCGTGCAGCTCGTCGAAATGCTGGATCACCAGATCCGGCTCCAGCGTCTCGATCGGTACGTCGGTATAGCCGAAGGGTACGCAGATCGTCGGGATGCCGGCGGCGCGCGCCGTCGCGATATCCGTGCGGGAATCGCCGATCATCACCGCCCGCGCCGGATCGGCCTTCGCCGCCGCGATCGTCAGGGTGAGGTGACGCGGGTCCGGCTTGAAATAGGGGAAGCTGTCGCGCCCGGCGACCGCCGCGAAGCGATCGGCGATGCCGAAATGAGCCAGCATCAGGTTCGTGTGCAGGACCGGCTTGTTGGTGCAGACCGCGAGCGCATAGCCTTCGCCCGCCAGTGCATCGAGCGCGCCGAGCACGCCGTCGAAGAGATGGCTGCTGCCTGCGGTGTCCTGCGCATAGATATCCATGAACTCCAGGAAGAGACGCTCCAGCGTGTCCGGATCGAGCGGCCGGCCCGAGACCTTGAAGCCGCGCTCGATCAGGACGCGCACGCCCGCGCCGACAAGCTCGCGCGCCCGTTCCAGGGGCAGCGTCGCCAACCCCTCGCGCACGAGGATCAGGTTGAGGACCCGCATGATGTCCGGCGCGGTCTCGGCGAGCGTTCCGTCGAGATCGAAGACGACGATCGGGGGCAGACTCATGGTCGGAACCTTTGGAGTGATTCGGGCGGGCGCGATTCGGTTAGAGGTCGTTGCGGTCGGGCTGGCAAGTCCCCCGCGCGCGCCTCCCCAAAATTGCCGCGCGAGATGGTATCGTGCGCGCGATTCGTCGCGCGGCCGGCGGCAGGGAAGATCATCATGTCGACATTCACGGGAAGACGGGCTGGAATCGCAGGGCTGATGCTCGGAGCGGGGCTCGCGATGGCGGGCGCGGCGCCGGCCTGGGCCGGGCCCTTCGAATTCGCGCCTGCGCCGCAGAACGATCTCAACCGCGTCTACCGGATCGACAAGGCGACGGGCGAGGTCGGCGCCTGCCAGTTCCAGTTGAAGGAGGGCGGCGTCGGCCTGACCGTCTGCTTCCCCTCGGGCGAGGGAGCGGGGCCGCAGGCGCCCAGCGATTACGGCCTGATGCCGTCGCGCCACGAGAAGGAGGGCGGCATCTTCCGGGTCAATATCCGCACCGGCGAGATGAGCATCTGCTACGTCTTCGACGACAAGACAGTGTGCACGCCCCAGACGAAATGACGTCCGAACGCTTCGGCGCGCTGGACTCGCACGGCCTTGCGGGGCAGGAGAGCGCCGTCGTCCGGCCTGGACGGCGGGCGTTTTCCACATCCTGAGCCGGACGGACCCTCATGAATGCCGACGACCTGAAGAAGCAGGCTGCCGCTCGCGCGCTTGAGCTCGTGCGGCCGGGCATGCGGCTCGGACTCGGCACTGGCTCCACCGCGAAGCATTTCGTCGACCTGCTCGGCGCCAAGGTCGCGGAGGGATTCGAGGTGCTCTGCGTTTCGACCTCCGAGGCTACGCAAGCCCAGGCCGTTTCGCTGGGCATCCCGATGTCGACGCTCGACGAGACCCCGGAGCTCGATCTCACCGTCGATGGTGCCGATGAGGTCGATCCGCAGCTGCGCCTGATCAAGGGCGGTGGCGCGGCCCTGCTGCGCGAGAAGATCGTGGCGGCGGCCTCCACCCGCATGATCGTGATCGCCGATGACGGCAAGCTGGTGCAGACTCTCGGGCGCTTCCCGCTGCCGATCGAGGTCGTGCCCTTCGGTCTCGAGGCGACGCGCCGGGCGGTGGCCGCCGCGATCGCCGCTTCCGGCGCCGAAGGGGAGCTCACGCTGCGCCAGCGGGCGGACGGCACGACGCTCGTCACCGATGGCGGGCATTACATCCTCGACTCGCATCTCGGCACGATCGCGCGCCCGGAATTGCTGGCGCAGGCCCTGAACATCGTGCCCGGCGTCGTCGAGCACGGCCTGTTCATCGGGCTGGCCACCGGCGCCATCCTGGCCGGGGCCGACGGCCTCAAGCTCCTCGGCAGGATCGAATGATTCCATTCCGGCGCAATCCACGCTAAGGAACGCGCCACAATGACCGGTCCATCGCTGTCGGTGGTGCAATCGCGCGCTCCGATGGCGGTTCGCTGATAAAGGGGTTTCCACGCATGATCCGTCGTTTTCTCGCCCAGGCTGCCCTAGGTCTGGCGCTTGCCTGCGCAGCTCCCGCCTTCGCCCAGGCGCCGGCGCCCGCGCCTGCGTTGACGCCGAGCCACCTCCAGGTGGCGCGCGAGGTCGCGGAGCTGACCGGCATCACGCTGACCTTCACGGGCATCTTCACCGAGTTCGAGAAGAACGTGCAGGAGCTCCTCGCGACCCGGCCGGAGATGAAGAAGGACTCCGATGCCGTCATCGCCGCGCTGAAGCCGGAAGCCGACAAGCGCATCGACGAGATGACCAAGACGGCCGCCGAGGTCTTCGCCCGGAAGATGAACGAGGCGGATCTCAAGGAGGTCGCCGGCTTTTTCAAGTCTCCGGTTGGTCAGCGCTACAATGCGATGCGACGCGAGGCGATGGACGATCTTTTCAGCGTCCTGCAGCCTTGGACCTTGCAGACCAGCCAGTATCTGTTCGACCGCTTCTCGCAGGAGATGCGCAAGCGCGGCCACTCGCTGTGATGCCGCGTGGATAACCGCGCTTCAGGATAAGCAAAGGCCGGTGAGCGATCGCCGGCCTTTTTCGTTGCGGCAGGGCGCTCAGTTGACCGGGCCGCGGCCGCCGATATCCTCCATCAGCGGATCGCTCACGGCGGTGCCGGTCTTGCGGTTGACGATGACCGTGACGACCCAGAGCAGCACGCCAACGCCGATCAGCACGCCGGCGATCGTGTACTGGACCGAGGCGCGCCCCGTCCAGGGACCGGCCAGGAAGGCGCAGGAGAGGGCGCCGATGACCGGCAGGAAGGTCGGCGTACGGAAATGGTCATGGTCGACCGTATCCTTGCGCAGCACCAGCACGGCGATGTTGACGACGGTGAACACGCAGAGCAGCAGCAGCGCGGTCGTGCCGCCCAGCGCCGGCACCTCGCCGACGAAGGTGATCAGCGCGAAGGCGAGCAGGGTGGTGAAGCCGATCGCCACATAGGGCGTGCGCCTTGTGGCGTGGACCTTGCCGAGCACCGGCGGCAGCACATGCTCGCGGCTCATGCCGTAGACCAGCCGGCTCGCCATCAGCATGTTGATCAGCGCGCTGTTGGCGACTGCGAACATGGTGATGAAGCCAAAGATCCAGATCGGGAAGTTCGGCGCGCCTGCCTGCACCACCTTGAGCAGCGGCGTCTCGCCCTCGCCGAGCTGTTCCGGCGGGACGAGCGTGATCGCCGAGATCGAGACCAGCACGTAGATCACGCCGGTGATGGCGAGGCCGATGAGCAGGATCTTCGGGAAGATGCGGCTCGGGTCCTTGGTCTCCTCGGCCATGTTGACCGAGTCCTCGAAGCCGACCATCGCGAAGAAGGCCAGCGTCGTCGCGGCGATCACCGGCCAGAACATCCCGCCATCGGCCGTCGTCTTGAACTGCATGACGCGGGAGACGTCGCCCTGTCCGGCCGCGATCGCCATCATGCCGATGGTGATGATGATCAGGAGGCCGGTAAGCTCGACGCAGGTCAGAACGACATTGGCCTTCACGCTCTCGCCGACGCCGCGCAGGTTCACGATCGCGACGAGCGCCATGAAGCCGAGCCCGATCAGCGTGATGCCCCAGCCGCCGGAGAGGCCGAGCCCGAAGGCGCTGGACATGTTGGCGGCGAAGGCGCGCGAGGCGGTCGAGGCCGAGGTGATGCCCGAGCACATCACCGCGAAGGCGACGATGAAGGTGATGAAATGCACGCCGAACGCCTTGTGCGTGTAGAGCGCGGCGCCGGCGGCCTGCGGGTATTTCGTGACGAGTTCGAGATAGCTGAAGGCCGTCACCATCGCGACGGCGAAGGCGACGAGGAAGGGCAGCCAGACGACGCCGCCAACCTGGTTCGCGACCTGGCCGGTGAGGGCATAGATGCCCGTGCCCAGGATGTCCCCGACGATGAAGAGCAGCAGCAGCCATGGCCCCATGACACGGTGCAGGCTCGGTTCTGCGGCGGCTGGCTGACCGGTGCCGACCTGCGCGCCAAGCGTGGTATCGCTCATCGATAGTCTCCCTCTGCCGCGGCATCGCTGGCGATGCCGGCCCTGGGTCAACACAGTTCCGCCGCAATTGTTCACCGATTGGCCTGCCCCGCCCGTCGGCCTGCCTTGCTCTGGCGTCATGCCCAAACCGACGCTATGGCCGGGCGGCTGAAATGAAACGGCGGAGCCGGCGACATGACCCGTGATCTCGTTCTCGTGACCGGAGGCTCCGGCTTCCTCGCGGGGCATTGCATCCTCACGTTGCTCGCGGCGGGCTACGACGTCCGCACGACGCTGCGCGATCGGGCCCGCGAGGGCGCTCTCAGGGACGCCCTGCGCGGAGCCGGAATCGAGGCCGGTGACCGGCTGCAGGTCGTCGTCGCCGATCTGATGGGGGACGAGGGCTGGGACGAGGCGGCGACCGGCTGTACCTATGTCCTTCACGTCGCGTCCCCGCTCGCCGCGGCCGAGCCGAAGGACGAGGCCGAACTGATCCGCCCGGCGCGGGAGGGCACGCTGCGCGTCCTGCGCGCCGCGCATAGGGCCGGGGTGAGGCGCGTCGTGCTGACCTCTTCCTTCGCCGCGATCGGCTATGGCCGCATCGTGAAGCGCCCCTATGACGAGCGCGACTGGACGAACGCGGCAGCGCCTGGGCTTGCCGCCTATCCGAAATCCAAGACGCTGGCCGAGCGCGCCGCTTGGGATTTCGTCGATGGCGAAGGGCAGGGGCTGGAGCTTTCGGTCGTGAACCCCGTCGGCATCTTCGGCCCCTTGCTGGGGCCGGATCTCTCGGCCTCGATCCTGCTGGTCAAGACCATGCTGGATGGGCGGCTCTGGGCGGTGCCGCGGCTGATGTTCGGCGTCGTCGATGTGCGCGATGTCGCCGACCTGCACCTGCGCGCCATGACGGATGCGGCGGCGGCCGGCGAGCGTTTCCTGGCGACGGCCGGCGATTTCATGACGATGCAGGCGATCGCCCAGGCGTTGAAGGACGGTCTCGGCGCGGATGCGGAGCGGGTCTCGACGCGCGTCCTGCCGGATTGGCTGGTGCGCTTCGCCGCCCGCTTCAGCGCCGCGGCCCGTCAGGCGGCGACGCCGGAGCTCGGCCGCAGCAAGACCGCGACGAGCGCCAAGGCGCAGGCCATGCTCGGCTGGCAGCCGCGCCCGGCGAAGGAGGCTCTCGTCGCCACGGGCGAGAGCCTCATCCGGCTCGGTCTGGTCAGTCCTCGGCAGCCTTGAACTGGTTCAGCCCCTTCATCACGAAGGGCGCCACCAGCGCGATGAAGGCGATGCCGAGCAGCGTCGCCGAGATCGGGTTCTCCAGCAGGATCATCGGATCGCCCAGGCTGATCTGCAGCGCGCGGCGCAATTGCTGCTCCGCCATCGGCCCGAGGATCAGGCCGACCACCATCGGCGCCACCGGATAGTCGTAGCGGCGCATCAGATAGCCGAGGAAGCCGAAGGCGAAGAGCATGGCGAGCTCGGCCGGCGAGCCGTTGACGGCAAGCGTGCCCATCGTCGCGAAGACGAGGATGCCGGCATAGAGCCAGGGCTGCGGGATCGCCAGAAGCCGGACCCAGAGCCCGATCAGCGGCAGGTTCAGGATCACCAGCATGACGTTGGCGATGAACAGCGAGGCGATCAGGCCCCAGACCAGATCCGGCTTTTCGGCGAAGAGCAGCGGGCCGGGGTTGAGCCCGTATTGCTGGAAGCCGGCGAGCATGATCGCGGCCGTCGCCGAAGTCGGCAGGCCGAGGGTCAGCAGCGGCACCAGCGTGCCGGCTGCGGAGGCGTTGTTGGCGGCCTCGGGCCCTGCGACGCCCTCGATCGCGCCCTTGCCGAACTCGTCCGGGTATTTGCAGAGCTTGCGCTCGGTCGAGTAGCTCAGGAAGGTCGGAACCTCGGCGCCGCCGGCCGGCAGGGCGCCGATCGGGAAGCCGAAGGCGGTGCCGCGCAGCCAGGGCGCCCAGGAGCGCTTCCAGTCCTCCTTGGTCATCCACAGCGAGCCCTTGATCGGGATGATCTCCTCGGGATCGCGGAAGCGCTTGGAGGCGACGTAGAAGGCTTCGCCGACGGCGAAGAGGCCGACCGCGAGCGTCGTGACCTCGACGCCGTTGAGCAGCTCCGGCACGCCGAAGGTCAGGCGGGCCTGGCCGGTCAGCTTGTCGATGCCCACCAGGCCGAGCGCGATGCCGAGGAACAGGCTGGTCAGGCCGCGCAGCGGCGAGTCGCCGAAGGTCGCGGAGACCGTGACGAAGGCGACGATCATCAGCGCGAAATAGTCCCAGGGGCCGAACTTCACCGCGATCTCGACCAGAACGGGTGCCAGGAAGGCAAGCCCGATCGTCGCGATCAGGCCGGCGACGAAGGAGCCGATCGCCGAGGTGGCGAGCGCCGGGCCGCCGCGGCCGGCCTTGGCCATCTTCGAGCCTTCGAGCGCTGTGGCGAGCGAGGCGCTTTCGCCGGGTGCATTGAGCAGGATCGCCGTGGTCGAGCCGCCATACATGCCGCCATAGTAGATGCCGGCGAACATGATCAGCGATCCCGCCGGATCGAGCTTGAAGGTCACCGGCAGCAGCAGCGCGACGGTGAGCGCCGGGCCGATGCCGGGCAGCACGCCGACGGCGGTCCCGAGGAACACGCCGATCAGGCAGAAGATCATCTTGGAGGGTTCGAGCGCGACGCTGAAACCGTGAAGCAGGGAGAGCAGGGTATCCATGATCGGGCTCTCCTTTAGAGGAACAGGCGCTCGAGCGGACCCGACGGCAGGATCAGCGTCAGGACCTTGGCGAAGACGAGAAAGATGACGAGGCCGAGCACGAAGCCGATCACAGCATCGACCAGGAGCCCCTGCCGGCCCATGCCACGCGCGGTGCAGGCGAAAACCACGGTGATGGCGATGATGAAGCCGCCGCCGAGCCCGATGCAGGCGATCAGGAAGATCAGGCCTCCGGCGATCCAGAGCAGCGCCTTGTTATCGGCCGCCTCGGGCTGCGGCAGGCCTTCGCGGAAGGCGACCAGGAAATGCGCCAGGCCCAGGATGACGAGACCAGCCGCCACGACATAAGGCATCGCGGTCGGGCCGACGCCATAGGTCGAGGTGATCGTCTGCTGCGAGGCGTCATAGCCGATAAGGGCGGCGACGATCAGCAGCAGGACGCCTACCACCAGGGCCGGCTTGTTGGCGCCTTGGGTGCGCGTATCGTTGGTCATGGCGTTCCCGCAGTGCTGGTCGGCGTCGTTCTTGGCGCTTCTGGTGGTTGGAAAAGGGGCCGGTTTCCCGGCCCCCTTCTGATTCTCGCGTCGCTGCCGGCTTACTTCACCAGACCGACTTCAGTCATCACCTTGGAGACGCGCTCGATCTCGGCCTTCAGGAAGGTGTCGAAGGCTGCGCCGGCGAGGAAGGAATCGTCCCAGCCGCGAGCCTTGAGGATTTCCTGCCATTCCTTCGACTTGACCATCTTCTCGACCGTGTCGATCAGGGCCTTGGTCTGCTCGGCCGAGAGGCCGGGAGGGGCGACGACCGAGCGCCAGTTCAGGAGCTCGAGATCGATGCCCTGCTCCTTCAGCGTGGGCGCATCCGGGGCGTTCTCGAGGCGCTTCGACGAGGAGACTGCGAGTACACGCAGCTTGCCGGCCTTGATCTGGCCTTCGAACTCGCCATAGCCGGAGACGCCGGCCGTGACGCGCCCGCCGAGCATGGCAGCCAGTGCCTCGCCGCCGCCCGAGAACGGGATGTAGTTGATCTTCTTGGCATCGGCGCCGACGGCCTGCGCGAACAGCGCGGCGAGGATGTGGTCGGTGCCGCCGGCCGAGCCGCCGGCCCAGGTCACCTTGGCCGGGTCGGCCTTCAGGCGCTCGGCCAGGTCCTTGGCGGTCTTGAGCGGCGATTCCGTCGGCACGACGATGACCTCGGCCTCGGCGGTGAGGCGCGCGATCGGCGTGACCTGGGTCAGGTTGACCGGGGACTTGTTGAGCAGGATGGCGCCGACCATGACGAAGCCGTTGACCATCAGCTGGTCGCCGGCGCCCTTGGCGCCGATCAATTGCGCGAGGCCGATGGTGCCGCCCGCGCCGGTGACGTTGTTGACCTGCACGCTCTTGGTGATCCCGGCCGCGGTCAGCGCCTGCTGCATCGAGCGCGCCGTGCCGTCCCAGCCACCGCCGGGCGCCGCCGGGGCCATGATCTTCAGCTCGTTGAGCTGGGCGAAGGCGGCTGTGGACAGGGCAGCCAGCGCCACCGCCGTCAGGGCCGTGCGCTTCAGGATGGATGTCAGCATGAATTCCTCCGCTTGCGGGGCCTTGCCCGCGGGTTTCTTGAGGCGCTCCGCCTGTGGCACCTCGCCGCGCCGATCGTCAATTGCGCCAGATTGCATAATCGGAAGTCAAGAATTTTCGGCTGCGGCGTGCGTTAACCGCAGAATCTACGCCTTTCCTCCTACGACTGCGGGCAATCGCGCGATAACGCGCTGGCGGCGTTTCCTGCGATCGCGTAAGCGCAAGCCATGAGTCAGACGCGTCTTGCAGATCGCCAGCAGTTGTCGCCGCGCTTGATCGGGATCGGCGTGGCGCTGATGGTGCTGATGCCGGTTGCGATGTGGCTCGCCAACCGCTCGTCGACGCTTCTGCTCGGGCTGGCGGTGATCCCCTTCGCCGCCGTCCTCATCCTCTCCGGCCGAACAGGCGAGCTCGTCGGGCGCATGGGGCGCCTTCTCGTGACGCCGCCCGGGCTGGCCCTGGCCGCCTTCCTCGCCTGGGCGCTGATCTCGATTCTGTGGAGTCACGCTCCGCTCGCCTCGTTGCGGGCCTGGGGCGAGCTCGCGCTGCCGATCGTCTTCGCCCTCGCGATCGCCGCTTCCGGCGTGTTCAGGCCGCAGCCTGCCTGGCTGCGGGCGCTCGCGCTCGCGATCATCCTCGCCTGCCTGCTGGCGATGCTCGAGCTTACGTCCGGGCTGTCGCAGCGGGCCGCGCTCGGCATCGGCAAGCTGGCGAGCTTCGTCTTCAACCGCCCGGCGATCACGGCGCTCATACTGGCGGTGCCGACGATTCATGGCCTCTGGAACCTGCCCGGTGCTCGCCGGTCCGACCGGATTCTGGCGGTCGTTCTGGCCTTGGCCGTGACGGCCCTGGCGCTGCGCTCGGAAAGCTCCTCGGCTCGGCTCGGCGTCGCCGTCTGCGCGCTCTGCTGGGGGCTGTCGGCGCTCTGGCCGCGCCTGACGCTGACGGCCGCAGGCTGCGCCTTTCTTCTCGCCATGGCGGTGGCGCCCGTGCTTGGCGTCGCCGCGCAGAACTGGCTGCCTTCGCTGATCCTGAACCGGTTCGCGGTGATGACCGGCCAGGCCCGCATCGATATCTGGCAGAGCTTTGGCGAGGTTGCGCGGGCACGGCCGATCGTCGGCGCCGGCTTCGGAACCTCGGCCACCATGCATGAACACCCGGTGGCGAAGGAGGTCTCTCCTGCGCATCGCGAGCTCCTGGCAGCGAGCCATCCGCATGATATGCCGCTGCAGGCCTGGGCCGAGACCGGGGTGGTCGGAGCGGGCCTCCTCGTCCTGGCCGGTCTCCTTATGCTGGGGCGGCTGCGCCGCCTGCCGGCGCGGGAGATGGCACCGCGCCTGGCGCTGTTTGCAGGCGCCTTCGCGATTGCCGTCGTCGGGCATGGCGCCTGGCAGGGCTGGTGGATTGCCGTTCTGGGGGCTTCGATCCTCTGGTTCGGTCCGGGCGTGGCGGCGCCGCAGGGAGAAGACCATGGCTGATTTCGACGTCGATCTTTTCGTCATTGGTGCCGGTTCGGGCGGCACGCGCGCGGCGCGCATCGCCGCTGGCCATGGCGCCCGCGTGATGATCGCCGAGGAGGATCGGATCGGCGGCACCTGTGTGATCCGCGGCTGCGTGCCCAAGAAGCTTTTCGTCTATGCCAGCCGTTTCGCCGAGGATTTCGAGGACGCTGCCGGCTTTGGCTGGACGCTGCCGCAGGCGCCGGTCTTCGACTGGTCGACGCTGCGCGATGCCGTGGCCAACGAGGTCACGCGCCTGTCCGGCCTCTATCGCAAGGGGCTCGAAGGGGCGAAGGTCCAAATCCGCGAGGAGCGCGCCGTCGTCGAGGGGCCGCATCAGGTCCGACTGGTCAAGAGCGGGGAGGTGATCCGCGCCCGCCATATCCTGGTCGCGACCGGCGGCTGGCCCTCCTTCGACCCGCCGATTCCCGGCGGCGAGCTCGGCATCTCCTCGAACGAGATCTTCCATCTGCCTGCGCTGCCGAAGCGCATGCTGGTTGTCGGTGGCGGCTATATCGCCCTCGAATTCGCCAGCCTCTTCGCCCGGCTCGGCGTCGCGGTGACCGTGCTGCACCGGGGCGACAACATCCTGCGCGGCTTCGACGAGGACATTCGCACCCGCCTGCGCGACGCGCTCATCCATGCCGGCATCACCTTGCGGCTTGGCTGCACGATCGACCGGATCGAGGAACTGTCCGACGGCACCCGCCGCGCCCATTGCGCCAAGGGCGAGCCGATCGATGCCGATGTCGTGCTGGTCGCCACCGGTCGCCGGCCGAACACCAGGGGGCTCGGCCTGGAGCAGGCGGGCGTTGCGATGGGCCCGCTCGGCGAGATCACGGTCGATGGCGCCTCCGCCAGCAGCGTGCCGTCGATCCACGCCGTCGGCGACGTGACCAATCGGGTCAACCTGACGCCGGTCGCGATCCGCGAGGGGCATGCCTTCGCCGACTCGACCTTCGGCAGCAGGACCTGGACGGTTGACCACGCCACCGTCGCCTCGGCTGTCTTCACGACGCCGGAGATCGGCACCGTCGGCTTGTCGGAGGCGCAGGCTGTCGCTGCAGGGCACAAGGTCACCGTCTTCGAATCCGGCTTCCGCCCGATGAAGGCGACGATCTCCGGCCGGCAGGAGCGCATCTACATGAAGCTCGTCGTCGACGCGCAATCGGACAAGGTGCTCGGCGTCCACATCCTCGGCCATGATGCCGGCGAGATCGTCCAGGCGGTCGGGATCGCCGTGACGATGGGGGCGACCAAGGCCGATTTCGACCGCACCGTCGCGCTGCATCCGAGCGCCGCGGAGGAGCTGGTGACGATGCGCACACCCCGGGCGGGCTAGCGTCCGCCGCGTTGAATCGCCGTGTGAAGCGCTTGAATCAGGATGACAGGCCGTTGCCGCGATGTGGCAACGGCGCTCGCTATCCCGTTGCGAAGAATCGCCTTTCGCGGCGCATGCGCTGAGCGGCCGGGCCGTCCACTGACAGGGCTTCCCTCCGAAGGTGGTCATTCCCACATCATCGGTGTATAGCCGCCCCTTCGCGCTACCAAGAGGTTAACGATGCGCGATCTCACAGTCAGGAGCACATAGTCCCATGTCCGAGCGGTGGACGCCAGAGAGCTGGAGGGCCAAGCCCGTCCAGCAGATTCCGGAATATCCGGACCAGGCAGCCTTGAAGGCGGTTGAGCAGCAGCTCGCCGGCTTTCCGCCGCTCGTTTTTGCAGGCGAGGCGCGCAAGCTCAAACGGGCGTTGAGCAAGGTCGCCGCCGGTGAGGCCTTCCTGCTGCAGGGAGGCGACTGCGCCGAGAGCTTCGCCGAGCATTCGGCCGACAATATCCGCGACTTCTTCCGGCTGTTCCTGCAGATGGCGGTCGTCCTGACCTTCGCCGGCGGCTCGCCGGTGGTGAAGGTCGGCCGCATCGCCGGCCAGTTCGCCAAGCCGCGCTCGGCCCCGACCGAGACGATCGGCGGCATCGAACTGCCGAGCTACAAGGGCGACATCGTCAACGACAACGAGTTCACGGCCGAGGCGCGCATCCCCGATCCGCGCCGTCAGCTCGAGGGCTATCGTCAGTCGGCGGCAACGCTGAACCTGATCCGCGCCTTCGCGACCGGCGGCTATGCCAATCTCGACAACGCGCATCGCTGGATGCTCGGCTTCGTCAAGGATTCACCGCAGTCGCATCGCTACCAGGAGGTGGCCGAGCGCATCACCGAGGCGCTGGAGTTCATGCGCGCCATCGGCATTGACCCGGAGACTTATCCGGAGATGCGCACGACCGACTTCTACACCAGCCACGAGGCGCTGCTGCTCGGCTACGAGCAGGCGATGACCCGGACGGATTCGACCACCGGCGAATGGTACGCCACCTCAGGCCACATGGTCTGGATCGGTGATCGCACGCGCCAGATCGACCATGCCCATGTCGAGTTCTTCCGCGGCATCAAGAACCCGATCGGCCTGAAATGCGGCCCCTCGACCACGGTCGACGGCCTGCTCAAGCTGATCGACGTGCTCGATCCGCAGAACCAGGCCGGGCGCCTGACGCTCATTGCGCGCTTCGGTGCCGACAAGGTCTTCGACCATCTGCCGGCGCTGGTGCGGGCGACGAAGCGCGAAGGCCGTAACGTCGTCTGGTCCTGCGACCCGATGCACGGCAACACGGTCAAGGCGGCGAGCGGCTACAAGACGCGTCCCTTCGACCTGATCCTGGGCGAGGTGAAGAACTTCTTCGCCGTCCATCAGGCCGAAGGTACCCATGCCGGCGGCCTGCATCTCGAGATGACCGGCAAGAACGTTACCGAATGCACCGGTGGTGCGCGCGGCATGACGGATGCGGACCTCAACGACCGCTATCACACGTTCTGCGATCCCCGCCTCAACGCGGAGCAGGCACTGGAGCTTGCCTTCATCGTCGCCGAGCTGGTCAAGCGCCAGCGCGCCGGCCGGGCCCGGCCTGAGGTCGAGGCGGCCGAATAAGGCGCTTCGGCTACCAAACAAACAGAAAAGGCCGGGGCTCTCGCCCCGGCCTTTTCGTTTGAGGCGTGGTGACCTGCCTCAGAACTTGACGCCCAGAGCGGCGCGCGCGGTGTTGATCGTCGTCGTCGTGCCCTCGACATCGGCGAAGCGGATGAGCTGGTATTCGCCGCGCAGGAACATGTTGTCGGTCAGCGCCCAGTCGATGCCGCCACCGACCGTCAGGCCGAAGCCGTAGACGTTCTTCTTGGTCGCGCCGACGATCAGGGGATAGCCGGCGGCCTGACCCTGCTCGATCAATCCTGTGACCGGGTTGAGCTGGGTGATGTAGTTCGTTGCGGTGATCGTCGAGGTGGTGTTGAAGCGTCCCACCGCGCCGCCGAGCGTCGCGAACGGCATGAAGCTGCCGGCTGCCCAGCCGAGGCGTACACGCGCCGTGGCGTAGTCGTTGAGCGAGGCCCCATGATTTGTCGTCAGAGAGACGTCGTTGATGGTGCCGTTGGAGGTGGTGGCGCGCCGGGCGATGTAGTCGCCGAGCCGGTATTCATGCCCCGAGCGGGTGTAATCGGCCTCGAAGCCGAGGACGGCATCGCCGAAGGTGAAATTGTAGCCGGCGAAGCCGAAGAAGGTTGCGCCGCTGTCGCGCTTCTCGGGCAGGTTGCCGAGCAGGGCGCCCAAATCGTACTCGGCGCCGAGCAGCGTGTTGCGATAGGCGAAGCGGGCGAGGTCCTGGAGCCCGTTATCGGGCTTGAACTTGGTATCGGACACGCCCGCGCCGCCGCCGACATAGAAGCCCGACCAGTTGATGCCGCGCTCGAACGCCACCGCGCTCTGAGGGGCCTCGAAGGTCTGCGTGCCGCGCAGGTAATCCGCCGCAAGCGTCGGTGCGGCGAGAAGGCTGGTCGCGAGGGCCGTAGACCCAAGCATGAGCGCGATGGAACGGATGCGCATCCTGATCTCCCCGAGCAGCGGTTCGAAATCACCCGTTTCACCCTGCTCTGGGGACAATTCATGCCTTGGTAACCCTAATGCAGGGTTAACGATGCGGAATTCCATGGGATCGCCGGATTGTCGCCTGCCGGCAAACGCGCCATAAGCCGGGCCATGACCTCTCCTCTGGTTCGCTTCGCGCCGTCGCCCACCGGCTACCTCCATATCGGCAACGCCCGGCCGGCGCTGTTCAACTGGCTCTTCGCCCGCCGCCACAGCGGTCGCTTCCTGCTGCGCTACGACGATACCGACATCGCCCGCTCGAAGGCGGAATATGCCGATGCCATCGCCGAGGACCTGGGTTGGCTCGGCATCGTGCCCGATGAGGTGATCCGCCAGTCGGAGCGGTTGGCGATCTATGATGCCGCCGCCGATCGCCTGCGCGGGGCAGGGCGGCTCTATCCCTGCTACGAGACGGCCGACGAGCTCGATCGCCGCCGCAAGCGCCAGCTCGCCCGTGGCCTGCCACCGATCTACGACCGCGCCGCGCTGAAGCTTACCGACGAGCAGAAGGCTGCCTTCGCGGCGGAGGGGCGCAAGCCCCATTGGCGCTTCCTGCTGGAGCCGCGCGAGGTCGCCTGGGACGATCTGGTGCGCGGTGCCTCCCATGTCGATTGCGCCTCGCTCTCGGACCCGGTGCTGGTGCGCGAGGACGGCAGCTATCTCTACACGCTGCCCTCCGTCGTCGACGATATCGAGACCGGCGTGACCCATGTCATCCGCGGCGAGGACCACGTCACCAACACCGCGGTCCAGGCCCAGATCTTCGAGGCGCTGGGCGCGAGCCTGCCGACCTTCGGCCACCACAACCTGCTGACCACCGCGAGCGGCGAGGGGCTCTCCAAGCGCCTCGGACATCTCTCGTTGCGCGGCCTGCGCGAGACCGGCGTGGAAGCGCTGGCGGTGGCGGCGCTGGCGACGCTGGTCGGTACTTCCGACGCCGTGCGCCCGGTCGCGAGCCTCGACGAGCTCGCAGGGTTGGTCGAGCTCGCCCATGTCTCGCGGGCGCCCGCCAAGTTCGACGAGCACGAGCTGGAGGCGCTGAGCGCCCGGACGCTGCACCAGTTGCCGCTTGCTGCAGTTGCCGACCGATTGGTGGCGCTCGGCGTCGCGGCCGACGAGCCGTTCTGGCAGGCCGTGCGCGGCAATCTCGCCAAGCTGGACGAGGCGGCTCAGTGGTGGCGCGTCGTGCAGGGGCCGATCGAGCCCGTGATCGCCGATCAGGGCTTTGCCGCCACGGCGGCCGGGCTACTGCCGGCAGAGCCCTTCGACACCACGACCTGGAAGAGCTGGACGCAAGCGGTCTCGGCCGCCACGGGCGCGAAGGGCAAGGCGCTGTTCATGCCGCTGCGCCGGGGGCTGACGGGGCTCGACCATGGCCCGGAGCTGGCGGCACTGCTGCCGCTGATCGGGCGGGAGAAGGCGCTGAAGCGGCTGGCTGGCGAAACGAGCTGATCAATCTCTTCGAACAGTGAGAAGCCGCTCAGCGAATGATGTAGCGGCTCCATGGCTGGTCGACGCTATCTCTCCCAAAACTGACATCAGGTGCCTCTTCGGCGAGAAGAGCAGCTACCGTCTCGTCCCGGGCGATGATGTGGTTCAGCCCCACGGGACGAAAGTTCTTGGGGAACTCATCGCCTTCACCGTGATCATCCTGCCCGCAGTCGATCTGGATTTCTCCGTCATCGAAGAAAACGACATGGCAAACGGGCCTTTCGTTTAGAAAGACGTGATTGCAGGCAAAACATCTCCGCTCCATCTGCTCGCCTGCAATTCCGTTCTTCACTCGTGCCGCTCCATCGCCGAGGCGTGCTTGGTGTCGCGCATGGTCGCATAGACCAGGAACGACAGGAAGATGACGCCGGCGAGGTAGTAATAGAACCACTGCTCGTGGCCCTGCTGCTTGAAGAACAGGGCGATGGCCGGCGCCGTGCCGCCGAAGATCGAGACGGTCACGGCATAGGGCACGGCGACGCCGGTCGCGCGGATCGCGGTCGGGAACAGCTCCGCTTTCACCACGGCGTTGATCGAGGTGTAGCCGGCGGTGAAGATCCAGGCGCCGCAGATCAGCAGGAAGGCCGTGAACGCCGATTTGGTGTCGGCGAGCGCCGTCAGGATCGGCACGGTCAGCAGCGAGCCCGCCAGCCCGAAGAAGATCAGCATCGGCTTGCGGCCGATCCTGTCCGAGATCATGCCGTAGATCGGCTGCAGCACCGCCGCGAAGATCAGCGAGCCTGCGATCACATAGGTCGTGGTCATGTCGGAAAGGCCGACCGTCTGCCTGACGAAGGTCTGCATATAGGTGGTGAAGGTGTAGAAGGCGGCCGTGCCGCCGGCCGTGAGGCCGACCACGATCGCAACCTCGCGCGGGTATTTCAGCAGGCCCTTGAGCGAGCTTTCCTTCTTCATCGTCGCCTTGGCGGCCTCGAACGACTCGGTCTCGTGCATGTGCCGGCGCATCAGCATGGCTGTGACGGCCAGCATCGCGCCGATGACGAAGGGGATGCGCCAGCCCCACTCGACCAGCTGCTCATGCGTCAGGAAGACGTTCTGGAGCAGGAGCAGCACCAGGATCGCGGTGAGCTGCCCGCCGATCAGCGTCACGTACTGGAAGCTCGAATAGAAGCCGCGATGCTCGGGGTCGGCGATTTCCGTGAGGTAGGTCGCGCTCGCCCCGTATTCGCCGCCGAGGCTCAGGCCTTCGATGATGCGCGCCAGTGCCAGCAGGGCCGGCGCCGCGAAGCCGATCGTCGCGTAGGTCGGCGTCAGCGCGATGATCAGCGAGCCGAAGCACATCATGATCACCGACAGGGTCAATGACAGCCGCCGCCCGTAGCGATCCGCCAGATGGCCGAACAGCCAGCCGCCGATCGGCCGCACGATGAACCCCGCCGCGAACAGCGTCGCCGCGTTGAGCTGCTGCACCACCGGGTCATGCGAGGGAAAGAAGGCCGGCGCGAAATAGAGCGCGAAGGCCGTATAGGCGTAGAAATCGTACCATTCGACGAGATTGCCGACTGAGCCGATGAAGATCGCCTTGAGGCGGCGCTTGGCATCGTCGAACTGGATGGGATGGGTGGGAGCTGGCGCTGTCGTCTCGGACATGGCGGCCTTCTGAGCTGGGGAGCGTCAGAAGCGGGCGCGCGGCACGGTGGAGCCGTGGGACGGGTCTGGCGGGCCTCCCGGAGGCGGCTTGGATGCCTCCTTATGCTGCCGATCCATTCATGCGTCCAGAAGCGATCGCGGCGTTCTCGGGTGATCTTCCATGCGAAAATCGCATGGAACTTTTCGCGTTCAGGGCCGAGCGGCCTGTGGGTTCAGGTTGGGCGCGAGATTGGGTGCGACGATCCGCACCGTCCGGCGCTCGCCGGTGGAGCTCTGCGATTCGCTCTTCAACCCGTCCTTCTTGTCGAGCACCTTCTCGCCGACGATATCGGGGCCGACGCCGGCCGATTCGGTGCCGGCGGTCGGTGAATCCTCCGACGGCATCGGCTTCTCGTCGGGGACGACCGGAACGGGCACCACTGCCGCCGGTTGGGCCGCAGCAGCGCCCTTGCGCTTCGGGTCCGCCTTCGGCCGCGACAATTCGGCGGCCCGCTGCTCGGTCAGGATGACGTCGCCCTTGCGCTTGTCGAGCAGGTATTCGGCGTCCTTGAGGGCGGCGGACCAGCTCTGCCCCTGGCCGCGGCAGGTGCAGGCGGCATCGAAGCTGCGGGTGTATTTGCCGGCATTGGCCAGCGAGGAATAGGGCTGCCCGGTCGCGCGCGAGGCGGCGTTCTGGATGTCGCCGCCGGCGCTCATGCCATAGGCCAGCGTCTCGGTGCCCGGGCACAGGGCCTGGCACATCTCGTCGCCATTGCCGGCGTTGTTCCCGAGCGGGAAGAAAAAGCCGTCGCAGGTGCGGACACAGACGGTCTGCGGGCCGCCAAGGCGTGGCTTGGCCGGTTCGGTCGGCTGCTCGGGATCGAGTTCCGGCAAGGTCGAATCGATCTCGCCGGGGCCGGGATCGCGCCCGAATATCGTGTCGAAGAAGCCGCGCGGCTGCGCCCGGCAATTGTTGTTGATGGCGGCCGCGAGCTGGGCGCGGCGTTGTTCGATGCCGCCGCCCTCTGCCTGGCTCTGCAACTGGCCATACTGGTTCTGCAACTGGCCGAGCTGCTGCCGGATGAAATTGCATTGCGGCGGCGGGGAATCGAAGAAGCTGAAGCCGCGGTCGCAGCCCATGGAGCGATACTGGTTGCTCAGTTGCGCCAGCTGGGCGCCGACGCGCCGCGCGGCCTGCGCAGCGCGCGGGTCGCCGCCGCTGCGGCCCTGCAGGCTTTCCAGCTCGGCGCGCCAGGCATTGCAGGACGCCGACTGCGCCATGGCGGTGCCACCGAGGGCCGCCAGCATCAGAAGGGCCATGCCGAAGCGTCTGGTCAGTCGCAGCATCATCGCAGGTCGGGTCACGTCATCCATAGTCGCGCCGGCGGGCCGGCTCTGATCGCAAACTGTGGTCCAGAACACCCGCCAAACACGACGGAACTAAGGAGCGGAGCCTCGCCTGATAGGCCGCGGGGACGCTCCATCGCGAGGGCCTCGCATGCCACATTCGGGAGAGCGCAGCAATCCGGGGAAGCTTCTGTCGCCCCGATGGTGGAAAACTTCCGTTCTGGTTAGAAGACCTGTGGCAGCGGCCCGGCCGCGCCGGCCTTCCGTGCAGCGCCAATGAGGCAAGCTCCGCCCATGTCCGACTATCTGCCTCTTCACGAAGCCGTCATCCCCGAGCTGCCGAACTATTATCGCGGCAAGGTCCGCGAGAATTACGACCTGCCCGACAACCGTCGCATCCTGATCTCGACCGACCGGCTCTCGGCCTTCGACCGGGCGATCGCCTCGATTCCGCTGAAGGGCCAGGTGCTGACGCAAACCGCGCGCTACTGGTTCGAGCAGACCGCCGATATCTGCCCCAACCATGTCCTGGAATATCCTGATCCGAACGTCGTCGTCGGCCGGCGCCTGGATATCCTGCCGGTCGAGATGGTGGTGCGCGGCTATCTCGCTGGCACGACCGGCACCTCGATCCTGACGATGTACAAGCAGGGCCGGCGCGAGATGTACGGCATGACGCTGCCGGAGGGCCTGCGCGACAACGAGGCGCTGCTGCAGGCGATCATCACCCCGACCAGCAAGGCCTTCGACGGCGGCCATGACGAGCCGCTCTCGGCCGAGCAGATCGTGGGCGAGGGGCTGCTCACGCAGAAGCAATGGGACGAGGTCTCGGCCTATGCGCTGGCGCTCTTCGCCCGCGGCCAGAAGCTCGCCCGCGAGCGCGGCCTGATCCTCGCCGATACCAAATACGAGTTCGGCACCGATGCCGAGGGCAACATCGTGCTGGCCGACGAGATCCACACGCCGGATTCGAGCCGCTACTGGTTCGCCGAAAGCTATCCCGAGCGCTTCGCGGCCGGCGGCAAGCCCGAATCCTTCGACAAGGATTTCGTGCGCAACTGGGTCGTGGCGCGCTGCGATCCCTATACGCAGGACCTGCCGCCGATCCCGCAGGAGCTGATCGACCAGACCTCTGCGGTCTATGTCCGCGCCTATGAGGCGATCACGGGAACGGCCTTTGCCTACCCGCCGAAGGGCGAGGACCCGGCTGAGCGCATCCGGCGCAATCTCGCGCCGTACTTCTGAGGCGCTGCCAAATCAGCCGTCCTCACTGTCATCCCGGGTGCAGCGAAGCGGAGACCCGGGATCCATGCCTGAGCCTCTGCCGGAAATGCTCCGGCATGGATCCCGGATCGGCGCCTCTTCGCCGCTTGTCCGGGATGACGGCGCGGTGTGGTCGCGTGAGGGCCTAAGCCCCGTCTTCCTCGCGATAATTCCCGGCGAGATGCCGTCCGCGCTCGGTCAAGGTCGAGAGCACGCGTTCGAACACCTTGAGCTCGTCGGGCGCGATGCCGTCGATCCAGCGCGCCTCGAAGCCGAGCGCCAGCGGCACGATCTGGTCGTAGATGCGCTTGCCCGCCGGCGTCAGCGCGACGAAGGATTCGCGCCGGTCCTGCCGGTTCTCGGCGCGCGAGACGAGGCCGCGCTTCTCCAACTCGCCGACCGCCCGCGAGACCTTGGTCTTGTGCATCTGGGCGAGCTCGCCGATGTCGCGCGAGGTCAGCTTGCCGAATTCGCCGAGCTGCGCCACGACCCGCCATTCCGGGATGCCGATGCCGAAATGCTCGCCATAGATGCGCCCGAGCGCCCTGCCGCCGAGCGTGCCGACGACATTCAGGCGATAGGGCAGGAAGCGCTCCAGATGGAGCGCCTGTTCTTCCGTATCAGCGGCTTGCTTCTTCGTCATGATGATGACCGCTCGCGCCTCAGCGCGCCTTCAGCCGGTTCATGAACGAGTCGTAGGAGAGTTCCGCGATCTGCCACCAGAGCAGGTTCTCGCCGCGGAACGCGACCATCGAATCGTAGCCCTTCTTGAAGTCCGGGCTCTTGGCGCTGGTCTCGGCATAGTATTCCTCGGCCGCCTTCAGCGCCGCCTCCATCACCGGCAGCGGGAAGCCGCGCAACTGCGCGCCCTGCGCCACGAGACGGCGCAGGCCCCCCGGGTTCACGAAGTCGTATTTGGCCAGCATCCAGTTATTGGCCGCCTCGCAGGCGTTCTGGACGATCGCCTGGTAGTGCTTCGGCAGCTTGGCCCAGGCCTCCTTGCCGATGATCAGGTGCAGCATCGCGCCGCCCTCCCACCAGCCGGGATAGTAGTAGTATTTGGCGACGCGGATGAAGCCGAGCTTCTCGTCGTCATAGGGGCCGACGAACTCGGCCGCGTCGATCGCGCCGCGCTCCAGCGCCGGATAGACGTCGCCGGGCGCGATCTGCGTCGGCACCACGCCGAGCTTGGCGAGAACCGCCCCGCCCATGCCGCCGATGCGGAATTTCAGGCCCTTGAGGTCGTCGATGCTCTTCAATTCGTTGCGGAAGAAGCCGCCCATCTGGCAGCCGGAATTGCCGCAGGGGATCGAATAGGCGTTGAACCGGTCGAGCACGCCGTTCACGATCTGCTCGCCGCCGCCGAAATACCACCAGCTATGCTGCTGGCGGGCGTTGAGCCCGAAGGGGATACCGGTGCCCAGACCCAGCGTCGGGTCCTTGCCGATATAGAAATAGGTCGGCGAATGCGCGCATTCGACCGTGCCGGAGGAAACCGCGTCGAGCGCCTGGAGGCCGGGCACGATCTCGCCGGGCGCGAAGACCTGGATCTCGAACTTGCCGTCGGTGGCCTCGGAGACGAACTTCGAGAACTGCTGGGCCGTGCCGAAGATGGTGTCCAGCGACTTCGGGAAGCTCGAGGTCAGCCGCCATTTCACCTCGGGCTGCGACTGCGCGACAGCCGGCATTGCGACCGTCGTCGCGGCGGCGGCCAGTGCCCCCGATTTCAAAAAGCTGCGACGTTCCATATGGTTTCCTCCCGAGGGATTGTTATGCCCTTATTGGCGCGTCCGGGAAGGAATGAAAAGACATGAAGCTTGCCTCGCTCGCGCATGGCCGTGACGGCCGTCTCGTCGTCGTCTCGCGGGACCTGACCCGCGCCACCGATGCCTTTCCGGTCGTGCCGACGCTGCAGGCGGCGCTCGACGACTGGGAGCGGCACGCCCCGCGCCTCACCGACCTCGCCGAGGGGCTGGAGCACGGCTCGGTCCCGTCCTTCCGCTTCCACGAGCATGATTGCGCCGCGCCGCTGCCGCGCGCCTATCAGTGGCTCGACGGCTCGGCCTATGTGAACCATGTCGATCTCGTCCGAAAGGCGCGGGGCGCCACCATGCCGGAGAGCTTCTGGACCGATCCGCTGATGTACCAGGGCGGCAGCGACGCCTCGCTCGGCCCGCGCCAGGCCGTGCACGCCCGCAGCGAGGATGACGGCATCGATTTCGAGGCGGAGATCGCGGTCGTCACCGGCGACGTGCCGATGGGCGCGACGCGCGAGGAGGCGCTCGGCGCGATCCGCCTCGTCATGCTCGTCAACGACGTGAGCTTGCGGAATCGGATTCCCAGCGAACTGGCGAAAGGCTTTGGCTTCGTTCAGTCGAAGCCGTCATCGGCCTATTCGCCTGTGGCCGTGACGCCGGACGAGCTGGGCGGCTCCTGGCGCGACGGCCGTTTGCACCTGCCGCTGCTCGCGCAGGTCAACGGCACGCTCTTCGGCAAACCCGATGCGGGCACCGACATGACCTTCGATTTCGGTACGCTGATCGCCCATGCCGCCGCGACCCGCCGCCTCTCGGCGGGCACCATCGTCGGCGCCGGCACGGTCTCGAATCGCGATGCCGATGGCGGGCCGGGCCGGCCGGTTGCGGAAGGCGGGCAGGGCTATGCCTGCATCGCCGAGCAGCGCATGGTCGAGACGATCCGCGGTGGCGAGCCGAAGACGCCCTTCCTGCGCTTCGGCGACACCGTCCGCATCGAGATGAAGGATGCCTCCGGGCATTCGATCTTCGGTGCGATCGAGCAGGACATCCTGCCCCACGGCTGATCGAGTTCCGGTTGTCTCGGCTTGGCGGCAGCCGGGCGGCCGGATAACCTCACTTCCCACAGCGCCGATGCCAGACGCGAGAACCGAGACGCCATGACAGAGACCGTGCCGTTCTATTCGACCGCCATTCCGCTGGCCTTCTTCATCTGGGGGCCGGTCCTGGTGGTGGTGCTGTTCTGGGCCGTCGGCGTCTGGTCGAGCCGGCAGGGCGTGCCGCGCATGCTGGAAAGCGACTGGGACGGCTACAACGTCGCCGATGTCGAGAAGCTGTTCACGCTCTATGGCGAGGACAAGCGCGCGCGCTATCGCAACCGCGTGCTGCCGGCCGATGTCGCGTGCGCCTTCACCTATGCGATCGTCGGCGCCCTGATCATCGCCGGCCTTGCGACGCGGGGACAACCCTGGTGGGTGGCGGCGCTTTGCGGTGGTGGCTGGTTGCTCGGCGGGCTTTGCGACGTCGCCGAGAATTTCGCCGTGGCGCGGTTGCTCGATCGCTACCCGCAGGTCGATGGCGGCAATGTCGCCTTCGCCAGCACGATGACGCGGTTGAAGCTCGTCCTGTTCGCGCTCGGCGTCATCGGCGCGCTCGCGGCGGCCTATCTCGTCTTCAAGCCGCTGGCGGGTTGAGGCGGCGCCACGCCTCGCCCGTGAGCCGGAAGCGCGTGGCGATCACGGCTGGATGGCCGATCAGGATCGCCGGATCGACTGGCGCGGGCGTGAAGCCGAGCCGCTCCGCCAGCCGCAGCGAGGCCAGATTGAGCGGATGCGTGGTGACGGCGATGCTCGCCAGCGCGAGCGCCTCGAAACCATGCCGCAAAAGGCGCGCCGCGGCTTCCCGTGCATAGCCTCGGCCCCAGCTTGACACCGTGAATTTGTAGCTCAACTGAGTATCCTCGGCGGCATACCCATCCGGAATAAGCCCGACATAGCCGATGAAGACCGCCGGCTCGGCTTTCGCGAAGACGGACCAGTAGCCCAATCCCCGCTCGACATGGCTGAAGCTGCGCGCCGCGACGGCCTCGCGGCCCATCGCGGGATCGCCGATCGCGGCGATATGCTTCATCACCGCCGGATCGGCGTTCATCGCCGCGATGGCGTCGAGGTCCTCCAACGCCCGCGGGCGCAGCAGCAGCCGTTGGCTTTCCAGTTCCGGCAGCATGTTTCCGTTGTCCCGAGCCATTTCACGGAATGAGATTGTGCGACGCAGAACTCTGGTGCGCCGCTGCTCCGCTTCCCATATCCTGCCGGGCGCCAAGCTGGAACGCGTCGGGAGAATGGGAATGCTGCTTCGTCGTTGGGTCCTGGCCGCCTTGGCCCTCGCCCTGTCGGGAATGATGCTGTCGCCGGCCACGGCGCAGGAAGACCTGATCTTCAGGAAATCGACCGTCTGGAAGATGCTGACGCCGAACGACAAGCTCGCCGTCTACGGCGTCGACGACCCCGCCGTCGAAGGCGTCGCTTGTCATTATACCGTGCCCGAGAAGGGCGGCATGTCCGGCATGTTCGGCGTCGCCGAGGAGGTTTCGGAGGTTTCGCTCGCCTGCCGCCAGATCGGGCCGATCAAGTTCAAGGAGAAGGCGGAGCAGGGCGATGTGGTCTTCCGCGAGCGCCGTTCGCTGATCTGGAAGAAGATGCAGATCGTGCGCGGCTGCGACACCAAGCGCAACGTGCTGGTCTATCTCGTCTATACCGACAAGCTGATCGACGGCTCGCCGCAGAACTCGACCTCGACCGTGCCGATCATGCCCTGGGGCGCGTCGGGCGAGCCGCCGAAATGTTCGGAATGGATTCGCTGAAGCGGAAAGTTATTCGCCGCAGGTGATGCTCAGCGGCTGCTCGGCCGCCTGGGCCGGGCTCTGCTTGGTGACCGAGCCGGTGAAGTCCTCGCGGGTGGCGACGCCGAAGGCGACCGCCTTGCCGAAACCCTGCGACTCGCACCAGGCATTGGCGACGATCTTGCCGCATTCCGCCTTGGACGAGATGCAGTCGGCGACGCCGTAACCGTCGCTGGCCGGGATCAGGAAGGTGCGCGGCTCGTTCGCGGCTGCGGCGGTGTGGCTGGTCGGCATGACCGACAGCGAGATGCCGCCGGCAACGATCCCGAGCAGTCCTACGAAGGCCACGGCGCGGCGCATGAATTTGGGTTCCTGATGGGTTGCGGGCGCAGAACCCGCGAATCGGGAGGATGGTTCCGGCCGGTTAAATTTGAATGAACCGCGGCAACCTTGAGGCAATGCTGCATTGCAGCAATCGGGCGCCCTCTTGACGGAAAGCCCGCGGAAAGGCAATCAGTTCGCACCATGACGCGAGCCGCCATCAACAGCACTTGCATTATTTGCCGCTAGCTTTCGCTGGCCGGCTGCTCACGTCCTCGTCCTGAAAAACGAACCGACAAAAGCGCCCCCGGCCAGCGGCCAGGTCGCCCTTTCGTATTTCGCCGTTCGTTTCCCAGGATTTAGCCCCGATGTCGCCGACCCTGAGGCTCTACAACACGCTGACGCGGACGAAGCAGGACTTCGCGCCGATCGATCCGTCGAATGTCCGCATGTATGTCTGCGGCCCGACGGTCTACGACTACGCCCATATCGGCAATGCCCGCCCGGTCATCGTCTTCGACGCGCTCTACCGGCTGCTGCGCCATATCTACGGCGCCGATCACGTCACCTATGCCCGCAACCTCACGGACGTCGACGACAAGATCAATGCCCGCGCGGCGCGCGACTATCCCGGCCTGAAGCTGAACGAGGCGATCGCCAAGGTCACTGAGACGACGACGGCGCAGTTCCACGCCGATATCGATGCGCTCGGCACGCTCAGGCCGACGACGGAGCCGCGCGCCACCGAGCATATCGAGGAGATGAAGGCGATCATCGAGCGCCTGATCGCGCGCGGCGTCGCCTATGTCGCCGAGGAGCATGTGCTCTTCCACGTTCCGGCGGTCGCGCATCTCGTCAAGGCGCCGAAATACGGCACACTCGCCCGCCGCTCGCTCGACGAGATGCTGGCGGGGGCACGAGTGGATGTGGCTCCGTATAAACGGGACGCGATGGATTTCGTGCTGTGGAAGCCGAGCCGCGACGGCATCGATCCCGGCTGGCCGTCCCCGGCCGGCATCGCCACGCCCGGCCGCCCCGGCTGGCATATCGAATGCTCGGCGATGTCGATGGCGAAGCTGCTGACGCCCTTCGGCGGGGGATTGTCCTGCGACGACCCCATGAAGAACGTTTTCGACATCCACGGCGGCGGCATCGATCTCGTCTTCCCGCACCACGAGAACGAGATCACGCAGTCCTGCTGCGCCTTTGGCGGGGCGGAAGGGCAGCCGCTCATGGCCAATATCTGGATGCATAACGGCTTCCTGCAGGTCGAAGGCGAGAAGATGTCGAAGAGCCTCGGCAACTTCGTTACCATCAACGAGCTGCTGGAGACGGATGTCTTCGGCGGCCGCAAATGGCCGGGCGAGGTGCTGCGCCTAGCGATGCTCAAGACCCATTACCGCCAGCCGATCGACTGGACGGTGAAGGCGCTGGAGGAGGCGGAGAAGACGCTCGATTCTTGGGTTGTCGCTCTGCGTGACGCGAGTTGGGTGAATGTCATCAACGATGACGGAACGCTCGATTCAGCGAGGGCTCGTCCGCCGCTGGAGCTTGTGGAAGCGCTTGCTGATGACCTGAATACGGCAAAGGCGTTCGCTGTGCTCTCCAACATCGCAAAGCGCGCGCGCCATGATGCTGACGAGGCCGAGAAACTGGCCCAATCGGCCGCATTTCTTGGGATTTTCAAGAGACCGACCAAGGATACACGCGGAACTACCATCATCGCAGGCTTAGATTTGTCCATCGACGGTTCTGAGGTCGAACGCCTGATCGCCGCCCGCCTCGAAGCCCGCCGCGCGAAGAACTTCGCGGAGTCCGATCGCCTCCGCGACGAACTCGCCGCTAGGGGCATCGCGCTCAAGGACGGCAAGGACCCCGCCACCGGCGAGCCCACGACCAGCTGGGAGGTGAAGCGATGAGTCCGAAGATCCGCCCGGCGGGCTCGCTCTCCTTCGCCATCAAGCTGGTCATGCTGGCCATGGTCGTGCCGCGCGTCGTCCGCTTCAAGCTGCGGCGCGAGCGATGAGCGCGGCCCGCGTCCATCTCTTCGACACGACGCTGCGCGACGGCGCCCAGACCACCGGCGTCGATTTCTCGCTCGACGACAAGCGTGCGGTCGCAGGCCTGCTCGACCGGCTCGGCGTCGATTATGTCGAGGGCGGCTATCCCGGCGCCAACCCGCTGGATACCGCCTTCTTCGCGGAGAAGCCGACGAAGCAGGCGAAATTCGCCGCCTTCGGCATGACCAAGCGGGCAGGGCGCTCGGCCGCCAACGATCCCGGCATCGCGGCGCTGCTGGAGGCCAAGGCCGACGCCATCGTCTTCGTCGCCAAGAGCTGGGACTATCATGTCCATGTCGCCTTGGAGATTTCGCTGGAGGAGAACCTCGCCGGCATCCGCGAGAGCGTCGAGGCCGCGAAAGCCGCCGGCCGCGAGGTGATGCTCGACTGCGAGCATTTCTTCGATGGCTACAAGGCCAATCCGGACTATGCGCTCTCCTGCGCCCGCACGGCCTATGAGGCCGGCGCGCGCTGGGTCGTGCTCTGCGACACCAATGGCGGCACGCTGCCCGACGAGGTCGGCGCGATCGTGCGCGAAGTCGCCAAGACCGTTCCGGGCGACCATCTCGGCATCCACGCCCATGACGATTGCGGCTGCGCCGTCGCCAATTCGCTGGCGGCGGTCGAGGCCGGCGTGCGCCAGATCCAGGGCACGCTCAACGGTCTGGGCGAGCGCTGCGGCAATGCCAATCTCGTCACGCTGATCGGCGCGCTGAAGCTCAAGGAGCGCTATCGCGACCGCTTCGAACTCGGCGTCAGCGAGGACCAGCTCGGCGAATTGACCCATGTCTCGCGCGCGCTGGACGAGATGCTGAACCGCGCGCCGAACCGGCATGCGCCCTTCGTCGGCGCCTCGGCCTTCGCGACCAAGGCCGGCATCCACGCCTCGGCCGTGCTGAAGGACCCGCGCACCTACGAGCATGTCGCGCCGGAAGCGACCGGCAACACCCGCAAGGTCCTGATCTCCGACCAGGGTGGCAAGTCGAACCTCGTCGCCGAGCTGGAGCGAATCGGCGTGACGCTGGGCCGCGACGATCCGCGCCTCAACCGCGTGCTGCAGGAGGTCAAGGACAAGGAGGCGCAGGGTTATGCCTTCGAGGGCGCCGACGCCTCGTTCTTCCTGCTGGTGAAGCGCATCCTCGGTGAGGTCCCGGATTATTTCGCGGTCGAGCGCTTCGCCGTGAATGTCGAGCGCCGCTACAATGCGCTTGGCGAGCTCGTCACCTTCTCCGAAGCGATCGTGAAGGTGAAGGTCGGCGACGAGGTGCTGATCTCGGCAGCGGAAGGCGATGCCGGCCCGGTCAACGCGCTCGACATCGCGCTTCGCAAGGATCTCGGCCGCTACCAGTCGCTGATCGGCGGCTTGCGGCTGGTCGACTACAAGGTCCGCATCTTCCAGGGCGGCACCGATGCGGTGACGCGCGTGCTGATCGAATCCGGCGACGAGACCGGCGAGCGCTGGACCACGGTCGGCGTCAGCGCCAACATCATCGACGCCTCGTTCCAGGCGCTGGTCGACTCGATCACCTACAAGCTGGTCAAGGCCGGCGCGACGGCGTGAGCCGCTTCTTCCTTCTCCCCGCGGGGGAGAAGGTGTCTGCGAAGCAGACGGATGAGGGCCGTTGGCGCTACTCATCCCTCATCCGTCAGCGCTTCGCGCTGCCACCTTCTCCCCCGAGGGGAGAAGGAAATTCTGCTCACTCCGTCAGGCGGATCACCCGGTCCTTGCACAGGTCCATATCGGCGTCGCTCTCGGCTTCGTCCTCGAACCGCGCCTGCACGGTATAGGCGCAGCCCTGCGGCTTGTTGAGCTTCAGCGCGACGCTCTTGCCCGGCGCCAGCGGCTTGGCGAGCTTGGCGACGAGGCGCGGCTGGTCGCCGGGCGTCGCGATCGCGAAATTGCTCAAGGGCACGGTGCGCTGGTTGGTGATCGTGATCTGAGGATGCGGCCGGGAGCCCTGCGCCATGGCCGGCAGCGCGAGGATGATGGCGGCGGCGATGCCGATCCCGGAGGCGACAAGCTGTTGAGCCTTCATGGTATTTCCTTCCCCTTCTCGAGCGTCGGGCGCTCTGGATGGGATCAGATACCTGCGATGGGGCGATGGCAAGGCAGCTTTCGGGCAGTCCGAGCCATGTTCCCCACGCAACGACATTCCCCTGCAACGGCGCGCGATTGCGTCTATATGAACGCGCCAACTGGAATCGTTTGAAAATGTCCGCGCCGTCAGCGCCGCCCCCGACGTCGAGCTTCCAACGCTCTGCCGTGATCCAGCCCGGGTCCGGCTTCTTCGCAACCTTCCGGGCGCTCTGGCCTTATCTCTGGCCGGCCGAGCGTGCCGATCTGCGTGGCCGCGTCGTCGCGGCCTTCGCGCTGATGCTGTGCGGGCGATTGGTGCTGATGGGCGTGCCATTCACCTTCAAATGGGTGACGGATGCGCTGGCCGGCACCTATTCGAACCTGGAGAAATGGCTGCCCTGGCTGGTCGGCGCGCCCCTGGCGCTGACGGTGCTTTATGGCCTCGCCCGCGTCGGCGCGGCCGCCTTCGTCCAGATGCGCGACGCCATCTTCGCCCCGGTCTTCATGCATGCGGTGCGCACGCTCGCGCTCCAGACCTTCGGCCATCTCCACCATCTCTCGCTGCGCTTCCATCTGGAGCGCAAGACGGGCGGCCTCACCCGCGTGCTGGAGCGCGGCCGCAACGGCATCGAGGAGATGGTGCGCCTCGGCCTCAACCAGCTCGTGCCGGTGATCATCGAGGTCATCATGATCATCACGGTGCTGCTGTACCTGTTCGACTGGCGCTATGTCGTGGTGCTGGTCACGATGGTCACGGCCTACATGACCTACACCATCAAGGCGACGGAGTGGCGTATCGCCATCCGCTCGGCGATGAACGAGTTGGATACCGACGCCAATGCCAAGGCGATCGACTCGCTGCTCAATTACGAGACGGTGAAGTATTTCGGCGCCGAGGCCCGCGAGACCGCGCGCTACGACCTGTCGATGGCGCGCTACGAGCGCAACTCGATCAAGTCCTACAGCTCGCTCGCCTGGCTCAATTTCGGCCAGGCCGCGATCTTCGCGGTGGGGCTGACGCTGTCGATGGTGATGGCGGTGCGCGGCTTCCAGGCCGGCACGAACACGGTCGGCGACCTCATCCTGATCAACGCGATGCTGATCCAGCTCTACATACCGCTCAATTTCATGGGCACGGTCTATCGCGAGATCAAGCAGGCGACGCTCGACATCGCCCAGATGTTCTCGCTGATCGGCCGCGATCCCGAAATCCAGGACAAGCCCGGCGCGAAGCCGCTGGCGGTTTCCGCCGGCGAGGTCGTCTTCGACGACGTGCATTTCGCCTATGTGCCGGAGCGGCCGATCCTGCGCGGCGTCTCGTTCAAGATCCTGCCGGGGCAGACGGTCGCCATCGTAGGCCCCTCCGGCGCCGGCAAGTCGACGATCTCGCGCCTGCTCTTCCGTTTCTATGAGCCGCAAGCCGGCCGCATCCTGATCGACGGGCAGCCGATCGCCGATATCCAACAGGTCTCGCTCAGGGCCGCGATCGGCATGGTCCCGCAGGACACCGTGCTGTTCAACGACACGATCGAATACAACATCCTCTACGGCCGCCCCGAGGCGACCCAGGCCGAGGTCGAGGAGGCCGCGCGCCTCGCCCAGATCGACCGCTTCATCCGCCTGCTGCCGGAAGGCTACGCCACCTCCGTCGGCGAGCGCGGGCTCAAGCTCTCCGGCGGCGAGAAGCAGCGCGTTGCCATCGCCCGCACCATCCTGAAGGGCCCCCCGGTGCTCGTCCTCGACGAGGCGACCTCGGCGCTCGATTCCTTCACCGAGAAGGAGATCCAGGACGCGCTCGACCGGGTCAGCGAAGGCCGCACCACACTCGTCATCGCGCACCGGCTCTCGACCGTGGTCAATGCCGACGAGATCATCGTGCTCGACAAGGGCGTCATCGTCGAGCGCGGCCACCATCGCGACCTGCTCGCGGCCGACGGCGTCTATGCCGCGATGTGGAACCGCCAGCGCGAAGTCGACGAAGCCAAGGCCACGCTCCAGCGTGCGACCGAGGCCGAGGGCGAGAGCGTCCGGGTGACGCTGACGTAGGGCATCGGCCGCTCGACTCCGTCATGCTCGCCCTCGTGGCGAGCATCCGCGTCTTGGGCACTGCTCTTCATCAGTGAAGACGTGGATGGCCGGGATAAGCCCGACCATGACGGCTGGGGCCCTCGACGCCTCTCCATTCGGCCCAGTTTAAAAGCCCTCGCAACTACGGTCCGTTTCCTGCATGCTGCCCCGGCAGGGTGAAGCTGGGGGGCCGCCATGTTCGATCCGACCACATTCGTAGGTTTCCACACCTGGCTGAGCCTTGTGGCTATCGTCGCCGGGTTTCCGGTCACGACGGGCCTGCTGCACGGGCACACGCGGCCGGGCTGGACCGGAATCTTCCTGTCCACCGCCTTCGCCACGAGCGCGACCGGTTTCGGCTTCCCGTTCAACGGCGTGTTGCCATCGCATATCGTCGGGGCGATCCACATCGTGCTGGTCGCGATCGCTGCCTACGCGCTTTACGGGAGGCGGCTGGAGGGCGGCTGGCGCCGCATCTACGCGATCATGGCCGTGCTGTCCTTCTATCTGCTGATCTTCGTGCTGGTCGCGCAGCTCTTCGGCAAGGTCCCGGCCCTGCACGCCCTGGCGCCGACGCAATCCGAACCACCCTTCGGTATCGCCCAGGGCATCGTCCTCGTCGTCTTCGCCCTGCTGACCTGGAGGGCGGCCGTGCGCTTCGTCCAGGTGCAGCACCGGGCCGCCTGAGCGAACCGACCGCGACATCGCGCGCCGTTCACCGGCGTGCGCCGGGGCTTTCCCTTCGCGCCGGAACCTCCTAAATCAGCGCAACGCTCGCTGCCGGCCTTCGGTGGCGACCAAGCCATTCCCGCGCGCCCAGCGCCGGCAGCCCAACGGAAACCGCCCCATGTCCCTCGTCGATTCCGTCCGCAAGGTGATCGTGCCCATCCACAAGGAGGGTTATGTCTTCATCGCGATCGGCCTCGTGGCGACGATCATCCTCGCCAATCTCTGGTCGCCCTTCGGCTGGATCGGCGCGATCGTCACGATCTGGATCTGCTATTTCTTCCGCGATCCCGTGCGCGTCACACCGCAACGGGAAGGGCTGGTGATCTCGCCGGCCGACGGGCGCATCAGCCAGATCGCCCAGTCGCTGCCGCCGCCGGAGCTGGAGCTGCCGGCCGAGCCGATGACCCGCATCTCGATCTTCATGAACGTCTTCGACTGCCATGTGAACCGCGCGCCCGTGCCCGGCCGCATCGCCAAGATCGCCTATACGCCCGGCCTCTTCCTCAATGCCGAGCTCGACAAGGCGAGCGACGACAACGAGCGCAACGCGCTGGCGATCGAGACCAAGTCGGGCATCGTCGGCGTCGTCCAGATCGCCGGCCTGATCGCGCGCCGCATCGTGCCCTTCGTCAAGGAAGGCGACGTACTGGGCACCGGCGAGCGCTTCGGCCTGATCCGCTTCGGCTCGCGCGTCGACGTCTACCTGCCGTCGCATGTCGTGCCGCTGGTCGGCGAGGGCCAGACCGCGATCGCCGGCGAGACCGTGCTCGCCGACCTGACCGGCAACGAGTCGGTGGCGCGCAGCTTCCGCGACATCTGAGGGTTGAAGGGCGCCTGAGAGGCGGTGTCATCCCGTGCGCGCTGCGGCATGTAATGCCGCTGCGCAGACACGGGACCGCCCTCCGGTACGGGCGCTCCTCCGACGCTCCCGAGAAGAACGCCTTCTCCCGATGACGATCCCGCATCAGCGCAGCGGCCCTCCGCGCCGCAGCGCGCGCGGGATGACGCGCGCCGGCGCCTAGCCTGCGTCCCAAAAACCGCGTATTCCGGCTGACATGAGCGACCTGTTCCCCCCCTTCGAGCCCGAGCGCGTCGAATCCAAGCGCGCCCGCTTCAAGCCGATTCCGTTTCGGCTGCTGGCACCGAACGTCATCACGCTGCTGGCGCTCTGCCTCGGCCTGACCGCGATGCGCCTCGTCGTCGAGGGCAAGCTCGAGACGGCGACGATCTGCATCCTGATCGCGGCGGCGCTCGATGGTGTCGACGGCCGTCTGGCGCGCCTGCTCAAGGGCACCTCGCGTTTCGGCGCCGAGCTCGATTCGCTCTCCGATTTCGTCAATTTCGGCGTCGCCACCGGCTATGTCCTGTGGATCTTCGTCCTGCACGATTTGAAGTCGTTCGGCTGGATCATCGTGCTGACGCTGGCCTGCGCCATGGCGCTCAGGCTGGCGCGCTTCAACGTGATGATCGACGATCCCGATCGTCCGGACTGGCAGAAGGACTTTTTCGTCGGCATGCCGGCCCCGGCCGGCGCGATCACCGCGATGCTGCCGGTCTATCTGCACATGATCGGCGTTCCCGTGCAGGAATACGGCGCGCTCTTCGTCGGCATCTACATCCTGTTCATCGCCTTCCTGACGATCTCGCGCATCCCCTGCTATGCCGGCAAGACGCTCGGCACGCGCGTGCCGCGGACCCAGGTGCTGCCGATCTTCGTCGCTGTGGTGATCGTCGCGGGCCTGCTCTTCGCCTACACCTTCGAGGTGCTGACCGTCGTCGTCGTCGCCTATCTCGCGCTGATCCCGGTCAGCGTCGTGCGCTACCGCAAGCTGGAGCGGGCGCACGCCCTGTCTGCGCCGGCTCCCGCGACGGGACCCGGTTTGGACAGTCAGGTCTGACGTCAGCCGAAGCCTAGCGGCGATTACCGCTGAGTCGCGCCGCATTGGCGCGGGTGCGCCGCGCAAAGGGCTCCAGCGTGCTGTCGGCAGCCCTGACCGCCGCCGTCGCGAGGTCGAACTGGCCTGGCGGGTGGAGGGCGAGGCCCCACCAGAAGGCGGTCGTCGCCTGCATTGCGGCAACGCTGCTCTCGAACACGGCCGAGGCCTTCTCCATCACGGCCTTGGTCGCCTCGCGCTGGCCGCGGCTGTCTCCGAAGGCGCCCCTCATCAGCAGCGGCATCCGCATGGCGATGGTGAGGCCGGCATCCGCCTGCATGGACATCAGGCGCGCCGCAAGAACCTGCGCCTCCGCCCCGGTCGCAAGGGCGGAGCCCGTCGATTTGCGCGATCTCGGCATGGTGGACTCCGGTAAGCCGACGAAACCAGGAGACGTAACGCCGAGGGGGTAGGAGTGTGCCGTCAACGGCAGCGCTTGGCAATGCCTAGTATACCACGGCGGTCGACCGCGATCGCATGGAACCGGCGCGCGACGTCCGAAATGCGGAAGGTGATGTTCCGGCCGCTGCCGGCGCGGATGGATTTATCCCCCTGCCGAAATGCTCTAAGGCTGGCCTGTGCCGAAATCCTCCGGCCCCCGGAATCCTGTCGAGCAGCCTGTTGAGCCTTTTCTCCACTCCCAAACATCCCGGCTGGCGGCCGATGCTCGTTCTCGCATCGGCCTCGCCGCGCCGCCTCGCCTTGCTGGAGCAGGCCGGGCTGAAGCCCGATGCGCTGCTGCCCGCCGATCTCGATGAGACCCCGCTGAAGGGCGAGCGCCCGCGCGACCTCGCCCGCCGCCTCGCCCGTGAGAAGGCGCAGGCCGCGCGCGAGGGCGCCAAGGCCCGCGCCGACCTCGAAGGCTGCTATATCCTCGCCGCCGATACGGTCGTGGCCGTCGGCCGGCGCATCCTGCCCAAGGCCGAGATCGTCGACGAGGCCGCCGCGTGCCTGCGCCTGCTCTCCGGCCGGGCGCATCGCGTCTATACCGGCGTCGCGCTGGTGACGCCTTCGGGCGCGGTCCGCGAGCGCATCGTCGAGACACGCCTGCGCTTCAAGCGCCTCTCCACCGAGGATATCGAGACCTATCTCGCCTCGGGCGAATGGCGCGGCAAGGCCGGCGGCTATGCCGTGCAGGGCATCGCCGGCTCCTTCGTCGTCAAGCTCGTCGGCTCCTATACCGGGGTCGTGGGCCTGCCGCTCTACGAGACGGTCAACCTTCTCGGCGGCGAGGGCTTCCCCATCCGCTTCGGCTGGATGAACGCAGCCTGACACCGCGTCCATTCGGGTTGCCTGAACGCGTCTCGCGGTCGATCTTGCCGCCGGGAACGCGGGCGCTCGAACGCGCCGACAAGGGGGAAACAGACATGACGGGACGTCTGAGCGGCAAGGTCGCGATCGTGGCCGGGGCGGGGGCGATCGGGCCGGGCTGGGGCAACGGCAAGGCGACGGCGACGATCTTCGCCCGCGAAGGTGCCAGGGTCGTCTGCGCTGACATCAACCGCGATGCCGCCGAGGAAACCGCAGCCATCATCCAGAATGAAGGCGGGCAGGCTTTTGCCGTCCAGACCGACGTGACCAGGGCCGACCAGGTCGCCGAGCTCGTCGGCCACACACTCGGCCGCTATGGCCGCATCGACATCCTCGACAACAATGTCGGCATCGCCGAGGTCGGCAGCGTCGTCGATCTCTCGGAGGAGGTCTGGGAGCGAGTCTTCAAGGTCAACCTCACCGGCGCTTTCCTCGCGATGAAGCATGTCATCCCGGTGATGCAGCGCCAGTTCGAGGAGACGGGCGAGGGCGGCTCGATCATCAATATCTCCTCGATTGCGTCGATCCGCCACACCGGCGTGCCCTATGCCAGCTATTCGGCGACGAAGGCGGCGTTGAACCAGCTAACCCGAACGACGGCAGTGCAGTTTGCGCCGCAGAGGATCCGCGTCAACGCGATCCTGCCCGGCCTGATGAAGACGCCGATGGTCGAGCATTCCGCCGGCCTCGCCGCCGTCTACGGCAAGGGCGATGTCGACGCGATGTGGGCCGCGCGCGCCGCTCAAGTCCCGATGGGGCATATGGGCGAGGCCTGGGACGTGGCCAATGCCGCGCTCTTCCTCGCCAGCGACGAGGCGCGCTACATCACCGGCATCGAGCTCATCGTCGATGGAGGCATCACGCTCAAATATGACTGACACCGACAAAGCACTGCCGGCCGCGAAGCCGTGCTCGATCTGCGGCAAGCCGGCGGTCGCGCGCTTCAAGCCGTTCTGCTCGACGCGCTGCGCCGATATCGACCTCGGCCGCTGGCTCAAGGGCAGCTATGTCATCCCCGGCGAGCCCGTCGAGGAGGCGGAAGAGGGCGCCCCGCAGCAGCGTGAGCGCGAGGACTGAAGCAGCGCAGCATGGATTGAGTTCCAGGCTCGCCTCGGTGCAAGCTGGGGAGGAGAGGCCGCCGAGCGGGATCGCCCATGCCACCAGATCTGCCATCGATAACCTCGCAACCGGTCGTGGCGACGCTGACCCGCTCGGCGATCTTCCTGATCGTGACGATCAATCCCGGCCGGGAGGCAGAGACGGCGGTGCGCGGTCTCTGCGCCGACCTGTCCTCGCTGCTCAGAGCGGTCGGCTTCCGCGATCTCCAGGGCAACCTGTCCTGCGTCATGGCCTTCGGGTCGCAGGCCTGGGACCGGCTGTTCGACGGGCCGCGGCCCAGGGAGCTGCATCCCTTCCGCGAAATCCGCGGTGTGCATCACGCCGTCTCGACGCCGGGCGACATCCTGTTCCACATCCGCGCGACCAAGCGGATGGACCTCTGCTTCGAGCTGGGGCGGCAGATCATGATCCGGCTCGGTGGCGCCGTGACGGCCGTCGACGAGGTTCACGGCTTCAACTATTTCGACGATCGCGACCTGATCGGCTTCGTCGACGGCACCGAGAATCCGGCGGGCCCCGACGCGATCCGCGCCACCCTGATCGGCGATGAGGACGCCCCCTTCGCCGGCGGCTGCTATGTCATCGTCCAGAAATACCTGCACGACATCGCCGGCTGGGACAGCATGCCGGTCGAGGAGCAGGAGAACATCATCGGCCGCCACAAGCTCTCCGATATCGAGCAGCCCGATGCGGTGAAGAAGCCCTATGCCCACAATGTCCTGACCAGCATCACCGAGGATGGCGAGCCGGTCGACATCCTCCGCGACAACATGCCCTTCGGCCAGGTCGGCACGGGTGAGTTCGGTACCTATTTCATCGGCTATTCCCGCAACCCCCGCCGGATCGAGCGCATGCTGGAGAACATGTTCGTGGGATCGCCGCCGGGCAATTACGACCGCCTGCTCGATTTCAGTCGCGCGGTCACCGGCTCGCTCTTCTTCGTGCCCCCGGCGACTTTCCTCGACGGTGTCCCGGCCGAGAAGGCTGCCCCTGAACCGGGCTCCGCGGCCTCGCCATCGGGGCTGCCCGGTGACGGCGCGCCTGCGCCGCAATGCCGATGAGCGCCGCCGCAACACATCACGTCGTCATCGTCGGCGCCGGCTTCGGCGGGCTTGAGGCGGCGCGCAATCTCGCCAGCGCCCCGGTCAGGATCACGCTGATCGACCAGCGCAACCACCATCTGTTCCAGCCCTTGCTCTATCAGGTCGCCACCGCCTCGCTGCCGACCTCCGAGATCGCCTGGCCGATCCGCTTCCTGCTGCGCAGCCACAAGAACGTCACGACCTTGCTGGGCACGGTCACCGGCGTCGACAAGGCCAGCAAGCAGGTGCTGCTGGAAGGCGAGCGGCCGATCGCCTTCGACACGCTGATCCTCGCGACCGGCGCCCGTCATTCCTATTTCGGCCATGACGAGTGGGAACCTTACGCGCCGGGCGTGAAGACGCTGGAGGACGCGACCCGCATCCGGCGCCGCATCCTCTCGGCCTTCGAGCAGGCGGAGTGGGAAGCCGATCCCGAGCGACGCGCCGAATGGCTGACCTTCGTGATCATCGGGGCAGGGCCGACCGGCGTCGAGCTTGCCGGCACGATCGCGGAGCTGGCGCATGACACGCTGCGCGGCGATTTCCGCAATTTCGACACGCGCAGCGCCCGCGTGGTGCTGGTCGAGGCCGGCCCGCGCATCCTGGCAGGCTTCACGGAGGATCTATCCGCCTATGCCGAGAGGGCGCTGAGCCGCCTCGGCGTCGAGATCAGGCTGGGTCAGCCGGTTTCCGAATGCCGTGCGGACGGGATCGTGCTCGGTGGCGCGATCCTGCCGGCCCGAACCATCCTCTGGGCAGCGGGCGTCGCCGCTTCGCCGGCGGCGGAATGGCTGGAGGCACCGGCCGACCGTGCGGGCCGCATCCGCGTCGAGCCTGATCTGACGGCCCCCGGTGAGTCCGATATCTTCGTGATCGGCGATACGGCCTTCGTCGCGGGTGCCGACGGCAAGCCGGTGCCCGGCGTGGCGCCGGCAGCCAAGCAGCAGGGGCGTTATGTCGCCGGCCTCATCAAGGCGCGGCTGCGGGGCAAGACGGCTCCAACACCCTTCGCCTACAGGAATGCCGGCAATCTCGCGACGATCGGCAAGCGCGCGGCCATCGTCGATTTCGGCTGGATCAAGCTGCGCGGGCGCCTGGCCTGGTGGATCTGGGGCATCGCTCACATCTTCTTCCTGATCGGCCTGCGCAACCGGCTCGCCGTCGCGCTCAACTGGCTGTGGATCTATGTCAGCGGCCATCGCAGCGCCCGACTCATCACGCAGCGCGATCCCGAAAGAAGCGGCTAACCAAACGGCAGGTTTGCCGCTCCCTTCGATCCCCTTTCGATGATAGCTTGAAGCTTGCTTGGCCTGTTGGAGCAATCTCCTGCGATGGAGGAGCGATGGCTGCCTTGATGAAGGACCTGCTGGCACGCGACATCGAAGCGTTGCGCGTTGACGTGCTCAAGGCCGGCGTCCTCAACGCCAAGGCCTTGCAGGAAAGCGCGGAATCCCATGTTGCGCATCTTCATGACGTGCTGCGCGAATCGCGCGAGCTGCATGAAGCCTCGTTCCAGGTGGTGAACGACACCATCGGCTTCGCCAAACTGCTCTACGGCCATGCCGGCATCGCCGAATCGGAGCAGGCCCGGCGCACGGCGCTGGCCGCAATCGATCGGCTGGCCGGGGTGCTCGGGCGCTGCGAATGGCGGGAGGCAAGTTCTCCCTGAGCGATGTCGCCCGCCGGTTCAATGACGCCGATTTCCGCTTGCCCGATCCACAGGCCCGGAGCCTGTCGGCGCCCTATTGAAGAAAGCCGGCTGAAGTGACTGGACAGGCCGAGCGCCTGCCTCTATATCGCCCCCACCAACACGGACGGCCTCGCGCCGCTCCCGGTTCGCCCAGGTAGCTCAGTTGGTAGAGCATGCGACTGAAAATCGCAGTGTCGGCGGTTCGAACTCCGTCCCTGGGCACCATCTACCTTCTCAAGGGCTTAGGCCCTGGAGGCTAAAGCAGAAAATCAGCAGTTGCCGCCGCCTGTTCTGGCGCGTCCCGTTTCGCGATTCTCAGCTCGGCAACCCGGATGGATTGGGCAACGGCGCCGCGGTTGTAGCCCATCGTCGTCGATATCTGGGTGTGGGTCGCGGCCTTCATCACGTCGGCTGGCTCCGCGCCCGCCTCGAAGGCTTCGGACAACCGGCTCATCGCGCTCGAAGAAATGCGACAATCTCGTCGAGAATGGGCGCTTGCCACTGCAGAATCCGGGACAGCGCAGTCGCTGTGCCGGCATGGCCGAGTCCCGGATAAATCTTCAAAGAAACGGATGGGGCACCGGCCTTCTTGAGGGCCAGCGCAAGGCGCTCGCTGTTGCGTGGCAGGACAGTGGTATCCTCCGATCCCGTCGCCAGAAAGATTGGCGGGGCGTCGCGGCGCGCGAAATTGATCGGTTGCGTCCGGGCAGGGTCGCGGGCGTTTCCGAACGCCTCCTTCGTCACGTCGATATCGAACGGCAGAAAGTCGTAGGGGCCGGAGAGGCCGATAGTGGAGCGGATATCGCTCGCGCGCATGCCCACAGCGGCAAGATAACGCCTGTCCAGCGTCAGCATCATCGCATTGTAGGCGCCCGCCGAATGTCCCATCAGGTGGATCGCCTCCGGGGCGCCGCCGAAGCGGGCAATGTTGTCTCGCACGAAGCGCAGCGCCAGCGCGCCGTCCTCGATGAAGACCGGGAAGCGGACCTCCGGGACCAGGCGGTAATCAGCGATCACCGTGACGAAGCCGCGCGCCGAAAGCGCGTCCCCCACGAAGGAATAGGTCTCCTTGGCCCCATTGGCCCAGGATCCGCCATAGATGAAGAACACCACCGGCTTCGGCGCGCTCCCGCCACCGGAAGGCACGTAGATATCCATGCGCTGCCGGGGATGCGGGCCATAGGCCACATCGCGCGCGCCTTTTGTCAGGGCGCCGGGGCGCAGGGCTGCGCAGGCAGGCAAGGCAAGTCCGGCAAGCAGCGGCAGGATGGTGCGTCGGATAATCCGGATCGTCATGGTCACCTGCGGCCGAGGAGGTATCGCCTTCTATACGCTCGGCCGGCCGAAACGGATTTCCATGGCGATGGGGCAGGATCGCAAACACAACTGAACCATCTCGGCCCGCTCGGCGTATCTCCCGCAAGACCAGGGAGATCGCCATGCGCTTCGTTGCCGGTTACGTCGCCTTCCTCATCGCCTTCGGCATCTGCGACGCCATCTGGCTGGGCACGATGACGACGAGGCTGTACCGGCCTGCGCTCGGCGATCTGATCGTAGAGCAGGTGCGCTACTGGCCGGCGGCGCTGTTCTATTTCGGCTTTCCGCTCGGGGTCGTGTATTTCGCGCTGATGCCCGCGCTACGCGACGAGAGTGCGAGCGCCGCCTTGCTCAATGGCGCGCTCATCGGCCTGCTGGCGTATGCGACCTACGACCTGACCAACTACGCCACGCTGCGGCCCTGGACGCTGACGATCACGCTCGTCGACCTCGTCTATGGCACGGTCGTCGTCGGCCTGTGCACATGGGTCGCCTTTATCGCGGTCCGGCGCCTTGCCGGCTGGGGCTGGGTCTAGTCCCCACCCCCAGCCGATCGGTCAGGCCGCACGCAGCCTGTAGTGGTGGACGCCCCAGGCATCGCCCTGAGCATGGCCGAACAGTCCGCTTGTCGCCAGGAAGAACAGCCGCCAGCGCCGGCGCCAGAGCGGCGCATCCGCCCCATAGGTCTCGCGCAGGATCGGATCGATCGTCGCGAGATTGCGATCGAAATTCGCCAGCCAATCCTCGGCCGTGGCGCGGTAGTGCTCGCCGCTCCAGCGCCATTCTTCCTCCACCGTGAAGAGATCGGGGAACTGGTGCGCCAGCGTCGCACTCGGCATCAGGCCGCCGGTGAAGAAATGCTGCGCGATCCAGTCGCCCGTATCGCCCGCATCGAAGCGGTAGCAGCCCTGCCGGTGGGCGAAGACATGGATGAAGAGCCGTCCGTCCGACTTCAGCCAGCCACGAACCCGCCCGAGCAGTTCGCGCCAGTTCGCCATGTGCTCGAACATTTCGACGGAGACGACGCGATCGAACCGCTCCTCCGTCCCGAACGCGTTCATGTCGGCAGTGACGACGCGGAGATTGCCGAGATGACGGCGTTGCGCCTGCTCTTCGATATAGGCGCGTTGCGAAGCCGAGTTGGAGACCGATACGATCCGTGCCTGCGGATAGCGCTCCGCCATCCAGAGCGAGAGCGAACCCCAGCCGCAGCCGAGTTCGAGGATGTCCTGCCCATCGGCGAGATCGGCATGCTCCGCGGTCAGCTCCAGCGCATTGTCTTCCGCCGCGGCCAGCGTGTCGCCGGGATCCGCATAATAGCAGGAGGAATACTTGCGCCGCGGGCCGAGCACCTGATCGAAGAAGGCGGCCGGCACCTCGTAATGCTGGGCATTGGCCGCATCGGTATGAACGGCGATCGGGAAGTCGGCCATGTCGCGGGCGAAGGCCGCGGCATCGGCCGATTGCGCGGCCAGCGACCGGGCCGTGCGCCCGACCAGCGACGCGATCACCATGCGGCTGACGGCATCGGGAACGGGCAGCCCTTCGCCCCAGGTCGAAAGCTTCTGCATGATCGTCATGACGTCGCTCCTTTCGGCGGCAGCGGGATCAGGGCGCTGGTTCGATTCTGGTAGGCGCGATAGGCCTCGCCGTGCTTGGCGAGCATGTGCTCCTCCAGAGGCGGAATGCCGGAGATGCGGGTGAGCAGCAGGGTGATGCAGGCCGGTGCCAGCAAGGCGAGCCAGCCCCAGGGGTAGCCGGTCGCGAACGCGATCACGGGATAGCAGCACCAGAGCAGGCATTCGAAGAAGTAGTTCGGATGCCGCGACCAGCGCCACAGGCCGGAGTCGCAGACGCCGCCTGCTCCCGACCGTGCGAAGGACCGCAATTGCCCATCGGCGATGGCGCCTCCTGCAAGGCCGGCGACGAATACGGCGACACCGGCAATATCCTGCCAGCCCAGCGCCGGCGCGGTGCTATGTGCCGCCAGCACGATCCCCAATCCCAGGGGTATGCTGACCAGCGCCTGCATCTGCAGCAGCCGGGCCAGTTGCCGTGGTGCGGCGCTGCCCCAGTCCCGCTTCAGCTTCGCGTAGCGAGGATCTTCGGTGATGCCGGCGGTGCGTTGCGCGATGTGCAGGCCGAGCCGAAGCGCCCACGCCAATGCGAGCCCGGCCACGACGAGGCGTCGTGGCATCGGCCCCGCCCCGAAGGGCAGCAAGGCGCCGGCAACCCCCGTCAGCCCCAATCCGAAAGTCCAGACCACGTCGATCCAGCCGGAATTGCCGGTGCGACGCTCGACCAGCGTCGCCAGGGCCATGAAGGCGGACATGGCCACGGCGACGAAGACCAGAGCTGCTGCGAAGGACGCGATCGTCAAAACCGCACCAGCGGTTGCAGCAGCCGGCCGAGCCAGCCCTGCAACTGCACGCTCCCGGTCATCGCGACGATGCAAGTACAGCCCTCGACGGGATCGACCCGCGGCGTATGGTCGTGCTCGGCATCGGCCTCGTCGAAATCGCCGGCTGCGTAGCGCCCATATTCGTGCTCATAGGCGCCGGCGAGGATCGTGGTCCACTCGAACCCGGTATGCTTGTGGTGCGGCAGGGAGATTCCGGGCCCCGCGCGCAGCATGAAGACGCGCGCATCTGCTCCGGGAACCTCGACGCGCCGCATGGCGATGCGGATGCCGATGGGGCGCCAGGGGCCGAGGCCATAGGGGCGCAGCACCTTCGGCATCCCCTCGGACATCGGGGCGGTCTCAAGCGACGCTGCCTCGGGTCGTGCTGCTGGGGCCACAGGGCTTGGGCCGGAAGCCATTGCGACGGGCTCGACCGCCTCCAGCAGCGCGCCTTGCACGGCCTGGAGCTCGCGCAGGCGGCCGCGGCTCTCCTGGTCCGCCTCGATATGGCAGGCGACGACGACCGCGAGGCCTTCGTCGAGCTGGCCCGCTGCGAAGGCGGCAAGCGTCTCGTCAGACGGGCGATGCGACATGCTCATCGCAGATCCTCCAGCCGGCCGCGCAGATGCGACAGGGCCAGGCGCAGGCGGGATTTCACCGTGCCCAGCGGGATCGCGAGGCGATCGGCGACATCCTGATGGCTGAAGCCTTCGATGAAGGCGAGTTCGACCACGCGGTACTGGTCAGGTGAAAGCTGGGTCATCGCGGCTCGCACGCGCGCATCGCGTTCGGCGCCGGAGAGCATCGCATCGGGTTGTTCAGGGGCTTCTTCATCCAGGATCTCGTAAACTTGCGACAGCCGCGACCGGGTCTCGCGTCGGGCAATGTCGATGCGCAGGTTGCGCGCGATCGTTGCGATCCAGGTCGAGGCGCTGGCCTTCGCCGGATCGAACAGGGCGGCCTTCCGCCAGACGGCCAGGAGCGTTTCCTGCGCGACCTCCTCGGCCAACTCGGCCGGGGCGCCGCCGCGCATCAGCAATCCCTTCACGCGCGGCGCGAAATGGTCGAACAATTCGGCAAAGGCCGCCCGGTCGCCCGAGCGCGCGATGGCGGCAATCAGACTGTTGGGGTCGAACAAGACGATAAACCGAACTCCTTGCGCGACAGCTCCCGCGTTGCGCATGCCGTCGACGGTCAGGGCGAGTGCGGGAACCATATACGAGATACGCGGCCGGCTCCGCACTGGATCACTTGGGCGGGAGCGGGCGCCATCACTCCACGGCCTTCCAGTTCACGTCACGGCAGATCAGTTTCGCCGCGATGCAGCCGCGGGTGGTGAGAGCACCGGGTTTAGCGGTGATCGTCATCGAATAGGTCCAGTCGCGCTTCGCGTCGTAGGCGCTGCCGGAAAACGTACCGTCGGGCTGGCGGGCCAGCGTCATGACGAGCTTGTCGCCGGCCGCCTCGCCCGTGCTGGTGTCGCCGATCCAGAGATTGGTGGCGCAGATCTTGTCGCCGCAGGGCGCGATCCTCACGCGGGCGTTGCCGTCGTCGCGCAACCATGTCCCGTCGAGATCGTTGGCGGCGGCGCTATGGGCCGAAAAAGCGACGAGGGCGAGGACAAGCGGAAGGCGCGTCATGATGAAGTCCTTTCGGCGGATGCGTTTCGTCTACGCTCCGGCAGCGCCGCCGGTTTCATCGGCGCGCGAATTTGTGTCCGGACGCCCGACGAACAGCCATCCGATCAGGGCGGTCAGGGATGCCGCGCTCAGAAAATTCAGGCGCTGCAAGGCTGCGTATTCGTCGGGCCCATAGAGATGTATCGGTGCCCCCAGGATGGCGGCCGGCAGCAGATAGGCGGCGAAGGCCAGCGCCGCGAAGCCGAGCGCGAAGCGGCGCTCCGTGCGGCGAAACAGCATCATTGCCAGCATGAGGCAAGGAAACAGGAATACCTCGACCCCTGAGCCCGGGCCAAAGGCGGCCCGGCAGAGCAAGGTATTGCCGATGCCGGCGACAAGAAGCAGCGATCGCCCGAGCACGGCGCTGCGCCGCATGACGGCCGGCACCGCCGCGAAGAAGGGCGTCGATAGGAAGGTGAGATAGGACGGCGTGACGACGGGCGAGACCGCCCAATAAAGATAGAGCGGGTAGAAGGGCTGGTTCGAGACGATCACCAGCGCGACGGTATTGGCGATCGCGGCCCGCGGATCGGGATGCGCCGCGTAGGCGCCGATCGCAGCAGCGACCCGTTTCATTCGGCTCATCGGCATCGTCGCCCTCGCGGAAAGTCCCGGCCTGTCTTCGTTTACGCAGGAAGCGCTGCGGCGGGTCACTCGGCCGGCGCGCTTTTGCTCGCGCGGCGGCAAATCCAGTCCGGCCCCAGCCGCGTATACCCGTCATGATCGATGAAGCAGCGACGATGGAACGGGCACAGGGCAAGGCGATGCGGATCGCCGTGATCGGTGCCGGCATATCCGGTCTCTCCGCGGCCTGGCTGCTGGGGCAGGCGCATGACGTGGTGCTGTTCGAGGCCGCGCCTCGCCTCGGCGGTCACGCCAACACGGTTCGCATCACGGGGGGCGGCGGCGAGACGGCGGTCGATACCGGCTTCATCGTCTACAACGAGGCGACCTATCCGAACTTCATCGCGCTGATGGAGCATTTGTGCGTCGCCACCCAGCCGACCGAGATGTCCTTCGCCGTCTCGCTCGATGGCGGGCGTCTTGAATATAGCGGCACCAGCGTCGCAGGCCTGTTCGCCCAGCGCAGCAATCTCGTGCGCCCGCGCTTCTGGGCCATGCTGCAGGATATCACCCGCTTCTACCGGAATGCATCGAAGGACGCGCTGACGGGCGGCTTGGCCGGCATCTCGCTGGGCGACTATCTCGCCGCCGGATGCTATGGCACGGCTTTCCGGGACGATCACCTCCTGCCGATGGCAGCCGCGATCTGGTCGGCTCCCTGCTCGGAGATCCTGTCCTATCCGGCCACCGCCTTCCTGCGCTTCCATCACAATCACGGGCTGCTCCAACTCAGCGACCGGCCGGTCTGGCGCACCGTCACAGGTGGCAGCAGCGTCTATGTCGAGCGGCTACGCGCCGCCTTTTCGGGTGAAGTCAGGGCCGGCACGCCGGTGCGTCAGGTTCGACGTGGGGCAAACGATGTCGTCCTGACGGGCGACGGCTGGACCGAGACCTTCGACCAGGTCGTCTTCGCAGGTCATGCCGACCAGACGCTCGCCATGCTCGCCGACCCCAGCCCGACGGAAGCCGAGGCGCTGGGCTCCTTCCGCTACAGCCGCAACCGCGCCGTCCTGCATGGCGACGAAGCGTTGATGCCCAAGCGCCGCCGCGCATGGGCAAGCTGGAACCATATCGGTCAGCGCGCGCAACCGGATTCCGCCTGCGCGGTGACATACTGGATGAACCGGCTCCAGGGGCTGCCGGAGGCTCAGCCCTTCTTCGTCACGCTCAATCCGCCGGATACGCTGCGCGAAGAAGCCATCTTCCACGAGGAGATCTACGAGCATCCGCTGTTCGATGCCGCTGCTCTCGACGCGCAGGAACGGCTCTGGTCCTTGCAGGGCATGCGTCGAAGCTGGTTCTGTGGAGCCTATTTCGGATCGGGCTTCCACGAGGATGGCCTGCAGGCGGGGCTTGCCGTCGCCGAGGCGCTCGGCGGCGTCCGCCGGCCCTGGAACGTCCCCGACGAATCCGGTCGCATTCCGATCCTGCCCCGGCTGGAGCAGGCCGCATGACCCTGCAATCCGCCCTCTATGTCGGCCTTGTCAGGCACCATCGGTTCAGGCCCCGGCCGCATGGGCTGGCCTATCGCGTGTTCTGGATGCTGCTCGATCTCGACGAGATCGATGGGTTGTCGGCGAAGCTCCGCTTCTTCTCGCGCAACCGCTTCAATCTCTACGCTTTTCGCGACGCGGATTATGGCGATCGCAGCGGACGGCCCCTGCGGCTCCAGATCGAGGAAACCCTGGCCAAGGCCGGGATCGCGCATGACGGCGGCCCGATCCGTCTGCTGACCATGCCGCGCATCCTCGGCTACGCGTTCAACCCGCTCAGTACCTATTTCTGCTACCGCCGCGACGGTAGCCTCTGCGCGACCGTCTACGAGGTGCACAATACCTTCGGCGAGATCCATAGCTATGTAGCGCCTGCCGACGTCTCGGAAGGCGCGCTGAGGCAGGAGGCCGACAAGGCCTTCCACGTCTCGCCGTTCATGAACCTCGACATGCGCTACGCCTTCACGGTCACCGCGCCAGGAGAACGCGTCTCCGTCGCCATCGAGGGCAGCGACGCCGATGGGCGCCTGATCGCCGCCGTGTTGAGCGGCAAGCGCACGGAACTGAGCGACGCGAGCCTGCTGCGGCTGCTTGCAACCCATCCGCTGCTCACGCTGAAGGTCACCGCGGCCATCCACTGGCACGCCCTGCGCCTGCTGGCGAAGCGGATTTCCTGGCGGCCCCATCCGGCGGCGCCCGAACACTCCTTCAGTCTTGGCAGAGCCGTGACAGCCCATGCGAAAGGACCGATGAAGCCATGAGCCGTCCCGACGCGGAACAGCATTTCAGCATGCCCGAAGAGGCGCTCGCCTTGCCAGGTGGTATCGGCCTGTCGCGCTGGTTCCTGCGCCGCGTGCTCTCCCGGATCGCCATCGGCCACCTGACGATCTTCACGCCGGATGGCGGACGGCTCTGCAGCGCGCCCGGTCTGCCGGGGCCTCAGGCGACGATGATCCTGAACAATTGGCGCTCGATACGCCGCCTTCTGCTCGACGGCGATATCGGCCTCGCTGAAGCCTATCGCGATGGTGACCTTCATACGCCGGACCTGACAGCCTTGATCGAACTCGGCGCACGCAACAATGCGACGTTGCGCAATCTGGTTTCGGGGGCCTGGCCGGCGCGGCTGCTCAACCGCCTGCGCCACGTTCTGAACGCCAATACCCGCCGCGGCAGCCGCCGCAACATCACGGCGCATTACGATCTCGGCAACGACTTCTACGGCCGCTGGCTCGACGCCAGCATGATGTACTCATCGGCGTTGTATGAGGCGCCGACGGAGACGCTGGAAGCCGCCCAGCAGCGCCGGCTCGACCGGATCGTCGCCATGCTTGACCTTTCCGGCGGCGAGCATGTCCTGGAGATCGGCTGCGGCTGGGGTGCCTTGGCCGAGCGGCTCGCCCGCGAAGGCTGCCGCGTGACGGCGATCACCTTGTCGCCGGCGCAACGCGAGGCGGCGCAACAGCGCATCGCAAACGCCGGGCTGAGCGAGCGCGTCGACATCCAGCTCCGGGACTATCGCGACATTGCCGGGCAGTTCGACCGCATCGTTTCGATCGAGATGATCGAGGCGGTCGGCCGCGCTTACTGGCCGTCCTATTTCGACACTCTCAACCGCTCATTGAAGCCGGGCGGTCGCGTCGTCCTGCAGGCGATCACGATCGATGACGCGTTGTTCGAGAGCTACCAGCAGGGCACCGACTTCATCCAGCGCTACATCTTCCCCGGAGGCAGCCTGCCATCGGTCCCGGTGCTCAAAAGCAGCGCCGAAGCTGCCGCGCTGGCCGTGGTCGAACAGCTCGACTTCGGCGACAGCTACGCCTTGACCCTGAAGGAATGGCGCCGTCGCTTCCAGGAGCGCTGGACCGAGATCGCACCCATGGGGTTCGACGAAGCGTTTCGTCGGCTGTGGGAGTTCTATCTCTGCTACTGCGAGGCGGGTTTCCGCGCCCGGACGATCGACGTCAACCTGATCGCCTTGCGCGGAAAGTAAGCCCCGCGTCTTCGCTTTCGCATCGGTCGGACAGCCCCGTCGCAGGAGATCGAGCCGGTCCGGCGCGAGCATGACATAGCGGTCCTTGCGGCCCGATGTCGGCGACCTGAGGTTGGCGATCTCCGAGACCCGCAGGGCGCAGCCACAGGCATGCTCGGCGCCGCCCGGTTCTTCAGGCTCCGCGCATGAGCAAGCCACAGTATCCGCCAAAGGAAGCGTTGACGCCGCCGGGCGATGCGGAAACGATGTGTCATGCTTGCTGCTGTGGCTCCCGCGTGCCGGGGCGCTGATCGGCCGGGACCGCGACGCGTCCGCGCGAAGGCCGGCGCTTTGCCGCAGCGCTGCCAAACCTCGATGTCCCGGAGCTTCCGACGATGAACCAGACGAGCCCGCTCGCGGCGCCGGCACAGCCGCTGCGCCTGACCAGCCTGGCCCATGGCGGCGGCTGCGGCTGCAAGCTGGCGCCGGCCGTGCTCCAGCAATTGCTGGCCGGGCATCCGGCGGCCGGCCCCTATAGCCAGCTCCTCGTCGGCACCGAGACCGGCGACGATGCCGCTGTCTGGCAGGTCGACGACAACACCTGCGTCGTCGCGACCACCGATTTCTTCATGCCGGTGGTCGACGATCCCCGCGATTTCGGCCGCATCGCCGCGACCAACGCGATCTCCGACGTCTATGCCATGGGCGGCAGGCCCATCATGGCGCTCGCGATCCTCGGCATGCCGCTCGACAAATTGCCGATCGAGGTCACCCGCGAGATTCTGAAGGGCGGCGCCTCGATCTGCGCCGAGGCCGGCATCCCGGTTGCCGGCGGCCATTCGATCGATGCGCCCGAGCCGATCTACGGGCTTGCGGTCATCGGCCTGCTTAAGCCCGCGAACCTGCGCCGCAACAGCGGTGCCAAGGCCGGCGACGCGCTGATCCTGACCAAGGCGCTGGGCGTCGGCATCTACTCGGCCGCGTTCAAGAAAGGCGAACTCTCCGCAGAGGCCTATGACGAGATGATCGCCTCGACGACGCTGCTGAACCGCGTCGGAGCGGATCTGGCGGAGGATGCGGCCGTCCATGCGATCACGGATGTCACCGGCTTCGGCATCCTCGGCCATGGGCTGGAGATGGCGCGGGGCTCCGGCGTCACGCTGAAGCTCCGGCTGTCCGATCTGCCGTTCCTGTCGCGGGCCGAACGCCTGGCGCAGGAGGGCAGGGTGACCGGAGCGTCGCATCGCAACTGGGCGAGCTATGGCGAGGGCGCCGTGCTGCCCGCGGGCCTGCCGGACTGGCAGCGCCATCTGCTCACCGACCCGCAGACCTCGGGCGGCCTGCTGGTCTCCTGCGCGGCCGAGCGCGCCGATGCCGTGCTCGCGCAGATCAAGGGAGCAGGTTACCCGGCGGCGCGGATCGTCGGTTCCGTCGAGGCCGGGCCGGCGCAGGTCGTCATCGGCTGATCGGCCTCAGCGCGCTTCCTGAACCTCGAGGTTCCGGCCCCAGACATCGAAGAAGGCTCCCTTGTTGAGGGTGAGCCGATCCTCGCGCAAGGCGGCCTCCAGCTCGCGCAGGCGGTTGCGTGCCAGATCGTCCGGTACGAGCCCGCCATCGTTGTCGCGGGTCGGGAAGAAGGCGGCGCCGTCCCAGTTCACGCCGGCGCCGCGCAGCATCAGCACGATATCGCCCCAGTCGATCTCGTCGCCGACGACATGGACGAAGGTCGAGCGCAGCGGCTCGACCTTCGGCTCGGCGATCTTCACCAGCACGATCAGCGCCGTGAACGGGCCCTTGCGGAAGAGCTTGCCGAGCCAGCGGTCGAAATCGGTGCCCAGGCCTCTAGATGGCGGCATACGACGGACCGGGCAGGGTGCTGGCGGTGAAGGCGAGGGGAGCGCTATCCACGTCCGTCATGACCCCTCAGTGAACTGGCGGAAGAGAATGGGAGTCGAACCCACCAGAGACCGTCTGACGGCCCCTCCCGGATTTGAAGTCCGGACGCCCCACCGGGGACGTTTCTCCTCCATCGCTCAAGCCGGGCGGCGGGCCGAACAGGTCGAGCCGCCGCCGGTTGATGCGTCTCAGGTCGCCGCGGCGGATGGTGACGCCGTGGCGATCGAAGAACTCGAGAATCTGGATAGCGACCTTTCGGCCATTGTCGAGCCTGTCGCGGAACTGGGCCGCATTGAAGCCGTCAGGATGCAGCCCGGCAAGCTCGGCCGCGATGCCGACCATCTCGGCGAGCGTGCTGCGCAGGAAGAAATGGTCGAGCGCGACCTCGTGGACATCGCCGCGCCGGCCGGTGAGCCGCAGCAGGCGCCGGACCTCCTCCTCGGGCCGCCCGAGAAACTGGCCGATATCGCGCACGCGGGGCGGGCGGAAGCGCTCGCTATCGGCGATCCGCGGCCTGATCCGCTCCCAGAAGGCCTCGTCATCCGGCGAAAGCCGGGCCTCGTGGCCGGGCCGCCGGAGCCATGACCCGGCCGGCACCAGCACGCCGTCCTCCGCGAGCCGGGCGAGCGCCTGCCGGAACAGGGGCGCGGGCCATCGCGGTGCGATGGCGAAGCGCAGGCGCTCCAGCCCCATGCCCGGCAGGTCCGGATGCTCGGCATGGAAAGCGTCGAGCCGTGTGATGGCGGCTTGTGCCAGCGCCTGCCAATGCAGGGGGAGCATCGCGAGCGGGCCGACCCTGACGAGGCCGAGATGATGCGTCAGCTCTCCCTCCGCAGCGGAACCGAGCGCGCGGTCGCGAACGAAGCCGGCCAGATCGGCGTTATGTGGCGGTGCCGACAGCAGGCCGCGCAGGGCCTCCGCGGGATCGGGCAGGCCGAGCGCGGCGAGCTGTGCCAGGCGCTCCGGGCTGCGGCGCCGGCGTTCCGGCGCGCGCAGGTCGAGAAAGCGTCCCCCACCGATCGTGCGCGAGGCGCTGGTGTCGCGCAGCACGAAGCGGTCGAGCGCGGCCGCGGCAAGCGGCTCGTCGAGCACGAGCTGGATCAGCCCGTTCGTGCCAGGCGCGGTCTCGTCGCCCAGCAGCACGATGCGCGCGCCGATCTCGGCAGCGGCATGGTGCAACCGGGCCGGCTGCCACATCGTCAGCGGCTTCTCCCCGGGCAGGAGGGTTACTTCAGCGTCGATCCGCATCGTCGGGGCATGGAGCGCTGGCGTCAACACCATGTCGCCGTGCCGGATGGCGTCCTTCGTGATACCGGGACCGGCGAGATTGAGCGCACAGCGCTCGCCGGCCAGGCCGCGCTCGGCCGGGCGGTTCTGGGCATGGATCGAGCGCACCCGCGCCGGCTGCCCGCTCGGCGAAACGGCGACGCTGTCCCCCACGCTGACGCTGCCGGACAGGACGGTTCCCGTCACCACAGTCCCGGCGCCCTGCAGGGTGAAGCAACGGTCGACCGCGAGCCGGAAGGCGCCGTCGCCTTGCCGCGCCTGGGCTTCGCGGGCCCGCGCCGCGAGCCGCTCGGCGAGCGCCGGCAAGCCTTCTCCGGTCAGGGTCGAGACCGGGAGCATCGGCGCCTTGGCGAAGGGGCCTGACGCCAGCAGCGCCGCGATCTCGTTCTCGACCGCCTCGATCCGGTCAGCCTCGACCAGATCGGCCTTGGTGATCGCGACGACGGCCTCGCCGATGCCGAGCAGCCGGGCGATCGCGACATGCTCGCGCGTCTGGGGCATCACGCCGTCATCGGCCGCGACGACCAGCAGCAGCAGATCGATCCCGGCGGCGCCGGCCAGCATCGTGTGCACGAATTTCTCATGGCCGGGCACGTCGATGAAGCCGACCACCGAGCCGTCTGCCTGGAGCCAGTAGGCGAAGCCGAGGGCGATCGAGATGCCGCGCGCCTTCTCCTCCTTGAGGCGATCGGTATCGACTCCGGTCAGGCGCCGGACCAGCGAGGTCTTGCCATGGTCGATATGGCCGGCGGTGCCGATGATCATGGCGCAGTCTCTGCGGGAGAGACGGCCGCGCGCGCGGCCTTGATGAAGGGCGCCGCGAGCGGGCTGGCCTTGCTTTCGGCCGCGAGCAGCAGCGCCAGCGCGCGCTCCGCGTCAGCGGGCACGCCCTGGCCGAGCAGGGTCGCGGCGCCGAGCATGGCCTCGGAATCCGGATCGCCGGCCGCCATGCCGCGCTGCCACCATTGCGCGGCCAGGCTGGCGTCGCGCCCAACGCCGAGCGCATCGTGATGCATCATGCCGAGCCGGGTCATGCTGGTGGCGATGCCGGCCTCGGCCGCGGCCTGCGCCCAACGCAACGCCTCGGCCCGGTCCGAAACGTCCCCGCCTTCCAGCAGCATCCAGGAGAGCATGTCCTGCGCGGGAGCATCGTACTGTTCGGCGGCCAGTCGATAGAGCCGCATCGCCTCGGCATCGCTCTGCGCGACGCCTTCGCCCTTGAAATGCAGGGCGGCCAGATTGCGCTGTCCGACCGGATCGCCGCTCTCGGCGGCCAGTGTCAGCCAGCGCAGCGCCAGGGCAGGATCGCGCTCGACGCCGAGCCCCTCGGCGAAACAGGCGCCGATATTGTTCTGCGCCCGCCCGATGCCGGCATGGGCGAGCGGCCCCCAGAGCGCGAGGGCAGCAACGTGGTCACCGCGCTCGACCGCTGCCGTGGCTTGCGCCATCGTCGCGGCGACGTCGCTATCGGCGGTCCGATCCCGGCCGATCAGGCGCTCAAGCCAGCGCATCGAGCGGCTCGGGTTTCAGGGCATCGAGCTGTGCGACGAACAGCGCCTCATCCTCCAGGCAGCGCAGGTCGAAGACGAGCGTGCCCTGTGCTATCCGCCCGATCACAGGCACCGGAACGGCACGAAAAGCCGCCGCCAATTTTTCGACGGCGGAACCCGCAGCCTTGCCGGCCGGCCGCAGCGCGAGCCCGGCGCTCGGCAAAGTCTCCAGGGGCAGCGCGCCCGAGCCGATCTGGCTCGCGCAATCGATGGCCTCCACGGTCCAGTCGGTGCCGATCGCGGCGGCCACTTTGGGCTGAAGACGCTCGGCCAGCGCGTGCAGCTCTTTTGCCGTTCGCGTGAACAGCCTGAGCGTCGGCAGGCGCTGGGCCAATCGGTCGGGATCGCGATAGAGCCGCAGCGTCGCTTCCAGCGCCGCGAGCCGGAGCTTGTCGAGGCGCAGCGCCCGCTTCAGCGGATTCTTCGCCAGTTTCGCGATCAGGTCCTTGCGACCGGCGACAATGCCGGCCTGCGGGCCGCCGAGCAATTTGTCGCCGGAGAAGGTGACGAGATCGGCGCCGCCCTTCAGGGCATCCTGCACCGTCTTCTCGCGGCGCAGCCCCCAGCGCGAGAGGTCGATCAGCGTGCCCGAGCCGAGATCGTCGACGAAGGGCAGGTCGTGCTGGCGCGCGAGCTTGGCGAGTTCGGCCGGCTCGACCTCGGCCGTGAAGCCCTGCACCACGTAATTCGAGGTGTGGACCTTCATCAGCAGGCCGGTTTCAGGTCCGATCGCCTCGGCATAGTCCTTGAGATGCGTGCGGTTGGTGGTGCCGACCTCGCGCAGGGTCGCGCCGGCACGCGCCATGATATCCGGCATGCGGAAGGCGCCGCCGATCTCGATCAATTCGCCGCGCGAGACGATGGCCTCGCGGTCCTTGGCCAGCGTGTTGAGCACGAGCAGAACGGCCGAAGCGTTGTTGTTGACGAGGATTGCGTCCTCCGCGCCGGTCAATTCCCTGACGAGGCCGCGGACATGCGCGTCGCGCTCGCCGCGTTGCCCGGCCTCGATCTCGTATTCGAGATTGGTCGGCGCGCGCATGGCCGCGACCACGGCCTCGATCGCCTCCTCGGCCAGGAGCGCGCGGCCGAGATTGGTGTGCAGCACCGTGCCGGTCAGGTTGATCACCGGTCGCTGCGAGGGGCGGTTCTGCTCCTCAAGCCGGTTCAGGGCCATCCGGCCCACCTGCTCGGCCGAGGCAGCGGTTGGCCCACCGCCGGCCCGCAGCCGCTCGATCACATGCCGGATGGTACCCGTCGTAGCCGCCCGGCCATGCTGCGCGATCGCGAGCTCGCCTGCGGGACTGCGCAGCACGGTATCGACCGATGGCGGGCGGAAGCGTTCCGGCTTGTTCATCAGGCTCCCTCCGGGAGACGCTTGATCAGTATCCGAGCAGGAATGGATTCACCCCCGCCCTATGCCAGCCGGCCTCGGTCACCAGCAGATCGAGCCCGAGGCTCGCGACATCGTCCGCCACCGGCTCCAGCTCCGGCGCCTTGCGGCGATTCAGGATCTTCACATAGGTCCGGCACTCGTCACAGGTCTCGGCCTTGATCGTGTCGGCGATGCCCTCGATCTCCTGATAGGCGATGCCCTTGGTCGAGCCGCAGGAGACGCATTTCACCCGGACATGGTTCCATTGTGCCGCGCAGAGCGAGCACTGGACATAGCGCACGCCCTCGACATTGAGGTCGGCGACGACCGCGCTCGCGACCGGCGGCCCGCCGCAGCAGGGGCAGACACCGTCTGCGACCGGCTGGGGCAGGGCAGGGTCGAGCCGGGCGCTGCGCCCGGCCGCGACGACCTGTAGGGCGGCGGCGGCGAAGATGTGCTCGGCGACCGCCTCGACGGGCACCGCGTCGGCCAGCACCGCGGTGAACATCGCCTGCCGCGCCTCCGGTTGGGCTGAGACGGCCCGTGCGAGGGCGGCCCGGGCAAGGTCCGGCATCGCCACGCCGGCCAGCAGCTCCGCGAGGCGATCGAAAGCATCCGATACCGCCGGGGCACCGGCCAGCTCCTCGCGCGGCAGCACCGGCATGGCGTTGACCGCACGCAACCGCAGTTCAGCGGGAGGAGGCATGCCGGGCGTGCCGATTGCCGCCACCAGCGTCGCCTGAGCCCGGCTCAATCCCGCGAGAAAGGTGAGATAGGCCTCGAGCTGGTGCCCCGGCGCGAGCGCAGCGAACCGCTCAGCCCGCCGGGCAAAGAGCGTCGCAGGCTCCGGCAGGCGCATGAAAGGCGGCTTGTCGCGTTCCGGCGTGCCGACATCCTCGAAGGTCGCCAGGTCCTGATCGTCACTCATTCAGCGTCCTCTCGAACCGCACGGGTCACGGGAGGCGGAGCGGCGGGTGCCGCCCCGCAGTCGAACTCATTCGGCCGGGCCGGGGCTGTGGCGGCGCGGCGGCGTCTGGCGCTCGTCGATCACGCCTTCCCGCGCCTCCTGCCGCAGCCAGAGCCGGTGGTGGCGGAAGGCCCAGCCGCCCGTCACCTTGCCCTCGGTCATGGCGCTGATCGTGCCACGGACATAGAAGCCGGCATAGATATGGACGATGACGACGAGCAGCATCGCGATCGCCGCCAGCGCATGGATGATATGGCCGAAGCGCTGCTGCTCGATGGTGAAGCTCGCGCCGAAATACTCGTACCAGATCACGATGCCCGTCCCGAACAGGACGATGATCAGGAGCGTCATCAGCCAGAAGACGATTTTCTGCGCGCCGTTATACTTGCCGATCTCGGGCAGGTTCTCCTCGCGGCCCGACATCACCTCGCCGATATGGCCCATCCATTTGGTGTCGGCCTTCGTCCAGAAATTGTATTTGACCATCTGGACGAACAGGATCGCGAAGCTCGCGAGCAGGACGACGCCGATCCAGGGGTGCAACGCGCGCGTATTGGAGCCGCCGCCGAACAGGCTCGACAGGAAGAACAGCGCCGGGTGGAACAGCGCGGCCCCGCTCAACGTGAGCAGGATCAGCGAGATCGCGGTGACCCAGTGATTGACGCGCACGCGGCCGGGATAGCGGTCGACGGTCGTGCGCTCCTCTTCACGTCTTACGGCCACGGGCTGCCTCCTCGTCGATCAGATGCTCGGCCTCGCGGTCTTCGGCGCGGCTGACATCGTTGCGTCGGGCGATCGTCGCATGGACGAAGGCGAAGGCGGCGGCGAAACCGACGGCCGCCATGCCGGCATATTTGGTCAGGCCCTTCCACAGCTCGACGACCTGGCTGATCCGCGGGTTGTTCGGCAGGTTGGCATAGAGCTGCGGCTTGTCGGCGTGATGCAGGACATACATCACATGCGTGCCCCCGACGCCGGGCGGGTCGTAGATGCCGGCATTCTTGAAGCCGCGCGACTTCAGGTCGGTGATGCGGCCATTGGCATGGTCGAGCATCGCCTTCTTGGTGCCGAACACGATCGCGCCGGTCGGGCAGGCCTTGGCGCAGGCCGGCGCCTGGCCGACCGAGACCCGGTCAGAGCACAGCGTGCACTTATAGGCCTTGTGGTCGGCCTGGCTGATGCGCGGGATGTTGAAGGGGCAGCCCTTCACGCAGTAGCCGCAGCCGATGCAGTTCTCCGAGACGAAATCGACGATGCCGTTATTGTACTGCACGATCGCGCCGGGGGAGGGGCAGGCCTTGAGGCAGCCCGGATCGGCGCAATGCATGCAGCCATCCTTGCGGATCAGCCATTCGAGATTGCCGCTCTCCGGGTTCTCCCATTCGGTGAACCGCATCAGCGTCCAGGTGTTCTCCGTCAGGTCGTGCGGGTTGTCGTAGACGCCCCGGTTGATCCCGACTTCCTCGCGCAGGTTGTTCCATTCCAGGCAGGCCGCCTGGCATGCCTTGCAACCGATGCACTTGGAGACGTCGATGAGCTTCGCCACCTCGAAATCGTGGCGGACATCCGGCGGCCTGAAGGTGGTCGCCGAGATGCGGACGAAGTCCTGACTTTGCAATCCAGCCATTGCTTCCTCCCTAGCTCGTCGCCGGACCGTTGGACGGCTCGACATTCACCAGGAACGCCTTGAACTCGGGCGTATCGGTGTTGGCGTCGCCGACGAACGGGGTGAGGCTGTTGGGGCCGAAGCCCTTCCGTGCCGCACCGGTGAAGCCCCAGTGGAGCGGGATGCCGACCACGTGGACCGTCTTGCCGTCGCAGATCAGCGGCTTGATGCGCTTGGTCACGACCGCCTTGGCAAAGACTGCGCCGCGGGCGGAGGAGACCTTCACCCAGCCACCTTTCTGGATGTTCTTCTCCGCGGCCAGCTGTTCGCTGATCTCGACGAAGAACTCCGGCTGCAGGACCGCATTCACCCAGACATGCTTCGTCCAGAAGTGGAAATGCTCGGTCAGGCGGTAGGAGGTCGCCGCATAGGGGAACTTGTCGGAGTTCCCGAGTGCGGCGAGGTCGTCCTTGAAGATGCGGGCGACCGGATTGCCGCGAATCTTCGGAGCCACGACATTGGCGATCGGGCTTTCGAACGGCTCGTAATGGGCCGGGAAGGGGCCGTCCCGCATCATGCCGCGCGAGAACAGCCGTGCCGATCCCTCCGGGTTCATGATGAACGGCCCGACATCCCGCGGCTTGGCGTTCACCGCGATGTCGGGGACATCGTAGCCGGTCCAGGCCGTGCCGTTCCACTCGATCAGCTTGCGCTTGGGATCCCAGGCCTTGCCGTCGATATCGGCCGAGGCGCGGTTGTAGAGGATGCGCCGGTTGGCCGGCCAGGAGAAGGCCCAGTTCGAGTAGGCGCCGGTATTGCCGGGGTCGCCGGTGTCGCGCCGGGCCATCATGTTGCCCCGCTCGGTCCAGCTGCCGGAATAGATCCAGCAGCCGCAGGCGGTCGAGCCGTCGTCGCGCAACTGGCCGAACGTATCGACCTGCTTGCCCTTCTCCAGCACCACCTTGGTGGGGTCGGCCGGATCGGTGACGGTGGAGACGACGTAGCCGTTGAGCTCCCGGGCGATCTCATCCGGCTGCGGGTCCTGCGGGTCGCGATAGGGCCAGTGCAGGTTGACGATCGGATCGGGGAAGGCGCCGCCTTCCTTGGCGTAGAGCTCGCGCAGACGCAGATGGATCTGCGCCATGATCCAGGCGTCGGTCTTGGCCTCGCCGGGAGGTTCCTGTCCCGGCCAGTGCCATTGCAGCCAGCGGCTGGACGAGACCAGCGAGCCTTCGTCCTCCGCGAAGCAGGTCGTCGGCAGCTCGAAGACCTCGGTCTGGATCGCCTCAGGCCTGACGTCGTTATGGACGCCCTCGTCCTTCCAGAACCGCGATGTCTCCGTCTGCAGCGGATCCATCACCACCAGGAACTTCAGCTTCGACAGCGAGGCCGTGATCTTGCCCCGGTTCGGGGCGGAGAGCAGCGGATTGAAGCCCTGGCAGAAATAGCCGTTGACCTTGCCCTGATGCATCAGGTCGAAGGTCCGCAGCATGTCGTAGCCGGAGACGTCGAGCTTCGGCAGCCACTGATAGGCGAACTCGTTTTCCGCCGTCGCGGCCGGTCCCCACATCGCCTTCAGGAAGCTCACCATGAACTTCCGGTAGTTCTGCCAGTAGCTCATCTGGTTGGGACGCAGCGGTTTGAAGCCGCGCGTCGACATATAGGTCGAGAAATCGACCTCCCGGTCCTTCGGGATCGCCAGATAGCCGGGGATCAGGTCCGACATCAGGCCGATATCGGTCAATCCCTGGATGTTGGAGTGCCCGCGCAGCGCATTCATGCCGCCGCCGCGCACGCCGATATTGCCGAGCAGGAGCTGCAGCATCGCCATCGAGCGGATGTTCTGCGCGCCCTTGGAATGCTGCGTCCAGCCGAGCGCGTACATCGACGTCATCGTCTTGTCGCGCGTCGAGCATTCCGCGATCATCTTGCAGATCGCGAGATACTTGTCCTTCGGCGTGCCGCAGATGCGCTCGACCATCTCCGGCGTATAGACGGCGACGTGCTTCTTCAGGAGCTGGTAGACCGAGCGCGGGTGCTGCAGCGTCTCGTCGACCTGGACATAGCCGTCCGGCCCGAGCTCGTATTCCCAGCTCGAGCGGTCGTAGTCGCGCTTGGCCTCGTCATAGCCGGTGAAGAGGCCGTCCTGATAGTCGAAGCCGTCCTTCACGATATAGGGCGCGTTGGTGAAGGCGCGCACGTAGTCGTGCTGGATCTTGTCGTTGTCGATGCAGTATTTCATCACCCCGAGCAGGAAGGCGATGTCGGTGCCTTGCCGGATCGGCGCATAGAAATCCGCGACCGAGGCCGAGCGCGTGAAGCGCGGGTCGACGACGATCAGCTTGGCGCCACGCTGGGCTTTCGCCTCAGTGACCCATTTGAAGCCGCAAGGATGCGCTTCGGCGGCATTGCCGCCCATGATGATGACGAGGTCGGTGTTCTTGATGTCCGTCCAGGAGTTGGTCATCGCACCGCGACCGAATGTTGGGGCCAGACTGGCCACCGTCGGTCCGTGTCAAACGCGCGCCTGGTTGTCGAACGCCAGTACTCCGAGGCTTCGCATGACCTTGTAGGTCACGAAGGCCGTCTCGTTGGTGGTTGCCGAGGCCGCCAGGAAGCCCGTGGTCAGCCAGCGGTTGACGGTCTGGCCATCCTGGTTCTTGGCGATGAAGTTCTTGTCGCGGTCGTCCTTCATCAATCGCGCGATGCGGTCGAGCGCCTCGTTCCAGCTGATCTGCTTGAACGCCTTCTCGCCCGGGCCGCGATATTGCGGGAATTTCGTACGCGTCTCGGAATGGACGAAGTCGAGCAGGGCAGAGCCCTTCGGGCAGAGCGTGCCGCGATTGGTCGGGTGGTCCGGGTCGCCTTCGATATGGATGACCGCCGGATGGGCGTTCTTCGACTTGTCGCCCAGGCTGTACATGATCACGCCGCAGGCGACGGAGCAGTACGGACAGGTATTTCGTGTTTCCGTGGTGCGCGCCAGCTTGAAGGGCCGCACGGCCTGGGCAAGTGCCTCCTCGGCACCGCCAAACCCAAGCGCGGCGACGGCAGAGCCGGCGACACCCGCACCTGCGGCTTTCAGAAACTGGCGACGCGAGAGCTCATGCAGCATCTCAACCTCCCAGGCGAACGACAAAGCGTTGTTCAATTTGGAATAGTGAAACTCTGGAAGGGGGGCGTCAAGGCGCACGTCCCGTCACCCGGAAGGTGGCTTCTTAGACTTTGGACGTACAATTGTTTCTGCCTGGCAAGGGTTGCGCGACAGCCAGGCTGCGCTGTCGAGGGCTTCGCGAGCGCTGGCCATATCGCGCTTGGCGTGAGCGGCGGCGCCGGATGCCTCAGGTGGGAAGGACCGGTGCCCGGGACCGCGGGAAGCGGTTCATGGGCCACGTCGACATCGGCCACCGCATTGCCGCCCCAGGCCGATGCGAGCTGCGCGACGATATGCCTGCCGAAGCTCTCATAGGGGATGCGGATCGAGGTCAGCCAGGGCGCGATCCAGTGGTTGATCGCATTGCCGTCGATGCCGACGAGGGTGCAGCGCTCGGGGATGGCGATGCCGGCTTCCGTGGCGCGGCGATAGGCTCCATAGGCGATCATGTCGCTGACGCAGAGCGCCCCGTCCGGCCAGCCGAAGCTCTCCTCCAGGCTTTTCGCCGCCGCATAGCCGATCTCGATATGCGACAGGCCGGGCGCGCTGGCCTGCCGGATATCGCCTTCCGGTACGCCGCGCGCGACCAGTCTTTTGACGAAGCCTTCCGCGCGTTCGGCCGTGCTGGAGGCGTTCTGCGTCGCCATCAGCACGGCAGGCCGATGGATGCCGCGCGCTAGCAGGTGGTCGGCGGCATCGGCGCCCGCCTTGCGGTTGTCGATCCCGACATGGGCGCCGCCGCCGAGCGGATTGCGCCGCGCGACGAACACCATCGGGTCGCCGCGCGACAATGCGTCGGCGAGGCCGGCGCTGGCGACGGCGCTGACCATGACGTAGCCGGCGACGAACTGGTCGCGCATCGCCCGCAAATAGTCGTCCTGCAGGTCGGCGCGGTCATGCGTGTCGCAGAGGATCATGACATAGCCGGCGTCGCGCAGCGCCGCTTCGGTCGAGACCGCGATCGCCGCCATCGCCGGATTGTCGAGATTGGGGGCGAGCATCGCGACCACCCGGCTGGCCCGGCGCTTCAGGGCGCGGCCGACGGGATTGGGCCGGTAGCCGAGGCGGACGATCGCCTGCTCGACCCGCGCGATCGTATCCGGGGAGGCCCGTCCGCTCTTGCCGTTGACGATCCGCGAGACGGTCGCGACCGAGACGCCCGTCTCCCGTGCGACCGTCGCCAGCGAAACGCCGCCCTTCGGCGATCTTGCGGGTTTTGCCGTCATGACCCTCCCCAGGGGTAGTGCGCCAACCCGGCGAATCCGAAGCCGGCTAATGCAGCCATGCCGGTTCATCTGCCCGTTGACAAGCAAGGCAATCGTTTGCCTTAGTGATTGTCAAGGCGCTCGATGAGGCGCTGTGATCGGTACAGGGATGGAACGCAGATGCAGGGGAAGCACTGGATTTCCGCGCTCGCGCTGACGGCTGGACTCGCCATGAGCAGCGCGGCCTTCGCCCAGACCACGGTGCGCATCGCCTGGTATTCCGACGGCAACGAGGGCGAGGTCGTTGCCGATCTGCTCAAGCGCTTCGAGGCCCAGAACAAGGACATCAAGGTCGTGCTCGACCAGGTGCCCTACAAGGCGATCACGGAAAACCTGCCGGTGCAGCTCGCCTCGGGGCAGGGGCCGGATATCGCCCGCGTCGTCGATCTCGGCGGCATCGCCCGCTACGCGCTCGATATGCGGCCTTATCTGAAGGATGCCGCCTATTGGGAGAAGAATTTCGGGCCGTTTCTGCCCTGGATGCGCCCCGAGGGCGAAGCCAGCGCGATCACCGGCTTCATGACGCAGCTCACCGTCACCGGCCCCTTCGTGAACAAGACGCTGTTCGAGCAGGCCGGCATCGCCATGCCATCAGCCAAGGCGATCTGGGAGGATTGGGGCAAGGCGGCGAAGGCCGTGGCCGACAAGGTGCAGGCGCCGTTCCCGCTCGCCATGGACCGGTCCGGCCATCGCTTCTTCTCGGTCGCGGTCTCGGAGGGCGCCAAGGTCCTCGACGACAAGGGCGAGCCGGCCGTGATCGACGACGGTTTCAAGCGCGCCGCCAAGCGCGTCTATGACTGGCACAAGAGCGGCGTGATGAAGAAGGAGCTCTGGGGCTCGGTCTCCGGCACCGCCTATCGCGGCGCCAATGACGAGTTCAAGAACGCCCAGGTGGTGATGTACCACTCCGGCTCCTGGCAGATCGCCCAGTTCGACAAGACGGTCGGCGATGCCTTCGACTGGGTCGCGGTTCCCTCGCCCTGCGGCGCCGGTAACTGTTCCGGCATGCCCGGCGGCGCCGGCCTGGTCGCAATCAAAACGACCAAGAGCCCGGAAGCCGTCGCCAAGGTGATGGATTATCTCGCGAGCGAGCCGGTACTGAGCGAGTTCTATGCCCGCTCGCTCTTCGTGCCCGGCCATCTCGGCATCGCCGCCAAGGGGCTCGACTACAAGGATGCGAGCCCGCTGGCCAAGGCCGCGCTCAAGGTCTTCTCCGATCAGGTCGCGGAGCTTTCGCCGGTCGCCTACAAGCTGCAGGGCTATGTCAACAACCGCGTCATCTTCAACGCCGTGATCAGCCGGCTCGGCCAGGCGATCTCGGGCGAGGGCACGCTCGACGAGGCCTATAAGCGCATCGAGGCCGACATCGCCCAGCAGATCGCCGAGCGCAAGAAGTAGGCGCCATGGCCGCCGCCGAGACCAAGCCGCGCCGCGAGGGTGCGGGCGCCGCCGGCCTCCTCGCCGTGCCGCTCGCGCTGCTGATGCGGCTCGTGGACGGCCCGATGGGCGCGCTCCAGCGCCTGATCGGCGAGCGGCGGATGGCCTATGTCTTCATCCTGCCGAACCTCGCCTTTTTCTCGCTCTTCGTCTTCCTGCCGCTGATCATCAACGTGATCTTCTCGGTGACGGGCGGGGCAGGGCTGTTCCCGAGCGAGCGTCCTTTCGTCGGGGCGCAGCAATACGGCTATCTCTTCGATTGCGGCTCCTTCCTCGATCCGTCTTCCTGCCGCGAGGACCATTTCTGGCGCGGCGTGTCCAACACCGCGCGCTTCACCGTCTTCCAGGTCACGGCGATGGTGCTGTTCTCGCTGCTGACCGCGATCGTCCTGAACATGAAGATCCGGGCGCGCGGCTTCTTCCGCGCCGTCTATTTCTTCCCGGTCCTGCTCTCGCCGGTCGTGGTGGCGCTGACCTGGAAATGGATCCTCCAGCGCGACGGCCTGCTCAATGCCGCGATCACCTCGATCGGCGGCGAGCGCATCCTGTTCCTGGTCGATCCGTCATGGGCGATGTTCTGGATCGTCTTCGTCTCGGTCTGGGCCCATATGGGCTTCTACACGCTGATCCTGCTCGCTGGCCTGCAGGCCATTCCGGCCGACCTCTACGAGGCGGCCGAGATGGACGCGACGCCGCGCTGGCGCGTATTCTGGCGCATCACCTTGCCGTTGCTCTGGCCGAACATGATCGTCGTGATCGTGCTGGCCCTGATCAAGGGCGTCCAGACCTTCGACGAGGTCTTCGTCCTGACCGGGGGCGGCCCGGGCACCGCGACGCTGATGATCGTGCACTACATCTATGAGACCGCCTTCGCCAATCAGGTCCAGAATTTCGGGCTGGCGGCGGCAGCCTCCGTCGTGCTCGGCGTGGTGCTGTTCGCGCTGACGCTGGCCCAGCTCGCGGCGAGCCGCCGCAAGGGGGCCGCATGAGCCTCGTGACCAAGCTCGCCACCGCCCGCCGCAAGCCCGGCCGGTGGGATTGGACCGATATCGCGGCCTATGCCTATCTCGCGCTCGGCGTCGTCCTGATGTTCGGGCCGGTCCTTTGGCTCGGCATGTCTTCGTTCAAGACGCAGGCCGGCCTGCTCGAATTCCCGCCCTCGCTCCTGCCGATGTCGCAGAAGGAGGTGGCGGTCCCCGGCCAGTCGCAGAAACTGCCGCTCTTCGAGGTCGAGATGCCGGACGGCTCGAAGCGCGTGCTGGCGCAGGTCCGCCGCATCGGCATTCAGGCCCAGATGGTCGATCCCGAAAAGCCCGGCGAGACGATCCGCGTTCCCATCGACAAGCGCACGCCCGTCCGCGAGTTCAAGCTTGCCACCGAGAACTATACCGAGCCGCTGGAGCGCTTCGCCTTCACGCGCTTCCTCTGGAACTCGGTCTTCGTCACGCTGGTCGCCACGATCATCACGCTGATCATCAACTCGATGGCGGCCTATGCGCTCTCGATCTACGAATTCCGCGGCAAGACGGCGGTGATGCTGATGGTCATCGGCACGCTGATGATCCCGATCACCATCATCCTCGTCCCGGTCTATCTCGTCATCACCAAGCTCGGCCTCGTCAATTCGCTCTGGGCGGTGATCCTGCCGGGCGCCGCGACCCCGACCGGCGTCTTCCTGCTGCGCCAGTACATGCTGACCCTGCCGCGCGACCTGATCGAGGCCGCCCGCATGGACAAGGCCTCGGAATGGCAGATCTACTGGCGCATCGTCATGCCGCTGGCCATGCCGGCGCTGGCCGTGCTGGCGATCTTCTCGATCATGTGGCGCTGGAACGAGTTCCTCTGGCCGCTGGCGGTGCTGACCAAGACGGAATCCTACACGCTCCAGATCGGCCTCAACGCCTTCCAGGGCGAGTTGCAGACGCAGTGGCACTACCTGCTCGCGATGACCGTGGTGACGCTGCTGCCAGTCGCGCTGGTCTTCGTCTTCCTGCAGCGCTTCATCACCACCGGCATCGCCAATACGGGAATGAAATAATGGCCGGCCTGAAACTCTCCGGCGTGCGCAAGGCCTATGGTGCGACGACGGTGCTGCACGGCATCGATCTCGATGTCGCCGATGGCGAATTCGTCGTCTTCGTCGGCCCGTCCGGCTGCGGAAAATCGACGCTGCTGCGCTCGATCGCCGGGCTGGAGGAGATCACCGGCGGCACGATCGCGATCGACGGCAGTGATGCCACGCATCTGCCGGCTTCCGAGCGCGGGCTTGCGATGGTGTTCCAGTCCTATGCGCTCTACCCGCACATGAGCGTGTACGCCAACATGGCCTTCGCGCTGGAGAACATGGGGCTCAAGCGCGACGAGATCGACCGGCGCGTAAAGCGCGCGGCGACGATGCTGCGCCTCACCGACTATCTCGAGCGCAAGCCCAAGGCGCTCTCCGGCGGCCAGCGCCAGCGCGTCGCCATCGGCCGCGCCATCGTGCGCGACCCGAAGATCTTCCTGTTCGACGAGCCGCTCTCGAACCTCGACGCGGAATTGCGCGTCGCCACTCGCAAGGAACTCGCCGCGCTCCATGCCGAGATCGGCGGGACGATGATCTACGTCACCCATGATCAGGTCGAGGCGATGACGCTGGCGGACCGCATCGTCGTGCTTCAGGGTGGCCGGATCGAGCAGATCGGCACGCCGCTGGAACTCTACAACTGCCCCGACAATCTCTTCGTCGCCGGCTTCATCGGCTCGCCGCGTATGAACCTTTTGCCCGGCCGCGTCGCGGCGCCCGGCCGGGTCGCCGTCGGCGAGGAGGGGTACGAGGTCGCCTGCGAGACCGCGAGCCTCGCTGCCAGCGCGCCGGTGACGCTCGGCATCCGTCCGGAGCATCTGGCGCTGGCCGAGACCGGCGGCCTCAAGCTCACCGTCGAGTTGGTCGAGCGGCTGGGCGGTGAGAGCTATCTCTACGGCGCCGCCGCCGGCTTGCCGCAGATCACGCTGCGCCTCGACGGTCAGACACCGCATGAGCGCGGCGCGACCGTCGACCTCGCCTTCCCCCAGGCCCACCTGCACCTGTTCGACGAGGCGGGGAAAGCCGTTCGGGTTTGAAGATGCGCGCCGTCATTCCGGGGCTTCGCGAAGCGAAGAGCCCGGAACCCAGAGCCGATGCCGTCATGGAGAAGGGCCGGGCGGTCCAATCTCCTCCTGAGAGCGCATCGGTTCTGGGTTCCGGGCTCAGGCCTCCGGCCTGCCCCGGAATGACGGCGCGAGTGAAATTTAGGTATTCGGAGACCACCCCATGAAAGCCCTCAGCCAAGGCCGCTATCTCGGCCGCGACGGCGAAGCCGCCCTGTTCGATCTCGGGCTTGGCCATACGCTCGCGGTCCGCATCCTCGAAGGCGATATCGGGCGCGTCACGCTGAAGCCGCAGGACGGCTACCGGCTCGACCGTGGCTGGTCGATTGCGCCCGGCGGGTTGGAGTCGGCCTATGAGGGGCGTCCGCGCGACAGCCTCGACGGTTTCGCCTGTCCGAAGACGGATATCCGCGCCGGCGCCGACAAGGTCGTCATCGCTGCAGGCGGGCTCACCGCCGAGGTCACGCTCTCGCCCTTCGGCATCGCCTGGCGCCGCGATGGCGAAGACAAGCCCTTCCTTCAGGACCGCACCACACAGGCTTATCTGGTTTCGCCGCGCACCGGCGCGCTCGCGCATTTCATGGCGCGCGACTACACCGAGCGCCATTACGGCCTCGGCGACAAGGCCGGACCGCTCGACCGCACCGGCCGCCGCTTCGCCATCGACGCCGTCGATCCCTGCGGCTTCGATGCCGAATTGTCGGACCCGCTCTACAAGATGCTGCCCTTCTTCATCGTCGATGGGCCGGCCGGCGCGCATGGCGTCTATTACGACAACCTCTCGACCGGCAGCGTCGATTTCGGCTGCACGCTCGACAACTATCACGGCCTGTTCCGCTCCTGGAAAGGCGATGACGGCGACCTCGACTATTACGTCATGGCCGGCCCGAGCGTACCGGATGTGGTGCGCCGCTTCTCCTGGCTGACCGGCGGGCAGGCCTTCGCGCCGCTCTGGTCCTTCGGCTTCGGCGTCACCTCGATGGCGATCGCCGATGCGCCGGACGCCGATGCCCGCATCAGCGACTTCATCGGCAAGCTGGAGACGCACCGCATCCCCTGCGAACTCCTTCCATTTCGGCTCGGGCTACACGCAGATCGGCCATCGCCGCTATGCCTTCAACTGGAACCGGGAGAAGTTCCCCGACCCGAAGGCGACGATGCAGCGCTTGAATGATGCGGGCATCTTTACGGTCGCTAATCTCAAGCCCTGCCTGCTCGACGACCATCCGCGTCTGAAGGAAGCCCTCGACGGCGATTTCCTCGTGCGCGATGGCGATAGCGGCAAGCCGGCCGTCGCCCAGTTCTGGGACGGGCTCGGCTTCCATCTCGACTACACCAACCCGAAGGGCCGCGCCTGGTGGCGCGACGGCATCGAGACCGCGCTGCTCGATTACGGCTTCACCACCGTTTGGAACGACAACAACGAATACGAGATCTGGGACGAGGATGCCGTCTGCGACGGCGACGGCCGCCCCTTCCGGCAGGCGCTGGCGCGCCCGGCGCAGCCGCTCTTGATGACCAAGCTCTCTTATGAAGCGCAGGCCGATCGCGAGCCCGGCAAGCGGCAATATGCGATCACGCGCGGCGGCTGCGCCGGCATCTCGCGCTATGCCCAGACCTGGTCCGGCGACAACGAGACCGCCTGGAAGACGCTGCGCTACAACCTGACCCAGGGGCTCAACATGAGCCTCTCGGGCATGTTCTCGATCGGCCACGACGTCGGCGGCTTCCACGGCCCGACGCCGGGCCCCGAGCTCTTCGTGCGCTTCAACGAGTTCTGCTCGCTCTGGCCGCGCATGGTGATGAATTCCTGGAACGACGACGGCGTCGTCAACCTGCCCTGGATGTATCCGGAGATGGTGCCGCAGGTGCGCGAGGCGATCGCGCTGCGCTACCGTTTGATGCCCTATCTCTACACGCTGATGTGGCGCGCCAGCCGCGACGGCACGCCGGCGATCCGCCCGCTGCTTTGGGATTTCCCGCAGGATGCGACGGCTGTGAAGACCGACGACGCCTTCATGCTCGGCCCGGATGTGCTGGTCGCGCCGGTGCTGGAGGAGGGCGCGCGGCAGCGCAGCGCCTACCTGCCGGCTCATGCGGGCGGCTGGTACGATTGGCATACGGGTAAGCATTTCGACGGTGGCGCGGTCGTGACGGTCACAGCCCCGCTCGGCCGCCTGCCGGTCTTCGTCCGCGCCGGCGCGCTGATCCCGCTCGGCAATCCCGAGGGCATCGACGATCTCCGCGAGATCCTCGTCTGCGGCCTCGTCGAGGGTGCGGCCGGCGAACTCTACGAGGATGACGGCGATACCGCCGACTGGCGCGGCACTGGGGCGACCGTGATCCGCTTCCGGGTGAAAAACGGCGAGATCGCGGTCGATCAGGAGGGGGATCGCGATCCGTTCTTCGACCGCATCGCGATCCGCAACATCACGGAGGGAGCGGGGGCGAACTAGCCCCCGCGCGTCGCGCTCCTCAGCGCGACATCATCTGCAGCGGCCACATCACGATCTGCGGGAAGATCACCAGCAGGGCCAGCACGATGAGCTGGGCGACCATGAAGGGCGTCACGCCTTTGATGACGCCGGTCATCGGCACCTTCGCGACGCCGCAGACCACGTTGAGCACGGTGCCGACCGGCGGCGTCACCAGGCCGATCGCGTTGTTCATGATGAACAGCACGCCGAAATAGACCGGATCGATGCCCGCCTGCTTGACCACCGGCATCAGCACCGGGGTCAGGATCAGCACCGTCGGCGTGAAGTCGAGCGCCGTGCCGACGATGAAGACCATCACCATCAGGATGGCCATCAGCAGCATCTTGTTCTCCATGAAGGGCGCGACCATGTCGGCGACCTGCTGGGGAATGTTGGCCGTCGTGATGAGCCAGGCGGAGACGCCGGCGGCCGCGACCAGGAACATGATGACGGCGGTGGTCTCGGCCGCGCGGTACATCAGGCCGAACAGGTCGGGAATCTTGATCTCGCGATAGATGAAGACGCCGACGAAGAGCGAATAGGCGGCGGCGATGACCGCTGCTTCCGTCGGGGTGAACCAGCCGACCTTGAGCCCGCCGATGATGACCACGGGCAGCACCAGCGCCCAGCCGGCATTGCGGGTTTCGACCAGCCGTTCGCGCATGCTTCGCTTGGGCTCGACGCGCGGATTGTCGCGCTTGATGCTCCAGCGCCAGGCCAGCATGATCGCGATGCCCATCATCACGCCCGGCACGATGCCGGCGATGAACAGCTTGGTGATCGAGACGCCACCGGTGACGCCGAAGATGATCATGCCGATCGAGGGCGGGATCACCGGCGCGATGATGCCTCCGCAGGCGATCAGGCCGCAGGAGCGGTTGATGTTGTAGCCGGCATTGCGCATCAGCGGCACAAGCACGGAGGCGAGCGCCGCCGTGTCGGCGACGGCCGAGCCAGAGAGCGAGGCCATGATGACGGCGGCGATGACCGCGACATAGCCGAGGCCGCCGCGGATATGGCCGATCCAGGCCATCGCCATGGTGATGATCCGGCGGGTCATGCCGCCGGCATTCATCAGCTCGCCGGCCAGCATGAAGAAGGGCACGGCCAGCAGCGGGAAGGAATTGGCGCCGTCCCACATGTTCTGGATGATGATCTGCGGGTCGGTGATGCCCATGTAGAGCATCATGGCGAGGCCGCAGCCGATCAGCGCGAAGGCGACCGGCATGCCCAGCGCCATCAGGCCGAGCAGCGACGTGATGAAGACGAAGACGATCACGGCTTGGCTCCTTGCGCCTTCATGTCGCGCTCGGCTTCGAGGCCTTCGGCCATCCCCTCCTCGTGCACGTCGATCAGCTCGTCGTCCGCGACCTGTCCCAGCGCGAGGCGGATCAGGTTCGACAGGCAGATCAGCGCGATCGCGGCGCCGGTGACATAGCTCACGCCATAGACCCAGATCATGCTGAGCTGCGCGACCGGCGAAGCGTTGCCGGCGATGATGTCGTGCTGGAGATAGGTGCCGTAGAAGATGAACAGGGCGCAGATCAGCATGATAACCTGGCTGATCGCCCAGCAGATCTTGCGGCCGAAGATCGGCAGGGCCTGGACCACCATGTCAACGCCGAGATGGCTGCGCCGGTGCAGGCCGATGATGCCGCCCAGAAAGGTCATCCATACGAAGGCGAAGCGCGGGATTTCCTCGGACAGATCGATGCCGGTGTTGAAGAACAGCCGCAGCATCACGTTGCCGAAGACCATGACCAGCATCACGGCCATGCAGATCACGAGGATGACCTCGATCAGGCGGTAGAAACCGTCCGTCGCGGTCTTGAGCAGGCTGGTCATCGGTCACCTCGCCGGCGGCATTGTGAAGGGGATCGCCGGCTCGGCGCCGGTAGGGAAGAAAAAGGCAGCCGACCATGGAGGCCGGCTGCCGTCGCGTGCCTTACTTGGCGGCGCGGGCCTTTTCGATCTCGGCGACGAAGCCGTTCACGAATTCCTCGCCGATCTGGCCCTTGAACTTGTCGACCACGGGCTGGACCTTGGCCTGCACCTTGCGCAGGTCGTCAGCCGAGACTGTGTCGACCGACACGCCGGCCTCCTTGAACTTGGTGATCACGTCGCGGTCGCCCTCGTCGAGCAGCTTGCGCTGCAGCAGGCCGGCCTCGGTCGCGGCCTTCTGGACGCCGGCCTTGTCGGCGTCCGAGAGCGTGTCCCAGAACTTCTTGGAGGCGACGAGCGCGACCGGCGTGTAGACGTGGTTGGTGATGGAGATGTGCTTCTGCACCTCCTGCATCTTGTTCGCCCACATGTGCTGGAGCGGGTTCTCCTGCCCGTCGAGCGCCTTGACCTCGAGCGCGGTGAACACCTCCGAGAAGGCCATCGGCACGGCATTGGCGCCGATCGACTTCCAGGTATCGAGCGCGACGGGGTTCGCCATCACGCGCAGCTTCAGGCCGTTGACGTCCTCGGCCGTCTTCACGGCGCGGCGGCTGTTCGAGAGGTTGCGGAAGCCCATGCCGGTCCAGGTCAGGCCGACGAGACCGCTCGGCTCGATCTTGTCGAAGATTTTCTTGACCGAGGCGCCGTCGAGGACCGCGTAGACCTCCTTCTCGTTCTGGAACAGGAAGGGCAGGTCCCAGACCTGGACTTCCTTCACGCGGGTCGAGAGCGGCGCCAGCGTGCCGATGTAGAATTCCTGCGTGCCGGCCTGCGTCGCCTGCAGCTGCTTCTCGTCGCTGCCGAGCATGGCCGAGTGGAATGCCTGAATCTTGACGTTGCCATTGGTGTAGGTGCCGGCGAGTTCCGCGAACTTGGCGACGGCGGTCGCCTGCGGATGCGTGTCGGGCATCGCGTGGCCGATCTTGGCCTTGACCTCGGCCATGGCCGCCGTCGAACCCAGCAGGGCTGCAGCCAGCGCGGCGATGAAAGCGAAGCGTGTCGGATGGGTCTTTGTCATGATACGCGTCTCCGGAACAGTTGCTGCGGATGTGTCATCGAACGAAGGCAGGCTCAACCGCCCGGCGGCGTTTTCCACCGCCGAGGGCAGGGGGCTCATGTCCGATGCTTCTTGATCTCGGCGTAGAAGTCGTTGACGAAGGCGGCGCCGATCGTCTCGGTGTTCTTCTCGATCACCGGCTGGATCGCCTTGCGGATGGCGTCGAGTTCGGCCGCGGGCATCTCGGTCGTCGCCATGCCCTTGGCTTTGAGCTCGCCGAGCACCTCGCCGGCCTCGCGCAATTCCGCCTCGCGCTGGAAGGCGCGGGTCGTCTCGGCCGCTTTCTGGACGGCGGCCTGCTGCTCCGGCGTGAGCGAGGCCCAGAACCTCTTCGAGGCCACCAGCGCGACCGGCGTGTAGACGTGATTGGTGACGGTCAGGTACTTCTGCACCTCGAACATCTTGTTCGCGTACATGTCGACGAACGGGTGCTCGTAGCCGTCCAGCGCCTTGGTCTCCAGGGCGGTGTAGACTTCCGTGAAGGCCATCGGCACGGCGTTCATGCCCATCGCGTTGAAGCTCGCCAGCGCCATCGGGCTCTGCATGACGCGGACCTTGAGGCCCTTCATATCGGCGAGCGAGGCGATCGGCCGCTTGCTGTTCGAGAGATTGCGGAAGGCGCCGCCTGACCAGGCGAGGCCCTGCAGGTTCATGTCGGCCAGCCCATCAAGCAGCCGCGTGCCGGCGGGGCCGTCGAGCACGGCGGCGGCCTCCGCATCGGTCGCGAACAGGAACGGGAAATCGAAGATCTGCAGCTCTTTCTTGCGCGCCGCGATCGGCGACAGCGCCCCCATGTAGAAGTCGATCGTGCCGGCCTGCGTCGCGATCAGCATCTTCTCCTCGGAGCCGAGCGCGGCATTGCCGAAGACATCGACCTTGACGCTGCCATTCGTCGCCTTGGCGACCTCCTCGGCGAAGCGGCGCATCGCGGTGGCGCGGGGATGGGAATCGGCGAAGGAGTGGCCGAGCTTGGCGGTCTTCACGCCCTGCGCGCCGGCAGGCGCAAGACCTGTGGCGGCAAGCGCCGCTCCGGCAGCAAGCAGCGTCCGGCGGGTTCCGTTGAACATGGCGGTCCTTCCCTGTGCTTGGCGCGCTTTGTCGCTCTGGAGGCGGGCGCCGTTGCGGCACCCATAACGCGGCAGAAGTCAGGTTGTCAAACAACTGACAACGTGACAATGATGACCCAGCAGGAACCCGCCATGCAGCTCTCATCCATCGGATCACGGCCCAATCTCGCGAGCGATGCCGCCACCGCGTTGGCGACCTCGATCCGTTCGGGCGCCTTGCAGCCGGGCGATCGATTGCCCTCCGAGACGGAGCTCGCCCGCCAGCTCGGCGTCAGCCGGCCAGTGGTGCGCGAGGCCATCGCCTATCTCAAGGCCGATGGCATCGTCGAAAGCCGGCGCGGCCTCGGGCTCTTCGTCAATCAGCAGGATTCGTTCCGGCTGCGGCGTGCCGAGATAGCGGCTTCCGAGCAGTCGATCCTGCAATTCCTGGAATTTCGCCTCGGGCTGGAAGTCGAGGCGGGCCAACTGGCCTCGCTGCGCCGTACGCCGGAGGATCTCGCCCGGATGGAGGCGGCCGAGGCCGCGCTGAACGCCGCCGACGATGCGGGGGAGGACAGCGCGGCGCACGACCTCGCGTTGCATCTCGCCATCGCCACGGCAGCGCATAACCCGCTCTTCCTGACCGTGCTCCAGTTCGTCTCGAGCCCGCTGCTCAACTCGATCCGCAGCATGCGCGACAAGGATCGCGGCGAGGAGTCCAACATCGCCATCCGCCGGGCCGACCACGCAGCGATCCTCGATCGCATCCGGGCCCGGGACCCGGACGGCGCCGGCGAGGCGATGCGCAAGCATATCGGCGAATCCTATCGCCGCTACGCAGGCAAGCTAGCCGCGAGCGGCGCTATGCCGGCCCATCCGGCCCTTCAGACCACGCCGAAATAGGACCCTTCTCGTGATCTCTCCCTTCGATCTCTCGGGGCGCACAGCGCTCGTGACCGGTTCCTCGCGCGGGCTCGGCCGTGCCATGGCCGAAGGGCTCGCGGCTGCGGGCGCCAGCATCATCCTCAACGGCGCCGATGCCGGGCGCCTCTCCGAGGCGGTCGCGGCGATGAACGCTGTCGGCCACAGCGCGCGCGGAGTGAATTTCGATGTCACCGACGAGCAGGCCGTCGTTGCGGCCTTCGCCGCGCTCGATGCCGAGGGCGTCGCGGTCGATATCCTAGTCAACAATGCCGGCATCCAGTTCCGCAAGCCGATGCTGGAGCTGGAGACGGCCGACTGGCGCCGCGTGCTCGACACCAACCTGACCAGCGCCTTCGTGGTCGGCCGCGAGGCCGCCCGCCGGATGGCGAAACGCGGCCATGGCAAGGTCATCAATATCGGCTCGCTGACCAGCGAGCTCGCCCGCGCGACCGTCGCGCCCTACACGGTGGCCAAGGGCGGCATCAAGATGCTGACCAAGGCCATGGCGGCCGAATGGGGCGAGCTCGGCATCCAGGCCAATGCGATCGGTCCCGGCTACATGATCACCGACATGAACCAGGCGCTGATCGAGAACCCGGCCTTCGATGCCTGGGTGAAGGGCCGCACGCCGGCCCGCCGCTGGGGCCGCCCGGACGAGCTTGCCGGCACCTGCGTCTACCTCGCCTCATCCGCTTCCGACTATGTCAGCGGCCAGATCATCTATGTCGACGGCGGCATGATCTCGGTGCTGTGAACCCGCAAGAGCAACAGGCGGCGAGGGGCCTTCGGCGCCCGCTCCCGACAGACTGAACAGGACGAAACGCCATGAAGATCACCGCCATCGAAACCCTGCACGCCGAGGAGTTCGGCAATGTGCTCTGGGTCCGTGTCCACACCGATTCCGGCCATATCGGCCTGGGCGAGACCTTCTACGGCGCCCGATCGGTCGAGGCCCACATCCACGACACGCTGGCCGGGCGCCTGCTCGGCAAGAACCCGCTGCATATCGAGGCGCTGCATCGCGAGATGACCAACCTGCCGATGGCGCAGTCCTCGACCGGCGCGGAATCGCGCGCGACCTCGGCGATCGACATCGCGCTCTGGGACCATTTCGGCAAGGTCTGCGGCCAGCCGGTGCACCAGATGCTGGGTGGTCTCTGCCGCGACAAGCAGCGCATCTACAACACCTGCGCCGGCACCCGCTATGTCCGTTCCAGCAATATCAAGCCGGTCTCGAACTGGAGCCTGGGCGACGAGGCCAGCCCTTATGAGGATCTCGACGGCTTCATGAATCGCGCCGATGCGCTGGCCGAGAACCTGCTGGAGCAGGGCATCACCGCGATGAAGATCTGGCCCTTCGATCCGCCCGCGATCGAGAACCAGGGCCTCTACATCACGGCCGAGCAGATGAAGAAGGCGGTCGAGCCCTTTGAAAAGATTCGCAAGGCGGTCGGCGACAAGATGGAGATCATGGTCGAGTTCCACTCGCTCTGGAACCTGCCGACCGCCAAGCAGATCGCCCGCGTGCTCGAGCCCTACAAGCCGACCTGGTACGAGGACCCGATCAAGATGAACTCGCCGCAGGCGCTCGCCGAATACGCGCGCTCGACCGATGTCTGGGTCTGCGCCAGCGAGACCTTGGGCTCGCGCTGGCCCTACAAGGACATGCTGGAGCGGGACGCCGCCCATGTCGTGATGGTCGACTTGTGCTGGACCGGCGGCCTGACCGAGGGCCGCAAGATCGCCGCGCTGGCCGAGACCTTCCACCGCCCCTTCGCGCCGCATGACTGCATCGGCCCGGTCGGCTTCGTCGCGGCGGTCCACACCTCGTTCAGCCAGCCGAACACGCTGATCCAGGAATCGGTGCGCGCCTTCTATCGCGGCTGGTATCTGGAGCTGGTCACCGAGATGCCGCGCATCGAAGGCGGCTATGTCTATCCGATGGAGGCGCCCGGCCTCGGCGTCGACCTGCTGCCGTCCGTCTACGAGCGCTCCGACCTGACCGTGCGCCGCTCGACGCTCTGAGGGCGCCGGGGCGCAGGCCCCGGTTTGCCCGAGAGGGGTGCGGCTCGTCATGGCGCCGGAGCATGCTCGCGATTCGTCGGCATGCTCCGGTGCGATTCTTTGCGTCACCCCCCAAATGGGAGATGCGCAATAACAATGGCTTTCTCAAAGACGCTCGAATATTCCAATCGTTCGTATTTCTCTTGGGGAGGCTGTGACCTGCCGTGCTGGGCCGCCGATCGCGGTGCCGGCGCCACGTCCTGGCTGTATTTCTGGCATGAACATCAATGTATTCGCGCAGGAATATCTGCGCGCGGCCGTTCGCAAGCCGAGTCAATTCCTGCAGGCGCGCCCGGCCCGGCTCTGCACCATCTGCGGCTATGAGGGGCGCTTCCTCGATGTGGGTCCGCGCCCCGAGGCGCGCTGCCCGAACTGCTCCTCCAAGGAGCGGGATCGGATCATGGGGCTGTACCTGCGCGCCAACCGCCTGAACCTGACCGACAAGGCCGTGCTGCATTTCTCGCCGGAGCGGCCGTTCTTCCGTTTGTGGAAGGACAATCCCCGCTACGTCGCCGGCGACGTCAAGATCAGCAAGGTCGCCAATGCCGTCGTCGACATCACCAATATCCAGTTCGAAGACGACCATTTCGACTACGTGATTTGCCATCATATCCTGGAGCACGTTCCCGACGACGCCCAGGGCATGCGCGAATGCTTCCGCGTCCTGAAGCCCGGCGGCACCGCCTTCTTCTCGGTGCCGCTCGACCAGTCGCGGGCGGAGACCTGGGAACCGCCGGCGGACATGCCGGCCGCCGAGATCGAGCGCATCTGCGGCTGGGATCACGTCCGGCTCTATGGCCGCGATTTCCCGGACAAGCTCGCCGCCGTCGGCTTCGACGTCGACGAGATCAGGTTCTCGACCGAGGACGGCGACCGCAGCCGCCTGACCGAGAAGCATGCGTTCGAACCGCAGGGGCTCGATCGCCTCTTCGTCTGCCGGAAGTGACCGGCGCCTGCGCCGCTCAGTCCGATTGAATGCGTGAGAGATCGCGGCTCGCAGGAGCCGCGATCCTTTTTCGCGTCGACGCTGCGGATCACTCCGCCGGGGCCATCAGCGGCTCGTCGAGGAAATCGGGCAGTTCGCCGGCAAGCGCGGCCTTCAGGCGGTTCTCGTCGAGCTCGCCTTCCCAGCGCGCCACCACGATCGTGGCGACGGCATTGCCGATGAAGTTGGTCACCGCGCGGCATTCCGACATGAAGCGGTCGATGCCGAGGATCAGCGCCATGCCGGCGACCGGCACGGCCGGGACGACGGAGAGCGTCGCCGCCAGCGTGATGAAGCCCGCGCCGGTGATGCCGGCCGCGCCCTTCGAGGAGAGCATCGCGACGAGCAGCAGCAGGATCTGGTCGCCGAGCGGCAGGTGGATATCCATCGCCTGCGCGATGAACAGCGCCGCCAGCGTCATGTAGATGTTCGTGCCGTCGAGATTGAAGGAATAGCCGGTCGGGATGACCAGCCCGACGACGGAGCGCTTGCAGCCGGCCGCTTCCATCTTCTCCATCAGGCTCGGCAGCGCCGCTTCCGACGAGGAGGTGCCGATGACGAGCAGGATCTCGTCCTTGATGTAGCGGATCAGCGCCAGGATCGAGAAGCCGTTATAGCGGGCGACGGCGCCGAGCACGACCAGCACGAACACCGCCGCCGTGATGTAGAAGGTCAGGATCAGGAAGGCGAGATTGGCGACCGAGCCGATGCCGTAGCGGCCGATGGTGAAGGCCATCGCGCCGAAGGCGCCGATCGGGGCGGCCTTCATCAGGATCGCGACCAGCTTGAAGATCGGGGTCGAGAGCGCCTGCAGGAAGTCGAGTACCGGCTTGCCGCGCTCGCCGACCATCGCCAGGGACAGGCCGAACAGCACCGAGAAGAACAGCACCTGCAGGATGTCGCCCGAGGCGAAGGCGCCGACGATCGTGTCGGGGATGATGTTCTGCAGGAAGCCGACGATGCTCGTGTCATGCGCCTTGGCGGCGTAGCCCTGGACGGCCTTGGCGTCGAGGCTGGCGGGATTGATGTGCAGGCCGGCACCGGGCTGGATCAGGTTGCCGATGATGAGGCCGACGATCAGCGCCAGTGTCGAGAAGCACAGGAAATAGATCATCGCCTTGCCGGCGACGCGCCCGACCTTCTTCATGTCGGTCATGCCGGCGATGCCGGTCGAGACCGTCAGGAAGATCACCGGCGCGATGATCATCTTCACCAGCTTGATGAAGGAATCGCCGAGCGGCTTCAGGGCCGCGCCCTGGTCCGGCCAGAAATGACCGAGCAGGATGCCCGCCGCGATGGCGAACAGCACTTGCACATAGAGATGCTGGTAAAACTTCTTCGGGCGCGCCGGCTGAGCGGGCGCGATGATCGGGGTCGCCATGGTCTGCTCCTTGGGTCGGCGGTCGTGTTAGTTTTGCTTGAAACCGCTGCCCCCCCTTTCGCAACCCGCGTGCCAACCCGCCCGCATGTCGAAAATCAAACGAAACCAATGGTTTGTGATTCCCGGTGGAATCAATCTGATAGCACTGCAAGGCGGGTTTCCGCACGCGGCCTCTTGATTTGTGCGGAATTCCGCACAACGACTGGGGGATCAGCCGCTCCCGGCGCGATCCATGGAAGAGTGCCGCGACGCAGCGCTGGCTGGTCTTCGGGCTGGTGGCGGCGGCGCTGGCTATTGCCGCGCTTTTTGCTGCCGGTGAGATCGGCCGCAGCCGTGCCATCGCCGCGACCGAAAGCCGGGCGACCGATGGCGGCACCCTGGCGCTGGCGATCCTGCGCGGCGAGCTGGAGAAGCAGCGCGCGCTCCCCGTCATCCTGGCCCGCGATCCTGACGTGCGGCAGGCTCTGACCGGCGGCAGCCGCCATGGGCTCGACCTCAAGCTGGAGGCGATCGCGAAGGAAGCCCGCACGGCGGTGATCTATCTGCTCGGCCCGGACGGCGTCGCGATCGCAGCGAGCAACTGGAACGAGCCGACGAGCTTCGTCGGCAATGATTACAGCTTCCGCGACTATTTCAGGGGTGCGGTCGCGAACGGCGCGGCCGAGCAGTTCGCGCTCGGGACGGTCAGCCAGCGGCCCGGCCTCTACATCACCCGGCGGATCGAGGAGGGCGGCCAGCGTCTCGGCGTGATCGTCGTCAAGGCCGAGTTCGACCGCGTCGAGGCGGATTGGCGGGCGCTCGGCGGCCAGACCTATGTCGTCGACAGGCGGGGTGTCGTGCTGCTCTCGACGGTCGAGGACTGGCGCTTTCGCGTCGAGACGCCGCTCGATGCCGCGACGGCCGCGGTCATCCGGGATTCGCTCCAGTTCGGCACCGCGCCGCTGACCCTGCTGCCGCTGCAGGAGCGCGACGAGCTCGTTCAGGGCACGGGTCCCTATGCCGGGCTCTACGCCCGTATCCGCCAGCCCGTCGCAACCACCGACTGGCTGCTGGAGGTGCTTCAGCCGGTCGATGCTGCCGTCGCCGCCGGGCGCACGCAATCGCAGGCGCTGGTCGCCCTCCTGCTGATGCCGGGGGCGGGGCTGGCTGGTTTCGCCCTCTACCGCCGCCAGCGCAATCTCGCCCGGCAGGAGGCCGATGCCCGCTCCAAGGCGGAGCTGGAGGAGCGTGTCGACGAACGCACGGCGGAGCTTGCCGGTGCCAATGAACGCCTCGTCGCCGAGATGGCCAAGCGCACGCGGGCGCAGGAACGCCTTTCCAATCTCCGCGAGGAACTGGCCAAGGCCAACCGACTCGCAACGCTCGGCCAGATCACGGCCGGCGTCGCCCACGAGGTCAACCAGCCGCTCGCGGCTTTGCGGACCTATGCCGAGAACGCCCGCGCCTTCCTCAAGCGCGCCGAGCCGGTGGATGCGGACGGCGCGCTGGTCCGGATCGTCGCGCTGACGGATCGGATCGGCGCGATCACCGAGGCGCTCCGTGGCTTCGCGCGTCGCAGCAAGGAGCCGCTGGCCCCGGTCCCGATCGGCACGATCATCGAGGGCGCAGTGACCTTGCTCGAAGGCCCCTTGCGTCAGGCGCGCGTGACGCCGCTCGTCACGGCGCCGCCGGAGCCGATCCATGTCATCGCGCGCCCGATCGAGCTGGAGCAGGTCTTCGTGAACCTGCTGCGCAATGCGATCGAGGCTCTGATGGAAGGCGGGCAGGGCGGCGAGCCTGCGCTCGCGATCACGGTCACACCCAATGACGAGCGCGTCGAGATCGCGATCACGGATCGCGGCCCCGGCCTGTCCGAGCAGGCGCTGGCGCAGCTCTTCACCCCCTTCAGCACCTCGAAGCCCAAGGGGCTCGGCCTCGGGCTGGTGATCTCGCAGGACATGATCGTCTCCTTCGGCGGCACCTTGACCGCGACGAGCGCTCCCGGCGCCGGCGCCAGCTTCGTCATCACTCTCGAAAGGGCGGCGGCATGAGCGATTCCTCAGGCTCCATCGACGCGATCGAGGTCTCCTTCGTCGACGACGATCCCGACCTGCGCGACGCCAATGTTCAGGCTTTGCGCCTCGCCGGCTTCCGCGCGGTGGCGCTCCCATCGGGGGAGGCGGCGCTGGAGCGGATCGGACCGGACTACGCGGGCATCGTCGTCACCGATATCCGCATGCCCGGCATGGACGGGATCGAATTGTTCCGGCGCTTGCGGGCGCTCGATTCCGATATCCCGGTGATCATGATCTCCGGCCATGCCGATATCGCCACCGCCGTCGGCGCGATGAGCGAGGGCGCTTACGACTTCATCGCCAAGCCCTATGCCGGCGAGCGCCTCGTCGAGACCTTGAGACGCGCGGCCGAGAAGCGGGCGCTCGTCCTGGAGAACCGCCGCCTGCGGGCGCTGGCCGAGCAAGGCGAGGAAGAGACCGCATTGATCGGCGAGACCGCCGCGATCACGCGCCTGCGCCAGACCATCCGCGAGCTCGCCGATGTCGATGTCGACGTGCTCGTGCTCGGCGAGACCGGGACCGGCAAGGAGGTCGTCGCCGGCCTGCTGCATCGGCTCGGGCGGCGCCGCGACAAGCCTTTCGTCGCGCTGAATTGCGGCGCGCTGCCCGACAGCGTCATAGAGAGCGAATTGTTCGGCTACGAGCCCGGCGCTTTCACCGGCGCGCAGAAAAAGCGGATCGGCCGCATCGAGCATTCCAGCGGCGGCACGCTCTTCCTCGACGAGCTGGAGAGCATGCCGCCCTCTGCCCAGGTCAAGCTCCTGCGCGTGCTGGAGATGCGCGAGATCGCTCCGCTCGGCTCGAACGACCTGCGCCGCGTCGACCTCAGGGTCGTCGCCGCGACCAAGGCCGATCTCGGTGACCCCGCCCAGCGCCGCGATTTTCGCGAGGACCTCTATTACCGCCTGAACGTGGTGACGCTGCGCATCCCGCCCTTGCGCGAACGGCGCCGCGACATCCCGCTGCTCTTCACGCGCTTCCTGGCCCGTGCGGCGGAAAAATATCGCCGGCCGGTGCCCGTCTTGGATCGCGCCGTCGAGCGTCATCTGGTCGAGAGCGATTGGCCCGGCAATGTCCGCGAACTCGTCCATTTCGCCGAACGTGTCGCGCTGGGCCTCTCCGGCGACCTGCCGGCGCAAGCGGCTCGTTCGGACGCTCCCGCCGCCAGCCTGCCCGATCGTCTCAATGCGATCGAGGCGAATCTGATCCGCGAGGCTCTGGAAGCCAATCGCGGCGATGTCCGCGCGACGCTGGAGATGCTCGGCATCCCCCGCAAGACCTTCTACGACAAGCTCGCCCGCCACGGCATCGACAGGGCGGCGTACGCGATAACCGAGTAAGCTGCTGCGGGAGCCTGCTGGCTATCATCGGAAACGCGGCGTCATCCCGGGCGACCGCAGGGAGACCCGGGATCCATGCCGGAACGTTTCCGATGAAGGTTCAGGCATGGATCCCGGATCTTCGCTTCGCTCCGTCCGGGATGACCCGCGTTTCTCTCGGAACGCCGTCAGTTCCCCACGCCGTCAGCCGAACAGCGCCTGCGGATCCGGCGTATACCGCCCGAGCTTCTCGCGATCGATCGTCACGCCGAGCCCCGGCAGGTCCGGGATCGTCAGCCATCCCTCTGCGTCGAGCGCGAAAGGCTTCGCCAGGATGCCATCGACATAGGGGCTGCCGCCGATGAACTCGACCAGATCGGCATCGGGGAAGGCCGCGGCCATCTGCAGGTCGGCGGCGAGGCCGAGCGCCGTGTTCCAGCCATGGCCGACATATTTGATGCCGAGATCATAAGCCATCCAAGCGATGCGGCGCTGCTCGGAGATGCCGCCGACCTTGGTGACATCGGGCTGGACGATGTCGAGCGCGCCGGTCGTCAGCCAGGGAATGAAGTTCTGGCGCCGGGTCAGGACCTCGCAGCCGGCGATCGGCACGGGCGAGGAGCGGCGCAATTCGCGGTAGTCGTCGATGGCGTCAGGCCGCACAGGCTCCTCGAACCAGCCGACCTCGTAATCGGCAAGCATTTCGGCGGTGCGCTTGGCCCATTTCAATCCATGCGGCCACAGCGCGTCGCTGGCGCCGGCGTCAACGAAGAGCTTGGATTTCTCGCCGGCCGCCTCGCGCGCCGCGCGCACGATCGCCTCGTCGAGCTTGACGTCGAGCGCCCGGCCGAACGGCCCCCAGCCGATCTTGAAGGCACTGAATCCCTTGTCGCGATAGCTGGCGACGACGTCCTTCATCGCCGCCGGCTCTTCCATCAGCAGGGAGCAATAGGGTTGCACGCGCTCGCGATAGCGCCCGCCCAGCAATCGCCCGACGCTCAAGCCCGTCGCCTGGCCGAGAATGTCCCACATCGCGATGTCGATGCCGCTGATCGTGTGGGTCAGCGTGCCGCCGCGCCCCATCCAGAAAGTGTTCTGATGCAGCTTCTCGCTGACGAAATCGGGCGAGAGCGCGTCCGCACCGAGAAACAGCGGCTCCAGCACCTTAAGGCCCGCCTGCACGAGCCGGCCATCGGTGAAGACGCTGCCATAGCCGGTCAGGCCCTGGTCGGTATGAACCGCGATCAGCGCGTGGATCGAATCCTCCGGCCGGATCTCCGCCGACCAGCCGCCCTTGGGGCTTTCGCCGAAGAGGGGGGCGGCCTCGATGCGGGTGATGCGGAAGGGCGGAAGCCCCGCTCGCCCCGCTGCGCGCGTCTGGATCGGCTGGTCGTTCACGGCAAATCCCTTTCCCTGCGGCGCCTGGCGACGATGGCCTCGTAGTCCATCGCGTGGTTCATGACGGTGATGTGCTCGTCGAGCGTGCGGGTGATCGCCGCGATATCGCCGGCCTCGAAGGCCGAGAGCAGGTCGACATGCTCCTCGACCACGCCGGCCATCGGCTTGCCGAAGGTGGCGAGGCCGAAGATGATCGTGCATTGCGGCGCCAGCGTTTCCCACAGGTCGAAGGTGACGCTGTTACCGCCGAGCCGGCAGAGCGCGCGGTGGAAGCCGGTATCGGCGACCGCGACGCCATAGGCGCTGCCGCGCGCCGCCATCAATTCCATTTCGGCGACGGCTGCACGCAGTTCATCGAGATGGGAACCGCGATTGCGGCCGGCGGCGACGGCACGCACGACCGCACTGGCTTCCAGCGCGATGCGCGCCTCGATCAGGTCCGAGACGCGCTCGTTGGTCACCGGGCGGAGCCGGATGCCCTTATAGGGCTCGCTGACCACGACGCCCTGGCTTTCGAGCAGGCGCAGCGCCTCGCGCACCGGCACGCGGCTGACCCCGAGCTTGCGGGCGAGATCGACCTCGACGATCCGGTCGCCCGGCAGGATCAGCCCGGCGGCGGCCCCGGCGATGATCGCCTCGATCGCGTGGTCGACGAGCGTTTGCGGCTGCAGGGGCTGCCAATCGGGAGCGGCGCTTTTCACGCGCTCCCGTGTCGCTGTTTCGGCTGCCCGCATCTGCTCGCTCGTATCCGTCATCCGGCTCTCTGCCTCTCGCTTGACAGGTCGTATGATCGTATACAATCATACGAAACGCAAGAGCGAGGAGGGGTTCGCCATGGCGTCGGAAAGTCGTGTTCGGTGCGAGATCGACTTCGAGGCAGCGGGCCGGCAGGCCGGCTATCTGCGGGCGCCTTTGTCGCGCAATACCTCCGGCTGGGGCGTCGTCGAAATCCCCGTCATCAGCGTCAAGAACGGCTCCGGCCCGACCATCCTGTTCACTGGCGGCGTCCATGGCGACGAGTACGAAGGGCAGATCGCGGTTTCGCGCCTCGCCCGCAGCCTCGATCCGGCCAAGGTGCAGGGCAGGGTGATCATGATACCCGCGCTCAACATGCCGGCCGTGCTCAACGACACCCGGCTCTCGCCGGTCGACAACCGCGACATGAACCGCTGCTTTCCGGGCAATCCGCGCGGCACCTTCTCCGAGATGCTGGCGCATTTCGTCGATACCGTGGTGCTGCCGCTGGTCGATATCTCCGTCGATCTCCACACAGCCGGCCATTCCGGTGACTCGGCGCTCTCGACCAACATGCATTACGTTGCCGACGCCAAACTGCGTGATCGCACCATGGCGGCGGCGGCGGCCTTCGGTGCGCCGTACAATGTCGTGTTCTGGGGCGTCGACGAGGGGGCGACCCTCACTTCTTCGGTCGAGAAGCGCGGTATTCTCTCGCTCGGCACCGAGCTCGGCGGCTGGGGCCGCGTCAATGTCGAGGGCGTGCGCATCGCCGATCGGGCGCTGACCAATATCCTCAAGCATTTCGGCCTGATGGAGGGCAAGCCCGACACGACGCAGCGCGACGGCTCGCCCGGCACGCGCCACATGATGGTGCGCGATGCCGCCGGTTATTCCTTCGCGCCGGCCGGCGGGCTGTTCGAGCCGCGCCATGTCGTCGGCGATGTCTGCCGGGTCGGCGATCTCGCGGGCTACCTGCATTTCGTCGAGGACATCGACCGCGACCCGCTTGAGGTGCGCTATCGCCGCGATGGCGTGCTCTGGATGTCCGCCGGGCCCGGCCGCGTCCAGCGCGGCGATGCTGTCGCGGTCCTGATGGAGGATTACGACGCGGTGCGCGCCGCCGCGTGACCAAGCCTACGCCTGAACCACACCGTGCCTGACCATCAATCCTGAGGGGACAAGAACATGGCAAAGCACATCATCTTCGGCGCGGCCCTCGCGGCGGCGCTCATGCTCGGAGGGGCGCAAGGCGCGCTGGCCCAGCGCAAGGGCGGCGAGGTCGTCATCGGCATCAGCCAGGCCCCGCCCTCGCTCGATGCGCAGATCACCTCGGCGCAGGCCTCGCGCAATGTCACGCTGCATATCTTCGAGACGCTCTATGCCCGCGACGAGAACGCCAAGCCGGTGCCGGAACTGGCCGAGGGCGTGACGATTTCGCCCGACGGCAAGACCTATGTCTTCCCGATCCGCAAGGACGTGACGTTCCATAACGGCAAGAAGCTCGACGCGGCCGATGTCGTCGCCTCGCTGGAGCGCTATCGCAAGGTCGGCGCCTCGCCCGCGCTCGTCGCCGCCATCGACACGATCAAGGCGAGCGGCGAGCACGAGGTCACGGTCACGCTGAAGCAGGCGCAATCGACCTTCCTCGACAATCTCTCGTCGCCGCGCGCCCCGATCGCGATCTACCCGGCGAGCGAGGCCGCCAAGGAAGCCGGCAAGATCGAGATCATCGGCACCGGCCCCTACAAATTCGTCGAGTACAGGCCGGACAGCCACGTCAAGCTGACACGCTATGACGGCTATGCGCCCAATCCGAAGGGCACCGGCCGCGACGGCTTCGCCGGCAAGAAGGAAGCCTTCCTGGACACTGTCACCTTCCGCTTCATGCCGGAAGGCGGCGCCCGCACCGCCGCGCTCGAGGCCGGCCAGATCCAGTTCAACGAGACCGTCGACGGCCCGACCGCCAAGCGGCTGGGCACCGACAGCCGCTTCACCATCCACAAGATGGTGCCGTTCGGCCTGCAGGTCATCAAGTTCAACCAGGCTCAGGCCCCGGCCAATGACGTGAACTTCCGGCTTGCCGTCCAGGCCGCGCTCGACATGGAGGAGATCATGGCGATCTCCTATGCCGATATCTACCAGATGGACCCGAGCTGGCTCTATCCGGGCTCCGCCTTCCATTCGACGGTCGGTAGCGACAAGTACAACAAGAACGACGTGAAGCTCGCCAAGGAGCTGCTCGCCAAATCCTCCTACAAGGGCGGCAAGGTCACCTTCATCACCGACAATCTGCGCCCCAATGTCGACACTGCGACGCTGGTCCAGCAGAAGCTGAAGGAGATCGGCGTCGAGGTCGACATCTCCGTCGCCGACTGGCCGACCGTCTCGAAGATCGGCTTCACGCCGACCGGCTGGACCTTCTGGACCCATGGCTTCGGCATCGAGCCCTATGAAGGTCCGGGCTCGGTCATGGCGCCCTGGGTCAACGGCCTCTCCCAGCAGGCGAAAGACCCGGAGATCGACCGCATCGCCGCCGCCTTCAACGCCGAGATGGACGAAGGCAAGCGCAAGGCCCTGTTCGATGCCTTCCAGAAGCACATGTACGATGCAGCGGTGGCGATGAAGGCCGGCAATTACGGGATCTTCCAGGCCTCCACGGCGAAGCTCAAGAACTTCAAGCCCTATCGCATCCCGCGCATGTGGGGCGTCTGGCTGGAGCCTTGAGCATAGGAGCGAGGACCGGTCAGCGCAGGCGTTGCCGGTTCTCATGAACGCGGGTCATCCCGGACAAGCCGCGCAGCGGCGCCGATCCGGGATCCATGCCTGAACCTTCTTCGGAAGGGCTCCGGCATGGATCCCGGGTCTCCCGGAGCCTGCCATCGGGCCGACCGGAGATCGGACCCGGTGGGTCGCGCGGGATGACCAGCGCTCGTTTCGATGAACGGTTGACGCTCGGAAGGAGGGCGGCATGGGGCATTTCCTGATCCGTCGGCTCGCGGGCGCCTTTCTCGTGCTCGTCCTGGTCTCGCTGATGTCCTTCGCGCTGATCTGGCTGGTGCCGGGCGATCCGGCGGCAGCCTTTCTCGACGCCTCGGCGACGCCCGAGCAGGTCGCCAAGCTGCGCAGCGCGCTCGGGCTCGACCTGTCGCTGCCGCAGCAGATGCTGGGCTGGTATGGCCGCATCCTCAGCGGCGATCTCGGCCAGTCGATCCTGCTCAACCGCTCGGTGACGGCGGCGCTGATCGAGCGCCTGCCGGTCACGCTCTCGCTCGCCGCGCTGGCGCTCGCCTTCGCCGTCTTCTTCGGCGTCGCTGCCGGCATCATCGCGGCCGTCAATCACAACCGTTGGCCCGATCAGGCGGTGATGACCACGGCGCTGCTCGGCCTCTCCGTGCCGGATTTCTGGCTCGGCCTCGTCATGGTGCTGGTCTTCGCGGTCTCGCTCGGCTGGCTGCCGAGCGGCGGCTTCACGCCCTTCCTGCAATCTCCCACCGAATGGCTGCGCGGCATGATTCTGCCGGCGCTGACACTGGGACTGGTCCAGGTCGGCTTCATCGCCCGCATGGCCCGCGCTTCGATGCTGGATACGCTCAGCCAGGACTATGTCCGCACCGCCGATGCCAAGGGGCTGGCCAAGCTCCATGTCGTCCTGCGCCATGCATTGCCGAACGCGATGATCCCGATCCTCACAGTCATCGGCATCGTCTCCGGCGCGCTGCTCGGCGGCGCGGTCATCGTCGAGCAGGTCTTCTCGATCCCCGGCATCGGCCGCCTGATCGTCGGCGCCATCGCCTCGCGCGATTTCCCGGTGCTGCAGGGCGGCTTGCTCTTCCTCGCGGTCGTCTATCTCGCGATCAATCTCGTCGTCGACATCCTCTACGCCGTGGTCGATCCGCGCGTGAGGCTGGCCTGATGCAGGGCACGCCACTCGTCGGCCGCGCCCTCTGGGGGCGCCTGTTGCGCAACCGCTCTTTCGCGATCGGCGTGGTGCTGGTGCTCGCCATGGTCGCGGTCGCGCTCTTCGCCGACTGGCTGACGCCCTTCGATCCGCTCAAGAGCAATGTCCGGGCCCGGCTCGCGGAGCCCAGCGCCTTGCACTGGTTCGGTACGGATCATTTCGGCCGCGACATCCTCTCCCGCGTCATGATCGGCGCCCGCACCTCTCTTGCCATCGGCGCCTTCACCGTCGTGCTGGCCGGCATCGCGGGCACGCTGAGCGGCGCGATCGCCGGCTATTTCTATCGTCTCGACCAGCCGATCATGCGGATCATGGACGCGCTGATGGCGTTTCCGTCGATCGTGCTGGCCATGGTCGTCTCGGCCGTGCTTGGCGCGTCGCTGACCAATGTCGTGATCGCGCTCGCCATCGCCACGACGCCGCACACCGCCCGCATCGTCCGGGCTTCGGTCCTTCTGGAAAAGGAGCAGGAATACATCGCCGCCGCCCGCTCGATCGGCGTCGGCGAATGGACGATCCTGTTCAAGCATGTGCTGCGCAACGTGGCCGGCCCGCTGATCGTGCGCCTGACCTATGTCTTCGCCATCGCGATCCTCGCCGAAGCCGCTCTGTCCTTCGTCGGTGCCGGCCCGCCGCCGCCGGCCGCCTCTTTCGGCTCGATCATCGCGCAAGGCCGCGATTTCATGCGCGAAGCCCCGTGGATCACGGTGTTTCCGGGCCTTGCGATCATCGCCTGCGTGCTCGGGCTGAACCTGCTCGGCGACGGCCTGCGCGACGTGCTCGATCCCCGCCTGAAATTCTGACCCGCCGGAGCCGCCCGATGAAGCGCATCCTGATCGCCGACTGCAAGCAGGAGATCTCCTCCTTCAACCCGCTGCCGTCGCATTACGAGAACTTCCTGATCCACCATGGCGACGGCCTCTACGTCCAGCGCGGCCAGAACCAGGAACTCGGCGGCGCGCTCGCGGTCTTCGAGGCGAGGCCTGATATCGAGATCGTGCCGACGATCTGCGCGCGCTCCGGCAGCGCCGGCCCGCTCTCGGCCACAGGCTGGGAGAAGCTCTCCGAGGAAATCCTCACTGCCATCTTCGCGAAGCTCGACCGCATCGACGGCATCTATGTCTCGCTCCATGGCGCGATGGGTGCCGATGGCGAACTCGACCCCGAAGGCTACCTGCTGGAGAAGCTGCGCCAGCGCGTCGGCCCGGACATGCCGATCGTCATCTCGCTCGACCTGCACGGCATCCTGACCGACCGGATGCTGCGCAACGTGGACGGCTTCGCGATCTACTGGACTTACCCCCATGTCGATTTCGCCGATACCGGCCGCCGCGCCGCCGAACTGCTGCTGAAGCTGATGGCCGGCGGTATCCGGCCCGTCGCCGCCCGCGTCGTCATCCCGGCCCTGGTGCGCGGCGACGAGCTCATCACCAAGACCGGCTGCTATGGCGAGCTTCTCGCCGAATGCCGCCGGCTGGAGGAGGAGGGGCGGGCGCTCGCGGCCGGCATCATGATCGGCAACCCCTTCACCGACGTGCCCGAGCTCTGCTCGCAGGTGCTGATCCTCACCGATGGCGACAGGGAGACGGCCGAGCGCGAGGCGGTCCGGCTCGCCGAGGAGTTCTGGCCCTTGCGCTTCCGCATGCAAGGCAAGCTCGTCCCGCTTGACCGCGCCATCGCCCAGGCCCGCAGCATCGACGGCCCGGTGATCTTCACCGATGCCGCCGACGCGACCTCCTCCGGCGCCTCGGGCGACAGCAACGCCATCCTCGCCGCTTTGCGCGAGGCCGGCTATGGCAAGCGCGTGCTGGCCCAGATCGTCGATGCGCCGGCAGCGGCAGCCGCCCACAAGGCCGGCGTCGGCGCCACGATCGAGGTCGCGCTCGGCGGCTCGATCGATCCCGCGCGCTTCCCACCGATGCCGGTGAAAGCCAAGGTCAAGCTGCTCTCCGATGGCGAAGCCGCGCTGGAGACGATGAAGGCACCGCTCAGTGCCGGGCCGACCGCCGTGCTGACCTGGGACAATGTCACCGTCGTCGTGATGAGCCGGTCGGTCAGCCTGTTCGACCGCGCGATGTACTACGCCAACGGTATCGACCCGACCGATTTCGACCTGATCGTGGTGAAGTCGCCCCACACCGAATTCCGCATGTTCGACCAGTGGTGCGCGCGGAATTTCAACATCGACGCGCCCGGCGCGACATCCGCCAACCTGAAGAGCCTCGGCCACACCATCTGCGCCCGGCCGATCTACCCGCTCGACGAGGGCGTCACCTTCGCGCCCCGCGCCACGATCTACGAACTGTGAGGAGAGGACCCGTGCCCAGGATCGAGGCCGTCGATTTCTTCTATCTCGCCATGCCCGTCGTCACTGACGAGGCCGATGGCAGCCAGGATGCGCTTCTGGTCAGGGTCGCCGCCGGCGGCCATGTCGGCTGGGGCGAATGCGAGGCGGCGCCATTGCCCTCCATCGCCGCCTTCATCTGCCCGATGTCGCATGGCGTCTGCCGGCCGGTGGCCGATTCCGTGCTCGGCCAGAATCTGGAGAGCCCGGAGGACATCGCCCGCATCGCGGCGGCCGTCGCCTATAACTCGATGGACCTGCTGCAGGCGCCGCATACCTTCTCCGGCGTCGAGATGGCGCTCTGGGACATCCTCGGCAAGATGCGCTCCGAGCCGGTCTGGCGCCTGCTCGGATACGCGAAAAGCCACCCCAAGACGCCCTATGCCTCGGTCCTCTTCGGCGACACGGCGCAGGAGACCCTCGAACGCGCCCGCGATGCGCGGAAGCGCAGCTTCCGCGCCGCCAAGTTTGGCTGGGGGCCGATCGGGCGCGGCAGCGTCGAGGCCGATGCCGAGCATTTCGTCGCAGCCCGCGAGGGGTTGGGGCAGGACGGCATCCTGCTGGTCGATACCGGACAGATCTTCATCGAGGATGTCGCGCGCGCCGCCGCCCGCTTGCCGGCGATGGAGAAGGCCAACGCGCTCTGGTTCGAGGAGCCCTTCCACGCCAGCGCGCTCGAAGCCTATGGCGCCCTCGCGAAGCGCAGCCCCAAGGTCCGTTTGGCCGGCGGGGAGGGCGCCCATAACGAGTCGATGGCCCGACAGCTCATCGATTATGGCGGCATCGGCTATGTCCAGATCGATTGCGGCCGGATCGGCGGCATCGGCCCGTCCAAGGCGGTGGCGGATTATGCGGTCGCCAAGGGCGTGACCTTCGTCAACCACACCTTCACCTCGCATCTGGCGCTCTCGGCCTCGCTCCAGCCCTATGCCGGCCTGGCCGATCACGAGATCTGCGAATATCCGGCGATGCCGAAGCCGCTCGCGACCGCGATCTCCGCCAACCATCTGGAGCGCGACGCGAACGGGCAGGTCGCCGCCCCCGATGCGCCCGGCCTCGGCATCGAGGTCGCGACGACCGCATTGCGCGGCTACCTTCAGGAGGTCGAGATATCCGTGGGCGGCAAGCGGCTCTACAGCACGCCGAGCCTCTGACACGATGTCCGCTTGACGCAGCGCCGCACCCTTATAGGGTGGGCGCCGATCGAGGTTCTCCGGGTTGCTCCCGGAGCTAAGAGGGAATTCGGTGCTGCGCGCCACGCGCAAATGCCGAGGCTGCCCCCGCAACTGTAAGCGGCGAGCTCTCCACCCATCGTCCACTGGCGCCAGACGCGCCGGGAAGGCCGGGCGGAACAGGCATCGACCCGCGAGCCAGGAGACCTGCCCCGGTCGTTGAAGACGTCTTTCGGACGGGGTGTTCCGAAGCCTGTGTGTCGATGGCGACCCTTGCGGCCAGCCTCCCGCCCCACATGCCCAAAGCTGCCCCGGCCGTCATCTCGGGGAGCGATGAAACTCATGTTCACGAAGACCACCACTCAGGCCGCTCAGCGCGGCTTGACGGCTGCCTGCCGCGCACTCTATCAGAAATGCAACATTGTTACATTTCGGATAGCCTCGATGCCGGCTGCGCGCCCGTTGAATCACCTGTTCCGCCTCTCGGCCGCCGCGCTGTTCGGAGCTCTCGCCGCAGGCACGGCCAGCGCGGCGCCGACCAAATATCCGCTGACGCTGGAGAATTGCCGCGAAACGATCACCTTCAACGCCGCGCCCAAGCGCGTTGTCGCGATCGGCCAGACGCAGACCGAAATTCTCTATGCGCTCGGCCTCGGCGACCGCGTCGTCGGCACGGCGGTCTGGTTTTCGCCGGTGGCCAAGCCCTATGAGGCGGTCAATGCCAAGGTGAAGCGCCTCGCCGACAACGATCCGAGCTTCGAGGCCGTGCTGGCGCAGGAGCCCGATCTCGTCACCGCGATGTTCGAATGGCATGTCGGGCCCAACGGCATCGTCGGCAAGCGCGACCAGTTCGCCAAGGTGAAGGTGCCGAGTTACGTTTCGCCGACCGATTGCGTCGGCAAGGATAATTCCGGCGCCGGCGACGGCGTGCGCACGCAGATGTTCACGATGGAGCTGGTCTATCGCAACATCCGCGAGTTCGGCGAAATCTTCGATGTCGCCGACCGGGCCGACAAGCTTATCGCAGAGCTCAAGGCGCGCGAGGACAAGGCGGTCGGGCAGGTCGCCAAGCTGAAGGCGCAGGACGTGCCGGTCGTCGTCTGGTTCTCCAGCAAGGACATCAAGGGCGACGGTTTCATGGCCGGCAAGAACGGCGTGCCCGCCTATATCCTGTCGAAGCTCGGCGCCCGCAACATCATCGCGACCAACGAGGAATGGCCGCTGGTGGGCTGGGAAAGCATCGCCGCCGCCAATCCGGCCGTGATCGTCACCGTGAAGATGGATCGCCGCCGCTTCCCGGCCGACGATATCGAGAAGAAGCTGGAGTTCCTGAAGACCGACCCGGTCGCCAGCAAGCTCGACGCCGTGAAGAATGGCCGCATCGTCATCATGGATGTCGGCGCGACCCGCGCCGGGCTCGACACGGTCGACGGCATCGAGACGCTCGCCAAGGCGATCGCCGGCTTCGGGATCTCGCGTTGAGCCACGCCGCCCATGGGCCGAACTGGCCGGCGCGGATCGGCATCGCGCTGGCCTCGCTGCTGGCGCTGACCTTCTCGGTCGCGCTGGCGGTGACGATCGGCGAGATGCGCATCCCGCTCGACACGGCCCTGAAGGCGCTCGGCAACGGGCTGTTCGATCTCGACTTCCCTGTCAGCGCGATCCAGCAAGGCGTGATCTTCGATTATCGCCTGAGCCGCGCGCTGATGGCAGGCTTATGCGGCGGCGCGCTCGCCCTGTCGGGCGCGATCCTGCAGGCGCTGCTGCGCAATCCGCTGGCCGAGCCCTATATCCTCGGCATCTCGGCGGGTGCCTCGACCGGCGCCGTGGCGGTGCTCATTCTCGGAATCAGCATCGGCGGTGCCGTGCTCTCGCTCTCGGCCGGCGCCTTCATCGGCTCCTGCGCCGCGCTCGTCGTCGTCGCGCTCTTGGCAGCGGGGGCAGGGGGCGCGAGCGACCGCGTCATCCTCGCTGGCGTCGCCACCTCCCAGCTCTTCAATGCCGCGACGGCGACGATCGTGACGACGCTCGCCAGCGCCGAGCAGGCGCGGGGCGTCATGTTCTGGCTGCTCGGCAATTTCGGCGGCGTGCGCTGGCCTGACATCTGGATGGCGGCACCGGTCGCCTTCATCGGCTTCGGCATCTGCATGCTGCACGCCAAGGTGCTCGACGCCTTCGCCTTCGGCGTCGATGCCGCGGCCTCGCTCGGCGTCGCGGTGACGCGGGTGAAGGTCGTGCTCTTCGCCACGACGGCCGTGATGACGGCGGTGATGGTCTCGATCGTCGGCACGGTCGGCTTCGTCGGGCTGATCATTCCCCATGCCGCGCGCTTCCTCGTCGGCTCGGGCCATGCCCGCCTGCTGCCGGCTTGCCTCGTCATCGGCGCGATCTTCATGATCCTCGCGGATATCCTCTCCCGCGTCCTGATCCCCCAGCAGATCCTGCCCATCGGCGTGGTGACGGCCCTGTTCGGTGCCCCCGTCTTCGCGCTGATCCTCTACAGAGCCAGGAGACCGCAATGAGGAGGCCGGCATGACGCTCGCGACCCGCGAGGTCCGCTGGGGTGTCGGCGGCCGGATGATCGTCGATGGCGTGACGCTGGAAGCGGCGCCCGGTCGCGTACTCGGCCTGATCGGCCCGAACGGCTCGGGCAAATCGAGCCTGCTCCGGTTGCTCTGCCGCCTGCGCAATGTCGCGAGCGGCGTCGTCACGCTCGATGGCAACGACATCGCCGCCGTACCGCGTCGCGATCTCGCCCGCCGCCTCGCCTTCGTCGAGCAGCAGGCGACGACCGAGATCCAGCTCTCCGTCTGCGATGTCGTTCGCCTCGGCCGCACGCCGCATCGTGCTGCGCTCGCCTCCTGGAACGATGCCGACGAGGCCGCCGTCAACGAGGCGCTGGCGCGGGTCGGGCTCACCGAGCGGCACGATCAATTCTGGCACACGCTCTCAGGCGGAGAGCGTCAGCGCGTCCATATCGCCCGTGCGCTGGCGCAGGAGCCGAGCGAGCTGATCCTGGACGAGCCGACCAATCATCTCGACATCCAGCACCAGCTCTCGATCCTCAGCCTGGTCCGCCGCCTCGGCATCACCTGCATCATGGCGCTGCACGATCTGAACCTCGCCGCCATGTTCTGCGACGAGATCGCCTTGCTGCATGACGGGCGCCTGCAGGCGGCCGGCGCGCCGGAAGAGGTGCTGACGGCAGAGGCGATCCAGCGCATCTTCGGCGTCGCGGTCTCGATCCGCCCGGGAGCTTCCGGGCGCCGGCATATCGAGTACCTGATCGACGCCGAATCGCGGAAGGGCGCGCCTGGAAGCGGCTGAGGTCTCATGGTTCGTAGCGTTGGGCCTTGTTTCGGCCTCCGTGAAAACGTGATGCGTCCTGGCGCTCACCACAGGGAAGGCATGGATAGCCGGCCGTTCTTCCGAAACCCGTCCGAGGCATGTCGGACCGCGATCTTGAGCCGGAAAGGGCCCCTCGATGTCAGGGATAGCCCGGACACAGGCCTGACACCGCGCAATCTGCTCGGCGGCGCCTTAGTCAACCAAGGAGGTAGGAGTGGCGGAGACGGAGTCCCTCTCCGTCGAACCCAACGACATCCAACCACGTCCAGAAAATGACGCTCCCGGAAGCGCTTAGGCTATTCGAGTCGTCCAGCCGCATCCATTGAAGTCCGCTCAAATCCAGCTTACGAACGTATGTAGAGACGTATGCTGTCTCACTTCGATTCCACTTTGCGAGGTTCGCTGTGGCGCTGGAAAAGCTTAGTGCATTGAAAGTCGCGAAACTCAGTCGGGTGGGTTTGCACAGCGACGGGCAAGGCTTGGGGCTTCAGATATCCCGCTGGTCGACGAAAAGCTGGATCTTCCGATACTCTCGCGGCGGCAAAGAGCACCGAGTTGGTTTAGGACCATACCCAGACGTGTCGCTGGCAGAAGCGCGGCTCCTAGCGCAGGAATGCCGTCGTCAACTCCGCGCGGGGTTAGACCCTCTGAGCGAGCGCCGAGCCAAACTTGCGACGGTGCTAGCTGACGCAACCAAGAGCGTGTCGTTCAGCGAATGCTCGACCCGTTACATCAGTGCACATGAAGCCAGTTGGCGGAACGAAAAGCACCGCCAGCAATGGAAGAATTCACTAGCAACTTACGCCGATCCGGTGATCGGCAAGCTCGATGTCAAAGACATAGATACCGGCTTGGTGTTGAGGATCCTCGAACCGATCTGGTCGAAGAAGACAGAAACAGCGACTAGGTTGCGCGGTCGTATCGAGCAAGTCTTAGATTGGGCGAAGGTACGCGGATATAGGACTTCTGAGAACCCGGCGAGGTGGAAAGGGCATCTCGACAAGCTGCTGGCGTCTCCGAAGAAAATCCAGAAAATTGAGCATCATGCTGCGGTCGCGATCGATGACGCGCCCGCCGTCGTGAAGCGGTTGCGCGCACTCACGTCGAGTTCGGCGCGGTGCTTGGAATTCGTCATCCTCACAGCCAGCCGGAGCGGCGAGGCCCTCGGCGCGGTTTGGGATGAGTTCGATTTCGCTGGAAAAGTGTGGCGTATTCCCGGTTCGCGGATGAAGGCGCATCGCGATCACGCGATTCCATTGACCGCCGACATGCTCAAGCTCCTCGAAGGGCTGCCGCGCGAAAAGGGAAACCCCTTCGTATTCATCGGCGCGAAGGCTGGATCTGGCCTATCAAACATGTCGTTGTTAATGTTGCTGCGCGGCATGATGCCAGATCAGAAGGTTACGACGCACGGTTTCCGGTCGACATTCAAAGATTGGGCGAGCGAGCGGACGAGCTTCGCGAACGAAGTCAGCGAGGCTGCTCTTGCGCATACGATCGAGAACAAAGCCGAAGCGGCTTACAGGCGAGGCGATCTTCTTGAAAAGCGCCGCCGGTTGATGGCCGCTTGGGGCGCGTTTCTATCGTCCGAGCCGAAGGCGGGGCAGGGGGCAAAGGTCGTCGCGATCCGGGCGAAATAAAATCTGTGGATATCGTACCCGGCGATGGTGCGCCGTTCTGACCACTTTTCGAGGGCGCTCCGGCGCCCTTTTTCGTTGGTGCCTGCACCAACGAGGCCGACTTAGGCCAGCAGTACCAGTCAGTCTATCTCAAGTGTAAAATTGCAAATTGCAATTTAGATCGCGCTGAAATCCCGATGATTGCTGAGTTTTGGCGGTTTAAGGCTCCGTGTGAGGCGTGTTTTAAAGTCATCGTGCTTCACTCATGTTCGACCATCGTCTGATGGCAACCAAATCGGTTCGCCTGAATTCAAGGAGAGTGATCGTGAATTTCGTAGCAATTCGACTGGGGCGCGTCCTGGAGAAGGTTCCGTATGGAAGATCGGCGCTTTTATCGATGGTGAAGGAGGGTCGGTTCCCCGCGCCGATCCGGCTCGGCGAGCACGCCGTGGCGTGGGTCGAGGCGGAGGTCGACCGGTGGCTCGAGGCCCGTATCGCAGAGCGTGACGCCGGCATCGCTGTTCCGATCCGGTCGCCGAACCCCGCCGGGCGCCCGCGCAAGCCGAAGGCCGAAGCTGCCCCTGCGCCCGCCGAGCCCGCTCTTCCTGCGCCGCGCCGTCGCCGCCGCTCGGGGAGTGCATCATGAAGTGCCCCGAAACGAAAAATCCACCGCCGGGGGCAACCGGCAGTGGATCTCAGGCCGACAATCCGAAGCACCAGACCGTCCCGAATGTCGTAGCCGCCGAGGCCGCGACCGACAACCCGCCGCTGCTCTATTGCCGCACCGCCATCGAACGCCGGCGCAGCGCGCTCCGTTTGCTGGCCTCGCGGCTTCTTGACCGGAGGACCCGGTCATGAGCGGGCGCGTCAGGCCAAGTGTTCGCAAAGCGCGAGAAATCACGGCCGCCGAGGGCCGGCGCCGCGCTGATATTCGGCGCTGCGTTGAAGCGTTGGGTCAAGCATGGGGCGAGCAAGAGCTCAGCGACGCGATCGGTGGCTTCAGCCCCGAGTGCGTCGCTGAGTCGATCTGGCAGCGCGCTCGCGCAGACCAGCTTGAAGTAGCCTCGGCCTATGAGCTCGCCGAGGACTATCTCGGTCGGCTCAAATTGCTGATGAAGCTCCGCGCCGCCGGGGTTGCGGAAGGGCTTGTCGACGCCGCCGTGCCCGCCCTTCACGATCCGGAGGGGGCGACATGAGCAACGTTCTCGTATTCAGCCGCGCGCATGACAAGGCGTTTCTGAGACGCCATGCCCGCAGAATGGCATCGTTCAGGCCGAAGCAGGCGGAGGGCCATCTCGTCCGCCTGCTCGACCAGCAGCGCGGCACTCTCCGCCGCCGCGGCATCACCGAGGACGTGATCAAGGCAGAGCTGGCCGCGATCGAGGGCGGGATCCGCGGCGAGCTGTGGAAAGTAGTCCTCCTTCGAGGAGGCACGGCGTGAGAGAACATGACGCGACCGGGCGCAGCCGTTCTAGCGCCCGGCCTAGGAAGTCACGGCGCGGGCCGAACTCGCCGCCGACGGATGTCGGTTGGGCGTGGTTAGGCCTTGATCTGCTCGAATCCGCCGCGTGGGTGGCTTGCCCCGACGCTGCTCGCCGCGTCGTGATGCTGGTCGTTCGCGAGCACGTCCGGCACGCGGGAACGAGCAACGGCAGGTTGCCGGTGACGTGGCGAGATTGCCGGCGGGAGGGCGTCAGGCAAGGCGGCATCAGGATAGCATTCGCTCAGGGTGAGGCCCTTGGCCTGATCCGCTGCACGGGTCGCGGCCGGCCTGCCAACGGGCGTGACAAGGGCGCGCCAGCTCTATGGGCGCTGACTTGGCTGCCAATCATTGGTGAGAGCCCGCCCACGAACCAGTGGAAGAGGTTCAAGTCGGTCGCCGAGGCGAAGGCCGCGCTCAAGGCCATGCGTGTTGAAGACGAGGTTCAAGAGGCCCACCCTGGGCAGAATATAGAGAGTGAGACCACCCCGGTACCAGAGACCCCAGCCGTTTCGGGCGATTTTCGAGCTGCGAAAGCCGGCTGATGGTACCGCATTGGTATCGTCTCTGCGGTACCAAAATGGACCTAGAGAAACCGGGCGCTTCCGCCCGGTTCCCCCCACAATTCGTTGAAAATGGCGCCCTCGGAATTGAGGTGCGCCGCTATGGAGATCTCTCATGAGACGCCACGAAGAGTATTCCTATGCCGCCCGCCGCGAGGCCGATGCGGTGCTCGGCCTGATGAAGAATCCCCCGGCTGACTGGTACACTGATCCCGACGACCCGGACGATTTCCCGGCGATCTTCGGCATCAACTTGGCTGAGAAAGCGCTCGCACTGGACCTGCTCGACTTTTTCGAGGCTGACACCGACCTGGACGTGCTCGTGGAGCGGGTGATCCGATCGATCGCCGATCATGAGTTGCTCGCCGTCCCCGGCGCGATGGAATCGGCGGTTGGCTACTGTCAGCTCCACCTCTGGCGTCGTGCCGCTGAAGCGCAGGAGGCCGGCAATGTCCGCTGAGCACGGCGCGGCGATGACGCATCTCGATTTCAGCTTCCTGAGCAACCCATTCGAGCGCGCGTTCTTCGAAAGCTACTGGACTGAGCGGGACGGTATCGTCAGTGGGGTTGTCGCCCGCGAACTGGGCTTTCTCGACGCGAAAGACGTGACCGACCTGGCCGGGCTGCCTGAAAAGTTTCGCGGCAGGGGCTGGCTATGGCGCCGGATCGAAAAGGCGATGACGACATATTGCGAGCGGCGCGGGCATCCAGTCGCAAAATGCCCGTGGAAGGAAGCCAAGGTGCCATTCTGGCCGCCGGAAGCTGTGGCAGCGTGGCTGGACGACGAAGGCCGCGATGAGATCGCGAAATTCATGGCGAAGCCCGGCAGAAGTGCGCAGATTGTCGAACTACTGACCGCGCGGGAGATGCACCATGAGCGATGACTATGAAGAAGATGAGAGCTGTCAGATCTGCGATTGCAGCGGGAAGTACGTCGCTTATCGCGCTGGCGGATTTCATCTCTACAGAGCCGGAACGGGCGCGTACTTTGGCACCCATGGTTTGAAGCCCGGCACAAGCTTTCGTGCCAACGAGGTATTCCGCGACGGGCGATATGTTGGTGAGCTGCGGCGTGAACGGCTTGTATTTGATCCCGCTAAGGCCGAGTTGCGGGCGCTCACATACCCCCAGCCGCGAATTGCCGAGATCGACACTCTGCTTCCGCCCATCGCGCCAGCAATCCCAATGCCGCCGGGATGCCGAAACGTCGAGTTCCGGTAGGGCTGCCAGCATTACGCTGCCGCAGACCCTGAGCAAGTTAAAGGCGGCGTTCCGGACCGCGCCGCTCCAACTCGGAAAATGGCGCGAACGCCATCAGAGGCACCCATGCGGCGATCAATCGGACCCGCTGTAGCGCATTCTAGGAACCGATAGGGTAATTTTGGTCAGGAATCAGGGATGCCGAGCTAGACTTTGCAAGATTGCCGAGGCACCACAGACCAGTCGTAACTGGCTGGGGACATGGGGACGATGGCTGCCGAACCTTTCAACCGGGACCTGAGCCCAGGTGAGCTTCTGATAGTCCTAGATGGGCAACGCCCGTTTTCCGCAGCCGACATCGCGAGCTTATTGTCCTCCTTGTCGAATGACTACCGCGCAGCGAATCCGGGTCGGCAACTGCTGGTGACGAGCCTCCAAACGGGATCCTTATGGGTCACGGTCATGGACGGACTGACTGCCGCCGCTCCCTATGTGAAAGATGCCGCTGTGCTGGCCAAGGACGGCAAAGCAATCTTCGATTTTGGGAAGGCAATCCGCGACGAATTGGTTCGGAAGAAAAAACAGAGTGTCCCTCTTCCTCAGCCAATTGCCGCTCATCTGCCGCACAGAAGCGTTGAAAAAATCGCTCAGATCGCCGCTGACTCCGGCAGGGGCCTATATCTTCACCAGAAAGGCGCTGATGGCTCTGAGCTTCAGCTGGAGATGAAGCCTCCGGAACTTGAGCATATCCATCACATCACACAGGCAGAACGGCGCCTTCGGAGATCGCCGCGAGAAAAAGTTGTGGCGATGCGAATGCCGCTCCACGACGTCAGCTCGGTCATTGATCAGCTCGCATCCATTGATTTGTCAGATGCAGAAACGCTCATTCGAACGATGACAACGCTACTCGAACCTCAAGAGCGCGCTAGATATCTAGCGCGGTTGGCCGGCTTGTTGAGAGAAGAAGGCCACACTCCTCTTGCTGATTTGGTCATCCGAGAGCTCGATCGCATTGGCCGCCGTGGCCGATAACGGCGATCGTGCGGCTGGCCTGCACGCGATCATAGTTCAGTCGGCCTTTGCACCGCGCTTCAAAGCCGCCACCGCCCATGCCGAGAAGAGCTGGCTTAGGCTAACCAGCCCAGCCAATAGCCAGCCATTTCCATGAGACGCGCGACGACTATCTGGACGACAGCCTCCGTGATCGCCTTCAGAAGCCAGAGGAACCCATCTCGAACCATCGCGCCCTCACTGAACTTGAGTGATGGCGAACCCATACGGGGCGATGGTTGAGGCGTAGAATCGGCGGGCCGAAATCCATCACGATGTTGGATTTGCTGCCTTGATCGGCCTGATCCGGCGTGCAGGATACCCATTAAGCACGGGGGGATTCCATGTCGGCTGATTTCGAAGACATCAAGATTGTGGGGCTCGACGATGGAGCATCAGGTGCTTCTGGGCAGGGCGCGCTCCTTCGGATGGTACTTAGATTATCCGTGCGACCACAGTTGGACTGGGCGAGGGGGTTTGATCATCTGTGGAAGCAACACCTCTACGCGATGAAGCGAAGCGCCAGTGTAAAAGGTGAAACGATAGTCACTGTATGTTCCCCGGCTGAGCTTGAAGACGGACTGCTTGCGGAGCTTCAAACAGTCGTCGCTCAGACAAATGCGGTATACCGTGACCACCTCAATGAGCAGACCAGACAGCGCGCGGCTGACGAAGCAGCGGCAAAGAGGGTAAAAGAAGATCTGGCCAGCCTTAAAGGGCGCCTGAAGTTCGACTGACTGGCCGTGACCGAGCCGCTCCCTCACGGCGATGTGAGCGCCAACATCAATTTCGATTCAGCCCCATCTCTTGGCTCTGCAGCTTCCTTTTCCATAGCTGCTCGCTCCGGAACAGATCATCCAGAGTCGCAGAGCTGCCGAGCGTCTCAAGGATCGAAACTTGATAGTCGCTCGGATCTCTGCTTTTCAGCCCTATATTGCCGCCGTGCCCCGAGCTGAAATACTCCCGCCAGCGGCCCATAAAGCCCGTCGCACCGGATGCTTGCCCTACGTACTGCTCGCGTGTTTGCGGGCAGGTCAGCAGGTAGATGCCGCGCGTGCTCGCCAATGCAGTGACCCACCCTGAAGGAAGCGCGCCAATCTCAGACAGATTAATCACTAAGTTCTGGAAACCCGGAAATGGTGGCTCGCTGAATGTTGGGCGAAGCTCGACGATCCGCTTCGGCGCAGAATCCGCGCGTTGAATCCACGACCTGAAACCAGCCCCCCAATCGATCAACAGCCTCCCCGCATAACCTGCGAGTTCAGGCCGGGGCGCCAATGAATAGAAGTTGCAGGTTTCGGCCTCTTCCGTCGCCCCAGTGATGGGGTGGGTTCGGTCTTCCCGCAGCAGCCCGTCCAACCCCGCCGAATACATCCCTATGAAGAGCGTTTGTCGGCCTGGGAGAGCGACGAAGGAAGCCCATAGTGGGGCTCGCAACTTCGGCTCATCAGAGATCGCCTGCGTCGCCTGATAGGCTTCGAACGCTTGGCGGTTGTCCCGCCACACGGCGTAGATCGAGCGATGTGCGGTATGCTTGTTTTCCTGATGCCGGAGCAGCCTCACCGAGCCTCGATCCAGGCCGGCGACATCCAGCAGGTCGCCAAAAGCTAGCTCCATTTCGTCCCCCGATCGCTATCAGCGGTAAGTGATAACGGAATTTGCCTTGGGACGCTCCCTTAGGCCACTTGACCTGCGCAGCTCTTGATTGTGATTTTGTTCTCATAGGCGAGGATAAAAGTCATGAGGCGAAAGGGCGAGCTAACGGCTGGCAAGGCCGATCGCGAATATCCGTATCAAGTCGCCGTCCGTTGCATTCCGGGGCAAAACGTCGGGCACATCAATCAATGCGGCCCGTTCAGCTCGCTCTGCTGGCTCCGGCACCATGTTGGCGACGGCGAGCACAGCTATGAGGTCCTGTGTTTCAGCGAAAAGGCACAGGCGGATGCTTTCCGCGAAACGATCCGAGGCGAGGAATTCGATCCTCGGGACCGCAGCGGCGGACGATGGATCAGAGGGCGCGGCGCGAGGCGGGACGAGGCGCGCCGACGGCGCGGCTATTGGTGAGACGGACGCCCGAATTCAATGGCTAGAGCCGCGGATTCCGGGTGGTATACGGGCATCCGGCGGCCGTGATAATCGAATTTGATGATGCGACTGGTCTAAGGTGAGGCGATGGAAGAACTCGGAAAAAGCGTGATGGCTGCAGTGGGCAGCGATCCCGTATGGGCCGACATGGGCTTGTATATGGAAGGCCTCAACAACGAGTTAGATAGAGGAGCTGTTCTGATATCCAGCAGCTACCTCGAAGGTCGACTTGGCGAGCTGCTTAAGCGCTTTCTAGTCGCGGGAACCGATTCAAAGGCTCTGGTTGACGATTTCAATGCACCCTTCGGTACGTTCTCCGCTCGGATTAAGGGGACTCACGCGCTCGGCATCATTAGCGATACAGAGCGGGATCGTTTGGATTGGATTCGGAGAATCCGCAACGAGTTCGCTCATAATCTGAAGGCGAACTTTTCTGAGCAACGGATAAGCAGCCTCGTCAAGAACATGAAGCCTTTCGATGTGCAGGGTAAGGAAATCGTGATGCCTCTGAAGATGCAGTTCACGGTGGCCGCTGCGCAACTTGTCGTAAGCTTCAATCACCGCATCGGAATAGTTGAACAGTCTCGACTTAAGCCTGTTAATTGGCCTGCCGGGAGCTAGAGCTGCGTTCTACAATAAGCGGAAGCGCAACATCTGCAACGCGTCGGAAGGGATCATTTGAGCGCTAAAAACCGCTCGCCTGGGCGGTGGCGACGATTGTAAGCGTGGGGCTCAGAGCTAAGCATGGCGATATGAACCAGCCCAAAAAACCTCGGCCGGTTATGCATCACATCGTGCCGAGGATGCACCTGAGCCGCTTCGTCGGCGCCGAGCCAAAAGGGCACGTATGGACGTTCTCGAAGCAGGGCGCCAAGCCTCGCTCATCGATCCCGGAAGAGACCGCAACAGAGCGTCACTTCTACTCAGTCGAGAACCCGGATGGTACGCACGACACTTGGATTGAGGAGACGCTCTCAAAGATAGAAGGGGCTGCGGAAGAACCGTACCGGAAGCTATTACTCGGCGAGATCCCGGTCGGCGCCCAGAGGATGGATTTCGCGGCCTTCATTGCGACGATGTATGTCAGGACGAGGCCGGCTCGCCGCATGTCTGCTGAAATGCAAAGCCGCATGTTTCAGCTTCAAAACCACGCTACGGCATTGCACGACGGCGCCTTCAACACGCTCATTCGCAGGATGGAAAAAGACGAAGGCCGAACCTACTCCGCTGAGGAGCGCGCCGCGATCAAATCGGTCATGATCGATCCGAGCTCCTTCGAGTTACACATCCCCAAAGAGCGAACGCTCGACATCCTTGGGAATGCAAAGCCGATAATGCCTCTCGTCCACGACATGGCATGGTCGGTCGTTGAGCCGGAGCGTGGATTCATTATCTCGTCTGACAACCCAGTCTGCCGGGTCGTGATAGGGCCGCGACTTCCGATGGGCGACGGTGGGTTCTTGCATAAAAACGTGGAGGTGTCGTTCCCGCTCAGCCCAAAGCGCATGTTGCTAATGTCGTGGCATAAAGGTCTACCGCCAATGTTCGAGGTATCGCGGGAATTTATCGACGGACGCAACATTTTGCGCGTTCAGCACGCTGAGAGCGAGGTTTACTCGCACCTCATGCACGCGAATACACGGCGGCTGGTCGACCGGTATGCCAAGCATCGCCTCAGCATGGCAGGCGGCACTATGCCTGGCCAAAAGCTAATGGAAACGAAGGTCCCGCGCCGCTGGAAATGGGAGCAGTGACAAGGTGCAATTGGGCAAACCTCGTTGGAGGGCGTCCCGGCTCAATGCGTCACTCTGCTCGGCCCGTCTGATGCGAGCATAGCCAATTCGGCCTGAAGTATGACCTCGGCCAGCATTTCGCCGTATCGTCGACTGGCAGCTTCCGCAAATGCTTCAACCTGCTCTTCGCTGGCGCCCTCGGCACGAAGGGAGGCTAGACGATTTGCGATCGCAGTTTCGCCGGCTGCGGCAACCTCGTTCGCATCGACACCAGCCCGTGAGAGCACATCGACCAGAGCGCGGGCGAGATCGGCGCCCGCGATCCGTCCGAGCACCTGATACCGCTCAACGCTCACGGGCGTTCCCGCCGCGCCTCACGGAGCCGCCGGCTGGCCGTGTCGATGTCTTCCCGGAGCTCTTCTCGATCGAGCAGAATTCGAATGGCATAGGTCCTATCGTGCCCATCTGCTTCGATCAGTCCGTGCGTCACCAACTCGCGTACAAGCAGGTTTACAGAGCGGCCTTGGACGCCGAGCGCAGCCATCTCGGCCAGCTCGGCATGGGTCGGGCTGATGCGGCCGCTTTCATCGCTGCCGGCGACCAACGCGATGAACAGTCGTGCAGCCGGCGCGGTTAGATATGGCTTGCACGCCGCGAGCCGGATCTGATGCAGCTTGTCGATCGGATTGGCCGGCACTCGGGCAAATGCTCGTGGCGCGGCGTTGGCAGTCTGCATGACACCAGCCCTCCTAGATCACGAGCAGGCCATCGGCCCGCTCTTCGGTTTCGTAGACGGAGCCGCCGCCGCCAGCCGCCGCCCGCGCCACGGCCATGGCAGCAGCCACTGCACCGTCTATCCGGTCGCGGCTCTTGCCTTTGTGGAACGAGCAATTGCCGGCTTTGTCGCGCTCGACGGCGATGTTTTCGAAATGCCAGCGCAGGATGGGATGGCCGCCATGGCGGAAGCGCCGGCCGACAATCGCTCGCTCCAATTCTTTGATGGCCGGCGCCATCGTCACCCAGCCTTGCCTCATCTCGACGGCCGGGAAGCCGTCCTCGAGCAGGTTGTTCATGGTGACGCGCGCCAGGTGCGGATCGAAAGCAATCTCCTGCACGTCGAACGCGTCGCACAGCTCGCGAACCTTCGCTTCGACGTGACGAAAATCGACAACGTTGCCCGGCGTCGGTTCGATCAGCCCCTCGGCGGCCCAGCGTGGGTAAGGAACCTTGTCGCGGTTCTCACGCCCACGGAGATTGTCGGCAGGGCAGAAGAACCACGGATGAACGACATACCCATCCTCGCCGTCGCGCCAGCAGGCGACAATGACGGTGAGGTCGGAATTGCTCGACAGGTCCACTGCTAGCCAGCACGGCTCGCCGCGCAGCTCCGCCAGGTCCACCGGGTCGGCGCCCTCGTCATACACCGACATGTCGACGAAGGGCGCAGCGGAATGATCCAGCCAGATATTGAGATGATACTGTCTGAAATCCTCCCGATCGGCAGGCCGTTCACGCGCCTCGCGTGCGAGCTGGCGAAGTCCGTCGAGATCCGGGAAGCCCTCGGCGAGGCCGGGGTTCACCAGATGCCAGAGCTCTTCGTCCTGCCAATCGCAATCCGCCGGCGACTGGAAGAGGATAGGCAGGAAGCCGGGATCGATCTCCGGGCGCGCCGCGACCTTCACTGCATACTCATAGATCCCGTGGGCGAGGTTCTCCTTGCCGCGCCCCGCAGTCGTGATGATGACGAGCAGTGATCCCGGCTGTTTCGCCAATCCGGTGCGCAGAGCGGTCCAGAGCTTGCGGGACGGCCAAGCATGCAACTCGTCCGCAAGCACGAATGCCGGCGTCCGACCGTGCTGCAGATCACCTTGCGCCGGGATGGTGCGGAACAGCGTCCCGGACTTCCGATGTTCGATCGTGTCTTCGGACTCGGTGACCTTGGCGACCTTGTCGAGCCATGGCGTGGCACGGACGATCATCCGCGCTTCATCCGCCGCGAGCGCAGCCTGATCCTCGGCAGCGGCCGCCGCGATGATTTGGCCGCCCTGAACCCGTTCGTGGCCAAAGGTATGGAGCAGGCCCAGCCCGGCGCCGATCGTGGTCTTGCGGGCGCCACGCGGCACCATGGCGAATACCGTCTTCACCTCGCGCTTGCCGGCGGCATTCGAAGGTCCATAGATCCGCCGCACGACCCGTTCCCAGAATGCCGGCAGGTCGAACTCGCCGCTCTCCGATTTCGGATGCCGCAGGGCACGCAGGAATTCGACGGCACGCTCGCCGCGCCCGGCAGGATCCGCGATGGGGGAGCCGTCAAAGATCCAGTCCGGACGGAGCGCCATCATCGGCTTCCCCTCCCTGCACTGGACCGGATAGACCGCGACGCGAGCGTGCTGCCGGCGTCAGGCCGAGTTCGGCGGCAAGGCGCGCCACGGTTTCATTCGTCTTCGACATGACGCCGAGAGCGGGATGCGGCTTCGGTTCGCCGCCCTTGGTGCGGACGAAGGCGCCATCCTTCTGAACGGCCTTCACGCATTCGCCGACCGTCCAGCGGGCGATGACATAAGCCGCGACCGTGCCCAGCATGGCCGGCGATAGCAGCTTCCGTGCAGCCAGGTCGGACACGACGCGGTCCCACTCGGCGCGGCAGCTCTTCGGGACATCGGGCGGCAGAGGTGCCGCTCCGGAGAGCCCACCCTCGATCGCCTTCAACGTGGTGGGGCGCCGGCCTCTCATCGCGCGAATTCCCCACGAACCGAATTCGGCGGAACCTTGCGCGTGCCTCCCCGTGCGGTCTGGCCCCCGGAGGTCGAAGTCTCGACCCGCCCCCCGTTGAGCTTTGCCGTCACGAACACCATCTTTGATCGATTGCAAACCGGAAGATTTCCAATGATCAAATTGACTGATGAAGAGCGGCTCTTGCTCGAGAAGCTTCGTCGCGGGCCTGCACGCGTGTTCGACGACGGAGTAACGGCGCGACCGCTCCACCACGGCGCTATCGAGTATGCCGGTAACGACGCGTGGCGGCTGACTGAAAAGGGACGGGCGGCGCTCAAAACTGGTGTCCTCTGATCGGCCTGCCAAAGCCGCCCTCGGAGGCGATGGCCTTCCGGGAGTTGCAGACGCGGGCGAACGGCTGCCAGTTCGAGCGCGACCAGAACAGGACGGGATCGCCTTTGTGGGCGCGGATGTGGTCGACCATGTCGGCGACCCTGCCGCAGCCGCAGGCACAACGCTCGTTGCCGGGTAGGGCGAGGAAGGCTTTGGACTCCCTCTGCCAGCGACCGCCATAGCCACGATGGGCAGCGGTGCCGCGTTGGGCATCGTGCGCCTTCGCCTTGGCGTGCTGGCAGGCGCAGCGCTGGCCGGAGGCCACGACCTTGCCGCATGAGCAAATACGGGGAGCACGCACCGGCATCAGCGGACGCGCCCCTCAATGCGCACGACGATGCCACCGACGACGATCGGCAAGGCCTGCTCGATATGACGATCAACACCTCGGCTGACGATCCAGTCGCCACGACGCGGGTAGGGCGGACCGCTGGCGGCACTGGGCCAGCTCGAGGAGGCGCCGAATGGTGTGGGCGACATGATGAACTTGCTGTCGGTGAGTTCGATGCCGAGCGTGACCTCCTCGCCTTGATAGCCGGAGATACGCGCGCGAGCCGTCACGGTGGCGAAGGTCGTCTGACCGGTACCGATGCGGCGTTTCACGACGACGGTCTCGCCCTTACGGGAGAGCTGGCGATCGAGGCGTGCGACGAGTTCGGCCATGATCACCCCACCGCCGGAGAGCGGTACGGGGAAAGCAGGCCCTGCACCTCAAGCGGCATGGAGTCGGAGTTGGTGCCGAGCGAGCTGAACCAGGTCGTGGCGCCGACGCCGTCCTCGGTTTCGGAGCGGATCGAAGGATCCCGGCTCTGGGCCAGCCATCCGTATCGGATCAGCAGCAGCGTAGCGCGCTCGATATCATGAGGCAGCGTGCGACCGGCTTCGCCCGGCAACACATACCCCGCCGAATAGGTGATGACGGTTTCGCCGTGCGGCCAGAACAGGCAGCGCGTTGGCGAGCGGCGATAGAGCAGCCCGGCAGCGCGATTGACCGCATAGCCGTCCTCGTCGATAGGCGTGCCGTTGACGGTGAGGCTGGCGATATCGACGATTGGGAACCGCGCCAGTGCCAGCATGTCGGTGCTGGACCGTTCGAGCAGCGTCTCCCGAACAGTCTCAAGCGCGAGCGGACGGCCGAGCCAGCCGACGATGGCGGCGCTCTGCTGATCGATCCAGCGCTCAACATCGCTGTCGCTCGCCTGATCGAGCGTGATGCCGCAATCCGCGCGGACGGCGTCGACGGTTGTCAGTCTCGTGCTGGTGGCTGCAGCGATGATTTCGAGCATTCGAGCCTCGCGAGTGAGAAAGCGGGGAGCGCGACAACGGAGCAGAAGCACGCTCCCCGCCCAGACCGGCGCCCCACAGCGCCGGTATCGGCCGCCCTCGGAGGGAAGAGGGCGACCAATGGGAGATCAGGCGACGGGACGGGCCGAGGCGTGGTCGAGGATGGCGACTGCACCGGCTGCGATCGACGTGCCGCCCGCCTTCGTCAGGACGAGGCGCACATAGCGCTTGAAGCCGATGTAGCTGACCTTGGTGGAGGCATCGGCGACAGCCGTTGCGGCGAAGGAACCGACCTGATCGCCGGCCGTAACGTCGGTGTAGCCGGAGCCGCTGACATCGGATTCCTGAAGCTTCGCCCCGAAGTCACCGGCACCGACGATGGCACCAGTGTTCAGGATAACGGCGCACGAGCCGAAGCCCTTGGTATCGACGGCGACGCCGTTGATGGTGGCGGCCTGAACGGCCGGGGAGAGCGCCGTGACGACGCGATGTTCGACGCGAGATCGCGCATAGTGCCTGTCCTTTCGGGTTACGCCGCGATCCACGCGGCCTTGTCGCCGGGGGCGACGCTGAAATGCATGGTGTCACCAGCGTCGATGTAGACGCGGGGGCCGGTGCTGGCGTTCGGAGCAGGTCCGAAAGCGACGAAGACGGCCACCGAAGTGGAAACCCCGATGATGGGATCTCCGTCGTTCTGGCTGCCCTGCGGCGCGACGCCGGACGTGGTGCCCGGCGAAGCCATGGTTTCCGACCACACCGGTTTGACGGCGAGCGCGAGGGTTGCACCGCGCTTGGCAGTGCCGCCGCCGAACCCGCAGGCGAAGTGAACTCCCGAGAGCGCCATCGCTGTACCCTCAGACGCTCGTGGCCATCTTCAGCTTGCGCAGGGCAAGCGGGCGGATGACGCCGCCACCGACGCGACGGGTGGCGTGGAAGCGGGTGACGCCGTTGGTCGCCAGCAGGTAGGGATTTACGAGGATCGACATCGCGACGCGATCGATGATGCGGTAGCCGGCGCTGAAGTCGCCGACCGCGATCGGGAACTCGCCACTGGTCGCGCCGGGCATGTCGAGCGCATCGACGACGGGACGACCGAGGATCGTTTCGGGCTGGCCAGCCTGCAGGCCAGGCTGCCAGAGATAGTTGCCCTGACCGTCCTTGAGCTTGCGAATGGTGGCGATCGTCGCGCCGTTCATCACCCAGGTCGCATTGCGGCGGTACGCCGCCGGCAGGGCATAGAGCAGCGAGATCAGCGCATCCGCCGACAGGTTGGTGGCGTGGCCGTTGGCTACCTGCGGAACCCGGGGGTCCAGCATAAAGCCGTCCGGCTGAAGGCCACCTCCGCCATTCACGAAGGCGGTGCCTTCCTTCATGGCGAAGTCCTCGGCCAGCGCCTCGCGTACCTCGCGCTCAGCGGCACCGGCGCTGTCCGCCAGAAGCTGGTTCGAGATATCGACGAAGGTATTCAGCTCCTTCACCGCGATCTCAGCTTCACCGAAGCTCGGCTCGCTGCCTTCCTGCGGCTGGTTCTCACCCTTCCACTTCGCGTTGGTGCGGCCGATGCGCGCCGGATAGATCACGGACGGGTTGCCGGTCTGGCGCACGCTGGCGATTGAACGGATCGGGCTGAACTCGACGAGGTCCTTGAGGAACTCGGTCGCGAACTCCGGCGGGGCAAGGTAGCCGCCCTGCGGATCGCTCGACACGCGCAGCGTCTTCAGCACCTCGGCGCCGGCCTTGTCGCCCTGACGAATATAGAAGCCGAACGACTTCTTCTCCTCTGCGCCGTCGTCGTCGCTGCCGTCACCGCCGCCGGGGCGGTTCATCTTCGCCTCGATGGCATCGATACGGCCGGCGAGTGCCGACGTGTCCGCCTTGGCTTCGACGGCCTTCAGCCGCGTGTCGACGGTGGCGCTCAGAGTGTCGAGAGCTTTGGTGACACCGGCGACCGGATCGTCATCGTCGCCCTTCAACTCGATCGAGCCGGCCACAAGGGCGCGGCGAGACACATGCATCATGATGGAGCCTTTCATGCTCGCAGGCGCGCCGTGGCGCGGTTGATGGCCTCTGCGAGCGCGATGGCTTGCTCGGCCGATTTGGCGGAAGTCACCTTCGCGCCGGGATGAGCGGGGACGCTGACGAGGCTGATTTCGACCAGCTCGACGGCCTTGATGGTGCGACCACCGCCACGCCGGGCAGCGGCGCTCTTGGTCATGAAGCCGATCGAGAGGCCGGTGACGGCACCGCTCTTCACGAGGGCTCGGACCTCACGAGCACGGGGAAGGTCGTCGACCAGCAACCGGCCGGAGACGGCCAAGCCCTTCGGCGTCTCGGTGATCGACTCCCAGACGCCGACAGGATCATCGGGCCGATGGAAGGCGAGCAAGGGCAACGGAGCCTTGGCGCCCTTGAAGGCACCCGGAAGGATCTCGTCGCCCATGCGATCGGGCGTGCCGAACGGCCAAGCCATGCCCGTAATGGCGCCGCTGTCGTCGACCTCGACGGAGGCCTTGAGTTCGAGCGCGATCATGCCGCGGCTCCTTGCTGAGGAGCCGGGGCGCCGGCAGTGGTGTTCGGATTCTCGAACTTGTCGCCCCCCGTGTAGGGAGCCTTGTTCTCCATCGCCCGGACCTCGTTCGGGTTCAGGATCTTGCTGGAGATGGCCGAGGCGTAGGCCGCGAAGCGCTTTTCGATATCGGCCATTACGATGCCGTCCACGACGAATTCCGGGACGAGCGTCTTCTGCTCCTCGGTCGTCAGCAGCCGGGAGACCGCGCCGCACCACAACTTGAGGCGGGCGAGCAAGGTGAAGGTGAGGAAGGCCTGCGCCATCTCGGCGGCATTCGCCCAGGTGGCGCGGCCGAGGTCGAAGATCAGCGTGGGAGGCACGCCAAGAGCGCGGGCGATCTCGACGACCTGGAAGCCACGCAGCTCGTGGAACTGAAGGTCGACCGACGTGCTGGTGATCTGCTGCCAGTCGATACCGTCTTCCAAGATGGCGGTGCCGCCGCTGGCATCGCCGGCATGGGCACGCGACCACGACTCCTTGAGCCGCTTGATCGTCGCTTCCTTCAGCGAGCCCTTTGCCTTCAAGACGCCAGACGGACGGCCCCCGTTCGCGAAGATCCGTGCCGCATGCCCTTGCATGGCCATGCAGAGACCAATGGCCTCGCGAGCCTGCTTGATCGGACAGACGCCGCCGACGTTGGGGATGTGCAGGATGTCCTGCCAGCGGTAGGTTCGAGTGCCGCCGCCTTTCTGGCTGACGAGATAGCGAGGCTCCCCGCTGAAGTCGGTTTCGACCGTGACGGTGCTCGGCGACAGCCTGATCAACTCATGGATGCGGCCGCCGTCGACACGGTTTGCCACCGCGAACGCGCCGGCATCGTTCATGAGCGTGTCGCGCTCCAGCTCCATCAGGAATTGCGGCGCGCTGGTCCAGCCGTTGGGGCGATTGCTTAGCAGGTCCGCTAGCGGATGATCGGCGCGTTCTTTCCCGCCATCCTCAAGCCGCTGGAATAGGTGCAGAGGCAGGACGCCAAGCGTCTCGGATCGAACCGCGACGGCTCGCGCTACCGGCGCGCACTGCAAAGCCTTGATCGGGGAGACGCCAATCCCTGAGGCCGTTCCGGTGGCCGCAGCAAAGAACTCGGCGAGAGCCTCTAAGCTCTTCCGGTCATCCGCCGCCTGATCTTTTCGCGTCCATCGCCACATCGGCGCAGCGAATCACAGCCGGGCGAAATATGCAAATTTGCAATATCGAGTTCAGAGAAAGCGCGTGAATAATTGCAATAGTGCAAGATGCAGGTGAGGCACATCGACATAGTTTTGCGCGGATTCGCAATGTCCCGTGCTGCCTCGGAATGCGGCGATGGCTCCGATAGCGCCGAGAAGCCCGGATTTTATCGGGTTTCAGCGCGTATGTAGAGACGTGTATAGGGAATGGGCGCGACAAGAATATGTAGCGTTTTCAAGGCTTAAGAAGGGGAAGTGGCGGAGACGGAGGGATTCGAACCCTCGATACCCTTGTGGGGTATGCTCATTTAGCAAACGAGTGCCTTCAGCCTCTCGGCCACGTCTCCGGCGAGAGGCTCTATGCCTGATTGCAGAGCCGTTTGACAAGCCTTGTCGGCAACTTCCTTCGCTTCGCCTGTGCATGCGTGCCAAGCCGATCAGAAAGCACTCCGTTGGCCATGGAGCGAGCGAGAGAACGAACGGCGCAGCGGCTGGTTCGAAGGCTACTGCAAAGGAGCCTTGCGCCGGCTCGCCTTGCTCCGCAGCCAGGCAGTCATTAGATTGAAGTCGTCCGTTGGGGTGCCGAAAGGCTGAGAGGCGTGCTCGCGCCAACCCATCGTACCTGATCCGGGTAATGCCGGCGAAGGGAACGGTCTTCGGCTCGCAGATATCTTGCTCGTGCCTCAGGCCGCTGCCTTTCCGGGAGCAGGGAAGCGCATGGCGGCAGAACGCCCTCAGTCAGGCCTGAAGGTCGCAGTGGTCGGCGCCGGCGTCGTCGGCCTGGCCTGCGCGACCGAATTGCTGGCGCGCGGTGCGCAGGTGATCCTGTATGAGCGCGGCTCGCGCATCGGCGCCGAGGCCTGTTCCTGGTATGCCGGCGGCATGCTTGCGCCCTGGTGCGAGGGCGAGAGCGCCGAGGAGCCGGTGATCCGGCTCGGCCAGCAGGCGGCCGATTGGTGGGAGCGCCATGCCGGTAGCGTTGTCCGTAAAGGCACGCTGGTCGTGGCGCCCAGTCGCGATCGCTCGGAGCTGCGACGCTTCGGCCAGCGTACCAGCCAGTTCGAGGAGATCGATGGCGAGGCCGTTGCCAAGCTGGAACCCGATCTCTCCGGGCGCTTCTCGCAGGGGCTTTTCTTCGCTGACGAGGCGCATCTCGACCCGCGCAAGGCGATCGCCGCACTGGCCGAGCGGCTTCTCGTCGACGGGGCCGCCATCCATTTCGACAGCGCCGTCGAGCCTGCCGATCTCGATGCCGATATCGTCCTCGACTGCCGGGGGCTGGCGGCGCGCGATGTCCTGCCCGATCTGCGCGGCGTCAAGGGCGAGATGCTGCTGCTGCGCAGCGACGATATCAGCCTGTCACGGCCGGTCCGGCTGCTGCATCCGCGCATCCCGCTCTACATCGTGCCGCGCACTGAAGGGCTCTTCATGGTCGGCGCGACCATGATCGAAAGCGGTGAGCGCCGCCGCATCTCCGCTCGCGCCATGCTCGAATTGCTCGGCGCGGCTTATGCGCTGCATCCCGCTTTCGCCGAGGCGGAGGTCGTCGAGATCGGCACCGATGCCCGCCCGGCTTTTCCCGACAACCTGCCGCGGCTGACCCGTTGCGGCCGGGTGATCCATGTCAACGGGCTCTACCGCCACGGCTTTCTGCTCAGCCCCGCCATGGCGCGGATGGCGGCGGAGGCCGCGCTGAACCCGCAAGCAAGACCGGAGATGCTGCATGACCTTGCTGCTTAACGGCGCGCCGCAGGAAATCGCGGCCAACACGCTGGCCGAGGCGCTGGCCGAGCTGGGCTATGCCGGCCGCATCGTCGCGACCGCGGTGAACGGCGATTTCGTGCCGGCCCGCAAGCGCGCCGAGACGGCGCTGAGCGAAGGCGATCGCATCGAGATCGTCGCGCCGATGCAGGGAGGCTGAGATGGCGTCCTTCTATGGCTTCGAGCCGCAGAACCCGCTCTTCCTGGGCACGGCGCAGTACCCGTCGCCCGCGATCCTGGCCGAGGCGGTGAAGCGTTCCGGCGCCGAGGTCGTCACGGTCTCGCTGCGCCGGGAATCGGCGGGCGGGGCCGGACAGGCCTTCTGGGCGCTGATCCGCGAGCTTGGCGTCAAGGTGCTCCCGAACACCGCCGGCTGCCACACCGTCAAGGAGGCCGTCACCACCGCGCAGATGGCGCGCGAGGTCTTCGGCACCGACTGGATCAAGCTCGAGGTGATCGGCGAGGACGACACGCTCCAGCCGGACGTGATCGCGCTGGTCGAGGCCGCGCGCATCCTCACTGACGACGGCTTCAAGGTGTTCCCGTACACGACCGAGGACCTCGTCGTCGGCGGGCGCCTGCTCGATGCCGGCTGCGAGGTCCTGATGCCCTGGGGCGCGCCGATCGGATCGGGCAGGGGGCTCAACAACCCCTATGGTCTGCGCAGCCTCCGCCAGCATTTCCCGGATGTGCCACTGGTCGTCGATGCCGGCATCGGCCTGCCCTCCCATGCCGCGCAGGCGATGGAGCTGGGCTATGACGGCATCCTGCTCAATACCGCCGTCGCCAAGGCCGGCGATCCCGCCGCGATGGCCGAGGCCTTCGCGCTCGCCATCCGCGCCGGCCGCCAGGCCTTCGCCGCGCAGCCGATCGAGGCGCGCGACATGGCTGCTCCCTCCACCCCCGTCATGGGCAAAGCCTTCCTGGCCTGAAAGACTTACTCCGCATGAAGCTCGATCCGTTCTACCCCATCTTCGACAGCGCCGACTGGCTGGAGCGGATGCTGCCGCTCGGCGTCAAGCTGGTGCAATTGCGCGTCAAGGACCGCCCCGAGACCGAGGTTGCCCGCGAGATCGCGCGGGCGAAGACGCTTTGCGCTGCGGCCGGTTGCGTGCTCGTCGTCAACGACTACTGGAAAATCGCCATCGCCGAGGGCTGCGACTGGCTGCATCTCGGCCAGGAGGATCTCGACGAGGCCGATCTCGGCGCGATCCGCAAGGCCGGCCTGAAGCTCGGCATCAGCAGCCATGACGAGCCCGAGCTGGAGCGCGCGCTGGCGGCCAAGCCCGACTATGTCGCGCTCGGCCCGGTCTATCCGACGATCCTGAAGCAGATGCGCTTCGGCCCGCAGGGGCTGGAGCGGCTCGGCGACTGGAAGCGTCGCATCGGCGACCTGCCGCTCGTCGGCATCGGCGGCATCTCGCTGGAGCGGGCGCCGGGCGTCTTCGAGGCTGGCGCCGACATCGTCGCGGCGGTGACGGACATCACGCTGAACGCCGATCCCGAGGGGCGCCTGAATGCTTGGATCGCGGCGACGCGCGGGCGCCGCTCTCCCGCTTCCTGAACGCCGTCATCCCGGACAAGCGGCGAAGCCGCGCCGATCCGGGATCCATGCCTGAACCTATGCCGGAAGCGCTCCGGCATGGATCCCGGGTCTTCGCTTCGCTGCGCCCGGGATGACCGCGGATCGTTTGGACGGTGGAGAACGCACCTCAGCTCTCCGCTTCCGCCGACATCGTGTGACCGTCGACATGGCCGAGGCTGCGCTCGGGGTCGAGCCGGTCGCGCACGCGCTGCTTCAGCACCTTCGAGTCGGGGAAGCCGCCATCGGCCTTGCGGTCCCAGATCAGTTCGCCGTCGTAATGGATCTGGAAGATGCCGCCGGTGCGCGGGATCAGCGCGACCTCGCCGAGATCCTGCCCGAAGGTCGAGAGCAGTTCCTGCCCGAGCCAGGCCGAGCGCAGCATCCAGTTGCATAGCGAGCAATAGGTGATGGCGATGCGGGGGGCGGGCTTGGTCTGGGTCATGATCGGTCACCGAAGCGGAAGGTTGTCTCCGACATCCCGCTTCGTGAGCCCCGATGCAAGCCCGAAAGCTGCATGGCCGATCGGCGATCGGCCATGCAGCTAAGTTTCTGTTTAAACTAACTAAAATGAAAACCCTCACACCTCGTCGATATAGCGCCTGCGCAAGTGCGCCTTGAACACCGAGGCGTCGAGCGGGCGGCCGGTCGCCTCTGTCAGCAGCTCGTCGGTCGGGAGCAGGGAACCCTTGCCGTGGATATTGGCGCGCAGCCAGCCGACCAGCGGGCTGAAATCGCCCTTGCCGATGCCGGGCAGGATCGCGGGCTCGGCCTTGCAGGCGGCGTCGAAGATCTGGGCCGCGGTCATCGCGCCCAGCGTATAGGTCGGGAAATAGCCCCAGCCACCGGACGGCCAGTGGATGTCCTGCAGGCAGCCGAGCCGGTCGTTGGGCACGGTGACGCCGAGCATGGACTTCATCCCGGCATTCCAGGCCGCCGGCAATTCGGCGAGTGGCATCTCGTCGGCGATCAACGCCTTCTCCAACCGGTAGCGCAGGATGACATGGGCGGGATAGCTCACCTCGTCGGCATCGACCCGGATGAAGCCGGGCTCGACGCGGGTATAGCGATGCCATAGCGCCTCGCTCTCCCAGGCCGGGCCGCTGCCGCCGAAGCTCTCGCGCATCAGCGGCGCGGCGTAGGTCAGGAACTGGCGCGAGCGGCAGGCTTGCATCTCCATCAGGAGCGACTGGCTCTCATGCAGGCTCATGCCGCGCGCGGCGCCGACCGGCTGGTTGAGATAGGCTTGCGGCCGGCCCTGCTCGTAGAGCGCGTGGCCGGTCTCGTGCAGCACCCCCATCAGCGCCTTGGTGAAATCGGCCTCGTCATAGCGCGTGGTGATGCGGACATCGTTGTCGGCCCCGCCGCAGAACGGGTGGGTCGAGATATCGAGCCGCCCGCGCTCGAAATCATAGCCGAGCGCGGCCATGAACTTGAGGCCGAGCGCGCGCTGCGTCTCGGTCGCGAAAGGGCCTTCCAGTACAGGCTGTGCCGGCCGGCGCGCCTGCACCGCCATCGCTTCCTGCGTGAAACCGGGCAGAAAGGCGGCTAGATCGTCGAACAGCCCGTCGATCTTGGCGGAGCGGCCGCCGGGCTCGTAGTCGTTGAGCAAAGCATCATAGGCGGAGAGCCCGAGCTTCTCGCCCTTGGCCTTGCCAATCTGGCGCTGCAGGTTCAGCACCTCGGCGAGATAGGGCAGGAGGCCCGCGAAATCGGCATCGGCCCGCGCCTGCCGCCAGCGCATCTCGCAGGCCGAGACCGCCTTGCTCGACGCTTCCACCAATTCGGAGGGCAGGGCTGTGTCGACCGTCCAGACGCGGCGGATCTCGCGCAGGTTGGCCTTCTCCCAGGCGCCGAGGCCGCCGTCGTTCTCGGCGTCAGCGAGCCAGTCGCCGATGCGCGCGTCGGTCGAGAGGCCATGGCGCATGACATGGAGCAGGGCCATGCTCTCGGCCCGCGTCTCGGCGGCGCCTTTCGGCATCATCACGTCGTTGTCCCATTGCAGGATGCCGATGGCGTTCGACAGCGCGGCGATACGGCTGAAATGGGTGGAGAGGTCGGAATAGGCGGTCATGTTTCGGCGGCTCCGGGGATTCTCTGGAACGTCATAACGTACGCGGTCATCCCGGGCGACCGGAGGGAGACCCGGGATCCATGCCTGAACCGTTCCGGCATGGATCCCGGATCTCCGCTTCGCTCCGTCCGGGATGACCAGAGACAGTGTTGCGAATTCAGGCGAACAGCTTGGAATACTGCCTGGGCTGCGAGCGCAGATACTGGTTCGGGGCCTTGACGGTGGCGCCGAGCTGCGCCGCCGCGTGCCAGGGCCAGCGCGGGTTGTAGAGGATGCCGCGTGCCAGCGCGACGAAATCGGCCTCGCCCGTGCCGATGATCGCCTCGGCCTGCTCGGCCTCTGTGATCAGGCCCACCGCCATCGTGGTGATGCCCGTCGCGTGTTTGACGGCCCGCGCAAGCGGCACCTGATAGTTCGGGCCGAGCGGCACCTTCTGCGTCGCCGAAAGCCCGCCGCCGGACATGTCGATGAAATCGGCGCCGCGTGCCTTGGCCGCTTTGGCGAAGGCGATGCTCTGCTCGATATCCCAGCCGCCCTCGACCCAGTCCGTGCCGGAGATGCGGAAGCCGACTGGATAGCCCGCCGGCACCACGGCTCGTACCGCATCGAGCACCGCGAGCGGGAAGCGCATGCGGTTCTCCAGCGAGCCGCCATACTCGTCCTCGCGCTTGTTCGAGAACGGCGAGAGGAACTGGTGCATCAGGTAGCCATGCGCGCCATGGAGCTCGATCGCGGCGAAGCCGAGCCGCACCGCCCGGCGGGCCGAAGCCGCGAAGGCCTCTATCAGCCGGGCGATGTCATCCCCGGTGAGGGCGCGCGGCGGCCGCGGGTAGTTCTCGAAGCCGATCTCCGAGGGCGCTTCGACCGTCCAGCCGCCCTGATCGAGACCGAGCTGGCCGCCGCCCTTCCACGGCTGGGCGAGAGAGGCCTTGCGGCCGGCATGGGCGAGCTGGATCGCGATCGGCATGTCCGACCAGCGGCGGGCGGAATCGAGTGCCTTGCCGAGCGCGGCTTCCGTCTCGTCGGACCAGAGCCCGAGATCGAACGGGCTGATCCGGCCGTCCGGCTCGACGGCCGTCGCCTCGATGATCAGGAGGCCGGCGCCGGACAAGGCGAGATGCCCGAGATGGATGGTGTGCCAGTCGCTGGCGCAGCCATCCTGCGCCGAATACTGGCACATCGGGGCGATGACGATACGGTTGGCAAGCGTAAGGCTGCCAAGCTGATAGGGGCTGAAGAGCTGGCTCATGGCGGGATGGGGTCTCGGAAGGGCAGGTTTCCCGCGCAGTGTAGAAGCCGCCCTGTGGCGAAGGCCAGTGGCCCTCGCGCAAACGCGATGCCCGATGCGTGCAGATGCACCTCGCGATGCCGGCGATCCCGGTGCTAGCCTCGGGATGACAGCCCGTGCTTCCGGAGACCGCCATGTCCGACGCATCCGATTCGGTTCAGCTCACCCGTGACGGCGGCGTCGCCGTCCTGACGCTCAACCGGCCGGCGGTGCTGAACGCCATCGACGCGCCGATGGCCGAGCTCTTCCTCGCAAAGGTGAAAGCAATTGCGGCGAGCAGCGACGTGCGCTCCATCCTTCTGCAAGGCAATGGCCGGGCCTTCTGCGCCGGTGGCGACGTCTCGCAATTCCTCGCGAGCCACGACATCTTGGCCGGCATCGAGGCGATCATGGCGCCGTTGCACGAGGCGCTGCGCCTGCTCGATGCCCTGCCGCAGCCTTCGGTCGCCTGCCTGCACGGGGCCATCGCCGGCGGCGGTTTCAGCCTCGCGCTCGCCTGCGATCTTGCCGTCGCGGCTGACGATGCGCGCTTCACCATGGCCTATGCCCGGATCGGCGCGACGCCCGATCTTGGGGGCACCTATCGGCTCGCTCGGCTCGTCGGACAGCGCAAGGCGCGCGAGATCGCGCTATTGGCTGAGACTTTCGGGGCCGAGGACGCGCTGAAGATCGGCCTGGTCAACCGTGTCGTGCCGGCCGCTCAGGCACGCGACGAGGGATTGGCCCTTGCCCGAAAGATCGCGGCCGGGCCGACTGGAGCCTACGGCCGCATCCGCACCTTGCTGGCGAAAGCTCCCGATGCCGATCTCGCTGATCATCTCGATGCGGAGCGCGACGCCTTCCGCGAGACCACGGCGACCGCCGATTTCCGTGAGGGCGTGACGGCCTTTCTGGAAAAGCGACCCGCCGCCTTCACCGGCCGGTGAGAGCCACGGCCGCCGTCCCTCTTCACCTTTGCGTGCGCCGCACAATCCGCTCCTGAAAATGCCGTAATCCGACATATGATAAGCAGGCTTACGATTGGGAGGCCTGCGAATGAAGCGACCCTTGCGGCGGGAACTGGTTTTCCAGCTGGTCGAAACCTCGCGGCTGCTGCGCACCTATGTCGAGCAGCGCGCGCGCCAGCATGGAACGACGCGGGCCCAATGGGGCGTGATGTCCCGGTTGCGGCGCCAGGAGGGGCTGAACCAGGCCGCGCTCGCCGAGCAGATGGACCTCCAGCCGATTTCGCTCGCGCGCCTCCTCGACCGCCTGCAGAGCCAGAACCTGATCGAGCGCCGCGAGGACCCGGCCGACCGCCGCGCCTATCGGCTCTTCCTGACCCCGGAGGGTCGCGCGCTGGTCGATGATCTCGATTCGGTGCGGGGCGAGATCGCCCACGAGATTCTCGGCGAGGCCGAGGAGGAGGCGCTCCTGTCCGCCATCGGCACGCTTTCCATGATCCGTGAGCAGATCCGCACCCGATCCGAAGACAAGGCGCCGGCCTCCGCCGGCAACGCAGCCTGAGCGAGTGGACAGACAATGAAGCGTTCAGGATTGATCATCGGCGTTGTTGCCCTCGGCCTTGCAGCCGGCGGGGCCTGGTATTGGCATGCGCGCAGCCCTGAGGCCGCGCGCACGGCCAGCAGCCGGCGTGGCGAGGGCGCTCCGGTCGCGGTCGTCACGGCCGCGTCGGTCCAGGCCGATTTCCCGGTGCGCAAACGCGCCATCGGCTTCGTCGAGACGCCGGCGAGCGTGCTCGTGCGTTCCCGCATCGACAGCCAGATCACGGCGCAGCACGTCACCGACGGGCAGTTCGTCAAGGCCGGCGACCTGCTCTTCACGCTCGACGATCGCGACATCAAGGCCCAGATCGCCAAGGACGAGGCGATGCTGGCGCGCGACGAGGCGACCCATACCCGCAACCTCGCCGATCTCGATCGCTACAAGCAGCTTTTCGCCCGCAATGCCGGAACCCAGCAGCAGGTCGACCAGGCGACGGCCGACGAGAGGATTTCGGCCGCCACCATCCAGGGCGATCATGCGACGCTCGATGCCGATCGGCTCAGGCTGAGCTATACGCGCATCACCGCGCCGATCGATGGACGCGTGGGCGCCGTGCAGGTCACGCCGGGCAATCTCGTCAACGCGAGCGCCAACAGCAGCGGCACGGGCCTGCTCACCATCACGCAGATGAAGCCCCTGCGCGTCTCCTTCGCGATGCCGGAGAGCGAGTTGCCGACCCTGCAAGGAGCGCTTGCCGCCGCGAAGCCGGTGCCGGTGACTGCGCGGGTGCCGAATGCCGCCCGCACGGCCACCGAGGGCAGGCTCAATTTCGTCGATTCGACCGTCGACATCACCTCCGGCACGATCACGGCCAAGGCAGCCTTCGCCAATGACGACCTGAGCCTCTGGCCCGGGCAATATGTCGATGTCGAGATCATCCCGGAGACGCTGACGGGCGTCACCGTGATCCCGACGGTCGCGGTGCAGACCGGCCAGAAGGGCCCCTATGCCTTCGTGGTGAAGCCGGATTCCACGGTCGATCTCCGCCAGATCAAGGTCGCGCTCAGCGATGGCGAGCGGACGGCGGTGACCGAGGGCATCGCACCGGGCGAGCGCGTCGTCACCGACGGGCAGATGCGGCTGAAGCAGGGCACCAGGGTGCGCGAGCGCGCGGCGACCGGCGAGAAGCCGGTGCAGGCGACGCCGGTTGCGGAAGGCGCACGCTCATGAACGTCTCCGGTTTCTGCATCCGCCATCCCGTCGCGACCATCCTGATGTCGGTCTCGCTGGTGCTGGCGGGGCTGTTCGCATACCGCTTCCTCCCGGTCGCGGCGCTGCCGCGCGCCGAGTTCCCGGTCGTCAACGTCTCCGCGCAATTGCCGGGCGCCTCGCCCGACACCATGGCGACCTCGGTCGCGACGCCATTGATCAAGCAGTTCGGCACCATCGCCGGCATCGACTCCATCTCGACCACCAACTCGCAGGGCTCGACCTCGATCGCGATCCAGTTCGTGCTGAACCGCGACATCGACGCCGCCGCGGCCGACGTGCAGGCCGCAATCGCCCGCACGCAGCGGCAATTGCCGGTCGAGATGACGACGCAGCCGAGCTACCGCAAGGTGAACCCGGCCGATGCGCCGATCATCCTGATGGCGCTGAAGAGCGATGTCGTGCCGCTGTCGCAGCTCGATGCCTTCGCCCAGCAGGTGATCTCCCCGGCGCTCTCCACCGTCGACGGCGTCGCGCAGGTGCTGATCTGGGGCAGCCAGAAATACGCCGTGCGCATCCAGATCGACCCGACGGCGCTGGCCGCGCGCGGCATTGGCCTCGATGAATTGCAGGCTGCGATCACGGCGACCAACGCCAATACGCCGGTCGGCACCATCCAGAACACGGCCCAGCAGCTCACCATCCAGGCGAAGACGCAGCTCGCCGATGCCGCCCAGTTTGCGAATGTCATCATCACCACGCGCTCGGGCAAGCCGGTTCGGCTCGGCGACGTCGCCAAGGTGATCGACTCCGTCGAAAACACCCAGACCCGCAGCACCTATGACGGCACGCCGGCCATCGTGCTCGCCGTGCAGCGCCAGCCCGACGCCAACACCGTCGAGGTGGTCGACCGCGTCAAGGCGATGATCCCGGCCTTCGAGGATCAACTCCCGGCTGCAGCCTCGCTCTCGCTGCTCAACGACCGCTCGACCTCGATCCGCCAGGCCGTGGAGGACGTGCAGTTCACGCTGCTCTTGACCATCGCGCTCGTCATCATGGTGATCTTCGTCTTCCTGCGCCGGGTGGCCGCGACCTTCATCCCGGCGGTCGCGGTGCCGATCTCGATCATCGCCACGCTGGCGGTGATGTACCTGCTGAATTTCTCGATCGACAACATCTCGCTGCTCGGGCTCACGCTCTCGGTCGGCCTCGTCGTCGACGACGCCATCGTCATGCTCGAGAACATCGTCCGCCACATGGAGGAGGACGGGCTCTCCGCCTTCGAGGCCTCGTTGAAGGGCGCAGGCGAGATCGGCTTCACCATCATCTCGATCTCGCTCTCGCTGGTCGCGGTCTTCATCCCCGTGCTGCTGATGGGCGGCGTCATCGGCCGCATCTTCAACGAGTTCGCGGTTGTGGTGACGGTCTCGATCCTCGCCTCGGCCTTCGTCTCGCTGACGCTGACGCCGATGCTCTGCTCGCGCCTGCTCTCGGGCTATTCCGAGCACCATCAGGAGAACGCGCTCGGCCGCTGGCTGGAGAAGGGCTTCGACAAGCTTCTCGCGGGCTATGACGCGGGTTTGAAATTCTGCCTGCGCTTCCAGCCGCTGATGCTCATAGCCTTCTTCCTGACCATGGCCGGCAGCGTCTGGCTGCTCCAGAGCGCGCCGAAGGGCTTCTTCCCGCAGGAGGATATCGGCCAGCTCCAGGTCTCGACCGAGGCGCGGCAGGACATCTCCTTTGACGCGATGCAGAAGCTGCAGGCCGCGGTGGCCGAGGTCTTCCGCAAGTCTCCCTATGTCGCGCATGTCGCCTCGACCGTCGGCGGCAATGGCGGCGGCGGCAGTGCGCTCAATGCCGGCCGCCTCTTCGTCGAATTGAAGCCGCTCGACGAACGGCCGAAGATCGATGCCGTGCTGGCCTCGCTCCGGCGCGATCTCGCCCAGGTGGCGGGCATCAGCACCTATATGACGCCCGTGCAGAACCTGCGCATCGGCGCGCGCTCCTCCAAGAGCCAGTATCAGCTCGTCGTGCAGGGGCTCGACCAGCAGCAGATGAACGGCTGGGCGGTGCGCCTGGCCGATGCGATGAGCCGCGACCGCTCGGCCTTCGTCGACGTCACCACGGACCTGCAGGACAACGCCCTGCAGGCGACCGTCATCGTCGATCGCGACAAGGCCAATGCGCTCGGCATCGGCTCCGACATCTTGCGCTCGACGCTCTATTCCGGCTTCGGCGTCCGGCAGGTTTCGACGATCTACACCGCCGGCGACAGCTACAATGTCGTCGTCGAATTCAACCCGAATGAGCACTGGACGCCCGAGCGGCTGAACGCCATCCGCGTGCGTACCAAGTCCGGCACGCTGGTGCCGCTCGGCGCCATCGCCCGGATCGAGCGCACGGCCGGCCAGCTCACGGTCAATCAGCTCGGTCAGCTGCCGGCGGTGACGATCTCCTACAACCTGCCGGCCGGCGTCGCGCTCGGCGACAGCGTCACCCGCATCGAGGCGATCAAGGATGAGCTCGGCTTGCCGAAGTCGATCTCGACCACGCTCGCCGGCACCGCCAAGACCTTCCAGGATTCACTCGCCAACCAGGGCCTGCTGATCGCGGGTGCCATCCTGACGATCTACATCGTGCTCGGCATTCTCTACGAGAGCTTCATCCACCCGCTGACCATCCTGACCGGTCTGCCGTCGGCGGCTGTCGGGGCGCTAGGGGCGCTCAGGCTCTTCGATCTCGAACTCTCGGTCATCGCGATCATCGGGCTGCTGATGCTGATCGGCATCGTCAAGAAGAACGCGATCATGATGATCGACGTGGCGCTGGTGCTCAGGCGCGAAGGCATGTCGGCGCAGGAAGCGATCCACAAGGCTTGCGTGATGCGTTTCCGGCCGATCCTGATGACGACGCTGGCGGCGCTGATGGGCACCTTGCCGATCGCGCTCGGCGCGGGCGCGAGCGCCGAACTCCGTCAGCCGCTCGGCATCGCCGTGGTCGGCGGCTTGATGATCTCTCAGGTGCTGACGCTGTTCATCACGCCCGTCCTCTTCCTCTACATGGACAGGCTCTCGGAAGGGCTGGTGAAGCTCGGCAGCTATGTCCGCGGCACGAAGCACACGCCGCCGCCGGTCACGCATCCGGCGGAGTGATCGGACCGGTTCCGGCCTTCGGCACCAGCCAGCCGGAATAGTGCACCAGCAGGCCGAAGAAGGGCAGCGTCAGCTTTACGTCGAAGGTGAAGCGCCCTTCGTCGTCGAGGCTTTCGACGGCCTCCGAGCGTGGCAGCAGGAAGTGGGGCAGAGGCAGCCTGAATAGCTGCGCTGCCAGCACGGGCAGATGGATTTGGCCGTCGCGTGCTGTGAGGCCGAGGCGGAAGGCCGTCGGGCCGAAGCGTTCGCGCAGGCAGCCCTGCGGGTCCAGGTCGAGCTGCGACGAGAAGCGCCGCCCGTCGAAATTACGAGTCCAGATTTCGGTTGGGCCGTGTTTGCCGACGAGCCGCTCGACACTGACCGTGACGGGCACGTCCGCGCTGGCGGCCGGCAGACCGATGATCCAGCGCAGCAATCGAGCGACGCGATTTCCTCCATTCGCGATCCGGGCTCGACCACGCCAGACCGGTACGCCCTCGGCGCTGTGGAAATGCCTGAGTGGCTCTGGCAGCGCGGCAAAGGCAGCCTCGCCCAAGGCCTTTCGGATGATCGCAGGGCCGTGTGCCACGCTCTCGACCTGCGTGGTGATCGCGTAGGGCGCCATCTCGGCTTCGATCCAGCCGAGCGGGATGGCGTCGGCCCCCGGTCTCGCCCCCGGTTCGAGAGCGCCACCCAGAAGCGCCCGCAAGGCGGCTGCGGCCCCCAGCGTCGGAACCTGCGGGCCGTCGCCACGCTCAGCGACCAGGGACCAGTGCGAATGCCGCAGAAGTGCCTGATCATCCAGGCCGGTGACGCGGACCAGCATGCCGCCACGATTCGAGGTCGGCAGGCGCGTCAGGCGGCGTGCGGCGAGGAGGGCAGGGATCAGCTTGTGAAGTTCTCCGACGAGGCCGGCCTGGCGCAAGCGCGCCAGCAGCATGAGGCCCCATTGCTCAATGGGAGATTCCAGCCCGGCGCGGAACGCGACATGCGAGGTGACGCCAAGGCTAGGGCCGAGCCATTGGGCATCGACCGTCTCGACCGCGGCGACACGCTGCCGCCGTAGGCACGGCATGGCCGCGACGCGGCTGTCGAGCCAGCCTGTCGTGTCCTGGAGCTCGCCTTCCCGCCAAATTGGGATGGGGCGCCCGACATAGCTCAGGATTGCTGCGATGACCGCCTCGCCCACAGGACTTCGCCCACCTGGTGCGATCGCGATCTCGATCGTATCGACCCGCGCCCAGCCGCGGATGAGCTCCATCGTGGCGGCGACCGAGAGGGCTGGCGTGGAGCTCGCGCCTGCTAGCGCCACGAGGCCTTTCGAACGCGCAAGTTCGTTCAGGGCTGCGCCATAACCGAGGATGTAATCACGCGCATCGGCAAGGTCGACGACATGGGCGCCGGCTTCGAGCGCGGCGCGCGGAACGCCGTAACCCGCGCTCTGGAACGGACCGGATGCGTCGATCACCAGCCAGGGGGCGATTGCGGCCAGCCGCTCGGCGAGGTCGTTGTGGTGATCGAGGCCGATGCCCGTCGCCGTCGTACCCGCGGCGGTCACGAGCCCGCGGGCGAGATGCGCGGCCTTGTCGGCATCGCGCGAGGACAGGAAAAGCTCCAGCTCCTCCGTGAGTGCGAGATGGCGGGCGAGCCGCTGTCCGAACACGCCGGTGGCGCCGATCAGCAGGACACGGTGGCGTTCCATCAGGCTTCCGGCAGTGTGAAGCGGTGGCGCTGTTCCGGCGCCGGCAGTTCGCAATGGCTCTTGCGGCCAAAAATGCGATAGCGGTTGCGAGCGACGCGCTCGTAGAGCCAGTCACGCGCTGGCTTTGGCAGGAGGTGTCCGACAAGCAGTATCCGCGCCGGCCCGTGCAGATGCTTCAGCAGCGCGAGGACGCCATCGGATTTCGCGAGGGCACGGCCCTTCTCGACGAACAGGAAGCTCTCGGGATCGTCCGGATCGATGCCGTGGTCGCGGGCGAGTTGGCGCCCTGCAAGCGACTGGATCGCGATGAAGCGCATGCGTTGATCGCGCTCGTGCTTCAGCGTGTATTGGACACCGCCGGAGCAGAGTACGCAGACCCCGTCGTAGAGCCAGACCGGTCCTGCCTCGCTCATTGCTGTCTCCGGCCAAGATGAAGGCGATCTTTTCCGCATGGCGGCAAAGATCAAGGCTCCATCATGCCGCAGCCGGCCTTCTCAGGCCGCGTCGAGCCCGTAAAGCGAGTGCAGCGTGCGCACCGCGAGCTCGGTATAGGCCGAGTCGATCAGCACCGAGAACTTGATCTCGGAGGTGGTGATCGCGCGGATGTTGATGCCCTTCTCGGCCAGAGCCCGGAAGGCGCGCGCCGCGACGCCCGCATGCGAGCGCATGCCGACGCCGATCGCCGAGATCTTCACCACGTCGGTCGCGCCCTGGATCTCCTGGTAGGAGATCGTGTCGTGCTTGCTCTCGAGCAGCGTGCGGGCGCGCTCGTAATCGGCGGTCGGCACCGTGAAGGTGATGTCGGTCGTCGCCTGATCGTCCGAGACGACCTGAATGATCATGTCGACATTGATATTGGCATCGGCGAGCGGGCCGAAGATCGCCGCGGCGACGCCGGGCTTGTCGGCCACGCGGCGGAGGGTGATCTGGGCTTCGTCCCGGGAGAAGGCGATGCCGGTGACGATCTGCTGTTCCACGATGTCGTCCTCGTCGCAGATGAGGGTGCCAGGATTGGGGTTTTCGGGGTCGTCGAAGGAGGAGCGCACATAGGTCGGCACGCGCTGGGTCATGGCGATCTCGACCGAGCGCACCTGCAGCACCTTGGAGCCGAGCGAGGCCATTTCGAGCATTTCCTCGAAGGAGACCTTGTCCATGCGCCGGGCCTTGGGCACCACGCGCGGGTCGGTGGTGTAGACGCCGTCGACATCGGTGTAGATGTCGCAGCGATCGGCCTTGAGGCCGGCGGCGAGCGCGACCGCGCTGGTGTCCGAGCCGCCGCGGCCGAGCGTGACGATGCGGTGCGTGCGCGGGTTCATGCCCTGGAAGCCGGAGCAGACCGCGATCTCGCGGTTGCGGTCGAAACCCGCCAGGATGCCGGCGCCGTCGACGCTTTCGATCCGGGCCGAGCCATGCGCGTCCGAGCCGTAGAGCGGGATCTGCCAGCCCTGCCAGGAGCGCGCGGGCATGCCCATCTCCTGGAGGACGATCGCCATCAGGCCGGAGGTGACCTGTTCGCCCGAGGCGACGACGGTGTCGTACTCGGCCTGGTCGAACATCGGCGCCGCTTCCTTGCACCAGCCGACGAGCTCGTTGGTCTTGCCCGACATCGCGGAGACCACGACCGCGACCTCGTGGCCGGCGTCGAACTCGCGTTTGACGTGGCGCGCCGCGTTCTTGATCCGCTCGACAGTGGCGACAGAGGTGCCGCCGAATTTCATCACCAGACGGGCCATGACGGTCTTTTCGATAGCTGTCCCGGCCGGAGCCGGGTCGAAAGGTCGCCCTCGCGCTTGCAGCGGGGCGGGTGTAGATGACGGGCGACAGGCGCGGTGTCAATGCGGCATCGCATAAGCGAAGGACCGGTTCATGGCGGCTGCGACCCAGCGCACAGGCTCGACGATCGACCCGTCCGAGGTCGCCCGCTTCGATGCGATCGCCCGCGACTGGTGGGATCCGAAAGGCCCCATGGCCGTCCTGCACAAGTTCAATCCGGTCCGGCTCGCCTTCGTCCGCGACGAGGCCTGCGCCCATTTCGGGCGCGATCCGAAACGGATGCGCGCCCTCGACGGCCTGAGCCTGGTCGATATCGGCTGCGGCGGCGGCGTGCTCTCCGAGCCGCTTTCAAGGCTGGGCGCGGAGGTCACGGGCCTCGATCCGGCGCCGACCAACATCGCTGTCGCACGCGCCCATGCCGAGAAGAGCGGCCTTGCAATCGATTATCGCGAGGAGACGATCGAGGCGGTCGTGGAATCCGGCAAGCGCTTCGACATCGTGCTCGCGATGGAGGTCGTCGAGCATGTCGCCGATGTCGAGGCGTTCATCGCGGCCTGCTGCGCCGCGGTGAAGCCGGACGGGCTCCTGGTGATGGCGACACTCAACCGCACGCTGAAATCCTATGCGCTCGCCATCGTCGGCGCCGAGTATGTCCTGCGCTGGCTGCCGAAGGGCACGCATGACTGGGAGAAATTCGTGACGCCGGCCGAGCTCGGCGGCGCCATCGAAGGCAACGGCTTCACGATCGGCACGCAGACGGGTGTGGTCTTCAACCCGCTGACCGGCCGTTGGAGCGCCGCGCGCGACATGGATGTGAACTACATGCTCGCCGCCAGCCGCGGGGGCCGGGCCTAGCCTGCACCTTTCGACACGGCGAGCGAGGCGTTCGCCGCCAGAAGCTGCTGCAGAAGATCGGCCGGTAAGACCTCGGCCACCCGGTTTTGTGCGTCCTGCCAGGCAGGAAGCGCCGCCTGCAGTCGCCGGACCCCGCTTTCGGTCAGCCAGACGGCGCGGCGGCGCAGGTCCTTCTCGACCGTCGCGATCTCGATCAGCGCGTCGCGTTCGAGCGCCCGCAAGTTCCGTGACAGCGTCGAGGGGTCGAGACCGGCCCGCTCGGCAAGCGCGGCCATGCGGTCATCCTCGTTCGTGGCGATCACTGCAAGGAGGCCGAGCTGCGCGACGCTCAGCCCGCTCGCCTGCAAGGCCTCGTCATAGACCTGGGTCACCCGCCGCGCCGCTTGCCGGACGGTCAAGCCTACGCAGCTGGCCGCGAGCCTGCGCACCTCTTCCCGCAATCCGCTTGTCTCTTTCATGGCGAATCGGAATTTACATGTAGATGCAATGATTGCATATGCATCTAAATTCCTTCCGAGGATCCGCCATGCCCATCGACATTCTGAGCCGCATCGGCGGCACCACGCTTCTGCCGCTGCGCCGCGTCGTGCCGGCGAACGGCGCGCGCATCCTGCTGAAGATCGAGAGCGAGAACCCGACCGGCAGCATGAAGGACCGCATGGCCCTTGCGATGATCGAGGCGGCCGAGCGCGATGGGCGGCTCAAGCCGGGCGGCAATGTCGTCGAATATACCGGCGGCAGCACCGGCGTTTCGCTCGCGCAGGTCTGCGCGGTGAAGGGCTATCGCCTGCATATCGTCACGTCGGACGCCTTCGCCCGCGAGAAGCTCACCCATATGCGTCTGCTTGGTGCGGAGCTGACGATAATCCCCTCAGAATCCGGCCGCATGACCGAGAAGCTGACGAAGGACATGATCGAGGCCGCCCGCGTCATCGCGTCCGAGATGGGCGCCTTCTGGACCGACCAGATGCGCAACACGGACCAGCTCGCGGCCTATGACCGGCTGGCGGACGAGATCTGGGAGCAGACCGGCGGCCGCATCGACGCCTTCGTGCAGAGCGTCGGCACGGCGGCATCGCTGCGGGGGACCGGGGAGGCACTGCTCCGGCGCGATCCGAAGATCGCCTTGATGGCGGTCGAGCCGGCCGAATCCGCCGTGCTCTCCGGCGGCCCGACGGGTGCGCACAAGATCGACGGCGTCGGGGCTGGCTATGTCGTGCCGCTCTGGCGGCCCGACCTCGTCGATGCGATCGAGCCGGTTTCGACGGCCGAAGCGACGGCGATGGCGCTGCGCCTGGCGCGGGAAGAGGGACTGTTCGCGGGGACTTCGACCGGCGGCAATATCACGGCGGCTCTGCGCCTGGCCGATCGCCTCGGCCCCGGCGCGACCATCGTCACGCTGATGTGCGATACAGGGATGAAATACCTCAACAGCTTCGCCGCCGCGCCCGCGAAATGATGCTTACGGCCGGATGACGGCCATCCCGATCAGCAGCAGCAGGCCGGAGCCCGTCGCGATCGCGGCGCGCAGGATCTCGGCCGGAAAGCGCGTCGGGATGCCGTAGCGGTGCCAGAGCCAGGCGCCGGCGAAGGCACCGACAAGCACGATGCCGGCGTTGAACATCACGCCGAAACCGCCGTCGTCGAGCAGCAGGTCGGCGAGCCAGCCGATCAAAAGGGCGCTGAGCCAGATCATCACCATGATGATGATCGCGGACAGCAGGGGCATATCGGGCAGGCCGACGATCTTCAGCAGACCGGGCATCGTTCCTCCTCGGTGCCGCAAGGAAAGCCAGCATCGCGGAAAACGATGAAGAAAGCGCAAGCGCCGGAAAGAAAGTGTTTTGCGCTGCGGCGTGATTCCTTAGGTTAATGGCGCAGCGCAGCATATGGTGCATGATCGGCGTCCCATACCGCCGACAAGCTCCGGGCTGGGCAACGACGGAAGAGAGCAGGGAGACGACCATGTCGAAGTCGCAGGCCGCCGTGAAGCCGCTCAAGGATCTCTACGAGCTCGATGAACTGCCGCCGCTCGGTCACGTCCCTGAGAAGATGTATGCCTGGGCGATCCGGCGCGAGCGCCATGGCGCGCCGCAGGACTCGTTCCAGGTCGAGGTCCTGCCGACCTGGTCGATCGGCGAGGAGGAGGTCCTGCTCCTCGTGATGGCCGGCGGCGTCAACTACAACGGCATCTGGGCCGGCCTCGGCCAGCCGATCTCGCCCTTCGACGTTCATAAGGCGCCCTTCCATGTCGCCGGCTCCGATGCCTCGGGCATCGTCTGGGCCGTGGGCTCCAAGGTGAAGCGCTGGAAGGTCGGCGATGAGGTCATCGTCCACTGCAACCAGGATGACGGCGACGACGAGGAGTGCAACGGCGGCGACCCGATGTTCTCGTCGACCCAGCGCATCTGGGGCTACGAGACGCCGGACGGCTCCTTCGCCCAGTTCTGCCGCGTGCAGTCGCGCCAGCTCATGCACAAGCCGAAGCACCTCGCCTGGGAGGAGGCCGCCTGCTACACGCTGACGCTGGCCACCGCCTACCGCATGCTGTTCGGCCATGCCCCCCACACCATCAAGCCCGGCGACAACGTGCTGGTCTGGGGCGCCTCGGGCGGCCTCGGGGTATTCGGCGTCCAGCTCTGCGCGGCCTCCGGCGCCAACGCCATCGGCGTGATCTCCGACGAGACCAAGCGCGACTATGTTCTCGGCCTCGGCGCCAAAGGCGTGATCAACCGCAAGGATTTCAACTGCTGGGGCCAGATGCCCAAGGTCAACTCGCCCGAATACAACGAGTGGACCAAGGAGGCCCGCAAGTTCGGCAAGGCGATCTGGGACATCACCGGCAAGAAGGATGTCGACATCGTCTTCGAGCATCCGGGCGAGGCCACCTTCCCGGTCTCCTGCCTCGTCGCCAAGCGCGGCGGCATGGTGGTGTTCTGCGCGGGCACCTCGGGCTTCAACATCACCTTCGACGCCCGCTATGTCTGGATGCGGCAGAAGCGTGTGCAGGGCTCGCATTTCGCCCATCTCAAGCAGGCCAGCGCCGCCAACCAGTTCGTCATCGACCGCCGCATCGACCCCTGCATGTCCGAGGTCTTCCCCTGGGACAAGATCCCGCTCGCCCATCACAAGATGTGGAAGAACGAGCACGCGCCGGGCAACATGTCGGTGCTGGTCTACGCGCCGCGCACGGGCCTCCGGACTTATGAGGATGTCGCCGAGGCTCTGGCGGGCTGAGGCCTGCTCCATTTTCTCGGAAACGCGCCGTCATCCCGGACAAGCCGCGAAGCGGCGCCGATCCGGGATCCATCATAGGGCACCGCGCTTTACGATGGATCCCGGGGCAAGCCCGGGATGACGGCGCGTTTCTGCGTAAAATCCGATGCCGGACACGGCGCTGAATCACTGCCTTGCGTGCGGCAGCACCTGCTCGCTCAGGCGGCTCGCTCGCGCGCGTTCACCGCTTCCATGCGATGCAGGAAGGCGTCGACCGACGTGGTCAGGGAGCCCGCCACTTGGGCCATGATCTCGGCCGCCTGCCGGGCCTTCTCGATCTCGGTCTTGGTCTCGCCGACGGCGCCGTAGGCCTGCTCGACGCGCTCGGTCGCCTGCCGGCTGTGGTCCGCGGCGGAGTCGATATTGCTCGACATGGCGGCGGTCGCGGCCCGCTGCTCCTCGACGGCGGAAACGATGGCATGCGTGACGTCGTGGACGTCGAGCACGGCCTGGCGGATCGCCTCGATCGACCGCGTCACATTGGTGGCCGAGGCGCCGATCGCGCCGATCTTGGTGATGATCTCGTTGCTCGCGGCCGTGGTCTGTGCGGCCAGGCCCTTGACCTCGGCGGCGACGACGGAGAAGCCGCGCCCGGCCTCCCCGGCGCGGGCCGCCTCGATCGTCGCGTTCAGGGCGAGCAGGTTGGTTCGTCCGGCGATCGCCTGGATCATCTCGACGATGCCGGCGATGCCCTGCATCACGCTTGAGAGCTGGGCGATGTCGCTCATGGCGGTCGCGCTGATCGAAACGGTATCGCTGATCACAGTCCCGGCACGATAGGTCCGCTCGCCGATCAGGGTGATCGCGTCGTTGAGATGGCCGGTACTCGCGGCGATGGCGTCGATCTCGCCGGTGGCGCTCGCAGCGGCGTTGCGTGCGGCCCCGGCCTGGCTGGCGGTCGTTGCCGCCGTCACGGAGAGCGAGGCAGCGCTGGCGGCGATGCCCTGGGTCTCACGTCCGACGACATCCTGGAAACCCGCCATCGATTGGCGGAAGGCGGCCACGATCTCCATCAGTTCGTGATGCCGGCGGCTTGTCTCGTCGCGCTCGGCGAGCGCGCTATGCTGGAGCTGGGCGCGCTCCCGGCTGCTCTCGGTCGCGGCGTTGCGGCCGCGCACCGCCTCCGCCAGCGTCTTGCCATAGGCCGTGACGTGGCGGGTCATGAAGACGAGATAGAGCGCGAGCAGCACCGCTGCCGTTGCCGCGATCTCGAGGGAATGCTGGGCGAAGGCCAGAACGCATGTCACGCCGAGCGTGAGGCCGTAAGTCAGGGCTGCGCGCGGCACGACGACGAAGCGCGTCATGCCGCTGGCGATCATGCCGGTGATGACGAGGCCGATCGCGATGTTCTCCCGCGGATCGAGGGTCGCGCCCGCGACCCAGGGCAGGGCGCCCCAGATCAGCCCGAGTATCGGCGCGCGCAGATGCACGATCCGCATCGGCCAGGGCGAGCGCTCGTACAAGCGGCTGCGCCAGGCGGCAATGTCGAGGCCCATCGACAGCGAATAGGCCAGCGTCATCCCAACCCAGCCGACCAGAACAGGCGCGCGATCGGGCCGCCACAGCAGGGCTGCCACGGCAACCACCGCCGCAAAGTTCAGGATCGCGGAGGCGAGCGCGTTTTGCGCGAAGGTGACGAAGCCTTCGTGCTCGCTGTTCAGCAGCTCTGCGCTGGCGGTGGGAGAAGGGTGAGAAGCGTGCGGCATCGTGAGGTTTTTTCGATCAAACGCGACATTGCGCGCGGTGCGTTGAGGATTGGTTGACGATGCGGAAGGGCGAGAGACGGTTTTTGTTAAGGATTGCGGCGGGCCGTCTTGTTCCGCTGCTGGAGGCGCGCGGATCGGGATGATAACCGATTGCAATATGCAATCGGTTTGCGTATGCAGGGAGCAGCCCAGACTCGCGCAGGAGGAGCCCGTGTCGCTCACGCTCTACGCTCACCCGTTTTCGTCCTATTGTCAGAAGGTCATCGTGGCGCTCTATGAGAACGCGACGCCCTTCGCCTATCGCCGGCTTGGCCTGGACGATCCCGAAGCCGGCGCCGACTTGGCCAGGCTCTGGCCGATGAAGAAGATGCCAGTGCTCGTCGATGGCGAGACGCCCGTCTTCGAATCGAGCGTCATCATCGAGCATCTCGACCTGTTTCATCCGGGGGCGGCCCGACTGGTGCCGGCCGACGCCAAGCAGGCGCTGGCGGTGCGGATGATGGACCGCGTCTTCGACAACTACGTGATGACGCCGATGCAGGCGATCGTCTTCGATCATCTGCGTCCGGCCGACGACCGCGACCCCTTTGGCGTTACCAGAGCGCGCGGGCAGCTGGATGACGCCTATCGCTGGCTCGACGGTGCCCTCGCCGGGCGGCAATGGGCCTGCGGCGATGCCTTCGGCCTCGCCGATTGCGCGGCCGCGCCGTCCCTGTTCTATGCCGACTGGGTCCACGAAATCGACGAGGCCTTCGTCAACCTGCGCGCCTATCGGGCTCGCCTGTTGGCGCGGCCGTCCTTCGCGCGCGCCGTCGAGGAGGCGAGACCCTTCCGCGAGCTGTTCCCGCCGGGAGCGCCGGATCGCGATTGAACCCCGCATCGACGATGGGAGCATGGGCAAGGCGCGTTGGCGCTCTGTCTGTGGCCGTCGATCGGCGTTAGAGACGGCAGGGTCCAGCGGTTCCGGGTTCCGATGTCCTCGCCTCTCATCCTGCGCGCGATACCGCTCATCTTCACCTTGCTCTGGTCCTCGGGCTGGGTGGTCGCGGGTTATTCGGCCCGCTACGCCGATGCGCTGACCTTCTTGGTCGTACGCTTCGCCTGTGCGGCGCTCATCGTTTCCTTGCTGGCGTTGGCGACGGGCGCGCCCTGGCCGCGCGGCTGGCGCGCGCTGCGCAATGCCGCGATCTCCGGCATCCTGCTGCATGGCATCTATCTCGGCGGCGTCTGGTGGGCGGTGCGCCATGGCCTGCCGGCCGGTATTTCCGGCCTCATCGCCGGCCTGCAGCCGGTCCTGACGGCACTCTTCGCACCGGCCCTTCTGGGGGAGCGCATTTCTCCGATCCGTTGGCTCGGCATCCTCTGCGGCTTCATCGGCATCGCGCTGGTGCTGGAGCCGCAACTCGCGGGCGTTCAGCCGGCCGCGCTCTGGGGCGTCCTCGGCCCGATCCTGATCAACGTGATCGGCATGTTCTCGGTGACCTTCGGCTCGTTCTATCAGAAGACGCATCTCTCCACCGGCGATCTGCGGACGGTGACGGCGATCCAGTATGTCGCGGCCTGCCTCGTCGTCCTGCCCTTCGCCTATGCCTTCGAGCCGATGCGGATCGAGTGGAACCTGACCATGTGGCTGGTCCTCGCCTGGTCGGCCGTCGTGCTCTCGCTGGGAGGCATCGGGCTTTACTTCTACATGCTCCGGCGCGGCGAGGTCTCGCGCATCGTCACCTTCCTCTATCTCGTCCCGGCCCTCGTTGCGGTCGAGGCATGGCTGCTCTTCGGGGAGACGCTGACCCCGCTCCAGATCGGCGGCATGGCCGTGACGATCCTCGGCGTCGTGCTCGCCAGCCGGAAATAGGCTTCTCCCCAAAAAGGAGGGTTTCGGTTTCCCGCGATCTCCCCTTATGCTGCGTCGCAACAAAGGGAGGGTCGAAGAAATGTCTGCCAATACGGCCGCAAAGGCTGAGAATCGCACGAATGCGATCGAATTGATCGCAGCGGCGCTCCCGGGTTTCGAGACCCTGTTCCAGGAGGCCGTTGCCGCAGTGCGGCAGAAGGTTCTGGTCGACGGCCGGATCTCCTCGGCACGGCTGGAGGCCGAGCAGCACGCCGCCCACGGCCTGTCCTGGCTCGCGACCTATGTCACGGCTCTCCGCGAGCTCAAGGCCTATGGCGAGCGCCTCGAGGCCGAAGGCCGCTACGGCGCCGTCGAGGACTATGCGCTCCGCATCGGCGCCGGCGAATATGCCGCCCAGATCTTCGGCGGCATCCCGATGAGCCAGGGCGAGATTCTCCGCCTGCCGGCGCTCGGCCTGTCGCAGAAGGCGGTCGCCGCTGCCTGCTCGGATGCTGCCGAGGCCCTGATCGCCGAGGGCAACACCCCGGAGAACCGCGCCCGCTTCGTCGCGCTGTTCAGCCAGGACCAGGGCGCCGCCAGCATCGGCGATACCGGCCTCGACGAGACGCTGGAGGCGATCCGCTCGGAAATGCGCCGCTTCTGCGCCGCCGAGGTCACGCCGCATGCCCATGAATGGCACCTGGAGAACGAATACATCCCGATGCCGGTCGTCGAGAAGATGGCCGAGCTCGGCGTCTTCGGCCTGACCATCCCCGAGGAATTCGGCGGCATGGGGCTGTCGAAGGTCTCGATGTGCGTGGTCTCGGAGGAGCTCTCGCGCGGCTATATCGGCGTCGGCTCGCTCGGCACCCGCTCGGAGATCGCGGCCGAGCTGATCCTCTGCGGCGGCACGCCCGAGCAGAAGGAGCATTGGCTGCCGAAGATCGCCTCGGGCGAGGTTCTGCCGACTGCCGTCTTCACCGAGCCCAATACCGGCTCCGACCTCGCCTCGCTGCGCACCAAGGCGGTGAAGGAGGGCGATGTCTGGAAGGTCCACGGCAACAAGACCTGGATCACCCACCCCGTCCGCGCCGACATCATGACGCTGCTGGTGCGCACCGACCCGTCCGAGCCCGGCTACAAAGGTCTCTCTATGCTGATCGCGGAGAAGCCGCGCGGCAGCGATGCCGATCCCTTCCCGGTCGAAGGGCTCACTGGCGGCGAGATCGAGGTGCTCGGCTATCGCGGCATGAAGGAATACGAGCTCGCCTTCGACGGCTTCGAGGTCAAGGCTGAAAACCTGCTCGGCGGCGTGCCCGGCCAGGGCTTCAAGCAGCTGATGCAAACCTTCGAGGCGGCCCGCATCCAGACGGCGGCCCGCGCCATCGGCGTCGCGCAATCGGCCTTCGATCTCGGTTTGCGCTATGCGCAGGAAAGAATCCAGTTCGGCAAGCCGCTGATCGCCTTCCCGCGCGTCGCCGACAAGCTCGCTATGATGGCGGCCGAGATCCTGATCGCCCGCCAGCTCACCTATTTCGCCGCCCGCGAGAAAGATGCCGACCGGCGCTGTGACCTCGAGGCCGGCATGGCCAAGCTGCTCGGCGCCCGCGTCGCCTGGGCGGCGGCCGACAACGCCCTGCAGATCCATGGCGGCAACGGCTTCGCGCTGGAATATCCGGTGAGCCGCGTGCTCTGCGACGCCCGCATCCTCAACATCTTCGAGGGCGCGGCCGAGATCCAGGCGCAGGTGATCGCGCGCCGGCTGGTGGAAGAATAGCCAGGGGCCTTAGAGCGAGGCCCGGGACGAATCCGGCAACATGCGCCGCAAGACACCGTCCTTGCGGATGAAATGGTGCCAGCATGCGGCGACGGCGTGGAGGCACGCGAGCGCGATCAGCGCATAGGCGGCCCATTCGTGCCAGGTGCGGATCGGGCGCGTCACGGCGCGCGGCTCCGCCGCCTGGAGTTGCGGCAAGGCGAACAGGCCGAAATCCAGGCCTTGTCCGCGCCTGACCGCATAGACCAGCCCGAGGACGGGCACGATCAGCATGGCGAGGTAGAGCGCGGCATGGCCTGCCCGTGCCGTGAGAGCGAGGAGCGCCGGCCCTTCCTCCGGAGGCGGCGCCCGGTGCGTCAGGCGCCATCCGAAGCGAGCGAACAGAAGGAGCAGGATCGCCGTGCCGATGACCTTGTGGGTCTCGACAAGCGCATGATCCCAGCTTTTGGGAAAGAGATCGACGGTGAGGCCGAGAGCGAAGGCAACCACGATGAGCGCGGCCATGCTCCAGTGAAGCGATCGGGAGACCGCGTCATAGGCGGCGGGAACGATCGGGCGGATCGGAGATGGGGTCATTGGGGCGTCCAAAGATTAGATTTATTCTAATCTAAGAGGTGCGAGCGCCGTGCGAAAGTTAAATCTCCGTCACGATTGATTCTTGCGGGACATAGCCAGTTGCGAGGAGGAGGTGATCCGGGTCAGCAGGGGAGCTCGCCCTGATCGCCCCCGCACCGTGATAATTTCGACATCATCGGGCGCTTTGGCATCGTTACGGCCGTTCGGCCGCGGAATTTTCAGGAGTCACGATGTCTAACCTCTTTGTCCCCGCCTTGGCCGGAACCGCTCTGATCGCTGCCGCGATGTTGCCGGTTACGTCCGCCACGGCTCAGGAGGATGCCGGCCGGCGTCCCAGCCCGCGCATCAGCGTGACCGGGGAGGGCGAGGTGAATGTCGCGCCGGACATGGCGATCCTCAATCTCAGCGTCTTGCGCGAGGCGGATACGGCGCGCGCGGCGCTCACCGCCAATAACGAGGCGATGAAGCAGGTGCTGGCCGCGCTGAAGGAAGCCGGCGTCGCCGAGCGCGATCTCCAGACCTCGGGCCTGAGCATCCAGCCGCGCTATGCCCAGCCGGCCAAGGACCGCAGCGGCGAGCCGAAGATCGCGGGCTACAGCGTCAGCAACGCGCTGACCGTCCGGGTCCGCAATCTCGCGGACGCTGGCGGCATTCTCGACAAGGCGGTCGGGCTCGGCGTCAACCAGGGCGGCGGCATCGCCTTCGTCAAGGACGACATGAAGCCGACCCTGACCGAAGCGCGCAAGCGTGCGGTCGCCGATGCGGTGGCGCGCGCGAAGACCCTGGCCGAGGCGGCCGACGTCAAGCTCGGCAAGATCGTCTCGATCGAGGAGCAGTCCATCATGGCGCGCCCGATGCCCTATGGCGGCGCGGTGCGCATGGCTGCCAGCGATGCCGCCGTGCCTTTGGCCAGCGGCGAGAACAGCTATCGGACGCAGGTCAACGTGATCTTCGAGATCGCACTCTAAAACCGGAGTTCAAGCGCGCCCGGCCTGTTCCGGGCGCAGTTTTGCGACGGCCGCAACCGGCAGGCTGGTGATGACGACGCCGCAGAGCACCCAGAGGCCCGGAAGCAGCAGCTCCGCCGGCGGCAATTCCGCCAGCAGCAGATAGGCTGCGAAGGTGATCAGCGGCACGCGCAGGGTATCGGCGCTGCAGAGCTGCAGCGCCGAACCGTGGCGCGAGGCGTTGGCGAGCGCGGCCTGCGAGACGAAGCCGCCGACGATCAGCGCGAGCACGGCGCCACCGATCACGGCCAGTTCCGGAAGGTCGAAGGCCAGCCGGTAGGGCTGCGATGGCGGCGACCATTGTTCCGGCACGAAGAACCAGAGCAGCAGATAGAGCGGCAGCTGGATCGCGTGCATAAGCAGCACGATGGACAAGGTGCTGCGCTGGGCCGCGAGCCGCGCCAGCATCAGATTGGTGGTCGTCAGGATCGCGACGGCACCGATGGCGATGGCGATGTCGTGGTTGGGGACTGCGTCCAGCCTGAACACGAGCAGCCCGATCCCGGTCGCGAGCACGGCGAGGCCGAGCGCAGGCCCGATGCCGGGCCGGCGGCGCAGCACCAGGAACAGCAGCACGGCCGCGAAGAGCGGGCCTGAGAACTCGATGGTGGTGACGAGCGCCAGCGGCAGATGCGCCAGGCTCCAGATCAGCGCGAGCGAACCGACGAGATGCAGGACGCTGCGGACGACGTCCTCGCGCAGCTTGGGTGGCACGACGTTGCGGCGCTGCTCGGCTCCGCCCGCCCAGACGGCGGAGGCTGCGATGGCGAGGCTGCCGACCGAGCGCAGGAGCCCGATCTCGATGACGGTGAGATAGCCGGCGAGAAGGCGGATGGAGATGGCGATCGCGAGATAGGACGCCAGATAGGCGCTCATCCACCCGAGGAAGGCGGGAAACCTTCGGCCTGCCCCGTCCAGGGGATGCCCAGCAGCATGCGCTCCAGGATGGCCATCCGCATCGGCACGGACAGCTGGACCTGGCGGAAATAGCCTGCGTTCGGAAGGCTGTCGCATGAGGTGTCGAGCTCCGAGAAGCGCGGAAGAGGGTTGAGGATCAGCGTATCCGAACGGGCGTCGAGGACCTTGCGGGCAGTCAGGGTGAAGGGCTCGCTCTCTTTTTCCTTGTCGACCGCTTCGTTGCCAAGGGAGGCGTGGGCGAATTTGCTCATGTCCTGCATCTGGATGCTGAGCACGTCATGGTCGAGCGTATGGCGGATGTCGTGGACGAGCCCGACCTGCGTGCCGAGATCGGCGAGCACGGTCATCGCCTCGCGCATCGCCGGGTTGATCGGCGTATCCGGCAGGCAGCACAGCGTGAACCGCTTCGGCGGCGAAAGGCGCAGCATCTTCACGAAGGAGATCGCGAAGCGGGCCCGCGAATCGCTGGACAGGGCGATGCTGAGCGTCTCGATCGGGCCGCGCATCTGCCGGATCGCGAAGATGTCGACCAGCGCCTGGGTCGGATGCTCGTCGGCGCCGTTGCCGGCATTGATCACCGGCAGGTAGCTCAGCCGCCCGACGCGATAGGGCATGTCCTCCAGATGCGAGCGCACGATCAGCAGGTCGCTGTAGAGCTCGACCGTGTGGATATGGTCCTCGATCGACTCGCCGGTCGCGGTGCCCATGCGGCTGCGGTCGGTGTCATAGGCGTCGATCGATTGGTGGCCGAGCCGTGCGGCCGCGGTCTGGAAGCCAAGCCGGGTGCGTGTGCTGCGCTGGTCGAACAGGGTGGCGACCACCTTCGGCCGGCGGCGCGGGGCGGGCGGCTGCTCGGGCAGGGGCAGGCCGGCCTTTTCCAGCTCCTCCTCGTGCAGGTGCCGCTGGGCGCGTTCGATGATGTCGTCGAGATCGAAGCGCGACACGGCGTCGGCGCTCAGCAGATCCTTCCCGCTCGGATAGTTCGGGCGTTGCATCAGCAGCCTCTAGGCCTCCGGCTCGCGCGGTCGTCTGCGTCCGGGGCGTATCAGGCGACCTGACTGAAGCGGCCTGGCTTGCGCGAGCCGGAGCGCGAACGCGCCGACCCCATCCGCCCCGTGGGAACACGGTTGCCGATCATGGGCAGCAAATCATCCGCTGTCATCGGCCGGGCGAAAATATAGCCCTGAATGCCGTGGACGGCGTGCTTCTCGATGACGGTGAGCTGCTCCTGCGTCTCCACGCCCTCGACGATCAGGCGCAGCTTCAGATCGTGCGCGAGCTGGGCGATCGCGTTCATCAGCGAATCCGCCTTGCGCGAGGTGCCGATCTCCTGGGTGAAGGCCTGGTCGATCTTGATCGTGTCGATCGGCAGATGCGCGAGATAGCTGAGCGAGGAATAACCCGTGCCGAAATCGTCGAGTGCGATCCGCACGCCGAGCGCGCGCAGCGCGACGAGGCGGGAGACGACATGGTCGGCATCGTCGATCAGCGAGCTCTCGGTGATCTCGATCGTCAGGCGCTGGGGCTCGATGCCGCTCATCCTGAGCAGCGCCTCGACGACGCCGACGATATCGTGGCCGTGGTCGAACTGGCGGGCCGAGACATTGACGCTGACGCCGACGCTGCGCGGCCAGGATAGGGCGGCCCGGATCGCTTCGCCGAGAACCCAGGAGCCGAGCACGGTGATCAACCCGGTCCGCTCGGCGAGCGGGATGAAGACCGCCGGGCTGACCATGCCGCGCCGCGGATGGCGCCAGCGCAGCAGCGCTTCCGCCATCGTCGCGGTGCCGGAGCGCGGGTTGTAGATCGGTTGGAAATACAGCTCGAATTCGCCGCGGCGGATCGCGTCGCGCAGCTCCGTTTCGAGCGCCACGCCGTCTTCATGCTCGTTGCGGATGGCATCGGTGTACATGACGAAGCGATTCCTTCCGTCGAGCTTGGCCCGATAGAGCGCGATGTCGACGCATTTCAGGGATTCGTCGATCGAGCTGGCGCAGCCGGCGGGCGCGATGCCCATGCTGGCGGTCGCGGTGACGTGGCGCCCGCCGATGACGCGCTGGCTGGCGAGCATCATGACGAGGCGGGCGGCGAGCGCGCTCGCGCCCTCGGCATCGCGCGATGTCGCGACCATGAACTCGTCGCCGCCGGTGCGCGCGGCGATGTCGCCGACGCCGAGCTCGGCGATCAGCGTCTCGCTGAAGCCCTGCAGCAGCGCGTCGCCGATATCGTGGCCGAGGCTGTCATTGATGCTCTTGAAACGGTCGATATCGATCGAGATCAGGGTCACCGGGCGGCCGGAAGCGGCCATCTGCCGGATCTCGCGCATGAAGCCGCGGCGGTTATAGAGGCTGGTGATCGTGTCGTTGACGGCCAGATGCTCCAGCTCGCGCATCGTGCGCAGGCGGGCGAGGAAGATCTTGTGGATCACCTGGGCGCTCGAGAAGGTCAGGACGGTGGTGAGCAGGACCGAGAGCCCGATCACCAGATAGGCGGGGTCGCGCGTCCAGAGCAGGGCGAGCGTGAACGGCGTCGCCGCCGCCAGAACCTGTACGCGGGTGATCACCGGCCGTGAGCTGTTGCGCCCGGAAATGCCGGCGAGGTAGCCGATCGTCTGCGCGATCGCCAGCGCCGCGACGGGCTCGTAAGTGTAGCGCAGGATGGCATAGCAGCCGAAGCCCGAGATCAGGCAGGCGGTCGACCAGGCGCCGGCCATGGCCAGGTTTTCCAGCGTGCCGATCTGACCTTCCGTGGCCGTGGCGAGGTGGATGCCCTTGTAATAGCGATGCGACAGGTAGCGGAACACGCCGATCGCGACCATAACCGCCGCCATGGCGTGAAACACGATGTCGCCGCCCGTCAGCAGCGCGCTCGCCGCCATCACCGCCGCGACCGTGACGGTGCCGATGAAGATCGTTCCGGGCGTGGCATAGAGCGCTGCCACCAGCTCCGATTTCATCGCGATGTCGTTCTCGTGAACGTCGACGATCATCAGGCGTCCCGTCGCTCTATCTGCTTTTCGTTCGGCGTAGCAGCTATTCTCGCTAAAAATCTATTAAAGAACTGTATGTCGCTTCGGCGGTTTCGCCGACAAATTATAAATTGAGGCCTATATCGCGCGATCAGCCGCGCAGCCGGTACTTGGCGAAACCTTCCGGCCCGTCTCCGGCCGGCTCCGCCTTCAGCCCTGCGGGCAATTTGCCGGCCGCGGCGGGCGAGGTCAGAAAGGTCACGTCGACGCCGGCTGGCACTGGCGCGAGGGACCAGTTGCCGTCGGCCTTCGGGTCGATGGCCTTCTTGCCGAGGATATGACGCACGATGACGTCGCGGTTGAGATCGGGTGCTTCGAGCACCACCGTCGTCTTCGTGCCCGGGAAATTGCCGCCGCCCCCAGCGCGGTAGTTGTTGGTGACGATGAGGAATTCGGCCTTGTCTTCGATCGGCTCACCGGCAAAGGCGAGGTCGAGGATGCGGTGCGCATCCCGGGCGACGAGCTTGCCGTCCGTGTCGTAGCGCGAGGCTTGCGTGACGTCGATCCGATAGGTCACGCCGTCGATCACGTCGAAATTGAAGGCGGGGAAGGCGGGGTTGATCAGCGGCTGCTCGCCGCTCTTGGCCGGGTCGATGCGGTTGAAGATACCGGCGGCGCGCTCCAGCCATTCCCTTACGTCAGCGCCGCTGACTTTCACGACCTGCACCGTATTCGGATAGAGATAGATGTCGGCGATGTTCTTGAGTGCCAGCGGGCCGGCGGGAATGTCGGTGTAGAACGAGGGGCCGGCGCGCCCACCCGATTTGAACGGGGCCGCCGCCGAAAGGATCGGCAGGTTTTTCCAGCGCGTCTGCGCCATCAGGGGCTTGGCATAGGCGATCTGCGCCTCGGCCACGATCTGGACGGAAGGATCGTCCGCCACCAGCGCGAAATAGGAATTGATCGGCGCGGCGGTGCTGCCGACAGGCTCGCGCATATAGGTGAGCGTTGCCTCGTGGTCGGCCTTGACGGCGGCCAGAACCGCGGGCTCCACGGCGGCTTTCGGCACGATCTTGCGATCCGGCGTGCGCTCATAGATCGGCTTCGCCTCGACCTTGAAATCGGCGATCCTCCAGCGCTCGCCGCGCTTCTCCAGTTCGAGGTCGACGATGCCGAGATGCGAGCCCCAGAAACCGGGCTGGCAGGCCGGCTTGCCGTTGAGCGATCCCTTGACGTTGTCGACCCCGGCAATGCCGTCGAAGGATTTGCCGCCCGGAAAGACGAGGTGCTGGTGGCCTGTGAGGATGACGTCGATGCCCTCGACTTTCGACAGATGCAGCGCCGCGTTCTCCTCCATGCCGCGCCGCTGCCCGCCTGCGATCCCCGAATGGCAGAGCGCGATAACGAGGTCGGGCTGGGCGTCGATCAGGTCCGGCATATGCTTTTCGGCCGCATCGACGATGTCGGTCGCGACGATCTTGCCGTCGAGATGGCCCTTGTCCCATTGCATGATCTGCGGCGGCACGAAGCCGATCACGCCGATCTGCAGCACATGCCGGTTGCCGGCCTCGTCCTCGAAGCTCTGCTCGAACAGGCGCCAGGCATCGACGAGAGGCCCGCCGCCGACGCGCTCGACATTGGCGCAGACCATCGGGAATTCCGCCTTGGCGAGGCCGTGGTCGAGGAAATCCAGCCCGTAGTTGAACTCGTGATTGCCGAGCGTGCCGCACAGATAGGGCAGGGCGTTCATCGCGGCGAGCATCGGATGCGTCTCGCCGGCCTTCAGGCCCTTCTTGTAGGCGATATAGTCGCCGAGCGAGGAGCCTTGCAGGAAATCGCCATTGTCGAAGAGCAGGCTGTTCTTCGCGTCGGCCTGGGCGGCCTTGATCAGGCTCGCGGTCTTGGCGAGGCCGACCGTGTCGTCCGGGCCGTCGCGGAAATAGTCGTAGGGCACGACATTGACATGGAGATCGGTGGTCTCCAGCACGCGCAGCTTGAGCTTCGCGGGGGCCTGTGCGGCGGCCGTCCCCGGCAGGACGGCACAGGCGGCGACCGCGGCCCCGGCCTTGAGCGTCTCGCGGCGGTTGAGACGATGATCCCTTGCCATGTCCGGCTCCCACTATGCTTGCCGGGACAGGACGTTAGCATTGCGGCGCGGCCGTGACACCGGGAAGATCGCCGGCTCGCCGCCTGTTGGGAAGATGGTGAACGGAGCAAGCGATGATCCTGATCGGCCAATATGACTCGCCCTTCGTCCGCCGCGTCGGCATCACGCTCGCGCTCTACGGCGTGTCGTTCGAGCATCGGCCCTGGTCCGTCTTCGCCGATGGCGAGAAGGTCAGGGCCTTCAACCCGCTGATGCGGGTGCCGACCCTGGTGCTCGACGATGGCGAGGTGCTCATCGACAGCGCCGGCATGATCGACGCGCTCGACGATCTCGCCGGGCCGGAGCTTGCGCTGTGCCCGCGCAGCGGTCCGGTGCGGCGCCAGACCCTCTCCGTCGTCGCGCTCGCGATGGGCGCGGCGGAGAAGGCGGTCAGCCTGTTCTACGAACTGCGCCTGCACGAGCAGGTCTCGGCGGTCTGGGCGGAGCGCTGCCGCGGCCAGATCCTGTCGGCGCTCGCCGCGCTCGACCGCGACCGGGCCGGCCGCACGACGCCCTATTGGTTCGGCGAGACGCTGGGCCATGCCGATATCGCGGTGGCGGTGGCGCTGCGCTTCATCACCGAGGCGCATCCGGGGCTGATCGACGCTGCTGCCATACCGGCGCTCGCGGCTCATGCCGCCGGGCTGGAAGCGTTGCCGGTCTTCGGCGAGATATCCCAGCCCTTCGTCGCGCCAGCCTGAGGCCTTGAGCCGATGATCGAGCCCGACATTTGTCATTCCGGGGCGCGCCGCAGGCGCGAACCCGGAACCACAAAGGGCGGCGGAAAATCAGCAGGAAGATCAATCAGCCGGGCGGTGAACGCCTTCCATGCGCACGCGCCCGTCGACGCCTTCGGTCCAGCCCCGGATGCTGCCATCGGCCTGCCGCTTCGCTTTGACCCGGAAGACATCGCCGGCGATGAGCGGGCTCAGGCCCCGATAGTCGAGCCGGACCGGCGCGCCGTCGGTCAGTGTCGCCAGAATATTGGCGATCAGCGTCGCCTGGATCGGCCCGTGCACGACGAGCCCGGCATAGCCCTCCGTGCCCGTCGCATAGGGGAAATCATAGTGGATGCGGTGGCCGTTGAAGGTCAGCGCCGAGTAGCGGAACAGCAGCAGCGGGCTGCCTTCGACCTCCCAGATGAGATCGGCTGGCTCGCCCTCGGCGGCCGGCCCTGGCGCTCCGGCTGGCGACACGCCGGGCTGTGCCGCCTCGCGATAGACGATGTCGTGCCGCTCGCGCAGTGCGATGCCGCGCTCGGTCGCATAGTCATGATGGACCGCGACGAAGCAGAGCGGACCGCTGCGCCCGTCCTTGTAGGTGATATCGCCGATGCGCGAATGCCGGGTGACGCGGTCGCCTTCGCGCAGCGGCGCCAGCGTCTCGATCCGCCCGCCGGCCCACATCCGCCGGGGCAGCGGCACAGGCGGCAGGAACTCGCCTTTGGCGGCGTGGCCGTCGGGCCCGCAGGCTTCGATATCCGAGATCGGCGGCGCAAGGCACCAATGCAGCGCCAAGGGCGCCTCGCCCGAACCATGAGGCGCGAGATGGCGGCCGAAGGTGGCGGCGAAGCTCTGCACGAGGCGCGGCGTGACAATGTCCTGCGCCTCTTCGGTCCTGCCCGCCCAGGTTGCGAGCTTGGCGATGTCGATGCTCATGATGGGCTTTCCTCGGTCGGATGGGCGAATTCGGCGCGCAAAGCTGCGTCGTGCTGACCGAGCGCGGGCACCGGCCGCATCGCGACGCGTTGGCCATCGACGACGACCGAAGGTGCCAGCACCTCGACCGGGCCGTTCGGCGTCGGGACGGGCAGGGCGGTCGCCGCCGGATGGTCGATCAGCCCCCCGACAGTCGAGACCGTGCCATAGGCGATGGCATGCCGGTCGAGTGCGGTGGCGATATCCGCGAATCGCCGTCGGCCTAGCAGCGCCTGCACAGCGCCATCGAGCACGGCGCGCTCCTTGACCCGCAGCACATTCGAGACGAAGCGCGGATCACCGGCCAGCTCCGGGCTTTCAAGCACGTCGCGGGCGAAGATTTGCCATTCCCGCTCGCTCTGGATCGAGACCAGCACCTCGCCATCGAGTAGCGAGAACACGCCGTAAGGCGCGATCGAGGGATGGGCGAGCCCGACGCGTGCCGGCTCGATGCCGCCATAGCGGCGCGTGAGATAGGGCACGTTCATCAACTCGGCGAGCGTGTCGAACAGCGAGAGCGCAATCGCCGAGCCCTCACCGGTGCGTGCCCGCCTCAGCAGCGCTTCGAGGATCGCGGCATAGGCCGCCTGCCCGGTCGCGATATCGGCGATCGAGACGCCGATGCGCGAAGGGCCGGATTCGGCCGTGCCGGTGATGGCGGAGAGGCCCGATTCCGCCTGGATCAGCAGGTCATAGGCCTTGCGTCGCTCATGCGGCGTGCCCGGCGCATAGCCGGAGATGTCGCAGGTGATGAGGCGCGGATGGCGCTGCCGGAGCGTCGCGCTGCCGAGCCCGAGTCGGCCGGCAGCGCCGGGCGCGAGGTTCTGGATGAAGATGTCGGCCGACGCGATCATCGCCTCGACCAGCGCGAGATCATCAGGCTGCCGCAGGTCGACCCGGCAGGATTCCTTGCCCCGGTTGATCCAGACGAAATAGGAGGACTGCCCCTTGGCGAAGCCGTCATAGCCGCGGGCGAAATCGCCCTCTGGCCGCTCGAGCTTGATGACGCGCGCGCCCGCATCGGCAAGCTTGCAACTCGCGACCGGCGCGGCCACCGCCTGCTCCAGCGCGACCACGACGATACCTTCCAGCGCATTCGACATCGGCATTCCCTCAGTAGTCGGGAGAGGAGGAGCGCCCCGCAGCGGCCGTGTCAAACGCGGGCGGCGGGTTAGCGCGGGCGGCTCTTTCGGCAGGTCGGCATGCGGCATCGCGAAGCGACGCGCAGCTTGAATCAACATCTCATGAGCGGGCGTCATGTCCTTGGCGTAGCAAGGAAACAGCCGCTTGTTTCAGGCCTGCTGCGTCCCGCATCACATCCTGACGATGTGCCGGATCGTGCGGCCTTCGTTGAGCGCGTCGAAACCTTCGTTGATCTCGTCGAGGCTGCCCGAACTGGTCCAGAGCTTGTTGACCGGCAGCCGCCCGCGCTGGTAAAGCTCGATGAAGCGCGGGATGTCGCGCGAGGGCACGCAGGAGCCGACATAGGAGCCCTTCAGCGTGCGCTCTTCGGCGACGAGCCTCACTGGCGAGAGCGACAGCGTATGGGCGGGGTTGGCGAGGCCGGCCGTCGTCGTCGTGCCGCCGCGCCTTGTGATCTGGTAGGCGAGATCGAGCGCCCTGACCGAGCCGGCCATCTCCAGCCCGTGATCGACGCCGCCCTTGGTCGCGGCGCGAATGGCTTCGACCGCATCGGGCGTGTCGGCCTTGAAGGCGTCGGTCGCGCCGAGCGCCAGCGCCAGATCGAGCTTGTCCTGCGCGAGATCGACGGCGACGACGCGCGACGCGCCGCAGGCGATGGCGCCGAGCAGGGCCGAGAGCCCGACGCCCCCGAGCCCGACCACCGCGACGGTCTCGCCGGCCTTGATCCGTGCCGTGTTCACGGCAGCACCGACGCCGGTGAGCACGGCGCAGCCGAACAGGGCGGCGATCTCATGCGGGATATCGGCCTCGATTTTGACCAGCGAATGGCGCGAGATCACCGCATGCTCGGCGAAGGCGGAGACGCCGATATGGTGATGGACCGGCTGGCCGGCGACCGAGAGCCTGCGCCCGCCGCCAAGCATCTCGCCGCGCCCGTTGGCGGCGTTGCCGGGTTCGCAGAGCGCTGGGCGCCCCTCCGCGCAGGGCGCGCAATGCCCGCAGGATGGCACGAACACCATCACGACCCGGTCGCCGGGCTTCAGATCGTCGACGCCTTGGCCGGTCTCGACCACCTCGCCGGCAGCCTCATGGCCGAGCACCATCGGCACCGGGCGCGGGCGGTTGCCGTCGATCACCGAGAGATCGGAATGGCACAACCCCGCTGCCCGGATCTTGACCAGGACCTCGTCGCGGCCGGGCGGTGCGAGGTCGAGCTCCTCGATCCGCAGCGGGCGGCTCTGCGCATAGGGCGCCGCAACCGGGCTGGCGTTCAGGACGGCGGCGCGAATCTTCATGGGCAGGCTCCGGTCTCGGTATCCGCCGCCATCCCGACAGGAGAGGGCGCCGCTGTCAAAGCCTGACGCCTGCGCCGTCAGGCCGCGTCGGTCAGCGTGCCCCCGAGGAAGAGCTGGCCGATACGCGGATCGGCAAGGATTTCCGCTGCCGGCCCCTGCATGCGGGTGCGGCCGAGTTCGAGCACCAGCCCTTCGTCGGAGATCTCCAGCGCCGAGCGGGCGTTCTGCTCGACCATCAGGATCGAGACGCCCTTGGCGCGCAGGTCTTTCAGGATGCCGAAGGTCTCCTGCACCATCAGCGGCGAGAGGCCGATCGAGGACTCGTCGATCAGCACCAGCTTGGGATCGAGCAGCAGGCCGCGCACGATCTCGAGCTGCTTCTGCTCGCCGCCGGAGAGCGTCGAAGCCTGCTGGTCTGCCTTGCGCCTAAGGGCCGGGAAACGGTCGAGCGCCGCCTCCAAACGTTGCGGCATGTCGGTGATCCCCAAGCCGGCGGCGACCGTGCCGAGCTCGATATTGTGGCGCACCGAGAGCTCCGGGAAGATGTTGCGCCCCTGCGGGACATAGCAGATGCCGGCTTCGAGCAGCTTGCGCTGGCTCCAGCCGGTGATGTCCCGCCCATCGAAGCGTATGCGGCCCTCGCGCAGCTTGAGCAGGCCGAAGATCGCCTTGAACACGGTCGACTTGCCCGCGCCGTTCGGGCCGATCACCGTCGTGATCGCGCCGCGCTTCACCGCGAAGGAGGTGCCGTTCAGGATGGTCATGGCGCCATAGCCGCCGACCACGCCGTCGAGTTCGAGGATGGGGGTGCTCATCACCGTGCTCCTCAGTGACCCAGATAGGCTTCGATCACGGCCGGGTTGGCGCGGACCTCGGCCGGCGTGCCCTCGGCCAGAACCTTGCCCTCCGCCAGCACGATCACGCGCGTGCAGAGCGACATCACGAAATCCATGTTGTGCTCGATCACGACGAAGGTCGCGCCCTGCTTGGCGTTGATGGCGCGCAGCCGCTCCTTGAGATCGCCGAGCATGGTCAGGTTCACGCCGCCGGCCGGCTCGTCGAGCAGCACGAGGCGCGGGCCGGCCATGAAGGCCATCGCGGCGTCGAGCAGCTTCTGCTGGCCATAGGAGAGGCCGCCGGCCTTGGCATCCGCGAGATGGCCGAGCTTGAAGAAGCCGATCATCTGCTCGGCCTTCTCGGAGAGCCCGGCATCGCGCGCGCCGAACAGGCGCCCGAGCATCGAGCCCTGATGCTCCTGCCCGGCGAGGATCAGGTTCTCGCGCACTGAGAGTTCCGGGAAGACCTGCAGGAGCTGGAAGGTCCGGCTGACGCCGAGCCGGTTGAGCGCGGACGGGCGCATATTGGTGACGTCCCGGCCGTCGAGCTTCACCGCGCCTTGCGTCGGTTCGAGCTGGCCGAGGATGCAGTTGAACAGGGTCGACTTGCCGCAGCCATTCGGCCCGATGATGCCGAGGATCTCGCCTTCGTTGACCGAAAAGGAGACGCCGTTCACGGCCTTGATGCCGCCGAAGGCCTTGTGCAGATCGTGGACTTCAAGGACCGGGCTCATCGCGCGCCTCCGGTCTTGCGTCGGAGCGCGTTCCAGCCGTGCTCGATCAGGCCGCAGACGCCTTGCGGGCAGATGACGAGCAGGGCGAGTACGATCGTCGCGAAGATGATGAGGTAGAGCGAGCCGGCGAAGCGCAGCCATTCCGGCAGCACGACGCCGAGCAGCGCACCGACGAAGGGACCGAAGAGATACCCGGCCCCGCCCGCGACCACCATCAGGAGCAGGAAGAGGCTCTGCGACAGCGAGAAGGGCGAGGGGTCGATGAACTCGACCAGCGGCGCATAGAGCGAACCGGCAAAGCCGCCATAGGCCGAGCCGATGGCGAAGGCGAGCAGCGTGTAGGCGCGGGTGTCGATGCCGAGGCTCGCGGCGCGGACCGGGTTCTCGCGCAGCGCCGTGAACGCACGGCCCCAGGGCGAGCGGATCAGCCACCACAGCTTGAGCGACAGGATCAGCGTGACGACGACGACGAAGCGGTGGAATTCCAGCGCGCCGAACAGCTTGATGCCAAAAAAGTCCGGCCGGTTGATGTTGGAGATGCCGAAGACGCCGCCGGTCAGCCATTGCTCGTTACGGAGCACCAGCCAGATCAGCGTCGAGAAGGCGAGGGTGACGAAGGCGAGGTAATGCGTGCGGACACGCAAAGCCGGGAAGCCGAGCAGCAGGCCGACCGCGAAGGTCAGCAGCCCCGAAAGCGCGAAGGCGGCATACCAGCTCACCCCGTATTTCGTGGTCAGGATCGCGGTCGCATAGGCGCCGAGCCCCATGAAGGCGGCCTGCGCCAGCGATGTCTGGCCGGCATAGCCGAGTGTGAGGTTCAGCCCCATCACCCCGATGCTCATGACGAGCCAGAGCGAGAGCACATAGGTGCCGTAGCGGCCCATCCCGACCGGTGCGAACCAGAGGATGATGGCGCCGAGGATGAGCCCGATCAGCGCGGCATCGATGCGGCGGGCCGGGGCTGCGGAATTCTGGACGGCAGGGGCGCTCATACGCGGCGCTCCTCCTTGCGGCCCATCAGCCCTTCCGGCTTGGCCAGGATGATGGCGACGAGCAGCACCAGCGGCACGGCGAGCCGGTATTGTGTCGAGATGTAAGCGGCGGCCAGTGAATCGGCGACGCCGATCAGGATGCCGCCGACCAGCGCGCCGCGCACCTGGTTGAAGCCGCCGACGATGGCCGCGATGAAGGCGAAGAGGCCGATGGTCTCGCCGTTCGAGAACTTCGCCAGATAGATCGGCGAGATCAGGAGCGAGGCGACGACGGCAAGGCCGGCATTGAGCAGGAAGGTCAGCAGCACCATTCGCTCGACAGGAATGCCGAGGATGCGCGCGACGGTCGGGTTCTGCGCCGTCGCCTGCATCTGCCGGCCGAGCCTCGTGCCGCCGACGAACCATTGCAGCAGGCCGATCGCGGCGAAGGCGACGACGATGATCGCGAGATGCTGCAGCGAGATCGACGCGCCCAGCAGGTTGACCATGTCGGTCGGCACCAGCGAGGGAAAGCTCTGCGCCTCCGCCGAGAAGCCGTCCTTGGCGCCTTCCTTCATCACGATCGACAGCGCCATGGTGGCGATGGCGAGCGGCAGCACGCCGTGCTTGATCATCGGATCGACCACCACGAGCTTGAAGCCCGCGCCGAAGATCAGCAGGAAGACGGCGATGCCGATGAGGCCGCCGGCCCAGAGCGGCAGGCCGAAGAGCTTGACCGCGAGCAGGATCAGCACGGCCGGCAGCATGACGAATTCGCCCTGGGCGAAATTGATCGTCTGCGAGGTCTGCCAGACCAGCGTGAAGCCGATCGCGGCGAGCGCGTAGATCGAGCCTGTGGCGATGCCGGCGATGAGGTAGGCGATGAATTCGGCCATGGCTTCCGCTTTGTGCCCAAACTCATGTCATCCCGGGCGACCGCAGGGAGACCCGGGATCCATGCCGGAACCTTTCCGAAGAAGGTTCAGGCATGGATCCCGGATCTTCACTGCGCTCCGTCCGGGATGACGTCGAGGATATCTTTGCTGCTTACGGCTTGATCCGCGGCAGGGTGGTGTTGATCACCTGCTTGCCGTTGACGACCTCCGCCAGGAAGCTCTCGCGGTCGAGATCGCCGTTTTGCTCGATCACCGTGTCGATCATGATGCCCGGCTCTTCGCTCGCCTTGATGGTCGCGCCGCGCAGCGTGTCGGCGAGGCCCTTCTTGTCGAGCTTCTTCTGCTTCTCGGTCGCCCATTTCACCATGAAGACGGCCATGTAGCCCTTCACGCCGTTATGGTCCGAGGAGAAGCCGTATTTTTCGCGGTAGCGCTTGCCGAATTCCTGCAGGGCCGGGATCGGCGCGTCGGTCGAGAGGCCGACATGGCCCTTGGCGCCGTTGGCGGCGTCGCCCGCAAGCTCCAGCACCTTGGCGCCGAGCAGGGTGGTCTCGCCGATCATCGGCTTGGCGATGCCCTGCTGCTTGGCGGCGCGCAGGAAGCGGGCGCTCTCTTCCTCGTTCAGATAGACGAAGACGGCATCGGCATTGGCATTCTTCACCTTGATCGCGTCGGCGGTGAAGTCGGCCTGGCCCTGCTCTGTCGAAACGTCGACGGCGACCTTGATGCCGGCCTTCTCGAGCTCGGGCAGGATGGCGTCGCGGCCGCCCTTGCCGAAATCGTTATTGACCCAGACCACGGCGATCGAGCCGGCCTTGACGGTATCCTTGAGGTACTTGGCGATCTTCGGCATCGCCGCCGTCTGGCTCAGCGAGGTCCGGAAGATGTAGGGGTTGCCCTGCTTGGTGAAGCCGGCCGCCTCGCCGCCGACGATCTGGGCGACTTCGGCGCGCTGCGAGATCTGCATGGAGGCACCGATCGGGCCCGAGAAGATCGGGCCGAGGATGGCATAGGCGCCTTCGTCGATGCCGCGCTGCACGGCGGCGCGCGTGTTACTCGGATTGGTCTGCGTGTCGTAATGGACGATCTCGACGGGCTTGCCGAGGATGCCGCCCTTGGCGTTGATGTCGGCGGCGGCCATGTCGGCGCCGTTCTTCCAGTTGGTGCCGGCGGCGGCGCCCGCGCCCGACAACTCGATCACGTCGACCAGCTTGACCTTGTCCTGCGCCTGCGCGGGCAGGCTGAGCGCGGCGCCGAGCGCGGCGGCCATGACCCAAAGCGATTTCATTTCCTGTTCCTCCCGGACAATTCTTGTCGCATGCGCGGTCTTGGATAGCCGCGGCGCCCACCCGCTTCTTGCCGGGCTTTGGGGCGGCATGTCCAGAGGCGGCGGGACATGGCGGCGCCGGGGTTGCCGCTTTGCCGGGGATGGCGGCCGGCCGCCGCTGACGCCGGCTGTCAGCATGCGGCCGGGCCGGCCTGTCGCAGCCGGTCGATGGTGCTAAACAGGCGAGGACTTCGCCGGAGGATGCCGCATGAAACAGGACCCGCTATTCGAGCGTCTCTGGGACGGCTCCGCCGCGATGGAGGAATGGACGGCGTCGGTCTCGCATGGCGCGATCACGCAGGTGGATGACAACATCATCACCGTCCACACCACCTATTTCTGCGGCAGCGTGACCGCGATCCGCACGGGCGAAGGCCTCGTGCTGATCGACACCGCCAAGCCCGACACCGCCAGGCAGACGCTCGACGTCATCCGCTCCTGGGACGACGGCCCGATCCATACGGTGATCTTCACCCACGGCCATATCGACCATACCAGCGGCATCAAGCTGATCGACGAGGAGGCGGATGCGCGCGGCTGGCCGCGCCCGCGTATCGTCGCCCATCGCAATGTCGCGCGGCGCATGCAGCGCTATGTCGACTCGCATGGCTTCAACAGTCTCGTGCAAAGCCAGCAGTTCAACATGCCCGGCTATGTCTATCCGATCGGCCAGCGCCGCCCCGACGAGGTCTATGACGACACCCTGTCGCTGGCGATCGGCGGGGAGAAACTCGAACTCTTCCATGGCCGCGGCGAGACGGATGACGCGACCTTCGTCTGGTTGTCGGAGCGGCGCGTGCTGGCGAGCGGCGATTTCGTGATCTGGGTGTTCCCCAATGCCGGCAATCCGCGCAAGGTCCAGCGCTATGCGGCGGAATGGGCGCAGGCCTTGCGGCGGATGGAGGCGCTCAAGCCGGACATCCTGATCCCCGGCCATGGCCCCGTCGTCTTCGGAGCGGAGCGTGTCGCGCGGATGCTGGGCGACGGCGCTGAGGCGCTGGAGCATCTCGTTCGCGAGACACTCACGCTGATGAATGCCGGCGCGACGCTTGAGGACGTGCTGAGCAAGGTCAAGGTCCCCGCGAACTACCTCGCCAAGCCCTATCTGCTGCCGAAATACGACGACCCCGAATTCCTCGTCCGCAGCATCTATCACCTCAACGCTGGCTGGTTCGACGGCAACGCGGCCCATCTCAAACCGGCCCGCACGGCAGAGCTTGCCGCCGAACTCGCCGATCTCGCCGGCGGCGCCCGCAAGCTCGCCGAGCGCGCCGAGGCCTTGGCGGGGCAGGGGCAGAACCGGCTCGCCGTGGCGCTGGCCGAACTGGCGGCCGCGGCCCTGCCGAATGATCCCGCGCTCCAGGCCATCCGCGCGGCCATGCTCCGCAAGCTGATCGACGGCGAGACATCGCTGATGGGCAAGGCCTTCCTCGCCGTCTACGAGCGCGAGGCGGACAAGAAATCGAAGGGTTGAGACGCTCCAAGCTTGTCATTCCGGGGCTTCGCGGAGCGAAGAGCCCGGAACCTACGACCGGGTGAGACCTTCCCCGTCGTCGGCGTTTCACCCCGTCGTGGATTCCGCGTTCACGCCTGCGGCCTGCCCGCCCTTAGGGCCCAACCGGCAGCTCCCGCGCCTTGCGATCGAGCTCGCGAAACACCGGCAGCGACTGCACAGCGAAGCTCTTCAGCTCGGGGTCGTCGCCCTCGTTGGCATAGCGCTCCATCAGCACGGCGACATCGTGATGCGTGCTGCGCTGGGCCTCGACATAGGCCTTGTCGAAAGCCGCCCCCTGCTTGTCGGTGAGGTCGCGCAGCAGGTCGAGATGGCGCCCGTCCGGACGGTCGGGCAGGGCGATGTCCGAGCGCTTGGCGATGATGCGGCGCAGGCCGCTCGTCACCGCGCCCTGCTCGCTGGCGAGCGCATGAGCGAAATCCTTGATCGCGGGCGAGCTGGTCTTGTGCAGCGCCAGCGTCGCGGATTCGATGCCGAACATCTGGGCGATGGCGGTCTCGCGCACGAATTCCGCGGCCGGAACGGCGGACTGGGCTGCCGCGGCGGAGCCGAGCAGGACGACGCCGACGAAACCCTGCAGCAGCCTCCGCCGGGTGTGATGAGTGATGTGGATCATCCTCGGGGAACCGGGAAGAGGCCGGGAGGTTCCATGGCGCTTGGGCCGGGCATCGGTACGCCAGCGCGCCTTGTCGCTCCCGGCCCGCTGCGATAGCAGGGACCTGACGCACTTGCCGCCCGGATGCAGAGGAAGTCCCATGCCCACCACCGTCGAGACCGTGCGCGATGCGCTGGTGAAGGCCCGCCGCGAGCGTTCGCTGGCCGAGATCGCGGGCCTTCCGGTGCCGGCAACCTTGACTGAGGGCCTCATCGCACAGGCGGCGGTCGGCAACACGCTCGGCCTGCCCGAGGCCGGCTGGAAGGTCGGCATCGCCGAGGACGGCACGGCGGTCGCTGGCCTGATGCCGGGTCCCTGGCTCGCACCCGGCGAGACCTATGAGGGCGCGATCGGCGCGGAATTGCGCATCGAGATCGAGATCGCGCTCCGGCTCGCCCGCGACGTGCCGTTCCGCCCGGGCCAGCCCTGGACGCGCGCCGAGTTGCTCGCCTGCTGCGACAAGGCCTATCTCGGCATCGAGATCGTCGAGAGCCGCCTCGCCAACTGGTCCGGCAACGTCGCCTTTCCGCTCTGGCTCGCCGACGCGATGGGCCATGGCGGCTACCTCATCGGTCCCGAGCTCGACATCGCCACGCTGGACGATCTCTCCGGTCTCGGCTGCTTCATCTCGCTCAACGGCGTGACGATCTACGACCAGCCGGCCGTCCACGGAAACGGCGATCCGATGACGCCCTTTCTCGCCTGGGCCAACCGCCGGAGCGATGACCTGGGTAGCCTGAAGGCCGGCCAGATCGTGACCACGGGCAGTCTCTGCGGCGGCGTGCTCTCGCCTGGAAAGGGCGAGGTCGTGACGCGACTTTCGCCGCTCGGCAGCGTGACCTTAACCCTTCGTTAGCCGGAACGTTCGAGTCCTTGAGCATTGCGCATGCCGGTCGGCTCCCTATGATGGCCGCGGGCATGGGCATGTTTTTGCGTGTGGCGGGGGGTTGCTTGGAGGGTGGATGCGGTTCTGGCGTAGGGCGAAGCATGCGGTCGCGCTGAGCGGCGGCTGTGCGTTTGCCACACTGCTGAGCCTGCAGGCTGAACCTGCCCGGGCTTTCGATCTCTCGTCGCTCGACGTGTTCGGCCTCTTCACCAAGAAGGACGAGCCGCCGGCGCCGAGCCCGTCTGCCTTGCCCTACAAGCTCGAATTCGATCTCGGCGAGGCTGACGACGCCAAGGCGCTGACGCGCTCGCTGCAAGATGCCTCGCTGCTCTATCGCCTGCGTCAGGACGCTCCGCCCGATGGCGAGAGCCTGTCGCGCCGGATGGCGACTGACCTGAACCCGATGCTCGATGCGCTCTGGTCGCAGGGCTATTTCAACGCCGATGTCACGCTGATCGTCGATGGTGTCCCGCTCAAGGTGGGGGCCGAACCGAACGCGACGCTGGTCAGGGCGCTGGAGGCGCATCGCAACCGCGACGCCGTGCCGATCAAGGTCGTCGCCCGGCCCGGCAAGGTTTTCGGCCTGCGCAAGGTCGATGTCGTCGAACGTGACGAGGCCGGCCCGCCGGCGATCGCCGACCCCGTCAAGGTCTCCCGGCTCAAGGCCGGCGATCCCGCCACCGCCGCGGCCTTGCGGGCCGCGCAGGCCGCGTTGGTCGACCATATGCGCGCGCAATCGCGGCCGCTCGCCAAGGTGGTCGAGCTGCGGCCGGTGGTCGACCATGCTGCCGGCATCATGGACGTGACCTATGTCATCGCGCCCGGTCCGCTCGCCGGCTTCGGCGACATCACGGTCGGTCAGACCGACGAGATTCCGCCCGCGGTCGTGCGCTCCTTCATCTATCTGAAGCCCGGTGATCCCTACTCGCCGAAGGCGCTGGCCGATACGCGCAAGTCGATTGCGACGCTTCCCGCCGTCGGCTCGGTCCGTATCCGCGAGGGCGACAAGCTCGACGGCGCCGGCAACCTGCCGATCTTCGTCGAGGTGACCGAGCGGCCCAAGCGCCTGCTCGGCTTCTCGGCCCGCTATTCGACCATCGATGGTCCGGCGGTGAAGACCTATTGGGAGCACCGCAACCTGTTCGGTGGGGCCGAGCGCCTGCGGCTGGAGGCCAGTGTCTTCTTCGCGCCGCGCATTGACGGCAGCAAGCTCCAGCGCTTCGGCGATTTCAAGGAATCCGACCTCGGTGGCCGCTTCGCCTTCAGCTTCATGAAGCCGGCGCTGGGCGGCAGCCGCAACGACTGGCTGCTCGACGGCGTCGCGACGCGCGAGCGCGTCGGCCTCAACCGCTACGGCGGCTATACCGCCCGCTACGGCAACGTCACCACCGCGATCCGCCACCGCTTCAGCTACACCTTCTCGGTCCAGGGCGGCATCGAGGTCGAGCGCGGCCAGACCAGCGACGTGCTGGGGCAGGTCGACTACACGCTGGTCGGCATTCCCCTCTCGGTGAAATACGATTCCACCGACAGCCTGCTCGACCCGACGCGCGGCTATCGCGCGACGGCCTCGTTCACGCCCTATCCGACCTTCCTCGGCTCGACGGTCGGCATCTACCAGACCAAGGCGACCGTCTCGGCCTATTACGCCCTCGACGAGGACGCCCGCTACATTCTCGCCGGCCGCATCGGTTTCGGCTCGGTCTCCGGCGCCAGCCTCGACGACATCCCGGCGACCCGGCGCTTCTATGCCGGCGGCGGCGGCTCGGTGCGTGGCTATGCCTATCGCAGCCTGTCGCCGCTCGGGCCGTTCGGGCGCATCGTCGGCGGGCGCAGCCTGCTTGAAGCCTCGGTCGAGGCCCGGATCAAGATCACCGACACGATCGGCATCGTACCCTTCTTCGACGCCGGCACAGCCTTCGAATCGAGCCTGCCGGACGGCAAGCAGAAGCTGCAGATGGCCGCAGGTCTGGGCTTCCGCTACTATACCGGCATCGGGCCGATCCGCGTCGACATCGCCGCGCCGCTCAATCCGCGCAAGGGCGACAAGCCGGTCGCGCTCTATGTCAGCATCGGGCAGGCCTTCTGATGCGCCGGCTCCTCACCATCCCGCGCCTCGCGCTTCTCGCCTTTCTGCTGACGGCGGGCTTCCTGTTCTCTGCGCATTTCGGCGGCTTCGCCCAGAATGCCCAGACCGATCGCGGCGTCGTCGCCGACCTGATCTCCAAGGCCCTGTCGAGCAGCACGAGCCAGGTCTCGATCGGCGAGGTCAACGGCGCGCTGTCGTCCGATGTCGAGATCCGCGACATCGTGCTCTCCGATCGCGACGGCGCCTGGCTGCGGCTCGACCGCGTCCGCCTGGTCTGGACGCGCAGCGCCCTGCTGCTGCGAAGGCTCGATGTCGACCGGCTGGAGATCGGCAAGCTCGAGATCCTGCGCAAGCCAGCGCCGCAGCCGGCAGGCGCAGCCCCGCCGAGCAACGAGCCGATCCTGCCCGAGCTCCCGCTCAAGGTCATCATCCGCGCGCTCCAGCTCAACGAGCTGGCGCTGGGGCGAGCCCGTGCTCGGCGTCGCGGCCCGGTTGAGCGCCAACGGCGCCGCACGTCTCGGGCCGCCCAATGAAGGCCTCGACCTCAAGCTCGAGGCGAAGCGGCTCGACATGGGCGGGCTCTTCGACGTCACCCTGTCCTTCGTACCGGAAAGCACCCGGCTGCAGCTTACCGCAAAGCTCGATGAGCCGGCGGGTGGCCTGATCTCGAAGGTTGCCGGGCTGCCGGGCGAGCCGCCGGTGCAGCTCGACCTCAAGGGCGACGGCCCGCTCGATTCCTTCCGCTCCAGCCTCGTCTTCACGGCGGGCCCGACCATCGGCGCCGAAGGCTCGGCGACGCTCACCCGAGCCGGAACCGAGCGCGCGCTCGCGCTTGCCCTCGATGCCCGCATCGAAGGCCTGATGCCGGCCCCGGTGGCGCCGGTCTTCGCCGGCTCGACCCGGCTCGACGGTTCGGTCGGCTTCCGCGACGACAGCGGCGTCGACATCCGCAATCTCGCGCTGGTCTCGGCGCTGGCGCGCCTCGACGTGCTCGGCCGCTACAATCCCGACAAGACGCTGGATCTGCGCGTCACGGCAGCGTCGCGCCCCAACGAGGGTGGCCGCACGGTCGCCTCCGGCACCGAGATCGGCAAGCTCGCCTTCGACGCGACGATCCGCGGCCCGGTCGCCGGCCCGACCGTCGCCGCGAAGCTCGACGCCAACGACGCCAAGCTGCCGGCCGGCCAGTTCGGCAAGGTCGCGCTCACCTTCAACGCGACGCCGACCGGCACCATCGGCGAGCCCGGTACGCGCATCGCCCTGACCTCGGACGGCGAGGCCAGCGGGATCGTGCTGGCCGACAAGGCGCTGATGCGCGCGGTCGGCGACAAGGTCACCTTCACTTTGCGCGGCACCGGGCAGGACGACGGCACCGCCGATTTCGAGACGCTGAAACTCGCGCTCTCGGGTGTCGAGCTCGACTATCGCGGCAAGCTCGGCCGGGCGCGCATGCTCGGCCAGCTCAAGGCGGTGCTGCCGGACCTCGCCCGCCTGAGCGGCCTGGCCGGACGCCCGCTCGGGGGCAGGGCGGATATCACCGCCGATCTCGACGCGACGCCGCGCCTCAACAACTACACCGCGACGCTCGCCGGCAAGGCCGAGCGTCTTGCGACCGGTGAGGCGGCTCTCGATCGCCTGCTTGCCGGCAACCTGACCATCACCGGCCGCGTCAATGCGCTCGCTGGCGACTATACGGTGAGCGGCCTGCGCGTCACCGGCCAGCATGCGGCCTTCACGGCCGATGGCGCGATCGGGCAGCAGCGATCCGATCTCAAGCTCGCGCTGAACCTGCCCGATCTCAAGCGCGCCGATCCGCGCCTCTCCGGCCGCGGCGACGTCACCGCCCAGATCACCGGCCCGCAGAACAAGTTGGATGCCACCGCCCGCATCGCCGTCGCCAATGCGACCGCGCTCGCCCGGCCGATCCCGCGCCTGACGATCGATGCGGTGGCGAAGGACCTGCAGGGCGCGCTCGATGCCAGCGTCACGCTGGCCGGCGAAGTCGATTCCAAGCCGGCCACCGGCTCGCTGCGCCTCGTGCGCCAGCCCGACGACGGCTGGAACCTCTCGACGCTCGATTTCGCGCTCGGCTCGGTCCGCCTGAATGGCGGGTTGACGCTCGACCCGGCAAGCCGCGCCACTGGGCGCCTGACGCTCGCCGCCCGCAATCTCGACGATCTCTCGGCGCTCGCGCTGACCAAGCTGGGCGGCCAGCTCGATGCCGATATTGTTCTGGCGGCGCCGGAAGGCCGGCAGGATATCGACCTGACCGCCCGCGGCTCGCGTCTCGCCGGCCCCTCGCTGACCATCGACAAGCTCGACGCGCGCGCCAATGCCAAGGACATCTATGGCCGCCCGATGCTCGATGCGGCCATTGCGATCGATCGGGCCGTCGCGGCGGGCGAGGCGATCAGCGGCATCCGCTTCGATTCGAAGGGCGCGCCCGATGCCAGCGCCTTCACGCTCAGCGCCAATGCTCGCGGCTTCGCCCTGAAGGGCGCCGGCCGTCTCGTGCCGGGCGAGCCGCTGAAGCTGGAACTCGCCTCTTTCGACGCGCGCCGCGACGGCCGCGCGATCACGCTCGCCAATCCGGCCGCGTTCAGCTTCCCGGCTTCCGGTGTCGAGATCGCCAATCTCGCCCTATTGATCGACAAGGGGCGGGTGACGCTCGACGGCCGCGCCGGCGAGACGCTCGATCTGCGCTTCGCCGCCCGCGACGTGCCGCTTTCCGCCGCGAGCATCGCGGTTCCCAGCCTGAAGCTGGGCGGCACGCTGAACGCCGAGGCTCAGGTCAAGGGCAAGCCCGGCGACCTCTCGGGACCCTGGAAGCTCAGGATCGCCCAGTTCGTCACCCCGGAAACCCGGCAGGCCGGCCTGCCGCCGGTCGAGATTCAGGGGGAAGGCGCGCTCAAGGGCGATGCCGCCGGCATCTCCGCGACCGTCAACGCCGGGAAGGGCGCGAGCCTCACGCTGCGCGGTACCGCACCGCTCAACGCCACCGGCCCGCTCGATCTCTCGGCTCAGGGCCGGGTCGACGCCGCGCTCGCCAACACCATGCTGGGTGCGAGCGGCCAGCGCGTCACCGGAGCGGTCGCCCTCGACATGCGCGCCGGCGGAACCGCTTCCGCCCCGCGGCTCAGCGGCAACGCGACCCTGACTGGCGGCAGCTTCACCGACGCCCTGCAAGGCATCCGCTTCAACGCCGTCGAGGCGCGGATTGCCGCCAACGGCGACAACCTGACGATCGAGCGTGCCTCCGCTCAGACGCCGAACGGCGGCACGATCTCGGCGAGCGGCCAGGTCAAGGTCGATCCGGGCGCGGGCTTCCCCGGCACCATCCGCATCCGCGGCGACCGGGCCCAGCTCGTCTCCAGCGGATTGGTGACGGCCGTCGCCGGGCTCAATCTCGAGATCGCCGGCCCCCTGGCGCAGCGTCCGCGCCTCAGCGGCCGGGTCGATATCGCCTCTCTCGACGTCTCCGTGCCGGATCGCCTGCCGGCGACGCTGCGGCCGGTCGACGGCATCAAGCATGTCAATGCGAAGGGCGCGGCCGCCGCGCGGCTCGCCGCCGCCCGCAAGGCGCAGAAGGCGAAGGGGCGCGGCGGCCGTCCCGCCCCGGCGTTCGATGCGGCGCTTGCCCTGACCGTCTCGGCTCCCAGCAAGGTCTTCATCCGCGGCCGCGGCATCGATGCCGAGCTCGGCGGAGAGATTCGCGTCGGCGGTACGTCTTCGGCGCCCGCGCTGGACGGCGGCTTCGAACTGCGCCGCGGCAGGCTCAGCGTCCTGACCCAACGGCTCGATTTCAGCCGCGGCCGGCTGACTTTCGCCGGCGGGTTGATTCCCGAGCTCGATTTCATTGCCCAGACTAGCGCGGGCGACGTCACCGCCCGCATCATCATCAGCGGTCCGGCCGACCAGCCGGTCTTCGCCTTCACCTCGCAGCCCGAGCTGCCGCCCGACGAGGTGTTGTCGCGGCTGCTCTTCGCCCGTGCCTCCGGTTCGCTGTCGCCCTTCCAGGCCCTGCAGCTCGCCCAGGCGGCGGCGCAATTCGCAGGTGGCGGCGGCGACGACACCTTCGAGCGGCTGCGCAAATCGCTCGGCGTCGACAATCTCGACATCCAGATGGGGGCGGGCGGGCCGACCGTCGGGGCCTCGCGCTATATCAGCGACAACATCTCGGTGGGCGTGAAGGTTGGCTCCAAGCCCGAGGATAGCGGTGTCTCGGTCGGCATCGACGTGACCAAGCGCCTCAAGCTCCAGGCCGAGACCGGAGCCGACGGCAGCGCTGCTGTCGGAATCGGGGCCGAGTGGGAGTACTGAATCGGCCTCGGCGTCCCGGAAGGCGGCGCGCGAGGGGATTCGGCCCGAATCCGGTTTTCATGGTCCGATTCTCCACCGCGACGAGCCGAAAACCTCTTGTGCGGTGCCGTTGCGGTTAATGCTTGGTGAATTTCGGCGGTTAAAGCGTGTCTCGCCTGCAACACCGGTTTCCAAAGCACCCCATTCACAGGCTCGCGAGGCGGATCGAGGTTGATCGGCGGGGCGGCTTTCGTATGGTGGAAATGCGTCGGGACGTTCCCGGTCGCTGTTTTTCGCCTTCGCCTCCGAAATAGGTCGGTGACGCAGGCGAAAGACCGGGAACAGGCAGGTTCTGCGATCAGGCTGAAAGCTTGGGGCGGGGGGCAGGCTGAAGCCCGAGGGTCTCGAAACTCTTTTGGAGGTTACCAAATGAAGCTCGTCAAGAGCCTCCTCCTCGGTTCCGCCGCCGGCATCGCCGCGGTCGCCGGGGCTCAGGCCGCCGACCTTCCCTCGCGGAAGGCCGCTCCGGTCGAATACGTTCGTGTCTGCTCCGCCTTCGGCGCGAACTTCTTCTATCTGCCCGGCACCGACACCTGCCTCCGCATTGGTGGTCGTGTCCGCGCCGAGTACTCCTTCGGTGAGCGTTGGAACGCTGGTCAGGACGCCTTCGGTACCCGCGCTCGCGGCCGTATCTTCCTGGACGCCCGCAACCAGACCGCTTACGGCACGCTGCGCACGTTCATCCGTTATGACGTCACGACCACCACGGGCGTGTATCGTTACAGCGGCACCAACTCGGCTGCGAACCGCTTCTCGGGCGTCAATGGCGTGAACCAGGATAGCGGCGTTGACCTCGTCGACGCAGTCGTCCAGCTCGGCCCGTTGACCGCCGGTCGTACGGCGTCGATGTTCCAGTTCTACGCCAACGACTACACCTTCCACGGCGCGCGCACCTCTGACCGTCAGGTCAACCTGCTCGCCTACACCGCTTCGTTCGGCGGCGGCTTCACCGCCACGCTGTCGCTCGAAGATCCCCGCACGACCGGCCGTCTCGGCGCTTCCGCCAACTACGTCGATGGCTTCGGTGTCGTGCGTCCGACCGGCGGCTACGCTGGCATGACCTATCCTGACGTCGTCGGTCAGCTGCGCGTCGATCAGGGCTGGGGTTCGGCCTCGATCTCGGGCGCCTTCGGTGACCGCAGCACCTACAGCTCGCCGTATGTCAACTACGGCACGGCGCTTGCTCCTGTCTTCGGCACCGGTGCCAAGAAGGACGAGATGGGCTGGGCTCTCCAGGCCGGCGTGAAGATCAACCTGCCGATGCTCGCCGCTGGCGACGCTCTGTTCGTGCAGGCTGCTTACGCCGACGGCGCTCTCGAGTATATCGGTTGGGGTGCCAACGCCGGTCACGGCCGCGTCGCGGCCTTCCCGGTCGGCAACTACGGCATCGACGGCTTCGGCCGCGTGAAGTCGAACACCGGCTACACCCTGCTCGCTGCCATGCGCCACTACTGGACCCCGGCGATCCGTTCGGACTTCCTGGTCTCGTACTCGGCTCTCCAGACGGCTGCGATCATCCCGGGCTCGCTCAAGTCGTATGACCCGAAGGAACTGGTTGCCAGCGCCAACCTCGTGTGGTCGCCGGTCTCCGGTCTCGACATCGGTGTCGAGGTGCTCTACGCCCGCACCGAGTTCGGTGGCCGCGTTCCGGACGCCAAGGCGTTCGCCATCAACGGCAAGACCATCAAGTCGGACGACTCCTGGAGCGGCCGTCTCCGCGTCCAGCGCGACTTCTGATCGGTTTCCGATCTCTAGTCAGGAAGCCCCGGGGAAACCCGGGGCTTCTTTTTTATGTGGGTTGTCCCGGCTTCGCTGTTGACGGGGCCTGCTTGCCCGGCCTGATCTGGCATGGGCGTTCCGGCCGCGATCCTATAGGGTCGCAGCTTCGATCGTTCGTTGAATCGATATCTGCGGATCGCTCGACAAGTCCTTGAGAAAACGAGAGCGATCCCGAAGGGGATACCTGCGCCGACCCCGGGTCGACGTGGGGCAGGGGGCGGTGCATGTCTCAACCGGCGCGTTGGCTCTGGGGGCTGATCCCACTCGGCTTGTTGTGGGGAGCCGGAAATCTCGCACTCGATTCCGCAATCGAGCGCGATGTCGGCTTGCGCGCCGAGCAGGCCGTGGCGGCCGTCGCCGGCACGACGCCGGGCGCCCGTCCGGTCGTTGCCCAGGTCGATGGTCGCGACGTCACGATCGGTGGGGAAGTCCTGTCCTCCGATGGCGCGGGCAAGGCGATGGCCCGGCTGCATGGCGAGTTCGGCGTGCGCCGGACGCTTGGCGGGCTGTCGCAGGTCGTCGCCCAGAAACCCTATTCCTGGTTCGCCAGCCGTCAGGCGGATAGCGTGACGCTCGCTGGATTCGTGCCGGATCTCGACACCGCTGCGGCCAATATGGCGGTTGCATCGGCGGCCTTGCCCGGTTTGCGGATCGACGACCGCCAGACCGTCGCTTTCGGTGCGCCGGAGGGGTTCGCAGCGATGGCAGTGGCGATGCTCGCCGAATTGCCGAAGCTGGCCTCGGGACGGGTCACCCTCGACGATGGCCGCTTCTGCATCGAGGGTAAGGCGGCCAGCTCGGATTCGTTCCTGGCCCTCGAGGCCGCGATGGCGCAGGCGGAGCGGCCTGGCTTCCGCGCCGTCAAATGCGATCTCGAGCCACCCGCCGTGACACCCTATCGCTGGAGTGCCGAGCAGGAAGCCGGCGGCGGCGTCGTGATGCGCGGCTTCTATCCCGATCAGAACGCGCGCCAGCAGATACTGGCAGTGGCGCGGCAGGCGCTCGGCGCGGGCTCTGCCCTTCGTGACGAGATGAAGCCGGCGCTTGGTGCGCCATCGGCCTTCCTTGCGAAGATCGCGCGTGCGGTCGGGGATCTGGCGCGGCTGCGGCAGGGCAAGGTGGAGATCAACGGCGACGTCTACACCCTGGCCGGGAAAGGGCCTGAGACCTACGAGGCCTGTCAGGCCTTGCGCCTGCAGATTGCCCAGCTGGACGGGCCGGATTCGGTGGCTCAGGCTGCCATCGAGTGTCCGCCCGCTCCGCCGCCGGTGCCGGTCATCGTGCCGATCCCGGAGGTGCCGGGGCTGATCCTGCACGATGTCTTGCCGGCTCAGCCGAAGCCGGCGGGCGCCGCAGCGTCTCCGGAGCCTGCGCCGGGCCCTGCGGCGCCGCAGGGCACTGTCATCGCGCCGCCCTTGGGCGCTCCGGCGGTAACGCTCCGTGCGGTGGCTCCCGTGCCGCTGGACTGGAGCGCCGTTCGCAGCGACAGCGGCCTGCGCCTCAATGGAAAGCTGCCGGACGAGGCGGCGCGCGCGCGTATTCTCTCCGCGGTGCGCGGTTTCTTCGGCGAAGCGGCGGTCGATGACCGGATGGGCATCGAGCCGGCGCTGAAATCCGAGCTCGACCTGGGGGCTTCGACCTCCTTCGCATTGGAGGCCCTGTCAAAGCTGAAGACCGGCTCCGTGACGATCCGCGAAAAGGCTTTCGCGATCGCAGGCGAGATCGCGGACGCCGCGAGCCTGGCGGCATTGCGCGATCTTCTGGCGCGCAATGCTCCCGCCGGTCTGGCCCTGGCCGATGTGCCTGACAGCATCGTGGTGCGGCCTTATGGCCTGTCGCTCTCGGCGGATCGGACTGGCCTGCGGCTTTCCGGATATCTGCCGGATCAGGCGACGCAAGCGGCACTGCGGGCCCTGGTTGCGGATTCGCCGCTGAAGGACCGTTTCGAGGATGCGACCACGCTCGTGCAGGGAGCCCCGGCAGGCTTCGGCGCCGCGGCCCGGGCCGTGCTGGCCGATCTGCTGCGCCTCGATCTCGGCTCGGCTGCGGTGGTGAACGATCGCGTGACGCTGCGGGGGCTCACCTGCCGCGACCTGATCAAGAGCGAGATCGAGACCAGCGCCGCCACCGGCCTGCCGCAGGGCTTCAAGGTGGATGCGGCGGTGAGCCTGCGCCAGACCGGCTGCGTGGTCGATCCGCCGGCGAATTGCCAGAACGATCTCGACGGGCTGACCAGGCGCAACACCGTCCTGTTCGGCCAGGGAACCTCGGTCGTCGAGCTCGATGCCACGACCGAGCGCGTCGTCAGTGAGGCCGCGGCCATCCTGGAGAAATGCCCTGGCTCTCCGGTCGTCATCGAAGGCCATGCCAACCGCGACGGCGAGCGGCGCGGCTTCGACAATATGGATCTGTCGCTCCGCCGGGCACTGCGCGTGCGCGATGAACTGGCGCGGCGCGGCATCGATTCCGGCAAGCTCGCGGTCAAGGGTTATGGCAGCACCCGCCCGCTCGTGCCGCACGAAGCGCCGGAAGCCCGGGCGATGAACCGCCGCGTGCAGTTCACCGTGGCGAAGTAGGAGGCGGACATGCTCTATCTCGCCAGTCAGTTCGTCTGGTTCCTGCTCGCTGCCTTCGGTCTCGGCTGCGCCATGGGCTGGATCAGCCATGACGGCGGCAAGGCGCGTTTCTGGAGCGGTGCCTGGAGCGCGGTCGCCGTGCTCTGGATCGCCGGCGCCGCCGTGACCTGGTTTCAGCTCCTGAACGGCATGCCGGCGACCTGGGTCGAGACGGCGTTGCTGTTCACCGCCGCCTACTGGGCGGGTTGCGTCTGCGCCGGCTTGCTCCGGAAGCCGGCGGCATCGCAGCCAGGCGCCGTCCTCGTCGCGGCCTCGCAGCCGGCCGTCGCGGCAGCGCCTGCATCGACGGTGCCGGCCGCCGCCCAGCCGGCCCGGCTACCGCCCGTCGAGAACGAGGCGGAGCTGCCCGGGCAGCGTCCTGCGGGCCTTGTTGCAGCCCGCGACGAAAAGCCCGACGATCTCAAGCTGATCAAGGGTATCGGCCGGCAGAACGAGGGGCGCCTGCACGGCCTCGGCATCTGGCATTTCGAGCAGATCGCTGCCTGGACGCCGGAGAATGTCGAGTGGGTCGGCGGCTATCTCGCCTTTCCCGGTCGCATCGAGCGCGAGGATTGGGTCGATCAGGCCAAGCTTCTGGCGGCTGGGACAGAGACAGAGTTCGCCAAGCGGGCCAAGGCCGGCGAGGTCGAAACGTCGCGCGACGACGGGACGGCGGGGCAGGGCAATGTCGCGGAGATCGTCGAGGACAAGATCGAAGCGGAGCGCCCGAAGTCCTGAACCGGATCAGCCGGCGCGGCGCTCGGCTCGCGCGACCAGCTTGGTGATCCGCCGGATCATGTCCTTGGCGCCGAGCAGCGGCGCGTGGCCCTGGCCGGGCGCGGTGTAGGTCTCGCAGTCGGGATGGCGCTCCGCCATCTCCTCCAGGGTCTTCTCGGCCAGCAGGTCGGAATTGGCGCCACGGATTGCCAGCAATGGAACGGCCTTGAGCGCGTCGAAATAAGGCCAGAGCACCGGCAGCGGTGCCTCGAGGTCGAGCTCCTCCAACACCTTCATCAGCTTGATGTCGTAATCGGGCTTCAGGGAGCCGTCGCGATCGGTCCAGGTCCGGCGCGCCATCACCTCCCATTCGGCCTCGCCGAGGATCGGGAACTGCTGGTCCGAGAGCCGCTTCAGGATCTCCGCGCCTTCCTGGAAGCTGCGCGGGGTCGGCAGCTTGCCGACATAGCCGCGGATGCGCAGCAGGCCGCGCGCGTCGATCACCGGGCCGACATCGTTGAAGACGACGCCGCGGATCATGGCGGGGCGCGCCGCCGCCAGCGCCATGGTCAACAGGCCGCCGCGCGAGGTGCCGACGAAGACGGCCTGCTCGATGCCGCCAGCGATCAGACCCTGGACGAGATCGTCGAGCTCGACGCGGATGTCGTAGTTCTTCCAGTTCTTGTCGTATTCGGACAAGCCCCGGCCACGATAATCGAGCGCCAGCACGCGGCGCGGTTTGGCCTCGTCCTGCGACAGGGCGAGCGCCAGCTCATGGAAATCGGCTGCGGTACGGGCAAAGCCCGGCAGGCAGATGACGGGCAGCGCAGTCGCCGCGAGCGGCCCGTAGTCGCGAAAATGCAGCTTGAGCCCGTCGCTGGCGCTGACGAAGCGGGAGGTGAAACCGGATTCGGGCGTCATGAGGGACTCAAAAAGGCTGCGCAGGCGGCGGGAGGGCACCTAACCATGGCCGGGACGCCCACGGAAGCCGGCTTTCGGTTCAGGGAGCACCCCAGCGGCGCAGCTTGTCGATGCAGTGGTTGAACTGGGCGAGTTCTTGCGGGGTCAGTACCGACAGGAAATCGCGCTCCATCTCCTCGCCCAGCCGGTCCGCGGCCTCTCGGATCGTCTCGCCCTGCGCGGTGAGGCGCAGGACGACGCGCCGTGCATCGGCGCTTTCCAGCTCGCGTTGCACCAGCCCGCCACCGACCAGCTTGCGCAGGTGTTTCGAGACCAGCGTCTGCTCGATGAAGGTCGCTTCCGACAGGCTCCGCGACGACAGTCCCGGCTCGTCGCCGATCGCCCTCATCACCCTGAGTTCGCGGATATTGAGGCCGAGCCGCTCCTTGTAGACCTGCGAGGCCTTCGCCATCGCGGTCTGGCTCAACTGGTCGAGCCGGAAGGTCAGGAAGGACTCGCGGGCCATCTTGCTTGCTCAGCCTTGCGTGCGCGCCCGTTTCGCCAGGCTCAGGGCGAATAGGGAGATCGCCGTGCAGGCGAGGAGATAATAGGACGGAACCATGTCCGACCCCGTCTTCGCCACGAGCCAGGTCAGCGTGAAGGGCGCGAGCCCGCCGAACAGCAGCACCACGACATTGTAGGCGATCGACATGCCGGTCGAGCGTACCTGCGTCGGGAACATGCCGGCGAGCAGGCCCGGCGTCGGTGCCCAGATCGCGGCGATCGAGAGCGCGCAGATCGCCTGTGCGGTCAGGAGCCGCTCGAAGCTCGGCTCCGCCACGACATAGGCGAGCAGCGGGTAGGAGAGCAGCGCGAAGCTCAGCATGCCCAGGAGCCAGACGCGGAAGGCGCTCCAGCGGTCGGCGAGATGGCCCATGATCGGCACGAAGATGAAGAGCAGGACGCCGCCGATCAGCGAGCTCAGCATGGCGCTGGTGAAGGGGAGCTTGAGCTGGCGGATGACATAGCCCGGCAGGAAGATGAACCAGACATAGTTCGAGGCCGTGCCGGGAATCATGATGCCGAAGCAGCGCAACAGCGCGTTGCGATGCTCGGAGAGAACGGTGCGGAACGGCGTCTGCCCGGTGCTCTGCTTGGTGTCCTTCTCGTATTCCGGGGATTCGTCGACGAAGCGGCGGATGTAGAAGCCGAGCGGCGTGATCAGCGAGCCCAGCAGGAAGGGAATGCGCCAGCCCCAGCCCTGCAGGTCCTCGGGCGTCAGCAGCGTCGCCAGCGCATAGCCGGAGAAGGCGGCGAGCGCGAGCGCCAGCGCCTGCGAGCACATCTGGAAGCTGCCGAACAGCATCTTGCGGCCGGGCGGGGCGTATTCGACCAGCATCGCGGTGGCCGAGGCGAATTCGGCGCCGACCGAGATGCCCTGCAGGATGCGCGCGATGATCACGAGGATGGGCGCGAGGATGCCGATCGTCGCATAGCTCGGCGTCAGCCCGATCAGCACGGTCGAAAAGCCCATGATCAGGATCATCACCGTCAGGATCGGCTTGCGGCCGAAGCGGTCGGCATAGGTCGAGAGCAGCACGCCGCCGACCGGCCGGACGAGGAACGAGATCGCGAAGGTCGCGGCCGTCAGCAGCGTCGAGACCAGCGGATCGGAGGTCGGGAAGAAGACCTGGGCGATGATCGTGGCGAAGAAGCCGTAGACCAGGAAGTCGTACCATTCGAGGCCATTGCCGATCACCGAGGAGATCACGGCGCGACGGATCATGGCCGGGGAGCGCGGCTCGGCGCTCGGGATCGCGGCGGCGGTCATGCGTTGGCTCCGGTCTGGCGCTCGACGAGGCGGCACAGGATGCTGGCGCCGACCGGCAGCAGCCGGTCGTCGAAATCGAAGGTCGGGTGGTGGCACATCGCGCCGGGCTGGCCGAGGAAGATGTAGGCGCCCGGCCATTGCCGCAGCATCAGTGCGAAATCGTCGGAGAAGGGCAGGGGCGTCAGATCGGTCTGCACATTGGCGTCGCCGAGAACCTGCGCTGCTGCAGCGGCCGCAGCCGCTGCAGCGCGGGGATCGTTGAGGCAGGGCGGGCAGCTCGCCTTCTTCGTGCAGGTGATGGTGCAGCCGGACATCAGCGCCAGACCCCGGCAGGCCGCATCGAGCTTGTCGATGATGCGGGCCTCCGTCTCGGGATTATAGGTGCGGATCGTGCCGCTGAGCTCGGCTGAGTCCGGGATGATGTTCGAGGCCGTGCCGGCGACGAGCTTCCCGAGACTGATGACGGCCGGCTGCATCGGATCGACATGGCGGCCGACGATCGAGGAGATCTCGATCGCGAGCCGCGCCGCGACCTGCAGCGGGTCATTGGTTGTATGCGGCGCCGCGCCGTGGCCGCCCTTGCCCTTGATCGTGATCTCGAACACGGTCGTGCCGCTCAGCGTCGGGCCGGGCCGGACGGCAGCCGTGCCTTCCTCGTAGAGCGGGATGGTGTGGAGCGCGTAGACCTCGGAGCAGGGGAAACGCTCGAACAGCCCGTCCTCGATCATCTTCTGCGCGCCCTGGCCGATCTCCTCGGCCGGCTGGAAGATCAGGTGGACCTTGCCGCGCTTGGGCGGGTTGGCGGCGAGATGGCGCGCCGCGGCGAGCAGCATCACGGTATGGCCGTCATGGCCGCAGCCATGGAATTGGTTCTTGGTGGTCGAGCGATAGTCGAGGCCGGTATCCTCCTCCATAGGCAGCGCGTCCATGTCGGCGCGCAGGCCGATGGTCGGCCCCTCGGCCGCACCCTTGATGACACCGACGAGGCCGGTGCCGCCGAGCCCGCGATGCACCTCGATACCGAAGGAGGCCAGCGTCTTCGCGACGAAATCCGAGGTTCGGAATTCCTGGAAGGCGATTTCGGGATGGGCGTGAAGGTCGCGACGCCAAGCCTCAAGGGTGGGCGCGAAATCGGCAATGTCCTGCAGCATCGAAATTCCTCCGCTGCCGGCAGAAACTAATTGAAAGTTTCAAATATTGCAATCGGCAGGGAAGATCGTTGGGGTGGCTTCATGACCTCATCATGTCATCCCGGGCGCAGCGAAGCGGAGACCCGGGATCCATGCCTGAGCCTCTGTCGGAAACGCTCCGGCATGGATCCCGGATCGGCGCCGCTTCGCGGCTTGTCCGGGATGACGGCGTGTTTGAGCAAAGGCCCGGCTAGTCCCGCTTGCCGCCGCGCTTCAGGTCGTAGTCTATGAGGTAGGCCGTGCGCTGATTCAGGCGCTCGCGATAGACCTGCAGGTTCTCCATCACGCGCTGGACGTAGTTGCGCGTCTCCGAGAACGGGATTCGCTCGACCCAGTCGACGGCGTCGACCTCCGGATCGCGCGGGTCGCCATAGGCGGCGATCCATTTCTTCACATTGGGCGAGCCGGCATTATAGGCGGCGAAGGTCAGGATATACGAGCCGCGCCATTCCTTGAGCAGGTCGTTGAGATGGGCCGCGCCCATCCGCGCCGCATAGAGCGGGTCCTGCCCCAGCTTCTCCCAGTTGAAGGGGAGGCCGGCGCGCCTTGCCGTCTCGCGAGCGGTCGCCGGCATCATCTGCATCAGGCCGCGCGCGCCGGCACCCGACATCGCGGTCGGATCGAAGGCGCTCTCCTGCCGGGCGATGGCATGGACGATGGCGCGCTCCATCGGATCGCCGAGCACGTCGAATTCCGGGATGCCGTTGACCGGATAGGCCGTCATGTCGAGCGGGAAGCCGCGTTGCAGCGCGGCCTTGCCGATGCCGACCTGCGCGCGCGCATCGGTTTCGCGCCGGGCGATGGCGGCGATCGCCTCCAGCGCCTCGGTGGTGTGCAGACGCTGCGCTAAGTCGTTCAGCATCAGCGTGGCGAGATCGCGCTCGCCGATGCGGTAGAGCAGGCGCACGGCGCGATGGCCCGGCAGGGTCTCGAGCCCGGCGGCAACCGTGCGTCGCAGCGGTAGGTCGGAGAAGCCGAGCTTGGCCCGGGCCAATTGCCCGTAATAGGCGATCGGCTGTTCCGCCGCCTTGCCGAAGGCGGCCTTGGCCTCGTCGGGTTTGCCCAGTTCCTCATAGGCGCGGCCTTGCCAATAGGCGGCGCGGGCGACCGAGATCGGCGTCTCGGCGATGCCTGCCGCCGCGTCGAAATGCCTGAGCGCGACATCCGGCTTCTTCAGGAAGCGGAGCGCCAGGAAGCCGGCATGCCATTCGGCCTCGATCCGCTCGGCTGCATCCTCGGCGCCATGGCCGGACGAGACCTCATACGCCTTCTGCGGCTGGCCGGCATCGAGGAGCTTACGTGCGATGATGCGCCGCTCCTCCCACCAGCCGTCGCCGTCGCCGAGCAGGGCCGGATCGCGCGGAATCGCGGTCAGCGCCTTCACGGCATCGTCGAGCTTGTCGCCGCGGCGCGCCTGCTGGGCTTGCAGGAAGGCAAAGGAGACATCGCCGCGAACCGACGCCGGCACGGCCGTGATCAGCTTGTCGGAGATGGGCCGGCGGGCCTTGGCGCTGGCGAGCCGCGCCTTGGCCAGCACGACGTAATCGGTCGAGACGCGGGCGGCGTTGCGCAGGGCGGCCTCGCCATTCTCGCGGAATAGAAAGCGCTCGGCGCGCAGGCGATGGTCGTCCTTGCTCAGCACCGCCTCGAAGGCGGCGAGCGCGATCTTTTCGAGAGCCTGTCCGAAAACGTCCTTGCGCCAGCTCTGGCGGATCAGGGCATTGGCCTGTTCGGCCTTGCCTTCATCCTTGAGCGCGATGGCCAGTGCGATCCGCCCGGCCGGCGAGACCGGCTGCTGGCCATGAAAGAAGGCGCGCACGATGGCGGGGGCCTTCTTCTCCGCGATCAGCGCCTCCTCGGCGCGGCGTCGAAAACGGGTCGTGGCCGGATAGTTCGGGTGCTCGCGCAGGAAGGCGTCGATCCGCAGGAAGGGCACGGCGCCGGCATTGGCATGGATCGCCACCCATTCGAGCAGGGAGCGCGTCGAGCGATCGTCGATGCGTGCCGCGAGATCGTCGCCCTCAGTGAGTGCGCCGCGGCGATAGGCAGCGACCGCCGCCTTCACGGCCTCGACATTGACGGCGTCGTGACCACGCAATGCATTGGCCGGATAGGGCAGCGCGCCCGTGGCCTCGACATCGCCGAGCATGGCGAGCTTGCGCTGGGTTGCGAGCATGCCGTCATCGCCCGCCCGCGTCGAAGACGCCGAGAGCAGGACGGGCAGCAGCAGGCAGATCAGTCTCCTCGCGGCCGCAGGCGAGGCCATGGCGCGGCTCCAGGCTCGGATGGTCATCGACGGATGGTCGGCGAAGGCCGTTTATGAAGGCTTAACTATGAGGCCACGCATTTTCATGACTTGCCGGCTTTGCCTTGGCGAGACGACGGTTTATGTGTGGCGGCCCCGTAACCCGCGTTTTCGTCCCAGGACCGTCCCATGACCAAGCACATTGCCTTCACCGGCTCGATGCCCGCTCTGGTCACGCCGTTCAAATCCGGCAAGGTCGACGAGCAGGCGCTGCGCGCATTGGTCGAATGGCAGATCGAGAACGGCTCGACCGGGCTCGTGCCCGTCGGCACCACCGGCGAGAGCCCGACGCTGTCCCATGACGAGCACAAGCGCGTGGTGGAGATCGTCATCGACCAGAACAAGGGCCGCGTCCCTGTGATCGCCGGCGCCGGCTCAAACAACACGATCGAGGCGATCGATCTCGCCGTCCATGCCGAGAAGGCCGGCGCCGATGCCGTGCTCGTGGTCACGCCCTATTACAACAAGCCGACCCAGGAGGGCATGTACCAGCACTTCAAGGCGGTGAACGACGCGATCGGCATTCCGATCATCATCTACAACATCCCGCCGCGCTCGGTGGTGGACATGTCGGTCGAGACGATGACGCGGCTCTATGAGCTGAAGAACATCGCCGGCGTGAAGGATGCCACCGCCAATCTCGCCCGCGTCTCTCAGCAGCGCCACGCCATGGGGCCGGATTTCATCCAGCTCTCGGGCGAGGACATGACCGCGCTCGCCTATATGGCGGCCGGCGGCCATGGCTGCATCTCGGTCGTCGCCAATGTCGCGCCGCGCCTCTGCGCCGAGCTGATGGAGGCCGTCCAGAAGGGCGACTATGCCGGCGCGCTGAAGGTGCAGGACCGTCTGGTGCCGCTCCATGATGCGATCTTCAAGGAGCCCGGCCTTGCCGGCGCCAAGCACGGTCTCGCCCTGCTCGGCCGCATCGAGGAGGAGGTCCGCTTGCCGCTGATGCCGGTGACGCCGGCGACGGGCAAGGTCATTCGCGAGGCCATGGTTTTCGCCGGGCTGGTGAATGCTTAAGTAGGATGGATGGCCGTGCCGGACAGGGCACGGCCATTCGCTCGCCCCGCCGGGGCGGGCGGAAGAATGACAAGACCAGTGGCTTCAAAGGCTTGGGCGCCGATTCCGAATCGGATTCTCAAGCTGTGGCAGCGCCGGTCGAGCAGCATGGATTCAGCGGAACGGCATGAAGAAACCCGATCCGGAGCGCTATCGTCTCGCGGCGGATAACCGCAAGGCGCGCTTCAATTACGAGATCAAGGAAACCGTGGAGGCGGGCATCGCCTTGCAGGGGACCGAGATCAAATCGCTGCGCGGCGGCAAGGCGACGATCGGAGAGAGCTATGCCGGCCCGATGGGGACGGAGCTCTTTCTGTTCAACGCCCATATTCCGGAATATCTCGAGGCCAACCGCTTCAATCACGAGGTCCGCCGGCCGCGGAAGCTCCTGCTCCACAGGCGGGAGATCAACAAGCTGATGGGCGCGGTCCAGCGCGAGGGCATGGCCCTGATCCCGCTCAAGGTCTACTTCAACGACCGGGGCAGGGCGAAGGTCGAGCTCGGCCTCGGCAAGGGCAAGAAGCTCCACGACAAGCGCGAGACCGAGAAAGAGCGCGACTGGAACCGCGACAAGCAGCGGTTGCTGAAGTCGGGCGGGTAGTGCTGGCGCCTTACCCCTCGGCCGGCTCGTCGCCTTGGCGGATGCCGTAGCGGCGCTCCAGCGACGGGCTGCCGGGTGTAACCGGCGCTGCGGCAGGGCCGCTGCGGCCGGCACGCTCGGCCGGGTCGCGGCCGATCTTCTGCATGAGCTGGGCGAGGTCGATGAACTCGTCGCACTGACGGCGCAACTCGTCCGAGACCATCGGCGGATTGGTCGAAATCGTCGAGACCACCGAGACCTTCACGCCCTTGCGCTGCACCGCCTCGACCAGCGGGCGGAAATCGCCGTCGCCGGAGAATAGGTAGATCTGGTCGAGATGCGGCGCGAGCTCGAGCATCTCGATCGCCAGCTCGATATCCATGTTGCCCTTGATCCGGCGCCGGCCGGTGGCGTCGGTGAACTCCTTCGCCGCCTTGGTGATCACCCGGTAGCCATTGTAGTCGAGCCAGTCGACCAGCGGCCGGATCGAGGAATACTCTTCGCTCTCGATCAGCGTGGTGAAATAGAAGGCGCGGATCAGGTTGCCGCGGCCCTGGAACTCGCGCAGCAGGCGCCGGTAGTCCATGTCGAAGCCAAGCTGCTTGGACGTGGCGTAGAGATTGGCGCCATCGATGAACAGCGCGATGCGCGGTACGGCGCTCATGGCAATCACTCCTGCTGAAATATCTTTAGGTATGAAAATGGAGGCAAAACGCGTTCTAACAATGTCGTTTCACGACTGAAATTTGACAAGTTACAAGGGCAGTCCGTGGCACACTGACGCAGCTCGATTTTCCGTTACGTCAGGGCCGCAGGCGCGCCGGATTGCCGACGGCCGTGGCGCCGGCCGGCACGTCGCGCGTGACCACGCTGCCCGCGCCGATGATCGCGTCGTCGCCGATCGTGACGCCGGCAGGATGATCGCGCCGCCGCCGATCCAGACATTGCGCCCGATCCAGACCGGGCGGCCGAATTCCAGCATCTGCCGGCGCTGTTCGGGGTCGCGCGGATGGTCGGCTGTCAGGATCTGCACGCCGGGGCCGATCTGCGTGCCATCGCCGATCGTGACCGCCACGACGTCGAGGATGATGCAGTTGAAGTTCAGGAAGACGCCGTCGCCCAGGCTGATATTGTAACCGTAGTCGCAATGGAAGGGCGGGCGGATGACCACGTCGCGCCCGACATGACCGAGCGCCTCGCGCAGCAGCGGCAGCCGCGCTTCCGGCGTTGCAGTCGTGGCGTTGAAGCGCTCCATCCAGGCGCTGATGCGGCGGTTATCGGCGATGAGCTCGGGGCCGTCGGCGCGGTAGAGTTCGCCGGCCAGCATCTTGTCCTTCTCGCTGCGCATCACGTTTGCTGCGCCGCTCAGGCTTTGCCCTTGGGGAATTCCAACCCCATCTCGCGGTAGCGCTCCGGATCGTCGCTCCAGTTCTCGCGCACCTTCACGAACAGGAAGAGATGGACCTTGGCCTCGGCCGCCTCGGCGATCTCGATGCGGGCCTTCTGGCCGATCGCCTTGATCGTCTGGCCGCCTTCGCCGAGCACGATCTTCCGCTGGCCCTCGCGCTCGACATAGATCGTCTGCTCGATGCGCACGGAGCCGTCCGGCTTCTGCTGCCAGCTCTCGGTCTCGACCGTGGAGCGATAGGGCAGTTCGTCATGCAGCCGCTCGAACATCTTCTCGCGGGTGATCTCAGCGGCGAGGAAGCGCAGCGGCGCGTCCGAGATCTGGTCCTCCGGATAGAGCCAGGGGCCGAGCGGCAGACGCTTCTCCAGCCAGGTCAGGATATCCTTGACGCCGTAGCCGGTCAGAGCCGCGACCATGAAGGTCGTCTCGAAGCTGCCGCGCTCGTTCACCTTGGCGGTGATTTCGAGCAGCTTCTCCTTCGGCACCGTGTCGATCTTGTTGAGGATCAGGAATTTCGGCTGCTTCAGCTCGGCAAGCCGCTCGAACAGCGCGGTGTTCTCCTCATGGTCGAAGCGCGCGACGTCGATCAGCACGCCGATCAGGTCGGCATCGGTGGCGCCGCCCCAGGCGCTCGTCACCATCGCGCGATCGAGCCGGCGCTTGGGCGCGAAGATGCCGGGCGTGTCGACGAAGATGATCTGCGCCGTGCCGGAGAGCGCGATGCCGCGCACCTGCGTGCGCGTCGTCTGCACCTTGCGCGAGACGATCGAGATCTTGGCGCCGACGAGCTGGTTCAGCAGCGTCGACTTGCCGGCATTCGGCGCGCCGATCAGCGCGACGAAGCCGCAGCGCGTGGCTTGATCGGTTTCAGACATTGTCACTTTCCGGGTTGTCGTTCCACAGGCCCTCGCGCCTCAGGAAGGTTTCGGCCGCGGCCTGTTCGGCCAGCCGCTTGGAGGGGCCGCGCGCTTCGGCGTCGGCGAGCCCCGTGATCCTGGCGGCGACGACGAAGACCGGCGCGTGATCGGGGCCGGAGCGGCCACGCTCGCTATAGGTCGGCGTCGGATAGCCCTTGCCTTGCGCCCATTCCTGCAGCGCGGTCTTGGCGTCGCGCAAGGGGCGGATCGGCTTCAGCATGCGCTCGCCGAAGGCGCGCTCGATCAGTGCGCGTGCGGCCTCGTAGCCGCCGTCGATGAAGACCGCGCCGATGATCGCCTCGCAGGCATCGGCCAGGATCGCCTTGTTCTTGCGGGCGCCGCCGAGGATTTCGCCTTCGCCGAGCCGCATGAACTGGCCGAGATTCCAGCCCTCTGCCACCTCCGCGCAGGTCTCCTTGCGCACGAGATCGGCGAGCCGGCGCGAGAGATTGCCTTCCTCCGACTGCGGGAACTGCCGGAACAGCAGGTCGGCGACCGACAGGCCGAGCACGCGGTCGCCGAGGAATTCGAGGCGCTGATAGCTCGCCAGCCGCGAGCCCTCGGCGCTCATATGGGTGAGCGCCGTGGCGAGCAGGCTCTGGTCCGCGAAGCGGTGCCCGAGCGCGGCTTCGAGCCGTGCCGTATCCGGGGCCTTGCGCCCGCCGTCGCCCGCCTTGCTCACTTGATGGTGCTGAACAGACGGTTCCAGCGAACCGTATAGGGCCATTCCCAGATCTTCCAGGCCGAGGCGCCGTCCTCGATCGAGAAGAAGATGATCTCGGCCCGTCCGACGAAATTCTCGAAGGGCACGAAGCCGACGCTGCGGTCGCGCGAGTCGAGCGAATTGTCGCGATTGTCGCCCATCATGAAGAAATGGCCGGCCGGCACGATGAAGACCTGCGTGTTGTCGAAGGTGCCCGTATCGCCCTCGCGCTCGATGATCTGGTGACTGACGCCGCCGGGCAGCGTCTCGCGATACTGGATCGTGGGGGCGCTGCGGCCCCAGTTGTCGGCCGTCACGTAATCGGCGATGCGCTCGCGCTTCACCGGCTGGTTGTTGATGTGCAGGATGCCGTCGATCATCTGGATGCGGTCGCCCGGCAGGCCGATGACGCGCTTGATGTAGTCGGTCGAATTGTCGCTCGGCAGCTTGAACACGGCAATGTCGCCGCGCTTGGGCTCGGCTGCCCAGACCCGGCCGGAGAACAGCGGCGGGCTGAACGGGATCGAATGCTTGGAATAGCCGTAGGTGTATTTCGACACGAACAGATAGTCGCCGATCAGCAGCGTCGGGATCAGCGAGCCCGAGGGGATGTTGAAGGGCTGGAACAGCAGGGTGCGGATGACGAGCGCGATGAGCAGCGCCTGGACGACGACCTTGATCGTCTCGAGGACGCCGCCCTCTTCCTTGGCCGCCTTGCTTTTGCTGTCGACGTCGTTGGCCACGCGGGCGCTCCTGAGGCTGCAATCCAGCGCGCGGTCTAGCCGACTATCGCGCCTGCGACAACGCGCAAGAGCGGGAGGGGGAGGGGCGCCAGTGGATGGCGGCAAGATGTCAAATGCGAATCCAGCGTGGGAGAACGGCAGGATCAGGGCAGTTTTAACACCGATGACAGATTGACGGCCCCTGTTTTCGTCAACAGCATCATGGTCGCGCGACACTGGGGGGAATCATTCATGAGCACGAAGAAATTAGCCGCCGAAGCCATCGGGACTTTCTGGCTGACCTTTGCGGGTTGCGGCAGCGCGGTCATCGCTGCGGGATTTCCGAATGTCGGTATCGGGCTGCTCGGCGTTTCGCTGGCGTTCGGCCTGACCGTCGTCACGATGGCCTATGCCATTGGCCATATCTCGGGTTGCCATCTCAATCCGGCGGTGACGGTTGGCCTCGCGGCCGGCGGACGCTTCCCGGCGGGCCAGGTCGTTCCGTATATCATTGCGCAGGTGGTCGGCGCCGTCGTGGCGGCCGGCGTCCTTTATCTTATCGCGCGGGGCGCGCCGGGCTTCGATCTTGCCGGCGGCTTCGCCTCGAACGGCTATGCCGAGCATTCGCCCGGCAAGTACAATCTCGTCTCGGCCTTCCTGATGGAAGTCGTGATGACCATGATGTTCCTCTTCATCATCATGGGCTCGACCCATGGCAAGGCGCCGGCAGGCTTCGCCCCGCTGGCGATCGGCCTCGGCCTCTGCCTGATTCACCTCGTCAGCATCCCGGTGACCAACACCTCGGTGAACCCGGCCCGCAGCACCGGCCCGGCGCTCTTCGTCGGCGGCTGGGCGCTCCAGCAGCTCTGGCTGTTCTGGCTGGCGCCTCTGATCGGCGGCGTGCTCGGCGGCGTGATCTATCGCTGGCTGAGCGACGAGCCGGAAGGCCAGGTCACCGGCCGCTGAGCGGCCGAACAGGGCGGTAACGTCTCGAAAGCCGCCGTCGTTCCGGTGCATCGTCAAGCGGTGCCCCGGAATGGCGGCGGCTTCTGCTTGAAGGGAAGGCGGTTCAGGTGACCGGCCGTGCCTCGATCACCACGAAGGCCTGCGCCAGAGGCGGGTCGTCCGTCAGCGAGACATGGACGAAAGCCTCGTGGCCTGGCGGGGTCATGGCCTTCAGCCGCTCGATCGCGCCGCCGGTCAATCGCATCGTGGGGCGTCCGCCCGGCAGGTTGACGACTTCCATGTCGCGCCAGAACACGCCGTGGCTCATGCCCGTGCCCAAGGCCTTCGAGCAGGCCTCCTTGGCGGCGAAGCGGCGGGCATAGGAAGCGGCGCGGGTCGCGCGCCGGTCCGATTTCGCCCGCTCGCCCTCGGTGAAGACGCGCTGGGTGAAGCGGTCGCCGAAGCGTTCGAGCGAGCGCTCGATGCGGCGGATGTCACAGAGGTCGGAGCCGATGCCGAGGATCATCCCCGCGATGTAGCGCGCTTTGCGCCGGATCGGAACCGCTTTGGGAGCAGGGAAGGACGTTGACCGGGGGCTCAGCGCCCGGCGCGGCCCTCGTCCATCGCTTGCCGCATCCGGCGGATCGCCTCTTCGAGACCGACGAAGATGGCCTCGCCGACCAGGAAATGGCCGATATTGAACTCGACGAAGGCCGGCACGGCTGCGAGCATGCGGGCGGTGTCGTAGTCGAGCCCGTGCCCGGCATGGACTTCGAGACCGAGCCTGGCTCCGAGCGCCGCGCCGTTCGTCAGCCGTCGGAATTCCGCCTCCGCCTTGGCGGTGTCGCCGTCGATGACGGCATGGCACCAGCTTCCGGTATGCAGTTCGATGACCGGCGCGCCGAGCTTGACGGACATCGCGATCGGCGCTTCGTCCGGCTCGATGAACAGCGAGACGCGGCAGCCGGCCGCTTTCAGCCGGGCGATGGCCGGCGCGAGATGGGCTGCCTGCCCGACGACGTCGAGGCCGCCTTCGGTGGTGCGTTCCTCGCGCTTCTCCGGCACGAGGCAGGCCGCATGCGGCTTCAGCCGTTCCGCCAGCGCGATCATCTCCTCGGTGGCGCCCATCTCGAAATTTAGCGGCCTGGTCAGTTCTGTGGCGAGGCGCTCCATGTCGGCGTCGCGGATATGGCGGCGGTCCTCGCGCAGATGGGCGGTGATGCCGTCGGCGCCGGCGGCGATGGCGAGATGCGCGGCCCGGACCGGATCGGGCAGGGCGCCGCCACGCGCGTTTCGCACCGTGGCGACGTGGTCGATATTGATGCCCAGACGCAAGCCTTCGGCCATCACGCATTCCCCTTGTTTCTTTGAAACCTGCTTAGACGAAAGCGGCGCGTCGGCTCAATACAGGGATTGTGATGCCCGGCTCACGAAATGTGATCGGTGCGGGGCGCCAAACCTTGCGATTTGATAAAGAGGAATAACCTTTCCGCGTGAAGGTAATCGTAACCGGAACTCCCTAGCGTTGATGTTCGACATTGCAGAAATCGCGCGAGCCGATGCAACTCCCACTGAAGAACGCGGCTTTCCACACCGATATCCAGCCGGACAGGCGTGACGGCCAGCAGCCGCCCGAGCGGGCGCTCGGCCGCGTCATCGCTTGTGACGGCTCGCGTGCCACGATCCTCAGCGCGGTCTCGACCGATGGCTGGCAGGCCGGTGATGCCTGGGCCATCGGCCAGATGATATCGATCAATCTTGGCGCGAGCCGTATCGTCGCGCTCGTCTACAAGCTGCACGCCGTCGACACCGCCTGGTACGATTCCGAGGAAAACCCGATCCGGGTCGAGGTGGAGTTGCTTGGCGAGGTGCTGGAGAACACCGTTGGAAAGCCGCGCTTCCAAAGCGGCATCAGCACCTTTCCGTCGATCGGCGCTGTCGCCCACCGTATCCGCTCCGGTGATCTTGCGCTCGTCCATAACCTCGGTGACCGGGTCGGCGTCGAGATTGGCCATGTCACGCAGGATGCCAGCATCCCCGCGACCGTCAGCGTCGAGGACATGCTGTCGCGCCATTTCGCCCTGGTCGGGACGACCGGCGTCGGCAAGTCGAGCGCGGTCTCGCTGTTGCTGCGCCGTGCCGTCTCGGTCCGGCCGCGCCTGCGCGTGCTCATCCTCGACCCGCACAACGAATATTCCAGCGCCTTTCCGGACCTCGCCCTGACCATCGACGGCGAAAGCCTCGATCTGCCCTTCTGGATGTTCAAGCAGGACGAACTGGCCGATGTCGTGTTTCGCGCGCGCGCGCCTCTCGACGACGAGCCGGATATCCTGCGCGAGGTCGTCTCGGCCGCGCGCGCCCGCTATCGCCAGCCCAACGGGCAGGATCTGGCGCGCGATCTCGGCTCGAGTCTGCTGAAGCGTCCGCTCGATCTCGGCGTCTCGCGCCAGTCCGCCGATACGCAGCAGGCCGGGCCGGCCGATGCCGCCACGCCCTACCGCATCAAGGATGTCTTCGCGGTCATCGACGAGCTGGTCGGCCTGCATGAGCAGCGCTGGCCTCGTGCCGCGCTGCGCTCGCTCAAGGTGCGGCTGGAGTCGCTCCACGCCGATCCGCGCTATCGCTTCATGTTCGGCCGGGCCAACATGTACGAGACCGTGGCGCCGATCCTGTCCCAGGTCTTCCGCATCCCGATGCATGGCCGGCCGATCACGGCCTTTCAGCTCGGCGGCCTGCCATCCGAAGTCGTGAACGCGGTGGCCTCGGTGCTGTCGCGCCTGGCCTTCGACCTTGCCAGCGCGAGCCAGGGCGCCTGCGAGATCCTCGTGCTCTGCGAGGAGGCGCATCGCTACGTCCCCTCCGACCCCAAGCTCGGTTTCGCGCCGACGCGGCAGGCGCTCGCCCGGATCGCCAAGGAAGGCCGCAAATACGGCGCCTATCTCGGCATCGTGACGCAGCGCCCCGGCGAGCTCGACCCGACCATCCTGTCGCAATGCTCGACCATCTTCGCGATGCGGCTGGCCAACGAGCGCGACCAGCAGATCATCCGCTCGGCGATCTCCGACGCCTCCGCCAGCACGATCAATTTCCTGTCCTCGATCGGCAATCGCGAGGCGATCGCCTTCGGCGAGGGCGTCGCCACCACGATGCGGATGCGTTTCGCCCAGCTCCAGCCGCACGAGTTGCCGGCCATGGGCGCGCGCGGCGGCGAGGTCGCGGGCCGGTATGAGCCGACGCTGGACGACATGGTGCGTCGCATGGGCGCCTGACGCGACGCCGGCAGCGAGCGAAATTCTTGCATCGCGGTGGCTTTGCCTGTAAGGCCGTGCTCAATCCATTTCCCTGCATCGCTGAGATCGGAAGAAGCCGGCCATGGCTCGCGTTACCGTTGAAGACTGCATCGACAAGGTCGAGAACCGCTTCGAGCTGGTGCTGCTCGCCAGCCACCGCGCGCGGATGATCCAGTCGGGCTCGTCGATCCTCGTCCCCCGCGACAACGACAAGAACCCCGTCGTCGCGCTGCGCGAGATCGCCGACGAGAAGCTCAAGCCTGAGGATCTCAAGGAAGACCTGATCCACTCGCTGCAGAAGCATGTCGAGGTCGACGAGCCGGAGCAGGAGACCGTTCCGCTGCTCGCCAGCCCGACGAGCGCCGCGACCCCGGACAGCGAAGTCCAGTTCGACCGCATGAGCGAAGAGGACCTGCTGCGCGGCCTCGACGGCCTCGTGCCGCCGACCGAGAGCGCCGACGACGAGGACTGATTCTCCTCGCGTGAATCGATTGTTCACTGTTTCCCGTTAAAGCCCGGCAGTGCCGGGCTTTTTCATGCCCGCTATCCGGAAAACGCCTTGCTGCCGCCGATGCCTGTGCAAATAATAATGTGTTGCAATGATCGCAGGATGAGGCTGGGGCCCGCATGGGCATGATGCGGCAATATGAGCTCGTTGACCGGGTCAGGAGCTATAATCCGAATACCGACGAGGACCTGCTCAACCGGGCCTATGTCTATGCCATGCGCGCTCATGGCACGCAGAAGCGCGCCTCCGGCGATCCCTTCTTCGCGCATCCGCTCGAAGTCGCGGCGATCCTGACCGATCTCAAGCTCGACGACGCCACCATCGTCGCCGCCGTCCTGCACGACACGGTCGAGGACACGGCCGCGACGCTCGAAGAGATCGAGACCATGTTCGGGCCGGATATCCGCCGGCTGGTCGACGGCCTCACCAAGATCAAGAAGCTCGACCTCGTCTCGAAGAAGGCGGCGCAGGGCGAGAATTTCCGCAAGCTGCTGCTCGCCATCGCCGACGATATCCGCGTCCTGCTGGTCAAGCTCGCCGACCGCCTGCACAACATGCGCACCCTGCATTTCGTCCCGCCCGAGAAGCGCCTGCGCATCGCCGAGGAGACGATCGAGATCTACGCCCCGCTCGCCGGCCGCATGGGCATGCAGGAGCTGCGCGAGGAGCTGGAGGAACTCTCCTTCCGCCATATCAAGCCCGAGGCCCATGCCACCGTGACCAAGCGGCTGGAGGAGGTGACCGAGCGCGAGGGCAAGGTCATCGGCGAGATCGAACAGGACCTGAAGGGCAAGCTCGCCGCCAGCGGCATCCAGGCCGAGGTCTTCGGGCGGCGCAAGCGGCCCTATTCGATCTGGAAGAAGATGGAGCGCAAATCCGTCTCCTTCGAGCAGCTCTCCGACATCTTCGGCTTCCGGGTCATCGTCGACAGGCCGGAGGATTGCTATCGCGTGCTCGGCATCGTCCACATGACCTGGCCGATGGTGCCGGGCCGCTACAAGGACTATATCTCGACGCCGAAGCAGAACGACTACCGGTCGATCCATACGACCGTCGTCGGCCCCGGCCATAGCCGCGTCGAATTGCAGATCCGCACCGACAACATGGACCGCATCGCCGAATACGGCATCGCCGCGCACGCCCATTACAAGGACGGCCGGGCCGGCGAGCCGATGGGCCTCGCCGACGAGAGCCGCGCCTATCAATGGCTGCGCCGCACCGTCGACTTGCTGGCCGAGGGCGACAGCCCCGAGGAATTCCTCGAGCATACCAAGCTCGAGCTCTTCCACGACCAGGTCTTCTGCTTCACCCCGAAGGGCAGGCTCATCGCCCTGCCGCGCGGCGCGACGCCGATCGATTTCGCCTATGCCGTCCATACGGACGTCGGCAACAGCGCGGTCGGCGCCAAGATCAACGGCCGCATCGCGCCGCTGCTGACCGAATTGCAGAACGGCGACGAGGTCGAGATCACCCGCGCCGACGGGCAGGCCCCGCCGGCGGCCTGGGAATCCCTCGTCGTCACCGGCAAGGCCCGCGCCGCGATCCGCCGCGCCACCCGCGCCGCCGTCCGCCGCCAATATGCCGGCCTCGGTCGCCAGATTCTCGAACGCGCCTTCTCCCGCGCCGAGCGCGCCTTCTCCGACGACAAGCTCAAGGCGGCGCTGAAGCGCCTCGCGCGCAACACCGTCGACGACGTGCTCGCGGCGGTCGGGCGCGGCGAGATGTATTCCGGCGACGTGGTCAAGGCGGTCTATCCCGACCTTGAACCCGAGAAGCGTGGCTCCTCCGACGGCAAGCCGGGGGCGGCCGCCAACGGCAAGGGCTGGTTCGAACTGCGCAAGGGCGAGAACCTCAAGTTCAAGCTGCCGGGCGAGGAGCCGGATACTGCGATCCCGATCCGCGGCCTCGGCGGCGACCTGCCGGTGCGCTTCGCGCCGCATGGCGGGGCCGTGCCGGGCGATCGCATCGTCGGCATCCTGACGCCGGGCGAGGGGGTGACGATCTACCCGATCCAGTCGCCGGCACTCGCGGCCTTCGACAACGAGCCCGATCGCTGGCTCGATGTCCGCTGGGACCTCGACGACAAGGTGCCGCAGCGCTTCCCCGCGCGCATCGCCCTGAAATCGATCAACGAGCCCGGCTCGCTCGCCCAGATCACCACGACCATCGCGGAGCATGACGGGAATATCGACTCCGTCTCGATGAACCGGCCGAACCAGGACTTCACCGACGTCACCATCGACCTCACGGTCTGGGACCTGAAGCACCTCTCGGCCATCATCAGCGAACTCCGCGAGAAGCGCGTGATAAGCCGTGTGGAGCGCGTGGTCGGGTAGGGCGGCAGAGGCAGTAGCCCGCGAGTTTCTTGCTGGCACCACCCTTGTCATTCCGGGGCTTCGCGTAGCGAAGAACCCGGAACCCACAACTGGGTGAGACATCCGGTGTTCGGTCGTGAGTGGCTCATCCGGTCGTGGGTTCCAGGTTCGCGCCTGCGGCGCGCCCCGGAATGACAAAGGGGGTCTGAGGTCGCTGCGAGCGGACGTTGCCAGCCGCTACCCCCGGAACGCCGCCGCCAATTCGCGCACGAAAGCGCCCGCCCGCGGCGTGGCGACATTGCTCCTGAGCACGACCTGCGATCCGCCGAGCGAGGGCAGGCCCCAGGCGGGCCCGATATCGATCGTGCCTGCCGGCGCGATCCGCGCGGCCAATGGCGAGACGCCGAGCCCGACCTGAATTGCGGCTGCGACCGCCGCCATGCCGCCGCCGACGAAGGCCTCGCGCCAGGCGATGCCGGCGCGGTCCAGCGTATCCATACTGTGTCGGCGCAAGCGGCATTCGGCGACGAGGCTGACGAGCGGCACCGGTGCATCGGCCTGCCGCACGAGACCGGGCGCCGCGAACCAGCCGACGGCATCGTCGCGCAGCACTTCGCCGGTCCGCCCTGCCGCAAGCCGGCGCACGATCACGACGTCAAGCTCGCCGCGCTCGAACGCCTCTTCCAGCATCCGTGACGGCTCGATCCTGAGATTGATGACGATGCCGGGGTCATGGGCGGTGAGACGCGCCAGTACGGCCGGAACCTCGGCGCCGACAGCCTGCTCGCTGATGCCGACCGCGATATGCTCCGGCGTCACGGTAAAGGCTGCGAGCGCCTTGCCATGGGCAGCCAGCAACTCGCGCGCGGCGGGCAGGAAGCGCTCGCCCTCTGCCGTTAGTCGCACCAGCCGGGGATGGCGCTGCAGCAGCAGCCGGCCGAGTCCGTCTTCGAGCCGCTTCACCCGCGTGCTGACCAGCGATTGCGTCGTGCCGAGCGCCTCGGCGGCGCGGGTGAAGCTTTTCAGCTCGGCTGCCCGCAGGAAGGAGGCGACGGCGTCGATGTCCAAGGTGTTCATACATCATGATACCATATCATTGATATCGTCATAGATGCGATTTTAAGATCGTGAGAAGCGGCCTATGGTGTTCTCCAACAGGCGCGGTTGCGCCTCGATACGGAGACAGACCATGCCCCTGATCAGGATTTCCATGCGTCGCGGCCGCCCGGCTTCCGAGCCGGCCGCCATCATCGATGGCGTCTACAAGGCGCTGCGGGAGACCTTCGAGGTGCCGGAAAAGGACCTCTTCGCCGTCGTCCACCAGCATGACGCCGGCGAGTTCGTCTTCGACGCCAATTATTTCGGCTTCAACCGCAGTGACAGGCTGGTGATCATCCAGCTCACCGTCGCCAATACGCGCGGCGTCACGCAGAAGAAGAAGCTCTACGCTGCGATCGTCGAGAACCTGATGAAGGAGCCGGGCCTGAAGCCGGACGACATCTTCATCAACCTCGTCGAGGTCAAGCGCGAGGACTGGTCCTTCGGCGGCGGCATCGCGCAGTACGTGGCGTGAGGCGGCCACCTGTTCACTTCCCGCGCCGTCATCCCGGGCGACCGAAGGGAGACCCGGGATCCATGCCGGAGCCTATCCGATAAAGGCTCAGGCATGGATCCCGGATCTCCGCTTCGCTCCGTCCGGGATGACCCGCGGTTCCAAACAAGGCCGGGAGCCGAACCAGTTGGGCCGTCGTCCGATGGCCGGCAGCGCGCATGAAATTGCGGCGCCGCGCGTCACGCCCTAAACCCTCTCCTCATGGAATGGACCGACGAGGGCACGATCATCGGCCTCAAGGCTCATGGCGAGAGCGCCGTGATCCTGGAGGCGATGACGCGCGAGCACGGCCGCCATCTCGGCCTCGTCAGGGGCGGGCGCTCCGCCAAGGCGCAGGCCTCGCTCCAGCCCGGTAACGCCGTCTCGCTCACATGGCGCGCCCGGCTCGACGAGCATCTCGGCGAATACAAGGTCGAGCTCCTCACCTCCCATGCCGCCCGCCTGATCGCGGCGCCGGTCGCGCTTTACGGGCTCGGCACGATCGCCGGCCTGTTGCGCCTGCTGCCGGAGCGCGATCCCCATCCCGGCCTCTATGAGGGCCTCTCCGTCCTTGTAGCCCATCTCGACGAGGCTGAGATGGCGCCGGCTCTCATCATCCGCTTCGAGCTGGCGATGCTGACCGAATTGGGCTTCGGGCTCGATCTCGCGCGCTGCGCCGTCACCGGCTCGCCGGACGATCTCAGCCATGTCTCGCCCAAATCCGGCAAGGCGGTCAGCCGGCGGGCGGCGCAACCCTATCTTGACCGCCTGCTGAAGCTGCCGTCCTTCCTGGTCGAAGGGCAGGGCGGGCGCCGGCCGTCGCCGGCGGATATCCTCTCGGGCTTCGCCCTGACCGGCTTCTTCCTGCGCCGCCATATCCTCGATCCGCGCGGCCTGCGCGAGCCGCCGGAGCGGGCGCGACTGGTCGAAATGGCCACGCGGGCCGCGGCGAATGCGCCGCCCGGCGAATCATCCACCGCCTAAGCGCGAAAAGGCCGTCCCTGCGTTTGCGCCGGGGTCTTCGTACCTGCATTGTTCTGGCGGGCTGATTCGCGCTGTGCCATAGAGACCACGCGAATTCTGGACAAGACGAGGGCTGACGCAGCATGGGCAAACCGGTCGATCCGCCGCCGGAAGACGAGTCCGAGCGCATCGATCTGAAATCGGCGCTCGAAGAGCGCTATCTCGCCTATGCGCTCTCCACCATCATGCACCGCGCCCTGCCGGATGCGCGCGACGGCCTGAAGCCGGTCCACCGCCGCATCCTGCACGCCATGCGGTTGCTCAGGCTCGATCCGGGCCAGGTCCACAAGAAATGCGCCCGCATCGTCGGCGACGTCATCGGCAAGTTCCATCCGCATGGCGACCAGTCGGTCTACGACGCGCTGGTGCGCCTCGCGCAGGATTTCGCCCAGCGCTATCCGCTCGTCGACGGACAGGGAAATTTCGGCAATATCGACGGCGATAACGCCGCCGCCTACCGCTATACCGAAGCGCGCATGACCGAGGTCGCGCGCCTGCTCCTCGACGGGATCGACGAGGACGCGGTTGATTTCCGCGAGACCTATAACGGTGAGGACGAGGAACCGGTCGTGCTCCCGGCCGCCTTCCCGAACCTGCTCGCCAACGGCTCGCAGGGCATTGCGGTCGGCATGGCGACCTCGATACCCCCGCACAACGCGGCCGAGCTCTGCGACGCCGCGCTCTACCTGATCCAGCACCCGGAGACCTCCTCCGAGCAGCTCATGACCTTCGTGCCCGGCCCGGATTTCCCGACCGGCGGCATCATCGTCGAGACCCGCACCTCGATGGCGGAGACCTACCGCACCGGCCGCGGCGCCTTCCGCACCCGCGCGCGCTGGGTGAAGGAGGATCTCGAACGCGGCGCCTGGCAGATCGTGGTCACCGAGATCCCCTACATGGTCTCGAAGGGCCGGCTGATCGAGAAGATCGCTGAGCTGCTCAACGACAAGAAGCTGCCTCTGGTCGCCGACCTGCGCGACGAGTCGGCCGAGGATATCCGCATCGTCATCGAGCCCCGCGCCCGCAATGTCGATCCCAACCTGATGATGGAATCGCTCTTCCGGCTCTCCGAGCTCGAAGCGCGCATTTCGATGAACATGAACGTGCTGACCGGCGGGCTCGTGCCGCGCGTGCTCAGCCTGGCCGAGGCCCTGCGCGCCTGGCTCGACCATCGTCGCGATGTCCTGCAGCGGCGTTCGCGCTTCCGGCTCGGCCAGATCGACAAGCGCCTGGAAATCCTGCGCGGCCTGTTGATCGTCTATCTCGATCTCGACCGGGTGATCAAAATCATCCGCGAGGAGGACGAGCCCAAGATCGAACTGATGCGCTATTTCGAGCTCACGGAAATCCAGGCCAACGCCATCCTCGACACGCGCCTGCGGGCGCTGCGCAAGCTCGAGGAGATGCAGCTCAAGACCGAGCTCGACGAACTCACCAAGGAGAAGGAACAGGTCGAAGGCCTGCTCGCCTCCGAGGCGACGCAGTGGAAGACGATCGCCTGGGACATCCGCCAGGTGAAGAAGACCTTCGGTCCGGAAACCGCGATCGGCAAGCGCCGCACCGATTTCGCCGACATGCCCGAGACGACCGATATCGACCTGACCCAGGCCATGGTCGAGCGCGAGCCGGTCACGGTCGTGATCTCGAAGAAGGGCTGGATCAGGGCGCTGAAGGGCCATGTCCAGGACAAGTCGAGCTTCTCCTTCAAGGGCGACGACGCGCTCCAGACGGCCTTCTTCACCGAGACCACGGCGAAGGTCCTGGTGCTCGCCTCGAACGGCAAGGTCTTCACGCTGGATGCCTCGAAGCTGCCGGGCGGCCGCGGTTTCGGCGACCCGCTCCGCCTGATGATCGAATTGGAGGAGACGGCCGAGATCGTCTCCGCCTTCCCCTATAAGCCGGGCTCCAAGCTGCTGATGGTGACGAGCGAGGGCAGGGGCTTCGTGGCACCGGCCGACGATGTCGTCGCCAATACCCGCAAAGGACGGCAGGTGCTCAATGTCGATGGCACGCATGTCGCGGTGCTGGCGGTGCCGGCCGATGGCGACCATGTCGCGATCATCGGCGAGAACCGCAAGCTGCTCTGCTTCCCGATCTCGGAAGTGGCGGAGATGGGCCGGGGCAAGGGCGTGCGCCTGCAGCGCTACAAGGATGGCGGCCTCTCGGACGCCAGGACTTTCAACCTCGCTGATGGCCTGACCTGGCTCGATACCTCCGGCCGGACCTGGACGGTGACGCAGGCCGATCTCCTGGAATGGCTCGGCCACCGCGCCGAAGCCGGCCGCCTGCCGCCCAAGGGCTTCCCGAAGAGCAATACGTTCGGAGGGTAAGAGCCTGGCACGCGCGTCATGCTCGGGCTTGACCCGAGCATCTCTTGACCAGCGCCTTCTCCGCAGGAGATTCCCGGGGGCAAACCCGAGAATGACGCCAGATCAAGGGCTTGCCGCAAAAACCGGAATCAATCCCGCAGCCGCCTGAATCAAATCCTCAGCGGATTTCCCGCCCGATGATGCCGGCTTCGAGCCCGATCGTGAGCTTGTCGGTGACGGCCCACTGGACGCCGGCCCGCGCCTCGGGCCGCACCGCGATGCTGCTGCGGCTGAACGGCGAGGAGAAGTCGGTCGCGCCGAAGCGCCAGGTCTCGTTGGCCGCGCTCATCCCGACCGTCGTGTAGAGCAGCACGTCCGGCGTCACCAGCACGCCGGCCTTGACCTTGAAGGCGCCGGCGAAGTCGCGGGTATAGGCGACGTTGCCGAAGCTCGGGTAGCCGTAGCCACCTACAGCCGGCATGTAGTCGATCGCGCCGGCGATGCCATAGACGAAATTGCCCTCGCGCAGCATCGTGCCCGCCTCCAGCCCGATCGTCGGGCCGGCGCTGGTGCGCATATGCTTGCTGCTGGTGACCTGGAAGCCCGATGAGATGCGGGCATAGGACCCCTCCCATTTCGGCGAGAGGCTGGGGCGGTCCCATGCGAACGATGGCAGCGGCGCAAAGCCGGACAGAGGCAGGATCGCTTGTGCCTGCACTGACGCGCTCGCGCCGAGCAGGGCTGCGAACGTCGCGGCGGAAAGAAGCGGAAATCTCACGTCGAAAGCATCCTCGCGACAGCGCGCCCCGTCGGAAGCTAGCATGGAGCGGGGCGAATGTCGCGGTTTTGTGGCCGAGCTCGGCTGCGCCTCAGGCGATCTTGGTCCTGAGCTTGAGGAAGCGCAGCGTCCGTTCTGCCGTTGCGAGATCGAGCTTGTCATAGGCATCGACATCGTCGTCGACGTCGCGCGAGGAGAAATAGAGCCGCCGCGCCCGCAATTGCAGGATGGCGCGGAAGGCGGTCGCGCCGATGCCGAGCGAACGGCAAGCAACGGCTATGCCGCTGGAATCGCGCTGCATCAGCACGCGCAACGCCTGTTCGATCGAGATGCCGGAGATCTCCGCCAGCACCTGCGAGAGGTGATAGGCGCGGTCCTCGTCGGCGAGCATGATCAGCACGTCATCGACCTCGCGCACCTTGGCGGCGAGGTCGGAGAGCAGGAGCTTGACCTCCAGGCGCTGCTGGCGCGCCTGCCGGGCCAGGGAGACGCTGGCGTCCGTGGCGGGCGCGGCGCTGCCGCCATCGGAGAATTGCTCGACGATCCTCAGTACGCGCTGGACGCGGTTCGGCGCAAGATCGGAGCGGCGGGCAAGCGCGCCGGTGATGGTGGCATCGCCCTCGCCGCGTTCGAGCAACCGGTCGAAGCCGCGATCCGAGAAAGCCGCGCCTTCATTGGCGCTGACCGTATGCAGCACTTTCTGGTCGCCGCGCTCGACAAGGATGTCGGTAACGCCCTCGGAGAGGCGCGCGCGCTCGGCGATGGCGACGAGATGCTGCTGAGATTGGCTGACCGCGATGGCGGCGAGGTCGGTATCGGTCAGGACCGGGGACAGCGAGAGCACCAGCCGCGCGACCTCGGCATTGCTGTCGCCGCCGAGCGTCACCGCGACGTTATGCGGCAGGGTCGGCATGGCCGCGACGCGATCGGCATAGCCCTTGCGGTCCTCGTCGCCGAGATGGCCAAGCGAGCCGGCTGCGATCTCGCCGTAATGCTCCTTCACGGCCTCGTTCGGGTCGTTGTCGAGCAGGAACAGGTCCGTGACGGCATGGAGAAGCTGCCGGCGCGAATCCGACGACATGTCCGCCGGCATTCGGGTCAGGTTACGCAGCATGAGGGCCCCCACGGCAAAGCAATGGCGGCACTCTGCGCAGGTCCGGCTTGATTTACTCTTAAGGCGATAACGTTCTTTTCTGGACAACGGGGCAATGACGCCCCGTTGTCCAGTCCGTGGGTAGCCTGCTGCTCGGGTGAGGCAGGCTTCTCAATTTATGCACTCATAGGTTGCAATTTTCTTACCAGCACAGCGTCGATCATCACCATGACGATGAGCGACAGCCCGACGAGCGGAAACACGAGCCCGCCGACGGCAAGCAGGGCGACGACGACGCGGAGCGTCGCCTTCTCCGCCGGCAGTGGCGGCACGCCGAGCGACCCTTGCGGGCGGCGCTTCCACCACATCACCAATGCCGACACGCAGAGCAGGACGATGGCAAGGCAGGCGGCGAGCATCACCAGCTGGTTCGCCAGCCCGAATTCCTGGCCCATATGGACGTTGATGCCCCATTCCAGCGCTTTGCCGAGTGGGCCGTAATCGGCATAGCTCATGTCGATCAGGGGCTTGCCGCTGTACTGATCGAGATGGATGACGCGCTGAAGCGCCATGTCCTTCGGATAGACCGAGCCGGTATAGACGCCGCCCGGGCCGCCGGGGAGATTGACCGCATAGCCGCGGGCCAGCCCCAGCCGATCGAAGGCCGCGACGGCTGCATCCAGGCCGATCGGCTCGCCGCCTGCAGCTTGCGATGTCGGCAGCTTCGCCTGTTCGAGGGACCATGTCGTCGGGGCGACATGGCCGAGATGCTCGTCCGACATCGGCACGGCGACGCGGACCCCGGCGGGGTAGCCGAAATTATGCCCGTTGGCCCATTGGTTGACCTTGTTGCCCCACAGCACCGACCAGGGCATGCCGGTGATCGCCAGGAACAGGATGAAGCCGCCCGCGACGAGCCCGGTCACGGCATGGAGATCGCGCCAGAACACGCGCTGGCGCGGCTTGCCCCTCACCGTGACCACGCCGCCGCTCTGCTTGCGTGGCCACCACAGATAGAGGCCCGTCAGCACCAGCAGGATCGCCCAGCCGCCGGCGATCTCGATGACGCCATTCGCGATCGGCCCGAAATAGGCCAGGCTGTGGACCTGCCGGATCACCCACATCACCGTGCCCTTGTCGGGGATCTGGCCGAGCACGCGGGCGTCGTAGGGATCGACATAGACCACCATCCGGGTTCCTGCCGCGTCGCGGATCGTGACCTCGGCCGAAGCGGTGGCAGTTTCGGGCGGGATGTATTTCACGGCCTGACCCGGGAAGGCCTTCGCGGCCTGCGCGACGATCTCGCTGGGCGGGCGCTCGCGCGTCGCGCGGGCCTCGACCCGTTTGACGTCGCGATGGATCAGGCCGTCGATCTCGGCGCGGAACAGGTAGAGCCCGCCGGTCACCGCCAGCAGGATGAGGAAGGGCAGGGTGATCAGTCCGGCATAGAAATGCCAGCGCCACACGGCGCGATAGAGCGATGCGGCAGATCGGACCGCGCGTTCGGGCGCGGCTGCTGCCGTTGAGACGGTTGTCATGGAAAAATCCTGGTCTGAGCTGAAGGGAGAAGGGCTTCAGGCCAGGACAGGGGGAGCGCGGGCGCCGAGCGGGTAACCCGGTGCGGACGGGGACGAGACTTGCTTCCCCGGCAGATTGCCGGAGAAAGCGAGCACCGGCGGACGCGCGACGAGGATGGTGGCGGGGGATGTCGGCGGCAACGCGATCGCTGCCGAGAGGCAGAGCGTCGCGCAGCAATCAGGCAGCTTCGCGCTGCCGCTGTCTGGCGCCGGATCGAACGGTGCCGTCTGGCCGGGCGCGCAGAGTGGGTGGACCAGGCCGGACGAAGGCTGCGCCGACAATCCGGCCGCAAGTGCGATCAGCGTCGTCTGCAGGACGAGGACATAGACGGCGACGAGCGTGATCACGCTCCTCCGCCAACTCATCTGTCCTCTCGCCCTTGTCATGGACCGACGCTTAGCCAATCCGCTCGACTGGCGGAAGCGGCTTCGTGACGCGCCCTGACTTACGCGGGCAGGCAGGCGGGGCCGAGCGGCTCGAAGCTCTTGTAGGTCAGGATGAATTCCTGATGGCCGAGCTCTTCCGATTTCGTCCGCCCGCCCTGGCCGAGCGAGACCACGAGATCGCGGATCTCGGTGCCGACTTCGTCGAGCCCGGCGCGGCCTTCGAGGATGCGGCCGGCATCGACATCCATATCCTCCGCCATCCGGCGATAGGTCTCGGGATTGGCGCAGATCTTCACCACCGGCGAGATCGCGGAGCCGACGACCGAGCCGCGCCCCGTCACGAACAGCACGCAATGCGCGCCGCAGGCGATCAGTTCGGCGATCTCGGCATTGTCGTTGATGTTCGGGAAGCCGAAGCGGACCTCGCCATCCGGCACGACATCGAGCAGGTAGAGCCCGCCATGCGGCGGCACGTCGCCAGGCTTGATCAGGCCGGAGATCGGCGAGGCCCCGGACTTGGCATAGGCGCCCATCGACTTCTCCTCGATGGTCGAAAGCCCGCCCTCGGCATTGCCGGCGGCGAAGGAGCCGTAGCCCAGCGTCGCATAATAGCGCGCCGCCTTGGCCACGGATTTCTCCAGTTCGGCGCCGAGTTCGGGCGTGATCGCGCGCGCCGCCATGATGTGCTCGCAGCCGATCAATTCGCCGGTTTCCTCGAAGATGCAGGCTGCGCCTTCCGCGATGAGCTGGTCGAAGGCGCGTCCCGCCGCAGGGTTTCCGGTGATGCCGGAGGTGCCGTCCGAGCCGCCGCAGACCGTGCCGACCACGAGTTCGGAGACCGCCATCGGCACGGTCTCCTGCGCGTCGAGCAGGTTGCGCTGCTCCTCGACCCAGGCGCGGCCCTCGCGGATCGAGGCGCGGGTGCCGCCGGTGCCCTGGATGATGATCGTCTTCACCGGCCGGCCGGAGGCGCGCACCGCCCGCTCCAGCGCGTATTTGTTGAAGCTCTCGCAGCCGAGAGAAACCAGCAGCACCGCCCCGACATTCGGATGGGTGCAGAGCTGCTCCATCATCCGCTCGGCATAGGGGTTGGGGTAGCAGCCGGGAAAGCCGATGGCGTGGACACCTTCCTCGCGCCAGGGCAGGGCGATTTCGCGTGCGACATGGTGGGCGCATTCGACGAGATAGGCGACCGCGACGGTGTTGCGGATGCCCTTGCGCCCGTCGGACCGGAGATAGCCGCGCATCGTGCTCATGCCGAGGCTCCCGCCTTGCGTTCGTCTTCGAGATGATAGGTCGGCGTGTAGTCGCTGCGCATGTTGTGGACATGGACATGCGCGGCGGGCGCGATCGCCTCGGTCGCGACGCCGATCGGCGCGCCGTATTTCAGGATCTTCTCACCGGCGGCAATCGAGCGCCGCGCGACCTTGTGGGCGAGCGCGATGTCGCGATCGAGCGCGGCGGGGCCGGTGCCGGTCTCGACCATCTCGCCGGCTTTCAGCCGGACCCGCGCGACGAGAACGTTGTCGCGCGGATCGAGCAGGATGAGGCGCGGATCGTGGGTCATGAGGAGCCGCCCTTCGAAGGAGGGATCGCGTCAGAACTTGCCGTATTGCAGATAGGCCTGCTGCGGATCGGTGCCGGCGAGGATTGCGGTGCGGACCTTGTTCTCGGCGGTGATCGCGGTCTCGGATTTCTCCAGAACCTCCTCGATGATCTCGGCGGGGATGCGGACGACGCCGTCGCGATCGGCCAGGATATAGTCGCCCGGCCGGATCCAGACCTCGCCGATCTTGATCGGCTCGTCGACCGCCTTGGGCAGCCAGGCGCCGACGATGTCGCGCGGCGTATAGGCCTTGAAATAGGCCTGGAAGCCCATCTCGACCATGAATTCGGTGTCGCGCGACAGCCCGTCGATGACGCAGCCGCGCACGCCCTTGTTCTTCAGCGTCTCGGCCGAGAGTTCGCCCATCAGCGCGATCTCGTTGGTATTGGGCTGGCAGACCCAGACATGGCCGGGTTTGGCGGCCGAGAGCAGGCCGGTCCAGCCCAGGAGCGTCTCATGCGCATCGAATTCGCCGGTCTTGCCTTCGACCGTGAAGGCCGGGCCGGCCAGCTTCTGGCCGGGCAGGAGCGGGCGCAGTTCCGGCGGCAGGACGAAATCCGTCAGGCCCATCGCCCGCATCGTATCGTGAATGATGCCAGTGTAGCAGCGCTCCAGCCTGTCGGTCAGTTCCTGGCTCATCATTCCTCCGGTTCGGCCCCTGTCGCCTGGCTCTGCCGCCATGGCCGTTGCCGCTACAGTGTCGGGAGGAACGATGCGCGGCAAGCGCATTTTCCGCGCGACGCTGATGCGTTTCAATCGGTTGAATCGTTGCGATCCACGCGCTCCCAGCCTTGCGGCATCAGGCGCTCCTGCGGCAGGAAGCGCGCCTTGTAGGCCATCTTGGGCGAGCCATCGACCCAGTAGCCGAGATAGACATAGGGCAGGCCGAGGCGACGCGCCCGGGCGATATGGTCGAGCACCATGAAGGTGCCGAGCGAGCGCAATTCCAGCCCGGGATCGTAGACCGAATAGACCATGGACAGCCCGTCGCTCAGCGTATCGGTCAGCGCCATCGCGAAGAGATCGCCTTCGCCCCGGCCGGTGAAGCCGGAATCGGGGCCGCGGCGGCGATATTCGATCAGGCTGGTCTCGACATGGGTATCCTCGACCATCATCGCGAAATCGAGCGCCGACATCGTCGCCATGCCGCCATCGGGATGACGTTCGTCGAGATAGGAGCGGAACAGGGAATAATGCTCGGAGCGCGGCCGCGGCGGCAGCGCCTCGCCGATCAGGTCGGTGTTGCGGGCGAGCACCCGGCGGAAGCCGCGCGACATCCGGAAATCATCGACGCGGACCCTGACGGAAACGCAGGAGCGGCAGGTCTCGCAAGCGGGGCGGTAGGCAATGCTCTGCGAACGCCGGAAGCCGCCCTGCGACAGCACGTCGTTCAATTCACGCGCCCGCGAGCCGACGAGATGCGTGAACACCTTCCGCTCCTCGCGCCCGGGCAGATAGGGGCACGTGGTCGGTGAGGTCAGGTAGAATTGCGGGGCATCCCGCAATGGGCGCGTCACGTCGGCAGGCTCCCCGGAAGCTTCCGACTCCCAATGTAACATCGGCCGCACCGGCAACAAGCGCGGCGCGGCCGATCAGACGTGGATTCGCGGTCTTTTGACTTGGCTCAACCGGTCAGGCGCGAACGATGACGAGCCCCGTCAGCAGATCGTGGCCCATGCGCCGGTCCTCGCGGGCAAAGCCGCAGGCGACATCGACGAGCCAGAGCAGGAAGGTGCCGGCCGCGACATAGAACAGCAGCGCATGCACGGCCGCCGCCAACCCATCGGGGCGCCCGCCGGTCGCGGTCTCGACCCTCAGGCCGGCGACGCGCATGCCCCAGGTCGACTGCTTGCGCCCGCCGATCGTCAGCGCGGCATAGCCGAGCGCGGTCGCGACAGTGGCGATCGGGATCAACAGCCAGGTCGCGCCGAAGGTGACGACGCCAAGCAAGCCCAGCAGGAACACGACCAGCCCGCCCAGGAAGAACAGCACGACGATGTCGACGAGCCAGGCGAACAGTCGTGCCCCGAGAACGCCGCTGACGTTCTGGTAGGGACGCGGCTCCAGTGCCGTGATCGGCGGCTGGCCATAACGGGTCTCGCTCATCGGGACTTCAATCCTCCATCGGCGCGCGAAATGCGTGCCCGCTGGATAATGTTTGATCAGCGGGCCGGTTCCGCAAGACCGCGCGGCAGAATCCGTCGCGGCGCGAAGCCGTTTTTGGCCAAGGCATCCTCGATCCCCCGCGAATGCGCCGCCCCGCGCGTCTCCACCGTGACGTCGAGCGTGACGCCCTTGGCCGGCACGTCGAGGAAGAGCCGGCCATGGCTGACCTCGAGGATATTGGCGCCTTCCTCGCCGAGCAGGCTCGCGATCCGGCCGAGCAGGCCCGGCCGGTCGCTGGTGGTCAGGCGGAAGGCGACGATACGATCGTCGCGCTCCAGCTCGCGCACCATGATCGCGGCGAGCAGGCGCGTGTCGATATTGCCGCCGCTGAGCACGAGCCCGACCTTGCGGCCGGCATAGCGCTCCGGCTCCTTCAGCATGGCGGCGAGCCCGGTTGCGCCCGCGCCTTCCGCAAGGCTGTGCTGAAGGCTGGCATAGGCGTTGACGGCGCGCTCGATCAGGTCCTCACCGACGAGCACGATGTCGCTGACGAGGGCCGAGATCACCGGCAGGGTCAATTGGCCGACGGTCTTGACCGCGATGCCCTCGGCCAGCGTCGGCCCGCCGATCGGCTTGTCCTGCTGGTGCACGGCATTGAAGAAGGAGGGGTACAGCGCGGCTTCGACGCCGATCAGGTCGATGCCCGGCTTGATCGCCTTGGCGGCGACGGCGTTGCCGGCCATCAACCCGCCGCCGCCGAGCGGAATGATCAGCATGTCGAGATCGGGGGCCTCCGTCAGCATCTCGCGCGCCAGCGTGCCTTGCCCGGCCATCACGGCGGCGTCGTCATAGGGGTGGACGAAGGTCAGTTTTTCGACGCCGGCGAGTTCATGCGCCCTCTGGCTCGCTTCCGAAAGCGTCTCGCCATGCAGCACGACGCGGGCGTCATGGGCGCGCGTGTTCTCGACCTTCACCAGCGGCGTCGTCTCTGGCATCACGATCGTCGCCGGGATGCCGAAGCGCTTCGCGTGATAGGCGACAGCCTGGGCATGGTTGCCGGCCGACATCGCGATGACGCCGCGCTCGCGCTCGGCCTCGCTGAGCGTCAGCAGCTTGTTGACCGCGCCGCGCTCCTTGAAGGAAGCGGTCGCCTGCATGTTCTCGTGCTTCACCAGCACGGTCGCGCCGGTCAGTTCGGAGAGGCGCGGCGCCGGCACCAGCGGCGTGCGTAGCACATGCCCGGCGATCCGCCCGGCCGCGGCGTCGATATCCTCGGGGGTGATCGCGAAGCTCTCGCTCATGCTCGGGTCTCGATTCCGGTCCGCAGGCGAAGGAGAGGGCCTCACACGCGCCGCGGCGTCAATTCGCCGTCGCCGAAAAAGCCGCCGGGGCGCCAGATCAGCACGATCGCGAGCAATGAATAGACGGCGAGGTCGCGCTGCTCGATCGGCAGTGTCGCCGACCAGATCGCTTCGAAGGCCGCGATGCAGAGGCCGCCCAGCGCCGCCCCGCTGACCGAGCCGATGCCGCCGAGGATCGCCGCGACCAGCGCCTTCAGGCCGAGCGAGAAACCGCCGGCGAAGCCCATGCCGCCGTAGATCGCGGTGACGATGACGCCGGCGATGCCGCAGCAGGCGCAGGCGATGATGACGGAGATATCATGGACCGCGCGGGCATCGACGCCAAACAGAGCGGCGGTCTTCGCATCGTCCGAGACCGCCCGCCAGGCGCGGCCATAGGCCGTGCGCCGGATCAGCAGGACGACGCAGAGGGTGGCGCCGAGCCCGATGGTCGCCAGCGCCAGCGCGAGCGGGTTCAGGGTGACCACGAAGTTGCCGGCATGGGCGAGCGGGATCGGCGTATTGAAGACCGGCGGCAACCAGCGCAGCTCCGGCCCCTGCGCCAGCCGGAGATATTCCGACATCGCGATGGCGAGCCCGATCGTGGCGATCAGCATCTGCTGGCCCGTGCCGCGTTCGAGATGGCGCAGCACGAAGCGCCCCATGGCGAAGCCGTGCAGGGCGCAGACGGCGATCGCGACGGCGAAGGCGACGACCAGTCCCGAGATCGGCGTCGAGACCGAAAGAGAGAGCAGCAGCGCGACGCCGACGACGGAAGCGAGCGCCCCCAGCGCCGCGAATTCGCCGAAGCTCAGGATGATCCGTCCGGTCAGGCCGTAGACGAGCGCATAGGCCGCGGCGAGCATGCCGTAGATCGCGGCCGAGGGCAGGGCGCTCAGGCCTTGCTGCAGGCCGTAAGCGAGGCCGGCGGGAATCGCCGGCAGGCTCTCGGTCTCCGGTTCTGCCGGGTCCGGCGGCGGCGATGCCCGGTCCTCCAGGTAGAAGCGGCGCAGCAGGTAGAAGCTCGCATCGGCCATCGGCCGCCCGTCGGAGGCGATGCCGACCAGTGCGCCGCGGCTCGGCCCGCTGCCCTCGCCGGCAAACAGGCAGTCTATGCTGCGATGGCGCGACAGACCGTCGCCGAGCTGGACCCGGTAGAACAGCCTGAGCGCGCGCGGCACGGGGCCCTTGGTGGTCCGTTCGATCTCGATGCGGGCATTCGGCGGATTGAGCGGCGGGATCGCCTGCCGGCACAGCCGCATCTGGTCGGTATCGAAATCGGCGCCGCAGCCCGCGAGGGCGAGCGTGACGGCAGCCAGAATCGACAGGAGGAGCGGGCGCATGCTGGTGCGACGGTAGCGCCTGCCGGGGCGCGCTGTCATCCCGTGCGCGGTGCAGCGCGAAGCGGTGCGCCGCAGACACGGGACCGCATGACGAGAAGGCGCCTTTTCCGGGGGACGATCCCGCTTCTGCGCAGCAGCACTATCGTGCCGCGGCGCGTGCGGGGTGAAACCCTTGGTTTGCTTACGCGCCGGCCTTCAGCTTCTTCGCCACGCGGGGCGCGAAATAGGTGAGCACGCCATCGGCGCCGGCGCGCTTGAACGCCAGCAGGCTCTCCAGCATCGCCTTGTCGCCGTCGAGCCAGCCATTGTTGGCGGCGGCCATGATCATCGCGTACTCGCCGGAGACCTGGTAGGCGAAGGTCGGCACGCGGAAATGGTCCTTCACCCGCGCCACTACGTCGAGATAGGGCAGGCCGGGCTTGATCATCACCATGTCGGCGCCCTCTTCGAGATCGAGCATCACTTCCGCGATCGCCTCGTCCGAATTGGCCGGATCCATCTGGTAGGTGCGCTTGTCGCCGACGAGCGTGGCATTGGTGCCGATCGCGTCGCGGAACGGGCCGTAGAAGGCCGAGGCGTATTTCGCCGCATAGGCCATGATCTGCACGTCCTCATGGCCATCGCCGTCGAGCGCCGCTCGGATCGCACCGACGCGCCCGTCCATCATGTCGGAGGGGGCGATGACATCGGCGCCGGCATCGGCGAGCGCCAGCGCCTGCCCGACGAGGATCTGGACGCTGGCGTCGTTGAGGACGCGCTCGCCCTCCATCACGCCATCATGGCCATGCGAGGTATAGGGGTCGAGCGCGGCATCGCAGATGATGCCGATTTCCGGCACCTCGCGCTTGATCGCGCGCACGGCGCGGCACATCAGGTTGCCGGTATTGAGCGCCTCGGACCCGGTCGGGTCGCGCAGGGCCTTGTCGACATAGGGGAAGGGCGCGATCGCGGGGATGCCGAGGGCGGCCGCTTCGGCCGCCCGGCGCACGGCCTCGTCGATATTGAGCCGGTCGACGCCGGGCATCCACTCGACCGGCGAACTGGCCTCGCTGGAATCCATCAGGAAGATCGGCCAGATCAGGTCGTCGGTCGTCAGCGCCGATTCCCGCACCAGCCGGCGCGACCAATCCGCCTTGCGGTTGCGGCGCATGCGGCGCGTCAGGCCGAGCGACGGCGTCTCGTCATGGCGGGATTTCGGAGTCGGAAAAGGCCGCACGACCGGGGATTCCATGGCGATTGCCTCAAGCGATGAACTGCACAGGCGCGGTTGTCGTCATGCGGGCGAAACCGGCCGACGCTTTCCTTATCACATCGGAACGATTCCAAAACAGGGCGCATGGTCGCAAGTGTGCTGGCAGGACCGCGGCCGTGGATGGCGGGCATCCCGCCCTTGCCTTGCCCAGCCTTTCGCGACGAAGTCTGCCCTGCCGACCGCAAGGACCTCCCGCGTGCCGAAACCGATCTGGGCAATCGCCCCCATTCTCTGCCTTGCCGCCGGCTCGGCCCTTGCCGAGGTCTCGCGCCGCGACGCCATCGAGGCGCAGACGGCGAGCGCTCTCGCCTCAGCCGACTATGCCCAGCGTCACTGTCCGTCCCTGCGGATCGGCTGGCAGCGCATCGAGCAGAACCTGAAATCGATCAAGGGGACGATCGAGGGCCTGCGCCGCACCGAAAGCTACGAAGAGCAGATCGCGGCCCTGCAATCGGTCGAGAAGCAGCAGGGCCGGGCGATGGTCTGCATGGTGCTGCCCTCCGCCCATGGCGGCTACGGCCGCGGCGTCATCCTGCGCTGATGCGCAGACGGACCGCCGATCCCTCGCGTTGACAAGCCATGCCTCGCCTTCCAGAACCGCTGCCCACGGAGGCCGGATCGGACCATGACCCAGGATCGCGAGATCATCTGCGAGATTCGCGGCGCTGCCGGCGTCGTCGTGCTCAACCGGCCGAAGGCGCTCAACGCGTTGAGCCTCGGCATGGTCCGCGAGCTTGCCCGTGCGCTGGACGCCTGGGAGAACGACCCGCAGGTCACGCGGGTCGTCGTCGTCAGCACGAGCGAGAAGGCCTTCTCGGCCGGCGGCGACATCCGCTGGCTGCATGATTGCGGCAAGGCCGGCCGCCACGACGAGATGCTTGCCTTCTGGGGCGAGGAATACATCCTCAATCACCGCATCAAGACCTATCCCAAGCCCTATGTCGCGCTGATCGACGGCATCGTCATGGGCGGCGGCGTCGGCATCTCCCTGCATGGCAGCCACCGCATCGCCGGCGACCGCTATCTCTTCGCCATGCCTGAGGTGGGCATCGGCTTCTTCCCGGATGTCGGCGCGACCTATGCCCTGCCGCGCCTCGAGGGTGGGTTCGGCAGCTTCCTGGCCCTGACCGGCGAGCGGGTCGGCGCGGCCGATGCACTTTCGTCGGGGTTGGCGACCCACGGCGTGCCGAGCGAGCGCATGGCGGAACTCGCAGACGCGCTGACGAAGCCCGGCTCGCTCGACGACATCCTCGCGGGTTTCACGCTCCAGCGCGGCCCCGGCCCCTTGCATGCAGAGAGGGCGGTGATGGCGGATGCCTTCACGGCCGCGACCCTGCCGGAGGTGATCGCGCGCCTGCGCCGGGCTGCCGAGGCCGGGAGCGCCTTCGCCGGCAAGCTCTTGCAGACCATCGCAGTCAAGTCGCCGACCAGCGTCGCCATCGCCTTCGAGCAGATGCGGCGCGGCGGCGGGCTCGATTTCGCCGAGGCGATGCGCACCGAATACCGCATCGTCTCGCGCATCGCCCGCGGCCATGATTTCTATGAGGGCGTGCGCGCCGTGGTCATCGACAAGGATCAGGCGCCGCGCTGGCGGCCTGCATCACTCGATGAGATCGAGCAGGCCGATATCGACGCCTATTTCGCGTCGCTCGGCGCCGACGAACTGAAGCTGGAGGGCTGAGCTTGGGTTTGGGCGGAAACGGCGAGGCCCTGCGCGGCGGCGGCACGGGCGAGGCCGAAGGCAAGCAGGCGAACCGCTGGCGGCTCGTGCTCGTCTGGTTCCTGCGCCTGCTCTCGGCCTTCTGGCTCGCCAAGGGCCTGACCGCCTGGATGGTGATCTTCGGCCTGCCCGGCAACCCGCAGCCGCCTTTCGAGAACCGCCTGCTGAGCTATCAGGCCATCATCGTCTATTTCGCCGTGATCGATCTCGTGGCCGCCGTCGGGCTCTGGCTGACCTCGACCTGGGGCGGCGTGCTCTGGCTGCTGGCCGCGATCAGCCAGATGCTGCTCGGCTTCCTCTTTCCGCGCTTCGTGCCGATGACGGCCTGGCTCGTCGGCCTCTATATCGGGCTGATCGCGGTCTATTTCCTGGCGACCTGGGCGGCCGAGAACGAGGCCGAGTAGCTGGCGGCGCGCCGGTGGAAGGCGTCATCCCGTGCGCGCCGCAGCGTGAAACGCTGCTGCGCAGACACGGGACCGTCCTCAGGAAAAGGCGCCTTTCTCGTCACGCGGTCCCGTGTCTGCGGCGCACCGCTTACGCGCTGCACCGCGCACGGGATGACAGCGCGGGTTAGCCACCCGACCCTTCGATTGCCCCGAGTCATGGTAAGAATCGCTTTAGCTTAAGCGTTTCTGGCTTCACCTACGATTCACCCAAAGGGGTAAATCCCTGATTCATCCTGATATTTAAACTCGTTTTCATCCGGTCCAGCTTATGGTGTGTTTCAGAAGCGGACCGGGAGACAAATCCTGGCCGACACACAACAGGCGGGATATACCATGAAAGCGAGCGTCAAGACTTCGGATGTTGCCAAGACGAGCGATGCCGACCTCAACGTGAAGCCTCTTTATCTTGAGTCCCTCACGCTGGTGGAGCGTCTGCATCGCCGTCTGCTCGACGTCATCAAGGATGAGTTCGAGCGCCGCGGCCGGGACGACGTCAACAGCGTGCAGGCCCTGCTGCTCTACAATATCGGCGATGCCGAGCTCTCGGCCAGCGAGCTGCGCACCCGCGGCTACTATCTCGGCTCGAACGTCTCCTACAACGTCAAGAAGCTGGTCGAGCTCGGCTATCTCCACCATGCCCGTTCGCGCATCGATCGTCGCTCGGTGCGGATCAGCCTCACCGAGAAGGGCGCCGCCGTGCACGACATCGTGAAGGGCGTCTACGACAAGCACGTCCGCACCGTCGAGCAGATCGGCGGCATCGCAGCCGACGACTTCGAGCGGATGAACAACGCCCTGCTGCGCCTGGAGCGCTTCTGGACCGACCAGATCCGCTACAAGCTCTGAAAAAGCCGCCGTTTTCCGGCGATCGCACATATCCGCCTGCCTGAGCGCGGCTGGGACGATGTCCCGGTCGCGCCGGCGCGTTTTCGGTCGGTGACGGACTGCGGCTGTGGTTTTGCTGCCATGCATGCAGCAAAAGCGGGCCATGCCCTAAATTCGCCTCTGTCATCACGCCTCGTTAACTGTGCTAGGACACCGTCGGCGGCCAAGCAGTTGTCCGTCGCGCCATTGCATCGCCAGCGTCGCCTGTTCCGGCGGCGTTTTCTTGTGGCCGGCGTGCTTGCGTGAAGTCTTGAAGAGGGAAGAGATGTCGCAATTGAGCCTGACCCGCCGCGAAACCGTGCTCGCCCTTCTGTCGGGCGCCGCTACGGCCGCAGCTGCACCGGCGCTCGCCCAGCAGGCCGAGTGGCGCCAGAGCTACGATGCCGGCGCGCGCAATGCCGTGGCGCGCTCCTCGACGCCGATGCTGTCGGCCGAGGCGCTGCAGGCGACCGAGCAGGCGATCGTGGCCTATCGCGACCTCGCCGCGCGCGGCGGCTGGCCCCAGGTTCAGTTGCCTGATCGCATGAGCGTCGGCGCCAAGGGGCCGGGCGTGGTGGCTCTGCGCCGCCGCCTGATCGTCACCGGCGATCTCGATGCCGCGGCCGGCGAGAGCAGCGTATACGACTCCTATGTCGAGGCAGGCGTGCGCCGCTTCCAGTCGCGTGTTGGCCTGTCGACGACCGGCTCGATCAACCGCGCCACCGTCGCCGCCCTCAACGTGCCGATCGATCGCCGGATCCGCCAGCTCGAGACCAATGTCGTCCGGCTGCGCAGCTGGTCAGGCAATCTCGGCGGGCGCTATGTCGTCGCCAACATCCCGGCCGCGATGGTCGAGACGGTCGAGAACGGCCATGTGGCGACCCGGCACGCTGCCGGCGTCGGCAAGATCGACCGCCAGTCGCCCTTGCTCCAGACCAAGATTCCCGAAGTTAATTTCAACCCGACCTGGACGGTTCCGGCCTCGATCATCCGCAAGGATCTGATCCCGACCATGCGCAAGCAGCCGAACTATCTGACCGAGAACAAGATCCGCATCATCTCGCCGAGCGGCGGCGAGATTCAGCCGGCCAGCGTCAACTGGAATTCCGACGAGGCGACGCGCTACACCTTCCGGCAGGACCCGGGCGGCGAGTTCAACTCGCTCGGCTTCGTGCGCATCAATATCCCGAGCCCGCACGGCGTCTACATGCACGACACACCGTCGAAGGGCATCTTCGGCGACGATTACCGCTTCGTCTCCTCGGGCTGCATGCGCGTTCAGAACGTGCGCGACTATGTCGCCTGGCTCCTGAAGAACACGCCCGGTTGGGACCGCGCCAAGATCGACGAGACGATCCAGTCCGGCCAGCGCGTCAACGCCCGCATCGCCGATCCGGTGGCGTGTTACTGGGTCTATGTCACCGCCTGGGCCACGCCCGATGGTGGCGTGCAGTTCCGCGACGACATCTACAACAAGGACGGCCTCGGACCGGCGCCCGTCGCCGCGTTGCAGGGCGAACAGGATATCTGACGCTTGCGGTTCACGCAGGTTTCGAAAAGCCCGCCGGTCTCCGGCGGGCTTTTTTCATGGAACGGAGCCGCTCGGCAGGCGTCAGCGCGTCAGCCAGGATGGCGCGACATAGCCGACGCAGCGCGCTTCGCCCGGGCCCGGATTCATGACCTCGAAGGCCGGAACGGGGCAGTTGTTTCCCGGCGCGGGATTGTTGAGGCCAGAGACATTGCTGTAGCCATCCGGAGACCAGCGATAGACGCTCGTGGACCCGCCCGGATAGTACTGCCTGGTCACCGTCCAGGTCTCGGCTGCCGCTTCCTGGCTCAGCAACGGCATCGACAGGACGAAAGCGCTCGCACCGCCGAGGAAGGCGTTCCTGAGCTGCTTGGAGATCGGCGAAGCCGAATCTGGAACAGGACTCGCGTTCTGTTTTGGGGCGTTCTGTGTCATCGAGAGGCATCCAGTGTTGCGCTAGGTCACACGCAGCAAGCCGCAAGCCATAATTTGTTAACCATTATGGCGGGCGCTCGATGTCCCCGGCAACGCCCTTCGTGCGATCCAGCTCCTCGGGCGAAACGACCTCCCGGACCAGGCCAGAAACGCCGCCAGCGCCATGATCGCGAGCAGCCAGGCGGTGCCGCCAAACAGTGCCCCATAGCCCTGGGCTGCGATCAGCGGCGTGCTGGCCAGTGGCGAGCAGAACTGACCGATGGAGATCGATGCGGTCAGGATGCCTCCCGCCATGCCTCGCGACCGCCGGGGCGCAAGATCGAGCGCCATGGCGACGAAGCTTGGCGAGACCAGCGCGTAACCCGTGCCGATCAGGAGGGCCGCCGCGAACAGCGAGGGCATTGACGCCGAGCGCGACAGGAGCAGGAAGCCCAGCGCCATCGCGGCATAGCCGGCGGCGAAGATGCCCGCGGAGCCGATCGCCCGCCGGACGCGCCGATAGAGCAGGGCGGAACAGCCGCCTGCGATCATCAGCAGGCCGAGCACCGTTCCGGTCATCGCCGCACTCTCATACCCGCTGGCCTCCAGGAAGAACGAGATCTGCGTCGGCATCAGGAAGAAGATCATGTTCGTCAGGCCCTGAAGCAGGACGAGTGCGGCGAGCAGGCTGCGCCAGGACGGATGCCCGTTATCGTCGCTCGCTGGCAGGACGCCCGGTGCGGTCGCGATGCGCGGCGGCTCGACGATGGCCAACCACATCAGCGGCAGGAACACGGCCGCCAGCCCATAGATCGCGAAGGGCAGGCGAGGCGACAGGGTTGCCGCCCAGCCGGCCAGCGAAATGAAGACCAGCCCGCCGAAATTCCGCGCCGAGATCTGTAGGCCGGTGAGCGCGTTGCGGTCATCACCGGTGAAATAGTCGCCGATCAGCGCGGTCTGCGCCGTCATGATCAGCGCGACGGCGATGCCGAGCACGAGGCGGCTGGCGAAGATCGATCGCAGATCGGGCAGGAAGAGCCCGCCGCAGCCTGCGATCACGAACAGCACCACGCCGGCCAGCAGCATCATGCGCCGGCCGATCCTGTCGGCGGCAAAGCCTGCGAGCGGTGCGAACAGCGCGACGCTGAGCGAGGGCGCCGGCACCAGAAGCCGCGTCAGCAGCGCGGCGTTCGGGTCATCAGTGAACAGCCGCTCGATGCCCGGCAGCGCCGGGCTGATCGTCGCATTGGCCATCGTGGTGAGTGAGGCCGCCAGCAGGAGCGCGACCGCGCGCTGGTCCCTCCAGATCGGGCTTTCTCGTGCTTCAGCAAGGCTTTCCATGATTTTTCCTCTTGTCGTTTTCATCCGTCCGGCAGAGCCTACGAATTCAAGTCGACTTGAGGTCAAGTATGCTGTTGCTGGATATCGGAGAGGTCGCGGAACGCTCCGGCGTGCCGGCCTCGGCCCTGCGCTATTACGAGGAGATCGGCCTCATCCGCTCGGAGGCGCGACATGGCCTGCGCCGGCAATACGATCCCGATGTCCTGCTCAGGCTGTCGCTGATCGGGCTCGGCAAGACCGCGGGCTTCTCGCTGGACGAGATCGCCGCGATGTTCGGTGCGGACGGGCAACCGGACATCCCGCGCGAGCAGCTGCGGGCGCGAGCCGACGCGTTGCAGCGGCAGATGATCGGGCTCAGGACGCTGCGCGACGCGCTGCGCCATGTCGCGGATTGCCGGGCGCCGACTCACCTGGAATGCCCGACCTTCCGGGCGCTGCTGCGCACGGCTTCACACCGACCGCTCGCCTACGCGCCGTCTCATCCGAAGAAAGAGAAGAAGCTGCTGCCGAAGCGGCGAAATCCGGACAATTGACGGCCGCGGCGATGCAGCTGTTCCGCCGCGGCATCTATCGCTTGGACAGCCCCCCGCCCCATGATAGGGGAGCCGCGACGAAGCCGGACGCCCACCGGCCGTTGAACTTCAGGAGCCGGACATGACCGACGCCGCGCTGAACAAGCACCTCTCGAACTCCTTCTTCGGCGCCTCGCTGCATGATGCCGATCCCGAGATCGCCCGCGCGATCGACCTGGAGCTTGGTCGCCAGCGCGACGAGATCGAGCTGATCGCCTCCGAGAACATCGTCTCGCGCGCCGTGCTCGAAGCGCAGGGCTCGGTGATGACCAATAAATACGCCGAAGGCTATCCGGGCCGGCGCTACTACGGCGGTTGCCAGTTCGTCGACATCGCCGAGAAGCTCGCGATCGAGCGCGCCACGCGGCTCTTCGGCTGCACGTATGCCAATGTCCAGCCGAACTCCGGCAGCCAGGCCAACCAGGGCGTCTTCATGGCGCTGATGCAGCCCGGCGACACCTTCATGGGTCTCGACCTCGCTGCCGGCGGTCACCTGACCCATGGCGCGCCGGTCAACCAGTCCGGCAAGTGGTTCAACGTCGTCTCCTACGGCGTCTGCGTCGTCGACCAGATGATCGACTACGACGCGATGGAGCGCCTCGCCGTCGAGCACAAGCCGAAGGTCATCGTCGCCGGCGGCTCGGCCTATGCCCGCCACTGGGATTTCGCCCGCTTCCGCGAGATCGCCGACAAGGTTGGCGCCTATTTCATGGTCGATATCGCCCATTTCGCCGGGCTCGTCGCCGGCGGCGCGCATCCTTCGCCGTTCCCGCATGCCCATGTCGTCACCACCACGACGCACAAGACGCTGCGCGGCCCGCGCGGCGGCATGATCCTGACCAATGACGAGGCGATCGCGAAGAAGGTCAATTCGGCGATCTTCCCGGGCATCCAGGGCGGCCCGCTGATGCATGTCATCGCCGCCAAGGCGGTCTCGTTCCACGAGGCGCTGCAGCCGGAGTTCAAGACCTACGCCCACGCCGTCGTCGCCAACGCCAAGGCGCTGGCCGAGACGCTGAAGTCCAAGGGCTTTGACCTCGTCACCGGCGGCACCGACAACCACCTGATGCTGGTCGACCTGCGCTCGAAGAAGCTGACCGGCAAGGCCGCGGAAGCCGCGCTCGGCCGCGCCCACATCACCTGCAACAAGAACGGAATCCCCTTCGACCCCGAGAAGCCGATGACCACCTCGGGCATCCGCCTCGGCACCCCTGCGGCGACCTCGCGCGGCTTCGGCATCGCCGAGTTCAAGCAGGTCGGCGAGCTGATCGCGGAGGTGCTGGACGGCCTCTCGGCCCATGGCGAGGAGGGCAATGCTGCCGTCGAGCAGGCCGTCTCCGCCAAGGTCAAGGCGCTGACGGCGCGCTTCCCGATCTACTGAGGCGGAAGCAGGAAGCCGGTGTACTTCGCGCTCAGGGGAACGTGCCCTTGAGCTCGAACATGATCAGGTTCTCGGTCTGGTTCCCCATATCGGGGCGGTTCTTGCGGCTGAGATCGACGCCGAGCTTCAGGCTCTCCGCGATCTTGTAGGAGGCCGAAGCGCTGCCGGTGACGTTGTCGTCCTTGATATTGGCGGCAACCGACAGGCCGAAACGGTCCTTGTTGGCGCTGAGCCGCAGCGTGAGGTCGACCTTCGGCTTCGTCAGGTCGACCTTGTTGGCCGCGGTCAGGCTGATCACGCCGTATTTCAGCCCGACCTCGCTGGTGATTTCGGGCGCCTTCAGGTTGGCGGTGACGATCTGCAGCGACAGGTCGATCTTGAGCTGCTCCCAGGCGATTTTCCCGGTCACCTTGCCGCCATAGCGCTCGGCCGTCGGGTCGAAGACGATGTTGCCGAGACCAACAGTGACCTGACCGGATTTCAGCGTGCCGACCTTCAGCACCTCGAATTTCAGCTTCTCCAGCTCCCGGATGCCCATGCCGTAGATCGGGCCGGAGGGCTTGGTGATATAGAGCGCGACGCCGGCGCCGACCGCGAGCACGGCACCGACCACATAGAGAACGCCCTTGTTGTGATCGACCCAGACGCCGATCGCCGATGATTTTGCCGCGTCCTCGAAATTCTTCAGCTGCTTCTCCAGCGCCTTGAACTTCGACGATTCCTTGATCTGCTTGAGATATGCCTCGGTCGCGGCTGTTTTGACGCCACCGACGATGGAGGACTGGAGCTTGCCGATCTCCTCGGGCGTCAACTGGGAACTGGCGGTCGGGCTGCGAGATTTCGCGAAGTTCAGGATCGCATTCTCGGCCGCCTTGAGCAGCGCCGGGTTCTTGAAGGTCTGGATGAGGCGCTCGGGTGTTCGGGCGACTTCGGAGTCGAACAGATCGAAAGCCAGCACCACCAGGCCGCCGAACGCGTCGCTCATGTTGTCTTCGTTCTCTGCCATGATAGAAGCTCCGCCGCGCTCGCTGTGAAGGTCGAGTGTTCGTCGCCGTAATGCGCTTCGAGGTTCATCGCCGCGCGCAGCATATCAGCAGCGGCGCCTTGACGTCTGGCGCGACAACCGGCGCTGGGGCAAAGAAGCGTCGGGCGGTTTCGCCCATCAGGCATTCCGAAGGATAAGCGCATGCGCTGCCCCTATTGCAGCTCCCTCGACACGCAGGTGAAGGATTCCCGTCCCACCGACGATCACGCCTCGATCCGCCGTCGGCGGGTCTGCCCGGATTGCGGCGGCCGCTTCACCACCTTCGAGCGCGTGCAGTTGCGTGAACTGACCGTCGTCAAGCGCTCGGGCCGTCGCGCGCCCTTCGATCGCGACAAGCTGGAAACCTCGATCGCGCATGCCCTGCGCAAGCGCCCGGTCGCGCCGGAGCGGATCGAGCGCATGGTCAACGGCATCGTGCGCCAGCTCGAAAGCTCGGGCGAGGCGGAGATCCAGAGTTCGGCCATCGGCGAATTGGTGATGGAGGGGCTGAAAGGCCTCGACGACGTCGCCTATGTCCGCTTCGCCTCGGTCTACAAGAATTTCCGCGAGGCCAAGGATTTCGAGGAGCTGCTCGGCCAGCTCGGCACGATCGAGGAGGAGGGCGTCTCCGCCCCGCCGCGCCGCGCCGATGACTGATCCCAGGGCTTCTTCGCGCGAAGCGGCCATCGCGTCGCGCGAAGACAATGCGTCGAACCGACAGCAGGCGATCGATCGCATCTTCATGCGCCAGGCGCTCGCCTATGGCGCTCGCGGCCTCGGCACGACCGCGACCAACCCTTCCGTCGGCGCCATCGTCACCCGCGACACGCCGGATGGCCCCGTCGTGGTCGCCCGCGGCCATACCCAGCCCGGCGGCCGTCCGCATGGCGAGGCGCATGCCTTCTCGCGGGCCGGCGCGGCCTCGATGGGCGGCACGCTCTATGTCACGCTCGAACCCTGCTCGCATCGCTCGGTGCGCGGCGGTATCCCCTGCGTCGAGCACACCATCCTCTCGGGCGTGAAGCGCGTGGTCTCGGCGATGTCGGATCCGAATCCCTTCATCGCCGGTCTCGGCCACGCGCTGCTGCGGACAGCCGGTATCGAGGTTACGGTCGGTGTGCTGGAAGACGAGGCGCGGCAGGCGCATCGCGGCTATCTCACGCGCATCACGCAGGGGCGCCCGATGGTGACCTTCAAGATCGCCCGCACCGCCGACGGCTATGCCGGCGGGGCAGGGGGCGTGCCGCTCGCGGTATCGAGCCCGGTCGCGGGCGGCTGGGTCCATCTCCAGCGCGCGCATCACGACGTCATCATGCTCGGCATCGGCTCGGTGCTGGCAGACGACCCGCAGCTCACCGTGCGCCTTCCCGGCATGGCGGACCGCTCGCCGATCCGCGTCATCCTCGACACGCATCTGCGCCTGCCCCTGACCTCGAAGCTCGTCCGCACGGCCCGTGAGGTCCCGGTCTGGGTGATCGCCGCCGAGACGGCTCCGATCGAGCCCGAGCAGGCGCTGGTCGCGGCGGGCGTCGAAGTCATGCGGGTCTCGAGGGATAATGACGGTCATCTCGACCTTGCCGAGGCGCTCACCCTGCTCGGCACGCGCGGCATCAACCGCGTCTTTTCGGAAGGCGGCCCGCGCATCGGCGAGAAGCTCGCGCTTGCCGGGCTGGCCGACGAGATCATCGTCTCGACCGCGCCGAAAACGCTGGGGCAGCCCGGCATCGTTGCCGTACGTCCGGGGCTTGCCGGCTTGCTCGCCGACCCCGATCTATACGCCCTTGTCGAGACCGGCCTGATCGGTCAGGACCGTTTCGAGCATTTCACGAGGAGAGGCTGATGTTCACCGGCATCGTCACCGCCATCGGCGAGGTCGTGGAGGCCGAGCGCAAGGGGCCGAGCCTCAAGCGTCTCGCCATCGCCTGCCCCTATGAGGCGGAGGGCATCGCCATCGGCGCCTCGATCGCCTGTGCCGGCGTCTGCCTGACCGTCACCGCCCTGCGTCCGCGCACGGATGGCGAGCCCGGCTGCATCTTCCAGGTCGAAGCCGCGGCCGAGACGCTGGCGAAGACGATCGTCGGTACGTGGGAGCCGGGCACGCGGATCAATCTCGAGCGCTCGCTCAAGGTCGGCGATGAACTCGGCGGCCATCTCGTCGTCGGCCATGTCGACGGCCCCGGCCGCATCCTGAAGATCGATGCGATCGAGCCCGATCCCGACGAGCCCTGGGGCGCGACCGCGCGCTTCCATATCCGCGCCCCGCAAGGCCTGGAGCGTTTCATCGCCACCAAGGGCTCGATCTGCCTCGACGGCACCTCGCTCACCATCAACTCGGTGGAGGACGATGTCTTCACCGTGCTGCTGATTCCGCACTCCTTCGCTGTCACCACGTGGGGGCAGCGCAAGGAGGGCGACCCCGTTCATGTCGAGGTCGATCTGATGGCACGGTATGCCGCGCGGCTTGCGGAGGCGCGCCCGCAAGGGTAACCAGCCCGATCACATTCCAAGAAGGACAGAAGAAATGGCCGGACCCCGGCAGACCTCGGCCGACAAGGCCGCAACTCCTGCCGTCGAGATCGACGGCGCGCGCGTCCTCGTGGTCGAGGCCCGCTTCTATGACAACTACGCCGACGAATTGCTGGCGGGCGCAACCGCGGTGCTGGAAGACGCCGGCTGCCGCGTCGATGTCGTCACCGTTCCCGGTGCGCTCGAAATCCCCTCGGCGATCGTCATCGGCCTGCGCGCCGCCGACGAGGCCGTCGACCCCTATGAGGCGGTCGTCGCGCTCGGCACCGTCATCCGCGGCGAGACCGGCCATTACGACATCGTCGCCGGCGAAAGCTCGCGCGCGCTGATGGACCTTTCGGTCGCTTTCGCCCTGCCGCTCGGCAACGGCATCCTGACCGTCGAGAACGAGGCGCAGGCCTGGGCCCGCGCCAACCGCGCGGACATGAACAAGGGCGGCGGCGCCGCTGAAGCCGCGCTCGCCGTGCTGCGCTACAAGCGCTCCCTGGCGGAGCAATCCAAGTGAGCCGCGCCGAGAAGCGGCGCGGGGCGCGGCTCTCGGTCGTGCAGGCGCTCTACGAGATGGAAATCGGCGGCCGTGGCGTCGTCGAGGCGATGGCCGAGTTCGAGACCTTCTGGATCGGCAAGGAGGTCGAGGAGATCGAACTGCCGGAGGCCGAGATCGCCTTCTTCCGCGACATCCTCGGCGGCGTCGTCCGCGAGCAGCGCCTGGTCGACCGCACGGTCGACGAGCTTCTGGCCAAGGACTGGCCGCTGAAGCGGGTCGAGGCCGTGGTCCGCGCGATCCTGCGCGCTGGCGCCTATGAGCTCGCCTTCCGCAAGGACGTGCCGGCCCGCGCCGTGATCTCCGAATATGTCGCGGTCGCCCGCGCCTTCTACGAGGGCGACGAGATCGGCATGATCAACGCCGTGCTCGACCGCATGGCCCGCGATTTCCGCGCCGACGAATTCGACCCGGCGGCTTAGGTTTTCCTCAGCCGCCATCCCGGGCGACCGAAGGGAGACCCGGGATCCATGCCGGAGCATATCCGATAGAGGTTCAGGCATGGAGCCCGGATCGGCGCCGCTGACGCGGCTTGTCCGGGATGACCTTGGAATAGTTGCGGAGCTTCGCTGCCCCATGGCCGATAACCAGCGCCCCGGCGAATTCGAGCTGATCGCCCGCTATTTCGCGCCGATCGCCGGGCCGGGCGGGCTTGGCCTCCTCGACGATGCCGGCCTGCTGCGGCCCGGCCGCGGATACGAGGTCGTGGTCACGGCTGACGCGCTCGTCGCCGGCGTCCATTTCTTCCCCGACGATCCGCCCGACGCGATCGGCTGGAAGGCGCTGGCCGTCAACATCTCCGATCTTGCCGCCAAGGGCGCCAAGCCCGAAGGCTTCGTTCTGACGCTCGCCCTGCCGCGCGGCTGGACCGAGGGCTGGCTCGCCGGTTTCGCTGCCGGTCTCGCCCGCATGGCCGAAGCCGCCGGTTGCCCGCTGATCGGCGGCGACACCGTCTCGACCGCGGGGCCGCTCACGCTCTCGATCACCGCCTTCGGCACGGTTCCGGCCGGGCGGATGGTCAAGCGCTCCGGCGCGAAGCCCGGCGATGTCGTGCTCGTCTCCGGCAGCATCGGCGACGGCGCGCTCGGCCTCAAGGCCCATGGCCCCGACAAGCCGGACTGGGTCGCTGCGCTCGGCACGGAGGATCGCGCCTTCCTGGCCGACCGCTACCTCCATCCGCAGCCGCGCCATGCGCTGGCGGACGCCTTGCAGCGCCATGCCTCGGCGGCGATGGACATATCCGACGGGCTTGTCGGCGATCTCGCAAAACTCCTGAAAGCCTCCGGCGTGGGGGCCGAAATCGATCTCGATGCGATCCCGCTCTCCGGCGCGGCCCGCGCGGCGCTCATGGCTGTTCCCGCATTGGCGGAACTGGCCTGGACCGGCGGAGACGACTACGAAATTCTCTGCACGGCCTCGGAAATAGAATGTCCTGCTCTGATCGCTGCGGCAGAAGGAAAGATGCTTCTGCTGACGCCGATCGGGCGGATATCGGATGAGGCCGGCGCGGTGACGTATCGCGAGAAGGGTGAGGCGCGCGGCTTCGCGCAGGGCTCCTTCTCTCATTTCTGACAGCGGCGCATCATGGCGGCCGCGAGGCGCGTTGTGATGAACCAGCACTTCTCGGCTATCGATGGCGACAGGCTCGCAAAGCGCAATGCGCTGGTGCTGGCCGGCGCGCAGGCGCTCGGCGGCGCCAATCCGGCGATCATCGTCTCGCTCGGCGGGATCGTCGGCGCCCAGCTCGTCGCCGACCAGGCTTTCGCGACCGTGCCGGTCAGCCTGCTCCAGCTCGGCATCGCCGCTGGAGTGATCCCGGCCGCGATGATCATGCGCAGGCTCGGGCGGCGCAACGGTTACCTGATCGGCGCCCTCGTCGGTGCGGCGGGCGCGAGCCTCGCGGCCGGCGGCGTCTCGCTCAGGCTGTTCTGGCTGTTCTGCCTGGGCACCTTCGTCTGCGGGCTCTATGGCTCCTTCGTCCAGAGCTACCGCTTCGCCGCTGCCGATACCGCGACCGACGATTTCCGGCCGCGTGCGATTTCCTGGGTCATGATCGGCGGCCTCGCCGCAGGCGTCATCGGCCCGCAATCGGTCTACTGGACGCGCGACCTGACGCCTTCCGCCCCCTTCGCCGCCAGCTTCCTGGCCCAGGGCATGCTCGCGCTGATCGCCATCCTGATCGTTTCCCGCCTGCGCGCACCGCCGGTCGCTGCGGTCCGTTCGGGCGGCGGGCGCCCGCTCGGTGAGATCATGCGCCAGCCCAAGTTCATCGCCTCGGTGACGGCCTCGCTCGTGGCCTATGGCCTGATGAGCTTCGTGATGACGGCAGCGCCGATGGCGATGGTCGCTTGCGGCCATTCGGTCGGTGACGCAACGCTCGGCATCCAGTGGCACGTGCTGGCGATGTTCGGGCCAAGCTTCTTCACCGGCCGCCTGATCGCCCGCTTCGGCAAGGGCACGGTGACCGCGGTCGGGCTCGGCCTGACCGCATTGGCCGCGGTCGTCGGCCTGACCGGCCTGAGCGTCGGCCATTTCTGGCTGGCCCTGATCCTGCTCGGTATCGGCTGGAATTTCGGCTTCATCGGCGCGACCGCGCTGGTGACCGATTGCTACCGGCCGGAGGAGCGCGTGAAGGTCCAGGCCGCCAACGACTTCCTCGTCTTCGGCTCGGTCGCCATCGCCTCCTTCTCATCGGGCGGCCTGCTCAGCCATGGCGGCTGGACGGCCGTGAACTGGCTGATCTTCCCGCCGGTCGCGATTGCCCTCATGCTGGTCGCCTGGCAGCGCTTTCAGCGGCCGGCTGCGGCCTGAGCGGCCGTCGGCAGATTCAGGACCGGAGTAGATCGATGAACAACCGCGCCTTCCCGCCTGCGACCGGTCAGGTTCCGCCCGGCGCCATCGGGCATAATCGCGGTGTCATCAAGTCGAACTACGCCTTCATGCCGCCGGAGGGCGTGCTGGTCAGCCGCCTGCCGCAATATCGCGACACCATCGTCCGCGTCCTGACAGGCCCGGTGATGGGCGCGGTTTTCGCCCAATATGTCCTCGAGATCGCGCCGGGCGGCGGCACGCCGACCGCCTTCAGCGAGGACGGCATCCAGCATTTCTTCTACGTCCTCGCGGGCGAGGCGCGAATCGCCGTGGCCGGCGGCGCGGCGCAAGCGCTGACGGCTGGCGGCTTCGCCTATCTGCCGCCGGCAACCGCCTTCACCCTGCGCAACGAAACGGCGGAGACCATCCGCGTTCTCGCCCTGCGCAAGCGTTACGAGACGGCGCCGGGCCTTGCCGTGCCGGAGCCGATCGTCTCGCATCAGGATGCGGTGCCGATCACGAATCACACCGGCATGGAGGGGCGCGGCTTCCAGTTCCTGCTGCCCTATGGCGACATGCGCTTCGATTTCGAGATGAACCTGATGTGGTTCAAGCCGGGCGTCTGCTTCCCGGCGGTCGAGACCCATGTGATGGAGCACGGCCTCTACATGCTGGAAGGGCAGGGGCTCTACCTGCTCGGCGCCGACTGGCATGAGATCTGGGAGCGGGATTTCATCTGGATGGGCGGTTTTTGCCCGCAGCAGTTCTATCCGACGGGCTACGGCGATGCCTGCTACCTGCTCTACAAGAACGTCAATCGCGACCTCGCGCTCTGAGCTTTCGCGAATCTGCCTGACATTCGATCAAATTTGTAAGCCGGGGCGTTTGCGCTCCTCGCCGAAACTTGCCACAAATTCGCCTGACACTGGCGACGCGGAGCGGGCCTTGAGTCTTTAGGGCCCGTTTTTTCGCTGCCTGACGTCCAACGCTGCAACAATGAGGAGCGACAGCGCTCCCGCCGACTGCAAGCTCTAGGGTCAGGAAATCGAATGTCAGCTCTGCTTATCATCATCGTATTGAGTGCGCTTTCCATAGCCTACGGCGTCTGGGCCTATGGCGATGTGATGAAGCGCGATGCCGGCAACCAGCGCATGCAGGAGATTTCCGGCGCGGTCGCCGAAGGCGCGCAGGCCTATCTCAAGCGCCAGTACCTGACCATTTCCATGGTCGGCGTCGTGCTTTTCGTCGCGCTTGCCTGGCTGCTCGGCAAATGGGTGGCGATCGGCTTCCTGATCGGCGCGGTGCTCTCGGGCGTCGCCGGCTTCATCGGCATGAACGTCTCGGTCCGCGCCAACGTCCGCACGGCCCAGGCCGCGATGCAGTCGCTGGGCGAGGGCCTCGATGTCGCCTTCAAGGCGGGCGCCGTCACCGGCATGCTCGTCGCCGGCCTCGCGCTGCTCGGCGTCGCCGTCTATTACGGCGTCCTGACCTCCTTCCTCGGCTTCGAGGCCTCCAGCCGCACGGTGATCGATTCGCTGGTGGCGCTGGGCTTCGGCGCCTCGCTGATCTCGATCTTCGCCCGTCTCGGCGGCGGCATCTTCACCAAGGGCGCTGACGTGGGCGCCGACCTCGTCGGCAAGGTCGAGGCCGGCATTCCCGAGGACGATCCGCGCAACCCAGCGACCATCGCCGACAATGTCGGCGACAATGTCGGCGACTGCGCCGGCATGGCCGCCGACCTGTTCGAGACCTATGCGGTGACGCTGGTCGCGACCATGGTGCTCGCCGCGATCTTCTTCGCCGGCCAGCCGGTGCTGGGCACGATGATGCTCTACCCGATGGCCATCGGCGCGGCCTGCATCGTGACCTCGATCATCGGCACCTTCTTCGTGAAGCTCGGCGCCAACCAGTCGATCATGGGGGCGCTCTACAAGGGCTTCATCGCCGCCGGCGTGCTCTCGGTCGGCGCGATCGCGGCCGTGAACTACGTGATGTTCGGTGGCTTCTCGATGGCCTTCAAGACGGCGCAGGGTGTCAGCTTCACCTCGGGCGGTCTCTTCGCCTGCGCGCTGGTCGGCCTCGCGGTGACGCTGCTCATCGTCGTCATCACCGAGTACTACACCGGCACCGGCAAGCGTCCGGTGGTCTCGATCGCCCAGGCCTCGGTGACCGGCCACGGTACCAACGTCATCCAGGGGCTCGCGGTATCCCTGGAATCGACGGCGCTGCCGACGATCGTCATCATCGCCGGCATCATCGTGTCCTACACCTTTGCCGGCCTGTTCGGCATCGCCATCGCCACCACCGCGATGCTGGCGCTGGCCGGCGTGGTCGTTGCCCTCGATGCCTTCGGCCCGGTCACCGACAATGCCGGCGGCATCGCCGAGATGGCGGGCCTGCCCAAGGAGGTCCGCCACTCCACCGACGCGCTCGACGCGGTCGGCAACACCACCAAGGCGATCACCAAGGGCTACGCGATCGGCTCGGCCGGCCTCGGCGCCCTGGTGCTCTTCGCGGCCTATACCTCGGACCTGAACTTCTTCATCGGGGAAGCCAACAAGGCGGGGTCGACCACCTTCCAGTACTTCAAGGGCGTCACGGTCGATTTCACCCTGTCGAACCCCTATGTCGTCGTCGGCCTGCTGCTCGGCGGCCTCATCCCCTTCCTCTTCGCGGGCATGGGCATGACGGCGGTCGGGCGCGCGGCGGGCTCCGTCGTGGAAGAGGTGCGTCGCCAGTTCCGCGAGAAGCCCGGCATCATGCAAGGCACGGAGCGTCCCGATTATGCGCGCGCCGTCGATCTGCTGACCAAGGCCGCGATCAAGGAAATGGTCGTGCCTTCGCTCCTGCCGGTGCTGGCGCCGATCGTGACCTATTTCGTGATCTACTGGATCGCCGGCAAGAACAACGCCTTCGCGGCCGTTGGCGCCATGCTGATGGGCGTGATCGTCACCGGCATCTTCGTCGCGATCTCGATGACCTCGGGCGGCGGCGCCTGGGACAACGCCAAGAAGAGCTTCGAGGACGGCTTCGTCGACAAGGACGGCGTGCGCCACATGAAGGGCTCCGAGGCTCACAAGGCCTCGGTGACTGGCGACACCGTCGGCGACCCCTACAAGGACACGGCGGGCCCCGCCGTAAACCCGGCGATCAAGATCACCAACATCATCGCCCTGCTGCTGCTGGCGATCCTGGCGCATTCCTGATCGCAGGCATCGACGATGCATTCCGGACCCGCGGCGAAAGCCGCGGGTCTTTTCGCTTCTAGAGACGGCAAGGCTGAAAAGCCCTTGAAGGCAACGGCTTAAAGGCGGCGCTTGAATCAATCCGGCAAGCCCTTGAATCAAGCTCGGAAGCTACGGCCGGCTCCGTAGCGTTCCCGCATGCTTCGCTGCCTCCCGGCTGGCATGGTCCCGCCAACTCCAGGAGGAACCATGTCTACGCACATGCTTGACCAACCCGCCGCCACGCCCAACCGCGCCGTGGAGCTCACGCTCCTGCTGATTCTGGCCGGGCTCTGGGGCGGCTCCTACACCTTCATCAAGCTCGGCGTGGAGACGATCCCGCCTCTGACCCTGATCGCAGCCAGGACGCTGATCGCGGGCCTCGCCCTGCTCGTCGTCATCCGCTGGCGCGGTCTTCGTTTGCCCCGCGATCTCGCGACATGGCGGCAGTTCCTGATCCAGGCCTGCCTCAACAGCGTCGTGCCCTTCACGCTGATCGCCTGGGCCGAGCGCAGCGTCGATGCGGGGCTGGCGACGATCCTGAGCTCGACCAGCCCGATCTTCGTCGTCCTGCTGTCCTGCCTCTCTGCTTCGGCGGAGCGCCTGCCGGGCCTGCGCCTCGCCGGCATCGCGGCCGGCCTCGCCGGTACCATCCTGATCGTCGGAACGCAGGCGATGGCGGGCTTCGGCGAGCAGCTCTGGGCACAGCTTGCGCTGGTCGCGGCCAGCCTCTGCTATGGCGGGGCCGCCCTGTTCGGGCGCAGCTTCAAGGGCCTAGATCCGATCATGCCGGCGGCCGGTTCGCTGCTCTGCGGTGCGCTCGTCCTGCTGCCGCTCAGCCTGATGATCGACCGGCCCTGGACCTTGTCGCCCTCGGCTCAGTCGATTCAGGCGCTGGTCGCGCTCTCGTTCGTTTCGACCGCGCTGGCCTTCGTGATCTATTTTCGGTTGATCGCACGGCTGGGCTCGGTCGCGACGACATCGGTCGCCTATCTGCGCGTTCCGACAGGCGTGCTGATCGGCATGATCGTCCTGGGGGAGACGCTCGCGCCCACGGCCTGGGTCGGGCTTGCTCTTGTCATCGCCGGCGTGCTGGCGATGACGTTGCCGCTGCGCGCGCGTCGGATAGCCCCCTGATGGGGGAGTTTGCCCCAGAACGAAAAAAGCCCGCGGCGCGAGCCGCGGGCTTTTCGATGTCGATCGCCTGAAAGGCGTTGCGCTTACGAGCCGAGCGGGTTGAACTTGGTGACGCCCTTGAACAGGTTGCGCAGGAAGCTCTGCTCCTCGCCGCCGGTCGGGGTCGTGCGGCTGATGAAGTCGAAGATCACGCCGTCCTGCAGGCCGTAATGGGCGATGCGCTCGACCTTGAAGCCCTTGTTGAAATAGATCACCAGCACCTGCTGGTCGATGGTCTGCGGATCCTGGAACTGGAACCGGCGACGCATCGTCTGGCTGATATAGTAGAAGGTGCGGTTTCCGACCGTCGAGGTCGTAGACGGCGTGCCGAGTGTCGTCAGCACCGCCTGCACGTCCATGCCGACCTTGATCTGCGCGATCAGCGCATCGTCCATCACGAAGCCGCGGCTGAACACTTCGTTGATGCCGGACGAGGTCGGCAGCATGAAGCCACCGGCATCGGGGCCACAGCCGGCCAGCACAAGGGAGGTGGTCGCGAGGGCTCCGAGCAGAGCCGTGCGGCGGGTGATCTGGGTCATGCGGGCACGATCCGAAAGGCGAGCACGGCCGGGGACGATCCCAAGCCGCTTGTCAAAAGGGTAAGGGTTGGCGTAACGCCCGAGGATGGCTTTGGCAAGGCGAGGACGCCCCGGGCAAGAGCGGGCGGGAGCAAACAGGTGATTTTCGGGTTGTTCGGCAAGCGCGCCAATCGGCGCTCCCCTGTGGACACGCTGTTTGCGCGGGTCGCCGAGGCTTCGCGCCTGCCGGCGCTCTACATCGAGGGTGAAATTCCCGACAGCTTCGAGGGCCGGTTCGAATCGCTGACCCTGCATGTTTTCCTGGTGTTGCGCCGCTTGCGCGAACTGCCGGCACCTGCCGCCGACCTGGCCCAGGAATTCATCGATGCCTGCTTTGCCTATCTCGAGCTGGGCTTCCGCAATGGCGGCGTCAGCGACGTTGCCGTACCCAAGAAGATGAAGAAGATCGGCCAGATGTTCTATGGCCGCGTGCAAGCCTATGAGGCTGCGTTGGCCGCGCCCGGCCTGGAGGCGCTGACCGAAGCGCTGGGGCGCAATGCCTGTGCGCCGGAAGCGGCGCCGACGCTCGCGGCTTACATGCGGACCGCGCAGGAGGCGATAGCCACCGCCGGTCTCGACGATATCTTGAACCGGGAAGATCTCTTTCCCGCCTTCGCAGTCCGGGAGGCCGCCCATGACGCCTGATCGCGCTCCGGCTTCGCTGCTCAGCCATCCGATCCGTATCGAGGCGATCCGCCCGCGCGGCAGCGAGGTCGTGGTCCGGGCGGAAGCCGAGCAATTGCCCGGCATCGCCGCGCTGCTCGGCCTTGTCTCCATCGAGGCTCTGGAAGCGCGCTACACGCTCTCGCGCAATGGCGAGCGCGTGAAGCTCGACGGCCGCATCGCGGCCCGCTTCCACCAGGCTTGCATCGTGACGCTCGATCCGTTCCCGGTTCAGCTCGACGTGCCCGTGCAGCTCGACTTTGCCCCCGAGGAAGAGACTGCGGCCTTCGCCCGGCGCAACGAACGTGACGATGCCGAGATCGATATCGAGGTGCTGCTGAACGAGGACGACCCGCCCGAGCCCATCGTCGACGGCGTCATCGAGCTCGGTGGCATCACGCTGGAGTTCCTGGCGCTGGCGCTTGATCCCTATCCGCGCAAGCCCGGTGCCAGTTTCGAGTCGTCGGCGGGTGACACCCGCGCGGAATCGCCTTTTGCGGCGCTTGCAAAGTTGAAACGCGGTGACTGAAGCGCTCTCTGGCTCTTGCGCAGCTTGCGGCGACGGCCCAAACCACTATTGTCCGGCCGGCACTGAGCCGCCCCGGATCGAAGGTCGGCCATTTCCGGGACACGCCAGAATTCCATGACAAGACCGGTTACAATCGCGCTCGATGCGATGGGCGGGGATCACGGCCCTTCCATCGTCATACCCGGCGCCGCCCTGATGCTCGAGCGCCGCCCGGATGCCCGCTTCGTCATCTTCGGCGACGAGAAGCAGGTGCTGCCGCTGATCGACCAGCACCCGAAGCTCAAGGCCGTCACGACCTTCCATCACACCGAGGTCTCGGTGAAGATGGACGACAAGCCGAGCCAGGCGCTGCGCTACGGCCGCTACAAGTCGTCGATGTGGCGCGCGATCGACGCGACCAAGACGGGGGAGGCGGATGTCACCGTCTCGGCCGGCAATACCGGCGCCTTGATGGCGATGTCGAAATTCTGCCTGAAGTCGATGCCGCTGGTCGACCGGCCGGCGATCGCCTGCCTGTGGCCGACGGCGCGCGGCGAGAGCATCGTGCTCGATGTCGGTGCTACCATCGGCGCGGATGCGCGCCATCTCGTCGACCTCGCGGTGATGGGCGCGGCCATGGCCCGTGTCGTGTTCGACCTCGACCGGCCGACGGTCGGCCTGCTCAATGTCGGCGTCGAGGAGATCAAGGGCGTCGAGGCGGTCAAGGAAGCGGGGCGTATTCTGCGCGAGAGCAACCTGCCGCATCTCGCCTATCACGGCTTCGTCGAAGGCGACGATCTCGGCAAGGGCACGGTCGATGTCGTGGTCACCGAGGGCTTCACCGGCAATATCGCGTTGAAGACCGCCGAAGGCACCGCCCGCCAGATCGCGGATTACCTGCGCGCGGCGATGAGCCGTTCGCTGATGGCCAAGATCGGCTATATCTTCGCCCGCGGCGCCTTCGCGGCGCTGAAGGAGAAGCTCGATCCGCGCAAGTCCAACGGCGGCGTCTTCCTCGGGCTCGAAGGCATCGTCATCAAGAGCCATGGCGGCACGGATGCGATCGGCTTCGCCAGCGCGGCCGAATTGGGGTATGAAATGGCACGCGAGGACCTGATGGCGAAGGTCCGCGAAATGGTCGCCGCGAGCACGCGTCCGGAGCTGACGGCCGCGCAGCCCGCCGAGGCGGAATAGGGAACGATCTCTTTTGTCCATACTGCGCTCTCAAGTCGTCGGCTGCGGCTCCTTTCTGCCCGCGCGCATCGTCACGAATGCCGAGCTGGCCGCGCGCGTCGATACCAGTGACGAGTGGATCGTCCAGCGTACCGGCATCCGCCAGCGCCATGTCGCGGCCGATGACGAGCCGACCTCGGTAGTCGGCCTCAAGGCGGCGCAGGCGGCGATTGCCGATGCCGGCATCGATCCGTCCGAGATCGACCTGATCATCGTCGCGACCGCGACGCCGGATCATACCTTTCCGGCGACTGCGACGCAGATCCAGGCCGCGCTCGGCATCACCGGTGGCGCTGCCTTCGACGTGCAGGCGGTTTGCTCCGGCTTCGTCTTCGCGCTGGCGACCGCCGACAAGTTCCTGACCACGGGCAGCGCCCGCGCCGCGCTGGTGATCGGTGCCGAGACCTTCTCGCGCATCCTCGACTGGGAGGACCGCGCCACCTGCGTGCTGTTCGGCGACGGCGCCGGCGCCGTGGTGCTGAAAGCGGTGCCGGGCGAGGGAACGCTGGCCGATCGCGGCATCCTCACCACCCATATCCGCTCGGATGGCCGCCACAAGGACAAGCTCTATGTCGATGGCGGCGCGGGCTCGACCAAGACGGTCGGCTTCCTGCGCATGGAAGGCAAGGAGGTCTTCCGCCACGCCGTCACCAACCTCGCCGAGACGGTGCGTCACACGTTCGAGCAGACGGGCCTCACCGGCGCCGATATCGACTGGTTCGTTCCGCATCAGGCCAATCGCCGCATCATCGACGCGACGGCCGACAAGCTCGGCATCAGCCACGACAATGTCGTCGTAACGGTCGACCGTCACGGCAACACCTCTGCGGCCTCGATCCCGCTCGCCTTGGCCGAGGCTCACGCCGATGGCCGCATCAAGCGGGGACAGCTCGTCCTGATCGAGGCGATGGGTGGCGGCTTCACCTGGGGCTCGGCCTTGATCCGCTGGTGACATTGCGGCAATAAACTCACGAAAATTGTCATGAAACATCGTCATTTCGGGTCGAATCCGGCCTAGCACGGCACAGTGGCCGTGCTTGAGGATTGACCCGCGCGACGGGGGCGCCTAGCGTCCGCCGTCCGTAATGGCGAAGGGCCGGTGGTTTTTGCCGCCGCCTGCAATACGCCTTGGAGGATATGAATGGCGGGGCAAACGGTCACTCGTGCGGACCTGTGCGAGGCTGTCTACCAGAAGATCGGCTTGTCGCGGACGGAGTCGTCGAAGCTCGTCGAAGCGGTGCTCGACGAGATCTGCGATGCGGTCGCGCGCGGCGAGAATGTGAAACTCTCTTCGTTCGGTTCTTTCGTCGTGCGAGACAAAGGCGAGCGAATCGGGCGTAATCCGAAAACTGGCGTTGAGGTGCCGATCGAGCCGCGTCGCGTGATGGTGTTCAAACCCTCGAACGTGATGAAGGCCCGTATCAACGGTCAGACGGGTGAGGGTGAGACTGAGTGAGCCTGGAGTTCCACGCCGGCGACACCGAGGCCGAATTGGACACCAAGAGCCCAGATGCCTTCCGGACCATCAGCGAGGTCGCCGAAGACCTCGACATACCCCAGCATGTGCTTAGATTCTGGGAAACCCGCTTCAACCAGATCAAGCCGCTGAAGCGCGGCGGCGGACGCCGCTACTACCGGCCTGACGACGTCGCCCTGCTCAAGGGCATCCGCCGCCTGCTCTATGGCGAAGGCTATACGATCAAGGGCCTCCAGCGCATCCTGAAGGAGCAGGGGCCGCGCCATGTCCAGGCGATCGGACGCGGCGCGCCGATCGGCTCCATGGGGGGCGGCGCGACGGCGCCCGTGCCCGGTGGTCCTGCTCTGCCCAACGACTCCGTCGATGTTACCGCCGAGCGGCAGCAGCCTTACCGGCAGCCCGTTCCCGAAGGGCTCGACGACGTCTCCATCCTGACGGCGGTGATGAAGGAGCTCGGCGAGTGCCGGCGCATCCTCGAACAGGCCCTGCAGCCGGCACCTGACGCGGCTTGATCCAGGGCTTGCGGTCGCGCCTGCGGCGTTTGCGCCGATGCAGGCGCTGCGCCGGTTGATCGTCGCTCCCTGGGCCATAGGTTCAAGGCCGGGGGCGCCCTTGCGCGTCCTCTCCGGCGCGGATCTTGCGCCCCATCTCTCAAGGAGCGCCTGCATGGCTTGGCTCTATCTGTTCGTCGCGGGCCTGTTCGAGGTCGGCTGGGCCATCGGCCTGAAATACACCAACGGTTTTACGCGGCTGGTGCCGACGCTGTTCACCGGCGCCAGCATGATTGTCAGCTTGGGCCTGCTCGGGCTTGCCCTGAAATCGCTGCCGGTCGGCACGGCCTACGCAGTCTGGACAGGCATCGGCACGATCGGCACGGCGATCCTCGGCATCGCCTTGCTGGGCGAGCCGGCTGGAGCCTTGCGGCTGGCCTGCATCGGCCTGATCATCGCCGGCATCGTCGGGCTCAAGCTGGTCTCGGCGTAAAGGCCGGAGCTCAGCGTCGACTCCAGGATTCCGGCCAGTAGCCGCCGCGCTCCAGCAGCACGATCAGCACGATGACGGCCAGCGTGACCACGAGGGTCATCAGCTTCGCGTTCCAGGGCACGCCGCGGCCGATGAGCCAGATCAGGCTGAGGCCGATGATCAGGGGGATGACGATCTCCATGGCACGAGCCTAGCCTGCACCAGGGTTGTGCTGCAATCGCCGGCTGGGTCCACGATGATCGCGCAGGGGGAAGGCCCGTCGGGATCTATGGCCCGGGCTCTTCCGTCGCCGGGGTCTCCGGCCCCATGCCCTTGCCAATCGGGCGACTGCCCTCGACCAGTGGCTTCAACCCCGCAAGCTCGACCGCCAGGAAGTCGAGGAAAAGCCGGACCCTTGGCGTGTGGCGCATGTCCGGATGGGTCAGCAGCCAGAGATCGGCGGCGAGATCCGGATCAGGGTCGCCGAACCGCCGGAGGGCTGGGCGCGTATCGCCGATGAAGCAGGGCAGGAAGCCGACACCGATCCCGGCCTCGACCGCCTCGGCGAGGCCGAGCACGGTGTTGAGCCGGTAGACGACGCGCTCCGGCGCAACATGGCGGGCGAGATAGCGGACGGCGCTGAGCAGGGTGAACTGGTCGCCGAGCGAGACCCAGCTCCGCTCCCACAGGCTTTCGCGGGACGGCGGTTCGGCCTCGGGAAAATCGACGGCGCGGCCATAGAGCGCCCAGGCGATCCGGGCCGGCTTGCGGCCGACCAGCGTCTCCGGCGGATTGTCGGTGGCGCGGATTGCGACATCGGCGTCGCGCTTGGAGAGATTGGCCGCCTGGTTGCCGATCAGGATATCGAGCCGGATATCCGGGCATTGATCGAGAAAGCGCGCGAAGAGCGGAGTCAGTAGGTCGACCAGCAGGGAGTCGTTGGTGGCGACGCGCAGCTCGCCGGCCGGCTTGATCTCCTGCCCGGCGAGCTTGCGGGCGAAGGCGGTGATGTCGTCGTCGACGCGGGCGGCGAGCTGGATCATCTCCTCGCCGGCCGGCGTCGCGACGTAGCCGCTGCGATGGCGCTCGAACAGGCGGGTGCCGAGTGATTCCTCGATCTGGCCGAGGCGACGGAACACCGTCGAGTGGTTGACGCCGAGCGCTACCGCGGCTGCAGGCAGCGCCCGTTTGTCGGCGATCGCCTTGATCAGGCGGAAATCGTCCCAGGCCAGGGGCTTCGCGGCTTGATTCATCCGCTCACTCTCGGCCAAGGGACGCTCCCCTTCAAGGCGGGCTCGCGTCACGCCAGCGCCGGCTTGGCGCTGATGGCCGGGCGCGTGCCGGTGACGGCAAGCGCGCCATCGCCGATCAGCACATGCGCCAGTGCGGTGAGAGCAAGGAAGGCGGGATATTCCCAGCCGCCATTCGGCGCATTGAAGACCCAGCCGTTCGGGGCATGGATCGCGAGAGCTCCGAGCAGGACCGGCAGCAGCGCGGCCGAAACGAGGCGGCCATGGAAGCCGATGAGGATGGCAAGGCCGCCGAGAAGCTCGGCCAGCATGATCGGCCAGGCGAGGAAGCCGGGCAGCCCGACCTGCCCGAGGAAACCGGTGAAACCGGCGGGCGTGAAGATGACGAGCTTGAGATAGGCGTGGGCGATGAACATCAGGCCGAGCGCAATGCGCAGGCCGAGGGCGCCGTAAGGGGCGAGGCGATTGTCGATCATGGGACGTCTCCTGAAACGGGACCGGTTGGTCTTGGGCGAGAAGATCGGGCGGCTTCGTCCGCAAATCAAATTGTCGTTTGGCGTTCTATGCATTGCATCAATGCAATGAAATGGCTCTGGCGCTCGGCGCCTTCCATGCCGATCTTCCGGTCAACGGAGCGGATGTCAGCTCGCCGCGATCAGGAAAACGGAGGACCTACACCATGCAGATCAACGGCCTTCACCACGTCACCGCCATCTCCGGCCCGGCGCGCCGCAATCTCGATTTCTATGCCCGCGTGCTCGGACTGCGCCTCGTCAAGAAGACGGTCAATTTCGACGATCCCGGCACCTATCACCTCTATTTCGGCGATGCGCATGCCGCGCCCGGCTCGATCCTGACCTTCTTCCCGTGGGAGCATGCCGCTCCCGGCCGCCTCGGCGTCGGCGAGACCCAGGAGACGGTCTTCCGGGTTCCGGAAGGCTCGATCGGTTTCTGGGCGCATCGCTTCGTCGAGCAGGGGGTGCCGCACGAGGCGCCGCTGAAGCGCTTCGGCGAGACCGTGCTGAGCTTCCGCGATCCCGACGGCATGAGGCTCGCCCTCGTCGGCCTGCCGGGCGTCGAGAAGGAGCCCGCCTGGGCGGAGGGCGGCATCCCCGCCGAGCATGCGCTGCGCGGCTTCCACAGCGTCAGCCTGCTGCTGGCCGATGCGGCGCCGACCGGCGCCATCCTCAGCGACGTTTTCGGCTTCACCGAGATCGGCCGCGAGGACACGCTGATCCGCTATGCCGCCAAGGGTACGGCGGTCGGCGGGGTGATCGACCTGCGCGTTGCCGGCGGGTTTCTGCCGGCCCGGCAGGGCGCGGGTTCGGTCCACCATATCGCCTTCCGGGCGGCCGATGACGCCGCGCAGGAGGAGATGGTGCGCCGTCTCGTCGAGAGCCACGGCATCCGCACCACGGAACAGCGCGACCGGAACTATTTCCGCTCGGTCTATTTCCGTGAGCCCGGCCATGTCCTGTTCGAGATCGCGACCGATATCCCCGGCTTCGCGGTCGACGAGCCGGCGGCCCAGCTCGGCCGGTCGCTGAAGCTGCCGCCGCAATATGAGGCGCACCGCAAGGAGATCGAGGCGGTCCTGCCCGTTCTCGGCTGACGACACCGCCGCCCGCTATCCAGGCGAGCGGCGGAGCGACACCGCGACGACCTGCCTGCTTGTCGCAAGGGGCAGGGCGGTTCCGCTTGATCAAGGGAGACGACCATGACCGCCACGACCACCGATACCGATTTCATCCATGTCTTCGAGCCCGGCAGCGATCCGGCTCGCCGGCCGCTCCTGCTCCTGCACGGAACCGGCGGCGACGAGCGTGATCTCCTGTCGCTTGGCCGCACCGTGGCGCCGGGCGCGAGCCTGCTCTCGCCGCGCGGCAAGGTGTTGGAGGGAGCGGCTCCGCGCTTCTTCCGTCGCTTGGCTGAAGGCGTCTTCGACGAGGCCGATCTGAAGCGCCGCACCGATGAGCTGGCGGAATTCGTCTTGTGGGCGGGGGAGCGCTACGGCCTGCCGGCGCCGATCGCGCTCGGCTTTTCCAACGGTGCGAATATTGCGGCGGCGATTCTGCAGCAGCGGCCGGAAATCCTCGCCGGCGCAGTCCTGCTGCGGGCGATGACCCCCTTCTCGGAGCCGCCCCGCGCCGCTCTCACCGGCAAGCCCGTGCTGATCCTGTCGGGCGCGCTCGATCCGATCGTGCCGAAAGCCAATGCCGAGGCGCTGGCAGGGCAGCTCGGCGCGAGCGGGGCCGTCGTCGAGCATCATGTGCTGCCGGCAGGCCATGGTCTCGGGCAGGGGGATATCGACCTGCTCGGCGGCTGGCTGGCGCGCAACTGAATCGGGGCGGCATCGCGGAGAAGCACTGCGATGCCGCTGGCACGGCCGGAACATTGCCAAGCGCAGTGGATAGGCGGCTGGCGTGAAGCTAATGCAAGAAAACAAGGGGCTGGAGCAGCTCCGCGCCTCGGAACGACGTGGAACTCTTCTAGTCGATCAGAGGCATCAGGACGGCCATCGTAATGGCCAGAAGCACGAGCATGCGCAGCAGAACCGCCCGCTGGCTCGTAACCGGCATGTCTACCGAACGCGACACGGCACGCATCTTCGACCTCCCAATCGACGCTACGTCAGGGGATCGTGAGGCCTGACATAGCGTCTGGCAAGCCGGCTGAAGATGCCGTGCGGTGGACAACTCCGCCTGTTTCGGTCCGTGCCTGTGTGAACCCGGCGCGGCGAAGGGGGCGGTGGCTTTCAGCTGGCCTCGGCCAGCACGTTCCCGATCGGGTCCGCCACGATGACGCGGCGCGCCTTGCTGGCCTGCTCGGCCATCAGGACCTGATCGATCCTGCGGCGATACTCGGCCCAGGACCCAAGGCTCAATCCGCAATTGGCGCAGGAGACGACGCTGGTATCGCTGAGCGTGTGCGGAATCGAGACGCCCGGCGAGCCGCAATCCTCGCAATGGAACCAGTCTTGCTTCAACGCGATACCGTCCGTGTTCATGATTGACGCTACGGCAATTCGTGCGCCGCGCCGCCATCAAGGGCCATCGCAGATGACTATGGGCTGAACGCGGGACGCCGGAGCGGAACGGATGGTTACTCGACGGCCGAGGCCAGGTCGCGATGATCGGTCCGCGCAACCCTCTCGCCCTCGTGGCTGGTCGAGACCAGGCGCAAAGCGGGCCGCCCGGCCGGCTGAACCGAAGGAAGATCCTTCCGGCTGGCGGCGGCACGACGAATCTGAGCCCGTCGCGCGATGAGCGACATCTGATGCTTGTGTTTCATGATGGAATGACCCGGAACCGCACGTTCATCATCGCATCGAGGCAAGTGTTCGTGCAGCCCCCATTTGGGGTGTCCGATTCCGGAAGGCCGATCAGCCGCCGGGGTCAGATCACGAACATGAGGATCAGGGCCGCCGCGCTGTTGATCGCGGACAGGAGCCAGTGCGGCACGGTGACGCCGATCGCCACCGCCGAATTTTCGTCCTGATCGAGCATGAGCCCCTCATCCGATCCTCGGACGAAAGCGCAGCTCGGGCCTTGGCGCAGCCCCCATTTGGGAGAGATGCGAGAGGACCCGGCGGGCATGTTTCGGCGGCCGGAGAGAAGACGGGCCCGGCGTATCGGGCGGGAACCGCGTTGTCGACGCGAGCCATGGCCATCATGCGACGAGATTGTTCATGATCATGTCGAAGCGCATTGCATCTGCGCCGCCCCGCCACTATAAGCCGAGCCGTCGGAGCGTAGCGCAGCCCGGTTAGCGCACTTGTCTGGGGGACAAGGGGTCGGAGGTTCGAATCCTCTCGCTCCGACCATTAAATCCTCAAAATCAATGCTTTAAAGCGTTCGTGGTTTGAGGCGACGCGCAATGATGTTGCGCGCGATTTCGCGAATCTGCGCAGAAGTCTCCATCAAAGCCGTACGGGATACTCGCTGACGCCCTCCGCGATCCCTCGGAGTGATTCCCATGGCTGACCTTGAGCCATTCCCGCCGACAGGGGACTCAAGTTCGATAGCGCGGCACTAGCATTCGGCACATGTGGGGGGATTGTAATTGGTGGGCGGCGGCGGCCCGCCATACCGTCCGCCTCGATATCCGCCGCCGCCATAGGCTGGGCCCCCGCCATAGCCCGGACCCCCGCCATAGCCCTGGCCACCACCATAGCCCGGCCCTCCGCCATAGCCGGGCAGGCGCCCGACGGGCCTTCCCATCGGCCGGCACCCGTATGCGTTGCAGGTCGACTGGGTGTAGACGCCGGTGCGCTGATCGATGCAGCTGTTTGGCGTGCACAGCATCTGAACCCGATGAACATCCTGCAAAGCCGGGAGCGGGGAGATCGGCAAGGCTTGCGCTCCGGTCGCAAGCGAGCCGAACAACAGAGCCGGTGCAACAACTGAGAAGCGCATCGAGATTTCCTCCTGGCGCAATGATCGGCCGCCAGACCTGAACGGTTGCTGTCTGTTCGAGTTCCGCACCGCCGGCGAGCCCCAGCGTATCGAGCTGACTGCTCGTCAGCTCCGTCGCCGCTCACCCAAGGCCAGCCCGCCTCGCAAGGGGATGGAGCGTCGAAATCCGTTCTGAGCTGCCCCGGCGGATCCGGCTCCGTCCCTCTTGGGCTCTGTCCGCGCCTGAAATGGCGAGGTTCGGGGTCAAGCTGCGCTCTTAAGATTATCCGTTTACCTTTGTTTAAGCTTGTCGTTGCGGCCCTGCGGCTCTGCAGCCAATGTCCCATAGGGAAGGCAGGGTGCGCAGAGTCGGAGGCGATCATGTCCACGGCAAGTCTTGCGATCGCGGGCTCCGGGCCGGAGCGCCGGGCTATGGCGCAGCCGGCCGGCTCGCTCGCCGGGTTCTTCGAGGAGATCAGGCCCCACTGGCATTCGCAATGGGCCTGGGATCACTACGAGGCGACCATTCTCGGGCTGGCGCATCAGTTCGGCCTGCGCCGCGTCTGCGAGATCGGCGGCGGGCGCGGTCCGCTGTTCACCCGAGAGCAGGCCGTCCGCAACGGCATCGACCTCATCGTCAACGACATCGATGCCGGCGAGCTGGCCCTGACCGGGCGCGGGCTCGCGACCGCGCGCTTCGATATCGCCGGCGACCTCTCCGAGCCCGATGTCCGGCGCGGCGGCTACGACATGATGGTCTCGCGCATGGTCTTCGAACATGTCGACGGGGTCGAGCGGGCCTGGGCCAACATCCATGAACTGCTGGCGCCCGGCGGCGTGGCGCTCGCGTTTTTCCCCACGCTGTGGGCCCCCGTCTTCGCGTTGAACCACGTCTTGCCCGAAAAGGCCTCGCACGCCATCGTCCACGCCCTGTTTCCGGCGCGCCGCGAGGGCGGCGGCTATCCGAAATTCCCCGCGCTCTACGATTGGTGCCGCGGCGATCCTGCCTTGCTCGAGCCGATGCTGAAGCGGGCCGGTTTCGCCGAGAGCCATGTCCAGCGCTTCTGGGGGCATGGCTATTTCGACCGGATGCCGGGGTTGAAGCAGGTCGACCACGCCTTCAATGCAGTGGCTGCGCGGATCGGCTGGAACTTCGTGACGACCTACGCCTATGTCGTGGTCCGCAAGGGCCGGGGCTGAACGGGCGCGCTTTCGGCCTCGCTGTCCGGCCCCAATGCGGCGAGCCCCCAGATCAGGCCCATCAGCAGATAGAGATGGCGCCAGTGATCGGTGTCGATCTGGAGGCCCTGCAGAATGGTGACGAAGAGCACCGACCAGATCGCGATGGCGTGCAACTGGGTCGCCCCGCGCCGGAAGACCAGCCGCCAGCCGACATAGCAGGTCGCGGCCATGAGGCCGAGCCAGAACAGCCCACCGAGCCAGCCATAGGAGGCGAAGGCGTTGATATAGACGTTGTGCGGGTCGGCCTGGTTGAAATGCCAGCGGAAACGCAGCGGCCCGAAGCCGTTCGGCGCCTCCAGCAGCATCGGAATGGCGCGCCACTGGTTGCCGAAGCGGCCGGTGACGCCCTCGTCGTAGTCCTGCACCAGGCTGGCGCGCATCTCGAAGACGGCGCGGACCTCCTCGAAGGACAGCGCGACCAGCAGCGCTGCGATCGCGGCGCCGAGCGCGGCCGCCGACATCCCGACGATGCGTGCCCGCGCGGCGGTGTTCGGCGCCGTCAGGAAGGTGAGAGCGATCATCAGGGCGGTCGACGCGACCAGCACGCCCCAGGCGCCGCGCGAGAAGGTGAAGAACAGGGCCGTGAGCGGGATGCTGAGCATCACGAGGCCGCGCAGCATCCGGGTCTGCCCGGTCAGGATGCGCTGCAGCACATAGACGATCGGCAAGGCGAGATAGGGACCCAGGACGTTGGGGTCCTTGAACGTGCCCGAGGCGCGGCCGTAGAGCGTGAAGATTTCACCGAGCCCGGCGATGTCGAAATAGCCGAGAAGGGCCGCAAGCCCCGCGACCCAGGCGGCGAACAGGTAGCCCCGGCGCAATGTCTCGAGCCGGCCCGCTGCGTCCTGCGACATGATGCCGGCGACGAAGACCGCCGTGACCATCAGATAGACCGAGACCGCGGTGAAGCGCACCGAAGGGCCTTCGTCCATCCAGGGGATGAGCGAGATGATGCCGCCGATATTATAGCCGAGCAGCAGCAGCGCGAGCGGCAGGAGCTTCTGCGAGAACCGAATGCCGGTGAGCGCGAAGACGAACAGCACCAGCAGGAAGACGATCTCGTAGGGCGAGGGCTCGACCAGCGCGATCCCGCTCGAGGCGGCCAGCAGCCACAGGGCGCCGCGCTTGATCGCGGCATAGGAGATCGTCAGACCCGGGCCGCGTCCTTCCTGCGGCGTGTCGTGCGCCAGCGTGCTCAATAGGCGTTCTCGTTCTTGGTCAGCAGCGAGAACGGCGTCTTGGCGAGAATGTAGAGGTCGAGCAGCACCGACCAGTTTTCGATATAGTAGAGATCGTGCTCGACGCGCCGCTGGATCTTCTCGTCGGTATCGGTCTCGCCGCGCCAGCCGTTGATCTGGGCCCAGCCGGTGATGCCGGGCTTGACCTTGTGGCGGGCGAAATAGCCATCCACCACCTGCTCATAGGCCCGGTTCGAGGCCTTGGCGTGGATCGCGTGCGGGCGCGGGCCGACCAGCGAGAGGTCGCCCTTGAAGACGACGTTCATCAACTGCGGCAGTTCGTCGATCGAGGTCTTGCGGATGAAGCGGCCGACGCGCGTGACGCGCGGATCGTCCTTGGTGACCTGCTTGGCGGCTGTATGATCGGCCATGTCGTTGCGCAGCGAGCGGAACTTCAGGACGTCGACGGTTTCGTTGTTGAAGCCGTAGCGCTTCTGGCGGAAGAAGACCGGCCCCTTGCTGTCGAGCTTGATCGCGATCGCCGTCGCCAGCATCACCGGCGAGAGGACGATCAGCGCGAGCGTGCCGACGACCTTGTCGAACGCCCATTTGACGACGATGTCCCAGTCTGCGATCGGCCGGTCGAAGACGTCGAGCACCGGCACGGCGCCGAAATAGGAATAGGAGCGCGGCCGCAGGCGCAGCTTCGACATATGGGCCGAGAGGCGGATGTCGATCGGCAGCACCCAGAGCTTGCGCAGCATGGTCAGCAGCCGCGCTTCGGCCGAGATCGGCAGGGTGAAGATGACGAGGTCGAGCTTGGTGCGGCGCGCGAATTCGACGAGGTCGTCGATCGTGCCGAGCTTGGGATAGCCCGCGACGAGGTCGGGCGAGCGCTCGTCGTTGCGGTCGTCGAACACGCCGCAGATGCGCAGGCCGGTATCTTTCTGGCTCTCCAGGGCGCGGATCAGGGCCTCGCCCGCTTCGCCGCCGCCGACGATCGCCGTGCGCCGCTCCAGCCGGCCGGTGCGCGTGAGATGGCGCACGCCCGTCGTCATGATCACGCGCCCCGCGAGCAGGGCGCCGACGCCGGAGAAATAGAAGCCGATCAGCCAGACACGCGAAACCTGGTCGCCGATCTTCAGGAAGAAGAAGGCCGCGAGCGCCACCAGGAACAGCATGGTCCAGCCGGTGACCAGCCTGACCGCGCTGCCGATGAAATGGCGCAGCGCACCGATCGGGTAGAGCTGCAAGGCCTGGAAGAGCGTCAGCGAGCCGAGAGCCAGCGCGCCGACCGTCACCTGGTAGGGCAATGTGTAGTCGACCTTGCCGGCCGCATAGAGCCAGTAGATCAGGCCGCCCGTGCCGAGCACGGCGAGCAGGTCGAGCAGCCGGGCCACGCCCTCGATCATCACCGGGGAAAGGGTCGGCTTGACGGGGATGGCCGCGATGCGCTCGGCCAGCGGATGGAAGCGCCGCGTCTGCCCCTTCTCGGTTCCGCCGAACATGGCCGGCGTCGCCGAGGCGGCCGCGTCCGCCTTCATCATATCGCGGACATCGAAAGTCCCCATCACCCTACACCCTCAACTCGGAGCGCCGCGCCGGGGGTGCAGCGATCCCGGTTTGGCTCTATCCGAAATTGCTCACGGAACATTTAACCGGACCGCTTGCTGTTTCGAAGGATTCGTAAGCCTTCGGGGCACGGCAATGGCCGCGCCGGGCGCGCTTGCGCATGCTGCAAAAAAGCGGTGGCGAAAAAGAGGATTTTATCTTGGCCGGCCAGTGATTTGGCGCAGGTCTAAATCGGCCGAAAATGCCCTGATTTCCCGCAAGTGATTGTTATTGCAAGTGATCGAGAGTTGACAGAACGAGGTGGCGTAGGCATATTGGCTTTCGATGAGTGTCTGAGAAGCATATATCGCTCAAGATGAGCGCCGCGCCCCAACAGGTGTTTTGCCTATGGCGTGGTCTGCTGGATTGATGTTCCGGCTAAGTCTTCTTTTCGGACCTGTCGATTTAAAACTCTAACGATTGCTTGGCTGTCCCTGCGTCGCACCCGTGACGTTCAGCGCCGGCTTCGCCCGTGTGCATCATGTCTTTTCATTGGTTGGTTCTGCTCGCGGCCATCGCCGTCGAGATCGTCGCGACGGCCGCGCTGAAGACGGCTGTCTCCAGCTCATGGGTCGTCGGCACCTTGCCGCTGGTCCTGATCGGTTTCTCTTTCGTCCTGCTCAGCATCGCGCTGCGCGTCATTCCGATGGCGGTCGCTTACGCCGTCTGGGAAGGGCTCGGCATCGTCGGCATCGCGCTGATCGGCCATGTGCTCTTCGGCGAGCACCTGACCCCCGCGCGGGCGGCGGGTCTCGCCGCGATCCTGGCAGGTATCCTGCTCATCGAGAATGGAGTGGGACACGAACGCGGCGAGGATCACGGGAGGCTCGCGTGAACGCCTCCTTCGTGCAGGCTGCGCCGTTTCTCTGGCTCCTGCTCGCCGTCGCCCTCGAAATCGGCGGCACCTATCTGCTCAAGCTCTCGGACGGCATGACCCGCCGTGCGATGGGCGCCGGCGGCATCGTCCTGGTCATGGGCGCCTTCGCGGCGCTCGCCCAGGCCATCGAAGGCATGGACCTTTCGGTCGCCTATGCGGTCTGGGGCGGGGCGGGGCTGGTGATCACCGCGATCATCGGCGCGCTGGTCTTCGGCCAGCGCATCAGGCCGGCCGGCTGGCTCGGCATCCTGCTGGTGCTTGGTGGCGTCGTCGCGCTGAAGATGGTCTGAAACCGCCGCTCGGAAGCCCTTGTCATTCCGGGGCTTCGCGTCAGCGAAGAACCCGGAACCCACGACGGGGTGAGCGGCTGACAATCGGGCATCGAAGGTCTCGCCCAGTCGTGGGTTCCGGGCTCGCGCCTGCGGCGCGCCCCGGAATGACAAGGGTGGTTCGAGACTGCCGTGGTCAGCGCCGAAGGAAATGCCTCAGGCGACGCCGCGCGCCTTCAGCGCGTCGCGGTAGCCCGCGATGACGCCGTCGATCATGTCGTCGAGGCGGAAATTCTGCCGCACATGGCCGGCAAGATCGGCCGCCTGTGCGAGCCGCTCGGCCTCCGGCGTCTCGATCATGGTCTTGATCGCGCCGGCGAGGACCGCCGGATCATTGGCCGGGATCAGGCGCTGGCGATGGCTCGGGCCGTAGATTTCGCCGATGCCGCCGACATCGGTCGAGATCAATGGCTGCGCCGCCGCGGCCGCTTCCAGGATGACATAGGGCAGGGATTCCGCCCGCGACGGGATGACCATGGCCCGCGCGCGTGCCAGTGCCTCGCGGATGGGGGCGGGCGGCTCGAAGGCGCATTGGTCGGCGATGCCACGCTCGCGCGTCATCTGCTTCAGTTCGTCTTCGTCCGGTCCCGAGCCGACGATCAGGATCCGCGGGGTCAGCCTGTCCCGGCGGCGCAGCAGCGCCAGCGCGTCGATCAGCGTGTCGACGCCTTTGGCCGAGCGCAGCTCGCCGAGATAGAGCAGGTCGAAATCCGCGACCGCGTGGTCGATCGGCTCGAACTCCGCGTCGGAGACGCCGTTGAGTACCACGCGATGATCCGTGCGCGGCAGGTGGCCGACATGGGCCTCGAAGCGACCGGCGATGAAGCGGCTTTCGAACAGGAACATGTCGGTCGCGCCTTCGAGCAGGCGCTCCACGCTCATATAGACCTTATGCTCCACGCCGCCGGCCTTGTAGTTGAAGCTGCCGCCATGGGGCGTGTAGGCGGTGATATAGCGCCGGGCGGGCGAAAACAGTGCGGGAATGCGGCCATAGACCCCGCCTTTCGAGCCGTGGCAGTGCACCACGTCCGGCGCGAGCCGCCGCCGCAACGATATCTCGGAGAGCTGGGCCTTGAGGTCGGTGATGCTCGGATAGCGGGACATCGGCACCCGCGTGACGCCCAGCGTCAATTGGCGGCCAAGCTCGCGAAAGACCGCGTCGGCCCGCGCCCCGCCGGTGCTGGAATCGCAGAAGATGCCGACATCGTGTCCGCGCTCGACCTGGCCCCGGGCCACGTCGAGAACGTGCCGGAACAGTCCGCCGAGCGGCGCGCGGAAGACATGCAGGATTTTCAGGGGGCGGGCGGGGCTGTCCGTCATCGGGGGCGCCGCGACCTCAGAACCAGCGTTCCTTGATGACGATCGTATCGCCCGGCTGCACCGGATAGGTGATCGGCACGGTCGCGGTCACGGTCTGGCCCTCGATCTGGCGCGTTACCTCGGCCGAGGAGCGCTGGCCGCGCGGGGTGAAGCCGCCGGCGATCGCGACGGCGGTCTGCACCGTCATGCCGTTCACATAGGGGAACTGGCCGGATTGGGTGACCTCGCCGAGCACGAAGAAGGGCCGATAGGTGTCGACCTCGACCGAAACCTTGGGCTCGCGCAGGTAGCCGCCGCGCAGCTTGGCCTCGATTGCCTGGGCGAGCTGTTGCGTCGTGCGCCCCTGCGCCTCGACCGAGCCGATCAGCGGCATGGCGATGCGCCCGGCGCCGTCGACGGCGTAGATGTTCGAGAGATTGTCCTGCCCGAAGACGATGACGCGCAGCCGGTCGCCGCTGGCGAGCCGGTAAGGGCCAGCCGGCTCGGCGAGCGCATAGTCCGACGCCGGATAGCGGGGCGCGCAGGCGCCCGCAGTCATGGCGGCGGCCAAGGCGAGAGAGGCGAGGCGTCGACTCATCACTGGCTTACCCGTGCAGAACTGGCCTGATCTTTAGGCTCGATATGGTTAACAAACACTTCTCGCGGGCACCGGCCAGCCCCGCGGCAGAGCTGTTCGAGATTGTTCTGGAAGGAAGGGGCGCGCAAAAACGCTGCCGACTGCTTGGCTGTGGGGGTAGCTGCAGTCGGCAGCGGCCCGATCATGGCGACACGTTTGATCGAACGACCCGAGATTCGCTTCCCGGGCTGAAGGGCCGATGAAGTTGCCGTTCAGAATGCCGTAACGAGTCGTTAACCTTCGTTACCGTGTGCCGGGCCTTGTGCGCCGAAATCGCCGGTCGCGGGCTGCCGAGGGGCGCGCTGGCGGCTGACGGGCGCGGTTGCCGTTTACGATTGAGAGGGGCGGCGGGGTGAAAAAAACACGTCTTGCCGGCGAAAATCTCCTGCGCGAAATCAAGGGCGCGCCGCCGCGCCTGGCGCCTCGGAAGGCTGGTTTGGGGCTGGGATCGACCGGAATCGAATCGGGCTGGCAGGCTCCGCGTTCGGGGTGAAAGGGGCGCCATGCCGCCGGCGACGTTAACTAAGGCGATGAGATCGTTAGGGGTTCATTAGGCTTACTGGGCTTTCAATGGCGCCCGCGTCCCTTCCACGGGACGAGAGTTTTGCGTCGATAGGTGGGCCCATGACCGCTCAAGCTGGGATTGATGCGCGCGGCGCTGGCGAAGGCCGGGGCGACATGCTCGATCTCTCCGCCCTCTGGGCGGCGATCAAGCGCCGCAAATTCTGGATCATCGCGCCGACACTCGCAGCTCTCGGCTTGTCCTTCGTCGCGGTGAACGTCGTGACGCCGCGCTATACCGGCGAAGCCAAGCTGCTGCTCGAAAGCCGGGGCGGCTTCTATGCGCTGCCGGGCCAGGCTGCGGCCGATAGCGGCCAGTTCGATTCCGAGGCGGTCCAGAGCCAGGTCCAGCTCATCATGTCCCGCGACCTCGCACGCGAGGCCGTGAAGCGGATCGGGCTCGTCGGCAATGCCGAATTCGATTCCGGCGTCGGGGCGCTGAGCGCAGTGCGCAAGCTTGCCGTCATGATCGGGCTGGGCGGCCATCCGGCGGATCGCTCGCCGGAGGAGCGCGTCCTCGAAAAGTACTATGACCGGCTGCTGGTCTATCCGGTCGCCCGCTCGCGCATCGTCTCCATCGAGTTCACCTCGCGCGATGCGGCGCTCGCCGCCAAGGCGGCCAACACCATCGCCGAGACCTATCTGGAGTTTCAGGAGCAGGCGAAGCAGGAGAATGCCCGCAGCGCCTCGAACTGGCTCTCGACCACGATCGAGCCCCTGCGCAAGCGCGTTGCCGAGGCCGAGGCCAAGGTCGAGGACTATCGCTCCAAGAACGGCCTGTTCGCCGGGCCCAACAACACCACCATCACCTCCCAGCAGCTTACCGACCTCTCGGCGCAGCTCTCCAGCGCGCGCAGCCAGCAGGCCGAGTCGCAGGCCAAGGCCGGCCTGATCCGCGACGCGATCAAGCAGGGCCGCACCTTCGAGATCCCGGATGTCGCCAATAACGATCTGGTCCGCCGCCTGATCGAGCAGCGCGTCAACCTGCGCGCCCAGATCGCGGCTGAATCGCGCAGCCTCCTGCCCGAGCACCCGCGGATCAAGGAGCTCAACGCCCAGCTTCTCGATCTCGAAGGCCAGCTCCGCGCCGCTGCCGAACGCACGGTGCGCACGCTCGAGAACGAGGCCAAGATCGCCGGTCAGCGCGTCGAGAGCTTCCAGGCCGCGCTCGATGGCCAGAAGAAGAACGTCTCCAGCGCCAATGACAGCGAAGTGCAGTTGCGCGCGCTAGAGCGCGAAGCCCGTACCCTGCGCGAGCAGCTCGAACAATACATGCAGCGCTATCGCGAGGCGGTCGCGCGCGACACGCTGAACGCCACGCCGGCCGATGCCCGCATCATCTCGCGCGCCGTCGAGCCGACCGAGCCCTCCTTCCCGAAGAAGCTTCCGGTGGTGCTGGTCTCGACGCTCGCGACCTTCCTGATCGCGCTGGCGACGATCGTGACCCGCGAATTGCTCAACGGCCAGGGCCGCCCGCTGCCGAATACGCCGCGCGGGCCGCGCTGGGTTTCCGCCGGCTCGACCGAGGACGAGGGAGATGCGCCTGGCCCGGTGCCGGGTGCCGCGCCGCGCCATGCGCGCGTCGCCGGCCTGCTGACCCATGCCGGAAAACTCGGCCAGACCCGGCTCGACCTCGACCGGCCCGAGCTGACGCTGGCCGAGATCGCCGAACGGACCCGCGAGCCGGCGCGCGGCATGGCGCCGCTGGCGCTGGTGCTCGATGGGGCCGGCGAAGGGGCCGCAAGGCCGCGCGACCTTGCCGAACTGCTGGCACAGCGCTGCCGCTGCGTGCTCGTCGACCTCTCCTCCGATCATGCGGTCGGGGAGGCCGGCTTCTCGGAACTGCTCGCCGGAGAGGCGCTGTTCTCCGACATCATCATGCGGGAGCCGGGATCGCGGCTGCATCGCATCGGGGCGGGCCATGCCGGCCGCACTGCGGTGCTGGCGGCCCCCGATCTCGTCGATGTCGCGCTCGATGCGCTTTGCGAGACCTACGACTGGGTGCTGGTCGCGGCCGCCTCCAACGACGATGGGATGGTGCTGGCGCCGATAGCCCGCCGCGCGCAGGCGGGGCTGGTGATGAGCGGGCAGGTCGGCAACGGCCATGCGCTCGAGACCGCCTATCGCCTGAGTGAACTGACCGAGGCGCCGGTCACGCTGATCCTCGATGCCGAGGGCGGCGTGCCGATGCCCCCGGTCTCGCGCTCGGAGATGCCCGTCGGCGCCTGACACAGAGAGGCGGGGCGGTCCTATTCGTCCTCGGAGCGCTTGCCCCGCAGCCAGCCCGATGCCCGGTGCGCGAGCTTCAGCGCGAGCGGCGAGCGCTTGATCCGCCGCTTCAGCTCGCGCTTCGTCCGGGCGATCCGGGCGAAGACCCGACCCTTGAAGGTCAAGGGCAGGAAGCTGTCGACGAGATCATCATGGTCGTCGCAGAAGGTCGTCTTGTAGCGGGCCTCGCCGACGCCGAGATCGAAGACCGCGACGCCCTCGCGGGCTTTCAGGCGGATCAGTTCGGCCAGCAGCAATTCGCCGGGGCTCGTCTTGACGGTCTCGCTGGCCATGTCGAACGAGGTCGCCATGCCCGAGAAGCGCTCACCCTGGATCGCGCCGACATAGGTCGCCACCGCAAGGCCGTCGAGGTCGAGGGCGTAGAGCTCGATCGCGGGGCGCCCGGCGCCGTCATCCCTGGCCGCCTGTTCCAGGAAGGCGCGCATCGCCGGCTCGGCGAAGGGGTCGGGCACGCCCATGGCGCGGAAGCGCTCCGCCTTCTGGGCCAGGAAGGCGTCGATGATGCGCGCTACCTCGCCGGGCGCCTTCGCGCGCGTCAGCACCGACGGGCCGAAATCCTTGAAGCGGCTGTGCTTGTTCTTGAGCTTCTTGCGCGCATGGCTGCTCATCGAGCGCCTGAGCGTCGCGTCGCCGTCGCCGGCGATCAGGGCAAGCTTATAGGCGCGGCTCGGGCTCGGGCCTGCCGCAAGCCGCGCCGCAGGGTTGTCGACGCCCTGCCAGATGACCGGCTGGTTGACGAAGGCGAGCGCGTCGAGCCCGCCGATCGCATTGCCGATTTCCGTCAGCATCCGTGCCGTCAAGACGGCGTCGAGCTGCGCGGCGAAGGCCGGAGCATAGAGCCCCATATGGTAATTGGCGTGCTTGCCGCCGATGAACTCGGCGAAACGGAAGCCGCTGCGCCGGGTGATGACGAGCGGCAGAAGCGCGCAAAGCGCGCCGTCGGCACCGTGCACCAGCGCATAGCGGAGTGCCATGCCATGGGCGGTCCCGATCGTCTCGACGAAAGGCCTGATCCAGTCATAGCTCTGATAGGGCGTCACCAGCGCGGTCGCCTCGAAGGCGCGCCACCGTTCGGCCAGCGCCGCGATATCGGTCTCGATCGCGATCGACGCCCAGGGGCGCGATACGGCGCCGGCGGCGGTCGCGTCAGATATGGCCGGCGTTGAGGCGGTGGCTGCGGGCATGTTTCCTTCGCCCATGGCGAGCGGGGCAGATGGCGTCTCCTTAACCCGTCATTGTGAACGGATCGGCCACACTCCCGCGGCCCGGCTGCGCGATCGCGCGATAGCGTTAGCGGGGGGTTGCAAAGAGGACGGTTGCAGTTGGCGGCGATGAACGGGCGTCACAGGGCCATCGCGGCCATATTCCGGATGATGGCGGCAACCGGCGCCGACCGCTGGAGCCGCGGCTTCGCGCAAGGGCAGGGCGTCATCCTCACCCTGCACCATGTCCGGGCTGCCGAGACACGCGGCTTCGCGCCGAACGCCCTGCTAGACATCACCCCGGACTTTCTCGACCGCGCGCTGCGCCTGATCCGGGCAGACGGCTACGACATCGTCTCGCTGCAGGAGGCGTTGGCACGCCTGCGCAATCCCAAACCCGGCCGCTTCTTCGTCGCGCTGACCTTCGACGACGGCTATCGCGACAATGTCGAGGAAGCCTGGCCCGTGCTGGCCAAGCACGAGGCGCCCTGGACCCTGTTCGTGACGCCGGGCTTCGCCGACCGCACGGCGCGGCTCTGGTGGGTCGAGCTGGAGGAGGCGATCCGGGCGCTGCCGCGGCTCGATCTCGCCTTGCCCAATGGCCGCTTCACGGCCCGCACCGAAACCGATGCCGAGAAGAATCGCGCTTTCGCTAGGCTCTACTGGATTCTACGCCGCGGGCCGGAAGCGATTCTGCTCTCGGCGATTTCGACGCTGGCGACGGAGGCCGGCATCGACCCGGCAGCCCTGGTCGAGCGCGACTGCCTGCCTTGGGAGACATTGCGGGCCTTGTCGGGCGCACCGGGCGTGACCATCGGCGCTCATACCCTGACGCATCCGATGCTGGCGAAGCACGAGGCGGATGTCGCGCGTCGCGAGATCGTCGAGAGCAGGCAGCGTCTGGAGACCGAGCTGGGTATCCCGATCCGCCATTTCGCCTATCCGGTCGGCGATTCCGGTTCGGCCGGCCCACGCGATTTCGCGCTGGCTGCGGAGGCGGGCTTCGAGAGTGCCGTCACGACGCGGCCGGGCCATCTCTTTCCCGAGCACGCCGGCCATCTCCACGCCCTGCCGCGCGTCTCGCTCAATGGCCTCCACCAGAACGATGCGGCGCTGCGGGCGCTGCTGTCGGGGCTGCCGTTCTGGCTGCGAAGCAGGGGGCGGAAGCTCGGACGCGGGGTAGATGAGAGGATAGGCAGTTGAGCGGAGAACTCTTCGGCTTGGTCGGCTTGCCGGCGATTCTTTTCGCTGGCGGGTACCTATTGGTTTATCCCGGAGGGGGAACGGCCGCGATCATTTTGGGTAAACTTGCGGCCGTTTTCATCGTCGGCGGGTTCTTATTTGTCGCCTATATGTCGATGAACATGCCGAACGTGCATGATGATCCAAAAATATTCATGACTTACGCGATTTTCATCGTCGCGGGCGTGCTGTCATGCTTCAAGTGGCGGATCGGCCTTTTGACATTGCTGATCCCCTACGCGCTGATGCTATATTTCTATCTGCATTCCTGACGGCGCGGAGAGTGCTTACTCGTCCTTGCGCTCCATCCACTTGATCAGGGGTAGCAGCGGCAACACCCAGGCGAGGCCGAGCGCGATATAGGCGATGGTCTGCACCAGCTTCGGCGCCTCGGTGATCCGTCCTTGTGCGAGCGCCATCGCGACGAGCGCATAGACGCAGACGAAGACGAGGATCAGCACGGTCCCGATCAGCTTGCGGTTGCGTTGTTTCATCGGGCTCTCCACCGCAGGTCTGGCTGCTGCGGCAATGCGGGCGTTGTCGCGCCGGAGCGACGGGTCTATGTCACCCGCGAGCGCGCTTGTGAAGCGCTGGCGTCTGCGACCGAAAGCCCATCCGTGACCCTAGCCCTCGACCAGACTGCCGGCGAACGCGCCAGGACCGACCATGCCGGCATCCGCCGCTGGCTCTGGATCGTCGCCGGCCTCGTCTTCGTGATGGTCGTGGTCGGCGGCGCGACAAGGCTGACCGGCTCGGGCCTCTCGATCACCGAATGGAAGCCGATCACCGGAGCGATGCCGCCGCTCTCGGCCGACGCCTGGGCCGAGGAATTCGGCAAATACCGCGCCAGCCCGCAGTACCAGCTCCTCAACGAAGGCATGAGCCTCGGCGAGTTCCAGTTCATCTACTGGTGGGAATGGGGCCATCGCCAGCTCGGCCGCTTCATCGGGCTGATCTACCTCGCCGGTTTCCTCGTCGTCGCCCTGCGCCGCCTGCTGCCGGCCCGGCAGATCGTGACGCTCTTCGGCATGGGCCTGCTGCTCGGCCTGCAAGGCGCGATCGGCTGGATCATGGTCGCGTCGGGTTTGCAGCCCGGCATGGTCGCGGTCGCGCCGGTGAAGCTGACGCTGCATCTCACCTTCGCAGGCCTGTTCTTCGCTTCGGTCGTGGCCTTTGCCACAGCGCTGACGCCGTTGCGCCGGGTCGAGCCAGCACGGGGCAGGGGAACCGCGTGGCTCATCCTGCTGCTGCTTTTCGTGCAGGTCGCGCTCGGCGGTCTCGTCGCCGGCTCCAAGGCGGGCTTCACCTTCAACACCTGGCCGCTGATGGATGGCGCTCTGGTGCCGCCGGGTTCGCAGCTCTTCGCGCAGACGCCGTTCTGGGAGAACTTCGTCGACAATGTCGCGCTGGTCCAGTTCAACCACCGCCTCGGTGCCTACATCCTCTTCGCCGTCGCGCTCTGGAATGTGGTGAGGCTGCGCCGCGCGGCGCCGGGGTCGGGCAGCGCCAAGCGTTCGACCGCGATCGCCGGGCTGGTCCTGGCGCAATCGGCGCTTGGCATCGTGACATTGCTGCTGGTGGTGCCGCTCTGGGCCGGGCTTAGCCATCAGGCGCTCGGCTTCGCTGTGCTGGCGATGGGCGTGGTGCATGTCACCCGCACCGAGCAGGCCGCGCGGGGATAACGCACAACCCTTGTCATTCCGGGACGCTGCGCAGCAGCGGACCCGGAACCCACGACTGGGTCGCAGCGGTTTCCGTTCGTCGCTTTGTGAAGCTCTCACCCGGTCGTGGGTTCCGGGTTCACGCCTGCAGCGTGCCCCGGAATGACAATCGGGGTGCTCCCAAACAAAAAGGCGCCGTTTCCGGCGCCTTTGTCGTCACACGCGAATGCCGATCAGACCAGCGCCTGATCCAGATCGGCGATCAGATCCTCGACATCCTCGAGCCCGATCGAGAGGCGGACCACCTGCGGCCCGGCGCCGGACGCGATCTTCTGCTCGTCCGTGAGCTGGCGATGCGTGGTCGAGGCCGGGTGGATCACCAGCGAGCGCGTGTCGCCGATATTGGCGAGATGCGAGAACAGCTTGAGGTTCGAGACCAGCTTGACGCCGGCGTCGTAGCCGCCCTTGAGCCCGAAGGTGAAGACCGCGCCCGCACCCTTCGGCACATAGCGCTTGGCGAGCTCGTGATACTTGTCGCCGGGCAGGCCGGCATAGCTCACCCATTCGACGGCCGGATGCCCGGCGAGATGCTCGGCGACCTTCAGCGTGCTCTCGCAGTGCCTTTGCATCCGCAGGGGCAAAGTCTCGATGCCGGTCAGCAGCATGAAGGCGTTGAAGGGCGAGAGCGCGGGCCCGAGGTCGCGCAGGCCGAGCACGCGGGTCGCGATGGCGAAGGCAAAATTGCCGAAGGTCTCGCCCAGCACCATGCCGTTATATTCCGGCCGCGGCTTGGAGAGCATCGGGTAGCGATCGTCGCCGACCCAGTTGAAAGAGCCGCCATCGACGATCAGGCCGCCGATCGAGTTGCCATGGCCGCCGAGGAACTTGGTCGCCGAATGAACGACGATGTCGGCGCCGTGCTCGAACGGGCGCAGCAGATAGGGCGAGGCCATCGTGTTGTCGACGATGAGCGGGATATTGTGCTTCTTGGCGATCGCGCTGATCGCGGCGATGTCGACGATGACGCCGCCCGGATTGGCGATCGAACTCGATGAAGATCGCCTTGGTCTTCGGCGTCACGGCGGCGGCGAAGCCCTCGACATCGTCCGGATCGGCCCAGATCACGTTCCAGCCGAAGCTCTTGTAGGAATGGTTGAACTGGTTGATCGAGCCGCCATAGAGCTTGCGCGCCGCGACGAATTCGTCGCCCGGCTGCAGCAGGGCGTGGAAGCACAGGAACTCGGCCGCATGGCCCGAGGCGACGGCGAGCGCGGCTGTGCCACCCTCCAGCGCCGCGACGCGCTCTTCCAGGACCGCGTTGGTCGGGTTGCCGATGCGGGTATAGATGTTGCCGAAGGCCTGCAGGCCGAACAGCGAGGCGGCGTGGTCGACATCGTCGAAGACGAAGGAGGTCGTCTGGTAGATCGGCGTGGCGCGTGCGCCCGTCGCCGCGTCGGGGGCCGCTCCGGCATGGATGGCGAGTGTATGGAAACCCGGTGCGCGGTCGGTCATGGCTGCTCCCTGACAATCTGACGTCGAAAACGGATCGTTCGATTTAACGAACGGTTCGCGGGGCGTCAAATCGGAGGGGCAGGCCGCGTCAGGTCCCCGGCCGGTGGATCGTCAGCTTCTGGAAGCCCTTGCCGGCGAGCACCGGCTTCTTCGACGACAGGATACGCGAATTGATGCCCTGCCAGCCGATTTCGCCGGAGAGCCGGCCATACTCGATCTTGGGGCAGCGGTTCATGATGACGGTGACGCCCTTCGCCTCGGCCCGTACGGCAGCTTCGTCGTTGCGCACCGACAGCTGCATCCAGATGACCTTGGGCAGCGGGTCGAGCGCCAGCGCCTCGTCGGTGATCGGGCCGGCCGCTTCCGAGTTGCGGAAGATCTCGACCATGTCGACCGGGCCGGGAATGTCCCTGAGCGCGGCATAGACCGTCTTGCCGAGGATCGTCTGCCCGGCGAGGCCGGGATTGACGGGGATGACGTCGTAGCCACGATCGATCAGGTATTTCGTCACGATCCAGCTCGGCCGCGCCTCGTTGGCGGAGGCGCCGACCAGCGCGATCCGCTTCACGGATTTCAGGATGTCGCGGATCAGGCTGTCGGGATAGGCGTCGTGGGTCATGAGGCTGGGGCTCGGCGGCAGGGAAGGCGCAGGATCGATATAGGATGCAGCAACCGCCCCGTCATCCCGGACGCAGCGAAGCGGAGATCCGGGATCCATTCCGGAGCGTTTACAATGGATGTTCAGGCATGGATCCCGGGTCTCCCTCCGGTCGCTCGGGATGACATGGAGGCTGTTATTCCCCCTCCCACACCGGGGGACGCTTCTCCATGAAAGCGCCGATGCCTTCTTCGGCGTCCCGCACCAGCATGTTCTCGACCATCACCGCCGAGGCGTGATCGTAAGCCGCCTTCAACCCCATCTCGCGCTGCTCGTAGAAGGCGCGCTTGCCGATCTTGACCGTCGCTGGCGATTTCGAGGCGATGATCGCGGCGAGCCGCCGTGCTTCCGCCAGCGCGTCGCCAGGCGGCACGACGCGATTGACCAGCCCCATCCGGGCTGCTTCCCCCGCCGGCACCATCTCGCCCAGGAGCAGCATCTCCAGCGCGTGCTTTGCGGAGAGATTGCGCGAGAGCGCGACCATCGGCGTCGAGCAGAACAACCCGATATGGACGCCCGGCGTGCAGAAGCGCGCGCCTTCGCCCGCCACCGCGAGATCGCAGCTTGCCACGAGCTGGCAGCCCGCGGCCGTCGCCGTGCCCTCGACGGCCGCGATCACCGGTTGGGGCAGGGCGGTGATCTGCTGCATCATGGCCGAGCAGCGCCCGAGGATGTCTGTGAAATAGGCCCGGCCCCGGTCGGAATCGGCGCGATGGGCGGTCATCTCCTTGAGATCGTGCCCGGCGCTGAATACCGGCCCGGCTGCCGTGAGGATGACGGCCTTGACCGAACGATCGGCCGCGATCGCGGTGAAGGTCTCGCTCAAGGCCGCCAGCATCGCCTCGCTCAGCGGATTGCGCACTTGGGGGGCGGTTCAGCGTCAGCGTTGCGACGCCCTGCGCATCCTCGCGCAGCAGGACGGGCGCGGCCTCCGGCTTGTGATGGGCGTTCATCGTGCTCCCCTTGGCGCTTCCCTCAGCATTTCCGCCTATTGTCGGAGGCCGTTCGCCATGCTGCAAGGGGAGAAGTCCCGTCTCAGCCTTCGGTTTTCCGCATGACGACCCGCATGAGCGCCTCCGAGATCGATGCCTATCTCGACGAGGTCTTCCCGCAGCTCCATTATGGCGGGCGCACCTATTTCATCGAGGATGTCGGGCCGATGACGGCCCGGATGCGCTGCGACTACCACGAGAAGCACCTGCGTCCCGGCGGTACGATTTCCGGGCCGACCATGATGGCGCTGGCCGACCTTGCGCTTTATGCGGCAATCCTCGCCCAGATCGGCCCGGTCGGCCTCGCGGTGACGACGAGCCTCAATTTCAACTTCCTGCGCAAGCCGGGCCAGGCCGCCCTGATCGGCGAGGCGAAGTTGCTCAAGCTCGGCAAGCGGCTCGCGGTCGGCGAGGTCTGCCTCTATTCGCAAGGGGAGGCGGAGATGGTCTGCCACGCGACGGGGACCTATTCGATCCCCGCGCGCTGAATGCGGCCCGGCAGGGCCGGCTACTTCTTCGCCGGGATCGGGTCGAGCCCGGTCTTGCGGATCGTCTCAGCCGCATCCGTGCCGCCGAGGCAGGCGATCAGCGCCTTCGCGGCTTCGGTCTCCTTCGCGCCGGCTGCCAGCCCGGCCGAGAACACTGTCACGCGCTGGACTTCCTCGGGCAGCGTGCCGACGAAATCCAGCCCCTCGATCGGGATGAGTTCGCTGACCTGCTGGAAGCCGAGCTCGGCCTCACCGCGCGCCACGATGGTGCCGACGCGTTCGCTGAGGATCTTCTTCGCCTTCGCCATGACCTGGCCGCTCGGATCGAGCTTCGGGAAGAGCTCCTCGGACAGATAAGTGCCGCTGGCGCTGGCCGAGTACGCGATCGACTTCGCCTCCATCAGCGTCTTCTTGAGCGCCTCGACGGTGGAGATGTCGGGCTTCGGCGCGCCCGCCTTGACCGAGAGGCCGATCGCCGAGCGCGCGAGGTCGGTGCGGGTGCCCGCCATGCCCTTGCCGTCCTTGACCAGCTTGTCGAAGGCGTCGCCCGCCAGGATCACCACATCGGCCGGCTCGCCGCGCGCAAGGCGGTTGGGGATCGCATCCGGTGCCGCGCCCATCGAGGCGCCGTAGGCGCTCGTGACCTTCTGGCCGATCTTCGCCTCGCAGGCGGGGACGAGTTCCTTGTAGGCGGCCGTGAAGCCGCCCGAGCTGATGACGTTGACCTCGGCGAAGGCGGGCGAGGCACAAAGAAGCAGGCCGGCGGCGATCAGGGCGGCGCGTTGTCGTGTCATGACGTATCCTCCTTCGTCACGATGCTGGGGCAGGGTACTGCGCGGCGCAAGCGAGAGGAGTGGTATCCTGATACCTTTCCGCTCATCGCTATGAGAAAATTGCATTTTTTCGGGTTTTGCCTTTTCCGAACTGCTTGACAGCCGGCCTCCTTGCACCTATCCCGACGCCACACCGCCGCCGGGCTCTCCGGCGGCTTGTCCTTTTTTACGCAACAGAGGGTACCGCGATGAAGACCACCGTCTCGCTCAAGCCCGCCGATGTCGAAAAGAAGTGGGTTGTGATCGACGCCTCCGGGCTCGTCGTCGGCCGCCTCGCCTCCGTTGTGGCGATGCGTCTGCGCGGCAAGCACAAGGCCGCCTACACCCCCCACGTCGACTGCGGCGACAATGTCATCGTGATCAACGCCGAGAAGGTCTCCCTGACCGGCCGCAAGCGCGAGCAGAAGAACTACTACCACCACACGGGTTTCCCGGGTGGCATCAAGGAGCGTTCGGCCAAGTTCATCCTGGAAGGCCGCTTCCCTGAGCGTATCCTCGAGAAGGCTGTCGAGCGCATGTTGCCGCGTGGCCCGCTCTTCCGCCAGATCCTCGGCAACCTGCGCGTCTACAAGGGCGCGGAGCATCCGCATGCTGCCCAGTCGCCGGAGGCGCTCGACGTCGCCGCGCTCAACAGCAAGAACAAGAGGGTCTGACCGTGGCCGAAGTTCTTCAGTCTCTCGCCCAGCTCGGCGACGTCGCCAAGCCTGAGCAGCCCGCTGCTCCCGTCCACGTCAAGAAGGTCGATGCGCAGGGCCGCGCCTATGCCACCGGCAAGCGCAAGAACGCCATCGCCCGCGTCTGGATCAAGCCTGGCTCCGGCAAGGTCACTGTCAACGGCCGCGACCAGGAGGTCTACTTTGCTCGCCCGGTGCTGCGCCTCGTGCTCAAGCAGCCGCTGCAGCTCGTCGATCGCGTGACCCAGTACGACGTCGTCGTCTCGGTCAAGGGCGGCGGTCTCTCCGGCCAGGCCGGTGCGGTGCGCCACGGCATCTCCAAGGCGCTGACCTTCTACGAGCCCGAGCTTCGCGGCCCGCTCAAGAAGGAAGGCTTCCTGACCCGCGACTCGCGTGTCGTCGAGCGTAAGAAGTTCGGTAAGGCCAAGGCCCGCCGCAGCTTCCAGTTCTCGAAGCGCTGATCGTTTCCGGGATTACCGGTATGGGAAGGGCGGCTCTTGCGAGCCGCCCTTTTCGTTTCTATTGCCCTTCTGTCTGTCTCGGCCCTCATCCTGAGGAGCAGCCGACGCGGCGCAGCTCCGGGATCCGTGCCTGAGCTTGGCCGATAGAGGTTCCGGCATGGTCCCGGGTCTCCCTCCGGTCGCCCGGGATGACGGCGCGTTTGAGACAGGACATATAGTCATTTCAGACGACAACCCGCCCGGAAGCCCATGCGTATCCTCCTCGTCCTGATCGCCTTCGGCATGATCGCTGTGCCGGCCCTGCTGATGCTGGCCCGCGAGGAGTTGCCGCGCGGGCAGCGCATAGCCCGCGCGCTGGTCGTCTTCCTGGCTCCGGCCGTGGCGCTCGGCTTCATCCACGGCGTGCCGGACCTCGATGGCCGGGCGCTCAACAATCCGAACGCCTGGACGATGCTGCGGCTCGTTCTGACGGCGCTCGCGCTGATCCTGCCCTGGTGCCTCTATGTCTGGTTCACCGCGCGCCGCTGACGGGAATCGATTTGCAAAGAATGACCGCGAAGGGATTCGAATGAATCGCGTTTCCTGGTCTGGGCTCGTCATGAGCGGGCTTGGCTCGGGCATCTCCGACCGGAGGAGATCCCAGTGGCCCGATTTCAGGGGATTCTCGGGCCGAGCTTGAGAATGACGCCTGCCTCAAAGCTGCGATTGACACCCGGCTCAAGCGCGAACATATACACGGCCATGATGACGAGCTTCATCCGACGTCGCCCTGTCCAGGCCGCTCCGGCGCGCCCGCGATGACGCTCGGCTGACGTCCGAACGCCCGCGACCGCGCCATGCAGCGCGGTTTTTTTATGCCCGGGCATCGGGCCGAAAGTGGGTACCACTTTTCGGATTCACCCGGTGCTCTCGTAAAATGGATCGCCACCCGGCGCCCGGCAGGGCGCCCGGCGATCCAGCCAACTTGCCTGCCAGCCACCGGGGTGCCCGATGAGCCAGAACCTGAAAACCATCTTCATCGACGGCGAAGCCGGCACCACCGGTCTCGGCATTCGCGAGCGTCTGGCCGTGGTCCCCGAGGTCGCGGTCAAGAGCATCGACCCCGACAAGCGCAAGGACCCGGCCGCCCGCAAGGACATGATGGCGAGCGTCGACCTCGTCGTGCTCTGCCTGCCGGACGATGCGGCGAAGGAATCGGTCGCGCTCGCCGACGCGCTCGGCTCCGACGCGCCCAAGATCGTGGACGCCGCGACCGCTCATCGCGTCGCACCGGGCTGGGTCTATGGTTTTGCCGAGCTCGAGCCCGGCCATGCCGGAAAGATCGCCGGCGCAAGCCGCGTCTCCAACCCCGGTTGTTATCCCACCGGCGCGATCGCGCTGCTGCGCCCGCTCGTCGATGCCGGGCTGATGGCGCAGGACCATCCGGTCACCGTCAACGCCGTCTCCGGCTATTCCGGTGGCGGCAAGTCGATGATCGAGGATTTCGAGACCGGCGTCGCCCCTGCCTTCGAACTCTATGGCCTTGGGCTGCGCCACAAGCACCTGCCCGAACTGCAGGCCTATGCACGCCTGACCCGGCGGCCGATCTTCGTGCCCTCCGTCGGCAATTTCCGGCAGGGCATGCTGGTTTCGGTGCCGCTGCATCTCGACATGCTGCCGGGCCGGCCGAGCGCCGCCGATCTGCATCATGCGCTGTCCGAGCGCTATGCCGGCTCGACCTATGTCAGCGTCCTCCCGCAGGACGGCAAGAACGGCAAGATCGAGCCCGAGGCGCTGAACGACACCAACAGGCTGGAGCTGACGGTGTTCGGGCAGGACGATCTCGGCCAGGCGGTGCTGGTCGCGCGGCTCGACAATCTCGGCAAGGGCGCGTCCGGAGCGGCCGTGCAGAACATCCGCCTGATGCTCGGCCTGCCGGAGGGCTGAACCTTCCGGTTGCCCTTGCGTTATGAGATCAACCAAGACCTGTCTTTTGGCGAGACTTTTTCACGTCAAAGGGGATAAATTGGTTATCCTGCGAGAGGGAGAGACGTGGCGGGCAGCGAGTTCGAGAATGCGTTGATCGACGGCATCTACGAGGCCGCCATCGTGCCTGAGGCTTGGCCTGCGGTGCTCCGCGACACGGCCCGGATCGCCAGTTGCCGCGAGGCGCTGCTCGGGACCGTGCTGCACGATGAAGCGCGAATTCTCGGCTCTTCGCCCGAATTTACCGAGGGTTACGAGGAGGTGTTGCGCCGCATCCCGTTCCCCGTCAACCAGCGGGCGCAGCGCCTGCTTGCGCATGGCAGGCTCGGTTTCATCACCGACGACGATGTCTTCAGCCGAGACGAGATCGCGCATGAACCGGTCTATCAGGACATCCTGATCCCGGCCGGATACGGCTCCGGCGTCGCGACGGTGATCACGGCGCCGACCGGCGACACCACGATCGTCCATTGCGAGCGCTCGTTTGCGGAGGGGACCGTCGACGGGCGGGTCGTGGCGGCGCTTGATCGCCTGCGGCCGCATTTCGCCCGGGCCGGGCTGCTCGGGCGGCGCCTCGCGATGGAGCGCGCGCGGGCCGCGTCGCAGGCGCTCGAGCTGATGGGGCTGCCGGCAGCGGTTCTCGGCCTGCGCGGCCAAGTGATCGAGGCCAACGCCCTGTTCCAGGATCTGATTCCCGGCACCTTCCTCGATCGCACGACGCGCCTTGCCCTTGCCTATGCCCCGGCCGACGACATGCTGGCCGATTTGGTCGCAGGCTTCTCGCGAACGGATGTGCTCCAGCCCGTCCGCTCCGTACCGATTCCGGCCTGGCGCGGCGCGAACCCGATGGTGGTGCATGTCGCGCCCGTGCGCGGCCGGGCGCGCGACATCTTCTCCTTTGCCGGTGCCATCATCGTCGCCACGCCTGTCGTCGCCGGGGCGGGGCCTGATGCCGGCCTGATCGCCGGCTTGTTCGATCTCACTCCGGCCGAAGCGCGGCTGGCCGCGGTGATCGCCGGTGGCCATCCGCCGCGGGACGCGGCGCTGCGTCTTGGTGTGACCGAGGCCACCGCCCGTACGACCCTGAAGCGAATCCTCGCCAAAACGGGGACACGCCGGCAGGCCGATCTCGTCGGCCTGCTGAAGAGCGCGGCAGGCCCGCGCTGAGCGCTGTTGCGGCTGGGCCGGGAACTACTTTCGCGATCATGAGAAAAATCGATGAAGCGGCCGGAAAAGAACCGTTTTATCCGTTGAAAATGCCGTGCAGCCCGCAAGGAGCCCCCATTTGGGGGATGGCAAGCCGCTTCGCTGACCCCATGATGGGCTTCTCACCAAGGTCGGAAGGCCCACAGGCGAGTATCAGCTTGCACTGCCGAAGCCGGGTCAAGCAGCTTCGGCAGTGCCTTTTCGCACAGCTCGCAAGTTTGCACGGTCAGTCTCGCGACGGGGCGAAGCGCCGCCCGCACGCTGGTAATGTCCCGCCGACATGAAAAGGGGCGCCGTAGCGCCCCTTTTGGATCAGCCCTTGTAGGGTACGAAGTTCTGCTTCTGCTCGCCGAGCCCCTCGATGCCGAGGGTGACGACCTCGCCGCCCTTCAAGAAGCGCGGCGGCTTGAAGCCGAGGCCGACGCCGGGAGGCGTGCCGGTGGTGATGACGTCGCCCGGATCGAGGCGCATGAACTGGCTGATATAGTGCACCAGATAGGCGGCGCCGAAGATCATCGTCTTGGTCGAGCCGTTCTGCACGCGCTCGCCGTCAACCTCGAGCCACATGCCGAGATTCTGGATGTCCTTGACCTCGTCGGTGGTCACGAGCCACGGGCCGAGCGGCCCGAAGGTCGGGCAGCCCTTGCCCTTGGCCCACTGGCCGCCGCGCTCCTGCTGGAAGGCGCGCTCGGAGACGTCGTTGCAGACGCAGAAGCCGGCGATCGCCGCCATCGCATCCTTCTCCTCGATATAGGAGCCGCCGTCGCCGATCACGATCGCGAGCTCGACCTCCCAGTCGGTCTTCTGCGAACCCTTGGGGATGATCACGTCGTCATTCGGGCCGACGATGCAGTTGGGAGCCTTGTTGAACAGGATCGGCTCCTTCGGGATCTCGGCGCCGGTCTCGGCCGCGTGATCGGCGAAGTTCAGGCCGACGGCGATGAAGTTGCGGACATCCGCGACGCAGGCGCCGATGCGCGGCGAGCCCGAGACGAGCGGCAGCGATTCCGGCGAGAGCGCCTTGATCTTGGCGAGCGAGGCCGAGGTCAGCGCCTTGCCGGCGAGGTCGGGAATGACGCTGGACAGGTCGCGCAACCCGCCCTTGGCATCGAGAAGGGCCGGCTTCTCCTGGCCGGGTGCGCCGTAGCGGAGCAGTTTCAAGGTGTTTCCCCCGTTTTCAAACGATCTAAATGGGTGGGGGATTCTGATCGGATGCCGGCGGGAAACACAAGCCCGTCATCGCGCATGGGGCATCCGCAAAGCGCGGCCAGCCGGATTGTTGCCCGAATGCAACGACGCTTCCCAAAGCGACGTTTCCGGCAAACCAAATCCGGGAGGGGGCTGCCGGCCCAAATGCTCAAAACCGGCAACAGTTCTCATATAAACGATATCTTTCTGAACAATCTTGCCGGCGCATGCGCGTAAATCGTCGATTTTGGGCGATTTTCCGGGTTCCCAGGGCGAATTGTGGAGGTGCTGCGGCGATTTCGAGGCGTCCGAAGCAGGATTGCGGCGCGAAACGGCTCGCGGCATGCTCCGAATCAAGCGGGGTGTCTGGCCTCGAAAAACCTTAGAACCGGGATGGATTCGATGAAGGGCCTTGTTCGTACCGCCGCTGCCGCCACCGTCTCGCTCGCCGCCCTGCTCGCGGCTGGAGCGGCTTCGGCGAGCTCCTTCGCCATCCGCAGCGGCCAGGGCGCCGAAGGTCTCGGCATGGCCTATGCCGGCGCGGCCTCGGGCGGCATCGGCATGAGCGCCATGGCCTGGAACCCCGCGACCATCACCATGTTTCCCGGCCGCACCAGCAACTGGAACTACACCTATCTCAACGCCAATGGCGACTATCAGCCGACGGCCGCTTCGCGGATCGGCGGTCCGGCCGCGCCGGCGCCGCTGAACCCGATCCAGCTCGGCACCGGCAATCTCGGCGGCGATGGCGCCTTGATCCCTGCTTCGGCCAGCGCCTGGCAACTCACCGATCGGCTCTGGGTCGGCATGACCACTGGCGCGCCTTATGGCCTGCGCTCCAAGCCGGAAAACCAGGCTCATGCCGCCCAGGTTTACGGGCGTTCGGCCAAGGTCGTGACCATCAACGTCTCCCCGACCGTCGGCTACAAGGTCAACGACTGGCTCTCGGTTGGCGCCGCTCTGCAGGTCCAATATCTGAGCGCCAAGCTGAAGCAGGCTGGCGGCATCCTGCCGACGGCTTCCCCGGTTATTCTCGAAGGCGACACGATCGATTTCGGCTATCGCCTCGGCGCGACGTTCACCCCGTTCGAGGGAACCAATATCGGCGTGGCCTACCGTTCTTCGATCCGCCAGACGCTCGAAGGGTCGCTGGCCACGCCAACGCCCGTCCTCGCCCGCTTCCCGGTCAAGGCCAACTTGAATCTGCCCGACTCGGTCGTCGTCGGCGTTTCGCAGGTCATCAACGATCAGTGGCAGGTCCATGCCGGGGTCGAGTGGACGAACTGGAGCCGCTTCCGCAACATCCCGATCGTCAACGAGCTCAACGGCCGCCCGCAGACCAGCCTGAATTTCCAGTATGACGACGCCTGGTTCTTCAGCGGCGGCGTCGAGTACAAGTACAGCAAGGACCTGACGCTGCGCGCCGGCATCGGATACGAGATGTCTGCGGTCAATGACCGCAACCGCACCATCTATATTTCCGATAACGATCGTCTCTGGCTCAGCGCCGGCGCGAGCTATCAGGTCACCGACCGGCTCAAGCTGGATATCGGCTACACCTATATCGACGTGAAGAAGGCGTCGGTGAACTACAATCCGGGACATCCGCAGTGGAACCCGGCCGCGCCGGTCTACTACACCGCCGAAGCCAAGCCCTATGTTCATGTCGCCTCGGTCGGCCTCACCTATCGCTGGGACGATCCGGCTCAGACCATTCCGGTGCAGCCGGTGGTTCGCAAATACTGATCCAAGGTGGATTGACCTGGAAAAGCCGGCCTTCTGGCCGGCTTTTTTGTTGCCGTTTTCTCGCCGGCTTTCCCCTGATGCTGATGCCGGTGCAGCGATGGGCGCCTTTGTAGGGGAAGATCGATCATGAGCGTTAGGATCGAGCGCGCCGGGGAACGGCACCTCGCCCCTTGGGCCGGATTACGGGCCGAACTCTGGCCGGATCAGGATGCGCAGGCGCATGGCGAGGAACTGGCGGAGACGCTGGCTGCCGCGAGCGGCCGCGATTTCGCCTGCGTGGCCCTGACGGGCGAGGGCGTCTGCGTCGGTTTTGCCGAGGCGGCTTTGCGCAGCGACTACGTCAATGGCTGCGAGACGTCGCCGGTCGTTTTCCTCGAAGGCATCTTCGTCGCCGAACCGCGCCGCCGCTCCGGCATCGCACGGATGCTCTGCCGCGCCGTCGCGGCGTGGGGACGCGCGCGGGGGTGCTCTGAATTCGCCTCCGACGCAGCGATCGACAATGCAGCGAGCCTCGCATTTCACCGCGCGCTCGGCTTCGTCGAGACCGAGCGCGTCGTGTTCTTTCGCAAGGCTATCGGCACGCCCGAGACAGGTGAGGGCTGATCGGGACGTGCCGATCTTCGCGCCTAGGCCTTCACCTTCACATAGGTTCCGGGGGCGTCGGCGAGCGCCTTGAGCTTGCCGCCGCCCGGTTCGCGGGCCGGAACCTTCTTCGGTGCCTGGGCCTCCAGCCAGTTGAACCAGTGCGGCCACCACGAGCCCGGATGCTCGTCCGCCTTGGCCAGCCAGTCGGCATAGCGGCCTTTGGCCGGGCCGCTGGTCCAGTACTGGTATTTCACCTTGGCCGGCGGGTTGACGACGCCGGCAATATGGCCGGAGCCGGCGACGACATGCTCGACCGGCCCGCCGAAGCATTGTGAGCCGTTGAAGACCGACTGGGCCGGCGCGATATGGTCTTCGCGCGCCGCGAGGTTGTAGATCGGGATCGTCACCTGCTTGAGGTCGAGTGCCTTGCCGCCGATCCGCATCTCGCCCTTGGAGAGCTTGTTGTCGAGATAGCAATTGCGCAGGTAGAACGAGTGGTTCGCCGCCGGCATCCGCGTCGAATCCGCATTCCAGTAGAGCAGGTCGAAGGGCGTCGGCGCCTTGCCCTTCAGGTAGTTGTTGACCGCGTAGGACCAGATCAGGTCGTTCGGCCTGAGCATGTTGAAGGCGCCCGCCATGCGCGAGCCGTCGAGATAGCCGGTCCGGGCCATCTGCTCCTCGATAGCGCGGATCTGCTCCTCGTCGACGAAGACCGAGAGCTCGCCGGCCTGCGAGAAATCGACCTGCGTGGTGAAGAAGGTCGCGCTCTCGATGCGCTTGTCGCGCGTAGCCGCCATATAGGCGAGCGTCACGCCGAGCAACGTGCCGCCGACGCAGTAGCCGATCGCCGAGACCTTCTTTTCCCCGGTCGCTTCCTCGATCGTGTCGAGCGCGGCGAAGATGCCTTCGCGCATGTAGCTTTCGAAATCCTTGGCGGCGTGGCGCGCATCGGGATTGACCCAGGAGATGCAGAAGACGGTCAGCCCCTGCGCCACGCACCAGCGGATGAAGCTCTTCTCCGGGTTGAGGTCGAGGATGTAGAACTTGTTGATCCAGGGCGGCACGATCAGCAGTGGCCGCTTCAGCACCTGCGGCGTCGCCGGCGCATACTGGATCAGCTCGATGATCTCGTTGCGGAAGACGACCTTGCCCGGTGTCGTCGCGATATTGACGCCGACCTCGAAGGTGCTGGCGTCGGACTGGCGGATTTTGAGTTCGCCGCCGCCGGCCTCGACATCCTCGGCATACATCTTCATGCCGCGCACCAGGTTCTCGCCGTTCTGCTGCATCGTCTCGCGCAGCAATTCGGGGTTGGTGGCGACGAAATTGGTCGGCGAGAGCGCACCGGCGATCTGCTTGATGTAGAAGCGGGCCTTCTCGCGCGTATGCGGGTCGAGATCGTCGGCCTTGTCGACCATCGTCTCGGCCCAGCGCGAGCCGATCAGATAGGCCTGCTTGATGAAGTCGAAGGTCGGATGGTTCGTCCAGTCCGGGTCCTTGAAGCGGCCGTCGCGCTTGTCCGGCTCGGCGACGGGCGCGACCTCCTCGCCACCGGCGCGCTTCAGCGCCGTGCTCCACAGGTTCATGAAGTCGCCGGTGAGGGAAGCCTGCGCCTCGATGATCTTGGAGGGGTCGTTGACCCAGCGTTCGGCGACGCGCCCGAGCGTCTTGACCATGTCGCTGGCTTCGTCGGCTTGGCCCGTCTTGGCCTCGCCGCGTTCGAGCGGTTTCAGATAGGCGGCGGTGATCTTGCCGTATTCCTCGACGAGCCGGCCCATATTCTGCGCGAACTGGTCGAAGTCGGGAGCGGCGGCCTCGGCCGGGCCGGTGGTGTCCTTCGCCCTGTCGCTTTTTCCGCTCATATCTCGCCCTTTCCCCCAGTCGTTATCGGATAGCGCATGACGCTCCATTTTGGTCCTATTAAGGACGCAGCCGCTGTGCTTTACCAAGCAAAATCGACAACCGCTGGATGGTCCGATGCCGACTGAAATCTCCGCGAAAAAGCTGCTCCTGATTCCGGCTGCCCTGGTCGTGGTCGGCACGGCGCTCGCCGGCTGCGGCAGCGGCGAGGGCTTCAAGGGCGTCGCCGAGGCTGCCGGCCTGGCGACGACTCCGCAGGAATCGAAGGCATTCGTCCGGGAAACCCGTCCGGCCGATCTCGAATACGTCCCGATCGGGTCGAGCGTGACCCGGACCGCCCCGCGCAAGCCGGTCCAGGATTACAAGAAGATCGAGGCCGCGCTCGAGGCCAAGCAGAAGGCCAACGCGGCTGCCGGCGACACCGCCAAGGCGCTGGGCGCGACGCCGCCGCCCGCACCGGCGGTGCTGCCCCGGAACTGAGCGCAGGCCCTCTCGCGGCAGGATGGCGCGGCAATGGGCCGGCTTTCTCGCCCTACGAATCGCAAAATATTGCGCCGTTTGCTCTGTCATGACCAAAGATGCGATGCTAAGCACCCTCGGCGCAAGGATGTAATCCCAGCGAAAACATGACACCGCCCCCGGGCGGCCGAGGACCTGTTCGAGATGACTGATTTTCACCGTATCAAGCGCCTGCCGCCCTACGTTTTCGAACAGGTCAACAAGATCAAGGCAGCCGAACGGGCCAAGGGCGTCGACATCATCGATCTCGGCATGGGCAATCCCGACCTGCCGGCGCCGAAGCATGTCATCGAGAAACTGGTCGAGACCGCCGGCAAGCCACGCACGGACCGCTATTCCGCCTCGAAGGGCATTGGGGGCCTGCGCCGCGCCCAGGCGCATTATTACGAGCGCCGTTTCGGCGTGAAGCTCAATCCCGATACCCAGGTCGTCGCGACCCTGGGCTCAAAGGAAGGCTTCGCCAACATGGCGCAGGCCATCACCGGGCCGGGCGACGTCGTGCTGGTGCCGAATCCGAGCTACCCGATCCACGCCTTCGGCTTCCTGATGGCGGGGGGCGTGATTCGCTCCGTCCCGGCCGAGCCGACGCCGGCGATGTTCCCGGCGCTGGAGCGGGCGATGATGCATTCGGTGCCGAAGCCGATCGCACTCGTCACCTGCTACCCGGCCAATCCGACGGCCTATGTCGCCTCGCTCGATTTCTACCGGGACCTCGTCGCCTTCGCGAAGAAGCACGAGCTGATCCTGCTCTCGGACCTTGCCTATGCCGAGGTCTATTTCGACGAGAACAACCCGCCGCCCTCGATGCTGCAGGTGCCGGGCGCGATCGATGTCGCGGTCGAGTTCACCTCGATGTCGAAGACCTTCTCGATGGCCGGCTGGCGCATGGGCTTCGCCGTCGGCAACGAGCGCCTGCTCGCGGCGCTGGCACGGGTGAAATCCTATCTCGATTACGGCGCCTATACGCCGATCCAGGTCGCGGCGGCTGCCGCTCTGAACGGCCCGGACGACTGCATCCGCGAGATGCGCGAGATCTACCGCAAGCGCCGCGACGCGCTGGTCGAGAGCTTCGGCAAGGCCGGCTGGGACTTCCCGGCTCCGGAGGCCTCGATGTTCGCCTGGGTCGCGATTCCCGAGAAATTCCGCCATCTCGGCTCGCTGGAATTCTCGAAGCTGCTGATCGAGAAGGCCGAGGTCGCGGTCGCGCCCGGAATCGGCTTCGGCGAACATGGCGACGACTATGTCCGCATCGCCATTGTCGAGAACGAGCAGCGCATCCGCCAGGCCGCGCGCAACATCGGCCGCTTCCTCAAGGGCGCCGACACGACCCTGCATAACGTCATCCAGATGCCGAAGGCGGGGTAGGGCGGCGCGGGTGCGGCATCGCATGCCTCTGGACCGCGCCCGCAAAACATGGGAACCGATGCAGTGCGGACGGATCGCTCCGCATCGCGTCCGAGGCTCGCTTCCATGTCCCGAAAAGGCCGCCTGCTCGGCGTCGCTTTCGCCGTCTTCGCGCTGATCTGCCTCGTCGCGACCTATGACTACTCCCGGGGCCGCATCCCGCAGACGCGCTCGGCCCTGGTCTCGGACGTGCTGGCCGTCACCAATGGCCGCGAATGCGCCCGCGACGCGACGGATATCGTCACCCGGTACATCCCGGTCGGGAGCGGCCGGGCCGATGCCGAGCGCGTTCTCGCCGAAGTGACCATCGACCCGCCCAAGCCGTGGTTCTGGACCCCCGCTGTCGAGAACAGCACCGTCTCCGAGGGCGCGACGATCGAGGCGCTGCACACCATCAAGGCGACGGCCTTCGGCACCAACCTGCTGCGCATCTATCTCGGTTTCGAGGATGGCAAGGTGAAACGCGTCGCCGCCGAGGTCGTCTGTCATTTCGGGTGAAGCGTCATGCGAGCAAGGCGCCGCGCGGCTTCCTCGTTGACTCGCGCCGCACCTCATGCGACGCCGCGCGCATGACCAGCGTGCCTCTTTCGCCTGCCTCCCAGCCCCTGCGCGTCGGACTTGCCGGCCTCGGCACGGTCGGCGCCTCTACCTTGCGCATCCTGCGCCGGCAGGAGAACGCGCTGGCGGCCCGCTGCGGCCGAACCATCAGGGTCACCGCCGTCTCGGCGCGCGACCGCAATCGCGACCGCGGCATCGATCTCGGCGGACTCACCTGGTTCGATGATCCGGTCGCGCTCGCGGCATCGGACGAAATCGATTGCCTCGTCGAATTGATCGGCGGCTCGGACGGCCCGGCCAAGGCTGCCGTCGAGGCGGCTCTGTCTGCCGGCAAGCATGTCGTCACCGCCAACAAGGCGCTGCTCGCCGCGCATGGCGTCGCGCTCGCCGATCTCGCCGAGAGCAAGGGCGTGGCGCTCGCCTTCGAGGCTTCTTCGGCCGGCGGCATCCCGGTCGTGAAGACCCTGCGCGAGGCGCTGGCCGGCAACAATGTCAGCCGCATCTCCGGCATCCTCAACGGCACCTGCAACTACATCCTCTCGCGCATGGAGCAGGAAGGCCTGACCTTCGAGGCCTGCCTGAAGGACGCCCAGCGTCTCGGCTATGCCGAGGCTGACCCGACCTTCGACGTCGAGGGCTTCGACACCGCCCACAAGCTCGCGATCCTGACGAGCCTCGCCTTCGGTACGAAGATCGACGCCGAAGCGATTCATGTCGAAGGCATTTCGGCGATCACGCCGCTCGACCTGAAGATGGCCGACGACCTCGGCTACCGCATCAAGCTGCTCGGCGTCGCCGAGCGCACCAAGACCGGCATCGAGCAGCGCGTGCACCCGACGATGGTGCCGAAATCCTCCCCCATCGCGCAGGTGATGGGCGTGCTCAACGCCGTCAGCGTCGATGCCGACGCGGTCCGCGAGATCACGCTGGTCGGCCCCGGCGCCGGCGGCGACCCGACGGCTTCCGCTGTCGTCGCCGATATCGCCGATGTCGCGCGCGGCACCGCCGGCCTGCCTTTCGGCCTGCCGGTCGCCCGCCTGGATGAGGCCAAGCGGGCGCCGATGCAGCGCCACGAGGGCGGCTACTATGTCCGTCTCGCCGTCGCCGATCGCCCCGGCGCCGCCGCGGCAATAGCGACCCGCATGGCGGAAGCCGATATCTCGCTGGAGAGCATCGTCCAGCGCCGCTCGCCCGAGGCCGCCACGCGCGATCCCGGCGGCCGCTCGGGCGCGCCGGTGCCGGTCGTGCTCATCACCTATGCCACCAGCGAAACCGCGATCCGCGCCGCGCTCGAAAAGGTCACCGCCGACGGCCATGTCGCGGAACCGCCGCAAGTCATCAGGATTGAACGCGAACAGGTCTGACAAGGCCGCCTTCCATCTCCCGATTTCAAAGGGGACTATTTTTCATGTCCGTCGATCTCCGCATCTCTCCCGACCAGATCATCGAGCGCTATCTCTCGATGGAACTCGTGCGCGTCACCGAGCGCGCCGCCGTCGCAGCCGCCCGCCTGCGTGGCCACGGCAACGAGAAGGCGGCCGACCAGGCCGCGGTCGACGCGATGCGCCGTGAGCTGAACCGCCTGCCGATCGATGGCGAGATCGTCATCGGCGAGGGCGAGCGCGACGAGGCGCCGATGCTCTTCATTGGCGAGAAGGTCGGCAACAAGCAGGGCCCGAAGGTGCATATCGCGGTCGATCCGCTCGAAGGCACCACGCTCTGCGCCAAGGACATGCCCGGCTCGATCGCGGTGATGGCGATGGCCGGCGCCGGCAGCCTGCTCTACGCCCCCGATGTCTACATGGACAAGATCGCTTGCGGTCCGGGCTACGCCAAGGGCGTGATCGACCTCGACGCCTCGCCGGCCGACAACATCAACGCGCTGGCCAAGGCCAAGGGCGTCAAGCCGAACGAGATCTCCACGCTGATCATGGACCGCCCGCGCCATGCCAAGCTGATCGAGGAGGTCCGCAAGACCGGCTGCTCGATCCGCCTGATCACCGATGGCGACGTCGCCGGCGTGATCTTCTGCACCCAGCCCGAGAAGACGGGCATCGACCTCTATCTCGGCATCGGCGGCGCGCCGGAAGGCGTGCTCGCTGCTGCGGCACTCCGTTGCGTCGGCGGCCAGATGCAGGGTCGCCTCATCCTCGACACCGAGGAGAAGCGGGTGCGGGCGCACGGCATGGGCGTGCTCGACCCCAACAAGAAATACGACATGTCGGAAATGGCCTCGGGCGACGTCATCGTCTGCGCCACCGGCGTCACCGATGGCGGCATGCTTTCGGGCGTGCGCTTCGGCAAGGATTTCATCGAGACCGAGACGCTGGTCTATCGCTCGATCACCGGCACGGTCCGCCGCATCTATGGCGAGCACCGCGAGTTCTCGAAGTTCCAGCTCGATTGAGCTCTTTCCTCACGCGGTCATCCCGGATCGGCGCCGCTCTCGCGGCTTGTCCGGGATGACGTGAGAGGGAATCAAATCACAGCGCCCGCCGCCGCCCGCCGCCGCCCGCCCGGCGGCGCGGCCCGAGAAGATGCAGCCGCCGAGGAAGGTGCCTTCCAGCGCCCGGTAGCCATGCACGCCGCCGCCACCGAAACCGGCGGCTTCGCCCGCCGCATAGAGCCCCGGCACCGGTTCGCCGCCATCGTCCAGCACCCGCGACGACAGATCCGTCATCAGCCCGCCCAGTGACTTCCGCGTCAGGATATTGAGCCTGACCGCGATCAACGGCCCATGCGCGGGATCGAGCATGCGATGCGGCTTCGCGGTGCGGATCAGCCTGTCGCCGAGATAGTTGCGCGCGCCGCGCAAGGCCGTGACCTGAAGGTCCTTGCCGAAGGGATTGGCCAGCGCCCGGTCGCGCGCCTCGATCTGCTCGCGCAGATGCGCCTCGTCGATCAGCGCCTCGCCGGTGAGCGCATTCATCCGTGCGACGAGCCGCGAGACATCGCTCTCGACGATGAAATCCGCGCCCTTGTCCATGAAGGCCTGCACCGGGCCGGACACGCCGCCGCCGGCGCGTCCCAGCACCTGCTTCCAGCTCTTGCCGGTGAGATCGGGGTTCTGCTCCGAACCCGACAGCGCGAATTCCTTGGCGATGATGCTGCGGTTCAGCACGAACCAGGAATAATCGTAGCCGGTCTTCATGATGTGCTCGAGCGTCCCCAGCGTATCGAAGCCGGGGAAGAGCGGCACCGGCAGGCGGTTGCCGCGCGCGTCGAACCACAGCGAGGAGGGGCCAGGCAGGATACGGATGCCGTGGCGCGGCCAGATCGGCGCCCAGTTGGCGATGCCCTCGACATAGTGCCACATCCGGTCTCCGTTGATGAGGCGCCCGCCGGCCGCTTGCGCCACGCCGAGCATCGCCCCGTCGACATGATCCGGCACGCCCGAGAGCAACCGGGCAGGAGCCTCGCCGAGTCGCGCCGGCCAGTGGGCCCGGACGAGCTCGTGATTCCCGCCGATGCCGCCCGAGGTGACGATCACGGCTTGCGCGTTCAGGCTGAACGAGCCCACGACGCTACGCCCGCTCTTCTCGCCACGCGCGACATCGCTCGGCTCCAGGACCTCGCCCTCGACGCCGTCGATCATGCCGCCGCTGCGGCCGATGCCGGTGACGCGATGTCGGAAGCGGAAGGACAGCAGCCCCTTCGCCTGCGCTTCCTTCGCCCGGCGCAGGAAGGGCTCCAGCACGCCGGGCCCGGTGCCCCAGGTCACATGGAAGCGCGGCACCGAATTGCCGTGACCGGTCGCGAGATAGCCGCCGCGCTCGGCCCAGCCGACGACCGGGAACCAGCGCATGCCCATCCCATGCAGCCAGGCTCGTTTCTCGCCTGCGGCGAAATCGAGATAGGCTTCAGCCCAGCGCCGCGGCCAATCGTCCTCAGGCCGGTCGAAACCTGCCGAGCCGAACCAGTCATCCCCGGCCAGCGCGCGCGAATCCCGGATGCGCAAGCGCCGCTGCTCGGGCGTGTCGATCATGAACAACCCGCCAAGCGACCAGAAGGCCTGCCCGCCGAGCGACTGCTCCGGCTCCTGCTCGACCAGGATCACCTTGCGGCCGGCATCGGCGATCTCGCAGGCGGCGACCAGCCCCGACAGTCCCGCGCCGATGATGACGACGTCGCAATCCCTCTCCATGACCGCCTTTTCCACCGTTTGCAGCGAGTATGGCGATCGGCTACGGCCCGGCAAGTTCGACACAGGTTGACCTTGCCGGCTGCTTGCGCGACGCCGGGTGCATCATGAGTCTGATGCCGCCCCGTGCTTTTCTCGGCGTGACCCGTTCGGCACTCGGCCGCCCGTGGCGCGACCGGCTCGATATCGCCGGCCTCGGTCGGGCGGAGGCGCTGAGCCAGCAGCAGGGCCTGCCCGACATCCTCGCCCGCCTGCTCGCCGCGCGCGGCGTCGAGCCCACCGAGGCCGCGCGCTTCCTCGAGCCGAAGCTGCGTGACGTCCTGCCGGACCCGAGCGTCCTCACCGATATGGAGGCCGCCGCCGCCCGGCTGGCGCAGGCCGGCATCAAAGGCGAGCGCGTCGCGATCTTCGGCGATTACGATGTCGACGGCGCCTGCTCCTCGGCCTTGCTCGCGGGCTTCCTGACCCAGGCCGGCGCCCGGCCGCGCATCCACATCCCGGATCGCTTGATCGAGGGCTACGGCCCCAACAGCGAGGCGATCCGCATGCTGGCAGGCGAGGGGGCGACCCTGCTCGTCACCGTCGATTGCGGCACGACCAGCGATGAACCGCTGGCCGAGGCGCGCCGGCTCGGCCTCGATGTCGTCGTGCTCGACCACCATCAGGCGCCCGAGCGGCTGCCAGCCGTCGAGGCTCTGGTCAATCCGAACCGGCAGGACGATCTCTCCGGCCTCGGCCATCTCTGCGCCGCCGGCGTCGTATTTCTCGCGCTGGTCGCAACCAGCCGCGAATTGCGCCGGCAGGGTCACTGGGCGGCGCGCGGCGGCGAGCCCGATCTGCTGGCAGTGCTCGATCTGGTCGCGCTGGCGACGGTCGCCGACGTCGTGCCCCTGCAAGGGCTCAACCGTGCCTTCGTGCGCCAGGGGTTGGCGATGATGCGCAGCCGCACCCGGCCGGGCCTCGCTGCGCTGATGGATGTCTCCGGCCTCGACGGGCCGATCCAGCCCTGGCATCTCGGCTTCCTGCTCGGTCCGCGCATCAATGCCGGCGGCCGCATCGGCGATGCCGCGCTCGGCGCCCGCCTGCTCCTGACCGATGACGAGGTCGAGGCGCGCACCATCGCGACCGAGCTCAATCGCTTGAATCAGGAGCGGCAGGAGATCGAGCGGCAGGCCGTGCTGGAAGCAGTTTCGCAGGCCGAGCACGAGCTTGCCGGCATGGCCGAGATGCCGGTCCTGCTCGCCGGCAGCGCCGACTGGCATCCCGGCATCGTCGGCCTCGTCGCGGCGCGATTGAAGGAGCGCTTCCGCCGCCCCGCCTTCGCGCTGGCGCTGAACGGGGAGGGCGGCGCGACCGGCTCCGGCCGCTCGGTCGCGGGCGTCGATCTCGGCCGTGCCGTGCGGGCCGCCGTCGAGGCCGGCCACGCGGTCAAGGGCGGCGGCCATGCCATGGCGGCGGGCGTGACGCTGGCGCCGGGGCAGAGCGATGCCTTCCACGCTTTCCTCAACGAGCATCTGCTGCGGGAGGTCACCGCTGTCGGCGACGCCGAGGCTCTGCTCGTTGATGCTGCCCTCAGTGCCGGCGGGGCAACGCCCCGTCTCCTCGCCGAGATCGACAAGGCAGGCCCCTTCGGCTCCGGCAGCCCGGAACCGGTCTTCGTCTTCCCGGCGCATCGCCTGACGGATGCCGTCGAGATCGGCAGCGGTGGTCATGTCCGCATCAAGCTGCGTTCGGGCGACGGTGCCAGCATTGGCGGTATCGCCTTCCGTGCTGCGCAGGAGCCGCTTGGCCAGGCCCTGTTCGCGGCCCGCGGCGAGATGGTGCATCTCGCCGCGACGCTGTCGCTCAATCGCTGGGGCGGCCGGGAAACCGCGGAACTGCGCATCCTCGACCTCGCCCGGCCGGTCTGAGGCGCTGCCGGCCATTTTCTTGTGAACGGGTGCTTGCGGAGCGGGAAGCCTGCCACTATACCTCGGCCCGCTTCGGCACGAACCCCAGCGGTTCGCGGCAAAGCGGTCTTCGTCTATCGGTTAGGACACCAGCCTTTCACGCTGGGGAGACGGGTTCGACTCCCGTAGACCGCGCCATTCCCGTGCAGAGCTGCGAACACCGGGCTCCTTGAGGGAGCCGGAGTTTGCCACTGCGATAGTCTGCTCCAGATTGGCCTTGTTACCGACGATGCAAAGGTATCGGCGTCGACCTCGACGCGATCGACGATGCTGCGTAGCCAGGCCCTGCGGAACAGGATCATGCCCTCGGTGATGTTTCGCCGCATCAGCATGCCTCGATCCGCTCTCGGGCTGCGGGGCACTTGTGGTTCGACATATTGGCCATGATCACCACGTGGCCGGACTGCAACGCCGGCACGAGGACCTGCGTGACATAGGCCTCGAACCAGTCGCCGTTGATCGGTCTATCGAGCACCATCGGCGCGACCATGCCGAACATGCGAAGCCCGGCAACCAACGTCGCGGTTTTGCGGTGGCCGTGTGGGAAGCCCATGCGTAGGCGCTCTCATCCGTCAGAGTCCGGTATAATGAGCCGTTGCTATGGTGCATCGAAGGCCCCGAGATCGACGACATCCCCTTTCGAGGGCACGGTGGGGGGCAGCCCGAGCGAGCTTCCTGCGCCAACGAGCCTGCTCCCCTTCGCCAATCTCAAAAAACCCGAGAACGGCAGGGAGCTGTCCGCTTGGCGGGGGCCGCGCGCAATCGCATCGTCGATGGACTGAAAGTCGCTCAAAGACACGTTGAAATTCGTTGGCGAGAGGGACCTTAAGCCTGCGCCGTTGCTCGCATTGTGCGACTGAGACAGGAGCGAGATGTCGAAGTCGTGCCTTCCGCCTTTTGTGAAGGCTATGTTGTTCCGAAGCACCGTGCTCGCATTATGCTGAATGATGAAGGCGTAACCCACGTCACCGCGCGCATTGTTGAAGGAGACATTGTTGAAGACGGCCAGCGGCTGCAGTCCGCCATTATAGCCGTTGTCATCAAAGCCGTTTGTCTTGTTGCTCCAAGCAAGGCACCGCGTCACTGTGTGGCCGCCATAGACGCCGGTGGCGCCTGGGCGCCGCCCTCCCAGCTTGAAACCGCAGCCGTCGGCAGTCTCGTTAGGGTTGATCGAGCCATCGGAGTTCCATCCGTTCTCGAAAGCCCAGTTCTGGTCGATAAGGCACGGCGAGGCGTCAAGGCTGTCCTTGGCCCGCGAGGGGTTGAAGAAGTCGAAGCCGTCGTCCGTGTTGCGCCAGGCGCGGTTACCGGTGACGATGGTTCCGGTGCTGTCGTTGAGCGAAACCGAGATCCCATCGGCGTTTCCGCCAGTTGCGCCCGGTCCTCCGCCGTGGTTGCCAAAGGAGTCGCAATTGCGCACGACGTTGTGATCGCCTCTCCCGAGGATTCCCAGGCCGGTGCCATACTCGTCGTTGAGCCAGCCATTGTCGCGGAAGACACAGCGCTCGATCGTCAAATCGTGATGGGTGCCGTTGACGAAGCATCCGCCCATCGGTCCGTGGCGGATGGTGAGTCCGCGCAGGGTCAGGTGGGAAGCATCCATGATAACAAGCGCAAAACCGCCGGCTGAATTGCGCGAAGGCCACGCCTGATACCGTTGTGTCGGGGGCCTCATTGCGGCTCCGTCGATCACGGGAGACTCGCCGGGATAGTTCTCGATGACGATCGGACGTCCCGGCGCTCCGTCGTGCCCCGCGAGAAGCCATCCTTCGACGGCACCGTCGAAGCCATATTCTCCCCCTCGCAGCAGGATCGTATCGCCGCCATAGGCATGGGCGAAGGCGTGAGGCAGCGTGGCGAACGGACGCTGGACCGTTCCCCGCTCAGGATAGTCGCCGTCCTCGCCGGTGGGCGCGACATGGAGCGTACGGCCGGTTCCGCTCGCTTGGCTCGGGGTAGGCTCATTTGAAGCCTTGCGGCTCACATTGGCGTCTTGGCCGAATGCCTCCAATCCATAAAACCCTGAGGCTGCGAGGCTAGCAGCGTTGACGAGAAAGCTCCGGCGAGACTCCATTGGGACATCCTCCAGGGTCCAAAGCCGGGATCAACCGGCGTCGGCGCGTTCGGTCACGAGTGAACCAACCGCGCAGCGGCGCGTTAACCTAACGGACCCTAGAATTGTTTTATTGACAGAAATCAGCTATTATTGACGTAAACTAGGTCTCTTAGGTGAGGATCTCGCATGACCCTAGGCCTACCTAGAGATAAATTGAAGTCTGCACTGATGAAAAGACAGGCAGCGTCAAGAATTCGCTCGAAGTTTTCGAGTTTGAATACAAATTTACTTCGATCAAAAAGGTTATTTAACTCATTTGCTATGTTGTATCACATTTTATATAAATTGAATGGCGAATTAAATACGCCTTTCCCAGATTCTGTTGACGATCTTATAGATCAATTCTATTTTCTTAGTCTCGATAACAAAGAAATTCAGCATCGGCTCGACAATTTCGTACCATTAGTTTTGTCTATCATCAAGTTGACAGCAGAGAGTAGTACGACAGTTGCAGAATTATGCGATGCGCTGGAAGGGCGCCTTCGCGCTATCGCAAATGCTGATGTATCTACGCGAAAGGGCGTGGATCATTGCTCGTTGGAGGAGCTCGTCCGCCTCGAGCTTTCTCCGTATTGCCGCTCCAATCAGTTCGACTTGATCGGGCCGTCGGTTGGGCTCCGTAGCGGGCTTGCGCAGTCGTTCTCGATCATCATTCACGAACTCACGACAAATGCCGTCAAGTATGGAGCCTTGAGCTGCCCAGAAGGCAAGGTGCTGGTCCGTTGGAGCATTCAACCCATTGACAGCACCCACGCGAGCCTGTGCCTGCAATGGCTTGAACGGAACGGGCCTCAAGCGACGGGAAGCTGCAAACGCGGCTTCGGAACGTCCATTTTATGCGATGACGGCAAGGCGATCACCGGAGGGACCTCGACGCTGGGCCTCTCGCCGGAAGGCTTGGAGTATGTCCTCACCACAGCTCTGGACTTGTAGGCTCAGCACTCCGTCGAAATGGGGCTCGCGATCACGGTCCCCACTCCTTCCTTTCAAGCCACCGTTGAGCAAACAGCGCCGCCGAGGCCCTGTTCGTGGCTCCAAGCACGCGGATTACCGCCGCCGCATGTATCTTGACAGTCGCCTCCGCGATGGTGAGCTCGCGTGCGATCTCCTTGTTCGACTTGCCCTGCGCCAATAGGGCAAGGACGTCCCGTTGGCGGTTCGTCAGGCGGATGAGTTGCGACCGGCTGGAGGCGGTGACCTCTACCATCTCGCGCCATGAGGCGAGTCCCTTCGTGAGGGCCAAGCGCGGCGTGACATAGATTTTTCCAGCAAGGACATCCTCTATGCCCGCAATGATTTCCTCGTCAGTCTGAAGCTTCGAAATATAGCCGTGAAATCCGCAAGCAAGGCATTCCAGAATGTCGGTAGCTGCTTCGGAGGCGGACAGCGCGACCAGATGAATGTTCCGGCAGGTCGCGCTCAGGTGGTGGAGGCCCTCGATCGGAACGCGGCTCGGCATATGCAGGTCGATGATAAGAAGGTCGAGATCCGGGTTTGCCTCGACTGCGGACAGGATGGTCGGAAGCGAGTCCGCTGTCAGGAGATCGGCGTCGGGAAACGCGCGCTGAAGGGCCAAGTGAAGGCCCTTGCGATAAATCCCATGGTCATCGGCTAACAGGATACGCCACATTGTCGTGCCTGGCTCCCTGGCGTCTGCCGCGCCGTCGGATCAGCACATGCCCCTCGACCTATTTTGGCGCTCATACATACCACAAAATCTGGAAGCTGTCGCAAGCGGAAGGCCATTGCCTTCACGCTTCGGCATCTTCCCATTTGGGTGATTGAGCGACCCGAGCGAGCTGCGCCATGTCTCGGTAATAAATGGTCTTCCGGGTCGGGAGATCGATCAAACCGCGTGCCCGGAATGCCGCTAGTACGCGGCACGCGGTTTCCATCGACATCCCGAGGTAATCAGCGACGTCATTGCGGGGGATTGTGAAACGGAGCGCCTGCGGGCGCTTCGGATCCTGCGGAAGGTGTTCGTAGATCTGAAGCAGGAACCACGCCATTCGGCTCGTGGCGCTCTTCTTGCCCGTCGCTGCAAGAAGGCGGATCGACGCCTGAAGCGCCTGGTCCGTGCCCGACGACTCGAGAGCGCCGACCTCCTCATGACTGCGCGGCTTCAGCACACAGCGCGTGACCGCTTCCGCAGTATAGCGTTGCAGAGCCGCGGCCTGGATGATGTCGCCGGGCCAAAAGAATGCCAGGATTTGGCGCGAGCCATCGCTCCAGAGACGCGCGGCCCGAACGGCGCCCTCCACAATCTCGATGGCTTGCGGCTGTCGTTCGTCCTGCCAGAAGAGGACGGCGTTGCGGGCAAGCACTCTGTGCCTGCCGTCCCTCGCGCTTGGCGAGAGTTCCTCCAGCAGCGAATGAGAAGATGTAGCGATTTGAAGCATGGTGCGATCCCTCGATCGCAACCACGGTATGCGTTCTCTCAACCCTGCCAATCGTGCAGAGAGACTAGACCGAGCGATTGAGGCGTAAGCCCTCGGTCTAATGCGAACGTCGTAGCTCACCACTGGCGCGATGATGAAGGGTCGCTGCCCGGCCGCTACCACGAACCATGAAGGCGATATCTTAACGGAGTGTTAAGCGGGGCGAGCTCGCCTCACGAGTGCGATCAAGGGGGGCTCCACAAGGGCCCAGAGGGAACCAAACCCATAACTGAAGTGAAGCGTAGCCAACGCTATCGGGAGGAGGAGCAAATACGCGCCGCGTTCTTGCCACGCCGCAAGAAGCGTGGCTAACGCCAGAACGCCCAGGTAGGCCAGCAGAAAAATCAGGCTAAGAAGCCCTCCCGGCCACGCAATTGTGATCAGGCCGGCGCAACCCACTGCGAGGACTAGCGCCAGCGGAGCGAAATGCCGCCAGCTCAGGGCATCTGGCCTCTCCCGAGCAGCTCTGACCACCCCGACACCGTTGGCGAAATACTGCCTCCAGAGCGATCTCAGAGTCTGCCGCGGCAGGTACCAGGCTCGTATCGCCGGCGACAGGTAGAGGCCATACCCCAAACCCTGAATGCGCGCGTTGAAGTCGTTATCCTCGGCGCGATGCAGATCTTCCCGCAGTGGCCCCACGCGATCGACGATGTGCTTCCAGTAGCAGCCGTTCCAGATCGCGTCGGTCCAGCCTTCCGCGCCGTGTCGGCGGAATTTCGCGACGCCTACTCCGAAAGGACTCTTGTGCGCGGCGACGATGGCATGGCCGATAAGTGTCCTGCCGGCTGAAGGGCGAGCGATGGCGCCCACGCCTGCGGCGCCCGTTGCCAGCAGTGCCTTTACGCTGTTCGTCACGACATCGGGTTCATAGCGCGCATGCGCATCGAGGCGGTTTACGATGTCTCCCGTCGCCAGTTCCAAGGCCAGGTTGATGCCGGCGGCCGGTCCGCGTTTCGGGTTCCTGATCACACGGATCCTGTCATCCACGTCGCGGAGCCGCAGCAGCGTCTCGTAGGTCCCGTCCTGCGAGCAACCATCCGCGAACCAGAATTCGACAATCCGTTCGTAATCTTGGGCGAGCAAGTCTGTCACGAGCCGGTCGAGGCAATCGATCTCGTTGTAGACGGGCACGATAACGCTGACCGTCGGGCGGCACGGTGGAGCCGTGTTCGGATGGTCGCCGATTGCGCAGCGATAGTTATGCTCGACGGCGAGCGATCTCGTCATGAACACCCCCGAGGACACGGGCCCGATTCACTTCAAGGACGTTATCCTGCATCAGGGCGCGCCCGTTTCGTCGCAGGCGCTCACGAAGCTCTGGCGCGCGCACCATCTTCTCGATCGCCCCGGCCAACGCAGTGACGTCCCGCGGCGGCACCAGCAGAGCGGTTTCTCCGTCCGTGAGAAACGAGGGAATTCCTCCCACTGTTGTCGCCACCGTTGGAAGGCCGATGGACAAGGCCTCGTTGATGACCTGGGGGAAGCCCTCGGTTGTGGAGGACAGGACCATCGCTCCCGCCTTCTCGTAGAGGTCGAAGAGCGGTCGACCGTAGGGAACATAGCCGTGAAACGTAACCTGCGACGCAATGCCGAGTTTTGAAGCCAGTTCCCGGAGCTCCTGGTCCAGGGCACCAGTGCCGACAAGATCGACATGACAGCGCAGGCCGCGCTGGTTGAGCTGCGCCATTGCCTCGAACAGGAAGCGATGTCCCTTCTCCGGAGCCAGCCGGCATACCTTGATGAGGCGCTTGGGATCGGGCCCTGCGGACATCTGCGAGAACATCTCGAACTGCGCACGGTCGACGAGGCAGGGAAAATGATTGTGCGCGCGGCTGCAGAAGCGGCTGTAGATCTTCGTCATCTCCTCGCCGACCGCAAAGACCGTCCGATCGCGGGCCAACCGCTTGAAATCCCATTCGAGAACGTGGGCTGCGAGCATCGCGATGGGGCGCTCCAGCCCGCGATGGGCGCTCATTTGCTCGATGAGGTTCTGGCGCACCATCAGGACGACGGGGATGCCTTGAGCGATGCACATCCGGGCGACGAGCTGGCCAATCGGGTGGGGCCCGCAGATGACGAGCACATCCCAGTTCTTGGATTGCTCGCGCACGGATTCGCGAATCCGACGATACATGCGGGGGTCGGCTCGCCAGAGCTGGTACAGGCTGGGATAGAACGGCATCGTGCATAGAGAGAAGTTGGAGCCGTCCAGGACGTAGGGAGCACGCCCAGGGGTCGGCGCCTCGCGTCCAATGAACGTGATCTGGTCGACGAAGCCAGCAAAGCTCGCCGGGAAGAGGATAAACGACTCCTCGGTCGAGAGCACGGGTCCCTCGCGCCAGAATACTTGGTCGACAAAGAAGGCGACGTGCATTGGCTTCAAGATCTCAATTGGGTTGCTCGCAGAATGACCAAAGCTCGCGTGCGATTTCGACGGGACTTCGCGCGCTTTCGACAGCTGCGCAGGCCGCTTGACCCACGCGTCGGCGCAGCTCCGGATCAGCGACGAGACGGGAAACGTGCCGCGCCAGTTCCGCCGTATCCTGTGCCGCCGTGAACCCGGTTGCGCCGTCATCGATCAACTCGCAGACACCATTGACGCGGGTCGCCACGCAGGGTTTTCCGGCTGCCATCGCCTCCAGAACGACATTCGGCGTGCCCTCGAAGTCTGACGTGAGAAGAAAGATGTCGGCGGCGCAGATCAGTTCGCGGGCATCCGGCACCGCACCGACGAGGCGTACGATGTCATGAAGGCCCAGATCGTCGATCTGGCGTTCGAGATCGCCACGACAACCAAGATTCTCGCCGGCGATGACAGCCTGTACCGGACCATCCGTTTTGACTTTGTCGATGATGTCGAGAAAGCGGTCGAAGCGCTTCTGGCTCACGAGCCGACCGACCCCCACGATGAGGATGGTGTCCTCTTGGAGACCAAGCCGGCCCCGCCACTGTGCGCGCAACGCAGCGACCTCGCGCGGGCTTGGGGTCTCGACCCCGTTCGGCACGTAGGCTGCCTTGGGTCGCAAAGTTCCGCGGCCTGAAAGCTGCTCGAAGGCATCGCGCGAATTGCATATGGCGGTGGAGACGCCAGCGAGGCTGGCCCAAGCCCAGACCGATCGGAGACGAACGGGCAGATCGGCGAATAACGCATTGCGGAAAGATCCGACGCGCTGAATGCCGGTCCCGACGAGGGCCAGGCCGAAGGGGTTGGTGTACGACGACCAGGAGAAAAAGCAGGTCGCGCCCTGCGCCGCGCAGGCGGCGCGCAATTGCGCCATTTTGGCCATTCGGCCCCCGACCAATAGTACGATGGGAATGCCCAGGGCCCGGATGGGACCTTCCCAGAAACCCAGTTCTCCGGAGACATAGACGGTTGGCGCCCAGCGCGTGCGATCACAGTGGGCAAGGAACATGTAGAGCTGTCTCTCGCTGCCGCCTTGCGAAAGCTGCCCGATGAGGACTGCGACCGCCCTCGGGGCACGGGGGCGTGCGGCAGCAGCGGTGACGGGACGGTCTGCTGCGCTGAGAAGGCTTCCCCGCATCATGAGAGGGCTTCTCTGGACTGTTCAGGGCGATTGACGCCGGCTGTAACGGGGGGGCGAAAATCGCCGGCGAGAGCGCGGCGCAGACAGCTTCGAGGCTGTGCCGGCCCTTGACGTAGGCCAATGCGCGGACGCCGATCTGATCATTCAGCGCCGCACGTTGCGTCAGCAGCCGTACGTCGTTGCACAGTTCGACGTCGCTTCCGCTGAGAAGGCCGATACCTTGCTGCGTGATGATGCCGCCAGGATCCACTGCAAGCGAAACGACCGGCACTCCCAGACTCCACGCCTCCAGCATCGAATTCGGAAAGCCTTCTCCGCTCGACGTATTCACGAGGACCTTGCTGCGAGCGAGCAGCGACATCACGACGTCAGCCGGCTGCGGTCCCCAATAGGTGACGTTGCTCAACGACAGCATCCGTTGCTCGAGTTCGACACGGCAGGCGGCGGGCAACGTCGGATCGAACCCGCCGACGACGCTGCATGAGAGATCTGGCGCCGATGTCGCGAGGTCGAGGAAGCTCTCGAGACGTTTCTCCGGACGGATCTGAGCGACCCAAATGGCATCGATCGACGTGCTCTCGAAATCTCTCGGGGCAGGGGCGAAGGACCGGACCAAATTCGGCACGCAGATCGTCCGGCCCTGCAAGCGACGGGCAAGTCGAGCCCGCTGCCCCTCGTGCTGCGCCAGGATCGCCACAGCACTCTGAAGGCCCAAGGCGTAAAGCGGGGCGTGCAGCCAACGCTTGTAGGAATAGGCGTGCCAGGGCCGGCAGTGGTCGTCGTGAGCGAGCGCGTAAATGAAGCGCGCTCGGCCGTCGAAACGGCCAAGCAGTCCTTGCAACACCAGAAAGTCGCTCGGCAGTCGCGCATAGATCACATCTGGCGAAGCGCCCTTCAGGGCGCGCCAGAACGCTGCGATGCTCGCAGGTTTCCGCCATCGCGGTGCAGCGTCGATGCAGGTGACGGAGGCAAGTTCCGTTGGTGGACAATGTTGGCTTCCGTCACCGTAGATCAGGCTCACCTTATGACCGAGCCCCGCCATCGCAGCTGCGAGATAGGCCACCTGGGCCTCGGCCCCGCCAGAGGTCCGTGAATCGCCACCGAGCACGTCGAGCGCACGGCGACCGGGCGAGAAGAAGCACCAGCGCAGGCTCTGACCCTTTAGCGAAGGTTGCATCGAGCAGGTCTCCCGGCCGCATGCTGGACCCGGGGTCCGCTTCCCCCGGCGCCATGCAGGAAGTTGCCCTCAGGCCCAAGCATGCTTGTTCATGCGCTTCTGCTGTCCTCTGCTTCGGAGCACTCGGCTCCGTAACTGCGAGGCGGCTATCTGCGTGGGTCAGTTGATAGACGAATGACCTCTGAACCGAGTTGACGCGCGTCATATTCAGTTTGCTGCCGATGGCGCCTACTCGGTGGACGCCAGACATGCTTGACCGGCTCAGGTCCATGGCTGGCGTCGATACGCTTCCATCCCGGCGGCGTGCAGGCAAGCAAGGCGAAACAGCAACGATGTGCGGCATTTGCGGCTGGTTCGGACCGGCACAAGCGGCAGGCCCCGAGCTGACCGCCGCAATGACTGTGCCCCTGCAACATCGCGGTCCTGACGATCTTGGAATCGAGGGAGGAGACGGCTGGGGCCTCGGCTTCCGCCGCCTCAGCATCCTGGATCTCAGCCCGCTTGGACATCAGCCGATGCGAAGCCCTGATGGCAGCTGCTGGCTGGCGTTCAACGGCGAGATCTACAACTATGTCGAGCTGCGCCGCGAGCTCGAGCGCGCCGGCGAGGCGTTTCAGAGCGGATCCGACACGGAGGTGCTGCTGCGACTGCTCATGCGCCTCGGGACGGGCGCGCTGCCGCTTCTGAACGGCATGTTCGCACTGGCCTTCGTCGACACGAAGCGGCGGAGCTTCCTGCTTGCCCGCGACCGGCTGGGCGTAAAGCCTCTCTACTACAGGGATCAGGAAAGCCACCTGCGCTTCGCCTCGGAACTGAAGGGCTTGCTGGCTTGCCCTGATGCGCCCCGAGAGATCGACCGCTCCGCGGTGGCGCAGTACCTGGCGCTCGGCTACCTGCCGGGCGAAACCTGCATTTTCGAGGGCTACCGGAAGCTGCCGCCGGGCCACGTCCTCGCAGGCTCGCTCGACCGGCCCCATGCGGCGTCGCCGGCACCCTATTGGGACCTGACCCTCAACGACGATCCCGCTCGGCGACCCGTCAGCCCCGCCGAACTGGATGAACTCGAGAGTTTGCTCTTCGACGCGGTCCGCATTCGGCTCCGTAGCGACGTTCCCGTCGGTGTTTTCCTGTCAGGTGGAATCGATAGCGGCCTGGTCGCAGCCATGGCGGCGAAGACGGGGCAAGCCCCGCTCGCGCTGACGGTCGGCTTCGCGGAAGAGCAATGGGACGAAAGTGCGCTCGCTCGCACAACCGCGGCCCATGCCGGGCTTGAGCACCGCGTGATCCCGCAACGCGCCGGCGGGCTCAGTGATATCGACCGGCTGGCTTGGCTTTTCGACGAACCCTTCGGCGACCCGTCCGCCTTGCCGAGCTTCACGCTCTGCGAGGCGGCGGCGAGCCATGCGACGGTGTTTCTCTCCGGAGACGGCGGCGACGAGGCGTTCGGCGGCTATCGCCGCTATGTCGAAAGCGCCCGCCGGGAAGGTTTGATCCGGGTAGCTGGCCGTTTCGGCTCCGTGCTGGATGCGGCGAGCCGTCTTTTGCCGCGGGCGTCGCTCGCCCGCTACCAGCTTTCCAAGCTCAGCTTGCCGGACGGGGGATGTTCGGCGGTTTTCGACGAGCTGCCTGACGACCCGGCGATGGAGCATTGCATTCACCCGGATCTGCGGCCGCTTCTGCGGAACGCCAGCAGCCCGGTATGGGAGAGATGGCGGATGAGCCGCGGCGCTCCGCTAACGGCACGCCAGCAGAAGCTCGATTATAGCCTCTACCTTCCCGACGATGTGCTGGTGAAGGTCGATCGCGCGTCGATGGCTCATTCGATCGAGGTTCGGTCGCCGCTGCTCGATGTCCGCATCGTCGAGTGGGCCGCACGCCTCCCCCGTGCATGCCTGCTGAATCACGTTGAGGGAAAGCTGCCTCTAAGGGCTCTCGCCGCCCGATTTCTCCCGGAGATTACTGGCCGAAGCCCGAAGCGGGGCTTCGGCGTTCCCCTGGGCGACTGGTTTCGCGAACCGGCCGGCCGCGCCATGGTCAGGGAAAGGCTTCTCAACCGCGGCAGCCGAGAGCAGGGGTTCTGGAGCCTGAGCGGAGTGGAGCGGATACTTGATCTGCACAGCGCGGGTCGGAGCCGGGATTTCGGCCTGCTGCTGTGGCGGCTGCTTATGCTGGAAGCCTGGTGGCGCCATTATGCGGCAGGTCCAACAACGCAGCATTGGCGAGCGCAGTCGCCTTTGCAGGGGGCTATCGCGTAGGTGCATCGAAGCGTTACCTGTCCGCGACAGGGAGCCCGCCTTCATCGAGCGTGCCGACATCATCGCACGATCCAGCCTCGATAAGGTCGCTGGCGGCGATCGCAAAACCTGTGCCTGTGCCACGACCCATGCACCCGCCTCGGGTGACGAAATCCAGGTTCAGCTCGTCTCGACCGACCCGTGCGCACTGCAAATGCACCAACCGCCCAAGCACCGGATGCCGCGAACGCTCCAGCTGACCGCGCCCCAATCGCGATATGGATCAAGAGAGCCGCGCGAAGACAGGCTTTTCACAGGCCCCAATACCGATCTGCAAGACCTGGATTGTCCAGGCGATCACTTTCTATGGTCGCTTTACGAGTGAAACGACGTAGCTGTGCTTTCCGGATTTCAGAGGAGGAATATCCTGCAGCGTCTCGAAACTGATGCTGCACGACTCGCCCAGCAAAATCCGAAGCGAAGCGACGATCTCGTCCAAAGCGGATTGCGTCGGAGCCGTCTTCACGACCATTTTGACGACGACGTCGTCGTAGTCGCGCTGGACGATCTGCGTCTTGAGAAGCCAACCGGCCTCGTGAACGACTGTGAGAAAAAAAACGAAGAAGACACCCGATACGGCTGTCCCATCCCTCAGGATAAACGCGTCCGTCTGACGTCCCGAAACCGTCTGCAACCGTTCGACGAACGGCAAGGGGCCGTCCGAGGATTTGCCGACCACGGCGCGATCCCCGAGTCTGTACCTGATGAGGGGCATCGCGAAATTTGTGAGATTGGTGACGAGGACCTCGCCCTCTTCGCCTTCCTGGCAGGGCTGACCGTCAGCCTTCACGACCTCGACGAGGTTGCAGTAGTCAAACACCTCCAGGCCACCGTTCGCTGTTAGCTCACCGGCAATGTCGCCAACTTCGCGACACCCATATCTGTTGAGCGTCGGACAGCCGAACGCGCGCGAAATCTCCTCCCTCATGAACGGGTGCAGCGTGCCCGCGCTGGTGATGACGTGTCTCACGCCGGAGAACCGGGTCTCGCGGGCATTCGCGAAGCGAGCAAGCTCGAAGGCGCAGTCCGCATATGCCTCGATGAGAACGGGGCGATGTTGGCGAATGTAATCCAAGTAACGCAACATCGCCGGCTTGCTCATCTTGAAAGAGTTCGCCCATTTCTGATTGCGAACGAAGCCGCTGATCTTGTTGCGCCACCCCAGAGTGCCGGACAGCACATCCCGATCGGACCCCCAGAGCTTGAGCATGGACTCGCCGGAGTCCCTTCCGGCCCAGCCGTGATAGGTCTCGGTCATGGCGATACCCATCGCGTTGTAATCCTGATCCTGGATCACGGCGACGGGCTCTCCCGAACTTCCTCCGGAACTGTTCTTGTACCAATCTCTCGAGTTCAGATCGTCGCTCTTCAAGCTCTCCTGGGAGTTCTGCAGGAAGTCCCTGGTTAAAGGCGGCACCTTCCCAAAGCCGGCGAGATCAATGACGTCACCACGCACGATCTCTTGCTCGACCAACAGCTTTCGGTAGTGCGGCACGTGTCGCGCTGCGTGTGTGAGCAGTCGCGTCAGACGCTGAGCCCGCAGGTTGCGCCGCGTTTCACCGGGCTGGGCATAAAAGTCAGAGATCAGGGTGCGGCATCGCGGGATCGGGCGTTTCATGACGCGCTCGTCGTAGAACTTCAGCATGGGGCGGCGCCAATTAATCATGTGCCCTCCGAAGTATGAGCCGCGAGATCAGCTTGCGATCGTCGGGGCGGATGATGAGGCCCAAAAGTATGATCGAGTATAGTGCCGATATCGCACCGGCTATTGCCGCGAGACCGATCCAATCGAGCGGTGCCCATATTGCGGCGAATGCCCTGCCAGCCAGCGCTATTCCAAGTACTGCCCCGGCTCCTCCCGCGAGCCGGGGCAGGAACGCCCACCAGTCCAACCCGAGCACGCGTGCGCCGTAGACCGGAAGGATGAGCGTGTTCTTCAAGGTCCAAACGATCGCGGTCGCCGCCGCGACGCCGAGCACGCCCCAATTGGCCCAGAGGGCGAGCGCGACTGCCAGCACAATGTTCACGACGCCGAGCACCAGCGTCACCAAACCCTGCTGTTTCACCTTGTTGTGCGCGGTGAGCACGTAACCGATCGGCCGGCCCGCCAGATTCACGGCCAGATGAGCCACGAGGACTGTCAGGAGCGTATCGAGTTCGGCGAAGTCCGGCCCGAGCCACAACGACAGGAGTGGGCCGCCGAGTCCGCAGAGGAGACCGACCGGCAGGGCCAGCCCGAAGGCGAGAAACCCGATGGCGGATTCCAGCAGTCCGCGCAGACCCGTGGAATCGCCGGTGGCGTAGCGGGCCATGATCATCGGGCTGAAAATCGGTATCACCACCTCGGCCAGCGTGTGTATGAGCACTGCGAAAGCAAGCAGTGCTCCGTAACGACCGGTCATGGTTGAGCCGAACAATGCGTTCACGATGATGAGGTCGACCTGCAGGAGCAGCAGCATTCCGGCCGTGTTCACCGCCGACCAGGCGCCGATATTCAAGAGCGGCCGGAAATGGTGAGGGTCCACATCCGTGAGGCGCAGGTGCAACTGCGGCGTCAGCCGCCGCCACGCGATCACGCAACCGCCCAGGCCGAGGAGGGCGGAGGCGATCAGGCCGAGCCCGACGTGCAGGAGGCTCGCCGGCCAGACATAGAAGCACAGGGCCACGATCCCGACCCTGCTCAAGGCGACCGCGGACCGAATGGCGTTGCGGACGTCGAACCGGTGAGTGATCAGGCTCGATGCGTCGAAGGGGCTGCCGATGAGGAATGTCAGGGCGGTGAAGAAGGAGCCCGCGAGCAGGAACCGCGCCGCGCCTTCGAGCTCCGGCGGCGCCTCGAAGAGTTGAGGAAACAGCCAAACCGCCGGGGCCATCGGAACCAGCAGGACGCAACTGACCGCGATCGTCAGCATCACCGCAGTGTTGAACGTTCTTTGCGCGGCGGACAGATCTCCGCGGTTCAGATCGATCGACAGGTTGCGGTAGATCGCACCGTTCACGCCCTCGCATACGATCATCGCGAACATGACCAGGGAGGACGACAAGGGGACCATCCCGTAGGCCGCAACCCCGAGATGCTTCAGCAGGAAGGGGATGTACCAGAACATGATGCCGGTGTTCAGCACGACGTAAACGAGGCTGCTGCCGACGTTGACCACGAACCGCCCGCTGGCCTCGTCACGCGGCAGGGCGGCTGCACGCGAGTTCATCGTCCCCTCGCTAGCCGCGGTCATGACGACGCTTCGGCAGTCCGGGGGCCGCCCTCCCGTGCATTTCGATTGTCGGCCTCCTGCACCAAAGAGGGGATCAGGAGCAGGACGAGCATCATGATGAGGCTAGCGTTGTTTTCCAACCCGCCCCCCTTGATCCATGTGGCCCCGTACGCGGCCGTCGCTCCGATCACGGTCAAGTAGTATCCGTCCGGGCAGGAAGGAGAGAGCAGCCAGCAGGAACGGGCTTGCACGAAACTCCATATCGCTGATCCGATCACGCAGACGTAGATGATCAATCCGACCAGACCCGTGTCCACGCCGACTTCGAGAAACGGCTGGTGGCTGGGCAGATCCATTCGATGGTTGGTCGCGCTTGTCAGCGACGCGATATAGGGGTGCAGCCTGAAGGGACCGTTTCCGATGCCGGCGCCCAGCAGGTGGTCGCGCATGAACAGAAGGCTCGCTTCCCAAAGCACGGGACGTCCGCCGAGCTCGCCGCCCTCTCCTTCGGCAGCCCTTTGAATGAGTGTGTCGAAGATGAACGGGGCGAAGAGGAATAGGCAAAGAATGATCGCGGCGCCGCCGACGGCCCATTTTCGCGCGGGTCTGAAGAACAGCAGCATCAGCAACAGGAGACCGACTGAAATCGCACCTCCTCGCGATCCGCTGAGCGCGATCAACGCCACGGAGCACAGCATGTAGGTTATCGCGAGGATGAGCATCGACCTCCGGCGAGGCCCGACGCTTCGCATGACCGGCCAAATGACACCGGGGAGCGCCGTAATCAGCATGACGCCCAGGGTGTTCTCATTCATGCCGAAACTTTTCAGTCGGGTTCCAAACACGAAATCCGTGAACAGCAGCGTGTAGGTCCCGCAAAGGATCATGAGCCAACCCATCAGGGCCAACATCCGCATGAAGCGGTCGACAGCCGGCAGCGACCTCACCTGGTTGCAGATCAAAATCAGCAGGATAAAGCTGAACGTCCAGGCGATCAGCTTACGGCGACCTTCGACGAGATCCGGCGCCCAGAGCAGCGTCACGAGCCCCCATGCGATGTAGAGCGCGAAGAGAAGGCAGGTGGGGTTCCATTTGAACGTCTCGGTCCCGCTCAGCACCCGGACGAGCCAGACCCCGAGAGCTGCCACGATCGCGCCGTTGCTGGCGGCCATGTAAATCCCCTCCACCCGAAGGTCCCCAGGCGGCAGCAGGAGTACGAAGGCGGAGAGCAGGGTCGCGCCGAGCGGGTTTCGCAGCAGCAGCAAGCCGCCCGTGGCTGCCACGGCCAAGCCGATGAGCATTACGGGGATGGATGGGTTCCTCAGGATCAGGAGCGCGAGGGCAACGAGCGACAGGAGGCCGGCACCGCCGACCCAGAACGCGAAATGCACGAGCGGTTGCCGCGCCGTTCGGGCCGTCACGGCGCAATCTCCCAAGGCGATCCGCTGGTTCCGCGCGGTGAACGACGGCGGGGCATGTTCATGGCGGCGGGCAGGTTGTCGAGGACAACCGCCAAGTCGTGATGGCGGGCCACAAGGACGAGCGCGGGCTTGCCCGCTTCCCGGTTCATGGCGTCGATATCGTATCGTCGTAGCCAGCGCAGCAGGAACTCCAGCACGGGCTTGGCGCTGATGGGCATCGGCCGCTTGGGCCGGGCCCCTGCTTGGATGACAGCTTTCATCGCCGGGCCCTCTCGCTACGATCGAAACCCTACGTCGGGCGGAGGTCGCAGTCTTGATGAGGATCAATTCGCAGGGAGGTTCCGCCAATAGTGTCCGGATGCCGGGAAGCACAACTCGAAGCCGACCGCATCGCCGAAGAGCAGGAGACCGGACAGCGCATCTCTGAGGCAGAGTGTCGCCCCATGACGGGACGAGACCCATGGCGAAGAAGCCGACCTTGTTGCCCGTGATTGATCTTGATGTGGTCAATGTCCAGGCGGTCGCGATAACTCCCGGAGGGGATCGCTGCGTTCAGCCAGCCGCTGGCGAACAAGCTACCGGCTGTGAAGGGCAATCCGCAGCCGCCGCGCAGTTGCTTGGCCTCAAGCCCAGATAAGCCAAAGCCCCCGTTCCCGAGACCCTCGACCAGTCTCGAAGCACCTGACGATCGACACTTCTCGGCCCGCGTCTCAGAGCGGCCGGTTTCGTGTTCTGCCGGGCGCGTGCGCCGGCGATTTCGTGCTCATGCTCGCTGACAATGCGCCGGTGGTCGCCTGCGACAGCGACCGGCTCCGGCCTTGCTCTGCCGCACCACTGGATCAGTGCGGCAGAGGCCAGGTCATCGCCAGGCCTCCGTGATGGATTCACTGCACCGCCACCGTCGAAGCATCCTCACGTCGGAACATGACTTCGACGGTGTCGCCCGGCGCTAGCTCTGTGTCCTCGGACGCGGGAATACGATCCCAGTTCGTTTGGCTTTTGCGGATGATCGTGACGCCCGGCCGCGTGACGTTGCCGTTCGAACTCGAGGACGGCCATCTGCCCAAGCACACGCAGCTTCTCTACCGCGCCGTCGAGCCGCGCCTTCAATTCGGTCATGCGCAGCTGAGATTCTCTGCTTTCGCGCAGCACGTCGAGGCGCCTCTGGATGTCGACTTTGTCCAGGCGCCAAAGGAGTTCATCCCGCTGTTGTTTGACCTGGGTCAGGTTGGCAATCGTCTGAAGGCGCCGGGTCGACGAAAGCAGGACGGCTCGGCGACTGTCCGTGACGCGCGGGCTCGGCAAGCTGCCAATGCCGAAGAGTTTGTTCACGCGATCAAGCTCTTCCATGTCGGCTTGGAGGCCGCTCTGCTCCCCCTGCACTTGAGTCGTGAGAGTCGCGATCTGCTCGCCGGCCTGTCGCACCGTGCTCTCCAAATAGGCCCGCTCGCTCTTGGCTTCCGTCAGGCGAACCTGCAGGTAACGGGTCTCGACGCGCAGAAAATCGGCGAGCGTGGCGGCCGACACCGACAGGTGTCCGAGGGGCTGTTGCTTGATCGTTTCGGATCCATCGAGTTCCGCGACAAGCCGCCAAGAGACAACATGCTCTTTGGCCAGCGCGCTTGTCGTCGCGCGGTATTCGCGCTCGGCCTCCGCGATGTCGACGCCTGACGACCCTGGGCGGCCCCGCACCGTGCTCGGGCCGCCGGAGAGAGCAATGGCATGGCGCGCCGTCATCTGTGGTCGGTAGACGTACTGCCCCGGGTTGAGCACGTCGCCGCTCACATAGATCGGCCGGTACTCGACGACGGCCGTGGTGACATCGCCAGGCTGAATCAGCACGATCCGCTCGCGCCCGTCGGGCATTCGCTGGCGGAGGATTTTCGCTGCGAAGGCTGTCTCAACCCGGTCCTGCAGCGCCGACGGGGTCGATCCTGCCGCCGTCACGGCCCCCAACATCGGGATGATGATGGTTCCGTCGGGCTGCACCGGTATGCGCTGGCGCAGCTCCGGCATTGCCGCGACGGCGATTTCGACCACGTCGCCGGGAGCGAGCAGGTATTCGGCTCGGCAAGCGCCCTGCGCCCAGAGCAAAGTCATGCCGGCCATGAGCAGCGCTGTTGCCCAGCTCTTGCGGGCGGATGGATGTCCCATCGAGAGCCTCGTTCGGTTATCGAGCCGGCGCCACGCGGCGGTCCAGGCAAGGCGATGAGATCACGTCATGAAATTGCTCTGCGAGCGTACTCTGCCCATCGCAAGGCGGGCCCGCCACCATTCGGTGGTGCGCCCGATGCCTTCGCGGAGGCCGATCCGTGGCTGCCAGCCCGTGACCGCCGCGAAACGGCTGCAGTCCGCCAGAAGCGCACGCACTTCCGAGTTGGCGGGTCGCATCCGGACGCCCTCTTGAATCACCGGTTTGGAAGTGCCGGAGAGTTCGAGCACCAGGTCGATCAGGTCGGCCACTGTCACGGCCTTCTGACTTCCAGCATTGTAAGCTCGGCCGAACTCCAGATCCGGGGACAATCCCGCCATCATGAAGGCAGCGACGGTGTCTTCCACGAAGGTGAGGTCGCGCACGGGCGTCGTGTCCCCGACCCGTATGGCGTCGCAGTTGGGATCCAGAGCCTGGCGGATGAGCGTTGGAATGATCGCCCGTTCGCTCTGCCGCGGACCAAATGTATTGAACGGACGAAGCGTCACGACAGGCAACCCGAACGACCGGGCAAAAGCTTCCGACATCATGTCGGCGCCGATTTTGGAGGCCGAATAGGGAGATTGGCCCTGCAACGGGTGCTCTTCCGAGATCGGCATCTTCAACGCCGTTCCATACACCTCGCTCGTCGAGGTATGGACGATCCGATCCGTCCCGCTCTGACGGGCAGCCTCGAGGATGTTCAGGGTTCCGAGAATATTCGTTTCGACATAAGTCTGGGCGGCGGCGTAGGAGTGCGGGATGGCGATCAGCGCTGCGAGGTGGAGGATGATATCTTGACCCGGCACGACACGTGAGATGAAGGCCGAGTCGCGGACATCGCCGCGGACGAGATCGAGCCGGCCTTTGGTCGCCTCCGGGATTTCGTCCAGCCAGCCATGGCTGTCGAAGGAGTTGTAGAGGGTTAAAGCCGTGACCCTGGCGCCGCAATTCACGAGCGCCTCGGTGAGATGCGAGCCGATGAAGCCGTCGGCGCCGGTCACAAGCACCTTTGCACCGTCATAGGACATGGCATGACCTCCTGGACTGGATATTGCTGGCTTGCACCGGCTCAGGCGCGGCGTTCGACTTGCCTGAGGTCTGCGCTCGCGGCCGAGGTCCAGCCGCAGATCGCGAAGAAGCTCCTGATCATGATCACGACATCGGATGCGAGGCTTCTGCTGCGGAAGTAGTCGAGGTCGATGCGCGCCTTCAGCGGAAACACGACGGTGCGATAGAACTCGTTGACGTCGACGCCTTTGGGGAAGGCGGCGGCCTCGTTGCGGAATATGATCTGGCACGGGCCGACCAGGCCGGGCTTATATCTGAGCAAATCTTCCCAGCCGTTATGGAAGCAATCCGCAAAAGCAAGGCTCTCCGGCCGCGGTCCGACGATCGCCATGTCGCCTTTGATCACGTTCCAGAACTGCGGCAACTCGTCGAGCTTCGTCTTCATGAGCAGGCGCCCGACCTGGGTCATCCGGGGGTCCTGCTCGAGCGTCAACGGGCAGCCTGCCTGGCCTGCGTCGGCATGGAACTTCCTGAACTTGTACATACGAAACCGCCTGCCGCCCTGTCCAAGTCGCGTTTGACAGAAGAGCGTTGGCTGCCCGGATTCCAGCCATATGGCGATCGTTATGAGCAGCATCAGCGGGGTCAGAAAAAGCAAGGCAATGCCGGCGATCAGAATATCGGCGGCTCGTCTCAGCAACGCTTTCGCCATTTCGGATACGGTTGATTCCGGAAAGCCTTGTGCGCTCATGAGAAAGAACTCCTCAGCTACTTGCGAGTTTGGCAGGCGTGCTTTTGTCTCGCGTTACGAACGCAGCGGACGGAACGCGCTCGCCAAGCGCGTCCGCAAGTGCCGATGCAACTCTTTCGACGTCATCGAGCCCCATGCGCGGATGCAACGGCAGCGTCAGCTCATGATCGGTGAAGGCCTCGGTCCGGGGGAGATCCACGTCCGGATAGAGGCTGCGATAGAAGGAAAGACGATGGACCGGCGGATAGTGGATCGTGGTCTGGATGCCCTTCGCACGTAAGTGATCGATCACGTCCTGGCGGTCGGCGAAAGCCGGCAGCACAACCGGCATAATGTGATGGACGGAAGATCGCAGCGCCTCGAAAGGGATGACGACGCTGGGGCAATTCTCGCCAATGCGCCGCCGATAGAGCTCCGCCAGGATCTTCCGTTTCGCATTCCACTCCTTGAGATGGCCGAGTTGAACGAGGCCGATGGCGGCCCTCAACTCGTCGAGCCGGTAGTTGAAGCCGAGCATCGTCACATCGTAGATCGGCGTCCGGCTGGAGCGCCGCTGGAAGGTGCCGCTCGTCAGCCCATGACCTCGCGCACGTCGGATGGTGTCGAGCAGGGAGGGATCGCGGGCGAGGACCACTCCGCCCTCCGCCGTCGTCATGTTCTTGTTGCCGTAGAAGCTGAACGCCGCGGCGTCGCCGATTGCGCCTGCACCCGAAAGCCCGGAGGCATGAGCGGCGTCCTCGATCAGCATCAGGCCCCGCTCACGTGCGAAGGCCTGCCATGGCTCGGGATCGACCAGGTATCCTGCGAAATGAACGAGGATGACGGCTTTCGTCCGGGAGGTGCATTTGGCGGCAGCGTCCTGGATGGACATCAGCGGCTGCGCCGAAGACTCGATGTCCACGAAAATCGGCGTGCCACCGACATAGAGCACGCAATTCGCCGTCGCCACGAAGGTGAGGGCCGGCACGAGCACCTCGTCGCCCGGGCCAATCCCAAGCGCATGCAGGATGAGATGCAGCCCGGCCGTGCAGGAACTCACTGAAACAGCGTCGTCGGCTGCGTGCGCCTCGGCGAAAGCGCGCTCGAAGCTGCTCACCCGCTCGCCCATTGTGATCCAGCCGCTGTCGATGACGTCGGCGAGAGCCGCCTTTTCTTGCGATCCGAGGATGGGCTCCGAGACGAGAAGCATGGGCTCTGCTTTCATGTCCTCTGATTTCCTGACGAGTGTTTCGGGCGTCGTGCGGAGGTGGGGTGCTAGCTGGCCACGGCGAGCAGCGATGGCGCCCGCTCTTCCCACTTGATGTCCTGCGCGTTGTGGAAATCCTCGACGCGTCCGATATCGAGCCAAAGCCCCTGATGCTTGAAGACGTGGATGGGAACGTCTTTTTCGAGCAGGCAAAGCGCCAGGTCATCGAGGCCGAAGGGGATGCCTGCGGGGATGTATTTGATGACATCGGGCTCCATGCAATAGACGCCCATGCTCACGCTGTTGGACAGCGTGGGCTTCTCCGTGAAACTCGTGATGCGGTTGTCCCGATCTTCGATGACACCGAAATCCATACGGGTGGATCGGACCGTCGTGGCGATCGTCAGCGGGCCGCCATGCTTGCGGTGCGCCAATCCGAAGGCTGGAAGGTTGAGGTCGGTGAGCACGTCACCGTTCAACATCAGAAAGCTACTGTCCAGATGCTCCCGCAGCAGCGTCAGCGACCCAACGGTGCCCAGCGGTTCGGCCTCTTGAGAATAGGTGATCTTGAGGCCCCATTGCTGACCGTCGCCACAGAAACTGCGGATCAGGTGACCGAGGTAGCCCGTCGTGATGTAGACCTCCTCGATGTTGTTGCGGCGAAGCCATCGAAGCAGGAGCTCGAGAACTGGCCGCGCGCCAATCGGCATCAGCGGCTTCGGAAGAACGGATGTGTAGGGCAGCAACCGCGTGCCCTTGCCGCCTGCTTGAATGACTGCCTTCATGCCGGCCTCCTTCGATGGAGCATGAAGGCTAAGCGCGCTGCCACAACTCGTCTTGATTTCGGTCAACTTGCAGCTGCCTGTGCCGCAATAGCTTTCGGTCGACAGCTAGCCCGCTTTGCGACGCCAGTTCGATGAACGAAAGCAGAGTCGATCAGCATGAGTCAGAACCCAGGCGAGTTCATCCCGATCGCGAGGTTGTCCAGTCGCGCAGCCTTCGGGGGCGACACACAGCCGTCTCCACCGCCGGAGCATATGTTCCACGAGATCATCAATCTCGTTCGTCGACGTAGGCTCTTCATCGCGAATGTTGTTTTGGCCGGCACGCTTCTGACCGGCGTCGCTGCCTTCGTTGTTCCCCCCGTTTATACGGCCACCGCGCAGTTCATGTTTGAGCCTACTCAAGCTCAGATGGCGGCCGGCCTGCTCGAGACCGTCGTGGACACGCACATCGCGACGATCACGTCGGACGCCCGCCTGCGCGACGTGCTGAAGGCATTGCCTGACCTGCCGCAGTACCAGGTGGTGGCAGCGCGTGCCTTGTCCGAGATGACCAACCCGACGCTGGGAGGGCGGCTGCGGGGCTGGCTTGTCTCGATCGGGAAAGGCCTCAAGAACGTCATTCTCCCGAGTCCAAGCCCTCCGGACACCGGGCAGGCTGCCAACGGGCTGCCGAGCCTGGACGCCATGAAGAACTCCCTTCTCGTGCGGCAGGAACGGCGCTCCAATGTGATCAGCATCAGTTACAGGGACGTCGATCCCGAAAGAGCATCGATCATCGTCAATCAGGTCGTACGGACGCATGTCGATCGCCTGACAGATAGGATGCAGCAGCAGGCGGACGTGCTTCGAACATGGCTCGACCAGCGCCTGATCCAATCGCAGGCCGAACTCGAAGCCGCGGACGAAGCGCTCCGAGCGCATGTCTCGGCGCACGGAACGCCAAGCGCGGACGCAGCAGCGGGTGAGCTGACCGCTGAGACGTCTCGTCAGCTGGAGTTGGTGCGATCCGAGTTGCTGCGCCGGCAGGAGAGGCTCGAGCTGGTTCGAAAGCTGCAGCTCTCGGGGGCGCCGCCGGAAAAGATCGATGCGCTTCTGCGTGAACCTCTGGCCGGCACTCAATCCCTGCGATCCGCAACGCCGATCACGGCGCTCGAAGGCCAGACCGATGCGAATTCCGGAACGATAGCGGCCACGCCCACAGTGTCTCCCGCTGATTTCAAGCAGCGCCTGCAACGTCTGGAGCACGATGTCGACGTCTTCCGCTTGCAGGAGCACTCCCTCGCTGAGCGCATTGCTTCGCTGCAGGCCGTATCCGGCGCCGACCTCGCTCAGCGTCGCGAGCGGCAGGCGCTCGAGAGGCGTGCTGCGACGACCGCCGATGTCGTTCGGGATCTCCTGCGTCAGCAACAGCAGCTGAAAGATCCGACTTCGACGGGAGTTCAGATCCTGGCTCAAGCTTCGGTGCCGCAGCGCCCGAGTTCCCTCAGCCCGTTCCTCTACATCTCGGCCGCGATGATCGCGTTCGCGGTGCTGGGAGGGGGGGCTGCCTCTGCTTTGGAGCGCATGGATCGCAGCTTCCGAAGCGAGCGTGAGCTCGCGACCACTCTGGGAATCGGCTGTATCGGCCTGGTCCCGGAGCCCCCAGAGGGACAGTACAGTGGCCGTTGGCGGCTGCCCGAATGCCCGTCTCCGCCCTATGACCAGGCGATAGAGGCTGTCGCCGCAGTGGCACTCGAGGTCATCCAGCATCGGGGCGATGGAAAGATCCTGGCAGTCACATCCAGCGGACCGGACGAGGGAAAAACGGCGTTGGCGGTCGGCATCGCGACATACGCGGCCCGCTTTCAGCGGCGGGTACTGCTGATATGTGCCGACGCTCCGCGCCAGGGCGTTAAACTAACCGGCCTCAGCAGCGAAACGAACCTGGATGGCGGCGTCTCGGCCCAACGCGCTTCATTCGAAATCCGCCGCGACTCGGCGCTCGGGTTCGACTGCCTCGCCCTCGATGAGATCGGCGATGCCAACACGGCTTCCCTTGTCGGCAGTCAGCTCGCCAACAGCCTCGACAAACTGCGCGACCGCTACGATTACATGATCATCGCCGCACCGGGTGTTTTTGAATCCGCTGGTATCCGCATTCTCGCGGCAAGGGTGGACGGCGTTCTGTTTGCCGTTCGTTGGGGCAGCACCCGCCGCGATGTTGCTGCAAACGCAATCGAGCTGCTGATGAAGCCCGCACTGCTGAGCGGGGCGCCACGACCTAAAGTCTTCACCGTACTCACGCACGTGAACCTGAAGGCTCATGCCGACTACCGCCGGGGCGACACGGGAGAGTTCCTCGGGGAACGCCTGCAGCGCTCCGGCGGCTCCGGCCTGCACGTCTCATAAATGAGGTCTTCGTGATGTGCCGGCCTTGGTGAACGCATGTTTCATGTCATGTCCCAGATTGGCGGGCTACTGGCACCCTCAAACGCAATCGCGCTGATGGGGGTTCTGGGCCTGATCGTCATGGTGGCGACGCCTTGGCGACGAGTGGGGCTGGCGCTTGCGGGGGGCGGCATTTGCGGGATCCTGGCGGCTGGCCTGCTGCCCGTCGCCAACTGGGCGATCTTTCCGCTGGAACAACGTTTCCCGGCTTTCGTCGACGACGGTCGCCCCATCACCGGCATTATCGTTTTGTCGGGCGCGCTGGAGTTGACGAGGTCCGCGGCGCGACACGAGTTCGCGCTCAACGGCGCTGCGGAGCGCGTTTTCGCCTTTATGGATCTCGCGCGGCGTTATCCCGGTGCGCGCTTGGTCTACTCCGGTGGCAATTCCAGGATCGGATCGAGGTTGCCGCCGGAAGCATGGACGGCAACCGAATACCTGAAGACTTCTCGGACTGCCCGGGGACCGTCTCACCATCGAGCCCCGATCCCATAACACTTGGGAGAATGCTCGCGAAACACGGAATCTCGTGCGGCCCAGTCCGGGCGAGCGCTGGCTGCTCGTGACGTCCGCTTGGCATATGCCGCGGGCGATGGGTAGCTTCGAGCGCGCAGGTTTCCGCGTGATCCCTTATCCCGTCGACTTTCAGACAAATGGATCTCGGGATCTTGCGCGGCCGTTCACCGTCGTCGGGCAGGGGCTTGAGCGCCTGGATCTCGCCGCGCGGGAATGGTTAGGCCTGATCGGATATCGTCTGAGCGGGCGGACTGGCGCCCTGTTCCCGGGTCCAAGTGTCGAACCAAAGTCCAGCGAAGCGAAACTCGCGACCGCGAATTGATGAAGCCTGTCTCGTCAACGGCCAGCCATTGCCTGGTGCGAGACCACCCGGACGAGAACCAGATTCCGCTTCCCACCTGGGGCAAAACCACGGCCGGGGGCAAATCCGCCGCGTGAACCGGATGCGGCAGGAATCCCCATTCGTCATTCTGTGCGGCGGAGATTTCGTCTTCGAGGCCCATGCGACTTGATACCGGTCAAGTGCTCCACAAGGTCGTTCTATTTAACTCAACCTCGGGTCCGAGATCGGCAGAACCCGATGTCGGCCATTCGCCTGTATCGAGAACATCATGTTTCCGCCGCCCGGATCTTCGACTGAGAGCGGGCGTGAGCAGGCGCCGACCGCCGTCGCGGTGCTGACCAGACTGGCAGCGGCCCAGCTTTCCGCTCAGGGCATTGATCCCGAGCCGCGGATGATCGAGGCCGGGCTATCTCTTTCGCTCCTGGATAATCCCGACGAGCGCGTCCCCGTGCGTCGGCAAATCGCATTCCTCAACATCGCGGCCGACGACCTGGACGATGATCTCCTCGGCTTTCACCTCGCGCAGAGCTTTGATCTGCGGGCGCTCGGCTTCGTTCACTACATCATGGCGTCGGCCGAAACCCTCGCTGAGGCACTGACGTACCAGGAGCTGTACGGGGCGTTCGCGAACGAGGCCATGAAGATCCGCGAAGGCAGCGGGGAAGGGGCATCCCTCGAGCTTAGCTATATCGGGGTTGAGCGGCACCTCGATCGCCACCAAGCCGAATTTTGGCTGACAGCCATGTTGCGACAATGTCGCTTGTTCACTGGCCGCGAACTCGTGCCGACCTCGGCGTCGATGCTTCATTCACGCCCCGGCCGCGTTGCCGAGATGGAACGCTACTTTGGCCTTCAGATCGACTTCGGCGCGGATTTGGACCTTCTGGCCTTCGCTCGGGACACCAAAGAACTGCCTCTGACGACCAGCGATCACTTTCTGAAGGAACTCCTGGCCGGGCTGCATCAGAAGGCGTTTCCGTATTCAGCCGGGGAGGCGGGGTCCCTGCGCACCCGCGTCGAGAATGCGATCATGCCGCGGCTACGCCATGGGACGCCAAAGATCGAGGCAATCGCGCGAGACCTCGGTACGAGCGCCCGCACCTTGACGCGTCGGCTGGCTGATTTGGGCATCAGCTTCAGCGAGGTCCTCGACGAGTTGCGCTATCAACTCGCGGTGCAATATCTCCGGGACGGAACGTCGACGGTTTCGCAGGTGACATGGCTGCTCGGATACCGCGAGCCGAGCGCTTCCGTGCGGGCCTTCAAGCGATGGACAGGCAAGACGCCGACGGCGTTTCGTCGGGAGTTGAAGCGCGCCGCCGGCAGATGACTGGCGACGCAGCGCACGGCCTCGAATCGCGCTTGGCTTGAAACTCAACGGATATGGCGGGGCAGGCCAAGACGGCTGCGCGTTCATACCCTATGTTTGATTCGGCTGCTGGAGATCGAGGCAGCCATCACTCCGCTCCCTGGAAAGCATCCAGGGCAATCTATGCCGATGGCTACACAATAGATGAAATTGTAGCCGTGACTATGACCATGCGGCTACTCTTTTACCATGCGAGGGATGCTTGACGTAGCAGCTGATGTCTGACTCGTAAGCATTCAACAATCAGTAAACGTGACTTGTGAGTTTGCTGATGTTCGGTATCGGACAGCGTAGATCACCCGATGCCTCCTCGTCCGCTTAAGCGGGAGTCAATCCCATAACGCGGCTCACTGGCTCTGCATCTGCAGGGGTGGCGAGCTTTTTACTGATCAGGGGGCGGAGCCGCGTCGAAGGACGTGGCGCCGGATGTTTCCCTGTTGAGAAAGGGCGCTATGACTATCTTCTACGTTTCACCCACTGGCTCCGATAGCCAGGCCGGCACTCTCGACCGGCCTTTTGCCTCGCTGCAATATGCCCACGATCTGGCAAAACCGGGCGACACCATCTACCTGCGGGGCGGCGTCTACAACCTGAAGGATGGCATCCAGCTCACGAATGACGGGGAAAGCGGCCGGCCGATCACGGTCACGAACTACCCGGGCGAGAAGCCGATCCTGGACGGGTCGCACATGACGTCGAGCGAGTACTATGGGCGCTCTGGCGCCGGCGGCTGGGTGCTCGATGGGTCGAGCATTTCCTGGAACCACATTTCCGGGCTGGAGGTTCGCGGCGGGCCGATGGGGGGCATCGTGATCCGTGACGAATCCCACAACAACATCATCGAGCGGCTCGACGTGCACGACAACGGCCGGCTTTCTCAATGGGAAGGCAAGGGCGTCTCGCTCTTCGGGCCGGGCTCGAACAATCTCCTCCAGAACATCGATTCCCACGACAATCATGACCTGAGCGGCGACAACGCCGACGGTTTCCAGATCAGCACGACCGGCGCCGGCAACGTCCTGCGCGGCAACCGTGCCTGGAACAACTCCGACGACGGCTTCGATTTCTTCAATATCCAGGATGGCATGAAGGGCGCCGGTGTGCTCATCGAGGGCAACTGGGCCTTCAACAACGGCTACGACGCCTCGGGCAAGGCTGAGGGCGATGGCAACGGCTTCAAGCTCGGCGGCCAGCGGCCGGGGGGCGGCGCCGAATCCGGCGGCCACACCGTGATCAACAACGTCTCCTGGGGCAATCTGTCGAACGGCTTCGACCAGAACGATGCCAGCCTGGACAGCGTCCTCCACAATAACTCGGCCTACAATAACGGGGCCTATAACTACGCCTACTGGTCTGGCCACAACAGCTTCGTCAACAATCTCTCGGCGGGTAGTGGCAAGGTCGCGGTCTCCGGCGCCGGAACCGCGTCGAACAACTCCTGGAACTATGGCACCCCGACCAACGGCGACTTCGTCTCCCTCAGCGATGCGGGGGCGCGTGGCGCGCGTGCGGCCGACGGCTCGCTTCCCTCGACGGACTTCCTTCACCTCTCATCCGGCAGCACGCTGGTCGACAAGGGCAAGGATGTCGGGCTCTCCTATGCCGGGAAGGCTCCGGACCTCGGGAGCTTCGAGAGCGGCATGGCGACTGGTTCCAAGCCCCAACCGGATAACCCCGGTACTGGAACCCAGCCTGATACCCCTGTAACCAAGCCGGACACCCCCGTAACCCAGCCGGACAATCCTGCAGCCAAGCCGGAAAATCCGGTCGAGGCAGCCAAGGTTTTCGGAACCGACAAGGCCGACAAGATGGTCGGCACGAGCGGGCATGACTGGATCCACGGGAATGCCGGCGCGGACGTCATCGACGGTGGTGCAGGAAACGATACGCTTCTCGGCGGCAGCGGAAGAGACAAGCTGATCGGGGGCTTGGGAGCCGATACGATGTCGGGAGGCGCCGGGCGCGACACGTTCATTTTCCGGTCGGTATCAGAGAGTCTTCCGGACGCCGGCAATCGGGACGTGATCCAGTGGTTCGAGCGCGGCGCGGACAAGATCGACCTCAGCCTGATCGACGCCAACACGGCTGTCAGGGGAGATCAGGTCTTCCACTTTGCCGGCAAGACGAGCGTGGTCGAGGCAAACTCGGTGTCGTACTTTCATAGCGACAACCACACCATCATCCAGGGCGATGTGGATGGGGACGGGCACGCTGATTTCCAGATCGAGCTCAACCAGGTGATCAATCTCAACCGAGATAATTTTATTCTCTGACGGGACCGACCACCACGATTATTCCGGCTCGCGCCCGCGCGAGCCGGTCAAAAAAAGGCCTCCCGTGGCCTCCGGGCTCGGATAGCGAAAACGCCCAGGGTGACGCGCCGCCTCGATCCGGAGCGTCCAGGCGCTTGTATGGCTGGTGCGGAGTGCCACCGCCAAGAGTTTTTTTCGGTGGAGTCGCCGGTCTTGAGCGGCACACCTTTTCCCTTGAACCGACGGGGTTCCATTGCTTCATCTCCTCCCGGCCCGCAACCTCCAGCATGCCGCTTCAACTGTTATCGGTCAGGGCGCCGTCGCGCTGAGGGCACACGGACGCGCGCTTTTCGGGCGCCTTGCCAGCCTTTCGCCGTCCGCACAGGGCGAGACGCGTGCGTCCGCAGGACGAGAGAAGATGGCTGCTTTCGGCATCAGCCAAAGAGAGGCGCTCGCGCGGTCTCCGCTCACCGCAGCTATCTCCCAATGGCGCGGAGCACTTGTGGCGATCGCGGTCTTGAGTGGGGCTCTGAACCTGCTGACGCTCGCCAGCTCGCTCTACATGATGGAAATTTACGACCGGGTCCTGCCGAGCCGCAGTATTCCGACGCTCGTGGGCCTCACCCTGCTGATCGTCATGCTGTACGCGTTCTACGCGCTCTTCGACATCCTGCGCGGTCGTCTTCTGTTGCGGATCGGCAGCGCTCTTGACGAGGGACTGAACGGGAGGGTCTTCCAGGCGATCCTCTCGGGGCCACTCCAGGCCAAGAACGCTGGTGAGGGCCTGCAGCCGATGCGCGACCTCGACCAGGTGCGCGGCTTCCTGTCAGGCAGCGGCCCGGGCGCGCTGTTCGATCTCCCCTGGATTCCGCTTTACCTGGGCCTGTGCTTCCTCTTCCACTTCTGGATTGGCGCTACGGCTCTCATCGGCACCATCCTTCTGGTCGCGCTGACCATGCTGACCGAGCGGCTCACGAAAAAGCCGTCGACGGCAGCGAGTGGGGCTGCGGCCCACCGGATTTCCATCGCAGAAGTCGGGCGGCGCAACGCCGAGGCCGTCCATGCAATGGGCATGGGCGGCGAGATGGGTGCGCTCTGGAAGGTGGTCAGCGACGAGCATCGGCGTCAACACCAGCGCGCCGCCGAAGTTGCAGGGGGCTTTGCCTCAACGTCCCCGCGTGCTGCGCATGCTGTTGCAGTCGATCGTGCTCGGCGTCGGCGCCTACCTCGTCGTTCAGCAGGAAGCGACGGCTGGCATCATCATCGCGAGCTCGATCCTGACCTCGCGCGCGCTCGCTCCCGTCGATCTTGCCATCGGCAACTGGAAGGGATTTGTCAGGGCGCGCCAAGGGTGGGGCCGGCTGACGGAGATGTTCGAAGCCCAGCCGGCTTCGACGCCCGCGCTCTCGTTGCCTCCTCCGACGGAACTGATCACCGTCGAGGCTGCGTCCGTCTCTCCACCGGGGGGGCAGCGCCTGACGGCGGCCAATGTCAGCTTCGCGCTTCGGGCGGGGCAGGGGCTCGGCGTCATCGGGCATAGCGCGTCCGGGAAGTCCTCGCTTGCCCGCATGCTCGTTGGCGTTTGGCAGCCCCTGACCGGCACCGTGCGCATGGATGGCTCTTCTCTGCGTCACTGGCGGCCGGAAGAGCTTGGGCATCATGTCGGCTATCTCCCTCAAGAGGTTGAACTCTTTTCAGGTACCGTCGCCGCCAACGTCGCACGTTTCCGCAGCGACGCGACGGCCGATCGCATCATTGAAGCGGCCAAGGCGTCTGGCGTCCATGAGCTTATCCAGCGCCTGCCGGAAGGCTACCAGACCCAGATCGGCGAGCGTGGAGCGGCTCTTTCGGCGGGGCAGCGGCAACGCATCGCCCTTGCGCGAGCCCTCTACGGGAATCCCTTTCTGGTTGTACTCGACGAGCCGAATTCGAACCTTGATGCCGAAGGCGAGCAGGCCTTGACCGACGCGATCTTCCACGTTCGCCGAAGGGGCGGCGTCGTGGTGGTCATCGCCCACCGGCCGAGCGCCCTGACCGCATTGGATCAGGTTCTCGTGATGGCGGAAGGACGAGTCCAGGCCTTCGGTCCCAAGGACGAGGTGCTTTCCACCACCTTGAAGGCGGTGCCGAAATCCGCTGGCGTTTTCGATCGCGCAGCGAGCAGAACCTGATGGAGCTTAGAAACTTGGACGACGTCTCTCACCCCACCCGGCTTTCGATCCAGCGCCATGTTCTCGCTGTAGGAATCAGCCTTGGAGCCCTGCTGATCGGCGTGGGCGGATGGGCTTCGACAACCGAGTTTTCAGGCGCCGTCGTCGCGCAGGGTTCGCTCGTCGTCGAGTCGGACGTGAAGAAGGTTCAGCACCCCACTGGCGGGGTCATCAGCGAGTTGCGCGTCCGGGACGGTGACCGCGTCACGGCCGGCGACGTCATCGTCCGCCTCGACGAAACGGTAACGCAGGCCAACCTCGCCGTCGTGCGCAAGGCTCTCAACGAAGCCCTCGCGCAGCAAGCTCGACTCGAATCCGAGCGCGACGGAGCTGGGGAGGTTGTCTTTCCCAGCGAGCTATCGACAGCAGCGGAAAGCTCGCCGGATGTCGCAGCGCTCCTCAATGGAGAGCGCAGGCTCTTCGAGCTGCGAGGGGCAGCGCGGTTGGGCTTGAAGTCCCAGCACCTCGAACGCATCGGCCAGATGCGGGACCAGATCCGGGCCTTTTCGGAGCAGATTGTCGCGAAGGACCGCGAAGCCGCCCTCATCGCGCAGGAGCTCGAGGGTGTGCGCGACCTTCACAGCAAGAAGCTCGTTTCGATCACCCGGTTGAACGCACTGGAGCGGGATGCCGCACGTATCACCGGGGAGAAGGGCACCCTGGTCTCGTCAGTGGCCCAGGCCAAAGGCAAGATCACCGAGACCGAGCTGCAGATCCTTCAGATCGACGAGGATCTTCGCACCGAAGTCGGCAAGGCGCTCGCCGAGCTTCGTGGCAAGATTTCCGAACTGGTCGAACGGAAAGTCACAGCGGAGGACCAGCTCAAGCGCGTGGATATCCGGGCTCCCCAATCCGGCACTGTGCACCAGTTGGCGGTTCACACAATTGGCGGCGTCGCCTCTCCGGGCGAAACCTTGATGCTGATCGTGCCTGCCTCTGATCGCCTGACGGTGCAGGCGAGGGTGCGGCCTCAGGATATCGAGCAGGTATACTCCGGACAGCGCGCTGCGCTACGCTTCTCGGCCCTCAATCAGCGGACCACGCCTGAGATCGAAGGCGAAGTGTCCCGCGTATCTCCCGATCTCACGGTCGATCAGCGAACGGGGCAAGACTACTACACGCTTCGCGTCGCCATCCTGGAAGGCGAACTCGGACGGCTCGGGGGAGCAAAGGTCGGGCCGGGCATGCCTGTCGAGGTTTTCGTGCGCACGCAGCAGAGAACGGTTCTCTCCTATTTCGCCAAGCCGCTTGCGGACCAGGTCGCGCGAGCATTCCGGGAGAGATAGGCGCCGAGCCTTCAGAGCCGAACGCGCGGCTCTGATAGGCGGCAGTTGCTTCGGAGGCTTCGCCCCAACTTCCCCTCCCGGGTCCCGAAACCACGTCGGCCATCGACCCGGCGTCGAAGGTAGGCGGGTTCGCGATCGAACCGGTCATCCGTGTTCTTGCCAACCATCAAGAATTTTTTCTTGAGATCGGCTCGACTACGGACCTGGTCGCAATGGGCGCTCAAATTTCCTCGGGACATGCTGGGAGACGCACATGCTAGGTGTGACAACCCTATCGAAGTTCGCGTGCGATGATTGTGGCAGCATCTCGGTCATTCTTCCCGCCGAGCTAATCGACTCGGCTTTTGTACGATGCAGCGGCTGCGGTCGCGAGTACGGCCCCTGGAGAGAGTTCAAGCAGGAGGTGGAGCAAATCATCTCCGCAGAACCGCGTCGGATGAACGGCAGCAACCATCACTTTCAGGTTCGTTCGGATTCCTAGGGCGGTGATTACCGTGCCCAAAGCGCCCTTTCTGGTCTTTCGCAACGGCCAGTTCCGCCTCGATAGGCGCTTGGGGGGCGGGCTGCGCATCATATCGCCCGGAGCAGTTGATCGATTTTTGTCGAGACCAACTCTCGCGCGAAGCCATTGGTGATAAAAACCCTGTCTTGGGAGATGCAGAGATTCGTTGGATCGGTGTTTGGGCCGGTCGATACCAAGCCATGTGGCCGGCCATCCAGGCCGACGACGGCGATCATGTCGCCGACGCTTCCTGCCACCAGCAACCGGTCTTCCGTCAAACACATCCCATCGGGGGCAAAGCCTTCCGGAAAGCTGCAGAACAGCTCCGGAGCGGCAATACGGCCGTTTCGCCAGCGAAAGCGGATCACTTCGCGCCGGCGCGTGAGATTGACCAGAAGGTCGCCGTTGGGATGGAAAATCAGCCCATTGGGAAAACCCGGTAGCCGCGTCAGCAAGTCGACGGTGCCGTCATCCCGGCGGATCAGCACGCGCCCGCCCAGATAGGCATCCGGATTGGTCTTCAGAACCTCCCAGTTCTGCGGATCGGTGAAGACGGCGTATCCCTCGGGCGAAACGACGACGTCGTTGGGGCGATCGGGCTGGACGCCGCCTTGCGTGATGACCTGGACAGCGCCTGTCCGCAAATCCAGCTCCTGCAATCCGCCCGGCATCGGCCGCTCGGCGTGATGCAGCGCCCGGCCCGGCCCCTGAGGGGCGATGCCGCCATTGTTGGCGATCCACAGCGTGCCGTCGCGGCCGAGGCACATGCCGTTCGGAGCCCCGTCCAGTTCGGCGAGCACGCTGACGCCGTCATCGGGATGCCAGCGGCGGATCCGGGCATGAAGCAGATCGACGAAGGCCACGCCTCCATCCGCCAAGGCGACGGGCCCTTCGGGGAAACCCAGATCGCGGACGTGAACATCGTAGTCGATCTGGTTCATGGGATGTCCTTCAAGGTTTCCCTTCGTTGATCATGGTCCACGCATCCGTCGTCTGCACGTCGGCCCGTGCGCGCCCACTCGCATCACCGGTTCCGCGTCACAGTGCTGGCTGGTTCGAGACCGTGTGACGCAAGGCGTCTTCGAGGCGCCGCAAGCCTTCCTCCGCCTCCGCGTCGGTCAGGACGAGCGGAGGAGCCAGCCGCACGACGTTCGAATCCGAGCCTGACGGCGGCAGTACGATGAGGCCGTCTTCCGCGGCCTTCTTCACCACGCGCAGCGCGCGGGCAGGGTCCGGCATCTTCGAGATGCTGTCGACGACCAGTTCGATGCCCATCGAAAGGCCCATGCCGCGCGCGTCGCCGACGCCGGGGATGTCCTTCATCCATGTCGCGAAGCGCCCATGGAAGGTCTGGGTCAGGTGCCGGGCGCGTGTGACGAGGTCGTCCTGTTCGATCACGTCGAGTGTTGCGAGGCAGGCCGCGCAAGCCAGGGGATTGCCGCCATAGGTCGAACTCAGGACGCCGGCAGGGAGCGCATCGAAAAGCGCTTTCCGGCCGATGATGGCGCTCATCGGAATGCCGCTCGCGATCCCTTTTGCGACGCAGAGGAGATCGGGTTCGATCCCCAGGCTCTGGAAGGCGAAGAACTGCCCGGTCCGTCCAAACGCGGCCTGGACTTCGTCCATGATCACCAGCGCCTGCAGCTTGTCCGCCAGAGCACGCTAGCGCTTCCAGAACACCGGCGGATGTCGCAGCCCGGGCACTGGACACTCTCGCCGGCCAGAGGGACGCCCGATGATGAACGTCGATGCCGAAAGCCTTCTGGTGAAGGATTTCAATGCGCGCGGTTCGGCCGCCGCATCCGCCGCCAAGCATTATGGCGAGGCGCTTCTCGAAGCGGCCAGGCAGGATCCGCGTATCGTCTGCCTGACGGCAGACCTGACCTTGCCGACCGAGACCGATCTGTTCCGCGACGCGCTTCCCGACCGGTTCCTCCAGGTCGGCATCGCGGAGGCGAACATGATCGGCATCGCCGGCGGCATGGCGCGCAGCGGCGAGATTCCTTTCGCGCATTCGTTCTGCGTCTTCGCGACCCGTCGCTGCTACGACCAGATCGCGATGCAGGTCGCCTATCCGAACCTGAACGCGAAGATCGTCGGCGTCATTCCCGGCCTCTCGACGCTGCTCGGCGTTTCCCATCAGGCGATCGACGACATCGCCTGATGCGGGCGCTGCCGAACATGACGGTCATCGAGCCATCCGGCCCGAACCAGGTCCGCAAGGCCGTCGCGGCGATCGCAAGGCATCCCGGGCCGGTCTATCTGCGCATGAAGCGGGCGGACGGCACCGAACAGGACCCGCCTTCGCTCGATGACAGCTTCGCGATCGGCAAGGTCCGCGTCCTCCGCGAGGGCAGGGACGGCCTTCTGCTGGGATGCGGCATGACGGTGCCGGTGATCCTGGAGGCGGCCGATATCCTGGCGGAAGCGGGGCGCGCGGTGACCGTCGTCGACGTGTCGACCATCAAGCCGCTCGATCCCGGCATCGTCGAGCTCGCTGCACGCGCGCCCGTCGTCCTGACGGTTGAGAACCATTCGGTGATCGGCGGCCTGGGCAGTGCGGTGGCCGAACTGTTGATGGAAGCGGGGGTTGCCAAGCCGTTTGCGCGCGTCGGCGTCCAGGATGTCTTTGCCGAAGGCGGCACGACGCCGTTCCTGTTCGATCGCTACGGTCTTTCGGCCAAGGCGGTCGTCGCTGCATTTCACAGGAAGAGGGGATCTGGAGTCGGTTAGCCGTTCGCGAAGTCTCTAGCGTTCGCTTGGTCGCTTCACGATTGGCCGCAAGCCGGTTTGGCGCAGCGGGTCAGGGCTTCAGAACGGCCGTCGCGAAAGCGATTGACATGATCAATATGATATATCCTATATTTCTGTGGATGCCTCAGATCTGCTTGGGAGAGAGCTCATGGCGCGGCACGGCTTCAGCAAACGCAGTTTTCTGATCGGAAGCGCGGCGTCGGTCGCGGCTGTTTCATTGCCGGAGTTCGCGCGCGCTGCGCCGCGCGCGCTGACCGCCGTCCTCGAGTCGGAGGTCGTGATCCTCGATCCGCATGCGACCACCGCTGCGATCACGCGGACCTTTGCGTACCATGTCTTCGATACGCTGTTCGCGATGGACACGGCCGGGACCATCCGGCCGCAGATGGTCGACAGGTTCGAAACCGCTCCGGACGGCCTTGCCTGGACCTTCACCTTGCGCGACGGCCTGACCTGGCATGACGGGGCACCGGTCAAGGCCTCGGACTGCGTCGCCTCGCTCAAGCGCTGGGCCAAGGGCGATGCGCTGGGCAAGATGCTGCTGGCGGCGGTGACCGCGATCGAGGCGCGCGACGAACGCAGCTTCGCGATCACCCTGCGCGAGCCTTTCCCCTTGATGCTCGACGTGCTTGGCAAGCCCAACGCGCCGATCCCGGCGATGATGCCCGAAAGGATCATCCCGGCCGGCGAGGAGCGCATCAAGGAGATCGTCGGCTCCGGGCCGTTCCGCTTCAAGGCGGATGCCTGGCGCGCCGGCGACCGCATGGTGCTCGAGCGCTTCGCCCAATACAGGCCGCGAGCCGAAAAGCCGGATTTCCTGGCCGGCGGCAAGGTCGTCAATGTCGACGAGGTGGTCCTCAAGACCATGCCGGACGATGCGACGGCGGCGACCGCGCTGGTCGCCGGCGAAATCGACTACATGCAGTACCTGCCGTTCGACTGGCTTGAGAAGCTCGAAAAGGCGCAGGGCCTGAAGGTCATGGCCCTGACGGGGCTGGACATGTTCCAAGGCAATTTCAGGCTCAATCACGCCACGGGGCCGTTTGCCGACAAGGCTGTCCGCGAGATTCTCTGGAAGCTGGTCGACCAGACCGAGATGCTGGAGGCGATCGGGATTCCCGACCGCTACGTGATCAAGAACTGCCCCTCCTTCTTCATGTGCGATGCGCCTTTCAGCTCCGCGGATGGTGCGGCCGGCGCGAAGCTTGCGATCGCAGAGGCCAGCGCCGCCCTGAAGAAGACCGCCTACAAGGGCGAGCCCGTGGTCTTCCTGACGGTCGCCGGCTCGATCTCGCAGACGGCCGGTGCGGTTCTGGCCAGCAACATGCGCAAGGCCGGCTTCACCGTGGACGAGCAGGTGATGGACTGGGGCACGGTGCTCGCCCGCCGCGCCAAGAAGGACGGCTGGAGTGTCTTCCCGGTCTACGCCAACGGCATCGACATGATGTCGCCGCTGACGCATTTCTACATCGGCAACAACTGCGTGAACTATGCCGGCTGGAGCTGCGACGCCGTCATCTCCGGGAAGCTCGCCGCCTATGCCAAGGCGCCTGACCCGGCCACCCGCAAGCGCATCGCGGCCGAAATCCAGGTCGAGGCCTATAAGGACACGCCCTCCGTGATGTGGGGCCAGTTCAGCCGGCCGGCGGGCTACCGCCTGCGCCTCAAAGACATCGTCCAGTCCAGCTTCCCGATCTTCTGGCAGCTCACGCTCGACGCGTGAGCGCGCCCGGTTTCGGCAAGACACGTGATCTCGACAAGGAATGACCATGGCCGCCAAGACCGATCGCGAGACCTTGCAGGCAGCATTGCCGCAGCTCTCGGGTAGCCTGTCCATTCCCGGATTGATCGCGCCGGTCCGTGTCCGGCGCGATGCCTGGGGCATTCCGCATATCAAGGCCTCCGGCGAGGCGGATGCCTATCGGGCGCTGGGCTTCGTTCATGCGCAGGACCGCCTTTTCCAGATGGAGCTGACGCGTCGCAAGGCGCTGGGGCGCGCGGCCGAATGGCTTGGCGCGGACGCCGCCGAGGCCGATATCCTCGTGCGCCGGCTCGGCATGGAAAAGGTCTGCCGGCGCGATTTCGAAGCCTTGGGCGCCGCGGCGAAGGACATGCTGCGGGCCTACGCGGCCGGTGTGAACGCATTCCTGGCTTCCGGCGCGCCCATGCCCGTCGAGTATGGCCTGCTCGGCGCGGAGCCGGAGCCCTGGGAGCCCTGGCACAGCGTCGCGGTGATGCGGCGGCTGGGGCTCTTGATGGGCTCGGTCTGGTTCAAGCTCTGGCGGATGCTGGCGCTGCCGGTGGTCGGCGCCGCGAATGCGTTGAAGCTGCGCTATGACGATGGCGGCGGCGACCTGCTCTGCATCCCGCCGGGCGCGGAGGCCAGCCGGCTCGAAGCTGATCTTGCGGCGCTGCGGCCGGCGGTCGATGCGCTCCTGAAGGCGATGGGCGGGGATGCTTCCGACGCTGCCGGCGGCGGCAGCAACAACTGGGCGGTCGCCCCGGATCGCACGGCAACGGGGAGGCCGATCCTCGCCGGCGATCCGCATCGCGTCTTCGAAATCCCCGGCATGTATGCGCAGCATCATCTGGCCTGCGATCGCTTCGACATGATCGGCCTGACCGTGCCGGGCGTGCCGGGATTCCCGCATTTCGCGCATAACGGCAAGGTCGCCTATTGCGTCACCCATGCCTTCATGGACATCCATGATCTCTATCTCGAGCAATTCGCGGGGGAGGGGCGCACCGCGCGCTTCGGCGACGATTTCGAGCCCGTCGCCTGGCGCCGGGACCGTATCGCGGTCCGGGGTGGCGCCGACCGCGAATTCGATATCGTCGAGACGCGCCATGGCCCGGTCATCGCGGGCGATCCGCGCGACGGAGCGGCTATCACCCTGCGCTCGGTCCAGTTCGCCGAGACCGATCTGTCCTTCGATTGCCTGACGCGGATGCCGGGCGCCTCGACCGTGGCGCAGCTTTACGACGCGACGCGCGGCTGGGGCCTGATCGACCATAATCTCGTCGCCGGGGATGTCGCGGGCTCGATCGGCCATCTGGTCCGCGCCCGCGTTCCCTCCCGTCCGCGCGAGAATGGCTGGCTGCCGGTGCCGGGCTGGTCCGGGGCGCATGAGTGGCAGGGCTGGATTCCGCATGAGGCGATGCCGCGCGTCATCGATCCGCCGGGCGGCCTCATCGTCACCGCGAATAACCGCGTCGTGGCCGATGACCACCCCGATTACCTCTGCACCGATTGCCATCCGCCCTATCGCGCCGAACGGATCATGGAGCGTCTGGTCGCGAATCCGGCTTTCGCCGTCGACGACGCGGCAGCGATCCATGCCGATACGCTGTCGCCCCATGTCGGCTTGCTGCGCGCGAGGCTCGAAGCGCTCGGCACCCGCGACAGCCTCCCCGCCGAAGAGCTGAGGCAGGCCCTCATCGCCTGGGACGGGCGCATGGATGCGGGTTCGCAGGCGGCCGCCGCCTATATCGCATTCCGCAGGGCGCTGACGCGGCTGGTGACGGCCCGCAGCGGGCTGGAGCAGGCGATAGCGCATCCCTTCGCGGCGGTCCCGCCCGGCGTCTCGCCGCAAGGCCAGGTCTGGTGGGCCGTGCCGACCCTGCTGCGCGACGACGATGCCGGGATGCTGAAGGGCTGGAGCTGGAACGAGGCCTTGTCGGAGGCGCTGTCGGTCGCAGCGCAGAACCTGACTGGACGCGGCTGGGGCGAGGAGCATCGACCGCGCTTCACGCATCCGCTCTCGACGCAGTTCCCCGCCTGGGCGCCGCTGCTCGATCCGGTGTCCCGCCCGATCGGCGGCGATGGCGACACCGTGCTGGCGAATGGGCTGGTCCCCTCAGCCGGGCCGCAGGCGACCTATGGCGCCCTGTCGCGTTACGTCTTCGATGTCGGCGATTGGGACAACAGCCGCTGGGTCGTCTTCCACGGCGCCTCCGGGCACCCGGCCAGCCCCCATTATGCCGACCAGAATGCGCCCTGGAGCGACTGCGCGATGGTGCCGATGCTCTATAGCTGGGACAGGATCGCCGCGGAGGCCGTGACCTCGCAGGAACTCGTCCCGGCCTGAGGGCGAAGCCTGCCGTCAGCCTGCCGCAGCGCTCTTCGGCAGGCGCGGGGTGCGGAGGCCCGCCGTTTCGCCGCCGTCGACGGTCAGGACGGCGCCGTTCACATAGCTCGACGCCTCCGACAGGAGCCAGGCCGCGACATCGCCGACCTCGCCCGGCGTGCCGAGCCGGCCGGCCGGTATGCGCAGTTCGAGCTGCTCCAGCCGCAGCGGATCGGCCAGCACCTTGTCCATCATCCGCGTCGCGATCTGCCCGGGGCAGATCGCGTTGAAGCGGACCTCCGCGCCATATTCGAGCGCCAGCGCCTGGGTCATGGCGATCACCGCGGCCTTCGAGGCGCAATAGAGCGCAAGGCCTTCCTCGCCGGCGCGGCCTGCCACGGACGCGATGTTGACGACGGCACCTTTGCCCGCTCGCAACCCTGCGAGCGCATGGCGTGTGAACAGGAAGGCGCTGCGGGCATTGGCGTTCATCACGGCATCCCAGTCCGCGATCTCCGCTTGCGCGAAATCCATGCGCCGTCCGAGACCGGCATTGTTGACGAGGCCGTGCAGGCGTCCGCCGCCGAGATCGAGCGCGGCCTCGACGGCGCGGCGGCAATCCGCCTCGTGTGTCACGTCACCCTGGACGAAATGCGCGCCCGGAGTGGCCGCGGCGAGCGCTTCGCCGGCCTCACGGTCGCGGCCCGTGAAGACGACGCCGCGCGGTGCCAGCCGCTCAACGCAGGCCCGGCCGATGCCGTGGGTGCCGCCGGTAACAATGATCATGTCGTATCCTTGAGGGTTCAGCTATTCGCCAGGCGGGCGCGACCATAATCGGCATAGCGCGCGAGCACGATGTCCATCTCGTCCGTCGTCAGATGCACGATCTCGCCGGCCTGGCGCGCAAGACGATATTGCCGTGCCAGCATCTCCAGCTTGACGGTGCGCGCGAAGGCCTGCGCCAGGGTCGCGCCGATGCAGACCATGCCGTGATTGGCCATGAGGCAGGCGCTGTATCCGGTCTTCAAGGTCGCGACGACGCCCTCGGCCAGGGCCGTCGTGCCGAAGGGAGCATAGGGTGCGCAGGGCACCTCATGCCCGCCGAAGGAGGCGACCATGTAATGGAACGGGGGAATCGGCCGGCGCAGGCAGGACAGGGCCACGCAGGAATCGGGATGGGCATGAATCACCGCCTGCGCCAGGCCCGCGGCATAGAGGCCGCCATGGATCGCCCATTCGCTCGACGGGACGCCCTGCGAGAGCGCGGTGCCGTCGAACCGGGTCAGGACGAAATCCTCGGGGGCGACCGTCGCCCCATCGGCGCCGGTCGGACTGATCAGCATGTGCTCGCCCCAGCGAATGCTGATATTGCCGGCATTGCCGAGGCTGAGGCCCGAGCTCTCGATGCTGCGGTAGATCCGGCAGAGCTCGACGCGGGCCTCGCTTTCCTGCATCGCGGAGCCGCTCATCGCCGCTCACCCCGCTCCATGCTCGCCAGCATCGGCAGCAGCATGTCTTCGGGGCCGAGCTTGCCGGATTTCAGGCAGAAGGCGAGGGGCTTCGCCCCATCGGCCAGGGCTTGCGAGACACCCGGCGCGCGATAGGCACCGACCTGCAAGGTCCGGATGCCGAGCCTGTCGAGCACGGCCCCGGAGGTCTCGCCGCCGCAGATCAGGAAGCGCGTCGTGCCGGCCTCCCGGAACGCTTCCGCCAGCCGGGACAGGATCTCCTCCGCCAGCGAGGCGGCGGCGCGCTGCCCCAGGCGGGCCTGGGCTGCGGCGACTGCCTCGGGCCCGGCGGAGGTTGCGATCGCGATCGGGCCATCGCCCAGGCGCGGCAGCCCCCAGGCCATTGCCTCGGCCACGATCCGGTCGGCATCGCCATCCGCGAGGTCGAGCATCAGCACCGGCCGCTGTTCGCCGAAGACCTCGAGCTGGCGCCGCGTCCTGTCGGCGCAACTACCGGCCAGCACGACGGCCGGGCCCGGAACGGCGGGGAGACTTGGGGCGCCGGGTTCGGACGCGACGAGTTCCCGCTCGCGCCAGAGCGGCGGATAATAGGCGGCGACCGAGGAATTCCCGGTCATCAGCGGCCAATCCACCGTCAGCGCCGCCAGCGCTGCGAGGTCTTCGGGCACCGCTGCGTCGGCGAGCGCGAAGCCGATTCCGCCGGCTATGAGCTCGCCGCAATGGCGCTGCATCGCCTCCAGCCCGGCGCGTACGATCTGCTGCGGGATGAGCCCGACCGGCGTCGCGGTCTGCTGCCTGAGCACGCGCACCAGGTCCGGATCGGTCATCGGCGTCAGGGGATCGTGACGTTTCGGCGATTCCGAGATCAGCCGGTCGTCGGCGAAGAGATGCCCCTGGAAGACCCGCCGGCCTGCTTCGGGAAAGGAGGGGCAGAACGCGGTCAGCCGGCTTGCGGTCAATTCACGCAGGATGTCGGCGCAGTTGCCGATATTGCCGGCCGGGGTCGAATCGAATGTCGCGCAATACTTGAAGAAGATCTGCCGCGCGCCTTGCTCCTTGAGCCAGGTGCCGGTCCTGCGGATATCGGCGACCGCCACGGCCGGATCGGCGACGCGCGTGCGCCGGCCGATGACGATGGCGGGGTGTTCCGGCTTGTCCGGCAATTCGGTCGCAAAGGCGCAGGGAACGCCCGCCGCGACGATCATCGCCGCCAGTTCCAGGCCACCGGTCAGATCATCGGCGACCGCGCCGAAGACGAGGTTCATCGTGCCTTCTCCCCCAGCGCCTGTGCCGGTCGAGCCCGTGTCCCGGGCCGGGCGGCTGGCGCGCCTCTCGCCTGTTCGCACCGGATGGGCCGGCTGGCCGTTCCATCCGCGCCGGCTCCAGAGCCATGCTCGGAAGCGAGAATGGCCCTAGTTCCTTGTTTTATCGCATTTTCTTCGAGCGAACCGGCATTCGCTCCGCTCGACAATGCTCTGGACGCGATTTGAATATATCATATAGTCATTGTCGTCCATGGGCCGAAGAGCCTCGAACGGGAGGGTGTCATGAAGGACCGGTGCCGATGAGTGCCGTGGCCGATCGTCAGCCGGCGCTGCGCGTTCGCGATCCCGGCGAACTCTCCGAAATCGCCCTGCGGCTCCGGCGCAAGGTCATCGAGATGGTGGCTCCGACCGGGCAGGGCTATGTCCAGCAGGGGCTCGGCGCGGCGGATCTCTTCACCGTGCTCTATTTCGCGGAGCTCAGGCTCGACCCCGCCGATCCCGACTGGATCTCACGCGACCGACTGCTGCTCTCGACGGCGCATAACACGGCGATCTTCTACGCCACGCTGGCCGAGCGTGGCCTCGTCCCGGTGGAGGGCCTCCCCGGTTACTGCAAGGATGGCTCGCCCTTCGAGGTCAATGCCTCCGAACGTCTGGGCAGCGTGATCGAGGCGACCTGCGGCTCGCTCGGCCAGGGGCTTTCGGTCGGGATCGGCATGGCGCTGGCCGCGCGCCGCCGGGGCGACGGCGCCCGCGTGTATGTCGTTCTGGGCGATGGCGAGCTGCAGGAGGGACAGGTCTGGGAGGCGGCGCTGCTCGCCGGCAGCCTCGGCCTCGACAACATCTGCCTGCTCATCGACGACAACCGCATGCAGGTCGAGGGGCATGTCGATCAGGTGGTCAAGCTGGAGCCGATCGGCGGGAAGTTCGCGAGCTTCGGCTGGGCGCAGCACATCATCGACGGCCACGACATTCCCGCGCTGCTGGCGGCGCTCGACGGGGCACGGATGACGGCCGGCAAGCCGACCTGCCTCGTCGTCCGCACGCTTCCCGGCAAGGGTGTGCCGGCGCTGGAAGGCATCCTGGCGCATAACCTGAAATTGCCTGCCGATGTGGCCGCTGCCGCGCTGGCCGCGTTGTCCAGCGAGGATGCAGCATGACGAGCGCCATGACGGACGCGCTGACGGTTCAGGACTTCAACCAGCGGGGCGCGGCAGCCGCGCCCAACCGCAAGTTCTACGGCGAGACGCTGCTCGACCTGGCGCGGCGCGACCCGCGCATCGTCTGCCTGACCGCCGACCTGACGCTCTCGACCGAGACGGACCTCTTCCGCGATGCGCTGCCGGAGCGCTTCCATCAGGTCGGGATCGCCGAGGCCAATATGGTCGGTCTCGCCGGCGGCATGGCGCGGAGCGGCGAAATCCCCTTCGTGCACTCCTTCTGCGTTTTCGCGACACGGCGCTGCTACGACCAGATCGCGATGCAGGTCGCCTATCCCAGGCTCAACGTGAAGATCGTCGGCGTGATCCCCGGGCTGACGACGATGCTCGGCGTTTCCCACCAGGCGATCGACGACATCGCGCTGATGCGGGCTTTGCCCAATATGACGGTGATCGAACCGAGCAACGCCGCCGCCGTGCCCGCGGCCGTCCGTGCCGCCGCCGCTCATGACGGGCCGGTCTATCTGCGGCTGAAGCGGGCCGACGGGACCGAGGCCGGCATGGTCGAGCAGGACGGGGCGATGCCCCTCGGCAAGCTGCGCCTGCTGCGCGCGCCGGGCGAGGGGCTCATCCTCGCCTGCGGCCTGATGGTCGAGCAGGCCTTGCTGGCCGCCGACCTGCTCGCCACTGAGGGGATCGCGGTCGGTGTCGCAGATGTGCCGACGCTGAAGCCGCTCGATCCCGCGATCGCCGGGCTAGCCGCCGGCCTCAGGGCGGTGGTCACGGCCGAGAACCATTCGATCATCGGTGGCCTCGGCAGCGCCGTGGCCGAGCTGCTGATGGAGCAGGGCGTCAGGACCGGCTTCGCACGGGTCGGCGTGCGCGACGTCTTCGCCGAAGGCGGAACCACGCCCTATCTGTTCGAGCGCTACGGCTTGACCGCTGCGGCGATCGCCCGCTCTTACCGCGAAGCGCGGGAGCGTGCCGGGGGCTGAGCGGCCCCTTCGCGGCTCATGTTACGGGTGTCGCCACCCGCTTTCAGAAGCTCGACCAGCTTGAGCCCGCCCTGGATCATGTCCGTCTGGACGGCCTCGCGAACGCCGGCGGCATCGCGCTGCTGCAGCCGTTCGAGGATGCGCAGATGCTCGTGCGGCCCCGGATAGGTCGGGCGCGCATGCGGGTAATGGTAGTTGAGCAGCGGCCCGTTGCGCATCCAGATGTCGTCGAGGATGGCGAGGAGCTCGGGCATCTCGGCCGCCTCGTAAAGGCGGTGGTGGAAGCGCCAATTGGCCCGCACCGCGTCCGACCAGCGTCCTTCGTCCTCGGCCAGCGCCAGCTCCTCGTGCAGCACCGTCATCTGCGCGATGCCCTTCTCGCTGATCTTCGGCGTCGCGCTCTCGGCCGCCAGCCCTTCGAGGAACAGCCGGATCTGCCGCAATTCGAGATATTGCGGCAGCGACATATGCGCGACGATGATCGAGCGGCCGTCGATGAGCTCCAGCGCCCGCGCACGGACAAGCTGCATCAGCGCCTCGCGGATCGGCGTCTCCGATACATGCATCGAGGCGGCGAGATCGCGGATCTTGAAGCGGTGGCCCGGCCAGAACCGGCCCTCCATCAGCGCGACGCGCAGATTGTTGTAGACGATGCGGGTCAGGCTATCGCGCGCCACCGGCTCGATGGTGCCCCCCTGCAGAAAATTGTCTTCGGCGTCCGTCACGCTGTCCTGTCCTTCGCCGAGGCTTAAAACTCGCTGCATCAGCCATAAAGCAAATCGCGGGGCCGTGGAACGCGCAACGCAGGCGTGTCCCGGTGCTGCTGCATAGCTCGGAAACCGGCTTGCCAAGTTCGATATATCAAATAACCTACATCAAAATGAAGGGGAACGATGTTGCGGCCTGTCGACGCGTTCAGCCACTCGGTCGGGATCGAGGTCCGTGACGCCGTCAAGCGGTTCGGCGCCGTCACAGCGGTCGATCACGTCTCGCTGGCCGTGGAGCCCGGCGAGTTCCTCGCGCTGCTCGGGCCGTCCGGATCGGGCAAGACGACGATCCTCATGGCGATTGCGGGCTTCGAATATCCCGACGAGGGCCGCATCCTCGTCGGCGGCGAGGATGTGACCTGGATGCCGCCGAACCGGCGCAATCTCGGCATGGTCTTCCAGAAATACACGCTCTTTCCGCATATGAGCGTGCTGGAGAACATCGCCTTTCCGCTCAAGATGCGCGGAGTCGGCCGCGCCGAGCGGGAGGACAGGGCGCGCCAGGCGCTCGCGACCGTCAGGCTGGACGGCTTCGGCGAGCGCAAGCCCTCGCAGCTTTCCGGCGGCCAGCAGCAGCGCGTCGCGATCGCGCGGGCCATCGTCTACAAGCCGCGCGTGCTCCTGATGGACGAGCCGCTCTCCGCCCTGGACAAGAACCTGCGCGAGGAGATGCAGATCGAGACCAAGCATCTGCAGCGCGAGATCGGGGTCACCGTCGTCTTCGTGACGCATGACCAGACCGAGGCGCTGACGATGGCCGATCGTGTCGCCGTGCTGGACCACGGCCGGCTGCAGCAGATCGGCACGCCGCATGCGCTCTACGAGGCGCCGCAGAGCGCTTTCGTCGCGGGCTTCATCGGCGAGACCAATTTCATCGCCGGGACCGCGCAGGCGGCGGCCGTCGCGGGTGCGCAGACGGCCGTCGGGCTGGGCGAGGGGCGTGCCGTCCCCGCGACAGCGGTGGGTGATGTTGCGCCCGGTGCCGCGGTTCGCGTCGCGGTCCGGCCGGAGCGGCTGGCCCTGACCGCGGCGGGCGAGGGGCTGCTGGCCGCGCGCGTGCAGGAAGCGATCTATGTCGGCAACGCCACGACATTGCTGCTGGCGACGCCGGAGCGGCAGGTCCTGAAACTGCGCCTGCCTGCGGGTGCCTCCGTGCCGTCGGTGGGCGATGCGGTGGGTCTGAGCTGGGCCGCCGCCGATGCCCGCGTCTTCGAGGGCGCGCCATGACGGCGCGCCCGAACGCCTGGCTGCTCGGCGGGCGCCACTACAGCACGGCGGCGAGCCTGGCGCTGGCTGCGCCGTTCCTCGTGCTCGCGCTGGTCACCTTCATCCTGCCTTTGGCCTCGCTGCTGCACGAGAGCCTGTTCCTGCCGACGCCGACCCTGACCCATTACCAGCGCGCCCTGACGGAGCCGGTCTATCTGCGCGTCATGCTGCGCACCTTGCGGATCGCCGCCGCGGTGACCGTCCTGACGCTGATCCTGGCCTGGCCGCTGGCCTGGGTCATGGCGCGCAGCAGCGGGCTCAAGCTCGCGATCCTGATCGCCTCCGTGCTGCTGCCGCTCTGGACCTCGGTCCTGGTGCGCACCTATGCCTGGATGGTGCTGTTGCAGAAGAACGGCGTCGTCAACCAGCTCCTGATCGGTTCCGGCATCGTCGATCAGCCCCTGACGCTGCTCTACACCGAAGGCGCGGTCGTGCTCGCGATGAGCCATGTCCTGCTGCCCTTCATGGTGCTGCCGATCTATTCGGCCCTGCGCGGCATTCCGGAGGATTACAGCCGCGCCGCGCAGATGCTGGGCGCCTCCGAATGGGCGACCTTCCGGGAGGTGATCTTCCCGCTCTCGCTGCCGGGCGTGACCTCGGGCTGCCTGATGGTGTTCCTGCTCGCGCTAGGCTTCTTCGTCACGCCGGCCCTGGTCGGCGGTCCCCGCCAGATGATGATCGCCACGCTCGTCTCCCAGCAGGTGCGCGAGATGCTGGACTGGTCCTTCGCCGGCGCGCTGGTCGGGGTGCTGCTCGCCTTCGTCCTGCTGCTGGTGCTCATTTTCAAGCGGGCGGTGCGGCTCGACCGCTTCGTGGGGTCGGCATGAGCGCGCCCGCCCGCCACGCGCCGCCCCGCAATGTCGGCCGCGCGACGCTCGGGGCCGCCGCCTATGCGGTCACGGTTTTCCTGCTGCTGCCGACGCTGGTGATCGCGCCGATGTCGGTCGGGCCCGAGCGCTATCTGCGGTTTCCGCCCGCCGGCTTCTCGCTGCGCTGGTACGGCGAATATTTCGGCGATGCCGACTGGATCAACGCGACGCTGTTCAGCCTGGAGGCGGGCATCATCGCGACGCTCGCGGCGACCGTGATCGGGACGATGCTGGCGCTGGCGCTGGTGCGCGGCCGCCTGCCCGGCAAGGGCGTCGTCGAACTGCTCGTCATCGGCCCGGTGATCGTGCCGCATATCGCGCTTGCGGTCGCGATGTTCCTCGTCTTCGAGCAGCTGCGCCTGACCGGGACGCTGCTCGGCTTCGCGATGGCGCATACCATCCTCGCCCTGCCTTTCGTGGTCTTCACCGTTCTGGCGGCCCTCTATCGTTTCGACGTGGATCTGGAGCGGGCCGCCTTGTCCTGCGGCGCAGGGCCGTTCCGCACCTTCCGGCATGTCACCCTGCCGCTGATCGCGCCGGGCGTGGTCTCGGCTGCGCTCTTCGCCTTCATCATCTCCTTCGACGAGGCGGTGGTGTCGTTCTTCATCTCCAATCTCGACCGCAAGACCCTGCCGCGGAAGATGTTCGAGGACATCGACTACAACGTCTCGCCGACGCTGGCCGCCGTGGCGACCATGCTGACGCTGCTCACCATCGCAGCCCTGGTCGGCAGCCATCTCGTCAAGAGCCGGCTCGACCGCCGCACCCGGACCGACCCGCCCAGTTCCTGACAGCCGATCCGCATTCCGAAGGCCAAACAAGGGGAGCCTCGCGATGACTACCGACAGCAAGATCTCGACGACACGGCGCCAGGTGACTCGGCGTAAAGTCCTGGCAGGAGCACTTGGCGCCACGACCCTGGCGATCGGCGGCCGTGCGCTCGCCCAGTCCCAGGAGGTGATCGTCGCCACCACCGGCGGCCTGATGGAACGCAGCCTGCAGGAGCATTTCTACAAGCGCTTCGAGGCGCAGACCGGCATCAAGGTCCGCTCCGTCCCGATCGAATTGCCGGATCAATGGGCGCGCGCCCGTGCCGGCCAGCGCAGCGGCAACATCCCCTTCGACGTCGTGACCGCGACGCCCCCGGACCTGATCCAGCATGCCGACATCCTGGAGCCGATCGATTGCGCCGGCCTGCCCGGCATCGTCGCCCATGCGCTGCCGAATGCCTGTTTCCCGCGCGGCATCATCCGCACGGCGGGCGGGATGGCGCTGACCTGGAGCAAGAAGGCCTTTCCGAATGGCGGGCCGCAATCCTGGGCCGATTTCTTCGACGTCCAGAAATTTCCGGGGCCGCGCTCCCTGCCGGATACCGGCGACCGCGAATGGTGGGTGCCGCTGGCGGCCCTGCTCGCCGATGGCGTCGCGCCCGACAAGGCGTTCCCGCTGGATATCGACCGTGCCTACAGGAAGCTCGACGCCTTGAAGCCGCAGGTCGCGGCCTGGTGGAAGAGCGGCGACAACGCGATGCAGATCATGCGCGGCGGCGATGCCGTGATGATGATGGTCTATTCCAGCCGCTCGGTGCCGCTCGCCAAGAGCGGCGATTTCGACTTCACTTGGAATCAGGCGATCCGCGACGTCGGCAACTGGGCCGTGCTCAAGGGCAGCCCCAATGTCGGCAACGGCATCAAGTTCCTCGATTTCTTCGTTCAGGACGGCAAGGAGCATGTCGCTTTCAGCGAAAAGGTCTCCTTCGATTCCAACAACCGCGAGGCGCCGAATCTGGTGCCGCCCGAGGAGCGCCGCTTCCGCCCGTCCTGGCCCGAGAACTGGTCGCGGCTCGTCATCGCCGATTACGACTGGATCGCCGCCAACCGGAACGCCCTGCGCGAGCGCTGGGTGACCTGGCTGACCAAATAGGCCGCACGCGCCATCGGCCGGCGCCGCCTTCGCGACGCCGGCCATCATGCCGAGGTTTCAAAGCCGATGCTCGTAAACTATTCCGACGCCGCGCACTGGCCCATCGATCCGTCCCGTCAGGATCTGGTCGAGGAGATGCGGGCGCGGCCCCGTGGCCCGCACAGCCACGATCTGCAGCGCCTGCTGCACCGCATGCGCTGGACCGGGGTCGGCAAGCGCCATGTCCTGATCACCCTCGATCCGGGCCGCCGCTGGATGCTGGCCCGCCTGCCGGGACGGCGCGGCGCCGCGATCGAGACCTTTCCCAATCGGGTGTTCACCAGCCTGGCGGAGGCCGAATGGGCCGTCTTCGCCATCCGCTGGGAAGCGCTGACCGGGCAGAAGCTGGACTGAAGGGCCGCTCCTCATGAGAGATACCACCGCCGTCCTCGGCTATGCCTGGCCGCTCGTCGTCTCGCCGGGCGAGGCCGTCTCCTTCCATCTGTCGAGCCCGAGCCTGAAGCAGGCGCAGGCGCGGATCGTCCGGGTGCGCTGTGCCGATCCCGATCCGGACGGGCCTGGCCTCAAGCTGAGCGAGCCGGGAACCGCGATCGACGGGCCGGTCGCCCTGCGCGACCAGCCGATCCATCCGGGCTCGGCGGCGATCATCGCCGACAAGCCCGCTCTCGCGCCGGCAAGCTTTTCCGTCGGCTGCTTCATCTGGCCGACGGCCCCGCTCGATGGCGCCCAGACCATCCTGTCGCGCTGGCGCGGCGATATCGCTCAAGGCTGGCGGCTCGGCCTGGACGAGGGCGGCCATCTCGTCTTCGCGGTCGCAGGCGCAGCCGGCGGCGCGGAACTGCGCTCCGCGAAAGCCGTGATCGAGCGGGAATGGCTCTTCGTCACCGCCAGCTACGATGCCACGACGGGGCGGATCGGCCTGACCCAGCGCAGCCTCGATCCGCAGGCCGGCCGCGACCGCAGCGGCGCCCGCGAGGGCAGGGCGCCTGCCGCGCTAGGCTGGCCGGCCGACACCGCGCTGGTCTTCGCGGCGCACGCTCTGGCGGGCGGTGCCGATCCGCTCACCGGCGCCCATTACGACGGCAAGATCGACCGCCCCCGGCTGTACCGCGAGGCCCTGCCGGAAGACGCCATGCGACGGGCCTGCGAGATGCTGGCGCCGCCGCCGGCCGATCCGGCGCTGGTCGGCGCCTGGGATTTCACGCGCGAGATGGCGGGCGATAGCGTGCGCGACGTCTCGACCAATCGCCTCGACGGCCGGCTGCGCCATATGCCGATGCGCGCGATGACCGGCGCCAATTGGGACGGCTCCGTGGTGCAATGGCGGGAGCGGCCCGAGTTCTACGGCGCGATCCATTTCCATCGCGACGACATGGCCGATTGCGGCTGGGCGCCGGACCTGACGCTGAGCGTGCCGCAGGACTGGCGCAGCGGATTCTATGCGCTGAAGCTGACGGCGCGCGAGGGCAGCGACGATCCGGTCGAGAGCTATGTCTCCTTCTTCGTCCGCACGCCGCCGGGGCAGGCGAAGGCAAGGCTCGCGCTCGTCGCCTCGACGGCGACCTATCTGGCCTATGCCAACAGCGCGCTGCGGCTCGACCAGGTCCATGCGGAGGCGATGCTGGAAGGGGTGATCGCGCTGTCGCGCGACGACGCCTATATCCAGGAGCATCGCGAGCTCGGGCTGTCGACCTACGACACGCATAGCGACGGCAGCGGCTGGTGCTATTCGACCGCCAAGCGGCCGATCCTGAACATGCGCCCGCTCGGCAACACCTTCAACTACGTCAACGACACGCATATCATCGACTGGCTCGAGGAGCTCGGCTTCGACTACGACGTCATCACCGATTGCGACATCGACCGCCACGGCGCGCAATTGCTCGAGGCCTATGCCTGCGTGATCACGCCGTCGCATCCCGAATATTACAGCCTCAACATGATCGAAGCCTTCGATGCCTATCAGCGCGGCGGGGGACGGCACATCTATCTCGGCGGCAACGGCTTCTACTGGCGCATCGCCTGGCATCCGAGCGAGCCGCACCAGATGGAGATCCGTCGCGGCATGAGCGGCCTGCGCACCTGGGAGGGCGAGGCGGGCGAGAACGGCCTCTCCTTCACCGGCGAGCCTTCCGGGCTCTGGCGCACGCATGGGCGGCCGCCGCAGCGGCTGGTCGGCGTCGGCTTCGACGCCCAGGTCTTCACCCGTTCCTACCCCTATGAATGGCTGGAGGACGCGCGCGATCCGCGCGTGAGCTGGCTGATCGAGGGCATCGACCTCACCAAGCCGCTCGGCGATTTCGGCCTGCGCGGGGGCGGGGCCGCGGGACTGGAGGTCGACCGCATCGAGCCCTCCCTGGGGTCGTCGCCGCAGATTCTACGCCTGGCGACGGCCGACCGGCTCGACTATGGCGGCGTCCCGACCCTGGAGGAATTGCGGACGCTCCACCGCGGGGTGATGGGCGACCAGAACGCGTTGGTGCGCGCCGATCTCGCCTTCTTCCCGACGGCGGCCGGCGGGGCGGTGTTCGCGACCGGCTCGATCGCTTGGGCCTGCGCATTGACCTGCAATGGCTATGACAACTCGGTCAGCCAGGTCACCGGCAATGTCCTGCGCCGCTTCCTCGATCCGGCGCCCTTCGCCGGCTTCGACGATCCGGATCGGTGAAGGGCGACAAGCGGCGCTTCAGCCCAGCCCGACCAGATCGGAGGCGGCCCGGAGCTGGGCGAGCAGCATCGCCCGGCCCGGCACGGTGCGGCAGCCGCGCGCCGCAGCGGCTGCGAGGAAGGGCGTGACGGCCGGCGTCATCACCACCTCGGCCGCGACTGCGGTCGATGGCAACCTGTCGGCCGCGAGCGGCAGGGGATCGCTTTCGCGCATCCCGAGCGAGGTCGCATTGACGGCGATGTCGCAGGCGGCCGGATCGCCGTCTCCCGCCTCGACGCGGCAGCTTGGATAGGCTCGCGCGACGGCAGCGGCCAGCGCCTCTGCCTTGTCCGGGGAGCGGTTCGCGATGGTGAGCGTAGCGGCGCCGGCCTCCGCCAGCGCGAAAGCGATCGCGCGCCCGGCGCCGCCCGCACCGGCCTGCAGGATGCGCGCCCCCTTGAGGGTGACGCCCGCCTGGAGAAGGCCGCCGACGAAGCCGAGGCCGTCGACATTGTCGCCATGCAGCGTCCCATCGGCGTTGCGCCGGACGAAGTTGACGGCACCGACCAGCCGACCGCGCTCGCCGACCGAGTCCAGCAGGTCGATCACGGCGATCTTGTGCGGGATCGTGACGCCGAACCCGGCGACGTTGCGCAGCCTCCGGAGCGTTCCGATCAGGACCGGCAGGTCCTGCGGCGCGACATGGAGCGGCGAGACCGCGGCATCGATGCCACGGCCGGCGAAATGCTCGTTGAGCAGGGAGGAGCCGATGATGTGAGCCACCGGATCGCCCAGGATGAAGAGGATGCGGGTCTTGCCGGTGATGGGCTGCATGGCGCGGCCGTCGCCCGAGCCTTACGCCGCCGCCCGGTTCCGCGCGGCCACGGCCGCGAGCCCGGCATCGGCGGCGGCCAGCGCCTCGTCGATCTCGGCCTCGCCATGGGCGGCCGAGAGGAACATGTTGTGGCGCGGGTGAAAATAGACGCCGCGCGTGAGCGCGGTCTGGCAGAACAGGTTGCCCTTGGCGAAATCCGCGTCGTCCTCGAACAGGAACAGTGGCATCTGAACCGGGCCGCTCTGGCGAAGCCGCACGCCGTGGCGAGCGGCGAGAGCGTCGAGCCCGTCCCGCAGTCGCCGGCCCATGGCGTCGAGCCGGTCGATCACCTCGCCGCGCCGGAGCACCGTCAAGGTCGCGATTCCCGCGGCCATCGGCACGGCGCCGCACCAGAACGACCCGGTCACAAAGACCTGGGAGGCGGCCTTGCGCAGCCATTCGCGGCCCGTGACGGCGGCCAGCGGATGGCCATTGGCGATCGCCTTGCTCCAGGCGGCGAGATCGGGACGCACGCCGAGCGGCTCCCAGCTTCCGGCGAGATGGAGCCGGAAGCCGGCCCTGACCTCGTCGAGGATCAGCGCGGCGCCCTTGGCGTCGCAGGCCGCGCGGGCCGCCTCGGCGAAGGCGCGCGTCGGCAATTCCTGGTCGCGCGCCAGATCATGGCGATAGGCCGAGACGATGATGCCGGCGAGATCGTCCCCGGCTTCCTCGGCCGCCCTGGCCAGGCTCTCGGCATCGTTGAATTCGTAATAGAGGATATGGGCGCGATCCTCCTCGGTGACGCCGATGACCGAGGGCGAGCACCACGGCACCGCACCGTGATAGGCGCCGCGTGCGACGAGCAGCTTGCGCCGACCGGTCCCGGCGCGCGCGATCGTCGCGCAGGTCGTGGTCGCGTCGGTGCCGTTCTTCTGGAACTGCGCCCAGTCCGCATGCGCCACCGTGTCGACGAGCAGTTCCGCAAGCTCGACCATGGCTTCCGCCGGGCCGTTCATGCAGTCGCCGAGCCGTGCCTGGCGCTCCGCGGCCGCCTCGACCTCGGGATGGTGATGGCCGAGCAGGTTCGGCCCCCAGCTGCACATGAAATCGAGATAGGAGCGGCCATCGACATCCCACAGGCGGCAGCCCTCCGCCCGCGCGAAGAATTGCGGGTAGCCCTCGGGCAGGCGATTGGCGTGCAGATGCCCCCACATGCCGCCCGGGACGACGCGCAGGGCTCGGTCGCGAAGGGCCGCGTCAGCGGAGTTCTTGACATCGGTCATGGCTGTCCTCCATGATTTGATATATCATATAGTAAGATTGACTTGGCAAGAGCTTTCGTGTCGCTTGGGAGAGGCCGCGCGGCGCGGTCTGTGCAGGGCGGGCGGTGCCGGGTCCGAGGGTCCAAAAAACAGAGCGGGAGGGTTTTGAGATGCAGGCAAGCTGGCTGAGGACATCCCTGGCGCTGGGCGCCGCCGCCCTGTCGCTGGCGGCCCTGACGGAGCCGCTTCGGGCGGCCGACACGCGCCCGCTCGTGGTCGCGCGCAACATGGATATCGTCTCGCTCGATCCGGCCCGGTCCTTCTGCGACACCTGCCAGATCTATCTCTCGGCCGCCTACCAGACGCTGGTCACGCTCGGCCCCGACAACAAGACGCTGGTGCCCCATCTCGCAACCGCCTGGGAGGTCAGCCCCGACCAGACGCGCTTTACCTTCAAGATCGCGCCCAATGCGGTGTTCGCGGATGGCACGCCGGTCACCGCGGCCGACGTCGCCTGGTCGCTGATGCGGCTGAAGCACATGAAGGCGGACGCCTCCTTCCTGATGGACGCGCTGAGCGCGGTGGAGACCCCCGACGACAAGACGGTCGTGCTGCGGACCGCCCAGGCCAATTCGGAATTCCTCCAGATGCTGGCCTCGCCCTATGCCGGCATCATCAACCGCAAGCTCGCCGAGGCGAACGGCGCCAGGAGCGGCGAGAACGCGGGCAGCACCGATCAGGCCGATGCCTGGTTCTTCGCCAATTCCGCCGGCAGCGGACCCTACAAGCTCGCGCTCTATCGCAACGGCGACCAGCTGCGCCTCGTCGCCAACGAGAAGTTCTGGGGCACGCCGGCGAAGATTTCGGAGGTCATCGTCAAGCAGATGCCCGATGCGGTGTCGCAGCTTCAGGCCCTGCAGGCCGGGGCCGCCGACGTCGCGATGCAGATCGATTCCGACACCGCCGCCTCGAGCAAGGACCCCAATCTCGTGCTCGAGTCGGTGCCGAGCTACAACTTCATCTATCTGGCGCTCGGCGTCGGCGCCAAGGCCAATACGGTGCCCTTGACCAAGCCGGTGCGCGAGGCGATCGCAGCTGCGATCGATTATCAGGGGCTGATCGAGTTCACGGTCGGCGGCAAGGGCAAGTTCCAGCCCGTCGCGATCCCGAACGGCTTCCCCGGCAGCCATGATCTGCCGGCGCCGAAGCAGGACCTCGCGCTTGCAAAGGCCAAGCTCGCCGAAGCCGGACAGCCCAACGGCTTCGCGATGAAGGCGGCTTTCCCGGGGGTGAACTCCTACGGCGTCGATCTCTCGCTGATGATGCAGAAGCTGCAGCAGGATCTCGGCCGCGTCGGCATCAAGCTGGAGCTGGAGCCCGTCACCTTCGCGGTCTGGCGCGAGCGCGTCGCCAGCGAGGGCATCCCGATCACCGCCTCGTATTATGCGCCGGACTATTTCGGCACGGTGCAATACGTCCAGTTCTTCTCGATGATGGAGGGAAGCTCCTGGTCGAAGCGCGCGCATGCCACGAAGGTGGAAGGCGTCATCAACGCCAGGGAAGGCGAGCTCCTGAAGAAGGCTCTCGCCGCCGGCCCGGCCGACAGCGACAAGATCTTCCGCGAGATCGCGCTCGAGATGATCGGCGACAAGGTCATCATTCCGGTGGTCAGCCCCGACCTGATCCTCGCCGCGCGAAAGGGCGTGACCGGGGTGCGCTACAGCGCCTGCTGCAATCTCGACCTCAGCCAGGTCGGGCGCCAGTAGCGTCCACCCGCCGGGAGAGCCCATGCTCAGGGTTGCATTGCAGCGATTGGCGATGATGCCGTTCCTTCTGCTCGGCATCATCACGGTCGCCTTTTTCCTGATGCAGGTGACCAAGGGCGATCCGCTCGCCGCGCTGATCGGCGAGCGCCAGATGAACAATCCCGTCGTGGTCGCCGCCGCCAAGGAGCGCTGGGGGCTCGATCGCCCCCTCGCCGAACGCTACCTCGTCTATGTCGGCAACCTCGCGCGCGGTGACATGGGGACGTCCTTCCGCACGCGCCAGCCGGTCGCCTCCGACCTGGCGCAGCGATTGCCCGCGACGCTGGAGCTGGTCATCGCGGCGGTTCTGATCGGCGGCGGCGTCGGCACGGTTCTCGGCCTGGTGGCCGCCAGGATGAAGGACCGGGCGGCCGACACCGCCATCCGGATCTTCGCGCTCGTAGGCTCCTCGGTGCCGATGTTCTGGCTCGGGCTGATCGCGCTTTTCATCTTCTTCGCCACGCTCGGCTGGGCTCCCGGGCCGGGGCGCCTCGACACCCGTTCGCTGCCGCCGCCTTTCGTGACCGGCTTCTTCACGATCGATGCATTGATCGCGGGAGACGGCGCCAAGCTGCGCGATGCGCTGGCTCATCTCGTGCTGCCCGCCTTGATGCTGGGCTGGACGGTGGTCGGGATCGTCGCCCGGCTCGTGCGCGCAAGTCTCATCGAGGTGCTGACGCAGGACTATATCCTGGTGGCCCGGGCCAAGGGGGCAGGGGAGGTGCGCGTGCTGGCGATCCATGCGCTGCGCAATGCCCTGATGCCGACATTGACGATCCTCGGCTTCACCTTCGCCTATCTGATCACGGGTGCGGTCCTGACGGAGACGATCTTTGCCTGGCCGGGGATCGGTTCCTATGCCGTCGAGGCGGCACGGACGCTCGACCATCCGGCGATCATCGGCGTCACTATCGTGGGCGGTGCGGCCTTTCTGATCACGAACCTCGTCACCGACATCGCCTATGCGTTCGCGGATCCGCGTCTGCGGGACCGCCGATGACAGTCGCGACCGATCCCTCGGCCAGCGGAAAGCGGACCGGCCGACGCAGGCTCTTCCATCGATTCGCACCCGGCGGCGCGGCGCGCTGGACATTGCTCCTGGCCCTGGTGGTGATCGCCGCCTGGATACTCGTAGCGGCGACGATCGATCTCTGGACGCCCTATGATCCGGTCGCGCTGGCGGGGCGCCGGCTGCAGCCGCCGAGCATGGCGCATTGGCTCGGCACCGACGCGCTGGGGCGCGATGTCCTCATCCGCACGCTCTATGGCGTTCGCTTCTCGCTGCCGGTTGCGGCGGGCGTCCTCGCCGTGGCCGTCGCCATCGGCTGCGCGATCGGGGCTTTTGCCGGCTATGTCGGGGGGCTCGCAGACGGAATCCTGATGCGCCTCGCCGATATCACGCTGTCATTCCCGGCGATGCTGCTCGCCATGGCGGTTGCCGCCACGCTCGGGCCGGGGCTGCTCAACGCCGGCATTGCCATGGTCGTGGTCTGGTGGCCGATCTATGCGCGGCTGATGCGAGCTCAGGTCCTCGCCGTACGGTCGCTCGAACATGTCGAGGCGGCGGTGGCGATCGGTGCGTCACGGCAGCGCGTCCTGTTCGGCCATGTGCTGCCGCTGTGCTGGACGCCGATTCTGGTCAATGCGACGGCCGATCTCAGCCAGATCATCCTGCTGGTGGCGGGGCTCAGCTTCATCGGCCTGGGCGCGCGTCCGCCGACGCCGGAATGGGGCCAGATGGTCGCGGAGGGCGCTACCAGTTTCTACAATTGGTGGATTGCGGCGGGGCCCGGCCTTGCGATCTTGTCGCTATCGCTGGCGTTCAGCTTCATCGGGGACGCGGCACGCGATCTCCTCGACACCCGATCGGGGAACTAGAGCGTTTCCGGCGGGCGTTTCAAGCCCTCGGCCTATCCTCGCAAGAGGCGCTGATTACGTAGTGACGTCAAATACATCGGTGTTTGCAGCCTCATCCTGAATGGCGCGCTATTTCCCACCGGGGCCGGATCGCGCCAAGAACGGACTTGGCAAGGCGAAACGTCTTCAGCCCAGCCGCGACTGCTCGCGAAACTGACGCGGCGTGACGCCCGCCATCCGGCGAAAGGCGCGGCTGAAATGCGCCGGATCGGTGTAGCCGGAGGAAAAGGCGACGTCGATGATCCTGCAATCGGTGTCGCGCAGCAGCCTGCTCGCATTCTCGTATCTGACGGTGTCGAGGAGGTCCGAATAGGAGAAGCCGAGATGGGCGAGCCTGCGTTGAAGCGTCCGTGTGCTGAGGCCCGCGATCTCGGCGACGTCGGCAAGAGCGGTTGTTCCTTCATCGAGATAGGCCGGAAGCATCAGCTTGAGAAGGTCGACGATGTCGTAGGCGGACGGGCCGTCCTCATGGTCGCGTGGCAGCGCAAACGAGGCGGTCGAACGATTGGGGAGGCCGAGCAGCATGGTCGGCACGCTGATCCAGGCGGCATGCTGGCCCGACAGAAACCGGACATTCGGCCAGCTGGAGCGCGTCGCAGGGCTTGGCCCGTAAGACGATTCAAAGCCGATCGCTGCCGGCATCCAGTCTGACCCTGCGAATTGCCTGACGATGTAGACCGAGAAGATGTTCTGGATCCACTGCGCGTGTTTCAGATGCAGGAGCCATGGCCCGGTGAGCCTGCTGCAGACCCGCACGTGATCCGTGTCGTGTTCGATCCACATGCTCAGGATGGTGTCTTCTCCCGACGCCTCGCGGCAGGCATGCCGGAGCGCGACGAGCAGCGTCGGGGAATGCGCGATCAAGGCCCGCGTCTTTTCCCGGATATGGGAGAAATGCAGGCGCCGGGCGGCGAGAAAGCCGAAATCCTCGATATCCTGGCTTCTCTGGGCGGTCTCGACGAAGCGCAGTGCCGGCAGGAGCGGCAGGTAGAGCTCGCTCTTCTCGGCCAGGGATGATGGCAGCCGCGACCTCTCCAGGAGCGTCTCCGTCGGTGCACCGATCTCGTCGAGGATGCTGACGAAGGGCAGCAGGAACTGGCCGCGCGTCAAAGGGATATCAGCCATCGGATCGCACCGTTGTCATCGGGTCAGCATGTCCGCAGGCCGGACCTCCGGGTGAATCGCACCCACCGAGGCAGACTAGCCGTTTGCGGGTGGCGCGGAATGGCAAGACTGACAACCTGTCCATGCACCAGATGCTCCCGACAGAGGGCGTCGGCTGATCCGAGCGAATCCGCCGCATGGAGCCTCCCGACCGGGGATTGAGGAGTTCTTGAATGCTGTCGAGAATCGACCGGCTGGCTGTGTTCACGGCCTTTGCATTCGTCGGTCAAGGCATGGACTTGATCGGCACCGGCGCCGCACAGGCGCAGGACGCGACAGCCGATCTGGCGAAAAAGCTCAGCAATCCCGTGTCGTCGCTGATCAGCGTGCCCTTCCAGTTCAATTACGACCGGGGCTTCGGACCGAACCGTGGCGACCGGAAAACACTCGACATCCAACCCGTCATCCCGTTTTCGTTGAACGCGGACTGGAACGTCATTTCCCGGACCGTCGTCCCTGTCATCTGGCAGCACGACATCGCAGGCCCCTCCGGCAACCAGTCCGGTCTGGGAGACATCACCCAGAGCTTTTTCATTTCTCCGGCGCAGCCGACTGCCGGTGGGATCATCTGGGGGGCGGGTCCCGTCTTCCTCCTTCCGACGGCGACCGATGATCTGCTCGGAGGCGGCAAGTTCGGGATGGGCCTGACTGCCGTCGTCCTGAAGCAGGAGGGTGCATGGACGGTCGGCGCGCTTGCGAACCACATCTGGTCCGTCGCGGGGAACGGAGACAGGTCCGACATCAGCTTGACCTATCTGCAGCCCTTCATCTCCTACAGGACATCGGACGCCTGGACGTTCACGCTCAATACCGAGAGCACCTATGACTGGAAGGCCGAACAATGGTCGGTGCCCGTCAACGCCCAGGTTTCGAAGCTTGTGAAATTTGGCCAGCAGCCGGTGAGCCTCTCTGCGGGCGTGCGCTATTGGGCGGCCGCGCCGAAGGGCGGACCGCGCGGCTGGGGCCCCCGCGTGGGGCTGACATTCCTGTTTCCGACATAGGTGCAGTCGGCGATGCCGCGCCGGTTCGGCCGCGTCGCAGGGAACCGACGATCTCGCACCGGGGGCGATGCAGGGGATCGAGAGCAGTCGCGCGCGATTGGCGCGAAATGGCAAGACGAGCAGGCTCCCCATGCACGAAATGCTCGCGACGACATGCGCCGGCCGTTTGGCCGCGATCACGGGCCGTCGCGAACCGGAGCGTTCGTGCAGGCGCTGGCAGGGCAGGGGACAAGCAGCAATGTCAGGCGCAACGGCGCGCTATCTCGCTATCGGCTCGATGTCGGCTTGCCTGTGCGGGCCGGCTTGGGCGTCCGACCTCCGGCAGCCCTACGCGCCGCCGTCGCCCATCCTCGCGTCGACACCGAGCTTCTCGGTCACCAGCTATGTCTGGGCGACTGCGATCGACGGCAAAAGCGCGACGCTGCCGCCGCTGCCGGCTGCGGATATCAGCCTGCGCTTCCGCGACGTGCTCAAGGAGCTCAACGGCGCGCTGATGGCATCCGCCGAGATGCGCATCGACCGCTGGAGCGTCCTGGTCGACGGGCAATTCTCGCAGGTGACGACCGGCGGCGCTTTGCCCGGCCCCTTCTTTTCCGCGCTGAAGCTGCGCTCGCAGACCACGACCCTGCAGGGCTCCGTCTTCTACCGCGTCCACGAGGATGCCGTCTTTGCGCTGGACGTGGGCGGCGGCGTCCGGTTCTGGAATCTCGACACCAAGCTCGAAATCCTGCCCGGACTCGCCAACCTTCGTATTGACGACCGCCAATCGCAGATGTGGGCCGACCCGATCCTCGGCGCCCGCCTCGGGATAAAGCTCGACGGTCCGTGGAGTCTGACGGTGGCGGGCGATATCGGCGGCCTCGGTGTCGGCTCGCGCCTGACCTGGCAGGCCTTGGGCAGCGTCAACTATGCGTGGAACGAGAAGCTGACGCTGAAAGCCGGCTACCGGGCGCTCCATGTCGATTATCGCAATGGCGGCTTTTCCTACGACGTGACCCAGCACGGACCCGCCGTCGCCGCAACATACCGGTTCTGACCGGATCTTCATCAATTCAGCCATGCCGTGGGGAATGGGAATGCCGACGACCGAGACTGCGATGCGGACCGCGCATCTTGCCCTGCTGGCATGGTTCGCGCTTTGCGGGCAGGCGCTGGCACAGGCGGGCGAGGCCCAGCCCAAGGTCACCGACCCGCATTTCAAGATCGCGCCGGGCTATCTGAAGCGGTCCGACCTGCCGGACAGCCTGGCCCTGCTCGGGCCGCCGCCTGCGGCGGATTCGGCTGCGCTCGCCCGGGACGAGGAAGCACGCAGGGCGACGCTCCCCCTGCGAAACACCGAGCGCTGGACGCTCGCCCGGACCGACGCCGACCTCGCCTTTCCGCAGGCGGCCGACAATTTTTCCTGCGCGATGGGCGTGAAGATCGACGCCCGGCAGACCCCGCGCCTCTACGCGATGATGCAGAAGGTGCTGTCGGATTTCGGCCTCTCCACCTATGGCGTGAAGAACAAGTACAACCGGGTCCGCCCCTTCGTGGTCCATAACGAAGCGACCTGCCGGGCGGATCAGGAGGCCATTCTGCGGAGCGACGGCTCCTACCCCTCCGGTCACACGGCCGCCGGCTGGGGCTGGGCGCTCGTTTTCGCGCAGATCAATCCCGAGCGCTCGAACGAGTTGCTGAAGCGCGGCCTCGCATTCGGGCAGAGCCGCGTGATCTGCGACGCGCATTGGCAGAGCGACGTCGATGCCGGACGGATCATGGGCGCCGCGACCGTTGCGCGACTGCAAACCGACCCGACCTTCCTCGCCGATATGAAGGCCGCGAAAGCGGAGGTGAAGGCGGCGAAGGCGAAACGGCTGCCCTCGACTGCCGAATGCGCCGCGGAGGCTGCGGCACTATCCGCACGCTAACCGGGCCGGGGCGCTGCGGCGCCCTGCCGGGCTTCGGTTCGCCGCCGGACTTCTGGCAGGGCGGCCATTCCCTGCCGAGGCGATTTCTCGAAATACGGGCGCAGACCCGGTCGGTCCTGCCCGACGAGCAGATGGATCAATGACACCAATGAGGTTCCCTTCGATGCGAATGATCTGGGTCTACGGCTTGAGTTTCCTGGCTCTCGCGCCATGCGTGGCGTCCGCGCAGCCGGCTGCGGTCAATGTCGACAATTTCAAGCGAGCCGAGTCCGATTTCTATATGGCCAAGACGGTCGAGGCGGGTGCTCTCGGCAGGTTCGTCCATAACAGGACGCCGACGCCGATCGACAAGCAGCCCGTGGTCCGGATGAACCGGGATACGCTCTACTCCCAGGCGGTTTTCGATCTCGATGCCGGCCCGGTGACCATAACCCTTCCAGAGGCCGGCAAGCGCTTCGTCTCGATGCAGGTCATCAGCGAAGACCACTACACCCCGATGGTGGTCTACAAGCCCGGCCGCACGACGCTCACCCGGGACAAGGTCGGCACCCGCTATGTGTTCGTCGCGGTCCGTATCCTTGTCGATCCCAACGACACCAAGGATCTCGCACAAGTGCACGCATTGCAGGATGCGCTGAAGGTGCAGCAGAAATCGGCCGGCAAGTTCGAGGCCCCGAACTGGGATCTGGCTCAGCAGAAGAAGATCCGCGAGGCGCTGGAAACGCTCTCCGCTGCATCGGGCGACTTCAGCAACGCTTTCGGCCCGAAGGGCAAGGTCGATCCGGTCAAGCACCTGCTCGGCACCGCGTCCGGTTGGGGCGGCAACCCCGACAAGGACGCGTCCTACCCCTCGGTGACCCCGGCCAGGAACGACGGCAAGACGATCTACAAGCTCAGGCTCAAGGATGTTCCGGTCGACGCGTTCTGGTCGATCAGCGTCTATAACGACAAGGGCTTCTTCCAGAAGAACGATTTCGACGCCTATTCGGTCAACAGCATCACCGGCACGAAGAGCGCTGACGGCGCGATCGACATCCAGTTCGGCGGCTGCGACGGCAAGATCGCGAACTGCCTGCCGATCACGCAGGGGTGGAATTACACATTCCGGCTCTACCGACCCCGTGCCACGTATCTGAACGGCACGTGGAAGCTGCCGGTGGCGCAGCCTGCGTCGTAGATGGCCATCCGCCCGGGCCGCCGCGGTTGCGGTTCTGTCCGGGCGGTAGCGGGCGCTCTTATGCCGGACACCTAAACACTCTCCACGCCGGGCAACCGTTTGGCGTGGGCAGCCTCGTATCGGCGATTTCCACGCGAGACAGAGATCATGACTGCCGTTTCAGGGGCCGACGGGCTCGAGGCCGTATCCGCGATGCTCCATCGTTTCTCCATGCTGATCGAGGACGGTCTGGCCGCGCGGTTCTCGGGATGGCAATCGTCCGGTGGGGCGTGGCACGATTTCGTCCAGGGTCTCGAAGCCGCTGGATATAGCCCCGCGCTGCTGGCCCTCGGCATTGTCGCGATGTGCCTGATGGCCATTGCCGCGACGGCCCTGCTTGCCGGCGCGATCATCGGCAGATCGAGGGCGCGGCCGCTCCTGTCCGCCGTGGCCTGGTTCGCGGCCGCCCTGCTCGTGGTGCTGGCGTCCTGGATCCTGCTGCTGAGCGTCGTCTCCGATCCCGTGCTCCGCCAGGTCTTGCTGAATTGCGTCGTGATCTCGGCCGCAGGGACGGTGATATGCGTCCCCCTGGCCACGGGGCGCCGGTCGATCTTCCGGTCCTGGCGGCGCGATCTCGCAGTCGCCATCGGAATCGCGTCCGGCGGCCTGGCGATACTGGCCTGCCTGCGCATCTGGAATGCGGCTGATCCGCTTCGCGATCTCTTCGCGACATTCGGGGTGTCTCTGCCGTTCACGGTCCTGGTCTCGGCGGCGTATCTGCGCCATCGCAGGCCGGTGGCGAAAGCCCTGTCCTTCGGCAGCAGGCCGGGGTCGTTCCGCCGGAAGCTGGCTGCGATCTGGCCCTGGATTGCGGTCGCGATTGTCATCTTCGCCTTCGTCTTCATCCAGCTTGACCTGACTATCGGCCGGCCGACGCGCGGCGGCTTGCTGCTGATTTCGCTTCTTCTCGCTCTTGCCGGCCCCCATCTCGACGTCGCCATCGAAAGGCGCGGCTGGCAGGCGGCTCGCTCGCAGGGAGGCGAACTGACAGGTGCGCTGTGGCGCACCTTCCGCATCGTCGCCGCCTCGTTGATATTCGCGGTCCTGGCGATCCTTTGGCTTCTGCCCATTCTGGATGTGGCCGGCATTCCACGAGGGGCCGTCCTGCTGAAGGCCGCCGAGATCCTGATGCTCGTGCTGGTCATCGCCTTCTGCTGGAACTGGGTGGCGATCATGGCCGCGCGCATCAGGCCTCATGCGCCGGGCGACCAGCACGTCACCACTGCAGTGATCGGCACACGGCTGACGACCGTCGGGCCGCTGCTTGTCGGCCTCACCAAGGCCGCGCTTCTGACGCTGGGGTCTCTGACCGTCCTGGTCATGCTGGGCATCAATGTCTGGCCGTTGGTCACCGGCCTCTCCATCTTCGGCCTGGCGATTGGTCTCGGCTCCCAGACCCTGGTCAAGGATGTGGTGGCCGGCCTGTTCTTCCTCGTCGACGATGCCTTCCGTCACGGCGAGTACATCGAGACCTCGGGGGCCAAGGGCACCGTCGAGAGAATCTCGTTGCGCTCGGTCTCCCTGAGGCATCCGCGGGGCCCGGTTGCGACAATCCCCTTCGGTCAGATCGGGAAGATCCTGAACTTCAGCCGTGAATGGGTCGTCGAGAAGATGATGTTCCGGGTGGCTTTGGACACCGATGTCGAAGCCGTTCGAAAGCTGTTCAAGAAGATCGGGCAGGAGATCGCCGAAGATCCGGAACTGAACGCCGATCTGATCGAGCCGTTCAAGAGCCAGGGCATCGCCGCCCTCGAGGAAGGCACGCTGGTGATCCGCGGCAAGTACAAGGCCCGGGCCGGTCGGCAATTCCAGATCCGCAAGGCGATCCTGTCCAAGGTGCGGACCACGCTGGCCGAGAACGACATCAAACTGGTTCCCAAGCCGCTTCACGTGCCGCAGATGGACAGTTGAAGCTCAGGTCTCTCGAAGCGAATGCCCGGGTTCCACCTGACCCTGGTGCCAAGGCAAGCGTAAGTAGCCTGACACAGCAAGAAACGGCGTGAGTTTAGAATCAATATAATGTTTGGCGATCAGCTAGTGCTTCGCCTGCAGGACGGTTAAGGACTTCCCGCATAGCAACATTGCCGGGAAAAACGCGTGCGTCCTTTCAAATCGCTCCTGGTCGCGCTTGCGGTTTGCGCCGTGGGTGGACTGACGAATCCGCTGGCTGCGGCTCCGACGAGCTACCCGCTGACCCTCGACAATTGCGGGGCGAAGGTCACCTTCCAGAAAGCGCCGCAGCGCGCCATCGGGCTCGGCCAGAACAGCGCCGAGATCATGCTGCTGCTCGGATTGCAGGACAGGATGGTAGGCACGGCCTTCTGGCCGAGCAAGGTTCTGCCGCAGCTTGCGGAAGCCAATGCCAAGGTGAAGCTCCTGACCGTGGAGTTCCCCACCTTCGAGAGCATGCTCGCCGAGAGGCCCGATTTCGTCGCGGCGGCACTTCCCACCCTGCTCGGCCCGAGCAGCAAGGTCGCCAAGCGTGAGGATTTCGAGCGCGTCGGCGTGCCGAGCTATCTCTCGCCCAGCACTTGCCTGGAGACCAGGGGCAGCAAGGACGCCTATGGCAGCCGTGCCCAGCTCTGGAGCATGGAGGCTCTCTATCAGGAGATCGACGAGCTCTCGCGGATCTTCGACGTCGCGGATCGCGGCCAGGCCCTGATCGCCGATTTCAAGGCGCGCGAGGCGGCACTGCGCGCCAGCGTGACGCCGGGCGACAAGAAGCTCTCCTATGTCTTCTGGTTCTCCAGCCCGTCTCCCTCGGCCGATGCCTATCTCGGCGGCAAGAACGGTGCGTCCGGCTTCATCGCCGACCTGCTCGGCGGCCGCAATGCCATCGCTGCCGAGGCCGAGTGGCCGACGCTGGGCTGGGAAGGCATCATCGCGGCGAAGCCGGACGTGATCGTCGTCGCCAGCCTCGATCGCAACCGCTGGGAGCTCGACAAGCCCGAGGCCAAGATCAAGTTCCTGACCACGGACCCTGCCGTCAGCCAGCTCGCAGCCGTCAGGAACAAGGCGATGGTGATCATGGACGGGCAGGCGATGAACCCGACCGTCCGCACGATCTATGGCGCCGAGCAGGTCGCGCAGCAGCTGAAAGCGCTCGGCCTGCTGAAGTGACCTCGGAGAATGGAGCCCTGGAGGGCAGGGCGGTCTTTGCCGGCCTGATGCTGGCATCGCTGGCGGCGATCGGGCTCGCCGTCGGGCTGAGCGTGGGCATCGGCGACCTGCCGATTCCGCTTGGCACAACCTTTTCGGCCGTCACCAACCGGCTCGGCTGGACGGCGGTCGAGATCGATCGCGTCTATGAGACGGTGATCTGGGACTACCGTTTGAGCCGCGCGCTGGTCGCTGCATTCTGCGGTGCCGGCCTCGCGCTGTCGGGCGCGATCATGCAGTCGCTGCTGCGCAATCCGCTCGCGGAACCCTATGTTCTCGGCATCTCCGCCGGCGCATCGACCGGGGCGGTGGCCATCATCATTCTGGGCATCGGCGGCGGCGTCCTGTCGCTGTCCGCGGGCGCCTTCCTCGGTGCTTTCGCGGCCTTCTGCTTCGTCGCCCTGCTCTCGAACGGCACGCGCGGCGGCGCCGATCGCACGATCCTGGCTGGCGTCGCGGCGTCCCAGCTCTTCAATGCGACGACCTCCTACATCGTCACCACATCCGGCAACGCGCAACAGGCTCGGGATGTCATGTTCTGGCTGCTCGGCAGCTTCGGCGGCGTGCGCTGGCCCGAATTCATGCTGGTCTCGGTCGTCGTCGGCATCGGGCTCGTCGCCTGCCTCTGCTATGCCAGGACGCTCGACACCTTCGCTTTCGGCGACGAGACGGCCGCTTCCCTCGGGGTCAATGTCGACCGGGCGCGCATCGTGCTCTTCGCTCTCACCGCCATGATGACCGCGACCATCGTCAGCATGGTCGGCTCCATCGGCTTCGTCGGCCTGATCGTGCCGCACACGGCGCGTGCCCTGGTCGGGCCACTCCATATCCGGCTCCTTCCGGCCTGTATGCTGATCGGCGCGGTCTTCATGGTGCTGGCGGATGTCGCCTCGCGCGCGCTGATCCCGCAGCAGGTGCTTCCGATCGGCGTCGTCACGGCGCTCGTCGGCGTGCCGTTCTTCTCGATCATCCTGTACCGATTGCAGCGCGCCGCATGAGCATCACGGCAGAGAACCTGGTGTGGCGGATCGGAAGCAAGACGATCGTCGACGGCGTCTCCTTCTCCGCGGAGCCCGGCCGGATGCTCGGATTGCTCGGTCCCAACGGCTCCGGCAAGACCTCGCTTCTGCGCCTGTTGACAGGCTTGAAACGCCCGCAATCGGGCCGCGTGCTGCTGGATGGGAGCGACCTCTCGTCGCTGGGCGCCCGCGCCGTGGCCCGCCGCGTCGCCTTCGTCGAGCAGCACGCAACCACCAGCTCCAATCTCCGCGTTGCCGACATCGTCCGGCTCGGCCGGTTTCCGCATCGCTCCTGGCTATCGCGCTGGACCCACGCTGACGACCGCGCCGTGGACGAGGCGCTTCTGCGCGCCGGCCTGCAGGACCGGCGCGACGACCGCTGGCAAAGCCTGTCGGGCGGCGAGAAGCAGCGTACGCATATCGCCAGGGCGCTCGCGCAGACGCCGACCGAGCTGATCCTCGACGAACCGACCAACCATCTCGACATCCAGCATCAGATCGGCGTGTTGAAACTCGTCGCTGGCCTGCCGATCACCAGCGTCGTCGCCCTGCACGATCTCAACCACGCGGCCATGTTCTGCGACGCGGTCATCGTCATGGAGCAGGGAAAGATCGTGGCATCAGGCGCTCCTGGCGTGGTGATCACCGAAGCCCTCCTGCGCGATGTCTTCTCGGTCGAAGCACGCGTCGAGATATCTCCGCACCATCACAGGCCGCATATCCACTACCTGCGTTGAGCGACGCGTGCCTCATCAATGCGGCACGCGACGACCGGAAGCGCCGAGAGAGAGTTTCAGAGGGCGATTGTGGAACGCGGAGCGTTATGCTGCAGTGACGCAAAGCGTGGTAGGGCAAGGAAAGCCGCGCCCCGTGGCAATTGGCTCCTCGCATTTGAGGCGCATGGTAGCGTGGATCCAGCAGCGATATGCCTATCGACGGCGTTGAAGAGAGCGAAATCACATCGGCACTCGACAGCCTGTTGAATGCGCACAGCGCTCGCATTTCCGAACGAGGTGCGCGCTTCCTTCGCTATGTCGTCGAAAAGACCCTCGCGGGAGAAGGCGCCCAGCTGAAGGCCTACACGATCGCGGTGGATGTCTTCGGCAGAGGCGTCGACTTCGACCCCGCCAAGGATGCCGTGGTTCGCAACGAGGCAACCCGCCTGCGTGCGGCACTGGCACTCTATTACGCCGTCGATGGCGCCGCGGAGAACGTGGCGATTCGTCTGCCCGTCGGCGGCTACGTACCGCGCTTCGAGCGCCGGCAGGCGAAAGCGACCGGGACTTCGGACAGCAACGAGACACTGGTTCGGGCGGGGCTTCAGCCGATGCCCGCGCCAGCGCAACCGGAAGAAGGCCGGCGCGGCCCCGAGCACAAGATTCCGATCATCGTGGTGAGGTCAGCGGCCGGTGAGGGGACCCGCGAAGCATCGTCTCGCACAATCCGCTCGGTTGTTGCTGCTCTCGTTCCCTATCACGGCCTGCGCATCGCCGGTCTTGAGCCTCACAAATCGTTTGAGGAGCTCGTGGCGTCGCTGCGCGCCAGCGGCGCCGGCAGCATCTATGTTCTCGATATCGCCGCCGATGTCGAGGAACGAACGCTGCGATGCCAATGGATCCTGAGCGAGCACCGGTCGGGGCTCATTCTGGCGTCGCGCGAGGAAATCGAATCCGCCGGAACGTCCTCGATGATGGCGGTGGAGAAGGCCGTCGGCGAAGCCGTCGCGAGGGCGATCGGGCAGCGCTGGGGCATCATCAATGTGAACGAGCGCAAGCTCCATCCGGACAAGCACCGGGATGCCTATTGCTGTGTCGTGCACGCCGTCACCTATCTGGCGAATCTCGACGACGCCGAGCAGAAGGATATCCGGACATGCCTCGAGGCAGCGGTCAGGGACGAGCCGCTCTACTCGGATGCCTGGGCGATGCTGTCCTATATTCAGATGAACGAGATCCGGGGGCTCTATGCCCGGCCGGCTGAGAGTGGCAGGATCCTGCAGGAAGCCCTCGGCATGGCCGATGAAGCGATCCGCATCGCGCCGCACTCGGCTCTGGCTCACAGCATGCGCTCGACGGTGCTGTTCGCCATGGGGAAGTTCGAGGAATTCGAAAAGGCCGGGCGGCGGGCCATAGACCTGAACCCGGGGTCCGGCGAGCATCAGTTGACGCTGGGCAATCGGCTCTATGTCATGGGCCGCTATGAGGAGGGAGCCGAACTCGTGCGGTGCGCCAACGCGCGCGAATACTATCACCCGGCGATGTCGTACGGTGTCCCGATCCTGGAGCTCTATCGCCAGCGCGATTACGAGGGCGCCTTGCGGCTGGCCTCGAACCTCAGCATCGATGAAAGATACTACTTCATGCATGTCATTCTGGCCGCGGTCTGCGGGCAGCTCGGCGCTGCGGCCAGAGCAGAGACGCATCTTCAGATCTTGCGCCGTTTGAGGCCCGATTACGCCGCTGAATTCTATGTCGATTGGCGCGGGCGAAAGTTCCGGGAAGATTACATCGCCCATATCGCCGAGGGCCTGGGCAAGGTCGGGTTCGCCGTCACCGGCGCTCGCATCGACTCCTGAAAGAGCCGGGTAATCGCGAATCTCCCGGCACCTCGGCGTCGGATTCCACAATGCGCATCCCGTCAAGGGAAGTCCGGAGCAGCGACTGTCGCTGCTCTGGTCAGGCGCCCCAAACGAGATCAGTTCCGTCGAAGGGTCGCGTTTTGGCTGCTGCGACCAGTGGAGGCGGAACATGCTCGATCACGGCATCAAAGGTAAGACGGTTCTCATCGCCGGCGGGGCAAAGAACCTCGGCGGGCTGCTTGCCCGTGATCTGGCCGAGCATGGCGCAAGGGCCGTGGCGATCCACTACAACACGAGCGCGACCAAAGCCGCGGCGGATGAGACGGTTGCGGCGATCAAGGCAGCTGGTGCGTGGGCCGTCGCGCTTCAGGCCGACCTGACCACGGCCGTTGCCGTCGAGAAGCTCTTCGCCGACACCATTGCTGCCGTCGGCAAGCCGGACATCGCCATCAACACGGTCGGCAAGGTTCTGAAGAAGCCCTTCGTCGAGATCACCGAGGCCGAATACGACGAAATGACGGCGGTGAACTCGAAATCCGCCTTCTTCTTCCTCAAGGAGGCTGGCAAGCACGTCAATGACAACGGCAAGATCTGCACGCTCGTGACCTCGCTGCTTGGCGCCTACACGCCCTTCTATGCCGCCTATGCCGGCACGAAGGCGCCGGTCGAGCATTTCACCCGCGCGGCCTCGAAGGAGTTCGGCGAGCGCGGTATCTCGGTGACCGCCATCGGCCCGGGCCCGATGGACACGCCGTTCTTCTATCCGGCGGAAGGCGCGGACGCCCAGGCCTATCACAAGGCGGCGGCCGCTCTGTCGAAATTCACCAGGACGGGCCTGACCGATATCGAGGACATCGTTCCCTTCATCCGCTTTCTCGTCTCGGATGGCTGGTGGATGACCGGACAGACCATTCTCGTCAACGGCGGCTACACCACCAAGTGAGGTCAGCCGGCAGCCCCCCGGAGCCGAAAATGGCTCCGGAGGGCTTTGCCTTGCAATTACGATTAACGATTGAATGCTAACCTTCGCGATCTGCTGCAGCGATTCGCTTTCAGCATATTTCTCCGCGTGAACATGCGCCTATGCGGGAACTCGACGAGCACAATCGACATCATCGGCTGGGGGGCTGAACAGTGACGAGACGAGTGATGAAGAGCGCGGCTATCGCTCGTGATTGTCGCCAGGCCCTGCTGATGTCGACCGCGCTCGTCGCACTGGCCTGTGCCAGCCACCTGCCGGCGTACGCGCAATCGGTCACGGGCAGCGGCGATCTGAGCCCCGGCCCCGCCCAATCGCCGAACTGGACGGTTGGCGGCGATCTGAGTGTCGGTGATGCCGGTACCGGCCAGCTCGATATTACGACTGGCGGCACCGTGACCAACGATCTCGGCACGATCGGTAACGCTGCGGCCGGGAATGGCACGGTCACCGTTTCGGGTATCGACGGCAGCGGCAATGCATCGACATGGACCAATAACGGCGACCTCGTCGTCGGGCAGTCCGGCACCGGCTCGCTGACCATCCTCGATGGCGGTAAGGTGAGCAGCCTGAGTGGGTATATCGCTGGCGGTTCCGGCAGCCAGGGTACGGTCACGGTCTCCGGAGTCAACAGCAACGGCACGGCCTCCACATGGACCAATGCCGGCGATCTCTTTGTCGGATACGATGGGGCCGGCGTACTGAACATTATCGCTGGCGGTCGGGTTTCAAACAGCACCGGCAGCATCAGCGGCGGCGGCAACGCGCTGGTCAGCGGACTTGGCTCGTCCTGGCAGAACAGCGGCCGACTGACCGTTGGCCTGTACGGCGCCGGAACTCTGCGCATCGAGGACGGCGCGACGGTTTCGAGTGCGGACGGCATCGTCGGCAGCAGCGGTCAGGGCGGTGTCGTGTTGAACGGCGTCGGCACGACGTGGACCAATACGGGGCAGTTCACCGTCGGCAGCTTCGACGTGGGCACCTTGCGCATCGAAGCCGGCGCAATTGTCATCAGCAATCAGGGCTATATCGGCGCCAACAACACCGGCACCGTCACCGTGACGGGAGTGGGCTCGAAATGGTTGATGGCGCCCTTCGACCTCACCATCGGCAATTTCGGAACCGGTTCGCTGACGGTCGAGAATGGCGGGCTGGTTCGAGCAGAAAGCGGAGTCCGGATTGGTGAGAGCGCAGGCGCCAGCGGGACACTGCTGTTGCAGGGTCCCACGAACAATCGCGGCGTTCTGGAAACCAGACGGATCTTCGGTGGCAATGGCACAGCCAGCGTCACCTTCGATGGTGGCCTCCTGCGCGCCACGGCGAGCAATGCGAATTTCTTCGCAGGTTTCGACACCCGCACCATCGCCATTGGCGCGAATGGTATGGTCATCGACACGAATGGCTATGATATCGGCATCTCTCCGACCTTCACCGGCGCGGGCGCGCTGATCAAGGATGGCCTGGGCAAGGTGACGCTGACCGGCAACAGCGGTTCGACCTATACCGGCGCCGGCAGCGTCCTGGCGGGCACGCTCGCGGTGAACGGTGTCCTCGGCGGAACGATGGAGGTCATCGGCGGCCGCCTGCAGGGCATCGGCACCGTCGGCGCCACGATCAACCAGCCGGGCGGCACGATCGCGCCGGGCAATTCGATCGGCACGCTGACGATCAACGGCAATTACGTGGGCAATGGCGGCCGGCTCGAGATCGAGACCGTGCTCGGCGGCGACGCCTCGCCGTCCGACCGCCTCGTCATCACCGGCAGCACGGCTGGCTCCACCACCGTGAAGGTGCTGAACCAGGGCGGGACCGGCGCACAGACCGTCGAAGGCATCAAGGTCGTCGATGTCGGAGGCGTCTCCAATGGCGTCTTCACGCTCCAGGGCGATTATGTCTTCCAGGGCCAGCAGGCCGTCGTCGCCGGCGCCTATGCCTATACCCTGCAGAAGAACGGCGTCTCCACGCCAAATGACGGCGACTGGTATCTGCGCTCGGCCTATATGGCGCCGTCTTCCCCGACCGTTGCAGGCCCGATCTACCAGCCTGGGGCGCCCATCTATGAAGCCTATGGCCAGGTCCTGCAGAGCCTGAACGAACTCCAGACCCTGCGTCAGCGCGTCGGCGAGCGCTTCGACGGCAGAGCTGACGACACCGCGAACGCGGCGGGCCGTGCGATCTGGGCCCGCATCGATGCGGCCCACAGCCGCGTCACGCCGGCCTTCTCGACGACCGGCACGAACTACATGATCGATAGCTGGCGCCTCCAAGCCGGCGCCGACGGGCAGGTCTTCGCCAGCGAAGCCGGCACGCTGGTCGGGGGTGTCTCGCTGCATCATGGCGAAGCGCTGGCCGATATCGCCTCGGTCTTCGGGCGCGGCAAGATCAAGGCCGCGGGCAGTGGCTTCGGTGGGGCGCTGACATGGTATGGCGCGTCAGGCTTTTATGCCGACGCGCAGACCAAGTTCAGCTGGTTCGACAGCGACCTGTCCTCCACGACGGCCGGGCGTCGGCTCGCCAAGGGCAAGGGCGGCTTCGGTTATGCTCTGGGGCTCGAACTGGGGCAGCGCTTTGCGATTTCAGATGCCTGGTCGCTGACGCCGCAGGCACAGCTGAGCTATTCGCGCGTCGACGCCGACAGCTTCGTCGACCCGTTCGGCGCCCGCGTCGCCCTGACCGACGGCGACAGCCTGCGTGGGCGGCTCGGCCTGTCGGCGGACTACCGGCAGAGCTGGCGCGACAGCGCAGGGCGGCAGGTCAACGCCTCGTTCTACGGCATCGCCAACCTGCATTACGAATTCCTGGGCGGGACGACGGCAACGGTCGCCGGCGTGGCTTTGACCAACCGTGGCGAGCGGCTCTGGGGCGGGCTCGGGCTCGGTGCCAAATACGAAACGGGCCGCTATGCGCTCTATGGCGAGGTCGAGGCCCAGACCAGCCTCGCCCATTTCGCCGACAGCCACAGCATCACCGGCCGGGCCGGCATCAAGGTAAGCTGGTAGAAAATCCGTCAACGCCTGGTTTGACTCCAGGTGGCGCTTCAGGACTGCGATCGCTTCGGAGCCGAGATGCGTCGTCAGCGGCGAGGCCTCGGCCCATTCCGGTGCCGCCGCCGCGCTCGCCTCTGCAACCGGCGCGCCGATAATCCCATTGACGAGCTAGCTGCCGGTCGTTCAGCTTGCTCTTCCGGGGTTCGAGCCAGTGCGCCCGGGCGACCGACTCCGCTGCTTCTCCCGTCCCGAGGCTTTACGGACCACGCGATCCATCTGGAGGAACGATGATACGGACCCCTGTCGAGCCGCTCTGCGCGCAGCGTCCGGCCCTTGCCATCCTGGCTTGCGGTCTTCTCCTGGTGCTTGCGGGCTGTGGCGGCGGCGAGAGCCTGCCGCCTGTGGCGAGCGGCGGCGGCGCGGCGAGCGCGCCGGCTCCGGCCGGAATCTCCCGTGACGCCCTGGTCGGGCGCTGGGGCGTTGCGTCCTTCCACACGGAGAAGGATCGCAAGCGCACCGAGGCCGAGGCGCGCGGCCAGTGCAAGCAGCCCTATGTCATCGCCAAGGGCCCCGGGGACGGGGTGATGATGCATGTCGCCGATGACCCCAAACTCTATGAGCTCCGGCTGAAGGCCGGCCCGGGTGGCAAGACCTATCTCGGTTTCGAGGCGCCGGCAGGCGATCCGCAGGACCGCGAACTGCTCACGGTGAAGCCGAAGGAGATCGTGGCGCGCTTCGTCGATGCCGATGCGAATGCCCGCTACGGCACCTTCATCTACAGCCGCTGCGGCTGAACGGAGGCGACGCGATGAACCACGCAATCCGCACCGGCCTCGCCGTCTCGGGCCTCGGGCTCGTGTCGCTGCTCGCCTTGCCGGGCATGGCGGCGGCGCAGCCGCGCCCGCCCGCCGCTCTCCAGGAGACGATGGATATCGGCGACGAGCCGGGCCGCGTCTCGACCGAGGATGCCACCGTCACCGACGGCCCCTATGCCCGCCAGATGGTGCTGTTCCGCTCGAACGAGGCACCGGGCACGGTGGTGATCCATTCGGCCGAGCGTTTCCTCTACGTGGTGCAGGGCAATGGCCGCGCCCTGCGCTATGGCATCGGCGTCGGCCGCGAGGGCTTCACCTGGTCCGGCCAGGTCCAGGTCAGCCGCAAGGCGGAGTGGCCGGACTGGCGCCCGCCACCGGAGATGCTGCAGCGCCAGCCCTATCTGCCGCGCTTCATGGCCGGCGGTCCGGGCAACCCGATGGGGGCGCGTGCGCTCTATCTCGGCTCGACCGTCTTCCGCATCCACGGCACCAACCAGCCGGAGACGATCGGCCAGGCGATCTCGTCCGGCTGCTTCCGGCTCGCCAATGGCGACATCGCCGATCTCTACGACCGCGTGCCTGTCGGGACCAAGGTCATCATCCGCCACAAGGCGACGCTGTGACCGGCCTTGCCGGCTCCGCCGATCTGCAAAAGGAACGGACAGACATGTCGAAAGCGTCCTGGATTCGCAGTAGCAGCCTTTGCCTCGCGGCTCTCGCAGGCTTCACCCTTCCGGCCGGTGCCGGCACGCTCGACACCGTGAAGCAGCGAGGCACGCTGCAATGCGGCGTCAGCGAGGGCGTGACCGGTTTCTCCGAGAAGGATGCGCAGGGCAACTGGCGCGGCTTCGATGTCGATTTCTGCCGCGCCGTAGCGGCTGCCGTGCTCGGCGATGCCGGCAAGGTCGCCTTCACGCCGCTCTCGGCGAGCCAGCGCTTCGATGCGCTGAAGGGCGGCAAGGTCGATCTGCTGGCGCGCAACTCGACCTGGACGCTCGGGCGCGAGGCCGAGCTGGGCCTCGCCTTCGCCGGCATCACCTATCACGACGGGCAGGGCTTCCTGGCGAAGCGTTCGCTCAAGGTCGACACGGCGCTCTCGCTCGACAAGGCGAAGATCTGCGTCGAGGCCGGCACCACGACGCAGCTCAATCTGTCCGATTTCTTCAAGGCGAACTCGATGACCTATGAGGAGAAGGTCTATCCGAGCGCCGCGGAAGCCTTCGCCGCCTTCGAGGGCGGGCAATGCGACGTGCTGACCCGCGACCAGTCGGCATTGCATGGCGACCGTTTCAGGCTGGCCAGGCCGGCCGAGGCGATCGTGCTGCCGGACGTGATCTCGAAGGAGCCGCTCGGGCCGGTGGTGCGCAGCGACGAGTTTCCCTGGTTCACTGTGGTGAAATGGGTCAATTTCGCCCTGGTCAATGCCGAGGAGCTCGGCATCTCCAGCGCCAATATCGACGAGGCCCTCAAATCGCAGAAGCCGGACGCGCGCCGCTTCAGCGGGGCGGAGGGCGGCTTCGGCAAGGCGCTCGGCCTCGATGCCGACTGGGCGATCCGCGCCGTCAGGGCGGGCGGCAACTATGCCGAGATCTATGAACGCAATCTCGGCACCGGCTCGAAGCTCGGTATCCCGCGCGGCCTCAACCAGCTCTGGAGCATGGGTGGCGTCCTCTACGCCCCGCCGCTGCGCTGAACCTCGCCTGCCATGGCCATCGGGAAAGGCATCGGGCTCGGCGGCCATGGCATGGGGCAGCCCTTGCCGCCGGCCCGGCTTGCCACCCCGGCGCTCGCGGCCCTCTGCGTCGCTCTCCTCGCCGGCAGCCCGGCACAGGCCGCGAGCAAGCCGCCGCTGTTCCTGCGCAGCTGCACGATCACCCCGCCCGACCCGGCGCCGGCCTTTGCGTTTCCTGCCCCATCGAAACCCGCCGCCGCAAGCGCTGGCGATGATGATGATGAGGAGGAGGAAGCCGATGAAAGCCCCCGCGGCTTCGTTGCCCCTCTCTCCGGTGCCTGCATCGCGATATCAGGCACGGTCAATGCCGGGGTCCAGCGCGACGACTACAAGGCGAATGCGCTGGCGCGGGCGACAGGGCAGGTGCCGCAGAACGCCTCCAGCTTTCCCCTGAGCAGCAGCTTCCGGATCGAAACCGGCCAGACGCTCGCCGACGGCCGCTATCTGGCGAGCGCTTTCGAGGTCTCGGTGGACACGACCAGCGAAGGCGACAGCGCGCTCACGATGAGCGAGGCAAGCGTCACCTTCGGGGCCTTCGCCTTTGGGCTGGCAGGCTCACGCTTCGATTTCTGGACCGGCGACGACTTCGCCTTCATCGGGCGGATTCCGAGCCGCACCGTCGCGCTGATCGGCTATGAGCGTCAGTTGACCGATGGGCTCAGCCTGTCGCTCTCCGTCGAAGATGCCGTCACCGATCGCAGCGCGGTGTTGCCGACGACGGGAAATCGCTTCCCCGACGGCGTCGCGCGCCTTCTCTACGAACAGGATGGGCTGACGCTGCACGGGGCGGTCGCCGCGCGCGATGTGCCGGGTGCCGGTGGTTCATACCGCCTCGGCCGGGCTGCTCTCCTTGGCGCGACCTGGGAACGGAAGCTCCTCGGCCGGCCGTTGACACTGACCGCCCAGATCGCCGGCGCGGTGAACGCAGCTCCCTATATCGGCTCGCAGCTCGACCGGCGCACGGCTCTCTCGGTCCTGGCCGGTGACCCGACGACGCGCGGCTGGTCCGGCGTCGTTGCGCTGGGGCGGGAATGGACGGATGAATGGTCGACCAACGCCTATGTCAGCCGCTACCGGCTCTCCGTTCCGAACCCCTCCGGGTTGGCGGGCCGGATCCAGATCGACCGCGTGGCGGCCAATCTGATCTGGGCACCGATCGTTGGATTGCGCCTCGGCCTCGAAGGCTCGGTCGCCTGGCAAGTGCTCGACATCGCCGGAAACGCACGCGCGGCGAGCCTCAGCGGCCGACAAAGCTCGGCGCAGATCTTCATGGAACGAAGCTTCTGATGCCCGGGTCGCATGGCCAGTTCGCCAGGCTTGAAGCGGAATGGGCCGACATCTCGACGACATCGCCAAGCCGGGTCTGTGCCACGGATGCAGAGCGGCAAGGCTCTGCGTGAGATTCCTTGGCATGCCGCCCAGGCATCCTCTGTGCCCGCCGAGCTGTGTCGTTTGCGCCTGCCGGCCCGGCGACGGATGCGCTCTTCGTGCGCCAGCATTGCGCCCGGCAGCGGCTGTGTTCTCCCGAGAGACCTGCTAGGGGAAGGATATTCTCCGTGTTAGCCGGCAGGGTCTCATGCAGCCTTCTCCCAATTTCGACGAGCGGATCGATCGCCGCGGCACCCATTCGGCCAAGTGGGACAAGATGGAAACCGTCTACGGCGTGCCGGCCGATGGCGGCATCGCGATGTGGGTCGCGGACATGGATTTCCGCCCGCCGGCCTGCGTGCAGCACGCCCTCGACGGCATGAACGCCCATGGCGTCTACGGCTATTTCGGCGATGACCGGGCCTACCTCGCGGCGATCCGCTGGTGGATGTCGAACCGTCACGGCTGGGAGGTCGACCCGGCATCGGTCTTCACCACGCATGGCCTCGTCAACGGCACCGCGCTCTGCGTCGAGGCCTATACCAAGCCCGGCGACGGCGTCGTGCTGATGACCCCGGTCTACCACGCCTTCGCGCGCATCGTGACCTCGTCTGGCCGGCGCGTCGTCGAATGCCAGCTGGCGCAGGAAGAGGGGCGTTACGTCCTCGACATCCCCGCCTGGGATGCTGCGATGACCGGCAACGAGCGCATGCTGATTCTCTGCTCGCCGCATAATCCCGGCGGGCGCGTCTGGACGCGCGACGAATTGCGCGCGATCGCCGACTTCTGCAAGCGCCACGACCTCATCCTGGTCTCGGACGAGATCCACCATGACCTCGTCATGCCCGGCCAGAAGCATACGGTGATGCCGCTCGCGGCGCCCGAGATCATGGACCGCCTGGTCATGATGACGGCGACGACCAAGACCTTCAACATCGCCGGTGCCCATATCGGCAACGTCATCATCCCGGACGAGCGGCTGCGCGAGCTGTTCCGCGGGCGCATGGACGCGCTCGGCATCTCCCCGAATTCCTTCGGCATGGCGATGGCCACCGCCGCCTACAGCCCCGAGGGCGCGGCCTGGGTCGACGCGCTCAATCTCTATCTCGACGGCAATCGCCGTATCTTCGATACCGGGATCAACGCGATTCCGGGCGTGCGCTCGATGCCGCTCGAATCGACCTATCTCGCCTGGGCGGATTTCTCGGGCACGGGCATGGACCCGGCGGAGTTCACGGCGCGGGTCGAGAAGCAGGCCAGGATCGCTGTCAATCACGGCCCGACCTTCGGCAAGGGCGGCGAGAGCTGCCTGCGCTTCAATCTGGCGACGCCGCGCGATGTCGTCACGGAAGCGGTGGAGCGCCTGAAGCTCGCCTTCGCCGATCTGCAATAAGCGCGAACGGTCAGGTTCCCGAGACGCCAGGCCCTTGCTGCCGATTGACGGGAGCCGGGCCGCGTGGAACATCGTCGGTACTATCGTAATATGGGGATGGAATGATGAAGCTTACCCTGGCGCTTGCCGCTGCTGTCGCCTGCACCGTTTCGGTGTCGGCGGAAGCGCAGACCCTGAAGACCATTCAGTCGCGCGGCGTCCTGAATTGCGGCACTGGTGCAAATCTCGCCGGCTTCGCCGTTCCGGACGCGAACGGCGTCCTGACCGGCATCAACGCCGATTATTGCCGGGCCCTGGCCGCGGCCGTCTTCGGCGACCAGACCAAGGTGAAATTCATCCAGCTTCCCTCGAAGGACCGGATCACGGCGCTCCAGTCGGGCGAGACCGATCTCATCGCCGCCACCACGACCTGGACCATGAGCCGCGACACGACGCTCGGCCAGAATTTCCGCGCGACCTATTACTATGACGGCCAGGGCTTCATGGTGAAGAAGTCGCTCAACATCAAATCGGCGAAGGAGCTCAGCGGCGCCTCGATCTGCATCCAGCAGGGCACCACGACCGAGCTCAACACGGCGGACTATTTCCGCAAGAACAACATGAAGTTCGAGCCGGTGACCTTCGCCACCAACAACGAGGCGACCGAGGCCTATGAGAGCGGCCGCTGCGACGCCTTCACCACGGACGCCTCCGGTCTCTATTCCGAGCGCATGCGCTTCAAGGCCCCGGCCGATCACATCGTCCTGCCGGAGACGATCTCGAAGGAGCCGCTCGGCTACGTCACCCGCCACGGCGACGACCAGTGGTTCGACATCGTCACCTGGGTCCATTTCGCTCAGATCACGGCCGAGGAGCTCGGCGTGACCCAGGCGAATGTCGACGAGATGCGCGCGAAGTCGGATAATCCCGAGATCAAGCGCCTGCTCGGCAAGGAAGGCACCTTCGGCGAGGCGCTCGGCCTCAAGAACGACTGGGCCTATAACGCCATCAAGGCCGTCGGCAATTACGGCGAGATGTTCGAGCGCAATCTCGGCCAGGGCTCGCTCCTCAAGATCGCGCGCGGCCAGAATGCGCTCTGGACCAATGGCGGCCTGCAATATGCGGCGCCGATCCGCTGATCGCGGCGCGCTCCGATTGACGCAATAGGGAAGGGCCCGGCTGCGACGAGCAGCCGGGCCCTTCCGCATTCTGGCCAAGCGTATGGCGCTTGTCCGCAATCCGCGAAAACCCCTTGCGATCCGCTGCCGACAGGCGGCATGAGGGAAGGGCTGTTTCAGTCCGAAAGGCGAGGGTTAAGGCGATGACGGCTCCGATCGTTCCTGCAGGTGAAGCTGCGGCCGAAAGCGAGGCGTTCCGCCCGCACACATCGCATTGGGGCGTGTTCTCGGCGCGCATGAAGGACGGGGAGCTCGAAGTCCGGCCACATCCCGTCGATCCCGACCCGAACGAGATCATCCAGAATTTCCCGGCCGCCCTGCGCCATCGCGCCCGCATCGCCCAGCCCATGGTCCGGCGCGGTTGGCTGGAAAACGGCCCCGGCCCGGATGACCGTCGCGGCCGCGACGAATATGTGCCGATGTCCTGGTCTGCCGTACTCGACAAGCTTGCAGCCGAGCTGCGCCGCGTGCGCGACGACCACGGCCCCGGCGCGATCTTCGGCGGTTCCTATGGCTGGGCCAGCGCAGGGCGCTTCCACCACGCCCAGAGCCAGATCCATCGCTTCCTGAACACCTCGACCGGCGGCTATGTGAAGTCGGTCAACAGCTATTCCTCGGGCGCGTCCTCCGTCCTCGTGCCGCATATCATCGGCGACTACGAGGACCTGGTGAAGCGCAACGTCTCCTGGGAGCAGATCGCCGATCACAGCGAGATCGTGCTCGCCTTCGGCGGCATGGCCCTGAAGAACAGCATGGTCGCCGGCGGTGGCACCAGCCGCCATGTCGAGCGTGGTGCGATGGAGCGGGCGCAGGAGCGCGGCTGCGAATTCGTGCTGGTGAGCCCGCTGCGCGGCGACCTGCCGACTGGGGCCCGCGCCGACTGGGTTGCGAACAAGCCGGGCAGCGACACCGCGTTGATGATGGCGCTGGTCCACACGCTCGTCGTCGAGGGCCTGCACGACCGCGCCTTCCTTGAGCGCTACACGGCCGGCTGGCCGGTCTTCGAACGCTACCTGCTGGGCGAGACCGACGGGCAGCCGAAGGATGCGGCCTGGGCGGCCCCGATCGCCGGCCTGCCGGCTGAGGAGATCGTCGCCCTGGCGAAGCGCCTGCACGGCAAGCGCGCGCTCATCGTCGTGGCCCATGCCCTGCAGCGAGCCGCCCATGGCGAGCAGCCGGTCTGGATGGGCATGGTGCTCGCAGCCGCGCTCGGCCAGATCGGCCTGCCCGGCGGCGGCTATGGCTACGGCCTCGGCGCCATCGCCTATTACGGCCGGCGCTACAACGCCGTGCCGATGCCGACCTTTTCGCAGGGCAGGAACCCGATCAGCGACTATATCCCGGTCGCGCGCATCGCCGACATGCTGCTCAACCCGGGCGCGACCTATCGCTATAACGGCCAGACCCGAACCTATCCCGAGATCAAGCTGGTCTACTGGGCCGGCGGCAATCCGTTCCACCACCACCAGGACCTCAACCGCCTGCGTCAGGCCTTCGCCCGCATCGACACGCTGGTCGTGCACGAGCTCGCCTGGACCGCGACGGCGCGCCATGCCGATATCGTGCTGCCCTGCACGATGACGCTGGAGCGCGAAGATATCGGCGGCAACCCCAACGATCCGCTGCTGGTGCCGATGCATCCGGTCGTCGCGCCCTATGGCGAGGCGCGCGACGACTACGCGATCTTCGCCGATCTCGCCGAGCGCCTCGGCACGGGCGAGGCCTTCACCGAGGGCCGCACCGCCCGGCAATGGCTGGAGCATCTCTACGAGCCGACGCGCGCGGCTCTTGCCGCGAAGGGCCTGCCGGCGCCAAGCTTCGCAGAATTCTGGGCGGGCGAGGGCTTCGACCTGCCTCAGCAGCCGGACGATGGCGGCAAGCTGCGTGCCTTCCGCACCAACCCGGACGCATCGCCGCTGCCGACGCCATCAGGCAAGCTCGAGATCTTCTCGGAGACCATCGCCGGCTTCGGCGAGGCGGATTGCCCCGGACATCCGACCTGGCTCGGCGCCACCAACGTCCCCGACGAGACGAACCCCTACGTGCTCGTCGCCAACCAGCCCCGGACCCGGCTGCACAGCCAGTTCGATTTCGGCGGCCATAGCAGCGACGCCAAGCATCGTGGCCGCGAGGTCGCGCATATGCACCCGGACGATGCGGCCCTGCGCGGCATCGCCGATGGTGACATCATCCGGCTTTCGAACGAGCGCGGCGCCTGCCTCGCGGCCGTGCATGTCACCGACGGCATCCGCAAGGGCGTGATCCAGCTCCCCACCGGCGCCTGGTACGACCCCGTCGATCCGAACGAGGACAAGCCGCTCTGCGTCCACGGTAATCCCAACGTGCTGACCCGCGATATCGGCACCTCGGCCTTGGCGCAGGGCTGCACCGGCCAGCTCACGACGGTGCAGGTCGCGCGCTTCGACGGCAACCTGCCGCCGATCCAGGCCTTCGATCCGCCGGGTTCACGCACGGCGCAAGCCGCCGAATAAGCCTTCAAGCACGCGGTCCGCTGCCGGGAAAACCGGTTGCGGATCGCGCGAGCCGACACCGAATACAGCCCGCTGCCTGCCTTCCGCGAGACCGCATGTCCTCCTCCTATATCGATACCTATTATCGCCGGACGCTCGCCACGCAGGAGAGCTACCCACCGGCCGAAGGCACGCTGAAGACGGATATCTGCATCGTCGGCGGCGGCCTCGCCGGCCTGACCGCTGGGCTCGAACTCGCCCGCGCCGGGCGCTCCGTCCTGTTGCTGGAGGCGCAACGCGTCGCCTGGGGCGCGTCCGGCCGCAATGGCGGCTTCGTCAGCCCGGGCTATGCGACCTCGCTGGCCGCGATCGAGCGCCAGACCGGGCGCGAGCAGGCCGACGAGCTCTATCGGATGACGATGGAAGGCGTCGAGATCGTCCGCGGCAACATCGATAGCTTAGGGATCACCGAGGCCGCGCCGTCACCGGGTATCATGAAGGTTGTGCGCTATGACGGCGGCGTTGGGCTCCAGGCGGTACGCGACACGCAGGAAAAGCGCTTCGGGCGCAAGCTCCGCTATCTCGGCCGCGATGAGACCCGCGCGCTGCTCAATTCGCCAAAGTATCACGCCTCGCTGACGGCCGACGATTCCTTCCATTTCCACCCGCTGAACTATGCTCGCGCACTCGCCCGCGAGATCGTCCGGCTCGGCGGCAAGATCCACGAGGGCTCGCCGGTCATCTCCTGCGAACTCGACGGCGCGGTGAAGCAGCTGAAGACGGCCAAGGCGACGATCGAGGCCGATCAGGTGCTGTTCACGACCGGCGGCTATACCGGCGACGTGCTGCCGGCCTTGCGCCGCGCCTATATCCCGATCGCGACCTATGTCCTGCTGACCGAGGCCGCGCCCGACCTGATCCGCCAGGCGATCCGCATCGGCACCGGCGTCGGCGACGACCGGCGCGCGGGCGACTATTACCGCACGGTCGAGGGCGGCTCGCGCATCCTCTGGGGCGGGCGTATCACCACGCGCACGACCGAGCCCGGCGACGTCGCCGCGATCCTCCGCCATGAGATGGTCACGACCTATCCGCAGCTCGCCGAGCTGAAGGTCGAGGCCGCCTGGTCGGGCCTGATGTCCTATGCGCGCCACCTCATGCCGCAGATCGGACAGTACCGGCCGGGCGTCTGGTACTGCACCGCCTTCGGCGGTCATGGCATGAACACGACCGCGATCGGCGGCACGGTCATCGCCGAGGCGATCCGCGGCGCGAGCGACCGCTACAAGCTGTTCGCACCGTTCGGCCTGGTCTGGAACGGTGGCCCGTTTGGCACGGCCGCGGTCCAGCTGACCTACTGGAGCTATCAGGCGGCCGATTTGATCCGGGGGCGGTAGGCGTCTCGAAAGCGGCTGCCGAGCCTACTGGAACCCGGCAGCCTGCAGCTTGAACAGCTCGGCATAGCGGCCGTCCTGCGCCATCAGCTCGGCATGGCCTCCTTGTTCGAGGATCGCGCCGTTCTCCAGAACGAGGATGCGGTCGGCCATGCGCACCGTCGAGAAGCGGTGCGAGATCAGCAGCGCCGTCTTGCCGGTGGTGAGATGGCGGAAGCGTTCGAAGATTTCGGCCTCGGCGCGGGCGTCGAGCGCGGCGGTTGGCTCGTCGAGGATCAGGATCGCGGCGTCGCGGAAATAGGCCCGCGCGATGGCGATCTTCTGCCATTGTCCGCCCGAGAGGTCGAGCCCGCTCTGGAATCCAAGTCCGAGCATTTGGTCATAAGACTCTGGCAGGGCAGCGATAACGGGATCGGCCAAACTCTTGCGGGCAGCTTCGACGATCGCCGGCCGCTCGGTGATGCGCGCCACCCGGCCGACCCCGACATTCTCGGAAGCCGTCAGGTTGTAGCGCATGAAATCCTGGAAGATCGCACCGACATGTTCGCGCAGGTCCGGCAGCGGGATGTTGCGGAGATCGACACCGTCGATCAGGATGCGGCCTTCGTCGGGCTCGTAGAGCCGCGTCAGCAGCTTGACGATCGTGGTCTTGCCGGCGCCGTTCTCGCCGACCAGCGCCAGCGCCTCGCCGGCCGGCAGGCTGAAGCTGAGATGGCGCAGCGCCCAATCCGGCTTGCCGGGATACTGGAAGCCGACATCCTCGAACGTCACGCCCTGTCGGAGAGGTGCGGGAAAGGCGCGGGGACGCGCCGGAGGCGCCACGGTCGAACGCATGTCGAGGAAGGCATAGAGATCGCCGAGATACTGGGCCTGCGACGTGATTTGCGACAGGCCGACGATCAATCCTTCGAACAGCCCGTTGAGCCGCATGAGCGAGCCCGCCAGAAAGGTCATGTCGCCGATGCTGAGCCCACCCGTCAGCGCGCGCCAGGCGACGACGGCATAGGCAGCGTAATAGGCGAGCGAGCCGATCGCGCCGGACAGGCTGCTCCAGGCGGCACGCCGCACCGCCAGCCGGCGGTTGGTCGCGATGATGCGCTCCGCGACCTCCCGCAGCAGGCCGGCAATGTAGCTGCCGAGGCCGAACAGCTTCACCTCCTTCGCTGCATGCGTTGAGGAGCCGACATGCTGGAGGTAGTTGAGGCGCCGCCGTTCCGGCACCAGCGCCGTCGCAGCCTCATATTGCCGGGCATTGAAATGAGCTTCGACGAGCAAGGTCGGTAGCAGGGCCGCGAGCAACAGCACGATCAGCCAAGGCACGAAGAACACGAGGCCGGCCAGCAGAGCAAGCAGCGTCACCCCGTTCTGGAGTTGCGTGAGGAGATTGGTCACGAGCTGGTAGCCGAGCATCGTCGCAGCATTGGCGCGTTGCAGCTTGTCCTGAGCGGCGTTGCCCTCGATGTCCCGGAGGTCGAGCTCGGCCGCGCGCTCGACGAGCAGCGCGCCCATCGCGAAGCCGTGCCGCTCTGATAGCAAGCCTTCGACCAGCGTTCCCAGCCGGTTGAGCGCGTTGCCGCCGGCGACCAGCAGGAATTCCAGCAAGATCCAGCCGGCCAATGCCGAGGCCCGGCCGCTCTCCAGCCAGTCCGACAGGGCCGGGCCGGGCGCCGGTGTCCGGGTCTGCAGCACGATCTCGTCGATGATCAGCTTGCCGACGAACAGCATTGCCGGCGGCTGGAACGCACGCAGCAGGCGCAAGGCCGCGATCGTCGCGAAGAGCCGCGGGCTGGTCTGCCACAGCGCGCACAGCAGGCGCGGCACGCCCTGCCAGCGTGCCAGGCGGCGGCGCAGGGCAGCGCGGATGTCAGTGAGCGAGGGCACGGCCATCAGCAGAGCGAGCGTTGAGAGGAGCGGCGATTCATCTCCGTTCAGACTATCGGCTCGGCCTGCGCAACGGCAGTGGCATGGACGGCGTCCGGTCGTGACGGAGGTTGCGCCAGTTCGATCATCCGGAGCGAGCCGAGGCCTTGCGGCGCGCGATGCGCGATCAGGATCAGGGCGCTCGCGGGCAGGGCATGGCGTAGCGCGGCGAGCACCTGCCCCTCGGACTGCGCATCCAGCGCGCTCGTCGCTTCGTCGAGCACGAGCCAGTCGGGCGCCTGGAGCAGCGCGCGCGCCAGGGCGAAGCGCTGCCGCTCGCCGCCGGAAAGCCCGCGCCGCATGTCGGTCCAGGCTTCCGCGTCGAGCGACCAGAGTTCCTCCAACCCGACAGTGGCCAGCGCCGCGCGCAGCCGCTCGTCGTCGAGGGCTTCCGGCGCTTGCGGATAGGCGAGCGTGGCACGGAGATCCCCGAGCGGCAGATAGGGCTGCTGCGGCAAGACAAGGATGCGCCCATCCGGCCGCTCGATCCAGCCTTCGCCATGTGTCCAGAGCCCGGCGATCGCCTTGGCCAGCGTGCTCTTGCCGTGGCCGGACGGTGCCGCGAGCCAATAGCTGCCGCCGGCCTCCAGCTTCAGGTCCGGGACGGGTGGGAGGCGGCGCCCCGCAGGCGTTTTCAGGACGAGGTCGCGCAGCCGCATCTCCGCATTGCTGGTTCTGTGCAGGGCAGGGCCCGCCATCGGCGCGGTCGCGCCTTCGGCGGCCCTCATGAAGTGCGAGAGGCGGCTGGCGGCCGCGGCGAGTTCGGTGAGATCGCGATAGGAGAACACGAACCAGGACAGCGTCGTCACGACATTCTGGAAGGCCGAGCCGATCTGCATCAGCCCGCCGAAGGTGACGCGGCCGGCGAGATAGGCCGGCAGTGCCAGGAAGAGCGGGATGCGCAGCACGGTCTGGAAATAGGGCCGGGTGAAGAAGCCGAGGATCAATTCGCGGTTGGCGAGCTTCTGCCAATTCCCGGCGATCGCGCCGAAGCGCTCGCGGAACAGGCGGCGCTCGGCGGGCTCGCCATCGGCCAGCGCCACGGCTTCGACATGCTCGCGCAGCCTGACCAGCGCGAAGCGGAAATCGGCCTCGCGCCGCTGTTGCTCGACCGTCAGCGCCTTGAGCGGGCGGCCCAGCCCATGCGTGATGAAGGTGGCGATGGCGACATAGAGCGGCGCGGCCCAGACCATGTAGCGCGGGATTTCGATCGCGTAGCCGAACAGGCTGAACGACAGCGCGAAGGTCGAGAGCGACCACAGGATCGCGACATAGGTCACCAGCGCGACGATGTTCGTGGCGAGCTCCAGCCCCTCGATCGTGAGCTTCTCGACGAAGATGCGGCAATCCTCGGCGATGCGCTGGTCGGGGTTGTCGAGCCCGTGATCGGTGCGCTCGCGCATGTGCCAATAGGCCTTGCCGGCGAGCCAGCGGTCGAGCGCGGCCTCGGTCAGCGCGCGCCGCCAGCGAATCTGCAGCATCTTGCGCAGATAGGCACTGCCGAGGTGGATGCAAACGCTGATCGCGATCAGCCCGAAGAAGACCGCGATCTGCCTGAGCGCGCCATCGACATCGAGCTTCTGCAGCGCGTTGTAGAAATCCGCCGTCCAGGCGATCAGGCGCACGCCGACCTGCACCCCGGCGAGGCCAAGCCCGAAGATCATCAGGAAATAGAGCGCGCCGACCTTGCCGCCCGGCCCGGAGATGCAGAGCCGGGTCAGCCCGATGACCTGGGAGAGCACGGCCCTCATGACGCCGCTCTTGGCGTCCGTCGCGATTGCGGCGGCTCGGGCGCGTCGAGCCGGAACAGCGCGTCGGCGATGCCGGTGAGTGGCCCGGCTTCAGGCGCTGCCTCCGTCGCCGACAGCAGCACCGCGACATCCTCGATGCCGAGATCGCGGAGCTGGAACGGCGTGCCGTGACCATACTCGAGATGACCGCGCCCGATGATGCCGACGACCAGCGGGTCATCCTTGGTCTCAGCGAGATGATCCGCGATGCGGCAGGCGAAGGAGCGGTCCCAGCATTGCTGCGCCCGTATGAAGCGATCGAAACGCTCCGGCGCCATCGCCTCCGGCTTGGCCGATCCGCTGAACCGGCCGGTGATCGCCGCGAGATAGTCGCGGTAGCCATCGGTCGCTGGCGCAGACGGCGTGACGCCGTCACGCTCGGGGACCGGGATCGCCTCCCAGCCGACCTGTCCGACCCGCGTGACCAGCGGGCGATGGCAGTTCAGCGCCAGCATCTTCACCCTTTGCTGCCGGCAGAAATGGAACAGCGGCAGGTAGAGCTCGGGATCGAAGCCCCAGACCTGCACCCATTCGCTGCGCTCAAGGAAGCTCGCGGTGTCCATCTCGCCCGCGACCCAGGCATCGAGCACCGGCTGGATGCGCAGCGGAAACATCTCGAAGCCCACCGCCATCGCCGGCCGCAGCAAATGCAGACAGGTCGTGACATGCAGCTGCCAGCGATGAATCTCGGCGACGTCATGCGTCTCGCCCAGCAGGACGACGCGCTTGCGCGCCATCGCCCGCATCAGCTCGCCTTGCGCAAGCTGCCGCCCCGTATCCGGGCAGAGCCATGTCGCGCGCGGATGGGCGAAGGTCACGCCCGCCGGTACAGGTTCAGCCGCCGACGACATCGACATCCGGAACCTCTGCGAAGGCTGCCACCGGACCACGCAAGACCAGGCCGAAGCCCTTGCCGTCGCTGTCGCGGGCTTCGAGCGTCACGGTCCCCGCGTTGTCCGTCCGGGTCCAGCCTGAGACCGCACCGGCCTTCAGATGCAGGTGGAAATCGCCCCGCATGATGTTGACGAAGCCCATGGCCGGCTTCGGCTCGGGCAGGTCGCCCTGCCAATGCTGGAACAAGCCGGCGCGCTCGACATCGATCGCGATCGCCTCGCCGCTGGCCAGGATCGCCGCGAAGCTGCGGGCGCCGAGATCGTCCTCTGGCACCTCGGCCGGCCCGCCGCTACCCGGTGCTTCGCGCTGGATCGGCTCCAGCGTCTCGCCGGCGCCGAAGGGCTCAAGCGCCTTGTCGAAGGGCTCCAGCCCGTCGAGCCCGATCAGGCTGAACAGGGTCTCGCCGGCGGCGTCCTGGCATTCGAGCCGCGGCAGCACGCGCTCGCGCATCTTGCTGGTCCTGTCGGCGACGATGCTGACGACCGTGGCAAGGTCGATGCGACTGTCGTGGAAGGCGCCGGAGAGGCGGGCCTCGTTGCCGGTGATGGTCACCGTCTCGACCGCGCCCATCCGCTCATGGGTGGCCCCGCCGGAACGGGTGCTCAGCATGACGCGGCCCATGGCAGGCAGGTTCCGCAGGATGTCGGCCGGCGCTTGCGCGAGCTTTTCGCGCGGGTTCGTCTCGTTGCTCATGATGGTCTCCGAAAAAGGGGTGCGACGCCCCGGGGTCTCGACCGGGGCGCCGCTGATCCGCCGGGCTTTTCAGCTCCGGCGTCTCGAACAGGCTCAGAACTCGACGGAAGCGGCGAGCTTGAAGGTGCGCCCCGGTGCCGTCTGCAGTTCCAGCGGGTTTGTGGCAGCGGTCGCGGCGGTCGCCGTCTTGGCGTAGTTCAGGACATCCGCGAAATAGCGCCGGTCGAAGATGTTCTGCACGCCGCCGCGCACGGTGATGGAACTGGTCGGCTTCCAGTTCAGATAGGCGTCGAACACCGAATAGCCGCCGGGCTTGAACGTGGTCGGAGCGTCCGCGCGCGTCGCGCCGGCCGCGAAGGTGCCGATCACCTCGGCCTCCAGCCCATATTCCGGCATCAGGTACTTCAGGCCGGCGACGGCCTTCAGCGGGCTGATATTGTAGGGAACGATGGGCGAGCCCTGTTCCTTGCGCTGCTTGCCGTACTGGTAGCTGACGGCGAGATGGCCGACCCAGCGCTCCTGGAAGCGCCATTCGGCCGAGGCCTCGATGCCGGAGATCTTCACCCGCGACAGGTTGCGCGAGGTGATGTCGGTCGTGCCGGGCACCTCGTAGAGCTCCTGGATGAAGTCCTTGTAGTCGGCGTGGAAGGCGCCGAGCGAGAACCAGCCATCTGCGAAGCGGCCGCGCACGCCGGCCTCGTAGGATTTCACCTTCTCAGGACGCAGGTCCGGGTTCGGAATTAGGTTCTGGGTGCCGAACGGCAGCGAGGTGTAGAGCTGCTGCGCCGTCGGCATCTTGAAGCCCTCGGCATAGCGGGCATAGAGCGAATAGGTCTCGTCGAGCTTGAAGAGCGTGCCGACCTGCGGGATCACCCGGTGCGAATCGAGCTCGCGCGGCTCCTTGCCGGGCACGATGACGTAGTTCTGGCCGAGGCGCGGATCGATGTTGTAGTTCGCGTAGCGAAGGCCGGGCGTGATCGTCCAGCGGCCGCTCAGGAGTTCGATCTCGTCCTGCAGGTAGAAGTCGTAGCGCGTCGTCGTGGCATTGGCGAAGTTGAAGCCGCCCGCGATCGTCGTGGTGGTCACGCCCGTCGTCAGGTTGCGGACGTCGTCGCGGCGCTTGTAGTCGGTGCGCGTGACGTCGCCTTGGAAGCCATAGGTGAGCCGGTGGAAGGTCGGCCCCAGCGCGAAGCTCGACTTCGCCTGGATGTCGAGCTGCGAGAACCGCTCCTTGTAGTCGAGCAGGCCGCGCGTGAAGCGCTGCTGGCCGTTCGAGAGCGTCTGCAGGCGGTTATTGATGACCTCGCGCTCCTGCGGCGAGAACGAGGCCTGCCAGCGCACGGAGTCGAGGAAGCTCAGTCCCGCCTGCCATTCATGCTCGATCGCGATGCGCTGGCGGCTCTTGGCCTGGTCGCGGATATAGGCGCCGTTGCGGGTGCCGAGGCTGACGACATTGTAGTCCCAGAGCTGGTTCGCCCGCGTGTCGTTGTCGAAATACTCGCCGGTCAGCTTGATCGTATGATCGACGGTCGGCTTGAACACGAGCTTGCCGAAGGCGTTCCAGACCTCGGTATCGATCGGGTTGAGCTGGTTGCAGCCCAGGAAGCGCAGGGTCGGCACCGGGCAGCCCCAGCGCCCGCCATCGGCACGGGCCTTGCTGAGCTTGCCTTCCTGCGCGGTGCGGTGGCTCACGCCGACGATCGCCTCCAAGGCCGGGGAGAAGCTGTAGGCGGCGATCCCCGTCTTCACGAGAGAGCGGCCGAAGCTGTCATAGCTCGTATCGAGCTTGACGGCCCAGGGCTTGTCCTTGCGGCCCTTGAGCAGGTCCTGCGGGTCGAGCGTGCGATAGGCGACGATGCCGCCGAGCGCATCGGCGCCCCACAGCACCGAGCCCGGGCCGCGCACGATCTCGACATTCTTGAGGAAGGGCAGGTCGACGAAGTCGCGGTTGCCGTCGGTGATGCGCTCGATCACGCGCGAACCATCGACCTGCATCTGCACGCGGTTCCCGCCGACGCCGCGGATGGTGAAGCCGCCATAATTGCCGAAGGGGTCGGTGCCCGTCGTTTGACGGTTGACGATGACGCCGGGCTCGTAGCGCACGAGGTCCTGCGTGTCGCGGGTGATCCGCTGCTCCAGATCCTGCCGCGTGATCACGCTGACGGTGCCGGGAACGTCGAGAACCTGCTTCTCGCCACGCGTCGCGGTGACCGTGATCTGGTCGAGCGAGATCATCTGCTCGCCGGTGTTTTGATTGGATTGCGGCGCCTAAGTCTGCGCCTGAGCCACCGAAAGAGCGGTCGTCGACAGCAGCGCCGCCAGGAAAGCCAGCTTGGAATTATTATTCATTACGTAACCCCAGTCCCATGTCTGGGGCGTGTAATAGTCTTGCGAAAGGATTCGCAAGTTGATTCTTTAGGAATCGATAATATAATAATTGATATAATTCAAAAGAAGGTGGTTTCTATAATATAATTATTACAATAAATTGCCGTGTAAAGCCCTTGCGGAGATATTGGAGCAAGATTTGTTCGATATGACTGCGGTCGGTGGCTTCGCAGCCTTGGCCTGGGCGTCGTGAGCCGCGCTCAGATCAGCGCCAGCAGATGCAGTCCAACGAAACAGCCGGCGCCGCCGGCGATCAGCAGCAGCGGATTGACCGGCGTCAGCATCAGCAAGGCGGTCGAGATCAGCGCGATGCCCCGCCCGAGCCAGCCGCTGTCGAGCGACTGGATCAGCACATAGCTTGCCGCGAGGATCATGCCCGCAGCGACCGGTCGCAGGCCCTTCTCGAGGGCGCGCAGCAGGCGGGCGCCCTCGTAGCGCGACCAGATATGGGCAACCCCGTAGATCAGGAAGGCGGTCGGCCCGAAGATGCCGGCGGTGGCCGCGATGGCCCCCCAGAACCCGGCGATCTGCCAGCCGATCAGCGTCGCCAGCAGCGAGCCTGGCCCCGGCGCCAGCCGCGCGATCGCGAAGGCGTCGACGAACTGCGCGGCGCTCATCCACTGATGCACATCGACGATCTGGCGGTGCATGTCGGCAATGGCGCTCTGGCCGCCGCCGATCGTCACCAGCGAGAGCGGCAGGAAGACCAGCAGGATGCTGAAGGGCAGGGATTGCATCCGGTCGCTCAGCCGTCCCGGTAGGTCACGGCGACGCTGAGCGAGCCGAAGCCAAGCACCGTCCAAAGCAGCGGCCATTTCAGGATCGCGACCGCGACGAAGGTCGCGGCCATGATCGCGAGCGGGAACACCCGGCGCGGCACCCGGCGCGCGGCGGTGAGCCCCATCGCCAACGACAGGCCGATCGCGGCCGAAGCCGCGCCGCTGAGCGCGACATGGCTGAGCGCGTAACCGCTGAGCGAGGCGAAGACGCTGCCGATCAGCACGATGACGAAGGCGGCCGGAACGACGATGCCGAGCCAGGAGGCGATGGCGCCGTTGCGGCCGCCGAGCCTGTAGCCGATCCAGATCGCCATGTTGGTGACATTGACGCCGGGCAGGGCCTGCGCGACCGAGAGCCCGTTGAGGAAATCCTCCTCGCTCATCAGGCGCCGCCGCTGCACGAATTCCCGGAGCATCCAACCGCTCAGGCCGCCGCCGAAGCTGGTCAGCCCGATCCGCGTGAAGATCAGGAAGAGCTGCAGCGCGCTCGGGCGCTCGGCCAAGGCATCCGGCATCTGATTCTGCGTCCTGAGACGGCTGACGAATCCAGAAAGCAGGCTTCGCCGGGATTGGCCAGCGCTGAAGCGCATTGCCGGCATGAAGCTGCAGAAACCCTCGTCGTCATTCCGGGGCAGGCCGGAGGCCTGAGCCCGGAATCCAGAGCCGAGCCCGCTATTGATCGGAGCGGTGACCCAGTAGCGCCTTTCGAAGGAGCCGCATTGGTTCTGGATTCCGGGCTCTTCGCTGCGCGAAGCCCCGGAATGACGGCTGGGTCGAGGTGAAAATCCACGCGCGGCCTACCGCGACGGAGCATCCGGCCGCCGCAAGGTGCGTTTCACCGCACGTTTCAGCTGGTCGCCGGCCTTGCGCACGAGTTCGCGATTGCTGCCGCGATAACCCTTGCCCGATGACAAGGACGGCAGCGGCAAGGGCGCTTCCTTGTCTCGCGCAGCCGGCTTTCTGGAGATCGCCGCTTCAGCCGGCACGAGCGTGAGCTCGGGCGCGCTGACCGGCAGCGCCACCATGGCCGGATCGACGAAGGCCTTGATCGGCAGATGGTCGGACGCGACACGCGCCAGTGGCGTATCGTGGACCGCGACCTCCGACAGGATTTCCGGGCGATTGGCGATGATCCGGTCGAGCGCCAGCAGCGGCAGCCCGGCCGGGAAGCTCGGCACGGGCACCGGCATGGCGCCGAAGGCGGCATCGAGCGCGCTCAGCGCCGAGCGGCCGCCGAGGCGCCATTCGTTGAGGTCGCCGAGCAGCAGGGTGGGGCGCTCGTCGTGGCTGCGCATCAACTCGATGATCATGCGGGCCTGCTGCGAGCGCGAGCGCCTGAGCAGGCCGAGATGCGCCGCGACGATGCGCAGCGCCGCGCCGCTCTCCATGTCGATATCGACGACCAGCGCGCCGCGCGGCTCCAGTCCCGGCAATGAGACCTGATTGACGTCGCGCACCAGCCCCTGCCGGAACAGCACGACATTGCCGTGCCAGCCATGGGCCGCGGCATTGGCGCTCTCCACGGGAACCGGGACGAGCCCGGTCTCCTCCTTCAATCGTGCGAGGTCGAGCAGGCCGTGGCGGGCGCCGAAGCGCTTGTCGGCCTCCTGGAGAGCGATCACGTCGGGCGCGATCTCGCGGATGACCTGCGCGATCCGGCCGGGATCGAAGCGGCCGTCGATGCCGACGCATTTATGGACGTTGTAGGACGCGACCAGCGTGCCGCCGGGGCGGCCGGCCTCGCTCGCCGGCACGGGGCCGGGGCGGTTCTTGCGCTGGCGCAGCGAGGCGATGATGGTGGCGGGCAGGCTCTGGTTCTTCTTCTGCATCGCTCCGCCGGCTCGTGCTCCGGACCCGCTCTGGTCGAACGGATCGACGGCTTAGGCGCCTCTGGCGTCAGGGGGATGGCCGGGCCGGCTCACAGATAGGGCGAGCCGAGCCAGATCAACCTGTCGATCAGACGCATGACATAGGGCCGGGCGCGCAGGCCGGCAAGCGTGACCGGTGTCGCGCTCGCCATCACCATCTCGATCCGGCGCTCGATCGCGCGGGCGAAACCATGGTCGAGAACCTCGAGGTCGATCTCGAAGTTCAGGCGCAGCGAACGCGGGTCGAGATTGGAGGAGCCGATATAGGCCCAGCTCCCGTCGATGGCGAGGATCTTGGAATGGTCGAAGGCGCCGGTCGAGCGCCATATCCGGCAGTAATTCTTGAGAATCTGGTCGAATTGCGCGGTCATCGCGCGGTCGACCAGCACGAGATTGTTCACCGAGGGCACGACGATATCGATGTCGACGCCGCGTCGCGCCGCGGTGACGAGCGCGCTGATCAGTTCCTGGTCCGGCAGGAAATAGGGCGACATGATCCTGACCGAATGGCGCGCCACCGACAGGGCGCCGATCAACAGCTTGTGATTGGTCTCCAGATAGGCATCCGGCCCGGATGGCACGGCGCGCGCCAGCACGGGCATGCCGCCGCGTTCCAATGCGGGAAGCTCCCAGGCGGGGCCGGTGAGCGCCTCGCCGGTGGCGAAGCACCAGTCCTCGGCCGCGACCGCGAAGAGATCGGCCACCACGGGGCCTTCGACGCGGAAATGCGTGTCATGGGCGAAGGCGTCACCGGCGAATTCGCGGGTGAAGCCCTCGCGGATATTCATGCCGCCCATGAAGCCGATGGCGCCGTCGACGACGATGATCTTCCGGTGGGTCCGGAGATTGGCATAGGGCAGCCGCAGGCCCACGATGATGTTGCCGTTGAAGACGCTGACCGCGACCCCGCCCTCGCGCAGATGCCCGGCGATGCTCGGCACCGAATAGCGCGCCCCGACCGCATCGATCAGCACGCGGACTGCGACGCCGCGCTTGTGTGCGTCGATCAGCGCATCGGCGATCCGCAGGCCGATCGGGTCGCGGTCGAAGATATAGCTTTCCAGGATGATGCTGCGCTGCGCCGCCGCGATCGCCACGAGCATCGCGCCATAGGCCTCGTCGCCGGTCTCCAGCGTCTCGATGCGGTTGCCGGTGGTCAGCGGGTGGCGGGCGACGCGGTCGCCGAGCGTCTTGAGCGCCAGGAAGCGCCGGCCGAAATCCGTCGCGACCGCCTCGTCCTCGACATGGAAATCGGCCGCCGCCATGCCGTGGCCGGGGCGGTTGGCCAGGATCGAGGCGCGCCGGATGCGATTGACCCCGGCGATGGCGTAGAGCAGCGGCCCGACGATCGGCGAGAGGATGATGACACCGACCCAGCCGATGGCCGCGCGCACCTCGTCCTTGGTCATCACCGCATGCGCGCCGGCGATGGACGACGTCACGATCGTGATGACAGCGAGAATATGCGGCCAGTAGTCTTGGAGAATCCCCCACATGCAGCCGAGGCTAACCTGCGGCGAGGCGATCCGCCATGCTCAGCCGGCCTTTATCGCCCCGTCGCCTGCCGGGTTCATGATCGTCGCTTGCGACAGCATCCTGACCGTCGCGATCACGGCGATGGCGGAGATCGCGGTCGCCAGCGCGAACAGGAAGCCGTAGCCCATCGCGTCGGCGAGCTTGCCGGCCAGCATGGAGCCCGCGAGATAGACCAGCAATTGCGCGCAGGCGAGGATGGTGAAATCCGTGCCCGGCTGCTCCGAGGTCGTCACCGCCATGAACAGCGAATAGAGCGCGACGATCTCCATGTAGCGGATCAGGGTCTGGAAGCCGGCCGCTCCGAACAGCGGCCAGACGCCGACGACGGCGCCGAGTGCATGCGCCGCGAAGAGCGCGAAGCAGACCGTCCGCATCCCCCCGAGCAGGGCGAGCACGAAGGACAGCCCCTGCCGCTTCACCATCCAGGCCGCGATCGCCGAGCCCGCAAGCCCCGCAGTCGTCGCCGAGAGGCCGGAGAGATAGCCGATCTGGTCGAGCGGGATGCCGGCATCGACCAGATACGAACCCTCCATCGCCTTCACGAGGCCTTCGCTGGCTCGGTAGGTCAGGGCGATCCAGAGAATCTGGCGGGCCTCCGGCCGCCTCATGAAGGCGCGGATCGACGGGCGCGGCGCGGGTGCGGTCCCCGGCACCGGATCGTCCTCGCGCATCATCGCGGCTGCGACCAGCGGCAGCAGCGAGATCGCGGCGATGGTCACCAGCATCCCGGTCCAGCCGATATGATGGTAGAGCACGAGGCCGAGCGTGCCGCCGATCACCACGCCGAAAGCCACAGAGCCGCCCTGGATGGCGTTGCCGATGGCGCGATCCGCTTCCGGCAGATATTTCGCGGCATAGCCGTCTGTCGCGATGTCCTGCGTCGAGATCAAGAGCGAGGCGACGAAGCCGATCGCGATGATCGCGTTGACCTCGGTCGGCCCGACCATGATCAGGGCGAGGATGGCGAGGATCGTCAGGCTCTGGGTGATCAGGACCCAACCGGCCCGGTGCGCCCGCGCGAAGGGGCGGATGCGGTCGACCCAGGGCGCCCAGATGAATTTCAGCACGAGCGGCAGCAGCAGGATGCTCATCGCGCCGATGGCGGTGCGCGAGACGCCGAGCTCACGCATGATCGGCGGCAGCGCCGCGACGAAGAGATAGGACGGGATCGCCTGCGCCAGATACAAGCCGCCCAGCACGGCGAAGAGCCGGTAGCGTTGGCGCGGCGCGAGCGCGGCGGGCATGACAGCGGATTCGGTCGCGCTGCTCATGGCTTCGATCCGTTGTACTGGCTCAGCAGGAAGGCGCGTCCAACCGCCTCCTCGCGTTCGGCGACGATCGGAAAGGGCCAGAGCCGGCGGAAGATCTCGGCGGTCTTCTCGCTGGCATCGGGGCGCACGATCGCGCAGGCCCGGCAGGCGCGCGAGACCCGGTCCCGCGTCGCCTTGAACCACAGCGCCTGCTCGCGCTCGCCCGCCTGCGACAGCGCCCGCCCGCCGCCGAAGATCGTCAGCAGCGTATAGGGCTCCTCGCGCTGGCCGATCTCGTGAAGCGCGTCGAGATAGGCGCGCTCGTCCTCCGGCTGATAGGGCGGCATGAAGCGCAGCGTCACCACCGCATCCGCGTCGATCTCGAGGCTGACCATGGCGTCAGAAGGTCTTGCGGAAGCCGAGGGTGACGGTGCGGCCCCAGCCATAGTTCGGCAGGTTGCGCACGGAGGTCGCCGTCGGGTTCTGGTAGGCGCGGTCGAACAGGTTGTTGACCGCGACATAAGCCTCGCCCTCCCAGACCGGAGCGGTGAGGGCGACGTTCATCGTCGCGGCGCCCTTCAGCTTGTAGCGCGTGCCGCGCAGGTCGATCGCGACGTCGCGGTCCGAGAACGCCTCGCCCTCGACGCGCAGCTGCATGCCGTTCACGAAGCGGTAGCTGCCATAGAGCATCCCGCGCCAGGGCGAACCGATGCGGTTGTTCGGCAGATTGCTGTCGAGCCTGCCGTCGCCATTGGTGTCGTAGCGGCCCTCGCGATAGGACAGGACCGTGCCCATGGTGAAGGCATCGGTGATGGTGACATCGCCGGTCGCCTCAACGCCCCAGATCCGCTCCTTCTGCTGCGACATCGTATTGGTCACGGAATCGAAGGTGACGCCGTCATCGGAGGTGCTGACAAAACCGGTCAGCGAGCCCTTGAAGCGGTCGTAGCTGCCGCGGATGCCGAGCTCGTAATTGTTGACGATCTGCGCCTTGGGAGCGATCGCCGAATAGCTGATCGTCTGGCGGTTGGCCGGCAGGCAGTTCGGCAATTGCACGGGGCAGGCATATTGCGTCGAGATGCCGGCGCGGCGGGTGAAGGCGCCGACATCCGGCAGCGCGAAGCCCTGCGAGAAGCCGCCGAAGATTTCGCTGCTCTCGGAGAGCTTGATCGTCGCGCCGAGATTGGCGGTCACCGCCGAATAGTCGAAATCGCCGCCGAGCACCCGCAAAGCCGGCAGCACGAAGGCCTGGTAGCCCTGCGCATTGTTGGCCGCGACAGCCGCGTAAGCCGCCGGGCGGGTATAGTCGTTCACCGAAAGCGAGAAATGCTCGTAGCGCAGGCCGCCGCGCAGCACGATGCGCTCGCCGATCGGGATCTGGAGCTGGCCGAAGCCGGCGGCCGTCGTCTGCTTCAATGGCGTGAAGACGTCCTGCCCGCTGGTCAGGGTCTGCCAGGTCTTCTCCTGGATCAGGTCGCCGCCCCAGGTCAGCTTGGCGCCGGGCAGAATGCGATCGAGCGGGGTGTCGATCGTGACGTTCACACCGCCGCGCTGCGAATAGAGCGTCGTCTGGTTGTCCCGGCTCGTCGGCGAGAGCGGGTTGAACGAGTAGTAGACCTGCGAATTGTAGGGATAGGAGAAGGTCGAGTAATTGAAGCGCTTCTTGATGTCGTTGTAGTAGCCGAGCACGCTGAGCTTGCCGAGCGCGAAATCGGCGTCGCTATAGCGCAGCGACACCGACTTGGTGTCCTCCAGCACGCTCTGGCCGGTATAGAGCTGCGTCCGGTCCGGCCGCGCGAAGGGGGCGGCGTAGTTGGTCAGATATTTCGGGTCCTGGTCGAAGCCGATCCAGGAGGCGTTGAACTCGATGCGCTTGCCGCCCGCGAAATCATAACCGAGCTTGGCGAGCAGGTTGCCGGCCTTGTAGCGATCGCCGCCACCCTGGCCGAGCAGGCCGTCCGACGGCAATTCGCGCCCGGCGCCGTCATAGGTGCGGCCGGCGCCGCGGATCTGGCCCGAGAACAGGTAGTCGATGCCATCCGGGACCTTGCCGGAGACCGTGACCGAAGTTTCCGGCGCGAGCGAACGGCCTAAATTCTGGGTGAAGCCGCGGATCGCGGTGTTGACCGTGACGCGCGGCTTGCCCTCGGCTGCCTTCCGCGTGATGAAATTGACCGTGCCGCCGGTCGCGCCCGCGCCGTACAAGCTGGAGGCGCCGGCGACGACCTCGATCCGCCCCACCGTGTTGAGATCGATCAGCGAAAGGATGCGCGAGACGTCGCGCAGCGGCGTGTTCATCGGCACGCCGTCGATCATCACCAGCAGGTCGCGGCCGCGATAGTTCTCCGAGGCGCTGGAGACCGTCTGCGTCGACATCGAATAGCCCGGCACCAGCTTGCCGAGCGCGGCAGCGGCGTTGGGGCTGAACTTCATCTGCTGCTCGATCTCCGTCCGGTCGATGACCTGCACGGATTGCGGCGTCTCGGCCGTGCTGCGTTCGGCGCGGGCGGCGGTCACCGTGATCGTGTCGAGATCGATCGTTGTCGGCGCATTCGCGGCGCGGCCCGATCCGGCAGGGCGCGCTGCGGACTCCCGCGAAACCTGCGCGACCGCCACCGAGGAGGCGAGGAGGGCCACGAGGCTGGTGGCGAGGCTGATCGATCTGGTCATGGTTCTACCTGGCGGCGCTGGCTGCGGTCCTGCCCATGTGTTGGGCAGGAATGCGAAGCCGTTCTGATGGCGGATTACTTGTGTCGTCTCAGAATTCGTTCTTTAGAATTATAGTAAAGTAGCTTGATTTCATTGCAGATTCGGTCTTGGGTGAGGTCCGTGATCGATTTCAGTTGTTGCTGTAATGATGTTTCTGCGGTCTAAGCTTGGACTTCCGCGAACGCGCTATAGGACTGAGACGAATCCGGTGTCGAAAACGGGAGATGTGGCTGTCGCGACACGCCCGGGGCGTGAGGCGGCGCCTGAATCGCAGAATTTCGTGCCGTTCTGGCTGGTCTCCGCCGGTGTAGGCCGCGACGAGGCGAGCACGCTGTCGCGACGCATCCTCGGCCGCACCGTCGCTCGCGAAGCTGCGGCGCCCGATCTGCCCCTGCCTTTCGATGCCCGCTGCATCCTGACCACGCGCCCCGATATCGGCCTGCGCTCCTGCTTCGCCCCGGCGGCGCACTGGGTCTGGCGGCCGGAGCGAGCCGGGGAGGGAGCCCGCTACATCCTCGTCCGCCCGGCCGAGGGGCGCGTCGTGATCCGGCAGGGCGACAGGCGCATCGCGCTCCGGGCTCGCGAGGCGGCGGCGCTCGCTCTCGACCAGCCGACCGAGTTCGTCCTGGCCCAGCCCGGCCGCATCGATGTGATCGAACTCGATCGGGCCTTGTTGCCTTCGCTCGGGGACGATTCCGCGCTGATGCAGGTCATCCCGCGCTCCAATCCGGGCTTGCAGGCGCTGGCGCATTACGGCGCGCTCCTGTTGCGCGGCCTGCTGCCCTTGAACTCCGCCGATCTCCAGGCCCTCGCCAAGGGCCATGTCCACGATCTCATCGGCGCGGCCCTCTCGGATCGCGGATCCGCGGTGCCGGCCGCGATGGCCGACCGGCGGGCCGGCCGCCTCGCCGCCATCAAGGCCGATATCGAGGCCCGGCTGGAGCGGCGCGAGCTCGGCGTCGAGATGATCGCGTCCCTGCACGGCGTCAGCGCGCGCGTCGTCCAGAAGCTGTTCGAGGCCGAGGGCCGGACCTTTTCCGACTATGTGCTGGAGCGCCGCCTCGACCGTGCCTGGCACCGGCTGGTCACGGCCGAAGGCGCGACGCTCACCATCAGCGCCGTCGCCTATGAGGTCGGCTTCGGCGATCTCTCCTATTTCAACCGCTGTTTCCGCAAGCGCTTCGGCCGCCCGCCCTCGCAGGTGAAGGCGCAGGCCGTCAGCGGAGAGGCCTGAGAGCCCGGCGGACACTCAGCCCTCATCGTGAGACTGCCCGGGAATGATGCTGGTCATTTCAGGCGTTTGAGTTTTGACCTGAAAGGCGCGGGTCATCCCGGACGGAGCGAAGCGGAGATCCGGGATCCATTCCGGAGCGCTTCCGACCAAGATTCAGGCATGGATCCCGGGTCTCCCTTCGGTCGCCCGGGATGACCAGCGCATTTCTGCGATCAAATACTCTTTGAAATCATGATGCTAACTCGCGGCCAAACTCTGATGAGCACTCAGGGGATTTCCAAACGGCCTCCGCTCCGCGTCATCCGCTGACAGGGGCATGGGGACGGCCGGAAGACTCGACTCGCCTTCCGGCGGGGAGCGTTCTATAAAAGAACAAAGAGAGAACAATTATCGTGCTCCCATGCCGGAAACCGCCCCGACCCTGTCCGATCTGCGCCGCAGCCTTGCCGAGGCCGCTTTACGGAGCGGCCCGGCCGCGGCCGGCCGGATCGACCTGGGCGTCCCCGCTCTGGACGAGGTCCTGAACGGTGGGCTCGCGCGGGCCGCGCTGCACGAGGTCTACGCCGCCGAGGTCGCGGATCTCGCCGCTGCGACCGGGTTTGCGCTCGGCCTCGCGCTGCGGGCGGGGCGGATCGACCGGAAGGGGGGCGGAGGCCCAATCTTCTGGGCGCGGCAGGATTTCGTCGATGCCGAGGCCGGGCGGCTCCATGCACCGGGGTTGAACGAGCTCGGCCTCGATCCGGCGCGCCTGCTCCTGGTGCGGGCGCGAGACGGCGAGGGTGTGCTGCGGGCCGGGGCCGAGGCGGCGCGCTGTGCCGCGCTCAGCGCCGTGCTGATCGAACCCTGGGGCGAGCCGCGCCCTTTCGACCTGACGGCGAGCCGCCGCCTGGCTCTGGCGGCGGAAGCCTCGGGCGTGCCGGTTCTGCTGCTGCGCGTCGCAGCGGCCGAGGCTCCAAGCGCGGCGCGCACGCGCTGGCAGGTGAGGGCGCTCGCCTCGCGGGCGCTGGAGGCGAATGCGCCGGGGGCGCCGGCCTTCGCCCTGAGATTGCTGCGCCAGCGCGGCGGCGCGGCCGAGCGTGAGTGGCGTGTGGAGTGGGACCGTGACCGACATTGCTTTGCGGAACGCAGCCTTTTCGATCGATCTGCCCGGACAGACCATGCCGCGCCGCTATCTCGCCCTCTGGTTCCCCTTTCTGGCGACGGACAGATTGCGGCGGACGGGCGCGATTCCGGCCTCCGGCGCACTGGCTGAGAAGCCGCATGTGCTGACCGAGATGCAGGGCAATGCCCTGCGCCTCGTCGATTGCGATAAGCGCGCCGTCGCTCTCGGCCTGACACGAAATATGACGCTGGCCGATGCCCGCGCCCGCATCCCCGATCTCGTCGCGCTGGAGACTCAAGCCCAGGCCGATCGCGAATTCCTCGAAGCGCTCGCCGGCTTCTGCGACCGCTTCACCCCGCTGGTCGCTCTCGACGCGCCTGATGGCCTGATGCTCGACATCACCGGCTGTGCCCATCTCTTCGGCGGCGAGACCGGGCTCGGCAACCTGGCCGCGCGCGCCATGCAGCGGGGCGGCCTTCAGCTCAAGGCCGCCATCGCCGGCACGCCCGACGCCGCCCGCGCCTGCGCCCGCCATGGCCGCGGCGGCATCGTCCCGCCCGGGCAGGAGGAGGCGCTGCTACGTTCGCTGCCGACCGCAGCGTTGGATACGGACGCCGATACCGTGATCGCGCTCTCCCGCGCCGGCTTGAAGACGCTCGACCATCTCGCGGAGCGCCCCTCGGAAACGCTCTCCGCCCGCTTCGGCGAGGCGCTGGCGGTCAAGCTCCGGCGCATCCTCGGCCATGAGGACCGTCGCATCACGCCCTTGCGCCCGCCGCCCGATTGCGTGGTCGAGCGTCATTTCGCCGAGCCTTTCGCCGATACCGCGAGCCTCGAGGCTGTCGTCGTCAGGCTGATCGGGGAGGCGGCGCGGGTGCTGGAAGCGCGCGGCGAGGGCGGGCGCGTCTTCGAACTCGGCTTCTTCCGCAGCGACGGCACTGTCCGCCGCCTCGCCATGGAGACCGGCCGCCCGTCGCGCGACGCAAAGGCGCTGCTGCGGCTCTATCGCGAGCGCATCGAGACGTTGTCTGACCCGCTCGACCCCGGTTTCGGTTTCGATGCGATCAAGCTCGCCGTGCCGCTTTGCGAGCCGCTCGACACGCCCCAGCACAGCCTCGACGGCCGCGCCATCGAGGAGGAAGCGGTCGCCGATCTGGTCGACCGGCTCGTCACCCGCTTCGGCCGCGACCGGGTGCTGCGCTTCGCGGCGCAGGACACGCATCACCCCGTCAGAGCCGCGAAAGCGCTTTCGGCTGCCGCACCATTACCTGAGGCGGCATGGTCTGCGCCGGAGCCGCAGGAGCCGCCGGCCCGCCCGCTCCAGCTTTTCGAGCCGCCCCAGCCGGTCGAGGCGATCGCGGAGGTGCCGGACGGACCGCCGATCCGCTTCCGCTGGCGCCGTCTGACCCATGACGTCGCCCGCGCCGAAGGCCCCGAGCGCATCGCTCCCGAATGGTGGCGCGACGGCTCGGACGAGCCGATGCGCGACTATTACCGCGTCGAGGATGCGCAAGGTCGCCGCTTCTGGCTCTACCGCATCGGTTTCTACGAGGCCGACAGCGCCCCGCCGCGCTGGTTCCTGCACGGGCTCTTCGCATGAATCAGATTGCGAATGCCTTCGCCGAACCTGTTGCCGCCACGCATTTTTCCTTCCTGCGCGGCGCCTCGCCGGGGCCGCATATGGTGCTGACGGCGCTGCTGCTCGGCTATTCCGGCATCGGCATCGCCGACCGCAACACGGTGGCCGGCGTCGTGCGCGCCTGGGCGGCACTGAAGCAATTGCGCGAGGAGGGTCTGCCGGCGCCCGACAAGATCAGGGAGGGCGGCAGCCCCGGCGAATATTACTGGGTTGAGAACCCCGAATTCGCCGGGTTGCCTTTCACGCCTGAGGAGATGAAAGCGAAGGCGGAGCGCTTCAAGCTCGCGACCGGCACCCGTCTCGTCTTCGCCGACGGCACGCCCGACATCGTCGTCTATCCCGCCAACCGTGCCGGCTGGGGTCGCCTTTGCCGCTTGCTCAGCCATGGCAACCTCAATGAGGGCGTGAAGAAGGGCGAGTGCCATCTCGTCCTCGACGACCTCCTGAACGATGCCCGCGACCTGCTGCTGATCCTGATGCCCGCGCGCAGCCTCGATGGCCTGCCCAATCTGCTCGCCCGGCTGGACGACGCCGCGCCCGGCGCTGTCTGGCTCGCCGCCAGCATGCATCGGCGCGGCGACGATCGCCGTCGCCTTGCGCGCCTGAAGGCGATCGCGGCAGCGACCCGCACGCCGCTGATCGCCACCAATGACGCGCTCTACGATTCCATCGGGCAGCGCGACCTGCAGGACGTGCTCACCTGCATCCGCGAGGGCACCACCATCGAGCGGGCCGGGCGCCTGCTCGAATCCAATGCCGAGCGCCATCTCAAGCTGCCGCAGGAAATGGCCCGCCTCTTCCGCGATGCGCCCGAGGCCATCGCCGAGACGCAAGCCCTCTTCTCCCGCATCGAGTTCGACCTCGGCCAGCTCAAATACGAGTACCCGGACGAGCCGATCCCGCCCGGCTGGAAGGATCAGGACTGGCTGGTGGAGCTGGTCCGCCGCTGCTGTCTGATCCGCTATCCCGGTGGCGTGTCGGAGAAGGTCGAGAAGCTGCTGGCGAAGGAACTCGATCTGATCGGGAAGCTCGAATACGCCCGCTACTTCCTGACGATCCGCCAGATCGTCGAATTCGCTAACAGCAGGGGCATTCTCTGCCAGGGCCGCGGTTCGGCTGCGAATTCTGCCGTCTGCTACGTGCTCGGCATCACCGCGGTCGATCCGGACGAGAACGACGTGCTGTTCGAGCGCTTCATCTCCACGGAGCGCAAGGAGCCGCCCGATATCGACGTCGATTTCGAGCACGAGCGGCGCGAGGAGGTGATCCAGTGGATCTACGAGTTCTATGGTCGTGAGCGCGCCGGCATCGCCGCGACCGTGATCCATTACCGGCCGCGCAGCGCCATTCGCGAGGCCGGCAAGGTGCTGGGCCTGACCGAGGACGTCACCGCCCGCATCGCCGATACCAATTGGGGAAGCTGGGGCAGCGAGATCGGCGATGCCCGCGTCCGTCAGGCCGGGCTCGATCCGACCAATCCGACGATCCGCCGCGCCGTCGATTTCGCCTCCCGGCTGTTGGGCTATCCGCGCCATCTCTCGCAGCATGTCGGCGGCTTCGTCCTGTCGCGCGGGCGGCTCGACGAGACCGTACCGATCGGCAACGCCGCGATGGACGAGCGCACCTTCATCGAATGGGACCGCGACGACATCGACGAGCTCGGGTTGATGAAGGTCGATGTCCTCGCGCTGGGCATGCTGACCTGCATCCGCAAGGCCTTCGATCTGATCAAGGCGAACGGTGGAAAGGATTACGCGCTCGCCGACCTCAAGGATGGCGACGAGGCGACCTACGACATGCTCTGCGAGGGCAAGTCGCTCGGCGTCTTCCAGGTCGAGAGTCGCGCCCAGATGAACATGCTGCCGCGGCTGAAGCCCCGGGAATTCTACGATCTCGTCATCCAGGTCGCGATCGTCCGGCCCGGTCCGATCCAGGGCAACATGGTGCACCCCTATCTGAAGCGGCGGGCGGGGATCGAGAAAGTCGTGTTTCCGTCTCCGAAGCCGCCCCATCCTGAGAACGAGCTTTATGAAGTTCTGAAGAAAACCGAAGGCGTTCCTCTCTTCCAAGAGCAGGCGATGCGGCTTGCCATGGTCGCCGCCAAATTCTCCGACATCGAAGCCAATGGCCTGCGCAAGGCGATGGCGACCTTCCGCAATGCCGGCACCATCGGCAATTACGAGATGATGATGGTCGAGCGCATGGTCGCGCGCGGCTATGAGCGCGATTTCGCCCAGCGCTGTTTCGAGCAGATCAAGGGCTTCGGCAGCTACGGCTTTCCGGAAAGCCACGCGGCTTCCTTCGCCAAGCTGGTCTACATCTCCTCCTTCCTGAAGCGATGGTATCCGGCCGCTTTCGCCGCTGCGTTGCTGAATTCCCAGCCGATGGGTTTCTACGCACCAGCCCAGATCGTGCGGGAGGCAGAGGAGAACGGTGGCGTCGAAGCGCGGCCGGCCGATGTCAATTCCAGCTTTTTGGACAATAGCTTGGAAGCCGTTTCGGAATCGAGCTCTTACCATGACCGGCCCCGTCAGGAGAGCAGAAGGGACCCCTTCGCCCTGCGTCTGGGCTTCCGTCAGATCGACGGCTTCAAGGATGAATGGGGGAAGGCCATTGCGCAGGGGCGGGAAGCGGGCGGCCCCTATCGCGACGTCGAGGAACTGATGCGCCGCGCCGGTCTTCCCGCCCGCGCCATGCGCCTGCTCGCCGATGCCGACGCCTTCCGCTCGCTCGGGCTCGACCGCCGCGAGGCGCTCTGGGCCGTGCGCCGCCTGCCGGACGATGCCGTTTTGCCGCTATTCCAGGCCGCGCAGGCCCGCGAGCTCGGTTCGGAGCGGAGCATGGCGCTGCCGGTCATGCCGCTGGCCGAGCACATCGTCGCCGATTACCAGACCGTGCGGCTCTCGCTGAAGGGGCACCCGATGCAGCTCCTGCGTCCGCGCTTCCGGCGTGAGGGCATTCTGAGCTGCGCCGAGACCGAGACGAAGCCCGATGCCGCCTTCGTCCGTACGGCGGGAATCGTGCTGGTTCGGCAGCGGCCGGGCAAGGGCAACGCCATCTTCGTCACGCTGGAGGACGAGACCGGCATCACCAATGTCGTGATCTGGGCGAGGCTGTTCGAGCGCTTCCGCCGCGAGGTCATGGGTGCACGGTTGATGCTGGTCGAAGGCAGGGTGCAGAAAAGCGTCGAGGGCGTCACCCATCTCATGGCCCAGCGCATTGCCGATCGCTCGATCGACCTGCTCTCGCTCTCGGACACGCATCGCGCCGAGGTTCCGATGCCGATCGACGAATTGAAGAACCCGCCGCTGCCGCGCCACCGCCACCCGCGCAATGTCCGCATCCTCCCGAAATCGCGGGATTTCCATTGAGGGCAGGCGTTTCGCTCCGTCTTCGCCATCTCCACGCGGGTCATCCCGGGCGACCGAAGGGAGACCCGGGATCCATGCCTGAGCGCCGCCGAAAGCGGTTCAGGCATGGATCCCGGATCGGCGCGACTTCGTCGCTTGTCCGGGATGACGGCGAGGAGGATGCGTGGGCAGAGTATACCTCCGGATGTGCTCGTCGTCGTTCGCCAAAACAAACTTCTCCAATGGAAGTAAAATAAGAAAAAACACGCTACCTGCTGTAAATTGAACCTTCGCCGCCATGGGTATAAGTGGTTCGTTCGATTTACCGAACAGGCGGCCAGGACCATGGCGAACGGCTTCGGCGCGGACGAACCCTCGACGACAAGGCCGGCAGAGGCGTTGCTGGCGCATCGTGCGGCTGCGCTCGATGCGGCGTTTGGGGCGGCGGAGGTTCCCCGGCGCCTCGCCGGTATCATCGCGCAGGCCACGGGACCCGTCGTCTTCACCACCTCCTTCGGCCTCGAAGACCAGGTGCTGACCCATTTCATCGCGGCCGCGAAGCTGCCGGTCACCTTCGCCACGCTCGATACCGGCCGGCTTTTCCCTGAGGTCTACGCCCTCTGGCAGGAGACCGAGGAGCGCTACGGCATCGTGATCCGCCCCTATTATCCGCGCCATGACGCGGTCGAGCTCCATGTCCGCCAGAACGGCATCAACGGCTTCTATGCCTCGCGCGACGCGCGCAAATCCTGCTGCGACATCCGCAAGGTCGAGCCGCTTGGCCGGGCACTGGCCGGCGCCGATATCTGGCTGACCGGCCTGCGCGCCGACCAATCGGCAGCCCGCGGCGGCGTCAAGCTCGCGGAAGCCGACCCGGCGCGCGGCCTCGTCAAGGCGAGCCCGCTGATCGACTGGACGCGCGAGCGCGCTCTGGCTTTCGCCGAAGAGAATGCCGTGCCGCTTAATCCGCTGCATGCGCAGGGCTTCGTCTCGATCGGCTGCCAGCCCTGCACCCGTGCCATCCGCCCCGGCGAGCCCGAGCGGGCCGGGCGCTGGTGGTGGGAGGACGATGCGGCCAAGGAATGCGGCCTGCATGTCGGGCAAGACGGAAAGCTGGCGCGCGCCGGGCTCTCGGCTGTGGAGGTGCGTCAGTGATCCAGCTCAGCCATCTCCAGAAGCTTGAGGCCGAGGCAATCTTCATCATCCGCGAGGTCGTGGCGACCTGCGACAGGCCGGTTCTGCTTTATTCGATCGGCAAGGATTCCGCCGTCCTGCTGCATCTCGTGATGAAGGCGTTCTATCCGGCCAAGCCGCCTTTCCCGCTGCTTCATGTCGACACGACCTGGAAGTTCCGCGAGATGATCGCCTTCCGCGACGAGACGGCAAAGCGCCTCGGGCTCGACCTCATCGTCCATATCAATCGCGAGGGCGTCGAGGCCGGGATCAACCCCTTCGCCTCCGGCTCGCGCGTCCATACCGACGTGATGAAGACGCAAGGGCTGAAACAGGCGCTCGACCTCCACAGGTTCGATGCGGCCTTCGGCGGCGCGCGTCGCGACGAGGAGAAGAGCCGGGCCAAGGAGCGGGTCTTTTCGTTGCGCTCGCCCGAACATCGTTGGGACCCGAAGAACCAGCGTCCCGAGCCCTGGCAGCTCTTCAACACCCGCAAGCATCGCGGCGAGAGCTTTCGCGTGTTCCCGCTCTCGAATTGGACCGAGCGCGATGTCTGGGACTACATCGCGCTGGAGAATATCCCGGTCGTGCCGCTCTATTTTGCGGCGCCGCGCCCGGTCGTCCGGCGCGACGGCGCCTGGATCATGCGCGACGACGAGCGCATGGAACTGCGCCCCGGCGAGACCGTCGAGACCCGCATGGTCCGCTTCCGCACGCTGGGCTGCTACCCGCTGACCGGCGCCGTCGAGAGCGAGGCGGCGAACCTGACCGACATCATCGCCGAGATGCGCTCCTCCCGATCCTCCGAGCGGCAGGGCCGCGTCATCGACCATGACGGCTCGGGCTCGATGGAGCAGAAGAAGCAGGAAGGCTATTTCTGATGGGCTTCGCCATCGCCAAGAAGAAGGCACCGAAACCGGTGCAGACGCCGTTTCCGGCCAATGATGCGCCAGCTTCATCCGCAACAGGCCAGCATTCGCTGCTGCGCTTCATCACTTGCGGCTCGGTCGACGACGGCAAGTCGACCCTGATCGGCCGCATGCTCTACGAGGCCGGCGCCGTCTTCGACGACCAGCTCAGCGCGCTCGACAGCGATTCCCGCAAGTTCGGCACGCAAGGCGAGGCGCCCGATTTCGCGCTGCTGGTCGACGGCCTCTCGGCCGAGCGCGAGCAGGGCATCACCATCGACGTCGCCTATCGCTATTTCGCCACGGACACGCGCAGCTTCATCGTCGCCGATACGCCGGGCCACGAGCAATACACCCGCAACATGGCGACTGGCGCCTCGACGGCCGATCTCGCGATCATCCTGGTCGATGCGCGCAAGGGGCTATTGCCGCAGACGCGGCGCCATTCCTTCATCGTCTCGCTGGTCGGCGTCCGCCATATCGTGGTCGCAATCAACAAGATGGATCTCGTCGGCTATGACGAGACCGTCTTCGCGCGGATCGCGGCGGACTACCGCGCGGCGGTGCAGAATCTCGGCTTTGCCTCGATCCGCTTCATCCCGGTCTCGGCCCGTGACGGCGAGAACGTCATGCGCCCGTCCGCGCTGATGCCCTGGTATGACGGGCCGGCGCTGCTGCCTTATCTCGAAGGTGTCGCGATCACGCGGACCGTACCCGGCGAAGAGGCTTTCGTCCTGCCGGTGCAATGGGTCAATCGGCCCGATCTCGATTTCCGCGGCTATGCCGGCGCGGCCGTCGCCGGGCGTGCCCGTGTCGGCGATCCCGTCGTCGCGCTGCCCTCCGGCCGCACCAGCCGCATCGCGCGGCTGATCGGCGCGGCAGGCGAGGCGAGCCAGATCGCCGCCGGGCAGGCCGCCACGGTGACGCTGGAAGACGATATCGACATCTCGCGCGGCGATGTCATCGCCGCGGCCGGCACCGCGCTCCCGGTCAGCCGCGGCCTCAAGGCGCGGCTGCTCTGGACCGGCGAGCGCGCCATGCTCGAAGGCGGCCAGTTCCTGGTGAAGCTCGCGACGCAGAGCGCCAATGCCACGGTCGAGACGCTGCATCACAGCATCGATATCGAGGGCTTCCAGCCGCTGCCGGCGCAGAGCCTGGGCATGAACGGCATCGGGTTGGTGACACTGCGCCTCGATCGTCCCCTGGTTTCGTTGCCTTATGCAAGGAGCCACGATCTCGGCGGTTTCATCCTGATCGATCGCATCAGCAACGAGACGGTGGCCTTCGGGTTTGTCGAGCCGGCCGAGGGCGATATTCGGCAGGCCGTGGGCGAAGGCGGGGCGCTGGCCCGGGCGCAACGCGGCGTTCTGCGCATCGTCGGGCGGCGAGGCACACCCGATCGCCGGGCTTGGCTCGCCGGCGTAAGCTGGCGTGTGTTGAGCACGGCGGGGCTGTTCGCGGCCGCCTTTGCGCTGACAGCCAATGCGGTGGCGTCCTTGGCGCTCGCGCTCGGCGACATCCTGCTACGGCCCGGCTTAAGGGCGCTGCATATGCGCCTCTGGCGCAAGGCGCCGGCCGGGGTCCTGCAGGATGGCGCGGGGATCTAGGCTATCCAGCCTTTCTCCCCTTGTCATTCCGGGTTCTTCGCTGCGCGAAGCCCCGGAATGACAACCGAGGCTCCGGTTTCATCTTGCGAACTGAGACCTAGCTCGCGACCACGGCCGTCGCCTCGATCTCCAGCAGCGCCTCCGGCTCGACCAGCGCAGTGACGGCAACCACCGCCATGGCCGGGAAATGCCGGCCGAAGACCTCGCGATAGGCTGGCCCCATCTCCTTGAGGCTGGCGCGATAGGTCGCGATGTCCGTGACGTACCAGGTCAGGCGCACGATATCCTCGACGCGTCCGCCGCCGGCCTCGACCACCGCCCTGATGTTGAGGAAGGTCTGGCGCAACTGGCCGATGAAGCCCTGCGCGAAGACGCCCTCGGCATCCCAGCCGACAAGGCCGCCGGTCACCAGCACGCGGCCTTCCGCCACCATGCCGTTGGCATAGCCGCGCGGCTGCGGCCAGCCTTCGGGCAGGATGGCGCGGGATTGCGGAAGGTCGGACATGGCGTATCGCCTCGGTTTCGGCCGTTCAGGCTCTGTTGACGGGAAATCAGGTCTCACCCTGCGCCATCTGGCGCAAGGCGAAGCGTTGCAGCTTGCCGGTCGCCGTCTTCGGCAGGGCCGGAACGAATTCGATGGCGCGGGGGTATTTGTAGGGCGCGATGCCGGCCTTCACATGCTCCTGCAGCGCCTTGGCCAGCGCCGCGTCGCCGGTGACGCCCTCGCGCAGCACGATATAGGCCTTCACGATCTGCCCGCGCTCGGGGCAGGGCGCGCCGACGACGCCGCATTCCGCCACCGCCTCATGGGTCAGCAGGCAGGCTTCGACCTCGGGACCGGCGATGTTGTAGCCGGCCGAGATGATCATGTCGTCGGAGCGGGCCTGATACCAGAAATAGCCTTGCGGATCGCGCAGATAGGTATCGCCGGTGATGTTCCAGCCGTTCAGGACGTAGCGCGCCTGCCTGGGGTCGGCGAGATAGCGGCAGCCGGTCGGCCCGCGCACCGCGAGCCGCCCCGGCGTGCCGTCCGGCACCTGCTCGCCGTTCTCGTCGACGATCTTCGCCTCGTAGCCCGGCACCGGAATCCCGGTCGAGCCCGGCCGGATCGCCTCGCGCGGCGCGCCGATGAAGATGTGCAGCATCTCGGTCGCGCCGATGCCGTCGAGCAGCGGCATGCCGGTCCGGGCCTGCCAGGCGTCGAAGGTCGCCTTGGGCAGGGCTTCCCCGGCCGAGACGCAGGTGCGCAGCGAAGAGATGTCGCGCCCGTCGAGCTTGTCGAGGATGGCGCGATAGGCGGTCGGCGCCGTGAACACGACGCTGACCTTGTAGCGCTCGATCGCGTCGAGGAGATCGGCCGGGCCGGCTTTCTCGGGCAGCACCATCGCCGCGCCGATCCGCATCGGGAACAGCACGAGCCCGCCGAGCCCGAAGGTGAAGGCGAGCGGCGGAGAGCCGGTGAAGCGGTCCTCGGGCGAGGCCTTCAGCACGCGGGCGCCGTAGCAGTCGCAGATCGCCAGCATGTCCTGGTGGAAATGCATGGTGCCCTTGGGCTCGCCGGTGGTGCCGGAGGTGAAGGCGATCAGGCAGACATCGTCGTGGGCGGTGTCGACAGCCTCGAAATGCTGGTAGCCGGGCTGTGCCATCAGGGCTTCCAGCTCGCTCCCGGCGCTGCCGAAGGCGACCATGCGGGCGAGTTCCGGCACCTGTCCCTTGGCGGTCTCCAGCTCGGCGGTGAGGCGGTGATCGCAGAGCGCCAGCGTGATCTTTGCCTTGCGCAAGGGATAGGCGAGCTCTCCCGCGCGCAGCATCGGCATGGTTGCGACGGCGACGCCGCCGGCTTTGATCACGGCGAGATAGGCCGCGACCATCATCGGCGTATTGCCGGCGCGCAGCAGCACGCGGTTGCCGCTGACCAGGCCGAGATCGCGCGTCAGCACATTGGCGATGCGGTTCACCACCTCGGTGAGATCGGCATAGCTCCAGTGCAGGTCGCTGGCGATCACGGCGGTGCGCCCGCCGCGCCCCTCGGTGATATGCCGGTCGAGCAATTCGGCGACGCAGTTCAGCCGCTCGGGATAGGTCAGCCCTGCCTCTTCCACTCTCAGGTCGGGCCAGCTTTGGCGCGGCGGCAGGTTGTCCCGCGCGAAGCTGTCTTGATGCCCCGATGTCGCGAATCCGGTTGCTGTCATGCTGTTCCCCTGCAAGAGCCGGATCCGATCAGGTCCCCTCGGCCCGATCGGTTGAATCCGCCCCTAACGATCTGCTCTTCCGGCATGTGTCTTGAGCAGGTCGCGCGCGATCACGACCTTCTGGACTTCCGAGGCGCCCTCGTAGATGCGCAGCGCCCGGATTTCCCTGTAGAGTTCCTCCACCTTGACGCCCTTGGTGACGCCGAGCCCGCCATGGATCTGGACGGCCCGGTCGATCACGCGCTGGGCGTTCTCAGTCGCGACGAGTTTCGCCAGCGCCGCTTCGCGGGTGACGCGGGCCGCGCCGCGGTCCTTCGTCCAGGCGGCGCGATAGACGAGGAGGGCGGCGGCATCGACCTCGGCAGCGCTGTCGGCGATCGCCGCCTGCGAAAGCTGGAGATCGCCGAGCGTGCCGCCGAAGAGCTTGCGGCCATTGGCATGGGCCAGCGTCTCGTGCAGCGCCCGGCGCGCGAAGCCGAGCGCGGCGGCGCCGACCGTCGAGCGGAAGATGTCGAGCGTCGCCATCGCGACCTTGAAGCCGTCGCCCGGCCCGCCGATGCGGTTTTCGAGCGGCACCCGGCAGCCCTCGAAACGCAATGTCGCCAGCGGATGCGGCGCGATCACCTCGATGCGCTCCGCGATGGTCAGGCCGGGCGTATCGGCCTCCACCAGGAAGGCGGAGAGCCCGCGGGCACCGGGCGCCTCGCCGGTGCGGGCGAAGACGACATAGTGGTCGGCGATGCCGCCATTCGAAATCCAGCTCTTCTCGCCGTCGATGCGGACATGGGCGTTGCCATCCGGCGTCGCGGTCGTCGCCATGGCGGCGACATCGGAGCCGGCCTCTTTCTCGGAAAGGGCGAAGGCGGCGATACGCTTGCCGGCCGCGACATCCGGCAGGATGCGCTGCTTCATCGCCTCCGAGCCGGCAATGCTGATCGAGCCGGTGCCTAAACCCTGCATGGCGAAGGCGAAATCGGCTAGCCCGTCATGCGCCGCCAGGATCTCGCGGGCGAGGCAGAGCGTGCGCACATCGAGCTTGTCGGCGAGCCCGCCATAGGCCGCCGGCACGGCAGCCTTCAGGAAGCCGGCAGCGCCCAAGGCCGCGACGCGCGCCCGGCAGGCCTCGTCGACATCGTCGTGAGGCAGGTCGGCGAGATAGGAATCGGCCCAACCCGAGAGCTCCGTGGCGAAGGCGCGGTGGCTCTCCCCAAAGAACGGCCAGTCCAGCGTGTCGCCGAGAATGTCGAGGCCGAGCGGAGAAGCGCTGCCCATCTCAGTTGCCCTCGAAGACCGGCTTCTGCTTGTTGGCGAAGGCGTGATAGGCGCGGGAAAAGTCCTCGGTCTGCATGCACAGCGCCTGCGCCACGGCCTCGGCCTCGATCGCGCTCTCGACCGACATCGCCCATTCCATTTCGAGCATGCGCTTGGTCATGGCGTTGGCGAAGGTCGGCCCGTCCGCCAGCTCGGTGGCGAGCGTCTGAGCCTCCGCCAGCACGGCTTCGGATGCGCAAAGCCGGTTGAGGAAGCCCCAGCGCTCGGCTTCCTCGCCCTTGAGCACGCGGCCGGTATAGAGCAGCTCGGCGGCGCGGCCCTGGCCGATGATGCGCGGCAGCATCGCGCAGGCGCCCATGTCGCAACCGGCAAGGCCGACGCGGTTGAACAGAAAGGCGATCTTGGCTCCGGCCGTGCCGAGCCGCAGGTCGGAGGCCATCGCGATGATCGCGCCCGCGCCGGCGCAGACGCCGTCGATCGCGGCGACGATCTGCTGCGGGCAGGCGCGCATCGCCTTGACCAGCTCGCCGGTCATACGGGTGAATTTCAGCAGGTCCTTGGTCTCCATCGCGACCAGCGGCCCGATGATCTCGAAAACGTCGCCGCCCGAGGAGAAATTGCCGCCAGCGCCGGTGACGACGATCGCCTTGACCGCCTCCTCCTTCTGCGCAGCGAGGAAGAAATCCGTGAGTTCGCGATAGCTTGCGAAGGTCAGCGGATTCTTTTTCTCAGGCCGGTTCAGCGTCACCGTCGCGACCTTGCCGGAGACCGAGAGGCTGAAATGCTCCGGCGTGAAACCCGCCAGCGGCAAGGTGGTGGCATTGGCGATCTCTGCCATCAGGCATCTCCCTTGGCGGCGTCTTCGGCCCGCCCCGCGATGGCGCGATGCAGCGAGGTTTTGGTTTGTCCGAGCAGCCGGAACAACTGTCCGCGGTCGGCCTGCTCGAGCCCGGCGAACAATTCGGCGATCCAGTCCTCATGGCGCTCGGCCATGGCGCGGAAGACCTTGCGGCCCTGTGCCGTCAGCGTGAGGATCTGTACCCGCCGGTCCTGCGGGGCGGAGCGCTTGTCGACGAGCCCGTCCGTCACGAGGCCTGCGACGACGGCGGTGACATTGCCGTTCGAGACCATCAGGCGCTGCGAGACCTCGCCGACCGTCATGCCGACCGCAGTCTTGTCGAGCTGCGCCATCAGGTCGAAACGCGGCAGCGTGGTCTTGAATTCCTCGCGCAGGCGGTTGCGGATCTCGGTCTCGATCAGAGTCGAGCAGGTCAGCATCCGCAACCAGAGGCGCAACTCGTCCTTGTGGTCGCCGGGGCGCTCGCTGGCCTTGGTCTCGCGGTCGAGGATCAGGGAAGAGGAGGGCGTCTCCATCTCAGAACTCCCCGCCATTGACGAGCAGCGACTGGCCGGTGACGGCGTCGCTGCCCGGCCCGCAAAGATAGAGTACGGCCGCCGCGACCTCTTCCGGCGCGATCAAACGGCCCTGCGGGTTGTCCTTGATCATCGCCGCCAGCGCATCCTCGCGGCTCTTGCCGGTCTTGGCCGCGACAGTGTCGATGCTGGCGGTCGCCATGTCGGTATCGGCATAGCCGGGGCAGACGGCGTTGACGGTGACGCCGGAGCGCGCCGTCTCCAGCGCCAGCGATTTCACCAGCCCGACGACGGCATGCTTCGCCGCCACATAGGCGCTGACATAGGGATAGCCGCGATGTCCTGCGGTGGAGGCGATCGCGATCAACCGGCCCTGACGCTTTTCCAGCATGGCCGGCAGCGCGGCATGGAACAGGTTGACCGTGCCGATCAGGTTGATGTCGAGCATGCGGCGGAAGCGCTCGCTGTCGCTGCGCATGAACGGACCGGTCTCGACCGCGCCGGCATTGGCAACGGCGATGTCGAAGGCATGCTGGCGGGAGAGCTGGTCGAGTGCAGCGGATACCGAGGCTTCGTCGCGCACGTCGCAAGCCGCAAAATCGGCGGCGACGCCGTTGGCGACGGCCTCCCGCAGGGTCGCTTCGTCGCGCCCGAGGATGCTGACCCGCGCGCCGGCTGCCGTCAGCGCGGCGGCGATGGCCCGGCCGATGCCGCGTCCGCCACCCGTTACCAATGCACGCCGTCCCTGCAGTGTCATGGCCGCTCGACCTCCGACAGCAAATATATTTTAAGTCTGAAGGAATTTGCAAGCGCTCTGGCTCGGGTCGGGAAATGCCGCCATCCCGCAGTGCAAAATCCCATGTGGGCCCGGCGTTTCACGGTATGCAGCGCTCGCGTGACGGCCAGAGGCGTCGCAAAAGCCTCTTGAGTTCGAAAATATTTTAGGCTTAAAATAATTCCTTAAGCCGGGTCGGCCGGCTCCCGAATGGAGGCGTCGATGCGTATCGCGGTCGTGGGCGGAGGGCCGGCGGGGCTCTATTTCGCGCTGCTGATGAAGCGGGACTGGCCGGAGCTGACGGTCGATGTCTTCGAGCGCAATCAGCCGGACGACACCTTCGGCTTCGGCGTCGTCTTCTCCGACCAGACGCTCGACACCTTCAGGGCGGCGGATGCGCAGAGCTATGCCGCGATCCGCGACAACTTCGCCTACTGGGACGATATCGAGATCCACTTCAAGGGCGATATCTTCCGCGTGCCCGGCAACGGCTTCTGCGGCTGCTCGCGCCGGTCGCTGCTGATGCTGGTGCAGGCGAGGGCACGCGAGCTCGGCGTCAACCTGCATTTCGGGCAGGACATCGCCGATGCCGAGACCTTGAAGCGCGATTACGATCTCGTCGTCGGCGCCGACGGTATCAACAGCCGCATCCGCGAGAACTGGCGCGAGCGCTTCCAGCCGCAGACCGACCTGCGCCCGAACCACTTCACCTGGATGGGCTCGACCCGCCCCTTCGACGCCTTCACCTTCTTCTTCAAGGAGACGGAGCACGGCGTCTTCATCGCCCATTGCTACCAGTACGAGGCCGGCCGCTCGACCTGGGTGCTGGAGACCGATCCCGAGACCTTCGCGAAGGCCGGCCTCGGCGCGATGGACGAGGCGCAATCGGCCGCCTTCCTCGAAGGCGTCTTCGCGGAGGAACTCGAAGGCCACAAGCTCATCACCAACCGCTCGCTCTGGCGCAATTTCCCGATGATCCGCTGCCGCAACTGGGTGGTCGAGAACATCGTGCTGATCGGCGACGCCAAGGCGACGGCGCATTTCTCGATCGGCTCCGGCACCAAGCTCGCGATGGAAGACGCCATCGCCCTGCACAAGGCGATGGGGCAGGCGAAGCTCGATGTCACTGCGGGCCTGAAGCTGTTCGAGACGCAGCGCCGCGAGGAGGTCGAGAAGACCCAGCACGCGGCGGATGTCTCGCTCGTCTGGTTCGAGGAATTGAAGCGCTTCTGGGATTTCGAACCGCTGCGCTTCGCCTTTGGCCTGATGACCCGCTCCAAGGCGATTACCTACGACAACCTCGCCCTGCGCGCCCCGGAGATGGTCACGGCCGTCGACAAGCTCGTCGCCGATGGCCTCGGCGATCTGGCAAAGCGGCGCAAGAATGGCTCACCGGTGCCGCCGGCCTTCCAGCCCTTCAAGCTGCGCGAGATGCGGGTCGAGAACCGCATGACGCTCTCGCCGATGTGCCAGTACTCGGCTGAGGACGGCCTGCCGGGCGACTGGCACCTGATGCATTACGGCTCGCGCGCCATTGGCGGCCCAGGCCTCATCTTCACCGAGATGACCTGCGTCGCGCCCGATGCCCGGATCACCCCCGGCTGCACCGGCCTGTGGAACGACGAGCAGGAAGCCGCCTGGAAGCGGATCGTCGGTTTTGTCCATGCAAATTCCGCTGCGAAGATCTGTCTCCAGCTCGGCCATGCCGGCCGCAAGGGCGCGACCAGGCTGATGTGGGAGGGCATGGACCGCCCGCTGCCGGAAGGCGCCTGGCCGATCATCTCGGCTTCGCCGCTGCCCTATTATCCGGAAAGCCAGGTGCCGCGGGAAATGACCCGCGCCGACATGGACCGGGTCAAGGCCGAGTTCGTCGCCGCCGCCGAACGGGGGATGCGCGCCGGCTTCGACATGCTGGAATTGCACTGCGCCCATGGCTATCTGCTCGCGAGCTTCCTCTCGCCGCTGACCAACAAGCGCACCGACGCGTACGGTGGCTCGGTCGAGAACCGCCTGCGCTATCCGCTCGAGGTCTTCCGGGCGCTGCGCGAGGCCTGGCCGCGCGAGAAGCCGATCTCAGTGCGCATCTCCGCCACCGACTGGGTCGAGGGCGGCCTTTCGGCGGCTGATTCCGTCGCCATCGCCGAAGCCTTCGCCACCGAGGGCTGCGATCTCGTCGATGTCTCGACCGGCCAGACCGCGCGGGAGTCCCGGCCGGTCTATGGCCGCATGTTCCAGACGCCGTTCTCGGACCGCATCCGCAACGAGGCGCAGGTCGCGACCATGTGCGTCGGCAACATCACCACGGCCGATCAGGTCAATACCATCATCGCGGCCGGCCGCGCCGACCTCGTCGCGCTCGGACGCCCGCATCTGGCCGATCCGTCCTTCGTGCTGCGTGCCGCCGCCTGGTACGGTGTCGATATCGACCAGCCGGTGCAGTACGGGCCCGGCAAGGACCAGCTCATGCGCAACACCCCGCGCGAGCGTCAGGACCTGGAAGAGCTCAAGCTCAAGGCCAAGCCGAGCCGCCACGCGGTCGCGAAATAGGCGAGGGCCTACTTGCCTTCGGCCTCGCTCCGGCGTCCCGAAGGCGAGACGTCGGGGATGGTCGGCGCCATCGGCTTGCGCTCGCCGAACGGATTGGCCGAGGGCGGATTGCGCCGCAGGCGGAAGGCGAGATAAGCCGCGGCCGCCGCCGAAAGCACGCCGAGATAGGCCAGGAGCCCGTTCGGCCCCACCGCCTGCATAAAGGCGGCGGCGACCAGGGGGCCGATCGCCGAGCCCACCGCCCAGAGGAAGAGCAATTGCGCGGAGAGGCCGAGCGCGCGTTCGCGGCCGAGCCGGAAATAGGCATGGGCCACGGCCACGGTGTAGATCGGCATCGCGCCGGCGCCGATCAGGGCGAAGAGCCCGAACAGCCAGAAGCGCGTATGGGGAACGGAGAACCAGAGCACCGCTCCGAGCGCCAGCGAGCAGAGCACGACGGAGACGGTGGCGCTCAGCATGATCTTGCGGCTGTCCACGCGGTCCGCCAGCAGCCCGAGCGGCCATTGCAGCACGAGCGCGCCGATCTGGATGCCCGCCGTCAGCAGGATCGCCCAGGCCTGATCGAGCCCGATCAGGATGCCATAGGCCGGTGCGATATTGGTCAGCGCGCCGCCCATCAGCCCGACATAGAGGCAGCCGATCACCGAGGCCGGCGCGTATTGCCACATCGTGTTGAGCCGCACCGAGACGACCTCGCCCGATTCAGGCCCCTTGGCGCGGGTCATGCCGACCGGGATCAGCGCGATCGAGAAGGTCGCGCTCGCCAGCAGGAAGATGTCGTGAGACTGCAGCGAGACATAGCCGACGCCGATCTGCGAGCCGATCAGCGCGAGGCGGTTGAGGATCTGGTAGAAGCCGAACAGGCGTCCGCGCTGGCCGGCCTTGGCCTGGCCGCTGATCCAGCTCTCGATGCAGATCGCATGGCCGGCGCCGGCGAAGCCCATCCCCAGCCGCGAGATGCCCCAGATATCGAGCGGCGTCAGCGCGAAGCTGATGGTGAAGACCGCTTGCAGCGCCGCGAAGACGCCGAAGGCGCGGATATGCCCGACGCGGCGGATGAAGGTTGGGACCACGAAGCAGCCGGCGAGGAAGCCGACGGAATAGGCCGAGCCGACGAGGCCGATCAGCAGCGGCGCCTTCTGCTCCAGCGCCATCTTCAGTGGCACGACCGTGTTCACGATGGTCGAGGCGATCTGCAGGATCAGCGCGCCGCTGACGATCGCGCCGAGCGCTGCGACGGAGCTTGTTCTCGGCTCGGCTGGCTGGCTCACGGCGGTCCCGGCCTCCGACGCAGGCGCATCGGAATCCCGCGATTCCGGCGGCTGCAACTCCTGCGGTTGCGATGCTTGCGACATATCCGATTCGAAGGCCGGTTTGGGGAAAAATGGGCTGGGATTGCAGCCTTGCCGGAAAAGATGGGCCAATCGGGGCAGGCTACGAAAAATCCTCGTCTTTCTTCCTCCATCCCGCGGACTCGATCGCGCCGCCTTTTGATGGTCAGGGAGGCCCGCGCCGAAGCCACCTTCCGCCGCGCGCGAAACGCGAAAATTTATCGATGCGGTTCACCGGCGATTAACCAAGGCAGCGCCTTATCGATACGGAACGACGTTTGGGTTCTCCCGGCATGCTCTGTCACCTCGCGACGTGTATCGCGCCTCCCTTGGTAGAGGCGCGGGCCGCGAAGCTGTGCCTGCGGCCGCCGGGCGTGGCGTAAGTGTATCGAGAGTGCGGCGGATGACCTATGCGACCTATGTCCGGGAAGGTGGCGCGCCTTATGTGCGGCCTCGCCGTCGCCGCCGGCCCCTGCTGAAGGGGCTTTTCCTTGCCATCGCCCTGAGCGGTGGCGCCATGTCCGGCTTCTGGATGCTGGGGCAGGGCGCGCCCGGCACCGATACGACCAGCGCCCCCTCCGCAACCGCCCGAAAGGCCGCGGCCTCCCGCGTCGCGCAGCAGCAGGCGCCGGCCTATAGCGGCCTGCTTGACCCCGCTCTGTCGGGCGGCAAGGGCGCTTCCTTCGTTCAGGGCGCTCCCGCTCGTTCCGCCTTCCAGCCCACGGCTCCGTCACCGTCCTCCCTCGCCGCTATCGCTCCCGCCGAGCCCGCCTTGCCGCTGCCGCCGCAGCCTCCGGTCACGCTGGCGGAGAGGGCGGCGCCCATACCGGTGCCGCGCCCGCTCGACCTGCTGCCAAAGGCCGAGCCCCAGCAGCTTCAGCCGCAGGCTCAGCCGCGCGTCGCCCAGCCGGGCACGTCGCGCCGCAACCGCACGGCGGCGGTCGCGCCGACGCCCGAGGACAACCGCAATTTCTTCGAGAAGCTCTTCGGCGTGCAGAAGCAGGCCGAGCCGACTGGTCCCGCGCTTGCCTATGCCGCGCCGCAGGACGACATCGTCGACCGCGGCCGCATCACCCGCCTCAGCCCCTCGATCGGCACGCCGCCGCGCACCGCCGAGGCCGGCACGGCGATCTACGATATCGCCGCCAAGATGGTCTACATGCCGAATGGCGAGCGCCTGGAGGCTCATTCCGGCTTCGGCGAGATGATGGACGATGTCCGCTACGCCCATGTCCGGATGAAGGGCGTGACCCCGCCGCACACCTATACGCTGACCGAGCGCGAGGCGCTGTTTCATGGCGTGCGCGCAATCCGCCTGAACCCGGTCGGCGGCAGCGGCGCGATCCATGGCCGCGCCGGGCTGCTCGCCCACACTTACCTGCTCGGGCCGCGCGGCGACTCGAATGGCTGCATCTCGTTCAAGGACTATGACCGTTTCCTGCAGGCTTTCCTGCGCGGCGAGGTCAGGCGGATCAGGGTGGTCGCGAGCCTCTGATCGGAGGCCACGAGGCGAGACCCTTCGGCACCTGATCGCGTTTCGGCGAGTGCCGCCTTGTCATTCCGGGGCTTCGCGTAGCGAAGAACCCGGAACCCACGACCGGGCGAGCCATTCGCAACCGAACACTTTGCGTCTCACACTGTCGTGGGTTCCGGGTTCACGCCTGCGGCGCGCCCCGGAATGGCAAGGGCTCAGATCAAGAACGAATGCTGTAGCAAGCCTTATGACTGCCTCTGACGGTTAGCGATCCGCAGCGCGATCCCCGTCGCAGCCAGAACGCAGCCCAGCACGAAGGGCGGGACGAAGACCATAAGGGCTTCGGTATCCTCCCAGCGAAAGCGGAAGCGGGAGAGGCTGCAACCGCCGGAAGCCAGGCCGCAGGCGAAGAGGTTGAGCCCGACCCAGCCCGCGAATGCGACGAGGCAGAGAACAGCCCCGCCCCCGATCAGAAGCCAGATCGCAAGCCGCATTCAGGCCGCTCCGCGAAGCCGCGCCGCAGTCAGCCGCGCGCGGCCTTCGGCGCCTTCTTCGGAGCCGGCTCGGCCTCATCAGCTTTTCTTGGCAGGGGCCTTCTTCGCGGCAGGCTTCTTCGCAGGCGCCTTGGCCTTGGCTGCACCAGCCGCGGCTTTCGGCTTGCCCTTGCCGCCCTTCGCCTCGGCCTTGGCGTTCGCCAGCTCGATCGCCTGTTCCAGCGTGATGCTCTCGGCCGTCATCGTCTTGGGCAGGGTCGCGAAGATCTTGCCCCAGGCGACATAGGGGCCGTATTTGCCGGCTCTGACCTCCAGGGCGCCGCCGGCGGGATGGTCGCCGAGCGCCCGGCCCGGCGTCGCCGCCCGGCCGCCGCGCCCGCCGCCGCTCTCCTTGGCGACGATCAGGTCGATGGCGCGGTTGGCGCCGAGCTCGAGCACGTCGTCGTCCTTGTCGATATTGGCGTAGACCTTGCCGTGCTGGACGTAAGGCCCGAAGCGCCCGATGCCGACGAGGATCGGCTCGCCGCTCTCGGGATGCCGGGCGACCTCGCGCGGCAGCGAGAGCAGGGCGAGCGCCTTATCCAGCGTGACGCTCGACGGGCTCATGCCCTTGGGCAGGCTGGAGCGCTTGGGCTTCTCGCCCTCGCCGAGCTGGATATAGGGGCCGAAGCGGCCGTCGCGCAGCGTGACTTCGAGATTGGTCACGGGATCGGTGCCGAGGATGCGCACGCCCGGCGCGCCCTGGCCGCCCTCGGCGCTAGCCTCGCCATCCGCGGCGGGGACGGAGAGGGGGCGCGTATAGCGGCATTCCGGATAGTTCGAGCAGCCGACGAAGGCGCCGAACTTGCCGAGCTTCAGCGAAAGCTGGCCGTTGCCGCAGGTCGGGCAGACCCGCGGATCGGAACCATCGGCCTTCTGCGGGAAGATATACTCGCCGAGGATGCCGTTCAGCGCCTCGAGCACGTCACCGACGCGCAGGTCCTTGGTCTCGCCGATCGAGGCCTGGAATTCCTCCCAGAATTCACGCAGCAGCGCCTTCCAGTCGATCTCGGCATTGGAGACGCGGTCGAGTTTCTCTTCCAGATTCGCCGTGAAATCGAACTCGACATAGCGCTTGAAGAAGCTCTCCAGGAACGACGTGACCAGCATGCCCTTGTCCTCGGGCACGAGGCGCTTCTTGTCGATGCGGACATATTCGCGGTCGCGCAGCGTCGAGAGCGTCGCGGCATAGGTCGAGGGCCGGCCGATGCCGAGCTCTTCCATGCGCTTGACCAGGCTCGCTTCCGAGAAGCGCGGCGGCGGCTCGGTGAAATGCTGGTCGGCGGCAATAGTGCGCTTCTCCAGCTTGTCGGCAGCCTTCATCGCCGGCAGCTTCTTGCTGTCCTCGTCCTCCTCGTCGTCGCGGCTTTCCTGGTAGAGCGTCAGGAAGCCGTCGAAGAGCACGACCTGTCCGGAGGCGCGCAGGTCGAGGTTGCGGGTGCCGACCTTGGCCGCGATATCGACCGTGGTGCGTTCCATCTCGGCCGATTCCATCTGGCTCGCGATGGTGCGCTTCCAGATCAGCTCGTAGAGCTTGGCCTGCTCGGGTTCGAGCTGGCGCGCGACCATGGCCGGCAGCCTTGCGAGATCGGTCGGGCGGATGGCCTCGTGGGCCTCCTGCGCGTTCTTGGCCTTGACCATGTATTTGCGCGGGGAATTCGGCACGTATTTCGCGCCGAATTCCTTGCCGATGACGTTGCGCGCCGCCGTGATCGCCGAGCCGTCCATGTCGACGCCGTCGGTACGCATATAGGTGATCAGGCCGACGGTCTCGCCGCCGATATCGACACCTTCATAGAGCCGCTGGGCGAGCTGCATCGTCCGCGCCGGGGCGAGGCCGAGCTTGCGCGAGGCCTCCTGCTGCAGCGTCGAGGTCTGGAAGGGCGGCTGCGGGTGGCGCTTGACCGGCTTGGCCTCGACCTCACTGACGGTGAAGAGCGCGGTTTCCAGCGCAGCCTTGAAGGCCTTGGCCTCCTCCTCGTTGCCGATATCGAGCCTTGTGATCTTCTTGCCGTCGGCGCCGACGAGGCGGGCCTCGAAGGTCTGGCCGGAGGCGGTCGCGAGCGTCGCGACCAGCGACCAGTACTCACGGGCTCGGAAGGCCTCGATCTCGCGCTCGCGGTCGCAGACGAGTTCGCAAAGCAACGGACTGCACGCGGCCGGCCGAGCGGGCGCCCGGCAGCTTGCGCCACAGCACCGGCGAGAGCGTGAAGCCGACGAGATAATCGAGCGCCCGGCGCGCCAGATAGGCATCGACCAGTGCCTGGTCGATCGCACGCGGGTTGGCCAGCGCCTTCTGCACGGCGTCCTTGGTGACGGCGTTGAAGGTGACGCGCTCGACCGGGATGCCCTTCAGCACCTTCTTCTGGTTCAGCGCCTCCAGCACATGCCAGGAGATCGCTTCGCCCTCGCGATCCGGGTCGGTTGCGAGGATCAGCTTCTCGGCGCCCTTCACGGCGCGCGCGATCTCGGCGACCTGCTTGGCGCCGCGGCCCTCGATCTCCCACTTCATCGCGAAGTCGTTGTCGGGCTCGACCGAGCCGTCCTTGGCCGGCAGGTCGCGGATATGCCCGAACGAGGCGATGACCTCGTAGTCGGAGCCCAGGTATTTGTTGATCGTCTTGGCCTTGGCCGGCGACTCGACGACGAGGAGCTTCATGATTTTCGTGTCTCGATGACAGCCTTGATCAGAGCGCGGAGCCGGCCCTGAAGGACGGTCCCGCGACCCGCAAGACCGCTGCGGTTCGGATTTGCGCGCGAAAGTGGTTCAGCGCGCTGCCTGTGTCAAACCCCGAATGGGTGGTGACGACGATCGCCGGCCCGCTGATGCAGCGGTGAGACATGGGGGCGGTCGCAGGCTTTGCAAGGCTGGGGCGTCAGCCCCGCGCCGCCACCAGCCGGTCGATGAAGGCGTCGGTCTGGGCGCCGTTGATCCAGCGCAGCACCGCGACGACATCCTGCGCCGGATCGACCCAGATCACGTTGCTGCCGGCGCCGAGCGCCGAGAAGGACGCGGCCGGCACGCCGGGCCGCGCCGCCAGCCACCAGAGATAGCCGTAATTCGTCAGGGTGGGAGAGGGCGTCAGCATGCGCTTCACCCATTCCCGCGACAGAATCTGCCGGCCGCCCCAGTCGCCCTGCCGGCCGATCAGCAGGCCGAAGCGGGCATGGTCGCGCGCGCCGATGAACAGCCCGCCGCCCCAATGGCCGCCGCCCGGCACCGACTGGATCGAGCGCCCGTCGATATCCGTGAACGAGGTGCTGTAGCCCTCCCAGCGCCAATCCGGCGAGGCGCCGATCGGGTCCATGATCCGCTCGCGCAGCACCTCCGGCAACGGCCGGCGGAAGCGTTCGAGCAGGGCGTAGCTCAGCACGTTCACCCGCACGTCGTTATATTCGTAGAAGCTGCCGGGCGTCTTGAGCTCGCGGCGCTGGCCCTTGCGGCTGTTGTCGGCGCCGGGGCCGATCTGGCGGTTATGGTCGACCTGGTCGGATTTGCCGAAGATCTCGCCCTGCCATTCGCTCGACTGCTGCAGCAGGTGCCGCCAGGTGATCTGGCCGTTATGCGCCCCGGAGAAGACCGGGCCGGAGACCGTCGCGCCGACCGCCTCGTCCACATCCTTGATCAGCCCATCGTCGAAGGCGATGCCGGCGAGCACGGCGAGATAGCTCTTGGCGATCGAGAAGGTCATGTCGGTGCGGGCGGTGTCGCCCCATTCGGCGACGATGCGACCGCCTTTCAGGATGAGGCCGGCCGGGCCGCCGCGCTCGCGCACGGGGCCGACGATCTCCGTCCAGGGCCCGCTCTCGTTCCACTCGCGATTTCCGACATAGCTGCCGTCCGGATAGTAGAGGCTGCGCGGCCAGGGGCTTTCCTGCGCGCGGGCGAAATCGACCGCTTCCTTCAGCCTGTCCGGGTCGAAGCCGGCCTTGGCGGGCGGGATCGTCTGCCAGAGGGCGCCATCGGGGGCGGGGACGAAGGCATCGGTCGGGCTGGACAAGGCGATATCCTCACGCACAGCGGAAAACCCGATTGGTAGCGCCGTTCCGTCGAAAGCTCCACGACCCACAGGACATGTGCCCTCCCGGTTCGGAGCGGCTTGCGCCATCAACGACTCGCGCCTAAACAGCCTGCTTCAAATGACATCGCCAGCACCGCTCTATCCGCACCGCCATCTCCTCGGGATCGAGGGGTTGTCCCATCTGGACATCGAAGCGCTATTGGACAGGGCGGAGGACTATGTCTCCCTCTCCCGGCAGGTCGAGAAGAAGACGACCGCCCTGCGCGGCCGCACCCAGATCAACCTGTTCTTCGAGCCCTCGACGCGGACGCAGGCCTCCTTCGAGCTCGCCGGAAAGCGCCTCGGCGCCGACGTGATGAACATGTCCGTCGCCTTCTCTTCCGTAAAGAAGGGCGAGACCCTGATCGACACCGCTGCGACGCTGAGCGCGATGCGTCCCGACATCATCGTCGTGCGCCACCATGCGGCGGGCGCGGTCAACCTGCTCGCCCGCAAGGTCGGCTGCTCGGTGATCAATGCCGGCGACGGCGCCCATGAGCATCCCACACAAGCCCTGCTCGACGCGCTGACGATCCGCCGCAACAAGGGCCGCATCCAGGGCCTGACGGTGGCGATCTGTGGCGACATCCTGCATTCGCGCGTCGCCCGCTCCAACATCATCCTGCTGAACGCGTTGGGCGCGAAAGTCCGGCTGATCGCGCCGACGACGCTGCTGCCGCCCGGCATCGAGCGCATGGGCGTCGAGATCTTCACCGACATGAACAAGGGTTTGGAGGGCGCCGACATCGTCATGATGCTGCGCCTCCAGCTCGAGCGCATGAACGGCGCCTTCGTGCCGTCGGCGAAGGAGTATTTCCGCTATTACGGGCTCGACCAGGAGAAGCTGGCGCGCGCTCAAGCTGACGCGCTGGTGATGCATCCGGGCCCGATGAATCGCGGCGTCGAGATTTCGTCGGCCGTCGCCGACGGCGCCCAGTCGCTGATCCGCGAGCAGGTCGAGATGGGCGTCGCCGTCCGCATGGCGGTGCTCGACGCGCTCGCCCAGCACCTGCCGAATGTCTGAGCGTAAAGAGACCGAACATGGCTGACACGCAGGACATGACGTCGAGAGACTTGGCAATCGTCAACGCGCGCCTGATCGACTCGGCCACCGGGCGCGAGGGCACAGGCTCTATCCTGATCCGCAACGGCGCGATCGCCTCGGTCGAATGGCAGGGCGCGCCTGCCACGGGCGAGGGCGTGCGCCGCATCGATGCCAAGGGCCAGGTGCTGACTCCGGGCCTCGTCGATCTCCGCGCCTTCCTCGGCGAGCCCGGCGCCGAATTCCGCGAGACGCTCGGCACCGGTTCGCAGGCGGCCGCTGCTGGCGGCGTGACCACGGTGGTCTGCCGCCCGGACACCAACCCGGTGATCGACGACCCCGCGATCATCGATTTCGTCAAGCGCCGCGCCCGCGACAAGGCCGTCGTCAACGTCCTCTCCTGCGCCGCCCTGACCAAGGGATTGGAGGGCAAGGAGATCACGGAGTTCGGCCTGCTGCTGGAAGCAGGCGCGGTCTCCTTCTGCGATGGCGCCAAGGGCCTGCGCAATCCGCAGGTCATGCGCCGCGCCATGATCTATGCCCGCAATTTCGACGCCCTCATCATGAACCATGTCGAGGACCCAGACCTGCGCGGCTCCGGCGTGATGAACGACGGCGAATTCGCCAGCCGCAAGGGCCTGCCGGGCATTCCGATCGAGGCCGAGACGGTGATGCTGGAGCGCGACATCCGCCTCGCCCGCGCAACCGGCGCCCGGTATCATGCCGCGATGATCTCCTGCGCCGAATCGGTCGAGATCGTGCGCCGCGCCAAGCAGGACGGCGTGCGCGTCACCTGCGGCGTCTCGATTAACAACCTGACCCTCAACGAGAACGACGTCGGCGAGTACCGCACCTTCTGCAAGGTCACGCCGCCTTTGCGCCATGAGGATGACCGCCTCGCCATGGTCGCGGCCCTGGCCGAGGGCGTGATCGACGTCGTCGTCTCCGATCACGATCCGCAGGACGTCGAGACCAAGCGCCAGCCCTTCTCCGAATGTGCCGATGGCGCGCTCGGCATCGAGACGATGCTCTCGGCCGCCCAGCGCATGGTTCAGGCCGGGCAGATCGATCTGCCGCGACTGCTCGCCGCGCTCTCGGCGCGGCCGGCCGCGCTGATCGGCTTGTCCGCCGGCAGGCTTGCCGTCGGCGCGCCGGCCGATCTCGTGCTGTTCGATCCCGAGGCGCCCTTCGTCGTCGACAAGCGCAAGCTCAAGTCGCGCGCCAAGAACTCGCCCTTCGACGAGGCGCGCCTGGAAGGCATCGTCGCCACAACCTTCGTCGGCGGCCGGGTAGTCTACGAGGCCGAGCCGGGCTGAGTTCTCTAATATGCCCCCGAGGGTCATCCCGGGCGGAGCGAAGCGGAGACCCGGGATCCATGCCTGAACCTTTCCCGGGGACGCTCCGGAATGGATCCCGGATCGGCGCGGCTTTGCCGCTTGTCCGGGATGACGGCGCACTTTCTATTCGCGACGGCGGGTTCTATCGTGGCTGCGCTGAACCGGGCGAGGGGTTGAATGGCTGAGACGTTGAACTGGGGCCTTTCCGGCCCCGCCACGCTGATTGCCCTCGTCGTCGGCTATCTCTTCGGCTCGATCCCCTTCGGCATCATCCTGACCAAGCTCGCCGGCGGGCCGGACCTGCGCAGCATCGGCTCGGGCAATATCGGCGCGACCAACGTCCTGCGCACCGGCAACAAGAAGCTCGCGGCTGCGACCCTCGTCGGCGACATGCTGAAAGGCACGGTCGCGGTCCTCGTCGGGGCGCGCTTCCTCGGCGGCCCGGAGGCGGCGCTGGCGGCGGGTGTCGGCGCCTTTCTCGGCCATCTCTTTCCGGTCTGGCTGGGCTTCAAGGGCGGCAAGGGCGTCGCGACCTATATCGGCGTGCTGATCGGCGTGAAGGCCTCGATCGCGCTGGTCTTCGCCGCAATCTGGCTGAGCCTGGCCTATCTGTTCCGCTATTCCTCGCTCGCGGCGCTGGTCGCGAGCGTGCTGACGCCGCTCCTGCTCTGGTTCTGGGTCGGAATGCCCAAGGCCGCGCTCGTCATGGCCGGGCTCACCGTCCTGCTCTGGATCATGCACCGGGAGAACATCGCCCGGTTGCTGGCCGGGCGCGAAGGCAAGATCGGCCAGAAGGGCTGACAGGGATATGGCTGGGATCGTCCTCTCCGATCGCCAGCGTCTCGATTGGTTGCGGCTGATCCGCAGCGAGAGCATCGGCCCGCGCAGCTTTCGCTCGCTGATGAACCGTTTCGGCGGTGCGGCAGGGGCGCTGGATGAGCTGCCGGACCTTGCCAGACAGGCCGGCCGGCGCATCCGCATCTGCCCGGCGGATGAGGCGGAGCGCGAGTTCGAGGGCTTGTCGCGCCTCGGCGGCCGTTTCATCGCGCTCGGCGAGGCCGGCTATCCCATTCCGCTGCAGGCGATCGATTCGGCGCCGCCCTTGCTGGCCGTGATCGGGCGCGTCGAGACCTTGCAGAGGCCGGGCGTCGCGCTCGTCGGCTCGCGCAATGCCTCGGCCGCCGGGATGAAATTCACCGCCCGGCTCGCGCGCGATCTCGGCGAGGCCGATTTCACGGTGGTGTCGGGCCTGGCGCGCGGCATCGACACGGCCGCTCACGAAGCGAGCCTGGAGACCGGCACCGTCGCCGTGCTCGCCGGCGGGCTCGACGAGATCTATCCGCCGCAGAACATCCCGCTCGCCCGTCGCCTTTTGGAGCGCGGCGCGCTCGTCAGCGAGATGCCGCTCGGTTGGGTCGCCCGCGCCCGCGACTTCCCAAGGCGTAACCGCCTGGTCTCAGGCCTGTCGCTCGGCACCGTCGTGGTCGAGGCGGCGCGCCGCTCGGGCTCGCTGATCACCGCGCGCTTCGCCAACGAGCAGGGCCGGCTGGTCTTCGCCGTGCCCGGCTCGCCGCTCGACCCGCGCGCCGAGGGCGGCAATCACCTCATCCGGGAAGGTGCGACGCTCTGCGCCGAGGCCGCGCATGTCATCGAGGCTCTGCAGCCCTTGCGCCAGCGCGAGCTCGACCTGTCACCGCGACCCAGACTCATGCGCGAAGCCGTTGGCGAACCAGCTCCCGAGGCGATGTGGGACGAGCTCGACCTGCCCGAGATCATGCCGGCGCCCGGCTATGCCCGGCACGAGGATGGCTTCGAGCTGCAGCCTGCCTCGTCGTTGCGAACGGCCGGCGCGGCCGATCCCGGCCGTCTCGTGCTCGACCTCCTTGGGCCGACGCCGGTCCCGCTCGACGATCTCGTCCGTGCCAGCGGGCTCGCTGCCGGCGAGGTCGGCCATGTCCTGCTCGAGCTGGAACTCACGGGCGCAATCAGGCGCCATCCCGGCGGAACCCTGTCGCGCCTCGCCCCCTGAAACGCAGCGCCTTCGCTCAGTGGCGGTCGCGGCTCGGCGACGCCAATCGTTCGATTTCGGCGGAAGCCTCGATCCGGGCCATCTCCAGAAAATAGCTGAGCGCGCTGAGCTTGGTGTTGCGGGCCATGATGCGCAGCTCTGCGGTCATACCCTCGATGAAGGAGGCCGCCTCCAGGGGCGACATCGCTCGATTGGGAATATCGTCGCTGCCATCGTCCGGGTCGGATTCGAGCGAGATGAGCTTGGATACTTTATGCTTCATGGCGGATGGATTCCCTCCCATAGTGGGGGACCAACTCGTCCGTGGGCTGCGATTCCCGACGGATATGCAATTATAGATTGCAAGTATGAACTAATTTCAAGCGTTAGTATATTAGGTCAGAAGAAAGACTGCCGCCGGAAGCGTCGCCAGGGCAAGTAGCGTCTGCAATGTCGTGATCTCGGCCATCAGGGGCGCATCGCCCCCCAGGTCGCGCGCCAGGAAATAGGCGGCAGTCGCGGTCGGCACGGCCGCGGCGACCACGGTCATCGCAAGCGCGGGGCCGGTCACGCCGAACCAGCCGGCATAGAGCCAGGCCAGCACCGGCATGACCGCGAGCTTCAGGCAGACTGCCACCGCATGGGCCAGCCGCGGCCGGGCGAGCTTGTCGAGATCGAGCGCCGAACCGACCACCAGCAGGCCGATGCCGAGCGAGGCGCGGCCGAGCACGTCGAGATAGCCGGTGAAGGCGCTGGGCAGCATCCACTGGAGCTGGTTGAGCGCGAGGCCGACCGCCGAGGACCAGATGAACGGGTTGTAGAGGATCGAGCGGATCGTCGCGCCGAGGCTCATCGGCTTGCCGCTCGCGAAACGGGCGAGCACGAACACGCACATGACGTTGAGAAGCGGGATCATCGCGGCGACGGCGATCGCCATCAGCGTCGTGCCGGTACGCCCTTGCAGGCCGGCGGCGAGCGCGAGGCCGACGAAGGTGTTCCAGCGCACCGAGCCCTGGAAGATCGAGGTGAAGGCCGGTCCGTCGATGCCGGCGCGGCCCAGCAGCGGACGGGCGAGCAGGAGGAGGGCGGCGACGGTCAGGATCGCGAGGACGAGGCTCGCGCCCATGCCGAGGACCGGCATGCTGCGCAGGTCGGCCATGGCCAGCGTATGGATCACCACCGCCGGGAACAGCACCTGGTAGGTCAGGCGTTCGACGCCGACCCAATGCGTCGGCGAAACGAAGCCCCGCGCCTTCAGAAACCAGCCCGTCGCGATGACGAGAAAGACGGCGATCAGGCTATCGAGCATGCAGGGGCCGGAAAAGAGGGTGGGGCAGGATGCCGTAGCGGCAGGCCGTCGGGAACAATGGGGGCGGATGGCGGTTCTTGATGTCGAACAGACCTGTCCCTGTCATGCCCTCTCGTGGCCGGCAAGGGCGCGGGAGACGGATGGCGATGTCCCTGCCGCAATGCTGCCGAGATTGGTTCAGGTCCCATTCAACCGCACTGCCCCATGCTGGCTTCAACATTGGGTGATCTCGCGAAAGGAGATGCCGTCATGATGTCTCTGAAGAAAAAGGCCGCTGTTGCGTTGACCGTGGCCAGCATTGCCGCAGGCAGCTTCGCCGTTCCGGCCATGGCGGCCGAAACGCGCGGCTTCGATGCGGCGCGCCTCGACAAGGCTCAGGCCGAATACACGCAGTATCGCTACCGTGGCGGCTATCGCGGCCATTGGCGCGGCCCGTCGCGCGGCGCGGCGGTTGCCGGCGCGATCGGCCTCGGCATTCTCGGTGCGGCTGCCGTCGCCGCTCAGAACCGCTCCTATGCGGCGCCCAGCTATTACTACGATGATGGCTATTACGCGCCGCCGGCGCCAGTCTACGCCTATCCGCGCCGCTATTACTATCAGCAGCCCTACGACTGGCGCTACGATCGCTGACAGGCGTTGAAGGGGCTGCCTTGCAAGGCCCGCGCAATGCGCGCGGGCCTTCGTATGTCGGAACATCCTCGCGTCTGTCAGGATATCCTTGAGGTTTAGACGCCAAGGATGGGCGGCTTGTGTTTTCCGATGAAGGGATATCGTCGCGATGAAATCGCTTGGACGCGCAGTGGTGGCCGGCTTCGGCCTGGTCGTGGTGGCCTGGGCTTCCGCCCAGCCGGCGGTCGCCCAGTACTATGGCGGCCAGGGCAACGGCTATGAGCGCCGTTCCCGGGACGGCTACGACCGCCGTGACTACGATCGCCGCGATTCCCGGCGCTATGAGGATCGCGGATCCCGCTATGGCTCGGGCGGTGGCTATGGCCGCGACGACGGCCGGGGCCGCGGCTATGGCCGCCAGCAGAACCCGATGGCCGGCATGACGCTCGAAGAGCAGAAGCGCGCGGTCAAGAACGAGCGCGAGGCGCAGAAGAGGGCGATCAAGCGCGGGCAGCTGTTCCGCTAGGTCGCCTCTGCCGGAGGCAGGCAACCAGGCTTTTCACGGAAGGCCGCTTCGCCATCGCGCGGGGCGGCCTTCAGTCGTATTGGCCGTCGTCTTCGGCGTCCTGCGGGCCGAGCCGGCCCAGCCGGTCGAGCGCACCTTGCAGGATATAGGCGGCCGCCATCTTGTCGACGACGGCGGCGCGCTTGGCGCGCGAGGCATCGGCGTCGAGCAGCGTACGCGTCACCGCCAGCGTCGACATGCGCTCGTCCCAGAACACGATCGGCAGGTCGGTGAGGGGCACGAGATTGCGCACGAAGGCGCGGGTGGACTGCACGCGCGGACCTTCGGTGCCGTCCATGTTGAGCGGCAGGCCGATGACCAGCCCGGCCACCTGATGCTTCCCGGCGATCTTCAAGAGCGCCGCGGCATCGAGCCCGAACTTCACGCGCTGGATCGTTTCCAGCGGCGATGCGATCTGCCGTTCGACGTCGGAGAGGGCGAGGCCGATCGTCTTGGTGCCGAGGTCGAGCCCGAGCAGGCGCGCATGTGCGGGCAAATCGACGAAGGCTTCGAGCGGGACGACGGCGCTGGTCATGGCATGGCGGTATCATGCGCCGGGCTGTCTCGCGAGCGATACCTGTTGCGATGCATGCGAGGAATGGCGGGTTTCCGCTCGCTGTAGCGCGGAAGTCATCGCGCCTTGTCGGCTGCCGCGCTATATGCGCCGGCTTGGTCAGCGGCGCGGCCGCTTGAGAAGGATGCCTCCCGTGCCGGCGCGGATTTCGCTGCAAGTTCCCGACAAGCCCCTGCTCGACGCCTATCAGGCGGCTTTGCGCGGCGGCTGGTCGCCGAATACGACGCGCAATGTCGCGCCCCAGCAGCTCGCTGCGATCGCTGCCGATCCCGACACCTTCCTCGCCGAAACCCGTGGCGGCCCCGGCCGCATCAAGCTGCCCGATGGCCGCGAGGTCGATCGCATTCCCGGCCCGACGCGCTGGATCTTCGCCGAGGATCGGCCGGAGCGGCCCTTCATCGGCTCGATCAACCTGCGCTGGCAGGAGAAGGACGGCCGCCCGATCCTGGCCCTGCCGGAGCATGTGCTGGGGCATGTCGGCTACACCATCCTGCCGGCCTTCGAAGGCCACGGCTACGCCACCGCGGCGCTCGCCGCGATGCTGGGCGTTGCACGCGAGGCCGGTCTGCCCGACATCACCATCACCTGCGATGCGACCAACCACGCCTCGCGCCGCATCATCGAGAAGAATGGCGGGCGGCTCATCGAGACCTTCGTCGCGCCGCTCTACGGCCCCGATCAACGCCTTCGTTTCCTCGTCAGCACCGCGCCATGACCGATATCGTCATCACCGAATTCATGGACGACGCCGCCGTCGCCAATCTCAAGGCGCGCTTTTCGGTCCATTACGATCCCGAGCTCTATGCCGATCCCGACGAGATGGCGCGGCTCTTCGCCGATGTGCCGGCCGTGATCGTGCGCAACCAGACGCAGGTCCGCGGCAAGGTTCTGGCGGCCGCCAAGCGGCTCAAGGTGATCGGCCGCCTCGGCGTCGGCCTCGACAATCTCGACATGGAAGCCTGCGCCGCCCGCGGCATCCGCGTCTTTCCCGCGACCGGGGCCAACAGTCTCTCCGTCGTCGAATATGTCATCGGCACGACGATGACCCTGCTGCGCGGCGCCTATTTCGCCAATGCCGCGATGGTCGCCGGCGAATTCCCCAAGACCAAGCTGATCGGCCGCGAGATCGCCGGCAAGCTGATGGGCCTCGTCGGCTTCGGCTCGATCGCCCGCGACGTCGCCCATCATGCCCGCGCCATCGGCATGGAGGTCGCGGCCTACCATCCGCGCCTGCCCATCGACGACCCCACCTGGAGCGGCGTGCGGCGGCTGGAATTCGACGAGTTGCTGGCCGAGGCCGACGTGATCAGCCTGCATGTGCCGCTGACCGCGGAAACCCGCGGCATGATCGACAAGAATGCCTTCGCCCGGATGAAGCCGGACGCGATCCTGATCAACACGGCGCGCGGCGGCATCATGGACGAGGCGGCTCTGGTCAAGGCGCTCAAGGCCGGCAAGCTCGGCGGCGCCGCGATCGACGTCTACGAGCAGGAGCCGCTCGGCAAGGACGCCGCCAAGGTCTTCGCCGGGGCGCCGAACCTGATCCTGACGCCGCATATCGCCGGCAATACGGTAGAGTCGAACGGGCGAGTGTCCGGGCTCGTGGCCGAGAAGGTCATGGCGGCGCTGGAGGAGCGGATTTAGGGTGCGAGCTGGCCGAACGCCAGAGTCCGCAAGCGACCCTTAGCGGGCATCACGGCAGTGCGCCTAGTCCAAGACTCCAACAACTAAACCGGGTTGGGGAAGTACAAAGAGAACCCTCATCCCCGACTGTTGATAGTAGCTTCCAGATCGCTTTAGCGCCTCCGTCACGCCCGTTGGCCAAAGCAGCGAACCCTTTTCGCCGCAATGCAAAATAGAGGCTAGCCCATCTCCAAAAAACGATGACGGGAGAGGTGTCGCCTTCCACTCGCCGTGGTACATCTTTCTGACTGCTGCATGATCACTCACGTCGATATCGGCGAAGTATGCGATGCCCTGTTGCGTGATCTCTTTGGCCGACCACTCCGACAGGCCGAACGCATACGCTCGAAAGCCGCCGCAGCTTCCCTCTGCATAAAACCATCCGAGCTTGAATTTGGATGGCAGTGTCTCGCGCTGTATTTGGCGGTTTACGAGCGCAAACAACGCCCAAGGAACGCCTAGCAGTGTGATCGCGATCAAGCCGATCCGACGCGCTCGCAAATCTCGAAATCCTCGTACTGTGGGCAGCTGCTGCGCCACCCGCGCGGCGGCCGCTTTCGACGCATTTCAGGCGCTAGGCGATTGGTAAGGCGCTATAGCCCGCTACCGTAGCCTCACAAAAAATCAAACCGATCGACATCGACCAGCCCCTTGTCGGTGATCTTGAGATGCGGGATCACCGGCAGGGTCAGGAAGGCGACCTGCAGGAAGGGCTCGGCCAGCACGACGCCCAACGCCTTCGCCGCGGCGCGTAAGCGCTCCAGATCGTGCCGCACCGCCTCGAAGGGCTGTTCGCTCATCAGCCCGGCGACCGGCAGCGCCAGCTCCGCCGTAACCCGCCCGCCATCGGCCACGGCAAAGCCGCCGCCGATCTCGATCAGGCGATTGGCCGCCGCCGCCATCGAGGCCTCGTCGACGCCGACGACGCAGAGATTATGGCTGTCATGGCCAACCGACGAGGCGATGGCGCCGCGCTTCATGCCGAAGCCGTGGACGAAGCCGCCGGCGATGCCGCCGTTCTTGCCGTGCCGCTCGATCACCGTGACCTTGATCGCGTCCTGCGCCAGATCGGGCAGGGCCTCGCCATCGCGCGAGGGCAGGGCCATCGACAGCCGCTCGGTGATGATCCGCCCCGGCACCACGCCGATCACCGGCGTCTCGCCGTCGCGGGCCTTCACCGCGAAATCGGCAGGGGAGAGCCTGCGGCTCTTCACGCTGCCGAGCCCGACCGGCGCGATCACCGCCCGGTCCGCGAACAGCGCCTCCTCGACCAGCCGGCCTCCCGTCAGAACCTGCTTCACCGAGCAGGCGGCAAGGTCCTCGACCAGCACGATATCGGCGCGCTTGCCCGGCCCGATGAAGCCGCGATCGAATAGCCCGAAATGCCGCGCCGCCGAGAGCGACGCGATGCGGTAGGTCGCCAGTATATCCGCGCCCTCGGCGATGGCGGTGCGGATCATGTAGTCGAGATGGCCTTCCTCGCCGATATCGAGCGGGTTGCGGTCATCGGTGCAGAAGGCGAGGAAGGGCGAGGCATCGCGCGAGATCAGCGGGATAAGCTGATGCAGGTCCTTCGAGACCGACCCCTCGCGGATCAGGATCGCCATGCCCTTGGCGAGTTTTTCGCGGGCTTCGTCGGCGGTCGTCGTCTCGTGGTCGGTGCGGATGCCCGCGGCGAGATAGGCGTTGAGGTCCATCCCGCGAACCAGCGGCGCATGGCCGTCGATATGGCGATGCGAGAAGGCCTCCAGCTTGGCGAGGCAGCCGGGATCGCGATGGATCACGCCGGGGAAATTCATGAACTCGGCGAGTCCGATCACCTTGGGATGATCCATCATCGGCGTCAGGTCGGCGGCTTCCAGCGCAGCGCCTGCCGTCTCCAGATGCGTCGCCGGCACGCAGCTCGACAGGTTGACCCGCAGGTCCATCCGCATCGCCTCGGCGCAGGCGAGGAAATAGCGGATGCCCTCGACGCCCAGCACATTCGAGATCTCGTGCGGATCGCAGATCGCGGTGGTGACGCCATGCGGCAGCACGCAGCGCTCGAACTCGAGCGGCGTCACCAGCGAGGATTCGATGTGCAGATGCGTGTCGATGAAGCCGGGCACGGCGATCAGGCCCCTGGCATCGATGACGCGCTTGCCTTCGTAGCTGCCGTAGGTGCCGACGATGGTGTCGCCGCAGATCGTGATATCGCTCTCGACCAGCGCGCCGGTGACGAGGTCGAGGAGCTTCGCCCCCTTGATGACAAGATCGGCCGGCTCGTCGCCATGCCCCTGGGCGATCCGCCGGGCGAGCGTGGCAGCGTCGGTCATGAGGCGATTTCCGTCTGGGGTCATCACGCGAACCTGCACGGGCTGCTCCCGCTTGTCGATACCGCTCCCCCGCGGGTCATCCCGGGCAAGCGGCGAAGCCGCGCCGACCCGGGATCCATGCCTGAGCGTTCACGGTTGTCTGCGGAGCCTCTTCTTGTCAGGTTCCGGCATGGATCCCGGGTCTGCGCTTCGCTCCGCCCGGGATGACCCGCGTATAGTTCGGGATGTGGTTCTACATTCTCGCAAGCCAGAAGAACGGCACGCTCTATGTCGGCGTGACCAATCGCCTCTCTCGGCGCGTCGAGGAGCACCGCGATAGTCGCGGGTCACAATTCGCATGCCGTTATGGTGTGACGCGCCTCGTCTATGCAGAGCACTACGACGATCCGGCAGAAGCCATCGCACAAGAGAAGCGCGTCAAACACTGGTCGCGGGATTGGAAGATCGCCCTGATCGAACGTGCCAATCCCGATTGGAATGATCTATATCCGACGACGCATTTCGATTGATCGAAAGCCCGGAGCCTTCGCATGAAACTCACCTGGTACGGCCATTCCGCTTTCCGCGTCGATATCGACGGCGCCGCCATCCTGATCGATCCGTTCTTCACCGGGAACCCGGCCTTCGAGGGCGATGTCGCGGCGATCTCCAAGGGCATCAGCCATATCGTCGTCACCCACGGCCATGGCGACCATGTCGGCGACACGCTCGACATCGCCGCCAAGACTGGCGCTACCGTCATCACCAATTATGATCTGGCCATGCATCTGGCCTCGCAGGGCCTGAAGAACTTCAGCCCGATGAACACCGGCGGCATGGTCGATCTCGGCCCGTTCAGCGTCACGCTGGTCCGCGCCGACCATTCGGCCGGCATGGGCGAGGGCGGCGTCAACGTCCCCGTCGGCAACGCCAATGGCGCGATCATCAAGGCCAAGGGCGAAAAGACGCTCTGGCACATGGGCGATACCGACATCTTCTCCGACATGGCGCTGCTCAGCGAAATCCACGGCGTCGAGGCCTGCATCTGCCCGATCGGCGACCGTTTCACCATGGGCGGCAAGGTCGCCGCGCTCGCCATGACCCGCTTCGTCAAGCCGAAGGTCGCGATCCCCGCCCATTACGGCACCTTCCCGATCATCGACCAGAACGCCGATGCCTTCGTCGCCGGCATGCAGGGCAGCGGCATCGAGGTCGTGCTGCCGAAGAAGGGCGAGGCTTTCGCGATCTGAGAGCGGGGCACGAACCTCCCACCGCCGTCATCCCGGGCGACCGAAGGGAGACCCGGGATCCATGCCTGAACCTTTGTCGGAACTGCTCCGGCATGGATCCCGGATCGGCGCGGCTGCGCGCTTGTCCGGGATGACCCGTGAAGTAAGTCAGCACTTACTTACGCGCTGCCATCTGCTATAGCGCGGCGAACCGTTTTCCGGCGCGCGATCCGCGCCCTATCCAGGAGTTCCGCCATGTCGGTCGATCTCGCCACCGTCAAACGCGTCGCGCATCTCGCGCGCATCGCCGTGCCGGAGGCCGATCTGCCCAAGCTGCAAGGCGAGCTCAACGCCATCCTCGGCTTCGTGGAGCAGCTCAACGAGGTCAATGTCGACGGCGTCGAGCCGATGACCTCGGTGACGCCGATGGCGATGAAGCAGCGCGAGGACGTGGTCACCGATGGCGAGATCGCCGAAGCGATCGTCGCCAATGCGCCGGCCTCCGAGGACGATTATTTCATGGTGCCGAAGGTGATCGAGTAAGCGGCCGCTCGCCGCTCGTTCGATCATCCCGGAGGCGCGAAACGCCATCCGGGATCGCCATCCGCATGCAGAACGGAATTGATACCGTGACCGATCTCACCCGCCTGACGCTGACCGAGGCCCGCGACGGCCTGAAAGCCAAGACCTTCTCCGCGACCGAACTCACGGAGGCGCATATCGCCGCCGTCGAGAAGGCCCGCGCTCTCAATGCCTATGTGCTGGAAACCCCCGAGCACGCCCTGAAGCAGGCGGCAGCCTCTGACGCGAAGCTCGCCAAGGGCGAGGCCGGCCCGCTCGAAGGCCTGCCGCTCGGCATCAAGGACCTGTTCGCGACCAACGGCGTGCGCACCACCGCCTGCTCGAAGATCCTCGGCAATTTCGTGCCGGCCTATGAATCGACCGTGACGAGCCAGCTCTGGCGCGATGGTGCCGTGATGCTCGGGAAGCTCAACAACGACGAATTCGCCATGGGCTCGTCGAACGAGACCTCGGCTTTCGGCAATGTCGTGAACCCCTGGCGTCGCAAGGGCTCCAATGTGGGCGCCGGGCAGGGCGGGTCCGTCGAGGGCAACCATCTCGTGCCGGGCGGCTCGTCCGGCGGTTCGGCTTCCGCCGTCGCCGCCGATCTCTGCCTCGCCGCGACCGCGACCGATACCGGCGGCTCGATCCGCCAGCCCGCCGCCTTCACCGGCACGGTCGGCATCAAGCCGACCTATGGCCGCTGCTCGCGCTGGGGCACGGTCGCTTTCGCCTCCTCGCTCGACCAGGCCGGGCCGATCGCCAAGACCGTGCGCGACGCCGCCGTGATGCTGCGCTCGATGTCCGGCCATGATCCGAAGGACACCACCTCGGTGGACATGGCCGTGCCGGATTACGAGGCCGCCGTCGGCCGCTCGGTGAAGGGCATGAAGATCGGCATTCCCCGCGAATACCGGCTCGACGGCCTCAACGCCGAGATCGACGCGCTCTGGCAGCAGGGCATCGCCTGGCTCAAGGCGGCCGGCGCCGAGATCGTCGAGATCTCGCTGCCGCACACGAAATACGCCCTGCCGGCCTATTATATCGTCGCCCCGGCCGAGGCCTCCTCGAACCTCGCCCGCTATGACGGCGTCCGCTACGGCTTGCGCGAGCAGGGCAAGGACATCGTCGAGATGTACGAGAAGACCCGCGCCGCCGGCTTCGGCGCCGAGGTCAAGCGCCGCATCATGATCGGCACCTATGTGCTCTCGGCCGGCTATTACGACGCCTATTACGTCCGCGCGCAGAAGATCCGCACGCTAATCAAGCGCGATTTCGAGACGGTCTATGCCCAGGGCATCGATGCGGTGCTGACGCCGGCGACGCCGTCGGCCGCCTTCGGCATCGGCGAGAAGGGCTCGGCCGATCCGGTCGAGATGTATCTCAACGACGTCTTCACGGTGACGGTGAACATGGCGGGTCTGCCCGGCATCGCCGTGCCCGCCGGCCTCGACGCGCAGGGCCTGCCGCTCGGCCTCCAGCTCATCGGCCGCCCCTTCGACGAGGAGACGCTGTTCTCGCTCGGCGAGGTGATCGAGCAGGCGGCCGGCCGCTTCGCCGTCTCCGAGCGCTGGTGGGGCTGAGCCGGATTCGGTTCTCCCGCGACTGTTTTACAAGAACGCTTCGTCATCCCGGACACGTGGCGAAGCGGCCCCGTCCCGGGATGGCATGAGCGATGTCTGGCCGTTAGGCTGGTGGCCTCGTCAAAGGAGATGGCGATGATCGTCAGCCGCGCGATGGCCTATGCCTGCCTGCTGGTCTTCGCCGGCATTCTTGTCCTCATCGCCGCGCTGATGATCCTGCTGACGGTCGTCCAGATGGCGCGCGGCGAGACGATTCCGGATTTGGGAGCCAGAGTGATCGGCACGCTGATCGCTGCCGGCCTTGCGCCGCTCTGCCGTGCTTTGGCGCGGCGTCTGGTCTGAGCCTGCCGGGCAAGGCTCGAACCGCCTGCCGATGATCGGCGAACGAAAAGGGGCCGCATCGCTGCGGCCCCTTTTCATATTGGCTGTCCCAAGCCCTCCGGGGAAGGGCGCAACGCTCCCGGATCGAGAGCGCTGCGGCCTCAATGCGCTCCGGACGCCTGTGCCGCGGCCTTGCGCTTCGTCCCGCGCAGATCCGCCAGCCAGCGCACCATCACGTAGAACACCGGCGTGAAGATCAGGCCGAAGAAGGTCACGCCGAGCATGCCGGAGAACACCGCGATGCCCATCGCCTGGCGCATCTCCGCGCCGGCGCCGACCGAGACCGTCAGCGGCAGCACGCCGAGGATGAACGCCATCGAGGTCATCAGGATCGGCCGCAGACGGGTCTTGGCGGCTGCGATCGCCGCGTCGCGGCGGTTCATACCCTCGTCCTCCGCCTGCTTGGCGAACTCGACGATCAGGATCGCGTTCTTCGCGGCGAGGCCGACGAGCACCACCAGGCCGATATCGACCAGGATGTTGCGGTCGAGCCCGGCATAGTTCACCCCGAACATCGCGGCCAGGATACACATCGGCACGATCAGGATGACCGAGAGCGGCAGGAGCCAGCTCTCGTAGAGCGCCGCCAGCAGCAGGAAGACGAAGACCACCGCGAGGCCGAAGGCGACGGCCGCCGTATTGCCCGCGAGCTTCTCCTGCAGCGCGATCTCGGTCCACTCGAAGCCGAACCCGGCCGGCAGCCGCTCCGCCGCGATCTTCTCGACCGCCGCGATGCCCTGTCCGGTCGAGAAGCCATGCGCCATCGAGAGCTGCACTTCCGCCGCCGGATAGAGGTTGTAGCGCGGCACGCGATAGGCACCGGTCGTGTCGTGGAACGACGCGACCGAGCCGATCGGCACCATCTCGCCATCCGCGTTGCGGGTCTTGAGATTGGCGACGTCGCGCGTGGTCAGGCGGAAGGGGTTGTCCGCCTGCGCCGTCACGCGATAGGTCCGGCCCAGCAGGTTGAAGTCGTTGATATAGGCCGAGCCCATATAGATCGACAGCGTCTCGAAGATGCGCGTCACCGGCACGCCGAGCATCTCCGCCTTGGTGCGGTCGATATCGGCATAGATCTGTGGCGTCTTGGTCGAGAACAGCGTGAAGGGCTGCTGGATGCCCGGGACCTGCCCGGCCGAGCCCGCGACGATCCAGGCCGCGCCTTCGAGCGCCGCGAGCCCGCGCCCGCCACGATCCTGCACATAGCCCTTGAGACCGCCGCCGGTGCCGATGCCCGGGATGGCCGGCGGCTCGATCAGCAGGGTGAAGGCTTCCGAGATGCCGAACATCTGCTGCCGGAGATCGGCGAAGATGCCCTGCGTCGTCAGCCCCAGCTTCTCGCGGTCCTTGAACGGCGACAGCGTGACGAAGGCGACGCCAGTATTCGGCGCGATGGTGAAGGTCGCGCCGTCGAGGCCGGCGAAGGCCACGGTATGCGCCACGCCGGGGCGAGACAGCAGGATCTCGTTGGCCTTGCGCAGCACGGCGTCCGTACGCTCCAGCGAGGAGCCGGGCGGTAGCTGGATGACGGCGATGAAATAGCCGCGGTCGAGCTGCGGCACGAGGCCGGTCGGCGTCTTGCGGATGTCGTAGACGGTCGCGGCGATCAGGCCGGAATAGACGATCAGCAGGATCACCGCGATGCGGATGAGCCGCGAGGTGATGCGTCCGTAAGTCCGCGACAGCCAGTCGAATCCGGCGTTGAAATAGTGGAAGAAACCGCGGACCGGCGCGCCCAGCTTGTAGAAGAAGCCGTGCTGTTCGTTCGGGTCATGCTTCTTGTGCGCCTTGAGCAGCACCGCCGACATCGCCGGCGACAGCGTCAGCGAGACGAAGCAGGAGATCGCCGTCGAGGCTGCGATCGTCACCGCGAACTGCTGGTAGAACGTGCCCTGCAGGCCGCTGATGAAGGCGGTCGGGATGAACACCGCGCAAAGCACAAGCGCGATCGCGAGCAGCGCGCCGCCGACCTCGTCCATGGTCTTGTGGGCCGCTTCCTTGGGCGACATGCCCTCGGCGAGATAGCGCTCGACATTCTCCACCACGACGATCGCGTCATCGACGACGATGCCGATGGCGAGAACCAGCGCCAGGAGCGAGATCGTGTTGAAGGAGATGCCGACCGCGCTCATCACCAGGAAGGTGCCGACCAGCGAGACCGGGATCGCGACGATCGGGATGATCGCGGCGCGCCAGGTCTGCAGGAACAGGATCACCACGATCACGACGAGTACGATCGCTTCGAGCAGCGTGCGCACGACCGCGTCGACGGATTCGCCGATGAACTCGGTCGGGTTGTAGATGATGCGGTGCTCGAGGCCGACGGGGAACTGCTTGGCCATCTCGGCCATCGTCCCGATCAGCTTGTCCGAGGTCGCGAGCGCGTTCGAGCCCGGCCGCTGGAAGACGCCGATGGCGACGGTGTTCTTGTTATCGAGATAGGCGTTGGTGGTGTAGTCCTGCGATCCCAGCTCGACGCGGGCGATATCGCGGATGCGGATCGTGCCGCCGTCTGCGTCCGAGCGGACGACGATGCTTTCGAATTCGGAGACGTCGGTCAGGCGGCCGAGCGTGTTGACCGAGAGCTGGAAGGCTTCGTCCGACTTCGCCGGCGGCTGGTTGAGCGCGCCGGCCGCCACCTGGACGTTCGCCGCCCTGAGGGCTGCAACGACGTCGGCGCCGGTCAGATTGCGTGCCGCGACCTTGGCCGGATCGAGCCAGATCCGCATCGAGAAGTCGCGCGCGCCGAAGACCTGCACGTCGCCGACGCCGTCGACGCGGGTCAGCACGTCCTTCACATAGAGTGAGGCGTAGTTGGAGATGTACTGCGCGTCGCGCGACCCGTCCGGCGAGATCATGTTGATGACCATCAGGAAGTCGGGCGAGGCCTTGCGGACCTGGATACCGAGCGCGCGCACATCCTGCGGCAGGCGCGCCTCGGCCTGCGAGACGCGGTTCTGGACCAGAACCTGCGCCTGGTCGATGTCGGTGCCGCCCTTGAAGACGACGTTGATCGTCACCCGCCCGTCGCCGGTCGACTGCGAGGTGATGTAGAGCATGTCGTCGACGCCGTTCACCTCCTGCTCGATCGGCGTCGCCACCGTCGCGGCGACCGTCTCGGCCGAGGCGCCGGGATAGGTTGCGGTGATCGAGACCGTGGGCGGCGCGATTTCGGGATATTCGGCGATCGGCAGCGAGCGCTGCGCGATGGCGCCGGCGATCGTCAGCAGCACCGAAAGCACGGTGGCGAAGATCGGCCGGTCGATGAAGAAATGGGCGAAGCGGAACATGGGAATGTCCTGGCCGGAATAAGGCGGGCGGGCGCCCGGTGGCGTCCATGATTCAGTCGGGGCCGTTCATGGCCCGAGAGGCGTGCGCCGGCTTTCGGGGAAAGCCGGCGCGGCAGGCGCTCAGTTCGTCGTCGCGACCTTGATCTCGCCGGGCTGCGGTGAAACCGCGACGCCAGGACGGACCATCGGATTGGCGGAGCCGCCGACGATCACCTTGTCCTGGGTCGTCAACCCGGATCGGATGACCCGCAGGCCCTCGCTGAGCGGTCCGAGCACGACCGGCTTCGGCACGACCTTGTTCTCGGGGCCGACCGTCAGCACGATCTTGCTGGCCTGGTCCGAGGCGATGACCGTATCCGGCACCAGCAGCGCATCGGACTCGCCGGCGAAGAAGCGCAGGCGGCCGAAGACGCCGGGCGTCAGGAACTGGTCCTTGTTCTCGAACACGGCGCGGCCGCGGATCGTCGCCGAGCGGGCATTCAGCGCGTTGTCGAGGAAGTTCACCTGGCCGCGGCGACCCCATTTGGGCTCGTCGGCAAGGCGAACCTCGACCAGCGTGCCCGCATCCTTGCTGCCGGTGCCCTCGCGCGGATTGCTCATCCGCGCGTAGCGCAGATAGTCGGCCTCCGAGACGTCGAAGGTGAAGTAGATCGGGGACACTGCGACGATGGTCGTCAGCAGCGAGGCACCCGACTGGCCGCCGGCGATCAGGTTGCCCGGGTCAACGCGGCGGTTCGAGATGCGCCCGGTGAGCGGGGCGCGGACCTCGGTCCATTCGAGGTTGAGCTCGGCATTCTTCAGGTTCGCCTCGGCGCCCTGCAGCGAGCCGACCGCGCTGTTCAGATTGGCGCGGCGCTGGTCGACGTCGCGGGCCGTGATCGTGCGGTTCTGTGTCAGGCCTTCGGCGCGCTCGACCTCGTTCTGGGCGAGCTCGACCTGCGCCTTGGCACGGGCGACCTCGGCACGCGCCACGTCGACGGCCAGTTTGTAAGGCCGCTGATCGATGGTAAAGAGCAGGTCGCCCTTCTGGACGAGCGAGCCGTCGCGGAAGTGCACATTGTCGATGAAGCCGGAGACGCGGGCGCGCACGTCGACCTGTTCGCTCGCCTCGAAGCGGCCGGTGAACTCGTCCCAGTTGGTGATGCGCTTGGCGAGCGGATTGGCGACCTGCACCGGAGGAGCCGGCGGAGCTCCCTGCGCGGCGGCGTCGAAAGCCGTGAGGGCGGTCGACGTGAAGGCGGCGGTGAGCACCAGACCGATGAAACGGCTGCGTGACATGACGGAACTCCGGGGTAACGAGCCGGCACAACCAATGGGGGTTTCCGGCATTTTGCGCAAGAAGGGTTGGCGAGTGACGAATGTCAAGAACCATCACCCGTCAATTTGCACGATCTTGCGCCAGATACGCCACATTCCCGCCATCCGGTTGCAGGAGCGCAACGCGGCGGGCGGTTTTCGCCTCTCGCGAGTGCCGTGCCGGTGCAACGGAAGCTTGCCGCCCGCCCGCCGACATCGTAACGCGTAAGCGAATATAGCAGCCGGAAGAGACCAGATGAACGCGCATGCCCGCCCCGCCGACCCGAAGAAGCTGATCAAGGGCGCGACCGGCGATTGGGAGATCGTGATCGGCATGGAGATCCATGCCCAGGTCACCTCCAATGCCAAGCTGTTCTCCGGCGCCTCGACCGGTTTCGGCGCCGAGCCGAACGAGCATGTCAGCCTCGTCGACGCCGCCATGCCCGGCATGCTGCCGGTGATCAATGCCGAATGCGTCAGGCAGGCGGTGCGCACCGGCCTCGGCCTCAACGCCCAGATCAACAACCGCTCGGTCTTCGACCGGAAGAACTATTTCTACCCGGACCTGCCGCAGGGCTACCAGATCAGCCAGTACAAGAGCCCGATCGTGGGCGAGGGCGAGATCGTGGTCGATCTCTCGCCGACCGAGCAGATCACGGTCGGCATCGAGCGCCTGCATCTGGAGCAGGATGCCGGCAAGTCGATCCACGACCAGCATCCGACGATGAGCTTCGTCGACCTCAACCGTTCGGGCGTCGCGCTGATGGAGATCGTCTCCAAGCCCGACCTGCGCTCGGCAGACGAGGCGAAGGCCTATGTCTCGAAGCTGCGCACCATCCTGCGCTATCTCGGCACATGCGACGGCGACATGGAAAAGGGCAATCTCCGCGCCGACGTGAACGTCTCCGTCCGCAAGCCGGGCGATGCGCTGGGCACGCGCTGCGAGATCAAGAACGTCAACTCGATCCGCTTCATTGGACAGGCGGTCGAGACCGAGGCGCGCCGCCAGATCGGCATCATCGAGGATGGCGGCACGATCGATCAGGAAACCCGCCTCTACGACCCCGGCAAGGGCGAGACGCGCTCGATGCGCTCCAAGGAAGAAGCGCATGACTATCGCTACTTCCCCGACCCCGACCTGCTGCCGCTCGAATTCGACGATGCCTTCGTCGAGAGCCTGAAGGGCGCGCTGCCGGAGCTGCCCGACGCCAAGAAGGCCCGCTTCATCGCGACCTACGGGCTCTCGCCCTATGACGCCTCGGTGCTGGTCGCCGAGCGCGAGCAGGCGGATTATTTCGAGGACGTCGCCAAGGGTCGTGACGGCAAGGCCGCCGCCAACTGGGTGATCAACGAATTGTTCGGCCGCCTCAACAAGGAAGGCAAGGACGTCACGACCTCGCCGGTCTCGGCCGCGCAGCTCGGTGGCCTCGTCGACCTGATCGGCGAAGGCGTGATCTCCGGCCGCATCGCCAAGGACCTGTTCGAGATCCTCTGGACCGAGGGCGGTGATCCCCGCGAGATCGTCGAGGCCCGCGGCATGAAGCAGGTCACCGACACCGGCGCCATCGAAAAGGCCGTGGACGAACTGATCGCAGCCAATCCCGACAAGGTGGAGCAGGTCAAGGCCAAGCCGACCATGCTGGGCTGGTTCGTCGGCCAGGCGATGAAGGCCTCGGGTGGCAAGGCCAACCCGCAGGCCCTGAACGAGATCCTCAAAGCAAAGCTCGGCATCGAGTGATCAAACATGCTGTCATCCCGGACGCAGCGAAGCGGAGATCCGGGATGACGGCAGTGCTTCCTGCGCAAGCTGGACGATTGGGATGACCCCCGCCGATCTCGTCATCCGCGACGCCGAAGCCGCCGATCTTCCGGCGGTCAGGGCGCTTTTGGTCGAGACCTGGCACGCCACCTATGACGGCATCTACGGCTGGCAGCGTGTCGCCGAGATCACCAATGCCTGGCACTCCCTGGAGAACCTGAAGGCGCAGCTCGGCCGCGACGAGGGCGTCTTCCTGGTCGGGCTGGTCGGCGAGGAGATCGTCGCCACGGCCTCCGCCCGGCAGGAGCGCGACGGCGCGGCCCTGCTGACGCGGCTCTATGTCGTGCCGAACAGGCAGGGCGTCGGCATCGGGCGCACCTTGCTGCAGGTCGCGCTCGCCTGCTTTCCGGAGGCGCCGGTGGCGCGGCTCGAGGTCGAGAGCCAGAACGAGCCGGCGATCACCTTCTACGAGCGCATGGGCTTCTTCCTGCAGAGGCAGGCGCGCTTCGACGGGCGCGACGATACGCCCAACACGCTCCTGATGGCGAAGCGCCTCTTCGTCGCCTGAGCAGGCTGCCAACAAGCGAGACAGGCCTATGACGAAAACCGACGCTTCCAAAATCCGCATGCGCGAGGCGGCCAGGGCCGATGTGCCGCGCGTCGCAGAGCTCATCATGCATGGGGCATCGGTGCAGGAGCGCACGCCCGAGCAGATCGCGGCCGAGGCGCAGGACCCGGTCTATCTCACGGCCTTCGACGTCATCGCTGCCAATCCCTACAACACGCTCTTCGTCGCCGAGCTTGAAGGCGCGGTGGTCGGCACCTACCAGATCACGATCCTGCCGGGCATGGCCGAGCGCGGCCGCATCCGCGCCAAGATCGAGAGCGTCCATGTCGCGCCGGAATGCCGAGGTCGGGGCATCGGCGCGATCATGATGCGCCACGCGATCGCTTTCGCAGCGGAGAAGGGCGTCGGCCTCGTCGAATTGACCTCTCACAAGGCCAGACCCGAAGCGCATCGTTTCTACGCCGGCCTCGGCTTCGTGCAGAGCCACGAGGGCTTCAAGATGGCGCTTGAGCCCTGAGCGCGCCCGCCGTCAGGGCATGGCGTGGTCGCGCCGAAAGCGCACCGCAGCCCCTTACGGGGCCTTCGCAAGCTTCCTAGGTTCTGAGGCGAGGCCTCCCGCCTGAAAGGAAGCGACCGATGTCCGAAGCCCCCGCCAAGCCGATCGACCTGTATTACTGGCCGACGCCGAACGGCACCAAGATCACCATCATGCTTGAGGAGACCGGGCTGCCCTACGCCATCGTCCCGGTGAATATCGGCAAGGGCGACCAGTTCAAGCCGGACTTCCTCGCGATCTCCCCGAACAACCGCATGCCGGCGATCGTCGATCCCGACGGGCCGGGCGGCCAGCCGATCTCGGTCTTCGAATCCGGCGCGATCCTGCAATATCTCGGGCGCAAGACCGGCCAGTTCTATCCGAAGGACGAACGTGGCCGCGTCGAGGTCGACGAATGGCTGTTCTGGCAGATGGGCGGCTTCGGCCCGATGCTCGGCCAGACCCATCACTTCCGCCTCTATGCGCCCGAGCCCGTGCCCTATGCGATCGATCGCTACACCAACGAGGCCAACCGCCTCTATGGCGTGCTGAACAGGCGTCTCGAAGGCCGCGACTACATCTGCGGCGACTATTCCATCGCCGACATGGCCTGCATCGGTTGGGCCCGCGGCTGGGAAAAGCAGGGCCAGGACCTCAAGCAGTTCCCGAACGTCGCGCGCTGGCTCGAGACCATGCAGGCGCGCCCGGCCGTGCAGCGCGGGCTGAAGGTCGGCGAAGAGCTGCGCAACCCCGCCGGCATCAGCACGCCCCAGGAAAAGGCGATCCTGTTCGGCCAGAAGGCGCGTTGAACGCCCCTTCCTTCTCCCCTCGGGGGAGAAGGTGTCTGCGAAGCAGACGGATGAGGGCCGTTGGGCGCTGATTTCCCTCATCCGTCAGCGCTTCGCGCTGCCACCTTCTCCCCCGAGGGGAGAAGGGAAAACGACGTCAGTTCGACCGGTTCCACTTCACCGAGCGGCAGATCAGCCCACCCATGACGCAGCCTGCGGTGGTCAGCGTGCTGCCCGAGAGCGTCATCGTGCCGGAATAGGTCTTGCCGTCCTCGGGGTTGAAGGCGCTGCCGCTCCACTTGTTCGCGCCGTTCGGCTTCATGTCGTAGAAGATGCGCTGGCCGACCTTGGCCGGCCCCTTCTCGTCCTTGAGCCAGGAGAGCGAGCCGCAGAGCGCCTCGCCGCATTTGGTGAAGCGCACGCGCGAGGCGCCGGTATCGCGCTCCCAGGTGCCGACGACCTCTTGTGCCGCCGCGGCCGAGACGCTGGCCAGCAGGCCGAGCGCGGTGAAGGCAGCAAGCTTCGATCCGATTCCGTGATGCATCCGATCCTCCCGTGTTCGACCAGCTATGTCTGCATGGTTCAGATGTGAACCGTATCCCGGATCTTGCCCGTCTCCAAGCTGCTGTTGCGGAAGCGGTTTCCACGGCTTCCGTTACGCAAGGTGAATCCATTCTCAACAGAGGTCTGCGTGACGTAAGATCAGGCTATTGAGATCGTTGATGTTTTCGCGATTCCGAGATGAATGCTTCGTTGATTTAACCGACTGATTACGTCTCGTTGAGACTCGATTCATCGCGAAATTTAGGACGCATTTTAGGGATTGAACCCACTCTCGGTCACATCAGGCCGGGGCCTTGGACGGGTGGCTGGCCAGCAACGACAAATCAGGGTGGTTGTCATGGCACGCATGGAGATGAACGCGGTTCCCGCTTCGCTGGTGATCCCGGCGGAGGTGTCGGCGGAAGCCTATTACGAGCTCGGGCTGATGCATGCCTCGGGGCGGGCTGGAGCCGTCGACCTGGTCAAGGCGCAGATGTGGTTCAACGTCGCCTTTGCCCGCGGCTGTGCCCGGGCGGCGGCGCATCGCCAGGAGCTGGCGCTCGAGATGGATCGCGATCAGATCGCCTCGGCGCTGCGCGAGGCCCGAGCTTTCCTGACGCGGCACTGAGCGCCACGTTCCGTATCCGGAGAATGGCGCCCTGCTGCGCCGTTCAGAACGCCGCGACGCCGCCCGAGGGCGGGGGCTGGTTGCCCCTGCGATCCCTGGTGATGGAATCGGGCGTTACGGACAGGATTTCACAAAACAGCGCCAGGCAGCTGGCGAAGGCGAGAGCAATGAGCAGCATAGGCAGGCTCCTCGTCGTCAACGCCTCAATCTAGCATCGAATTGATCCGCCGGCTCATCGATTCCGGGCATGACGGCCCTGCGCACAAGCCTTGTGGGGCGCGAAGGTGGCGGCTATAAGCGCGCCACATTTCCCTGACCCGTACCCCTTCCAAGGATCGATCGATGGCTGTCCAGCGTACCTTCTCCATTCTCAAGCCCGACGCGACGAAGCGCAATCTCACCGGCGCGGTCAACGCGGTCATCGAGAAGGCTGGCCTGCGCATCGTCGCGCAGAAGCGCATCCAGATGACCAAGGCCCAGGCCGAAACCTTCTATGCCGTCCACTCGGCCCGTCCGTTCTTCGGCGAGCTCGTCGAGTTCATGACCTCCGGTCCGGTCGTCGTGCAGGTGCTGGAAGGCGAGGACGCCATCGCCAGGTATCGCGAAGTGATGGGCGCCACCAACCCGGCCAACGCCGCCGAGGGCACCGTCCGCAAGCTCTTCGCCCTCTCGGTCGGCGAGAACACCGTGCACGGCTCGGACGCGCCGGAGACCGCCGCGGTCGAGATCGCGCAGTTCTTCGCGGGCAACGAGATCGTCGGCTGATTGTCAGTCGCCTGCTGAAAAGCAGAAAGGCGGGCCGGTATCCGGCCCGCCTTTTTTATTTGGCTCGACCTTTGTCATTCCGGGGTTCGCGCCTGTGGCGCGCCCCGGAATGACGACGGCATGATTCAAGCCGTAGCGGCCATGGCCGGGCGCCTCAGAGCCCGAAGGAGTAGTTCGTTCCCGTGTCGAACGAGTAGCTCGCCGACAGGCCGAAGGTGAACGAATCGCGCGAGCCGAACGGCCTGACGATCGGGGAGCGCGTGGCGTCGCCGACGAGGCGCTTGTACTCGACATAGGCCGTGGTCTTGAGCTGGTCGGACCAGTGATAGGTCACCTGCGCGAGGGCGCCGACTGAATGGACGCCGGCATTGTAGCGCTGCAGCAGGCCGCCGGTGCCGGGCATGGCGCCTGCGGTGCCGAAATAGGTGCGAACATAATCGGCCGTGGCTATCCGCATGCGTGGGCCGATGCCGAGCGTCCAGGTTCCGACCGTGGAGAAGGCGTCGAGCTTGAAATCGGCGACGACGCCGTCATGCGCGGCGACGCCACGGCGTACATCGACGCGGCCGCGCAGCCAGGAGGTCGGGTAGAATTCGGCGAAGCCGCCGAGTTCGGCACCGAACTTGGTGGCGGGCACGGCGACGAGCGCCGGATTGACCTTGGCCGAGCGCTTCCAGAGCAGGTCGCCCGAGAAGCCGATGCGCCAGCCCTGGCCGGAGAAGACGCCGATGCTGAGCATCGCGTCGTCCTCGGCGCTCCACCAGGTGCTCTTCAGGCCGCGGCCGAGCGAGATGATCGGGCGGGCCCGGAAGACGTAATCGTCCGAGCCGGTATAGTCCGGCTGGTAGCGCACGCCGGCGCCGAGCGTGATGTACCAGTTCTGCGCCGACTGGGGCGAGGTGAGGGTCGAGTAGTCTCTCGACTGGGCCTGGGCTTGGCCAGGCAGCGACAGGGCGAGGCAGGACGAAAGGCCCGCCAGATACGCAACGCAACGCATGATCCAGAACTCCGACGCGACGGCGTCTCCAATAGCGATGCCCGCAATCTGGCGGACGAGGTTTAATGCGCGGTTAAGGTTCCCATTTCGTTATCTTCAACATTTTCAAGTGTTTGATCTTCCCGGTTTTTCACGCGTCGGCCGGTTTTGCACGGTTTTGTTCTGTCTGCGCTCCGTGGATGCCCAGGCTGCAAGCGCGGCCAGGGCAGGCGGTGCGAGCGTTCTGGCGAGAGGGCCATCCGGAGTGGCCCGAAGCGCTTCGCGTCCGTTTGCTAGGCCTCTGCATGCATGATGGCCTTGCCGAAACGAGGGTGGCGTCCCGCCTGGAGGTTTTCTATTTTTGTTGCGATGCACAATCAATGCTGCGTCGCAATGAAGCGGTGAGGCTGACATGGCGAAAAGGAATTCCGGCTCGGTCCGCCGGCGAAAATCTTCCGAACAGCGCAAGCAGTGGCGCGCGATCGTCGAAGCCTGGAAGCAGGGCGACCTGGAGTGGCAAAGCGCTTGGGGACCTTCGCCTAGCCAGAGCGGCTGCTTGTGCCCTCGCGCCATATTGGTCGAGCTCGGGCTGTCAGCTTCCGCGGCCGCGTAGCGGGCTCGGATGTCGATTCGTTCGGCCGACTGAAGGGCCCCCTGGAATGCAGTCGCCGAAGTCGGTGGCGTTCGGGCAAGGATTGTGGCGCGGCCGGCGGTGCTGAGCGGACTCGATTACGTCGTGTTAATCGATAGCGGAGAGAATGATCGCGAGGCCGGACATGCCGGTCGTATGACCCTCCAGAAAGGGGCGGCGATCATGGAACTGGCGATCCTCTGGCTACTCTGCGCAGCCGTGTTCCTCGAACTGGCCGAGCGCGCCCCCGAGATCGACTAGCTTTCGCCCAGCAGCGACCAGGCCGCCCGGCCCAGGAAGACGATCCAGGCCGCCATCGTCACGGTGATGGCGCTCATGAGAAGCAGGCTCACGGCTTTGCTTTCGGCTCTCGTGTCGTCCCGCAGGAGATCGGATTGGAGAGGCCGGGTCCGGGCTCCAGGCGCGTCGAAGCGGACGCACCACCGATGAAATCGGTCGTCGAGCCATGGTGCACCTCTTGACCTCGGCGCCGCTCTATGGCCATGCCGGGACACGGGTTTGGCATCGTGGTCTTCGATGCGCTCCGTTCTCGAAGGGCAGGCGAAATCATGAAGATGCGGCGGATGGGTGCGGTCGTTCTGGCCGGTGGACTGTCGATTCTGGCGAGCGTCTCGGCCTATGCCGCGAGCAGCTCGACGACCTTGCCGCCGCCCGACCCGACGGCGAAGAATCTCACCCCCTACATGATCCAGCTGCGCGCCTTCGACGCCTGCCTGATCACGCAGTCGCAGTTGATGGGCACGACCCGCGAAGCGGTTCACACGCCCTGTAGCTGCTACGCCAAGGGCACGGTCGGCGCGATGAGCAAGGACGAGATCCAGGCCTTCCGCGACACCGGCTACTTCAACGACACGGCCCGCCAGAAGGGCTTGCAGTTCATTGATCAGTGCAAGCTGAAGCGTCCGTTCTGAGCTGATGGCTGCGCCGGCCTGCCGGCGCCCGTTCATCTCGCGACGATCGCCTTGCTGCTGACACGCTCCTGACAGAAACTGTCAGCGCGGTTGAGCCATTCTGCCGCAGGTCCACATCGTGATCCGTTCGATCCCAGCGATCGAGCGGCATGGCCGTTGGACCGGAGACGAGTGGGGAGACGCCGCCGTGCAGCGCGCTGAACGATTGCTCGACATGATCCAGAGCCTGCGTCGCCGCAGGCGCCCCGTGACGGCAGAGACGCTGGCCTCCGAGCTCGACGTCTCCGTGCGCACGGTCTACCGCGATATCGGCGCATTGGTGCGCCAGGGCGTGCCCGTGCGCGGCGAGGCAGGTATCGGCTATGTGCTCGATGCCGGCTTCGACCTGCCGCCGCTGATGCTCTCGCCCGACGAGATCGAGGCCGTACTCGTCGGCATGCGCTGGCTGAGCGAGCGCGCCGACCCGGTGCTGGCGCGCGCCGCCGAGGATGTCGTCAGCAAGGTCGCGGCGGTGCTGCCGCCGCATCTGCGGCCGATCCTGCTCGACGGAGCCCTGTTCGCGGCCTCCCATCCCGGCGACGTGCCGGCCGATCAGGTCGATGTCGGGGCCGTGCGTGCGGCCATCCGCAATGGCCGCAAGCTCTCGATCCAGTACAGTGACGAGAGCGGCCAGGCGACGCAGCGCATGATCTGGCCGATCGGGATGACGTTCTATGAACGCGTGCGCATCGTCATCGCCTGGTGCGAGCTCAGGCAGGCTTTCCGCCATTTCCGCACCGACCGCCTGACCGGCCTCGTCGCGCTGGAAGAGCGCTATCCCGCGCGCCGTGCCGACCTCTTCCGCCGCTGGCAGAAGGAAGAGGAGAGGACGAAAGAAGAGTGGGAGCGCTGCAAGCGCGAAGGAGGCGCAATGCCGGCGGGCGCTGAAGGCAGCGTCGCGGCCTAGCCGCGGACCACCGCGCCGCCTTCGAGCTTCGCGCGGCCGGAAGCGACCTCCGCAAGCGCTGCCGGATAGAGCTTGTGTTCCTCGACGAGGACGCGCTTCGCCAGCGCCTCCTCGTCGTCGCCGGGCAGGACCGGCACCTTCGCCTGCAGGATCACCGGCCCGGCATCGAGCTCCGGCACGACGAAATGCGCCGAGCAGCCATGTTCGGTGACGCCGGCTTCCAGGGCCTGCCGATGCGTATGCGTGCCCTTGAACAGCGGCAGCAACGAGGGATGGATGTTGATCATCCGCCCTTCCCAGCGCGTCACGAACCAGGGCGTCAGGATGCGCATGAAGCCGGCGAGCACGATGAACTCGATCTGGTTGACGCGCAGCACCTCATCCATCGCCCGCTCGAACGCTTCGCGATCCCGATTGAAGGCGCGATGATCGACCGTCGCGGTGGCGATGCCGAAATCGCGCGCCCGGTCGAGCCCTGCGACATCGGGAATGTTCGAGATCACGAGTGCGATCTCGGCCGGATAGCCCGGCGCCTGTGCCGCTTCGGCCAGCGAGACCATGTTCGAGCCGCGCCCGGAGATCAGCACCCCGACGCGCTTGCGGGGAAGGGCGGCGCTCACAGCGAGAGCTTGCCGCGATAGCTGACCTGCTCCTCGCCGGCCGCGACGGGCACGATTTCGCCGAGCTTCACAGGCGCCTCGCCGGCCGCCTTCAGCGCCGCGAGGACCTCGCCCGCCTTGTCGGCTTCAGCCGCGACGATCATGCCGATGCCGCAGTTGAAGGTGCGCAGCATCTCGCGCTCGGCGACGCCGCCGATCTTGGCGAGCCAGCCGAATACCGCCGGAACCGGGATGGCGGGCAGGTCCAGCGCAACGCCCAGCCCTTCGGGCAGGACGCGCGGAATATTGTCGGGGAAGCCGCCGCCGGTGATATGCGCCAGCGCCTTGATGCCGTCGGTCGCCTTCAGCGCCTGCAGGAGCGGCTTCACATAGATGCGGGTCGGCTCCAGCAGCGCCGCGGCCAGGCTCTTCTCGGGAGCGAAGGGGGCAGGGGCCGCCCAGCCGAGGCCGCTGAGCTCGACGATACGGCGCACCAGCGAATAACCGTTCGAATGCACGCCGGAGGAGGGCAGGCCGAACACCACGTCGCCGGGCTTCAGGTCCTCGCGGGGCAGCAGCGTGCCGCGCTCGGCCGCGCCGACCGCGAAGCCGGCAAGGTCGTAGTCCTTTTCAGCGTACATGCCGGGCATCTCGGCGGTCTCGCCGCCGATCAGCGCGCAGCCGGCCTGGCGGCAGCCATCGGCGATGCCGCGCACGATCTCGACGCCGACCTTCGGGTCGAGCTTGCCGGTGGCGTAATAGTCGAGGAAGAGCAGGGGCTCGGCGCCCTGCACGATCAGGTCATTGACGCACATCGCGACGAGGTCGATGCCGATCGTCGAGTGCAGCCCGCTCTCGATCGCGATCTTCACCTTGGTGCCGACGCCGTCATTGGCCGCGACCAGGATCGGATCGTTGAAGCCGGCGGCCTTGAGATCGAACAGCCCGCCGAAACCGCCGATCTCGGCGTCCGCGCCCGGCCGGCGCGTCGCACGCACCAGCGGCTTGATCTCGTCGACCATGGCATTGCCGGCGTCGATGTCGACGCCTGCCTGCGCATAGGTCAGTCCATTTGCGCCGGGCTTGCTCATTGCGTTTCGCCTTCCTTCTGCTCGCGCGAGCGATAGGCAAGCATGCCCGCCGTGGCAAGGCATTCACGCCGGCTTTGTCGATTTCTCACAGGTGAGGAGGCGTCATTCCGGCCGGTCACAGCTCCTCTGACGGAAGGGCATTGGCCTTTCCAGCGGTTCGGGCGACACTGCCGCCATGACGATCCCCAACCTGATCACCATCGGCCGCCTGTTCCTGGTGCCGCTGGTCATCGTCATGATCATCAATGCGAACTGGGATGCGGCGTTCATCCTCTTCGTCGTCGCCGGCATCTCGGACGCGGTCGACGGCTTCCTCGCCAAGCGCTGCGGCATGGCGAGCGAATTGGGCGCATGGCTCGATCCGGTCGCCGACAAGGCGCTGATCGTCTCGATCTACATCACGCTCGCCGTCGTCGGAGCGATCCCGGTCTGGCTCGTCGTGCTCGTCGTTGCGCGCGACCTGATGATCGTGGCGGCGGTGATCCTGTCCTGGCTGCTCGACAAACCATTGACGATCGCGCCCATCGTCGTCAGCAAGCTCAACACCGCCGCGCAGATCGGCTTTGCTGCATTTGCGCTGGGTTCTCGCGCCTTCGGCATCGAACCCGGTGGACTGACGCTGGCCTGTGAACTCCTCGTCGCTCTGTTGACGGTCGCCTCGATGACGGCCTATCTCGCCTTCTGGCTGCGCCACATGGCAGGTTGACGGGGCTTTCCACGATAGCGGTTGGAAACGCGGCCCCCGATGCACATCTGACATAGGCGCTGGCCATGAGATGCGAGAGAGGCTGATCGATGACGTTGCAACGCCAGATCGGCTTCTGGGTCGGCTCCCTTCTTGTCTTCGTCCTGTTTCTGGTCGTGCTGCGCGACGTGCTGCTGCCCTTCATCGCGGCGCTGGCGCTGGCCTATCTGCTCGATCCGCTCGCCGACCGGCTGGAGCGAATGGGCATGAACCGGCTGGCGGCGACGATCGTCATCCTCGTCGTCTTCCTGCTCATCTTCGTGCTGGGGCTGGTCCTGCTGGCACCCTTGCTCGGCCAGCAGCTCGCCGGCCTCGTCGCGCGTCTGCCGGGCGACGCCGCCAAGCTCCAGGCGCTGGTGCTGGAGAAGGGGACCCCCTGGCTCGAACGCTTTGGCGCCTCCGAACTCACCAAGGACGCGCAGAGCTCGCTCGGCAATCTCGTCGGCGACGGCATGAAATGGGTCGGCGGCCTGCTGCAATCGCTCTGGAGCGGCGGCACAGCCATCGTCGGCGTGTTCTCGCTGCTGGTGCTGACGCCGGTCATCGCGTTCTACCTGCTGGTCGACTGGGACCGCATGGTCGCGACGGTCGATAGCTGGCTGCCGCTCGACCATCGCGACACCATTCGCGGCCTGCTGCACGAGATGGATAGGGCGATCGCCGGCTTCCTGCGCGGACAGGCGCTGGTCTGCGTGCTGCTCGGCGGCTTCTACGCCATCGGCCTCAGCCTGATCGGCGTCAATTTCGGCGCGCTGATCGGCATCATCTCGGGCTTCCTGTCCTTCATCCCCTATGTCGGCTCGCTGACCGGGCTCGTGCTCTCGGTCGGCGTCGCGACGGTGCAGTTCTGGCCGGACTGGACCTGGCCGCTGGCGACGCTCGGCGTCTTCTTCGCCGGGCAGTTCCTCGAAGGAAACATCTTCCAGCCCAAGTTCGTCGGCGATTCCATCGGCGTGCACCCGGTCTGGCTGATGTTCGCGCTGCTTGCCTTCGGCTCGCTGTTCGGCTTCGTCGGTCTGCTGCTGGCGGTGCCGCTCGCGGCCGTCATCGGTGTGCTCTGCCGCTTCGCGCTGCGGCAATATCTCGCCAGCAACCTCTATCACGGCGGCGATGCCACCCGCGCGGCGGCGGCGAAGGCGCGCATCGGCACCGACGCCTGAGTTCTTCATGTCCGAAATTCCCCCGCGCCCGCGCCAGCTTGCCTTCGACCTGCCGGTCGACAGCCGCCATGGTGTCGAGGACTTTCTGGTCGGTGCTTCCAACGAGGCCGCCTATGGCCTGATCGAGCGCTGGCCGGCCTGGCCCGAGGCTTGGCTGCGCCTCACCGGGCCGGAGGGCGCCGGCAAGACCCATCTCGCCGCGATCTGGGCGCGGGCCGCCCATGCCTGGACGATTCCAGCAAGCGAGCTGAACGAGGCACAGGTGCCCCACCTCGTCTCGGGCGGCGCGCTGGTGATCGAGGATTGCGATGCCGGCGCCCTCGACGAGCATGCCCTGTTCCACCTGATGAACGCCATCAAGGCGCGCGGCGGCTCCCTGCTGCTGACGGCGCGAAGCGCGCCCGACCTCTGGGGCCTGAGCGTGCCGGACCTGCTCTCGCGGCTTCGGCTGGCGCCGGCCGCGACGATCGAGCCGCCGGATGACGGGCTGCTGCGGGCGCTGCTGGTCAAGCTCTTCATCGACCGCCAGCTCGTGGTCGATATCGCTGTGATCGACACCCTCGCCATGCGGATGGAGCGCTCCTTCGCCGCCGCGCGGCAGGTGGTCGACCGGCTCGACCGCCTCGCGCTCGAACGCGGCCGGCGCGTGACGCGCCCGCTGGTTCAGGAGGCGCTGGCGGAACTGTTTCCGGAGGAACCGGGTTGAACCCGGCCCCATGCGCGCAGGTCGCATGCTTCAAATCATGTCGCTTGTCATCGAACCGTCGCACTAGAATGGCTTCAACGGCAGCATGAGCGGAAAGACGACCAGGACGCGAGTGAAGCGCATGACCCTCGACACCGTGATCGACGAGCCGGAGAAGCTGTCCAGCGAGGCTGACGCGGCGCCGCTGCGCCACCAGCCGGAGCGCTTCATGAACCGCGAGCTGTCCTGGCTCCAGTTCAACCGCCGCGTGATGGAGGAGGCCTCGAATCGCAGCCACCCGCTGCTGGAGCAGCTGCGCTTCCTCTCGATCTCCGCGAACAATCTCGATGAATTCTTCATGGTCCGCGTGTCCGGCCTGCGCGAGCAGCTCAAGGCCGGTGTCGTCACCCGCAGCCAGGACGGCCTGACGCCGGCCGGCCAACTCGTCGCCATCGGCGAGGCGGTCGCGGCGCTGACTGCCGACCAGCAGGCGCGCTGGGCCGAGCTGCGCAACGAACTGCACGGCCATCGCATCCACCTGCTCCAGCCGGGCGATATCGGCGCGCAGGACCGCATCTGGCTCGAGGATTACTTCCTCAACTACATCTTCCCGGTGCTGACGCCGCTGGCGATCGACCCGGCGCATCCTTTCCCCTTCATTCCCAATCTCGGCTTCACCATCGCGCTGGCGCTGGAGCGCAAGAGCGACGGGCGTCAGCTCGACGCGCTGATCCGCGTGCCCACCAAGATCGACCGCTTCGTCGAATTGCCGGACCTGGCGCGCGAGGGCCTGCACCGCTTCATCGCGCTCGACGACGCGGTCTCGCTGTTCATCGGCAAGCTCTTCCCCGGTTACGAGGTGAAGGGCGCCGGCTCCTTCCGCATCATCCGCGACTCCGATCTCGATATCGAGGAGGAGGCGGAGGACCTCGTCCGCGTCTTCGAGACCATGCTGAAGCAACGCCGGCTCGGCGTGGTCATCCGGCTCGAACTCTCGACCGGCATGCCCGACCATCTGCGCCGGATGATCGTGCGCGAGCTCAAGGTCGATAGCGACGAGGTCGTCGAGGTCAACGGACTGATCGGCCTGACGGAACTCTCGCAGCTCGTCGGCGTCGACCGGCCGGATTTGAAGTTCAAGCCTTACAATGCCCGCTTCCCCGAGCGCATCCGCGAGCATGGCGGAGACTGCTTCGCCGCGATCCGCCAGAAGGACCTGCTCGTCCATCACCCCTATGAGAGCTTCGACGTCGTCGTGCAGTTCCTGCAGCAGGCGGCGCGCGACCCCAACGTCGTCGCGATCAAGCAGACGCTCTACCGCACCTCCTCCAACTCGCCGATCGTCAAGGCGCTGACGGAGGCGGCCGAGGCCGGCAAGTCGGTGACAGCGCTGGTCGAGCTCAAGGCCCGCTTCGACGAGGAAGCGAACATCCGTTGGGCCAAGGAGATGGAGCGCGCCGGCGTCCAGGTCGTCTACGGCTTCATCGAGCTGAAGACCCATGCCAAGCTGTCATTGGTGGTGCGCCGCGAGGCCGGCCAGCTCGTCACCTATTGCCATATCGCGACCGGCAACTACCACCCGATCACGGCGCGCATCTACACCGACGTCTCCTTCTTTACCGCCGATCCCGTGCTGTCGCAGGATGTTGCCCGCGTCTTCAACTTCATCACCGGTTATGCCGAGCCCGACGGGCTGGAGCGCATGGCGGTCTCGCCGACCGGCCTGAAGCAGCGCCTGCTCGCCGATATCGCCGAGGAGGTCGCCCATGTGAAGGCCGGCCGCAAGGGCGCGATCTGGGGCAAGTGCAACTCGCTGGTCGATCCCGAGATCATCGATGCGCTCTATGATGCGAGCCAGGCCGGCGTCGAGATCGATTTCGTTGTGCGCGGCATCTGCTGCCTCAGGCCCGGCGTGCCCGGCCTCTCCGACAACATCCGGGTCAAGTCGATCATCGGCCGCTTCCTCGAGCATACCCGCATCTACGCCTTCGGCGCCGGCCACGGCATGCCGTCGCCCAAGGCCAAGATCTACATTTCCTCGGCCGACCTGATGCCGCGCAACCTCGACCGCCGGGTCGAGGCGCTGACGCCGATCCTCAATCCGACTGTGCATCAGCAGCTGATGGATCAGATCATGCTGGCCAATTGGCTCGACAACGAGCAGAGCTGGACGATATTGCCCGATGGCGGCTCGCGCCGCATTGTCCCCGCGCCGAACGAAGAGCCGTTCAATGCGCATAAGTACTTCATGACGAACCCGAGTCTGTCCGGACGTGGAAAATCGCTCTCCAACTCAAGTCCCCGTTCCCTCTCGCGCCGAGGGGGACGCAAGGCCTGAGCTCAAGCATGCGCCGGGGCGGCTCGCGTTGTCCCACACCATCGCCATCGTCGATATCGGCTCGAACTCGGTCCGCCTCGTCGTCTACGAGATGCTGGCTCGCGCCCCCGCGCAGGTCTTCAACGAGAAGGAAATGGCGGGTCTCGGCCGGCAGGTCGCCTCGACCGGCCGTCTCGCCGATGACGCCGTCGCCAAGGCGATCAACGCGCTGGTGCGCTTCCGCATCCTCTGCGAGGCCATGCATGTCGGCGAGATCCGCGTCATCGCCACCGCAGCGGCGCGCTATGCCAGCAACGGGCCTGAGTTCATCGCCCGCGCCGAGGAGGCGATCGGCCAGCCGATCGAACTGATTTCCGGCGGGCGCGAGGCGGTGCTCTCCGGCCTCGGCGTGATCTCGGGCTTCGACAATCCCGACGGCGTCGTCGGCGACCTCGGCGGCGGCAGCCTGGAGCTGATCTCGGTCAAGGATGGCGCGGTGGGGCAGGGCGCCAGCGTCCCGCTCGGCGGCCTCGCCCTGCTCGACCGCTCGAAGGGCTCGCTCAGGGCGGCCGAGAAGATCGTCAAGGACGAACTCGACAAGCTGCCCCAGCTCGCTGCGATGAAGGGGCGGGATTTCTACGCGGTCGGCGGTACTTGGCGCGCGCTTGCGACGCTCCATCAGCATCGCGCGGCCTATCCGCTGAACGTGATGCACGGCTACGCCGTGCCGACCCGCGACGTCGCCGATTTCGTCAAGCTGGTCGAGCGGGCCGATGTCTCGGTGCTGGACGCGATCGATTCGGTGTCGTCGGCCCGCCGTCCGCTTTTGGCCTATGGCGCATTGGTGCTGGACGAACTGATCAAGCGCGGCAAGCCGCGCGCGATCATCATCTCGGCGCAGGGCGTGCGCGAAGGGCTGCTGCATGAGCAACTCTCGCCGGAGGAGCAGAGCGCCGACCCGCTGATGCAGGCCGCGCGCGACTACAATCTGCTGCGTGCCCGCGACCCGCGCCATGCGGCCGAGCTGATCGCCTGGACCTGCGGTATCCTCGAGACGGCGGGGCTGCCGCAGGACGAGCCCTCCGGCCGGATGATCGAGACCGTCTGCCTGCTCTCCGATATCGGGTGGCGCGCCCATCCCGATTATCGCGGCGAGCAGAGCATGAACGTCATCGCCCACGCCTATTTCACCGGCCTCGACCATGTCGGGCGCGCCTTCCTGGCATTGACGATCTTCCACCGCTACGCCGGGATGAAGGCGAGCTCGCCGGCCGCGGCCGGCCTCAAGACGCTGCTGCCGCCGGCGATCCTGGCGCGGGCGATGCTGATCGCCGCGATCTTCCGCGTCGCCTATCTGCTCTCGGCCGGCATGTCCGGCATCCTGCCGCGCATTCCGGCGGCCTGCGTCGACAACCGCTTGCTCCTGCGCTTTCCCGCCGATCTCTCGGCGCTGGCGAGCGAGCGCGTCGAGGGGCGGCTCAAGCAGCTGGCGAAGCTGCTCGGCCGCGATTTCGAGATCGGCAGGCTCTGAGGCGCTGTCGACTCAGCGCAAAGGCTGCGTACCACTCGTTGTCATTCCGGGTTCTTCGCTGCGCGAAGCCCCGGAATGACAAGCGGCTTGTCGACTTACCCCACCGCCCGCAGCCGGGCGAAGCCGGCATCGAGATCGGTCTTGAGGTCTTCGATATCCTCCAGCCCGATATGGATGCGGATCGTCGGCCCCTTGAAGTCCGGCTTGGTCGCGGTGCGGTACTCCTTGCAGTCGAAGGGCAGGACGAGGCTCTCGTAACCGCCCCACGAGGCGCCGATCCCGAACAGCGTCAGCCCGTCCAGCATCGCACCGACGGCCTTCATCGAGACCGGCTTCAGTTCGAAGGTGAAGAGCGAGGAGGCGCCGGTGAAGTCGCGCTTCCAGATCTCGTGGCCGGGCGCGCCGGGCAGGGCGGGATGCAGGACGCGGGCGACCTCGGGGCGCGCCTGCAGCCATTCGGCGATGGCGATGCCCGCCGGCATCTGCTCCTTCAAGCGGATCGCCATCGTGCGCATGCCGCGCAGCGTCAGGAAGGCGTCTTCCGGGGCGACGATGAGCCCGAGCTGGCCCCAGGCCGCGCGCAGCTTCTTGTAAAGCTCCGGCGTGCGGGCCGAGACGGTGCCGATCAGCACGTCCGAATGCGCGGCGTAATACTTGGTGCCGGCCTGCACCGAGAGATCGACGCCGAAGGTGTGGGCATCGAAGAACAGCGGCGTCGCCCAGGTATTGTCCATCGCGACCAGGATGTCGCGCTCGCGCGCAGCCGCGATGATCGCCGGGATGTCCTGCATCTCGAAGGTCTGCGAGCCCGGCGCCTCGGTCCAGACCGCCCTGGTGTTCGGCTTGAACAGCTTGGCGATGTCGCCGCCGACCAGCGGATCGTAATAGGTCACCTCGACGCCCATCCGCTTCAGGAAGGTGTCGCAGAAGATTCGTGTCGGCCGGTAGACGCTATCCGTCACCAGAACGTGATCGCCGGAAGACAGCAGGGTGAGGAAGGCGAGCGTGCAGGCCATCAGCCCCGATGGCGTCACGACGACGCCGGCACCGCCCTCGATCGTGTTGGCGGCAGCGATCAGCGCATCGATCGTCGGGTTGCCATCCGTGCCGTAAGTGTAGCGCGCCTTGCGCACCAGGAAGTCTTCGGTGTTCGGATAGACGACCGTCGAGCCTCGTACGATAGGCGGATTGACAAAGCCGTAGCTGTCGGCGGGGTCGCGGCCTGCCAGCACGAGGCGCGTGCGCTCGCCGAGGCGCGCAAATTCAGGCGAAGTCAGCTTTTTCATGGAACGGCACGGCCAGGAAACGGGAAAATCATGGTCAGGCTTGACCACTCCCCCCAAACTCGCATGTGATGTATGCAGGGAACAAGGGGCGGCTCATGCGTATGGCGGTTGCTTGACGCTCATGGGACGCTCTGGCAATCGACTCGAGGATATGGCGACGCCGCGCGAAAGCGGGATGAACCGAGCGGCGAAAAAGCCGCCGGCGGCGGCACCAGAAATATCTTCCGGCGTCAGCCGGATCAGGGGTTCCAACGGGAGAGTACCGATGAAAAAGTTTATTGCAGCCGCCCTTGCGGCCGGGATCGGCATGGCGCTGTCCGCGACCGGGGCCTCGGCCCAGGCCACGCTGGCGCAGGTCAAGCAGCGCGGCATCCTGAATTGCGGCTCGAATACCGGCCTTGCCGGCTTCGGCGTGCCGGATGCGCAGGGTAATTGGAAGGGGCTCGACGTCGATCTCTGCCGCGCCATCTCGGCGACGATCTTCAACGACCCCAACAAGGTGAAGTTCATCCCGCTCTCGGCCAAGGACCGCTTCACGGCGCTCCAGTCGGGCGAAGTCGACGTGCTCGTGCGCAACTCGACCTGGACGATGACGCGCGACGCCTCGCTCGGCCTGCTCTTCACCGGCGTGAACTATTATGACGGCCAGGGCTTCCTCGTCCGCAAGAAGCTCGGCGTGAACTCGGCGCTGCAGCTCAACGGCGCTTCGGTCTGCACCCAGCAGGGCACCACGACCGAGCTGAACCTCGCCGACTACTTCCGCGCCAACAACCTGAAATACGAAGTCGTCGCCTTCGCGACCTCGGACGAGACGGTCAAGGCCTATGATGCCGGCCGCTGCGACGCCTTCACCACCGACGCCTCGGGCCTCTATGCCGAGCGCCTGAAGCTGACGAACCCCGACGAGCATCTCGTGCTGCCCGAGATCATCTCGAAGGAGCCGCTCGGCCCCTCCGTCCGCAACAACGATCCGCAGTGGTTCAACCTGATCAAGTGGGTCCACTTCGCCATGCTGAATGCCGAGGAACTCGGCGTCACCCAGGCGAATGTCGAGCAGCAGCTCAAGTCCGAGAACCCGGAGATCAAGCGTCTGCTCGGCACCGAAGGCAAGTTCGGCGAGCAGGTCGGCCTGACCGCGGACTGGGTTGTCCGCATCGTCAAGCATGTCGGCAACTACGGCGAATCCTTCGAGCGCAACGTCGGTCAGGGCTCGCTGCTCAAGATCGCCCGCGGCCAGAACGGTCTCTGGACCAAGGGCGGCCTGCAATACGCCCCGCCGGTTCGCTGAGAGGCTTGCGGGGCGCCGGTTTGACCGGCGCCCCGTTTCCGTTTCGCATGCGCGCTCCGCGGTGGCCTTCGCCGACGGCGCGCAGGATTTGAGTGTTCGATTGCCGCACGGTGCCGTCGCTGTTGTCGTCCAGGGCCTGTTCGCCATGGGAAAAGCAAGGATGCCGCCCATCGTCGCGATGGTATTCGCCGCCATGGCGATCCTCGCGCCGGTTGATGGGCGGGCTGCTCTGGAGAGCGGCTTGCTGGAGCAGGTCAGGCATCGCGGCGCTGTCATCTGCGGTGTGGCGCCCTCGCTGGCCGGTTTCTCCATTCCCGACAGGCAGGGACGCTGGACCGGCTTCGATGTCGATCTCTGCCGGGCGGTCGCGGCCGCGATCTTCGACGATCCCGAAAAGGTGCAGTTCGTCCCGCTCCTGTCCAAGGATCGCTTCACGGCGTTGCAGACGGGCGAGGTCGATCTGCTCTCGCGGACCTCGACCTGGTCGATGGCGCGCGACACCGGGCTCGGCCTCAACTTCACCGGCATCAATTTCTACGGCGGCGAGGGTTTCATGGTCCGGGGCAAGCTCGGCCTGACCTCGGCGCTTCAACTCAACGGCGCCTCGGTCTGTGTGGAGCAGGGCACGACGACGGAACTCAATGTCGCCGATTTCTTCCGCAGCCACGGACTGAAATACGAGATCGTCGCTTTCAAGGGCAGCGAGGAGACCGTCGACGCCTATGCCAGCGGCCGTTGCGACGCCTATGCCTACGACCGGGCCGGTCTCGCGATCCAGCGGATGAAGCTCCCGGTGCCGCAGGAGCACGTCATCCTGCCGGAGACGATCTCGAAGGAGCCGCTCGGCCCTGCCGTCCGTCATGGCGACGATCAATGGTTCGATCTGGTCAAATGGACGCTCTTCGCCATGCTGAACGCCGAGGAACTCGGCGTCGGCCAGGACAATGTCGCGGCGATGCGGGCCTCGGAGCGGCCCGATATCCGCCGGTTGCTCGGCATCGAGGGCGATTTCGGTGAGGCGCTCGGCCTCGATCGCGATTGGGCCTATCGCATTCTGCGTCATGTCGGCAATTATGGTGAATCTTTCGAGAGAAACCTCGGTCGGGACTCGCCTCTGAAGATCGAACGTGGCCAGAATGCGCTGTGGACTCGGGGTGGCCTGCAATACGCTCCGCCGATCCGCTGAAAAGGGCCGGGTAAATCCGGTTCGGAGCAAAATGAAACGGAGCCGGAAGGCTCCGCACGAGACGAAGCAGTTGGGGCAGGGTCCGGATCGTCTGGCCCGGGACTTGCTGGCAAGCCGAGAGCGGGACGAACCCGCTCCGAACAGGGGAATGGCATGAGGAACATGATCTCGTCGGCGGCTGCCGGCGCCGGATACCTGTCGCAGCGCATGGCGCGGATCGGGGCCGGGGGCTGAAAGAACGGCGCGCGGCCTGCCGGCCGGGCGCGATCACAAAACCAGAAGAGTGGCACGGGCAACAAGACGACCGCGGCGCAACCGCACCGCCGCAGGATCGCCGGCCACGACAAGCGAAACAAAAAGGGCGTGACAGGTGTCGAGCATTCCCACCGAACAGGTATCACCCGGCAAGGCGTCGTTATTCTACGACCCGAAGATCCGAGGCTATGTCTATCAGATCGCTCTGGTGGCGATCGTCGCCTTCCTGATCTGGTCGGCGGCCTCGAACGCGATCGAGAACCTGCGCGCGCAGAAGATCGCCTCCGGCTTCGGCTTCTGGCACAACGCCGCCGGCTTCGACATCAACCAGAAGCTGATCCCGTTCTCGGCTTCGGGCGGCTCGACCTATGGCGATGCGTTCATCGTCGGCCTGCTCAACACGCTGCTGGTCGCCGGACTGGGCATCATCTTCGCGACCTTCCTCGGCTTCTTCGTCGGCGTCGCCCGGCTGTCGAACAACTGGGTCATTTCGAAGCTCGCGATGATCTATGTCGAGGTCATCCGCAACATCCCGCTGCTGCTCCAGCTCTTCTTCTGGTATAACGCGGTCCTGAAGCCGCTGCCGAATCCGCGGGATTCGATCAAGCTGCCGACCGGCGCGCTGCTCAACAACCGCGGCCTCTACCTTCCCGATCCGCATCTGGGCCCCGGCGGCAGCCTGATCGTCTGGGCCTTTCTGATCGGCCTCGTCGCCACGCTCGTCTTCCGCTCCTGGGCGCGCAAGCAGCAGGCGGCGACCGGCCGGCAGTACCCGGTCGGCTGGGTCGCTCTCGCTCTGATCGTGGTCGTGCCGGCGCTGATCTACTTCGTCCTGGGGCGACCGGTCAGCTTCGTCTATCCCGAGCTCGCCGGCTTCAACCTGCGCGGCGGCATCCAGATCTTCCCGGAATTCGTGGCGCTGCTGATCGGCCTCACCACCTACACGGCCGGCTTCATCGCCGAGGTCGTGCGCGCCGGCATCCTCGCGGTGTCGAAGGGGCAGACCGAGGCAGCGCATGCGCTGGGCCTGCGCAACGGGCCGACGCTGAAGCTCGTCGTCATCCCGCAGGCGATGCGCGTCATCATCCCGCCGCTGACCTCGAACTACCTCAACCTGACCAAGAACTCGTCGCTGGCGGTCGCGATCGGCTATCCCGATCTCGTGCAGGTCTTCACCGGCACGGTGCTGAACCAGACCGGCCAGGCGGTCGAGGTCGTGGCGATCACGATGGCGGTCTATCTGACGATCTCGCTGGTGACATCGCTCTTCATGAACATCTACAACAAGCGCATGGCGCTGGTGGAACGGTGAGGGCTGCGCGATGACCGACGCAACAACCGAAAACGCGCCCTTCGCCTTCGTCCGCAAGGAAACGCTTCCGCAGGAGCCGGCGCCGCTTTCCGTCGCCGGCCCGCTGGCCTGGATCAGGGCGAACCTGTTCTCCAGCCCGCTCAACATCATCCTGACGCTGCTTTGCGTCTGGCTGGTGATCGACACGGTTCCGGGAATGATCCGCTTCTACATCCTCGATGCGGTCTGGACCGGTACGAACCGTGACGCCTGCCTCGCCGACAAGGTCGGGCGCCCGGTCGGCGCCTGCTGGGCCTATATCGCGGATCGGACCCAGTACTTCATCTACGGCTCCTATCCGGTGGCCGAGCGCTGGCGCGTCAACATCGTCTTCGTGATGTTCGCGCTCGGCGTGGTCTGGCTGCTCTGGAACAGGATGCCGTTGAAGAAGGTCGGCTTTTTCTTCTTCTTCGTCATCATGCCGGCGAGCGCCTTCATCCTGCTGCTCGGGGGCCCGCGCGCCGAGAGCTTCCTGCGCTTCCTGATCATCGCCACCTTCGCTCTGGCCGTGCTCTATCTGGTGCTCTCCTTCGCGCCGGGGCTGATGAAGTTCTGGATCGGCGAGGGGCAGCTCGCGGTCGAGGAGGCGATGCCGCCCTGGCAGCGCTTCTACCGGCCGAAGCGCCTGATCCTGATGTCGCTCGTCGTCTTCGGGCTGCTGGCGATCCTGGCCGACAAGATCGGGCTGCCGCGCGTCGATACCGGCCTCTGGGGCGGCATGACCGTCACCTTCCTGATCTCGGCGGTGGGCATCGTCTTCTCGCTGCCGCTCGGCGTGCTGCTGGCGCTCGGCCGGCGCTCCAAGCTGCCGGCGATCCAGCTGCTCTCGGTGATCTTCATCGAGTTCGTGCGGGGCGTGCCGCTGATCACCGTGCTGTTCATGGCCAACACCATGCTGCCGCTCTTCGTGCCGCAGGAATATTCGCCGGACCGGCTGCTGCGGCCGCTGATCGGCGTCGCGCTCTTCGCCGCCGCCTATATGGCGGAGGTGGTGCGCGGCGGCCTTCAGGCGATGCCGAAGGGCCAGTACGAGGGCGCGATGTCGCTCGGCCTCGGCTACTGGCAGATGATGCGCCTGATCATCCTGCCGCAGGCGCTGCGGATCGTGATCCCTGGCATCGTCAACACCTTCATCGGGCTGTTCAAGGATACGACGCTGGTCACCATCGTCGGCATCTTCGACTTCCTGCGCACCATCGAGGCGACGCTGATCGATCCGACCTGGGCGACGCCCACGACACGGTCGACAGGCTACGCTTTCGCCGCCATCTTCTATTTCCTGTGCTGCTGGGGAATGTCGCGCTACTCGATCGCGGTCGAGAAACGCCTCGCCGCCGGCCAAAAACGTTGAGAGGGACGACAACCATGGCAATGGCAGAAACCAAGACGACCGACTCCCGCCCGGCAGCGCTGAAGCAGACCTCGCTGAACACCGCGACGGCGGTCGAGATGATCGGCGTGAACAAGTGGTACGGCGAGTTCCACGTGCTGCGCGACATCAACCTGAAGGTCTCTCGCGGCGAGAAGCTGGTCATCTGCGGCCCGTCCGGCTCGGGCAAGTCGACGATGATCCGCTGCATCAACCGGCTGGAGGAGCACCAGAAGGGCCAGATCATCGTCGACGGCACGGAGCTCACCAACGATCTCAAGAAGATCGACGAGATCCGCCGCGACGTCGGCATGGTGTTCCAGCACTTCAACCTGTTCCCGCATCTGACGATCCTGGAGAACCTGACGCTGGCGCCGATCTGGGTGCGCAAGATGCCGAAGAAGGATGCCGAGGAGATCGGCATGCACTATCTCAAGCGCGTCAAGATTCCCGAGCAGGCCCATAAATATCCGGGCCAGCTCTCGGGCGGCCAGCAGCAGCGCGTCGCGATCGCCCGCTCGCTGTGCATGAGCCCGAAGATCATGCTGTTCGACGAGCCGACCTCGGCGCTCGATCCCGAGATGGTCAAGGAGGTGCTCGACACCATGGTCTCGCTGGCGGACGAGGGCATGACCATGCTCTGCGTCACCCACGAGATGGGCTTCGCCCGCCAGGTCGCCGACCGCGTGATCTTCATGGATGCCGGCCAGATCGTCGAGATGAATACGCCGAACGAGTTCTTCAAGAACCCGCAGCACGAACGCACCAAGCTCTTCCTCAGCCAGATCCTGCACTGAACCTGGAAGACTTGTTCGACAACAGAAGGGCGCGCCGGCATTCCGGCGCGCCCTTTCCGTTTCGATGGCCTGACGCCGCGCGTTTCGTTTCGCGAGGCGAGGGCGCTTACTTGCCGTCGCGCGCCTTCACGGCCTGGTCGGGGAAGTCGGAGAACAGCCCGTCGAGGCCCAGCGCGAAGAAGGCCTTGTATTCGGCGCCGGCGTCGCCCTTGAAATCGGAGGTCAGCCGCTTCGGCTCGCTGCGGAAGGTCCAGCTATGGACCAGCAGCCCGGCGGCATGGGCGTCCTTCACCACATTGGTGGGGGCGATCAGCGTGCGGTCGCGCTCGTCGATCACGCCGTCGCCGTTCAGGTCCTGCGGCTTGCCGTCGGCGCCGATCGTCTGCTTCGAGCCGATCAGATAGGGCTTCCAGGGCCCGACGCCGTCGGCATAGGTGGCGATCTCCTTGAGGCCCTCGGCCGAGAGCATGTCCTGGAAGGTCCGCTTGTCGCCGAGCACGGCGAAGTCGTAGGGCCGGTCGAAGGGCGCGACGAGCGTGACCTTGCCGTCCTTGTCGACGCCGTCGCCATCGACGAGCTGGACGAGGCGCAATTGCGTCTTCGGGCGCAGGTATTTCAGGTTCGCCGTCTCGAAGCTCTGGATGAAGACCGGCGCCGCCTTGTCGGTCCAGCCGGCGGCCTTGAGCATGTCCAAAAGCTTGTCCTCGAAGGCGAGGCCGAGCGCGGCGTGATAGGTCGGGTGCTTGGTCTCGGGATAGATGCCGATGGTGCGGCCGGTGCGGGTGCTCTCGGCCTTGGCGAGGTCGATCACCTCCTGGAAGGTCGGGATCGCGTACTTGCCGTTATGCGACTGGTCGCGATCGGCGAAGGCCTGCTTGGCCCTCAGCGTCTTGATCTCGGCAGCGGTGAAGTCGTTGGCGAACCAGTCGGTGGTGTCGACGCCGTCGACCTTACGGGTGGTCTTGCGGTTGGCGAACTCCGGGCGATCGGCGACATCGGTCGTGCCACTCAGCATCGGCTCGTGGCGGACGATCAGCACGCCGTCCTTGGTCGAGACGAGGTCGGGCTCGATGAAGTCGGCGCCCTGCTGGATCGCGAGCTTGTAGCCCTCGATCGTATGCTCCGGCAGGTAGCCGCTGGCACCGCGATGGGCGACAACGATCGGCTTCTGGCCGGAAAGCGTCGGGGCCGCCTGCGCGAACGCAGCCGGAGCCTGGAAGGCCAGAGCGGCGAGGAGCGACGTCGAGAGAAGGAGGTGCTTTGTCATGATTGGGCCCAGCCTCGCGAAAATGCGGGCGACCTTAAGGCGGCCGATATGACACGGCCATGAAGGTCAGTGCTCGGATTTGAGGGGAGTACCGTTGGCTGCCGAATGTGGCGGCAGCTTTGGAGGACGGACCTGGGTCGGCTGGCGACCCGTTACGGATGTCGCCGACGCCTCCCCACGCTGGACATTAGATTAGAATATTTCTAAAGAAAGCACCTGCTCGTCGTCCGCAGGTTTCCCGATGCCCGCCCTCTTTTCCATCTTCCACCCGGCCCGCCGCAGGTTCGACGACCTCAGCGCGCAGGAGGTTCTGTCGCTCGCAATCCTCGCCGAAGAGGAGGACGGGCGCATCTATGCCGCCTACGCCGCCAATCTGATCGAGCAGTTTCCTGCCTCGGCAGCGATGTTCGATGCCATGGCAGCCGATGAGAACGAGCATCGGCGCGTCTTGCTCGACCTCTATGTTCGCAAATTCGGCTCCACGATCATCCCCATCCGCCGCGAACATGTCGAAGGCTTCTACGCACGGCGTCCTCTGTGGCTGGTGAAGTCCCTCCCATTGGAGCGCGCGCGAGCCGAGGCCGCCGACATGGAGCGGCAGGCCGAAGCCTTCTATCGGCTGGCCGCCGCGCGCAGCACCGACGCCGAGACGCGAAAGCTCCTTGGAGACCTTGCCGCCGCGGAAGCGACGCATGAGCGCAAGGCCATGACATTGGAGGAGGGCCTAGCGACCAGCGACGAAGGTCACGCGGAAGCCGACCACGCCAAGCGCCAGTTCGTTCTGACTTGGGTTCAGCCGGGACTTGCGGGCCTGATGGACGGCTCCGTTTCGACACTGGCCCCGATCTTCGCAACCGCATTTGCCACGCAGAACCCGTGGACGACCTTCCTGATTGGTCTGTCGGCTTCAATCGGTGCCGGCATTTCCATGGGTTTTACCGAGGCGGCGCACGACGACGGCAAGCTTTCGGGCCGCGGAGCGCCGTGGAAGCGTGGGCTGGCGTCTGGCATCATGACCACGCTCGGCGGGCTCGGCCATGCTCTGCCCTACCTTATCCCCCATTTCTGGACCGCAACGGCCATCGCGCTCTGCGTCGTCTTCGTCGAGCTATGGGCCATCGTGTGGATACAGAACCGCTACATGGAGACCCCGATAGGGCGAGCCATGTTCCAGATTATCCTCGGCGGACTGCTCGTGTTGGCGACGGGCATTCTGATTGGCGGTGCTTGAGCGCCCAAGCCACCTGCTGCTTCCTCGCCTATAGAAAACCCGCCCCGGCGGAGGCCGGCGCGGGTTGTACTGTCGCTGGCAGATACGAGCGGGAGGCCGCTTGGCGCAGCCATCCCTCCCGCACAATCTCAGCGGCGGTTCTCGAGGGTCGTCTTGGCGTCGAGGCGCTTGGAGGCCGGCGGGGTATAGTCCGGCTGCTGGGTGGCGCAGGCGGCGAGGCCCAGCGCGACGAGGCTCAGGATGACGATGCGGCTGGCGCTTTTCATGTGTGTGTATCCCAATGGCCGCGACATGCGGTTGCATCGTCTTTCCGCTTGTGGAACGACCGCGTCAAGAGTGTGACGATGGGGGCATTATGCCCCTGCGTCATGCTTGAATCGGTCGAAACAGGTTCGGCCCCGTTTTTGCGGCGCCCCGGAAGCCGTCCGGCGCCAGGATTGAAGCGTCATGACCCCAGCCGCCCGGATCAGCGCCGCCATCGAGGTGCTCCAGGATATCGTCGAGCGCCGCCGTCCGGCCGCCGATTCCCTCAAGGACTGGGGCCTCTCGCGCCGTTTCGCCGGCTCGAAGGACCGGGCTGCCATCGCCTCGCTGGTCTATGACGCGCTCCGGCGCAAGGCCTCCTCCGGCTTTGCCATGGCCTCCGAGACGCCGCGCGCGCTGGTCCTCGGCATGCTGGCGGGCCTGCGCGGCCTTGGCGTCGCCGAGATCGCGGCGCTCTGCTCGGGCGAGAATCACGCGCCGCCGCCCCTGAGCGACGACGAGACCGCGCTGCTCACGGCCTTCTCGGTCGAAGGGGCCCCCGAATGGGTGCAGGCGGACGTACCGGAATGGCTCTGGCCGTCCTTCCGGGCGGGCCTCGGCGAGGCCGCCATCGCCGAAGGCGAGGCGCTGGCCGCCCGCGCGCCGATTGATCTGCGCGTCAACCGCCTCAAGGCCGGCCGCGACGCCGTGCTGAATGACCTCGCCCATCTCCAGCCGGAGCCAGGCCCCTGGTCGCCCGACGCCTTGCGCTTCCAGCCCGGCCATGACGGCCGCGGTCCCTCATTGCAGACAGAGCCCGGCTTCTTCGCCGGCGCCTTCGAGATCCAGGACGAGGGTTCGCAGCTGGTGACGCTGCTCGCCGGCGCACAGCCCGGCCAGACCGTGATCGATCTCTGCGCCGGGGCAGGGGGCAAGACGCTGGCGCTGGCCGCGCTGATGGCCAATCGCGGCAGTCTCTACGCCACCGATCTCGACAGCCGCCGCCTCGCGCCGCTGCATGACCGGCTGGCGCGCTCGGGCGCCTCCATCGTCGAAGTTCGCATTCCCCGCTCGCGCGGCCACGAGCCCTTCGCCGATATCGCAGGCCAGGTCGACCTCGTGCTGGTCGACGCGCCCTGCACCGGCTCCGGTACCTGGCGGCGCAACCCGGATGCGAAATGGCGGGTGCGCCCCGGCGCGCTGGCCGAGCGTATCAAGGACCAGGCCGAAGTGCTCGCCCGCGCCGCGAGGCTGGTGAAGCCGGGCGGCCGCATCGCCTATATCACCTGCTCGGTGCTGCCGGAGGAGAATGACGAGGCCATCCGCGCCTTCCTCGGCAAGCACCCCGGCTTCTCCGCCATCGCGCCGATCGATGTGCTAAAGGGCGCCGAGAGCGACGTCTCGCTGCTCGCCCGCTTCGGCACAGCCTACGGCCTGCAGCTCTCGCCGCGCCGCACTGGCACGGACGGGTTCTATCTCGCCTGCCTGCAGGGCTGAGGCCGCGACGGGCCGCCTGACGGTATCATCCGGCTCACCAAGGGCGGGAATTGTGCGTTCTTGCGCCGCGATACCGCTCCGCTCATCTCATGACCATCACCAATCGCATGAGAATGGTCATGAGCGCGAATACGGAAACCTTCGTCTCCCTTGCTGTCCTGAAGGCGAAAGCCGGCCGGCGAGAGGATCTGCGGGCGGCGCTTCTCGCCCTGATCGAGCCGACGCGGGCGGAAGTGGGTTGCCTCGACTATGTCCTGTTCGAGCAGCGCGACGAGCCAGGCACGTTTTGCATGCGCGAAGCGTTCCGCAGCCGTGCGGCGCTCGATACCCATATCGCCACCCCGCATTTCCAGGCTTTTGCCGCAGAAATGGAGGCGCTTCTGGCCGAGCCGCTGCGCCTGATCGTTCTGGATCAGGTTTCGTCCTGAGACGGCGATTTGCATTCCGGCATGGCCGCTCCGCCCTGACGCGGAGGCGGCCCCGTTGCGCGCGCCCGCGCGATCCATTAACGGAACGCGATGACGAGCGCTCAGCCCCATCACGACTCCATCCTCATCATCGATTTCGGCTCGCAGGTGACGCAGCTGATCGCGCGGCGCATCCGCGAGATCGGCGTCTATTGCGAGATCGCCCCGTTCCAGTCCGCTTCCGAGGCCTTCGCCCGCATGAAGCCGAAGGGCGTGATCTTCTCGGGCGGCCCGGCCTCGGTGCCGGACGAGGGCAGCCCGCGCGCGCCTGAAGCGGTCTTCTCCGCCAATATCCCCCTCATGGGCATCTGCTACGGCCAGCAGACCATGGCGCATCAGCTTGGTGGCAAGGTCGAGGGCGGGCACGCTGCCGAGTTCGGCCGCGCCGATGTCGAGATCGTCACGCCGTCGGCGCTGTTCGAGGGCGTCTGGGAAGAGGGCGGCCGCTATCCTGTCTGGATGAGCCATGGCGACCGGGTCACGCAGCTTCCGGCCGGCTTCACCGTCAAGGCGACCTCCGAGAACGCTCCCTATGCCGTCGCGAGCGACGAAGAGCGCCGCTTCTACACCACGATGTTCCACCCCGAGGTGGTCCACACCCCGGATGGCGGCAAGCTGCTGCGGAATTTCGTCGTCGGGATCTGCGGCTGCAAGCCGGATTGGAGCATGTCCGCTTATCGCTCCGAGATGAAGAAGAAGATTAAGGAGCAGGTCGGCACCGGCCGCGTCATCTGCGGGCTTTCCGGCGGCGTCGACTCGGCGGTCGCGGCGGTGCTGATCCACGAGGCGATCGGCGACCAGCTCACCTGCGTCTTCGTCGATCACGGCCTGATGCGGATGAACGAGGCCGAGGAGGTCGTCCGCCTGTTCAGGGATCACTACAACATTCCGCTCGTGCATGTTGAGGCCGAAGAGCTTTTCCTCTCCGAGCTCGCCAAGTGCGGCGCCGATCCGGAAGCCAAGCGCAAGACCATCGGCCGGCTCTTCATCGACGTCTTCGATGCCGAGGCCGCCAAGCTCGGCGGCGCCGATTTCCTGGCGCAGGGCACGCTCTACCCGGACGTGATCGAGAGCGTCTCGTTCTCGGGCGGCCCTTCGGTGACGATCAAGAGCCACCACAATGTCGGTGGCCTGCCCGAGCGCATGAAGATGAAGCTCGTCGAGCCGCTGCGCGAATTGTTCAAGGACGAGGTCCGCGTGCTCGGCCGCGAACTCGGCCTGCCCGAGGCCTTCGTCGGCCGCCACCCCTTCCCGGGGCCGGGCCTCGCCATCCGCTGCCCCGGCGAGATCACCCGGGAGAAGCTCGACATCCTGCGCAAGGCCGATGCGATCTATCTCGACGAGATCCGCAAGGCCGGCCTCTACGACGTGATCTGGCAGGCCTTCGCCGTGCTGCTGCCGGTGCGCACCGTCGGCGTGATGGGCGACTACCGCACCTATGACCATGTCTGCGCGCTGCGCGCCGTGACCTCGGTCGACGGCATGACGGCGGATTTCTATCCCTTCGACATGAACTTCCTCGGCCGCGCCGCGACCCGCATCATCAACGAGGTCAAGGGCATCAATCGCGTCGTCTACGACGTGACCTCGAAGCCCCCCGGCACGATCGAGTGGGAGTGATCGGACACTGTTCCGATCTGCTCGGATCGCGCTCGGGCTGACGATAGACCGTTGAGATAAATCCATCCGCCATCGGCTGACCATCCCGGCCCATGCGGGTGGATTTTTCGTTTGAGCATCATCGCGCCGAGCGACGTTTGCCTCTCCGAAACGACTGCCGTTCAAGATGGCGCTCAGCTCTCTGGAGGTGGATGTGGAAACGTCGCTCTATCTGCCCGTCAAGCGCTTCCTCGAAGGGCTGGGTTACACCGTCAAGGGCGAGATCGGGCCTTGCGATCTCGTCGGGCTTCGCGATGGCGATCCGTCCATCGTGGTGATCGGCGAGCTGAAGCTGAGCTTCAATCTGGAGCTCATCCTGCAAGGCGTGGACCGGCTCAGCCTCGGCGACGAGATCTGGCTCGCGGCGCAGCTCTCCATACGAGGCAAGGGGCGCGAGAGCGATCCGCGCTACCGCAACCTCTGCCGCCGCCTCGGCTTCGGCCTGCTCGGCGTCTCGAAGGCCGGCCATGTCGATATCCTCGTATCGCCGGCCGCCCCGACGCCGCGCAAGGATCCGCGCCGGCGCTCGCGGCTGGTGGATGAGCACAAGCGCCGTTTGGGTGATCCGGCCATGGGCGGAGGTACGCGCAAGCCCATCATGACGGCCTACCGCCAGCAGGCGCTGGCTTGCGCGGCAGCAATGGCGGTAGAGCCGAAGCGCCCACGCGACCTCAAGCCGTCCTGCCCGGATGCGCAGAAGATCCTGCATCGCAACGTCTATGGCTGGTTCGAGCGCTCCGGGCGTGGCGTCTACGCGCTGACCGAGGCCGGCCGCAGCGCCTTGGCTGCATGGCAGGTTCAGTTCCCGGCGAGCCCGGCAGCGGAGCTCGCGGCCTGAGCATAGCCATCCCCTTGCCACGGCCGCGACTCAACGCGATCGTAGAGCCTCCGGCGATCGTTCGGGTGGCCTGAAAGGGGTTGTGACGATGACGCAGAGATTTCTGGCGGCCGGAGTTCTGTCGCTCGTGGCGTTGACGCTGGCAGCCTGCCAGAGCGATGCGCAACAGGCTCCGTTGGGAACTGCACCCGGCTTGCCCGGTGCGTGCAGCGAGGATGAGGCCGAGGCGCTGGCGGGCAAGGCCCGCATTGGCGATGCCGAGGCCCAGCAAGCCACCGGTGCCACCATCGTCCGGCAGATTCGGCCGGGGCAGGGCGTGACGATGGATTATCGCCGGGAGCGCGTAACCATCGAGACCGATCCGAAGAGCGGAAGGATCATCCGCGCCTATTGCGGTTAGGGAAAACCGCGGGAGCCATCCGGGTCATCAGCTTGCCTGAACGCCGCTGCCTTGGCCGCGAGAGACTGAAGCTCCAAACGAAAAAACCGCCCGAAAGGGCGGTTTTCAAATCGTACCAGATCGGGAGGCCAAGCCTCACTTGATCTTGGTTTCCTTGAACTCGACGTGCTTGCGCGCGACGGGGTCGTACTTCTTCTTCGACATCTTCTCGGTCATCGTGCGCGAGTTCTTCTTCGTCACGTAGAAGAAGCCAGTGTCGGCGGTCGAAAGCAGTTTGATCTTGATCGTCACGGCCTTGGCCATGGGTCTATCCTCGAGCCATGCGGGCCAGAGGCCCTCGGAAAAGAAAATGGCCGGGCGAACCCGGCAAACCGTCAGCGCGGGGAATGCCGCAAAGGGCCGGCGAAGTCAAGGAAGAATAGCTCTCCCGGGATCGCCGTCGCCTCAGAGCTCCTCGCGTACGAAGCTGCCGCGCTTCTCCCAGTAGAACGGGACGGGCAGATAGGGCGCGAAACCGCCCTCGATGCGGGCCTCGACCTCCTGGATGATCACTTTGGTGATCGTCGGCAGATCGAGCTCCTTGGCCTCGTCGAAATCGACCCAGACCAGATCGACCAACTCCGAATCGGGGCCGATGATGCCGTCGACCCGCTTGGCGACGGCGGAGGCATCGATCGCGAAGAAGCGGGTGTCGAATCGCTTCGGCCGGCGCGGCGGCGTGATCGCGCGCGCGACGAAGGTGACCGCCGAGAGATCGGGATAGATGCCCTGCGCCGCGAAATCGCTCCAGCTTCCGGGCGGCGGCGCATCCGGTGCGCCGAACTCGTCCGAACCGAAGAGCAGGCCGGTTTCCTCGAAGGTCTCGCGGATCGCGGCCATCGCCAGCGCGCGCGCCTTGCCGGCGCTGGGGCGCAGGCAGCGCTTGCCGAGCCGGTCCTCGCAGATCTGCGGCACGGCGCCGGTCGCGACCATCTGCCGGTCGCCGGCATCGACGCGCCCACCGGGGAAGACGTATTTGCCCGGCATGAACTTGTGGCTCGCGTGGCGCTTGCCCATCAGCACCTTCGGGCGCGTGCCGCTGCGATCCAGGATCATCATGGTCGCCGCGTCCTTCGGACGCTGATTGGCGGTGGTGCGCGCCCGTTCGGCTTGGGTCAGGGTGACGGTGTGATCGGTCATCAGCGTGGTTCCGAGGGAGGCAGGGGCTGGCGCTCGGGCCGGGCGGGCTCACCGCCGAAGCCATGCATGCGCACGGCCCATTGCAGGCCGACGACGCCGCCCTTCACAGGCTGCATCAGAGCGAAGGACAGGAGGATCGTGAGCAGCGGCCAGACGGTCATGTGCAGCCACATCGGCCAGTCCGCGAATTTCTCGGCCAGCAGCAGGCCGCCGACGATGATGTGGCCGACGATGGTGATGACGATATAGGGCGGCAGGTCGTCGGCGCGCTGGTGATGCAGGTCCTCGCCGCAGGCTTCGCATCGATCGACGGGCTTCAGGAAGGCGCGGAACAGCCGGCCCTTGCCGCAATGCGGGCATCGGCCCCGCAAGCCGCGCGCCACCGCCTGGCGCCAGTCGCGCTCTTCGAGATGCGTGTCCGCGCTATGGACCTGGACGCCCATCACCGCCTCTTGCCGGGCTTGCCCTTGCCGGGTTTGTTCTTGCCGAAACCGCCCCCGCCGGGCTTGCCCTTCTTGCCGAAGCTGGCAGCCGGCCGGCTCGTTCCGAACGGCACCGCCCCGCCGCGCCGCCTGCCGGCGCCGCTCGTGGCGACTTTTCGTCCCTCCGAGAGCAGTTCGAAGCGTAGGGCGCCCGCGACCGGCGCAGCCTCGACCAGCTTGACATGGACCCGGTCGCCGAGGCGCCAGCTCTCGCCGGTGCGCTCGCCGATCAGCGCATGGGCGGCCTCATCATAGCGGTAGTAGTCGCCGCCGAGCGTCGAGGCCGGGATGAAGCCGTCGGCGCCGGTGCCGTCGAGCTTCACGAACAGGCCGGCCTTGTGCACGCCGCCGATGCGCCCGTCGAAGCTCGCACCGATCTGGCCGGCCAGGAAATGCGCGATCAATCGGTCGGTGGTCTCGCGCTCGGCCGCCATAGCGCGCCGCTCCGCCGCCGAGATGCGGGTCGCCACCTCGCGCAGTTCCGCAAGCGTGGCGCTTTTCGGCAGGCCGTCATCGCCGAGCTTGAGCGCGGTGATCAGGGCGCGATGCACGATCAGGTCGGCATAGCGCCGGATCGGTGAGGTGAAATGGGCGTAGCGGCGCAGGTTGAGGCCGAAATGCCCGTAATTCTCGGCAACATATTCGGCCTGCGCCTGCGTGCGCAGCACGACCTCGTTGATCAGCGTCTCGTTTTCCGAGCCCTTGATCATGCCGAGGATGCGGTTGAACAGCACGGGCCTGAGCGCCCCGTCCTGCGGCAGCTTGATGCCGATCGAGGCCAGGACTTCGCCCAACGCGCGCATCTTCTCCAGCGAGGGCTCGTCATGGCAGCGATAGATCAAGAGGCTGCCGGCCTTCTCGAGCGTCTCGGCCGCCGCGACATTGGCGAGGATCATGAATTCCTCGATCAATCGATGCGCTGCCAGCCGGTCCGGCACGATGACGCGATCGACGGAGCCGTCGGGCTTCAGGACCAACTTGCGCTCGGGCAGATCGAGTTCGAGCGGCTGGCGCTGGTCGCGGGCGCGCGCTGCGATGCCATAGGCCGCCCAGAGCGGCATCAGCACGCTCTCGCGGATCGGCGCGGTCTTCTCGTCGGTCTGCCCGTCTATCGCGGCCTGAGCCTGCTGGTAGGAGAGCTTCGCCGCCGAGCGCATCAGCACGCGGTGGAAGGAATGGCTCTTCTTCGAGCCGTCGGCCTTGAGCACCAGCCGGACGGCGAGCGCCGGCCGGTCCTCATGCTCGCGCAGCGAACAGAGATCGTTCGAGATCCGCTCCGGCAGCATCGGCACGACGCGGTCGGGGAAATAGACCGAGTTGCCGCGCTCCAGCGCCTCACGGTCGAGCGCCGAATGCGGCGTGACGTAAGCTGCGACATCCGCGATGGCGACGGTGACGACGAAGCCGCCAGGATTGTCCGGGTTGTCGTCCGGCGTGGCATGGACCGCGTCGTCATGGTCCTTGGCGTCGGCCGGGTCGATGGTGACGAGCGGCAGTTCGCGCCAGTCCTCGCGACCCTTGAGGCTGGCGAGCGGCGCATTCGCGGCTTCCTGAAGCGCCGCCGGCGGGAATTCATGCGGAATGCCATGGGCATGGATCGCGATCAGGCTGACCGCGCGCTCCGATTTGATCGAGCCCAGCCGCTCGCGCACCTGCGCCTCCGGCGGGCCGAAGCGGCTCTCGCGACGCAAGCTGACCGAGACGAGGTCACCGTCTTCAGCCTCTCCGGTGCGGCCCTTCGGGATGAGCGCCTCGCGCCCCAGCGATTTCTTGTCGATCGGCACCAGCCGGCCGGAGCCGTCGGGCAGGGCGCGGAAGATGCCGAGCACGGCGGCCCGGGCCTTGCCCATCACCTTGAGCACGCGGCCGGAATAACCGAAGCCGTCGACGCCGCGCAGGCGTGTCAGCTTGAGGATGACATGGTCGCCGACGCCGGGCGCGGGCGCCGCTGATTTGTCCTTGCGCCGCCCCTCGCGGCTGCGCTCGATCAGGATCTGCGGCGGGTCGCCGTTCTCGGCCGCGTCCCATTCTAGCGGCTGGGCGATGAGATCGCCCTCGCGGTCGCGGCGCTTGATCTCGGAAAGCAGGACGGGCGGCAGCGCGCCGCGCGGATGGACCGGGCGTGCCTCACCGTCGCCGCCGATCTCGCCTTCTTCCGCCAGCTCCTTGAGCAGGCGCTTGAGCCAGATCTTGCCGCCGCCGTCGAGCCCGAAGGCTTTGGCGATCTCGCGGCGGCCGACCTCGCGGCCGGCAGCGCGCTCTTCCTCGATGAAGTCGAGAATGGCCTCGCGGCTCGGATCAGGAACGGACACGGCCGGTACTCGTGGCGTTGGGCAGGGAAAAGCGTGACACGCCGCCTGTCTGCCACGGCTTGCGGCCGGGCGCCAGCTTGGGCGGCCTGAAAGCAAGAAGGGCAGCCCTTGCGAGCTGCCCTTCCATTGCCGAACCGCGACCCGGCGAACCGGATCTGAAGGTGCGAAAACTCACGCGGAATAGAAACCCCAGCAAGAAGAGGTCCAGGTCCGCCCGCCTTGCACCAGCGGTTGATGACAATGAGACACTGGATCACCTCCTTTCAGTTGTTACCGACAAGAAGGAGGCTAAGGCGATTCTCCGGGACTCGTAAATGCCAAAAAATGCGCTGGCCGAGCACGACGAAAGTCGCGTTCACGGCCGTAAAAGATCAGCCGGCTCTTGCGTTGCACAGCAATGAGGCAGGGAAGTCTGCTGGAAAGGCACGGATCGCAAGGCGTTAGCCGTGCAGCTTCAGCCCCTTGATGATCTTGTCGATCTCCTTGCGCTCGGCATGGAGCCCGAGTCCGACAAGGTCGAGCGCATCCGTTGTCACCGCCGCGACCGCCGCGCGGTTGTCGACGTCATTGCCGGTCGCGAACAGCTCTTTCGTATAGAGATGCGGCCTGACGCCGCGCTGCTGAGCCCGCTGGAGCACGTTGGTGAGCTCCGCGGCGCTCGCCGCGAAGATCAGCACGGGCTGGCGGATCAGCGGCCCGTAGAAGCGGCCGGAGGCATCCTGATAGGATTCACCCGCGAGTTCGGGGGAGGTTCCGACGAGCCCGCCTGCAAGGAAGCTGGCGACATTGAGTTTTTGCCAGGTTGCGAGATCTTCGCGAACCACGATGGCGATCTTGGTATCGTAACGCATGGATGCATCGCTAACCGAGGCCGGCAAGGCCCGTCTTGAACGATCGTGCGGACCGGAGCCGGACTGGGTCCGGCTCGGCTCCGGCGCTGATGGCATCGAACGCATAGAGGCGTTCTTTCGCGGCTATGCCTATGACCCGCACCGTCACGACACCTATGCCTTCGGGCTGACGCTCTCGGGCGTGCAGTCCTTCGATTACCGCGGTGCCCGGCGCGACAGTCTTGGTGGCCACGCCATCGTGCTGCATCCCGACGAGGTCCATAACGGCCGCTCAGGCGTCGAGAGCGGTTTCCGCTATCGCATGCTCTATGTCGAGCCGCGGCTGATCCGGCAGGCAATGGGCGAGGGCGGCCGGGCCTTGCCCTTCATATCCACAGCCGTTTCGCAGGAGCCCTGCCTCGTCGCGGCGATCGCCCGCGCGCTGCGCGATCTCGACCAGCTGCTCGACCCGCTGGCGGCCGATGACTTCGTCGACCGGCTCGCCCAGGCCCTGCTCGCGCTCGATCCCTCGGCCGGGCGCGTCCGTTCATCCCGGCTAGACGCCCCCGCGCTGGAGCGGGCGCGCGACTACCTCGATGCCCATGCGACCGATGTCGTCGATTCAAGCCGGCTGGAGGCGATGACCGGGCTCGATCGCTTCGCGCTGGCGCGCCAGTTCCGCGCCGCCTTCGGCACCAGCCCCTATAATTACCTCGTGATGCGCCGCCTCGATCGCGCCCGCCGCATGCTGGCGCAGGACACGTGCCTGGCCGATGCGGCCTTCGCCTGCGGCTTCGCCGACCAGAGCCATCTCACCCGCCAGTTCCGCCGCGCCTATGGCGTCACGCCGGGGCGTTGGCGGGCCCTGCAACGGCAAATCCGGGCCTGAGACCTGCGTCACCTCGGCTTGCCCCGCCCGTCGCCTCCATGCTTGAAGCAGAAAAAGCCGGCTTTGCGGAGTATCTGACATGCAGCTTGGAGTGATCGGCCTCGGCCGGATGGGTGGCAACATCGTGCGCCGGCTGATGCGCGCCGGCCATGAATGCGTGGTCTATGATCGCGATCCGAAGCCGGGCCAGGCGCTCGCCGCCGACGGGGCGACGCTCGCCGCCGACCTCAAGGACATGGTCGCCAAGCTGAAGGCGCCGCGCGCCATCTGGGTCATGCTCCCGGCCGGCAAGATCACCGAGGCGACGCTGGCCGAACTCGCCGGTCTCGTTGCGCCGGGCGATACGCTGATCGATGGCGGCAACGCCTTCTGGAAGGACGATGTCCGCCGCGGCAAGGAGCTGGCGGCCAAGGGCATCCACTACATGGATATCGGCACCTCCGGCGGCGTCCATGGGCTCGACCGCGGCTATTGCCTGATGATCGGCGGCGACAAGAAAGCCTTCGACCGGCTGGAGCCGATCTTCGCGACGCTGGCGCCCGGCAAGGGCGAGATCGAACCGACGAAGCATCGCGAGGGTCGCAACCCCACGAGCGAGCAGGGCTATCTCCATTGCGGCCCGACCGGCGCCGGCCATTTCGTCAAGATGATCCATAACGGCATCGAATACGGCATGATGCAGGCCTTCGCGGAAGGCTTCGACCTGCTGCGCAACGCCTCGGCCAAGGAAGGGCTGCCGGCCGAATACGGCTTCGATTTCGATGTCGCCGAGATCGCCGAGGTCTGGCGCCGCGGCTCGGTTGTCACGTCCTGGCTGCTTGATCTCACGGCCGAGGCTCTGGCCGCCGACGAGGAACTGTCTTCCTATAACGGCAATGTCTCGGATTCCGGCGAGGGCCGCTGGACGGTCGATGCCGCCGTCGAGACCGCGACCCCGGCCGAGGTGCTGACCTCGGCGCTGTTCGCCCGCTTCCGCTCGCGCGTCGACCACACCTTCGGCGAGAAGATCCTCTCGGCGATGCGCGCCGGCTTCGGCGGCCATGTCGAACCCAAGAAGCAGGGCTGAGACGTGTCAGAGGCAGCAAGCGGCGGCCGCCCGGCCGTCATCGTCGTCATGGGCGTCGCGAGCTCGGGCAAGACCTCGCTCGGCGAGCGGCTGGCCGAGCGTCTCGGCTGGCCGTTCCGCGACGCCGATTCCTTTCACCCCCCTGAGAACGTCGCCAAGATGGCCGGCGGCACGCCGCTCAACGACGACGACCGCAAGCCCTGGCTCGCCGCCATCGCCGCCTGGATCGATGACCTGCGGAACAAGGGCGAGCACGGCATCGTCACCTGCTCGGCCTTGAAGCGCGCCTATCGGCAGGTGATCGTCGGCGACCGGCCGGATGTCGCGCTGGTCTATCTCAAGGGCTCGCGCGAACTGATCGGCCGGCGCATGGCCGCCCGCCAGCACCATTTCATGCCGCCGGCCCTGCTCGACAGCCAGTTCGCCGCGCTGGAGGAGCCGGGCAGCGACGAGAAGCCGCTGGTCGTCTCGGTCGAGGACAGCAAGGACGCGATCGTACAGGACGTGGTGGGTCGGCTGGGGCTCTGACGCCCGGACTCACGTCACTTTCGAACCAGCTCCACAGCCCGAGGTCGAAGCGCTCCAGCACGGTCGACGAGATCAGCCAGCGGCCGGGATTGTCGGCGATGAAGGCGATGTGCAGCTTCTTGCGCTCGGGGATCTGGACGGTGTCGAGGAAGTAGTTCTCCCAGCCGTCGTCGAGCGGGTGCAGCAGCCGGAAGCTGTGGCCATGGACATGGAACGGCTGCACGAAGGCGGTGCGGTTGTCGATCGCCATGACGATCGGCGTGCCGCGCTTGACGCTGAACAGCGGCTTGCCCCCGAACGAGCCGGTGCCGCCATTGACCCGCCACGGGCTGGCGAGATCGAGCCCGGTGAAGTCGAGCTTCTGGTCCTCGGTCAGCTTCGCCCCGCCCTCGACGACAAGTTCGGGCCGCAGCGCATCTTGCATGCGCACGCCGAGCGGCAGGGCCGGGTTGAGCTTCAGGGCAGGCGCGGCCGCAGGCGGCACCTGCGGCTGGCCTGCCGTCACGATCCTGACCAATGGCAGCCCGCCGCCGATCAGCGCACTGATATTCACGGCGGCGCCGACCTCGATCGGCAGGTCGAGGATCACGTCGTAGCGCGTGCCCGGCGCGAAGGGCAGCTGCGAGCGCACCGGCTCGAAACTCTCGGTCGGCTGGCTGTCGACAGCGATCACGGTCGCCTTTCCGCCGTCGAAGCGCAGTCGCATGATCCGGGCATTGCAGGCATTGGCGAGCCTGACGCGAATCCGCGCGCCGGGGCGAGCGGTGATCGGCTGCGGCGGCGAGCGGCCGTTGACGGTGAGCCAGCTGCCCAGGCGCCCCGCCGAGGCCGCGGCGTTGCTCTGCAGCACGAAGGGCTGGAGCGCCTGATCGTCGCCGATCAGCCAGTCCGTGACGAGCACGGGCAGGTCGAGATCGACCGGCAGCGGCTCCTTCTCCTCGACGATGACGAGCCCGCTCAACCCCCGGCCGGCGGGTTCGGATGAGCCGCCGGCGCGGAGCGGCCGATAGAGCAGCGTGCCCGAATCCGGCGGGGTGATCCGGAACTCGCCGGTGTCTCCGGGCGCGATCGGAGGCCGCGTGAACGAGGCGGCGCCATCGCGCTCCGCTTCGCCGCGCAAGCCGTACCAGTGCAGGTCGAGCGGCGCTGTCGTCTTGTTTTCCAGCTTCAGGACCAGTGTCTCGCCCTGCTTGATTCGCAGCGGCGGGGCCGGTGTCGCACCGTCGAAGGACCAGATTTCCGTATCGACCGGCGGCGATGGGCGCAGTCGCGCCTTTGCCGGGGCGGCAACGAGCGTCTGCCGCTGCGGCTCGGCTGCGGGTTTTGCGGACGGGCCCGGCGTTTGCGCGAAACCGGTCATCGGCGCGATCAGGCAGGTGCCGCCGAGCCCTGCCAGCATATGGCGGCGCGTGAGCGAGGGGCGGGCGGCGGCGGGCGGCTTCGTCATGGCCTATCGCATAATCCGGCCGGCCGGTTCTGGCGAGAGCCGGCCGTGCCTCGGCCAGGAAAAGCGCTGCAGGCGGCCTGTTTTGCAGAACCGTCATTTTTTTGCTGCATGGCCCGGCCGAAATGCGTATAGGCCTGCGGCTTGACGATGGCCGCGCTGCGTTTGCTCGCGCGCAGCGCTATCGGCCGGCGGGCGTGGCGGAATTGGTAGACGCACTGGTTTTAGGTACCAGCGGCGAAAGTCGTGGGGGTTCGAAGTCCCTCCGCCCGCACCATCGGTCTAAGATCATCGCGTGCCCGCCAGGGTGCGAAGCGATGATCGATGGTTTGTTATCGCTTCGGATTCATCCGAAAAGTGGCACCCACTTTTCGGTCCGATGCGAGAGTTTTTCGCGAGCGCGGCGGCGGTCGGAACCGGCGTCGCGCTTTGGACATTGAGACGTAAACGAGCTGTTGGCGGTACAAAAATGAACGTGACCGAAACCCTGTCCCAGGGCCTCAAGCGCGAATTCCAGGTGGTGCTGAACGCCGCCGACCTGAAGACCAGGCTCGATGGCAGCCTCCAGGACCTCCAGGGCAAGGCCAAGATCAACGGCTTCCGCCCGGGCAAGGTGCCGGTCGCGCATCTGCGCCGTCTCTACGGCCGCTCGGTCATGTCCGACGTGCTGCAGAACGCCGTCAACGAAGCGAACCAGAAGATCGTCGCCGACAACAACCTGAAGCTCGCCTTCGAGCCGCAGATCCGCTTCCCCGAGAACAAGGAAGAGATCGAGGCCGCGATGGAGGCCAAGGGCGATCTCGCCTTCACCGTCGCGCTCGAGGTTCTCCCGAAGATCGAGCTCGCCGACCTCTCGGACGTCTCGCTCGTGAAGCCGGTCGCCGAGGTTCCGGACGCCGATGTCGATGCCGCGCTGCTGCGCATGGCTTCCGGCAACCGCAGCTACGCCACCAAGGGCGAGAAGGCCAAGGCCGAGAAGGGCGATCGCCTGATCATCTCCTTCGTCGGCACGCTCGATGGTGAGAAGTTCGACGGCGGCACGGGCGAGGGCATCCCGCTCGATCTCGGCGCCGGCCAGTTCATTCCGGGCTTCGAAGAGCAGCTCGAAGGCGCCAAGACCGGCGAGACCCGCACCGTCAAGGTCACCTTCCCGGAGAACTATGCGGCCGAGAACCTCGCCGGCAAGCCGGCCGAGTTCGAGGTCACCGTGACCGACGTCCAGGCGCCCGACGCCATCAAGATCGACGACGAGCTCGCCAAGGGCTTCGGCATGGAGTCGCTCGACAAGCTCAAGGAAGCCGTGAGCGAGCAGATCGGCCGTGACTTCGTCGCCCAGTCGCGCCGCAAGCTGAAGAAGGGCCTGCTCGACGCGCTCGACGGCAAGTACAGCTTCGAGCTGCCGCCGACCCTGGTCGAGCAGGAGTTCGCCAGCGTCTGGAGCCAGGTCGAGGCCGACATGAAGCAGGCCAACAAGACCTTCGCCGACGAGGACACCACCGAGGACGCCGCCCGCGCCGACTATCGCAAGATCGCCGAGCGCCGCGTGCGCCTGGGCCTCGTGCTGGCCGAGATCGGCGAGCAGGCCAAGGTCCAGATCTCGGATGACGAGGTCACCCAGGCCCTGATCGAGCGCGCCCGCCAGTTCCCCGGCCAGGAGAAGCAGGTCTGGGACTTCTATCGCAACAACCCGCAGGCTCTGGCCGAAATCCGCGCCCCGATCTTCGAGGAGAAGGTCGTCGACCACCTCCTCGGCCAGGTGAAGGTTGAGGACCAGACGGTTTCGCGCGAGGCGCTCTACGCCGACGAGGACGCCGAGGAAGCCACCGAGGCCAAGCCGAAGAAGGCCGCCGCCAAGAAGACGAAGAAGGCCGAAGCCAAGGCCGACGACGCCTCCGCCTGAGCCTGACGGCAACCTTAACGACAGCATTCGCGCCGCCGGCCTTCGCGACCGGCGGCGCTTCCCTTTTCAGCCGCGATTGCCGTGCTTAAGTGAGTGTCTTCCTAGACGCCGCTGATTCGACATCTCGCTGGGTTCCCAGCGCACCACCTCAAGGACAGATCCATGCTTCGCGATCCGCTCGAGACCTACAACAATCTCGTCCCGATGGTGGTCGAGCAGTCGAGCCGCGGCGAGCGCGCCTTCGACATCTACTCGCGCCTGCTGCGCGAGCGCATCATCTTCCTGACCGGCCCGGTCGAGGATTACTCGGCCTCGCTGATCGTGGCGCAGCTCCTGTTCCTCGAAGCCGAGAACCCGAAGAAGGAAATCTCCTTCTACATCAACTCGCCCGGCGGCGTGGTCACCTCCGGCCTCTCGATCTACGACACCATGCAGCTCATCCGCTGCCCGGTGACGACGGTTTGCATCGGCCAGGCCGCCTCGATGGGCTCGCTCCTGCTGACGGCCGGCGCCAAGGACATGCGCTTCGCCCTGCCGAACGCGCGCATCATGGTTCACCAGCCCTCCGGCGGTTTCCAGGGCCAGGTCACCGACATCCTGATCCATGCCAAGGAGGTCGAGAGCCTGAAGAAGCGCCTGAACGAAATCTACGTGAAGCACACCGGGCGCTCCTACGAAGATATCCACGCGGCGCTGGAGCGCGATAATTTCATGACCGCCGAGCAGGCCAAGGAATTCGGCCTGATCGACAAGGTCATGGAGCGTCGGCCGGAGGCCGAGGCCTGATCGCGGCGCTCGCGATCCTGTGGGTTGGCCCGGCTGATCGGAGCCCCCATATTGAATGAGATACGGCCCCGTGTTTGCATGGGGTCGGGGGTGAGCGGACGAGCGCTCCATTCTGATCCGGCTTGGGCCGGCCCTGCGTATCCGAATGTACCGGAACGGGCCGTTAACCTAATCATCGTGATCTGAGCGCTTAGATATGACGGAGAGACGACGGCTGCACCCGCCACGCGCGATGCGGCTCACGGCTCCCGAACTGGAGATGAACGGATGGCTAACAAGCCCGGCGGCGACTCGAAGAGCACGCTTTACTGCTCTTTCTGCGGCAAGAGCCAACATGAGGTGCGCAAGCTCATCGCGGGCCCGACCGTGTTCATCTGCGATGAATGCGTCGAGCTCTGCATGGACATCATCCGCGAGGAATCGAAATCCGCGCTGGTGAAGTCGAAGGACGGCGTGCCGACCCCCAAGGAGATCCGCAAGGTTCTCGACGACTACGTCATCGGCCAGGAGCACGCCAAGAAGGTGCTCTCCGTGGCGGTGCACAACCATTACAAGCGCCTCTCGCACGCGACGAAGCAGAACGACGTCGAGCTCGCGAAATCGAACATCCTGCTGATCGGGCCGACCGGCTCGGGCAAGACGCTGCTCGCGCAGACGCTCGCCCGCATCCTCGACGTGCCCTTCACCATGGCGGATGCGACGACGCTGACCGAGGCCGGCTATGTCGGTGAGGACGTCGAGAACATCATCCTCAAGCTGCTCCAGGCCTCCGACTACAATGTCGAGCGGGCGCAGCGCGGCATCGTCTATATCGACGAGATCGACAAGATCAGCCGCAAGTCGGACAATCCCTCGATCACCCGCGACGTCTCGGGCGAGGGCGTCCAGCAGGCGCTGCTCAAGATCATGGAAGGCACCGTCGCCTCCGTGCCGCCGCAGGGCGGGCGCAAGCATCCGCAGCAGGAATTCCTGCAGGTCGACACCACCAACATCCTCTTCATCTGCGGCGGCGCCTTCGCCGGCCTCGACAAGATCATCTCGAGCCGCGGCCAGGGCACCTCGATCGGCTTCGGCGCCAAGGTCGAAGCTCCGGACGAACGGCGCATCGGCCAGATCTTCCGTCAGGTCGAGCCCGAGGATTTGCTGAAGTTCGGCCTCATCCCCGAATTCGTCGGCCGCCTGCCGGTCCTGGCGACGCTGGAGGATCTCGACGAGCCGGCGCTGAAGACCATCCTGACCGAGCCGAAGAACGCGCTGGTCAAGCAGTATCAGCGCCTGTTCGAGATGGAGGATACCCAGCTCACCTTCACCGACGAGGCTGTCAGCCTGATCGCCCGCAAGGCGATCGAGCGGAAGACAGGCGCGCGCGGCCTGCGTTCGATCATGGAAGGCATCCTGCTCGAGACCATGTACGAACTGCCCGGCCTTGAAGGCGTCGAGCAGGTCGTGATCGGCCCGGAGGCCGTCGAGAACAAGGCCCGCCCGCTCTTCATCTATGCCGAGCGCGAGGACGAGACCAAGACGGCCTCGGCCTCCTGATCTCTCGCTGATTGCGACAACAGGACGCGCGCCCCTTGGCGCGCGTTTTGCGTTTGAGAGGGCATGGGCTGGCGGCGGTTTCGGATCGCGACAGCCCTGCGGGAGATTGAACCGCCCGACGTCGCGGCATCCGTCCTTCGTCTGCCGCAGGTCAGCGGTGCATGAGCCGGATACCTCGCTTGAAAGCCGGCGAGGAAGTCTCCACTTTAGGTGCACTTGCGAGAGTCGCATGCCTAATAGGGTGCGATGCGCGAGGGCGGAGAGGCGAATGGTCGCCTTGGCCGCACACGTCCGATCGCTCCGCCCATCTCGGGGGTCCGCCGGGCGCAACTGCAAAGGAACTGCCATGACTGGCTCGACGCCCCGCGCTCCTTTCGTCACAGGCGAGACCGGCACCTACCCGGTCCTGCCTTTGCGCGACATCGTCGTTTTCCCCCATATGATCGTCCCGCTCTTCGTCGGCCGCGAGAAATCCATCCGCGCGCTTGAGGAAGTGGTGAAGACGGACGGGCTGATCCTCCTGGCGACCCAGAAGAACGCCGGCGACGATGACCCGCAGCCCAACGAGATCTACGAGATCGGCACGCTCGCCCGCGTGCTGCAGCTGCTGAAGCTGCCCGACTCCACCGTGAAGGTGCTGGTCGAGGGCGTCGGCCGCGCCAAGGCCTCGTCTTATTCCGCGTCCGAGTCCTTCTACGAGGCCGAGGCCACTGGCCTTGCCGAGGAAGAGGGCAAGAAGGTCGAGGTCGAGGCGCTCGCCCGTTCGGTCGTCAGCGAGTTTGAGAGCTATGTGAAGCTCAACAAGAAGATCTCGGGCGAGATCGTCGCTGCGGTCACGCAGATCGACGAGCCGACCAAGCTCGCCGACACCGTCGCCTCGCATCTCGCGGTCAAGATCGCGGATCGCCAGGGCGTGCTGGAGATCACCAACGTCGCCCATCGCCTGGAGAAGGTCCTGTCGCTCATGGAGAGCGAGATGTCCGTCCTGCAGGTCGAGAAGCGCATCCGCTCGCGCGTCAAGCGCCAGATGGAGAAGACCCAGCGCGAGTACTATCTCAACGAGCAGATGAAGGCGATCCAGAAGGAGCTGGGCGACGGCGAGGAAGGCCGCGACGAGCTGGCCGAGCTGGAAGAGCGCATCGCCCAGACCAAGCTGACCAAGGAAGCCCGCGACAAGGCGACGGCCGAGCTGAAGAAGCTGCGCCAGATGTCGCCGATGTCCGCGGAAGCGACCGTGGTGCGCAACTATCTCGACTGGATGCTCGGTATCCCCTGGAACAAGAAGTCCAAGATCAAGAAGGACCTCACCGCCGCCCAGCTGGTGCTCGACGACGATCACTTCGGCCTCGACAAGGTCAAGGACCGCATCGTCGAATATCTCGCCGTGCAGCAGCGCGCCAACAAGCTCGCCGGTCCGATCCTGTGTCTCGTCGGCCCTCCGGGCGTCGGCAAGACCTCGCTCGGCAAGTCGATCGCCAAAGCGACCGGCCGCGAGTTCGTGCGCATGTCGCTCGGCGGCGTGCGTGACGAGGCCGAGATCCGCGGTCACCGCCGCACCTATATCGGCTCGATGCCCGGCAAGATCATCCAGTCGATGAAGAAGGCCAAGACCTCCAACCCGCTCATCCTGCTCGACGAGATCGACAAGATGGGACAGGACTTCCGTGGCGATCCCTCGGCAGCCCTGCTGGAGGTGCTCGACCCCGAGCAGAACGCGACCTTCAACGACCATTACCTCGAGGTCGATTACGACCTGTCGAACGTGATGTTCGTGACGACGGCGAACACGCTGAACATTCCGCCGGCCCTGCTGGACCGCATGGAGGTGATCCGCATCGCCGGCTACACCGAGGAAGAGAAGACCGAGATCGCCCGCAAGCACCTGATCGCGAATGCGATCAAGAAGCACGGGCTCGACGGCAAGGAGTGGTCGATCACCGACAATGCCCTGCAGACCCTGGTGCGGCGTTACACCCGCGAGGCCGGCGTCCGTAACCTGGAGCGCGAGATCTCCAACACGGTCCGCAAGGGCGTGAAGGATATCGTGCTCGGCAAGAAGGCCAAGGTCGTCGTCGACGAGCCGCTGCTCGAGGAATATCTCGGCCCGCCGCGCTATCGCTACGGCATGGCGGAGACGGAGAATCAGGTCGGTGTCGTCACCGGCCTGGCCTGGACCGAGGTCGGCGGCGAATTGCTGACGATCGAGGGCGTCATGGTGCCCGGCAAGGGCCGCATGACCGTCACCGGCAACCTGCGCGACGTGATGAAGGAATCGATCTCGGCGGCGGCATCCTATGTCCGCTCGCGGGCCGTCGATTTCGGCATCGAGCCGCCGCTCTTCGATCGGCGTGACATCCACGTCCACGTTCCCGAGGGGGCGACCCCGAAGGACGGCCCGTCGGCCGGTATCGCGATGGCGACCACCATCGTCTCGATCCTGACCGGCATCCCGACCAACCGCGACGTCGCCATGACCGGCGAGGTCACGCTGCGGGGCAGGGTGCTGCCGATCGGCGGTCTGAAGGAGAAGCTCCTGGCGGCTCTGCGCGGCGGCATCAAGAAGGTGCTGATCCCCGAGGAGAACGCCAAGGACCTGATCGACCTGCCGAAGTCGGTGAAGGACGGCATGGAGATCATCCCGGTCGCGCGCATGGAGCAGGTGCTCCAGCACGCGCTGACCCGCCAGCCGGTTCCGATCGTCTGGGAAGAAGACCTCAAGGCCACGCCGCCCAAGGGCGCGGACGACGAGGCCGCGGGCCTTGTCGCCCACTGACTCCAGGTCTCGAAACAACCAACCGCCGGCGCGCAAGCGCCGGCGGTTTTCGTTTGGGCGCAACGCAGGGTATTGCCTCAAGCCCCGCCCATGATCATCTTGGGCCTGCATCTGCGCAGGCAATCCAATCAGGGGTCTTGAAGCTGCGGCGCCTCTCCAAGCTCAAACCGAAACCTGATCCGTGGGCGGCATTCGATGGCCTCCCGGCGTTTGTCCGGCGCGCGCTGGCGCAGGCCGCCTATCCCCTGGATCCGCTCAAGCTGGTGGATTCGACAGGTGCGGATGAAGCGATCCGCCGGATCGCGCGGCTCGATGCCGCAGCCAGACGGCGTGCGGAGCAGATCGGCTAGCGGCGATCCGGCCCGTCGCGACTGTCGGTTGGATCTGGTGGGCGGTGACGGGCTCGAACCGCCGACCCTCTCCGTGTAAAGGAGACGCTCTACCAACTGAGCTAACCGCCCCACGCGGTCGCGTTTAAGGCCTCGGCAGCCGCATCGCAAGGGTTGTCGGGTCTGTCAGCTGCAACGGCTCGCCTGCGGCCGAATTCCGCCATCTTCATCGTCACCCTGCCGGGTTCGTGGAGATCTGCCGTTTGCCCCATTCCTGTTCCGCCTCGAACCGCACCCTGGCCGTCATCTGCCTGGGCCTTGTCCTCGCTGCGGCCCAGGCCGAGGCGCAATCGCTCCTGCCTGATTCCTTCTTCATCGACCGCCCGGCCTTCTCGCAGCCGGAGCAGCCCGGCAAGCCGGCAAGCTGCGAATCCATCGCGGCACAGCTTCCCGATTCGATTCCCGCCGATTCGCGCATCGACATGGCGATCGCCGGCACGGTGAGCCTTGTCCGGACGGATGGCGCGCTCTGGTATGTCGCGGTCTGTGCCGAGCCGGGCGTACGGGTTCTGTGCGTGACCTACGGTGCCGGCGACCTGAAGCCTGGCGACAAAGCGGTCCTGCGCGGCGGATATAACCGCCAGGACGAGCGTCATGTCCTGCTCGATCCCTGCCTCGCGTCGCCGGAAAGCGGGGCGGGCGCAGGCGAGCAATAGGAGAGTCCGAGGATAATTTTCCCCAGATGCGATTTTGCCGGCGACACTCGCTTGACACTTCCGGCCGGGGGCAATACTCACCACGTCGCTGACGGCGAATGCCTCAGCCGCCCAGCGCGGGCGTAGCTCAGTTGGTTAGAGTGCCGGCCTGTCACGCCGGAGGTCGCGGGTTCGAGCCCCGTCGCCCGCGCCATTAAAATCAAAGGGTTAGAAGTTATTCCCTTCATGGGTTTCAACTTTCCCTGCCGTGTTTTTCATTTTTCTTTTGACCTCGTTTTGTGCCGTCGCCAGTTCGCGGCTCGCGACTTTTCGGGATTGATCTGCGGCTCTGACGGCCGACAGATTGACCGGCATGTAGACCTCTGCAGAGTCTTGTTCTGTCGATGCTGTTGCTCAGTTTGGCCGAGATGGCTTCGACGGGTGCGCCACCGGTATTGGCCTCGACCGAGCCGGTTCTGCGCATGTCCATCAGCCTGCAGCTTTCCTCCTGGTCGAACGCGACGGAGCGGAATTCGCGGAAGTTCTTGCCCAACTGATTCTTGGTGCAAGCCGCAGGAGCGCGACGGCGGCCTCCTTTTGCGTCGGCGCATGGTCCGGCTCTGATCTGCCTGTGTTACATCGGCCCACACGATGCCGCTCGCATGAAGCATGCGCTCCGGCGCCTGCGCCGCCGGCTGCCGATGGCGATCCTCGTCCTCGTTGAACTCTCGCAAGTTTCCAGTCCGTTGGCGGATATCAAAGGCCGCTTGCTCGCCGCCGACGTGGAAACGTCTCTTCGAGGCATCTGCCGGCTGTGCCTTCAGTTCGCGGAGACAGCGGGCGCGACAGGCGTCGAGCGCATCATCTCGAATGAGCAAGGCTTGGAACCTTATGATCCGGCTTTCTTGCAGCTGAAACGGTATTTCCAGCATCAGCAAAATACGTAAATCGTGGTATGGAAATAATATTCGGCCTCGATCTCGTGAAAGAAATAAAAATGATCATTTTATAATTCTGTGATATATTATTTTACGGGAGGTTTTTCTTCCGCAAATAGGAAGGGTTTTCAATGAAAATCCCCTCTCAAACCAAACCTGCCATCTGGGGCGCCGTTGGCGGTGCTGTTGCCCTTGCCGTTCTCGGCTTCACCTGGGGTGGGTGGTCGACTGCCTCGTCGAGCGAACGCGTGGCGAAGCTCAGGGCTGAGAATGCGGTTGTCGCGGCCTTGTCCCCGATCTGCGTGAGCAACTTTCAAAAGCAGCCCAACGCGGATGCCGCCCTTGTCGAGCTGAAGAAGATCAGTTCGTGGAGCCAGGGTGATTTCATCGCCAAGGGCGGTTGGGCCACGATGATCGGCAGCACGTCACCGGATTCGGCCGTCGCCAAGGCCTGCGCCGAAACGCTCGGCATGTCCAAGACCTGAGGTGATCGCAACGGCGACAGCCGGCGCAGCGGCATCGCTCGGCGATCATGAGCCATTCCGCGTGAGCAGCGCGGAGATGGTGGCGTTCCTGACGCCTCCCTGCTCAGCAAGAGGAGATTTGTATGGCCAAGGGACAGACGCGCGGCAATCGAGAAGCCAAGAAGCCGAAGAAGAAAAAGGAAGCAGCGGTCGTGCCCGTATCGGCAAAGGGCCTTCCGGTGACGCTCGAACTTGCAGGAAAGCCGAAGAAGAAGAGCTGACGTGAACATTCGCAGCCGGGAAACCACTGTCACGTTCAGGAAGCCGTTCAGGCTGAGCGCGATAGACTATCTGCAGCCTGCCGGCACCTACCGTGTGGTTGTCGACGAGGAGGAGATTCCGGCCGCCTCGTTCCTGGCCTATCGCCAGATCGCGACCATGTTGCACACGCCGTCGTTGTCTTCATCTGGCAGCTCCCAGGTGTTCACGGTGAGCCCGGGCGAACTGGCCAGCGCGTTGGAAGCTGACCTCAGCGCCTATTAGAACGACACCGGCGAGGGGGCCCACGCGCTGGCCTCCGCTGATCCAGCATGCTGCCGCGCCGCTTGCGTATTTGACGCCTCATCTCGGCCATCGCGCGCCGCGATGCCGCGTCGAACGGCTCGATCGTCCGAAAGATTGCTTCAAAACCGGGAGTGCGGCTGGCGCCCTTCTGACGCGCGCCAACAGCCGACGCATCTCGCGATACGCGATTGCTTGCGCCGGCACCCTGCGAACCGCCGCTACCCAAGGCCCGCGCGCGACAATCCGTCGTCGATGTCCGGCCGCATGAACCAGGAGCCCTATAATGGCGCTCGAACAAGCCTGTATGGAGCTGATCCCCAAGCCCTGGGGGTCGACCGACCTCCTTCCTTGGAGTGGAACCGGGCATTCCAGCGTTCCCGTCGGCGAACTCTGGTTCCAGCGTTGCGACAAGCATGGGCCGGAGCCAGCCTTGCTGCTCAAACTCCTGTTTACGCAGGAGCCCCTGTCGATCCAGGTGCATCCGGACGATGCCGCAGCCCATAGGATGGGCCTGCCGCGCGGTAAGACGGAAGCCTGGTACATCCTGTCCGCTGCGTCTGACGCCACGGTCGGAGTCGGCCTCAATGCGGTCGTCACCCGGGAGCAATTGCGGACCGCCATTGCCGATGGATCGATCGCCCAGCTCATCGCCTGGCACAAGCCGGCCGCAGGCGAGATCATCGCCGTCCCGGCGGGGACGATCCACGCGATCGGCGCAGGTCTCGTGCTCGCCGAGATACAGCAGCGCAGCGACACGACGTTCCGGCTTTTCGACCACGGCCGTGCCCGCGAACTGCACATCGAGCAAGGCGTTGCGGTCGCTCATGCAGACCCCATCAAACGAGCTGTGCCGCCGCGGCGCCTGAGCGACGTCCGGACCCTGCTCGTCGCAAACCCCTACTTCGTCTTCGAGCGGGTCGACCTGCCTGCCGGATCGATCTGGGAGCTCGATGCGCGATGCGAGACCTGGCTGGTCGCCATCGCCGGCGCTGCCGCCATCGGCGCGCTCCAAATCGGCGTCGGTCAGGGCTGCTTCGTCGAGGCGCAGGGCGTGCGCATCGTGCCGGGCGAAGCCGGCCTGTCTTGCCTCGTGGCCTATGACGCCGCGGCACCCAGCCGAGATCTCCTGCGCCGTGTCGACGGGGACGGCATGCCCCTGTTCCGCGAGACGGTTTCTCCTCCGACCGGGCCGCCACAGGCCGTTGCGAGTTCGCCAGTTCCGTCCACGGAGGCACGATCATGAGCCCGACCAAACGCATCGCCTTCATCGGCAATTCGCTGCCCCGCCGCTGCGGGATCGCGACCTTCACCACGGATCTGCAGCAGGCGATCGCATCCTCCGATATGGACACCTCCATCGTCGCCATGAACGATGATGCCGGCGGCTATGACTATCCGTTCTCCGTGCACTGCCAGATCTCCGAACAGCGGCTCGAAGACTATGCGCGTGCGGCTCATTTCCTGAACGAGGGCCGCTTCGACGTCGTCTCCCTCCAGCACGAATTCGGCATCTTCGGTGGCGAGGGCGGGAGCCATATCATGGCGCTGCTGTCGCGCCTGACCATGCCCGTCGTCACGACGCTGCATACTGTCCTGGCCGAACCGAATGCGGCGCAGCGCGATGTGATGGAACGGATCGTCGATGCCTCGGCTCGCGTGGTCGTCATGGCGGAGAAGGGGCGCGACCTGTTGCGGACCGTCTATCGATTGCCGCCCGACAAGATCGAGGTGATCGCGCACGGCATTCCCGAGTTCGCCTTTGTCGAGCCCGATGAAGCCAAGGAACGGCTGGGCTTCGGCGGTCGCTCCGTCATCCTGACCTTCGGCCTGCTGTCGCCTAACAAGGGCATCGAGGTGATGATCGACGCGATGCCCTCGATCCTGAGGCGCCGCCCTGACGCGATCTATGTCGTCCTGGGCGCGACGCATCCCCATCTCGTCCGCGAGCATGGCGAGGCCTATCGCGAAACACTGATGGCGCGTGTGCGAGAGCTCGGCGTCGAGGATCACGTCGTATTCCTCGACCAGTTCGTCGATCAGGCGACGCTGCTCGGCTTCATCTCGATGTGCGATGTCTATGTCACGCCTTACCTCAACGAGGCGCAGATGACGTCGGGCACCCTGTCCTACAGTTTCGGACTGGGCAAGGCCGTGGTTTCGACACCCTACTGGCATGCAAGGGAACTCTTGGCCGACGGGCGGGGCATCCTCGTGCCCTTCGGCGATGTCGTCGCCATCGGCAACGAGATCGCAGGTTTGCTCACCGATGCTCCGCGGCGCCAGGCCATGCGGGTGCGCGCCTATGCCAGCAGCCGCCCGATGACCTGGGAGCGAACCGCGAAGCGTTATCTCGCCGCCTTCGAGACCGCCCGCCGAGGCCGTGTCCTGAGCGCCGTTGCGGGTTCCAGCCAACCCAGGATCCTGCCGGCTATGGCGCCGTCGCCGGAGATGCAGACCGGCCACCTCTTGTCCATGTGCGACGATACGGGGCTGTTCCAGCACGCCGTTCATTCCGTGCCGGACCGCTCGCATGGCTATTGCGTCGATGACAATGCCCGTGCGCTGCTCCTCGCCAATGCTTTGAACGGCACCGGCGAGTCGCGCCTGCCGGACGCGCTCACCGCACGCTTCGCCTCCTTCGTGCAGCACGCCTGGAATCCCGATCGGCGGCGTTTCCGCAATTTCATGAGCTTCGATCGGCGCTGGCTCGAGGAAGCCGGGTCGGAAGACAGTCATGGGCGCACGCTCTGGGCGCTCGGCGTCTGTGCGCGTGACGACGCGAGCGTTTCGCGGCGGCAATGGGCTGCCGCGCTGTTCGCCGAGGCCTTGCCCATCATCGAGCGTTTCAGTTCCCCGCGCGCCTGGGCTTTTGCCTTGCTAGGCCTCGATGCTCATTGCACCACTGCGGTGGCCGCGTCCGTGCGCACGCTTCTCGCCGACCGTTTGCTCGGCCTCATCACGGCGGTCGAAACGCCGGACTGGGTCTGGTTCGAAGAGGGGCTCTCCTACGACAACGCGCGCCTGCCCCAGGCTCTGATCGTGACGGGACTTGCGGCGAAGGTGCCGGCCTATGTCGAGGCCGGCCTGCGCTCGCTGCGTTGGCTCACGCATCTCCAGACGACGCGGGCAGGTCTGTTCAGGCCGGTCGGCTCGGAGAGCTTCGGCGACCGGCGTAGCGTACCGAAAGCCTTTGACCAGCAGCCGCTGGAAGCGACAGCCGCGATTTCGGCCTGCCTCGCGGCCTGGCGCGCCGAGGGCGATCCGCAATGGCGCAACGAAGCCGCGCGCGCTTTCGCCTGGTTCCTGGGCGACAACGATCTTTCCACGCCGCTGGTCGATCTGGACACCGGCGCCTGCCGTGACGGCCTGCATCGCGATCGACCGAATGAGAACCGCGGTGGCGAATCCGTGGTATCCTACCTGCTCAGCCTCGCCGAGATTCGCCAGCTTGCCCGCGTCAGCGGGGATCGCCCGAAACTGGCGCCGCTTCGGGCCTTGCATGCCTGAGCCTTCGGCGACCTTGCAAAACAGATCGGCGGACATCTTGTCCCAGCCCAGCTTCCTTAACCGGCAGACACTGTACCTGCATCCCGACCCGTCACGGGTCGTCGTGCGTCGGTTCGGCCCTGCAGCCGAGCCACGCGATTTCAATCCTGCCGAGAAGGCCAAGGCGAACCATATCGTCGACCGGGTTATGTCGCTCGATACCGAGGCAGCGGCGAACCTGCTCGCCGAGGTGCTGGAGAATTTCAACGGCCGGCATCGCAACCTGCTGGAGCGGTTCGAGACGCGCGCCGACGAGATGGAGGATGCCTTCGCCGCTCACGGCGCCTTCACCAAGGTCCAGCGCCAACTGGTCGGGGCCTATTTCCTGCACGAATATTCGTTCGAGGCGGCAGCGCTCTTCAACCCGAGCATCGTCCTGCATCCCGACCAGTCCGATGCTCCAGCCGGCGGGCTTCGCTTCATCCTCAGCGTTCGCGCGGTTGGAGAGGGGCATATCTCGTCCCTGACGTTCCGGTCCGGATCGATCGCGGCCGATGGCGAGGTCAGCGTCGACCCGACCTCGCGCCTGGCGACGATCGCCACCCTGCACAACCGGATGGCGCGGCTCGACGGCGAGGATGTCGAGGTCGTCTTCGCAGCCGATAGCGACATCAGCGAGCGGGTGATCTTTCCCGTGACCGCATCCCAGTCGAACGGGATCGAGGATGCGCGCTTCGTCGCCTTCGAGGAGGATGACGGCATCGTCTATCGCGCCACCTATACGGCCTATGACGGCCGATCGATCCGCTCGGAGCTGATCGAGACCCGGGACTTTCTGTCGTTCCGGCTGTCGCCGCTGCGAGGGTCGGCTGCCGTGAACAAGGGCATGGCGCTGTTCCCGCGCAAGCTCGGCGGCCGCTATGCGATGATCTCCCGTCAGGACAATGAGAACCTCCACCTGATCTATTCGGATGATCTCCTGACCTGGGACGGCGGCATCGCGCTCCTGAAGCCGCAATACCCGTGGGAGTTCGTGCAGATCGGCACCTGCGGCTCGCCGATCGAGCTCGACGAAGGCTGGCTGCTCCTGATCCACGGCGTGGGAGCAGTGCGAAAATACACGATCGGGGCGGTTCTGCTCGACAAGGCGGACCCATCGAAAGTGTTGGGACGGCTGCGCCAGCCTTTCGTCCAGCCCGAGCCTTCGGAGCGGGAAGGCTACGTGCCGAACGTCGTCTACACCTGCGGCGCGATGCGCCACGGCGACATGATCGTCCTGCCCTATGCGGTCTCGGACACCTTCTGCCATTTCGCCACGGTGAAGGTCGCGGCGCTGTTGGCTGCGATGGAACCGGGCTGCGCAGTCACAAATGCGCCCGGCGAAGATAACCGGCGTCCCGCCGGACAGCCCACTCTCGAAAGTGCCAAGCCATAACCGAACCTCCCATCAAGGTTGGCGACACCATGCGCCCATCGTTCGGCTTCGCCGATCGCTTTGGAGAGGGCGATTGCGAGATCATCCGCGTGATGCGGGCGCGGGAGAGCAACGAGCGACCGTCCGGAAAGCACTGGCCAGCTTCCTGACGGCGATCTCGATCTCTATGGGCGTATAAGCGGCGAAACCCATCAGGACGCCCGCTTCTGCGTCGCCCCTGGCATGAAGCGCTGACAGCCCCAGAAGTTGGATACCGGCATGTCGCCCGGCCGCAATGGCGCTCGGCTCAGAGAGATCGCCTCTCAGCAGCGGAGCCAATAAGCGCTCATCGCTGCGCCTCCGGGCCGCAATAGATCGCGTACAGCGCCGCGATCAATCGCGCGGCCTTCTCCTCGCTGAGGCGATAGAAAATCTGCTTGGCCTCGCGGCGCGTGGCCACGATCCCGGCGTCACGCAGGACGCCGAGCTGCTGCGACAATGTCGGCTGGCGGATGCCGAGCATCGTCTCGAGTTCGCCGACGCCGTATTCGCCCTCGGCAAGCTTGCAGGCGAGCATCAACCGGGCAGGGTGCGCGAGAAGTCTTGAGGAGGCCGGCGACCTCGTCGGCCCGGGTTGCCATATCCGCGGGCGAGAGGGCCGCAGGTAACGGCGCCGCCAGGGCAGGGCGCTCGAGATCCGTCACCATCGCGTCGCTTCCAGCGCATCGAGCGGGAACCTGAGATAGCGCCGCCCGTTCGCCTCGGGCTCCGGCAGGCGCCCGCCCTGGATATTCACCTGGAGGGCATGCAGGATCAGCTTCGGCATGGGCAGCGTGCGGTCGCGCGCCTCGCGCAATGCGACGAAGCTCTCCTCCGTCATACCGGCAAGGTGCGGATTGGAGCGCTTCTGCTCGGCGACCGTGCTTTCCCATTTCGCGGCGCGGCCGCCGGGTTCGTAGTCATGGCCGACGAACAGGCGGGTTTCGTCGGGCAGGGCGAGAATCGCCTGGATCGAGGCCCAGAGCGCCTTGGCGCTGCCACCGGGAAAATCGGCCCGTGCCGTGCCGGAATCCGGCATAAAGACGGTATCGTGGACGAAGGCTGCATCGCCGATGACATAGGTCACGGATGCCAGCGTATGGCCGGGCGAGAACATCACGCGGCAATCGAGGTCGCCCAGCTTGAACCTGTCGCCTTCGGCGAAGAGCCGGTCCCATTGCGAGCCGTCGGTCTTCAGTTCAGGCCAGTTGTAGATCGCTTGCCAGAGCTTCTGGACGGCCGTGATATGCGCGCCGATGGCGGTTGGCGCACCGGTCTTCCGCTTGAGGTAGTGAGCAGCCGAGAAATGATCGGCATGCGGATGCGTATCGAGGATCCAGTCAACCGCAAGCCCCTCGCGCGCCACGAAGGCGAGGATGTCGTCGGCCGGATCCGTGGCGGTGGATCCGGACTTCTCGTCGAACGCGTAGACGGGGTCGATGATCGCGCAGCGCTTCGTCTTGGGATCGGCGACGACATACTGGATACTGCCGGTCCGCGGCTCGTAGAAGCCGGTCACCTGTGGCGTCTGTGCAGCATGCCGGGCAAGCCACCTGACCGCGCCGGAGAGGTCAAAGCCATGCGCCTGGCCGAAGGGTTCGATCTCCTCGGGCTTCATCCGGCCGTCGAGTGTCTCGGCCAGGACATGCAGCGTAAGCGAGCGCGTGCCGCTGCGGCAATGAGCGTAGACCGGCCCCTTTGCTTCCGACACCGCCTTTCGGAAGGCATCGATATCGGCTGCGGCGATCGTCGCTCCCGTGACGGGGATGAAGCTGTAGGAAAGGCCCGCTCCCTGGCTGGCAGCCTTCTCCGCGGCGTGGCCGGGTTGTCCGGTTTCCTCGCCGTCGGGTCGGTTGTTCACCACCGCGGCGAAACCCTGGGCGGCGAGCGAAGACAATGACGAAAGGTCGGGCTGGGCTGCGACCGTCAGCCGGTCGCTGATCTTCACGGTGCTCATCTCACGGACCAGGTCGAGTTTCAATATACGATTTAATATAATGTATATTGACTGGGAGCAAGCGCCTTCACTGTTGGAGAGCGGACTTGGCTTGGACGTCGGGCACAAAGCCGAGCGCTATTGGAGCTTCGGTGATCGCTTGAGGGCATCGCCCTCACATGCGTGGCGGCCTACCGGGTTCTCGTCATCGTCGCGATCCATCTCGGCCTGCGCTGGCCGATGCAGGCCGACATGGAGATGACACAGGCTCCCGCTACGTGCCAAACCGTCTCGAGATGCTCGTGGATCAGGAGTTGCCGTGAACGTTCCCGTCGTAGGACGCTTCGTCTTCAGGCGCGCCGAGCTCTGGGCTGACGGCGTCATCCATGTCCTCGGCGTCGCCCTGGGGCTGGGGGCCGTGGCGGCGCTGGTCGTCCAGGTCGCGAACAGCGCGCCGCTTTTCGACCTGATCCCGGTTTCGATCTACGGCGCTGCGCTCCTGGCCGTCCTCATCGTCTCCGCCACCTACAACATGTGGCCGGTCTCGCCGCGCAAATGGTTCATCAGGCGCTTCGACCATTCGGCGATCTATGTGCTCATCGCCGGCACCTACACGCCGTTCCTGATGAAGCTGGGTGGAAGCATTTTCGCTCAGGCTCTGCTTGTTGTGGTGTGGCTCGCGGCGGCTACGGGCATCGTGATCAAGGTGGCAATGCCCGGCCGGTTCGACCGCCTGTCGATTGCGCTCTATCTCGCGATCGGATGGAGCGGCCTCCTGATCTGGGAGAGCGTCAGCCTCCTGCCGGCGACGACCCTCTGGTTGATCGTCGCCGGCGGCGTTCTCTATTCGGTCGGCGTCATCTTCCACGTCTGGGAAAGCCTGCCGTTCCAGAATGCGATCTGGCACGGCTTCGTGCTGATGGCGTCCAGCTGCTTTTATGGCGCCGTGTTCCGGGCCTATGCGATGGCACCGGCGGCATAAGCCGTAGCCGCCAGGGGCGGCCGGTCGGCTTCCCGCAAGGCTTCCTTCGACGATCCTGCGAAGCTTTTCGCGCGTAAGGCCGCGAGGCTCAGGCCTCCCATGGGCGAGGCTGCGCGAGCGGCTCCGTCGTCTTCATGTAACAGCCGATTGTCGGTATCGTGCGACGGCTCGTCGAGCCAGGTCATCTTCATCTTCGGCGATCGCCACCAGCGCAGCCACGATGTAGGCCAGCCTGGCTCTCTCCCGCTCATAAACCGTATCGGGAATGGTCGATCTGACTTCGTTCCACGCGGCCTCCAGGGCCGCCTGCGCCCGGGCGAGGTCAACGGGATCACGCAACGACGAGAACGGCATGCTCCTTCCTCCAAGGGGTTTCGTTCGTCGGAAATGTTACGAAGCGGGAACCCGCCGGCAATATCAAAACTTAAGGCGGTTCTGTTCCGAGAGCGGTCCGGCGCTCACCCACGCGACTGTCCAAGCTGTAGAGGGCCTGGGACGAGCCTGCGCTGCCCGAGCGGGTTTCCGGTCTCGCCGGAGTGGCGGCGGGGTTTTCAACCGGGATCGATGTCGAAAGCTTGTGGCGTTGCATGCGTCGTCTGCGATCAGCCTTTGCATCAGCCAGGTCCTGCGTGGAACGCCGTCTGGAAAATAAAACAGCAGTGATTTCGTAATTTCCAATAAGCTCGAAAGAATTTTCTTGCGTTTTTGAAAGTCATCATCTAGATATAAGCGCATCGAGATTGCTTGGTTGGTTTTTGTTTTACCGCGCCCTGGGCGCGGCATCGTTGATCCCCCCTCTCAAAATCGTTCTGAACTCGCCCGACATCCTGTCGGGGAGCGACAGTGTTTGCCAGAAGGAGGGTTTTCCATGACCACCGGCACCGTGAAATGGTTTAATTCCACCAAGGGCTTCGGCTTCATCCAGCCCGACGATGGCGGTCAGGACGTGTTCGTCCACGTCTCCGCCGTCGAGCGAGCCGGCATGCGGGATCTCCGCGAGGGCCAGAAGATCGGGTTTGAGGTCGCTCGCGACAACAAGTCCGGCAAGATGGCCGCGGAGCAGCTCCAGGCTGCGTAATCAGGCCATGTGTCATCGGCGACCACGGATGTACTGGCGCCTTGACCATAGCCATAGGAAAGGCCGGGCCCATGCTCGGCCTTTTTTGCTTTTGAGATCGCCCGCGATCAGCGGCCCCGACCGGGCCGACACGAAACGGCCGGCAGGATGCACATAGCATCCGCTCGCGCCAGTGCTCGAACACAACTCAAGGGAGAACGACATGCTTCAACAATCCAAGCAGCGGATGACTGCCGACAATCAGTTTCTCAATCTTCAGACCAAGTCGCTGTCGAAAGGGCGAATGAACTCGGAGATGGAGAACATTATCCAGCAGCGCGCTGAGAACACGGCCCGCCTGCGCGGTCTTCGGCTCGCCAAGGAGGCGCAAGACCAGGCCCTGGCTCTCGCATCGCCGCCGCTCAAAGCGAAGCGCCCGAAGGTGTCTAAAATCTCGGCATAGTCCGCCGGAACCCGGCTTGGCGGCTGCGTGTTGCGGTCTCACCCATTCAGGTGAGAAGGCATCCATGGACATTCGCATCGGCTACCGGATCGAGATCGGTACAATCCAGGCTGTTCCGGGCATCCTGCTCCTCGACCCGCATCGGAGCCGACAGGCGGATTTCGTGAGTGCCCCAAACCCGCGGGCCGTCTCGATCGCGGACGGAGGCGAGTTGCCCGTGGAGGAGTATACGGACGGCTTCGGCAATCTCTGCCGCAGGCTCGTCATTCCGGCTGGCGGCGCGATCTTCACCAACGACATGGTGGTGCGGGATTCCGGTCTGCCCGATCAGTTCGACCATGCGGCCGCGGAGACCTGGCCCGCCGATCTGCCGCCCGGCATGATCGAATACATGCTGCCGAGCCGATATTGCGAGGTCGACGAATTGTCGGCCACGGCCTGGGCTCTGTTCGGCGGTTTCGCGCCGGGCTGGAACAGGGTCCAGCAGATCTGCAACTACGTGAACGCGCAGATTCGTTTCGACTATCAGTGCGCGCGCAACACGAGAACCGCCGCTCAGGCTATGAGCGAGCGGGTCGGCGTCTGCCGCGACTTCACGCATCTGGCCATCGCATTGTGCCGGGCGATGAACATTCCGGCGCGCTACTGCAACGGCTTCCTCGGCGACATCGGGGTTCCTCCCGATCCGGCGCCCATGGATTACAACGCCTGGTTCGAGGCTTATCTCGGCGGAACCTGGTGGACTTTCGATGCGCGCCACAACGTGCCGCGCATCGGTCGCATCCTCGTGGCGCGCGGGCGCGACGCGGCCGACATCCCGATGGTCCATACCTTCGGCCCGCACCTGCTGAACCGCTTCGAGGTGATAACCGAAGAGGTCGCCCCAAAGGTCACCTAGGGCTACGGATCGACGTTTCGAAGGTGCATGGCCACGTCACGGCTCATAGATCGTCGCTGATCGGAGGCGGCTGAAAACCGCCGCGCATCCGTTAGCGGTATTTCTCACGTCTTGCTGGTTATGTGATTCAAGGCGTCGGTGATCGGATTGTGGGCGCTTTTCCTGCGCCCGAACGTGCTGGTTTTTCCAGGCAGCACGATCTGCCCTTCTCCTATGACTCGTTCGCGGTCATCGCTTCCCTTCACGCGATACTGAGGTTCGCCGTCCATGCGTGTGGGCAAAAGCCGGGTCACGGCATAGGTGCCAGTGGCCATCTGGTCGTGAAAGCCGAATGCGAGGCTGACTCGGTCCCCGACCTTGAAGTGATGCGACATATCTCGCTCCTTGATTTGATGCCCTCTGGAGCCGAGAGCGAGCTTAAAATCCTTCGGCCACGCCCATATGCGGAACCTCCGCCCGTCAATTGATGGTCGGAATACGGAGAGCTGTGCCCGCAATCGCGCTGCGTAGCCCGGATTTGGCCATCTGAGCGGTGAACTCGGCCAGGGCCGCTTCATCGGTCGCAAATTCAGCGAGCCATAGGGTCCAGTGATCATCGTTATGGGCAAGCTCAAGGGGGCGTCCGTCGGACCGGGCCGGCTAATGGATCTCGACCTGCTGAGCCCGTATCCCGACGTCATTCCCGATCTGCATATGGAGGTACGTCCACGAGCGTCCCGATTAGACGGAGCAAGGCCCGTTGCTCGGGACGATCCGCCTTTCCGGAGACGAGGAAGGCCCCCAGCTCCATATGCGACAGCTGGCCGCCTCCCGGGCCGTTCGGTTGATGGATCACGAAGGCTGCGCCGCTCGTCGGCTCCCGCCCCAGAAACCAGCAGTCGCCCGCGGGACTGCGATAGAGTTCTCGCCGTTCGCTCATGATGTTTTCGCGCTCCCGCGATTGACGACGGCTGCACGAAGCGATGTCGCCACGTGAGGCAGGGCGAAACGTCCCCGTCACCAGCACCAGTCCTCCACATGCAGCCGGTAGCCTTCGGCCATTGTTAGTTGAAGTCGCGGGTCGACAGCCGATGATAGCTCCCGCGCTTCTTTGAATAGGCAGCGCGAGCGGCCCCCAATATCGCTGGTCGATTGAGGTCGAATGCGACGAGGAACGAACTCTCGCTTCCATCGATGATAGCGGGGCTTAAATTCCGCAGAACATCAAGCTCGATCTGGAACATGACTTCCAGTGATGCCTCGGAACCCCAGAAGCTCACGCAACCGCGGACAGGTTCGTAACGCCGGATCGTGTTGGGAAAGTCGATACTCATGATCTGCGCCCTCCGCCAAGACGCGCCAGCTCAACCTGACAGGCATCGACATGGCGCCTCTTCCGCGTCTTCCGCAGCCAAATCCCGACCGGAAACGCGATCAGCGAGCCCGCAACGACCACCGACACGTGAGGCATCAAAGGCAAATCATAAAACAGACCTGCTCCCCACATGCCGACACTGAAGAGCGCCATGCCGATCAATCCATAGATCAGTGCAGATGCCTCTGGCGCCGGAGCATAGCCCGCTGCTGCAAGCCGAGCCTTTTCCAGATGGGGATCAATGGGAGACATCATTTCCAGACGAGTGCGAAGGCCAGCGCGAATGCGGCGATGAGGCAGCCATGCGCGAACCAAGCCAGATAGCGATCGGCCGCCCAAACGCGATAAATGAACCAGTTGCTGGAAATGCTTGTCATGGCCGGGCTCCGTTTAGCCCAGATCGGGGCGCTTCGCGCAAATGTTGCAAAGTAAAATATCGATTCATTTCGAAGTCCCTCTAATGTAATAGGCTAGGTATTATCTTGCAAGACAAGGAAGTGGTTTATTTTGATATTATTTCAGCCCTAGCGTCTAACGCTGAAATTCCAGAACAATTGATCGATTGAATGATCGAAGCATCCCTCACTTTTTACCTCAATTTATCCGATGATCGAGGTCGAGGACCGCCGACGCGGGCGGGATAGGCACCGGCTGAAGACGCCGTCCCGGAATGCGTATGCCCCGCTCACGGGAGGGCGCTGGACTCCGCTTCTGGCCAACGCCACCCAAGCGCATGGCATGGTTCCGATGTGACGCTGCCGCGCAACGAGCGGAAGCGGCTTCACCGTCGATATGTCGGCGGAATTGCGCGGCGCCCGCGCGCCCATCGGCTTCCTCACGGAGCCGCTTTGCCTTCAGCCGGCCGCCTTCGGGCCGCGATCCTGGTTGGTGCTCTCAGGATCCAATGCGTATTTCGTCAGGGAATTCGAGACGGACGAAGCCGAGATCCGCTGAAAAGCACGGTGCTCGACCTGCCGGGGCAGGGTCCAGATTCCAAACGTAACCCGCGCCGAGAGCAAGTTGCGCAATTCTTCACAATCCGATGCAACAAGAGTTGGCGTCAGCAGTTGGCTGAGGGTCACTGTCGAAAGCATATCATGTCGAAGCTGGTCGTCCTGATCGTCGAAGACGAGCCGCTGCTCCGGATGGACGCTGCAGGCTTCATCGAGGATGCCGGCTTCGAGGTTGTCGAGGCGGCCCATGCCGACGAAGCCATCGACATCCTCAGAGCCCGCAACGACATTGCGATCGTGTTCACCGACATCGAAATGCCGGGCTCCATGGATGGCATGAAGCTGGCGCACGCTGTGCGATTGGGCTGGCCGCCCATCCTCCTCGTGGTCGCGAGCGGGCGCGTGATGCCTCGCGAAGGCGACCTGCCCGAGAATGTTCGTTACATCAGGAAGCCATACCGGCCAGCCGAAGTCATCGCAGCGTTCCGGCCGAAGGACTGATCAGTCGGCAATGAGTGCGTCGATGGGGCCGCGAAGCGAAAAGACCACGCCGGCCGGCTGATAGTCCACGGTGGCGGCGCCGCTGAAATATCCCGCCAAGGCGCGCTCGATCATGCGCGATCCGAAGCCGCGACGGGTAGGGGGCTCGACAAGTGGGCCGCCGCTCTCGCGCCACTCGAATGCGAACTGCCCCTCGACAACGGACCAGGTTATGTCGATGCGCCCGCCATCTCGGCTGAGCGCGCCATATTTTGCAGCGTTGGTCGCCAGTTCATGCAGCGCAAGCGCCATTGCCAGCGCGGTCTTCGACGACAGCTCGACTGCGGGACCATTGATCCGGAAACGCGACAGGTCGCTTTGCCCCTTCAACGACTCCTGGACGAGGTAAGCCAGGTTTGCCCTGGCCCAGACTGTCTGGGTCAGGATGTCCTGCGCCGAGGCCATCGTACCCAACCTGGCCGTGAAGGCTTCCTTGATTGCGTCGATCTCGGGGCCGCCACGGATCGTCTGATTGGCGATCGCCTGAATCATGGCGACGGTGTTCTTCATCCGGTGCTTGAGTTCAAGCGCGAGCAGACGATGGCGCTGTTCGGCCTCCTTGATCGCCGTGATATCGCGCGACACGGACAGGATCGCCTCGGGCTTGCCGTCCGGGCCCAGGATCGGGCCGACCTGGACGTCCCAGAACCGCGGATTGCCGGCGGCCGTATCGGCCGCGCCCTGGAAGCGGTAGCTGCGGCCGGCCCGCGCTTCCTCGATCGCGAATTTGGCTTCGGCGTTGCCCTGGTCAGCCCAGAAATCCGGCCAGGGACAGCCCTTGATGGCGTTGAAGTCGCTGACTTCCATGATGCGCTGGCCGCCTTCGCTCATGAAGGACAGCTTGCCGTCGAGGTCGATGACCTTGATGCAATCGTCCGACGCCGCCAGCAGGCTGCGCATGAAGCGGGAATCGCGAAGTTCCGGCGTGGGCAAAATGTCCCCGATTTCGTTCCCGTCCAGGGAATGTTCCTGGTTATGTCATGTGCTGCCACACGGCCAGGCGCCTGTCTCTGTCTTTTGATGCCCCAGCCCGGTCAGGCGCCGGGGAGCAGCCCTTGATATCCATGTTGAAACATCCATATACCATCCAGATGGATGGTATATAGATCTGCCATGAAAACGCCTGACAGCGAGAAACTGACGCTCAACCTCGGTTTCGTGGATCTCGGCCGCATCGACCTGCTGGTCCGCGACGGCTTTTATTCCAACCGCTCGGACTTCATCCGTACCGCGATCCGCAGCCAGCTTGCGACCCATTCCGATGTCGCCGCGAAGGCGACGACGCGCCTGGCGCTCGAACTGGGATTGCGGACCTTCACGCGGCGGGATCTCGAAGCCGTGGTCGCAGCCGGGGAGCAGCTCGAGATCCGAGTCCTCGGCCTGGCCGTGATCGATGGCGACGTCTCCCCGGACCTGGCGCGGCAGGCCATCGCCTCCCTCACCATCCTCGGGGCGCTGCACGCATCCCCCGAGATCAAGGCCGCCCTGGCCGATCGATTGACATGACCCAAAGGACCTTCGCCATGAATCCGCGTTTTCACGCCGCCATCGGCGAAGCCATGAACCGCCTGCGAACATCCGACATCACGGGCGCAACGGCGGCGATACAGCAGGCTCTCGCCGGACGCGGGTCCATGCCCTCGGCTGCCCCGGACGGCGGCGCACGAAGCGGTGACAATCCCGAAGCACCGCCGGCGCGCGGTCTCCGGGCGATCCTGCAAAAGCTTCGGCAGGAGCAGGCGAGCTTCGTCCACGCGCCGGGCCATGGCGACACCGTCACGGACGATGCGCGGGACGGTGAAAACGTCCGGGCACACCGGTTCCAATCGGCCGCAGGCTCGGTGGCCTACAAGCTCTACGTGCCGTCCGATCATGCCGGCCGTGAACTCGCGCTGGTGATGATGCTCCATGGCTGCACGCAAAACCCGGATGATTTCGCACGCGGCACCCGGATGAACGCATTGGCCGACGAGTTCGGGCTGATCGTCGCTTACCCTTCGCAGCCGAAATCGGCCAACGCGCAGGGTTGCTGGAACTGGTTCGACCCTCGCCATCAGCAGCGTGGCGCTGGCGAACCGGCCGTTCTGGCCGGGCTCGCCCAGGAACTGGCTTCGGAATTCAAGATCGACCGCAAGCGGGTCTTCGTCGCCGGCCTGTCGGCGGGCGGAGCGATGGCCGATGTCCTGGCCTCGGCCTATCCCGACGTCTTCTCCGCGGCCGGCATCCATTCCGGCCTGCCTCATGGCGCGGCTCGGGACGTCATGTCCGCATTCGCCGCGATGAAGGGAAATGCGAAAGTGACGGCACAAGGCCGTTCGCCCGTCAGGAAGATCATTTTCCACGGGACCGCCGATGCCACGGTTCACCCATCGAACGGCAGGGCCGTTTTCGATCTCGCGGGATCCGCGCAAGGGAAGCCTGCAGAGTTTCAGACCGATGCGGTGATCAACGGCAAACGCGTAACCCGGTCGCTGATCGGGCATGGCGATGCTCCTGCACGCGCCGAGCACTGGCTGATCCATGGCGGCAGCCATGCCTGGTCGGGAGGTGACCGCGGCGGAAGCTATACCGATGCGACGGGCCCCGATGCCTCGCGCGAGATGGTCCGCTTTTTCCTCGAGGCCTGAGAGGGTCTTGCGCGATTCGGAAAGTGCGCGCGCAGAAAGCCTTGCGCTGCGTCCCGCTCCAGCTCTGTCGACGGCGCATGCCAATCTGCTGTCGATAGAGAGGCTGGCGTTGGATTGCGTTCCGATCGACGATTGCGCTGGGTGAAGCGATCGCAATAGTCTCGCGTCAGCAGCCGGTCTCGCAAAGCCGGCAGGTGAGGTCCAGTGTCGCTGCTCGGCGACATGGTGAACCCTCGAATGACGCCGGAGGTGATTTCATGATTTTCAGGACGACATTGGCCGCACTGGGCGTTGCGGGCTTGATGATGACGGCCGCGCCGGCGCAGGCGCAGGCGGCCAAGGATCAGTTGACCATCGGCGTCGCGCAATTCCCCTCGACGCTCCACCCCAACATCGATGCCGAAGTGATCAAGGCCTATACGCTGGGCTTCGTCATCCGCAACATCACGGCCTTCGACAAGGACTGGAAGAACACCTGCCTGAGCTGCGTCGAGCTTCCCAGCGTGAAGAACGGCACGGCCAAGATCATCGACCTGCCCAATGGCGGCAAGGGCATGGAGGTCACGATCAAGCTGAAGCCCGATCTGAAATGGGCCGACGGCAAGCCGGTCACGACCAAGGACCTGGAATTCACCTGGCGCATCGGGCGCGATCCCAAAACCGGCTTCTCCAATCCCCAGCCCTGGACGCGGGCCGTCAAGCTCGACGTGATCGACGCGACCACGGCTGTGCTCACCCTCGACAAGGTCTTGTCGTCCTATAGCGAGTGGGACCAGATTCTGCCGGAGCATATCGAGGGGCCGGTCTACGAGAAGGCCAAGGAGGCGGGCGACTACATCAAGCAGACGACCTATGCGCGCAACCCGACCACGCCGGGCCTGTATAACGGCCCTTATATGGTCACCGGTTACACTTCCGGATCGCAGGTCGTGCTCGAGCCCAATCCCTATTGGGCCGGCACCAAGCCCGGCTTCAAGCGTATCGTCCTCAAGCTGATCGAGAACACCGCGGCCCTGCAGGCCAATCTCCTGTCGGGCGATGTCGACATGATCGGCGGCGAGGGCGTCGGGCTCTCGATCGATCAGGTCCTGGAGCTGCGCAAGCAGCATCCCGATCGCTTCGAGTACCTGTTCAAGCCGAGCCTGAACTACGAGCATATCGACCTGCAGAACGGCAATCCGCTTCTCAAGGATGTGCGGGTGCGGCAGGCCCTGATCTACTCGGCCGATCGCAAGACGCTGACCGACCGCCTGTTCCAGGGCCTGCAGCCGGTGGCCGACACCTGGGTCAATCCGCTCAATGCGAATTTCACCAAGGACACGCTGCACTACCCCTATGATCTGGCCAAGGCCAAGGCGATCCTGGCGGAAGCCGGCTGGAAGCCCGGGCCGGACGGCATCTGCCGCGACGCCGCCGGAACGCGCCTGTCGATTGAGTTCGGCACGACCGCGGGCAATCGCCTGCGCGAATTGCAGCAGGCCGTGCTGCAGAACAACTGGAAGGCCGCCTGCATCGAGGTCCGCATCAAGAACGAGCCGGCCCGGACCTTCTTCGGCGAGACCATGAAGAAGCGCAGCTACGGCGGGCTGGCGATGTACGCCTGGTCGAGCAGCGTGACGGAATCGCCGCGCCGGACGCTGGCGAGCGACAACATCCCGACCGAGGCCAATGCCTGGGGCGGCGCCAACTACATCAACTTCTCCAATCCGCGCATGGACGAGCTCATCACCAAGTCCGAATCGGCGCTCGATCCGGAGGAGAGCAAGGCGCTCTGGGCCGAGATGCAGAAGATCTATGCCCAGGAACTGCCGGTCATCCCGCTGTTCTTCCGCTCGGAGGCGCATGTCTACCCGAAATGGCTGAAGGGTTACGAGCCGACCGGGCACGGTCATTACGTCTCGATGTTCAGCGAGAACTGGCGTTCCGAGTGATCGGACCCGTTGCGAGCCCGGGCTCGGCCGCGACGATGCGGCCGCTGAACGGGCAAGGCCTCACGCTGCGGCGCGCGGGAGCGCGCCGCCATAGGGAGTTGGGTTGATGGCGTCCTTCATCACCCGCCGGCTGCTGCAGACCTTCGTCGTGCTGCTGGTGATGTCGTTCGTGGTCTACGGGCTGATGGGCCTGATGCCCGGCGACCCCGTCGACATCATGGCGGCGAGCCAGCCCGGCATGACGCCGGAGGTCATGGCCAATCTCCGGGCGATCTATGGGCTCGATCAGCCGCTCATGGTTCGCTATGCGCGTTGGCTGATGGCGGTGCTGAGCGGCGATTTCGGCTTTTCGCGCACGCATGCGCGGCCCGTGCTGGAGGTCCTGACTCCGGCCCTGCTGCAAACCTGCAAGCTCATGCTGGCGAGCTTCACGCTCAGTGTGATCCTGTCCTTGATCCTGGGCATCGCCTCGGCGCTGAAGCCCGGCGGCTGGGTCGACGGCTTCGTCAGCCTGTTCGCCTTCGCCGGGATCTCGGTGCCGATCTTCTGGCTCGCCCTGGTGCTGATCCTGACCTTCGCGGTCGGGCTGCAATGGCTGCCGGCGAGCGGCATGGGGCAGGTCGGCAATTTCGGCTTCTGGGATCAGGTGCGGCATCTCACGCTGCCGGTCCTGGCGCTGACGCTGGCCAATACCGGCCAGTTCACCCGCTATGTCCGCGCTGCGATGATCGAGACGCTGCAGATGGATTTCGTGCGGACGGCACGCGCGAAAGGGGTCGGCAGCTGGCGCATCATCCTGATTCACGCGCTGCGCAACGCCATGGTGCCGTTCGTGACGATCATGGCTCTGAGCTTCGGATCGCTGTTCTCCGGTGCCCTGGTCACCGAGACGATGTTCGCGCAGATGGGCATGGGCAAGATGATCTACGACTCCATCCTGTCCAACGACTTCAATCTCGCTCTGATCGGATTGCTGTTCGCGACGTTCACGACGCTGATGGCCAATCTCCTGGCCGATCTGGCCTATGTCGCCCTCGACCCGCGGATTCGACTGGAATGAGCACTCTGGACACGCCCGTGGCGCAAGGCGGACACGACCAGCCGCGTGTGGCCGATACGCAATCGATCTGGGCGCTGCGCTGGCGCCGCTTCCGCGGGCACCGCACCGGCGTCGCGAGCCTCGTCGTGCTCGCCTTGCTGGTCGCGTTCTGCCTGATGGCGGGGCCGCTGGAAGCCTGGCGCGGCATCGACGCGACGCAGACCGACCTGTTCAAGCGCTACCAGCCGATCTCGGCCGAGCATTGGCTGGGGACCGACGATGCCGGGCGCGACGTGCTGGCAAGGCTGATGTATGGCGGCCAGGTTTCGCTCCTGGTCGGGCTGCTGGCCACCCTCATCGGTGGCGTCTTCGGGGTCTCGCTCGGCCTGCTCGCAGGCTATTACGGCGGCCGTCTCGACAATGCCCTGATGCGGCTGACCGACGGCATGATCGCCCTGCCGCTGCTGCCGCTGCTGATCGTGCTCGGCGCGGTCGATCTGACCAAGCTCGGCTTTTCCACCGAGTCCGCCCATTCGCAATCGGTCGCCTTCTGGCGGATCATCCTGATCATCGCCCTGGTCGACTGGACGGCGATCGCCCGGATCGTCCGGGCCGCCACCCTCTCGGTCAAGGAGCGCGACTATGTCAGCGCGTCGCGCGGCAGCGGCGCGAACGCGCTCTACATCATGGCGCGGCACATCCTGCCCAACACGATCACGCCGATCATCGTGGCCTTCACGCTGACCGTTGGGCGCGTCATCCTGTTCGAGTCGGTGCTGAGCTTTCTCGGCTTCGGCATCGTGCCGCCGACGCCGAGCTGGGGCAACATGCTCAACAATGCCCAGGAGCTGGTGACGACTGCGCCGGCGTTGGCGATCTATCCGGGGCTCCTGATCTTCATCACGGTGATCGCGGTCAATTTCCTCGGCGACGCCATGCAGCACGCCTTCGATCCGCGTTCGGAGAAATAGCCCGGGCGATCTCACGGCCGGCCGATCCGCTGCCCTTGCCGGGGTGATTGGCCGGCCCGGCCCCGGTCTCGATACGCCGCTCCCTCGACGGAAGCCCTGTCCGCAAATGGACGCGCAGGAAGCTCGATCTCGCTCCCGGAATCCGTCCGCGGGCCGGCCTAACGATCGGTGCCGGGGGCCTTCGCCGCGCTCCAGAGCATGGCGGCTCCTAGCAGGGCGGCACCGATCGAGGCGGCAAAGACCGCGATCTTGGCGGCGGCGAAGTCGCCGGGATCGGCAAAGGCCTGGCCGGCGATGAAGAGCGACATCGTGAAGCCGATACCGGCGAGCGCGCTCGCGCCGGCGAGCTGCAGCCAGGAATACTCCGCTGGCTTGACCGCGATGCCGAGGCGGACGGCCAGCGCGGTCAAGCCCAGCATGCCGAGCGGCTTGCCGAGCACGAGCCCCGCCACGATCGCGAGCAGCAGCATCCCGCGGCCTTCGAGGACATCGGGCGCGATGACGACGCCGGCATTGGCGAGCGCGAAGAGTGGCAGAACCAGATAGCTCGAGCGGGCGCCGGCATGCCGGAGCAGGCGATCGGCCGGCGATTCGAGGCGGTCATGGATCGCGTCGAGCGCGCGCAGCGCCGGGGTCGAGGGGCCATGCCGCAGGACCTCGGCGCCATGGGCCGCTTCCGCAAGCATGATCGAATTGGCCTGGGCGGTGAGCGCGGCGAGATTGGCGGGCGGGCGGGTCGGGATGAACAGCGCCAGGACGACGCCCGCCAGCGTCGCGTGCAGCCCGCCGGCATGGACGCAGACCCACAGCGCGATGCCGATCAGCGCATAGGGAGCGACGCGATAGATATGCGCGCGGTTGAGCGCCGCAAGTCCACCGGTCAGGACCAGCGCGGCCAGCAGATAGCCGAGCTGGAGCTTGCCCGAATAGAACAGCGCCACCACGATGATCGCCCCGATATCGTCGACGATGGCCGCGGCGGTGAGGAAGATGCGCAGCTCGATCGGCACCCGCGAGCCCATCATGACGATGATCGCGATGGCGAAGGCGGTGTCGGTCGCCATCGGCACGCCCCAGCCATGCGACCAGGGGCCGCCCGGAAGGACGAGCATGTAGAGCGCCGCCGGTACGACCATGCCGCCGATCGCGCCGGCAATCGGCAGCGCCGCGGAGCGCCGGCCGGCGAGATGGCCGACGGTGAACTCGCGCTTGATCTCCAGTCCGACGACCAGGAAGAAGATCGTCAGCAGGCCGTCATTGACCCAGTGTTGGAGCGACATGCCAAAGCGGGCTTCGCCGAAGGACAGCGCCAGCTCGCGATGCCAGAAGGCATCGAAGCCCGGCCCCAGCGGCGAATTCGTCAGCGCGATGGCGAGGATCGTCGCGAGCAGGAGCAGGATGCCGGCCGAGGGCCCCCAACTGGCGAAATCGAGGGCGGCCGCCCGGAAGCGGTGGCCGAGCGTCCCCAGCATCGCATCGAGGAAGGAGCTCTCGTCCCAGGGACCGTCATAGCGCCGATCGTTGATGAAGAAGGTCGGCGTGAAGCGCACGCCGCTGGCATGGGAGCTGGCGATGTCGGCTTCGACGCGCGCCGCGGCCCGTTGCGCCTCTGTTGCGTCTCGCTCGGGTGCGATGGTGGCGAGGCCGAGATCGCGCGCGACCGCCTCGAGATCCTCCTCGGTCAGTACCTGGGAGCGCGTCATCAGCTTGACATGCGCGTCCCAGAACTGCTCGGCGGTCGCTGCACGTTCGACGAGGGCGGCGGCGCGCAGCGCGATGTCGCTGCCGGTCAAGGGGCGATGGCGGAAGACGTAGCGCAGGCGCTCGCCGAGCTGGTCGCGGACTTCGGCGATTCGTTCATTGGCGGCACGGCAATAGGGGCAGGCATAGCTGCCATATTCGACCAGCGTGATCTGCGCGCGGCCGGAGCCGAGAACGTGATCGGCGGTATCGTCGACGGAGCGGTCGAGATGGTTGGCGATCGCGGCCTGCGACATCCCTGTCTTTCCTCTCCATCGACGCCAGCGGCGCGCACCATGCAGGTTCGGCCATCCGGATAAGCCAGTCACGCCCATGGTAGCCACAACCGGGGAGATGCGTCAGCATCGGGCCTGACCGCGCCGCACGCCGTCGGCCAACAGGCAATAGGGAGCAGCTATGACACGCCTTCTGGGAATCTCCGGCAGCCTGCGAAAGGCGTCGTTCAATACGGGCCTGCTGCGGGCTGCGGTCGATCTGGCCCCGGACGGCGCGACGCTACTGGCCGGCAGTATCGCGGGAATTCCGCTCTATAACGGCGACGACGAGCGGGAGCAGGGCATACCGCCGGCGGTACAGGCCCTGAAGCAGCAGCTGGCGGCGGCGGATGGCCTGCTGCTGTTCACGCCTGAATACAACAACTCCCTGCCGGGTGTGTTCAAGAACGCGATCGATTGGCTGACGCGGCCGGCCTCCGATATCGGGCCGCTGTTCGGCGGCAAGCCGGTCGCCGTGCTCGGCGCCTCTCCCGGCGGTTTCGGGACGATCCTGGCGCAGGACGCCTGGCTGCCGGTGCTGCGCACCCTCGGCACGCGGCCCTGGTTCGAGGGGCGCCTGATGGTGTCGCGGGCGCAGAGCGTCTTCGATGCCGAGGGCAACCTGACCGACGAGACCACGCGCCAGCGCCTGGCGCAGTTCATCGCAGGCTTCGCCGCCTTCACTGCCGGGCGCTGAGCGTCGCCGGCTCAGGGTGAATGGCGCGCGAGCCGATCCGCCGCGAGCGCGCCATCCTGCTCCGTGAGCGCGTGACCGGCCGGGATGGCATGCGCTTCGATCGCGGCGCCAGCCGCGCTCAGTGCCGCCTGGAGAGGCCCGGCCAGGTCGCGATACGGATCCTCGGTGCCGGTCAGCATCAGCAGCGAGACGCCGACGAGCGTTGCGGTCGGCGGCTCCTCCAGCACCGCGGCAGGGCGCAGGAGGATGGCACGCCGCGCCAACTCGGGATGCAGCAGCATCGCAGCCGCGAGCAGATTGGCGCCGTTCGAATAGCCGAGGAAGACGAGGCGCTCGGGCACCAGGCCGTAGGCCGTCCGCGCCTCTTCCACGAAAGCGGCGAGGGCGCCGGCCTCGAAGCGGATATCGTCTTGGTCGAAGGCGCGTTCGGCGTGGCGTCGGAACCAGCGGGCGGTCCCTTCCTCCGTGCTGCGGCCGCGCAGGCCGAGCAGCGTCGCCCGTGGCGCGATCCGCTGTGCCAGCGGCATCAGATCGGTTTCGTTGCCGCCGCTGCCATGCAGCAGCACGACCACGCTGCCGTCGGGCTCGGCCGGCTGATGGAAGCGATGCACGAAGGGCAGGTCGCGATAGATCACGCGCTCTTCGCCGGGCAGGGCGAATTGCGGCAGAACGGCCCGAATGTCGTCGGCTTCGGCCTGAGCATCGGGCGGGACGAAGAGCTGTGTGCCCAGCGTCTCGACGGGTTCGTCGATGCTGAAGCCGGGGCCGTCCGTGGCGAATTCGATCAGCGTCCCGCCGGGCTCGCGGACATAGAGCGAGGTGAAATACTGGCGGTCATGCAGCGTGGTCGGGCTGGAGTTCAGCTTCGAGAGATCCCGTTCGATGCCCGAAAGTCGGGCAGCGTCGGGAACCCGTACGGCCACATGGTCCGCCGTTCCGGTGCCGGGAATGCCCGGCCAGAAGCCGCCGGCATCGCGGATATCGAGGCTGTCGCCCGATTCCGAGCGCAGGCGCTCGATGCCGCCTTGGCGGGCCTGACGGGCAAAACCGGCATGCGTGGTCAGAAAATGCACGGTTTCCTCGGTCGTCGCCGAGAGAACCGTGACGCCGCGCAGGCGGTGGATGCGCTGCTCCGGAGGGATGTCGGCGGAGGTCCAGCCTTCGCCGGACAGCGTGCTGCCGACCAGCTTCACCACGAATCCGTCGGGATCGCGCAGGCGCAGGACGGTTTCGCCGAATTCCTGCAACGGGCCCTCGGTGGCGACCCCGAAACGCAAGGCGCGTTCCAGCCAGAACCCGATCGCGGCCGGTGCTATGGCAAAGGCGATCTCGCTGACCTGGCCATGCCCGGCTCGTCCGGGCGAACCGTCCTCCCAGACCAGGAAAGTCACGAGCGAGCCGGGCGAGCCTTGCGCGTCGCCGTAAAAGAGATGGAGCTGGCGGGCATCCTCATAGCCGCCGGTGCGCTTGACCAGGCGCAGGCCGAGGAAGCCGACATAGAAATCGACATTGGCCTGCACCTTGCGGGTGATCAGGGTGACGTGATGCAGGCCGCTGGTCACGAAATCTCTTCCTCTATCGGCGCCCCGCGGACGGCCGCTCAGTCGGCGGCGGTCGCCGCGCGGGTGGAAATGCCAATGTAGCCATTCGACGCCGGCGTTTGCCATGGGCTGGTCTCGCAACAAGGCCTGCCGGCTACACGGATGTCGCTTCGCCTCGCTCGCCTTGTCAAAAGTAGAAATTGACGTGTCCCGAACCTTGCCCGCAAGATGCGACGTGGCTGCCGTCAAGGCTCCCGAGTTTCGGGGCGCTCATCGACCGGGTTGCAGGCTGGAACCGTTCCGGCGATTTCTGCTGGCCGCTGTCTCGCTCATGGTCGTCAGCGCGTCCGGCGCGGCCGACGAACTCCGCAGATGGCCCGCCGAGACGGCGCCGGCGCTCGTGCTCAGCCAGCTTGACGGCCCCGGCATCGATCTCGCGGAATTTCGCGGCAAGCCTGTCATCGCTCATTTCTTTGCGACCTGGTGCGCGCCCTGCATCGAGGAAATGGCGTCGCTGAACGCGCTTGCCGCCGCGGGGAAGGGCAATCCCGCCATCCTCGCCATCAGTGTCGGCGAGGTCGATGCGCGCGTGCGCAACTTCTTCCGCGATCGTCCCGCCGCCTTTCCGATCCTGCTGGATCGCGACCGCGGCGCGATGAAGACCTGGCGGGTCGAGGGCCTGCCGACGAGCTTCGTGCTCGATCGCGATCTCAGGCCTGCGCTCAAGGCCGACGAGCCGCTCGACTGGACGAGCGCGTCGGTCGCGGCGGCGCTCGCGAGTTTGCCGTCCACACTGCCGAAAAACAACCGAGGGGAAAAGGAGACGCCGCCATGATCAGCCGTCGCGACATGTTGAAGACCGGTGCTTGCGCTGCCGCCGCTTTGGCGCTCCCTCGTGCTGCCGCCGCGCAGGCGGTGGCCTTCGCGCCGAAGCCCGGGGCCTGGCGGGATTTCGAGGTGGCGACGCGTCTCGAGCTGCCCTCGAATGGCAAGGCTCAGGCCTGGATTCCCCTGCCTTCGATGCGGGAGGACGCGTGGATCAAGCCCGGCAAGAGCAGTTGGGAGACCAATGCGCTGTCCGCCGAAGTCGTCCGGGACCCGAAATACGGTTCCGAGCTTCTGCACCTCGTCTTCAAGGACGGCGAGGCCGCACCGCGCGTCGAGCTCCGCAGCGGCTTCTCTCTGCGCGACCGGGCCGAGAACCTCGCGACCAAATCCACTGTTCCGGCGCTGGGAGAGGCCGATCGCAAGCTCTATCTCGAAGCGACGGAGCTGATGCCGACCGATGGCATCGTCCGGGAGACCGCGGAGAAGGCGGCCGCCGGCAAGACGGGCGATCTCGACAGGGCGAGGGCGATCTATGAATGGGTCGTGGCGAACACCTTTCGCGATGCCAGGACCCGGGGCTGCGGCACCGGCGATGTCGCCTCGATGCTGCGGACCGGCAACCTGAGCGGCAAATGCGGCGATCTGAACGCGCTCTATGTCGCCCTGGTCCGCAGCGTCGGCATACCGGCCCGAGACATCTACGGCATCCGCGTCGCACCCTCGAAATTCGGCTACAAGAGCCTCGGGACGGGTTCGGACGTCATCACCAAGGCCCAGCATTGCCGGGCGGAGATCTGGCTCGACGGCTATGGCTGGGTCGCTGCCGATCCTGCCGATGTCCGCAAGGTCGTGCTTGAGGAGCCCCCGGGGAACAACACGGTCGACGATCCGAAGGTCGTTGCGGCGCGGCAGGCGCTGTTCGGCGCCTGGGAAGGCAACTGGCTCGGTTACAATGCCGCGCACGACCTTGTCCTGCCCGGCTCAAGTCACAAGGTCGGCTTCCTGATGTATCCGCAGGCGGAGGTTGCGGGCGCGCTGCTCGACTGCCTCGACCCCGATACGTTCAAGTACATGATCAAGTCGACCGAGCTGACGGCCTGAATGCGTTGCGGGGCGAAGGCAAGACCTTCGCCCCGTGCCTGCCGGGCTTTCCCGTGTAGCGACCCAGCCGCCGACGGCGGTCTTAGGCAAGCGGCTTGAGACCGGCCTCGATCTGCGCACGCTGCGCCTCCAGGAAGGGCGGCAGGGACAGCCGCTCGCCGAGCGTCGCCAGCGGCTCGTCGACCGCGAAGCCGGGGCCATCGGTGGCGATCTCGAACAGATTGCCGCCCGGCTCGCGGAAATAGAGCGAGCGGAAGTAATAGCGCTCGACTTCGCCGCTGGAGGGAATCCGGTTCTCCCTCAGACGACGCGTCCAGTCCGTCATGCCTTCGAGATCCGGGGTCCGGAAGGCGACGTGGTGGACACCGCCGGCACCCTGCCGCGCGATGGGCAGGCCGGGCTGGACCGCAACGTGCAGTTCCGCTGCCGGGCCGCCTTCGCCCATCGCGAAGACATGGACGTCTCCTTTGCCATCGGGCGAGGCGTAGCTGCGTTCGCGGCGCATGTTCATGACCTGCGTCAGCACGGCTTCCGTCGGGCCGAGATCGGGCACGCTGATCGTGATCGGGCCGAGACCCCGGATCTGGTGCTCTGCCGGAACCGGGCTGCCCGACCAGGCATGGGCGCTGCCGGTGCCGCCATCGTCGATGAAGCGCAGGCGCTGGCCTTCCGGATCTTCGGCGTCGAAGGAGGCCCGCCCGTCCAGCAGCGCCACGGGTGTCTTGGCATGGCCGCTGACCGAGAGCCGCTCGTGCCACCAGTTCAAGCCATTTTCTCCGGCGACGCGCAGCGCCGTGCGCGAGATCGAATGCGTACCGCGCCGCTCGGGTGCAGTTGGCCAGTCGAAGAAGGTGATGTCCGAGCCGGGGCTCGCCTGTCCGTCGGCATAGAACAGGTGATAGGCCGAGGTATCGTCCTGGTTGACGGTCTTCTTGACCAGGCGCAGGCCAAGATCTTCGGTGTAGAAGCGCTTGTTGCCGGGTGCATCGGCGGTGATTGCCGTGAGGTGATGGATGCCGGTGAGGTGAAGGGTCATGGCTTTTGTCTCTCCGTTGTTCTCTCCGGCGTGATATCGAGACGCTTCCGCGACTTGGTAGGTGACGCTGCGAGAACGGATTGTTCCCGTTTGTCGAACAGTCGGCGCGGCTTCCGGTAATCCTGCAGGGACGGGAAGGGCGCGCCGCCCGGGTCTCAGCGCGCGTCGATCACGTCCTGAACCGTCTCGAAGAAGCTGCGCACGAGGGGCAGGCGCTGGCGCTCGGCCCGGCAGACGATGTATTCGCCGACATCGAAATCGGCGCCGGTGATGATGATGCGCTTCAGGCCGGCCTCCGGCTTGAACTCGGCGGCGAAGACCACGCCGATCCCGAAGCCGAAGGCGACGGCTTCGCGGACGGCCTCGCGCGATTGCACCTCCAGCAGGTTCGCCGGCTTGATGCCGGCCGTGGACAACCGGCTCTCGAAGACCTCGCGCGTGATCGAGCCACGCTCGCGCAACACGATATCCTGGCCGGCGAAGGCCTCGATCGGGATATGGTCGTGCCGGGCGAGCTCGTGCTGGTCCGCGACGAAGGCCACGAGATCGTCCGAGCGCAGCCGGACGCTATGGATGCGCGGATCGGAATTGGCGCGCGCGGTGATCGCGACGTCGGCGGCGAAATCCATGATCCGGTCGACGACTTCCGAGGAATTGCCGATGCTGAGGGAGAAGGTCAGGCCCGGATAGCGCTCGCGCATCCGTGCCAGCGCCGGCATGACATGAGTGGCGCTGTCGGCCGCGATCCGCAGATGGCCGCGCTGCAGCGTTCGGCTGCCGGCGAGCAGCGATTCCGCTTCATCCTCGGCCGCGAACAGTCTCGCGGTGACCACGAACAGGCTCTGCCCGAGCGGGGTTAACTTGACCTGCCGCCCGGCGCGATCGAACAGCCTGACGCCATAGGCGTCCTCAAGCCCTCGCACCTGGGCGGAGAGGGTGGGCTGGCTGACATGGCGCGTCTTCGCGGCGCCGGTGAAGCTCTGCGCCTCTGCGACGGCATGGAAGGCCGCAAGGCCGGAATAGCTGATCGCCATCTTTCCATAGATCCTATCTATAATAGATATGGAAACGATGTATTGGACCTATGTCAACGGCCCTTCTAGCTTCGCGATCATCCGCCGCAACACATCGCGAGACCATCATGGCCCAGGCCCGCCGCCCTGCCTCTTCCGAAACCGGTGATCCGCTCCTCCTGACCCCCGGCCCGCTGACCACCAGCAAGGCCATCAAGGAAGCGATGGTGCATGACTGGGGCTCGCGCGACGCGACCTTCGTCGGCATCAACAAGGCGGTTCTGGAGGAATTGCCGAAGATCATCCATGGCGGCGAGGATTTCGTCACCGTGCCGATGCAGGGCTCCGGCACCTTCGCCGTCGAGGCGATGCTGACCACCTTCGTGCCGCGCGACGGCAAGATCCTGATCCTGATCAACGGTGCCTATGGCCAGCGCGCCAAGCGCATCGTCGAGATCGCCGGCCGCGCCGTCGCGGTGCACGAGACCGCCGAGGACACCCCGCCGGATCTCGCCGAGGTCGATCGCATGCTGGTGGCGGACACCGCCATCACCCATATCTTCACCGTCCATTGCGAGACGACCAGCGGCATCCGCAACCCGGTCGAAGCGATCGCCGCGCTCGCCAAGCGCCATGGCCGCCGCCTGCTGGTTGACTCGATGAGCGCCTTCGGCGCCCTGCCGCTCGACAGCCGCGAGGTCTATTTCGACGCGGTCGCCGCCTCCTCGAACAAGTGCATCCAGGGCGTTCCCGGCCTCGGCTTCGTCATCGCCCGCAAGAGCGCGCTCGCCGAGACCAAGGGCAATGCCACGACGCTGGTGCTCGATCTCCATGACCAGAATGCCGGCTTCGAGCGCACCGGCCAGTACCGCTTCACCCCGCCGATCCATGTCATCGTCGCCTTCCACGCGGCCCTGCAGGAATTCTGGGCCGAGGGCGGCGTCGCCGGGCGCGGCGAGCGCTACGCCGAGAACGCCCGCATCCTGATCGAGGGCATGGAAGGGCTGGGCTTCCGCACCTTGCTGCCGGCGGCCAAGCAGGCGCCGATCATCGTCACCTTCCACATGCCGGAGGACAAGAACTTCGTCTTCCAGCGCTTCTACGACGCGCTGAAGGATGCCGGCTACGTCATCTATCCCGGCAAGCTGACGGTCGCGGACAGCTTCCGCATCGGCTGCATCGGCGCCCTTGGTTCGCAAGACATGCGCGCCTTCGTCGCCACAGTGTCGGATGTCCTTGATGAGATGGGCGTCGGCCTGAAGTCGGCCGCGTAAGGAGCCCTGAGATGACAATGCACACGAAGATCGGCGCGGATGTCGTTGCGAACGGCCGCGAATATGCCCGCCCGCAGCGCCCGACAGTGGTGATCTGCATGGACGGCTCGGAGCCGGCTTATATCGAGGCCGCCAGCGCCAAGGGCCTGACGCCGAACCTCGACCGGATCATGAAGACCGGCGCCAGCACCCATGCCTATTCGGTGATCCCGAGCTTCACCAACCCGAACAACCTCTCGATCATCACCGGCCGCCCACCGGTCTGGCACGGTATCGCCGGCAACTTCTTCTACGACCGCGAGGCCAAGGAAGAGGTGATGATGAACGATGCCCGCTTCCTGCGGGCACCGACCATCCTGGCCGAGTTCCAGAAGGCCGGCTTCAAGGTCGCGATGGTCACGGCCAAGGACAAGCTGCGCACGCTGCTCGGCAAGGGCCTGGATTTCGCCTCCGGCTCGGCAATCGCCTTCTCCTCGGAGAAGGCCGACAAGGCCAACAAGGCCGAGAACGGCATCGAGAACGTGCTCGATTTCGTCGGCATGCCGGTGCCGTCGGTCTACTCGGCCGATCTCTCGGAGTTCGTCTTCGCCGCCGGCGTCAAGCTGCTGGAGAGCTTCAAGCCCGACCTGATGTATCTCTCGACCACCGACTATGTGCAGCACAAGGCGGCGCCCGGCTCGGAGATGGCGGACTCGTTCTACGCCATGTTCGACGGTTACGTCGGCAAGCTCGACGCACTCGGCTGCACGCTGGTCATCACCGCCGACCACGGCATGAACGACAAGCATCTCGCCAATGGCGAGCCCGATGTCGTCTATCTCCAAAGCCTGATGGACGAGTGGTACGGCAAGGGCACGATGCGCGTGATCCTGCCGATCACCGACCCCTATGTCGTCCACCACGGCGCGCTCGGCTCCTTTGCCACGGTCTATCTGCCGGATGGCGCCAGTCAGGAAGAGGTCGCTGCCCGCATTTCCGGCCTCGACGGCATCGCGCTAGCGGTGACCTCGGCGGAAGCCTGCGAGCGCTTCGAACTGCCGGCCGACCGGATCGGCGATGTCGTGGTCGTCTCGACCCGCCAGAAGGTGATCGGCACCTCGCCGGACCGGCACGATCTCTCCGGCCTGACCGAGCCCTTGCGCTCGCATGGCGGCATAACCGAGCAGCGCGTGCCGATGATCGCCAACCGGCCGATCACCGTGCCGCAGGGCCGCACCCTCCGCAATTTCGACGTCTTCGACGTCGCCCTGAACCTGGTGAACTGAGATGAACGCGACGGTGAAGCCGCCGGTGCGGCGCGAGGCGATGCGCATCGCCGGCAAGCTGGTCACGACCGACGACATGGTCGAGGTCAGGAACCCCTATGACGACAGCGTCGTCGGCCTGATCCCGGCCGCCCGGCCCGAGCATGTCCGCGAGGCCTTCGCCAAGGCCAAGGCCTTCAAGCCGACGCTCTCGCGCTACGAGCGCCAGCAGATCCTGCAGAAGACGGCCGAGCTGCTGCGCGACCGCAAGGAGCTCTTCGCCAAGCTGATCACGGCGGAAGCGGGCCTGTGCTGGAAGGACTCGCTCTACGAGGCCAGCCGCGCCTATGATGTCTGGTCCTTCGCGGCGCAGCTTACCATCAAGGACGATGGCGAGATGTTCTCCTGCGACATCTCGCCGAACGGCAAGGCGCGCAAGATCTTCACGACGCGCCAGCCGCTGCTGGGCGTGATCTCGGCGATCACCCCGTTCAACCACCCGCTCAACATGGTCAGCCACAAGCTGGCCCCGGCGATCGCGACCAATAACCGCCTCGTCCTGAAGCCGACCGAACTGACGCCATTGACCGCGCTGGCGCTCGCCGACGTGCTCTACGAGGCCGGCCTGCCGCCGGAGATGCTCTCGGTCGTCACCGGCAATCCCTCGACCATGGGCGATGCCATGATCACCGATCCCGACGCGGATCTGGTGACCTTCACCGGCTCGGTCCGCGTCGGCAAGCACATCGCCAATACGGCGGGCTACAAGCGCATCGTGCTGGAACTCGGCGGCAACGATCCGCTGATCGTCATGGAAGATGCCGATCTCGACAAGGCGGCGGAGCTTGCCGTCACCGGCGCGACCAAGAACTCGGGCCAGCGCTGCACGGCGGTGAAACGCATCCTGGTGGTCGAGAGCGTCGCCGATGCCTTCGCCAAGCTCGTCGTCGAGAAGGCCAAGAAGCTGAAATGCGGCGATCCGATGGATCCGAATACCGATGTCGGCTGCGTCATCAACGCCCGCTCGGCTGCGCTCTTCCAGGCCCGCGTCGATGACGCCGTGACCAAGGGCGCCGAGGTTCTCTACGGCAAGCGGGTGGAGGGTGCGCTGTTCCACCCGACCGTGGTCGACAAGATCCCCTACACCTGCGAGCTGGTGCATGAGGAGACCTTCGGCCCGGTGATCCCGATCATCCGCGTGCCCGACGACATCGCCGAGGTGATCCGGATCTCGAACTCCACCGCCTATGGTCTCTCTTCCGGCATCTGCACCAACCGCTACGATTACATCCAGCGGCTCATTGCCGATCTCGAGGTCGGCACGGTCAATCTCTGGGAAGTCCCGGGCTACCGGATCGAGATGTCCCCCTTCGGCGGCATCAAGGATTCCGGCCTCGGCTACAAGGAGGGTGTCGTCGAGGCCATGAAATCCTTCACCAACGTCAAGACGTGGTCGATGCCCTGGACCGCGTGAAACAAGAAAAGCCAGCGCAGGCGGAGCGATCCGCCTGCGTTTTCGTCTGTCAGGGGAAGAAAACGTCGCAAGAGCGTTCCAACCAATTGAAAAACAGGGGATGAGAATATGAAGAACTGGCTTGCTTCCTGCGTCATCGGCGCCTTCGCGCTGGCGCTTCCGGGCGTCGCCCAGGCGCAGAAGACCAAGGTCACCGTCTACACCGCTCTGGAGAACGATCAGCTCGGGCCCTTCAAGGCCTCGATCGAGAAGGCCGTACCGGAGGCCGAGGTCGTCTGGGTCCGCGACTCCACCGGCGTCATCACCGCCCGTTTCCTCGCCGAGAAGGACAATCCCCGCGCCGACATGGTGATGGGGCTGGCGGCGTCGAGCCTCCTGATGTTCGAGAAGGCGAACCTGCTCGAAACCTACAAGCCCGCCGGTGCCGATGCGCTGAAGCCCGTCTTCCGCGATAGCAACGAGCCCTACACCTGGACCGGCATGGACGCCTATCTCGGCGTCGTCTGCTACAACACCGCCGAGGCCAAGGGCGTACCGGTGCCCGGCTCCTGGAAAGATCTGCTCAACCCGGCCTTCAAGGGCAAGATCGTGATGCCGCACCCGGCTTCCTCGGGCACCGGCTATCTGATGGTCGCCGGCTGGCTGCAGAGCATGGGCGAGGCCGAGGGCTGGAAGTTCATGGACGGGCTGCACGAGAATATCGGCGCCTATCTCCATTCCGGCTCGGCGCCTTGCGTCCAGGCAGCGCGCGGCGAGCGCACGATCGGTCTCGCGCTCGACATGCGCGGCGCTTCCGAGAAGAGCAAGGGCGCGCCGATCGAGGTCGTGATCCCGAAAGAGGGCGTGGGCTGGGAGATGGAGGCGAGCGCCATCGTCAAGGGCTCCAAGAACCTCGCACTCGCCAAGAAGATCGCCGACTGGTCGACCACGAAGGACGCCAACGAGCTCTACTCGAAGACCTACGCGATCGTTGCCGCGCCGGGGGTCGGAACCAAGCCGGCGAACTACCCCGCCAATGCCGAAGCCGGCATGATCAAGAACGATCTCGGCTGGATGGCCGATAACCGCGACCGCGTGCTCGCCGAATGGTCGAAGCGCTACGAGTCGAAGGCCGCGCCGAAGAACTGAGCCTCTGCCATGCCGCCGCCCGCCTGGGCGGCCGGCGGCATGGTCTGTGCAAGACGCCAAGAGAAGTCCCGCCATTGCCTGCGGGGCGGATCTCTGCCCGTTCAAATGAAGGCCGGCACGATGTCCAAGACTGCGATGTCCAAGACCGCGATCTCCGCGACGAACCCATTCCTCTCGATCCGCCAGGTCGCCAAGAATTTCGGCGCGTTCAAGGCGCTGCGTGACATCAACCTGGACATCCATCGCGGCGAGTTCGTCTGCTTCCTCGGTCCCTCCGGTTGCGGCAAGACCACGCTGCTGCGCGCAGTCGCCGGGCTCGACCTGCAGGATAGCGGCACCATCCATATGGGCGGACGCGACGTCTCGCATGCCAGCCCCTCCGAGCGCGATTTCGGCATCGTCTTCCAGTCCTACGCGCTCTTCCCCAATCTCACTGTCATCGACAATGTCGGCTACGGGCTGGTCAACCGGCGCCGTTCCCGCGACGAGATCGCCAAGCGGGTCAACGAGCTTCTCGCCCTCGTCGGCCTGCCGGAACAGGGCCGGAAATATCCCGTCCAGCTCTCGGGCGGCCAGCAGCAGCGCGTGGCGCTGGCGCGTGCGCTCGCCACCTCGCCGGAACTGCTGCTGCTCGACGAGCCGCTCTCGGCGCTCGACGCCAAGGTGCGGGTGCGCCTGCGCGACGAGATGCGCTCGCTGCAGCAGCGGCTCGGCGTGACCACGATCATGGTGACGCATGACCAGGAAGAAGCGCTCGCCATGGCCGACCGCATCGTCGTGATGCGGGACGGGGCCGTCGAGCAGGTCGGCTCGCCGGAGGAGATCTACCGTCGCCCGGCGACGCCCTTCGTCGCCGATTTCGTCGGGCACATGACCTTCATGGACGCGATCGTCACCGGACCGGGCAGGGTCCGTGTCGACGAGCTCGATCTCGTTGTCGCCAATGCCGCGCCCTTCGCCGTGGGTACGCCGGTGCGTCTGGCGATGCGCCCCGAGGAGGTCCGCACCCGCAGCATCGGCGCGGACACGCCGAACAGCTTCGAGGCGACGATCGGGGACCTTGCCTTCCTCGGCTCCTATTGCCGGGCGCATCTCCAGCCGACCAGCTCGCGCGCGACCAGCATCGCCGCCGATTTCTCGACCAATGCGATGCGCGATCTCGGCATCGTTCCGGGGCAGGTGCGCGCCGTCGCCTTTCCGCCGGAGGCGCTGCACGTCTTTGCCGGGGACGGACGATGAGCGATCTGGCACAGCCCCTGCCGATGACCGATACGCCCGTGAAAGTCGCGCCGCTACGGATCAGCGAGCGCCATGTCGCTGGCGCGCTCATCCTGGCGCTCTGCGCCGTGCTGGTCCTGATCATCGCGCTGCCGCTCTGGGCGCTGCTGTCCAAGAGCCTTGAGAATACGGATGGCAGGTTCGTCGGCCTCGCCAATTTCGTCAGCTATGCGACGACGCCCTCGCTGTTCTATTCGCTGCTGAACAGCCTGCTCGTCGCCGGCGTGACCACCGTGATCGTGGTGCCGCTCGCCTTCCTCTACGCCTATGCCTTGCGCCGGAGCTGCATCCCGGCCAAGGGCGCGTTCTACGCCGCCGCGATGGTCCCGGTCTTCGCGCCCTCGCTGCTGTCCGGCCTCGCGCTGATCTACCTCTTCGGCAACCAGGGCATCCTGAAATCCCTGATGATGGGCGCCTCGCTCTATGGACCCATCGGCATCATCGCGGCCGAAGTGCTCTACTGCTTCCCGCACGCGATGCTGATCCTTGTCACGGCGCTGGCGCTCTCCGACGGGCGTCTGCGCGAGGCCGCGGACGCGATGGGCACCTCGCGCTGGCGCATCTTCCACACGATCACCCTGCCGGGTGCGCGCTATGGCGTGATCAGCGCGACCTTCGTCGTCTTCACGCTGGTCATCACCGATTTCGGCATTCCCAAGGTCATCGGCGGCCAGTTCAGCGTGCTGGCGACGGATGCCTACCGGCAGGTCGTCGGCCAGCAGAATTTCCCGATGGGCGCCGTCGTCGGCATCATCCTGCTGGTGCCGGCCGTGCTCGCCTTCTTCGTCGACCGCGTCGTGCAGCGGCGCCAGAGCGCCATGCTCTCGGCCCGCGCCGTGCCTTATGTCCCCAAGCCGGACCGGCGCCGCGACCTCGCGCTGCTCGGCTTCGTCGGCCTGATCGCGCTCGCCATCGTCGGCCCCTATGCGGTCGCCTTCTGGGGCTCCTTCGTCAAATACTGGCCCTATAATCTCTCGCTGACGCTGGGCAATTACGATTTCGCTGCGGTCGAGCCTGATGGCTGGGGGCCGTATCGCAACTCGCTGCTGCTGGCTTCGCTGACGGCGGTGATCGGCACGGCGCTGATCTTCACCGGTGCCTATCTGATCGAGAAGGTGAAGCTGTTCCCGCGTCTGCGCGCCTTTGCCCAGTTCCTGGCGATGCTGCCGATGGCGGTGCCCGGCCTCGTGCTCGGCCTCGGCTACGTCTTCTTCTACAATGCCGGCTGGAACCCGCTCGGCTTCCTCTATGGCACGCTGGCGATCCTGGTGATCAACACCGTCGCGCATTTCTATACGGTCGGGCACATCACGGCGCTGACCAGCCTGAAGCAGCTCGACGGCGAATTCGAGTCGGTCTCGGCCTCGCTCAAGGTGCCATTCTGGTCGACCTTCCGCCGCGTGACCGCGCCGATCTGCCTGCCGGCGATCCTCGACATCGCGGTCTATGTCTTCGTCAACGCGCTGACCACGGTCTCCGCCGTGATCTTCCTCTACGGGGCCGACACCAAGCTCGCCTCGATCGCGATCGTTCACATGGACGAGGCGGGCGCCATGGCCTCGGCTGCCGGCATGGCGAGCGTCATCATGGCAACCGCCATCGCCGTGAAGCTCGCCCATGTCGGCCTCGACCATCTGGTCTTCGGCCGCCTGCAGCAATGGCGCCAGCGCTAGGATGCCGAGCATGCGTCTGGGCGTGATCGCCGATATCCATGGCAACCTGCTCGCGCTCGAAGCGGTGCTGGCGAAGTTCGATGCGCTCGCGCCGGACCTCATCGTCAATCTCGGCGATTGCGCCTCAAGCCCACTCTGGCCGGTCGAGACGGTCGCGCTCCTGAGGTCACGCACGATGAGCCATGTCCGGGGCAATCACGACCGGGCGATGGGCGCAGTCTCGCTCGATGGGCTGGGCGCCTCGGACAGCTATGCATGGCAGGCGCTCGATCCCGAGGCTCGCGCCTGGCTCGCCGGCCTGCCGGTCGAGATCACGGTGGAAGGCGCGCTCTGCTTCCATGCCTGCCCCGGCAACGACTCGACCTATCTGATGGAAGAGGTCCAGAACGGCTATCTCGTGCCGTCGCCGATCGCGACGATCGAGCAGCGCCTCGCCGGGCGGACGGCGCCCCTGATGCTCTGCGGGCACAGCCATCAAACGCGCGCGGCGCGGCTGAACTCCGGCACGATCGTCCTCAATCCCGGCAGCGTCGGCAATCCGGCCTATCGCGACACGAAACCGGCGCATGTCTCCGAAAGCGGCATGCCTCATGCCCGCTTCGCCATCGTCACGCTCGGCGTGGAGATCGCGATCGAGCATCACCTCGTCGTCTACGACTGGGAGCGCTCGGCCCGGCGTGCCGAGGTGAATCGACGCGCCGACTGGGCGTATGCCTTGCGGACCGGGACAGCGCTTCCGTAGCGCGGCGCGCTCACCCGTGCAGGGACCGCGCCATCGCGAAGAAGGCCTGGATCGCCTTGCTGTTGCGGCGCTCGTGCAGGCAGATCAGCTTCTCGTGCATCAGAAGAGGCTGGCCGTCGAGCGGGATGCGGACCAGTCGCGGGTCGTCCTCGCCGAACTCGGCCGCCGAGACGAAGCCGATGCCGCCGCCCGCTGCCACGATCGCCCGCACCGCCTCGCGGCCCTCGGCCTCGACCGCATAGGCGAGCGTGACGCCCTGGTCCGCCGCTCGCTGCTCCAGCAATTGCCGCGTGCGCGAGCCGCGCTCGCGCATGACGAGCGGCCAACTCGCCAGCTCCTGCAATGAAAGCGCTGGCCGCGCCGCCGCCGGATGCCCCTTCGCGGTGAATGCGATGATCGGCGAGACGTTCAGCGGCAGCACTTCGAACGGACGCTCGTCGCCGAGCTCACCCAGGACGCCGATCTCGGCGTCGTAGCCGATCAGTGTCTCGACGATGCTGCCGGTATTGCCCTGCGCGATCGAGACCTGGATGCCGGGATGGCGCTCGCGGAAGGCGGCGAGCACGTGGATCACATGATGGACGGAATCGGCGACGATCCGAAGCGCGCCGGCGCGCAGCGAGCGCTCCTCCTGCAGCAGCTCCAAAGCCTCACCCTCGGCCCCGAACAGGCGATGCGTGACGGCGAGCAGCTTGTGCCCCGCGGGAGTCAGGACGACCTGGCGATGGCGGCGGCTGAACAGCGCGACATCGTATTCCTCCTCCAGCTTCCGGACCTGATCCGAGATCGCCGGCTGGGTGAGATTCAGCGCGAGGGCGGCCTTCGAGAATCCGCCGGAAAGGGCAACCTGATGGAAGGCGCGGAGCTGGACATGGCGCATGGCAGGGAGCCTCGAAAGCCGATGCGATATGGTATCGTCAAAATTTATACTTGGATATGAAATAGCGATTTTTCAGATCGGTAAGGAGAGGGCATTCTGATGCTCGACAGCGCCCGACAGGCGCGAACCGAGGCTCTCCCATGCGTGCCGAAACCGCCGCCATCGTCCATACCGAGGGCGAATCCAACACCTCCGCGGCGCGCGGCGACTGGTCCGCCGGCATCGGCGATGCCGGAACCCGCGCATTGCTGGCGCGCGATTCCGCCGCCTTCCTGCACCAGAGCCTGTCCAGCCCATGCCTCACCGCCATCGCCAGGGCGGAGGGCATCTGGATCGAGGACACGATGGGGCGCCGCTACATGGATTTCCATGGCAACAGCGTCCACCACATCGGCTATGGCCACCCGCGCCTGAAGGAGGCGATCAAGGCGCAGATCGACGATCTCTGCTTCGCGCCGCGCCGCTTCACCTGCGAGCCCGCGGTCGAACTGGCCGAGACGCTCGGAAAGCTGGCGCCGGGCAATCTCGGCAAGGTGCTCTTCACCACCGGCGGATCGGATGCGATCGAGGTGGCGCTCAGGCTGGCCCGCGCCGCGACCGGCCGCTTCAAGACCCTGTCCTTCTGGGACGCCTTCCATGGTGCCGGCTTCGGCGCCTCCAGCGTCGGCGGTGAGGCGACCTTCCGCTCCGGCATCGCCGGGCCGCTTCTGCCGGGCGCCGAGCATGTCGCGCCCTGGGGCACGCGCAACTGCGCCTATGGCCATGACAATCTGGAAGATTCCGCGCGCGCCTGCGCCCGGATGATCTCCTATGTGCTGGCGCGGGAAGGGGATGTCGCGGCGGTCGTCGCCGAGCCGATGCGGGCGACGCCTTATCCGCCGGCGCCTGGCTTCTGGAAGAGCGTGCGCGAGGCCTGCGACCGGCACGGCACGCTCCTGATCTTCGACGAGATCCCGACCGGGCTCGGCAAGACCGGGCGTTTCTTCGCCCACGAGCACGACGAGGTGCAGCCCGACATGGTCGTGCTCGGCAAGGCGCTCGGTGGCGGCATCCTGCCGATCGCCGCCGTGATCGCGCGGCGCGATCTCGACGTCGCCGGCGGCTATGCGATCGGCCATTACACCCACGAGAAGAACCCGGTCACGACCCGTGCGGCGCTGACCACGATCAACATCATCCGCGAGGAGGGTCTGACGGAGCGCGCCGCCGAGCTCGGCGCCTATGCAATGGAGCGGCTACGGCACTTCGGCGCGAGTTGCCCGGCTGTGGGCGACGTGCGCGGCCGCGGCCTGCTCTTCGGGATCGAGCTCGTCGCGGACCGCGACGCCTGGACGCCGGACAATGCGCTGGCCGAGCGGGTCTATTACCGCTGCCTCGAGGCGGGCCTGAGCTTCAAGATCAGCCAGGGCAATGTGCTGACCCTGTCGCCGCCGATGGTGATCGCGCGGGCCGATCTCGAACGCGCGCTCGGCATCGTCGAGCGGGCGATCCTGGCGGGCTGAGGGACGATGATGAAGGCTGTCCGTACCGACCGGGAACTGGAATGCCCGGAGATCGACGCGGGGCTTCTGGCCCGCGGCGTCGAACTCGTCACCTTGCCGGACGGGATCTCCGAGGAGGCGCTGATGCGGGAGGTCGCCGACGCCGACTTGCTATTGATGTGCTACACGCCGGTCACCGCGCGGGTGATCGCGGCAGCGCCCAAGCTGAAGGGCATCGTCAAATACGGCGTCGGCATCGACGCAATCGACATCCCCGCTGCGATCGCACGTGGCATCCCCGTGGTCAACGTGCCCGAATACGCCGAGGAGACGGTCGCGGAGGGCGCCTTCGCCCTGATGATCGCGCTGGCGAAGCGGCTGCCGGAGATGGGCCGCGCCGTCCAAAGCGAGGGTTGGGTCTGGCCGGCTCAGCGCTGGCTCGGCCGGGACATCGCCGGCGCGACGCTGGGCCTCGTCGGCACCGGCAAGATCGGGCGCAGCATGGCGCGGATGGCGGGGCAGGGGTTCCGCGCGCGCGTCCTCGGCTACGATCCGCATGTCGATGCCGCGACCATGGCCGCGGCGGGAATCGAGAAGATCGACGACCTCCACGACATGCTCCGGCAATGCGATCTGGTCTCGCTGCACAGCGTCCTGAACGACGCGACCCGCCACATCATCGGCCGGGCGGAGCTTGCTTGCCTCAGGCCGGATGCGATCCTCGTGAACGTCTCGCGCGGCGCGCTGATCGACGAGGCGGCTCTGGTCGAGGCGGTGCTGGCCGGGAGGCTCGGCGGCGTCGGGCTCGATGTCTACAGCCAGGAGCCGCTCGCCCGTTCCGGCCATCCGCTCAGCCCCTTGTTCGGGCGCGACGACGTGATCCTGTTTCCGCACTTGACCTTCTTCACGGTCGAGGCGATGCGGCGGCTTTCGGACGACACGCTGGCGCGCTGCTTCGAGATCCTGGACGGCAGGCCGGTCCAGATCCGCTCGCACGACCCGCGCCTGCGGGCGCAGACGCACAACGTCGCCTTCGCCTGATTTAGCGGAAGATCACCGTGCGGCGGCCGGCGAGCATCACGCGGCGCTCGATGTGGAGCTTGAGTGCCCGCGCCAGCACGACCGCCTCGATATCGCGGCCGACGCTGACCAGATCGTCCGGCGCCAGCGAATGGTCGGCGCGGCCGACGTCCTGGTCGATGATCGGGCCTTCGTCGAGATCCGGCGTGACGTAATGCGCGGTCGCGCCGATCAGCTTTACGCCGCGATCATAGGCCTGATGATAGGGCTTGGCGCCCTTGAAACTCGGCAGGAAGGAGTGGTGGATATTGATCGCCCGCCCGTCCAGCGCCCGGCAGAGATCGTTGGACAAAACCTGCATGTAGCGGGCGAGCACCACCAGCGAGGAGTTCGTCTCGGCGACGATCTCGAGCAGGCGCGCCTCCTGCTCCGCCTTGGTCGCGGGCGTGACCGGCAGGTAGTGGAAGGGGATGCCGTAGCTCTTGGCCAGCGCCTCGAAATCCCGGTGGTTGGAGACGATCGCCGGGATTTCGATGTTGAGATTGCCGGTCGCCTGCCGGAACAGCAGGTCGTTCAGGCAATGGCCGAAGCGCGAGACCATCAGCAGGATCCGCGCCGGGGCGGCGGCATCGATCGCGTCCCAATCCATGCGGAAGGTGCCCGCGATGCCATCGAATTCGCGCTTGAATGCGCCTTCGTCGAAGCGCTCACCAGTTGCGAAGGCGACACGCATGAAGAAGCGGCCGTCGCGCGGATCGCTGAACTGCGCGCTCTCCAGGATATTGCAGCCGTGGCGATAGAGCACGCCGCTGACGGCGTGGACGATGCCCGGCCGATCCTCGCAGGACAGCGTCAGGATGCGGTCGGGCTTCTGCACCTTGAAATCCCCCATGAGGGCAGGCGCATGCGCGGAGTGGGCCTCGGTCATGGTCTCGTATCTCTGCTATGCCTTGCGGTCGAGCGGCGCCGCGAGGCTGGCGCTGACCGGAACTGTGGTGCCGGCGAGGTCGATAGACCAGCTCCGCGCATCGAGCCAGGCCTGGTCGATCGGCTGGTCGCTTGAAGCCCAGCCCAGCGCCACGATGCCATCGAGGCTCGCGCCGAAGGCCGCCGAGGTGATCTCGCCGACCGGCCTGCCATCCGCGAGGATCGCTTCGCCGCCCCAGGCCATCTGCCCGTCCGGGCGCGGCCCGACAAGCGCGATCAGGCGTTTGGTGCGCTGCGCGGCCTTGGCGGCGACCAGCGCCTCGCGGCCGAGGAAATCGCCCTTGCCGAGCTTCACCGCGAAGCCGAGCCCGGCCTCGTAAGGGTTGACGTCCGGCGTCAATTCGCGGCCCCAGGCGCGGAAGCCCTTCTCGATGCGCAGTGAATCGACGGCGTAATAGCCGGCATCCTTGAGCCCGAGATCAGCCCCGGCCTCGTGCAGCGCATCGTAGATCGCGGCGGTGAACTCGACGGGCGCATAGAGCTCGAACCCGTCGCCGAGATAGGAGCGGCGGCAGGCCCAGGTCGTGGCATAGCCGATCGTGATCTTGCGGATGGCATTGGCCGGGAAATCCGCAAGGTCGAACGAGGTCGGCGAGAGGCGGGCCAGAAGCGCGGGGACCTTGGGCCCGGCGAGCGAGAGCACGGCATAGGAAGCGGTGACGTCCGTCAGCGTCACGCCTTCGGGCAACTGGCGCCTGATCCAGTGGGCGTCACGCGTCGCCTGGGCGGTGCCGGTGAGCAGCAGATAGGTGTCGGGCGCGATGCGGGCGGCGGTCAGATCGCTCTCGAACGTGCCGCGGGCATTGAGCAGCGCGGTATAGACGGAGGTGCCGACCGGCACGGCGACATCATTGGCGGCGAGGCGCTGCAAGGCAGCCTCGGCCTGCGGCCCCTGCAGCAGGAATTTTGCGAAGCTCGACATGTCGACGAGCCCGGCGGCCTCGCGGCAGGCGCGATGCTCGGCTGCGACCGTCTCGAACCAGTTCTGCGGCCCGAAGGAATAGCCGATCGTGCGCTCGTCCTCGGTGCGGGCGAAATAGTTGGCGCGTTCCCAGCCCATCTTCGAGCCGAAGACGGCGCCCTTGGCCGCCAGCCGGTCATAGAGCGGCGAGCGCCGGAAGGGGCGGGCGGTGTCGAGCTCGCGGTTCGGCCAGGGCATGGCGTAGTGCAGGCCGAGCGTCTCCTTGATGCGGTCCTTCAGCCAGGCCGGGTTGTTGTTGAAATCGGCGAAGCGGCGGATATCGACCGGCCAGAGGTCGCTCGTCGCCTCGCCCTCGACGATCCATTCCGCGAGCGCGCGCCCGGCGCCGCCGGCGGAGGCGATACCCATCGAGTTGAAGCCGGCGCCGACATAGACGCCCGCCACCTCCGGCGCTTCGCCGAGCAGAAAGTTGTTGTCCGGCGTGAAGCTCTCGGGGCCGTTGAGGAAGGTCTTGATCTCGGCCGTCTCCAGCGCCGGCACGCGCTCCAGCGCATTCTCCATCAGGATGCCGAACTGGTCCCAGTCGTCGGGCAGGAGCTGGAATTCGAACGGGTGGGGGATGCCGTCCATGCCCCAGGGCTTGGCGTCGGGCTCGAAACCGCCCATCACGAGCCCGCCGACCTCCTCCTTGAAGTAGATATAGCCGTCGGGATCGCGCATCACCGGGAGGTCGGGCGTCACGCCCGCGATCTTGCCGGTGACGATGTACATGTGCTCGGCCGAATGGAGCGGCACCGAGACGCCGCACATCTGGCCGATCGTGCGCGACCATTGCCCGGCGCAGATCACCAGTACCTCGCATTCCACCCGGCCCTGGTCGGTCTGCACCGCCCTGAGCCGGCCCTTCTCGGTCTCGATGCCGGTGACGCGGACGCCTTCGCGCACCGTCGCGCCGCCGCTTCGGGCGCCGCGTGCCAGCGCCTGCGTGATGTCGGAGGGGTTGGCCTTGCCGTCGCCCGGCAGCCAGACGCCGCCGACGAGATCTTCGGTGCGCATCACCGGCCATTTCTCGCCGGCCTCCTGCGGGCTCAATTCCTCGATCTCGACGCCTTGTGCGCGGGCCGCCGAGATCGTCCGGCGCAGTTGCGTCATCCGCTCCTGCGTGCGGGCGACCGAGACCGAGCCGCAGCGTTTCCAGCCGGTGGCGAGCCCGGTCTCGTCCTCCAGCGAGGCGTAGAGCTCGGTCGAATAGCGGATCAGGCGCGTCATGCTGGACTGGCTGCGGAGCTGTCCGACGAGTCCGGCCGCATGCCAGGTCGTGCCGGAGGAGAGGCGCCCCTGTTCGAGCAGCAGCACGTCGCGCCAGCCGAGCTTGGTCAGGTGATAGGCGACCGAGCAGCCGATGATGCCGCCGCCGATGATGACGACACGGGATTGGGTGGGAATGGACATGAGCGCCTCCGCGATGGAAGGCAGCTTAGCCGGTCAGATTCATAAAACAACAAAAAACAACAAAAACGGGCAAATCATCCGACGTGGATTTGGATCCCGTGCTCGGTCAGTTTCGCCGCTAGGGTAGCGGGCGGTGCCTGGTCGACCAGCAGTCCGGCGCAAGGCTTGTCGCCATTGATGCGGCTGGGCAGGACGAGCCCGAACTTGCTGTGGTCAGCCATCAGAAAGCCTTGCTCGGCGGCGTTCAGCAGGGCGGTCCGGGTCGCGGCGCCAGCGCGGGTATAGTCGGTGAGATATCCGCCCGGATCGACGCCGCCGACGCTGACGAAGGCGAAATCGGCTGAAAGCCGCGCGATCGCCCGCAAGGTCTCCGGGCCGGTGGTCGCATCCTCGTTGCGGTCGAATTCGCCGCCGATCAGGAAGACGCGGGCGTCAGCGAGGCGGCTGGCGAGCCGGGCATTCTCCAGCGAGGTCGTGTGCACGATCAGGCGCTTGCGGTCGGAGCGTGCCAGTGCGCGCGCCAGCGATTCGGTCGTCGTGCCGGAATCGAGCAGGATGGTCATGCCGTCGCCGATCAGCGAGACCGCGAGATCGGCGATAGCCTCCTTGCCGGCGCGGTTCACGGTGCGGCGGCTGGCGAAGGAGGCTTCCGAGCGCTCGTTGCGGATCGCGCCGCCATGGACGATCGCGAGCAGGCTGCCGGCCGACAGCGCCTTGAGATCGCGCCTGACCGTCTCGCGCGAGACGTCGAGCGCCTGCGCCAGCTCCTCGACGGTGACCGAGCCGGTCTCGTCGAGCTTCGCCAGGATCGCGTTGTGCCGTCGCGCTGCGATGTCGCGTGTCATGGAAACGGGACCAACCCTGCTCGCCGGCTTCAGGGCCGGCAGGGCAGGGATAGGAAGTTGATCCGGGCTTGGCAATCGAAACGGCGGTGCTGCTGCATTTCTGCCCGGAATCGAAAAAGGGCGCGGCTCGTCGAAGCCGCGCCCTTTTAGGGAAGCTTAGCGCGCCGCAGCGCCGAGCCCGCCGATGCAGGTGTATTTGACGTCGAGATAGTCCTGCAGGCCGTATTTCGAGCCTTCCGAGCCGAGGCCGGATTCCTTGACGCCGCCGAAGGGCGCGACCTCGGTGGTGACCAGCCCCTCGTTCACGCCGACGATGCCGTATTGCAGCGCTTCCGAGACGCGGAAGGTGCGGCCGAGATCGCGCGTGTAGAAATAGCAGGCGAGCCCGTATTCGGTGTCGTTGGCGAGCCGGAGCGCCTCGTCCTCGGTCTCGAAGCGGAAGACCGGAGCGACCGGCCCGAAGATCTCCTCGCGCGCGAACTGCATGGTGCTGGTCGCGCCCGCGATTACGGTCGGCTCGTAGAAGCTCAGGCCCAGTTCCGAGCGCTTGCCGCCGGTCGCGACGGTGCCGCCCTTGGCGGTGGCGTCGGCCACCATCTCCTCGACCTTGGCGACCGCCTTGTCGTCGATCAGCGGGCCTTGCGTCACGCCGGTCTCAAGCCCGGAGCCGACCTTGAGCTTCTTCACGGCAGCGGTCAGTTTCTCGACGAAGGCGTCGTAGATTCCGGCCTGCGCATAGAAGCGGTTGGTGCAGACGCAGGTCTGCCCGGAATTGCGGAATTTTGCGGCGATCGCTCCTTCGACCGCCCGGTCGAGATCGGCATCGTCGAACACGATGAAGGGCGCGTTGCCGCCGAGCTCCATCGAGACCTTCTTCACGGTCTCGGCCGCCTGCTTCAGCAGCACCTTTCCGACCGGGGTCGAGCCGGTGAAGGTGATCTTGCGCACCAGTGGATTGCCGGTGAGCTCGCCGCCGACGGTGCGGGCATCGCCCGTCACGACATTGACGACGCCGGCCGGGATGCCGGCCTTCTCGGCGAGAATGCCCCAGGCCAGCGCCGAATAAGGTGTCTGCGAGGCCGGCTTGGCGACGATGGTGCAGCCCGCCGCCAGCGCCGGGCCGATCTTGCGGGCCAGCATCGAGGAGGGAAAGTTCCAGGGCGTGATCGCGCCGACCACGCCGAGCGGCTGCTTGGTCACGATGATGCGCCGGTCGGCCCAGGGCGAGGGGATGACGTCGCCATAGACGCGCCGCGCCTCCTCGGCGAACCACAGCACATAGGCCGCGCTCATGCCGACCTCGCCCTTGGCCTCGGCCAGCGGCTTGCCCTGCTCGCGAGTCAGGAGCTCGGCCAGCGCGTCCTGATGCTTCATGATCTCGTCGGCGAGCTTGCGCAGCAGCACCGCGCGCTCCTGCGCGGTCTTGGCGGCCCAGGCCGGGAAGGCGGCGTGCGCAGCCTCGATCGCGGCGCGCGTCTCGTCGACGCCGGCCGACGGAACCATGCCGATGGATCGGCCCGTTGCCGGATCGGTCACGTCGATCGTTCCGCCCGATGCCTTGTCCAGCCAGCGCCCGCCGACGAAGATCGCGTCGCGCTTGAAATCGCTCCACTGGGACATGATTCAGCCTTTCGGAAATGCGGGGAGGCACAGCCGCGTGTCGTCGCCTGCGTGAGGCAGAGCCGTGACGACGGGGAACTGCGGACGAGATGTCACGGGTTCTTTCTAGACCATTTTCGCCCGAAGTGGACACCGGTTCGCGTCAAGAAAATGCGATAAAACAAGGCGCTGGAGCAATTTCACGATCCGGATCATGCGGGGTGGCTCGTGTCGGCGGCCGGCATCGCGCAGACAAGCCGGCCCTGAGCGGCGGGGCCTCCATCAGGCGCTCCGCGAAGAAAAACTTGTCGCTAGCGATCAAAATATTCCGTTCGCCAGCTGAGCGCCCGACATGCGCCGCGGCCTGATCGACATCGCCGTGCAGACCGATCCGGTGCTGCACGAGGGCATCAGCAATCGCCGCATCGCACCTTGCTGGAAGCTTGCCGGCGCGCTGGCGCGACCCCGACGACCGTGCACTGCGTCGGCTCGATCGCGGCGATCGTGCGCTTGATCCGCGGCGGTTTCGGCATTGCCACCCTGCCGCTGGCGACCATTTACGGCGAGCTTGCAGCCGGTACGCTGGCAACGATTCCCTCCGAGGTCGATCTCGGGCCGATGCGGCTCGTGGTCAGCTATCGCGAGGATCCGACAAGCGATGCTGCCGAAGGCGTGGCAACACTCATTGCCGAGGAGGCGATGCGCTTTGCTTCCGCTGTCGGCGCCGGTCTCGCGCGTCCGCTCGAATGAGCCGTTTCGGCGGCTGACCTGGTTCCTCAAGAAGGTGTTCCGATGACCGAAAGCTCCCGTCCGTCCGCCGCCGCGCGCCTCGACCAATCGCTCGGCCGGATTCGCGATCCCAGGCTCGAAGGCGCGAAGGTCTTCACGGCCCTCTATGAAGCCTCGGCGCGGCGCGAGGCCGAAGCCTCCGATGCCCGGATCGCGGCCGGCAAGCCGCTGGGGCCTCTCGACGGCCGGATCGTCTCGATCAAGGACCTGTTCGACGTGGCGGGCGAGACCACGCGCGCCGGCGCCGCGGTCCTGCATCGCCAGCCGCCAGCCGCCGGCGATGCCCCCATCGTCCAGCGCCTGCGCGCAGCGGGTGCCGTCATCGTCGGCAAGACGCAGATGACCGAATTCGCCTTCTCGGCGCTCGGCACCAATGCCCATGATCCGGTCGCCGGCAATCCCCATGACCGCAGCCGCGCGCCCGGCGGCTCGTCCTCCGGCGCCGTGGTCTCGGTCGTGGACGGCATGGCCGAGATCGCGATCGGCAGCGATACCGGCGGTTCGATCCGCATCCCCTCGGCCCTGACTGGCGCGGTTGGCTTCAAGCCGACCTCCGGCCGCATCCCGACGAGCGGAGCCTTCTCGCTCTCCAGCACGCTCGATACGGTCGGCCCGATCGCCCTGAGCGTCGCCGATTGCGCGGTCACCGACGCCGTTCTCGCTGGAGAGGCGTCGACGCCATTGGCGCCGCGGCCGCAAGCCCGCTTTGTGGTCGCGCGCGGGCGCCTGTTCGATGCGATGGAGGGCGAAGTGGCCGAGGCATTCGAGGCCGGGCTGGAGCGGTTGCGCCGCGCAGGCCTGAACGTCGAGGAAGGAACGCTCGACCCGAGCCTCGATGCCCTGGCCGCGCTCGACAAGATCGGCGGCTTCCCCTCGATCGAGCTTGGCGCGACCCTGCGCGATCTTGGTGTCGACAGCCTCGACGAGGTCGATCCCAAGACGCGCGCGCGCATCGAGCTGGGGGCAGGCATCCTCGGTGTCGACTATGTCCGCATGCAGCGCCGGCGCGCGGCGGCCGTTGCGGGCTTCGCCGCGGCAATGACCGACGATACGGTCTATCTCCTGCCGACCACGCCGATCCGCGCGCCGCTTCTCGCCTCCGTCGCGGATGACGCCGGTTTCCACCACGCCAACGGCCTCGTGCTGCGCAATCCCCGCGTCGGCAACCTGCTCGACACGCCCTCGCTCTCGCTGCCTTTGCCCGTCCCGGCCGGCGCCCTGCCGGTCGGGCTGATGCTGATCGGCCGGCGCGGCGCCGATCGTCCGCTGCTGGCGATGGCGGCGAGTGTCGAGGCGGCGCTCGGCGCCTGACGCGAACATCGGGAGGTCGCGGATGCGGCCTCCCGAACCTGCGGCTTTAGCTTGGACGTGAGCTGCCGGAGCCTCAGCCGTACTTGCGGCCGGCGCTGAAATGCCCGACGCGCCAGCCGAGCTTGTCCTCGATCCGCCGGGCCGCGTCCTTCACCGCCTCGACGAAATTGGCATGCTCCTCGTTCACGCGGAACTCCGGCAGCACGATCGAGACGGTGATCGGGCAGGCGCCGGACTCGTCCAGCACCGGCGCGGCGATGCAGGCGACCGCGTAGTCGGATTCTCCGGCCTGGATCGAGACGCCCGCCGCGAGCGCGTCGCGCGCCTGAGCGAGCAACGTGGTGAGGTCGGTGACGGCGCGTCCCGTCGGCGAGGCCTTGGCGCTCTTGCGGAAGAGGGCGGCCCGCTCCGTTTCGTCCAGTCCGGCGACGAGCAGCCGGCCCGACGCCGTCCAGTTCAGGGGCACGCGCGTGCCGACGCGCGAGGTGATCACGAAATGGCCGGGACCTTCGGCCATCGCCTCGACCACCATCATGCCGCCGTCGCGGCCGCAGATCTGCACGGTCTCGCCGACCTCGCGCGCCAGCACATGCATCTCATGGGTCGCGACATTGATGACCTGGAGATCGCGGGCATAGGCGAGGCCGTAATGATAGAGCCGCGGCCCGAGCCAGACGCCGCCGTCGCCGGTGCGCGCCAGCAGGCTCTTGTCGAGCAGGTCCTCGACGATGGCGTAGACCGTGGAGAGCGGCGCGCCGATCGCGCGGGCGACCTCATAGGCGGTCTGGGCCCGGCCCTCCTGCTGGAGATGGTCGAGAATCTGCACGGCGCGGTCGATGCCGCTGACGCGCGAGCGCCGCTGCCCGGTGGGCTCCGGTGCGCCTTCGCCGTCCTGCGTCGTCGGGGCCTTGCTCATCACTGCGCTTTCATACCTCTCGCTCGCTAAGTCAACGCCAGGATAGGCCGTGGCTGTGCCGGACGAGCCGGCGCGGCCGCGGCACATAGCGACTGGAGGCGATCGCATCAGCGCCGATCACGGCATGGCGCGGCTCGAACAGCCGGGTCAATCGCGAGACGTCGCCATTGGAATCGGTCGCTTCGAGATCGCCGTCGATCAGGTCGAAGATCGTGAAATCGGCGCGCTCGCCGACGGTCAGCCGGTCGGTCATGTCGAGCTTGATCACCGAGGCCGGCGCATGGGTCACCGCCTGGAGGATCGCGTCGAAGGGCATGCCCACCGAAAGCAGCTTCGACATCGTCGTCGCCAGATCCCAGACCGGGAAGTTCATGCAGCGGTTGTGCAGGTCGGTCGAGATCGAGAACGGCATCAGCCCGCGCTGGATCGCGGCCTCCGCTACCTTGAAGGAGAAGGAGGCGCCGCCATGGCCGATATCGAGGCGCACGCCTTCGGCCGCGCAGCGCTCGGCCAGCTTGAACAGGTCCTCGTCTTCCAGGATGCTCGATCCCGCCTTGCCGTTGAAGCAATGGGTGACGACGTCGCCGGGGCCGAGGATCTCCAGCACCTCGTCGTAGAGCGCCGGCGGCTCGCCGACATGGACCATCATCGGCAGCTTCAGGATCTTGGCGATCTTCTTGCCGAGCTTGACCGGAGTCACGCCCCAGGAGCCGGTGATGACATGGCTCGCGCGCACCTTGAGGCCGACGATATGCTCGCTGTTCTCCTCGTAGCATTCGATGATGCGGTCGAGGTCGATATCCTTGATGTCGCGCAGCTCCGGCACGCGGTTGCAGGCGACGAGCCCGATCGAGCCGAGATTGAGGAAGGCCTTGATCCGCTCGCGCGCCGGCTCGATGACATATTCGCGGAAGCCGTGGAAATTGGCTTCGCCGGCCGACCCCGCATCGACCATGGTGGTGACGCCGCGCTCGGCCCCGCAATCGCTCGGCCTGAGCGAGATGTCGGTGCCGCCATGCCAGACATGGACATGCAGATCGACCCAGCCCGGCGAGACGAAGGCGCCCTTGCCGTCCACCCGCTCCGCATCGGCCGGCGCCGCCAGGCCTGCGCCGATCGCGGCGATCTTGCCGTCGCCGCCGACGAGGATGTCGGTGGACGTCGCGGGGATCGCCGGCCCGAAGGCGACCGGCTTCACATTGGCGATCAGGAGCGGCTGCCGCGTGGCAGTAGTCATGTCAGAGATCCTTCCGCAGGCGCGGATCGAGCAGGTCGCGCAGGCCGTCGCCCACCATCTGCAGGGAGAGCACGGCAAGCACGATGGCGAGGCCGGGGAAATAGGTCATCCAGTCGGCCTGGCCGATATACTGCCGGCCGGACGAGATCATCGTGCCCCAGGTCGGGATGTCCGGGCTGACGCCGAGGCCGAGGAAGGAGAGGCCGGCCTCCGCCAGCATGGCGCTGGCGAAGATGAAGGTGGCCTGCACCGTGATCGGCGAGACGATGTTGGGCAGGACATGCCGGAACATGATCCGGGCGGTCGAATTGCCGAAGGCGCGGGCGGCCTCGACATAGGGCAGTTCGCGGATCACCAGCGTCGCGGCCCGCACGATGCGCGCGAGGCGGGGCGCATAGACGATCGAGAGCGCGATGATCACCGTCATCAGCGAGGGGCCGAGCGCCGCGACCAGCGCGATCGCGAGCAGGATGTCGGGGAAGGCCATCATCGCGTCGATCAGGCGCGCGATCGGCGTGTCCAGTCGCTTGAAGAAGCCGGCGAGCAGACCGAGCGTCACGCCGATCAGCGAGGACAGCACGACGACGGCAGCGCCGACCGAGAGTGACAGCCGGCCCGCATAGAGCATGCGCGAGAAGATGTCCCGGCCGAACTCGTCCGTGCCGAACCAGTAGACCCCTGAGGGCGGCTTCAGCCGGTTGACGACCGAGAGCCGGCCCGGCGCATAGGGGGCGAGCAGCGGCGCCAGCGCCGCCAGCAGCACGAAGACGATGAGGATCGCGAGGCCGATCGCCACCATGCGGCGCTTCAGCAGATCGCGCAGGAAGATCCGGCCGCGGTTGGGCGCCGGTGCGTCGGGAGCGAGATCGGTCATCAGTAGCGCACCCTTGGATCGACCAGCAGGTAGAGCATGTCGATCGCGAAATTGATCAGCACGTAGAGGCCGGCGATGACGAGCAGTGCGCCCTGGATCACGGGATAGTCGCGCCGCAGCACGGCCGAGACCACGAGATTGCCGACGCCGGGCAGGCCGAACACCGTCTCGGTCACCACCGCGCCGGAGACCAGCACGGCGGCGGTCAGCCCCAGCACGGTCAGGATCGGGATCAGCGCGTTCTTCAGCGCATGTCGGAGGATGACGGCCTGCTCGCCCAGACCCTTGGCGCGGGCCGTGCGGACATAGTCGTCGCCGAGCACGTCTAGCATCGAGGCGCGGGTGAAGCGCATGATCAGCGCCGAGGAGACGAGTCCGAGCGCGACCGCCGGCAGGATCAGGTGCCTGATGCGCTCGAGCAGGCTGGTATCGGGGCCGCCATAGCCGGATACCGGAAGCAGCCCCAGGCGGACCGCGAAGACCTGCATCAGGATCAGGCCGAGCCAGAAGCCGGGAATGCTGGCCCCGAGCATGGCGAGCGTCGTCGCGGCCTGGTCGATGAAGGAGCCGCGCCGATAGGCGGCATAGATCCCGACCGGCAGCGCGATGGTGCTCGCGATCGCCAGCGACAGCAGCGTCAGGAAGAAGGTCGGCTCGGCCCGGTCCATCAGGGCCGCCGTCACCGGCATGTTGAGGAAGATCGACTGGCCGAGATCGCCGCGCAGCAATTGCCCGACATAGATCACGTATTGCGAGAGGATCGAGCGGTCGAGGCCGAGCCGGGTTCGCAGATCGGCGACGTCCTGGGCCGTCGCTTCGGGGCCGAGCATCACGGCGGCGGGGTCGCCGGGCGTGACGCGCACGATCACGAAGACGATCGTGACGACGAGCAGCATGACCGCGATCATGCCGGAGAGGCGTTGAAGGATGTAGCCGAGCATGAACTGACCGTCTCGTTGCCCGCCATCCGGCCGCGATCAGGCGGCCGGATGGCGAGGGGGGATCACTTCTTCAGGGTGACGTTCCAGAAATACGGCCAGGGCGCCGGCACGATGCCGTCGAGCTTGGCGGATTTCGCCGAGAGTGCATTGAAATCGCCGATCTTGATGAAGGGCACCTCGTCGTAGATCACCTTCTGCACGTTCGCCCACTGCGCGGCGCGCTTGGCAGGATCGGCTTCCGAGGTGAAGGCGTCGACCGCGGCCTTGCGGGCGGGCGTATCCCACCAGCCGGGGGAGCTGGTCGAGAGCGAACCGATCAACGCCGGTTCCGGCAGGAACGGGCTATGGGTGATGTAGATCTCCCAGAGCGCCTTGTCGGTGCGCCGCTGGGTCAGCGTCGCCCAGTCGACCACCTGCAGGTCGACCGTGAAGCCGGCGAGCTTGAGATACTCGGCCGCGACCTGCGCCATCTTGTAGTGGAACTCGTACTGGCGGCTGGTCAGGATGCGGATCGGCTCGCCCTTGTAGCCGGCAGCCTTCGCCGCGGCCTTCGCCTTGTCGGCATCGCCGAGATTGTAGTTCCCGGCGACGCCGGCATCCGTGTGCCAGACATACTCGGACGGATAGATATTGCCGTCGAGCGCGTAGAACTCCTTGGTTCCGAACGCGGCCGCCAGCATATCCTCCATGTTCAGCGCCGTGCGGATCGCCTTGCGGACGGCAAGGTTCTTGGCCGCGCCCTCGGCGGTGTTCATGACGAAGACGGGATAGCCGAAGGGCTTCAGCACGACGGGCTGCGAGGCCGCGCCCTTCAGCCGGTCGAAGGATTCGACGGGAAGCGAGTCGACATAGGAATACTGGCCGGAGACCGCCGCCTCGATGCGGGTGTTCGCATCCGGAACCGGCACGAAGCGGACCTCGTCGAGCAGCGGCTTCCGCGCGCCGCCATAGCCGTCGCCGGCACCCTCGCGCGGCTTGTAGCCGGCGAAGCGGACGAGCTGGATATACTGGTCGGCCTTGCGCTCCTTGAGCATATAGGGGCCGGTCCCGATGAACTCCTTCATCGGCTCGTCCTGCTTCTTCGCGGAGATGATGATCGCCGCGGAGTTGTTGAAGGCGAGCAGCGACATAAGCGGCGCGTAGGGCTCCTTCAGCGTGATCTTGAGCGAGCTTGGCCCGGCCGCCTCGACGCTCTCGATGAAGCCCGCCGCCTGCTTGCCGCGAGAGGCGAGCTTCATCCAGCGCTTCAGCGAGGCAACGGCGTCCTCGGCGGTGAGGTCCGAGCCGTCATGGAACTTGACACCCTGTCGCAGCGCGATCGTGTACTGCTTGCCGTCGGCGCTGATCGCGGGCAGGGCGTCCGCAAGCAGCGGCGTGACCTTCCAGCTCTTGTCGAAGGTGTAGAGCGTCTCGAAGACATGCTGGGTGATCGTCCCGACCAGGTCGGCGGTCGAGACCATCGGGTCCATGGTCGGCGGCTCGCCGACGGTCGCGATCGTGGCGACGCCGCCCGTCTCCTGCGCGAAGGCGAGGGACGGCGCGGTGAGCAGGCTGCAGGCGAGCAGGCATCCAAACAGACGTTTCATAATCCCTCTCATTCTTTTATTATGTAATAGAGTGCCGTATAACAGAATATAACCGCGCTGCCAATGTTAACGCGGCTGACGCTCAGTCAGGCCATTTCGCCAGCGATGCCGCGCGCCGGTTGCGGCGTTCGAGCAGGGAGCTTGCGATGATCGTGTTGCTGCGCCGCGCCGTCTCCAGCTCGGAGACGATGCGCTCGGCGACGATCTCCTCCTGGCCGGGATGCAGGTTGCAGGGATCGAGGTAGAAATAGCCGTGCTCGACCTCGTGATCCCTGACGATCACCGGCTGCGGGCCGCGTGCCAGCGCGTCGGCGAGGTCCCAGGCGGTGATATGCGCCTGCTCGGGATCGATGAAGAGCTTCATCCGGTCGAGCGGGTTATGCGTCGGATCGGGCTCGATCACGGCGATGACGCCGGGCCGCTCGGTGAAGCGGGCAAGCCAGAGATCGAGCGCGCGCTGCTCGCGCGCCCGGATGCCGGCATGGTCGCGCTTTTCCCAGGCTTCCAGCGCCGCCATCGTGCCGAGCACGCTTTCCTTGCCGATCTTCATGCCGCGGCCGATGCCGCCATTCTGGATATAGGCGGCCCGGACGAGATCCTTGCGGCCGGCGACGATGCCGCCGGTCGGCCCGCCCAGGAACTTGTGCGAGGAATAGAGCACGATATCGGCCCCGGCTTCGAGGAAGCCGCGCAGGTCGTATTCCGAGGCCGCGTCGACGATGACCGGAACGCCATGCTCGTGGCAGACCGCCGCGAACTCGTCGAGCGGCATCAGCCCGTACTGCACCGTATGGTGCGAGACGACATAGAGCGCCGCCGCCGTATGCTCCGAGATCGCCCCGGCGAGCTGGTAGGCGCGCGCGCTGGTGGCCTGCCCGACGACGATCGGCGTTGCGCCGGCGAGCCGGATCGCCTGGTCGACCGGCGCGCCATAGCCGACCATGTGACCCATCATGATCACGACCTCGTCCTGGAGGCCGCTGGCATCCGGCAATTGCTCGACCGCGAAGAGATCGTCGCCCGTCATGGCGCCTGCGATCGCGAGCGTGATCCCGGCCGAGCAGGAGGCGGTGACGAAGCCGGACTCGCTGCCGCAGAGCCGCGCGATGATGGCGCTGGCCTTGCGCTGGAGATCGTCGATCTCGACGAATTGCGGCAGGATCGCCGTCATCGCCGCGATCGCCTCGGGAACGACGATCGAGGCGCCGAGCGAGGTCATCGTCCCGGAAACGTTGATGACGGGGCGCAGGCCCAGCGACGGGCGGATATCGGAAGCAGACATGGGATTCTCCTGGAAACGGGGGCGGGGCGTCTGCCCCGATTACGACACGGCGACGATCGCTTCGATCTCGACGGTGATCTGACGGGGCAGCGAGCCGAAGCCGACCGCCGAACGGGCGTGCTTCCCGGCCTCGCCGAACACGGCGACGAACAGGTCGGAGCAGCCATTGATGACGGCGGGGTGGTCGCTGAAATCCGGGGTGGCATTGACCATGCCGAGCAGCTTGACGACGCGCCTGACACGGCCGAGGTCGCCGAGCGCTTCATGCAGCACGGCGAGCAGGTTGAGCCCGGTCAGGCGGGCATGCTCATAGGCCTCGGCGACGCTGACGTCGCGGCCGACCTTGCCGGTATGGAGCCGGCCGTCCTCATGCGTCGGCCCCTGGCCGGAGAGATAGATCAGGCCGCCTTCCTGGACATGGGTGGCGAAATTGCCGATCGGCCGCGGTAGTTCGGGCAGCGTCAGGCCGAGCTTGGCCAGCCGCTGATAGGGTGCGGTGTCGGGGAGGGTGGACAGGACTGCGTTCATGGGTTCCTCAGGCCGGATCGGGACGGAACCCGGCGAAACGTGACAGGAAGGCGCGCAGCCGTTCATGCGGCTGCTCTCCGAAGACCTTTGCAGGCGGCGCGTCGATGACGATCCGGCCCTGGTCGGTGAAGACGACGCGGTTCGCCACGTCGCGCGCGAAGGCCATCTCATGGGTGACGAGGATCATGGTGCGGCCCTCAGTAGCGAGTTCCTGCACCACGGCGAGCACCTCGCCGACGAGCTCGGGATCGAGCGCGGAGGTAATCTCGTCGAGCAGCAGCACCTTCGGCTCCATCGCCACGGCACGCGCGATGCCGACGCGCTGCTGCTGGCCACCGGACATCTGCGAGGGCATGGCATCGACCTTCGCCGAAAGCCCGACGCGGGCGAGCCATTTCTCGGCGATGGCGCGCGCCTCGGCCTTGGAGCGCCCGCGCGATTTCATCAGCCCGAGCATGATGTTCTGCGCCGCGGTGAGATGCGGGAACAGGTTGAACTGCTGGAAGACCATCGCCGCATCGACGCGGATCGCAGCCAGCTCCCGGTCGCTGCGACGCCTGCGGGCTCCCGCGCCGTCGCGATAGCCGACCTCGGTGCCGTCGATCCGGATCGAGCCGCCGTCATACTCCTCGAGGAAGTTGATGCAGCGCAGCAGCGTGGTCTTGCCGCTGCCGGAGGGGCCGATGATCGCGACGACCTCGCCCTTGCCGACGGTCAGATCGACGCCCTTCAGTACCTGGTTGGCGCCGAAGGCCTTGGTCAGGCCCTCGATCGCGATCACCGGTTGCGTGGCGGAAGCACGGGCATCCGTCTCGGCCATGGATGCCTCCTTTCAGACGAAGCGCTTCTCGAGCCGGCGGCTGAGCGCCGAAAGCGGGAAGTTGATGGCGAAATACATCAGCGCGCCGATGAGATAGAGCGGCAGCGCCACATGGGTGCGGCCGATCACCTGCTGCAGCGACAGCATCAGGTCGACGATTCCGAGGAGCGAGACCAGCGAGGAGCCCTTCACGGTGTCGACGACGCTGTTGACGAAGGGCGGCAGGAAACGGCGCACGGCCTGCGGCGCAAGCACATGCGTGAAGCGGTCGAACAGGGTGAGCCCGATCGCCTTGGCGGCTTCGGTCTGGCCGATCGGGATCGACTGGAACGAGCCGCGCGTGATCTCGATGATCTGCGCCGACTTGAACGCCGTCAGCGCGACGATCGCGGCGAGCAGGCTCGGCAGGTTCACCTTGATCGCCGGCAGGCCGTAATAGACGAAATAGAGCAGCACGAGGATCGGCACGCCGCGCACGAAATCGGCATAGAGCCGGATCGGCACGCGTGCCCAGAGCGGCCCGAAAGCGAGCACGCAGCCAAGCGGCAGGCCGACGATCAGCGACAGCACGATCACGCAGGCCGAGACCAGCAGGGTCATCAGCAGGCCGTCGACGAGGAAGGGCAGGGTCTGGATCAGCATTGCCATCCGTCACCGCGCGATCGCGTAGCGCCGCTCGGCAAGCCGGAGCAGCAGCAGGATGGCATAGCTGGTGATCAGGTAGATCGGCGTCGCCAGGAGATAGACCTCGACGGTGCGGAAGGTCTGGGTCTCGATCCAGCGCATGCCATAGGCAAGCTCGGGCACCGCGATGGCCGAGGCGATCGAGGTGTCCTTGAACAGCGAGACATAGGTGTTCGACAGCGAGGGCAGGGCGATGCGCATCGCGGTCGGCAGGCGCACATGCCAGAGCACCTTCATCGGGGTGAGCCCGATCGCCTTGCCGGCCTCGATCAAGCCGCGCGGCACGGCCTCCAGCCCGGCGCGCATCACCTCGACGAGATAGGCGCCGGAATAGATCGCGAGCGTCGCGACGAAGGAGGTCACCGCGTCATATTGCAGGTCGATGGCGCTGGGGATGCCGTAGAAGACGAGATAGACCAGCAGCAGCAGCGGCACGTTGCGGACGAATTCGACATAGGCCGCGATCAGAGGGCGCGCCCATTTCGGGCCGTCCAGGCTGATCAGCGCCAGCACGAGGCCGATCGCCATGCCGATCGCGATGCTCGCAGCCGCCAGTTCGAGGCTGAGCAGCAGCCCCTCGAACAGCTTGCCGGCATAACGCCAGACGATCGCGAAGTTGAAGTGATAGTTCGCCATGGTCCCGCGGATCATCCGGCGTCGGGGAAGAAGGGCGCAAGTCGCGCCCTTCCGTCTGCGAAGCTTGGAGCGCTCAGAAGCGCGGCAGGCCGGGCTGGCGTACTGGCGGTTCGGAGCCGAAATAATCCTTCGCTGCCGCGTCGTAGAGCTCGTTCTGGTGGCCGAACATCGCGATGTCGAAGGTGGTGTTGACGAAGCGGACCCAGTCCGGATCGCCCTGCTTCATGCCGGCCCCGTAGAGCATCGTGTTCCAGGACTTGCCGGCATCGACGTATTTGTCGGGATGGCGCTTGGCGAGCCAGCCGACGGTGGAGAGGTCGACGGCGGCGGCGTCGACACGTTTGGAGTCGAGCGCCAGGATGACGTTGGCCTGGCTGTCGATCTGCATCACCGTCGCCTGCGGCAGCACCTTCTTGACCGAGGCCTCGGCATCGACATTCTGCAGGATCGAGACACGGGCGGAGGAGCCGGCCTTGAGCAGCGCGTCGAAGCTCTTCTTGTCGCTGTCCGGGCGGGTCAGCAAGGCGATGCCCTCGACATAATACGGGCGCGAGAACGCAATGAGCTGCGCACGCGCCGGGGACATGGTCATGAACTGGATGACGATGTCGACCTTGCCGGTATTGATGTTGGGGATGCGCTGGGCCGCGTCCTGCCGGACGAACTCGACCTTGCTGGCATCGTCGAACAGCCCCTTGGCCAGGATCCGGCCCATGGTGATGTCCATGCCGACGAGCTGGCCCTTCTCGTCCTCGAAATGCCAGGGCGCATTGGTGGAGCCCGTGCCGACGATCAGCTTGCCGCGATCCAGCACTGTCCGCAGCAGGCTGTTCGGCGCCGATTGCGCCGCGGCCTCGCGGGCCGTGCTTGCGGCTGCGGCCAGTGCCAGACCGCCGACCAGTCCACCTTTCAGCAGAAGCCTTTTGCCTTCATCCGTCCCGCTCATTGGCGATACCCCTCTTTGCAAGATTAATCCATAATTGCAGAATATATCTTGTAGTAAGGGATGCTAGTGAGGCTTTCGCCGGGAAGTCAAGCGCCGCAGCCACGAAGCCCGAGGACAGGATTGGTCTACTCCACCGGCGCTTCCCGATTTTCCGGATGAGGCCGGCGCGGCATCGGGTGGCCCGGTCGCTGATCGGGCGCGCGGTTGGCACGACGCGACGCAATCGTTCGCGCTGCGGCAAAGGAAGGCCCTGGCGACCAAGCGCGCTTCCACGGCGTCGCGCAGGGGCGCCGGGCTGAGTCGCCGGCGCGGGGCGCCGGAGCATTGACAATCTGGTATACACCAAATCATTCTGCCCTCTCGGCCGTCGAGGCCGCCATAAAATAGAGAGGGGTATTCGATGCAGCCGATCTCTCGCCGCTCTGTGCTCGCCGCCGGCGCAGCCCTGCCGCTCCTGGGCTTGCGGGCCCAGGCTCAAGCCGCCGGCAAGGTACTCCGCTTCGGCCTGTCGAGCTTTCCGCCCAGCCTCCAGCCCTGGCTCCATACCGGCACGGCGGCGCTGACCGTCAAGCTGCTGATCTTCCGCGGCCTAACCGGCTTCGACGAGAACGGCGAAGTCCGGCCGGAACTCGCGGAGTCCTGGCAACGCGAGGGCGAGACAGCCTGGGTCTTCAAGCTGCGCCAGGCCACCTTCCAGAACGGCAAGCCGGTCACGGCCGAGGACGTGAAATGGACGCTGGAGCAGGTCGCTGCGCCCAGTTCGACGGCCTTCATGAAGGCCGAGTTCGGCGGCGTCGAGCGCATCGAGACGCCCGATGCCCGCACCGTCCGCATCGTCATGAAGCAGCCGACCGTGACGCTGCCGATCTGGCTGGCAAGCCCGCATATGCCGATCATCGCCAAGGATTCGATCGAGGGGCGGGCCGGGCTCGGAATCGGTGCCGGCCCCTTCGTGCTGAAGGGCCAGGAGCGCGGCGCTTCGATCGAGGTCGCGAAATTCGACAAGTACTACAAGCCGGGCCTGCCCAAGCTCGATGGCATCAAGCTCGTCGCCTATGCCGACGAGAATCTGCGCGTCGCGGCGCTCCAGGCTGGTGATATCGACCTGATCGAATACGTGCCCTGGCAGTCCATGGGCACGATCGAGAAGGATTCCCGCCTGCGGCTCGTCGCGGTCGATGGTCCCTTCATGGGGCTGAACTTCAATGGCGGTGCTGGGCCGTTCAAGGATGTGCGTCTGCGTCAGGCTGTGGCCCATGCCATCCGCCGCGAGGATATCGTGCAGGCCGCCTTCTTCGGCCGGGGGAGCAAGTTGGAGGGCATTCCGATCCCGTCGAGCAGCCCCTATTTCGACAAGGGACGCTCCGAATTCTGGAAATATGATCCAACCAGGGCGAAGAAGCTGATGGCCGAGGCCGGCGTGCCCAACGGCTTTCCATGCACCCTGCTTTCGACCGCGCAATACGGCATGCACAAGTCCACGGCGGAGGTGGTGCAGGCCAATCTCGCCGAGATCGGCATCCAGGTGACGCTGAACCTGCCGGACTGGGCCGCGCGCGTCGATCTCGCCGGCAAGGGCCGCTACGACTTCATGATCCAGGGCACGACCGCGGATAATAACGATCCCGATGGCCTAGCCCCGCTGCTCGACGGCGACCTGCCACCCAACATGGCCCGAAGCTGGCAGATCCCGACGCCGGAGATCCACGCGCTCTTCGCCAAGGGCCGCGCCGAGTTCGACGCGGCCAAGCGCAAGGCGATCTATGCCGATCTGGAGAAAAACGCTCTGGAGCAGGCGCCGCTCGTCGGCCTCGCCTGGCGGTCGCAGGGCTATGCGATGGTCACCGGCCTGAGCGGCTTCAAATGCTACCCGGGCGGAACGAACTTCTTCTCCGCCTATTCGCTGGACGAGGCGGCGCTGGCCTGAGCGGCGCGAGAGCGTTCCCTCTCCCTCAAGGGGAGAGGGAACGCTCGCCTCATCGCGCGCGCGTCGTCCGCTCCAGCCGTGAAAACCGCTCCAGCCGGAAGGGCTTCGGATCGATCATCGGCGTGCGCCCGCTGACGAGATCGGCGATCAGGCGGCCGGCGCCGGGGCCGATGCCGAAGCCATGGCCCGAGAAGCCGGTGGCGAGGAAAAAGCCCGGCAGGCGCGGCACTTCGCCGATAACAGGCACGGCATCGGGCGTCGCGTCGATCAGCCCGCCCCAGCTTTCCTTGATCCTGAGGCCGGCGAAGGCCGGGAAGGCGGCGATCAGGTTGCGCTTGGCCTCTTCCAGGATCGGCGCTGAGGGCTTGGGGTCGAGGATGCGCGTCTGCTCGAAAGGCGTTTCCTCGTCGAGCGACCAGCTGGTCCTCCGGCGAGCCTCCTCGACGAAGCGCTCACCGAGCCGCAGCCGCAATTCATGGCGCTGCTTGGCCAAAGATGGCAGGAAATCGAAGAGCAGCCGAAAACTGTCCGGCACGATCTCGGCGACGCTCGCCCCGCGATGCGCGATGGTATAGCCGCCATCCTGGCGCTTGCGGAAGGCGAAGTCCGAGGCGCCCACGGCATGGGTCGGCGGCCCGTCGAGTGGCTCGGTCCGGAACACCGAACCCAGCACCTTGAGCGCCGGCAGGTCGATGCCGAGATTGCCGAGGAAGAGGCGCGACCAGGCGCCGCCCGCCAGCACAACGCGCTGGCAGGCTATGCGACCGCGCTCGGTGACGACGGCGCTGACGCGTCCCCCAGTCGTCTCGATGCCGCGCACCGCGCAACGCGTCAGCAAGGTGCCGCCATGGCGGCGCAGCGCCCGCGCCATCGCCGGTACGGCCTTCTGCGGCTCGGCGCGGGCATCGCTCGGCGTGAACATCGCGCCCGCATAGGCGCGTTTGCCGCCGGGCAGGACGGCGTCGATCTCGCGCGAACTCAGGAGGCGCGTGTCGAGCTGATAGGTCCTGGCATGCTCGAGCCAGGCCTGCTGCTCGGCATGCCCCGCGGGGGTGTCGGCGACATAGACGATGCCGGAGCGGGTGAAGCCGGTATCGCCCCCGACGAGCCGGTCCATGTCCTCCCAGAGCCGCATGCTTTCGAGCCCGAGCGGGATCTCGCCGGGATCGCGCCCCATGACGCGGACCCAGCCCCAGTTGCGGCCGGATTGTTCGTGCCCGACCTCTCCCTTCTCGCAGACCGTGACCGAGATGCCCTCGCGTGCCAGGAAGAGCGCGGTGGTGATGCCGATGATGCCGCCGCCGATGACTACGACGTCGCTGGAGGCGGGCAGGGACGGGTCCGGCTCGATGGTCTCGATGGTGATGCCCATCACGATGGCTCCGGCGGCAGGAAGGCAAGGCGGGAAGATGGGTGCCCGGCCGCGCCGCTCAGGAGCGGGCAGGGGGCGCGGAACTGCGGAAGACGACGTGATGGGGGTGGTTGACCGAACGCATGTATTCGACCGGCCGCCCTTCGCCGTCGCGCGCCACGATCCGCAGCACCAGGGTCGGCGAGCCCGGCGCCAGCGCGAGCAGTTGCGCCTCCCGCTCCGTCGCCGTGCCGACGCTGATCTCGCGGTCGCGGATGCTGATCTCGATGCCGTAGCGTTGCCCCAGCAACGCGTAGAGCGACTGGCCGGAAACCAGGTCCTCGGCCGACAGGCCGGGCACGCTGCCGGCCGGCAGATAGCTGGTCTCGATGCAGAAGGCTTCATCGTTCATGCTGCGCAGGCGCCGTGCCATGATCAGCGCGCTGCCGGGCGCCAGTTCGAGGCGCTGGGCGATGCTTTCGCTCGCAGCCTCCTCTCCGAAATGCAGCAGCTTGCTGCCGGGCTCGCCGCCGGCATTGCGGATGATGCGGGTGATGCCCAGCGAAGCCGACGCATCGATCGGACGTGAGACCTGGACCAGCGGGATGCGCGTGCCGCTGGTGCCGTTGCGTTCCAGCACGTTGCGCTCGACCAGCCGGTCGATCGCCTTGCGCACCGTCATCCGGTTGATGCCGAGCGCGTCGGCCAGCGTCCGCTCCGAGGGGATGCGATCGCCGGGCCCGTAATCCGGTTCGCCGATCAGGTCGAGCAGGTATTCCTGCACCTCGACATAGATCGGTTTGGCCCCCTTCAGCGGGTTGGCCGTGCCCGGCGCCTCGACTCCTGAGCCTTTCGGCGCACGCGCCGGTCGGAATCCGAGGCGCGCCGCCTTCTTCGTCTTGAGGGCGAAACGGTCGCGTAGCGCGGCAGGGCGGGAGGGGCGTTTGGACGACATCTCAACAGGCTTGACAGTGATTGGTATATGGAATTGGTGTATACCAATTCCGCTGCCAAGTTTAAAGCCCGCTCGGGAGCCCGTCCATGTCCATCGCCTTCGACCGCGACGCGGTCCTGTCCGGGCTGGAGCAGACCCGTGCCGCGCTGCCGAAGGCCTATGCGCTGGGGCAGGAGCTGGCTCCCAAAGTCGACCGCATCTACCTGATCGCCTGCGGCTCGGCGAACCGGGCGATGCTCGGCATCCAATACTGGCTGGAGCGCTATTCGCCGGGTATCGAGATCAGGCGCTACTTCCCGGCCGAGTTCATGGCGATCGACCCGCCGCGGCTCGACGAGCGGACGCTGGTCCTGCTCGCCTCGAAATCCGGCACGACGGCGGAGACGGTCGCCGCCGCGCATTTTCTCAAGGACAGGCCCTGCCAGGTCGTCGCCTTCAGCCAATATGGCGAAAAGCCGCTGGCGCAGGCCGTGCCATGGCATTTCCTCGTCGGCGACACCAGCGAATCCTTCGCGGCGATGTTCATGCTGATGCAGGCATTGATCGGCGGGCTGATGGTGGCCAAGGAAGGCTGGCCGCTCGGCGAGAAGCTCCTGAGCTCGCTCGACGCGCTTCCCGCGGCAATGTGCGACGCCGCGCAGCAGAACGAGGCCCGCGCCGCAGCCGATGCCGCGACCTATGCGGGCGATGACCGCATCTACCATGTCGCCTCGGGGCCGGGCTTCACCACGGCCTATGTCTTCGGCGTCTGCATCCTCATGGAGATGCTCTGGCTGCACAGCTACCCGATCGAGGCGGCCGAGTTCTTCCACGGCCCCTTCGAGATCGTCGACAAGCAGACGCCGCTGATCCTGATCACCGGCGAGGATCCGAGCCGGCCCCTGATGGAGCGGGTCGTGAAGTTCTGCGACACCTATGCCGGGCGCGTGATGAACTACGATTCCCGCGCTTTCACGATGAAGGGCATCGACCCGGAGATCCGCCCGATCGTGGCGCCCTATATCCTCCAGGCAGCGCTCAAGCGCTTCTCGGCCCATCTCTCCGTGCTGCGCAACCAGCCCCTGACCACCCGCCGCTACATGTGGAAGGTGGCGTACTGATCCGGGGGAGTTGCCGCGATGGCGCAGAGGCTTCTGGGACTGGGCGACAACACCGTCGACACCTATGTCGATCGCGGCCTCCAGTTTCCCGGCGGCAACGCCGTGAACGTCGCGGTGCAGGCAAGGCGGCTCGGTGCCGAGACGGGCTATCTCGGCTGCATCGGGTCGGATGACGCCGGCATGCTTCTGGGGGACGCGCTGAGGCGGGAAGGCGTCGACACCGCGCGCTGCCGGATCAGGCTTGGCCCGAACGCCCGCGCCTTCATCGGCCATGACGGGCAGGACCGGCGCTTCCTGCGTTCCGAGCCCGGCGTGCGCGGCGAATGGGGAACGTTCGACGCCGAGGACCGCGCCTATATCGCCGGCTTCGATCACGTCCATTCCAGCATCTACAGCGAGCTCGGCGACGCCTTGCCGGTCGTCCGCAGCGCGGCCCGGCGCCTGTCCTATGATTTTTCCGAGCGCTGGACCGACGAGAACCTCGCCGCAACGCTAGCGGCCGTCGATATCGCCTTCCTGTCGCACCCTTCCGCTTCGGATGCGGAATGCCGTGCCCTACTGGAGCGCTGCATCGGCTGGGGTGCGGGCATGGTCGTGGCGACGCGCGGGGAGAAGGGCGCGCTGGCACTCGTGGCCGGCAGCTTTCACGAACAGCCGGCCAGCCCTGCAACCGTGGTGGATACGCTCGGCGCCGGTGACGGTTTCATCGCCGCTTGCCTGCTCGCCATATTGGACGGAGCCGGCATCGCCGCCGCGCTGGCGGCGGGAGCCGAGCATGCGGCTGTTGTCTGCGGCTATCAGGGCGGTTTCGGCCATGGCGTGGCGTGGACGCCCGCCGAGACGACGGTGATATAAGGGAGGACGACAGAGATGGCGTGGCGGATCGGGATCGATTCCGGGGGCACATTCACCGATGTCTGCCTGTTCGACGACGCGACCGGCATGGTCGCGGTCTGGAAGGTGCCCTCGACGCCTGACGATCCCTCCCGCGCCATCGCGCGCGGCACGCAGGAAGGCGTCGAGCGCGTCGGCGCCAGTCCCGCCGACATCGCCTATTTCGGCCATGGCACGACGGTCGGCACCAACGCCCTGATCCAGCATCGCGGTGTCAGGACCGGCCTCATCACCACCGAAGGTTTCCGCGATCTGATCGAGATCGGCCGGCAGAAGCGGCCGGACCTCTACGATCTCCAGGCCGACAAGGCCCCGCCGCTGGTCACGCGCGACCTGCGCTTCGGCGTTCCCGAGCGCGTCCGCCATGACGGCACGGTCGAGACGCCGCTCGACGAGGAGGCCGTGCGGCAGGCGGCGCGGGCGCTGAAGGCGGAGGGCGTCAAGGCGGTGGCCATCGGCTTCCTCTATGGCTTCGTCCGGCCGGAGCATGAGGAAGCGGCCAAGCGCATCGTCTCCGAGGAATTCCCCGAGGCCTTCATCTGCGCCTCGCATGAGGTCGCGCCCGAGTTCCGCGAGTACGAGCGTATCTCGACCGCCGTCGTGAACGCCTATCTCGGCCCGGTCATGCAGGGCTATATCCGCCGGCTTGCCGACCGGCTGAAAGAACTTGGCCTCAAGGCTGTCCCGCATCTGACGCAGTCCAATGGCGGCGTCATCGGCTTCGACATGGCGGCGCGTTTACCGGTACGCACGGTGCTCTCCGGCCCCTCGACCGGCGTCGTCGCGGCGCAGGCGATCGGTGCGATGATCGGCATACCCAGCCTCATCACCTTCGACATGGGCGGCACCTCCTCGGACGTCGCCCTGCTCAGCAACGGCGAGGCCAAGCTCGCTTCCGAGGCCAATGTCCACGGCTATCCGATCAAGGCGCCGATGCTCGACATCCACACGGTCGGCGCCGGTGGCGGCTCGCTCGCGGCGATCGATTCGGGCGGACTGCTCAAGGTCGGGCCGCGCTCGGCCGGCGCCGATCCCGGCCCGGTCTGCTATGGGCGCGGGGCGACCGAACCCGCCGTCACCGACGCCAATGTCGTGCTCCAGACCCTGAACCCGACGCATCTGCTCGGCGGACGCATGCCGATCGACCAGAGCCTGTCGAAACATGCGATCGGCCGGCTGGCGAATGAACTCGGCCTCGACCTGATGGCGACGGCGCAAGGCATCATCTCGGTCGTCACCGCCAACATGGCGAAGGCCATCCGCGTCATCAGCGTCCAGCGCGGGCATGACCCGCGCGACTACGCGCTGGTCGCCTTCGGCGGGGCCGGGCCGCTGCATGCCGCGAGGCTCGCGCGCGAGCTCGACATGAAGCGCATCGTCGTCCCCCGCAATCCCGGCATCGGCTGCGCGCTCGGCCTGCTGCTCACTGACCTGCGCGCCAATTTCGCGACGACGCGATTGGCGACGCTATCCGAGGCGCTGGTCCCCGACATGGCGGAGATATTCGTCGCCTTGCAGGAGCAGGCGGATCACTGGTTCGCGGAGGAGGGCGTCGTCTCGGCCGATCGCCGGCTGAAGCGCACCGCCGATCTGCGCTATCACGGCCAGAACTACGAGCTCGCCATCGACGTGCCGGACGGGCCGATCACGCCCGCGACCATCGCGGCGCTGGCCGAAGGCTTCGCCGCCGCCCATAAGCGGCTCTATGGCTTCGTCGCGGAAGGCGAGGCGGTCCAGCTCGTGACCTATCGCGTCGAGGCGGTCGGGCTCGTGCCCAAGGCCGCCTTCCGGCCGGAGCCCGATACCGGCCCGGATGCCTCCCACGCCGTCATCGGCAGCCGCGAGGTCTGGTTCCCCGAGGCCGGCGGCTTCGTCGCCTGCCCGATCTACGACCGCGACAAGCTCAAATCCGGCAATCGCTTCACCGGCCCGGCCATCGTCGAGCAGATGGATTCGACCACCGTGCTGCTGCCGGGCATGACCGCCACCGTCGAGCCCTATCTCAACCTGATCCTGGAGATGCCGTGATGACCGTGACCGCATCCGTCAGCGTCGACCCGATCACCGTCGAGGTCATCGGCTCCTCCTTCGCCTCCATCGCCGAGGAGATGGGCGAGGCCCTGGTCAAGGCGAGCTACTCGACCAATATCAAGGAGCGCCGCGATTGCTCGACCGCGCTTTTCGACGTCGAGGGCCAGACGCTCTGCCAGGCCGAGCATATCCCGATGCATCTCGGCTCCTTCATCGGCATCATCCCGCATATCCTGAAGCGCCATCCGATCGCGGAGATGAAGCCGGGCGACGTCTTCATCGGCAACGACGCCTATGAGGGCGGCGGCACGCATCTGCCCGATATCGTGCTGGCCGAGCCGGTCTTCCACGAGGGCGTGATGATCGCCTGGGCGGTCAACACCGCGCACCATTCCGATTTCGCCGATCGCGGCCACGCCCATATCTATCAGGAGGGTCTGCGCATCCCGCCGATCCGCCTCTATGACGGCGGCGTGCTGATGAAGGACGTGCAGGAACTGATCCTGCTCAACTGCCAGGTCCCGCGCGAGCGCCTCTCCGACCTGCGCGCCCAGATGGCGGCGAACCGGCTCGGGGTCGAGCGCCTGCGAGCGCTCTGCGACAAATATGGCCGCGACACCGTGCTCGCCGCCGGCAAGGCCTTGCAGGATTATGCCGAGCGCAAGATGCGCGCGGGCATCGCCTCGATCCCCGACGGCGTCTATCGCTTCTCGGATTCCTTCGACAATCCCGAGATCGACGAGCCGCTGACCTTCTCGGTCGCTATCACCGTCGCGGGCGAGGAGATGACGCTGGCCTTCGACTCGCCGCCGCAGATGCGGGCGGGGTTCAACATGGTCTACACCGCGCTGCTCTCGACCGTGTATTACGCGGTCAAGACCGTGGCCGACCCGACCATTCCGCCCAATGCGGGGCTCGCGCGGCCGCTCACCGTCACCGCGACCGAAGGCACGGTACTGAACTGCGTGCATCCCGCCGCCGTCAACGGCCGCATCGCCGCCTGCCAGCGGGTGGTCGACCTGATCCATGGCGCGCTGGCGCAGGCCGTGCCGGACCGGGTGATCGCGGCATGCTCGGGCGCGGTCGCCTCGGCGACCTTCGCCGGGGAGCAGCCGGGCAGCGGCGAGCTCTGGGTCTATCTGGAGACGATCGGCGGCGGTTCCGGCGCCCGCATCAACAAGGACGGGCTCCACGGCGTCCATGTCCACATGACCAATACCTCGAACCTGCCGGTCGAGGCGCTGGAGCTCGAATACCCGCTGACCCTGCTGCGCTACGAACTGGTCGACGGTTCGGGCGGTGACGGCCGCCAGCGCGGCGGCATGGGCCTGCGCCGCGTCTACCGAGCGGAAGCGCCGTGCCGGCTCAATGTCGACAATTCGCGCCTGACTTCGCGCCCCTGGGGCCTCGCCGGCGGCGGCGAGGGGCAGGGCGGTTCCTTCGCCTTCAGCGAGGGTGTCGTGCCGTTCTTCAAGGGCGACGGCGCGCTCGAAAAGGGCCAGATCGTCGAGATCATCACCCCCGGCGCCGGCGGCTACGGTCCGGCCTCCGAGCGTAGCGCCGAGGCGAGGGCCAGAGACAAGGCCGAGCAGCGGGGGTGAGGTCGGGAGCTCCCAAGGTCCTGTCCGTTCTGGAAGAACCACGCCGTCATTCCGAGGCGAGCGCGCAGCGCTCGAGCCCGGAACCCAGAACCGATGAGCTTGATGGGAAAGGCGCCGAGACCGCGAACCCAGTTACCGAGACACATCGGTTCTGGGTTCCGGGCTCAGGCCTACGGCCTGCCCGGGAATGACGGCGTGTTTCTCCACACAATCGGGGATTTCTACGCCGCCAGCCACAACAACGCATGCGGCGACAGCCTGAGCGTCGCCCCGCTGCCGACCTCGAACAATCCGCTGCCGGACTGGAACGGCACGTCGACCGCCACCTCCGTCGTGCCGATGCGAACCCCATACCGCACGCTCGCGCCGAGGAATTCGCGATTGGCGACGGTGCAGGGCAGGGCCAGCATCCCATCGCCTGCCGGGCCCGCATCACCGAGGCTGGCATGCTGCGGCCGGAAGACCAGCTTGGCGCCCTCCGGTACGACCGCGTCCGCCGGAACCGGCACCCGCGGCCCGCCCTCGATCTCGAAGACTCGGGTCCCGCCGCTGCCGGTCAGCTTGCCCCCAAGGATATTGGCCGTCCCAAGAAAGCCCGCGACGAAGAGGTTCGCCGGCCGCTCGTAGAGCTCCATCGGCGTCCCAACCTGCTGGACGATGCCGTCGTTCATGACCGCGATGCGGTCGCAGATCGTGTTCGCCTCCTCCTGGTCGTGAGTGACGAAGATCGTGGTCAGGCCGAGCCGCTGCTGCAGGTCGCGCAGTTCGCGGCGCACCTGCACCCGCATCTTGGCGTCGAGATTGGACAGCGGCTCGTCGAGCAGCAGCACCTTGGGCTCGACCGCGACGGTGCGCGCCACCGCGACGCGCTGCTGCTGGCCGCCGGAGAGCTGCGAGGGCCGCCGCTCGGCGAGATGGGCGAGGCCGACGAGGCCCAAAGCCGCCTCGACGCGCCGCTCGACCTCGGCGCGCTTCACGCCGCGCTCTTCCAGCCCGAAGGCGACGTTGCGGCGCACCGTCATATGCGGCCAGAGCGCATAGGACTGGAACACCATGCCGACATCGCGCTTCCAGGGCGGCAGGTCGGTGATCGGCTTGCCGCCGATCCTGACTTCGCCGGTATCGGCATGATTGAAGCCGGCGATCAGGCGCAGAAGCGTGGTCTTGCCGCAGCCGGAGGGGCCGAGGAAGGCGAAGAACTCGCCCGGCTCGATCGCCAGGTTGACGTCCTTGAGCACATGGTTGGTGCCGTAGGACAGGTTGACGCCTTCTATGTCGACGGCGACGGCGGGCGTGGTCAGGGAGACGGTCGCGTTCATGATCAGTGGCCCATTCCCTTGGCCTTCTGGCTGCGTTCGATGATGAGATGGGAGAGGAAGGTGCAGGCCGCGACGAGGATCACCGCGACGACGCCGAGCGCCGCACCGGGGCCGCGCCCCGCCGCCGATTGCATGAAGACATAGAGCCCGTAGGCCAGTGGCGCGTCGGAATTGGACTGCACCAGCATCAGCGTTGCCGAGAGCTCGACGGCGGCCGTCGAGAACGAGGTGACGAAGCCGGCCAGAATGCCGCCCGCCATCAAGGGCACGACGATGCGTCGGACCGTGCGGGCCTTGGTCGCCCCCAGGTTCTCGGCCGCTTCCTCCAGCGAAACCGAGATCTGCTGGAGCGCGGCGTAGCAGGCGCGCAAGGCATAGGGCAGGCGCCGGATCGCCAGCGCCATCACGATGGTGATCCAGAGCGCGGCGAGCGGTGTCCCGTCCGGCAGGGTAATGCCGTAGAAGGTCCGGAGATAGCCGATGCCGAGCACCACGCCGGGGATGGCGAGCGCGGCGGTCGCCATCCAGTCGAGCCACTCGCGGCCGATCAGCCGGGTGCGCAGCACGAGATAGGCGATGGCCACGCCGAGCACGACGTCGATGCCGCCGGCGATCGAGGCATAGATCAGCGTGTTCTTGATATAGACCGAGCTCTCGCCGAAGACGCGCCCGTAATGCGCGATCGTATAGGCGTCGGGCAGGGGCGAGAACGACCAGATCGTCGCGAAGGAGAGCAGCAGCAGCCCCAGATGCGGCGCCAGCACCAGCGCCAGGATCAGGATGACGATGCCGTAGCCGAACACGGCCTCCATCGGCGTCATCACCCGCTTGGCGAGCCCGCCGCCGCCGCGCTGCGTCGTGGCGTAGTCACGGCCCTTCAGGGCCCTTGCCGAGAGCCACATCGCCAGGACGGAGGCGACGATCAGCACGACCGAGATGACATAGCCCATCGGGTCGGCGATGCCGATCGAGGTCACCCGCAGATAGGCCTGCGGCGCGAGCATGTCCTTGACGTTGAGCAGGAGCGGCGTCGCGAGGTCGTCGAAGACCTTGACGAAGACGAGCGAGGCGCCGGCGAGATAGCCCGGCATCGCCAGCGGGAAGACGATGCGCCGGAACAGCCGGAAGCCGGAGGAGCCGAGATTCTGCGCGGCCTCTTCCATGGCGCGGTCGACATTGCGCAGCGCCGCCGAGAGATTGATCAGGATGAACGGGAAATAATGGACCGACTGGACGAAGATGACGCCGTTCAGCCCCTCCATGAAGTCGATCTTGAAGCCGAACCAGTCGTCGAGCAGCAGGTTGACCGAGCCGTTGCGGCCGAAGAACAGCTGCATCGCCACCGCGCCGACGAAGGGCGGCATGATCAATGGCAGGAAGCCCAGCGTCTGGACGATGGCCGCGCCGCGGAAGACGAAGCGCGTCGTGAGATAGGCCAGCGGCAGAGCAAAGACCGAGGCCCAGACCACCGACATCGCAGAGACATAGAACGAGTTCCACAGTGAGCGCATGAACAGCTCGGTGCGGACGAAGTCGTAGAAATTGACCAGCGTGAAGGTCGAGGTGCCCTTCTCGGTGAAGGCGACATAGATCACCGTCGCTACCGGCAGCACCAGGAACATCAGGAGGAAGGCGGCGATCGCCAGCGCCAGCGCGATCTGTCCGGGCGTGCCGGCGATGCGACGGGGGCGGCGCGGGGCCGTTGTGGTCGGAATGGCTGTCATGAGATGCGGCCGGGCTGTCATCCCGTGCGCGCTGCGGCATGGAAATGCCGCTGCGCAGACACGGGACCGTTTTCAGGAAAAGGCGCCTGCTGGTCACGCGGTCCCGTGTCTGCGCCGCAGCGTTTCACGCTGCAGCGCGCACGGGATGACACGCTCTCGACGCGTTACTTCGCAGCCTTCAGCGCCTCTTCGGCCTTCGCCTTGGCCTTGGCGTAGTTGTCGCGGGCGAAGCTCGCCCATTGCGCCTCGACCTCGGCCTGGCGGGCGCCCTTTTCCTTGCCGCCGGTGAAGGCGCCGCGCAGCTCTGCGCTCGCGGCCTGCGCCTCCGTCACCGGCATGGCGGCGAGCAGCACGCGGGCCTCCTCGGCCAGCGCCTTGGCCTTGTCGTTCGGCTTCTTGGCGAGCGCCGCATCGACCTCGTGCAGCACCTTGTTGACGCCCTTCAGCGCGTCGAGCTGGAAGGAGATCAGCTGGTCGAACAGCGTGTCGACCACCGCCGTGCGCTGCTCCGACTTGTCGACGTCGAAGCCGATCATCTTCTGGAAGCGCGGATCGGTGAAGGGGTTCGGATAGTCGGCGCCGGCCTTGGCATAGACGGCCGGATTGACCGGCAGGCGGCGGATGCCGGGCTCGAGCAGCACTTCCTGGCCGGTCGGCGAGAGCAGGAACTCGATGAAGGCCTCGGCCGCGGCCTTGTTCGGCGGGTTGGCGATGATGCCGACATTGGCCGGCACCACCGTCGTCACGCTCGGATAGACGAACTTGACCGGGAAGCCCGAGGCCTGGGCCGAGAAGGCGAAGAAGTCGATGACGATGCCGACGCCCACTTGGCCCGAATTGACCTGCTCGGGCACGCCGAAGGAGCGCTCGTTGATCGAGCGGAAATTGCCGGCCATCTCCTTGATGGTGCGCCAGCCCTTGTCCCAGCCTTCGCCCTGCAGGATCGTCTCGATCGTCAGGTGCGTGGTGCCCGAGCGCGAGGGCGCCGCGATCGCGACATGGTCGTAGAAGACCGGCTTGGCGAGGTCCTGCCATTCCTTGGGCTCGGGCAGCTTGTTGGCCTTGGCATAGCGGTCGTTCCACATGATGCCGTAGCCCGAGGCCGCGAAGCCGAAATAGAAGCCCTGCGGATCGTTGATCGGATAGGAGCCGATCTTCTCTGGGATGCCGGTCGCCTTGGGCTTGTAGGCGGTGAGCAGCTTCTTGCCCTTCAGCACTTCGAAGGCGTCGGGCGCCGAAGCCCAGAACAGATCGACCTGGTTGTTCGCCTTGGTCTCTTCGACATATTTCACGCCGGCATTGGTGTTGCGGTTCTGCACTTCGAGCGTGACGCCCGGAACCGCCTTCTCGAAGGCCTTCTTGATGGGATCGGTGACGTCCTTGGAAAAGGAGGTCACCACCGTGACCTTACCGGCCGGCGCCTGCGCCAGCGCGATGGTCATAAACGAGGCGCTCAACGACAGGCCGAGGCTGGCCGCGAGCGCGGTTCTACGATTGAGCATGGCTTCCTCCCGAAGCGAATTTTGTGGTCGACGTCGAGGTCGATGCCATCGTCTTCAGCAACGGCGATGCCAAGTGGCGGAAGCGTTGATTTCCTTGCGGAATTCGGGAGGAGGGGTCTTCACGTACCCAATTTCGGGGGCATGGCGGTAACCAGCCAATATCCCCGATGGGTCATTGCGGTAACATCGCCGCTCAGTCCGCGAGCGCCGCTGCACCGCTCAGGCCATAGCGGCGCATCTTGAGATAGAGCGTCTTGCGGGTGATGCCGAGCGCTGCGGCGGTGACGCCGATGCGGCCGTTATGGCGCTTCAGCGCGGCGCCGATCCCCTCCGCCTCGGCGATGGCGACCAGCTCCTCCAGCGTGCGCTCCGCACCATCGGCTGCCGCGGCACCCGCGTCCGCATCCTCGAAATCCTCGTCCATGCCGAGCAGGCTGCGCTCAGCCGCGTTGCGCAATTCGCGGACATTGCCCGGCCAGTCCTGCCGCGTCAGCCTTTGCAGCAGGTCGCGCCCGAGCGGGGGAGCGGAGCGGCCGACGCGCGCGGCGGCAAGCGCGAGGAAGTGCTGGAACAGCAATGGAATGTCCTCGCGCCGGTCGCGCAGGGGCGGCAGGCGCAGGGTCACGACGTTCAGCCGGTAGACCAGGTCCTCGCGGAAGCCGCCGGCCTTGGCGAGCGCGGCGAGATCGGTCTTGGTCGCGGCGACGATGCGGATATCGACCGCGATCTCCTTGTTGGAGCCGAGGCGCTCGATCCGCCGCTCCTGCAGCGCGCGCAGCAGGCGCACCTGCGCCGCCATCGGCATCGACTCGATCTCGTCCAGGAAGAGCGTGCCGCCGCTGGCATGCTCGATCTTGCCGATCCGCCGCTCGCGCGCCCCGGTGAAGGCGCCGGCCTCGTGGCCGAACAACTCGCTCTCGATCATCGTCTCGGGGATCGCCCCGCAATTCACTGCGACGAAGCGCCCGGTGCGGCGATTGCCGAGATCGTGCAGCGCGCGCGCCGCGACCTCCTTGCCGGTCCCGGTCTCGCCGAAGAGCAGCACGTCGGTATCGGCATCGGCGAGCAGGGCGAGCCGGCTGCGCAGCCGCAGGACGGCCGGCGAATGCCCGACGACGCGGGCCGCCCACGGGTCTTCGGAATGCGCGCCGGCCTTGAGCGAGCGGTTCTCGATGATCAGCCGGCGGTATTCGCTGGCGCGCCGGATCGTCTCGATCAGGCGGACGGGGTCGGCCGGCTTTTCGACGAAGTCCCAGGCGCCTTCGCGGATCGCCTTCACCGCCATGGGAACATCGGCATGGCCGGTGATCAGCACGACCGGGATTTCCGCATCGATCGCGGTCACGGCCGAAAGCAGGCCGAAGCCGTCGCGGCCGGGCATGCGGACATCGCTGACCAGCACGACCGATGCATCGCGACCGAGCTCGGCCAGCGCCGCATCTCCGGAGCGCTTGGCCACGACCGCGAAACCTTCGAGTTCCAGCGTCAGCCGCCAGGCTTCGAGCACCTCGGCATCGTCATCGACGAGGACGACCTTGGGAGCGCTCATGCGTCGATTTCCAGCGGGGCCATGACGTGGGCTGTCGTCCCTTCGAGGGTGATCAGGAAGCGGGTGCCGGCGGGGCCGGTCTCGGCAACGGCAAGCGTGCCGCCGAGATCCTTGATGATGTTGTAGGACAGCGAGAGGCCGAGGCCGAGCCCGGAGCCGACCGGCTTGGTCGTGAAGAACGGGTCGAAGATGCGCTCCAGATGCGCCCGGTCGATGCCGGGGCCGCTATCGGCGACCCAGATCTCGACCTCGTGGCCGCTCCGGCGCGCACCGACCGCGATTGCGGCACCCTCCATGCCGGCGACGGCATCGAGCGCATTGGCGATGAGATTGACCAGCACCTGCTCCAGCCGGATCTCCTCGGCATGGACATGCATGCGCCCGGCCGGCAGCTCTTGCTTGAGCGTCACGCGCTCGGCCTCCAGACGCGGCCCGAACAGCGAAAGCGCGGTTTCGATGGTGTCGCCGACCGAGACCGGGGTCAGCACCACGCCGGGCTTGCGGGCGAAGCGCCTGAGATGCGCGATCAGGTCGGCCGCGCGTGTCGTCAGTGCCTGGATGCGGCCGATCGCCTTCCGCGCCTCCTCGGGGCGCCCCCGTTCCAGCAGCAAGGCGCCGTTATGGGCATGGGAGCGGATCGCGGCGAGCGGCTGGTTGAGTTCGTGGCTCAAGCCCGCCGCCATCTGCCCGAGCGCGGCGAGCTTGGCGGCCTGGATCAGGTCGTCGCGCGTCTGCCGGAAGACGGCGAGCGCGCGGGTGAGGTCGCCGAGCTCGTCATTGCCCGCCTTCGGCAGCAACGCCGAGGACTGGCCGCTGGCAATGCTGGTCGCGGCCTCGGTCAGGATGCGCAGGCGCGCCACCAGATGGCGCCGGACATAGAACCAGCCGATCAGCAGCGCCCCCAATAGCGAAGCCGCCGCGATGGCGAGCAGCAGGTTGCGGCCGAGCCGGATCGCCTCGGCCGAGCGCTCGGCGGCCTCCTTCGCCACGGCTTCCGTGCGCTGCACCTCCTGAGAAACCAGCGCTCCGAGTTCGGTGACGAGGCGGCGGCTCTCCGAGATCAGTCGCTGCGCATCGGCCAGTGCCGCAAGCTCGGAACGCTTGAGGCTGGGCAGGCCGGTCGCCGTATCGGCGAGCCCGATCAGGCGCTGCGTGATCTGCCGGACCGTGATCGTGTCGGGCCAGCCGGCCAGCGCTTTGGCCTCGACCTCGAGCTGGTCGACCGCCTCGCCGATGACGTGGCCGGTCTGCTCCATGTCCTCGCGGGTCTGGACCGTGCCGAGCCGCCCGAACAGGCCGACGATCAGGTTGGCCTGGGCGTTGAGCGTCATCAGCGCTTCGCTCTTGCGGGTCTCCTCGCGGATCGTGTTCGGCTTGCCCGACGAAGCCTCGCTGCCGATCTGGCCGAGAGCCGTGTCGATGTTGAAACGAGCATCGTCGGTCAGCGGCTCGATCTCGTCGATGAGATCGGCCTGGAGCCAGCGCAATTCCTCGCTGACGCCGCGGATGCGCTCGGCCAGCGTGAAGCGGCGCCCCGAGACATCGTCGATGGCGTTGAGGTTGCGGCGGATCTCGGCCGCAACGGCTGTCAGCTGCGGCGCGTCGAAACCGCTGCCGGCCCGTTCGGACAGAACCTTGTCGAGCTCGCTCAAGCGCTCTCCGACCCCGCGCCGGCCGCGATCGTAGGTGTCGCGCCGCTCGGCATTGGCGAGTTCCGGCATGCCGGCGATGACGCGGGCGCTGGCTTCGGCCAGCCGCGCGGCGGAGGCGAGGCCCGGCAGGTGCTCGCGGGCGATCGCCGCCAGCTCCTTGCTCAATCGCTCATAGGAGATCACGCCGACGATGCCGGCGCCGACCGCGAAGAGCCCGACGCCGAGGAAGGCCGCGATCAATCGGCCGCCGATGCCGAAGCGGCGCCTGGGCAGGGCGGGCGTCATGGCCGCACCCCGTTCGGATTGTCCTCGCGCCAGCCCAAGGCTGCCAACCGCTCGGCCGCCTGTTGCAGGTTGTCGCTCGCTTCAGCCGCGCGGGTGATGATCGCATTCCTGATATCGGCCTCGATTCGCGCCTGTTCTTCGGGCACGGGCAGGCCGCGGGGCACGCGGACGAGGTTCTGGAACCGCCCGGGCTCTCCAAGCTCCGCAGCGGAGACCGGCGGTTGCGTCAGCGCCGCACGCGCCTGTGTCAGCAGCCTGGCGGCCAGCTCATCCGGGCGGCCGAGCAGCGCCGCTTCCATCGCCTGCAGATTGCGCCAGAGGCGTGCATGCTCGGCGCGGCGGAAGGTGATCCACTCGTCGAAGATCAGGTTGACCAGCTCGTAGCGCCCCGCCGAAAGCCCGGCATCGAAACCCGTCCGGTTGAAGATGCCTTCGGTCTCCGAGAGATACGGTGGCGTCTCGTCCGACCCATAGGCCGAGGGTGAGACGGCTAGGCGCCCGATCCGCGGCTCGCGCAGCATCTTTTGCCCTGCCGGTGAGAGCACGAAATCGATGAAGAGCTCGGCCTCCTTGGGGTTGGGCGAGGTGGCGAGCCTTGCGATGCTGGCCGGCGCGAACAGCGTCTCGCCCGGCAGCACGAAACGGTTTCCTTCGCCTTCGCCCGTCCTGGCCTCCGTCAGGAAATCGATGGAGATGCCGATGCCGAAGCGGCCGCGGGCGACGCCGGCTGTCACGCCGAAGCTGCGCGCCGTGATCGTCGCGAGATTGCCGCCGATCGCGGACCACAAGGCCCAGCCGCGTTCCCAGCCGAGCGATTGCAGGAGCGCCTCGACCATCAGATGCGTCGTGCCGGAGCGGGCGGGCGAAGTCAGGCCGATATGGCCGGCATAGACGGGTGCGGCGAGGTCGGCCCAGTTGCGCGGCACCGGCAGGCCGCGTGCCGCCAGATAGGACGGATTGTAGACCAGCCCGTAGCCCGAGACGGCGAAGCCGAGATAGCGATGGTCGGGATCGTTGACCGGGTAGCCGGCGATGGTCTCCGGCGCGCCGGTCTTGCGCGGCTGTAAGGGGGCCAGCAGGTTCGCGCGCTTCAGCAATTCGAAGGCATCGGGCGCCGAGGCCCAGAAAAGGTCGGCCTCCGGCCGCTTCTGCGCGCGGATATCGACGACGGCCGCCGTGGTCTTGCGCTGCACGACCTCCACGGCGATGTCGGGATGCCTGTTGCGGAAGGCGCTGCGGAACGGTTCGAAGAAGGACGGCGGGAAAGACGTGATGATCTGGACGCGCCGCCCCTCGGCCATGCCGATGCCTGGCCAGCCGAAGGTCAGCGCGGCGAGGAGGATAAGCCTGATCTTGACGGTGCAACGCCCCATGAAACCGTCATAGAGCCGGCTCGCCGGTCCGGCTAGGCTCGCCGGGTCTTCATGGCAGACGGTGAGGCGACCCCGCTGTCGCCGATTGTGCCCCTGGGCAGGTCGTGCCACAGTTCGGCCTCATTTGCCGAGGGGTTCCTCATGAGCAGCACATCGACCGGCGGATTTGCCGCCGCACCGGGACAGTTTCGCGTCGGCTCGGTGATGAACAAGACTTTCGCCATTCTGGGGCGCCGGTTCGGCAAGTTCGCCCTGCTGGCCCTCTTGCCGATGGTGCCGGTCCTGCTGGTGACCTTGGCGATGCTCACATCGAGCCCGCCTTCGGCATCATCGTTCGGCGCGGCCATTGCTGCGATTCTGTTCGGGCTCCTGACCTTCGTGCTCCAGATTCTGGCGCAGGCGACCAGCCTCTACGGCGCCTTCCAGGAGATGCGGCAGAAGCCCTTCACGATCGGCGATTCCCTGCGGATCGGGCTTGCCCGTACGGTCCCCGTCATCGGCGTCGGCATCCTGATCGCCCTCGCGATGATGCTCGGCTTCCTGCTGCTCGTCGTGCCCGGGATCATCCTCGGCTGCATGCTCTATGTCGCCATCCCCGCCTGCGTCATCGAGAAGCTGGGCGTGACCGCGAGCATGAGCCGCAGCGTCGCGCTGACCAAGGGCTATCGCTGGCAGATCTTCGGACTCTTCCTGCTCGTCATCGTCGTCTCGGCGGTGGGCGCGTTCGCGTTCACCCTCATCGGAGGCAATGGCCTGATCGGGCAGATCCTGGCCTTCGGCTGGCAGGTGGTGTCGACCGCCTTCGCCGCCGTGCAATCGGCCGTGATCTATCACGACCTGCGCATGGCCAAGGAAGGCATCGACCTCGACACGCTGGCGAACGTCTTCGACTGATCGAGACACGGCCGCGCCGGTCCTTCACGGGCCGGTGGCGGCAGGCTCGTTCTTGTCGGCGCGATAGCGCCCGAACTGCTGCTCGCGTTCGAGATGCGCCCGCTCGGCCGTGTAGAAGGCCTTGAGGAAATCGAGCGTCTCGGCCGGCGGCACCTCCTCCTCCCAGCCGATCTTGCGGCGGATCTTGTCGCAGACCTGCCGCTGCATCGTATGCGTGTCGGGTGAGGGCGGGCGGCGCAGCAACTCCTCCAGAACCTGCAATTCGAAGGCGCCATAGGCGTCGAGCTGCTTGCGGCTGAAGACGAAGCGGCTCTGCGCCTCCGCCAGTTCGGCCAGCAGCGCCCGGCGCGGCACCGAGATCACCATGGTCCCAGCGATCAGGTCGCCGGCGCGCAGATGGTCGCGGTTGAAGAAGGGCAGGGCCGAGAGCGCCACCGCCCAGCCGAAATAGCTCGCCGCCGTCCAGAACTCGGCGCCGGCGCCGATCTTGGGCACGGCGAAGAACAGCCCGAGCGGCAGGAAGATCTCGACTTCGCGCGTCAGGTTGCGGGCGACGATCGCGCCGGGCAGGAGCGGGCCGCCGCTGCGGTCGATCACCTTGAGATTGACGATGCGCTTGCCGGGCGTCGCACCCTGGCTCTGCAGCTCGAAATGGATGAAGTAGAGGTTCCGGAGCAGGAAGGACAGGAACAGCACGACCGTGACCGTCACCGAGCCGGTGACCCCGTGCAGCAGGGTCAGGCCGAGCACGAGGAAGAGCAGGACGGTCGCCAGCATCCAGAACAGGAAATCGATCAGGAAGGCGACGAGCCGCTCGCCATGGTTGGCGATGTCGACCTCCAGCGTCACGCCTTCCGGCGTGGTGATCTCGCGCCGGTTGCGGGTGATGCCGTCGAGCAGACGGTTGATGCGGTCAAGTCGCTGGGCCATGGCGTCCGCGCTTCCCGGCCAAGAGGAAATAGGCCATCCACAGAGCGCCGGTGGCACCGCCGATCGCGAAGCGCCAGGGCGTCGAGGCGATGAGCTGGCGCAGGCCCCCCTCGATGATCCCGGCGACGAAGAGCATCAGCACGGCCCCGCCCGCGAGCCCGGCCGCTGCCTTGCCGGCCATGGCGAGGCTGTCGAGGCGGCTGTAGCGGCCGGGGAACAGGATCTTCTCGGCGATCACGAGCCCGCCCGCCCCGCACAGGATCAGCGCGCCGATCTCGGTCACGCCATGGATCGAGATCCAGCCGATGAAATCGATGAGCAGGCCGCGATTGTAGTGCAGCGCCAGGAAGGCGCCGAGCACGACGCCCTGATAGCCGAGCAGCAGGAGCGTCGGCACGCCGCCGAACACGCCGAGCCCGAAGGTCATGATCCCGATCGTCGCGTTGTGGCGGAACAGGAAATTGGCGAAGACCACGAAGGAATCGACGAAGCCCGGCCATGGCGCGAAGATCTCGGTCCGGCGCAGCTGCTCGGCCGTGCTCGCCGGCCCCCGCCCGCCGGCCATGGCCTCGGGAACGAGCATGCGGAACCAGGCCTCGTCCGGCAGCACCATCAGGTAGCCGATGGCGATGCCGGCGGCGATGGCGAGGCTCGCCAGCAGGATATGCCAGCCCGCCCCGCGGACGGCGGCGGGAAAACCGCGCTTCAGGAAGCCGCTGAGGGCTTCGAGAACGCCGATGCGCGGGCCGTAGACGACGAAGAAGGCGCGCAGCACCAAGCCCTCGAGATAGAGGATGAGGTTGCGGTCGAGCGCGATCGAGCGGGCGACGGACAGCGACGATGCGGCCGTGCGGTAGAGCAGGGGCAGGTCCTGCAACTCCCCGGCGGAGAGGCGCGACAGGCCCTTCTTCTCGACGCGCGAGACGAGATCGTCCAGCACGCGCCAGGCAGTCTCGCGGTTGCGGCGGAACTCGGCGCTGCGCAGCGTGACGGTCGCGACCGGGGCCGGGGGCACGGCCAAGGAGCTGTTCGGTTCTATAGCAGCCCCCTCTGCTTGATCGTGAGGTAGCGGTTGACGAGGCCGACGGCGAGGCCGCGCGGTGGGATCTCCAGGCAATGCACGCCCATCCGGGCCAGCCGCTCCAGCACGACGGCGCGCTCGCGCTGCAGGTCGCGCGCGACGACCGCCTCGGCGACCGGGCGGAAGCTTGCGGGCTCGGCATCGACGATATCGGCCAGCAACGGATCGCGCAGCGTGACGAAGATCACGGCATGGCGATTGGCCATGCGTTGCAGGCTTTCCAGCAGAAGCGCCGCCGTCGTCGTGTCGATGAACTCGGTGAACAGCACGACCAGCGCCCGGCGTTTCAATCGTGCATTCAACTCCGCGAGGCCGAGCGTGAAATTGGTCTCCTCGGCCCGGTAGCCGAGCTGGCTCGACGCGTTCTGGAGCCGGGCGAAGGCGCTTCGGCCGGGCGAGGGTGGGACATATTGCCGGATGCGCGCATCGAAGCCGAAGGAGCCGACATGGTCGCCGCTGCGCAGCGCGACCCAGCCCAGCAGCAGCCCGGCATGGATCGCATGGTCGAGCCGCGGCAGGCCGTCGATCGGCTCGGCCATCAGGTAGCCGGTGTCGAAGGCGAGCACGATCTGGTGGTTGCGCTCGATCCGGAATTCCTTCGACAGCAGCTTGAGATGCTTGGCCGAGTGCTTCCAGTCGATGAAGCGGTTGTCGAGCCCCTGGACATGGTCGCGCAACGACTCGAATTCGGTGCCCTCGCCCTTCTGGCGCTGGACCTTGATGCCCTCGACCGCATCGCGGCTGAAGAACTGCACGGCGGCCGAGGCGATGCCGCGGATATCCGGCACGACGTCGATCGCCAGGGCCTGCGGCCGTCGCTGGCTCCGTCCGGCGAGGCCGAGCGGACCGCGCCAGCGCAGCCAGAGCGCTTCGATCGTGATCTGCCCGCGCCGCAGCGGCCGGATCGGCAGCGTGACCGAGCCCACGGCTCCCGGCGGGACATCGAGCCGGGCAGGCTCGGGCGGCGCGGCGTCACCGCTCTGCTCCGGCAGGACCTGGATCGATACCGCGCGTGAGGCGCCTTCGATGGCGGCGCTCACGGTCAGGTGCCCTTCGCTGCCGACATATAACCGCGGTGGCGCATCGACCGTGAGCGAAAGCCGCGACGGCCGGGCACAGAGCAGGGCATCGAGCCCGATCAGGGCCAGCACGAACAGGCCGAGATCTAGCGCGATCGGCCAGAGTGTCTGGTCATGGATCAGCAGGCCGATGGCGACCGGCACGGTCGCCCCGAAGAGCAGGACGGCGCGCGGGGTCGGCCTGATCATCGCGGCACGGCAACCTGATCGATCAATTCGAGGATCACCGTTTCGGCGAGGAGCCCGTCGATCTCGGCATTGGGCGCGAGCACGATCCGGTGGCGCAGCAGGGGCAGGGCGATGCCCTTGACGTCGTCGGGGATGACGAAGTCGCGCCCTTGCGTCGCCGCACGCGCCCGGCTGGCCGAGGCCAGCATCGTCGCGGCGCGCGGCGAGGCGCCGGTCTCGATCGCGGAGTGGCTGCGCGTCGCGCGGATCAGGTCGACGATATAGCCGACCAGCGGCTCGCCGAGAGCGATCCCGCCGACCAGCGCGCGCGCCGCCAGCAGATCCTGCTCCGACACCACGGAAGCGAGGCCGAATTCCGCGAGCTTCGGCATGGCGGCGCGATGCCCATGGCGCGCGACGATGGCGAATTCCTCCTCGCGGCTGGGATAGGCGAGGTTGATCTTGAACAGGAAGCGGTCGAGCTGCGCCTCGGGCAGCGGATAGGTGCCCTGCTGCTCGATCGGGTTCTGCGTCGCCACCACCATGAAGGCCTCACCCAGCGGATGGGTCGTGCCGTCGATGGTGACGTTGCGCTCGTTCATCGCCTGCAGCAGCGCGGCCTGCGTCTTCGGCGGCGTGCGGTTGATCTCGTCGGCGAGCAGGATGTCGGTGAAGATCGGCCCGCGCGTCAGGTTGAAGCTGCTGGTGCGGAAATCGAAGAGATTGGTGCCGAGCAGATCGCCCGGCATCATGTCCGGCGTGAACTGGATGCGCCCGAAGCGCAGCGACAGCCCGGCCGCGAAGGATTGCGCCAGCAGCGTCTTGGCCGTGCCGGGCACGCCTTCCAGCAGCACATGCCCGCCGCAGAGCAGGCTGACGAGCATCAGGTCGACGACCTCGTCCTGGCCGACGACGGCCTTGCGGATCTCGCCCCGGAGACCTTCAGTGATCGTCGAGACGTCGCGGAGTTCCATGCGGCAGGTCCTTGCGCCAGTGATGGAGGGCCTGCGCCGCGGCGAGCAGCGAGGCAAGATTGCGGGAGTCGGCGGCGGGGCTGTCGCCCAGCCCCGAGAGGGGTTTCGGATCGATGCCGCGAGCTTCGGAAGCTTTCGCGAGCCATGCGGTGAGCGCCGCCCCCTCGAGCCCGGCGGGAGCGCGCAACGCCCGGCCTGCGTCCTGGAGCGTCATCGCGATATAGCGCTGCAGGATCGCAGCATGGTGGCCTGCATAGTCGATGAGCGCCGCGGCATTGCCGATCAGCGCATGCCGGCCGGCATCGAGCCGGCGCGGTGCCGGCAGCGGCGCGCCAAAGCGCCCCATCGCCGCCCAGAGCAGCAGCGCGACCGCAGCCAGGATCTGGATGAGCACGAGGTTGAGCGGGAAATCGTTGAGGAATTTCAGCAGGTTCGGCGGAGATCTTTTGAAGCCGTGGATGGTCTCGTCGAAGACCAGCGTGCGGTTCCTGCCGTCTGCCAGCGCTGCGACCACGTCGCGTACGAAGGCGGCGTTCGCACCCTTGCCGAGGCCGTGGTTCTCGATCGGGTCGGGATCGGCCAGCACGAGCGTGCGGCGATTGCCCTGCCGCAACTCGCCGAGCAGGATGCCGTCCGGCGTCGAGATCAGCGGCGTGAGATTGGAGCCCTTGATCAGCTGCAGCTCGCCCTGCACGGTCGGGTCTGGCGCTGCGATCGTCTTCTGGTAGGAGGTCGGCGGCTTGGTGCGGATGATATCGCCGCCGCTGACCGCCGCGCCCAGCGCCGACTGGACGCGCAGCACTGGGGCGAGTTCCGCCTGGCCGATCCAGTCCTTGCGCCGCTCCCCTGGTTTCACGGTCCATTTCGGCAGGACGAGCAGGATTCGGCCTGCGGTCGAGAGCTTGTTGCGGTTCTCGTCGCTCGCCAGGCTTCCCGTCGGTTCCGCCAGGATCAGAACGCCGTTCTCGCTGACGGCCTCCAATGGCCGGTCCTCGGCACGCAGCGTCCGGTAGTCGAGGCCACGCAGCAGGTCGTGAAAGGCGAGATGGCCGACGGCGGAGCTGGAATAGCTGTTGGCGCCGAAGGCGAGCCCGGCCGCCTCGCGTCCCCCCATTCCTGTCAGCAGCAGCGATGCCGCAAAGAGCGCGCAGAGCGCCGCGGCGAGCGCTGCAACGACACGCGGCTGGAAGGTCATTCCGCCCATCAGGCCGCGCCCGTCGCCAGCGAGCGCCTGAGCGTCTCGAACTCCTGCCGGCAGCCGAGATAGTCTTCCCGCGCGGCCGGCCGCCCACCGAAATAGGTCTGCTCGACCGATTGCACGATGGCGCCGAGCGCGCCGGTCCCCGCCTGCGGCAGGGAGACCTTGCGCAGGATCTCGCGGCTGGTCAGCGAGACCGCGAAGCTGGTGCCCAGCCGCAAGCGGATCTCGGCGAGGCTCTTGAGCAGCAGCACATGCATGGCCTCGCCATAGTGTCCGCGGCTGGCGAGGTCGTCCGCCTCGACCTGCGCTTCCTCCATCCGGGCGGAAGCGTCGGAAAAGCCGGCAGGGACATCCGCCGCCTTGATCCGGCGCGAGCGACTGAAGGCCGGCAGGCTGTCGCGCAGCGACCAGATCGTCACGGCCACGCCGAGAATGACGGCGCCCCAGAGCAGGATGCGCCCGGTATCGGCCGAGATGTCGAATTTCAGCCAGTCGAGCCAGCTTGCCGCCTTCGGTTCAGGCGTGGGCATCTGCGTCTGGATGTCGTGGCGACGAATGGCCTGCCTGACGATCTCGCCCGCATCCGTCGCAGCCTGCGCCACGCCGTCGAGGGCGGCGGAGAATGCAACGAGTAGGACAGGCAGTCGCTTCACAACCTTCGAATCCGTAGGCGGCCGAAGGCCACTATGGCGAAGAAATCGACTGCGCCATAGCCGGAGAATGCGCGGGCGGCATGCCGGCCCCGAACGGGGCCGCTGGCGCCTTATGCCGCGCCGGCGGCCTTCGACTGATGCTGCCGCGCGATCAGGTTGAGCGCGTTCAGCGTCACCTGGGCCGCGAGCAACGCCGACATGCCGCCGACGTCATGCGGCGGGCTGACCGTGTTGATGTTGACGCCGACGAGATTGAGCCCGGCGCAGGCTTCCAGCACCGCTAGGCCCTCGCGCGATGTCGCCCCGCCCCAGGTCGGCGTGCAGACGCCCGGCGCGACCGAGGGGTCGAAGAAATCCATGTCGTAGGAGAGATAGACCGGCCGGTCGCCGATATGGGCGCGAATCTCGGCGAAGACCTTGGCGATGCCGCGCTCCAGCAATTCGGCGAGCGGGATCACGTTGTAGCCGAGACTGCGCCCGTATTCGCCGACGCCGGGCAGCATCGTCGTGCCGCGCATGCCGACCTGGTAGGAGCGGGTCGCGTCGACCAGTCCTTCCTCGGCGGCGCGGCCGAAGGCGGTCGCGGTATTGTAGCCCTCGATCGGATAGGCGTCGGTATGGGCGTCGATATGGACGGTGACGAGATCGGGATAGACCCGGTGCAGCGCCCGCATTTCCGGCAGCGCGATCGCCCCGTCGCCGCCGAGCGTCACCGCAACGGCCCGCGTCTCGGCGATGGCGCCGACCGCGGCTTCGATCGCGACATAGGAGGCTTCGAGATCGCCGGGGCTGACCTTGGCATCGCCGACATCGACGACGCCGAGCGCCTCCAGCGGGTTGATGCCGTTGACGAAGTCGAAGGCGCGCAGCAGCAGCGACTGCTCGCGGATCGAGGACGGCCCGAGCCGCGAGCCGACACGCTGCGGATGCGTGCCGCAATCGAAGGGCAGGCCGAGGACCACCGCCTTGGCGTCGCCGATCTCGGTGCGGTGCGGGACGCCCATGAAGGTCTGGGCGAGCGAAAACGGCGCCGTTGTCATCGATAGTCCTGTGTCTTGGTCGGAGAGGCAGGGGCGGGCGGCGCAGTGCCGCCCGTCAGGGGTGGGCTCAGGACGCGATCGCGTCCATGTAGCGGGCGAGGATCGTGGCGTAGTGCTGCGCGTACCACTCGTTGTCGACGGCGACCTGTCGCGCGAAATTCTCCGGCGAGCCGCAGTCCAGCGCCTTCATCTCGGCCGGCACCATCGCGGCGGCGGCTGGATTGACCGGGCCGTTGCCGACGCGCTTGAACAATTCGACCTGGCTCTTCGGGTCCTGCGCCGACGCGATGAACTTCCAGGCACCGGCCTTGGCCGGGTTGCCCTTCGGCACGATCCAGGCGCCGGGGAACAGGATGCCGTCCTCGAAGGTGAACTTGATGTGGTCACCGACCTCCTTGGCGAGCAGCATCGAGCGCGTGTGCCAGAGATTGCCCATCACGACCTCCTGGTTGCGGAAGAGCTGCTGGCTCTCCGCGCCGGTGGTCCAGAAGATCGTGTGCTGCTTGATCTCCTTGATCTTGGCGAGCGCCCGGTCGACATCGATCGGGTAGATCTTGTCGCGGCTGACGCCGTCGGCGAGCAGCGCCGCCTCCAGCATGCCCTCGATATTGTTGCGCAGCGTGCGCTTGCCCGGGAATTCCTTGACGTTCCAGAAATCCTTCCAGTTCTTCGGCGCCGGTCCCTTCAGGGCCTTGGCGTCGTAGGTCAGCACGAAGGAATAGAGATAGGCGCCGACGCCCCAGTCCGAGCGATGCGCGGCGCGCACCTTGTCCTGGGACACGATCGACCAGTCGACCTTCTCCAGCAGGCTCTGGCGGCCGAGCTCGATCGAGGCCGGGACCGTGCGGTCGCAGACGTCCCAGGTCACGGCGCCGCTCTCGACCATCGCCTTGATCTTGCCGGAGCTCGGCCCCGAGCCGTTGATCAGCGCCTTGGCGCCGGGATTGGCGGCGTTGAAGGGCTGGACCCAGATCGCGTCATAGGCCGGCACGGCATCGCCGCCCCAGTTGACGACGACGATCTCGCCGGTCTGGGCATGGGCCGGCGTCAGCCGCAGGCCGGCCGGGATCGCACCCAGCATCGCCAGCGCCTGCAGGAAGCGACGGCGATGCACGCGCTTGCCCTCGGTCTGCACACGCAGGATCGCGAGGCAGTCGTCACGGAACTCCTGATGCTCTCTGGTCATGCTGGTCTCCCCTTTGTTGTCAGGCTTTTGCGGCGCCGCCGCGCAGTGTCGAGATCGCGACGGCAGCGAAGGTCAGGACGATCATCACCGTGCCGAGCGCGGCGATGGCCGGGTCGATATTGTCGGCGAGCCCCTCCCAGATCCGGCGCGGCAGGGTGGTGACCGCCCGGCTGGTGACGAAGAGCGCGACGATGGTCTCGTCCCAGGAGGTGATGAAGGCGAAGGCGGCCCCGGCGACGATGCCGGCCTTGATCTGCGGCAGCACGACCCAGCCCATCGCCTGCCGCGGATTGGCGCCGAGGCTGCGCGCCGCCTGCTCCAGTCGCGGATCGACATTGGCGAGCGTACCCGCGACGGTGAGCACGACGAAGGGAAGCCCCTTCATCGCGTGGATCAGGATCAGCCCGAGATAGGTGTCGAGCAGGCCGAGCGTCGCCCATGCCCGGTAGAAGGCGACCGCATGCACGATCGGCGGCACGATGATCGGCGCCAGCAGCAGCAGGCGCATGCGCCGGGCAAGCGGGGTTCCCAGTCGCCAGCCACCGACCGCGAAGGCGACGCCGAGCACGGTCGCGAGCACAGTGGCGCCGATGCCGACGACGAGGCTGTCGACGATGCTCTTGGTCCAGCGCCCGTCGGTCACGAGGCTGTTGTAATGGCGAAACGAGATCGAGGTCGTCGGCAGCGAGAGATAGCGCTCCGGCGTCAGCGAGATCGGGATGATGACGAGGATCGGCAGCAGCAGGAACGAGGCCGCGAGCCATGCGACGATCCGGTTGAGCGAAAGCCCGTTTGAGTTCGAGGGGACGCTGAGCGCTGCCATGGCTATTTCCTCAGCGCCTGTTCGACATCCATGAAGCGGCTGAGCCACATCACGAGGAGCAGCACGGCGCTCAGCAGCACGGTCGCCAGCATCGCCGCCAGCCCCCAGCGCAGCGTCTCGGAAATCTGCACGCTGATGAACTCGGCCACCATGATCGTGCGCCCGCCGCCGAGGATGGCCGGGGTGATGTAGAAGCCGAGCGAGAAGATCATCACGATCACGCCCGCGCCGATCAGGCCGGGCAGGCTCAGCGGCAGGAAGACCCAGCGGAAGGCCTGCCCCGGCGTCGCGCCGAGCGCGCGCGCCGCCGGCACCAGCCGGTCGTCGATGCCGCGCAGGCTCGTGTAGAGCGGCAGGATCGCATAGGGCAGCATGTAGTGGGTCATGCCGATGATCACGCCGAGTTCGTTGCGCACGAGGCTGAGCGGGCTCTCGATCAGCCCGGTCGAGATCAGGACCGAATTGACCACCCCCTTCGATTGCAGCAGCGCGACCCAGGCGAAGGCGCGGATCAGGGCGCTGATCCAGAAGCTCGCGACGACGATTCCGAGCAGGATCTGGCGCTCGCGCGGCCCGCATTGCAGCAGGGCATAGGCGACGACATAGCCGATCCCCAGCGCCAGCACCGTGGTGATCGCGCCGATGCGCACGGTCGTCCAGAGCACGCGCTGCACGGCGCCGTTTTGGGCGAGCTCGGCATAGTTGGCGAGGCCGGGCTTGGGCACGGTGAAGCTCAGCACCAGCACGTTGAGCACCGGCACGAGGTAGAACAGCGCCAGGAAGAGGCAAGGCGCCAGCAGCATCAGCCAGTAGAGCCGCTCGTTTCCGCCGGTGCCGGTGGCTGCCGTCGCGCTCACGGCGAGGCCTCGTTGCCGCGCACCAGGATGGCTGCATCAGGCGCCCAGGAGGCGACGATTTCCTCGCCCTCCGCGAAGCCGCGCTGCCCGGCCGGAACAGTCGCCAGCAGCGTCTCGCCATCAGCCAGCCGGACCTCGACCTCGACGGAGGAGCCGAGATAGGTGATGTCGCCGACCCTGCCGCGCACCGCGCAAGGCGCAGCCTCGGTGCCAGCCGTTGGCGCGGCCAGCCTGACCTTCTCCGGCCGGAGCGCCGCGACGGCAGCGTCGCCGGTGCGCGTTGCGATGCCGTTCCCGGCCGCCGTCGCGGCAAAGCCGGGCATATGGATCTCGACCTGCCCGCCGCTGGCCGAGGCGACCTTGCCGCGCAGGAAATTGCTCTTGCCGAGGAAGCCCGCGACGAACTCGGTGGCCGGGCGCTCGTAGAGCTCGGCCGGCGGGGCGATCTGGAGGATGCGGCCGCGATCGAGGATGACGATGCGGTCCGACATCGTCAGCGCCTCCTCCTGATCATGCGTGACATAGATGAAGGTCGAGCCGACCTCGCGGTGGATCGAGCGGAACTCGGTCTGGAATTCCTTGCGCAGCGCCTTGTCGAGCGCGCTCAGCGGCTCGTCGAGCAGGAGCAGCTCCGGCGAAAAAACGAGCGAACGGGCAAGCGCGACGCGCTGCTGCTGTCCGCCCGATAGCTGGCGGGGATAGCGATGGGCGAAGGCCTGCAGCTTCGCCATTTCCAGCGCGGCCATGATCTTCGGCCGGGCGGCGTCGCCGGTGATGCCGCGCGCCCTCAGGGGGAAGGCGACATTGTCGTAGACGGTGAGATGCGGGAACAGCGCATAGCCCTGGAAGACCACGCCGAAATTGCGCCGCTCGGGCGGCAGCCCGGTCACATCGCGGCCGTCAAGCAGCATGCGCCCGCTGCTGGGCGCGACGAAGCCGGCGATGCTCATCAGGATCGTCGTCTTGCCCGAGCCGGAGGGGCCGAGCAGCGTGATGAACTCGCCGGCCTTGATCGTCAGATCGGTCGGTTCGAGCGCGACGAAATCGCCATAACGCTTTTCGACCTTGTCGAGGACAAGCGAGTTCTTCACCGATGCGGTCCCGTTCCCATGCCGTTCAGGCTTGGGTCCATGGTCCCGTTTTCGCCGCTTACGTCAAAAACGAAATGAGCTAAAAGGTATAAATCTGGGTTATATCTTTTGAGCGGAACAGAGCTTGGATACGCGGCATCTGGAGGCCTTTCGTGCCGTCATCGAGACCGGCTCGATGAGCGCTGCGGCGACCCTGCTGGCGAAGTCGCAGCCGGCGATCAGCAACCTGATCACGCGGCTGGAGGACGAGCTCGGCGTCTCCCTGTTCGAGCGCAAGAAGGGCAGGCTGCAGGTCACGCCCGAGGCGACGCTGTTCTATGAGGAGGCGCGGCGCACGCTCGGCGTGCTCGAGCGCACCCGGCAGGTCGCGCGCGACCTCAAGGGCTTGCGCTCCGGAACGCTCTCGCTGGCGAGCCAGCCCGGTCTCGCCACCTATGCCTTGCCGCCGATCATCGCCCGGCTCCTGAAGCGCTGGCCGGATGGAACGGTGCGCTTCATCACCCGCTCATCGCCGACGGTGCGCGATCTCGGCCGGATCGAGGCCTTCGATATCGGCTTCGCCGAGCATCCGATCGAAAGCCCGGCCTCGGTCATCGAGACGATCGAGGTGCCCTGCGTCTGCATGCTGCCGGCCGACCATCCGCTGGCGGCCGAGTCGGTCATCACGCCGGCCCATCTCGACGACGCGCCCTTCATCTCGCTCTATGCGGATCACTTCCTGCATGAGGCGATCGAACGCGCCTTCGCCGAGCATTCGGCGCGGCTGCGGATGGCCGTGCATGTCGAGTTCTTCGGCACGGCCTGCGCCCTGGTGATGGAGGGCGTCGGCGTGACGATCGTCGACGTCGTCACCAGCCTGCATTTCCGGAAGGTCGGGCTGGTGGCGCGGCCCTTCACGCCGCGCCTGTCCTATCGCTACGCGATGTTCCAGCCGGCGCCGCGGCCGCTCTCGCGCATCGCCCGCGAATTCGTGGAGGCCTTCCGCGAGCACAATGCCGCGCTGATCCGCGAGCACAGCCCCTACAAGGATTGAAGCCGGCGAGGATGTCCCCGCCGGCTCCGAAATGTCAGTTCAGGCTGGCGCGCTTCATGAAGGCGCCGCCCTTCATGATGACAGGGATATGCTTGCCCTGGCGGGTCAGCAACGAGAGATCCTTCAGCGGGTCGCCGTCGACGACGATCAGGTCGGCATGGGCGCCGGCCGAGACCGTGCCGATCAGGCCTTCCATCTTCAGGAGCTTCGCCGCGACATGGGTCGCGGAGGCGATGACCTCATGCGCCGGCAGGGCGCGGCCACGGATCACGAACTCTTCCGACTGGTACTTGTGCATCTCGCCGAGCAGGTCGCTGCCATAGGCCATGGTCAGGCCGGCCTTCTTCATGATGGCGAGCGATTCCATGCCGGCCGAGCGGACGACATCGACCTTGGCGACCGAATCCGGCGGGAAGCCGAGCTTCGGCCCGTCCGAGACCAGCTTGTCATAGGTAACCAGCGTCGGCACCGCGACCGCGCCCTTGGAGGCGGCGAGCTTCGCCGTCTCGGCCTGGATCAGGTTGCAATGCTCCAGCGAGTGCACGCCGGCCTCGACGCAGCGGCGGATGGCATCGTCGGTATAGACATGGGCCGAGACATAGGTGCCGGCCATCCGGGCTTCCTCGACCACGGCCTCCAGCTCGCTCACCGAGAAGCCGAGGAAATGGATCGGGTCGGTCGGCGAGGCGCAGCCGCCATTGGCCATGATCTTGATGAAGTCGGCCCCGCCCTTCAGCTCCTCGCGCGCGGCGCGGCGGACCTGGTCGACGCCGTCGCAGATGCGGCCGAGTGCGCCCAGGCGATGGCGCTCGATCACGCTCGGGCGGTCGTCATAGCGGCCGCGGAAATCGGCATGGCCGCCGGTCTGGCTCAGCGCCTTGCCGGAGATAACGAGGCGCGGCGTCGGGAAATCGCCTTCCTCGGTGGCCTGCTTCAGGCCGAAATCGGCGCCGCCGACATCGCGCACCGTGGTGAAGCCGCGCATCAGCATGGCCCGCATGATCCCGAAGGAGCGGGCGGTGACCAGCGAATCCGGCAGGCGGGAATTCGCGCCGAGATCGGCGACGCCGGCGACGACATGGACATGGGCGTCGATCAGGCCGGGCATCAAGGTCTTGCCCTTGAGATCAATGACTTTGGCCTTGGCCGAGGTCACGGATTTGCCGACCTCGCGGATGGTGCCGCCTTCGACGAGGACGCTGACGGGTGCGCCGGCCTCCGGCGCCGAGCCGTCGACGATGCGGGCATTGGTGAAGAGGGTGGAAGCCACGGGCATGTTCCTTCGGTCAGGATGCGTCGGGGAAACGGGATCAGGCGGCCTTGTTGGCGGCGCGCGCAGCGAGGAAGGCGGGCACCAGCAGCGGCGCCAGCCGCTCGACCGGCGCGACATGCTCTTCGCGATAGTGGTGCTCAGGCGCGAGCAGGTTGATCGTGCCGACGACCTTGCCGTCATAGATCGCGGGGATGTTGATGACCGAGCCGAGCCCCATGCTCTCGATCAGTTCATGGTCGAAGAAGGCCCAGCGGATGCCGGCCTTGTCCTTGCCGAGATAGGGCTGACGGCCGTCCAGCACATGCTTGCCCCAGGGCGTCGGGCCCATCGTCTTGCGGCCGGAGATCGGATACTCGTCCGGCCGGTTGGAATAGATGCGCGCGACCTCCTGCCCGTCGACATAGAGCAACGTGAACAGCTCATGGCCGACGAGGCGGCGGGTGATGTCCTCGAAGGCCTTGAACACCGTGTCGGGCTGGCCGGGCTCCCTGATGAGGGCGGAGAGGGTGGCGAGATCGTCGGACATGGGCAGGCCTTCGGTTTAGGCAGCGGCCGGAGGAACCGGCGCCTTCGGGATGCGCTCGGGCAGGATGCCCTGCGGCTTGAGATGCAGGACGAGGATGAGGGCGACGCCGATCAGCATTTCGCGTAGCGCGGCGAGCTGGACCGGCTGGAGGCCCGGCACCCATTCGGTGACGAAGCGGGTCGCCTCCAGGAAGATCACGACGAGATAGGCGCCGAGCACGGCTCCGCTCGGCCGCCCAACGCCGCCGGCCGTGACGGCGAGGAAGATGTAGATCGTGATCAGCGGCTGGAAATGGTCCGGCGATATGTAGGACTGGAAATGGGCGTAGAGCGCGCCCGCCAGCGCGGCGATCGCAGCCGAAAGCGCGAAGGCCTGCAGCTTGAAGCGCAGCACCGGCTTACCGGCGAAGCTGGCGAGCTGCTGGTCCTCGCGGATCGCCTTCAAGGCGCGGCCATAGGGCGAGGCGTCGAGCCGACGCAGCAGCGCCCAGACGATCACAAGCACCAGCGTGGCGAGGCCGAGATAGAAATAGGCGAAATTCTGCGTGCCGAGCTCGGCCTTGAGCGGCGCCTTGATGCCGGAAATGCCGTCCGAGCCGTTGGTCAGCCAGCGCTCGTTGAGCGCGACGAGGCGGATGACCTCCGCAAAGCCGAGTGTGACGATGGCGAGATAGTCGTCGCGCAGGCGCAAGGTCGCGAAGGTGACGACGAGGCCGACCGCCGCGCCGACAAGAAGCGCCGCGCCCCAGCCGATCAGCACGGGCGCGCCGGCCCCCGTGGCCAGCGCCGAGGCATAGGCGCCGACCGCGAAGAAGCCGGCCAGGCCGAGATTGACGAGGCCGGCGCTGCCCCAGATCAGGTTCAGGCTCAGCGCGAGCAGGCCGTAGATGGCGCAGAGCGTCAGGGTGAAGATCAGATAGGACAGCATCAGGCGGCCCTTTCCCCGAGGAGGCCGCGTGGGCGGAAGGTGAGCATCAAGAGGATCGCGACGAAGCCGACGCCGGTGCGGTAGGTCGCGGGCACGACGAGCAATGCCAGCTCCTCGGCGATCCCCAGCATCAGCGCGCCGGCGACCGCGCCGGGAATCGAGCCGAGCCCGCCGAGCACGGCGGCGGCGAAGACCGAGAGCAGCACGCGGTAGCCGGTCAGCGGATCGATCGAGGTGTCCAATCCGATCAGCACGCCGCCGACGCCGGTCAGCCCCGCGCCCAAAAAGAGCGTGACGATCGCGATCTTGGCGGGATCGATGCCCTTGAGCCGGGCGAGGTCGGGATTGTCGGCGACGGCGCGCATCGCCTTGCCGAAGCGGGTATAGCGCAGGAACAGAAACATCGCCGCCATGATCAAGACGGCGAGCAGCAGACTTTGGAGCTGCTGCGGGCCGATGCGCAGGTCGCCGAAGCGCATGTCGCGCGCGATCGGCAGGTCGTAGCCGCGCATCTCGTTGCCGAAGATGAAGCGGACGATGTTTTCCAGCACCAGATTGAGCGCGATCGAAGCGATGGCCACGATCAGCGCGCCGTTGTTGCGCAGGCGCTTCAGCGAGGTCTCCTCGGCGACGACGCCAATGAGGCCCGTCACCGTGAAGGCGACGAGGAGCGCGGCCGGTATCGGTAGCCCCATCGCGACATTCGCCCACCAGGCGGCGAACGCGCCGATGGTGGCATAGGCCGCGATCGCGAAGTTCGGATAGCGCAGCACCGCGAAGATGGCGGAGAAGCCGATGGCCGGGACGGCGATCAGCGTCCCGGTCATCACCCCGTTGATGAGCGCCTGCGACAACTGGCTCACGCGATCTTCACCAGCGTCAGCTTGCCGCCCTGCACCTGCTCGTAGCGGAACTGGCAATCGGCGATGTCGCCGGTCTCGGTGAAGTCGCAGGGGCCGCTGGCGCCGTCATAATCGACCGCCTGCTTGGCAGCGATCGCCTTGAGCCCGTCGACGGCGTTGTCGACCTTCGCGCCGCCGGGCCCCTGGCTGACCTTGCGCACGGCGTCCTTGATCGCGGTGCCCGATGCATCGCCGGCCAGCGCGATGGCCATCAGGACGAGATTGATCTGGTCGTAGATCTGGGTGGTGTACGGATCGGGCGAGGCGCCGCCGATCATCTTGACCAGTCGCGCATAGGCCTTGGAGCCTTCGGCCGGCGAGGGCGCGAGGGTGAAGGTCTTGTCGACCACCTCGGCCGGCACGCTCTCGACCAGCTTCTGGTTGACCGCATAGCCGAAGGCGACCTTCAGCCCGCCATAGCCGGCGCGATAGGCGTCCTTGAGCATGACGGCGGTGTCCGGCGTGTAGCCGCCGAAGATGATCGCGTCGGGCTTGAAGCGCAGCACCTCGTCGATCTCGCTGCGATAGGCCGGCTTCTTGTCGTCATAGATCAGCGAGCCGGTCTCGCCGCCGGCCTTCTTCACGGCCTCGGTGATGTTGTCGAACTGGCTCTTGGCGAAGGGCGTCTGCGGCGAGAGGAAGAAGACGCGCTTGGCCTTCTCGGCGACGCAGAACTCGCCGAACTTGCGGCCCTGCAGCGTCGTGTTCGGCTGTGTGCGGATCAGGTAGCCCTGATGCGGCAGCTGGGTGATCGAATCGGCACCCGAGACGGTGGCGAGGAAAGTCTTCGATTCCCAGCACAGCGGCGCGACGGCGGTCGTGACCGAGGAAGCCCAGGTGCCGAGGATGGCGGAGACCTTGTCGACATCGATCAGCTTGCGGGCGGCGCGCACGCCGGCTTCCGGGTTGGTCTGGTCGTCTTCCGAGATCAGCTCGACCTTGCGGCCGAGCACGCCGCCGGCGGCATTGACCTCGTCGACGACGGCCTTCACCGCCTTGACCATGACCGGGCCATAGGGGCCGCCGGCGCCGGTCAGCGGCGTCAGCGTGCCGATCCTGATCGGCGCGCCCTGGGCAAGCGCCCGGCCGGGCAGGGCGGAGAGGCCGGCAAGCGCAGCGACGCCTGCCAGAAGGGTGCGGCGGTCGGTCGTGAACTCGGTCATGCTATTCCCCTGTTGTCTTGTTGGTTTGCTGTCGTTTCGGTGTCGTCTTAGCCGCCGAGGAAGAGGCGGCGGATTTCGGGATCGGTGGCAAGCGCGGGGCCCGCGCCCTCCCGGCTGTTGCGGCCGGAGACCAACACATAGCCGCGCGTCGAGATCTGCAGCGCTTCGAGCGCGTGCTGCTCGACCATCAGGATCGGCAGGCCGCCCTTGTTGAGCGCGACGATCGCGTCGAACAACTCGTCGGCGGCCTTGGGCGAAAGCCCCGCCGTCGGCTCGTCGAGCAGGAGCAGGGCAGGGGCGTTCATCAGCCCCATCGCCATGGCAAGGATCTGGCGTTGGCCGCCCGAGAGCGTGCGCGCCAGCGCCTTGCGCTTCTCCGCCAGCATCGGATAGCGCGCATACATCTCTTCGCTACGCTCCCCGACCTTCCCCGGCTCCTGGAAGCCGCTGATCTCCAGATTCTCGGCGACCGTCATCGCGCCGAAGACGTTGCGCTCCTGCGGTACGAAGCCGATGCCGGCCTTGGCCCGGCCGAGCGCGTTCTCGCGGGTGACGTCGCCGCCCTTGAGCTTGATCGTGCCGTCGCGCGCCTGGACCAGCCCGGCGATGGTCTTGAGCAGCGTCGACTTGCCGGCGCCGTTCGGGCCGATGATCGAGACGATCTCGCCGGGCGCGACTGTGAGCGAAGTGCCCTTCAGGATCTGCTCGGCCGCGCCATAGCCGGCGACGACGCCGTCGACGGCGAGGAGTTCGCCCTGTGCCGCGCTCAATGCCGCCTCCCGAGATAGGCTTCCTGCACGCGGGTGTCGGCGGCGACCTCGTCGAACGTGCCCTGTGTCAGCGTCTTGCCCTCGGCCATGACGATGACCGGCGCGCAGAGCTTCCTGATCAGCCCCATGTCGTGCTCGATCAGGCAGATCGTCAGCCCATCGCGGTTGAGCGCGACGAGATGCTCGGCGATCTGCTCGGTCAGGCTCGGATTGACGCCGGCCATCGGCTCGTCGAGCAGCAGGATCTTGGGCTCCGCCATCAGCGCCCGGCCGATCTCGACCAGCTTCTTCTGGCCCCCGGAGAGCGCGGTGACAGGGTTGTCGAGCACATGGTCGAGCTTCAATCGGCGGGCGATGCCGAAGGCGCGCTCGGACAATTCCGCCTCGCGCCGTTTCGCCCCGCTCGTGCCGATCAGCCCGGCGAGCAGTCCCTCGCCCGGCTGGTCGGCGCCATAGAGCATCAAATGCTGGAAGACGCTGAGCTTGGGAAAGCCGCGCGCGAGCTGGAAGGAGCGGACGAGTCCCGCCGCGACCAGCTTCTCCGGCGGCATCCCGGCCGTCTCGGTCGCGCCGAGCCGGACCGAGCCGGCCTGCGGCCGGTAGAGCCCGGAGACCGCGTTGAACAGGGTCGATTTGCCGGCGCCGTTCGGCCCGATCAATCCCGTGAAGGAGCCCTTCGGCACCGCGAAATCGACGCCGCGCAGCACCTGCACGCCGTAGAAGCCGAGCTTCAGGCCCTGGATGGTCAGTGCTGCCGTCATGCCGTCGCCGTCTTGCGCGCGCCGGGGGCGGCGGCCGGTTTCATCGGGAAATGCTGCCGCACCTGCTGCTTCCAGAACCGCTGCATACCTTCGTAATAGGCGGGGTCGTTGGGGCGCAGCACGGTCTGGCTGATCATGCCCCGGAACAGGCACATCGTCGCGTTCATCACGATGCGGGTATGGTCGGGATCGGTGCCGGCGCGGGCCGCGAGCGCGGTCCAGATCGCGTCGAGCCCGGCGTGGAATTCCTTGACCAGCGGGATGAGATCGGCCCGGAAAGCCGGGTTGTGACGGGCCTCCGGCAGGTATTCCATCGTCACATAGAACAGCCGATCGTCCATCATCCGCCAGATGTAGTCGACGATCTCGTCGCTGGAGCCGCCGCGTTCCACGAAATCCTCGGCGAAGCGGTGCAGGTCGCGCGTCGACTTGCCGAGCAGGTCGGCGACCGAGGCGGTGATGATCGCCTCGCGGCCGGCGAAATGATGGGTCAGCGCCCCGCGGGAGACCCCGGCCATCCGGGCGATTTCCGGGGTGGTGGTGCGGGCGAGCCCCTGGTCGTGCAGCAGGTCGATCGTCGCGTTCATCAGCCGCGCGGATGTCTCCGCGCTGCGTTCCTTCTGCGATCGCCGTTTGCCGGTAACTCTCATACGTGGCTCGCTCCCCTGACGATAGGGAAACGGTGCGGCGCAACTTACAAACAGTCAAGCCTGTTTTTGAATCTTTGAAGGAAGCTTTGAAAGCAAGCGACATGAAGGGCGCGAGTCATCCCGGGCTTGACCCGGGATCCATGCCTGAACCCTGACGGCGAGCGCTCCGGCATCGATCCCGGGTCAAGCCCGGGATGACGTCGTGGCTCCACGACAGGGCGATGACCTCTGGGACGAAGGCCCGGTACCAGCCAGGCCTACCAGGGCCGCCGCGGCCCGGTATCGATATGGATCAGTCCGTTCCAGTAGACATGGTTGCCGCCAACCTCGGGCAGGGCGCGCACCCATTCCAGCACCAGCCGCGGCCTGACGCCGGGGACGCGGAAATCCATCGCCTGGCAGCCCTTGTGATAGGAGCCGCGCCGGGCGCGCCAGGGCGGCCGCCAGGTCGAGGTCACCTTCACCGCCCCATATCTGTCGGCGATCTTGCCGAGAATCTGCTTCAGCTCCTGCGGCAGGCAGGCGATCGAGGTGCCGGGGTCGGTCGAGATGCCCGGCCGTTCCGCCTTCTCGTTCGGATCGAAATCCGGCTCGGCGCCGGCCTTCTGGCCGGGCGTCAGCTTCGGCCACTCGACGCCCTCGTCGTCATCCGGCTCGCCGGGCTGGGGTGGGGTGGCCGCGGCGGGCGGGGTTTCCGGCGCCGGCGTCGCGGGCGGCGTCTCCTGGGAAGAGGCAGGCGCGGGCGTATCGGGCGCAGACGCCCGCGGCGTCGGCGGCGGCACGATGATCGGTGGCAGCTTCGGCGTGCCTTCCAGGTCGAGATCGAACGGGCGCTGCGGCGGCAGCGGGGCGCGCATCGGCTCGCCCTCCTGCGCGCAGACCGCGGCTGTCGAAAGCAGCAGGGTGAGCGCCGACATGGTCAGCGCACGCGGGAGGCCGGCCCGGCTCATCACGCCGTCGGGCGTCCGCAGAAAAAGGGCTGACGGGCGAGGCGGGGATCACGAAACATCGAAGGCCTTTCGGGAAGAAGCACTCGCGCAGCCGGCAACGATTCGGCAGGGTGAACGGATGATTGCCGCTGCCGCATGCCGAAAGCAGGCGATTTTGTCGGATTTTCGCCGCTGCTCTGCAGGGCGAGGGCGGGACATGGCCAGATTTTGCCCTAATCTGCGCTGGGTTCAACCCGGATACGGCGATTGTGCGGCGCGGCGGAGTCTTGCTTCATTCTAATCGAGGGTCTAAGCGACTGGGACAGCGAGCCGCGCCACGGCCGCCTGAAATGAGTTCGACCATGCAAGCTGCCTCGGTGCCTTCCATCCTGAGCGACTACCTGCCGCTGGTGCTGTTCATCGGCGTCTCGGCGGTGATCGGCCTGGCCCTGCTGATCGCGCCTTTCGCGATCGCCTATTCCAAGCCGGATGCGGAAAAGCTCTCGGCCTATGAGTGCGGCTTCAACGCCTTCGACGATGCGCGCATGAAGTTCGACGTCCGGTTCTATCTGGTCGCGATTCTCTTCATCATCTTCGATCTCGAGGTCGCGTTCCTGTTCCCCTGGGCCGTCGCCTTCGGCGGGCTCGGCTGGTATGGTTTCTGGTCGATGATGATCTTTCTCGGCGTGCTCACCGTGGGTTTCATCTACGAGTGGCGCAAGGGCGCGCTGGAGTGGGACTGAGCGTCGGGTAGGGAAACGGTTTTCCGGTTGCTACCTAACGGTCTGAAAGTTCACGAGGATTAGCTTATGGCAGTCACAGCGATCGATCGTGGTGATCCGCTCGTCGCGCAGGCGCCGAGGGGTTTGCTCGGTCCCGACGGCAAGCCGCTGGGGGCGCGTGATCCGTTCTTCGTCGAGATCAACAACGAGCTCGCCGACAAGGGCTTCCTCGTCACCGCGACGGACGACCTGATCAACTGGGCCCGCACCGGCTCGCTGATGTGGATGACCTTCGGCCTGGCCTGCTGCGCCGTCGAGATGATGCAGCTCTCGATGCCGCGCTACGATGTCGAGCGCTTCGGCTTCGCGCCGCGCGCCTCACCGCGCCAGTCGGACGTGATGATCGTCGCGGGCACGCTGACCAACAAGATGGCTCCCGCTCTGCGCAAGGTCTACGACCAGATGCCGGAGCCGCGCTACGTCATCTCGATGGGCTCCTGCGCCAATGGCGGCGGCTACTACCACTACAGCTACTCGGTGGTGCGCGGCTGCGACCGCATCGTCCCGATCGACATCTATGTCCCGGGCTGCCCGCCGACGGCCGAGGCGCTGCTTTACGGCGTCCTTCTGCTGCAGAAGAAGATCCGCCGCACCGGCACGATCGAGCGCTGAGCGCTCCGTCGGTCGATGCTGCAGGCGATGAAGGTGAGACGATGAGCGAAGCGCTCGTACAACTCGGCGAAGAGATCAAGGCCGCGCTGCCCGGCGCGGTGACGGAGGCGGTCGTCGCCTTCGAGGAGCTCACTGTTCATGCCGAGGCGGCCTCGATCGTCGAGGTCCTGCGCACGCTTTACAGCGACCCGCGCTTCCGCTTCGTGAACTTCACCGACCTCGCCGGCGCCGACTACCCCGGCCGCGAGAAGCGCTTCGACGTCGTCTACCATCTGCTGGCGCCGCACCATAACCGCCGCATTCGCGTGAAGGTCCAGACCGACGAGGCGACGCCCGTTCCCTCCGTCATCGAGGTCTTCCCGGCCGCGAACTGGTTCGAGCGCGAGGCCTACGACTTCTACGGCATCCTGTTCTCCGGCCACCCGGACCTGCGCCGCATCCTCACCGATTACGGCTTCGAGGGTTATCCGCTGCGCAAGGACTTCCCGCTGACCGGCTTCGTCGAGGTTCGCTACGACGACGAGCAGAAGCGCGTCGTCTACGAGCCGGTGAAGCTCAACCAGGAATTCCGCAACTTCGATTTCCTCTCGCCCTGGGAAGGCACGGACTATGTGCTGCCGGGCGACGAGAAGGCGAAGGGGGCGTGATGGCGTCCGGCCACCAAACCCTGTCCGGCGGCTGTCTCTGCGGCGCGGTGCGCTTCACCGCGACGCCCGAGAAGCAGGAGATGGATGTCTGCCATTGCGGCATGTGCCGGAAATGGAGCGGCGGCGTCTTCATGGCGGTGCCGTGCTCCGGCGTGTCGGTGGCGGACGAGCAGGCGCTCAGTGTCTATCCGTCGTCCGACTGGGGTGAGCGGGTCTTCTGCAAGACCTGCGGGTCGAGCCTGTTCTGGCGCCTGCGCGAAGGTGCGGACGGCCATGTCGCGGTCGCCTTCCAGGCCTTCGACGACCAATCGTCCTTCGATTTCGTCGCGGAGATATTCATCGATGAAAAGCCGGCGCTCTATGCGTTCGCCGGCGATCGGCCACGGCTGACCGGGGACGAGTTCCTGGCCCGCGTCGCGGCAAAGCAGGGCGGCACGGCATGACCGAGCACAATATCCGCAACTTCTCGATCAATTTCGGCCCGCAGCACCCGGCCGCGCACGGCGTGCTGCGCCTTGTGCTGGAGCTCGACGGCGAGATCGTCGAGCGCGTCGATCCGCATATCGGCCTGCTGCACCGCGGCACCGAGAAGTTGATCGAGGCCAAGACCTATCTCCAGGCCGTGCCCTATTTCGACCGGCTCGACTATGTCGCGCCGATGAACCAGGAGCACGCCTATGCGCTCGCGGTCGAGCGCCTCGTCGGCGTGACCGTGCCGCGCCGCGGCCAGCTCATCCGCGTGCTCTATTCCGAGATCGGCCGCATCCTCTCGCATCTGCTCAACGTCACCACGCAGGCGATGGACGTCGGCGCCCTCACGCCTCCGCTCTGGGGCTTCGAGGAGCGCGAGAAGCTGATGATCTTCTACGAGCGGGCTTGCGGCGCGCGCATGCACGCGGCCTATGTCCGTCCGGGCGGCGTGCATCAGGACATCCCGGTCTCGTTGATCCACGACATCGCCGAGTGGTGCGATCCCTTCCTCAAGGTCTGCGACGACCTCGAAGGCCTGCTCAGCGACAACCGCATCTTCAAGCAGCGCAACGTCGATATCGGCGTCGTCGATCTCGAGACCTGCTGGAAATGGGGCTTCTCGGGCGTGATGGTGCGCGGCTCCGGCGCGCCCTGGGATCTGCGCAAGTCGCAGCCCTACGAGTGCTACGAGGAGATGGAATTCGACATACCCGTCGGCAAGAACGGCGACTGCTTCGACCGCTACCACATCCGCATGGAAGAGATGCGCCAGTCGGTCCGCATCATGAAGCAGTGCTGCGACAAGCTGCTGGCGCCCGATGGCGGCGGCCCGGTCTCCTCGCTCGACGGCAAGATGGTGCCGCCCAAGCGCGGCGAAATGAAGCGCTCGATGGAAGCGCTGATCCACCATTTCAAGCTCTATACCGAGGGCTACAAGGTGCCGGCTGGCGAGGTCTATGCCGCCGTCGAGGCGCCGAAGGGCGAGTTCGGCGTCTATCTGGTCTCCGACGGCACCAACAAGCCCTATCGCTGCAAGATCAAGGCCCCGGGCTTCGCCCATCTCCAGGCCATGGATTTCATGTGCCGCAAGCACATGCTCGCCGACGTCTCCGCGATCCTCGGCTCCCTCGATATCGTCTTTGGTGAGGTGGACCGCTAATGTCCGTCCGTCGTCTCGCACCTGATCCCGTCCAGCCAGCCTCCTTCGCCTTCACCGCGGCGAACGAGAACTGGATCGACCAGCAGATCGCCAAGTATCCGGAAGGCCGCCAGGCTTCTGCCGTCATTCCGCTGCTGTGGAAGGCGCAGGAGCAGGAGGGCTGGGTCTCGCGCGCCGTGATCGAGACCGTCGCCCGGCGCCTCGGCATGGCGCCGATGCGCGTGCTGGAGGTCGCGACCTTCTACACCATGTTCAACCTGCAGCCGGTTGGCGAGTTCTTCGTCCAGCTCTGCGGCACGACGCCCTGCGCGCTGCGCGGCGCGGAAGCGCTGAAGAAGGTCTGCGAGGACGTCATCGGCCCGCAATCGACCGTGACGGCGGACGGCAAGCTGTCCTGGCTCGAAGTCGAGTGCCTGGGCGCCTGCTGCAATGCCCCGATGGCGCAGATCAATGTCGATTATTACGAGGACCTGACGCCGGCGAATTTCCGCCAGCTCCTCGACGATCTCCGCAATGGCCGCGCCGTCAAGCCCGGCCCGCAGAACGGCCGCACCGGCTCCGAGCCGGAAGGCGGCCCGCAGACTCTGGCCGACAAGGCCCTCTATGACGGCTCGATGATCGGCGCCGGCGACTGGCAGAAGCGCATCGCCGAGCAGCGCAAGGCCGCGGCCGAAGCCGCCGTCGCCAAGGCAGCCGCAGAGGCGGAAGCCAAGAAGGCCGCCGAAGCCGAGGCCAAAAAGGCCGAAGCGACGCCTGCCGCCGTTGCCGAGAAGCCTGCGACCGAGACGGCCGCTGCCGCACGCCCGCAGCCCTCGTCGCCGGCCCAGCCCTCCAGCGCCGCGAACGACACGCCGGCTGCCAAGGGCAAGGTCGAGAACAAGGATGTCGCCGAAGCTGCCAAGCCCGCGGCAGCGGACAACAAGCCTGCCGGGACGCCGACAGCGCCGGCACCGGCGGCCGCTGCCGAGAGCAAGCCCGAATTGCTCACTGCCGCGCGCGGCGGCAAGGGCGACGATCTCGAACTGATCTGGGGCGTCGGGCCGAAGCTGGCCAGGATGCTCAACGAGATGGGGGTCTGGCATTACGATCAGATCGCCCAATGGACACCGGCGGAGCTTGCCTGGGTCGATGCACGGCTGACCGGCTTCAAGGGCCGGGCGCTGCGTGACGACTGGATTGCTCAGTCGAAGAAGCTCGCGACGGGTTGGCGCCCGGAGTCGAAGCTTGGCGACAAGCCGGCAGAGTGAGGCACTAGGACATGCTCGCAGATCGCGATCGCATCTTCACCAATCTCTACGGCCTGCATGACCGTACCCTGAAGGGTGCGATCCAGCGCGGCGCCTGGGATGGCACGAAATTCTTGCTGGAGCAGGGCCGGGACTGGATCATCGACGAGATGAAGACCTCCGGCCTGCGCGGCCGTGGCGGCGCCGGCTTCCCGACCGGGCTGAAATGGTCGTTCATGCCCAAGCAGAGCGACGGGCGTCCGCACTATCTCGTCGTCAATGCAGACGAGTCGGAGCCGGGCACCTGCAAGGATCGCGAGATCATGCGCAACGACCCGCATACGCTGGTCGAGGGCTGCCTGATCGCCTCCTTCGCCATGGGCGCGCATGCGGCCTATATCTACATCCGCGGCGAATACATCCGCGAGCGCGAGGCGCTGCAGCGCGCCGTCGACGAGGCCTATGCGGCCAAGTTGATCGGCAAGGACAACGTCCACGGCTATCCCTTTGATCTCTATGTGCATCACGGCGCCGGCGCCTATATCTGCGGCGAAGAGACGGCGCTGCTGGAGAGCCTCGAAGGCAAGAAGGGCATGCCGCGGCTGAAGCCGCCATTCCCGGCCAATATGGGCCTCTATGGCTGCCCGACCACGGTGAATAACGTCGAGTCGATCGCGGTCGCCCCGACCATCCTGCGCCGCGGCGCGAGCTGGTTCTCCTCGCTCGGCACGCCGAACAATGTCGGCACCAAGCTCTTCTGCGTCTCGGGCCATGTGAACAAGCCCTGCAACGTCGAAGAGGCGATGGGCATCCCCTTCCGCGAGCTGATCGACAAGCATTGTGGCGGCATCCGCGGCGGCTGGGACAATCTCAAGGCGGTCATCCCCGGCGGTTCCTCGGTGCGCATGGTTCCGGCCGAGCAGATCATCGACACGCCGATGGATTTCGACTCGCTCTCGAAGCTGCGCTCCGGCCTCGGCACGGCGGCGGTGATCGTGATGGACAAGTCGACCGACATCGTCCGCGCCATCGCCCGCATCAGCCACTTCTACAAGCACGAGAGCTGCGGCCAGTGCACGCCCTGCCGCGAGGGCACGGGCTGGATGTGGCGCGTCATGGAGCGCATGGCCGAGGGCCGCGCCCAGAAGCGCGAGATCGACATGCTGCTCGACGTCACCAAGCAGATCGAGGGCCACACCATCTGCGCGCTCGGCGACGCCGCGGCCTGGCCGATCCAGGGCCTGATCGCGCATTTCCGTCACGAGATCGAGCAGCGCATCGACGACTATGCCGCCAACCCGCACAGCGAGCCTGTGCGCCTGATGGCGGCGGAGTGAGACCATGACGAAACTCCTCATCGACGGCATCGAGGTCGACGTTCCCGCCGAGTACACGGTGCTGCAGGCCTGTGAGGCTGCGGGCGTCGAGGTGCCGCGCTTCTGCTTCCACGAGCGTCTCTCGATCGCCGGCAACTGCCGCATGTGCCTCGTCGAGGTGAAGGGTGGCCCGCCGAAGCCGCAGGCCTCCTGCGCCATCGGCGTGCGCGACCTGCGCCCCGGCCCGAACGGCGAGCCGCCGGTCGTCCTGACCAAATCGCCGATGGTCAAGAAGGCGCGCGAAGGGGTGATGGAGTTCCTGCTCATCAACCATCCGCTCGACTGCCCGATCTGCGACCAGGGCGGCGAGTGCGACCTGCAGGACCAGGCGATGGCCTATGGCGCGGACACCTCGCGCTATGCCGAGAACAAGCGCGCGGTCGAGGACAAGTATATCGGCCCGCTGGTCAAGACGACGATGACGCGCTGCATCCAGTGCACGCGCTGCGTCCGCTTCACCACCGAGGTTGCCGGTGCCTCCGATCTCGGCGCCATCGGCCGCGGCGAGGACATGGAGATCACGACCTATCTCGAGCAGGCGATGTCGTCCGAGCTCCAAAGCAACGTCGTCGATCTCTGCCCGGTCGGCGCGCTGACCTCGAAGCCCTACCAGAACAAGGCCCGGCCCTGGGAGCTCTCCAAGACCGAGAGCATCGACGTGATGGATGCCGTTGGCTCCGCGATCCGCGTCGACTCGCGCGGCAAGGAAGTGATGCGCATCCTGCCCCGCCTCAACGAGGCGGTGAACGAGGAGTGGATCTCGGACAAGACCCGCCATGTCGCGGACGGCCTCAAGACCCAGCGCCTCGACCGGCCCTATATCCGCGAGAATGGCCGCCTGCGTCCGGCGAGCTGGAACGAGGCCTTCGCCGCCATCGCCAGCAAGGTGAAGGCGACCGTCCCTGAGAAGATCGGCGCCATCGCTGGCGATCTCGCCGCGGTCGAGGATATGTTCGCGCTGAAGAGCCTGATCGCTTCGCTCGGCTCAGCCAATCTCGACGCCCGCCAGGACGGCACCAAGCTGCATCCGAAGTTCGGCCGCGCCACGTATGTCCTCAACGCCGGCATCGCCGGCATCGAGGATGCGACCTCGCTGCTGATCATCGGCTCGAACCCGCGCCGCGAGGCGCCGATCCTGAACGCCCGCATCCGCAAGCGCTGGCTGCGTGGCGATCTCAAGGTCAGCGTCATCGGCGAGAAGGCCGACCTGACCTACACCTATGATTATCTCGGCGCCGGTCCGGAGACGCTGGCCGATGTCGTCAAGTCGGCCCAGGCCGCCGGCGGCAAGCCGATGGTGCTGGTCGGGCAGGGCGCTCTTTCCCGCACTGACGGCGAGGCCATCCTCTCGCTCGCCGCCAAGGCGGCGCAGGCGCTCGGCGCTGTCGCCGAAGGCTGGAACGGCTTCGGCGTGATCCACACCGCCGCCGCCCGTGTCGGCGCGCTCGATCTCGGCTTCGTGCCGGGCGAGGGTGGTCTCGACGCGGCCGCGATGGTCAAGCCGGGCGCGCTCGACGTGCTCTTCCTGCTCGGTGCCGACGAGATCGAGGTGCCGGAAGGCGCCTTCGTGATCTACCAGGGCACGCATGGCGACAAGGGCGCGCATCGCGCCGATGTCATCCTGCCGGGGGCGGCCTATACCGAAAAGTCCGGCACCTATGTGAACACGGAAGGCCGTGTGCAGATGGGCGACCGCGCCACCTTCCCGCCGGGCGATGCCCGCGAGGATTGGGCGATCCTGCGCGCGCTCTCGGCGACGCTGGGCAAGACGCTGCCCTTCGACTCGCTCGCCGGCCTGCGCAAGGCGCTCTACGAGGTGCATCCGCATTTCGCGGCGCTGGACAGCCTGCCGGCCAACGACGCTGCGGAGATCGGCAAGCTCGCCGGCCTCGGCGGCAAGACCGACAAGGCGGGTTTCGCGCCCGTCATCGCCGATTTCTATCAGACCAACCCGATCGCGCGTGCCTCCGCCATCATGGCGGAATGCTCGGCGCTGGCCTCCGGCCGGCATCAGCAGGCGGCGGAGTAAGCGGCCATGAACTGGGACCTCGTCCTCGATATCGCGATCATCCTCGGCAAGAGCCTGCTGCTGCTGGTCTGCCTTCTGGTCTTCATCGCCTATATCCTGCTAGCCGACCGCAAGGTCTGGGCGGCGGTGCAGCTCCGCCGGGGCCCGAACGTGGTCGGCCCCTGGGGCCTGTTCCAGAGCTTCGCGGATCTGATCAAGTTCGCGCTCAAGGAGCCGATCATCCCGTCCGGCGCCAACAAGGGCATCTTCCTGCTGGCGCCCTTCATCTCCTGCCTCCTAGCGCTCGGCGCCTGGGCGGTGATTCCGGTAGCGGAAGGCTGGGCGATCGCCGACATCAATGTCGGCGTGCTCTACATCCTCGCGATCTCGTCGCTGGGCGTCTACGGCATCATCATGGCCGGCTGGGCCTCGAACTCGAAATACCCGTTCATGAGCGCGCTGCGCTCGGCGGCGCAGATGGTGTCCTACGAGGTCTCGATCGGCTTCGTCATCATCACCGTTCTGCTCTGCGTCGGCTCGCTGAATCTCTCGGCTGTGGTCGAGGCTCAAGCGAACCGCGGTCTGGCGCACGCGCTCGGCGTGCCGTGGCTCTCGATCCTGAACTGGTACTTCATCCCGCTCTTCCCGATGTTCGTGGTCTTCTTCATCTCGGCGCTGGCCGAGACGAACCGGCCGCCCTTCGATCTGGCCGAGGCGGAATCCGAGCTCGTGGCGGGCTTCATGGTCGAGTATTCCTCGACGCCGTACCTGCTGTTCATGCTCGGCGAATACGTGGCGATCATGACCATGTGCTCGCTGACCACGATCCTCTTCCTCGGTGGCTGGGCTCCTCCGGTCGCGCTGCCGCCCTTCACCTGGCTGCCCGGCGTGTTCTGGTTCGCGCTCAAGGTCTGCCTGGTGTTCTTCATGTTCGCGCTGGTGAAGGCCTTCGTGCCGCGCTACCGCTACGACCAGTTGATGCGCCTGGGCTGGAAGGTCTTCCTGCCGCTCTCGCTCGCTTGCGTGGTGATCGTGGCGCTGGTGCTGCAATTGACGGGCTGGGGCCCGGTGGCTGGATGAGTTGGGCCGGCCCGCTCGGCGCCCTGATCGGCTTCGGGCTGGGCCTGCTGGAATACCGGCTGATCTCGGCCGTGGTGATCGGGGCGCTCCGGCGCACGGATCGCTCGGAGACGCAGGTCGAGAAAGACGATTACGAGCGCCGTATCCGTATCCTGCGGGCGGTGCTGGTTGTGATGACGATCGGCTTGATGCCGACCTTAGGTTTCGTGATCGGCCGGACTGTGTTCGGCTGAGGATGTAAAGGACGAAGGCGATGTCACTCGCGCAAGCCGCAAGGGGCCTGCTGCTGAAGGAGTTCGTCGGGGCGATCGGGCTCTCGATGCGCTATTTCTTCAAGCCGAAGGCGACGCTGAACTACCCGTTCGAAAAGGGCCAGCTCTCGCCGCGCTTCCGTGGCGAGCACGCGCTGCGCCGCTATCCGAACGGCGAGGAGCGCTGCATCGCCTGCAAGCTCTGCGAGGCGATCTGCCCGGCGCAGGCCATCACCATCGAGGCCGGTCCGCGCCGCAACGACGGCACGCGCCGCACCACCCGTTACGACATCGACATGACGAAGTGCATCTACTGCGGCTTCTGCCAGGAAGCCTGCCCGGTCGATGCCATCGTCGAGGGGCCGAATTTCGAGTTCGCGACCGAGACCCGCGAGGAGCTGTTCTATGACAAGGACAAGCTACTCGCGAACGGCGCGCGCTGGGAACGCGAGATCGCGCGCAACATCGCGATGGACGCGCCCTATCGGTAGTTGAAGCGCCGTCATGCTCGGGCTTGACCCGAGCATCTCTTGCCGGAGATTCTCGGGTCAAGCCCGAGAATGACGCCCTTAGAACGAGACCAGACCCGCCGTGCGGTTGTCCCGCCCGGCGGGCCTGATTATAGACGCTCCAAATTGCGCCGGGCTTTTTGAGTCCCGGAGCACGAACCAAACGAGGACCGCGCCGAAAAGGGGCGGGAAGGGCTGGCCGAGATGAATGCCGCAGCGGCTTTCTTCTATCTCTTCGCAGGGGTGACCGTGGCATCCGCCTTCATGGTGGTGACCTCGCGCAATCCCGTGCATTCGGTGCTCTATCTGATCCTGGCCTTCGTCAACGCGGCCGGGCTGTTCATGCTGCTGGGCGCCGAGTTCCTCGCGATGCTGCTGGTCGTCGTCTATGTCGGCGCGGTCGCGGTGCTCTTCCTCTTCGTGGTGATGATGCTCGACGTCGATTTCGCCGAGTTCCGCCAGGGCTTCCTGAACTATCTGCCGATCGGCGCGCTGATCGGCTTCATCTTCGCCGTCGAGCTGCTGCTCGTCGTCGGCGCCTGGGTCATCGATCCGCAGATCGTCAAGGCGCCGGTCGCCGCGATCCCGGCCGGCATCTCGAACACCGAGGCGCTCGGCCGCGTGCTCTACACCCAGTATGTCTACTACTTCCAGGCGGCCGGCCTCGTGCTGCTCGTTGCCATGATCGGCGCGATCGTCCTGACCCTGCGCGACCGTCCCGGCATCAAGCGCCAGCACGTCCCGACGCAGAACGCCCGGACCAAGGACGCGGCGATGGCGGTCAAGCAGGTGCCCTCGCGCGCCGGTGTCCCCGAGGAGATGGCGTGATGACGATCGGACTGGGCCATTATCTCGCCGTCAGCGCCATCCTGTTCACGCTCGGCGTGCTCGGCATCTTCCTCAACCGCAAGAACGTCATCGTCATCCTGATGTCGGTCGAGCTCATCCTGCTCTCGGTCAACATCAACTTCGTCGCCTTCTCGAGCTTCCTGAACGACATCGTCGGCCAGGTCTTCGCGCTGCTGGTGCTCACGGTGGCGGCGGCTGAGGCCGCGATCGGCCTCGCCATTCTCGTCGTCTACTTCCGCAACCGCGGCACGATCGCGGTGGAAGACATCAACATGATGAAAGGCTGAGCGCACCCACGCGCCTGGACCTCACTGCCATGTATCACGCGATCGTCTTCCTCCCTCTCATCGGCTTCCTGATCGCCGGCCTGTTCGGCCGGCTGATCGGCGCGCGCGGCTCCGAGATCGTCACGACCTCGCTGCTGATGGTCTCCGCCGCCCTGTCCTGGGTCGCGCTCACCCAGGTCGGCTTCGGCTCCGGCACGACCCGCGTGCAGGTCGCCAGCTGGATCTCGTCGGGCCAGCTCCAGGTCGACTGGGCCTTCCGCATCGATACGCTGACGGCGGTGATGCTGGTCGTGGTCAACACGGTCTCCAGCCTCGTGCACCTCTATTCGATCGGCTACATGCACGAGGACGAGCATCGCTCGCGTTTCTTCGCCTATCTCTCGCTCTTCACCTTCGCCATGCTGATGCTGGTGACGGCCGATAATCTCCTGCAGATGTTCTTCGGCTGGGAAGGCGTCGGTCTCGCCTCCTACCTGCTGATCGGCTTCTGGTATCAGAAGCCTTCGGCCAATGCGGCTGCGATGAAGGCCTTCATCGTCAACCGCGTCGGCGATTTCGGCTTCCTGCTCGGCATCTTCCTGATCTTCGTGCTGTTCGGGGCCGTCACCTTCGACGCGATCTTCCCGCGCGCCGGCGAGATGGTGAGCCAGAGCTTCCGCTTCCTCGGCTATGACTGGAACGCGCTGACCCTGACCTGCCTGCTGCTCTTCATGGGCGCGATGGGCAAGTCGGCGCAGTTCCTGCTGCACACCTGGCTGCCGGACGCGATGGAAGGCCCGACCCCGGTTTCGGCCCTCATCCATGCCGCGACCATGGTCACCGCCGGCGTGTTCATGGTGGCCCGCCTGTCGCCGCTCTTCGAATACGCGCCGGTCGCACTCACCGTCGTCGTCGTCATCGGTGCCACCACCGCCTTCTTCGCGGCGACGGTCGGCCTCGTGCAGAACGACATCAAGCGGGTCATCGCCTATTCGACCTGCTCGCAGCTCGGCTACATGTTCGTCGCGCTCGGCGTCGGCAACTATGGCGCCGGCATCTTCCATCTCTTCACCCACGCCTTCTTCAAGGCGCTGCTGTTCCTCGGCGCCGGCTCCGTCATCCACGCGATGCATCACGAGCAGGACATGCGCCACATGGGCGGCCTCCGGAAGCACATCCCGCTGACCGCCGCCGCGATGACGATCGGAACGCTGGCCCTGACCGGCGTCGGCATCCCCGGCACGATCTTCGGCTTCGCCGGTTTCTTCTCGAAGGATGCGATCATCGAGAGCGCGTATGCCGCCCACACCGGCGCCGCGATGAGCTATGCCTTCCCGCTGCTGGTCATCGCCGCCTGCATGACCTCGTTTTACTCCTGGCGTCTGTATTTCATGACCTTCGAGGGCAAGCCGCGCTGGGGCCAAGGCCATGACGCGCACGGCCACGGCCATGATGACCACACCCATGCCGCCCATGGTCACGACGATCACGCGCATGGTCATGACGATCACGGCCATGGCCACGGTCACACGCCGCATGAGAGCCCCTGGGTGATGCTGATCCCGCTCGCCGTGCTGTCGCTTGGTGCGGTCCTGGCCGGCGTCGTGTTCAAGGAAGCCTTCATCGGCCACGACTTCGAGCATTTCTGGAAGTCGGCCCTGTTCATGGGCAAGGACAACCACATCCTGCACGCGATGCATGAGGTGCCGAAGCTGGTGGCCTGGTCGCCCTTCATCGCGATGGTGATCGGCTTCGTGCTGGCCTACTACATGTATGTCCGCCGCCCGGACGTGCCCGGCAAGCTCGCCGCCGCCAACCCGGTTCTGTACCAGTTCCTGCTCAACAAGTGGTATTTCGACGAGCTCTACGACTTCCTGTTCGTGCGCCCGGCGAAATGGCTCGGCCGCTTCCTCTGGAAGAAGGGCGACGGCTTCGTCATCGACGGCTTCGGTCCTGACGGCGTCTCGGCCCGCGTGGTCGACGTCACCAATCGGGTGGTCCGGCTGCAGACCGGCTATCTCTATCACTATGCCTTCGCCATGCTCATCGGTGTCGCTGGGCTCGTGACCTGGTATCTCGTGGCGCGCGGGTGAGATGATGTCCTTCTTCGGCTTCGGTATCCTCACCGGTCTTCTCGTCCTGCCGCTGGTCGGCGCCATCCTGATCCTCGTCCAGCGCGGCGATCAGTCGGCCGTCGATTCCAATGCGCGCTGGATCGCGCTGTTCACGACGGTCCTGACCTTCGCCCTCGCCTGTGTCGCCTGGGGCCGGTTCGACACGGCCAATCCCGGCTTCCAGATGGTCGAGACCCATGCCTGGGTCTCGGAGGCCATCAAGTTCAAGCTCGGCGTCGACGGCTTCTCCTTCCCCTTCATCGTTCTGACGGCGTTCCTGATGCCGTTCTGCATCGTCGCGTCCTGGACCTCGGTCGAGAAGCGCGTGCGCGAGTACATGATCGCGTTCCTGGTGCTGGAAGCGCTGATGATCGGCGTCTTCGCAGCGCTCGACCTCGTGCTGTTCTACCTGTTCTTCGAGGCAGGCCTGATCCCGATGTTCCTGATCATCGGCATCTGGGGCGGCAAGCGGCGCGTCTACGCCTCCTACAAGTTCTTCCTCTACACGCTGCTCGGCTCGGTCCTGATGCTGCTGGCCGTGATGGCGATGTACTGGAACGCCGGCACCACCGACATCCCGACGCTGCTCGCGCACAGGTTCCCGTCGCAGATGCAGACCTGGCTGTGGCTCGCCTTCTTCGCCTCCTTCGCGGTGAAGATGCCGATGTGGCCGGTCCATACCTGGCTGCCCGACGCTCACGTCGAGGCGCCGACCGCCGGCTCCGTCGTGCTGGCGGCGATCCTGCTGAAGATGGGCGGCTACGGCTTCATCCGTTTCTCGATCCCGATGTTCCCGGAAGCCTCGGCGCTGTTTGCGCCGCTGGTCTTCGCCCTCTCCGTCGTCGCCATCGTCTACACCTCGCTGGTGGCGCTGATGCAGGAGGACATGAAGAAGCTGATCGCCTATTCCTCGGTCGCCCATATGGGCTTCGTGACGATGGGCCTCTTCACCCTGACGCCGCAGGGCATCCAGGGCGCGATGTTCCAGATGGTCAGCCACGGGCTGGTCTCCGGCGCGCTCTTCCTCTGCGTCGGCGTGATCTACGATCGCATGCATACCCGCGAGATCGCGGCCTATGGCGGCCTGGTGAACCGGATGCCGGCCTATGCCGTCGTCTTCATGGTCTTCACCATGGCCAATGTCGGCCTGCCCGGCACGGCCGGCTTCGTCGGCGAGTTCCTGACGCTGCTCGGCGCCTTCCGCGCCAATCCCTGGGTGGCGTTCTTCGCGACCTCCGGCGTCATCCTCTCGGCCGCTTATGCGCTCTGGCTCTATCGCCGCGTCGTGTTCGGCGAACTCGTCAAGCCGGAGCTGAAGGACATCAAGGACCTGAACATGCGCGAATACGTGACGCTGGTCCCGCTCGTCCTGCTGACGATCTGGTACGGCATCCAGCCGCACCAGATCCTCGACGCCTTCGCGGCGCCGACCGAAGCGCTCATCAAGAACTATCAGGCAGCTCTCGCCGTCGCCAAGACGGCGCTGGCGGCCGCGCAGTAAGGTCTCGTCATGGCTCTGCCCGCTCTCGGCCCGGCCCTGCCGGAAATCATCCTCGCCCTCGGCGCCATCGCGATGGTGCTGGTCGGCGCGATCCAGGGCGAGCGCTCGACGCGCCTGCTCGAAGGGCTGGCGCTGGCACTGCTCGCGGTCGCGCTGGTCATGGTCGTCTCCGGCACCGGCAAGCTGCTGACCTTCAATAATGGCTTCATCGTCGACGGCTTCGCCCGCTTCATGAAGGTCTTGACGCTGCTTGGCGCGGGTGCCGCGATCCTGCTCTCGGCCGATACGCTGCGCCGCCAGGGCACGATGCGCTTCGAGTTCCCGATCCTCGTCGTGCTCTCGACCATCGGCATGATGATGATGATCTCGGCCAACGATCTCATCAGCCTCTATGTCGGCCTGGAGCTGCAGTCGCTGGCGCTCTATGTCGTCGCCGCCTTCGACCGCGACAACGCCAAGTCCACCGAGGCCGGCCTGAAGTACTTCGTGCTCGGCGCGCTCTCCTCCGGCATGCTGCTCTATGGCGGCTCGCTGGTCTATGGCTTCACCGGCACCGTCACCTTCCCGGGCATCGCGGCTGCGACGGCCGGCGGCCATGCCGGCCTTGGCCTGATCTTCGGCATCGTCTTCATCGCGGCCGGCGTCGCCTTCAAGATCTCGGCCGTGCCGTTCCACATGTGGACGCCGGACGTCTATGAAGGCGCGCCGACCCCGGTCGCCGCCTTCTTCGCCTCGGCGCCGAAGATGGCCGCCATGGCGATGGTGATCCGTGTCTTCATCGGCGCGTTCCCGGGCGCGATCCATGACTGGCGCCAGATCATCGTCTTCATCTCGATCGCCTCGATGGCGCTCGGCGCCTTCGCCGCGATCGGCCAGACCAACATCAAGCGCCTGCTCGCCTATTCCTCGATCGCGAACATGGGTTATGCGCTGGTCGGCCTCGCCGCCGGCACGGCCGAGGGCGTGCAGGGCGTGATGACCTATATGGCGATCTATCTCGCCACGACGCTCGCCGCCTTCGCCTGCGTGCTGATGATGCGCCGCGACGGCAAGCTGGTCGAGGATATCTCGGAGCTCGCCGGCCTGTCCCGCACCAATGGCTGGATGGCCTTCGCGATGGCGATGATGATGTTCTCGCTCGCCGGCATCCCGCCGCTCGCCGGCTTCTGGGCGAAATGGTACGTCTTCCTCGCCGCGATCAACGCCAAGCTCTATGTGCTCGCCGTCATCGGCGTGCTGACGAGCGTGGTCGGCGCCTATTACTATCTGCGCCTCGTCAAGGTGATGTATTTCGACGAGCCGAAGCCGGCCTTCGAGAAGGCGGATCTCGGCGTGCGCACGGTGCTGCTGATCTCGGCGCTGTTCGTGCTGGTGCTCTCGCTGGTTCCCGCACCGCTTTTCGACTCTGCGGCCGCCGCGGCGAAGTCGCTGTTCTGAGTTGACGGCGCGTGCTCGGTGAGGCCGCTCGCGCCGCGGGCTATCGTCTGATCGTCCGCGACGAGGTCGGCTCCACCATGGAGGAGGCCCGTCGCGCGCTCGACCAGGGCGAGCCGGGCAAGCTCTGGATCGTCGCCCGCAGCCAGAATGCCGGCCGTGGTCGCCATGGCCGGCAATGGGGCTCGCCCGCCGGCAATCTCTACGCCAGCCTGTTGCTGACCGATCCGTGCGAGCCGGCACTAGCGCCGCAGCTTGGCTTCGTCGTGGGCCTCGCCCTGCACGATGCCGCTGCGAAGCTGCTCGGCCCGGCCGCCTCCGACCTCCGGCTGAAATGGCCGAACGACCTCTTGCTCGACCGTGCCAAGACCTCCGGCCTGCTGCTCGAGGGCGAGAGCCGGGCAGGGCGCTTCAACGTCATCGTCGGCTGCGGCGTCAACATCTCCTCTTGCCCGACGGACACGCCTTACCCCGCGACCTTTCTCAAGGCCGTGGCGCCGCAGGCCAATGTCGAGACGATGCTGACGGGCTTGAGCGACGCCTTTGCCCAGCGCTTTGCCATCTGGTCGCAACCCGGCGGTTTTGGCCCGACCCGCGCCGCCTGGCTGGAGCGCGCCGCCTTCCTCGGCGAGACCATCACCATCCGCCTGCCCGAAGGGCCACTCACCGGCATCTTCATCGGTCTCGACCCGACCGGGCGCCTCGAACTCGAAACCGCAAACGGCCGACGCCTGATCGACGCCGGCGACCTGTTTTTCGGAGCGCCCTGACCAGTGGTGCCACGCTGGTATGCTGCGCTACGACCATGCTAAAGGACATTCCCCGGTTTAACGCGGTCATCCCGGGCGGCCGAAGGACGACCCGGGATCCATGCCGGAACGCCGACCGGAAAGGTTCCGGCATGGATCCCGGATCTTCGCTTCGCTCCGTCCGGGATGACCCGCGTTTTCCGAAACGATTTCCAGGAAGCCGCTACCGGCATGCGATGATGCATGCTGCGGGCGGCTGCCCGTGCCTGCAGGAATTCCAGTGACCCGCTCCTCCGACCAACTCGTCTTCGTTCCCCTCGGCGGCCTCGGCGAGATCGGCATGAACGCCGCTCTCTACGGCTTCGGGCCCGAGGGTAGGCGAAAGTGGATTCTCGTCGATTGCGGCCTGTCCTTCGCCGGGCCGGAGGCGCCGGGCGTCGATATCGTCCTGCCCGACCTGCGCTACATCATCGAGGAACGGGCGAACCTCCTCGGCATCGTCATCACCCACGCCCATGAGGACCATATCGGCGCTCTCGCGGCGCTCTGGCCGAGCTTGCGCGCGCCGGTCTACTGCACGCGCTTCGCCGCCGGCCTGCTCGCGACCCGCCGCCTCTCCGAGCCGGGCGCGCCGAATGTCGAGATCAACGTCGTGCCGCAGGGCGGGGCGATCACGCTCGGCCCCTTCGACATCGAATTCGTGCCGGTGGCCCACTCGATCCCGGAATCGAACGCGCTCGCGATCCGTACGCCTGCCGGCCTCGTCGTCCATACCGGCGACTGGAAGATCGACCCGACCCCGCGCGTCGGCCTGCCGACCGACGAGAAGCGCCTGCGCGAGCTCGGCGAGGAGGGCGTGCTGGCACTGGTCTGCGACTCGACCAACGTCATGCGCGACGGCACGAGCCCGAGCGAGGCCGATGTCGCCGCCAAGATGAAGGAACTCGTCGCCTCGGCGCCGGGGCGCGTCGCCGTCACCACCTTCGCCTCCAATGTCGCGCGCCTGCGGGCCGTTGCGGAAGCCGCGATGGCCAGCGACCGCGAGGTCGTGGTCGTCGGCCGCGCCATGGACCGCGTCATCGATGTCGCCCGCGAATGCGGCTATCTCGACGGCATCCCCGGTTTCCGCCCCGTCGATGCCTATGGCTACCTGCCGCGTGACAAGGTCGTGGCGCTGGTCACCGGCAGCCAGGGCGAGCCGCGCGCTGCGCTTTCGCGCATCGCTTCGGACGATCATCCCGAGATCGCGCTCTCGCCCGGCGACCGCGTGATCTTCTCGTCGCGCACCATCCCCGGCAACGAGAAGGCGGTCGGCAACATCCTGAACGCGCTCGCCCGCGACAAGATCGAGATCATCACGGACCGGACCCATCTGGTCCATGTCTCCGGCCATCCGCGCCGCGAGGAGATGGCGCGGCTTTATGGCTGGCTGAAGCCGCAGATCGCGATCCCCGCCCATGGCGAGGACCTGCATCTGGCCGAGCATGAAACCTTCGCCCGCAGCCTCGGCGTCAAGCACGTCCTGCGCGCCGGCAATGGCGATGTCGTCGCGATCTCGGCCGAGGGCGCCCGCAAGGTCGACGAGGTCCGGCATGGCCGGCTCTATCAGGACGGCTCGCTGCTGGTGAACGCTCTTGAGAAGACCATTCAGGAGCGCCGCCGCCTGTCCTTCGCCGGCATCGTCTCGATCGCGGTTGCCATCGACGACAAGGGCGGTATCGCCGGCGAGCCGGAGATCGCCGTGCTCGGCCTGCCGCCGCGCACGCTCGGCGGCATCGATTTCGACGAATATGTCGCCGATACCGTCGGCGATCTCCTCGACAATATCCCCAAGGCCCGCCGCCGCGACCCCGAGGCCCTGCGCAATGCGCTGGAGCGTGGCGTGCGCAGCGCGGTCAACGAGGAGTGGGGCAAGAAGCCGCTGGTGCATGCGCTCGTGGTCGAGGTGTAGAGTACGGCCTGTATGAACTGTGCGCCGTCATCCCGGGCTCAAGCGTAGCGAAGACCCGGGATCGATGCCGGAACGGTTCAGGCATGGATCCCGGATCGGCGCCGCTCCCGCGGCTTGTCCGGGATGACGCCGTGTTTCCGAGTTGAACGGATGTGATCGGGAAGAGAGACATGATCGGACGCCTGAACCACGTCGCCATTGCGGTGAAGGACCTCGATGCCTCGACGGCGCTCTATCGCGACACGCTGGGCGCCCGCGTCTCGCAGCCGCAGGCCGAGCCGGAGCACGGCGTCACCGTCGTCTTCGTCGAATTGCCCAACACCAAGATCGAATTGCTCGAGCCGCTCGGCGCCGATTCGCCGATCGCCAAGTTTCTCGAACGCAACGCCGATGGCGGCATCCACCACATCTGCTACGAGGTCGACGATATCCTCGCGGCGCGTGACCGGCTGAAGGCACAAGGCGCCCGCGTCCTCGGTTCCGGCGAGCCGCGCATCGGCGCCCATGGCAAGCCGGTGCTCTTCCTGCACCCCAAGGATTTCCTGGGCACGCTGGTCGAACTCGAACAGGCCTGATGACCATGACTGACTTCGCTTCGACCGAGATCGCCTTCCTCGGCCAGCCGGAAGCTGGCTCGCCGCGCCCGTTCAGCGCTGCGACGGTCGCCGGTGGGCTCATCTTCGTCTCCGGCCATTCGGCGCCGCATGACCCGGCGCGCGGTATCCATCGCGGTGAGACGCCCGCCGAGGAGGTGCGCAATGCGCTCGGCCGTGTCGCCGAGATTCTGGCGGAAGCCGGAAGCGCCCTCGACCGCGTCGTCCAGATGACGATGCTGATCACCGACCCGGCCGACTATGCCGCCTGCAACGCCGAATATGTGAAGCATTTCCCCGGTGGCCTGCCGGCGCGGCACACCGCGCGCTTCGGCGTGCCGACTGAGGCGAAGGTTGCCTTCTCCTGCATCGCGCTCGCGGGATCGGCGGCATGAACATCGTCGGCGGCCTCGCCCTTTATTTCGTGATCTGGTGGATCACCCTCTTCGCGGTGCTCCCCTTCGGCATCCGCAGCCAGGAGGAGGCGGGTGAGGTCGTGGCCGGCACGGAGCCAGGAGCGCCGGTGCTGCCGGGCCTCCTGAAGAAGGCCGTCATCACCTCGCTGATCGCGGCGGTGATCTTCGCCGGCGTCTGGTATGTCTGGGTGACCTACGACATCTGAAACGGCTTTGCGCGGAGCGCGTTGGGCGGTTCGGCGCGACGTTGCAGAATTATCTCACATCGCGCGGTTCTCTTCGTTTCGGGCCGCGTACGGCTCCCGCTGAAACGGATCGCCTGCTATCGCTGGTGTCGAAGAGCGTTGGCACGTCGAGGTAGGCTTTGCCTAAGTAAGTCCGGTCTCAATCCAGTTCACCCGAACAGCCGTTGGCGGCCTGCCATCGGCGTATGAATACGTTCGTCGGGTGGTGGCGAGAGACCGGTTTGGCATTGCCACCGTGCCAGGACAGCTCCCGCTGCCTCTGCTCTTCGACCACCTGAAGCACCGCCACACCGCGCCCGACAAGGGTTTCTCCCGCGCCATCTTGGTGAACTTCCGAATGGAAGACCAAGACTGCTATGTGCGCGAAATTGCGGGTCCGCTGGACCATCACGCCGCAAATCCCTCCCCAACCCTGGCTATCCTGCAACGGCTGCGGCGGGCCGAGAGCCTTCCGCGCCAGCGGCAAGGCCAGGCTCAATGCCAATGGTCGCCAGCTCGACGCCTGGCTGATCTACCGATGCGTCGACTGCGACAAGACCTGGAACCGCCCGATCTTCGAACGGCGCAACATCCGTGACATCGAGCCACGCATTCTCGCGGCGCTTCAGTCCAACGACCCGCTCTGGCTTCAGGCCGAAGCGTTCGATCTCGATGCCTTGCGGCGCAAGGCGCAGCGCATCGAGGAGTTCCCTGAATGCGGCATCGCCAAGGATGTCCTGTGCGAAGCCCGCGACTGGACGCATCTGGAGATCGAACTGACGGTTCCGTTTCCGGCGAGCCTGCGGCTGGATCGCCTGCTGGCATCCGAACTCGGGCTGTCACGAACGCGGCTGCAGATGGCCCATGACCAAGGTGCGCTTCGCATCGCTTCGGGTCACACGGACAGTCTGCGACGGCGCATCAGGGACGGCACCATTGTCGTGCTCTACCTGTCGGCGGAGATCGGAAGGGAGCAGCTCTGGCGGCCACGGGCTGCCGACATTGCGTGAAGAGGGCGGCCATTGTCTCGATGGCCGCGGCTTCGCACCGTCATTGTCATTCCGGGGCGCGCCACAGGCGCGAACCCGGAATCCCCGAACGGGTGCCACGCGGCGACGGGGTGGGGGCTCGCCCGGTCGTGGGTTCCGGGTTCTTCGTTCCGCGAAGCCCCGGAACGACAAGGGCGCCAAGTCAGGCGCCCGCTCAGTGTACCGCCCAAGAAAAAGGCAAGGCCGATGCCTTGCCTTTGATAGTCCGCTTTTACCGCTGCACCGGCACACGTCTTCGGAAAGCGTGCGACTCGTTTTGCAAGGCGGGCGTTTGTTCCTCCCAAGACCTGGTCCGCAGCGCTTCGACCCGCAAAGCGCTCCCAGCGACGGAAGGATTAGCCGATTATGACGGCGCTGTCATCAGTTTAGGCAGCTCCAGCCTGGAATTTTTGCAAGATTAGTCTTTCTTGCACTTGTGCAGTGCAGCAAGGGCAGGCGGCAGATCGCCGAGATGCCTTGTTCCGGCCAAAGGATAGGGCTATCGACCGGCATCCGCCGGGCTCGCCGGTGGCCATGGAGATCTTCATGCTGCGCAGCTCGCTCGCCGCCCTTGCCGTCGTCGCCTCGCTCGGTTTCGCCCAGGCACAGGCGCCTAAGCCCGATCCCGAGAACACCGTCATCCTCGAGACCAAGGACGGCCCTGTGACGATCCGCCTGCGGCCGGACCTTGCGCCGAAGCATGTCCAGCAGATCAAGACGCTGGTGAAGCGCGGCTTCTATGACGGCATCGTCTTCCACCGCGTCATCGACGGCTTCATGGCCCAGACCGGCGATCCGACCGGCACCGGCACCGGCAAGTCCGACCTGCCGAACCTGCCCGCCGAATTCACGCCCACGCCCTACAAGGTCGGCTCGCTCGGCATGGCTCGCTCGCAGTCGCCGGATTCGGCGAACTCGCAGTTCTTCATCTGCTACGAGGGCTGCGGCTCGCTGACCGGCCAGTACACGCTCTTCGGCGAGGTCGTCTCCGGCATGGACGCCGTGCGCAAGATCAAGAAGGGCTCCAGCGCCAATAATGGCCAGGTGAGCGGCCCCGACAAGATCGTCCGCATGCGCATGCAGGCCGACGCCAAGTAAGCCGGCTCAAGGCAGGCAGGGCGAGCCGGGGAGGGTACGGCGATGGTTCGGACGGCCTTGATCGGGATCGCCCTGGCGCTCGACTTGAGCGGAGCGCTCGCGCAGGAGACGCGCGATCTCGGCCTGCCGCCGCCCTCCGGCTCGCAGAATCCGGTTCTGCCTCCGCCTTCGGGCTCGCAGAACCCGATCCTGCCGCCGCAGAGCGGCCAGCGCTACAATCCCGGTATCGGCGGCCCCTTCAGCGGCAATGACGTTCCCGGCCTTGATCAGCGCCGGCTCGGTACGCCGCGCGTCCTGCAGGGCGGCGGCGAGATCGGCCTGATCGGATCGGTCACGCCTGACGAACCAAAGGACGGCACGGAAACCGTCGACCGGCTCGACCAGATCGCTCCGGCCCTCCAGCGTTGCTGGAGCCCGCCGCCCTTGCCGGGCGACCTGACGGGCGCGATGGTCTCGCTCCGCTTCAGCCTCCGGCGCGACGGCAGCCTGTTCGGCCAGCCGCGCGTCACCTGGGAGACCAAGCGCGGCGATGCCGAGTTTCAGCGGCGCTTCAGCGATTCCGCCGTCGCCGCGATCCGCTCCTGCACGCCGATGAGGTTGTCGGCGGGCCTCGGAGCGAGTATCGCGGGGCGACCCTTCACCATACGCTTCCACGGCCGTGCGCGGCTCAATGAAAGGCAAAGCTGATGTCCCTCGATCCCGAGAACACCCTCGTCATGGAAACCACCAAGGGCAAGGTGGTCATCAAGCTGCGTCCCGATCTTGCGCCCGGCCATGTAGAGCGCATCAAGCTGCTCGCCCGCGAGGGCTTCTATGACGGCATCGTCTTCCACCGCGTCATCGACGGCTTCATGGCCCAGGTCGGCTGCCCGCACGGCACCGGCACCGGCGGCTCGAGCTATCCGGACCTGAAGCAGGAGTTCAACGCCGAGCCGCATGTCCGCGGCATCTGCTCGATGGCCCGCGCCCAGAACCCGAACTCGGCCAACAGCCAGTTCTTCATCGTGTTCGACGATGCCCGCTTCCTCGACAAGCAGTACACCGTCTGGGGCGAAGTCGTCGAAGGCATGGACAATGTCGACAAGATCAAGCGCGGCGAGCCGGTGCGCGATCCCGACTCGATCGTCTCGATGAAGGTGATGGCCGACGCGGCCTGATCTTCGATAGTTTGAGGCGAGCCCTCATCCCGGGACGCGAGCGGCGCTCGCAGCCAACGGGGTGAGGGCTCGTTTCGTTTGACCAGAAGGACGTCGCGGTCGTGAACGTCGATCTCTTCGATTTCGACCTGCCCGAGGATCGTATCGCGCTCAGGCCCGCAAGCCCGCGCGATGCGGCGCGATTGCTCGTGGTGCGCCCCGATGCGACCGAGCCCCTGGAGGATTGCGGCATCCGCGATCTTGTCTCGCTTCTCCAGCCCGGCGATGCGCTCGTCCTCAACGACACCCGCGTCATCCCGTCCCGCCTGCGCGGGCGACGCTACCGCGGCGCGGATTCGGCTCGCGTCGAGATCATGCTGCACAAGCGCGAGAGCGAGGATCGCTGGCTCGCCTTTGCCCGGCCGGCCAAGAAATTGGCGCTTGGCGAGCGCGTGGTGTTCGATTCGGAAGCCTCCAGCAATGCCTGCGAGCTTGGCCGCCTGCATGCCGAGGTCCTCGCCAAGGGCGAGGGCGGCGAGGTCGAGTTGCAGTTCAGCCTGACGGGTGCCTATCTCGACGAGGCGATCGCCCGGCTCGGCGAGTTGCCGCTACCGCCCTATATCGCGGGCAAGCGCCCGACCGACAGCGCCGACACGGCCGACTACCAGACCAATTTTGCTCAGCATGACGGCGCCGTCGCCGCGCCGACCGCGGGGCTGCATTTCACGCCGGAACTCCTGGCGGCGCTGGAGGCGCGCGGCATCCGCCGGCATTTCGTCACGCTCCATGTCGGCGCCGGCACCTTCCTGCCGGTGAAGGCTGACGACACCGACGACCATCGCATGCATGCCGAATGGGGGACGGTCTCGCCCGAGACGGCCGCTGCCCTCAACGCCGTCAAGGCGAAGGGCGGGCGCATCGTCTGCGTCGGCACGACGTCGCTCCGCCTGATCGAGAGCGCGGCCGCCGACGACGGAACGATCCGGCCCTTCTCCGGCGACACCGCGATCTTCATCACGCCGGGCTACCGCTTCCGCGCGGTCGACATGCTGATGACGAATTTCCATCTGCCGCGCTCGACGCTGTTCATGCTGGTCTCCGCCTTCAGCGGACTCGACATGATGAAACGGGCCTATGCCCATGCGATCGCAGCGAATTACCGCTTCTACTCCTACGGCGACGGCAGCCTGCTGTTCAGGGCGGGCTGACCCTAAAGCGAGCCACCCTGTCATTCCGGGGCGATCCGTCAGGATCGAACCCGGAACCCACGACTGGGTGCGGAGCTTGGTTTGTCGGATCGGGCAAGGCTCGCCCAGTCGTGGATTCCGGGTTCTTCGCTGCGCGAAGCCCCGGAATGACAAGCTGGTTCCCGCTTTCCCCAGCCCCTTACTTCGCCGGCAGCGGCGGCACGCCCTTCTGCCATTCCGGCCAGTCCGCGACGATGTGGTCGACCACCTTGGAGCCCACGGCCTCGATATTGGCGACGGTCTCGGCGAAGCCGCCCGCCGTCTGGCCGGGCGCCGGGTCGAGATGCTGCAGCGTCGTCTCGTTCGGGTTGCCCTGGTCGAAATTGACCGCGCCACGCAGGCTCATGATCCGGTCCGTGCCGAACTGGCGCTTGATCACCAGCGTGATCGCGGCAGCCTCCATCTCGGTGATCACATAATCGTCGGCGCCGTAGAGCTTGGCCATGTACTGCGCCTCCTTGGACAGGCCTGGCCCGTGGAAGAAGGTATCGCCGGTCATATGCGTGCCGACCTGCACGGAAGGCGCGGCCTGCGCCTTCTTGTCGGGATAGCGCATCCGGTACTGCTTGGCGGAATCGGAATCTTGGAGATTGACGCCAGAACCGAGCTTCACCGCCCAGTTCACCAGCACCGGGTTGAGCTGGAAGACGCGATAGGCCTCATAGCCTTTGCGCGGCATGAACACCGGCTCGCCGGGCTTGCCTTCTTCCGGCGCCCAGCGATGGCCGAGATCGTAGTCGACCAGCCAGGTGCCCCAGGAGACGTCGCCGATCGTGCCGCGCGAGGGCGGCGTGCCGGCGACGCCGCTGAGCACGAAATAGGCCTGCGAGAAGTCGTAGGCGGGGTCGAGCAGGATCGCCTGCATCGAGGACGAGGAATTGACCTTGCCCATGCCGAGCACGGCGCCGCAGACGCCGTCATCGTTGCAGTAGACCGGCTTGAGTGCGCCCTTGACCCCATGCGGCTGGCTCGCCTTCCAGTAGCGCTCGTACCAGTGCTGGAACTCGCCGGCCCGGTCGCCGGTATTCTGGCCGATCTCGAACATCGCGGCGATGAAGACCTTGACCTTGATCGGCTTGGTCTGCGCCACGGCCGGCGTCGCAAGCGCGCCATAGGCGAGGGCGCCGAGGGTTAGGGCGGCGAGGCCTGCCCGTCTGGTGATGGTCTGGTTCATGCAAACTCTCCACGGCCGAAAGCTGAAAGGGCCGTCCGGGGCGGGCGCAGCAAGGGCCGGGCCAAATTTGCCATGGCGGGAGCGCGCTCGTCTATCGGGTGCGACGCTCGATGCGCTGAACCGGCTCGCATTCCCCCGCTGAAAATGCTACCGGGCTCCCAACAGGGATTTTGACAGTCAAATGGCCGATATTTTTCGCGAGATCGATGAGGAAGTCCGCCGCGACAAGGCAGCGGAGCTCTGGAAGAAATATGGCTGGGTGATTTCCAGTCTCGCCGTGCTGGCGGTGCTCGCCGTTGCCGGCTGGCAGTTCTGGCTGCATCGCGAGAATCAGGCCTCGCAGGCCGTCGGCGCACGCCTCGAAGCGGCGCTGAAATCCTCGCGCGACGGCGACGCCACTCAGGCCGAGACCATCCTGAAGGAGCTTTCGGCCACGGCGCCGGCCGGCTATCGCCTGATCGCCCGCTTCCGACTCGCCGCCGAGACGGCCAAGCGCGATGCGGCTGCCGGTGCCGCCGCCTTCGATGCGCTCGCCGCCGATGCCTCGCTCGACCAGACCTCCCGCGACCTCGCCAAGCTGCGCGCCGGCATCCTGCGCGTCGATCTCGCGGGTTATCCCGAGGTCAAGACGGCGTTGGAGCCGCTGGCATCCGCTCAGGGCGTCTGGCGCCACACGGCTCGCGAATTCCTCGGCATCGCCGCGCTCAAGGCCAACCTCTTCGAGGATGCCGGGCGCTGGTTCGATGCCGCGATCACCGATCCGCAGGCGCCGCAGGCCCTGCGCCAGCGTGTCGAGCTCTATCTCGCTTTGGTCCGTGGCGGTCCCGTCACGGTGAAGAACTGAACCGGAGCCTTGCTCCAAAGGCGCCGTCGCCCCGACCCCGCCTTCCGGCGGCCGGGACGACGGCGAAAATGTGTGAAATCTGATGACAGCCATCGTCGCCCTGATCGGGCGCCCCAATGTCGGCAAGTCGACGCTGTTCAACCGGCTGGTCGGCAAGAAGCTCGCCCTGGTCGATGACCGGCCGGGCGTGACTCGTGACCGCCGCGAGGGCGACGCCACCCTCGGCCATCTCCGCTTCAAGGTGATCGACACCGCCGGCCTGGAGGAGGCCGACAAGGAGTCGCTCGCCGGCCGCATGCGCGCGCAGACCGAGACCGCGATCGCGCAGGCCGATGTCGTGCTCTTCATGATCGACGCTCGCCTCGGCATCACGCCGATGGACCAGCCCTTCGCCGATCTGGTGCGCCGCTCCGGCAAGCCGGTGATCCTGCTGGCCAACAAGGCCGAGGGCAAGAAGGGCACCGAGGGCATCATCGAGTCCTATGGGCTCGGGCTCGGCGACCCCGTGCCGTTTTCGGCCGAGCATGGCGAGGGTACGTCCGACCTGCTCGAAGCGCTGATGCCCTATATCCCCGACGAATCCGAGGATGAGGAAGACGAGTCGGCCTGGGCCGACGTCCCAGCCGCCGATTCGGATGACGAGGAGGATCTCGATCCCGATCGTCCGCTGCGCGTCACCATCATCGGCCGCCCGAATGCCGGCAAGTCGACGCTGGTCAACCGCATGATCGGCGAGGAGCGGATGCTGACCGGCCCCGAGGCCGGCATCACCCGCGACACCATCTCGGTCGACTGGGAATGGCGCGGCCGCAAGGTCAAGCTGTTCGACACCGCGGGCATGCGCAAGCGCGCCCGCATCGAGGAGAAGCTGGAGAAGCTCTCGGTCGCCGATTCGCTGCGCGCGATCCGCTTCGCCGAGGTCGTGGTCGTGCTGCTCGATGCGACGATCCCGTTCGAGAAGCAGGACCTGACGCTGGTCGACCTGACCGAGCGCGAGGGCCGCTCCGTCGTGATCGGCCTCAACAAATGGGACCTCGTCGCCGACAAGCAGGGCCTGCTGGCCGAGCTCAAGGAGAAGGCCAACCATCTTCTGGCGCAGGTGCGCGGCGTGCCGATCATCCCGCTCTCGGGGCTGGCCGGCGAAGGCATCGACAAGCTGATGCAGGGCGTGTTCTCGGCTTATGGCGTCTGGAACCGCCGCATCTCGACCGCGCGGATCAACCGCTGGCTCGAAGGCGTGCTCTCCGCCCATCCGCCCCCGGCCGTCGCCGGCCGGCGCATCAAGATCCGCTACATGACGCAGGCCAAGGCCCGCCCGCCGACCTTCGCGCTGTTCGGCAACCAGCTCGACCATCTGCCGGTGTCCTACACCCGCTACCTGGTCAACAATCTGCGGGAAGCCTTCGAATTGCCGGGCACGCCGATCCGGCTGCACCGGCGCGGCGGCGAAAATCCCTATGACAAGGAGCGCAAGGGCTGATGAAGGTCGCGGTCGTCGGCGCCGGTATCGCCGGGCTTTCCACCGCCTGGTCGCTGAGCAAGCGCGGGCATGAGGTGACGCTCTACGAGCAGGCGCCGCATATCCCCAACCCCTATGCGGCTTCGGGCGACCAGCACCGCATCATCCGCCGCGCCTATGGCGGCGCCGACGGCTATGCCCGCACCATCACCGAGGCTTTCGAGGTCTGGAGCGAGCTCTGGGCCGATCTCGGCAAGCAGCATTACGCGCCTTGCGGCGTGCTCGGCATATCCCAGACCGAGGGCGACGAGGGCGAGGAATACCGCGAAGGCCTCGACCGTATGGCTTCGCCCTATGAGCTCTACGACGCGACTGAGACGGCCCGGCGCTATCCCTTCATCGACGCTGCCACGATCCGTTACGCCTATCTCAGCCCCGAGGGCGGCGCGCTCTTTCCGGCCCGCATCGCCGCCGACATGGTGCGCCTGCTGCGCGAGCGCGGCGTTACCTTGCGTGAAGGCGCGATGGTCACCTCGATCGATCCCGAAAGCGGGCGAGTCGGCCTCGCGGATGGCGAGACGGCAAACTTCGACCGGATCGTGGTCAGCTCCGGCGCCTGGGTGCTGAAGCTCCTGCCGGAGCTTGCGGACGTGCTCACGACCTATCGCACCGCCGTCGCCTATCTCGACCCGCCGGCGGACCTGAAGGCTGCCTGGGAAGCCGCCCCGGTCATCGTCGATGTCGGCGGCACGGTCGATGGCTATGTCCTGCCGCCCGTTGACGGCACCGGCCTCAAGGTCGGCGCCGGCGTGCACAAGCGTCCGCGCCAGCCCGACGAGGAGCGCGAGCCGCGGGCGGGCGAGGGTGAGCAGATTCGCGATTATTTCGCGCCGCCCTTCGCGCGGATCGCCGAATATCGCGTCGAGCGCGTCGTGACCTGCGCCTATACCTTCACGGCGGATCGCAAGTTCCTGTCGCGGCAGATCGGCCGCGTGACGGCGGTCTCGGCCTGCTCTGGCCATGGCTACAAGTTCGGTGCGGCGGTTGGAAGGCGCGTTGCCGCTGCGGTCGAGAGTGGCGATCAGGCCGGCCTGCTGCGCTGGCTGCGCGCCGAATAGGATTGCGGGCGCGCGCATGCTGGAGACCGTCAGCGCGCTCTTCGTCGATGCCGATCGGAAGGTGCTTCTCGGGCTGCGTGCCGTCTGGAAGCAGGCCTGGCCAGGCCATTGGGACGCGATCGGCGGCCGGGTCGAGCCCGGCGAGGCGCTGGAGCAGGCCCTGCTGCGGGAATGCCGCGAAGAGGTGGGCCTCACGCCGACACGCTATGAGCTGGTACTCTCGGAAGCCGAGCGCTTTCCCGAGCGCAACGGCGCCGCGCTCCACCACATCTATGTCGTCAGCGCCTGGGAGGGCGGAGCCGCAGCCAATCTCGTCGACGAGCACGACGAGATCCGCTGGTTCGACCTGGATGAGATGGCGGCCCTGCCGAACCTCACCATCCCCGATCTGATCACGCTGGTGCAGGCCTCGCTGACGCGCGGCTGAGCAGCCTCAGACCGGCGGCTGCGGAACCAGCACCTTGCCCTGCGGGAAGTCGAAGATCTTGCCGCTCTCGGTCCAGTCGGGCGAGGCGAGCCTGACCAGATGCGGCGCCAGCTCCTCCGGCGTCTTCAGCGTTTCCGGGTCCTCGCCCGGCATCGCCTCGGCCCGCATCTTGGTGCGCAGCGGCCCCGGATTGACCAGCATGAGCTTGACCGGCGTCGTCGCCGTCTCGGCGGCGTAGGTGCGCCCCAGGGCCTCCACGGCGGCCTTCGAGACCGAGTAAGGGCCCCAATAGGCCGTGCATTTATGCGCGGCGCCCGAGGTCATCAGCAGGACGCGGCCGGCGTCCGATGCACGCAGCGCCGGATCGAGCGCCTTGAGCAGGCGCCAGTTGGCGGTGACGTTGATGTCGAGAACCTTGGCCCAGTCCTTCTCGGTGACGTGGTCGAGCGGGCTCAGCGAGCCGAGCACGCCGGCATTGGCGAGCAGGATGTCGAGCTTGCCCCAGCGCTCCGTCACGGCATGGCCGAGCTTCTCCAGGCCGCCGGCATCGGCGAGGTCGAGCGGAACGAGGGTCGTGCTGCCGCCGATCGCGACGATCTCGTCGTCGAGTTCCTCGAGCGCCCCGGCCGTGCGGGCGAGCGCGATGACATGCGCGCCCGCTTCGGCGAAGGCCAGCGCCGCGGCACGGCCGATGCCGCGCGAGGCGCCGGTGACGAGCGCGACGCGCCCCTTGAGCGATTGGGTCATGATAAAAGTGCCCCGATTTCCTTAAGCGCCGTCATCCCGGACAAGCCGCGAGAGCGGCGCCGATCCGGGATCCATGCCGGAGCGCTTCCAATGAATGTTCAGGCATGGATCCCGGGTCTGCGCTTCGCTTCGCCCGAGATGACAGCCCATTCCTGCAAAAGAATCAGCCGGCTTCGGCCAGCAGCGAGATTTGCTGCTTGGCGCTCTCGCCGACCATGTCAGTCAGCGAGGTCGGGTAGTCGCCGGTGAAGCAATGGTCGGTGAATTGCGGCCGGGCGGGGTCGCGGCGCTCATGGCCCATGGCGCGGTAGAGGCCGTCCACCGAGATGAAGGCCAGCGAATCCGCGCCGACGAACTGGCGCATCTCCTCCAGCGAATGGGTCGCGGCGAGCAGCTTCTCCCGGTCCGGCGTGTCGATGCCGTAATAGTCGGGATGCGTGATCGGCGGCGAGGAGATGCGGAAATGCACCTCCTTGGCGCCGGCCTCGCGCATCATCTTCACGATCTTGAACGAGGTCGTGCCGCGCACGATCGAATCGTCGACCAGGATGATGCGCTTGCCCTCGACCACCGAGCGGTTGGCCGAGTGCTTCAGCTTGACGCCGAGCTCGCGGACCTTCTGCGTCGGCTCGATGAAGGTGCGGCCGACATAGTGGTTGCGGATGATGCCGAGCTCGAAGGGGATGCCGCTGGCCTGGGCGTAGCCCAGCGCCGCCGGCACGCCGGAATCCGGCACGGGCACGACGACATCGGCCTCCGTCGGCGCTTCCTGAGCCAGCACCGCGCCCATCGCCTTGCGGCGCTCATAGATGCTGCGGCCCTTCACGATCGAATCGGGGCGGGCGAAATAGATGTACTCGAAGATGCAGGGCCGCTCGGCCACCGGCGGGAAGGGCTTGTGGCTCTCGATCCCGTTCTCGGAGATGATCACGACCTCGCCGTTCTCGATCTCGCGGACGAACTTGGCGCCGATGATGTCGAGCGCGCAGGTTTCCGAGGTCAGGATGGGCGCACCATCGAGCTCGCCGAGCACGAGCGGGCGGATGCCGAGCGGATCGCGCGCGCCGATCAGCTTCTTGTTGGTGATGCCGACGAAGGCATAGGCGCCCTCGATCTGGCGGATCGCCTCGATGAAGCGGTCGACGAATTGCTGCTTGCGGCTGCGCGCGACGAGATGCAGCAGCACCTCGGTGTCGGAGGTCGACTGATAGATCGCGCCGTCGCGGACGAGGTTGCGGCGCAGCGTCAGCCCGTTGGTCAGGTTGCCGTTATGCGCCACGGCGAAGCCGCCGCCATGCAGTTCGGCGAAGAGCGGCTGGACGTTGCGCAGGATGGTCTCGCCCGTCGTCGAGTAGCGGACATGGCCGATCGACTGCTTGCCCTTGAGCTTGTCGATGACGCTCGCTTCCGAGAAGGCGTCACCGACGAGGCCGAGCCGGCGCTCCGAGTGGAAGCGCTTGCCGTCGAAGGAGACGATGCCCGCCGCCTCCTGGCCGCGATGCTGCAGCGCATGCAGGCCGAGCGCGGTCAGCGCCGCGGCGTCGGCATGGCCATAGATGCCGAAGACGCCGCATTCTTCCCGGAGCCGGTCGGCATTGGGGTCGAAGGCGGCATCACGCTCGGTTTGCGAGATCATGTCTGGCTCCAGGCGACGGGGCTTGAGCTAACGTTCTACGCGCTAATTAGGGACGAGCTGGGGCAGGTGCAACCGGTGCCGGCGTCGCGGGGCTGCGCGGCTCCTCGGCCGGGGCTTCCGGTGCGGTCTCGGAGGCCGGCTTCTTCAGCAGGTTCTTGATGAAATCGGCGTTGACGTCCTGCGGCAGCATCGAGATCAGCGAGCGGCCGGTTTCTTCCAGCATCGGCTTGGCCTTGGCGTCCTTGGCCCAGACCGGCAGCTTTTCATTGCCGACCAGCGCGGTGAAGAACAGGTAGCCGATCACCGCCAGCAAAAGGCCGCGCGCCGCGCCGAAGACGAAGCCGAGCGTGCGGTCGAGCGCGCCGATGCGCGAATCCAGCACGAAATCGGAAATCCGGGCCGTGATCAGCGAGACGACGATCAGCGTGCCCAGGAACAGCGCCGCGATGGCGGCTACCAGCGCGATCGTGTCCTGCGCCGAGCTTGCCGGGATGTATTGCTTGATGAAGGGCACGAGCTGGGGATGGAACACCCAGGCGACCGCAGCCGCGGCGACCCAGGAGGCGATCGCGAGCACTTCACGCGTGAAGCCGCGCACGGCCGCGAGCAAAGCCGAGATCAGAACCACGCCGATGACGACGAGATCGAGAATGGTGACAGGCATTGGGAGGGCCGCTTTGCTGTGGTCAGGTGCCGACCGGCCGGAGGCAGGGCGGCCGTTTCGGCTTTGCTATACGCGCTCCCGGGCTTTCCGTCACCCTTTAGGCGAAGTCATTTCACATCTCTGCGAGGTGCGCGCGCGGCGATATCGGCAACGAGTTCCGTGACATGGCCGAAACGCCGCAGGGTGAGCCCGTTGCCGTCGCCGTGATCGGCGCCGCCGCTCGGCATCAGCGCGGCTTCGAAGCCGAGCTTGGCTGCTTCCCTGAGGCGGGCGGCCGCGACCGCGACCGGCCGAATCGCGCCGGAAAGCGCGATTTCGCCGAAATAGACCGCTTCCTGCGGCAAGGTCGCGCCGCTGAGCGAGGAGACCAGCGCGGCGGCGACCGCGACATCGGCTGCCGGTTCGTTGACGCGCAGGCCCCCGGCGACGTTGAGATAGACATCGTGCTGGCCGAGCCTGAGGCCGCCATGCGTTTCCAGCACGGCCAGCACCATGGCGAGCCGGCTGTTCTCCCAGCCGACGACGGCGCGCCGCGGCGTGCCGAGCGCGGTCGGCGCGACCAGCGCCTGGATCTCGACGAGGACCGGCCGCGTGCCTTCCATGCCGGCGAAGACGGCCGCGCCCGGCGCCGGCTGGTCGCGGCCCGCGAGGAAGAGCGCGGAGGGGTTGGTGACCTCCGACAGGCCCTTGCCGGTCATCTCGAACACGCCGATCTCGTCGGTCGCGCCAAAGCGGTTCTTCTGGCCGCGCAGGATGCGGAAGGAATGCGCGCCTTCGCCCTCGAAGGACAGCACGGCATCGACCATGTGCTCGACCACGCGCGGGCCGGCGATCTGTCCGTCCTTGGTGACGTGGCCGACGAGGATCATGCAGGCGCCTGATGTCTTGGCGTAGCGGATCAGGGCCTGGGCCGAGCCGCGCACCTGCGTCACCGTGCCCGGCGCGCTCTCGACTTCGCCCGACCACATCGTCTGGATCGAATCGATCACCACCAGGGCAGGGCGCTCGCCTTGCCCGAGCGTCGCGACGATATCCTCGACATTGGTCTCGGCCGCGAGATCGACCGGCGCCTCGGCGAGCCCCATCCGCTCGGCCCGGAGCCGGACCTGCCCGGTCGATTCCTCGCCCGAGACATAGACGACGCGCCGCCCGGCCATCGCCAGCGCAGCGCAGGCCTGCATCAAGAGCGTCGACTTGCCGATGCCGGGATCGCCGCCGATCAGCAGCACCGAGCCCGGCACGAAGCCGCCGCCGGTGACGCGATCGAGTTCGCCGATGCCGGACGCGATGCGCGGCGCATCCTGCGTCTCGCCCTTCAGCGTCTCCAGCGCGAAGACCCGCCCGCGCGCCCGCCCGCCGGAAGAGGGCCTGCCGCCGCCGGGAACGGGCGCGGCCTGCGCCTCCTCGACCAGCGAGGACCATGTCCCGCAGGCGTCGCACTTGCCCTGCCAGCGGTGATAGACCGCGCCGCAGGCCTGGCAGTGATAGGTCGGACCGCGCTTGGCCATCAGTGCAGCTCCGCCGTCATTCCGGGGCGCGCCGCAGGCGCGAGCCCGGAACCCGAGAATCGATGCGGCTTCAGAACGGGCGGCAATGGCGGCGCCGGGACGAATTCCCGCGTCGGTTCTGGGTTCCGGGCTCATCGCTGCGCGATGCCCCGGAATGACGGAGGCGGCTGTCACGCGCTCACAGCCCCACATACCGCCGGTGATAGCGGCGGCCGAGGCTGGTCAGGATCTCGTAGCCGATCGTCTTGGCGCCGCCGCCGACGGTTTCCAGGTCGAGCGGCCCGCCGATCAGCGTCACGCTCGCCCCGCGTTTCGCCGCGTCAGCCGGAGCGTCGGTGACGTCGATGATGATCAGGTCCATCGAAACCGAGCCGACGAAGGGGCAGTAGACCCCCTCGATCAGCACCGAGCCGCCGGTCGATGTATCGGTCCAGCTGCCGTTGCGCGGATAGCCGTCGGCATAGCCGAGGCAGATCGTCGCGAGCTTGCGCTTGCCCTTGGCGGTCCAGCGCCCGTTATAGCCGACCTGCGTGCCGTCCTCGACCTCGCGGGTCTGGATGATCGTCGCTTCGAGCCCGACGACCGGCTTCATCGGATTCGGCTGTCCGGGCGTCGGATTGCCGCCATAGAGCGCATAGCCCGGCCGGGTCAGCTGGTAGGACGGGCAGTCCTTGAGGAAATGGCCCGACGAATTCTTGAGCGAGGCCGGCAGCTCCGGCAGCGCCGCCGCGATCTCGGCGAAGGCGGCGATCTGGCGGGCATTGGCCGGGTCGGTCTCGACCTCGGAGGAGGCAAAATGGGTCATCAACAGCCCGATCCCCGCCGCCGCGATCACGCCCGAGCGCTCGCGGGCAAGGTTGAGGCCCTCGCCCGGCCAGAGCCCGAGCCGGTTCATCGCCGTGTCGACATGCAGAGCCGCCGGCCGGACCTGCGCGCCGGTCTGCCGGAACGAGGCCCATTCCAGCAGTTCCTCATGCGAGCCCAGCACCGGCGACAGGCCATGCGCGGCAAAGGTCTCGGCCGTGCCGGGCAGGAGCCCGTTCAGCACGTAGATCGTGGCGTCCGGTGCGACCTTGCGGGCGCGGACGGCTTCGGAAACATGCGCGACGAAGAAGCTCTTGCAGCCGGCCCTGGCCAGCGCCGTGACGGCGGGCTCGATGCCGATGCCATAGGCGTCGGCCTTGACCACCGCCCCGGCCTCGGTGCCGGCGCGCTTGCCCAGCAGACGCCAGTTCGAGACCAGCGCGTCGAGATCGATGGTGAGGGTCGCGCCGAAGGCGGCGGAATCAGGCAGATCGGCAGGCATCATTCACGGTCCGGCAGGCGCATCTCATCGGCGCGGTCCGAGAAGCGTGTCACATCCGCGTCGAACTGCAAGGCCACCGCGCCGGTCGGGCCATGGCGCTGCTTGCCGATGATCAGTTCGGCGACGCCGTGCATGGCCTCCATCTCGATCTGCCACTTGTTGTGCTCTTCGGTGCCCGGCCGCGGTTCCTTGCCCTTGAGGTAGTATTCCTCGCGGTAGACGAACATCACCACGTCGGCGTCCTGCTCGATCGAGCCGGATTCGCGCAGGTCCGAGAGCTGGGGGCGCTTGTCGTCGCGATTCTCGACCTGACGCGAGAGCTGGGATAGCGCGATGATCGGGACGTTGAGCTCCTTGGCCAGCGCCTTCAGGCTGGTCGTGATCTCGGTCAGCTCCTGCACGCGGTTCTGGCTGTTCTTCGACGAGCCGGAGAGGAGCTGCAGGTAGTCGATGAACAGGACGTCGAGCCCCTTCTGGCGCTTCAGGCGCCGGGCGCGCGCCATCAACTGCGCGATCGAGATGCCGCCGGTCTGGTCGATATAGAGCGGCAGCTTCTCGATCTGGGCGGCGACATCGGTCAGCCGGGCGAAATCGGCCTCGGTGATGCGGCCCTGCCTGATCTTGTAGGAGGAGATGCTGGACTGCTCGGCGACGATACGGGTCGCGAGCTGGTCGGCCGACATTTCGAGCGAGAAGAAGCCGACGATGCCGCCATCGACCGACTTGATCGAGCCGTCCTCCTGCCGCTCGCCGCGCCAGGCCTTGGCGATGTTGAAGGCGATGTTGGTGGCCAGCGAGGTCTTGCCCATGGCGGGGCGCCCGGCGAGCACGAGCAGGTCGGAGCGCTGCAGGCCGCCCATGCGCTGGTCGACATCGCGCAGGCCGGTCGAGATGCCGGAGAGGCCGCCGGCGCGCTGATAGGCGCTTGCCGCCATGTCGATGGCGAGGCGCAGCGCCCCGTCGAATTTCTGGAAGCCGCCCTCGTAGCGGCCCTTTTCGGCGAGCTCGTAGAGCTTGCGCTCGGCATCCTCGATCTGCTCGCGCGGCGCCATCTCGACCGGCGCGTCATAGGCGACGTTGACGAGGTCTTCGCCGACACCGATGAGCTGGCGGCGGATCGCGAGGTCGTAGACCGTCCGGCCGTAATCGGCCGCGTTGATGACGGTCGTCGCCTCGGCCGCGAGGCGGGCGAGATACTGGCTCGGCGTGATGTCGCCGAGATCGAGGTCGTTGACGAAGGTCTTGAGCGTGATCGGCGTCGCGATCTTGCCGGCGCGGATCATGCTCGACGCCAGCTCGTAGATGCGCTGGTGGATCGGCTCGAAGAAATGGTCCGGCAGCAGGAAGTCGGAGACGCGGTAGAAGGCGTCGTTATTGACCAGGATCGCGCCCAGCAATGCCTGTTCCGCCTCGATATTGTGAGGCTGGACGCGGAATTCGGCCTCGCGATTATCGAGGCGGGCGACGAGGGCGGTGACGGGGGCCATGGCTGCCTTGGTAAGTAAGCGCTTACTTACGTGTTCAAGCCGGCATTCGACCGCGGGCAGCGGAACGCATGGCGGCAACTGAGTCGGAATGAAGCTAGTTTAGCACTCCGACAGCTTCTGCCAGCATGTTGACGGTCAATCCACGCAGTTCACAGGCGCAGACGAAAAGGGCGCCGTGTTGCCACGGCGCCCTTGACTCGATTCGGGAGCGATAAGGCTCAGCGGTCGTCGTTGTCGCCGGCCTCGGCCAGCGCCGCACCGACCTCAAGGCCGAGATCGTCGAGATCGAACTTCTCCTGGGCCGTGACGTTCTCGCCGGCGGCCTGGCGATGGGCCTCTTCGGCCGAGCGGGCGACGTTGACGGTGATCGTGACCGCGACTTCCGGATGCAGCACGACCGGGACGGTGTGCAGGCCGAGCGTCTTGATTGGGGTGTTCAGCGTCACCTGGCCGCGCGAGACGTTGAAGCCGTCCTTGGTCAGGGCCTCGGCGATATCACGGGTCGAGACCGAGCCGTACAGAACGCCGGACTCGCCGGACTGGCGCAGGATGATGACGCTCTGGCCGTTGAGGCGCCCGGCGACCGCATCGGCCTCGGACTTCAGCTCGAGGTTGCGGGTCTCGAGCTTCGAGCTTCTGGCTCTCGAAGCGCTTCTTGTTGTCTTCGGTGGCGCGCAGCGCCTTGCCGCGGGCGAGCAGGTAGTTGCGGCCGAAGCCGTCGCGCACCTTCACGATGTCGCCCATCTGGCCGAGCTTGGCGACGCGTTCGAGCAGGATCACTTCCATTTTGTCTTCTCCTTGTTCTGTCTTTGAGACGAGGTTGTCAGGAACGGTTAGGCGGAGGCGGCAGCGCGGCGTGCTTGCGCAGGCCGAGAAGCGTGTCGATGACGCCGGCGATCGCGAGCAGCGGCGTCAGCACCGCCTGCATGACGACGAGGGCGACATAGATCGAGATCAGCATCGGCAGCCGCCAGGCGCGGCCGCGCGAAATATCGTGCAGCGTGGCGAGCCCGCTGAACATGAAGGCGGCGAGCAGCGCGCCGACGAAGGCCATGGCGGCGACGCCGATGAAGCCACCGGTGGTCGCGACGAAGCCCGCGCCGATCAGGAGCAGCAACGCCTGCCGCGGCAGCGTAGTCGACGGGATGAAGGGCCAGGGACGCGGCAGACGGTCCGACATCTTCACGGTGCGGGCCGCGAGCCAGAGATTGGCGGTGATGGTCGTGACGAAGGAGGCGCCGATGCCGAGCGGCACGGCCGGTGCCAGGCTCTGCGCGAGGTCCTTGACCTGGACGTCGCCGGGCAGCGCGATCAGCCTGCTGCGCACCATCTCGTTCAGCAGGTTCTCGATCATGCGGGCGATCACCGACCGGTAGGTCTCGTAATCGGTGGTCATCACCAGCGCGCTGCCGACGGTGGCGAGCGCGGCGGTGGCGGCGATCCAGAGCAGCAGGTTGCCGAGCGGGTACCACTCGACCCGGCCCTCGGTGTCGCCGCGGGCGAGCAGCGCGAGATAGGCGATCCACCAGGCCGGCAGGCCGATGATCAGGGCAAAGGCGATGCCGCCTGTGGGAGCGAGCGCAACCGCGACAGCGAGCGCACCGGCAGCCGTGGCGAACAGCCCGGAGCGGTGGTTCCAGCCCAGCGATGCGATGAAGATCGGGAGGGGAGCGGCCGAATACAGCAAGGCGGCCAGCGGCGATCCGGTGATCACCACTGAGAAGAGCAGGGCCGAAACGAGGCCCGCGCCGATGCCGACAATCGGAATCATTGGTCCGTCCTGCTGTCCCGCTGCTCGTGACCTCCAGGTCCGGCAGGGTGAGAGGCTTCTCGCCTCAACGAACCCGATGGAGTTTCACCGCCGGGCGACTGGTTGATCTTGAAAGCGAAAGCCGGAGGCGCAGGTTACGCCTCCGGAATTTAATGTCTGCCGGATCCGAAGGAACGGATCAGCGGATGACGTAAGGCAGCAGGCCGAGGAAGCGGGCGCGCTTGATCGCCTGGGCGAGCTCGCGCTGCTTCTTGGCGGAGACCGCCGTGATGCGGGACGGAACGATCTTGCCGCGCTCGGAGATGTAGCGCGAGAGCAGACGCACGTCCTTGTAGTCGATCTTCGGGGCGCCTTCGCCCGAGAACGGGCAGGACTTGCGGCGGCGGAAGAAGGGGCGACGGGCGCCAGCGGATGCAGTCGACATTCTCAGGCCTCCGCTTCGACGGTTTCGGTCACTTCGTCGTCACGACGCGGACGATCACGGCGCGGGCCGCGGTCGAAACGGTCGCCGCCACGCTCAGGGCGGTCATCGCGGTCACGCTTCTGCAGCATGGCCGACGGACCTTCCTCGAGCTCTTCGACCTTCACGGTCATGAAGCGCAGGATGTCTTCGTTGATGCGCATCTGGCGCTCCATCTCCAGCACGGCGGCGGAGGGAGCCTCGATGTTCAGCAGCGTGTAATGCGCCTTGCGGTTCTTCTTGATGCGGTAGCCCAGGGACTTGACGCCCCAGTACTCGACCTTGCGGATGGCGCCGCCATTCGCTTCGATCACGCCCTTGAACTGCTCGACGAGGGCTTCGACCTGCTGCGCGCTGACATCCTGCCGCGCGAGCAGCACATGCTCGTACAATGCCATATGTGGCCTTCCTTGTTTCACCCTGCTTCGCCCGGCGCGGAGCCCTCCGAGCCCTGGATAAGGCCCGACAGGATTTCATCGAAGGCGGAGACACGGGATGACGGTTCGGGAAACGAGCCTGCGCGATCCTTGCGGACATGCGCCATCCGTTCAGCCTCCGGCCGAACAAGCAGGAGGCGGTCGTTACAGTGTCCGGCACGCCATGGCAACCGGAATCTGCCGGAAAACACCGCTCCGGGAGCGGAAAATTCGGGCGCTGCGCTTGACTTGGCGGCTGAAGCGATGTGACAGCCGCGTCATATAAGACGAATGACGAATGTAGAAGACCGGGACGTTCACAGCATGACCACAGCGTTCATCTTTCCGGGGCAGGGCTCTCAGGCGGTTGGCATGGGCAAGAGCCTGGCCGACAACTTCCCTGTCGCGAAGGCGGTCTTCGACGAGGTCGACGCGGCCCTGTCGCAGAGGCTCTCCGCCGTGATGTGGGAAGGCCCTTCCGAGGAGCTGACCCTGACGGCCAATGCCCAGCCGGCCCTGATGGCGGTCAGCCTCGCCGTCGTGCGTGTTCTCGAAAGCGAAGCCGGGCTCGACCTGAAGCGCGACGCCGCCTTCGTCGCCGGCCATTCGCTCGGCGAGTATTCGGCGCTGGCTGCTGCCGGCACCTTCTCGGTCAGCGACGCCGCCCGTCTGCTGCGCATCCGTGGCGACGCCATGCAGAAGGCCGTGCCGGCCGGACAGGGCGCGATGGCCGCGCTGCTCGGCGCCGAGCTCGATCTCGCCCGTGAGATCGCGAAGGCCGCAGCCCAGGGCGAAGTCTGCGAGGCCGCCAACGACAATGGCGGCGGCCAGGTCGTGCTCTCCGGCGCCAAGGCCGCGATCGAGCGTGCCATCGTGCTGGCCGGCGAGCGCGGCGTGAAGCGCGCCATGCTGCTGCCGGTTTCCGCGCCTTTCCATTGCGCCCTGATGCAGCCGGCCGCCGATGCCATGCGTGACGCCTTGGCCAAGGTCGCGATGCAGGCCCCGGTCGTGCCGGTCGTCGCCAATGTCGGCGCGGCCCCGCTGAGCGACCCGGACGCGATCCGGGCTTCGCTCGTCGCCCAGGTCACCGGCACCGTGCGCTGGCGCGAATGCGTGCAGGCAATGGCCGCCGCCGGCGTCACCGATTTCGTCGAGGCGGGCAGCGGCAAGGTGCTGGCCGGGCTCGTCAAGCGTATCGTCGCCGGCACGGCGCCGGTCTCGATCGGCACGGCCGACGATATCGCGGCCTGGAAGGCCCGCAACGCGTAAGTGCAGAACCCAGGACGGGGCTGCAACGGCAGGATGCCGAACAAGGGGAGCGAACATGTTTGATCTGACCGGCCGCAAGGCCCTGGTCACCGGCGCGACCGGCGGTCTCGGCGGAGCCATCGCCCGGACGCTGCATGCGCAAGGCGCCAGCGTCGCGATCTCCGGAACGCGCGCGGAAGCGCTGGAGGCTCTGGCGGCCGAGCTCGGCGAGCGCGTCGTGATCGCGCCCTGCAATCTCTCCGACAAGGATTCGGTCGAGGCTTTGGTGCCGACCGCCGAGGAGAAGCTCGGCGGGCTCGACATCCTCGTCAACAATGCCGGCATCACCCGCGACAACCTGTTCATGCGCCTCAAGGACGAGGACTGGGACAGCGTGCTGGCCGTCAACCTGACCGCGGCCTTCCGGCTCTCGCGCGCGGCCGTGAAGTCGATGATGCGCCGCCGCTACGGCCGAATCGTCGCGATCGGCTCCGTCGTCGGAACCACCGGCAATCCCGGCCAGGGCAATTATGCCGCCGCCAAGGCCGGCCTGATCGGCATGTCGAAGGCTCTGGCCGCCGAGGTCGCCAGCCGCAACATCACCGTCAACGTGGTCGCGCCGGGCTTCATCGAGTCGCCGATGACGCAAGCCCTCAACGACAAGCAGCGCGAGGGCATTCTGACCGGCGTGCCGATGGGCCGGCTGGGCGAAGGTGCAGATGTGGCGGCGGCTGTCGCCTTTCTTGCCAGCACGGAAGCCGGCTACGTGACCGGCCAGACCCTGCACGTCAACGGCGGAATGGCAATGATCTAGGTGCGTTAGCGCCCATTCTGGATCGGTTCTGATAAGGCGCTGGCGCACTCGCCAGCCCGTAAAGGGTATGTTAACTAGCGCCGTCGCGCTGGCGCTGGACGACCCGAGGGGGCTTGACGAAACCTCGGTTGTTGCGTTTGTGCAGGCTTCGAGCTTTCCGGATCGCGGGCATCGTCAGGTGGCGCGGCGGCTCGGAATGAGATCCCTCCACCGCGTCGCATCCCTGCGATGCGTTTTCAGTTTCTAAGTCTAAGGAAGAGACCCATGAGCGATGTTGCCGAGCGCGTGAAGAAGATCGTGGTCGAGCACCTCGGCGTCGAGGCCGACAAGGTCGTCGACGGCGCCAACTTCATCGAGGACCTGGGCGCGGACAGCCTCGACACCGTCGAGCTCGTGATGGCCTTCGAGGAAGAGTTCGGTGTCGAGATCCCGGACGATGCCGCCGAGACGATCGTGACCGTCGGCGACGCCGTCAAGTTCCTGTCGTCGAAGAGCGCCTGATCGGCCTTTCGGTCGGTCCACGCAGAAAGAGCCATGGCTTCTCGCAGTTATCCGATGCGGCGTGTCGTCGTGACCGGACTCGGCATGGTGACGCCGCTTGCATGCGGTGTCGAGCCGACCTGGTCGCGACTTCTGGCCGGTGCCAGCGGTGCCGGCCCCATCACCAGCTTCGACGCCAGCGATCTGCCGGCGCGGATCGCCTGCAACATCCCGCGGGGTGACGGCAGCGACGGGACCTTCAATCCCGACGACTGGATGGAGCCGAAGGAGCAGCGCAAGGTCGATGATTTCATCGTCTTTGCCATGGCTGCAGCCACGCAGGCGTTGCAGGACGCCGGCTGGAAGCCGGAAAGCTACGAGGACCAGATCCGCACCGGCGTCGCCATCGGCTCCGGCATCGGCGGCCTCGGCGGCATCTACGAGGCCTCGCTCCTGCTCAAGGAGCGCGGCCCGCGCCGCCTCTCGCCCTTCTTCATTCCCGGCCGCCTGAGCAATCTGGCGGCGGGCTATGTCTCGATCGAGCACGGGCTGAAAGGCCCGAACCATGCCGTCGTGACCGCCTGCTCGACCGGCGCGCATGCGGTCGGCGACGCCTCCCGCATGATTGCGCTCGGCGATGCCGAGGTCATGGTCGCGGGCGGCGCCGAATCGGCGATCAACCGCATCGGCATTGCCGGCTTCTGTGCCTGCCGCGCGCTCTCGACCGGTTTCAACGATACGCCCGAGAAGGCCTCGCGCCCCTATGACAAGGACCGCGACGGCTTCGTGATGGGCGAGGGCGCCGGTGTCGTCGTGCTCGAGGAGCTCGAGCACGCTCTGGCCCGCGGCGCGCGCATCTATGCCGAAATCGTCGGCTACGGCATGTCGGGCGATGCCTATCACATCACCTCGCCCTCCGAGGACGGCGACGGCGCCTATCGCTGCATGCAAGCCGCGCTGGATCGCGCCGGCATCACGGCCGCCGATCTCGACTACATCAACGCCCACGGCACCTCGACGCCGCTCGGCGACGAGATCGAGTTGCGCGCCGTCGAGCGCCTGCTGGCCAATGCGCCCAAGCGCCCATCCATGTCCTCGACCAAGTCGGCGACCGGCCATCTGCTCGGTGCTGCCGGTGCGATCGAGGCGATCTTCACCGCGCTCGCGATCCGCGATCAGGTCGCGCCGCCGACGATCAATCTCGACAACCCTTCCGTCGAGACCGAGATCGACCTGGTGCCGCATGTCGCCCGCAAGCGCGAGATCGACTACGCCTTGTCGAATTCCTTCGGCTTTGGCGGGACGAATGCCTCGCTGGTGATGCGGCGCTATCGTCCCGAGCCGTGATCGGCCGCTGCATAGCGCCGTTTCGCCATAATCTTGGGTAGAGTTTGCGGCTGAGGCGGCAGAATGCGTGATTCCGCGTTCACAGCCGCAAGGAAACCGGCTCTAATGCAGTCGCCCGGCTTCGGTGCGGCTGTTGCCCATTCCGACAGGCGCGGTTCAGGTTGCACCGTGCCGAGATCGATTACCCTGTGCTGCGAGCGTCTTGATCGTGAATGATACGCCCCGCGTCGCCCCGAAGAGTCCGAGCGAGGCCCTCAAGCCCGTAGCGCCACCCGCGCCGCCGCCGAAGGTCCGTCGCCGTCGTCGCAGCCCCTTCCTGTCGATGCTGAGCGGTCTGTTCACCGTCGCGCTCGTGGGCGCCGGCGTGGTTGGCGCCGGCATCGCGATCGTCTCGAGCCAGAGCAAGGCGCCGGGGCCGCTGGCCAGCGATCGGACCCTCATCGTTCCCAAGGAGAGCGGTCTTACCGAGATCGCCGAGCTCCTGCAGCGCGAGGGCTTGATCGAGCATCCGCTGAGCTTCCGCGTCGCGGCGATCATCGGCGGCGACTGGCACAAGCTCCAGGCCGGCGAATACCTGTTCAAGGCGCGTGTCAGCCCGCAGGAAATCCTGGGCATCATCTCCAGCGGCAAGGTGGTCGAGCATTCGATCACCATCCCGGAGGGCTTGACGAGCGAACAGGTCGTCGAGCGCCTGCGCAACAATGAGCTTTTGACCGGCGATGTCGCGCAAGTGCCGAAGGAAGGTTCGATCCTGCCCGACACCTATCGCTTTCCGCGCGGCTTCTCCCGGAAGGGAATCCTCGATCAGATGGCGCGCAGCCAGAGCGCCGTCCTGAGGAACATCTGGGCGCGCAAGCCCGGCGATCTTCCGATCAAGTCGCCGGAGGAGCTCGTCGTCCTCGCCTCGATCGTCGAGAAGGAAACGGGTCGCGCCGACGAGCGTCCGCGCGTCGCCGGCGTCTTCATCAACCGCCTGAACCAGAAGATGCGGCTGCAGTCGGACCCGACGATCGTCTACGGCCTCGTCGGCGGCAAGGGCACGCTCGGCCGGCCGATCCAACGCAACGAGATCACGCAGGCGACGCCCTACAACACCTATGTCATCAACGGCCTGCCGCCGGGTCCGATCGCCAATCCCGGCCGCGCCGCCATGGAGGCGGTGGTCAACCATTCGCGGACCAAGGAGCTCTATTTCGTCGCCGACGGCAGCGGCGGCCACGCCTTCGCCGAGACGCTGGAGCAGCACAACCGCAATGTCGGGCGCTGGCGCCAGATCGAGACGACGCGCACGCAGCAGCAGGGCGGCAAGCCGCCGGCGGATAGTGTCGACAAGGTCGAGCCCCCGGCCGGCCCCGACAACCGGACCGAGGCGCCCGCGACGACGCAGCCGGCGGCCGACAATACCGGGTCCACCGGCGTTCCCGTCGCCCAACCGACCGGGGCCGTGGCGGGGACACGCGCCCGCGCCTTCGATGCGTCCGAGGGGACGACGCGGGATCCGCTGCTCAACAAGAGCTTCGACCTGAATTCACCCAAGCAGGTCCCGCAGCTCAAGCCCTGAATTGCAGGCCCGGAAGGCCCGCAATCCCCATTTTCCCGCTGCGAGGCGCTTGCTGTCGCGCAGGCGCGCCACTACGGTCCCGCCCGATCTTGAACGAAGGCGGCAGGGCAATGGCCATCGAAAGCATGACGGGCTTTGCCCGCGCGGCCGGGACGACCGGGGTCCATGGCTGGGCCTGGGAAATCCGCAGCGTCAACGGGCGCGGGCTCGATCTGCGGGTCCGCGTCCCGCCCGGCTTCGAGGTTCTCGCCGAGGCGGCCCGCAAGAAGCTGGGTAGCGCCTTCTCGCGCGGAACGCTGCACGTCAATCTCGCCGTCACCAGCGATGCCGGCCCGCCACGCCCGCGCGTCAACGAGGCGGTCCTTGCCGCCCTGCTCGAGGCGGTCGAGCGGCTGCCGCCGGCCGCCGGCATCAATCCGCCATCCTATGACGGTCTGCTCGGTATTCGCGGCGTCGTCGACTATGCCGACGAGGCACAGGATGCGCTGGGTGCCGTCGAGGCTCCGGCGCTTGCCGGCCTCGAAGTGGCCACCGAGGCCCTGAAGGACGCGCGGGCCGCCGAAGGGCGCGCGCTCGAAGCGATCGTCCTCGGCCATCTCGAAACCATCGCCCGGCTTGCCGGCGAGGCGGAGCACCATCCCGCCCGCAGCAGCGAGGCGATCCGCGCCCGCATTACAGCGCAGGTCGAGGCGCTGCTCGGGGCGAATAACGGCTTCGATCCGCAGCGTCTCCATCAGGAGGCGGCGCTGATCGCCGTCCGCGCCGACATCCGCGAGGAGATCGACCGCCTGCAGGCCCATGTCGCGGCCTTGCGCGAGTTGCTGGCGAAGGGTGGGCCGATCGGCCGGAAGCTCGATTTCCTTTCGCAGGAATTCGGCCGCGAGGCTTCGACGCTCTGCGCCAAGGCCAACGATCCCGGCCTGTCGCGCATCGGCCTCGAACTCCGCACGGTCGTCGACCAGATGCGCGAGCAGGTCCAGAACGTGGAATGAGCCCGATGGCCGAGACACTTCACCCAGCCCGCCGGGGCCTGATGCTGATCCTGTCCTCGCCCTCCGGCGCTGGCAAGACGACACTGACGCGCAACCTCAAGAGCGAGAACAATCTCGACCTGTCGATCTCGGTCACGACCCGCGCCAAGCGCCCGTCCGAGATCGAGGGCGTGCATTATCGCTTCATCGATCGCGCCGCCTTCGACGCCATGCGCCAGCACAACGACCTGCTGGAATGGGCGGAGGTCCACGGCAACGGCTATGGCACGCCGCGCAAGGAGGTCGAGGCCTCGCTGGCGGCCGGGCGCGACGTGCTGTTCGACATCGACTGGCAGGGCACCCAGCAGATCGTGAAGAGGGCGCGTGCCGACGTCGTGACCATCTTCATCCTGCCGCCGTCGATGGCGGAGCTGCGCTCGCGTCTGATCCGCCGCGCCGAGGATGCCGAGGAGGTCATCGTCAAGCGCCTCGCCAATGCGCGTGACGAGATCGCGCGCTGGAGCCAGTACGACTACGTCATCGTCAATCACGATCTTCAAACGGCCTACGAGCAGATCAAGGCGATCCTGACGGCCGAGCGCCTGAAGCGCAGCCGCGCGGTTGGTCTCAATGATTTCGTCGACCAACTCCTGGCCGAGCAACTGCCCTGATCAGCGCTGGGCGGCCAGCGCGTTCGCCAGCTTGACGAAGCCCGAGACCGGGATCTCCTCGGCCCGCGCCGTCTCGGCGAGGCCCGCCGCTTCGATGATCGGCGTCGGATCTGGCAGCACGGCTTTCAGGCTCTGCCGCAGCATCTTGCGCCTCTGGCCGAAGGCGGCGAGCGTCACCCGCTCCAGCAGGCGCCGGTCGCAGGGCTCCGGCTGTGCGCGCGGGATGAGTTGCACAATCGACGAGGTGATCTTCGGCGGCGGCACGAAGGCGCTGCGCGGCACGTCGAACAGGATCCTGGTCTCGCAGCGCCAGTTCGAGAGCACCGCGAGCCGGCCGTAATCGGCCCGCTCCTCCGGCGTCGCGACGATGCGCTCGGCGACCTCGCGCTGGAACATCAGCGTCAGCGAATCCCACCAGGACGGCCAGGGCTCGAGGCTGAGCCAGCCGACCAGTAGTGGCGTGCCGATATTATAGGGCAGGTTGGCGACGATCCGCGCCCGCTCGCCCGCAAGATATGGCGACAGGTCGACCGCGAGCGCGTCGCCATCGACGACCTCCAGCCGGCCCGGATAATGCGCCGCGATCTCGGCGAGCGCCGGCAGGCAGCGCCGGTCGCGCTCGATCGCGATCACGCGTCCGGCGCCGCTCGCCAGCAGCGCCCGCGTCAGCCCGCCGGGGCCGGGGCCGATCTCGACCACCGTCTGGCCCTCCAGCGGCCCGGCAGAGCGCGCGATCCGGCTCGTCAGGTTGAGGTCGAACAGGAAATTCTGGCCGAGCGCCTTCTGCGCCATCAGTCCATGGCGCTCGACCACCTCGCGCAGCGGCGGCAGGTCGTCGATCTGGCTCATGAGGCGGTGTCCGTAACGGTGCGCTCGGCCATCCGGGCGGCGAGCTTCAGCGCGGCGCAGAGGCTGTCCGGCCGCGCGATGCCCTGGCCTGCGATGTCGAACGCCGTGCCGTGGTCCGGAGAGGTCCGGATGAAGGGCAGGCCGAGCGTGACATTGACGCCCTCGTCGAAGGCGATGGTCTTGATCGGGATCAGGGCCTGATCGTGATACATCGCCAGCGCCGCGTCGTAGCCGGCGCGCGCCCGGGCATGGAACATCGTGTCGGCGGGATAGGGGCCGCGGGCATCGATTCCTTCGGCCTGCAATTGGGCGATGGCGGGCGCGATGATCGCCGCATCCTCATGGCCCATCGTGCCGTTTTCCCCGGCATGGGGGTTGAGCCCGCTGAGCGCCAGCCGCGGCGCCAGGATGCCGAAGCGGCTGCGCAGCTCCGCCGCGACGATCCGGCCGGTCTCGACGATGAGCGCCGTGGTCAGCAGGTCCGGCACGCGGCGTAAGGGTTCATGGATCGTCACCGGCACGACGGCGAGCTCCTCGCACCAGAGCATCATCACGGGGCGCGGCTCGGCGCCGCCCTGGGCTGCCAGATGCGCGAGGTATTCGGTATGGCCAGGGTGCTTGAAGCCGGCGCTGTAAAGCACTGATTTGGCGATCGGATTGGTCACGACGGCAGCGGCCTCGCCGGCGCGAACCGCCGCGACCGCCCGGTCGATCGAACCGATCGTGCCCATGGCCGTCGCTGGGTCCGGCTTGCCCGGCACGACACGGGTCGAGACGGCGAGCGGGATGACAGGCAGTGCTTCGGCGAAGCTGGCGCCGGCCTCGCTCCAGCCGCAAAGGCGAAGCGGCACGGTCCAGCCGAGCCCGCTGGCGAGAGCGGCGAGATGGTCGGGGTCGCCGATGCAGGCGAAGGCTGGAAGCGCGCGCTCGCGGCGTTCAAGCCAGGCGCGCAATGTCAGCTCCGGCCCGATGCCGGCCGGATCGCCCTGTGTCAATGCGAGCGGCGTTGCCGGCAAGACGAACTCCGCGATGTGAAGGGAGGGCCGGCTCAGCGTTCCGAGCCGGCGCTGGAACTAGTTCGACGAGCTGACACCGTCGCTCGACGAGCTCGAGCTGAGGTTCTGCGAATAGCTGATCTCGCCAAGCGTGCGCAGTTCGAGGCGGAACATGACCGTGCGCGTGTCTTTCGTCGAGCCGGCCTGGCGATCGGCATAGCTCTGCGAATAGCTGACATCGAAGACCGTGCACTCGTCGGTATAGTTGATCCCGAACGAGGTCGATGCCGTCTGGAACGGGCCGGTATTGGGATAGACCGGCATGGCGGCGACCGCCGGAGCAGCGAGATAGGACGCGTAGGCGGTCCGATAGTTTTCGCGATCGTACTTGTACTTGTCGAGGTCGAACAGCACGCCGGCGCGCAGGCGCCAGTTCTCGGCGACCTTGAGCGAGCCGTTCAGCGAAAGGCCTTCGCGGCGGCGCGTGATGCCGAGATCGGGCTGCGGCTCGTAGCGGCCATAGCCGACCGAGGCGGTGATGATGCTGTTGGCATAGGTCGCCGCGGCGTCGATCCGCTGGGCTTCGAAGGTCGTCGCGTTGAGGCGCGTCGCGCCGGTCAGGAAGAAGCCCTTGAACGGCGAGAGTTGGGCGCGGGCGACATAGTCGGAATTGCGGGTATCGAGCCCGGAGTTCAAGCCGGTATTGAGCAGGTCGCCACTGGCGAAGGAATTGCGCCCGCCGAGCTGGAAGGACTGGCCGATGAGCAGGTTCGCGAAAGCTTCCTTGCCGAAGCGCCCGGTATAGAGCGCACCGACATTCGCACGGGTGCCGCCCTCGACACGGTCGAAGCCGGAGAACTTGCCGCTCCATTCGAACAGGTTGTTGGCGTCGAAAACGAGGCTCTGCGCGTCCTCGTTGGCGACGCGCAGGCTGTTCGTTTCGTTCGGGCGCGCGACGATCTGCGCCACCGGCTCGACGATATGGGTGCCCCAGTCGGTCTTGGCCACGAACGGGTAGCGATACATCAGCCCGATCGCTGGCATCACCCGGCCGAAGACCTCGTCCGAGGTGTCGGCGATGGTCGCGACGCGCGAGTTGATCACCCCGCTGGTGTCGGGATTGACCGAGAAGATATCGGCCCGCACCGAGGCGTAGGGCGTCCACATCTGCCCGAGCGGGTCGATGATGTTGCGCCGCCAGGAAACCTGGGCCGTGGCACGCGAGACATTGCCCGCAAGGCCACGCACGAGGCAGCGATTCTTGTCGTAGACGGCACAGCCGTCATAGAGCGAATAGCTCGGCGTCGTGATCAGGTAGCTCTTCTGCTGCGGCAGTTCCACGAAGGCGGCGGTGTCGCGCGTCAGGCTTGTGATGTTGGCGGTGAACGAGAGCTCGCCGCCGAGGAAGGACGGCTTGTGGACGCGCTTGTCGTAGTCCAGCACCGGCAGCACGACGGGCTGCTGCTTCTGCCAGTCCTGGTAGTTCAGGGGCTGGAAATAATAGCCGCGCAGGTCGAACCACGCGCTCTCGCTCTGGCCGTTCAGATAGGCGGTCGAGATCGCTTCCTGCAGATAGGTGGTGTTGCTCAGGCTCTCGTTGCGGATGCGGTAGTTCTTGTAGAACCAGCGATCCGTCGACATCGAGGCGTTCCAGCCCACCGTCCAGCGCGGGTTGATGAAGAACTTGCCGCTCGTTTCCACCGAGCCGCGGAACTCCTTGTCGCGCGGGCCGAGCGGGCTCGGCAGGAAGGCGTCCTTGTCCTGCTGGAAGATGCCCGCGGCCCGGATCGTGTAGGAGCCGTTCATCAGGCGATGCCGCCATTCCGCCTGGCCGAGGAAGCCCTGGCGGCTGAAATAGCTTGGCGTGAGCGTCAGGTCGTAATTCGGCGCCAGGTTGAGGAAATACGGCAGGCCGACGCCGTAGCCGAGCGCCGAGGTGTTGACGAATTTCGGCGACAGGAAGCCGGACTTGCGCTTCACCGTCGAATCCGGCCCGGACATATAGGGGATATAGGCCATCGGAATGCCGGCGAACTCGACCCGCGCATCCTCGTAATAGATCGTCTGCTCGGACTTCTTGTGGATGATCCGCGCGGCGCGGACCTGCCAGAGCGGCGGCCGCTCCGGATTGTCCTTGCAGGATTCGCAGGCGGTGTAGATGCCCTTCTCGAAGACGAAGGTCTCGCCGTCCGTGCGCTCCGCGCGCGGCGCCGAGAAGCGGGTCTTGTCCGGGTTCACCACGCGCAGCGAGTCGATGAAGCCGTCGCGGAAATCGTCGGTCAGGTTGAACTTGTCGCCGGTGATGACCGTGCCGTTGGCTTCGGTGATCCGGGCCTTGCCGACGGCGGTGACGCGCTTGTTGCCCTGGTCGTAGACGACGCGATCGGCTTCGATCGTCCGGCCCTGATACAGAATCTGAACATCGCCGACAGCCGCGACCGTCTTCTTGTCGTTGTCATAGACGAGTTCGCGCGCGTCGACGACCATGCGGTCCTGCGGCTTCGCAGGGGCCGCAGCCGCAGGCTTGGGCTGCGCGCCGGCTGCCCGATTCTGGGCATGGGCCGGCCCGGCCAGCAGATAGGCCAGGCTGGAGGCGAGAGCCGTCGCCGCGGCAAAATGCGCTAGCCGGTTCACTCCTGGACCCATCGCGTAAACTCGAAATTAACCATAGGCACAGTACGTTTCACCCATCTTCCTGATGGAGGAGGGCGAGTGCTCCCAGCATTGCCCCCAATGCTGCAGGCAACCACGCCGCGACGATCGGATTGACGATTCCCGACGATCCGAGTTCCTCCGACAGTTGTGTCGCCACATAGAGCACGAACCCCGCAGCGACGCCACCTATCACCAGTTTGGTCACACCACCAAATCTGAAAAATCTTAAAGAAACGGATGCTGCCACCAGCACCATCGCGATCAGCAGCAGCGGGCGTGCCATAAGCGATTGATAGCGCAGCTCGTAAGGGGTCGTGTCGAGCCCGGCGCGCTGCGTCCGGTCGATCACGGCCGGCATGGACCAGAAGCCCACCGCATCGGGTGGGGTGAAGCTCTGGCGCATCTGTTCCGGCTCCAGCGTCGTTGCAAGCACGTAGCTCTTATAGCTCTGTGGCTCTTCCGTGGCGGAGGTGGAGCGCGCGTCGCTCAATTCCCAGTGGCCCGGACGCAGCATGGCCTGCCGGGCGTCGATACGCTCCTTGAAGCTGCCGTTCGGGTTGAAGATGAAGAAGGCGACCTGCGACAGGCCGTCCTCGTCGGGCAGGGCGCCGGCGGCGCGGATGATCGCCTGGCCGTCGACGCTGCGCTGCCTCAGCCAGATTTCCTTGGGAAGGCCGGATTTGCCGCCCGATCGAACGAACAGGCGCGTCTCAAGAGCCGTGGCCTTCCGTTTCAGCTCGGCGGCGACCGGATTGTAGATCATGATCGAAACGAGCCCGATCACGCCTGCGACGGTTGCGGCGGGCTGCAGGAACTGCCAGGCCGAGACGCCGACGGAGCGGGCGACGACCAGTTCGAGCTTCCGGCTCAGCGTCAGCAGCGCGAACATGCCGCCGAACAGCGCGGCGAACGGGAAGATCTGCTCGGCCACGGCCGGTGCCCGGAACAGGGCGAGCTGGACGATGCGCGGCGTCGTCGCGATCGGGGAATCGCCGGCGCGGCGCATCAGTTCGACGAAGTCGAGCGTCCCGATCAGGAAGAAGAACGTGCCGAAGACGCCGACGATGGCGCGGGCGAAGCGCTTCGTCAGATAGCGGCCGAAGGTCGTGAACAGCAGCATCAGGCGCGCCGGAAACGGGCCGCGAGATTGACCAGCGGCGTTGTGAGGGGGGCAAGGAGACGGGCGAGAGCCGATTGGATCCGGGCGCCGTGGAAAATGAAGGCCGTGGACAGGACGATGGCCCCGATCGGCAGGATATAGAGCAGCGCGGCGGCAAAGGGCGAGCGCACGCTCGCGGTCCAGGCGGCGTAGGCGGCGATGCGGGTCGCGCCGACGATCATGATCGCCGACTGGATCGCCAGCGCACGTCCCTGGCGGGTGGTGCGCGCCTCGCCGATGGCGGCGAACGCGATCAGCATGAAGGCGAGGGGATAGAGCGGGGATGAGAGCCGGTTGTGCAGCTCGGCCCGGAAGCGGCCTTCCTGGATCTTGTAATAGGCCTCGTCCGGGTTCTGCCGCAGGAGCTCCCAGGTCGAGCGCTCGCGCGGCTTGTAGATCACCTTGTCGCCGTCGCCCTCGCCGGGGCCACCGCTGGAATCGCCTGTGAGCGCCGACAGGTTCAGGGCGTAGCGCTCGAAGGAGATGATCGAGGTGGTGCTGGTGTTCTTGGCCTCCCGCTGGATCGTGCCCTTCTCCAGCAGCAGGAAGCTCTGGCCCTCGGCCTCGACCGTCCGGCCGCGCTCGGCGAGATAGATCGAGGGCTGCGACGGGTCGCGGCGGTCCTGCATGAAGATGCCGACCAGCGAGTCGCCGGCCTTTTCGCGGTAGTGGAAGGTCACGCCGGAATTGAGCGAGACGAACTGGCCTTCCTTGACGACGTTGGCGACGAAATCGGCCCGGATCAGCGTGATCAGGTCGCGCAGCATCCGGAAGCTCGCCGGCATCACCGAAATCGTCATCCAGGCGACGACCAGCGAGGTGGCGAGCGTCAGCACGATGAAGGGCCGGGTGATGCGCTGCGGCGCCACGCCGGCGGCATTCATCACGATCAGCTCGGAATCGCCGTTGAGCCGGTTCAGCGTGTAGAGCGTCGACATGAACAGCGCGACCGGCGCGATGCCGGCGATCAGCGCCGGCAGCGAGAGCAGCGTCACGGTCAGGAAGATCAGGACCGTCTGGCCCTTGCCGGTGATGAGATCGACCTCGCGCAGCGCCTGCGTGACCCAGATCACGCCTGTCAGGCCGAGCAGCAGCACGATCGCCGCCACCGCCGCGATCTTCAGGATGTAGCGATCGAGGCGGTTGAGAAGCACGCGTCGGTTCCGGAGCTGGAGAGCGTGTGCCCTCCGAGGTGGTTCGTCGGACACACCCTATGGTATAGGCGCGACCATGGCGCAAACGGGAATCGTTTGCCGCCTGCCGTGAATTGTCCTTCCCCTGTCATTTTCGCAAGATTGTGAGCGGATCATGTCGCAGCGCCTGAAGCTCGAGATCAAAGCCCTGGATGCCGTCGAGGGGCAGGACCTCGTGATCCTGGTTTCGGACAAGCTTGCCCTGCCCGAAGCCGTCGGGGAGTGGGCGGGCGAGGGCGCGCAATCGCTCCTGACCCGTGCCGCCGCCGCCGAGCGCTTCAAGGGCAAGGCGCTGGCGGGGCTGACGCTGCCGTCGCCGGAGGGCGCCTCCTACGACCGCCTGATCGTCGTCGGCGTCGGGCCCGAAGACGAGCGCGCCAAGCTCGATTTCGTCAAGCTGGGCGGGGCCATCGCCGGTCGGCTCGGCGCCGGCCGCAGCGCCGAGCTCATTCTCGCGTCGCCCGACGGCCGGATCGAGCCGAAGCAGGCCGCCGATATCGCGCTGGGTCTCAGGCTGCGCGCCTATGCCTTCGATCGCTACAAGACCAAGAGCAGGGACAAGGATGAGGCCGAGCCGCTGACGGTCACGCTGCGCACGGCCGACCCGTCCTCGCTCAAGAAGGCCGTAAAGACAGCTGACGCCATCGCCGCCGGCGTGATCCAGGCGCGCGACCTCGTCAACGAGCCGCCGAACGTCCTCTACCCCGCCGAATTCGCCGACCGTGCCGCCAAGCTCGAGAAGCTCGGCGTCGAGATCGAGATCCTCGACGAGAAGGCGCTGAAGAAGATCGGCATGCGCGCCCTGCTCGGCGTCGGCCAGGGCTCGCGCCGCGAAAGCCAGGTCGTCGTCATGCGCTGGAACGGCGCCAAGAAGGACGAGAAGCCCGTCGCCTTCGTCGGCAAGGGCGTGACCTTCGACACCGGCGGCATCTCGCTGAAGCCCGGCGCCGGCATGGAGGACATGAAGGGCGACATGGCGGGCGCTGCCTGCGTCGTCGGCCTGATGCAGGCGCTCGCCGGCCGCAAGGCCAAGGTCAACGCCATCGGCGTGATCGGCCTCGTCGAGAACATGCCTGACGGCAATGCCCAGCGCCCCGGCGACATCGTCACCTCGCTCTCCGGCCAGACCATCGAGATCATCAACACCGATGCCGAGGGGCGCCTCGTTCTGGCGGATGTGCTCTGGTACACGCAGGAGCGCTTCGAGCCGCGCTTCATGATCAACCTGGCGACGCTGACCGGCGCGATCCTCGTCGCGTTGGCGCAGGAGAATGCCGGCCTGTTCAGCAACAATGACGAGCTCTCGGAGCGCCTGACGGCTGCCGGCATCGCCACCGGCGAGACGGTCTGGCGCATGCCGCTCGGCAAGGCCTACGACAAGATGATCGACTCGAAATTCGCCGACATGAAGAACTCGGCCGGTCGCTATGGCGGCTCGATCACCGCGGCGCAGTTCCTGCAGCGCCATGTCAACGACACGCCCTGGGCGCATCTCGACATCGCGGGAACCGGAATGGCTGCCGCGAATTCCGAGATCAACCGCTCCTGGGGCCCGGGCTGGGGCGTGCGCCTGCTCGACCGGCTGGTCGCGGATCACTACGAAGGCTGATTCGCTTTCTGCGGAAATGCTGGCAACCCGTTAGGATATAAGGCTTCGATGGCCGAGATCCTGTTCTTCCATCTGCAGTCCCGCCCGTTGGAGCAGGTCCTGCCGACGATCCTCGACCGCGCCCTGACGCGCGGCCAGAAGGTCGTCGTCCAGGTCGGCGGCCAGGAGCGGATGAGCGTGCTCGACGATCACCTCTGGACCTATTCGGATGAAAGCTTCCTGCCGCATGTCACGGCGCTGGAGGCGGATGCCCCGGACAATCCGATCGTGCTGACGACGCAGGCGCATAATCCGAATGCCGCGCAGGTCCGGATCTGCGCCGACGGGGTTCGCATTCCCGACGCAATGCAGGATTACGAGCGCGTCGTCCTGATATTCGATGGCGACGATCCCGAGGCGCTTGCTGCCGCCCGCGAGGATTGGAAGAAGGCCAGGGCCTCGGGCCATGCCGCCAGCTACTGGCAGCAGGACGATGCCGGCCGTTGGGAGAAGAAAGCGTGAGACTGCCTGTTCTGTTGCTCTGCACCGCAGCCCTTGCCGGCTGCTCGGTCGATATGGGCGGCTTCGCCTTCCAGTCCGAGACGAAGGGCGGCGTCACCACGACGCGGACCGCCTCGGCCAGCGCCGGCATCTCGACCCAGGAGCCGGTGCTGACGCCGGAGGGCGAGTGCAGCGTCGGCGCCTCGCTCGATCCCTCGACCCGGCCGCTGCCGAAGGAGATCGCGCCCGGCATCACCGAATGCGAGCTGGTGAAGCTGAAGGGCACGCGCCCGACCGACGTGCTGGTCGGCGAGAGTGGCAAGGGCCAGCGTGAGGTCCAGGTGCTCTATTCCGAGCCCGGCGGCCGCGAGATCTACATGTTCACCGACAACCGCCTGAGCCGGATCGTCAAGCCCGGGCAGGGGTGAGGGGGAGAGGCGGAGGGCGCCTTTTTTGAAGGGGAATGTCCGCTGACGACCCGTTGCCGACGCTGGGCGGTGAGCTCCATTCGAGCTTCTGTTACACATGGCGTTTCCGGCACTGCGACTTCGGCTCGAAATGTTTGCCCTAAAAATATTCCTCGCCGTGCTCGCCTACACGGCCGTAACGGTACTGCTTTTCGGCAGCGTAAGTCAGCCGCTAGCTTTGGCAATTCTCTGGCCTGATAGACTTGGCCTTCTCCTGTGGAGCTGGATCGCTGTTCTGTGTGTAGTGGCCTCCGCGTTTATCTTTGCAGTCCCCCTTCAAAGTCCTGCAGCCAGCGTGTTCCGGCTACCGATGTTCGTGGTTCTCGCTATTATCCTACCGACAACGATTGTGGGGCTTTATGCGGATATCGAACGGCGTCGCGGTGTTCGCGCGTTCGAAGCAGACGAAGTCGAAGAGAACTCGTTCTTCACGTCCATTCGCGAGGCTCCGCAAGAATTTCAGTTCTTCCTGCACACGGCAGCCCTTAAGAACTGCGCGGCTTACGCATGGAGCTATCGGACTCAATCATTCTACCATTTGCCACCGGATGTTGCAGTCAATGTGTTGCCTCACCGGTGGATCGCGAAGTGCGGGATTGTCCGGACCGAGCGCCGCTAATTGAAAACCGATCCTAGCCTAATCGCGTCCGCTCCCGACTCATTCCAGACGTTTCTCGCAATGGTCGTCCGTGCGGTACACATTCCATCGCTCAGCCCACGAGCCGGTCGTATCCGACGAACTGGAACAGGCTCCGCCCGCTTTCGAGCGGTTGAGGCTCCCCCACGAAGCGATGCACGCCGACACCCAGCTCGGTGTCGTCTCCGGACAGCCAGCGCCGGTCGAAACCCAGCGCTTCCAACTGCTTGCAGATCACCGGCACGCGGTCGGGCGTGCGGCGATGGCGGGTCCAGATCACATGTCCACCGGTCGCGCATAGCTGCGGGCAGGCGTCGATCGTGCGTGTGATGTCCGCATCGGCGATGTTGCCGAACAGGCCGCAGATCAACACGAGATCTGCCGGCGCCATGCCCGAATACTGGTCGGTCAGCGCGGCATCGCCCGTCACGATCTCGATCTGATCGAGCTGGTTGGCGCGCGCGAATGCCGCCGCGAGAGCCGTGTTGTTTTCATCCAGTTCCACGAGCCGTGCCCGGATGTCGCTGCGCTGCGGATGATCGCAGAGGACCTCGAGCAGATCGCGCCCTTGCCCTGCGCACAGGCTGATGACCCGCAAGGGCCCGGATCGGCTGCTGTCCAGGACCATCCGGATCTGATCCTGAACGGTTCGCAGCCGCCGCGCCATCCGCGAATCCGGGCTATCGTATTTGTCGTGCCAAACCCGCCAATCCATGACCGGAAGCTCCGTGCTCGCTCGTGCGGACGAGCTTATGATGTCCCCGAACGTCGAGATAGTGCGCGTTTTTCCGGCTGGTCCTTGGCATCCCCTCAAAGGTAAGTCGCCGGCCGCCTGCCGGCTTGTTTCCGCGGAGCCGGTCACGCATCATCCAGGCATGACGAAATATCTCATCTCCTTTCCAAGCGAGGCGATGGCGCTCACGGACGAGCAACTGGCCGCTGCCTCCGTCGATTCGCATGCCGTGATCGAGGAGGCGAAGGCCGCCGGCGTCTATGTCTTCGGCGGAGGGATCAATGAGCCGATAGCCCCCGTGCTCGTCTCTGCCGATGGAACGGTGTCCGGGCAGATCTATCCCGGCAGCCGCCTCAATGGCGGATTCGCGGTGCTGGAGCTGCCGTCGCGTGAAGAGGCGGTGAAATGGGCGGCAAAACTCGCGCGCGCCTGCCGCTGTTCGCAGGAGCTTCGCGAATTCATGTACGATCCCGCCAGCTAGGATGAACGTGGCGTGCTCCCGTCGAAGACGCCAGCCATCGGAGATCGTCGTCCATGATCAGATTCGTTGTGGCTGCGGCGCTGGCTGTCCTTGCCTTTGGCGCCGCCAATGACGCGCTGGCGGCAGGCTCGTGCCGCCCGACGCGAGACGGCAAGGACCGGATGGAGATGTCCGGCGGCTGCCCGAGCGGCTATGTCGTCCGCGGCGCCTGCTGCGAATCCGTCAGGCCGATCTCGCAGCCCACCGGCGCGCATGCCTGCCCGGCCGGCACCATGCTGAGGCTCGGCGCCTGCGTCCCGCGCCAGTAAGCCTGCCCCTCTCGGGAGATTGGCAACCCTGAAGCCTCAGGCGTTCTCCAGCTCCTCGCCCAGCAGCAGCCATTCCTCTTCCGCCGCCGCCAGTGCCTCGGACAGCTCCGCGCGCTGGCGCGAGATCTGAATCGCCTTGTCGGGGTCGCGCGCGAAGGCGCCATTGGCGAGCGCCGCGTCGACCTTCTCGATCAGGCCCGTGAGCTTGGCGATGCGCGCTTCGGCGAGGTTGAGCTTCTGCCGGAGTGGCCCCTGCGCGGCCCGCTTCGTCGCCGCTTCCTTGCGCTCGTCGGCCTTGGGCTTGGCGGCGGCGTCCGGTGCCGGCTTGCCGCGCTTCTCGGCCTTGGCGGCGCCCAGCACATAGGTGCGGTAATCGTCCATGTCGCCGTCGAAATTCTTCACAGTGCCGCCGCCGACGAGCCAGAGCCGGTCGGCGCAGGCCTCGATCAGGAAGCGGTCGTGGCTGACGAGGATGACGGCGCCCGGATAGTCGTTGATCGCGTTGACCAGCGCGGTGCGGCTGTCGATGTCGAGATGGTTGGTCGGTTCGTCGAGGATCAGCAGATGCGGCCCGTGGAAAGTCGCGAGCCCCAGCATCAGGCGCGCCTTCTCGCCGCCTGACAGGAGTTTCACCGGCGTATCGGCCTTGTTGGCGGGGAAGCCGATCTGCGCCGCCTTGGAGCGGACCTTGGCCTCCGGCGCATCCGGCATCAGGTCGCGCAGATGGCCGACCGGCGTGTCCTCGATCCGCAATTCGTCGAGCTGGTGCTGGGCGAAATAGGCCGTCTCCAGCTTGCTCGACTTCTTCATCTCGCCGGACATGGCGTCGAGCCGCCCGCCGATCAGCTTGCAGAAGGTCGACTTGCCGTTGCCGTTCGAGCCAAGGAGGGCGATGCGGTCGTCCGGTGCCAGCGAGAGGTTCAGCCGCGACAGCACCTTGCGCTCGCCATAGCCAGCGGCGGCATCCTCCAGCACGATCATCGGCGGCGAGAGCGGCTTCTCCGGGCCGGGGAAGGAGAAGGGCTGCACGTCGCGGTCGACGATCGCGGCGATGGTCTGCATCTTCTCCAGTCGCTTGACGCGCGACTGCGCCTGCCGGGCCTTGGTCGCCTTGGCCTTGAAGCGGTCGACGAAGGACTGGAGATGCTTGCGCTCCGCGTCCTGCTTCTCCTTGGCGCGGGCGAGCTGCATCTGCTTCTCGGCGCGCTGCTTCTCGAAGGAGGAATAGCCGCCGCGATAGAGCGTGAGCTTGCCCTGGTCGAGATGCATGATGTGGTCGACCGAGGTGTCCAGCAATTCGCGATCGTGGCTGATGACGATCACGGTATGCGGATAGCGCTCCAGGTAATCGTAGAGCCAGAGCGTGCCTTCGAGGTCGAGATAGTTGGTGGGCTCGTCGAGCAGCAGCAGGTCGGGCTCGGAGAACAGCACGGCCGCGAGCGCGACGCGCATGCGCCAGCCGCCCGAGAAATCGGAGCAGGGGCGCTGCTGCGCCTCCTCGTTGAAGCCGAGCCCGTGCAGCACCATCGCCGCGCGCGCCGGGGCCGAATGCGCGCCGATATCGGCGAGCCGCGTGCCGATCTCGGCGATGCGGTGAGGGTCGGTCGCGGTCTCGGCTTCTTTCATCAGCGCCGTGCGCTCGGTATCGGCCGCGAGCACGACCTCGATCAGCGTCTCCGGGCCGCCGGGCGCTTCCTGCGCCACGCCGCCGATGCGCCGGCCCTTCGGCAGGCTGATATTACCGCTCTCGGTGCCGAGATCGCCGGTGATGATCTTGAACAGCGTGGTCTTGCCGGTGCCGTTGCGCCCGACGAAGCCGACGCGTGCGCCATCGGGGATGGCGGCGCCGGTATGGTCGAGCAGCAGGCGTTCGCCGAGGCGGTAGGTGATGTCGTTGATCGTGAGCATGGCGCGCCCGTTTAGGCCCGGGAGCCCCGAAAAGGCAATCGAAAGCCGGAACAAGCGGCGGTTGTCACCGTTTGGTCAAAATCTCGCCTTGGGACGGCCCGCTCCGGCCATCACCCAAGGGAAACCGGATAAAACCCGATTCGCCGAGGCTGTCTTCATGGATGCCCGCCTGTCCTACGCCGCTTCCCGCCGTGCTTCCGCTACGGCTTCCCTCATGGTTCTCGTCTCGATCATCATCGGCAGCGCCGCAGCGCTGGCCGCGCTCGTGCCGCTGTCCTGAGGGCGCCAACCCTCTGAGAAGGCTTGTCGTCTTCGGGTCCAGCCGCTAACGCTGGCGCCATGGCACGCATCGCTTTCTACACCGGCTCCTTCGATCCCGTGACCAACGGCCATGCCGACGTCATCGCCGCGGCCGCCGGCCTCTGCGACAGGCTCGTCCTGGCGGTCGGAGTCCACCCCGGCAAGACGCCGCTGCTCTCGGTCGAGCAGCGCGCCGAGCTGTTGCGCGCCGTTGCTATGCCGTTGCTGACGGCAAAGGGCACCGCGCTCGACGTCGTGACCTTCGACGATCTCGCCGTCGATGCGGCGCGCCGGGCAGGAGCCTCGATCATCATCCGCGGCCTGCGCGACGGCAGCGATCTCGACTATGAGATGCACATGGCCGGGATGAACGGTGCCATGGCGCCGGACGTGCAGACCGTCTTCCTGCCGGCTTCGCCTGGCGTGCGTCACATCACGGCGACCCTGGTGCGCCAGATCGCGACGATGGGCGGGGATGTTTCGCCCTTCGTGCCGGCCCCGGTGCTCGCCGCGCTGAGGGCGCGCTTCGCCAAGGGCTGACGGCGCGATCCCGGCGAAAGGCACATAACTTCGCCATCTTCCGCCGCTTCCTGCTGATTTTGGTTTGCATTTTGCGCAGAGCGATGGTGTCTCTCAACGAGGCCGACTCGCTCTCCGATCACCCGGCGCGATTCCGCGCGCAGGGCCCTCCGACAGGTTTTTCGATGCGTCTTTCCCGCTATTTCCTGCCCCTTCTGCGCGATACGCCCAAGGAAGCGGAGATCGTCTCGCACCGGCTGATGTTGCGCGCCGGCATGATCCGCCAGCAATCGGCGGGCATCTATTCCTGGCTGCCGCTGGGCCTGCGCGTGCTCAACAAGATCAGCAACGTCGTGCGCGAGGAGCAGAATCGCTCGGGTGCTGTCGAGATCCTGATGCCGACCATCCAGTCGGCCGATCTCTGGCGCGAGAGCGGGCGCTACGACGCCTATGGCAAGGAGATGCTGCGCATCAAGGACCGGCATGATCGCGACATGCTGTACGGGCCGACCAACGAGGAGATGGTCACCGAGATCGTCCGTTCCTACGTCAAGTCCTACAAGGACCTGCCGCTCAATCTCTACCACATCCAGTGGAAGTTCCGCGACGAGGTCCGCCCGCGCTTCGGCGTCATGCGTGGCCGCGAATTCCTGATGAAGGACGCCTATTCCTTCGATCTCGACAAGGACGCGGCGCGCCACGCCTATAACCGCATGTTCACGGCCTATCTGCGCACCTTCGCGCGGCTCGGCCTGAAGGCGATCCCGATGAAGGCCGATACCGGCCCGATCGGCGGCGATCTCAGCCACGAGTTCATCGTGCTCGCCTCGACTGGCGAAAGCGAGGTCTTCTGCCACAGCGACTACCTGAATTTCGAGACGCCGGCGGCCGATACCGATTTCGACAGCGTCGCCGGCCTGCAGGGCGTCTTCGACAAGTGGACGAGCCTCTACGCCGCCACCGAGGAGATGCACGACAAGGCCGCCTTCGAGGCGGTGCCGGAAGACAAGCGCGTCTCGGCGCGCGGCATCGAGGTCGGCCATATCTTCTATTTCGGCACGAAATATTCCGAGCCGATGGGCGCGACCGTCGCCGGTCCGGATGGCCAGCCGGTGCTGCTGCATGGCGGCTCCTACGGCATCGGCCCGAGCCGCCTCGTCGCGGCGCTGATCGAGGCCGGCCATGACGATGCCGGCATCGTCTGGCCGGACGAGATCGCGCCCTTCGACGTCGCGGTCATCAACCTCAAGGCCGGCGACGCTGCGACCGATGGCGCGGCCGAGCAGATCTACCAGCACCTGCTCGCCAAGGGTTACGACGCCGTGCTCGACGATACCGACGACCGGCCGGGCGCCAAGTTCGCCACCGCCGACCTGATCGGCGTGCCCTGGCAGATCATCGTCGGCCCGAAGGGGCTGGCCGAGGGTAAGGTCGAGCTGAAGCGCCGCGCCGGCGGCGAGCGCGAACTCGTCTCGCTGGAGGCCGCGCTCGACCGCTTCAAGGGCAGGGCGGCGTGACGGCGAGCACCGTCATGAAGCTGGACATCGTGGGAGCTGCCGCATGAGCGCCGTCGCCGACAGCGCCGAGGTCCCGACAGGGACGAAGGCCTTCGCCGGTTTCGAATGGCTGCTCGCCGGGCGCTATCTGCGCACGCGCCGCCGCGAGGGCTTCGTCTCGGTCATCGCCGGCTTCTCGTTCCTCGGCATCATGCTCGGCGTCGCGACGCTGATCATCGTGATGTCGGTGATGAACGGCTTCCGGATCGAATTGCTCAGCAAGATCGTCGGCGTGAACGGCCATATCTTCGCGACGCCGATCGACCGCCCGCTCGACGACTATGACACCGTCGCGGCACGGCTCGCCAAGATCCCCGGCATCAGCCACGCCATTCCGCTGGTCGAGGGGCAGGCGCTCGCCTCCTCGCAGACCGGCAATAACGGCGTGCTGGTGCGTGGCATCCGCGAGAACGATATCAAGGCGATCCCCTTCATCGGCGGCAACATCAAGTCCGGCACGCTCGACGGTTTCGACGGCGGCACGCCTGGCGTCGCCATCGGCCGCCGCCTCGCCAATGCGCTGGGCATCCAGGCCGGCGACATGATGACGCTGGTCTCGCCGCAGGGTGCCTCGACGCCCTTCGGCACGGCGCCGCGCATCAAGGCCTATCCGGTCAAGGCGATCTTCGAGATCGGCATGACCGAGTTCGACGGCACCTTCGTCTATATGCCGCTCGGCGAGGCGCAGGCCTATTTCAACCGCGACGGCGACGTGAACGTCATCGAGATCTTCGTCGACAATCCCGACCGGACACAGACCGTCCGCGACGCGATCGAGGCCGATGCGCCGCGCCCGCTCGTGCTCTCCGACTGGCGCCAGCGCAACCGCTCGTTCTTCAATGCGCTGGAAGTCGAGCGGAACGTGATGTTCATCATCCTGACGCTGATCGTGCTGGTCGCGGCTTTGAACATCGTCTCCGGCCTGATCATGCTGGTGAAGGACAAGACGGCCGACATCGCGATCATGCGCACCATGGGCTGCACGCGCGGCACCGTGCTGCGCATCTTCCTGATCACCGGCGCCGCCATCGGCGTGATCGGTACGCTCGCCGGGCTCGCTCTCGGCATCGCCTTCGCCAAGAACATCAAGTCGATCATGGCGGTGCTGAACTGGATCACGGGCGCCAATCTCTGGGACCCGACCGTGCGCTTCCTCAGCGACATCCCCTCCGTCACGGATTGGCGCGAGGTGGTGAGCGTCGTGCTGATGGCGCTGACCCTGTCGCTGCTGGCGACGCTCTATCCGGCCTGGAAGGCGGCGCGCCTCGATCCGGTCGAAGCGCTGAGGATGGGCTGAGCACATGGCACAGGAGATGCCCGCGCTCTTCCTCTCCCAGGTCGAACGCTATTACCCGCAGAGCGACGCGCCGCTCGAAGTGCTGCGCAAGGCCGATTTCGCGCTCTGGCCGGGCGAGGTTGTCGCCCTGGTCGCGCCGAGCGGCACCGGCAAGTCGACGCTGCTGCATGTCGCCGGCCTGCTCGAGAAGCCCGATGCCGGCGAGGTCTTCGTCGGCGGGCTCGCGACGACCAAGCTCGACGACAAGGGCCGCACGCGCCTGCGCCGCACCGAGATCGGCTTCGTCTACCAGTTCCACCATCTTCTGCCCGAGTTCACGGCGCTGGAGAACGTGGTGCTGCCGCAGCGCATCCGTGGCCTTGCGCGCAAGACAGCGGAAGAGCGCGCCTCGGAGCTGCTGACCTTCCTCGGCCTCGGCGAGCGGCTGGACCATCTGCCGGGCGAACTCTCCGGCGGCGAGCAGCAGCGCGTCGCCATCGGCCGCGCCGTCGCCAATGGGCCGCGCCTGCTGCTGGCCGACGAGCCGACCGGCAATCTCGATCCGCAGACCGCGCAGCATGTCTTCGGCACGCTGATGGCGCTGGCCCGTGCTTCGGGGCTGGCGGCGCTGATCGCCACGCATAACCTCGAGCTCGCCCGCCAGATGGACCGGCAGGTCACGATCCGCGACGGGCTCGTCGTCAAGCTGTAGGCGGCAGGGCGCCTGCCGGCTCGTTCTCGATCCGAACCACCTTTGTCATTCCGGGGCTTCGCGTAGCGAAGAGCCCGAAACCTACGACTGGGTGAGACGTATCACGTCCGGTTGCAGACGGCTCATCCAGCCGTGGATTCCGGGTTCTCGCCTGTGGCGCGCCCCGGAATGACAAAGGCGGCTTCTGACCGGAACGCCCCGCGTCATGCTCGCCCTTGCGGCGAGCATCCACGTCTTGAGCACCGCCAAAGTCGACAAGAAGGCGGGGATGGTCGGGATAAGTCCGACCATGACGAGGGTGCAAGTTCGAGAGTGGCGACAATCAACGCCAAGACCTGCATCGGAGCGGCGGTAACGCCTCATTAACCTCCTCGCCCGGAACGCCAGCCGCGCTTCCGCATCGGCATTGACGAGAACAAATAGTGAACTAAACTGAACTTATCGCGAACACAGGAGGTTCTTATGACTGCAGCGCGTAAATTCGCCGCCGGCCTTGCCGAGATCGCCTCGCTCGGCGTCTTCCTCGGCATGATCTGGCTCTGGGCTGCCATCCTCTCCGGCCCGCATGTCTGAGGACGGCAGGAGCCATCCACAGACCCGGCCGCAAGGCCTCGACGCCGGCCCCGCCCAGGACGCATAAGAGGCGCTTGAGGACAGGGTCGACGAGTCGCCCGGTTGCGGCGGCAGGAGTGGGACATGAGCAGGGAAGCTGGCGAGGCGCGCGTTCTCCAGGAGATCGGCTTCGTCCACCTGCATGTTCATTCGAGCTATTCGCTGCTCGAAGGCGCGATGACGATCGCGACGCTGGCCAAGATGGCCGCCGCCGACGGCCAGCCGGCCTTGGCGTTGACCGATACCGACAATCTCTTCGGCGGCCTCGAATTCTCCGAGAAGCTGGCCGGCTCCGGCCTGCAGCCGATCGTCGGCGTGCAGCTCTCGGTCGATTTCGCCGACGAGGGCGAAGGCGGCCGCAAGCCGGCTCAGCTCCAGCGCCTGCCGCATATCGTCCTGCTCGCCATGGACGAGGGCGGCTACGGCAACCTGATGAAGCTCGTCAGCGAGGCGGCATTGGCGACCGGCGGCTCCGGCCAGCCGATCACCACGATCGAGCGCCTGGCCGCTTATCATACCGGCCTGATCGCGCTGACCGGCGGGCAAGGCGGGCCGGTCGATGTCGCCCTGCGTCTCGGCCAGCTCCCGCAGGCAGCCTCGCGGCTGGCGACGCTCGCCGGCATCTATGGCGACCGGCTCTATGTCGAGATCCAGCGCCATGGCGGCGATGGCGAGGCGGCCCGCGAGGCCCATCTCCTGCGCCTCGCCTATGATTCCGATCTGCCGATCGTCGCGACCAACGAGCCCTTCTTCGCCAAGCCCGCCGATTTCGACGCGCATGACGCGCTGCTGGCGGTGGCGGAGGGGCGCCTCGTCTCGGACGGCACGCGCCGCCGCGTCACGCCAGAGCATTATTTCGCCTCGCGCGCCGAGATGAAGAAGCGCTTCGCCGATCTCCCGGAAGCGCTGGCGAATACGGTCGAGATCGCGATGCGCTGCCACTGGCGCGTCACCACCCGCAAGCCGATCCTGCCGCGCTTCGGCGAGGAGGGGCGCGACGAGGCGGAGGAGCTTCAGGAGCAGGCGCGAGCCGGCCTTGCCGCCCGGCTCGCCAAGCATGGCCCGGCCGAGGGCTATACCGTCGAGACCTACGAGAAGCGGCTCGAATTCGAGCTCTCGATCATCACCCGGATGCAGTTTCCCGGCTACTTCCTGATCGTCGCGGACTTCATCAAATGGGCGAAGAACCACGACATTCCGGTCGGCCCGGGCCGCGGCTCCGGCGCGGGCTCGCTCGTCGCCTATGCGCTGACCATCACCGACGTCGATCCGCTGCGCTTCGGCCTGCTCTTCGAGCGCTTCCTCAATCCCGACCGCGTCTCGATGCCCGACTTCGACATCGACTTCTGCCAGAACCGGCGTGAAGAGGTGATCGAATACGTCAAGCACCATTACGGGCAGGAGCGCGTCGCCCAGATCATCACCTTCGGCACGCTGCTCGCCCGCGGCGTGCTGCGCGACGTCGGCCGCGTGCTCGAAATGCCCTATGGCCAGGTCGACAAGCTGACCAAGCTTGTGCCCCAGAACCCGGCCAAGCCGATCTCGCTGAAGGATGCGATCGAGGGCGAGCCGAAGCTGCAGCAGGCCGCCGAGGAGGAGCCGATCGTCGCGCGGCTGCTCGAAATCGGCCAGAAGCTGGAAGGACTTCACCGCCACGCTTCGACTCATGCCGCAGGCGTGGTGATCGGCGATCGGCCGCTCGAACAGCTCGTCGCGCTCTCGGTGGATTTCGCGCACCGGCATGCGCGTCACCCAGTTCAACATGAAATGGGTCGAGCAGGCCGGGCTGGTGAAGTTCGACTTCCTCGGCCTGAAGACGCTGACCACGCTGACCACGGCGGTGAGGCTGATCAAGCAACGCGACATCGACATCGATCTGGCCGATCTGCCCTTCGACGACCCGACCACCTACGCCATGCTGGCCCGCGGCGAGACGGTCGGCGTGTTCCAGGTGGAATCGGTCGGCATGCGCAAGGCGCTGGTCGAGATGAAGGCCGACCGGATCGAGGACCTGATCGCGCTGGTGGCGCTCTACCGGCCGGGCCCGATGGACAACATCCCGACCTATTGCCGCCGCAAGCTCGGACTGGAAGACCCGACCTATCTCCATCCCGGCATGGAGCCCTATCTGCGCGAGACCCACGGCATCATCGTCTACCAGGAACAGGTGATGCAGGTGGCGCAGGCCCTCTCGGGCTATTCGCTCGGCGAAGCGGACCTGCTGCGCCGCGCCATGGGCAAGAAGATCAAGGCGGAGATGGACGCCCAGCGCGACCGCTTCGTGAAGGGCGCCGTGGATGGCGGCATCAAGAAGGACATCGCCTCCGAGATCTTCGACCTGCTCGCCAAGTTCGCCGATTACGGCTTCAACAAGAGCCACGCCGCGGCTTACGCCATCGTCGCCTTCCAGACCGCCTATCTGAAGGCGAATTACCCGGTCGAGTTCCTGGCGGCGTCGATGACGCTCGACATGGGCAATACCGACAAGCTCTCGGAGTTCCGCCGCGATGCGGAGCGGCTCGGCATCAAGGTCGAGCGGCCGGCGATCAACCAGTCCGGCGTCGAGTTCGACGTGGCCGACGGCAAGATCTTCTACGCGCTCGGTGCGATCAAGGGCGTCGGCACGGCCGCCGTGGAATCGCTGGTGGCGGCGCGGCAGGCGAATGGCCCGTTCCGCGATCTCGCCGATCTCGCCCGCCGCATCGACACCAGGCTGGTCAACCGCCGTACGCTGGAGGCGCTCATCGCGGCTGGCGCGCTCGACGAGCTGGAGGCAGATCGTGCACGCGCCGTCGCGGCGCTCGACGGCATGCTCGCCCTCTCCAACCGCACCCGCGACGAGGCGGCGGCCGGCCAGTTCGATCTGCTCGGCGGCGGCGTGGTGCAGGAGGCTTTCCGTATCCCGCAGGTCGAGCCCTGGGCGCCGGCCGAGAAGCTCAAGCGCGAACACGAGGCGGTCGGCTTTTTCCTCTCCGGCCATCCGCTCGACGATTACGAGCATGTGCTCAAGCGCCTGCGCGTGCAGCGCTATGCCGATTTCGCCCAGACCGTCCGCGCCAACGGCACCGGCGTCGGCAAGGTCGCCGTCTCCGTCATCGACAAGTCGGAGCGGCGCACCAAATCCGGCTCCAAGATGGGCATCGTCAACCTCTCGGATCCGAGCGGCCAGTTCGAGGCCGTGCTGTTCTCGGAAGGGCTGATGAAGCTCCGCGACCTGCTCGAGCCGGGCAGGGCGCTGGTGCTGCGTCTGTCGGCGGTTCTCGACGGCGAAGAGGTGCGTCCGCGCATCGAGGATGCCGAGGAGCTCGACGGCCTCGCCGCGCGCCAGAAGCAGGATCTCGTCGTCTATCTGCGCGACGACAAGGCGGTGGCATCCGTCGCCGAGCGCATCCGCCCGCGGGAGGCGACGCGCGCCGAGGGCAAGGTCTCGATCATCATGATCATCGACGACGGCGCCCAGGAGGTCGAGATCGAGTTGCCCGGCAAGTTCCCGGTCAACCAGCAGATCGCCAATGCCGTGCGCGCCGCGCCCGGCGTGGTCGATGTCAGACTGCAATAGGAGCTGAGCCGATGGCCGACGACCGGACAGTCCTGATCGTCGTCGACGTCCAGAACGATTTCTGTCCCGGCGGCAGTCTCGCCGTGCCGGATGGCGACGCGGTCGTGCCCGTCGTCAACGCGCTCGGGCGCCGTTTCCGCCATGTCGTGCTGACGCAGGACTGGCATCCGGCCGGCCACACGTCCTTCGCCTCCAGCCATCCCGGCCGCAAGCCGTTCGAGACGGTCGAGCTGGCCGATGGCCCGCAGGTGCTCTGGCCTGACCATTGCGTGCAGGGCACCGCCGGGGCGGCTTTCCATGCCGGGCTCGACCTGCCCCATGCCGAGGCGGTGATCCGGAAAGGATTCCGTCAGGGCATCGACAGCTATTCCGGCCTCATCGAGGCCGATCGCCGGACGCCGACGGGGCTCGCAGGCTATCTGCGCGAGCGCGGCATCGCGAAGGTCGTCATCGCCGGCCTCGCCACCGATTTCTGCGTGAGCTGGACGGCGCAGGATGCCGCGCGCGCCGGTTTCGAGACCATCGTGGTCGAGGATGCCTGTCGGGCGATCGATCTCGACGGCTCGCTCGCCCGCGCCTGGGCTGAGATGGCGTCGGCCGGGATCGAGCGCGTCAACGCTGCAAGCCTCGCGATCTGAGCTTCGACCCGGCTTCAGGCGGCAGGCTTGAGCTGCGCCTGGACGCGGTCGCGTCCCAGTCGCTTGGCGCGGTAGAGCGCCTCATCCGCCTCGACCAGAAGGTCGTCGAGTTCGCGTCTGCCCAGTTCGACTTCCGCTACGCCGATGCTGAGAGTCGGCTGCAGCCTGATCTCGGCGAGATCGGCGAGCTTGTCGCGGAAGGCATGGCGGATGCGCTCTGCCACCCGGACGGCTTCCCGGACGGCGACATCGGGCAAGATGATCGCGAACTCGTCGCCGCCCTGGCGGGCCAGGATGTCGGTGCTGCGCAGTTGCTCCCGCACAGAGTCTGCGAACAGGCGCAGGATCCGGTCGCCGGCCGCGTGGCCGAGGGTGTCATTCAGTTTCTTGAAGTGGTCGATATCGACGAGCAGGAGCGCGGCGCGCCTGTCGCCATGCGACTGCTGCCCCAGCCATTGTTCGAGGCCGGAGCGGTTCATGGCTCCGGTCAGCGGATCGCGCCGGGCCAAGGTCGCCAGCATCCGGTTGCTGCGCTCGGCCGCGAGCAGCAGCAGCGCCTGGCCTCTCAGGATGACGAACGCGACGCCGGTCGCAGCGAGCCAGCCGCTCGCTCCCGAATCCACCGGGAACAGCGTCGTGCCGACCTTGTCGAGCGCCGCCAGCGTGATGCGGCCGGCATAGATCAACACCGTCGGCGCGAACAATGCAGCCAGCAGCCAGGCCGAACGCAGCTGCTCCTGCCGGCCGAGCCGGACGGCTTCGCGGACGATGGCCGCGTCGCAGAGCGCCATGACCGTCGCCACGACCATGACGCGCGTCGAATAGCCTTCCATTCCCGGAGACAGCGCGAGCAGGGTCCAGATGCCCAGGAGCACCACGCCGAAGCCGAACCAGTTAAGCTCGCGTCCCGCGAAATGACGGATGCCGAAGAGCAGCAGCAGGCAGCCCGCGAGCATGATGGTGTTGGCGAATTCGATCGAGACGACATCGGGAATCGCGCCGCGGAAGCCCGCGCCGAGCAGGCCGGCCCCGATGCACAGGCTGCTGACGCCCCACCAGACCGGGCTGCGGGTGAAGCGGCCGGTCGCGAAGGTCATCAACTGCATCGCGCCGATGATGAAGCAGGTCAGGGCGCCGGTGACGAAGATCGTTCTCAGGTCGAGGGTCACGCCGCTATCGGCCTTCCGCGATCGCTTCGGCGAGGGGCCCGCCTGAGGCTGTGTCAGCCCGCATCGAACGCGAAGCCTGCCCAGGCTGCTGGGCATACGCCTGCGTTCCGGGTTGTCCGGCCCGGCTGCACGCGCTAGGCAGGTGGCGGTGGGGGGATGCGCATCTTGGCATGCGTGAGAACATGATAGCTTGAGGATATTCCCCATGAACTTTTATAAGTCGTTGATGGCCGTCTCCGCGGTCGCATTTTTGGGCTCGGTCGCCCCATCTTTCGCCCAGACGCAGGCAGACCAGCTCAAGGTCGCCTATCAGGCCGCCCGCAATCAGCTCGGCATCCTCGGCTACTGCGCCGACAAGGGGTACACCGACGCTGCCGCTGCCGACGTCCAGAAGAAGCTGGTCGCGATGATTCCGGCCCCGGCCGATGTCAGCGGCGGCGATGCCGCTGAAGCCGCCGGTCGCAAGGGTACGATCTCGGCCATGGGCATGGAGCAGGACATCGCGGTCATCGCCAAGGCGCAGAACGGCACGCCTGCGACCTTCTGCAAGCAGATCGGCGACCTCGTGAAGCAGATGGGCGCCAAGCTGCCGCAGTGAGGCGAGGCGGCTCCGGCGACTGTCCGGGCCGCATCTGCTGCGTTCAAAAATGATGCTCCGTCATCCCGGACGCAGCGAAGCGGAGCGCCGGGATCCATCGCAGAGCGATGCGCCTTTCGATGGATCCCGGGTCAAGCCCGGGATGACGGCGCGCTTCCATCCAGGGGCCGCGGAATTACCGCGAGGTCGGCAATTTCCCGTCCGTGTCGGCTTGCAATGCGGCGCCATCCCCTGTAAGGCGCAGCCTATCCCACATGGAGCGCATCGCCTCGGTGTCCCGAGGCGTTCCGGTGACGTGGCAGCTCATGCCTTGTTCATTCGCGCTCCAGAGGCTCAACCGGAAGGACTAGAACACCATGGCTCTGCCAGATTTCTCCATGCGCCAGCTCCTTGAGGCCGGTGCCCATTTCGGCCACCAGTCGCACCGCTGGAACCCCAAGATGTCCCCGTACATCTTCGGCGTCCGCAACAACATCCACATCCTCGACCTGTCGCAGTCGGTGCCGATGCTGCACCGCGCCCTGCAGGCCGTGTCTGACACCGTCGCCCGCGGCGGCCGCGTCCTCTTCGTCGGCACCAAGCGCCAGGCGCAGGATGCCATCGCCGATGCCGCCAAGCGCTCGGCCCAGTACTACGTCAACTCCCGCTGGCTCGGCGGCATGCTGACCAACTGGAAGACCATTTCGGCTTCGATCCAGCGCCTGCGCAAGGTCGACGAGCTGCTCAACGGTGGCGGCTCGGGCCTCACCAAGAAGGAGCGCCTGATGCTGTCGCGTGAGCGCGACAAGCTCGAGAAGGCTCTGGGCGGCATCAAGGACATGGGCGGCACGCCGGACATGATCTTCGTGATCGACACCAACAAGGAAGCGCTCGCGATCAAGGAGGCCCAGCGCCTCGGCATCCCGGTCGCCGCGATCGTCGACTCGAACTCGGATCCGGACGGCATCACCTTCCCGGTCCCGGCCAATGACGACGCCGGCCGCGCCATCCAGTTCTATTGCGACCTGATTGCCCGTTCGGCGATCGACGGCATCGGCCGCGCCTCGGGCGACCAGGGCATCGATGTCGGCGCCGCCGAGGCGCCGGTCGTCGAGGAGGCTCTCGAGGCCGCCAGCGGCGCCTTCGAGACGCTGACCACCCCGCGTGGCGCTCCGGACGACCTGACCAAGCTCTCGGGCATGGGTCCCGATGCGGTCCAGAAGCTGAATGACGGCGGCATCTACCACTTCTGGCAGATCGCGGCGATGACCCCGGCCGACGTGACCAAGATCGACCACGACCTGAAGCTCGGCGGCAAGATCGACCGTGAGGGCTGGGTCGCCCAGGCTCGCGAACTCGCCGACGCGTAATTCGGTTGGCGATTGCGGCGCGTCATCGGCGCGTCGCAATCCCGTCTCTCGATTGACGCCGGCTTTTAGACGTTAAGAGGACGCGCCGACGGCCGGAAACGGAGCGTCGGCGTTTCCCCATGCAGGCGTCCGCATCATTCCGATCCGTGGCCGGCCTTAAGGGCCTGCGCCGCACGACAGCAAGGACAAGACAGATGGCAGCGATCACCGCCGCGATGGTGAAGGAACTCCGCGACAAGACCGGCGCGGGCATGATGGACTGCAAGACCGCCCTTTCGGCGAACGACGGCAACATGGAGGCCGCCGTCGACTGGCTGCGCGCCAAGGGCCTGTCGAAGGCCGCCAAGAAGGCTGGCCGCGTCGCCGCCGAGGGCCTTGTCGCCGTCGCCGTGCAAGGCAATGAGGGCGTCGTCGTCGAGGTCAACTCCGAGACCGATTTCGTCGCGCGCAACCCCGAGTTCCAGGCGCTCGCCAAGACCATCGCCGATGTCGCGCTGGAGCGTGGCGGCGACGTCGAGGCCCTGCTCGGCCATCATTATCCGGGCGGCGGTTCCGTCCAGGACGCGATCGCCAATGCCATCGCCACCATCGGCGAGAACATGACGCTGCGCCGCGTCGCCGCGCTCAAGGTCTCCTCGGGCCTGATCGGTTCCTATGTCCATGGCGCGATCGCCGACGGCCTCGGCAAGATCGGCGTCATCGTCGCGCTGGAATCGACCGGCAAGTCGGATGAGCTCGCCGCGCTCGGCCGCCAGCTCGCCATGCATGTCGCCGCGACCAACCCGGTCGCGCTCGACCTCGCTTCGGTCGCCCCGGACGTCCTGGAGCGCGAGAAGGCGATCCTGGCCGAGAAGAACGCCGGCAAGCCCGAGCATGTCCTGGCCAAGATCACCGAGAGCGGCCTGAAGAGCTACGCCAAGGAATACTGCCTGCTCGAGCAGGCCTATATCCATGACGGCTCGAAGTCGGTCGCGCAGGTTCTCAAGGAGATCGAGGGCAAGGTCGGCGCTCCCGTCGCGCTCACCGGCTTCGCCCGCTTCGCGCTCGGCGAGGGCATCGAGAAGGAAGAGCAGGACTTCGCGGCCGAGGTCGCTGCCGCCGGCGGCACCACGGGCTGACACGCTCTCCTGCGAACAGGAAAAAGGCCGCGCATCGCGCGGCCTTTTTTGTAGGAAGATAGGGCTGCGTCGAATCGCGGCCGGCCCCCAACACGACGGAGAGACATCGATGAGACCCCAACGCGTTCTCGTGAAGCTCTCCGGTGAAGCCCTTGCCGGTCCGGTCGGAAACGGCCTCGACGGCATCACCCTGACGGCACTCGCAGCCGATATCGCCCATGCCTCGCACGAGGGTGTCGAGATCGGCATCGTGGTTGGCGGCGGCAACTTCTTCCGCGGCGTCCAGGGCCTCAACAAGGGGCTCGACCGCACCACCGCCGATTCGATCGGCATGCTCGGCACGGTGATGAACGCGCTGGCGCTGGAGCATGCGATCGAGGCGGCCGGTGCCCCGGCGCGCGCCATGTCGGCGGTGCCGATGCCCTCGCTCTGCGAGAGCTATGCCCGCAAGCGCGCGCTCGACCATCTCAGCAACGGCAAGGTCGTCATCCTCGGCGGCGGCACCGGCAACCCGTATTTCACCACGGATACCGGCGCGGCCCTGCGCGCGGCCGAGCTCGGCTGCAGCCATCTCCTCAAGGCGACGCAGGTCGACGGCGTCTACAGCGCCGATCCGAAGAAGGACCCGACCGCGACCCGCTACGATACGCTGACCCATGAGGACGCGATCAAGCGCGACCTCAAGGTGATGGACACCGCGGCCTTCGCGCTCGCCCGCGACGCCAGCCTGACCATCGTCGTCTTCTCGATCGCCGAGCCGGGCATGCTGGCAGCGGTGCTGCGCGGCGAGGGCAGGGCGACCTACGTCACGCCCTGAGGGGCATGTATCGGGGTACAGGGATTTCTGACGGAGCAGGACAGGGCGTCATTCTCGGGCTTGACCCGAGAATCTCCTGAAAGCGAGATGCTGGAGCCTCCTTCGGCCTGAGATGCTCGGGTCAAGCCCGAGCATGACGGCGAAAGCCCGACCGGCGACAATTCAATAAGTCTGCCACAGGCCGGGCGTCGCCAGTTCGAGGAGATGCCCGTCCGGATCGCGGAAATACAGGCTCGTGCTGCCGCGTTCCCATTGCATGCGCCCTTCCACGGCAATGCCGAGTTCCTCCAGCTTGGCCTCCCAGGCCGGGAGCTCGTCGGGATCGATCGCGAAGGCGATGTGGAGCGGCCCGCTGCCGTCATGCGGGGGAATGGTGCCGCCGGCTGCGCTCTGCGTCTGCAGCGAGGCGCCGCGCTGGAACAGCAGCAGCACGGTCGATCCGCCGACATCGTAGGCGAAGAGGGTCTTCGTCTTGAGCAGCGGCGCGAGGCCGAGCTTGTCCTCGTAGAAGATGCGGGCGCGGTCGAGATCGTCGACATAGAGCGCGGTCTCGACGATGCGGTTGAGGCGGGGCACGTCTTTTCTCCATAGTTCCCTGCGGACCGCGCAGACCTGCGGCCGCGCCGAGCCCTTGGGGGACATGGGTATCCCCGGGCCGCAAACCAGCGTTCGGGATCGCAGCCCGGCCATGTTCGGCCCGCATTGACGCTTTTCCCTTGCCCAATTCGGGGGAACATGCTGTTCGAACATGTAATTCTTGACCCTGCGCGGCCCCGCCGCCATGGTCTCGCCGATTTTGAATTACCTGCAAGGTCCCGATTGAAATGGCCCAGACGACGTTCGACCTCGCCGACATCAAGCGCCGCATGGCCGGTGCGGTGCAGTCCTTCAAGGGCGACCTCGCCTCGCTGCGCTCCGGCCGCGCCTCCGCCAACATGCTCGACCCCATCATGGTCGAGGCCTATGGCGCCCGCACCCCGCTGAGCCAGCTCGCCACGGTCTCCGTGCCGGAGCCGCGCCTGCTCAGCGTCCAGGTCTGGGACCGCTCGATGGTCAACGCCGTCGACAAGGCGGTGCGTGAATCCGATCTCGGCCTCAATCCGCAGACGGAAGGCCAGGTCCTGCGCATCCGCATCCCCGAGCTGAACGAGCAGCGCCGCAAGGAGATGGTCAAGGTCGCGCATAAATACGCCGAGGAGGCCAAGATCTCGGTGCGCCATGTCCGCCGCGATGGCATCGACGTCGTCAAGAAGCTGGAGAAGGATGGCGACATGACCAAGGACGACGCCACCCGCAATTCCGACCTCGTCCAGAAGGCGACCGACCAGCACATCGCCGAGATCGACCAGGCGCTCGCGACGAAGGAAAAGGAAATCCTGCACGTCTGATAGCCTGGACGTTTGATCTCCCGCGCGGGGGACCTCCCGCGCTTCTTCGGCCGCAGCCGAGCGAGGCTCATCCGCATGTCATCCGGTCAGCGCGACGCAGGCGTGTCCAACCCGGCCCATGTCGCCATCATCATGGACGGCAACGGACGCTGGGCGCAGATGCGCGGGCTGCCGCGGCAGGAGGGCCATCGCCGCGGGCTGGAGGCGCTGCGGCGTACCGTGCGCAATGCCAGCGATCTCGGCATCCAGGTCCTGACGCTTTACAGCTTCTCGACCGAGAACTGGCGCCGGCCCTATGCCGAAGTCTCCTTCCTGATGGGGCTGCTCAAGCATTTCGTCGAGAAGGACCTGGCCGAGCTCTCGGCCGCCAATGTCCGGGTCCGCATCATCGGCAGCCGGGACGATCTCGCGGCCGATCTGCGCCGCCTCGTCGAGCATGCCGAAACCAGCACCAGCAGCAATACCGGCCTCGTGCTGGTGATCGCCTTCAATTACGGCTCCCGCGACGAGATCATGCGTGCGACGCGCCGGCTCGCCGCCGATGCCGTCGCAGGACGGATCGACCCGGCCGCGATCGACGAGTCCGCGATCGCCGGCCGTCTCGACACCCACGACCTTCCCGATCCCGAGCTGGTGATCCGGACCTCGGGCGAGACCCGGATCTCGAACTTCCTGCTCTGGCAGGCGGCCTATGCCGAGTTCATCTTCGCCCCGGTGATGTGGCCCGATTTCGACCGGGCCGCCTTCGAGGAGGCCCTGGCCCAGTATCGCCAGCGCGAGCGGCGTTTCGGCGGCCTCGCCGCCTCCTCCGGCCGCAGCGTGGGCGTCGCGTGAATGCGCCAGCCCCCTCTGCGCCGCGATCCGGCTCCGAGCTGAAGCTCAGGGTCATCTCGGCGCTGGTTCTCGGTGCGCTGATCCTGCTGGTCACGCTCTGGGGCGGCTGGCCCTTCCGGCTGGTCTGGATCCTCGTCGCCGGGCTCGTCGCCTATGAATGGCTCGCGATCATCGGCCGCGGCAATGCGATTCCCGCCGGCATCGCGGTGGTCGCCGCCGGCCTGGCGCTATCCTTTTCCCCCGCGAGCCCCGCAGCGCTTGCGGGCACCGCCGCGGCCATGGCGCTGCTCGGCGCGCTCGCGACGCCGTTCGTGCGCTCGCGCCTGGCGCTCGAGCTCTGTGGTGTCGCCTATGCGCTTGCCTTCGCGCTGGTCACCCCGGCGCTGCGCGATCTCCCGGCGATCGGCCTTGCCCTGATCCTGTGGAGTTTCGCCGTCGTCTGGCTGACCGACATCGCCGCCTATTTCACCGGCCGCAAGCTTGGCGGACCCAAGCTGATGCCGGCGGTCAGCCCGAAGAAGACCTGGTCGGGCGCGATCGGCGGCGCCGTCGCTGGAATGGTCGGCGGCTATCTCGTCTGGCGGCTGGTGCCGGCGCTGCAGGGCATGACGGCAGCCGGGCCGGTCGTCGCCGCCTCACTCGCCGGTTCGATCGTCAGCCAGGCGGGCGACCTGTTCGAATCCGCGCTCAAGCGCCGCTTCGATGCCGAGGATTCGAGCAAGCTCATCCCCGGCCATGGCGGCTTCCTCGACCGGCTCGATGGCTACTGGGCGGTGCTGGTGCTCGCCGGCTTCGCGCTCTTCGCCCTGCATCTCAACGTCTGATCCGATGCCCCTGCGCAGCGTCACGCTTCTGGGAGCGACCGGCTCCGTTGGACGTTCGGTCCGCGACGTCGTCGCCGAGAACCCGGATCGGCTGTCGATAGCGACCGTCGTCGGCGGCCGTGACGCCGAAGCATTGGCCCGGACCGCCATCGAAGTGGGGGCGTCCTTCGCCGCCCTGGCCGATGCTGCCGGCGGAGAGGCGCTGAAGCAGGCACTCTCCGGCACAGGCATCGTCAGCGGGGCAGGGCGTTCCGCCGTGCTGGAGGCGGTCGACCGTCCTGCCGATATCGTGGTCAGCGCGATTTCCGGCGCGGCCGGACTGGAGGCGACCTTCGCGGCGCTCCTGCCTGGACGGACGATCGCACTCGCCAACAAGGAAAGCCTGGTCTGCGCCGGCGAAGCCGTGATGGCGCGGGCGGTCGCGGTCGGCGCCCGCTTGCTGCCGCTCGATTCCGAGCACAACGCGCTGTTCCAGGTGCTTGGCGCCGAGCCCCTCGCATCGGTCCGCAGCATGACGTTGACGGCTTCCGGCGGGCCGTTCCGCACCTGGAGTGCCGAGCGCATTGCGGCGGCGACCCCGGATCAGGCGCTGAAGCACCCGAACTATGCGATGGGCGCCAAGATCACGATCGACTCCGCCAGCATGATGAACAAGGGGCTCGAACTGATCGAGGCCCGCTTCCTGTTCGATCTGCAGCCGGACCAGCTCGATGTGCTCTTCCATCCCCAGCAGATCGTCCACGGCCTCGTCACCTTCCGCGACGGCTCGGTCAGCGCCGGCATGGCGGTGCCGGACATGCGGGTCGCGGCCGCGCATTGCCTCGGCATCGATGGTCGCCTCGACGCGCCGCCGCCGCGTTTTCTCGATCTGGCGCTGGCGGCGCCGCTCAGCTTCGAGCGGCCTGACTTCGTCCGGTTCCCGGCGCTCGGCCTCGCCATGGCCGCGTTGCGTGAGGGCGGAGCGATGCCCGCCGTACTCAACGCGGCCAACGAGGTCGCCGTCGCCGCCTTCCTGGAGGGCAAGCTCCGCTTTCCCGACATTGCGGCATTGGTGGAAACGGTCTGCGCGGCTTCTTCGGCGGGATCGGAGGCTCCGTGCGATGTCGCGGCCGCGCTCGCCATTGACCAAGAATCGAGACGGCGAGCTGCCTCGCTCTTGTCGCAAGCAAGGTTCACTGTCACCTAAGGCTGACAGGCACCCTTGGGGGAATAGGTTCATGGAATTCGCAGCGTCGCTCTGGAATGCCGGGCAATTCGTGCTCGGCTATCTGCTGCCGTTCCTGTTCGTCCTCACCATCGTCGTCTTCGTCCATGAGCTCGGGCATTTCCTCGTCGGCCGCTGGTGCGGAGTCGACGTCAAGACCTTCTCGATCGGCTTCGGCCGCGAGCTTTTCGGCTTCAACGACCGGCATGGCACGCGCTGGCGCTTCGCGGTGATCCCACTTGGCGGCTACGTCAAGTTCTCGGGCGATGCCGACGCCTCCAGCGCGCCCGACGACGACGCGGTCGGCCGCATGTCCGCGCAGGAGCGCGCGCGCTCGTTCCCGGCGCAATCCCTCGGCGAGCGGGCTGCGATCGTCGCCGCCGGGCCGATCGCGAATTTTCTGCTGGCGATCCTGATCTTCGCCGGCTCGGCCTTCTTCTTCGGCAAGCAGGTGTTGATCCCGCGAGTGGACGCCGTCATCGCCGGCAGTGCTGCGGAGAAGGCGGGGCTGAAGGCGGGCGACATCGTGATCGCCATCGACGGTCAGAAGGTCGCCAGCTTCTCGGACATGCAGCGCATCGTCTCGATCCGGCCCGAGGAACGCCTGGAGGTTTCGGTCGAGCGCGACGGCGGCCTGGTTACGCTGCCCGTGACGCCCGCGCTCACCGAGATGAAGACCCAGCTCGGCACGCAGCGCATCGGCGTGATCGGCGTCAAGGCCTCGCCGCGACCGGAGGATTGGAAGGTCCAGCGATTCGGATTGCTGGATTCCGCGAAGACCGGTTTCGTCGAGACCTGGTTCGTCGTGACCCGGACCTATGACTACGTCGCCAAGCTGGTGACGGGGCGCGAATCCACCGATCAGTTGTCCGGCCCGATTCGGATCGCGCAGGTCTCCGGCATCGTCGCCTCGAATGGCGGCCTGCTCGGGCTGATCAACCTCGCGGCCATCCTGTCGGTCTCGATCGGCCTGATGAATCTGGTGCCGGTTCCCATGCTCGATGGCGGGCACCTGCTGTTCTATCTCTACGAGGCCCTGCGCGGCCGGCCGCTGAGCCCGCGAGCCCAGGAGATCGGTTTCCGGCTGGGTCTGGCGCTCGTGCTGATGCTGATGCTTTTCGTGACCTGGAACGACATCGTCCACGTCCGCGGAATGCTCTGAAAAAGCACGCTCGGCCTGTGCTTTGCGGCGAAAAAGCGGCGCCTCGCGTGGCCCGTCCGCAACGGGATTTCTAAAAACGCTTTATTAACGATGATCGCGGTTTGCACCCTGCCGGAAACTTTGTAGAAGCGTTTGAACCGCAATGTCCCCGTGCTGCCATCGGTTGATGGTGGTCCCCGTTTGGGGTGGTGACCAGAGATATGGAATAGGCGACCCGATGACGTCGACCCAACAGAGCCGGACGATCAAGACGCGGCTCTCTCGATCGATCGGACTTTCGGCTTTGATGCTGGCCGTGAGTGGTGGTGTGGCTTTCGCGCAGGCTGTGGTCGTCCACGGCAATCGACGCGTCGATGCGGAGACGATCCGCTCCTACGCCGTCGGTCGCGAAAATCCCCAGGAAATCCGCGAGAGCCTGCTGGCAACCGGTCTGTTCAGCAATGTGCAGGTCAGCCGTCGTGGCGCGCAGGTCGTCGTGTCGGTCCAGGAGCAGGGCGGTACGGTCAATCGCGTCGCCTTCGAGGGTAATCGCAAGCTGAAGGGCGAGCAGCTCTCGCAGATCGTGCAGTCGCGCGCCGGCGGCCCGGTCAGCCAGGCGCTGATGGACTCCGATGTCGAGCGTCTGCGTGAGGCTTATCGCCGGGCTGGTTACGGACTGTCCTCGGTCAGCGCCCGCATCGCGCCGTTGCCGAATGGTCGCCAGGACGTCGTCTACACCATCAACGAGAGCGGCAAGACCGGCATCAAGTCGATCAACTTCGCCGGTAACCAGGCCTATTCGGCCGGGCGCCTGCGCGGCCTGATGACCTCGACGGAATCCAACTTCCTGAGCTGGGTCAAGACCTCCGACGTCTATGATCCCGATCGGATCAATTCGGATCTTGATCTGATCCGCCGCTTCTACCTGAAGAACGGCTATGCCGATTTCCAGATCGTCAACAGCGGTGCCCGCTTCGACGAGGCGGCAGGCGGCTGGGTCGTCGACATTCAGGTCGAAGAGGGTCAGCGCTATCAGGTCGGCAATGTCACCGTCGATTCCTCGCTGCGCGATGTCGACGCCGCTGCCCTGCAGCGCTACGTCGCGACCTCGGCGGGCGATACCTACAATGCCGAGGCGGTCGAGAAGTCCCTGGTTGCGCTCACCACGGAAGTGGCGCGCCGCGGCCATGCCTTCGCTCAGGTCCGCCCGCGCGGCGATCGTGATCCCTCGGGTCGCTTGATCGGCATCACCTATGTCGTGGACGAAGGTCCGCGGGTCTATGTCGAGCGCATCAACGTGCGCGGCAACACCCGTACCCGCGACTATGTCGTCCGCCGCGAGCTCGATCTCGGCGAGGGCGACGCCTACAACAAGGTGATGGTCGACCGCGCCGAGCGTCGCCTGAACAATCTCGGCTTCTTCACCAAGGTCCGCATCACCAACGAGCCGGGCTCGGCTCCAGATCGCGTGGTCGTCAATATCGACGTCGAAGACAAGGCGACCGGCTCCTTCTCGGTTGCCGGCGGTTACTCGACTTCGGACGGCGTGATCGGCGAAATCTCGCTGTCGGAATCGAACTTCCTCGGCCGCGGCCAGTTCGTCCGCATCGCCGGTACGCTCGGCCAGCGGACGCAGGGTATCGATTTCTCGTTCACGGAGCCCTATTTCCTGGGCTATCGCGTCGCGGCGGGTATCGACCTGTTCTCGAAGTTCAACGACAACTACAACACCGGGCGCTTCGAAAGCCGCGTGACCGGCGGGCAGGTGCGTTTCACCTTCCCGATCACGGAAGAATTCTCGGTCACGCCGCGTTACTCGCTCTACCAGACCCAGATCGACATTCCGAACGAGATCAGCCGTCCCTATAACGACTGTACCTATCCGATTGCTGGCATCACGCCCGGTACTGCAGGGGCAATCGCCTCTGATTCCACGTACAACTGCGTGACCAACGGCGAGGCGACGGTGGCGGTCAAGGAGGCCCAGGGCAACACCCTGACCTCGCTCGTCGGCCTGAACTTCAACTACAACTCGCTCGACAGCGTCCAGAATCCGCGCAACGGCTTCACGGCCGAGCTGAAGCCCGAATTCGCCGGCCTCGGCGGCGATTCGAAGTTCCTGCGCATCTCGGCCGATGCTCGCTACTACCGCGAAATCTTCGACGACGTGGTCGGCTTCCTGCGCGTCCAGGGCGGTCACGTCCAGGCGACCAGCGGCAACCTGCGCATGATCGATCACTACTTCCTCGGACCGTCGCTGGTGCGTGGTTTCGCACCGTCCGGCATCGGCCCGCGCGACGTGCTGAACGATCCGACGGCGAACGCGGTCGGCGGTACGACGTATTTCGGCGGTACGGTCGAGGTGCAGTTCCCGCTCTTCGGCTTGCCGCGTGACCTCGGCCTGCGCGGCGCGGTGTTTGCCGACGCGGGTACGCTGTTCAACTATGACGGCGGCTCGAAGTCGGTGGCCTATGCCTGCCCGGCGGGCTCAAGCGCGCGCCAGTACAATGTCGTCACCGGTGGCGCCCAGTCGAATATCGGCTGTATCCGCGACAAGAACACCCTGCGTTCGTCGGTTGGCGTGAGCTTGCTGTGGCAGTCGCCGCTCGGCCCGATCCGGTTCGACTATGCCTACGCCCTGACCAAGGACGAGGGCCAGATGGGGATCAACCCGCAGACCGGTCTTGTGGGCAAGTATGGCGGCGATCGTCTGCAGGCCTTCCGCTTCTCCGGCGGCACCCGCTTCTGACGCAACGGGGCTAAGCATCGACCGGGACGTGGCTTCCACGTCCCGGAAGAAGCCGATGCGATAACAACGGCGTGGATCGCCGGCCTCGTGTCCGATGGGCGTGTGGCGATCCCGCTCTGGACCTGATCATGGCAGAGCCAGTTTTCTTTCCGTTCGCGACCTCGCTGGACTTCGGCGAGGTCGCAAGCATTTCGGGCGCTACCTTGCCGGACGGCGTGGAGCCGGCCCGTAAGCTCGACGGCATCGCCGCGCTTGAGAACGCCGGCCCGGCCGATCTCGCTTATATGGACAATCCGAAATACACGGAGGCCCTGGCGGCGACCAAGGCGGGCCTGTGCCTCGTCTCGCCGCGTTTCGCCGACCGTGTGCCGGCGGGAACCGTGGCCCTCGTGTCACCGGCGCCTTACCACGCCTTCGCGAAGGTGATGGCGCGCTGCTTCCCGAACGCGCTGAGACCTGAATCGATCTTCGCCTCGCAGGGCGTCGCGCCTGGCGCCATCGTTCATGCCACCGCTGTCCTGGAAGCCGGTGTCACCGTCGATCCGGGCGCCGTGATCGGCCCGGGGGCCGAAATCGGTGCCGGCACCATCGTGGCCTCGCATGCAGTCATCGGCCCGCAGGTCCGGATCGGGCGCAATTGCGCGATCGGGGCGGGCAGCACGATCCAGGCGTCCCTGATCGGCAACCGCGTCATCATCCACCCGGGTGCGCGGATCGGGCAGGACGGCTTCGGCTTCGCGATGAGCCCCAAGGGGCACATGAAGGTGCCGCAGGTCGGCCGGGTCATCATCCAGGACGATGTCGAGATCGGCGCCAACACCACGATCGATCGCGGCGCGAGCCGCGACACGGTGATCGGCGAGGGCACCAAGATCGATAACCTCGTCCAGATCGGCCATAACTGCGTCATCGGGCGTCATTGCGTGATCTGCGCCCAGACGGGCCTCGCCGGCTCCTCGACGCTTGAGGACTTTGTCGTGCTTGGCGGCCAGGTCGGGCTCGCCGGTCACCTCGTTATCGGCGCCGGTGCGCAAATCGCGGCACAGAGCGGTGTCGCCGGCGATGTTCCGCGCGGTGCGCGCTATGGCGGCTATCCAGCCCAGCCCGCGCTCGGCTGGGCGCGAGAAGCCGCGCTGCTCAAAACGCTGGTGGCCAATCGCGGCAAGAAGCCGGGCCCAGCCCAGGATTAGGCCGGCGTTTCCGCTGCCGAACCGGCATTTTCTGGGTCGAATGCTGAGAATTTTGTTGCCCAACCCGCTCCCTTTCCGGCAAAGCGGCGGCAGGCTTTGAAATCGTGGCCGGTTGCAGGAGCGTTGCCTGCTCCCGGTCGCTGACGTGAATGCAAGACGCTGCCCGTCGAAGGCACGCGGGAGAAGACAGACCATGAGCGAGGCGACGACGGCACTGGGTGTGATCGACATCCAGAAGATCATGGCCAGCATTCCTCACCGTTATCCGTTTCTTCTGGTCGATCGGGTGGTCGAGATCGATGGCGATACGTCCGGCGTGGGCATCAAGAACGTCACGGTCAACGAGCCGCAGTTCACCGGCCATTTCCCGGAGCGTCCGGTGTTCCCGGGCGTTCTGATGATCGAGGCGATGGCGCAGACGGCCGGGGTACTGGTCGTGAACGCGCGTGGCCCGGACGAGAAGGCGGTCCAGACCGTTCTCTTCACCACGATCGACAAGGCGAAGTTCCGCAAGCCGGTGACGCCCGGCGACCAGATCCGGTTCCACCTCACCAAGCTCGCCCGCAAGCGCAATATCTTCTTCTATCGCGGAGAGGCGCGCGTCGACGGGGTTCTCGTGGCCGAAGCCGAAATTTCGGCGATGGTCGTTTGAGCGTTGCATCGGTTCAGGATCAGGGCAGCGTCTCGATGAGCGTCACCATCCATCCCATGTCGCTGGTCGATCCCAAGGCGCAACTCGGCGCCGGCGTGACGATAGGCCCGTTCTGCACAGTCGGTCCCGATGTCGTGCTCGGCGAGGGCGTCGAGCTCGTCAGCCATGTCGTGGTAGCCGGCCGCACCACGATCGGCCCGCGCACGCGAATCTACCCCTTCGCCTCGATCGGCCATCCGCCGCAGGACGTGAAGTATCGGGGCGAGCCCTCGACGCTGACGATCGGAGCGGATTGCCAGATCCGCGAGGGCGTCACCATGAATCCGGGCACGGAAGGCGGCGGCATGATCACCAGTGTCGGTGATCGCTGCTTTTTCCTGGCCAATTCGCATGTCGGCCACGACAGCCGCCTCGGCAACAACATCATCTTCTCGAACAATGTGATGTGCGCCGGTCATGTCACCATCGGGAACTACGTCATCGTCGGTGGCGGTGCCGGCTTGCAGCAGTTCATCCGTATCGGCGACCATGCCTTCATCGGCGGCGGAGCCGGCGTGCTGAGCGATGTCATTCCCTTCGGTACCATTCGTGACAACCCCGCCCATCTTGTCGGGTTGAATCTCATCGGCCTGAAGCGGCGCGGCTTCACGCGCGAGCAGATTCACGAGCTGCGCCGTGCCTATCGGTCGCTTTTCGCGGCCGAGGGAACCTTGACCGAGCGTGTCGAGGATGTCGCGGCCGAGTTCAGCGAGGACCCTCTGGTCCATGAGATCCTGAATTTCATCAGGGAAGGCGGCGACAAGGCGCTCTGCACGCCGCGGGACGCCACCGTCGCGGAGCGGTGAACGCCGGCCACCCGACCGACGCAGCCGCCACGCGCGGGCCGCTCGTGATGATCGCGGGCGGTGGCGACTTCCCGCCGCAGCTTGCCGGCATCCTTGCGGCCCATGGCGAGCGCCCTTACATCGCGGCGCTCGACGGTGCAGCCGATCCCGCGGCCTTCGGTGACGCCGCGGATCTCAGAACCTATCGCCTGGGCCAGCTCGGCAGCCTGCTCGAAGAGCTGCGTCGGCGTGGCATCGCCGATATCGTCATGCTCGGGGCCTTGCCGCGGCCGAGCTTCAGCTCGCTGCGCCCTGAAGTCTCGACGCTGAAATACATGCCTCATTTCGCCAAGGCCTTTCTGGGCGGAGACGACCACCTGCTGCGCGGCGTCGTCCGCTTCTTTGAGCTGCAGGGGTTTCGCGTCCATGGGCCCGCGGAGATCGCTCCCGAGATGACCGCGCCGCGCGGGGCGCTGGGCCGCAGGCAGGCTTCGCCGGAGCAGCGCACCGAACTCGAACGCGGCTTTGCCTTGCTGGCGGCGCTGTCGCCCTTCGATGTCGGGCAGGCGGCGATCCTCGCCGATCATCGCGTCGTCGCGATCGAAGCGGCCGAGGGCACGGATGCGATGATCCGGCGGGTCGCCGATCTGGTCGCACGCGGGCGGCTCAAGATCGGCAAGGGCGACGGCTTCCTCGTCAAGGTTCCGAAGACCGGGCAGGACCTGCGCGTCGACATGCCGGCGATCGGGCCGGACACGCTGCGGAACATGGCTGAAGCCGGGCTCTCCGGCATCGGCGTCCGCGCCGGCGCGGTGCTGGTCGGCGATCGTGCGGCGCTTGGGCGCAAGGCCGATCAGCTCGGCCTCTTCGTCGAGGGGTTTCCCGGATGAGGCCGTTCCGCCTGGCGCTCATCGCCGGCGAGGCCTCGGGCGATGCCCTGGCCCTGCGCTTCCTCGCCGCGCTGCGCGAGCGGCTGGGCGATCGCCCGATCGAGCTTTGCGGCGTCGGCGATCACGGCCTGCCGGAGGCCGGGCTCAGATCGTTGTTTCCTCAGGCCGATATCGCGGTGATGGGCTTCGGCCCGGTGATCGCGCGCCTGCCGCTGCTTTTGCGGCGGATGGAGGATGCGGCGCGCGGCATCGCGGCGTTCCAGCCCGATCTGCTGCTGACGATCGACAGCCCAGATTTCTGCCTGCGCGTCGCCAAGAAGGTGAGGGCGCGCGCGCCTTCCATTCCGATCGTGCATTGGGTCTGCCCCAGCGTCTGGGCCTGGCGTTCCGGCCGCGCAAGGCGGATGGTGCCGCATATCGACCGCATCCTCGCCCTGCTGCCGTTCGAGCCCGCTGCGCTCGCTCGTTTGCAGGGTCCGCAGACCATCTATGTCGGTCACCCGCTGATGGAGCGGCTCGCCGAAATGCGCCCCGATGCCGCGGAGCAGCGTCGACGCGACGACGCGGCGCAGCCGCTTGTGCTCGTCCTTCCCGGCAGCCGGCGCTCCGAGATCCACCATCTGATGCCGGTCTTCGGCAAGGCGGTGGCAAAGGTTGCGGCAGCGGTGCCGGGCGCGCGCTTCGTCCTGCCCGCAGTGCAGCGGCTCCAACCGATGATCGCCGAAGCAACGGCACTTTGGTCCGTCAAACCGGAGATCGTCACGGGCGAGGCGGCCAAGCTCGCAGCCTTCCGCGAGGCTCGCGCCGCGCTGGCTGCGTCCGGGACTGTCACGCTGGAGCTCGCCCTGTCACAGATTCCGACCGTCGCGGCCTATCGCGGTGCCGGCTGGGAGGCCCTCCTGGCCCGGCGCCTCGTCAAGCTGCCGAGCGTGATCCTGCCCAACCTGATCCTTGGCAGGAGCGTCGTCCCCGAGTTCATTCAGGAAGAGGCGACCGCCGATGCGTTGAGCAGCCACTTGCTCGCCGCCATGGCCGAGGGTGAAAAGCGCCGGGAGCAGCTCGACGGTTTCGCCGAGGTCGAGACGATCATGCGCTCGGCCGGGCCGAGCCCGGCCGCCAATGCGGTCACGGCGGCTCTCGAACTGGTCGCCTCGCGGAGCGGCCGCGAGGCGACGCCGGCCTGAGCAGGCTTACTCGACGACGGCGCCCGAGGCCTTGGCGATCGGCGCCCATTTGGCGAGCTCGACCTTGACGTGTTCGCCGAGCTGCTCGGGCGTCGAGCCGACGATATCGGCGCTGACATCGTTGAGCTTCTTCTTGACGTTCTCGTCCTTCAGGGCCTGGTTCGCGGCCTGGTTGATCTTCTCGACGACCGGGCGCGGCATGTTGGCCGGGCCGAACAGGGCGTTCCAGGTGTAGGTCTCGTAGCCGGCAAGACCGCCTTCGGCGATCGTCGGCAGGTCCGGGAAGGATGAGACGCGCTCCTTGGTGGTGACGCCGATCGCCCGCAACTGGCCGTTACGGATGAAGCCGGCCGACGAGGGCAGGTTGTCGAACATGATCGGCACCGCGCCTGCGACTACATCGTTCAGGGCGGGGCCCGCGCCGCGATATGGCACATGGTTCATCTGCACGCCGCCGAGCGACTTGAACAATTCGCCCGAGAGATGCAGCGGGGTGCCGACGCCGGAGGAGGCATAGGAGTACTTGCCCGGATTGGCCTTCAGCACCTCGATCACCTCCTTGACCGTCTTGGCCGGGAAATCCGGATGCACGACCATCACGTTCGGCACGATCGCCAGCAGCGAAATCGGGGTGAAATCCTTCACGGCGTCGAAGGTCACCGTCTTCAGGATCGCCGGGTTGAGCGCATGCGTCGAGATCGTGCCGAGCAGGAGCGTATAGCCGTCAGCTTGCGCGCGCGCGACGGCCGTGGAGCCGATATTGCCGCCGGCACCGGCCCGGTTCTCGATCACCACGCTCTGGCCGAGGATCTCACCCATCTTCTGGCCGACCAGCCGGGCGACGATATCGGTCGAGCCGCCGGCGGCGAAGGGGACGATCAGGTTGATCGGGCGGCTGGGGAAACTGGCCTGCGCGCGTGCCTGCGTACCGGCAAGGCCGGCGGCGCCGGCCGCGATCAGGAAGGAGCGGCGGTCGAGGAAGCGGCTTTCGGTCATGAACGGGTCTCCGTTGGATGTCGCATCATGAAACGGACCCGCCTGTGGATCACTCCCACCGCTTTGATCAATCATCTGAAACAATAAGGGCGCGGTGGAGACCACCGCGCCCTGATCGGGATTCGAGCTTTAGCCTGCGATCAGCGGCGGCCGATCGGCGGATAGTCGCGCTGCGGCGAGCCGGTATAGAGCTGGCGCGGGCGGCCGATCTTCTGGGACGGGTCCTCGATCATTTCCTTCCACTGCGCGATCCAGCCGACCGTACGAGCGACCGCGAAGAGCACCGTGAACATCGAGGTCGGGAAGCCCATCGCCTTCAGGGTGATGCCCGAATAGAAGTCGATGTTCGGATAGAGCTTCTTCTCGATGAAGTACTCGTCCGACAGCGCGATGCGTTCCAGCTCGACGGCGACGTCGAGCAGCGGATCGTCCTTGATCCCGAGCTCGTTCAGCACCTCATGCGTGGTCTTCTGCATGATCTTCGCGCGCGGGTCATAGTTCTTGTAGACCCGGTGGCCGAAGCCCATCAGGCGGAACGGATCGTTCTTGTCCTTCGCCTTGGCGATGTATTTCGGGATGTTGTCGACCGAGCCGATCTCCTCGAGCATCTTGAGCGCCGCCTCGTTGGCGCCGCCATGGGCGGGCCCCCACAGGCAGGCCGTGCCGGCGGCGATGCAGGCGAAGGGATTGGCGCCCGACGAGCCCGCGAGGCGGACCGTCGAGGTCGAGGCGTTCTGCTCGTGGTCGGCATGCAGGATGAAGATGCGGTCGAGCGCGCGCGACAGCACCGGATTGACCTTGTACTCCTCGGCCGGCACCGCGAAGCACATCCGCAGGAAGTTCGAGGTGTAGTCGAGCGAGTTCAGCGGGTACACGAAGGGCTGGCCGATGGTGTACTTGTAGGCCATCGCGGCGAGCGTCGGCACCTTCGCGATCATGCGCATCGAGGCGATCATGCGCTGATGCGGATCCGAGATATCGGTCGAGTCGTGATAGAACGCCGACATCGCGCCGATCGAGGCGACCATCACCGCCATCGGGTGCGCGTCGCGGCGGAAGCCCTGGAAGAAGCGGGCCATCTGCTCGTGCACCATGGTGTGGCGCGTGATGCGATAGTCGAAATCGGCCTTCTGGGCGGCCGTCGGGAGCTCACCCTCGAGCAGCAGATAGCAGGTCTCGAGGAAGTCGCCATGCTCGGCGAGCTGTTCGATCGGGTAGCCGCGATAGAGCAGCACGCCCTTGTCGCCGTCGATATAGGTGATCTGCGACTCGCAGCTCGCCGTCGAGGTGAAGCCGGGGTCGTAGGTGAACATGCCTGTCTGGGCGTAGAGCTTGGCGATGTCGATGACGGCGGGGCCGACCGACCCCTCCTTGATCGCCATGTCGACGGTCTGGTCGCCGACGTGGAGCTGGCTGGTATTTCCGCTCATCGATACCGATCCTTTCAAGGCTCGCTGCTGTTCAGCCCCGGTTTCGCCTCTCCGCGCTTTCGCGCCGGGCATCTCTCATCCGAAGGCCGCGATATGACGGGCAGATGTCGGAGGGAGACGGGGAGGTGGTCCATGTGACTGATTTGCAAGCAATATTCGTGCCCGCCGCGCTGCCGCGTTGCGATGCACTTGCGCGTCACTAGACCATTTGCGCAGTGCATTCAACCGAGCCAAAAGGCGGTTGGAGCCGCGTTGCGCTCATATCTGCGCGAGCGGGTGGTTCGGGGGCGCCGGAGCCGTTTCGGACCCTGCGATTTTCCCAGCCTGGCGGTGGTTGAAGGAGCCGCGAATCCGGCCCCAGAGACTTCAGGCTCCACCCATGTCATTCCGGGGCGCGACGCAGGCGCGAACCCGAAGCGCATGAACACGCGGCTGCTCGAGTTCGTCATGCTCGCCCTTGTGGCGAGCATCCACGTCTTGAACACCGCATGGCTCGAAGGAAGGCGTGGATGGTCGGGACAAGCCCGACCATGACGATAAAGGCTGTGCCCATGGATTCCGGCTTCGCGCCGACGGCGCGCGCCGGAATGACAAGGTGGCCTTGCTCGCGCCTGCTTACGCCGCCTGGTCGGCAAGCCGGGCCAGCGTCTCCTCACGGCCCAGGACGGCCATGACGTCGAACAGGCCCGGCGACATCGCCCGGCCGGTCAGCGCGGCGCGCAGCGGCTGCGCCGCCTGGCCGAGCTTGAGCCCGGTCTCCTCGACATAGGCGCGAACCGTCGCTTCCAGCGGGGCCGGCGCCCAGTCGTCGACGGCGGCAAGCTTCGCCGCGATCTGCGGCAGGCGCTGGCGGGCGGCTTCGTCGAGCAGGCCCTTGGCCTTGTCGTCGAGCTGCAGCGGGCGCTGGGCATAGAGGTAGAAGGCGCTGTCGAGCAGTTCGATCAGCGTCTTGGCACGTTCCTTGAGGCCGGGCATCGCGGCGAGGAACTTCGCCTCCAGCTCCGGCGACAGCGTGGCATCGAGCCCGCGCGCCGGCCCGATCTCCGGCAGGATGACCTTGAGCGCCGCGAGAAGGTCGGCGTCATCGGACTGGCGCATGTACAGCCCGTTGAGATTCTCCAGCTTGGCGTAGTCGAAGCGCGCCGGGGAGCGGCCGATCGAGGAGAGATTGAAGGCGTCGATCATCTCCTGCGTCGAGAAGACCTCCTGGTCGCCATGGCTCCAGCCCAGCCGCACCAGGTAGTTCCGCAGGGCCGCAGGCAGGTAGCCCATCGAGCGATAGGCATCGATGCCGAGCGCGCCATGGCGCTTCGACAGCTTGGCGCCGTCCGACCCATGGATCAGCGGGATATGCGACATGCTCGGCACGTCCCAGCCGAGCGCGTCGTAGATCTGCGTCTGGCGGGCGGCATTGGTCAGGTGGTCGTCGCCGCGGATGATATGGGTGACGCCCATGTCGTGGTCGTCGACCACGACGGCGAGCATATAGGTCGGCGTGCCGTCCGAGCGCAGCAGCACGAGGTCGTCGAGATTTCTCGTTCTGCCAGACAACGCGGCCCTGGACCTCGTCATTGACCACGGTCTCGCCGGTCTGCGGCGCCTTGAGGCGGATCACCGGCTTGGCGCCGGCAGGCGCGGTCGCCGGGTCGCGGTCGCGCCAGCGCCCGTCATAGCGCAGCGGCTTGCCCTCGGCGCGCGCCTTCTCGCGCATTTCCTCGAGCTCGGCCTGGGTCGCGTAGCAGTGATAGGCCTTGCCGGCCGCGAGCATCTGCTCGGCCACCTCGCGATGCCGCGCGACGCGCTGGAACTGGTAGACGGTCTGGCCGTCCCAATCGAGGCCGAGCCATTCCAGCCCGTCGAGGATCGCCGCGATCGCCGCATCGGTCGAGCGTTCCCGGTCGGTATCCTCGATCCGCAGCAGCATCTTGCCGCCTTGCCGGCGGGCATAGAGCCAGTTGAACAGCGCGGTCCGGGCTCCGCCGATATGCAGGAATCCGGTGGGCGAGGGCGCAAAGCGCGTGACGACGGCGTTGCTCATGGGAGGAAACTCCGACCGGGCGGCACGGGGCCGTCCGGGGCAAGACAGGGAAAGGTGCCAAGTTCTGACATGACACAAGTCGTGACATGACAACCGGCGCGCGCCCTGTAACATGGCTTGGCCGGAAAGGTTAAGCGGTCAAATCGCAGCGCCGGCAGGGGGAGCAGGGGGCGATGCAGCCGGCACCGCCGGGGCAAGAGCTGGGACGAGGCCGGCGCGGCGCCCGCGCCGATGCCTTGCCGGCTCGCTTCGGTGTTCTGGTGCCGCTGGCCGGAAGCCTTCAGCCCCATCTTCGGCAGCTTTGGCTGCATCTCCAGCGGGGCTTCGCGCTGGAGGTGGAGCGGCGCCGCCCCTTCCTCTGGCTGCCGATCGCGATGGGCGTCGGCATCTTGCTTTATTTCACGGCCGATCGTGAGCCGGCATTGTGGGCGCCGCTGCTCGGCCTTGCCCTGAGCGGCACGGCGGCCTTCGTCATGCGGATGCGCCCGGTCGCATCGATGGCCTGCCTCGCTGCGGCCGCCGCCTTCGCGGGCTTCGCTGCCGGGGTCTGGCGCACGGCCGATATCGGCGCCCCCATGCTGGAGCGGCCTCGTATCGGCAAGGTGACGGGCTTCGTCGAGAGCGTCGAAGCCCGCGACAAGGGCGCGCGGCTCGTGCTGCTGGTGACCGATCTCGCCAATGTTCCGGCCGGCGAAAGGCCGAAGCGGGTCCGGGTCAATATCCGGCAGGGCTCGGTGGCGCCGGGCGATCATATCGTCGCGACCGCGCGCCTGCTGCCGCCGCCCGGACCAGCGCGGGCGGGCGGTTACGATTTCGGCCGCGACGCCTTCTTCCGCGGGATCGGCGCGGTCGGCAGCATCTCCGGCAAGATCGCGCTTGCGCCGGCGCCCTTTCCGATGCCGACGCGCCTCGCGATCGACGTGATGATCGATCGCGCCCGCAATGCCTTGACCAAACGCATCGCTGAGGTCGGCGGCGGGCAGGGCGGTGCGGTCGCCGCCGCGCTCGTCACCGGCAAGCGCGGCCTGATCACCGAAGCCACGAACAACGACCTGCGCGCCGCCGGCATCTACCACATCGTCTCGATCTCCGGCCTGCACATGGTGCTCGCCGCCGGCACGATCTTCTGGCTTGTCCGCGCACTTTTGGCCCTCTCGCAGACGGTCGCGCTGCATTGGCCGGTCAAGAAGATCGCGGCGGTGGCCGCCATGATCGGCGCGACAGGCTATTGCATCTTCTCGGGCAGCGATGTCGCGACGGAGCGCTCGCTGATCATGACGCTGGTCATGCTCGGCGCGATCCTGGTCGATCGCGCCGCGCTCAGCATGCGCAATCTCGCGCTCGCCGCCATCATCGTGCTGCTGCGCGAGCCGGAGGCGCTGCTCGGGCCGAGTTTCCAGATGTCCTTCGGCGCAGTCGCTGCCTTGATCGCCTTCGCCGAGCGCTGGGAGAGGCGAGACCGCAGCGAGCCGCCGTCGGCATTGCCCTGGCCGCTCGGGCCGATCTGGACGGCGGCGCTCGGCATCCTCGTCACCACGATGCTGGCGACGGCCGCGACCGCGCCATTCGGCGCCTACCACTTCCAGATCTTCAATCCGTTCGGCCTGCTCGGCAACGCCATGGCGCTGCCCTTCGTCTCGCTCTTCGTGATGCCGGCGGCGGTGTTCGGCGTGCTCGCCTACCCGTTCGGGCTGGACTGGCCCGCCTGGGCCTTGATGGGGCTGGCCTCCGACGTCGTACTGAAGGTCGCGCACTGGGTTGCGACCATCGACCACTCCACCGTGACGGTCGCGGCCTTCGGCTCAGGCGTGCTGGGCTGCTTCGCGGTGACCTTGCTCTGGCTGACGCTCTGGACCACGGCCTGGCGCTGGCTGGCCGTCTTGCCCTTGATCGGCGGCGTGGCCATTGCCGGCAAGCCGGAGCGACCGGAAATCCTGATCGAGCGCGACGGCTCGGGGCTGGCGGTACGCGGCCCGGACGGGCGCCTCGTTGTGGCGGGCAAGCCCAGCCGTTTCGTCCTGCAGCAATGGCTCGCCGCCGATGGCGACAGCCGCTCGCCCGATGATCCGACATTGCGCACCGGCATCGCCTGCGACCGGCTGGCTTGCGTCGCGCAGACCGCCGACAAGCGCACGGTCTCCTATACGCGAGAGCGCCTGGCCATCATCGAGGATTGCCAGCGGGCCGATCTCGTCGTTACCGCCATCCCCTGGAGCGGGGCCTGCAAGGCCCGGCTCGTCGAGCGCATGGCGCTCACGCGCGACGGCGCAACCTCGCTCTACCGCACGGCATCGGGCTGGAGCAGCCATGTCTCCGAGCCGAACGCGGCCGACCGCCCGTGGACCCGCCGGCGCGAACGCCGTCCGGCCGAGCCAACGACGCGCCCCGCCAATCAGCCTGCCATCGCGCCGCCGGCACCGGCCGTCGATACCGAAGCCGAGGCCGATACCGAGCGCCTTCAGTAACGCCGCATCAGGTTGACGAGGCGCCCCTGGATCTTGACCCGGTCCGGGCCGAGCACGCGGGTCTCGTAGGCCGGGTTCGCGGCCTCGAGCGCGATCGAGGAGCCGCGCTTGCGCAGGCGCTTCAAGGTCGCTTCCTCGTCGTCGATCAGCGCCACGACGATATCGCCGGTATTGGCGGTGTCCTGTTTGCGGATGACGACGGTGTCGCCGTCGAGAATGCCGGCCTCGACCATCGAATCGCCGCGCACTTCCAGTGCGTAATGCTCGCCGGAGCCGAGCATGTCCGGCGGCAGCGAGACGGTATGACTGCGGCTCTGGATCGCCGCGATCGGCGTGCCCGCCGCGATCCGGCCCATGACCGGAATGGCGATGGAATGCCGGTTGTCATCCTCGACAGGGCGCGGCTTGGCGACGCTCGGCTGTGAGCCGAGGCCGCCCTGGACGATGGCCGGGCTGAAACGGGGGCGAGCCTGCGGCGCGCCGAGCCCGTCCGGCATCTTGATGACCTCGAGCGCGCGTGCCCGGTTCGGCAGGCGGCGGATGAAGCCGCGCTCTTCCAGCGCCATGATCAGGCGGTGAATGCCGGATTTCGAGCGCAGGTCGAGCGCGTCCTTCATCTCGTCGAAAGAGGGCGGCACGCCACTTTCGCGCAAGCGTTCCTGAATGAAGCGCAGGAGTTCATGTTGCTTGCGTGTCAGCATGGTCGCCGCCAGCCCCTCAATGCGCAGATTCGAAACAAAGCACGAACACCATACGCGTTCTGCTTGTGTTCCGCAAGCCGCTACCGCAAGGGCAGGATCCGGCAGGGGGCGCCCTTCCTGGCCGGAGCGGCATGGGCCGGGCGGATCGTCAGGGCCTGCGCCCGGGCCAATGTGCCGAGCATCGAGGAATCCTGGCGATCGAAGGGTGTCGCCACCCAGCCTTCCGGCGTCAGCGCCAGCTCCGAACGCAGATAGTCCTCGCGCTCGTCATTGCCGGGCATGTCGCGGCCGAGAATGGCGGGGACGCTGCGGTCGCGATCGGCCTCAGTGATGCCGAGCAGCGCCTCGATCAAGGGCAGCACGAAGAGATGGCCGCAGACGATCGAGGACACCGGATTACCGGGTAAGCCTACCACGACCATGCGGCCGAGCCGCCCGGTCATCATCGGCTTGCCCGGCCGCATCGCGATCTTCCAGAAGCCGAGCGCCATGCCGGCCCGCGTCAGGGCTTCCTGCACGAGGTCATGCGCGCCGACCGAGGCGCCGCCCAGCGTGATCAGCACATCGGCATCGGCGGCGCGGGCTTGTTCGATTTTCGCAGCAAGGTCGGCATGGTCGTCGCGAGCGATGCCGAGATCGAGCACGGTGCCGCCGGCTTTCTCGACCAGAGCGGCGAGCGAGAACGAATTCGAGGCGACGATCTGGTCGCGGCCGACGGGCTCGCCCGGCGCCACCAGCTCGTCGCCGGTGGCGAGGATCGCGACGCGCGGCTTGCGCCGGACGGGCAGGTTCGGATGCCCCATCGCGGCGGCAAGCCCGAGCGCTGCGCTGTCGAGCACGCGCCCGGCTTGCAGCAGCACGTCGCCTTCGTGGAAATCGAGCCCGGCGGCACGCAGGAACTTGCCCTTGGCCGGCGGCACACGCACGCGGATCACAGGGCTGCCGACACCGTCCGCATCTTCCTGCATCAGGATCGTGTCGGCGCCCTCCGGCATCGGCGCGCCCGTGAAGATGCGCACCGCCTGTCCCGGCCCGACCGTGCCTTCATAGGCCCGGCCGGCGGCGGATTCGCCGATGACTGTCAGCGAGACGCCTTCCGCCATCTCGTCGCCACGCACGGCATAGCCGTCCATGGCCGAGTTCGCGAAGGGCGGATGCGTGCGCAGCGCCTTGACCTCATTGGCCAGCACCCGCCAGGCGCATTGCGCCAGCGGCTGGGTTTCCGCCCCGGTCGGCCCCGGAATGCTGTCGAGCAGCGCCTTGCGCGCGACGGGGACCGGGGTGAGCGCCATCAGACCTGCTTAGCCTCGTAATCGCCGGACTGGCCGCCGGACTTGTGCAGCAGGCGGATGTTCTCGATCCGCATCGCCCGGTCGACGGCCTTGACCATGTCATAGACCGTCAGACAGGCGACCGAGACGGCGGTCAGCGCTTCCATCTCGACCCCGGTCTGGCCTTTCATCTTGACCTCGGCGCGCACGCGCACGCCCGGCAAGGCCTCGTCGATCTCCAGGTCGACGGCGATCTTGCTCAGCAGCAGCGGGTGGCAGAGCGGGATCAGTTCATGCGTGCGCTTCGCCGCCATGATGCCGGCGAGGCGCGCGGTGCCGAGCACGTCGCCCTTCTTGGCATTGCCCTCGCGCACGATCGCGATCGTCTCCGGCGCCATCACCACTTGGCCTTCGGCGATTGCCATGCGGGTCGTCTCGGCCTTGTCGCCGACATCGACCATATGCGCCTGGCCTTGGGCGTCGAGATGGCTGAGCTTGCTCACGCCGCGACGGCCTTGCCCGTGAGCAGCGCCTGCGTCGCGGCGGTGACGTCGGCCTGCCGCATTAGGCTTTCGCCGACGAGGAAGCTGTTGACGCCGATCGTGTTGAGTCGGGCGATGTCGGCATGGGTGAAGATGCCGCTCTCGCTGATCACGATCCGGTCAGCCGGTACGCGCGGCGCCAGCCGCTCGGTCACCGCGAGATCGACATTGAAGCTGCGCAGGTCGCGGTTGTTGATGCCGAGCAGGCGGCTTTCGAGCTTGAGCGCCCGGTCGAGCTCGGCATCGTCATGGACCTCGACGAGCACGTCCATGCCGAGCTCTTGCGCGGTCTCGTTCAGCGCCCTGGCGGTAGCGTCGTCGACGCCGGCCATGATGATCAGGATGCAGTCGGCGCCCCAGGCGCGGGCCTCGTAGACCTGATAGGGCTCGTAGAGGAAATCCTTGCGCAGCGCCGGCAGGCCGGCGGCCTCGCGCGCCTGCGTCAGGAAGTCCGGCTGGCCCTGGAAGGAGGGCGCGTCGGTCAGGACGGAGAGACAGGCCGCGCCGCCGGCCGCATAGGCGCGGGCGAGCGAGGGCGGGTCGAAATCGGCGCGGATCAGGCCCTTGGAGGGGCTCGCCTTCTTGATTTCGGCGATCAGCGCGGGTGAGCCCTGTGCGAGCTTGCTGGCAAGCGCATCGGCAAAGCCGCGCGGCTTGGAAGCCGCGTGGGCCCGGCGTTCGATTTCGGCCTGCGGCACCGCGGCTTTCGCAGCCGCGATCTCCCGCCGCTTATAGGCTTCGATCTTCGCGAGGATATCGGTCATGCCGGCCTCACGCGTTCGAGGCTTTGACGAGCGCGGCGAGCGTCGCCCTGGCCTTGCCCGAATCGAGCGCGGCCGTCGCCTGGGCGAAGCCGTCCTTCAGATCCCCGGCCTTGCCGGCGATGAGCAGCGCCGCAGCCGCATTGAAGGCGGCGATATCGCGGAATCCGGTCTTCTCTCCGGCGAGCGCGGCGTTCAGCGCCGCCGCATTCTCTTCCGGCGTGCCGCCGCGCAGCACCTCGGGCTTGGCCGGCTCGAGACCGACATCGGCCGGGCTGATCGAGAAGCTTTCGATCTTGCCGTTCTCCAGCGAGACGACGCGGGTTGGGCCGGTGGTGGTGATTTCGTCGAGCCCGTCGGAGCCATGCACGGCCCAGACACGGGTCGAGCCGAAGGAGGCGAGCACCTTGACCATCGGCTCCAGCCAGGTCTCGGAGAAGGCGCCGATCAGCTGGCGCTTGGCCCCGGCCGGGTTGGAGAGCGGGCCGAGCAGGTTGAAGATCGTGCGCGTGCCGAGCTCGGTGCGCACCGGCGCGACATGGCGCATCGAGGCGTGATGCGTCGGCGCGAACATGAAGCCGACACCGGCCTCGCGGATGCAATGCTCGGTCGCAGCAGGATCGAGCCCGACCTTGACGCCGAGCGCGGTCAGAACGTCGGCCGCGCCGGAGCGCGAGGACGCCGCGCGGTTGCCGTGCTTGGCGACCGGCACGCCGCAAGCCGCAGTGATGATCGAGGCCAGCGTCGAGACATTGTAGGAGCCGGAGGAATCGCCGCCGGTGCCGACGATGTCGATCGCCTCGGCCGGCGCCTTCACCGGCAGCATCTTGCCGCGCATGGCGCCGACGGCGCCGGCGATCTCGTCGATCGTCTCGCCGCGCACGCGCAGCGCCATCAGGAAGGCGGCCGATTGAGCGTTCGTCACTTCGCCCGAAAGGATGGTGTCGAAGGCGTCGCGCGCTTCCTCGCGGGAGAGCGTCGCGCCGGTCGCGACCTTGGCGATGAAGGGTTTGAAATCGTCCATGGGAACTCTGCGGAATCAGGCTGAAAGGGTCAGGGCGGAGGCTTCGCGTTCGCTCTGCCATCGCTCCGCGAGGTCGAGGAAATTCCGCAGGATCGTCGCGCCATGCTCGGAGGCGATGCTCTCCGGATGGAACTGGACGCCGTGGACCGGCAGCTCCCGATGCGAGAGCGCCATGATCAGGCCGTCATCGCTCTCGGCCTCGATGTCAAAGACAGCGGGGCAGGAGGCGCGCTCGACCACGAGCGAGTGATAGCGCGTCGCCTGCAACGGCCCGTTGATGCCGCGGAACAGGCCACGCGCCTTGTGGCGGATCGGCGAGACCTTGCCATGCATGGGAAGGGGCGCGCGCACGACCTGCCCGCCGAAGGCCTGGCCCATCGCCTGCAGGCCGAGGCAGACGCCGAAGATCGGCTTCTTGCCCGCGCCTTCGCGGATCAGGTCGAGGCAGATTCCGGCCTCGTTCGGCGTGCAGGGGCCGGGCGAGAGAACGATCGCGTCGTGATCGCCGGCGAGCGCTGCCTCGACGGTGAGCGCATCGTTACGCCAGACATCGACCTCGGCGCCCAGCCCACCGATGAGATGGACCAGGTTCCAGGTGAAGCTGTCGTAGTTGTCGATCAACAGAACGCGCATGGCCGAACCCGTGAATGCGGGTTGAGGTCATGCACGTTCGGGGGCGGGGTGGTCAAGTTTCGCGCGGGCTGCGCGGATCAGACCACCGGCGGATTCAACCGCGCGAAACCGGCCTGCCGCCGATAGGGGAAATACGGATAGGGCGCGGTGCGGACGCTTGCGGCGTCGAGGCGCGCGACCTGCTCGGCCGTCAGGTTCCAGCCGACCGCGCCGAGATTGTCGCGCAATTGCTGCTCGTTGCGGGCGCCGATGATGACGGAGGATACGGTCGGGCGCTGCAGCAGCCAGTTGATCGCGACCTGCGGCACGCTCTTGCCGGTCTCCCCGGAGATGGCATCGAGCACATCGACGATGGCGTAGAGCTGCTCATCCTCGACCGGCGGGCCGAATTCGGCGGTCTCGTGCAGGCGGCTGCCGGCAGGCAGCGGCTGGCCGCGCCGGATCTTGCCGGTGAGGCGGCCCCAGCCGAGCGGGCTCCAGACCAGCGCGCCGACGCCCTGGTCGCGGCCGAGCGGCATCAGCTCCCATTCGTAATCGCGCCCGACCAGCGAGTAATAGACCTGATGCGCGACATAGCGCGGCCAGCCATGGCGCTCGGCCGCCGCGAGGGACTTCATCAGTTCCCAGCCGGCAAAGTTCGAGACGCCGACATGGCGCAGCTTTCCGGCGCGGACGAGCATGTCGAGCGTCGAGAGCACCTCCTCGACCGGCGTGCCGGCATCGAATGCGTGCAATTGCAGCAGGTCGATATGGTCGGTGCCGAGGCGGCGCAACGCGTCCTCGGTCGCCTTGATCAGGCGGCCGCGTGAGGAACCCGCATCGTTGGGGCCGTCACCCATCGGCAGCGTGGTCTTGGTCGAGATCAGCACCTTGTCGCGCCGGCCCTTGATCGCCTCGCCGAGCACTTCCTCAGAAGCGCCGTTCGAATAGACATCGGCGGTGTCGAAGAGGTTGAGCCCCGCTTCGAGGCAGATATCGATCAGGCGGCGCGCTTCCCGGGCGTCGGTGGTGCCCCATGCGCTGAACAGCGGCCCGGTTCCGCCAAAGGTGCCTGCGCCGAAGCTCAGGGCGGGGACCATCAGTCCCGAATGGCCCAAACGCCGATATTCCATGATCCAATATCTCCTGTGGAGGCTGGAAGATGGCGGTGCGAAGCCGGCGCGATTAGCCCGTCAGCCGGAACAGCATTCGTGAGTTCAAGTCATCGAGCCGGCGAGGGCGGCTAGCCTCGCGCGCTGCGCGGCATCCCTGCCGTGCGCGGCTGGGCCAGCCCCGGTGCGGTCTCGACGCCGAGCGTCGGGAGCGCCAGCGTGCGCTGGCCGCGGAAATCGACATGGCAGACGATCAGCCCGCGCTCCTCGATATAGCTGAGCACGCGCCGCGCCCGGCTCGGCGAAGCGCTGCCATAGACTTCGGCGAGCTCGGCATCGCTCGGGCAGGGGCGGCCTTCGATTGCGGTGCGGGCGATGTAGAGGAAGAGGCTCTGCAGATCTTCCGGCAGCGTGCCGGAGGCTTCCACCGCCGCCTGCCAGCCCTCGCTCGTCGCGACGCTGTCGCTGACGCCGGCGCGTGCCACGGCGAGCCTGCGGCGGAATTCTTCGAGACTCAGATGCGTGCGGCCGAGCCGGCGCATCCGGCAGCGCACGGTGAAATCCTGGTAGAGCACGGCGACCTGGCGCGAGCGCGCCTCGGGATCGGCCATCAGTTCGCGGAGGATATCGACCATGATCGCTTCGCGCTCGGCCGGCTCCAGCTCGATCTCGGGTTCCGGCTCCGCCTGTGGGGCAGGGCGGTAATTCTCGATCCGGCGCAGAACCTCGGTCGGATCGGGTTTGGGCCGCGGCGCCGGGCGCATCGGCCGGGCCATCGGCAGAGGCTCGTCCTCGCCGCGCGTGAAGATCAGCTTGCCGGCCTCTTCCGGCGCCTGCTCGGGGAGCGGCATCAGCCCCGGCGCGCTGCCGCGATCGACCGAGGAGACCGTGCCGATCCGGATCGGCAGCGGCCGCTTCGACAGGGCGGGGCCGAGCGCGACGAACTGGCCGCGTTCGAGGTCGCGGAACATCTCGGCCTGACGGCGATCCATGCCGAGCAGGTCGGCGGCGCGCTGCATGTCGATGTCGAGGAAGGTGCGGCCCATCAGGAAGTTCGAGGCTTCCGCCGCGACGTTCTTGGCGAGCTTGGCGAGGCGCTGCGTCGCGATCACGCCGGCAAGCCCGCGCTTGCGGCCGCGGCACATCAGATTGGTCATGGCGCCGAGCGACAGCCGGCGCGCCTCGTCGGAGGCCTCGCCCGCCATCACCGGCGCGAAGAGCTGCGCCTCGTCGACCACGATCAGCATCGGGAACCAGAGCGAGCGGTCGACATCGAAGAGGCCGCCGAGGAAGGCGGCGGTGGCGCGCAACTGCTCGTCGGCTTCGAGATTTTCGAGGTTCAGCACCACCGAGACGCGATGCTGGCGCACGCGTAGCGCCACGCGCTGCAACTCGGCCTCGCCGCATTCGGCATCGACGACGACATGGCCGAACTGGTCGGCGAGCGAGACGAAATCGCCCTCGGGATCGATGATCGCCTGCTGCACCAGCGGCGCGCTCTGCTCCAGCAGGCGGCGCAGCAGGTGCGACTTGCCCGAGCCCGAATTGCCTTGCACCAGCAGGCGCGTCGCCAGCAATTCGGCGAGATCGATCAGACCGGGCTCGCCGGTCCTTGTCGTTCCCATCTCGATTGCAGTGGTCATGCGGGCGATGAATCGTCGGGTTGGATCGGGCGCGGATGTGCGGCCGGCGCTTCTAGCACGGCCTTCCCCTCGCTGGGCGCAGGGCAGCTCTGCCTTCCACAGGCAATCGGATTCAGCGCGGGCAGCGCAGCGCGCGCTCCTGCCGGACGATGTCGGCGATCACCCGATGGTCATTGGCCGAGAGCGGCAGGTCCTCGACATCGTCGTATTGGCAGCCGGCATTGCCGAATGCCGCGATCGCGCGCTTGGTCCGGAAGCAATAGCCCTGAGCCTTGTAGATCTCGTTGCGCTGGGTCCAGAGATCAGCGCAGGCTTGCGGATTGGCGCGTGCCGGCGTCGCGATCCCGCCGGCAAGCAGGGCGGTCGCGAGAAGGGGGAAGCAAAGGCTGCGCATCAAGATGTCTCCTGCGCAAGATCTCTCCTGCGATTGAGTCGGGAGCTTTGCGGAGCAGGCCGGGGAAGGCAACACTCGTGACATGATGCCGTCGCAACAGGCGGGTTCGCTGGCGCTGGAGACTGACGGGCAGGGCGATGCAGTTCGGTTATTGCGAGCGGATCGATGACGGTTTCTGGGCCGAGCCCCTGAACGCGATGACCAATGCCGCCTTTCTCGCGGCGGCCGTGGCGGCGTTCTGGCTGTGGCGCCGCCAAACCGGCAGAGAACGCGTCATACTCGTCCTGATCGGGCTGGTCTTCGCCATCGGCATCGGCTCGTTCCTGTTCCACACCATCCCGAATCGCTGGACGCTGCTGGCCGATGTCGTGCCGATCCAGTTCTTCGCCTTCGGCTATTTCGCCTTCGCGCTGAAACGCTTCCTCGGATTGCCCGGGGCGATCACGGCTTTCGCGACGCTCGTCTTCCTCGGCCTCGCCTTGGGCCTGTCGGCAGCCGGGCGCGCGGTCCTGCCCGTTGGCATGGCCGGCTCCGCCGGCTACGCCGCCTTCCTGCCCGGGTTGATCGGCGTAGCGCTCGCGCTGACGCGCAGGCCGGCCTTGCGTCACCAAGGCCAGTTGCTGGCGCTCGCGGCGGGGGCTTTCGCCGTCTCCCTGACCATGCGCAGCATCGACAACGCGCTCTGCGGCAGCCTGCCGCTCGGCACGCATTGGCTCTGGCACCTGCTCAACGCGTCGGTGCTCTATCTGCTCCTGCGCGCTGCTGCGATCGGCGAGCACCCCGCCGTCATGGCTTCTTCATCTCGAGGCAGGTGAGCACCTCGACATAGCTCGGTGGACCGCCAGAGGTCGCGCCCTCGACGCAGGTCGTACGGGCGGCCGGCTGGAACTGCGCCCAGCGTGCGGTGAGCGTATCGCGGGCCCGCTCCTCGTCGTCCCGGCAGGCACTCGCCGGTCGGCCGACATCGACGCCGGATTTGCCGACATCGCGGCACGACGCGACGATATCGAAACGTGGCGGCGAATCCGCGACAGGGACGACGTTGCCGGCGGCGGGGTTTGCGGAAAGTGAGAGAAGGACGAGACTGGCGGCAAGCATGGCCGGAACTCCGAGGAAGGCGCCCCGTCGATCAACGCGAGACGACTCTCGGAGTTCCCTTTCAAGGCGCCGTCAGGCGACCAGAGGCCCCTATCGCTTGCTGACGCTGATATCGCTGGCCGAATGCGCCTCGATATCGACGATCGCGACATCCGGCCGGTCGATGGCCGGGAGGCTGCGCGCCTCGGCCGCACGATGCACGAAGACGAGACTCGCCAGCGCCGGATGCTCGGCCAGTCGCGAATGCGCCAGCGCCGGCTCCATCGCGCCAGGCAGCACCAAATGGACGCTGCGCCCGCCCTCGATGCAGGCCTGGAGATCGCCGAGATTGAACAGGCCGAGCGGCAGCAGTTCGAGCCCGCTCAGCATCGCTACACCCGGCCCGCTCGCCAGCGCGGCGAGATCGCCGCCGACCAGCGTCGTGACGATGCGCGAGGAGACGGTCGGCTTCAGAGCCCGCGAGATCTCGAGCGCCTTGCCGAGCAATTCCCGCTCCGGCAGCGCGATCGGTCCTTGCAGCGAGACGCCGTCGGCGATCTGCAGCACCGGCCGCTCGGGAAGTTGCGGCAGCGGATGCAGCGTCGGGCTGGCCATCAGCATGTCGAGCGGAGCGACGCCATCAGGCACATCCGGGCCGAAGCCGCCGACGAAGCGTGTGCCGAAGGCCCGCATCGCGAGATTGCGCAGCATCAGCAGCGGTCTGAGCGGCCCGACGCGGCTGACGCCGAGCGCCATCACCGCGCCGGAGGCCTCGATCAGCTTGAGCAGTTCGAGCTCGTTGCCATGCAGCGGCAGCATCAGGGGGGGAGAGGCCGGCGCGCAGGCTGGCCAGGATCGAGACGATCGCCTCCGGCCCCAGCGGCGCCAGGATCGCGACGCTTGCGCCCGGCGTGCCCTTGTTGATGGCGAGCAGGCGCGCCAGCCGGTCGATGCGCTCGTCGAGATCGAGGAAATTGATCGACCCGGGAGTGACGTCGCTCCAGCCGCGCCGGCCCGGCGGATCGCGCAGGGCCGCATCATAGCCGCGGTTGCGGGTCAGGGCCGCGAGCAAAGTGTCGAGATCGAGACCGTCGAGCAAGGCTGAGGCTTCGTCCTGTTCTGCCCGCATCGACAAACCCTAGTTCGCGGGGGCCGAGGCCGCCGGGAGGCGGGCCAGCAGCTCGTTGGAGAGGAAATAGGCCGGCTGCCGCCCCGCCATGACCACCCCGCGCGCCAGCGCGATCCAGGTGTCCGGGAGATAATATAGCGGCACGACGTAGAAGCCGGAGATCAACAAGCGGTCGAGCGCCCGCACCGCCGCGACGAAATCTTCGCGCTCGCGGGCGCCAAGCAGGGCCTGCAGCACCGCATCGACCGCAGGCGATTTCACGCCTGCATAGTTCAGCGCCCCGTTGCGGGCGGCATTGGCCGAGCCCCAGCGTCCGATCTGCTCGTTGCCCGGCGAGGCCGAGGCCGGCCAGGTCCACTGGATCATGTCGAAATCGAAGGCCGACAGACGCCGCCAGTACTGCACGTCGTCGATCAGGCGCACCGAGACGGCGATGCCGAGCCGGGAAAGCGACTGCGCATAGTTGAGGGCGAGCCGCTCCTGCGGCCGGCTGGTGACGGTGATCTCGAAGGCGAAGGGCTCGTCCTTGCCGTTGCGCAGCACGCCGCCCTGGAGCGCATAGCCGGCAGCCTTCAGCAGGTCGAACGCCCGCCGTGCCTGCTCGCGGTCGCGGCCGGAACCGTCGGTCTCGGACGGTCGCCAACTGCCGGCGAGGATGTCCTCGCGCACCGCGCCGGGGAAGGCGGCGAGCAGGGCCTTCTCGCGGCTATCGGCGGGAATGCCGAGCGCCGAGAGGTCCGAATCGGAGAAGAAGCTGCCGGCCCGGCGGTAGACGCCGTGGAACAGGTTGCGGTTGACCCATTCGAAATCGAACAGCAGCCCGAGCGCCTCGCGCACCCGGATATCCGAGAAGATCGGCCGGCGCGTGTTGAAGACCAGACCGGTCATGCCCTTGGGCGTGTCGAAATGCAGCGTTTCCCGCCGGATGCGTCCGTCATGCACGGCCGGCACGTCGTAGCCGGTCATCCAGCGCGTCGGGTCGCCCTCGATGCGGACATCGTAGAGCCCGGCCTTGAACGCCTCGAACAGCGCGTTCGAATCCCGGTAGAAATCGTAGCGGATCTCGTCGGCGTTATAGAGCCCGCGCGTCAGCGGATGGTCCTCGGCCCAGAAATCCTTGCGCCGCCGCAGCACCAGCGATTCGCCGGGGCGAACCTCCTCGACGGCATAGGGGCCGGAGCCGAGCGCCGGCTTGAAGCTGGTCTCGCCGAAGGTCTCCATATTGGTCGCGTGCTTGGCGAAGATCGGCAGAGCTCCGATCACCAGCGGCAATTCGCGGTTGGAGCCGTCGCCGAGCTCGAACTCCACGCGCCGCGGCGAGGGCGCCGTGACCTTTGTCACCCGGCCGAGGCTGGAGCGGTGGAACGGCTTGCCCTTCGCCTTCAGCATCTCGAAGGTGAAGATCACGTCCTCGGCCGTGACGGGCCTGCCGTCGGAGAACCGCGCCCTTTCGTCGATCTCGAAGGCGAGCTGCCTGCGGTCCGCATCGAGCGCGATACCGGAGGCGAGCAGGCCATAGGCGGTGAAGGGCTCGTCCGCCGAGCGGTAAAGCAGGCTCTGCTGGACATATTTCGGCACGGCATCGGGCGCGACGCCGAGCACGACGAGGGGATTGAGGCTGTCGAAAGTGCCCTGGATGCCCATGACGATGCGCCCGCCCTTGGGCGCCTTGGGATCGGCATAGGGCAGATGCGCGAAATCGGGCGGGAGCGCCGGCTGCCCGTGCATCGCGATGGCATGCCGCAGCGGGGCCGAATCGGCCAAGGCGGCGCGGCCGCGCGCCAGGACGGCGAACGGAGCCAAAGCCAGCATAAGGTTGACCCCGCGGCGGCTCATCGCCTGGGGCAATCGTAGAAATTCCATCGTGCGACCTGATTCCCTGCGCAAGAATAGCATGGGAGCAGCAGGGTCACGCAGCTATTCGGGCTGGAATCCTCGGTGCGAACTCGCTAAAGGCGAGAGCAGGGTGTCATTCAAACGCCTCAATCAGCCTTGATGTGCACGGCTTGCGATGGCCTGCGCCCTATGCGATTGGGCCATCAGCGGTGACGCGCGCGGCTTGCGAAGTCGTGATCCCGAGTTCGCTTGATAAGGAAAGACAAGGAATGTCCGCTTCGTATCGCCTGTCATCATCTGCTCTGGGCCTCGTGCTCAGCGCGGCCATCGGCTTCGCGCCCGTCGCGGCCTTCGCCCAGGCTCCGGCGCAGCGTCCGGCTCCGGCCCGCCCGGCCGCCCCGGCTCCGGCCCAGCCTGCCGCTCCGGCCCAGCCCGGCGCTGCCGCTGCTGCCGGCCCGACCGTCGTCCAGGTCAAGCCCGAGCCCTCGCAGACGAGCTGGACCAAGGTCTGCGGCAAGGACCAGGGCGCCAACAAGGAAATCTGCTACACCACCCGCGACTTCGTCTCGGACCAGGGACAGCCGGTTCTGGCCGTCGCCGTCTATGACGTGAAGGGCGACGCCAACAAGATCGTGCGCTTCCTGATGCCGCTCGGCCTCCTGCTGCAGCCCGGCATCCGCTTCGGCGTCGACAACGCGCAGCCCACCGGCGGCCGCTACGCCATCTGCTTCCCGAACGGCTGCTTCGCCGAGGCGCAGGTCAAGGACGACTTCATCAATTCGATGAAGAAGGGCACCAACCTGAACGTCAGCGTCCAGAACCAGGGCGCCCGCGAATTGACCTTCACCATCCCGCTGGCCGATTTCGCCAAGGGCTTCGACGGCGCCGCCATCGACCCGAAGGTGCTCGAGGACCAGCAGAAGCAGCTCCAGGACGAGCTGGCCAAGCGCCAGGAAGAGCTGCGCCAGCGCCTTGGCGCCGGCGGCGCTGCCGCTCCGGCGCCCGGCGCCGCGCCGGCCCCGGGCGCCGCGCCCGCGACCCCGCCGAAGCCCTGATCGGCGGCGCGATCGCCTGAAACAGAAAAGGCCGGTCCCTCGCGGGGCCGGCCTTTTTGCTTGGGGCTTCACGGTTGTCATTCCGGGGCGTGCCGCAGGCGCGAGCCCGGAACCCACGACTGGGTGGAACACTCGATAGATCGTTGCCAGCGGTTCGCCCGGTCGTGGGTTCCGGGTTCTTCGCTGCGCGAAGCCCCGGAATGACAACCGGGGGGCTTCAAAAAGCCGCCGAGCCTCAGTTCAGGTCGGCGCGGTCCAGCTTGTAGCGGCCCTTGCGGTCGCGCCGGAAGAATTCCTTGGCGCGCGGATGGCGCACGGGCTCGCCGGAATCGTCGTCGACGAGGTTCTGCTCGGAGACATAGGCGACGTATTCCGCCTCCTCGTTCTCGGCGAAGAGGTGGTAGAAGGGCTGGTCCTTCGACGGGCGCATGGCCTCCGGAATCGCCATCCACCACTCCTCGGTATTCGAGAAGACCGGGTCGACGTCGAAGATCACGCCGCGGAACGGGTAGATGCGGTGCTTGACCACCTGCCCGATCCTGAACTTGGCCGAACGCGCTTCCATAACAGATCCATCGTGAGCCGGCCGATGCGCCGCCAGCTTAGGTCTTGCCGCCTTGCGCAAGCAATGCGTCGTAAATGCGTCGAAATCAATCGATCGGGACCAGCCGTCCCATCACATTCCGTAGCGCTCGGCCAGATCCGGATCCCGCGCGGCGACCTGGACGGCGAGATCGACGATGACCTTCGCCTGTTTCCAGGTTGCATCGTCCTGCATCTTGCCATCGATCATCACGGCGCCGGAGCCGTCCGGCATCGCCTCCAGGATGCGCTTGGCAAAGGCGACTTCGGCCGGATCGGGGCTGAAGACGCGCTTGGCGATGGCGATCTGCGAGGGGTGTAGCGTCCAGGCGCCGGCGCAGCCGAGCAGGAAGGCGTTGCGGAACTGCGCCTCGCAGGCCGCTTCATCGCTGAAATCGCCGAAGGGTCCATAGAACGGCTTGATCCCGGCCGCGGCGCAGGCATCGACCATCTTAGCGAGCGTGTAGTGCCAGAGATCCTGCTGCGCGATCGCGCGCGGCCCGCCATCGGGGGAGGGGTCGGCGATCACCTTGTATTCGGGGTGGCCGCCGCCGACGCGGGTCGTCTTCATGGCGCGCGAGGCGGCGAGGTCGGCCGGACCGAGGCTCATCCCGTGCATGCGCGGCGAGGCTGTCGCGATCGCCTCGACATTCTTGACGCCCTCGGCCGTCTCCAGGATGGCGTGGATCAGGATCGGCTTGCGCAGCTGGTGCCGCGCCTCGAACTGCGCCAGGAGCTGGTCGACGTAATGGATGTCCCAGGGACCCTCGACCTTCGGCACCATCACGACGTCGAGCTTGCCGCCGATCTCGGCCATGATCGCGGTGATATCGTCGAGGAACCACGGCGAATTCAGCGCATTGACGCGTGTCCACAGGCCGGTCTTGCCGAAATCGACCGCCTTGCCCATGGTGATGAAGCCCTCGCGCGCCGCCTGCTTGGCCTCGACGGGAATCGCATCCTCGAGATTGCCGAGCACGATATCGACCTGTCCGGCGAGTTCGCCGACCTTGGCGCGGACCTTCTCCAAATGCGGCGGCACGAAATGGATCATCCGCTCGAGCCGCAGCGGCAATTCGCGGAAGGGCTCCGGCGCGCCGATCGCGAGCGGGCGGAAGAACTGGCGCGGCGTCCTGGTCGTCATCGGCGGCTCCATGCTGCAATGCAGCGACTGTGGCCGAGACCATGCACGCCGTCCATGGTTCTTTCGGTGGCGAATAGGCCAATAGACCTAGGTTATTATTCCTGATGAGTTCAATGGGTAATTTATCCTAGGTATGATATCCCTTCATTGCGCTGGCCGAGGGCGCACACGCTCCAAAAGCCCTTGCTGCCGCTTAGGCATGCGCTAGATGCAGATGTCCGCCGGGTTCGGATCGCAAGCGGGCGCCTTCACTGCAGGACGAAAACGCCACCGATGGCCGATCTTCTCAGCATCTTCAATCTGGTCGCGCCGTTCTTCGGGCTGATCCTGCTCGGCTTCGCCATCGGTCGCTACAAGCGGCTGCCGGAAGAGGGGCTCGCCTGGCTGCAGTTCTTCCTGATCTATGTCGCGCTGCCGCCGCTGTTCTACCGCCTGATCGCCGACAAGCCGCTGAGCGAACTCGCCAATTGGAAGTTCATCGCGGGCACGACCTTCGCCACCTTCTGCGCCTTCAGCCTGTCGCTGGCGATCGGGTTGAAGGCCGCCAAGGGCGACCTGCCGCAGGCGGTGATGCAGGGCGTCGCCGGAGCCTATTCGAATATCGGCTATATGGGGCCGCCGCTGATCCTGGCGGCGCTCGGGCCGGAGGCGAGCGCGCCCGTGGTGCTGATCTTCGTTTTCGACAGCGTCCTGCTGTTTTCGCTCGTGCCGCTGCTGATGGCGGTCGCCGGCGTCGAGAAGAAGAGCCTGCTCGCGACCGCCGGTGAGGTCGCCTGGCGGGTCATCACCCATCCCTTCAACGTCGCGACGCTGGCCGGCGTGCTCGCGAGCTATCTCAAGTTCGAACTGCCGGTGGCGCTCGACCGGATGGTGCTGTGGCTGTCGCAGGCGGCAGCGCCCTGCGCGCTCTTCCTGCTCGGCGTCACCGTGGCGCTGAGGCCGATGAAGCGGATGCCGGCTGGCGTACCGGCGCTGGTCTTCATCAAGCTGCTGCTGCATCCGCTCCTGGTCTGGGTGCTGCTCTCGGCCATCGGCGGCATCCCGACCAACTGGATCTATGCCGCGATCATCATGGCGGCGCTGCCGCCGGCCTTGAACATCTTCGTCATCTCGACCCAGTACAAGGTCGGGATCGAGCGCGCCTCGGCCTGCATCCTCGTCGGTACCATCGTGTCGATGGTCACGCTGTCGGGCTTCCTGTGGTTGGTGAAGACGGGCAGGATAGCGGCTGACCTCTTTCACTGAGGATGCCTGATGCTGCCGCTGGACGACCTGCTGGTCCTCGATTTCTCGACGCTCCTGCCCGGGCCGCTGGCGAGCCTCTTCCTGTCGGAGGCCGGCGCGCGCGTCATCAAGATCGAGCGGCCGGGCGGCGAGGACATGCGCGGCTTCCCGCCGCGCTTCGGTGAGACGGCCGCGCCCTTCGCGGTGCTGAACCGCGGCAAGGATTCGGTCGAGATCGATCTCAAGGCGCCGGACGCACTGGCGAGGCTCACCCCGTTGATCGCGAAGGCCGACATCCTGATCGAGCAGTTCCGGCCGGGTGTGATGGAGCGGCTCGGCTTCGGTCATGAGGCGCTGAAAGCCATCAACCCGCGCCTGATCTATTGCTCGATCAGCGGTTACGGCCAGCACGGCCCGCGCGCGCAGGAGGCCGGGCACGACATCAACTATCAGGCGCTCGGCGGGCTGCTCGGCCAGTCGCTGAAGCGCGGCGAGGCGCCGCCCCTGCCGCCGCCGCTCGTCGCCGACATTGCCGGCGGCACCATGCCGGCCGTTCTCAACATGCTGCTGGCCCTGCGCCAGCGCGACCGTACCGGCCAGGGCTGCCATCTCGACATCGCCATGGCCGACGCGATGCCGACCTTCGCCTGGTACGGGCTGGCTCAGGGGCAGGTCACCGGCTCCTTTCCCGATGGCGGCGAGGGCCTGCTGACCGGCGCCAGCCCGCGCTACGGGCTCTATGCGACGGCCGATGGCTGGTTCCTGGCGGTCGGCGCGATAGAGCCGAAATTCTGGCAGGGGTTCTGCGAGGGCATCGGCCTCGACGAACGCCTGCGCGACGAACGCCGCGACCCGGAGGCGACGCGGGCAGCCATCGCCGCCATCGTCTCCAGCGAAAGCGCCGCCTATTGGCGCGCGCTGGTCGAGCCGCTCGATTGCTGCTGCACGGTGGTGCGCACGCTGGAGGAGGCGGTGTCCGATCCGCAGATGTCGGCGCGCGGCCTGCTGGACGCGCAGGTCGAGGAGCCGGGTGGTCGCCGCCTCGTCTCGACGCCGTTGCCACTGGCGCCCATCTTCCGCGAGCAGGCGGCGAGCTTGCGCAAGGTCGCGGCGAGCGGGGCGGATACGCGGACGGTTTTGGGGGAAGGTAAAGAAACCGCGACGTCATTCCGGGGCATGCCGAAGGCATGAGCCCGGAACCCGAGAACCGATGCGGTTCTTCGGAGGCGCGCGGAAAGGATTCCCCAGCGAATGGCGGCATCGGTTCTGGGTTCCGGGCTCTTCGCTAACGCGAAGCCCCGGAATGACGGGCTGTTTCCGTAGACAGGTCAGGAGGTAGCCGCGCCGCCGGCCAGTCCCTGCCGCATCACGAGCCTACGCAGCGGGCCGATCCGCGATAGCGCCAGCAGGCCGGCGCCGCGCATCAGGTCGGCCGGTAGCAGATCGGTCAGCAGCGTGCGGTTCAGCACGTCGACCGCGCCCGTGCGCAGGCGTACATCGGCCTGCCGCGCCCTGTCGTAATCGGCGATGACGCTGGGCGCGCCGGCATCCGCCGCTCCTGCCAGCGCCTCGCTCAGCGCCGCGACATCGCGCAGGCCGAGATTGAGCCCTTGCGCGCCGATCGGCGGGAAGACATGCGCGGCCTCGCCGATCAGCGCCATGCGGCCGGCACCGAAGCGCTCGACCGAGAGCCCGCCCATCGGCACCCTACCGCGCGGTCCCGAGACGGTCATCGCGCCAAGCAGCGATTGCACCTGCCGCTCGACGCGTCGGGCGAAGGCGGCGTCGTCCAGCGCGGCGACGGCTTGCGCCTCTTCCGGGGCGAGCAGCCAGACCAGCGAGGAGCGCCGGCCGGGCAGGGGCACCAGGGTGCACGGGCCTTTCCGCGTATGGAACTCGGTCGAGGTTTCTTGATGGTCGCGGCGGTGCTCGAAGATCGCGGTCAGCGCGATCTGCGGATACCGCCAGTCGCGGCTTTCGATGCCCGCTGCCGCACGCACCTGCGAATTGCGCCCGTCCGCACCGACGACGAGCCGGGCCTTCAGCGGGGCGAAGCCGTCGCCGGAGAGTCGCACGCCGTCCGCCTCAGGTTCGATCGCCCGGACGAGGCCGGGGATCATGCGCAGGCTGGACAACGCAGCGGCCTTCTCGGCGAGAATCCCGGTCAGGTCGGCATTCTCGATATTCCAGCCAAAGGCCTCCAGCCCGATCTCGGAGGCCCGGAACTCGACCGGCGGCTGGCGGAACAGGCTGCCGCTGTCGTCGACGAGGCGCATCACTTCCAGCGGGGCAGCCTTTTCCAGCAAGGCGTCCTGCACGCCGAGATCGGCCAGCATCCGCCAGGAGCCGTCGAGCAGCGCGACCGTGCGGCCGTCGCGGGGCGTCGCGACCGGGCCGAGCAGCGCGACGCGGCGTCCCTCGCGGCTCAGCGCGAGAGCGGCTGCCAGCCCGACGGCGCCTGCGCCCACGATGGCGATATCGACCTGATCGGCAGTGTCCGTGTTCATCGTTCTTGGCTAGCCGATGCGCCCTGCTTTGGCCACGGGCCGCAAAGTCGCAAGGTGCGTTCTGCATTGGGCACGGATGCCTTTCCCGCGCGATGAACTATGGTCGGGGCATCTATCCCCAGGAGATGCCTTTCATGGTCAAAGCCATTCGCGCCCACAAGACCGGCGGCCCCGAGGTCCTGCAGTTCGAGGACGTCACCCTGCCGCAGCCCGGCCCCGGCGAAATCCTGATCCGGAACCGGGCGATCGGCCTGAATTTCATCGATACCTATTTCCGCTCGGGCCTCTACCCGGCGCCGCAGATGCCGTTCACGCTGGGCAACGAGAGCGCCGGCGACGTGCTCGCCGTCGGCCCGAACGTCACCGAATTCAAGCCGGGCGACCGCGTCGCGGTGGTCGCAGGCCTCGGCGCCTATGCCGAGGAGCGCATCGTGCCGGCGGCTGCCGTCGTCGCGCTGCCCGAGGGCATTTCCTACGAGGCCGCCGCCAGCATGCTCCTGAAGGGGCTGACGGCCGAATACCTGCTGCACCGGACCTACAAGGTGAAGCCGGGCGACACGATCCTCGTCCATGCCGCCGCCGGCGCCACCGGCCTCATCCTCTGCCAATGGGGCAAGGCGCTGGGCGCGACCGTGATCGGCACCGTCGGCTCGAAGGAGAAGGCGCAGCTGGCCAAGGCGCACGGCGCCGACCATGTCATCAACTACCGCGAGGAGGATTTCGCGGCGCGGGTGAAGGAGATCACCGGTGGGGCGCTCTGCGACGTGGTCTATGACGGCGTCGGCAAGGACACATTTATGAAGTCGCTGGACACGCTGAAGCCCTTCGGCCTGTTGGCGAGCTTCGGCAATGCCTCGGGCGCGGTCGAGGCCTTCAACCTCGGCATCCTCGCCGCCAAGGGCTCGCTCTACGTCACCCGCCCGACGCTCAACACGCACACGGCCAAGCGCGAGACAATGGTCGCCATGGCGAAGAACCTGTTCGAGACGGTGATGAGCGGCAAGGTCAAGGTGCCGGTCAACGCAACCTTCCCGCTGAAGGATGCGGCGGACGCGCACCGGGCGCTCGAGTCGCGTGGAACCACGGGCTCGACGGTGTTGATTCCTTAGAACGCGCCGATTTTACGCGGAAACACGCGGTCATCCCGGGCTTGACCCGGGATCCATGCCGGAGCCTTTCCGAATGAGCTTCACGCATGGATCCCGGATCTCCGCTTCGCTGCGTCCGGGATGACCGCGGTATCTGTCTTGCTCAGTTCGGCTAGAGGCGGCCGCTTCACACGGTGGATCGTCCGGCGCATTTTTCAGGAAGGCATGAACCCGCAGGGACAGCGCCGCGACGAATGGATGTCAGCGCATGCTGGCGACCATTCGGGACCCGACGCTCATGTCGTCCAAGTTTCAGACCGCCGCTTTCCTCGTCGCCGTCATCGCCCTTTCGGGCGTCGCGTTGGCCCAGCAGGCAAGGGGAATCGGCGGAGCAGCCACCCCGACCGAAGCGATCCTGAAGGGTGCCGAGCAGGGGCGGGTGCGCGTTCCGGGTCCGGTGCGTCTTCGCTATGCCCAGACCGGCTGCACGAGCGGCATCTGCAGCGAGCCGCCCCGGCACATGGAGCAGGCCGAACCCGTCACGGCGAGCGATTCTTGCAGCAGCCTCGGCACGGCGCGCGACCGCAACGGCCGCGCCATCCGCCGGCTCTGCACCTTCAACTGAGGGCGTTCGGGCATCTCATCGGGTAAACAGGCCGTCATCCCGGCCGGAGCGCCGGGATCCATCGGAGGGCTCGGCGCTCTACGATGGATCCCGGATCGGCACGGCTTCGCCGCCTGCCCGGGATGACGGCGTGTTTACCCGCGAGATCAGTTCAGCTCAGACCGCGACGCCGTGCAGGTCGTAGGCGTCGGCGCGCTCGATCTTCACGGTGACGATGTCGCCGGCCCTGAGCGGGCGGCGGCTCGCGACATAGACATTGCCGTCGATCTCCGGCGCGTCCCATTTCGAGCGGCCCTTGGCGACCGTCGGGCCGGCCTCGTCGATGATCACCTGGATGCGCTTGCCGACGCGGCGCTTGACGAGGCGGGTCGAAATCTCGGCCTGCGCCTTCATGAAACGATGCCAACGCGCTTCCTTCACGTCCTCTGGAACGAGATCGAGGCCGAGATCATTGGCGGGCGCGCCCTTCACCGGCTCGTACTTGAACGCACCGACGCGCTCCAGCTTCGCTTCCTTCAGCCAGTCGACGAGGATGTCCATGTCCTCTTCGGTCTCGCCGGGGAAGCCGACGATGAAAGTCGAGCGGATAGCGAGATCGGGGCAGATGTCGCGCCATTTCCGGATGCGGTCGAGCGTGCGGTCCTGATGGGCCGGGCGCTTCATCGCCTTCAGGACGTTCGGCGAAGCGTGCTGGAACGGGATGTCGAGATAGGGCAGCACCAGCCCCTCCTGCATCAGCGGGATGACCTCGTCGACATGCGGATAGGGATAGACATAGTGCAGGCGCACCCACATCCCCATCTGGCCGAGCTCGCGGGCGAGCTCGAAGAAGCGGGTGCGGATCTCGCGATCCTTGAACATCGAGGGCGCATACTTGATGTCGAGCCCGTAGGCGCTGGTGTCCTGCGAGATCACCAGCAATTCCTTGACGCCGGCCTTGGCCAGTTTCTCGGCCTCGCGCAGCACGTCGCCGATTGGCCGCGAGACCAGGTCGCCGCGCAGCTTCGGGATGATGCAGAAGGTGCAGCGATTGTTGCAGCCCTCTGAAATCTTGAGATAGGCGTAGTGCCGCGGCGTCAGCTTCACGCCCTGGTCGGGCACGAGATCGAGGAAGGGGTCGTGCTTGGGGGGCACCGCCTGGTGCACGGCCGAGACGACGCTCTCATAGGCCTGCGGGCCGGTGATCGCGAGCACGTTCGGGAAGGCGTCGCGGATCTGCTCGGGCTCGGCGCCCATGCAGCCGGTGACGATGACCTTGCCGTTCTCGGCCATGGCCGAGCCGATCGCCTCCAGCGATTCCGCCTTGGCCGAGTCGAGGAAGCCGCAGGTGTTGACGATGACGAGGTCGGCCCCGGCATGGCTCTTGGAGAGCTCGTAGCCCTCCGAGCGCAACGAGGTGATGATCCGTTCGGAATCGACGAGCGCCTTGGGGCAGCCCAGCGAAACGAAGGAGATTTTCGGCGCGACGGCGTTCATCGGCTGATGGCTTATGTCCAGAATGTCAGGAAGCGCCGCGCGCGTGGCACGCGATCGGCGCTTCCTTTGAACCTTTTTAGCCTGATTTGCAATCGAAAGCGGTTCAGGCCGCCTTGCCGGTCGCTACGGGACGGTCGGGGTCCTGCGTCCAGTCGGTCATCGAGCCGTCGTAGAGCGCGACCTCGTCGCGGCCCAGAACCTCCGACAGCACGAACCAGTTCGCTGCGGCGGAATGGCCGGTATTGCAGTAGGAGATCACCGGACCCTGCGGCACGGCCGCGTAGAGCTTCTCCAGCTCGCCCTGCGCCTTGAGCTTGCCGCCTTCGAATGCGCCGGCATAGTCGCGCCGGATCGCGCCGGGGATATGGCCGGCGCGCGCGGCCTCCGCCGATTTCTCGTGGCCCTCGAAATAGCTGGGGCCTCGCGCATCGACGAGGCTCGCCTGCTTGCTTCTGGCAGCGACGAGCGTCGAATCCGCCGTGCTGCGCAAGGCCTGTTGCGCCACGACCGGATAGGGGTCTGCGCTCTTCGGCTTGGAGGCGCCGGTCTCGACCGGGCGCTTCGGATCGGCCGTCCACGCCTTGAAGCCGCCGTCGAGAATGGCCTGCTGGCCATGGCCGATGAATTTCAGCGTCCAGTAGACCCGCGCCGCCGCGGCGAAATCGGTCGCGGCCGTGCCGGCCGGGACGATGACCACATCGTCATGCGGCTTGATGCCGAGACGTCCGGCCAGCGCGGCGAGATGATCGAGCGGCGGCAGCATGCCCGGCGCATTGCCGATCTTCGCGCGCCAGCCATCGGCGGCATAGTCGGAATGGACCGCGCCGGGAATATGCCCAGCCTCGAAGGCGGTCTTCGCGCCGTCGGCGGCGGTACGGATATCGATGATGACGAGGTTCTCGGCACCGAGCTTTTCGGCCAGCGCCTCCGGCGTGATCAATCCGGCGAATTCAGTGCGGCTCATTCAGCAGCCTCCTTCTGTAGTTCGTCGATCACTTCGAGGCTGTAGCTCATCTCTGCGGTCGCCCCGAGCATGATCGAAGCCGAACAGTATTTTTCCTTCGACAATGTGACGGCCCGCTCCGCCTTGGCCCGGGACAGGCCCTTGCCGGTGATACGGTAGGCGAGGTGGATCTTGGTGAAGACCTTGGGATCGGTCGTGGCGCGCTCGGCCTCCACATCGACCTCGCAGCCGGTGATGTTTTCGCGGCCCTTCTTGATCATCCCCACGACATCGAAAGCCGTGCAGCCGGCGAGCCCGATCAGCAGCATCTCCATCGGCCGGATGCCGAGATTGCGCCCGCCATATTCCGGTGCTCCGTCCATGATCATGGCGTGCCCGCTGCCGGATTCGCCCATGAAGGCCATCCCATCAACCCATTTCGCGCGTGCTTTCATCGCGATCTCCTGTCGGCGTGATCCGTGGTGCGACAGGCATAGCCTGACGGGTCTGCCGAGGCGAGGGCGGCTTCATGACGCTGCCCAGATGCCGGGCGTCATTCTCGGGCGAAGCGAAGTGCAGACCCGAGAATCTCGTGCAGGAAGAGGCGCCCCTCCGTCCTGAGATGCTCGGGTCAAGCCCGAGCATGACGGCGATCCCCTCACGCCGCCGCGAACAAATTTCCATGGGTGATGCGCAACCGAATCCGCTCTCCGATCGCCGGGGCGACCTGGCTGGCGAGATCGACCTCGAGCCGCTTCTTGAGCCCCTCGACAGCCACCTCCGCCCGGCGCATCGGCCCGTTCCGGCGCAGATGCTCGACCGTACCGGGCAAGGCGAGGGGCGTCTCGTCGACGATGCGCAGGTGCTGCGGCCGGACATAGAGCGAGGCCGGGCCGCCCTGGTTCTGCGACAATCCGCCGAGCACCGGCCGGTCGCCGAAGAAGGCCTGGCTGCCGACGACCTTGACCGGCAGCTTGTTCACCTCGCCCAGGAACTCGCAGATGAAGGGCGTCGCCGGGTGGTCGTAGACGTCGTCGGCCGATCCGACCTGCTCGATGCGCCCTTCGTTGAGGATCGCGACGCGGTCGGCCAGCTCCAGCGCTTCCTCCTGGTCATGCGTGACGAAGACGGTGGTGTGGCCGGTACGGCCGTGCAGTTCGCGCAGCCAGGCCCGAAGGTCCTTGCGGACCTTGGCGTCGAGCGCGCCGAAGGGCTCGTCGAGCAGCAGCACGCGCGGCTCGATGGCGAGCGCGCGGGCGAGCGCGACGCGCTGGCGCTGGCCGCCGGAGAGCTGGCTCGGATAGCGCTTTTCCAGTCCCGGCAACTGAACGAGTTCGAGCAAACCGCTGACGCGCTTGCGGATTTCGTCCTTGCTCGGGCGCTCGTGCCGCGGCCGGGACTTCAAGCCGAAGCCGATATTCTCGGCCACGTTCATCGTCTTGAACAGCGCGTATTGCTGGAAGACGAAGCCGATGCGGCGGTCGCGCAGCGAGAGCTCGCGCGTATCGGTCTCGCCGAACAGCACGCGGCCGCGATCGGCCTCCTCCAGCCCGGCGATGAGGCGCAGCAGCGTGGTCTTGCCCGAGCCGGACGGGCCAAGCAGCGCGACTAGTTCCCCCGGCTGGATATCGAGCGAGACGCCCCGCAGCGCCGGGAAATTCTCGAAGCGCTTTTCGATGGTCTCGATGGTGACGGCGACCGACATGGCGAGAAATCCTTCGTCTGTGGGTCAGTGGCGGCGGCTGGCGGCGATCACATCGCCATAGTGCCATTCGAGCAGGGTCTTGAGCACGAGGGTGACCAGCGCCAGCCCCGCCAGCAGCGAGGCCACCGCGAAGGCGGCCGCGCCCATGTACTCGTTGTAGAGAATCTCGATATGCAGCGGCATCGTGTTGGTCAGGCCGCGGATCTTGCCCGAGACCACCGCGACCGCGCCGAACTCGCCCATCGCGCGGGCGTTGCAGAGCAGCACGCCGTAGAACAGGCTCCATTTCACGTTCGGCAGCGTCACCGAGAAGAAGACGCGCCAGGGCGAGGCGCCGAGCGTCAGCGCCGCCTCCTCGTCGGAGGAGCCGAGCGACTGCATATGCGGGATCAGCTCGCGCGCCACGAAGGGGAAGGTGACGAAGACCGTGGCCAGGATCAGGCCGGGCAGGGCAAAGACGATCTTGAGGTCGTTGGCCTGGAGCCACGGCCCGAAATAACCTTGGGCGCCGAAGAGCAGCACGAAGACGAGGCCCGAGATCACCGGCGAAACCGAGAAGGGCAGGTCGATCAGGCTGATGAGCAGATCCTTGCCCCGGAATTCGAACTTGGCGATGGCCCAGGCGGCGGCAATACCGACGACGACGTTGAACGGCACCGCGATCGCCGCGACCAGCAATGTAAGACGGATCGCGGCTTGCGCATCGGGCTCGGTGATCGCGGCGCGATAGGCCTCCCAGCCCTTGGCGGCGGCCTCGACGAAGACCGTGACCAGCGGCAGCAACAGGAACAGCAGCAGGAAGGCGAGCGAAACCGCGATCAGCACGATCTGCACGGCAGGGCTTTCGCCGCGCGCGCGGCTGGTGCCGGAACGCTTCGTCGGGGCGGAGGCGGAGGGCAAGGTCGCGTCAGACATCGCCGAACCTCCGGCGGGCACGGGCCTGGATCAGGTTGCCGGCTAGGATCAGCGTGAACGAAATCAGCAGCATCATCGTGGCGACCACGGCGGCGCCGGCATAGTCGAACTGCTCCAGCCGGATCACGATCAGCAATGGCGCGATCTCCGAGACCATCGGCACATTACCGGCGATGAAGATCACCGAACCGTATTCGCCGACGGCCCGCGCGAAAGCGAGGATGGAACCGGTCATCAGGGCCGGCAGGACCTGCGGCAGCACGACCCGGAAGATCGTGCGGGAGCGGCTGGCGCCGAGCAGCGCCGCTGCTTCCTCGACATCGCTCTGCAGCTCTTCCAGCACCGGCTGTACGGTGCGCACGACGAAGGGCAGGCCGATGAAGATCAGCGCCACCATCACGCCGAGCGGGGTATAGGCGACCTTGCCGTCGAAGCCGAAGGAGAGATCGGTGAAGGGGATGGATATCTTGAAGGCAAGCGGCGCCAGCAGGGAGCCGACCCAGCCGTTCGGCGCGTAGATCGCCGCGAGCGAGATGCCGGCGACCGCGGTCGGCAGCGCGAAGGGCAGGTCGACAGCGGCGTCGATCAGGCGCCGGCCCGGGAAATCGTAGCGCACCAGAACCCAGGCCAGGATCAGCCCGAACACGGCGTTGACCAGCGCCGCAAACAGGGCCGCCGTAAAGGAGAGCTTGAGCGCGGCGAGCGTGCGCGGCGAACTCGCCACAGCCCAGATATCGGCGGGGCCGGCGCTGGCGGCCTTCAGGAAAAGCGCCGCCAGCGGAATGAGCACGATCAGCGACAGCGCCGTCACGGTGATGCCGAGCGCCAGGCCGAAGCCGGGCAGGATGCTCGGCTCGCGCCAGCGGAAGGTGGTCGTCGCCGCCGTCATGGACAGGTCCTCAGCGTGCCGGCTTGTAGAGTTGGTCGAAGGTGCCGCCATCGCCGAAATGGGTCGGCTGCGCCTTCTTCCAGCCGCCGAAGACGTCGTCGATCGTCACCAGATCGACCTTCGGGAAATTGGCGATGTCCTTGGCGTCGGCGGCTTCGGGATTGCGGGGGCGGTAGAAATTGCGGGCGATGATCGCCTGCCCCTTCGGCGTGTAGAGGAACTCGAGATAGGCCTGCGCCTGCTCGCGAGTCTTCTTGGCGTCGACATTGGCATCGACCAGCGCGACCGGTGGCTCGGCCAGGATCGACAGGCTCGGCACCACGATGTCGAACTTGTCGGCGCCGAATTCCTTCAGCGCGAGGAAGGCCTCGTTCTCCCAGGACAGGAAGACGTCGCCGATACCGCGCTGGGTGAAGGTCGTGGTCGCGCCGCGCGCGCCGGTGTCGAGCACCGGGACATTGGCGAGCAGCTTGCCGATATAGTCGCGCACCTTCGCCTCGTCCTTGTTGAAGGCTTTCTCGGCATAGGCCCAGGCGGCGAGATAGTTCCAGCGGGCTCCGCCCGAGGTCTTAGGATTCGGCGTGATGATCTGCACGCCCGGCTTCACGAGATCACCCCAGTCCTTGATCGCCTTCGGATTGCCCTTGCGGACGAGGAAGACGATCGTCGAGGTATAGGGCGAGGAATTATGCGGCAGGCGCTTCTGCCAGTCGAGCGGCAGCTTCTTCGAGCGCTCGGCGACGGCGTCGATATCGCCAGCCAGCGCCAGCGTCACGACATCGGCATTGAGCCCGTCGATCACGGTGCGGGCCTGCGCGCCCGAGCCGCCATGCGACTGGCGGATGGTGCTGATCTTCTTGTCCGGGTTCTTCGCGTTCCACTCGGCGATGAAGGCCGCGTTGATGTCGCGATAGAGCTCGCGGGTCGGGTCGTAGGAGACGTTGAGGAGCTCGGTCTGGGCGCGCGCTCCGGCGACGACGCCGAAGCAGAGCATGAAGGCCCCCAGAACAAGGCCGGCCCGGAGAAGGCGGGGAAACACGGGTCGCGTCATGTCAGGGCTCCGTTGCGTTCACGGCGAGGCTCGAAACCTCGATCCGTTCTGAAAAACAAACGAAACGTACTGAATTGTCGTCCTTGTCTCAATGACCTAACGCAATGGGCGCCTTCCAAATTCGGGCGCCGGAGGAGAAAACGCATCTCCGGCGATGGCGTTCCACCCGGCGGCGACGCCGGGCGCGATCAGGCCCGGCGGCGATCTTCGGTCAGGTTGGCGGCAGCAAGCGCCGGGCCAAAGGCATGCCCGAGCAGGACGAGGACGGGGCCGCTCGCCGGCAATTCGCCGAGCCGCTCCGGCAGGTCCGCGATCGTCGCGGCGACCCGCTTCTCGTCCGGCCGCGTCGCAGCAAGCACGGCGACGGCCGGGGTCTGCGGGTCGAGACCCGCGGCGATGGCGCGCTCGCGGAAGCCGGGCAGGGTGGCCCGCGCCATGTAGATCACGGTCGAGGCGGCGGGGTCCGCCATGGCGCGCCAGTCGAGATCCTCGGGCAAATCGCCCTTGCGCGAATGGCCGGTGACGAATTGCAGGCGCCGCGCATGGTCGCGATGGGTCAGCGACAGGCCAAGCGAGGCGGCAGCCCCCTGCGCCGCCGAAATGCCCGGCACGATCGCGACCGGGATGCCTGCGGCGTGGCAGGCCTCGATCTCCTCGCCGGCGCGGCCGAAGATGCCGGGATCGCCGCCCTTGAGGCGCACGACATGCTTGCCTTGCGAGGCCAGCGAGACGATCAGCGCGTTGATGTCGCCCTGCTTCACCGAGGGGCCGTAGCCGGTCTTGCCGACCAGCATGCGCTTGGCCTCGCGCCGCGCCAGCTCCAGCACGCCCGGCGAGACGAGATCGTCATAGAGGATGATGTCGGCGCTCTGCAGGGCGCGGATCGCCTTCAGCGTCAGCAATTCCGGATCGCCGGGGCCGGCACCGACCAGCGTGACGCGGCCCTTGCCGTCATGCGCGGCCTCGATCTTCGAGAGCTTCGCGAACAGCTCGGCCTCGTCATCGCGGTTCGGAGCGCGCTCCGGCTCGGCCATGGCCTTGCCGGCGAAGAGTTCCCAGAAGGCGCGTCTCAGGGCGAAGGGCAGTTCGCGCGCCTGGACTGCCGGGCGCCAGTCGGCGGCCGCTTGTGCCCAGTTCTTCAGCCCGGGCGGCAGCAGCGCCTCGATCTTGGTGCGGATCGCCTGGCCGAAGACCGGCGCGGCACCATCGGTCGAGATCGCGACGATCAGCGGCGAGCGGTTGACCAGCGCACCGAAGGCGAAATCGCAATGCTCGGGCTTGTCGACGATATTGACCGGCACGCCGGCCTGCCGCGCCGCCGCGACAAAGGCCCGGATCGCATCGGCATCGTCGAGATCGGCAACCGCGATCGCCGCATCGGTGAGATCGTCGGCCTGCCAGGCGCGGGCATGGATATGCACGCGATGGCCGATCTCGCCCTGGGCCAGCCCTGCGAACAGCGCCTCTTCGCCAGCGGCGAAGACATGAAGCTCGGCCCCGGTCGCCGCGAGCAATTCAGCCTTCCACAGCGCGCCCTCGGTTCCACCGGCGAGCACGACCTTGCGCCCGCCCAGCTTGTGGAAGAGCGGCAGCGTCGCCAGCGGCTCGATCCGCGCCGCGGTGGATTGGGGCTGTCTGTCGGTCATCGGGTCGTCGCTACGGCCTTCTCGTCTGCCGCGCGGTGCCCGCCGCCGGCCGGCGGCATCAGCAGCCACAGCGCGGCCAGTGCCAGGATGATAAGGCGAAAGCCGAGATCGAACCAGCGCCCGCGTGCCTCGCTTGCAGGCAGAATCTCGAAGGCATCGTCCGGGCCATCTTCATCGACGCCCACGGAGGGGCGGGAGCGCTCGATGGAACCATGGGTCGCGGTCGAGATCGTCATGCTCACTCCGCTGCGATGGGGGCTACGGTTCTCGCCGCCCGGCGCTGGTCGAGGATGTTGCGACCGGTCTCGCCATAGCCGCGCTGGTAGGTCGCGCTGAACGAATCCCTGGCATGCAGCCATTGCGGCACCGGCTGGCGGGCGGCGTTCGCCTCCGGCAGTTCGATCGTGTCGAAGCCGCAGGACAGCGCATAGGCGAACTGGTCGGCGATCAGCGGACCGCTGGCGCGGATCTCGCCCGCGAAACCGGCGCGCCGAATCTGGCGGGCAAGGCTGAAGCCGCGCCCGTCCGCATAGGCGGGAAAGGTGATGGCGACGAGCGCCAGCCGCGGCAGGAAGGGGGCCAGAGGAGAGAAGGGCACGGAATTCGGCAGGATCACGCCGATCACCTGCTCGGACTCCTGCGCATCGAGCGCCTCGACCAGCACCTCCCAGGGCACGAGCGCGGCCGGGATATTCCCGATCGCCGCGCCCTCGCTGCGCGTCCAGCGGTCTTCGGCGCTTCCGGTCCGGTCAAGCAGCGGCACGGGCAGTCTCCTGGAAGGCGGCCTTGAACGGCGCGAGGCCGATGCGGCGGATAGTGTCGATGAAGCTCTCGCCTTCGGCGCGGGCGGCCAGATAGACGCCGACGATCCGTTCGATCGCGTCCGGCACTTCTTCGGCGGCGAGGCCGGGTCCCAGGATCTCGCCGATCGCTGCGTTCTCGGTGGCATCGCCGCCGAGCGTGATCTGGTAGGATTCGATGCCGCGCTTCTCCAGGCCGAGAATGCCGATATGGCCGACATGGTGATGGCCGCAGGCATTGATGCAGCCGGAGATCTTGATGCCGAGCGGCCCGATCTCGCGCTGGCGCGCCTCGTCGGCGAAGCGGCTCTGGATCGCCTGCGCGATCGGGATCGAGCGCGCCGTCGCCAGCGCGCAGTAGTCGAGGCCGGGGCAGGCGATGATGTCGGTGACAAGCCCGACATTGGCCGTGGCCAAGCCCGCCTCGCCGAGCTGCTGCCAGATCGTGAAAAGGTCGCGCTGGCGCACATGCGGCAGCACGAGGTTCTGGGCATGGGTCACGCGCAATTCGTCGAAGGAATAGCGCTGGGCCAGATCGGCGACGCGGCGCATATGCTCGCTGGTCGCATCACCCGGCGCCTGTCCCTGCGGCTTCAGCGAGATCGTCAGCGCCGTATAGCCCGGCGCCTTGTGCGGCGCCGTATTGACCTCGACCCAGCGGGCGAAGGCGGGGTTCGCGGCCTTGGCCGCCTCCAGCGTATTGCTGATGGCCGAGAGCGTCTCATAGGCCGGCGGCGCGAAATAGGCGGCGATGCGCGCGACCTCTTCCGGATCGGCATTGATCGAGGGGCCGTCGAGCTGCGCGAATTCAGCCTCGACGCGGCGGGTGAATTCCTCGGCGCCGATCTCGTGGACGAGGATCTTGACGCGGGCCTTGTACTTGTTGTCGCGCCGGCCCTCGAGATTATAGACCCGCATGATCGCCTCGAGATAGGCGAGCAGGTCCTTCTTGGGCAGGAAGTCGCGGACGACCTTGCCGATCATCGGCGTGCGGCCGAGGCCGCCGCCGACGCTGATCTCGTAGCAGGTCTCGTGCGTGTCGGGATGGCGGCGCAGGCGCAGGCCGATATCGTGCGCCTTGATCACGGCGCGGTCGGCCTCGGCACCCGTCACAGCGATCTTGAACTTGCGCGGCAGGTAGCTGAATTCGGGATGGGCCGAGGACCATTGCCGGATCAGTTCGGCGGTCGGGCGCGGGTCCTCGATCTCATCCTGCGCGACGCCGGCGAAATGGTCGGCCGTGACGTTGCGGATGCAGTTGCCGGAGGTCTGAATGCAATGCATCTCGACATCGGCGAGCAGCCCGAGGATTTCAGGCACGTCGCGCAGCTTCGGCCAGTTGAACTGCAGGTTCTGGCGCGTGGTGAAATGGCCGTAGCCGCGGTCGTATTTCTCGCCGATCAGGGCGAGCTGGCGCAATTGCCGTGAGTTCAGCGTGCCATAGGGCACGGCGATCCGCAGCATATAGGCGTGGAGCTGGAGATAGACGCCGTTCTTGAGGCGCAGCGGCTTGAACTCGTCCTCGGTCAGCGAGCCGTCGAGCCGGCGCGCCACCTGGTCGGTGAACTGGGCCACCCGCTCCCGGACGAAACGCTCGTCGAATTCATCGTAACGATACATGAAATCAGCCCTTCGGCGCGGAGGCGATGCCGTCTCCGGCCTGCTTGCCGAGATCGAGACGATTGCTGGGGCCGAGCGTCTTGAAGCGCTCGCGGAAATGGCGCGGAACCGGGCTGCCGCTTTCGATGGCGACATCGACGAGATAGGCGTCGACGACCTTGTTGCCGCGGAGCTCGGCGGCAGCGAAGGCTTCGAGCCGGTCGGCGGCCGCGTCGTCAGCCGCGACGAGCGCGAGCGCCGGGTCCCGCGTCCAGGCCAGAGGGCCGGCGCCGTCGGCGAAGGCGAAGACGACATCGCCGTCGAGCAGGTCGTTGGCGAGCAGGATCGCCGGCAGGGGAACGCGTTTCGCTTGAGCAGCCATCACGCGGCCTCCGCCAGCGTCAGCGTCAGCCCGTCGAGATCGTCAGCCCAGATGATCTGGCAGGAGAGGCGGCTGGTCGCCTCGATCAATGGCAATTCGTCGAGCGCGTCGATCTCCTCGTCGCGCGGCTCGGGCAATTTCTCGGCCCATTCCTGCGCGACGATGACATGGCAGGTGCCGCAATCGCAGGAACCGCCGCAGACGCCCTCGATGCCGACCTTGTAGTCGCGCAGGATTTCCATGACCCGCCAGCCTTCGACGGCTTCGAGTTCATGGCTCCGGCCCTGTCGATCGATGACGTTCAGAACTGCCACGATAACGCCCATCCCCGTTCGGTCTTTCGAACAGAGGTTTTACGCTATGGGCGGGGTGCGGCTCAATTCACATCAGGTAGTCGGTTTTTTCGAATTATCTGCGCAGTAGAGTAGAATTATCCCAGGGAAGGGATTCTCGGCCGATCTGAGCAAATTTGTGCCATTCGAGCGGCCTTGCGCCTCGCGCGGTAAGGCCGCTCGGATGCCGTTCGCGCCTCAGGCGCTTTTCAGGATCGTCTCGACGATGTCCTGCACATCGAACGCTTCACGCAAGGTCGCGAGATGATGCGGCTCGCCGCGGGTCAGCTTGGCCACGCCTTCGAGCTGGCGGCGCAGCGCTAGCGGGCGCGCCTCGTTCTGGGAGAGCGCTTCCGGGTCGGGCTGCCAGCTCCCATCCGCGAGGCGACGCTCGGCGCGCGACCAGTCGCAGAGCCGGATGGCTCCCTTATCCCCTTCCAGCGTCCAGACGTTATGGTCGTCCTTCGTGGTCGTGCCGACGCTGCCGCTCAGGCTGACGGGCAGGGCGCCTGCGCTCAGCGTCGCCTCGATCCGGCGTTCGCTCTTGCCGGCCTCGGGATAGGCGGCCTTGGCGGCAAGCCCGCTGAAGGGCCCGGCGATGCGGCGGGTCAGGAACAGGAAATGCGAGACGACCTCGCGGGTAAACCCGCCCTGCGCCGTGCGGTCGAGCCAGCCGGCGGCATCGACCTGCCAGGAGCGTGGCCAGTTCGCGAAGGCAACATCGATCGACACGCGCTGCGGCGTGCCCACCGCCCCGGACTCGATCCACTCCCGCAGCCGCGCGACGGCAGGCGAGGACGCGAAGGGGAAGTTCACCGCGCCGCGGTCACCGGCCTCGCTCACGAACGCGCGGGCGTCCTCGACATCGACGGCCAGCGGCTTCTCGCAGAACACGGCCTTGCCGGCAGCAAGCGCCGCACGGGCATGGCCGAGATGGGAGGAGGGCGGCGAAGCGATATAGACGCAATCGCTCGCCGCGATCAGGGCCGCGGCGTCCGGCTTATGCGCCACCGAGGGCAGCACGGCTCCGATCCGTGCCATCGCCTCTGCGGAAGGGTCCCAGATGCCGGAGACGCGCAGCGCCGTCGCCGGCTGGTCGAGCGCCGCGCGCAACATGCGCTCGCCCATGATGCCGGCGCCGATCAGGCCAAGGGAAATCGGGGTTGGGCTCATAGGTCACTCACTCGCCAGAAGCCGGGCCGCTTGCGCTGGCCCTTTTCGAAGATCCGGTCAGTCATGGGTTAAGATTAACTGCCGGCATTTATTGAAAGCGGCCCGGTCGCCGGTCCATATCGACGCCTGCGCATGATGCAGTTCCGCATCCAGGTGAAGCATGATCCGGCACTACCGTTCCCTTCCGAGCGCTGCCGATATCCTGAACCGGAACGGCGGTGAAGGCCCCGGCTTCAATGCGATGCGCCTGATCCTGTCCCTGACCATCCTGGCGGTACATTCGGGCTGGGTCGCGGGCGCCGATACGAGCCGGGACTGGGAAGGGCTGCACGGCATCTTCCTGATGAGCCTGGTGCCGGCCTTCTTCGCGCTGAGCGGCTTCCTGGTCACCGGCAGCGCCCTGCGCACCGATGCGGTCCGACCTTTCATCACGCTGCGCGCCATCCGCATCGTGCCGGCCCTCTTCGTCGAGATCACGCTGTCTGCGCTGGTGCTCGGCCCGCTGCTGACCACCTGGCTTCTGCGCGACTATGTCGCCGATATCCGTTTCTGGGAGTATTTCGGCAATATCGTCGGGCGCATCCGTTTTCGAATTGCCGGGCGTGTTCGAGAGCAACCCCGTCGCCGGCGTGGTCAACCAGAACCTCTGGACGCTGAAGCCGGAATTCTACTGCTACATCCTGATGGCGATCATGATCGCGGTCGGCATCCTGCACCGCCGGCTCGCCTTCGCCGCGCTGACGCTGGCGGTCATCCTCGGCGCCACCGTTGCAGCGTTCAAGGTCGGATTCGGCGTCACCGAGGGCAATTACCACTGGACCGTCGTGGTCTTCTATTTCCTGGTCGGCTGCCTGTTTTTCCAGTGGCGCGAGCATGTGAAGATGCACTGGCTGCTCTTCGTTGCGGCGCTCCTGGCCTCGGTCGCCCTGATGGCCGCGCCGCGCCAATACGCCTTCTTCGTGCCGCCCTTCCTGACCTATTGCGTGGTCTATCTCGGCCTGCTGCCGCTGCACCTGCCGGCGCGGATCAAGAAGCTCGACGTCTCCTATGGCATCTATCTGTACGGCTTCCCGATCCAGCAGGCGATCGTCAGCCAGACCGATTTCGCCCATGGCAACGGGCCATTGCTCTTCGCCATCTCGGCGCCGATCGTCATCGCCTTCGCGCTGGTGTCGTGGCTCTGGATCGAGAAGCCCTTCCTCAAGGTGAAGCCCTACGTGCTCGGCCAGAAGCAGTGGCGCAAGGGCAAGGCGCCCCGTCTCGCCCCGGCGGAGTGAGGCGCGGCGTCAGGAGCCTTTCGCCCGCATCCGCGCTGTGAGGCCGAGCCCCATCACCGCCATGGCGAACAGCACCCAGAGCGGGTCGGCGCGGTTGAGCGGAAAGGTCTCGAGCATCCCGACATAGGTCATGAAGACCAGGATCATGGCGAAGAGGTCGGCAAGGTTCCGATTCGCCGGGATCTGCCGGCTACGCATGTAGTCGATCAGCGGCCGGCCCATCAGCAGCCAGATCGCCAGCACCGCGCCGGGAACGCCGAAGGTCAGTGCCGCGTCGAGATAGCTGTTATGGCCGGAGCCGATGCCGCGGATGTCCCAGCTCGCCTCGTAGTTCTCCTCGAAGCCGGTCACGGCCGGCGTCTGCCAGAAGCTGGCATAGCCGTAGCCGAACCACGGCTTCTCGGCGATGCGTTGGAGGGCGAATTTCCAGATCTCGTCGCGGCCGGTGAAGGTCGGGTCCGAGATCACCGCCTTGAGCATGGCGTTGAGTGTCGACGACATCACCGAGCCGATGGTCAGCGCCGCGATCAGCGCCACCAGCACGACATGGATCATGACCGCGAGCCCAGGCCGGCCGGTCATGCGGGCCAGCGTGACCACGCCGATGGCGAGCGGCAGGAAGCCCATCGTGGTCTTGGACCCGCTGTTGAGGACGAAGAGCAGGCCCAGCGCGATGACGATGGCGCCGCGCCAGCGCAGGCCGCTGCGCCAGCCATAGATCCCGATCATTGCCACGATCGAGAAGACCGGCGCGGCGAAGTTCTTGTGTGAGAGATGCCCGCGCCAGTCGCCGGCATGCACGCCCTCGGCGCCCTCCGAGCTGTGGACGACCAGATGCGGCGCCACGATCAGCATGGCGTAGACCAGCAGCAGCAATACGAGGCAGGCATTGACCGCCGCTACGGCAAAACTGCGCTCGTCACGGGGCAGGACGAGCACGCCCGCGACGACGATCATCACGATCGCGGTGAGCAGCAAGCCGCGCAGCGAGGCGGTCGGATCAAGCGATTGCGCGATCGAGAGCGCTGCGATGCCGAAGACGACGGCCCAGCGGCCGAATCCGAGCCGGGCCAGCACGTCGCGCTGGGTCAGCCCGAGAATCGCCACGAGGAAGACGAGGCCCAGCCCGAACCAGCCGATCTGGTTGACGATATTGCCGGTCGATTCGCCCGGCGTCGTCTGCTCCGGCACGCCGGCGAAGGGCTGCAGCGACAGCATCAGGACGAACAGCCCGCAGCCGGCGAGGACGCCGCCGAGCATGCCGGGCTCGGCCGCGGCTCGGGTCGTGTCGCTGATCGTCGCGCCGTGGACGCTGTCGCTCATGGATGGTTCGCGGCCGTCTTCGAAAAGCCCGCCGGCAGGGCGGGCCGAACGCGAATGCACCCTAGGCGCGGAATTTAAGGGCGTCTCACCGCCGCAGCGCGTCGCGGTTGACGCTCCCGCTGCGCTGCCCCATGACACGGGCGATTGACCAAGGAGGGCCCGCCCCATGAAAGCCGTCGTCTACGAAGCCTTCGGGCAGGCCCCCGAACTGCGCATCCTGCCGGACCCGACCCCGGAGCCGCACAGCGTCATCATCAAGGTCGAGGCGACGGGCCTGTGCCGCAGCGACTGGCATGGCTGGGTCGGCCACGATCCCGATATCCGTCTGCCGCATGTGCCGGGCCATGAGCTGGCCGGAATCATCGCCGCGGTCGGCCGCAGCGTCGTGCGCTTCCGCGAGGGCGACCGCGTCACCGTGCCCTTCGTCGCGGGCTGCGGCTCCTGCCCGCAATGCCATTCCGGCAACCAGCAGGTCTGCGACGACCAGTTCCAGCCCGGCTTCACCCATTGGGGCTCGTTCGCCGAATATGTCCGGATCGACCGGGCCGATTTCAACCTCGTGCGCCTGCCCGAGGAGATCGATTTCGCCACGGCCGCCAGCCTCGGCTGCCGCTTCGTGACCTCGTTCCGCGCCGTGGTCGACCAGGGCCAAGTCTCGGGCGGGCAATGGGTCGCGGTGCATGGCTGCGGCGGCGTCGGCCTCTCCGCGATCATGATCGCCAATGCGCTCGGCGCCAACGTGGTCGCCGTCGATATCTCCGACGACAAGCTGAAGCTCGCCCGCGAGGTCGGCGCCGCGGTGACGATCAACGCGAAGACGGAAGCCGACGTCGTCGCCGCCGTGCGCGACGTCACCGGCGGCGGCGCCCATGTCTCGCTGGATGCGCTCGGCCACCCCCAGACCTGCTTCAACTCGGTGGCGAACCTGCGCAAGCGCGGAAAGCATATCCAGGTCGGGCTGCTGCTGGCGGAGCAGGCGACGCCGCCGATCCCGATGGCGCAGGTCATCGCTCACGAACTCGAAATCCTCGGCAGCCACGGCATGCAGGCGCATCGCTATGGCGCGATGCTCGACATGATCAGCGCCGGCAAGCTCACGCCGCAGCAGCTCGTCGGCCGCCGCATCGACCTCGCCGAATCGATCCCCGCCCTGATGGCGATGGACCGCTTCGAGGGCACGGGCGTGACGATCATCGACCGGTTCTGAGGAGGGCGGCGAGGGGCGTAAGCCAGCGTCGCGACGGCCCCCACGCGCGTCATGCTCGGGCTTGACCCGAGCATCTCATGACAAGGAGGCTCCGGCGTCTCCGATGCCGGCCGGCCTCCGAACTCACGCGGTCACCCGGGCTTGACCCGGGATCCATGCCTGGGCCTATCCGATCAAGGCTCAGGCATGGATCCCGGATCTCCGCTTCGCTCCGTCCGGGATGACCCGCGTTTTAATGGCAACGCGGTGGCGTTACTCCCCCTGCCGCGCGATCTCCCCGGCGACGCGGGCCTGCGCCTGCTCCATCGCCTCGCCGGGAGAGAGCCCGGCCGCGCGGTTGTCCAGCGCGTAGCGGATCTCCCGGCGATCATCGTCCGGAATCGCCTGCATGAAGGCGCGCAGGCAGGCCGTGTCCTGGCCCTGGCAGCTGCGCGCCCGGCTGCAGGCCTTGTTCGCGCAAACCTCCCAGACGCCGAGAATGTCGGCGAAGCGGCGCAGGATCAGCGGCCGCGCCCTCTGGCAGCTCTCGAAATCGGTGATCGGCGGGATGGCGGCGGGGGTGTTCTGGCGTTTCGGCATGGCGGGTCTCCCTAGGGGTCAGGCACGCAGGATCATCCGCCCGCGCGGATGCGCGGCGGGAGCGAGCGGGGCTGGCGGAGCGCCGCGAGGCGCGAGGGATATCCGCAACCGTTAAGCCAGGCTGCGGCGCGGCGGGATTGAGCCACCCGTCGCACGCCCCGTGGCGCTCCGCCTCCGGCGACTTTTGGCTCCGGGCCGCGCTTATCGGGCAAAGGCGGTTCAGGATGGGCCGGTTTCGGCGCCAGTTTCCCTCAGCGGGTCGTCGCGCCGTCGCCATGCCCGTCCGTCACCGGCCGAGCCTTCCAGCGAGCTCCTCGCACAGGGACCGTAGTGTCCCCAGGGCGGTGCCCCGAAGCCTCCCGGGAGCAGGGCGTAACCCCCGCCCGCAGGCGCCGACCCTCACCCAACCTCCAGCATACCTCCGGACGGCCGCCCCGTTTGGGTGATGGGCGAGGGCAGGATAGGGCGGGGGAGAAGGGGCGGGGATAAGTTGGCTGTCAGGAGGAAAGGCGCGAGAGCCGCGACTTCTTTCCTTTTCCCAGAGGGGAGAAAGTATCCCAGAGGGCCTGATGAGGGTGTACCGCTGCAATGGAAGGCGAGGCAGTGTGGTTGCGCTCAAACGAGCGGCGGTCGTGCGTCATCCCGCCACCTCCCATTCAGGCGATGGTGAGAACCAGTAGCGCTACGCGCGCCTGCATCGTAATCGCACAACTTTTATTGATTTACTTGTGTTTCCTCGGATTCCAAGGATGAAATTCTTTCTTTAACTTCCTCGCTGAGGTAATTAGCGTTAATTGCGCGTAGATACCGGAGGGCTTCCTTATCGTTGGCTTGGTATTCGAGGCGGCGCTTATAAAAGGTAAGTCGACCCTCTGCTTCTTGAATTATCTCTCCCCATGTCTTGGCCCAAACTCTAATTTTGATAGGGTCTGAAAGTTCAAGTACAAGGCCGCGCGGCTTGCCCGATTGTCGCGCTTCGAGTTCAGCATCTTTCGTGAATCGATTCGAGATAGCGACGAAATCCCATTCGACATCCGGATGCTTAAACCGGTCATCAAGGGCGACGGCCTTCGCGTATTTCCTGATCTGATTGATCACGTCCTCGTTGATGGGTTGGATCGGCCGTTTTAATTCGATCACCAAATGTTTGCGTTCATTGTCCGTTGGCGTGGGCATCCTGCACGATAGCATTAAGTCGACGATCGCCACTTTGCCGTCAGCGTCAAACGCTGGTTCGAGAGGCGCCAACTCGCAGCGGTTCTCGTCCATGAGTTTAATATGACTCTGTAATACCGCCGTAAGATCCTCATCGTCATTCATCAAGTTGAACTGCTCTCCGAAAATCCATGTTTCTTGCGCCAAGATACGATGAAGCTGTGAGCGTTCAAGGAGTTGACGTTTTGACTTTGGTTCAAAAATCAGAATCTGAAGGGCTCGGATAAAATCAAGTCGATCTGTAACGGCTTTTGCAGCATTAATTACAGCAGTTAGTGAGGTTTTTCGCAATAATTCGGCGAGCTCTTCCTGTTTATCTTTTGGAAGCTCAACAAATTTTTCTAATATCGATGGCAGGATGCTGGGGCCGTTTTCGACCGCTGCTTTTATAAGCTGAAGTATAAATTTCTTATGTTTGAGATTTGATTTTTCAAAATCTGAGCTATAGTCAGAGAGATTGAGCGCAACTACATCAAATACCTGTCGTTCATTGATTTCGATGTGTCCAGAAGCCATTCCCTCGTAAGGGTATATCTTCGCCTCTTTCCACTCTTCAATCTTGCTTCGTGATCGTTCCGATTCACGTTCCCGGAAGTGTTCTCTAAGCTTATTCTTCGCGGCCTCTACAAGCGCCATCGAAGCTGGATCGAGCTCAACCAAGCCTTCAGTGTTTTGGTCCGCTAGCTCTTGAAAATGGTCCGCTGTTAAATAGGCAGTAAACTCGAAGCCGCGAGCGCGTATCCCAGCCGCCATTGTATGGAAACTGAACCGGCCGGGCAGGCATAGCATCAGTTTCCTATCGACCTTCTTTTTCCACTCGATGACATCGAGGGTGGCTTGAATTTTATGTCCCCCATCGAGGGTGGCTTCAATTTGATGCTGAGTTACATTTTCGATGGCGTCTCGGGCATCGATAACGGTTCCATCGTATGTAATTCTGAAATCTGAATCTTCATAAAGTTGCAGTGCGAAAGCATCACGAATATGTTCAGAAAATCCATCCTTTGACCAAATCTCGAAGTCACGGATGACGTTTTCGATTTCTACCGTGCATCCACTTTTCAAAGTTGGTACTGAATCTGAAAGCGCAAATCGCTTCAGATTTTCTTTGTTTCCAGTAATCGAGAACGATACGCCGCCATTGCGGGAGATCCACGAAACTCTCTCACCCAGTGCAAAGGCTTTGAACCTACCTTGGCCTTTCTCACCGTGGATAGTCCGGCCGCCATTCGTCTTGGCTGCCTGCGATTTCCATGACCCTCCAAGGGACTGAAAAAATGTTTCGACGTGATCTGCGGGAATGCCTGTCCCGTCATCTGTGATACGAATTACACCAAGCTAGTGAGGTTTCCCTCTTCAAGCTCCACAGTTACCAATTTCGCGTCTGCATCGTACGCATTCCAAATTAATTCGGAGATTGCCGCGAGAGGCTTGGCAGACGTGATCCGCTGAATATGATCGTTTTCAACCGTTACTTCGATCTGCCGCACTTGATTCCGCCCCCACGCGTTTTATTTGCCGCGAAGTTCTGCACAGTGGGCGCGCGTTTGCAATTGGAAGTAGAGCCCGGTGTGTTGTTAGCGTGGGCAATGGAGTTCGCTTTTTTCTCCTCTACTCCGCCGCCTGCCTCGCGACCGTCTTGCCCTTCTTGATCGGCCGGCGCTCCAGCACTTCCTTCAAGAACCGCGCGGTGTGGCCCTTGCCGATGCGGACGATGTCCTCCGGCGTGCCTTCGGCCACCACCTGGCCGCCGCCGTCGCCGCCTTCGGGGCCTAAGTCGATCACCCAGTCGGCGGTCTTCACCACCTCGAGATTGTGCTCGATCACCACCACCGAATTGCCCTGGTCGACCAGCTCGTGCAGCACCTCCATGAGCTTGGCGACGTCGTGGAAATGTAAGCCCGTGGTCGGCTCGTCGAGGATGTAGAGCGTGCGGCCGGTGGCGCGCTTCGACAGTTCCTTGGAGAGCTTGACGCGCTGCGCCTCGCCGCCCGAGAGCGTCGTCGCCTGCTGGCCGACCTTGACATAGTCGAGGCCGACGCGCGCCAGCGTCTCCATCTTGTCACGGATCGAGGGCACCGCCTTGAACAGGCCCTTCGCCTCCTCGACCGACATGTCGAGCACGTCGGCGATCGACTTGTCGCGGTATTTCACCTCCAGCGTCTCGCGGTCGTAGCGCTTGCCCTTGCAGACGTCGCAGGTGACGTAGACATCCGGCAGGAAGTGCATCTCGATCTTGATGAGGCCGTCGCCCTGGCAGGCCTCGCAGCGGCCGCCCTTGACGTTGAACGAGAAGCGCCCGGCCTGATAGCCGCGCGCCTTCGCCTCCGGCAGGCCGGCGAACCATTCGCGGATCGGCGTGAAGGCGCCGGTATAGGTCGCCGGGTTCGAGCGCGGCGTGCGGCCGATCGGCGACTGGTCGATGTCGATGACCTTGTCGAGATGCTCGATGCCCTCGATCCGGTCATGCGGGGCCGGGTGGTCGATCGCGCCGTTCAGCTTGCGCGCCACCGCCTTGTAGAGCGTGTCGATCACCAGCGTCGACTTGCCGCCGCCGGAGACGCCGGTGATGCAGGTGAACATCCCCAGCGGAATCTCGACATCGACATTGCGGAGGTTGTTGCCGCGCGCGCCGACGATCTTGAGACTGCGGCCCTTCGTGGCCTTGCGGCGCTTGGCCGGCACCGCGACCGACATCTCGCCGGTGAGGTATTTGCCGGTGAGCGAATTGGGATCGTCGAGAATGTCCTGCGGCGTACCCTTGGCGACGATCTCGCCGCCATGGATGCCGGCGCCGGGGCCGACATCGACGACGTAATCCGCCGTCAGGATCGCGTCCTCGTCATGCTCGACCACGATCACGGTGTTGCCGAGGTCGCGCAGCCGGCGCAGCGTGCCGAGCAGGCGCTCGTTGTCGCGCTGGTGCAGGCCGATCGAGGGCTCGTCCAGCACATAGAGCACGCCGGTCAGCCCCGAGCCGATCTGCGACGCCAGCCGGATGCGCTGGCTCTCGCCGCCGGAGAGCGTGCCGGAGGCGCGGGCGAGCGTCAGATATTCCAGGCCGACATCGAGCAGGAAGGTCAGCCGGTCGCGGATTTCCTTGAGGATGCGCGGGGCGATCTCGTTCTGCTTCTTCGACAGCCGCGACGGCAGGTTGGTGACCCAGTCCAGCGCGTCCTTGACCGAGAGCTTCGAGACCTCGCCGATATGGCGCATGTCGATCTTCACCGCCAGCGCCTCGGGCTTCAGGCGATAGCCGTTGCAGGCGGCGCAGGGCGTCTCGGACATGAAGCGGCCGATCTCCTCGCGCGCCCAGTCCGACTCCGTCTCCTTCCAGCGCCGCTCCATATTGGTGATGACGCCCTCGAAGGGCTTCTTCACCTCATAGCTGCGCAGGCCGTCGTTATAGGCCATCCGAACGGGCTCGCTGCCGGTGCCGAACAGGATCGCCTTGCGCGCGCTCTCCGGCAGTTCCGACCAGGGCTTGGTCATCGAGAAGCCGAAATGCCTGGCGAGCGCTTCCAGCGTCTGGCCGTAATAGGGTGAGGTCGACTTGGCCCAGGGCGCGATCGCGCCCTTCTTCAAGGTGAGGGAGTGATCCGGCACGATCATGTCCGGATCGATCCGCATCTCGTGGCCGAGCCCGTCGCAGACCGGGCAGGCGCCGAACGGGTTGTTGAACGAGAACAGCCGGGGCTCGATCTCGGGAATGGTGAAGCCGGAGACCGGGCAGGCGAATTTCGAGGAGAAGGTGACGCGCTTCGCCTCGCCGTTCTCCTCCTTCTCGTCGGCATATTCGAAGACGGCGATGCCGTCGGTCAGCTCGAGCGCCTGCTCCAGCGAGTCGGCGAGGCGGGCGCCGAGATCGGGCCGGATCACGATGCGGTCCACGACGACGTCGATGTCGTGCTTGAATTTCTTGTCGAGCGGCGGCGCGTCCGGAATCTCGTAGAACTCGCCATTGACCTTGACGCGCTGGAAGCCGCGCTTCAGCCAGTCGGCCATCTCCTTGCGGAACTCGCCCTTGCGGCCGCGCACGACGGGCGCGAGCAGGTAGCCGCGCGTCTTCTCCGGCAGCTCGGTCATGCGGTCGACCATCTGCTGGACGGTCTGGCTCTCGATCGGCAGGCCGGTCGCGGGCGAATAGGGGATGCCGGTGCGCGCCCAGAGCAGGCGCATATAGTCGTGGATCTCGGTGACCGTGCCGACGGTCGAGCGCGGGTTCTTCGAGGTCGTCTTCTGCTCGATCGAGATCGCCGGCGAGAGCCCGTCGATCTGGTCGACATCGGGCTTCTGCATCATCTCGAGGAACTGGCGGGCATAGGCCGAGAGCGACTCGACATAGCGGCGCTGGCCTTCCGCATAGATCGTGTCGAAGGCGAGCGAGGACTTGCCCGAACCGGAGAGGCCGGTGAACACCACGAGCTTGTCTCTGGGAATGGCGAGGTCGACATTCTTGAGATTGTGCTCACGCGCGCCGCGCACGGTGATGGCGCGGCTGTTCGGATCGGCCGCGCGGTTGCGGTCGAACATGTCTTCCAGCGCAGCGGCCTGGGCAGCGGCGGATTCGGTCTTGCGGGCCATCGGGGCGTCCGTTGCGGTGAAGCGCTAGATGTAAGGCAAATGCCGGGCCTTTCCAGCCTCGCGGCAATCTGCCCGGCATGAATAGCACGCAGCCGTCCCGGCTGCTGCCGTCTTCCTGACAGGAAATGTCAGGATCGGCGAGGGCTCGATATGGGGATGATCCGGCCGATCGCAATCGACTCCGCCGTGCGCTCGAATTATCTATAAATCATGACGAAGCCTGCCGAAGACACCATCGCCGTCCGCATCGCCAGAGCCCTGGCCGAGCGGATCATCGCCGGAACGATCGAGCCCGGCACGCGGTTGCGGCAGGATCATATCGCCGCGGAATTCGAGACCAGCCATGTCCCGGTGCGCGAGGCTTTCCGCCGGCTGGAGGCGCAGGGGCTGGCGATCGGCGAGCCGCGCCGCGGCGTCCGCGTCGCCTCCTTCGACCTCTCGGAGGTGAAGGAGGTCGCGGCGATGCGCGCGGCGCTGGAGGTGCTGGCCTTGCGCCATGCCGCGCCGCATCTCACCGCCGCCATCCTCGACAAGGCCGAGCAGGCGCGGCGCGATTGCGACGCCGCCACCGATGTCCGGACCTGGGAGGAGGCGAATCGCCGCTTTCACCGCACGCTGGTCGCGCCCTGCGGCATGAAGCGCCTGCTCGCGACGATCGACGATCTCCATGCCGCCAGCGCGCGCTTCCTGTTCTCGGCCTGGCGCTCGGAATGGGAGGCTCGCACGGACCACGACCATCGCGCCATCCTCAACGCCCTGCGCAATGGCGATCTGGAAACCGCGATCGCGACGTTGGCGCGGCACGCCCAGTGGATCGGCGAGCGGCCGGTTCGCACCGCGTCGGGCGCGACGCGCGGGGCCTTCGCCATCGTCGGCTGAGGGGCGCGCCAAAGCTGCGAATGCGGGTTCCGTAAACATGCACATGCCATGGCCGTCATGCTCGGGCTTGACCCGAGCATCTCCTGCCGAAGAGGGCTCCCCATGCTTCTTCCGGCAAGAGATTCTCGGGTCTTCGCTCCGCTACGCCCGAGAATGACGCACTGCCCTGATACGTGATTTTGGGCCAACGGGGACACCGCAACGAAGCGCGCTTGCCTTTTTCGCCGGGATATGGACTCCATCATAGATCAAAGATCGAAATTATAGATAATTTTGATCGCGACCCAGGAGTGACCATGACCGATCTTGCCCTCAGCCGCCCGTTCAGCCCGCTGCGGCTGGAAAGCCGCTCGCTTGCCTGGCAGGCCGGCGCCGTGATCGTCGGCAGCCTGCTGTTGGCGCTGTCCTCGCAGATCAAGGTGCCGATGTATCCGGTGCCGATGACGATGCAGACCTTCGCGGTCACGCTGGTCGGCGCGCTCTATGGCTGGCGCCTCGGCGCGGTCACTGTCATCGCCTGGCTGGCGCAGGGCGCCATGGGCCTGCCCGTCTTCGCCGGCGCCGTCGGCGGCGCGGCCTATTTCGCCGGCCCGACCGGCGGCTACCTGCTCGCCTTCCCCTTCGCCGCGGCCCTGACCGGCTGGCTGGCGCAGCAGGGCTGGAACGGCAGCCGCATCGGCCTCGCCTTTGCCGCGATGCTCGCCGGCAACGTGCTCTGCCTGGTGATCGGCGTGGCCTGGCTCGCCGTGCTGATCGGCCTGCCCAAGGCGATCGCGCTCGGCGCGGTGCCCTTCATCCTCGGCGCCGTCCTGAAGTCGGCTCTGGCTGCCGCCACGCTGAAGGCGTTCGCGCCGCGCGGCTAAGCTTTACGACGGCTTGCAATCAATGACCCGGCAGGCTTGGCCTGCCGGGTTTTTTGTTGGGCTTCGGGAACGGGCATTCCCCGGTCGCGACGCTGCGGTTCGCCGGCAGGCACCTAGCGAAGCGTGCCGAACGAATCCGTCTGGCGGGTCGGGGCGCCGATGCCGGGCTGCATATAGGCCGGCCCATCGGCTCTGGCGCGGGGGACGCTGTCCTGCGTGACGCAGCCGACCGGTCCGAGAAGCAGGAATGCCAGGGCGAGATAGCGTTTGAGCATGGCGAATTCCCTCGTTGCACCCCGAAAGCGCACGGCGCGTCTTCCAACGGCTCCGCTTGCAGCCAAGGTCTCCCACGATTGTGACGCCTGCGCATCATCGCGTGTCAAGGTGCTGTGCCGCAGTGTCCTCGCCGCTCGCCCAAACGGCCACGGCAAGGCGTTCAATCGAAGCGAATGTCGACGTTGACGGCGGCTGGATCGAGCTCCTTCTCGAACGCAAGGGCGTAAGTGCCGTTCTCCACCCGCAGCACGATCGCAGGCTGGTCGCCAAGGCGCACAGTGGTCCCCAGCGGCAGGAAGGCAGCCGATCTCACTGCGGCTCCGCCTGTTGAAACATTCAGAATCTCGACCGAGTGAAGGGCGTTGTTCGTGAACAGCCGTCCTTCCTTGACCGTCGGCACAACCCGGTCTGCACTGCGCCCGCCGAGTTGTTCCAGCTTTGCCCAGGTCAGCGCGCCGGCGATCTTGTCTTTACGATAACGGGTCCCCGAGACGGAGATCGCAAAACCTTCCTTGGAGACCCGGGTTGCGGTTCCCTCGATGCGGCCGAGATCCGAGACATAGGCCACCACGCGCTGGCCTCGATATGGCACCGCGCGCGATCGGAAGCTGATGCCGCTCAAAGAGGCGTCGATCGTTTCCGCAGAATGCTCGCTGCCATCCTGGAGCAAAAATCGCGCGTTCAACCGGACCGAAACCCGATGATGCTTTCGCCGTTCTGGCATGTCGCACCCTCCTTGTAGGGAATTGTGAGGTGGCATCAGTTAACGCAAGGTAAGCTGGCCAAGGGCCGTTTGCCTCGAAGCGCCCGATCGAGCTTGAGGGGCGGTTCCACATACCGAGGAACAACATCGAACGTCGAACAGTTCTGCTCCCGTCATGAGTGAGGAGGGAACAATGGGCTTGCTCGAGATCAGTGTCGTTCTGGCCTGCGCTTCGGCCTTCGGCTTTTACATCACCGGCCCTCAGGAGTGAGGCGTCGGGCGTGTCTCGATAATTGCCGCAACTGCGGACACAAAAGCGGTCACCTCGGTTGACGATTGAAGGGCAGTCGCGACAATGTTGCGGTCATGCTCGTTAACCGGAACCTTTATCGACGCCGACGTCGCTGCATCCAAGCGGCGGCTCTTCGGGCTGCGCGTCGATCAGTGTGCTTCCGTGCGGTGACTTTCTCATTGTAGGTCCCACCGCCGGAGCGGCCCCGACCCGCGTTCCTGAACCCCCGCAGCCCTCGGCTCCGGGGGTTTTCTGTTTCCTGAACCCAGAGGGACATCACCATGAGCATTCGCGTCGGCATTGTCGGCATCAGCGGTTTCGGCGGCGGCGAGGCGCTGCGCCTGATCGCGAGCCACCCGTCTTTCGAGCTGGTCTACGCCGCGGGCGAGAGCAGCGCCGGCAGCCGTCTGGTCGATCGCTTCCCCGGCGTACCGGCCAGGCTGGCGGATCTGGTCATTGCGAAATGGGACCCTGCGGCCCTGCCGCAGCTCGACGTGCTGTTCGCATCGCTGCCGACGGGCGCCTCGGCCGAGGCGCTCGCGCGCGTTCCCAGGGAGGTGAAGATCGTCGATATCGGCGGCGACCACCGCTATGTCGAGGGGTGGGCCTATGGCCTCGCCGATATCTGGCCGGCCCGGATCGAGGGGCAGAGCCGCGTCGCCAATCCCGGCTGCTTCCCCGCCGCGACGCTGACCGCACTCGCGCCGCTGCTGGCCGACAAGCTGATCGAACCCGGCCATATCGTGGTCGACGTCAAGACGGGGATCTCCGGTGCCGGCCGGGGCGGCGACAGCAAGTTCGGCTACGCCGAAAGCAACGAGAACCTGATCCCCTACGGCCTGCTCCGGCACACCCACATGCCCGAGATCGCCAGGACGATCGAGCGATTGAGCGGCGGCAGCGCGGCCGGGTTGGTGTTCACGCCGCATCTGGTGCCGATGACCCGCGGCATCCTCGCCACCATCTACTGCCGCGGCCGCGCCAGCACGGAGCAGTGCCTGGACGCGGCCCGACGCTTCTATGCCGGGCGAGCCTTCGTCCGCGTCACCGACAAGCCGCCGCAGACCAAATGGGCGACCGGTTCCAACCTCGCCTTCGTCAGCTATGCAGCCGATCCGGAGCGCGATCTGGTGATCGCGATGGGCGTGGTCGACAATCTCGGCAAGGGAGCGGCGGGGCAGGCGGTGCAGAATGCGAACCTGATCTGCGGTCTGCCGGAAACCGCGGGGCTGGACGGCGCACCCGTCTGGCCCTGACGAGGACAAGTCCTAAAGCAGGAAGTGCATCCCGAACCCGAGGATGACGAAGGCGGTGCCGACGACGAGCGCAACGAACTGCGGTTGAAGCCGGGTTCGCTGCGCCGCAAGCAGATCGGCCTTCTCGGCTCTCGACATGCGGTCGCGGGCCTTGAACTGCTCGGCGATGACCGAGGGATCGACGCCGCTCGGACCGTCCTTTTCCAGGTCCATGCGGACAACGATGAAGACGATGACGAGGCCCACGACGCCGAGCCCGAAATAGCCGACGAGGCGGATGGCACCGTAGAACACCCCGATGCCGAGGGCAGCGAGGAACGGGAACGCGATGTAGTCCCATTTGGTGAACCGCATGCGCCATCTTGCGGCGCGCATGCGGGCCTGTCCAGCCAGCGTTCGGCGCTGGCAGAGCTACCCTTCCAGCGCCGAAATCATCTCGACCCGCGTCGCATGCCGGCCGCCTTCGAACTTGGCGGAGAGGAACGCGTCCACGATCGCCAGCGCCAGCCCTTCGCCGACCACGCGGGCGCCGAGCGAGAGCATGTTGGCGTCGTTGTGCTCCCGGATCATCCGGGCCGAGAAGGTGTCCGAGCAGACGCCGCAGCGGATGCCCCTGACCTTGTTCGCGGCCATCATGATGCCCTGGCCTGTGCCGCACAGGATGATGCCGAGCCGACAATCGCCGGAGGCGACAATGCGCGCCGCGGCTTCGCCGTGCTTCGGATAGGGCGTGCTCTCAGGCGTCGTCGGGCCGATATCGACCACGTCCCAGCCCAGGGCCGCCACATGCCTGGCGATGGCCTGCCGGAGCGGGATGGCGGCGTGGTCGCTGGAGAGGACGAGGCGGTTATCGGCAGTCACGGCGGGAGCGTCCTGTTGCACAAGATCGGCGGCTTGGTCCTGTCGGACCGGGCCCGTCTTGTACCGTCGATGCGTTTCGCTTTCCATGGGACGGCAATCGGAAAGCGAGGCCGTCATGAAAACGATCCGCATCTTCGGCCTGGCGGCGATGCTGGTCTTCTCTCCGGCAGCTCAGGCCGCGCCCGGTGTGGAGGTCGGCTTTTCACCGGACGGGTCGGCGCGCGAACTGGTACTGAAGGTGATCGGCGAGGCTAGGCGCAGTGTTCAGGTGCTCGCCTATGCCTTCCAGGCGCAAGACGTCATGGATGCTCTGGTGGCGGCGAAGAAACGCGGGGTTGCGGTTCGCGTGGTCGTCGACCGGGATCGGAACAAGGGCAAGGCCAGCAGGGCCGCGATGGATTTCGTGGCGCGTCACGGCGTGGAACTGCGCACGAACGACCGCTTCCACCTCCATCACGACAAGACGATCATCGTCGACGGCGGCACGGTCCAGACCGGATCGTTCAACTATGCCCCATCCGCCGAGACGAAGAACTCGGAGAATGTCGTCGTCATCCGCGACATGCCGGATATCGCGGCGCGGTTTATGTCGCACTGGCAGTCCCGGTGGGAGGGCGGCGTGCCTTACCGCGGCCGATAGCCAGCAGGGCGTGGCGGCCCGCACGGTCCTGACGGCCCCTGACAGGGGCCGGCATCGCCTCGCCGCCTCGGATGCGCGATGCTCGATCGCGAGCGGCCGGGATCGCGGATCAATTCGCCCGGTTCTGCGTTTCAGCGCGAACCGCCCGCGCCACCGGCCCGGCGGCGCCAGCCATGAAAGATCGGGGGAGCAACGATGATGAAAGCCCTTCTTGGAGCAGCAACCCTCGCGCTCGGCCTCGGCCTCGGCGCGCCGGCCATGGCCTGCGAACTCGACCGGCCCTTGAAGATGGCCGGGCTCGACTATGATTCCGCGGCTTTCCACACTGCCGTAGCCAGCGCGATCGCCGAGCGTGGTTTCGGCTGCAAGGTCGAGCGCGTTCCGGGCGTGGTCGCCCCGCTGGTCAATGGGCTGGCGCGCGGCGATGTCGACATCGTCATGGAGATCTGGATGGCCAACCCGGTCGATGCCTGGGTGAAGGCGGCCGAGGCCGGCAAGGTCGAGCCGCTCGGCACGACGTTCCCCGATGCGAGCGAGGGCTGGTTCGTGCCGCGTTATCTGGTCTCGGGGCCCGATGCCAAGGCGCCGGACCTGAAGACGCCGCAGGACCTCAAGCGCTACAAGGCGTTGTTCGCCGATCCCGAGGAGCCGGGAAAGGGGCGTTTCTACAATTGCGTCGCCGGCTGGGTCTGCGAGGGCATCAACACCAAGAAGCTCGCGGTCTATGGGCTCGCCGAGGATTTCACCAATACGCGCGGCGGCTCGGGCGAGGCGCTGGTCGCCGCGATCGAGGCCGCGCTCAAGCGCAAGCGCCCGGTCGTGTTCTATTACTGGGGGCCGAGCTGGGTGCTCGGCGCCTATGATCTCGTCAAGCTGGAGGAAGCACCCTTCGATGCGAGCGTCTGGGCCGAGCTCAAGGCCAGCGACAATCCCAAGCGCGCCACCGCCTATCCGACGAGCAAGGTCGTGATCGGCGCGAATATCGATCTGGCGAAGAAGGCGCCGCAACTCGCGAGTTTCTTCAAGAGCTATGGCACGACCAGCGACGTCACCTCGAAGATGCTCGCCGAGGCGCGCGAGAAGGGCGTCACGCCCGAGCAGCAGGCGCTGGTCTTTCTGAAGACGCAGGGCGATATCTGGAAGAAGTGGTTGCCGGCCGACATCGCCAGCAAGGTCGCCGCGAGCCTGTGACGACCGCTTTGGTGCCGGATCTCGGCAAGGCGCTGCAAGGTGCCGTCAATCGGGCGGTCGATGCCCTCGTCACGGGCTATGGCGACAGGCTCGACGGCGTCGGTGCGGCGCTGACGGCGCCTGTTCGCCTCGTCGAGACGCTGCTTCAGCATGTCCCGGTCCCGGCCTTCGTGCTGGCCATCGCGGCCGGAGCCTGGCTCGCGACGCGGCGGATCGGCTTCACTCTGGCGATGGCGGTTCTGCCACTGGCCTTGGCGGGGCTTGGCGTCTGGGGCGAGGCGATGCAGTCGCTCGCGCTTGTGACCGTCGCCGTGCTCTTCGTCGTGCTGCTGGGCCTGCCGCTCGGCGTCGCGGCGGCGCGCAGCCCGCGGCTGGGGAGGGCGCTCGCGCCGCTCTACGACCTCATGCAGACCATCCCGAGCTTCGTCTACCTGATCCCGGTCGCGATGCTGCTCGGGCTCGGGCGCGCGCCGGCCCTCGTCGCGACGCTCATCTACGCGCTGCCGCCCTTCGCGCGCTTGACCGAGCTCGGCCTGCGCGGCGTCGATGCCGGGCTGGTCGAGGCCTCGCGGGCGCTGGGCCTCCGGCCGAGGCAGGCCTTCTGGCTGATCGAACTGCCGCTCGCCCGGCCGACCATCCTGCAGGGGCTGAACCAGGCGATCATGATGGCGCTGGCGATGGTCGTGGTCGCCTCGATGATCGGCGCGAAGGGGCTGGGCGAGGTCGTGCTGCTCGGCCTGCAGCGGGCCGATCCCGGCCTCGGCTTCGTCGGCGGGCTCGGCATCGTCCTGCTCGCGGTGCTGCTCGACCGGATGGCGCAGGCGACCCTCGGCGCCCGACACCCTCATCGCTGAAGCGTGGCCGAATCAGCGGGGGACAACCTCGAATCAGACCCTTGAACAAAACAAGAACATCATTGATAATGCCTCAATCGGCCGATAGGGTTCGGCTCCGGTCAAGAGGCCGGTTTGTGTGAAGTGCGCAGGAAATGGAGCCTGTCATGGCTGGTAGCGTCAACAAGGTCATTCTGGTCGGCAATCTCGGGCGCGATCCCGAAGTGCGCCGACTCGGCAGCGGCGAGCCTGTCGTCAATCTGCGTATCGCCACCTCCGAGACCTGGCGCGACAAGCAGAGCGGCGAGCGCAAGGAGCGCACCGAGTGGCACTCGGTGGTGATCTTCAACGAGAACCTGGCGAAGGTCGCCGAGCAATACCTGAAGAAGGGCTCGAAGATCTATATCGAGGGCCAGCTTCAGACCCGGAAATGGCAGGATCAGTCCGGCGTCGAGAAATACACCACCGAGATCGTGCTGCAGCGTTTCCGCGGCGAGCTCACCATCCTCGACAGCCGCCAGGGCGGCGGCGACGAGTATAGCGAGGGCGGTGGCAGCAGCGGCGGCTATGGCGAGGAGCGCTCGGGCGGTGGCGGAGGCTCGTTCGGCCGCTCCAGCGCGATGGGCAGCGGCGGTGGCGGCGGTTCGCGCCAGCCGGCTATGTCGGGCGGCGGCAGCGGCGGTGGCGGGCGCTCGTCCTCCAGCCATCTGGACGACGATATCCCGTTCTAGGCCCCGGGAATTCCTCTCGGAACCGCGCTGTCATCCCGGGCGTGACCCGGGATCCATGCCGGAGCGAGGGAAGTTCGTTTCGAAGGGCCGGTTCTCGCAGGAGACCCGGCCCTTCTGCTGTTGGCCAGGAGCATGACGGTTTCTCACGGAAACACACCGTCATCCCGGACAAGCCGCGAAGCGGCGCCGATCCGGGATCCATCATGAGGCCCGGCGCTTGACGATGGATCCCGGGCCAGGCCCGGGATGACGGCGTGGTTTGGTGTAAAGTCGGCGGGCTCAGGGCCGCGCGATGACGAGCCTCAGCGAGCCGTCGAAGCTCGGCTGCTGCCGCAGGAAGCCGTAGCAGGAATCCCAGGCGCCGGTTTCCAGGTCCTGGCGCAATGTCTCGATCGAGGCGGCGTTCCGCGCCGCGTCGACGAAGCTCCAGGCCGAGCAGGCCGAGCGCGCACCGGGATCGAGGAAGAATTCGGGCCGGCCGTAATACGCCTCGTTGAAGCCGTCGCGGCAGGCAAGCGGGATCGGCACCGCGACGATCTCGACCTCGCCGCCGAGCACCGTGCCGATATGGCCGAGCGAGGGATAGCGTCGCGCTTCGGTCGCCAGCACATCCGGCGCGTAATGGTCGAGCCAGAAGGCCTGCACCAGCTCGGGATCGCAGGACAGGATCGCGACCGGCCCGCGCGTCACGCGGCGCATCTCGCGCAAACCTGCATCGAGATTCTGCCATTGATGCACGGTGAAGGTCGCCATGCTCGCGTCGAAATGGCCGTCGGGGAAGGGCAGGGCCTCCGCCGTGGCATCGATCGCCGGGACGATATCGGCCGGGCGCTGCGCCCGCATCGCGGCGGAGGGCTCGACCGCGGTCATGTCGCGGCCGCGCGGCTCGTAGGACCCGGCGCCCGCGCCGACATTGAGGATACGGCGAGCCGGGCCGAGCGCCGCCTCGATCAACGCGGCGATGGCGGGCTCGGGCTGGCGATAGGAGGCATAGCCCTGCCCGATGCGGCCGTAATCGGCATCGCCGGCGCTGCCATCGGCGCGGCGCGGGCTCGAAGTCAGGTCGTTCATCGGGATGTCTCCGTGAGCATGGAGCGCCAGAGCGGCAGGGCGTGATCGCGCGTCAGTGGGGCGAGGGGAAGCGTCGCGGCCGTATCGGGTTCGAGCCAGGCGATCTCGGCGATTTCCGCCGCGGGCTTCGGTTCGCTGTCGAGCGGCAGGGTGAAGAGCTCGGCCTCGACGATAAAGCCGGGTTCGTTGGCGGCCGGAGCTGCGAAGCGTCCGCAATGGCGCGCAGCCCTTGGCGGAACCTCCAGACCAAGCTCTTCCTGCAACTCGCGGCGCAGGGCATCGAAGGGCTCTTCGCCGGGCTCGATCTTCCCGCCCGGCTGCATGAACCAGGCGGTGCCGCGTTTGCGGACGAGCAGCAGCCGCTGGCGCGCGTCGATCAGCAGGGCGGCTGCGATGCGGATTCGCCGGAGACCCTCGCTCAAGACCGATTCCTTTCAGGCTGGCGCGGGGAGGATTGGCACAATCCGCCGGGGGTGGGGAAGGAGCCTCTTCGATGGCGCGGCCGGGAGGATGGTGGTAGGAACCGGCGCTGGATTTCGAGAGCGAACGCGAGCGAGGCGTCAGGATCATGTTCGAGGCACGCAGCATCGCCGCCGGCAGCAAGCCGGACTTCTATCGCGAGCTCGCCGGGCAGCTCGAAGCCCTGCTCACCGGCGAGAGCGACCCGATCGCCAACGCGGCCAACACCTCCGCGCTGCTGTTCCAGATGATGCCGAACCTGAACTGGGCCGGCTTCTACATCATGCGCGGTGGCGAGCTGGTGCTCGGCCCGTTCCAGGGCAAGCCGGCCTGCGTCCGCATTCCCGTCGGCAAGGGCGTCTGCGGTGCGGCGGTCGCGCAGGGGAAATCGATGCTGGTCGAGGATGTCCATGCCTTCCCCGGCCATATCGCCTGTGATGCGGCTTCGCGCTCGGAACTTGTGGTGCCGCTGCATGGCCGAGACGGCGTCATCGGCGTGATCGATCTCGACAGCCCGTCGCCGGCGCGATTCGACGCCGACGACCAGGCCGGTATCGAGCGCATCGCCGCGATTTGGCTCGCCGCCTGCGGCGAAGGCGGGCAGGCGACCCTCGCCAAAGCCTCCTGAGGCCGCGGTGCCCTCGCTGAGCCTGCGCATCCAGCTCGACCCCGAGGGCAGGATCGGCCCCGGCAAGATCGCGCTGCTCGAGAATATCGCGAACTCATGGCTCGATCTCGGCCGCCGGCCGGGCGATGGAGATGTCCTACCGGCGCGCCTGGGAGTTGGTCGAGGAGCTGAACGTGCTCTTCGGCAAGCCGGTGGTCGAGCGCCAGGTCGGCGGTCGCAACGGTGGCGGCGCGCAACTCACCCCACTCGGCGAAGCGCTCATCCTGCGCTTCCGCGCGGTCGAGCAGGCTGCGACTGAGGCCGCCGCGACGCATCTCGCTGCCTTGCAGGCCGAGATCGACCGGCCCGAGCAGGGCTGACGGTCGCACCCGGTCGCCGCGGCGGCGGCGCCCTGCATCCATCGAATAGCGGATATGTGAGGGCCACCCGGGAACGCGGGCAGGCCTGATTTCGCGCGGCAGAAGCTCATTCGGGGCCATGCCCGGCGAGCCGCTTTTTCTTGACATGCCCGCACGATTCGAACAGGCGTATCGCATATGCAGCATCGGTGCTGCAAGTCTTTTTTTGTAATGATTCCAATGAGGAAGCTGCCGGCTCCCAGGTGCCGGGCGGCAGGCCGTTGAGCCGGCGAAAGCCGGGCGTGGCACTCCTCCAGAGAAGGCTGATTGGTGATGATGTGTGCGTTCCGTCTGGCTCTTGTTGCGATGAGCCTGTCCGTGGTGGTGGCGCAGGCGCAGGCGCCGGCCGACACCGCTTCGCCGACGGCGCAGGCTCAGCCCGCAGCGCCGACACAGCAAGCCGCCCCCGGTCAGCAGGCTTCTCCGACCCTGCCCACAACTCCGACCAATCCGCTGCCGCCGGCTCTGCCCCAGCTCGGCATCAACCCGCCGAGCGCCGCCCATCCGCCGCTGACGTCCGGCACCCCGGCGACGCCTGTGGTTCCCGCTCCGGCCGCGACCGCGACCCTGCCGCATGACCTGTCGCCCTGGGGCATGTTCATGGCGGCCGACATCGTCGTGAAGGGCGTGATGCTCGGGCTCGCCTTCGCCTCGCTGGTGACCTGGACGATCTGGCTGGCCAAGGCGATGGAACTCGCGGCCGCCAAGCGCTCCGCCGGCCGGGCGCTGCGGCGCATCGAGGCCGCCGAGAACTTGAGCGCGGCCGCCGGCGCCGCTGCCGGCAAGAACGGCAAGCTGCGCGGCGCCGTCGGCCAGTTACTCTCGGCCGCGCTTGCCGAAACCCGCCGCTCGGCCGATCTCGGCGAGGACGGCATCAAGGAGCGCGTCGCCATCGCGCTCTCGCGGATCGAGGCGCGCGCCGGCCGCTCGATGGCGCGCGGCACCGGCCTGCTCGCCACGATCGGCTCGACCGCCCCCTTCGTCGGCCTGTTCGGGACGGTCTGGGGCATCATGAATTCCTTCATCGGCATCAGCCAGGCCAAGACGACCAATCTCGCCGTCGTCGCGCCGGGCATCGCCGAGGCGCTGCTGGCAACCGCGATCGGCCTCGTCGCCGCCATCCCCGCCGTCATCATCTACAACGTCTTCGCCCGCGCGATCACCGGCTACCGCGCCACGCTCTCCGATGCCTCGGGCGAGATCCTGCGCCATCTCTCGCGCGATCTGGAGCGCCGCCAGCGCGCCGTAGCGCCGGCTCCGCGTTCGGCCTCGGCATCCTCGGCTTCGGCTGCAAGCGCGGTCTCTGCGCCGCTCGTTCCGGCGGAGTGAGCCATGGGCGTTTCCCTCAAGGAGCCGCAGGACGGCGACCTTGGCGAGGTCAGCGACATCAACGTCACGCCGTTCATCGACGTCATTCTCGTCCTGCTGATCATCTTCATGGTGGCGGCGCCGCTCTCGACCGTCGATGTCGCCGTCGACCTGCCGGTCTCGAACGCCCAGCCGCAGCCGCGGCCGGACACGCCGATGTTCCTGACCGTGAAGGGCGATCTCACGCTCGCGCTCGGCAATGATCCCGTGCCGCGCGAGGCCCTGCAGACGGCGCTCGACCAGAAGACGAACCGCGACCGCGAGCAGCGGGTCTTCCTGCGCGCCGATGGTAGCGTTGCCTATAGCGAGCTGATGAATGTGATGAACCTGCTGCGCAACGCCGGCTATCTCAAGATCGCGCTGGTCGGTCTGGAGGATACCGGGCAGGGGGCTGCTGCGGGGCCGAAGCCATGAGCCTGGAGCGCCCGTCGCTTTCCCGTTTCGCACCGGCGGCCCTGCGCTGGAGCCTCGCCGCGCTCGTCGTCGCGAGCGCCCACGGCACGGCCGGCTGGGTCATCGCGAACTGGCAGCGCGCCGAGGCGGCGATGGGTTCGCCCCCCGCCGCGGTGATGATCGAGCTCGCGCCGCTCGCCGTCGCGCCGGAAGCGCCTCCGCAGGAGGTCGCGCCCGGGCCCGAGATGGCCGAGGCGCAGCCGGAGCCCGAACCGCCGCCGCCCGAGCCGGTCGAGCAGCCCAAGGAGATCGAGCCGCCTCCCCCGGAACCGGAGCCTGTCGCGATCCCTGAGCCCGAGATCAAGATCCCCGAATTGCCGCCGCTGCCGGATGCCGCGGCCATCCTGACGCCTCCGCCGAAGGAGGTGCCGAAGCCGCCTCCGCCGGAGAAGCCCAAGCCGAAGCCGAAACCCAAGGTCGCCGAGAAGAAGAAGCCGATCCGCCCGGACAAGCCGAAAGCCGAGCAGACCTCGGCGCCGGTGGCACAGGCGCAGACGGCTCCACGCGCGGCTGCTCCGAATTCCGGCGCGTCCTCGCCGTCACCGGCCGCGACGGCGAGCTGGCGCGGCTCGCTGATGGCGCATCTGAACCGCTACAAGCGCTTCCCCGGCGGCGCCAGCCCCGGCACGGTCCAGGTCGCCTTCAGCATCGATCGCGGCGGTCGCGTGCTCTCGGCCCGGCTCGTCCGCGGTTCGGGCGATGCGGCGCTGGACGAGGAGGCGGTCTCGATGATCCGTCGCGCCAGCCCGGTCCCGGCTCCGCCGGACGGTCTCGGCGGCGGAGCGATTTCGCTGAGCGTGCCGATCAAGTTCTCGCGCTAGGCTGGCACGGGAACCGGAGCTATCGTCCGCGCGTAGAACGGTCATGAGCGAGAGGAGAAGCACGGTGACGATCATCAGGCTTGCCGCCGGCGCGATGCTGGCCCTCGCATTGGGCGGCTGCGTCACAACGGAGGCCGAGTACCGGGCCATGGACGAGCAGCGCTGCCGCTCCTTCGGTTTCCGCGCGCCGGGCGAGGCCTTCTCGAACTGCCTGCTGCAGCTCGACCTCGATCGCGCGGCCGAGCGGCGCTATCGCTTCGACCGCTTCGACGCCTCCTTTGGCGGGCCATGGGGCTACGGCCGGCGCTGGTGAACGCCCGACTCCCGACAAGAAAAAAGGGCCACGCCGGAAGCGCAGCCCAAGTCTAGGGAGGAAACGCCCAAGGAGGGCGGCGCAACATCTCTGCTGCGCTGCAATCTAGTTAAGGAAGCTCCGGCCAGTTCGCAAGAGCAAAAGGGCAGCATCGCTGACTTATTTTTAGGCGGCCTGTTTCTCCAATGAAATCAACTATTTTGGGCCGATTCGCGTAAGGCTGCGCGAGCTGCCGCCAGTCGTCTGCTCATCTGCTGCATTGCAAGAATGGCAGATTGACAAGCGTCAGGATTTGCTAACTCATATGTATGCATATGAAATCCGCTTCGCCCGATCCGGTGCGAGCGGTATCGGCGCGGATTGCAGCCGCAGCGAGGCGAAGGACTACCCCTCATGCAGATCGATCGTCGCAGTTTCGTCGCGGGCACGCTCGCCCTCGGCGTCCCCTCGCTCGCGCGCGCCCAGGGCGCCGGGCCGATCCGCATCGGCGAGATCAACTCCTATACCGCGCAGCCCGCTTTCCTGAAACCCTATCGGCAGGCCTGGGAACTGGCGCAGGAGCAGATCAACGCGGCCGGCGGCGTGCTCGGCCGCAAGCTCGAGACCGTCTTCCGCGATGATGCCGGCAAGCCGGAGGACGCGGTGCGCCATGCCGCCGATCTCGCGACCGCCGAGAAGGTCGACATCATCGCCGGCGGCTTCCTCTCCAATGTCGGCCTCGCGCTCGCCGACTATGCCAACCAGAACAAGCGGCTCTATGTCGCCTCCGAGCCGCTGGCCGATGCGCTCGTCTGGTCGAAGGGCAACCGCTACACTTTCCGCCTGCGGCCTTCGACCTACATGCAGGCCGCCATGCTGGTCGAGGAAGCGGCCAAGCTCCCGGCGAAGAAATGGGCGATCGTCGCGCCGAACTACGAATACGGCCAGTCGGCAGTGAAATGGTTCAAGGAATTGCTGCTGAAGGCGCGCCCCGACGTGACCTTCGTCGCCGAGCAGTTCCCGGCGCTCGGCCGCATCGATGCCGGCGCCACCGTCCAGGCGCTGGAGGCCGCTAAGCCCGAGGCGATCTTCAACGTCACCTTCGCGGTCGACCTCGCCAATTTCGTCCGCGCCGGCAACACGCGCGGCCTGTTCGAGGGGCGCCAGGTCGTCTCGATGCTGACCGGCGAGCCGGAATATCTCGACACGCTCGGCGCCGAGACGCCGGAAGGCTGGATCATCACCGGCTATCCGCATGCCGATCTGCAGACCCCGGAGCACGTCAAGTTCCGCGACGCCTACAAGGCGAAGTACAACGACTATCCGCGGCTCGGCTCGGTCGTCGGCTACGAGACGGTGCAGGCCATCGCGGCGGCGCTGACGAAGGCCGCCTCCACCGACAACGAGAAGCTGGTCGATGCCTTCGAGGGGCTGACATTCGGCTCGGCCTTCGGCCCGATCGAATTCCGCAAGATCGACCACCAGTCGACGCTTGGCGCCTATGTCGGCAAGAGCGCGCAGAAGAACGGCAAGGGCGTGATGGTCGACTGGAGCTATCGCGACGGCGCCAAATACCTGCCCAGCGACGACGAGGTCCGCAAGCTGCGTCCGGCTGTTTGAGCCTCCAACGGAACAACGCCGTCATTCCGGGCTTGCCCCGGAATCCATCGTAGGGTGTCGCGTTCTACGATGGATTCCGGATCGGCGCAGCTTTCAGCCGCTTGCCCGGAATGACGGTCAGGTTTGTACCCAGCCAGGCGCCTTGCTCCAAGACGACATGCTTGATCTCGTCCTCACCCAGACCCTGAACGGGCTGGCCTCGGCATCGTCGCTGTTTCTGGTGGCGTGCGGGCTGTCGATCATCTTCGGCGTCACGCGCATCGTGAACTTCGCCCATGGCTCGCTCTACATGCTGGGCGGCTATCTGGCCTTCACGCTGGTGACCTGGCTTGGCCCGGCCGATCCGCTCGGCTTCTGGGGCAGCATCGTCCTCTCCGTGCTCCTTACCGGCCTCGTCGGCGTGCTGGTCGAGATGCTGATCCTCCGGCGGATCTATCAGGCGCCGGAGCTGTTCCAATTGCTCGCGACCTTCGGCGTCGTGCTGATGCTGCAGGATATCGCGTTGGCGACCTGGGGGCCGGAGGATAAGCTCGGCCCGCGCGCGCCGGGCTTCCGCAGCTTCGTCATCCTGTTCGACAACCGCTTCCCGAGCTACGATCTCTTCCTGATCGCGGTCGGGCCGCTCGTGCTCGGCCTGATCTGGCTCTTGTTCCACCGGACGCGCTGGGGCGTGCTGATCCGGGCGGCGACGCAGGATCGCGAGATGGTCAGCGCGCTCGGCGTCAACCAGCGCCTGCTCTTTACCTCGGTCTTCGCCTTCGGCGCGGCACTGGCGGGGCTCGGCGGCGCGCTCCAGCTCCCACGCGAGGCGATCAACCTGCACATGGACCTGTCGATGATCGCCGAGGCCTTCGTGGTCGTGGTTGTCGGCGGGCTCGGCAGCGTGACGGGGGCCTATCTCGCCGCCGTGCTGATCGGCGTGCTCCACGCCTTCGGCATCCTGATCCTGCCCAAGATCACGCTGGTCCTCGTCTTCCTGGTGATGGCGGCGGTGCTGATCGTCCGGCCGCATGGCCTGCTCGGCAAGGCCGGCATCGAGCCGCGCGGCCATGCCGGCCAGCTCTTCCTGCTGCGCCCGGCCGATGGCGCTGCCAAGCTGTTCGGAGCCGTCGCGCTCGGGCTGCTGGTGCTTGCACCTCTGGTCGTGCCGGATCATCTTATCCTGACCCTGACCGATCTCGTGATCTTCGCGATCTTCGCCGCTTCGCTGCACCTGCTGCTGGGGCCGGGCGGCATCATCTCCTTCGGCCATGCCGCCTATTTCGGGCTCGGCGCCTATGGCGCGGCGCTGGCGGTGAAATGGCTGGGCAGCCCGATGGAGGAGGCGCTGATGCTGGCGCCCTTGATGGCCGGCATCGCAGGCGCGATCTTCGGCTGGTTCTGCGTGCGGCTCTCAGGCGTCTATCTGGCCATGCTGACGCTGGCCTTCGCCCAGATCGCCTGGGCGACCGCCTTCCAATGGGTCGACCTCACCGGCGGCGATAACGGCATCCTCGGCGTCTGGCCCTCGGCCTGGGCGGTGCCCAAGACGGTGTTCTACTACCTCGCGCTCACCACCGCCGTGATCGTGATCGTTGCCCTGCGCGTGATCATCTTCGCGCCCTTCGGCTATGCCTTGCGTGCCGGCCGCGACAGCCCCCTGCGGGCCGAGGCGATCGGGCTCGATGTCGGGCGCCTGCAATGGGCGGCTTTCGTCATCGCCGCGATCGCGGCGGGCATTGCCGGCGGGCTCTTCGCCTTCTCGAAGGGCTCGGTCTTCCCGACCTATATGGCGATCCCGCGCTCGGTCGATGCCTTGCTGATGGTGCTGCTCGGCGGCGTGCAGACGGTGGCGGGGCCGGTTGTCGGTGCCTTCGCCTATATGGGCTTGAACGAGCAGCTCGCGAAGATGACAGCCTATTGGCGCTTCGCGCTTGGTCTCTCGATCGTGCTGCTGGTGGTGCTGTTCCCACGCGGCCTCGTCGGCACATGGCTTTACTGGCGCGCCCGGCGCGAGAGCGCCGCGCAAGCAACGGCAACCGCATGAACGCGCCCGTGCCCCCTGTTCTGGAAGCCCGCGACCTCGCAAAATCCTTCGGCGGCGTGAAGGCGGTCGACGGCGTCTCCTTCGCGGTCGAAGCCGGCCGACTGGTCGCCCTGATCGGCCCGAACGGCGCCGGCAAGACGACCTGCTTCAACATGCTGAACGGCCAGCTCAAGCCCGATCGCGGCGAGGTGCTTCTGGCCGGCAAGCCGATCACTGGGCTAGAGCCGCGCAAAATCTGGCGGCTCGGCGTCGGCCGCACCTTCCAGATCACCGCGACCTTCGCCTCGATGACCGTGCGCGAGAACGTCCAGATGGCGCTGATCTCCCATGCCGGGAAGACCTGGCGCCTGTTCGGTCGCGCCGACCAGCGCCGCCTCGAACCTGCGAATGCGCTGCTCGAGCAGGTTGGCATGACCGGGCAAGCCAAGCGCGCCTGTGGCGTGCTCGCCTATGGCGATCTGAAGCGCGTCGAGCTTGCGGTCGCGCTCGCCAACGAGCCGAAGCTGCTGCTGATGGACGAACCCACCGCCGGCATGGCGCCGCAGGAGCGCATCGCCCTGATGGCATTGACCGCCCGCATCGCCAGGCAGCGCGGCATCGCCGTGCTCTTCACCGAGCACGACATGGATGTCGTCTTCGCCCATGCCGACCGCGTGCTGGTGCTGGATCGCGGCCGCCTGATCGCCTCCGGAACCAGCGCCGAGGTGCGCAACGACCCGCAGGTGCGCGCGGTCTATCTCGGCTCCGGCGCGACCTCGGGAGGGCATTGATGGCGACGCTCCTCGAACTGGCGGGCGTCGAGGCCTGGTATGGCCGCGCCAAGATCCTGCACGGTGTCGGCTTTGCGGTCAGGGCTGGCGAAGTCGTCGCGCTGATGGGCCGCAACGGCGCCGGCAAGTCCACGACGATGAAGACGGTGATGGGGCTGGTGCCCGAGCCGCAAGGCTCGATCCGCTTCGAAGGCAAGGAGATCGCCGGCCGCGAGCCCTTCGCCATCGCCCGGCTCGGCATCGGCTATGTCCCGGAAGACCGGCGGGTCTTCTCGGATTTGACCGTGATGGAGAACCTCGAGGTCGGCCGCCAGCCGCCACGGACCGGCGCGCCGCACTGGACGCCGGAGCGGCTGTTCGAGCTCTTCCCCAATCTCGGCCGCATGCGCGACCGGCCTGGTGGCGCCATGTCCGGCGGCGAGCAGCAGATGCTGACCATCGCCCGCACGCTGATGGGCAATCCGCGCCTGCTCCTGCTCGACGAACCCTCGGAAGGGCTGGCGCCGGTGATCGTCGAGGCGATGGCGCAGACCATCCGCGTGCTGAAGGGCGAGGGGCTGTCGGTCCTGCTCTCCGAGCAGAACCTGCATTTCGCCGGCAGCATCGCCGACCGTGCCGTGATCATCGAGAAGGGCCTGATCCGGTTCGACGATACGATGGCGGCGCTCAAGGCTAACGAGGCGGCGCGGAGCCAGTATCTGGCGGTTTGAAGCCAGAAAGCAGGCGCCGCATCACGTCGAGCAGCGGCTCGACTTCGGGCTCGGCCATCGGGTCCAGCGCCGCGACGGTGATCGCCTTGGCGCGTTCGACATAGTCCGGGAGCAATTCGCGGCCGCGCTGGCCGAGCTGCACCAGCACGCGGCGCTTGTCGTCGGGATCGTGCAGGCGCTCGACCAGCCCGCGCTCGGCCAGCCGCGTCACCACGCCCCGGATCGTGGCCGGGTCCATCGCCGTCATGCGGCCGAGCTGGTTCTGGGAAATCCGCCCGTCGACGGCGAGCCGGCACAGCACCGCGAATTGCGGCGGTGTCGGCCCGTCCGCACCCATCATCTCCATGAACATGGCGACATAGCGCTGCTGCATCTGCCGCAGCAGGAAGCCGAACTGCTCGTCCAGCACATAGCCGGCGAGATCAACGGGTTCAGGCATCGCGGAATCGGCCTGGCCGCTGGCCGTGCGGTGATGCCGGCCGAGCCCGTCCTCCGTTTCCTCTGCGCGATCCATGCTAGCTCCGGGTGGCGATTCTGCCGGCGTGCGGCAGGTGGCCATTCTTCCGGATCATATGTGTTCGTTCAATCGGCAAGGCAACGCAGCCACAGCCGTCATGCTCGGGCTTGACCCGAGCATCTCGTAAAGGAAGGGCGCTTCGACCGGCGCGAAATTCTCGGGTCGCCGCTGCGCGGCGCCCGAGAATGACCGCAGGTCAGACGCGATCAGCCCAGCGACATCGTCAGCGGCGGCTTCACTTCGGGCGGCAGCGGCGAGGTGTAGCCTTCCTTGCCCAGCCGCGCCTTGTGGTCGGCCTTGGCGGCTTCCATCAGGGCCGGGTCGCTCAGCACAGCGGCGCCGGTCGCGGCCATCGCCTTGGCGACATGGACCATCGCCTTGTGCGCGGCGGGGGGACTTGCCCTGCGCCACCACCTGCCAGGTGTGGAACGGCGTGCCCATCGCGACCGTCGGCGCATGGGCCTGCACGGTCGGCACCGCCCAGCTCACATCGCCGATATCGGTCGAGCCGATCGCCGGGTTGCGCTTGGCGTCGCGCGGCACCAGGAAGTCGGCGAGCGGGACGCCGGTATCGGGCATGCCGATGGTGCGCCAGATCGAGGCGATCTCCTGCGGGGAGAGCGTCTCGCGGATCTTCTCGGCATAGGCCTTGTCCGCATCGTCGAAATGCGGCGCGCCGAGTTCGCCCATCACCTTGTGCATCGCTTCTTCGAGCGGCGTGTTGGCGACGAGATCGGAAACGGCGCTGACGATGCGCATCTCCATCTTGGTTTCCGTCATCAGCGCGGCGCCTTCGGCGATCTTCTTCACGCGCTGGACGAGCTCCAGCATGCCGCGGAGGTCACGCGCACGGATGGAGTAACGGACGCGGGCATGGGCCTGGACGACGTTCGGCGCGATGCCGCCGGTGTCGAGCAGGGCGTAATGGACGCGGGCGTCGGACGGCATGTGCTCGCGCATATAGTTGACGCCGACATTCATCAGCTCGACGGCATCGAGCGCCGAGCGGCCGAGATGCGGCGCGGCAGCGGCATGCGAGGCGCGGCCGGTGAAGACGAAATCGGCGCGGGTGTTGGCCAAGGCGAGGGCCGGAGCGACTTCCCAGAAGCTCGACGGGTGCCACGAGATCGCGACATCGGCGTCGTCGAACGCGCCGGCGCGAACCATGAAGGCTTTGGCGGCGCCGCCTTCCTCAGCCGGGCAGCCGTAATAGCGGACGCGGCCGGGGATCTTGTTCTCGGCGAGCCATTCCTTCATCGCCACGGCGGCGAGCATCGCGGCCGAGCCGAGCAGGTTATGGCCGCAGCCATGGCCATGGCCGTTAGCCTCGATTTCCTTGTGCTCGGAAGCGCCGGCTTCCTGCGACAAGCCGGGCAGGGCGTCGTACTCGCCGAGGAAGGCGATGACCGGGCCGCCTTCGCCGGCCTCGCCGATCACGGCGGTCGGGATGTCGGCGACACTCTCGGTGATCCTGAAGCCCTGATGCTTCAGCTCCGCGATATGCTCGGCGACGGAGCGCTTCTCGGTGTAGCACACCTCCGGCATGCCCCAGACCCGGTCGGAGAGCGCGATCAGGCGCTCCTTATTCGCATCGACATGCCGCCAGAGATCGTTTCGATTGTCCATTGTCGTTCCGCCTGGGGACCGCATGGGCGTTCCCCGTCTTTTGTTGAGAGGCGGATTCCCCGACTGGGCCGATGTGGCCGGGCCGGACCCGCCTCTGGTGGGCAGCGGCATATGAGCAATCCCGCGCCGCTCCGTCCAGACATTCAGCGCATGGCGGAGCAGCGTCTCAGGCTTTGCCTTGCGTCGGCGTGGTAGCTGCGAAATCGGCGAGGATCGGGCAATCCGGGCGGTGGTCGCCATGGCAATGCGTCGCCAGATGCCGCAGTGTGTCGGCCATCGCCTTGAGTTCGGCCGCCTTTTCTTCGAGCTCGCGCACATGCGCCATGGCGAGGTTCTTCACATCGGCGCTGGCCCGGCTCTTGTCGCGCCAGAGCGCGAGCAGTTCGCGCGTCTCCTCCAGCGAGAAGCCGAGATCGCGCGAGCGGCGCACGAAGCGCAGCGTATGCACGTCTTCGGCGGCATAGACCCGGTATTGCGCGGCCGTGCGGGCCGGCGCGGTGATCAGGCCGATGCTCTCGTAATAGCGGATCATCTTGGCGCTGACGCCGGAGCGGGTTGCGGCTTCGCCGATATTCATCTCAGGCCTCCACCTTGAAACGCTTCAACCTGAGCGCATTGCTGACGACGCTGACGCTGGACAATGCCATGGCGAGCCCGGCGAAGACCGGCGAAAGCAAGATGCCGAAGGCCGGATAGAGCACGCCGGCTGCAACCGGGATCAGCAAGGCATTGTAGCCGAAGGCCCAGGCGAGATTCTGGCGGATGTTGGAAATCACCGCCTTCGACAGCGCGATCGCACGCGGCACGCCCATCACGTCGCCGGACATCAGCACGACATCGGCGCTTTCGATCGCGATGTCCGTGCCGGTGCCGATGGCGATGCCGACATCGGCCTGGGCCAGCGCCGGCGCATCGTTGATGCCGTCGCCGACGAAGGCGACCTTCGCGCCGCGGCCCTGCAGGCGCTTCACCACCTCGGCCTTGTCGGTCGGCAGCACCTCGGCCCAGACCTCGTCGATGCCGAGGCCGCGCGCGACCGCTTCCGCCGTGCGCCGGTCGTCGCCGGTCACCATCGCGACCTTGAGGCCGAGCCTGTGCAGGGCGGCGATGGCCGCGGGTGTGGTCTCCTTCACCGCGTCGGCGACGGCGATGATGGCGGCGATCCGTCCGTCGATCGCGGCATAGAGCGGCGTCTTGCCGGCCTCGGCCAGCGCCTTGGCGCGGGCGGCGAAGGGCGCGATGTCGAGCTTCGCCTCTTCCATCAGCCGGTGGCCGCCGATCGCGACCTTGCGGCCCTCGACCGTTGCGGTGACGCCGCGGCCCGGATCGCTGGTGAAATCGGCCGGCTCGGCGAGCGCAAGATTGCGGGCCTTGGCCGCCGCGACCAGCGCCTGCGCCAGCGGGTGCTCCGAGAGATTCTCGGCCGAGCCGACGAGCCGCAGCACATCGTCAGCCGCGAAGCCGTTCGCCGGCTCGATATCGGTGAGCTCGGGCTTGCCCTTGGTCAGCGTGCCCGTCTTGTCGAGCGCGACGATCTGCACGTCCTTCAGCGCCTGCAGGGCGTCGCCCTGACGGAACAGGATGCCGAGCTCGGCACCCCGGCCGGTGCCGACCATGATCGAGGTCGGCGTCGCCAGACCCATGGCGCAGGGGCAGGCGATGATGAGCAGCGCGACAGCGTTGACGAGCGCATGCGACAGGGCGGGGCTCGGACCGAAGCTCAGCCAGACGGCGAAGGTGATCAGCGCCAGCACGATCACGACCGGCACGAACCAGAGTGTGACGCGGTCGACCAGCGCCTGGATCGGCAGCTTGGCGCCTTGTGCGGCCTGAACCGTCCGCACGATCTGGGCGAGCAGCGTGTCGGCGCCGACCTTTTGCGCGGTGAAGCGTAGCGCGCCGGAGCCGTTGACGGTGCCGCCGGTGACGGTGCTGCCGGCTTCCTTGCGGACGGGGGCGGGCTCACCGGTGATCATCGATTCATCGACGAAGGAGCTGCCGTCCGTGACCTCGCCATCGACCGGGACGCGCTCGCCTGGCCGCAGGATCACGATATCGCCGGGACGCACGCTGTCGACCGCGACATCGCTCTCGGCGCCGTCGCGCAGCACGCGGGCTGTCTTGGGCTGGAGCGCGATCAGGCTGCGGATGGCGGCGCCGGTGCGGCCCTTGGCACGGGTCTCGAACCAGCGCCCGAGCAGGATCAGCGTCACGATCACCGCGCCGGATTCGAAATAGGTGCCGTCCGTGCCGGCCGGCATCAGGTCCGGCAGGAAGGTCGCGACGCTCGAATAGAGATAGGCCGCGCCGGTGCCGAGCATGACCAGCGAGTTCATGTCGGGCGCCAGCCGCAGCAGCGCCGGGAAACCCTTGCGCAGGAAGACGAGACCTGGCCCGAACTGGACGATGGTCGCCAGCACAAAGGAGAAGACGCGCAGGTTTCCCTCGCCGAAGGTGCCGGCGAGCCAGTGGTGCAGAGAGGGGACCATGTGGCTGCCCATCTCGACGACGAGCAATGGCAGCGTCAGCAAGCCGGCGAGGATGACGGAGCGCAGCAGCTTGCTCTGTTCCTCGTCCTTGGCAGCCTGCTGCCGAGCCGTAGAATCGCCATCGGCGGCCACGACCGGGCTCGCCTCATAGCCGGCGCCGGCCACAGCCTTGACGAGGGCAGGGACGATCTCATCGCCGGAGAGCGTCTTCACGCTGGCGCGCTCGGTCGCGAGGTTCACGGTCGCCTCGACCACGCCGGGCACGGCGCGCAGGGCTTTCTCGACATGGCCGACGCACGAGGCGCAGGTCATGCCGGAAACCGACAATTCGATCGTGTTCTCGACCGGAGTGTAGCCGCTCTTGCGGACCGCCGCCTCGATCTGGCCGAGATCGGTGCCGCTTTTGGTGAAGCTGATGTGAGCCCGCTCGGTCGCGAGATTGACCGAGACCGCATCGACGCCTGGCACCGCCGCGATGGCGCGCTCGACATGGGCGACGCAGCTCGCGCAGGTCATGCCCTCGACCCCCAGATCGAGGGTTTCGAGGTCGTTCCTGCTTCTGTCGATGACCGTCATCGCCGTCTCCTTCTTGGTGATGACGAGTCATATGGGGCTTCCCATCATGGGAAGGTCAAGGGGGCGGGGTTTCGAAAGCCCATTGTCGGCTTGGCCGTCATGCTCGGGCTTGACCCGAGCATCTCATGCCGAAGTAGGCTCCTTTTACCTCACCTTGCCTGAGATTCTCGGGTCTGCGCTTCGCTCCGCCCGAGAATGACGGCGTGGTTGCGGCGGGGAGGCCGGTTCAAGGCATCTCGACCGAGACGCTCTTGATCACCGCATGCACCGGCTTGCCGGGCGCCAGGCCCAACAGGGCGACGGATTTCGCCGTGAGACGCGCCGCCAGCTTCGCCTCACCGCAAGCGATCAGCAGATGCATGGTGCTGCCCCCCGCGCCGCTGCGCTCGCCGATCTCGGCCACCTTTCCGGGCAGAATGTTGAGCGCGCTGATCTCGGCTGGCTGGCCGAGACTGAGCATGACGTCGCTGGCGAGGATGCGGATCTTGATCCGCTGGCCCTGCCGCAGCGCGCCCCGCGCGATGGTCAAGGGACCGGCCGGCGTATTCAGCCGCGCCAACCCGAAGGCCTCCTCGAAGCCGGTAACCTCGGCGGACAGCAAGGTGCTCGCCTCCGGCGCGCCCGGCCGCGCGGCGAGATCGGGCCGGGACAGGATGTCGGCGGTCGGCCCGCAAGCCGCGACACGCCCGTTCTCGACCATGGCGACGGTGGTGGCGAGGCGCGCGACCTCCGCCAGCGCATGCGAGACATAGACGATGGGGATGCCGGCCTCGTCGCGCAGGCGCTCGATATGCGGCAGGATTTCGGCTTTGCGGGCTTCGTCGAGCGCCGCCAGCGGCTCGTCCATCAAGAGAAGGCGCGGTTGCGCCAGCAGCGCGCGGCCGATGGCGACGCGCTGTTTCTCGCCGCCGGAGAGCGCGCCCGGTCGCCGCCCCAGCAGATGGCCGATGCCGAGCAGGTCCAGCACCTTGTCGAGCTCGGCCGGCCTGCGCTGGGCACGCGGCACGAACCAGTGCCCGAACAACAGGTTCTGCCGCACGGTGAGATGCGGGAAGAGCCGTGCCTCCTGGAAGACATAGCCGATGCGGCGCCGATGCTTCGGCAGGAAGATGCCGCGCTCGGTATCGACCAGCGTCTCGCCATCGACGCGGACATGGCCGGAATCGGGGTGGATCAGTCCGCCGATGACATTGACCAGCGAGGTCTTGCCCGAGCCCGAGCTGCCGAACAGCGCCGTCAGGCGCCCGTCGGAGGCGAAGGCGGCGTCGAGCGTGAAGTCGCCGAGCCTGTGACGGATGGCGATGTCGAGAACATCAGTCATTCGACGGCGATCCGGCGGCCGACGATGCGCGCCATCACTTCCGAGAGGAAAAGCGCGGCGACGGAGATCACGATAGAGATCAGCGTGAGGCGCATCGCGCCGGCATCGCCGCCCGGAACCTGCGTGAAGGTGTAGATCGCGGAGGGCAGGGTCTGGGTCTCGCCGGGGATGTTGGAGACGAAGGTGATCGTCGCGCCGAACTCGCCCATCGCCTTGGCGAAGCACAGGATCATGCCGGCGATGATGCCGGGCAGGCAGAGCGGAAGCGTGACGACAAGGAAGACCCAGATCGGGCTCGCGCCCAGCGTGCCGGCGGCAGATTCGAGCTTGCGATCGACCGCCTCGATCGAGAGGCGGATGGCGCGGACCATCAGGGGGAAGCCCATCACCGCGCAGGCCAGCGCCGCACCGGTCCAGCGGAAGGACAGCACGATCCCGAACCAGTCATAGAGAAACTGCCCGATCGGCCCGCGCCGGCCGAAGCCGACGAGCAGCAGATAACCCGTCACCACCGGGGGCAGGATCAGCGGCATATGGACGATGGCGTCGAGCAGGGACTTGCCCCAGAAGCGCCCGCGCGCCAGCAGCAAGCCAACCGCGAGCCCCAGGGGCAGGCTCGCGAGCATGGCAGTCGTCGCGACGATGAGGCTCAGCCTCACCGCCGTCCATTCGTCAGGCGAAAGCGTCAGCCAGTCGGTCACGAAGAGCTGGCGGCCTTGTTCAGAACCGTGAAGCCCTGCTTCTCGAAGACGGGCTTGGCGGCGGGGCTGCGCAGATAGGTCAGGAAGGCCTGCGCGTCCGGGTTGGCCGAATCCTTGGTGACCGCGACCGGATAGACGATCGGCGGGTGCGAATCCTCGGGGAAGGTCGCGACGACCTTGACCTGGCTGTCGGCGGCGGCGTCGGTCGCGTAGACGATGCCGAGCGGCGCCTCGCCGCGCGAGACCAGCAGCAGCGCGGCACGGACATTGTCGGCCTGCGCGATCTTGTCCTTCACCTTGTCCCAGCTACCCAGCTTCTCCAGCGCGGCCTTGCCGTATTTGCCGGCCGGGACGGAATCGACATTGCCCATGGCGAGGCGGCCGGCTCCGACCGCGCCCGCGACATCGACGCCGGGCTTGAGATCGAGCGTGGCGGTCGAATCCTTGCCGGCGACGAGCACGATCCGGTTGGCGAGCAGGCTGACGCGGGTGTCGGGCCTGATCAGGTTCTTGCTTGCCGCATAATCCATCCAGTCGAGATCGGCCGAGACGAAGAGATCGGCCGGGGCGCCGTTCTCAAGCTGCTTCGCCAGCGTGTTGCTGGCGGCATAGGAGATCTTCGGCGCCGGCTTGCCGCTCTCCTTGACCCAATTGGCGGCGGCCTCGTCGAGCGCGTTCTTCATGCTGGCGGCGGCGAAGATGACGAGATCCTTCGTCTGCGCCTGCGCGGCGTCGAAGGCCGGGGCGAAACTCACGGCAAGGGCGAGGCCCATGCCCAGCAGGGTACGACGCTTCAACATGCTGTTCCTCGCTGCGCTTATCGCTGTATCCAATTGAATATAACGATGCTCGCAGCGCCTCGCCGGCGAGTCAAGAAGCGGCGCCCCTTGCGGCCATGCTCACCCGTGCGGGTGCTTGTGGATCGGGTCGACCCAGTAGACCTCCTCCGGCTTCTCGACCGGGTCGACATCGGTGATGTTGACCACCACCGCCTCGTTGTCGGAGCGCACCAGCACGCATTGCAGCGGGTTGTCGGGATCGGCATTGATCTCCTGATGCGGCACGAAGGGCGGGACGTAGATGAAGTCGCCGGGCCCGGCCTCGGCGACGAATTCCAGCCGCTCGCCCCAGCGCATCCGCGCCTTGCCGCTCACCACATAGATCACGCTTTCGAGCGCGCCATGATGGTGCACGCCGGTCTTGGCATTGGGCTCGATCGCGACCGTGCCGGCCCAGATCTTCTGCGCGCCGACGCGGGCATGGTTGATCGCCGCCTGCCGGAACATGCCGGGCGTCTGCGCCGTGTTCGGATCGAGCTTGTCGCCGGTGATGACGCGCACGCCGTCATGCTTCCAGCGCGGCTCGCCGTCATGCGCGTGATCGTGCGGGTGGTCGTGGTCGTGGCCCATGGCAGTCTCCAATCAGTCCTGCTTCGCCGGGCCTGTCGCGACAGGCCGCTCGCCCATGCCCCATTCAGACCATGAGCCGTCATAGATCGCCTTGGCCGGCTTGCCGACGGTCTCGAGCGCCGTCGACAGGATCACGGCCGAGACGCCCGAGCCGCAGGTCATGATCGAGGGCTTGTCGAGATCGACGCCGGCATCCCGGAACAACGTGACGATCTCTTCCGGGGATTTCAGCCGGCCATCGCTGGTGAGCTGCGACGACGGCAGGTTGAGCGAGCCGGGGATATGGCCGGAGGCCAGGCCCGGCCGCGGCTCCGGCGCCTCGCCGCGGAAGCGGTCGGCGGCGCGGGCATCGACCACCTGGATCGCCTGCGACGCGGTGGCGCGCGCCACATCATCCGCATTGGCGACGGCGCTGTTGTCGAGCCGGGCGGTGAAGACGCGGGGCTGGCGTGCCTTCGGGCTGTCCTCCTCGACGGGGCGTCCCTCGGCGAGCCATTTCGGGAAGCCGCCATCGAGGATGACGACATCGCGCGCGCCGAACACCTTGAAGGTCCAGCGCACGCGCGGAGCCGAGAAGAAGCCGAGCCCGTCATAGACGACGATACGCATGCCGTCGCCGATACCGAGCGCGCCGACGGCCGCCGCGAATTCCGGCGCCGAGGGCAGCATATGGGGCAGGGACGAGCGGGTGTCCTTGATCTTGTCGATATCGAAATGGACCGCGCCCGGAATGCGCCGCGCCGCATACTCCGCCGCGCCATCGCGCTTCTGCGCCGGCAGGTACCAGGAGGCGTCGACCACCACGATATCCGGTGCATTCAGGCGCTCGGCCAGCCACTCGGTCGAAACGAAGACGTCTTCACGGGACATAGGCAATATCCTCTGGGCAGATCTTATCTGATCACCGGAACCACGCGGTCATTCCGGATCGGCGCGGCTTCGCCGCTTGTCCGGAATGACGACGAGGTTCCGTCGAAAACCATCTCAGGCGAGCGCGATCCGGACACGCCGGTTCTGCTTGCCCTTCTTCTCGATATCGGTGACCGCGACCGCGCCGATTTCGGCGGTGTTGCGGACATGGGTGCCACCGCAGGGCTGCAGGTCGATATCGCCGATGGCGACGAGCCGGACCCGGCCCGAGCCGCGCGGCGGCTTCACCGACATCGTCTTGACCAGCCCCGGATTGGCGTCGAGCTCCTCGTCGGTGATCCAGCGCTCGGTGACATCGGCGTTGCGCGCGACCAGCGCATTGAGCTTCTCTGAAATCTCGGCTTTGTCGAGCCCGCCTTCGGGAATGTCGAAGTCGAGCCGCCCGTCGCCATCGCCGATCGATCCGCCGGTGACCGGGAAGGCGAGCACGACGCTGAGCAGGTGGAGCGCGGTGTGGATGCGCATGCGCTTGAAGCGGCGCTCCCAGTCGAGCACGACCGTCACCGCCTCGCCGGGCGCGGGCAGGGGCTGTCCTTCGGCTGGGACATGGATGACCCGGCTCTTGTCCTCGGGATCGTAGATCGTGGTGGCGATGGCGATCAGGCTGCCGTCGGCGCGGCGCAGATGCCCGGCATCGCCCGGCTGGCCGCCGCCGGTCGCGTAGAAATTCGTGCGGTCGAGGATGATGCCGCCGCGCTCGTTCACGGCTTCGACCGTCGCGGGCGTTTCCTTGAGATAGGCATCCTGGCGGAAGAGCAGTTCGGTCGGCATGGTCTCGTCGTTTCGCTGGCGGCGCGAGCGCGCCTTCGCGGCGCAGACTGCACCGATTGCCGCCGGGGTGCCACCGCGTTGGCGGGATAGCGGGGATGATTTCGCCCGCATGGCTTCCGGCTGGGCGATTCAGTGCCTAGATGACTGTCCCGCCAACCCGGAGCCGCCATGGCCTTGCCCCGCATGAAGCCGCAGGACGGCGTCGCCTGGATTACCGGTGCCAGCTCCGGCATCGGGGCCGCGGTCGCGCTCGAACTGGCCGCTCGCGGCTGGACGGTTGCGGTCACGGCCCGGCGGCTGGAGGCGCTGGAGCGCCTCGCGCGCAGTGCCGAGAAACTGCCCGGCCGTATCGTCGCCCATGCCGGCGACGTGACCGATGCGCAGGGCATGCGGGATGTCACCGATGCGATCGAGAGCATCCACGGGCCGATCGCGCTCGCTTTCCTCAATGCCGGGGTCGCCTCCGGCCAGGGCAGGGCGATCGATGTCGAGACGGTCGAGGCCGTGATCGGAGTGAACCTGCTCGGCGTCGCCAAGAGCTTCTTCGCCGTGCAACCGCGGATGGTCGCGCGCGGCGTGGGGCAGATCGCGGTCAACGCATCGCTCGTTGGCTATCGCGGATTGCCGGGCGCGGCCGCCTATGGCGCGGCCAAGGCGGGCGCGATCTATTTCTGCGAGTCGATGCGCTTCGACTGCGAGGCCGCCGGCATCCGCCTGCAACTGGTCAATCCCGGCTTCATCGAGACGCCGATGACGGAAGGCCGCCGCTTCCCGATGCCGTTCCTGCTGACGGTGGAGGATGGCGCGAGGCGAATCGTCGATGGCTTCGAGCGCGGCGGCTTCGAGGTCACGGTGCCGCGCCGCCTCGCCTGGATCCTGAAGGTCGCGCGCCTTCTGCCCTATCCGGTCTATTTCGCGCTGATGAGCCGATTCGCCGAGCGGAACGGCTGAAAACGCGCGTCAGCGGTTGCGGATCGTGGCGAAGGCGTCGAGCGCCCGCTGGCGCCCGGCGGCAAGGTCGACCAGCGGGGCAGGGTAGGTCTCGCCGATTCGCACCCCCGCCTCGCGCAGCGCCTTTTCCGAGGCCTTCCAGGGCTGGTGGATATCGCCATCGGAAAGTCCAGCAAGCTCGGGAACCCATTGGCGGACATAAGCTCCGTGGGGATCGTGGGTTTCGCCCTGCGTCACCGGGTTGAAGATGCGGAAATAGGGCGAGGCGTCGGCGCCCGAGCCCGCGACCCATTGCCAGCTCGCGGCGTTGTTGGCCGCATCGGCATCGACCAGCGTGTCCCAGAACCAGGCTTCGCCGGCCCGCCAATCCTGCAGCAGGTGCTTGATCAGGAAGGAGGCGACGACCATCCGCACGCGATTATGCATCCAGCCGGTCGTCCAGAGCTCGCGCATGCCGGCATCGACGAGCGGAATGCCGGTCTGCCCGCGCTGCCAGCGGTTGAGTGCGGTTTCGTCCGGCTGCCAGGGAAACGCATCGAAGCGCGAATCGTAGTTGCGCGTCGCCAGATCAGGATTGTGGAACAGCAGGTGGTGGGAGAACTCGCGCCAGCCGATTTCCGAAAGAAACTTCTCCGCATCGCGCTCAGAGCCGGCGGCCTCGCCCGTCGCACGCGCATGATGCAGCGCGTGCCAGATCTGACGCGGCCCGATCTCGCCGAAATGCAGATGCGGCGACAACCGCGACGTCGCGGCCCGGTCCGGCCGGTCGCGATCCTCGGCATAGCCGGCAAGCCCGCTGCCGAGAAAATCGTCGAGGCGCTCCGCAGCGCCCGCTTCCCCCGGCGTCCATGCCTCACGCAGACCGCCGGCCCAATCCGGCTTCCGGGGCTTGAGGCCGAGATCATCGAGCGAAACCGCCAGCGCCTCGATCGTAGCGGGCAGGGGGAGCGCAGGGATTCGCGGCGGAGCGGGAATCGGGGCCGCCGGCTCGCCCTTCTGACGGGCGGCACGCCAATAGGGCGTGAACACCTTCATCGGCTGACCCGTCGTCGTGGTCACTTGCCAGGGCTCGTTGAGGAGCTGGCCGTTGAAGCTGCGGATATCGATTCCGTTTCCGGAGAGCGCCTCCTTGAGCTTGCGGTCGAGCGCGATCTCGGCCGCGGCGTAGCGCCGGTTCCAGGTCACGCGCGTGATGCCGGCCTCTGCCACGACGCGGGGCAGCAATACGGCCGGATCGCCTTCCATCAGCACGAGCCGTCCGCCCGCCGACGCGAGCGCTTCGCCCAGCGCAGCGAGCGAGCGCGACAGCCACCAGCGCGAGGCGCCGCCGAGAGGGCGGCGGTCGGGACCGGTATCGAGGATGTAAAGGCATAAGACCGGCCCGGCTTCGACCGCGGCGGCGAGCGCAGGATTGTCCGCCAGCCTCAGATCGTTGCGGAACCAGTGCAGGGCGCGTTCAGTCATCGTCTCTCCCCAGCCGCGATCCGGACAGATCGCAATCTCCGAGCAACGCGGCCGGGCTGGATCGGTCTCGGAGGGAAACAGAGATTTTTGGAGGGTGTCGCCCGACAGGACCGGGGAGAAGCCGGTCTCAGCCGAATCTGCGATCGCCGGCTCAGATTTCGAGCGGCAGATGCAGGAAATCGGCGATCAGCCAGGACAGGCCTGCCGTCCCCGCCATGAGGACCGCTATCAGAATGGCTTCGACCATGACGCTACTCCGCCCCGAACAGGCGGCTGCCACTAACTAAAATTTTAACGATCTGTAAACGAAATCCTTAAGGCGAATCACAGCCTGAACGATGGCTCCAGATGGACGGCTGTTGAAAGATGGATGCATTGGAGGAAGCAGGACTCGATCTCGAGCTCGGAGAGATCGGCCGGAAGCTGGACACCCTGTTCGCTTCACGCCGTCCGCGAGCCCGACATGACCGCAATCCGGCGGGATTCGAGGTCTCGGCCGTCGAAGCCGGCGCCGGTCGCCTGCGCGTGATCCTCGACGCCGACCTGCCGGAAGCCGTCGGCCGGACGATTCTCTCCCTGGCGATCAAGCACGGTTCGGGTCCGCCGCGAGGCGAGGGGGCGCGGAAAGCTCCTCCGGCTTCAGCCGTCGGCGCCGTTCTCAAGGGCTGAAGGCTTCCCGAAAAGCGGGAATGGCGAGCTTTATCGCTGACGATTGGGAACCTGGCGACAGCTCGGGCGTCCCTTTCATGATGACAAATCCGAAAAAGCCGCCTCTGGACTTCTGGCTTTGGCTCGCCGTTATCGGTCTGACGATCATCGTTGCCGTGTCGTCCCTGACATTTCCCGAGCGGGTCGCGCCGGATTCGTTTCAGCCCCGCCCTGCGACCCAATGAAGGGGGTCGATGCGAGAATCGATCCGAAGCAGGCAGGCTCCAAAGAAAGAGCCCCACCGGCTGCGCCGATGGGGCTCTTCTGGGCTTTAAGCCCTCGCCTGCCTAGCCGCCGCCGGCGGGCACCACTTGAAAATCCGCAGGGAGAACATCGCGCAGGGCGATTGGTTCCGCGAACGCAGGAGAGCATCCGGCCCCGTTGGCCGACAAAGGCCGCAATCGCGATGAAGCCTGGAAAAAGCGCTGCGATATCAGCGCTATGAGATTTTGGAGGCCTCGCCCGGAATCGAACCGGGGTGCAAGGATTTGCAGTCCTCTGCGTAACCACTCCGCCACGAGGCCTTCCTGCGAAAACGGCCATGGCCGCTTCAGCGAGAGCGCAATAACCACAAGCCGCGCCGCGCCGCAACCCGGCATCGCATCTTCCACAGCGACGACGACAAATCTGCTTGGTCGGCTCGCAAGGGGGCTTGCGCTATCCGGATAGCGCCGCTAAGACCCCGCCACGTTGTTCCCGGATAGCTCAGCGGTAGAGCAATCGACTGTTAATCGATTGGTCGCAGGTTCGAATCCTGCTCCGGGAGCCAGCCTCCTCCTCAACATCGACGGACCGCTTCCCCCCGCTGGTTCATGCCTGCGGCGAGGCAGTGCTTGCCTTTTGCGCGGGCGTCGAACAGAAAGCTGCCGAAGAACGGCGCGATCGCTGCACCGGTTCGCGGCGGCTTCCAGATCGTCAGCCGCGCGTTGCAGCCCCGGCGTCGTGGACGGAGAGTTCGGTCATGGACGATTTCACCTCGCTGCGGCGCAATATGGTCGATTGCCAGTTGCGCACCTATGACATCACCGACCGGGCGGCGCTCGCGGCTGCGGATGCCGTGCCGCGCGAAGCCTTCGTCCCCGAAAGCCTGTCCCATCTCGCCTATCTCGACCAGTCCATCGCGCTGCCGGGCACCGGTCGTGCGCTGATGACCCCGATGGTCGCCGTGCGGATGATCCAGGTGCTCGATCCGCAGCCGGGCGAGGACGTCCTCGAATATGCCGGCGGTTCCGGCTACGGCGCGGCGCTGATGAACCAGATGGGCGCGAAAGCCACGCTCTGGGAGCCTGACACGGCGGCCCGCGCGCTTGCCGAAGCGGCATTGGGCCGCGCCGGTGCGCCGGGCGTGACCGTGACCGCCGCGCAACCCGGCCCCGCCAGCTTCGATGCCATTCTCGTCAGCGGGTCCTGCGAGATCACGCCCGAATCGCTCTTCCCGCTGCTGCGGCCGGAAGGCCGGCTCATCGTGGTCGAGGGCATCGGCCGCGCCGCGCGGGTCAAGCTCTATCTGAAGTCCAGCGACGTCGTGTCCGGCCGGCCGGTCTTCGATGCGGCGGCGCCTGCCGTTTCGGAGTTTCGCCGCCCGGCGGCCTTCGTTTTCTGAGATCGGCAGTGTCGCATTTTTACGGCACTGCACGAGCGAAACCGTTCCGGCCCCCTCCGTCCGTTGGCGGGAGGTGCCGAAACGGGTATGAATTGCAACTCTGCCGAGGCTGGGGCGATGCCTGGGCGCGACTTTCAGTGCGCACATGAGGCGTCCAAGTGAATAAACGCGACAAGATGACTTCCGGGTTTGGGCTCTCCGCCGTCTTCGCCTTGGCGATGGCGGGCGGCTGGGTCGGGCCGGTTTCGGCCCAGACCATGGATGCCGCGCTCGCGCGGGCCTATTCTGCCAATCCGACGCTCAATGCGCAGCGCGCCGCAGTGCGCGCGACCGACGAGAACGTGCCGCAGGCGAAGGCGGGCTACCGGCCGCGCATCACGGCCTCGGCCGATATCGGCGCCAGCATCACCGAATCGGGCATTCCGGCCTTCGCCAGCAACTCGTCAGTCCATACCAACAGCGTATCCCGGCTCGGGCCGCGCGGCGTCGGCGTGCAGGTCGACCAGAACATCTTCGATTCCGGCAAGACCCGCAGCGCGGTCGGCCAGTCCGAATCGCAGGTGCTCGGTGCCCGCGCCACCTTGCGCAATACCGAGCAGAACGTGCTGCTCGACGCCGCCACCTCCTACATGAACGTGCTGCGCGACACGGCGATCCTCAATCTCAACCGCAACAACGTCGAGGTTCTGGAAGAGCAGCTGCGCCAGACTCGTGACCGGTTCCAGGTCGGCGAGGTGACGCGCACCGACGTGGCCCAGGCGGAAGCCCGCCTGTCCTCGGCCCGCTCCCAGGCGATTCTCGCCGAATCGAACCTGAAGACCTCGGTTGCGCGCTTCCGCCAGAATGTCGGCACCGAGCCGCGCTCGCTCGCGCCGGGGCGTCCGGTCGAAGGGCTGCTGCCGAAGTCGCTGCCGACGGCGCTAAACCAGGCCCTGTCGAACCACCCGGCGATCATCGCCTCGCTGCACGGCGTCGATGCCGCCGAGCTTCAGGTCAAGGTCACCGAGGCCGATCTCTATCCCGTCGTGGGCGTCCGCGGCGTGGTCCAGCAGCGTTATGACAGCCAGTTCTCAGGCGACAACCGCTTCTCGGCCAGCCTCGTCGGCACGCTGACGATCCCGATCTACGAGGGCGGTCAGATCTATGCCCGCACCCGCCAGGCCAAGGAAACGGCCGGCCAGCGCCGGATCGAGGTCGACACCCAGCGCGACACCGTGCGCGCCGCAGTCGTCTCCGCCTGGGGCGGGTACGAAGCGGCCAAGGCCCAGATCGTCGCCGCCCAGGCCCAGGTCGAGGCTGCGTCCACGGCTCTGTCCGGCGTCCGTGAGGAGGCGAAGGTCGGTCAGCGCACCACGCTCGACGTCCTCAACGCCCAGCAGGAACTGGTGAGCGCCCGTTCGAGCCTCGTGGTCGCGCAGCGCGATCGCGTCGTCGCCTCCTATGCGGTCCTCTCTGCGGTCGGCAAGCTCTCGGCCCAGTCGCTCAAGCTCAAGGCGGAAATCTACGACGCCCGCCAGCATTACGAGCAGGTGCAGGGCAAGCTCTGGGGTACCCAGACGCCAGACGGCCGCTGAGAAACGGCCCGGACGGCTTCGCGCTGCGGCGTCGTTCCGTCGCCGAAGCGACGTTTCCGAGAACGGAATGCCGCTTTCGGCGCGATGCCATCGGGCAACAGGGCGCATTTCTCCTGTGGGAGAGCCGGCTGGCGCCTTGTCTGACATCGCTGCCGTGGAATACTGCGCTCTTGGAGCGGCGTTGATTCCGTCGGCGCGCCCGGTGTCCAACGGTTAGACTCATATGAGCGCGCAAGCCAAGCCCAGCGAACCGTCGATGGAGGAGATTCTCGCCTCCATCCGCCGGATCATCTCGGATGACGAGACGAAGCCGGCCGAGGAGGCCGCGGCGCCGCAGGTCGATGTCGCGCCGGAACCCGAGCCTGCGCCGGTTGCCGTGATCGATGACGACGTCCTCGACCTGGGGGCCGAGGCCGCTCTGATCGCCGCGCCCGCGCCGGAACCTGCACCGGTTCCGCCGGCCGCGATCGCGGACGATTCCGATGTCGCTTTCCTCGATGAGGAGCCAGCCGCGGCCCTGCCTCCGGAGCCGCCGGCCCCTCCCGCCGAGCCGCCGCCGGTCCTGGCCCGGCCCGAGCCCTCGCAACCCGCTTTCGCGGCTGTCCCTGACATGGCAAGCCTGCTGTCGGATCAGGCGAGTTCCGTCGTGACCAATGCCTTCGGCCAGCTCGCCTCGACCGTGCTAAGCAACAACGCGCGGACGCTGGAAGACCTGGTCAAGGATATGTTGAAGCCGATGCTCAAGACCTGGCTCGACGACAATCTCCCGACCATGGTCGAGAGACTCGTGCGCACCGAGATCGAGCGCGTCGCACGCGGCGGCCGCAGCTAGGATCCCGTATCGAAGACGGGTTCTCTGGTCCGGCTCGCGTTCTGAAGCCAGCGGGATTCCCGCGACATCACCCGTCATTCCAGGCGATATCCGGAATGACGGGCCCTTTCCCGAAGAGCAGGCGCCTCTAATCCGGGTTGGCCGTCCGCCGGCGCCGCGCCGGGGCGCGTCTGCGCTCGAAAGCACCAGCTTCCTGCAAGCGCAGCAAGCCGTAGCCGACCATGGCGAAGGCTGTTGCGGGGGCGCCCAGCCGCGAGACCAGCATGGTCAGCCCGACCGCGACCGGGCGGGGATAGCGACCGGAAGCCGCTTCGACGGCGAACCAGGCGCCCAGGCCGTGAACCAAAAGTTTAATCATCGCATCCTGCTCGTCGTTGCGGGTTTCAGAGGCGAACCTTGCGGTTCTCGCCGAGATCGGGTTTGGCGCCGGTTAGCGCCGCGGCGGCCATCTTGACGGTGGTGACGATCTTGCCGGGGCTGTCCCAGAACTCCGCCATGCTGGGCCTGACGCGCAGCACGCGGATGTTCGGGTCGTTCTCGTCATCCCAGAACGCCCGGTTGCTCGCGTCCCAGAGGTCGTGCACGCGCTGGCGGTCTTCGAGCACGGTCGCCGTCCCCGTCACCGAGAGATAGCGGTGGCCGCCGGTGTCCGCGAAGGCGACGCAGACATTGTCGTTGACCTGGATCTCGTCGTCCTTGTGGTGGCGAACATCGGTCAGGAAATAGATCGCGTCATCCGCGCGCTCGCCATGGGCGTGCATCGGCCGGGCGCGCAACTCGTCGCCCTGGCCATCATGGGTCACGAGCATCGCGAACTTGATGGAAGCGATGAGGTCCCAGACGCGTGTCTGGTCGTCGTGGTGAGACATGTCGCTCTCCCGCTGGCTGTCATGGGTTATGTGGTTCCAACGGGATGAAAGCCGGCTGGTTCCGTCTCGGGACCAAGCGGTCCGGCCGGAACCACGTACGGCCTCGCGCGTATCAGGAGGGATGCGTCGGGTTCGTCCGGCGCTGACGGCGATGCCGTTTTCACAGCCCTTCTCGATCCGAGGTTTTGCCATGGCCAAGACTGCAGCAAAGACCGCACCGCGCAGCGCACCGAAGAGCTCGACCACGGCAAAGGTGGTCAAATCCAGCCGGATCGACCTTGCCTCGAACACCAAGACCAAGGTCATCGGCGTGCTGAACGAACGCCTCGCCGACGGCATCGACCTTTCGCTGGTCACCAAGCAGGCGCATTGGAACCTGAAGGGGCCAGGCTTCATCGGCATCCACCTGATGCTCGACGGTTTCCGCGACGAACTCGACACCCATGTCGACACCGTCGCGGAGCGCATCGCGCAACTCGGCGGCATCGCCTTCGGCACGACGCAGACGACGGCCCAGACCTCGTCGCTCAAGCCGTATCCGACGGAGATCGTCGCCGTTCAGGACCACCTCGCCGCGCTGATCGAACGCTATGCCGATACCGCCAACAAGGTCCGCGAGGCGATCGACGCCTGCGACGAGGCCGGCGATGCCGATACCGCCGATATCCTGACCGCCTATTCCCGCATGCTCGACAAGTCGCTCTGGTTCCTGCAGTCGAACCTGGCTTGACGCCTGCGCAGGGCGCGCCATGTCATGGAAAACGTTGACGCGCGGCCCGTGCATGGGCTCTTAAGGGCCGAGACCTTTTTGGCCCGTGATTTTTCCGGCCGGGGCAGGTTCCCCGGCCTTTCTGCGTTCGAGCGATGCGATGATGGACAAGACTTTCGAACCGGCCGCCGTCGAGGCCCGGATCAGCAAGGCCTGGGACGAGGCGCAGGCCTTCAAGGCGGGCAGGGGCGCGGCCCCCGGCGCCGAGCCCTATTGCATCGTGATCCCGCCGCCGAACGTCACCGGCTCGTTGCATATGGGCCACGCGCTCAACAACACGCTGCAGGACGTGCTCTGCCGCTTCGAGCGCCTGCGCGGCAAGGACGTGCTCTGGCAGCCGGGCACCGACCATGCCGGCATCGCAACCCAGATGGTCGTCGAGCGCAAGCTCGCCGCCGAGAACAAGACCGACCGCCGCACGATGGGCCGCGAGGCCTTCCTCGCCGAGGTCTGGAAGTGGAAGGAGGAGTCGGGCGGCACGATCGTCAACCAGCTCCGCCGCCTCGGCGCCTCCTGCGACTGGTCGCGCGAGCGCTTCACCATGGACGAGGGGCTGTCGGCTGCCGTCCTCAAGGTCTTCGTCAGCCTGCACAAGCAGGGGCTGATCTACCGCGCCAAGCGCCTCGTGAACTGGGACCCCAAGTTCCAGACCGCGATCTCCGACATCGAGGTGCTACAGGTCGAGAAGACCGGCACGTTCAAATGGCAGCGCGGCGGCGAGGACGCGTTCGACGCGGCCAAGCTCGACAAGGCCTTGAGCCGCGACCCGAACGGCCATCTCTACTATTTCAACTACCCGCTCGAAGGCGCGACCTACGACGCGGACGACGCCTCGACCTTCATCACCGTCGCGACGACGCGGCCTGAGACGATGCTGGGCGATACAGGCGTCGCGGTTCACCCCGAGAACGAGACGATCGGCCATCTGATCGGCCGCAAGGCGGTGCTGCCGCTGGTCGGCCGCGTCATCCCGATCTTCGGCGACGACTATGCCGACCCGGAGAAGGGCACCGGCGCGGTCAAGATCACGCCTGCCCATGATTTCAACGATTTCGAGGTCGGCAAGCGTCACCAGCTCGACGTCGTCAACATCCTCGACGGCGAGGCGCGCATCCTGCTCGCCGGCAACGAGGATTTCCTGGCCGGCGCCAAGCCGGAGGCCGAGACGCTGGCGCTCGACGGGCTCGACCGCTTCGTCGCCCGCCGCCGCGTCGTCGAGATGATGGCCGCGCGCGGCCTGCTCGTGAAGGTCGAGCCCAACACCCATACCGTCCCGCATGGCGACCGTTCGGATGTCGTGATCGAGCCCTGGCTCACTGATCAATGGTATGTCGACGTCAAGCCGCTGGCGCAGCGCTCGATCAAGGCCGTTCAGGACGGGCGCACCAAGTTCACGCCCGAGAACTGGACCAAGGTCTTCTACGACTGGCTTGAGAATATCGAGCCCTGGTGCGTCTCGCGCCAGCTCTGGTGGGGCCACCAGATCCCGGCCTGGTACGGGCCGGATGGCGAGGTCTTCGTCGCCGAGTCGGAGGCCGAGGCGCAGACGCTGGCGATGGGCCATTACGGCGACACCGTCGCGCTGACGCGCGACGAGGACGTGCTCGATACCTGGTTCTCCTCGGCGCTCTGGCCGTTCTCGACGCTGGGCTGGCCCGAGCAGACCGCCGAGCTGAAGCATTATTACCCGACGGCGACGCTCGTCACCGCCTTCGACATCATCTTCTTCTGGGTCGCCCGGATGATGATGATGGGCCTCAACGTCATGGACGAGGTGCCGTTCAAGGACGTCTACATCCACGCCATCGTTCGCGACGAGAAGGGCGCGAAGATGTCGAAGTCCAAGGGCAACGTCATCGATCCGCTGACGCTCGTCGACAAATACGGCGCCGACGCGCTGCGCTTCACGCTGTCCGCCATGGCGGCGCAAGGCCGCGACATCAAGCTCAGCACCCAGCGCGTCGAGGGCTATCGCAACTTCGCGACCAAGATCTGGAACGCCGCGCGCTTCGCCGAGCTGAACGGCTGCGCCCGCGCCGAAGGTTTCGATCCGGCCAGCGTCAAGCAGCCGCTCAACCGCTGGATCCTCAGCGAGGCGGCGCAGGCGGCCGAGGAGATCGCGGCGGGTATCCCGAGCTTCAGGTTCAACGAGGCGGCGGGCGCGGCCTATCGCTTCGTCTGGAACCAGTTCTGCGACTGGTATCTGGAGCTTGCCAAGCCTGTGCTGCAGGGCGAGGGCGTCGATGCCGCGGCCCGCGCCGAGACGCAGGCGACGGTGGCTTACGTCATCGACCTGATCTGCCAGCTCCTGCACCCGTTCATGCCGTTCCTCACGGAGGAGCTCTGGGCGCAGAAGGCCGAGGCCGGCGCGCCGCGCAAGCTCACCGCTGGCGATGCCTCGCTGGTCTGCCTGACCCGCTGGCAGGACCTCTCGGGCCTCAAGGATGCCGCCGCCGAGGCCGAAATCGGCTTCGTCGTCGACCTGATCTCGGATATCCGCTCGGTCCGCTCCGAAGTGAACGTCCCGGCCGGCACGCAGGCCCCGCTCGTGCTCGTCAACGCTTCGGCCGCGACGCGGGCGACGATCGAGAGCTGGCGCCCGATGATCGAGCGGCTGGCCCGCGTCTCCGATATCAGTTTCGAGACGGCGGCGCCGGCCCAGTCGGCCCAGATCATCGTGCGCGGCGAGGTCGCGGCGCTGCCGCTCGCCGGGCTGATCGATCTCGATGCCGAACGCTCCCGCCTGACCAAGGAATTGGCCAAGCTCGACCAGGACATCGCGGTCGTCGAGAAGAAGCTCGGTAACCCCGATTTCATGGCCCGCGCGCCGGAGGAGATCGTCGAGGAGAATCGCGAGCGCAAGGCCGCGGCGGAGGCCCGCAAGGTCAAGGTCGCGGAGGCCCTGACGCGGCTGGCGTAAGAAGCTGTCCTGCTGCAATCCGCGCCGTCATTCCGGACAAGTCGCGAAGCGGCGCCGATCCGGAATCCATCGAAGGGCGCCGCGCTCTACGATGGATTCCGGGTCTCCGCTTCGCTGCGCCCGGAATGACGGCGCTGTGTTGACCGGCCCCTTTTGAAAACGAGGGCCGGCATACCAAGCCAAGGTCTGGCGTAGGCGACGCATTCCGGTCACGCCCGTGTCGTCAAATTGACGCTGATCCAAGAGAGGACTGGCATTCTCTCGCGGACCCCGCTTAGATGCGCCCGACGCAATTCCGCCATGCAGAAGCGTGGCGGCACAAGGACCGGCTGTTCAGAACCCATGCTCAAGCGAGCCTATGACTGGTGCGTTTCCTACGCCTCCCATCCTGCGGCCCCGTGGCTGCTCTTCGGCATCACCTTCATCGAAAGCTCGTTCAGCCCGCTGCCGCCGATCCCGCTGCTGATTCCGATGTGCATCGCCCGGCCGGACCGGGCCTGGTTCTATGCCGGCATCTGCTCGCTCGGCGCGGTGCTCGGCGGCTATCTCGGCTATGCCATCGGCGCGTTGCTCTATGAGTCGGTCGGCGCCTGGCTGATCGGCATCTACGGCCTGCAGGACAAGGCCGCCAGCCTGATCGCGACCTCGCAGGACTACTGGTTCTGGGTGCTCGTGACCAAGGGCCTGACGCCGATCCCGTTCAAGATCGTCACGATCATGTCCGGCTTCCTGCATTTCGACCTGTGGAAGTTCACAATCGGCATGGTCGTCTCGCGCGCGACCTTCTTCCTGATGATCGCGGTGGCGCTGCGCTTCTACGGCGACGACATCCGCATCTTCATCGAGAAGCACCTGCCGATGGTGGCGCTGGCGTTGCTCGTGGTTGTCGTCGGCGGATTCTTCGTGCTGCCGATGGTGCTGTGATCTGCCGCAGCGTCAGCTTTGCGCCCGAAACTTTGTGACATCGGCGCAACACATGGGTGGGAACGGTGCCCGGCACTGTCTCCACCGCCATAATCGCCGCGAAGCCGCCACAAACGAAGCCCAGCAAAACCCTGCGTTAAGTGCCTGAGATATATCAAAATCGGGGGTAACGCGCGGAGCCGTCGGAGGTTCCGGACGTTTTTCAGGTTTCCAGGGGCGCGATTGCTCCCGACAGGCATGGCGTGGCACATCTTCGCGCCGTGCTGATCGGGGGACAGGACGAGTGGCGATGGACGGGCGTGTGTACGACAAGTCGAGGCTGCCGAGCCGCCATGTGAGCGTCGGCCCGGCCAAGGCCCCGCACCGCTCCTATTATTATGCCATGGGCATGACCGCGAAGCAGATCGCGCAGCCCTTCGTCGGCGTCGCCTCCTGCTGGAACGAGGCCGCCCCCTGCAACATCTCGCTGATGCGCCAGGCCCAGGCCGTCAAGAAGGGCGTCGCCTCCGCCGCCGGCACGCCGCGCGAGTTCTGCACCATCACAGTCACCGACGGCATCGCCATGGGCCACCAGGGCATGAAGTCGTCGCTCGCCTCCCGCGAGGTCATCGCCGATTCGGTCGAACTGACCATGCGCGGCCATTGCTACGATGCGCTGGTCGGCCTCGCCGGCTGCGACAAGTCGCTGCCCGGGATGATGATGGCGATGGTGCGCCTCAACGTGCCTTCGATCTTCATCTATGGCGGCTCGATCCTGCCCGGCAATTTCAAGGGCCGCCCGGTCACGGTGCAGGACGTGTTCGAGGCCGTCGGCAAGCATTCGGTCGGCGCGATGTCGGACGAGGATCTGAAGGAACTCGAGGAGGTCGCTTGCCCCTCGGCCGGTTCCTGCGGCGCCCAGTTCACCGCCAACACCATGGCGACCGTCGCCGAGGCGATCGGCCTGGCGTTGCCCTATAGCTGCGGCGCGCCGGCCCCCTACGACGTCCGCGACACCTTCTGCTACACCGCCGGCGAGATGGTGATGGAGCTGATCGCCCGGAACATCCGCCCGCGCGACATCGTCACCCGCAAGGCGCTGGAGAATGCCGCGATGGTCGTCGCCGCCACCGGCGGCTCGACCAATGGCGCGCTGCACCTGCCGGCGATCGCGCATGAATGCGGCATCGATTTCGACCTGTTCGAGGTCGCCGAGATCTTCAAGAAGACGCCCTATATCGCCGATCTGAAGCCGGGCGGAAAATACGTCGCCAAGGATATGTTCGAGGTCGGCGGCATCCCGCTGGTGATGAAGAGCCTGCTCGATGCCGGCTACCTCCACGGCGACTGCATGACCGTCACCGGGCGCACCATCGCCGAGAACATGGCCTCGGTGAAGTGGAACGACCAGCAGGACGTGGTCTACCGCGCCGACAAGCCGATCACGGTCACCGGCGGCGTCGTCGGCCTGCAGGGCAACCTGGCGCCGGAAGGCGCGATCGTGAAGATCGCCGGCATGTCCGAGGACCAGCTCGTCTTCACCGGCCCGGCCCGCTGCTTCGACCGCGAGGAGGACGCCTTCGAGGCGGTCAAGAACCGGACCTACAAGGAAGGCGACGTGCTCGTCATCCGCTACGAGGGTCCCAAGGGCGGCCCCGGCATGCGCGAGATGCTATCGACCACCGCCGCGCTCTACGGACAGGGCATGGGCGACAAGGTCGCGCTCATCACCGATGGCCGTTTCTCGGGCGCGACCCGCGGCTTCTGCGTCGGCCATGTCGGGCCTGAAGCCGCCGTCGGCGGCCCGATCGGCCTGATCCGCGACGGCGACATCATCGAGCTCGACGCCATCACAGGAAAGCTTGCAGTCCGCCTTTCTGATGCCGAACTTGAAGCGCGTCGTAAGGACTGGAAACCACGCAAGACCGACTACAATTCCGGCGCGCTGTGGAAATACGCGCAGACCGTCGGCTCCGCCAAAGGCGGTGCCGTCACCCACCCAGGAGGGGCGGCCGAAACCCATTGCTATGCGGATATCTAGCTCGATCATAGCTTGCCTGTTCCTGATGCTCGGCGGCCAGCAGGTCGTCCTGGCGCAGGACTTTTCAGGCGCGAAGCCGCTGCTGCCGCCGCGCGCCATTCCGGGCGGGGCGCTGCCGGAGCCGGAGGATTCCGTCCCGGGTGCTGGCGCCGCGACCGTTACTCCCGGCCCCGATACGCCGACCGCTCATACGGCGCTGCCGCTCGTGCCCTTCACCAGCGCACGCGACGCGCTGAAGGCCTGGATGCGCGACTCGACCGCAGGCAACAAGGTCGGCGCGGTCCGCGCGCTCGAATACGCGGCCTCGCAAGGCCATCTCACGGCGCAGTACAAGCTCGGCCGGATGTATGCCGGCGGCGAGGGCGTCCCGACCAATGATCTCAAGGCCTTCGAGTATTTCTCGAAGATCGCGGACGAAAACGCCGACGCGATGCCCGGCACGGCCGACGCCCGGCTCGTCGGCAGCGCCTTCGTGGCGCTCGGCAACTATTTCTCGGACGGCATCAAGGGCAGCTATGTGAAGCCCAATCCCGACCGGGCCTTCGACATGTTCCACTACGCCGCCTCCTATTTCGGCGACCCGGACGGCCAGTACAACCTCGCCCGCCTCTACATGACCGGGCAGGGCGCCAGCCGCGATGCGCGACAGGCGGCCCGCTGGATGAAGCTCGCGGCCGAGAAGGGCCATGCGCCGGCCCGCGCCGCCTTCGGCGAGATGCTGCTGCGCGGCGGCGAGGGCGTGCCCCGCCAGCCGGTGCTGGGCCTGATGTGGCTCGCCATGGCCCGCGAGGGCGCCGATCCGGCCCGCGAGGCCTGGATCATCGAGCGGCATGACGTGGCTTTCGCGGCCGCCTCGGCCAATGATCGCTCGGCCGCGCTCGCCCTGATTGAGCGCCAGCATCTGGTGAATTCGCGCAGCAACGCCGCCGCCCCGCAAAACTGAAGCGCTGCATCTGAAAAGGCGGCGCTGCCGTATCCCATGCAGATCCTGCTGGGAGTTCCGCCATGCGCCCCTTCACAATGCTCTGCCTCGCTGCCTTGTCGTCCTCCATCATGCTCCACGGAGCAGGCGCTCAGGAGCGATTCGAGACTTGGGCACCTCTTCGGAGCCCATTTCCGAGCACGGGTGGCGGCGGGATCATGATTCACGACTACGATCCTGTCGTCGCAGACGGAACCTGCAGAACCCTGTTCCGGGCGATCGAGCCGAATGGCACCGTCTATCGCAACAGCATCGTCTTCGACGCCGTCGCGACGCAGGGCGGAGTGCTCTGCACGAACGGCAAATGGCGCTCGCTCGAGAGTGACGCTGCCGGGACGACGCCATTCCGTGTCTTCATCAAGGACGGAATCCGGCGCGGCAGCGCGGATTGACTTGAGCTCCGCGTGGCGGCGATGCCGCCGCTTCAGTGCAAGTCGATCATCACCGGCACATGGTCCGAAGGCTTCTCCCAGCCGCGGACATGCTTGACGATCTTCACGCCCGCGAGCCTATCCGCCGCCTGCGGCGAGAGCAGCAGGTGGTCGATGCGGATGCCGTTGTTCCGCTGCCAGGCGCCGGCCTGATAGTCCCAGAACGTATAGAGCCCCGGCGCATCGGTGGTGCTGCGCAGCGCCTCGGTCAGGCCGAGGTTCAGGAGGCCGCGGAAGGCGGCGCGCGTCTGCGGCAGGAACAGCGCATCGCTGACCCAGGCCGCCGGGTCGCGGGCATCGCGCGGCTCGGGGATGACATTGTAGTCGCCGGCCAGCACCAGCGGCTCCTCATGCTCCATGAGCATCCGGGCATGGGCAGTGAGCCGCTGCATCCAGCCGAGCTTGTAGGGGTATTTCTCGGTGTTAGGCGGGTTGCCGTTCGGCAGGTAGATCGAGGCCACGCGCACCACGCCGTCGCCGAGCGGCAGCACTCCTTCGAGATAGCGCGCCTGCTCGTCGCCATCATCGCCCGGCAGGCCGCGGCGGACATCCTCCAGCCGCGCGCGGCTCAGGATCGCGACGCCGTTGAAGGTCTTCTGCCCGTGCGTCTCGACCTGCCAGCCCGCAGCCTCGATCTCGGCGCGGGGGAAATCGGCATCCACGCATTTGATCTCCTGCAGGCACAGCGCGTCGGGCTCGGCCTCTTTCAGGAAGTCGAGGAGATGGCCGAGGCGCTGCCTGACCGAATTGACGTTCCAGGTGGCGATCCGCACGCGATGCTCCGATTCAGGCTGCCGGCAGGATAAAGCGGGACGGCCGCCGTGATGACAAGCCGTTTCCGGCCGAAACGAAAAACTCCCCGCATCGCTGCGGGGAGTCCTTGTCTGCGATCGATCTGTCGCCTGCTGTCAGGGGCAGGCGCGGACGACGCCGCCAGAGGCGATATAGGTCCCGGTCTCCGGGTTGTAGCTGCGGAAGCGGCGCGAGCAGTAAGCCACTGCGTCGGTATCCTCGACGCTGTAGCCATAGGCGCGCGGCACCGGCCGGGCATAGACCACCGGCGGCTCGACATAGACCGGCGCCGGCTCGGGATAATAATAGACCGGCGGGGGCGGGGCGGCCAATGCACCGGCGGCAAGCGCACCGCCGATGATGCCGGCCGCGATGCCGGCGCCCACGGCCGGGCCGCGGCGATAGCCGCCATAATAGCGCGGGCCATAGCCATAGCGGCGATATTGCACGGTCTGGACGAGATCGCTTCCGGCCTGCGCCGCAGCGACAGCGGAAGTCGCGGGCGCGAGCGGGGCAGCCGAAGCGGGCAGGGCGAGTAAGGTACCGCCGGCAAGGGCGGCAGCGACGGCGAGCGTCCTGATCATGTCGAAACTCCTCTGCGATACCTGGCGAGCGGAACTCCGCATGTTCCCCCGTTTGGATTCGAATGTAGCGGTCCGGTGACCACAGGGGAAGCTAGCAGTCAATCCAGGCTTAATTGGGCCGTCACGCTCCCGTCGTTTTTGCCCGCGAAAGCAACGCCTGACCGCTTGCGCGGGCGAAATTTCCTCGCCATCTAGCGTTGCACCGCACACCGCACCTGATCGAAGGATCGAGACCGACCATGGCGCAACCGCGCGACCCGTCCGCCCAGCCTGCCGCGCTTGGCCCCTTGAAGCCGCTGCCGGCCATCATCTTCAGCTCGCGCTGGCTGCAGCTGCCGCTCTATATCGGCCTCATCGTGGCGCAGTGCGTCTATGTCTTCCTGTTCCTCAAGGAGCTCTGGCACCTCGTCACCCATGCCTTCGATTTCAGCGAGCAGCAGATCATGCTGGTCGTGCTCGGGTTGATCGACGTGGTGATGATCTCGAATCTACTGATCATGGTGATCGTCGGCGGCTACGAGACTTTCGTCTCGCGCCTGCGGCTCGAGGGCCATCCCGACCAGCCGGAATGGCTGAGCCACGTCAACGCCAGCGTGCTGAAGATCAAGCTTGCCATGGCGATCATCGGCATCTCGTCGATCCATCTGCTGCGGACCTTCATCGAGGCCGGCAATATCGGCATCGCCGGCAAGACGGCGAACTACACCGAATCCGGCGTGCTGCTGCAGACGATGATCCATGTCGTCTTCATCCTCTCCGCCATCGGCATCGCCTGGGTCGACAAGATGACGTCGACGCCTGGCAAGGGACACTGACCCGAACGCCTGAATAAAAAACGCCCCGCCGATCCGGCGGGGCGTTTTTCGTTTGGCGACTTGCCTGTGCAGGCTACTGGCCGCGCCCGCTGCGGGCAGCGAAGCGGATCGCCTCCTCGGCGGCGCGGAACAGGGCCTTGGCTTTGTTGATGCATTCTTCCTGCTCGGAGGCAGGATTCGAATCGTAGACGATGCCGGCGCCGGCCTGGACATGCATGCGCCCGTCCTTGACCACGGCCGTGCGCAGCACGATGCAGGTATCCATCTCGCCATTGGCGCCGAAATAGCCGATGCAGCCGGCATAGGCGCCACGCGCGTCGCGCTCCAGCTCGTCGATGATCTCCATCGCCCGGACCTTCGGCGCGCCCGAGACCGTCCCGGCCGGGAAGCCGGCGATCAGGGCGCCCAACGAATCGTGCTTCGGGTCGATCCTGCCTTCGACGTTCGAGACGATGTGCATCACCTGGCTGTAGCGCTCGATGAAGAACGAATCGGTGACCTTCACCGTGCCGATCTTGGCGACGCGGCCGACATCGTTGCGCCCGAGATCAAGCAGCATCAGGTGCTCGGCGCGCTCCTTCGGATCGGCCAGCAGCTCCTCGGCCAGGGCATCGTCCTCGGCCTGAGTGGCGCCGCGCCGCCGCGTGCCGGCGATCGGCCGGATCGTGACCGTGTCGTCGCGCAGGCGGACCAGAATCTCGGGGCTCGAGCAGACGATCTGGAAGTCGGCGAAATCGAGATAGCAGAGGAACGGCGCCGGATTGACCCGCCGCAGCGCCCGGTAGAGCGCGAAGGGCGGCAGGGCGAAAGGCGCCTCGAAGCGCTGCGAGAGCACCACCTGGAAGATGTCGCCGGCGCGGATGTACTCCTTCGCCTTGGCGACCATCTCCAGATATTCGGCCTCGCTGGTGTTCGAGGTGGTCGCCGGGACCGGCAGGTTGGCGATGTCGATCTCGGCCTCTGCGGGGAGGGCGCCTTCAAGGGCCCGCACCACGGCCTCCAGCCGCTCCTGTGCCCGCTCATAGGCATGGCGCGCACTGACGCCCGGCATGTGCCGGACGGGCGTCACGACATGGATCTCGTCGCGCACCGCGTCGAACACCACCATCAGTGTCGGCCGCGTCAGGATGGCGTCGGGCACCCCGGTGCCGGTCTCCTTCGGCTCTGGCAGGCGCTCCATCAGGCGCACCATGTCGTAGCCGAGATAGCCGAAGACGCCGGATGCCATCGGCGGCAGCCCCTCGGCCTCCGGGATGGCGCTTTCTTCGAGCAGGGCGCGCAGGCTCTCGAAGGCCGGGCGCGGATCGTCGAGGAAGCTCTCGCCCAGCGCGGTGCGGCAGAGCGAGGCCTGCCCGTGATGGCAGCGCCAGATCAGGTCGGGCTCCAGCCCGATCATCGAGTAGCGGCCGCGCACGGCGCCGCCCTCGACCGATTCGAGCAGGAAGGCCGGGCCGGTCGTGGCATGGCGCAGCTTCAGAAACGCGGCGACCGGCGTCTCGCAATCGCCGACCAGCACCTGCCGCAGAAGCTGTGGTGCGCCGGTCTCGTAGGCCTGCGCGAAATGCTCGAACTCCTGGAGCGGCTGCATCGTCAGTTCTGCGCCCCGCCCGTCGCATTGCGGAAGGCGGCCTCGTTGATGCTGACGCCGAGTTCGGCCTGCCGCTTCGCGACATATTGCAGCATGATGTCCTCGCTGACGCTGGACGACAGCAGGCGCTCGAAATTGCCGGCCTCCTGCGTCGTGCGGACGTAAGGCGCGACGGTCGCCGAATCGACCTTGAACAGGATGCGCCCGCCATCGGTGCCGGAAGCCGAGTTGCTCTTGCCGGCGGCGGTGCCGAAGACCTGCGCGACGACCGTGCCGGGGATTTCCGGGCGCTGGTCCTGCCGGCCGAGATCGGCCGCGGTCTCGATGGTCAGGCCGGCGGAGGCCGCGACAGCGTCGAAATTCTCGCCCTTGTCGAGACGCTCGACCAGCTCGCGCGCCTTGGCGGAAAGCTTCGTCGCGGTTTCGTCGGCGCGCCACTGCTTCTCGACCTCGGCCTTGACCTCGTCGAAGTTGCGCTCACGCGCCGGGTCGATCTTGGTGACGTCGAACCAGACATAGCCGGTGTTGCGGGGCAGGCGGATCGCTTCGTTGTCGACGCCGATATCCGAGCGGAAGATCGCCTGCAGCGTCGAATCGCCACCCGGCAGCGCCTCCTCGCGCGAACCGTCCGGCTTGCCGAGGCTGGCATTGATCGGGCCTGCCATGCGCAGCGTGAGGTTGAGCTCCCTCGCGATCTCGGCGAGCGGACGGGCCGAGGCGCGCTGGTCCTCGATCTTGTCGTGCAACTCGGTGACCTGACTGGCGGCGCGGCTCGTCGCCAGCTCCTGCTTCACCTCGGCCGCGACCTCCTCGAACGGGCGCACATGCGCGCTGTCGACCTTGGTCACGCGCAGCAGCACCGTGCCGAAGGCCCCCGTGACCGGGGCGCTGACGGCGCCTTCCTCGAGCGCGAAGGCGGCATCGCGCACAGCAGGGTCGATCATCTGCTCGCGGGTGAAGGTGCCCAGCGTCAGGCTGTTGAAGGCGACGTTCCGCTCGGTCGCGATCTCGTCGAAGGTCTCGCCGCCGTCGATCTTGGCCTTGGCGGCCTGCGCCTCCTCGGCGTTCGGGAACGGGATCTGCTGGACGGTGCGCATCTCGGCGGCCGTGAAGCGCTGGGCCTTGGTCGCCTCGTAGCGGGCCTTGGCCTCCTCGTCGGTGACCTTGGCGGGATCGGCCAGCGTCTCGGCCGTGATCGAGAGGATGGCGGCCGTGCGGAATTCAGGCGCGCGGAACGCGGCCTTGCGGTCGTTGAAGAAGCTCTTGAGCTGGTCCTCGGTCGGCGCCGCGATCTCGCCGGCGGCGCTCGCCGGCATCCGGGCAAAGGTGATGCCACGCTTCTCGTTGCGCAGGCGGTTGCCGATTTCCTGCAGCGCGAGCGGCGCGGAGAGGCCGCCGACGACCATTTCCGAGAGCTGCTGGCGCAGGATGATCGAGCGCTGGAGCGCGACATAGCTCTGCTCGCTATAACCGTTCGTGCGCAGCAATTCGTTGAAGCGGGCGGCCGAGAACTGGCCGGAGGCGTCGCGGAAGACCTGATCGTCGAAGATCAGGTTGCGGATGGTCTCGTCGGAGACCGCCAGCCGCATGCCCTGCGCCGTCTGGTCGAGCGTCGCTTCAGTCAGCAGGCGCGACAGCACCTGCCGGTCGAGGCCGAGCGCACGCGCCATCTCCGGCGAGATCTGCCGGCGCTGCTGGCGGATCAGGTTCTGGATCTCGTTCTGATAGGCCGTCCGCATCTGCTCGAGGCCGATCTCGGACTTGCCGACCTTGGCGACCTCGTTGCGGCCGTAGCCGCGGAAGATATCGCCCACGCCCCAGATCGCGAAGGACATGATGAGGAAGCTGAACATGATGGCGATCACGATCTTCCCAAGGAGACCCTGACCCGCCTTGCGGATGCCCTGCATCATCATGAAAGCCGTCTTTCCCTGAACCTGTTCGTAGCGCGGAAACGGGCCCGCGCGCGTATTTGCCGGCGCTGCTTATAGGAACCGACGGCGAAAGCCGCAATCGCCGTAAGCCTTCCGATGCGGCCTCGCATGCGATTGCGGCGCCGGCCGGGCGTTGCTAGAGCCGGAAGAACGAATTTCGGAGGATCGACGTGACGCGCAGCATCAAGCCGCTGGTGGCGGGCAACTGGAAGATGAACGGGCTGAAAGCCGACCTCGCCATCGCGGCCGAGGTGGCCAGAGGCTACGACGCCGCGCTGAAGCCGGCCGTCGACCTCGCCATCTGCCCGCCCGCCAGCCTGCTCTTCGCAGCGACCGCCGCGCTGATCGGCTCGCGCATCGCGACCGGCGGCCAGGATTGCAGCACGCAAGGCTCCGGCGCCTTCACCGGCGAGGTTTCCGCCGCGATGCTCACTGACGCGGGCGCCAGCTTCTGCATCGTCGGCCATTCCGAGCGCCGCACGCTGCACGGCGAGACCAACGCGACCGTCAAGGCCAAGGCCGAAGCCGCGCAGAAGGCGTTGCTGGTGCCCATCGTCTGCGTCGGCGAGACCAGGGACGAGCGCGAGGCCGGCAAGGCGCTCGCCGTCGTCAAGAAGCAGTTGCGCGGCTCGGTGCCCGAGGGCGCGACGCCCGCGACGCTCGTCGTCGCCTATGAGCCGGTCTGGGCGATCGGCACCGGCCTGACGCCGACCGCGGCCGATGTCGCCGAGATGCATGAGGCGATCCGCGCCGAGCTCGGGCGCCTGCTCGGCAAGCAGCAAGCGGCCGGCGTGCGCCTGCTCTATGGCGGCTCGGTCAAACCCTCGAACGCCGCCGAACTGATGAATGTCGCCCATGTCGACGGCGCGCTCGTCGGCGGCGCCAGCCTCAAGGCCGAGGAATTCCTGGCGATCGCCCGCGCCTGCGCCGGCTGAACCACTCCTGCATGAATAGGCCGGCACGCAGGGGTGGCGCTGCCGGTCCACGCATGTTATGTGCCGCGCCGAATTCGCCTCGATCTTCGAGGAGGAGCGGGTGGCCCTTGGCGGCGGCCCGCGCCATGCCCATTTTCGTGAGACCATGCAGAACGTTCTCATCGTCATCCACCTGATCATCGTCGTCGCACTCGTCGGCGTCGTGCTGCTGCAGCGCTCCGAAGGCGGCGGTCTCGGCATGGGTTCGGGCGGCGGAGGCGGCGTCGGCGGCTTCATGACCGGCCGCGGCCAGGCCAATGCCCTGACCCGCGCGACCGCGATTCTCGCCGGCCTTTTCTTCCTGACCTCGATCGTGCTCGCGGTGATGGCCAATACCGGCCGCACCCAGCGCTCGATCATCGACGGCGCGCCTGCGACCTCGGCTCCTGCCACCCCCGGCGCGCCCGCCGGTCCGAGTGCCCCGAATGCCGGCGGCGTGCTCGACCAGCTGCGCCAGATGCAGAACCAGAATCAGGGCGGCGCACAGCCGCCGACGCCGCCAGCGGCGCCGCAGCAGTGACCAAGGCAGGGCCGGGAAACCGGCCCTTCTCTTTTGATATGGGAGAGGCCGGGCGACCGGCCTTCTCTTTTGTGGACAAGCGCGCAGGGCAAGGCGGGACTGCTCAGAACGCGCTTAGCGAATCGAACCCGTGGCGATAGAGGTGACCTCCCATGACGCGGTATGTTTTCATCACCGGCGGCGTGGTGTCCTCGCTTGGCAAAGGCCTGGCGGCGGCGGCTCTCGCAGCCCTTCTCCAGGCACGCGGCCATACGGTTCGCCTGCGCAAGCTCGACCCCTACCTGAACGTCGATCCGGGCACGATGAGCCCGTATCAGCACGGCGAGGTCTTCGTCACCGATGACGGCGCCGAGACCGATCTCGACCTCGGCCATTACGAGCGCTTCACCGGCCGGCCCTGCAACAAGGGCGACAACATCACCACCGGCCGCATCTACATGGACATCCTGACCAAGGAGCGCCGTGGCGACTATCTCGGCGCGACCATCCAGGTCGTCCCGCATGTCACCAATGCCATCAAGGAATTCATCCTCACCGGCAACGAGGGCTACGACTTCACGCTGGTCGAGATCGGCGGCACGGTCGGCGACATAGAGAGCCTGCCCTTCCTGGAAGCCATCCGCCAGACCAACCAGCAGCTCCCGCGCGGCCAGTGCATCTTCGTGCATCTGACGCTGCTGCCCTATATCCCGACCGCCGGCGAGTTGAAGACCAAGCCGACCCAGCATTCGGTCGCCGAACTGCGCTCGATCGGCATCCAGCCCGACATCCTGCTCTGCCGCACCGACCGCGAGATTCCGCGCGAGGAGCGCCGCAAGCTCGCGCTGTTCTGCAATGTCCGCGAGACCGCGGTGATCGAGGCCCGCGACGTCGCCTCGATCTATGACGTGCCGCTCTCCTACCATGCCGAGGGGCTCGACACCGAGGTGCTCGCCGCCTTCGGCATGGACGCCAAGCCGGAGCCCGACGTCACCGGCTGGAAGCGCATCTCCGACCGGGTGAAGAACCCGGAGGGCGAGGTCACCATCGCCGTCGTCGGCAAGTACACTGGGATGAAGGACGCCTATAAGTCCCTCATCGAGGCGCTGACCCATGGCGGCATCGCCAATAACGTGAAGGTCAATCTCGACTGGATCGAGTCGGAGGTCTTCGAGAAGGAGGATCCGGCGCCCTTCCTCGAGCATGTCCACGGCATCCTCGTGCCCGGCGGCTTCGGCCATCGCGGCGCCGAGGGCAAGATCAAGGCGGCGACCTTCGCGCGCAACCGCAAGGTGCCGTATTTCGGCATCTGCTTCGGCATGCAGATGGCGGTGATCGAGGCGGCGCGTTCGCTCGCCGGCATCGAGAACGCCAATTCGACCGAATTCGGGCCGACCGAAGAGCCGGTCGTCGGCCTGATGACCGAATGGATGCGCGGCAATGAGCTGGAAGAGCGCGCGGCCGGCGGCAATCTCGGTGGCACGATGCGGCTTGGCGCCTATGCCTCGACGCTGGCGGCCGGTTCGAAGATCGCCGCGATCTACGGCTCGACCGAGATATCCGAGCGCCATCGTCACCGCTACGAGGTGAACATGGGCTATCGCGAGAAGCTGGAGGCGAAGGGCCTGCGCTTCGCCGGCCTCTCGCCCGACGGCCTGCTGCCCGAGACGGTCGAATATCCCGACCATCCCTGGTTCATCGGCGTGCAGTATCATCCCGAATTGAAGTCGCGCCCGTTCGAGCCGCATCCGCTCTTCGCCAGCTTCATCGAGGCGGCGAAGGCCCAGAGCCGCCTGGTCTGATCAGCCCTCGTCGAGCTGCACCGTCGCCCAGGGCAGGCGGTGCTGCTCGAACACTTCCTTGCTCGGCCCGGGGAAATCCGGGTCGGCGAAGGCGCCGATCGCGACCGCGACCATCTCCGGCTTGCGCGACGGCTCCCAGAACACCGTGCTGCCGCAGGCCGGGCAGAAATGGTGAAGCACGCGATAGCCGCTATCGGCCGGCCGCTCGTAATCGCTGAACTGCCCTGTCACGGCGATGTCGCCGCGCGCGAAGAAGGCCGCCACGCCATAGGCGCTGCCCGTCCGCCGCTGACAATCCCGGCAATGGCAGAGCGAGACGCTGACGGGTTCGCCCGAACAGGCGATGCGCAATTGCCCGCAGGCGCAGCGGGCTTCCCGGTTCGTCATGCGGCGCATCCTCCTTTTAGATGACGGCTTGTGCGGTTTTCGCGTTAGCTTGACTATGGGCGATCGTTGATCCGAAGTCTTCGCATCGCACGGGGCAGGGGGCAGGCCGCATGACGATCTCGATGGCGGGCCTGCCCGCATTCCTCCTCTATTTCGTCGTCGGCGCGGCCCTGATCGCCGCCTTCGTTGCGGTCTACCTGCGCATGACCGCCCATGACGAGATCGCGCTGATCCGCGGCGGCAATCTCTCGGCGGCGGTCGCGCTCGGCGGCAATACGGTCGGCTTCTCGCTGCCGCTGGAGCAGGCGATATCCCAGGCCAGCAGCATTCCCGACTGCGTGCTCTGGGCCGTCGCGGCGATGATCATCCAGTTCGCGGCCTATGGGCTGGCACGGTTGCTGATCCCGGAGCTGTCGCGGAAGATCGAGGAGGATCGCTTGCCCTCCGCCGTGATGCTCGCGGTGATCGCCGTTGTCTCTGGAACGCTGGCCGCGGCCAGCATGACGGAATGAGGCGGCCATGAAGCGCTCATCGCAGATCGGGCTCGGGGCTGCCGGCCTTCTCCTCGTCGCCACCGTCTGGTCGATGACATCAGAGGATCCGCAGGAGAACCTCGTCTATGACAGCCTGAGCGATTGCCGGGCGGCCGGGCAGCTCACGGCGCAGCAATGCGAGACGGCCTTTTCGGAAGCGACCGCCGCACGGCTCAAGGACGCGCCGAAATTCCAGAGCCAGGCCGGCTGCGAGGTCCAGTACGGCGCCAATGGCTGTAGCTCCGCCACGATCGGCGGCGCGCAGTATTTCATCCCGGCCTTGGCCGGCTTCATGCTGGCGCGCGGCCTGTCCGGCGGCGCGCAGGCACAGGCGCAGCCCCTGATGCCGCCGACCACCTCGGCCTGCCCGCCGGGCTCGACCCAGCCCGAATGCCAGCAGGCGCGCTCGTCCTCCGGTTCATCGGGCGGCGGCGGCGGCTCCTATGGCAGTAGCAGCCGCTCGCGTGCCTATTCGACGACCTCCGGAAGCAATGTCACGGCGGCCTTTGCCGGCGGCTCGCGCGGCGGCAGCGTCTCGACGACCAGCGTCTCGTCGCGGGGCGGCTTCGGTTCGACCGCGCGCTCCTTCTCCTCGCATTCCTCGTCCTGAGATGCGCCGCGTCACGCTTCCGCCGCGGCCGGATTGGGTGGAGCAGGTCGAGCGCCTGGGCTTCGCCTTCCACACGATCGACGGCGAGAGCTATTGGGACGAGAGCGCGGCCATCGCCTTCACGCTGGAGGAGATCGAGCGCGATATCGAGGCGCCGACCGAGGCGATCGAACAGCTCTGCTTCGCCTTTATCGAGAAGGCGCTCGACCATGAGGAGATCCTGACGAAGCTCGCGATTCCCGCCGAGCACTGGGATTACATCCGGGAGAGCTGGCAGCGCGGCGAGCGCAACCTCTACGGTCGGCTCGACCTCGCCTATGACGGGCGCGGGCCGGCGAAGCTCCTCGAATACAATGCCGATACCCCGACCGCCCTGTTCGAATCGAGCGTCGTGCAATGGGATTGGCTGGAGCAGGCGATGGCGCGCGGCGCGATCCCGAAAGGCTCCGACCAGTTCAATTCGCTGCACGAGCGCCTGATCGCGGCCTTCAAGGGCCTGCGAGAGCCGTCGCCCTATCGTCTGCACCTGACCTGCGTGCAGGGCAGCCCCGAGGACAAGGGCACGGTCGATTATCTCACCGATTGCGCCGTGCAGGCCGGGCTCGATGCGCGCTTCACCTATATCGAGGAGCTCGGCCTCCTTACCGACGGGCGCTTCTGCGACGGCGCCAACCAGCCGATCGAGACGCTGTTCAAGCTCTACCCTTGGGAATGGATGTTCCGGGAGAACTACGGCAAGGCGCTTAGCCGTTCCGGCTGCCAGTTCGTCGAGCCGCCCTGGAAGGCTGTTCTCTCCAACAAGGGCCTGCTCGCCTGCCTCTGGGAGATGGAGCCCGGCCATCCCAATCTGCTGCCGGCCTTCTTCGAGGGCGATCCGCGCTGCGCGACGCTCTCGGCCCGGCATGTCCGCAAGCCGCTCTATTCGCGCGAGGGAGCCAATGTCACGCTGCTGGAGCGCGGCCGCGTGCTCGACAGCGACGACGGCCCCTATGGCGCCGAGGGCCATGTCCTGCAGGATGCCGCGACCAACCTGTTCTCGGCAGAGGGCAGATATGCCGTGCTCGGCTCCTGGCTCGTCGCCTCGCAGGCCTGCGGCCTTTGCGTCCGCGAGGATGCCTCGCCGATCACCAAGAACACCTCGCGCTTCCTGCCGCACTATATCGAGCCCTGATCGCGGCGCGACATGACCGCGCCTTGATCTGTGCTAGCCTTGGGCTCCGATACGCCTGTCGACGGAGCCTGCCATGCCTGCAAACGCCTCAACGCCCCGCGGTCTCGACCATCTCGTCATCGGTGTCCGCGATCTCGATGCCGCCTGGCATTTCTACGAGAAGCTTGGCTTCCGCGTCGGCGCCCGCAACCGCCATCCCTGGGGCACCGAGAACCGGATCGTGCAGTTTCCCGGCTCCTTCCTGGAACTGGTGACGATCGCTGACGATGCCGCGATCCCACCCCATGGCGAGCGCCGCTTCTCCTTCGGCGCCTTCGTGCGCGAAGCCCTGGCCGGGCAGGGCGAGGGGCTCTCCATGCTGGTGCTGGAGAGCACCGACGCCAAGGCCGACGCTGTCGCTTTCAAGGCACAGGGCATCGGCGATTTCGAGCCCTTCTTCTTCGAGCGCCGCGCGAGGCGCCCTGACGGCAGCGATGTCCGCGTCGCCTTCGAACTGGCCTTCGCCGCCGACTCGCGCGCGCCGGAATGCGGCTTCTTCGTCTGCCAGCAACTGGAACCTCAGAATTTCTGGAACCCGGAATTCCAGCAGCATCCGAATGGCGCCACTGCGCTTTCCGCTGTCGTGATGCTGGCGGAGGAGCCGGCCTTCCACCGTGCCTTCCTCTCGGCTTTCAGCGGCGGCGCCGAGGTGCTGGAGGGCAACGAGGACTATGTGCTCGCCCTGCCGCGCGGGCGCATCGACGTGCTCGATCCCGAGGCCGCGCGAGGTGCCTATCTGGTCGAACCGGATACGACGCCGGCCCGCTTCCTCGGTTTCTGTGTCTCGGTGCCGGATCTGGAGGCCGTGGCTGAGCGTCTGACCGAGAACGAAGTGTCGTTCCAGCGCGGCGACGAGCGGCTCTTCGTGCCGGCGGAACACGCTTTCGGCTGCATGGTGGCGTTCGAGCAGGGCTGAGGGGCTGGAGCGGCGCAGCCAGCGCAGACACTCACCGGACCGTGCCTTTGGGCACGACCTTTGTCATTCCGGGGCGCGCCGGAGGCGCGAACCCGGAACCCACGACCGGCTGAGACATCAGGTGTTCGGTTGCGAGCGGCCCACCCCGTCGTGGGTTCCGGGTTCTTCGCTTCGCGAAGCCCCGGAATGACAAAGGTCGTGCCGAACCGACCTGCCTCAGCCCTTGGCCTCGACCGGCGGCAGCGAGGCGAGCAAGCCGATCAGCGCCCGGTCGTGCAGCACGACCATGCGCTCCTTCGGCTTCAGCCAGATCGCGGCATCGTCGACCGTTTCGGCATCGACGAGCTTGGCCTGCGCCACGGCGCGGTCCGGCTCGATCTCGCCGCGCCGGCGCGACTGGCCGTAGGGCAGCATCAGTTCATGGGCGTGGCGAAGGTCCGCGTCGCCATGCAGCGCCTTGATGCCGTCGGCATCGTCGTAGCCGGCCTTCTCGAACTCGGCCTGCAACTCGTTGGCGCGGGTCGCGATCGCGGGCGGTGCGCCTTCCTCCGGCGTCATCAGGAGCTTGTGGCGCTTGAGCCAGAGGCCGATGGCGAGCTGCCCCGAGGCCCATGACAGCGGGATCGCCAGCACGAGGCCGACGATCGTCGGCGACATCCAGGCGAAGAGCGAGGTCGCGATCATGAAGGCCGATAGGCCGGTGATGAGGCCGAGCACGGTATGGGTGCGGTGCCGGCGGATGATGTCCTTCAACGGGATCGAGCCGTCGTCGCGCCGCTGCGGGTTCCAGCCGGTGTCGCGGCCGAGCAGGATCTGGAAGACCGAACCGGACTGGATCAGCATCATGATCGGCGCGAAGAAGGCCGAGAACAGCACCTCGATCAGCGCCGAGACGATCAGGCGGATCGCGCCGCCGCCGGCCTGCCGTAGCTTGGTGTTGAACAGCGTCAGCAGCAGGCCGAACAGCTTCGGCGCCAGCAGGATCCCCATCGTGATCGCGAACAGGCGCAAGGCGCGTTCGGGGTCGAAGCGCGGCCAGACCGGGAAGAGCGTGAATTCCTGGGTGAAGTACTCGGGCCGCGCGTAATTGACCTGCAGCACGATCAGGATGCCGACCACGAGCTGCATCAGCCAGAGCGGCGAGGCGAGATAGCCCATGATGCCGGTGGCGAAATGCTGGCGCGTCGGCATGACGAAGCCCTTGCCGCCCATGATCCGCGAATGCTGGAGATTGCCCTGGCACCAGCGCCGGTCGCGCACCGAGATGTCGATCAGCGAGGGCGGGCTTTCCTCGTAGGAGCCCGTCAGGTCCGGCAGCATGTAGACCGACCAGCCGGCGCGGCGGATCAGCGCCGCCTCGACGAAATCATGGCTGAGCACATGCCCGCCGAAGGGCGGCTTGCCCTTCAGGTCCGGCAGGCCGCAATGGTCTGCGAAGGCCTTGGTGCGGATGATCGCGTTATGGCCCCAGTAATTGCCGTCGCGGCCGGACCACATGGCGAGGCCTGTGGCGATGACCGGACCGTAGACCCGCGCCGCGAATTGCTGCAGCCGCGCGAAGAAGGTGTTGCGATTGATGATCAGCGGCAGCGACTGGATGATGCCGGCATCGGGATCGTTCTCCATCGCCGCGGCGAGGCGCACGATGCAGGTGCCGGTCATCAGGCTGTCGGCATCGAGCACGACCATGTGCTCGTAGAGCCCGCCCCAGCGCGTGACGAAATCGGCGATGTTGCCGGCCTTGCGATGATGGTTCTTCGGCCGGTGACGGTAATAGACGCGGCTGTTCGGCCCGAGACGCTCGCGCAGCGCCAGGAAGGCGCGCTCCTCCGCCACCCAGACATCCGGATTGGTGGTGTCGGAGACGATGAAATAGTCGAAATGGTCGCCTAAGCCCGTCGCCTCGACCGATTCACGGATCGCCGCCACGGCCGCGAAGATGCGCGCGGACGACTCGTTATAGATCGGCATCACCACGACGGTGCGATGCTTCAGGCTCTCCGCCCGGTCCGCGCGGCCGGCGCCGAAGAGCACGCCGAAGAAGCCGAGCAGCGCGCTGGTGAAGGCGAGCGCGATCCACGAGAAGTTGATCGTGAACAGCACGAGCAAGGCGTACTGCAGCGAGGTCGTGCGGCTGACCGACACGACATTGTACATTTCCCAGGCGCCGAAGGCGGTGAGCGCCAGCCCGCCGCCGAAGACGAAGAGGCGTTTCAGCCAGGGCGTCGTCCAGTTGCGCGGATCGGCCGGCGCGCGGCGATCCGAAGCCTTCCAGCTCCGGAACGACTGCACCGGCATGACCAGCGGCTCTTCGGGCGGCGTCGCCGGCTCGCGGGCCGCGCTGTAGCTGCGCTGTTCCGCTTCCGTGGCGTCGCGGCGGGTCGCCGTTACCAGGTCCATCGATTCAACCAGGTCTCAGAAACGGGCTGACCGCCCGATTGCAGGACGAGCCGGAGCTCGGACAGATTCTCGTTGCCGGGATCGACCTCGAAACCGACACGCATCAGCTTGCGCTCCGGATAGGGCCAGAGGCGAACGTTATGCACGGCTCCGGGCTGGGCGGTGATCGTCGCGCGCGTCGAGGCGATCAGCGCGGCGTCGGCGAGCCTGTCGCCCGTGAAGTCGACGATGAAGCGCCGCCGGCGCCCCTGCGAGCCCTTGCCCTGCCGCGAGCGGGTGGCCAGCGCCAGCGGCGGGCGCTCCGGCGGCTGCCAGCACCAGGCCTGGCGGTAGCTCAGCGAGGTCTCGCTGCCGGCCGCGAGCGGCTGCTTCGGCCGCCAGTACATGATGATGTTCTTGTTCGGCTCGGAATCGCTGGGAATCTCGATGAGCTGCACCGAACCGGCGCCCCAGTCGCCGAGCGGTTCCATCCAGACGCTCGGCCGGAGTTCGAAGCGCTGGTCGTCGTCCTGGAAGGCCGCCGGATCGCGCTCGCGCTGGACCAGGCCGAAGCCCTTCGGATTCTCGTCGACGAAGGAGGAGACCTGCAGGGTCGCGGGATTGTTGACGGGCCGGTAGATCCACTCGCCGCCGCCCGACTGCATCTGGACGCCGGAGACCTCGCCGATCGAGGGGCGGATGTCGTCGAAGACGCGCCGGCTCTGCGGGCCGGAGAGGAAGGTTCCGCTGGTGCAGCCGAAGCCGACATGGTCCAGTGCCTGCCGCGCGAACAGCGTCATCTCGACATCGATGAAGGTGACGTCACCCGGCCGCAGCGTCATCCGTACGGCGCCGACGACGCTCTCCGAATCGAGCAGGCCGTGAATCACCAGCGAACCGACGGCCGGGCTCGGCCGCTCGATCCAGAAGGCGCGGAAGAAGGGCAATTCCTCGCCGCGCGTCTCGCCGGGGCGCAGAATCAGCGCACGCGCCATCGCACCGAAATTCTGGCCGCGCGCCAGCGCTCGGAAGAAGGTGCCGCCCTGGAAGACAGCGACCTCGAAGGGGCGCTCCAGCCCGGCCGCGATGCGCATGCCGGAGAATTGCAGGTCTGCATTGGCCGGCGGCGGCGCGACGCGGCCATAGTCGAACTTGCTGCGGTCGAAGCCGATGCGGCGGATCATGCCGTCTTCGATCGTGAACAGGCTGACCGGATTGGAGAAGACGAAGCCGCGATGCAGTGGCTCGACCGTGAAACCCCGATTCTCGCCGGCCCAGACCGTGCCGCCCGGCTGCATCCGGATCCCCGCATACTGGTCGGCGGGCAGGGTGGTGTAACCCTCGGGCAGGTCGTTGGTGGCGAGCGGAAGCAGCGGGCGCTGGGCCAGGGCCCTGGCGGCCTCGACCACCAGCGCCGGGTCGAAACGCTGCCCGTCCACGAGGGCGGGGATATTGAAGGCCGCCGCGCCCGTCTGGGCCTGCGCCGCGGCCGGTCCGGCCAGCGAGAGCAGCGCCGCGCCACCCGCAGCGCCTTCCAGAAACTGCCTACGATTCAACGGTTTCGACATGGGATCCAAACTACGCGGGCGACGCCCTCGCCCCTCGCGCTTCTAGAGCATTTCCAGTTCGCCTGAAAAGCCTTTCCGACCGGGAAGATGCACGCCTTTCGGACGGTGCGATCTCTCGAAATCAAACCGGGGTCAACCCGGCGGCATGGCCATCCGCGAAAGGCGCCTGTCGCCGCGATAGAACTTTGGCAAAAGGCAAGCAGATCGGCTATCCACGGCGCCTGCAACGCCAGCATGCGTGAATGCGATTGTGATGTGCGGGCTGTGGTTCGACCATGCCCTGCAGGGGAAACGAGAAACATGACGGAAATGCAGCCGGCCCGATCCTGCCTCGCGATCGTCCTGGCCGCCGGAGAGGGCACCCGCATGAAATCGCGCGGGCCGAAGGTGCTCCACGCCGTGGCCGGGCGGTCGCTGCTCGGGCATGCGCTCGCGGCCGTCTCGGAGGCCGGCGCGGATGCCGTCGCCGTCGTGATCTCCTCGGAACGCCCGGAGGTCGGCGAAGCGGCGCGCCAGCAGCTTCCGCATGCGCAGATCGCGATCCAGCACGAACGCCGGGGCACGGCCCACGCCGCACTCGCAGCGAGGGCCGCCATCGCGGCCGGCCATGACGACGTCATCATCGCCTTTGGCGATACGCCGCTGGTGCGTCCCGAGACCTTCGCGGCCCTTCGTCGCGGCTTGCGCGAGGGCGCCGCCGTCGTCGCGCTCGGCTTTGAGGCCAAGGACCCGACGGGCTATGGCCGCTTCGTCGAAAAGGACGGGCATCTCGAGGCGATCGTCGAGCACAAGGATACGACCCCGGAACAGCGCGCGATCACGCTTTGCAACGCCGGGCTGATGGCGCTCTCCGGCAAGCATGCGCTCTCGATCCTGGAGGCGATCGGCAGCGACAACGCCCAAGGGGAGTTCTACCTCACCGACGCGGTCGAGGTGGCGCGCAAGCGCGGGCTCGACGCCATTGCGTTGCGGGCGCCCGAACGCGAGGTCCAGGGCGTCAACGACCGCGCCCAGCTCGCAGCCGTGGAAGCTGATTTCCAGCGGCGCAAGCGGCTTGCCGTCATGCTCGGCGGCGCCACGCTGATCGCGCCCGATACGGTCTTCTTCAGCTACGATACGCAGATCGGCCGCGATGTCGTGATCGAGCCGAATGTGGTCTTCGGGCCGGGCGTGCGCGTCGATGACGGCGCGGTGATCCACGCCTTCTCGCATCTCGAAGGCGCAACCGTCGGCACTGATGCCAGCGTTGGCCCCTATGGCCGTCTGCGGCCGGGCGCGAGGCTCGCCGAGAAGGCCAAGGTCGGCAATTTCGTCGAGGTGAAGGCGGCCGATATCGGCCCCGGCGCCAAGGTCAGCCACCTGACCTATATCGGCGATGCCTCGGTCGGCGCGGCCGCGAATATCGGCGCCGGCACGGTCACCTGCAACTATGACGGCTTCAACAAGGCGAAGACCACGATCGGCGCCAATGCCTTCGTCGGCTCGAACTCGTCGCTGGTCGCACCGGTGACGATCGGCGCAGGCGCCTATGTCGGCTCCGGCTCGGTCATCACCAGCGATGTCGCGCCGGACGCACTTGCCATCGGGCGCGGCCGGCAGGTCGAGAAGGAGGGCTGGGCGCCGACCTTCCGCGCGGCCGCCGCCGCAAAGAAGGCGGCCAAGAAGGCGGCCGAATAGCCGGGAATCGCGGCGGACAGAGCCATCCGCCGTTCACAGTTCGTCATGTAGATTGATTGGGCACGCGCGCCGATCACGGCTATGCGCTTTGCCGACAGCAACGGCTTGAGGGGTATGCCCATGTGCGGCATCGTCGGGATTCTGGGCAAGGAAGCAGTCGCGACGCAGGTCGTCGAGGCGCTGCGGCGGCTTGAATATCGCGGCTACGATTCCGCCGGCGTCGCGACGCTGGAAGCCGGCCAGCTCACCCGGCGCCGCGCCGAGGGCAAGCTCAAGAACCTCGAGATCCGCCTGTCGAACGAGCCGCTCGAAGGCCTGGTCGGCATCGGCCATACCCGCTGGGCGACCCATGGCAAGCCCAACGAGACCAATGCCCATCCGCATGCGACCGCGAAACTTGCGGTCGTCCATAACGGCATCATCGAGAATTTCCGCGACCTGCGCGCCGAGCTTCAGGCCGACGGCTACGTCTTCGAGACCGAGACCGATACCGAGATCGTCGCCCATCTCGTCACCCGTGAACTCGACCGCGGCAAGTCCCCGAAGGATGCGGTCGCCGCCAGCCTGCCGCGCCTGCACGGCGCCTTCGCGCTCGCCTTCCTGTTCCAGGGCGAGGAAGACCTGCTGATCGGCGCCCGCAAGGGCTCGCCTCTGGCGGTCGGCGTCGGCGAGGGCGAGATGTATCTCGGCTCGGACGCGCTGGCGCTCGCGCCCTTCACCAATCTCATCGCCTATCTGGAAGAGGGCGACTGGGTCGTGCTGCATCGTCGCGGCGCGACCTTCTACGACAAGACCAACAAGCAGGTGGAACGCCGCGCGCAGCGCGTCGCCGCCGGCGCCTTCCTGGTCGAGAAGGGCAATCACCGCCACTTCATGGCCAAGGAGATCTACGAGCAGCCCGAGGTCGTCGGCCACACGCTGACGCAATATCTCGACATGGCCAACGGCAAGGTGCGGTTGCCCTTCGGCGACCAGATCGACTGGAAGGGCCTGTCGCGCCTGACGATCAGCGCCTGCGGCACCTCCTATTATGCCGGCCTCATCGCGAAATACTGGTTCGAGAAGCTGGCGCGCCTGCCGGTCGAGATCGATGTCGCCTCCGAGTTCCGCTACCGCGAGGCGCCGCTGCCGGACCAGGGCCTGGCCCTCTTCATCTCCCAGTCCGGCGAAACCGCCGACACGCTGGCCGGGCTGCGCTATGCCCGCCAGAACGGGCAGGTCATCCTCTCCGTCGTCAACGTGCCGACCTCGACGATCGCGCGCGAGAGCGATGCCGTCGCACAGACGCTCGCAGGCCCCGAGATCGGCGTCGCCTCGACCAAGGCCTTCGTCTGCCAGCTCGCGGTTTTCGCTTCGCTGGCGCTCGCTGCGGCTCGTGCCCGCGGCACGCTCTCGGCGCAGGACGAGGCCGCTCATGTGCAGAATCTGATCTCGCTGCCGGGGCTGATGGCCCGGGCGCTGCAGCTGGAGCCCGAGATCGAAAAGCTTGCGCGCGAGCTCTCGAAAGCCAAGGACGTGCTCTATCTCGGCCGCGGCACGAGCTTCCCGCTCGCGCTGGAAGGCGCCCTGAAGCTCAAGGAAATCAGCTATATCCACGCCGAAGGTTATCCGGCTGGCGAATTGAAGCACGGGCCGATCGCGCTGATCGACGAGGACATGCCGGTCATCGTCGTCGCGCCCCATGACGCGCTGTTCGAGAAGACCGCTTCCAACATGCAGGAGGTCGCGGCGCGCGGCGGCCGGATCATCCTCGTCACCGATGCCAAGGGCGCCGCCGAATGCGGCATCGAGCCGGAGGCGACGATCATCCTGCCGGACATGGACCCGACCTTCGCGCCGATCGTCTACGCCTTGCCGATCCAGATGATCGCCTATCAGACGGCGGTTTTCATGGGCAAGGACGTCGACCAGCCGCGCAACCTGGCGAAATCCGTCACCGTGGAGTGACGGCGGCTCAGGCCTCCGGCCGGGTCGAGACGTAAAGGCCCGCGCCGACCAGACACAGCGCCGCCGTCGCGAGAGCGATCGGCGGCGCGCTCGTTTGCGTCAGCAGGATAAAGCTCAGCGCCATCGAGCCGCAGGCAAGGTATTTCGCGCGCCGGGCGATTGCACCGGTCTGGCGCCAGCGCAGGACATGCGGTCCGAGCCTTGGATGTCCCAGCAGCCAACCCTCGAATCGCGGCGAGGATTGCGAGAAGCACCAGGCCGCGGCGATCAGGAAGATCGTGCCGGGCATCAGCGGCAGGATCAGCCCGATGACCCCGAGCGCCGTGCACACCCAGCCCAACGCGAAGAGCAGCGGCCGCGACCATCGGCGTCGCGGCTGATCGGGCTCGGTCACGGCCTCATCCTTGCTTGCGTTTGCCCCCGGGGGCTGGCGAATGGCGCCGCCTCGCTTATCGTGTCATATCGCGGCCAGCGCCGGCTGCTGCAAGCAGGCGGGACGTCGCGCCGGTGTTTTGGGAGAAACGATGACAGCCGGCCCGCCCGATCCGCGCCTGATCCTGCCGACGGAAATCCTGCGCCCGACCTGGGGCGCGCGCCTGCGCCGCTATTTCCTGACCGGGCTGGTGATTGCTGCGCCGCTCGCGATCACGGCCTCGGTGACCTGGTGGTTCATCAATTTCATCGACGGGCTGGTGAAGCCGCTCATCCCGAATTCCTACCTGCCCGATTCCTATCTGCCCTATCCGATTCCGGGTTTCGGGCTCGTCATCGCGCTGGTCGGGCTGACGCTGCTCGGCTTCCTCACCGCCAATCTCGTCGGGCGCTCGCTCCTCAATGCCGGCGAGGCGATCCTCGACCGCATGCCGGTGGTGCGCAGCCTCTACAAGGGCGTGAAGCAGGTCTTCGAGACGATCTTCTCGCAATCCGGCACCTCGTTCCGCAAGGTCGGCATGGTGCAGTTCCCGCAGCCGGGGATGTGGTCGATCGTCTTCATCGCGCAGGAGGCGGCGCCCGATATTGCCGGCCGCCTGCCGGAGGGTGAGGAACAGATCGGCGTCTTCCTGCCCTGCACGCCGAACCCGACCACGGGGTTTTTCTTCTACCTGCCGCGGCGCGAGGTCGTCGAACTCTCGATTTCGGTCGAGGACGGCGCCAAGCTGATCATGTCGGCCGGGCTGATCCAGCCCGGCGAACAGAACGGCAAGCCGAAGCTCGACGGGAAACCGCCGGTCAGCGCTTGAGCGGCACCCAGATCTCGACGACGCCGTTGCCGGTCGCACCATCGAAACGCTCGTCCATCCGTTCCAGCGTGACGCCCATCGCCGGCTCGCGCCCGGATTTCGGGAACCAGTCCTGCCAGATCGCCTTGTAGGTCTGGGCGATGCCGGTGATATGGCCTGTATGTTCGAACACCGCGCAGAGCTGCTCCGGCACGCTCAATCGCGCGAACTCATCGGTGAGATCTCCGAAGGATGAGACTTCGGCCCCGGCGATATAGTCGAAGGCGCCGCCATCGTCGCAATTATAGCTCGCGCCATAGGCGACATAGCCGCGCTGGCCCGGGATATGGCCGAAATGCGGGGCGATCTTCTGCCAGAGCAGCGGGATGCCTTGCGTCTTGTCCATCGAGAAATGGCCGCTGAAGCCGGCGATCAGCAGGGGCTTGCCGGTGACGATGCGCGGCTCGGCGATGGGGGCGGAGGTGATGTCATGCATGTTCAGCGACTCCACGAGAGCGAGCGACGAGAGGTCGCGCCGGGCGCGCAGCTCTTCCGGCGTGAGGCCGAACTGCTCGCGAAAGGCGCGGGTGAAGGCTTCGTGGGAGCCATAGCCCCAGTCGAGCGCGACCGTGAGGATGTCGGGCGCACCATCGGCGAGCTGGCGTGCCGCCTCCGACAGCCGGCGCTCCCGCACATAGCGCATCACCGAGCGGCCGGTCGCCACGCCGAAGGCCCGGCTGAGATGGAAGCGCGAGACGCCGCTGACCTCGGCGATCTCGTCGAGCGTGAGTTCGGCGGTAAAGCGGCTTTCGATGCACCAGATGGCTGCCTTGACCGGGTCCATGTTCTCTCCACGAAGTGGCGCGACACTGGACGAGCAAGCGATGGCTCGCTTGATCAGGATTGCTCCTGGCAGCGTCAAAGCGCCATTGCTAGGCGCCGGGCAACGAAGCCGTGGCAGGAGCCGGGCTATCCCGCCCTGAGCAGCCGGATCGCGACGTCCCGCTCGAACAGATAGAGCAGCACCCGGATCGCCTGGCCGCGCGGCGTTTCCAGGTGCGGATCGCGCTCGATCAGGAGCCGCGCGTCATCGCGCGCCGCCGCCAGCAGGTCGCCGTCGATCTCCGGCCGGGCGATGCGCCAGTCCGGCGAGCCCGATTGCTTGGTGCCGAGCACCTCGCCTTCGCCACGCAGGCGCAGATCCTCCTCGGCGATGCGGAAGCCGTCCTCGGTCTCGCGCATGATGGTGAGGCGCGCCTCAGCGACGGGGCCAAGCGGCCCCTTGTAGAGCAGCAGGCAGGTCGAAGCGGCCGACCCGCGCCCGATGCGGCCGCGCAACTGGTGGAGCTGGGCGAGGCCGAAACGTTCGGCATGCTCGATCACCATGACGCTGGCATTGGGCACGTCGACACCGACCTCGATCACCGTGGTCGAGACGAGGATGCGCGTCTCGCCGGCAACGAAGGCAGCCATCGCGGCGTCCTTGTCGCGGCCGGGCATCTGGCCGTGCAGCAGGCCGACCTTGTCGCCGAAGATGTCGCGTAGCGCCTCGTAGCGCTCCTGCGCGGCGGCGACGTCGAGCGTGTCGGATTCCTGCACGAGCGGGCAGACCCAATAGGCCTGCGCGCCCGTTTCGATCGCCCGCCCGATGGCGCCGACGACCTCGTCATAGCGCTCGGAGGAGACGGCGCGCGTGACGATCGGTTTCCGCCCCGCCGGCTTCTCGGAGAGGATCGAGATATCCATGTCGCCGAACCAGGTCAGCGATAGCGTCCTTGGGATCGGCGTCGCGGTCATGACCAGCACGTCGACCGCCTCGCCCTTGGAGCCGAGCAGCAGGCGCTGGTGCACGCCGAAGCGGTGCTGCTCGTCGACGACCGCGAGCGCGAGATCGCGGAAGGCAACGCCCTCCTGGAACAGCGCATGGGTGCCGACCGCGATGTCGATGGAGCCATCGGCCAGCCCGGCAAGCACCTGCTTGCGGCCGGCTCCTTTCTCGCGGCCGGTCAACAAGGCGAGCTTGAGCCCGGCCTTCTCCGCCAGTGGCGCCAATCGCTCGGCATGCTGGCGGGCGAGGATTTCGGTCGGCGCCATCAGGACCGATTGCCGGCCGGCCTCGGCGGCGGCGGCCATCGCCATCAGAGCGACCACGGTCTTGCCGGAGCCGACATCGCCTTGCAGCAGCCGCAACATCTTCTCAGGCTTGGCCATGTCGGCATGAATGTCGGCGATCGCCTTGCGCTGGCCCTCGGTCAGTTCGAAGGGCAGGGCGGACTGGATGCGGAAGCGCACGCCCCCGTCGCCGGTGGTGGCGCGTCCGGCGATCTTCTTCTGCTGGCGGCGAACAAGCGCGAGGGCGATCTGACTTGCCAGCAACTCATCATAGCCGATGCGTCGCCGCGCGACCGTGTCGCCTTCAGCCGCCTTGCGATCGACCGGATGATGCAAGGCCTCGATCGCGGCATGGAAGGAGGGGAAGTCCGCCTTGGCGAGGAAGGCCGGGTCCTGCCATTCCGGCATCTCCGGGCAGCGCTCGGCCGCCGCCTGCACCGTCCGCATCATCATGCGCTGGCCGATGCCCTCGGTCAGCGGATAGACCGGCTCGAAGGCCGGCAGCGTCGCGGCGAGTTTGGGATCGAGGATGCGTTCGGGATGCACCATCTGGCGCATGCCCTCCCAGAGTTCGAGCTTGCCGGAGATCAGGCGATAGGCGCCGATCGGCAGGGTCTGCGCCAGATGCCGGGAATCGGCATGGAAGAAGACGAGCGTGACGTCGCCGGTCTCGTCCTCGACGATGATGCGATAGGGCGCCTTCTTGCCGGCCGGCGCCGGGCGGTGCTCGCTGACCCGGGCGGTGAAGGTCGCGACATCGCCGACCGGGGTATCCGCGATCGAGGGGCTCGGCCGCCGGTCGACGGCGCCGGTGGGCAGTTGGAACAGCAGGTCGACGACGCGCGCGGGCCGCGTCTCGTCGCCCAGAAATTTGTCCAGCACCTTGCCGAGCTTGGGCCCGACGCCGGCGAGCGTCGTGACGGGGGCGAAGAGCGGATCGAGGATCGAAGGGCGCAAGACGTCTCGGCAAGTGTCAGGAGCGCGAAGATCACAGCCGCTTCGCCGCTGACTTCGCCGGGTTGCCTCGCTATATAGCCTGCTCAGGCAGGCTCCGCGACGGGGCCGGCCCAATGATCATTGCGCAATCCCCCAAGGTTTTTGCCCGAGGTTCCCATGTCCGGTTCGACCCGCTCTAGCGCCGATCTCGACCCGCGCCGCCGCAAAATCCTGTTCCGCGCCTGGCATCGCGGCATGCGCGAGATGGACCTGATCATGGGCCGCTTCGCCGACGACGCGATCGCCGGGTTCAGCGATGCCGAGCTGGACGAGTTCGAACGCCTGATTGAGGTGCTGGACCGGGACCTGCTGAGCTGGGTGACCGGCGAGGCGCCCGTGCCGGCGAATTACGACACGGACCTGTTCCGCAAGCTCCGGGCTTTCCACCATCACGACAAGCCGATTCATGTGTGAGGGCTCGGCCGGCTCCCACCGTGTCATTCCGGGGCTTCGCGCAGCGAAGAACCCGGAACCCACGATCGGGTGAGCCGCTTGCAACCGAACACCGCAGTAGCACCCAGTCGTGGGTTCCGGGTTCGCGCCTGCGGCGCGCCCCGGAATGACAAGCGATAGTCAGAACTAAAGCGTCCCGATGAGCATTCCTCCCCCGTCCCAGATCGCCAAGCCGCAGCTCGACCGCCTGCTGGACGCGCTGAACCGTGGCGACAAGCCGAAGCTTGCCGGCGTGCCTGATGGTTTCGACGCCGTGGTCCTCGCCGACCTGACCCGCGCTCGCGCCAAAAAGGCCGAGGGGCCGGCGCTGCTAGTCTTCATCGCGCGTGACGGTCAGCGCCTGCAGGTGCTTGAGAACGCGCTGCAATTCGTCGCCCCCGACCTTGAGGTGATGAGCTTCCCGGCCTGGGACTGCCAGCCCTATGACCGCGTCTCGCCCGCGCCCGCCATCGTCGCGCACCGGATGACGACGCTGTCGCGCCTCGCCAAGACCAAGTCGGGCGAGCGGCCGCGCCTGCTGCTGACCACCGTGAACGCCGCGCTCCAGCGCGTGCCGGCCTTCGGCAAGGTCGCCTCCGAGAGTTTCTCGGCCGCGCCGGGCAATATGGTCGATATCGAGGAGCTGGCGCGCTGGCTCGACATCAACGGCTATCTGCGCACCTCGACCGTGCGCGAGACCGGCGAATTCGCCGTGCGCGGTGGCATCGTCGACCTGTTCCCGCCGGGCATGCCGGCGCCGATCCGGCTCGATTTCTTCGGCGACAGCCTCGAATCGATCCGCACCTTCGATCCGGAGACGCAGCGCACCACCGGGCAGTTGCGTGGGCTCGACCTCGTGCCGATGTCCGAGGCGCAGATGACGAGCGAGAGCATCCGCCGCTTCCGGCAGTCCTATATCTCCACATTCGGCACGCCCGGCCGCGACGACACCCTCTATGAGGCCGTCAGCGAAGGCCGCCGCCCGGCCGGGCTGGAGCACTGGCTGCCGCTGCTGGCGGAAAAGCTCGACACGCTCTTCACCTATCTGCCGGACGTGCCCCTGGTGCTCGACCATCAGGCCGAGGATGCGGTCGGAGAGCGCATCAGCCTGATCAAGGACTATTACGACGCGCGCAAGGCGGCGCTGGAGCAGGGCGGGGGCGGCGGCATTCCCTACAAGCCGCTGCTGCCGGACGCGCTCTATCTCTCGCCCTCCGACTGGCGCGGCGTGGTCGATGCCGCGGGCGTCGCGACGCTCACGCCGTTCCAGTTGCCCGACAGCGAAGGCAAGCTCGTCCTCGATCTCGGCGGCAAGCAGGGCCGCAGCTTCGCGGCCGAGCGCGCGGGCGAGTCCCGCAGCGTCTTCGAGGCGGCCGTCGCCCATGTGAAGGCCCTGGAGGCTGACGGCAGGCGCGTCATCCTCGCCGCCTGGTCGGAAGGCTCGCGCGAGCGGCTCGCGCATGTGCTCGAAGACCACGGCCTGAAGAGCGTCCAGATGACCGGCTCGCTGCGCGCGGCCTTCGACCTCAAGCCCGGCACGGTCGCGCTCGCGGTCTGGGGTTTCGAGACCGGCTTCGAGGCCGGGCGGCTCGCCGTCATCGGCGAGCAGGACATCCTGGGCGATCGCCTCGTCCGCCCGCGCCGCAAGACCAGGCGCCCGCAGGACTTCATAGCGGAACTCTCCTCGCTCGCGCCGGGCGATCTCGTCGTCCACGTCGATCACGGCATCGGCCGCTTCATCGGTCTGCAATCGATCACGGCCGCCGGCGCACCGCATGACTGCCTCGAAATCCATTATGCCGGGGATTCCAAGCTATTCCTGCCGGTCGAAAACATCGAACTGCTGTCCCGCTACGGCTCGGAGGACACGGAGGTCCAGCTCGACCGTCTGGGTGGTGGCGGCTGGCAGGCGCGCAAGGCCAAGCTCAAGCAGCGCATCCGCGAGATGGCCGGCAAGCTCATCCAGATCGCGGCGGCGCGCGCGCTCAAGGAGGCACCGCGCCTCGTGCCGCCGGGCGGCGTCTATGACGAGTTCATCGCCCGCTTCCCCTATGAGGAGACGGAAGACCAGCAGAATACGATCGACGCGGTGCTCGATGATCTCGCGGCCGGCCGGCCGATGGACCGCCTGGTCTGCGGCGATGTCGGCTTCGGCAAGACCGAGGTCGCGCTGCGCGCCGCCTTCGCCACGGCATTGAACGGCAAGCAGGTCGCGGTCGTGGTGCCGACAACGCTGCTCGCCCGCCAGCACTATCGCAACTTCGCCGATCGCTTTGCCGGCTTGCCGGTCAATGTCGGGCAGGCCTCCCGCTTCGTCGGCTCCGCCGATCTCAAGGCGGTGAAGCAGGGTGCCAAGGACGGCACGATGGACATCGTCGTCGGCACGCATGCGCTGCTCGGCAAAGGCGTCGACTTCAAGGATCTCGGCCTCGTCATCGTCGACGAGGAGCAGCATTTCGGCGTCGCCCATAAGGAGAAGCTGAAGGAGATGCGCGCCGAGGTTCACATGCTGACGCTGACCGCGACGCCGATCCCGCGCACGCTCCAGCTCGCCATGACGGGCGTGCGCGAGCTCTCGATCATCGCGACGCCGCCGGTCGACCGTCTTGCGGTGCGCACCTTCGTCACGCCCTTCGACCCGCTGATCGTGCGCGAGGCGCTGCTGCGCGAGCGCTATCGGGGCGGGCGCAGCTTCTATGTCGTGCCGCGCATCGAGGACATCGCCGACGTCAAGGACTTCCTCGACAAGCAGGTGCCGGAGTGCAAGGTCGGCATCGCCCATGGCCAGATGGCGGCCGGGACGCTGGAAGACGTGATGACGGCCTTCTACGAGGGGCAGTACGACATCCTGCTCTCGACCACGATCGTCGAGTCGGGCCTCGATATCCCGACCGCCAATACGCTGATCGTCCACCGCGCCGACATGTTTGGCCTTGCCCAGCTCTACCAGTTGCGCGGTCGCGTCGGCCGCTCGAAGACGCGCGCCTATGCGCTGTTCACCGTGCCGGCCAACCGCAAGCTGACCGAGCAGGCCGACAAGCGGCTCAAGGTGCTGCAATCGCTCGATACGCTCGGCGCCGGCTTCCAGCTCGCCAGCCACGATCTCGACATCCGCGGCGCCGGCAATCTCCTCGGCGACGAGCAGTCCGGCCATATCAAGGAAGTCGGCTACGAGCTCTACCAGCAGATGCTGGAGGAGGCGGTGGCGGCGCTCAAGGCCGGCATCGAGTTCGAGACCGAGACGCAATGGTCGCCGGCGATCCAGGTCGGCGCGCCCGTCATGATCCCCGAGCACTATGTCGCCGACCTGACGCTGAGGCTGACGCTCTACAAGCGCCTCTCGACCATGGACGACGATGCGGAGCTGCAATCCTTCGGCGCCGAACTGGTCGACCGCTTCGGCCCGCTGCCGGAGGAGGTCAATCAGCTCCTGGAGATCGTCGCGATCAAGGCGCTCTGCAAGCGCGCCAATGTCGAGAAGGTCGAGGCCGGGCCGAAAGGCATCATCGTCGCCTTCCGCAACAACGAATTCGCCAATCCGGAAGGGCTGGTTTCGTATGTCGCGAAGATCGGCACGCTGGCGAAGGTGCGCCCCGACATGCGCGTGGTCTTCATCGACGATTTCGAGACGGTCGAGCAGCGACTCAAGGCGACGCGCCGGCTGCTGACCGACCTCGCGCGCATCGCCGAACGGAAGAAGGCGGCCTGAGGGGCCGCCTTCTGAAGTCCGTCATTCTCGGGCGGAGCGAAGCGCAGACCCGAGAATCTCTGGCAGGAGAGGGCGCCTTCTCGTCCTGAGATGCTCGGGGCAAGCCCGAGCATGACGGCCGTGGGAGCGCCATTCCCCTACAGGTCGAAGAACACCGTCTCGTTCTCGCCCGCCAAGTTGATGTCGAGCCACCAGTTTCCGTCCGGCTTGCGCTGGGCGATCAGGGTGTGGCGACGCGCCTCCGGCACGAGCGCGAGGATCGGGTCGGTCTCGTTGCCCTCGCCATCGGCGAAATAGAGCCGGGTCGGCAAACGCGTCAGAAGGCCGCGGCCGAAGACCGAGAGCGCGATATGCGGCGCCTGCAGGCTGTTGCCGGGGCCGGGCACGCGGCCGGGGCGGATCGTGCGGAAGCGGTAGACGCCATCCTTGTCGGTGGAGGCACGGCCGAAGCCGACGAAGTGTTGGTCCAGCGCCACGTCGGCGCGATCGTCGTCCGGGCTGGCATAGCGGCCGTTCGCATTTGCCTGCCAGATCTCGATCATCGCGTCCTCGATCGGCTTGCCGTCGGCATCGTAGACGCAGCCGGCGAGCGCGATGACCTCGCCCTCGGGCTTGCCGGAGACGTTCGAGCCCGAGAGCAGGAAATGCTCCGGCGGCATCAGGTCGGGGCGGGCGCCCATTTCGGACACGCCGACGAGATCGGCGCCGCCCTTCCAGGGCAGGCCATAGTGGAAATAGGGGCCGACCGTCTGCCACGGCGTCTGGCCGAAGATCGACGGATCCTGGCTGTCCTGCCGCGGCGCGGCGTTGCGGCTTTCCAGATCAGTGGTCGTCGTCATGGTCGTCCTCGAACGGCGTCTGGTCGCGGCCCTTGAGCACGATGTCGAAGACATAGCCCAGCGCCCAGTTCGGCTCGGTGGTGCCGATATCGAAGCGCGAGACCATGCGCTGCCGATAGGGCATCGGCACGGCATTCGCGATCGGGTCGATCTCGATCAGCGGATCGTCGGGGAAATACATCTGCGTGACCAGCCGCGTCGCGAAGGCCGGCCCGAGCAGCGAGAGATGGATATGGGCGGGGCGCCAGGCGTTCTTATGGTTGCCCCAGGGATAGGCGCCGGGCCGGATCGTGACATAGCGATAGCGGCCCTGCTCGTCGGTGATCACGCGGCCGACGCCGGTAAAGTTCGGATCGAGCGGCGCCGGCCAATCGTCCTTGGCGTGGATGTAGCGGCCGGCGGCATTGGCCTGCCAGATCTCGACGACGGTGTTCGGCACCGGGCGCCCATTCTCGTCGAGCACGCGGCCGGTCACGACGATGCGCTGCCCCTGCGGCTCCGCCTTGTGCTGGGTGGTGAGGTCGGCCATCGCCGGCCCCATCAGGCGCGACCAGTCGGCCGGGCCGGTCACCTCAGTCAGCGTCTGCGGGATCGCTATGGGCGCCTGGCGCGGGCTGCGCGCCACGGTCGAGCGATAGTCGGGGGAGAGCGAGGCCGGCTGCCCGGCATCGAGCCCCGAATAGGGAAGGATCAGGCTGCTCATGCGACTTGTCTCTCCTCAGCCATGGCTCGGCGCAGGCACGCTGATCGGGCGCGCGAGCCTGGATTGCGCAGTGAGCCGGATGCCGGCATTGGGGGCACCGTAGCCGGCATAGCCATCGCGCTGGACGATCTCGAAGAACAGCCCGCCATCCAGCGTCTGCGTATAGGCCTGGCGGAACGGGCCGCCGGCATCGCTGTCATAGAGAATGTTCAGCGCCTTCATCGCGTCGATCTCCTCGCCCGTCAGGTCGGAGCGGGCTTCGAGGTCGTCATAATAGTTCTCTGGGATGGGTAGCATGGCGACGCCGTTGGCAGCCAGCCGCCTGACGGTCGCGGTAATGTCGTCGGTCGCGAAGGCGATGTGCTGCACCCCCGAGCCGAAGAAATCGGTGATGAAGCGGGCCGAGAGCGTGCGGTGGCTCTGCGAGCCGTTGAGAATGAGCCTGAGGCCGTGGCCGTTCTTGCCGTCGAGCCCGCTCTCGATGACCTGGCTCTGCACCACGCCGCCTGGATCGAGCACGGCCTGGCTCGGCGTCTTCCGCGTCTCGAACAGCGAGGAATAGAAGAGGAGCCAGGTCAGCATCTCCTCGTATTGCATGCTCTGCGAGACATGGTCGACGCCGGTGAGCCCGGCATCGTCCGAAGCCTCGCCGGTCGCCTCGAAATCGACCTCCGCCCAGCGGCCGAGCGCCGAGGCCTGGTCGAGGAAATAGACGAGGCTGCCGCCGAGCCCGCGCACAGCCGGGATATCGAGCTCGCTCGGTCCGATCGCGCCGGCATGGGGCACGTCGAGCAGCGCCTTGGCGCGCGCGATCGCAGCTTGCGCATCCTGCACGCGCAGTGCCAGCGCGCAGACCGAGGTACCATGCGTGATCTGGTAGCTGTGGGCGAAGCCGTCGGCCTCGCTGTTCAGCACGATGCGGATATCGCCCTGGCGCCAGAGGTCGACATCCTTGGAGCGATGCGCACCGGCACGCGCGAAGCCGAGCGCGCGCAGCAAACGCTCGAAGCCCGGCCGGTCGGCTTCCGACACCGTGAACTCGATGAACTCGACCGCCTCGACCGGGGCCGGCGGCGGCATCGGCACCGCGCCGGGCACTGGTTTGCCGATCTGCCGCGCGGTCTCGTCGAGCAGCCAGATCAGCGAGCGATGGCCGTCGAGCGCCACCGAACGCGCCGAGCCGGCGCGGAATCGGTCGTTGAAGATTTCCAGCGAGAGCACGCCGACATAGCCGGTCGCGGCCAGCGCGCGCATGAAGCCGGAGAGGTTGAGATCGCCCTGGCCGGGCAGGCAGCGCCAGTGCCGGCTCCAGGACAGCGGGTCCATCTGCAGCAGAGGCGCATCGGCCATCTGTACCATCGCGATCTTGTCGCGCGGGATCGTGCCGATCGCCGAGAGGTCGAGCCCACGCGCCAGGATGTGGAAGGAGTCGAGCACGATCCCGACTTCCGGGCGGTTGGCACGGCGAACGATCTCCCAGGCATCGCGGTAGTCGAAGACATGCCGGCCCCAGGCCAGCGCCTCGTAACCGACACGCAATCCGCGCCGACCGGCGCGCTCGCCGAGCTCGGCAAAATCGGCGGCGAGCCTGTCGATGCCCGGAAGCGCTTCGGGCGAGACGCTGGAGCAGACGAAGAGCAGGTCCGTACCGAGCTCCTGCAAGAGATCGAACTTGCGTTCCGCCCGATCGAAGACGCGCTGGCGGCGGCCCTCCGGCATGCCCTCGAAATCGCGGAAGGGCTGGCAGGTCACGATGGTCAGGCCGAGATCGCCGCAGATGCGCCGAACCTCCGCAGGCGAGCCCGGAAAGGCGATCAGGTCGTTCTCGAAGATCTCGACAGCCTTGAAGCCGGCCGCGGCGATGGCTTCGAGCTTTTCCTGGAGCGTGCCGGAAACGCAGACGGTGGCGATCGATGGAATCACGGTGTGCCTCCTCTCAAGCCAGCTTCGCGACGGCGCGCAGGTCCTCGGCCGTGGTCGTGGGCAGGCCGAAGAATTCCAGATAGGCGGGGATCTGCTCGAACAGCATGTCGGTGCCGACCTGCACGGCGCAGCCGCGTGCGCGGGCAGCAGCAAGGAACGGCGTGATCTCCTGCGCCATCACGACCTCGCCGACGAAGGCGGAAGCGCGCAGGCGGGAGATGTCGACCGGCAGCGGATCGCCGGGCTTCATGCCGAGCGGCGTCGCGTTGACGACGATGTCGAAGCCCTCGGGGTCGTTCGAACCCGTGGCGACGCGAAGGGCAGGGTAGTGCGCGATCAAGCGCTGTCCCAATTCCTCGGCTGCGGATGCCTGCCTGTCGAACAGGCCGAGCTCGGCCACTCCGGCCTTCGCCAGCGAGGCGGCAATCGCCGAGCCGACGCCGCCGGCGCCGACGACGAGCGCGCGGGCGCCGGCAAGCTTGTGCCCTTTGCGCAGGACGCCGCGAACAAACCCCTCGCCGTCGAACATGTCGCCGCTGAGCCGGCCATCTGGTTCAAGGCGCACGGCATTGCAGGCGCCGGCGATCGCGGCGGTCGGCGACAGCACGTCGACGAGGCCGGTCGTGGTGACCTTGTGCGGCATCGTCACCAGCGCGCCATGGGCGTTGGACAAGCGGAAGAACAGCTTCAGGAAGTCGGGATAATCCGCGCTGCGGCAGCCCATCGGCACGACGACGGCATCGATCCTCTCGCGCTGGAAATAGGGGTTGTAGATCATCGGCGCCTTGAAGCTCTCGGTCGGGTAACCGAGATGGCCGATCAAGCGCGTCGTGCCCCTGATCATGCGCCAGCCCTCGCGGCGGCAATTGCGGGAGCGACCTCGACCGGAGCGCCGGTGCGCGCCGCCTGCTTCACCGCCGCGATGACGGCGAGCGTCGCCAGCCCTTCGCGGCCGGAAACGAGCGGCTCCTCCTCGCCACGGATCACCGCGCAGAAATGCCGGACCTGCGCCTGCAACGGGTCTTCGGGAACGAAGGGGATGCGCTCGCGCCGGAGCGGCTCCCACCAGCCGCGCTTGTCCGTGTGGCTCCAGAGTTCGAGCGCGGGAATCGTCAGCGAACCATGCGTGCCGCCGATCTGGTAGCAGGACTGGTCCTGGCGCGGATAGGCGGGGTTTTCGCCGGTCGTCAGCTCCCAGCTCCAGGGCGAGACGACGGTGTCGGAGGCGCTGACCGTCCCGAGCGCGCCATTGGCGAAGCGCAGGATGGCGACGGCGGTCTCCTCGGCCGGGTTGCCGCGCACCGCGTTCGAGCTCAGCGCCTGCACGCCGACGATCTCGCCGCAGAGATAGCGGAACAGGTCGATATCGTGGATCAGGTTGATCAGGACCGGGCCCGCGCCCTCCTGCCGCCGCCAGTCGACGTCAAAGTAATCGTCCGGCTTCACCAGCCAGAACTGGCCGTTGAGCGTCAGGATGCGGCCGAGCCTTCCGGCGTCGATCGCCTCGCGCGCCTTCCGGATCATCGGGTTGTGGCGGCGATGGTGGCCGACGAGCAGCGGCACATTTGCCGCCTCGGCGGCCTGGACCAGCTCGCGCGCGCTGTCGACGCTGTCGGCAAGCGGCTTCTCGACGAGCATGGGCACGCCGGCCGCAACCAGCTCCAGCCCGTTGGCGACATGGAGCTGGTTCGGCGTCGCGACGATGACGCCGTCCGGCTTCTCGCCAGCGGGGAGGGCGTCGAAGGTCGGATACCAGGCGGCGCCGATCTCCTCCGCGAAGGCCTTGCCGGCCGGGGCGGGATCGATGATCGCCGACAGGACGGCGCCGGGCTCGGCCCGGACATGGGCGGCGTGGCGCTTGCCGATCAGGCCCGCTCCCATCACCGCGATCTTCACCGGAGCCATCGGGTTGGTCCTCACGCGGCTTTCTCGTCGATGAGCTTGGCGATGCGTCGCAAGCCAAGCTGATAGCCCTGCGTGCCGAAGCCGGCGATGACGCCGTCCGAACGCATGGAGACGTAGGAGTGATGGCGGAAGGCCTCGCGCTTATGCACCTGCGAGATATGGCACTCGATCACCGGCCCCTCGAAGGTGTTGAGCGCGTCAAGCAGCGCGACCGAGGTATGCGTGAAGGCGGCCGGGTTGATGACGATGCCGGCGCCGTCCTCGCGCGCCTCATGAATCCAGTCGATCAGTTCGTATTCGCGGTTGGACTGGTGAAAGCGCAGTTCCAGCTTCAGGTCCTCGGCGAGCTTGCGGCAGTCGCGCTCGACATCGGCCAGGGTCTCGTGCCCGTAGATGTGCGGCTGGCGCTTGCCGAGCAGGTTCAGGTTCGGGCCGTTCAGGACATAGACGAGGCGGGACATCGATCGCATTCCGTTGAGGCGTCCGGGCCGAGCCGGACGCAAAGGCTTCAATGCTTGCTGAGGATTTCGCCGAGGAATTTTCGGGTGCGCTCGTGGCGCGGGTTGTGGAAGAACTCTTCCGGCGGCGCCTCCTCGACGATGGCGCCCGAGGCCATGAAGATGACGCGGTTCGCCACCTGCCGGGCGAAGCCCATCTCATGGGTGACGCAGATCATGGTCATGCCCTCCTCGGCGAGGCCGATCATGGTGTCGAGGACTTCCTTGACCATCTCGGGGTCGAGCGCGGAGGTCGGCTCGTCGAACAGCATGACCTTGGGCTTCATGCAGAGCGCCCGCGCGATCGCGACACGCTGCTGCTGGCCACCCGAGAGCTGGGCCGGATACTTCTCGGCTTGTTCCAGGATCTTCACACGGCCGAGCAATTGCCGGGCAGTGGCCTCGGCCTCCGCCTTGCTGGCCCCGAGCGAGCGCATCGGCGCCAGCATGCAGTTCTCCAGCACGGTCATATGCGGGAAAAGGTTGAAGTGCTGGAAGACCATGCCGACCTCGCGGCGCACCGCGTCGATGGTCTTCGCATCGTCGTCCAGCCGGGTGCCGCCGACCCGGATCTCGCCCTTCTGGTAGTTCTCCAGATGGTTGATGCAGCGGATCAGCGTCGACTTGCCCGAGCCCGACGGCCCGCAAAGCACGATGCGCTCGCCTTTGCGGACCGACAGATTGATGTCGGTCAGGGCCTTGAACTCGCCATACCATTTCTCGACATGCGTCATGGCGATCATGGCATCCGCCGAAGCGGCGTTCTGGACGGCTGGCTGGTTCATGGTCCTGACCTCGTTTCGTCGCGCGCTCAGCTCGCGGTGAAGGTGATGCCTTCGAGGCTCTCCGGGAACTTGTGCACCGGCACCTTCATCCACTTGTCGTAGACCTTCTGCAGCTCGCCATTGGCCTTGATCTTGTCGATGAAGGTGTTGATCGCGGCATTGATCTCCTTCTCGCCAAGGCGGGTGCAGGCGCCGTTATAGAGGTTCTGGAATTCGAGCTTGTTCTCGAACTCGCCGGGGCGGGCCTGCTCGATGCGCTGCATGTAGAAGATGTTGCCGCCGATCGCCTGGACCTGGCCGGAGACCAGCGCCTGGATCGAGGGCGCATCGCCGTCATAGCGGCGGATCGTGGTGCTGGCGGGCGCGTTCTTGGTCACCTGCGTGTCCTGCGCCGCGCCCTTGGCGACGCCGATCGTGTAGCGGCCCATATCCTCGTTCGTGGTGATCTTGTCCTTCTTCGGACCGATGAACACGATGGTGTTGGCGACATAGGGCTTCGAGAACTGCACGGCCTTGGCACGCTCGGGCAGCATCGCCATGGTGGCGAACAGCACGTCGACACGGCCGGTGGTCAGGGCCGGGATGCGGTTGTTGACCTCGAGCGGCACGAACTCGACCTGCACGCCGAGTTCCTTGGCGAAGAGCGTCGCGATATCGGCGTCGAGGCCGTCCTGCTTGCCGGCGCTGGTGACGAAACCCCACGGCGGGTTGTCGCCCTGGATGCCGACGACGATCTTGCCCTTGGCCTTGATTTCGGCCGGAGTGACCGCAAGAGCAGGGGCGCCGAGGATTGCCGGCATCGCAAGCGCGGCAGCGCCGGCGATGAGGACGCTGCGGCGGGTGGTCTTCATCTTTGTCATGTTTCTCTCCCTCTTCGTGTTTGGTTGGTTCAGGCGGTGAACGGGGTGGTCAGCGCGCGGCAATAGCCATGCGCCGCTCCAGATGCGAGCCGTAGAGCGAGAGCGGCCAGCACAGCAGGAAGTAGAGGATGCCGACGACCCCGAAGACGAGGAGCGGCTGGAAGATCTGGTTGGAGACGATGTTGCCGGCGCGCGTCAGCTCGGTGAAGCCGACGATGGCGGCAAGCGATGTTCCCTTGATCAGCTGGACCAGGAAGCCGACCGTCGCCGGCAGTGAGATCCGGATCGCCTGCGGCAGGACGACGTCCCGCATGCGGGAAACATAGTTCAGGCTCAGCGCCTTGGCCGCCTCGGTCTGGCCTTTCGGCACGGCCTCGATCGAGCCGCGCCAGATCTCGCCGAGATAGGCGCTGGCATGCAGCGTAAAACCGATCGCGACGGCGACCCAGGCATCGAGCTTCAGCCCGACCAGCGCGAGGCCATAGTAGACCACGAAGAGCTGCATCAGCAGCGGCGTGCCCTGGAACAGCGCGATATAGCCCGACGTGATCCGCTCCATCAGCGGCCGGCCGGAGATCCGCATCAGCGCGATCGCGAGCCCGAACACGCCGCCGCCGATGAAGCCGACGAGCGAGAGCAGCACGGTCCATTTGAGGCCGGTGAGCAGGAAGAGGAATTCGTTCGTTCCCATCGCGCCCTCACTTCACCGGATAGCTGAAGTAGCGGGCCGAGATCGCGTCGAAGAAGCGCATCATCACCCAGGAGATCACGAGGTAGAACAGCGTGATCGTGCCGTAGACCTCGAAGGAGCGGAAGCTGTCGGACTCGATCCGCTGCGCCACCGATGTCAGTTCATAGGCCGAGATCGCCGAGGCGATGGAAGTCGTCAGCGTCAGCAGCACGAACTGGCTGGTCAGCGAGGGGAAGATCGCCCTCAGCGCCGGCTTCAGCACGATCAGCCGGAAGACCTGCGCCTTGTGCAGGCCGAGCGCGAGCCCCGCCTCGATCTGGCCCTTGCCGATCGACTGGACGCCGCCGCGGATGATCTCGATGGCGTAGGCGCCGCCATTGATGCCGAGCGCGATGATCGCGGTCGGCGTCGGATCGAGCTTCACGCCGATCAGCGGCAGCGCGAAATAGATGAAGAAGATCTGGACGAGGAAGGGCGTGTTGCGGATCAGCTCGACGAAGGCCTTCACCAGCCAGCGCACCGGAGCGATCTTCGAGTCGCGCAGGATGACGCCGCCGATGCCGATCACGATGGCCAACGCCATGCCGCACAAGGCGAGCAGGAAGGTGCCGAGGCAGCCCATCAGAAGATCGGGCAACCCATCGATCACCGGCGTGAAATCGAGCTTGTAGTTCATGGCGCTCCCTGACAGTCGACCTTCTCAAAAGGGGTCGATCCGGTTCCCGTCCGCAGTCGCGGCACCTCTCATCGGGTGCCTTGGCCTTCAGGCTCGCCGGCTTGCGCTTTGCCGACGACACGTTAATTGTACCATTTAGTTCATTTGGTCAAGCGCAATGTACCGCCTTGTCCATTTCGATGGGTTCGCCCTAGTGTCCGGGCTGGTTCTCTCGCGGGTGAAGCATGAGCAAGGCAGCGACGGCCTCGAAGGGAGTAGGCCGCAAGCCCGCGTCCTGGACGCAGGACCCGGAAGGCGTTCGCCGCAATATCCTGGCTGTGGCGAAGGAGGAATTCGTCGAGAACGGCCTGAGCGGCGCACGGGTCGACGAGATCGCGGCGCGCACCGCGACCAGCAAGCGGATGATCTACTATTATTTCGGGGACAAGGAGGGGCTCTACCGCGCCGTCCTCGAGGAGATGTACGAGCGCATCCGCGGCTTCGAGCGCAGCCTCGATCTCGCCAGCCTGCCGCCGGTGGAGGCGATGACGCTGCTGGCCGGCTTCACCTTCGACTACCATGCCGAGAACCCGGATTTCGTGCGGCTCGTCATGGTCGAGAATATCCACCATGCCCGCCATCTCGCGACCTCCGACCGGATCGCGACACTCAACCTTTCGGCCATTGACATGATCCGCGAGGCCTATGAGCGCGGCGTGGCGGCGGAGCTGTTCCGGCCGGGCATCGAGGCACTCGACATCCACCTGACGATCAGCGCGCTCGCCTTCTACAACGTCTCCAACCGCGCCAGCATCCGCCAGGTCTTCGGCCACGACATGGGCGCGCCCGAAGCGCTGATCCGTCGCCGCGCCGCCGCGATCGATACGCTGCTGCGCATGCTGCGCGCCTGAGGCCTTGCCGGTGCGGGCAGGCGAGGGCATCGCCGTCAGCTCCGCGCCGCGACGAGGCCGGCCATCGCCTGGATGGCGAGCTCGTAACCGGCGGCGCCCATCCCAATGATGATGCCGGTAGCGGTCCGCGAGACCAGCGAGTTGTGATAGATGCTCTCGCGCGCATGCACGTTCGAGATGTGCAACTCGATCTTCGGGCCGTCGAACATCTTGAGCGCATCGAGCAGCGCCACCGAGGTGAAGGTATAGCCGGCCGGGTTGATGATGATGCCGCAGGCCTCCAGCCGTGCCTGATGCACGCTCTCGACCAGTTCGCCTTCGAAATTGGTCTGGCGGAAATCGATCGTGAAGCCGAGCGAGCCTGCCTTCGCCTCGCAGCTTTCCTTGATCTCCGCCAGCGTGGTCGAGCCGTAGATATGCGGCTCGCGCTGTCCAAGCAGATTCAGGTTCGGACCGTTCAGGATATAGACGCGGCGCGATGCAGCCACGCCTCCCGATGGGGCGCGGGCAGGCCCTTCCTTCTTCGACATGACGACCTCCCGCGGCGACGTTCTCATGACCTCGCTCGCATTTCCTGAAGGCGACGTTATACAGGATGAAAGGAAGATCAACCGATATTTTATAAATCATCAGCTGATCACTATGATCGCCGTCGACTGGGCTTGCGGGCGGCCGCAGCGCCTGACAGGAATGCAGGAGACGATAGGGAGCATCATGACAGACGCGGCATTCGATCTCGGCGGCGAAGACATCCCGGCGCTGTCGACGGGTGAGCAGGCCTATGAGCGCATCCGGCACGACATCGTGCTCGGCACGCTCCAGCCCGGGCAGCGCCTGCCGCTCGATCGGCTGAAATCGGTCTACGGCGTCGGCATCAGCACCTTGCGCGAGATCCTCAACCGATTGGCCCCGCAGGGGCTCGTGGTCGCGGAAGGGCAGCGCGGCTTCCAGGTCGCGCCATGTTCGGCGACGGACCTCAGGGAGCTCGCCGATCTGCGCCTGCTGATCGAGAGCAATGCGCTGGCGCAATCCTTCGAGGCCGGCGATGTCGAGTGGGAAGGGCGCGTCGTCGCCGCCCATCACAAGCTCGCCCGGATGGAACAGCGCCTGCTCGCCGGCGAGGAGTCCGGCACGCAAGCCTGGAAGCGCTACGATTTCGAGTTCCATCAGGCGCTGGTCTCGGCCTGCGGCTCGAAGGCGCTGCTCGATATCCATGCCGGCATCTATGACCGCTACCTGCGCTACCAGATGGTGTTCTTCATCTTCTGGGGGCCGACCTCGACCCAGGACCACAAGGCCTTGCTCGATTGCGCGCTCAACCGCGACGCCGCCGGGGCGCAACGGCTGCTGCACGGCCATATCCATGGCTGCATCGACATGGCGCTGGAGCGCGGGCTGGTCGGCTGAAGACGTCTCGGTCGCATGGATAACTGCGCGATCGCCCCTGCTTGGAACCACCCTTGTCATTCCGGGGCTTCGCGCAGCGAAGAACCCGGAACCCACGACTGGGTGAGCCGCTCCTCACCGGGCACACGATGTTTCACCCAGTCGTGGGTTCCGGGTTCGCCCTCGGGGCGCCCCGGAATGACAATCGTGGACTCGAAGCCGCCATGTGAAAGCGTCTACGGGCAGGGCGCTGTCCTTTGAAACGGCCGTCTCGCCTCATCCGAAAGTTTGCATGCGAAGTTGGATACTGTTAACGCTGGAAGCCTGAAACGGCCTCCGCCGCCGGCTGCAAGCCGGGCCGAAAGAGGGGCCGGCGGGAGGTTCGAATGCAGCTTGTGGCCATCCAGCAGGCCTTGGCGGCGCGCAGTATCCTGGCGACCATGCCGCGCGTGATCGAAAGCGTCGGCCGCTCCGATTTTTCCAGCGGCCTGTTCGATATCGCCCGCCGCTTCACCGGCACCGAGATCGTGACCGCCTTCGTCGCCGCACCCGACGGCGAGGTGCATACGCTGCTGGCCGAGAACCACTACAATTCCGGGCAGCCGGCGCTCGAGATCGCCCGCCGCTACGTGGCGCGGCACTGGCGCGCCGATCCGGCCAACATGATCGCGCTCGATGACAGCGACGCGGCCGATTGCTGGGGCGTGCGGATGAAGGCCGGCGATATCGAAAGCTCGGCCTATCGCAGCGAATGCTATCTCTCGGTCGGGCTGTCCGAGCGTTTCTCGCTGCTGCAGCGCCGCGAGGCCGGCACGCTGCGGCTCAGCATCTACCGCCGCCGTAAGGAGAGCTTCAGCGAGGCGGAGATCGATAATCTGGTCGAGAGCGCGCCGCTCCTGATGGCGGCGCTCTGGCGCCATTACGAAGTGACGAAGCCGGCGGGCGGCCGTAGCGCCGCACAGGATTTCCACGCCCGGCTGGAGAAGGCTGCGCCCGGCCTGTCGAAGCGCGAGCGGGATGTCTGCGCGCTCGTCGCCGCCGGCCTGACCTCGGAGGGCATCGCGCTCGAACTCGGCGTCGGCATCAACACCGTGCTGACCTATCGCAAGCGCGCCTATGCCAGGCTCGGCATCTCCTCGCAGAACGAGTTGATGCGCATCCTGATGTGAGCCGGCTCAGGCGGCGTCGGGCTGCCGGTCGGGCCTTGCCGCCATGAAGGCGGGCAGGGCGGCGCAATGCGTGTCGATCGCGACGAGCTTCGGATAGGGCGAAAGGTCGATCCCATAGCGCCGCGCGCTGCCGATCTGCGGCACGAGGCAGATATCGGCCAATGTCGGCGCCGCGCCGAAGCAGAACGGGCCGGGCTGGTCCTGGATCAGCTTTTCGCAGGCGCTCAAGCCCTCGCTCATCGCGGTTGCAAGCCAGTCCTGCACATCCGCCTCCGAAAAGCCCTTGCTGCGCAGGCGCTTCTGGATCCTCGGATTCTGGAAGGGATGGGTCTCGCAGGCGATGACCAGCGCGAAGGCCTCGACCCGGGCGCGCAAGGTACTATCCGCCGGGAAGAGCGGCGGCTGCGGCACCTCGCGGTCGAGCCAGCCGATGATCGCAAGCGACTGCGTCAGCACCGTGCCATCGTCGAGCTCCAGCGCCGGGATCAGCTTTTGCGGATTGATCGCCGCATAGGCCGGCTCGTTCTGGGCGCCGTCGCGGAGGTTGTGGATCACGCTCTGCGGCGTCACACCCTTGAGGTTGAAGGCGATCCGCGTGCGCCAGGCGGCGGAGGACCGGAAATAGCCGTGCAGGATCATGTCGGTGTCCCCTGTCAGGCCATCCGGTAGCCGCCATTGACGTCGATCGTCGCGCCGGTGACGTAGGAGGCCTGCTCCGACAGCAGGAAGGACACCGCCCCGGCGATGTCCTCGGGCGTGCCGAGCCGGCCGAGCGGCACGGCCTGCGCCAGCGCATCCATCGAGCCCGGCGCTGCCGAGCGCGGCGTCGCCGCAGTAAGCATCGGCGCGTCGATCACGCCGGGCGCGACGCAGTTCACGGTGATGCCCAGCGATGATAGTTCGCGAGCCATAGCCTTGGTGAAGCCGAGGATCGCCGATTTCGACGAGATATAGCTGGCCGAGCCGCGATAGCCTCCGAGCTCTGCCGCGACCGAACTTGTCGTGGTGACGCGCCCGCCCTCGACCGGCAGCGCCCGGCGTCGGCGCGCATAGGCGCGGATACTCAGGAAGACACCGCGCGTGTTCACGGCGTGCGTCTTCTCCCAGTCGTCCAGCGTCATGTCGAAGATGGTCGGCCGCTCGCCATCGGCAGCCATCAAGAGCACGCCGGCATTGCAGACCAGCCCGGTCACCGGACCATGCGCCGCCTCGACCGCATCGAACAGCGCTTCGACCGAGGCCTCGTCGGAGACGTCGACCGCCCAGCCGCCATGGCCGGAGCCGGGCAGGGCGCTCGCGACCGCTGCCGCCGGCTCCTTCGTCAGGTCGCAGACCGCGACGCGCCAGCCATCGGCCGCGAGCTTATGGGCGATGGCCGCGCCGATGCCGCGGCCGGCGCCGGTGACGAGGGCGAGCTTGCTCATGTCGGTCTCCGGTTCATTCGCTGTAGACGCCCTGCGCGAGCAGGGCCTTGGAGGAGAAATCGCGGCCATGGCCGCGCGTGAAGAAGCCGGCCGAAACACCGCCATCGGCCATGATCAGCGCGCCGTTGACGTAGCTCGCGAGGTCCGAGAGCAGGAACAGGCAGACCGAGGCCACTTCCGAAGGCTGCGCGAGGCGCCCGAGCGGCGTGCGATCCTCCATCACGCCCGCGACGAAGCTTTCGGGGATGCCGCGGCGGATCATCGGGGTATCGGTCGCGCTCGGGCCGATGCAGTTCACCCGGACGCCATGCGAACCCCATTCGACGGCGAGGTCGCGGGTCAACCCGACGACACCGGCTTTCGAGGCGCAGTAATGCGCCCGGCCGGACTGGCCGCCGAGCGAGGAGACCGAGCCGATCGTGACGATGGCGCCGCGCCCGCGCGCGACCATGCGCCGGCCTGCCGCCTGGCAGGAATAGAAGGTGCCGGAGAGGTTGACCCCGATCACCGCCTCCCAGCTCTCAGCAGCGAGTTCGGTGGCCGGGGCAGGGCGGGAAATGCCGGCCGCGGTGATCAGCCCGTCGAGCGGGCCGAGATCGCGCTCGATCGCTTCGACCGCTGTTTCCGTGGCGGTGGGGCTGCGGACGTCGAAGCTGGCCACGACGGCACGGGCGCCGAGCGCCGCGATCTCGCAGACGGTCTCAGTGGCGCCCTGCTCGTTGGCGTCGGCGATGGCGACGGCTGCGCCTTCCCGTGCCAGCGCGAGCGCGCATTCCCGCCCGATGCCGGAGGCGCCGCCGGTGATCAGGACGGTCCGGCCGGCAAGCCCGAGATTCGCACCCATCGCCGCCTCCTGCCGTTCCGGCCTCAGCCCAGTTTCTGGCCGCCGAAGGCGGGACGCCCGGCGATCTCAGCAAACCAGGCGGCGGCCTGCGGCCGGCCTTCGCGCCAGTTCAGGTCGGCGAATTGCAGGTCGAGATAGGACAGCGCGCAATAGAAGGTGATCGTGCCGATATCGACGCGGTTGCCGAAGCCGGCAGCCTTGCCCTCGATCAGGTCGAGCGTGGCATGGACCTTGGCGAGCTGCCCATCGATCCAGCGCTGCCAGCGCTGTTCCTCGCTGCGCAGCAGGCCCTCGTAGCGGGCGGCGAGCGCGGCATCGAGCAGGCCGTCGCCAGAGCTTTGCTCGGTCAGGGCGTTCCAGCGTGCCTTGGATTCGGCCGGGAACAGCGAGCCGCCGCCGAGCCCGTCGAGATATTCGCAGATCACGCGGCTGTCGGCGATCGTCGAGCCGTCATCGAGCAGCAGGGTCGGGACTTGGCCGAGCGGGTTGGTCTTGATGATGTTCTGCTCGCGCGCCAGCGGCCCGCCGGACTTGTACTCCTGCGAGACGTCGAGCATCTCGATCCGGTCGGTGAGGCCGAGTTCGGCGGCGGCGATCCGGACCTTGAGGACGAAGGGCGAGGTGGCGGACTGGTAGAGCTTCATGGGAATGCCTTTCTCAGCGCGGCAGGCGGTCGGGCTCGGAAGCGAGCGCCCGCCCGGTGATGAAGCCGAAGGTGAGCGCGGGGCCGAGCGTGATGCCGGCACCCGGATAGGCGCCGGCCATGATCGAGTTCATGTCGTTGCCGCAGGCATAGAGCCCGGCTACGGGCTGCTCGTTGCGGCCGAGAACGCGCGCCTGAGGGTCGCAGGTCAGGCCGGTCGCGGTGCCGATATCGCCGGGCCAGACCTTCACGGCGTAGAAGGGCGCGGTCTCGATCGGCCCCAGGCAGGCATTGGGCTTGTTGCTGGGGTCGCCGAGATAGCGGTTGTACTCGCTCGACCCCTTGCCGAAGGCCGCATCCTCGCCGGAGCGCGCCGCGGCGTTCATGCCGGCGGCCGCTTCCGCCAGCGCCGCGGCGGGCACGCCGATGCGCCCGGCGAGCGCGGCGACGCTCTCGCCTTCGAACAGATAGCCGGCTTCAACGAAGGCCTTCGGCGTCTTCAGGCCGGGATGGACGAGGCCGAGCCCGTATTTGCGCAGGAAGGCGCTGTCGCAGACGAGGAAGGCGGGCACGGCACCGCTGGCATGCATCGCCTCGACGAAGCCGTGGTACGAGGTCGCCTCGTTGACGAAGCGGCGGCCCTGGCCATCGACCGCGATAAGGCCGGGCTTGGCGCGATCGAGGATCAGGTGCGGGAACTGCACCTCGCTGCCATCGGACTTCCTGAGCACCGAAACCGGAGTCCAGAAGGCGGCGCCGATATTGTCGTCGCGCAGGGCACCGCCGGCCGCGAGGCCGAGAGCGATGCCGTCGCCGGTATCGGTCTTCGGCGCCATCGAGCGATGCACCTCCGCATGCGGCATGTGCTCGCCCCGCATCGCGGCATTGGCGGGAAAGCCGCCGCTCGCCAGCACGACGCCACGCCTTGCGCCGATCCGCCGCTCGCCCTGCGGGCCTTTGAGGGTAACGCCGATGACGGTGCCATCCTTGAGGATCAGCGAGCCCGCCGCAGTCTGCGTGCGCAGGTCGATGCCCGCCTGCCGTGCCGATTTCAGCAGGCGCCCAGCGAGCGCATTGCCCATCAGCAGGCGTGAGCCGCGCGGGTGGCGCAGGCGGTCGAGGCCGTACTGAATCAGCAACTTCGCGCTGTGCTTGAAGTTCGCGAGATTGCGGAAACGGCCGACCAGCGCGTCGATATCCTTCCGGTTGACCATCATGCCGCCGAGCACGGTGAATTCCTTGAGCGGCGGCCGCAGCAGGGCGAAATCGGCTCCGAGCTCGTTGCCGTCATAGGGGGCGGGGTCGATCGTGCGGCCGCCCTTGGAGGCGCCCGGCTGCTCGGGCTGGTAGTCCGGCGAATAGGCCCGGGCCTCGAACTTCAGCGCCGTCTCGCTCTCGAAGAACCGGACCATTTCCGGTCCGTTATCGAGGAAAGCCCGCATCAGGTCCGGCCGCAGGCGGTTGCCGAGCACGGCTTCGAGATAGGTCATCGCCGCTTCGCGCGTATCGGCATGGCCGGCCTTGGCGGCATGCGGGTTCTCCGGCACCCACATGGCGCCGCCGGAGACGGCTGTGCTGCCGCCGATATACTCGCTCTTCTCGATCAGCAGCACGTCGAGCCCGGCCTTGGCGGCAGTGATCGCCGCCGCCATGCCGCCGGCGCCCGAGCCGACCACGACGACGTCGCGGATTTCGTCGAATGTCTCGCTCATCGCCGCGCCCTCAGCCGCCCATGCCGCCGCCGAGCGACTTGCCGCCGTCGACGAGCAGGACCTGGCCGTAGATGAAATTGGTGCGCGGCGAGGCAAGGAAGGCGACGGCGTTGGCGATGTCCTCCGGCGCCGCGAGCGCTCCCGTCGGCTGCTGGGCGAGCAGGGCGGCGCGGGCCTCTTCCGACTGCTTCGCCACCATCTCGGTCGCGACCCCACCCGGCGCCACCGCATTGACGGCGATTCCGCGCGGCAAAAGCTCCATCGCCATCGCCCGCGTCAGGCCGACGACGGCTGCTTTCGAGGCGACGTAATGGGCGTGGTTGCGGGCGCCCAGAAACGTCCGGGAGGCGATGTTGACGATGCGCCCGCCCTTGTCCATCCGCCGCGCCACCGCCTGCGAGAGCAGGAAAAGCGCGGTGACGTTGACATCCATCATCCGGCCGAAATCGCTCGCCGCGAGATCGAAGAACGGCTTGTTCTCGAAGATTCCGGCATTGTTGACGAGCGCCTGCGCCACCGGCAGCCGTTCGGCCAGCGCGGAGAGGCCGGCGTGGTCGGCGAGATCGACGGGCTCGAAGAAAGTGCTGTGCCCCTGTGCCGTCAGCTCCTGCACCAGCGCGGTCGCGATCTCCGCCTCGCGGTCGAGGATGCCGACCGCAAATCCGTCGGCGCAGAGCCGTTCGACGATGGCCCGGCCGATCCCGCGGGCGCCGCCCGTGACGAGGGCGATGGGTTTATCCTGCGGCGTAATCATGAGCCGTTTCCCATATCGTATCGTCCCGGCTCAACCGCCGAGATAGGTGCGGCGGACGCTGTCGTCCTTCCGCAGTTTTGCGGATGCGCCCTCGAGGGCCATCTCGCCGTTCTCGAGGATGTAGGCATAGGTCGAGCAGCCCAGCGCGATCGCCGCGTTCTGCTCGACGAGCAGGATGGTGAGCCCGTCCTTGTTCAGCCGCTCGATGATCGCGAAGATCTGCTGCACGAGGACCGGCGAGAGGCCGAGAGAGGGCTCGTCGAGCAGGAGCAGCCGCGGGCCCGCCATCAGCGCCCGGCCGATCAGCAGCATCTGCTGCTCGCCGCCGGAGAGCGTGCCGGCCTTCTGCTGCAGGCGCTCCTGCAGCTTGGGGAAATATTCGAAGACGCGGTCGAGATCGCGCCTGATGCCGGCGGCATCGCTGCGGCGATAGGCGCCCATGTCGAGATTTCTCGCGCACGCTCATGTCGCGGAAGACCTCGCGGCCCTCCGGCACCTGCAGCACGCCGGCCGAGACGACCTTGTGCGAGGCCCAGGATTGGATCTCCTCGCCGGCGAAGCGGATGCGCCCCTTCGTCACCGGCACGAGGCGCGAGACGGTGTTCAGCGTCGTGCTCTTGCCCGCGCCGTTCGAGCCGAGCAGGGCGACGATCGCGCCCTCCGGCACCTTCAGCGAGACCTCGGAGAGCGCCTGGATGCGGCCATAGGCGGCGGAGATGCCGTCGATTTCGAGCAGATCAGCCATGATGCGTCTCTTGGGCGGCCTCATGCGCCGCATCGCGACCGAGATAGGCTTCGATGACGGCCGGATGGGCGCGCACCTCGGCGGCCGTGCCCTCGGCGATCTTGGTGCCGAAGCTCAGCACCGTGATCTTGTCCGAGATCGACATGACCAACTGCATGACGTGCTCGACCAGGAGGATCGTCAGGCCGTCGCGCTCGCGCAATTCGCAGAGCAGGCGGTCGAGCGCCGCGATCTCGCGGTTGCGCAGGCCGGCGGCCGGCTCGTCGAGCAGCAGGAGTTTTGGGCGGATAGCCAGCGCGCGGGCGATCTCCACCATCTTCTGGTGACCGAAATCGAGATTGCGCGCCTTGGTCTGGGCGTAGGAAGTCAGGCCTGTACGGTCCAACAACTCATCGACATGCTCGACGATGCCGCGCGGGCGGGCGCTGATCGCGTCGCGCCAGGAGCGGCCGGCATGGACATGGGCGCCGATCAGCACGTTCTCGAAGACGGAGAGCTCGCCGAAGAGTTCGAGGTTCTGGAAGCTGCGGGCGATGCCGAGCCCCGCCATCTCGCGGGCCGGCATGCGGGTGATGTCGCGCCCGTCACAGGTGATGCGCCCAGCGCTTGGCGTGTAGAAGCGCGAGATGCAGTTGAAGGTCGTCGACTTGCCGGCGCCGTTCGGGCCGATCAGGGCATGGATCGAGCCCTTCGCGACGGCCATGTCGAGCCCGCCGACAGCCGTCAGCCCGCCAAAGCGGATCGTCAGCCCCTCGACGTTCAAGAAGGGGGCGGCGCTCTGAGCGGCCATATTCTCAGCGGGCATGGCGCGCCTCCCGGATGCGGTCGCCGATGAAGGCGAAGAGGCCGCGCGGCGCATACATCATGAACAGGATCAGGATCGCCCCGTAGATGATCTCCTGGTATTGCGGCGCCTGGCGCAGCACCTCCGAGATCAGCCCGAACACGATCGCCCCGCCAATGGCGCCCGCGATCGAGCCGAGCCCGCCGACGACGACCATGGTGAGCACGAGGATCGTGGTCTGGAAGCCCAAGCTATCCGGATGGATGAAGGTCTGGAACAGGCCGAACATGCCGCCGGCGAAACCCGCGATCGCAGCCGAGAGCCCGAAGGAGACGATGCGGGCGCGGCGCACGTCGATACCCATCGCCATCGCCGCGACCTCCGATTCCCGCACCGCCCGGAACGAGCGGCCGAGCCGTGAGCGCGAGATCATGACCGTGAAGCCGATCATCACGAGGCAGAAGAACAGCACGAAGGGATAGGCCTGCTTGTCGCTGAGGATCTCGATCGGGCCGAAGCGGGCCGGGCTGATGCGCAGGCCGTTCGGGCCGTTGGTGACGCTGTCCCAGTTGGCGAAGACCCATTGCATCGCCTCGCCGAAGGCGAAGGTGGCGAGCGCGAGATAGATGTCGCGCATTCGTAGCGCGAGCGCCCCGATGAACAGCCCGACCGCACCGGCGACGAGAGCGCCGAACAGCATCGCGACAGGGTAGGGCAGGTCGACCGCGCGGTTGGCGAGCGCGCTTGCATAGATGCCGATGCCGTAGAAGGCGGCATGGGCCATCGAGAACTGGCCGGTCTCGCCGATGACGATGTGCAGGCCCAGGCACAGCACCACGAAGACCAGCAGCAGGTTGGCGATGTAGACCACATAGCCCGAGGTGAAGACGGGCAGGGCGACGGCGACGAGCGCGGCCGCGACGAGCCCGATCAGGGCAGGGCCGGAGAGCGCGCGCCGGGTCGGCGCGGGAGAGGCGAGGGGTGTCGACGACATCGGGCTTTAGACCTTCTTGATCGTCAGCTTCCCGCCGAACAGGCCCTGCGGGCGCAGGACGAGAACGATCAGGATGGCGAGGAAGGGGGCGAGCACGATGGCGCGCGACGAGATGAACAGCCCGACCATGTTCTCGACGATGCCGATGACGAAGCCGCCGACCACGGCGCCGGGCAGGCTGGAGAAGCCGCCGACGATCGCCGCCGCGAAGGCGAGCATGACGATCGAGCCCATATCGGCAGTCATCAGGATCTTCGGCGAGATCAGCAGCGCCGCGATGGCAGAGATCACGCCCGACAGGCCCCATATCAGCATATGGCAGCGGCGCAGGTCGACGCCGACGAGCTGGGCGGCCTTGGGGTTCATGCCGACGGCGCGCATGGCCCGGCCGGTCTTGGTGTAGTTGAACATCCAGAAGAAGGCGGCCATCACCGTGACAGCCGTGCCGAAGATGGCGAGGTCGAGCATCGTCACCGAGGCCTGGCCGATCATGACGGAATCGGTCGAGACCAGCGCCGGGAAGGAGCGCGGCGTGTCGCCGAAGCCGGTGCGGCGCACGAGGCCCTTCAGCACATAGGACAGGCCGAGCGTCGCGATGACCAGATAGACGAGGTCCTTGGCCGATTTCGCGACCTGGTCGAGCACGAAGCGGCGAAACAGCGCCATGGCCAGGAACGCAATGACCAGCGTCGCCGGCAGCACGACCCAGATCGGCATCTTCTGGAAGACGAAGAGATAGAGCGCGACATAGCCCGCCGCCATGAAGACCTCGCCCTGGGCGAAGTTCGGCACGTCCGAGGTCTTGAAGATCACCACGATGGCGAGCGCCAGCAGGGCGTAGACGCTGCCCGAGACGAGGCCCGAGGCGATGCCTTGCTGCAGGAAGATCAGCGCGAGTTGCAGGTCCATATCCGGCCCGATGCTCAGGTCAGGGAAGGGCGGCGGCGCGAAGACCGCCGCCCGGTCTCATGAGGGAAGGCCGAGAGGCCTGCCCGCGGTGGTCACTTCGCCTGATAGGTCCAGCGGCTGGTGAAGACGCCCGGCAGCGGGCTCATCGTGGTGCCGTCATACTTGATGAAGATCGTCGAGCGGTTGGCGGCGCGCTGCTCCGGGCCGAACTGCATGCGGCCGGCCATGACGCCCGAGTCGAAATCCTGCGTCTTCAGCGCGGCGAGCACCTTCTCGCGGGTCGGGTTCGGGCCGGCATCCTGCAGCGCCTTGACCAGCGACATCGCCGGGGGGATGCCATAGGGCATGTAGGTCTGCGGGTGGTCGGGCTTGGCCGCGAGCTCCGGATAGGCCGCCTTGTACATGTCGTAGATCGGCTTCAGCTTGGCGCCGCCGGGCGAGTCGATCATCACCTCTTGGGTGTAGAAGTTCTTGAGCGCGTCCTTGCCGACATTCTCGGCGAGCTGGTTGAGGCTCGCGGTGCCGGTGACCGAGAGGATGATCGGCTTGTTGAAGCCCATCTCGGCAGCCTTCTTGATCAAGAGCGCCGCAGGGCGGGCATAGGTGACCAGCAGGATCGCGTCCGGATTGGCGGCGCGGACCTTCAGGAAGGGCGCGGTGACGTCGTTGATGCCGGGATTGATCGACTCGACCGAGAGCTTCACGCCGTTGACCTCGGCGTCCTTCTTCGAGCCCTCGAGGTTCCAGGCGCCATAGGCGTCGTCATGGTTGATATAGGCGACATTCTTGGCGCCGAACTGCTTGGCCGCGAACTCGACCATCGCGCCGCCGACGGCGTATTGCGAGATCGAATAGGCGCCGAAGATGTAGTCGGTCGGCGGGAACAGCGCGCCGTCACCCGATGCGTTCAGCATCAGGTAGGGCACCTTGTTGCGGACGACATAGTCCTTGGCGGCGACGACGGCGGCCGAGCACGAGCCGCCATTGAGCATGAACACGTTTTCCTGCTCGACCAGCTTCTTCACCGCAGCGACCAAGTCGTTGGCGTTGCAGCGATCGTCCTCGACGACATACTCGATCTTGCGGCCGTGGATGCCGCCTTCCTTGTTGATCTTGTCGTAGTACATCTTGGCCGCGTTCACTACGTCGAAGCCATAGGCCATGTTCGGGCCCGAAAGCGGGCCGAAGATGCCGATCTTGATCGCCTTGTCGGTGATGCCCGGCTCCTGCGCGCCGGCAGCGGCCCCGATCAACAGGCTGGCGGCCAGCGTCAGGCCGGCTGCAGTCTTGTTCACGCTCATCGTCTCTCTCCATGGTCGTCGGTTTGTTGTGTCGTTGAGGTCGTCGGCTCATGGCGGCCCGATCCTGCGGGGATCATAGCGAGCGGGCGGCGGACATCTGTCACAGCGGCTTGGGACATCGCGGCTCTAGCCTTCTGAACCATGCAGCGGCGCCAGCGAAGGCGCGCCATGGGCGGGGTAGGAGAGCTCGCGGAAGATATGAAAGGTGCGCATGATGTGCTTGCGCATCGCCTGCTCGGCCCGGTCGCCGTCCCGCGACCGCAAGGCCTGCAGGATGATCGCGTGATCCTCGTTGCTGAGCCGGAACTCGGCCGGCGAGGTCATCCGCGCGACCGAGCCGTTGAAATAGAACCGGCCCGAACGCAGGATCGCGTCGCGCAGCTTCTCGTTGCGGGCGGCGGCGACGATGATGCCGTGGAACTCGCGATTGGTCTCGACGCGGGCCCTGTCGTCGACGGGGTCGCTGGCGATGCGGCGTGCATGCACGGCCGCGACGGCCGCGATCTCGTCATCGGTCGCCCGCTCGGCGGCGAGCCGGGCGGCATAGCCTTCCAGCGCGGCGCGGACTTCGGAGTTCTCGCTCGCCTCGACGGCGGTGATCTCGCGCACGGCCCAGCCGCGCCGACGCGGCACGATCAGCTGCTCGACGGCCAATCGCTGCAAGGCCTCGCGCACCGGCGTCCGGCTGACCGCCAGCGCCGCCGCGATATCGGCCTCGATCAAGGGCTCGTTCGGACGGATCTCGCCGGAAAGGATGGCGTTGCGCAGGGTTTCATAGGCATCGCCGGAGCGGCGCCGGCCGAGCGCGCCCTTCTCGGCATCTCCCGATGGCTGGTCCGAAGCGGCGAGTGTGAAGCGCTTCTGCATGCGATCCCCGAAGGCAGCGTCGATCCGATGATGCCGAAGCCTTATCGCGTCCGCTGTCACCAGAGCAGGGGACAGCGGCAGCCGTTTCAGCCGCGCGCCGGCAGCACTTCGGCCCGGCACTCGCCGAAGCCGATCGAGGCGAAACCCTCGCGACGGGCGCTGGCCTTCATGACGATCGCGTCGCCATCGACGAGATAGGTCCGACTCTCGCCATTGGGCAGCGCGATCGGCTCCCGGCCGCCGCGTGTGATCTCCATCAGGCTGCCGAAGGAGCCGGGATCGCGGCCGGAGATCGTGCCGGAACCGAAGAGATCGCCCGGTTCGAGATTGCAGCCGTTCGAGCTGTGATGCGCGACGAACTGCGCCGGCGTCCAGTAGAGGTCGCGCGTGCTCCCACGCGAGAGCCGGTGCGGGGGCAGACCGCTTGCGCGCATCGAAGCGGTCTCGATGAAGACCTCCAGCGTGACGTCGAGCGCATGTGGCACGTCTGCCTCGGCAGGGCTGAGATAGGGCAGGGCTGCCGGATCGCCGTCCGGACGCGGCGCCTGCGCCTTCCGGAAGGGTGCCAGCGCCTCCGGCGTCACGATCCAGGGCGAGATCGTCGTGGCGAAGCCCTTGGACAGGAAGGGGCCGAGCGGCTGGTATTCCCAGGCCTGGATATCGCGCGCCGACCAGTCGTTGAGCAGGCAGAAGCCGGCGATCCGGTCATCGGCTTCGTCGATCGGTACGGGCTCACCCAGCGCATTGCCAGAGCCGATCCAGATGCCCAGCTCCAGCTCGTAATCGAGATTGCGGCAAGGACCGAAGCTGGGCTGCGCCTCGTCCGGGCGCTTGCGCTGGCCATTGGGACGCAGGAAGGGCTCGCCGGACGGCCTGACCGACGAAGCGCGGCCATTATAGCCAATCGGGATATGCTTGTAGTTCGGCAGGAGCGGATTGTCCGGCCGCAGCAGCGAACCGATATTCAGCGCATGCTGGATGCCGGCATAGAAATCCGTGTAGTCGCCGACCCGCGCGGGCAGGCCGAGTAGGCAGTTCCGCGCCGGATGCAGCATCGGCTTAAGCTCTGCTTGCGCAGGCGAGCCTTCCGCCAGCAGGGCCGAAAGCCGAGCCCTGAGTTGCTTGCGCGCAGCCGTTCCCAGGCCGAGAAAGCCGTTCAGGGTCGGGGCGGCGGCCGCCGCGACGATCTCCTTGATGTCGGCGCAGAGGCCCGACGCCGCAAGCGCCGCCAGATCGAGGATTTCGTCGCCGATGGCGACGCCGCCCCGCGCTTGCCCGCCGTCGGGTGAGAACACACCAAAAGGGAGGTTCTGGATCGGGAATTCCGCATGGTCCGGGCCGATTCGACCCAGCTCTGCAGCGCCGGATCATGGCTTGCGTCGAGCGCGGCGGCGGAGGAGGTGGGGCGGGGCGGTTGTTTCGCCCGCGCGTCGAGAGTGCTGCCCTGCATAGGCTCATCCAATCCGTTCTGACTCGGTCAGTTCGGCGGCGAGCCTAAGCGGAAGCGCTGCCCGGCCTCTGTCCCCAGCGCGTGGGACGCGGGGCGCGCTCAGTCGGCGGGGAAGCGTTCCTCCATCAGAGCGAGCGCCTCGAGCAAGGGTTCGGCATGCGAGCCGAGCGCGGCGAGGATGCCGGCCTCGAAAGCCAGCGCGCGCGGCACGATCTCGTCATAGGCCTTCAGGCCCGCGGCGGTCAGGGACAGGCTTTCCTCGCGCCGATCCTGCTCGCTCTCGCGCCGGACGAGCCAGCGCCGCTCCTCCAGCGCCCGCACGGCCCGGCTGACCTTGGTCTTGTGCATCGAGGAATGCTTGCCGATGGCCTTGGCCGTCATCGTGCCGAACTGGGCGAGGGTGGCCAGCACCCGCCATTCCGGCACGGTGAGGTCGTGATGCGGTCCATAGACCGCCCGGAACTGCTGGGAGACCGCCGAGCTCAGGCGGTTCAGGCGATAGGGCAGGAAGTGTTCGAGCGCGAGTTTCGACATGCCTTGTTAGTTACAAAATCGACAGTTACCAGAGCAACCATCTCGAACGAAGCCCGCACAGGGCGTGCCGCGGGCCTCAGGCCGTCGCGAGGAGAGGGCGCCATCATGAACGTTCAGAACTCGTCCCATGTCGGTGCCGCCAAGGCCGCAAGCGCCATCGCCGCCGGCTACATGTCCGGCTTCGGCAACGGCTTCGAGACCGAGGCACTGCCCGGCGCCCTGCCGCTCGGGCGCAACTCGCCGCAGAAATGCGCCTACGGGCTCTATGCCGAGCAGCTTTCCGGCTCGCCCTTCACGGCGCCGCGCACCACCAACGAGCGCTCCTGGCTCTACCGCATCCGCCCGACGGTGGCGCATTGGAATGAATTCCGGAAGGTCGATGCCGGGTTCTGGCGCACCGCGCCGGCCCGTGAGGTCGACATGCCGATCGCGCCCTTGCGCTGGAGCCCGATCCCGATCCCGTCGGAGCCGATCTCCTTCGTCGAAGGCATCCACAGCATGACCACAGCCGGCGACGCCGGCAGCCAGGGCGGCATGGGCGCCCATGTCTACCTGATCACGCGCTCGATGGTGGACGAGTATTTCTACAATGCCGATGGCGAGATGCTGTTCGTGCCGCAGCAGGGCGATCTCCGGCTCTGGACCGAGTTCGGCATTATCGACATCGAGCCCGGCGAGATCGCGGTGATCCCGCGTGGCGTGAAGATCCGCGTCGAGCTCAGGGACGGGCCGGCCCGCGGCTATATCTGCGAGAACTATGGCGGCGCCTTCACCTTGCCGGAGCGGGGGCCGATCGGCGCCAACTGCCTGGCCAATCCACGCGACTTCCTGACGCCCGTCGCCGCTTACGAGGACCGCGACGCGCCCTCCAAGATGTATGTGAAATGGGGCGGCAATCTCTGGGCGGCCGATATCGGGCATTCGCCGCTCGACGTCGTCGCCTGGCATGGCAACTACGCCCCGTACAAATATGATCTCAGACGCTTTTCGCCGGTCGGGCCTGTCCTCTACGACCATGCCGATCCGTCGATCTTCACGGTGCTGACCTCGCCATCTGAGACGCCCGGCACCGCCAATATCGACTTCGTCATCTTCTCGGACCGCTGGCTGGTGGCCGAAAATACCTTCCGGCCGCCCTGGTACCATATGAACGTGATGAGCGAGTTCATGGGGCTGGTCTACGGCGTCTATGACGCCAAGACCGGCGGCGGCTTCGTGCCGGGAGGCATCTCGCTGCATAACAGCATGCTGCCGCACGGGCCGGACGTCGATGCCTTCGAGAAGGCGAGCAACGTCGAACTGAAGCCCCACAAGCTCGAGGGCACGCTGGCCTTCATGTTCGAGACGCGTTTCCCGCAGCAGGTCACGGCCTTCGCCGCCGGCTCGGCTTCGCTCCAGCGCGACTATGGCGGCTATGGCCACAAGCTGACCAAGCACTTCGACCCGAACAGGCCCTGAGATAGCCAACATCTGCCGAAAAGGGCGTCATCCCGGACAAGCCGCGTCGGAGCGCCGATCCGGTCTCCATCATGGAACTCTGCGCTCTCCGATCGATCCCGGGACAAGCCCGGGATGACGGCACAGTTCAGAGAGAACAGCTCGGTTCAGACGACGACCGTCGACGACCGTAAGGTCGGAAGAGGGTTGAAATCCGCCCATCCTTGATTCGCATAAGGTATATTATGGAACTTATCCTGATGCACACTTGGCCTGGAACGCCAGTGTTTCAGGCCGGAACCGAAACCGTCATGCCGTCGAACGCCACCTCTGAAATGCCAGCCAAGCGCTTGCTCAGGCTGGCATAATCGAGATCGACATGGAGATTGGTCAGGATCGCGCGGCGCGGCTTCAAATGCGCGATCGCCTCCAGCGACTGTGCCAGATGGAAATGGCTGGGATGCGGCGTCTCGCGCAGGCAGTCGAGGATCAGCACGTCGAGATCGGCCATGGCCTCCATCGCGGCCGGCGGGATCAGGCTGACATCCGGCAGATAAGCGAGATCGCCGAAGCGAAAGCCCAGCGCCTCGTAGTTCGGGCCGTGCTCGACCCCGGAACGGCAAGGCCGTGATCGGCCCCCCAGTGCCGTCGATGGTCTGCGGCCGGCCGGCGCTGATCTCGTCGAGATCGATGATCGGCGGATAGTAGCTGCCGGGCGGCGTCTCGAAGAGATAGCCGAAGCGCGAACGCAGCGAGGCTTGCGTCGTCGTGTCGGCATGGACTCGAATGCGCTGCCGCATATGCAGGACAAGCGCGCGCAGGTCGTCGATGCCATGGGTGTGGTCGGCGTGGTCATGCGTCATCAGCACGCCGTCCAGCGCCGACACCTCGGCCGAGAGAAGCTGCTCGCGTAAATCTGGCGAGGTGTCGACCAGAACACGCGTCGTTCCACCTGGACCACTGCGCTCGACGAGAAGCGAGCAGCGCCGCCGCCGATTCTTCGGCTCGGCGGGATCGCAAGCACCCCAGCCGGAGCCCGGCCGCGGCACGCCGCCGGAGGATCCACTGCCGAGGATGGTGACGGTGAGCGTCATGGCGTCAGGTCACGCCACCTGCGCGACCGGCGCGGCATGGTCCATCTTCCAGTAGCAGCGCCGCGCGTTCTCCGTGGTGATCCGGGCGATCTCGTCGAAGGACACGCCGATCGTCTCGCCAAGAACCTTCGCCGTTTCAACGACATAGGCCGGCTGGTTGCGCTTGCCCCGGAACGGAACGGGCGCCAGATAGGGCGCATCCGTCTCGACCAGCAGGCGCTCGCGCGGGACCATCCGGGCGATCCGGCGCAGGTTCTCGGAGGCCTTGAAGGTCAGGATTCCCGAGAACGAGACATAGAGCCCGAGCTCGACACCGGTCATCGCCAGCGCTTCGCCGGCCGTGAAGCAGTGCAGGATGGCAGGGAAGGCGCCCTTCCCCATCTCCTCGCGCAGGATCGCAATCATGTCGTCATCGGCTTCGCGGGAATGGATGACGAGCGGCAGCTGCGTGATCCGCGCCGCGGCAATATGCGTGCGCAACCCCTGGGCCTGCGCCGCACGCGGGCTCGAATCGTAATGATAGTCGAGCCCGGCCTCGCCAATGGCGACGCAGCGCGGATGGCGCGACAACTCCGCAAGGCGCTCGGCCGTAACGTCGAGTTCCTCATGGGCTTGATGCGGATGCGTGCCGACCGAGAACCAGACCGACGGAAAACGCTCCGCCAGCGCGGCATAGTCGGCGAAGCGCGCGACCCGCGTCGAGATCGTCACCATCCGGCCGACGCCAGCCTCCTCCGCCCGCGCGACATAGGCCGGCAGCTCCTCGGCGAAATCCGGGAAGTCGAGATGGCAATGCGTATCGATGACCATCACGCCGCCTGGCCGTCCTCGGGCTCGACATAGCGCGGGAAGATCGCGCTCGGCGCCGGCAGAGCGATGCCGCTGACAAGGCGATGTTCCGCGCCGAGCGCCGCGAAGCTTCGGGCCTCGGGCGCGACGCCGAGCAGGTCGAGCAGCTTGCCCGCGGCGACCGGCATCACCGGCTGCACCAGGATCGCGACCTCGCGCAGAACCTCGATCGTGACATAGAGAATAGTGTCACGGCGGGCCGGATCGGTCTTGGTCAGGCGCCAGGGCTCGTTATTGGCGAAATAGCGGTTCGCCTCGGCAATGAGAGCCCAGAGATCGGCTAGAACGGTGTGAAGGGCGAAGTCCTTCATCGCCTCGCGCGCCTTGGCGAGCGCCGCGTCGGCCATGGCGAGCATGGCTTCGTCGGCCTCGTTCAGCGTGCCATGCGGCGGCACCCTGCCCTCGCAGTTCTTGGCGATCATCGACAGCGAGCGCTGCGCGAGATTGCCGAGATCATTGGCGAGGTCGGCATTGATGCGCCCGACGATGGCGTCGTGGCTGTAATTACCGTCCTGGCCGAAGGAGACCTCGCGCAGGAAGAAATAGCGCAATTGATCGACGCCATAGGTCTCGGCGAGGCCGAACGGATCGACCACGTTGCCGAGCGACTTCGACATCTTCGTGCCCTTGTTCAGCAGGAAGCCGTGACCGAAGACGCGCTTCGGCAGCGGCAGCCCCGCCGACATCAGGAAGGCCGGCCAGTAGACCGCGTGGAAGCGCACGATGTCCTTGCCGATGATATGGACATCGGCCGGCCAGTAATGCGCGCGCGGGTTCGCCGGATCGGGGAAACCCGTCCCGGTGACATAGTTGTTGAGCGCGTCGACCCAGACATACATGACGTGCTTCGGGTCGCCCGGCACGGGCAGGCCCCAGTCGAAGGTCGTGCGGCTGATCGAGAGGTCCTCGAGCCCGCCCTTCACGAAGGAGACGACCTCGTTCTTGCGCGTCTCCGGCGAGATGAAGTCCGGCACGTCCTCGTAGAGCTTCAGGAGGCGGTCCTGATAGGATTTGAGGCGGAAGAAATAGCTCTCCTCCTCGACCCACTCGACCGGAGTGCCCTGCCCGCCCAGGCGCGTGCCGTCGGGCTGGAGGGTGGTCTCCTCCTCGCCGTAGAAGGCTTCGTCGCGCACCGAGTACCAGCCGGAATACTTGGCGAGATAGATGTCGCCATTGGCCTCCATCCGGCGCCACAGCTCGTCGGTCGAGATCTTGTGGTCGGCATCGGTGGTGCGAATGAACCGATCGAAGGAACAGCCGAGGCGCTGCTCCATCTCCTCGAAGCGCGCCGCGATCTTGTCGACGAACTCCTTTGGCGAGAGGCCGTTCTGCGCGGCCGTGCGCTGCACCTTCTGGCCGTGCTCGTCGGTGCCGGTCATGGCGAAGACGTCGTAGCCGTCGAGCCGCTTGAAGCGCGCGATCGCGTCCGACGCCACCATCTCATAGGCGTGGCCGATATGCGGCGGGCCATTGGTGTAATGGATCGCGGTCGTCAGATAGAATTTCGGGGCCGTGGCCATCGTCTGTCCGAAAGCTTCGCTTCACGCTGCGCGCGAGCGGGACACCGCAGACGACAGATCATGAAACAGGGTCATCACGAGCGGACGGCGGTCGAGATTATAGGTCTCGACCTCGCGCGCCTGCTGCCCAAGCTTTTCCCATACCTCCGCCAGCGGTGCAAGGCGCGCCGGTTGCGCCGCAGCATGCGCGTGAAGATGGTCGGAGATCCAGCCCTGCACGGTCTCGATCATCACTGCGAAATCGCGCTCGCCCGCCTTGCCGGCGACATCCTCGGCCAGCGCCATCAGGGCGGCCAGGTCGACCTGCGGCAGGGCATCGAGCCGCGCCCTCACCGCCTCGACGAGCGCCAGCGTCTCGGGATCGACATAGGTCAGCGCGCGGCGGACCGAGCCCTCGGACAGGCTCGCGGCCCTGCGCAGGGCCGAGGCGTCGAAAGGCATCTCCATGCGCTCCAGCGCCAGCCGGCCGGCCTCCGCGACATCGGCTTCGGCGAGCGAATCGAAGGTCAGGAGCCGGCAGCGCGAGCGGATCGTCGGCAGCATCCGCCCCGGGGCATGGGCGACGATCAGGAACAGAGCCCGCGGCGGCGGCTCCTCGAGCAGCTTGAGCAAGGCGTTGGCGGCCGAGCGCTCCATGTCCTCCGCCGAGTCGACGATGCAGACGCGCCAGCCGCCTTCGGCCGCGCTCGATCCGAAGCGATCGATCACGCGCCGAATGGAATCGACCGGGATGTTGCTGGTGTAGCTCTTGCCGTCCGGCTTCGGAATCCGGCGCAGTACATGCAGGTCCGGGTGCGATCGCGCCATCACCCGTCGCGTCGCCGGATCGTTCTCCGGCATGGCGAGATGGGCGCTGCGGGCCGCCCTTTCCTGCGGATCGCCCGCAGCGAGCAGGAAGCGCGCGGCGCGGTAGGCGAAGCTCGCCTTGCCGATGCCCTCCGGCCCGCCGAGCAGCCAGGCATGATGCATGCGGCCAGACGCGAGCGCGTCGAGGAAGGTGCGCTCCCGCGCCGCATGGCCGACGAGCGCGAGCGTCTCGCGCGGATGCGGCGCATTCGGTAGCCGATCGGGTTCGTCGCTGGTCGCTAGCATCAGGTATCCGGGTCGATGGGCAGGCGCTCGCGCAGGATATGCCACGCCGCCTCGGCAAGCGCCTCCGGAGGCAGCGTCGCGTCGAGCACGGCGCAGCGCTGCGGTTCGGCGCTCGCGATATCGCGATAGGCTTGGCGCAGATTGCGATGGAAGGCCAGCGTCTCGCCTTCGAAGCGGTCGATCGCTTCGCCGGGGCGGCGGCGTTTGGCGGCGCGAGCGAGGCCGATCTCGGGATCGAGATCGAGGATCAGCGTCAATTTTGGCATCAGGCCCGAGATGGTCACCGCTTCGAGTTCGGCCAGCAAGGCCTTGTCGAGCTGGCCGAGAACGCCCTGATAGACCCGCGTCGAATCGATGAAGCGGTCGCAGATCACCCATTCGCCGCGCTCCAGCGCCGGGCGGATCAGGCTGTCGATATGGTCGATCCGGGCGGCCGAGAACATCAGCGCCTCGGCGAAGGGGCCGTAGTCGCGCGCCTGCCCCGCCAGGATCATCTCGCGGATGGCCTCGGCCTTGGGAGAGCCGCCGGGCTCCCGCGTCGTCCGCGCCCTGAGGCCGGCCGCATCGAGTCGTTCGCTGAGCGCGCGCGCCAGCGTCGACTTGCCGGCGCCCTCCCCGCCTTCGAGCGTGATGAAATGTCCCGTGCCCATCTCGGCCTGTTCAGCTCCGGCTCAGCGCCTTGCGAACCCAGCTTGTCGTGGCTTCGAACAGCGCATCCAGCGCCCGGCTCTGCAAGGTCCCGGCCTGCACGCTCTCGGCCGCATAGAGCGGAATGTCCAGCGTCTTGATGTCGCCGCGCGTCACCACGAGCCGCGCCACCTCCGCGCCCTCCTGAACGGGCACGGCCAGCGGGCCGCGGTAGACGATCCGGGCCGCGAGGCGCTCGGTGCTGCCGCGCGGCAGCAGCAGGCTCACAGTGCCCTTGCTCCTGAGCGCGACGCGGCCTTTCTCGCCGCCATAGACGCTGGCCTCGCCCACCGTCTCGCCGGCCGCGAAGAGCTGGCGCTTCTCGAAGGCGCGAAAGCCCCATTCCAGCAGCTTGCGCGCTTCCGTCGCCCGGTCGCGCGCGGTCTTGAGGCCGTTCACGACCATCACGAGCCGCTGGCCGTTCTGCACGGCGGAGCCGACGAGGCCGAAGCCGGACTCGTCGATATTGCCGGTCTTCAGCCCGTCCGCGCCGATATCCATCGTCAGGAGCGGATTGCGGTTCTGCTGGCGGATCTTGTTCCAGGTGAATTCGCGCTGGCCGAAGATCTTGTAGAGCTCGGGATAGGTCTTGATGATGTGGTCGGCGAGCAGGGCGAGTTCGCGCGCGGTCACCCGCTGCTGCGGGTCCGGCATGCCGGTCGCGTTGCGGAAAACCGATTTCGTCAGGCCGACCCCCCTCGCCCGCTCCGTCATGATCCGCCCGAAGGTCGGCTCGTCGCCGGCGATGGCCTCGGCCAGCGCGATCGAAGCATCGTTTCCGGACTGGACGATGATGCCCTGCAGGATATCGGAGAGCTTGATCCGGCTGTTGAGGATCGCGAACATCGCCGAGCCGCCGGAGGGCCCCCCGCCCTTGCGCCAGGCGTTCTCGGAAATGCCGATCTCGCTGTCGAGCGTCAGCTTGCCGGCCGCGATATCCTGGAAGGCGACGAGCACGGTCGCGAGCTTGGCCATGCTCGCCGGCACCATCAATTCGTCGGCTGCCTTCTCGTAGAGCACCGCCCCGGTATCGGAATCGAGCAGGACGGCGAAAGGGGCCTGCGACTGGAAGTTCTGGGCCTGAGCGGCGGCGCCGGGCGCGAGAAGCGCAAGGCCCAGAACGAGGCCCGCAACCACCCGACGCGCCGCCAGCAGCGGCACCGCAATTCCCGAAAAACGGCAAAAAGCGCTCATGCCTCGATGTGAAGCAGAGCGCCAGCCATCAGGTCAAGCTGGAGATCAGTTCCGCGCGAGCGGCTGCAGGGTCTGCGGCGCGAGCTTGCTGAGCGGATGGGTCTTGGCGAGGCGCTCGCCCGCGCCCTTATCCGGCGCGGCGAACAGGCTGGCACGCATCGGCGGCAACGTCGTACGCAGAGCGGTGGCAGGAACCGAAACGGGCTTCGCCGCGTTGGCAATGGTGTCGAGATCGAACGGCCGGTTCGGTGGCAGCGGAGCCGCGCGCAGCGACGGCCCTTCGACAGGCGTCGAGACGGTCGAGGCTAGGGTCGCGACGACCGGGGTCGAGGGCGTGATCGTCCTCGGCTGCGCGGGAGCATAGGCCTGCACGACCGGAGTTACGACGGGAGCGGGCTCCGGCTCGGCGGCCGGCTGGGCGTCGAGATCGACGTTGCGCGTGCGCGTAGTGGCGACCGGCTCGGCGCTGGCGACCATCGTCCGGGCGCTCGTGCCCGGAATCGGCGCGGGCGAACCATCGGTGCGCAGGGTGGCGAGCAGCAGCTTGTCGTCGGAGCCGGCCAGCGAGGCCTGGCCGAGATATTCCATCTTGATCCGCGCCGTGCCGAGATGGCGGAAGGCCAGCGCGTCGGCCGTCGTCTGCGAGAGGTCCATCATGCGGCCGCCATGGAAGGGGCCGCGATCGTTGACGCGCACGATGATCGAGCGGCTGTTCAGCAGATTGGTTACGCGGGCATAGGCCGGCAGCGGCATGGTCGGATGCGCGGCGGAGACGCTGTAGCGGTCATAGACCTCGCCATTGGCGGTACGCCGGCCATGAAAGGCCTCGCCATACCAGGAGGCCAGACCGACCTGCGTGAAGCCGACCGGCTTTTCGAACGGGGTATAGCGCTTGCCGGCCACGGAATAGGCCTTGCCGACGAGCTGGCGTCCGCCGCCCTTGGGCACCTCTTCGCCCTCGGCCACGACGCGCTGGCTGGCGGCGCCGTATTTCGATTGCGGGAACGCGCCGATTTCCTTGGAGCGGCGCCCGGCGACCTGGTTGCCGGCACAGTTGGCGGCGAACAGCCCGACAAGGATGACGCAGCCCATGCGCGCGACGGTCGGTATGGAGGAAGACGCAGGCATCGGTCCGGACATCGTGGAAGCGGTCTCTCGGGCCGAAAAGCGAGCGTCTTGAGTCATTCCGCCAATTCCGCTTCTGCGCCAAAAAAATTCTGTCGGCTCGCCGCCATAGGCAGCGGAACCGAGTTTTCGGCCAATTCCATTAAGGGATCGTTAAGCCGCTAAAATCCGCTGGAAAGCGGACCACTGAACAGGCCATCCCTGCGCCGTTGGGCGGCCACAGGAGTGTTCGAAATGGGGCGCATGTCAACGCCGGGGCGATCGCCCAAGCCATTTTTCTGTGCAGCGTGGCCGTCAGGACACGGTTCAGGTGACATCGAACAATGCTCAGCACCCGCTCGACCGGGCGCTCCATGCATGGCGACGAAGCCCTCGCCTCCTCGCGCCGCGGGGCTGGTGCGGCGGCTGCGCGCAGCGAAAAAATGGCGGAAGGGTGCGAACGTAAGTTCGAACGCGGAGCCCGCGCGATGGATTGGTGGGCGGCATCGCGCAACGCAAAGAATGGCGGAAGGGGTGGGATTCGAACCCACGGTGGGCTTGCACCCACGGCGGTTTTCAAGACCGCTGCCTTAAACCACTCGGCCACCCTTCCGGCGAGCGTTCAATGCCGGTCGGTGCGTCGATTTGCAAGTGGAAGATGGCACGCTGCGCCCAGGTTCGGCGTTCGAGCCTCCCTTCATGCTCTCCGCATAGCCGTCCGGCGAATAGGAGCTGTTGACCCCCAACCCGCGCATCCTAAGCTTCGAACTCATCGGCGGACTGGCCCTGGCATTGCGCGGGGCGCGTTTGGAGACATTGTGTCATGCAGCTTGCGCTCGTTACCTGGCATGAGGTCGAGGAATATCTCCAAACCTCACGCGGCATCATCGTGCCGGTCGGCTCCACAGAGCAGCACGGGCCCAACGGCCTGATCGGAACGGATCATCTCGACGCCGAATTCATTGCCAAGGGCGTCGGCGACAAGATCGGTGCGATGGTCGCGCCCACGCTCGCCTATGGCATGTCGCAGCATCATCTGGGCTTCGCCGGGTCGGTCACACTGCGTCCATCAACCATGATCGCAATGGTGGGGGACATCGTGCGCTCGCTGGCCCGCAATGGATTCGAGCGGTTCTTCTTCATCAACGGGCACGGAGGCAATATCGCGACCGTGACAGCTGCCTTCGACGAGGTCTACGCATCGCTGTCGCTTCAGCCGAATGGCGCACCTTCACCGATACGCTGCCGGATGGTGATGTGGTCCAACGGCGAACGGGCAAGCGGCATTGCCGAGGAACTCTATCCCGGCGTGAACGGCTCGCACGCGACCGCGGCTGAGGTCTCGCTGGCTCAGTTCTACCACCCGGAAGCGATCAAGCACGCCCAGATGTCGCCCAAGGTCGCACCGGCCAGCTCATCGTTCTTCGACTGCTTCGACTATCGCAAGCGCTACCCTGATGGCCGGATTGGTTCTGATCCGACGCTATCGACTCCGCAGCACGGCGAGAGGCTTTTTGCAGCTGCCGTGGACGATATGGTCGACGCCTATCGTGGGTTCATGGCCTAGCGTTCGCTAGCCGGATTGTTGACGCCCGCGGGGTCTCCGCCGCGATCTGCCAGCGGATTGCTCGCGGCGTCTCATGCCTATCGGATCGACAGTGCCGCCCGGAGCGCGTTCTGGTGCAGCCGACCGACAGCCGCCACGTCCTGCGAACGAAGCGATAGCGCGGCCCCGGGAAGCTCTAATCGCCGGCTGCAGCCGGCGCCTCGAAGCTCATGTCGGTGCCGTTGCCTGCTCCGCTGCCGTTGCGCTGTGGGGCGGCGCGTTCCGGAATGTCCCCATCGGGGCCGAACGGCCGCTGGTGAAGAAAAGCGCGCTCAAGCCAACCAGGAAGATGAACGTAACGTATCGCGTGAACATAAAACCCCGCAGCCACATGCTCGCGGGAAGACAATCGAGCCAGACCCCTCAAATTGCATTCAACCCAGAGCGTAAAATTGCGCTCATCCCGCCGTTTTCCGTGTGGGATCGTGTCTTCGCGGCGGCAACGCGCTGCGCCGCGCATCGTCGGGTACCGCGCGTCCCGGCCACGATACGCATGGGCGGCATTGCCGGCATGCTCCGCCCATTCGCCGACTGGACGCCCGCCCCCGGCCATGCATTGCTGGCGCGCCAACAAAAACACGGCGTCGAATGCCGGGGCACCAATGGCTGAAAAGGTGGAGGGAACCCATGAAGGAAGAGGAAATCCGCGGCTTGGTCGCGGGTGTGAAGGACGGTTCGCTGTCGCGACGATCCTTCATCCAGAGAATGGCGGCCGTCGGAATCACGGCGCCGATGGCGACGCAGATTCTCGCCTGGAACGACGTCGCGATGGCCCAGCCAGCCGACACCTACAAGCCGACCAAGGCCGGCGGCGGCGGGCCGCTCAAGATCCTGCTCTGGCAGGCCCCGACCCTGCTCAACCCGCATTTCGCCGCGGGCACCAAGGACCAGATCGCCTCGCGGATCTTCTTCGAGCCGCTCGCCGGCTGGGACAAGGAAGGCAATCTCATCCCGCAGCTCGCCGCGGAAATCCCGAGCAAGGCCAATGGCGGCCTCTCCGCCGACGGCAAGGAAGTGACCTGGAAGCTGAAGCAGGGCGTGAAATGGCATGACGGCAAGCCGTTCACGGCCGATGACGCGGTCTTCACCTGGGAATATGCAGCCGACCCGGCGACGGCGGCCTACACCACCGGCTCCTATGCCAATATCAAGGTCGAGAAGATCGACAGCCACACGATCAAGGTGATCTTCAAGGAAGCGACCCCGTTCTGGGCCGATCCCTTCGTCGGCGTCGCCGGCATGATCATCCCCAAGCACCATTTCGGCGAGTACAAGGGCGCGAAGTCGCGCGAGGCGCCGGCCAACCTGAAGCCGGTCGGCACCGGCCCCTACAAGTTCGTCGACTTCAAGCCGGGCGACATCTTGCTCGGCGCGCGCAACGAGGACTACCACGTCAAGAACAAGCCGCAGTTCGACACGCTCGAGGTCAAGGGCGGCGGTGACGCGGTCTCGGCGGCGCGCGCCGTGCTCCAGACCGGCGAATTCGACTATGCCTGGAACCTGCAGGTCGAAGACGAAGTCCTCAAGCGCATGGAAGCCGGCGGCCGCGGCAAGGTCGTGGCGGTGAACGGCGGCGACGTCGAGTTCATCATCCTGAACACGACCGATCCGTGGACCGAGGTCGATGGCGAGCGTTCGAGCGTCAAGACCAAGCATCCCTCGCTCAGCGACCCGGCCGTGCGCCAGGCGATGAACCTGCTGATCGACCGTGACTCGATCGAGAAGTTCATCTACGGCCGCGGCGGCGTCGCCACCGCAAGCTTCGTCAACGAGCCCAAGCAATTCAAGTCGACCAAGCTCAAATATGAGTTCAACATCGACAAGGCCAACAAGATCCTCGACGAAGCCGGCTGGAAGAAGGGCGCCGACGGCATCCGCGAGAAGGACGGCAAGAAGCTCAAATACGTCTTCCAGACCTCGATCAATGCCCCGCGCCAGAAGACCCAGGCCATCATCAAGCAGGCCTGCCAGCGCGCCGGCATCGAACTCGAGCTGAAGTCGGTGACGGCCTCGGTGTATTTCTCGTCCGATGTCGCCAATCCCGACACCTACACCAAGCTGTACTGCGACATGGAGATGTATACCACGACGCAGCCGCAGCCCGATCCGGAGCGCTTTCTCAATCAGCTCGTCTCCTGGGAGATCGCCAGCAAGGAGAACAAGTGGCTGGGCCGCAACGTCTCGCGCTGGTCCGACCCGGCTGCCGACGAGGCCTACAAGGCCGCCCAGAAGGAGCTCGACCCCGTCAAGCGCGCCGCGTACCTGATCAAGGTCAACGAGATCTTCTGCGAGGCCAACGTCATCCTCCCGGTCCTGTCGCGCACGGTTGTCGGCGCTTCCGCCAACAACCTGACGCCCGACATCTCGGGCTGGGAGGTCACGACCTGGAACCTGGCGAGCTGGTACCGCAGCTGATCGCCGCATGCTTGCGGAGGCTGTCAGTCTTCAGCCCCGTTCGGAAACTGCCCTCGGCCCCGACATGGGCCGAGGGATCTCACTACGCATTCGGGTTGCATCGGCCGCTTTCGGCACCCCCCAGCCCCGCGGCACGACCGGCTTCCCTTCCTGTGCTCCTGAACCCTGCCCGCGACGAAGGCAGGGGCCGATAAGCGCCGCCTCAAGGGAGAAGCATCCACAATGACGACGAAACGAGACCTGATCCTCGCGACCGCCGCCTTCGCGTTGCTCGCGGCAGCACCGGCATGGGCCGAAACCTGGCCGCAGCGGCCGATCACCTTCATCGTGCCCTTCCCAGCCGGCGGTGGCACCGACACCTTCGCCAGACCTCTTGCCGCCCAGCTCGACCAGCAGCTTGGCCAGCGCATCATCATCGAGAATCGCGGCGGCGCCGGCGGAACGGTCGGCGCATCGGCTGCCGCCAAGGCCAAGCCGGACGGCTACACCTTCTTCGTCGGAGCGGCGCACCACGCCATCGCGCCGGCGCTCTATCCAAAGCTCGACTACAACATCCGGACCGATTTCATCCCGATCGCGGTCATCGCCCAGCCGCCGCAGGTCATCGTCGTGCACCCCGGCAAGGTCCAGGCCAAGACGGTGGCGGAGCTGGTCGATTTCGCCAGGAAGAACCCGGAGAAGCTGAACTACGCCTCGGCCGGCAACGGCACCACGCATCATCTCGCCGGCGAGCTCTTCCAGATCTCGACCAAGACCAAGCTGACCCATGTGCCCTATCGTGGCGCCGGCCCTGCCTTGCAGGACACGGTCGCCGGCCAGGTCGATCTGCTGTTCGACGGTCTCGGCTCCTCGGCCGCCCAGATCCAGAGCGGAGCCTTGCGGGCGCTGGCCGTCGCCGCTGCCACGCGCTCGGAGGCTGTGCCCGACGTGCCCACGGCCAAGGAGGCCGGCCTCGACGGCTACGAAGTCTCGACCTGGTATGCGCTCTGGGCACCGAAGGGCACGCCTGCCGAGATCGTGACCCGGATGCGTGACGAGGTGCAGAAGGCGCTCAAGATGCCGGCGATCGAGGCCGTCTGGAAGAAAAGCGGCTCGCCGATGCCGACCCTGGCCGGCGAAGACTTCGGCAAGTTCGTAACCGCCGAGGTCGAGCGCTGGGGCAACGTCGTCAAGGAGGCGCAGGTCAAGCTGGAGTGACACGGGCAGCCAGGGTCGCTCGTCCCTTGCGGGGCAGACCCGAACCAGCGTCCCGATGCGGGACAGACTTGGCATGATGAAGCTCGCCATCATCGGCTTGGCGGTCGCGTTGGCCGCTTTTGCCGCGCTGGTGGCGGTCGGCCTCCTCACCGACTTCGCGACCGTGCCCTGCCAGGACGGGGTATGGGACGCTAATAAGCAGCGTTGCATCCCGACCTGAAGCGACGCGGGGCCACGCCGTCAGGCCAGCGGGCCGTCATTCGTATCCTCATCGCCCGGGCCGTCGATCACGGCGCGGGCGACCGTGATCGTGAATCCGGCCCGCGCCAAGGCTGCGAGATCCCTCTGCCGGCTCGCTGCCCGGTCGGCGCGCGACCACGGGCCGAGCCGCTTGCGACGCGCGGCTTTCCGCGCCGCGGCCAGTTCCTCCTCGTCACCGGCACTGCTGGCCTGTTGCGCGAGTTCGCGGCCCACGCCCTTCGCGGCGAGCGAGGCGGCGACGGCCCGCGCCGAGCGGCCACGGCGCCTGAGCGTCGCAGCCCGCGCCTCGGCGAAGCGCCGGTCATCGACCAGTCCGGAGCTGATGCAGCGCGAGACGACATCATCGAGCGCAGCCGCGTGCATTGCAGGATCTTCGCCGTAATGGCGGCAGCTCAGGGCGATCTTGCGCGCCAGCACCCGGCGCAATTGCGCGGCCGGCGCCGAATAGCGTTCGAGGTAATGCATCGCCGCGCGCTGGAGATAGTCCGGCGTAATCCGCCGCCGCGGTGCGCGGGCGGGGCGTGCACCCTGCCCCCGCCTGTCGCCTTCCTCTGTCATGCTAGTCGGAAGCCGGTCTCTGCCGGCCGGCCTTGACGCCGGAACGCTTCTCCTTGGAGGCAAGCCGGCGTTCCTTCGAGGCCTTTGTCGGCTTCGTCGCGCGCCTCACTTGCGGACGCACGGCGGCGGCCCGGATCAGCTCAAGCAGGCGCTCCACCGCCTCCTCGCGATTGCGCTTCTGGCTGCGATGCGTCTGCGCGACGATGACGATGATGCCGTCCTGCGTCAGCTTGCTGCCGGCGAGCTTCATCAGGCGGATCGCGACATCGTTGGGCAGCGACGGCGAACGACGCACGTCGAAGCGGATCTGTACCGCGCTCGAGACCTTGTTGACGTGCTGGCCGCCCGGACCGGAGGCGCGCACGAAACTTTCCTCGATCTCGCTCTCGTCGATCGCGATGGACGGGGTGGCTTGAATCATGGAAGGAGGATTATCAAAGTTTCGCGCATTGCCTCAGCGAAAAACCGGCTCCCCCCTTTTTCGCGCAATGCTCCGCCTGACATCACGGAGACTTGCAGCGGTGAAGCCTTCTCGCGAGATTGCCGGCCTGATCGAGATCATGGCCGCGCTGCGCACGCCGGGCACCGGCTGCCCCTGGGATCTGGAGCAGGATTTCGCCTCCGTCGCGCCCTACACCGTCGAGGAGGCCTATGAGGTCGCCGATGCGATCGCCCGCGGCGACAAGCTCGACCTCAAGGACGAGCTTGGTGACCTCTTGTTGCAGGTCGCGTTCCACGCCCGGATGGCCGAGGAGGAAGGCTCCTTCGCCTTCCCCGACGTGGTCGAGGCGATCACCACCAAGCTGATCCGCCGGCATCCGCATGTTTTCGGCGATGCGCGCGATCTCTCGCCGGCCGAGGTGAAGGTGCTCTGGCACCGGATCAAGGTCGAGGAGAAGGCCGCCAAGGCAGCGGCACGCGAGGCCGCGGGCCTGCCGCCGCAAACGGAGGAACGCGGCGTGCTCGCCGGCGTGCCGCATACGTTGCCCGCCCTCACCCGCGCCTGGAAATTGCAAGCGCGCGCTTCCACCGTCGGCTTCGACTGGAACGATGCCCGCCTCGTACTCGACAAGATCCGCGAGGAGACGGCCGAGATCGACGAAGCGCTCGCCGGCGGCGACAAGGCCGCGATCCATGAGGAGATCGGCGACCTGCTCTTCGTCGTCGCCAATCTCGCCCGCCATGCCGATGCCGACCCGGAAGGCTGCCTCGCCGCCGCCAACACCAAGTTCGAACGCCGGTTCAAGGCGATCGAGGACGCGCTGGAGACCGAGGGCCGGACCGCGAAGGATGCCAGCCTCGACGAGATGGAAGCGCTCTGGCAGGCGGTGAAGAAGCGGGAAAAGGCCGCTGGCTAGCCGCGGCAGGGCTAGCCCTGCCGCACGGCCTCCGGAAAGCGCGCCGTGAACGCCCCTTCCCGCTCAAGCGGCAGGCGCACGACGAGCTTCAGCGCGCCGTCTTCGCCGTCCTCGCGCTGGAGGATCTCGCCATTGGCATGCAGCCAGGCCAGCGACTTGCCGTCTCCCGGCGGGAGCTCCAGCGTATAGACCGGGCGGCTATGCGCGATGCGGGTCTCGATGGACCGCGTCAGGCGCTCGATGCCCTCTCCGGTCAGCGCCGAGACCAGGACCGGGCGCGATCCGTCCGGCCGGAGCGTCGCGATGCCGAGCTGGCGCTCGCGTTCGGCGGGGTCGAGCAGGTCGGCCTTGTTCCAGACCTCGATGACGCGCTGGCCGTCGTCCGGATTGATGCCGAGATCGCGCAGGATCGCCTGCACGTCGGCGGCCTGGGCCTGCGTGTCCTCGTGGGCGACGTCGCGGACATGCAGCAGCACGTCGGCCTCGATCGCATCCTCCAGCGTGGCGCGGAAGGCGGCGACGAGCTGGGTCGGCAGGTCCGAGATGAAGCCGACCGTGTCGGACAGCATGATCCGGGCGCCATGCGGCAGCTTGATCGCGCGCGCCGTCGGGTCGAGCGTGGCAAAGAGCATGTCCTGCGCCAGCACCTCGGCCGAGGTCAGCCGGTTGAACAGCGTCGACTTGCCGGCATTGGTGTAACCGACCAGCGCAACGATCGGATAAGGCACGCGTTTCCGACTGGCGCGATGCAGCGAGCGCGTGCGCTTCACGCTCTCCAGATCGCGCTCGATCTTGGTCATGCGCTCCTGGATGATACGCCGGTCGGCCTCGATCTGGGTTTCGCCCGGGCCGCCGAGGAAGCCGAAGCCGCCGCGTTGGCGCTCAAGATGGGTCCAGGACCGGACCAAGCGGCTCTTCTGGTAGTTGAGATGCGCAAGTTCGACCTGCAGCGCGCCTTCTTTGGTGCGCGCCCGCCTGCCGAAGATTTCGAGGATCAGCCCGGTGCGGTCGATGACCTTGCAACCGAAGGCCTTTTCGAGATTGCGTTGCTGCACCGGCGACAGGGCGCAATCCATCACGACGAGACTGATCTCCTCGATCTTGATGCGCTCGGCCAGTTCCTCGACCTTGCCCTTGCCGAGATAGGTCGCTGGCCGCAAGGCGGTCAGCAGAACCTGGACCGGCTCGACGACCGTCAGGTCGATCGCAGCCGCGAGGCCGACGGCCTCGTCCAGCCGCGCCGCGAAGGAACGCTGGTTGGCATCGACGGCGACGCCGCGCTTCTGCTGATAGGGTCCCACGACGAAGGCGCGCGTATTCGCCGCGATCTCGCGTTCGATCTCGTCGAGCGGCTTCGCGCCTGTGACACGCGTGGCCGCCCGATCCTTGTCGTCCTTGTGGCTTGCAGCCAAATCAGTTCTTGTCCGTTTCCTCGGGCTCGAACAGCTGCACCGGATGACCGGGCATGATGGTCGAGATCGCGTGCTTGTAGACGAGCTGCGAGTGGCCGTCACGGCGCAGCAGCACGCAGAAATTGTCGAACCAGGTGACGACGCCCTGCAGCTTCACGCCGTTGACGAGGAAGATCGTCAGCGGGATCTTCTGCTTGCGCACATGGTTAAGGAAAGTGTCCTGGAGATTCTGTGCCCGCTCGGCGGCCATGGGTAGTCCCTGTTGTTGGGATCGCCGATCGGATTAAAATCCAGCGATCCAATTCGTTCCGTTTCAGGCCGGCGGCGCATTCCACCAGCGTCGGAACACCGATGCTCCATTAGATCGTCGTCTTCACCCGCAGCGCAAGTGCAGCAATGCCGACTTTAGATGCATGCCGCCTGCGTGGCGTGCAAATGGTCATGCGTGGAGCGCCTGACGCCCCAAATTCTAGCTTCACCGCTTGTCACTCCGGGGCGGCCCCCGGGGCCGGACCCGGAATGACAAAGCGGGTGCTATCGAGTTCTATGGCATGTCAGCGCGACTTCAGCCGACGCCGAGCGACTTCAGTTTCCGGTGCAGCGCCGAGCGTTCCATGCCGATGAACTCGGCCGTGCGCGAGATATTGCCGGAGAAGCGCGCGATCTGCGCGATCAGGTATTCGCGCTCGAAGATCTCGCGCGCGTCGCGCAGCGGCAGGCTCATGAGTCGCTCGCCGCCGGAGCCGGACGGCGTCGTCGGCACCATCGCGCCGACTTCGGCCGGCAGCATCTCGATCGTCACCTCGGCCGTCGGATCGCCCTTGGTCAGGATCATCAGGCGTTCGACATTGTTGCGCAGCTCGCGGATGTTGCCCGGCCATTCATGCGACTGCAGCACGGCCATGGCGTCGCTGCCGATCTGGCGCTTGGGCAGCCCGCTCGCGATCGAGATCTGCTCCATGAAGAACTCGATCAGCTCGGGCACGTCCTCGCGCCGCTCCGACAGCGGCGGCACCTTGATCGGCACGACGCTGAGGCGGTGGTAGAGGTCCTCGCGGAAATGCCCGTCGGCGATGAGCTGCGCCAGGTCGCGGCTCGACGACGAGATGACGCGGACATCGACATGGACGCGGGTCGCGCCGCCGACGCGCTGGAAGTTCTGGTCGACCAGCACCCGCAGGATGCGGTTCTGCGTCTCGCGCGGCATATCGCCGATCTCGTCGATATAGAGCGAGCCGCCATGGGCCTCCTCAAGCGCGCCGATCCGGCGCGAGCGCCCGTCGCCGCCTTCGACGCCGAACAGCTCCTCCTCCATCGTCTCCGGCGTGATCGTCGCCGCGTTGATGACGACGAAGGGCCCGCTCGAACGGGTCGAGGCCTCGTGCAGCGTGCGCGCCGCCAGTTCCTTGCCGCAGCCCGGCTCGCCGGTGATCAGCACGCGCGCATTGGTCGGCGCGACGCGCTCGATCGTCTGGCGGAGCTGGTTGACGATCGTGGTGCGGCCGACGATGCGGTCGGCCTGGACCGAGCGGGTCTTGAGCTCGCGGACCTCGCGGCGCAGCCGCGACGCCTCGAGCGCGCGCTCCGCGACCAGCACCAGCCGGTCGGCCTTGAATGGCTTCTCGATGAAGTCATAGGCGCCGCTCTTGATCGCCGAGACGGCTGTCTCGATGTTGCCGTGGCCGGAGATCATCACCACCGCCAGATCGGGGTGGTTCTCCTTGATCAGCTCTAGCACCTGCAGGCCGTCGAGCCGGCTGCCCTGAAGCCAGATGTCGAGGAAGACGAGGTTCGGCCGGCGCGATGCGATCGCCGCCAGCGCCTCGTCGGCGGAGCCCGCCTTGCGGGTCCGATAACCCTCGTCCTCCAGCAGGCCGGCGACCAGATCGCGGATATCGACTTCGTCGTCCACTACCAGGATGTCAGCGCTCATAGGCGTATCCCATTCTTCGAATCATCCGTGTTGCGCGTGCCGTTATCCGGCTGGGCGGCCGCATCGCCGCCCTCGTTGTCCTGCGCCGGGCCCGTCTCGGGGAACCAGAGGCGGATGCGCGCGCCTCGTGCCCCGCTGGCGGCATCAGGGCGGTCGAGCAGCTCGATGCCGCCGCCATGGTCCTCCAGGATCTTGCCGACGATGGCGAGCCCCAGGCCGGTCCCGCCCTCGCGTGTCGTCATATAGGGTTCGAGCAGCTTCTGGCGCTGATCGGCCGGCAGGCCCTTGCCGTTGTCGATGACGTCGATGACGATCCGGCCGTCGTCGAGCCGCGCCATCTGGACGTCGATACGGCCCTGCCCGCGTTCGTCGGCCGGCACGGCCTCGATCGCCTCGGTCGCATTCTTGATGACATTGGTCAGCGCCTGCGAGATCAGGCGCCGGTCGAAGCGCGCCTGAACGGTCTCCGCCGGCAATGACTCCGCGATCGTTGTCTCGGGATTGCCCACCCGCCAGAGGAAGACGATCTGGCGGACCGTCTCGACGATGTCCTCGCGAGCGAGCGAGGGCTTCGGCATGCGGGCGAAGGACGAGAATTCGTCGACCATGCGCCGGATGTCCTCGACCTGCCGCACGATCGTGTCGGTGCACTGGTCGAAGACATCCTTGCCCTCGGTGATGACGCGTCCGAACCGGCGCTTGATGCGCTCGGCCGAGAGCTGGATCGGCGTCAGCGGGTTCTTGATCTCATGCGCGATGCGGCGGGCGACATCGGCCCAGGCGGCGGTGCGCTGGGCTGAGACGAGATCGGTGATGTCGTCGAGCGTCACGACGAGGCCGGCCCCGGTGCCCTCGCCTTCCCGCACGGCGCGGATATTGACCATCCGGTCCTGGCCGGCGCGCGTGAACGCGACCTGTCCTGAGCTCTGGCGCTGCCGGTTCTGCAGGGCTTCCGTGACGAAGCCCGCCACCTCGGGCGCAACCTCGCCGATCGGCTTGCCCAGCAGGCGCCCGCCGGTGCCGAGCAGGTTCTCGGCCGAGCGGTTGATCGTGGTGACATGCCCGTCGCCGTCGAGGCTGAGCACGCCGGAGGAGACACCGGACAGGACCGTCTCGGTGAAGCGCCGGCGCCGGTCGATGACCTCGCTCGCCGTGACCAGGCTGTCGCGCTGGCGGCGCAGCTCCGCCGTCATCTTGTTGAAGGTCTCGCCGAGATGCGCGAGATCGCCCTCCGATCGTCGGATCGGCACCTGAACGTAGAAATTGCCGCTCGACACCTGATCGGTCGCGTCGATCATCCGTCGGATCGGCGCGACCAGCCCGTTGGCGAAGCTCAGGCCCAGCCAGATCGCCGAGAGCAGCAGGATCAGCGCAATCAGCCCGTACATCGAGGCGAAGGCGATCTGCACGCCCTTCCGGCGGGCGTCGATCGAGAGATACTCGACGGCAGCGCCGCGCGCGACCGAAGGGAACTCGACGGCGAGCGGATCGACCTCGCGCGCCACATGCAGGTAGCTGTTGTCATAGGCGGGCAGCTTCACCACGGCGCCGAAGACGGTCCCCGTGCGTGGGATGACGCAGATCGGCTCCGGCGCGGCCTTGGCATCGTCGAAGGCCGCCTGATCGGGCACGGGCGGATCGCGCAGCACGTTGATATTGGCGCGCACGACCACCTTGTCCGGCGGCTGCATGATCGCGGCGACGGGCAGGCCGAGCGCCGTCGCGCGTGTCGTCAGGAAGTTCTCGAACCATTTGCGGTCGACGTCGAAGGCAGGCTTGGCCCGGCTCAGATCGTCGGCAAGCACGCGGATTTCGCGGCCGAGCGAACGGCATTGGCTGGCCGCATAGGCATCCGCGACCTCGACCGACTTGAAGACGGCATCGCGCATCCGGTCCGAGAACCACGGCTCCAGCCCGCGCTCGATCGTGACGGTGGCGATGATCGCGACGAGCACGGCCGGCAGGGCGGCGATGATGCTGAACAGGCCGACGATGCGGACATGCAAGCCCGCCGCCGCCGCTCCCGCCTTGCGGGCGCGGATCAGCACCGCAGCCTCGATGGCCACAATGACGATCAGCACCAGGATCAGCAGCGCGTTCAGCACGAACACGCCGACCACGACCTCGTGCACGGGCACGATCGGCGTCGCGCCCGACAGCACGAGGAAGGTGAGCAGCGCCGAGATCAACGCGAGCGCGACGACGATCCCGCCGACCCAGCCCGAAACGCGGCGGGATTTCTCCTCGCCGCGCGGCATCATTCTGGCTTCGTTCACAGAAGCGGACACGTTTCCCGACAACTCCGATATGGGCAGGGATCGCGAACCGATCACGCCTGCGGGCGCCACTGATGCGCCGCCGCAACGGTGTTGTCAAAATATGACATTCACAAGGCGAGAAGCGCCTCGTTTCAACGTGGCGAGCGCATCACCTGCATGTCCAGTTCGCGAATCTTCTTGCGCAGGGTGTTGCGGTTGAGACCGAGAAGCTCCGCAGCGCGGATCTGGTTACCGCGCGTGGCGGCCAGCGCCGCAGCGATCAAGGGCGGCTCGATCTCGCGCAGGATGCGGTGATAGAGGCCTGGCGGCGGGATATTGTCGCCGAATCCGCCGAAATACTGGCCGAGATGGCGTTCGACGGAGCCGGACAGCGTCTCCGCACGTTCGGGCGAGGCAGGGCTGCTGCTCATAAAGCCCGGCCCGACCGCTGCCGGCTGGAGCTCGGCATCGATGATCGGCGCGGTGATCGTCTCCTGCGGATAGAGCGCCGCCAGGCGCCGGACCAGATTCTCAAGCTCGCGGACGTTCCCCGGCCAGCGATATTGCCGCATCACGTCCATCGCTTCCGAATCGACCTGCTTGCGCGGCAGCCCCTCCTTCTCGACCAGCGTGAAGAAATGGCGGACGAGGTCCGGAATATCCTCGATGCGCTCGCGCAAGGGCGGCAGGCGGATCGGCACGACGTTCAAACGGAAGAACAGGTCTTCGCGGAACAGCCCCTGCGCGATCGAGATGCGCAGGTCCTTGTTGGTCGCGGCGACGATGCGGACATTGGTCTTGATCGGCGTGCGCCCGCCGACCGTGGTGTACTCGCCCTGCTGCAGCACGCGCAGCAGGCGGGTCTGCGCCTCCATCGGCATGTCGCCGATCTCGTCGAGGAAGAGCGTGCCGCCCTCCGCCTGCTCGAAGCGGCCGGACGAACGCGTCAGCGCCCCGGTGAAGGCGCCCTTCTCATGGCCGAACAGCTCTGACTCGATCAGGTCCTTCGGGATCGCCGCCATGTTGATCGCGACGAAGGGGCCGTTCTTGCGCTTGCCGTAATCATGCAGCGCGCGGGCCACCAGCTCCTTGCCGGTGCCAGAACTCGCCGTTGATCATCACGGTCAGGTCGATCGGCATCAGGCGGGCGAGCGCGCGGTAGACGTCCTGCATGGCCGGCGAGCGGCCGATCAGCGGGATATCCTCGGGCTCGGCCGCATGGCCGCGAACCGCCTCGCCGCGCGGCCGCGACATGGCGCGCCCGACGATCGCGACAAGCTCCTTCAGGTCGAAGGGCTTCGGCAGATACTCGTAGGCCCCCCGTTCGGAGGCCTTGATCGCCGTCATGAAGGTGTTCTGCGCGCTCATCACGATGATCGGCAATTCGGGCCGCACGCGCTTGATCCGCGGCAGCAGGTCGAAGGCGTTGCCATCCGGCATGACCACGTCGGTGATGATCAGGTCACCCAGTCCCTGGGCCGCCCAGGTCCAGAGCGTGGCAGCCTGGCCCGTGGTCCTGACTTCATAGCCCGCTCGCGCGAGCGCCTGGTTCAGGACGGTGCGGATCGCGGCGTCGTCGTCGGCGACGAGGATGTGACCGGTCGGCATGTGTTGCTTGAGGCCTTTACGTTGCCTGCCCCGACCTGAGCTGGTGCAGGGGCAGGAGGATCCTGAAATGCGTCCGGCGCGGAACGGACTCGCATTCGACGATTCCGCCGTGATCGCCGATCACCTTGGCGACAAGTGCAAGTCCAAGGCCACTTCCCTGGGCCTTGGTCGTGACGAAGGGATCGAACAGGTGCTGCACCAGATCGGGCGGCACGCCCGGCCCGTTGTCGCGCACGGCGATTTCGAGCGGCAGCGCGATGCGTTCCGAGGAACCGGGCACCTGCAGGCGGATGCCCGGGCGATAGGCGGTCGTCAGCGTGATCTCGCCGTCGATCGCGCCCTCGCCGATCGCCTCGGCGGCATTCTTGACGAGGTTCAGCAGCACCTGGACGAGCTGGTCGCGATTGCCGGCAACCGGCGGGAGCGACGGATCGTAGGCCTCTGTGAAGCGGATATGCCGGGCGAAGCCGGATTGGGCCAGGCGCTTCACATGGTCGAGCACGTCATGGACATTGACCGCGTCGCGCTCGCTCGGCCGCTCGTCGCCGAACAATTCGACACGCTCGACCAGTTTCACGATCCGGTCGGTCTCGTCGCAGATGAGCTGCGTCAGCATCCGGTCCTCGTCGGAGATCGAGCCTTCGAGGAGCTGCGCCGCGCCACGGATCCCCGAAAGCGGGTTCTTGATCTCATGGGCCAGCATGGCGCCCAGCGCCGTGATCGAGCGCGCTGCCCCACGATGCGTCAATTGCCTGTCCATTTTTTCGGCAATTGTCCGTTCTTGCAGCATCAGCACGACCGCATCGCCCTGGCTGGGCAAGGGAGAGGCAAAGACATCGACGATGTGATCGGTTCCGAGGCGGGGCGTGCCGAGATCGAGGCGGTATTCGCTGACGCTGGCGCCGCGGCGCTGCACCTCCTCGATCAGCCCGAGCACCGGCGAGCCGAAGGCGATGAGGTCGTCGATGCGCTGGCGCTTGAGCAGGGCGGCGCTCGACTGGAAGAAATCCTCGGCCGCCGTGTTCGCATAGATCACGGCATGGCTCTCGCCAATCACCAGCACCGGCATGGGCAGCACGTTCAGCGCCTGGACCTCGATCGGATCGAGCAGGTAGGCGCTGCGGCTTCCAAGCCCCTTGTCGGCAAACATCGCCGTCATCGGCTGCTCCTTGCGGCGTCAAGCCGCTTCGCGATTGTGGTCGGTCGAGAACAGGCCGGTCAGCGCCGCCAGGACCTGCTTGGGTTCGTCGGAGGTCAGGAGGCTGCGGCGCAGCTCCGCATCGGGCTCGCAGCCATCGGCAACGGCATCATCCGCATAGGCAGCCAGATGCTTGCGGGCATGGCGCACGCCATGCGCGACGCCGATCAAGGCCAGCAGGCCCTCGTAATGTTCGCACGCCAGGGCCAGCTTCTCGGCCAGCGTCGGCCGGCGGAACGGGCGCCCGTCGAGCGCCGCGCCGATCTCGCCGACCAGCCAGGGCCGTCCAAGCGCGGCGCGCCCGACCATGACGAAATCGGCGCCGGACTGATCGAGGCAATCCCTGGCATCCGCGACATCATGGATGTCGCCATTGGCGACCAATGGGAAATCACCGGCCGCCCGCACCGCTGCGATCGCCCCCCAATCGGCCGTACCCTTGTAGAATTGCTGGCGCGTGCGGCCATGGACCGTGATCATCCGGGCGCCGGCATCGACTGCCCTGCGGGCGAGTTCCGGCGCGTTACGGGAGGCATCGTCCCAGCCGAGGCGCATCTTGACCGTCACCGGCACCTTCGTGGCGGCGACGGCAGCTTCCACCAGCGCGATCGCATGATCGAGATCGCGCATCAGGGCGGAGCCGGCCCAGCCGCCCGTCACCTTCTTGGCCGGACAGCCCATGTTGATATCGACGATATCGGCGCCGTTGGCTTCGGACAGCCGCGCCGCCTCTCCCATCCAGTAGGGATCGCAACCGGCAAGCTGGACGACATGCGGCGAAACGCCCTCGCCCTCGGCGCGGATGCGCGCTTCCTCGCTGCCGCGCACGAACTCGTCCGACGCGACCATCTCCGACACCACGATTCCGGCATGGCTGCGGGCCGCGAGGCGGCGCATGACGATGTCGGTCACGCCGGACATCGGCGCCAGGAAGGCGCGGGACGCGATCGGGATACCTGCGATGTCCAAAGGGCCAGCCTGCTTTTAAGGCATTTCTCTCAATGCATATTTATTGGACAATGCTGCATGAGCGCAAGCGCTTACGCGGAATGCTGCAATGCAACAGCGTCGCACCCCCTGCCCGATCGCGGCAGAATTGGTTATGGCATGCGCCCATGACCCGCTTGCAGATAGGATCCCGCGCCGTGCTCCGCCAATCCGATGCGCTCCCGCCGGTTGCCGCCCTGCTGGTCGCGGCTGGCCGCGGCCTGCGGGCCGGCGATGGCGAGCCGAAGCAATATCGCCTCGTCGAGGGACGCCCGGTTCTCGCCCATGCGCTGACGCCCTTCCTGGCGGAGCCGTCGATCGAGCGCATCGCCGTCGTCATCGGCGAAGGCGACGAGGCGCGCTATGCCAATGCCATGGCCGGCATCGACAGCACCCGGCTTGCAGCCCCGACTCTCGGCGGCGCGACGCGCCAGGCCTCCGTGCGGCGCGGGCTGCTTGCGCTGTCCCGCGAGGGCTTCGACGGCATCGTGCTCGTCCATGACGCCGCCCGGCCCTTCGTCTCTCGCGCCCAGATCAGTGCGGCGATCCACCGGCTAGCTGCTGGAGGCATCGCCGCGATCCCCGCCCTGCCCGTGACCGATACGGTGAAGCGCACCAGCGCCGACGGCCATGTCGCCGAAACCCCGCCGCGCGACCAGCTCGTCACAGTCCAGACCCCGCAGGCCTTCCGCTTCAGGCCGCTGCTGGAGGCCCATGAAGCCGCGGAAGCGGCGCTCCTCCATGGCTTCACCGACGATGCCGCCCTGATGGAATGGGCCGGTCACCCCGTCGCGACCTTCCAGGGCGACCCGGCCAATGTGAAATTGACCCATGCCGCGGATTTCCCGCGGGCCGCGGCGCACCCCGGCAAGACCCTCGTGACGCGGGTCGGCACCGGCTACGACGTCCATGCCTTCGGCCCCGGCGACCATGTCTGGCTCGGCGGCGTCCGGATCGGGCACGACCAGGGCGTCATCGCCCATTCCGACGGCGACGTCGCGTTGCATGCCCTGACCGACGCCCTGCTCGGCGCGCTCGCAGACGGCGATATCGGTACGCATTTCCCGCCAAGCGATCCGCAATGGCGCGGCGCGGCCTCGGCGCAGTTCCTCGCCTTCGCGGCAGCGCGTGTCCGCGAGCGCGGCGGTCGGATCGATTTCCTCGATCTCACCGTCGTCTGCGAAGCGCCGAAGATCGGTCCGCATCGCGAGGCCATCCGCGCCGAGATCGCGGCGATCGCCGGCATTCCCGTAAGCAAGGTCGCGATCAAGGCGACGACCTCGGAGCGCATGGGCTTCACCGGCCGGCGCGAGGGCCTCGTCGCATTTGGGACGGCAACGATCCGCCTGCCCGAGGAGGACTAGCCATGTTCGATCCCGACATCCGCTTGCTCGCAGCCGAGCTGCTCAACATGAGCAAGGAGCGCGGCTTCACGGTCGCGACGGTCGAATCCTGCACCGGCGGCCTCGTTGGCGGTGCGCTGACCGCGATCGCCGGATCGTCCTCGATGGTTCAGGGTGGCCTCATCACTTACTCCAACGAGGCCAAGGCCGCGCTTGCCGGCGTTCCGATGGCGCTGATCAAGCAGCACGGCGCCGTCAGCGAGCCGGTGGCCCGTGCGATGGCGGAAGGCGGGCGCCAACGCCTCAATGCCACTTTCGCGGTCTCGATCACCGGCGTCGCTGGCCCCGGCGGCGGCAGCGTGGAGAAGCCGGTCGGCCTGGTTCACTTCGCCTGCGCCGGCCCTTCCGGCACGCGCCATCGCGAGCGCCGCTTCGGCGAGCAGTCGCGCGACGAGGTCCGCCGGCTCAGCGTGCTGGAGGCGCTCGACCTGCTACGCGAGACGGTGCTGACCGGGCCCTGATCAGGCGCCGATCGCCGGCGCCGCGCCGCGGCCATAGACCAGCTCGGCCCGTTTCTCGAAGGCTTCGGCGAATTTGCGGAAAGCCTTGTCGAACATCGCGCCCATCAAGAGGCCGAGCATCCGGCTGGCGAATTCATAGGAAATGAAGAAGCCGATCTCACAGCCCGCCTCATGCGGCTTGAAGGTCCAGCGGTTCTCCAGATAGCGGAACGGCCCGTCGACATATTCGACGAGGATCTTGAGATTGGCCGGATCGAGCGTGACGCGGCTGGTGAAGGTCTCGCGGATCGCCTTGTAGCCGACGCTCATATCGGCGAGCAGCACCTCGCCGCCGCTCTCGCGCGGCGTACGCCGGCGCACCGTCAGCCCCTCGCAGAGCGGCAGGAACTGCGGATATGTCTCGACATCCGCGACGAGCGCGAACATCTGCCCGGGCGAGTGCCTCACCCGGCGGGTGCTGTTGAACATCGGCATCGAGAATGCGCCTTCTCAGCCGCGGCCGTTGTGGCCGATACCGATCTGGGCATCGCGCGCGGCCCGCAAACGGGCGAAATCCTCGCCGGCGTGATGCGAGGAGCGGGTCAGCGGCGTCGAGGACACCATCAGGAAGCCCTTGGCATAGGCGATGGTCTCGAAGCTCTTGAACTCGTCGGGCGTGACGAAGCGGATCACCGCATGGTGCTTGCGCGAGGGCGCGAGATACTGGCCGATCGTCATGAAATCGACCTCGGCCGAGCGCAGGTCGTCCATGAGCTGAAGCACCTCGTTCCGCTCCTCGCCGAGGCCGACCATGATGCCGGACTTGGTGAAGATGGTCGGATCGAGCTCCTTCACCCGCTGCAGCAGGCGCAGCGAATGGAAATAGCGCGCGCCCGGGCGGACCTTCAGGTACTTGCCCGGCACGGTTTCGAGATTGTGGTTGAAGACGTCGGGCTTGGCCGCCACGACCACTTCGAGCGCGCCGGGCTTGCGCAGGAAATCCGGCGTCAGGATCTCGATCGTGGTGCCGGGAGAGGCCTTGCGGATGGCGTGGATCACATTGGCGAAATGTTCGGCGCCGCCATCCTTGAGGTCGTCGCGATCGACCGAGGTGATCACGACATGCTCGAGTCCGAGCTTGGCGACGGCGTCAGCCACCTTGCGCGGCTCTTCCAGGTCGAGCGGCTGCGGCACGCCGGTCTTCACGTTGCAGAAGGCGCAGGCCCGCGTGCAGGTGTCGCCCATGATCATGAAAGTGGCGTGCTTCTTTTCCCAGCACTCACCGATATTGGGGCAGCCGGCCTCCTCGCAGACCGTGACCAGCTTCTCGGCCTTCACGATCGCCTTGGTCTCGGCCCATTTCGGCGAGCCCGGCGCCTTGACGCGAATCCAGTCCGGCTTGCGCAGGACCGGGTTCTCCGGGCGCTTCTGCTTTTCGGGATGACGGACTTCCGCGGCTTGCGCCTTCGGGTTGCCGGCATTGGGCCGCGGATCGCGGTTCAGCAGGTCGAGAACAAGCGCCATAACAGGGTCCGGGCTTCAACAGCGGGAGCCGGCCAAGCCGGCTCCCTCTAGCTAATGCCCAAAGCGCTCCGCCGCAACTGCCGGCCCCGGCAACAGAGCTTCACCGGCGACCGCGGGCCGCGTTCCAGATCACGATGACGATAACGGCGCCGGCCACCGCCGCGACCAGCGTCCGCCAGAAGCCGAAGACCGGAATCGCCAGGAGTTCGGCGACCTTGGCGCCGACGAACGAACCGGCGACGCCGACCAGCATATTGGTGAAGAGCCCGTGGTCGGACGAGGTCAGGCGCTCGGCAATCCAGCCGGCGATGATGCCGATCAGCAGCGTCATGAAGAAGCCATAGCCCGGCTGGGCCATGGTGGCGGCAAAGCTTTCCATCGCGGATATTCCCCTAGCCATGCACGGATGCGCGCGCAATCAACGGTCCCGGTCTGAGCCGGTTCCAGCCGCGATGTTATCTCACGCGATGAAACGTGCCAGCAGGATGACGAGGATCGCGCCGATCACCGCCATGCCGGCATCGTCGAGGAAGCTGTAGCCGGTATTCAGGCGCCAACCCGTCAGGCGCACGATCCCCTGCCCGATCAGCATCCCGAGCACGCCGACGACCGCGTGGCGGATCACCCCGCCGCCTCCCACGATGAGGCTTGCGGCGAAGCCGATGACGGTTCCGGAGGCGACCGTCGGCACGATGACGCTCCAGTCGAGGGGCAGCGTCCGGCGCGGCGGCAGGATCTCGATCTCCTCGTCGCGGACGACGCGGTCGGGCTTGGATGATTTGCGGGTGCGTGGCGGCATCGGCGCAATATGGAGCGCGGGTGGGGCGACGCCAAGCCGGTCCCGGTCCCTTTATCGCTATGAATTAGCGCGCCATCGCACCCAACGCGGAAACGGAGCTTGCCGCCAGCGCGCCGCTGAAACCATGCCCGCCCCCGACAAGCTGCACCTTCGCCGCCAAGCCGCGTGCCTGCGCCTTGGCGACATAATCCGTCGCCAGCTCCGGGCGGGTGTTGTCATCGGCCTGGCCGGTGACCGCGACGATCGGGGTGCCGCCGGGGATGCCGGACACATAGTCCACCGGCGACTGGGCCGAGCCGGGGCGCCGGCCGCGGCTGGCATACCAGGCCGGGACGTCACAGGGGCAGGACACCAGCACGAGGCCATTGATCAGGCCCGGATTGTTGCCGGCAACCACGCCGATCGTGCCCGCACCGCCGGAATGGCCGAGAGCGACGACGCTGCGGGCATTGAAACGCTGCCTCAACTCGCGGATCGCGCCGGCGACGGCACTGTTGTTGCCGGAGTGGAACGTATCGCGCCGGCCGTTGTCGGAGCCGTCGCTGCGATGGCCGGTACGGTCGTAATAGCCGGGCCGCAGCAGGGCGACGGCGACGACATTCTTGCGTCCGGCAGCGAACTGACGGGCATAGGCATACATGTAATCGGCAGGCCCACCGGCCGAGACATCGCCATGGACGAAAACGGCAAGGACGGGACGCCCGCCACCGCCGGGCGCCGCGCCGAACGCCTCATAGGCCAGGCCGTTGGCGCATTTGTCGCCTTCGCAGGCCAGGGCTCCGGCGCTGCCGAACAAGGCAGCCGCAAGACCGGCGAGAACTCTCACACCCAAGCGCTTCATAGCTGCTCCCCCGCCGCCGCCGCGCCTGCAGAGAGCCAGCTCCGCAGGCTCTCCGTTATCGTCGTTTGCCTCAGGCGTTCAGCACCTTGCCGTAGGCGTCGAGCACGCTCTCCTTCATCACCTCCGACAGGGTCGGATGCGGGAAGATGGTGTGCATCAGCTCTTCCTCGGTCGTCTCGAGGTTCATGGCGACGACGAAGCCCTGGATCAGCTCGGTCACTTCCGGGCCGACGAGATGGGCGCCGAGCAGCTTGCCGGTCTTGGCGTCGAAGATCGTCTTGGCCAGGCCGCTATCCTCGCCGAGCGCAACGGCCTTGCCGTTGGCGACGAAGTTGAAGCGGCCGACCTTGATCTCGTGGCCGGCGGCCTTGGCCTTCGCCTCGGTCAGGCCGACGCTGGCGATCTGCGGGTGGCAATAGGTGCAGCCCGGGATCATCAGCTTGTCCATCGGGTGCGGATGCAGGCCCTTGATCGCCTCGACGCAGATCACCGCCTCGTGCTCGGCCTTGTGCGCCAGCATCGGCGGGCCGGCGACATCGCCGATCGCATAGACGCCCTTGACGTTGGTCCGGCAGAGATCGTCGATGACGATGCAGCCGCGGTCGGTCTTCACGCCGAGCGTCTCGAGGCCGAGATTCTCGATATTGCCGACCACGCCGACGGCCGAGATCATCCGGTCCGCGGTGATCGTCTGCTTGCCGCCCTTCTCGTCCTCGATATGGGCGGTGACCGAGTCCGCGCCCTTTTCGACCTTGGTCACCTTGGCGCCGGTCAGGATCTTCATGCCCTGCTTCTCGAAGGCTTTTCGCGCGAAGGCGCCGATCTCGGCATCCTCCACCGGAACGACCTGCGGCAGCACCTCGACCACCGTGACCTCGACGCCCATCGTCCGGTAGAACGAGGCGAACTCGATGCCGATGGCGCCGGAGCCCATCACGAGCAGCGATTTCGGCATCTTGGCCGGCACCATCGACTCGAAATAGGTCCAGATCAGCTTGCCGTCCGGCTCGAGACCGGGCAGCGCGCGCGGCCTTGCGCCGGTCGCGACGATGATGTGGTCGGCGGTATAGGTGCCCTCGCCCTTGGCGTTCTTGGGCGGCGGCGTCTGGGGCTGCATCGCCGGTTTCTTGGTCGGCGCGACCGCAATGGTGCCGGCCTTGGTCAGCTTGGCCTCGCCCCAGATCACGTCGACCTTGTTCTTCTTCATCAGGAACTGGACGCCGTTGTTCATCCGCGCGGCGACGCCGCGCGAACGCTTCACGATGGCTTCCAAGTCTGCCTTAAAGGAGCCCTCCAGAACCAGCCCGTAATCCTTGGCGTGCTGGCCGTAATGCAGGATCTCGGCCGAGCGCAGCAGCGCCTTGGTCGGGATGCAGCCCCAGTTCGAGCAGATGCCGGCAAGGTGCTCGCGCTCGACGATTGCGGTCCTGAAGCCGAGCTGGGCGGCCCGGATGGCGGCGATATAGCCGCCGGGGCCGGAGCCGATGACGATGATGTCGTAGTCAGCCATGGTCTCTCTCCCCGCCGCTCAGACCAGCATCGCCATGGGCTTTTCGATATAGCCCTTGAACGCCGCCAGAAGCTCGGCGCCGAGCGCGCCGTCGACGGCGCGGTGATCGGTCGAGAGCGTCACCGACATCACCGTCGCCACAGCCGGCTGGCCGCCCTTGACGATGACGCGCTGCTCGCCGGCGCCGACCGCCAGGATCGTCGCATGCGGCGGATTGACGATCGCCGCGAAGTCCTTGACCCCGAACATGCCGAGATTGGAGACCGCCGTCGTGCCGCCCTGGTACTCCTCGGGCTTCAGCTTGCGGGCCTTGGCGCGGGCCGCCATGTCCTTCATCTCGTTGGAGATCTGCGACAGGCTCTTGTGGCAGGCATCGCGGATGATCGGCGTGATCAGGCCGCCGGGAATCGAGACGGCGACGCCGACATCGGCATGCTTGTGCTTGAGCATGGTGTTGTCGGTCCAGGACACGTTGGCGTCCGGCACGGCCCTGAGCGCCAGCGCCAGCGCCTTGATCACCATGTCGTTGACCGAGAGCTTATAGGCCGGCTTGCCGTCCTTCTCCGGCGCCGCGGCGTTGAGCTCCCCGCGCAGCTTCAAGAGCGCATCGAGTTCGCAATCGACGGTGACGTAAAAATGCGGAACGGTCTGCTTGGCCTCGGTCAGGCGGCGCGCGATCGTCTTGCGCATGCCGTCATGCGGGACTTCCTCGTAGGAGCCCGGCTCGAACAGCTTCTTGACCTGCTCGTCGGAGGGACCGCTCGCAAGCGGCGCGGCCGGAGGCTTGGCGGCCGGAGCTACGGTAGCAGCAGCAGCCGGCGCGGCCTTGGCGCCGCCGCCGACCTTGGCAGCCTCGACATCCTTCTCGACGATGCGGCCATGCGGGCCCGAGCCCTTGATCGCATTGAGGTCGAGCCCGGCGTCCTTCGCGAGCCGGCGGGCAAGCGGCGAGGCGAAGGAGCGGCTGCCGCCGGAGGAAGCCGGAGCCGCCGCGGGAGCGGCCGCAGCCGAAGCGGGAGCCGCAGCGGGGGCCGGAGCCTCAGCCTTCGGAGCCTCGGCCTTGGCGGGCGCGGCGCTACCGGCAGCCGGCGCGGAGACGCTCTTGGCGTCCTCGCCCTCGCCGGCGATCACGCCGATGATCTCGTTGACCGCAACATCGGCCGTGCCTTCCGGCACCACGATCTTGGCGAGGATGCCCTCGTCGACCGCCTCGACCTCCATCGTGGCCTTGTCGGTCTCGATCTCGGCGATGATATCGCCGGACTTGATCGTGTCGCCTTCCTTCTTCAGCCACTTGGCGAGATTGCCCTTCTCCATGGTGGGAGAGAGCGCGGGCATCAGGATGTTCGTCGGCATTTTAAGACGCTCCGATCTCGTCGAACGGCTTCAAGGTTTTACCGATGACCGCAAAATCATTCTGGTGGAAATAATCTCGGCCTAAGAGATCGACAATTGCGTCGTTCTCCTTCGCGAAATCATTCAGATAGAAGAGATCGCCGGCCCCAACGCCAATCACGCGTTGCTGCTTGTCACCGTTATTCCACTTAATTTCGACAGCGGCCCAAACAACTACCCGCTCATATTCAGTAGTTTCGGGGGCGCTCGGATCGAAGTTGTAACGCGCCCACCAACCGTCTGCGTTTGTTATAGAGATTAACTTGGTAATCTGTGCAGTCTCGTGCCCCATGGCTGCTCACCGATAGCAGACGGCCTTGGCCGCCGCGACGACCTCGCCGATGTTCGGAAGCGCGAGCTTCTCGAGGTTCGCCGCGTAGGGCATCGGCACGTCCTTGCCGGTGACACGGGCGACGGGCGCGTCGAGATAATCGAAGGCCGCCTCCATGATCTTCATGCCGATCTCGGCGGTGACGCCGGACTGCGGGAAGCCCTCCTCGACCGCGACGCAGCGATTGGTCTTCTGCACCGAGGCGATGACGGTCTCGATATCCATCGGACGGATCGTCCTGAGGTCGATGACCTCGGCCTCGATGCCCTCCTTGGCCAGCGCCTCGGCCGCGCCGAGCGCATAGGTCATGCCGATGCCGAAGGAGACGATCGTCACGTCCGTGCCGGGACGCACCACCTTCGCCTTGCCGATCGGGATCAGGAAGTCGTCGCCCTTCGGCACGTCGAAGGACTTGCCGTACATGATCTCGTTCTCGAGGAAGATCACCGGGTTCGGGTCGCGGATCGCGCTCTTCAGCAGGCCCTTCGCGTCGGAGGCGCTGTAGGGCATCACGACCTTGAGGCCGGGCACGTTCGAGTACCACGCCGCATAATCATGGCTGTGCTGGGCGCCGACGCGGGCGGCCGCGCCGTTGGGACCGCGGAACACGATCGGCGCGCCCATCTGGCCGCCGGACATGTAGAGCGTCTTGGCGGCGGAGTTGATGATGTGGTCGATCGCCTGCATGGCGAAGTTGAAGGTCATGAACTCGACGATCGGCTTCAGGCCGGAGAGCGCCGCGCCGACGCCGATGCCGGCGAAACCGTGCTCGGTGATCGGCGTGTCGATGACGCGCTTGGCGCCGAATTCCTGCAGCAGCCCTTGCGTGACCTTGTAGGCGCCCTGATACTCGGCGACCTCCTCGCCCATGACGAAGACGTCCTTGTCACGGCGCATCTCCTCGGCCATCGCGTCGCGCAGCGCTTCGCGAACCGTGGTGCTGACGATCTCGGCGCCGGCCGGGAATTCCGACGAGGAATCATAGGCCTTGGCCTGAGCGGGAACGCTGGCGACCGAAGCTGCAGCAGCCGGAGCGGCTTCAACAGCGGGGGCCGACGCAGGCGCGGCCTTGGCTTCGGGAGCAGCAGCCTTGCCGCCACCGCTGGCAGCGGCCGCAACATCCTCGCCCTCGGCGGCGATCACGCCAATCAGCGTGTTCACCGCGACGTTCTCGCTGCCGTCCGGCACCACGATCTTGGCGAGGATGCCCTCGTCGACCGCCTCGACCTCCATCGTGGCCTTGTCGGTCTCGATCTCGGCGATGATATCGCCGGCCTTGACCTGATCGCCCTCTTTCTTCAGCCACTTGGCCAGTTTTCCTTCCTCCATGGTGGGAGAAAGCGCAGGCATGAGAATGTCGATCGGCATGAACGCACCCGGATTCTAAGACGCGGGGAAAAGGATGAAGGCCGGAGAGATGCGGGGCGATCAGCCCCGCGGGGCTTCCAGCAAAATGTCGGTGTAGAGCTCCGACGGATCCGGCTCGGGATCATGGGTCGCGAACTCGGCGGCATCGTTGACGATCTCGCGCACCTTGGCGTCGATCGCCTTGAGTTCGTCCTCGCCGACCTTGAAGTCGCGAACGAGACGGGCGCGCACCTGCTCGATCGGATCGTGTTCCTCGCGCATGCGCTGAACTTCGTCCTTAGAGCGGTACTTCGCTGGGTCGGACATCGAATGCCCGCGATAGCGATAGGTCTGCATCTCCAGGATATACGGCCCCTTGCCGGAGCGGGCATGCTCGATGGCGCGCAGGCCGGCTTCGCGCACGGCGCGGACATCCATGCCATCGACCTGCTCGCCGGGGATGTTGAAGGAGACGCCGCGACGGGAGAAATCGGTCTGCGCCGAGGCGCGGTTGACCGAGGTGCCCATGGCGTAGCGGTTGTTCTCGATCACGAATACGACCGGCAGCTTCCAGAGCTCGGCCATGTTGAAGCTCTCGTAGACCTGGCCCTGGTTGGCCGCGCCGTCGCCGAAATAGGTCATCGAGACCGTGTTGTCGCCGCGATACCAGTCGGCGAAGGCGAGCCCCGTCCCGAGCGAGACCTGCCCGCCGACGATGCCGTGGCCGCCGTAGAAGTTCTTCTCGCGGCTGAACATGTGCATCGAGCCGCCCTTGCCGCGCGAATAGCCGCCGCGCCGGCCGGTCAGTTCCGCCATCACGCCGCGCAATTCCATGCCGCAGGCCAGCATATGGCCGTGGTCGCGATAGCCGGTGATGACCTGGTCGCCATCCTTCGACGCCATCTGCATGCCGATGACGACGGCTTCCTGGCCGATATAGAGATGGCAGAAGCCGCCGATCAGGCCCATGCCGTACATCTGGCCGGCCTTCTCCTCGAAGCGCCGGATCAGCAGCATCTCGCGATAGGCGTGGAGATCTTCGTCCTTGCTGAAGGTCGGTGTGTTGCTGAGGGCCCCCTCGACCTTGCCGGCGCTTTCCTTGCCCGCGCGGGCCTTTGCCGGCTTTGCAGCGGCTTTGGGTTGAGCGGGAGCTTTCGACTTACGCGCAGCAACAGCCATAGGCGGTCCTCCAAGGTCATCCGACTATTGTTGTAGAGGATCGAAAAAACCTTGGCGAGCACGCTATCTCGCAATGCAGCATAGGATAACCCTTTGAAAAACAAGGATTCGGCTATGTGAACCGGATTTCAGTTAATCGATACGTCCGGAACTAAGCGTCGCAGCTTCCGGAACCTTCGGATCGAAAGATGGAACTCGCCTGCCGGACGCGCCGACGCTGAAACGGCAAGCAGGCTGGCCACGCTGGCTTGGGAAGATGCCTCGGCAGCCGCGGCTCAGCGGCCCATGATGACGACGTCGTTCTTGTGGGTCCGGCCGAGGATCTCGCGGGCATTCTCTTCGAGGAGGTCGCGATCGACGGCCTCGCTGCGCACCAGGGCGAGCTTCTGCTCCCAGAACTTGCGTTCGGTCGTCAAGGCCGCGAGTTCGCCCTCCATATCGCGCAGCGATTCCCGGATCGCGCCGCGCGCCTCGAGGCCGCGCGCGCCGTGCTGGGCGTGGAACATGAAATAGGCCACTGCCGCCCCCGACACGAGATAGAGGGCCAATGTCACGAAGATCGACCGGAGACCGCGGCGAATAACCATGCCGAAACGCTAGGGCGGTTTGGTTTCCGACGGGTTAACGCACCCGATCGAACCGATCGGCAGCCGGCACAAAATCAGGCATGACGGGTGCTGGCGCTGGTGAGCGGGGTGGGGATCGAACCCACGACCACATGATTAAAAGTCACGTGCTCTACCACTGAGCTACCCGCCCTCACCGGGCCGCTGAATACGGAGCCGAGCGACGCCGGTCAACACGTTCCGTGAAGATTGGTCGCGACCAGCTCCCTTCATCACATCTTTCACCCAAGCCGCCGGGTCACGCCGCCACCCTTGTGTCCGTGGCCCGGGCGAAGCGCCGGCGCAGGCAGCAGATACGCACCACCGGCCCCGCCAAGCGCGGGCCAGCCGGGGTCGGCATAGGCATTGAGCTCCCAGCAGCGCAGGTGCTGACGCTCCGCATCGGTTGTGGCATCCGAACAGGCCGAGACCTGCGATCGCTGCCAGAAGGCGGATGCCGGCGTGCCGGCCGCTGCCATCATCGCCGCCGCCAGGCAGGTCGACATCAGAAAACCTCGCATCGCCTGTCCTTTCGGCACCTTGCATCCAGCCGGGAAGCGCTCATCATGTCGGCACGCCCTTGCCGAAGGCTTAAATCGAAGCCCCGCTGCGCCGCGGGTGGAACCTGCCCTGCCCGAAAGCGGTTCGGATCGACATCGGGAGCCGTTCGCCGCCATGGACGCGCCGCATCCCTCACCGCTGGCGGATATCCCGCCCCGCTGCCTTAGGAGAACAAGCCTGTGAAGCTACCCATCGCGATCCATACCGACGAAGACTACGATCGCGCCCAGCAGCGCGTGAAAGAACTGAACGCAATGCCGGACGGCGACGAGAAGGAACGCGAACTGCAGGCGCTTGCCGAAGCCATGCTCGCCTTCGAATTGCGCCGAGACGACGCCGACGACTGACGCAAGGGCCCGGTCCGGCACTTCAGGAATCGTTGCTCGCATTAAGGTCTTCAGGTCGCAGCCCCTCGTCGGGCTCCGCGGCATGCTCCGGGCTGGCCGCCCAGGCGACAAGAATTTCCATGACGACATCGGCGCGCGAACGGCCCTGCCGATGGATGTCGATATGACGGTCGAGCATGGCCAGCGTGCGTTCGTCGACGAGAAGCGTAACCGGGATCGCGGGCATCGGAGCACCTCGTAGAGCCGGGGTGGAACAGCGCGCTCGGCTGCGACGTTGCACGAATGCGGCATTGGAGCACAGCTCCGAACGGCTAGCAAACGCCCGACAGGATCAAGTCAATCCTGACGGCACCATGCCATATAACACGTATATGGCCTCTCCAACCGTATATTTCGATCGATCATCGAAATTAAATGGACGGCTGCTCGAACAAATCCGCCTCTCGCTAGTTATCAATTCGACCCCGCTTCAAAGCGGAAACTTTCTGGAGGAAGATATGATCAGGCATCATCATCTCATGTTGTCCACCGTTGGTGTCGCGATGCTCGCCACGGCCGCCATGGCTCAGACCAGCGCGCCGACGCCGCCCTCCTCGGCGCCCGCCGCGCCAAGCGCAACACAGTCGACCGCCAGCACCGCCGCCGAAACCAATCTCGCCGGCCAGGGCAAGTGGCGCACCAGCAAGCTGATCGGCGTCGACGTCTACGGCCCCGACGACAAGAAGGTCGGCGACGTCACCGAGGTGATCGTCGACAAGACCGGCAAGGTCGAGATGGTCACGATCGGCGTCGGCGGTTTCCTCGGCATCGGCTCGAAGGATGTCGCGGTGCCCTTCGATCAGGTGACCTGGAGCGACCAGCCGATCGCGCCGCCGGCGCCGGCGCCCGCTCCGGCTGGTGGTGCCAGCGGTACGGGTGGCGGCATGGCCTCGCCGCCGGCTGCGGCAGCCCCGAAGGCGCCGGCCATGTATCCGGATCACGGCAAGATCACGATGACCAAGGACCAGCTCAAGTCCGCGCCGAGCGTGACGTATTCCGGCACCTGACGGACGCTGCGCTAAGCGGATAGACCGCTGAACAGGCCCGCTCCGTGGAAACGGGGCGGGCCTTTTGCTGCCGGCTTGCGTCAAGCCACGGGAAGGTCCCGCATCAGCGACGGAATCGCCTCCGGCAGATCGTCGGCGATCAGCCCCATTCCGAGCCTCTCCCCGGCGAGGCCGTGCAGCCAGACGGCCGCGCAGCTCGCCTCGAACGCGGGCATGCCCTGGGCCAGCAGGCCGGCGATCATGCCGGCCAGCACGTCGCCCGACCCTGCCGTTGCCAGCGCCGCTGATCCCGTTGCGTTGATGGCGGCGCGCTCGTCCGGAGCCGCGATCACCGTATCGGCTCCCTTGTAGACGACGACGGCGCCTGACAGCGCGGCGGCCTTGCGGGTCCGCTCGAGCTTCGACGGCTCACCGGCAATCGCGGTTTCCCTCCCGAACAGGCGCTGGAACTCGCCCTCATGCGGCGTCAGCACCGCCTCACCATGGCGGCCGCGGAGAAGGCGCGCGCCACCGTCAGAAAAACCCGCCAAGGCGGTCAGCGCATCGGCGTCCAGCACGGCCGGCCGGTCGCTTTCGATCACGGCACGCACCAGATCCTGCGCCCGTCGGTCGAGACCGAGCGCCGGTCCCGCGAGGATGCCGGAGATCCGGCGATCCTCCAGGAATACCTCCAAGGCGGCCCCATCGGCCACCGCTCGCTGCATCAGCGCATCCGGCCCCCGCGCTGCATGGATCGGCAAGGCCGCAGGCTCGCAGAGAAGAGTCGCAAGCCCGGCACCGATCCGCAACGCAGCGCGGGCGCTCAGCCGCGGCGCTCCGACGCCCGCCACCCCGCCAGCCAGCACGGCAACCGCACCGCGCCGGAATTTATGCGTATCGACCTCTTGTTTCGGCCAGGCCTGCCGCCAGAGCGCGGGATCGTTGCGGAAGGCCGACGACCCGACGGCATCCAGCGCTTCGCGAGCCGGAATGCCGATATCGGCGACCGTCACCGGGCCGCAGAGCGACCGCCCCGGCTGGAGCAAGTGCCCGGGTTTCAATCGAAAGAACGTGACGGTCTCGCTCGCCCTGACAGCAATGCCTTCCGCCCGACCGGTATCGCCGGACACGCCGCTCGGGATGTCTACGGCGACGACGGGGCACCCCATCCCGTTGAGAAAGGCCACCGCTTCGGCGAAGGCCCCGGAGAGCGGGCGCGTCAGGCCGGCGCCGAACAGCGCATCGACGAGGATATCGCTATGCGCTGCACCGAGCGCGCTCAGCGGCTCGGCCGCGCCGGCCCAGCGCTCGAGCGCGATGGCGGCGTCGCCCTTGAAGCCGTCCGAACCGCCCGGCAACACCACGCGGACTTTCAGCCCATTCTCGCGCAGAAGGCGCGCCGCGACGAAACCGTCCCCGCCGTTGTTGCCGGGTCCGCAGAGCACCATGACGCAGCCGCGGGCCCCTGCCCGCCTGAGCACGGCATGCGCCACCGCGCGCCCCGCGCGCTCCATCAGTTCGATGCCGGGCGTGCCCGCCGCGATCGCGGCGCGATCGGCCATCGCAATCTGCTGCGTGGTCAGCAAGGCGAGCTCCGCCTTGCCCGCGCGATCGGTGTTCGTGTCATCCATGCCGCATCTTCAGGCGGGGCCGGACAGGCCGCAAGTTGCGGCGGAATGCCGCTTATGATCAACAGATACGCATATGCTCATTTTTTGTGCTGTTTATTGCCTTTTCGTCAGGCGCCCCAACAGGCGCTGCCGCATGGCGGGGCGTCGGCGCCAATGCTATGAGCAGAAGCAGGGTTGCAAGCGTCCGAGGCTGCGGGGCTCTTTCCCGCGCCGAGGGGCGCCATCAGCGACAGTCCGGCCCAGGCCGGACTTCGACACGCAAGGAGGCCGGTCGGCGCATGAAGAAGATCGAAGCGATCATCAAGCCCTTCAAGCTGGACGAGGTGAAGGAGGCCCTCCAGGAAGTCGGGCTGCAGGGAATCACCGTCCTGGAAGCCAAGGGCTTCGGCCGCCAGAAGGGCCATACCGAGCTCTATCGCGGCGCCGAATACGTCGTCGATTTCCTGCCGAAGGTGAAGATCGAGATCGTGCTCGCCGACGACATGCTGGATCGTGCCATCGAGGCCATCATGAAGGCCGCCCAGACCGGCCGCATCGGAGATGGCAAGATTTTTGTATCGACCATCGAGGGGGTGATCCGCATCCGCACCGGCGAGACCGGCGCGGACGCGATCTGAGGACTTCTCCCGCCTCATTGAATAACGAGCCGCAGGCCGGATTGGAGCCGGGTGCGGCAGCGTGAATGTGAACATGGCTGGCAAGAGGAATTGCTGAAATGAAAAGCGCCAAGGATGTCCTCAAGGCGATCAAGGACAACGACGTCAAATACGTCGACTTCCGCTTCACCGACCCGCGCGGCAAGTGGCAGCACTGGACCTTCGATGTCAGCATCATCGACGAGGACATCTTCGCCGAGGGCACGATGTTCGACGGCTCCTCGATCGCCGGCTGGAAGGCGATCAACGAGTTCCGACATGCTGCTGATGCCGGATCCGACGACCGCCGTGATGGACCCGTTCTTCTCGGCTCCGACCATGGTCATTAACTGCGACGTGCTTGAGCCCGCCACCGGCGAGCCCTATAGCCGTGACCCGCGCGGCATCGCCAAGAAGGCCGAGGCCTATCTCAAGTCGACCGGCATCGGCGACACCGTCTATGTCGGCCCCGAGGCCGAGTTCTTCATCTTCGACGACGTCAAGATCTCCGCCGACCCGTACAACACGGGCTTCAAGCTCGACGCCGCCGAGCTGCCGACCAACGGCATGACCGATTACGAGGGCGGCAATCTCGGCCACCGCATCGCCACCAAGGGCGGCTACTTCCCGGTCCCGCCGCAGGACATGGCGCAGGACATGCGCGGCGAGATGCTCGCGGCCATGGCCTCGATGGGCGTCGCCGTCGAGAAGCACCATCACGAGGTCGCCTCGGCCCAGCATGAGCTCGGCATGAAGTTCGACACGCTGGTGAAGACCGCCGACCAGCTGCAGACCTACAAGTACTGCATCCACAACGTCGCCCAGAGCTACGGCAAGACCGCGACCTTCATGCCGAAGCCGGTCTATGGCGACAACGGCTCGGGCATGCATGTCCACCAGTCGATCTGGAAGAACGGCAAGCCGCTCTTCGCCGGCAACAAATACGCCGACCTGTCGCAGGAGTGCCTCTGGTACATCGGCGGCATCATCAAGCACGCCAAGGCGCTGAACGCCTTCACCAACCCCTCGACCAACTCCTACAAGCGCCTCGTCCCGGGCTATGAGGCCCCGGTTCTGCTCGCCTATTCGGCGCGCAACCGCTCGGCCTCCTGCCGTATTCCGTGGACGACCTCGCCGAAGGCCAAGCGCGTCGAGGTCCGCTTCCCCGATCCGATGGCGAACCCCTATCTCGCCTTCTCGGCCCTGATGATGGCCGGCCTCGACGGCATCGTGAACAAGATCGATCCCGGCCCGGCGATGGACAAGGACCTCTACGACCTGCCGCCGCGCGAGCTGAAGAAGATCCCGACCGTCTGCGGCTCGCTGCGCGAGGCGCTGGAAGCGCTGAAGAAGGACAACGCCTTCCTCAAGGCCGGCGGCGTCTTCTCCGACGACTTCATCGAGAGCTATATCGAGCTCAAGATGCAGGATGTGGCGCGCTTCGAGATGACGCCGCACCCGGTCGAGTTCGCGATGTACTACTCGTACTGAGGCGATCGGCCGGCGCCATAAGCGCCGGCTGGCACAGACTTGCCGGGGCGCCTTCGCGCCCCGGCTTTTTTATGCGGTGTCGCCTGCCCGTCAAGAGGCCCGATTGTCGACGATGAGGATCTGCCCGGAGCTTCCCGCCGTCTGGGAAGCGAGATTGGCGTTATAGCTCGTCAAGGGCGGGAAGAGTCCGACCGTCGATGCAGACACGATCGCATTTGCGCCCGCGTCGGAAATGATATTGTTGCTCAGGACCATCTTGCCAGCCTGGGCGTTCGACGAGAAGGCAATGCCGACGCCGCAGCTGCGGATCAAATTCCCATCGCAGATCAGATCACGCGCGCCTTCAGCCACGCCGAGCTTGATGCCGCCGGCCGCCCCTTCGACGATGTTCCCGCTCACCACGGAATCCTGTTCCACGGTGATGCCGATGGCAGTGGTGTTGTAGTTTCCGACCCCTCCCGAGCCCGGAATCGCAGTGGGGGTCAGGTTGCTGATCTGGTTGCCGGCCACGACCGAGCGGCGGGCGACGCCATCGTTGTAATAACCGGAATTACCGACATTGATGCCGTCGCCTGCGGTATCGACGCGGTTGTTTACGATGGTTGCACCGGTTCCGTTCTGCCCCGCGCCCGGCGCTTCGTAATAGAGGCAGGCCTCGCGGATGTTCCAGCAGGAATTGCCCTGGATGAGGACACGCGAGCCGCCATTCACACGGACTGCCGAGAACGCGCAGTTGAAGATCGTGTTGCCGGTGATCGAAACATCGTTGGCCAGATAGGCTGAGACAGCATTGCCGTTGGCGCCCGTGCCGGCATCGCTGCCGACGAAGTTGAAGAAGCTGTCGCGAACGACCGAGAGATTGCCGCCGCTCCCGAGCGTCCCGTAGATCGCGACACCATTGTTCCTGGCGCCCACGACGCGGCAGCCCTCGACCAGGGTCTCCGAACTGAACGACCAGACGGCGACGTCGATATTGTCGAAGCTGCAGTCGCTGATGCGCGGTCGTGAATCGTTCACGCACAGGAGCGCGGCCTTGTACGACCCGGCCGGCTCGCTGCCGGTCTTGGCCGTGTTGCGGAACGTGCAGCGCGAGAACGTGGCGTCATAGGCATTGTCAGCGATGACGAGACCTGCCGCTGCTGTGATGACGTTCGGAGCGGAATAGGCCGGCAAACCCAGGTTCTGCCCGTCGAAGACGAGGTTTCGGAAGGTCATGCCGACTTGGCCGGACACCCGCAGGCCATAATTGCCGCCAGTCAGCCTCAGGACAGCCTCGCCGGCAGCGCAGAAAACCTCGATGGCACGGCCGGAGCCGTTCGTCGTCAGAATGTCGATATTGGATATGTCATAGGTGCCGGGGCGAAGCTGGAGGGGTTTGGCGGCATTCCGGGCAGCCTCGATGGCGGCTCCGACCGATCCGGGGGTGAAGCCGGACGGCGCCGGGGTGGCGGGGTCCGCGATCACCAGATCATCGAAAATGCGATAGCCAGGCATTGAAAACTCCGTAGCGGTGTTGGTCTGAATCGGCTCGCCTCGCTGCCGCATGGCAGAATAAGAACGAACAAGGAACACAATAAGCTTAAATTCCTATAACGCAACCACTTGACATGATTTTCTCCTTCGGCCCCGCGCCGACGCGCGGGTAACCTGACCTTCATCCGTCGTCCGGCAATGTCGGCGGACGAATTCCGGATGGCGGTGCCCAAGAGTTGCAGACACAGGCCTTGCAGGTGATCTCGATCAACGGCCGCTTCCTCGGCCAGCCGCTCACCGGCGTGCAGCGCTTCGCTCTCGAATTGACCAGAGCGTTGGATCGCAGGATCGGCGCAGGAACCGTACCCGAAGCGCTAAAGGACGCGCGCTGGCGGCTGCTCGCCCCGCAGGGCACCCCTGAAACCAGCGAATTCCGGCATATCGCCCTGGAGCGCTTCGGCCCTTTCTCGGGCCACCTTTGGGAACAGACTGCGCTCGCTCGCCGCGCCGCAGGAGATATCCTCGTCGGCTTCGGCGGCAGCGGCCCCCTGCTCCACCGCCGGCAGCTCGTCGTGATCCACGACGTCACCATCTTCCGCCATCCGGAAGCGTTCAGCAGAGCCTATCGCACCACCCACAAGCTCCTCGGCTTCGGGCTGACGCGCACCGCGCGCATCGCAACCGTCTCCCGGTTCTCACGCGGCGAACTCGGCACGATCTTCGGTGTCGCGCCGGAGAATATCCCGGTGATCCACAACGCGACCGATCATTTCGCCGCGATCGCGCCCGATGACGCCGTGCTCGACACATTCAATCTGCGTGGCAAGAAATTTTTCCTACTGGTCGGCACACTGAAGCCCAACAAGAACATCGCCTTCGCGATCCGCGCCTTCGCAGCCCTCGGGCTGAGCGACTGGAGGTTCGTGATTGTCGGCGGGATCGAGCCCGGGGTCTTCCGCGGCGGCGCGCTCGACGCGGCCGAGGATCTGGTTTTCACAGGGCGCCTCCCCGATGCGCAGATCGCCGCGCTCGAACGCCATGCCGGTGCCTTCGTCTTTCCCAGCCTCTATGAAGGGTTCGGCATCCCGCCTTTGGAGGCGATGAGCCAGGGTTGCCCCGTGCTGGCCGCCGACATTCCCCCGGTGCGCGAAGCCTGCAGCGATGCCGCGTTGTATTTCGATCCGCGCGATCAGGCCGGGCTGATGCAGGCGATGCGGCAGATCGTCGAGCACCCGCAGCAACGGGCCGCGCTCGTCGCGAAGGGCGAGGCCAATCTCGAGCGCTTTTCCTGGGACAAGAGCGCACAGGCCTTGCTGGCCGTCGTCGCCGATATGGCCAAACGCGACAGCGGCTCAGCGTAGGGACAGGATGCGCCGCGGATCGAGCTTTCCGCGCAGCAGGTCCCACAGGGCGAGCAAATTGCCCTTCAGGCGGCCGCGCCGGTCGACGATGCCTTGCGGCCGCAGGCAGCCCAACGCATTCGCGATGGGGTTGCCGATCGCAAATCGGAGCCCCCGCGGCCAGCGCATCGTGCCCTTGCGCACGACATAGACCGTGTTTGCGATCTGCGAGTAGCCGAACTGCACGCCGGAGGTGCGGCCGCGCTTCACGCCGCGATGCACGCCGCGCAAGGCTTCGGCGAAGACGATCCGGCCATGGCTGCGAAGCTGGCCGGAAAAATCGATATCCTCGTGCCAGCCATAGAGCGGCAGGTTCTCGTCGAAGCGCGCGCTGGCATGCGTCATCGCCGCGAAGCGCGCGACCATGTTGCAGCCATAGAGATTGTCGATCGGCTTCACGTCGGGTCGCTCCGGCGCCCTGTCCGCCGATAGCAGCGCCAGCGCCTCCGGCAGCCCGATTCCCGGGCCGCGAATGCCGTCGGCCAGGAGATGGCCGGTCGCCGCGATGATATCAGGGTTCTGTTGGAAGAGCCGCTCCGTCTCGGCGAGAAAGCGATCAGCCGGCAGATAATCGTCGTCGAAGAACACGATCAGGTCCGGAGCACCCACCCGGTCGAGGATGGCGTTGCGCTGCGCGCTCGACCCCCGTGGGCCGTCGACCCGCTCCGCCGGAACCGTCAGGCTCGCGGCATGGTCCCAGTCGACGTCATCGGCAGCGACCGGGCAGATCAGGATGCGGTCCGGGCGCCGCTCCTGCCGGTCGATCTGCGCCAGCGTATCGCGCAGCACTTCACGGCGCCCGCTGGTGGCGATCGCGACGACGATGATGGCTGGTTTCGGGTTGGGCGTATCGTTCATGATGCCTCAGCGTGCGATCCAGCGGACGAGGGTGAGCAGGGAACGGGCGCTGAGGCCGGCCGCAACCGCAGCCGCCAATCCGGCCGCCATCAGCGGATCGCCGGCGAGCCAGCGTGAGATCAACCAAGCGAGCACAAGCGCCGCCGCGGGCAGCATGACCGGCTGCCAGGGCATTGCGAAAGACCTCCAGCGCAGCATGAGCACGCCGATCGCCGTCGCCGCTGCCGCGCCCGCAGCCGCTCCGGCGGCGATGGCCGTGTCGGCGCCCGAAGACAGGATGGCTCCGGCGAAAGCGCCGGCGCATGTCAGCACGCAGTCGAGAACCGCAAGCCCCAGGATAATCGGCAGGCGGCGCTGGAGATGGGCCGCTGCCGGGAGGACGGTCTGGATGAGCGCGCGCAGCATCGCCATCAGCATCACGAAAGGCGCGGTCCGCAGGAACGCCTCCCGCAATCCGGCCGGAATGACGAGCTCGGTCGCGAGGCCGAGCACGGCGATGATTCCGGCAGCGCCGATCAGGGAGAGACCGACCAGAAGCGCGTAATAGCGACCGAGTTCGGCCTGAATCGCCTGGGGATCACCCTTGCGGTCGAACAGGGCCACCAGTTCCGGGAAGCGGATCGCCTGCAGGGACGACGTGACCATGATGAAGGGGCGCTGCAGCAGATCGAGCGCCAGCATCGGCCCCGCAGCGGCGGTGCCAAGCGAACCGAGCAGAATGGATTTGAGACCGAGCGGCACCAGCAGGGTTGCGACCCCGGCCCCGGCCGAGATACCGCCATAGACCAGATTGCGCTTGGCGATATCGCTCTGCCAGCGCGCCGAAAGCGGGAGTACCCGGCGCGACAGCGCCCAGGCGATGGCGCAGTAGATCAGATTGCCGACCAGGACGCCGGCGAGCACATGGGCGAGATCGGGCCGGAACGCGGCCCCGATGATCGTGGCCGCCGCCAGGATCGTCGCGCGCGCACCCTGGAGCCAGGAGAACAGCCTGAACTCCTGCCGAAAGCGCAGCATGGTCAGGTGCAATTCACCCGCTCCCTGCAGGATCGCCGCCAATGCCCCGACCAGCCCCAGCCAGACCGGCGCGCCGAAGAGCGGCGCGAGGAAGGCTCCGAGGAGGCAGATGCCGGCACTGCTGGCGAGCTCGACCAGGATAACGCCGCGCTCGGCTTTCTCGCTCGCCTCGTCCGGGCCGGGATAGAACCGGCTGGACGCAGCACGTATCCATTGAAAGCAGACGATGTCTGCGAACTGCACGATGGCGACAAAAAGGGAATAGACAACGTAATCCGCGGCCGGCAGCAGATGGGAAACGACGAGGAGCAGGCCGAAGGCGAGGAGCGACTGATAAAGATAAGCCCCCAAGGCGGCGATCTTGGCCATCAGGTAGCCGCTCCGCTTATGGCGACACAGCCGAGCGTGCTAACGGCCGCGAGCTGGCGGTCAATCTCGCTGGGTGAGTATCGGACCTGCTCGAAACGGGGCTTCCACGTTTCGGTCCCGAGCTTTGATCCATCAGATCTGAGACCGGTGGCGTCGAAACCGATGCCGGGGCGCATTCAACCTCTCCCTTCAGCCTCCGGCCTTAGGGCAAAAAGGTTGATACTTCTGCGCTACCGGCTGTCCTGTCAGGAGAAATGCAGGACCGCAAGTCCAGCGGAGGCCGCAACCGCAGCCAGCCACCAGAGCCAGCGCGAGGCATGTGGATCGCTCGCCGTCAGGGGCGCACCGATGACATCCTCATGACCGAAGGATTCGCCGGCGAGGCGTGCAACACGCTGCAAACCCGCGATACCCGCAACCGGCACTGACTGACGCGACGCCACGGCCTTCTCCCCTCCCGGCCGATCATAGCGCATTGCGGAAATCCGCATAGGCCTGACCTCACTGATCATCCTCGGCACCGATGGTTAACGTGGCCTGAACAGGCCTGTTCCAGCTCGCTCTTGCGCGTGCACGCGACCGGGATGTGACGGGAAGGTGCGCCCGTGCGGCAAGGAGTTTCCGATCCATGGATGAGGTGTCTATAAGCTGCCCCTGACAGGGCGTGGCGGCCCGCAATGCGCTAGAGTTCACAGTCGCGAATCAGGAAGAATCGGTTGGCAATGGCGGATAACGGCGATCTTTTCGGCGGAGAACCGGAGCGGCCGGACGCGGCGAGCCCGCGGCCGGAAGCGCGCCCGCCCGCCGCGAGCCCCAAGGCAGCGCCGGCACCGGCTGCGCCGGCCCGTAACGGCACCCTCTCCGAGGCCGGCTACGACGCCTCCGCCATCGAGGTCCTCGAAGGGCTGGAGCCGGTGCGCCGCCGGCCGGGCATGTATATCGGCGGCACCGACGAGCGCGCCCTGCACCATCTCTTCGCCGAGGTGATCGACAACGCCATGGATGAGGCGGTGGCCGGTCACGCCACCTTCATCGATGTCGAATTGTTCGAGGACGGCTCGATCGCCGTGACCGACAACGGCCGCGGCATCCCGGTCGATCCGCACCCGAAATTCCCCGGCAAATCGGCGCTCGAAGTCATCATGACGACGCTGCATGCCGGCGGAAAGTTCGATTCCAAGGCCTATGAGACCTCGGGCGGCCTGCACGGCGTCGGCGTTTCCGTGGTCAACGCGCTGTCGGACCGGCTCGAGGTCGAGGTAGCGCGCGGCAAGACGCTCTATCGCCAGCTCTTCTCGCGCGGCCTGCCGCAGGGCCCGTTGGAGACGGTTGGCGCCGTCGCCAACCGGCGCGGCACCCGCGTGCGTTTCCACCCGGATGCGCAGATCTTCGGCGAGGGCGCGCATTTCTCCCCGGCCCGCCTGTTCCGGATGGCGCGCTCCAAGGCCTATCTCTTCGGCGGCGTCGAGATCCGCTGGACCTGCGCGCCGGCGCTGCTGAAGCCCGAGGGCGATGTCGCGGCCGAGGCCGTGTTCCGCTTCCCCGGGGGCTTGCGCGACTATCTCGGCCGCGAGATCGAGGGCAAGGATCTCGTCGCCGAACCGATCTTCTCCGGCAAGATTACGAAGGAAGGCAGCCACGGCTCGCTCGAATGGGCGGTGGCCTGGCTCGCGACCGGCGAGGACGGCTTCTCCTCCTCCTACTGCAACACGATCCCCACGCCCGAAGGCGGCACCCATGAGCAGGGCCTGCGCATCGCCCTGCTGCGCGGCTTGCGCGACCATGCCGAGCGCATCGGCCAGTCCAAGCGCATGGCCCAGGTCACCTCGGACGACGTCATGGCCACTTGTGCCGCGATGCTGTCGGTCTTCATCCGCGAGCCGGAATTCCAGGGCCAGACCAAGGACAAGCTCGCGACGCAGGAAGCCCATCGCATCGTCGAGAATGCGATCCGCGACGCCTTCGACCATTGGCTCGCCGCCGCCCCGCAGCAGGCCTTGCGCCTGCTCGACTGGTCGGTCGACCGGGCCGAGGAGCGCCTGCGCCGGCGCCTCGAAAAGGAAGTCTCGCGCAAGACCGCGACCCGGAAGCTCCGCCTGCCCGGCAAGCTCGCCGACTGCTCCAACGCAGGCGCGGCCGGCTCCGAGCTCTTCATCGTCGAGGGTGACTCGGCCGGCGGCTCGGCCAAGCAGGCGCGCAACCGCGCGAACCAGGCGATCCTGCCCTTGCGCGGCAAGATCCTCAACGTCGCCAATGCGACGCGCGAGAAGCTCAATGCCAACCAGCAGCTCGCCGACCTGATCCTGGCGCTGGGCTGTGGCATCGGCCTCCAGTTCCGTGAGGATGATCTGCGCTACGAGAAGGTCATTGTGATGACCGACGCCGATGTCGACGGCGCCCATATCGCCTCGCTGCTCGTCACCTTCTTCTGGCGTCAGATGCCGCGCCTGATCGAGAAGGGGCATCTCTACCTCGCCGTGCCGCCGCTCTACCGGCTCCAGCACGGGGGAAAGAGCGTCTATGCCCGCAACGACGCCCATAAGGACGAGCTGATCGAGACCGTCTTCAAGGGCAAGAAGCCGGAAATCTCGCGGTTCAAGGGCCTTGGCGAAATGATGCCGGCGCAGCTCAAGGAAACCACGATGGACCCGAGCAAGCGCATCCTGCTCAAGGTCATGGTCGACCACGAGGCCAAGGAGGAGACCTCCGACACGGTCGAGCGCCTGATGGGCAACAAGCCGGAAGCGCGCTTCATCTTCATCCAGGAGCGGGCCGCCTTTGCCGGCGAACTGATCGACCTATGAGTTACGAGCCCTGCATGTTTGCAGGGCTGGGGCTCAAGCCCGGCGGGCTGCCCGACGCAGCGTTTCCCGGCAGGGTTCGCGCATGTCGAACCCTCCTCACCTCCCGGACCGCCATGACCGCCGACACCGCTCCACCTGGGACTGGCCACTGACGGCATGGGCGAGCCTGCTTCCCCTCCACCTGGACGCGACGGTGAACTGGCATCGCCAGCCGGACAGGCGTCCTGGGACGACATCCGGATCTTCAACGCCATCGCCGTCGGCGGGTCGATGGCCGTGGCGGCGGCGCAGCTCGGCCTGAGCGAGGCGACGATCGCCCGCAGGCTCAAGGGCCTCGAAACCGCGCTTGGATTGCAGCTCTTCAGCCGCGAGGCCAACCGGCTCGTGCCGACTCTCATTGGCGTCGAACTCGCTGCAGAGGCAGCCTTGGTCGAAGCCGCCGCCAAGCGTTTCGCGATCCGGGCCGATGCTGCCCGCCCACAGGCCGACGCGCCGGTCCGCATCACCGCCACCACCTCGATCAGCCTGCTCCTGACGATGAACGCGACGGCGATCTCGCAGGCTGCCGGCGGGGTCGAGATCGTCATCATCAGCACGCGCAACCGGCTCGACCTGACCCGCGGCGAAGCCGATATCGCGCTGCGGATGACCCGGGTGCCCGGCGAGCCCGGCCATTACGCCCAGAAGGTCGGGCGCCTGATGCAGGCGCTCTATGTCCGCCGCGACGTCGATCCGGCGACCGCACCGATCATCTCGGTCAATCGCGAAACCTCCTCGCGGATCGACGATCACATCATGGCCTATGCCGCAGGCCGGCCGATCGCGGCGCGCGTCGGCGATTCGGCGGCCCGCTACGAAAGCGTCCGTTCGGCCGGAGCGCTGTCGATGGCACCCTGCTTCATGGGCGATGCCGATCCGAGCTTGCGCCGCCTCCAGCCGCCGCCCGAGGAAACCGGAGACGACATCTTCCTGGTTTCGCACGAAGTCTCGCGCCGCAGGCCGGGCGTCGCCGCCGTGCTGAGCGCGCTGCGCAAGCTCTTCAAGGAGCATCAGGCCCGATTGACTGGCCGGGCCGCCGAGAAAGCCGCCGAACTCTAACGTCCTCCGCAATGCGGCAAGACTTGGCTAACCATCTTTTTACGGCTCGGGGCGCATGTTGCCGCAAAGCTCGTGATGTCACGGGCCGCGGAGAGTGCGCCATGCGCCTGATCGAACTGTTCTGGAAGAACAATCGCGGCACCATCGCCGCCGACATTGCCAAGGCCGGCGCGGCCATCGCCTTCCTGTCGGTCATCGCCGCCAACTTCCTGTCGAGCCAGACCGCCTCGCTCGACAAGGATCGCATGGCCGCCGTCAGCCTCGCCGCCTCGAAGCGCCAGCCGACCGACCCGATGATCACCGGCTCGATCGGGCAGAGCGCGAACGCGACGAAGCTCGACCCCTGCGCCCTGCCGCGCTGACGGCACTCAGCCGAGCCAGCGCAGCAGATCTGCCGTCACCGCTTCCGGCGCTTCCAGTGTCGACAGATGTCCGCAGCCGGGCACGACAGCAAGCCGTGCGCCAGCGCCGACGAGACCAGCCATCTCCCGCGCCTCGGCAGGGGGCGTGATCTCATCCTCCTCCCCGACCAGCACCAGCACCGGAATCGACAATCCCGCCAGCACCGGCCGCGAATCCGGCCGCTTCATGATCGCCTTTTGCTGGCGCACGAACCCCTCAGCCCCGACCTCGTCGGCCATGCCGCGCACCAGCAGGCGCAAGGGCTCGTCGGTCAGGCGCGCCGGCGCGACCAGCTTCTGCCAGAGCAATGTCGTGACGTTGTCGAAGGCGCCCCTCTCCGCGAGCGCGATCATCTGCTCGCGCGGCAGATTGGTCTCGGGCGTCGCCGGCTTGGCGCTGGTGTCGAGCAGGGCGAGCCGCGTCACGCGCTCCGGCGCCTGCCGCAGCACCTCGAAGGCGACATAGCCACCCATCGACAAGCCGCAGAGAGCAAAACGCGGCGGCGCAGCCGCAAGCAGGCGCTGTCCGATGGCGGAAAGCGTGTCGTCGCAGGCGTGATCGGCGACCAGGATGGGGCGCCCATCGGCCAGCGCAGGCCATTGCGGAGCATAGAGTGCGGCGTTGCAACTCAGGCCGGGAACGAGAACAAGCGGCTCCTTCATGAGGCTAAAGCAGTCCTTTCGAGGCTAGATGATTGACTTTGCCGCGTTTTCTTTGCATTCCACACGAGTCCGAAGGCGCGCAGGAACTGTCGTCGCGCCAACGCGGTGGTTGAGCAGGTCATCCCGCCGTGTTTCACCGACCCAGAAGAAGCACCATACGCGATGTCATTTGCCGAACTCGGCTTGAGCGAAAAGGTTCTGACGGCCGTCACGGCCGCAGGCTATAACACGCCGACCCCCATCCAGGCCCAGGCCATTCCGCATGTCCTTGCCCGCAAGGACGTTCTGGGCATCGCCCAGACCGGCACCGGCAAGACAGCGGCCTTCACGCTGCCGATGCTGACCATCCTGGAGACGGGCCGCGCCCGGGCCCGGATGCCGCGGACGCTGATCCTTGAGCCGACGCGTGAGCTCGCGGCGCAGGTCGAGGAGAACTTCGTCCGCTATGGCGTGAACCAGAAGCTCTCGGTGGCGCTGCTGATCGGCGGCGTCTCCTTCGGCGACCAGGACGCCAAGATCACCCGCGGCGTCGACGTGCTGATCGCGACGCCCGGCCGCCTGCTCGACCATGTCGAGCGCGGCAAGCTGCTGCTGACCGGCGTCGAGCTCCTCGTCATCGACGAGGCCGACCGCATGCTCGACATGGGCTTCATCCCGGACATCGAGCGTGTCTGCAAGCTGGTTCCCTTCACCCGGCAGACGCTGTTCTTCACCGCGACCATGCCGCCGGAAATCACCCGCATCTCCGAGCAGTTCCTGCACAATCCGGTGCGCGTCGAGGTGTCCCGCCCTGCGACGGCGGCAACGACGATCACGCAGCGCCTGATCGCCTCGAACGGACAGGATTTCGAGAAGCGCGAGACGCTGCGCAAGCTGATCAAGGGCGCGACCGACCTGCAGAACGCCATCGTCTTCTGCAACCGCAAGCGCGATGTCGCGACGCTGCACAAGTCGCTGCTGCGCCATGGCTTCCCGGCCGTCGCCCTCCATGGCGACATGGACCAGTATGCCCGCATGGCGGCGCTGGAATCGTTCCGGACCGGCGAGAATCCGATCCTCGTCGCCTCCGACGTCGCCGCGCGCGGCCTCGATATCCCGGCCGTCAGCCATGTCTTCAATTTCGACGTGCCGACCCATGCCGAGGACTATGTCCACCGCATCGGCCGCACCGGCCGCGCCGGGCGCGAAGGCGCCTCCTTCACCATCGTTACCCGTCATGACGACAAGCTGGTCGCGGCGATCGAGAAGCTCACCGGCCAGACGATCGCCTTCGAAGGCCCCGGCGTCGATGCCCTGCCCCCGGGCGAGCCGCGCGACGAACGCCGCAGTGGCCGCCGGGACGACAAGCGCTCCTCGTCGCGTAGTGGCCGCGGACGCCCGGAGCGCGGCGCGCGCTCGGAGTCCGGTGCCGCACGGTCGGATTCAGATGAGAGCGTCGCCGACACCCAGCGCAAGCCGCGCCGCGTGCCGATCCGACCCGATTCCGAGACGGCAGCGCCAACGCCCGCGCCCGCGCCGGCGCCCGCCGCGCGTAACCAGGACAGTGTCCGCCGCGGGCGCGGCCCGCATGGCCGCGACGACGATGACGGTCCGCAGGTGAAGGGTCTGGGCGATCACGTCCCGGCCTTCCTGCTGCGCCCGGCACGTGTCGGATAACGTTACGGCATCAACCCCTCTTTAACCTCATAGACCTAGATTGCTTTTCGCCGCGTCGGGCTGACCTTCGCGGCGGACGGGCGCATGCCGCCGTAGATACGGACAGGATGTCCCGCTTCGATTGTGTTGATCGAAGCTGACGTGGCCGAAGGCCGCGAACCGGCTTCATACCGGAATGGCGAAGGCATGGACGACCTGGTTTCGGTTCCCGCCCGCACCGACGATCTCGCCGAACGCGTCGTTGCGGCGATGCGGCAGCATGGCTCGCCGAGCTATCCCCGTGCCTTCGAGGTCTGGTATGCCCATCTCAGTGGCGAGATCCCGGCCGTCAGCGTCGCGATGAGCGCCATCCTCACCGGCAGCGATGGCCAGGTCACCGCCGCCGATATCGACAGCCTCTACGAACGCTTCATCGGCACCGAGCGCTTCTCGCGCCAGGCCGAGCGCACCAGCCTGCAGGTTCTGAGCGAGATCGACGCGATGATGGGCCTCGTCGACAAGGCGCTCGGCTCCAGCGAACTCTATCACGGCCGCCTCTGCGCCATGTCCGAGGATGTGCCGCCGGCAACCGACCGCCACAAGCTGCGCGAATGGGTCGAGGCACTGGTGATGTCGACCCGCGAGGAGGTCACGCGTAAGGGGCAGCTCGAGGCGGAGCTGCGCAACAGCTCGAACGAGATCCGCAACCTGCGCGAAGCCCTGGAATCCACGCGCGCGGAAGCACTCACCGATCCGCTGACCGGCCTCGCCAACCGCCGCCATTTCGAGGAGATGCTGCAGAAGTCGATCGATCAGGCGACGCTGCGCCGCGAGCCCTTCGCGCTGGTCATGGCCGATATCGACTTCTTCAAGCGCTTCAACGACGCTCATGGCCATCTGACGGGTGACCAGGTGCTGCGCCTCGTCGCGCGCACGATGAAGGACAAATTCAAGGACAAGGCGATCATCACCCGCTTCGGCGGCGAGGAATTCGCCATCATCCTGCCGGAGGCAGACCTGATCGCCGGCAAGTTCGGAGCCGAGACGGTGCGCCAGGCGCTGCTGACCCGCGAACTGATCAAGCGCTCGACCAACGTGAATCTCGGCCGGATCACCATCTCGCTCGGCGTCTCCAGCTATCGCCGCGGCGATACGGCCGGCTCGCTGGTGGACCGGGCCGACCAGGCTCTGATGCAAGCCAAGCGCGACGGCCGCAACCGCACCGTCACCGAGGATGTCCTGGAGACGGCGAACCGCGTCGCCTGAGGCGAAGCGATTCCATCTCTCCTCAGAACCACGTCGTCATCCCGGGCTTGCCCCGGGATCCATCGGCGGCCCCCGGAGCTTTGCGATGGATCCCGGATCGGCGCGGCTTTGCCGCTTGTCCGGGATGACGCCGTGGTTCCAGCAGAAACCCAAATGCCTTTACGGCGCCGCCAGCACGCTCTCGCTGCGCGGCTTGATCTCGACGGATTCGCCGCAGCCGCAGGCCGAGACCTGATTGGGATTGTTGAAGACGAAGGTCGACGAGAACCGGTCGGTCTTGAAATCGAGTTCGGTGCCGAGCAGAAACAGCACAGCCTTGGCGTCGACGACCACCGTCGCATCCTTGTCGGTCACGACCTCGTCGCCCTTGCCGACCGCGCGCGCGATCTCGAAGGTGTATTCCATGCCGGCGCAGCCGCCCTTCTTGACGCCGACCTTGAGGCCGAGCGCCGGAGCATCCCCGCCCGGGGATTGCGCCATGATCTCACGGATGCGGGCCGCCGCGGCGTCGGTCAGCGAAATGACCTTGAGGCCCGGTATCGAAAACATCTGTTTCCCTCCTCGACCGGGTTCAAGGCCCGGTGAAGCAAGATTGTTCCCTCTAACATAGGGATCGAGAACGCTTTCGTCGAGATGCCCGCGCCAAGCCATGCGCCTTCCATCCGCCCCCTGCCCGCCCCATGCATTGCGGAACGGCCAAGCTCATGCACTCTGGAGCGCAAGAATCCCCGAGGCTCCAAGACTTCTCCCAACAAGACCTCTTCCAACCGGCAGGAAACCCATGGCGCATCGTCTGCATCGCCCCGAATCGCTGCACGCCCTCGTCCGCGACATGGTCGTGAAGGCCGGCTGGACGGAAGCGGAGGCGCGGGAGACGGCCGACCATCTCGTCCTCGCCAATCTCAGCGGCCATGACAGCCACGGCGTCGGCATGCTGCCGCTCTATTTCCAGTCGCTGGCGGACGGCAATCTCGATCCGGCCTCCCAACCGGAGACGAAGGTCGACGCCGCGCCCTTCCTGATCATCGACGGCAAGATCGCGCTTGGCCAGCCGAACGCCCGCAATGCCGTCGACCGCGCGATCACGATGGCGCAGGCCGGCGGCGTCGCCATCGTCAACCTGCTCGATTCCCATCATATCGGCCGCATCGGCCATTATGCCGAGGTCGCCGCCGAGGCCGGGCTGATTTCGTTCTTCTGGGTCAATGTCGCCGGCCGCCCGCCGATCGTCGCGCCCTATGCCGCCAAGGAAGCGCGCTTCGGCACGAATCCTCACGCGATCGGCATCCCCGTGCCCGGCGGCGATCCGCTGATCCTCGACTTTGCCACCAGCCGCATGGCCCATGGCAAGGCGCGCGTGGCGCTCAACAAGGGCGAGCAGGTGCCACCCGGCTACATCATCGACGGCGAGGGTCGCCCGACCACGGACCCGGCCCATGTCTTCGCCAGCCCCGATCATCCGCTCGGCGCGCTCTTGCCCTTCGGCGACCACAAGGGCGCCGGCCTTTCGCTCATCGCCGAACTGCTCTCGGCCGGGCTGATGGGCGCGGCTCGCATCGACCAGAAGCCGCAGAAGACCTGGGTGATCAACTCGCTCTTCGGCGTCATCATCGACCCGGCCCGGCTGGAGCCGGATGCCGAACTGCGCCGCAGCCGCACCGAGAGCTATCTCGCCTTCGTGCGGGCGGCCAAGCCGATGGATCCGGCCAATCCAGTGCTCGCGCCCGGCGACAAGGAGCGCAGGGTCAGGATCGAGCGGCAGGCGGCCGGCATCCCGCTCGACGACGAGACCTGGTCGCAGATCGTGGCTGCCGCCAGGCAGCACGGCATCGACGCCGAGAGCTACTGAGAACATGTCGCCCGAAGCCTACAACGCCTTCTGCGCGAGCCTGCCCGCCACCAGCCATGTCGTGCAATGGGGCGGCGCCGATGTCTGGAAGGTCGGCGGCAAGGTCTTCGCCATCGGCCGACAGCAGGAGGATGGCGAGATGGCCGTCTCCTTCAAATGCTCGCCGATGGGTTTCGATATCCTCAGCGAGCAGCCGGGCCTCAGGCCCGCGCCCTATCTTGCCTCGCGCGGCATGAAATGGATTCAGTGGCTCACCGGCGAAAGCATGCCGGACGATGCCTTGCGCGATTACCTCGCCGAGAGCCACCGCCTCGCCGCCGCAGGGTTGACGAAGCGGGTGCGGGCCGAACTCGGCTTATAGCAGCGCCTCGCCCCGGAACATCTGGGCGCAGGAACCGCCAACCGTGGCGCGAATGCCGTCCTCGCCACGGTGCGCGGTCAGGTGCAGCAGGCTGGGCCGGCCCATTTCGACACCCTGCGTCAGCGTGAAACTCGCGTTCTGCTTGTCGCCGAGCGAAAGCAGCAGGGCTGCGACCGTAGCGCTGGCGCTGCCGGTCGCCGGGTCCTCCCAGGTGCCGCTGATCGGTGCGAACATCCGCGCACGGATATCGGCGGCGCCGTCCCGCGCATAGAGGAACAGCGAGAAGCGCCCCTCCAGACCCGGCGTACCGTCCCGCACGGCCCGGAACCGGCTCAGGTCCGGCGTGGCACGCGAAAGCGCCTCCAGGGTAACTTCCGCCAGAACGAAGAAGACGCCGACCGAGGCGCGTACCGGCTGGTGGTTCGTCACCACGATGTCCGACGGCGCAAGGCCTGCGCATGCCGCGATCGCGTCGGCCGGCAGCTCGATGCTCTTTGTCAGGGCCTGCGGAGCGGCGATCGTCGCGCCGGTGACTGTGCCAACGGCATCGCGCGCGACCTTGACCTCGACCAAGCCGGCGATCTCCTCGAACCGCAGCAAGCCGCCGCGGTCACGGCCATGGCGGGCGAGCACGAAGGCCGTGCCGACATTGGGGTGGCCTGCGAAAGGCATCTCATGCGAACGCGTGAAGATTCGGACCCGGGCATCGTTGGCCGGATCGTCCGGCGGCAGGACGAAGGTCGTCTCGCTATAGTTCATCTCCGCCGCGAGCGATTGCATCTGAGCGTCGGAGAGCCCGCGGGCATCGGTGAAGACTGCGAGCTGGTTGCCGCCGAAGGGGCGATCGGTGAAGACGTCGACGGTCTCGTAGGGAAAGCTCGGCATGGCAGGCTCCGGCGGCGGATGATGCCTATTCCTGCCAGCCAAGCGAGCTCAGCACCAATGAAGCGATGAGATGCGATCCATCAACGCGACTGGCGCCGCACTCACCACATGTCGAGCGCGACGCGGGCCTCGTCGGACATGCGCGACTGATCCCAGGGCGGATCGAAGGTCATGTTGACGGTGACGCCGGCGACGCCGTTGACTGTGCTCACGGCATTCTCGACCCAGCCCGGCATCTCGCCGGCCACCGGGCAGCCCGGCGCGGTCAGCGTCATGTCGATCGTGATCTGCCGGTCGTCGGCGATGTCGACGCGATAGATCAGGCCGAGCTCGTAGATATCGGAGGGAATCTCGGGATCGTAGACCGTCTTCAGGGCGGCCACGATATCGTCCGTCAGCCGGTCGATCTCCTCCGGCGGCAATGCGGTGCCCTTGCCCATCGCGGGGGGCGTTCGGCTTCAGGTCGTCGGTGATGCTGTCGGTCATCTCTTCAAATCCCGGTCAGGCGAACAGGCTCTCGGCCTTCCGCAGGGCATCGACCAGCTTGTCCACTTCTTCGAGCGTGTTGTAGAGCCCGAACGAGGCGCGGCAGGTCGATGTCACCCCATATCGTGCCAAAAGCGGCATGGCGCAATGGGTGCCGGCGCGCACTGCGACACCGGCACGGTCGATCACGGTCGCGACGTCATGGGCATGGGCGCCCTTCATCTCGAAGGCGACGATTGCGCCCTTCTCCCGCGCCTTGCCGAAGATGCGGATCGAGTTCATCTCGCCGAGCCGCTCCATCGCATAGGCGCCGAGCTTGGCCTCGTGGGCGGCGATGTTCTCGCGGCCGAGCGCCATCATGTAGTCGAGCGCGGCACCCAGCCCCACCGCTTCGACGATCGCCGGCGTGCCGGATTCGAAGCGATGCGGCGGGTCGTTATAGGTGACGCTGTCTTCGCTGACGGTGACGATCATCTCGCCGCCGCCCTCGTAAGGCGGCAGCTTGTCGAGCCATTCCTTCTTGCCCCAGAGAATGCCGGAGCCGGTCGGCCCATAGGTCTTGTGGCCGGTGAAGGCGTAGAAATCGCAGCCCAGTGCCTGCACGTCGACGGGCAGATGCACCGCACCCTGGCTGCCGTCGACCACCAGCGGAATGCCGTAGGAGCGGCAGATCGCGGCGACCTCGGCGATCGGGATGATCGTGCCGATCGCGTTCGACATCTGGGTCAGCGACACCACCTTGGTGCGCGGCGAGATCAGCTTCTCGAATTCCTCGATGAGGAAATTGCCGTCCTCGTCGATCGGCGCCCACTTGATCACGGCGCCATGACGCTCGCGCCAGTAATGCCAGGGCACGATGTTGGAATGGTGCTCCAGGATCGAGAGGATGATCTCGTCGCCTTCCTGGATCTGCAGATGGCGCCCGAGCGAAGAGGCCACCGTGTTGAGCGCGCCGGTGGAGGAGCGCGTGAACACGATCTCCTCCAGATGCGCCGCGTTCAGGAAGCGGCGCGCACTTTCGCGAGCCGCTTCATAGGCTTCCGTCGAAGCGTTGGCGAGATAGTGCAGGCCGCGATGGACATTGGCGTAGTCCTCCCGCATCAGCCGCGTCATCGCCTCGATCACCGCTTCCGGCTTCTGGGCCGAGGCGGCGTTGTCGAGATAGACCAGCGGCTTGCCATAGACCTCGCGGCTCAGGATCGCGAAATCCTTGCGGATCGCCTGGACGTCGTAGGGCTTCGCCAGCGCGTTCATAGGTTCAGGCCTTTCCGGGCGTGGCGGGGGCCTTGTCGGCGACGAGCTCGCCGCCATGGCCCCAATCCTCGCGCTCGATCTCCTGGATCACGATATGGGTGTTCTGCGGGTTCTTGCCGAGCACCTTGACCAGCGTTTCCGTGAATTCCTTCACGATCTGCGCCTTCTGCTGGCGCGAGGCGCCCTTCGTGATCTGGAGATTGATGTAGGGCATCAGACGGTGCTCACCTCGGAAGCGGCCTCGCGGGCCTTCAACCACGACTCGACCTCGCCGATCACGAGATCGCGCACATCCTCGTCGGTGATGAACTCGACCGCCTCGCCGGCGAAGGCCTGCAACACCAGCGCCTCGGCCTGCGGCCGCGGCAGGCCGCGCGCCATCAAATAGAAGAGCTGGTCGCCGTCGATCTGGGCGACCGTCGCACCATGGCCGCAGACCACGTCGTCGGCGAAGATCTCGAGCTCGGGCTTGTTGTACATCGAGGCGCCGTCGTTGAGCAGCAGCGCGTTGCTCCTCATGCCGCCATCGGTCTTCTGCGCGTATTTGCGCACGATGACCTTGCCCTGGAACACGCCGGTGGCCTCGCCCCCCGCGATCGTCTTGAACAATTCGCGGCTGGTACCATGCGGCACCTCATGGTCGACGATCAGCGTGACGTCGGAATGCTGCGCCTTGTTGATCAGGTTGACGCCGCGCAGGCCGATCTCGGTGTGCTCGCCGGCATAGCGGACGAAATGCTGCTGGCGCACCGTGCCAGCATTGCAGATCAGCGCGAAGGAATCGAACTTCGCGTGAGCGCCGACCGTCGCGAGCAGGCTCTGCACCTCGACCGTCGCCGCCTGCTGGCGGGTGACGATGCGGACATGCTGGATCTCGCTCTCGTCGCCGGTCTCGAAGACGATCGCGCCGTTGATCTGCTGCGCGGCGTTGCCGGCGGCCTCGCTGACCTCGACGATCGTGCCCTTGGTGCCCTTGCCGGCCAGCACGACCGAGCGATGGAACACCGCCCGCTCCGCCTCGCCGGAAGCGAGCGCGACGATCACGATCCGTTCGTCGAGTGCGACACCTTCGGCTATTTCGATAAACACGCCGTCGCGCATCAGCGCGGTGTTGAGCGCAAGCCCCATATCGTCATGGCCGACCGTGGGGCCGGCCAGGATGCGGGTCAGGTCCTCGCGCGGCGACACCAGCGCCTCGGCGAGCGACTGCACCGAGACACCCTCCGGGATCGCGTCGAGTGTCGAGAGTTCCGGTGCGAAGATGCCGTCGACCAGGACGAGGCGCAGGCCATCGAGCTTCAGCGCGGCCAGGCGAGCCTTGACCGCCGCCGTAACGGCAGCGCCGCCGGCAAGCGGACGCGCCTCGCGCAGCAGCGTGCGCAGATCGGTATAGCGCCAGGATTCGAGCCGGCGATGCGGCAGGCCCTTGGCCTCGAAGCCGGCGAAGGCGTCCTCGCGCAGCTTGCGCACGGCCGGGCCGCCGGGCAGCTCGGCCTTGCTGTCGGCATATTGCTGGACCAGCTGCTGTTCGGCAGCCGTCTTCAGCGGGGTGACGATGGCCATCAGGCGGCCTCCCCATAGGCCGCATAGCCCGACTTCTCGAGTTCGAGCGCCAGCTCTTTGCCGCCCGTCTTCACGATCCGGCCCTTGGACATGACGTGGACGGTGTCCGGCACGATATGGTCGAGCAGGCGCTGATAGTGGGTGATGACGAGGAAGCCGCGGTTCTTGTCGCGGAGCGCATTGACGCCCTCGGCGACGATGCGCAGCGCGTCGATGTCGAGGCCGGAATCGGTCTCGTCGAGGATGCACATGGACGGCGAAAGCAGAGCCATCTGAAGGATTTCCATGCGCTTCTTCTCACCGCCGGAGAAACCGACATTGAGCGGGCGGCGCAGCATGTCCTTGGCGATGCCGAGCTTGTCGGCGGCAGCGTTGACCTGCTTGATGAAGTCCGGAGTCAGCAGCTCGTCCTGCCCGCGCGCCTTGCGCTGCGCGTTCATGGCCGCCTTCAGGAAGGTCATGGTGGCGACGCCGGGGATCTCCAGCGGATACTGGAAGGCCAGGAAGATGCCGGCGGCGGCGCGGGCATCGGCTTCCATCTCCAGCACGTTCTCGCCGTTCAGCAGGATCTCGCCGTCGAGGACCTCGTAGTCCTCCTTGCCGGCGATGACATAGCTCAGCGTCGACTTGCCGGAGCCGTTCGGCCCCATGATGGCGGCGACCTCGCCGTCGTTCACGGTGAGGTTCAGGCCGTTGAGGATCTGCTTGTCCTCGTCGGCGATCTTGACGACCAGATTGCGAATTTCGAGCATCGTTTCGTTCCTGTGTCATCCCGTGCGCGGTGCAGCGCGAAGCGGTGCGCCGCAGACCCGGGATCGTAATGTCCAGTGGTTATTCCGATGACGGTCCCGCATCTGCGCAGCGGCACTGCATGCCGCAGCGCGTGCGGGAAGACCGCCCTTATCCAACCGAGCCTTCGAGCGAGATCGTGATCAGCTTCTGCGCCTCAACGGCGAATTCCATCGGGAGCTGCTGCAGCACCTCCTTGACGAAGCCGTTGACGATCAGCGCCACCGCCTCCTCTTCGGAGAGACCGCGCTGCTGGCAGTAGAACATCTGGTCCTCGCCGATCTTCGACGTGGTCGCCTCATGCTCGAAGATCGCCGTCGCGGTCTTGGCCTCGATATAAGGGATCGTGTGTGCGCCACACTGATCGCCGATCAGGAGCGAGTCGCAGTTGGTGAAGTTGCGCGCGCCGGTCGCCTTGCGATGGGCCGAGACGATGCCGCGATAGGTCGAGTCCGACTTGCCGGCCGCGATGCCCTTGGCAATGATCTTCGAGGTCGTGTTCTTGCCGAGATGCAGCATCTTCGTGCCGCTATCGACCTGCTGCATGCCGTTCGACACCGCGATCGAGTAGAACTCGCCGCGCGAGCCGTCGCCGCGCAGGATGCAGGACGGGTACTTCCAGGTGATCGCCGAGCCGGTCTCAACCTGCGTCCACGAGATCTTCGAGTTCTTGCCACGGCAATCGCCGCGCTTGGTCACGAAGTTGTAGATGCCGCCCTTGCCCTCGGCATCGCCGGGGAACCAGTTTTGCACGGTGGAGTACTTGATCTCGGCGTCATCCAGCGCGATCAGCTCGACTACCGCGGCATGGAGCTGGTTCTCGTCGCGCTTGGGTGCCGTGCAGCCTTCGAGATAGCTGACATAGGCGCCCTCGTCGGCGATGATCAGCGTGCGCTCGAATTGGCCGGTATTCTGTTCGTTGATGCGGAAATAGGTCGACAGCTCCATCGGGCAGCGCACGCCCTTTGGGATGTAGACGAAGGAGCCATCGGTGAAGACCGCGCTGTTCAGCGTCGCGAAATAGTTGTCAGTCACCGGAACGACCGTCGCGAGGTACTTCCGGACCAGCTCGGGATGCTCCTGGATCGCTTCCGAGATCGAGCAGAAGATCACGCCGGCCTGCGCCAGTTCCTTCTTGAAGGTCGTGACCACCGAGACGGAGTCGAAGACGGCATCGACCGCGACCCGGTTCTCCGGCGCGACGCCGGCCAGGATTTCCTGCTCGCGCAAGGGGATGCCGAGCTTCTTGTAGGTCTCGAGAATGGCCGGATCGACCTCGTCGAGCGACTTGGGCGAGGCGCCCTTCTTGGGCGCGGCGTAATAATACAAGTTCTGGTAGTCGATCGGCGGATAGTTCACGCGCGACCAGGTCGGTTCGGTCATGGTCTTCCAACGGCGGAAGGCGTCGAGCCGCCATTCCAGCATCCATTCCGGCTCGTTCTTGCGGGCCGAGATATAGCGGACCGTGTCCTCGGTGAGGCCCTTGGCCGGCTTGTCGACCTCCAGCTCCGTGACGAAGCCGTATTTATACTCGGTCACGTCGATCGACTTGACCTGATCGATGGTCTCCTGGACCGCTGCCATTTCTCAGTCTCCAGTGCGGGTTCAAGGCCCGCCGGTTCAATTTCTTCTGTTGCGGAACGCGTCAGGCGGCAGCCCGGGCGCCCCGATCGGCTTGCGCGGCCACGAGCTTTTCGTAGGCAGCGAGAAAGAGATCGATATCAGCCTCGGAGGTGGTCCATCCGAGCGAGGCCCGCAAGGCCCCTGCGCTCATGGCGGGGTCGATTTTCATCGCATCGAGCACATGCGAGCGCTTGACCTTGCCCGACGAGCAGGCCGAGCCGGACGACAACGCCGCACCGGCGAGATCGAGCTTGATCAGCACGGTCTCGGCCTTGAGGCCCGGCGTCGCGAAGGCGCTGGTATTGGGCAGGCGCGGCGCGGACTGGGCGAAGATCGCCGTCTCCGGCGACAGCGCTGCAAGCCCCGTCTCCAGGCGGTCACGCAGGCCAGCAAGCCGCACGGCTTCTTCAGCCAAGACCTTGCCGGCGATCTCAGCCGCCGCGCCGAAGCCGATGATTCCCGGCAGGTTTTCGGTTCCGGCACGCCAGCCCCGCTCCTGCCCGCCGCCGCGCATCGGCTTGTCAGCGAGTTCGAGCGCGCCCGTCCTGAAGACGATCGCGCCGATGCCCTTGGGACCGCCGATCTTGTGCGCCGAGAGCGTCAGCACGTCGACGCCGAGAGCCATGATATCGATGGCGATCTTGCCGGCTGCCTGCACAGCGTCGCTATGCATGAGGCCGCCATGGCGATGCACGATCGCGGCAACCTCGGCGATCGGCTGGATCACACCGGTTTCGTTATTCGCGAGATGGATCGAGACGAGGGCGCGGGCGCCGGGGTTCTCGGTGACGAAGTGCGCCAGCCGCTGATCGAGCCAGGCGAGATCGACCAGCCCGCTCGCATCGACCGGGATCACCTCGACGGCGCCAGCCGGGAAGCGATGTCCGTCACGGACGCAGGCATGTTCGGTCGCACCATGAAGCAGAAGCGTCGCGGGCGTCCGCACGCAATCGCGCCCGCCGTCGCAATCCATCAGGCCGGGCGAGAGCACGGCGACATTCGCTTCCGTGCCGCCGCTGGTGAAGACGACATTCGAGGCCTTGGCGCCGACGAGCCTCGCGACCTGCTCGCGCGCCCGCTCCATGGCGGCGCGCGCAGCGCGTCCCTCGCCATGGACGGAGGACGGATTGCCCGGCAGCGTCAGCGCATGCGCGACCGCTTCCACCACCTCCGGGCGCACCGGGGTCGTGGCGTTATGGTCGAGATAGGCGCGTCCCGCCGTCACGATGCTGCCTGCTCCATCCTCGTTATCGGCGCCCACTGATACGAAATGCTTGAAATCGCACCTGTGCGCCGTGCTATAGCCGCCCATCCGAACCGGCCGGAAGGGTCGAAACGCGGTTCGCTTTCGCGATCCACCGTTTTGTTCTCGACTTGTTCACGGCTGTTAGAACTATTCTAAGCGCTCTTCATCTAGGGCGCGCATGGTGGCGCCGTCAAGGGTGGCCGGGTTTCGAGCAGGCATGCGCCCGCTTTCTGCCCGCCCGCGCCGGCACTGCCGCAAGAAGCGGTGAGACGATGCCAGAGGTTATCTTCAACGGGCCGGCAGGCCGGATCGAGGGCCGCTACCAGCCCGCGAAGAAGCGGGGTGCGCCGCTCGCGATCATCCTGCACCCGCACCCGCAATTCGGCGGGACGATGAACAACCAGATCGTCTACAACCTGTTCTACACATTCGTGAACCGCGGTTTCTCGGCGCTGCGCTTCAATTTCCGCGGCGTCGGCCGCAGCCAGGGCCATTTCGACCATGGCGCGGGCGAGCTTTCGGATGCCGCCGCGGCGCTCGACTGGATGCAGGCGCTCAACCCCGAGGCCAAGAGCTGCTGGATCTCCGGCGTCTCCTTCGGCGCCTGGATCGGCATGCAACTCCTGATGCGCCGCCCGGAGATCGAGGGCTTCCTCTCGATCGCGGCGATGGCCAACCGCTACGACTTCTCGTTCCTGGCGCCCTGCCCGTCCTCGGGCCTGTTCGTCCATGGCTCGGAGGATCGCGTCGCGCCGGTCAAGGAAGTCATGGCCGTGATCGAGAAGGTGAAGACCCAGAAGGGTATCCAGATCGAGCATACGGTCGTGGAGGGCGCCAATCACTTCTTCGACGGCAAGGTCGATGTGCTGATGAGCCAGGTCGGCGCCTATCTCGACGCCAAGGTCGGGCCCGAGATTCTCAAGACTGAGCAGGAACAGGCCTGAGCCTGCCCGCTCAAGGAGACGGGCGGACCAGCCCCCGGCTCGACGCCATGACGGGCAGCGTCATCTGCGCTGCCCGCGCCTCCGCCAGGATCCAGTCGCGAAACAGCCTGATCTTGCGCTCGCGCTGGCGCTCCGTCGGGTAGACGATCCAATAGGCCCACTCGTCGCGGACCGCGTGCTCGACCGCATAGACGAGCCGCCCGGCCGCGATGTCGTAGGCAAAGAGCTCCGGCACGGCCATCGCGACGCCATGCCCGCGCATCGCCGCCTGAACGCTCATCGCCTGCATCTCCAACGACATCGTCCGCCCGCCCGGCCGGGGCATGTCGAGGCCGAGATCGGCGAACCAATCCTTCCACGCCCCCTCTTCGGCGCTGAGCATCGGCGCCCGCAGCAGGTCGGCAGGCTCCCGCAACTGCAATCGCTCTCGCAATTCCGGCGAACAGAGCGGAGCGTAATGGCAATCGAACAGCTTTTCCGCCGTCACGCCCGGCCATGAGCCCGGTCCGTAGCGCACGGCGAGATCGACGGCCTCGGTGGTGAAGTCGACGAGATGCTGCGAGGTCCTGACCCGCACGGCGAATTGCGGGTTCTCCATCTGGAATTGCGCCAATCGCGGCGACAGCCAGGTGATCGCCATTGTCTGCAACGAGGAGATCGTCAGAACCGTCTGGTTTTCCTCGCAGATGTCGCGGAACACCGTCCCGATATCGGAGAGCGCCTTGCCGACCGGCCCGGCGAGCCGCTGGCCGATCGCCGTCAGCACGACCTGGCGCGGCTGGCGCAGGAAGAGCGGCGCTCCGACCCGATCCTCCAGGAGTCGGATCTGATAGCTCACCGCCGCCTGCGTCATGCCGAGCTCCTCGGCGGCGCGGGTGAAGTTCTGATGGCGGGCCGCAGCCTCGAAGACGCGGACCGCTGCGAGGGGCGGAAGCTTGGGCGGCGGCGGGTGCGAGGGCATGAAGAAGCATAAGCCCTGTTTATGGCAGGTGACAATCTTCCGCTTTGTGCCCGCGCCCTGCCTGGCTCAGATTCATCCTCACAAAGCGGGCGGTAGCGCCCGCTTCCGAGAGGATACCCATCATGACTTGCGCCTCCCATGCGGCGCCGCTGGAGACATCCAGCGGCTCGTCCCTTCTGCACGACCTGCTGATGCTCTGGCAGCGCCATGCGGCTGCGATCCGCACCCAGCACCGTCTCGCGATGCTCGACGACCGCGCGCTTTGCGATCTGGGCCTTTCACGCGATGTCGTGGAGCCTCCGAGCCCACGCGACGCCGCCGATATCTGGCTCGACCGCATCCCCGGATGAGGCTGCGAGCGCCTTTGCCGCAAAAGCGATTTCCACTTTTCGGCCCGATGCTCTAGACGACGGCGGAACGACCTCCATCAGATCGCAAGCCGCCATGACCACCTACAAGTCCGATTTCCTGCGCGTTCTCGACGAGCGCGGCCTCATCCATCAGGTCTCCGATGCGGAGGGCCTCGATGCTTTGTGCCGGCAGGGAACGCAGACGGCCTATGTCGGCTATGACGCTACGGCAACCTCGATCCATATCGGCAACCTGATCTCGTTGACGATGCTCTACTGGTTCCAGGAGACCGGCCATCGCCCGATCACGCTGATGGGCGGCGGCACATCCATGGTCGGCGACCCCTCCTTCCGCGATGACCAGCGCAAGCTGCTCACCGTCGAGGAGATCGCGACCAATATCGAGAGCATCAAGCGAGTCTTCGGCCGCATCCTGCGCTACGGCGACGGGGCGACCGACGCGATGATGGCCAACAATGCCGACTGGCTCTTGAAGCTGAACTATGTCGAGTTCCTGCGCGATGTCGGCCGGCATTTCTCGGTCAACCGCATGCTCTCCTTCGATTCGGTGAAGCTCAGGCTCGACCGCGAGCAGTCGCTGTCTTTCCTCGAATTCAACTACATGATCATGCAGGGCTACGACTTCGTCGAGCTCAACCGCCGCCATGGCTGCCGCCTGCAGATGGGCGGCTCCGACCAATGGGGCAACATCATCAACGGCGTCGACCTCTCGCACCGGATGGGCGGCCCGCAGCTCTATTGCGTGACGACGCCGCTGCTGACGACCTCGTCCGGCGCCAAAATGGGCAAGACCGCCAATGGCGCGGTCTGGCTCAATGCCGACGTCTTCAGCCCCTATGATTTCTGGCAGTATTTCCGCAACACTGAGGACGCCGATGTCGGCCGCTTCCTCAAGGTGTTTACGCGCCTGCCGCTGGACGAGATCGCCCGGCTCGCCGCGCTCGGCGGTGCCGAATTGAACGAAGCCAAGAAGATCCTTGCGACCGAGATCACGGCGATCGTCCATGGCCGCGAGGCGGCCGAGGCTGCGGCCGAGACGGCACGCAAGACCTTCGAGGAAGGCGGCCTCGCCGCCGACCTGCCGAGCGTCGCGATCGCGCGCGCCGAGATCGAGCCGGGCGTCGGCGTGCTGACGGCCTTCGTCAAGGCGGGGCTGGTGCCCTCGACCGGCGAGGCCCGCCGCCAGGTCAAGGCAGGTGGCCTGCGCGTCAACGACGTGGTCGTGACGGACGAGCGTGCGCTGCTCGGTGTTGGGGACCTCACGTCGGAAGGCGTGATCAAGCTCTCCTTCGGCAAGAAGAAGCACATCCTGCTGCGCCCGGAATAAGGGCGCGGCGGTAGCGTTATTGCTATAGGCCCGTGTCATCCCGTGCGCGGTGCAGCGCGAAGCGATGCGCCGCAGACACGGGATCGCATGACGAGAAGGCGCCCTCTCCGGACAGCGGTCCCGCATCTGCGCAGCAGCACTGACGTGCCGCAGCGCGTGCGGGATGACACACTTCAACGTGGCTGCGTCTGCCGCGGCTGGACCGGCCGTTGCGCCGGCGCGCCGCCGAGCGGGTCGACGAAACGGCGCAGGATGCCGGGTGCCAGCGCCGAGAGCGGGTTGATCGACATGGTCGGCGCGCTGGCCGCACCCGAAATCCGGAAATTCACAGCGAAGAGCCCGCCATACTGGCTGCCGCCGCCGAGCAGCGCGCCGACCACCGGCACCTGCGCAAAGGCATTGTTGAAGGCATAGCCCGGCACGAAGGTGCCGCCGATATCGACGCGGTCGCGGCCATAATCGACATGGCCCTGCAAGGTGAAGCCGACCTGCTGGCCCCAGATCACCATGTCCGACACGTCGAGCCGGCTGGCAGAGCGGGTGAACTCGGCCTTGAGCTTGGTGAAGGCGACCTCGCTGACATCGATGCGCGGCTCGGCCGCACTGTCGCCGGCAAAGGCGCTCGCCGGCTGCGAACTGACGACGCGGCGCAGCGCAGGCTCGTCCCGGACCAGGAAATTGCGGAACAGCAGGTCGCCGCTCTGGCTCTCCCCCGGCCCCAATGTCAGCACGAGATCGCCGCCATAAGCCTTGTTGTAGAGGTCGAGGAAGCGCAGCAGCGACCCGCCATTCTCGGACTGGACGACGAGCTGCCCACCCTCGCCCCGGCCGCTCTGCCGGGCCGAGACATCGGCCTTGCCGATCCGACCCTGGAAATTGGCGGAGCGGATATCGCCGCCGCGCTTGGCGAATTTCAGCGTGCCGCTGGTGATCGCTTCGTTGTTGAAGCCGGTCAGGATCGGCACGTCGAGATCGACATCGTAATCGCCGCCCTTGCCGCCGGACTTGTCGCCCTTGCCCGATGATCCCGGGCTTTGCAGGTCCTTGATGAAGGGGCGCAGATCCGCGACCGAGCCGCGCACCGTCAGCTTGACGACATTGCCGTCCCGCTTCGCATCGATCTTCAGGTTGTCGCCGGGCGAGAGGCGAAATTGCGAGAAGCTCGCACTGTCCAGCCCGTTCTGCTTGTTCAGCTCGATCCGCCCCTTGATCAGTGTGGAGCCCGCTTCCAGCGAGAAATCCTCGAGATCGGGCCCTTCGGGGTCGGCGACATAGGCAAAGCTGACCTTGCCCGGCCGCCCGGACGGCTTGTTCAAGCCCGGAACCACACCGTCGAGGGCGACCTTGGCCAAGTCGATCTCGACGCGAGGCGGCTGCTCCGTGCCCTTGCCGAGCGGCTTGACCACCCTCACCGGAAATGCCCCGGAAATGCCCGTATCGGTCCCGAAGCCGCGCCGCTGCCTCGCGGCCGCATCGAGCGCGAGCTGCAGGATCGCCTCGCCCTGGCCCTTGCCGTTCTGCTTGAGCTCGACCTGCGCCTTGTCGCCGCCGACCCGCGCATCGCCGCGCAACGACAATCCATTGCGATCGACATTGACGGCAAAGTTGCCCGCTTCGAGCTTCTCCGTTCCCAGAAGCGTGTCGGAAGCGACATTCGCCAGCGTGCCGGTGACGGTGACGGTGACTTCGTCCGGCTTCAGGTCATCGGCGAGCGGCAGGGTGATGCCGACCTTCAGGTCGCTCGTGCCCTTGATCGCCGCGGGATCGATCTTGCCGGGGGTGAAGTCCTTCAGGGATGGGAAGGCGAACAAGGCCGCCAGCGCATCCATCGAGCCGAGCGCGCGGAAGCCGATCCGGGCCGGCGCGCGATGCTGATGGTATTCGGGCATGGCGAAGCTGCCATCGCTCAACTGGAGCTGGCGTCCGCCGCCGAGCTCGGCCGTGGCCTTGCCGATGGCGAGCTGGACGGTGCGTCCGCCGACGCGCCCGGTCACGGTCGCATCGGTCAGTGGCGGCAGGCCGGGATCGGGAAGGTAGCGGACCCGATCGGCATCGATCATCACCGAGAGCGAGGAATCGGGCATGCCCTCGCCCTTGATCAGGCGGGCATGATCCTCCGGCGCCAGGTCGAGATCGACCGACAGCGACTTCAGGCGCCCGGCGGCAAGCTGGCGCCGCAGCGTGCCGTGCACCTCGGGCGAGGTGAAGCCCGGCCAGATCGCAAGAAGTGCCCGGGCATCGGAATTTGCCGCCTTGATCGCGAAGCGCTGCAGCGGAGATCCGTTCACCCGTTGAACCAGGGCCGACATGTCGACCGACGCAACCGGCCCACGCAGCGACATCGAATCGATGGCCACGGCATTATTGGCCGGATCGAGCCGGATCCCGGCCTTCAGGCTCTCGACCTGGACCGGCGGGTCGGCATCGATCCCGGCGAGCTGGCCCTTGGCGTCAAGCGCAATGCGCCAGCCGCCATTGTCCTCCCGCAGCGAGCCCGTCGCGGCGAACTGCGTGGCCCCGGCCTTGATCTCGCTGCGGACGATATTGAGCTCGGACAGGTCGGCGCCGCTCGCCAGCTCGATATCGGCCGAATCCACCGCGAAGGACGAGATCGGGCTTTCCGGAAAACGCAGCGTGCCGGATCGCACCCCGATCCGGGCGGTGATCGACTTCTTGCCGTCGGGGGACTGCCTCAGGGTTGCGCGCCCCTGCATCGGCAGGCCTTCCACGAAGACGCCGGCCGTCCCGAAGGCGAGCGCGACCACCTCGGCAGGCTCGAAGCGCTGGATATCGATATCGGCGCGCTGCGTGCCGTCGGCCTCGGTCGAGAGATCGACAGCCAGCTCCTTCCAGCGCTGGCCGGTCCGCCCCTTCATCGTCATCCGCGTGCCACGGTCGGCGATGCGGGTCAGCCTGATTTCGACATCTTCGAGGCCGGCCTTCTGGCGGCCATCGGGGTCGACGAGCGACAACCGCGCGCCGTTCATGCCGGCTTCCTCGAGCGCGCCGAGGAGGCCGTCTCCGCGGGCCAGCGTCGAGATCGCGCCCATGATGCCGGTAAAGGCATTCCATTGGGCAGCGTCCGGCACGGTCGACTGCGGCGGCGCTTCGACCGGGGCCGAATCGGCATTGACCACCAGCGCGCCGTCCTTGGTGACGCCGAGCCGGACATTGACGCCGCGCAGATCGACCGAGACGAGTTTGATGTCGCCGGTCAGCAGCGCCATCGGCGCATAGCCGAGCAGGGCTTCGGGCGCCCGGATCACGGCGCCGCTGACATGCTGGAACGAGACCTGCCGCACGCGGAGCTGGGAACGCCCGTCGATGCGGCCGAGCTCGGCGGAAGCAGCCGTCACCTTCCAGTCCGGGCCGAGCCGCTCCTCGATCGCAGCGCTGATGCGCCCCTCGAAGCCCGACAGCGGAACGATGCCGGTGGCAAGAAGCGTCGCTGCCGCGCCGGCCAGCACCACCAGGGCGACGGTGACCGCGACGCAGATCATGGCGAGGCCCGCCTTGGCCCGTCGCTTCACGGTCGTGACGTCACAGGCTTCGCCCGCGGGCGATGCATCTCCTTGCCCGACGGTCGCAGCCTTTGCTTCGTGATCCGACAAAATCCGCTTGGTCCTCTTCGGCGCCTGCGCCGGTTCGTGTCAGGATGCGGCCGATCGCCCCTTGCCGCAATCCCGGAAGGGGGCATGCATGTCGATGCGGTCCGGCGAGGCGATTCGGCAATCCGGAAATGGAAACGTCCAACGATTCGCCGGGTTCCCGCCGTGAGGCGGCTCGCCAGCCCGGATGGCGGGCTCCATGAAGTGAGAAGGCGACGAAAGGAAGGCAACGACCATGGCTTTGCAGGAAGGCGATCCGGCACCAGACTTCACGCTCCCACGCGATGGCGGCGGCGAGATCAGCCTTGGCGCTCTGCGCGGTCGCAAGATCGTGCTCTACGCCTACCCCAAGGACAACACCCCGGCCTGTACCGAGGAGGCGATCGCCTTCAATCGGCTGCGCCGGGAATTCGCCGCCTGCGGCACCGAGATCATCGGCGTTTCGCCGGATTCGGCGAAGAAGCACGACAATTTCAAGCGCAAATACGAGCTCGACTTCCCGCTCATGGCCGATGAGGCGCAGGCTCTGGCGAACGCCTACGGCATCTGGGTCGAGAAGAGCATGTATGGGCGCAGCTATATGGGCGTCGAGCGCTCGACCTTCCTGATCGACGCCGAGGGGCGCTTGGCCCGGATCTGGCGCAAAGTGAAGGTTGCCGGCCATGCCGAGGAGGTGCTCGCGGCGGCGCAGGCACTTTGACGTTCTGAAGCATTGCAGAGGCGTTGCACGGGCCGGAATTTGCGAAAGATTAACCCTAACAATGTCTGATGGCGGTATCGGCAGCGTGATTACCGGTTCTGCGTATGCATCATCAGTCCCAGACAGCCCCCGCCCTCTCGACCGTCGGCCTGGTCTCCCACAAGACCTACACGGTGCGCCGCTCCACCATGCTTGCAGGGCTCGCCTGGCTCGCCCTGAGCACGGCATGCAGCGGCGCCGCCGGCTGGTACATCCTCAGCAGCGACGACCTCGCGGCCAGGATGATCGCCCGCGAGACCTCGCGCCAATATGCCTATGAGGATCGGATCTCCGCCCTGCGGGCCGATATCGATCGCTACGCCAGCCGCGCCCTGCTCGATCAGGACGGCGTCGAAACGCGCGTCGACGAGCTTGCCAGCCGCCAGGCCGAGCTCGAATCGCGCCAGTCGCTGGTCGCCGCCCTCACAGACACCTTGCAATCCAGTGGCCTGATCCCGGCCGCAAAGCTGCCGCTGCGTTCGCAGGTCATCAAGCCCGGCGAGCCGATCCGTGCCTCCGGCGTGACCAGCTTCGCCCCGATCCTGCCGAACAAGCCGACGCCGGCGCCCGAGACGCCCTCGCTGCGCGGCGCCGATGGCGGCGCGGCAGGCGGCTGGCAATCCGGCGAAACCCCGGCCGAACCGCCGGCCAAGCGTGTCGATGCCGCCCTGACCAGGCTCGACGGCGCGATCGCGCGAACCTCCGACGCCCAGATCTCGGCCTTGAAGGACATGGACGAGCGCGTCGCGGCCGCCCAGAAGCGCCTGCGCAGTGCGCTTGCCGAAACCGGGCTCGACCCCGAGCGCCTCGCCGCCCCGGGCGCCGCAGCCGGCGGCATGGGTGGGCCGTTCGTGCCGGTGAAGCTCGATCCGTCGGAGGGCGCCTTCGCGGCGACCCTCAACGCCCTCCAGCCGCGCCTCGCCGCGGTCATGCGCCTGCGCGGCGTGATCGACCAGCTGCCGCTCGCCCGGCCGATGGCAGGCGACCACGACTTCACCTCGAATTACGGCTACCGCACCGACCCCTTCACCCGCGGCCTCGCGATGCATACCGGCGTCGATTTCCGGGCCGAGACCGGTTCCTCGATCATGGCGACGGCGCCCGGCAAGGTCGTGATCGCAGAATATAACGGCGGCTACGGCAACATGGTCGAGGTCGAGCATGCCAATGGCCTGACCACCCGCTACGCCCATATGTCGGCGATCTCGGTCACGACCGGCCAGATGGTCAAGGCCGGCACGGTGGTCGGCCGGGTCGGCACCACCGGCCGCTCGACCGGCCCGCACCTGCATTACGAAACGCGCATCAACGACGAGCCGGTCGATCCGACCCGCTTCCTGCGCGCGGGTAGCAAGCTGCTCGCGAACGCGCTCTGACAGAGCCCTCCGAAACGAAGAAGGCCGCGCTCCAGGGCGCGGCCTTCTCGTTTGCGGATGGCTGGTGCCTTGGAACTAGTCGATATCCTCGACCTCGACCTCGGTGCCATAGACGCGCTGTGCCAGCGACGCCTCCATGAAGGCGTCGAGATCGCCGTCGAGCACCTCGGACGGCGCCGTCGAGCTGACGCCCGTGCGCAGGTCCTTCACGAGCTGGTAGGGCTGCAGCACATAGGAGCGGATCTGGTGGCCCCAGCCGATATCGGTCTTGGAGGCCTGCTCGGCATTGGCCTTCTCTTCCCGCTTCTTCAGCTCGACCTCGTAGAGGCGGGCGCGCAGCATGTCCCAGGCCTTGGCCCGGTTCTTGTGCTGCGAACGTTCCTGCTGGCAGGACACCGCGATCCCGGTCGGGATATGCGTGATGCGCACCGCCGAATCCGTCGTGTTGATGTGCTGTCCGCCGGCGCCCTGCGCACGATAGGTGTCGATCCGGCAGTCCGATTCGTTGATGTCGATGACGATACGATCGTCGACGACGGGATAGACCCAGATCGAGGCGAAGGAGGTCTGCCGCCTGGCATTCGAATCGAAAGGCGAGATGCGCACGAGGCGGTGCACGCCCGATTCGGTCTTCAGCCAGCCATAGGCGTTGTGGCCCTTGAACTGCAGCGTCGCCGACTTGATGCCGGCGGTGTCACCGTCCTGGTACTCGAGCGTCTCGACCTTGAACTTCCGCCGCTCGCCCCAGCGCCGATACATGCGCAGCAGCATCTCGGCCCAGTCCTGGCTCTCGGTGCCGCCCGCGCCGGGATGAATCTCGACATAGGTGTCGAGCATGTCGGCCTCGCCCGAGAGCAAAGTCTCGACCTGAAGCCTGGCAGCTTCATCCTGCACGGCCTTGATCGCCTGCTCGCCCTCGGTGACGGTGGCGGCATCATCCTCCATCTCGCCGAGTTCGATCAGGGTCAGCGCATCGTCGAGCTCGCGCTCGAGCTTGATGATGCCGTCGATCTGGGTCTCCAGCGAGGTGCGCTCGCGCATCAGCTTCTGCGCGGTTTCGGCATCGTTCCAGAAATCGGGTCCCTCGGAGAGGGCGTTGAGTTCCGCTAGGCGGCGCTGGGCTTGATCCCAGTCAAAGATGCCTCCTCAGCAGTCCGATCGACTGCTTGGCGTTATCGAGCTGCGTCTGGATTTCGGGGCGCATGATTCCGTCTGGACGTCCTTGTGGGCTTCTCTTGAGGGGCTGAGATAGGGGCGAAAGGCCCGGCTGTAAACGCCCGAGGCAAGATCGCCCCCGCGCATCGCGTTGGCGATGACGGCATCCGGCTGAAAAAGGGAACGCCCGGAGGGTAACTCCGGGCGTCGAAAAACCGTCTGTCGTCAGATCAGTAGAGACCGCCGGTCCCGGAGCCGACGGCGCGGCCACCACCTGCCCCGACACCGAGCGGCGCGCTGCCGTCGCCCGCGGCACCGATCACCGAATAGCTGTCCGGCGGCGCCGTGCCCGGCTTGAAGGCTTCGAGGATGCCGCCCTCGCCGCCGGCGCGCATGCCGGTGCGGGGATCGACCCGGATCAGCTTGATGCCGGCGGGAACGCGGAACGGCGTCGCCGGCTTCTCCTTCAGCGCGACGCTCATGAAGTCGCGGAAGATCGGCGCGGCGTATTGGCCCGCCGTCGCCGAAGTGCCGAGCGATTTCGGCTTGTCGAAGCCCATATAGACGCCGACGGCGAGATCCGGCGAGAACCCGACGAACCAGACATCCTTGGCGTCGTTGGTCGTGCCGGTCTTGCCCGCCAGCGGCTTGCCGACGGACTTGACCACCGTCGCCGTGCCGGCATTGACCACGCCTTCGAGGATCGAGACCATCTGGTAGGCGGTCAGCGGGTCGAGCACCTGCTCGCGGTTGTCGACGAGCCGTGGCTCCGACTGATTCGCCCATTTCTCGGCGTTGCAGCCCTCGCAGACCCGCTGGTCGTGCCGGAAGATCGTCGAGCCCGAACGGTCCTGGATGCGGTCGATCAGGGTCGGCCGGATGCGCTTGCCGCCATTGACCAGCATCGAATAGGCCGCGGTCATGCGCATCACCGTCGTCTCGCCGGCACCGAGCGACATCGACAGCACCGGCTGCAGATCGTCATAGATGCCGAAACGGCGCGAATACTCGGCGATCAGCGGCATGCCGACATCCTTGGCAAGCCGCACGGTCATCAGGTTCTTCGAGAACTGGATGCCGTAGCGCAGCGTGCGCGGGCCGGTCGATTTGCCGTCGAAATTCTCGGGCCTCCACATGCCGAGGCCGGCGCCTTGATCGATTTCGATCGGGGCATCGAGGATGATGCTGGAAGGTGTGTAGCCGTTGTCGAGCGCCGTCGCGTAGACGAAGGGCTTGAACGAGGAACCGGGCTGGCGCAGCGCCTGCGTCGCGCGGTTGAACTCCGACTGGTCGTGGCTGAAGCCGCCGACCATGGCCAGCACGCGGCCGGAGAACGGGTCCATTGCGACGATGGCGCCGTTGACCTCCGGCAATTGCCGCAACCGCGCGAAGCCCGGCCGGTTATCCATCGGCTCGACATAGACGATGTCGCCGACCGCGACGGCCTGCCCGACGCGGGCGCGGCGGGTCCATTTGATGCCGTCGGCCGCCAGCGTCAGAATCTGGCGTTCCTTGTTGAGGTGGCCGGCCGTATCGCGCAGCGGGTGCAGGCCGACCTTGGCGCTGTCGCCATTGACCTCGAGCACCACGGCTAGCCGCCACGGCGCGACGTCGCCGAGCACCGGCAGTTCGCCGACCACCGTGCCCCATTCCTTGCCGCCGAGATCGATCTTTTGGATCGCGCCGCGCCAGCCGCGTGCCTCGTCGAAGCGCACGAGCCCATCGACCAGCGCCTTGCGCGCCATCAGCTGCGTCTTTGGGTCGACGGTGGAGCGAACCGAGAGGCCGCCCTCGAGCAGCTTCTTCTCGCCATAGCGATCCTGCAGCTCGCGGCGGATTTCCTCGGCGAAATAGCCGGCGGCGATCTGGTTCGGCGAGACGGTGCGCGGGTTCACGCCGAGCGGCTGCTTCTTGGCGGTCTCGCCGGCCTCGCGCTTGACGTAGCCGTTCTCGACCATGCGATCGATGACGTAGTTGCGGCGCTCGATCGCGCGGTCACGATTGCGGAAGGGATGGAGATCGGTCGGGGCCTTCGGCAGCGCTGCAAGATAGGCGGCTTCCTGCAGATTCAGCTCATGCACCGACTTGCCGAAATAGTTCAGCGCCGCCGCGGCGATGCCGTAGCTGCCCTGCCCCGGCGCCGGCGCTCCGAGATAGATCTCGTTCAGGTAGAGCTCGAGGATCTTGTCCTTCGAGTAGGTCGATTCGAGCTTCAGCGCGACGAGCGCCTCGCGGATCTTGCGCTCGATCGACTGCTCGGGGCTCAGGAAGAAGTTCTTCGCGACCTGCTGGGTGATGGTCGAGGCGCCCTGCGGCCGGCGATTGGCGGCGCGGTTGCGGAAATTGGAGATCGCGGCGCGGACCAGACCTTCCGGGTCGACGCCGATATGCTTGTAGAAGTTCTTGTCCTCGGCCGAGATATACGCGTCGACGACGAGCTTCGGCACGGCCTGGATCGGCAGGTAAAGGCGCCGCTCGCGCGCATATTCGGCGATCAGGCTGCCATCGCCCGCATGGACGCGGGTCATCACCGGCGGCTCGTAATTCCGGAGCTGGGCGTAATCCGGCAGGTCACGCGAGTAATGCCAGATCAAACCGCCCGCGATGGCGGCGCCGATCACGAAAGCGATCGCGCCGGCGGCGAACAACCATCCGAAGATTCGCAGAATGAACCGCATCTCAGGCCCTGGACCCCGTAATTCCCACCCGGCGTGCGCCAGATCGGGGCGCTTCGCAAATCATAGCTATAACATGACGGAGATGGCGGAACCGTGGCCTCGCGACCACATTCCGCATCATCTCACACCGTCCGGCGAGGCCACGCCGTCAGCCCGGGTCTGCGTGCCGCTTCGTGTTCCACACTCCTCGCCGCCCGAAAAGGCGCCCTTTCCGGTTGACGATCCCGTGTCTGCGCAGCGGCGCTATGCGCCGCAGTGCGCACGGGATGACAGCACGTCGGCACGTTCTAGTTCCGGCTCTCCGCCGCCTTGCCGACGGAAGCGCGCTCGCGGGCGAAATAATCGTCGATCGCCGCAGATACGGCCGTCACGGCCTTGCCGCGCCATTCCGGCGAGTTCAGCAATTCGGCGTCCTTCGGGCTCGACATGTAGCCGAGTTCGATCAGCACGGACGGCACGTCCGGCGCGCTCAGCACCCAGAAGCGCGCCGAGCGCAGCGGAATCTTGTGCATCTTGATCGAGCCGCCGAGCTTCTCGACGAGATTGCGCGCGAAGACCCCGGTGAAGGTGCGCGTCTCGCGCCGGGCGAGGTCCATCAGGATGCCGGCAACGTCCTGCAATTCCTCGCTGGTCTCCAAGCCCGCGACGGCGTCGGCCTCGTTTTCCTTGGCCGCGAGCCTTGCCGCCTCGGCGTCGGTCGCGCGCTCGGAGCGGGTATAGACCGTGGCGCCGCGGACCTCCTGAGCCTGCGTCAGCGAATCGGCATGGATCGAGATGAACAGGTCGGCCTGCTCGCCGCGCCCGATCTGCACGCGATCGCCGAGCGAGACGAATCGGTCATCGTCTCGGGTCATGACGATGCGATAGCGACCATTGCCTTCAAGCTGCTCCTTGAGCGCCTTGCCGAAGGCGAGGACGACGGCCTTCTCGGCAATCGCCGCAACCGTCGCGCCAGGGTCGATGCCGCCATGGCCGGGATCAATCACGATGGTCCGACGCGTCTCGCCCGCGGCCTTGGCGGACGCCGGGGCCGGAATGGCCGGTGCCGGCTTGAGCACCTTGCCGGCCTCGGCCAGGAAATCGGCCCGCGCAGTCTTCTTCAATTCGATCGTGAGTTCGCCAAAGCCGCCGCGCACCGTCTTCACCTCCGCCTTGGCGATCGTGGCGGGATGGGCGAGGTCGATGATGATTCGGGCCTTGTCGGCCGTGAACAGGCCATAGCGATAGCCGCTGACGAAACCGGCGCTGCGCTTGGCCGAGGACTGGATCTGGAAATTGGTCGAAGGCAGCTCGACGATGACGCGGTCGGGCGACGCCTGCACCCAGGCATCGACCGCGACGGAGGCGGACAGCATCATCGAGAGCCGCACGGTCTCGCCGTTCTGCTCGATGCGGGCGTCGGTCGCGACCGGATATTCGCTCTGCGGCCGCGGCTCGCTTTTCGGCTGCGCCAATGCGGGCAGGAAACCCGCCATCGGCTCGACCGCCAGCAGGCAGGCAAGAGCCAGCGCGCACCGCAGCGCCCGGGATCGCCACGGCGCATCGCAACGGCTCGAATCGGCGCGGCTGATGCACGAGAACAGGAGAAAAATTCCCGCTTATTGTTACGAGGGTTTAACCATAACGGCGCTGAAATCCTAACAGCCCGTTACCATCTCTTCCCGAGACCGTGAACCGCCCTGCCGAGGGCGGCGTGAGATGCAGCCGTCATGTGACTTGCAAATCACTATCACCTGTCTGTAATGGAACAGGTTGCTTGTCAGCCTGCCCGAGGGACACATCCGGATCGTGCGATCCGTCGGCGTCCGAAGCAGGTTGGGCCGGTGCTCCCCAGCGGAGTGGTGGCAACAAGACGACCGCAACGGATCGTCCGCAGACGGTTGGCATCGGGATTGCGTGTATTCTGCGCCCTGCCCTGTCTTGCGAGCGTGCAAACGCGATGCGCCTGGCCGCCCGGCCGGAGCATCGCAGGTCAGGACAGATGACGGGGCATAAGACGCCGCTAGCACAATCGGTGAACCGTCCGAACCTGCGGAACCGCGCCGGGCTTGTCGCCCGAGTGGCTGTTCCGAGCCGCCTTCCTGTCTCGACCGCTTCTTCCTCCCTCCTGCAACATGCCGGCTTGCTCCGGCCTTCTCGCGGCACCCCTGCCCGCGGCGGCGGATTTTTGTCCGTAGCCGCGCAGCCCTGGTCGGCAGCCGCGCCAATGGAACTATCTTATGGCCAACAAGATGCTTATCGATGCCACCCACCCGGAGGAGACCCGGGTCGTGGTGGTCCGCGGGTCCCGCGTCGAAGAGTTTGATTTCGAATCCGCCAGCCGAAAGCCGCTCCGCGGCAATATCTATCTCGCCAAGGTGACCCGCGTGGAGCCCTCGCTCCAGGCGGCCTTCGTCGAGTATGGCGGCAACCGCCACGGCTTCCTCGCTTTCTCCGAGATCCATCCCGACTATTACCAGATCCCGGTCGCCGATCGTCAGGCGCTGCTCGACGACGAGGCCCGCGCCGATCGTGACGAGGAACGCGACGAGGAGCGCCGCGAAAAGCGCGGCCGCCGTGATCGTGGCCGCCGCGGCGATCGCGACAACCGCGCCAAGAAGGCCGCCGCGGACGAGACTGTCTCGGCCGAAGTCGAAGCGACGAGCGAGGACGTCCAGGTCGAGACCGACGGCAAGGAAGCCGCCATGGTCAACGAGGGCGCGCCCGCCTTCGGCCAGTATTTCGCGCCGGACGTCGCCGAATCGACCACCGAAGATGCCGCCGCGAACGCTGCGCCGCTGACCTTCGAGACCGTTGCCGTCGAGGCGACGGAGGTTTCGGTCGAGGCGTCCGAGGAAACGGGCAGCGAAGCCCGCGGGCCGTCCGAGGACGATAGCGACGACGAGAACGGCGACGAGGATGCCGAAGAGGCTCCCGAGCAGCTCGGCGGCGGCGACGCCCTCGACGACATGCCGGAGCGTCCGCACCGCCAGTCCCGCCGCCAGTACAAGATCCAAGAGGTGATCAAGCGCCGCCAGATCATCCTGGTTCAGGTCGTCAAGGAAGAGCGCGGCAACAAGGGCGCTGCCCTCACCACCTATCTCTCGCTCGCCGGCCGCTATTCGGTGCTGATGCCGAACACCGGCAAGGGCGGCGGCATCTCGCGCAAGATCACCAATGCCGAGGACCGCAAGCGCCTTAAGGAAATCGCGACCGAGCTCGAGGTTCCCGAGGGGATGGGCCTGATCCTGCGCACGGCCGGCGCCTCGCGCACCAAGGTCGAGATTCGGCGCGACTACGAATACCTGATGCGGATGTGGGAGAGCGTGCGCGAGCTGACGCTGGCCTCGGTCGCGCCTGCGCTGGTCTACGAGGAGGGCAACCTCGTCAAGCGCTCGATCCGCGACCTCTACAACAAGGATATCGACGAGGTTCACGTCGCCGGTGACAACGCCTATCGCGAGGCCAAGGACTTCATGCGCATGCTCATGCCGAGCCATGCCAAGAGCGTGAAGCCCTATCGCGAGCAGACCCCACTCTTCGCCTCGTTCGGCGTCGAGAGCCAGCTCGACGCGATGTTCTCGAACACGGTGACGCTGAAGTCCGGCGGCTACCTCGTGATCAACCAGACGGAAGCGCTGGTCGCGATCGACATCAACTCCGGGCGCTCGACCCGCGAGCACAATATCGAGGACACCGCCCTCAAGACCAATCTCGAAGCGGCGGAGGAAATCTCCCGCCAGCTGCGCCTGCGCGACCTTGCCGGCCTCATCGTGATCGATTTCATCGACATGGAGGAAAACCGGAACAACCGCGCCGTCGAGAAGAAGCTGAAGGAGTGCCTCAAGGACGACCGCGCCCGCATCCAGGTCGGCCGCATCTCGGCCTTCGGTCTGCTGGAGATGTCGCGCCAGCGCATCCGCACCGGCGTGCTCGAATCGTCCTCGGTGCCCTGCCCGCATTGCGCCGGCGCCGGCATGGTCCGCTCGATCCCGTCGGTCGCGCTGCAGATCCTGCGCGCGCTGGAGGAGACGCTGATCAAGAGCGCCTCGCACAATCTCACCATCCGCACCCGGCCGGAGGTGGCGCTCTACGTGCTCAACCAGAAGCGCGCCCACCTCGCCGATCTCGAAACCCGCTTCGCCATCGCGATCACGATCTCGACCGACGCGAATCTCCTCGGCACCCGTTACTTCGAGGTCGAGCGCGGCGAATTCGTCGGCAATGAGGGCCGCGTCGTCCCGACCAGCTTCAAGGCCGAGGCGATCGCCTCCGATGTCGACGACGAGGCGCTCGACGCCGCCGCTGAAGCGGCGGCTCTCGATGCCGAGACCGGCGGGACCGAGGCCACAGCCGCCGAGGCTCAGGATCAGTCCGAGCGTGGCGAGGGCGAAAACGGTCGCCGTCGTCGGCGCCGCCGCCGTCGTCGGCGTGGCGGCGAGCGCGACGAGCAGGGCCAGCAGCTCGATGGCGCGCAGGGTGACGACGAAGGCGACGAGGGCGAGGAAGACGGTGACGAGGCAGTGACCCCGGCCGCTGCCGAGCCCGTCGCGGAAATGGTTGCTGAAGCCGCTCCGGAGCCGGTCGCCGAGGAGCCAGGCACGGAAGCCGCCAAGCCGAAGCGCAGCCGCTCCCGCAAGCCGAAGGCCGAGGCCGCCAAGGAGACCGAGGCCAAGGCCGAGACGGTCGTGGCCGAGGCCGCACCGGCCGAGGCCGAGAAGCCCAAGCGCAGCCGTTCGCGCAAGAAGGTCGTGCCGATCACCGAGGGCGGCGAGGCTGCCACGGAAGCCGCGGCAGCCCCTGTCGAGGCGAAGGCCGAAGCTCCGGTTGCCGCTCCCGAGGCCGTTGCGGCTCCGGCCGAGCCCGCCTCGGCGCCGGAACCCGCCCCGGTCAAGGCCCCGGCTGAGGAGCCCGTTGCGGTCGTGCTGACCGAGCCGGACCCGAACCGCCCGAAGCGTGGCGGCTGGTGGAACCGGCTCGCCGGCCGCTCCTGATCGCAGCACAAAAGCTGTATGAATGAAGAAGCCCGCTGCAATCCGCAGCGGGCTTTTCCCTTTTCAGCGCCCGACGATCCGGTCAGGATCGTGCTGTCGACAGATGTCTCGCTCCGGAAGGGCCTCATGCCGCCGCCACGCAATCGCGAGCGCATGGTCATCTGGGACAGCTTCCAGAAAGGCAAGCCTTAGCCTGAAGCCATCTGCCCGATCGAGCAGCCGGTGGCGGCGATTGACCCGCTTCACCCCGCAGCCGGCGCCAGCGGGGACGGCGGCGGCACGGTCGAGATCGCGGCGGCGGCCTGGCTCTGCGAGCCCCCCTCGCCGCCGCGCACCGTGACGGCGTTCGAGGCGAAGGGTACATGCGCGTCATTGAAGGCGCGATAGACCCGCTTCAGCGCCTCGCGCTGGAGCATCGAGGCCTGGTTCGGCTTTGCGGTGAATTTCAGCCTGATCACGATGGCACTGTCGGTGATGTCGGCGACGCCCTGCATCTTCAGCGGAGCGATGAAATGCGGCCCGAATTCCGGATCCTCCTGCAAGGCGATGCCGGTCTTCTTGATCGCCTTGCGCGCCTGCTCGATATCGGCGGAATGATCGAGGCGCACGTTGAACTTGATCGTTGCCCAGTCGCGGCTCGCATTGGTCAGCGACTGCACCTGGCCGAAGGGTACGGTGTGGATCTGGCCGCTCTGGTGGCGCAATTGCATGGAGCGCAGCGAGATCTTCTCGACCGTGCCCTTGAGCCGGCCGGTATCGACGTATTCGCCGACGCGGAAGGCATCCTCCAGCATGAAGAACAGGCCGGAGACGATATCGCGCACCAGCGCCTGCGAGCCGAAGGAGATCGCGAGGCCGAGAATGCCGAAGCCGGCAAGCAGCGGCCCGATATCGACGCCGAGCCGCGCCAGAACGATGAGGATGGTGAGGCCGAGCACGGTGCCCAGAACGACGCCGCGCAGTACCGGCAGCACCGTCGCCAGCCGGCTCGGCACGTCCTCCTCATGCGCAACGTCCTCGTCGCCGGGGCCGACGACGCGCCGCCGCGGCGTGTAGGCGTCGAAGAAGGCATGCAGGAAGACGAGCGCCACCCAGCCGGCAAAGGCGAAGATCGCGACGCCGACCGTCTGGCGCATCACGGCGGCGAATTGCGCCGAGCTCACGCCGAGCAGGAGCCCGGCCCAGAGCCGCGCCAGCACGAAGAACCCCGCCGCCCACAGCGCCCCGACGGCCGCCGCCCGCAAGGCCGCGCCGCCGGCGCGCCGCATCGGCGTGGCGCCATGTTCCTCTTCGTGCCGCATCGCATGGCAGCGCAGGAGGCTGGCGATGCCGACGGCAAGGATCGGGATCAGGACGATAGCCACCTGCGTCACCGCCGCGGCTTCTGCCCAGCGTCCGCCGTTCGACATCATCGCGGCCGCGCTGCTGACCATCCACAACAGGACCGTCGTCGCGATATAGAACCAGGCCGTTCCGGTCGCGATCAGCCGCCGGATCGGACCGGGCTCGACGGAGCCCGAGAGGACCAGCGCCGCAAGATCGTGCCGCGCATCATGGAACCACCAGATCTTGAACAGCGTGATGAGAAGTCCGGTCAGCGCGATCAGCCCGGTCACGGGTCGCGGACCTGCACTGACGTGATGGGCGAGCAGGATGCCGGACACGATCAGCGGCGTCAGGATCGCGTAGACGACGAGCCGCCGGAAATGCACCTCCGCGCGCGGCAGTGGCATGATCCGCCGGTCCGGCGCACCGGGGGCGGTCAGGAAGCGACCGACGGCGATATAGAGCGCGCCGATCGCTGCGCCATTGGCGCCTGTCGTCAGCGCGATATTGGCGAGATCGTTCTCCGGCAGCCAGGCGTTGCGGGCGATCCTCGCCACGGCCAGAGCGAGCAGGATGGTCGCGACATCCTGCAACAGCCCCCAGGACGAGGCGACGAGACGCGGCGTGAATTCCGGCCCCGCAGGCTGCATCTTGCGCGCGAACCAGCGGGCGCTGGCGAGACGGAAGACCAGAGCAACAGCGAGTGCGAGGCAGACGATCCCGAACACGCGCCAGCCGGCAGTCGGGCCTTCGCGGCCATTGAGATTGCGCAGCCAGACCCGGCCCCAGTTATCCGGCAACTCGCTTATCGCGGGAATCGAGGTGCCGCCATACTCGACGCCGTCGATGAAACGGTCGACGAGGGCGTTGACCTCTGCCTGAAAGCCCTCCTCCTCTGCCATCGACAGGGCAGGCGCGGGTTGTGCGGCAACGGCCTTGGTCTTCGTGGCAGGCTCCGCCGGCGCCGCAGGAGCGGGCGCTGCGGCAGCTGTGCCGCCAACCCGGATCTCGACCTGCCGGCCCGGCGCCGACAGGGCATCGACCATCCGGCGGATGGTCTCCGGCGTCTCATCGCCGCGCAGGTTGAGGACCACGGAGGATTGGTCCTCGGCCATCGCGGTCGTGACCGGCGAGAGGCACGCGAAGGCGAGCATCAACCAGCCGAAGAGCATGGCCGGCCGGGCAGCGCTTCGCCGCGGGACGAATGCGTCCGGTGCTGCGACGTTCATGGCAAATCTCCGCGCTATCCCACGACGACAGCATGCTGGGATTCCGCGAATTCTGGCAAGCAGTTCGCGTGACGCAGAAGCCGTTTGGTCAGCGCTTCTTCATCCAGTTGCCTATCCGCGTGACCGCCTCCTCGCATTCACCGAGCGAACCGGCGAAGGAGAGCCTGATTGTGCGGGCGCCGCGCGCCTCGTCGAAATCGAGCCCGGGCGTGATCGCGACGCCGGCTTCCTCGAGCACGCTGCGGCAGAAGGTCATGGAATCGTTCGAGTATCGGCCGATGTCGAGATAGATGTAGAAGGCGCCGTCGACGGGCAGGAAATCGCCGAGGCCGATCTCCGGCAGGGCCTTGAGCAGAAAGGCGCGATTGGCGGCATAGCCCGCCTTGATCGCCTCGCATTCTTCGGTGGCATCGAAAGCCGCCTCGCCCGCCACTTGGCTGAGATAAGGCACCGAGATCGAGAAATTCTGCTGCAGGCGCTCGATCGTGCGCACCAGACGCTGCGGCACGACGAGCCAGCCGACGCGCCAGCCGGTCATGCAGTAATACTTGGAGAAGGAGTTGACGACGATCGCGTCCGGATCGGCGGTGAGCGCCGTCGTCGCCGGGGTCTCGTAGGTCAGGCCGTGATAGATTTCGTCCGAGATGTACCAGAGCCCGAGCCTGCGGCAGCAGGCGGCGACATCGGCGATCGCCTCGGGCGTCATCACCACGCCGGTCGGGTTGGCCGGGCTCATGGTCAGCACGCCGGCGAGCGGCTTTTCGCGATGGGCGCGCTCGATCAGATCGGGCGTCAGGGCGAAGCGCGTCTCGGGGCCGACCTCGATCGCGACGGGTTCCAGCCCGAGCGCGATCAGGATGTTGCGATAGGCCGGATAGCCCGGCGCCGTGATCGCGATCCGCGCGCCCGGCTGGAAACAGGCGAGGAAGGCCAGGATGAAGCCGCCCGACGAGCCCGTCGTCACGACGACGCGCTCGGCCGCCACCTCCACGCCATAAGCATCCCGATAATGGCGCGCGATGCGTTCCCTCAGCGAATCCGTGCCGAGTGCCTGCGTGTATCCGATCCGGCCGTGCTCCAGCGCGCGGCCCGCTGCGGCGCGGATCGAGGCCGGCGTCGGCGCCGAGGGCTGGCCGACCTCCATATGCACGACCGAGCCGCCGCGGCGTTCGATGGCCGCCGCCTGGTTCATCACGTCCATGACGATGAAGGGGGCGACGCGCTCGGCTCGCTCGGCGAGAGCGGGCAAGGCGGCGGGCGCAATCAGGGGCTTCGACATCGGCTTGTCCGGGTTCGCGAGGCGGCCCGCCCGCGTAGCTGACGCCGCCCTCGCCTGCAACCATCGGCCGCATCCGGTGGCAGAGCTGTGATTTGACCTTGGCACCCCGAACACCCACAAGCTCGCGGCTGGAAGCGCCGCTTCGGTCGCGGTTTACCGCCCGGCGGTTTTGAAAAGGATGACGAGATGGCTTTCCCGACCCTCACCAGCCTGGCGCGTGCCTGCCTGCGGCCAGCCGCCGTCGTGCTGAGCCTCTGGCTCGCGGCTTCCGCTGCGCCGGCCATGGCGCAGGGCCAGCCGCTCTCGCCCGAGCAGCGCAAGGCGGTGACCGACCTGATCCGCGAAACCATCCTGAAGAATCCCGAGATCATCCAGGACGCCCTGATCGAGCTGGAGCGCCGCAACACGGTCGCTCAGGCCGATGCCCAGCGCAGCGCGGTCGCGGCCGAGAAGGCACGCATCACCGATCCCGCGACCTCGGTCATCATCGGCAACCCCGACGGCGACATCACCCTCGTCGAATTCATGGATTACAATTGCGGCTACTGCAAAAGGGCGATGGAGGACGTGACCGCGCTCTCCAAGGCCGATCCGAAGCTGCGCGTCGTGCTCAAGGACTTCCCGATCCTCGGCCCTGATTCGGTCGAGGCCAGCCGCGTCGCCGTCGCCGCCAAGAACCAGCTCCAGGGCGCGAAATATTTCGAGTTCCACAACAAGCTGATGGCCGTGAAGGGCAAGGTCAACGCCGCCAAGGCGCTCGACATCGCCAAGGAAGCCGGCGCCGACGTGGCCCAGCTGAAGAAGGACATGGAGGCCCCCGCCACCAAGGCCGCGATCGCGGATACCGTCGCGCTCGGCGATCGCCTCGGCCTCACCGGCACGCCCGCCTTCATCATCGGCGACGAGATCGTCTTCGGCGCGGTCGGCCAGGCCGCCCTCAAGGCGAAGATCGATTCCGTTCGCCGCTGCGGCAAGACCGACTGCGCCGGCTGATCAGCCGTTTCAACACGATCCGATGGGCCGGCAGGGCGCTTCAGGCTTCCCCTGCCGGCCTTCAGCGTTTATGAGGGCGGCTCCTGCCGCCCGCGCGCGGTGCCGGAATGAACGCCCTCGATGGTCGCCGTCCACGTCCTGAACGGACCCAATCTCAACCTGCTCGGAACCCGCGAGCCCGGAACCTATGGCGCGGTCACGCTGGCCGGCGTCGAGGAGCGGTTGCGCCGCAAGGCCGAGGCGGCGGGCGTGGAACTGACCTTCCGCCAGACCAATTTCGAAGGCGAACTCGTCACCTTCATCCAGCAGGCGGGTTTGGCCGGCGCCGGCGTCATCATCAACGCGGGCGCCTATACCCACACCTCGGTGGCCCTGCGCGACGCCATCAAGGGCGTCGATGCGCTGGCGATCGAGGTCCATATCTCCAACGTGCATGCGCGCGAGGAATTCCGGCACCATTCCTATATGGCGCCGGTCTGCATCGGCGTGATCTGCGGCTTCGGCGTCGCCAGCTATGACCTGGCGCTCGATGCGATCGTGCCGCTGCTGGAAAAGCGGGCGGCGAAAGCCGCCTGAACCTGTTTGAACGGGAGCGCGGCTGAAATCGTCGCCTCCATCCGAATATCCGAAGAAGACGGTGATATCCGCCATGGCGACCAAGAGCCCGATCGACCCCGAACTTGTCCGCGAGCTCGCCGAGCTCCTGAACCAGACCGATCTCACCGAGATCGAGGTCGAGAAGGGCGATCTGCGCGTTCGCGTCGCCCGCAACATCTCGGCGACCGTTCAGGTCCCCGCCGCCCCGATGATGGCGATGCCGGCCCCGGTCGCAGCCGCCGCGCCGGTCGAGGCCAAGCCCACCGCCGCCCATCCCGGCGCCGTGCCCTCCCCGATGGTCGGCACCGCCTATCGCCGTCCTTCGCCCGATGCCAAGCCCTTCGTCGAGATCGGCAGCGTCGTGAAGCAGGGTGAGCGCATCCTGCTCGTCGAGGCGATGAAGACCTTCAACGACATCGTCGCGCCCCGCGCCGGCAAGGTCACGGCCATCATGGTCGAGGACGGCCAGCCGGTGGAATACGGCGAGCCGCTGCTGGTGATCGAGTGAGCGTGGCGCCGCGCGCCGCCGGGTCCGACTTGGGTTTCAAGATGTTCGACAAGATCCTGATCGCCAATCGTGGAGAGATCGCGCTGCGCGTGCTGCGCGCCGCCAAGGAGCTCGGCATCGCGACCGTCGCGGTGCATTCCACGGCCGATGCCAACGCCATGCATGTGCGCCTCGCCGACGAAAGCGTCTGCATCGGGCCGCCGCCGGCCCGCGAGAGCTATCTCAACATTCCCGCCCTGATCGCCGCCTGCGAGATCACCGGCGCCGATGCGGTCCATCCCGGCTACGGCTTCCTCTCCGAGAACGCCCGCTTCGCCGATATCCTGGACAGGCACAACATCACCTTCATCGGCCCCAAGGCCGAGCATATCCGCTCGATGGGCGACAAGATCGAGGCCAAGCGCACCGCCAAGCGCCTCGGCATCCCCTGCGTGCCGGGCTCCGAGGGCGGCGTCGCCGACGAGGCCGAGGCGCTGCGCATCATCCGCGAGATCGGCCTGCCCGTGATCATCAAGGCCGCCTCCGGCGGTGGCGGCAAGGGCATGAAGGTGGTTCGCAACGAGGACGAAATCGCCGTCCTGCTCGCGACGGCCCGCAGCGAGGCCAAGGCCAATTTCGGCGATGACGCAGTCTATATCGAGAAATATCTCGAGAAGCCGCGCCATATCGAGATCCAGGTGCTCGGCGACGGCCACGGCAACGCCATCCATCTCGGCGAGCGCGACTGCTCGCTGCAGCGCCGCCACCAGAAGGTCTGGGAGGAAGGCCCCTCGCCCGCTCTGAACGCCGGCGAGCGCGACCGGATCGGCGAGATCTGCGCCAAGGCGATGCGCGAACTGCAATATCGCGGCGCCGGCACGATCGAGTTCCTCTATGAGGACGGTGAGTTCTACTTCATCGAGATGAACACCCGCATCCAGGTCGAGCATCCCGTGACCGAGATGATCACCGGGATCGATCTCGTCAACGAGCAGATCCGCATCGCCGCCGGCGCCCCGCTCTCGCTCAAGCAGTCCGACATCGTCGTCGAGGGCCATGCCATCGAGTGCCGGGTCAATGCCGAGCATCACGCGACCTTCCGCCCCTCGCCCGGCAAAATCGCCTCGTTCCACACCCCGGGCGGGCTCGGCGTGCGTGTCGATTCCGCAGCCTACCAAGGCTACACGATCCCGCCGCATTACAACTCGCTGGTGGGCAAGCTGATCGTTCATGGCCGCAACCGCGACGAATGCCTGATGCGCCTGCGCCGTTCGCTCGACGAGTTCGTCGTCGACGGCGTCGACACGACGCTGCCGCTGTTCCGCACGCTGGTGCGCAACCCGGACATCCTCAACGGCGACTACAACATCCACTGGCTCGAGAAATTCCTCGCCGCCGGCGGCATGGGCGAACCGGAAGCCTGAGGCTTCGGACAGCTCTCGGAATGAAAAGCCCCTCGCGTCGCGAGGGGCTTTTTTCTTGTCCGCCGTCAGACGAGCGGTTCGCGCTCAGATCGTTTCCAGCAGGCCCTTCATCAGCGCCTGACGTGGCGCGATCGAGGAGATCAGCCCGTATTCCTGCAGGGTATGCGCGCCGTCGCCATCGATGCCGAGCCCGTCGAGGGTGGGTACGCCGAGTGCGGCGGTGAAATTGCCGTCCGAGCCACCGCCGGTCATCGGGCAGTCCTGCAGGTCGAAGCCGACATCGGCCGCGACCTTGCGCGCGAGGTCGAACAGCTCCGCGACTTCCGCCGACTTCTCGTAGGGCGGCCGGTTCATGCCGCCGGTGATGCGCAAGGCGACATCTGGGTCATGCGGCTTCAGGCTGAGGATGCGGTTCTCCATCATCGTTCCGTCGGCGAGCGTGGTGACGCGGCAATCGACGCTGAACCAGGCATGCTGCGGGATGACGTTCGCCGCCGTGCCGCCGCCGACCAGCGCGACGCAGGTCGTGATGCCACGCGCATAGTCGGTCATGCCCTCGACGGCGAGGATCTGGTGCGCGGCCTCGCGAATGGCGCTGCGACCATCGGCATGCTTGCCGCCGGCATGGGCCGGACGGCCTTCGAGCCTGACGTCGAAGCGGCCGACGCCCTTGCGGGCCGTGACGATCTTGCCGCCGGAGCGCGCCGGCTCGGTGACGAGCACGGCCTTCGCGCCGCGGCCGATCTCCTCGATCACGGCCCGGCTGGTCGGCGAGCCGATCTCCTCGTCAGGCGTGAACAGGAAGACCATCGGCCGCTTGGCCGAGCCCGCCACAGCGACCTGCTTGAAGGCCTGCAGGGCGAGCCAGGCGCCACCTTTCATGTCGTAGACGCCGGGGCCGTAGAGCCGGTCGCCATCGATCCTGACCGGCAAGTCCTTGGCGCTGGTGCCGACCGGGTGCACCGTGTCGAGATGCGACATCACCGCGACGGCAGGCTGGCCGTTGTCGAGCCCGGCACGCAGCATCACCATGTCGCCGAGTCCGTCGCGGCCAGGAATACGCTCGACCGCGATCGGCAGTCCTGCGACGTCCTTCTGCACGAGGTCCATCATGCCGCTCACGCCCGCGGGATGGCTGGTGGGACTTTCGAGCGCAACCCAGACGGAGAGCGCGGCGGCGGCTTCTTGCTGATTCATGGCGTGATGTTCCCTGAAGAAGCCCCTGGCGCGCAAGACGGCTCGCATGCGTCGCGCACAGGCCGGAGGTGCAAGCCGAGCCTCCCGGCATCGCTTTGCGGCGCACGAGCGGAGGTCATACGACGGCGCCCTCTCTCATCTGCACGGCCTGTGCGAGCACCTGCGGTTCCTTTCACCCTCGCGCAAGCCTCCTTTCAGGCGTCGAAGCTGAAAAGGTTCAGGCGGCCTGCGGATGGGGGCGGACGGCGGCGAGCGGATGACGACGTTTCTGTGAAGCGTTTCGCATCGACGGTGAATTCTGCTCTTGCCAAGCCGGATCGCATTGATTAGACCCCCGCTCACCAACGCGGCGCGGCACCAAGCGCCCTGTCGTTGGGGGATCGTCTAACGGTAGGACCCCAGACTCTGACTCTGGTTGTCTAGGTTCGAATCCTAGTCCCCCAGCCACTCCTCAGTGGCCCAGCCCATCCAAAAACCATCGTTCGCGGACATTCTTGAGACGCAATCCTGCGTGCCTTCTTTCGGCCGCCGATGCGCTCCAGTCACACAGTCTTCTCAGCAGCCCCCTCCAGGAACACCTCCAGGCACAGCCGCGCATGCCGGGCCCGTTCCTCGACCGTCAGCAGCCGGTCGCCGGGGAAGCGCTTGATCAGCACCGAGAAGATCATGTCCATCAGCATCCGAGCCAGCGCATCGGCCGGGAAGGCGCGGAGCGCACCGCGTGCCTGCTGAGCGGAAAGCCAATCAGCGAGAAGCCGTCGCGCCGGCTCGGCGCCTTCCTGCTCGATCAGTTCGCCGATCTCGCTGAACCTGTCGGAATCGGCCAGGACGAGCCTGACGAAAGCCAGCCGATCGCGATTGTCGATTTCGTCGATGTCGAGCCGGAAGATCGTGGCGAGCGCCTCCGGTAGCGGCAGATCCTCGCCAGCGGGGCGCGGCAGCGCCAGCATCGAGCGCCGGTGATCGGCCACCATCACGCGGAACAAGTCGGTCTTCGCGGGAAACAGCTGGTAGAGCGTTCGCTTGGAGACGCCGCAGCGCGCCGCGACCGCATCCATCGTCGTGCCGCCATAGCCGACGTCGAGGAACAGGTCGCGCGCCGAACGCACGATCCGCTGGCGCTCAGCCGCATCGGAACGCGTCTTGGGGCGCCCGCGCGTCCGATGCTGCGGCGCGTTTTCGCCCGTTTCGCTGCTTTTCTTGATCGTGTTCGTCATCACGCCGCATTCTTCAGTTTGACAGTATCGGAAATCAAGAGATAAGAAACCCTTCAGTTTCCAAAAAGAGAGCCCGCATGCCGGCCGAGCGCGCCCCTTCCTCTTCCCGCCACGCCCTGCCGAGCGCGTTGCTGCTGGCAGCGCTGCTGGCCGCCTGCAACTCCGAGAAGGCGGCCGCACCTCCGCCGCAGCCGCAGCTCCAGGTCAGCGTCGTCTCGCTGCATCCGCAGCCGGTCGCGATCACGGCGGAATTGCCGGGGCGCGTGTCGGCGAGCCTGATCGCCGAGATCCGGCCGCAGGTGAACGGCATCATCAAGGCGCGGCTGTTCCGCGAAGGCAGCGAGGTCAAGGCCGGGGACGTGCTCTACGAGATCGACCCTTCGCCCTATCAGGCCGCCCTCGACAGCGCCGTCGCCGCCCAGCACAAGGCCGAGGCCGCCGTCGCCAATGCGCAGGTGCGCGCCGACCGCTATCGCGAACTGCTCCAGCGCAATGCCGGCAGCAAGCAGGATGCCGACGACGCCGCTGCCACGCTCGGCCAGGCCCAGGCCGATGTCGCGGCCGCCAAGGCCAATGTCGAGGCGGCCAAGATCAATCTGGCCTATACCAAGGTCACCGCGCCGATCGACGGGCGCATCGACAAGTCGGCGCTGACGCAAGGAGCCCTCGTCACCGCCAACCAGGCGGCGATCCTGACGACGATCCGCAAGCTCGACCCGATCAATGTCGACGTCACCCAGTCGAGCACCAACCTGCTGAAATTCCGCAACGACATCGCCTCGGGCCGGCTGAAATTCACCGGCCCCAATGTCGCGGTGAAGCTCAAGCTCGATACCGGCGACGCCTATGCGCAATCCGGCAAGCTCGAATTCGCCGAGGCCAATATCGACGAGACCACCGGCACCTTCACTGTCCGCGCCGAATTCCCCAATCCGGAGCGGCTGCTGCTGCCCGGCATGTTCGTCCGCGCGGTGATCCAGGAAGGCATCGCCGAGAACAATTTCCTGCTGCCGCAGCGCGCCGTTAGCCGCAACACCAAGGGCGAGGCGACCGCCAAGTTCGTCTCGGCCGAGGGCAAGGTCGAGGAGCGCGTGCTCGTGACCCGCCGCAATATCGGCAACAACTGGCTGGTCGACAGCGGCGTCAAGGATGGCGAGCGCATCATCGTCGAGGGCGGCCAGCTCGTGCGGCCCGGCCAGACCGTGACCGTAAACGAGGTCAGCGTCGACGAAGCCACCGGCGAGCTGAAATCCGCCAACCGCCGGGCCGAATTGCCGGCCGACGGCAACACGGCGAAGAACTGACGCCATGTCGCGCTTCTTCATCGAAAGGCCGATCTTCGCCTGGGTCGTCGCCATCGTCATCATGCTGGCGGGGCTTCTGGCCCTACGCACGCTGCCGATCTCGCAATATCCGCAGATCGCGCCGACGACCGTCCAGATCAGCGCCAACTATCCCGGCGCCGACGCGCAGACCGTCGAGAACTCGGTGACCAAGGTCATCGAGCAGGGCATGACCGGCCTCGACAACCTGCAATACATGACGGCGACCTCGACCTCGACCGGCAACGCCCAGATCACGCTGACCTTCAACAGCCAGGCCGACCCCGACGTCGCGCAGATGCAGGTGCAGAACAAGCTGCAGCTCGTCACCCGGCAATTGCCCTCCGTGGTGCAGAGCACCGGCATCTCGGTCGCCAAGGCCTCCACCGGCTTCCTGATGGTCGTCGCCTTCGTCTCGAAGGACGGGCGGATGTCGACCACCGACCTCGCCGACTATGTCGATTCGACCCTCAACGACACGCTGAAGCGCGTCGAAGGCGTCGGCACGACCCAGCTCTTCGGCGCCGGCTACGCCATGCGCATCTGGCTCGACCCCGACAAGCTGCGGAAATACGCGCTGATGCCGAGCGACATCGCCGTCGCGGTCGAGGCGCAGAACACACAGGTGTCGGCCGGCCAGCTCGGCGGCCTGCCCCAGGTCGGCGGCCAGCAGCTCAACGCCACCGTCACCGCGCTCTCGCGACTCCAGACGGTCGCGCAATTCGAGAACATCATTCTCAAGAGCGGCGCTTCCGGCTCGATCGTCCGGCTGAACGACGTCGCCCGTGTCGAGCTCGGCGCCAAGAGCTACGACACCGTCTCGTTCTACAACGGCAAGCCGACGACCGGCCTCGCCGTGAGCCTCGCCACCGGCGCCAACGCGATCGACACCGCCAAGGCGGTGACCGCGACGATCGAGCGCCTGAAGCAGACGCTGCCGGAAGGCGTCGAGGTGACCTATCCCTACGACACCACGCCCTTCGTGACGCTCTCGATCGAGAAGGTCGTCCACACGCTGTTCGAGGCGATCATCCTCGTCTTCATCGTGATGTACGTCTTCCTGCAGAACCTGCGCGCGACCTTCATCCCGATGCTGGCGGTGCCGGTCGTGCTGCTCGGCACCTTCGGCGTGCTGGCGCTGGCCGGCTACTCGATCAACACGCTGACCATGTTCGCGATGGTGCTCGCCATCGGCCTGCTCGTCGACGACGCCATCGTCGTGGTCGAGAATGTCGAGCGCGTGATGCAGGAGGAGAAGCTCTCGCCCAAGGAAGCGACGATCAAGTCGATGGGCGAGATCACCGGCGCGCTGGTCGGCATCGCGACCGTGCTCTCGGCCGTGTTCGTGCCGATGGCCTTCTTCGGCGGCTCGGTCGGCGTGATCTACCGGCAGTTCTCGGTGACGATCGTGACCGCGATGGCGCTCTCCGTCGTCGTCGCGCTGGTGCTGACGCCGGCGCTTTGCGCGACGCTGCTGAAGCCGGTCGGCGATCATGGCCCGCGCAAGGGCTTCTTCGGCTGGTTCAACCGCAATTTCGAGCGCACCACCAACGGCTATCGCTCCGGCGTCGCTGGCATGATCGGACGGCCGCTGCGCTTCCTGCTCGTCTTCCTGCTGATCAGCGGCGGCATGGCCTGGCTCTTCGCCCGCATGCCCTCGTCCTTCCTGCCCGACGAGGATCAGGGCATCCTGCTGACCAGCGTGCAATTGCCCGTCGGCGCGACGCAGGACCGGACGCTGCGCGTGCTCGACCAGGTGCAGAAGCACTATCTCGAGAAGGAGAAGGACCTCGTCGAGGGCGTGCTCACCGTCGCGGGATTCGGCTTCGGTGGCCAGGGCCAGAATGTCGGCCTCGCCTTCGTGCGCCTCAAGCCGTTCGCCGAGCGCTCCGGCAAGCAGGCGACGGCCCAGGCCATCGCCGGCCGCGCCATGGGTGCCTTCCGTGGCATCAAGGACGGCACGGTCTACGCGCTGGCCCCGCCGGCGATCCAGGGCTTCGGCAATACCGCAGGCTTCGATTTCTACCTGCAGGACATCGCCGGCGCCGGCCATACCCGCCTGATGGAGGTCCGCAACCAGTTGCTCGGCCTCGCGGCGCAGAGCAAGCAGCTCACAGGCACGCGGCCGAACGGCCAGGAGGATACGCCGCAATACGCCGTCGAGATCGACCAGGAGAAGGCTAGCGCTCTGACCCTGCCGCTGGCGGCGATCAACAACACGCTGTCGACCGCCTGGGGCTCGGCCTATGTCAACGACTTCATCGACCGCGGCCGGGTGAAGTCCGTCTATGTCCAGGCTGACGCGCCCTTCCGCATGCAGCCCGGCGATATCGGGCGCTGGTATGTCCGCAACCAGGGCGGCGAGATGGTGCCGTTCTCGGCCTTCTCCTCCGGGCGCTGGACCTACGGCTCGCCGCGGCTGGAGCGCTATAACGGCGCGGCCGCCGTCCAGATGCAGGGTGCGGCGGCAGCCGGCGTCAGCTCCGGCGCGGCGATGGACGAGATCGACCGCCTGGTGACGCAGCTGCCGACCGGCTTCGGCCATGAATGGACCGGCCTGTCCTTCCAGGAGCGTCTCTCCGGCAGCCAGGCGGTGGCGCTCTACGCCCTCTCGATGCTGGTCGTCTTCCTCTGCCTCGCGGCGCTCTACGAGAGCTGGGCGATTCCCTTCGCGGTCATGCTCTCGGTGCCGATCGGCATCTTCGGCGCGCTGCTCGCGGCGACGCTCTTCGGCCAGACCAACGACGTCTATTTCAAGGTCGGCCTGCTGACGACGATCGGCCTCGCGGCCAAGAACGCGATCCTGATCGTCGAGTTCGCGATCGAGCAGGAGGCTCATGGCAAGGGCCTGGTCGAGGCGACGCTGGAAGCGGCCCGCCAGCGCCTGCGGCCGATCCTGATGACCTCTCTCGCCTTCGTGCTGGGCGTGACGCCGCTCGCGGTCGCGACCGGCGCGGGCTCGGGCAGCCAGAACGCGATCGGCATCGGCGTGATGGGCGGCATGATCGCCGCCACCGTGATCGGCGTCTTCTTCGTGCCGCTGCTCTATGTCGGCGTCGTGCGCCTCGTCCGGCGCCTGCGCCGCACGGAGCCCGCCCCCGCGACCTCCGCCGAGTGAATGGGCGGGGCGCGGCCGGCGACGGCTGCGCCCTTCCGACGAAACTGTTAGACTGGTGTCATGACTGACTTCCCCGACATCATTCGTTCGCCCCTGTCGCAGTCTTTCACCCATGACGGCCTGACCGTGCGGGTGGAAATCTACAAGATCGAGGGCACCGACGGCTGGACCCTCGAGCTCATCGACGAGGACGGCGGCTCGACCGTCTGGCAGGACGCCTTCGCCACCGATGCCGACGCCTTCGCCGAGTTCACCGATGGCGTCGAGCAGCTCGGCCTCGACCGCCTGATCGACCCGGACGACGACGACCTCGCCACCGTCCATTGAGCGGGGCGCTGCGTTTCATGCGCTATACCGACGAACTCGACGCGCTCCGTGCCGCCCGCGACGCGCTGCGCCAGCGGATTGCCGAGCGTCTTGCGCTGGAAGCCGGCCTGTCGATCGCAGGCGCCTCGCTCGAAGCCTGGCTGGCGGCCGCCGATGAGGCGATCGAGGCGTGGGAGAGCGACGGCGAGGAAGCGCAGGATTCCCGCGCCTTCCGCCCGATCGGCCCGTTGCAGGACCTGCTGGCGGACCATGCCGCGCTTGTCGAACGGATCGCCGAGACGCTCGACCGGCGCCTGTCCTAGCCCGTTGTCATTCCGGGGCGCGCCGTAGGCGCGAACCCGGAAACCACCACTGGGCGAGACATTCCATGCCGCGTTATCTGGGCTCACCCAGTCGTGGGTTCCGGGTTCTTCGCTGCGCGAAGCCCCGCAATGACAAGAGCGGTTCCGTCGAATCTTACTTCGCTACGACAGCCCCAGCATCCGCCGCGCCAGCCCGGGATCGCCCCCACCCGCGAAATCGTCGAAGGCGGTCTCCGTCACCCGGATGATGTGGTCGGCGATGAAGCGGGCGCCCTCGCGCGCGCCGTCCTCCGGGTGCTTCAGCGCGCATTCCCATTCGAGCACGGCCCAGCCCGCGAAGCCGTATTGAGCGAGCTTGGAGAAGATCGCCTTGAAATCGACCTGCCCGTCACCGAGCGAGCGGAAGCGTCCGGCCCTCCCGATCCAGGGCGAAAACCCCGAATAGACGCCCTGCCGGCCATCGGGCCGGAACTCGGCATCCTTCACATGGAAGGCGCTGATGCGCTCGTGATAGATATCGATGAAGGCGAGATAATCGAGCTGCTGCAGCAGGAAATGCGAGGGATCGTAGTTGATCCGGCAGCGCCTGTGCCCGCCGAGCCGATCGAGGAACAATTCGAAGGTCGCGCCGTCGAAGACATCCTCGCCCGGATGGATCTCGAAACCGATATCGACGCCCTCCTCCTCATAGGCATCGAGGATCGGTCGCCAGCGCCGCGCCAATTCACCGAAGGTCTCCTCGACGAGGCCGGCCGGCCGCTGTGGCCAGGGATAGAGAAAGGGCCAGGCCAGGGCACCGGTGAAGCCGACCGAGCCCGACAGCCCGAGCCGACGCGAGGCTTTCGCGGCCAGCTTCATCTGCTCGACGGCCCAGGCTTGCCTCTCCTTCGGCCTGCCGCGAACCTCCATCGGCGCGAAGACATCGAAGGCGGCGTCATAAGCCGGATGGACCGCAACGAGCTGGCCTTGCAGATGGGTCGACAGCTCGGTGATCGCGATGCCGTTCTCGCGGGCCACGCCGGAGATCTCGTCGCAGTAATCCTGTGATGCAGCCGCCTTCTCCAGATCGAAGAAGCGCGCGTCGCCGCTGGGCAATTGCACGCCGCGATAGCCGAGCCCGGCGGCCCAGGCCGTGATGCCAGCCCAGCTGTCGAACGGCGCCTTGTCACCGGCGAACTGGGCAAGAAAGATCGCAGGACCCTGCATCGTTGCCGGCATCGGCTGTTCCTCCATGGTTTTGCGCAGCTTCACCCAGGGATCGGCCGGGCGTCCAGATCGCGCCCGTACAATCTCCGCCTCGCCTTCAAATTATCTTCCGCCTGAATTAGGCTGAAGTTCGGTCTTGAGCCGTTTCGAGACCGTCCCCTAGCCTGCACCTAACGGTCACCAAAAAGGCCGAGCGGGAAACGACAGGAGGCTGCGATCGCCCTGCCCTGGCACAGGCTGAGCCCGGATGAGCTCGCGCTGCTCGAGGCCACCTTCTGGTCCGGGGGCGCCGCCCGCCATGCGCTCGCCGATAGCCTGCAGTTTTCCCGCAGCAAGACCAATGCGATCGCGGCGGGCCTGATCGAGGAAGGCCTGCTCGACGAAGCCGGCGTCCAGCACTCCACTGGCGGCCGGCGGCCCGAGACCCTCTGCGTCCATCGCCGCATCGGCGTGCTCGTCGGCATCGATATCGGCGCGACCAGCCTCGATATCGCCTTGCTCCGCCCTGATCTCGGCATCATCGCCCGCCATGCGCAGGAAGCCGATGTCGAGGCCGGCCCCGGCCCGATCATGGCCCGCCTGCGCACCCTTCTCCCGGCGATGCTCGCCCAGAACGGCATCGCGCCGGACCGCGTGCTCGCGGTCGGCATCGGCGTGCCCGGCCCGGTCAATTTCGCCGCAGGCCAGCTCGTCAATCCGCCGCTGATGCCGGGCTGGGACAGCTATGCGATCCGCGAGGACCTGCGCGAGATCACCGATGCGCCGATCTTCGTGGACAATGACGTGAACCTGATGGCGCTCGGCGTGCTCTGGCGCCAACGCAAGCAGATCGAGAATTTCCTTGTCATCAAGGTCGGCACCGGCATCGGCTGCGGCATCGTCTGCCATGGCGAACTGTATCGCGGCTCCACCGGCTCGGCCGGCGATATCGGCCATATCTGCGCCGATCCGGAAGGGCCGCTCTGCCGCTGCGGCAATCGCGGCTGCGTCGAGGCAATGGCCGCGGCGCCGGCCATCGTCGCGATGGGCATGGAGGCCGCCCAATCGGGCCGCAGCCCTGCACTGGCCGAGCGCCTCACCACAAAGGGCCAGCTCGAAGCCGCCGATATCGGCGCCGTCAGCCGGGCCGGCGATGCCGAGGCCGACGCGATCGTGCGCCGATCCGGCCGCCTGATCGGCCAGGTGCTCGCCGCGTTGGTCAATTTCTACAACCCCTCGCATATCTTCATCGGCGGCGGTGTCTCGGCGATCGGCCCGATGTTCCTCGCCGCGATCCGCCAGAGCGTGAACCAGCGCTCGCTCGCCCTTTCAACCCGCCATCTCGAAATCACCTCGGCCCCGCTCGGCCCCGAGACCGGGCTGATCGGTGCCGGCGTGCTCGCCATGCGCGAGGCACTGCGCAGCGGAGGCCCGGCATGAACGCGACCGCAGGCCTCGCCGTCGCCTTCGACGGCATCTTCAAGCGCTTCGGCCCGGTCGAGGTGCTGTACGGCGTCTCCTTCGACCTCGAACCCGGCAAGGTCTACGGCCTGCTCGGTGAGAACGGCGCCGGCAAGTCGACCTTGATGAAGATCCTGTCCGGCTACGAGCATCCGAGCGAGGGCCGCGTTCTGATCGACGGCGCGCCCGTCGCCTTCGCCGGATCGCGCGAGGCTGAAGCCGCGGGCATCGTCCTGATCCATCAGGAGTTCAACCTGGCCGATGACCTGACCATCGCCGGCAACATCTTCCTCGGCCATGAGCGCCGCAAGGGCTGGCTGCTCGACGAGGAGGCGATGCGCCGCGAGGCTGAGGCAGCCCTGGCGCAGGTCGGGCTGGCACGCGCGCCGGATACGCCGGTGCGCCGCCTGATCGTCGCCGAGAAGCAGCTCGTCGAGATCGCCAAGGCGCTTTCGCGAAAGACCCGCCTGCTGATCATGGACGAGCCGACCGCGACGCTGACGCCATCGGAAGCCGGACGCCTCTTCGCCCTGATCGAGCGGATGCGGGCCGAGGGCATCACCGTCGTCTACATCTCGCACAAGCTCGACGAGGTCGAGCGCATCACCGACGAGGTCATCGTCATGCGCGACGGCCGTTTCGTCGGCCGCGCGCCGACCGCCTCGCTCACCCGCCACGCCATGGCGACGATGATGGTCGGGCGCGAGATCGCCGACCTCTTTCCGGAGAAGATCGCTGCCGATCCCAATGTCCCACCGGCGCTATCGGTCGAGCGCTTCTCGGTACCGGGCTGGGCCAGCGACATCTCGTTTGCGGTGCGGCCGGGCGAAATCCTCGGCTTTGCCGGGCTGGTCGGCGCCGGTCGTACCGAGCTTTTCGAAGGCATCCTGGGCCTGCGGCCGGGCAGCGGCACGATCCGACGCGACGGCAAGCCGATCCAGCTCAATTCGCCGCGCGACGCCACCCGCCATGGGCTCGCCTATCTGAGCGAGGATCGCAAGGGCAAGGGCCTGCATGTCGACTTCCCGCTGCGCCCCAACCTCACCCTGATGGCGCTTGAGCGCTATGCCAAGCCGCTGCTCGACCACGAGGCGGAACAGCGCGCGCTCGAAACCGCCGTCAGCGAGTTCGGCATCCGCGCCGGTTCGCTCGGCATGAAGGCCGCCTCGCTCTCGGGCGGCAACCAGCAGAAGCTCGCGCTCGCCAAGGTGCTGCACCCGGAACCGCGCGTGCTGGTGCTCGACGAGCCGACGCGCGGCGTCGATGTCGGCGCCAAGCGCGAGATCTATTTCCTGATCCAGAAACTCGCCGCCCAGGGGCTCGCCCTGATCGTCATCTCCTCGGAGCTGATCGAATTGATCGGCCTCGCCCATCGCGTCGCGGTGATGCGCGAGGGTCGGCTCGTCGCGACGGTGGAAGGCGACGAGATGACCGAAGCGACGATGATCGCCCATGCCACGGGGACCCGCCATGTCGCAGCCTGAAGCCGCAGAGCGCGCCGAGGCCCGCACCCGCGAGGCAGCCGTCCCGCTCGGAGACCGCATCGCCGCCTTCGGGCCCGTCATCGGCCTCGTGCTACTCTGCGCGGCCGGCGCGATGCTGAACAGCGATTTCGCGACGCTCGACAATGCGCTGAACGTGCTCACCCGCACGGCCTTCATCGGCATCATCGCGGTCGGCATGTGCTTCGTCATCATCCTCGGCGGCATCGACCTCTCGGTCGGCTCGATGGCGGCGCTGATCGCCGGCTGCGTCATCCTCTTCATCAACTGGGCGGCCGGCGCCTTCGGTTCGCCGCTGCTGGCGGTGATCGGCGGGGCCGCACTCGCGGTGGTGCTCGGCGGCGTCTTCGGCCTTCTGCACGGCATCCTGATCGCGAAGGGCCGGATCGAGCCCTTCATCGTCACCTTAGGAACGCTCGGCATCTACCGGGCATACCTCACCTATTTCGCCGATGGCGGCGCGCTGACCTTGGAAAACGCGCTCGCCGATCTCTACGCGCCGGTCTATTACGCCAGCCTCCTCGGCGTGCCGATCCCGGTCTGGGTCTTCCTGCTGGTCGCGCTGCTCGGCGCGCTGATCCTGAACCGCACGATCTTCGGCCGGCATGTCCAGGCGATCGGTTCCAACGAGACGGTCGCGCGCTACGCCGCCGTCGATGTCGAGCGCGTCAAGATCCTGACCTACATGCTGCTGGGGCTCTGCGTCGGCATCGCCACGCTGCTCTATGTGCCCCGCCTGGGCTCGGCCTCGCCGACAACCGGCCTGCTATGGGAGCTGGAGGCCATCGCCGCGGTCATCGTCGGCGGCGCCGCGCTGAAAGGTGGCCATGGCAGCATCACCGGCACGGTCATCGGCGCGATCCTGCTCTCGGTGATCAGCAACATCCTCAACCTGACGAGCCTGATCAGCGTCTACCTGAACGCTGCCGTGCAGGGCTTCGTCATCATCACTGTCGCGTTTTTGCAGAAAGGCCGCCGCTGAAGGTTGGCCATACAGGGAGAGAAGCGATGTCCATGCAGACCAGACGCAGCCTGATGCTCGCCACCGCCGCGGGCCTCGCCTTCGCCGCAACAGGCGCGGCGGCCGAACCCGTCAACCTCGGCGTCTCCATTCCGGCCGCGACCCATAGCTTCATGGGCGGCATCAACTACTGGGCGAACCAGGCGAAGAAGGATCTCGAGGCCAAGCACAAAGACCTCAAGATCACGATCCGCACCGCCGCCAACGCCGTCGAGCAGGCCAACCAGCTCCAGGACCTGAGCACGGTCACCAAGATCAACGCGCTCGTCGTCTTCCCCTTCGAATCGGCGGCGCTGACCCGGCCGGTCGCCAATGTGAAGGCGAAGGGTGCCTATGTGACGGTGGTCGACCGTGGCCTGACCGATACCTCGGCGCAGGATGCCTATGTCGCCGGCGACAACACCGCCTTCGGCAAGATCCCGGCCGAGTACATCGCCAAGACGCTCGGCGGCAAAGGCAATGTCGTGGCGCTCCGCGGCATCCCGACCACGCTCGACAACGAGCGCATGGACGCGTTCAACGGCGTGCTGAAGGGCCATCCCGACATCAAGCTGCTCGACGCCAAATACGCCAACTGGAACCGCGACGACGCCTACAAGGTCACGCAGGATTTCCTGACGCGCTTCAAGGAGATCGACGCCTTCTGGGCGGCCGATGACGACATGGCCTTCGGCGCCATCCGCGCCATCGACCAGGCCGGGCGCAAGGACATCAAGGTGATCTTCGGCGGCGCCGGAGCCAAGGACATGGTCAAGATCATCCTCGACGGCAAGGACCCGCGCATCCAGGCCAATGTCAGCTACTCCCCGAAATTCATCTATGAATCGATCAAGTTGACAGCGGAAGCTCGCCTGAAGGGCGAGAAGCTGCCGGCAACGACGATCATCCCCTCGGTGCTGATCGACAAGAGCAACGCCAAGGAGTTCTACCACCCCGACTCGCCGTTCTGAGCGGGCAGCACCCACTGGCCGCCGCTCCGGCGGCGGCCGCATCTCCCAGGGCATTAGGTCACGCGATGAACGACGAATACGCGCCAAGGCTGCGCTATGCCATGATCGGCGGCGGCCGCGATGCCTTCATCGGCGCCGTGCACCGCCACGCCATCGCACTCGACGGACAGGCGGAACTAGCCGCAGGCGCACTCTCCTCGACGCCGGAGCGCTCCCGCGAATCCGGCCGGGCGCTTGGCCTGGCCGATGCCCATAATCACGCGAGTTGGCAGGCTTTGCTTGAAGCCGAGCTCGCCCGCCCGGCCTCGGAGCGCGTCGACCTCGTCGTCATCGTCACGCCGACGGACACGCATTTCCCGATCGCGCAGGCCTTCGCGGAAGCCGGATTCCACGTCGTCTGCGACAAGCCCCTGACCCATACCGGCGCGCAGGCCACGACGCTGGTCGAAACCGTCGCCAAGCGCGGCACCGCCTTCGGCGTGACCTACAATTACACCGGCTACCCGATGGTCCGGCAGGCACGCGAGATGGTGCGCTCGGGCGCGCTCGGCCGCATGCGCAAGGTCGTGGTGGAGTACAATCAGGGCTGGCTCGCCACCGCACTGGAGGCGACGGGCAACAAGCAGGCGAGCTGGCGCACCGACCCGGCCCGCAGCGGCATCGCCGGCGCGCTCGGCGATATCGGCTCCCATGCCGAAAACCTCGTCGCGACGGTGACCGGCCTCCAGATCGAGGAGTTGGTCGCCGATCTTGGCGCGCTCGTGCCCGGCCGTGCGCTCGACGACGATGCGAGCATGCTGCTGCGCTTCAAGGGCGGCGCGCGCGGCGTGCTGGTCGCCTCGCAGATCAATGCCGGGCTGGAGAACGACCTGCGCCTGCGCGTCTCCGGCGAGGACGGCACGCTGGAATGGCGGCAGGAGGAGCCGAACCGACTCGTCCATCATCGCCGCGAGGGGCCGACCGAAATCTTCACCCGCGCCTCGCCCTGGCTCTGCGAATCGGCGCGCCGCGCCGGGCGGATTCCGGCAGGCCATCCCGAGGGCTTCATCGAGGCCTTCGCCAATATCTATCGCGGCGTCTTCGCCGATATCCGCGCCCGCAAGGCCGGCACGACGGCCGATCCGCTCGACGCCGACTATCCGACGGTCGGCGACGGCGCGCGCGGCGTGCGCTTCACCGAATGCGCGGTGGCTTCTTCGTCCGAGCGGCGCTGGTTGCCCTTCTCAGGTTGAGCTCAGCGTCCGCCGCACGCTGTCGCGCCAGCCGTTGACCTTGCGCTTGCGCTCGCTTGCGGCCATGGCCGGCGAGAAGCGCCGCTCCAGCCGCCACATATCGGCGAAACGACCAGGCTCCGGCAGAAGCCCGGCATCAAGCCCGGCGAGATAGGCGGCGCCCAAGGCCGTCGTTTCCAGCACATTCGGCCGGTCGACCGGCAGGTCGAGGATGTCGGCGAGGCGCTGCATCGTCCAGTCGGAGGCGACCATGCCGCCATCGACACGCAGCACGGACTGCTTGCCGGCTCCGGCCTCCGGCCAGTCGGCCCGCATCGCCTCGACGAGGTCGAGCGTCTGGTAGCAGACGCTTTCCAGCGCAGCGCGCGCGAATTCGCGTGGGCCTGAATTGCGGGTGAGGCCGAACATCGCGCCGCGTGCATGCGCGTCCCAATGCGGCGCGCCCAGGCCGACGAAGGCCGGCACCAGATAGACGTCCTGCTCGGGATCGGCGGCCTCGGCCAGCGGGCCTGTCTCGCTCGCCTTCTCGATGATGCCGAGCCCGTCGCGCAGCCATTGCACGGCCGCGCCGGCGATGAAGATCGACCCTTCCAGCGCATAGGTCCGCTTGCCGCCGAGTTGATAGGCGACGGTGCTGAGCAGGCGGTGCTTCGAGCGTACCGGCGTGTCGCCGGTGTTCAGAAGCGCGAAACAGCCGGTACCATAGGTCGATTTCACCATACCGGGCGAGAAGCAGGCCTGCCCGATCGTAGCGGCCTGCTGGTCGCCCGCCATGCCGCGCACCGCGATCGGCGCCCCGAACAACTCGGGCGCGGTATCGCCGAAATGCGCGGCACAGTCGCGCACCTGCGGCAACAGCGCAGCCGGAATGCCGAACAGGTCGAGCAATTGCGAATCCCAGACGCCGCGGCCGATATCGAACAGCATGGTCCGCGCCGCATTGGTCGCGTCGGTCGCATGCACCGCCCCGCCGGTCAGACGCCAGAGCAGGAAGCAGTCGATCGTGCCGAAGGCGAGCTCTCCGGCTTCCGCCCGGCGCCGGGCTCCGGGGACGTTGTCGAGCAGCCAGGCGATCTTGGTCGCGGAGAAATAGGGATCGATGCGCAGGCCGGTCCGCTCCGCGACGAGGTTCTCATGGCCGGCAGCGACGAGATTCGCACAGGCCTTTGCCGTCCGCCGGTCCTGCCAAACGATGGCACGATGAATGGCGCGGCCCGTGCGGCGGTCCCAGATCAGCGTCGTTTCGCGCTGGTTGGTGATGCCGATGCCGGCGATGTCCGCAGCGCTCAGGCCGCCCTTGGCGATGGCCTCCCTCGCCGTCGCCAGCACGCTCTCCCAGATATCCTCCGGCTCGTGCTCGACCCAGCCCGAGGCCGGGAAATGCTGCGGAAACTCGCGCTGGGCACTGGCCACCACGCCGAGCGACGCATCGAACAGGATCGCCCGCGAGGAGGTCGTGCCCTGGTCGATGGCGAGGATGTGTCTGGCGGCCATGTCGGTTCCCTGCCCGGTCTCATTGGTCGGCGGAGACTGGCCGATCAGCCCGGCTTCGCGCAAGCGCGTCCCATGCCGATGTCCGGCAAGTCTCCCGCCCGGCAAGGTTCTGCTTGGCATGTCGCCTGCCCTGTAGTTAGCTTCGTTACGAAGCAGGGCCGCGCCGTGTCGCGGCCGCTGTCCGTGCCCCGGTATCGGACAGGTTGAAGGGTTGAATCAGTGGCGGTCGAGGACCGGCAACAACGGGAGGTCGTGTCTATGGCGCGGCCACAGAGATCTGACGCCGACCCGCAACGGGCCGGCGCCATCCCGGTTGGCGCGCCGTTCAGGAGCTTCGAACAGCCTGCCGCCTCGCGCCCGCCGGGCGCGACCTATGCCGCGCTCGATCTCGGCACCAATAACTGCCGCCTGCTGATCGCCCGGCCGGCGCAGCACGGCTTTCGCGTCGTCGATGCCTTCTCCCGCATCGTGCGCCTCGGCGAGGGCCTGGGCGCAAACAGCCGCCTCGGCGATGCCGCGATGGACCGCGCGGTCGAGGCGCTGAAGATCTGTCGCGGCAAGATGGCGAATCGCGGCGTCACGCGCGCCCGCCTCGTCACGACCGAGGCCTGCCGCGCCGCGACCAACGGGCTCGACTTCATTCGCCGCGTCGCGGCTGAGGCGGAACTGGCGCTGGAGGTCATCGACCAGCGTACCGAAGCCGCGCTCGCCGTCTCCGGCTGCGCGGCCCTGGCCGATCCGGCGGCGGAAAGCGTCATCGTCTTCGATATCGGCGGCGGCTCGACCGAGATCATCTGGCTCGGCGGCCGCAGCGAGGCACGCGACCCTGCCGCCCGCATCCGCGAATGGGCGTCGCTGCCGATCGGCGTCGTCACCGTCGCCGAACGCTATGGCGGCATCGAGGTCAGCCGCGAACTGTTCGAGCGCATGGTCGAGGATTGCACGCAGGCGCTCGCACCCTTCGCCAAGAAGGCGGCCGGAGCCAAGGACGCGCGCAGCTTCCACCTGCTCGGCACCTCCGGCACGGTCACCACGGTCGCCGGCATCCATCTCGACCTGCCGCGCTATGACCGGCGCGAGGTCGACGGGCTGTGGATGCATCAGCGCGACATCCTCACGGTGATCGACCGCTTGATCGAGATGGACTATGCCGCCCGGGCGGCGAATGCCTGCATCGGCCGCGAGCGTGCCGATCTGGTGCTGGCCGGCTGCGCGATCTTCGAGGCGATCCGTCGCGCGTTCCCGAGCGAGCGCGTCCGCATCGCCGATCGCGGCCTGCGCGAGGGCATCCTGCTGCGCATGATGCATGAGGACCGCGCCTGGTGGCGGCGGAAATAGGCTTTTGAGGCGATGAGCAGCGGACAATCTGGCGGCAAAGGCGGCGGCGGCAAGCCGGCCGGCGCGCGCGACATGCGCGTCAAGGTCAAGAAGGCCGGCAAGCTCAAGCATTCCTCGCAGCTCTGGCTCGAGCGCCAGCTCAACGACCCCTATGTGAAGCGGGCCCGGGAGATGGGCTATCGCTCGCGCGCGGCCTTCAAGCTCGAGGAGATGGACGACCGCTACAAGTTCCTGAAACCCGGCCAGCGGCTCGTCGATCTCGGCTGCGCGCCGGGCGGCTGGTGCCAGATCGCGGCCAAGCGCATCGGGCTGGAACAGGGCAAGGGCTATATCGTCGGCATCGACCTGCTGGCCGTCGACCCGATCCCCGGCGTCGACCTGATCCAGATGGATTTCATGGCCGAGGAAGCGCCCGCCCTGCTGACGGAACGCCTCGGCGGCCGCGCCGACGGCGTGATGTCCGACATGGCAGCCAACACCACCGGCCACAAGAAGACCGACCACCTGAAGATCATCGCGCTCGCCGAGGCCGCGGTCGAATTCACGCATGACGTGCTGGCGCCGGGCGGCTTCTTCCTCGCCAAGTTGTTCCAGGGCGGCGACAGCGCCGAGCTCCTGACCATGCTGAAGCGCGATTTCACCACGGTGCGCAACGTCAAGCCGGCGGCGAGCCGTGCCGATTCCTCGGAACTCTATGTGCTGGCGACCGGCTATCGCCGGCAGCAGCGGCCGGAAGGCGAAAGCGCCTGAACGATACCGGTGAGGCAGCCATGCAGCCCCTGCCCCGCATGGTCCCGGCGCTTCAGGCGATCCTCGATGCCGAGCTTGCGCGCGGAAACTCCGTCCTGAGCGTCGGAGACTGGCCACCGGATTGCCGGCTCTTCGTCCAGCTCGCCCGCCCCTTCAGGAAGCGCTATCCGGCACCGCCCGGCATCGCCTATGCCACATTGAACGACCCCCATTACTGGAAGGCGGAATACCGCACGTCCGATGGCGCCGAGTGCCTGGCCTGCGGGTTCTAGAGCATCGGCCCGAAAAGTGTGACGCGGTTCTCGGACGAAGCCGATACTCCGGTCACTCGGGAAAGACATCGCGCGGCAGATGGCGCGGGTCGTAGCTGCCCGGCGCGCTCCGGACCACGGAGGCCCAGATCCAGAAGCCGAAGCCGCCGAGGCCGAAGAGCGGTCCAACGATTTCGAAGAAGCCGGCCCTGCCGCTCAGGCCGATATAGAGCACCATCAATCCGGCTCCGCCGAAGATGACGGCGGCGATGAGCGCGACCACGATCAGGAAGCGATGGCGTCCCTCGGGAATGCCGCGCCGGAACGCGACATGGCCATGCCCACCCGCCACGAGGCGGCGATGCAGGTCCTCCACGAAGGCGATGAAGGTGGTATCGCGCTGCGGATCGTCCACGCCCCAGGGGCTGCTGGAATGGACGAAGAGCGGCCGGCCTGACGAGAAGGTCAGTTCGGCCAGCGCTTCCCAGGGTGCTCGCGGCCCGCCATTGACCGATTGAAGGCGCACGCTGGTCAGCTTGGCGAAGGAGCGCAAGCCGGAGCGGCCATCGAGCTCATAGGCGATGCCTTCGCCGCTGAGCGTCAGCTCGGTTTCGGCCAGCTTGAGCCGGGCCGCGCCGTCGCCGACGCAGAGCGTGTAGCGCGTCTCGTCCGAGGGCGCGGCTTGCATGCCTTGACCCTGCGGCACGTCGACCAAGCTTGGCAAGCTAATCGAGCGGCTTCTGCTCCGCGATCGCCTCGGCGGTGACCTTGCGCGCGCTGACCGGGACATGGCCGGACACTTCGGCGCCGGCATCCGGCGCGAGCTGCACCATCCAGAACACCGACGAGGCCGAGATGAGCCCGACGATCAGGAAGGCCGGCCAGAAATCGCCGGCCGCAAGCGCCTTGCCGCCATGCAGGGCATGGGTGGTCTCCAGGGCGAAGGCCCCGATCGTCACGCCGATGCTGAGCGAGAGCTGCTGCGCCACACTCGACATCGAGGTCGCGCTCGACATCTCCCGATTGGAGACATCGGCATAGCTCAACGCGTTGATGCCGGTGAATTGCAGCGAGCGGAAGCAGCCGCCCACCAGCAGCACGGAGAGGATGATCGCGTGCGGCGTCGTCGGCGTGAACAGGCCGGAAGCCGCGAGGAAGGCGGCACCGATCACGGCGTTGACGGTCAATACCCGCCGGAAGCCGAAGCGCGCCAGGATGGTCTTCGCGAGCGTCTTCATGATGAGCGCGCCAGCGGCTGATACGAAGGTGATCAGGCCGGACTGCAGCGCATCGAGCCCGAAGCCGAGCTGCAGCATCAAGGGCAGCAGGAACGGAATCGCGCCGATGCCGGTCCGGAAGACCGAGCCGCCGATCACGCCGGTCCGGAAGGTCGGAATCCGGAACAGCGACAGGTTGAGCACCGGATAGGGCACGCGCCGCGCATGGAACCAGTAGGCGGCAAGCGCCGCCGCGCCACCGAGCACGCAGGCATAGGACACCGCCTCCGGCACGAGATGCCGCCCGCCGGTATTGAGCCCGAGCATCAGGCTGGCGAAACCGCCTGAGGAAAGCAGGAAGCCGCGGATATCGAGCGGCGGCACGTCCTCCTCGCGGATATCCTCGAAGAACAGGCTCGCCAGCACGATGCCGACGAGGCCGATCGGGATATTGATCAGGAAGATCCAGCGCCAGTCGAAATAGGTGGTGATGAAGCCGCCCAGCGGCGGCCCCACGACCGGCCCCACCAGCGCGGGAATCGTCAGATAGGCGAGCGCGCCGACGATCTCGGACTTGCTGACGCTGCGCAGGATGACGAGGCGCCCGACCGGCACCATCATCGCCCCGCCCATGCCCTGGATGAAGCGGGCGCCGACGAAGGCGCCGAGCGAACTCGACACCGCGCAGAGCAGCGAGCCCAGCATGAAGACGCAGAGCGCCGAGCGGAAGATCGTGCGCGCCCCGAACCGATCGGCCATCCAGCCGGAGATCGGGATGAAGACGGCGAGGCTGACGAGATAGGAGGTCAGCGCCAGCTTCAGCGCGATCGGGTCCTCGCCCAGCGATTTCGCGATCACCGGCAGCGAGGTCGCGATCACCGTCGAATCGGTGTTCTCCATGAACAGCGCGCAGGCGACGATCAGGGGCAGGAGTTTGGAGCGCTGCAAGGTTGCGGACCTTAGGACTTCGGACTTGCCGCGCCCGTCGAATTAGGCGCGCTTGAAATCATAAGCTCGGCTATTAATGCGATGTGCACGGAGAGACGAGAGCGAAATCTCGGTCTGCGGCCGGATTTGCCCGCGACCCGCGCGCTTCCGCCATGCGCCTGGATTATGCCCCGGCAGCACGCACAACGCCGCCATGCGTCAGCTTCACTCCTTCGGGCGCGAGGGCACCCCCATTTCCGTGAGGCCCGGTCGCACCGGGCCGTCGCGAGGGGCGCGCGCCGTTCACGTCCGGAGAAGCGCCATGACCCATATTTCACCTGTTTTCACCGCCGCCCGCCGCCTGTCGCCCGGCCTGGCCGTCCTCGGTCTCGCCCTTGCTGCCGGCCTAAGCTGGGCGCCTCCTGCTGCAGCAGCCGGCATGACCAGCTGGCAAGCCGGCTGCCAGTTCAAATCGATACCGCAAAGCGCCGGCGAGGCCATGCGCTACGACATGTGCCAACGCCTGCAGACCTGCCAGCGCATGGCCGGTTCCGGCGACCAGAGCATCGCCCGCATCGGCTGCTTCGGCTTCGCGCCGGAGGCGCCGGCCGCGGTTGGCCGCGCTCGCTGACGCCGACGACGCTGCGGAAACGGCACGGCCACATGCCGGCGCCGTTTCCGCACTGCAAAAAGAATCCCTGACCGAGCACTAGCGGTCTCAGCCGGCCCATGCTAACGGGCCTCGTCAACTCGGCACTGGGCCTTTCGCCCTGCCCCTTTGAAAAGCCGGCCTTGCCCGGCGTCGGAGTTGACGATGACGCTTTCCCTCGACGGTCTGATTCGCGACGGTTTCACCTTCGACGACGTGCTGCTCGAGCCCGGCCCGTCCGAGGTCATGCCGGCGGATGTCGATATCCGCACGAAGCTCACCCGCACCATCTCGCTGAACCTGCCGATCATCGCCTCGGCCATGGATACGGTGACTGAGGCCCGCATGGCGATCGCCATGGCGCAGGCCGGTGGCCTCGGCGTCATCCATCGCAATCTCGACGCCGACCAGCAGGCCGCGCAGGTCCGCCTCGTCAAGAAGTTCGAATCGGGGATGATCGCCAACCCGATCACCATCCATCCCGACGAGACGCTGGCCGATGCGCTGGCGCTGATGAAGAACAACGGCATCTCCGGCATTCCGGTCGTCGAGCGCGGCCCGCAAGGCCACAAGGGCAAGCTCGTCGGCATCCTCACCAATCGCGACGTCCGCTTCGCTCAGAACCCGGCCCAGCCGGTCTCCGAGCTGATGACCAAGGAGCGGCTGATCACGGTGCGCGAGGGCGTCAACCCGGAGGAGGCGCGCCGCCTGCTCCACCAGTTCCGCATCGAGAAGCTGCTCGTCGTCGACGATCACTACCGCTGCATCGGCCTGATCACCGTCAAGGACATGGAGAAGCAGGTCGCCCATCCGAACGCCGCCAAGGACGCGCATGGCCGGCTGCTAGCCGCCGCCGCCACCACGACCGGCGACCAGGGCTTCGAGCGCTCTGAGATGCTGATCGATGCCGGCGTCGACCTGATCGTCGTCGACACCGCCCATGGCCACTCGGCCAAGGTGCTGGAAGCCGTCAGCCGGGTGAAGAAGCTCTCGAATTCGGTCCAGGTCATCGCCGGCAACATCGCCACCGCCGGCGGCGCCCAGGCGCTGATCGATGCCGGCGCGGACGCCATCAAGGTCGGCATCGGCCCGGGCTCGATCTGCACCACCCGCATCGTCGCGGGCGTCGGCGTGCCCCAGCTCACCGCGATCATGGATGCCGCCTCGGCCGGCGTGAAGGCCGGCGTTCCGGTCATCGCCGATGGCGGCATCAAGTATTCGGGCGACCTCGCCAAGGCACTCGCCGCCGGCGCCTCCTGCGCCATGGTCGGCTCGCTGCTCGCCGGCACCGACGAGACCCCCGGCGAAACCTTCCTGTACCAGGGCCGCTCCTACAAGGCCTATCGCGGCATGGGCTCGGTCGGCGCGATGGCGCGTGGCTCGGCCGACCGCTACTTCCAGCAGGACATCAAGGATTCGCTGAAGCTCGTGCCGGAGGGCATCGAGGGCCAGGTCGCCTATAAGGGCCCGGTCTCGAACGTGCTGCACCAGCTCGCCGGGGGCTTACGCGCCGCGATGGGCTATGTCGGCGGCAAGGACCTCGAGGACTACCGCAACAAGGCCCGCTTCATCCGCATCACCAGCGCCGGCCTGCGCGAGAGCCATGTCCATGACGTGACCATCGTGCGCGAAAGCCCGAACTACCCGACCCGCTCTTGAGTCCGCGCCGGCTTCGTGCAGCACTGGCCTGAACTATCCAGGCCGGCACTGCACGAGGCGACGCGCAACCATGACTCTCAAGCTCATCTACCCGACGCTGGCGATGATCTTCTGGATCTTCGTCGTCGGCGTCATCCTGGCCTGGCGCCGCAAGGCTGCCTTCACCAGTGGCGCCGTCCGGCCCGACGAGGTGTCGGTCTCGACCGAGCGCTACCCCGTGCCCGCACGGCTCGCGGCAGCGAACTTCACCAACCAGTTCGAATCGCCGGTGATCTTCTTCGCGGTCGTGATGGTCGCGATGGAGACCGGCGCGACCGGCTATGCCATGGCGCTCCTCGCCTGGCTCTATGTCGCGACCCGCGTCGTCCACACCCTGATCCATGTCGGCCCCAACAACCTGCCCCTGCGCGGCGCGGTCTACGGCATCGGCTGCATCGCGCTGTTCTGCATGTGGCTCGGAGTGCTGATCTCCGTGCTCTGAGCGACGCGCCCCGTCCGCTCTCCCGTTAAGCATCACGTCCGTTTCCCGTGATCACGCGCCCGGAGGCGTTGAAGCTTAACGAAAAGTAAACTACACCCCCAATGGCGGCGGACGGTGGACAAGCGTAGTTTGGAGTGACGCGATGTTGCGTGTCCGTGAAGTCCCGGCGCGGGTTTTTGCCCGCGACGGTGAGGTTCTGGCTGCCGTTTCCGGCAAGGGGAAGATCGCAAGGCGCAGCCCCACGGCACGCCTGCTGGCGCTTGCCGCGCTCGGGGTCGCACTCGGTTCCGGCGGCATCGTGCTGACGGCTTCGATGGTCCAGGCCGAGAGCGAGGGCAGCGCGCGCGAATTCCTGATCCAGGAAGCGGCACGGCGTGAGCAGGGGCGCGTGCAGAACGCAACCTACAGCTCGACCCGCTATGCCCCGCAGGCCAATGCCTATGCGCCCTCCGGCAATGGCTGGCGCCTGCCGCTGATGCAGGCACTGCCGGATGGCCGCCTCGCACATCCGCCGATCGATCTCAACCCCTTCCGGAAATCGACGCAGAAGACCGCCGAACGCCAGCGCAGGCCGGCCGGCACGACCGGCGCTTCGCTCGACACGCTGACCGGCGCGGCCGACCGCGCCCAGACCTTCTGCGTGCGTCTCTGCGACGGCTTCCACGCTCCGATCGGCTATCTCCGCTCGACCAGCGACATCAAGGCCCACGAGGCGCTGTGCACGGCGATGAACCCGGGCGTTCCGGTCAAGGTCTTCAGGATGGCAGCCGGTGGAACCAGCATCGCCGACGCCGTGGCGGCCGACGGCAAGCGCTATGGCGCCCTGCCGATGGCCTTCAGCCACGAGAAGGCGTCCGACCCGGCCTGCCGCCCGGCGATCGTCCAGGCCGGCGAGCGGCGCATCTCGCTGCTGCGCGACATCACCCTGCGGCCTGGCGACAGCGTCGTGCTCGACGGCAAGGTCTCGACCTTCACCGGCGGTTCAAGCTGGCCCTATAACCGCCGCGACTTCCGCGATTTTCGCACGGCCTCCGAGCTCAGCAAGGCCCAGCGCCGGCAGATCGACGAACAGGTCGGCATTTCCCGGATGGAGGCGCAGGCCCGCAGCGTCCGCCGTCAGATGCGGATCCGCGAGGCGCAGCTCCAGGACGACAGCGTCATCAGCGACGCCGTGCTGCGCGGCACGGTCGAGCCGGCAACGCGCGAGCCGGTCCGCCTGATCCCGCTCTCGCTGCCGCAGCGGTAGGGTCCGACCACCTTGTCATTCCGGGGCTTCGCGCAGCGGAGAACCCGGAATGACAGCTGCTAGAGCACGCTTCGTTTTCGCGGAAGCACGCCGTCATTCCGGACAAGCGGCGAAGCCGCGCCGATCCGGAATCCATCGTAAGGCTCGGCGCCTCCCGATGGATCCCGGGGCAAGCCCGGGATGACCGGAGGTTCCGCGCAAAGTCAGCACGATCCAGTGCATCATGGGAGCTGGTATTGCGCCTGTGATCGACAGGAAATTTCCGGTTTCCGCCGCGACAGGTCGTCTCATCCGAAAGACGTACGACTGGATCACGCCCGAAATCCGCGTGCATTTCCAAGGCAATGCCTCATTTATTAGAATTCGTCAAAATAAGAAGAAAACTAGAATCCCTATAAGACATTGATATCAAAGGAATACTTCATTGACGCTCCGCAGGCGGCGTTCTATCGCTCGCCCATCGCGCTGATCACGCCCAACGACGGAGCAGAAGAATGATCGCAAAGACCTATCTCCACGCCCTGGCGCTGTCCTCCTGCCTGCTGGCCGCCCCGGCCGTCGCGCAAGGCGTGAACCTCTACACCACCCGCGAGCCGGGCCTGCTCAACCCGGTGCTGGAAGCCTTCACCAAGGACACCGGCATCAAGGTCAACGCGGTCTTCCTGAAGGACGGCCTGCAGGAGCGCATCAAGGCCGAGGGCGCCAACAGCCCTGCCGACGTCATGCTGATGGTCGATGTCGGCGAGATCAACGCCGCGGTCGATGCCGGCATCACCCAGCCGATCAAGTCGGAGGTGGTCGACAAGACCGTTCCGGCGCAGCTTCGCCCCGACAACAACTGGGTGACGCTGACCAAGCGCGCCCGCGTCGTCGTCGCCTCGAAGGAGCGCGTCAAGCAGGACGCGATCACCTATGAGGACCTCGCCGATCCCAAGTGGAAGGGCAAGTTCTGCATCCGCGCCGGCCAGCACCCCTATAACAACGCGCTGTTTGCTGCCTATCTCGCCCATCACGGCGCCGAGAAGACCGAGACCTATCTCAAGGCCGTGCGCGCCAACGCCGCCCGCAAGCCCGGCGGCGGCGACCGCGACGTCGCCCGCGACATCCAGTCCGGCCTCTGCGACATCGCCATCATCAACACCTACTATATCGGCCTGATGAGCGAGGCGAAGAACGAGCAGAAGGGCTGGTTCGACGCGATCAAGCCGCTCAAGACCACCTTTGCCGGCGGCGGCACCCATGTGAACGTGTCGGCCGCGGCGCTGGCCAAGAACGCCCCGAACAAGGAGAACGCCGTCAAGCTGGTCGAGTACATGCTCGGCGACAAGGCCCAGGCGCTCTATGCGAACGGCAATTTCGAGTTTCCGGTCAATGCGGCCGTGACCGACTCCGCCGCCGTGAAGCTGCTCGGCGCCGTCACCCCGGACAAGCTGACGCTCTCCGAGGTCGCCAAGCAGCGCAAGGCTGCAGCCAACCTCGTCGACAAGGTCGGCTTCGACAATTGAGCCTGAGCCAGCCGCTCAGCCCGATGCGACGGTCGCCACTCCGGTGGCGGCCGTCGACGCGTTTTGTGTATGCCGCGATCGGCGGAGCAGCGCTCGTGCTGCTGCCGCTGCTCGCGCTCGTCGCGACGGCGTTCTCGTCACGGCAGGCTGCCGAGATCTGGCCGCATCTCGCTGCCAACGTGCTGCCGACGGCCCTCGTCCAGACGACCCTGCTGCTGACCGGCGTCGGCATCGCCTGCGCCGTCATCGGCGTCGGCACCGCCTGGCTGGTGACGCAACATGATTTCCCGGGGCGGCGCTCGCTCGAATGGCTGCTCGTGCTGCCGCTGGCGCTGCCAACCTACCTGACCGCCTATATCTACGTCGAATTTTTGGGCTTCCAGGGGCCGCTCCAGAGCGCGTTGCGCGCAGCCACCGGCTGGCGCTCGCTGCGCGACTACTGGTTCCCCGACCCTCGCAACCTGCCCGGCGCGATCGCGATCATGGCCATCGTGCTCTACCCTTACGTCTATCTGAGCACGCGCGCGCTCTTCAGCGTGCAGGGCGCCAGCATCGTCGAGGCGGCGCGCAACCTCGGCGCCGCTCCCGGCCGGCTGTTCTGGCGCATCGGCCTGCCGCTCGCCCGCCCGGCGCTCGCCGCCGGCCTGACCCTCGTCCTGTTGGAGACGCTGAACGATATCGGCGCCACCGAATATCTCGGCGTGAGATCGCTGACGCTCTCGATCTACACAACCTGGGTCAATCGCGGCTCGCTCCCGGGCGCCGCCCAGATCGCCTGCGTCATGCTGCTGATCGTCTTCGCCCTGATCCTGATCGAGAGGAAGCTGCGCGGGCAGAGGCGCTTCGCCCTGCCGGTGCGCCAGCCCCGCCCGGTGACGCGCCGGCCGCTGCACGGGCGCAGCGCTGCTCTCGCCGCCCTCGCCTGCGCCCTGCCCGTGCTCTTCGGCGCCGCCCTGCCGGTCGGCTATCTCGTCACCGAAATCCTGCAGCGCGGTCTGCTCCAGCAGTTCGACACGGCGCTGCTGCGCCTTCTCGGCAACGCGCTACTGCTCTCCGGCCTCGCTGCTGCGCTGGTGGTGGCGCTGGGACTCGGGATCGCAACCGCCAGCCGCAGCGGCCGCGAGACCTGGCTGAAGCCCCTCGCCCGCATCGCCAGCCTCGGCTACGCCGTGCCCGGCACCGTGCTGGCGCTCGGCCTGCTCATCCCGCTCGCCGCCTTCGACAACCTGCTGGCCGATGCCGCATCCGCCCTGTTCGGCCTGAAGCCGGGCCTGATCCTGATCGGTTCCGGCGCAGCGCTGGTGATCGCCTATACCGTGCGCTTCCTCGCCATCGGCGTCTCCGGCGTCGAGAGCGGCCTGTCGCGCGTCTCGCCGCGGATCGACGACGCCGCCCGCGCGCTCGGTGCCGCCGGCCCGGAGGTGCTGCGGCGGATTCACTGGCCGCTGGCGCGTCCGGCCATCGCCGCCGCGGCGCTGCTGGTCTTCGTCGACTGCCTCAAGGAATTGCCGGCGACGCTGCTGCTACGGCCGCTCAACATCGACACGCTGGCGACCGTCGTCTACGGCCATGCCTCCCGCGGCGTCTTCGAGGACGGGGCGCTGGCGGCGCTCCTGATCATCCTGGCCGGCCTCTATCCGGCCTTCGTGCTGGCGAAAACCGGCACGGAACGCACGGGATAGCCGGCTCTCCAAGCTCGACAAGCCCTCAGCATCGGCCTAAACCCTGTGCCGCCAGGGGGCTGGCTGACTTTCGGCCCGGTGCCGATTCGGAAGTCCATGACCAGACGCGCTGCGATCATCGCTTTCAGCCTCGTCGTCGCCATCGGCCTGCTCGGCTTGCAGTCCTGGGACGTCGCGCTCGGGCGCGTCCAGCGCGGCGCGATCAAGGCGATCGAGGAGCGGACCGGCTTCGCCGTCAAGGCGATCGAGCGGGCCGAGATCGCCCTGCTGCCGCTGCCGCGCATCAGCCTGTCCCAGGTTTCCTTCACCCAGCGCGACGGAGCGCTTGCCGGCGAGGCCGTGCGGGTCAAGGCGCATTTGCGCCTTCTGCCGTTATTGGGCGGGCGCCTCAGCTTCGACCGGGTCGATCTCATCGCGCCCCGGATCGACGTCGCCGTTCCCAACGGAAGCGACGGCGTCATCGAGTGGCTCAGTCCCGCGCTCGCCGAAATCGAGCGGCTGCAGAGCCAGAGCAAGATCGTCATCAGCGCAGGCTCGGTCTTCCTGCGGGCGAACGGCGCGATCCAGAGCGTCGTGCGCAATCTCGACCTCGTCATCGACGAGCGCAGCCTGAACGAACCGCTCGCCCTGTCCGGTTCGCTGAACTGGCGCGGCATCCCCACCGAGGTGAGCCTGCTCTGGCCGATGGTGGGCGGCAACGCGAAGGCAGCCCTGTCGGCGACCTCCTCCCTGCTGAAGCTGCGCTTCGAAGGCAGCCGCTCCGGCCCCGGCGAGCCGGTGATAAGCGGACCGCTCGTGCTCTCGACCCCTTCGTTGCCGAAACTGCTCGGCTGGTTCGGCGAGGAATCGCGCCTGGGCTCGGCGCTCGGTGCCGTCGCGATCTCGGCCGATATCCAGGTGAAGCCGCGCGAGGTCTCGTTCAACAGCGCCATCGTCAACCTGGATGGCGAGCGCCTCGATGGCGCGATCAAGCTGGCGGAGACCGGCGGGCGCTTCGCGCTGTCGGGCACGCTCGCCGGCGCGGCACTCGATCTCGGCCGCATCGTCGACCGCCTGCCGGTCCCGACGGTCGATGTCGCGGATACGACCCCGTTCGATCTCGATGCCTGGACCGCGCGGGATATCGACCTGCGCGTCTCCGTCGATGCCGCCCGCCTGAAGGGCGCCAGGCTCAACGATGTCGCGACCTATCTGCTCGTCAAGAAGGGCCGGTTCGAGACCGGGCTGCTCCGCGCCGGCGCCTATGGCGGCAGCGTCAAGAGCCGCTTGCTCGCACTCGCCACCCCGGCCGGCGTCGACATCAAGCTCCAGGCCGGGCTCGACAAGGTGAATATCGGCCAGGCGGCTTCCGATCTGCCGCAACTGGCGCGCCTGAGCGGCACCGGCACCCTCCAGCTCGCTCTGGACGGCGTCGGCCGCACCTTCGACGAATTGCTGGGATCCTTCACCGGCCGCATCAATCTGGCCGCCCGCCAGGGCGAGATCGGCGGGGTCGCGTTCGGCGAACTGCTCCGCCGCGCCGAGCGCAGCCCGGTCCAGGCGCTGCGTGACTGGCGGCAGGGCAAGACGCCCTACGAGACCATCAGCGCCAATGCCGGGATTGCCGGCGGACTGCTCGCCCTGACCGAAGCGCAGATGATCGGCGCGAACTATCGCTTCAACCTTGCCGGCAGCGCCGCGCTGCGCCCCCGCACCCTCGACATGACCGCGCTGCTGACCTCCCCCAACGGAGCCCTGAAGCTGCCCTTCCTGCTCAAGGGGCCGGCCGACGCTCCGGATTTCGACATCGAGACCGAGGCTTTCCTCAGCCCCGCCGGGACGTCCCTCACGCCGACGCGGATCACCCGCTAACGTCGAACTCCCGCTTTCCCGCGCATCGGAAATCCGCTCTGATGCGGTGGGAAGCTTGTTGCGGCAGCGGGAAGGATGCAGCGATGAAGATGTGGATCATGGGCGCGCTTGCGCTCGCAGGATGGATGACGGCAGGCATGGCCGACGCACAGGATCTCAAGGTCGAGAAGAAGGTCTTCGAGCTTCCGAGCTTCACCACCCAGAGCGGACGCACGCTGAAGAACGTCCGCGTCGGCTGGGAGAGCTACGGCACGCTCAATGCCGACAAGTCCAACGCCGTGCTGATCTGCCATTTCTTCTCCGGCAACTCGCATGCCGCCGGCAAATACGCGGCCAGCGACGCGGCGCCGGGCTATTGGGACGCGATCATCGGGCCGGGCAAGGCGATCGACACCAACAAATATTTCGTCCTGTCCTCGGACACGCTGGTCAATCTCAGCACCGGTGACCCGAACACCACGACGACCGGCCCGGCTTCGATCAATCCCGATACCGGCAAGCCCTATGGGCTCGACTTCCCCGTCGTCACGGTCCGCGACTTCGTCGAGGTCCAGAAGGCGCTGGTCGAAAGCCTCGGCATCAAGAAGCTTGCGCTGGTCGCCGGCCCCTCGATGGGCTCGCTCCAGACCTTCGAATGGGCTGCGAGCCATCCCGAGATGGTCGCCAAGGTGATGCCGGTGATCGGCGCCGGCGAAGCCGATGCGATGCTGATCGCCTGGCTCGACGTCTGGGCCGCGCCCATCCTGGTCGATCCCAACTGGAACAACGGCGACTATTACGGCAAGGCGCCCCCGCTCGCCGGCCTCGCCAAGGCGCTGACGGCGGTGACGCTGCAGGCCAATCACCAGGACTGGGCCAACGCCACCTTCGGCCGCCGCCCGGCCAAGGAGGGCGAGGAACCCGGCAAGGCGCTCGCCAACAAGTTTCAGGTCCAGAGCGTGCTCGACAATGCCGGCATGGCCCGCGCGAAAATCTCCGACGCCAACCACTTCCTCTATCTGGTCAAGGCGAACCAGCTCTTCGCCGCCGGCGGCACCTCGCTGGCCGACGGCATGGCGAAGATCAAGGCGCCGATGCTGCTGATTACCCAGCCCAAGGACCTCGTCTTCACACCGGACATGGTCGCGACCACGGTGAAGGCGGCGAAGGCTGCCGGGCGCGACATCACCCACGCCACCATCGACGGCTCACGCGGCCATCTCGACGGCGTGATGTCGATGAAGCAGACCGAGGGCGCGATCCGGGCATTCCTGGAGAAGTGACCGAGAGAGGCCGGTCGCTTATGCGGCGGCCGGCTCCTCCATCCGGTGGACGATCCGGTCGATCAGGCCCCATTCCAGGGCCTCTTCCGCCGTCATGAAGCGGTCGCGGTCGAGCGTGCGCTCGACCTCCTCGTAGCTGCGCCCGCAATGCTCGGCATAGAGCCGGGTCAGCCGATGCTTGGTCTGCCGCATCTCCTCGGCGTGGATGAAGATGTCGGAAGCCTGCCCCTGGAAGCCGCCGAGCGGCTGATGCACATGCAGGCTGGCATTGGGCAGCGCCCCGCGCTCGCCCGGCTCCCCGGCCATCAGCAGGAACGAGCCCATCGAGCGCGCCGTGCCCATGCACAGCGTATGCACCGGCGAGCGGATGTAGCGCATCGTGTCGTACATGGCGAAGCCGCTGGTCACCACGCCGCCCGGCGAGTTGATGTAGAGATGGATCGGCTTCTTCGGGTTCTCAGCCTCCAGGAACAGGAGCTGCGCGCAGACCAGCGCGCTCATCGCGTCGTTGACCTCTCCGTTGAGGAAGATGATCCGCTCGCGCAGCAGCCGCGAGTAGATGTCGAACGAACGCTCGCCGCGGCTCGACTGCTCGACGACCATAGGGACGAGTTGCATCGCTTCGCGCATCGGCGAACTCCAAAATCTCAGGGAAATGGATGGTGGTTTTCGCGCCGCCTCAGGCGGCGGCGCGCATGACCGGCGGCGCGTTGCTGTTCGCCGGGATCAGATCCAGCCCGACACGCCGATCGGTCAATTCATGGATCACTTGCAGGCTGCTTCCGCCGGCCTCGTTGGCGTCGATGCGGAACGTGACCACGCTTTCCAGAAAGGGCGGCTCGCTGTCGCGCATCCGATAGCGGAGCGCCTGCCCCGGTTCGACGACGCTCGGCTCGGGATCGGCCAGCTCCGCATCGGGCAGCCAGTGTTCGCGCAGGCCCGGAGTGCTGAGCGCGCGCCAGAGTTTTTCAGGCGGCTCGTCGAACCGGAACGCGAAGACGAGAGGATCTGTCCCCGCCTGGCCGTCGTCGCCACTCATTGATCCATCTCCTTGAGCAAGGTCCTGAGATCGTCGATCCGCGCCGGCCAGAAGGCACGGTATTTCGTCAGCCACTGAGCGACCAGCGCCAGTCCCGCCGGATCGACCCGGTAGTTGACGAAGCGCCCCTGCCGCTCCTCGCTGACGAGCCCCGCGCCGCGCAGCACCGCGAGATGCTGCGACATCGCCGGCTGGCTGATCGCCATGCCCTCGCGCAAAGCGCTGGCGTTCAGGCTGCCGGATGTCAGCTTGTCGAGGATGGCGCGCCGCGTCGGATCGGCCAGCGCCTTGAAGATCTCGTTCTCGATCATGGAGACACATAAGCATCAACTTATGTGAATCGCAAGAGGTTGTTTTGGAGGCCACTAGCCTGTGACAGCACCCCGCTGCCGCTCCCGGAATCGCGCCGTCATCCCGGGCTTGCCCCCGGATCCATCGAAGGGCTCCGGAACTCGACGATGGATCCCGGATCGGCGCTGCTGCGCAGCTTGTCCGGGATGACGGCGCGGTTCCGTTGCACACCGGCATGCTCTAGCGTGCTCGCAAAACCGGCTTGGAGCGCGAAAGAGCACACCATGAGGATGACGGGGCCAGCCATGCTCCTCGCATGGGCGCTTATGTCCCACGCCGCGCAGGCCGCCTGTACGGAGCCGCAGGCCGGCTCGGACCGGGCTCCCGCCCTCTCGCCACCGCTGAGCCAGGTCGTGACCGGCTCAGGCCGCCTGCAGTTCCATTCGGCGCCGGACAGCGCGTGCCCGATGAAAGGCGTCTTCATCATCCCGAAGGACGCGGTCATCGCCTATGCGCAGACGCGCGATGGCTGGTCGTCGGTGATGTATCTCAATCCCCGGACCGGCAACGACGTCAGCGGCTGGGTCAGGTCGGCAAGGTTGAAGACGATCGGGACCGTGGGGCCGAAGCAATGACAACTTCTGGCTGATGACAGAATGCGAGCCTGCGGAGATGGTTGAGATGGCCGTGCTACAGACGACAACCCTGACGCTGCGCCCTTGCACACCCGATGATCGCGCCGACTTCATCGGCCTCGAGCGCGATCCGGAGGTGATGCATTTCCTCAACGGCGGCGCGGTCGATCATGAGACGACCGACCCGAAGAACGTCAACTTCCTGATGCCGAGGGGCTCGGAGCCTTATGTCTGGACGGCACGGCGTACGGCCACGGGCGCGTTCGTAGGATGGTTCTGCCTGTTTGCGGAGAGCGCATCCCTCGCCGAGGTCGGCTATCGCCTGCGCCGAGACGCCTGGGGACAGGGGCTGGCCTCGGAAGGCGCCACGGCTCTGGTCGCCTGGGGTTTCGACAGCGCCGGCTATGACAGGATCGTCGCCTGCACCATGGCCGTGAACCGTGGCTCGCGCCGCGTCATGGAAAAGCTCGGCATGAAACACGTCCGCACGACATTCCCCGACTTTCCTGCCCACATCCCAGGCGCGGAACAGGGTGAGGTCTGGTATGAGCTGCAACGCTCGGACTGGAGCAGCAATCCCCGATAGTTCAATCTGTCGGGGAAGCGCCCACCTTACCCCGCCTGCGCGGCGGCCTTGATCCCGTCGATCACGAACTGCACCGCCAGCGCCGCCAGGATAACCCCGAGCAGACGCGTGAGCACGATATTGCCGGTGACGCCCAGCAGCTTCGCGATCGGCGTCGCCGTGAGGAAGACCAGCAGGCAGGACAGCACCACCAGTCCGCAGATCACCGCCAGCGTCGCCAACAGCAGCGGATCGCCATGGGCCCGGCCGGCGAGCAGGATCATCGCGGTCAGCGCGCCCGGCCCCGCCATCAGCGGGATCGCCAGCGGGAAGGCCGCGACATTGCGGATGTGATCCTGCGTGATCGCGGTCTCGGCCGTCTGCTGCTTGCGCTCGGTCCGGCGCTCGAACACCATCTCGAAGGCGATCCAGAACAGCAAGAGCCCGCCCGCGATACGGAAGGCCGGCAGCGAGACGCCGAGCGCCTTCAGCACGATATCGCCCGCCACGGCGAAGAACGCCATGATGCAGAAGGCGATGATCGAGGCGCGGATCGCGACCTGCTTGCGCTCGCCCTCCGACATCCCGCGCGTCAGCGACAGGAAGATCGGCGCGAGGCCGGGCGGATCGAGCGTCACCAGCATGGTGACGAGCGCGGCAGTGGCGAATTCGACGAACATGGCGCCACATCAGCATGCCCAAGGGCCGCCGTCACGCGCCAAGAAAGGCCGGAATATGGCGGCGCGTCGGAAGGCATCTTAAAATCGCCCGTAAGATACTGAATTCGCTCAGGGAATTTTTGCTTGGACAGAGCCCGCTTTCGCTGGCTTCTCACGCCGGAATCGGATAGCCAGAAGGCTGAAAAACCAGCAGGAATCGGGACATTTCCCCTTGAGCGACGATACCGACGACAAGCGCGACGGAGCCCCGGACTTCGGCGGCGACATCAAGCCGATCGCGATCACCGACGAGATGAAGAAGAGCTATCTCGATTACGCCATGAGCGTGATCGTGAGCCGCGCTCTGCCCGATGTCCGCGACGGCCTGAAGCCGGTCCACCGCCGCATCTTGTTCTCGATGCACGAGAACAAGAACGTGCCCGAGCGGCCCTATACCAAATGCGCCCGCATCGTCGGCGACACGATGGGTAAATACCATCCGCACGGCAATCTCGCAGTCTATGACGCGCTGGTGCGCATGGCGCAGGATTTCTCGCTGCGCCTGCCATTGATCGACGGCCAGGGCAATTTCGGCTCGATGGACGGCGACAGCGCCGCCGCCGATCGTTACACCGAGGCGCGCCTCGACAAGGCGGCGATGCCGCTGCTGGAAGACCTCGACCTCGACACGGTCGATTTCCAGCCGAACTACGACGGCAAGGAGCATGAGCCGACGGTCCTGCCGGCGCGCTATCCGAACCTCCTCGTCAACGGCGCCGGCGGCATCGCGGTCGGCATGGCCACCAACATCCCGCCGCATAATCTCGGCGAGGTCATCGACGCCTGCGTCGCCTTTATCGACGATCCCGAGATCTCGATCGACGACCTGATCGAGATCGTCCCGGCCCGGACTTCCCGACCGGCGCATCGATCATGGGCCGCAGCGGCATCCACTCGGCCTATCACACCGGCCGTGGCTCGATCGTGATGCGCTCGAAGACGCATATCGAGGAGTTGCGGAAGGAGCGCGAGGCGATCGTCGTCACCGAGATTCCCTATCAGGTGAACAAGGCGACGATGGTCGAGAAGATCGCCGATCTCGTGCGCGAGAAGCGCATCGAGGGCATCTCCGACCTGCGCGACGAATCCAGCCGCGAGGGCGTGCGCGTCGTCATCGAGATCAAGCGCGACGCCGTCGCCGATGTCGTGCTGAACCAGCTCTATCGCTTCACACCGCTGCAGACGTCCTTCGGCGCCAACATGGTGGCGCTGAACGGCGGCCGGCCGGAGGTCCTGAACCTCAAGGACTTCATCACCGCCTTCGTCGAGTTCCGCGAGCAGGTCGTCTCGCGGCGCACGCGCTACCTCCTGAACAAGGCCCGCGAGCGCGCCCATGTGCTCTGCGGCCTCGCCACGGCGGTCGCCAATATCGACGAGGTCATCCGCCTGATCCGCACGGCGCCGACGCCCGCCGCCGCGCATGAATCGCTGATGGCGCGCGACTGGCCGGCCGAGGATATCGCGCCGCTGATCGCGCTGGTCGACGATCCGCGCCACCCGATCAACCCGGACGGCACCTACCGGCTCTCGGATGCGCAGGCCAAGGCGATCCTCGAGCTGCGCCTGTCGCGCCTCACCGCTCTGGGTCGCGACGAGATCGGCGACGAGCTCGAAAAGCTCGCCAAGGAAATCGCCGACTATCTCGACATCCTGCGCTCGCGCGCCCGGATCCAGTCGATCGTCAAGGCCGAGCTCGCCGAAGTCAGGAATGCCTTCGCCACACCGCGCCGCACCGAGATCCAGGACTGGGGCTCCGATCTCGACGACGAGGACCTGATCGCCCGCGAGGACATGGTCGTCACCGTCAGCCATGGTGGCTATATCAAGCGCGTGCCGCTCTCGACCTATCGGGCGCAGCGACGCGGCGGCAAGGGCCGCTCCGGCATGGCGACCAAGGACGAGGATTTCGTCGCCCGCCTCTTCGTCGCCTCGACCCATACCCCGGTGCTGTTCTTCTCGTCGGAAGGCCAGGTCTACAAGGAGAAGGTCTGGCGCCTGCCGCTCTCGGCGCCGAACGCGCGCGGCAAGGCTCTGGTCAACATGCTGCCGATCGAGGCCGGCGAGCGCATTACCACGATCATGCCGCTGCCGGAGGACGAGGCGAGCTGGGAGACGCTCGACGTGATGTTCGCCACCGCGTCCGGTGGCGTGCGCCGCAACAAGCTCTCCGACTTCGTCAACGTCAACCGCGCCGGCAAGATCGCGATGAAGCTCGACGAGGGCGACCATATCGTCGACGTGCAGATCTGCACCGAGAACGACGACGTGCTGCTGACCACGGCCGACGGCCAGTGCATCCGCTTCGCGGTGCCGGAGGTGCGCGTCTTCAAGGGGCGCGATTCGACCGGCGTGCGCGGCATCAACCTGGCCAAAGGCGACAAGGTGATCTCGCTCGCGATCCTGCGCCATCTCGACGCCACGCCCGACGAGCGCGCCGCCTATCTCAAGCGCGCCGCGGCCAACCGCCGTGCGCTCAATGGCGAGGCCGACGAGGCGACGGAGGCCGTTCCGGTGGCCGAGGTCGATGCCGAGGAGAGCGCCTCGGGCGATATCGAGCTGGGTCAGGAGAAATACGCCGCTATGGGCGCGGCCGAGCAGTTCATCCTGACAATCTCGGAGAAGGGCTACGGCAAGCGTACCTCGTCCTTCGAGTACCGGGTCACCGGGCGCGGCGGCAAGGGCATCGTCGCCATGGTCGTCAACGACCGCAACGGCAAGCTCGTCGCCTCCTTCCCGGCGGTGGACTCGGACCAGCTCATGCTGGTGACGGATGGCGGCCAGCTCATCCGCGTGCCGGTCGATGCCGGCCCGAACAACCGCATCCGCATCGCCGGACGGTCGACCCAAGGTGTCACGGTGTTCAACACCGACAAGGACGAGAAGGTCGTCTCGGTCGAGTGCATCAACGATGATGGCGAAGGCGGCGAGAACGGCGAGGCTGGTGACGAAGCGCCGGGCGCCGAGAGCACGGAGGGCTGATCCGTCAGCCTCTTGCGGCCATGGCTTCAGGCGATGTCTGAAGCCATGGCCGAAACCACTTGCCCGGGGCCATAGGCGGGACGTCGTTCTCGGGCGAAGCGAAGACCCGAGAATCTCCTGCAGGAAGAGGCGCCTCTCCGTCCTGAGATGCTCGGGTCAAGCCCGAGCATGACGTACTCTGCAAGCTCGGCAACCTTCGTTTGACTCAAAGTCCGCCCCGCGCTCCCATCCGCCCATGAAGGCTCGTTCCGTGCCCGTCCGCACCCCCGCGATTACGCCGGAGATTATGCTGCGCGCCTATGCCGCCGGCATCTTCCCGATGGCGGAGAGCGCCGACGATCCTGGCCTGTTCTGGGTCGAGCCGGAGATTCGCGGCATCATCCCGCTCGACCGCTTCCATCTCTCGGCACGGCTTGCCCGGACAGTCCGCGCAGATCGGTTCGAGATCCGGGTCGACACTGCCTTCGACGCGGTCATCGCGGCTTGCGCCGAGGCCCAGCCGGACCGCACCGAAACCTGGATCAACCGGCGCATCCGCGAAATCTTCGGCGAGCTCTTCGCGCTCGGCCATGTCCACACGGTCGAATGCTGGCGCGAGGACCGGCTGGTCGGCGGCCTCTACGGGCTGTCGCTGGGGGGCGCGTTCTTCGGCGAGAGCATGTTCCACCGCGAAACCGATGCCTCGAAGGTCGCGCTGGTCCATCTCGTCGCCCGCCTCAGGCGCGGCGGCTATCGCCTGCTGGATACGCAGTTCCAGACCGGCCATCTCGCGCAGTTCGGCACGATCGAGATCCCGCGCGATCGCTATCGCGGCCTGCTCGACGAGGCGTTGCGGCATCCCGGCGACTGGCACGCCTCGCCCGTCGGCCTGCCGGTCAGCGGCCGAGAGGCGCTCGCCTCGCTCTGAGCGCCTTTCCTGCCGTAGCCGGCTGGGTCAGTTGCCGCCCATATACGGATCGCGGCCGGGGATCGGATTGGTCGGGAAGAAGCGCTGGCTCGGCCGCTGCGGCTGCACCGGCACGCCGCGCGGCGGCTCGACATCGATGCGCCCGCCGGATGGCGGCGGAGCGGATTGCTGTCCGGGTGCCGGCTGGTTGGGGTCGCGCGCCGGGGTGCGCGGCCGGCGCGTATCCTCGACCGGCGGCGCTTCCGGCTCCTTCGGATCGACGACGAGCTCGGTGCCGCCTTTGCAGTCGGTCAGCCAGGCATCGTAGATCGCGTGCTCCACGCCATGCAGGCCGGGACTGGCCGCATACATCCAGCCGGTGAAGATGCGCCGGTACTCGTTCTTGACCGTCACCTCGTCGACCTCGACGAAGGCGTCGGTCTGCGGCGCCTCGGTCGGCGGCCGCGTCCAGCAGACGCGCGGCGTGAGCTGGAGCGCGCCGAACTGCACGGTCTCGTCGATCGCCACCTCGAAGGAGATGATGCGCCCGGTGATCTTGTCGAGCCCGGCGAAGACCGCGGTCGGATTGCGGATGCGATCGGCCTGCGCCGGTCCGGCAGCCGCCAACATCGCCAGTGCGCTCGAAGCGAGGCCTGCCAGGATCGGGAAACGAAAGTACGACGGCATGCGTGCGCGAATCTCTTCGACGGCGCGGAGGGACCGCGATGGCGCGGAGTAACACGGCAATCGCAGCGGAAAAAGGGCGTTGGGCCGGAAACGCGTCCGCTTCGCCCGCTGGCGCCCCGTGCACAGCAAAAAGGCCGTCCCGAAAGGGGCGGCCCGGTCTTTCACGATCGGCCGTGGCGAGCCCTGCTCAGCGGCCGGGCGTCCAGGCCTCGTAGTCGCCGGTCGCGGCCGGGCGCTCGCCCTCGGCGAGCGTCGAGCCCTGCGGACGATAGGCCAGCGCCGTGCCGGTCCAGTTCTGCTGGTGCGGCTGCTGCCACTCGCGCGGCTGATAGCTTTCCTCGGAGGGCGCGACATCGACGGTGTGGTGCAGCCAGCCGTTCCAGCCCGGCGGCACCTTGGAGGCTTCCGCGTCGCCCTTATAGATCACCCAGCGCCGCTGGAAGCCGAGCGCCTTGTCCTTCACCCCACCCGCGGTGCGGTAATAGACATTGCCGAACTCGTCCTCGCCCACCCGCTCGCCATGGCGCCAGGTGTGGAAACGCGTGCCGATCGTCTGGCCGTTCCACCAGGTGAAGATCTGCAGCAGCCAGTCCTTCATCGTCTTTCCAAGTCCGTGCGCGCGATGCAAACCAATCGCGCGACTTATGGCTCCCGCGCTGCCTACTGTCCAGCCCGCGATACGCTGGCCGCGCTGAAACTGCGCGGTGTTTCGCTCCCGTCGCAGCGTGTCAGGCTCATGACGGCGATGACGTCGGGCGGCACGGCCCTGAGCTGACGCGTCTTCTTGTCCCGGACCATGACATTGGTCGCGTTGACGAGCCGGCCCGATGCGATAAGGGTCGCCAGAACCTCGATCTCGCGCGGGTCCAGCTCGTAGCGCGGCTTATTGGGACCGGGCGAACCGGCCATCAGCCGCGCGCTGGCGCTCAGTTCCATGACGACATGCGCCGTGGAGCCGGAAACGGTCGCCTTCGTGAAGGTCAGCCCGTTCACCGGCATCCCCGGGGCGGCAATGCCTGTCTTGTTGATGGTCACCCGCGGCGCTCCGCGGCAGCCGCGCACCCGCGACGCCCATTCTCCCGCGAAGGCCGGCGCAAGCGGCTCGCTGTCGTTGCAGCCGGCCAGGGCCAGAGGGAGCAGGCAGAAGGCATAGCGGCGCATGGGCTGTTCCGGGGGGATCACGCTCCAGCCTGCATAACCCGGCCAACCTAACGTCACTTTAAGCGGATCGCTCAATGTGCGCGTGCCTTGAATCGTCCGCCACGATTCGGCCGCGATTCGGCAGGGCCGGCGATGGCGGCATTCTCCGGGAAATCGTCCGAGATCAGCTACTTCCGGAGAGCTTTGAAAGCGGCGCTCGCAGCAGGGCCCGGCGGCACCGGATTCATCTCCCGTCAACTATGAATAGCGGGGATTTTAAGGACTGCGCTTCCTCCGGCACTGTGGCAATCTTGCCGACACACATCCGATTCCCCGGCGATTTCCGAGGCTTAGCGGGGGCCTTGCAACTTATCCCCATAACCCACACATCCCTACCAGATGTCGTGTCCACAGGGATGACGGGGCACTATTCCTTGACGTCCGATGGGTATCTGCACTAGATTTTGACCATCGCATGACGGCCGGCGGCACCCCCTCTGGATGACTGCGAAACCCTAGTTTCCCAGTGTGTTCCGGGCCTGCCGCCGCATCCGCCATCAACAGCGGAAGCGAACGGATTTGCGCGGGCATTTTGGGCGCGTCCGGGACCATCGGCGGGGCGACATCGCCGGGCCCCACAGGGCATCGAACCGAGTTTGGGCTGATATCAGGAGCCGGTGATCAACCGGCCGCGCGTGGCTTGCAAGGCGAGCCCGCGGCAGATCAAGGGATGAAGATCATGCGCATCGAGCGCCGCTATACCACCGCCGGACAGTCGCCCTATGCCGCGATCCCGTTCCGATCGGCCGTCAGCGAGATCAAGAACCCGGACGGCTCCGTCGTCTTCCGGCTCGAAGGCATCGAGGTCCCCGAGGCCTGGTCGCAGGTCGCGAGCGACGTGCTCGCGCAGAAGTACTTCCGCAAGGCCGGCGTGCCCGCGCATATGAAGAAGGTAGAGGAGAACGACGTTCCCTCCTTCCTCTGGCGTTCGGTCGCCGACGAGGCCGCTCTTGCCGAATTGCCCGAGGGCGAGCGCTACGGCTCCGAGATCTCCTCCAAGCAGGTCTTCGACCGCCTCGCCGGCTGCTGGACCTATTGGGGCTGGAAGGGCGGCTATTTCACCTCCGAGGAGGACGCTGCCGCCTTCCATGACGAATTGCGCTTCATGCTCGCCACCCAGCGCGTCGCGCCGAACTCGCCGCAATGGTTCAACACCGGCCTGCACTGGGCCTATGGCATCGACGGTCCGAGCCAGGGCCATTTCTACGTCGACTTCAAGACCGGCAAGCTGGTGAAGTCGAAGTCGAGCTACGAGCACCCGCAGCCCCATGCCTGCTTCATTCAGGGCGTGCAGGACGATCTTGTCAACGAGGGCGGCATCATGGACCTCTGGGTCCGTGAGGCCCGCCTGTTCAAGTATGGCTCCGGCACCGGCTCGAACTTCTCGATGCTGCGCGGCGAAGGCGAGAAGCTCGCCGGCGGCGGCAAGTCCTCCGGCCTGATGTCCTTCCTCAAGATCGGCGACCGCGCCGCCGGCGCGATCAAGTCGGGCGGCACCACCCGCCGCGCCGCCAAGATGGTGGTGGTCGATGCCGACCATCCGGATATCGAGGCCTATATCGACTGGAAGGTGAAGGAGGAGCAGAAGGTCGCCGCTCTCGTCACCGGCTCCAAGATCGTCAAGAAGCATATGAAGGCCGTGCTCAAGGCCTGCGTGAACTGCGAGGGCGATGGCGACAGCTGCTTCGATCCCGAGCAGAACCCGGCGCTGAAGCGCGAGATCAAGCTCGCCCGCAAGGCGCTGGTGCCGGACAACTACATCAAGCGCGTCATCCAGTTCGCCAAGCAGGGCTACAAGGACATCTCCTTCGACACCTATGACACCGACTGGGATTCCGACGCCTATCTCACCGTTTCCGGCCAGAACTCGAACAACTCGGTCTCGCTGACCGACGATTTCCTGCGCGCCGTCGAGACCGATGCCGATTGGAACCTGACCGGCCGCACCACCGGCAAGGTCGTCAAGACGCTGAAGGCCCGCGACCTCTGGGAGAAGATCGGCTACGCCGCCTGGGCCTCGGCCGATCCGGGCCTGCACTTCAACTCGACGATGAACGACTGGCACACCTGCCCGGCTTCCGGCCGGATCCGGGCGTCCAATCCGTGCTCCGAGTACATGTTCCTCGACGACACCGCCTGCAACCTGGCCTCCGCCAACCTGCTGCAGTTCTACGACACGCAAACCAAGGCCTTCGACGTCGCGGCCTATGAGCATCTCTGCCGGCTCTGGACCGTCGTGCTCGAGATCTCGGTGACGATGGCGCAGTTCCCGAGCCGCGAGATCGCCGAGCTCTCCTACGAATACCGCACGCTCGGCCTCGGCTACGCCAATATCGGCGGCCTGCTGATGACCATGGGCCTCGGCTACGACTCGGACGAGGGCCGTGCGCTGGCTGGCGCGCTGACCGCGATCATGACCGGCGTCGCCTATGCGACCTCGGCCGAGATGGCCGGCGAGCTCGGTCCCTTCCCCGGCTACAAGAAGAACGCCAGCCACATGCTGCGCGTCATCCGCAACCACCGCACCGCAGCCCACGGCCTGGCCGACGGCTATGAGGGCCTGAGCGTCACCCCGGTCCCGCTCGACCACGCCACCCTCGCCCGCCTCGGCGGCTCGGCCGTCACCATGGCGGAGCGCTCGCGCATCGTCTGGGACCAGGCGCTCGAGCAAGGCAAGCGCTACGGCTACCGCAACGCCCAGTCGACCGTGATCGCGCCGACCGGCACGATCGGCCTCGTCATGGATTGCGACACCACCGGCATCGAGCCCGATTTCGCCCTGGTGAAGTTCAAGAAGCTCGCTGGCGGCGGCTACTTCAAGATCATCAACCGCGCCGTTCCGGATGCGCTCCGCGCGCTCGGCTACCGCGAGGCCGATATCGCCGAGATCGAGGCCTATGCCGTCGGCCATGGCTCGATGAAGCAGGCGCCGGGCGTCAACCCCTCGACGCTGCGCAGCAAGGGCTTCACCGACGAGAAGATCGAGGCGATCGAGAAGGGCTTGAAGAGCGCCTTCGACATCAAGTTCGTCTTCAACAAGTGGACGCTGGGCGAGGATTTCCTCACTGGCACGCTCAAGGTCCCGGCTGACAAGCTCAACGACATGTCGTTCGAGCTCCTGCCCTTCCTCGGCTTCAGCAAGGCCGAGATCGAGGCCGCCAACGTCCATGTCTGCGGCGCGATGACCCTGGAAGGCGCTCCGCACCTGAAGACCGAGCACTACAACGTCTTCGATTGCGCCAACCCCTGCGGCCGCATCGGCAAGCGCTATCTCTCGGTCGAGAGCCATATCCGCATGATGGCGGCGGCGCAGCCCTTCATCTCGGGCGCCATCTCCAAGACCATCAACATGCCGAACGACGCCACGGTCGAGGACTGCAAGAGCGCCTATATGCTCTCCTGGAAGCTGGCGCTGAAGGCGAACGCCCTCTACCGCGACGGCTCCAAGCTCTCGCAGCCGCTGAACTCCGCGCTGATCTCGGACGAGGACGAGGACGCCGACGACGCCGTCGAGACCTTGGTCGCGGCGCCGATGGCGGCCCGCGCCACCCAGATCTCGGAGAAGATCGTCGAGCGCATCGTCGAGCGCATCGAGCGCAAGCGCGAGCGCGAGAAGATGCCGGATCGCCGCACGGGCTACATCCAGAAGGCCACGGTCGGCGGCCACAAGGTCTATGTCCATACCGGCGAGTATTCGGACGGGCGCCTCGGCGAGATCTTCATCGACATGCACAAGGAGGGCGCGGCCTTCCGGGCGATGATGAACAACTTCGCCATCGCGGTCTCGCTCGGCCTGCAATACGGCGTGCCGCTGGAGGAGTATGTGGAGGCCTTCACCTTCACCCGCTTCGAGCCCTCGGGCTTCGTCGCCGGCAACCAGTCGATCAAGAACGCGACCTCGATCCTCGACTACGTCTTCCGCGAGCTGGCGATCTCCTATCTCGGCCGCCACGACCTCGCCCATGTCGACCCCAGCGAGATCGGCCATGACGTGATGGGCAGCGGCGTCGGGCAGGACAAGGCGCCGGACGCGACCCCGGTCGTGACGACTCCCCTCGCCTCCACCGGCTTCCGCCGCGGCAAGCCGATCAACCTGCTCGCCATCCAGGGCGGCGGCCAGGGAAGCCATGCGGCGAACGACGCGGTCGCCCGCTCCACCACCTCCGCCATCGGCCTCGCCACCGCCGGCGCCACCGCGCTGAAGGAGGAGCCCGAGGCCTATGGCGAGGCGGACATGGCCAAGCTCGGCTTCGCGGCCCCGACCGCCCAGCCGACCCAGTCCGAGCGCCGGGCGGAGGCGATCATGAAGGGCTATGTCGGTGACTCGTGCGGCGAGTGCGGCAACTTCACGCTGGTCCGCAACGGCACCTGCCTGAAGTGCAACACCTGCGGGTCGACGACCGGCTGTAGTTGATTATTCCGGGGTGCCTTATTGAAGATGTAGGCGCTCCGGAGGTTTGGTCTGAATCCACCCAAAGTGCGCCTCGATGAGAGCGGAAGTTCGCCTCACTGTGAGTGGAACCATAGTTTGCCTTACTGACGCATCAGCGCACCGCAATTGACACAACAGCCTGCCGCACCTCGCGGCAGGCTTTTTTTGTGCAACGAACCCGTCGGCTCCCCGGGGGCGATCACATGGCCGCTCTGTCGGCAATTCTGGCGCTCGTTCGAGGGCTTAAGTACCAGTGCATCTCCCCTCGCCGTGAGCTGAGCCGCCCTCCTTGCGCCTTGCGCGACGAAATGAGGACGTGGAGGTCGAAAGCGCCGTTCTTGGCGAAACCATCCGTTGGGCGGCCATAACGCGCAGCGCGCGGCACAGACTTTGCCGCCAAGCCGTCCGGCTGGAGGGACACCGAACGAAGACCGAAAGGCCCGCCGTATTCCGGGCCCAGGCAACAATCTGGGGGGCGATCGTCCCAGTCCGTCCAAGCCGCGACACCCAGCAAGCCAACGGATGAAGCGATGCGGACCTCCAGAAGAAGTCTAACTCCCCGAATGCTCGAAACTTCCCTCCAGAGCCGTCTCCACGGAAAGGTGGATACGGCGACGTACGAAGCGCTTCGATGCCATTTGGTCGGCCTGCTCCATGAGCAGACATTCCCGACCTATAGAGGCAGTGTCATCGACGTAGCCGTGATGTCCGGCGATACTGGGATCGAGCCGGAGACGCTGAAGCGAATTCGGCCCGACTTCCAGCCGATTTGCGACGCAATTAGTCGGGCAGCGGTTGACGCTCCTATCCCTCGGAATCCGGCCTCCTCGCCAAGGCGCAGCAGTCAAGATTGGCACAGGTCCGCTCCGGGCGGGATGGAGCGATCTGGCAAAGATCTACGCTCTGTCTCGAAGGCGCCCTCGCCCCTTTGGACGGTTTGGGCCGAGCCTGAATCGTTCGCCGCGGCGCTCCGCCTGCATATGGCACGGCACAGGGACAGCCTTCGTCGCCTGCATTCTGCGCTGGCCGCCTCCAATGACGCACCGTCCCTCAACACCCTAGCTTATTGGTATCGAGGGGTCTCAAAGCCTTCGACGGTCGCCAGTCGTGCGACATTGGCAGCCATCGAGCGTCGCTACGCGCTGCCGGCGGGCTACTTCACCGCCAAGCTTCCTCCGCGGGAAGAGAAGACGGCCGCTTCCAACGTAGTTTATATCCCGCACACAGAGCGACGCCGGCTCGCCTGGTACCTGCCTGCCGATTTCGCACGACGTCCCGCTGCCGAGCAGGAGGAAATCCTCGACTGGGTTCGCCAGGTCATCATCAGTGGCAGCACGGAGTACCGCCGTTATCAGTCGGCGGCAGCGAGGCAGAGGTACGCCTTGCGCTTCAAGGGACTTGCCCTGGAGCCAACGGCGGGCAGGCACGCCAGGACCGACACGACACGCAACAGCGCCCTTATCGACGCCCCGCCGCAATTGTTTCACGAAATGAGTGAACTCGTTCGGTTCAAGACCTCCACCCTGACGGCGGTTGGACTACGACGAAATGGCGTGTGGAACGCCGAGACCGCCTCCCAGAAGGTCGAGCACTTCGCGCTCATGTTCGGTGCCCTCGGCTCCGATCCTCACGGTGACATCGCCGGTCGGGGTGTTCCGCTCGAAGCAATGACGCTCGCGATGCTGATATTTCCGTCTGTATGGGATTGGTATCTCGGCTGGCGCGAACGCAGGCGCGGCTTCTTCACAATGTGGGAAGTCGATATGCTCACAATCCTCCTGTCCGTGGTGAAGTCCGAGACAGGCTGGCTTCGCCAAACTCCCAGTATCAGTGATCACCTCGTGCCAGTTCCCGGCCTGATTTCCGGCGGCGAGATCGCCGCCGCTCAAGCGGACTGGGCCGCGGCATGCGAAAATATGCACAAGCATGCCAGGAACAGAATCAAGGAGATCTCCCGGGTAGTTCGCGTCCACCGCGACCCGTTCGAGCCGATCCTTGCGATCTTGGAGGCGCAGAGCCCGGTTTCCGAGTATCGCAAGATCACGGAAGAGATCTTGCGGCTGATGCCGAACGAGAACCTGTACCCGCGCGCTGCGGCCGAAGCAGTGCGTTCGTTCCTTCTACTACGGCTCGGCCTGCATCTCGGGCTCAGGCAACGCAACTTGCGTGAGTTGATGGTCTGCCCGCGCGGGCGGATGCCGCTTTCCGAACGCAGATTGGAGGAGCTCAAGCGCGGCGAGTTGCGATGGTCCGCGAAGGACGAGGGTTGGGAAGTCCTGGTCCCTGCCGTCGCATTCAAGAACGCAAGCTCGTCGTTCTTCGGTTCCAAGCCGTTTCGACTTGTGCTGCCCGACCTCGGCGGCTTGTACGGAATGATCGACGCCTGGATCGGACGTCATCGGGAACGGTTGATCGGCCCTGCCGAAGATCCCGGGACGTTCTTCGTGAAGACCGTCAAGATCACGAGCGGCGGCGCCGCCTACAATCAGACCACGTTCTACGAGGCATGGCGCCTGACGATCCAGCGTTACGGCATCTACAATCCCTATACTGGGCGAGGCGCGATCGAGGGCCTGCTTCCACACGGGCCCCATAACGTTCGGGACGTCCTCGCGACTCACATCCTGAAACAGACCGGTTCGTACGAGCAGGCGAGCTACGCGATCCAGGACACACCGGCGATGATTGCAAATCACTACGGTCGCTTCCTCCCTCAGGACAAATCCGCCATCGCAGCAAAAATCCTGAACCGTGTCTGGTCGGACGCGTAAGCGGCTGCGCCTGCGTTTGGAAGCAGACGGCCCCATCTGGGGCCGTCTAGCGTAGACTAACTTACAGTTGCGATACGCAACGCTTCGCGCGATTTAAGCCCCCTGGGGGAACGATCATGATCGAAGCATATCAGCATACCGTCTCCGAGGTCCTAGGCGACCGATTCTTGCACGAAATTCCTCCCTACCAGCGTCCCTATGCATGGACGCCGAACGAAGCCAAGCAGCTCCTGATTGACTTGCTCGAGGCGGTCAACGCGTCGCGAGATGAACCGTATTTTCTCGGCAGCATCGTTCTAATTCGGCCTAAGGGGCAGATCACCGGCCAAGTTGTCGATGGCCAGCAGCGTTTGACGACTCTTACCATTCTGGCCGCGGTGCTGCGCGACGTGGCAATCGACGAACGAGAAAAGGAGGCCCTAGGCTCTGTGGTCTACATCGAACCGAACCCATTCAAGGCCCAGGTCGAAGCCGTAAGGGTCAAGGCGCATGATCGCGACCGCGGCTTCTTCAAGGACGCCATCCAGATTCCCGGCGCGACCTCCAAGGCAACTCCGCCTCAGGAGCCCAAAAACGAGGCGCAAGACCTCATGTGGGAAAATGCGCAGACGCTGCGGGTACTAGCGCTCGACTTGCCTGATGTTGAACGCCAAAGGCTGGTCTCGTTCCTGCTCACGAAATGTGTGCTCGTAGTAGTCTCCACTGAATCGAGAGCCGCCGCCCTTCGGATTTTCAGGGTGTTGAACGACCGGGGAATGGACCTCTCGAACGCGGACGTGATCAAGGCGGACCTTCTCGACAAGTTCACCGACGCGAGCGAGATGGCTCATCAGGCCGATAAATGGCGCGAGTTCGAGAACGACCTTGGACGTGACGAATTCGAGGGATTGCTCGAAAATCTCCGCTTCATCCGGGAAGAAATGCGTAGCCGGCGCACTTTAAGTGATGCGTACAACGAGCATTTTCAGGGCGTGAGCCCGAATGTCGTGCGAGATTTTTTTGATAGGGAACTCGCCCCCGCTCATCGAGAGTACGTGAAGATCCTAGACGGCGATCCCGGCGATTTTCCCGTGGAACTACGGCCTGCCGCCGGCGAGGCTCTAGCCGGGCTATTACTTGTGCCGAACCGGGACTGGACAGCCGTTGCAATCGCCGCCTCGTTGGCACTCGGCCATACCCCCGCCCTGGTCTCCGTATTGGAGCGATTGGAAGGTCTTGCATGGATTATGCAGCTCGGCCGACGATATGACACGCAGCGCCTAAATCGGTACGTAAGCATCCTGCGCGCCCTGAAGATCGATTCCGCCGAAGTCGACAAGGCTCTGACACCGACGCTTGAGGAGATCGCCGATGCCTGGTCGTCGTTGAATGGCCCCCTCTACAATCGCTTTCCAACGAGTGTTGTCCGCGCGATCCTGGAGCGCCTCGACCGACTGATGGCCGAACAGCCGGTCGTCTGGGACGGCCAAAAGACGGTAGAGCACATCTTGCCTCAAGTTCCCCAGGCGGGAGCCTGGAGTGAGTTCGCCGACGAGCAGCGCGAAGTGATTACGCACACGCTCGGGAATCTCGTTCTGCTAACAGCGAGAAAGAACTCCGGGGCGTCCAACCTCGAATTTCAGAAGAAACTCGACATCTATTTCGGCCTCGGTCCCGGAAAGGCGAAAAAGCGAGCGACATATGCGAGCGCACAGGAACTAGCTCATCTAACGGTCTGGAATCCGGGCACCTATTCGGAGCGCCACCGACGGCACACGCAAATGCTCGCGCAGCGTTGGGGAATTCCAGCCCCGACCACCATTGCTTGAAGATACTCGCCGACCAGACATGCCTCTTGATCCGCGACACCTTAGAGCCTTCAAAGCTGACGTCTTGACACTGACGTCGGAAGAGATCTTCGAACGCTATGTGGCGCCTGATGCCTGCATGGGCTTCACCAATTTGGATGAGCGCTCCCTGAGGCAGCGCGTCGGCGACAGATTCGAGATCCCGATTGCAAATGTTTACATCGTGGGATCGGCGAAAATCGGCTTCACGCTGACACCTAAGAAAGGCCGCCCGGTATACTCCGCGTTCAGGCCGGAATCGGACGTCGATGTGGCCATCGTATCCGACGCAATCTTCGACCGGGCTTGGAAGGAGTGCCTGCGATTTTGGCACGGCTCAGGATATCGCGAGAACACCGGCTACTGGGCCGAACGCGGGAAGGATTTTCGATCTTACCATTTTCGTGGCTGGATGCGCCCCGATAAGCTGCCCTCGGGTGGCGCGCTCACTTACGCGAACGAGTGGTTCGACTTCTTTCGTCAGCTTGTGAGCGACCGTGTCGCGGGAGATTCCAGGATCAATGCCGGGGTGTACCGAGAGCGTCACTTCCTGGAAATGTATCAGCGCATCGCGATCGACGGGTGCAAGGCGAGACATATTCGATGAAGACATCTGCCGAAAACCGCCGTGTCCGACAACTGCTGAGCGGCATCCAGAGCGGCGAGATCACGCCGCGTCCCGAGTTCCAACGCAACCTCGTCTGGTCAAACGCCGACAAGTTGCGGTTTCTGGACACGGTCCTGAGCGGTTATCCGTTCCCTGAGATCTACCTGGCAACCGGCGAGGTGGACCTTGAAACTGCCGAAGGCACGGAGATGCTGGTCGACGGGCAGCAGCGTATCACGACACTCCACCAGTATTTCACCGCGTTCCCGGGTCTGAAACTTTCTGCCGACATCAAACCCTACGAAGCCATGACCAACGAGGAGAAGTCCGCATTCCTAAACTACGAGGTGGCAGTGAGACACTTAGGTATCATCGGCCCCGACAAGATCCGAGAGGTTTTCAAGCGCATCAACTCCACCGCCTATTCGCTGAACGCAATGGAAGTGAACAATGCTCGCTACAACGGCCCGCTGAAGAAGTGTGCTGAGTGGGTTGCGCAGCGTCCATTCTTCGCGAACCACGACACTTTCAGCGCGCGCGAGGTCAGGCGCATGCGGGACGTAGTTTACAGCCTAACGATCGTCATCAGCATGCTATCTACCTACTTTCATCGCGATGATGCCATCGAGGACTATCTCTCCCGTTACAACGACGAGTTCCCCGACGACAACGAGATTAGGGAACGGGTGGAGAACGTCACGGCATTCATCGACGACTGCCGATTCCCGGACAGATCGCGAGCCTGGAAAAAAACTGACCTACTCGTACTTATAGTCGAGTTGGACCGCTTACTGAACAAGGAAGCTCGTCAGCTCGATGCACAGACGGTCGGTGCTGCGGTCGAGCACTTCTATAACCGCGTAGACGCCGAGATGGCCGCCTCGTCGGGTGACGACGATCTGCAAACGTACTTCAAGACGACCGTTCAGGCGACAAACGACCGAAGCGCTCGCATCAATCGGGGAAAGGTCCTCCGCACCGTTATCTTATCGTCCCAGGAAAGTCCGCAACTCGTCTGAGAGTCGCTCCAGATCGCGCGTCGCGCACTCCCACACCGTGAGCACTCGCCATCCGTCCGCCTCGAGGGAGCGTACGGCAGCCTCGTCTCGCGCCCGGTTATCGGCCAACTTCTTCTCCCACCAGACGGCATTCGCAACTGGCCGTCTCCGCCCTTTCGCGCAGTCATGGGAGTGCCAGAAGCAACCGTTGACAAACACGACCGCGCGTCGGCCTGGGAACACCAAATCAGGCCTCCCCGGCAAGTCGCGGCGATGAAGGCGGTACCGATAGCCTAGCCTGTGGAGGAGCCGCCGCACGACCATCTCGGGCTTGGTATCCCTCGAACGGACCGCGGCCATATTCCGAGACTTAGCCTCGGACGGTGAAAGTCTTGGCGGGACGGCCATCATGAGGTTACCTGGGGCCCAATCGGAGATTCGGAAGACGCATGGCTACGTTCGAGGAGTTCGCAAGGCAGCTCGAACGATGTGTCCAATCGCAAGACGAGATCAATGCCTTCATCGCCGCATTCGCCCGGGTGCGCATTAGACGCATAGTCAATCTCTCCGGCGCTCCTGCCGTCGACACGTGGCCAGCCTTGCCAACGGTAGACTGGACCGACGAGATCAAAGTGCAGGCTAGTGGTCTCCCTGAGTCTCTGAAAGCCGAACCCTGGAAGCGTTGGCTTCATCTCGACATCGCGTTGGACAAGGACCAGAAGGTCGTCGACCGCTACATCTCTATGACCGGGGTGTCCGACAAGCAGCGAAGGGCCGTCTTTCCCTTGCTTTCGTCGGCGAACTCGCGCCGACTGCCGATCAACGCCAACGCCGTCGCGAAGGAGGTTCGGAGCCTGAATCAGTGGCTCGAATGGGTTCGCGAGCAGGGCTTCGAGCCGACCCGATTCATCGACTACCAGAAGAGCCTCACGATCCACGGCAACACCCAGAACGTTTCCGGTGCAGTTGGCCACGTGGGAGCCGTTTGCGCGTTTCTCGACGCCCTTGGAGAGATCGCACCCGACGCCATCGTCGATATGGATGGCACACACGTCGACGCGGACACACGATCACCAGAACGGATTCTTGGGTGGATCGACTCTGGTGGAAAGGTGCCTAGAGCAGCTCTGCTAAAAAACGGGCGGGCCGTCGCATTCCCGAGCGATCCGGATGTGGCGATTTTCACGTCTATCGACGGCAAGCAATACAAGACCGCCGCCGACGCCCACGCCGCGTACGAAGCAGTCCGCCGTCAGCCCGCGCTTCGTCGCCAGCAGATCCACGAGTTCGTTGTGGGAGAGGTGAAGACAGCAACGGACCCGGCAAACCTTCACGAACGGTTGGCGCTCGGTTCTAGGGAAACCAGGAACGAAGTTCGCACCGACCGTTTTCTTATGATGTCAGTTCTGACGCGAGAGATACTGCGAGGCGGCTCCGGCAAGCAGTCAGGGCGAACTTTGGAGAACCGTGACGTCGAGCGCTTCAGCGATGTCTTCAACCTACATTTTGCCTGGGGCTGGGACGGCGGGAGGATTAGCCATCCTGAACATTGGGCGCAATTCAAGTCCCGGGTGAGAACCTGGTGTGGCCTCTAACTACTCTGCTGCGACCATGGGTTGGTCCGGGACGAGCGCGCGGCGGCGCTGCTCGCGAACCGGCGTAGTCGTAACGTCGGTGACCATCAGGACCGAGTTCTGGGAGCACGAACTCATCAACCGTTGGACGAACGCCCGTCTCCATCCAGCGGACCAAAGCCGATACCTGGTAGCTCACCACCGGCGGAACGGCATCTCCAATTTGACGGTATCGAGAGGCTAGCGCGCCTTTGAATTTGTAGTCGAAGGGAAAGCCTTGAATGGACGCCATCTCCCGAACGGTGAGCAGCCGCGTTTCCTCGGGGTGGGTGTACCGGCCATTGCCGACGTGCGCGCACTCGCGCTTCACGGTCGGAGCGGGACGATCCCACCACATACGACCGTACACATCGGGGTGAGAGCCGAGGTCCTTAGTGTCCCACCGCACGCGCATTGAAGGCGTCAACATCTCAAGCCCGCCTTTCTGACGAGGAAGGTCGAACCACGATCCACCGTCGCGCGGCACCGCTTCGAGACGGGTCCGCACGTCATCGCGAAAGCCGGGGGCTACGTCCGCGGCGTCGGAGATCGGATTCCGAACTTTCCACGCCGCGAGACGCGACAGCGCTGTCCGAACCGTCATGATCCCAGCCTCGACATGGTAGCCCTCCCACAGCTCCTCCAGCGTTCGGGCCTCGCCAATCCTGGACGCAGTGATCAGGGCGCGCTCGCGAACTTGCGGGAGGCCGAAGTCCGACAGGTAACGGATATCAGTCGCCACGGAATATTCGGCCGCCTTCAGCCGCTCGACCAACGCAAGCGCGTGATGCGAGAATCGGCCACGGAGGAACTCGCGCGCGTTCTCAATGACGATATGGCGTGGACGGAAATACTCGACGAAGTCCCCTACCCGACGTGCCAGATCGTTTCGGTCGCCGTCGATGACGTGGTTCGTCGGCTTCGCCCGGGAGAAGTCCGTGCAAGGAGGGCACGCAGATAGGACGCCGAGCGAACCAGGCTTCAAGTCGACGCCCGATCTGCGCTTCACTTCGGCGCGGAATGCCTCCGGCGTCAGGTCGAACATATTCTCGGCCACTGGGACGACGCCGAGGTTGGCCGTATAGGTCGAATTGCAGTCTGTGACGCCCGGCCCACCCGACGGCTTGCCTTGTTCGATGTCCACGGCGCCAACTAAGCGGAAGCCCTCACGACGAGCGAACCCGACCGACATACCGCCAGCGCCGGAAAATAGGTCGACAAACGTTAGGGGCTTAGCCATGTCCCAAACCAATCTGCTCCGACTCACGTTCAGGATATGATCTCGTAACGTCTCTTATGTCTGATTGATGACGTCTGCGCAGTGGGAATTTCAGAATATCACCCGACCAAACTTCGCAGTGCCGCCACGGCCTCCTCCGGCGGCGTCCGCACTCGGCGAACGCGCCGTATCCACTCGGTGCGTAGGGGATCGGAAGGCTTCTCGATCTTCATTCGGCCGCGATGGCGAACGGCCTTTCCATTCTGGCTAGGTGTTCCCGAAGCCGCTCGCGGAACCCGGGAACGAATCTGAGCGTCCCTCGCTCGGTCCTGGAAAGGAACCCGCTCGTGGCGCGTACTGAGAGCGGTTTGCCTTCGTAATGAAGGAATTCCGCGAGAGGGGGGCGATCGCGCCACACCGGAAAGGGACCGATCTCGACCTTGGACCGTCGCTCACCATCGAAACGCGCGGCTTTCGGCCACCGACCATCCTTCGAGAATGGCCGATCCCTCGTCGCGTCGTAGGAGCCGGCGGAGGCCAGGCGCTCGCCCAACCAGGCAGCGACGGGTCGCGTCACGGCGTTGCCGACCAGCGCCCATCTGACCGAGGCGCGCCCGACGCGCTCCGCAGCCTTCGTCCAATCGCCCTCCATCCCCTGGAGTCTCTCCGCGTCCCGGATGTCCGGCGTCACGACCCGGCCGTCCGGCAGCATGATGGCCGGCGGCGACGCGATGCCGACAGTCGATCCGTTCTTCAGCGTCGGCACGGCATCCCTCGCCCATCCGAGCCCACGGATGCCCTCGGTCCAGTAAAATCCGTGTGCATGTGTCTCCAGCGAGGTCGTCGCATCGGGTTGGGCGACGTCGTCTACGCAAAGGACGGAAGCTGGATCGACGTCGGTCAGCGTCGCAACCATCAGGACGCGCTCACGGCGCTGCGGCAGGAAAGCGAGCGAGTTCACGATGCGATAAGCCCAGCGATAGCCGCGTTCCTCGAAGGCCTCGACGAGGGTTCGCATCGCCCTTCCCTTGTCGAGTTGGAGCATGAAGCTCACGTTCTCGAGCACGACCCAAGGCGTCCGGCTGCGATCGATGAGCCGGAAGACGTTCTCTACCAACCCCGAACGCCGCCCGACGACGCCCGCCGTCAGTCCGGCCTGGCTGAGGTCCTGACAAGGGAAGCCGGCGACGAGGGCCTCCGTTCCGCTCGGAAGGTCGGGGAGATCGACGACGTCGCGCCATACGTCGACCCCCGGAAAACGATCCGTGAGCACGGCCCTGGCGGGTTCCCAAATCTCGCACAGGAGCTGGGTCTCGTGGCCGGCCGCAGCAAACCCCGCCTCCAATCCCCCGATCCCTGCGAACAACCCGACGGTGCGCATCGATACTCCAACGATCTGCAAATCCCGACCGAATCCAGATTCGCATTTTCTTCGCTACGCACTCCAGAGCAATAGCCGACGCCGTCTCGACGACGCTGCTCGGACCGTGTCGCCGCGAGGCGGCTCCGCCAAGTTATCGAGCTGGCGCTTCGAGGCTCCACCCTTCAAAGTCGCCGCGATGACCGACTCGATGTCACCTACCCTTGCCGGCTCCGAGTGGACCACCGCCGAAATATCGGCTGTGGTCTCCGACTATCTCGCGATGTTCGCGAAGGAAGTTGCCGGGACGGCCTACAACAAGCGCGAGCACAATCGAGCCCTGCAAGCGATCACGGGGCGATCGCCCGGCTCCATCGAATTCAAGCATCAGAACATCAGCGCAGTTCTCGCGGAACTCGGCCTTCCATGGCTACGGGGCTACAAGCCGCGCTCCAACTTTCAGGACGCCTTGATCGCCGAAGCGGATCGACAGATCAAACGCCTTGACTGGCTCGACGAGGCTCCCCTGCCTCTCCCCGTGCTGTCGAACGCCGAACGACGGATATTCGTCGAGCCGCCAACCCGATCGCCGGCACTCGAGCAGCCGGCTCTCGGAAGGCTGGTGCAAAAATTCGACCCCGCGGAGCGTGATCGGCGAAACAGGGAACTTGGGAAGGCCGGCGAGGAATTCGTCGTTGGGGTTGAGGAACGCGCGCTCTTGATGGGCGGTCGTCCGGATCTGATGCGAAAGGTCCGCTGGGTGTCCCGCGACGACGGAGACGGTGCCGGCTTCGACATTCGCTCGTTCGATCTAGAAACGGGCCGAGAGCGACTGATCGAAGTGAAGACCACGCGTGGGTCTGCACGGACCCCCTTCTACGTCACGCGAAACGAAGAGACGACGTCGCGTGAGCTCGGCGACGCATGGCGTCTCTACCGCGTCTTCGAGTTCGGCCCCGCTCCCAAGATCTTCACCGTGGTACCTCCGCTCGACCAGCAGGTTCGCCTCACGCCGACGACCTGGCTCGCATCTATCTGATCTCTCTCCAGACGCGCGGTCTCTATGCGAGGTTTCGACCTTCACAATGTGATCGCGCATGTGCCTTAATTTGGAGGGGGAATCATATGATCCAGCCTCTATTGACCCTAAATGGGGCACGACAGGCACTATTGCTGTCGCGGCACATGTCCACGCCGGACGGCTCGCCTCTATACGCATATCGATTTGAAGCAAGTGAATTCGAAGGAGTGCGGGAGCTGCTTCGTGCTCACGGGGCGAAGGCGCTTCGCGACCCAGCGGGCGGCGCGCTGCTGGTAATGTATTTGGCGGAGTGGTTTAGGCGCGAGCGGGACGGCGGCGGCTGGGACTGGGTAACGCCGCTTGGAAGGATAGGGGTCAGCTATCACCCCACGGCAGCTTGGGCCGACGTGCGATATACGGAGGTCAGGGACTGGGTCGAGGCGGGCTTGCGTTCGTGGCGGCGTCCGATCCCGCCTCGCCGTTCTCTGCTCGCGACCATTGTCCAGGAAAGCGGCTTTCCGGCAGCGGACGTCGCCAAAGGACGCCTGGGAACCTGGCTCCGACGGGCGATACTCACGGCAGAGCGCGGCCTGAACACCTATGACGCGGTGTCCGCGGAAGCCTGGCGGGCGCCGGAAACCCTCGCCCGGGTCTTGTTCCCCTCGGTCGTGAAGCTCTGCGAGGCCATCATAAGGCTTCGGAAAAAGGTTTCGGGAACTCCAGGCGACGCGGTTACCGCTCTCGATCTCGATGAGCCGTCTTGGCGTGACACCCTGCCGTTCGACGTAAGGGACGACCATTTCCGCCACCTCGTCGAGGAATTGGTGGTTGCGCGACCGAGCCAGGACACAGCGCTGAGGGTTCACCGAGGATATGTTCTTTCGGACGACGTGTGGACCGGTCGAGCCGAGTTGCGCCTGGACGGCGAAATTGACGAAGCGCGAGCCCCGCCCCACCTTCTGGCCGGGCTCGCGGATTATTCCCGTGCGCGGGTGTACCCTCGCGGAGAAGCGGCTCGATGGACGTCGCCTATCGCCGCCTTGGAGCGGGAGCCCGACGAGAACGGTGGCGAGCGGTGGCACCTGCGTCCGCTCGTGGCCCGATACGCGCCGCCATTGGATCTGCACCAGGAAGTCAGGCTGGCCGTCGAGGCTGGCGTTCGACAGGTAGCGGAGTTCGTGCCCCTAGGGGGCGAACCGCTCGTCGGCCCGGTCATCTCGCTGATGTTGGCGGAAACGGACGATCCTCTCCGAGCCAGGAGCTTGGACGTTCTGGGGGAGTCCCCGGTTTCGACCACGCGGCCCTGGCTGGTCCTCGCATTGAGTGATCGAGGAGCGGCCGAGGTATCGGTCGAAGGTGAACATTTCTATCTTGCCCAACCGGCGCGAGACGGACGCCACCTGATGGCGTTCAGCGGTGTAGCGCGGCTGTCGGTCGATGGCGTGGCGCTTGTTTGGAGGACGAAAGCCAGCGTCGAAAGCGCGGATCGCTTGGTGCTGATCGGCCCGCAGGTCCCCAACATCAAGGAGCCGATCTTCAGGGGCCCTCCTACGGCCTGGATCGACCGCGACGGAAGAATGATCTCGGTTCGCGCATCCGACGTGTGCTGGAAGCCGGTCGGCAGCGGCACCTGGCAAAGCATCTCCCACAGGTCGCCCGTCGGGTCGGTTTATCTGGCGGTGAGGAAGGAAGGAAAGATTTCTGTCATGAGCCGGGCAGCCGTAGCGCCCGGCGAGTTTCGCCTTCATCGCGACCGCTCGGCGCGGCGATTTCACGCCGACGGATTGGCAGGCGCGAACGTCAAGGCGTTTGTGGACCACTCCCCTCTTGCCACGATTGCCACTGCGAGCGGCATCGCGGTCCAGGTGGACCATCTTCCGCCCGGACGTCCGTTGCGCATGACGCTTACATGGGAGGCATCGCTCGATCTGTCGATGGACGACCCTTTAGCGCTGCCGATGCTCTTAGCGGAAGATGGCGCCGAAGCACCGCCGCGCGCCTGCCTGACGCTGTCTCGCCTAAGAGGCTTCCGGCTGTTGTCGCACGAAACTAATGAAATCATGTTCGAAGGGCGCGCTCCGAGCGCGACGCCGATACAGATCGTTCGCAGAGTGTCCGGATCGATGCCGCTTGCCGCTTTCGAGCAGGTTCTTGAGGAACTCCTCGGCGCGTTCGACAGCCTCGATGCCAGCGTAAGGTTGTCCTGGGCCAATCGCGGGGATTGGTTCGCGGAAGTGCGCAGATGGGAAACGCGCCAAGCACCCCAAGCTGCCCGTCCAAATTCGGTCTTCGCCGTGCTGGCCAATAGGAATACCCCGCGTCGTCGAGCGGTGAGCCTTCAGGCACCGTCGGCAGGATGCCTCGCGAATCTGGTCGAGAACGACCCTGGAAGTCTCGCCGACGCACTTCGGCGCGATCTTGCGCCCGGACCATGGCTGCTGACGGGCACTACGCCGGACGGAGCGATCCTGCGGCCTGCCGTCTTGCCAGATTCCACGACCATTTCCGTACAGTCCGACCAAATCGCATCCGTTCTCGCCCTAGCGAAGGCGGTTGATCAGGGGGGCATGCAGTTGAGCGCAGGGCCCGCCTCGGCAAATCGAGAGGAGCTGCGCTGGCTGATCGACCTCTGTTTGGCGGCGAAGTCGATCGAGTCGCCGTACGTGGCCGTCGATGCGCTGCGGATTCTTTCCAGATCCTTCCGCCTGGCCCCCGCAGTGTTGGCGATCTGCCGGACACCGGAGGAACGCTACGCCGTCCTGGATCTTCAAGGCAGCCTGCCGTTCATGTGGTGCCTGACCGAAATATCGATGTGGCAGTCCGCCTTCGGCGCTGCCCATGCCGCTCTTCGCGACCAGTTCACGGCCGCGGAGATCGATGATCCTTCGCGAACCGCGGCGGCAGCCGTCTCGCGCGGGCTTGGTCAGATCGTCGACGCGTTGCCCATTTTATCGACCCATGCGTGCCTGAGCCTGCACGAGCTCCGCGACTTGGCGACCACCGACATCCCATACTCCTTGAGCCGGCGCCCGCAACGCGACGACCTCTCGTCCATCGCGCAGAGCCTCGTCACGCGTCGCCTGGACGACGAGATTGTGTCGTTGCCCCGCCTTTCTGATCTTGCGGGCGTTCAAGCCGGACTCTGTAGGAGGTTCGGTTACGACCAACGCTTCGCGGAGGTATTGGCCGCGCCCATCGTCGCGGCACGATCAGCCGCGGGTCGCCTCGTGCCCGATCTCAAGATCACGGCCGCTTGCCGAGCGGCCTGGACATGGGATCGGGAGTATTTCGAGGACGCGTTTCGCGCGGCGCTGCTCGTTGAGGCACAGACGCCTGTCCTGGAGGGGGTGAAATGATCGAACTCGCGCGATTGCTGCGCATCCTCCCTCGCGATGCCGCGGAGGCGATCGTCGGAATGGCGCGCCTCAAGTCGGTAGACCTCAAGGCGCAGCTAACGGCCACGCTTGGAAGGGCGGCCGGCGAGCCAGGGTCCGTTCTGGCGGAGCCGTTTCTGGAGGGGGCGTTTCCGTGGTGCAAAAGGGATGGCGGATGGGCCGGCCTGCCTCACGGCCTGTTGCACGACCGTACCACGGAAGTACTCCGTCAGGTCGCCTATGCCCCATACGACCACCAGGTCGATGCCTGGCGCGAGCTCTGCAACGAGAAGCCTCGGTCGGTGATCGTGACGAGCGGCACCGGTAGCGGAAAAACCGAATGCTTCCTGACGCCCATCCTCGACAGATTGGTGAGGGCATCCTCCGGCGGCACGACACGTCTCGAAGGCGTGCGGGCGCTGATGCTCTATCCATTGAACGCGCTGATCTCCAGCCAGGAGGAACGCCTCTCCAGGTGGTTCAAGCCGTTCGGAGGCATGTTTCGATACTGCCTCTACAACGGCGATACGCCGCCCTCCGCTCGAAGCTTGATCGGCCGGGCAGAGCCCTGGAAGGTCGCCGACAGGGCGACGCTGCGCGCCTCGCCCCCGCCCGTGCTCGTCACGAACGTGACGATGCTGGAGTACATGCTGATCCGTCAGCAGGACGCTCCCATCCTCGCGCGATCTAAGGACACGTTGGATTTCGTTGTCCTCGACGAGGCCCATAGCTACGTCGGCGCGCAGGCCGCGGAGGTCGCCCTTCTGCTCCGTCGGGTCGCGATGGCTTTCGGGCGCAGACCCGATCAGGTCCGCTGGGTGGCTACGTCGGCGACGATTGGCGGAGACGACGTCAGCGAGCTCAAGACGTTTCTCCGCGACCTGTCTGGCGCCCCCGAAGAGAACGTGCATGTCGTGCGTGGACGGAGGGCGCCGCTCCCCCCTGCCCCGTCTGATATCGCGCATCGCCCTGTCGACATGGGCTACCTTGTCGGGGCCGCGCCTTCCGAAGCTGGAGCGAGCTTTGCTCGGTCTGCCCCGATGCGAGCCGTGCGGACGCGCCTGTTGGGCGGCGACAGCCTGTCATGGCGCGGCTGGCGCGAGCAAGCGGAACTCATAGCCGGTCCGGAGGCAGACCCCGTCAACGTTCTGGTCCAAGCCGCAACCGCACGCGACCCCAACGCAGACGATGCCGCGGTTCGTGCGGATGCCAATTCGGTCCTACCCGTCCGCATACACCTCTTCCACCGAACTCTCGTCGGCATGTGGGCTTGCATCGACCCAACATGCCCGGGACGCCCGCCCGCCGTAGGAGCCGCGGCCGACTGGAGGTTCGGCGCCGTCTTTGTCGATCCTCGGGAGCATTGCCCGCATTGCGCGGCCATGGTGCTCGAGTGGGCGTATTGCCCCCAGTGCGGGGACGGCGCCCTCAAGGCCGAGGAGACGCCGGATGGTCGCGCCGTTGGACCCTGGTCCGGCGTAGTCAGAAACGACGAGTTCGAACAGACGCTCGATCGGGACGAAACGTTCGGCGAAGAGAGCGAAGACGAGCCTGCCGAGACCGTCAGCCCTCCTGATTTGCGGCGACGCTATCTGGCCGCCGAGCGAGGCCGTCCCTCCCGAGTGCTGGTCCTGGATCGGCGCACGGGGGCCATCCAAGACGGGCTCGGATCGGAGGGTCTGCGCTTCGAGGTCAGCAACGGGCTGAACGGGTGTCCATGTTGCGGCGTCGTGCAGCCACCGTCCGCCGGTACCCGGCCGGCTCTCCGGTCGCTCGTGGCCGGCGCGCCCTACCTTATGTCTCAGATCACCCCCGGCTTGGTAGGCGGGATGACGCCCAGTCCACCTGGCCCCGTCCCCTTGCCGCTCTCGGGGCGACAATTGATCACCTTTACGGATGCGCGCCAGGGCACTGCACGCCATGCAGCGACCATTCAGGTCGCTTCCGAGCGCGGGTACGTCCGCAGTTTCCTCTATCACTTGTTGCAGGACCGCCCGAGCCCGGATTTCGCCGCGTTGGAAAAGACCGACGCTCAGATCGCAAAACTTGAGCGCATGGGTCCGGAAATGGCCGACGTCTTGGCCATGATGCGCGAGCGCCGCGAAAAGGACGCCGGCCCGGCACCGGCAAAGCCATGGCGCGAGGTCGTTCGCACTCTCGCCGCCGAGACCACCGTGCAGGACTTCCTAGGCCAGCTTTGGAGCGACCGAGACCCGGAGTTCGACGATCCGGAGCGACTTTCGGAATTCCTGCTCTACCGGGAGATCATGCGCCGCCCCGTCCGCGCGAATAGCGTCGAGACGCTGGGTTTGGCTCGATTGGTCGTGCCCGGCGTCGACGGACAAACGCCACATCTTCCGGCGTCGGCAGTCAGGCTCGGTCTTACCGTAGAGGACTGGCAGGACCTCGTCCGATTGTTCGTGACGCACTTTCTGCGCACCAACGTCATCCTGGACTTCGATTTCTACAAATGGCGCCGATGGATCGACAGGCGCCAGTCGCATATAGCGGCGGTCCGCTGGGAACCGAATCTCGTCATGCCGGACCGCACTCGCGTCTGGCCCAATCCCTATGCCAGGCGACCCAGCCGCGTCGTCAGGATGCTGACCCAAGCCCTGTCGTTGAACCTCGACGACGCCACGACACGAGGCGAGGTTGCGGATCTTTGCGAGGACGTCTGGAGAGTGCTGTTTCCCTCCATGCGGGCGGTTGACGGCGGGTATCGCCTGAAATTGGATTCGCTGGCGCTCGCCCCCGTGGATAAGGCATGGTTCTGCCCGACCACGCGACGGTTGGTCGATACGACCTTCCGGGGACTTAGCCCCTACAATCCCCCGCTTGGAGCGCATCCGCGCACCTCGTCCTACGAGCTCCCTGTCTTGGCGTTCCGTCGCGGCCACGATGCAGAGGGGCGCAGGGTCGACGAGGCGACGGTGGATGCATGGCTGAAGTCAGACGAACGCGTCTCGCGGCTTCGGGACATCGGAGCCTGGGGCGACCAACAGGATCGCGCGGCACGCTTCACGCCGTGGCTGAGAACCGCCGAACACTCGGCCCAGCAACCAAGCTTCGTGCTGCGCGGATACGAGACCGAATTCAAGAAGGGCCGCATCAACGTGCTCGCATGCTCGACGACCATGGAGATGGGCGTCGATATCGGCACGATCGAAGCCGTGCTCAATACGAATGCCCCGCCTGCCATTGCGAACTATCGCCAACGCATCGGCCGAGCGGGCCGCGGCGGTCAGCCCATCGCCCTGGGTCTGACCCTCTGCAAGGACCGGCCGTTGGATCGTATGGCATTCGCCGCGCCCGATGCTTTCCTCAAGCGCGAGGTTCCCGCCCCGAAGGTTAGCTTGGAAAGCCCGACGATCGCTAGGCGTCACGCCCACGCCCTGCTCCTCTCGACATTTCTCAAAGGCGAGAATTCCGAACTCCACAAGCTCACCAACGGCGTCTTCTTCTCGTTGGGCATCGATCCGGATCCGACCGCCCGGCCAGCTCCCTACCAACGCTTCTTGACGTGGCTGGACAAGGCAGCCGACGATGCCGACCTGCGCTACCGCTTGCTGGATCTGCTCCAGGGAACTCCGATTCAGGTCGATGTCGAGGTCTTCGAGCGAGCGCGAGACGCCATCGAGCGGGTGCGGCTTGGGCTGGAGGCCGAGTGGGATGCGCTCAGCGACGATAAGGCCTCGACCGACGTGGCGGCCGGGCGCAATCGAGAGTTCCAGCGCCGGCGCCTCCGAGACGCCTATCTGTTGGGCGAGCTTTCCGGGAAGGGATTTCTGCCGTCCCACGGCTTTCCGAGCGACGTCGTCGCGTTCATTACGGAAACGGGCGAGGAGAAGCGGCGTCGGGAGGCAGAGGAAGACAACCGCTTCACGTCGCGAAACTTCCCATCCCGCCAACGCGACATCGCGATTTTCGAGTATGCGCCCGGACGCAGCATCGTGATCGACGGCGTGGTGCGCAGGTCGGACGGCGTCACACTGAATTGGAAGCGACCCGCCGACCAGGCAGGCGTCCGGGAGGTCCAAAGCCTCAGGGTCACGCGAGCGTGCAGGACCTGCGGGGCGCTCCTGTCTGCACCCCAGGCGGCCACGCAGGGCCCGTGCCCGGTCTGTAGCGGCTCCGAATTCCAGGTCCGAAGCTATCTGGCTCCGGCCGGATTCGCCGTCGACATCAAGTACGAGGTGCATGACGACGCCAGCGAGGTCGGTGCTCCGCCTCCAATTGCCCCTTGGGTGTCCACGAGAGCTACCGAATGGCGCTCACTTCCCGATCCGGACGTGGGTCGCTTGCGCATCGGCCCCGACGGATTGGTCTTCTGGTTCAATCCCGGCCCCAATCATCTGGGGTTCGAGATTTGCCTGCACTGCGGGAGGTCCGAACCAGAAACGTCCCGCGACGGAACCTCCGGACTCTGCGGCACCGGCCGTTGCGTGGCGGGCCGCGTGCGGCCGACGACATCACATGCACCGGAGCGCCCGAGATCAATCCATTCGGGACGGTGAGGCGCATGGATCTCGGCCATGAAATCCGGACCGACGTCGCCGAGCTGCAACTTTTCGGGTGCGCCACCCAGGCTACGGCGCTCACCATCGCACTCGCCCTGCGAGAGGCGATCGGAAGGCGAATTGGTGTCGATGCCGACGAGATGGGCTTCGCGGCTCCAGAGGCCGTGCACCCCGCGGACGCGCCGAACTGGAGTGCGGTGGTGTTCGATCGAGCCAGCGGCGGTGCGGGGTTCTCGGCGGAGCTGGCAAGAGATCCCGTCAGCCTTTTGAGAACCGCCCGAGATCTCTTAGATTGTCGAGCAGAAGGCCGGTGTGGAGATGCCGACGCGGTCCATGCATGCCCACGATGCGTACTCGCGGCCGACAGCCAGCATGCTGCGGACGACACGGACCGGAAGGCGGCGTTCGAGCTGCTCGACGAAGTCGTCCGAAGGCTGGCTTTACCGGCGCGGTATGCGGTGTTCGGCCCGACTACCGTCTATGAGACGTCTCCGCTGACGGAAGCCTTTTCGAAGGCGATGGAAAACGACCCTGGGTCTCGACTTTGGGTCTGGCTGGACGCGGATCCGACCAACTGGGACTTCGCGACATGGCCTGCCGGCCGCGTCCTCGAACGGTGGAGCAGGCGCGGGCGCACCGTACACCTCGTCGTAGACGAACAGGCCTTGAGGGCAGCCGATCCGGTGACCCGACGAAACATCGTGTTCTGGTCACAGCGCGTCGGCGCGGATCTGGTTCCGAGACCGGCCGGCGCGGCTCTGACAGGGATGGTCTTTGCAAACGGCAAGGCGATTGCCTGGTACGGTGGAAGCTCGCAGAACCCAGGTGGCGCGGTCGACGCGCTCGCCGCGGCGCCTGGTCAGCCGGTAGTGAGAGGGACGATCGCCTCTGTCGACTTCAACGACGCGATCCAGCCGGAGACCCTCCTTCAGGAGGGCGCCCGCGAGATGATATTCGACGTGGCCGACGAGCTCGACGGACAGGCGGAGGGCTTCGGCGAGCGCCTCAAGGCGCTGATGAAATCGGGCTCGCCGGAACTCGATCGCGTCCTGTCCGCGGCGTGTGTCTCGCTCGCGTACACCGACAAGTACGTTTCAAGTCCGCTGACGGTACGCTTGGTAACGGAGGTCGTCCGGGCATTCGCTAACGCGACCACCCGCGTCGAGGTCGTGACCCTCGCGCAGCGCCAGAACCCGTCCCGGCGCAGCGGAGGCCTCGCCGCCGATTGGAAGGACTTCGCTATCCGCGATCTCGTGCTCGAAAGCCTGCTCTCGACCATCTCCCCCCTCGCCCGTGTGCGTCACGAGGAAAAGATCCAGCATCGGCGCGAACTTCGGATCGTCACGACGGCCGGTGCAGGATCCTTGTTCTTCGATCAAGGTGTTGGATCGTGGCGAGTTGCTTCGTCGTCGTTCGACCACGACGCTCCGGTGCGGGATCAAGTTGCGGAGTTGGGTCAGCCGTTCACGATCGAGAATGCGCCTCACGGTACCTTCTTGGGAGTGAAGTTGGATTAGCACTCGGAGCCAACCGGATTAAGCGCCAGAGACTACCCCCGCGAATTCTGCCTTTAACAGCACCGCGCTGATATTCATGTGCTTGAATTCGATCGACCCTTTCGATCGACCGGTTCGAGCTTGCAGAACGCGATTATGCTCGGCCTTGTTGACCCGCTGCCCGGCGAGATCGGCCGCCATCATCGCGAAGTAATCCGCGACGACGGCAGCAACTTCATCCCGCTTCCAGTCCTCGCCCGCCATTACCACCATCCCTAACCCGACGCGTCGTCGAACAGGTCGATCTGGGTGGAAGCGATCTTCATGCTGCGACCCTAGCTGTTTTCTTCGCCGCCGGCTGCCAGTAGTCGCCTCCGATAACAGGAAGCAATGGCTTCGTCGTAGCCGAAGACCTGGCTTGATACTCAGGGTCCGGACGAGGCAGGCCACCTCGGTGACTCTGTGGGTGGCTCCCCGACGGCACTGGAAAAGCGGCGCCGATTATGGCCAGCAAGGTACTGCGCTCCGCACAAATGAGACCGCTGCGACAATGACCACGGACTTCCACGTCATCCCGTCGAATCTCGCGAGCCTTCATGACGCCGAAGAGCAGCTCCGCGGGAAGGCAATGAGCATCATTGCCTGCGACGAACGACTGCAACTGCACCTGGCGATCGTTGAGGCCGCGATGGACGTCGGCGACATCTTTCGGCAGTTCGACACCTGCGATGAGGACATGAAGGTCGCGCAGGTTCTCGGCATGCGAACCTTCAACGCGTTCGGCGCGAGCCTGAAGTTGGCCCTTTCCGGCTACCACCAAAACAGTGCCCTGATCCTTCGCGACGTGCTGGAAACCGTATTCCTTCTGGACCTTTTTAGCGGGGACCGCGCCCTCATCCCGCTCTGGCGCCTCGCGGATAAGAAGGCACGCATGAAACAGTTCTCGCCGATCCGGGTGCGCGAGGCGCTCGACGCCCGCGACGGCTTCACCTCGAAGCGGCGTGCCGAGATGTACGAGCTGTTTTCCGAACTCGCAGGCCATCCGAACATGAAATCGGCCTGGATGATGCGGCCGCAAAAGGATAGCGACGCCGTCATTGGCCCATTCATGGAGGAGACGGCTCTCGAAGCGATTATCTCCGAGATGGGGCGCCTTGCCGTTCAAGCGGGAGAGCAGATCAATGCATTCTTCCCGATTGACTGGTCTCCCGCATTACCAAGCCGCCTGGCGTTTGCCCAATGCAAGCGAGAATGGCTCTCGAACTTCTACCCTGCTCCGCGCCCCGAAAGCTCTTGAACGATGACTGAGAATAAAGAAGCCGAACGCTCAGATCTCTGGGTCGAATGGCTGCGAGCCTATGTAGCAGCCTCCACTCGCTTTACGCAGGAAGATCCTGTCGAGGTTGCATCCGAAGAAGAGAGGGAACTGGTCGCCATCAAGGCCGCGCTCTACGCGCGTGCGCTGACGCTCTGCAAGGGAGCTCTGCTTCTCATTGAGAACGATCGGCAACTGGATTTCCGCGTTCACTCCCGGGGCGTCATCGAGGCGGTCATGTACCTTATTGCCCTCGACCGCGACGCTGCCTTCGTCACGAAGATGAAGGACGACGACTACCATAGCCGACAAAAGCGCGTGAAGTTGCATCTCGACGCGAAGGATCTCAAAGGGTCGGCCGAAGTCAGGCAGATGCTGAAGGACTTCCACGCGCAGGGGCTGCAAGGCGCCGAGTCAATCCAGGCATCGAAACTCCTGAACGGTAGCCAGTTCGAACGACTCTACCGCACCTATCGGGACATTTCCGGCGACGCTGCGCATGTCAGTATCACCTCGTTGGACCGTCACTACGTCGAGAACCCGGAGGACCACTCGGCAATCTTGATCATCGATCCGCCGCTCGAAGGCTTCGAGTTGCATATGACCTTCGCCGAGCTTGGAATATCGATGACGATTGCGACGCTGATCCTGATGAAGGCGAAAACCAAGACGAGCCTTTGGGACGAGTTCCAGGCACTGCTGGAGCGCTACCGAGAACTTCAGAAGGTGGAGGCGAGGTCGGCCGCGTCAGGTGATGCCTCCGTCGAAAGCTGCACGGCTTCCAGCTAGGAACGATTACCTGACGCCCTCGCGATCCAGTTGGGCGTGGAGCGTCATCACTCCGGTCATTCTCTTGGCGGCCCTGCGGTGGCCAGGCCACCCATGGGTGGTTGCCCGCGTCATTGATCACCTTGCTGCCGACTTCCATTCGGAATTCCCCTACGTAAGAGGCTTCCCCCTGATCTTCCAGATCGCCGATTACGGCCTCATCGGTGCCCCCTTCGCTGTCCTGCCGGAACTCGACGCCGAGCTGGCCAAGGCTGGTGAGTAATACGCCGGCCCCCCCCTTGGACGGCCCCAGGTCAGCTTGGTGGACAGATGCGCATTTTCTGTTGCCGACCGAGTATCTCCCGCTAATCTGTGGCTACGCCGGAATCGTCGGCGTGGCCGCTGCCTTGGCGAAGGATCGCTGATCCAACGAACACCAAGCTCTCTAGCGTGACCGCAACCTTTTCCGGCCGCCAGAGACGAGCAGCGCGTCTCGTAGGCCGGGGTAAAGGATGCGATCGTGTATTCGAGCCTCGCGGGCGCCAAGAAATGCGCCAAGCAACTCCACCATATTCTCGATGCGGCCGGAGTGGACTTTCCGCTCGCCAAATGCCAGGCGGCCGTAGCCAAAGCGGGTGGCTATAAGGACTGGCATGAACTGACCGGGCGGGTTTCTGCACGAACGGACACCCATCTCCCCTATGACTACTGGGGCGATTTGCTTGAAATTCTGCCGGAACCCTGTCGAGCTCCGGTTGCTTGGCATCTCGATGGAGAGGCCATCTCGCAACCCAAAGAACCAGGCACTGAGAATTGGATCCGTGCCGTGGTGCCTTACGGCTTCGGGCTAGAGGTCATTCACCGCAGCCGCTCGCCCCTGTTGCAGCCGGGGACCGGTAAGGGACAGAAGCTCCGGCAAGGCATCGTGTCGGGGATTCTTCTCAACATGGGCGGAGGAGACGACTTCACTTTACGGCTGGAACCCGAAAGCCTGACCGTGTGCGCTCCCGGGGAACCGCGGCAGCTCCTCCCGCAGCTCGCCTCCAAGCCCGGCTTCGATACCGCCCTGATGGCAGTGATCGATGCGGGTATCCTGAAGGTCGAGAACGGCGTCACGAGAGTACTCGCTCCAGAGGACCCCGCGCTACGTACAGAGATATTGGAGCGGGCCCGTGATTGGAATGTCCAGAAGATGCCCAGGCTCAACCACTTCGAGGCGGACCCCGAGTTTTGGGCCGCCGTGCAGCACCAATACGATATCGACCGTGCCGAGGCTGGACCCAAGGCGCCATATGACGATCTGGACCATCGAGGAATTCTCCTCAGCAGCCGCTTCTCGGTCCTTCACGAGTTCGAAAGGATGCAGCGCGTGGTCGATGCGATGCCGGACTGGGTTCGGCTCTCTGTTGCTTCGATCTGGTGCGATTCCCTGGCCTGCGCCTGCTACAGTGTTGAGCTCAAACTCGGCATGCATCGTGACGGACTTCCGGAAGAGGTATGCGACTGCTTCCTCACCGTATGCGGCGGCTTTAACGGCCTCGTCGTGCGCCACGGCTCGAAGTCGATAGACTTCGACTGCAAGTGGCCCGCCGACGACGCCTACTACGCTAGCATCGATTTCCCCGAGGTGGACGACCTCACCCTCGAAGTGGACTGACCCCTCTGCGTCGGCGCGATTGTCTCGATTGAGCGCCGACGCTTCCTCTCCGAATTCGCCAACTGCTGCTCGCCGTAGGTGAGGGGCTCGGCTGCTCGGCTCGCCGCGGCTGGCAGCGACGGTGTCGGCATCCTTCAAGCCATAATGTCATCTTTCGAATAATTTCTGTCGTATTTGGAACAGTGCGCCTCCGATACCAATCCAATATTAGTCGACCAATTCAAAACGCCGGGCGCAGCGCCAGCCAGAAAATTGGCGAATTAAAATTGCTGTCTGATGACGTATTAAAAGTCGCCAATACGGCAACTTTCAATACGCAACGCTTTTGCTCTAATATAAAAACCAAGAATAACAATATTTGCAGAGGGGAATTCTGCAATGTCTCGGGTAGATGAACGGTCGACGGCTGGCAAGCCGTTGCCTGTACGGGAACATTTGCGCCTTCTCATCGTCGGCGCGGGTCCGGCTGGCCTGGCCGCGGCGCTTGAAGCTGCTCGGCGCGGCGTTGAAGTCGTTTTGGTCGATGAACATCCCGTCGACAGCGCCCTGATGGGCCTCGACGTCCCTTTCCATTTCGGCCAACGCATGAGCGGAGCGACCCGCAACAAGACGCGCATGATGGAAGCGATCGCGGCTTCCGATGACCGGATCGCGGAAGCCTTCGAAGCAGGAGTTGACGTTCGTCTTGGCGTCTCCGCTTGGGGCCTGTTCTCCCCCAAGCCCGGCCTCCGTTGGCTGACCCGGCCGATCGTCGGTCTCAGCGATGGCGAGAGCAGTTGGTACGCTTCCTTCGATGCCGCGATCCTCGCCACGGGGCGTCGCGATATCGGGCTGGCTTTCCCGGGTTGGGAATTGCCCGGCGTCATGGGCGTCACCGCAGCACAGACGTTGCTGCAACGCTATGACGCGCTGGAGAGCCAGCGGATCATCATCCTCGGCTCCGGCGCCGAGGCGACGAGCTTTGCCCAGGCAGCCGTTGTGGCTGGGCGAACCGTCGTCGCGATGGTCGAGGTCGCCGATGCTCCCCGTGACGCGGAAGGCTGCGTGAAGCTCGCATCCCAGGGCGTAGCGGTCCTGACGGGAGCGATGGTCGCTCGCGCGACCGGTGGAGCGGACGGCGTCGAAGGCGTGGAGCTGAGTGGAGCGGACGCTCGCCATCTTCCCTGCGACACGGTGGTGCTCGCCATTGGAATCGCGCCCGTAATCGAGTTGTTCGACGTCGCCGGCGCCGAGATCGCTTTCGTGGGCTCTCGGGGCGGTCACGTGCCGCTGACGGACGCCGATGGCCGAACCTCCATTCCCGGCCTTTTCGCAGCCGGTGACAGCGCCGGGATTACCCGGGGCAAGACGGCAGACCCCGCGATCGCGGCGGAGGAAGGTCGTCGCGCAGCCGCTGCGGCCTGCGCGGATCTGGAGAGCGACGCGCACGTTCCCTGGCAGGCCCTGCCCGCCGATGACGCGGCAACCGAGGAAGTCGAAGCCAGCCGCACGGCGTGGATCCAGGCGGCGATGGCGGTCGCCGATCACGAGACGCACATCTGCCAGTGCGAGGAGGTCAGCATCCCCGATCTTCTCGGCGTTCGACCGCCGCGTTACCTCCCGCGAGATCAGGCACCGATGCGGGCGCGTGACCTCGCCTCTCTCGCCAATGACGGCCTCGTTCACCAGGACCAGATCAAGCGGCTGACCCGTGCGGGCATGGGACCCTGCCAGGGACGACGTTGCCGTGAACAGGTCAGCGCGGTGCTGGCGCGGGCAACGGGGACGCCGCTCGCGAAGCTTCCGCTACCGAGCTATCGCGCGCCGGTCCGGCCGCTCCCGCTCTCCGCCTTCGCGGAGGATCTCGAACCCGGCGTTGTCAGCGACAACTGGGAGGGTTGGTTCGGCATATCCGGCCAATGGGACCCGTTCTGGACGCTTGCCGATGGCGCCAGCGCGGAGGAGCGCTCATGAACGCGACCGTCGGGACCAAGGGCGCCAGCGTCATCGTCGTAGGTGGCGGCGTCACCGGCTTGAGTAGCGCCTGGTGGCTTGCCCGGGCGGGCGTCGACGTCATGGTCATCGAGAAGGGCATCGTCGGCTGGGGCGCTTCCGGACGAAACGGCGGCGGCGCAACGCATCATCAAAGCCCCCTCTTCGTCGAGGAGCAGCGGCTCTGGCCGCAGATGGATGAACTGCTCGGCTATCCGACCGAATTCCAGCCGAAGCGCATTCGCATCGCTTTGAGCGACCAGCAGGTCGAGGAGTTCAAGATCGGCGTCGACAATACGCGCGGTCAGGGCTTCCCCGCCGAATGGCTCGACCCGAAGCAGGTCCGCGATCTCGTTCCCCTCGCCGGAAACAATGTCGTCGGCGGCGTCTATTACGAGCGCGGCGGCCATGCGAACCCGCAACGGACCGTGCAGGCCTATGCCTGGGCTTTGCAGGATCTGGGCGGACGCATTCTGCAACATACCGCAGTGACCGGCTTTCAACGCCGGGGCGGCAAGGTCGTCGCAGTCGAAACCAGCGCCGGCGTCTTCTCCTGCGACACGCTGGTCCTGGCCGCCGGGCCGCAGACCGGTCGGCTGTCTGCCCTGCTAGACAGCGAAGTCCCGGTCACCGCGGCACGGGCCGAAATGATCGTCACGGAACCGCTGCCGCTGATGCCGATCGGCGGCGTCGACGGCAACCACCTCTATGGTCGCCAGACCTTACGCGGGAATCTCGCCTATGGCGGCGGACCGCATGAGTGGCTGAGACCGGAGGATGATGCGTTCGCGGCACGCCCCTCGAGCCCGCTCGCCCGCAATGTCGCCAAGCGCCTCGCCGAACTCTTCCCGAAGGCCGCCCATATCCGTGTGATCCGGAGTTGGGCAGGAGTTATCGAGAACACGCCGGACGGTCGTCCCGTGATCGATAGGCTCCCGACCGCCGCGAACGTGATCGTCGCGACCATGTCGAGCGTGGGCTTCGGCCTGTCACCGGCAACGGGCCGCGCGATCTCGCAGCTCGTGATCGACGGCCGGTGCGACTTCGCCGACCTGTCGAGCTTCCGCTTGTCGCGCTTCGGCAACCTGAGCCCGGACTGGCGCGAAGAGCGCGGCTGGCTTCCCCCTCAAACGGAAGATGACGATGCCCGCGCGGCCTGAACCGATCGCCGACCGCTATTCGGCCTGGCGCCTGCTGAAGGAGAGCTTCTCCGGCAATCAAGGCTGGAGGCCCGCCTGGCGCAAGCCAGAGCCCAAGGCTTCCTATGACGTGATCATCGTCGGCGGCGGTGGTCACGGGCTGGCGACGGCGCATTACCTCGCCAGCGTTCACGGCATCACCAATGTCGCGGTGGTCGAGAAGGGGCCGATCGGCCTCGGCAATGGCGGACGCAACACCACGATCGTGCGCTCGAATTACGGACTGCCGAGTAATACGCGCTTCTACGAGCACTCGCTGAAGCTCTGGGAGGGCCTCGAGCAGGACCTCAACTACAACGTCATGATGAGCCAGCGCGGCGTGCTCAACCTGTTCCATTCGGACTCGCAGCGCGACGTCGCATCAAGGCGCGGAAACTCGATGCGGCTTCAGGGCGTCGACGCGGAGCTGCTGGATCGAGACGGGGTGCGCGCATACGCACCGTTCATCGAGATGGATAATCCGATGTTCCCGATCTTTGGCGGCCTGATGCAGCGGCGCGGAGGCACCGCACGGCACGACGCGGTGATCTGGGGGTTCGCCCGGGCAGCCGACCGACGCGGCGTCGATATCATCGAGCAGTGCGAGGTTACGGGCATCCGCCGCGAAGGCGGGCGCGTCACCGGCGTCGAGACCACTCGGGGCTTCATCGGCGCCAAGAAGGTCGGTGTCGCCGTTGCCGGAAATACGTCGCGCCTGGCGACGATGGCTGGCCTGAGCCTGCCGGTGGAATCCCACCTGCTCCAGGCCTTCGTCTCCGAGGCGATCAAGCCGATGATCGACGGGGTCGTCACCTTCGGCGCCGGACACTTCTACATCAGCCAGTCGGACAAGGGCGGCCTCGTCTTCGGCGGCGACCTCGACGGTTACAACTCCTACTCCCAGCGCGGAAACCTGCCGGTGGTCGAACACCTGCTGGGCGCGGCTGTCTCGATGATCCCTGCCCTGTCCCGCCTGCGGGTGCTGCGGCAATGGGCCGGCATCATGGACATGACGATGGATTCCTCTCCCTTCATCTGCAAGACGCCGATCGACGGCCTCTATTTCAACGGCGGCTGGTGCTACGGCGGTTTCAAGGCCACTCCCGGGTCCGGCTGGTGCTTCGCCCATACGATCGCTCGGGACGAGCCCCACGCCTTCAACGCCGACCTGACGATCGACCGCTTCCGCGACGGCCGCATGATCGACGAACGGGGTGCCGGCCCCAACCCCTGGGCGCAGTGAGGGGCGGCGGCAATGCATCTGATCCCCTGCCCCTATTGCGGCGAACGTCCCCAGGACGAGTTTCACTATCGCGGGGACGCGACGGTGAAGCGACCGGCACCGGATTCCGGCGAACAGGCCTTCTACGACTACGTCTACACGCGGGCCAATCCGCGCGGCTGGCACGATGAATGGTGGCACCACTATGCGGGCTGCCGACAGTGGATAAAGGTTCGGCGGAACACGCTGACCCATGTCGTCGCGGCCTCGGCCGGACCTGCCGAAGCGCTGCCGGAGGCGACGCCATGACTTCGAAGCGCCTGCCCTCCGGCGGATCCGTCGATCGTGCCAAGACGATCCGCTTCAGTTTCGATGGCCGCAGTTTCACCGGCCACCCGGGCGACACCCTCGCCTCGGCTTTGCTCGCGAACGGGGTCAGGCTCGTCGGACGGTCCTTCAAGTATCATCGGCCTCGCGGCATCATGACCGCAGGGCCTGAGGAGCCGAACGCGCTCGTCGAGTTGCGGGAAGGCGCGCGGCGCGAGCCGAACAGCAAGGCCACCGAAATCGAGCTGCATGACGGTCTGGTCAGCGCCAGCCAGAACCGCTGGCCCTCGCTCGCCTTCGACCTGATGGCGGTCAACGGGCTTGCCGGTTCCACCTTCTCGGCCGGGTTCTACTACAAGACCTTCATGTGGCCGAAGAGCTTCTGGGAAAAGCTGTACGAGCCGCTGATCCGGCGCGCCGCAGGCCTCGGGCGTGCCGCATCCCAGCCCGATCCCGATCACTACGAAGCGATGCACGCGCATTGCGACGTGCTCGTCGTTGGTTCGGGCGCGGCCGGTCTCGCCGCGGCGCGCGCGGCCGGCGAAGCTGGAGCCCGCGTCATCCTCTGCGAGCGTGACTTCCTTCTCGGCGGCGGCCTCCTCCTCTCCCCCGCAGACGAAGCCTGGCGGAGGGAGATGCTGTCGTCCCTGGAAAAGCTACCGAACGTCGAGATCCTGACCCGGACTAACGTGTTCGGCTATTACGACCACGACCTGCTTGGAGCCGTGGAGCGCGTTGCGGATCACAAGCTTCAGCCCGACGCCCATGAGGTGCGCCAGCGCTATCGGACGTTCCGGGCCAAGCAGGTCGTGCTGGCCACCGGCGCGAGCGAGAGACTGATCGCGCTTCCCGGGAACGACCGCCCCGGCGCGATGATGGCCGGGGCGGCGCTGACCTATCTCCGCCGGTTCGGCGTAGCCCCCGGCAGGAATGCCGTCGTCTTCACGAACAACGACAGCGCCTACGAAACAGCCCTAGCCCTTGCCGAGGCGAAGACCGGAAAGGTTACGCTCGTCGACGTCCGGGCGCAGAGCTCGCTCGCCGACGCACTGGCGGCGCGCGGCATCAACGTCAGGCTCGGCTGCGAGGTCTCTTCCTTCGACGGCAAGACGGCCGTGATCCGCCGTCGTGGGGGTGCCGGGGGCGAGAAGATCGTCGCCGACCTCCTCAGTCTCTCTGGAGGTTGGAACCCGAACGTTCAGCTTGCCAGCCAGTCCGGCGCGAAGCCCCGATGGGACGCGTCTCTGGCGAGCCATGTCCCTGGAGACCCGGTGCAGGCCGAACGGTCGGCGGGGGCTGCCAACGGCACCTTCGGCATCGGAGCGGCCGCGCAGGAAGGCGTGAAGGCCGGTCTGGAAGCGGCGGCAGCGGCCGGGTTCGAAAAGCCATCGGAGTTTGCTCTGCCCCGACCCGGTCGGACCGAGCAGCCGATCGCTCCGTTCTGGGAGGTCAAGGGCCCCGGCAAGAGCTTCGTCGACCTGCAACATGACGTCACCGCCGACGACATCAGGCTCGCTCATCGCGAGGGCTTCAGCCATGTCGAGCATGCCAAGCGCTACACGACGCATGGCATGGCGACCGACCAGGGCAAGCTCGGAAGCTTGGTGGGATCCGCGATCCTGGCCGAGGCGCGCGGGGAAACGGTCGACGCCGTCGGCGTGCCGACGCACCGGCCCTACACCATGCCGGTCGCCTTCGGAGCGCTGGCGGGGCACGCCTCGGGCGCGCACTTCCAACCCGTCCGCCGCACTGCATTGCATGATTGGCACCTGCGAAACGGTGCGGCCATGCAGCCGACCGGTGCCTGGCTGCGACCCTTCTTCTATCCGAAGCCCGGCGAGACCGGTTGGGATCCGATCTTCCGCGAGGCGCGCGCCGTCCGGTCGTCCGTCGGAATCTGCGACGTCTCCACCCTAGGCAAGATCGACGTCCAGGGCCCCGATGCCGCGACCTTCCTGGATCGCCTCTACATCAACACCTTCTCGACGCTAGCGGTCGGCAAATGCCGCTACGGCGTGATGCTGCGCGAGGACGGCATCGTCTTCGACGACGGCACCACATCCCGGCTCGCCGAGGACCACTTCCTGGTCACCACCACCACCGGCAATGCCGCCCCGGTGTTGGAACACATGGAGTTCCACGCGCAGACCGTCTGGCCCGAACTCGACGTCCAGTTCTGCTCGGTGACCGACCAGTGGGCGCAGATCGCCGTCGCCGGACCGAAATCCCGCGAGACGCTCGCCGCCGTCGTCGAGGGTCTCGACATCGCCAATGAAGCCTTCCCGTTCATGGGCGTGGGCGAAGGCAAGATCGCCGGGGTCTCCGCCCGCCTGTTCCGGATCAGCTTCTCCGGCGAACTCGCCTACGAGATCGCGGTACCGTCCGGTCAGGCCGAGACCGTCTGGGAAGCAATCCTGGCTGCGGGCAAGCCGTTCGGCATCGTGCCGTACGGGCTCGAGGCTATGAGCCTGATGCGGGTTGAGAAGGGGCATGCCGCCGGTCCCGAGCTGAACGGACAGACGACCGCCGCCGATCTCGGCATGGGCCGAATGATGAAGAAAAGCGGCGACGTGATCGGCCGCGTGCTTGCCGGTCGCCGGGGTCTCGCCGACCCCGGCCGCCCGCGCCTGGTCGGCCTCCGCCCCATCGATGCAAGCAAACGCCTGCGCGGCGGCGCCCATATCGTGCGGGAGCCCGGATCGGGAACCAGCATGGGTTGGGTCAGCAGCGTGACCCAGTCGATCGAACATAATTGCTGGATCGGCCTCGCCCTCGTCGAGAACGGTGAGGCCCTGAAAAGCCAGCGTCTCTTCGCCGTCTCGCCGCTCCATGACGAGAGCGTCGAGGTGACGATCACCAGTCCCCATCATGTCGATCCGGAGAACGCTCGTGTCCGCGCCTGATCGCCTTTCGCGCGTCCCGGCCTCCCGCTCGCTCTCCGGTGGGCAGAACGGAGGAGATGCCCTCACCATCACGGAGCAGCATGATGCGCTGGTGCAGGTCACCGCGCGCAAGGGGCGTCAGAACGACGTCTCCGCCACCCTCGGCCGTACCTTTTCGATTGAGCTGCCCGCTTCCGGTCGCGTCGCCAGCGGTTCGGCCGGAACGGCGATCTGGGTCCAGCCCGGAAGCTGGCTTATCCGGGCATCGGGCGATCACCGGGAGGAGCTGGCAGCGCGTCTCCGCCAAGACCTCGATGGTACCGCCGCCGTGGTCGATCAAAGCCACGGTCGAAGCGTGTTCGAGCTCAGCGGCAAGCACGCACAAGCGGTCCTCGCCCGCCTGTGCCGCCTGGATTTGCACGATCGGGCGTTCCCGCCCGGGAGCAGTGCCTCGACCATCGTCGGCCATGTTTCCTGCCAGCTCTATCGCAATGAAACGCCGGCCCCCTCGTTCAGCGTGATCGTCGGCTCGACCTTCGCCGAATGGCTTCTCGACGAACTGCAAGGTGCCGCCGCCAGCCAGGGCTGGAGCTTCCAGCCCGCGCAGAACGCTGCCGCATGATCTCTCCCACCGACCAGAACCGGAACAGCGCGCCATGACAGCCCATCGTTCCAACCGACAGCTCGGTTTCCAGACGCGATCGATCCACGAGGGCTACGACCCGCTGTTGGAACGAGGCGCGGTCTCGCCGCCGATCTACATGACGTCGACCTTCGCCTTTCCCAATGTTGCAGCAGCCGACGCGGTGGTCGCCGATGAGGCCGAGGGATTCCTCTATGGGCGCGAGCACAATCCCACGCAGCAATTGCTGGAACAGCGCGTCGCCTCGCTGGAAGGCGCGGAAGCCGGGGTCACGGCCGCATCCGGCATGGCGGCAATCAGCTCGCTCTTCCTCTCGCTGCTCTCGCCGGGCGACGAGATCATCGTTCACCGAACACTCTACAACAACACGACGGCGCTGACGGGCGAGGGTCTGCCGCGCCTTGGGATCAATGTCGTCAAGGTCGACCTGTCGGTTCCCGCCAACCTGACAGCGGCCGTGACGGAGAAGACCCGGCTCGTCTACTTCGAGACTCCGATTAACCCGACCGGAGAAGTTCTTGATATCGCCGCGATCTCGGCTCTGGCGCACCAGGCCGGATTGCGGGTCGTGGTGGACTCGACCTTTGCTTCACCCGCCTTGCAGCGGCCGCTGGAGCTCGGCGCCGACATCGTCGTCCATTCTCTGACCAAGTACATCAATGGCCATGGCGACCTGCTCGGCGGCATCGTGCTCGGCGATGCCGAGACCATGCATAAGGTGCGCGGGCTGGGTCTTCGCTATCTCACCGGCGCGACGCTCTCGCCGATGGCCTGCTTCCTCGTCCTGCGCGGTCTCAAGACGCTCAAGGTGCGGATGCGCCAGCACAGCGAGAATGCGCTTGCCGTAGCCCAGATGTTGGACGCCCACCCGGCCGTCCGCGCCGTTCGGTATCCCTTCCTGGAGAGCAGCCCTGGGTATGCGATCGCCCGCAAGCAGATGGGCGGCGGCAGTGGCATGATGTCGTTCGAGCTGCACGCCGGCTACGACGGTGCAGTGCGGATGATGGACCGGCTGAAGCTCATCGCCCGCGCCGTCAGCCTGGGCGACGTCGAGTCGCTCATCATGCACCCGGGCGGTTTGTTGCAAGCGCGGCGCAAGGTCTACCCCGAAGCCCAACTCGGCACCGGCGTCACCATGGACCTGATGCGACTGTCGATCGGCCTGGAAGATGCCGACGACCTGATCGCCGACCTCGAACAAGCGCTGAGCGGAGACTGAGCCATGAACGGAGACGTCATCGGTTACATCCTGCGCCGGATCCTGCACTCGATCCCGCTCGTCATCGGCGTCTCCATCATCGGCTTCGGCATCATGCATCTGGCGCCCGGTGGGCCGCTGGCGGTCTACACCTTGAACCCGACCATCACGGTCACGGACATCGAACGCCTCCGCGTCGCGCTCGGCCTCGATCAGCCCATCCACCTGCAATATCTGAGCTGGGCGAAAGCGATGCTGACGGGCTCCTGGGGAGTCACCTTCTTTGGCGGTCGTCCGGTTCTCGAAGTCATCCTCGAGCGAGTGCCGGCGACGATGATCCTGATGGGCACGTCTTTGGCGCTGGCCATCGTCATCGGCACGCTGATCGGCATCCTCGGCGCGGTCAAACGCAGCTCGATCTTCGATTATCTGGCGACGACGGGCGCCATGCTCGCCTTGTCCTTTCCGACCTTCTGGTTCGGGCTGATGGCGATTTATGTCTTCGCGATCCAACTCGGCTGGCTGCCGTCCGGCGGCATGTACGAGCTTGGCGAGGAGGGTAACCCTTGGGACTTGGCCCGCCACCTCGTATTGCCCGTGATGGTGCTGACCCTGGTTCTGCTGGCCACATGGAGCCGCTATTCGCGCTCAAGCTTCCTCGATGTGATCCAACAGGACTACATCCGCACCGCACGGTCGAAGGGACTAGGTGAGCGCCAGATTCTCTTCCGCCACGCCCTGCGCAACGCGGTGATCCCGCTGGTCGCTCTGCTCGGCGTGCAGTTGCCGACCCTGTTCTCCGGAGCCCTCGTCGCGGAGACGATCTTCAGTTGGCCCGGGATGGGGCGCCTCTTCGTCGATGCGCTCAACATGAAGGAATACCCCATCCTGATGGGGATGATCATGTTCACGGCGCTCTTCGTCATCGTCGGCAATCTGATCGCGGACGTCGCCATCGCGGCGATCGATCCGCGCGTGAAATTGGCCTGAGGACGCGGACATGGCTGACATCTCCGTTTCCGATGCCGTCCCGACCCGTTCCTACGCACAGATGATCGCGCGGCGCTTCCTGTCCCATCGTCTCGCCGTCGCGGGCGCCATCATGGTCGTGTTGCTCTGCGCCTCGGCGCTGTTCGCGCAGCTCGTCTCGCCGCAGGATCCGATGCGGATCGACACCTCCCAGCGCTTTCTGCCGCCTTTCGTCTCGTGGAGCCATGTGCTGGGCACGGACGACCTTGGCCGCGACACGCTGAGCCGCCTGCTCTATGGCGGCCAGGTTTCGCTTGCGGTCGGCATCGTCGCGATGTTGACGACCATGGTCACGGGAACGCTGGTCGGGCTCGCGGCGGGCTATTACGGCGGGATCATCGACAACCTGCTGATGCGCCTGGTCGACACACTGCTCTGCTTCCCGCAGGTGTTTCTGCTGCTCGTCATCGCGGCGTTCGTGCCCCCGACCATCCTGTCGATCTCGCTGATCATCGGGCTGACCTCCTGGATGGAGGTGTCGCGCATCGTCAGGGCTCAGGTCTCCTCACTCAAGGAGATGGACTTCATCCAGGCCTCTCGGGGCTTCGGTGCCTCGAACTGGCGGATCATGCTGGTCGAGCTGCTGCCCAACATCATGGCGCCGGTCCTTGTCGCAGCGACCCTGAAGGTCGCGACCGCGGTGCTGATGGAATCCTACATCAGCTTCCTCGGCTATGGCGTGCAGCCGCCGATGGCGAGCTGGGGCAACATGCTGACCAACGCCCAGGGCTACTTCGACACCGTGCCCTTCCTGGCGATCCTTCCGGGCGTCCTGATCACCTTCACCGTCATGAGCTTCAACTTCCTGGGCGATGGCCTCCGCGACGCCATCGACGCCCGGCTGAAGATCGATCCCTGAACCAAATTCCAACCAGAAAGAGGGGAATGCGCGATGCCTACGAAGTTCTCACCCACCCGCCGCACCGTGCTCAAGGGCGCCGCGGCATCCGGTCTGATCATCCCGGTGACGGGCATCTATAGCCCCGCCATCGCGCAGAAGCGTGACCGCATCATTCTCGGCACCACCCAGGAGCCGGTGCAGTTCAATCCGCTGCTCTATGTGAATGCCGGTGCCGAGAATATCCCGGAAGCTTGCCTGTTCGACGCGCTCTGGGACGTCAACGAGAAGGGCGAGTTCATTCCCAATCTCGCCGCGCGCATCCCCTCGGTCGAGAACGGGGATATCTCGGCCGACGGAAAGGTTTGGCGCATCAACCTCAAGCGCGACGTCAAATGGAGCGACGGCCAACCCTTTACGGCCAAGGACGTCGAATTCACCTATCAGACCATCATCAATCCCAAGGTTGCGGTGCGCTCCCGCAGCGGTTTCGATCTGATCAAGAACTTCAAAGTCGCCGATCCCTACACCGTCGAGATCGAGCTCGAACGACCGTTCGTGCCCTTCATGTGGGCCTGGCAGAACATGCACATCGTGCCCCACCACCTGCTGTCGAAGGAGGAGAACATCAACACCTCCGGCTTCAACTCGCAGCCGATCGGAACCGGCCCCTACCTACTCAAGACCCGCACGGCAGGTAGCCACATGGTCTACGAGGCCAACCCGAACTATCACCGCGGCGCGCCCAAGATCCGGCAATTCATCCACAAATTCGTGCCCGATCAGCTTGTGGCCTATGGCCAGGCCAGGACGGGCGAGATCGACTACATCGGCGTGTCCGGGGTGCCGTTCGATCGGTGGACCGAGGCCGCCAAGCTCCCCGACCGGCACTTCTTCCCGCTCGCGCAGCCCTGGGTCCAGTTCGTCTACTTCAACTGCGGCAAGCCCCAGTTCAAGGATCCCAAGGTCCGCAAGGCCCTGTACCTCGCCCTCGAGATGCAGAAGGCGATCGATGATGTGTTCTTCGGCGCCTACAAGCGCACCCTATCCTACCTGCACACGACCCACTGGGCCTACAACCACGATCTCAAGGACTCGGGCCCCAATCCGCAGCTCGCGGCCAAGATGCTCGACGAAGCCGGCTGGAAGGTCGGCGCCGACGGCGTCCGCGAGAAGGACGGCGTCAAGATGAAGTTCTCGATGTCGACGACGGCCGGGTTCCCGGCGCGCCAGGCGACCCAGGCCATCTTCCAGCAGAACTGGAAAGCGATCGGCGTCGAGATGGAGATCAAGAACATGCCCGCCTCGGTCGTCTGGGGCGAGTACACGACCAAGTCGCAGTTCGACACGCTCCTCGTGTCGTGGGAGCCGACCGTCGGCATGGATCCCGACTACACCGCCCGCGCGCACTCCAAGATGATCCCGGCGAAGACCGGCAGCGGCTCGAACTACACCCAGTACGAGAACGCCGAGGTCGACCGGCTGCTCGAGGAGGGTGTCCGCCAGACCAGCGTGGACGAACGCAAGAAGACCTATGCCCGCATCCAGGAGATCCTGCTGGAGGAAGTCCCGTTCGGACCGCAGGGCGGCGTCTATCAGGGACAGATGACGCACAAGGCCCTGCAAGGCATCAAGCCCAACCAGTACGTGGTCGACGCCGCCTGGAACGTCCACGAATGGTCCTGGGGCTGACCGACCCCGTCGGTTCCCGGGCTTCCCATTAGGGGCTCGATGTAACCCTCGGAGCTTGCCTGCGCGCCGACGGGGCGCGCAGGCAAATCGCCTGACGATCACCCGGAGGCGACGCGCCGCCCGGCCCGAAAGGCCGGATTGCCTCCCCATGCCCGAATTCCGGGGTCTGGTCGCCCAGCGACTGCCCTACTCACCACGAGACGGCCCTATGCCAAACGACCAACATGTCCTGACCTTGTCGTGCCGGAATCGCCCGGGAATCGTGGCGGCGGTGTCCCGTTGCCTGTTCGACCACGGCGGCAACATTCTCGGCGCCAATCAGTTCGATGACGTCGAAACCGACAAATTCTTCATGCGGGTCGTCTTCAATTTCCCCGGCGAAGGATCGCTGGGCGAGTTCTCGCGGGAGTTTTCGGAGGTCGCCGACAGCTTCGGAATGACATGGAGCGCGCGACGCAAGGATGACCGCCAGCGCGTGCTTCTGCTCGTGTCACGCTTCGATCACTGCCTCGTCGACCTGCTCTATCGTTGGCGTATCGGTGAACTCCCGATGGACATCGCCGGGGTCGTCTCGAACTATCCCCAGGAAACCTATCCCGATCTGGATTTCGGCGAGATCCCGTTCCACCACTTCCCCATTACCAAGGAGACGAAGCCGGAGCAGGAGGCGCGCATCTGGGCGCTGGTCGAGCAGGAACGCGTCGATCTCGTCATCCTCGCTCGCTACATGCAGGTCCTATCGGACGAGCTCAGCGCGCGCTTGAGCCATCGGTGCATCAACATCCATCATTCGTTCCTGCCCGGGTTCAAGGGGGCGAAGCCGTACCACCAGGCCCACACGCGCGGCGTGAAGCTGATCGGAGCCACCGCGCACTATGTCACCGCCGACCTCGATGAAGGGCCGATCGTCGAACAGGACGTCGAACGCATTTCGCATAACGACACCCCCGAGGATCTGGTCCGCAAGGGGCGCGATATCGAGCGTCGCGTGCTCTCCCGCGCCGTGGCCTGGCACCTGGACGGGCGGGTTCTTGCCAACGGCAGCAAGACCATCGTCTTCCGCGATTGAGTGGCGGCCGGTCTTATGCAGACGTCCGCAGCCGCCGTCGGCCCCAGGGATTGATCGGGTGGTCCGACGGTCGTCAAAGAATACGGGCTCGGTCGACGAGAAGGATGGCCCGGCCCGGTCACTCTCTGCCGATCCGGGTCGAACCGGCGATGAACAGGACATTTGGACTTCGCCGTTGACCTTCGATGCCGTGCCCGGCCCAATTGGGGCGGGCGGGCCCCTGCCCGCCGAACATTCGCCCAATGCGGTTCCCGGGTACCCTGTGGCCACGACTTTCGGTTTTCTCGTAAACGACGGCTTCCCGCTGCTTTCCTTGGCATCGTCGGTCGAGTCGCTTCGGGCCGCGAACGCCGTAACGGGAAAGGAGCTGTACCGATGGTGCTTCCTGACGACGAGCGGCCGGGACACGCTGTCGTCCTGCCGGATGCTCGTACGACCGGACCACGACAGCTTCGATGCTGTGTCGGTCGACATCATGGTCGTATGCGCGGGCGACAGCGCTATCCATTTTCATGATGAGCGGGTGTTCGCGTTCCTCCGGCGGCTCTCCCGAAAGGGCGTGCGGATCGGCGGTCTGTCAGGCGGCACCTTCGTCCTGGCCCGAGCCGGTCTCCTGGAAGGAAAGCGTTGCACCGCTCACTGGGATCATGTTCCGGCCCTGCGCGAGCAGTTTCCCAAGCTCAAGTTGAAGCAGACGCTCTTCGAATTCGACGGTCAGTGCTTCACCTGCGCCGGCGGCAACGCGGCGTTGGACATGATGAACGCGCTGATCGCGACCGACCACGGCCCGGCTGTCGCTCGCAATGCCAGCGAATGGCTGATCCAGACCCAGATCCGCCAGGCCGAAGACCATCAGAGGATGGGTGTCCGGGAGCGGTTCGGCCTATTTCATCCCTTGCTCATCAAGGCTCTGGACCGGATCGAGGCCACATTGGACGAGCCCATCGAACGCGAAGCACTCGCGGATTCCGTGGGGCTGTCACTGAGGCAGTTAGAGAGGCTCTTCGCCTCGCATCTTCACATGACGATTCACCAGTACGTCGTGAAGCTCAGGATCGATCGAGCGAAGATACTCATTCGGCAGACGTCCCTTCCGCTCGGCGAAATCGCGATTGCGTCGGGGTTCTCCAATTTCAGCCATTTCTCGCGAATCTATAAGCGGCAGATCGGGGTCTCTCCGCGAGAAACGCGCCAGAACGAAAGAGCTCCCCCGAGATAGTCTGCGGTAGAAGCGATCACCCCGACCTGACTGCGATCAATCGGAACACTGCCCGATCAGGATTGTCTTGAGCTGAAGTTCAGCACCGGTCCCCATGCCCCGCCGATGTCGACGAAGCGCACTCCTTCGTTCTCGAGCGTCGATAAAACGGCATCGCGAACCCGGACCTGCGGCCGCCGGATATCGCCCTCAAGTTCCGCAAGCGTCTGTCGACGGATGCCCGCCCTCTCGGCAAGCTCAGCCTGCCCCCAATCGAGAAGACCGCGCGCCGCAATAACCAACCGGCCGGTAACCATGTCACGAGTTAGGATTCGCACATTTTGTTCGAAACCGGCATTGAGCTCTCGCGGCCTCGAGGGCGCCTGATCATCCGGCATCACGCCCCTCCTCCGTCGCAATAATTCCAACCCACCGCGATGGATTTCGCGGGTTCTTGAAACCATCGTCCGAGAGCCATTTCGGATGACGGCGGAGCATTGCCATGAACGTTACGTTATCGAGAATAACCGATTTCCCAACGCCTCTTGATAGTTTTCGATGGCAACATTCCCTGGATGACATCCTCGATGCTCGGCTAATCGCTGATCCAAGAGTAGTCGATTTCCATAGAAGCAGCAGACAGGATTCAATCCTTCAGTCCTCCGATGCTCCACCGGGTTCGGTCACCAGGACCGCACGGATACAGGATCGGATTCTCCAGATCGTTGCAATCTCGGATGGCTTCAACCAGCAGCCTGCTCTCGGTAGAAAATTACGCCTCCATTGGTCGGCCGCGAACCTCCTCATCGTCAGCGCACTCTGGCTCCGTCGGCGTCCTCATCTGGATGTCTCCGAACTCATCGCCGCGAGCGCCCGATACCCCGTTTCGCCGCTCGCCCGCCTTCATCTCGCAGCGCACCTGACAGATCATGGCGGCAGCGCTCCCCTGATCGATTGCGCAGCCCTCATGCCGCAAGCTGAAGACCCGGTTCGAGCGGTACTGGCAGTTGCTGCCTCGAAGGCCATATCGATCGACATCTCCCGCCCCCTGGGACCCTCCACCAAGGTCACAGTCACGCCCGCGCGGTGACGCGCAGTCCGCGAGGCGCCTCTGACCCGTCAAGCGGATTTCATATTTACACATCTGAAAATGATCGCAACGGTTTCGCTTTGCCTGACCGCGCGATGGAGCACGCCCGTGATCTATCCCCACCATGACCGCCGTCCCGTTCCCGAACTGGCCCCCGAAATCGAGCGGTTGACCCGCCTGGTTGCGGACCTGGAGCGTATTCGAAGCGGGCACCATCCCGATGAAGCAGAGCTGGTCGGCGCGCCGATGCTCGAGCATTGGAGCCCAGCCGAACACCGCACGATCGCTTTGGTCGGCACGGTGGACGGGCATCCTACGATCCCGAACGGCCGCCAGGTCTGCACCTCAGACCTCTGGATGATTGCGCCGGAATTGTCCTACGCACGCACTCTCAATCGGTTCTACCGCTTGGGAGCCAGGCACCATCTTTCGGATCGGTGGAACTACCGATGAGAACGCGTCGTCGCACAATGGACCGCGGCTCCCGGGACGCTAGCTCGATCCTCGCTCGGTCCCTGATCATCCGCTCGCTACGTGGCGCGGGCTTCCACCACTTCCTGCTCGGCCAACCCGGAATTGTCGGTCTGATTGTTCCAGAGGTCGACGTCGACATTTATCTCGGCACCGCGACCTCGATGCTCAAGCAGCGCGGCTTCGGCCCTGATTTCGAAGCGATGCGTTTCGGCGGCGCGCCTCCCAAGGGCGGCTTCCGCACGCAGGAAGACGTGTTCAAGGAAGCGATGCTGAAGAGCGATAGGATCTTCGGCATCGCTTCCAAGGAGAGCGATATTCCGGACGCGTTTCGGCAGATCGCCGACGCCATCGTCCGGATCGAGCCTGTCGACATCGGAGCTTTGCGAGGAGCCTTCGCGGCGGTGGTGGGGCGCATTCCGTCCGACACCGAGCTTGCGCCGGTGATGGGGGCGCCGCTGAACCTGCTCGGCACGGCCATCAAGCGTGGGCGAAACGAGAGATCGACCGTTCGACGACTTCGCGGGTTCCTGGAAGTTGCCGCCGCTACGAAGCCCTCCTCAGGGAAGCCGCCAACCGGGCCTTCGCTGCACGACCTCCACGGCTATGGCGCGGCACGGGAGTGGGGAGATGCGCTCGCTATTGATATTGCCGACTACCGCGCCGGAAGAATCTCGTGGGCCGACGTGGACCGCGGCATCGTCCTCGTTGGCCCCCCGGGTGTCGGCAAGACCGTCTTCGCCTTCGCGTTGGGGCGGACCTGCGATGTCCCGGTCTACGCGCACTCGTTGTCCCAATGGCAAAGCAAGGGCTACCTCAACGACCTCATCAAGAGCATGAGGGCCGCCTTCGCCGAGGCCAAGGAAAACGCTCCCAGCATCCTTTTCTTAGACGAGCTCGATTCTTTCGGGGATCGCGAACAGCTTTCGGGCCACAACGAAGCCTATTGCCGCGAAGTGGTGAACGCACTTCTGGAATGCCTCGATGGATCTCAATCTCGCGAAGGCGTGGTCGTGGTGGCGGCGACCAACCTGATCCACAAGGTGGATGCCGCCATCCAACGGCCGGGCCGCCTCGACAAGCAGGTCGTCATTCCACTGCCGGACGCCCCGGCCCGCGTCGGAATTCTGCGGCATTATCTCGGTGGCGCGCTTTCTGAAGCCGCTCTGTCCGATGTTTCGGAACGGCTCGAGGGCGCGACCGGCGCATCCATCGAACAATTGGCCCGCAATGCCCGGCGCGTAGCACGAACGGCACGTCGAGAGCTTATCGTCGAGGACGTGTTGGCTAGCTTGCCACCACGCGTCCGCCTATCCGATGCAACCTACCTGCGCGCATCGGTGCACGAGGCTGGCCATGCGCTCGTCGGGTACCTGCTCCGGGAGGATTCGGGCGGTGTGCCCACGGGGGTTCGTCTTTTTCGCGAGGTCCTGCCTGACGGTTCGGGAGGTCATACCGATTTCGAACACGAGCTCGGTACCGAACGAACCGAGGCATATTACCTCGCGCATATTACGACGCTGCTCGCCGGGCTTGCGGGCGAGCTGGTTTTGCTCGGCCAGCACGGCGGCGGCGGTGGCGGGGCGGACCAGAGCGATCTGCACGCCGCGACCGTTTTGGCGGGAAGCATGGAAGCGTCTCTCGGGCTGGGCGCCAGCCTCACATATAGATCGTCCAATAGGTCGCCGGAGATCATGGCGTTGATCCGCGCCGACCGCCGACTCCGCCGTCGCGTCGACGCTCTATTGGAGACCTGCCTTCACCGCGCCTGGCAAATCCTCACCGATCATCGTCCGGCCCTGGAGGTGATCGCCAGAACGCTCCGCGACCTGGGCCGCATCGGCCTGGAGGAGATAGCGGCTACCGTCGAATCCCAATCCGCAAAGGCCAATCCGGCGAATTGTGCGATCAAGATAAACCTGCCGTTATCTTCGTTGGCTGAACCGCCTGCGACTGGCCGGGAGTTTCGGAGATGAGATCTTGCGCGGCGCAGATGGGTCTTGTAGGCCCCCGATCCCTCGCGACCGGTTCGGCTCGCGAAGGACTCGATCCACGGGGTAACCCAAGGATTCAATCAACCGGTCAGTCCCTCCGGGACGGCCCCAGCCAGAGGAGGCTCATAATGTTCGACGCATTCGCTTACGCCTCCGCTCTCGGCCGGCTCCGCCACGTAACGGCGCTCCTCATATCGGCCTGACGCCCGCGGACCACGTCCGCATCGCCAGCCCGTCCCGGGGAAGGCTCTCGCCTCCAACGGGGAAAATCTCCGGCGCGAACAGCGCGCCGAAACGAGGAGTCGCGCGTCATGAACCCCAAGAAGTCCAAGATCCACCACCCGATCCCGCCGACGCCTAAACCGGCTCCCCCGGCTCCGGCGCGCGCCAACGACGCCGATGGTGGCGTATCCGGTCCGGGTCGGCGCTCCCCCGGGAGCAAGCCGACGTCGCCGTCTCGCACGGAGCTCGTTTGGTCCGCGCCGTCGGCGTCCGTCGCTAGCCGTCGCCCGGCAAAGCGCTCCACGGGCTCGTTCCGCGGATCGATCGTCAATCCTCGGACCAACCGCGAGATCGTGTTCGAGAGCACCCTCGAGCGCGACCTGGCCTACATCCTTCCCAACCTTTCGACCGTCGTCGGGGTCCGTGATCAGGTGGGGCCGGTGGAGTACGTCGATGAGGATGGCGTGGTTCACAACCACACCTTCGATTTCGTCGCGGATCACGAGGACGGAACCAGCACGGCGATCGCCGTAAAGCCCGCGCACCGCGTCGGTCCCAGCGGACTCGAGAAGACGCTGGAGCTGATCAGCGATCAGCAGTCCGGTTTCGCGGATCGGTTCGTGGTGCGCACCGGCGATCACATCACCCGCGATCGTGCAGCCAACGCCCGTCTTCTCCATCGGGCACTGCGCGGTCGGAATGAGGCTGACATCGCCGAAATCCTGGCGGTGACGAACTCCATGCGCGGAGCGGCGGCCATCACTGCCATCCTCGCCAACTCTCGCAACTTCGGACGCGGCTTCATGGCCGTTCTCTGCCTGATTGCCGATGGCGTTCTCGAACACGTCAGCAAGGGCCCGATTTCAATCAGCAGCCTCGTGCGCGTTCGTCGCCGAGCAGCAACCAACCGTTGAAGGAGGATCATCATGAAGAACGCCCTCAGTTCCCCCAATCTTGACCAGCACCCCGGCGCCGCTCGGCACTGGCGGCTGGCAGCGCATGACAAGATCACGATCGACCGTGAGGTCGATTACACGCCGGTCTCGGACGACGAGTCCGGTCACGTCCTGCGTCGCGTCGACAATCCGACCCTCTGCGAATCCTTTACCCATGAGGAATTCGAGGCCATGCGCAAGGAAGGCCGTCTGAGCATCAGCCGCGGCTTCTACCTCGCGACGCAGGCCAAGATTCGGTTGCCTGAAACCGGGACCCGCATCACCGATCTCAGCACCGAAGGCCAGGTCAAGCTCCTCTGGCAGAAGTCGATCTGCGACAAGTTCCTTCGCATGGAGAACGAGGGCAAGTCGTCCCGTTCCGACGAGTCGATGAAGGCCGCGATCACGAAGATCGTTGCCGATCTTCTCGGAGCGCACCTGGCCGCGGGTCGTTGCGGCAGCGCGGACGTCACCGTCAAGCGCCCGCCCAGCCCCAGGACCCTGCGCCGTTGGCTGCGCCGCTACGAGGCGGGCGGGTTCAACGCAATGGCTCTCGTCGACGGCTATCATCGTTGCGGCGACAGCATCTCGGCCCGCTTCAGCAGCGTCGAGCGCCGCGCGATGCAGAAATTCGCGAAGCGCTATGCCAGCAACCGCAAGCCTACCAAGGCGGGCCTGCTTCAGGATCTGTATGTCTTCCTGGGCAAGCTGAACGTGCGTCGTTTGAAGCGCGGGATGCGCCCGCTGGCGAAGCCCAGCCGCAAGGCCTTCGAGCACGTCATCAACCAGCTTGATCCCTGGTTCGTCGAAGCCGGTCGCACGTCCCCCGAGGCTGCCCGAAAGAAGTTCTATATCGTCCGCGGCGGTCTGGAGGTCACGCGCCCCTTCGAGCGTCTCGAATTGGACGGTAGCCGGATTCCGCTCCAGGCAATCCTGGAAGATGCGGGCGTGTGGGAAAACCTCAGCCCGGAACAGAAGGTTAAGGTCGGCCGGGGTCGGTATTGGCTCTCGGTGGCTATCGATGCAGCTACGCGTTGCTGCGTCGCGGCCCTGCTGGTGGAGTCCCTTTCGTCGGCCTCAGCCGTCGCGACTTTCGAGATGGCAGTGAACGACAAATCCGCCTATGCAGCGGCGGCCGGATGCCTGACGCCCTGGGACATGCACGCAAACCTTGAGACGGCGAGCCAGGATTCCGGCTCGGAGTTCCTCAGCCACGAATACAACGCGGCGGTCACGGACCTCGGAGCAGAACTGTTCTTCCCCCCCGCAGGCATGCCTCAGATGCGCGGTCGCAACGAGCGCTTTTTCCGCACCCTTAACAAGGGCCTGTTCTCGCGCATCGACGGTCAGACGTTCGAGAACGTGGTGGCGAAGGGTGATTACAACTCTGAGGCCCGAGCGGTACTCGACATCGCGGAGATCGGCCGGATGATCGTCCGGTGGATCGTCGACGTCTATCACAACACCCCCCACAGCGGTCTCGGCGGTCGCACGCCGCGGAATGAGTGGCTGCGCCTCTCCGAGATTTATTCCCTCCTGCCGCCGCCGGATGCCGACGTTAACCGCCATATCTTCGGAACGACGATCGAACGGCGTATCGGCAACGAGGGCGTGCGCGTGCTCGGCCTCCGCTATCAGAGCTTGGAACTTCAGCGCGTTCGCCGTCAGTTCGGTCTGAAGCCGGTCCTGGTCCGGTTAAACCCGGCGGACCTCGGTTACGTTTCTGTTCGCAGCAAGGAAGGCTGGCTTACCGTCCCGTGCCAGCGCTCCGGCTTTGACGGCGTCTCCATGACGCGTTGGCTTGAGGCGGAACGCGTCCTGCGTCGTACCAACGCCGACATGGCGAAGGCGTCCGAGCCTATTGTCCATAAGGCGCTGAGCGACATCCAGGAGATGTCAGATGCCGCCACCAAGCGCGCAGGAATCGCATCGCCGATCCTGACCTCGGAACAGTTCAGCATGCTCGAACGCCGCTTCGAAGGTTTCGACTTCGCGCGCGGAATGGAGAATGGCCCGGCAATTCTCGACGACGTCGCCGAGGGCACAGACGAGACCGAAACGGTCGACATCGAGATCCCGGGCGAGCCTGAGAATACCGTGACAGAGGTTTCCTCCGACGAAGACGAATACGGCGTGGAGGACTGAGCATGGAAGCAACGGCTATCAATTCTGCGGTTCACGAGGACGCCGTCGCCCGCATGCGCCGCCTCCAGTCGGAGCGGCGCGCCAAGGGCGGGGACGTCATGATGAATGTCCTCTCCGCCTATTTCACCACGCCGCGCGATCGGTTGCTCGAGGCCGAACTCGACAATCTGATCGACGCATTTCTGCTCTCCCAGGATGCCCTCGAGGGCGATGCAAATCGCCGCGTCGGGCGCCTTCGGGAAGGTCGGGCGCTGACGGTTATCGGAGAGTCCGGCACCGGAAAGTCGAGGTCGTTGGATCGCCTCTTCCTGAAGCGGGCCGAATTCGCCGGCTACGGCGAGCCGAACGGCGACGGCATGCTGATCTCGGTGACCGCCCCCTCACCTTGCACTCTTCGTCTCCTGGGCATGAGCGTGCTGGCGGCGCTCGGCTACGAGACCGCGCGAGAGCTGAAGGAAAACGTCGTCTGGGACCTCGTGCACCATCAGCTCGAGCTTCGGGGTGTTCGCTTCCTGCACATCGACGAGCTCCAGCACGTCCTCCAGTCCCGGAACCAGCTCGAAATCACAAAGGTGCAAGACACTCTCAAGGGACTGATGCAGCATCGGCAGTGGCCGGTCTGGTTGATCCTTTCGGGCCGCCCCAATATTGCGGCGATGCTGTCCAGTGACGAGCAGGTTTGGCGCCGCAACCGTAACGTTGTCTTCGAGGACCTTACGCTTGAACGCGATGCGGGGCTCGTGCGTCGACTCATCACCGTCTACGGCATGGAAAAGGGCGGTCTCGATATCGGCAATCTCGCGACCGACGAGTTCATCGCTCGCCTGCTCCATGCTTCTATCCTCAGGTTCGGCATCGCCATCGAACTCATCCAGGATGCGGTCCGCCACGCCCTGCTGCTGGAAGCGACCACGCTCGCCGTGGAGCATTTCGCGGCCGCCTATGCCTCGCGAACTGGCTGCCCCCCCGACCGTAACATCTTTCTCGTTGCCCAGGACTGGCACCTGATCGATCCCCGGGAGGGCCTCCAGCGAAAGGATCCGGCCGATATCGTCGTGCCGGACGAGAAGACGAAGGAAACGAAGAAGACCAAGGCCCCGCGCGATGTGAGGAACAAATGACGCAGCTTCCGATCCAGATGACCGTCGCGCACGGCCACGACGAAACGCCCACGAGCCTTTGCTCCCGTAACGCACTGCTGGTCGGCCGCTCCGCCCGCGATTTCTGCCAAGATGCGGACTTCACCTTTCAGGATCTGGTCGACGGCAAGTCCCCGGCCCTTGAAGCTCTGGCAGATCGTTGCCGCGCCGATTTCGGCAGGCTGGCAGCGACTGCGACCACGAAAGTCGGCGAACGCCGGTATGCAATCGGCGATCAACTTCTGACGAGGGAGAGCCTGAGCCGGAAGACCCTGCGGGTTTGCCCGCATTGCATGATGCGAGATATCGAGGTCGGCCGCGGACCGGAGAAGACCCGCCCCTTCGGTCGGCTGCACTGGCTGGTCGACTCGATCCGCACCTGCCACGAGCACGGCGTCGGATTGGTGTCGGTTTCGGATGATGAGCATCCGCACCGCGTGCACGACTTTGCGATGCTGGTGCAGCCCTGCTTACCGACCCTCGGTCACTTGGCTCGCGAAGCGCCGCAGCGCCAGTATTCTCCGCTGGAGGGATACCTGGCCGGTCGACTGGCAAATTCCGCAGATCATGAAGCGCCCTGGCTGAACGCCCTGCCCTTTCATGCGGCCGCCAAGACCTGCGAGATGCTCGGGGCCATCGCGGTTCGCGGCATCCACTTCGCCGCCAGCAAGCTGTCCGAAGCTGACTGGCATGAAGCTGGAGTCGCTGGATATGAGATCGCTCAGGCAGGAGAACCTGCTATCCGAACCATGCTGATGCGCCTCCAGGGAGCTGCGCCGTCGCGTTTGGGCGATTGGGGCCCCCGGGCTCTCTACGGTCGCTTGTATGAATGGCTCGCCCATGAGTCCGACGATGACGCTTATGATCCGCTTCGGGACATCATCCAGCGCCACTTCATCGAAACGCTGCCCGTTGGCCCGGGGGATGAAGTCTTCGGTCGACCAGTGACGGTGCGGCGCATTCATTCGGTTCGGTCCGCTTCGTTCGAGACGGGTGCGCATCCGAAACGCCTGCGCAAGCTGCTCCACGCTGCGGGCTACATTCGTTCGGAAGCATTGTCCCTCACCGACGACGCCATCGTCTTCGACGCCAATGAAACCCGCGAGTTCCTGGATCGCGTTGCCGAGGCGATGTCGCTCAATGACGCGCGCGAATATCTGAACGTCCCTCGCCCGCAGGAACAGCATCTTCTCAAGGCGGGATACCTCCGGCCTTTCGTGATGGGCGGTACTGAGATCCTGAAGGATCACGCCTTCGCCAAACGCGACCTCGACGCCTTCCTTGATCGCCTTCGGGCTGACGCGATCCCGTTGGAACCCGGGGAGAGCGATTTCCAGCCGATCCCCGCGGCAGCACAAAGGGCGACCTGTTCCGCCGTGAAAGTCGTTGAGCTCATCCTCGACCGCAAACTCACGCGGGTTCGGCTTCATCCCGACGTCCCAGGGTATCTCTCGGTGATGGTCGATCCCGAAGAGGTGAAGGACCTGCTCTACGAAGTGAGGGCGGACAGCGTGTCTCTCCGCGAGGTCGAAAAGCGGATGGGATCCTCGACCCGTGTCGTCTCCGCGCTGATCGAACATGGTCACCTCCCGGCGACCACCGTGGTCAATCCTGTGACCCGTCTCAAACAGCGGGTCGTTTTCGACGAGGACCTGAGGCGGTTCATGAGCCGGTTCGTGACGCTCCATACGCTCGCCAAGGAACAGCGCATCTACTTCCGGAAGCTGGCGGACCAATTCAGCTCGGATGAGATCAAGCCCGCTTTCGACCCGGCCTCGGTACATGCGACATTCTATGAAAGGGATGTTGTGGCCGACAGCGTGGCGCGGGTCAGCGGATAGTCGACCGCCTAAACACTCAATGTTTCCAGACCCTTGAACCCTCGACTTCAGTCGGGGGGTTTTCGTTGCCCCCGGAAGTTTGCCTCAGAGCGCGGCGCTCTTTTGGGGACAAGGCTGAGGCAAACTTCAGCTCGCAATAGGAGTATTCTGCGGCACATCTGATAATAATAGCTAGTAATTTCAATGACTTAAGAAGGTCGCCGCGGCATCCTTTGGGTACCGCTACAGAAGAGAGAGGCATAGTGTTGCCGCGATTGTCGGTCGAGTTCCGCAATCTGCCTCTGGACGCCCGGCCTGAGCCGGGCGTCCAATATGATTCTAGGGCATTCCGATCATAGCTTGCTGCCGAGGTTGTCGCTTCCCGTCGCCAGCCTGCTTCGCCGGCAATGGCCCCTCGGCGGTCCAGTTGCCTAGCCCCCTCCCCGATTTAGGTTCAGCGTGACGCTGCACGCGAGCAGACCTGCGCATAGCGGGAAGGCCCGTATTGAGTAGGACCCAACTTTCCAAATTGGCCCTAAGCCGACCTCTGGAACGTCTGCTCCCGGGCAACCCGAGGGGCATGGCGATCTGGCTGCCGGACGGGCCTATTGCGGACCGTGGGAGCGTCCAGTCCGGTGCCTTCTCTGGCCTGCGTCGCTCTGGCAGGCCGCAGAACGTTCGCGAGAGCGACGCTTGGCTTTCGTTTCCATAGAACGTGCTGACAGTCGGTCAATCGCGGCGTTCGGGCGCGCCGTCGTCAAGGCCATTGGTCAAAATGGCACGAGGCGGCGGACGGTGGCTTTGGCAAGTTCCCTTTCCGGCCTGGGGGCCGGGTAGACGCAGGCTTGCGTCGTCGTGATAGCCGCGAAGGATCCGGCGCGTGCTCCCACAACAACAGCCGGCCGTATCGAGGGGAGACGCCCCGATCGGCGGGATGCGGGATTTTACGATACGGACAGACCCCGAATTCCCCTTCGAAGGAGGCTGACCAATGGTGCATGCCAAGCCTTCGCGCACTGGCGGAGGATGGGGAGGCTATCATGCTCGACGCATCCGCAACGTCCGTCACCTTGCGACGCCTGCCTGACGCGCCCGCTGCCGAGCCTGCGCGGTTACGGGCCCTGGCCCAGCTTCGCCATTTTCACCGCGAGCAGGACATCTACGGCCAGGAGGAGCGCAGCGACACCTGGTACCGTGTCGTTTCCGGCTCGGCCTGCAAATACCTCGTCCGCGCCGCCGGCCGCCGGCAACTCGTCGACATCTACCTGCCTGGCGACCTGTTCGGGTTCACGGCGTGCCTGCAACACCGCTTCGCCGTCCAGGCCGTCAGCGAGGGGACCGTGGTCGCCTGCTATCCGCGCCACCGTGTCGAGGCGCTGGCCAAGGACGACTCCGAGACTGCCCTCGAAATCAGGATGCAGATGGTGGTGGCGCTGGAACGGCTGCAGGAGCAACTCCTGATCATCGGCACGATGACGGCCCAGGAAAAGGTCCGCGAATTCCTGTTCTACTTTCACCGACGGCTTTCGGCGGACAAGGACGACGGCATGGCGCTGCCGATCTCGCGCTACGACATTGCCGACATGCTGGGTATCTCACCCGAAACGGTCTGCCGCGCGATCACCGATCTGCAGGCGCGCGGCGTCATCTCGCTGGAGGGTCCGCGCCGCATCCGGATTGGCCGGCGGCAAGGCGGCCAGAGTGGCTGAAGGCGCAGCCGAATTGCTTGCCTTCGTAAAGTCGCCTCTGCCTCCTCCTCGCAGAAAGCCGCTCGATGACGAGCCGCCATCGCATCGCAAAATCGCCGAGCGGTTTGAAACTGACGACCGTCAAGGCCGGCGCCCCCAGTCACCTCCAAGGTTGCGGATGCGGGCGCAGTCGCACCGGCCGCATCAGGCCCTCGATTTCGACGGAGATGGAAGATGGCAACGAAGGTGATCGGCATTGATCTGGGCACGACCAATTCCTGCGTCGCGGTGATGGAGGGGGCGCAGGCCAAGATCATCGAGAATGCGGAAGGCGGCCGCACCACACCATCCGTCGTCGCGTTCACGAAGGACGGCGAGATCCTCGTCGGCCAGCCGGCGAAGCGCCAGGCCGTGACCAACCCGGAGAACACGATCTTCGCCGTGAAGCGCCTGATCGGCCGCCGCTACGACGATCCGATCGTGGAAAAGGACAAGACCCTGGTCCCCTACAAGATCGTCAAGGGCGACAATGGCGATGCGTGGATCGAAGTCGCCGGCAAGAAACACAGTCCAAGCCAGATCAGCTCCCACATCCTGGTGAAGATGAAGGAGACGGCTGAGGCCTATCTCGGCGAGAAGGTGACGCAGGCCGTCATCACCGTCCCGGCCTATTTCAACGACAGCCAGAGGCAGGCGACGAAGGATGCCGGCAGGATCGCCGGGCTCGACGTTCTGCGGATCATCAACGAACCGACGGCCGCCGCGCTCGCCTACGGGCTCGACAAGGAGAAGGCCGGCAAGATCGCGGTCTACGATCTGGGAGGCGGCACGTTCGATATCTCGTTGCTCGATATCGGGGACGGCGTGTTCGAGGTGAAGGCCACCAATGGCGACACTTTCCTCGGCGGCGAAGACTTCGACAAGCGCGTCGTCGACTGGCTGGCGACCGAGTTCCAGAAGGATCAGGGCATAGACTTGCGACAAGACCGGCTGGCGATCCAGCGACTGCGCGAAGCCGCCGAGAAGGCCAAGATCGAGCTCTCTTCCACCGTCGAGACAACCGTCAGCCTGCCTTTCATCACGGCCGACCAAAACGGCCCCAAGCATCTCGAGATCAAGCTCAGGCGGGCGAAGCTGGAGGATCTGGTCGACGACCTCATCCAGCGCACCGAGAGTCCCTGCCGGGCGGCGATGAAAGACGCCAAGGTTAAGACGTCGGACATCGGCGAGGCGGTTCTCGTGGGCGGGATGACGCGCATGCCCAAGGTCCAGGAGGTGGTCTCCGACATCTTCGGCAAGGAGCCGAACAGGAGCGTCAACCCGGACGAGGTGGTGGCGATCGGTGCGGCGATCCAGGCCGGCGTGCTGCAGGGCGACGTCAAGGACGTGCTGCTGCTCGACGTCACCCCGCTTTCCCTCGGCATCGAGACGCTCGGCGGCGTGTTCACGCGGCTGATCGACCGCAACACGACCATCCCGGCGACGAAGAGCCAGACGTTCTCGACGGCCGAGGACAACCAGAACGCGGTCACGATCCGCGTGTTCCAGGGCGAGCGCGAGATGGCGGCCGACAACAAGCTGCTCGGCCAGTTCGATCTCGTCGGCATCGCGCCGGCGCCGCGCGGCGTGCCTCAGGTCGAGGTGACCTTCGACATCGATGCCAACGGCATCGTCAACGTCACGGCCAAGGACAAGGCCACGGGCAAAGAGCAGCAGATCAAGATCGAAGCCTCCGGGGGCCTCTCGCAGTCTGACATCGACCGCATGGTGAGGGAGGCTGAGGCCAATGCGGAGGCTGACAAGACGAGGCGCGCTCTGGTCGAAGCCCGCAACCAGGCCGACGCGCAGATCGGAACCAGCCAGAAGGCGCTGGACGAGGCGAAGGACAAGGCGCCTTCGGTGGACCGGAGCGCCGTCGACAAAGCCATGCAGGAGGTGAAGTCGGCCATTTCCGGGACCTCGGCCAACGAGATCGAGACCAAGGCCAAGGCCCTGCAGGTCGCCTCGGCGGAGTTCGGCGCCAGGGTGCAGGAGGCTGCAGGCGCTTCCGGCTCCGGTTCAACCGACGCATCAGCCTCGGGCGACAACGTCGTCGATGCTGATTTCGAGGAGGTCAACGACAAGACCGGTCAGCGCCATGGTTGACGTGCCGCACGGACATGACGCTGCAGAATCGATGACCGCCCCACCAAAGGCGGCCTGCGCAGAGTCGGCGGCTCAGGCTTCGCCGGGGCCGCTCCAGTCCGAGCTCGCCGATACGCGGGACAAGCTGCTGCGCTCCCTCGCCGAGCAGCAGAACATCCGCCAGCAGATGCAGCGCCAGCGCGAGGAGGCCGTGAAGTTCGCCGCCTCGCAGCTGGCCGGCGACCTTGTGGACACGCTCGATAACCTGCGCCGCGCTATCGAGAGCGTGCCGCCGGACGCAGCCGATCACGCGTCGATCGGACCGCTCCTGAAAGGCGTCCAGAACACGGAAAGCAATTTGCTGGCGACGCTGGCGCGGCATGGCATGCAACGCATCCATCCGCTCGGCGCGGCGTTCGATCCCCACGTCCATCACGCCATTATCCAACGCCCCGACGAGACCGCGGCGGACGGCACGGTCGTGGAGGTTTTGCAGCCGGGCTACACGCTCCACGACCGGGTGCTTCGCCCGGCGATGGTTGGCGTGGCCGTCCGCGGCAAGCGCGAGAGCGGGCCGGCCGCCGGCTAGGATTCAGCGGAAAGTTGACGATCGGCGGGGGCTTAGCGTGTTAAGCCGCCTCGCGTCGTTCAAGAGATGAACCCGAACGCCCCCAGGCTGCACCGCCAGCGTATCGATCAGATGGCCGAAGGCGGAACGCAGGCCATAGAGCTGGTCGAGCAGATCCAGCACCAGATCGACGCCTTCCTCGTTCAGCCCCATATCGTCGACCAGATCCACGATCAGTGCCGCACGCGCGACATCGACGTCGCAGATCACGCATTGGCCTTCGCGAACGGACGGCGAGATCCAGCCCCGGTCGATGAAGGTCTGCAGCCTATCATCGTCGACATGAAGACGCCTCGTGGGTTCCAGCTGATCGATCATCTATACCCCCATTGCCTGCCGCGGATTAAAGTCCTTGCCTGCCGACCAGCCTGCTATGAATGCCTTCAGCGTGGCATCCTGCTGGTCCGGAAGAACGATCTTCAGTGTCGCGTAGACGTCGCCCCGGGTGCCATCCCGCCGAGCAACCCCCTTGCCCTTCAGCCGCAACGTGCGCCCGCTCGATGAATTCGCAGGCACGGACATCACCACCGGGCCCGCAGGCGTCGGCACCTTGACCTTACCGCCGAGCACGGCCTCGCGAAGCGAAATCGGCAGGTCCAAGCGGATGTCGTCGCCGTCGCGCCGGTAGAAGGGATGAGCGCGGACATGGAGCTCGATCAGCGCGTCACCGGCTTCCTCTCCGCCTTCGCCGGCGCTGCCCTTCCCGCGCAACCGGAGGGTCTGCCCGTCGCGCGCGCCGGGCGGGATCCTGATATCCAGCGTCTGGCCTTCGGGCAGCGTCACCTGATGCGTGCCGCCATTGACCGCCTCGAGGAAATCAATCTCCAAGGCATAGCGGACGTCAGCGCCGCGTCTGCGGAACGGGCCACGCCTCTGGCGTGAGAAGAACTCGGCGAAGATGTCGTCGCCGCCGAGATCCGCGAAGCCTTCGCCGTTGCCGTATGCGCCCGCGTTGGCGTCGGCGTCGGCAAAGTCGCGATAGTAGCGACGTTCCGCCCTCTCGGCGCCGTTCGCGCCGATTTCGCCGCGATCGAAGCGACCACGCTTGTCTTCGTCGCGCAGAATCTCATAGGCCGCCGACAGAGCCTTGAAGTCCTGCTCGGCCTGCTTGTTTCCGGGATTGAGATCGGGGTGCAGCTTCTTGGCCCTACGGCGATAGGCCGCCTGGATCTCGCTTTGGGAGGCGTCGCGTTTGACGCCGATCGTCTCATAAGGATCGCCGCTGCTCGTCGGCATGATCGCGGACCTGTCCTTCGCGGGCGTGGGCTCGGCGTGATGACCGCCGTGGGCGGCGTGCGCCCGGATGCTGCAAAGAATATCCGGAATTCAGTGCACCCAAACTGACGGTCATCAATGCCGCCCGCGCACCGCCGAGGCACTGTGCCGGGGACGTCGGCGCTTCACGAGCGAAGAAGGACAAACGGCATGCTGAACAATCTCAATAATACGGGGCGCGGTTTTGACCCGGTGCGCCAGATGCGCTTTGCCCAGCGGGACATGAGCCGGCTTTTCGACAATCTCCGGGTCGCCGCGCCTCCCGATTTTCCGCCGATGAACATTTGGGCCGGAAGCGACGGCGCCGTGGTCACGGCCGAGATTCCCGGGGTCGTGCCCGAGGACCTCGATATCGCTGTCCATCAGAACACGGTGACACTGCGCGGCAACCGCTCGACCGAGCCGCCGGCGGACGACGCGGTCGTCCACCGGCAGGAACGCATCACCGGTGCCTTCGCCCGCAATCTCGTTCTGCCCTTCCGCGTCGACGGCGACCGCGTCACGGCAACATTCCGCAACGGTGTGCTGCGGCTCGATCTGCCCAGGCCCGAAGCGGACAAGCCGCATAAGATCACCGTCAGCCGAGTGTGAGGACAATGCCGCCATGAGCGACCAGCAGCCCAATGGAACCCAACCGGCCGAAGCCACGCGCATCGAGCCTGCCTTTACGCCCCCGACCGACATCGTCGAGACCACGGCCGGCGTCCGGATGGTCCTCGACATGCCGGGCGCGGATCCCGCCACCCTCGACGTCACCCTGGACAATCGCGTCCTGCGGATTTCGGCGCGACCCCAGCCGAGCGCGCCGGACGGCTATGCCCTGGTTCACGCCGAGTATCGGGACGGCAGTTACGAGCGCAGCTTCACCGTCTCCGAGCCGATCGACGTCGGGAGGATCGAGGCGGTGCTCCGGGACGGCGTGCTTCGGCTGACCCTGCCGAAGGCCGCGCCGTCGCCTGCCGCTAAAATCAACGTCAAGGCCGCCTGAAGGAGCAAACCCGATGAAGATCACGGACCTCGTCCCGTGGCGCGGCGCTGGCCGCCACGTCGCTGCCGGAACCGACGCGACGGACCCCGTGCATACGCTGCAGCTCGAGGTCGACCGCGCCTTCGATCGGTTCTGGCGCATGGTGCTGAGCCCGTTCGCCCCTGTCGGCGGCTTGGCGCAGATCCAGCCCGTCCGCGTGGATGTCGCCGACAACGGCAAGGAGATCACTGTCACCGCCGAGCTGCCCGGCTTGAGCGACGCGGATATCGAGCTGTCGGTCGGCAATGGTCAGTTGACGATCCGCGGCGAGAAGAAGTCCGAGCGCGAAGCCGACGAGAACGGTGTTCTCGTCAAGGAGCGGGTCTACGGCACGATCGAGCGGGCGGTTCCTCTGCCGGTGGGCATCGACGCCGGCGCCGCCAAGGCTAGCTTCGACAACGGCGTGCTGACGATCGTGATCGCGAAGTCTGAGGAAGCGCAGGCCGAAACAAGACGCATTCCAGTTCAGGCGGGTTGACCGTCCTCCCTCGTCCCCGAACCCACCTCACTGTCCGCAACCGCTTGGCGGTTGCGGACTTTTTGCGTTCGCCATCGTCGACCGCGGACGGCGTCCGCCGGACCAAAACTGATGGCCGTCAAGGCCAACGGCGGCACGCAGAGGCTAGCCTTGCGTGGCTGGGCGGAGATGTCTTTGCCAAGCGCAGCCCATTCACCAGGCACGGAGGATTGTATCATGAGAGCCGATAGCGACATCAAGCGCGACGTGGAAAGCGAACTCAAATGGGATCCTGACATCGACGCTTCCGACATCGGCGTCGCGGCGAAGGATGGGGTCGTCACGCTCAGCGGCTTCGTCCGCAGCTACAGCCAGAAGTATGAAGCCGAGAAGGCTGCCAAGCGGGTCAAGGGCGTGCTCGGCATCGCCAACGACATCGAGGTCCGTCTCCCGGTGATCCACGACAAGCCCGATCCCGAGATCGCCCGCGCCGTCGTCGAAGCGATCAAGAACGAACTTCCCTATTCCCATGAGAACATCAAGGTCGTGGTGAAGAACGGCTGGGTGTCCCTCGAAGGCAACGCCGAGTGGGAGTATCAGCGCAACCGCGCCGAAGCGGCGGCGCGAAAGGTCAGGAGCGTCAAGGGCATCTCGAACCTGGTGACGCTGAAACCGCGTGTCGCGCCTTCGGAGATCAAGTCGAAGATCGAGGATGCGTTGACGCGGATGGCGGAGGTCGACGCCAAGCGCGTGACGGTCGCCACCGATGGCGGAGTCGTGACCCTCTCGGGGACGGTCCGGTCCTGGGCGGAACGCCAGGAGGCCGAGCGCGCAGCCTGGCGGGCGCCGGGCGTCACCAAGGTCGAGAACCGCATAACCATTTCTCCGTGACGCAGCAAGAACGGATCAGCCGGACTTTTACCCGGTCCGGCTGGTCACCCTTCGCATGGGAGCTTCCGACTTGAACCAAAAATGGGCGCGCAAGCTTGATCGACCCGAGGCGGTTGAGCCGGACCCGGTTGAGCAAGCCGGTTTGGACTCGTTTCCAGCGAGCGACCCGCCCTCATGGGCTCCCTTGCATATAGGCGCTCCTTCGACACCGGCGCCGCCGGAAAGCTCCAGGACGCGTGTCGCCGCAGAGGCCCATGACCCGACCGACGAAGGGTCGGGAGCCGATCCCGCAACCATGAGACCGGCCCATCGCGGATTGCCGAGGGCATGATGCACGATCTCTTCGCCCGCACACTGATCCTGCTCGCCGCGTCTGGCCTCGCGGTCGGCCTTCTGACCATGCTGCGAATGCCCGCCGTGATGGGCTACCTCGTCGTGGGCGCGGTGCTCGGTCCGCACGCGCTCAACCTGATCGACAATGCCGAGCACACGAAATTTCTCGCTGAACTCGGCCTGATCTTTCTCATGTTCATGGTCGGGCTCGAATTCTCCTTGCCGACGATTGCGCGCGCGGGGCGCGACGTACTCGTCGCGGGCAGCGTGCATGTCGGCCTCACGATCACGCTGGTGACGACGGGACTTGTCCTGACGGGCGTGGCCATGCAGCCGGCGGTCATCATGGGCGGCGCGATCGCCATGTCGTCGACCGCCGTCACGCTGAAGCAACTCGCCGAGCAGGGCGAAATCAGCAGCCGGCACGGACGGCTCGCGCTTGGGATACTGCTGTTCCAGGATCTGGCGACGCTGCCTCTGATCATTCTGGTCGGCGCCTGGGCCCAGAACGGATCGCTGGCCCCGATCGAGATCCTCAAGCAGATCGCGGTTGCGACCGGAGCTCTCGTCGCCGCCGCCGTCATCGCGAGGCCGCTGATCCGTCTCGGCTTCTCTTGGGTGCTCAAGTCGCGCTCCGCGGACCTGTTCCTGCTGTGGGCGCTGATGACCGCGCTCGGCGCCGCGTACGTCGTTCATCTCGCGGGGCTGCCTGCGCCGATCGGAGCCTTCATCGCGGGCATGGTCATCGGCGAGAGCGAGTTCCGCCACCGGGTCGAGGAAGACATTCGGCCCTTCCGTGACGTGCTGGTGGGCCTGTTCTTCATCACGGTGGGCATGGGCATCGACACGGCGGCGGCTGCGAGCTTCCCCGGGATGATCGCCATCTGGCTGCTCGTGCTCGTTCTGGCAAAGCCGATCGTCGCCTTCGTGACCGGCCTGATCGCCGGGGCGCCGCGCGAGGCGTCCGCGCGGACCGCCGTCATCGTTTCGCATGGCGGCGAGTTCGGGCTGCTCCTGATATCGCTCGCCCTCCAGTCCGGGCTGCTGTCGCCGGCGCAGGGCCAGCCGGCGCTGATCGCGCTTGCCCTGACGATGGGTTTCGCCCCCCTGCTGATCCAGCGCAACCATTGGGCCGAATGGCTCTTCGACCGTCGCGAGCGTCGCATCGCGGCCACGGAAGCATCCATCCGGATGCAAAGCGGCAGCATGGACGATCACGTCATCCTGTGTGGCTGTGGTCGGGTCGGCCGCCTCGTGGCGACCGTCCTGGAAGCGGCAGGGATCGCGTACATCGCGATCGAGACGGACCTAGCCCGGTTTCGGACGGCGCGACGGCAAGGTCACGCGGTCGTCTTCGGCGACGCCAGACATCATAGCATTCTCGAGGCGGCCGGGCTGGACCGGGCGCTCCTGGTCGCCATCACCTTCGATCACCTGAACACTGTGGAATGCATTCTGCATCGGATCAGGGCGATCAACCCCAGGCCGGCGTCCCTGGTGTCGACGGCCGACGATCTTGACATCGCCCATTTCGCGAGCCTCGAGGCAACGGCGGTCTTTCCGGAAAACCTCGCCGCCGGCCTCGCGCTGGCGGATCGGGCGCTGCTGCTGTGCGGGAAGACGCAGGAAGACGCGGCCCGCATCGTGAACAAGGTCCGGGCGGAGCTCGTCCAGGGATAGGCGGAGCGGCTGGGGCGCCGGCCGCGACGCCCGCCTCGCGAGGGCGGGTGCAAAGGTGCCGGAGGCGCGCGCGGGACAGCGGTTACCGCTGCCGTCTCGGATCCAGAAAGTCGATCGGCTCGCGGAAAACTGACGGTCATCAAGGCGCCCAGGGCGGGCCGAACTAGTTTTCAGGCACGGACTTGAACGGAGAGCACGATGACGGACCTGCCATCGACCGACGGCCCCAAAACCCAGGCGATGAACGATGTGCTCGCCGACAACTGGTGGGCGGTCGCGCTGCGCGGCGCGGCGGCGATCCTGTTCGGCGTCGCCGCCTTCGCGATGCCGGTCGCCACGATGCTGTCGCTGGTGTTCGTCTTCGCCGCATTCAGCATCGTCGACGGCACCTTCGGGATCGTCATGTCCGTGCGGGGAGCGCGCAAGGGCGAGCGCTGGATCTGGCTCTTCCTGAGCGGCATTTTCGGCATCGCCGCCGGCGTGGTCGCGGCCCTGTGGCCCGGCCTGACGGTCCTCGCATTCGTCATTCTCGTCGCGGCATGGGCGTTTGTGTCGGGCACGCTGATGCTGATCTCGGCGTTCCGGCTCAAGATCGACCATGGCCGTGTCTGGCTGGCGATCGGCGGCATCGCCAGCGTCGCGTTCGGGATTCTCCTCGTCGTCTCGCCGTTCATCGGCGCGTTGGTGCTGACCTTCTGGACCGGCGCGCATGCGCTCGTGCTGGGCGGCACGCTTCTGGTGTTGGCCTACAGGCTGCGGTCCCACCGCACCGGACTGCCGGGCAATCTTGCCGCCTCCGGCGCGGCCTGAGCGATCGGGAAAGGATCAGGACATGTCCGCAATTCTCGCTTCGGGGACGAAAGCGCCAGCCTTCACGCTGCGCGTGACGCCCGACCAGACCCTGTCCCTGTCGGAGTTCGCCGGGCGGCGCCTAATCCTCGCCTTCTACCCGGCGGACTGGAGCCCGGTCTGCGGCGACCAAATGACGCTCTACAATCACGTCCTCTCCGAGTTTCGCAAGAAGGGCGCGGACCTCGTGGGGATATCCGTCGACGGTCCGTGGTGCCACCAGGCCTTCGCCCGCGACCGGAATTTGCATTTTCCCCTGCTGGCGGATTTCCATCCGAAGGGAGAGGTTTCGCGCGCCTACGGAGCCTATCGCGACGATGTCGGCGAGAGCGCGCGTGCGCTCTTCATCATCGATCAGCACGGGATGATCGCATGGAGCCACCCGTCTCCGGTCGCGGTCAATCCCGGCGCGGATGGCATTCTCGACGCCCTCGACCAGATGCCAGACCTGGAGCAAAACAATGTCGACGCTCAAAGTTCCCGTTAGTCCGCGTGACCACCGCCGCGGTGGGCAAAACCCCACCGTGACGCTCGTGGAATACGGCGACTACCAGTGTCCCTACTGCGCGGCCGCCCATCCGGTCGTCCGCTTCCTGGAGAGCCATTTCGGGCCGGCCCTGTCGGTCGTTTTCCGGCATTTCCCGCTGGTCGAGGTCCATCCGCTCGCGGCGCCGGCGGCGGAGGCCGCGGAATTTGCCGGCGATCACGGCCGGTTCTGGGAGATGCATGATGCGATCTACTCCAACAACAACCGGCTGAGCACGCAGCTGCTGTTCGCCCTGGCCGGCACGTTGCAGTTGTCGCAGATGGGGCTTCGGGACTCGATCGCCCGCTCGCTTCACGCGGACAAGATCCGGGAGGATTTCATCGGCGGCATTCGCAGCGGCGTCAACGGAACGCCGACTTTCTTCGTCAACGGCGTGCGGCATCAGGGCGGGTTCTCGGCGCCTGAACTCGCCGCGTCGATCCAGAGCGAGATGGGCGCCCTCGCGCCGGTACGCTGAGTCCATCCTGGCGCGAAAAACTGACAGCCGTCACGGCGGTCGCGACAGTCTCATTTCATCGTGTCGGGACGCTGGACGCCGCGCAGCGGAACAGCAAGCCCGAGCGCAGGCATTGTTTCTGAACCGGAGGTCTTGTCATGCAGCCCAACTGCGCCGCCTTACGCCGCCGCATTCTCGACCGCGCGCTCGCCGTCGCTTCGATCACGATGCTGACGGCGGTCGTCTTGATCCCATTCGGCACGGGACCGGCCTTCCCTCAGAACGTGGTGGTGCTGGACGTCGACGTGAAGGAGGTGGCCAAGGGTTACCGCGCCTCGAAGCTCTCCGGCTCCAATGTCGAGAATGCAGCTGGAGAGCGCATCGGCTCGATCAGCGACCTGATCGTCGACCGGGACAAGGTCCTGTTCGCCACCCTCCAGGTCGGCGGATTTCTCGGCCTCGGCACGCATCTCGTCGCGATCCCCTACAATGCTCTGGAGATCAACGCAGACGGCTCGAAGATCGTCCTCGCGCAGGGAAGCAAGGAACGATTACAGAAAATGCCGGAATTCAAGTACCAGCAGCAGTAGGGCGTGACGCCGTCGCTCGCCTTGAACGCTCGGCTCCGGCGCATCGGCGCCGGACCGATCGACCCGTCAGTGCAGATGTTTCCTGTCTGCCGCCGCCTGGGCGTCGAGCGATCTGTAGAGCAGGGCAAATCCCTGCATCACCCGCCCATAGTCGCGCTGACGCGAGGCAAAACCATGCGCCATCTGCATCAGCTCGGGGTTGCCGCGTTCGAGCTTTCCGATAGCCTTGGCCGTGAAGACGTCCGGCCCTGTCTCGTCGATCTCTCGCACGAGAGCGTCGCGCGTTCCCGCGGTCACGCTCGGCAGGGCGTGCAGGACCGGCCGGCCGGCGGCATCGGCCGACGCCCTGATCAGCAGCTGGTAGAACATGCCGAAGCCGACCATGGTCCTCGATGCATCCCCGGAATCGGCAGCACATTTGCGCGCCATCTCCAGGAATTCGGGGTTTTCGCGTCTCAGGCAGTCCGTGATCTCTCCCATACAGGCCTCGGGACCCAGATCGTCGAACTGCCGCGAAACGAATTCCCGTGTCAGTTCGCTCACGCGGGGAAGAAAGCTCATCGGCCGCATGTCCTTTTGCCATTCACTACAGCGACGAAGGTAGGCGGCGGCTTGCCCGGATCAACCTCGAAAACACGTCTTTACGGGCCTGCAGACACGCTCACCCGGCCTTCGCAAGGCTCGCAAGGCTCGCGAGCACGGAGAGCCGGACCGCCTGGCCGAGCTGGCGCACCCCCAGGCGGTCCATCATGCGCGAGCGGTGAACCTCGACCGTGCGCACGCTGATGCCGAGATCGAAGGCGATGATCTTGTTCGGCTGCCCCGCCACCAGCGCCTCGAGCACCTCCCGCTCGCGCGGACTGAGCGAACCGATCAGCAGGGTCGCCGCCGCGATGTCGCCGGCCCGCCCCTTTGTCGCGCCCGTGTTCAGCGCGGACTCGATCGCCGCGATCAATGCGTCGTCGCCATAGGGCTTCTCGATGAAGTCGACCGCTCCCGCCTTCATCGTTCGGACAGCGGTCTGAACGTCGCCTTGTGCCGTCATCACGATGACCGGCAGGTCGGGGTTCAGCTGCAGAAGCCGAGCGAGGACCTCGAAGCCGTCCATCTTCGGCATGCGCAGATCCAGCATCACGCAGCCCATGGCTAGGTTGTCGGCAACGCCGAGAAAGGCCGCGGGCGTGGCGAAGCTCGTCGCCCGGAAGCCGGCGGCGTCCAGCAGCCGCTCAAGCGACCGGCGGATGGCCGGATCGTCATCGACAACATACACGAACCTGGCGTCGGCCATCTTGCGCTCATTGCTCCGTTGGGAAAGGCAGCATCACGCGAAAGATCGCGCCGCCGCCGCAGTTGGGCTCGTATCGCAGCTTGCCACCATGGGCCTCGACGATCGTGCGGCAGATTGAAAGGCCAAGGCCCATGCCATTGCTCTTCGTGGTGTGGAACGGCTCGAACAGATGTTCGACGATGTCTTCCGGAAGCCCGGAACCTCGATCCGCGACCGCGATCTCGATCGACCCTTCATCGAGCCGCGACGTGGCGACGTCCAACTCGCGCCGCTCGCTGTCGGCCATTGCATCATGCGCGTTGCGTATCAGGTTGAGCATGACCTGCTGCAGTTGGATCCGGTTGCCCAGCACCGACTCGGCGCGCGGATCGAAACAGAGTCGGACCTGAGCGCCATACGCTCCAGTTCCCGCCGAAGCGAAATCGCTGGCTTCGCGGATCAGGTCGGGCAGCTTTTCGATCTGCATGTCCGTCTCGCCGCGCGTGACGAACTCTCGCAGACGCTGGATGATCTCGCCCGCGCGAAGCGCCTGGCCGGCGGCTTCGTCGAGCACCTCGCGGACGATCTCGACCCTGTGCGCGCTGCTTGCCATCATCGGGCGCCCGGCATTGACGGAATTCGTGAACGCGGTCAGCGGCTGGTTCAACTCATGCGCCAAGGCGCCGGCCATCTGTCCGGCTGCGCTCAACCGGGAGGCATGAAGCAACTCCATCTGCAGCTCCAGCGCGCGGACATCCGCGCGCTGGCGCTCCTTGGCCTCCAGCGTCAGCCGTTCGAGCGCTTCCGCCAACTCCGATGTCCGTTCCGACACACGCAGCTCTAGCGATTCATTGAGGCGTTGGAGGTTCTCCTCGAACAGTTTCTGACCTCTCAGATCGCGGCTGACGGTCGCCATGCTCATGGCACGGCCTGAGCGAGAGTCGTTGATGTGGAACCAGTCGACGAGGAAGGGGATGTCCTCTCCCGTCTTGAAGTGCCGGAAATTGAGCTCGCCGAGCCAGCGACCGGTTGCCGCCACCAGCGGCATCAACTCGTGTTGTGTGCGAATCCGGTCATCCGGAGATAGGAAATCAAAGATGGAAAGCTGCTGTGCCTCTTCAATGCCGGAGAGCCCGAGGAGCTCGCAACCGGCCGTGTTCAGATATTGAACCGTGCCCTCCAGACCGGCGAAGCCAACGAATTCGGACGATCGCTCGATCAAGCTCTCCATGCGCCGCTGCTGACCCTCCGCCTGCCAGCGTTGGATCGCAAGTGTCGCATGGCTTGCCGCAATGCGGAGAAGCAGGCGATGCGTCTCGGTCGGAAATCTCGAATGGAGGGAACCCGCGAAAATTCTGGCGTCGCCGCCAAAGCCCATCGGCACCGCCGCGATGTGAAGCGTTCCTTCGCCGAACGGGTTGTCGATCGTCAAAGTCTGCTTGCGCGAGCCAAGCCAAGCGTCGCGCAGACTGCGTTCGACGGTATCCGACGCTCCTATCGAGATCTCCAGGCGCGTTCGCATGACATTGACCGCAGCTTCGTCGCCCAGCGCTGGCACGGAAACATGGACAACGTCCGCATCGAGCATCGACATCAACGCGGCGGCGACGCTGTCGGCGATTTGCCGCGCGCTGTAGTCCTCCCAGATCGCAGGCAGCGTCGAGAGCGCGACGAGATCGCGAATGCAGTGCCTGAGCTCTAGCGGCTCGGAAAGCTCATCGACCCGAAGCATTCCGCCTGATCCCAATACAGGACGCACATCCGATCTTCAGCGTCTGTCCAGAACCCCGAAGTCGCGCGGCAGAGATTCACATCCGGATTTGGCGGGTGGCCACGCGCCAATCCGCAATTGCGAACAAAATGGTTACGCAGGGACCGGGGCGCCGTTGTCTGGGTTTGTCGACGACATGCAGACGGCTTAAATGCCGGTCCCCTGGAAAACACATCCTCGGTGGACCATACACCTCCCGCGTCGATTGCCTAAGGAATTGATCGCAGAGGCACTGGCCGGCGGCTTGCAAGGGGGCTGTCGTCACTCGCGCCCCTCTCATGGCGAGCTATCGGGGCGCTACCTCAAACACGCTGGCCGAGACGCGCTCGGCGTGCCCAAGGCTGTTCAGTCGTCGGAATGTCCTATGTGGGTGGCTGAGACTGCCATTATGCAAATTGCTTAATGGTCGCAGTCGCCATCCTCGATCACATTTTTGGCCTTAACCCGACAGCTCGAAGTCGCGCCGTTGGAGAGCACCTATCTCAAGACAGGGCTCTTCAACCTGGACGCCATGCTCATCCTCATCCAGGACGCCTTGAAGGCCGGTACCGAGCTCGGCTTTCAATTGACGCGAATGATCGCGCACGCCGAAACGGCGGTAGACGATTGGGAGAGCGGCAACACATGGGTTGAATACGAGATGCGCCTCAACGAGGTGCTGCCGAATTTCGACGATTCCGTGATCTGCGCCTACGACATCAACCTGCTGACCACGTCGCTGGCCGTCGATTTTCTGCGAACGCACCCGATGGTCGTGATCGGTGGGGTGCTGGTCGAGAACAGTTTCTTCACGAGCCCGCAGGACTTCATCCGGGAGGTCCAGTCGCGCACAGGGCCAAGTCGCTCCTACCGAGGATAGTTTGATAACGGCGCTGGCAGCGCCTCGATGGCGCAGCCGCAGCCCCCGGGCCAGCACCCGGCGATATGGAGACCGTCAAGAAGGGCGAACCCATCGCCCCTCAGACAGGGCACTCGTCCCTCTAGCATGATCCATGACGCCGCCGCCATGCGAGGTCGTTGCGGCGACCGCGGCACTGCTCACTGGCGCACTTCGCCCGCACGAGCGACCGAACTCGTGGCTGCCTGTCCGGCCAAGCGATGACTGCCATGCCTCGCCTAAAGGTGACGGCGTTCCGCCTCCGATCGCCGAGCTTCGAGCCACGCTTCGCCGCCTTCCGAATCAGCTGGCGCCAAAAGAAATTCGCAAAGCTGACGATCGTCAGCGCGGCATAGGCCCGCGTGCGGCCTTATGCGCGTTAAGCGACCTCCTGGCCTTGATCCGAAGACTGCGCCGGACACTCCGACGCAGTCCGGGACGCGGCTCCCATCCACTTCGCCGAAACTCGCCGGAAGGACTGAGCGCATGGTCAAGTTTGCCCTTCTCGTCACCATGGAAGCCAGGCCCGGACAGGAAGCGGAGGTCGAAGCGTTTCTGCGAAGTGGCCAGCCGCTCGTTGAGAAAGAACCTGGAACCGTCGCCTGGTTTGGCGTCCGCATGGGCCCTTCGACGTTCGGGATTTTCGACGTGTTTCCCGATGAGGCGGGACGCGACGCGCATCTCTCCGGCCTCGTCGCGGCGGCACTGATGGAAAAGGCGCCCGCTCTTTTCGCCTCGTCCCCCCGCATCGACAAGCTCGACGTGCTCGCGGCGAAGCTGCCCTGAAACGCGTCGCCAGAGGCGATCTGATCCAAGGATCATGAGCCCGACAGGCCGATCCAGAAACCGACACCGGAGCAAACATCATGGCTTCAGGTAACCGCGCCGTCACCTATTTGGGACCGAAGAAGGTCAACGTCGAAACCTACGACTATCCCAAGCTCGTCGATCCGAGGGGCAAGAAGACGCCCCACGGGGCGATCTTGAAGATCGTCACGACGAATATCTGCGGCAGTGACCAGCACATTTACCGCGGCCGTTTTCCCGCTCCCTCGGGCATGGTGCTGGGCCACGAGATGACAGGCGAGGTCATCGAGACCGGGCCCGACGTTCACTTCATCGAAAAGGGCGACCTCTGCTCGGTCCCGTTCAACGTCTCGTGCGGGCGCTGCCGCAACTGCAAGGAAGGCCATACCGACACCTGCATGAACGTGAACGACGAGGCCGACTGCGGCGCCTATGGCTTCAATCTCGGCGGCTGGCAGGGCGGACAGTCCGACTATCTGATGGTTCCCTTCGCCGATTGGAACCTGCTTCGCTTCCCCGACAAGGACCAGGCCATGGCCAAGATCAGGGACCTGACCCTGCTCTCCGACATTCTGCCGACGGGCTTTCACGGTTGCGTCCAGGCCGGCGTCAGACCCGGCTCGACGGTTTACATCGCTGGAGCAGGTCCGGTCGGCCGCTGCGCCGCCGCCTCCGCCCATCTGCTTGGCGCCTCCTGCATCATCGTCGGCGACACCAACAAGGAGCGTCTCGCGCTGGTCAGGAACGCCGGGTACGAGACCGTCGATGTGTCGTCCGCAACGCCGCTCGCCGACCAGATCGAGGCCATTCTCGGCCAGCGGCAAGTCGATTGCGGCGTCGATGCGGTTGGCTTCGAGGCACATGGCAACGGACCCGGCGCTGGCGAGGATCCGGCCGCCGTGTTGAACTCGCTGATCGAGGTCGTCCGCGCCAACGGCGCCATCGGCGCGCCGGGCATCTACACGGCGGGCGATCCGGAGGCGATCGACGAGGACGCCAAGGCCGGGCGGTATCGCATCGACTTCGGCAAGGCCTGGGTCAAGTCGCCCCACATCTCGGCCGGCCAAGCTCCGATCATGCACTACAACCGCGATCTGATGATGGCGATCCTCTGGGACCGGATGCCCTATCTCGGCAAGCTCGCCAATGTCGAGGTCATCCCGCTCGAGAAGGCACCCGACGCCTACCGGATCTTCGATCAGGGTTCGCCCAAGAAGTTCGTCATCGACCCGCACAACATGACGAAACTGGCCACCTGAGCCTTCGGCGGATGAGACCGGCGCCTGTGCCGCAGGCGCTTCGTCCAGCCGAACCGCGGACGCACGCCCGAAGCCCCCTTGGCGCGTGCGTCCGCGCCACCTTAGCGGCCGCGCCTGTCCGAACACAGCCTAGAAGGAGACGTCCGATGCCAAGCAATACGCTCGAAGGATTGAAGGTCGCGATCCTCGTCACCGACGGTTTTGAGGAGGTCGAGATGACCGAGCCCCGCAAGGCGCTCGACGAAGCCGGCGCGAAGACCAGCCTGATCTCGCCCAAGCCTAACAAGGTCCTCGCGTGGGACTTCACCGACTGGAGCGGCAGCTATCCAGTCGACGTCCCGCTCGCCTCCGCCGATCCCCGGGACTACGACGCGCTCCTCCTGCCCGGCGGCGTCATCAACCCTGACACGCTGCGCGCAGACGCCAAGGCGGTTGCGTTCGCCAAAGCGTTCTTCGACGCCAAGAAGCCCGTCGCCTCGATCTGCCATGGGCCTTGGACGATCATCGAGACCGGCGCGGCGAACGGCCGCCGCATGACATCCTGGGCATCGCTCAAGACCGATCTTAAGAACGCCGGCGCGATCTGGGTCGACGAAGAGGTCGTCGTCGACCAGGGCCTGGTCACCGGCCGCAGCCCCGACGACATGGCCGCCTTTAACCGGGAAACTATCAAACTGTTCGCGCAAGCGCGAGGACGCGCGGCACGGGCGGCCTGACACGGCGGTCACCGGTCTCGGGCCAAGCGGCGGGCGGTCCCTTGCAGGAAACGGGGGCAGCTTATTTTTGCTTCGTTGCAACGGGAGGACGCGTCGCCATGACACGCGTGGTCAGGTTCCATCGCACCGGCGGACCGGACGTGATGCAGTTCGATGATCTCCCCGTCGGCGATCCGCGACCAGGCGAGATTCGCGTTCGCGTCGAGGCGATCGGCCTCAATCGCGCCGAAGCGATGTTCCGCTCGGGCGCCTACCTCGAAGCGCCGCGTTTGCCCGCGCGCCTCGGTTACGAAGCGTCCGCAACGATCGAGGCCCTGGGAGATGGCGTCAAAGGCTTCGCGTCGGGCGATCCCGTCAGCGTCTTTCCCGCCTTCTCCATGAATGATTACGGAGTCTATGCCGCCAAAGCCATCGTGCCGGCCTACGGCGTGATGCGACGCCCGCCAGGCGCTTCGGCAATCGAGGCGGCTGCGGTGTGGATGGCCTACCTCACGGCGTGGGGCGCGCTCATCGACATCGGTCAACTCAGCGAAGGCGACGCGGTCGTCATTCCGGCGGCTTCCTCGAGCGTCGGGCTCGCCGCGATCCAGATCGCGAACAGCGTCGGCGCGATCTCGATCGCGACGACCCGGACCCGCGCCAAGGCGGCGGCTCTGGCGGTCGCGGGCGCTGCGCATGTCGTCGTCACGTCCGAGCAGGACCTGGTGGCCGCGGTCAACCACGCGACGGGCGGCAGGGGCGCGCGCCTCGTGTTCGACCCGGTTGGCGGACCTCAGGTCGAGCAGCTCGCCCAAGCGATGAGCAGCAATGGCATCCTCTTCATTTACGGCGCTCTCGCCTCCACGTCGACTCCGTTCCCGGCCATCGCGGCCATGCAGAAGGCGCTCACGCTGCGTGGCTACACAGTGTTCGAGTTCGTCCGGGACAAGGAGCGGCTGGCGCGCGCATCCGCCTTCATCGAGGCCGGGCTTGCCGGCGGCCGCTTGAAGCCGGTCGTTGCGAAGACGTTCACGCTCGACGAGATCGTCAAGGCGCATGTCTACATGGAATCGAACGAGCAGCTTGGGAAGATCGTCGTCACCGTCCCCCACTGAGCAAGAGGCGAAGAGGAAATCGACGTGAAGATCCTGATGGTGCTCACCTCGCACGATCGCCTTGGCGACACCGAGCGCAAGACCGGCTTCTGGCTCGAGGAACTGGCCGCACCCTACTATGCCTTCAAGGACGCGGGCGCAGAGATCACTCTGGCTTCGCCCAAGGGCGGCCAGCCGCCGCTCGATCCCAAGAGCGCCGAACCGGACGCCCAGACCGACGCCACGAGGCGCTTCGAGGCCGACGCTGCGGCCAAGGCCGCGCTAGTGGCGACAAAGCGGCTCGATACGGTCTCGCACGAGCCTTTCGACGCCGTCTTCTATCCCGGCGGCCATGGCCCCCTCTGGGATCTGGCGGAGGACAGGAAGTCGATCGCGCTTATCGAAGAGACCATCGCGGCAGGCAAGCCCGTCGCTCTGGTGTGCCACGCGCCCGGCGTGCTCCGTCATGTGCTGGCCGCAGACGGCGGGCCGCTGGTCCAGGGCCGCAGCGTCACCGGCTTCACCAACACGGAGGAGGAGGCCGTGGGGTTGACCGCGATCGTTCCGTTCCTAGTCGAGGACGAGCTCAAGCGGAACGGCGGCCTGTTCTCGCGGGGCGCTGACTGGCAGCCCTATGTGGTTCCTGACGGGCTCCTGATCACCGGGCAGAATCCGGCGTCCTCTGCACCCGCAGCCGAGGCGTTGATCAAACAGCTCGCGGCTGGCGCCTGAGGATGCGAACGCGTCAGGCGCATTGCGTGATGTTCGTATCGGCGGAAGTCCGTCATTGCGCGTGATGCCGAAGGAATCCATAGAGCACGCCGGCGACAATTCCGGCTTTTGCTCGCTGCAACTGACGGGCCCTGCACTCGTCCGGATGGATGCGGTGTCTGCCTTGGCTGCGAGCCGCGCCGCCGGTCAATGCCATAGGGCTTTGACGCGTTCTTGTCAGAGCCGGCACAGGCGCGACGGCGACGAGCGGCCGTTCGCTCGTGTCCGGCGTCGAGGAGAACCGCATGGGAGACGTCAAGACCTCGGGCTTCGTCCGCGTTCGCGGAGCGCGTGAGCACAATCTCAAGAACGTCGATGTCGACATCCCTCGCGACGCTCTGGTCGTCTTCACCGGCGTGTCGGGCTCTGGCAAGTCGTCGCTTGCATTCTCGACCCTCTACGCCGAGGCGCAGCGCCGCTATCTGGAATCGGTCTCGCCCTATGCGCGTCGCCTGTTTCACCAGATGGAGGTGCCCGAGGTTGACGCGATCGAGGGCCTGCCTCCGGCGGTGGCATTGCAGCAGCAGCGCGGATCGCCAACCACCCGCTCGTCGGTCGGCAGCGTAACCACGCTCTCGAACCTGTTGCGCATGCTCTACTCGCGCGCCGGCGACTATCCGCCGGGCCAGGCCCATCTCGACGCCGAATCCTTCTCTCCCAACACGCCCGAGGGCGCCTGTCCGCGCTGCCACGGCCTCGGCCGCATCCACGAGGTCACCGAGGCCTCGATGGTGCCGGATCCTTCCAAGACGATCCGCGAGCGCGCCGTCGCCGCCTGGCCGACGGCCTGGGGCGGCCAGAATCTGCGCGACATCCTAATCAGCCACGGCATCGACGTCGACACGCCGTGGCGGGACCTGCCGAAGACGGTGCGCAACTGGATCCTGTTCACAGAGGAGCAGCCCCAGATCCCGGTCTATCCCGGCTGGGACCATGACCGGATCCAGCGCGCGATCCAGCAGAAGATCGAGCCCGCCTATATGGGTACCTTCTCGAGCGCCAAGCGCCATGTCACCCACAGCTATGCGACCACCCAGAGCGCGATGATGAAGAAGCGCGCCGCGCGGTTCATGATCGCCCGGCTGTGCCCGCTCTGCGACGGCAAGAGGCTGCGCCGGGAAGCCTTGTCGGTCCGCTTCGAGGGCCTCGACCTCGCCGAGATGAGTCGTCTGCCAATGGCCCGGTTCTCGACGATCTTTGCGCCCTATGCCGAAGCGAAAGCCGCCAAGCTAACAGCGCTGCGCAAGACCCATCCGGAAAAGGCCCTTGTGGTCACGCATATCGCTGGCGATCTATGCCGCCGGCTGTCGGTACTCCTCGACCTCGGCCTCGGCTATCTGACGCTGGAACGCGGCACGCCAACCCTGTCGCCTGGCGAGTTGCAGCGGCTGCGGCTTGCCACCCAGGTCGTCTCCAACCTGTTCGGCGTCGTCTATGTCATGGACGAGCCTTCCGCGGGGCTCCATCCTGCCGATACCGAAGCACTGCTGCGGGCGCTCGATGGCCTGAAGACGGTCGGCAACTCGCTTTTCGTCGTCGAGCATGAGATGGACGTCGTCCGCCGCGCCGACTGGATCGTCGATGTCGGCCCCGCCGCCGGCGAGCATGGCGGCGAGATCCTCTACAGCGGCCCGATCGAGGGGCTGCGCGAGGTCGCGGCGTCGGAGACGAGACGCCATCTGTTCGACGAGGGCCGCGGGATGTCGAGCCAAGGCCGCGAGCCCGTCGGCTGGCTGCGGCTGGAGGGGATCTCGCGCAACAATCTGAAGCAGGTCGACTGCGCCATCCCGCTCGGCGTAATGACCACCGTCACCGGGATTTCCGGCTCGGGAAAATCGAGCCTTGTCAGCCAGGCACTGGTCGAGCTGGTCGCCGCTGGCCTCGGCGCTCCGGTCGCGGACGAAGAGGAGACTGATGGCGAAGCCGAGCTCAAGGACCGCCCAGCCGTCGCAACCGAGGGGCGCATCCTCGGCGGGCTCGAAGGTGTCAGGCGGCTAATCGAGGTCGACCAGAAGCCGATCGGCCGCACCCCGCGTTCCAACCTCGCTACCTATACCGGCCTGTTCGACCACGTCCGTGCCTTGTTCGCGGCCACCCCCGAAGGCAGGAAACGGCGCTATGACGCGGGCCGCTTCTCGTTCAACGTGGCCAAGGGCCGCTGCCCGCGTTGCGAGGGGGAAGGGTTCGTGATGGTCGAGCTGCTCTTCCTGCCGAGCGTCTACGCCCCCTGTCCGGCCTGTCACGGCACGCGCTACAGCCCCAAGACGCTTCGAGATCCGCTATCGCGGCAAGACCATCGCCGAGGTGCTCGCGCTCACTGTCGAAGACGCCTGGGCGTTCTTCGACGATGTGCCGACTATCCGGCGCTCGCTCGACGTGCTTCGCGAGGTTGGGCTCAACTATCTTCGCCTCGGACAGCCAGCGACCGAGTTCTCGGGCGGCGAGGCGCAAAGGGTGAAGCTCGCCACCGAGTTGCAGCGCTCCCAGCGCGGCGGCGCTCTCTACGTGCTCGACGAGCCGACCACCGGCCTCCACCCAACCGATGTCGAGCGGCTGCTTGGCCAGCTTCGCGCCTTGGTCGGCGCCGGCAACAGCGTCGTCCTCGTTGATCACGATATGAAGGTGGCAGCGGCGAGCGACTGGGTGATCGACATCGGCCCCGGCGCAGGCGACGAGGGTGGCCGGATCGTCGCGAGCGGCCTGCCGGCGACGGTCGCCGCCTGCACGACGAGCCGCACCGCACCCTACCTTGACCGCGCGCTCGGCGGAGGCCGAATAGTCGCGGACTCCTAATCGACAAAATCTATGTGCGGCAACGGCATCTCAGCGGCGTACTAGGGCGGCAGAAGAGACGGCATGGCCATATCTAGCGCCCGCAGCGTGACCATGTTCGCTCCCGCCGATGTCCATTCGCTGGAGATCTCGGCCGTGATGGATACGTTTTTAGAAGCGAACCGGCGCCAGGGAAATGCGCTCTACGAAGTCTGTGTGGTCGCTGAAACGGACCAACCCATTCGCTGCGCCTCGGGACTTCGAATCGTGCCGGATCGCACGATCCACGATGCGCTGGCCGTCTCGGACACCTTCGTCGTTACGGGGTCATATGGTGTGCCGTTGAGGCCCAGTGAGGTGGTGCTGGCTTGGATTCGCGAGCAGGCCCGTTCCGCGCGCCGCCACGGCGCGGTCTGCACCGGCACTTTCCTGATCGGAGACGCCGGATTGATCGATGGGCGGCGTGTCACGACGCACTGGAACTATTTGCAGGAACTCACGGCGCGGTTCCCCCACTCGCGCATTGAAGCCGACGCGATCTTCGTCCGCGACGGCGCCCTGTTCACCTCCGCCGGAGTGACCGCTGCGATCGATCTGGCCCTCGCCCTGATCGAGGAGGACCATGGACGCGACCTGGCGCTGGCGGTCGCGCGTCACATGGTCATCTACCTGAAGCGTCCCGGGGGCCAGTCGCAGTTCAGCGCACACCTCGCCGCGCAATTTAGCCAGCGCACGCCGATCGAGACGGTTCAGCGCTGGGCGGCCCAACATCCCGACGCCGATCTGAGCACGACCAGGCTCGCGGCACGCGCCGCGATGAGCCCGCGCAACTTTACGCGGATCTTCCGTCAGGACACGGGTATGACGCCTGCCGAATTCGTCGAGCGGCTCCGCATAGACACGGCGCGGCGACTGCTCGAGGAGACCAGCCTGCCGCTGGCGACGGTCGCGCGTGCGTCGGGCCTCGGCACAGCGACATCGGCGCGGCGGGCTTTCCTGCGACGTCTGGGTATCACGATGCGCCAGTATCGCGCACGGTTTTAAAGCTTCGACCGGCCGCCCACGGCAAATTGTCCTGATCCGACCGCGTTTTGGCCGGGACCGTCGCCCGGCCCGGATTGTCGCCGACCACGCGGCGGGGGATACCGCACTGCGCATCTTCCCTTCGCGAATACGCGAGGGAAGTCGTGCGACCTCATTCAAGAGACGCGTCCTGTGCTCCGCCGGCTTTTCCGCAAATACCGGTCTGCGATTTTCGGCGCTTCCGGGATGACCAACATGGCGCCCGAGCTGTTCGTCAAGCTCGCCGACCAGGCCAGCGACGCGGTGCTGATCGCAGACCTAGGCCGGCCCGGCCAGGCGATCGTCTATGCCAATGACGCCTTCGAGCGGCTGACCGGTTATCGGCGCGATGAAGTGCTCGGCAAAAATTGTCGCTACCTCCAGGGCGCGGATCGCCTACAGCCGGAAATTGACGAGATTCGCCAGGCGATCGCGACCGGGACCGGCTGCGAGGTCCGCCTGCGCAATTATCGCAAGGACGGGACGTTGTTCTGGAACAGCCTGAGGCTGGCGCCCTTGGGCCCCAATGGTGCGCCGACCCATTATGCGGGTTTTCTTCACGACATCACCGATCTAGTGGAGGCGAAGGCGCGAATAGCGACCGTGACCAACCGCGATGCGCTTACCGGATGTCTGAACCGCGACGGCTTGATCGCCGTGCTCAGGCCGCTCTGCGCCGAACGCCGGATTCTGATGGCCAAGATCGACATCGCCCATTTTCACGATATCAACAGCGGCTATGGCTATGATCTGGGCGATGCGATGCTGCGGGAGACAGCGCGGCGTCTCGGAACGCTGGACGGCGGTGTCGTGGCGCGCGTCGGCAACGATCAATTCGCGGTCGCGATCATCCTGTCGGACGATGCGCAGGTTACAGAAATCCTTACGCGTATCGCACATAGCCTGGGGATGCATTACAACTTGCCGGGCGCGGCACTGACCGTCCGGTTCGCGACGGGCTACACGATCGGCAGCCCGAACGATGATCCGATCATGCTGGTGCGGCAGGCAGGGGCGGCGTTGGCCCAATCGAAAGCCTCGCAACTGCGCAAGCCATGCGCGTTCGCCCTCGAGGCTGAACGCGATGCGTTCAATCGTATCAGGCTGACCGCCGAGCTGCAGCAGGGGCTCGCGGCGGACGAATTCCTCTATCACTACCAGCCCAAGATCGATCTCCAGACCGGCGAGATCCTCGGCGCCGAAGCGCTCCTGCGCTGGCAACACGGCCTTTTCGGGCTGCAATCTCCCGGCAGCTTCGTGCGTCTGGCGGAGGATACGGGGCTCATTCTCGACATCGGCGCGCGCGGCTTCCGTCGGGTCGCGGATTTCGCCGTGCGCGTGAACCGCAGCCGCCGCCGGCCGTTGCGCTTCGCCATCAACGTGTCGGCGATCGAGTTCACACACCGCGACATGGTCGCCTTCATCACCGACATTCTTAACCAGACAGGCGCCGACCCGTCCTGGCTGACCCTTGAACTCACCGAGCGGCTGATCGCGGCCGACTCGCCCGAGATGCTCGCCATCTTCCACCGCGTCCGCGAGATCGGTGTCGGTCTGTCGATCGACGATTTCGGGACCGAATACTCTAGCCTGCGCTATCTTGAGCGGTTTCCGGTGACCGAGGTGAAGATCGACAAGAGCTTCGTCTCGGATCTTCAGCAACACCCTGCCAAGCGGATTATCGTCGGGGCAGTGATCCAACTCGGCGCTGAGTTGGGCATCGATATCGTCGCCGAGGGCATCGAGGAGGATGGCGAGCTGGATATTCTGCGCGCGATGGACTGCAGGCTGGGCCAGGGATACCTGTTCAGCGCCCCTCTGAGCGAGGAGGATTTCGTCGCATTTGCTCGTGATAAGACCCTGCCAAACGAGGGAAACAGCTGAGCCCTCATACAGCAGAGGTCAGAGCGCTATGATCATTTTCCATAGTCTCACCTAGCAGCACAAGCTCACCGCGCTGGCAGCAGGCGTTAAGTGCCGACGTCTACTCTTGGGCAATAGACCAACGTCGGCAATTGGCGCTCAGCGCATCGGCGGCAGGGCGCGCATTATCCGGCGGCGCGGCCTAAACGCCCGGAAGGCGTCGCCTCGCTGCGGAGTGGGAATAGACGCCAGCGACGATCGCGACGATTGACGGACGAGCTTCAGCTCATTTATATCTGACCAGTCAGAAATAAATGAGCTGAAGCATGGGAAGAAAGCGGGTCATCGATCAACAGCAGGTGCTTGACGCAGCGCAGGCCGTGGTTGCTCGCGATGGCGCGGCGCGCCTGACGCTGGATGCCGTAGCTGCCGAAGCGGGCATCAGCAAAGGCGCCGTCGTGTACGACTACGGCTCGAAGCAGGGACTGATTCAGGCCATGGTCAATCGCGCGGTCGAAGCCGATAACGCTTTCAACCGCGCGGCCGCCGAGCCATTCAAGGACAGCGGCAGCCCGGTCATTCGCGGCCGCATAGCAGCCGCGGCCCAACCCTTCCCCGAAGCCTTCCGGCCGGTCGCGCACAACATCTGCGTGGCGTTGGCTGAGGACGCGCAATTGCGGAAGGCGATACAAGCGAACCAGTCAGCGGTCATCGCCGACATCGCACAGACATCGTCGCAGCCCAGGGGCGCTCTCTTGGCCTATCTCGCGCTGGAGGGCCTGAAGCTTCTGGAAACCCTAGATTATCATCAATGGCCGGATGAGGAGCGGAGCCGCATCCTCCAAGAGATCGGCTGGCTTGTGGATCAGCGACCGGGCTGACGCTCCAAATCTATTTATCACAACGAGGTGTATCATGGACCAGCCTGCTTCGCGGGGCGACTTCGCTCGCCTTGCTTCCCATCTCTTCCTGACCGGCGGCAGCGGATATGTCGGACGGAACCTCATTCGGCATTTGGTGGCGCAGGGCGTCGAGGTGACGGCGCTCGCCCGCAGCGCTCGGGCGGCGGACATTGTCCGGGCAGCGGGCGCAAGACCCTGTCATGCCGATCTGTTCGACCCGGGCCTTGCCGATGCGATGGCCGGTTGCCGAGCGCTCATCCATGCCGCCGCCGATATCAGTCACATTCGCGGCACGGCGGAACAGCAACGCGTCAACGTCGATGGGACGGCTCATGTCTTTGCCGCTGCACGAGCGGCGGGCATCAAGCGCGCGATACACATCAGCACGGAGTCGGTTCTGCTCGATGGCCGACCCCTCATTGCAGCGACCGAGCGACATCCTCTCCCTCGTCGGTTCCCCGGTGCCTATTCGCGCAGCAAGGCGGCGGCCGAGCAGATTGCGCTCGCCAGCAACGCGCCGGAACTTGCCGTCATCGTCTTGCGCCCGCGCTTCGTATGGGGACGCGACGACACGACCGCGCTTCCTGCACTGACCGAGGCTGCTCGCTCGGGGAAGCTCGCTTGGATCGGCGGCGGCACGTACCTGACCTCGACCACGCATATCGCCAACCTTTGCGCGGCAGTCGAACTGGCCCTTGCGAATGGACGAGGCGGTGAGGTCTACTTCATTTCCGATGGGCCACCGGTCAGCTTCAGGGCTTTCGTGTCAGCCTTGCTGGAGACGCAGGGGCTCGTTCCGCCAGCCAAATCGATCCCACGCCCGGTCGTCCGAGCCATCGCGACAATTGGGGATCTGGTTGGTGCCGTCACCGGGGGCAGGATCTCTTCTCCCCTGACAAGACAATCCTACGCGACATCAGCCGTTGAGGTGTCGCTGAATATCGGAAAGGCGCAGCGCGAACTGGCCTATGTCCCCGTCATCTCGCGGGAGCAGGGACTGGAAGAACTTCGCTCGGCTCAGCACTGATAGTCTTCGAGGCGCGGCACGGCGTCAGGCTTTCCGCGCCTGATCCAGTCCACCTTCCCGCGCAGGAAGGACAGTGCGGCATCCAGAGCGGCCCTGCGCTTCTCCAGCCTCTCGATCTGTTTCTGCAAGACCTCGATCGTGCGCTCCGGAGAATGCTCCCCGGAGCGATACTCCTCGTTGAGGGCCAGGATCTCGCCAAGCGAATAGCCAAGGGTCTGCTGGAGCCTGATCATCCGAGCGGCCGTGACATCATCGTGTTGGAACACCTGGTAGGGATTTGAGCCGCCTTTGGCGCTACGCTCGGGCCTCAGAAGGCCCTTGGCGACATAGAAGCGGATCGTATCGACCGGCAGTCCGGTCGCCCTGGCAAATTCTGAAATGAGCATGCGTATTGAGCCTTGACCATGGACCATGGTCCAAACTTATAGGAGCTGCTTGTCGAGATGTGGAGAGCTCCTATGACAAGCGAAGCAAGCATTCTGCCGCAGGTGAAACTGGGCCGCGACGGCCCGACCATCGGAGCCCAGGGGCTGGGCTGCATGGGTATGAGCGAGTTCTACGGCGAAACCCACGAGGGCGAAGCCCGAGCAACGCTCGATCGGGCGCTGGAACTCCGCGTGACGATGTTCGACACCGCCGACATGTATGGTCTCGGCGCCAACGAGTCATTCCTCGGTCCCTTCTTCCGCGCTCATCGCGACCGCGTCCTGATTGCGACCAAGTTCGGCTATAGACGCGACGTATCCAATCCGAACGATTGGAGTCTGGACAATCACCCAGACTATATCCGCGCGGCGGCAGAGCGTTCGCTCAAGCGTCTCGGTATCGAGACCATCGACCTCTACTACATGCACCGCCGCAGCGGCGAAGTTCCGCTGGAAGACTCGATCGGGGCCATGGCTGACCTCGTCACAGCCGGCAAGGTGCGGCATCTCGGCCTGTCGGAGGTCAGCGCCAAGGAATTGCAGGCCGCTCACGCCATCCACCCGATCACCGCGCTGCAATCCGAATGGTCGCTGTTCACCCGGCAGATCGAAGAAGCCGTGGTGCCCATCGCCGCCGAACTCGGGATTGCGATCGTTCCCTATGCTCCGCTTGGCCGTGGCCTGCTCACTGGAAAGCTACACCCCGAGGCCCTGCCGCAAGGCGATGCGCGCACGAACTTCCCCCGCTTCGCTCGGGATAACGCCACTGCCAATCAGGCCCTGATAGCCAAAATCCAGTCCCTCGCCGAGTCCCGCGGGGTCACTGCCCCGCAGTTGGCGTTGGCTTGGCTCCATGATCGCGCACGCGTGCACGGCGTGACCGTCGTCCCCATCCCGGGCACCCGCAAGATCGAGCGGCTCGAGGAGAATCTCTCAGCCACTGCGCTGACGCTATCCAAGCGCGAGTTGGACGCTCTGGAGCCCATTGCGGCAGCCGTCCAAGGCGCCGCCATCTGAACGCAGCACCGCTGGCAGCTTGCAGCCCGCTACTCATCTGACGGCTGGCGTGGTCGCACGTGCCGCGCTCAGTTGCATCACCAGGACACATCGTCGCTATGCTGATTCACCTTCGCCACCTCGCCATGCTGTTCATGCTGTCCTCCACGCTCGCCGGTTGCCATACGACCTCGCTGGGCAAGGCCGTGGGCTTCACCTCGCCACCGGCCAGAAGCGCGGGGCAGTAGGAACTGGTCGAAGCGCGGATGGGGCGTGGCCGAAATCGATGCCGCGTAGCGTTGCGTGCTAGCGGTCGAAGCGCATCGTTGCCAGTAGGTTCCAATACTGGGCGACGGCCTCATTGTTGGAAATGGCGCGTCGCATTCAGACACGACGGCCTAGGAACGAAACCATCGCAGGCCTGACCGGTCTCGAAGGTGGGGAGCGCATTGCATCGTTCTTGGTTAGATTCGGGGTTGCTTCCGTCGAACTCTCGCAACGTCTGCTTTCCGGCAAATGGCCAAGGACCGCTTCTGGCGCTCCGCGGCCACAAGCTTTGGCATGGCGGGGGCGGCCGGCTTGGGTCGATAGCGGTCATTAACACGGCCCGCCTACGCTATGGGCGATGGCGCCCGACGTTCCCTCCTACGTTCTTGAAAGCCTGACGCTAGTCGGCCCCACAAAGGCAGTCGGCTATCTGCCCCTTCGGACCGTCACGCAGGTGCTGGGGCTCAACGTCGGGGACGTCATCACGCAGACCACAGCTAGCGGGCTCAGAGCTATCGCCATTGGGCCACACCATTGCTGCATCAAAAGCGGGGCGCTTTACGTTTTCGATGCAGTGGCTCTTGAGGCGGTTTTGCGCGCCGAGACCTCTACGCTCGAACAGGTCAACGCACCGACCGATCCCGAGATGTTCGTGCGGTTCATCGCCCGCGATTGGTTTGCGCCGGATCACCCGATTATGCCAATCATCCGCGCCGCTTTTGCCGACAATGCGAGGGCCGTTTAGGGTCGGTTGTTGGCATTAAGGTATAGGTGGAAAGCGGACAATACCCGCCGCGACACGGAGGGGAATGCGATCCGTTACAGGATGGGGCCGGGTTTATCGCTGACGAAATGAGTTACGCGTAGGCCCATCATGTCGTCCTTGGCGGTCCGGACGAAAGGCCACAGACAGCTGTAAACCTGGTGTAGGTTTTACGAGCTTCAGGCCGCATCTAGGTTTGGACCATCTGTGCCTGTATCGGTCGCAAATGCCCGGACTTCGTTTGCTGCTTCCCTATCTCAAGACCGTCGCGCTCATGGCCTTGGCCACGGCAGTTGCGGGCTTCGTGGTCTGGTTCGCGCCGCTCGATAGCGTCTCTGCGATCTACATGCTGCCGATCCTGATTTCGGCCATCCGATGGGGTACCGGCCCTGCGATCGCCGCGGCGCTCCTCGGCGCTTTCATGACCTCGCTGTTCTATCCGCCACTGTTCAGCCCGCTTGTCTTCGAGTCCGCCCAGATGATCGATCTAGCCACTTCCCTGGTCGTTGCTCTGACGGTCGGGACACTGGCCGGCCGGATGCGGACCGAGATGCTGCGAGCAAAGCAGAACGAGCGTACGATCCGTCAAGTCTATGAGCTCAGCAGCGTCATCCTCACCGCGAACGATGTGGAAGCGGTCTACAATGCCGTCGCGGACCATGTTTCCGAAGCGCTCGGGCAACCTGTGGCGCTTTTCGTCCCTCGGGAGCGTGGTGGCCTGCGTGCCGCTCGAAGCCCCTTGCCCGAAGGCGACACCGTGGCGCTGGAACTGGCCGTACCCGCGTTTCTTGAGAACGTGCCGGGCCCCGATACGCTCCCAATAACGGTCCTCGGCAACCACTGGCTTCTCTGCCGCATCGCCAGCGGGCAGGAGCGGCCTGCCGCCCTGGCTCTGCGCCTCGGTGCGACGGACAGGCAGGATCGCGACGAGGCGATCGCTCGGATACCGGCGCTGCTGGCCGAAAGTGCCCGCTCGCTCGAACGGCTGGGCCTCTCGCAAGCGCTGGCCGAACGCAAGCTGCGTCAGCGGACCGATGAATTGCGCGACATTCTCGTTGAATCGGTTTCGCACGAATTGCGCACGCCGCTAGCCGGTATCATGGGTTCGGCCAGCGTGCTCGCCGCGGTACCGGATCTCGCCGCGCGCCCGCCATTGGGCAACCTCGCCACCGGCATCGAGCAGGAAGCGCGCCGGCTCGACCGGCTGATCCAGGATGTGCTCGACCTCGGCCGCATCCGGGCGGGCGCATTGCAACCACGCCTCGACACAGTCGACCCGGCCGATATCGTCAACGACGCACTCGACACGACTGCCGAGCGCCTGCGCGGGCGCATCGTCAGCCGGCAGTTTCGCGAACCGTTGCCGCTCATCCGTGTCGATCCGGTGCTGCTCGCCCAGGCGCTCGTGAACGTCCTCGAAAACGCGGCGAAGTACACACAAAATGGCGCGTCGATCGGCATCGCGGTGGAAAGCGACCGCGATGGCTGCGTCATCGCCATCTCGGATGACGGACCGGGGCTCGACGCCCGGGAAGCGGAGGATATCTTCGAGCGCTTCCATCGCGGCGAGCGCCATGCCGATATCGCCGGCGGCAGCGGGCTGGGCTTGACGATCGCGCGGATTTTCGTCGAAGCCAATGGCGGACGCATCGTCGCGTCGAGCGAAGGGCCGAACCGGGGAACCGCCATGCGCATCCACCTGCCCATCGCGAAAGCCACGGCCGGCGGAGACGACCATGACCACTGAGACGTCTTCGGGGCCGCTCGTCCTCGTCGTCGACGACGATCTCGCCATCCGCCGCTTCCTGCGCACGGGGCTGGAGATGCACGGCTTCCGGGTGATCGAGGCCGAGACAGCGCGGCAAGCGACCGAGCTCGCCGTCATGCGCCAGCCCGATCTCGTGGTGCTCGATCTCGGCCTGCCCGATTCCGATGGCGCGATCGTGCTCGAAGCGTTGCGTAGCTGGTCGCAGACGCCGGTGATCGTGCTCTCGGTCCGCAAGTCGGAGCCTGAGAAGGTCAGGCTGCTGGAGAGCGGTGCCGACGACTACATCGTCAAGCCGTTTGGCATGGCCGAACTCCTTGCCAGGGCACGCGTCGTGCTGCGCCGTACCGTGCGACAGGAGACGTCAGAGCCGATCGTGCGCGTCGGCACGCTCCAGATCGACATCGCCCGCCGGCTGGTCAGCAGGGGCGGCAATGCCGTCATACTTTCGCCGAAGCAGTTCGCGCTGCTGCGGACCCTCGCGGTCCATCACGGCCATGTTCTGACGCATCGTCAGTTGATGCGCGAGCTCTGGCCGCAGGAACCTGTGGAGGATGTGCAGTATCTGCGTATCCTGATGAAGAAGCTGCGCAATCGGATCGAGCCCGATCCAGCGCAGCCAATCTACATCGTCACCGAGCTTGCCGTCGGGTACCGCCTGCGCACGCAGGAACAGCTCGATGCCGTCGGTTATGCCAAGGCTATGCAATAGACCTTCTTCCGCAATGGAACAGCTAAGCGGCTAGCTGATAGCTGCGACTCCCTGGGGTCAGCGGATAACCGCGGGACGGGGAGCGCATGTTCAAGCTTTGGTTGGCGCTGGCCACGGTCGGCTGCATGGCTGCGACCGTTGTGGTCGCGTGGGCGTTCTGCCGCGAGCTGATGCCGCTCTCCCGCGTGATCGATCGGGTCGGCGGCGTGCTGGGGGTGGTGGCGAGCTGGCTCGTCCTGCTCGCCTGCGTCGTCAGTGCCGGCAACGCCACGATCCGCTACCTGTTCTCGTCCAGCTCGAACGCCTGGCTCGAACTGCAATGGTACATGTTCGCCGGCATGGTGCTGCTCGGCTCGGCCTATACGCTGAAGGTCAACGAGCATGTCCGGGTCGACCTGTTCTACGGCATGGTCTCCGACCGCACCCGGCATTGGATCGACCTGCTCGGCGGCGCCGTCTTCCTGCTGCCGATGTGCATCGTGATGATCTGGTTCACCTGGCCGTGGTTCGTCCAGTCCTGGACACTGAACGAGGCCTCGAACAATGCCGGCGGCCTGATCCGCTGGCCCGTCATCCTGCTCCTGCCGGTCGGTTTCACCCTGATCCTGCTCCAGGGCATCTCCGAGATGATCAAGCGTGCCGCGGCGCTGCGGGGCTTCCACCAGCACGAATACGCCTACGAGAAGCCGCTGCAATGATCGACGCGATCCGCTCCAATCTCGGCCCGATGATGTTCGGCGGGCTGATCCTCTTCCTGCTCATCGGCTATCCCGCTGCGTTCTCGCTCGCGGCGGTCGGGCTGTTCTTCAGCTTCATCGCCATCGAGATGGGGGTGATCACGCCCAACTACATGGGCAACCTGACCTTCCAGCTTTACGGCATCATCTCGAACGATCTCCTGCTGTCGATCCCGTTCTTCACCTTCATGGGCGCGATCCTGGAGCGCTGCGGGCTGGCGGAGGATCTGCTCGATTCGATCGGCCAGCTCTTTGGCAGCGTCCGCGGCGGCCTGTCCTATGCCGTGATCTTCGTCGGCGCGATCCTCGGCGCCATCACCGGCACCGTCGCCGCCTCTGTCATCGCCATGGGCGTGATCTCGCTGCCGGTGATGATGCGCTACGGCTACAACATGCGTCATGCCACCGGCGTCATCGCGGCCTCCGGCACAATCACGCAGCTCATCCCTCCCTCGCTGGTGCTGGTCGTGCTCGCCGACGTGATGGGCAAGTCGGTCGGCGACATGTATGCCGGCGCCATCGGCCCCAGCATCGTGCAGGTCGTGCTGTTCTGCATCTGGGTGATGATCCTCTCGATCATCAAGCCGGGAGACGTTCCGGCGCTGCCGCCCGAGGCCCGCACGTTGAGGGGCTGGGCGCTCGTCAGGAAGTGCATCCGCGGCATAGTGCCCTCGGCGGCGCTGATCTTCCTCGTGCTCGGCACGATCTTCATGGGTCTGGCGACCCCGACGGAGGCCGGCGCCATGGGCGCGGTCGGCGCGATCGGGCTGGCCGCGATGTATCGCACGCTGAGCTGGAAACTGACCTATCAGGCGATGTCCTCGACCATGAGGATCACCGCCATGGTCACGATGATCCTGATCGGCTCGCGCGTGTTCAGCCTAGTCTTCCAGGGCGTCGGCGGCGGCCTGTGGATCGAACACATGCTGACGGGCCTGCCCGGCGGTCAGGTCGGCTTCCTGACCTTCACGATGATCTTTATCTTCTTCATCGCCTTCTTCCTTGATTTCTTCGAGATCGCCTTCATCATCATCCCGATGCTGGCGCCCGCGGCGGCCAAGCTAGACATCAACCTGATCTGGTTCGCGCTCCTGATCTGTGCGAACATCCAGACCTCGTTCATGCACCCGCCCTTCGGCTTCGCTCTGTTCTACCTGCGCGGCATCGCGCCGCCGACGGTGAAGAGCCGCGATATCTATCTCGGCTCGATCCCCTGGATCGTCCTGCAGCTCATACTGGTCGCGCTGATGATCGCCTTCCCGCAGATGGTGACCTATTGGTTGGACAAGCCGGTAACGCTCGACCCAACCGCACTGGAGAAGCAGCTCGGCACCATGCCATCCTTCGGAACGATCGAGTTGCAAGGGCTGACGCCGCCAAAGCCTTAAGTTCAGGCGGGAGAACCGGCGTCAAGCAAGCAAGGGCAAGGTCCCTTGATTCCCGGGCGATGCGGAGGTGAATGTTTCCTGGCCGCCAGAACTGACAGCGTAGAAAGCGCCCACCATTAGTTGCCGGGGCAGTTCAACTGACCAGCAAAGAAGCGGACGCCGGACGGGGCTGGTATGGGGCGGCTTCGGTCGTCCCGCTGCCGCGCTCCCAAAGTCCGCTTTCCGGCAGAGAGCCAGAGTCCGCTTGTGGCGCATTTCACCCCGTCAAGGGACGGGCGATTTTGGCCCTTAGCCGACGTCTGGAACGTCCGCTCCAGGGTAGTCTGTGCAGGTCGGCAATCGAGCAGCCCAACCTTGGCTTGTTCCTGACCTACGAAGGGGCTGTTTCGGGTCGCCCATGCGGCAAGACCTTGTTCGCCTTTGGCCCCGGTGAAGATAGCCGCTTACCGGTGACGAGAACATTTATTCAATCGTAGGTTGGAATAAACTCGCGAATCACTTGTATTGGGGGTGCGCCGCACGTGCGTTGGATGCAGCGCGCGCCCTCCGGCAGGATTAACCTATCGTTAACCTGCGTTAACCAATGGTCAAGACATGACGATGCTGGACCGACATCGGCACGCGTGCCTATGAACGCTTGGAATTTTATCGATCCCAAGCTTGGCGGCGAATGTCCCGCCCTGTACGGGCCTGTGGCGCGGGTGCTCGCCGTGTCCTGGCTGGCGCTCCTCGCCACTGGCTGCGGCGAACAGCGCCTCACGGCCGACGAACTCGTCACGACCTCGCGCTCGGTGACTGTCGATGTGGGCCGTGCGATGGCATTGCCACCGGCCGGCACCTTTCCGGTGACCAGTGTGACCCAGAAAGCCTACGAGAATGCCGTCTCGCAGACCGTCTCCCTGGCGACCCGTGGCCGGACGCCGGGGGAGAACGCGATCCATGTCGCCTTCTTCACGGCCGCAGATGTTCCCGAGGCCGCTGGCGTCGAGGGCAACCTGCTGAAGGAGCCCGGCATCGACGACTTCGCCATCGGCAAAGAGATGGAGGAGCGTCTTCCCGGCGTTGCGATGGCGCCCTCCGCCGTTTTTGTCCAGAACGGGTACGGTCCATTCGGCTATGCCGTCGGTCGCGGCACCGGCGGCGAGGCCTGCCTCTACGCCTGGCAGCGACTGGCGGGCAAGGACAGTCTCTTTCGCCCGAAATCGGGCATGATCTCGGTGCGCCTGCGCGTCTGCGACCCCGCCGCGACCGAGGCCTCGCTTCTGCGCCTGGCCTATGACTACGCGTTCAACGCCAAGCTGAAGCGCCCCGGCTGGAATCCGATCGGCGATGCGCCCGCGCCGGCCCCTGAACTCGGCCAGTCCGGCGCCCCGATCTATCCACAGGCGCACCAGTCCTCCTTTGGCGAGGCCCCACAGCGCCCGCAAGCCGTCCGTCCGCGGCCGGAGCGCCGGCGCAGCGCGGTGCCCGCGGAGCCGCAGGCACCCGATCCGATCTCGACCAAGCCGCTTGAAGGATACCCCACCGTCCCGCCGCCGCCCGCGCCCTGAACCAACCCGGATTGCCGAAAGCCCGATGCGAACAGCGAGCTACGTCATCTTCTGGGCCGTCACTGCGATGGTCGTTATCGCGCTGGTTACCTTGCCGATCAGCTTGCAGGCGCATCTGATCGCCGGAGCCATCGTGGTCGGCGCGATGATGGTCTTGAAGTTCCTGCGGCCCTACGGCGTCTGGCGCCTGATCGCGCTCGGCTTGGGCACTGCGATGGTGCTGCGCTATGTCTACTGGCGCACAACCAGCACCTTGCCGCCCGCCAACCAACTCGAGGATTTCATCCCGGGCCTGATTGTCTACCTCGCCGAGCTCTACAATATCGGCATGCTGGGTCTCAGCCTCTTCGTCGTGGCGATGCCGCTGCCGAAGCGCAAGACGCCGCCGATCGATCTCGCCAACGCGCCGACGGTCGACGTCTTCGTGCCGACCTACAACGAAGAGCCCGAGATGCTCGCGACAACGCTCGCGGCGGCATTGGCGATGGACTACCCGGCGGGGCGCCTGAACATCTTCCTTCTCGACGATGGCGGCACCGACGAGAAATGCAATGCCGACGACTTCGCAGCGGCCAATGCCGCCCGCGAGCGCCGCGCGACGCTGACGAAGCTCTGCGAAGGGCTCGGCGTCACCTATCTCACGCGCGAGCGCAATCTCAGCGCCAAGGCAGGCAATCTCAACAACGGCATCGCCAACTCGCAAGGTGAGCTGATCGTCGTCTTCGACGCCGACCATGCCCCGGCCCGCAGCTTCCTGACGGAGACGATCGGCTATTTCGGGCAGGATCCAAAACTCTTCCTGGTCCAGACCCCGCATTTCTTCATCAATCCGGACCCGCTGGAGCGCAATCTCCAGACCTTCCGCTCTATGCCCTCCGAGAACGAGATGTTCTACGGCATCATCCAGCGCGGCCTCGACAAATGGGACGCCTCGTTCTTCTGCGGCTCGGCCGCCGTGCTCAGGCGCACGGCACTTCAGACCACCAACGGCTTCTCCGGACGCAGCATCACCGAGGATGCGGAGACGGCGATCACGCTGCACGCCACCGGCTGGCACAGCGTCTATGTCGACAAGCCACTGATCGCGGGGCTTCAGCCGGCGACCTTCACGAGCTTTATTGGCCAGCGCTCGCGCTGGGCGCAGGGCATGATGCAGATCCTTATGTTCCACCGCCCGATGTTCAAGCGTGGCCTCTCGCTGCCGCAGAGGCTTTGCTACTCCTCTTCGGCGCTGTTCTGGCTCTTCCCCTTCGCGCGCCTGACCTTCCTGGTAGCACCCCTGTTCTACCTGTTCTTCGGCCTGGAAATCTTCACCGCCTCCGGCGCGGAGTTCATCGCCTATGTGCTGAGCTACATGGTCGTGAACCTGATGATGCAGAACTATCTCTATGGCCGCTATCGTTGGCCGTGGATTTCGGAGCTCTACGAGTTCATCCAGTCAGTCTACCTGCTGCCGGCCGTGGTGTCGGTGCTCATCAATCCGACCAAGCCGACCTTCAAGGTCACAGCCAAGAACGAGTTGCTGGAGACCCGGCGGGTGTCGGAGCTTGGTCGGCCGTTCTTCATCATCTTCGCCGTGCTCACGCTCGGCCTTGTCGCCACCTATTGGCGCATCATCACGGAGCCCTATAACGCCGACATCACCTTTGTCGTCGGGCTGTGGAACATCCTCAACCTGCTGATGGCCGGCTGCGCGCTCGGCGTGGTCTCGGAGCGGCCGGAAGGGCGCGGCGCGCGGCGCTTCGCCGTAAAGCGTCGGGGCGAGATCTCCATCGAGGGGCGCAAGGCCCGGATCGTCACCGAAAATGTCTCCGTCGACGGCATCGCCGTCCGTGTGATGTCGAAGGAATTCGACAAGCTGCCGATCGGCTCGATCGGGGAGATCACCGTCGAGACCACGATCGACATGCCCCAAAGCGCCCTACCCGTGCGCGTCCGCCGGCTCGCGCCCGACGACAAGGGCTTGCTGCTAGGCTGCAGCTATGAGCCGACAGAGCCGGTGCATAGCCGCATCATCGCCGACCTCGCCTTTTCCGATGCCGAGAACTGGAGCCGGTTTCAGAAGGCGCGGCGCCACAATCCCGGCGTGATCTACGGGTCGCTGCGCTTCCTGCGGCTCGCCATTTTCCAGACGAGCCGGGGACTATCCTATCTCTTCGGTCTCTACCGCCTGTCCCGCTCGACCAACCGGCCGGGAGCGGCGGAATGAAGCGCCTCAGGTTCCCGCCCCATCTCGCCTTGCTCGTACCCTGCGCCATCCTTGTCGGCTCGCCGCTCCCGGCGCAGGAGCCTCCGCCCGTCCAGTCTGGACCGGCGCCCTTCATGATCGCTCCGCCCGTGTCGGCTCCGGCAAGCCCTGCGCCTCCCGCTGCGCCCGCTCTGGTTCCCGTGCATGAGACAAGCCCGACGCCAGCCTCGCCTCTGCTGTTCAAGCCGCTGCTGCCGGCGGCGCGCGTCACGCTGGAGGGCGAGAGCGATGTCCGCAATTGGGCATTCTACCTGACGCAGGACGAGGCGACAGCCGACCTCAACCTCGACATTGCCTTCCAGAACGCCCTCGTGGTGATGCCGGAAGCCTCGCGATTGACGGTGCGTATAAATGGCGAGCGCGTCAGCGAGATGCCGATCGCCTCCTCCGATCGCCTGAAGCGCAGCTCCATCGCCTTGCGCAAAGGCCTGCTTCGGACCGGGCAGAACACGATCAGCTTCGAGGCCATGCAGCGCCATCGCATCGATTGCACGGTCAGCTCGACCTATGAGCTCTGGACGCGCATCGATGGTGCCGGCACGCGCCTGGCTTTCAGGAATGCGAGCGCCCGGCCCTTCGCCCTGCGTAGCCTCGACGATCTGCCGGCCGTCGGCGCCGATGAGGGCGGGCTGACGACGATCGCCATCGTCGCGCCCGGCGCAGCGCGCGCGAGCGCCGCGAACAGCATCCTCGCCGTCGCCCAGGCGCTGGCATTGCGCGGGCGCTACGGGCAGGTCGCGGTCAGCGTGACCGAACAACTGCCCGCCCGCATCCGGCCGGGCACGCTGACCGTCGCGCTCGGCACGAGCCATGAGATGCGTGCACTGCTCGGGGCACTGCCGGCCGATGCGGGCGGCCGCAGCTACGTCGGCTTCATCCCGAATCCACAGAAAAGCGCCGATCTCCTGCTCGTCACCGGCGAAGGCTGGCCCGATCTCGAAGCCCTCATCGCCAAGTTCCTGACCGCGCCCGTCGCCCGGCCGGCCAATATCGACCGCAAGACCATGGAGACCGCGAGCTGGCACGTGCCGGACGCGCCTTTCATCTCGGAAAAGCAGGCGATCCGCTTCTCCGAACTTGGCATTCCCACCCAGGAATCGACCGGCCGACGCATGCGCGTGCGCACCGTCGTCGCTATGCCCGGCGATTTCTACGCCAATGCCTACGGCGAGGCGACGCTCTATCTCGACGGCGCCTATTCGCAGGAGGTTTTGCCGGGCGATAGCCATATCGAGGTCTTCATCAACGGCAACGTCGCGGCAACCGTGCCGCTCAATGCGGCGACGGGTGGGCTCTTCCAGCAATTCCCGATTACGATCCCGCTGCGGCATTTCCGGCCGGGGATCAACGAAATCTGGTTCGAGGCGGTGACGCTGGCCAAGTCCGATCTCGCCTGCGGCCCCGGCGCGACCCTGGCCGGCAAGAGCCGCTTCGCTCTGTTCGACACCACCACCCTCTCGATCCCGAACTTCGCCAAGATCGGCGTCAGTCCTAATCTCGGGGCCATCGCCGGCACCGGCTTCCCCTATTCGGTCGCCTCCCGCGTCGCGCTGGTCATGGGCCGCCAGGACACTACCAATCTTAGCGCGGCCGCGACCCTGCTTGCGCGCATCGCCCGCAATGCCAGCCGCCCGCTTACCCTCGATCTTCTCGCCGGGACAGCGGCCGTGGGCGACAGGCCAGCACTGATCGTCGGTGCCGCCGGCCAGATGCCGGCCGGCCTGCTGCCGCGGATCGGCATCGCCGACAATGTCCGCGCAACCTGGCCGCAGCGCGCCGATGCCGTGGTGGTCACGCCGGATGCCGAGGGCGCGGCCGTCTTCGACGCCGTCATCAACCGCCTGCAGGGCCGGGAGGCCACGCCCGAGGCGTCCGGCGGCGACGCGCCGACGACCGAAGCGATCCGCGATCGCTGGCGTGGTTCGCTCGGCGGCCCGCTGGCACGCTATTTCATCGGCTTCGACCAATGGCTCCAGCGCACCTTCGACCTCTCCTTCGCTCAATTGCGGGCCCCGTCGCGCGCGGCCGCGCTCTACGAACCGGCGGAGGGCACGGACCTGATCGCCGCCCAGGCGGCCGATCCCGACACACGGCAGGTCTGGACCGCCTTCATCGCCCGCCGCGACGAGACCTTGCAAAGCGCCGTCAGCCGCATCGTCACGCCGGGCAACTGGGCCGGCATGGCCGGCAAGATCACCGCGTTCCGCGGCGCCCAGGACGCGCATGTCATCTCCGCCGACAGCACCTCCTTCGTCATGACCCGGCCTTTCAGCCTCGCAAATATGCGGCTCGTTTTTGCCAACTGGATGTCCAGCAACATCGGCATCTACGCGCTGGCGCTGCTGATCACCTGCATCGGGCTCGGCATTGGAACCTCCCTGATGCTCGGGCGGTTGGGTCGGCGATCATGAGATGGGCGCTGGCAGCGATGGTCGCGACCTTCCTCGGCCTGGCGCCGGGCGTGCGCGCAGCCGTGCCGGCTGACGCCTGGGCGCTCTATCGGCAGAAATTCGTCACCGCGGAAGGGCGGGTCGTCGACGATCTCAACGGCGGCATCAGCCATAGCGAAAGTCAAGGCTACGGCCTGCTGCTGGCCTGCCTCGCGGATGATCGCGGCACCTTCGCCAGCATATTCGCCTTCACCCGGACCGAGCTCCTGATCCGCGACGACGGGCTCTCAGCATGGCGCTGGGACCCGAAGGCGAGCCCGCATGTCACCGACATCAACAATGCCAGCGACGGCGACCTGCTGATCGCCGATGCCCTCGCGTGCGCCGGCACGCGCTGGGCCATGCCGGCCCATAGCGCTGCCGCGCGCCAGATCGCGACCTCGCTCGCAAAGGTCGCCCTGCGGCAGCATGCGGGGCAGAGCTGGCTCATGCCGGGCGCTGTCGGCTTCTCGGAGAAGGACCGCGCCGACGGGCCGGTGATCAATCCGTCCTATTGGGTCTTCGAAGCCTTCCCGACATTGGCGAAGCTGACTGGGGACCAGCGCTGGATGCAGGTCCAGGCCAGCGGCCTGAAGCTGCTCGACGATCTCGCGAAGCGGAAGATGCCGGCGCCGGAGTGGCTCTCGATCAAGGCCGAGCCGAAGCCTGCCGAAGGTTTTCCAGCACAGTTCGGCTACAACGCAATCCGCATCCCGCTCTATCTGCTGCGCGCCGGTCTGGGCGACAAGGCACGGCTGGCGCCGTTCCGTCAGGCCTGGGCCGGCGGCACCGCGGTCGTCGACGTCGCCAGCGGCAAGCCGGTCGAGCCCTTGCCGGACGCGGGCTACCGCATCCTCTCCGCGGCGATGGCCTGCGCGCTCGACGGCGCGCCGATCCCGGCCGAGCTCAAGGCCTTCCAGCCCACCGCCTATTACCCGTCGACGCTGCATCTTCTGACCCTCTCGATGCTTGGCGAGAGGTATCCGCAATGCATGTGAAGCCTATCCTCATCGCCGCCGCCGTCTCGGGCGTCGCCTTCTATGCCCTTGGACGATTCGGCCATGACACGGCCTCGCCCGAACCCGCGCCGGCGGTGATCCAGCCTGCCTTGGCGCAGGCGCCGCAACAGCCGCCTCAAGCTCCGGCCGAGGCCGCCCCGGCGCCGGTCGAGTTGGCGCAGAGCGGCGCACCGAACCGCCCGGCAACGACGCAGCCAACGCCGCCGAAAGTCGATGAAACCGCCTTGCGCTATTTCGCGTCGCAGGGCGATACCCGCCGCTACGAGGCCGAGCTCGCAAGGCTGCGCGCGCTCTATCCGGAATGGAAGCCACCGACCGACCTCACCTCGCAGGGGCAGGCCGGCGACCCCGAGCTGGAGCGGATGTGGCGGCTCTTCGCCGAGGGTAAATACGGCGAAGCCCGTGCCGCGATCGCCCAGCGCGGCAGCGCCGATCCGAACTGGCGCGCTCCGGCCGACCTGACAGCCCAGCTCGACACCGCCGAAGCGCGGCAGCGCCTCGGCAACGCCTCGAACGCTCGGCAATGGGAACAGGTCATCCGCCTGGGCACCGAGACCCCGGCGATGCTGACCTGCGCCAGCGTCGATGCGCTCTGGCGCGTCGCCGAGGCCTTCATCCAGACCGGCAAGCCCGAGCGCGCGCGCGACGCCTATGCCTATGTCCTGACCAATTGCACCAACCCCGCCGAGCGCGCCGGCACGATGCAAAAGGCGCTTGCCACCCTCCCGGAGAACCTCGTCGAAGCCTTGCTGTCGCAGGAACAGCAGAACGAGTTCGCGAGCATCCGCGACGAGATCGCGCGGCGCCATATCGGCAACGCCGCCGACAACCCAGCGCAGAAGGCGACGCCTGCCGAAATCCAGCGCATCGAGGCCCTGGCCAATGCGGCCTCGACGTCGGACGACGCCATCCTGCTCGGCTTCTACACGCTCCACCATGACGAGCCGGCCAAGGCCGCGACCTGGTTCCAGACGGCGCTTGCGCGCAATGGCGGCGCCAAGGCGGCCGAGGGAGCGGTGCTCGCATTGGGCGAGACCAAGAAGTACTCGGAGGCCGAAACGCTCGGCGCCCAGTGGCTCGAAGCCGGCGCGGCCAATCGCAAGGCCTATCTCGACGTCGTCACCGCGCTGTTGACCCAGGAGCCACCGCCGCGCCTGGACCGCGCCGTGATCGAACGCATCGTGAAAACCGTGGGGCAGGATAAATACGCCGCCGGCGCCGGAGCGCTCGGCTGGTATGCCTACAATGCCGGACAGATCAGCCCGGCGGCGAGCTGGTTCGAGACCGCGCTCTCCTGGGATCGTGGCAATGAGCCGGCGGCTTACGGGCTGGCTTTGGCCCGCGAACGCCTACGCGACCAGGCGGGCTTGCGCACCCTCGTTGCCGAATGGGGCAGCCGTTCGCAAAGGATCGCAGAGGTCCTCAATCCCCGGCGCGCGCGGGCGGCCCCGACAGCCGAGGAGCAGCGCGAAACACGTCAGACGCGAGCGACGGAACCGGCTGATCGCCGACCAAAACCGATCGTCAGGGCCGGTCGCGACAACCCGATCGCACGCGACGCGGCTCCGGTTGCGGACCCCGTGACGCGTTCGGATCCTCCCCGCGCGATCGGTGGCAATTGCGGAGGCGGCAGCACAGGCGCCGCCGCCCTGCAGCGCGGCTGGTGCCTCCTCAATCTCAAGCGGCCGGTCGCAGCAGCGCAGGCTTTCGAAGCGGCACGGCGCGGCGGCAATGCGCAGATCGGCTCCGATGCCGCCGCAGGTCTGGCTTATGCCAAGATGCAGCAGGGGCTGACGACCGAAGCCACCGTCGCGGCAAGCGCCGCCAACCTCCCGCCGGCGCGCCGCAAGGAGCTATCCACGCTGCTCCTCGCCGAACAATTCTATGCGCAGTATGACTCCAAGGATTTCAACGGCGCGCTCATCACCCTCTCGCAGCGCCGCCGTCTGGCGCCCGAGACGACCGACCTGATGTTGATGCGCGGGTGGTCCTATTACAATCTCGGCCGCTACGAGGACGCTTCGCACATCTTCGAAACGCTGTACAAGGTCAACAAGTCGCCCGAGGCCCTGTCCGGCTTAACCGCGATCCGTGACGTCACCAAGCGCAACGCCCAATGACCAGGACATCCTGCGAAGCTTCGCCTCCTGCGAGAAGGAGGTCGCCAATCACATCCGACCGATCAGGCTCGCTAACCAAGGTTTTGACCGGAGTGCGCTCACGGAGCCCGCTGAAATGCGCCTTTGCCAAAGTCAGCGGCTTAAACTCGCGGCCGCTGCTCAAAACTACTTGTTTCGCCATTTGAACTTTTTCCGACCCACCCCCACGAAGCGGCCCGCGACCGTGGAACACCGATCGAGCGGATCGCATCGGCAACGGGCTGCCCCTGCGAGACCAGCACATCGACCTGGCGCAGCTTCGCGACGACTCTTCAGGATTGTGGTGATTCTTCGGCATTGCGGTCCTCCTGTCTGCCAAAAGACATATTTCAAGGTGGACCAATTCAACGGGGGTGGATCACCTACGGTCTTCTGCAGAGGTCGGAACAGATCGCTTCGCTAACGTCTGAAGTCTGGTTGCTGTACTGGTGTACATCATCGCCGCGTTGGCCGCTGTCGCCGGTGATGAGCAGGAACTTAAGGAGCGTGCGCTTGACCGATATCGGCAATGGTACTCGCCTTAATTAGCCTTACCCGGCATTCCGGGGTAAGGGGTATTCGGTCATTGGCTTGGAACTCAGGACACGCTTGCCGCGTTCGTTCAACGAGACACCTCGGAATAATACTCGGCCCCGTCAGCTCCAGCTGGCGGGGCCATTTTCGTTTCAGGCTGTACCGTGTGAGCCAGCCCGCCGGCTGCCCGTGAAGGCAGCCGCGTTCGGCGCCAGAATGTCATTCTTCTCAGCCCAGGAGGCGAAGATGCCTTTTGCTGTCTCGGCCTCGATCTCGCCGCGGACCGCCGCCAAGCAGGCCTTCAAAGCGAAGGAGTGGACTGAATCTCTCTGGCTCTTCGGCCAATCTGTCAGAAACATGTAGGCTTCCATCGCTGATGAGATAGCAGTTGGAATGCCCAGGCCGGTTAGAATGACGACTGGACGTTGGAATTCGTCTGAAAGCGTCAGTGCCATTGCCACATCCTCCGAAAAGCAACATGGGTTTGGGTGCGGACCGTCAATGACGGGCGCATGACGCTGATTTAGGTGTCCCATTTCCGATCATTCAAGACCCGTCGCAGTTCCGCGACTGAGCTTCGCGCCTAATGTCGGCGGGGCATCGGTTATTATCGAAGAGTCTGTAATACCAGTTTGGAACCAAGACTCCGCCCATCCGTTCGCCAAGAACCGGGCCAATTTGCTCGATAGCCATGGAGCGCGACGTGCCCAAATATCGCTTCACGACGGATGATGGGAAGAAAATCGATCGCGGCGACGATACGATAGAGTTTGCGGATGACGGCGCAGCGGCGGACGCCGCTCAGCAGGCTCTGGCTGACATGGCCCATGATGCCTTGCCGAATGGCTCCTCCCTCGATCTGAGCGCCGCAGTTGAGAATGCTACCGGGGACGACGTCTACCGCGCGTCTCTCAAGTTTCGCGGTGAAACAGCCCATCAAGCCCGCACAAAGGCCGCGGCAATCGATGCGGGCGCAGACGATGCAGCAGATGCCGTGGCGCACGCCCTCGATAACAAGCACAAATAGAGCGAGCCCTCGGCGGATTGCGGCTTGTACGAAATGCCCGGCCTGCTCAGCAGCGCGGAGCCCTTTTCGTTTCTGACGCGACGGCGCCCCCTTCGAGACTTGTTGCCTTGCACGACCGGTTATTACACGGTTGGGTTGCGCCTCGGCTAACAACTGTGTCTTGATATGCCTTTCTCTTCGTTCCACGACCCCGCCGATTTTGCGCGCGCGCAGGGAGCGCTCGACCAGCTGTGGCAGCGGATTAAGGTCATTATCGAAGAGGCTGATCAGCAGCGCGAATACGACCGGCTAGCTTTCCTCGTCGCCTCTTTTGCCCTAGTTACTCAAGATGAGGATGATCTCATCGAGCGGGTATGGGAGCGGTACTGGCAACGCTGACTGCGACCGCCCGGAAGCCTTCTTGCTATCGAACTGTTTGAAGCGCCCTATGTTGTGGGCGCTGCCTCTGCGCGCCATCCCCCGGCGATAGCGTTTCGGCCGGACAATCAAAACCGAGAACGACATGAAATCCGGCATCGGCGGGTTGATCCTGCGGGGCGGCACGGACATCGGCTCCATCGCGGGTGAGGCAGACACGGTCACTGCGCGGCGGTAGGCCGCCGTCGTGGACTCGCTAGAAAACGCGCTCCTAATTGCTGCCAGCATGATCATGGTTGCGGTGTTCGCTTGGTTCGCGTCGAGACGCGGAAAGTTCTAATCGTTAGGGCCAGACTTCTGGCTTCGCATTCCTGTGGTCTGCAGCTCGTCTTGGAAACCCGACAATCGAGTAAAATTGATCCGAGGCGGTTCATGTGTTCCGGCTCAGCGCTGCCGTATGCAGGTCGAATGGCTGGATATTCCCGAAACTCAGTACGCCGTCGGATGGTCGAGATGGCGCGGCTCATCACAGATCAAGGTTCTCTTTACAGCTGCATCATCAGAGACTTGTCGTCAGGTGGCGCGATGCTCCGAGTGCCAGCGGAGGCCCATATTGAAGGACGCGTCCGCGTCATTGCCGACATTTTAGGACGAGAACGAACTGCCTCGGTCAAATGGCGGGATGAGACCTCGATTGGAATCGCGTTCGAGGACTAAGCGGCGGAATCGTCGCACCGCGTCAACATCTTCCCTGAAGGCGTCGCGAAGTAGCACTCGTCCTCGTAGTGGAGCGGCGTGCCGTCTTCGAGCGAATATGAGACCGTCGATAGCCCAGGCTTGTTTTGCCAAACGATGACCGTGAAGCGATTGCCATCATCGTCCTGGCACAGCTCGCGATATAGCTCGCGGCGGGATGTTGACTGGCGTCGGGGCGGTTCGGCTGGAGTTTGAAGCGCAACCATGGGAACACCTCACACAGCACACTGGCAAGTCAACGGCGCCCGGGTCGCGGTGTTCCTCCCGACTGTTAGTTATTGGAGTTTGAAAGTCTGCCGGAATTGGCTGCGACCCCTATGCCGCTCGTCTCGCTTCCTGCTCCCGATGCTTTTTGCTCGACGTACTTGAGCCGCGTTGCGGCTGTGTTTGGAAGCCTCTCGGTCTCTAACCAAGCTAGAAATTCGTCAGGCCTGATTGTGACGATCTGAAGGGCTCGGCCGCGCGCGAGCCATGCATTCATGACGCTGAGTGCGGCGGCGTGCCAGGTCTCATAATCACCGGGCATCTCGTCCCGGTCGTGGGCCAGCTCCCAAAGTCGCCGGAAATCATCCCGTTCGTACCAAGGCAACGCGACTGTGTAGGCTTCAACTGTCGGTTTCATATCCTCTGCGTCCCCAAGTGCGCCCAAAAAGCGCATGAAAACGACGCGAGGATTTAGGTGCCGGTTGCGGCTCGGTGTCAACCGGATGGCCGGCGATAGCCGCCCTATAGTGCCTCTCCGCTTCCGCAGAAAACACGATCGGAGCACCGATGCGGCGCGCCATCTCCTGCTCGGACACGTAGTGTAGGGGCTCTCGATCCCGCGCGGGCGTCAGGTATATCGCTGGTTCGGTGCGGCACTCGTTGCGGCGATCATCATTCACGTCGCCGGGCTGTGGTTGACCAGCCCGCCCGACGTCGTTGACGCCCTCCTCTTCGACACGCCGACACATTCTTCGGCCTGGGGGCGTCGCCATGTGGGCCGCCTGCGCCGCGGCGTTGCTTGCAGCTCTACGTCGGCCAGCTCTCGACCAGCCCCTCCTGAAAGGCTTCCTACTTTCCTGGGTGCTATTTGCATTATTCTATTATTCGCTGGAACTAGACCGGCTGGGGAAGGCCATAGAGGAGCCATCGAAGCGAAGCTAAAACTAGCTGCCAGTGAAGGCAGCTTGCGCGATCCTGGCCAAGCCGTCTCGCGTCAACGCCATCCGAGGTGGAATTGGCAGCAGACATGCGTGCCGCCGAGATTTTGCGGCGATCGTCTCACGTCCAGCTCGCAAGTCGCTCAGATGAAATTTGCCCGGGATTTTTTGGCAAGCTTGTCATCCCGATAACGGTTGCATCCCTGCCGCTCCAACTCGATCTCGACGACTGCGCGCGTTGGGCCCGCGGCGCTCGCGCTCAGCGGCGCATCAGCAATTCTGGATAACGGTTCAGATATTTGTCACAGACACGCTGCTCGTGGCCTTTGATCCGGGCAGCGGAAAACTCCTTTTCGACGTCCTCGATGCCCATAACCATCGCCCGCGTCGAGATGCTCTTGGCTTTAGCATCGCGATAAGCGTCGGCCTGCAATCCCTTGTCAACGATCTGCAGGTCGCGGCATCGTAAAACAGCCTCGCTGGCGGCCCCCATACGATAGAAAGACCGCGGCGACTGCGCCTTCGACGAAACCTTGGCGGAGGGCACAGAAGGATCGATAAAAGCGCAGATTGAGAATATCGATGCAAATGCCCGTTTCAATCAATGTCCCCAATCTTCAGACGCTGGCCGACTTCCATTTGACGCTTCGGACCTCGTGGCGCTCGATGCCATCCCAAAGGCCTACTAATACAAGCTCACCGCGCGGTAAAAATTGTCGTCGGGGGGGCAAAAATCGACAGAGGTCATCGGCGCCGGGGAGACGTCCATGGCGAGTTGCGGAGCCCTCTGGCAATGCAACGTTTGATGGCCAGCACAGGGCAACTTGGAGTGATCAGCTCGAATAAAATGTGACGCGCACCATCCGCAAACTCATGACGACACGGGACCTCACTCAAAGCTTCTGTATAAAGAACGCTTCAGCGAAGGTGAGCTCCACCATATCGCCGCGTCTGAGACGCCGAAGATCGCTTTGGATCGCGGGATCAACAACGCTAACTGTCCGAGGCCCGGCCGGACCGACATAACTGACGACGCGAGTTGTAGGATCGAATTTCTCAAATCTAGCGGTCAAAGTGAGCGACCGCACGACCCATTTCTCAGGGACATTCTGAAATAACGGGTCGGTCGCCGCCTCCGAATAGATGATACTTGGCTCTGCGCCCTTTCGAGCCCGACGAGCCCCGAGGACCGCCCCTTCGACGCGTCGAATTTCGACTCTATCGCCAGCATGGATGTTCTGTAGATTGCCAAACACTTCGGGCACTGCAACTTGCCAGGTATTGCGGCCCTGTCGGACGCGCACAATTCGCTCCGATGGCTCCACGTCGACGATGTCGACGTTCATTTGTTCGACTTCAACTGGCCCAACGCCCGCGACGATGACGGTTTGATTGGTAACGACCGGGGTCGACGCGCAGCTGGCTAATGCAATTCCCAGCGCTAGTACGACGATAACGCCCAGATATTTCAGCATAGCAATACTCCGCACCAGCAAATAGCTTTCAATAGCGAACGGGCCGCCGAACCACTGCGCGTCCAGGCGCGACGACCACAGGGCGCGGCGCGACCACAACTGCCCTCGGCGCCACGACCACCGGGCGCGGCGCAACTACTACAGCCCTGGGCGCGACGGCTACCGGGCGCCTGACCACAACCGCGCCGCCAGCGGCGACGCAGCCGGCGCGAACGACGCCCCGCGCGCAGACCACGGCATTCGCCTCAGTGGGAAAAAGGAGCATTGAACTGCCCATCAGGCCGACCGCAACAACTATCGTTTTCATGCGTGCCTCCTTCGGCTCTCGAGATCTTCCAAAGAGGCTACTCTTAATTTCGTCTGACGTAAGGAAAAATTTGGCCGCGGCGTAAACGCTTGTTGGGCTGAAGGGCGTCTACATAATTTGCCACTTCGGATAGCTTCTAGATGTCGCGCAGAGTGCCTTGGCCGATAGGTGCCGCCCCTATCGCTTCCGACGTGAAACCTTTGGACGAGTCTGAGGTGGTGCGGACGGTCAGATTTGCGCGGAGCTGGGGATGCCGCACTCGAAACGAGACCCGTGTAAGTCATGTTTCAAAGAAAGCGATTGAGGCCAGATCGATCGCCAGCAAGAGCTTGCCGAGTTCGGGTCACCTTCAGACTGAGGTTAGGCTCTAAACCGACCTCTTTGCCCGCGATGAGGATCACGCCGCGCTGCAGCGGCCGTGTTGAGAGGGAGCTTCCTCTTCCTCGTCGATTCGAGGCCGGAAGACATATGCTACCTTAAACCACTTCCCATTTCGCAACCGATGGATGACTGTGCGGAACGCAAAGCCGGATGTGAGCGCCTCGCATGATTTTCGATCCGTTGGATCCGAGCACGCTCCGGCCTGACGCCAAGAGCGAGAACCCGGCAACATGAGCTGGACTCACCAGGTCAAAATGAATGTCGGTGTGGCGCGTGTCGTCGTTCCTACTATCGCGGACGGAGGGGCATTACGCCGCCGCCTTTTCCTTTGTGGCGCTCTGGTTGCAGCTCTATTCTCCGCGGCATGCGCCTCGCGGCCAGAGGCAGGGTTCCTTAGTCCGGTCGCCGAAATCGCCACCGGCGCAACCGCTCATACTCTCCTGGTCGCGACGACGCGAAAGCGCGACGATAGACCAGGCACGCTGTTCAATGGTGAGCGGGCAAAGCCGCTCGACTACGCCAAGATCGAGATATCGGTTCCCGAGAAGCACAAGGCCGGCGAGATCGAATGGGCATCAACCGCTCCTGGGAACCCGCGGACCGACTTCGTCGTCCGGCAGGCCGCCTATCTCGATGGTGAGAAGGAGTTCGTCAGGTCGCTCAATGCGCAACTCGCGGCGCGTCCGCGCGGCAGCCGCAAAGTGCTGCTGTTCATCCACGGCTACAATACAATGTTTGCCGAGGGTCTTTATCGTTTTGGGCAGGTCGTCCATGACTCCAAATCGCCCGCTGTGCCGGTACTCTTTACGTGGGCGTCACGGGGCCAGATCACACAATATGTCTACGACAACAACAGCGCGACAACGGCTCGCGACGACCTCGAACGTACGATCCGTCTGCTCTTCGCGAGCGACGCCGAGCAGGTAAACATCCTCGCGCATTCAATGGGCAATTGGGTGACCGTCGAGGCACTCCGACAGATCAAAATCGCTGGTCAGTTGCCGCAAGCAGGCAAATTGGGGTCGATCTTCCTTGCGGCCCCCGACATCGACATCGATGTCTTCAAGTCGCAGATGCGCCGTTTCGGAAAACCACGCAAACCGTTCTACATCGTGCTGTCCAAGGATGATCAGGCCTTACGGGCCTCCAGCTTCATCGCCGGCGGAGGTAATCGGCTCGGTGCCGATGGTGACACTGAAGAATTGGCCGCGCTAGGAGCGGTCGTCATCGATCTCACCGATGTGGCGGCGACTGATTCCTCAAACCACGGCAAATTTGCCCAACTCGCCGAAATCGCTCCCCAACTGTCAGCCGTGCTCGAAAAGGGCGTCTCCGGCGGCGCGGACCGTTTAACCCCGGCACAGAATGCCGTCGGTGAGACGGTTGGCGCGCTGGTTTCGTTGCCTGTCATGATCCTCGGTGCTCCGATCAAGATCATAGCTGGCCGTTAACGGAACCATCTGACCGGCCCTCGGGGGTTGGTATCTTCACGGAATTTTCGGCTCAGATTCTTACCAGGAGAGATTTCGTGATGATCAAAGCAGTTATCGCCTTCCTGGCAGGTTGTGTGCTCTTAACGGGATCGGCTGTGGCGCAGATGCGTCCTTCTGGGCCGCCCAGCGCCACCGTTCGCATCAAGCAGCTCCAGGTCGCCTTTATCGGCTCCGGGGCGATCGGCGGCGGTACGCTCCGCTTCCGCAACCGCAGCTACGACATCACCGTTGGCGGCCTCGGCATCGGCGGCATCGGCGCGTCGCGGCTGACGGCGACCGGCTCGGTCTATGGCCTGAACCAGGTCCAGGACATCGCCGGCGCCTATGTCCAGATCCGCGAGGGCTGGGCGATCGGTGGCCAAGGCCGCGGCACGCTTTGGCTGCGCAATGCCAAGGGCGTGGTGATGCGACTCGCGACGCAGAGAAGGGGTCTGCAACTGTCGTTGGGCGCCGACGGGGTCTTGATCGGGTTCAAGCAGTAGTCCTGCCCAAAAGACTGCCAAAGCAAGGGATGTCGTCATGAATGCTGCCGTGAACCCCGTCGCAACTCATCACCTGCCGAGCTTCGTCACCGCGCCGGGGGGAACGGACTACCTGATGGTGGTCGCCGCGATCATCCTCATCGGAGCGGTTCTGGGCATCGGGCTGCTTTTCCTGCGCCTGCACACCTTGCCCGAGCGCATGGCGCACAAGACACACAAGATCCAGTTCGAGATCGTCGCCGTTCTCGGCTTGCTCGCGCTCTTCACGCATATCCATGCCTTCTGGGTCGCCGGGCTGCTGCTCGCCCTGATCGACCTGCCCGACATTCCGGGGATGTTCGGCCGGATGGCCGGATCTCTCGAGAAGATGGCCGGCATCGCGCCAGGTAGCGGCGGCGACGCGGCATCGGACGCGGAGACTGCCGTCCCCGGGCAGGACGGGATTGCGCCATATGCGGGCGCCAGCGTCGAGGAGAAGCATCATGCTTGAGCTTCTCGTCTGCGCGCTCTTCACCCTCCTTCCCGACTATCTTTATCGTCGCTACCGCCAGGGCAAACGGTTCGGCCGCGAGCTCACGCTCTACTCGGTCTGGTTCGAGCTGCGCTGGGGTCTCGTTACCTGCGTGATGCTGACGGTCGGCCTGATCACGGTGATCTTCTACAACCACCCCTCCACCACGAGCGCCACGGTCTTCTTCCGGACGGTCCCGATCGTGCCGGAGATCAATGGCCGCGTCGCGCAGGTTCACGTCAGCTTCAGCGGGAAAGTCGAAAAGGGCGCGCCGATCTTCACGCTCGACGGCAGGAGCCAGGAGGCCGCCGTCGAGGCTGCGCGGCGCAAGATCGCCGAAGTCGACGCGACGCTGGCGGTCGCGAAGGCCGATATTCTCGCTTTTGACGGCAAGATCCAGGAGGCGAGGAGCGCGCTGCAGCAGGCGCTCGACGAATTGCAGACCAAGCACGAGCTCAGGCAACGCAATGAGAATGTCGTCGCCACCCGCGAACTCGAGCGGCTCGAAAACATCGTGGCCGGGCGCGAGGCCGCGGTTGCGTCTGCGACGGCTTCGCAGGCCGCCGCCCAGACCAAGATCGTGACGCTGCTGCCGGCCGAGCGCGCGAGCGCCCAGGCGGCCTTGGCCCAGGCCGAGGTGGAATGGGGCAAGACCGTGGTGCGGGCCGGCTTCACCGGGCATGTCGAGCAGTTCACGCTCCGGGTCGGCGATGTCGTCAACCCCTTCATGCGCCCGGCCGGAATCATCATCCCGGAAGAAGCGGGAAGGGGCAGGATGCAGGCCGGCTTCGGCCAGATCGAGGCGCAGGTGATCAAGGTCGGCATGGTCGCCGAGGTGACCTGCATCTCGAAGCCCTGGGAGGTCATCCCGATGGTGGTGACGGGCGTGCAGGACTTCATCGCCGCCGGCCAGCTCCGGAGCGGCGAGCAACTGATCGACGCGCAGCAGGTGGTCCGGCCGGGAACGATCCTCACCTTCCTCGAGCCGCTCTACCAGGGCGGGCTCGACGGTGTGACGCCCGGCAGCAGCTGCATTGCCAACGCCTATAGCAACAACCACGACATCATCGCGGCGAAGGAGACCGGCACCATGCGCCGCATCGCCTTGCACGCCGTCGATGCGACCGGGTTGGTCCATGCCATGCTGCTGCGCATCCAGGCGCTCGTCCTGCCGGTCAAGACCCTCGTCTTCAGCGGGCACTGAGGGCCAGCGGCAGTAGCCGCTCGGGACGAAAGAGGCGCAGCGAGGGTTGGAGACCGATGGGCAGTGATCGACTTGTGTCGCGTGGGCACCCCCGTCGCCGGTCAACGAGAGGGGGCATGTCGACCGCGGCTATGTGGTTCTATTGCGGCTTCCTGCTGTGCGCGGTCGCAGGGTCTGCGCTCCCTGCTTCCGCTCAGGCGCTTGAACCTCCAGCCGGCATCAGCAAGGAGCAGTTCGACGCCCTGGTCGAAGCGATCGGCGACGCCGTCGTTCGGAAGTTGGACGCCCGCCAGGCAGAGAAGGGCGCCGCTGTCCCGCTCGCCGAGCCGGCCGCTGTTCCGGGTGATGATATCGAGGCCCGCGTAGGCGAATTCGTCATGCGCAGTCGGCAGGCGTTCGCGGCGTTTCCCGATCTGATACGGCGACTGATTGAGCTCCCGTCGCTGATCAGGGAGGCAGGCGCTGGACGCAGCCTGTCCGCCTTCATGGCCTTACTGCTCGGCTCGGCGCTGGCGGCGCTCGGCGCCGAACGCGGAATTTGGGCTGTCTTCGGAACGCTCCGACAGCGACTGAGCGCTCAAGCGGCAGGGCACCGCGGTCTTACCGCAATGATCCCTCTCGGCGTCCTTCTGGCGATCGATGCCTTGGCAATCGGCGCGGTTTGGCTCGTGAGCTACGGTGCCATCGGACTCTGGTTTTCCCGCGCGAGTGGCCAGGACAAACTGGCTGCCGCGATCCTCGCGGGCATTTTCGCTTGGCGCCTATATATGCTGCTGTTCCGCGTCGTCCTGCGCCCCGGACTATCCGGCGCCCGCCTCGCCGACATGGATGACGAGGGCGCGGCGGCGGTCTGCCGCCGGATTTCACTGCTGATCCTGGCGATCGGCTCGCTGCGCATGGTGATCCGTCTGCTGATGGCGACGCAGGCTCCGCCGGACGTCGTCGCCGCCGGCCAGCTCCTCGCCTCGACGATCGGGGTGAGCGTGGCCATCGCAGCAGCGGCGGCATCGCGGGCGCCGATGGCGCGTTGGTTCGCCGCCCTATCGCAGAACCGGAACGAGCGGGGCTTTGGGCGCCTCCTCGGCCAGAACTGGCTTTATGTGGCGGTTCCACTCTTCGTTTTCTTGGGGTTGACCCAGATCTACGGCGCCATCAGCATCCGCTATTCCGTGCCCAATGCCGTCCTGCTGACGCTGAACGCGCTTATCGCGGTGATCGCCCTGCAGACACTCGGTCGGTATCTCTCGCGTCCCGACGTGGAAGCGCCTGCTGCAACGGAGCACTCCCTGCCTTCATCGACGCCGCCGCCGCGGCGAATGCTTGACGTGGTGCTGCGCTGCATCCGCGTCGCGATTCTGATCGGCGTGGTTACGATCGTGGCGCAAAGCTGGATCGTCGATGTCCTGGCACTCGTGGATCGGGATGAATGGCGGACACTGGCTCGTACGTCGCTGGCAACCGGCATTACGATGTTCCTGGCCTTCGTCGCCTGGCAGTTCATCGACTTCGTCACGCGGCGCCATGCTCCCGCGGTGGCAAGCGCGGGACCACATGCGGGGGAGGAAGCCAATGTCGGCAGCTCGCGACTTGCCACCGTGCTTCCGCTGCTGCGCGTTGTTCTTGCGGTCACGATCAGCGTGCTCGCCTTGCTTATCGTGCTGTCGGAACTGGGCGTGAACATCGGCCCGCTGCTGGCGGGCGCCTCGGTCTTCGGTCTCGCCATCTCGTTCGGCAGCCAGGCCCTCGTCCGCGATATCGTTTCAGGCGTCTTCTATCTTAGCGACGATGCCTTCCGGGTCGGCGAATACATCGATTGCGGAAAGGCAAAGGGATCGGTTGAGGGCTTCACGCTTCGCTCAATCCGCCTGCGCCATCAGAACGGGCAGGTTCATACCATCCCCTTTGGGCAACTCGGGCAGATCACTAATTTCAGTCGCGACTGGTCGACTGTGAAGTTCAACCTGCGGTTCAAGCGCGACACTGATCTCGAAAAACTGCGCAAGACCGTGAAGAAGATCGGCGATGAGATGCAGGAGGACCCAGAGTTTAAGGACGAATTCTTCGCCCCCCTACGCATGCAGGGCGTCGCCGACATCCTCGATAATGCCCTCCTCGTCCGCTTCAAATTCACGGTTCGTCCTGTGCAACCCAGTTACATCCAGCGCGTCGCTGTGAAGAAGATGGTCACGAAATTCGCTGAAGTCGGAATCGATTTCGCTGATTCCATGGTGGCAGTGCAGACCTTGGCGTCAGGATCCGATACAGCGGCGGCCGCCGCAGCGAGCGCCGTACAATCACGTTCCCGGGCCGACGCAGCACTCGCTGAGGGGCCTGTATCATGATCGCTTCAGCTGGCCCCCTACGCCTAGCTCAATCCGCGCGGCGCATCAGCGAAGCGCCCGGGGAGGGTCCGACCATTTACGGGCTCGAGGAACCGCGCGCGGACTAAACTAGGTGCGCGAGAAGGGCGCCATTTTTCAGCAAGACACCGGGCAGCCTGATGCGTGGAAATGCATCTCCGCGCATTGTTTCCGCCTGCCACGTGGCTGCATATGCCGTGTGCGTTTAGCAACTCTGGAGCGTGTGAATGAGCCCCCGACCGAATTGGGATCCAGCGCCGCGCGCACGGGAGCTGTCCTGTCGCCTGGTGGAATGGGGAAGCGAGACGGGTTCTGCTGGCGAGGCCGATTTCGGCGACCGACTGGCCGGGCTGCTTCGCGAAATTCCCTATTTTCGCGATCATCCGGACCACGTACGTCTCATCGAAAGCCATGGCGATCCGATGACACATAGCGTCGTCGCGATCGTGCGCGGCAAGGGGAAGCGCGCCCTAGCGATGGCGGGGCATTTCGACGTTGTCTCAATCAAAAACTATCGGGAACTCGCTCCGCTGGCATTCAAGCCCAACGAACTGCTCGTCGCGCTGATCGCCGATCTCCAAAGCAGGCAGCTCAATGAAGGCGAGCGACGCGCGCTGGAGGATTTCAAAAGTGGCGAGTTCTTGCCGGGCCGCGGCTTGCTCGACATGAAAAGCGGTATCGCCGCGGGTATCACCGTTCTCGAGGACTTTGCCGTTGATCCGGAGCGGTCTGGCAATCTCATTCTGATTGCCACCCCGGACGAGGAACGCGGCTCGCGGGGAATGCGCAGCCTCCGGAACGCGCTGCCGGCTATAGCAGCCGAGCTCGGGGTGGAGATTGACGCGGGCATCAATCTCGATGCGACGAGCGATCAAGGAGATGGCTCTGAGGGCCGCGCTATCTATCGCGGCACGATCGGCAAGGTACTGCCATTTGCTCTAGCTATTGGGCACTCCTCGCATGCGAGTTATCCTTTTGAAGGCATCAGCGCGCAGCTGATGGCATCCGAGATAACCAAGGCGGTGGAGGCGAACCCGGCGCTGTGCGACACGGCAGCCGGGGAAATCTCGCCGCCGCCGATCTGCCTCGAAGCTAAGGACATGCGCGGTGGTTATGAGGTCACCACACCGGAGCGTGTCTGGATCGCCTTCAACTGGCTTTCCCATAACTGGACGGCCCGGGATCTCCTTGCCCGGTTCGAGAGGGTCGTCCGAACCGCCACGAACGCTGCCGTTGACCAGTTCAACCATCATGCTCGCAGCTATGCCACGATGCTGGGCATAACCCAAACAGCGCCAGTGGCGCCTGCCTCGCTCATCTCAGTTGCGGAACTCAGAGAGCTTTTGGAAAGGGTCGGCGGGTCCGACGCGGTCGCCAGGTTGAGCGTGGTCGAGCTGCAATTGCGCAGCCTCGACGACCCCTTGGCCAAGACGCGCATACTCGTCGACGCGATGGTTACGGAAGCCGGCTTGAGCGGTCCTGCAGTCGTCTATGGCTTCAGCAGTCTCGTCTACCCGTCAACCCACATGTCGAGATCGGAACGGGGCTCCGATTTCGCGGACGCCATTGATGGCGCTCGCATTGCTCATGAGAAAGCCGGCGGCACGCCTCTGCGCTATCGAGAATACTTTACTGGCATTTCGGACATGAGCTTCTTCGGCCATCGCGCTTCTGATGCGGATGGCGCCTATATCTCGGCTAACACGCCTGCTAGCGAGCTCGTCGACAAAGCGTCCGGGAATGCACTCTCGTTTCCAGTCGTGAACATCGGACCCTGGGGGCGGGAATTTCATCAAAGGCTCGAACGTGTGCATATGCCCTATGCCTTTGAGGATCTCCCGAATCTGATCCGGGAGATCGCCAAACGATTCCTCGGCTAACTTATCGCTATGGCGAAGGTCCGTTCCTGGGCGGGCCGCACGCCTTTTCTTCGAGGCCGCTAGCATCGGCTTCCAGCAGAGGCGCCAAGTTCGACTTTTGGCGCGCGGCTGACGGCTCGCAGCCAACTCCGTCTATCTTTGGCTTGGGCGGGAAGCCTTCAGCGATAAAGCAACATTGCTTTCAGCCGATGCTGCAAGGCAGGCGGCTCGACATTCATTCGAACATTGCCAAGTGCGTAGCGCATCTCGGCAGTGAAGGGCATCCAAGCGCGCAAATCGTCGAGCAGGGCGTCGGACATCAAATCTTCCAGCGGCCCCGCGCCGAGTTGACCAAGTGCCAGTTGGTGATCAGGCAGTCGCGCCTGCGCGATAATCGCCAGAACCCGCCTTAATACGATCTCGCGTGGATCGTTCAGCATATCCGTGGACCAATGCCATGTGCTTGGATCAGCCAGATAAGCCTGCACAAAGGATTCAGCGGTGACTGGAGGTCCCTCAAGAGCAGCCATATCCGGCACCCACGAAAGGTCCGCTGCAATCGCCGCTCGCGAAAAGACATTCACGGGTAAGATGCTCGAAGATTGCTTAAGCGACAAGTTCTGCAGGCCATCCATTTTGTCGATCTTGCAAGACTGCACTAGCTGAGTTTCGCGAATTGATACACTGTTCGCAGTGGCAGGGACCAATTCCTATCATACCGGTCGTGGGGCGCTTCCGGCATAGCCCAGGCGGCCTTCGTACGTCTCCTTTTGGGCGTAGATCGAGAGTCCGCTCCTGGCGCCCTCCGCGCTTCGGAAATTACCCCAGTCGCCCCTTAGTCGGCGCGTCCCCGAGCCTCTACCTGCCATAGCGCCACAAGCTGCTTGCCCCGGACCACGTGCAGGAAGTCGTGCAGGTTGATGGTGGGATCGCAGTGGGGAACTGTGCACTCAACCACCGCTCCTATCGGCAACGCGGATTGCCCTTTCAACGGAAGGATGCGGCCGAATTCATCGCCGCACCATTCGATGCGACCGACCAGCTCGTTGTTCAGGAAGACGCGCGGCGGCGGGCCGTCCAGCGCGAAGCTCTTGCTGCCGCCATCCGTGATGGCAAAGCCGAGCGAGCTATGGCCAATCACCGTGACGGCGATGCGCAGCGCCGGGCTGAACTCAGGCCCGCCGCGGCCATGCATGTCGACGCTGTCATAGGCCTCGTCCATGAAGACGTAGGAACCGGCCTAAATCTCGGTCAGCAGGCGATCCTCACCGTCGAGGAGATGGCTGCCGGTGCCACCCCCCGACACGATCTCCGGCGCCAGTCCGGCCTCGCGCAGTGCGTCGAGCATGGATGCGAGCAGCCGGCCCATCTCCTGGTTGGCAGCCCGGCGCGCAGCGAAATCGTCGATATGCTGGACGCGGCCCTGATAAGCCTGGACGCCGCGGTAGCGGAGGCCGGCCAGCCCCGAAACGAGCCTCGCCAGTTCGACCGCTTCACCCGGCGTTGCGACGCCGCTGCGCTTCAACCCAACATCGAGATCGACGAAAACGTCTAAGACGGTGCCGTGCCGCCGCGCCGCCTCGGCATAGGCGGTCGCAAGATCGGCCCGGTCGACCACGACGCCGATGCGCCCACCGGCCGCGGCAGCGCGCGCCAGCGCTTCGATCTTCACGGGGCTGGCGATCGGGGCGCTGAGCAAGAGGTCGCGGACACCGCCCTCGAACAGCGCCAGCAGTTCGCCGGGCTTGGCGCAGCAGTTGCCCAGGGCACCGGCCGCGATCTGCCGGCGTGTGATCTCGGCGCATTTATGCGATTTTGCATGAGGTCTGAGATTTAGCCCCGCCTTGCGGCAGGTTTCCGCCATCAGCGCGATGTTGTGCTCGAATAGATCGAGATCGAGCACAGCGGCCGGCGTTTCCAGCAACGCCCGGCTAGCGGGCTCGCCGACGAGCTTCTGGTTGAGCGCGGCCGCTCCGAACAGGGGCGCATTCATGATCTGGCTCCCGCAAGCTCGGCGCGTCGACGTGTCGTGGCGGCCTGATCGACACTCACGCCGGCGGCATCAAAGACCACGCCATAGTCACGCGCGGCCCCCGCCACCGTGACCTTGCCCTCGCGCAGATCGTTGGCGACGCGGACCGGATCGCGTTTCAGCGCATCGCCATAGCCACCGCCGCCTGCTGCGATGAGACGGAAAACGTCTCCGGCCTGGGCCGCGAAACTCTCCATCGGCATGGTTGGCAGTTGCCGCTGGGTTCCATCGGCCCGGATCAGGATGTGAGCCGAGGGCGCGCCGCGGCTGCCGCCCTCGAAACCGAAGGGCGGATGATCGCGCCGATCGCCACGCAGCACGAAACGGACCGGCGCCAGGAAGCGGAATTCGCGGATGAGGGAGAGCCCGCCTCGGAATTCGCCCGGCCCTCCCGTATCGGGCAGGAGGCCATAGCGCAGCACCTCGACCGGCATATCTGCCTCGATCATCTCGACCGGCTGGTTGGAGAGATTTGCGGCTGGGTTAGAAATGCCCTCGATGCCGTCCTTGCCGGCGCGCGCGCCCCAGGTGCCGACCACCATCTCGTTGAGCACGAAGGGCCGCCCCTCATGAGTGCCGCCGGCGGCCAGCAGATAGGGCCCGCCCTCCGAGCCGCCCATCGCACGTTCGGGCACGATCTGCGCCAGCGCCTGCATGATCGCGTCGAAGACGCGATAGCCGACGACGCCGCGCGCGCCGCAGGCCGCCGGATAGCACGGATTGACCAGGCAGCCCTCGGGCGCACGGACCGTGATCGGCCGCAGATAGCCCTCGCAATTGGGAATGTCCTGCTGCGACAGGCAGCGGATCGCGCAGAAGGAAGCCGATTCCGGCAGCGAGATCGGGCAGTTGATCGAGGCCGCGACCTGCCCGGCCGTGCCGGTAAAATCGATATCGATCGTGTCGTCGGCAACAGTGACGGTCGCGACGATCGGCAGCGGCTCGGGGTCCTCGCCGACGCCGTCGATATAGTCGGTGGCGCGGTAGACGCCGTTGGGCAAAGCGCGGATCACGTCGCGCATCATCGCCTCGGCATGGTCGTGCAGCGCGTCGATATAGGCGTCGAGTTCCTCCGTGCCATAACGGCCGATCAGCGTCTTCAACCCCTCCTCCGCAACATTGCAGGCAGCGATCTGGGCGCGGATATCGCCGAGCACCTCGACTGGCGAACGTGTGTTGGCCTCGATGATGCGGAAGACCGAGTCGACCGCCTCGCCGGCCTCATAGAGCTTGAGCAGCGGGATGCGCAGGCCTTCCTGCTGGATCTCGGTGGCGTAGATCGCGACCGAACCGGGCACGATGCCACCGAGATCGGTGTGATGCGCGACGGTTGCGGCAAAGCCCGAGAGCCGACCGGCGACGAATATCGGCTTCAGAATGTATATGTCCGGCAGGTGCTGGCCACCGGAACCATAGGGATCGTTGGCGATCAGGATGTCGCCCTGCCTCAGCCCGTCGCCATAGCGCTCCCTGACAAAGCCCATGATGCGGGGGAAGGAACAAAGCTGGATCGGCAGGGTCAGGCCCTGCGCGATCACCCTGCCCTTCGCATCGCAGAGCGCGGTCGAGTAATCCATGATGTCGCGCACCACAGGCGAATAGGCCGAGCGCATCACGATCAGCGCCATCTCGTCCGCGGTCGAGGCGAGCGCGTTGCGGATCACCTCCAGGGTGATCGGGTCGATCTCGCGCATGCTCATGCGGCCTCCAGGGCAATGTCGATATTGCCGGCCTCGTCGAGCCTTGCGCTCTGGCCAGGCCCGACGACGCAGGTGCAGTCGTACTCCTCGACGACGAAGGGGCCGCGCCTTGCGGTACTGTCGAGATCTGCACGGCTGATCACGGCGATCGAGGCTGTGGCCGCGCTGGCGTTGAAAGAGACCGGCCGGTCAGCGCGCCGCATCGGCGCCTCCGCCGCGAACTGGTGGCGCGGAGCGACGAGCGGCAGGCGCACCGTCAGACGGGCGTTGACGAGATGGACCGCGTCCTTCTGCGAGCGATGGCCATAAGTGCGCTCGTGCTCGAGGTGGAACAGCTCGTTGAGTTCCGCGATGTCGAAGCGCCTGGCCGGTACGGTGAGCTCATAGGCCTGGCCGACATAGCGGAGATCGGCGGCATAGCGGAATTCGGCCTGCGCGAGATGATAGCCTTCGAGCCCGAGGATGCGGTTTGCATCCGTGCCGAGCTCGCCGAAGAGCTCTCCCAGCCCCGCATCGTCCAGCTCTCCCGCCCGCCGCCGCGACGGCCGCACGAACTCCTGCTCGACATCCGAGCGCAGCAGGCCGAGCGCACTGAAGACGCCGGCGGCACGCGGGACGATGACGCGGCGGATGCCGAGTGCGCTCGCGACTTCGGCCGCGACCACCGGGCCATTGCCGCCGAAGGCGACCAAAGTCGCCTGGCGCGGATCGCGGCCACGATAGGTCGAGACCGCCTTGACCGCCCGCGTCATCGTCGTGACCGCCAGCATCAGCACGCCGCGCGCCGTCTGCGTCAGGTCGAGGCCGAGCGGGCGCGCGACCTGATCGTTCAGCGCGGCTCGGCCGGCATCGGCCTTGAGCGGAAAGCTGCCGCCTGCGAGCGCGATATCGTTGATGTAGCCGAGCGTCAGGAAGGCGTCGGTCAGCGTCGCCTGCTGTCCACCGAGCCCGTAGCAGACCGGGCCGGGCCAAGCGCCGGCGCTCTGCGGGCCGACCGAGACCTGGTTCATCCTGTCGATGGCGACGATGCTGCCACCGCCTGCCCCGATCTCGGAGACATCGATGAAGGGCATCTTGATCGGATAGCCGCCGCCCTTGACCAGCTTGCTCGACAGATTGATGCCGGCCCCGACCTCGTACTCGGTGGTGCGGGCCGGCTCGCCGTGCTCGATCAGCGCCGCCTTGGCGGTGGTCCCACCCATGTCGAAGGAGATGATGCTGGGCTCGTCGCTCCCCGAGACCAGTCGTGCGCAGGCGATGACGCCGGCGGCGGGACCGGATTCGACCAGCGAGGCGGCGCGCTTCACGGCCGAGCCGAGCCGCATGATGCCGCCGCCGGAATGCATCATCTCGACCTGGCAGGTGACACCGATCGAAGCGAGCCGCGCCGTCAGGGCGCTCGCATAGCTGCGCACGACCGGGCCGATATAGGCATTCACCACCACGGTCGAGGTGCGCTCGTATTCGCGGATCTCGGGCAGGATTTCCGAGCCGCGGCAGATATAGACGCCCTCGCCGAGCTCGGCGCGTAGGATGTCTTCAGCCTCGATCTCATGCCGGGGATTGGCATAGGCATGCAGGAAGCTGATCGCGACCGCCTCGACATCCTCCTCGCGAAAGCGCCGCGCCGCCGCGACGACGTCCTCTTTCGAGAGCGGAATCCGCACCGAACCGTCGGCGGCGAGCCTCTCACGCGCCTCCAAGCGCAAATGCCTGGCCGCGAGCGGCTTTGGCTTGTCGTATTGCAGATCGTAGAGCACCGGGATGCGCAGGCGGCGCATCTCGAGCACGTCGCGAAAGCCCTCGGTGGTCAAAAGCCCGGTACGGGCGCCTTTATATTCGAGGATGGCATTGGTCGCGACCGTGGTCGCATGGACGATGCCGATAATCCGGTCCGGCGTGGTCTGGTAATCCTCGATCAGCGCCTTCAGCGCCTGCGCAATGCCGCGACTGTAATCGTCCGGCGTCGAGGGCACTTTGCGGGTCTCGATCAGCCCGTCATTGCGCGCCACCACGACATCTGTGAAGGTGCCGCCGATGTCGATGCCGATCCGGTAGCTATGCTGCGCCATGAATGCCTTCCCGGGTTTCTGGGATCGCTGCGCCATCCGGGGCCCGTCGCGGCAGCGGCGTGCGCCGACCGGCGAGGCCCTTCGGCACGGCCGAGATGAGGGCTTGCGTGTAGGGGTGCTGCGGCCGGTCGAGCACGTCGAGGCAGGGCCCCTCCTCGACGATCACGCCCTTGCGCATCACGACGATGCGGCTGCACAGGGTGCGCACCAAAGCGAGGTCGTGGCTGATGAAGAGGAGCGTCAGGCCGAGCTCGCGGGTCAGGCGCGACAAGAGGTTGATCACCTGCGCCTGCAGGGAGACATCGAGCGCCGAGACCGGCTCGTCGGCGATCAGCACCTCCGGCTTCATCGCCAGGGCCCGCCCCAGGCCGATGCGCTGGCGCTGGCCGCCGGAAAGCTCGTGCGGCAGGCGCGGACCGATCTCGGGACCAAGCCCGACCAAGCTGAGCAGTACGGCGATCTCGCTTTCGCGCTGCGCCTTGGGCACGCCGCGCAGCGCCAGTGTCTCGCCGAGGCAGCGCGTCACGTTCTTGCGCGGGTTCAGGGCGCTGCTTGAATCCTGGAAGGCCATCTGCACGCGCCGGCGCCAGGGCCCGGCATGGTTGCGCATCAGCTCCGCCATCGGCGCGCCATCGAGCAGCACCTCGCCGGAGGTCGGCTGTACCAATCCAACCGCGAGACCGGCCAAAGTCGACTTGCCGGAGCCGCTCTCTCCGACGATGCCGACGACGTCACCCCGCATGACATCGAGGCTGACAGCGTCGAGTGCGACGAGCCGGCTGTCGCGCCCGAGCAGACGATCGAGCAGGCCGCCTTGCTGGAAGGATTTGGAGACGCCGCGCAACGAGAGGATCGGGCCGGTCATCGCGGCCTCCAGCAGGCGGTGCGGTGCCCGGCTTCGGTGACCAGCGGCGGCATCTCGACGGCGCACGGCTCGGCGGCATCGGGGCAGCGCGGCGAGAACGGGCAGCCCGCCGGCAGCCGCCCAAGCCGCGGCGGCGCGCCCTCGATCGCGGTGAGCGGGCCGACCGGACCGGTGAGGCTCGGCACGCAGGCTTTCAACAGGCTGGTGTAGGGGTGGCGCGGCGCAAGCTCGATCGCCTCGACCGGGCCGTCCTCGACGACCTTGCCGCCATACATGACGACGACGCGGTCGACGATCTCGGCCACGAGCTGAAGATTATGCGAGATGAACACGACGGCGAGGCCGAGCTCGCGGCGCAATTCCGCGATCAGGTCGACGATCTGCGCCTGCACGGTGACGTCGAGCGCGGTCGTCGGCTCGTCGGCGATGAGGAGGCGCGGCCGGCAGGCGATGGCCATCGCGACCAGCGCGCGCTGGCGCATGCCGCCGGAGAATTCGTGCGGGTAGGAGGCGAGGCGCGTGCCTGCATCCCGGATGCCGACGCGCTCGAGCGACTCGGCCGCGATGCGGCGCGCCTCCCCTGCCGAGACGTCGCGATGCGCACGCACCACGTCGGTGATCTGCCGGCCGATGGTCAGCGCCGGGTTGAGCGAGCTCTGCGGGTCCTGGAAGACCATGGCGATGTCGCGCCCGCGCAGCGCCCGCATGCGCTTCTCGTCGGCGGCGAGCAGATCCTCGCCGTCGAAGATCACGCGCCCACCTGTCACGCGCGCCGGTGCGCCGAGCAGACGCATCACCGCGAGCATCGTGAGGCTCTTGCCCGAACCGGACTCGCCGACGATGCCCACAGCTTCACCGGGCGCGACGGAAAAATCGACGCCCCGGACGGCCTCGACGATGCCGCCACCGGCCGAGCGGAAGCCGACGCGCAGGCCCTCGACGCTGAGCAGCGGGGCACTCATGCGACCAGCGTCCGGGCTTCGCTGCGCGGATCGAACAGCTCACGGACCGCATCGCCCAACAGGTTGAAGCCGATCACTGTCAGCGAGATCGCGAGGCCGGGGAAGACCGGCAGCCACCATTCGCCGGAATAGATCGCGCTGCGGGCCTCGGAGAGCATTGTGCCCCAGCTCGGTTGCGGCGGCTGCACGCCGAGGCCGACGAAGCTGATCGAGGCCTCGATGACGATGCCGATCGCGACCAGCAGCGTGCCCTGCACGATGATCGGCGACAGGCAGTTCGGCAGCACGTCGCCGATGACGATCTGCCAGTGCGAGGCGCCCTGCAGGAAGCGGGCGCGGACATAGTCGGCCCCGGCGATGCGCTTGGCCACCGCATAGGTGACTCGGGCGAAGACCGGCGAGAACAGGCAGCCGACGAGGACGACGATCTTGACCTCGTTGGGCAGGAGCAGCGGGCCGAGCGGCAATGGCCCCACGCCGAGGATGCCGACGATCGCGATCGCCCAGACCAGCAGCGGGATCGAGGCGACGCCGTCGACGATGCGCATCACGATCTGCTCGCCGAACCCGCCCTTGTAGGCCGCGACGATCCCGGCGGAGACGCCGATCAGCGCACCGATCAGCACCGCGCCAATGCCGACCAAGAGTGAGGCGCGCGCGCCGAAGATGATGCGGCTCAGCACATCGCGGCCGCCCTGATCGGTGCCGAGCCAGTGCGCGGCATCGGGCGCGGCCAGCCTGTCCTCGATGTTGAGCGCGAGCGGATCATAAGGGGCGATCAGCGGCGCGAAGATCGCGGCAAGCACGATCAGCCCGACGATCCCGGCCCCCAGCCAGCCGCTCCAGTCGAGGCCATCAAGGGCTTTGCGCAGATTGCTCATGCCGCTGCCCTCTGGCGCGGGTCGAGCACTCGATTGATCAGGTCGGCGCCAAGATTGGCGAAGACGAAGATCGCGGTGAACAGGAAGACGATGCCCTGCAGCAAGAGGAAGTCGCGCTGCGAGATCGCGTTCAGCAGCGCGCGCGACAGGCCGGGGATGTTGAAGACCTGCTCGATGATCAGCGCCCAGCCGAACATGTAGCCGAAGGAGAGCGCGGCGAGGTTGATCACCGGCGGCAGCGCGTTAACCAGCGCGTAGAACACGACCTGGCGGGAGGAGAGGCCCATGGCGCGGGCGGTGCGGACATAGTCGCCGCGCAAGGTCTCCTGCAGGCTCGCCTGCGTCATCCTTGCGAGCACGGCGATGTAGTAGACCGCGAGCGAGACCGAGGGCATCAGGATGCTCTGCAGGTGCAGCGACAGCCCTGCCGAGAGCGGAAAATAGCCGCCGGGGGGCAGCCAGCGCAGATCGACGGCGAGGAAGCGGATCAGGACGATGCCGAGCCAGAAGGCCGGGATCGACAGGCCGAGCACCGCGGCGAAGCGGCTGACCCGGTCGAAGACGCCGCCCGGCTTAAGCGCGGCGAGAACACCGATGCCGACGCCGCAGACCAGCGCGAAGGCGAAGGCGAAGAGCACGATCGACAGCGTCACCGGCAGGGCGCTCACAATGTCGGCCGCGACGTCGCGGCCGGTGACGAAGGATTTGCCGAAATCCCCGCGCATGACGTCGCCGAGCCAGGCGGCATATTGCGACAGGAACGGCCGGTCGAGGCCATGCGACTGCTCGAACTGCGCGATCTGCTCGGTCGTCGCGTCGGCCCCGAGCACGATCCGGGCCGGAGAACCCGGACCGGAGCGCGTCAGCGCGAAGAGCGCGAGGCCGACGAAGAGCAGCGTGCCGATCGAGGAGAGGATGCGACCTGCGACGAGGCGGAGCATTGCAGACTCGCTCTCAGATCTTGACCTCGCCGACGCTCATCGTCAGGGCTTGGTTGACCTTGAAGTCCTGAACGCCCTGACGCCAGAGATTGGAGGCGTGAACGAAACCGAGCACGCCGATCGGCGCGTCGCGGGCCAGGATCATCTGCATCTTCCCGTAGAGGTCCTTGAGCTTGGCCTCGTCGGTCTCGGCGAAAGCGGCCGACATCAGCGCGTTGAGCTCCGGATTGTCGTAGCCGGTGCTCTTCGACAGGAATTGACCCGGCATCACCGTGTTGGCGATCGTATAGGTCGGCTCGCCGGGCGACATGTAGACCTGCATCGCCATCTGGTGCTCACCCCGGGCGATCTGCTGGATCAGCACCGAGAACTCATAGACCTTGAGGTTGAGCTTGATGCCGATCTTGGCGAGCTGAGCCTGCAGGAAGATCGCCGCATCCTTGGTATCGAGCAGATAGGGCTCGGCCTGGATGGAGATGTCGATCTCGGCACCGTTCGGGTATTTCGACTTGGCCAGGAACTGCTTCGCCCGCTCCAGGTCGAAGGCGATTTCCTTGTCAGCCTCGGGATTGTACCACCAGCCCCGCGGGGGCGCGAGCCCGCCGGTCGGGTCGAGCAGGCCGTAATAGACCTTGTCGGCTATGGTCTTGCGGTCTGTGGCGCAGGCGAGCGCCTTGCGAAAGTTCACATCGTCGAACGGCGCTTTAAGGTTGTTGGTGAACATCAGCAGCGAGCCGCCCAGCGTCGGGCGCGAGGCGCCGGTCACGTTCGGCATCGTCTTCAGGCGGTTGAACTCGCGCGGCGGCGGAGCGCTGATGATATCGACCTGCCCGGTCAGCAGATAGGCGACGCGGGTCGCATCCTCCGGTATCATCCTGACGACCAGCCGGTCCCAGGCCGGGAGACCCTTGCGCCAGTAATTCGGATTCTTCTTGAAGCTGATGTAGTCGTTCGGCTTCCACTCCTCGAAAACGCCGAACCCGGTCCCAACGCCGGCAGGCCTTTGCTTGAAGTACTCGTCGCCATGCTCCTTTCGCGAGCCGGCCGGGAAGATGCCCATATACTTGGTAAGAAAATAGACCCACTGCCCGTAAGGCTCGGAGAGCTCGACCCGGACCGTGAGCGGGTCGAGGACGCTGACCTTGGCGATCTTGGCGAAGATCGGCCGGCGCAGCGCCTTGTTGGCGGGATCGAGCAGGTAGTCGAAGGAGTATTTCACGTCCTCCGCCGTCATCTTCTTGCCGTTGTGGAAGACGACGTCGTCCCGCAGCTCGAAGGTGTACGTCTTCCCATCCGCAGATACAGTCGGCAGGGCCTTGGCAAGCTGCGGCTTCAATACGCCGTCGAGATCATATTCGACCAGGTTCTCGAACACGGTCTGGCCGAGCACCATGGCATCGTGATTGAGCTGGTTTATCGGGTCGATTGTGATCGGATTGCTCGGCAGGACGATGGTCAGCGTCTTGCCGTTGTTCGGCTGGGCGTGGAGCAGGCTCGCGGGCAAAAGCCCGCCAAGAGCGCCGCCTGCTGCAGCTGCGAGAAAAGTACGGCGATTTGTCGGCACGGTCAGCATTGGACTTCCCCTGTTTTATGGCAATGCCTTGGCGACGCCGGAAGCCGGCGCCGCGCCGAACCCGGAAAAGCTAGAGCGGCAAGACGGCGAATAAAAATAAGAAGTGCTTGCCGCTTGATTGCCTGCGGCTATCATCTTTCCGATGCGCTATACCTTCGGTCAGGCGGAAGCGTTCTACTGGGTGGCCCGGCTCGGCGGCTTTCGCGCCGCCGCGCTGCATCTCAACCTGTCGCAGCCGACAGTTAGCCTGCGCATTAAGGAGCTGGAGCGCATCCTCGGCGGCGAACTCTTCAACCGCACGCTATACCGGCCGATGCCGACGACGTTGGGCCGCGCAATCTATGCCGATGTCGAGCGCATGCTGGCCCATGCCGAACATGTGCAACGTCACAGCAAGGACGGGCTGCGCGGGAAGAGCCTTCTGCGCATCGGCGCAGCGGATTCCTTCGCAGCCGCTGTGCTGCCAGATCTCCTGGCCCAGCTGGCACGCCGCCATGCTGAGCTTCAGGTCGACGTCACCGTCGATTTCAGCACCAAGCTGGAACAGCTACTGCTCGATCGCTCGATCGACATCGCCTTCCTCTCGCAGCCGCGAGCCCATGATGGGGTGACGATCGTTCCGCTCTGGCTCATCGACCTTGTCTGGGTGGTCGGCGAAGGTCTGCCCTTCACGGGTAATGTTGCGACTCCGGAGAACCTGGTCGACTTGCCCATCTTCACCAACGGCTCGCCATCGGGCCTGTTCACCACCATCCAGATGTGGTTCGGCGCGCACAGCTTGAAGCCGCGCCGCCTCAACACCTGCAATCCGTTAACCGTCATCGCTCGCCTCGCCAGCGCCGGCACCGGCGCGGCGATGATACCGCGCGAGATGATCCATCTCTCGGGAGAGAAGCTGGCATTGCGCGTGCTGGAGGCGCATCCGCCGATCCCATCGCACAACCTGTGCGCGATGTGGTGGAATAACGAATCTGCTGATGAATGCAGCTACCTTGCTAATCTCGCCACTGAGATCGCGAAGGTGGCGCGATGAGTGGATCGTCGGTTTCCTTGGGTGTGTGAACGTCCGCTTCCGGAAAAGCTTAAATGTCCGCAATCGCGCCAAGCCCCCTCGCGGTAACCTACCGTGGTGGCGACCATCTAAGCGGATTGCCCGCTGCCCAACAGGATCTCGACGAAGCCTGCCGCCAGACGGCTCAAGGGCCGGCTTCGCACCGTCATCAGGCAGATGGTGATCGGTAATTCTGGCGTCACATCCAGCCTGACCAGCCCCTCGAAGCGCTGAGCCTGGGTCAGCAGGCTATCGATCAGGATGACATCGCCCTGGCGTGCCAGCAGATGAGCGGCGGAAATGCTGTAGGGCACGGTCATGAACGGCGCATAGTCGATGCCGGCCTTCTCATGGGCGCGCGCGATCAGCCAGCCCAGCGGCGATTTCTCGCGATCGAAGCAGATCAGCCGCCGGTCCCGAAGCTCGGGCAGGCTGACCCGGCCCCGACGCGCCAGCGGGTCGTCGGCGCGCACGAGGGCGATGATCGAGGCCTGTGCGAAGGGTGTCAGGGCGATGTCATCGGTGACGCGGGGCGAGAACATCACCCCGAGATCGGCCGCGCCCTTCGACAGCTCCGTCGGCGCATCGCCCATGATCAATTCGATGCGGGCCTGGGGATAGTCCGCCACCAGCCGCCGGATCGCCTGCGCGATGAGCCCCTGGCCGATGCTGGGCGTCGATGCGATCCGCAGCGGCAGCGCCCGCCCGGAGCGCAGGTCGCCGACGGCGCCACGCAAGCTGCGCCATTCGTCTTCGACATGGCCCAGCGCCGACATCAGGCCGCGGACCTCGGGACGCAGGACGAGGCGGCCATCGCTGCGATCGAAGACCGGGACGCCGAGAGCCGCTTCGCTGCGGGCTATGATCTTGCTGACGGCGGATTGCGTCAGATGAAGCTGCCGCGCAGCCTCGACGGTGGTGCCGTAACGGTCGACGGCGCGCATGACCGTCGCATGGGAGGGCATCAAGGCCTTCATGCGCCCGCTCCCACGAGATGCTCCAGCAGGACGCGCGCGGCATGGTCGAGCGGCGCGCCGTCACGGTGATGCGCGAAGGCGGTGACGAGGGGGCTGTCGTCGAGCGGGCGGACAGCCAGCCCCTGCGTCAGGCCGCTGCTGATGACGAAGCCGTCGACAACGGCGATGCCGACGCCCTCGCGCGCCAGATGGCAGGCACTGTCCGTGTGGCGAACGGTGATCGCAATCCGGTCCGACAGGCCGGTCCGGCCCAGCGCGTCCTGAAAGCTGTCGGCCAGGCTGATGCCGTCGGGCCCGTAGCTGATCAGGCGCTCGCCTTCAAGGGTGTCGCGCGACAGCCTGTCACGGGCGGCGAGCGGATGCGCTTCGTCGAGCACGCAGACGAGCGGGCTGCTGCGCAACACGATATCCCGCAACCCCTCCGTCGCCATCGGGCCGTAGGAGATCGCGAGATCGACCTCGTTGGCGCTGAGATGGTCGCGGACATGGTCGAACATCACTTCAACGGCAGCCCGGTCGGCCAGGTCGCTACGCGCGCCGGCGATCGCCGGTGGCAGGATGCTGTGCGCCAGTCCCGGCACGGTCGCGATCCGCAGGCGATCGGCCATGCCGACGCGGATCATGTCGGCTTCATGATGCGCCCGGCGCAAGGCGCCGAAGGCCGGCTGGGCGAGCCGGTTCAATTCCAGCGCCTCGGGTGTCGGGGTCAGCCGGCCCTGCACGATCGCAACGAGGCTGAGGTCGAGTTCCTTTTCCGCCAGGCGCAACGACTTGATCACGGCCGACTGACTGACGCCGAGCCCTTGCGCCGCCTCGCCTGTGCCGCCGAGCCGGACGAAGGCGTCGATCACCTGCAGCGCCCCCAGCCTCATCTGCTATATTCCATTTAGTTGATAATCTTGCCGAATGTTTCATTTGCGAGACTAGGAGCGCCCGTGGAAGGTTGCAAGCCGCCGCCGAGGCAGAGCGGCCAAGATCAGGGGATATCCATGACCACATTCCGCTCCATGGTGTCGGCTGCCGCGCTTGCGCTCTCCATTCTCGGCCCCGCGCTGACCGTCGCGCCTTCCAGCGCCTTTGCGCAGGGCGTTCTCAAGCTGGCGCAGACACAGGACCTCGTCTCGCTCGATCCAATCGCGACCAGCGACAACCCGTCGATCCATGCGCAATTGCTGATCTACGATACCCTGCTGCGCCCGAGCACGGATGCCAGCAAGCTGGAACCCGGCCTCGCCGAAAGCTGGACCGTGAGCGATGACGGCCTGACCTACAGCTTCAAGCTCAGGGCAGCGAAGTTCTCGGACGGAACGCCCGTCACCGCCGCCGATGTCGCCTTCTCGCTGAAACGAGCCGGCAGCGATGCGTCGAGCTGGAAGCGTTTCTTCGCCGGGATCGATGCCATCGAGACGCCGGACGAGCGCACCGTCGTGCTCAAGCTCAAGACCGTGTTCACGCCGTTGCTGAACAACCTCGCCCTGTTCTCCTCGGCGATTCTGCCGCAGAAGGCCTTCGAGGCCGCCCCCGACAAGTTCTTCGAGAAGCCGATCGGTTCCGGCCCCTTCACCGTCGCCGCCTGGAACAAGGGCCAGGCGCTCTCGTTGAAGAAGAACGCGCATTACTGGCAGGCCGGCAAGCCGAGCCTCGACGGCGCCGAGATCATGGTCCTGCCCGAGGGCAACAGCCGCGTGCTGAAGCTGCAGGCCGGCGAGATCGACGCCGCGCTTGAGATCCCGCTCAACCAGATGCAGAGCCTCGGCCGCGCCGGCACCGTCAAGACCGCAGTCGCCAACGTGTTGCGCACCGATTTCGTGCTGCTGAACACCAAGAAAAAGCCCTTCGACGATGTCCGCGTCCGCCAGGCGCTGAACTACGCCATCGACAAGGAAGGGTTGGTCAAGGCCCTGCTCTACGGCGCCGGCAAGGTGGCGAACTCGCCGATGCCGCTGATGGCCTATGCCGATCCCGATCTGAAGCCCTATGCCCATGACATCGCCAAGGCCAAGGCCCTGCTCAAGGAAGCCGGCTATGGCGACGGCTTCAAGACCTCTCTCCTGGTGCATTCCGGCCGGCCGCTGCACCGTCAGGTCGGCCAGGCCCTGCAGAGCGCGCTCGCACAGATCGGCGTCACCGCCGAGATCCGCCTCGTCGAGGGCGGCACGCACTGGTCGACCACCAAGGCCGGCGATTACGAGATGGCCGTCTCCTACGCCTCCAGCGACACGATCGACCCCGACCAGATGGCCGGCTTCCTGATCGTCAATCCGGAGCGCGCCAACGCCTACCACACCGAATGGAAGAACGAGCGCGTCAATGAGCTCTATGCGAAGGAGCGCGCCACCAAGGACGGACCGGAGCGCGGCGCGATGTTCAGGGAGATGGTCAAGCTCTCCCATGACGGGGCGCCATCGATCTTCCTGTTCTACCCCGGCACGCCCTACGCTTATCGCAGCAATGTCAGCGGTTTCGAGGTGTTGCCGACCGGCAATTTCCGCCTCGAAGACGTGAAGATGAAGTGAGGACGGGGCGGCCTGTGGCCGCCCTACTCCCAGGCCCGCTGCCATGCTGACCTATATCCTTAAGCGGTTCGTCCAGCTCGTCCCGGTGCTGTTCGGCATCACGCTGGCCTGCTTCTTCCTGCTCAGGGCGTTGCCGGGCGATCCGGCGACGCTGCTGCTCGGCGCGCGCGGCGGGGCCGAAGAGATCGCGGCGATGAAGCACCGGCTCGGGCTCGACCTGCCGCTGTGGCGGCAATACCTGCTGTTCCTCCACGACATCCTGTCCGGCAGCCTCGGCCGCTCGGTCGTCTACGGCCAGCCTGTGATCTCGCTGGTGCTGGAGCGCCTGCCGGCGACGCTCTGGCTCGTCGCCTACTCGACCGTGATCGCAGTCTTGCTGACGATCCCGCTGGCGCTCTGGTCGGCCGTCAAGCGCGATCGGGCGCCGGATATCCTGGTCAAGCTCGTCTTCACGGTTCTGCTCGCGATCCCGTCCTTCTGGCTCGGACTCGTGCTGGTCGTCATCCTCGCCATCTGGCTGCCGCTGTTTCCGACCTCCGGCTACGGCACAGGCCTGTTCTCGCGTCTGCATCACCTGACGCTGCCGGCCTTCGTGATCGCTCTGGCGACGGCTTCGCTGACGATCCGCAGCCTGCGTAGCGGCATCCTCAACGTGCTCGGCTCGGACTATGTCACTACCGCTCGCGCCAAGGGCAACGCGACCGGGCGCACCATGCGCGTCCATGTGCTGCCGAACGCGCTGATCAGCTCGATCTCGGTGCTCGGCGCCCATACCAGCTGGGTGATCGGCGGGACGGTGGTGATCGAGACCGTGTTCGCCTTGCCGGGACTTGGCTCGCTCTTCGTCGAGTCGATCTTCGCCCGCGACTACCCGATGATCCAGGGCTTGACGATCGTCTTCGCCGTGCTGGTCGTCCTGATCAATCTCGCGACCGACATCGCCTATGCGCTGGCCGATCCGCGCATCAGGCTGGATTGACCCGATGAGCAAGCGCCGCCTCGACCCGACGCTCCTCGTCGGCCTTGTCATGCTCCTGCTACTCGCCCTGCTCGTCGGGCTGGGCCAGGTCTGGACGCCGCACGATCCCTTCCTGGTCGATTACGGCAACACGCTGCAGCCGCCCTCGGCCAAGCACTGGCTCGGCACCGACGATCTCGGCCGCGACGTCGCCTCGCGAGTGATGGCTGGCGGCCTTGTAGACCTGCGGGTCGCGCTCATCTGCGTCATGGCGCCAGCGCTGCTGGGCATCGCGATCGGTGCGCTGGCGGGCTTCGTCGGCGGGCGCGTCGACACCGTGATCATGCGCATCACCGACATCTTCTGGGCCTTCCCCTTCCATGTGCTGGTGATCGCCATCGTCGGCGTGCTCGGGCCGGGCGAGGCCAATCTCTATCTCGCCTTCCTGCTGGTGAACTGGATCTCCTTCGCCCGCATCACCCGGGGCGAGGTGCTGGTGCTGCGCGAGCTCGAATATGTGCAGGCGGCGCGCAGCTTCGGCTCGACCGACAGCCGCATCATCACCGCGCATATCCTGCCCAATGCGGTGACACCGGCGATCGTCTACGCCATGGCCGATGTCGTGCTGACGATCCTGGCCGTGACCTCGCTCTCCTTCCTCGGCCTCGGCATCCAGCCGCCAACGCCGGAATGGGGACTGATGATCGCCGACGGGCGCCAGTTCATGTTCGATGCCTGGTGGATCGCGACCGCGCCCGGCCTCGCCATCATCTATACCGGCGTCACCTTCGCCCTGATCGGCGAAGGCCTCGACACGGCCTTGCGCCCCAAGGGCTGAGCCATCTTCCCGACCGACCTGCCTCGCGAGACGACCATGAGCTTCTTCACCGACAGTTCCGACCTCCGGCGGATCGGCGCCCTGATCGAGTCCCATGCCGCCTCGATCTATGCCGCGCGCAACATCCCCTTCTCCCAGTTCGCCTATGTCCTGACCCGGCCGGCGCCGGAGCCCGGCGGCAAGCCCGAGGGTGCCGCTCTGCGGCCGGAGTGGCGCGCCTATCCTTGCTCGCTGGTGAAGGTGTTCCATCTCGTCGCGGCGCAGTTGCGGCTGGAGGACGGCCGGCTCTCCGCCCATGGCGAGCTCGACCGCGCCATGCGCGACATGATCCTGTGGTCGTCGAATTCCGCGACGAACTACATCATCGACCTGCTGACGGGCACGACCGGTGATACGTTGCTGGACGATGCCGAGATGACCACCTGGTGCGAGCGCCGCGAGGAGATCAATCGGGTCTTTGCCGGGCTGGACTGGCCGGAACTCACCGGCATCAACCTCAATCAGAAGCTGATGGACGACCTTCGCTATGGCCGCGAGAAGATCGCGCTCGACCGCTCGGCCGCCGGACATAATTGCCTGACGCCGATCGCCATGGCACGGCTGATGCACGAGATCTTCAGCGACTCCGTCCTGCTGCCGCCGGCGCGCCTTGCCGTCATCCGCGACCATCTCGCCCGCGACGCCAACGATTCCGACCGCGGCCGCGGCGCCTATCAGCTCCTCGGCTATCTCGGCGACGCACTGCCGTCAGGGGCACAGATCTGGTCCAAGGCCGGGCGCACGCGCTGGCTTGGCGACGACCGCGCCTCATTCCGCCGGCACGACACGCTGCGCGCGATCCTGCCTGGGGGGCATGAGTTCCTGCTCACGGTCTTCACCCAGGGTGAGGCTATTGCCGAGGATGACGGCTTCCTCCCCGCGGTCGGAGCGCTGGTAGCAGCGGAGATGACGAACAGGCGCTGAAGACCACTCACGACGCCAGGAGCCCTGAACCTACCGCTATTCTCCGATTTCCGTTTGTCCGCGGACGCTCAAAGACTGCTTCTGGCGCAAACAACGGGTTGCGTGGCGCGGATGTTTGACCAAGCTCCGCCCAATTCTGCTACGAGTGCGGAATGCCGCCGATGTCTCGTGAAAATTGGAGCATATCGTGACCGAGCGTTTCGAACGGCACCGCCAACCCTGGACGTCAGAGGAACTTCAGAAGCTCAAGCTACTTGCTGGGAAGGGCATGGCGCTTAAAGCGATCTCAAAAGCCATGACGCGCAGCGAGGAATCCATCAAAGACCGTGCGAAACTCGATGGCATCAAGATCGCGAAGCTGCGTTAGGCTGGGCTCCTGGCGCCATCTCGGCGTTCATAGCTACGTTCTATACCAACGGTACGATGGCTGCCGTTGGTTTCTAACGCCGAACCCAGTCCGAAACGTGTGAAACGATCTGGCCGCAATCCAACAGCAAGCGCGCCCTCGCGGCCCAAAATCGCTCGCTATAGCGGTATCCGCTTTCCCCCTCCCCGTCTTCTGCTTAAAGGCGCGCGCGGTGGATCGACGTTAAATCTGAAGTCTTGGCGGCTCGGCCGGCTTAGCCATCAATCCCGATCCTCGACCGGCCGCCAAAGGTCGTCTGGTTTGGCTCGCGCGATGGCCGTGTCGTCGATGATATGTTGTTCCTGAAGCTTGGCGTCGATCAGCGCGGTATCGAGAAAATTGGCCAGTGTGCCGAAGCCACGAGCGGTTGCTTCGTCCTTGAGCGCCTCGATCCGATCAATCAGATCCTCGGCCCGTCGCAGTAGAACGCGCGGCACGCCTGATCCGATCCTGACCACATCAGCCATGGCGCTGGCCCTCCCTAGTCAGGGCATTCGCCTGCAAGCCGGTCACACTAGTGGACTTCCGCGGCATCCGCCGCCAGCACAATTTCGAGCTCGTTTGCCGGCGCGATGACGCCGCCGAAATGAGCGTGGAAGCCTCTTGCAAAGCGGGCCTCTTCGAAAGCTACGCGGATAACGCCTTCGGCCCTCGTGCCGATAACGCGAAAGCCGATCTGCCAATCAGTGCACCACGCTTCGATCCGGCGAAGGCGTTCTGCGGCGGACACCTTGTCCAGCTTGAGTTCGACCTGATGCGGCCAATGCGCTGTCATCGCCACATGCCTCGCATCTTGGCCCGAACATCGACCTTCGGTCCACTAGATGGCGCCCGAGAGACTTCCGCGGCCGCGATGGGCCACGCCACCCGCTCAAACTGGCCGAGCAGCGCGTTGGGGATGAAGCGCGTCCGATTGGCGTAGACATGGCGGTCCCCAGTCGAGGATTGCCCGTGCGTGAAGAAGCGCTGCGGCACGACGAGGTGCAGGTCGTCCTTAGCACGCGTCATCGCGACATAAAGCAGCCGGCGCTCTTCCTCGATCTCGTCTCTCGCGCCGGCGCCTAGATCGATCGGGATGCAGCCGTCGACCGTATTCATGACGAAGACCGACTTCCACTCCTGCCCCTTGGCGGAATGGATCGTCGACAGGATCAGGTAGTCCTCGTCGAGAAGCTGCACGCCGGCCTGATCGCTGGTCGCGTCCGGCGGATCGAGCGTAAGTTCGGTCAGGAAGCGCTCGCGCGACGGATAACCACTTGCGATCTGTTCGAGCTGCACGAGATCGGCTTGCCTGGTGCTGGCATCCTCGTGAAGGCGCTCCAGATGTGGCTCATACCAGCGGCGAGCGCGTTCGATTTCGGCCGGCCAACGGGCTGTGCCGGAGCGCAGCTCGCTGATCGCAGAGACGAACGACGCCCAATCGTCGCCAGACCGCGGCGGAGCCGGAGCGTTCTCCAGAGCCTCGAGGGGAAGTGAAGCCTGAGCAACATGCTCAAGGACACGCTGTGCGGAGGTCGGCCCAACGCCCGGCAGCAGCTGTAGGACACGGAAGCCGGATACCTTGTCGCGCGGGTTCTCCACGAAGCGCAGCAGCGCCAGCAGATCCTTGATATGGGCGCTGTCGAGAAACTTCAGCCCGCCAAATTTGACGAACGGAATGTTCCGGCGCGTGAGCTCGATTTCGAGCGGACCGCTGTGATGCGACGCGCGAAACAGCACCGCCTGCTGCTTCAGCGTCGAGCCTCCCTCCCGATTCTCCAGCACCTTTTCCGCGATGAAGCGGGCTTGATCGGCCTCATCTCGAACATGCACTAGTTGCGGCGGGGATCCAGTCGCGCGGTCGGTCCAAAGGTTCTTGGTGAAGCGCTCTGCTGCCAGATCGATCACGGCATTTGCCGCGGACAGGATGGCGCTGGTCGAGCGGTAGTTCTGATCGAGCGTGATGATCTCGGCCGGCGGCACGAAGGCTGCCGGGAAGTCGAGGATGTTGCGGACTGTCGCCGCCCGGAACGAATAGATCGACTGGGCATCGTCGCCGACGACGGTCAGCCCGCGCCCGTCGGGCTTGAGCGCGAGGAGGATCGATGACTGAAGGCGGTTGGTGTCCTGGTACTCGTCGACCATGATGTGATCGAAGCGATCGCCTATGTCGGCCGCGATATCGGGATCAGTCACGGCCTGTGCCCAGTAGAGCAGCAGGTCGTCGTAATCGAGTACGTTCTGGCTCTGCTTGGCTTCGACATAGGCCGCGAAGAGCTCTTTCAGCTCGGTGGCCCAGGTGGCGCACCAAGGGTAGGACAGGCGCAATACCTCCTCGATGGGGAGCTCGGCGTTCACGCAGCGCGAATAGATCGCTAGGCAGGTGCCCTTGGTCGGAAACCTTGACTCCGTCTTGGAGAAGCCGAGTTCGTGCCGAACCAGGTTCATCTGGTCGGCCGAGTCCTCCCGATCATGGATCGTGAAAGCGGGATCGAGACCAAGCTGTTCGGCATAGTCGCGCAGCAACCGCGCGCCGATGCCGTGGAAGGTGCCGGACCAAGTTAGAGCGTCCGCGAGAACGCCAGCACCGTCTCCCAACACTTTGCGCGCGATCCGTTCGACGCGCTTTGCCATCTCGGATGCCGCGCGGCGCGAGAACGTCATCAGCAGGATCCGCCGCGGATCGGCGCCGCTGACCATGAGATGGGCAACACGATGGGCCAGTGTGTTGGTCTTGCCCGAGCCAGCTCCTGCGATGACGAGCAGAGGCGACGAGGCTACGGTGCCTACGCCATGAGTGACAGCGCGGCGCTGAGCCGGATTGAGCGCCTCAAGATAGCTGATCGGGGCGATGGCGTTCATGCCTTCGGCTCCCGTACCGGCCGCGCTCCCTCTGAGAACCGACCGCGCAGGAAGCCCAGCGAGGCCGCCCGATCCGCATCCCGCAGGAGCTCATCGCGGTTATGAAGCAAGGCCCCGATGGCGGCCCGGGCATCACCGTGAAACTCGGCCAAAACGGTATCGATCTGAAGCTCCATACGATTTGGAGCAGGCGCCTGTTTTGGCACGACTGGCGGCATGGGATGCGTCCTCAAGAATGAGAACATTATGAGAACAATCGCGGCCGGCAAGTCAAGCTCCCGAGCGAGCTTCTCCCCGCACTGCCAACCACGAGCGCTGGCTACGCGCGATAACGATCAAAGGCCGTGAGCCGGATCGTCAGCGGCTCGGCGTCCTCCCAGCCATAGATTTCGGTGCGGAGATAGCGAAACTCCTCCTCCTGGATTTCGTCATCGATCTCGATCCACCAAGCTCTCGGCTTACCGTCGCCGCCGTCAGACCAACGATATCCCCTGCCCTTCAGGTGATCCTTCATGTCGAAAGGAGCATTCTCAGCGTAGATGCAAACGCGGCTGCACTCGCTCGATCGCAACAGCGCGGGAAAAGGCCGGGACCTACCCTCTCCCACCGGCCTCGCCAGGACTTCCAACAGGGCGTTGCAGTCATCCGTCGCGCGATGGCCCTCATGGAACAGTCCGGACTGGCCGACGAGATAGCCGAGCTTGTTTCCCTCGAAGCCAAGATCCGTCCAAGGGATCTCTCTGACCGAACAGGCCCAAGCCTTCGACGCAAAAGTCGGGAAGAGTTTCTCGCAAAACGGACGGTCGAATGCGGCGTTATGGGCGATGACAAGATCTGCGGGCTCGATGAGCGCATCTAACGTTGCAACATCGATCTCGCAGCCAGCGACCATCTCATCGGTGATGCCCGTCAGCCGTGTGATTTCCGCTTGGATCGGCTCCGATGGTTGTTGCAGGCCACTGTAGCTGCCGACGACATCGCCGATCGCTCCCTCGTTGTCATAGGTGAAAGCGACAGCGCCAATTTCGATGATCTCGTCCTTGGCGTGATTGAGCCCTGTCGTCTCCGTGTCCACTAAAAGCGCAAGGTTTGGAAATGCGCTCTCCGCTCGCGGAATGATCGGACGCGGCACGAGCTTGCGCAGGATTCTATAGCGCCCGCTCTGCTCCAGCCGTTGTGCGGCCTCCTTGTCATCCCAGCCAGGCGGAGTGGGTGGGCTTTCCAACTTCCGCCTGCGCGGGGTAGCTCTCGGCGTTTCCCGATAGCCAGGCGCATCATCGAATAGATCAAACTGGCTGGAACTGCTCTTCAAGGCTGAGCCCTTGCTGCTTTCGTCATCACGGACCAACCTCCATTCTTCTAACGCCGCTCTCGATGCCAGCGAACGGCCGTGCCCCTCGTGCCCGTCGCATGGAGCGACGGAATAGCGCCAGATGCTTCGAGTTACTGCTGGGGTGCAACCCAAGCCAGATCATCCAGCAGCGTGGCATCCCCGCGGTCGTGCTTCACAGGACCGATCTCGACGATCAATCGAAATGATCGCTTACGGTCGCTTCGGCGAACAGCACGCGCCATCGCCCCACATCTCATCGGTTTCGCGCTTGTGATCGCCGGGCGCAAATGGCCCTGCAGCCCGCGCCATGGCGAGGGATTTAGACATTCGATCGCGCATCGACAGGCTGCTCTCTTGGGCAGTTTTGTGCTCGCTCGCGGATTTGTCTGCCTCTTCGTTGGAGGTCCCGGGAAAACTGACGGGTTTCCCGGTCAGCTTATCGACCTCCAGACTCTTGCTATGATCAGCCATGGAGAACGTCCTTCAGCACGGTGTGCAAACCAAGCACTCGCTCCATTCGGCACGGCTAATCGGCAATTCTCCGATATCGTTCCAAGGTGCGACGAACGAGATCTGCCTCATCCAGCGCGACATGAGCTAGATAAGCCACGATATTGGCAAGGCGCTCCCTTTCGAGCTCCTGATCTGCGTCAGGAACGCCAGGCCGGATTTCGTTCCACACCGTATCGAGAGCGCCCTGCGCACGGGCGACATCGACAGGATCACTCAGCGACGAAAAGGGCATGAGCGGCTGATCATACGGCACTGCCGACGGCACGACATAGCGAATTCCAGCGATGCTCAAGCTGCAGGATCGATCGTTTCGGCCACTGCCTCCTTCTTCGGGCGCGGCAGGAGCGTCATGATCAGGATGAAGGCGGAGAGGACGAAACAAATGCTGTTGGTGACGATCAATGGCCATTCGCCCAAGCCGAGACCGTAAGCGGTCCAGAGCGCAAAACCGGTCACGGTGAGACTGTAGGTCAGCGGAGAGATCGCCTTCGTATCGCGCGTTCTGACGATCCGCCACGCCTGAGGCACGAAGCTGATTGTGGAGCACAGTGCGGCCAGAGTGCCGGCGACAGCGACCCAGTTCATTGCAGGAACCTATTTCGACAAACGACGGACGTTGGCCCGCACCTTGCGCCGATAGCCGCGGGCGATGCCGACAGGTCCCGTCCCCGTCGCCGCCTTTATCGCAGCGGTCTGAGCGGCCACGACCTTCTCCTTCACCATCAACTTGGCCTCGCGCTCGCCGGCTGAGCCGCCAGCGGCAATCTTCATGCTTCTGAGCCAGATGGCCTGTTGCGACTCGAATGCCAGAATCGACATTTCAAAAAAGAGCTTAAGCATCTGACGCCTTTCGGCCTGCGGTGTTCTGCCGCTTTGCGTTCGGCCGCGTGCGTCGAGAGGCTGGTTTTGCGCGTGAGGCTACCGGCCCGGCGCGGCGTTTGGGGGAAACGTCCTTTGCCGCCATGGCCCGCGCTTCCTGGTTCAAGCGATAGAGCCCGTAGCCGATCGCCCCCGCAACGATGACCGGTGTCGGCAGCCGGGTCGCGAGCAGTGTCAGCGGAACCGCGAACCGTTCGGGGATTTCACCCTGTTCGACATTCCGGGCGATCCAGGCGCCTGCCAGGCTTGAGAATGCCGCCCGGATCATTTCTGTTCCTCGGCAGCACCGGGTGTGATCGGCACCTGTTCGGCCACCGGATCGCTCGCCGGAAACGTATCCTTGAGCGCCCGCTCCAGCTTCTGATCGGGGGTGAGCTCGCGCTCTTCCTTGCGTTGGGTCGTCTGTTCCCGCCGGAGGCTTTCGACCGCCGGGTTTTGTTCGTTCGCCATGCAATCCTCCATCGGCCGCCCCGTGGCTGAGGTTGAACGCCAGCGACTAGGCGCTCGTTCCGGCGGCGCTGCTCGCTTGTGGCTAAAATCTTGCGGGAACCGAAGGGGGACCTATCTCGTTGTCAGCGCAGCATCCTCGGATGCCTGCCTGCTCTCCAGTTGGATGCGTCGCCGCGGATGTACCGGCTGCAACCGACGGGAGGGCAAAGCCAGTTTCCCGGCGATGGCCGGAGCCGCCTAGTCCTGACAGAAGTCAGAGGCCCGTCGCTTCCCAAGCGGCGGGCTTATCATTAGCGGTTACCGAGAGAGATAGCCCGATGGGTCGCCAGGGAACCAGTGGAACGTCTCGCTCGCCTCCACGTTCTCTCTTACAACCCCAGGAGGCTTTCACGGATCATTCAAATCACGTGCGTCTGGCAACGACCGATCTGACCGCAAGCATTTTAGAAGGCGCGACAATCTACGGTCCTGGCGACGAGAAGGTCGGCTCTGTCTCTCACCTGCACGGCTCCGGTCGGGCAGCGCAGGCGATCATTGATGTCGGCGGCTTTCTCAGAATCGGCGCGAAGCCGGTGGCAGTGCGGCTGAGCGAACTTGACTTCATGCGGGATGAAGACGGCGATGTTCACGCCGTCACGAACTGGACTAAGGGTCGGCTCAAAGAGATGCCCGAGCACGTCGATCCCTGATAAAGGCCCCTCGGCCAAGGTCCCGCCACTGTGAAGTGGCGGGGCTTAGCTGACAGTCTGCATAGTGCTGTTATCCGTTGACCGCCGTCCCACCATTGGGTCGAGCATCTGGCCGGAGATGTAGCTGGAATCTTCGCTCGCCAGGACCAGTCAACGAGTTGCTGGAACTCCAAAGCAAAACATCGCGTTGCCGCCGCATGAATGAAGCGATGGTGATAGCCTTGGCGCTCCCGACTTTCGACCTGCTGAAGTTCGTCCGGGCAGCCATGCTAGGCGGATGCATGTTTTTGGTCCCATTTGCCGCGCAAGCCCTGACCGCCGACGAGGTGAACCAGGCGGGCCGTCCCACTGCCGCGAAAAGCAAGGCGACGCGCCCCAACGCGTCGATCGTCAAGGCTCAGGTCTTGCTGGCGCGCCAGGGTGTTTCTCCCGGTGAAATCGACGGGATCGACGGCGACAATTACCGGAAGGCCATCGACCAGTTCCGCCGGCGCGAAAATCTCGGAACCGGCGAGACCATCGACGCCCCAACCTGGCAGGCGCTCGAAGGGGATGTCAGCGCAGATATCGTCTCGAACTACGAGGTGACGAAGGAGGATATCAAAACCAGGTTCGTCAGGCGCGTTCCGCACGATTATGCCCGTCAGGCCCGAATGAAACGGCTCGGCTACAGGAACGCGCAGGAGATGTTCGCTGAACGCTTTCACATGAGCGAGGGCCTTCTCCGGGTACTCAACCCGCGAACGCACTATCGGAAGCGGAGGAAACGCTGCACGTCGTCTCGGTCCGACGAACCCTTGCTTCAGACGAGGCCCGAACGGTCGAGGCCGACAAGACGAACGGTATCGTTCGCGCGCTAGATGCGACCGGAAAGGTGATCGCGCTCTATCCAGCCACCATCGGCAGCGAGGACACTCCGTCGCCGGACGGCGAATATCAGGTGATCCGCGTAGTCAAGAATCCGACCTATCACTATGATCCAGTGAAGAATTTCCAGCAGGGCAAGAACAAGCGCAGGATGGTGCTCCCCAGGGGGCCCAACAATCCAGTGGGGACTATCTGGATTGAACTATCGAAGCCGACCTTCGGCATCCATGGTACGCCGGAGCCCTCGCGGATCAGCAAGGCGTCGTCGCATGGCTGTGTCCGGCTCACCAATTGGGACGCTGAGGAATTGGCGCAGATCGTCAGGCCCGGCACGACCGTCCGCTTCCTGCAGTAGGCGACCGTTGCGGCCGCTGATTTGAATCGGCCACCTGACAGGAGCTATCCCTGGTCTTCCCGAAAATGACGAAGGGTGCTCGCAGAACGTCGTGATCTCGGCACCCGTCAAATGCATGTCGCTTCCGAGCGGGGGGCGATCTATTTGATCCTTCCGCCCCGCCAATGACAGTCTTCAGGACCCCGAGGCTGCGACCTCTTCGGTGATCACTTCGAACTTTTGCAGGATGTGCGGCCCGAAACTGTGGATCATCGGAATGTCAGCCGCATCTCGCCCGCGCGCCACGAGAACGCGACCGATGCGAGGCACGTTGTGCCGGGGATCGAATATGTACCATTGGCCGCCGAGATAGGCTTCGAACCAGGCGTTGTAGTCCATCGGCGCGGGATCCGGCGGCACGCCGATATCGCCCAGGAACCCGTTGCAGTACCGCGCCGGGATGTTCATCGCGCGGCACAGCGCGATCGCGAGATGCGTGAAGTCGCGGCATACGCCGACGCCTTCGTTCATGGCTTGCGCGGCAGTACGGGTGGCGCGGGCGAGCTGGTAGTCGAACCGGATCTGGGCGTTGACGTAGTTGCAGATTTGCTGAACCCGATTCCAGCCTGGAGCATAATTGCCGAACAGGTTCCATGCCGTCGCAGAGAGTTCGTCGACCTCGCAGTAGCGGCTTGAGAGTGTGTATTCGATCACCTCCGGCGGGAGGTCGGCTGGCCAGGTTTCCGGGGCGCTTTTGTCCCATTGGTCAGGCTGACCGCTATCCCGGACGAGCATGTCATTGCTGAAGGCAGCTCCGCCCGCCGGCACGACCACCCGGCGACACAGATTGCCGAAGCCATCGGTGTACGGGGACACATCAAGCGGACTTCCATCGCTCAGAGAGGTGATGCTGGGCTTTGGCCCCTCGATAATGTCTCCGGTTCGGCTGGGATGGGGATCGAGTAGGAGTAATAGCGGGGTTGGCTGAACGGTGGCGATCTCAATCCGGTAGCCGAGGCGGATTTCCATGAGGGCGCTTTCGCAAGTGACGCTCGAGCGCAACCGGCGAATTCAGACGTCTGTTCCCGATCGTCCTGATGAGATTTTGCGCAGCTAGAAGCAGGATCGCAGCGACGCGGCTTCCACCGATGCCACCGCGGACTGCGGCGCAAGGATCACTGAAATAGAATTCTTTCTTGCGTCGCGCGCGGCGCTACGACCCCATCTCAATCTTCCCGACAGTGACGGGTGCCTGCCGCCGTCCCGCCTTTATGGCCAGATGAGAAGGCGCAGCTAAGCATTCGCCATTCCACGCCTTGTAAGCGAAGTTGTCGACGGCCCAGTGAATGAGACGGCGGGCTTCGCCATTGGCATCCGCCTTTTTCTGGGCCACGAGAATGCTGATGCTGTCGTCCAAGATCTCGTTGGCCTCGGCCAATGTCATCGGCGCGTCTGCCGCGTCGCGGCCGCAGCGATGTTCGTTGAATAGCCAGTCATGGACAGCGTAGGCTGGGCCGTACGCCCAGGGCGAGAAACCTTTGGCACCCCAGAACACGCGAGGGATCGATCCGCCGTCCGTGTACATGCGCCCTGGGACAATTCGGCGCTCTCCCCGGACATAGGTCAGAGGCCGTTTCGGATCAGGCACGTAGATAAACCGGTCTTCGGCAGTCCACTGGATTAGCAACGTGCCGCTCAACGAGCCCTGAGGCTCCACGAGAGATCCGCCTCCAGCGCACCCCGAGATCAAGGCACACAAGATCGAACCGACGGCGAGATCGCGCTTCATGCCGGTCCTCCGAGTTCTCACGATCGGAACCCTCACTTCTGAGCAGCGTATCCAATGTTAGAGTGGCGTGGAAGTGGATGAGCTATTCCTTTTCGGATTGCATCACTGGGCATCTCGCACCGAGATCGGGGCCCCGCGGTTGTTCAGCCGCATCGCCCGATTTCATTCTGCCGTCTGATACCTCGCAGAGCGCGTCAAAAACCTGGTGGTCGTCACGGCAACGGATCTCGCGGAAAGTTCGGGGCACTGGGACGATGGCAGGACGCGAGCACGACGACATCGAAGTCCGGGGCGACGAAGAAGGTCAGGGCGCGATCGTCTCGTTCCCGTTCGATGCGGCCGTCGCGCAGCGCTTTCGGGAAGCCTTCCCGCGAGCGCGCTGGAATGACGAGCTGGGCGCCTGGCGGCTGCCAGGCACGACGGCGCTGCATCGTGCGGCGCGGTGGCTTGATCGCGAACTTCCGACAGCATTCGCTCTCGACGATGAGCGCGGCCGCGATTCGTTTTCGTTCGAGCCGATCGTCAGCCCTTATTTGGAAGCTGCCGATGAGATCGTCGTGCGCACCCCATATTCACGAACCGTCGTCGAGGAACTGCGCGCGATCCCCTGGGCGTGGTGGAACGGCGAAAACAAGGCTTGGCAGGTTCCATTCCGATCGATCGAGGAGCTTCGCAAGAGATGGCCCGCGATCGAAGCTGCCGCCGAACGCAGCGAGCCGGAAGCGCGACGGCAACGGCGCGAGGCGGCGAAATCACAGCCCGAATATGAAGAGGTGAAGGCCACTGTGGCCGAGCGCCGGCGCCGGCGGTATCCCGTTCCCGCGAGCGAATTACCTCCGACCGACCGAGTACTGATGTCGCATGAAGGACCGTTAGTCGTCCTTGAGGTGACCGGCGAACTCGTTCCCGCGGACGCCGCCCGTCAGCACTATCCGTGGTGCTCAGTACAGCCTGACGACCTAGTCTGGGCTCTGTGGCGGCGTCCAACTCACGAGGAACTGCTCAAGACCTGGCCTGCACGACGCCCTACCCCGCCGCACGCCCTTCTCCGCGGATGGTGGCAACCCACACTTGAGGAACTGCGTACCGCGCGGCGATCGGCGAAATCTCTGGAGCGTGCTCAGGAAACCCGTCGTATGCCCCGCCCTTCCCCAAGCTGAAGCCGTAGGTTCGACGCCTTTCGGGGGACTGCCCCCCGTCGCAGTCACTCGAATGCTATGCCGATTGAGGTCGCGTTCCGCCAGACAACCCGTGCTGCCTGTCCGTGCCGATTGCAAAAGCGGCAATCAGAACCCTGCCGTCCGGCTCGAAGTCACGGGGGAGCCGCAAGCACGCACCACCATGTGAGATATCGCGGATCATTCAGCTCCACGCCTGCGCAGTGCCTGGCAGGCGCAGCTTCGCCGCCTGAACCAGGTGGGACCGTTCCTCGCGACGGGGCTGGGGCGTCACAACCGGCATATAGCTCACGTCAGGTTGCGGAACGAAACATTCCACAGCTCAAAGTTTATAGATGGTCCGCGACCGCCTAGTTCAGATCGCCTCGGGGCTGGCCGTCATACGAAACCAATCTCCTCATCGCGGCAGTGACGGCGTGGCGGCTATAGGGCTTGGAAAAGAAAAGGCCGCGTTCCGGCATCTCCTCGGCGGAAACCCTGCGATGGCCAGAGACAACGATAATCTCGATCGGAGGCCAACGGTCCCGGACGAAGTGGGCGAGTTTCACGCCATCCATGGAACCCGGCATATCGATATCGGTGAGAACAATCGGGATGTCGCCCCGCGATGCGAGAATCTCGACCGCCTGGTCAGCATTCGACGCCTCCACGGCCTCAAATCCCGCCTCCTCGACCATGTCGACCGCATCCATCAGCAGAAGCGGCTCGTCTTCGACGATCAGGATGGTCGGTCGGACGTGCGGACTCTCGTTGACCATTCCAGTCTCGACAGTCTGGAGTGCTGCCGATACGGCGGCAAACCTTAGAACCCAGCCCGTCTGGTCAAAACGGAGTATGGTCTCTCCAGTTCCCAGCACGAGACAAAGGGAGCCGCGAACGTCATTGTTGATCGAAAGCTGGCGGGTGATGTGCTGCTAGCCTGAGCGCACATAGACGTCGTCTCAGTGGCAAGCGATGCATTCTATGACAGGGCGACTGGGCAAATGATGTGTTATTGCGCGAGCTGATTTTTATGTGCCACGGTCGGCTTCGGCGGGGGAAAACATTTGAACGAGGAGCATGCCCGGACAACCGGTTCTCGTTCCAATGAGATCGAGCGCATGCGGATGTTCAGCCGCATCGCTCGCGCCGTTGCGGGTGAATTCGATCTCGCCGAGCTGGTCAGCCTCGTGACCGACGCAGCCACCGAATGGTCGGGAGGCAAGTTCGGCGCCTTCTTCTACAATCAAGTCGACGAGAAGGGCGAAATCTACAGCCTCTACACCCTGTCCGGGGTTCCCAGATCGGCCTTCGAGAACTTCGAGATGCCGCGCAAGACAGCGGTCTTCGCGCCCACCTTCGATGGCACGGGCGTGGTTCGCTCGGACGATATTCGCAAGGATTCCCGATACGGATTGAGCGGCCCGCATTTCGGCATGCCTCCCGGCCATTTGCCGGTCGTGAGTTACCTGGCGGTTCCGGTCATCTCGCGCACGGGCAGTGTCCATGGCGGCATTTTTATTGCTCACGATGAGCCCGGACAATTCGATGAAGAGGCGGAGGAGATCGTCAAGGCGATCGCTGCTCACGCGGCAATCGCCATCGACAATGCCGCCCTGCTCGTCGAGGCCCGCCGAGAATCCGAGGCCCGGAGGGTCGCGCATGAGGCTAGCGCGAAGCTCGCCGCGATCGTCGCTTATTCCGACGATGCAATCGTGAGCAAGTCACTCGACGGCACGATCACGAGCTGGAACGCCAGCGCTGAGCGGCTGTTCGGCTATACCGTAGCGGAAGCGATCGGACAGCCTATTACGATGCTCATCCCCGAAGAACGCTTGCATGAAGAGGACATGATCATCGGCGGCGTTCGCGAGGGACGCCGTACCGATCATTTCGAAACCCAGCGGCGGCGTAAGGATGGCTCGCTCGTTCACGTGGCGCTCACCGTCTCCCCGATCCGCGACGAGGATGGCGTGATTGTGGGCGCGTCGAAAATTGCGCGCGATATTAGCGAGCGTGTGCACGCACAGCAGCAGCAAGCCCTCCTGATGCGGGAGATGAATCACCGCATCAAGAATCTCTTCGCGCTGACCGGCGGGTTGATTTCGCTTAGCGCGCGATCTGCCACCTCCGTCGAAGAGCTGACCAAGAAGCTTCGCGAACGCCTCACGGCGTTGGCTCGCGCTCATGATCTTACGATCTCTGGCGAGGCTGACGGCAATCGCGCCTCCACCGATCTTCTCAGCTTGGTGCGAGCGATCTTGTCGCCTTACGAAGCAGACCATCGGGAGGGGCTGGAGATTGCCGGACCTGAGGTTTCGGTTGCAGGGTCCGCTTTGACCCCCCTTGCCCTGGTGCTGCACGAGCTTGCAACGAACGCTGCGAAGTATGGCGCTCTCTCGTCTCCGCAAGGTCGGCTGACAGTCGAGCTTGTTCGCGAAGACGAGACGGTGACGCTCCACTGGAGGGAACGCGGCGGCCCGGCAATCGCCGGAGTTCCTGCACAGGTGGGCTTCGGCAGCAAGCTGGAGAAGGCGACCCTCACAGGGCTCGGTGCAACGATCGAGCGGGAATGGAATCCCGAAGGTCTGTCGCTTTCGCTCATTGTGCGAGTGGAGCGCCTGAACGGTTGAATGCGATGCAGGATTGAGGTGTCAGACCGCTGCACCTAGCAGCGGCAGCGGCCGTCACACCTCGCAATTGCTCCATCTAGGCGACGAACCTTCCAGCAATTGCCGCGTCGCTGGCATATTCATTGAGCGTCCGATTGGGACGAAAGAAGCGGTCGACTTCAATCCTGAGGCCCTCGATCCCTACCTCAGCAGCGAGCTCGCTGAGAACGATCATGCCCACCTCCGGCTCTCCGTTGTCGAGGTCTGCAAGCCCGAACAGGATGTCGTTGTCATCGGGGCTCATCTCAGAGACGAGCCAGGTGCGCCGATCCCATGGGCAGAAAAGTTTCAGCACTGGGAGCGGGTCGATATGCTGATCGATCTTCGCCAAGCGGCCGTTCTCGAGAAGCTCGTGTCTTAGATTTTCGGGAATAGACAACATCAAACGAATTCCAAGGGGCAAGGGAAGACAATTCCGATCGCTGAATCCGCGACTGGGACACTTGTTCAACGTAGTAGACGCGAGTCTCAGCGCTTCCGGCGCTGCTGACCGAGGCCCATCGTCTTCGCGAGCTGCGAACGTGCTTCGGCATAGGCCGGGGCGACCATCGGGTAATCGTTCGGCAAGCCCCACTTCGAGCGATATTCCTCCGGTGTCATGTCATAGGCCGTCCGAAGGTGGCGCTTGAGCGATTTGAACTTCTTTCCGTCCTCAAGGCAGATCAGGAAGTCCGCTGTGATCGACTTCTTAATCGACACCGCCGGAGCTTGCTTTTCAGCAGGCGCAGGGCCGACCGGCTCATTGCCCAAGCCCGCTATCGCCGAATGCGTTGTGGCGATCAGCGCGGGAAGGTCCGCGGCCGGCACGCTATTGTTGGATACATAAGCCGAAACGATATGGGCGACGAGATCGATGATTTCGGCATTGGCTTCGGACATCGCATTCTCCCGGCTGCGGCTTTGCGCAGCAATTAACTCGCTTCAGGGCGCGGTCATTATTGAGCCAGACTGATGAAGTCAAACTTAGGTCGGTGCGGCGATGGCTGTTTATTGGAAATGTGAATCTCCAGGAAGATAAGCCGAAGCCTCTAATTGTGACCATCGCGGCCTCGACACGGCGCAATCGCTTTGAGCCGCCTATCCTGCCAAACCGGTGCGCCGTATGGGTTATAGATGGCCGAGCCCACATATCGGTCCTTCGAACCATTTTGTTGCGGACAAGCCAGAAGGCGCTCCTTCCGCATCGCCCAAGGCGCCGAATATGTTGAGAGTTAGGTAGTTTCGCGCGGACAGGGGCCTAAGCGTCATTTCCAGTTTTCGGTTCGTCCACTGCGCCGATTTGCACATCGACGCCCCGCTGAAGTCGCTGGCGTTGCGCAACCCGGAACTCGCAGAGTTGGTGTCGAGTGCGACACGAACGGCTTTCGTCGCGACGATTGATCTATGCCTCGACGAAAAGGTCGATGCGCTGCTAATCGCGGGCGATCTCTACGACGGCGATCAGACCTCGATGAAGACAGCCGGCTTCATCGCCACGCAACTCCGCAGGCTTGATGAAGCTGGAATTCGGACGTTCGGGATTTCGCGGCAATCACGACGCCGAGTCACGGATCACCAAGGAACTCGTCTTTCCCGAAAGCGTCACGTTTTTCAAAGGTTCCGCTGCCGCTATTCCCCTGCCCGGCCTCAACGGTCGCCGAGACGTCGTTGTCCACGGGATCAGCTTCCCGAAGCCGCACGCCCCGGAAAGCCTGCTGCCGAAGTTCAAGCCGCGGGTCGAAGGCGCGACTAATATCGCGCTGCTGCACACGAGCCTTGCTGGCGCCGAGGGTCATGACCGTTATGCCCCGTGTAGCGTAGCGGACCTAGCCGGTGCAGGATTCGATTATTGGGCGCTCGGGCATATCCATAAGCGCCAGGTTCACCTCGATAGGCCAGCGATCGTCATGCCCGGCATCCCGCAGGGCCGGGACATCAATGAGAGCGGCGCCAAATCCGTTACTCTCGTTACGATTGGCGACGATGGTGCGATCGCCATAGCAGAGCACCGCACGAGTACCGCTCAGTTCGAGCGTGTTTCGGTAGATCTGTCCGGGATCGAGGACTGGTCAGAAGCTATGCGGGCCATCGGCCGCAGACTGGCCGCGGAGCGGGACAGAACCGCGTCTGAGCACCTCATTGCCCGAATCTCGCTCATCGGCGCCACGTCCCTCAATTGGCGGCTGCGTCGGGAGGGAGATTTCTTGCACACCGAAGCCGAACAGCAGGCGGCGATCATCGGGAACACCTGGATCGAGAAGGTCTCCTCTGCCTGCTCGCCTCTGCGCGATGCCGCGATCGACAGCGCCGGCGCAGTCGCCGAGCTGTCGCAACTGATTTCCGAGGATGTCCTGCAATCTGACTCGTACCGGCTCGAAGCCAGCGAGCTGATTTCTGAGCTGCAGGGCGCGCTACCCCGAGAGATCCACAAAATGTTTGGAAGCGACCAGGCAAGCTTCGAGAAGGCCGTCGCTGAGTTATCCCAGGACGGCGCGCTCGACGTCATTGCCCATCTGCATGAAGCAGACCAGGAGCCGCGGATCTGATGCGGATCAGGCGCCTTGATCTCACCCGCTACGGCCGCTTCACCAATCATTCGATCGACTTTGGAGCCCCCGAAGGCGGGAAGCCCGATTTCCATCTTATCGTCGGTGCCAACGAGGCCGGAAAATCGACCCTTACGGCCGCCATCGTTGATCTGCTCTTTGGCATGGGTCAGCGCTCCCCATACGGCTTTCTACACGGCTATGACGGTATGCAGATCGGCGCCGCGCTTGAGCTTCCGAGTGGCGAGCGGGAGGTGGTGCGGGTCAAACGAGGGGCGAGGCTGCGCGATGCGAGCGGGCAAGCCATCGATGAGGGCATCCTGACGGCTGGCCTTTCAGGCATCGACCGCGAAGCCTACCGGATGATGTTCTGCCTTGATGAGGAGACGCTTCGAATGGGTGGCGAGAGCATTCTCGCCAGCCAGGGCGAGCTCGGACAGCTGCTTTTTTCTGCCAGCGCGGGCCTCGCAGCCTTCGGCCAGCGGCTGAGCAAGCTGCAAGAGATAGTGGACGCCTTCCATAAGCCGCGTGGCAGATCGACCGAGCTCTCAGCCTTCAAGGCGAGGCTCGACGAGCTGAAAGCCCGAAAGGAGGCTATCAACGTCCTCGCAACCACCCATGCACAGCTGGTGCTGGATCGCGATGACGCCTCCGCGAAGTATGAGGCAGCGCTGTCCGAACGCAGCAAATCCAAGCTTCGCTTCGACGAGATCAACCGATATCTCGGCGTTCTGCCGGATCTCGTGGCCCTGAAGAGTCTCCGTTTGGACCTGTCAGCCCTAGCAGAGGTACCGCAACCACCAGCCGCCTGGGCCGAAAGACTGCCGGAGCTCATCGGCGCTGAGGGCCGCATCAAGGCAGCTTGTGAGATCGCGTCGGCCACTGTCGATAGAATCCGCCGCGAGCGCGACGGTATCCAGATCGAGCAAGTGCTCATTGACGCCGGGCCGGCAATCGATGCCCTGCGGAACAGCGAGGCGCGGTATGTCACAGCTCTTGATATCTCAAAGCGAGAATCCGAGCTTGCCGTCATCGAAGGAAATTTGAAGAAAATCGCCGAACGTCTTGATCATGCAGGAGAATTACCCGCAAAACTGGTGTTACCCGCCACGCTAGTTGGGAAGCTGCGCGGGCTGATCGATCGGCGTTCTGGCCTCCGCGAGAGGCTTCAGGCAGCCTCTCGCGAATATATCCGAGCAAGCGATGCACTTTCTGCGGCAAAGCAGGTGCTCGCCTCGCTCGACGCCACCGACCACGATGAAGTGCTCGCGGCGCGGGTTCGGCTGGCGCTCGACCAAGCCCGGGCAAGCGATCATGCTGCTCGCGAGAACGCTGCCCTCCGCGTTGTCATCGGCCTCCAGGACAAACTCAAGGAGCAGCTAAATCAGCTTGGTTCCTGGACCGGTGACCTCGATCAGCTCGCAGCTATGAAAGCCCCGACGACACACCAGATCGAAGACTGGCGCCGCCGAGGCGAAGTGATCCGCCAAGCCGGTGTAAAACACGCTTCCGATATCGAAAGCCTGACCGACCGCATGGTCGAGCTCGCCGCCACCATCACCTCGATCAAGGCGGCGACCGGGCTCGTCGATGATGCGGCCGCCCGCAGCTCTCGTGTGTATCGCGATGACGCTTGGCGAACACATCGCGAGGCCCTGAGCGAAGCGACTGCCGCTGTCTTCGAAGCCGCGTTGAGAAATGATGACGGGATCACGGAAACCAGGCTCAGCCAAACCAGCCTTGCGGCCGATCTGAGGCAGGCCGTCCAGGCGGAGGCAATGACAGCCGCAAAGCTGCGGCGGGCAGAGCAGCTTCATACCGACACGCTGGCGTTGAAGGCAGGTCTGGACGCCGAACTGGCGGCGACCTTCATCGTGATCGGCTTGCCAAGCGACGCGCACGTTGCTGATCTCGAACGATTGCTGATGCGCCGCGCCTCGGCACTGGAGATCAGCGCACAGATCAAGGCAGCTTCAGCCGATCTCCGCACAGCCCAAGAGGATGGCGCCGCGCATGTTGGACGACTGGCGGCAGCTCTGAAATCGATTGGCGTGCTCCCATCCGAGAACGAGTTCGCGAACCTCCTGGTCGGCCTTCAAACAGCGATCGATCGCCGGACGACACTACGGTCCGAGCTTTCCCACGCTGCAAAATCGCTCGAACAAAGCGTTACTGAGCTCGCCACCAGGCAGAGGGACGTTGCTGAGGCTCAAGCGGCTCAGGATGATTGGCAACAGGAATGGGACGTCACGGTCAAGTCCTGTTGGCTGAGCGAAGTGCCCTCGCCTCTCGGCCCTGACGAAGTCAGTCAGGTCCTCAACGTCCTTGCCGAAATCCCGCCGCTGGAAAGCGAACGCGAAAGCCTCAGCCATCGCATTGCGGCGATGAAGCGGGATCAGGACCAGTTCATCCAGGCTGTAAGCAGCGTTGCCAGCTCCCTCCAGATACCGGCCGACAAAGATGACCCTGTCAAACTCGCTGCAGACTTGCGTCGGCGGCTGGAGACGGCTCGGTCCTACGAGCGCGACCGGAGCAGCAAGACGGCCGAACTCGAGCGAGCGGTGATCGTTAATCGCGACGCGCTGGAAGAGTTCACCCTTCACCGAGCCGATGTCGAAACGCATACCTCGTTTTTCGGCGTCGCGTCGCTTATGGAGGTCAGCGCAAAAATCGACGAGGCCAACCGGCGATCCGAGCTTGAGCGCCAGCTGAAGGTTCTGAGCAGCCGGATCACAGCAGCATGCCGAACGGAAACCTTAGAGGCTGCCGAAGCCATCCTCGCGGAGTTCGAGCAAACTGGTCTGGAGGCGGAGGCGGCTAGTCTCGCAAGTCGGCTCGAAGGGGCAAGACCGTGAAGCTCACGAACTCCATGCCCGGCATCTGCAGGCCGATCGTGCACTCGCTGCGATCGGAGGCGACGACGCTGTAGCTCGTCTCGACGAAGAGCGGCGCACCGTCCTGGTCGAGCTCGAAGAAAAGGCCGTCCAATATGCGCGCCTGAAATTGGGCATCGCGGCCGCTCACCAAGCTCTGCAGATCTATCGGGATACCCATCGCACCTCGATGCTGAAGCACGCTTCCGATGCCTATCGGACGATCACGATGAGCGCCTACTCTGGGCTGGCCACACAACCGAATGGCGACAAGGAGATCCTTCTTGGCGTCATGGCCGGCGGCGGGTCAAAGCTCGCGACAGAGATGTCGACTGGCGCGCGGGCTCAGCTCTATTTGGCGCTCCGTATAGCCGGCTATCATGAGTTCGCCAAGACGCGTCCGTCATTGCCGTTCATCGCGGACGACATTCTCGAAACCTTCGATGATTTCCGCTCCGAGGAGGCCTGCCGCCTATTCGGTGGAATGGCAACCAGCGGTCAAGTCATTGTCGCGACGCACCACCACCACCTTATCGATATCGCACTCCGAGCCTGCTCAGACGTCACGGTGCACCAACTCGTATTCCAATAGGGTTGGGGGCCGAACTTCAGAGCAATCGGCGCCGGTCAGGCAAACCCGAGATCGCCCAGCCGAACCTGGCAAAACATTGCTTGCGCTAGGACCGTGCTATCGCGCTGTCGAGCGTAAACTTCCCTCGGAGATCAATGAGGGCCAACGGAAGCCATATCCGACTTCGCCGACTTTCCCCGGAAAAGACGAGCACGAAAAGAGCCTAATGGATCTTAAAGCCGTGTTCGAGAGCCTCGCACCTTGAGCGACAGATTGGCATATTTGGAGAACTATGCCATTCGCGCTGGATGGCGCGAGGACAGAGCTTCATGTCGCGGACTTTTAGCTCCGGAATTCCAGCCAGGCTGATCATAGTCGCGGTATTCGCCGTCATCGTCATCCCGGGCATTATCTTCGCGGCCATTCTCATGAATAGGTACGCTGAAGTTCAGCGTGGCCGCTATCAACAGGAGGCAATCGAGGCGGCGACGACGGGCGCAGCCGTCGTCGATCGGCACATTCGCAGTTGGCAAATCACGCTTCAAACGCTGGGAACCTCAAGAGCCCTAAGGGACGGCGATCTGGAAGGTTTTTATAGCCAGGCTCTCGAGGTGAAGGCTTTCATCGGAGCTGACATCGGATTGCGGGACCTCAGCGGTCAGCAACTCGTCAACACCAGGCAGTCCTGGGGTAAAGAGTTGCCCTTCACTCCCTTCCCCGTCGACCAGCAGGTCATCGCGTCCGCGAGACCTCACGTCACTAACGTTTTCACCGGGGCGATCGCACAGCGGCCACTGGTTGCCGTGATCGTACCGATCTTCATCGATGGAGCGCCTCGTTACCTCCTGCATGTCGGCGCTGAAACGGCGCTATTCGCAGATGTCATCAAGCCTATGATCCCGCTTGGCTGGTTTGTGGCGATCGGCGACAGAGACGGCGTCTATGTCACGCGCTCGGAAGACCACGACAGATTCACTGGGCAACCCGGGGTGCCGGCATTTCTGGCTCAAGCGGTCGGGAAGCAAGGCACCTTCGTCGGCAAGAGCGCATTAGGCGAGGAGATTCTGGTCGGATATGCGCGTTCTGAATTGTCAGATTGGCTAGTCGCCGCGAACATCCGCCGAAGTGTGGTTGAGCAGCCGCTTCGAAGCGCGGTCATTGCCTTGACCGCTGGCGGGGTCACGAGCCTGTTCGTCATGCTGATAGCAGCAACGCTTCTTTGGCGCCTCATCGGAAAACCCCTGCGTAGTTTGACCTTGGTTAGCGCGCGGCTGGGCAAATTCTCCGGACCGATCCAGGTGCCGACCAAGCTAACCGAATTCATCGCGCTTCGAGACGCGATGTCCGAGGCGTCTCAGAAACTCAATGCGAGCAGCGCCGAGCTTGAGGCCAAGGTCGCCGATCGAACCGCCGAACTAGCGCAGGCCAGCGAACTGGTGAGGGCGGAGGCCGCCGAACGCCAGCGTATCGAAGCGATGCTTGCGCAGGCTCAAAAGATGGAAGCTGTCGGTAACCTCACCGGCGGAGTCGCCCATGACTTCAATAATCTGCTGCAGGTCGTCGGAGGCAATCTCGAGCTGCTAAAAAAGGAACCGGGACTGAGTGAGAAGGCCCATACCCGCATCGCCAACGCCGTGGCCGGTGTGTCTCGAGGGGCGCAGTTGGCAGCGCAGTTGCTTGCATTCGGTAGGCGCCAGGCACTTGAGCCGAGGGTGATCAACGTTGGACGGTTTATCCGCGGAATGGACGATCTTCTGCGGCGGACACTCGGTGAAGAAATAGAGATTGAGACTGTCGTCGCCGGTGGGCTTTGGCACACGTTCGTCGACCCGACGAATGTCGAAAATGCGATCCTGAATCTGGCGATCAACGCACGCGACGCGATGGATGGTGCTGGGCGCCTAACGATCGAGGCGGGCAACAGCTACCTCGACGACGATTACGTTCGGTGGAACGCTGAAGCAGCGCGTGGGCAATATGTCGTCATCAGCGTAACCGATACGGGCAGCGGAATGCCGCCCGAGGTGCTAGCCAAGGTGTTCGAGCCGTTCTTTTCGACGAAGCCCGTTGGAAAAGGCACGGGCCTGGGTCTGTCAATGGTCTATGGCTTCGTGAAGCAGTCCGGCGGCCATGTGAAAATCTACAGCGAGGTCGGCCACGGTACGACCATCAAGCTCTACCTCCCGCGATCGCATGACACAGAGGATGTCCTCGACCACAGTGATCAACTGCCTGTCATCGGCGGGACAGAGCAGGTTCTCGTCGTCGAAGACGACGATGCTGTGCGCGACACGGTCGTGAATATGCTTTCAGAGCTCGGCTATCGCGTTCTACAAGCGCCGAATGCGCAGAGTGCGATGTCGATCATCGAAAGCGGCACCCAGATCGATCTCCTTTTCACAGACGTTATCATGCCTGGTCCGCTGAAAAGCGCCGAACTTGCCCGTAGCGCGAAAGCACTTCTTCCGCGCCTCGCTGTCCTTTTCACCTCCGGCTACACCGAAAATTCCATCGTACACGGAGGAAGGTTGGACGAGGGTGTTCACCTTCTATCGAAACCATACACGCGTGAAGCAATGGCTCGGAAACTCCGGTATGTGCTTGCGGCGGAAAAGGCCCCTTCCCCACCGAACAGTTCTGCCACATCTGATGACGCCGCTTCTTTGACGGTGCTGCTGGTCGAGGACGATGCCATCATCCGTCTGGATGCGGCCGAAATGATCGAGTCGCTCGGTCACAAGGTGCTAGAGGCTGGATCGGGTCGCGAAGCGATCGCCCTAGCCGAAACGCATACGATCGACCGCCTGATGACTGATATCGGGCTTCCCGACATAAGCGGCGTCGACCTCGCGACCCGCTTGAGAGAGCGCAATGCCGATCTGATCGTTGTATTCGCGACGGGTCGCAGCCAGCTCGACGGGTTCCAAATGGACAACCGGACCCGCTTGGTTTCAAAGCCCTATGGCGCGGCTGATCTTGCTGCGGCGCTTGCAGCTGAGCGATTGCAAACCTAGCGGCAAGACCGAGTCCAGTTTTGCCCAGGGTGGATCCCGACCACTTTGCGCGGACAAAACCACCAAATGACATGGCTGGTTGTCGCTGCCGATCGTTTGCGATAGCGGCATGCCGCAATTCGAGCTGGCTGAGCTGGTTGCAATCGCGACGGAGGTCGGCGCGGGAGGGTCGGGCGGAAAGTTCGGCGCGTTTTTCTATAATCAGATCGACGAGAACGGGGAGGCGTATCGCCCTTACAAATTAGCGGGCGTTCCGAGATCAGCCTTTGCCGATTTTGAAATGCCTCGCAAGACCGAGATTTTCGCGTCGATCTTTAACGGCTTGCGCGTTTTACATTCTGACGACATTCGAAAGGACCCGCCCTACGACCTGAACGGGCCTCATTTCAGGATGCCAAAAAGCCATCTGTCGGCTGTCTGTTATCTGGCGGTCGCGGTCATCTCGCGAGCCGGCATCGTGCATGGCGGCATTTTGTTGCCCACGACGAGCCTGGGCAATTCGATGAAGAGGTAGAGGAGATCGTCAAGGCGATCGCGGCCACGCTGCGATCTCGATCGAGAACGCCGCGCTCCTCGCAGAAGCGCGGCGGTAGGTCGTTATCAGGCGAGTAGCGCCTGAGCTGTACGCTCAGTCGAGTAAATCGGCGGGGACCTTGCCGCCGTTCTCGGAGAGCTTCTTGATGACTGCCTTGTGCAGCCAGACGTTCATCGTCGCCGAGTCGTTGGTATCACCCGTGTAACCGAGTTCCTGCGCCAGTTCCTTGCGGGCGGTGAGGCTGCTGTCGATCTTGAGCGCCTTGAGCAGGTCGACAATGGACGTCTTCCAGTTCAGCTGCTGGCCGCTGTCCTTGGCCGCCTTGTCGAGGATCGGCGCGACGTCGACCTGCTGCGAGGCCATCGATCCAGGCGCAGTGCCGATGTTTGCCGTGGTCTGACCGACGGGTGTCCCTGCCGGCGACGAGGCCGGTGCGGTGGAAGTGCCGGACGGTGGGACAACCGCACCCGGTGCGGGAGCAGACGTTGAAGTGGCGACCGTATCGGCCTTGGCCTCGCCGAAGATGGCCTTCTTGATGCTGTCGAAAATTCCCATGATCAGGCTGCCTTCTTCGTCGCGGCGGTGTTGGCGGCGCCGCCGAGCTGCGTCAACTTCTTGTCGGTCTTGGTCTCCTCGGCGAGCGTCGCGTCGAGCAGCTTGACCGCATCCTTGTGGCCGAGCTGCTGGGCCCACGCCTTGAGGGTACCGTAGCGGGCCATCTCATAGTGCTCTACGGCCTGTGCCGAGGCCACCAGGCCGGCGTCAATCGCCGGGCTGTCGCTATAGTCCTCAATGACCGCCTTGCCTTCCTCGATGATCCCGAGGATGGCGTCGCAGGTCTTGCCGCGCGGGGCCTTGCCGATAAGCTCGAACACCTCACCGAGGCGCTCGACGTGACCTTCGGTCTCTTCGCGATGGGTCTCGAAAGCCTTTTTGAGCTCGGGCGACTTGGCCGCCTTCGCCATCTTCGGCAGCGCCTTCAGAATCTGCTTCTCCGCGTAATAGACGTCCTTGAGCATGTCGTGGAACAGGTCGTCGAGCGGCTTCGGTTCGGTCGCCATGTCTTCCTCCAGCGATGTGGGTAGTCGATGGTCTGAACGAACCCTGAGAGCCCGTGTTCCATTCCGCTCCGCTGGAACTTTCGGGGGCAATCTGCCGTTTGATTGTGCATCGCGGCATCGGCCGCACGCCCACGGGAGACCATCATGAAGAAGCTGCTCATTGCCACCTTGATCGCCTCCGCGACATCCTTTGGCGCGATCGCACAGACGTCGACGACGTCGCCGATGCCCGCCCCAAAGGCTGACGCCGACAAGAATGCCCCGCTGCCGGGCGCCAACAGCTTCACCGAGGGTCAGGCCAAGAGCCGCCTCGAGGCCAACGGCTATTCAAACGTTGGAGCCTTGAAGAAGGACGACAACGGCGTTTGGAAGGGCACCGCGACCCACTCGGGGGCGCAGGTCAACGTCTCGGTCGATTACCGCGGCAATATCACCCGCAACTGATCCGTGCCTCTCGCACCGCAAAAACTGGAGAACGACATGACCCGTACGCTCACCCGTTCCTACGATAGCCACGCCACCGCCCGCTCGGTCGTGGACCAACTCGAGGCCGCCGGCATTTCCAGCAGCGCCATCAGCATTGTCGGCAGCGACGGCAAGACTGACGAGACCAACGCCGCCGAAGGTGCCGGAATCGGCGCCGGCGTCGGCGGCGCCGCCGGCCTGCTGACCGGCCTTGGCATCATGGCGATCCCCGGCGTCGGCCCGGTTGTTGCCGCAGGCTGGCTTGCCGCCACAGCCGCAGGTGCTGTCGCCGGTGCCGCCGCCGGTGGTCTGGTTGGCTCATTCGTGAAGGAAGGCCACGATGAGGACGAGGCGAACTACTACGCCGAGACGGTTCGCCGCGGCGGATCGGTCGTATCCGTCCGCACCGAACCCGAGCACGAGGCCACCGTCCAAGCTATCCTTGACGGCGCTACCCCGATCGACCGTGCGACCCGCGAGGCTGACTATCGAGCCGGCGGCTGGTCGCGCTTCGATGAAAACGCCGATCCTTACGTTCGGGATGCTACCGCGTCCGGCCGAGTGCCGCCTGCCGTGATCTGACGGCACAGGCATATTGAACAACGGCCTCGGGCGACCGGGGCCGCTTTCTGTTTGGCGTTCAGAGAAGCGCGAGAGCTTCTTTGCATGTTTCGCGGCGGCTCGATCGATCAGGCAGAACCTCTGAGAGTGATCGAGAGGCAGGTCAGCAGGCGACGTCCTCTTCCGCGGTCGGTAAAAGCGTGCCTTACCAAGAAGCGCAGCAGACGGAGCATGGGAGTGTCAGAGCAAGCGTGCCTGAGCAGGTTCGCGGTCGACTTCGTTCCGGCCATTTCGCCGCTCAAGTTCAGTCTTAGCACTGAAGCAAAGATCGACATCACGACTGGCGGCGAGTGCTGACAGCGCCGGCGCGCTCAGCTGATCCCACCCCTTGCCGCGATCAGGCCCCGTTGGCACGCGAGGCAACAAGCCGGGCTCTCTGCTCCACGCAAGCAATTGGTCGATCGAAGCCTCATTCAACATGTCGCGGAGATGGTGCGCGGTTACGTACGCATCGGGCATCGCGCGATGAGCGGGCAAGCCAATCTCGTGCACTAGCCCCGCCGGCTTCCGCTGATATCGAAGCATCTGGTTTGAGAATCGGGGCAGCTCCGGCCACAGGCGCAAGGCGCATTTCCAGGTGCAGATCCATTGAGCACCCCCGCTCAGCCGCGGTCGGCAGTATCGCTGTTCGAACGCCGCTCGGTGCGCCGCCAAAGCCGATACTCTGCGCTCCGGCTTCAGGATAGTCGGCGCAATGTCCTTCCAGTACGGCGCTCCAGCAACGTCCTCATCCCGAATATGATGCACAGCCATCGTATCGGCGGAGATGGCGCGTCCGGGATTGACGAGAAACGCGCCGCGTTCCCCCGTGACCTCCCAGCGTCCATCAGATCCTAACGAGACGTCCTGCCATCCGATCTCGCAGACATCGTGGGCGCCGTCGCCAGCCGTCTCAAGGTCGATGACCCGAACGCGATTACTAAGCATGAATGGGAGATCAGCATTGCCGCAGGTCCATACAAGGCAGGAGCCTTCCGATCCCCCCACGCAGCCGGATCATCGAAAATCCCGCGTCTTCACCTTGATCGTGTCGATGTGCAGATCGGGGATGTAGATGTCTCGCGTCCGCATTCCTTTCGGCGGAAGATCGCGCGGGTCTGGGGTTGGCGAGCCATAGTGAAACTCGTCGCCGCGTCCGTGAGGAAGCGGGAATGGCTGATCGCGTTTGCCGACACCGGCGAGGTGGGAAGATAGGTCGGTCAGCCTCTGTGCTACCAGGTGCACGACCTCCCCCTCACGCTGGATGCGCCCGCGCACGGCGATCATCCCGGCCGACAGGATCGTCCGGCGGAAACGCTCGAATACCTTCGGCCAGACCACGAGGTTGGCGATACCGGTCTCGTCCTCGAGGGTGATGAACATCACGCCTTTCGCCGAGCCCGGCCGCTGCCTCACCAGTACGATGCCGGCGGCTTGGAGCCAGTGTCCATTGCGCGCGTCCATTGCGGCCTGACAGCTGACGATGCCCCTGCGCCGAAGATCCTGCCGCAGGAAGGAGACCGGATGATCGCGAAGCGACAGCCCGACATGGCGATAGTCCTCGACCACATCTCCGCCGGTCGCCATCGGCCGGAGCGCGATGGCAGGCTCAAGCGTTTCATCGGCTTTCCGATCCGCCGCGGCCGCGAATAAGGGTAGCGGCTAGTCGCGCAGAACCCGGATTGCCCAGATCGCCTCCCGCCGTGCCAGGCCGAGGCTGGGGCGGAACCCGTCGGCTTCGGCAATCTCCGCCAACGCTGACACGGGCACCCGAGCCCGGCGCCAGAGGTCCTCGATCGACTCGAACGGCATGCTGGCTCGTGCCGTGATGATCGCGGCAGCATGGGCGTTGGCGAGCCCCTTGACCATCCTGAGCCCCAAGCGAACGGCAAACCGCCTCTCGTCGCCGGTCTGCTCCAGCGTGCAGTCCCAGCGGGAAGCATTCGCGCAGACAGGTCGAACCTCGACGCCGTGATCGCGGGCGTCGCGCACGATCTGCGCAGGAGCATAGAAGCCCATGGGCTGGCTGTTCAGCAGCGCAGCGCAGAACACGTCCGGATGCCAGCATTTCAGCCAGGCTGAGGCATAGGCGATCAGAGCGAAGGAGGCCGCGTGGCTCTCAGGGAAGCCGTAGGAGCCGAAGCCTTCGAGCTGTCGGAATGTCTGCTCGGCGAACTCGGCCTCGTAACCGTTGGCGACCATGCCGGCGACGAGCTTCTCCTTGAACTTCGACACGCCGCCCGTGAACTTGAAGGTCGCCATGCTCTTGCGCAGCATGTCTGCCTCGCCGGGCGTGAAGCCGGCACATTCGATCGCGACCCGCATCGCCTGCTCCTGGAAGAGCGGCACGCCGAGCGTCTTGCCCAGAACCTTCTCCAGCTCGGGCTTGGGATAATGGACCGGCTCGCGGCCCTCGCGCCGGCGCAGATAGGGATGGACCATGTCGCCCTGGATCGGACCTGGCCGAACGATCGCGACCTGCACGACGAGGTCATAGTACGTCCGCGGCTTAAGCCGGGGCAGCATCGACATCTGCGCGCGGCTCTCGATCTGAAATGTGCCGAGCGTGTCGGCCTTCCGGATCATCGCATAAGTCCGCGGATCCTCGGCCGGAATGGAGGCCAGGTCGAGCGCGATGCCCTTGTGGTCGACGAGCATGTCCAGGCCTCGCTTCATGCAGGTCAGCATGCCCAGCGCGAGGACGTCGACCTTCATGAACTTCAGCGCGTCGATATCGTCCTTGTCCCATTCGATGACCTGACGATCGGCCATTGCCGCTGGCTCGATCGGGACAAGGTCGTCGAGGCGGTCATGGGTCAGGACGAACCCGCCGGGATGCTGCGAGAGGTGTCGCGGGGTGCCTTGAAGCTGGCGGGCGAGATCGAGCGCCAAGCGCAGCCGTCGGTCGGCGAGGTTGAGGTTGAGCTCCTCGACATGTCGCTTTTCGACGCCCTCCTCGGACCAGGCCCAGACCTGTGACGACAGCGTCCCGATCAGGTCCTCGGGCAGGCCCAGCGCCTTGCCGACGTCGCGCAAGGCACCTTTGGTTCGGTAGCGGATGACGGTCGAGCACAGGGCCGCGTGATCCCGGCCATAGGTGTCGAACACCCACTGCATGACGATCTCGCGGCGCTCATGCTCGAAGTCGACATCGATGTCGGGCGGCTCACGACGCTCCTCCGAGACGAAGCGTTCGAACAGAAGGTCGTTGCGGCCCGGGTCAATCGAGGTGATGCCGAGGACAAAGCAGACTGCCGAGTTCGCCGCCGAGCCGCGACCTTGGCAGAGGATGTCGCGCGAGCGGGCGAAGCGGACGATCGCGTTCACCGTCAGGAAGTACGGCGCGTAGCCGAGCCTTTCGATCAGTGTCAGCTCGTGGTTTAGGCTTGCCTTGACGCTTTCGGACAGACCCTCGGGATAACGTTGCGCGGCGCCCTCCCAGGTCAACTTCGCCAGGGTCTGCTGTGGTGTCAGCGTGGCATCGTCGCGCTCCTCCGGGTACTGATAGGCGAGTTCGTCAAGCGAGAACCGGCAGCGATCGGCAATCTGCAGCGTCCGGGCCAAGGCCTCAGGGTAGCGCGTGAACAGCCGATGCATCTCGTCCGGCGGCTTCAGATAGCGGTCGGCGTGGCGCTCGCGGCGTTCGCCGAGGGCGTCGATCGTGACGTTGTGGCGGATGCAGGTGACGACGTCCTGCAGGATCCGCCGTGCCGGCTCGTGGAAGAGTACATCGTTGGTCACAACCGTGGGTACTCGCATCCGCGTCGCCAGGTTCGACAGCTCGTGAAGGCGAAGTTGGTCGTTCGGACGGCGCCGCAGCGACAGGGCCAGATAGGCGCGGTCACCAAAGACCTCGCGGAGCCGACGCAGGCGAAAGGCACAGTCCTCGTCGGCCAGGTCTGGTACGAGCACCGCGACCACCCCTTCCGCATGCGCAGCGACGTCCGACCATTCGAGATGACATCGCGCTTTTCCGCCGCGCTTCTTGCCGATGGAGAGCAGTCGGCACAGGCGGGAATAAGCCGGCCGGTCGATGGGATAAACCAGCAGCGACATGCCATCAGCGAGATCGAGGCGGCAGCCGACGATCAGCCTGACGCCAGTTGTCTTCGCCGCTTCATGGGCCCGGACGATGCCGGCGAGGGAGTTGCGGTCTACGACCGCGAGCGCCTCGATGCCGAGCAGCGCCGCTTGGGCGAACAGCTCATCGGCCGAGGAGGCGCCGCGCAGGAAGCTGAAATGGCTGGTGACCTGGAGCTCGGCGTAGCGCGCGCTCATCCGAAAACGCCATGCAGGAACCAGCGATGGGAGCCCGTGGCGACGTCTTCGCCATCGCCTGCGCGATAGAGCCAGTAGCGCTCGCCGGCATCATCCTCGACCCGGAAGTAATCGCGCACGGCGACCATCTCGGCCTCGCGCTTCCACCACTCGCCGAATACGCGCTCCGGGCCATCTGCGCGCCGGACCCGGCGGCGGATCCCGCGCCAGCTGAACCAGGCCGGTGGATGGTCCGGCAGCAGCGCCATGGTCTCGACCGGTTCCGGTCTCGGTAGCAGCCTGGCAGGGCGCGGCCAGTGGCTTGGCCAAACCGCTCCGGTCTCCTCAGTCAGCGCCGCGACACGGCGCACAGAGCGCTCGGGTACATCGCTGGCAACCGGTGCCATGCGATAGACCGCCCGCTCACCGACGCGGTTGGCGAGGATGTCGATGAGGCCGGAGACGTCCGCGCTGGTTTCCTCCACCAGGGAACTGACCGCCTGCTTTCGTTCGAGGGGCTCAGCCAAGGTCGCTGCCAGCGTCATGATCTCGATGCCGAAGCCAGGCTCGATCGCCTCGATCTTCTCGCAAAGGAGCCGGGTCAGTCGCTTCACATCACAAACAGGCTTGGCGAGCCCAACCCGGACTGTCTGAAGTCCGCGGTCGACGCGATGGCAGACGAGATCGAGGCGCCGAGCGCCAAGACCGCGCGCCTCAAGCCGGTCGCAGAGCTGAGCGACCAATTTGCCGATGTAGCGAGCGATTGTCTCCGGCGCGCCGATCGGCTCGGCAAAAGCGCGGCGAACTTCGATGAGGTCAGGCGGGCGGATAGCGACGATGGGCTCGGCGACCTCCCCGAGCGCCTGAGCCAACCGGCGGCCGATCTCCGGCCGAAAGCGCAGCGTGAGCGGCGAGCGCGGTTGGCCGATGATGTCGCCGGCTGTCTCGAAGCCCAGAACGCGCAGGTCGTTCGATATCTTGGCGGGCAGTCGCAAGCATTCCAGCGGCAGCGGTATTAGCGGCTGCGCCTGATGCCCAGCCGTCGCAACAACAGTCGACTGAGACACGTATCGGGCGAGTGCATGGGCGGCGCCCCAGCTATCGGCAATTGCGGCCCTGGCCTCGACGCCGGACATTGCCAGGCGGCCGACGATGGCATTCAGCATGTCGGCCTCACCGCCATGGAGATGGTCGGCACCGGTCGTGTCGATGACGATGCCATGGGGCGGATCTGGCGCGACGATCGGGGCGACGCGCTGGTGCAGCCAGATCGCCAGCCGTTCCAACTCCAAGGTGTCCGCAGCGAGATCCGCTTCCTGAAGCAACAGGCCAGGCACGAGCGCCTGTGCCTTCGTGGCCGGCATGCCGACGCGAAGCCCGGCTGCCAGTGCAGCGGCATTCGCCGCCTGCACTAGCCTCCTGCTTCCGTCGCGAGCGATGAGGACGAGCGGGACCTCAGGCGGAGGCGCCGCGTCGCCAGCCATCCGCCGGAACCGATCGATCGACCAGTTCGGGAGGAAGACCGAGACGACCCGTGTCATCGCATGCCTCCAATTCGAAATCCGCGCTTTCGCCCGCCCGGGCCCTGATCAGTTCGACCAGCCAACGCGACCGCCCTACCCCCGGCACCGGCAGCGCTGTCGATGGAAGCACTGAGACCCGCCATCGGGTCATCGCTGCCGTGGGTTGACCAAAATCAGAGGCGTCGACTTCGCGTCGCCATCGTCGTAACGCGATGCCGATAGAGCCGGTACCTTCGGCCGCCAGCTGAAGGCGCCGGGAGGCGGTCATCGAGAGGCGGGCGACCTCGCCAACGACAGAGCCAAGCCCACCGTAGCGCAGGCCCTCTTCCATGCAGGCGAGCACCGTCTGGTCATCGCCCGCCTCGACATAGATCACGCGGTCGGGGATCAACCCCGCCTGCGCCATTGCCGGCGCGAACAGATCGGCTCGGGTGAGGCACCAGAGCACTTTGCCACGACTCCTGGCGGCAACCCCAGCACTGAACAAAGCCGCTGCGGCACCGTCAATCGCGCCGTTGCCGCCACCCGCGACCTCATGCAGAGCTCCTAGCGCGAGGCCTCCACCAGGCAAGCGTGAATCAACCGTCGCGATTCCGAACGGCAAGACTGTCCGACCGCGGGCGCTTCTACCCTCGATCCGCTCGATCTGATCGCGGAGCGACTGAAATAACGGCTGTGGCCGCAACTGGCTTTACCTGCTAGAACGATGCCTGATGTTCCTCTTATGTTCTCAGTGAGGGCTTAAGAGTCAAGCTGGATATCTGGCGGGAACACAGCGACGAGGTGGAAGGTTGGCGAGGCACAACCTCCGCCTCCGAGCAGGAGTAATAGCGATGTCCGATGATCCAGCCGAAATCGTCCAGCAGTCATACGAGGTGGTCGCTTGGCGAGAGCTGGCGCTAGCCCTTCTGGCGCAGATCCTGGTTCCAGCGCCGGAGAACGAGGAGGAGTGCTCCCAGTTCCTTCACACCGTGCTGGCAGATATTCTCGATCAGACGGTCAACAGCGAGGCAATGCCTGCAGAACTTGATCGAGGCGCCTTGCGGGCCGAACTGGAAGGCGTGAACGAGCGCCTTCGCGAGGAGCTCGCCGAAGCACAGCTCGATCGACACAAGCTCCGAAAGGAGTGGCTGAAGTCGGGAGCGAACAGATCGCCCACAGAGTATCGACGACCCTCAGCAAGCTCACGTACTAAGGAGCAGCGTATGCAGCAGCCACCAGGAACGTAGAAGCTGGGAATACGCGATCGATCGGTGCGATTAATTCCGGGCCCGCAATTCTGAGCAGAGCATCATGTGAAGCGCACCTCAACGCAGCTCGCCGAATGGTCTCTTCCATCAACGACCACCCTGGGGTCCTCGGTCCGCGCCAAGGGAATCGAGCGGGAAATCAGGCGGCGGCTTCCTTGGTCGACGCGGAAGCACCTGACGGTCGAATCTGGCAGAGCGATCCTTCACATGCCGGACACCGGATCTGCTGAGTTTGACGCTCTATCTGCGCTCGTAGCGGATATGTTGGCCGATATTACAGAGTTGCCCATCCTCCCCAGCGAGGCCGAGGACATTCTCTCCATCTCATCTCGCGAGCGCCACAAGTGGCTCGACGACGGCCGGCTCCAGAGCGCGGGGACAAAGACGGTCAAGCTGCGTGGCCGGGCCAAGGCGGTCACTTTCCACGTGTTCACCCCAAGTTTCATCGAGCATGTCCTCGATAGCGGCCTGCCGGAAATCTGGCGGGAAGAGGATATCGCGACGACAGCAGAGAATCGGCGCCGAGCGGCAGGAAAGGCAGCTTTGACGCGCGCCGGAAAGCGATCGGCCAAATCCCGTAAGGCTGCGCCCGTTCCCGATGAACAGGAAACCGGCCTCGACGGCTGGGAAGAGTTTGAGGCTGAAGGTCTGCTTAGGTGAGGCACGCCGCCCGGACGGACGGGAGAAGAGCTACTCCCTGAATCTGTCCACATGAGCGACATCCTGTCTGTTCAAGGCCTCCAGGCGGCAGAAGCGCGGTCTCTTTCACGCGGCGGCTAAGCTGGCGATTGCAGCTGCCGCACCACCCGAGCCGTGCGGGATTTCTTAGCCTGAAGCGCCATCTCAATGGCGCCGAGAGCTCCAAGAAGCGCCGCGGCGTTGAAATGACCCATGTGGGCGATCCGGAAGGCCTTGCCGTGATAATCCCCGATCCCGAGGCCGAGCGTCACACCACAGACGTCGCGCGCAAAGGAGGTGATGACGCTTACATCAATGCCAGGCGTTAGCACCGCTGTCACAGACGGCGCTCGCTCAGATCCCTCGGTCACTCCGAAGGTGAGAGCTTGACCACTCGACCATAGATCCACGGCAGCATGCGTCGCCTTGGCAAGGGCGGCGTGGCGGCGCCAGCTCGCTTCCAACCCTTCCTCGAAAATCATGTCGAGCGCAGCGCGCTGCCCAAAAAGCAAATGCTCCGGCGCGGTCCCGCAATGCTTCATGTAGGCCAGCACGTTCATCCGGCCGCTCCAATCCCAATACCCGGTGCGCAGGTTGGCGCGCTTATGGGCGGCCAGAGCCTTGTCGTTGGCCGCGACGAAGGCGAGGCCTGGCGAGGACATGAGGCCCTTCTGCGAGGCTGAGACAGCGATATCGATGCGCCAGGCATCCATCTCGAATTCCATGCACCCGAGGGAGGCAATGGCATCGACCATAAACAGAGCCGGGTGACCCGCGGCGTCGATGGCCCTGCGAATGGCCGGGATGTCGTTGACGATGCCTGCAGCGGTATCGATCTGGACGACCATCACGGCTTTGATCTTGTGCTGCGTGTCAGAACGTAGCCGGGCCTCGACTGCTGCAGGATCGACGGCCCGGCGCCAGCTGCCGGGAAGCATCTCGACATCGACGCCCATAAAGCGGGCCATCTCACCCCAGCCGATGGCAAAGCGGCCGCTTTCCAGCACCAGAACCTTGTCGCCGCGCGACAGGACATTGGTGAAGGCTGCCTCCCAGCCACCATGGCCGTTGGCGGCGTAGACGAAGGTTTCGCCGTCGGTCCGGAAGACGCGCTTGAGATCGGAGAGAACCGTCTCGGTCAGGCGCACAATGCTGTCGGAACTGAGTTCCTCAGCCGGCCGCATCATTGCCTGGAGCACGCGATCAGGAATGTTAGTGGGGCCTGGCATGGCGAGCAGCGGCCGGCCATTAGCGAGCGACATGCCGAATCCTCAGGACATTAAAATCACCACAGCAGAAATCCGCCAAGCGCTTGTCCTGAGCAAGCTCACGGGCGCATTCCTCGACATCACGCTCTGCATGACGCGTGTGCCAACTTGACCGGCAGGTGGCGTCCAAAAATCTCTCTATGGTGCTTCTGGGCTGTACCTCCGTTTCAGCTCTCCGCTGTCATCGTAGCTCGCCTCGAAAACCGGCGAAGCGAGTGTGGCGCGAACTTTCAGTGTTCCGGTTCCGCTGTTCGTAAATCCATGAAAGCAGCCGGCTGGGATGATGACCGACTGGTTGGGCAGGACCGACATGACCTCGTCTTCGATGCGGACCTCCGCCTGCCCCTCAATGATCTCGAGGATTTCCTCGACGGTATGCGAGTGCATCGGCGCGCCAAGGCCTGGTTGGCAAAGCTGCTCGAAAATGCAGAGCTGGTGCGATCCGACGACCGCTGAAATTCGCATCGAGGTAAGCACGCCCTCTCGCCATTTTTCGAGCTCAGAATTGGGCTGAATCACGCGCATTCGTTCGTTCCTTCCAGCGTGTCGCCCGCGCCATGCTGCAATTGCCTCGCGCAGGATTTTTGGAGACACGTATGTTCACGCACATCATGATTGGCAGCAACGACCTGGAGCGATCCAAGAGCTTTTACGACGCCACATTCGTCGCGTTGGGAGGCCAGCGCGGTGAGATCGATGCCAGAGGCAGGCTGATCTACACTCACAGCGGCGGCAGGCTTATGATCACGACGCCAATCGACGGAAATCCGGCAACATTCGCAAACGGGGGCACGATTGGTATCGCTGCGGCTAGCAAAGAACATGTCCAGGCTTGGCACGACGCTGGAACTGCGCATGGCGGAAAGTCGATCGAGACCCCGCCGAGCGAGCGTCCCAATGGTGCCTTCGTCGCATACCTTCGCGACCCTGATGGGAACAAGCTGACGGCGCGCTCCCAACCGACAAAATAAGTGCGGCGGTTGCTCTAAACGATATCACCGATCGCTTAGAGCTTGCTGTTGAGACTTCAGGAAACGACCTTCGAGAAATCGGATTCAGGAGGATTGTCGCTCGCCTCGAGCGGCATTGCTGCATCCAATATCCGTATCGCTAGCGCGACATCCGATTCCTCAACTCGGACAGAGACCACCGACCGACCCCGGGCGTGTTCTCTAGCGTGATGTTCGGCGTCGCTCGCCGGTACGCCGGCGTCGACGAGTGCCCCGAGAACGCCCCCTGCCAACGCGCCAGTCACCGAACCGGAGAGAAACCAGCCTGTCGCAATGATGGGCCCAACGCCCGGAAGCGTAAGCGCGCCCAACCCAAGTGCTAGCCCCGTCGCGGCGCCTGCCGCTCCGCCGATGCCAGCGACTGCAGCCGTGTTGTCGTCGCCGCCAGCCTGCTGCCCGAGGAGGCCGATCCTCTCCGGCTGGATGCCAGCCTCGGCCAAGCGGACCGCGACATTTCGAGCATCTTCGAACGTCTGGTAGGTTCGGGTAATCGTCCGGACTTGAAGCATTCTGGCCTCTCTATTGCGAAAAGGGCGAGCCCGAAGGCCCCCTCTATTTTCACTGCGATGATGATTAGTACTGGCGCCCCTGCAACCCGCCTCCGACTCGCGCTCGCGTTCATTAGCAAAGTTGCTCGATCCGCCACGCTCGCAGCCATGCGATCCGCTGCCGATGGCAGCCTTCGCCTCTTGGGTAGGACTGAATTGCCGATCAGCATTCGACCGCTACTCACCCGTTCACAACCGTGCCGCCGTTCGGGTGCAGCACCTGGCCGGACATGTAGCTGGAATCCTCACACGCCAGGAACAGAAAGCTGGGCGCGACCTCATTCGGCTGCCCGGGCCGCTTCATGGGCGTGCTTTCACCAAAGTGTTTGAGCTTCTCCGGGCTTGCTCCGCCCATAGGGTTGAGAGGCGTCCAGATCGGCCCTGGCGCCACCGCATTTACACGTATCCCCTTCTCGATCAGATTTTCGGAAAGGGCCCGCGTGAATGCGGTGATCGCGCCTTTTGTCGAGCTGTAATCGAGCAACTCACTGGAACCCTGGTAGCTTGTGACGGACGTGCAGTTGACGATAATGGCGCCGCGTTGGAGGTGCGGCCGCGCGGCTTGCGTCATGAAAAACATACCGAAGATGTTTGTCTGGAACGTTCGGCGAAGCTGCTCCTCTGTAATGTCCGTGATGTCCTTATCCGGATGCTGCTCGCCCGCATTGTTTACTAGGATATCGATCTTCCCGAACTCTTCGACGGTCTGAGCGACGGCGTCGGTGCAAAAGGCCTTGTCGCCGACATCTCCCGGGATAGCGATCGCTCGGCGCCCTTCGCGCTCGACGATGCCAACGGTCGCTTTGGCATCGTCGTGCTCACTCAGATAGACAATGGCTATATCGGCACCTTCGCGGGCATAAAGCGCAGCAACAGCACGACCGATGCCGCTATCCGCCCCGGTGATCAGCGCCACCCTCCCCTTGAGGCGATCGCTCCCGGGATAGCGCGGCTCCCATTCTGGCTTCGGCGTTAGTGCGGACTCGTGGCCCGGCAGACCGTCTTCATGAATCATGGGCTCTGTGGCGGACATGGAAAATTCCTGAGGTGAGGCTGCGGCACGCATGTGCCCTCAGCAAATCTGCCCCCAGCGCTTAGTCATCGAACCGCCTGAACCATGACTGGTTCCCAAACTCAAAGCGGGTCGATGGCAGCTTCAGAGCACGGCCCGTTCGTTGAGAACCTATCCGTCGGAAGCGCGTTTCGAACATGCCCGCGGAACGCTGGTGCCATTCGGAGATGTTCACATGATCAGGTTGATCTTGGCCGGTGCGGCGGGATGGATGCTCGCGACCCGACCTCAGTTGCGGGAGCGAGTGGTCGGCTTCGCCCGAGATATCGTTCAGCGTCTCTCAGCGCGCTAAGGACTGCCCGGGTCGAAACCATGCCTTTCAGCCCATCATCCTCACTCGCGCAGCTTCTGAACGTCCCTCTCAGAGCGGGACAAGTTGTGTGGCTCGGCATCCGGCCTGGCCGCCGCGAAACGCTCATTGAGGTTCAGAGCGCGGATTTCGATATTACGAGCGGTGTTATAGGCGACCGCTATACGCGGGCGCGGGGGGCTCGACAGGTCACTTTGATCCAGGCCGAGCATCTCGGGACGATCGCCAGCCATCTTGGCCGCTCACAAGTTCTGCCGGGCGATCTGCGCCGCAATGTCGTTACTCGAGGCATCAATCTGGTCGCGCTGAAAGACAAGCACTTCAGGATTGGCTCCGCTGTTTTGCAAACCACCGGAGAGTGCCACCCGTGTTCGCGAATGGAGGAGATCCTCGGCGTTGGCGGGTACAACGCCGTTCGCGGGCTCGGCGGCATTACTGCCCGCATCATCGAGAGCGGTACGGTCAATCTCGGAGATGATGTTGTCGTCGACCTCCCGGACGGGGTTGCAGGCGGATCTGCCTAGGGCCATCGTCCAAAGAGATCGTTGGCCCCGGAATGCTCTGTTGCTGGCTCACTCACGGCAGTTTGCCGCGGCGCTGCTCACCTCCCAGGCTTTGGGAAAGCGCGACTCACGAAACGCGAACCCGCAAAGCCAAATCGCCAAGGCTGCTCGGTGGCCTTCGAAATTCCAATGCGAGTGCTGCTGGAAATCTCCGGCGCATGTGACCGGTCGACAATCGAGAACGGTTGGCATTCCAAACTAAGCCCATTATGGGCACCCGTTATCCCAAGCGCCTGGGCCAACCGTCCCGGCCCATTGCATAGGCTTACCCTGCTGCCGCGACGCGCCCGCATTTCAGCGAGCCCCTCTGTCGGCTCGATGGCCCTAAGCAAGACCGCGCCCGCGCCTTCGGCGACGATATTCAAACACCAGTGAAGCCCATAGGACCGATAAACGTAAGCGTGCCAAGATGGACCGAACATGGCCGCATTTCGCGGTCTCGGACCGCGGAAGCTGTGCGAAGCTGGATCTTCGGCGAGATAGGCCTCGGTTTCGACAATGGAACCTCCTACCCCCCCGACAAGCAGCTTCATACCGATCAGGCGCGGAGCCAGCTCTAGGGCGTTCAAGGCCTTTAGCTCGAGTAAATTTAAGGGCATTCCATCAACCCGAGCTTCGCACAATGTTCTGAATCTACCGAGGGTTGGTAGCTTGCAACGAAAGTGCAGTGATCTCGTCGTCGCTGAGCTCCCGTCCAGCAACGGTGAAGACTTCGACCCGCCCAGCGATGAGATCAGCACGAATCGCCGAAAGCGCAGTAGCCAGGTCACGATATTCCATCTGGTACGTTGCCAGAAGCTCACCGCCGCGCTTAACATCCTGCCGCAGCACGACGACAACCTCTCCATCCTCGATTTCGTTCATTCATCCTCGCAGCGCGTGAGCATTTTCCCGGATGGCAGTGTGAAATAGCACTCGTCCCCGTGGGGGTACCGTCTTCGAGCGTATAAGACGTGAGCGAGAGACCGGGCCATTCGCGCCACTCCACAACTCTGTAGCGCTTGCCGTTCTTGTCGCGGCAGTGCTCCGTATGGAGCGCGCCGTACTTGCGTCGGTCGCTTATTCGGGCCGTCACTTTTCCAAATTGCAACCAAAGTTTTCCACCTCAAGCGTTTCGCCGGTCAACGAGCAGAGCATCTGCTGGTTCCCACCTCGGCCGAGGCGTGGAACGTGTCGCTTCAACGGCGGCGGTGGCTCTTGTAAATCAGTCGGACCCTTCGGGGCGTCTTTCGATCGACCTGCCGGAATTGCAGCTCGCGTTGTGTCAGAGCCTGATTCCGATTGAAGCCGAGGAATATCGCCACGATGACGAAGGCGATAATGGCGACGGCACCTGCAGCGACCTTCTCATCCTTATCGGGTGGTGGCAGTCCAACGGATACAGATTTATTCTACTCCACTGCCGCTCGGAACATCATGCCCTGATCGCCGAGTGCTCCGGCTGGCTGCGATATCAACTGCAAATGACCGCTCAGAAAGCTCGACCGTGACATTGATGGTTTCGAGCTCTCGTTCTTCATCGACCCCTCGCGCATCCTGCGGGATAGATCGCTCGATCCAGGGCGGCGTTAAGTTCGTCTCCGTTGCGGAACGTGAGATGGGTAATTGAGGCGCGACTGCCACAAAAACCCACGTTCCTACCGACATCTTCTTGACCGCGGCTAGGTCTCAGACGCATCCCGCCCGCAGCGGGCATATCAGGCTATCATCGAGCCAGGTAGTGAACGACGATCCAAGCAAGCCCAGCTAAAATAAGGCCGCCCAGGAGCACCGCCAGCACCGGGCGGCCCAGAAATCCCTGACGACCTTCGACGGGCGTTTCCACGGCAGGGTCAGTGGTCGTATGCCTGTCTGGGTGCATCGGAGCGACAACCCCGCCGCCCGGGCCTTCCGTCTGCCTGTCGGCTCGTGCGTTGGCCTCGCGAATATCCGGATCCTGGCGGTTGGTCATCGAGCACCTCCAAATTTTATGTGCTCCTAGGGAGACTGCCTCGCGATCCAGAAGTTCCTGCGCCAGCCCCTAACTTGCCGAGAAACCGACGTTGGCACATGCTGGCGCTTCACTTTGGAGATGGAAATGGCTAGCGGCACTGTGAAATGGTTCAACGAGACCAAGGGTTATGGCTTCATTACGCCTGATGGCGGCGGAAACGACGTGTTCGTTCACATCAGTGCGGTCAGCGCGCCGGTCTCCGTAGCCTGAACGACGGCCAGAAAGTGTCGTACGAACTCGTTGCCGACAAAAGGTCGGGCAAGCAGTCCGCGGATAATCTCAAAGCAGAATAACGGCCGGGTCGTTACCCACGTGCGTAGACCCGTCGCGATCGAGCGACGGATCTGTTCATTTGCGAAAGGGCGGCGCGCCTCGCTGATCGCGACCATCGAACGACACACCGCTTTGGCCGCAAGCTAGTTGCGCACAGCCGGCAACAAGAAATCACGCCAGCATGCGAACCTTGCCTTCTCGAGCCCACTGGCGCGTACGCGCTGGTTTCAGGAAGGCGTCGACCTTTTTGTCCAACGCCACGATCCCTTCATCCTGCTCGACTCCGGCCTTGTCGAGCAGCGGCCTGGCTTCAGCACTGTAGCCGATCGCTTTGAGATGCCCGAAGGCGTCCTTGGCGAAATCGATTGCCGCGCCTTCCTTCATCAATGCGGCGCAGCCAGCTTCGGACAGAATGATGGCGACCGCGTCAAAGAGCACAGACGGGGTGCCGGCGAGTTGGCCGTCGGCCTTGAGCGTCTTCCCATCCTTGAGTTTCACGCCGCCAATCTTCGGCGCGACGATCTTGACGGCTCCGCCATCGCCTTCGACGGCGGCCTTGACGGCCGTGATCCGGGCTCCGTCCGCCCCATCAGAGACAAGTATCCCGACGGTCCGGCCCTTCAGGGTCTCGGGGTACTTACCGACGATGCGAAGTGCCGGCGATGGCTCCATGTCCATCGGGATCGCTGCAGGCTTCGAACCCTTCGGCAGGGACATGGCGAGTCCGTCAGCAACGCGCTGCGCCAGCGCTTCATCGACATTGACGAGGTTAGACATCACGCGGTTGCGGACATGCTCCAGCGTGACCTTCGACAGCTCAAAGACGAGTGCGCTCGCGAGGTGGGCCTGCTCGATCTTACTCTGCGAGCGGAAGAACAGCCGGGCATGGCTGTAGTGGTCAGCGAAACTCTCCGCGCGCAGCCGAACCTTATGCTCCTCAACCGGGATCGTCGCCGTCCGGAAGCCGCCGACAGGATCCTCGCGCGGGCCGCCGTCCTCGCCAGCCTCGGCAAGGCTGTTCGGCTCGTAATTCGCGCGTCCGGTGAAGACTTGCGTCTGCATTTGTCCGTCGCGCTGCAGGTTCTGGAAAGGGCAGCCCTTGGCCCGGTTGATGGGGATCTGATGGAAGTTCACAGTCCCGAGCCGGGAGAGCTGCGTGTCCTGATAGGAGAACAGCCGGCCTTGCAGGAGCGGGTCCTCCGACACATCGATGCCAGGCGGCATATTGGTTGGCAGGAAGGCAGCTTGCTCGGTCTCGGCGAAGAAATTGTCCGGGTTGCGGTTCAGCACCATGCGGCCGATCATGCGGATCGGCACCAGTTCCTCCGGGATCACCTTGGTAGCGTCGAGGATGTCGAAGGGCAGCGCGTCGGCTTCATCCTGGCTCAACAGCTGCACGCCGAAGTCCCACTCGGGGAAGTCACCCTTGGCTATGGCCTCATGCAGATCGCGGCGATGGTAGTCCGGGTCGGCGCCGGCGATTTTCACCGCCTCGTCCCAGCAGGTCGATTGCGTGCCGAGCTTCGGCCGCCAATGGAACTTAACGAAGGTCGGCTCGTCCTTGTCGTTCAGCAGGCGGAAGGTGTTGACGCCGAAACCCTCGATCATCCGAAGCGAACGTGGGATGGTCCGGTCCGACATCGCCCACATGATCATATGGGTCGATTCCGGCATCAGCCCGATGAAGTCCCAGAAGGTATCATGGGCGCTGGCGGCCTGCGGGTAGCCGCGATCGGCCTCCATCTTCACGGCATGGATCAGGTCGGGAAACTTGATCGCGTCCTGGATGAAGAAGACCGGGATATTGTTGCCGACGAGGTCCCAGTTCCCTTCCTTCGTGTAGAACTTCACCGCGAAGCCGCGCACGTCGCGGGGCGTATCGACCGAGCCTGCTCCGCCGACGACCGTCGAGAAGCGGGTGAAGACCTCGGTCTTGACTCCGACCTCGGTCAGCACCTTCGCGCGGGTGAAATCGCCGAGCGACTCCGTCAGTTCGAAGAAGCCATGAGCGGCCGAACCGCGAGCGTGGACGATGCGCTCCGGGATGCGCTCGTGGTCGAAATGCTGAATCTTCTCACGGAGTACGAAATCTTCCAGCAGCGTCGGACCGCGACCGCCAGCCTTCAGCGAATTCTGATTGTCGCTGACCGGAATCCCATGATTGGTCGTGATGCGAGCCTCCGGCGCCGACGTCGACTGGTGCAGCTCGCCGCCCTCTCCTGAGGTGGTTTTGGCTTTTGCTGGGACATCGCGGGGGGAGCGGGCCATGGGTCATGATCCTCGTTATCTGATGCGAGCAGTTGCGTGGCGCTGAAGGCTCACCTCGATGGGTCAGAGGTGAATACTTCGGTTTGCGCGCCTTCGGACGCTCACTGAACGAAGTGGAACTGTTCCAAGTTCCGGCGCCGTCCGCTCGAGATGGTTAAGGAGCGGGAACCGACGTATATATTCGCTTGTTCCTAATTCGTTCTGGTGAACAATGACAAAGCGATCGGGCAGTGCCGATCTTCCCCTGCACTACGGGCGTGTGCCGCTCTGGCTCGGTGAGCGCATGGTCCGGCTAGGTGGTGTGATCTGCGAAGCCGTCATCCAGCAATACGGGCGCGACGAGCTGCTGCGGCGACTGGCGCATCCCTTCTGGTTCCAGTCGTTCGGCACGATCATGGGCATGGATTGGCATTCTTCAGGCATTACGACCAGCGTCATCGGAGCGTTGAAACGAGGTCTGAAGCCGCTGGCCGGTGAGTTAGGGCTGCATGTGTGCGGGGGGCGAGGCAATCATTCCCGTCGGACACCGGCCGAGCTGGAACAGATTGGCGCGAAGGTGGGGTTTGACGGGACAGCCTTGGCGCAGGCAAGCAGGCTCGTCGCCAAGGTCGACAGCGCGGCGGTGCAGGACCGCTTCGACCTCTATCTGCACGGCTTCTTTGTAACCGATGACGGCCGTTGGACGGTTGTGCAACAGGGCATGAACGGCGACGGCGGCCTGGCACGGCGCTATCATTGGCATTCCGAGGGGCTTGGCAGTTTCGTCGAAGCACCCCACGCCGCGATCGAGGGGCATAATACCGGCAGCATCGTCAATCTGACCGATGCGCGCGCCGAGCGCGCCCGCGATGCGCAGGTCGCGATGCTGCGCGATCAGGGACCGGACAGGATCGTCAGGGAGTTGGAGGCGCTACAGCCGGCGCGCCCCATTGCGAATGAAAACGCCCCGCAGCTAACCCTCCCGCATCTCGTGATGCCGGCGCACCATGATGTAAGGCCCAAGGACGTCATAACGCGACGACTGCACGGGGCATTGGCTGCAGCAGCCGATCGGGGGCCAGAAGACTTTTCCGAGCTGCTGCTCGTGCCCGGCATCGGCGCGCGCACCGTGCGGTCTCTTGCGATGGTCGCGGAAGTACTGCATGGCGCGCCCTGCCGTTTCAGTGATCCGGCGCGCTTCTCTCTCGCCAAAGGCGGCAAGGATCGACAGCCCTTCGCAGTGCCAACCAAGGTCTACGACCAGACCATCGCTGTCCTGCGGTCGGCCGTCGATCGGGCAAAGATCGGCCAGGACGACCGCCTCGCCGCCATTGCGCGGCTGGACAGTGAGAGCCGTCGGCTGGAGCGGAGTACGACCGGTCCGACATTTGTCGAATATGTCGCCGAGGAGCGCCGTCGATCCGCGGAATACGGCGGCCGAAGCGTCTTCGGGTGGGAGGAGTCAGAGACTGCACATGTTGAGAGCTTCAGCGCAGCGCGTCGACGCGTATAACAACGGTACCCCACCGCCCGTTCTCCATTCTCCTGCCTCAACCCTTTCGAGGTCGGGATTAGGGAACACGTACCGCTAAACCCCGTTGCGCCTGGGCGGGGAGCTAGATCCAACCGCCAAAGCAATAACTCGTGCGACGAACGAACTTCCGTCGAGAACACCACGCCGGCGCTGAGTTTGAAGGATATCAGGCGATGCCCGCGATCGAGCCTTCATCCACCGACGCGAGACCAGCGGTGAGGTCATCAGCCGACGGGCTCGCAAACGTTGCCATCGGCGCGTTTGTGATCGCTGCGCTATATTTCGGGCGTGAGGTTTTCGTCCCGGTGGCGCTCGCAATCCTGTTCAGCTTCGTCTTGGCGCCGCTTGTCAAAGGTCTGCAGAAGCTGCGTGTTCCGCGAGCGCTGGCGGTGTTTGCCGTCGTATTGATCGCCTTCGCAATATTGGCGGCCTTGACCATGGCGATGCTCGGCCAGGCGACGCAGCTGGCCAGTGATCTACCGACCTATCAGAGCACGATCCGCGCTAAGATCGCCGCCCTGAAAGGTTCGGGGCCCGAGAGTGGGGTTTTGAGCCGTGCCGCGGATGTCCTGCAGGACCTGGGGAAGGAGCTCAACCGTCCTAAGGCAAATCCGTCTGCTCCCGACGAGCGGCCGAGCCCTGCGCGAGACGGACGCCCAATTCCAGTTGAAGTCCATCAACCGGAGCCCGGTGCGCTCGAAACACTGCAGGCCTTTCTATCTCCTTTGATCCACCCTCTGACGACGACGGGCATCGTGCTGATCTTCGTGGTCTTCATCCTTTTGAAGCGCGAAGATCTTCGAAACCGGTTCATCCGATTGACTGGCACCTACGACCTGCAGAAGACCACGGCCGCGTTCGACGACGCCGCCAAGCGCCTCAGCCGGCTGTTCCTCACGCAGCTCATCGTCAACGCAGGGTTTGGCGTGGTGATTGGTTGCGGCCTCTGGGCGGTCGGCGTTCCCAGCGCTCTGCTCTGGGGAATTCTGGCGGCAATTCTTCGATTCATTCCCTATCTCGGCGCCATCCTCTCGGCAGTTTTCCCGATGGTGATCGCTGCATCGGTTGATCCCGGATGGATGATGCTTGCACTGACGGCGACCTTGTTCGTGATCGCCGAGCCGGTTGTCGGGCATGTGATCGAACCGTTGGCCTATGGCCGCTCCACCGGGTTATCGCCTGTCGCCATCGTGGTCGCGGCGACATTCTGGACATGGTTATGGGGCCCCATCGGGCTCGTCTTGGCGACACCACTGACTGTGTGTCTGGTGGTCTTGGGTCGGCATGTCGAAAGGCTGGAATTCCTGGACGTCATGTTGGGGGATCGCCCTCCCCTTTCAGCGCCGGAGATCTTCTACCAGCGGATCCTCGCGGGAGACCCCGCGGAAGCGGCCGACAAGGCGGAGGAGGTGCTGAAGGAACGCTCGCTATCCGCCTATTACGACGAGGTCGCGCTCGAAGGCTTGCGGCTCGCTGCGGCGGACGAGGCGCGCGGCGTTCTCGATGCTCCCAGGCGCAATCAGATTCTCGCGACAATCCGCGAGGTGGTCGAGGATCTGTCGGACCATGACGACCTTCGACCCTCACTCGACAATGCTGCTGCAGACCCTGAAACCGAGGCCGCCGTTGAGCAGACCAACGAAAAAGAGGGCGCCTCCGATTTGCCCGTCCTCACCATCGCTGAGCTGAAGGAAGCATTTCGGGACGGCGGCGGTGTTGTCTGCATCGGCGCGCGGTCGCAACTCGATGAGGCAGCCGCGCTCATGGTGAGCCAGATTTTGGGTAAGCACGGATTAGCCGCACACGCGCTCCCCCCGACTACCCTTTTGACCACTGGTTTGGACCGCCTCGCCGAGCAAAACCCTGCATTGATCTGTCTTTGCTCGATCGCCCCTCGGGGGGTGGCTCAGATGAAGTATGCCGTTAGGCGACTGCGACGCCGCATACCGGATGCGATTCTTGTCGTCGGGCAGTTGGCGCAAGCGTCGAACGCCTCATCGGATTTTCTCGGTCCTATGGACGCGGTCGAAACTTCCCTTCGAGGGATTTGTCGAGCTTGCCTAGCCTTGGCGGTACGAAATGAAGCGAAGTGATCGGGTGGCGACGGCCATCACTCCGATTGGACTGCGTCCCCTAACAGTTGAGCCGAGGTGCTCGTGAAATTGCGAGGACGTCCTGTTTTGATCGCACTCGTGTCAGCAGTTCTTGGAGCCGCGGGATGTCTCGTTGTCTTCAATCTGCTGCCCGAGCCGCAGGAGCTGAGGCAGCCGCTACCTCATCACCTGGCTTCATCGGATGAGCAGCTCAAGACATCGATGGGAGCGCTTTTCGGATCGAACTACCTGCCTGGGAACAGGGTCGATACGCTGGTCAACGGTATCCAGATCTTCCCCGCCATGTTGCGCGCTATCCGCGAGGCAAGGCAGACCATCACCTTCGAGACCTACATCTATTGGCGCGGAGCCATTGCGGAGGAATTCGCCGACGCGCTCTCGACTAAAGCTCGGGAAGGGCTGAGCGTAAAGGTCCTGCTCGACTGGGTCGGAAGCCTTCCCATGGATGAGCATTTGATCAAACGAATGCAGGATGCCGGTGTCGAGGTCGTGCGATTCCGACCGGTCACCTGGTACACGATCGACCGGGTAAACAATCGTACGCATCGGAAGTTGCTGGTCGTCGATGGCCGCCTCGGCTTCACGGGTGGGGTCGGCATCGCCGACGAGTGGAATGGCGATGCTCGTTCGCCCAACGAATGGCGCGACAATCATTACCGGGTTGAGGGGCCCGCCGCGGCGGAATTCCAGGCCGCTTTCGCGGAGCACTGGATCGAGGCGACCGGTGAATTGCTGTTGGGCGATCGCTTCTTCCCCAAGATAAGCCCGGCCGGCGATCGCGGCACACAGGTTGTCGTCAGCTCGCCCCACCAGCGCAACGTCATGCATCTGATGCTCATGACTGCGCTTGCCGCTGCTCAGAAAAACATCCGGATCGCGACCCCATATTTTGTGCCGGACGAGCTGACACGGCAGCAACTTCTCGAAGCTCGAAAACGAGGCGTCGACATTCAGATCGTGGTCCCTGGTTCGCAGACAGACGCCCGCATTGTCAGGAAAGCGTCGCGGCATTTATGGGGAGATCTACTTCAGGCCGGTATCAAGATCAGCGAGTATCAGCCAACCTTCTTTCATTGCAAGCTGATCATAGTCGACGATGTTTGGACCTCCGTCGGCTCGACCAACATTGATGATCGCGCTTTGCGTCTCAACGATGAAGCCAACATCACTCTATTCGATCAGGAATTTGCTCGCGCTCAAACGGCCTTGTTCGACAAAGATGCTGCAGCATCGAAGCCCTACACGTTCTCGGACTGGCAAAGCCGCTCCATGAATCAGAAGGTGACAGACTGGATATCCAGTCTCGCAAGTTCGCAGATTTAACCTCGCTCTCTCCCGTTATTCGGCGCAGAATGGTGTGGCCTACGGCCGGTCGCGCAGCGATAAATTTGCAATCATCAGGGGACCATAACGCAAGCAAGGGGCTGGATGCTGCCAGGACACACATTGCGTTGCTCTTCTAAGGTGGAGTGAGGCTTGATGTAGCCCTCTCGTTGCGAGATCGTGGCACAACAAATTCAGTCTAGGACTCTGCCTTGTCACTTCTGCCTCGCGAAACATCCGTGCACTACGAGCCCGACGAGCAGGTCGAGCGCATGAAGGCGGAGGTGACACGCAAGCTCTCCTATTCGCTCGGAAAGGACCCCGCCGTCGCGCAGGCGCATGACTGGCTGACGGCGGCGATTCTCGCCGCGCGCGACCATGTCATCGACGTCTGGCAGAAATCGACCCGCGAGAGCTATGCGACCGGCAGGAAGCGGGTCTACTACCTGTCCCTGGAATTCCTCATCGGCCGCTCTCTCGCCGACACGCTGAACAATCTCGGCCTGACCGGGGCGATGGCCCAGGCGTTGCGCGAGCTCGGCGTCGATCTCGCCGATATCGAGAACCTCGAACCGGACGCTGCGCTCGGCAATGGCGGCCTGGGCCGGCTCGCCGCCTGCTACATGGAGGCGATGGCCTCCACCGGCGTGCCGGCGCTCGGCTACGGCATCCGCTACGATCACGGCTTGTTCAAGCAGCGCATCGATGGCGGCCGGCAGATCGAGGTGCCGGAGGACTGGCTCTCCTTCCGCAATCCTTGGGAATTCGAACGGCGGGAGAGCGCCTACAAGATCGGCTTCGGCGGAAGCGTGACCGCGACCGAAAAGGTTGGTCAGGTGTTCTGGGCGCCGGAGGAAACGATCTTCGCCGTCGCCTACGATACCCCCGTCGTCGGCTGGCAGGGGCGCGACGCCAATACCTTGCGACTGTGGCGCGCCCGGGCGATGCATCCGCTTTCGCTGGACGCCTTCAACCAGGGAGACTTGGTCGGGGCCGTCGCGGAGCGCAATCGCGCGGAAGCGATCTCGAAGGTGCTTTACCCCAACGATTCCACTCCCGTCGGGCAGGAACTGCGCCTGCGCCAGGAGTTCTTCTTCACCTCCGCCTCGCTACAGGATTTGGTACGGCGTCATCACCGCCAGTTCGGCACGCTCGATAACCTGGCCGAGAAGGTTTCGATCCAGCTTAACGATACCCATCCGTCGCTTGCGGTCGCGGAATTGATGCGTCAGCTCATCGACGAGCACGAGGTCCAATGGGAGCGCGCCTGGGAGATCACGACGGCGACTATTTCCTACACCAACCACACGCTCCTGCCGGAAGCGCTGGAAACCTGGCCGGTCGCGCTGATGGAGCGACTCCTGCCCCGCCATATGCAGATCATCTTCGGCATCAATGCCCGCTTCCTCGACAGGGTGCGCCGCGATTCGCCCGATTCGGACCTCTCGGCGCTCTCCCTGATCGACGAGCATCATGGCCGGCGAGTGCGCATGGCCCATCTCGCCTTCGTCGGCTCGCACAAGGTCAACGGCGTCTCGGCCCTGCATTCGAACCTGATGAAGGAAACGGTGTTCGCGCCGCTGCACCGCGTCTTTCCCAGCCGCATCACCAATGTCACCAACGGCATCACGCCGCGGCGCTGGCTCCTCAACGCCAATCCCGGCCTGACGGGCCTGCTCAAGGAAACCTGCGGGGAAAAGGTCGCGGATGATATCGGGCTGATCCGCCAGTTCGGCGCGCATGCCGACGATGCGTCGGTCCACGAGCGGCTGGCTGCGATCCGGCGCGAGAACAAGCTCAAGCTCGCGAAAATCATCCGCCAGGATTGCGGGGTCACCGTCGATCCCGCCGCGCTCTTCGATGTGCAGATCAAGCGGATCCACGAATACAAGCGCCAGTTGCTGAACATTCTGGAGACGATCGCGCTGTACGACGCCATCCGATCCGAGCCCTATCGGGACTGGGCGCCGCGGGTGAAGATCTTCGCCGGCAAGGCCGCCTCGAACTACACCACTGCCAAATCGATCATCAACCTGATCAACGACGTCGCGGCCGTGGTGAACAACGACATCAGCACGCGCGACCGGCTCAAGGTGGTGTTTCTGCCGAACTACAACGTCAGCCTCGCTGAGACCATCATTCCGGCCGCGGACCTGTCGGAGCAGATCTCGACCGCCGGCATGGAGGCCTCCGGCACCGGCAACATGAAATTCGCGCTGAACGGCGCCATCACGATCGGAACGCTCGACGGCGCCAATATCGAGATCGGCGAGCGGGTCGGCGCGGAGAATATCGCCATCTTCGGCATGACGGCGGAAGAGGTCGAAGCGGCGAGACGCGATCCACGGCAAAGCGCCGACATCATCCATGCCTCTGCCCATCTGGAGGGCGTTCTGGATGCCGTGGCCGGCGGAGCCTATTCGCCGCGCGACCGCGACCGCTATCTCGGCCTCGTCGACGGGCTTCTCGCCAACGACTGGTTCATGGTGCTCAACGATTTCGAGAGCTATCGCCTCACCCAGCGCCGGATCGACAGTCTCTGGGCGGATCAGACGCGTTGGTGGCGCATGTCGGTGAACAACACGGCGCATTGCGCCTGGTTCAGCGCCGACCGCGCCATCCGCGAATATGCGCAGCGCATCTGGAGCCTGCCGGTCTCGGCATCGGGACAAGGCTGACGCCTTGGCCCAGTCCCTGCGGATCAGGCCCGACGCGGCACCGGCGCGAATGGGCCCATCCCTTGTGGAAGGTGGCGTCCGCTTCGCCGTCTTTTCGCGTCATGGCACGCGCGTCCTCGTCTCCATCTTCGACGAAACCGGCGAGACCGAGCTCGCACGGCTGCCGCTGCCATGTCGCACCGGCGACATCCATCATGGATTGCTGGAAGGTGCCGGCGCGGGACTGCGCTACGGCTTGCGTGTCGAGGGTCCCTGGCAACCGGAACGCGGCCATAGGTTCGACCCGGCGAAGCTGCTCGTCGACCCCTACGCGACGCTGATCGACCGCCCTTTTCGCTGGGATCCGGAGCTGGCGCGCCATGGCGCGGAAACAGCGGCGCTGGCGCCGCGCAGCATCGTCCAGCCTCTGCAAATTCATGGCGAGGAGCAGGCCTCCGCAGCAGCGGCCCCCGAATTCATCTACGAGCTCGGCGTCCGGTCCTTCAGCATGCGCCATCCGGCCGTGCCGCCATCCTTGCGGGGAACACTCTCCGCCCTGCGCGAGCCCGCCGTCATCGCCCATCTGCAAAGGCTCGGCGTCAGCCATGTCGAGCTGATGCCGGTTGCCGCCTGGATGGACGAACGCCACCTGCCGCCGCTCGGCCTTGCCAATGCCTGGGGCTACAACCCCGTCAACTTCTTCGCGCTCGACCCGCGGCTCGCGCCCGGCGGGCCGGCCGATCTCGCCGCGCTCTGCGCCGCCTATGCCGATGCCGGCATCGGCGTGATCCTCGACATCGTGCTGAACCACACCGCCGAAAGCGATGAGTTCGGGGGCACGGTCAGCCTGCGCGGCCTCGACAATGCCGTCTATTACCGCCATGCCACCGACGATCCCGGCCGCCTCGTCAACGACACCGGCTGCGGCCATACGCTGGCGCTCGATCGCGCCCCGGTCGTGCGCCTGGCGATGGATGCCTTGCGATACTGGCTGCACCTCGGTGTTGCCGGTTTCCGCTTCGATCTCGGCACGGTGATGGGGCGCACGGAGACCGGCTTCACGCCCGACGCGCCGCTCTTAAGCGCCATCCTGCAGGATCCGGAGCTCGCGCGCGCGATCCTGATCGCCGAACCCTGGGATATCGGCCCCGGCGGCTATCGTCTGGGCGAATTCCCCGCTCCATTCGCCGAATGGAACGGCCGCTATCGCGACGACGTCCGCCGCTTCTGGCGCGGCGATCCCGGCATGGCCGGCGCATTCGCGACAAGGTTGGCCGGCTCCTCCGACCTCTTCGCCGGCAACCACCGCAGTCCGCGGGCCAGTATCAATTTCATCGCCGCCCATGACGGCTTCACGCTTCGCGATCTCGTCTCCTACGAGCGCAAGCACAACGAGGCGAATGGCGAGGAGAACCGGGACGGCGAGATCGACAACCACGGCTGGAATGGCGGCGCAGAGGGCCCCACCCGCGATCATGGCATCGAAGCTGCGCGCGATCGCGACATCCGCGCCCTGCTGGCAACGCTTTTCCTGTCGCGCGGCATCCCGATGCTGACGGCCGGCGACGAATTCGGGCGGACCCAGCTCGGCAACAACAACGCCTATGCACAGGACAACCCGACCTCCTGGCTGGACTGGGAGCGCACCGACAACGAGCGCATAGCCTTCGTCGCGTCGCTTGCAGCGCTGCGTCGCCGCCACCCGTTTCTGGCAGGCGAGACCTTCCTGACCGGCAGGGGCGAGCCCCCGGACGCCGCCTGGCTGAAACCTGATGCAACACCGATCGCCGATCAGGAATGGGCAGGCCTCGATGCGTTCTGCCTGCTCCTAGCCGACGGCGACGAGAGCCTCCTCCTCGCCGTCAACCGGAGCCGCGAAGCAGTGCCCTTGACGCTTCCGGCCGGGCGATGGGATCTACTGTTCGCCTCCGATGCTGCTTCGGAGACCGTGCTTTCCGCCCGCAGCGTCGCGCTGCGGCGGGAAGCCTGATCACATCAGCACGATCAGGGATCGGGGCGAGAGCGAGATTTCCTGATCGGCCTTTAGGCCCTTACGGCCCTCGTCCGAATTCGGCCCGGTCTCGGTATCCAGCACAACCGACCACGAACCCGTCTTCACCCGCGGCGGAATCTTGAACACCACTTCTCCGTCGAAGGCGTTGAACAGGACAAGCGCCTCGTCGCCGCCTGCCTCGACATCCGGCATATGCATCAGCAGGCCGATCGCCAGCACGCCGGGATCGTCCCAGTGCTCCTCCTGCTGGTCACCTCCGGCAGGGTTGACCCAGCGCAGCAGGCACCCGTCGCGGAAGGAGGCGCGCCGGAAGATTGGATGCTCGTTGCGCAAGGCGATGACGCGCTGCACGAAGCCGGCGAGCGCCTCGTCACGCCGCGTGATCTCGTCCCATCGCATCCAGGCGGTCTCGTTATCTTGGGCATAGACGTTATTGTTGCCGCGGTTGGAATGGCCGTGCTCGTCGCCGGCGAGCAGCATCGGCGTGCCATGGGATAAAAGCAGCGTCGCCAGCAGATTGCGTTTCTGCCGCTGACGCACCGCAAGAATGCCTTCGTCCTCGGTCGGCCCCTCGGCGCCGTGGTTGAAGGACAGGTTATGGCCGTGGCCGTCCTTGTTGTCCTCGCCGTTCGCCTCATTGTGCTTGTCGTTGTAAGAGACGAGGTCCGCCAGGGTAAAACCGTCATGAGCGGTGATGAAGTTCACGCTGGCCCAGGGCCGACGGCCACGTAGGTCGTAGACATCCCCTGATCCGGTGATGCGCGCCGCAAGGTCGCGGATGATCCCCTCCTCGCCCTTCCAATAGGCACGGATCGTGTCGCGGTACTTGTCGTTCCACTCGGCCCAGCCTGGCGGGAAGCCGCCGACCTGATAGCCGCCGGGGCCGATATCCCACGGCTCGCCGACAAGCTTGACCTTGCGCAGAACGGGGTCCTGTCCCATCGCGTCGAAGAAGCCGCCGCGCGGATCGAAGCCGTGCGGCTCGCGCCCGAGGATGGTACCGAGATCGAAGCGGAAGCCGTCCACCTCCATCACCTCGACCCAGTAGCGCAGCGAGTCCATCACCATCTGGAGCACGCGCGGATGGGAGGTGTTCACGGTATTCCCGGTGCCGGTGTCGTTGATGTAGTAGCGCGGCTCTCCCGGCATCGTCCGATAATAGGAGAAGTTGTCGATCCCCTTGAACGACAGCGTCGGGCCAAGCTCGTTGCCCTCGGCTGTGTGGTTGTAGACGACGTCCAGGACGACCTTCGAGCCCGGCGTCATGGAAGCGGCGGACCATGTCCCGGAACGACGAGAGGCCGGCCCTGCCGAGATAACGCTGCATCGGCGCGAAAAAGCCGATCGTGTTGTAGCCCCAGTAGTTGGACAGGCCTTTAGCGACGAGGTGATGGTCGTCGAGATAGGCATGCACGGGCAGGAGCTCGACGGTGCTGACCCCGAGGCTCTTGATGTAGTCGATCACGGCCGGCTCGGCGAGGCCATCGAAAGTGCCGCGGCGGGCTTCGGGCACAGCTGGGTGCAGTTGCGTGAACCCGCGTACATGGGTCTCGTAGAAGATGGTCCGGTCCCAGCCGATAGCAGGGGCGGCCGGACGCTGCGGATCGGCGTTCCAGTCGACCACGACGCATTTCGGCATGTAAGGCGCACTGTCGAGTTCGCTAAAGCTGATATCTCGATCATCGCCACCGTCGATCGGATAGCCGTAATGCGCATCGTTCCAGGCGACCGCCCCGGAAAACTCGCGCGCATAAGGATCGATTAGGAGCTTGTTCGGATTGAAGCGATGCCCCTCCTCCGGGGCGAAACGGCCATGGACGCGATAGCCGTAGCGCTGCCCCGGCCCGATGCCCGGGAGATAGCCATGGAAGACTTCATCCGAGTATTCCGGCAGCGTGATACGAGCGGCTTCGGTCCCGCCGCTTTCGTCGAACAGGCAGAGTTCGACGCGTTCGGCATGAGCCGAAAACAGGGCAAAGTTGGTCCCGTCGCCATCGAACACGGCGCCGAGCTCGGAAGCCCGGCCGGGCCTGATCTCAAAACCCGTCATATCGCGCTCCCGCCATGTCACAGCACCTTCTTGTCGCCCGTGCAGAAGGAATGATTGTCGCCGTCGACGCGGTTTCGCCTTCGCCGCGATGGCAGCAACGTGGTGGCGCAAAAGCGGTTCCGGATTGCTGGCCCCGTTCTTGCCTAAATATTTCGCGGCGCTGCCGGAACCTGGCTCGCGGCGGCCTGTTGTGCTTCGCGGATGCCGAGGGCGTGACGATGACAGATGTGCTGAAGCTGGCCGAGATCGGAGGCGCGCCTGCGACGTCCGGCCACGCGTTGCATTACGCGCCCGCTGTCAAGGACGACATTGCCGACCGCCCCTCTCCGATCGCAGCCACCACGAAATTGCTCTTCGTCACCTCCGAGATGGGCGACTTCATCAAGGCCGGCGGTCTCGGCGAGGTCTCGACGGCGCTGCCCCGGCAATTGCGGAAGTTCTGCGAGGTGCGCGTCCTGCTGCCCGGCTTCCGGCAGGTCCGCAAGGCGAGACCGGCGATGGATGTCGTCCGGCAGATGCCGCGCGTCGCCGGCCTGCCACCATGGTCACTCGGCCGCTTCGCAACAAGTGACGGCCTGATCGTCTATACCGTCCTCTGCGATGAGCTCTATGACCGTGACGGCTCGCCCTATGGCCCGTTCGGCGGGGGCGACTTCGGCGACAACGACATCCGCTTCGGACGGCTCTCGCTCGCCGCCGCGGAGATCGCCGCCGGCGAGGCCGACCCGAACTGGAAGCCCGATGTCGTCCATGTGAACGACTGGCCCTCCGCCCTTGCACCCGGCTATATGCGCTGGAAGGGCCTCGCGACCCCGTCGATCCTGACCGTCCACAATCTGGCCTATCAGGGGCTTTACCACCCGCAGCGCATGCGCCTTCTGGGCATCCCGGACCTCGCCTTCAACATCAACGGCGCCGAATTCCACGGCAAGATCTCGTTCCTGAAGAGCGGCATCTATTACGGCTCGCATGTCACCACCGTGAGCGAGACCTATGCCAACGAGATCACCACCGCCGAACATGGCTGCGGCCTCGACGGCCTTCTCAAGACGCGCATGCACGAAGGCCGGCTGACCGGGATCGTCAACGGCATCGACGATAGCTGGAACGCACTGATCGATGGCGGCCGGACCGGCGACCAGATCATCCGGCAATGGAAGCGGCGCAACGCCGCCGAAATCCGCCGGACCTTCGACCTGCCGGACTCGCGCGGCCCGCTGTTCTCGATCATCTCCCGTCTGGTCCATCAGAAGGGCATTGATCTTTCGCTGGAGGCGGCTGAAACGATCGTGGCCCAGGGCGGCCAGCTCGTCGTGACCGGACGTGGCGAGCCGCGCATCGAGGAAGCCGTCGAGAAGCTGGCAAAGCGCTATCCGCGCGCCGTCGCCGCACGGATCGGTTTCGACGACGGCGAGGCGCGGCGCCTGTTCGCGGCCAGCGATTTCCTGCTGATGCCCTCGCGTTTCGAGCCTTGCGGCCTCAGCCAGATGTATGCGCAGCGCTCCGGCGCCCTGCCGATCGCCTACCGCACCGGCGGGCTCGTCGATACGATCGAAGACGGATTGTCCGGCTTCCTGTTCTCCAGTCTCACCGGAGCGGGCTTGACCGGGGCGGTCGCCCGCGCCCTGGAAGCCTTCCGCTCGAAGCGCGCCTTCCGGCAGATGCGGGACCACGCCATGGCCAAGCGCTTCGACTGGCGCCGCCCAAGCTTCCGCTATGCGGATGTCTATGCTCGCGCCCTTGTCGCCTGATCATGGCGCTCAGGCGATGCGCGGCTTGTCCGGCGTGGTCGCCGATGCTGAGCTCAACGCTTCGCCTTCGGCGCGGATTTGGTGGCGCCCGCATTGCCGGTCGCAGCCTTCTTGACCGGGGCGGTCACTTTCGGCTTGTCGTTCGCGGTCGCGGATACCTTGCCCTTGACCGGCTTCGCCGGCTTGGAGGGTTGACCGGTGCTCACAGCGACCCGCTCTTCTGCCAGTCGCCAGTGCTCGGCATCGCGGCCTTCGGGCTTACCCTCGGCTTCCCAGATCGCATAGGCGGTATCGCGGACGATCTGTTCCCGGCTCATCATCTGTCTCCTGGAAAGGCGGCTGAAACGCGGTGGATGAACGGCAGCAGGAGAGGTTGGTTCCCCCGACCGCCCCCGCCTTTCGGCGAGGGTGTGGTTGCGGAACGGAGGCTTGTTCTGCTGCGTTGCATCATCTCCGATTCCACCTCCCGGGGGGAACACCTCTCGTCTTTCGGATAAGCCCGTTTATGCGCCAGTCTGCACCTTCTCTGCCCGCCTTGGCTCAACACGATCTGGTGTTGCTGGAGGAAGGGCGCCATCCCGACCCCTTTGCCATCCTGGGTCGCCACGCCTTCACCGGCGGCAGCTTCGTGCGGGCCTTCCTGCCCGGCTGCAATTACGCCGAACTCGTCACCGAAGAGGGCGAGGAACGCAGCGCCGTGCCGATGATCACGCAAGGTGACGGCGTCTTCCAGGTATCCGCCCCCGCGGAAGGCTCCTACCGGCTGCGCATTTCCTGGCCCGACGGCATCGTCGAAGCGGCCGATCCCTACGCCTTCGGCCTGTCGCTGTCGGAGGACGATATCTATCTCTTCGCCGAGGGGCGGCATTTCGACCTCTCGACACGGCTCGGCGCCAATCCGTGGTCTTTCGAGGGGGTCGATGGCGTGCTCTTCGCCGTCTGGGCACCGAATGCCGCACAGGTCGCGGTCGTCGGCGATTTCAACAGCTGGGATGCCCGCCGCCACCCGATGCGACGCCGGCTCGGGCCCGGCATCTGGGAGCTGTTCATCCCCGGCATCGGCCCGGGCGCCGTATATAAATATGCGATCACCGCACAGAATGGCGAAAAGCTGCCCTGGAAGGCCGATCCGCTCGGCCGCCGGCACGAGGAGCCGCCGCGGACCGGCTCCATCGTCGCCGTTGCTCCGGATTTCAGCTGGAGCGATGCCGCGTGGCTGGAAAGGCGCGAGCGTGCGAACCCCATGGCGGAGCCGCTCGCCATCTACGAGGTCCATGTCGGCTCATGGCTCAGGACGGAATGGGGCCGGATGGGCAGTTGGGACGAGGCCTGCGACAGATTGATCCCCTACCTTGAGCATATGGGCTTCAGCCATGTCGAGCTCCTGCCGATCACGGAGCATCCCTTCGGTGGCTCATGGGGCTATCAGCCGCTCGGCCTCTTCGCTCCTACGGCACGGCTGGGCTCGCCTGAAGCCTTCGCCCGCTTCGTAGACCGCTGCCACGCCTCCGGCATCGGCGTGATCCTGGACTGGGTGCCGGCCCATTTCCCCTCAGACGAGCACGGCCTCGCCCGCTTCGACGGAACGGCTCTCTATGAGCATGAGGACCCTCGCCAGGGCTTTCATCGCGACTGGAACACGCTGATCTACAATGTCGGCCGGCGCGAGGTCCGCGGTTTCCTGATCGCATCGGCGCTGTGGTGGCTGGAGACCTTCCATCTCGATGGTCTGCGCGTCGATGCGGTCGCCTCCATGCTCTATCGCGACTACAGTCGCGAGCCCGGCGAATGGGTGCCGAACCATCTCGGCGGTCGCGAGAATTTCGAGGCGATCTCCTTCTTCCAGGAGCTCAACACCCTGGTCGGCGCCCGCGGGCGCGGCGCCATCACCATCGCCGAGGAATCGACGGCCTGGCCGGGCGTCACCGCGCCGGTTCATCATGGGGGACTCGGCTTCCATTTCAAATGGAACATGGGCTGGATGCACGACACCCTGCGCTATTTCGCGCGGGACCCGATCCATCGCGGCCATCACGGCGACGACGTCACCTTCGGCTTGATCTACGCCTTCTCCGAGAACTTCGTGCTGCCGATCTCGCATGACGAAGTGGTCCACGGCAAAGGCTCGCTCGTCTCCCGAATGCCCGGCGACGACTGGCAGCGTTTCGCCAACCTGCGGCTGTGCCTCTCCTTGATGTGGACGCATCCCGGCAAGAAGCTGCTCTTCATGGGCTGCGAGTTCGGTCAGGAGGAGGAATGGAATGTCGATGCGCCCTTCCCCTGGCCCTCGGATGACGACGGCCGCCGCCGCGGGACGATGCAATTGGTGCGCGACCTCAATGCGCTGTATCGCGGTCACCCCAGCTTGCATCGTCTCGACCATGGCGCCGAGGGTTTCGGCTGGATGATCGCGGATGACCAGGCCAATGCCGTCTTCGCCTTTACGCGCTCGGCCGGCGATGGAAGGCCGCCGCTCGTCGTGGTCACCAACATGACGCCCGTGCCGCGCCATGACTACCGCGTCGGCGTCGCAGCCGCAGGGCGCTGGGTGGAACGTCTCAACAGCGATGCGGAAAGCTATGGGGGCTCGGGCCTCGGCAATGGCGGGCAAGCTACGACCGAGGCCGTCGCCTCCCACGGGCAGGCGCAGTCCCTGTCGCTGACCCTGCCGCCGCTCGCACTTCTCGTGCTGGAGCATGCGGGGGGCGGCTGCATGAGCGACGACCTGCTGCGCCAGCTCGCCACCCGCGCCGGGATCGCCCCCGAATGGACCGACCAGACCGGCACGCTGCGACAGGTCTCGCCCGACAGTCTGCGCGCGATCCTGCGCGCGCTCGGCCTGCCCGGCGACACGGACGAAAGCTTGCGCAATTCCCTTGCCGCGGCGGAAGCGGTGCCGCTCGCAGGTCCGTCGCCCCTTCTGACCGCGCGGGTCGGGCAGCCGGTCGAGTTGCCCGTCGCCGGGGGCGGCGAAAGCGATATCGAAGCGGTTCTGCAGAACGGAACGCGCCGCATTCTCAGAGCGGAGCGAACGGGAGACTGCCTCGTCCTGTCTCCCTTCGACGAGCCCGGCTACCATACCCTCCGGATCGGCGGCATGGCCGTCACGCTTGCAGTCGCCCCGGCGCGCTGCATCACCTTTTCCGATCTGTCAGGAGGCCGGACCGGCTGGGGCCTTGCCGCGCAGATCTACTCCCTGCGTAGCGCCGATGATGGCGGCATCGGCAACTTCGCGGGCGTGGCCGCATTGGGCCGGGCCGCCGCCGGCCTCGGGGCGGACGCTCTGGCGATCAGCCCGGTCCATGCGCTCTACGGAGCGCTGCCCGCCCAGTTCAGCCCCTATTCGCCTTCGACACGGCTCTTCTACAATCCGCTGCACGCCGACCCGGCCGTGGCGTTTTCGATCGACCTGATCCGCAGCATCGCCGCGCAGGCAGGCCTTGCCGAGGAGATGGAACGGCTATCGCGGCTCGACCAGATCGACTGGCTGGCGGCGACGCCGCTGCGGCAGCGCTTCCTGCGTGCCCTCTTCGATGTGTTGGACCGGACTGGAGAAAGCCGCAGCGCCTTCGAGCGTTATGCCGGGGAAGCTTCGCCCCTGCTACGCTCCCACGCGATCTTCGAGGTGCTGCACGCGGCCGAGCTCGGGCGCGATCCGACCTTGCGATCCTGGCGGAACTGGCAGCCCGGCTATCGCGATCCGGACAGCCCGCAGGTTGCCGCTTTCGCCGAAGCCCATGCCGGCGACGTCCGCTATCAGCTCTTCCTGCAATGGCTGACAAGCCTGTCCTATGGCGCCGCGCAGCGCGCCTGCCGGGAGGCCGGCATGACGGTCGGCCTCATCGCCGATCTCGCCATCGGCATGGATGGCGCCGGCAGCCATACCTGGAGCCGGCAGGATGAAATACTGCACGGGCTGAGCATCGGCGCGCCGCCGGACTATTATGCCGCCGATGGTCAGAACTGGGCGCTGACGACCTTCTCGCCGCGTGGCCTCGCGGCCAGCGGCTATTCCCCTTTCATCGAGACGCTGCGGGCGAGCCTGCGTCATGTCGGGGGCATCCGCATCGACCATGTCATGGGCATGAACCGTCTCTGGCTGATTCCGGACGAAGCCGGCGCGCTCGACGGCGCCTATGTCAGTTTCCCCTCCGAGACGCTGTTCCGCCTGATCGCGCTGGAATCCTGGCGCCACCGTGCCATCGTCATCGGCGAAGACCTCGGCACCCTTCCCTACGGCTTCCGCGACGACCTGCGCGAGCAGGGTGTGGCGGGCCTGCGCGTCCTCCGTTTCGAGCGGACCCAGCACGGCTATGTCCGCCCCTGGGATTGGGACAGCAATGCGGTGGCGCTGACCAGCACCCATGACCTCGTACCCGTCGCCGGCTGGTGGGCCGGCTCCGATCTCGACGCCCCCAGCGATACCCGCGAGGCCGAGGATTTCAGGGCCTGGGACCGCGGCGTGCTCTGGGACGCGTTCAGGGATGCCGGCCTCGCTGAAGGTGAGCGTCCCGCACCGGAGGATACCGACCCTGTGGTCGATGCGGCGATCCGCTATGTCGGCGCGACGCCTTGCACGCTGAAGATCATGCCGATCGAGGATGCGCTCGGCCTGCGCGTCCAGCCTAATGTCCCGGGCACGACGTTCGAGAAACCCAACTGGCGGCACCGCCTTGCCGGCGACGCCGCTCAGGCCCTCGACGGCGGCCATCTCCGTGATCGATTGGCGCCACTGGGGGCCGATCGCTCCGGCTGACCCTTCAGCCGTGCGGCGGTCTGACGATCCCCGGAGAACGTCGAGAGATGTCCGGCGTTTGCGTGACGCAGCGATAATGCTCGATGGCATCGCGAAGCGCGGCGCTCTCGATCTCGTCGGCAGTGCCGGGCGTGCAGACCCCCAGCAGCTTCAAACGGGACTGCGCGCGCAGCATGTCGATCGGGGACCGGATCGGAGCAACTTGCATGGTTCACCTCCGGCGGCTGAACGCGCCTTTGAGTGCGCTGTTCCCAGGCCTCCATGCGGTGTTCCGACGCACCATCCCGAAGGCTTCGCTGATGATCGCGGAGACGCGAAACCTCAAGCCTCGAAACCGCGTTGGGATGGAGGCGGCGGCGCGGATCAGCCGGCAGAAACGGGGGTATCGTGACGCAGGCACATCCGGTGCTGGCCACCTATCGGCTGCAGTTCCACAAAGGTTTCCCTTTCGCAGCCGGAGCGGCGTTGGCCGGGTACCTGCGCGAGCTCGGGATCAGCCATGTCTATTCCTCTCCGATCCTTGCCGCCCGTGCCGGCTCCGTGCATGGCTACGACGTCATCAGCTATGACGCGGTCAATCCGGAGCTTGGCGGCTTGGACGGCTTCCGGGCCATGGCCCGGGCCCTCCGCGCCGAAGGTATCGGCATCGTTCTCGACATCGTGCCAAACCATGTCGCCGTCGGCGGAGACGACAATGCGATGTGGCTCGATCTGCTGAAATACGGACGCGGCAGCCGCTATGCGGGCTGGTTCGACATCGATTTTGACGAGGCCGACCCGCTGCTCGACGGACGGATCCACGCGCCCTTCCTCGGAGAGCCTTTCGACGAGGCGCTCGCAGCGGGACAGTTCGCGCTGGTCGACGATCCGGAGCGCGACGGTTTCGCGCTGCGCTATGGCGAGCACCTCTTTCCGATCCGGCCGGAGGACGATGCGGAGCTTCGCGCTGATCTCGCGGAAACGCGGCGCGGGCCCGAGGCCTTGCGCACCCTGCTTGAGCGTCAGCATTTCCATCTCGACTACTGGCGCAATGCCGGCGATCGCCTGAACTGGCGCCGCTTCTTCGATATCACCCAGCTCGCCGGCATGCGGATGGAGCGCCCGGACGCCTTCGACGCAGCTCATCGCATCGCTTTCTCGCTCTACGAGGAGGGCTGGATCGATGGCCTCCGGATCGATCACGTCGATGGGTTGGCCGATCCTGCCGGCTATTGCGTGGCGCTGCGAGCGAGGCTTGCGGCGCTGGCTCCCCGACGCCCGGACTGGGCTGCATCCGGCCCGGCCTGGATCGTGGTGGAGAAAATCCTGGCTTCCGGCGAAACCCTCCCCACCGGTTGGAAAGCCAACGGAACGACGGGCTACGACTTTATGGACCAGGCCAGCGCGGTTCTCCACGCGGCGGACGACGAGAACCGCCTCGGCCTGTTCTGGTCGGAGTTCAGCGGCCGGCCCGCCAGCTTCGCCGACGAGGAGCTCGCGGCACGTCGCGAGGTGCTCGAACATGCTTTCGACGGACAGCTGGAGGCGATCACGGGCCGCCTGATGACGCTGGCGCAAGCCGCCGGCCGCGTGTCGGACATCCCGCGGGGCGCCATGAAACGAGCCGTCGCGGCGATCGCGTGCAACATGCACTGCTACCGGACCTACCTCACCGGCGCCTCCGCCCCGGAGGATCCCGGGCTCGGCTTCGACGACGCCGTGGCCGCGGCGCGCGCGCAACCCCAGGCGGAGCTGCTGGCGATCGATTTCGTGGTGGCCGTCATGGCCGGAACGGACGCCGCATTGGAGCAGACTGCGCGGCGCGCGGTGATCCGCCGCTTCAACCAGCTCACCTCGCCGCTTGCCGCGCGCAGCGTCGAGGATACCGCGTACTATCGCTATGGCCGCCTGCTCTCGCGTAACGATGTCGGCTTCGATGCGGCGCGGTTTTCGCTGTCCGGATCGGACTTCCACCAGGCGATGGCCGAGCGGGCGCGTCTCCAGCCGGGAGCCATGCTTGCCTTGTCGACGCATGATCACAAGCGCGGAGCCGATGTCCGCGCCCGCCTCGCGACGATCAGCCGGGACCCGCAATCCTGGACGGACGAGGTGCAAGGCTGGTTCGCGATCAACGACCCGATCCGACCGGAAGGGCTCGATCGCGGGGACGAATACATGCTCTACCAGATGCTGATCGGCACCTGGCCACTGGAGGAAGAGGCCGGCGATTACGCCGATCGCATCGGCGGCTGGTGGCGCAAGGCTTTGCGCGAGGCGAAGCTGCGAACCGGCTGGGCCGCCCCGAACGAGGCCTATGAGCAGCTGTCGGAGGATTTCCTGCGTGCCTTGCTCGATCGGCAGGGCAACGGACGCTTCCACGATGCACTGGAGCAATTTCTCGCGCATATCGGACCGGCCAGCGCCCTGAACGGCTTGGCACAGGTCATCCTTCAATGCACCGTTGCCGGCATCCCCGACATCTATCAGGGCTGCGAGTTCTGGGACTTGAGCATGGTCGATCCCGACAACCGTCGCCCCGTGGATTTCGCGGCCCGACAGAAGGCGCTGGCAGACGGCGCCGCGGAAGACCGTCTCCGCATGGATTGGAAGAACGGCCGGATCAAGCAAGCTGTCCTCCGGCGCCTCCTCGCAGCGCGGCGGGACCATCCAGCATTGTTCCGCCAAGCCACCTACGGGCCCTTGGCGGTGCAGGGGCCGCGGGCCGAGAATCTGATCGCTTTCTGCCGGAAGACCGAGACGCAGATTCTTGCCGTGGTTGTGCCGACTTCCTCCCCTGCCGGCGTCGATGACGGGCTTGCGCTGCGAGCAGGATGGTGGGCCGATACGGCCGTAGCCCTGCCGGGCGCATCCGGTGACTGGCGGGCGCTGATGGGAGCGCCCATCACGGGCGACCGCGTCGCACTCGCCGATCAGGGGCTCGGCTGCCGCGTGCTGCTCGCCGATCGCTGAACGGTCACGAGCCGTGCGAGAGAAATGCCCGGAACGACCGCGCGCCGAGCCGCAACCCATTAGCGCGCTGCTCCGCGTCACCCAGGGCGAAGATTTCCGCGCCTTTGGGTCGCGTGTCGGTGACGGGCGCTTCATCGAAATTCACCAGAAGCGTCAGCGTTCCGCCGCCCAGCCCCCATGATGCCCTGACGGCCTGCGCTCCGATGGCGACCGCGCCCATGCTGCGACAGCTATCGAGATGGGGCACGATCCGCTCCTGCCGCAGCGCGATGAGACCGCGATACAGCGCATTCCATTCCGCACCGTCCTCGCCGCCGGCCGGCCGACTCGCCGCAAAGGTCTCCTCGGCATTGGGATCAAAAAGCCTTCGGTCTCCGTCGGGGTCGGCATGAGCGAATTCTCGCCTGCGCCCCTCCCGCACGGCCTGGGCCAGCTCCTCGTGATGATCGGTGAAATAAAGGAAAGGCGTGCGGCTGCCGTATTCCTCTCCCATGAAGATCAGCGGAACCTGCGGGGTCAATAGCAGGAGCGCGACGGCGGCGCGGAGTGCGGCGGGATCGGCCAGCGCCAGCAGGCGCTCACCGAACAGGCGATTGCCGATCTGGTCGTGATTCTGAAGGCAGTTGACGAAGCGCGACGGTGCGAGATGCCCACTTGGCCGGCCGCGCGGCTCGCCGCTGAAGGAGGCGACTTCGCCCTGGAACGCGAAGCCTTCCGCCAGCACGCGCGCCAGATGGCGGGCAGGCTCGGCGGCAAAGCTGCCGTAGTAGGTCGCAACCTCCCCCGTCAGCAGGATATGGACCGCGTGATGGAAATCGTCGTTCCATTGCGCGTCGAAACGCGACAGCAACCTGGAATCATTGGCATCGTTTTCGACCACCAGCGCAATCATGCGCTCGGCCGGGATGGCACGACGGACCTCACGCTCGAAATCCAGCAGGAAATCGAGCGAGGGAATGGCGTGGACGGCATCGAGCCGCAGCCCATCGAAACGATATTCATCGAGCCACTGCACCGCGCAGGCGATGAAATAGGCGCGCACCTCCGGACGTTCGAAGTCGATCGCCGCGCCCCAGGGTGTGTGGCTGCCCGCCCGGAAGAATGGGGGTGCGTAGGCGTGCAGATAGCAGCCATCCGGACCGAAATGATTGAACACGACGTCGAGATGAACGGCGAGGCCGAGTTCATGCGCCCGGTCCACCAGTCGCTTCAGGTCATCGGGCGAGCCGTAGGCAGAGGCGGGCGCGAAGGGCAGGACGCCGTCATAGCCCCATGACCGCTCGCCTGGAAAATCGGCGATCGGCATGAGCTCGATTGCGGTGATGCCGAGATCGGCGAGACGAGGCAGTTCATTTGCGACCCCGGCAAAGCCACCGACGAGCCCGGGATGGATTTCGTACAGAACGGTTTCGCGCCAGGGCCGGCCGCACCAATCCGCAGAGCGCCAGGAATAGGAAGTCGGGTCGGTCAGGACGCTCCAACCATGAACCCCGCCGTCCTGGCTCCGCGAGGCGGGATCGGGAAAGGTTAGCCCATTTTGCGACCGGTAGCGATATCGCGTTCCGAACGGCAGGTCGTCATCGTGCTCAAACCAGCCGTCGCCGATCGCGACCATAGCAACGCTTCTACCTTCGCCGCCGATCTCGATCTGGACGTCAGAAAGCGCGGGCGCCCATAATCGAAACGTCGAGGCCGAACCCTTTCGTGATGCGCCGAAGGGGAAGCGCTTCCAATTCGTGCGTGCGAGCTCGGTCATCGTCGTTCGCTATGGGCGAGAAGCGGCTCGTCGGGGCTCTTCGCTCGGATCGGTCAGGTCTTTGATGCCGCGATTATCTCCGATCCGACATCAAACGTTTCCCGAGCCTTGCGCTCCGAGATAAATTCCGCCCCACGGCCGATCGGTGCGAGGTGGCGCGGCGAACGACGTTCGACCGCCACCAACCTAATACTCGTCAGATCTTGATTTCCCCCTCCTCGTCGGCATCCCAGTAATGCACCCGGGACGCACGCACATTCAGCAATACGATGCCGGGGGTCTCGATCCCTTGGGGAAACCAACGCTCCATGTCGTCGATCCAGTGCTCCTCAAAAGCGAGGCGGTCTGTGATCAAGCTCGCCTTGCCCTCGACCGCGATGAAAATACCGGGCTTGCCCAGCAGGCTCCTATCGCCGGCGAACGTCAGCCCCACTCGGTCGTTGGCTCGGACATCCTGGATGAACCGGGCATCATCGTAAGCAAAGAACCAAGAATCCCCGTCATAATCGACGTCGCGGTTATTGCTCATCGGGCGGCTTGAAAGCTTCCCATCGTCGGTCACGGTCGTGAGCATGCAGAAGTCGATGTCTTTCATCTTTTCCGCGATGTCGCTGAGGGTGCGCTCGCCCATATCGTTCTCCCGGTTCGTGGGGTGGCCTTCGTGAAGACCGAACTGGCCGGCACTGGGCATGTTCCGCCAGTCCGAAAGAATGCTTTCAGGGAAGATTTGCTGGGAGAGGACATTTGCGAGGCAAGCTGTCCAAAATCGTGCCGGCTGCAAGCTTTCTCGCGGCAATCCGGGCAGCAATCTGGTCCTCAAAGAACCTGAGGCTGCTCGAAACCTCGCGGAACTCGCTCGCTTCTGCAGTACCGTCGGGCGCACCGAAGAGCTCCTCAAAGCGTTTTAGCGCGCGAGCGAGGTCATCGTAGGTTCGGATCTTAGACATCAAAGCACGACAGGCTAGCGCCTCCTCCATCACGAGCGAGCTCCGCTTCCGCGAGAAGTTTCCCGGCGGCCGTGAGGATCGCTTCGGGAGGGACCACGTCCTCCTGGAGACGCCACTCGACATAGTCGCGAGGACAACCGGGGTGGCCATCAGCATTGCGCCACTCGCGACCGGGGAACGCCGCGTTCATGCGAAGGACGAGCTCGCGACCATTGGCGATTGGCTCGAAAGGACCCATTCTGCGCTCCTTGCGTCGGCGGCTCGACGGCTTGGGTACGTGGGCCCGTCAGTGTCGCGCCTGCCGGAGGGGACTGGCCGCGGCTGGTCCCCTCTTCCGTCCGTCATCAGTGGATTTGCTGATGCTCCATCTGCTCCAGATTGGCGCGGTCCAGCAGACCCTCGAGCTGTGCCAGCGGTTGGGGAGCCAGGACGAGCTGCACACGCTGCCCACCGGCGCAATGCATGGCAATGACAGCGCTATCGCCGCCGTTGGGGCTGACCACGAGCTTGGTGATTTCGAGAACCTGGTAGTTATGCGTCCTTGCTGTCATGACACTCCCTCCGCGCGCCTCGGCCGTTTGGGCGACACCGATCGAGCTGCATCGGGGACGCGAGCGCTTTTCTTGCCCCCCACTGATCGACGAGGCGTTCGACAATGCCGACCGCCGGCTTGGTCATACGAATGCGAGCCGAGCCGTCATCGATGATCCACTCGTCGCCGTCGCGGTGAATCTGGATTGTCGCGCTCACTGTTTCGGTCCGCTGGCGAGCGTCGACCGGCGCAGCTCGGTTTCAACGGCCTCCGCAGAAGGACCAACCTCGCTTACAGCCTCTTCAAGCTGAGTTTTCGATACCCCCAACTTGTCGGTCCAATAGCGAACCTCGTAGTCCTCGCTCAGATTGATCCGCGAGCGGTCTTGAGGGCCTCGATTTGTCTTGTCGTCTGCCATCTGTCTCTCCCGTCTCGCAGATCAATCGACAAGGGGCACGTCGAGTTCCGACGCGCTTTTCCCCTCTAACCTCCTCCAGGTGCGGAACCATTTTTAGCCTAGCGCGTATAGGCCCGCGGGTTGCGGAGCGGGCAATGGATGAGCCGGTTTTCGTGGTGGTTGGGATGATGGCGGTGGCCGTAACGGCCTGGTACGCCTCTCAAGTTTGGGACCTTTAAGCTCATGCTCCGATCGACTGATCCGAACCCCTTCGCCATTCTCGAGGATGCAGATGCGATCGCACGGGCGACCTCGGCATGGGAAACAGCGTGGAGCTATGTTGAGCAAGGTGTGCCGCCGGATGATCGCGAGCGACAAAGCCAGCGCATGAAGTTTGTCATCGCCTCTGTAGCATTGGGCACGGAGGACACGCAGGAGATGGCGAACAAGGCGGTTCAGCGCTTTCTGGCAGAGACCCGGACCCGCCGGCCCTAGACGCGTGGGCCGAGCCCTGGAGCTTGTCGGCTCTTTCCGAAGCTAGACACTCAGCGAGCTGCTTCTTCCCGGCCTACACACTGGTTGGCGCCATTGTGGCGTCTGCGGCCTGCCCTGATACGCGGCTCAGAACAACGGAACGTCCGATGGTAGGGCGGAGTTCAGGAAGCATCTCGGAGATGCTCCCATGACGCGCGCGACGGTAACCGCCTTGCATTTCGAGCCGCGGGGCTTCGTTCCGAACAATCTACGCTTGCCGGTCCTGATCTACGAAAAGGCGTTCGATCCTACGGCGACCAGTGACCTCGCAACGTTCATGGAGAAGCGCTTTCAAGACAACGGATGGCCGCCACAGTGGCGAGATGGGATTTTCGATTTCGAGCACTATCACGCGCAGGGTCATGAGGTTCTCGATATAGCAGCCGGATCGGCCGAACTGGTTCTTGGCGGAGACGACGGCCGGGAGATCAGGGCAGAAGCTGGCGATGTCTTCGTGCTGCCCGCAGGGACTGGGCATCGACGCCTCAAGCAGAGTGAAGATTTCCTCGTGGTCGGCGCATACCCGCCCGGCCAGGCTGGAGACATCGTTCGCGAGGAGGCGTCGCCTGCGATGAAACAGAGGATCGCCCTCTTGAGCTTTCCACCCAAAGATCCGGTTCTGGGGGATGAGGGTCCGATGCTCCGCCTCTGGGCGAACACCAGCATCACTTGATGTGCGCAAATGGCGGTCTTGCCTCTCGGCTGACATGTGACGAACTGCGCGAAATCGACCCGCTGTGCCGTCGCCAGGCCAGCTCTCAATCCTGTGTGTCGTCGCCACCTCGGCACATTGGAACTTCGGTGCCAGACGGTCCGTTGCCGTTCCGTGACGTTCGGAAGGAGAGCAACACATGATGTTCGTAGAGCAAATCAAGGAAGGCCAGCGTGTCATAGGCTCCGACGAAGGACATGTTGGAACCGTCGATTCTTTGAGTGGCCAGCTCATCAAGCTGAAGAAGAATGATCCCGAGTCGGGAGGAGCCCATCATTACCTCGACCTGGCGCTCGTCGTTGCTCTCGAGGACGATACGATCAAGCTGATCGTCCCGGCCGCTGAAGCCAAAGAGAGATGGTCGGAGGCGGCCGAGTAATGGACCGACGCCATTTCGTTGCTGGAGCCGGCGCGACCATCGTCGCTGGCCCCGCTCAGGCGAGCGTCGCAGTAGACCGCTTCGGTCCGAGCGCCTCTGTAGGCAGCGTCATCCTCCTCTATGGTTCGGACGGTCTGACGAATAGTGGCCGATATCAGTTCGCCGCGAACATGATCGCGGGGGCTGGCTACAACGTCCTGCTACCGCGGTACTTCGAGGCCACCGGCGATCAGCGGGCCCGCTACGGCGAAATCAAAAGCAAGTTCCCGGTCTGGCTGGAAGCGATCGAGACGATCACGGGCGATCACCAGGCCCGTTTCGCCGTTGTCGGGTTTTCGCTTGGCGGCGCATTGGCCTTGGCTCTTGCGGCGCGCGATCGCAGGATCAAAGCCGTCGTCGACCTCTTCGGATTTCTACCGCCAGCCCTGGAGCGAGCTTCGCTGCCGCCGACGCTTATTCTGCATGGGGATGCGGACCGAGTGGTGCCCGTGTCCAACGCCGAAGCCATCGAGAGACTGGTCAAGAGCAATGGGGGCTCTGTCCAGAGCCATATCTATCCCGGCGAAGGACATGGCCTGTCTCTGGCGAGCTGGCCCGATGCGATCGCGAGGACGCAAGCATTCCTGCGCGAGCACCTCTGACAATCGTGTTGGAGGAGCCTTCGTTGAAGATCGCGACCTATAATGTGAACGGCATCAATGGCCGGTTGCCCGTTCTGCTCCGGTGGCTGAAGCAGGACCATCCTGATGTCGTGTGCCTGCAAGAGCTTAAATGCTCAGATGACCGCTTTCCCGAGCGCGAACTGCAGGAAGCCGGCTACGCGGCGGTTTGGCACGGTCAGAAGAGCTGGAATGGCGTCGCGATCCTCGCGAAGGGGAAAACGCCCGTCCTGACGCGCCGAGGATTACCGGGGGATCCTGACGACAGCCATAGCCGCTATATCGAGGCGGCGGTCAACGGCGTACTGATTGGGTGTCTTTATCTCCCCAACGGGAACCCCGCTCCCGGCGCCAAGTTCGAATACAAGCTCCGCTGGTTCGACCGGCTACTAAGCCATGCAGACGAGCTTCTCTCGCACGGTGTGCCGATCGCGCTCGCAGGCGATTTTAATGTCATGCCGACGGAGCTGGACGTTTACGCCCCCGAACGGTGGCGAGATGACGCCCTCTTTCGTCCGGAAGTCCGAAAAGCTTATGCCGACCTAGTCAATCAAGGTTGGACGGACGCCATCAGGCACCTTCATCCCAGAGAGCATATCTACACGTTTTGGAAGTATTGGCGGAACTCGTTCGAACGCGACGCCGGCCTTCGCCTCGACCACCTCCTGCTTAGTCCCACCTTGGCGCCCCGGTTGAAATCCGCGGAGGTCCGACGGTCGCCGCGAGGCTGGGAGCACACTAGCGACCACGCGCCGGTGATGGTCGATCTTCTGCCGGTATAGGCAGGCTTGGGTGCGCCAGAGTTTTCACCGCTTCACAGGCTCTCAACACAATGCCCGGCCCTTAACGCGCGAAAGCCCGGCCCACTGGAAAGGGCCGGGCTTCCTCACGCGGCGAGCACACGCTGGGCAGCGAGGGGCTCAGCCGTCGGTGATCACCATGTCTGGCGATTGTACCAGGTGTCGACGTCAGTCTTCACCTTGTCCTTCTCGATGCCGTAGCGCTCCTGGATCTTGCCTTCGAGCTGATCGCGCTTGCCGGCGATGACGTCGAGATCGTCATCGGTCAGCTTGCCCCACTGCTCCTTGACCTTGCCCTTCAGCTGCTTCCAGTTTCCTTCGACGCGGTTCCAGTCCATGGGGACCTCCATCAGTTTCGAGTTGCGGGTAAGGCGAACGGCGTGTCAGCGCTTCCAGCGGCCTTCGTACTTGAACTCCGGCGCGACCGACCCAGACGTCATCGATCTTCGCGAACAGCCCCCAGCGGTGACCTGGGTGGACGCCGAGGGGACTCTCAGGCGCCACACCTTCGACTTCCTGGCGACTCTGCGTTCGGGCAAGAAGATCGCGATCGCGGTGAAGCCGATGGAGGTCGCGAAGCGCACTCGCTTTCTGCAGACATTGAGCCTCATCGCGCAGCAGCTGCCGCGCAGCTTCGCCGATGGCGTGAAGCTCGTCACCGACGACGACCTCCCGCAAGACCATGTTCATAACGCGGTTTTGTTCAAGCGGTCGCTTCGCACCTCGAACCCGGCGCACGACGAACTCATCAAACGTCTTCTGGCCGAGCATAAGTATGCGACGATCGGGCAGATCGTTGAGGCAAGCGGCCTTGAAGGTCAGGCCTTCCAGGCGATCATCCGCCTGATCGCCGCGGGCGTTGTTCGCGTCATCGACAATGCTCGCATCGGATACCTCGCCAGGATTGAACTGATGGTCTCCTCGACCAATGAGGAGGTGGCGTGATGAACTCTGAATTCACACCGCGCTTCAGTCTGTCGTACCAGGATCGCCTGGTCATCAACAACATCGCTTACAAGCGCCGCCGCCGCCTGCCTCACGGATATATCCTCGAGCGCGTCGACGATCCCGATGTGGTCGAGACATTCACCGACCGGGATCTCTTGCTGGCTTCGTCAAGACCCGATTTTCGCTTTGAACGGAGCGCATTTGCCGAGGGCAAAGCATATGCCGGATCGAATTCGGTTGATGGTCTCGTCAGTTGGATTCCAGAAGAACAGCAGGAAGAGGTGCTTTGGAGAACGAGGTTTTGCGAAGAGCTGGAAAAGGAAATCATCGCCAAAAACGCGTCTCTTTCGGACGCATCTCTCAAGCGGATCGGGCCTGTCATCGCGCAGCGCCTTCATGATGAGGAGTTGAAGCGTACGGCAAAGCGTAATGCGGAAGGCGAGGTCATCAGGCCGAAGGCCGGTGATCAAGTTCCCGGCCGACGTAAAGAACCAAGCCCACGTACGCTACGGAAGTGGCGGAAATGGCATCTGGAGGGCGGCGGGCGAGCTATTGCGCTCCGAAATCGCCGTTTCAGATCAGGCAACCGGGTAACAGAGCGGCTCGGTCTGCCAGAGCGGCAGATCCTGCATCGATTCTCCGTGATGTACATGTCGGAGAGCCGCCCGACCAAGCGCGACATCTATCGCCTGATGAAGGCGCACATCGTCGACGAGGAGAATCCAAAGCGTCTAGCTGCGGGTGAGAAGCCGCTTCGAGTCCCAAGCTATGAGCGACTCGTGGCGGAGATCAATTCCTTTCCGGAATTCGATACTTATGCCTGCAGACATGGTCTCGATGCTGCAAAAAAGCGCTTCGCGATGGTGCAGAACGGCGTCGACGTGGAGCGACCACTTCAGCGCGTTGAGATCGACGAATGGCGCGTCAACCTCCAGACCCTCTGCGTCGACCTCGGCATTCTCGATAAGCTTTCAGACAAGCTGAAGTCTGAGATCGCAACGGCGCGTCCTTGGCTCTGCGCCGCCCTGGATAGCGCTTCGCGAGTATGCCTTGGATTCAAGCTCGGCCTCACACCGACGGCCGATCTTGCGATGGACACGCTCGAGATGGTGGTAACGCCGAAGGCGCCGTTCGCCTTGGCCTCAGGTGCGCTGTCCCGAGACGACTTCTACGGTTCGCCCGAGCGCATTGTTCATGATCAAGGAGCCGCGTTCCTGTCACTGCGGTTTCGTCGCGCAATCATTGATCTCGAAGCCGACGCGGAAGCTCCGCCAGCCGGAATCCCTGCGCTTCGAGGCCGAATCGAGCGATTCTTCCGAACAGCAGGCGTGCAGGCGCTTTGTCCGTTCACCGGGCGGACATTCGAGTCGGTTGCGGCGAAGGGCGACTACGACCCGGTTGCACGGATCAGCCTGACCTTGCCGGAGCTTTGCGACGTCATCACACGCTGGGTGCTCGACATCTACCACAACACCGCCCATGCCGGTTTAAAGGGGGAGACACCCGCGAACTGCTGGAAACGGCTGGTCAAGGCCTACGGGATCATCCCGGCGCCTGACCGTCACCGTCGTCGCGCCGTATTCGGTGTGCAGCGCGATTGCTGCTTGACGCCGAAGGGCGTCGGCTTGTTCGGCCTCTTCTTCAATAGCCGTGAGCTGCAGGAATTTCGGCGCCGGCGGGGTGACGTCACCCTCGAAGTCCGCATGAGCCATATGGACCTCGGTCATGTCTCCGTCCGCCTCGATGATGGTGGGTGGCTCGCGGTCCCAAATGTGCGGCCAGGTTTCGACGACGTCCCGTTTAGGGTTTGGTGCGACGCGGAGGCTGACCTCCGACGCCGATTCAAGGCAGAGGCGGCGGTTGCCGATGACATCGTCGCCAAAGCGGTCAAGGGCGCCTGGGAGCTTGGCAGGACGGCCGCAGCCCGCGTGAGCATCCTCTCCACTCGACCCAGCACCGAAGAATTGGACTACGCACAAAAGGAGCTCGGGTACGGGTTTGGCCGACCGGCCCGGCTGGCTGACGGCGCCGCGCCGCTCGCCGGCAATCTGCTCAAGACGTCGATTCCGACAGGGACCGGTGATGGCGCTGTGCCGTCAACGGTGGCCCCCAAAGCCAAAGCCCGTTCATTCAAGATTACGGATTGATATTTGCATGACCTATAACTCTGATCTTATTGAGATATTTCGCGTTTCGCTTTCGGACCAGCAAAAAGTCGTTTTGGCGGCACGGGAAAAGCTAAAGAACAAGCATATCGAGACAGAATGGGATCCCGAGCTCAGGCGTAAGGTCGATACGGTTGTCCGCTCCGTCTTGAGCGTGCGACAGCCTGGCGAGCCAGCGTCGGACGCGCGGCATGAGGCGCGGTGCCTGTTCGTCAGCGGGGAAGCAGGAACCGGAAAGACCGCATCTCTCGAGCGACTCTTTCGAACTCACCCTATTCTCCAACGTCGGGGAGAGCATCGCTCTCCCTTGCTCAGGGTGATCGTGCCGGCACCATGCACGCTCAAAACCTTGGGCCGGGAGGTGCTCAGAGCGCTTGGCTATCCTCTGGCGCGCGAGATGGCTGATCACATTATCTGGGCCCGTATCCACGAGCTTTTGCCCGTCGCGGGCGTGTTGATCATCCATTTCGACGAGACGCACAATCTCACCGACAACGCCAACGTCGTTCAAATGGACAATATCAGGAAGACCTTCAAAACGCTGATGGTCTCGTCTTGGCCAGTCGGCCTGATTATTTCGGGCTTGCCGAGCTTGATCCCCGAGATGCGCAAAATCGACGAGCTTCGCCGCCGCGGGCAGTTTGTCTCCGTACCGCTACTGAGACTGCCTGATGACAATGAGATGGTCGAAGGCATTGTCTGCGGGCTTGCGGAGGTGGCTAGCCTCGCAGTTGACGAAAACATGGCCGAGCACATCGCGCCTCGGCTGATTCACGGCGCTTTGCATCGCTTTGGGATTGCGATCGAGCTGGTCCACGAGGCCATCGAGCTGGCCTTGCTGGACGAGAAGGCACTTTCGATCGAGCACTTCGCTACGGCCTTCGCAGACCGAACCGGCTGCGGCGCGCTGATGAACCCCTTCGTTGCGCCTAACTGGGCCGATCTCGATTGCTCACTGGTCCTGGTCGATGAGCCACCGATAGAGCCCGTCCTGCCGATTGACCCGCCGCGCCGTGGCGGTCGCGGTCGCAGGAAGGGAGGTCGCTCATGAGCGGCCTATATCCTTCGCTGGAGCTGCGGGGCGGTGAGTCTCCCGCGAGCTTCCTGTCGCGGCTGGCACTCCTGCACCGCGCCCAGAGCCTCAACGTGTTCTCCCTCGATATGGGATTTCAGCACCAGCACATCGTTGACGGAGATCAGGCAGCGTTGACCCGGCTCGCCGCTATCTCCGGCGCTCCGGTCGAGCAGCTCTTCGAGCAGGCCATCGTCCGCGAGCAAGATCATTATCTCTATCGCGGGCAGACATTCGCCAGATCTTCTCTTCGGCGGGCGCGGGCCATGGCCTGCCCTCGATGCCTGGCAGAAGATTTGGCTGGTGGCGTCACCCCATGGCAGGCGAGCGGCCGCAGCGACTGGCTATTTCAACATTACCGTGTTTGCCTGAAGCATCATGTTCGGCTGGTGGAGCTGGGCAATGTCAGCAATGATCAGGCCACTCATGATTTTGCCCGGAGAATAGCACCGCTTGTCGTCGATATTCCGACACTCGCTCAAGAGGCAAAGCCGAGCGATCCAACGGAGTTGGAGCAATATCTTGAAGCGCGCATGAAGGGCGGTTCCGGCCCCCGCTGGCTCGACAGCCTGCCATTCTACGTCGCCTGGAAAACCTGCGAAGTGATCGGTGCCGTAGACCATAACGGGCGCGATGCGCCCATCCGCGATCTGAGCGAAGAGGACTGGCGACATACCGGCAGCCGCGGGTACGCCATTGCCGCCGGCGGCCCTGCCCATATTCGAGCGTTCTTGCATGACCTCTGGTCGACCAGCAGTTGCGCCAAGCAAGGTGCCGCCGGCCCTCAGGCTTGGTTCGGGCAATTGTTCAAATGGCTCTATTCGATGAAGGGCGATCCGAACTACGGGCCGGTGCAAGCCATCGTCATCGACTTTGTCGCTGACACTGCGCCTGTCAGTCCGGACGACAGGCTCTTCGGCAGGCAAATTGTTCAGGAGCGACGGGTGCACTCGGTTTTCACTGCGACCCGCGCAAGTGGAGTCCATCACAAGCGCCTCAGGAGGGTGCTCCGCGCGTCAGGCGTGTTGCCGCCCGATAGCGACCACCTCAGCGACAACGTGGTGACCTTCCCCTTGTCAGCAGGCGAGCCGATCATCGAGCTGCTCCAGAACGTAATCACGCTGAAGCAGGCCGAGACCTACATCAATGCCGGACGCGTGCACACCAAGCTCCTAGCGGAACATGGCTTCATCCAGCCCGTGGAAGGGCATGACCGCCTCGAACTCGGCGATCAGCGCTACGATCGCCGTGAGCTAGACGAATTCATAAGGCGCTTGTTTGCCAACACTGTACGGGTCGAAGTACCCGAGTGGCCCCGGATGGCCATTGCTGCGGCAGCGAAGCGTGCCTGCTGCTCAGCCATGGAGATTGTAAAACTGATCCTGGATCACCAGTTGGGGTGGGTCGGTCAGCTGACCACCAAGATAGGCTACCAATCCATCTTGGTCGATGTGGTCGAGATCAAACGGCTTACGCGCGGTGAACACGGTGACAATCTTACAATCCGACAAGCCGCAGGCATCCTCGGCACCACCGACCGGGTTCTCAGCTCGCTCGTTAAGCACCAGCTGCTCGCGAGCGAGAGCCTTATCAGCCCAATCAATCGATGCCCCTATATTGCCGTTCCTCGGCAATCCGTCGAAGGGTTCAAAGCTCAATATGCTTCGCTCCACGAAATCGCCCGGAGCCGGGGAAAGCATATGCCAATCTTGAAGCAGGAGCTGGCAACGCGAGGCGTTGAGCCAGCTTTGCGGTCAGATCAGGTTGGTACGTCATTTTACCTGCGATCGACGATCCCACCGAACGTCTAGATCGATCCCACGATCGCTAGGATATCAACCCGGCCCGCAACGGCCGGGTTTTTTGCATTTTGGCGCTAGCGAAGTCCGAAATTCGCGGAACAACTATCCCTCTGATTGCGGAATTTTGAGTCGGAATCCAGAAATCCCAGCCGAATGATTTCAATGATTTAGGCGAGCTATTGCGGCAACACTATGCCTCACTCTTCACTTATTGTGAAACCCCAAATGGATTGTCACAAGCGGCAAGGAAAAACCGTAAATAATGCAGCGATAGGAATCGTTTAGGCGATTTCCCGGACTGAAAAATCACCAGTTCGGTTTGTCACGATGGATCGGGTGAGACCATTGTGCCGCGCGTTAATGCAAGGACCGCAGTTTGGCGGCGAGACAGCAGATTGTCTTGCCGCCAATCGCAGCGGGGACATTCGATGAACATTTTTGGGACATCGGTTGCCCGGCACATCTGCAGTCGCGTATTCTACTTCTGGCCCATTGCAGCCATTGGGAACGTCCGCTCGTCGGCAGTTACATCTCGATCCAGAGGCGATCCAACCGTAAAGGCTTGGGTGTCGTCCATCGATGGATCTTCTACCGACGGTTGTATCCTTGGACTGAGCGCTGCTGTACAAGCAGCGCCTATACTGAGCGGCATGGGGCTGCTGAGGACTGCAGTTCGACGACGGTTCACGCGTGACGCTGGCGCTTCAAAAAGTGACGACCTCGACCCTTTGCGAGGGGTCGGATTGGGTGGTGATCGATGAAGACGTGCTGGCGGAACAGGTCGCCCGCATTGCGGTCGGACAGTTCAGCCATGTCAGCAAGATCCTGCTCGGGGAGACGGTCACGCCCGCCAAGGTCAGGGAGGCGGCCAAGAAAGACGCCATCGGCCTACTCTCTCTGGCGGCTAAAGAAGAGCCTTGGCACCGCGATGGGTGGGTCTTTCAAGCGATTTCCTGGATCGCCGCTCACGATGACGGAGGCACCGCCATCCGGGCGCCGCACCTCATCAAGGCTCACAAGGGCTTCGACGGCCTGAAGCTGGAGCTGAGCGACGCAGGGGCCGTCACCGGGGTCATCGTCTTTGAGGACAAGGCCACCGAGAACCCACGCGCTACCATTCGCGCCGATGTCTGGCCCGGCATCACGAAGCTAGAGCAAGGAGAGCGCAGCAATGAGCTGGGTCAAGAGGTCAGCGCTCTTCTCCAAACCCAGTTAAGGACCTTCCCCGATCTCGACGTCGAGGCGGCCGTCGAGGAGATCGCCTGGAAGGAAGCGCGGCGGTATCGGGTCGCCATCACGGTGGATAAATCCCATGCGACCCCCGAGCCTCGCCTTGCGCTCTTCAAGGGCTTCGACAGCAAGGCCCCCGGCGCCACCAGCCGGCGCCTCGCCGAGACCCTGCTGGTCGAGGATCTGAGACCTTGGATGCAGACTTTCGCTGATCTGGTGATCACCAAGATCAAGGGACTTCCGGATTATGTTTGATCCGGAGACGATTGCCCTCATCCAACGCGCGCCGGCGTTGGAAGGCCTTGATCTCGCCGCCTTGCCGCAGGTCCTGACCGACGCGTTTGCGACGGTGGTGGCAGCCCGGATTCGCTTGCGCACCGGAACGCCCGAGCCGGAGGGTACCGAGGTTGCCCAGACCTTGGCGATGCTGACCCGATTGGCCGCGACGCACGAAATCTACGTCGCGCTGATGCCGGATCGCGACAACCGAGCCGCAGCGGCTTTCGTCGCGGCCTCAGCCCACCAGGCGCGGCGGCTCGCTCGCATCGGGGCCCAGCCCGCGAGCCGGATCAGCGCCACCAGCATCACTTCGGAGATCAGCGCGGCTCTGCTCTTTCTCGTTGCCAAGGCCTATCCCGACGCCGCCGAGGCGGCCAAGCGGATCGTGTCCGACCCCGAAGAGGGCAATCCCACGGAACGAGCGCTGCTGGCCGCCATCAAGAAACTCGCGGAAGGCAATCTGGGCGAAGTCATCTCCGATCCGATGCCTGCACGGAGCACTGCGGCGCCGGAAGATCAGGCGCTGGAGGTGCTGCTGGATCTTCTGTTGCGCGGCGTCCGCGCTTTGGCGCGCCAGCTGCGCAACACCGCGGCGCACGACGCTGGTGCCGCGCGGGAGCTGTTCCTGCGGGTCAAAACGCTCTGCGTCGACGAGCTGGCCGATCCGTTCGGCGATGGCCGCGCCGCCTACAGCGTCTTCTCGGGTCCGCTGCACCTCGCCAATCTCCTCCTCGCCGCGGAACGGGACATGGGTGACGCGGCCCTCGCTCACCTGCCTGCGCCGAGCGGTGTCGATCTAAATGGATGGCGCGACATCCTGCGGCGGATGGTGCGATCGCGCCCCTTTCTTTGGCGAAATCATCGCGCCGCTATCGACCAGGGGCTGCTCAATCCGGGGCAGTCTGCCGCAATCAGTTTCCCGACTGGCGCCGGTAAATCCACGCTCGCCGAACTGAAGATCGCCACAGCCCTGCTGCAAGGGAAGCAGGTCGTGTTCCTCGCGCCAACACACGCCCTCGTCGGCCAGACTACCAAGGCTCTGCAGAAGACTTTCCGGGACGCTTCCGTCTTGGGAGACGTTGACGAAGAGGTCGCCCTTAGCCTGGTGGTCGAGCTTCCCGAGATTATCGTAACGACCCCTGAACGCTGTCTCATGTTGCTGTCGATGCAGCCCGAGGCATTTTCAGGGATGGGTCTTGTCGTGTTCGATGAATGCCACCTCATTCACGCCCGACCCGATGATCGGAGCCGTCGGGGCTTAGACAGCATGCTGTGTTTGCTGAACCTGACACAGGCGGCACCCGACGCGGACCTCCTGCTGCTCTCAGCCATGATGAAGAACACTGCCGAGCTTGCGGGGTGGCTCAAGACCCTGACCGGCCGCAATTGTCTCGCGCTCGATCTTGCCTGGAAGCCGACCCGCCAAGCGCGAGGCTGCGTGGTTTACGACATGGCCCGGATTGGCGAACTCGAAACCAAACTTGCGGCGGCGAGGAGGGCCGAGCCCACCCAGGAGGCCGTTCCTGTCGGCGTGAAACGCGAGCTTTGGGCGGCGCCCTTCGGTCTCTTCGGCCTGCGGCAGACGTGGAACTCCATTGACACCGACGACTACGCCCTGCGGGCGCTTCTCGACACCCCTACACTGTTGAACACCAGCAAGGGGCGCCGCTGGTACCTCACGCCAAATGGCAACGAGGTGAGCACAGCAATCGCGGCCGGCTCAGTCGGCGCGGGCATGAAGACCTTGGTTTTTGTGCAGAACACGATCGCCTGCGCCAAATGCGTGCGGGAGTTCGCCGGCCATCTGCCACCACAGGAGGTCGTCCTCACCCAGGAGGAAGCAGCCTGGCGGACGTTGGTGGTCGAAGAGCTGGGCGGAGCCGAATACTGCTACCTCCCTGTCGACGACGCAGGCATCGTCAGAACTGGGGCCGCGAGCCACCACGCGCTTCTGCTGCGCGAGGAGCGAGAACTTCATGAAAGTCTGTTCAAACGCAGGGACGGCCTCCACGCGCTGTTCGCCACCTCGACCCTAGCGCAGGGTATGAACCTGCCCAGCGAAGTCGTCATCATCTGTGGAGACAGCCGCTTTGACCCCAACGCGGACAAGCTCAAGCAGCTGGAGGCGCACGAGCTGCTGAACGCGGCCGGGCGGGCCGGCAGGGCCGGTGAAGGCTCCCAAGGTTTTGTCCTGCTGGTCCCCAGCCACGTCATCGGCTTCGATCAAGCCAAATCGCTGATCAGCAAGGACTGGATGGACCTTCGGGCCATCTTTGAACAGTCGGACCAGTGCCTGATCATTGAGGATCCGCTAGAGGCGGCCCTCGACGACATACACAACGGCACCACGCTTACCGGGCCGGCGGCCTACTTGCTCGGCCGTCTCCCTATCAGGACAGCCACGGGTGGCCCGGATCCCGCCGAGGTCATGCTCAAACGCTCTCTCGTAGCTTATCGGAAAACACAGGCCGGCGACACTGCCTGGATCGTCTCACGGGTCGCCGCAGCCGTGGTTGCTCGCCCTGCCGCCGCTGACGATGATATCCATTGGTTGGGGCTAGTCTGCGCCTCGACAGGTCTTTCGCCGACGATGCTGGAAAGCCTTCTGGAGCTCGTCGATAGTGGTGGCTTGGCGGGAACTGCGATCGATGCTGTCGCGGCGTTGTTTGTCTGGATGCGCAAAGCGCCCTTGCGTCTCATGGATCTGGTTCGCCCGGAGAGTCTCGAAGGGTTGTTCGGCGACGCCTACAAGAAGCTTCCCTCCGATGAGGCCCGCGCCATCCAAGCCCTAGATCTTATTGAGAAGATCTTGCCGGTTTGGATGTCGGGCGCGCCCCTCTGCAAGATCGAAGCAGTCGTAGAGGGAAAAACGACCGGCCTGGGCTTCTGCCCGACGGCGCGCCATTTCGCGATGCGGGTGGCGCCGGACCTCGCCTTCCTCGGGGGGCTTCCGGCCCGGCTCCTTCTGGCGCGCTTTGCGGCGACGGCGACTGAGGAAGAACCGTCGATCCCTCTGACGCTGGCCACCTTGGGAAGCATCTTACGGGAAGGGTGTGAGTCTCCTGAGGCTTTGGCTGCACGGGTCGAATCTGGCCGGTCTGTATCGCGCGTTGCCGCCCGCCAAAATTTCGAGGATGCCAAGCCCTATTTGGGCGTGGCTCCCATGAACGAGGCCTTTGAAGCGACGCTTGTTCGCGTCCGGAATGCGATGACGGTCAAAATGTTCACGGACCTCGACAGTTCTCCGACCGACACCTTGTCTCTCGACTAGCGATCCTCCTGCAACACCATCACTTTTGCGAGCTGAACGAAGTGGCAGCGCAGCCGCGGGGACTTCCGCCGAGGAAAGGCTTCGGCCAAGCCGCGCCGTTGGCGCTGGCGACCATGAGTTCATAGACGGGAGTTCGACGGTGTCGGAGGCCGACTCTCACATTCTGCCTGTATGTGGACGCCTCGCGCGTTCCTTGAAGGTCCGGTTAGCGGAGCTAAGCCAACGGCTGCTTATGGCGCAATGCGCTCAGGCGAACGGCCTTCTCCTACCCTAGCAGCTTGGCAATCTCTCGTTCCAGTTGCTGCTGCGTGTAGGGTTTGGACAACCTTGGCAATCCAATCTCCGCTCCGGGAGGGAGATCGGCGAAGCCGGTCGCGAGAAGTATCGGCAGGTTGGGACGCGCAATGCGGGCAGCCGTAGCTAGCTGCCCACCATTCATCTGCGGCATCGCGAAGTCGGTAATCATGAGGTCGATATGCTGGCTGCTGTAAATGTGCTCCAGCGCCTCACGCCCTGAATTTGCCTCGATAACCACATGGCCGAGGTCTTCGATCAGATCGACCGTACTCATCGCGATCAACGCGTCGTCGTCTACGATGAGTATGGTACGGCGCGCGCCGACGGTTCTCGGTGCGGAATCTTCAAGGGGCGCAGAAGCCGGCGCGCCCATATCGGTCGCCGGCACGAGGAACTCTGCCGTTGTGCCCTCTCCGACGCGGCTCGAAAGCCTCAGCGCTCCTTTCAGCTGTATCGCGAGGCCGTGGATCATCGAGAGCCCGAGCCCTGTGCCTTTTCCAAGTTCCTTCGTTGAGAAGAAGGGGTCAGTCGCCTTGGCGAGCGTCTCTTCGCTCATGCCGATACCGTTATCGGTCACGGTCAAGACCAGATACTTCCCATCCGGCAACTGCTCGTCGCCAACGACAGCGAGTTGGCTCGTGCGGATCGTGATGGTGCCGCCCTCAGGCAAGGCGTCGCGCCCGTTCACAACGAGGTTGAGCAGGGCGAGTTCGACTTGGTTAGCATCGACAAGCGCGGGAGCAAGATCAGCTTGCAGATCATATCGCAGTTCGATCTGCGGGCCGACCGACTTCGTCAGCAAGTCGCTGAGACCACTGACCAAATCGGAAATGTCCCTGGGAACCAACGCAAGATCTTGCCGGCGGGCAAATGCCAACAGACGTTGAGTCAACGAAGCCCCACGATTAGCGCCCTGGATTGCACCGTCGATGAGACGCGCCATGCGCGGATCGGAGGCAGCATGACGCTTGAGCAGGTCAAGATTTGCGATGACCGCCATCAGCAGGTTGTTGAAGTCGTGCGCGACACCGCCCGTGAGTTGACCGATCATGTCCATCTTTTGAGCCTGCCGAAGCTCTTCCTGCGCTTTTTGCAGCTCAGCATCGCGAGCCTTGTTGAGACTGAGGTCGCGTCCCACCGCAATGAACTGCGCGCCGCCTGGTTCGGGCGTCACCGTCCATTCGATCGGCTTCCAAGCGCCGTTTTTAGCTGCGATCCGGTTTTCGAAGCGAGTGGGCTCGTCGAACTGCCCCATACGCTGGATCGCCTCGATTGTGGGGGGCATATCGTCAGGATGCATGAAGCTGGCATAGGGCCGTGTTAGCAGCTCCTCCTCGCTCCAGCCCAGGACACTCGTCCATGCCGGGCTGACAGCCGTCATCATGCCGCTGTAATCGGCGCGAGCGAGCATATCTTGAGATAGGTTCCATAGGCGATCGCGCTCCGCATTCAGCCGTCGCTCCTTCGTCACGCGTTCAGTCGTCTCGCGGAGAATGCAGATGACTCCTGCCGGATTGCCGCTTTCGTCAAGGACGGGCGAATAATCGAGGTTCATCCAAACCTGCTCCGCCATGCCGTTGCGGTAGAGGGTCAGCTCCTGGTCCTGATAAGAGAGCGTACCGCCGGCGAGCCCCACGCGCATGACATTGTCATTGAAGTCGGCAACTTCCGGCCAACCTTCACGGACCTTGCTGCCGAGCAGGCGTGGATGGCGCTGACCGGCGAACTCCGAATACGCATCGTTATAGAGCATGAACCCATCGTCGCCCCACAACATGACGATTGGGACCGGCGATCGCAGGAGCATCGTGGTTGCGGTGCGTAGGCTCTGTGGCCATTGATCGGGGGGCCCGATCGGTGTCGAACTCCAGTCGATGATCGCGATAAGCCTACCCGTTTCGCTATCTAGCGGCAGAAAGCCGAAGGCCGTTTTGGGTGCCAATGTGTCCTTCAACGGGGACTCTCAGAGTTCGGTTGCCGAGGTTTGGACTACCTAACTCTTTTCCTGCCCGCAGGTTCAGGGTCAGGTTTCCGATGCTCGCTTCTGAGCGGGACGTGTTTTCTTCAGTCAAGTCGCGCCGGCTGTCGTGAGACCCCCGCAGCCGCGCGCCAACGTCTGCTTTCCGGCGACAGCCCAACGTCCGCAAGTGGCGCGAAATTGCCGTCGTGATGTTGAGCCAGCCTCGCGAAAGGGGGGCGTAACTTTACAAAAATTGTTTCCGTGGCCAAACGCAGTCAGCTCAGAAAGCCACTCAATATTGGCCATTGACACCTGCGGGGCTTATTTTTATAAAATATGAAAATTGGGGAATCTGCCGTGAAATTGACCGGCCTTCGCGTCCACGTCCTGCATGCATCGTTCGCTGCCATCTATGGTGGGCTTGAGCATGTACCGCCGAGTCTCCGGCGGCCGGCCGCCCATTTCCAGCGCATCGAACGCAGCGGCCAGTACTCGACGCTGATCGAAGCGGTCGGCGAGAACGGCGAGAGCGGTTGGGGCGAGGCCTTCGGCTTGCCGCATCCCGGCATGGCCTCCTCGTTGATCGAAGCGGTGATCGCGCCGGCCCTTGTCGGCATCGATTTCGACGAGCCGGCGACAGCGCTGCGCGACCTCAAGACCTATTTCTTCGCGCTCGGCCAGACGCGCGGCCCCGCCATGGAAGCGTTGAGTGGCGTCGACATCGCGCTCTGGGATTTGAAAGCGCGCGGCGCCGGCCAGCCTCTCTGCCGTTTGCTCGGAGCCGAGCCGGGCCCGGTCACCGCTTATGTCGGCTCGGTGCCCTTCCTGCCCACACCCGGTGAATCCGCCGAGCGGGCGGCAGCTTTCGCCGAGCAGGGCTTCGACGGCGTCAAGCTCAAGGTCGGCCGTGGCGCGGGGACCGATGCGGCGCATGTGGCCGCGCTCCGGCAGGCGCTGGGCGGCGACATGCCGATCATGCTCGATGCGAACGCTGCCTATGGTGTCGACGAGGCGATCGAGGTTGCGCGGGCGGTTGCGCCGCACGGGATCGCCTGGCTGGAGGAACCGATCGCCCCCGACGACCCCCATGCTCTGGCCAGGGTGCGCAAGGCCTCGCCAGTGCCGATCGCGGCCGGCGAAAACGAGTTCGACATCAGCCAGTTCACCCGATTCGTTGAGGCTGGCGCGCTCGACATCGTGCAGCCGAATATCACGCGGGCGGGCGGGATCACCGGCATGCTGGCCGTCGATGCGCTATGCACGAAGCACGGGCTCGCATTGGCGCCACATGGTGTCGGTTCCGCGATCGGCGTTTCGGCGGCTTTGCACGCCTGTCGCGCTGCCAGAAGCTTCACGCGCTATGAGGCGAATCGTCTGCTCAACCCGCTACGGGATGAGCTGACGCAAGAGCCGCTGCTTTATGCGGACGGCGTGTTCACGGCGCAGAATCTGCCAGGTCACGGCGCCGTGCCGAAACCCGACCAGCTCGAAGCCTATGCGCTCGGACCGGCCCCAAGGGGAGCGCGCCATGCAGCCGAGTGACAGCAGCATCTTTCTCGTCGATCCGCCGGAAGGCCCAGGCGAGACCGTCGCGGACGGCATCTACCGGCGCCTGATCGAGGCCATCTTGTTCGGCGATCTCGCCGCCAGTCGCCGGCTGATCCTGCAGGAGCTGGCGGACCGCTTCGAGGTCAGCCTGACGCCGGTGCGAGAGGCCCTGCAACGGCTCGCGGCCGAGGGCTTCATCGAGGCGACGCCAAGGCGGGGCTATCGCATCCGCACGCCTTCGCCGCGGCATGTCGCCGAACTCTGGCAGGTCCGGCTCGGTCTGGAGCTCAACGCCGGAGAGCTCGCGATCGCGGCGGTGATGCGCGGCGAGGGCGGTCCGTTCCTGCGCCGCCTGGAGGAAATCCAGCGCGCCCTCGATGCGCGGGGCGACCTGACGCATCGCCGGCATATCGAGCTCAACGCCCTGTTCCACCAGACGCTCGTCGAGGCCTCCGGCAATCGCCTGCTCGCCACGATCTATCACGGCATCCAGATGCAGCTTCTCGGCGCTTGGGTGCAGCGCGGCCTCGATGGCTGGCGGGCCCGGCTCGCCAGCGAGAGCGCCGAGCACACCGTCATCATCAATGCCCTGATCGGGCGCGACGCCACGGCGCTCACGACTGCGATCAGGCTCCATCTCGGCCGCTCGCTGGACGGGGCGCTGCGCGACATCGCCGCCCAGGGTGAAGCGGTCGCGGAAGCTGACAAAGCATAAGAACCAACAGGGGAGAACGACCATGGGACGCCGTTGGACGAGGCGCATGACGCTGCTCGCGGGCCTTGCGCTGGCTTCGCTGACCGCAGGGATCGCGGGCGCACAGGCGCAGACGATAAGGATGTGGACCTTCCTGAACCCGACCGGCAATGCACCGCGCGAAAAGGCTCTGGCCGAGATCATCGCGGCGTTCGAGGCGGCCAATCCCGGCGCCAAAGTGGTGGTCGAGACGCAGGTCTGGGACCAGATGACACCGAAATTCATGGCCGCAGCTCAGCAGGGCACTGCGCCGGACATCGTCTGGGTGATCACCGATCTGCTCGGCGAGGCGATCAAGTCCGGCGCGCTCGCCGATCTCAAGCCCGTCTTCGTCGACAAATGGTCGCCCGATCAGCTCAAGGACAATGCCGGACCCTATTGGGACCTCTGCAATGTCGGCGGCAAGCAGTACTGTCTCTTCACCTCGCGCAATTATATCGGCCTGTTCTATCGTCGCGACCTGTTCAAGGAAGCCGGCATCGACGCTGCCGCCCTGACGACATGGCCGGCCTTCACTGAGGCGGCCAAGAAGCTGACCGTCAAGGATTCCAGCGGCGCGGTTACACGCTACGGCTTCGGCCAGGGCTGGAGCGAGAGCCAGCCCGATCCACAGATCGTCACCTCCTACCTGCTGGCCAAGCAGGGTACGCTCTTCGACGAGAAGGGGCGCGCCCGTTTCGCGACGCCCGCCGGCATCGAGGGGCTGACGATCCAGACCGACCTGGTGACGAAGCAGGGGGCCTCGTCGAAGCAGGCGACGACCTGGACCAGCGACGACGTCTATGAACAGTTCAGCGCCGGTCGAGCCGCGATGATCACCGGCGCGAGCGTCCGCTTCTCGACGCTTCAGGCCCGCATGGGTGCCGACAAGATCGGTTTCATGCTCGTCCCCGGCGTCGACGGCAAGCCCCACTCGCCCGCCGTCATGGCCGGCTGGGCGGTCGGCGCCTGGTCGAAGGGCAAGAATCTCGATCTGGCCGGCAAGTTCATGGATTTCATGAACGGACCTCAGGCGGACAAGCTCTGGGTCGAGAAGGGCGGCCAGACCCCGGCGCTCGCCTCGACGCCAAAGGCGCTCGCGAGCTTCTTCGCCGATCCGGCCAACGAATACCTCGCCATCGCCGGAATGGGCTCCGCGAGTGCGGGATGGCTGGCGCCGATCGAATTCGGTGTCGGCGGCTATCGCCAGGCATTGAACAAGGCGGCGCAGGAAGTCGTGACCAACGGCGCGACGCCGCAGGCAGCGCTGGAGCGCGCCGAGCGCGACTTCAATCGCCGCAACGGCCGCTAGCTCACCGCCGGGGGGCGGCGCAGGCCGCCGCTCCCGCAGGCCCGTATCAACCGACCGGGGCGAAATGCGCAGTTCCCTCAACAGCTATGGCTATATCGCACCGGCCTTCGCGCTGCTCGGCCTCGTGTTGTTCGCGCCGGTCTTCTATGGCGGCTGGTTCAGCCTGCAGCGCATCCAGTACGGCGCGCCGACAGGTTTCAACGGCTTCGACAACTACGCGAAGCTCTTCGACGAGCCGGAGCTGCTGGCGACGCTCGGCCGCACCTTCGTCCATACCGGCGCGTCGGTCGTCGTCACGATCGTGATCGCGCTAGCGCTCTCGGTCTGGATCAACCGGCTCGCGCCGCGCTTCGCCTTCGTCGCGCAGATGATCGTGATCGTCCCCTGGATCATCTCGACCGTCGTCGCTGCGCTGCTCTTCCGCTGGGTCTTCCTGAACGATATCGGGCTTGCTGCCTGGGCTCTGAAGGCCGTCGGCGTCACCGAATTCCAACCTCTGACCACACCGACCGGCGCCATGGCGCTGCTCGTCGCGATCTCGGTCTGGAAGCGCATCGGCTACGCCGTCATCATCCTGCTGGCTGGCCTTAAGGGTATTCCCGACGACTATACCGAGGCCGCGCGTATCGATGGCGCCAACGGCTGGCAGATCTTTCGCCGTATCACGTTGCCCTTGCTGAAGACGCCGCTGCTCCTCGTTGCGATCGTCCTGACGCTCTCCAATATCAACACGGTTGAAACGCCCCTTGTCACCACTGGCGGCGGGCCCGGCGACGCAACGCGCGTGCTGGCGATCGAGGTCTATGAACGCGCTTTCGTCAATTTCGACCTGGGCGGTGCCACCGCGCTCGCGCTGCTGATGTTCGCCGGCAATATCGGGCTGGTCATCGCCTATGTCCGCTTCACCAAGTGGAAGGCGTGATGAGTGCTCTCGCCATTCCCGCGGCAGTAAGACGAGAGGTCACCGCACGGGGCCGGCTGCCAATGGACCGGCTCTGGGCGCTGCTGGTGCTACTGCCAGTTGCAGCGCTGATGCTGGTTAATCTGCTGCCATTGATCTGGGGCGTCCTGACCTCGATCAAGCCGGAGGCCGTCATCTTCGCGACGCCGCCGCAATTCGCCGGCTTCACGCCGACGAACGCGCATTACGAACGCGTCTTCGCCGCCGGCTTCGTCCAGAGTTTCACGATCAGCCTGGCCTATTCAGGCGCGGCGGTGGTGCTGGCGCTCACGCTTGCGCTGCCGGCCGCCTATGCCTTCGACCGCTTCGAATTCCCGTTCCGGCAGAGCCTGTTCCTGCTGATCGTCGCGAGCATCCCGCTCTCGCTCGGCGCCGCGGCCCTGCTGATCCCCAACTATGTCTATTTCGTCCGGCTCGGACTGGTGAATACACCCTTCGCCCTGCCTCTGATTTACGCCGCCCATCAGTTGCCGATGGCGATCTGGGTGGTGAAAGGCACGATCGAGGGCATCCCGCGCGAGCTCGACGAAGCTGCCGTGATCGACGGCGCCAGCCGCTTCGGCATCCTGCGCCATGTCATGCTACCGCTGGCCCGGCCGGCTTTGGGAGCGGCGGGCACGCTCGCCTTCGTCGGATCCTGGAACGAATTCATTGCTGGTTCCGTGATGGTCGATGCGCCCTGGCTCAGGCCGATCCAGCCATTGATCTACGGCTTCATCGGCTTTTTCGGTCGCGAATGGGGGCCCCTCACGGCTGCCGCCACCCTCGCCATCATTCCCATCCTCGTCGTCTTCGCCCTGCTAGGCCGCCTGATCGTCTCCGGCCTGACCAAGGGCTCCGTGAAAGGCTGAACCGCATGCCGGAATCTTCGACCGCGAGCCCGCTCGCGGGGAGCGTCGCCCTCGTCACCGGCGCCGGGCGCGGCATCGGCGGCGCCATCGCAGATGCGTTGGCCGCCCGCGGTGCCGCTGTCATCGTGAACGACATCGACGAGGCGCTCGCCCGGCAGCGCGCAGCGGCGCTGGGCGAACATGCGCTTGCAGCGCCGGGCGATGCATCCTCCGCTGCCGATGTCCGCCGTGTCGTCGAAGCAGGCATCGCCGCCTTCGGGCAGATCGATATTCTCGTCAACAATGCCGGACAAGACCGCGCTGTCCCGATCCTCGATCTCGAGGAAGAGGAGTGGGACCGCTTCATGGCGGTGAACCTGAAGAGCGCCTTCCTGTTCTCGAAGGCCGTGCTGCCAGGCATGATCGAGCGGGCCCATGGGCGCATCGTCTGCATGTCGTCGATCGTCGCCCATCAGGGTGCGATGAATGGCGGCATCCACTACGCGACCACCAAGGCGGGCATGCTCGGCTTCGCGCGCACGCTCGCCCGCCAGGTGGCGAAGACCGGGGTCACCGTGAACGCGATCGCGCCTGGCGTCGTCGATACCGACCTCATCCGCACGCATATGAAGCCGGAGATGCGCGAGAAGGTGACGCAGGCGATCCCAATGGGCCGGCTGGCCGATCCCGCCGAGATCGGCCGCGCCGTCGCGTTCCTCGTCTCGGACGATGCCTCCTACCTCACGGGCGCGACCCTCGACGTCAATGGCGGCTTCTGGATCGGCTGAGATGCACCTGACCCGACATATCGGCGCCGCCGAGGCGCATATCCTGATCGAGGCGGCGGCCGCCAAAGCCGAGGCGATCGGCGTTCCCCAGAATATCGCGGTGGTGGATGGCGCCGGCCATCTCGTCGCCTTCCGGCGTATGGACGGCGCCAAGTTCATGGCGATCGAGATCGCGATCAACAAGGCCTTCACCGCAGCGGGAGCCCGTCGCCCGACCTCCGCGATGTGGGAGGCGGCGCAGCCGGGTTCGCCGGGTTTCGGCGTCAACACCCAGCATCACGGCCGGGTGACCATTCTCGCCGGCGGATTGCCGCTCGCCTTGCCGGAGTGTGGTGAAGTGGTTGGCGCGATCGGCGTCAGCTCAGGCTCGACAGCGCAGGACGTGGAGGTCGCCGAGGCTGGCCTGGCCGCGTTTCTGGAGCAAATCGTCGGGACAGCGGCGTGATGAACTTCGATTTCGCCATCGTCGGTGCCGGCAGTGCAGGATGCGTCTTGGCAAGCCGCCTCTCCGAAGATGCGGCGACGAAGGTCCTGCTCGTCGAGGCCGGCCGGGACGTGGAACCTGGCAAGGAACCGGCCGCGATCCTCGACATGTATCCGGGTCTCGCCGCCTTCGATCCACGCAACCACTGGCCGGCATTGATGGCCCGCACGCGCCCGCTGAGCCACAACGCGCCGGAACCCCAGCCCCCGCCGCGCCTCTACGAACAGGCCCGCATCATGGGAGGCGGGTCGAGCATCAACGGCCAGGTCGCCAATCGCGGCACGCCCGACGATTATGATGAATGGGCCAGGCTCGGTGCTGCCGGGTGGGGCTGGGACGATGTCCTTCCCTATTTCCGCAAGCTCGAACGCGATCTCGACTATGCGGGTCCGCTGCACGGGCAAGACGGCCCGATTCCGATCCACCGGATTCCGCGCACGCTGTGGCCCGGCTTTTCAACCGCGACCGAGGAAGCGATTCTGGCCCTCGGCTATCCGCGCCTTAGCGACCAGAACGGCGAATTCGGCGACGGCGTCTTTCCGATGACGCTCTCAAATGACGGCCAGCACCGCGTGTCTTCGGCCCGCGGCTATCTCACGGCCGAGGTGCGCCGCCGCTCCAATCTAACACTCATCACCGAGGCCGAGGTCCAGGGCTTGCTCTGGGACGCGAACAAGGTCTCCGGGCTGCGCGTGCAGCGAGGCACGGAAGTGCAGGAGATCGCCGTGCGGCAGGTAATCCTCAGCGCCGGCGCCCTACAATCACCGGCATTGCTGCTGCGCGAGGGTATCGGCGATGCGGCCGAACTGAGAGCGCTCGGCATCGAGCCGCGCCACCACCTGCCCGGTGTCGGGCGCAATCTGCAGGAGCATCCGGGTATTTCCGTCTCCGCCATGCTGAACCCGGCGGCGCGGCTGAAGAACACGACACGCCGCCATATCCATCTCGGATTGCGCTACTCGTCAGGCGTGGGGGAGCAGGCTTCCGACATGTTCATGATGGCCGCCGCCAAGTCCGCCTGGCACCCGCTCGGCGAGCGCATTGCGACCTTCATTGCTTGGATCAACAAGCCAGCTTCGCGTGGGCGCGTCATGCTGGAACGAAGCGGCGAAGCGATTATGCCCGTTGCGAATTTCGATTTCCTCGCCGAGGCCTCAGACCGCGCCCGCCTCGCCGGTGCGGTGCGATTGATGGCGCACCTCGCCGGGATAGAGCGGCTGGCCAGGCAACTCACCGCGCCGGTGCCGTCGAGCTATGGCGGTTGGGCCAAGCGGCTCGGCCACAGAAATGCCCGCAACTACGCGATGACGGCCGGAGCCGGCCTGTTGCTCGACGCTCTGCCCTTCTTGCGAGAGCCTTTCTCCCGAAGGATGATCGGCGGCGGTCGCTCGCTGGAGGCGCTCGTCGGCGACGGTGAGGCGCTCGAAGGCTATCTCGTCGAAAAGGCCTTCGGCCAATGGCACCCCAGCGGCACCTGCCGCATGGGCGCGCGCCATGACAGCGAGGCTGTGACCGATCCTCGCGATGGCTCGGTGCATGGCGTTAAGGGTTTGCGCGTGGTCGATGCCTCGATCATGCCGACGATCCCCCGCGCGAACCTCAACGTCCCCACAATCATGCTGGCCGAGAAAATCGCGAATGGCATTCGCGCGCACCTGATTTGCTAACGGCGAGCCCGCCTCTTGGAGCTGTCGTCTTGTGATCAGTTAACGCGACCATTGCATCAGGTAGCCTACGTCCGCCTTTTGGCAATGTCCGAATGTCGGCTTGTGGCGCGCTGCTCGCATCAGACACCGTGCGGATTCTGCATGCCAGTTCCTTTTGCAACTGCCGGTGGCATTCCGTCCATCTCGCGGATCAAGGAGATGAGCGAGTGTAGTCCGGCAGGAACATGCCGGCGTCCTGGATCGTAAAGCCACAGGCCCGGATAGGACAGGCACCAATCGTCCAGGACCGAAATGAATGCACCCGAGGTCATATGCCGCGCCCCTACATCCCGTCGATCACAACATCGGAATGCTCAACGCCCTCCGGCTTCTCCAACAGGTACCTGTCGTCCCCGGGGTAATACCGCGCCCGCTCATGGTCCTCGCCGGCGAACGCCTTGATCGCTTCGATCGACGTCCACCAGGACAGCGTGACGACCTCGGTCGTGCCGTCGCCGAGATCCCGCAGCAGCATCTGGAATCCCAGGTTACCGATGGTGGCGCCATAGTCCGATACGCCGGTGCGGCGGACGTAGTCGGTGTAAGCCGCACGGTCGTCGGTCCGGATGCGGGATGCCCAGCGGCGGAGGATCGAGCTTTCGGGCATCGTTCTCACGCCGCCTTTCTTATGGCTTCCATCACGACCAACTCGTTATGGGGCTTTCGAAGGAACTGGACCTCGGGAGGCATCTCATGCGGCTCCGGCCGGATGCGGCCACTGGCGATGATGATCGATACCGGCGGCCAACGGTCGCGCACGGCGAATGCCAGCTTCAATCCATCCATGGATCCGGGCATCTCGATGTCGGTGAAGATGATGGTGATGTCCTTGCGGACTTCGAGAATCGCGATCGCGTCGTCCGCATGGCAAGCCTCGATCACGTCCATGCCTGCATCCTCAATCATGGATGCCAGGTCCATGCGGATAAGCGGCTCATCCTCGACCACCAAAACGACGGTCATGCTCTCGAACTCTCAAAACGCCTCTAACCCGCGGTGTTCCAATTCGAGTGGAATGGAATGGTTCAGTGTCGGATTGAATTTTATCGAATCACGGCCGTTGGACGTCGGCCAGGCTCGCCTCGAATTCTGCGATTAGCCCCGTGGGCAGCCACTGCTTCTGGACGCCGCCCTTGCCCAGCAAGCCCATCTTGATCAGGCGCGATCCAAAACTGCGCCGGGTCGGCTCCGAGACCAGCGGACCGCCAGATTCCTCCCAACGAACCCTGAGCATCGGCTCGTCGCCCCTTTCGTCGATCAGCCACGACAGGTCGACCTTGCCAGTCGGCAGAGATAGTGAGCCGTGCTTGGTGGCGTTTGTCGCCAGTTCGTGGAGCATCAGCGAGATGGAAACCGTCGCCTTCGGCCCGAGCTCGATGTCGGGGCCTGATGCCACGATCCGGCCGTCGTCGCTATGGAGTGCGAGCATCGGCCTGACGACGCTAAGTAGGGAAGCTGCCTCCCAGTCCTGTTGAAGCAATTGGTCGTGTGCCATTCCCATGGCCGCGATCCGCTGGCTGAAGGCAGCGACGGCGTCGCGCTCGGTCACGCTCTTCAACGTTTGCGTCGCGATGGCCTGAACCATCGCGAGGGTGTTCTTCATGCGATGCGCGATCTCGGCATTCAGCACGGCCTGCTGGCGCTGGGCCTCGTCGTGATCCCTCAAAACCTTCCTCAACTCCAACTGCCGCATCACCTGGCGGGCCAGCACCCTCAGTGTATCCTGCTGCAGGTCGGTAAGGTCGTGGGGCTTGTAATCGAGGACGCAAACCGTACCGATCGCGTGCCCTTGCTCGGTCTTCAGCAAGGCCCCGGCATAAAAGCGCAGTCCGGGCTCGCCAGTGACGAGGGGATTGCAATCGAAACGGTGATCCTTGGTTGCGTCAGGGACAAGTAGGAAGTCCTCTTCGAGGATGGCCTTCGCGCAGAACGAGCTGTCGAGCGGCGTCTCGCGCACCCCAAGGCCGACCTCGGCCTTGAAGAACTGGCGACCCTCGGCGATCAGGTTCACGACCGCGATAGGCGTGCCACAGATTCGAGATGCCAAGTCCGCGATCTCGTCGAAGTCGCGTTCCCTCGGTGTGTCCAGCATGTCGTAGCTGGCCAGCGCCGCCAGACGCTCGCTCTCGCGTGTCGTGATGTCCAAGAACTGTTCCAAACTAAATGGATTGACTCTTTAAGTCGCATTATCGGGGCGGCGATCAAAGCGCTTTTGACATTGCCCACCTCGCGAGCTTGCGACTTATGTCCGGTTCTAGTCAGCTAGCGAGGGGCTGCTTGTGGCGCATCTCGCCCAGCCAGCGTCGTTCGTCACTCCCGGCATCCGCGCGAACCGGGCTAGGTGCGTGATACGAACGCGACTAGCGTTCCGAGAGCGCCGGTCGTTGTTTGTCGTGAGTTGTCAGGCGATCGACGATCATTGCGGTGGCTTGGTTCATGCCCGCGACCTCGACGGGAATATCGTTGGCACGGTAACGAGCGACCACCTTGTCGAGCGCGGCGACCGCCGTCACGTCCCAGAAATGCGCCTGGCTAACATCGATGCACACGCTGGTTTCGTCGTGCGATCCGAGATCGAAGGCCTCGATGAATGCATCGGCCGAGGCGAAGAAGACCTGGCCGGTGACATGATAAGTCAGCCTGCCCGTCGCGGCATCCGGTTCGGCCCTGACCTGCATCAGCCTCGCGACCTTGAAGGTGAAGAAGACGCCGCTGAGCAGGACGCCGACGAGGACGCCCAGCGCCAGATTATGGCTCACCACCGTCACCGCCACCGTCGCCAGCATGACCGTGCTCGACATGCGGGGATGGGCGACGACGGCCTTCAGCGAAGACCAGTTGAAGGTATCGACCGAGACCATCACCATGATCGCGACCAGCACCGCGACCGGCACCTGCGAGACCCAGGGCTTCAACGCCACCATCAGCACGAGCAGGAAGGCGCCGGCAAACAGCGTCGAGAGCCGGCCGCGCCCGCCATATTTCACGTTGCTGACGGTCTGTCCGATCATGCCGCAGCCGGCGATGCCGCCGAACAGGCTGGCCGCCATGTTGGCGAGGCCGAGGCCGGTGCATTCCCGGTTCTTGTGGCTCGGCGTCTTGGTGAGGTCGTCGACAACGGTCGCCGTCATCAGCGATTCCAGCAGGCCGACCATCGCAATCGCAACCGCAGGGCCGGCGATGATGCGCAGAGTTTCCCAGGAGAGCGGCACGGTCGGCCAGGCGAAGCTCGGCAGCGAGCTGGGCAGGAGGCCGAGATCGGCCACCGTCTTGACCGGCAGATGCAGCAGGCTCGCCGCCACCGTCAGCAAGGCGATGGCGACCAACGGCGACGGGATCACCGTCGTCAGGCGCGGCACGCCGTAGATGATCGCGAGCCCGGCGGCGAAGACCGCATAGGTCTGCCAGGCCTCGCCCATCAGATGCGGCATTTGCGCGGCGAAGATCAGGATCGCCAGCGCGTTGACGAAGCCGGTGCGGACCGATTGCGAGACGAAGCGCATCAGCACGCCCAGTCGCAGCACGCCGAAGATAATCTGGAGCAGCCCCGCCAGCAGGCCCGCCGCCAGCAGGTAGGACAGGCCGTGCGAGGCGACGAGCGGCGCTGCAACCAGAGCGACAGAGCCCGCGGCGGCCGAGACCATGGCCGGGCGCCCGCCCGTGAAGGCGATGACGATGCCGATGACGAAGGATCCGAAGAGGCCGACCTGTGGATCGACGCCGGCAGCGAATGAAAAGGCGATGACCTCGGGAATGAGGGCGAAGGTAGCGACCGCGCCGGCAAGAAGTTCACGCGGCGGATTGGTCAGCCATTCGCGCCGAAGGGTGGTGATGAGCATTGTGGTCTCGCAAGGCAGCGTCGGCGGCCGGCTGATAAGGCGGGCACGAAGAGCGACGGAGAGGCCTGTTGCGTGGTCCGGCGGATCGGCGGCCGGAAGAGCCACCCGGGATTTCACCGGGTCCGAGTTAGTGGGAGCGTTATAACCACCAGATCGCGCGGCACAACCGCCGATCGAGCGGCAACTGCTTATCTGCCTGACTGCAGGACTTCGATGAGTTCGCCTTGGAGCGAAATAGGCCGTTCAGCCGGTGATATGTAATGTCCGCTCCAGGGCAAGTACCCAGCGTCCGCTTGTGGCGCGGGGCTGACGAGACGCGGCCGTCAATCTCAACACCTTGATCGACGCGGACGGCCGCCGCGAACAGACGACCCGGTAGGTGCTGACGCTGTTTTGCGAGCCAGGTCGCACGCCGTGACCGGCGCCGGGTCGAGGTGTTCTTCAGCCTGGCGCTTCCAGTTCGTGCGCGATTCCACCGGCTTTGACTTGGGGACTCATCGGTGCCCAGCTCAATGACTGCGGGCCCAAAGGCCTGCAGGTTACCAGCGCTTCTCGGCCTTCACGAATGGGGCCCCCAAGAGGTTTTCGTCCTAAACCGGATGAACCTGGGTCTGGCTTGATTATCGTACATTCCCATAAAGAGACGAGCCCTTCGCATGCTCTCTGCCGAAAATACCTAACACCGCTTCCAAGCCTGGGCGGCGCGAATGAGCGACCAATCGGCAGCCAGGTCGGCGATATCCCAGATAGTCCCGTAGCCAACCAGCTCTACGGCATGCGCCTCGCACTATGGGGAAGTCGGCTTCCGTCGGCCTTCATGCCTTTGTCACACGCGATCGGCAGCATCAAACACATAGAGAAAACCTATCTATTAGATAGGAAACTAGTATTTGAGATGCTCGTCGACCTGCGTCACGCTCGCCCAAATACAAGATGAATACAAAGTGCGGCCAGCTGGTGAGGCGTCCGCTACGGCAATTGAAATCAGCGCACTGCTGCGTTTCCAAGGGGGAGCCGTCAATGAACGTGATGTCTAAACGAGATTTTCTGCAGCTCGTCGGATTGAGCGTGACGGCGCTCGGGTCCCCTTCAATACTTGGTCTAAGCGCGCTCGCTGCGGATTCTCTGCCCGATTGGGCCAATCTCCCACAAGGCGCCAATCCGAAGAGCGGCGGCAAGCTCGTCTACGGGCAGACCTATCCGAACTGGGCTGTCGGCACGTCGAATAACGGGAAGCATCCCTATTACTGGATTGATCTGCTGACCCGCTCGATCTGGAATTGCCTGATCTGGGTCGACCACGATTTCAGCCTCAGGGGCGAACTAGCTGAAAGCTGGGCGCCTGCCGATGAGACGCTCAAGGTCTGGGACTTCAAGCTGCGCGAAGGCGTGATGTTCCATAACGGCAAAGAGATGACGTCGGAAGACGCTGTTGCGTCGATCAACGCGCATATCGTTCAGAAGGGCAGCTCCTTCATCAACAAATGGTTCGACAAGGTCGAGGCGCGCGGAAAATACGGCCTGCGCTTCATCCTGAACGCCAGCTATGCCGAGTGGCCCTATGCTCTTGCCGAATACCGGATCGTGATCGTACCGGCGGCCGCGCCGGAGCTCATTCTGGCGGATGGCATAGGCACCGGTCCGTTCAAACTGGTTCAGGTCGACAATCGCCGCGGCTTCCAGGCCGTTCGCAACGAGAACTACTGGCTGAAGGGGCGCCCCTTCCTCGATGAGATCGAAGGTTATGTCGTCAATTCGCAGACGGCGATCAACGGCTTCCGATCAGGCCAGTTCAACGCTGTGTTCAACATCGATCCGACGACAGCCGGGCAATACGAGAGCGCCGGCGGGCAGATCCATAAATCGAAGGGCGGCGACCAGTTCCTGCTCAGCATGCCCAAGAATTTGAATCTCATCTGGAACGATCCGCGCATCCGCGAGGCGATCAGCCTCTCGATCGATCGCGATGCGATCAACAAGATCATCTACAACGATCCCGGAACCTGGGTGGGAAACGACACCCATATGTCGGGGATCAACCCGGAGTTCTTTCCGCGCGAGAAGTCCTATGACGTTCAGCGGGCTAAAAAGCTCCTGGCCGAAGCCGGGCATCCTAACGGGTTGACGCTGCCGGCCATCGTCTTCTGCGCCTCATTTCCGGAGGAGCCACGCATTATGGCGATCGTCGCCCAATCGCTGAAGCAGGCCGGTATCAATCTCGAACTTCGGGAAATCCCGACGGACGGCTTCGATGCCTATACCAGGCAGGTGAACCCACCGATCGGCCGCCCTGCCCGTTCACTGGTCGGGCCGCGCAACCCGGCGATCAATCTGGGGCGCTTCATCACCAATCCGACCGAAGCGGCCGGCTGGACCGGGGCGAAATACGACGCCTTTGTCGCGCTCTACGAGCGTACGATCTCCGAGCCTAACGACGCCAAGCGGCTGGAGATGTACAAGGAGCTTCAGCGCATCGTCCAGTCGGATACGCCCGCCATCGTGCTGGGCGGGCGCCGCAACATGCTGGCGCATGCGCCCAAGGTCCAGAACCTCAGGTCGCACTCGCAGAACTGGAGCAGCCGCTTCGACGACGTGTGGATTTCGGCCTGAGCCCGCATGGTGGAGCAGGCCCCGCCGGCTCCACCGCCCGCCATTCCCTGAGGCGATGAGCATGACGCGGATGATCCCGATGATCGGAAGACGGCTCGCCCTGTCCTTCGTCATCCTGAGCCTGACGGCGCTGATCGTATTTCTCGGCACCGAGGTGCTGCCGGGCGATGCGATCACCGCCACGATCCCGGCCGAAGAGCTCGCCTTTTACACGCCCCAACAGATCGCCGAAATGCGACATGAATACGGGCTGGACCGACCGGTCTATCTTCGCTTTCTCGAAGTCTGGCAACGGCTGTTCAGCCTCGATTTCGGCACGACCATCGTCAAGCGCGAGCCGGTCTACGACCGTATACTTCATCCGATGATCAATTCCGCCATCCTCGCCGGCGTCTCACTGGCGGTGATGCTGGCCGCGGTGATTGTGCTCGGCGTGCTCGCGAGCCTCAGGCCGGGCGGGCGCCTCGATAACGCCATCAGCGGCACGACGCTGTTCACCTACTCCATGCCGGATTTCGTGGTCAGCAACATCTTCGTCATCGTCTTCGCCGTATGGCTCGGCTTGTCGCCCGCGGTGATCTTCGCGTCGACCGACGCACCCAAGCTCACCATCCTTGCCGCCGCGATCCTGCCGGTCGTGGCGCTCTGTGTCCATGGCGCGGCCTATCAGTTTCGGCTGCTGCGCACCGGCATGATCGAAGCGCTGAACAGCGACTATGCCGAGCGCGCGCAATTGGCGGGTGTTCCCGCCTGGCGAATCTGCATCGGACACGCGCTTCCGTCCGCGCTGATCCCCATGCTCAACGGCACGGCTGCTTTCGTCGCATCGCTGCTCTCGGGCTCGGTGGTGGTCGAAGCCGTCTTCAAATTTCCGGGCATCGGCAGTGAATTGCTGCGCGCCCTCGCCCAGCGGGAAATCCCGATCATACAGGCGATCGCATTCCTGGCTGCGCTGGCTGTTATCGTCGCCAACCTGATCGCGGACATCGCCGTCCTCGCCCTCGACCCGCGGGTCCGTACGAGCTCGCGCCATGGTTGATGTCGTTAACGTCCCATCCGATACGACGGCAACTCAGCGTTCCTCGACGCTCAAGCGCGCCTTGTCCCAGCCAGCTACCGTGTTTGGCGTAATCCTAGTCGCGGCGCACCTGTTCCTGGCGCTATTCAGCCCACTGATCGCGCCACACGATTCCGGCGCTTTGGTCGGTGCGCCGCTGTTGCGGCCCTCCTGGGAGTTCCTGATGGGAACTGACCAGATCGGGCGCGACTATTTCAGCCGGATCATCGAAGGCGGCCGGATTGCGCTCCTGGTCTCCTTCTGCGGCGTCGCGATCGCGCTGGCAGTCGGCACCATCCTAGGCGTGATGGCCGGCTATGTCGGCGGGCGCTTCGACGAAATCGTCATGCGCTTCGTCGATGCGATGATGTCGATCCCCGAGATCATCCTGATTGCCATCCTGACACTCGCGCTGGGCAAGGACATCTGGGCGCTGATCCCCGTCGTGGCGGCGGTCTATACCTGGGGCGTCGTCCGGGTGATCCGCGCGAAGACGATCAGCCTCGCGACGCTCGATTTCGTCCGCGCGGCCGAATTACGCGGGGAAAGCCGCTTCGCCATCATGCTTCGCGAGATCCTGCCGAACCTGACCGGGCTGCTCGGCGTCGAGCTCGCGGTACGCGTTTCCTCCGCCGTTTTGCGCATCAGCGCGTTGTCCTTCCTCGGTCTCGGCATCAGCCAGCCGACGCCGGATTGGGGCCTGATGGTGCAGGAGGCGATGGGCGTGGTCTTCACCGACCCGTGGTTCCTGCTCCTGCCGGCGGTCATGCTCTCCACCCTGATCATCGGGGTGAACTTCATGGTCGACGGCTTCGCCCGTACCTTCGGCATCGCCTCCACGGAGCTCTGACATGCCGGCACCCGCGCATATCGAGGTCCGGGACCTCAAGCTCGTCTACAGGACCGGCCCGCAGACGGAGACGACCGCTGTCGACATGGTGAGTTTCTCGGTCGCCAAGGGCGAGACGCTGGGCATCGTCGGCGAGAGCGGCTGCGGCAAGTCCTCGCTCGCCCGTGCCTTTCTCGCTTATACCCGGCCGGGCGCTCGGATTGCCGGGGGCAGCGTCAACGTCGCCGGGCTCGACGTGCTGAAGCTGAAGCCCGACCAGCTCCTGCAATACCGCGGCCGGCGCGCGGCGATGGTGCCGCAGAATCCGCTCTCCGCGCTGACGCCGCATCTGACCATCGGCCAGCATCTCGTCGAACTCATCCGGCTGCACAAGGCGGCAGGCGGACTGACACCGAAGAAGAAGGCGCTCGAACTGCTGGCGGCGATGGAACTGCCCGACCCCGCCGCGATCTACGACCGTTATCCGCACCAGCTTTCCGGCGGGCAGCGGCAGCGCGTCGTCATTGCGGCCGCGCTGGTGGCGGAGCCGGAGCTTATTATCCTCGACGAGCCGACCACGGCGCTGGACAAGACGGTCGAGTCCCAGGTGCTCGACCTTGTCAGCCGCCTGCAAAAGCGCACCGGCACAACGCTGATCTATGTCAGCCACGATCTCAACGTGATCGCCCGGATGTGCGAGCGGGTTCTGGTCATGAAGGACGGTAAGGTTCTGGAAGACGGGCCGACCGGCGAGGTCTTCACCCGTCCTCGCACGGATTATGCGCGGACCCTGATCGCCGCCATTCCGAAGCTCGAGACCGCCAAGTCCTCGAATGTCGCGCCGTTCCACGGTCAGGAGCCAGCGCTGTCGATCGAAAAACTCGATTTCTCTTATGGCCGCCCGCCCGGATGGAACCCGCTTCGGCGGTTCTTCCCGCGGCCGGCGCTACCCCCGACATTGGCCGATATCTCGCTCGCCATCCCACCCGGCACCACGCTCGGGGTCGTCGGGGAATCCGGCAGCGGCAAGTCGACGCTGGCAGCGCTCGTCGCCGGCCTCGTCGCCGGCAATGGCGGCGAGATCCGCTTCGACGGGCAGATCCTTTACGGCCTCGCCCCGCAGCGCGACCGCGACCTGCGCCGGCGCGTGCAGATGATCTTCCAGGACCCGGCTTCCTCGCTTAATCCGCAGCATACCGTGGAGCAGCTCATCGCCCGGCCGCTGCAGGTCTTCTTCGGTATGAGCCGCGCCGCGGCACGCGAGCGCACGGTCGAATTGCTGACAGAACTGGGACTCGGCGCAACCTTCCTCGATCGTTCGCCGCGCCAGCTCTCCGGTGGCCAGCAGCAGCGCGTCGCCATCGCCCGCGCTTTCGCGGGTAAGCCGGACCTCGTACTTTGCGACGAAGTCACCTCTGCCCTCGATGTTACGGTGCAGGCCTCCGTCCTCGGCGTGATGAAGCGGCTCCAGCGCGAGCACGGAACCACCTACCTCTTCATCTCGCACGACCTGCCGGTGGTCGCCGAGATGTCGGACCAGATTCTCGTGCTCGAAAAAGGGCGCGTCCGCGACTACGGCGGTACCACCGCCGTCCTGAGCAATCCTTCCTCCGATTACACCAATAATCTGCTGGCGGCCTTTGCCACCGCCTCGCAGCAGCTCACAAACAGGACAATGAAGCATGCAAGTTGAGGCTTTCACCGCGCCGGGCCGGTTCTATCGCGGCAATCTCCATACGCATTCGACGCGCTCCGACGGCAAGCTGACACCGGAGGAGGTATGCAAGCGTTATCGCGAGCGCGGCTACGATTTCATCTGCCTGTCCGATCACTTTATGGAGCATTACGACTACCCGATCGTCGATACGACCGATTATCGCACCGACCGCTTCACCACGATCCTAGGGGCCGAATGCCACGCGCCCGCGACGGAGCGCGGCGAGAAATGGCATATCCTCGCCGTTGGCCTACCTCTCGACTTCCCCCCGAACCGCGATGGCGAGACCGGCGCTCAGCTCGCGCAGCGCTGTCTCGATGCCGGCGCCTTCGTCGCGATCCCCCATCCCGAATGGTACGGGCTGACGGCCGGCGATGCCGCCTCGATTCCCGGAGCACACGCGGTCGAGGTCTACAACCATACCAGCCAGGTCCTGAACGGCCGCGGCGGCGGGTCCTATTATCTCGATGACATCCTCAATACCGGCCGGCGCATCGGTGCGCTCGCCTGTGATGATGCCCATTGGGTGGTCGAGGCCGACCGCAATCGTGACGCGTTCGGCGGCTGGGTCATGGTCAAGGCCGAAGCCAACGAGCCGCAGGCGCTGGTCGATGCGCTGAAGCAGGGCCGCTACTATTCCAGCCAAGGCCCGCTCATTGAGAACGTCGTCGTTGACGGCGATTTCGTCGAGATCGCATGCTCGCCGGCCTTCCAGGTCTCGCTGGTCGGGCGCGCCTCGAAGAATGAGAAGATCTCGGGCCTCGGCACGACCTCTGCGCGCCTGCCCTGGCGTAAATTTGAGGGCGACTGGTGCCGCCTCGTCGTCATCGACGAAGCAGGCAAAATCGCCTGGTCGAACCCGATTTACTTTTAGACTTACTATGCGATAGGGCGAGGCATCGCGGCGACCAGCTTGCGCGCATAGCCTTGACCGGTTGCGCGACGAGCGCTCCGGCCTCGCCCTGCTCGACGACCTTGCCGCCATGCATCACTGCGATCCGGTCGGAGACCCAGCGCACTATCTCGATGTCGTGGCCGATGAACAGCGTGGCGAAGCCGCGTTTCTGCTGTAGCGCCTTGAGTGTGAAGCCGTCGAACGGCCCCACAGGGACATCGAGGAAGAATTGCGCCCTGTTGGCTGCTAAAGCAGCACGGAAGCCGTCGAAAACCTCAATCGGCGTTCAGTCCGGATTGCCGGCCGTCTTGACCATCAGCGGAGGCACGGCGCTGACCAGCACCGCCTTGGCGACGCGCTCCAGCGGCTGGCCAAGCTGCTCGACATAGCGGGCGACCTGCCCGCCGCGGATCGAATTGCCAATATGGATGTCGTTCCTGAGATCGAGATGTTCGGCGACCGTGGAAGCATCGGCTGCATAGTGATCCATGTCATGCCCGTTGCTGACCTGGCTGGAACGGCCATGGCCACGGCGGTCATGGGCAACGATGCGGAAGCCTTCCTTAAGGAAGAACAGTATCTGGTTATCCCAGTCATCTGCGCTAAGCGGCCAGCCATGGTGGAAATGGATGGGCTGCGCGTCCCTAGGCCCAATCCTTGTAGAAGATCTCGGACGCGTCGCGGGTGGTGACGAATGGCATGGATTGCTCCTCGCGGCACAGCCTCATCGAGGCCGGCAGCCACGGTTCATGGCCCCCCGCCGTTGCCGCGGTTCGACTTCGATGCTTCGCTGCCGCCGTCGCCGGTCCAGATCGCCATCCGCAAAGCCTGCGGAATGACATTCTGAAGCAGGTCATCCGGGACGAGCCATCTCCAGATACTTCGCACGGCTGGTCAGCACGGCTCGCTGGCCGACTAATGCAAAGCTGGAAACTTCTGCTTCCAGGCAATCTGCCAACGTCCGCACTTGGCGCATGCCGGTAGTCACAGCAAACGGCGGTTTCCGTCTCTTAATCGGCCGACATAGAGAACCATTCTCCCCTGCGCCGATGTCATAACGCGCACCGACCGGCTCGGCCGGGTCAGAAACTGGCACGCGGGGTTTTAGTATGATCGATCGCAGGACGCTGCTCGCCGCCGCAACGGCCGCGGCTGCGGGCATCAAGCCGTCTCTTGCCCAGAACGCGACGCTGCGCATTGGCTATGTGCCGGTTATCGGGGCAAGCGCGCTATTCGTCCTCGCCGGCGATGGATCGGCGAAGGAAGCGGGCCTCGACCTGAAGCTCAGCAAGTTCGACTCCGGCCCCAACGCAATCCAGGCCTTCGCGTCTGGCACCATCGACATCCTGGTGATCGGCGTCGCTCCGGTCGCGGTTGCCCGGTCTCGCGGGCTCGCAGCCTCGGTCGTTGCCGCTGGCGCGGTCGGCGGCACGGCGTTCCTCGCAGGACCCACCTTGGCCAAGGCGTTCGCTGACAATGGCAACGCTCCCGCGAAGGCCTTCGCTGCGTTTCGCTCCACGGCCGGCCGAAAGGCGAAGCTGGGTACGCTCCCGCCGGGAGGCGTCCCGACGGTTGCGCTGCATCATTGGCTCTGGAAGGTCGGTAATGTCGACCGCGCCGATGTCGAGATCGTCAATATGGGCATCGAGGTGGTGCAGCAGGCGATGCTGACCGGAGCCATCGACGGGGGCACGTTGCTGGAGCCCTCAGCCACGCTGGTCCCCGAGCGCGACCCGCGGATCAAGCGCATCGTGAACTCGCCCGACATGTTTCCGAACATCCCGGGTGTCGTGGTGGCCGCCTCGGGCGAGCTTCAGAAGACCCGCCCGGACGTGGTGGACCGCTTCGTCGCGCTGTTCCAGCGCGCGACCGAGCTGGTTCGCAGCGATCCGAAGAAGGCTGCTCCGTTTGTTCTCGTGGCGCTCGGGGGAGATCTCGTCTCCGAGGCGACTATCGCCAAGGCTCTGGTGTCACCGGCCGTGAGCTTCGTCAACGATCCCGCAAAAATCCGGCAGGCGACCGAGGCGTTGCTTGCTTATCAGGTTGAGCTCGGCGATTTCCAGAAGGCGCCGCCGCTCGACGGGCTCTTCGACCAGGCCGCCTATGAGCGCGGCATCCGCACACCGCTCGGACGTTGACACCGCGACGAAGGCGTTCGTCTGCTCCCGACATCTCGCTGATCCAGCTCACGCCGATTTCTCATGTTCCGGAGCAAAAATTACTCCGAGGCTGTTCTTGGAAAGAGCGTCCACATCCAAAAAGCGGAGTATTTGAAGGCCTTTTCCAAGTTGCCCGCGATAGCTTGGCGCCAATCCTGATATTCGACAGATAGGGCGTTAGTTTCATGGGTATTTCTGGCCTGCTGCGTTGGCCCGCATTGGCTATTGCGGTTGCATTGAGCTTCTCCGGATCTCAGGCGTCCTTCGCAGCACAAACACTAACCATTGCGCAGGGCAACGACATCCTGTCGCTCGACCCGGCCAATCACGGCAACAACAGCACCGAGTCGGCGCTGGTGAATCTCTACGACTATCTGGTCGACAAGGATTTCAGCCAGGGACAACTCCGCTTTACGCCGCGCCTCGCCGTTTCCTGGAACAGCGATGACAATATCCACTGGACGTTCAAGCTGCGCGACGACGTCTACTGGCATAACGGCGACAAGTTCACGGCGCAGGACGTCAAATTCACCATCGAGCGGTCCCAGCAGGACAAGAAGCTGATCAGCGCGGCCAAGTTCCGCCGCATCAAGGCGGTCGAGGCGCCGGACGAGACCACGCTCAAGATCGAGACCGACGGGCCGGACACGCTGCTGCTGCATGCCTTCGTCGGCAACGGCGCCGGCATCCTGCCCAAGGCCGCCTTCGAGAAAGCCGGCGGGCGCGAGGAATTCTTCAAGCAGCCGGTCGGCACCGGCCCGTATCTCTTCAAGCGCTGGGTCAAGTCGGACCGGCTCGTCCTGGTGAAAAACCCGCGCTGGTGGGGCGGCGCGCCGAAATGGGATGATGTTGTCATCCGCTCGATTCCGGAGACGACCACGCGCGTCGCCGAGCTCCTGACCGGCGGCGTCGATATCGCCGTCAACATCCCGCCGGAGGACATCGCGCGCCTGAACGACAACAAGGGCACGCGCGCGATCACCTTCGACATCGCGCGCAACCTCGCCCTGCATGTCCGCACCGGCAAGGACCGCGTCACCGGAGATCCGCGCATCCGCGAGGCGATCGACCTCGCCATCGACCGCGACGCGATCGTGAAGCAGGTGCTGGAAGGGCATGGCGCATCGACGCGCGGCTTCTTCCCGCCCGCCATTCCCGGCTTCGCGCCGGAGCTGAGCCGCGGCATCCGCTTCGACCCGGAGCGGGCCAGGGCCCTGCTGCGCGAAGCCGGTTTCGGCGGCAGCAAACGTCCCGCGATCAAGATCAGCACGCCGAGCGGCCGCTATGTGAAGGACCGCGAGATCGTCGAGGCCGTGGCCGGCTACCTGGAGGATGTCGGCTTCCGGGCACAGGTCGAGGTGCTCGACTGGACCGTCTACAACAACAAGGTCGTCGGCGACGGCTTCGGCGAGCTCTATCTCTGGGGCATGGGCTCCTATACCGACGCCTCGACCCTGTTCGTCGACAATTTCAAGCGCCACTACGACTGGTCGGACGCGACCTTCGACGGGCTCGCCGCCGCCGTCCGCCAGGCGAAGAGCGAGGCCGAGCGCATCGCGATCTCGCAGAAGGGCCAGGAGATCGTCGCCGAACAGCGCGTCCGGATCGGCCTGCTCTTCCCGCAATCGATCTACGGGGTCGGCGATCGCGTCGTCTATAACGGGCGCTTCGACGAGATGATCGCTGCCGAGGACGTCTCGCGCCCATGAGCGAACGTTCGCCCCTCAGGACGCTGCTGCAGTTCCTGCCGGTTCTCTACATCGTGTCGGTGATCGTCTTCGTCCTCGTCTACCTGACGGGCGATCCGTCCGCGCTGCTGATACCGGAGGATGCGAGCGAGGAGGACCGGCTCGCGCTCGTTGCTGCATGGGGGCTCGATCAGCCCTGGTACGTCCAGTACCTGCGCTATATGGGCAACATCCTCACCGGGGATTTCGGCGTCTCCTATCGCTACGGGACGGATGCGCTGCCGGTGGTGCTCGAACGCATCCCCGCCACGCTCCAGCTCACGGTCGGCGGCCTCATCGTCGCCATCCTGATCGCGCTCCCGACCGGGATCTTCGCCGCCCTCAGGCGCAACAGCCTCCCCGATTTCGCGATCTCCGCCGTGACCGTGCTGGGCAAGGCGATGCCGAATTTCTGGGTCGGGATCATGCTGATCCTGGTCTTCGGCGTCTGGCTGCGGCTCGTGCCCGTCTCGGGCAGCGGCGGCTTCTCCCATCTCATCCTGCCGGCGATCACGCTGGGCACCGGCTTCGCCGCCGAGCTCACCAAGCTCATTCGCTCCAGCCTGCTCGAGGTCATGGGGCAGGACTATGTCCGCACCGCCCGCGCCAAGGGTCTGCCCGAGACGCTGGTGGTGCTGCGCCACGGCCTGAGGAACGCCCTGATCCCGGCGGTGACGATGACGTCGCTGCACGCCATCGCATTGCTCGGCGGCGCGCTCGTGACCGAGACCGTGTTCTCATGGCCGGGGCTGGGCCAGCTCGTGGTGCAGGCGATCTATACCAAAGACATGGCGGTCATCCAGATCGCCGTCTTCGTCATCACCATCATGGCCCTGACGATCAATCTCGCGACCGACGCCCTCTACCGGCTGATCGATCCGCGCATGGCCAAATAGGCGCGGCAGCATCGCATGACCGAAATCTCGCTCATCGGCAGCCCTCCGCCGCAGCGGCGGCGATTGCTGCCTTCGCTCCTGCGCAACAAGGCGGGCCTCGCCGGCATCGTCATCGTCGCCCTGATCGTCTTTACGGCGCTGGCAGCCGACCAGCTCGCGCCGCTCGATCCGCTCCGGCGCAACCTGTCGCTGAAGCTGCTGCCTCCGGCCTGGCTGGAAGGCGGAAACCCGCTCTACCTGCTGGGGACCGACAGCCAGGGGAGAGACCTGCTGAGCCGCATCATCTTCGGCGCCCGGACGTCGCTCTCGGTCGGCCTCGCGGCGGTGGCCCTGTCCAGCCTGGTCGGGCTGGCATTCGGCCTGCTGGCCGGCATGGCGGGGGGCCGGGTCGACCTGCTGATCATGCGCGTGATCGACGCCATGTTGGCGATCCCGACCATGCTGTTCATGCTGGTCGTCGCCCTCGTCGCAGGCTCCGGCCTGCTGCCGCTCGTCGTCGTCATCGCGGCGACCAACTGGGTGAGCTGTGCCCGGATCGTGCGGGCCGACGTGCTCGGCATCAAGGAAATGGACTATGTCGCGGCGGCCCGCGCAAGCGGCGCAAGCCCGCTCGGGCTGATCCTGCGGCACATCCTGCCCAATATCCTGTCGTCCTTCGTCGTCGTCTCCAACCTGAATGTCGGCACCGTCATCCTCGCCGAATCCTCGCTGAGCTTCCTCGGCTTCGGCATCCAGCCGCCCGAAATCTCCTGGGGCCAGATGCTCAGCGAGGGCCGGCAATATCTGGCGACGAGCTGGTGGGTCGCGACCTTCCCCGGCATCGCGATCACGCTGACCGTGCTCGGCGTCATCCTGCTCGGCGACTGGTTGCGCGACCATCTCGATCCGCGACTGGCGTGAGCTCCTCACGCCCGCGACCCAACTCCCTTCAGGACAGACCCGATGTCGGCCGTTTCACAGACGCAGAAGTCCCGGACCATCCATCTGGGGCTGTTCCACCAGCCGCTCGGCCGCCATCCGGCCGCCTGGCGGCAGGAGGCGGCACAGGGACATCCGGAGGATATCGACTGGGTCATCCGCATCGCGCGGAAGGCCGAGGAAGGGCTGTTCGACATGTTCTTCGTGGCCGACAATCTCGCCGGTCCTGAACCCGGCGCACAGGGCAAGGCCGGGGGGCTGGAGCCGGTGACGCTGCTCTCGGCACTGGCGGTAGCGACCTCGAAGATCGGTCTCGTCGGCACGATCTCGACCAGCTTCTCCGAGCCGTACAACGTTGCGCGCGCGCTGGCCTCGCTCGACCATATCAGCCGTGGCCGGGCGGGCTGGAACGTGGTCACCACGCAATCCGACCGATCCGCCGAGAATTTCAACCTGAGCGCCCTGCCGGACCACGCAGCGCGTTATGCCCGCGCCGGCGAGTTCGTCCAGGTCGTGCGTGGCTTGTGGGATAGCTGGGCAGACGACGCGCTCGTCATGGATAAACGCTCCGGCAAATTCCTGGATACGGACCGCGTCCGCTTGCTCGACCACAAGGGCGAGCATTTCTCGGTTCGGGGACCGCTCAACGTCTCCCGGCCACCGCAGGGCCATCCCGTGATCGTGCAGGCCGGTTCCTCGCGCGACGGCATCGGGCTCGCCGCGACGCAGGCCGACCTTGCCTTCACCGCGCAGGATACGATCGAGGATTCGCTTGCCTATCGCGCAGCCCTCAAGGAGGCGGCCGAGGCCGGCGGCCGCTCCGGCTATCTCAAGGTTCTGCCGGGCGTCATGCCGATCGTCGGCCGGACGGATGCCGAGGCGCGCGAGAAGTTCGCCGCCCTGCAGGAGCATACCGATATCGCCGCCGGCATCCGCCAGCTCTCGGGCCGCTGGGGCTACGATCTCTCGACGCATCCGCTCGACGGGCCGGTGCCGGAGCCGGGCGAGCGCATCCATGGCGAGAGCCGGGTGCGACTGCTCCTGAACAAGGCGCGCGCCGAGAACTACACCCTGCGCGAGCTTTCGGCGCTCGCCATCGCCTCCCATGGCCATCGCATCATCATCGGTTCACCCGAAACGATCGCCGACGATCTGCAATCCTGGTTCGAGCAGGGTGCGGCGGACGGTTTCAACCTGATCCCGGCCTCCATGCCGGACGGGCTCGACGATTTCGTCGATCTCGTGGTTCCCGTCCTTCAGCATCGCGGGCTGTTCCGCCGAAGCTATGCCGAGACCACTCTGCGCGAGCGCTTCGGCCTCGACATTCCGCGGCTTGGGGCTTTCGCAAGCTGAACAGAACGCGCGGCCATTCCACGCGCTTGCCCGCACGATAAGATTAATCGGTACCGAGAGGGCTTGCAGCCCTCCGGGCGCCGATGAAGGGAGAGACCGCCGATGTCGCATGATCGCAGACGCAACCGGACGCAGGGCTTTTCGACCCGCGCCATCCATCTCGCCTACGATCCGGCCGAGCATGAAGGCGCGCTGACGCCGCCGATTTTCATGACCTCGACCTATGCCTTCGAGAGCGCCGAGCAGGGCGCCGAAATCTTCAGGGGCGAGCGTCCCGGCTATGTCTATGGCCGCTCGAAGAACCCGACCCAGACCATCCTCGAGGAGCGGATGGCGAGCCTGGAAGGTGCCGAGGCCGGCATGACCGCCGCCTCCGGCATGGGCGCGATCGCCAGCGTCGTCATGACCCTGCTCGCACCGGGCGACGAGGTCGTGATCGACCACACACTCTATGGCAATACCTATGCGTTGTTCACGCAGGGGCTGGCGAAGCTCGGCATTGTCGCGCGGCCCGCCGACTTCACCCGGCTCGATGTGCTGACGGCAGAGATCGGCGCCCGTACGAAGCTGGTGTTTTTCGAGACGCCAGCCAATCCAAACCTGCGCGTCATCGACATCGCCGCTGTCTCGCGCATCGCGCATCAGGCTGGCGCGCTGGTCGTCGTCGACAACACGTTCGGGACGCCGGTGCTGCAGCGCCCGCTGGAGTTCGGGGCCGATCTCGTCGTTCATTCCGGCACGAAATATCTAGGCGGCCACGGCGACCTCCTGGCCGGCATCGTCGTCGGCCCGGCCGACCTGCTGAAGCAGATCCGCAATACCGGTCTGCGCTGGATGACCGGTGCGACGCTCTCGCCCTTCAACTGCTTCCTGATGTTGCGCGGCCTGAAGACTTTGGAAATTCGGGTCGAGCGCCATGCCGCCTCAGCCTTGGCGGTGGCGCGTGAACTGGAACGGCACCCGCGCATCGCCAGCCTGTCCTATCCCGGCCTGCCCTCCTTCCCGCAATTCGAACTCGCCCAGCGGCAGATGTCCGGTTCCGGCGGCGGCCTCGTTTCTTTCGAGCTCGATGGCGGGATCGAGATGGGCATGGCCTTCATGAACCATCTCCAGCTGATCACCCGCGCCGTCAGCCTCGGCGATGCGGAGACTCTGATCCAGCACCCCGCCAGCATGACCCACGCCATCGTCAGCCGCGAGGACCGGCTGAAGCATGGCATCGGCGACGGGCTCCTGCGGCTTTCAATCGGGCTGGAAAGCGTGGAGGACATCCTCGACGATCTCATGGGGGCGCTTAACGCGCTCTAGCCCAAAACGGCACCGGCGAGTCCAACGTGGCTCGCCGGCATCCCCGGAACAAACATATTTCACCTCATATTTCCGCCTGATTGGAAATATCAGATGCGAATACCGCCCCAATTGAGACAATCGTACTTATTATCTTCCAAGTATTGATTGCGCATAAAAGGCGGATACGAATGTCGTCAGCGAGCATTCACCGCAGCTTGAACGCGAGTGCGGCGGCCTCAATCTCTCCCGAGAGCGTATCATGGCATTTGGAAACGATCATTTCGCGGCTCTGGTCGGCGACACGCCGCTACTCGAACTCGGCCGCTTCGCAGAAGAGCTGAAGCTCGGCGCTCGTGTTCTTGCTAAGATCGAGTACCTCAATCCTGCCGGCAGCATCAAGGACCGGACGGCCTGGGGCCTCATCCGCGAGGCCGAGGAAAGCGGCCGGTTGAAGCCTGGCCAGCAGATCGTCGACCTCACCAGCGGCAATACCGGGATCGGGCTCGCAGCATTGGCCGCCGCACGCGGCTACCCTTCGAAATTCTACCTGCGCAACACGATCAGCGATGACAAGCTCAAGCTGCTCGCGCAATACGGCGCCGAGATCGTCCTGATCGATAACAGCGCCTTTCTTGAGCCCGGAGCCATCCACGCGATCATCGACCGGGTTCGCCGCGAAAATCCCGACGCCTACTACACCAATCAGCGCGCCAACCCGGCCAATCCACGCGTCCATTTCGAGACGACCGGCCCGGAAATCTGGCGGGAGACTAAAGGAAAGGTCGACATCTTCGTGGCGGCCGTCGGCACCGGCGGCACGATCTCCGGTACGGGCCGCTTCCTGAAGGAGCAGAACCCCGATGTGAGGGTGGTTGTCGTCGAACCCGGCCCGGCGTCTGTCCCGTCGCTCGATATCCCCTATCCCGACGCCATCGAAGGCGTCCACAAGGTGACGGATGTCGAGCCCGGTTACCTGCCGGAGAATTTCGACGCTTCCGTCGTCGACGAGGTGATCGTCACCGAGACGGCGCAGGCGCGGGAATTCGCGCGGATCCTGGCGCAGCGCGAGGGTATTCTGGCCGGGACTTCGTCGGGCGCGGTGCTGTTCGCCGCTGCAGCTCTGGCGCGACGGCCCGAGAATGCCGGCAAGACGATCGTTGCCATCGTCGCCGATAGCGGCGAACGCTATCTCAGCCCGCCGAAGCTCGGCTCTGCTAGTTCGAGCGAGCCGACGCGAACGCAGGCTCAGGAGGCCGCCACGGTCTGACGGCCCGGTCGATGCGGCGAAGATGTCGATCGCCTCATCTTCGCGTTACGCGCAAATAAATCATCGCGTTCTGACACGAAAAACGCATATTCCATTTCATTGCCAACAATAATGGATCGAGCAATAATCTTGAACGCGATGGTGTTGCTAGCGCCTTCGCCGCGGGATTTGCTGGAGCAGCTTGCGCCGCGTCAACAACGCTAAAAGCACCACGATGTCTCGTGGGCTCCTTTTGTTTTGGAGACGCGAATGTCCATGACGTTCAGCACAACAGAATCCACGGCAAGCCTGCTCTTTCACCGACGGCTCTGACCTTCGGAGCCTGAGGACGGGCCGCCGCTCCTCGCTCGCTTCGAGCCCATTCACAACTCAGACAAAGCCATCTCGCGCCACCCGTAATCGCGGCTGCGCGACTGAGCGCGCACGTCTGTCCAGATACCTTCATCAAGCCAGACCGGGACGCATCCATGTCCAATCTCAACGAGTATCTCGCCCAGAAGCGCGACGCCCTCCTGCGCCGCAAGGCCTATGCCCGCTCGGGAGAGGCTAGCCCGCTGCGCCTGCAGGCTCGGGCCCATGCCGAGGGGCGCAGCGGCGTGCGGCGTATCCGCATCCGCGACTTCCAGGTGATCAGCGACAGCCCGCCGGATTTCGCCGGCTACGATCTTGGGCCGAGTTCGCCCGAACTCCTGCTCGGAGCGCTGTCGAGCTGCCTGACCCACACCTACCTGATCCAGGCCGCCGACCAACAGATCGCGTTGGAAGATGTCTCGGTCGAGGTCCATGGCCAGCTTGACCCGCGCGCCGGAACGCCCGGCCACGAGACCACGCCGATCTATCCGCACGACCTATCCTACACCGTCAGGCTCACGACGGACGAGACCGAGCTCGACGCCCTGAACGCCGTCGTCGAGCGCTTCTGCCCGATCCTGAACTTGCTCCGGCAGGGTGTCGAAGTGCGCGGCACCGTCGAGCGCGTGCCCGTAAGCCGCGCGGCAGCCTGACCTTTCCCCGAACGACCATGCAGCCGCGCAGAGCGGCAAGGAGCGACCATGACCCAGACGACCTTCCCCTCCCGCCGCACCTTGTTGCGCGGAGCCGCCGCGCTCGCCGCCGCGCCGCTGGCCGGCTTGGCCGGGCAGCATGCCTTCGCGCAGGTGGCGCCGCTGAAGCAGCGTCAGACGATCAAGCTCGCCTGGGGCCAGACGGCCGTGTGCCAGTCGCCGATCTCGGTCGCGCTGAAACAGGGCCTGTTCGAGAAATATAATCTCGCGGTGGAGCCGGTGAATTTCAGCGGCCCGACCGACGCCCTGCTGCAGGCGATCGCGACCGGCCATGCCGATGGCGGCATCGGCATGGCCCTGCGCTGGCTGAAGCCGCTGGAGCAGGGCTTCGACGTCGGCCTCACCGTCGGCACCCATGGCGGCTGCATGCGGCTGCTGGTGCCTGAAGCCGCCAATATCCGCAGCCTGAAGGACCTCAAGGGCAAGTCGGTCGCCGTCACCGATCCGGCGAGCCCGGTGCGCAATTTCTTCGCCATCCGCCTCGCCGAGATCGGGCTCGACCCCGAGAAGGATGTGAGTTGGGTCCAGTATCCGCAGGATCTGTTCGGCGAAGCTCTGAAGAAGGGCGAGGTCCAGGCGCTCGCGGGCGACGATCCGCATCTCTACCTGATCCGCGAGCGCGACAAGCTCGTCGAGCTCGCCACCAATCTCGAAGGCCAGTACGCGAAATCGACCTGCTGCGTGCTCGGCCTGCGCGGCGCCCTGATCCGCGACCAACCCGAAGTCGCTGGAGCGATCTCGCGCGCCATCGTCGAGGCGCAGGCCTGGACGGCCGCCAATCCCGACAAGACGGCCGAGATCTTCGCGCCGTTCGTCCCGGCCAAGGTCACGCCCGAGACGGTGGCCGCGATCCTGCGCAGCCACACACATGACCATCATTCCACGGGCGCGGCGCTCCGCGACGACGTCGCGCTGTTCACCGAACAGCTCAAGCTCGTCAACGTGATCCGCAAGAACACTGACGCCAAGGCCTTCGCGCAGAAGATCGTGCCCCATGTCCCCGTTTGAACAGACCGGCTCCGCATCGGCCTTCGACCAGCCGCGCCTGCAGGTCGACGGCTCGGTCCTGGCGCGGGGCGCGCTCGCCACAGCGGCCTGGACAGCAGTGGCGGCCTCCGTCACGCTGCTCGCCAACAAGAAGGTCGGCTTTGCCGACCCGCTCTATGTCGGCGAGACCAATGCCGGCTTCATCGGCTGGGCCGTCCTGCTGGCGCTGGCGACGGCTCTGGGCGCGCTCTGGCCGCCGCTCGGCCGGCGCCTCGGCCGAGCGGCGCCCTGGCTCGTGGTGCTGGCGCTCTTCGTCGGCGTCTGGGATCTGCTGACGGCGAAGTTCGGCCTGCTGCCCGTGCCCTTCTTCGCCCCGCCTTCCGCGCTGGTCGAGGTCTATGCCGAGGACTGGCCGCGGCTCGGCGAGAGCGTGCTGCATTCGCTGCGCCTGCTGGCTTTGGGCTTCCTGTTCGGCACGATTTCCGGCTTCGTCACCGGTGTCGCGATCGGCTGGTCACGCGGGCTCGGCTACTGGGTCCATCCGGTGCTGCGCTTCCTCGGGCCGATCCCATCGACCGCGCTCCTGCCGATGGCCTTCTTCTTCTTCCCGTCAAGCTTCTCGGCGGCGATCTTCCTGATCGCGCTCGCCACCTGGTTCCCGGTCACGGTGCTGACCTGGTCCGGCGTCGCTAGCGTCGACAAGGCCTATTACGACGTCGCCCGGACGCTCGGCGCAGGGCGCGCCTTCCTGATCTTCAAGGTCGCGATCCCCGCCGCTTTGCCGCATGTCTTCGTCGGCCTGTTCATGGGGCTAGGCGCCTCGTTCTCGGTGCTCGTCGCGGCCGAGATGATGGGGGTCAAATCCGGCCTCGGCTATTACCTGCAATGGGCGCAGGGCTGGGCCGCCTACTCCAACATGTACGGCGCGCTGATCGTGATGGCGCTGATCTTCTCGGGACTCATTACGCTGCTTTTCGCCGTGCGCGACCGCCTGCTCGGCTGGCAGAAGGATGTGGTGAAATGGTAGCCTCCCAGCTCGCTGTCTCGCCCGCGACCGGCACTCCCGGGCCAACGGCGCCGAACTCTCGATCGCCGGCGTCTCGCACGCCTTCGATCTCGAAGGCCGCCCTCTGCCGGTGCTCGACGATATCGATCTCGACATCAAGGCCGGCGAGTTCGTTGCCCTGCTCGGGCCGAGCGGCTGCGGCAAGTCGACCTTGCTCAGGCTGGTCGCCGGGCTCGAACCGCCCTCGCAGGGCCGCATCGCGGCGACGGGGGAGGAGATCACGACGCCCGATCCCTCCCGCGTCGTCGTCTTCCAGGACCCGACGCTCTACCCCTGGCGCACGGTCTGGAAGAACGTCGCGCTCGGGTTGGAGGCGCGCGGCCTGCTCGCCAGCCAGAAGGGCCGCGTCGACGACGCCCTGAAGACTGTCGGTCTCGCCGGCTTCGAACGGGCCTTCCCGCGCCAGCTCTCCGGCGGCATGGCCCAGCGCGCGGCCTTGGCCCGCGCCCTCGTCAACGACCCCAGCGTACTCATCCTCGACGAGCCGCTCGGCAAGCTCGACTCGCTGACGCGGATCGCCATGCAGACCGAAATCGCCGAGCTCTGGCGCCAGCGCGGCTTCACCACCCTGCTCGTCACCCATGATGTCGAGGAGGCGCTGTTCCTCGCCCAACGCGTCATCGTGCTGAGCGAGCGCCCGGCCCGGATCAAGGCCGAGATCATCAACGACCTGCCCTATCCGCGCCACCGCGGCGATCCGCGCCTGGCGGAATTGCGCGGACAGGCGCTCGCTCATCTCGGGCTCGACGCGAGCTGGTGAGCTCGCAATCCCCCTTCCCCATCGCAGGACCTTACCCATGTCTCGACATCTCGGGCTGACGCTCGCTTTTGCCCTGGCCGCAACGCAGGCCGTCGCCCACGCCCATCTCAAAACCGCGTCTCCCGCAGAGGGAGCCACCGTCGCCGCGCCGCCAGAGATCACCCTCAGCTTCACCGAGGAGCTTGAGGCCAAGCTGAGCAGCATCACGGTCAAGGATGCGCGCGGCGGGGTCGTCAGCGCTGCACCGGCAGAAGCCGTGCCGGGAGACCGAAAGGCGCTCAAGATCCTGCTCAAACCGGTCTCGCCGGGCACCTACAGCGTCGAATGGGCTGCGACCTCGGTCGACACCCATCGCGTCACCGGCCAGTATCGGTTCACCGTCAGGCCCTGATGTGGAAGCGCTGATCGGGGCGGCGCTGCCAGCGGTCCGCTGGCTCCATCTCGCCGCCCTGCTGTCTGGCCTTGGCACCGAGGCGTTTCGCCTGCTGGCCTGTCGCCCGCTCGCCGCGACATCGGAAGGCCAGCGGCTTTCGTTGCGGCTAGCATCCTGCAGCCGGTTCTCCGTCGTCGCGGCACTGCTGAGCGGTGCGGTCTGGTTCTGGCTGCAAGGCAACGCCATGCTGGGCCAACCTCTGGATAGCATCCAGGCCATCTGCGTGCTGGCCGAAACGCGCTTCGGCGAGACGCTGATGCTGCGCGCCGGGTTGCTGATCCTGACCCTCGTATTGCTTCGCGGCACTGGCCTCGCGCGGACGGTCGGGCTCCTCCTGTTGACGGTCGCTGCCTTGCTTCAAGGCCTGCTCGGTCACGGCGCCGCAACAGACCCATGGACGACCACAGCACTGGGCCTCCATGTCGCGGCGGCCGGCCTGTGGCTGGGAGCTTTGCCCTCCCTTCTTGCTGTCTGCCTGCTCCAGCCAGCACTGGCACCCATGCTCGCCCGGCGCTTCACGCCGCTCGGCTTGGCCTGCGTCATCGTTCTCGCTGCAACGTCGGTCTCCCAGACACAGGCGCTGATCGGTAGCTTGCCGGGATTGCTCGGGACGGCCTACGGCAAGCTCGCAATCGCCAAAATCGCTCTGTTCGGCGGGCTCTTGCTGCTGGCCTGCGCCAATCGTTTCCGCTTCGCGCCAAAGGCCGAGACAAGCGGTTCCGCAAGCGCCCTTGCCCTCTCGGTTGCCATAGAGGCCGGCCTTGGACTGGCCATCGTCGCGGTTGCGGCCGCACTGGCCAGCGAGCCTCCGGCAATCCACGAGCGGCCCATTTGGCCCTTTGCCTTGAGGCCAGTACCCGCCTTCTGGGACGATGCTTATCTGCGCGACGGACTTTTCCGCCTGCTGGCCCCCGTGGCGATAGCGCTTGCGCTTTTCGCTGCGGCCCTGTTGCTTCGCAAACTGCGTTGGCCAGCCCTTCTTGCCGGCACCATCGCACTGGCTTTTGTGCAGATTCCGCCATGGCGCCCCTATGTCGTCGCTGCGGTTCCGACGAGCTTCCAGGGTTCTCCGACAGGCTATGCCGCACGCTCCATCGCAACGGGCCGGGACCTTTTCCAGCGCGATTGCGCGAGTTGCCATGGCGTAGACGCGCGTGGGCGCGGCCCCGTCGCGGTCGCGCAATCCGTATGGCCGCCAGACCTCTCCGCACCGCTAATCGCGGGGCGCCCCAGCGGCGAATTGTTCTGGTCGATCCGCCATGGCAGCGGCCGGATGCCGCCAAATGCGCAACTGGGCGATGCCGTGATCTGGTCGCTGATCGACTTTATCCGCCTGCGGGCCGGCGCTCGCATCTTCTCGCCCTCGGAGATGAGTTGGTCCGGTGCCGCGCGCATGCCCGGTTTCGTCGCGCGTTGCGTCGGCGGCACCATCGTCGCGCCGGGCAACGGCGTGCCTCTGACATTGTGGTTCGATCGCGACGAGCGTGGCGCAAGCGCCCAGGCTCAGATCGATGGGGCGGGTCCGCGTTGCCCTGTCGAGGACCCCGCCCCCTTGGCCGCGGCTCTGGCCGAGATCACCGCCAGCGCCTTGGCGCCGGCGCTCGTTCTTGTCGATGCGAATGGCTGGCTGCGCCGCGCGTTCAAGGCGGAAAGCGATGCTGCTCAGGATAAGGTCGCATCTGAACTTGCCGAGATTCGTCGGCGCCCTCTGGAGGGCGCCGGACTCCATCACTGATGATCACATCCAGCGGTCTTCGGTTACGAGGCCGCAGGGAGATCGTCAGGAGCCGCCACCCTGGCTGCGATGAGCGCTCTTTCCAGATCTGCGATCAGGTCCTCGACATCCTCGAGGCCGATGTGGAGGCGGATCAGGGTGTCCTCGGCATCGGCCCGCTTCAGCGTACGGTCCGCGAGATTGACCTTGGCTGCAAGGCTTTCATAGCCGCCATAGGAGTATCCGAGCCCGAACACGCTCAACGCATTGAGAAGCCGATGAGCGTCGACGCCATCCCGCAAGCTGAACGAGAACAGGCTGGCTGCTCCCGAGAAGTCGCGCTTCCAGATGGCGTGGCCGGGATCGGTTTCCAGGGCGGGATGATAGACGCGCTTGACCTCATCGCGCCCCTCCAGCCAGCGAGCAACGGCCAATGTGGACTCCTGATGGACCGCCAGCCTGCGGCCCAATCCACGAAGGCCTCGCAGGATGAGATAGGCATCGTCGGACCCGACGCACATGCCCAGTACCATGTGCCCGCGATACAGCCTGGGCCAGAGCTGCGCGTTGGTCGACACCGTCCCCATCAGAACGTCGGAGTGGCCGCCTAGGTACTTCGTCGCTGCGTGGATGACGATGTCGACGCCCTGTTCCAAGGGCCGGTAATACAGCGGCGTGGCCCAGGTATTGTCGACCATTGTCACGATGCCCCTCGGCCGGCAGATAGCGGCGATCGCCGGAATATCCTGCATGTCGAAAGTGTTTGAACCCGGCGTTTCCAGGAAGACGACGCGCGTTTCCGGGCGAAGATGCCGGGCGATATCCGCCCCCAGCAGCGGATCGAAATATTCGACCGTCACACCCATCCTCGGGAGCACCTCGTTGGCGAAGCGCCGGGTCGGGCCGTACACGGAATCGGTGATCAGGACATGGTCCCCCGCCGACAAAAACGTCAGCAACGGGACGGAGATCGCAGCGAGGCCGGATGGAACGAGGACCGTCCCGGCCGCACCCTCAAGACCGCTAATCGCCTCGCAGAGAGCATCGGTCGTCGGCGTGCCATGCGTTCCGTAGTTGTACTTCTGGTCCTCTGCGATCAGCGTCCGCGCGTCGAGGAACAGAACCGTGGACGCACGAACGACCGGCGGATTCACGAACCCATAGTAGTCCATGGGGTCATTGCCACCATGGCCCAGCCGCGTGTTGGGACCATGCGACGCGTCAGCTTTGGCCATTAAACTCTCCTCAGACAGTCCGCGCGAAGGGCGCACTGGACGGCAGCTCTTCGCGGGGACCGAGCCACTTCGTCAAGAGTTGCTTGCCGCGTCCGCCCCGACCGTGAATGAACACAGGAAATTCTTCTCTTGCGTGCAGGTAAGGTAGATTATTCTGGAAACAAAAGAGCAATATTCGCAAGTGCACAAAATCTGACCTTTGGTACAAGATTGGCTATGGAGAGTTCGGCGCCCGTGAGATGGCCCCAACTTCTTCTAAGCAACAAAATCTTGATGTGCGCCGCGACTTGGATTCGCAGCGATCTTAGGACACTCCATCATGAAGCGTTTGATTTTCGCGGCTCTCGCCGTCCTGTCTGCAGCGGCAGTGCCTGCGCTGGCCAATGACAAGCTCAAGGTCGGCATTTCCGGCGGGGATTCCGAAATTATCTGGGCCGCGGTCAAGGACATCGCCCAGAAGGACGGGCTCGACATCACGGTCGTGGTGTTCAACGACTATCTTCTGCCCAATGAGGCGCTCAACGCCGGCGATCTGGACGCAAATGCTTTCCAACACCGGCCATTCTTGGAAAACCAGATTAAGACCAAGGGCTACAAGATCACGCCCATCGCCGAGACGATCGTTGCTCCGATCGGCCTCTACTCGCGGAAGGTCAAGGCGATCGGCGAACTGAAGGAAGGTGCATCGATCGGCATCCCCAATGACCCGTCCAATGGCGGGCGGGCACTGCTGCTGTTGCAGTCGCAGAAGCTGATCAAGCTCAAGGACAATGTAGGCCTCGTCCCCAGCGTCCTCGACATCTCCGAGAATCCGAAGAAGCTGAAAGTTCAATGAGATCGATGCCGCGCAGCTTTCGCGGACCCTCGACGACCTGGACGCGGCGGTGATCAATACGAACTACTCGGTGCAGGCCGGTCTGATCCCCGGCAAGGATTCGATCGCGATCGAGACCTCCGTCAACAACCCCTACAACAACTTCATCGCTGTCCGCACGGCCGACAAGGACAAGCCTGTCTTCAAGAAGCTCGTGTCGGCCTATCAGAACGATACCATCCGCCAGCTCGTCAAAGACAAGCTGCCCGGCCAGCTCCCTGCGTTCTGAGCACCCACAGGCGGCTGTCGCCTGTGCGACGGCCGCCTTGATCCACGCCAAACAGTCAGTTCGGCAAACGCCACTCTGTCCTCGATCCAGCGGGGTGCCTTAGGAGCAAGCAAGATCGAAATGCCAATTTCACGCTGCTCTGAAGGATAAAATTCTTGCCCTATGTCTTTGCTTGACCTGAATTTTCTTATTTTTGCGCCCGGGTTTTGACCATGCGCCGAGATGACTATGGTTCCTTGAAATCGTTACCCGAGAACCATTGGCAGATTTTCGATGAGCACGCTTCACGACCTGACAGATGAGCCGCAGGTGTTCGTCATTCACGAAAACGACGCGTGGGTCGTGCCCCTGCGACGGGAGTTCGAGGCGAAGCGAGTTCCCTACGCGGAATGGTTTATCGACGAGGGCATTCTCGATCTTTCCGCCGCTCCGCCGGAGGGCGTCTTTTACAACCGCATGAGCGCCTCATCCCACACCCGGGGTCACCGCTACGCACCGGAACGTACGGCGGGCGTGCTGGCTTGGCTCGAACGGCATGGGCGCGTGGTCGTGAACGGTGGTCGTGCGTTGCAACTGGAGGTCTCGAAGGTCGCGCAGTATGAAGCCCTGGCGCCCTTCGGCATCCGGACACCGCGCACCATCGCTGTTGTGGGACGCGCGCATCTCTTGGCAGCGGCTGAGCAGATCGGGTTCCCGGTGATCCTCAAGCACAACCGGGCCGGCAAGGGGCTCGGCGTCAAGCTGCTCTACTCGCGCGAGGCGCTCGCGCAGCACGTCGAGAGCACCGATTTCGAGGAATCGATCGACGGCATCACCCTCGTGCAGCAATACATCGCCGCTCCCGCGCCGTTCATCACGAGAATGGAGTTTGTCGGAGGCCGCTTCGTTTATGCGGTTCGGGTCGATACATCCGAAGGGTTCGAACTCTGCCCTGCCGATGTCTGCCAGATCGACTCAAGCTGCGCGACCGTTGCTCCAGGCGACAAGTTCCAGATTCATCGCGCATTCGAGCACCCTCTGGTGCCTGCATGCGAGGCTTTCCTGAAGGCCAACGCCATCGGGATAGCAGGGATCGAATTCATCGCCGACGCCGATGGAAATGCTTACGTCTATGACGTGAACACAAACACCAACTACAATCCCGACGCGGAGGCGAAGGACGGTCGGCGCGGCATGGGTGCAATCGCATCTCATCTCGGCGACCTCCTTGAGCAGCACTATGGCCACTCCAGCCTCTCCTCGGCGGCGTAAGCGTTGGGGCGCGACAGAACCTCTAGCCGGTCACAGCCGAGGCCATGGGGATACTGCGCGCCTGATCGCAATCGACTTGGGAGCATGTCAGGCCGCGGCGCGAACTTGGCCGCGTCAACCTCACGTACTCCAATCTGCATATGTCGGCGGCCAACTTCAACGACGCCGGCCGGCCGAGGCTCACGCACAGCAAACCGATAGCCTGAGAGCAACCTGGAAACCCCAGGCGATCTCGGGCACCTGCTCAACCAGCGGTCTGGATGGATGACGGAAGCCTGCGAATTCCTCTGGTACATCCCGAACGACGTGAAGCCGGGTCACCGCGGCGATTCCGCAACCGGCGACCACAACAGTCTCGACACGTTGACCAGCCAGGCGCTCGCGCTTGAGCGCTTTGGCTGGAAGGGAGCCTTGATCGGAACAGGCTGGGGGCGGCCCGACACGTTCACTGTCGCAGCCTCACTCGCAGCCCGCACAAGAACGTTCGAGCCGCTGATCGCGATCCGCCCCGGCTATTGGCGTCCTGCCAATCTGGCCTCGGCCGCGGCGACGCTCGACCATCTGAGTGGCGGCCGCGCGCGCATCAACATCGTCTCGGGGCAGGACGACCTCGCCGCCTATGGCGACGTGGAGGGCGATCAGGCTCAGCGTTACGCACGAACCCGGGAATTCATGCAGCTTGTCCGCAAGCTGTGGACTCAGGAGAAGGTCAGCTTCAGCGGCCAATATTTCTCGGTCTCGAATGCGACTGTTGAACCTCGCCTGAGTCCGCAGGGCGACCGCGCCCACCCAAAACTCTATTTCGGCGGCGCGTCGGAAGCGGCGGAACGCGTCGCGGCGACCGAGGCCGATGTGCAACTCTTCTGGGGCGAGCCGCTCGCCGAAATCGCCCAGCGAATAGCGCGTCTCAGATCCCTGAGCGATCGATTGGGCAGGGCGATTGCGCCGCTGCAGTTTGGGCTGCGGATAACGACGCTGGTCCGCGATACGACGGAACAGGCATGGGCCGATGCCGAAGCCAAGGTCGCTACGATGGCGAAGACCAACGGCGCGGGCTGGCAGGACCACAAGAATGTCGTGGCCGTCGGCCAGCGGCGGCTGCTCGACCTTGCCTCGCGCGGCGACGTGCTCGACGACAATCTTTACACCGCACCGGGCAAGGTCGGTGGCGGCGGCGCGGGAACGACCTGGCTCGTCGGTTCAGCCGCGGACGTCGCGAGATCGCTGAAGAAATATCGCGATCTCGGGATCACCAAATTCATCCTGTCAGATACGCCTTATCTCGCCGAGATCGAGCGCCAGGGCCTGCAACTGTTGCCGCTGCTGCGTGACGAGCCCCCGGTATCGCAGACGAGTTCGGCGCCGCACAAGGCGGCGCCGACACCAAACCAATAGCCGCCTATACCGCCTTCGCGACCGGCTGCCAGGCCTCGGGAAGAGCGAGGTTTCCGCGCAGGGTGGGCGCGACATAGTCCTGCCGGAAAACCTTGCGCTCTTGCAGGATCGGGACGACCTTCTCGACGAATTCATCGAAGCCGCCGGGCGTGAGATGGGGCGCGAAGACGAAACCGTCCGCAGCATCCGTCTGGACATAGCGATCGATTTCCTCGGCGACCTGCGCCGGCGTCCCGACGAACTGCTTGCGCCCGGTTACCTTGATGATGAGCTCGCGGATGCTGAGCTTCTCGCGCTCTGCCAGTTCGCGCCAGGCGCGCGCTGTCTCCAGCCGGTTGTCGTAGCGCGCCGCGCGTCCCTGCGCGAGCTGCTCGACGGCGACATCGGGATCGACCTCCGGCAGCGGGCCGTCCGGATCATAGGCCGTGAGATCGCGGTTCCAGACCTGTTCGAGGAAGACGATGGCGTTCTTCGGGCTGACCTGCTGCAGGCGGATGGCCTTCTGTCTTTCCAGCGCGTCTTCGAGCGTCTCGCCCAGGACGAAATTGGCGCCCGGCAGGATTTTCAGGGCATCGCGGCTGCGGCCGTATTTGGCGAGACGCTGCTTCACATCGGCATAGAAGGCCTGTCCTTCCTCGAGGGTGCCATGCCGCGAATAGATCAGGTCAGCATGGCTGGCAGCGAGTTCCCGGCCCTCGTCGGAATCTCCGGCCTGCGCGATGACCGGAGCACCTTGCGGCAATGGAGCGGCACTCGTCCGGCCCGCGATGTCGAAATGGGAGGAGCAGGCGTGGAATTCGCCGCCCTGCCAGATCGCGCGCGCGGTTTCGAGAAAGTCCCGCGCACGCTCGTAGCGCTCGCGGAAAGGCAGATGGTCGCCGCGGCGGAAATTCGCCCCGGTGAAGGCACCGGGCGAGGTCACGACATTCCAGCCGGCGCGCCCGCCGGACAGGATATCAAGCGTCGCGAGCTGGCGTGCGAGCGGATAGGGCTCGTTGAACGTCGTGGTCAGCGTTCCGATCAGCCCGACATGATTGGTGATCGAAGCCAATGCCGTGAGGATGGCCAGCGTGTTCGGGCGACCGACGACATCGAGCTCATGGAAGCGCCCCTTCTGTTCCCGAACCCTCAGGCCTTCTGCGAGGAAGATGAAGTCGAACTTGCCGCGCTCCACGGTCTCGGCGAAGTGCCGGAACGAGGCGAATTCGATCTGGCTGCCGGCGGCCGGATCGCTCCACACCGTGAAATTGTTCACGCCCGGAAACTGCGCCCCGAGGATGATCTGCTTCTTGGACATGGTATTTCTCCGAGCTCAGGCCGCCGCGGCGTAGCGATTGCGGGCGACAGGCAGGCCGAAACGGGTGCGCAGATCTGCGCCCACGGGCTGAGCGACCAGGAGGTCCGCGCGTAGAGCGGGTACCAGTGCGTCAACGACGGACGCGATCTGCCGGTAGGGGGCGGGCAAGATCAGGCGGATACCTTCTGCTCCCTGAGCCACCGAAGTCTGGGCAGCGGCGACCAGCTCTGCGACATCAGCCGCATCGGGCCTGACTTGCAAATCTGCGATGACCTTCGGCCTCGTGCCCTGGCCATCGCCCCGCAGCTTAGCCGCCACTCCGGCAAAACCAGTTCCCGCCGGCACGAAGACCGCGTCGGCAACGCGCGCCAGTGCCAGATCCGCTTCCGTTGTCCAGCCGAACGCGACCAGAGGCTGGCCCTGCGGCGGTCTTGGCGTGATGGAGGGCCCCAGCACGCGGAAATCGGCGCTCTGGAAGTGGATATAGTGAAGCTTCTCGCCATCGACATAGCGTTGGCTGGTGACGTCGCGGATGACCGCATCGTCCTCCCAGCTGTCCCATAGCCGCCTCACGACCTCGGTCGCCGCCAGCGTGTCGCTGTCAAGAGACGGCGGATCGACCGCCGGAAACCCCTTTAGCGCTCCGATGGCACGGCCGGCGTCACGGCTCCGCTGCTGATCCAGGCGCTGGATCAGGAGACCAGCCCTGCCCGCGCTCACATAGTCCAGGGTGGCGATCGCGGTCGAGACGTGGAAGGGCTCGACGAAGTTGAGGGGCGCGCCGGCGATGATGCCGATGTCGCGGCTACGCGGCGCGAGCCAGTTTGCCAGCAGGATCGCGTCGAGCCCGTCCCGGCCGGGATCGGCGAAGCGATCTTCCAGGGTCAGGAATTCAGCCGCACCGTCGAGCCGGCCGACGAGGTTATTCCAAAAGCCGCGCCAGTCGGGATCGTCTCCATGGGCGTTCGTATGCAGCCCAAAGCCCAGTAAAATTGTAGATTTCTGTGTCATCGTGAGATCCGATCCGGTGGTGCTCAGGCCGCTGAAGCCAGATGGGATGCCAGCCGCGCAGATACCTTCGCCTCCTGCTCGGCCTTGATCGCGGCGACGCGCTTGGTGGCGTCTTCCAGTGACGCGGCAGGCTCATAGACCGGGTATGTCCCGGCCTGCCCTGCCCTTGCGCCGATATGTTTCTCGAAAGGCAAGGAGCGGTAGAGGGTGGGATTGACGGTCGTGTCGAAGAGCGGACGATAGCCAAGAGTGATGTACAAGGCCGACGCTTCGGGCTGCCGGAAACCGGTAGTCAGATACGCCCGCGTATAGCCCAACTCGGCAGCCGCCTCTTCGAGCGCAAGCACGACTTGCCGGGCAAGCCCCTGTCGACGCAGATCCGGGCGTGTCCAGATGCGCTTGAACTCCGCCGTCTCATCGTCGTGGCTCATGAATGCACCGCCCGCGATCGTTTCGCCGTCACGCTGCAAGAGCAGGAAGGTGCCGAGCGGCGGAGCGAAGGCTTCGGCCGGATAGCGGAGAATCTCAGAACGAGCTCCGCCGGGTCGGCTCGCGGCGCCATAGCGCCCATCATATTCCGCTATCAGCCCCTCCAGCAGTGGTTCGGCCGCCGGGTCGAGAGGCGAAGAGCGGACAAAAACGTCAGCCATAACATTCTCCGAAAATCGCTGCGGTCTGGCTTGCTTGCTGCCGCTTGATCGATCAATCTATTAATTCTATAGACTATTCGAACAACATCGACTGTCAATGCCCGGCGAGGCCGAATGCCCTATCGACTGAGCTTCCTCGACAAGAGCCCTCTTCAGGCAAACGAGACCGCTGCCGACGCGCTCCAGCGGACGCTCTGGCTCGCAAAAACGGCAGAGGAGCTCGGTTTCGCGCGGTTCTGGGTGGCGGAGCACCACAACGCGGCGAAGCTGGCGAGCTCATCGCCCGAGGTGCTGATCAGCTTCCTGCTGGCGAACACCAGCCGCATCCGAATCGGCTCGGGCGGCGTGATGCTCCAGCACTACAGCGCCTATAAAGTCGCCGAGAACTTCAACCTGCTCGCCGCACTGGCGCCGGGGCGCGTCGATATCGGCATCGGCAAGGCGCCGGGCGGGATGCCGCTATCGACCCATGCCCTGCAGGGCGCCTACGATCCTGCCCGCAAGCCGAGCTTCGACACGCAGCTCGTGGAACTCGACGGCTTCCTGCGCGAGCATCATGACGGCAGCGATGCCGGCAATCGGCTTGCGGCCTTCCCGGCACCGGCGCAGCCACCTGCCCGCTTCCTGCTCGGTGCGAGCATCGAGAGCGCTCGCCTCGCCGCCGGTCTCGGCTGGGGTTTCGTCTATCCCGGCCATATCCATGGCGACGAGGCCGCGATTGGTGAAGCCCTGTCGGCCTATCGCGCCGCCGGCGGCACCTCTGCGCTGCTCGCCGTGGGCGTGGTCACTGCCGAGACCGATGATCTGGCCAGCAGTCTCGCACCCGATGCGCGACGCTTCCGCGTCGACATCGAGAACGGCCAAGGCGTCAATGTCACCAGCCGCGAGCAGGCGCTGGAATACATCAGGCAGACGGGCTCGCGCGAATACCGCATCGAGGAGCGCAGCTCGTTGCTCCTGCGCGGCACGCCGGCTCGGATCCATGCTGAATTGCAGCGGCTGCATCGGGAATTCGGGATCGACGAGTTCATCGTCGACTGCCCCGTCAACGAAGGCGCATGGCGCCTGAAGACGATCGAGCTTCTCGCGGCCGAGGCTCGCGCCTCCCTTGCCGCCTGAGCCAGCCAGAAGGGTTCGACATCATGATCACGCGAAGGATGCTCCTGGGTGGAGCGGGAGCGACGGCACTGGCGGCGGCAGCGCCGGGCCACGTCGGCGCGCAGCCGAAAGCAGCGCCGGTCAAAGGCGGTTCGCTGACCTGGGGTGTGGAGACGGAGCCCAGCACCCTCAATCCCCATCTCAACGGTCAGGCGAAAGCCAAGCTCATCCTGCGCAACGCCTACGAGACATTACTGGCCCGCACGCCCGATGGCGGCTACGTGCCGTGGCTGGCAAAGGACTATGCCATCTCCGAGGATGGCAGGGTCTACACCTTCACGCTCAGGGACGATGTGTCGTTCCACGATGGCGAGAAATTTGATGCCGCCGCCGTCGCGCTGAACTTTACCAAGCTGAAAGAGCCGACCTATTCCGGCAGCATCAGCGCGGGGCATGTCTCACATGTCTCGGAGGCCATCGCGGTCGATGCGCGCACGCTGGTTTTGAAGCTCAGCCGCGTCTACGCACCGTTTCTCGATGGCGCGGCCGGGATCGAGATCCTGTCGCCGAAATCCTTCGCGTCTGCCCAGCTCAAGGCCGGCGGACCGGACATCGCCGGAACCGGTCCTTTCAGGATCGAGCGCTATGTGAAAGGTCAGGAGATCCGCTTCGTCCGGAACGAAGCCTATAACTGGGCGCCGGCCAATGCCGGGCATCAGGGCCCGGCCTGGCTCGACCGCATCACCTACCGCTTTCTCCCGGAAGCTGCCGTACGCACTGGTGCCTTGACCTCCGGCCAGGTCGACGTGATCGAGGGCATTTCCGGCAACGACGCCGGCCTGTTCAAGGACAATCCCGAATTCACGTATCAGAGCGCGCTCAACACCGGCACGCCCTATACGCTCTACCTGAACGTGACACAGGGTCCGACAGCGGATGTCCGGGTCCGGCAAGCCGTCCTCGCCGCCATCGATGTCGAGAGGGTCATCCGCTCGGTCTATCGCGGCGAACGCCAGCGGGCCTGGGGTATCCTGACCCCCGCCGACACGGATTTCTACGATCGCAGCATCGAGGGCAGCTACGGCTTCGATCCGAAGCGCGCCAATCAATTGCTCGACGAGGCCGGCTGGAACAGCCGCGACGCCGAAGGCTTCCGCACGAAGAACGGGCAGCGCCTCAGCATCGAGATCGTCCAGTCGCAGGCGACCCTGCGGGACCAGCGCGACGTGCTGCTCCAGGCCGTTCAGGCCCAGGCGCGCCAGAACGCCGGGGTCGACCTCGTGCTCCGCTATGTCGACGCCGGCACCTACACGACCCGGCAGAACGACGGCCAGTACGGCATCATCCCGAACTCGACCACGACGCAGGAAAACAGCGTCACGATCTATTTCCACTACCTGCCCCGCAACAAGGGCGGCTCGATCAATTACAGCCGCACCGAAGCGCCCGAAATCTCAGCATGGCTGGACGAGGCGGCCTCGACGCTCGACACGAAAAAGCGCTTCGAAATCTACGGACGGCTCCAGCACTTCGCTTTGCTGGAGCAGGCCTATGGCCTGCCGCTCTATGTGCCCGAGGATCAGATCGCCGCATCAGTGCGCGTCAAGGGCGCCGGTTTCCGGCCGTTCAAGCGCCTTCCCGAGAACGCCTACGACATCTGGCTGCAGGGCTGAGAGCCCGCAGCCGCGCCAACACGCGCCCGCCGCAGATCGACACGGAGAGAGAATGATAATACTCCCACGCAGGCATTTCTTGACCCTGAGCGCAGCACTCGTCTCGGCGACGGCCCTGTGCTCGCCGGGCTTCGCCAGCGATCGCAAACCCGTCAACGGCGGCAAGCTGGCCTGGGGCGTCGAGACCGATCCCGCGACGCTCAACCCGCAACTGAATGGCCAGGACAAGACCAAGCTCCTGCTGCGCAACGCCTATGAGTCGCTGCTCGCACGCACCGCCGATGGCGGCTACGTGCCGTGGCTGGCGACCGGGTACGAGATTTCGCAGGACGGCCGGACCTACAAGTTCAAGCTGCGCGACGGCGTGAAGTTCACCGACGGCCAGCCCTTCAATGCCGCCGCCGTGGCCACCAACTTCACCAAGTTGAAGGACGCCGGCTATTCCGGCAGCGCCAGCGCAGGCCCGGTCTCCCGCGTCGTCGAGATCAAGACTCCCGACGAGCGCACCGTCTCCTTCACGCTCGACCGGATCTACGCGCCCTTCCTCGACTTTGCCGCCGGCCTCGAGCTTCTCTCGCCGGGCGCCTATTCGTCCAGCCAGCTCAAATCCGGCGGCCCGGAGATCGCGGGCACGGGCCCCTTCATCCTGAAGCGCTACGCCAAGGGGCAGGACATCCGGTTCGTCAAGAACCCCGATTACAACTGGGCACCGGCCAATGCCGGCCATCAGGGGCCAGCCTATCTGGACGAGGTGACCTACCGCTTCCTGCCGGAATCCTCGGTGCGCACCGGCGCGCTGACATCCGGCCAGGTCGATGTGATCGAGGGCATCTCCGGCAACGATGCCGGCCTGTTCAAGGGCAATGCGGACTTCACCTATCAGACCGCGCTTAACACCGGCACGCCCTATTCGCTCTTCCTGAACGTGACCTGGGGACCGACCCAGGACGTCAACGTCCGCAAGGCGCTGGTCGCCTCGATCGATGTCGATGGCGTCCTGAAATCGGTCTATCGCGGCGAGCGCACCCGCGCCTGGGGCATCACCTCCCCGATCGACACGCAGTTCTACGACAAGAGCATCGAGAAGGCCTACGGCGCCGATTCCAAGCGTGCGAACCAGCTTCTCGACGAGGCCGGCTGGACCGGTCGCGACCCGCAGGGCTTCCGTACCAAGGATGGCAAGCGCCTGACGATCGAGGTGGTGCAGGCCCAGGCCACCGTGCGCGACCAGCGAGATGTTCTGCTGCAAGCGCTGCAGGCCCAGGCACGGCAGAATGCCGGCATCGATCTCGCCATCGTCTTCGTCGACGCCGGCACCTATACGGAGCGGCGCAAGACCGGCCAGTTCGGATCGATCGCCAATTCCAACACGCCGACCGATGCGATCGACATCGAGTATCATTATCTGCCGGTCGATCGGGGCGGTTCGATCAACTACAGCCGCGCGGCCGCGCCGGAGCTGTCGCAGTGGCTCACCGAGGCCGCCGGCACGCTCGATGCCAAGAAGCGCTTCGAGCTCTATTCACGGCTGCAGCGCTTCGCGATCGTCGAACAGGCTTACGCCCTGCCGCTCTACGAGCCGGAAGACCAGGTTGCCGCATCGAGCTCCGTGAAGGGCATCTCGTTCAGGCCGTTCAAGCAGATGCCCGAGAGCGCCTACGACATCTGGCGCAGCGAATAGCCGATCCCCGGCGGCGGCCTGCCCGGCCGGCGCCCGCCAGTCTGTGATCGCAGAAACGGAAACGCATGGAATCCCGACAGACATCGGCCCTGAGTCCGGCACCCGCTCTCGTCGCGTCGCGCCCGTTCAGGCTGCGGCGCAACGGCCTCCCCGTACAGATCGCGAGCCGCATCGGCTCCGGCCTGCTCGTGCTCTGGGCTGCGATCACGCTGAGCTTCGTCAGCGTGCATCTCGCGCCCGGCGACATCGTCAGCCTGCTGATCGGCGAGCAACTGCGCACCCCGGAGATCGAGGCTGCCATCCGCGCCGAATGGGGGCTCGACGAGCCGGTACCGTGGCAATATCTGCGCTATCTGATCCGCATCCTGCACGGCGATTTCGGCCGCTCCTATCTCCTTCAGACCGATGTCTCGCAGCTCGTTCTGTCGCAGATCGTGCCGACGCTGAAACTCACGGCGGCTGCGCTCTTCGTCGCGATCCTGTTCTCGGTGACGAGCGCGGTCCTGACCGCCGGGCGGCGCATTCCGCGGAGCATCGCCGGCGCGCTGGAGTTGACGCTGGTCTCGACACCGTCCTTCTGGCTTGGCATCCTGCTGCTTTACCTGTTCTCGTTCACCCTCAAGCTCTTCCCGGTCTCGGGAGATCGAAGCTTTTCCGCGCTGGTGCTGCCCGCGCTCGCGCTGGGTTTGCCGCTCGGAGCCGTGGTCGGGCAGGTGCTGCGCCAGGGGCTGGAACGCGCCCTGGAGGAGCCCTTCGCGCTGACGGTGCGAAGCTGGGGGACGAGCGGCCTCGTGCTGCGCCTGCGGCATGGGCTTAGGCATGCCGCCCTGCCGGCCGTGACGCTGACCGGATGGCTCGTCGGCAGTCTGCTCTCAGGCGCCGTCATCACCGAATCCGTCTTCGGCCGGCCGGGGCTCGGTCGCGTCACCGTAGAGGCCGTCCTCGGCCACGACATGCCGGTGGTGCTGGCGGTCGCGATCCTGTCCGCCTTCACCTACGTGACGCTGAGCACATCGGTGGACATCCTCTATCTGCTGCTCGATCCGCGCCTGCGCGACGAGGGCCGGGAGGCCGCCCGATGAGCGCCCTCCCGACCTCGCAGGCAGGCGAAACGCTTCGCCGCCGCCCGCTCCTCCATGCCCTGCCCGCGCAGCCCGGCCTGGTTCTCGCCGCTCTGTTCCTGGCCGTCGTCGCGGTCGCCACGATCTGGCCGGGCCTCATCGCCGGGGCCGATCCGATCGCCGCCGATCCGCTGCAGGCGCAGTTGCCGCCCTCCTGGCAATACTGGTTCGGCACCGACCATCTCGGCCGGGACGTTTTTTCGCGCGTCGTGCACGGAGCGCGCTACTCGATCCTGATCGGCGTCAGCGCCGTCGCCTTCGCCGCGACGATCGGCTCGGTCCTCGGCCTCCTCGCCGGCCTGTCGCGCGGCCTCGTCGACGAGATCATCACCCGCTTTCTCGACGTGGTTTCGGCCTTTCCCGATCTGCTGCTGGCGCTGGTGCTGATCTCCTTCACCGGACCGGGCACGACCAACCTGATCTTCGCGCTGGGCGTCGCCTTCGTCCCGCGCTTCGCCCGTGTCGTCCGGGCGCAGACTTTCGTGATCGCCCGCAGCGGCTATGTCGAGCAGGCCCGGACCTTCGGCCTCAGCCGAACGGTGCTCGTGCTGCGCCATGTCCTGCCCCATGCCGTCGCGCAGGTACCGATCCTCGCCACCATCGGCCTCGGCACCGCGATCATCGGCGCCGCCGGCCTCAGCTTCCTCGGCATGGGTCCGCAGCCCCCGGCGCCGGAATGGGGCTCGATGCTGGCCGAGGGGCGCAACTACCTCCGGGTCGCGTGGTGGATCGGCGTCTGGCCCGGTCTCGCCATCACGCTCACGGTCATCGCGATCAGCGTGGTCGGCCGGCGCTGGCAGGCCGCCTTCGAAGGCAGGAGGTCGGGATGACGTCGCTCGTCGATATTCGAGATCTCACCATCGCATTTCCTGACGGGCGGCAGGACAACCGTGTCGTCCACGGTATCGACCTGACGATCCATGAGGGCGAAACCGTCGCCCTGGTCGGGGAATCCGGTTCGGGCAAGTCCGTGACGGCCCGGGCGCTGATCGGCCTGTCCGGCGCCGTCGTCGGCGCGAGCCGCTTCGAGATCGCTGGAGACGACGTGCTCGGTTTTCGGGAGCGCGACTGGCGGCGCCTGCGTGGCACGAAGATCGGCTTCGTCCTGCAGGATGCGCTCGTTTCGCTCGACCCGCTGCGTCGGGTTTCGCAACAGCTCGCGGACGCCTTCGGCCATCCCGGCTGCTTCGTTCGCAGGGACGTCCGCGAGGAAAGCCGCGCCCTGCTCCGCTCCGTCGGGATTCCCGATCCGGAGCGGCGGCTGCCGCAATACCCCCATCAGCTCTCGGGCGGATTGCGTCAGCGCGCGCTGATCGCCACCGCGATCGCTCGGCAGCCCTCACTGCTGATCGCGGACGAACCGACGACCGCGCTCGACGCCACCGTGCAGAAGCAGATTCTCGACCTGCTGGCGGAGCGGAAGCAGGGCGGTCAGACCTTGCTCCTGATCAGCCACGATCTCGCAGTCGTCGCGCGCTTGGCCGACCGCGTGCTGGTGATGAGGCAAGGGCGGATCGTCGAAGAAGGGCCTACGAAGCAGATCCTGTCCCAGCCGGCGCATCCCTATACGCGCCAGCTCCTCGATGCGGTGCCTTCCGCCGCGTCACGAGGTTTTCGGCTATCGCCTGTGACGCAATCCGAAGCCAGCGCAATCTCGTTACCCACCGAGGCCGTCCAGAAACGCCTTCCGCTGCCGCCGAAGCGGATCGACGCGGGACAGCACGTGCTCTCGGCCAGTGGCCTGGTGAAGCGCTATGGCGGCGGTGCGGTCGTGGTTAACAACGTGTCTTTCGAGCTCGCAGCTGGCGAGGCGCTTGGCATCGTCGGCGAGTCCGGCTCGGGCAAGACGACCGTTGCGAAGATCGTGCTCGGCCTGGTCGAGCCCGATTCGGGGACGGTGCTCGTGGATGGCCAGCCCTGGAGCCATCGCAGCGAGGCCGAGCGCCGGTCCAGACGCGCCAGCATGCAGCTGATCGCGCAGGACGCCCTGAGCTCGTTCGATCCGCGTTACACGGTCGAGAAGATCGTCGGCGAAAGCCTCGACACCGTCGGCGTCTTCGGCTCCGATCGGCGTCGGCGCGTCATCGAGGTTCTCGATGAAGTGCGCCTTGGGTCGAGCTTCCTCAATCGCTATCCGCGCGAGCTGTCCGGCGGGCAACGCCAGCGCGTGGCGATTGCGCGCGCCTTCGCGCCTCGGCCCAAGCTGCTGATCGCCGACGAGCCCGTCAGTGCACTCGACGTCTCTGTGCAGGCGCAGGTGCTCGACCTGCTGGCGGAACTCCAAGCGGCCTCCGGTACGGCCCTGCTGTTCATCTCCCATGATCTCGGGGTCATCCATCACCTGACCGACCGCGTGCTGGTGATGAAGGACGGACGCGTGGTGGAGACCGGCGCGGTCGAGACGGTCTTCGCTGCCCCCAAGCACAGCTATACCCGCGCTCTGCTCGATGCCGTGCCCGCCCTGCCCTGAGCAGCGCTGGCTACCAAGTCGTATCGCCACCCTCAGTCGATAAACGATCAGGATAAGGACGCTCATATGTCGTCGCCCACCCGCCGCCGCCTCAAGACCCTGATGGGCGCTTCCAACGTGATCGCGGCTTCCAACGATGCCGATCCGGCCACCGGCGCGAAGCGCGCTGCGGAATTCGCCCGCAGGGCCGAGGCCGAGAAGATCACCGGGCTCTTCACCGCCGATCTGCTGCAGATCGATCCGGCCGGCCTCGCCGGTACGGCCGGGGTGCAGGACCCGCTAATCGCGCTCGCCGCGCTGAGCCAGGTCACCTCACATATCGGCCTCGTCGCGACAGTCTCGACGACCTTCTATCACCCTTACAATCTGGCGCGCCTGATCGGCACGCTGGACCATGCCAGCGGCGGCCGCGCCGCCTGGAACGCGGTCACCTCCTCGGTCGGCGAGGAGAATTTCGGGGTAGGCCTGCTCAGCCCCGAGGAGCGCTATGCCCGCGCTGCCGAATTCATCGAGGTCGTGAACGCGCTGTACGATGCGAACGAGAGCGACGCTGTCACCCGCAAGGCTTCCGGCGGGCTTGCCCTGGATCCGGCAAAATTCCATCGCATCGACTATCGCGGCCGGCACTTCACCGTTCAGGGACCGCTCAACGTGCCGCCGCTGCCGCAGGGCCGCCCCGTGCAGTTCCAGGCCGGCCAGTCTGAAGCGGGCATCAATGTCGGCGCGCGCTATGCCGAAGTGGTCTACACCTCTCAGCCGAAGCTGGAGGGCGCGATCGCCTTCGTGACCGAGCTGCGGCGCCGCGCCAAAGGCTTCGGGCGCGGCGACAACCTGCCCTTCGTGATGAACTCGTTTCATTCCGTGATCGGGGAATCCGATGCGGATGTCGCTCGTCGACTGAAGGAAAAGCACGAGCGCATCGATTACGAGCTCGGTCGCCTCAAGCTCGCCGACATGCTGGGCGGCGACATCGATCTCTCGGATCTGCCGCTCGACAAGCCCCTGCCCGATAGCCTGCTGCCCGAGGTCACCAGCACCAACCGTCGCCGCGGGCGCGTCGAGATCTTCAGTCGCTATGCCAAGCAGGGCCTGACGCTCCGCGAGTTGATCATCGAGGCGCAGGAGACCGGGCACTGGTCCGTCGCGGGCACGCCGGAACAATTGGTTGATGCGATCGAGGAGCGCTTCCGTGCCGGGGTGCTGGATGTACTGACGCTTCACGGGCTCGGTAATCCCGATCAGGAAGACCTTCTCCTGAACGGGCTCCTGCCGGAGCTGCGCCGGCGAGGGCTGATCGATACAGACTATGTCGGAGACGATTTCCGCTCGAATCTTGAGCTGCCTCCCCTGACGCCGGCTGTCTCGCTGGCCCAGAGCGCCTGAGTTCTGCGACGGGAGCGGCTCACCAGCCGCTCCCGTCGCTCCGGTGACGAGATTGCTTTTCTCCGTACATCGCCTCGGAGAGAACGTTCGCATTGAAATCATGCTAAAACTTGATAGGAAAACTGTACATTCAACGCATGGGTGAATCCGGTGCTGACCAACAAGGGCAAATACGGCCTTAAGGCGATTGTTCATCTCGCCCGGCTCGAAGCCGGTGAGACAGCGCAGGTCGCGGACGTGGCGCAGCGGAACAACATTCCGAAGAAATTCCTCGATGCCATCCTGCTCGATCTGCGCAATGCCGGCATGTTGCGCAGCAAGAAGGGGCCGGGCGGCGGCTACGCCCTGGCCAAACCAGCCCGTTCGATCAAGGTCGGCGCCGTGATCCGAGCCCTGGAAGGCCCGATCGCGCCGATCGCCTGCGCCAGCCGCTCCGCCTTTCGGGCCTGCGAAGATTGCGGCGACATCGACACCTGCCCCGTGCGCTCGGTGATGAGCGACGTGCGCGACGCCATCGCTGGGATCGTCGACAACACGACGGTGGCGGATCTTGTCCAGCGCTCGATAGCCCGCGTACCTGTTCATGCGGATTACGCAATCTAATTATCTACTAATTATATAGACAATAGGATTCCCGCCGCCTAAAACGCACCGGCGGCGTTCGGAGCCGCATCAGGATGCGGTCACGAATGAATCAGCAGTCTTCCCTTGTTGGCGTGCGCGACATTCACGCCGACGCGTTCAAGGCGGTGATGCGAAACGTCGCGGGTGCCGTAAGCGTCATCACCGCGACCCATGAACAGCGCCGAGCAGGCCTGACCGCGACCTCGCTGACGGCGCTTTCCGCGGATCCACCCACCGTCATCGTATGCGTCAACCGGAATGCCTCGGCGTGGCCGACGATCGAGGCTGCCGGCCACTTCGCGATCAACGTCCTCGCCGCCCGGCACCAGAGCATCGCGGATCGCTTCGCCGGGCGTGGCGGCTTCAAGGGCGAAGCAAGGTTCGATGAGGGCGACTGGGGGCGCCTGACGACCGGTGCACCGACGCTTGATGGCGCCCTTGCCGTGCTCGATTGCGAGACCGAAGAGGCCATCGAGCGTCACTCGCACACGATCCTCATCGGCCGCATCAAGGCGATCCGGCACGCGCAGGACGAAGGCGCCCTGCTCTACTGGCGCGGCGTATACGGCAAGCTGGACGAGAGCCTGCAATACGGCGCCGGCATCTAGATCGACCGTTCCGGCAATCGCGCGACATTTAAATCGGGCGAGATAACCGTCCCCGAACGGGCCACAAGTCAGCCAACCGTCCTCTAAAACAGTCCATATTTGCCAATCCGTTTCATTGACCGAACGCATTGGCCGGGCCGATGATCGACGCAGCACGAGGGAGCTGCATCATGTCCGTCCTCATCGTTCCCGGCCTGCACGATTCCGAGCCCGCTCATTGGCAGAGCCGGTGGGCCGCCGATATCGACCAGGCCGAACGCATCCACCAGGAGAACTGGCACCAGCCGGATCTCGAAGCATGGCTCGACGCGCTCCATCGGCATGTGCTGCGACGCCCCGGAGCGGTGCTCGTCGGGCACAGTCTCGGCGCGACGCTCATCGCGCATCTGGCGGCCCGCTTTCCGGATTTGCCGATCGGGGGCGCCCTGCTGGTGGCGCCGGCCGATCCCGAGCTGAGAATCTCGAAAGTTCACGGCATCGCCTCGTTCGGTCCGTTGCCGGACGTGCCCTTCCATTTCCCCGCGATCGTCGTCGCCAGCCGCACCGACCCGTGCATGGCGATCGAGCGCGCGCGTATCATCGCGAACATGTGGGATGCAGCCTTCGTCGACCTCGGCGATGCCGGGCACATCAACGTCGCCAGCGGCCATGGCGGCTGGGCCGAAGGACTGCGCTTGCTCGACCAGCTCCTCTGGCGGCGGAACGCCGGGCAGGAGCACAGGGGTGTCCAGGCGAGACCCGTATCCCGCCTGCATTGATGCGGCGCTCAAGGCCGCGCCAAATCCAGCTCTGCCCTGAGCAGCGGCTTTCTCCCGGACGAAGGCTTCAAAGATAATTCTGCTTCCAGCGGCACCCGTTTGACACGGATTATCGTTTTCTGGGCGCCGGCCATGGCACGCGACCCTGCCCTTCCCTAGCTGAGCAAGACCTCCCCAAGACTTGCCAGCAGGTCACTCCATGTCATCGCCCCGTCAGCTCCACCTCGGAGCCTTCATGCGCCCGGTTAGCATCCACACCGGCGCCTGGCGCTATCCCGGCGCCTATCCCGACGCCAATTTCAACTTCGCCCATCTGAAGCGCTTCGCGCAGAAGCTGGAAGCCGGCAAGTTCGACGCATTCTTCATGGCCGACCATCTCGCCGTGCTGAACATGCCAGTCGAGGCCCTGAAGCGCAGCCATACGGTCACATCGTTCGAGCCGTTCACGCTTCTCTCCGCCCTGGCCGGTGCGACCAAGCGCATCGGCCTCGTCGCCACCGCTTCGACCACCTTCGATGCGCCCTATCATGTCGCCCGGCGCTTCGCTTCGCTGGACCATATCAGCGGTGGCCGCGCCGGCTGGAATATCGTCACCACCTCGAATCCAGATGCCGCTCTCAATTTCGGCCTCACGGAACACAAGGAGCATGGCGAGCGCTACGACCGGGCCCGCGAATTCTATGATGTCGTCACAGGCCTGTGGGATTCCTTCGCCGAAGACGCCTTCCCTCGCGACCGCGACAGCGGCCTCTATTTCGACCCCGACAAGATGCATGTGCTTGACCACAAGGGCGAGCATCTTTCGGTCCGCGGTCCTCTCAACATTGCGCGGCCGGTGCAGGGCTGGCCCGTCATCGTCCAGGCAGGCGCATCCGAAGCCGGACGTCAGCTCGCAGCAGAGACTGCGGAAGCCGTCTTCGCCGCCCATCGCACGCTCGCCGAGGGGCAGGCCTTCTATGCCGATATCAAGGGGCGGATGGCGAAGCTCGGACGCGACCCCGATCATCTCAAGATTTTGCCCGGCGTGCTCGTCGTGGTCGGCGACAGCGTCGAGGAAGCTCGCAAGAAACGGGCATTGCTCGATTCCTTCGTGCATTACGACAGCGCCATCGCCTCGCTGTCGATCGCGCTGGGCCATGATGCTTCGGGTTTCGATCCGGACGGGCCCCTGCCCGAAATCCCCGACACCAACGCCAGCAAGAGCGGGCGCGAGCGCACCATCGCGCTGGCACGAGACGAGAACCTCACGGTGCGCCAGCTCGCCCAGCGCCTCGGCGGCTATGGCGGGCTCGCCTTCGTCGGCACGCCCGCGACCATTGCCGACGCCATGGAGCAATGGCTGGTGGAACGCGGGAGCGACGGCTTCAACGTGATGTTCCCCTACTTGCCGGAAGGCCTCGACGATTTCGTCGACAAGGTCGTGCCGGAGCTGCAGCGGCGCGGACTGTTCCGGACGGAGTATGCCGGCACCACGCTGCGCGACCATCTCGGCCTGCCGCGCCCGGAGAACCGCTTCTTCGCCCGCCGGTAACGGCTTGAACACACAGCATCGAGCCTTCGCTGCGCGACTCTCCGCACCGCCCGAAACACAGCCGGGCGATCGCGGAGATCGAACCATCCTTTCACGGCGCCCTTGGAAGCGAATCCTTGCCCGCAATCGAATGTATTTGAAAAGACATTCGATTGACCGAGAGCCGACACCGAACAATGATTACTACCATCGTTACGGGTCAAACCATGACGATCGCGGGATTTGTTGGAGCAGCTTGCACCGCGTCACCAATGCTAAAAGCACCACGCGCATTGCCGTGGGCTCCTTTGCTTGAAGGAAGACCCATGATCATCCCATTCAATTTCATCGTCCACGCGCTGCTGCGCCTGTCGGCGTTCCTGCACTGGACGCGTACTGGCGAGCCCCGCCGCCGCACCGACAGGTAGCGCGACGCCGTCACGCGCCCCAACCGAGAATCGATCTCCGAAACGTCGAAGGCTTCAGCTCGCGGCCATCGCTGGCCCGCGCCGGTGCCTCATTGTCTCCGAAAGCATTTCCATGAATCCGTCAGATCATACTGTCCCTCACCGCACCTTGCAGCCTCGCCATCCAGGAACCGCCAAGGCGCCGCATCTTCATCGGCGCGCAGCGATTGCAGCCATCGCCCTTCTCGCCGCCGGATCCGCTGTTCTCGCCGCCGAAAACCAGTCCGGGAGCAAGCCGGTCGCCGGAGGCACGCTGACCTTCGGCCTGGCAAGCGACACCGCAATCATCGACCCTTCCATCACCGGCAGTTCGATCACGGCGCTGATCACCCGCAACCTTGTCGACTCCCTTGTCGGCCAGGCCGAGGACAATCGTTTCACGCCTTGGCTCGCCGAACGCTGGGAGGTGAATGCCGACAACACGGTCTACACCTTCCACCTGCGCCGCGGCGTGACCTTCAGCGACGGCACGCCGCTCGATGCCGCCGCGGTCAAGTTCAACTTCGACCGGATTCTCGATCCCAAGACGACATCGAGCTATTCCAAGTCCCTGCTCGGTCCGGTTGCGGAGATCGCGGCGCCAGACGCCGCGACGGTCGTGATCTCCTACAAGCAATCCTTCGCGCCTCTGCTGCAGGGCCTGAGCCTGCCTTATCTCGGCATCCAGTCCCCGGCCTATCTGCGCGAGGCCAAGAGCACGACCAACACCGTCGTCGGCTCCGGACCCTTCGTGCTCGAAAGCTTCACCAAGGGCAGCGGCAGCCGGTTGACCAAGCGCGCCGACTACAACTGGGGACCGGGCTATGCCGCCCATCAGGGGCCAGCCCATCTCGACGCGATCGTGTTCCGTTACCTGCCGGAATCCTCGGTTCGCCTCGGTGCGCTCAGCAGCGGGCAGGTGCAGGCCATCGACGAGGTGCCGCCGGCCAATTTCCGCTCCGTCCAGGCCGATAGCCGCCTTCAGGTGGTGACGCGGGAGAATCCCGGCGTGAATCGCACGCTCCTCCTGAACACGAGCAAGGGTCCCTTCGCCGACAGCCGCGTCCGTCAGGCCTTCCAGAGCGCGATCGATGCACCCAATGCGGTCAAGGCCGCCTATTTCGGCAGCCTCAAGGCGGCCGACAACATCTTCGGCCCCTCGACGCTCTATTACGACCCGAAGATCGCGAGCGGCTGGGGATTCGATCCTCAGAAGGCCGCGAAGCTGCTCGACGAAGCCGGCTGGAACGCGAAGGATGGCGAAGGCATCCGCTCGAAAGGCGGCGAACGCCTCAGTGTCCGCTTCGTCTACGATGCCGCAGCGTGGGGCGCATCGGATCTGACCGTCGCTCAGGCGGTCCAGTTCTCCGTCAAGAAGGCGGGTTTCGATCTGCAGCTCGACCCCGTCGATGCCGGCGGCTATACCGCCCGCACGGCCGCGAACGACTACGACCTCACCTCGCTCTACTACGTGCGCGCGGAGCCGGACATCCTGCGGACCGTCTTCCATTCGGCCTATATCCCGCCGAACGGCGCCAACAATGCGCGGGTGAAGAGCCTCGATGACATCCTGACCAAAGCGATCGGCGCCTCCGGCGACGAGCGGCAGCGCCTTTACGGCCAGGCCCAGGCCGAGATCATCGGCCAGGCCTATGCCGTGCCGCTCTATGTCGTCGCCTATCAGCTCGGCGCCTCGAAGAAGCTGCAAGGCGTTAGCTGGGCGACGAACGCAAAGCCGAATCTCTACGATGCCTGGCTGGCTCGGTAGTGCCTGGTCCGTGACGCTGCGGCGTCTCGGGGTGATCGCGGCCGTGCTCTGGGGCGCGGCCACGATCACCTTCGTCGCGGTCAAGGCGATCCCGGGCGATCCTGTCGCGGTGCTCACCGGCGGCGAGAACATCGTCGACGCGGCCGAGCGCGAGGCGCTCGTCCGGCAATTCGGCCTCGACCGGCCCCTCCCCGTGCAATACCTGCGTTATATCGGCCAGGCGCTGCTCGGCGATTTCGGTGACAGCTACCAGTACCGGCAGCCGGTCCTCGAGGTCATCGGCGAGGCGGCCGGGCCGACGCTCCAGCTCGCTGGCACGGCGATGGCGCTGGCTCTTGGCCTCGCCTTCGTCAGCGCGCTGGCTACGGCCGGGCGGCGCAAGGGATTGCGAACCGTCCTCGCCGGGCTGGAGCTCGCCGTGCTGAGCACGCCGGTCTACTGGGTCGGCCTCCTGCTGCTGACGGTCTTCAGCTTCTATCTCGGCTGGTTTCCCATCATCGGCGGCGAGGGCATCCAAGCACTCATCCTGCCAGCCATCGCGCTGTGTCTCCCGCTCGCCGCCCTGCTGGCGCAGGTTCTGCGCGACGGGCTGGAAGAAGCCTTGTTGCAGCCCTTCGCCCTGACAGTGCGGACACGCGGCGTTAGCGAGACGCAACTGCGCTTGCGCCATGCTTTACGCCATGCCGCGCTCGCGGTCTCGACATTGACCGGCACGCTCTTCGCCGGCGTCCTGGCAGGATCGATCCTGACGGAGACAGTGTTCGGGAGGGCCGGCATCGGCCAGATCACCCTGCAGGCCATCAAGACCCGCGACATGCCCCTGCTGCTGGGTCTCGTGATGCTGTCCGCCCTCGTCTCGGTACTGATCAACCTCGCCGTCGATGCGCTCTATCTGCTGATCGATCCGCGGCTGCGGAGGGCTGCGCGATGAGCCAGGCCCTCGACATCATCGCGCGCGTCCGCAACGGTAACCGAGCCGGGAATCCGTGGCGCGCGCCGGGGCTCGTCATCCCGCTCGCCTTCGTGCTGCTTCTCCTCGCCGCGGCCACCGTCCCGCAATGGTTCACCGCGCTAGCGCCCGACGCAGTCGATACCGATGCGATCCTGCTGCCGCCCGGCCCCGCGCATTGGTTCGGAACCGACCAGCTCGGCCGCGACGTCTTTACGCGCGTCGTCTACGGAACCTCGCAATCCCTCGGCATCGGCATCGGCGCGACGCTGATCGGCTGTGCCGGCGGCGTAGTGCTGGGCACGGCGGCGGGGCTGGCCCCGCCCGCCCTGCAGCGCCTGCTCGTGCGGCTGATCGACATCCTGCTCGCCTTTCCGGAAATCCTGCTCGCCCTGCTGATCATCGCCGTGCTCGGCCGGGGGCCGACGAACACGCTGCTGGCCGTCGGGCTATCCAGCATCGCGGGCTATGCCCGGCTGGTGCGCTCGCAGGTGCTGCGGGTCTGGCAATCCGGCTATGTCGAGCATGCCGTCTCGCTTGGCGAGTCCACGCCGGCGATCATCGCCCGCCATGTCGTGCCGAATGCGGTACGGCCACTCGTCGTACTGGCCACGATCGGCGTCGGCAATGCCGTGCTTTCGGCCTCGGCCCTGAGCTTCATCGGGCTCGGCGTGGTGCCGCCCGCCGCCGAATGGGGCGCCCTTCTGGCCGACGGGCGCAACTTCCTGGATACCGCGCCCTGGATCAGCTTTTTGCCCGCGACCGTCGTTGCGGTCTCGGTCATCGCGATCACGATCCTCGGGCGGCGCCTACAGCTCCTGCTCTCACATGGAAGCGTGCCATGAACGTCCAGTTCGTAGGGCGGCAGGACCTGACGCTGGCCGTGCCGCCAGTCCCCCGTCACACCATCCTCGAAGTCGAGGATCTGCACATCGCGTTTCTGAGCCGGCTCGGACCGCGGGAGGTCGTACGCGGCATCTCCTTCGCCATCGGCGCTGGCGAGATTCTCGCGATCGTCGGCGAATCCGGATCGGGAAAATCGGTCACCGCCCGTGCGCTCGTCGGGCTGGCGGGGCCTGGATCGCAGGTGCATGCCAAAGCGCTGCGCCTCTCGGGCCATGACGGTGAGCCGCGCTCCTTGACCGGCCTCTCGGAACGGCAATGGTCGAATATCCGGGGCCGGGAGATCGGTTTCGTGTTGCAGGACGCTCTGGTCTCGCTCGATCCCTTGCGCACGATCGGCCGGGAAGTCGGCGAACCCCTCCTCACCCACGGACTGGTTCCGCGCGCGGTGATCGGCAAGGAGGTCGAAACCCTGCTCGCCCGCGTCGGGATACCAGATCCAGCAGTTCGGGCGGCGCAATATCCTCATGAACTGTCGGGCGGGTTGCGACAGCGGGCGCTCATCGCCTCGGCACTGGCCGCGCGGCCACGCCTGCTCATCGCCGACGAGCCGACCACGGCGCTTGATGTCACAGTCCAGCAGCGAAATTCTCGGCGTCTTCCAGGCGCTGGCCCAGGCCGGGCACAGCATCCTGCTGATCACACATGACCTGGCCGTCGCCGCCCAACTCGCCGACCGAATCGCCGTCATGCAGAACGGCGAACTGGTCGAGACCGGCCCGGCGCGGGCGGTCCTGCGGAACCCGCGTCACGAATATACGCAGCGCCTTCTGTCGGCCGTGCCGAGCGCGGCGACACGCAGGCGCTGGCTTTCGACGCAAGGGACCCGGCCCGCGAAGCCCTTGCAGCCCGAGCGGGCGGAACCGATCCTGGCGCTGCGCGACATCGCGGTGCGTTTCACCCGCCCGGATCGCATTGTCACCCACGCCGCGAACGGCGTCTCGCTCTGCGTCCATCCAGGAGAGACCCTCGGCGTCGTCGGGGAATCGGGCTCCGGCAAGACCACGATCGGCAAGGTCGCGCTCGCGCTGCGAAAGCCTGATGCCGGCGAGGTGCTCTTCCGCGGCCGCGCGTGGAGCCAAATCTCGGAACGCGAGCGTCGGCCCCTGCGCCGGCACATTCAGACGATCGTTCAGGACCCGCTGAACTCCTTCGATCCGCGCTATGCGGTCCGGCGGATCATCGAGCAGCCACTTCGTCTTCACACCGCTCTCGGCAAGGGCGATCGGGAAGCGCGCGTGCAGGAGTTGATCCAGCTCGTCAATCTGCCGCCGGATGTCCTCGACCGACGGCCGACCGCCTTGTCGGGCGGCCAGAGGCAACGCGTCTCGATCGCGCAGGCGCTCGCTACCGAGCCCGATCTCCTGATCTGCGATGAACCCGTCTCCGCACTCGACGTCACCACGCAAGCACAGGTGCTCGACCTGCTGATCGCGCTCCAGCATCGCCTCGGGCTGGCGATGCTCTTCATCTCGCACGACCTCGGCGTGATCCGGCACATGAGCGACCGCATCGCCGTGATGAAGGATGGCGTGATCGTCGAGACAGGTCCGGCCGAAGACGTGTTCGACGCTCCGAAACACGACTATACGCGCCGGCTGCTCGCAGCGGTGCCGAGGCTTTAGCGAATTCTCTGTTGTCGGCCTGAAACGCCTCAAGCCGTCTCGGCGGTCCCCGGCGACGGGAGGCCGGCGTCAGTGGATCGGCAAGGGGAATACCCTCAACGCCAGAAACTCCCGGATCGCGGCGATCATCTCGCCTCCGCTCGTCCCATGCGCAAAGCCAAGACCGGCATGCCCGACCGGATCCAACTCGCCCACTTCGCCAAGCAGGGCGAGGATGGGGCAGCGGAGCTTCGGCGTAGCATCGTCGATGGAGAACTTGGATAGCGGTTCGGGTGCCCAAGAGGGACCTCGGATGGTGATCAGGCCAAGACAGGCGGGTCCGGCCCAGGCGGCTGCCTCGGCCGCAATCGCTGCTCCCTCGCCGTGACCACATGCGATGAAGCTCTCGAAACCGGGATAGACGGCGATCTGCCTTGCCGCACGCCTCTCCCAGTTCTGGGACCGTGACAGCGCGCCTGGGAGACCGGTACGCCCGATGGCCGACCAATCGAGAGCCACGACCACCTGCCCCGTCGCATGCGACAGGAGTGAGGGGAAATCCCCCCACGACCCGATGCTGTTCGGCAGACCGCTGAACAGAACGATCGGTCTGGAGCCATACCCGCTCCCGCCCCACATCCTCAGGGGAATCTGCCCATGCGGGGTTGTGAGCGCACAATCCCGCTCCCGTCCGCCCGGCATCATCTTGGCTTGAATTCGGTTGCTGCCGCCCATCGCGGACGGATGATAATTCATCCACGAAGATTTATGATCTTTTCTCAAACGTCAAACCGGAATATTTGCCTACATACTTCACATTATTCAAAATGCTGTTTGATTGACCCCAGTATATCGACACCACAGACTCGCGCCTTTCAATGAAGCCCGTATCTCGAAGGTGTGGTGATGGCGAATTCTCCAATCCGTTGGACGCGCAGGCAGGCCGCGGCTGCGCTTGGCGGGCTTGCGATCTCGATCGGCGCGCTGGGGACCGCTCATGCGGCCGAAGGCCAGTTGCGCATCGCCAAGCAGTTCGGCGTCGTCTATCTGTTGCTCGACGTCGCCGCGGAGCAAAAGCTCATCGAGAAGCACGGCAAGGCGGCCGGCGTCGATATCAAGGTCGAATTCGTCCAGCTTTCCGGCGGCGCCGCGGTAAATGATGCTCTGCTCTCGGGCAGCATCGAGATCGCGGGGGCCGGCGTCGGCCCGTTGTTCACGCTGTGGGACCGCACGAAGGGCAAGCAGAACGTCAAGGGCGTCGCTTCGCTCGGCAACTTTCCCTACTATCTCGTCACCAACAACCCGAACGTGAAGACGATCGCGGATTTCACGGAGAAGGACCGCATCGCCCTGCCGGCGGTCGGTGTGTCCGTTCAGTCGCGCATCCTGCAATGGGCCTCGGCCAAGCTGTGGGGCGACAAGGAATTCGCCAAGCTCGACAAGATCAGCGTCGCGCTGCCGCATCCGGAGGCCGCCGCCGCGATCATCAAGGGCGGCACCGAGATTACCGGGCATTTCGGCAATCCGCCGTTCCAGGAGCAGGAACTGGCTGAAAACCCGAATGCCCGCATCGTCCTCAATTCCTATGACGTGCAGGGCGGGCCAGCCTCGTCGACGGTGCTCTACGCCACAGAGAAGTTCTACGCGGAGGCGCCCAGGACCTACCGCGCCTTCCTCGACGCGCTGGACGAGGCAGCGAAGTTCGTCACCGCCAACCCAGAGGCGGCGGCCGATATCTATCTCAAGGCCAATGGCGGCAAGGGCAACCGCAAGCTCGTGCTGGAGATCATCAAGAGCCCGCAGGTCACCTTCAAGGTCGAGCCGCAGAACACGCTCGGGCTCGGCCAATTCCTGCATCGCGTGGGCGCGATCAAGAACGAGCCCAAGGCGCTCTCCGATTACTTCTTCGCCGATCCGCGGATCGCGGCAGGCAGCTGACCTTCGATGGACATCGCGGCACAGGATCAGCGGCAGCCGGCTGTGTCCCAGCCTTCGGTTTTCGAGGCCACGCGGGAGCGCGCCTCCTCGGCGCTCCCCGCGCCGCTACCGCCTCCCCTGCTCCGCGTCGCCGATGTCAGCCTTGAATACCGCAGCGACGACAGGATCGTTCGCGCGACGCATCAGGTCGGCTTCGATGTCCACGACGCAGACCGCTTCGTGCTGCTGGGGCCTTCCGGCTGCGGAAAATCCACCCTGCTCAAGGCCATCGCCGGCTTCATTGCGCCCGTCGAAGGCGATATTTCCCTCGCGGGTGCCCCGATCCGCGGCCCCGGGCCTGATCGCATCGTCGTCTTCCAGGAGTTCGACCAGCTGCCTCCGTGGAAGACGGTGTTGCAGAACGTCGCCTTCCCGCTGATCGCCTCGCGCAGCCTGTCTCGCCGCGAAGCGGCCGAGCGGGCGCATCACTATGTCGAGAAGGTCGGCCTCGCGAAATTCGCCAGCAGCTATCCGCACGAATTGTCCGGCGGCATGAAGCAGCGCGTCGCGATCGCGCGCGCTTTGGCCACGCAGCCGCGCATCCTGCTGATGGACGAGCCCTTCGCCGCCCTGGACGCCCTGACGCGGCGCAAGATGCAGGAGGAGCTGCTCGGGCTCTGGGAGGAGGCGCGATTCACCCTGCTCTTTGTCACGCACTCGATCGAGGAGGCGCTGATCCTCGGCAATCGCATCGCCGTACTTTCGCCTCATCCCGGTCGCCTGCGGGCCGAGTTCAACAGCCATGAATTCGACCTGAGCAGCATCGGCAGCGCGTCGTTTCAGCAAGCGGTCCAGCGGCTCCATGCCCGGCTCTTCGAAGGCGAGCCTGCACCGGACGCCAGCGCCCACACTCCCTCCCGGTCATGAAGCTTTCCGCACCTCCGATCCGGCCGGAGTTCGACCAGCCGCTTCCACCCTTCGTCGCCATCGCGGCCGAGCGTCCGCGACCCTGGTCGGAGCGGCTCGCGAGCCAGGGCTGGCTGCGGAAGATCCTGATCCTGCTCGTGCTGGGGGCGCTGTGGGAGGCGGCCGCGCGCTGGCAGGATAACGACCTGCTGCTGCCGAGCTTCATCGCCACGCTGCGGGCGCTGGTGGAGGGGCTGGCCAGCGGCGAACTCCTCGAACGGGCAAGGCTGTCGCTGATCGTGCTGGCCCAGGGCTATGCGGCGGGCGTCGTGCTCGCCTTCGTGCTGACGACGCTCGCGGTCTCGACCCAGCTCGGCCGCGACCTGCTTTCGACCCTGACGGCCATGTTCAATCCGCTGCCGGCGATCGCACTGCTGCCACTCGCCCTTCTCTGGTTCGGGCTGGGGCCAGGCAGCCTGGTGTTCGTGCTGATCCATTCGGTGTTGTGGCCGCTCGCGCTTAACACCTTCGCCGGCTTCCAGGGCGTGCCGGAGGCGCTGCGCATGGCAGGGCGCAATTACGGCCTGACAGGGTTGCGTTACGTCTTCGGCATTCTCGTCCCTGCCGCGCTGCCGGCGATCCTGTCGGGGCTCAAGATCGGCTGGGCCTTCGCCTGGCGTACCCTCATCGCGGCCGAACTGGTCTTCGGCGCATCCTCCGGCCGCGGCGGCCTGGGCTGGTACATCTTCCAGAACCGCAACGAACTCTACACCGACAAGGTTTTCGCCGGCCTGCTGCTGGTCATCCTGATCGGCCTCGTCGTCGAGAACCTGATCTTCGCCACGATCGAGCGTGTCACTGTCAGGCGCTGGGGCATGGCGCGCTGATGGTGCTCTCATTGCTGATGACCTGTCCCCTTTTCGACGGAGCCAACACCGTGCCGAACGCACTCAAGCAATCCGAAGCCCCAGCATCGGCGCTTTCAGAAGTCGCCGCAACGGATAGTCCAGCCGCCTTGATAAAGGCGCGGTACCGCACAGACTCCCTACGAGAACCGGAACATTGGAACGCGGTGCTCGGTCAGATCCTGGCGCATCGTTCGGTCCGCAGCTACAAACCCAATCCGCTGCCGGAAGGCACGCTGGAGACACTTGTCGCAGCAGCCCAATCGGCCGCAACCTCGTCCAATCTCCAGACCTGGAGCGTCATCGCCGTCGCGGATCCCGCCCGCAAGGCGCGGCTCGCGGAGGTGACCAACAATCAGAAGCACGTCCTGGAAGCACCACTCCTGCTGGTCTGGCTGGCGGATCTCGATCGCCTCGGGCGCCTGGGTGCGGAAAAGGCCCATGCGGTCGACGCGCTCGACTATCTGGAGACGCTGTTCGTCGGGATCATAGACGCTGCGCTTGCCGCTCAGAACGCCGTCCTCGCCGCGGAAAGCCTCGGGCTCGGCACCGTCTATATCGGCGCGCTCCGAAATGATCCCGAACGGGTCGCAGCGGAGCTGAAACTGCCGCCCAAGGTCTTGCCCGTATTCGGGCTCTGCGTCGGCGTTCCCGCCCCCCGAAGTGATCACCGGCATCAAGCCTCGCCTGCCGCAGGAACTCGTCCTCCACCGGGAACACTACGCGGCCGATGCGGTGCAAGGGGCGGCAGAGCGCTACGATGCCGCCATCCAGGATTTCCAGGGCGAGCAGAATATTCCGCGAGTCCCGTGGTCGCGGCAGGCACTGGCACGGGTTGCCGGGCCGCAATCGCTTAGCGGCCGGGACAGGATACAGGCAGCGCTGGCCAAACTCGGCTTCCTGCTAAAGTAATCCTTCCGACGCCTCTCACGAACGCGAGTGGATGATGAGCTGGATCGACGTCACCTATCATCTGCGCGGGAAGGCTACGGACGCCGCTTCCCGGGCTCGTGCGATCGCCGTGGAGCAGAGCATCGAGATGCCGCCCGAGGCTGTCGACGATGATGCAATCCTGTCGGACATTGTCGGCCGCGTCATCGGTATTGAGGCCTTGGAGCCCGAGCTGCATGCCGTTCGCGTCCAGCTCGCGGCAACAACCGTCGGCGCGGATGCCGGGCAGCTCCTCAACATGCTGTTCGGCAACTCGTCTCTGCATGACGACCTGACGCTTGTGGATGCCGAGCTGCCGGATTCTCTGCAGCGGGAACTCGGCAGCGGGCCTCATGCCGGACTGCGGGGGCTGCGTGCGCGGGTGAACGCCGGGGCACGGGCCCTGACAGCCTCTGCGCTGAAGCCGCAGGGTTTGCCGCCGCCCGAGCTGGCCAAGCGCGCTTACGCCTTCGCGCTGGGCGGCATCGATTATGTGAAGGACGACCACGGCCTGGCGCAGCAGAGCTTCAGCCCCTTCCATCAACGCGTCACCGCCTGTGCCGCCGCTATCCGCCGGGCCACCGCCTCGACCGGCCATCCGACGCGCTATGTGCCGAGCCTGTCCGGCAGTCTCGACGCAGTCCGCGATCAATTACGAATCATCCGCGAGGAAGGGCTCGATACAGCGATGGTCGCACCGGCCATTCTCGGGCTGTCGAATGTCCAGCAACTCGTCCGCGACCACAGCGACATCGCCTTCCTGGCGCATCCGAGCCTGGCGGGTGCCGCGCGCATCGCCCCGGCCTTTGCTAGCGAAGCTTTGGCGGCTGATCGGCCTGGACGCCATCATCTTCCCGAACCACGGCGGCCGCTTCGGCTATTCGCCGGAAGCCTGCCGGCAGATCGCGGCGGCGGCGCTGGCGCCTTCCGGAGATCTCACAGCCGCCCTACCGGTGCCCGCCGGAGGCCTGAGCCTCGCCCGCGTACCGGAAGTCCTCGACTTCTACGGTGACGAGGTCATGCTGCTGATCGGCGGCAACCTCCTAGCCGAGCGCGAGCGCCTGACCGAGGCGACGGCCGCCTTCGTCGCTCAGGTCCACCATCACGCCGGAGCGGACGTCCATGCCTGAGCAGACCTCGACCGAAGCCGCTGCACTGCGTCGTCGGCAGGACGAATTTGGCTGGGACGGCGTCGATCGTCTCGCCTACAAGCAGGACGCTGCGGCGCCTTTCCGCAACGTCTCCCGGCAGACGCTGTTCTCCCGCCCGGACCTTGCCGGCGAGCTGCGCTATTTCGAAATCGCCGCCGGAGGGCATACGACGCTGGAACGCCATAACCATGTGCATGGCGTCATGGTCCTGCGCGGACGCGGCCGCTGCCTGGTAGGAACGCAGGTGGACGAGATCGGCGAGCTGGACCTCATCACGATACCTGGCTGGACCTGGCATCAGTTTCGCGCGGCGGCCGATGCGCCGCTCGGCTTTCTCTGCCTCGTCGATTCCGTACGCGACAGGCCCGTCCTGCCCGCGCCGGAGGATATCGCCTCCTTACGCGCGCATCCGGAGGTGGCCGCGTTTCTCGATGGCTAAGGCTCCATCGCCCGAGGCGGCTTCCTGCGCGTCATTGCCAGCCGCCAGCAAAGCGTCCGAGACGGAAGGGTGACAGGTCGATCCGGCTCGTGCCATCCAGGACTATCTGGCTGACGGCCTCGCCGATCGCTGCCGAATGCTTGAAGCCGTGCCCGGAACAGGGCGAGACAACGAGAACGCGCTCGCTTTCGGGCCATTGGTCAATGACGAAGCCGCCGTCGGGCGAAACTGTGTAGAGACACGTCGCCCGGCGCGAAACGTCGGGTCGCAGCCCGTGCAGCCGCCCCTCGACTGCGCTGGTGTAGAATTCCCGCGACTCCGCTTCGTTGCTGGAGCGGTCGAAGCTGTCCGGATCGACGAAGCGATTCTTCTCGCCATGGGCGACCTTCACGACACCGTCGATGGCCGGGAAGCCATAGAAGCCCTGCCGCGCGCCCGTCGCCCAGATGAAGACGGGGGCATCGCTCCAGGCGGGCGTTGCAGCAGCATCCAGGCCGTACCAGTGCAGGATTTCGCGCGTGGGGCGCAGCAGGCTCTCGAAGCTCGGACCGAGCAGCTTGCCGGCCCAGGCTCCCGCGCTCACGACGAGGCGGCCGGCACGGATCGTGTCGTGGTTGGTCCGCAGCTCGACATGATCGCCATGCGGCACGATCTCCCGGACGTGGGTGTCGAGCGCTAGGGTCGCTCCTGCCGCGACGGCGAGGCGCAGTTGCGCGGCGACGCAATTCTCCGGCCGCAGATAGCCGCCTTCCGGCTCGACATAGACACGGTCGTCATCGGCCAGGTTCAGCCAGGGATAGCGCCGCCCCGCTTCTGCCGCGTCGATGACGTCGTGACGGATAGCCTCGTCTCGCGCGATGGCGGAGACGCGCGTGACGTAATCGATCGCTCCATTGCTTTGCTCGCCGCCCGAGACCGCCAGAAACCCGACCTGCCCGAAGAGGCTCGCACCTGTGCGCGCCTCAAGCTCCCTCCAGATCTCATGGGAGCGCCGTACCAACGGAGCCAATGGCTTGCCTTCCGCCACTGCCAGCCGCGTGATCCGCGTTTCGCCGTGGCTCGACCCCTGCCGATGTGGCGGGCTGAATCGGTCGATTCCAAGCACGTCGGCGCCGCGGGCCGCCAACTGGAACAGGGTCGCGGAGCCCATCGCACCGAGACCGAGAACCGCGACATCAACCGATTTCCGCGCCATGCAGCATCCGCTTTAGCTTGCCGCCCGCGAGGCATTCGCGGCGGATTGAGACTTCGAAGAAGACCGTCGTAACGCCGAAGGAAGCGCGCGGCAGAAGCCGCGCGCCTACCGTTTTAGGGACGATCGACGTGCCGGAACGCTCTCAGAAGTCGAGACCGCCCCCCGTCGGCAGCGCCGGTGCGGCCGCCTTTTCCTTCGGCGCTTCGGTGATCAGCGCCTCGGTCGTGACGAGCAGGCCTGCGACCGACGCGGCATCCTGCAGGGCCGTCCGCACGACCTTGACCGGATCGACGATCCCGGCCTGGATCAGGTCGACATATTGCTCGGTCTGCGCGTTGTAGCCGAAGGTCGCGGATTTCGCTTCCAGCAGCTTGCCGACGACGACGGCGCCCTCGACACCGGCATTCTCCACGATCTGGCGGAGCGGCGCCTCCAGCGCCTTCAGCACGATCTGGATGCCGGCGCTGACGTCGTCGTTGTCGCTCTTCAGCTTCGCGACGGCCGCCTTCGCGCGCAACAGTGCGACACCGCCACCAGGCACGATGCCTTCGGCGATAGCCGCTCGGGTCGCGTTGAGCGCATCGTCGACGCGATCCTTCTTCTCCTTCACGTCGATCTCGGTCGCACCGCCGACGCGGATCACAGCTACGCCGCCGGCCAGCTTGGCCAGCCGCTCCTGCAGTTTCTCGCGGTCGTAGTCCGAGCTCGTTTCCTCGATCTGCGCTTTGATCTGCGCGACACGCGCCTCGATCGCCTTCTTCTTCCCGGCGCCGTCGACGACCGTGGTGTTCTCCTTATCGATCCGAACCTTCTTGGCGCGGCCGAGCTGGGCCAGCGTCACGCTTTCCAGCTTGATGCCGAGATCTTCCGAGATGGTCTCGCCGGCCGTGAGGATCGCAATGTCTTCCAGCAGCGCCTTGCGACGATCGCCGAAGCCGGGCGCCTTCACCGCCGCGACCTTGAGGCCGCCACGGAGCTTGTTGACCACGAGCGTGGCCAGCGCCTCGCCCTCGATGTCCTCGGCGATGATGAGCAGCGGCTTGCCGGTCTGCACGACGGCCTCAAGGATCGGCAGCAGCGACTGCAGCGAGGAGAGCTTCTTTTCATGGATGAGGATGTAGGGGTCCTCGAACTCGACGAGGAGCTTCTCGGCGTTCGTCACGAAATAAGGCGAGAGATAGCCACGGTCGAACTGCAGGCCCTCGACGACGTCGAGCTCGGTCTCCAGGCTCTTGGCCTCCTCGACCGTGATCACGCCTTCCTTGCCGACACGCTGCACCGCTTCGGAGATGATCGCCCCGATGGAGGCGTCACCATTCGCCGAAATCGTGCCGACCTGCGCGATCTCGTCGGTTTTTGCGACCCTGGTCGCGCGCTTTTCCAGGTCTTTGACCGCCTCGGCGACCGCAAGGTCGATGCCGCGCTTCAAGTCCTGCGGATTGAAGCCGGCGGCGACCGCCTTCGAACCCTCGCGGACGATTGACTGGGCGAGCACGGTGGCCGTCGTGGTACCGTCGCCGGCAAGATCGTTCGTCTTGGAGGCAACTTCTCGCAGGAGCTGGGCGCCCAGATTCTCGAATCTGTCAGCCAGCTCAATTTCCTTGGCGACACTGACGCCGTCCTTGGTGATGCGGGGGGCACCGAACGACTTCTCGATCACGACGTTGCGGCCCTTCGGACCGAGCGTGACCTTCACCGCATAGGCGAGGATATCGACGCCGCGCAGCAGGCGATCACGCGCATCCGCGGAAAATTTCACATCTTTGGCAGCCATGCCACTCTCCTTCGAAACGAGTTGCGCAGCGTCAGCCGATGACGCCGAGAATGTCGGATTCCTTGGCGATCAGGAGGTCCTGGCCATCGATCTTGACCTCGGTACCGGACCACTTGCCGAACAGGACGCGGTCGCCCTTCTTGACGTCGAGCGGGATGAGCTTGCCGCTTTCATCGCGGGCGCCGGCGCCCACGGCGACGACCTCGCCCTCCTGAGGTTTTTCCTTGGCGGTATCGGGAATGATGATACCGCCCTTCGTCGTTTCCTCGCCGTCCAGACGGCGGATCACGACGCGGTCGTGAAGCGGGCGAAATGCCATTGAAATCTCCTGGGACCTGAAGTGGCTTGGCACTCCTCATCCGGGAGTGCCAATGGCCCAGCTTTGGAGTCAGATCGCCGGGCGTCAATATTAGTATATTATTTAGTAGATTATTTGCGCATCCGGCTGGAGGTCGAAAAGTCTGACAAGCCGCACGGCTGGGCAGAGAATTTCATTCCGACGAGGCCGCCAAGCCGGCGACGAGAGCAACAAAATCCGCCCAACGACATCTTGTATCAACCTAGTGGGCGATGCAGTGCGTTAGCCGCCTCGCCAGAATAGCGCCCGAGCCGACGGCTCCATGTGTTCGGCGACGGCTTTCAAGGCGTAGCCGCACCATCGCCTTCCATCATCATAAGAGGCCGCCTCCGGCCAAGCCCCTCAACGTGCGCAGGGATCGCAGAGCGCGTTGTTTTCTTAAACCAAGGTCGTACGACTTTTCCTTCCCCAGCGGGGCTGAAGAAAAAAATCTCATTCGGCTTCCCCCGGCCACCTGTGGCGAAATCATGGCAAAGCTTTCAATCAAGGAGATCGCGCCATGTTCGCATTGTCCCTACTGCGCAAGAGCGCCCTCTCACTGGCAGCGACGCTGCTGGTCGGTGGTGCCGCGCTCGCCAACTCCGGTCCGCTCGTCACAACCGACTGGCTGGAGAAGAACCTGAGCGATCCCAAAGTGCGGATCGTCGAGGTCAGCGTCGAGCCCGGCCTTTATGAGCGTGGCCATATCCCCGGTGCGCAGAACGTCGTCTGGCACACCGATCTCGCCGATACGGTCGAGCGGGACATCGCCAAGCCGGAGAAGTTCCAGGCACTCGCCCGCAAGCTCGGCCTCGACAAGGACGTCACCATCGTCCTCTACGGCGACAGCAATAACTGGTTTGCCGCCTGGGGCGCCTGGGTCTTCGATATCTACGGCCTGCGTGACAATGTGAAGCTGCTCGATGGCGGCCGCAAGAAATGGGAGCTGGAGAAGCGCCCGGTCTCGACCAACCCGCTGGCGATCAAAGCTTCCGCCTTCTCCGTCGCCGAGCCCAACCGCAAGCTGCGCGCCCGCCTGGCCGACGTCGTCGCGACCGTCGAGAAGAAGTCGGACGCGCGCGTCCTCGACATCCGCTCGGCCGACGAGTTCTCTGGCAAGATCATCGCACCGGCCGGCTTCCAGGAACTCGCGCTGCGCGCCGGCCATATCCCCGGTTCCGTCAACGTGCCCTGGGCGCAGGCGGTCAACCAGGCAGATGGCACGCTCAAATCGCCGGAGGAGCTGAAGAAGCTCTACGCCAATGTCGGTATCGACGGCTCCAAGCCGGTGATCACGACCTGCCGTATCGGCGAGCGCTCCAGCCACACCTGGTTCATCCTGTCGCGCGTGCTCGGCTATCAGGTCGCGAATTATGACGGCTCCTGGACCGAGTACGGCAATACCGTCGGCCTGCCGATCAGCAACCCTGCCGGCACGGTCTGGGGCGGCAAGTAAGCCAGCCTTGCGCCGATGAGCATCTCCGACGAAAGCGGCGCGCTGGATTACCAGCGCGCTCGGGAAACAGCCATGGCGGCTCCGGCCGCCGTGGCCGAACGCGCTTCCGGCCTGTCCTGGGGGGTCTTGACGGCACTCGGCCTTGCCGCCCTCCTCGCGCTGGCGATCGTCGGCATCGGCCGCCATGGCGACCCGGCGCCGCAGCTGCAATTATCGCTGATCCTCGGCGCCGCCTTCGGCTTCGTGATCCAGCGCTCGCGCTTCTGCTTCCTCTGCATCTGGCGCGACTGGCTGGACCGGCGCGATCCGCGCGGCCTGCTCGGCATCGTCACGGCGCTCGCGGTGGGCATCGCCGGCTATACGCTGATCTTCGGCGTCTGGCTGCCGGACCCGTCGGGCACGCGCCTGCCGCCGACCGCCCATATCGGGCCGGTGAGCCTCGCGCTCGTGCTTGCCGGCCTCGCCTTCGGGGCCGGGATGGCGCTTTCCGGCTCCTGTCTCAGCGCCCATCTCTATCGCCTCGGCGAGGGCTCACCGACCGCGCCTTTCGCCCTGATCGGCGCAGTGGCCGGGTTCGTGCTGGGCTTCCAGAGCTGGAACGCGCTCTACCTCTGGACGATCGCGGACGCGCCAGTCCTCTGGCTGCCTCGCCATCTCGGGTACGGCGGTGCGCTGATCGCATCCCTCGTCGTTCTGGCCACGCTGGCGGTTTTCCTCCTGCGGAAGGGAATTCTTCCCCTGCAGCCGGCACCGGCGCTCGATCCCTTCGCAAGCATCTTCCGGCAGCGCTGGCCGGCGTGGCTGGGTGGGCTGTTAGTCGGACTAATCGGGGTTGCTGCCTATCTGCGCCTGTCTCCTCTCGGGGTGACCGCCGAGATCGGCTCGCGCTCGCGCCAGCTTGCCGCCGCCTTCGAGCTTCTACCCTCGCGCCTCGAAGGCCTCGACAGCTTCCGCGGTTGCGCCACCATCATCCGCGACGCCCTGCTGACTTCGAACGGCTTGTTTATCACCGGCCTCGTCGCAGCCGCATTGATCGCGGCACTGGCGGCTGGTGAATTCAAGCCAAGCTGGCCGACCGCCGGTCAAGTGTTGCGCGGCCTTAGTGGCGGTATCCTGCTCGGCTGGGGCACCATCATCGGACTTGGCTGCACAGTGGGCACGCTGCTCTCGGGTGTTTCTGCAGGAGCGATCTCCGGCTGGTTGTTTGGAATCGCTCTGATCGTGGGCACCACGGTTGTTCTTCGGCTGGGGCGGCTATTCGGCTTACGCCTATGATCGCCGCGTTGCTGTAGGAACGCTACATCCCAAGCCTCGTCGAGACTGCGGGATAGCTCGATCTAGAAGCATCCCAAACTATGCGAAATGGCGCTGTCGATCCAAGGCTCCGGGTTCGACGTCGCCAGCATGAAGCCGTCCCTACTGAGCGATGTGGAACAGCGTCTGACCGATCGACGATCCTTTTGGGTTACCGCCATGCAGGTAGGACCCGGCGGGATCACAACTTGGCAAGTCGCGCGACGTGGCGCCTCGAGACGCCTCTATCCAAACGCTGGCTGATTGCGACATCACTGAGATCGACCCGGTCGCGAACGATAAATCGCACGGCAACCGATATTGGGACCAGCCCGCTGCTAAGCGGTAAAGGATTGGATCAAGAATTTGAACTCAGATCCTTCACATCCAGCATGCGACTCGCAAAGATGCCTAAGCGCGTCGGCGCTTCAATGGATTCGGCACCGCAAGTTTGATCGCACGCAATGGACGCGGAAGCACTTCGAGAGGCTAGGCGAAAACTCGGTCTGACCGAAGTTGCCTTCGGCGACATGTTCGGCGTTTCGAGGCGGTCGGTGCAGAACTGGTCGAAGAAGGGACCACCTCCCTACATTGCCGAGCTACTGAAATTGGCTCTGCTGACCCGCATCGCCGGGCCGGGCCGCTCAGACGCCGATCCGACCCCGGCAGGCGCCGTGCCTGTGGCTCCTGCCCTCGACACACTCTTAACTTCTGCCGTTGCCGCAGGCTGGGATAAGGGCGCCGTGCTTAAAGCCTTCGAAGCCTGGGTGGTTGTTCAACGGCGAAGCTCGCGCCGTTAACCATAATGAATGATGGACATCGTCATTAAAATTTTAGGGATTGAAAGCGCACATTGTGCGCCTCTATAATGTCTACATTCTCGCTGGCCTTCCGCCTCCTCTGCAGGAGCGCATTCATAGCGGGGGCCCGATGTTGCTGGGCCGAATGACGAGGCGTCTCGCCAGCCTCGTCAAACTGCACCCCTAACGAATTTCCAGCCATCCCTCAAAAGCCTGCGTCTATCCTTTCAATGGAGGCGTGCATGCTCCCTCAGCGCCGTATTGGCCGCACGAACCAACGATCTTCGATCCTCTCGCTCCGAAACGCCAGCAAAGCGAGCGGCCGCCGCCATGGTCGCGACCTCGCTGCCCTGCGGGAGGCGAACAGGAGAAGGCTTCAGGTGAAGCTCCAGGCTGCTGATCTCATCGATGATGACTTCGACGACCTCGGCTACAGCCCAGAGGTTCTGTTGCAGCTCGCAAACCAGATCTGACCGCGGCTTCCTCGGTTTCGTTCAAAATGCCGCTCGCGATCTACGCGAGCTCGGTAAGCCATCTCGCCTTCGCCTTGGTCCGAACGAGCGCCAGTCCGCGCCCCGGATGCCAAGTCGCCTCCGCATCATCCTCTCCCGAGGACACCACAGCGCCGGCCGCGAGCAGCAGTCGGCGTGATGCCGACTTTTTTCTCAGGAGCACTCATGCCGCATCGAAAGCCTCGTTCAACTGCAGGATCACCCATCGCTCGACCCTCGGATCTGCTGGCTCGCGCCTACCTCGATATCCTCGCTCGGGAGGCCGGGGCGAAGACCAGGCCAATGCTTCCAGGGGCTTACTCGAATGCCGCTTTGGAGCGTCTGATCGACGACCTTGAGGATCACGCTCGCGATACTGCCCTCGCACGTCTCCGGCCAGACCTGGCGGCCGTTGCAATCCTGATGGCGCGAGCGATCGACGCGGAGCCTGGATTAGCAGGTCAGCTCCGCCGTGACGCTCCGGTGGTGATATTGGCCACGCACAGCTCCAGCCTTGTCGAGATCGCCAAGGAAGTCGCACAGCTATGCGTGCTTCCCCAGCACACCCGGGTCTTAGACTCTGAAAGCTCCGCTACGGTCGGTCCCCAAACACGCGGAATCTTAGTGGTCCGTGACGGTGCTGCGAAAGCCGACCGTCGCGATAAGGGCAATCGCGAGATCACCAGCGCGCTTCAGTATCGAATTACGGATCGCCGCCCTCCACAGAAAATCACTCGCTGCTTCTTGAGGCCGCTTGGCGAAATCGTGGCCGAGCGATGTGTCGCGGCGAACTGGTGATGTGTCGGGCCATTCCGGATATAACAGAAATTTCCTCAATGATTTCAATGACCATTGTGTCCGGCTAATATGGCTTCAGCACGAAACCCCGAATGGATTGTCCCAAGTCGCAAGGAAAAATGGGAAATAATGCAGCGATAGGAATCGTTTAGGCGATTTCCGGGATTGCAAAATCACCAGTTCGATTTGTCACGATGGCCTCATTGAGGTCATCGGACGGCGCCTGAAAGTAAGGACCGCAGTTTGGCGGCGAGACAGGAGATCGTCTTGCCGCCAAATCGCAGCAGGAACATTCGATGAACATTGCTTGAGAGCTCGAGGCGCAAGGAGCTTGAGTTTGGCCACCTCTCGCCGCAGCTTCTCGATCTCAAGCTGCTCCGGCTTCATCTGAGCGTGGCCGGGAAAGGCCTGCGCAGGATCGGCCGAGAAGAGCTTCACCCGTTTGCGCAGCTGGTTCTCATGGACATCCAAATCCCGAGGCGCCTGCGTCACGCTAAATGAAACACCCAATCTCGGTGTCCACGAAACCGGCAGCACGCCATTCTGAAACGCGCTTAACTCCTTGGCTGTTGACCCGGCGCGGGGGATAGCTTGTCTGAGTGCCTGAGAGCGCACATGCTCGCCGCCCCACGATGGAGATGCATATGGCTAGCGGTGTCGTAAAATGGTTCAACGAAACCAAGGGCTACGGCTTCATCACCCCTGACGGCGGCGGCAACGACGTCTTCGTCCATGTTAGCGCTGTCGAGCGCGCCGGCCTGCGCGGCCTGAATGAAGGGCAGAAGGTTTCCTACGAGCTCGTGGCTGACAAGCGGTCGGGCAAGCAATCCGCCGACAACCTCAAGGTCGGGTAGAAACAAGGTTATGCGTTCCCGGGAAGCCCATGCATTGATCGGATTGGCCACGGTGGTCGTCGTCGCTGCGCTTTTCGGGCTCGCATACTGGTTCAGCAGAGGGCGGACCGATACGGTCGACGTGCGGTTGATCTTCAACGGCAAAATCTCAGGCCTGGGCCGAGGCTCGAGCGTCCTCTTCAACGGCTTGCGGGTGGGCGAGGTCACTGACATCGAGATCGAGCCCAGTGACCCGCGGCAAATCTATGCCATCCTGAAGATCAGCCAGTCAGCTCCCTTGCGGACGGACACCACTGCCCGACTGGAGGGACAGGGCCTGGCCGGCATCGTTGCTGTGCAGCTTCGTGGCGGTAATCCGCATGCCGCTCGACTGACCCCGGCTCCCGGACAGATGCAGCCGACAATCGTCGTTGAAGACTCGGCGAGCATTTTCGAGAAGGTCGGATCGATCGCAAAGAGCATCGACGAGTCTCTTGTCGCGATCGACGGCGCAATCCAGGCCAACGGAGCGCCGATAACCGAGAGGATCAAAGAGGTAGAGCGCTTCTCGGCATCGTTGAACGATAGCTCATCCTCCGTCGAGAGATTGATGAAGGGCGTTGAGGCCGTAGCCGAATTCGTCACCCCGCTACCAGGGAAACTGAAGACCTTCGGTGACGACTACCTGGATTCACTGCGTACGGTCGACAAAAATCGGATCGTTTCCATCATTGGAGATTTCGATCAGCTGACCAGCACTCTGGCTGGAGTAGCGCCTGATGTGAGAAGCGCGATCAAGACAGCCGCTTCCGTAGGCGAAAAGCTCAACAGAGCCAGCGACAACGTCGATGGCGTCTTGAAGGGAGCTCGATCATTCCTGGATGCAGCCGTCGATACGAACGGCCGGAGCGCGTTCACCGAGATTGCCGAAACAGCAAAATCCTTGAACGCCCTTGCCGCCAGTCTCGATCGCAGCTCGGCCGCAGCCACGGTTGAGATTATCCGCATGACAGGCGCTGGGTTGAAAAGCGTCGAAAGCTTTACATCCACCGGGCGGGGTAGCCTCTCTGGATTTGTCAGGACCCTGGAGAACGTGAACCGAAACCCTCAGAGTCTGCTCTTCGGCAGCAAGAACCGTGTCCCGGAGTATCGCGGCTCGCGCTAGCGCGGCGATATGAAGATTGCGCAGAGGACGTAGGTTGCGTAGGGCGAAGCATCGCATTTGAAGTGCGCATGGAACGTGATGTGTTCCGCGGTCGCGCCGCCCAAATGGCAGGGAGCGAATGGATAAGCAGCTTTATCTTGAACGCCTCGTTCTCAAGCTCGAAACCCACGTTCCGCTGCCGCCTGCCGAGCGGCAGAAATTGCTGGAATTGCCGCTCACGCTGAAGCGCTTCGAAGCCGGCCGGGACATCGTCAGCGAAGGCGAGATTACCAAGCAGTGCTGCTTGGTCGGCGAAGGGCTGGTTTGCCGCTACAAGATCGTCGACGACGGGGCACGGCAGATTCTGTCGCTTCATCTTCCCGGCGACATTCCAGATATCCACTCGCTGCTTATCGAGCGCATGGATCATTGCCTGGGAGCGCTGACGCCAGCGGTCGTCGGCCTGATCCCACATGATGCCGTTCGAGCGCTCACGCGGGCGTCCTATCGGGTATCCGAGGCATTCTGGCGTGAGACGCTGATCGAAGCCTCGATCTATCGTGAATGGATGGTGGGTATCGGGCGCCGCTCGGCACCCAGCCGCATCGCTCATCTGTTTTGTGAGTTCATCACCAAGATGACGGCTATCGGCTTGTCAGACGGGGTGACCTGCAATCTGCCTTTGACACAGCCGGAAATCGCCGATGCGCTCGGCCTGTCGACGGTTCATATGAACAAGAAGCTCAGGGAAATCCGGGAGGCCAAGCTGATCCGGCTCCGCGCCAGTCGACTGACCATTCTGGATTGGAGAGGGCTTTGCGAATTGGCGGATTTTGATCCGAACTATCTGCACCTCCAGCCCGGCGCCGCCAAAATCGTGAGCGCTTGAGGAACAGCTTGGCGCCGGCTGCATTAGGCAGACATGCCTAGCTATTTCTTCCATACCCGCGACGGAGAAAACCTCGAATTTGACGAGGAAGGCACAGATTTGCCCGATGACCAGAGCGCGCGAAATGCAGCCAAGGAATTGCTCGCTGCGATGAACCGCGAAAAGCTGCCCAATGGCGACCACATGTCGCTCTCGGTCACCGTGCAGAACGCCGAAGGAAGAGAGATTTACATGGCGAATTTGCGCTTGGATGGCTTGCCGCCATCGAAACCGGCCGGGAAGGGCTGAAATCGACCCTCGCGCAGTTTCGCTCGACGGCATTTCATACGATCAGAGGACTTCAGAGCGCGCGCGATGCACGCAGATGCATTCGCTGCAATGTCATTTGCTGTTGCTCAGTAAGCTTTGATCAGCGCAAAGAGAGAACCCTCTCCGGCTGGTTCTCCACATGCCTATCTCTCAGGCGTTCTTTCGACGCTCGAACGCCCTGCTTCTGGCCATCGGCATTGCCGTGCTGGTCGTCATCGTCACCATGTCGCTGTGGCTGACGACGGCCAGCGAGCGCTATTTCGGCGAAGTGACCGCAGCCCGCGCCGTGCGAAGCGCAACCGCCGACCTGCTGTCTTTCGTGCAGGATGCCGAGACGGGCCAGCGCGGCTATCTGCTGACACGGGACGAAAGCTATCTTGCTCCCTACAGCGCAGCAGCTTCCCGGCTTCCCGACCAACGCGCTCGGCTTGAACGTGCCGCAGCGAGGCTGCCGGAGGTCACTCCCATCCTGCAGCGGGTCAATAGCGAGCTCGACCAGAAAATGGCTGAGCTCGCGGCAACCGTTGAAGCGACGCGCAAGGGCGACACCGAGGCCGCACTGAACCGCGTCCGCAGCGGTGCCGGCAAGCGCCTGATGGACGAATTGCGCAGCGATCTCAGCGCCATTCTCGCAATCTCGGAAAAGGAGCTGCGGGAGGCGATCGACGCCCAGGTCACGGCTTCGACGAGGTTGCGCTGGACCACGATCATCGGCGCGATCCTGATCCTCGCCATGGCCGGCGCGGCGAGCTGGACGATCATCAGCTACACGCGCGAACTGGTCGCGGCGCGGCGCGAGGTCGAAACGCTCAATGTCGGGCTGGAAGAACGCGTGCGTGAGCGCACGGACGCGCTCGTCAAGGCGAACGAGGAGGTCCAGCGTTTCGCCTATATCGTGACGCATGATCTGCGCGCGCCGCTGGTGAACATCATGGGCTTCACCAGCGAGCTGGAGGCGATGTTCAAGCCGATCGAGGCCTATGTCGGCGCCGGGGCCACTGCCACCCCGGACCAGAAGGCGGCGGCCGAAGAGGCGCTGCGCGTCGATGTCGCCGAGGCGATCGGCTTCATCCGTTCGTCGACCCGCAAGATGGACGGGCTCATCAACGCGATCCTCAAGATCTCCCGCGAGGGCCGGCGCGAATTGCGGGCCGAGAGCGTCGATCTGACCGCGCTGATCGAGACGGCTGCAGCGGCGCTCCACCATCAGGCCAGCGCAGAGGAAGGCGGCGGGATCGAGATCGACGCGCAGGTTCCCCGCATCACCAGCGATCGCCTGTCGCTCGACCAGGTCATGGGCAATCTGCTCGACAACGCCATCAAATACCGCGCGCCCGATCGCCCGATCCGGATCGCCGTCCGCACCCGCCGGGAGCGGCGCGGCTGGGTGAAGATCGAGATCGAGGACAATGGCCGCGGCATCGCGGCGACGGATCACGAGCGCATCTTTGAACTGTTCCGGCGCTCCGGCTCGCAGAATACGGCGGGCGAAGGCATCGGCCTCGCCCATGTCCGCACGATGGTGCGCAATCTCGGCGGCGACATCGCCGTGCGCTCAGAACTTGGAAAGGGCACGACCTTTACCGTGACCCTGCCCCCCAATCTCGCGGCCGACAGACGGAGTGCCGAAGCGTGACCAATGGAAAGCCCGTCTCGATCATCATGATCGAGGACGATGAAGGCCATGCCCGCCTCATCGAGAAGAACATTCGCCGTGCCGGGGTCAGCAACGAGATCATCCCCTTCACCAACGGCACCGATGCGCTGAACTATCTGTTCGGCGCAGACGGTTCCGGCGCCGTCAGCACCGGCCGTCAGCTCCTCATCCTGCTCGATCTCAACCTGCCCGACATGGGCGGCGTCGCCATCCTCGAGAAGGTGAAGGCGAACGTGCATACCAAGCGCTCACCGGTGGTCGTTCTGACGACGACCGATGACAGCCGCGAGATCCAGCGCTGCTATGACCTGGGCGCTAATGTCTACATCACCAAGCCCGTGGACTATGACGGCTTCGCCAACGCGATCCGCCAGCTCGGGCTGTTCTTCTCCGTCATCCAGGTTCCGGAAACGCCATGACCGGCTTGCGCGGTCGCCGTTGATGCCGAACCGGCCCATCAACGTCCTCTATATCGACGACGACGCCACGCTCGGGCGCCTCGTGCAGCGCATGCTCGCGCGCCACAACTATGTCGTGGAGCATGTCGAGACCGCCGAGGCGGGCCTCGCGCGCGCGGCAGCGGGCGGAATGGACGTCATCATCCTCGATCACGATCTGGGGACGGCTTCAGGGCTCGATGTCCTGGCTGCGCTTGCCAGCGACGCGGCTTCTCCCGCCGTCATCTACGTGACCGCGTCCTCGGAGCTGTCGATCGCCGTGACGGCGCTGAAGGCAGGCGCCATGGACTATGTCGTCAAGACGATCGGCGAGGATTTCGAGGTGCTGCTGCGGGCGGCGCTGGAACATGCCGTCGTCAAGACGCGCCTGACCCGGGCCCGCGAGCAGGCGGAACGGGAAGTGCGGGAGGCACGAGACCGGGCCGTGACGCTGCTGGCCGAGGTCAATCACCGCGTCGCCAACAGCCTGTCGCTGGTCGGTTCGCTAGTCCGGATGCAGGCCAATTCGGTCGAGGACCCCGGCGCCAAGGCGGCATTGGCCGAGACCCAGGCGCGCATCACCGCGATCGGCAACCTGCACCGCAGCCTCTATACCTCGGACGATGTCCGTTCCGTCGATCTCGCCGGCTATCTCCGCTCGCTGCTCGACGAATTCGCCCAGTCGCTCGCCGGCTCCGGCCAGATGCCGATCATCCGCTTCGAAGCGGAGCCCGTACTGGCGAAAACCGACAAGGCGATCTCGATCGGGCTGATCGCGACAGAACTGGTCACGAATGCGCTGAAATACGCCTATCCGAACGGCCAGGGCGAAGTCAGGGTCAGTCTCGCGCGGGAGGGCGATACCGTCACGCTAGCGGTTGCTGATGACGGGATCGGCTGGAGTGGAACCGGCACGATCCGGGGCACCGGCCTTGGCAGCAAGATCGTGCGCGCGATGGCGAAAAGCCTCGCCACAGAACTGCGCTATGCCGATACCGGCGGGCGCGGCACGCACGCCGTCATGGAACTGTCGCTGGCCGGCCTGGCACCTCCGGCGTCCGAAGCGGCCTGAACGGCGCCGGACGCGATGAGCTACGCGACGCCCGGAAGCCTGCGGAGCGCCGCCTCCAGCGATGCGAGATTATAGGGCTTGCGCAGCGTCGCCGCCTCGGCGACGCCGAGGATGGCGAGGTCGTCGTAACCCGTCGCGAAGAGGAAGGGCACGCCGAGCTCCCGCAGGCGATGGCCGATCGGCTCCGAGGTTTCGGAGCCGAGATTGACGTCGAGGATCGCGAGGTCCGGCGCCGTCCGGCCCAGGAACGACAGGGCCTCGGAGACATTCGCGCAGACCTCGACCTGGCTCGCGCCCAAGCTCATCAGCATGTCCTCGCAATCCATCGCGATGATGAACTGGTCCTCGACCAGCAGCACATGCTTGCCTTCGAGCGGTCGGCCGGGCTTGCCCTTGGCAGGTAGAACGGGCGCCTCCTCGGGAGATGCCGCTTCCTCGGTCCAGCGGGCGAATTTGGCGGGGATGCAGAGCTTCGCCGTGACGCCCTCGGGCTCGAATGACAAGTCGCTGCGGCCGCCGAGATCGTAGGGAATGCTGCGATCGATCAGGATGCTGCCGAAGCCTTGACGCGACGGAGGGGCGACGGGCGGCCCGCCCCGCTCCCGCCAGACGATCTCGCAATCCCCCCCAGCATTGGCCGACCAGTCGACCGTCAGCTCGCCGGTCTTGACCGACAAGGCTCCGTATTTGGCGGCGTTGGTGATCAATTCATGGATCACGAGAGCGACGACCGAGAAGGCGCGGGCGTCGAGCGAGACGGACGGCCCGCGAACCGTGATCGTGCCGCCGCTGGTCCGATAGGGCGAAGCTTCCGCGTTGACGAGATCGAGCAGCGATCCGCCGCCGCTTGCCCGCATGGCCTGGTCATGGGCAATGGCGAGCGCCTCGATCCGCCCCTTGAGCGACGTGACATAGGCCTCGATCGTGGCGCCCTCCGCGAGCGGATGGGCGACGATCGACTTGATCAAGGCGAGGATGTTCTTGACCCGGTGATTGAGCTCCTGATTGAGCATCTTCTGGCGGATCTCGGCCTTGTTGCGCTCGTCGGCCAAGAGTTCGCTCTGCCGCAGCACGACCTCGATCAGGGTCCGGCGCGCGGATTCGGCAAGCTCCCGCTCGACCGGCGTCCAGATCTTGGAATGGCCGGCGACCGTCTCCTTCCAGACGGCGAAGCTCTGCCGTGGCGTGAGGCGGTCGCCATGGGGGCCGGTCGCATAGGTCTTGTTGGGGTCGCCGCCCCATTCGATCGTGTGGACCAGCTCCTTGCGGAAGAAGAAGAGGTAGTCGCGCGGAAGTTGGGAGAGCGGGATGGCGAGCATGCCGGCGAACGCGTCGGCATAGGCGCGCGCGGCCGGGAGCGCCTCGCCCAGTGACGTCGTAGCCCAGATCCGCCCGTCGCAGACCGATCCCGCGAAGGCGGCCAGTTCCTCTGCGAACGCGGCCGGGGGCGCGCTGCCCTCGCTCCGCCATTCGCCATTCACCCAGACGCCGACGCCGTCGCTTTCGACGAGATTGCGGAACTCGGCGAGGTGCTGACCGAGGAAGCTCGAGGCATCGGTGACATGGGCGGCGGACGAGAGCAGGCCGTTGAGGAAATCCCGCGCCTTCTCGGCGGCGAGCAGCATCTGCTTCTGCGTCAGGGCGCCGAGCTGGAGCGCGAAGAACTCGCCGAAGATCTCCGCTGCGATCCGGCGGTTCATCGAGAGCGAGCGCGGGCTGTAATGGTGGCAGGCGATCAGGCCCCAGAGCGCGCCGTCGACGATGATCGAGACCGACATCGAGGCCGAGACGCCCATGTTGCGCAGGTATTCGCAATGGATCGGCGAGACGCTGCGCAGATGGGCATAGGAGAGGTCGAGCGGCTCGCCCGCCGCATCGAGCACGGGCATGATCGGGAAGCGCTCGCCGCTCGAATCCGAGACCACGCGGATCGGATTGAGGATATAGAGCTGCCGGGCCTGCTGGGGGATGTCGCTGGCCGGAAAATGCTGGCCCATGAAGCTTTCGAGGTCGGGGCGCTTGGCCTCGCTCACGACCTTGCCCGAGCCATCGGGCGCGAATTGGTAGATCATCACCCGGTCGTATTGGAGCACGGCCCTGAGCAGGCGCGCCGCGTTCTTGATGAGTTGCGCCGGTGTCGTGACGTCCGAGAGCCGACCGACCAGCGTCCGCGCGAATTCAAGCGGCGAGCTCGGACCCGGTGCGACGCACTCCTCGAACTCGATGATCGCGTTGCCCTTGAAGGCATGGATCGAAATGTCGAACTCGCGATCCAGCGCGGGAAGGCGATAGCGGGGCATCAAGCCGGCCCGGGAAGGCACGCCGGAACGCGCGAGCGCGTTGCGCATCTCATGGACGACCGGCCCGCCGAGAACCTCTTCGAGACGGCGACCGACGAGCTCGAACTCCCCGAGGCCGAGGAAGGCGCTGGCATTGCTGGAATAGCGCCTGATCGTCACCGCCTCGGCATCGCACACGATCATGCAGCCATGCGGCTGGACGCTGCCGGGGATATGGATCGGCTCGCGATCGCAGTTCGTCAGATCAACAGTCGTCATGCGGGAGAGAGTTCTTCCGAGGTGAAGGCCTGGATGGCATGCACGAAGACCGCCCTGCCCGCTTGAGCGGCGGCACCCCATGCCTGCCGGTCGAGCCCTTCAAGCGCGACCAGCAGCGTTCGCCAGCTGTCGAGGGAGCCGGCTTGCGCCGAGAGGTAGCGCGCTCCGTATTCAGGCCCGAATCCCAGAGCACCCACTCCCTTCACCAGCACGCGTGCCCCCAGGGCGGAGCCTTCGAGAACATAGGCAGCCCCCAGGAACGCAGCCATGTCATTTGACAGATGGAACGGCTCGGCCGCGGGAAGCGGGAGCGCCATGTCGGCGAGGTCCGCCTCCAGCTCCGGCAGAAGTTGGCGCGGCTGCCAGGAGGAGAGGCGTACGGGATCGGCGTTCAGCAACGCGGCCTCGACCGGCGCGCGATGGCGGAAAGTGCCCTGCAGGAAGCGGGCATACGCGGCACGGTTCGAAAAAACGCCGACGCTGGCATCCAGTTCGCGATGAAGCTCGCTCGTCTCGTCGCGCAGGAAACTTCTGATCTCAATCATTGCGTCGGCATCCACAATCGTTCCGCATCAGCATTGCTATAACCTGATATCAACGGAATCGGCGCTGTTTTCATTGCGGATTTTCCTATCGCCTCGGTCCGCCCAGCATTCTTATCCAACAGATCGGCTTGAAACCGGGCCAAGATCGCCTTAAGAACATAGAGTGAACAAAAGGAACGGCGATGGCACAACTCACGGTCCTGGAGAAGCTCGAAATCCTCAGCGACGCCGCGAAATACGATGCCTCTTGCGCGTCGAGCAGCACTACGAAGCGGGATTCGCGCGACGGGAAAGGCCTGGGTTCGACCACCGGTTCCGGGATCTGCCATTCCTATGCGCCGGACGGCCGCTGCATCTCGCTGCTCAAGATCCTGCTCACGAATTTCTGCAGCTTCGACTGCGTCTTCTGCATCAACCGCTCGTCGAGCAACGTCCGCCGCGCCCGCTTCTCGGTCGAGGAAGTCGTCGCGCTGACCCTGAATTTCTACCGTCGCAATTATATCGAAGGCCTCTTCCTGTCCTCGGGTATCATCCGCTCGGCCGATTACACGATGGCGGAACTGATCCGAGTTGCCGAAACGCTGCGCCGGCAGCACCGGTTCCGCGGCTACATCCATCTGAAGCTCATCCCCGGCGCGAGCCGCGACCTGATCGAGCGCGCCGGGCTTTTCGCAGACCGGGTGTCGATCAATGTCGAATTGCCGAGCGAGGCGGCGCTCGCGCGCTTCGCCCCGGAGAAGCAGGCGGGCGAGATCAAGAGCGCGATGGGCGGGCTCAAGCTGAAGATCGACGCAGCGCGGGAGGAACGCGACAAGAGTGCGAAGGCTCCAGCCTTTTCACCCGCAGGGCAGAGCACGCAGATGATCGTCGGCGCCGATGGCGCGAGCGATTCCGCTATCCTGAAGCGCAGCGCCTGGCTCTATGGCAGCTTCGGCCTGAAGCGCGTCTATTACTCGGCCTTCAGCCCGATCCCCGATGCCTCCAGCCAGTTGCCGCTCCAGCCGCCGCCGCTGATGCGCGAGCACCGGCTTTATCAGGCCGACTGGCTGACACGCTTCTATGGCTTCGAGACCGAGGAAATCCTCGGGCATGGCGAGATGCTCGATCTCGATATCGATCCAAAGCTCGCCTGGGCATTGCGCGAGCGAGGACGCTTTCCCGTCGACGTGAACCGGGCCGATCGCGAGACCCTGCTGCGGGTGCCGGGTCTGGGTACGCGCAGTGTCGATCGCATCCTGGCCTCGCGACGGTTCCGCCGACTCAGGCTTGAGGATGTCGGCCGGCTGACTCGATCGCTGGCGACGATCCGGCACTTCATTCTGGCGGAGGGCTGGCGGCCGGGCAGCGGCCTCGACGCCCAGAACCTGCGGACCCGGCTGATGCCGCGACCGCGACAGTTGACGCTATTCCCGTGATCGCCGCCCGGCTGAATGGGCCTGCCGATTTTGCCGGCTGGCGCCGCGAGGCACGCCGGCTGGCGCTTGCCGGCATCCAGCCGGAGGCCGTCGCCTGGCTGACGACCGAGGACGATGCTGGCTTGTTCGCGATGGAGAATGCCGCCCCGGTCGTGGACGAAAGCACCGCCCTGACCGTGTCTCGCCGCTTCATCGAGCTTGCCGAAAGCGTCGTCTGTCATCGGGATGCCTGCCGCTTCGTCCTGCTGCATCGCCTGCTGCTGCGTTTGCAGGACGAGCCACGCCTGCTTGACAATGCAGCCGACGCCGACATCGCACGCGCCGAGGCGATGGCCCGCTCGGTACGCCGCGACCTGCACAAGATGACCGCCTTCGTCCGCTTCCGGGCCGTGTCGGGCGCGGGGGAGGACGGCCCCTTCATCGCCTGGTTCGAGCCGGAGCATTTCATCCTCGAACGGGCCGCGCGCTTCTTCACCGGGCGCTTTGCCGGTATGATCTGGTCGATCATGACGCCGCAGGGCTCGCTGCACTGGGACGGTTTGACCCTCCAGTTCGGCCCGGCCGCCAGCAAGGCCGACACGCCGGACGGCGATGCCATGGAAGCCTATTGGCTCACCTACTACGCCAACATCTTCAATCCGGCCCGCCTGAAACCGAAGGCGATGAAGAGTGAAATGCCGGTGAAATACTGGCGGAACCTGCCCGAGGCCGAATTGATTGTGCCTCTGATCGCGAGCGCCGCCCGGCGAGCAGAGGATATGGTGATGCGCGCGCCGACGCAGCCGCCCGAGCGGCATGTCAGGCAGCTTCGGCATCGCCCCGAGTTACCGGCCGAAGATTCCGCGATCACGTCCTGGCAGGATGCGGCCACTGCGGCGCAACGCTGCAAGCGCTGCGAGCTTCATTGTCACGCCACGCAAACGGTCTTCGGAGAAGGTCCGCAGGATGCACCCATCGTGTTCGTCGGCGAGCAGCCCGGAGATCAGGAGGACCTGGCCGGCCGGCCGTTTGTAGGGCCAGCGGGGCAGGTTTTCGATCAGGCGATGAGCGATGCGGGTCTCGATCGCACACGCGCCTATGTCACCAATGCGGTGAAGCACTTCAAGTTTCAGCAGCGCGGCAAGCGCCGCATCCACGAGAAGCCCAATGTCGGGGAGATCAAGGCCTGCCGCTTCTGGCTCGATCTCGAATTGCAGTTCGTGAAACCCCGGCTTGTCGTTGCCCTCGGTGCCAGCGCTCTGCGATCGCTCATCGGACATGCGGGCTCGCTGGCCAGCGCGCGTGATCGGGAGCTTGCGCTCGATGACGGCACGCCGCTGCTTGTCACCGTCCATCCGTCCTTTCTGCTTCGCCTGCCGGATGAGGGTGCACGAGCGCGGGAGTACACGCGCTTCGTGGAGGACATCAGGCGCGTGCGACAATGGATCCCTCGGCATGAGATCGAGGCTCAATAGCCTTGCGGGAAAGGGCAAGTGCAGGCGGTTGTCGGTCGGTCGAGCCCGCGTTTGGATTGAAGCAAGGACTTCAGGAACCTATCCGCAGCGCCAACCGTTTCGCCCTTACTTTCGCTCAGCAGCAGGAGGGGCACATGGACAGCATCATCTACCTCGTCGGTCTTGTGGTGGTCATCATGGCCATCCTGTCGTTCCTCGGTCTTCGATAGGAATTCGCCATGTCCATGTCTGGAACGGACGTCGTCGTCGCTCCCGTGACCGTCAACAAGGAGAACCGCTCCTATGTGCAATGGGGGCCAATTCTCGGCGGCGCGGTCATCGCGACGGCCATATCGACCATCATGACGGTCTTCGGATCGGCGATCGGCCTGTCGATGGTCTCCGCCGATTTCGAGAAGAGTTCCAGCGTCACGGCGCTGGCGATCGCAGGCGCCCTGTGGGCGCTCTGGGTTATGGTCTCGGCGACCATGGCCGGCGGCTATCTCGCCGGGCGGATGCGCCAGCCGAGCTTCGATTCCAATGGCGAGGAGCGCAAGGTGCGCGACGCGACCCACGGCCTCCTCGTCTGGGCGACCGGGGCGCTTCTGATCACCGTCGTCGCGACCTCGTCGCTGTTCGGCGCGGCGAAGACCGCGGTCAGCGGCGTCGCCAGTGCGAGCTCGGGCGTGGCGTCGCTGGTTTCGCAGAATGTCGATCCGCTCGCGATGTCACTCGACAATGTCATGCGCGCGAATGGTCAGCAGCCGCCGACCGCACAGGAGCGCGAAGAAGCCTCCCGCATCTTCGTCAACGCGCTGAAGAACGGCAAGATCGAGCAGACCGACCGGGACTACCTCGCTTCGCGGCTCGCCGCGCGGTCCGGCATCAGCGAGCAGGACGCGCAGAAGCGCATCGACGACGCCTATGCCCGGCTGGCGCAGGCCAAGGAAACCGCCAAGCAGGCGGCCGAGCGTGCCCGCAAGATCGCGGTCCTGACCGCCTTCCTCACCGCGGCTGCGCTGCTGGTGGGAGCGGCTGCGGCCGCCTGGGCGGCCGCGCTCGGGGGCGAGCATCGTGACGAGAACCTGCTTGTCGACCCGACGCTCTGATTGATCGTGCCTGTGCAAGCCCGGCTCCGCCTGGAGCCGGGCTTTTTTTCGATGTGTCGAAACGATCGGATCGCCGCAGCGTTGCTCCGGCGGCACTTCCAGAAAGGGCAAGCGATGAGCGACCGGAACCACGAACGAAATGGCAGCACCAACGGCCCGACCGAGCCGAACCAGCGCCCGCCCGAAAAGCGCGAAGATGCTACTGATGAAGCGATGAAGGGCCCGAAGATCATCTCCGAGGGCAATCAGAAGCAGCGCGCGAAGGACCGGCACACCCCTCCGGCCGGTCCGCATGCGAAGGAGTCGCAGACGAACAAGGAGGCGACGCCGGGTTCCGGCGCGCTCCCTCCGACCAAGCCCGTTCGTCATATCGACCCCGGTACTGGCTGAGCCTCATCCGCCTTCTCTCCGCGAAGTCGCATTGGAAGGTGTTCCGTGGAAAAGCTGAAGACCTATCGCGCCAAGCGCGATTTCCGGAAGACGAAGGAGCCGAACGACGCGAGCGCGGTCGCTCCATCGAACCGCCTGCGCTTCGTCATCCAGAAGCATGATGCGACACGGCTGCACTACGACCTGCGCCTGGAACTGGATGGCGTCTTCAAATCCTGGGCGGTGACCAGGGGGCCGTCGCTCGATCCCGCCGACAAGCGCCTCGCCGTCGAAGTCGAGGACCATCCGCTTGCCTATGGCGATTTCGAGGGGACGATCCCCAAGGGCCAATATGGTGGTGGCACGGTTCAACTCTGGGACCGGGGCTATTGGGAGCCGGAGGGCAAGCTCAGTCCGCAGCGACAGCTCGAAAAGGGCGACCTCAAGTTCACGCTCGACGGCAAGCGGCTGCAGGGCAGCTTCGTCTTGGTGCGCATGAAGCACGACCGCGACGGCGGCAAGCGCACCAACTGGCTTCTGATCAAGCATCGCGACGACCATGCGGTCGCTTCCGATGGCGATGCAGTCTTGGAGGCTGACGCCTCGGTGGCCTCGGGCCGGACGATGAAAGCCATCGCTGCTGGGCGCGGCCGCTCGCCCGAGCCCTTCCTGCTGGCAGAGCAGGCGGTCGACGCCGATGCGGTCTGGGACAGCAAGGAAGGCTTGGCGGCCGAAGCACGGGCCGAAAAGCCGGCACCGAAACAGACGAAAGGCCGGACCTCGAAAGCAGGCCCCGCGACCGCGGCCGATCTGCCGGGCTTCGTCCCGCCTCAGCTTTGCCGGAGCGTGGAGCGGCCACCGGCAGGCAGCGGCTGGCTACATGAGATCAAGTTCGACGGCTATCGCATCCAGGCGCGTGTCGCTGGCGGCAAGGTCACACTGAAGACGCGCAAGGGGCTCGACTGGACGAGAAGGTTCGGGGCCGTGGCCCAGGCGTTCAAGAGCCTGCCGGACTGCATCGTCGACGGCGAGATCGTCGCGCTCGACGACCATGGCGCGCCGGATTTCGCCGCGTTGCAGGCAGCGTTATCCGAGGAGAAAACCGAAAACCTCGTCTTCTTCGCCTTCGACCTGCTGTTCCTCGACGGCGAGGATTGGCGCGAGCGGCCTCTCCTCGCCCGCAAGCAAAGGCTGGAGGCGCTGCTGAGTGACGCGGCCGATGGCATCACGCTGCGCTATGTCGAGCATTTCGAGACCGGCGGCGATGCGGTGCTGAAATCCGCCTGTCGCCTGTCGCTGGAGGGCATAGTTTCGAAGCGCGGCGATGCGCCTTATGTCTCCGGCCGCAGCGACGGCTGGACCAAGGCGAAATGCCGCGCCGGCCATGAGGTCGTCATCGGCGGCTGGGCCACCACGGCCGGTAAATTCCGCTCGCTGCTCGTCGGCGTCCATCGCGGTCCGCATTTCATTTATATCGGCCGGGTCGGCACCGGTTACGGCGCGGCCAAGGTCGAGAAGCTGCTGCCACGCCTGAAAGAACATGAAGCCAAGACCTCGCCCTTCACCGGCAAGGGCGCGCCCCGGGGAGCGCCGAGTGTGCATTGGGTCGAGCCCATCCTCGTCGCCGAGATCGCATTCGCGGGCTGGACCGGCGACGGCATGGTCCGGCAGGCCGCCTTCAAGGGCTTGCGGGAGGACAAGCCGGCGGCCGAGGTCGAGACCGAGTTGCCGGCGCCCCCCACGGAAACCGCACCCCCGAAGCCGGCGCCGGCCCGCAGCGGGCGTGTCGAGGTGCTCGGCGTGCCCTTGTCCAAGCCCGATAAGCCGCTCTGGCCCGATGCCGAGGACGGCAAACCCGCCACGAAGCTCGATCTCGCGCATTATTTCGAGACAGTCGGGGCGTGGCTGCTGCCGCATATCAAGGGTCGGCCCTGCTCGCTGCTCAGGGCGCCCGACGGGATCGAGGGCGAAATCTTCTTCCAGCGCCATGCCGGCCTCGGCACCTCCAGCCTGTTCGAGCTCGTCAAGATTTCCGGCGACAAGAAATCCTATCTCCAGATCGACCGGATCGAAGCATTGATCGCCGCGGCCCAGATCGGCGGGATCGAACTGCATCCGTGGAACTGCCGGCCCGGCGAGCCGGAGGTTCCCGGTCGACTGGTCTTCGACCTCGATCCGGGACCGGATGTGTCCTTCGACGCAGTGATCGCGGCAGCCAAGGCGATGAAGGAGCGGCTCGATGCACTGGGCCTCGTCAGCTTCTGCAAGACCACCGGCGGCAAGGGTCTCCATGTCGTGACGCCGCTGGCGAAGCCCCGCCGTGGCGGCCCCGACTGGCCGGCAGCCAAGGATTTCGCGCGCCGCGTCTGTGCGGAGATCGCGGCCGACCAGCCAGAGCGCTATGTCGTCAACATGGCCAAGCGCCTGCGCAAGGGGCGCATCTTCCTCGATTACCTTCGCAACGACCGCATGGCGACGGCGGTCTCGCCATTGTCTCCGCGCGCGAGACCCGGCGCGCATGCTTCGATGCCGCTGACCTGGTCGCAGGTGAGGACGGGGCTCGATCCCGCCAGCTACACCATCCGCACGGTTCCGAAGCTCCTCGCAGCGAGCAAGGCCTGGGCGGACTATGACGAAGCCGAGCGGCCTCTCGCGGATGCGATCAAAAAGCTCGAACGGTCCTGACCCGCCGCCAGACCGGAACGGATCGGCGGCCGATGCGTTTCGCGTCCGATCGGAGAACCGTCCATGGCCCAGCGGACATTCTGGAAAGGCTATCTCAAGCTCTCGCTCGTGACCTGCCCGGTCGCGATGATGCCGGCGCGCTCCGAGAGCGAGAAGGTCCGCTTCCATACGCTCAATCGCACGACCGGCCACCGCATCCAGAGCCGCTTCGTCGATGCCGTCACCGGCAAGCCGGTCGCCGATGCCGATGAGGTCAAGGGCTATCCCAAGGGCGACGACGACTATGTCATGCTGGAGGATGACGAGCTCGACGCCGTCGCCCTGGAGAGTACGCGGACGATCGATATCGAGCTGTTCGCGCCGCGCTCCTCCGTTGGCTGGATCTGGTACGACACGCCGCATTATCTCGTGCCGGACGGCAAGATCGGCGACGAGGCGTTTTCGGTCATCCGCGAGGCGATGAAGGCGACCAAGACGGTCGGCATCTCCCGCGTCGTCCTCTACCGGCGCGAACGGGCCGTGCTGCTGGAGCCGCGCGACAGAGGCATCGTGCTATGGACGTTGCGCTATGGCGACGAGGTTCGCGACGAGAAGGACTACTTCTCGGATATCAGGAAGGCGAAACCCGAGCCCGACATGCGCGCGCTCATGGAGAAGCTGATCACCTCGCGCACCAAGGACTGGTCGCCGGAGCTCGCGCAGGATCCCGTCCAGGACGAGTTGCTGGACCTCATCAAGGCCAAGCAGAAGGGCCGTAAGCCGGCCAAAAAGGCCAGCCCGGCCGCCAACGAGGATAATGTCGTCAGCATCATGGATGCGCTCAAGCGCAGCCTCGAACCGCGGAAGTGATCAGCCTGCCTTGCTTCGCGGTTCGGCCTTAGCCGCCGTCTTGCGGGAGGATTTGCGCTTCGCCGCCGCCTTGTCGGCCGATGTGCCGTTTTGTCCGGTCTTGGCACTCTGCCGGAGAGCATCGAGCAGATTGACGACCTTCGCCGGCTCCTTGCGCTTCACCGGTTTGATCTTGCGGCCTTCGATCTTCGCCTTGACCAGCTCGGCCAGCGCATTCTCGTAACGGTCTTCGAAGGCCTTGGGGTCGAAGCGGCCGGCCTTGGTGCGGATGATGTGCTCGGCGAGTTCCAGCATCTCGCCCTCGATCTTCAGCTTCGGGATATCGTCGAAGGCGCTCTCCACCGGACGCACCTCGTAGTCGAAATTGAGCGTCGTCGCGATCATCCCGGCATCGTGCGGCCGGATCAGGATCGAGCGCATCCTCCGGAAGATCACGGTGCGCGCCAGGGCCGCAGCCTCGCGGCTCGCCATGACGTCGCGGATCAGAGCGAAGGCCTCGGCCGCGACCGGCGTGCTCGGCATCACATAATAGGGCCGGTCGAAGAAGAGATCGTCGATCTCGTCGCAAGGCAGGAAGGTGGCGACATCGAGGGTCTTGTCGCTCTCAGGGATAGCCTCGGCGATTTCATCGGGCTCCAGCACGATGTAGTCGCCATCGCCGCGATCATAGCCCTTGACCTGATCGTCCTTCTCGACCGGCTTGCCCGTGACCTCGTCGACGAACTGGCGATGGACGCGATTGCCGGTCTTGCGGTTCAGCATGTGAAAGGAGATGCGCTCACTGGTCGAGGCAGCGGTGTAGAGCGCCACCGGGCAAGTGACTTCAGCGACCCTGAGGACGCCTTTCCAGATTGCTCGCGGCGCCATGTCGCCTCTCAATATGTGTGTTCGCGGTCCAACAACAGACTCCGTGAACATCGTCGCGCTTCGGATGTTCCGCCGGCATCTGAGCCCTTTCACGGGCCAGTCTCAGCCGCCACGTCTCCAACAATCCAGCCACATCAATTTCTTCGTCGGCAGGTCCGGGAAGCGCCAGCGAGCTTGGAACAGAATCACACTGCGGGCCGTTCGATTCACATTCAGCGGCCTCGAGCCGCTCCCCATCAGGAGTGTCGGACAATGAAAACAACAATCCTCGTTTCGCTCGTCGCAGCTACGATTTCGTTCGGAGCGATCGCTCAGACGAGCACCACGTCTCCCATGCCGGCGCCGAAGGCCGACGCCGACAAGAACGCCCCGTTGCCCGGCGCCAACAGCTTCACCGAGGGCCAGGCCAAGAGCCGCCTCGAAGCCAACGGCTATTCCAGTGTCGGCGCTCTGAAGAAGGACGACAACGGCGTCTGGAAGGGCAAGGCCACGCATGCCGGCGCGCAGGTCAATGTCTCCGTCGACTATCGCGGCAACATCACCCGCAACTGATCTCGACCCTTAAGCCCAACTCTTGGAGGCAAATATGACCCGCACCCTGACCCGTACCTATGACAACTACGAAACGGCCCGCTCGGTGGTCGAGCAGCTTGAGGCTGCAGGCGTTTCCAGCAACGACATCAGTGTTGTCAGCAGCGCCGGTCCGTCTGATGAGACGAATGCCACGGAGGGCGCCAGCATCGGCGCTGGCATCGGCGGCGCCGCCGGCCTCCTTGCCGGCATCGGCATGCTCGCGATCCCCGGCGTCGGTCCGGTCGTCGCGGCCGGCTGGCTCGCGTCGACCGCAGCGGGCGCCGTCGCGGGTGCCGCGGCCGGCGGCCTCGTCGGCTCCTTCGTGAAGGAAGGTCACGACAAGGACGAAGCGGATTACTATGCCGAGACGGTTCGCCGCGGCGGCTCTGTCGTTTCCGTCCGCACCGAGCCCGAGCATGAAGCCACGGTTCAGGCTATCCTCGACGGGGCCACACCGATCGATCGGACAACGCGCGAAGCTGAGTATCGCGCCAGCGGCTGGGAGCGCTTCGACGAGACCGCGGGTCCTTATCGCCCGCCTGTCGTGTGATCGCTCCGACACAGAACACCGTGATCGAGGCCCCGTCAGCTTGGCTGGCGGGGCCTTTGTCTTGAGCGGGCGAGGCGCCCATCCCAGCGAAATCGCCGTCGCCGCGGTTTGGTTGAGCTCGTCCCAGGCGAGCTATGTTTTCGGCCAGATGAAGGTCGTCGACGGCGGCATGACCATCGGTGACTTCGAGTCCTGAGACGCGACGAGCAGTATGCATCCCTGTGATCCAGGGCAATCTCATATCGGCCCCGCAAGGCGACAGGGTTTGTCCCCATCGCACAACAGTCTGCCGCATCGCGCGGCAGGCTTATTTTTTGACGAAAGCCGTTCATCTCAGCACGATGGACTACGCCGACTCTTCGGCGCCTGGGCGTCCCTCGCAGGGCTCAGGACAGAATCCGCCAAAGCCTTGGTTAGAGGTGCTCACGATGAATGAAAGCGTTCCCGCTGCGCGCGTGCTTCCCGAACTCTGCTCGTTCGGCGCCGTCGCGCTGGCGGAGCTGATCCGCCGGCGCGATGTGAGTGCGGTCGAGGTGATGAGAACCCATCTCGACCACATCGAGCGCGTGAACCCGGCCGTCAACGCGATCATCTCGCTTCGGCCTCGGGACGAGCTTCTGGCGGAAGCGCGGAAAGCCGACGAGGCGCTGGCTCGGGGGGATACGGTCAGCCCCCTGCACGGCGTCCCCCAGGCGATCAAGGATCTCGCGCTGACGAAGGGCCTCCGGACGACGTTCGGCTCGCATCTCTTCGCCGATTTCGTGCCCGACCAGGACGCCATCATCGTCGAGCGCATGCGGGCCGCCGGCGCCCTGATCATCGGCAAGACCAACGTCCCCGAATACGGCTACGGCTCGAACTCGTACAATCCGATCTTCGGCCTCACGCGCAATGCCTATGATCAGTCCAGGGTGGGAGGCGGGTCCAGCGGCGGTGCAGCCGTCGCACTGGCCTTGCGGATGCTGTCTGTCGCAGATGGCGGCGATATGGGCGGCTCCCTCCGCAACCCGGCCGCCTTCAACAACGTGTTCGGCTTCCGCCCCTCCCAGGGCCTCGTTCCGGCCGAAACGCTGGATCCGTTTTACGGACAGATGGCTGTCGAGGGCCCGATGGGTCGCTCGATCGACGACGTCGCCATGCTGCTGTCGGTGCAGGCGGGCTCCGATCCGCGGGCGCCGCTCTCCTATGACGACCCGAGGCTGACGCAATGGCGCAGCCTTCGCCAGACGCTCGCAGGCGTGCGTTTCGGCTGGCTCGGCGATCTCGGCGGCCATCTGCCGTTCGAGCCGGGCGTCCTGGAACTCTGCCAGGAGGCCTCCCGGCTCCTTGAGGCCGCCGGCGGACAGGTCGAGCCCGCGACGATCGCGTTCGACCCCGAGCGCCTCTGGCAAGCCTGGGTGACCCTGCGCAGCCACAGCATCAGCGGCCGGCACCAGAACGACTACGGCAATCCCGAGACGCGGCGCCTCCTCAACCCGCAAACGATCTGGGAAATCGAGAACGGCCAGAGCCGGAGCGGGCTCGCCGTCTACGAGGCCGGCCTCGCGCGCGGCGCCTGGCACAAGGCCCTGCTCCGGGCTTTCGAGCGTTTCGATTTCCTGTTGCTGCCCTCGGCACAGGTCTTCCCCTTCGAGGCGGAAACCCGCTGGCCGACCGAGATCGCCGGCCGCAGGATGGACAGCTATCATCGCTGGATGGAGGTCGTCATAGGGCCGACCTTCGCGGGCGCTCCCGCCGTCAGCGTCCCGGCGGGCTTCAACGAGGCTGGATTGCCGATGGGGTTGCAGATCATCGCGGCGCCGCGCCGGGATGCCGACCTGCTGGCCGTGGCCTCCCTCTATGAGAAGCTCTGCCCCTGGCTTAGCCGGTTGCCTGCCCTGCTCTCGTAGCGCGCTGCACGCGGCTGACGCGATTCACACCGCATCATCGTGCGGGCCGGGCCTGAAAGCTCCGGCGCTCGCGGGAGATCAGATGCCTCGACAGATGGCGACGGCCTGCGCCAGAACGGAAACATGAGAAGCGGTTCTCCGCCTCGCCTGCCTCGGAGAGAGTTCGGCAATGACATCAGGCCATCAGATCGCGCACGGGCTTGCCTCCCCTCGCCCGCTGCGCGTCGCTCCGGTCACGAAGGCAGCCTTCGAACCCTTCGGCTGGCTCGTGGAAACCGGCGAAGCCGGCCGGGACGCGAACAATGGAACGGCGCGCCGGCACGACATCCACGCGCATGCCGCCGCCGATGTCCGGCCGGGCTCCAGGTTCGTCACCTCGATCTTCGAGGCGCGAGAGCAGCCGCCGACCACCGCGATCGCGATGCTCGAGCGGCATGTGAATTCGGTTCAACTCATCATGCCGCTCAGTGGCGCCGGCCACATGGTCAGCGTCAGCCAGAGCAATGCGGACGGCACGCCCGACCTCTCGACCCTCACCGCCTTCTCGTTCTCAGCGGCCCAGGGCATGATCTATCGCCGCGGGCTCTGGCACCATCCGATCATGGCGACCGGCGCCGATGCGCGCTTTCTCGTCCAGTCCTGGCAGGACGGTTCCGCCGCCGATTGCGAGATCCTCGCCATCGCGACGAGGACGCTGGCTCCGGGCGCTTAAGCCCGGATCATCCCGCCATCATCTTCGGCAGGATGGTGACGATCTGCGGGAACACCGTGATCAGCACCAGCAGCAGCATCAGCACGAAGAAATAGGGGATCGCAGCCTTCGTCACGGCGAGGATGTCCTTGCCGGTGATGCTCTGCAGCACGAACAGGTTGAACCCGACCGGCGGGGTGATCTGCGCGGCCTCGATCAGGATCACCACGAAGATGCCGAACCACAGCAGGTCGATGCCCGCCGCCTGCACCATCGGCAGCATCACCGACGAGGTCAGCACGATGATCGAGATGCCCTCGAGGAAGCAGCCGAGGATCAGCATGAACACGGCGAGCACCGCCAGCAGCGCATAGGGCGAGAGATGCATCGCATCGACCCAGCTCGCCAGCGAACGGGGAATATCGACGAAGGCCACCGCGATGGTCAGGCAGGCTGCGCAGGCGATGATGAAGGAGATCATGCAGGAGGTCCGCATGGCCGCCATCAGCCCGTCCATGAAGCTCGCGCGCGTCAGCCCGCCGCCGACCGCCGCCAGGATCAGCGCTCCGATCACGCCGATCGTCGCGGCCTCGGTCGGGGTGGCGATGCCGCCATAGATCGAGCCGACCACCGAGCCGATCAGCAGGGCGACCGGGATCAGCCGGCGCGAACGATAGATCTTCTCCAGGAACGGCACCGGCGGCTCGGCCGGCGGCATCTTGTCGGGGTTGAGCAGGCTCCAGATCGCCGTGTAGCCCATGAACAGCGCCATCAGCAGGATGCCAGGCAGGACGCCGGCGATGAACAGCCGCGCGATCGAGACCTCGGCCGTCACGCCATAGACGATCATGATGATCGAGGGCGGGATCAGCAGGCCGAGCGTGCCGGAGCCGGCCAGCGTGCCGATGGTCATGTTGAGCGGATAGCCACGCTTCTCCAGCTCCGGCACGCTGATCCGCCCGATCGTGGCGCAGGTCACGGCCGATGAGCCGGCGACCGCCGCCATGATGCCGCAGCCCAGCACGTTGACGTGGAGCAGCCGGCCCGGCAGCCGCGACACCCAGGGCGCCAGGCCCTGGAACATGTCCGACGACAGCTTCGAGCGGAACAGGATCTCGCCCATCCAGATGAAGAGCGGCAGCGAGGTCAGCGCCCAGCCCCAGCTCGAATCCCAGAGCGTGGAGGCGATCAGCGAGCCCATCGGCGCCGTGGTGAAGAGCCCCATCATCACCATGCCGACGGTCAGCAGCGAGAGCGCGACCCAGACGCCGCTGGCGAGCAGCAGGAGAAGCGAGCCGGCGAGCACCAGCGAGGCGAGAACGATCGTGTCCATCATCGGCCCCTATGCCACCGGCCTGTCGAGCTCGATCTCGTCGGGCGCCTCGTAGCGCGGCTTGCCGCCGGTCAGGAGCCAGACGAGTTCGTCGAGGAAGGCGATCGCCAGGGCGGCGATGCCGATGGCGACGCCGGTCTGCGGAATCCAGAACGGCATGGCCAGCAGGCCCGGACTGACGTCGTTGAATTCGCGCGATTGCAGCGCGAGCGACGCCACATGCCAGGCGAGAAACGAAACGACCACAGTGCCGAGCAGGCAGTTGAAGATCTCGACCCCGCGCCGCCAGCTCTTCGGCAGGCGGTCGACGATCAGGTTGATCCGGACATGTCCACCGCGCCGGAAGGTGTGGGCCAGGCCGAAGAAGGTCGAAGCTGCAAGACACAGCCCCGCCGCCTCGGTGGCGTCGAGGGTGACGCCGCGCATGCGCGAGACGATCTGGGCGACGATGGCCAGCCCGATGCCGACCATGAAGGCGGCGGCAACATAGCCGCACGCCTCATAGAACCTGTCGAGAACGCCTCGTATCACCGGTCACTCCGCTGGCCATGGGTCTTGGAAAGGTGGCGGACGGAAGCCGGTTACTTCAGGCTCTTCTGATAGGCGTCGTAGACGGCCTTCTCCTCGGCCGTGGCGGTGCCGAGCCAGTCGGCGACCATGCCCTTGCCGGCCACCTCGATCGCGTCGAGGATGTCCTTCGGTGACTGGGCGATCGCCACGCCATGGCTCTTGAGCACGCCCTCGCGCTCTTCGGCCGCCTTCTTGGACAAGTCCCAGCCGCGCTTGGTGGCAGCCTCGCCGGCTTCGGTCACGACCTTCTGCGTGGCCGCGTCGAGCTGGCGGAAGGCGCGCTCGTTGACGAGGATCGCGTTCTTGTTGTGCATCGTGCCGGTATAGGTGAAGTTCTTGACGTAATCCCAGATCTGGACGTCCGTGCCGGTCTGCGCGCTGGTCCAGAGCGACTGGATCATGCCGGTCGAGAAGGCCTGCGGCACTTCGGCGAAGGGCAGGATCAGAGCTTCCATGCCGAGCTTCTCGCCCATGATCTGGGTCTGCTTCGAATAGATGCGCAGCTTCTGGCCCTTGAGGTCGGCGAGGCCCTTCAACGGCGCCTTGGTGTAGAAGCCCTGGCCCGGCCAGGCGACATAGGTGATGGCGCGCATGCCGTTCTTCTTGAACAGCGCGTCGAAGAACGGCGCCTGGGCCTCGGTCAGCTTGGTCGCCTGGTCATAGGTCGTGGCGACGCCGGGGATGTTGTCGAGATTGTACATCGCGCCTTCGTTGCCGTAGACGCCGAGGCGGATCTCGCCGATCTGGATCTGGCCGGACTGGACGGCGCGCTTGACGGCGTCGAGCTTGATCAGGCTGTCGTTCGAGCGCAGGTCGATCTTGAGCTTGCCGCCGCTCTTCTCCTCGATCTCCTTGATCATCTGCCGAATGTTCTGGGTGAAGAAGCTGCTCTCGGGATAGCCCGAGGCCATGGTCCAGCTCGTCTGGGCGATGGCGGGAGCGGCAAGCCCGAAGCTCATGGCAAGGGCGGCGGAGACGATCAAAGCTCTGCGGTTCATGGTTCCCCTCGTTTTTATCCCGCTGCGGAGAGAGCCGCGCAGGTTTCAGGAGCCGAGCCGTGCCGAAGCCCGATCGACGGCTAACGGTCAGTCGAGCGCGTTATCGCGATAGCAGCCAATTGAATTTTGCTGTTTTCGCGATGCATTTTCTTTATCGATCATAGGCCGCGCCGTTCGCTCGCGCGGTTGGGCCGGACATGGACAATGCCGAACTGGACGCTGAAGCAGCTCGAGAGCTTTGTCTGGGTGGCCAAGCTTGGCAGTTTCCGGGCGACGGCCGAGCGCCTGAACACGACCCAGCCCAATATCTCCGTGCGCATCTCGCAGCTCGAATCCGTGCTCGGCGTCCGGCTGTTCCATCGCGATTCCGGATCGGTCGCCCTGACGCCGATCGGCCATTCGCTGCTGGGGCAGGCCGAGCGCGTGCTGCAGGCTTCCGAGGAATTCTCGCAGCAATCGATCCGCTCCGACCAGCAGATCGGCATCCTCAGGCTGGGCGTCGCCGAGCTCATCGCCCAGACCTGGCTGCGCGACTACCTGCTCGACCTCAGGCAGGTCTTCCCGAATGTCGATGTCGAGCTCAGGGTCGATCTGACGATCAACCTGCGCGAGGAGCTGGTGTCGCGGTCGCTCGACCTGTGCCTGCTCAACGGCCCGATCTCGAACTTCAACATCACCAATGTCGACCTCGGTTCCGTGCCCTATCTCTGGGTGGCCTCGCCACGGCTTGGGCTCACCGGCTCCGACCTTGCAACGATGGCCTCGCATACGATCCTGACCCATGCGCGCAATACGCGCCATTTCGTCGAGCTATCCGCGCATTTTCGCGACAACTGGGAAAGGCCGGTCCGGATCGTGCCGTCGAGCAGCCTCGCAGCCAGCCTGCAGATGACCCTCGATGGCCTCGGCATCGCACCGATGTCGCGGACGCTGGTGGAAAAATTTCTCGAAACCGGAGAGCTGGTGGAGTTCCCCTATGAATGGAAACCCAGCGCGCTGGTCTTCACCGCCTCCTACGCCCACACCCCGGCCAGCTTCCTGCTCAAGCGGGCGGCCGAGCTCGCTGGCGAAAGAGCAGCGCGGCACGATCAGGGCGATGCGCGGGGGGCCGCGTAAACCGCCGGGCGTTGATGGCGGCGATAAAGATCCTCTATCGAATAACATAGAAAATAATAATTCGACGACATCGGCGGCCCGGCCCATCTTCCGCCTCTCAGACAACGGAGGCGCGTAAGCCATGTCCATTCTCGGGGCCCGCCTGGGCGTCGATATCGGGGGAACCTTCACCGACGTCGTGCTGGAGCAGGACGGCGAGCGGTTCTCGACCAAGGTGCTGACCACCTATGCCGCACCCGAGGATGCGATCATCGAGGGCATGCACCGCGTCTGCGACAAGGCCGGCATCGCAGCCTCCACGATCGGGCAGATCATCCATGGCACCACGCTGGCGACCAATGCGCTGATCGAGCGGCGCGGCGCCAAGACCGCGCTCGTCACCACCGAGGGCTTCCGCGACGTCATCGAGATGCGGACAGAGAGCCGCTTCGAGCAATATGACCTTAACCTGACCCTGCCGGAGCCGCTCCTGCCGCGCAACCGCCGCTACACGGTCAGGGAGCGCATGGATGCGCGCGGCAATGTCCTGATCCCGCTCGATCGCGCCGCCGTCGAGGCACTGGTCGATGAACTGCGCGAAGCCGGCTACGAGAGCGTCGCGGTCGGCCTGCTGCATTCCTATGTCAACGATGCCCATGAGCGCCTGATCCAGGAGGTTCTGACCGAGCGCCTGCCGGGCGCGATGGTCTCGCTCTCCTCCGAAGTCTCGCCGCAGATGCGCGAATACGAGCGCTTCAACACGACGATCGCCAACGCCTATATCAAGCCGCTGATGAAGAGCTATCTCGTCCGGCTGAAGGGGCGGCTCGCTGAGGAAGGCGCCTCCTGCCCGATCTTCCTGATGCATTCCGGCGGCGGCATCATCTCGCTCGAAAGCGCCTCGGAATTCCCGGTCCGCCTCGTCGAGTCCGGCCCCGCCGGCGGCGCCGTCTTCGCCGCCGACATCGCCGCGCGGCATGGGCTGAAGAAGGTGCTCTCCTTCGACATGGGCGGCACCACCGCAAAAATCTGCCTGATCAAGAACTATACGCCGAAGACCGCCCGCGTCTTCGAGGTCGCCCGGACCTATCGCTTCAAGAAGGGCTCCGGCATGCCGATCTCGATCCCCGTGATCGACATGGTCGAGATCGGCGCCGGCGGCGGCAGCCTCGCCCATGTCGACTCGATGAACCAGATCCGCGTCGGGCCGGAAAGCGCGGGCTCCGAGCCCGGCCCGGCCTGCTATGGCCGCGGCGGCAAGCGTCCGGCCGTGACCGATGCCGACGTCATCCTCGGCAAGATCGACCCGGATAACTTCGCGGCCGGCACGATCCCCCTCTTCGCCGACCAATCGGCTGCCGCGCTGACGAGCGAGATCGGCGGCAGGCTCGGCATGGACGCCCTGGAAAGCGCCTGGGGTGTGGCCGAAGTTGTCGACGAAAACATGGCCAATGCCGCCCGCGTCCACGCCGTCGAGAACGGCGAGGATCTGTCGGAATACACGATGATCGCCTTCGGCGGCGCCGCGCCGCTGCATGCCGGCCGCCTCTGCGAAAAGCTCGGCATTGCCCGTTGCCTCGTGCCGCCGGGCGCCGGCGTCGGCTCGGCCATCGGCTTCCTCAGGGCGCCGTTCAGCTTCGAGGCCAACCGGACTCTGTTTATGCGGCTCGCCCAGTTCGACACCGCGCGCGTCACGAAACTCTTCGGCGAGATGGAAGAGGAAGCGACGCGGGTGGTGCGCTCCTGCGGCTGGGACGGCGCGATCCAGGCCGAATACAAGATCTATATGCGCTATGCTGGCCAGGGCTGGGAAATCCCGGTCACGCTGACGCCGGAAGAGGCCAGCGCCGCCGACCCGGCTGTCATCCTCCAGCGCTTCGAACACGAATACGCCAACCTGTTCGGCCGCACGGTCAAGGGGCTCGCCGCCGAGATCACCGTCTGGTCGGTCAACGCGCATACGCCGCAGGAGGCCGTCGCCCCGGTGACGCCGGTCTCCCAGACTCGCGACGCGCCGGCGCAAGGCAGCCGATCCGTCTTCGATGCCGGCCTCGGCCGTCGCGTCGAGGCTGAAGCCCATGACCGCACCGCCCTGCCCGCCGGCAGCCGGATCAACGGTCCCGGTATCGTCACCGAGGACGAGACCACCATCATCCTGCCGTCGAGCCGCTTCGCCGTGACGCTGAACGACGGCTGCATCGATATCCGCCTTTCAGAAGCTGCACCCGCCGCCGCTATCGCTGCGCGGAAGGAGCCCGCCCATGTCTGAGATCTCCAAGGTCGCCTATCAGGTCATGTGGAACCGCCTGATCTCGGTCGTCGAGGAACAGGCGCAGGCGCTGATCCGCACATCGTTCTCGACATCGGTGCGCGAGGCCGGCGATCTCTCGGCCGGCGTCTACAACGACAAGGGCGAGATGCTGGCGCAGGCGGTGACCGGCACGCCCGGCCACGTCAACGCCATGGCCGATGCCGTCGCCCATTTCATCCGCCGTATCGGGCGCGAGAACATCGCCGAGGGCGATGTCTACATCACCAACAATCCCTGGGAAGGCACCGGCCACCTGCACGACATCACGGTCGTCAGCCCCTCCTTTCATCGAGGGCGCCATGTCGGCTTCTTCGCCTGCACCGCCCATATCGTCGATATCGGCGGGCGCGGCTTCGGCGCCGACGCCAACTCGGTCTACGAGGAAGGGCTGCATATCCCGATCATGAAATTCGCCGACCGCGGCACGGTCAACGAGACGCTGGTCATGATCATCCGCGGCAACGTCCGCGAGCCCGACCAGCTCGTCGGCGACGTCTATGCGCTCGCGACCTGCAACGAGATCGGCCATCGCCGGCTGATCGAGATGATGGTCGAGTTCAAGCTCGCTGATCTCGCCGGCATCTCCGATTTCATCCTGACCAATTCCCGCCAGGCGACGCTGGACAAGATCGCGGCCCTGCCGCGTGGCCAAGCCGAGGGCCATATGCGGATCGACGGTTACAGCCGGCCGATCGACCTCAGGGTGAAGATATTGATCGAGCCGGACGGCGTGCTCTGCGACTGGGCCGGCACCTCCGGCGTCGACAAGAACGGCATCAACGTGCCGCTGGTCTATACGAAGGCCTATACCTGCTACGCGCTCAAATGCGCGATCGCGCCGGAGATCCCGAACAACGCCGCCTCGCTGGAGCCCTTCCGCATCACGGCGCCGGAGCACACCATCGTCAACGCGGTCTGGCCGGCGCCGGTCGCGCTGCGCCACATCATCGGCCACATGGTGCCGGACACGATCTACGACGCGCTCGACAAGCTCCTGCCCGGCCTCGTCCCGGCCGAGGGCGCCGGCAGCCTGTGCAACTTCCAGGTCTCGCTCCGGCCGCGCAGCGACGGCCCGTGGCCGACGGACGCCGTGCGCGCCGAGGTTCTGACCTTCAACTCCGGCGGCTCGGGCGCACGACCTGCGCTCGACGGCATGAACGCCACCGCCTTCCCCTCCGGCGTGATGACGATGCCGGTCGAGGCGACCGAGCAGGTCGGCCCGGTCATCGTCTGGCGCAAGGAACTCCGGCCCGATTCCGGCGGCAAGGGCCAGCATCGCGGCGGCCTCGGCCAGCATATGGAGGTCGGCGCCTGGGAGGGCTACGAGTTCGACATCCAGGCGATGTTCGACCGCGTCCATCACCCTGCCCGCGGCCGGCGCGGCGGCGGCGGCGGCGCGCCGACGACCATCGCGCTCGATGACGGCACGGCGATGAAGGGCAAGGGCAAGCAGTTCGTCCCGCATGGCCGCAAGGTCGTGATGGCCTTCCCGGGTGGCGCCGGCTATGGCGCGCCGGCCGAAAGGGCCGCGAGCAGCGTGGAGCGCGATCTCGCCCTGGGCTATATCTCGGCAGAAGCCGCCCGCGCCGAGTATGGCCTGCCGGAGGACCGCGTCGCCGATGTGCTGACCACATCCCGGCGCGGTGAACTGCCTCGCTAGGGGGAAGGCTGCTCCGCGGTGGCCCGTACCCTGCGCAGTGCGGCCCAGCCGTGCTGCGGCTTGCCAACGATCGCCGGGCAATGCCTCACTACGTCCTCCGATAGGGACTGCCCGAGCGCAGCCACATAGCCGCGACGCGGCTGCCAGACGCGAGGACCGCATGCCGCATTACAACCGTATCCTGATTACGGGCGCGGCCGGGCGCCTGGGCTCGCAACTACGCGCCGGGCTTGCTCCGCTCGCGAAGGTGATCCGCCTCGCCGATCGCGAGCCTCTCGGCCCGCTCGCCGCCCATGAGGAAGAGGCGATCTTCGACCTCGCCGACATGGAGGCGACGATCGCCGCGACGGAAGGGTGCGATGCCATCGTCCATTTCGGGGGAGCGCCGACCGAACGCGAATGGCAGGTCATCCTGGATTCCAGTATCCGCGGCTCCTATCACGTCTACGAGGGCGCGCGGAAACACGGGGTCAAGCGCATCGTCTACGCCTCGTCAGTCCACGCGATCGGCTTCCATGAGATCGGAGCGCATATTTCGGTCGATGCGCCGGTCCGGCCCGATTGCCTCTATGGCGTCGGCAAGACCTTCGTCGAAAGCCTCAGCCGGCTCTACTGGGACAAGCACGGCATCGAGACGGCGTGCCTGCGCATCTTCTCCTCCTTCCCGGAGCCAGCCGATCGCCGGATGCTGTGGTCGTACTTGTCATTCGCCGATTGCGTGCGACTCGTCACGGCGTCGCTGACCGCACCGTTCGTCGGACATACGATCGCCTTCGGCACCTCCGACAACACGGTGAAGGCGGTAGACAACAGCGGCGCCGGCCATCTCGGCTATCGCCCGCAAGACAATTCGGAACCGTTCCGCACAAAAGTCGAAGCCGGCTACCCGGCGCTCGACCCGCTATCACCCTCAGGGCGCTATCTCGGTGGCAAGTTCTGCGAGATGTCGCACCCCGATGACAAAACGACAGCCTGACGATCAGCCCGCCTCGATCAGATGCGCCATCTGACGATGTGAATGGCCTCACGGCCGGCGAAGGGGTCTGGTTCCCCACCCGCGGATGCGCCGGGCCGCCCTGGCCTGGCGCATCCGCTTGAGGCTGTCAGGAACGACGTGATGGCTTTGCAAGGTCGACGATCTTAATCGTCCCGCTCGGCTTGCGTTCGCCCGCCGCCTCGTCCCGGATATCCACGGGATCCGAATGGTGTTTCTCGGCCGCCAGCCCCTCGGGATCGTTCGGCTCGTAGGGAGCATGCGGCCCGGTCGGATGAGCCGAGCGGGGATTGGGGCCGGCGCGGGTTTCGTTTTCGTCTCCCGGCTGCCCGGGCCGTCGGGCCGTGCCGTATGCGGCCGGGGCGTCGGTCGTTCGATCGGATTGCCTGGTCATTGATCCATCCTCCTGCGAGATGAACCAAAGCCGGCGAGCCGGGTTCCAGAACGGCTTCCCCGGAACGGCCTGCCCAGCTTCCGCTGAAACCCACCCCTTCGCCGGATGTCGTTCGCGGCCTCTGGGAACTCCGGCAACGCGCTGGTGTTCTAAAGGCGCCTGCCATGAGAGGCACGCCGTCATTCCAGGGGGAATCCGCTTTGTCCGTACCGTCTCGCCGCACGATGCTCGCCCTGCTCTCCAGCGCGTGCCTGCTGGCGAACCGCTCCGCGCGGTCCCAGGCGACCGCGGCATCCGCGAAAGCCTTCGGCTATGACGATGTCGTCCAGCAGGCGACGGCCCTGGCCAGGCAGCCCTTCGATGCCGAGAGCGCCAAGATCCCGGCCGAGCTCTCGAACCTGACCTATGACAGCTATCGCGAAATCCGGTTTCGCCGCGACAAGGCCTTCTGGCGCGAGAACGGATCGGATTTCCGCCTGCTGCCCTTCCATCTCGGCTTCCTGCACAACAAGCCGGTCCAGGTTCATATCATCAACCACGGCAACGCGATCCCGATCCCGTTCACGACCGGCCTGTTCGAATACGGCAAGGTGCCCGTCCCCAAGGGGCTCTCGCCGGCGCTGGGCTTCGCCGGTTTCGCTGTCACCACCAACCTGAACGACCCGAAGGTGCAGGACGAGGTCATCTCCTTCCTCGGCGCGAGCTATTTCCGGCTGATCGGCCGGGGGCACCGCTACGGCCTGTCGGCGCGCTCGCTGGCGCTGAATGTCGGCGGCGAAGGTCCGGAGGAATTCCCGTTCATGCGGGCACTCTGGGTGGAGGAGCCGTCACGCGACACCACAGAGCTCGTCATCTACGCCCTGCTCGATTCCCCGTCGGTCGCCGGGGCCTTTCGCTATGTCGTCCGTCCGGGCCGCGACACCCATATGGACGTCACCGCGACGATCATCCCGCGCCGGGAGATCGAGCGGATCGGCATCGCGCCGCTGACCTCGATGTTCCAGGCTGGCGAGGGCGATCTCGGCCAGAGAACCGATTTCCGCCCCGAAATCCACGATTCGGACGGGCTGATGCTGCAGTCCGGCGGCGGAGAATGGATCTGGCGGCCCATTCGCAATCCCAAGGCGCTGCGCATATCGAGCTTCGGCGACAAGAACCCACGCGGCTTCGGCCTGATGCAGCGCGACCGCGACTTCGGCAGCTATCAGGATCTGGAAGCACGCTACGATGCGCGGCCGGGCTACTGGGTCCAGCCACAGGGCGATTGGGGCGAAGGCCGGGTCGATCTCGTCGAAATCCCGACGGACAACGAGGCGTTCGACAACATCGTCGCGTGCTGGACACCCGGCAAGCCGCTACAGAGCGGGCAGACGGCCGAGTTCCGCTACCGCATCTCGGCGATCTCGACGACCTCGCACCTGCATCCCTACGCGCAGGTGCAGCAGACCTTCAACGGCTCCGACATCGAGGACGGCGTCGTCGACGGAAACGGCACCAAGCGCTTCATCGTCGATTTCGCGGGTGGCGACCTCGCCTATTATCAGAGCGAGCCCGATCGCCTGGAGCTGGTCGCGACGACGACGGCCGGCGCGATCACGACGAAGATCCTGGCGTTCAACGCGCCGCTGAAAGGCGTGCGTGCCATCGTCGACGCAACGCTGCCGGACGGTCAGTCGGCCGAGCTGCGCATGTTCCTGAGGGCGCGCAATCGCACCTTGAGCGAGACCTGGACCGCGACCTGGTCGGTTCCACCCGGCGACGCCGCACGGCCACAACCTCCGAAGAGCGATGCGGCCCGCAATTGAAGTCTCGCGAAGGGAAGCCGGCACCAGGCGGCCGGGATAGATGCGTCAAGTATTCGCGCCCGTATCGAGGAGCCTGAAATCTTGCAGCGGAAGGTGGTCGGCCAGCAGCGGCTCTGAGGAGGCCAGAAATCCGTCGCCGACCGACCGAGCCCTTCGGTTTCCCAGGAGATGCGGCGGACCTGAGCACCCGAGGGGCATTTGGGAGCGATCTCTGCGATCGCTGCGTTGCATGATCTCTACAATGCGACGCATCCGAATCAATCAAATCCGATCGATCGGAACCGTTCATCGATCGTTAACCCTACCGGCTAAGCTTAAAGCCCGCGGCAGCAGGCCCTGCTTCGCAGCGTTTCACGACCCGATATCAGCGGCTTCCGTCCACCGCCTGAGAACAAGCTTGAAGATGGCGTGAAAGACCCCGCCACGGACGCGCGGCTGACCGGTGGCGGCCTTTGGAAGCAGGGTTGCAGCTAGCGCGGGCGCCGCGCGACCGTTACGCCGCGCTGGCGACGATCACGCGATTGCGGCCGCTGGCCTTGGCCCGATAGAGCGCATCGTCCGCGCGCTTCATCATGTCGGCGGAGGATGCATCCCCGGCTCGCCGGTTGGAAACGCCGACTGAAACCGTCACCTTGATCTCGCGCGTATTGTTCTGGACGGCGAAGGGCGTGCCCTCGACCCGCTCGCGGATGCGCTCGGCGACGCGATAGGCGGCATCGCGCCCGGTATCGGGCAGCACGACCACGACCTCCTCGCCGCCCATGCGCGCAACGAGATCGATGCCGCGTGTGCAGGCCCGGACCCGGTCGGCGAACTCACGCAGGACCTCGTCGCCGGCATCATGGCCCCAGCTGTCGTTGACCGACTTGAAATGATCGATGTCGAGCACGAGCAGCGAGAGCGAGCGTGCCCGGAGCGCCGACTCGTCGAACATCACCGCGAGCCGGTTGTCCATGTAGCGGCGATTATGCAGCCCGGTGAGCTGGTCCATCACCGCCATTTCCATCGAGGACTGCACGCTGTCGCGCAACCGCTCGGTGAAGCGCTTGCGCCGCACCTGGGTGCGCACGCGCGCCAGCAATTCATTGCGGTCGATCGGGCGCAGCAGGAAGTCATGCGCCCCGATCTCCAGACCGCGCAGGATGCGATCGCGATCCTCGGTCTCGCCCATCAGCAGCACCGAGATGCTGCGGGTGCGCTCCAGCGAGCGCAACTGGCTGCACAGGCGCAGGCCGTCCTGCCCTTGCAGGTCGAGACTGACGACGACAGCGTCGAAATCGCCTTCCGCAGCACGCACGACCGCCTGCTGCGCGTCGCCCTCGATCTCCACGACATGGAAGGCCGATAGCGCGCTTTGGAGCCTGTCAGCGACGTTCGCACGATCCTCGACAACGAGGATGCGGCCGTTGAGGCCGGTCTCGGCGGCGGCCGTCGCGAGCGGGTCGGCGATACCGAGCCGGACCGAGGCGACGGCGCGGCTGCGCAACTCGTCGGTCATCGCCTTCAGCCGGGCGAGGCTGCGCACGCGGGCGAAGAGCGCGGTGTCGTCGAGCGGCTTGGTCAGGAAATCGTCGGCGCCGGCATCCAGCCCCTGCAGGCGGTCGCGCGGCTGGTCGAGCGTGGTGACGATGACGACCGGGATATGCGCGGTCGAAGGCGCGCCCTTCAGGCGGCGGCAGACCTCGAAGCCGTTCATGCCCGGCATCATCACGTCGAGCAGGACGATATCGACCTCGCCGCGCTCGCAGAGCGCGATCGCATCGCGCCCGTTCGTCGCCGTGACCACACCGAAATACTCGGCCGAGAGCTTGGCTTCGAGCAGCTTCACATTCGCGGGAATGTCGTCGACGACGAGGACGCGGGCGGTCATGGCTCTGCTTTCGCCGGCTCAGGCCGCGCCGGCATAGGTGCGAACGGTCTCCAGGAACTTGGCAACCGAGATGGGCTTGGAGAGATAGGCCTCGCAGCCGCCCTCTCGGATCCGCTCCTCGTCGCCCTTCATCGCGAAAGCCGTGACCGCGACGACCGGAATCGACTTCAGATCGTCATCCTCCTTGATCCATTTGGTGACCTCGAGCCCGGAGACCTCCGGAAGCTGGATATCCATCAGGATCAGCGCCGGATGATGCGTCCGCGCCAGCTCGATCGCCTCGATACCATCCGACGTCTTCAGCGTCGCATAGCCATGGGCTTCGAGCAGATCGTTGAAGAGCTTCATGTTGAGCTCGTTGTCCTCGACGATCAGAACCGTCTTCATCGGGCCGCCCTTCATTCGCGCCGGGAAGGCTCACGCCGAAGGCGGGCTTTCCAAATTGGCGGCGTCATCAGATGATTGCGTAACACGCGAGCAGTTGACGAAACGCAAACCGGATACGCGACTAAAGCCCCCATGATACGACGACCGACCACCGACGAGGCCGAGGCGCTCGCGCTCCAGGCTCTTGCCTTCCTGGCCTCCGAACCCGAGCGGATCGAGCCCTTTCTGAGCGTGACCGGCCTCAACCCGGCCAATCTGCGCCAGGCAGCCGGCGAGCCCGGCTTCCTCGCCGCCGTGCTCGACCATATCGGCTCAAGCGATTCGCTCCTGCTGGAGTTTGCCGGAAATTTAAGGCTGAATCCCGAAATCGTCGCCGATGCCAGGCGCGTCCTCGCCGGGCCGGAGCCGGACGACTTCTCGTGAGCGCGGGCGCGCCCTCGCCGCGCTGGCTCTGCCGCGACTGTCTCGCGGATCACGATACCGTCGGATCATCCAGGCGCTGCCCGGCCTGCGGCTCGCCGCGGCTGCTCAGCCATGCCGAGCGTGACACGCTCAGCCTCGCCCATATCGATTGCGACGCCTTCTACGCCACGATCGAGAAGCGCGACGACCCGAGCCTGCAGGACAAGCCGGTCATCGTCGGCGGCGGCAAGCGCGGCGTGGTCTCGACCTGCTGCTACATCGCCCGCACCTATGGCGTGCGCTCGGCCATGCCGATGTTCAAGGCGCTGAAGGCCTGCCCCGAGGCCGTCGTCGTCAAGCCGAACATGGCGAAATACGTCACGGTCGGCCGCCAGGTGCGCCAGCTGATGCGCGAACTCACGCCGCTGGTCGAGCCGCTCTCGATCGACGAGGCCTTTCTCGATCTCTCCGGCACGGAACGCCTGCACCATGCCAGCCCTGCCGTGACGCTGGCGCGCTTCGCGCGGCATGTCGAAGCCGAGCTCGGCATCACCATCTCGGTCGGCCTGTCCTATGCCAAGTTCCTCGCCAAGGTCGCCTCCGATCTCGACAAGCCGCGCGGCTTCTCGATCATCGGCCGGGGCGAAGCGGTCGCCTTCCTCGCGACCAAGCCGATCAGCCTCATTCCCGGCATGGGCCCGGCCGGCGTCGCGAGACTGGCCGAAGGCGGCTTCAAGCTGATCGGTGACCTGCGCGAAGCCCCGGTCGACAAGCTCTTCAAGCTCGCCGGCAAGGATGGCCCGCGCCTGAAGAACCTCGCCAACGGCATCGACGCCCGTCAGGTCACGCCGGAGCGCGAGACCAAGAGCGTCTCGAGCGAGACCACGCTCGACGTCGACCTCGCCCGTTTCGAGGAGCTGGAGCCGATCCTGTGGCGGCTCTGCGAGAAGACCTCGAAACGGCTGAAGGCACAGGAGCTTGCGGGGCGCACCATCACGCTGAAGCTGAAGACGGCCGATTTCCAGATCATCACCCGCGCCGCCCGCCTGCCCGAGCCGACGCAGCTCGCCGCACGCCTCTTCACTGCGGGGCGCGACCTGCTGAAACGCGAATGCAACGGCGCGCATTACCGCCTGATCGGCATCGGCGCGAGCGACTTCAGCCCGCCGGAGGCCGCCGACCATGGCGATCTCGCCGACACAGCGACGCCGCGTCTCAAGGCGATGGAAGGCGCGCTCGACAAGCTGCGCGCCCGCTTCGGCGACGAGGCGATCGGCAAGGGCCTGAGCCTGCGTTTACCGCAGCGCCGCTCGTCCGAGCCCGCTACTTCGCGCAAGATTCCTGAGGAAGAAGATCCAGACGCGTGAGCGTGCCGCGCAGCGCGAAGCTGCCGTAATCGAGCCGGATCGCGCCGGTGATACCGTTCTCGTAGAGCTCGAAAGCGATGCTGTAGGCCGGTGTCGATTCGCCGGAGCCCGCCTTGAAATACGAGATCGTCACCGGCCAGCGCGCCATCTTCTCGAATTCCGGACGCTGCAGCGGCTTTTCGGAGGGCGCGGCCTCGATCCGCTTCCCGATGATCGAGAGCGTGTCATAGACCTCCTTGCCCGAATTCGCGCCGTCATAGAGCCGGACGCTCAGCGTCTTCTGCCCAGCCCGCGCCGCCTGGATCACTGCCTTCATCTGTGCATTCGGGAACAGCGCGTCATTGCTTTCGCGATGCGTCTCGACCTTGGGCTGGCGCAGCTTCACCTCGTAGCCGCCATCGCTCTTCTGGGCCGTGCCGTCGACAGTGTCGGGCTTGGCGCCGCTGGTGGAGCTTTCGGTCTTGAAGCGGTAATTCGCGCCGTCGCCAGCCTCGAAACTAGTGGTGCGGGCGTCGATCAGGCGCGGGCCGGCCTCGGTGCCGAGCTGCGTCACCTGCCGGAAGGACAGCGCATAGCCCTCGCAGGCATCCCCGGTGAACTCGAAGGCGATGCGGCCCTTCGCGGTCTCGATATTGCCTGATGGCTTCGTGCTGTCGAGCACGAGGTCGTAGACCGCACGATGCGGCGCCAGCAACACCCGCTCCGACGCGCCTTGAGCCCAACCCGGCATCGCGGCCAGAACCAGCGCCCCTGCGAAAACCCCGCTCGCCTGTGCTGCGAGCTTCGAGACTGTTCCGTTCATGCGCCGCTTGTCCATCATGGCCTGTGCGAAATCTAGGTGCATTGCGGCAATGGCGCAAACATGGCGGCGGCACCGCTCTCGGCCGTCGCATCGGCCCTGCCCGCCCGGCATGCCCCGATGCTTGCGAGGGCCGTCCGCATCGGCCATGAAAGACCTGCCCGAAGGCACCCTGCCTCGCTCGCGGAGCCAAGATCATGAACGCCGCCGATACCCGCCTCGCCGAACTCGGCATCACCTTGCCTTCCCCGGCCGCGCCCATCGCCAATTACGTGCCCTATGTGATCACCGGCAACCTGCTGATCATCTCGGGCCAGATCTGCTTCGGGCTCGACGGCAAGCTCTCGGACAAGCACAAGGGCAAGCTCGGCGCCGAGATCTTCAACGAGGCCGGCCTCGAAGCCGCGCGTCTCTGCGCCATCAACGTTCTCGCGCAGGCCAAGGCCGCGCTCGGCGGCGATCTCGGCCGCATCGTCCGCTGCGTCCGCCTCGGCGGCTTCATCAATGCCGCCCCGCATTTCGCCGCGCTGCCGGCGATCATGAACGGCGCGTCCGACCTGATGGTCGAGGTGCTCGGCGACAAGGGCCGCCATGCCCGCTCGACCGTGGGCGTCGCCGAACTGCCGGCCGATGCGGCCGTCGAGGTCGAAGCGATGTTCGAGATCGCCTGATGTCCGCAGGGACGCTTAAGAACGCCGGCCGGACCGATCTGGGCTGGCTGGTGGCGAAGCCGATCGCCCATCGCGGCCTGCATGATCTCGCGGCCGGCGTGATCGAGAACAGCCCGTCTGCCGCCACGGCCGCGATCGCCGGCGGCTTCGGCATCGAATGCGACGTCCAGCTCACCGCCGATGGCGAGGCGGTCGTGTTCCACGATTTCGTGCTCGACCGCCTGACGGGCGAGGCCGGCGAAGTCGTCGCGCGCAAGGCGGCCGAACTCAATTCGATCACGCTGAAAGGCTCCAGCGACCGCATCCTGACGCTTTCGGCCTTTCTCGACCTGATCGGCGGGCGCGTCCCGCTCGTGATCGAGATCAAGAGCCGCTTCGACGGTGATCTCGCCCTGACCAAGCGGACCGTGGAGGTCGTCGCGGGCTACAGGGGTCACCCGATCGTGATCAAGTCCTTCGATCCCGCGATCGTGTCTGCGCTCCGCGAGCTGGCGCCTGAGATTCCGCGCGGCATCGTCGCCATGAACGCCTATGATTACGGCGACTACGACAAGCTCTCGGCCGACCGGAAGCATGCGCTCGCCAATCTCCTGCACTTCACCGAGAGCCGGCCGGACTTCATCTCCTGGAAGGTCACCGATCTCGACAGCGCCGCGCCCTATCTCTGCCGCAACGCGCTCGGCCTGCCGCTGATGAGCTGGACCGTCCGCACGCCGGAAGAGCGGCAGCGGGCCGCCGCCATGGCTGACCAGATGGTCTTCGAGGGTTTTCGCCCTTGAGCGAAGCGGAGGGCAGCGATCTCACCGTTCGTGTCGCGACCTCCCTCAAGGCCGTCCCCGCAGGCGCATGGAACGCCTGCGCCAATCCTCACGCGCTGGCGGGCGCTCTCTCGGCGCCCGCCGTGCCGTCGGGCGATCCGGCGCTCGACCGGGACAATCCCTTCGTCAGCCATGAATTCTTGACGGCGCTGGAAGACAGCCGCTGCGTCGGCGGCCGCACCGGCTGGTCGCCGGCCTATCTCCTCGTCGAGGACGATGCCGGTGAGCTCTTGGCGGCGTCCCCCAGCTTCCTGAAGAGCCACAGCCAGGGCGAATACGTCTTCGACCATAGCTGGGCCGATGCCTATGAGCGCGCCGGCGGGCGCTACTATCCGAAGCTCCAGGTCGCCGCCCCCTTCACCCCGGCAACCGGCCCGCGCCTGCTGATCGCCGACACGCCTCGCGCCGATGAAGCCCGCGCCGCCCTGATCGGCGGGCTGGAGGCTTTGCGCGGCCAGACGCAATCCTCCTCGGTGCATGTCACCTTCGCGCAGGAACCGGACATCGCTGCGCTTAAACAGGCCGGCTATCTCGAACGCAACGACCTGCAGTTCCATTGGCAGAACGAAGGCTTCGGCACTTACGACGATTTCCTGGCGACGCTGGCCTCGCGCAAGCGCAAGGCGCTGAAGCGCGAGCGGCGCGAGGCGCTCGCCAACGAGATCACGATCGAGGTCCTCTCCGGCAACGACCTCACCGAAGCGGTTTGGGACGATTTCTTCTCGTTCTACGAGGATACCGGCGCGCGCAAATGGGGCCGCCCCTATCTGAACCGCGCCTTCTTCTCGGCGGTCGGCGCGGCGATGGGCGAGCGCATCGTGCTGGTGATGGCCAGGCGCGCCGGGCGCTATATCGCCGGCGCGATCAACTTCCGCGGCGCCAACACGCTCTATGGCCGCAACTGGGGCTGTATCGAGGATCACCCCTTCCTGCATTTCGAGGTCTGCTACCATCAGGCCATCGATTACGCGATCGCCCATGGCCTTGCCCGCGTCGAGGCCGGCGCGCAGGGCGAGCACAAGCTGGCGCGCGGTTACCGGCCGGTCCTCACCCGCTCGCTCCACCATATCGCCGATCCCGGCCTGCGCCGGCCCGTCGCCGCCTATCTCGCGCAGGAGCGCGAGCAGATCGCGGCGGCCCGAGAGGCGCTCGCTGTCGAAAGCCCTTTCCGCAAGACGGAGACCGCCGATGACTGACGCTGCGCTCGCAAATCCAGTCTCAACGGCGCCCGTGTTCTGCGAGGACGACGAACTCGGCTATCGCCGCAGCCTCACCGATTTCACGACGCCGCTGACGCTCGACGAGAGCTACCGGCTGGCGCATCTGCCTTTGGTCTCGCCGAAGCACCCCGGAGTCATCGCCCGGCGCGAGGGCAAGTTCTACGAGATGGGCCGCCACCCGGTCGTCTATTCGCTGGTCCTGCCGGTCGAGGACGGCGCTCTGCGCGCATCCCCAGCCTTCGTCGCGCTAGAAAACGAACTAAAGGCCGCGCCCTTCGCCGGCAAGATCGCCTGGGACATCCTGCCGAAGCGTCAGGACCGCCTGCACGCGACGGTATGCGGTTCGCTCAGCCTCGAAGAGCCGCCGGCCATCACAACGGAAACCCGCGAAGCCCTGCGCAAGATCGAACCCTTCACGATCGAACTGCGCGGGCTTTTCTCCGGGAACGTCAATCGCGGCCGGCTCTATCTGCCGGTCTATCCGGAGAAGCGCGCCGGCCGCAACGCGTTGCAGGACGTGCAGGCCGCCTTCGGCCGGGCGCCGGGCGATCTCTGGCTCGTCGGGCTCTACAATCTCACCGAGGATCTCGATGCCGCCGAGACCGCCGCGCTCGCCGACATCGTCGCGCGCTGGTGGGGCAAGTCCCTGCTCAGCCTCACCGTGACGGAGCTTCAGGTGATGGGCGCGAGCGACGATCTCGTGCTTGACGCCCATGTCGAGACGGTCCTGCCACTCGGCGCCTGAGGCGTGGCCGTGGCCTTGACGCCCCGGCCGGGGCGCCTCAGCTTGCGCCCTCCTTTTCCGATCTGCCGGACCCGCCATGACCGCCTATGATCAATCCAACGTCTTCGCCAAGATCCTGCGTGGCGAACTGCCCTCCCACACGGTCTACGAAGACGCCGAGACGCTGGCGATCATGGACATCATGCCGCGCGCCGACGGCCATGTGCTGGTGATCCCGAAGGCACCCTGCCGCAACATCTTCGATGCCCCCGCCGATGCACTGAATGCGGTCGCGCTGACCACGCAGAAGCTGGCGCGGGCGGTGAAGGCCGCCTTCTCGGCCGAGGGCGTGACCATCCAGCAGTTCAACGAGGCCGCCGGCGGCCAGGTCGTGTTCCATCTCCATGTTCATGTCATGCCGCGTTTCGAGGGCGTGGCGCTGCGCCCCCATACCGGCGCGATGGAGAAGAACGAGGTTCTCGCCAGCAATGCCGAGAAAATCCGCGAGGCTCTGAAAAAAATCTGAGGGGCCATGTCACAGCGCGGCGCGCCGCCTCGTCTTGTCGTCATCAACCGATGGAGACAATCATGAGCCAACGCCTCAACGCCTTCCAGGTCGCGCCCGAAGCCTACAAGGCCATGCTGGTCCTGCAGGACTACGTCAACAAGTCGGCGCTGGAGCACAGCCTGATGGAGCTGGTGAAGATCCGCGCCTCGCAGATCAACCGCTGCGCCTATTGCCTGCACATGCATGTGCTCGATGCGCGCAAGGCCGGCGAGAGCGAGGCGCGCATCAACCTGCTCAATGCCTGGGAGGAGTCCGAGCTCTATACGCCGCGCGAGCGCGCCGCCCTGCGCTGGACGGAAGAGCTGACGCGCGTGGCCGAGCGGAGCCCGAGCGACGCAGCTTACGCGGAGCTCCGGGAGCACTTTAACGAGAAGGACAGCGTCGATCTGTCCTTCGCCATCGGTGCGATCAACACCTGGAACCGCATCAATTGCGGGTTCCGCACGCGCCACCCGGCCGACCGGCTGCGCCAGACAGAAGCTGCTGCCTGATGACACCGCCCCGGCGCGCATGACGGGCGCGGCCGCCAACCCCTTCGAGGCAAACCGGTCCTACCTGACCCGCCTCGCCTACCGCATGCTCGGCTCGCTCAGCGATGCCGAGGATGTGGTGCAGGACGCTTGGCTGCGCTGGCACGGAACCGCGCCCGAGGCGATCGCCAACCCGCGCGCCTGGCTTGGGCGCGTGGTGACGCGGCTCTGCCTCGACCTGATGAAATCGGCGCGGCGCAAGCGCGAGACCTATATCGGCGCCTGGCTGCCAGAGCCGCTGATCGAAACGATCGGCGCCGCTGCGAGCCCGGATGAGGCGATCGACGTGCCTTATGCGCTCCAGCTCGCGCTGGAGCGGCTTTCGCCATTGGAGCGCGCCGCCTTCCTGCTGCACGACGTCTTCGACCTGCCCTTTTCCGAAATCGCCGAAACGCTCGGGCGCAGCGAAGCCGCCTGCCGGCAGCTCGTTTCGCGGGCGCGCCGCCATGCCCGCGACGAGGACAGCCCGCGTCATCCGCTCTCGCCGGACGACGCCCAGCGCTACGCGAAAGCCTTCTTCGAAGCCGCCCACAGCACGGACGCCACGATCCTGAAGAGCATGCTCGCGCATGACGCGATCCTGCGCGCCGATGGCGGTGGCAAGGTCAATTCGGTGCTCAACCCGATCCTCGGCAGCGACAAGATCGGCCGCTTCTTCGAAGGCATCAGCCGCCATGTCGAACGGGAGGGCCGCTCGACCACGCGCTATGAGTTCGTGACGATCAACGGCCTGCCCGGCTATGTCAGCCTGGAGCGCGGCGAGACCGTACAGGCGATGGCGCTCGACATCCGCGACGGGGCGGTGGCCGCGATCTACATCATCCGCAACCCCGACAAGCTCGGCCATGTCCGGCGGTTGCTGGAAGCTTAGACAGTACGGACCACGACCGTCATTCCGGGGCTTCGCGTAGCGAAGAGCCCCGGAACCCGCGACCGGGTGAGACTTCTCACGCGGAGTTGCAGAGCGCTCGGCCCGTCGTGGATTCCGGGTTCGCGCCTCCGGCGCGCCCCGGAATGACAGCGTTGTGCCTAGCCCGCGAACAGCCAGACACCTGCGATCAGGACGGTCTCGCCGGCCAAGACCGCGAGCATCATCCGGCGCTTGTCGACGAACATGATGCCGGCAGCCGCCGCCAGCGCCGCGACGCGCACCAGGGCCGGAGCCGTCGCGAGCACGCCCGGCGGCGAGACGATCAGCTTGGCGACGATCCCTGCGAGCAGCGCGGTCGCAACCGCCCTCACCCATTCGAGCAGCGGCGAGTCGGTGGAAAGCCGGCGCGCGAAGCCGACCGCGAGCCAGCGCCAGATTTCCGTCGGCAGCACGGCGAAGAGCATCAGCGCGAGATAGGGCCAGAGCGGCCCGTCGAGCATGGCGATCGGCTGGGTCATGCCGGCCTCCGCTTCCGTCCGATCAGGAAGGCAACGCTCCCGGCGACGAGCCCCGCAACGATCAGGTCGAAGCCGCCGCCGATGAAGCGCTCGCAGATCGGCGCCAGCGCAAGGCCAAGCAGCAGCGCCGCCGCGTCGCCGCGATGGCGCAATCCGCCCATCAGCGAGACCAGGAAGAACATCGGCGTCAGGCAGAGCAATCCTGCCGCGAAGGGGATGGGCAGCGCGCCGAGCAGGTAGTAGCCCGCGAAAGTGCCGATCGAGCTCACCGCCATGCAGGTATTGGCGAAACCGAGGAAATAGGCGACGCGCTGATGCGGGGCGATGGCGGGCAGGCGCCGCAGGCCCTCGCTCCAGGCCGTGACCGCGACGTAATGTGCCAGGAAGAGCTGCTGCCAGATGCTCTGGCCGGGCCGGCGCAGCAGCGGCAGGATCGCCATCGTCATCGGCAGGAAGCGCAAGGAGGCGAAGGCGATCGCGATCAGGATGGCGCTCCAGGCCGCCCCCGCCGCGATCGAAGCGAAGAACAGCACCTGCGACGGGCCGGCCCAGACCAGGATGGTCGAGAGCACGGCGACATCGACGGGATAGCCGACATCGCGAGCGAGCGAGCCGATGCCGATCAATCCGAAGCCGACGATCCAGGCCGGCAGCGTCAGCGCATCGCGCATGCCGGCCAACGCCACGCGCTGCCAGCTCCAATCGGCGGATACGCTCATGAGATCATCGCTGCGGGATGGCTCGACTCAGGTTGCGGCCCGGAAGAACGAGCCGTTTCCTCTATCGTCCATGCACGCGACGCTTGCATAGGAGCCGGTAAGCCGGCCAGCCCTGCGATTGCTGCAGGGAGGGCGCCCCGCCCGTCAGCCCTTGCCGCCCTTCATCGCGATCGCGATGAGCTCATTGGCAAAGTCGATCAGCTCCTTCGGGATGCCGCCGACGGCCTTCACGCCGAGATAGATGAGGTAGCCGAAAGCCGGCACAAGGATCCAGCCCAGCACCTCCTCGAAGATCTTGCGGCGACGCCGGCGGCGGTCCCGCTTCTCGAACCAGCCGAGCTTTTCCTTCTTCGGCCGTGCGGGCGCGGCAGGAGTCGCCGGTGTCTCCTGAAGCACCTCGCCGCTTTCGGCGGCGAGGCTCGCGGTCTTGCGCTTGAACAACACGTTCTCAGGCCTTCGTCAGCGGAACCTTCGGCACGGTGCGGACGCCCTTGGCCGAGGCCTTCGGAGCACCACCGCCCGTTCCATCGGGGGGTCCGCCACCTTTAGGGCCTCGCCGCGGCGGAGTCTTGGTCGTTTTGCCGGCAGACGCAGCTTTCGCGCGCGGCTTCGGCACGCGCTTGGCCGTGGCAGCCTCGACATCCTTCTCCGGCTTGGGCTTGGCCGGCCCGTCCGGGAATTCGAGGCCGAGCACCTTGATGCCGGTCTCGGACTGGACGACGACGACCTTGACCGCGCCGCCGTTCTTCAGGCGCCCGAACAGCACCTCGTCGGCCAACGGCGTCTTGATGGTCTGCTGGATCAGGCGTGCCATCGGGCGGGCACCCATCGCCTCGTCATAGCCGTTCTCGACCAGCCACTCGCGCGCCTCGTCCGAGAGCTCGATCGTGACGTTGCGGTCGGCAAGCTGGGCCTCGAGCTGGAGCACGAACTTGTCGACGACGCGGGCGACCACCGTCTTCGGCAGATGGCCGAAGGAGATGACCGAATCGAGCCGGTTGCGGAATTCCGGCGCGAACAGCTTGTTGATCGCCTCGGTATCGTCGCCCTCGCGCTTGGTCCGGGTGAAGCCATAGGCGTTGCGAGCCATGTCGGCGGCGCCGGCATTGGTCGTCATGATCAGGATGACGTTCCTGAAATCGACCTGCTTGCCGTTATTGTCGGTCAGCTTGCCGTGGTCCATCACCTGCAGGAGGATGTTGAACAGGTCGGGATGGGCCTTCTCGATCTCGTCGAGCAGCAGCACGCTGTGCGGATGCTGGTCGATCTGGTCGGTCAGGAGCCCGCCCTGGTCGAAGCCGACATAGCCGGGAGGCGCGCCGATCAGCCGCGAGACGGTGTGGCGCTCCATATACTCGGACATGTCGAAGCGGATCAGCTCGACGCCGAGCGAGGAGGCGAGCTGGCGCGCGACCTCGGTCTTGCCGACGCCGGTCGGGCCGGCGAAGAGATAGCAGCCGATCGGCTTCTCGCCGTCGCGCAGGCCGGCGCGGGCAAGCTTGATCGAGGAGGACAGGGCCTCGATCGCCTTCTCCTGCCCGTAGACAGTGCGCTTCAGCGTGGTCTCGAGATTGCGCAGCACCTCGGCATCGTCCTTGGAGACGGTCTTGGCCGGGATGCGCGCCATGGTCGCGATCGCCGCCTCGATCTCCTTGACGCCGATCGTCTTCTTGCGTTTCGCCTCGGTCACCAGCATCTGCGAGGCGCCGGTCTCGTCGATCACGTCGATCGCCTTGTCCGGCAGCTTGCGGTCATGGATGTAGCGGGCCGAGAGCTCCACCGCCGCCTTGATGGCATCGTTGGTGTAGCGCAGCTTGTGGAACTCCTCGAAATAGGGCTTCAGCCCCTTGAGGATCTCGATCGTGTCCGGGACCGACGGCTCGTTGACGTCGATCTTCTGGAAGCGGCGCACCAGCGCCCGGTCCTTCTCGAAATACTGGCGGTATTCCTTGTAGGTGGTCGAGCCGATGCAGCGCAGCCCGCCTGAGGCCAGCGCCGGCTTGAGCAGGTTCGAGGCGTCCATCGCGCCGCCCGAGGTCGCACCGGCGCCGATCACCGTGTGGATCTCGTCGATGAACATGATCGCCTTCGGGTGCTGCTCGATCTCCTTCATCACCTGCTTGAGGCGCTCTTCGAAATCGCCGCGATAGCGCGTGCCGGCGAGCAGCGTGCCCATGTCGAGCGAGAAGACGGTCGCGTCCTCCAGCACCTCGGGCACCTCGCCGCGCGTGATCTTGAGCGCGAGGCCCTCGGCGATCGCGGTCTTGCCGACGCCGGGGTCGCCGACCAGCAGCGGATTGTTCTTCTGGCGGCGGCACAGGATCTGGATCGTGCGCTGCACCTCGGCCTCGCGGCCGATCAGCGGATCGATCCGCCCGTCCCGCGCCTTGCGGTTGAGGTTGACGCAGTAGGCGTCGAGCGCGCTTTCCTTTTTCTTCTTGTCCTTGTCCTCGGGCTGGCCCGGCTCGGAGCGCTGCTCGCGCTGCGGCTCGCCCTCCTCCTCGGACCCACGCACGGGCCGGCTCTCGCTGGCGCCGGGGCGCTTGGCGATGCCGTGGCTGATGTAGTTGACCGCGTCGTAGCGGGTCATGTCCTGCTCCTGCAGGAAGTACGCGGCGTGGCTCTCGCGCTCGGCGAACATCGCGACGAGCACGTTGGCGCCAGTCACCTCCTCGCGGCCCGAGGACTGAACATGGATCACCGCGCGCTGGATGACGCGCTGGAAGCCGGCGGTCGGCTTGGAATCGTCACGTCCGTCGGTGACGAGATTGGTCAATTCCGCGTCGATATAATCGACGAGGTTGCGCCTGAGCAGGTCGAGATCGACGCTGCAGGCGCGCATCACCGCCGCCGCGTCCTGGTCGTCGACCAGCGCGAGCAAGAGGTGTTCGAGGGTGGCGTATTCGTGACGGCGCTCGTTGGCGAGGGCCAGAGCCCGGTGAAGCGCCTGTTCGAGACTGCGCGAGAAACTCGGCAAGGGGCGCGCTCCTATCTGATTTCCAAAAGAACTCGATGACCCAAGGCTACTTCTTCTCCATCACGCATTGCAGCGGATGCATGTGCTTGCGCGCCAGATCCATGACGAGCGTAACCTTGGTCTCGGCGACTTCGTAGGTAAAGACGCCGCATTCGCCGACGCCGTTCTGATGCACATGCATCATGATCTGCGTGGCCTCGGAGCGGTCCTTGTTGAAGAACCGCTCCAGAACGTGAACGACGAACTCCATCGGAGTGTAGTCGTCGTTGAGCAGCAGGACGCGGTAGAGATTGGGCTTGCGCGTCCGCGTCCGGGTGAGAACGGCTGTACCGCTGCCCTCGCGCCCGTTGCCGTCGCTCGGCGGCTGGCCGCGCTTGGGGCGATCGGCCATGACCGGCCCGTTGCCGGTGATCGCGTTCACCGGACGCCTTGCCTGCCTTGCCTCGTACTGGCCTGACTGCATCATTCCCGTCCGCGCCGTATCCATCCTATCCTGCATCGCCACCCGAGATAGTGCTTCGCCTGCGAATTTACAGACCTCGCCGCTGCTTCGCCAGCCCGTTCGAAAGCAAACATGCCTCATCCGCTCACCGCAGGGCTGCCCTGACTTGACCCGACAGGGCTCGCAGACATAAGCCCGGCAGCCCGCTGGACAAGGACGCCGCCATGACTCCCAACGCCATCGTGACCATCGGTGAGGATCTCGCCCGCCCCGTGCGCTTCGGCAATGCGCTGCCGCTTGCCCTGATCGCCGGCCCTTGCCAGATGGAAAGCCGCGATCACGCGCTCGAATGCGCGCTGGCGCTGAAGGAGATCGCAGATGAGCTGAAGATCGGCCTCGTCTTCAAGGCCTCCTTCGACAAAGCCAACCGCACCAGCGTCAAGGGCGCCCGCGGCATGGGAATGAAGGCAGCCCTCCCCGTCTATGCCGAAATCCGCGAGCGTACCGGCCTGCCGGTCGTGACCGACGTGCATGAGGCCGACCAATGCGCGCCTGTCGCTGAAATCGTCGACATCCTCCAGATCCCGGCCTTCCTCTGCCGCCAGACCGACCTTCTGGTCGCTGCCGCGAAGACCGGCCGCGTCGTCAACGTCAAGAAGGGCCAGTTCCTCGCGCCCTGGGACATGGTCAATGTCGCGGCCAAGGTGACCGAGAGCGGCAACCCGAACGTGATGCTGACCGAGCGCGGCGTCTCCTTCGGCTACAACACGCTGGTTTCCGACATGCGCGCCCTGCCGACCATGGCCGAGATCGGCGCCCCCGTGATCTTCGATGCCACCCATTCGGTGCAGCAGCCCGGCGGCAAGGGCGCCTCGACCGGCGGGCAGCGCGAATTCGTGCCGGTGCTGTCGCGCGCGGCGGTCGCCGTCGGCGTCGCCGGCCTCTTCATCGAGACCCATCCCGATCCCGACAAGGCGCCTTCCGACGGCCCCAACATGGTGCCGCTCTCGGAGTTCAAGGGGCTGATCGCCGAGCTTCAGGCCTTTGACCGCCTGGCCAAGTCGCGCACGGCCCCGGCGGCCGTCGCCTATGTCTGAACCCGTTTCGCCGGCAGCCTCAGCGGAGACATCGCTTAGAACGCTCGTCCTCGTCCTGGGGGCCTGCGGCTTCGCCTCGACCTTCACCATGCGGCTCATCGATCCGCTGGTGCCGACGCTTGCCGATCATTTCGGCCGATCGATCGCGCAGGTCGCGGTGATGGCGACGGCGTTCTCCTTCTCATACGCTTTCGGGCAGCCGATTCTGGGGCCCATCGCCGACGCGGTCGGCAAGGTCCGCACGATCGGCACCTGCCTCGCCCTCCTGGTCCTGCTGTCGGCCGCCTGCTCCTTCGCGCCGAGCTTCGAGACCTTGCTTGTCCTGCGCGCCGCCAGCGGCATCGTCGCCGGCGGGATCATCCCGATCGCGATGGCGGCGATCGGCGATCGCGCGACCATGGCCCAGCGCCAGATCACGCTCGGCCGCTTCACCGTCATCATGATCTTCGGCCAGATGGCCGGCGCCGCCTGTTCCGGCGTGATCGCCGAGTATCTCGGCTGGCGCGGCGTCTTCCTGATGGCGGCCGGCATCGCCGCGCTCGCCTTCCTGATGCTGACCCTGACGATGCGGCCCCGCGCCGATGCGGTGCGCCGTCGTCCGACGCTGGGGGGCGCGATTGCGAGCTATGCGGCCGTCTTCTCGAATCCGCGCTCGAAGCTGCTCTATGCGTTGGTGATCACCGAGGGCAGCCTGATCTTCGGTATGCCGCCCTTCGTCGCCGCGATCCTGCAGGAGCGTGCCGGTATCGGCCCGTCGCTCGCCGGGCTGGTCATCGCGGGAACCGGCATCGGCGGGCTGATCTACGGTCTCTCGACCCGTATACTGGTCGACCGGATCGGCCCCGCCCGGATGCCGATCGTCGGCGGCGTCCTGATGGCGATCGGCTATGGGCTGTTCGCGCTGCCCTTCCTGCCGTGGTGGACCGCCATCCCGTTCTTCGTGGTCAACGGCTTCGGCTTCTTCCTGATGCACGGCACGTTCCAGGCGCAGGCCACCGAGCTCGCCCCCGGCGCGCGCGGTTCGGCGGTCTCGCTGTTTGCCTGCTCGCTATTTGCAGGCCACGCGCTCGGCCCCGTGCTGATGGGCACCGCGCTCCACATGCTCGGCACGACCGGCGCAGTCAGCCTTTTTGCCGTCGGGATCGGGCTGCTCGGCTTTGCCGCGCCGCGCATCCTGCCGATGCTCGGCGCGGCGGAAGCTCAGCGCCCGCGATAGGGCGCGACGCCCTGGTCGGGCAGCCAGAGGCCCTTGGGCGGCTCGCCCGTCTGCCAGAACACGTCGATCGGGATGCCGCCGCGCGGATACCAGTAGCCGCCGATGCGGAACCATTCCGGCTCCAGGAGATCGACCAGCGTCTTGCCGATCGAGACGGTGCAATCCTCATGGAAGGCGCCGTGGTTGCGGAACGAGCCGAGATAGAGCTTCAGCGACTTCGACTCGACCAGCCACTGCCCGGGCAGATAGTCGATCACGAGGATGCCGAAATCGGGCTGGCCGGTGACCGGGCAGATCGAGGTGAATTCCGGGCAGGTGAAGCGGGCAAGGTAGTTCGTGCCGGCATGCACGTTGGGCACGCGGTCGAGCCGCGCCTCCTCCGGCGAGGCGGGCAAGGCGCTGCTCTGGCCGAGCTGCAAGGTCGAGGCGTCGATGGTCATGGGATGCTCCTGGATTGGCGGGCGTTCTAGAGCATCAGCGGCCAATATGGGAACTGCCTCTGGACGCGCCGCAGATTCCGACATCGAAACCCGGGCCAGGCAATCCGTGGCGTCCTTGAATTGGCGGCGTCGCACCGCCAAACCTTAATGAAATAAGCTCTAAAAGATTCAAGTTTTATGTAATGAGATCGATATTTTTCTTAAATATTTCGCGATCTTCCACACGCTTGTTTGCGTGGTCACGCCTTAGGCTCTAGGTCGATTTCACGAAATCAGAAGCCTAGACCGAACTACATGATCATTGCTGGCATCTTGTTCCTGATCGGTCTTCTGATCGGCCTATCGCGCGGCTATCCGGCAATCCTTCTCGCAAGCGCCGCGATCACACTCATCGTCTTTCCGACATGGATCATCCGCGGCGAGCTCGGCCTCTTCGTCGTCCTCGTCTGGATCGGCTATCTCTTCGCGCTGCAGGCCGGCTTCCTGCTCGGCGGCTATCTCGGCCTGCCCGACGAGGCAGCGGACCTACCAGAACCAGACCGGCCGCCCCGCGAAGAGGCAAAGCCCCGCCCACCACAGCACAGTGAGACCGGACCAGAACAGGACAGAGGTGAGTGACGGCCGGCGGCGCACAGGCATGGTCTGGAACATGATCGTTTCCCGATGGGACGAAGCGTCTGGATGCCCGGACAATCCGCAAGCCACACGCCATCGGACCGCTGCCGCACCGTCACGGACCTGCGGATTGAGGCTTTCCCCGCGGCGGGCTCTTGGCTAGAAGCGCCCTATCCATCCCGCCCCGCCTCTCCCGGAGCCTGCCATGACCGCGATCATCGACATCATCGGACGCCAGATCCTCGATTCCCGCGGCAACCCGACGGTCGAAGTCGATGTCGTGCTGGAAGACGGCTCGATGGGCCGCGCCGCCGTTCCGTCGGGCGCCTCGACCGGCGCGCATGAGGCGGTGGAACTGCGTGACGGCGACAAGTCGCGCTATCTCGGCAAGGGCGTACTCAAGGCCGTCGAGGCGGTGAACGTCGCCATCGCCGAGGCGATCGTCGCCATGGATGCCGAGGACCAGACTGCGATCGACCAGACCATGATCGAGCTCGACGGCACGCCCAACAAGTCGAAGCTCGGCGCCAACGCCATCCTCGGCGTCTCGCTCGCCGTCGCCAAGGCGGCGGCCGAAGCCTCCGGCCTGCCGCTCTACCGCTATGTCGGCGGCACCTCGGCCCGCGTCCTGCCCGTGCCGATGATGAACATCGTCAATGGCGGCGCCCATGCCGACAACCCGATCGACTTCCAGGAATTCATGGTCATGCCGATCGGCGCGAGCTCGTTCGCCGAGGGCCTGCGCATGGGCGCGGAGATCTTCCACACCCTGAAGAAGAAGCTGCACGACGCTGGCCACAACACCAATGTCGGCGACGAGGGCGGCTTCGCCCCGAACATCAAGTCGGCCGAGGCCGCGCTCGATTTCGTCATGCAGGCGATCGAGACCGCTGGCTACAAGCCGGGCGAGGACGTCGCGCTGGCGCTCGACTGCGCCGCGACCGAGTTCTTCAAGGAGGGCGCCTATGTCTACGAGGGCGAGCGCAAGACGCGCGATCCCAAGGCCCAGGCCAAGTATCTCGCCAAGCTCGTCGGCAACTATCCGATCGTCTCGATCGAGGACGGCATGGCCGAGGATGACTGGGAGGGCTGGAAGGCGCTGACCGATCTCGTCGGCGCGAAGTGCCAGCTCGTCGGCGACGATCTCTTCGTCACCAACGTCACGCGCCTGTCGCAGGGCATCAGGACGAAGACCGCGAACTCGATCCTGGTCAAGGTCAACCAGATCGGCTCGCTGACCGAGACGCTGGCCGCCGTCGAGATGGCGCAGCGCGCCGGCTATACCGCCGTGATGTCGCATCGCTCGGGCGAGACCGAGGATTCGACCATCGCCGACCTCGCCGTCGCCACGAACTGCGGGCAGATCAAGACCGGCTCGCTCGCCCGCTCCGACCGGACCGCGAAGTACAACCAGCTCCTGCGCATCGAGGAAGAGCTGGGCGCGCAGGCGATCTATGCCGGCCGCAGCGCGCTGAAGGCTCTGGCCTGATCTAAAGCCTCAAGCTGCCGCGCTCACCAGCGCGGCAGCAGGCCGTTGGCCTGCGTCAGGGTCCAGGACCCGGCCGCCTGCACGCTTCCGGCCGCGCCGGAGACCACGTCGACGACCTTCATCGCCGGCGCGACGACGTACTGCCGCAGGGATGAATCCGCACCATCGCCGCCAGATGCCTCCGCCGCCTGCACCGTGTCCACGGCTGCCATGGCCGCAGGAGGCAGGATCACCAAAGGCGGGGCCATCGACTGCCCCTTTTGCTCGGATAGAACCGCAAGGCGGCGCGGCGGCAATGCGGTCGCATTGGCCGCAACACGCGCCTTGGCCTGCACGGCCACGCGCGGCGGCGCCCAATCCGCCTGCTCCGGCCAGGCAAGCGACATCGGCATCGCCAGCGCCGCGGGCGTGACCGGGCGTCCGGCAGCGAACTCTCCCTCACCGGCCGGTCCGACATCCGCAAGGCGGTCTGAGATCTTGCCATCGCGCAGCAGGGTCAGGCTCGGCGCCACAGCTCGCTCGGGCGCCGCATCGGACATGAGCGTCGGCACCATCACGAGCAAGGCCGTCGCCGTGGCGACGCCCAGCGAGAGCAGGAGATCGCTCCCCAGCCTCGCCGCCATCGTGGTCGGCGCGGGAAAATCAGAATCTGTCGGCATCGGTTGCGCTCCTGATCACTGCGCCCCTTGCATGTTGCGATGCAAGGAAGCCGGTGCGTCTGGGCGCCAGCAGGGCCGAAACGGGGCGCAAATACGGTCTGCCACCGCACGCGCGGACGCCATGCGTGCCGGCCCGTAACACCGCAGGCAACGCGACGTTAGAGAAGGGGCATGGATCAGATCGCCCCCGCTGCCCTGCTCGAGACGGATGCGCGGGTGCGCCGCCGCAAGCGCCTCGCGGCGCTCGGCATGCTGCTGGCGGTCCTGATCTACGGCTCGAACTTCGTCATCAGCCGCCACGCCGTCCTGAACGGATTGACCCAGCATGACCTGATGGCGCTGCGCTTCGCCACTGCCGGCCTGCTGCTCCTGCCGATCTTCCTGCGGCCGGGCCTGGCCTCCTGCGGCGGCGTCGGCTGGAAGCGTGGGCTCTGGCTGACGCTGAGCAGCGGCTTTCCGATGACCTATCTGATGCTGACCGGCCTGACGATGGCGCCCGCCGCCCATGGCGCGACGATCGGGCCGGGCACGGTGACGCTGATCGGCATCATCGGCTCGGTCGTGATGTTCGGCGCCGCCCTGACCGGGCGGTTGATGGTCGGCGTCGCCGGGGTGCTCGCCGGCCTGATCTGCCTTGGCATCGCCGGCAGCGCGGGCGCGAACGCCTTGACGCTGCGCGGCGATCTCTGCTTCCTCGGCGTCGGCCTGCTCTGGGGCTTTTACCCCCTGATGATCCAGCGCTGGCAGGTCGACGGCCTGAAGGCGACCGCGATCGTCTCGGTCCTGTCGCTGGTCTATCTGCCGGTCTATTTCCTATTCTATTTCCGCGGCTTCGACATCGCGCCCTGGTGGGTGCTCGTCCTGCATGGCTTCAACCAGGGCGTGCTCAACGTCATTGTCGGGCTCTGGGTCTGGGGCTGGGCGGCACATGTGCTGGGGCCGTCCGTGGTCGGGCGCTTTCCGCCGCTGATCCCGGTCACCGGCACGCTGCTCGCCATTCCGGCGCTGGGCGAGATCCCCTCCTCGCTTCAGCTCGTCGGTATCGTGATGATCATCGGCGGCCTGTTCGTGGCGTCATGGCGCCGCCCGACGCGCAAGGCCGAGCAGGATCAGGTTCCAGACAACAGCGATGGCGAGGCCGAGGCCCAGCGCCGTCCATGAGCCCCAGGGCACGGCGGCGAGATGCACCGCCGCGAGCCCAAGCCCGGCCCCGAGCAATCCGAGCGCGCTGCTGCCGATGACCGCTGCCGCGGCCGGGCCGCCGGCCCGCGTATGCAGGATGACGATCAGGCTCGACAGGATGATCGGCAGCCCGGCGAGGATGCCGGACCATTGCGGACCGACGCGCTCGCTGAGACCCGTCACGACGCCCACCAGCGCCGCGACGCAGGCTGCGCGGATCGGAATGGCATAGCGCGAAATCCCGGCCGGAGGCTTGGCGCGCACCTTGAGATAGGGCCGCACGAGCACATGCACGACCGACAGGGCGAGCACCGTCAGCACTGTGAGAGGCACGACCGATAGGGCCATGCTGCGAAGCACCAGCAGCAGCACCGCCCAGAGCGCAAGCGCTCCGCCGAGGGAAACCAGCACCCCATGGCGCTGGGCCAGCAGGACATAGCTCAGCACGAAGCTCGCATGGGTCGCGTTGGCGTTCATCGTGCCGAGCGCGGCGCCCGCGATGAAATCCGGGCCATGGTCGAGCGCGAGGAAGACGAGCACCGGCCCGAGCGAGATCGGCAGGGTGGCGATCATCGCCGCCATCAAGGGACCGGCCCGCTCGGCGAGCATCGAGCAGCTCACGACCACGCAGGCCGCAAGCGCCATCTTGAGCGGCAGCAGGGCGAGGCCCGTGCTCAAGCCGGCTCGCCCCTTTCCCAGCCTTCGCGGGTCTCGGCGATGAAGTCGTCGAGCCGCCCGGCAGCGATGGCGGCGCGCAGGCCCGCCATCAGGTCCTGGTAATAGGCGAGGTTCACCCAGGTCAGCAGCATCTTGCCGAGCATCTCCTCGGCCTTGACGAGATGGTGCAGATAGGCGCGCGACCAGCCATTGGCGGCGGGGCAGGAGGATTGCTCGTCGACCGGGCGCGGGTCTTCCGCATGCTTGGCGTTCTTCAGGTTCATCCGGCCGAAGCGGGTGAATATCTGGCCATGGCGCCCGGCCCGCGTCGGCATCACGCAGTCGAACATGTCGATGCCGCGCGCCACCGATTTCACGATGTCGTCGGGCGTGCCGACGCCCATCAGGTAGCGCGGCTTCTCCTGCGGCAGATGCGGCTCGACCGTCTCGATCATCGCCAGCATCACGTCCTGCGGCTCGCCGACGGCCAATCCGCCGACCGCATAGCCCTTGAGGTCCATCGCGGCGAGCTCGCGCGCGCTCTCGACGCGCAGATGCGGCACGTCCCCGCCCTGTACGATGCCGAACAGAGCCCGCCCGGGATGCTCTCCGAACGCCGTCTTGCAGCGCTCGGCCCAGCGCAGCGACAGTCGCATCGCCTTCTCCGCGACCTTCTCCTCGCAGGGAAGCGCCACGCATTCGTCGAGCTGCATCACGATGTCGGAGCCGAGCAGGTTCTGGATCTCGACCGAACGCTCGGGGGTGAGCACATGCTTAGAGCCGTCGATATGGGAGCGGAAGGTCACGCCTTCCTCGGTCAGCTTGCGGAGGTTGGCGAGCGACATCACCTGGAAGCCGCCGGAATCGGTGAGGATCGGGTGCGGCCAGTTCATGAATCTGTGCAGGCCGCCGAGCTTCGCGACGCGCTCGGCGCCCGGCCGCAGCATCAGGTGATAGGTATTGCCGAGCACGACATCGGCGCCGAGCGCCCTCACCTGCTCGGGATACATCCCCTTCACGGTCGCGGCGGTGCCGACCGGCATGAAGGCCGGCGTGCGGATGACGCCGCGCGGCATGGTGATCGCACCGGTGCGCGCGGCGCCGTCGCGGGCGGCGACCTTGAAGGTGAATTCAGGAGTGGCAGCGATTTCCGGCTGCATGGACTGGGGCTGAACGGTCATGGCCTGCGAGGTAGAGCAGCGCGCCGGTTTAGGGAAGAGACCCGCGCGCCGGATGGGCCATGCGTCGCTCAGCATAAATCACATCGCGCGGTCATCCCGGGCGACCGCAGGGAGACCCGGGATCCATGCCGGAACCTTCAGCGGAAAGGCTCAGGCATGGATCCCGGATCGTCGCCGCGTCGCGGCTTGTCCGGGATGGCCGCGTCTTTCGGTCGACCCAATCCAGGCTGGAGCGGGATTGCTACTTCCCGGAGACCGCCGCCGCATAGATCTCCGGCTTGAAGCCGACGATCGTCTTGCCTTGGCCCAGGTCGAGCACCGGCCGCTTGATCATCGAGGGCTGCGCCAGCATCAGCGCGATCGCCTTGTCAGCGTCGAGCCCCTGCTTCTCGGCATCCGGCAATGCCCGGAAGGTCGTGCCGGCGCGGTTCAACACCGTCTCCCAGCCGTGCTCCTTGACCCAGCGTTCGAGCGAGGCCTTGTCGATCCCGCTCGCCTTGTAGTCATGGAAGGCCACCGCGACGCCATGGCCGTCGAGCCAGGTGCGCGCCTTTTTCATCGTGTCGCAATTCTTGATGCCGTAGATGGTGATAGTCATGCCGTCGTCCGAAGCTCGTGAAACCACATGGCGTTCGCCGTCCAACTGTCGTCACGATTTGCCGGCCGGCGGCAGGCAGGGATGACAAGGCGGGCGGCATCGCCGGATACAGGCAGGGATTAGCATGGATAGCGCGTCAGTCTCCGAGCCGAAAATGTCGGACAGCCCGGCTTTTCCCCATCGTCGCTGGAAGGACCACCCCGTCCCCGGCGTCGACTTTCCCGATGCCACGACCTTCACCAGCGACGCCCGCTGGATGCGGGACCGCCTGCGAGGCCCTCTCCGCCCGTCTCGACAAGGAGATCGACCTTCTCGCCGGCATCGATATCGGCGGCCTCGGCTTTGCCGGCGCGCTGGCGCTGCGAAACGGCCTCGGCTTCATCGATATCCGCAAGGTCGGCTCCATCCGCGCCGATGTCGTGCGCAGCCTCGCGAACAATTATGAGCTCGGCAACGGCATCGCCATGTCGAAGGGCCAGGCGCTGGAGGGGCGTAAGGTTGCCATCATAGACGATTGCCTGATGACTGGCGGCACCGCGCTGGCAACGGCGCAATTGCTGCGCCGGCTGGGCGCACGCTGCACGCATGCGCTCTTTGTCTTCGAGCTCGAAGGCCTCGGCGGCCGGGAGCGGCTGACCCAGGGCGGCATCGCTGTGCATACCGTGCAGCACCTCCCGCCGACCCAGCCCAAATAGGTTTTCGGGCTGCGTCCAAGGGCAGCCGGGACTCAACCCGGGCGCTTCGGGCTGTCGAGGCCGCGCTGCACGGCCGGGCGCGACAGGCAACGCTCCAGCCAGATCGGCACATGCGTCAGCTTCGCATAATCGACGAGCTCGCCCGCGCCATAGAAGCCCACGAGATTGCGCACCCAGCCAAGGATCGCGATATCGGCGATGCTGTAGTCGTCGCCCATGATCCAGGTGCGGCTGGCCAGCCTGTCCTCGAGCACGCCGAGCAGGCGCTTGCTCTCGCTGGCATAGCGGTCGCGCGGGCGCTTGTCCTCGTATTCGCGGCCGGCGAACTTATGGAAGAAGCCGAGCTGGCCGAACATCGGGCCGATCGCGGCCATCTGGAAGAACACCCACTGGATGGTCTCGTAGCGGGCCGCGGGGTCCTTCGGCAGGAGCTTGCCGGTCTTCTCGGCGAGATAGAGCAGGATCGCACCGGATTCCCACAGGCCGAACGGCTTTCCGCCGGGGCCGTTGGGGTCGATGATCGCCGGGATCTTGCCGTTGGGGTTCAGCGAGAGGAATTCCGGCCCCCAGGTCTCGTTCTTGCCGATATCGATGAGATGCGGCTCGTAGGGCAGTTCCAGCTCCTCCAGCGCGATCGAGACCTTCACGCCGTTCGGCGTCGGCAGCGAATAGAGCTGGATGCGGTCGGGATGCACTGCCGGCCAGCGCTTGGTGATCGGAAAGGCGGACAAATCGGCCATGACAGGCTCCGTCTGAATCGGATGAGGCTTCGGCCGGGAACGATAGAGCCGGCAGCGCCCAAAGCAACGGCGCACGCCCTCGATTGCCGCAAACCGGCCTTGCACGGCTGCATGGAGTTCAAACGAGCGGCCAGGAGCCCAGAATCTCGTACCTCCTGTTATCGATGCTTTCGATCAGAACGAAGTCGCGCACCTGCCAGCGCAGCTCTGGAACGTCGATGAACTCCAGACGCCTCCGATCGTAGAAGAGTGTCACATGCGGCTGGAAGCTCGACCCGTCGACCTTGAGTCCGGCGTGCCGCAAGGCGTCATGGAGTGCGGCGGACAGGCGGTTTGCACCGGCCAGGTCCTCCCGCGTCGTCAGGGAAAATGCGTAGTTCGGCGCCGCTCCGAAGCTCGCAGCCTGATTGAACATGACTGCGAAGGAAGTCCTTCGGATTTCGTTGGCGACTGCGCACGCCATCTCGATAGTCTGCCCGAACGGCCCATCGGGGGCAGCAATCCCCCGCAAGGTCACATGATACTTGGCAGGTCCGCGCAACTCGCCGGAGGCGCGAAGCCGCGCGCTCAACTCACCGGCCAGATGGTGAATCCGCACCCTCGCTTCCGCATCCGGGAGGAGCGCGAAGAAATAGCGGGGCGGACGGCGGCCTTCTCGCGGCCGAACCTCTCGCCCACCATCGAGGTCAAGAACGAGCTGCATATCCCACAATAGAACAAAGTATGAACAAATCAAGCCACAATCTACCCAGCGAAAATCGCAAGGCTGCCAATCACCACCACAGCTTCACCAGCGCTTGAGCCCCACTCACCCCGCGTCTAGGCTGCCTTCGGTGGCCGCACGGTCGCCGCTTGCGCCCCCGCTTGGCGGGCGGCACGGATTCCTCTCCTTTCAGGCATTGGCTATGGCTTCCTCAGACGCACTCGCCGCGGTCTTCGATCATATCGAAGCGAACCGCAGCGCCTTCCTCGACCGTCTCATCGCCTATCTGCGGCACCCCAGCATCAGCGCCGAGAATATCGGCATCGCCGAGGTTGGCCTGCTGCTCGTCGACATGCTCACCGAGATCGGCCTGGAAACCAGCCTGATCCCGACCGAGGGCCACCCGGTCGTCGTCGCGCGCTGGGAGAAGGCGCCGGGCAAGCCGACCGTGCTGCTCTATGGACATTACGACGTGCAGCCGCCGGACCCGCTCGACAAATGGGTCTCGCCGCCCTTCGAGCCGACGATCCGCGACGGCCGTCTCTATGCGCGCGGCGTCGGCGACAACAAGGGCCAGCATTTCGCCCAGATCCTCGCGATCGAATCCCATCTCAAGGTCCATGGCGAACTGCCCTGCAACGTCATCCTCGTGCTGGAAGGCGAGGAGGAGATCGGCAGCCCGAACATCGCTGGCTTCGTGCGCGCCAATCCGCATCTGCTGAAGGCCGACCTCGCCGTCACCGCCGACGGGCCGCGCCATGCCAGTGGCGCGCCCTCGATCAAGTTCGGCTCGCGCGGCGTCGTTTCCTTCGACCTGCGCTGCCGCCATGCCAGCCGCGACGTTCATTCCGGCAATTTCGGCGGTGTCGTGCCGAACCCGATCTGGACGCTGGTCCATCTCCTCGCAACGATGAAGAACCCCGAAGGCGAGATCACCATCGAGGGCCTGCACGATGCCGTCGAGCCACCGACGGCGGAGGAGTTGGAAGCGGTCGAGCGCCTCCCGCTCGATATCGAGGCCTTCAAGAAGGGCGTCGGCCTCACCCGCCTCGACGCGCCAGCCGATCGCCCGTTCTACGAGCGCCTCTGCTTCCGTCCGACGCTGACGATCAACGGCTTCCATGGCGGCTATGGCGGGCCGGGCACCAAGACCGTGCTGCCGAACGAGGCGCTGGTGAAATGCGACATCCGCCTCGTCGAGGCGCAGGATCCGGAGGACATCCTGCGCAAGGTCCGGGCCCACGTCGAAAAGCACGCGCCGGAAGTCGAATTCATCTGCGAGGAGAAGGGTATGCAGCCCTCCAAGACATCGATCGCCTCGCCCTATACCGCACCGCTGCGCCGCGCCTTCGTCGCCGCGCAGGGCGAGGAGCCCCTGCTGATCCCGGCCGGCTTCGGCAGCCTGCCGAATTACGTCTTCACCAAGATCCTCGGCATCCCCGCCTTCGTGACGCCCTACGCCAATCACGACGAGGCCAACCACGCCCCCAACGAGAACATGACGCTGGACTGCTTCTACAGCGGCCTGCGCACGGGCGCGGCCCTGCTGCACGAGCTCGGGCAGCTCGGAAAGCCGGCCTGAGCCTTTGGCGGCGCACCGTCATGGTCGGGCTTGTCCCGACCATCCACGTCTTCCTTCGTGACGCACGGCGTTCAAGACGTGGATGCTCGCCACAAGGGCGAGCATAACGCTCAAACCACAAACGTGGGTCATCCCGGACAAGCCGCGAAGCGGCGCCGATCCGGGATCCATTCCGGAACCTTTATCGGAAACGCTCCGGCATGGATCCCGGGTCAAGCCCGGGATGACGGCGTGGTTCCGGTGGCAAATTGGAGGGGGCTACCGCCCGGTCCAGTTCGGCGTCCGCTTGCCCAGGAACGCCTCCATCCCCTCGCGGAAATCGGCGCTGGTATAGCAGAGCGTCACGAGATCATGGCCGTCGATGCCGGCGGCGATCGCGGCCGTCAGCCGGCGCATCGCCTCCTTGGTCGCGCGCATCGTCAATGGCGCGTGGCCGGCGATGGTCTGCGCCAGTTCACCGGCCCGCCGCATCAGCGCCTCATGGTCCGGCACCAACTCGTTATAGAGGCCGATCCGCGCCCCCTCCTCCGCCTCGACCAGCCGGGCGGTGAAGACGATATCCTTCACCCGTGCCGGACCGAGGATGGCGTAGAGCCGTCCGTAATTCTCCATCGACAGGCAGTTGCCGAGCGTACGCGCGATCGGGAAGCCGAAGCGCGCGCTCTGCGTTGCGATCCGCAAGTCGCAGGCAAGCCCGATCGCCGCCCCGCCGCCGGTAAAGGCCCCGGAGATCGCAGCCAGCGTCGGCACGGAGCAGCTTTCGATCGTGCCGATCACGGTCTCGATCCGCTCCTCATAGGCCAGCGCATCCTCGGCGCTGGAGAAGGCGCGGAACTGGGCGATGTCGGTGCCGGCCGCAAAGGCCTTGTCGCCGGCCCCGGTCATGACGATGACGCGCGGATCGCCATGCGCCGCCGGGTCGCGGCAGATTTCGGCGATGCGCTCATACATGGCGAAGGTCAGCGCGTTGCGCGCCTGGGGCCGGTTGAGCGTGATCGTGCCGACCCCGCCCTCGACCGCATACAGGATTTCGTCGTTCACGCAGGCTCTCCGTCAGATCACGCCATCGGCCCGCAAGCGCGCGAGCCCGGCTTCGTCATAGCCGAGATCGGCCAGGATCTCGTCGTTATGCGCGCCGGCCGCGGGCGTCGGCGTCGCGACATCGGCAGGCGTGCGCGAGAGCGTCACCGGCTGGCCGATCAGGCGGATATCGCCGAGCTCGGGATGGCTGACCGGCTTGGCGATGCAGAGATGGCGCACCTGCGGGTCCTCGAACATCTCGTCCACCGCATAGATCGGCCCGGCCGGAACGCTGTTGCGCTCCATCGCCTCCAGCCAATGAGCGCTGTCGGCGGCGGCGAAAATCTCCTCGATCATATCGCGCAGTTCCGGCCGGCGGGCGAAGCGCTTCTCCTTGTTGTCATAGCGCGCATCCGTGCCCCATTCCGGCCGCCCGATCGCCCGGCAGAACGAGCGCCACTGCTCCTCGCCGCCGACGCCGAGATTGATCGCGCCGTCGCGCGTTCGGTAGACACCCATCGGCGTATGATAGGGATGATCGTTGCCGGCCTGCGGCGGCACCGAGCCCTCGACCAGATAGCGCGCGGCCTGGAAATCCATCATCGCGATTTGCGCTTCGAGCAGCGAGGTCTGCACCCACTGCCCTTTGCCGGAAACCGCCCGCTCCTGCAGCGCGACCAGCGCGCCGACCGCGCCATAGAGCCCAGCCGAGGAATCGGCGAGCGCGATCCCGGCCCGGACCGGCCCCTGGCCGGGCAATCCGGTCACCGACATCATCCCGCCCATGCCCTGCGCGATCTGGTCGAAGCCGGCGCGCGTCCGGTAAGGGCCGGACTGGCCGAAACCGGAGATCGAGACCAGGATCAGGCGCGGATTGAGCGCATGCAGCGTCTCGAAATCGAGCCCGAGCCGCTCCTTCACGTCCGGCCGGAAGTTCTCGACGACGAGATCGGCCTCGTCGACCAGCTTCATCAGGATCGCCTTGCCCTCGGGCGTCTTCAGGTTCAGCGCGAGCGAGCGCTTGTTGCGATGCAGGTTCTGCATGTCGTAGCCGAGGCGCGGCCCGCTCATGTTCTCGTTGGGATCGAGCCCCGGCGGGCTCTCGACCTTGATCACGTCGGCCCCGAAATCGGCGAAGACGCGCACACAGGTCGGCCCGGCCCGCACCCGCGTCAGGTCCAGCACCTTGAGCCCGGCAAGCGCGGTGGACGGTCTCGGCTGCGGCATTTGTGTTCGCTCCCTCTCGGAGCGAACTATCCGGTACGGCGTGCGGCGCGGTCAATGGCAGGGCGCATGCTGCATGCAAGAGTGGGGCGCATGGCGAACCACCTTTGTCATTCCGGGGCGCGCCGCAGGCGCGAACCCGGAACCCACGACTGGGCTGGACCTTTGGTGACTGGTGCAGGCCGCTCACCCGGTCGTGGGTTCCGGGTTCTTCGCGATGCGAAGCCCCGGAATGACAAGGGGTGAGGCCTGAACCGCTACGCCACCGCCCGCGCCGCGTCGCGCACCGCGGCAAGCGTCGCGTCGACCACCGCCGCATCATGCTCCGACGAGACGAACCAGGCGCCGCGCTCTAGCACGCGCACGCCGCGCTTGAGCAATTCATGGGCGAAGCGGCTATAGGCGGCCTTGTCGGCGCGCGCGACGTCCCGGTAGTTCCGCGCGGGGGCGTCGAGCCCGAAGGCAACGTGGAACATCAGCGGGAAGCCGGCAACCTGCGCCTTGATGCCCGCATCTTTGAGGGTCGTACGGATGCCGTCCTGCAAGCGCTGGCCATGGACGGAGCTCCGCTCGTAATGCTCCGGCGTCAGCGCCTTCTGGGTCGCGACCAGCGCCGCCATCGCCACCGGCTGGGCATTGAAGGTGCCGCCATGCAGCACGCCATCGGCAAAAAGATCTAGCAGATCGGCCCGGCCCGCGATCGCCGCGACCGGGAAGCCGTTGGCGATCGCCTTCGCCATCAGGGTGAGGTCGGGCGTGACGCCGAAGCGTTCCTGCGCCCCGCCGCGCCCCAGCCGGAAACCGGTGATGACCTCGTCGAAGATCAGGATCGCGCCATACTTGCGGCAGGCGGCGAGCGCGCCCTCCAGATAGCCCGGCGCAGGCGCGATGGCGCCCTGATTGCACATCGCCGGCTCCATCAGCACGGCGGCGACATCGCCCTTGGCGAGCCGTGCTTCCAATGCCGCGAGGTCGTTCCAGCCGAGGATCGAGAGCCCCTCGCCGGCTTGCGGGTCCTGGCCCTTGCTGCCGATCACCGGCGTCGGCGCCTCCTCCGGTCCGGCCGCGTTAAGCCCCGGCGCCGTCGACCAGAGGATGTTGTCGAACCAGCCGTGATAATGCCCCTCGAACTTGACGATGGTGTGCTTGCCCGTGGCGGCGCGCGCCAATCGCATCGCCGCCTGCGCCACCTCCGAGCCCGATGAGCCGAAGCGCAGGCGCTCCGCCGAGGGAATGCGCTCGCAGATCAGTTGCGCGGCTTCCGCCTCGATCGGCATCTGCCCGGCGAAGAGGATGCCCTTTTCGGCCTGGTGCTTCACCGCCTCGATGACAGGCGCCGGCGTGTGGCCGAGCACGGTCGCGCCCATGCCGCAGTAATAGTCGATGATCCGGTTGCCGTCGGCGTCGATGAGATAGGCGCCCTCGCCGCGCTCGAAGACGAGCGGACCGGGCTGCATGCCCAGCCGGAAATTGCTGTTCACGCCGCCGGCGATGAAACGCGCATTCGCCGCGATCTGCCGGGCGGATTCGTCGAAGCGCAGAGCGCCCGCCTGCTGGCTGTCCTTGCCTGTCACTGCGTTGCCTCCTGCTGTTGTCCCCGACCAGACCAGACCGCCCGCTCCGCGTAAAGGAACAGCGGTTTCGCCTTGCGGAATTCATTGGCGTTGGCCATGTTGGCTTTCGAACGAGCCCGACCACCGGAGCGCAGATGGCCAAGAAACCCGACAACCCCTATGTCGTGCAGCCGGTGATGAAGGCGCTGAAGGTGCTGGAGCTGGTCGCCCGCCACGGCCATGAGATCGCGCTCACCGCCGTCAGCAAGGAGCTCAAGATCCCGAAGACGACGACCTTCCGCTATCTGCAGACGCTGACCGCTGCCGGCTTCCTCGACCACAACCGCGCGACCGATCGCTACAATCTCGGGCCGCAATTGCGTGCCATCGCCCGCGCCGATGCCAGCGTCAGCAAGGTCCGCGAACTCGCCCGCCCGGCGATGATCGAACTCATGCAGGAGTTCAACGAGACCGTGAATCTCGCGGTCAAGGGCAATGGCACCGTCGTCTATATCGACCTGATCGAGGCCAATCGTTCGCTGCGCATGCAGGCTCGCATCGGCGAGAGCCACCCGATGCATTCGACCGCGCTCGGCAAGGCGATCCTCGCCTTCCTGCCCGATGCGGAGCGGCAGCGGCAGCTCGACCTGCCGCTGACCGAGCGCACCGGCCGCACCCTGCTCGAGCGCGAGGAGATCGAGCGGCAGCTCCGGCAGGTCGCCCGCACCGGCTACGCGACCGAGATGGGCGAGAACGAGGACGGCGCCATGTGCGTCGGCGTGCCGATCCTCGACGAGGACGGCTATCCCGTCGCGGCGCTGAGCGTCTCCGCGCCCTTGATGCGGATGCCGCATTCGCTGGCGGCAAAGGTCGGCACGCGGCTGCGCGAGGTCGCGGCCGGCATCTCGACCCATCTCGGCTCGCGGCCCACGGCCGATCCGCGTTAGGCGGTTCGGACAATTGCCGGCAATGAAGCTGCTGGAGCCACCGCCGTCATTCCGGGGCAGGCCGCAGGCCTGAGCCCGGAACCCAGAACCGATGCGGTTATGACGGCAGGCCCCAACCCGACGGCGCTTCTCATAGAAGCGGCATCGGTTCTCGGGTTCCGGGCTCTTCGCTGACGCGAAGCCCCGGAATGACGGTGGAGCCTCGGCACGGCCTCTGCGACCAGATGTCCACGGAAGCTGGAAGCCCGCTCATCGGTATTCGATCCGCGGGTCGATCCAGGCGTAGAGCATGTCGACCGTGAGGTTGATCAGCATGTACGCGACCAGGATCACCAGGATGCAGCCCTGGATCAGCGGGTAGTCGCGGGTGCTGATCGCCTGGATCAGCAGGCGCCCGAGCCCCGGATAGGTGAAGACCGCCTCGGTCACCACGGCGCCGCCGATGAAATTCGCCATCATCAGACCGACGATGGTGACGAAGGGCAGGAGCGCATTACGCATGATGTGGAAGCCGACGATGCGGTTCTCAGGCACGCCCTTGGCCCGCGCCGTGCGGACATAATCGGCCCGCGCCTCGCCGATCAGCGAAGCCCGCAGGAACCGCGCCAGGATGCCCGAGACATAGGTACCGAGCGTGATCGCCGGCAGCGCGAGGCTGCGCAGCGCATCGACCGGCGACTCCCAGAACGGGACATGGCGCGAGGCCGAGGGCAGCCAGCGCAGCTCCACCGCGAAGAGCAGGATCAGCAGGATGCCGAGCCAGAAGGTCGGCACGCCCAGCGCCAAAGCGCTCCAGCCGCTGAGCAGCCGGTCGAGCCACGAATTCGCCCTGACCGCGCTCGCGATCGCGACGGGAATGCCGATGACGAGCGCAACGAAAATCGCGGCCAGCGCCAGTTGCAGCGTCGCCGGCAAGCGTTCGCCGATCAGTTGCAGCACCGGCTGGCGGCTATGCAGCGAGAGCCCGAAATCGCCCATCATAGCCCTGCCGAGCCAGTCGGCGTATTGCACGACCATCGGCCGGTCGAGCCCGTAGCGCTGGATCGCGGCGGCGATCTCCTCCGGCCCGGCATTCTCGCCGACGATCACCGCGACCGGGCCGCCGGGCACGGCATAGATCATCGCGAAGATCGCGAAGGAGGCGACCAGCAGCACCGGCAGCATCTGGAACAGGCGGCGCAGGACATAGGCCGTCATCGCCGGCCCCCGATCGTCTCGCCGCTCGCATCGGTCTCGTCGCGGTCGAGGATCGCGGTCAGCGCCCGGCCGATCGTGTCGAGCGACAGGATCGTCAGCGTCAGCACGATGCCGGGCAGAACCGCATAGGTCGGCGCCTCGTAGAGATAGGATTTGCCGGTGCGCAGCATCTCGCCCCAGCTCGGCGTCGGCGGGGGAACGCCGACCCCAAGGAAGGCCAAAGCCGCCTCCAGCAGGATCGCGATCGAGGCCAGCACGATCGCCTGCACCACCAAGGGGCTCAGGGCGTTGGGCAGGATCGTCTTGAACATGATGTAGCCGGGGCTTCCGCCGAAGGCGCGCACCGCGGTGACGAAATCGAGCTGGCGCAGCGCCATGACCTGTGCCCGCGCGATGCGGGCAAAGCCCGGAATGCCGGCGATGCCGACCGCGATCAGCGCCGCGCCCTGGCTGCGGCCGAGCACGGCGATCAGCGCCATCGCGAACAGGATGTTCGGCAGCGCCAGCAGCACGTCGATGCAGCGCATCAGCAGGGAATCGCGCCAGTCGCCATAGAAGCCGGCGGCGAGCCCGATCGGCACGCCTATGAGGGCGGCGATGATGACCGCTCCGACCGCCGTCAAAAGCGAGGTCCGCGCGCCATAGATCACGCGGGCCAGGATATCGCGCCCGAGTTCGTCCGTGCCGAACCAGTTCTCCGCCGAGGGCGGCAAGAGCGAGGCCGCCACGCTCTGCGACAGCGGGTCGAAGGGCAGCACGGTCGCGAAAGCCGCCGCCAGCGCGACCAGCGCGAGGAAGCCGAGCCCCAGGGCGGCGCCGCGCCGGGCCAGCAGCCGACGCAGCAACCCCTTGATCCGGGCCAATGTCTCCGTCATCGCCGGGCGCCGCGCTCGCGCCGCCCGGCGCCGTCAGGCCGCATCATTTGAAGCCGATGGTGCGCGCGATGAAGAGGTTGTCGATATCGAGCGTCACGCCGCCGATCTTGTCGGAGGCGACGATCAGGCCGACATCGTAGGAATTGGTCGGGATGCCGAAGGCCTCCTCGACCATGACCTTGTTGAGGTTGTCATAGGCCGCTTTGACCTCGGCAGCGCTGCCCGAGGCACCGTCGACCCGGGCGATCGCCGCGACATAATCGGGATGCGGATGCGGGTCCTTCAGGACCGGATTGCCCGAGGTGCGATAGATCGAGTTGGTCGCGACGCGCGACGGGAATTTCTGGACGTTGCCGACCGCCCCGAAGGTGGCCGCGAAATCGCCGCCGAGCAGCGCGGTGACGTATTCAGCGCCTTGCCGCATGTCGAGTTCGACGGGGATGCCGATCTTCTGCAGCGAGCCCTGCACGATCTGGCTGATCGCCACCGAAGGCTCGTCGCTGCCGTTGACCAGCAGCTTCCAGCTCTTGAGCTCGTCGGCGGAAAGGCCGGAAGCGGCGATCAGCTTCTTCGCCTTCTCCAGGTCATAGGCATAGGTCGCGTTATAGCTCTCGTCATAGGCCGGGCTCGCCGGCGCCCAGGGCAGCGCCACGACCTTGCCCATCCCGGCATAGCCGACGCGCAGGATGCTCGCCCGGTCCATCAGATAGTTGAAGGCCTGCCGGAACGCCTTGTTGCGGAAGGGTCCGCGCGTCGAGTTGATGCGGAAGACCTGCACCAATGGCCCCGGCCCGGCGAAGACCTGGAAACCGGCATTCTTGAGCCTGACCGCGCTGCGCGAGGAGCCGTTATAGACGATGTCGACCGCGCCCGATTCCAGCGCGGCGCTGGCGGAAGCGTCCTCGCTGAACACGGTGAAGACGAGATCCTGCACGATCGGCTGCTTCTCGCGCCAGTATTTTGGATTGGCCTTGAGCGTCAGGCTCTGGCCCACCGCGCGGTTGACCAGCGTGTAGGCTCCGGTTCCGGCCGGCACGGTCTCGACCGTATCGATGCCCTTGGGGTCGATCGGCAGCAGGAACTGCAGGAGGTCGAGGATCTGCCGCTCGGGCACCGGCGCCTTGAAGTTGATCGTCACCGTCGCATCGTCCGGCGCCGACCAGTCCTTCACGATCGACATGGTCGCGAAGACGTTCTTGCCGCGCTTGGGATCGGCGCCTTTCTGCAGGGTCGCCAGCACGGAATCCGCCTTGAACGGCGTGCCGCTCTGGAAGGTCACGCCGCTGCGCAGCTTCAGCGTCACCGAAGTCTTGTCGGGTGCGATCGTCCATTCCGTCGCCAGGCTCGGCTCAGGCTTCCCCTCGGGGGTGTATTCGATCAGGCTGTCATAAAGGTTCTTGATGACGTGGAAATTCACCGTCGAGAGCTGCTGCGGGTCATAGTTCGCCAGCTCGCTCAGCACGGCGACGCGCAGCCTCCCGCCCTTGAGCTGCTGGGCTGAGGCCGGCAAGGCCCCCGCCAGGGACACGCCCGCCAGCGCAAGGCCGGCCATGCCGAATTGACGTCGCGACAGCTTTGTCATCGCTTTCCCCTGTTGTTGTGTTGGTTTCGTCTCAGCGCGTCCCCGCTCCCGGCTGGGACGAATGCGCCCGCCAGTCGCTTATTGTCTCCAATGGATAGACCGGGCGCGGAATCCGCTGCCACGGCAGGGTAAACACGTCCGATTGCCCCGGCCCGCTGGTATCGGCGCGAACGAGCCCGGAGGCGATGCGGTCGAAATACTGGAAGTTCGAGGCCGTCTTGAGCACGGCCATCTTGTAGTCGGAGAGGTCGATCCCGAAGGCCTCGTAGACATCGGGCACATTGCCGGCGACGCCGCGCAGTTCCGAGATCAGGAGCGTCACCGGCCCGACATCGAAGACCGCGACGCGGCCCATATCGACCTCCGGCTGGTGGTTGAAGTTGAGCGGGATCGAGCCCCCGCCGAGCTTCCGCACTTTGCCCGTCACCGTCAGCGGCTTGAAGAAGGCCGTGGCCGCATCGCCTCCGAGCGGCAAGGTCACCTCGGCGCCCTCGCCGGCGGCGGTCAGCGTCGCGACGGCCTTCGGCGAGATCAGCGGGATCAGCGCCTTGCTCTTGATACCGAGCCGCAGCATCGCTTCCAACAGCAGGTTGCTGTCGCCGGCCGCGCCGCCGAAGACGGTGTCGCCGGTATCGCTGAGCACGACCATGCCGCGCTCGGCCGCATCGGCCTTGCGGACGGCATCGTCGATGGAGACCGCCTCGCGTATCTGAAAGTCATCGCGCATCGACCAGGCGAGATCGGCCAACTCGTCCGCCAATTTCTCGGCCAGGGCCTGATCGCCATCGGTGACGACGATCGTCGACCAGCCGCCCTCGGCGACATCGAGCCAAGGCTGCATCGGGTAGTTCGAGGCCTGCAGGACACGACGATCCGCCTCGATGGCGCGAGCCCGGTCGAACCAGATCTTCATCGGTCCCTTCGAGGTTAGGAACTGCTCCTGATGCGACAGCAGCGGGATCTTGCGCCAGGCCATCACGGGCTTGGCTTTCTCCCGCAAGATGCGCAGCAGCACCTCGGTGCCGACCTTGCCGGTATCGAACACGTCATGCGGCTGGGTACGATGCCCGACGATCGCCGAGCAATTGGCCATGATCTTGTGGGTGACATTGGCGTGGTGATCGAGCCCGAGCAGGATCGGCACGTCCGGCCCCAAAATCTTGCGGCAGAGCTCGGCCTGCTCGCCCTCGACATCGTCGATGCCCTCGGCCGCGCAGGCGCCGTGGAGATGCAGGACGAGCCCGTCGATCGGGCCGACCGTCTCCAATCCCGCCCGGATCTTCGCCTGGAAGAAGTCGAAGGCCTCGCGCGAGATGCGCCCGCCCGCCACGGCCCAGGCGCGGATGATCGGGATCGTCTCGATATCGAGCCCGCTCTCCTTCACCGCCGCATAATGCCCGCCGATCTGGCCGATCTCGCCGAATTGCCGGGCGATCTCCTCACCCTCGACGAGGCCGAACGCCTCGAAATCCGCGAGCGTCGTCAGCAACGGATTGAAGTCGTTCGTCTCCTGAACGATGTGGATCAGCGCCAGACGCACGGGCATCCTCCCGGATTGCGACCGCTGCTCCGGCCGATGCCGGGCGAAGCGGTTTCTCGGACTTCAGGGCATCATTCCGGGCTACTTTTCAGTCGGTCCGCAGCCCGGCCTCATCTTCAAAAGCGTAATGGCGCCAAACATTTCGCGTCAAGGATTGGATGTTCCATCTGAAGGAACATGCGTTCACGCAGCAGTGCACTGTGCTCTTGGCCAGTAGCGGCAGGAGACGCCATGCCCCGGCCCGACCTCGTGCCATTCGGGCGTCCCGTCCCGCGCATGATCGACACCATGGACACAAGCTCCGCCATCGCCATCGAGGAAGCGAAGGTCCGGCGGCGGGCGCCTCAACCGCTCGCGCTGGAGCACGGGATCGGGCACCGGTACGGCGTCAAGCAGGAGCTGCGTGTAGGGATGGGCCGGGCTATCATAGACCTGGGCCGCACTGCCCATCTCGACGATGCGGCCACGGAACATCACGGCGACACGATGCGCCATCTCGCGGACGATGGCGAGGTCATGGGCGATGAAGAGATAGGACAGGCCGAGCTTCTCCTGCAGCGATTGCAGGAGCGCGACGATCTGCGCCTGGGTGCGCACGTCGAGCGCCGAGACCGGCTCGTCGCAGACCACGAAATCGGGATTGACTGCGAGCGCCCGGGCGATGACGACGCGCTGGCGCTGGCCGCCGGAGAACTCGTGCGGATAGCGCTGCATCATCGCCGGGTCGAGATTGACCAGCTCCAGCAGTTCCGCGACGCGCTCGCGGATGCGGTTGGCGGGCACCGTGCGGTGCACCTGCAAAGGCTCGCTCAGGATCTGCCCGATCGTCATGCGCGGATGCAGGCTGGAATAGGGATTCTGCAGCACGAACTGCATGTGCCGGCGCATGCGGCGCAACTCGCCGGAGCCCATCGTCGTCAGCTCTTGCCCCATCAGCTTGACCGAACCCTCGCTCGCCTTCTGGAGCTGAAGGATGGCGCGCCCGGCCGTGGTCTTGCCCGAGCCGGACTGGCCGACGAGCCCGAGGGTCTGGCCCGGCGCGATCTCGAAGGAGAGGCGCTCCACGGCCTTGACCGGCGGAGCCCCGCGCCGCGCCGGAAACAGCACCGAGAGATCGCGGACCTGAAGCAGCGGCTCCGTCATCGCACCGCCCCCCGCCCCTTGCAGGCGTGGCACCGCATCGAGCAGCGCCCGCGTATAGGCATGCTGCGGCCGCGCGAAGACATCGTCGACCGGCCCGGCCTCGACGATCTCGCCGCAATACATCACGTTCACCCGGTCGACCATGCCGGCGACGACGCCGAAATCATGGGTGATCAGCATCAGCGCCATGCCGCGCTCTTCCCGCAGCCGCAGCAGCAGCCGCAGGATCTGTGCCTGCACGGTGACGTCGAGCGCCGTCGTCGGCTCGTCGGCGATCAGCAGATCCGGCTCGCAGGAGATCGCGATGGCGATCAGCACGCGCTGGCGCTGCCCGCCCGAGAACTGATGCGGGAAATCGTCGATGCGACGTGCCGGATCGGGAATGCCGACGAGGTCGAGGAGCTCGACGCTGCGCTCGCGCGCCTCCTTCGCCGACAGGCCGAGATGGCGGCGCAGCATGTCGCCCATCTGCGCGCCGATGCTCATCACCGGGTTGAGCGAGGTCATCGGGTCCTGGAAGACCATGGCGATGCGCCGGCCGCGCAGGTCGCGCATCTCGTCCTCGCCGAGCCCGAGCAGTTCCTGCCCCCAGAAGGCGACGGAACCGCCGAGCCCGATCGAGGCGCCTTCCGGCGCCAGTCGCATCAGCGCCTTGGCGGTGACGCTCTTGCCGCAGCCGGATTCACCGACGAAGCCGACCGCCTCATCGGCATTGATGTCGAAGGAGATGCCGCGCACCGCCTGGATCACCTCGCGGCGCGTGGTCACGGTCGCGGTGAGGTCGCGCACCCTGAGGAGCGGGCCGGTCATCGCACGCTCCCCACGTCCAGAACCTCACGCAAGCCATTGGCGATGATGATGAAGGTCAGCGTCGCGAAGACGATCGCCAGAGCCGGGCCGACCACGGTCAGCGGCGCCAGCTCCATGAACTGGCGGGCCTCCGAGAGCATGCCGCCCCAGTTCGGATCGGGCGGCGGCGGGCCGAGGCCCAGGAACGACAAAGCCGTCACCGTGAAGATCGTCTGCGACAGCGTCAGGCTCGTCGCGACGAGGATCGGCGAGACCACGATCGGCAGGATATGGCGCAGTACGAGCCGCATCTCGCTCATGCCGACGCTGCGGGCCGCCTCGACATGGTCCCATTGCTTGACGCTGAGCACCGGCGCCCTGACCACCCGCGCCATAGCCGGCGTATAGACGATCGCGATGGTCAGGATCAGGTTCGGCACGGTCGGCCCCAGCGCCGCCACCACCGCGATCGCCAGCAGCAGCACCGGGAAGGCGAAGACGACATCGAGCAGGCGCATGATGATCTCGTCGGTGCGCCCGCCCAGATAGCCGGCCGCGAGCCCGAGGATCAGCCCGGCCACCAGCGCGATCAGCACGGCCGAGACGGTGATGAGCAGCGTGGTGCGTCCGCCGACGATCAGGCGGCTCAGCACGTCCCGCCCAATGGAATCCGTGCCGAGCCAATGCGCCGCGCTCGCCGGCGCCAGCGAATCCGGCGAGGTGGCCGAGGGGTCATCAGGGCGCCACCAGCGGCGCGAAGATCGTCAGCACCAACATCAGTGCGAGCATGGCAAGCCCGACGCCCAGCAAGAGCCAGCCCTGCGTGATCCCCGCTCCCTTGCGCGCGGCCGCGACCGGCGCACTGTCCTGCATGACGCCGCTCACATCTGCACCCGTGCGTCGACGCGGGCATAGGCGATGTCGATCATCGTGTTGACCAGCACGACGATGCCGGCCGCGACCAGCACGATCGCCTGGATCACCGGATAGTCGCGGCTGTTGATAGAATCGAACAGATACTGGCCCATGCCGGGAATGGCGAAGATGGTCTCGACCAGGATGCTCCCGCCGAGCAGCGCCGCGATCTTGAGGCCGGCGGCGGTGATGACCGGCGTCAGCGCGTTGCGCATCAGGTAGTCGCGCAGGATCACGGCCGGCGTCAGCCCCTTGGCGCGGGCGACCATGACGAAATCCTGGTTGGCGACCTCGAGCACCGCGGCGCGCGTGTTCTCCGCGATGGTCACGGAAACCGCGAGCGCCAGCGCGAAGGCCGGCAGCAGCAGGCTGGCGAGATTGCCGAGCGGGTTCTCAAGAAAGGGCGTGTAGCCGAGGACGGTGATCTCCGGGAAATAGAGCCCGAAGAGCAGGACGATCAGCGTCGCCACGACATAGTTCGGCACGGCGAGCATCAGCCCGTTCCAGAGCCTCACCAGCCAGTCGGTCGCGCCGCGCAGGCGCGCCGCCGCGAGCCCCGAGGCGACGCCCATCACCGCGGCGATGACAGCGGCGAGCAGCGTGAGCTGGATGGTGACCGCGAGCCGATTGAGCAATTCGCCGAGCACCGGCTGGCGGGTGACGAAGGACTTGCCGAAATCGCCGGTAAGCGCAGCGCCGAGCCAGCTCAGATATTGCGCCATCAAGGGCTGGTCGAGGCCGAGATCGCGCCGGATCGTCGCCAGCACCTCCGGCGCGACGCTCTGCGAGCCGGCCGCGGCGATGGCGAAATCGCCGGGAATGGCCCGCATCAGCATGAAGGCGACGAAGGAGACGCCGAGCAGGATCGCGGCCATCCAGGCGAGACGCCCGAGGACGAAGCGCGTCATCGGGAGATCTCCGCCGGAAGGCGGCAGGCCGGATCTATTTCTTCAGCCATGTCGTACGCACGAAGGAGCGGATATTCGCAGCCAGCGGCACATAGCCCTGGACGTAGTTCCACCAGATCTCCCAGCGCAGCGGATACTGGTAGATCTGGATGACATAGGCGTTCTCGGCGATGCGCTTCTGGATATCGAGGTTCTTGGCAGCGCGCTTGGGCACGTCGAGTTCGGAGCGCGCCTCCGAAATCAGCCTGTCGAGCTCGGGATCGTTCGAGCCCATCGCCTTGCCGTAGCCGCTGGTCGAGACGATGTACTGGAACACCCCGTCCGGGTCCGGCGTCCAGGACAGCGCCACCGAGAGCAGCGTCGGCCAGTCGCCGCTCGCCCATTTGGCCAGCAGCGGCGCGGTCTCCATCGGCACCAGCTTCACGGTGATGCCCGCCGCCTGCCATTGCTGCTGCAGGATCTGCGCGCAGGCGACGTCGAGCGGATTGGCCGCGACGACGATATAGTCGCCGAGATCGATCCCGTTGGGATAGCCGGCCTCAGCCAGCAGCGCCTTCGCCGCCGCCGGATCATGCTTGTAATAAGGCAGTTCACTGATGCCGTCATAGCCGCCGACCTGGCTTTCCGGGATCATTGCGCCAACCTTGCCGGAGCCGCCGAGCACGGTATCGAGGCAGGCCTTGCGATCGGTGGCGAGGCTGAGCGCGCGACGCACCTTCACGTCGTTGAGGGGCTTGGCCTTCATGTTCAGCCAGATCGGGAAGGTCCGCGAGGTCTGGCCCGGCGCCGAGACGAAATTCGACGAGGCCCGCGAAATTGCGGTCGCGACCTTCGGGTCCTTCACCCAGGTCATGTCGATGGCACGCGAGCGCAAAGCCGAGGTCAGCGTCGCCTGGTCCTTGTAGAACTTGAAGATCACCTTCGCGAGATGGGGCTCGCCCTTCTCGTAATAGCCGTCGAAGCGCGTCAGCGAGAATTGCTGGTTCGGCTGGTAGGCCTCGAAGGCGAAGGGCCCGGTGCCGACAGGCTGGGTGACGAGGTTCTCGACCCCGGCCGGTACGATCGCGCCGTTGGGGTTGCTGGCGAGATTGCTGAGGAAGGCCGCATCGGTGGCGTTGAGCTGGAACTTCACCGTGAAGGGATCGACCACCGTCACCGACTCGACGCTGGAATAGAGCGCCTTGAGGCGGCTGCCCGTCGCCGGGTTCATGATTCGATCGAAGGTATGCTTGACGTCGGCGGCGGAAAAATCCTTGCCGTTGTGGAATTTGACGCCCTGCCGGAGCTTGAAGACATAGGTCTTCGGATCGGGCTGCTCGTAGCCCGTGGCGAGGTCCGGCTCGACCTTCATCTGGGCGTTCCAGCGCAGCAGGCCGGTATAGAGCAGGCTGGTGAAATCGAAGGACGAGAAGGCGTTGACCGTGACCGGATCGAGCCCGATCGGATCGGCATCGGCACCGATCGTTAGCGTTCCGCCGGCGACCGGCGCCTGCCCCTGAGCCAGCGCGAGGCTGCTCCACAGGCCGGGCGCAGCGAGCGCCGCGCCGCCGACTGTGAGCAGTTGCAGCAGGCTGCGCCGCCGCACGCCCCGCGCTGCAAGATCGGACTCGTCAGTCATCGGAAATGACGGTGTCGTCACGAACGGTCCTCCCAGCATCCTGCTTGCCGGCCAAGCTGGCCGATTTCGCGCGAGACAGGGGCCGGCCTTCGCCGTGCTTCCCGTCATCGCCGCCTGGCCCGTCTCGTCCGCGTCGCGGATGGCGGGCCTTCCCTCTGTGAGATGCAGGCTAGGAACGGCCCGAATTCACGTCAAGGATTGCAGGTTTCACCAGAAGGAACAGATTCGGAAGCGCGTCAGAAGAAGGTCCGGATTGCGCCGGTAACGGTCCAGTCGTCATCGACCAGCATCAGCACGGCCCATTTGTCGAAGGTCAGGCAGGGATGGGCGATGCCGAAGGCCACCATATCGCCGACCTGGAGCGGGCTCTGCTCCGTCGTGCCGAGATGGCAGTGCTGGTCGTTCAGTCCCAGCACCGTATGGCCCGCCGGCATCGGCTCCGGCCGCTTCATCGCGCCACCCGGCCGATACCAGCGCACAGGCACGGGCAAAGCGGAATCATAGGTGACGTCGCGCTTGCCGAGAGTGAGCAGGCTGCGCCCGCGCTCCGGCCGCGACTGGACATAGGCCCAGACCTCGAGGGCGGGTTCGAGCCCGCCCTGCGGCAGCTTCAGGCTGGTCTCCAGCATGATCCGGCGGAAAGAGGCCGAATAGCCGAGATCGTCATGCGTCAGATAGCAGCCGGAGCGCAGCACCTTGAGGAGCGGGCGCCCGAGGCTCGCAGCGTTGAATTTTTCGCCGACACGGTCGAACAGCGCGGTTCCGCCGGCGCTCAGGACCAGCGGCTCGGGCCCGAGCAGGCCCTCGCCATTCGCCGCCGCCGCGACGGCGATCACCTCGTCGAGTTGTTTATCCGCGCCTGCGCTGTCGCTATGCAGGCCCTCGAAGCATTCGAAGCCGGCGAGCCGCAAGCCCGGCGCGCCCGCAACGGCCCGCGCCACGACAAGCGCCTCCTCGCGGGTCCGGGCGCCGGTGCGTCCGCCCATGAAGCCGATCTCGACGAAAATGCGTAACGGATTGGCGCCTGCATGCCCCTTCGCGGCTTCCGCCAGCAGAGCCACGCCGGCGACGCTGTCGGCAAGGCAATAGAGCTCGAAGCCCGGCTGCCGCAGCGCCTCGAAACAAGCGGCCACTTCCTGCCGCCCCACGGGCTGGTTGGCGAGGATCACGCGCTTCACCCCGAAATGCCGGGCGACCGCCAGTTGCTGCATCGTCGCGACGGTGATCGCCCAGGCGCCATCGGCGATCTGCAGGTCGAAGAGCTGCGGCGCCATCGTCGTCTTGCCATGCGGCGCGATCAGCAGATCGTTTGCCCCGGTGAATGCACTCATCCAGGTGCTGTTGGCCTTGAGCACGCTCTCGCGGATCACGGCGAGCGGCATCGGCATGTCGCCGGCGAGCACGTTCCAGCCCTGCTTGCCGACATCGCCGAGCCGCAGCGACGCGCCCGGCGGCAGCCCCTTCACCAGCACATCGAGGCGCTGGTCCTCGATCTCGCGGAGCGACAGGCGCGGGAGCGGGGCGGAAGCAGTCACAGCCATGGATTCGGATCCAGCGGAGAGAAGGGGCGTTTCACCTTGGTATAGGGGATCTTGCTCGAATCGGGCGGGTAAGGTCCACCGCTGTCGAGATAAAGTACCTGTGCCGCGATCGGCGCGAAGGCAGCGTGGAAATGGTTGGAGGATTTCACCACCACCACCTTCTTGGCGCCGAGGTCGATGCCGAGATCGGTGAAGACCGGCGGGCTGAAGGTCTGCGCCCGCGTCGAGGCCAGCACGATGTCGAGCTGGCCGATCCGGATCGCGGCGGCCGGCCCGAGCGAAACCCAGCTCTGCTCGAACGGAATCAGCAAATCCGCGGTCGCGCCGGTAACCGTCACAACCGCGTCGATCGGCCGCCCCGAGGACGGCGCCGCCTTGCCGATGAAGCGCAGCGGAATCTCGGCGCCGACACCGGCTGCCCGGCACAGGCTCACCGCGACCGGGTCCCATAGCGCGCCGATCGCTGCTGGAATCTCGGGATGCCGCAACAGCGCCTCGACCATCACCGAGGAATCGCCCGCGACACCACCGCCCGGATTGTCCCAGCGATCGGCCAGCACCACCGGCTTGCCGGGCTGCGCCAGATCGACCGCGGCCGCGATGCCCTCCTCCGGCTTGTAATGCTTCGGCGAGGCGCCCTGCCCCCAGCGCAGGATTTCGAGGCCGAGCTGTTTCGCCAGCGCGGCGGCCTTCGCCGCGTCGCCATCGGTGATCACCAGCACCTTGGTCCCGACATCGGCGACATCCGCCGCCTGAAAACCATGCGCGACCGAGATCGAGAGGATGCCGTCCTGGCCCTCCATCGCCAGGAGCCGGTCGACGAAGCTGCGGCCGGGCTCGCGGCTGGTCATGAAGGCGGCAAGCCCCCGGCAATCGAACACGGCGCTCACCGGCTTCACCTGCTTGCGCGCGGTCTTGAGGCAGAGCTCCAGCAGGTCCTCGGCCCGCGCCAGGAAATCCGTATGCGGGAATTCCTTGAAGGCGACGATGATGTCGGCGCCCCCGACCATCTCTGCGGTCAGATGGCAATGCATGTCGAGTTCGACCCCGATGACGCAATCCGGTCCTGCGAGCGCCCGCACCCGTGCGATCAGGTCCCCCTCGCAATCGTCATAGCCGCGCGCCACCATCGACCCGTGCAGGCCGAGCAGGACGATATCGACCGGCAAGGCCGCCTTGAGCTGATCGAGGATTTCGTCGCGCAGGCTCTCATAGCCCTCCTGCGAGACGAGGCCGGCCGGCTCAGCCCAGGTCGCCGTGCCCTCGAACAGCGCATAGCCCTCGCTGCCGGCACGGCGGCGCGCTGCGACGGTCGGTGCCGAGCACAGCGTCGGCGTATCCGGATGCGTGCCGGGCGGGCAGTAGAAGCCGCCCTCGAAGGCGCTGCGATCGACGAAGAGCGGCGCGAACGTATTGGTTTCCGTCGCCAGCGAGGCCGTGAAGACGCGCATCCGCATGCTCTTTCGATCAGAGGCGGCAGCCGCCCCTTCGGACTGCCGGCCGGTCTCATGAAACCGGGACAGGGTGCGCCCGTCAAAGCATCTGCGTTCCCTAGGATGGAACAATGCAGGCTTGATCCGGAACAGATCGGCGGCCGAGATGCGCAGGCTTCGCAAGCCTGGGAGATTCAGCCGATCATGTCCCGCCGCCGCATCCTGCTGGGATCGCTGTTCCACGAGACGCACAGCTTCGTCGACGAGGAGACGACGCTCGCCGATTTCACCATCCGCAAGGGCACGGAATTACTGGCCCGCCGCGGCGACGGCTCGACGCTCGACGGCTTCCTCGAAGTCGCGGAAACCGAAGGCTGGGAGGTCCTGCCGACCATCGATTACGGCGCGCTGCCGGCCGGCACGGTCGATCACGCGGTGTTCCAGCGCTTCCTTGCGGAATTCGACGCCGGATTGAAGGCAGCTCTCGCCAATGGCGGCCTCGACGGCATCTGGCTCGCCCTGCACGGGGCGATGGTCACGACCGAATGCCTCGACCCGGAAGGTGCGTTGCTGGCCCATATCCGCTCGGTGCCCGGCTGCGAGACGCTGCCGGTCTTTGCGGTCTTCGACCTGCATGCGAATTTCACCGCGGCCATGGCCGAGCATGCCAACGCCCTCGTCGCCTATCGCGAGAACCCGCACACGGATGCTCGCGAATCCGCCGTCCGCTCGGCGAAGCTGCTGGCGCGGTCGCTCCAGAGCGGCGAGCTGCCGCGCATGCTCTCCTGCAACGCCCCCGTGATCTGGCCGCCGACCGGCACCGGCACGGCCGACCGGCCGATGCGCGACCTGGAAGCTCTGGCGCGCCGGATCGAGCAGGAGAACCCGGATATCTGGGTGGCGAATGTCGTCGGCGGCTATTCCTTCTCGGATGTCCCCGAGGCCGGCGTCGCTTTCGCGGTCGCCTTCACTGGCCCCGAGGCTGCGGCCCGCGATGCATTGGAGCGCCTGACCGCGACCGCCACGGAATTGCGCGAATTCGGCCTGCCGGCGGAATGGAATCTCGACGAGGCCGTCGCCGAAATCCTGCGCTCCCCCGGCGGGCCCTATATCGTGGTCGAGCCTTCAGACAATATCGGCGGCGGCGCGCCGGGCGATGCGACCTCGGTGCTCCGCGCCTTCCTGCGCCAAGGCGTCAAGAATTGCGCGGTCGCCATCGCCGATCCCGCCGCCGTCGCCGCCATGGCCGGCGCGAAGCCCGGAGAGACCCGCAAGCTCTCGATCGGTGGCAAGGGCAGCGCCATCGCCGAGGGGCCGGTCGAGATCGAGGCCAGCTTCGTCAGCGCCAGCGACGGCGAATTCGCGCTGGAGGACCTGAACAGCCATCTCGCGGCCGCGCAGGGCTCGCATTTCAGCATGGGGCCGTGCGCGGTGGTGAAGGTCGAGGGCGTCACTGTCCTGCTGAGCAGCCGCAAGACCCCGCCCTTCGATCTCGGCCAGCTCCGCTCGCAGGGCATCCAGCCGGAGACGCTGAAGGCCATCGGCGTCAAGGCGGCGGTGGCGCACCGTCGCGCCTACGACAAGATCGCCAAGGGCAGCTTCACCGTGGCGACGCCCGGTCCCTGCACCAGCCGGATCGCCGGTCTGCCCTACAAGCGCCTGCGCCGGCCGGTCTTTCCGCTGGATTGAGGGCCCGCGCCGGCCCGTCATTCTCGGGCGAAGCGAAGCGCAGACCCGAGAATCTCATGACGAAAGGGCGCAAGAGCCTCCATCGGCACGAGATGCTCGGGCCAAGCCCGAGCATGACGCCCACGCACCCGAGATGCATTTTCCCTCTTGAACCTGAAGTGGCTACAGCTTGTAGAGACATGTCCCGTAGCGAATGAGAGACGGAGACACGTCATGGCCGCCCGCCCCGAAACCCCGAACCGGACCCTCGCCTGGAAGGTCGGCGGCATGGATTGCGCGAGCTGCGCGTCGAAGATTCGCGGCGCGGTGGAGCGCCTGCCGGGCGTCAGCGACGTCAAGCTCTCGGTGATGTCGGAGACGCTGACGCTCGCACTCGATGCCGGCGCGACCACGCCGGAAGCGATCGAGAAGCGCGTCAACGGGCTCGGTTACACGACGACGGCACTGGCAGCCCCGGCCACCCCGCGCGCCACGCCGAAACAGGATGTCTGCGGCCACGCCCACGACCACAGCAGTCACGCGCATGAGCATGGCAAGCATGAGCACGGCGACGCCTGCTGCTCGGGCCATGCGCATGATCACGATCACAAGCACGATCATTCCGGCCACGACCATGCCGGTCATGACCACAGCCCGAAGGCTGCCAGGCAGCCCGCCGCCGCGAAGGATCACGGCCACGGCCTGCCCGGCCATGTCCACGAGGCCACGCCCGATGGCGCGAGCTGGTACCAGACCGGCAAAGGCAAGCTCGTCATCGCGACCGGCCTGTTCCTTGGCGCCGCTTATGCCGCCGGCCTGATCTGGCCGGGCATCGGCCACTGGGCCTTCATCCTGGCCTGTATCGTCGGCGTCGCTCCGGTAGCCAAGCGCGCCTTCGCGGCGGCGCGTGCCGGCATCCCCTTCACCATCGAGATGCTGATGACGATCGCCGCCATCGGCGCGCTCTTCATCGGCGCGGCCGAGGAGGCGGCGCTGGTCGTCTTCCTCTTCGCGGTCGGCGAAGTGCTGGAAGGCGTGGCGGCCGACCGGGCCCGCGCCTCGATCCGGGCGCTCGGCGACCTCGTCCCCAAGACGGCCATCGTCGAAGAGAACGGCGGCGCGACCCGGCAGGTCGATGCCGCGAGCCTGACAATCGGCCAGATCGTGCTGGTCCGCCCCGGCGATCGCATCCCGGCCGATGGCGAGATCACCGACGGCACGTCCGGCATCGACGAAAGCCCGGTCACCGGCGAATCCGTGCCCAAGACCAAGGGCGTCGGCGAGCCCGTCTATGCCGGCTCGGTCAACCGCGAGGCGGCCCTGCGCGTGCGCGTCGACAAGGCGGCCGAGGACAACACCATCGCCCGCATCATCCGCCTGGTCGAGGAGGCGCAGGAGGCCCGCGCTCCGACCGAGCGCTTCATCGACCGCTTCTCGCGCTGGTATATGCCGGCGATCGTCGGGCTCGCCGTGCTTGTCGCGCTGGTGCCCCCGCTCCTGCTGGGCGCCGAATGGTCGGTCTGGGTCTATCGGGCGCTGGCGCTGCTGCTGATCGGCTGCCCTTGCGCGCTCGTCATCTCGGTGCCTGCCGCCATCGCCGCCGCCCTGTCGGCCGGCGCCCGCCAGGGCCTGCTGATGAAGGGTGGCATCGTCATCGAGGCCGCCGCCAAGACCGGTCTCGTCGCCTTCGACAAGACGGGCACCCTCACCCAGGGCAAGCCGCGCGTCACCGATGTCGTGGCGCTCGCCGGCAGCGAAGCTGAGGTCCTGGCCTTCGCCGCCGCGGTCGAGCACGGCTCGTCGCATCCGCTGGCCGAGGCGGTGCTGGAGCGCACTCGCACGGACGGCATCGCCTACAAGCCAGCGGCCGAGGCCGCCGCGCTGGCCGGCCAGGGCGTCACCGGCAAGGTCGATGGCCGCGCCGTCTTCGTCGGCGCACCGCGCCACGCCGAAAGCCGCGCGCCCTTCGACAAGCGGGCACGCGTCACGGCGGAGGAGCTGGAGGCCGCCGGCAAGACCGTCGCCGCCGTCATCGTCGATAGGGTGCTCGCCGGCTTCATCGCGCTCCGCGACGAGCCGCGCGAGGACGCGGCTGCCGCCATCGCCGAGCTCAAGGCGATGGGCATCCGCTCGACCATGCTGACCGGCGACAATGCCCGCACCGGCGCCGCCATCGCCGCCGGCCTCGGCATGGAGCACAAGGCTGAACTGATGCCCGACGACAAGGTCGCGGCGATCAAGGCCTTCTCCGCCGAGACGCCCGTGATGATGGTCGGCGACGGCATCAACGACGCGCCTGCGCTCGCCGCCGCCAGCATCGGCATCGCCATGGGCTCGGGCACCGATGTCGCGCTGGAGACCGCGGACGGCGCGGTGCTGAAGAGCCGTGTGCGCGATGTCGCGGCGATGATCCGGCTGGCGCGGGCCGCGATGGGCAATATCCGCACCAACATCACGATCGCACTCGGATTGAAGGCCGTGTTCCTGGTCACCAGCGTGCTCGGCTATACCGGCCTCTGGGTCGCGATCCTCGCCGATACCGGCGCGACCGTGATCGTCACCGCCAATGCGCTGCGGCTGCTGCGCTTCGATGCGAGCAAGGTGGGTTAGAGGTTTCCGATCGCGCTCGGAAAAACGCCGTCATCCCGGGCTTGCCCCGGGATCCATGCCGGAGCGCTTCCGCTCAAGGTTCAGGCATGGATCCCGGATCTTCGCTGCGCTCCGTCCGGGATGACCTGCGTTTCCATGGAAAGCCCGCAAGCGCCGGAACAATCAAAGCAGCCTGGCGCCACAGCATCCTCGAAACGCGTCACACCCGGATATCGGCGAGCGCTCCGGTCTTGGTCGCGTTCTCGCCCTTGGCTTCCATCTGCTTCAGCATCTCGTCGCGGATCTTGGTCATGACGTCGGCCTTGGCCTGGGCGTCGAGCTTGTTGAACTGGTCCTCGCTCATGCCGAGCTTGGCGAGGAGCGCGGCCTGAACCCGCTCCTCCGGCGTCATCCGCGCGATCTTCAGGAATTCGGCTTCGGTCGAGGAGGACGAGGCAGAGGACGAGGCGGAAGCGCCGCCCCCCTGCTTCGAATCGTCATCGGCGGCCTGTTTGGCGGCGTAGGCTTTCGGCAGGTTGACGGGCCAGTTCGAGGTCGAGAATGAGACGGTCATCGCGCGCTCCTTTCTGTTGACCACCGGCAGGCAAGCTGCGGGCCGCGGCCGAGCTGTGAAAATCCGCTATTGATTTCAACGGACTGGCCGATATCCAGCTCAGATACCGGGGGGCACCGACCGCCGAATCGGCAAGTTCTGCCCGGCAACCGCTGCCGCACGCGGATTATTTCAAGTCGTGCCGCGGATCTCCGCTGCGACCCGGCATCGCAGCCACGCAGCCCCTGCTGCAACGCAAAATTGCCTTGCCGCAAGCGCTCGCCATTTAGCAGTTGCAACATGCTTATTTGAGAGGCAATTACGGACGAAGCCACTGCCCGGATTGGCGCATGCACAAATAGCAGGCTGCCAATTTCCTCAATTTCGCCGCAAGCGTTACGTTCAACGCAGAACGATCCCAAGAAAATGACCGGAACCTTAACTCGTCATGCGCTGAAAGCATATCGGAGCTGACCGCGCGCCTCTGTTTGAAGCAGGCTGTCCGGATTATATGCACTGCACAACGAGATTATCGCTGTGGGCGCCGCCCCGGTCCGGAATATCGCCAAGGAAAACCACCATGTTCGTCACCATGATCGCTGCCAAAATCCGCGCCTACCTCCGCTATCGCGAGACCGTTCGCGAGCTCTCCCGTCTGACCGACCGCGAGCTCGACGATCTCGGCCTGTCGCGCTCGGAGATCTCCTTCATCGCGCGTTCGCACGCCGCGGCCTGAAGGCTCTGGAATGAGAACCGCCGCGCACAGGGTGCGGCGCGTTCCGTGTAGTTTCTCCTGAGGCTCGTGTTTCCCCTCCCCTCGAGCTTCGGTCGAAGAGCGAATGCCCGCCTCACGGCGGGCATTTTGCATTTCAGGGCGCCTGTCCCTTGACCTCGCGGCCCGCTGCGGACACATCCGCAGCCATGGAACCCGTACATATCATCGGCGGCGGTCTCGCCGGCTCCGAAGCCGCCTGGCAGATCGCTCAGGCCGGCGTCCCCGTCGTCATCCACGAGATGCGCCCCGTCCGCGGCACCGACGCCCACAAGACCGAAGGCTTGGCCGAGCTCGTCTGCTCGAACTCCTTCCGCTCCGACGATTCCTCCAGCAATGCCGTCGGCCAGCTCCATTGGGAGATGCGCCGGCTGAACTCGCTGATCATGGCCAAGGGCGATGCCCATCAGGTCCCGGCCGGTGGCGCGCTCGCGGTCGACCGCGACGGCTTTTCCCAAGCCGTCACCGCAGCGCTGGAAGCTCACCCGCTCGTCACCATCGATCGCCGCGAGATCGCCGGCCTTCCCCCGGCCGAATGGACCAAGGTCATCATCGCGACCGGCCCGCTGACCTCGCCCGCACTGGCCGCGGGCCTGCAGTCGCTGACCGGCGAAGATGCCCTCGCCTTCTTCGACGCCATCGCTCCGATCGTCCATTTCGATTCGATCGACATGGACCAGGCCTGGTTCCAGTCGCGCTACGACAAGGCAGGGCCCGGTGGCACCGGCGCCGACTACATCAACTGCCCCCTCGACCGCGACCAGTACGAGGCCTTCATCGACGCGCTGCTCGCCGCCGAGAAGACCGAGTTCAAGGAATGGGAGGGCACGCCCTATTTCGACGGCTGCCTGCCGATCGAGGTCATGGCCGAGCGTGGCCGCGAGACCCTGCGCTGGGGCCCGATGAAGCCGGTCGGCCTCACCAACAAGCACAACCCGACGGTCAAGGCCTATGCCGTGGTCCAGCTCCGCCAGGACAACGCGCTCGGCACGCTGTTCAACATGACGGGCTTCCAGACCAAGCTGAAATACGGCGAGCAGGCCGCGATCTTCCGGATGATTCCCGGCCTGCAGAACGCCGAGTTCGCGAGGCTCGGCGGCATCCACCGCAACACCTACCTGAACTCGCCGAAGCTGCTCGACGAGCGCCTGCGCCTCAAGGCCGATACGCGCCTGCGCTTCGCCGGCCAGATCACCGGCTGCGAGGGCTATGTCGAAAGTGCCGCCACCGGCCTCCTCGCCGGCCGCATGGCTGCCGCCGAGCGGCTCGGCCGCGAGCTGCCGATGCCGCCCGCGACGACGGCGCTCGGCGCGCTGGTGAACCACATCACCGGCGGCCATATCGTCACGATCGACGAGGGGCCGCGCTCCTTCCAGCCGATGAACATCAATTTCGGCCTCTTCCCGCCCATCGAAGGCGTCGCGACCACCGGCCCCGACGGCAAGCGCCTGAAGGGCCCGGCCAAGAGCCTCGCCCGCAAGCAGGCCCTGACGGCCCGCGCCAAGCAGGTGATGGACGAATGGGCGGGTGGCGTCGAGGCAAAGGCGGCGGAGTAGGAAACTCATCCGTCGTGCTCAACGGGAAGGAAAACCGCGGGGAACCCCTCTCCTGTAAGGAGATTGGCAGGGGTGAGGTGTCGGCCGTTGGACCAGTAAGGCATCGGCCTAACCGCTGCGCAGCGACCACCTCACGGCAATCACGGTGAGCGGCCTACCCCTCACCCTGCCCTCTCCCTCCGGGAGAGGGTTCCCCGCGCTTCCGTTGTTTCAGGGTACCGCAAATCGGCGTGCGACACTCGACCTAAGTCCCGCGCCTCTACTTCTTCCGCGACGCCCGCCACAGCACCCACTGCCGCTTCCAGGCCGGCAGGGTGATGATGGTGCGGTAGGGATCGTAGCCGCCGACCTCCATCCGCTTGAGATAGGGCTCGACCAGCGCCACCGGCAGGAAGGCGGGCTTCAGGCCGGAGGGAATCGTCTCGCTGAGGCTCACCAGCTTCTTCAGGTGCCCGCGCGCGATCTCGCGCAATTCCTTGAGCGTATAGAGCACGCCCGGCCCGCCGCGCCCGCGCACGATGTCGTCGCGCGTCACGCCGTTGCGGGTGAGGATATCGGCCGGCAGGTAGACCTGCCCCTCGGCCGCATGCCACGGGAAGGCGCGCATCAGCCCCGTGAGCGCGTAGGCGACGCCGGCATGGCCGCAAGCCGTCGCGCCGCCTGGGTCGCGCCCGCCGGCTAGGACGATGCAGGCGAGCCGCATCACCGCACTCACGGTCTCGCCGGCATAGCCTTCGAGATCACGCAGCGACGGCATCGGATCGTCGTAGAGATCGAAAATGCGCGCATCGATCAGCGCCGTCAGCGGCGCGACCGGCAGGCGATAACGCTTGATCGTGTCGAGCAGGGCCGCGGCGACCGGGTGCGCCTGCGTCTCTCCGCCGGCCTGCCCTTCGAGCACGTCGCGCCACCATTGCAGCCGGACCTCGCCCGGCAGCGGCTCGCTGACCAGCGCCCTGACCCGTGCGATCTCCAGGCTGAAGGCATAGAGCGCATAGAGCGCGGCGCGGCGGTCCTCGGGCGCGTAGAGCCCGGCGATATAGCGATCCTGATCCTGCTCGCGGACCAGCTCGGCGCAATGGGCATAGGCCTCCGGCAGGCGCGTCGGCGCGGTTTCCCTGCGGTTGTCGGTATCGGTCTGCGGCATCATTCCGCCCTGGCCCGTCATCATTCGCCCTCGGCGCAAGCCCAGTCTAGGCCAAGCGCGGCGTCATCGCTACGCGCCGCTCACATGGCCGGCTCGCGAAGCGCTCCTAATCGACCGCGATCAGGGCCGCCGCCACCCGCCGATCCTCGCCCACAAGGACGTTAAAGGTCCGCGCCGCAGCGCCGGTCGCCATGCCCTCGACCGCGATTCCGGCCTGCTTCAGGGGATCACGGAGAGCGGGCGGAATGAAGGCGATGTCGGGCCCCGTGCCGATCAGCAGGAAATCGATCGTGCCGGCCTCGTCGAGCACGGATTGCAGGCTCTCGATCGTCACCTCGGCAAAGCGCGTCACCGGCCAGATGCGGATGCCGGCCGGTGTCGCGATGATTGAGCCCTTATGGCTCATCTCGGCGAAGCGGAACCCGCCCGCGCCGATGGCATCGAGCGGAAACCGGCCGGGAATGAAGCCCTCGAAGCGCGGCATGATGAGTGGAAACCCTGGCCGCGATCAGGCCTTGGCGTTGGTGGCGGAAGATTTGGCGGCCCGCGCCGCCTCCTGCGCCTCCTCGCGGGCGCCGGCCGAGCGGACGTCCATGTAGAGCAGCACGGGGGTCGAGACGAACATCGCCGAATAGGTGCAGACCACGACGCCGAACAGCATGACCAACGCAAAGCCCTCGATCGCCGTGCCGCCGAACAGCACGAGCGCCAGCAGCGACAGGAAGGTCGTGGTCGCGGTCATTGCGGTGCGCGACAGTGTCGAGTTCACCGAGAGGTCCAGCAACTCGGCGACCGGCATGGTCTTGTAGCGGCGCAGGAGTTCGCGCGTCCGGTCGAACACCACGACGGTTTCGTTCAGCGAGTAGCCGACGATGGTCAGGATCGCCGCGATCGAGGTCAGGTTGAATTCGAGCTGCGTGATCAGGAAGAAGCCGATGGTCAGCACGATGTCGTGCAGCGTGCCGAGGATCGCGCCGATCGCCAGCGGCATCTCGAAGCGGAACCAGAGATAGATCAGCACGCCGACGATCGCGAGCACGACGCCGAGCGTGCCGGCCTGGACGAGCTCGCCCGAGACGCGCGGGCCGACGGTCTCGACACGCCGGAACTCATAGCCGGAGGCGAAAGCCTCGCGCGCCTTGACGACGACAGCCTGCTGCGCCGTCTCGCCGCCCGGCTGCATGCCGAAGCGCATCGAAACCTCGCCGCCCGAGCCGAATTCCTGCACCTCGGCCTCGCCGAAGCCGAGCCCGTTGGCGGTCTGGCGGATCTGGGCGATGTCGACCGCCTGCCCCTTCGTCTGCATCTCGATCAGGGTGCCGCCCTTGAAGTCGATGCCGAAATTCAGGCCGACCGTCAGGAAGAGAGCGAGCACAAGGATCGAATAGGCGGCCGACAGCGGATAGCTGAAGCGGCGGAACCAGACGAACTTGAACTTGGTGTTGTCGGGAACGATACGAAGCAGGCGCATGCGCATGGCCAATCTCCTAGGGGGTTGGCAGCGTCAGAACGGGAGGTGCTTGGGCTTGGCCCAGCGGTACCAGATCGCGATCAGCATCCGGGTCAGCGTCACCGCCGTGATGACGGTGGTGAGGATGCCCAGGATGAAGACCACCGCGAAGCCGCGCACCGGGCCGGAGCCGAGCGAGAACAGCGCCACCGCCGCGATCAGCATGGTGACGTTGGAGTCGATGATGGTCGCAAACGCGCGCTGGAAGCCCGCTTCGAGCGCGGAGACGAGGCTGCGGCCCTGATGCTCCTCCTCGCGCATGCGCTCGTAGATCAGCACGTTGGAGTCGACCGCCGTGCCGATGGTCAGCACGATGCCGGCGATGCCGGGCAGCGTCATCGTCGCGCCGAGGAAGGACATCAGGCCGAAGATCAGGCCGACATGGACGAGCAGCGCGATACTCGCGATCAGGCCGAAGACGCCGTAGGTTGCGAGCATGTAGATCACCACCAGCACGGTCGCGATCAGGGTCGCCATCTTGCCGGCCTGGATCGAGTCGGCGCCGAGGCCGGGGCCGACGGTGCGCTCTTCCACGATCGTCATCTTGGCGGGCAGCGCGCCGGCGCGCAGCAGGATCGACAGGTTGTTGACCTGCTCGACGGTGAAATTACCCGAAATCTGGCCCGAGCCGCCCGTGATCGGCGACTGGATCACCGGCGACGAGATCACCTTGTTGTCGAGCACGATCGCCAGCGGGCGGCCGAGATTCTCGGTGGTGATCTGGCCGAAGCGCTGAGCGCCGCGGATATTGAAGCGGAAGTTCACGATCGGCGTGCCCGAGCGCGAATCGAAGGCCGGCTGCGCATCGATCAGGTCGGCGCCGTCGACGACCGGCTGGCGCGCGACGGGCACCATCTGGCCGCCGGCATCCTGCGAGGGCAGCATGTCGACATCGCTGCTGTTGGCGTCGCCGACGAGGCGGAATTCGAGCTTGGCTGTGTCGCCGAGGATCTGCTTCAGGCGCTGCGGGTCCTGGAGACCCGGCACCTGCACCAGGATGCGGTCGAGGCCCTGGCGCTGGATGTTCGGCTCGGTCGTGCCGAGCGCGTCGACACGGCGGCGCAGCACTTCCATGGCCTGCTCGACAGCGCGGCGGATGCGCTCGTTGGAGCCAGCTTCCGTGACCGTGAGCTGGATCAGCCCGTCGGGCTGCTCGGTGATGTTGATCGACTGGTTGCCGGATGGCCCGAAGGCACCGAGCGTGCCGATCGGCTGGGCGAGCTCGCGCAGCTTCGGCAGTACGCGTGCGCGTTCGGTCGCATCCGGAACACGCACCTGCACGCCGCGCGGCGTCGTCTGGATGCCGCCTTGGGGCGCGGCGCGCTCGTCGCGCAGGATGCGGCGGGTATCGTCACGGAGCTGGACGATCTGGCTGCGCACCAGCTCGGCCCGGTCAATTTCGAGCAGCACATGCGATCCGCCTTGCAGATCGAGGCCGAGCACCACCGCATGGATCGGCAGGAAGGCCTTCGGAATCCAGGACGGCGCGTTGGTTTCGATGGCCTTGCGCGTCTCAGGCGACAAGAGGTTCGGCACGGCGAGCCCGCAGCCGATGAACAGCACGAGCAGGACGAGGATGACCTTGCGGGCCTGGAGACGAAGCATCTGCGTGAACAGCCTTGTTATCGCGTCGGGGCTCCCTCAGCGGGAGCCCTTAGCCGCCGCATTCTCAGTTCTTGACCGGCTCGCTCTTGGAGCGGACGTCCTGGATCATGCCGCGCACGATGCGCACGCGCACGCCGTCGGCGATCTCGACCTCGATCTCGCCATCGTCGACGACCTTCGAGACCTTCCCGATCATGCCGCCGGAGGTGACGACCGTGTCGCCGCGGCGCACGTTCTTGATCAGCTCCTGATGAGCCTTGGCCCGGCGCTGCTGCGGCCGGATGATCAGGAACCACATGATGACGAAGATCAGCAGGAACGGCACGAGCTGGATCAGCATGTCGGCGCCGCCACCGGCTCCTGTGGCCTGGGCGAAAGCGGGGGTGATCACGAATACACTCCTCTGGTACGGGGGCGGCACGCCGCCGACCGCGAATCTCTGGATGGAAGACGCAAGCCAAAACCACCGCCCGGCCGCAAAATCGCGCGGACTATAGCCAGCAACGCCGTGAAATCAATCGGACGCGCCCAGTCTCCCATGCGCGATCCCTCACCTATGGGCTGGCTGCCATTCGCGCAATGCCCCTTGCGCACGATCCACGGCGTGGTTTAGCTAGCGGCAAGAACCGTACCGGACGGTACGGTACGGTTCGACGGAACGAAACGAAGGCCCCGCCGCCATGACCACGACCGAGACCGCCCCCGACCAGACGCTGGCCACGCTGCTGCGCATCGCCGACGCGCTGGAGCGCATCGCCCCGCCTCGCCGCAAGGCGGCCGATCTCAAGTCGGCCGACGCCTTCGTCTGGCAGGCGTCGGGCTCCGAGCTCGTGCCGGTGCCGAAGGTCAACCGCGTCGCGCTCTCGCTTCTGCGCGGCGTCGACCGAGTCCGCGACACGTTGGCCGAGAATACCGAGCGCTTCGCCAAGGGCCTGCCGGCGAACAACGTCCTGCTCTGGGGCGCGCGCGGCATGGGCAAGTCCTCGCTGGTCAAGGCCGTTCATGCCGACACCAACCTGCGCCTCGCCAACAACGCGCTGCCGCTGAAGCTGATCGAGATCCACCGCGAGGACATCGAGAGCCTGCCGGGGCTGATGAGCCAGCTGCGCAACGATCCGCACCGCGCCATCGTCTTCTGCGACGATCTGTCCTTCGACAGCGACGACACCTCCTACAAGTCGCTGAAGGCGGTGCTCGACGGCGGCGTCGAGGGGCGCCCCGACAATGTCGTGTTCTACGCCACCTCGAATCGCCGCCACCTCTTGCCGCGCGACATGATGGACAACGAGCGCTCGACCTCGATCAATCCGGGCGAGGCGATCGAGGAGAAGGTCTCGCTCTCGGACCGCTTCGGCCTCTGGCTCGGCTTCCACAAATGCAGCCAGGACGAGTACCTGGAGATGATCAACGGCTATGCCGGCCATTTCGGGCTGGACGTGGCGCCGGAAGAGCTGCGCCGCGACGCGCTGGAATGGTCGACGACGCGCGGCTCCCGCTCCGGCCGCACGGCCTGGCAATACATCCAGGACCTCGCCGGCCGGCTGGGGAAGAAGCTGGAGGGGTGAAGAGGCGTCGGCGGTCGCAGCGACTTTGAGCTGGCCCACCTGTCATTCCGGGGCTTCGCGCAGCGAAGAACCCGGAACCCACGACCGGGCGAGCCGCCTATGACTCGGCTTTGCATGTCTCGCCCAGTCGTGGGTTCCAGGTTCGCGCCTGCGGCGCGCCCCGGAATGACACGTTCCCGGCGGCTGACAACCCAACCCAAGAGACAAACGAAAACGGGGCCGCCCTTTTCTGGGGCAGCCCCGTTCTTTTCGATCGGGAGGGTCTCGCGAACCGATCGAATTGGGAAACTGTGTCCGCAGCTCCGGTATCAGTTGTTGAGATAAGGCGTCGGATCGACGGGCGCCGAGCCCTTGCGCAGCTCGAAATGCAGCTGCGGCGAGGAAACGTTGCCGGTCTGGCCGGAGTTGGCGACGACCTGGCCGCGCTTGACGGTGTCGCCGCGCTTCACCTTGAGCTCTCCGTTATGGGCGTAGGCCGAGACATAGCCGTTCGGGTGGCGGATCAGGACGAGATTGCCATAACCCTTCAGCTCGCTGCCGGCATAGGCGACGGTGCCGCCCTCGGCCGCCTTGATCGGCGTACCCTCGGGAACCGCGATGTTGATGCCCTCGTTGCCACCCTTGCCGCTATAGCCGGAGATCACGCGGCCACGCGCCGGCCAGCGGAAATCCGCCTTGTCGGACGCCGACTCTTCTTCCTGCTTCGGAATGCTGGCGGTGGTCTTCGGCTCGGCAACGGGCTCGGACCTGGGGATCGCGGTCGGCTTCGACTCTGCGGCCGGAGCGCTCGCGACGACGACCGGCTTCGCCGGCTGGGCGGCAGGCGCAGCGGTCTTCACCGGCTTCGCCTCGGGAGCGGGCTTCACGGCAGCGACCGGCGCAGCCGCAGGCTTGGCGGCGGGCGTCGGCAGGGCCGCGGTCTTACGGGCATCCGCCTTGGCCTTGGCTTCGGCAGCGAAGCGAGCGCGCGATTCCTTCATGGCCTGGGCGTCGGCGACAGCCTTCGCCTTGGCTTCGGCGGCGGCAGCGGCCTTGGCCTCGGCGGCAGCCTTGGCCTGCGCCTTCGGATCGACGGCAGCCGGCGGCGTGACACGCGGGGCAGCGGACGGGCCGGCAACGAAGCGCTGCGTCTCGGCCGGCGCCTGGGCGACCTGGCGAACCGGCGCCGGAGCAGCGGCGGAAGCGGAAGCGGAGCCCGACGCGTTATAGACGGGGATGGTGATGCGCGTGCCGGGAGCGACATTGGCGTTGTTCAGCCCGTTCGCCGACATGATGGCGGCGCGCGGGACGCCATAGCGCGACGAGATGGTGTCGAGCGTCTCGCCCTGGGCGAGCACGACCGGCGTGCCGCCCTGCGCGGACCAGCCGGCAGAACCACCGGAGACGGCCTGCGGAGCCGGCGAGCTCAGCGCGACGGAGGATTGCGGCGGCGGCAGGGGCTGCGAACGAACGATCGGCGCGGAGGCCACCGGCTGCAGCGGCGCGCTCGACACCTGCCCGATCGAACCGGTCGTGACCGGATCGCGAACCGGCGCCTGGGCCGACTTGAAGGGACTCTCGAACGGCGTCTCCGTAAAACGGATCGCATCCGACGAGCAGGCACTGACGCCGATGGCGAACAGGCACACCGTGGACAAACGACGGAGAGCGCGGGGATTGATCGATCCGGCTTGGCTACGCATGAACTGAGTACTCGCGAACGACGCAACTCGATGACCGGGATTAAAGTCCCGTTGAGCTTAATTTCGCGTAAACGCCGTCAGAAACTTGGTTGACGCCGCCGAGCGCGCGGATTGCCCCGGGGCTGACGGCGCGCTCTCGGACCGTGCCGCTGCAGATCATCGAATTGCCGACGTGGCCGGCTCGCAGTAACGCAACGTCATGCTTCGTTTGGCCCCGGCGACGCTGGCGGCCGAGCCGATTCTGAAGCAGATGCATGGGAGCTGGCGGTCGGAAAAGCAGATGGTCCTGATCGACACCGAAAGAATGCTCGGCAATCTCGACCCCGCCCGGCCGTTTCAGAGGGACGCGCTCCGATTGCGCGACATTTCCGGCCGGATGGTCGTCTTCGAGATCGGCAGCCGCCGATTCATCGGCTTCTTCGATCAACCAGCTCCGCCTGACCGGCGACGGCATCGAAGGCTCCGCCGTCCTGTATCGCCGCTAACCGATGCGTTTCGCCGGCCTCTCCGCATGACGGCAGGAACCGAGGGTCATCACAGCGCGCGGGACCGGCCCGGGATCAACGGCGGCAGGCGCAGCGCCGGCCCGGTCGCATGATCGAACTGCCCGTCTTCCAGATGCGTGACGACGACGCGGCGTGCAGCCCCCTCTATGCGCAACGCCCCGACGAGACGCCCACCTGGCGACAGCCGCGCCAGAAGCGCCTCCGGCACCGCCTGGGTGACGCCGTTGACGAGGATGCGGTCGAAGCGCCCAAGCGTCCGGTCGGGCTGGAAGCCGTCGGCATGGCGCAGGTCGACGACCCCGCCGAAACCACTGCCCAAGACGCGCTCATGCGCGGCCAGCGCCAGCGAGCGATAGCGCTCCAGCGAGACGACCTCGCCGCCCATCGCGGCCAGCAGCGCCGAGACATAGCCGGAGCCTGTCCCGACCTCGAGCACGCGCGCGCCCGGCTGCATGTCGAGCGCCACGAGCAGGTTGGCGACCGTATGCGGCGCGGTCATCGTCTGGCCGCAGGGCAGCGGCACGGACACGTCCTGCCGGGCGAGATCGGCGAAGCGGGCCGGCGCAAAGCGATCGCGCGGCACCCGCTCCATCGCACGCAGCAGCGCGAGATCGCGCACGCCCCGCGCACGCAGCGAGAGCAGGAAGGCGACGGTGCGCTCGCCTTCGCTGGCCGGCGCGTCCTCGGTCATGCCCCTCCCCGCCCCAGGCTCAGGCGAAAAGCCGCGCGAAGCGCGTCAGCGTCGGCTCATGCGTCAGGTCGAGTTCCAGCGGCGTGATCGAGATGCGCTTTTCCGCCAGTGCCTTCAGGTCGGTGCCGTTGGCCGGCTCCTTGCCGCTGCGCTGGAAAGCGATCCAGTAATAGGGATTGCCGCGGCCATCCTTGCGCGGTTCGAGCTGCACGATGCCCTGGTCGCGCCGCCCCTGCACGGTGACGGCGACGCCCTCGACCTCATCCGGCCGGGCATTGGGGAAATTGAGGTTGAACAGTACGCCCTCGGGAATGCCCTCCTCCAGCAGGCGCCGGATGATGCCGGGCGCATGGCTCTCAGTGCAGTCCCAGCGGATCGCCTCGCGATTGCCCGGCATATACGCTTGGCTGATCGCGATCGAGGGCACGCCGAGCAGCGTGCCTTCCATCGCCGCCGCGATCGTGCCGGAATAGGTCACGTCCTCGGCGACGTTCGAGCCGCGGTTGACACCGGAGAGCACGAGATCGGGCCGGGCATCGGCCATGACGGCGCGCACCGCCATGATCACGCAATCGGTCGGCGTGCCCTGCACCGCGAAGCGCTTCTCCTCGATCTGGCGCAGCCGCAGCGGATTGGACAGCGACAGCGAATGCGCGACGCCCGACTGGTCGGTCTCGGGCGCCACGACCCAGACATCGTCGGAGAGCTGGCGCGCGATGCGCTCCAGCACGGCCAGGCCCTCGGCATGGATGCCGTCATCATTGGTGACGAGGATACGCATGTCTCAGGCCGCCTTCTCGATCCGCGTCACGCCGCGCATATAGGGCACCAGCACGTCGGGCACGGTGATCGAGCCGTCGGCGTTCTGGTAGTTCTCCATCACCGCGATCAGCGCGCGGCCGACCGCCGTGCCCGAGCCGTTGAGCGTGTGCACGAAGAACGGACCCTTGCCGTCCCTGGTCTTGTAGCGGGCGTTCATCCGCCGCGCCTGGAAATCGCCGCAGACCGAGCAGGACGAGATTTCGCGATAGGTCTTCTGGCCGGGCAGCCAGGCCTCGATGTCCCAGGTCTTCTGCGAGGCGAAGCCCATGTCGCCGGTGCACAAGGTCATCACGCGATAATGCAGGTCGAGCTTCTTCAGCACGGCCTCGGCACAGGCGAGCATGCGCTCATGCTCCTCGCGCGACTTCTCCGGCGCGGTGATCGAGACGAGCTCGACCTTCTCGAACTGATGCTGCCGCAACATGCCGCGCGTGTCGCGGCCCGCCGAGCCGGCTTCGGCCCGGAAGCAGGGGGTGAGCGCGGTGAATCGAAGCGGCAGCTCCTCCTCGGAGAGGATTGATTCCCTTGCCAGATTGGTCAGCGGCACCTCGGCCGTCGGGATCAGCCAGTGCTCCTCGCCGGCGCGGAATTGGTCCTCGCGGAACTTCGGCAATTGCGCCGTGCCGAACATCGCATCGTCGCGCACCAGCAGCGGAGGATTGACCTCGGTATAGCCGTGCTCCTCGGTGTGCATGTCGAGCATGAACTGCCCGATCGCCCGCGACAGCCGCGCGATCTGGCTTTGGAGAACGACAAAGCGCGAGCCGGAGAGCTTGGCCGCCTTCTCGAAATCCATCTGGCCGAGCGCCTCGCCCAGCTCGAAATGCTGCTTGGGATCGTTGACGCCCTTGAGCAGCCCGCGCTCCTCCGGCTTCACGCCATGGACGTGCAGCACGACATTGTCGTGCTCGTCGGCGCCATCGGGCACGTCGTCGAAAGGCACATTCGGGATCGCGGCGAGCTTCTCGTCGAGCGCGTCCTTGGCGGCCTTCTCCTCGGCCTCCAGCGCCGGCTGCTGCTCCTTGAGCGCTGCAACCTCGGCCTTCAGCTTATCGGCGAGCGCGACATCCTTCGCGCCCATCGCCTTGCCGATCTCCTTGGAGAGCGCGTTGCGGCGCTCCTGCGTGGCCTGCGCCTTGGCGATCGACGAGCGGCGGACATCGTCGAGTTCGAGCAGCGAGGACGACAGCGGCGCCAGGCCCCTGCGCTCAAGCCCCTTGTCGAACGCCGCGGCGTTCTCGCGAATCCATCTGATGTCGTACATCGTCGTCCGGCCATGCCATCGCTGCGGAATGCAGCGACGCATGCTCTAGACCGGGATCGCGCGCGAGGGAACTGCCGAGATCAGCATTCGGCGCGTCAGCCGCGTCATGGTCGGGCTCGTCCCGACCATCCATGTCTTCATCGATGCAGTGCCGAGTTCAAGGCGTGGATGCTCGGCACAAGGCCGAGCATGACGGCAGAGGCCTACTCCGCCGCGTCCTCTTCGGCCTTCGCGGCCTCGCCCTTCTTCTCGACGCGACGCACCGAGAAGATCGAGAGCTCGTAGAGCAACATCATCGGGATCGCGAGCATCAGCTGCGAGATCACGTCCGGCGGGGTCAGCACCGCCGCGACGACGAAGACGAAGACGATGGCGTAGCGGCGCTTTTCCTTCAGGAACTTCGAATCGATGATGCCCGCCTGCCCGAGCAGGGTCAGGATCACCGGCAGCTGGAAGGCGATGCCGAAGGCGAAGATCAGCGTCATGATCAGCGAGAGATATTCGCTGACCTTGGGCAGCAGCGCGATGCCAGCCTGCGTCTCGGTCGCGGCCTGCTGCATGCCGAGCGAGAACTTCATCAGCACCGGCATGGCGAAGAAGAAGACCAGCATGGCGCCGAGCGTGAAGAACAGCGGCGTCGCCACGAGATAAGGCGCAAACGCCGCCTTCTCGTTCTTGTACAGGCCGGGTGCGACGAACTTGTAGATCTGCGTCGCGATCACCGGGAAGGCGAAGAAACCGGCGCCGAAAGCCGCGACCTTGATATGGGTGAAGAGCAGCTCGAGCGGGCCGGTATAGATCAGCTGAGCATTGGCCGCGCTTCCGGCGGCCCAGACATAGGGCAGCACCAGGATATTGTAGATCTGCGTCGAAAAACCGAAGCAGACGAAGAACATGATCAGGAATGCGATCAGCGACTTGATCAGGCGCGAACGCAATTCGACGAGATGCTCGATGAGCGGCGCGCGCGAGGCCTCGATCTCGTCGTCGCCGTCGCGCGGATTGGCGACGCTCATGCGGAATTCTCCTCGCCCTTGGCGGTCTTGCGCTTGCGGGCGGCAGGCTTGGCGGGCTCAATCGGAGCAGCGGCGGCAACCACGGCCTTCGGCTTGCGCGCGGCGGCCGCTTTCGGAGCCTTGGCCGGCGCGGTTACAACCGGTGCTTCGACGGCGACCGGCGCCTCGGCAGCCTTGGCGCTGCGCTTACGGGCAGGCTTTTCCGGGACAGGATCGGCCAGGGCAACCGGAGCGACCGGCGCCTCGACGATCGGCGCAGCCGGCTCGGCCGCGGTCTTGCGCTCCCGCTTCGGCTTGTCGGCGGGCTTCGGCGTCTCGATCTGCACAGGCGGCAGCGGCTCGGGCTGCGGCAGCGCGGCAAGCTTGGCCTCCGCTTCCTTCAGCGCGGCTTCGTCAGGCTTCGGGGTTTCCGTCTTGGAAGCCTCGAAATCCTTGATCGAGTCGATCGGCTTGAAATCGGTATTCAGCGAATTCGACACCGATCCGCCGACATCCTCGACCTGCTTCTTCAGGTCGGCGAGTTCGGCCTCGCGCATCGCCTCGTTGAACTGCCCCTGAAACTCCGAGGCCATGCGCCGCACGCGGGCGACCGTCTGGCCGACCGTGCGCAGGGCCTTGGGCAGGTCCTTCGGGCCGATGACGACCAGCGCCACCGCGCCGATCAGCACCATTTCGCTCCAGGCGATGTCGAACATCGACGGCTCGTCCTCTCAAGCCTGCGCCCCGGAAGGGCGCAGCGGCATCAGGCCTTGTGCTCGGCCTTGGCCTGGGCCTGGGCGGCGGCGTTGTCGGCCTTCGTCTGGTCGATCACCTTGGGGTCGACGGTGGTGGCGGTCGGCGCCGCCGCCTCGTCATCCTCGGCCATGCCCTTCTTGAACGATTTGATGCCCTTGGCGACATCGCCCATCAGCTCGGAAACCTTGCCGCGCCCGAACAGCAGCATCACGATGACGCCGACGACGATCCAGTGCCAAATGCTCACGCCACCCATGGCGAAACTCCTCCGAAATTGCGTCGACCGGGGACAGGCCCCAACCAAGTCCTTGTCCGGTCGATTGTTCGGCGGCGGAACCTATTGATCCGCAGCCGGAAACACAAGGACTTCGTCCGAGGGAATCTCGACCCCGATCTCGTCGCCCACCGCGATCTCGTCCGAGAGCGGCGCCCGCACGGACAGAACCCGATCGAAGCCGTCCACCGTCACCTGCAGATGGTCGGCCTCCCCCAGGAAGCGCCGGCCGATCAATCGCCCGCGCAGGTAATAGCCCTTCGGCACGATCCGGACGCGATGCGGCCGGATGCAGGCGATCGCCACCGCTCCTTCGGCGATTCCCGGCGCCGCGAAGCGGCCGAACGGGGTCTCGACGGCTCCGCCCGAAACCACGCCTTCGACCTCGGTCAGATCGCAGAAAAATCGGGCGGCAAAGAGGCTGCCGGGCTGTCGGTAGAGTTCCTCGCCCGTGCCGATCTGGACGATCCGCCCGGCCCGCATCAACACGATCCGGTCGGCGATGCGCATCGCATCCTCGGGGTCGTGCGTGACGATGATCGAGGTCGCGCCGGTCTCTTCCAGCAAGGCCGCGGTCTCGTCGCGCACCACGTCGCGCAGGCGCCGGTCGAGATTGGAGAAGGGCTCGTCCATCAGCAGCACGCCCGGCCGCGGCGCGATCGCGCGGGCCAGCGCCACGCGCTGCTGCTCGCCGCCCGAGAGCATATGCGGATAGGAATCGGCGAGTTCCGCGAGCCCGACCCGGCCCAGCGCCCGCAAGGCCGTGGCATCGGCTGCCGCCGGCGCCTGGCCGCGCAGGCCGAAGCGGACATTGTCGCGCACGCTGAGATGCGGGAACAACGCATAGTCCTGGAAGACGAAGCCGATGCCGCGATGCTCGGGCTCGACGAAGCGATCGGCCGACGAGACGTCGCGCCCTTCCAGCAGGACGCGGCCTGCGCTGGGCCTTTCGACCCCGGCTGCGAGCCTGAGCAGCGTCGTCTTGCCGCAGCCGGATTGGCCGAGAAGCGCGACGATCTCGCCCGGTTTGACGGAAAGCGAGACGTCCGACAACGCCGTCACCGCCCCGAAGCGCTGCGTCACGTTCTCGAAGCCGAGCGCCATCGGGATCGCCGCGCCGGCCGTGCCGCGCCGGCCCCAGCCGAGCCATCCTGATTTGGTCTCGCTCTGCGCCAAGTCCCTGCTCCACCTATCCAAATTGCGCCGTCATCCCGGTCGACCGAAGGGAGACCCGGGATCCATGCCTGAGCCTTCGTCGGATGCGTTCCGGCATGGATCCCGGATCGGCGCCGCTACGCGGCTTGTCCGGGATGACGCGCGGAGGAAACGGCAAGATCACCGAATACCCACCATTCACCCCTGCGATCCGCCCTCGCCGTCGTCAAGCGGGCTGAACAGGTCGCCGAGCGGGTCCTCGTCGTCACGCAAGGACGGATCGTCGTCGGGAACCGGCACCGCGAGGTCGCGCGTCAGGCGCCCTTCGATGAAGCCTGTGCCCTTCAACTCCTCCAGCCCCGGCAGGTCGTCGATGCAATCCAGCCCGAAATGATCGAGGAAGCCCGGCGTCGTGCCATAGGTGATCGGCCGCCCCGGCGAGCGCCGCCGCCCGCGCAGGCGCACCCAGCCCGCCTCCAGCAGGATGTCGAGCGTGCCCTTGGCGGTGGCGACGCCGCGGATCTCCTCGATCTCGGCCCGCGTCACCGGCTGGTGATAGGCGATGATCGAGAGCACTTCGAGCGCGGCCCGCGACAGCCGGCGTGGCGGCTCGGCCTCGGCCGCGAGCAGGTAGCCGAGATCAGGCGCCGTTCGGAAAGCCCAGCCGCCGGCGACCTGACTCAGATTGACCCCGCGTGTCGCATAGCTCTCGACGAGCCGCGCCAGCACCTGCTCGACCGCGATGCCGGCGGGAATGGCACGGCCGAGCGCCTCGGCGGTCAACGGTGCGGCCGAAGCGAACAGCAGCGCCTCGACGACGCGCAGCGCCAGCGAAAAGGCCTCCGCCCCGCCATCGGCCTCGGCATCCTCCGGTTCGGCCGCCATGCCGCTCATGAGGCATCCTTGGCGGCGAAGGGCAGACCTTCAGGCCGGGCCGACCGGCGGCGCACCTGGATCGGCGCGAAGGCCTCGTCCTGCCTGAGGTCAAGCACCCCTTCCCTCACCATTTCCAGCATCGCCGAAAGAGCCGAGGCCCGGACGGTCGCCCGCATCTCCCGTGCCTGCAGGCCGTGCGAGGCCATGTAATGCATGAGATAATCGTCGAGCTCGGTCCAGTCGCCGGCCGCGCCGACCAGACGTTGCAGCGCCTCGCGCGCTTCCACCAGCGACCAGACGGCGCGGTGGCCGACCGAGATATGGCCCTGCACCCGCTTCTGCCGCTGCTGGGCATAGGCCGAGAGCAGATCGTAGAGTTCGGCCTCCCAGACCGGCCGTGCACCTGCCACGATCTCCTCCGGCGCGCCACGCGCGAACACGTCCTGCCCCAGCCGCTCGCGGGCGGAGAGCTTGTTGGCGGCGGCGCGGATCGCCTCCAGCCGGCGCAGGCGCAAGGCGAGTGCCGTCGCGAGATCGGCGGCGCTCGGCTCCTCGCCCCTGGGCGGTTCCGGCAGCAGCAGGCGCGACTTGAGATAGGCGAGCCAGGCCGCCATCACGAGGTAATCGGCCGCGAGCTCCAGCCGCAGCGCCCGCGCCTCCTCGACGAAGGTGAGGTATTGCTCGGCCAGCGCCAGGATCGAGATGCGGTGCAGATCGACCTTCTGCCGGCGCGCGAGATCGAGCAGCAGGTCGAGCGGACCTTCATAGCCGTCGACATCGACGACGAGCGAAGGCTCGCCCGCGCGCCCGGCGCGGTCTTCCTCGAATGGCAATTCGGCCGTCATGAGCCTTAGCCCCTACATCCCGTACGCGCCGTCATCCCGGGCGACCGAAGGGAGACCCGGGATCCATGCCGGAACCTCTATCGGCCAGGCTCAGGCATGGATCCCGGATCTTCGCTTCGCTCCGTCCGGGATGACCGCGCTTGGGAAAATTACATGCCCTAGGGTAGATTCAGTCGTTCAGGCGCTCAAGGCAAGCGCAGCCGCCACTTCAGCCCGCGCGGCCTCCAGATCGACTGGTTCCGGCTCGTGCCGGATACGCCCCAGCGCAGCGTTGGCCCGGCGGGCGCGGGCGCCCGTCATCTCCGGCACGGCCCCGGCGACGGCGATCATCTCGTCCATGATGCCGTGGCAATGCAGGATGACGTCGACACCGGCGCGGATCGCGGCGCGCGACTTGGCTTCGAACGAGCCGGAGAGCGCCTTCATCGAGATGTCGTCGGTCATGATCAGCCCGTCGAAACCGAGCTCGCCGCGCATGATCTCGCGCACGATCTTCCGCGAGATCGTCGCCGGGTTCTTGGCGTCGAGCGCCGTGAAGACGAGATGCGCGGTCATCGCCAGCGGCATGTCGGCGAGATGCCGGAACGGCCGGAAATCATGCGCCCGAAGCTCCTCCAGAGAGGCATCGACGATCGGCAGGTCATGATGGCTGTCGGCGCGCGCCCGGCCATGGCCGGGCATGTGCTTGACGACCGGCAGCACGCCGCCGGCGATCAACCCCTCGGCCGCCGCCCGGCCGAGCCGCGCGACCTGATCGGGATCATGGGCATAGGCGCGGTCGCCGATCACGTCATGGCTGCCCGCGACAGGAACGTCGAGCACCGGCAGGCAGTCGACATCTATGCCGACTTGTCTAAGGTCATGCGCCATCAGGCGGGCTGAGAGCCGGACGATCTCGCGCTGGCGGATCGGATCGTTGATGGCAAGGAAGGCGCGGGCCGACTGGTATTTCGGCCAGTTCGGCGGCCCCATGCGCTGGACGCGCCCGCCCTCCTGATCGATCAGGATCGGCGCGTGCCAGCCGACGGTCTCGCGCATCTCGGCGGTCAGCGTCGCGACCTGCTCGGGCGACTGCGTGTTGCGCTTGAAGACGATGAAGCCCCAGGGCCGGGCGTCGCGGAAGAAGGCCCGCTCGTCCGCGGTGAGGCTCGTGCCGAGGCAGCCGGCGATGAAGGCGCGCGATGTCATGACATCGGGTTACGGCATCGGCCGGAAAAGGCAAATGCGGTTTTCGGGCAATGCCGATGCGAGAACACAGAAAGCAGCGCGGGCACGGTCAGGAATGATCCGCGCCCGCCCTAATTGTTACTTCACCTGCTGATAGGCCTGCGCGTTGAACGCGTCGAAGGGCAGCTCGGCGATGCGGAACCAGAGCTGCTCCTTCTTCCAGTACGGCAGGAAGGAATCGTAGAAGGTCTTGAAGTTGGCGTTGCTCGCGGCGAGCTCGCCATACATCGCGAAAGCCTCCTTGAACGCCGCCGTCATCACCTCCTGCGGGAAGGGCCGCAGCTCCGCGCCAGTGCCGGCGAGGCGAATCAGCGCGTCGGGGTTGTTGTGGTCGTATTTGGCCAGGCAGTTCATGTTGGCCTCGGCGCAGGCTGTCTCGACGATCGCCTTGTAGGAGGCCGGCAGCTCGTTCCACTTGTCCTGGTTGGCAAGGAAGCTGACATTGGCGTTCCCCTCCCAGAAGCCGGGATAGTAGTAGTATTTGGCGACCTTCACGAAGCCGAGCTTCTCGTCGTCATAGGGGCCGGAGAACTCAACCGCGTCGAGCGTGCCGCGCTCCAGCGCCGGATAGATGTCGCCGCCGCCGATGGTCTGCGGCACGACGCCGAGGCGCGCCATGATGCGCCCGCCGAGGCCGGCAATGCGGAACTTCAGGCCCTTCAGGTCCTCCAGCGACTTGATCTCCTTACGGAACCAGCCGCCCATCTGCGCGCCGGTATTGCCCGACGGGATGGTGTGGACGTTGTAGCCCTTCATGAAGGCGCGGCAGAGCTCGAGACCGCCGCCCTGATAGAGCCAGGCATTCTGCTGGCGGGCATTGAAGCCGAAAGGCAGCGAGGTCTCGAAGGCGAAGGCCGGGTCCTTGCCGATATAGAAGCTCGCCAGCGTGTGGCTGCACTCGACGGTGCCGTTCTGCACGGCGTCGAGCGCCTGCAGCGCCGGCACGATCTCGCCCGGCGCGAAGACCTGGATCTGGAAATTGTTGTCGGTCATCTCGGCGACGCGCTTGGCGACATGGGTCGAGATGCCGAACAGCGTGTCGAGGCTCTTCGGATAGCTGGAGGTCAGGCGCCAGTTGATCTTGGGCTGCGACTGGGCGACGGCCGGCGCCGCGATGGCAGCGCTACCGGCCGCACCGGCGGCAGCGGCCTTGACGAATTTACGGCGATCCATGGGTTACCTCCAGCGTTCGGACGGCTTGCCCGCTCGGGCAAGGCGACGCGTTGTTGGGGAGGCTACTCGCATGGCCGAACGCATGAAACAAGCGTGGCAACACACCCTGTCATGCGTCTGATTCACATGAGAACGGCGGCGCCCGATGGGCGCCGCCGTCATGGTTTGTCGCTGATCGTCCGGATCAGTTTTTGGCAATGAAGCACTGCCCGCCGGCGGCCTGGAGCCCCGAGCACATCGAGGCTGCATCCTCGCGGGAATACGGTCCGACGCGCAGGCGGAACACGGTCTTGCCACCGGCGAGCTCCGTCTTGCGGATGATCGGTGCCTGGCCGCCGAGCTGCTGCGGATATTTGCGCTGGAGCGCCGCGAAGGTGGCGCGGGCCTCGGCATCGCTGCCGGGAGCGCCGAGCTGCACCACGAAATCGCCGGTGCCGGCGCGGACAGCAGCGGTTGCCGGAGCCGGCGGTGCGGCTGCGGGAGCCGGCGCGGCGCTGGCGAGGCGGGTCGGCGCGGCCGGCGTCGTCGCGGCCGGCGGCGTCGTGGCGCGCTCCTGGGCCTTCGGCGCGGCGGCAACGGCCGGAACCTGACGCTGCGGCACCGGATTCGTCGCCTGGCCTGCGAGCGAACGGCTCGGCGCGGAGCCGGTGGCGATCGGCTGGTTGATATCGACGGCGACAGGCGCCTGTGCCGGCGTGCCGTCGGGACGGATCGAGACGGTACGGACCTTGCGCGGCTCGCCGAGGCCCGGCACCGGCGGCATCGCGGTCAGCGCCGGCTCCGCCGGGAGGATGCTGCGCTCGGGCGTGGTGGGGGCTGCTGCAAGCGCGTTGCCCGCACTGGCGATCGGACCCGGCATGACCACGCGCGGCGGCATCGAGCGGGCGGCCTGCTGGACGTCGACCGGCTGCTCCTCGTTGTTCACGACCTTGCTCTGCGCAGGCGGGGCATCGGGGCTGCGCTCGTAGATCTGCTTGTTCTGGTTCGGGATCTCGGCGCCGCCCGGATTGACCGGCTCGACCTTGACCGGCCCGGAATCGGCCGTGATCACCGGCGGCTGGCCATCCTTGGATGCGGAACCGCCCCGCAGGGTGAAGGCAGCGCCGACACCGACGAGACCGATGGCAATGACCGCAGCCGCAGCCCAGAGACCCTTGCGCGAACGTCGCGGCTCCAGATCAGGCAGGTCGTCTTCGCCATATTCGGGGGCCGGAACGCCCTGCTGGGCATGGCCATAGTCATAGGCCGGCTCTTCCTGAACATAGGCAGCCGGCGCCGGGCGGTACTGCGCACCCTCGTCGAGATCGCGCGGCGGGGCCGCCCCCTGGATCGCCGCCGGACGGGAATAGGACATCGGCTCCGGCAGGTCGAAATCGGGCTGATAGTCAAGCTCGGGAGCAGGCTGCACCGGCACCGGCGCTGGCGCCTCCGCCCGCCGCGGCTCGGTCCGGCGCAGCAGCGCCTCGAACTCGTCGAGGGCCCCGCGCATCTCGGCCGGCGGCGCGCTCACTTCGGGAACGGCCGGCGCCGGCTGCTGCGGCACGACCTCGAAGCTCGGCTCCTGGCGTGCCACGGGCCGCGGCGGCTGGCGCCTCTCGGCGAAAATATCCTTGAGCGGATCGTCCTGCCCGACGATGCGGGTCAATTCCGCAAGCGGGTCGGCCTGCTGCCCCGGGCGGGGCGCCTGCCCTGCCCCGCGCAGCTGGCGCTCGAGATCTTCGAGATCGAGCGCGAAACGGTTCCTAGCTGGCTCACTCATGGTACGATCCATTCCAGCACAAGCCGCTTCCCCCTATGGAAGAACCGGGAACTCTGTGCGGTCAACCTGACCTTGTGCGCGCCGCCGGAAAACCTTTTCCGTCAGCGCATCTCTTCCGGCGCCGCAACTCCGGCGACAGCCAGACCGGAAGCAAGAACGCTGCGCACCGCATGCACAAACGCCAATCTCGCCAAGGTCGACTTTCGATCAGTTTGATTAACGAACCGTAATTGCGGCGAGTCTTTGCCCTTATTCCAGAGCGAATGGAACGCGCTCGCCAGATCATGGACGAAGAATGCCACGCGATGCGGCTCATGCGCCGCCGCGGCGCCCTCGATGATTCGCGGGTAGGACGCGAGCATCTTGACGATGCCGACCTCGGCCTCGTCGGTCAGGATCGAGAGATCGGCGCCGGCCAGCGACGCCGTCGACAGATCGAGATCCGGAAACGCCTCGCGCGCCTGCCGGAAGATCGAGGCGCAGCGCGCATGCGCGTACTGGACGTAGAAGACCGGATTGTCCTTCGACTGCTCGACGACCTTGCCGAGGTCGAAATCCAGCGTCGCGTCATTCTTGCGGAAGATCATCATGAAGCGCACCGCATCGCGGCCGACCTCGTCGATGACCTCGCGCAGCGTGACGAAATCGCCGGAGCGCTTGGACATGCGCACCTGCTCGCCATTGCGCAGCAGGCGAACGAGCTGGCACAGCTTGACGTCGAGCGAGCCCTGCCCGCCCGTCACGGCCTTCACCGCCGCCTGCATGCGCTTGACATAGCCGCCATGGTCGGCGCCCCAAACGTCGATCATCTCGGGGAAGCCGCGCACGAACTTGGAGCGGTGATAGGCGATGTCGTTGGCGAAATAGGTGTAGCTGCCATCCGATTTCAGCAGCGGCCGGTCGACGTCGTCACCGAACTTGGTGGCCCGGAACAGGGTCTGCTCCCGGTCCTCCCAGTCCTCGTCCTTCTGCCCCTTCGGCGGCGGCAGGCGACCCTCATAGACGAGGTCGCGCGAACGCAGGTCCTCGATCGTCTGGTGCACGGCATTGGTATCGCCGTCCCGACCCTGCAGCGAGCGCTCCGAGAAGAAGAGATCGTGGACGACGCCGAGCGCGGCGAGATCGTCGCGGATCATCGCCATCATGCCGTCGATCGCCGCCTGCCGGACGAGCGGCAGCCAGTCCCACTCGGCCTTGTCGCGCAAAGCCGGCCCGTATTGCTCGGCGAGCGCCTTGCCGACCGAAACCAGATAGTCGCCGGGATAGAGCCCCTCGGGGATCGCGCCGATATCCTCGCCCAGTGCCTCGCGGTAGCGCAGGAAGGCGGAACGGGCGAGCACATCGACCTGCGCGCCGGCATCGTTGATGTAGTATTCGCGGGTGACGTCATGGCCGGCGAAGGCGAGCAGGCTCGCCAGCGCATCACCGAACACGGCGCCACGGCCATGGCCGACATGCATCGGTCCGGTCGGATTGGCCGAGACATATTCGACATTGACCCGGGGCTCGGGCTTCGGTGCGCCGCGCCCATAGTCCAGCCCGGCCTCGATCGCAGCCTTCAGCACCGCCGTGAAGATCGACGGCTGCAGCGTCAGGTTGATGAAGCCCGGGCCGGCGATTTCCGCCTTGGTGATCTCCGGGTCCTTCGACAATTCCTCGATCAGGAGGGTCGCCAAGGCGCGCGGGTTGGTGCCGGCATCCTTGGCCAGGACCATCGCGGCATTGGTGGCGAGATCGCCATGCGCCGGGTCCTTGGTCGGCTCGACCACGACGCGCGCGAGATTGAGGCCGGCCGGAAGCGCGCCTCGCTCGGCGAGGCCTGAGAGCGCGGCGTGAAGTCGGGCGGAATAGATCTCGAACAGGTTCATTGCGGCCACGGTTGCGGATGGAAAGCCGCCCGGCCCTATCGCAGCGAGGGGGTGGCGTCAAACAGGCGGCGGTGCTCGTCGAGCGCGTACCAGTCCGTCATCCCGGCAATATAGTCCGCGATTCGCCGGGCGCGGCGGTGTTCGTCGAGCGGATCGCAACCCGCTGCCCACTCCTCCGGCATCGCCGCCGGATCGGCGCTGAAGCGCTGGAACAGCTCGCGCACCACCTGCGCCGCATCGGCCCGGATCGGCGCGATGCGCGGATGACGGTACATGTTCGGATAGAGGAAGCCCTTGATGTCGCGATCGGCCGCCTCGATCGCCGCCGAGAAGGCGACGACCGGCGCGTCCGCCCGCCGGATCGCATCGGCATCAACAGGCGCCAGCGCTGCAAGCCGCCGCTGCGATTCCACGATCACGTCCTCGACGAAACGCGTGATCACCCGTCGCACCAGTTCGTTAGTGGCGCGTGCCCGCTCCAGCCCGGGGTGCAGCCGCTCGATCTCATCGAGCAGTTCGGCGAGGAACGGCACGGCCCGGAGCTCGGCATGGCCGAACAGCCCGGCGCGCAAGCCGTCATCGATGTCATGGGCGTTATAGGCGATGTCATCGGCCAGCGCCGCGGCTTGCGCCTCCGCCGAGGCATAGCTGTCGAGCCAGAGGTCCTGACGCTGCTGATACTCGACGATGGCGACGGGGATACCGCGCTCGGCATAGCGCGCCGTCGGCCTGCCCTGATGGTCGAGCAGCGGGCCGTTATGCTTGACCAGCCCTTCAAGCGTCTCCCAGCTCAGGTTGAGCCCGTCGAAATCGGCATAGCGCCGCTCCAGCCGCGTCACGATCCTGAGCGTCTGGGCGTTGTGGTCGAAGCCGCCGAACACGGCCATGCACTCCTCCAGCGCGTCCTCGCCGGTATGGCCGAAAGGCGTGTGGCCGAGATCATGCGCCAGCGCCAGCGCCTCGGCGAGATCCTCGTCGAGACCGAGCGCGCGCGCCAGGGCGCGGGCGATCTGCGCCACCTCGATCGTATGGGTCAGGCGGGTTCGATAGTGGTCGCCCTCATGCGAGACGAAAACCTGCGTCTTGTGCTTCAGCCGCCGGAAGGCGGTCGAATGGATGATGCGGTCGCGGTCGCGCTGGAATTCGCCGCGCGTCGCCGAGGCCGGCTCCGCCACCAGCCGGCCGCGGCTCGTCGTCGAGCGGCAGGCATAGGGCGCGCGCCAGCGCTCTCCGGGCTCCAGCCCGGCCGGCGGAATCGTGCTCTGTGGATAGGGCATGGCAGCCTCATTGCGGACCCATGCTTGTAGAGCCGCTGCCGGGCCATTACCTTTCCGGGCAACCAGGGTGCAAGGAGCATCTGCCCATGTCGACCGATCTTGCGGTCAATCCACGCGGCATCGCGGTGACCGCAAATGCCGCGAAACGCATTCTCTCGGTGATGGCGAGCGAAGCGCCGGGCGCGATGCTGCGTGTCAGCGTTGCCGGTGGCGGCTGCTCCGGCTTCCAGTACATCTTCGACATCGATCAGGAAAAAGCTCCGGACGATCTCCTGATCGAGCGCGACGGCGCCAAGGTGCTGATCGACGAGACCTCGCTCGACCTGCTCGAAGGCTGCACGATCGATTTCGTCGACGACCTAATCGGCCAGTCCTTCCGCATCACCAACCCGAACGCGACCAGTTCCTGCGGCTGCGGGACCTCGTTCGCAATCTAAATCTCAAGCGAACCGGCAAACATGCGCTGCCTGAGCGCAGCGTTCGGGCTCAGGCGGCATCCTCGGCCGCACGATGCAGGATGGGCTTGCCATACTGGCCGAGCCGGACGATCGCGGCATCGAGCACGACCTCCCCGAAGACCCTGACGAGATCGCGATCGAGCTTCCCACCCATGGCGACGAGCACCGCATAGGCATCGCCCGGCGGCATCGGCGGCTTGTAGCTGCGCCGCTCGATCAGGGCGGCGTAGACGTCGCAGATGGTGATGATCCGGACGGGATCGGGGATGTCCCCGCCGTTGAGGCCGTGCGGATAGCCCGAGCCGTCGAGATATTCGTGATGCGAGAGCACCGCGGTGAGGACCATCGGCGCGAATCCCCCTTGCGCGACCAGCATGTCGTGGCCGATCCTGGGATGCTCGCGCATGACCTCGCGCTCCTCCGCCGAGAGGCGCGCGGGCTTGCGCAGGATGTCGATGGGAATCCGGGCCTTGCCGATATCGTGCAGGACGGCCGCCTCGACAATCAGCCGCCGGTCGGCCTCGCGGAAGCCGAGCCGATGGGCAAAGGCCGCAGCCAGCCCGGAAACGAGCAGGCAATGCTGGTAGGTGGCATCGTCGTGCCGCCACACCATGTCGAGCCAGGCGTTGAGATCTCCGCCATCGGCGGCGCGATTGAGCGCGGTGACGCTGTCCTCGATCGCCTGCATCGGCAATCCGGCACCGGCCTGGGCAGCTCCCATCAGGTCGGAGAGCCCCGCAGAGGCCGCCACGAAGCGCTGCCCGAGCGCCGCCGCAGCATCGGACTGGCCCGGCGGAGCCAGCAGCAACCCGACCCTGTCGAGCAGCACGGCTGTCGAGACCTCGGCCGGCAGGATATCCGTCGCGCCGAGCGCATTGGCCTGGATCTGGCTGCGGCTCGACATGTCGCGGAGCAGGAAGATGCAATGCGAGCCGGAATGCCGATATGGCGCGAGCGCGGCACGCGCCGCCTCGACGCTCAAGCGTTCGGAGAGATCGAGATCGACGACGAGAAGGCGCGCGCCCGCATGCGCGACACCGCCGCTGGCATCGGGCGACAGCGCCGTGCACGGACCCCATACCGAGAGCATCCGCTGTAGCGCCTGACGGCGCTCGTCGTGATCACTGAGCAGAAGAACGATGACGCGGCCTCCGAAGAAGCCATCATCTCAAAGCCTCGCGGATTGATGAACCGTAAAGCCGATCGCCGGGACACCGGCCTATCGCGAACAAAAAATGGGCAGGAAGGAAATCGCCGAGGCAGGGCCAAGAGATTGCCCGCCGCCTCGCTCTCTGTCGCGTTTTAGTGCGCCGCGGTTGCGGCCACGTCCTGCTCCAGATGAATCTCGGCGGCCATCAGCCCCTTCGGTCCCGGTCCATAGCGCACCAGAACCGTCTGCCCCGGCACCAGCTCGACCAGCCCGTAGCGGCGCAGCGTCTCCATATGCACGAAGATGTCGGGAGCGCCCTCGCCCTTCGAGACGAAGCCGAAGCCGCGCAGGCGGTTGAACCACTTCACCACCATGCGCTCGAGCCCGCTGGTCGGCGACACCGCGACATTGGTGCGCGCCATCGGCATCTCCGACGGATGGCGGCCGGACGTCGTGTCGATCGAGAGCACGCGCACCGCCTGGCGGCCCCGCGCCTTCTCGACCGCCTCGAGCACGATGCGAGCCCCTTCGGCTATCGTGTTGAATCCATCGCGCTTCAGGATCGTGACGTGCAGCAGCACGTCGGCACCGCCCGCTTCCGGGACGACGAAGCCATAACCCTTGGAAACATCGAACCACTTGACGTAGCCGGTGACCTCGACCGGTACTTCCGATGCGTGATCGCTCGGTCCATCGAGTCGCATGACTCGATTGAGTGACTGGATGGGACCCATCGGTGGCCGCCCGCTCTCACCGAATTCGTCGGACATGTCCCGCTCACCCCCACGCGCAACGCTTGATTCGCATCGTCACGATACCATTGCTGCCGATTCAGGATACAGCCCCCAAAAAACCGTCCACATCATCCAGCCGATCCAATGGCCGGGCAGACCGGCCCGTCGACAGGCGCGCTACGGCCGCAGCGTTGCTTGTGGCAGTGTGCCGAAGCTCCTCCTCAGCGGGATTCGCACATGCTCGACCTGTCCACGCTCGCGCTCTTCACCGCCGCGGCGGCGGTCCTCACGGCGACGCCCGGTCCCGACATGCTGCTGATCGCCTCGCGCAGCCTGAGCCAGGGGCGGAGGGCGGGCCTCCTCACCTATGCCGGCATCGCGATCGGCAGCTATCTCCAGGCCTTTGCCGCCGCTTTCGGCCTGTCCCAGCTCTTCCTCCTCGTGCCGACGGCCTATGACGTGCTGCGCTGGGCCGGCGCGGCCTATCTCGCCTACCTCGCCTGGACGACCTTGCGCACGCAGACGCCGCTCTTCGCGCCGGGGCGCGTCGCCGCCGTCCCCTTGCGTCGCATCTTCCTGCAAGGGCTCTGGACCAACCTGCTGAACCCGAAGATGGCGCTGTTCATGCTGGCGCTGCTGCCGCAGTTCCTGAAGCCGGAACTGGGCTCGATCGCGCTTCAGGTCATCGTCCTCGCGACGATCCTGAATGTCATGGGCCTGCTGATGAACGGCATCGTCATCCTCGCCGCGAGCCGCATTGGTCAGGCACTGGCGAACCGGCCGGCCCTCGCCCGCCTCCCGCAACGCTTGATGGGCGCGGTGTTCGGCGGCCTTGCGATCAGGCTGGCGCTGGCCTCGCGCGATTAATGCGGCAAGGCGCCCAGAACCGCGCCGCTCTCGGCACGGATGACGAGATCGGCGATCGGATCGAGCTCGGTCGGCTCGCGGTTGAGGATCACAAGCGTGGCGCGCTGCCGCTTGGCGATCACCGGCAGCGTCGCCGCCGGATAGACCACCAGCGACGAGCCGACGACGAGGAAGAGATCGCATTCCAGCGCCAGCATTTGCGCCCGCTTCATCGCCTCCTGCGGCATCGCCTGGCCGAAGGAGATCGTCGCGGATTTCACCGGGCCGGCGCAGATCATGCACGCTGGCGGCTCGCCGGTCGCCTCGAAGGCCGGCCGGATCGCCGCCAGCTCATGTCGCCAGCCGCAGGTCAGGCAGGTCGCATAGGTGCCGTTGCCATGCAGCTCGATCACCTTGTCCGCGGGCACGCCGGAGGCCTGATGCAGCCCGTCGATGTTCTGCGTGACGATGGCCGGCGAGCGCCCCTCCGCCACCAGTCGAGCCAGCGCCCGATGGCCGCTATTCGGCGCCGCGCCGCGATAATGGTCGTCCATCGTGAACTTGCGGCGCCAGGCCTCGATGCGGACCTCGCGACTCTCGACGAAGGCGTCGTAGGGAATCGGCTTGTTGACCATCCAGGGCGAGCCGGGCGTACGGAAATCCGGCACGCCCGATTCCGTCGAGATGCCGGCACCGGTGAAACTGACGATGCTGTCCGCCCGGTCGAGCAGTTCCTGCAGCGCCGCGATGGCATCCTCGGTCTCGTCCTGCATCCGCCCGTCCCATCGCTGGATTGGAAGTCCTCCAGATATGGCGCGGGTTTGCTGCGCTTCCAAGGCGATTGACGGAAACCTCCGCACGCCGCACATCAGAGACACCATGCCGACAACCGCCAGCGCCCCCCTGAATCCCGATCTCATCGATACCGGCACGCCGCCGATCCCGGAGGCGCAGGGCTGGGCCCGCGCCTATGGCGGCGCCCGCGGCCCGCTGATCGACCTCTCGCAGGCCGTCCCCGGCGCCCCGCCCCCGGCGGCCCTGCTCGATAAGCTTGCTGCTGCCGCGGCCGAGCCCGGCAGCACGCGCTATGGCGGCATCACCGGCGACGCGGCCTTGCGCGAGACCTATGCCGCCGAGATCTCCCGCATCTACGGCACGGCCTTCAAGCCGGCCGAGGTCGCGATCACGTCGGGCTGCAACCAGGCCTATGTCGTCACGATGATGGCGCTGGCACGCGCCGGCGACAACGTGCTGCTGCCGACGCCCTGGTATTTCAACCACGAGATGACGCTGACCATGCTCGGCGTCGAGGCGCGCCCGCTGCCCTGCGCGCCGGAAGCCGGTTTCGTGCCGGATGCCGCGACCGCCGAGGCGCTGATCGACGAGCGCACCCGCGCCATCGTGCTCGTCACGCCCAACAACCCGACTGGCGCGGTCTATCCGCCGCAGACGGTCGCCGCCTTCGCCGCGCTCTGCGCGAGGCGCGGCATCTGGCTGGTGCTGGACGAGACCTATCGCGATTTTCTGCCTGCCGATGCTGCGAGGCCGCATGAAGTCTTCGCGACAACAAGCTGGCAGGATTCGGTGATCGGCCTCTACAGCTTCTCGAAGGCCTATGCGATTCCGGGCTGGCGCCTCGGCGCGATCACGGCCGGGGAGCCGGCGCTCGCCCAGATCGGCAAAGTGCTCGACTGTGTCCAGATCAGCCCGGTTCGGGCCGGCCAGGCGGCCGTGACCTGGGGCATCGACGGCATTCGCGACTGGCGCGAGCGCAACCGCGCCGAGATCAACGCCCGCGCCGATCTCTTCCGCAAGGCGATGGCGCCGCTCAACGGCTGGCGCGTGCTCTCGGCCGGGGCTTATTTCGCCTATGTCGCCCACCCGTTCGCGGGCGTGAAGGCGGCCGAGGTGGCGCGCCGCCTCGTCGAGGATTGCGGCGTGCTCGCACTGCCCGGCCCCTATTTCGGCCCCGGACAGGAGAACCACCTGCGCATCGCCATCGCCAATGTCGCGGCGGACAGGATCGAAGGTTTGCGCGAGCGGCTGACCGGTTTTTCGCTCTGACCGGCGGCTGGCCTCACGTCATGCTCGCCCTTATGGCGAGCATCCACGTCTTGAACGCCGCCCGCGCTGAAGGAAGATATGGATGGTCGGGACAAGCCCGACCATGACGCGAGAGCGAACCGATGATTGTCAGCGGAACATCTCCGCGTAGCGGTCGCGATAGGCCCAGACCAGCATCGAGCCCAGCACGACGAGGATCACCGCGACCGGCAGGCCCTGCGGGTTGATCGTGGCATGGAACAGCACGATCACTGCCATGACCGGGGCGATCAGCGCGAGACCGAAGGCCGGCACGACATTCGAGATCAGGCTGAGCGCCCCGGTGAGGTTCACAGCCTTGATGAAAGGCCAGATGAAACCTGAATCCTGCAGGGCCGTCTCGAAGACCACGCCACGCGGGCTGGTCGGCGGATGGATCAGGTTCGCGCCGGTGGCGAGCCACCAGAAGCCGTCGACGGCGCTGATCAGGAAGATAACCCCGAGCAGGACGCGCGGGACGGTGACGAGGAAGAAGGTCTTCATGGAGATCCGAGCCGACAAATGAATGGCCCCGGCAGCGCCGGAGCCATCCTTGGTCGCCTCAGTGGTGCGCCGGGTTCAACCGTCCCGCCAAAAAACTACATCGTGGCGCCGATCTGCCAGGGCACGTACTCCGCATCGCCATAGCCGAGCTGCTCGGACTTGCTTCGCTCGCCGGAGGCGATCCTCAGGAGCGTCTCGAAGATCTCGCGCCCCTTCGCTTCCAGCGAAACGCCGTCGAGCACGTCGCCACAATTGATGTCCATGTCGTCGATCATGCGCTCGTAGATCGGCGTGTTGGTGGCGAGCTTCACCGAAGGCGTCGGCTTGCAGCCATAGGCCGAGCCGCGCCCGGTGGTGAAGGCGAGGATATTGGCGCCGCCGGCCACCTGCCCGGTCGCCGCGACCGGATCGTAGCCGGGCGTGTCCATGTAGACGAAGCCCTTCGCCTTCACCGGCTCGGCATAATGGTAGACCGCCGAGAGCGTCTTGGTGCCGCCCTTGGCCGCCGCGCCCAGCGACTTCTCGAGGATGGTGGTCAAGCCCCCCGCCTTGTTCCCCGGTGAGGGATTGTTGTTCATGTCCATCCGGGCGCGGGCGGTGTAATCCTCCCACCACTTGATGATGCCGACGAGCTTCTCGCCGACCTCGCGGGTGGCGGCGCGGCGCGTCAGCAGATGCTCGGCACCGTAGATCTCCGGCGTTTCGGAGAGGATCGCCGTGCCGCCATGCTCCACGAGGATGTCGACGGCCACGCCCAGCGCCGGGTTGGCGGTGATGCCGGAATAGCCGTCCGAGCCGCCGCATTGCAGCGCCAGCATCAGTTCGGAAGCCGGCACGGTCTCGCGCACCGCCTTGTTGGCGATCGGCAGCATCATCTTCAGCGCATCGATGCCGGCGGCGACGGCTTTCTTCGTGCCGCCGGTCTCCTGGATCGTCAGCGTGCGGAAGACGTCGCTCTCGGTAACGCCATAGGCTTCCTTCATGCGGCTGATCTGGAAGCCCTCGCAGCCGAGACCGACGACGAGCACCGCCGCCATGTTCGGATTGCAGGCATAGCCCCAGGTCGTGCGCTTCAGCACCTCGAAGCTCTCGCCATTGTAGTCGATGCCGCAGCCGGTGCCGTGGGTCAGCGCGATCACCCCGTCGACATTGGGATAATCGGCGAGCAGCCCGGAGCGCTTCACCTCCTCGGCCATGAAGCGCGCGGCCGAGGCCGAGCAGTTCACCGAGGTCAGGATTCCCACATAGTTGCGCGTGCCGGCCTTGCCGTTAGCGCGGCGGAAGCCCTCGAAGGTCGCCTGCTGCTCGATCGGCAGAACGAATTCGCGCTTGGCCTCCTGCGCGAAGGCATAATCGCGGTCGAAGGCATGGAAGCCGGTATTGTGCTCGTGCACCCAGTCGCCCGGCACGATGTCGGCCGTCGCGAAACCGATGATCTGGCCGAACTTGCGGATCGGCTGGTCCTTGGCGATCGGCACGATCGCCATCTTGTGCCCGCGCGGGATGCGCTTGAGTGCCTCCACCCCGGCCGCGGTTACGCCGAGATCCACGGGATCGACGGCGACGACGACATTGTCGGCGGCATTGAGCTTGAGCGTTCGGGGCGGCGCGGACTTGTCGAGCATGACGGGAACCGAAATCTCCGGGCGCCGCGACGGCGGCGCTCAGCCCTTAGAGATGCGCCCATCCGCGCCTGTTTTCAATCGGTTCAAATGAGGAAGCGGTCATGCATGGTCGCGGCACCGACGGCAGGGGAGCGCCGCGATCGGCCGACGGATCACCACGCCGATGATCGACCGAACGCAATCGCGATGGGAATTGACGCCGGCGCGAACGGGCCTTTCCAGAGCGTAAACAAGCCGCGGTCCACCGGTTCACCCAACAGTAACCACCTAAGCGGATGTATCTCCTCAGGACTGCCCGAGAGATACCCGATGCTGACGCGCCGATCATTTACGTTTCCTGCCCTCTCCGTAGCGGCGGCAGGCCTGGCCGGGTGCGGATCGCGCAGCATCGTCGCGCTGCCCGAGTTCGGCACCAGCCCGATCGCCCCCAAGCCGCAGGGCCTCGTTACGCGCACCTTGGCACGGCCGAACTATGCCGAGGTCTATGCCGAATACCCCGGTGAACGCTTTCCAATCCTGGCCATCGACTACCAGCGGATCGATTCCCGCTATCTCCGGCAGACGGTCGAGTTTCCGCGCGACGAGAAGCCGGGCTCGATCGTGGTCGACCCCGCCGGTTATCATCTCTATTTCGTGGAATCCCCGCGCGTCGCGACGCGCTACGGCGTCGGCGTCGGGCGCGAGGGCTTCGGCTGGTCGGGCGCGGCCCGGATCAACATGAAGCGCGACTGGGCCGACTGGGTCCCGCCGCCGGAGATGATCGCGCGCGATCCCGCGATCAGGGCCCAGCTCGAGCAGACCCCGCGCGGGCTCGGCGTGCGCGGCGGCTCGAAAAGCCCGCTCGGCGCCCGTACCCTCTATCTCTTCGGCGAGGGCCGGGACCTCGGCTATCGCATCCACGGCACATTCGAGCCCTATACGGTCGGCACGAATGTCTCGTCCGGCTGCATCCGCATGATCAACCAGGATATCGCCCATCTCTATGCGCGCGTATCGCTCGGCACCCCGGTGACGGTGCTGCCGGTTTGAGCCGGATATCCCTTCTTCGCCACAGGCTAGCCAGCCCGCGGCCGAGACAAACCTTGCCAGCCGGACGGAGAGACGGCAATCTCCGCCCGGCTAAGACGTTCAACGACTGCACACCGGCAACCGCTCTCGCCCGGCAGCAGGACATGGGAAATCCCGGATCATGATCATCGATGGTAGGAATGCCGGTGCCGGCGCGATGGCTTCGCTGGAACGCCGGCCGGGCCTTGTCGACCGCCGCTCGTTTCTGGTCGGCTCCGCCGTCAGCCTCGGCGCGCTGGGGCTCGGCGGCTGCGCTGCGACCGACGGCATGAGCCTCGCCGAGGCGCAGCAGGTCTACGGGCCGGTGCCCGACAAGAAATTCGCGATTCCCGCTGCCGACGTCACCAAGGTCGATCGGAAATACTGGCGCCGCACCGTCCGCTACGAGACCAAGGAAGCGCCGGGCACCATCATCGTCGACCCCGCCAATTACTATGTCTATCGCATCGAGGGCGATGGCAATGCCACCCGCTACGGCGCCAATGTCGGCCGCGACGGCTTCCGCTGGAACGGCGACGCTTATGTCGGGCGGAAGTCGGAATGGGCGACCTGGACCCCGCCGCCGGAAATGATCAAGCGCCAGCCCGAAGCCGCCAAATACGCGCGCGGCATGCCGGGCGGCCTCGACAATCCGCTCGGTGCCCGCACGCTGCATCTCTACCAGAATGGCCGCTATACGCTCTACACGATCTACGCATCGAGCGACGAGGAATCGATCGGCTCCGGGATCACCAGCGGCTGCGTCGGCCTGCTGAGCCAGGACATGATCGATCTCTACGACCAGACGCCGGTGAAGACGAAGGTCGTCGTCCTCCCGGCCTGAAGCCGGAGCCCTCGACCCGGTCCCGCCTTGTTGAGAACCCCGGCCCCCGGCCGGGGTTTTTCATGAGCGACGGGATCGTTTATTCCTGTCGGCATGACCGAACTCGTCATTCGCGCCGCCGAACAGGCCGACCTGCCTGCGCTGCAGGACCTCTATCGCCATCTCCTCCCGGAGGATGAGCGCTGCCCGGACGACAAGGCGGCGAAGATCCTGGACAAGCTCCAGCTTTTTGAAGGCAGCGCCGTCCTGATCGGTCTCCTCGGCACCGAGCTTGTCGCCAGCTGCACCGTGATCGTCATTCCGAACCTGACGCGGGGCGGCACGCCCTATGCGCTGATCGAGAATGTCGTTACCGACGCCGGCCAGCGGAACAAGGGGCTGGGAAAGGCGATCCTGAAGGCCGCGACCGATCGCGCCTGGGCCGCCGGATGCTACAAGGCGATGCTGATGACGGGTTCGAAGAAGCCGTCCACGCTGGCGTTTTACGAGGCGGCGGGTTTCGCGCAATCCAAGACCGGCTTCCAGGCCAGACGGCTTCCGGTCCGCACCGAGTAAGCGCAGCCGCGCGCAATCCTTCGCGTGCCCTCAGCGCAGAAGCATCCGCAGCTTCGCCAGCGCCGATGAATCGGCCTCGTGGTAGTCGATCATCGTGCGGAAGGCGCCCTCGCCGGTCATCAGATAGACATTGGCCGTGTGATCCATGGTGTAGCCGCCGTCGACGGGCACCTGCTTCGCATAGGCCTTGAAGGTTCCGAGCACCGCATCGACCTGCGCTTGCGAGCCGGTGAGACCGGTCACGCCCGGGTCGAAGGATTGCAGATAGAGCGCGAGCTGTGCGGGCGTATCGCGCTCCGGGTCGACCGTGATCAGCAGGATCTTCAACCTTGCCGCCTCCGTGCCCAGCTGCCGGGTCAGGCCGCCCAGCCTTAGGAGCGTGGTCGGGCAGACCTCGGGGCAATGGGTGAAACCGAAGAACACGGCGAGCGGGCTGCCGCGGAAATCGGCATCGGTCACGGCCTTGCCGGTATGGTCGATCAGCGAGAACCGACCGCCGATCGCAACCGGCTGCTCCGTCCGCGGCCGATCCGACATCCACCAGCCCATCAGGATCGACGTGGAGACGAAGCCGACGATCAGAACAAGCGTCCAGGCTCCATAGCGCACGAGCTTCAGCATGACCGGCCGATCCAGCGGCTCACCCGGCGCTGATAGGCCAGATAGGGCGCACCAAGATCGCGGCGCAGCACGGCTTCCTCGATCCGGACCTGCAAGGGTATTGCGACGAGCACCGCGAGCGCGAGCGCCAGCTCGACCAAACCCGGCCGGACAAGGAACAGGCCGGCGAAAAGCAGCGCCTGACCGATGAAGGCCGGATTCCGCGAGAATGCGAAGGGACCGCTATCGACGATCGCCCCGACCTCGCCCTCGGCTGCGCCGATGCGCCAGGACCGCCCCATATGGAGCTGGGCCCAGAGCGCCAGCACCGCGCCGATAATCACGAGCATGAGGCCGGGAACACCGGACAGCATGCCGAACGGCGCCTCACCGCCCAGCCAAGCGCGAACAGGCGGCCAGAGCACGCTTCCGGCAAAGCCGAGTTTGAACAGGAGCGCAGGCAGGTGCTGCGATCGGCCGCCGCGCGTGAAGATCCAGACGGGCTGGCCGCTCGCACGCGCCTGCTTCAGCGACAGAAACAGGAAGGCTCCGACATAGCCCAGCGTGACCAGATAGGCGGCAATCTCTGTCCTGGACAAAACACGGTCTCCGGCTCACGGCAGCAGCGGGACCTCTCGTCTACAAGCTGAAGCCACTGGAGCTTCAAGCCCCAATCGGAAGCGGAGCTCAATGGCGCCCTGTGCCGCAGGCTCATGCTCCGCCCAACGAAAAACCCCGGCCTTTCGGCCGGGGTTCGCAAACGCAACTGAACTCACTGAGCCTTGGCAGCCTTTCGGCCGCCGGCCGAAATCACGCCTTGGGGGCGGTCGGGACGGCCGAAGCGGCCTTCGCGACGATGCCCTCGAACGGCTTGTAGGCGTCCTTGGCGAGAGCGGTGTAGAGCTCGCCCATCTTGGTGAGCTGGGCGACGGCGCCCTCGAACGAGGTCTTGATGAAGTCGGCCTGGATCTCCAGGGCCTTGTCGAAGGTCTTCACGCCAGCGAGCTTCTCGAGCGTGGCGGTGCTAGCCTCGAAGGACTTCTTGGCATAATCGGTGGTCTCGACGGCGATCGCCTGGACGCTCTTCGAGGTGGTGCCGAAAGCCTTCAGAGCGGCGTCGACATTGTCCTTGGAAGCCTTCTGGATGGTCTCGAACTGCTGGATCATGGGTCGTCTCCTGGCACTCTGCGGTGCCGCCTTAGGTGATGGGCCGAGCCGGCCCGTTATGTCGCCCCAAGGTCGTGTGACCGTGATCACCACCGGGGACTGACCGCATATTGTGCATTGCAACATGAATGTCAAGAGAACGCTGCAATGCACCAAACGCAGATCGTTCCATTGGCAACCGTTCAAGTTTTAACGGCTCCGTAACCGCATCCGCCTAACCTCTCGAACTGTGTCCCCTGCGCCACGATGAGCCAGGCGCGGGATCGGCCCACGGTTGTGTTTTCGAGGCGGGTTCATGTTGTCTGGTTGCGTTGGGTTGCGGCGGTCGCGTCTGCGAACCGTTGCGGGTCTGATCGGTGTCGTCGCCGTTGCGGCCACGATCGCTTCCTCTCCTGCCGAGGCGCGCAAGCGCCGTCACGCGGGCGGTGGCGGCTATACCCCCCCTTATGCCGCGATGGTGGTCGATGCGAAGACCGGCCGCACGCTGCACGCAGTGAACGAGGATGCGGCGCGCATCCCGGCCTCGCTGACCAAGGTCATGACGCTCTACATGCTCTTCGAGCAGATGGAGCGCGGCCGCTTCACCATGGATTCCGAGCTCAAGGTCTCGTCCTATGCGGCCTCGCAGCCGCCGACCAAGCTTGGCCTGCGCGCCGGCTCGACCATCGCGGTCGAGGACGCCATCAAGAGCATGATCACGCTTTCGGCCAACGACTCCTCCGTCGTCGTCGCCGAGAACATCGCCGGGTCCGAGGAGGCCTTCGCCGAGCAGATGACGCGCCGGGCGCGCGCACTCGGCATGGGCTCGACCCGCTTCTACAATCCGCACGGCCTGCCGCATTCCCCGCCGAACATCACGACGGCGCGCGACCTCACCATTCTCGCCCGCGCCATCCAGGAGCGCTTCCCGAAATACTACCCGCTGTTCTCGATGCGCGCCTTCCAGTACGGCAGCCGCACGATCCGCGGGCATAACCGCCTGCTCGGCAAGGTCGAGGGCGTGGACGGCATCAAGACCGGCTACACCCGCGCCTCCGGCTTCAACCTGATGACCTCGGCCAAGGCGGAAGGCCGGCATGTCGTCTCGATCGTGCTCGGCGGCCGTTCCGGCGCCTCGCGCGACAAGATCATGACGGATCTCGTGCTCGCCAGCCTGCCCCGCGCCTCGACCAGCGGCCGCTCCTCGGTGATGGTCGCCGAGGCCCCGGAGCCGGAGGAGCGTCCGCGCGCGATCCAGCAGGTCGCCGCGGCCGAGCCCGCCCCGATCCCGGTGCCGCGTCCGCGCCAGCAGCCGCAGGTCGAGGAGCAGCCGCTTCCGGCCGCCGCCCGCGCCTATGCCCCGATGCCGACCACCACCCCGATCGCGCCGCCGCGCCCGATCGCCGTCGCCGGTGGCCAGCCACTGCAGATTTCCGGCATGCGCCCGGTCGCCGCGACGACGACGCCCTCGGCCATGCGCTGGTCGATCGGTGCCCAGCCGGCCGATGCCAAGGTCCTGCGCCCGCCGGCGAATGTCGACGTCACCTCCTCGATCGCCAAGGTGCCCGAGCCCGCCGCCGAGCCGGTGAAGCTCGCCGAAGCCAGGATCGACGTTCCCGCCGCCCCGGTCGCCCGCAAGGTCGAAGCCGCTCCCGCCAAGGTTCAGGTTCAGGAGCCGGCCCCGGTCATGACGCACCAGGCCGCGATCGTCGCCTCCGGCAAATGGGTGATCCAGCTCGGCGCCACCGATGACGAAGGCAAGGCCAAGGAAATCCTGGCCCGCGCCAAGGCCAAGGCCTCGACCTCGCTCGCCAGCGCATCGGCCTTCACCGAGAAGGTCGCGAAGGGCGGCTCCACCCTCTTCCGCGCCCGATTCGCCGGTTTCGACGACTCGAAGGACGCGCAGAACGCCTGCAACCAACTGAAGCGCGGCGGTTTCTCCTGCTTCGCGACGCGTAGCTGACCAGGGACCCGGGAAAGGAGTTCACGACATGTCGCAGACCCACTCCCCGACCCCTTCGCTAGCGCTGCTTCAGAAGGACGTCCTTGGCCTGGTTGACGCGAGCGGCAAGGCCGCTGGTGCCCCCGGCATCCGGGTGGATGCGCTTCATCAGGGCCCGGTGGGCTTCGCGGACCGCCTCCTCGCCCGCCCCCGATTGAAGCCCCAGGATATCGTAGGCCTCCTGCTGCGTCATCGCGCCCGCGCCCGCCGCGCCGCGCTGCCCCGCGTCGCCATCACGCTGAGCGTCTTCACGCCAGCCGGGCGACCGGCGGTCGAGATATGCCTCTAGCAGGCGCGCTCCGTCCGGATCGCGCGTGAGGCAGTCGCGCATCAGCGCGGAAAGCTCGGACATATCGAGGCTGTCGAGCGCCCGCCCCGCATAGGGGCCGGCAGTGACGCTGCCGGCCATCGCGCCGCTGTCATGGTCGAGCTCCATCTCCAGCAGCGCGGACTTGACCTTCGAGGTCGCGCCCGGCGTCGGGCCGGCGCGATCGGCCCAGGGAAAGCGGATGCCGCCCGGCCCGGTCGCGCTCCAGCCGAGCAGCCAGGCGCCGACGCCGCCGAGGAAGATCGCCATGTCCATCCGGCCGCGCACCATCAGGAGCCCGGCGACACCGAGTGCGGCGACGCCACCGCCGGTCTTCGCCAATCGCGCCAGCACTTTGGGGTTGGCCCCGGCAAAAAGCTTCGCCAGCCACCAGACCAGGATCAGCACGGCAACGCCGTAAAGCAGGCTCACCGGCCTCCTCCATCCATCGCAGCGATCAACCCTTTCACAGCAGGCGTCGAACCCGCCAAACGCAGCATCGCCTCGCGCCCGCCGGCCGCGTAGGCCGCCGCGCCGCGCAGGAGGTCGAGCAGGGAACCCGGCGCATTCACGTCGAAGCGGGCATGGGCACCGCCGGTCAGGCGGGCGATCGTCGCGAACGCCGCGCTCGCCGCCGGATCATGCCCCTCCTGGAAGACGAAGCCACGGATGCCGCGCAGACCGAGCTCGCCGGCAAGCGCTGATAACGCGTCGACATCCTCCTCCATCGCATCGCCGACATAGACGAAGGCGCGTACCGATACGGATTTCGCCTCATCCCGGACATGGCGCAGCACGCGGGCGATCTGGGTCTGACCGCCCTCGCAGGCAATCTTGCGCATCAAACCGGTCAGGCGCGCGGGCTCGCCGACCCAGCCGGAAGCGCGGCACTCGCCGATCCCCCTGAAATAGACGAGCTGCACCGCAAGCCCGCCGCCGGATTCTGATGTCTTCGAAGCGACATCGAACATCCGGGCCTGCAGCGAGCAGGCGAGATCCCATGTGGGTTGGCGGCTCATCGTAGCGTCGAGCGCGAACACGAGCCGACCCGCCTGCCCCGTCGCCAAGGGCGCGAGCTGCTTCGCCGCGCCGAGAAAGCGGTCGATCTCGCCCGGCTGCGAATGCGTAACCGGTGCGGTCGCGCCCGCCTTGCCGACAGCCTGGTCCCTCTTCTCGCTCATCGACCCCTTCGATCCGCCTGAATCATCTCTCGGTCCTGATATTGGCCATGGCGCCGGCATTTGCTACCCGTGCGCCGAACGGAGGGCGCGCCAGTGGCCGGGATCACGGTTTTCGAGACGGTTGCCGCGATGCGCGAGGCCGTGGCCGGCTGGCATGCCGCCGGAGAGAAGGTCGCGCTGGTGCCGACCATGGGCGCGCTGCATGAGGGCCATATCGCGCTGGTCAGCGAAGGCCAGCGCCATGCGCGGCGGGTGATCGTCACGATCTTCGTCAACCCGACCCAGTTCGCCCCGCATGAGGACTTCAAGAAATACCCGCGCACCTTCGACGACGACTGCGCCAAGCTCGTCGCGGCGGGCGCCGACGCGGTGTTCTTCCCCTCCGTCGAGGAAATGTACCCGGCCGGCTTCGCCACGCGCGTGCTGCTGCTCGGCCCGGCCGCCGTCGGATTGGAGGACCGTTTTCGCCCGACGCATTTCGAGGGCGTCGCGACGATCTGCTGCAAGCTCTTCACCCAATCGCGCGCCGATTACGCGATCTTCGGCGAGAAGGACTACCAGCAGCTCAAGGTCGTGACCCGCATGGCCGCCGACCTGGACCTCGGCATCAAGATCGTCCCGCTGGCGACGATCCGTGAGGCGGACGGCCTCGCCATGTCCTCGCGCAACCGCTACCTCTCGGCCGAGCACCGGGCGCTGGCGCCCCTGCTCCAGCGCGTGATGCAGGACCTCGCCGCCCGAATCCGCAACCGCGATGACCTGTTCAAGGCGGTCGCCGATGCGCAGAACGAGATCATCACGGCCGGCTTCGAGCTCGACTATCTGGAAGCGCGCCATGTCGAGACGCTGGCGCCGGTCGCCTCGCTGGCGGATGGCCCGATCCGCCTGATCCTCGCGGCGCGCATCGGCAGCACGCGGCTGCTCGACAATATTCCGGTGTGAGGCTGCCTACAGCAGCCCCAGCCCCGCCAGTTCGCGCCGCAGTTCCTCGGGCATCTCGCCGAGATCGCCGCCATGCTCGGAAAGGTCTCGCGGGGCGTCCTTCACCTGCAGGTAGCGCCAGCCCTGGAAGGGCCGGAACGGCCGCGGCTCGACCGGCACAACGATCGGCTCCATCACCAGATGGCAGCGGCCGATGCCCTCACCATCGGTGAAGGGGCGGATATCGGTCAGGCGCTGGCGCGCCGAAATCTGGCCCTTGATCACCCAGTAGAGCGAGCCGCCGTCGAGGATCTCCTCGACCTTCTTCGGCACCATGCGCGTCGTGTGCAATTGCTCCGCCGGCTCGCCGCGGGCACGCCGCTGTGCCTGGCGCTCAGTGATCCAGTTTTCGAGATCGCTGATCGATTCGGCGCCGACGCAGAGCTTGAGCAGATGAAGGGGCATGGCTGCAAAATAGGCCCGTGCAAACCGCCAAGCCAGCCTCCGCCGCGCTTCTCCACAGCCCGGCTGTCAGTCCCGATGCGCCAGCACGTTGACGAGCCGCCCGAACGGATCGCGCAGGAAGAAGCGCCTCACGCCCCAGGGCTCGTCGGCCGGGCCGTAGAGGACCGCATGACCGGCAGCCTGCGCCCGTTCAAGCACCGCATCGAGATCGTCGACCTCGATCGAGAGATCGGGCACCGGCGCACCGGAACCGCCCTCGCTGGCGAAGCTCAGTTGCGGCCCGCCCGGCACGACTTCAGCGGCATAGGTCTGAATCCAGCCATGATCCATGACGAGGGTGAGGCCGAAGAGATCGCCATAGAACGCTTGCGCGAGCCCCGGCTCCGCGGTTGCGATAGTCGCGACGATTCGCTTCACGATCATTCCGACCTCCCGAACCAGACACGGACGCTCCCTATGCGCGGACTAGCAGGCAAGGTCATCCTCGTCACCGGCTCCTCGACCGGCATAGGCTTTGCGATGGCCGAGCGCCTCGTCGCAGAGGGCGCAAAGGTTCTGATCCACGGCCGCGACGCAGCCGAAGTCGACGCGGCCGTCGCCAAGCTCGGCACGGCGACGGCCGGCGCGACCGGGGACCTCGCCGAGCCCGCCACGGCGCAGGCCATCGTCGACGCCACGCTCGCGGCTTTCGGCCGCATCGACGGGCTCGTCAACAATGCCGGCATCTATCCGCGCGGCATCCTCGGCGAAACCACCGCCGCCTTCTTCGACCACATGTTCGCGATCAACACCCGCGCTCCGCTGCTCTGCGCCGAGGCCGCGATCCGCGCCTTCCGGGCGCAGAAGTCGCCGGGGGCGATCGTGACGGTCGGCTCGATCAACGCCTATTGCGGCCTCTCGAACCTCACGGTCTATTCGATGTCGAAGGGGGCGCTGATGACGATGACGCGCAACCTCGCCAATACGCTCGGCCCCGAGCGCATCCGCGCCAACCAGCTCAATGTCGGCTGGACCTGGACCGCCAACGAGGACGCGACCCAGCAGCGCGAGGGCCGCAAGCCCGGCTGGCAGAACCATCTCCCCCTGCGCGACGCCCCGACTGGCCGGATCATGCAGCCCGAGGAGATCGCCGCCCACACCGCCTTCTGGCTCTCGGAGGACAGCGCCCCGGTTTCCGGCCAGATCTATGAGGCCGAGCAATTCCCCGTCATCGGCCGCGGATGAGCCGGATTTACGGGACGGTCTTCGAACCCTGGCTCAGCCGCTGGGGCCTCGTCGCGGATGGCGAGCCGATCAGGACCCATGCGAGCCATCTGCTGCCCGTGCTGCAAGGCGGGGCGCCGGCCATGCTGAAGCTGCCCGAGGTCGAGGACGAGCGGAGCGGCTACCTGCCGCTCGAATACTGGAACGGCGACGGCGCCGCACGCCTGCTCGCCCGCAGCGAGAATGGCGAGGCGATGCTGATCGAGCGCGCCACAGGCCGACGCTCGCTCGCTGCTATGGCCCGCAGCGGGGCGACGGGCGACGACGAAGCCACCACGATCCTCTGCGATGCCATCGCGGCGCTTCAGAAGCCGCGCGGCCCGGCTCCCGACGGGCTGATCCCGCTCGACATCTGGTTCAAGGACCTGTTTCCGGCGGCGGTCCGACATGGCGGCCTGCTTGCACGCGCAGCGGCGGAAGCCAGCATGCTCCTGCCGGCACAGCAGGAGATTCTGCCGCTCCATGCCGACCTGCATCACAACAACGTCCTCGATTTCGAGGACCGCGGCTGGCTCGCGATCGATCCGAAATCCGTGATCGGCGACCGCGCCTTCGAGTACACGATCCTGTTCTGCGACCCCGATCTCGCCGACCCTGAGCCGCCGGTCGCCGTCGCGCCGGGCGCCTTCGAGCGACGGCTGGAGATCGTGCTGGCGAAATCGGGACTGGAGCGGGAGCGCCTGCTGCGCTGGATCATCGCCTGGTGCGGGTTGTCGGCCAGTTGGTTCCTTGAGGATGAAGACCCGCTGGCGGAAATTAATCTCGCCGTCGCGGGGCGGGCGATCGCGGCCCTGGATGCGCCCTAAGGGGCACGGCCTGCCGTCATTCTCGGGCGAAGCGAAGCGCAGACCCGAGAATCTTGTGACGAGAAGGCACTGGTTTCCGAGATGCTTGTGTCAAGCCCGAGCACGACGACGACACCTTGAATCAGAACCTCAGCAGCCACCCGCAAACGACTGCATTGATTCGAACAATCACCGCCCTGAAAGGTAGCGCCAACTGCCGGGAACTACGCTTCACGACAGTTGACGTAACGTCCGCGCAAAATAGAATGCGAGCATAACCGATGGGAGGCATCGATGCGTACGGTCATGCTGGCGGCAACCGCCCTCATCAGCTTGTTCGACGCCGCCAACGCTCAGGACAAGCCTGTGCCGAAAGCTGAGCTTCAGAAATTGATCGCCGGACGAACCATCACGGCCGGAGGCTCATTGAGTTTCGGCGCAGACGGCCGCTACAGCTACAATGGCGGCAGCCCCGGCACGTATCGGGTCGACAATGGCCGCATCTGCGTCGATTTCGACAACGGCCGGGCCCGATGCGACAAGATCGTCAAGGATGCTGGAAACTATTACCTGATTACCGCCAAGGGTGATCGCTTCCAGTTCAAGCGCTGACGATCTCCCGCCTCACTCTCCCAGCACGACGACCTTCGCGCCCTCCGCGACCTGCCCGCCCGGCTCGCCGACGACCTCGCTGACCGTGCCATCGCGCGGAGCGGTCAGGACGTGCTCCATCTTCATCGCCTCGACGATGGCGAGACGCTGGCCTTTGGTCACGGCCTCGCCCGGCGCGACGAAGAGCGCAACGAGCTTGCCATGCATCGGCGCCTTAACCACGCCGCCGGAGCCGGCCGCGGCGTCGAGATCGACGCTGAACGGATCGAACAGCGAGACGGCCGTCTGCCGGCCGCGATGCAGCGCGAACCAGATGCCGCCCTCGCCCTCAGCCAGCGCGATCTCGTGCTCGCCTTCGCCGATCTCGTGGCCGGGCAGGCTGACGCGGGCATCGTCGCCATGCCATTCGATCCGGGCGTCGATACGCTCGCCATCGACCGTCAGCGGCAGCCCCAACGGCTGGCGCGGCATCAGCGAGAAGGCGTCGGGATCGAGCCAGGGGGAACGGGATTCGCCCTCCGCCCGGCCCGCCGCTGCGATCATGCCCGCCGCCTGCCGCTCTTCCTCGAGCTGCAAGGCGGCGGCCGCCACAGCCGCGGCATCGAGCGGCTGCGGCTCGGCGCCGAGCGCGCTGATATGGCGATCGATGAAACCCGTATCGAACGGCCCCTTCCGGAAGCCCTCCGCCTCGGTCAGCTTCTTCAGGAAAGCGAGATTGGTGCGCGGGCCGGCGACCACCGTCTCACCCAGCGCGGCACCCAGCCGGTCGAGCGCTTCGTCTCGCGTCGTGCCATGGGCGATCACCTTGGCGATCATCGGGTCGTAGAACGGCGTCACCGTATCGCCGGCCTCGACGCCGGTATCGATGCGGATGCCCTCGCCCTCCGGGAATTGCAGCGCCCAGAGCTTGCCGGTCGAAGGCAGGAAGCCCTTCTCCGGGTCCTCGGCATAAAGCCGCGCCTCGACGGCATGGCCCTTGGCTGAGACATCCGCCTGCGTGAAGCCGAACGGCTCGCCGGCCGCGACCTTCAACTGCAATTCGACGAGATCGAGCCCGGTGATCGCCTCCGTCACGGGATGCTCGACCTGAAGCCGCGTGTTCATCTCCATGAACCAGAAGCCGTCGGCCTTCAGCCCGTCGCGCCCGTCCGCGATGAACTCGACCGTGCCGGCCCCGACATAGCCGACCGCCTTGGCGGCCTCGGTCGCGGCCTTGCCCATGGCGGCGCGGACCTCGGCGCTCATGCCCGGCGCCGGCGCCTCCTCGATCACCTTCTGGTGGCGGCGTTGCAAGGAGCAGTCGCGCTCGTAGAGATGCACGACATTGCCGTGGCTGTCGCCGAAGACCTGGATTTCGACATGGCGCGGCGAGAGCACATATTTCTCGACCAGCACGCGCGCGTCGCCGAAGGCGTTCTGCCCCTCGCGCTGGGCGCTGGTGAGCGCATCGTCGAAATCCTCGGGCCGGTCGACCTTCTTCATGCCCTTGCCGCCGCCGCCCGCGACTGCCTTGATTAGCACGGGATAGCCGATGCGCCGTGCTTCCGAGCGGAGGAAATCGGCGCCTTGCTCGGCACCGTGATAGCCGGGCACCACAGGCACGCTCGCCTTCTCGACCAGCGCCTTGGCGGCATCCTTCAGGCCCATCGCCCGGATGGCCGAGGCCGGCGGGCCGACGAAGACGATGCCGGCCGCCGCGCAGGCATCGGCGAAATCGGCATTCTCGGAGAGGAAGCCATAGCCCGGATGGATACAGGCGGCGCCTGCCTCCTTCGCGACGGCGAGGATCTTGTTCGCGTCGAGATAGCTTTCGCGGGCCGGGGCCGGACCGATCGGGTAGGCCTCGTCGGCCATCTGCACGAACAGCGCCTCGGCATCGGCCTCCGAATAGACGGCGATGGTGCGCAGGCCGAGCCGCCGGGCGGTGCGGATCACGCGGCAGGCGATCTCGCCGCGATTGGCGATCAGGATGGAGGGCAGCTTGGCGGCGATCGTCATGGCGGCGGCATCCTCAGAAGACGTGCCGCCTTTATAGCCCGCCCGCGGCGTCTGTCTGCGCCTTGTTGCGCAAACCGGTTTGCGATGGTTCCGAAGCCACGCTCCGCCGCAGCGAGCGCCAGATCGCCAATGTCGCCTGGAAGCAGATGCCGGCGACGACGAGGTCGAACAGATATTCCGGCCAGCGCACCGGCGCGACGCGGGCGGCGAGCCCGACCAGCGCGAAGCCGGTCGTCGAGATCGTGTCGTTGCGGCTCGACAGCCAGGTAGCCTTGATCACCGGGTTCTGCTCGCGCCGGAAGCGCCAGAGCGCGCCGACGACGAGGAAGGCGATCACGATGGCGCTCGCCGCCGCGAAGCCCAGCGTCCAGATTTCGATCGGCCGCGGCCGGACGATCTTGTCCCAGAGATCGTAGAGCGTGTGCAGGCCTGCGACGGCCATGACCGCACCGATCGCGACGGCCGCGAGCCGCTCGATCCGCGCATCGCGGCCGAAGACGACCGCCGCAATGCCGTAGAGCGCGACGTCATAGACCCAGTCGACGCCATCCTTGAAGAGCTGGGCATTGCCGATGGAGAGCGCCCAAGCGACCGTCGCCACCGCCTGGATCAGGATACCGAGCGCAATGGCCCAGATGGTGAGCGTATAGGCGCGGGCGACAGCAGGGCTCGATGCCGAGCCTTCTCCGCCCCCCGCCATGGTCGGATTTGTCCCGACCATCCATGTCCTGGTCCGCTGTGACCACCCTCGCCCCTGTCATCCCGGACTAGCCGCGTCAGCGGCGCCGATCCGGGATCCATGCCTGAACCGTTCCGGCATGGACCCCAAGTCTACGCTGCGCTGCGCCCGGGATGACTGGCAAGGGGGAAGGCTAACGAAAGGAGCGGTTCAATTACCCGCGCCCGACGAGGGGGGCCTTGGTCGCCATCACCGTGACGAACAGCACGTTCGCCTCCAGCGGCAGGCCGGCCATGTGCAGCACGGTCGTCGCGACATGGTCGACATCCATCACCGGCTCGACCTTGATCGACCCGTCCGCCTGCGGCACGCCGGTCGTCATCTTCTTGGCCATCTCGGTCAGCGCATTGCCGATGTCGACCTGGCCGACGGCGATGTCGTATTTGCGCCCGTCGAGCGCGGCGGTCTTGGTCAGGCCCGAGATCGCGTGCTTCGTCGCGGTGTAGGCGACGGAGTTCGGCCGCGGCGCATGGGCCGAGATCGAGCCATTGTTGATGATGCGCCCGCCCTGCGGCTGCTGCTCCTTCATCGCCCTGAAGGCGGCCTGGGTGCAGAGGAACGGCCCGGTCAGGTTGGTGTCGACCACCTTCTGCCAGTCCTCCAGCGACAGGTCCTCCAGCAGCACGCCGCCCGGCGCGTTGACGCCAGCATTGTTGAAGAGCACGTCGACCCGGCCAAAGGCCTCCTTCGTCCTGGCGAACAGGTTCTCGACCGAGGCCTTGTCGGTGACATCGGTCGGCACCGCCAGCGCGCGGCCCTTGTCGACGGCGGAGAGCGCGATCGTCTCCTCCAGTGCATCCGCCCGGCGGCCGGCCAGCACGGTGCGATAGCCGTCTTTCAGGAAGGCGATGGCGACCGAGCGCCCACGCCCGAGCCGGCGCCGGTGATGATCGCGACCTTGTTATGCCCAGACATGCGTTTCCCCGTGTTTCCCTAGACCTAAATCGTTTGAGATGGCGCCCGACCATAACGGGCGAAACCGCCCAGGGGAACCATGCGACGGCCGGCACACCATGCGCTTGCCGCCCGCCGGCTCTGCCCTATCGTTGTATTCGGGAGGACGACGCAATGACCAGCCTCAACCGCCGCCGCCTGCTCGCCGCCGGTGCCGCCGCATTGGCCGGCCCGGCGCTTGCCCAGCAGCAGGGCCACGAGCATCACGGCCCGCAATATGAGCGCCTGAGCCAGCCCGGCCGGATCGAGAAGCCACAATTGGCGGCAGCGCAGAACGTCTTCGATTCGCCCGCGCCGAAAGCCGCCAGCCCCGGCCGCTGGAGCGCCAAAGCGCCCTTGCCGCTGCCGCGCTCGGAGATGGCCTGGGCAACCGCCTTCGAGGACCGGATGCATGTCGTCGGCGGCTATGGCGAGCAGCGCACGGACCGGCCCTATCACCATGTCTATGACGGCAAGGCCGACAAATGGAGCGACGGCGCCCCCCTGCCTCAGGGCGCCAACCATGTTGGCGTCGCCTTCCTCGGCGGCAAGCTCTATGCCATCGGCGGCTTTCTGGAGCAGAACCGCAAACCGCATCCGCGCTGCTTCACCTATGATCCCAGGGCCGATCGCTGGGCCGAGATCGCAGCCCTCCCCCGTGCCGCCGGCTCGACCGCCGTCGTCGGCCTCGGCGGCGTGCTGCATGTCGTCGGCGGCGCGATCGGCGAGACCACCGAGACCAAGCGCTCGATCGACTGGCACCTCGTCTATGATCCGAAAACCGACCGCTGGAGCGAGCGCACGCCGATGCCCACCGCCCGCGACCACACCGGCACGCTCGCCATCGGCAACCTGATCCATGTCATCGGCGGGCGCGTCGACTCCTTCCACACCAACTCGAACCTGCACCATTCCTACGATTCGGCCGCGGATAAATGGACGATGCGTACGCCGATGCCGACGGGCCGCTCCGGCCATGGCGCCGTGCTCTATCGCGGCAAGGTCTTCGTGATGGGCGGGGAAGGCACCAACCGCGTCTTCGGCCAGATGGAAGCCTATGACCCGGCGACCGACGGCTGGGAGCAATACGCGCCGATGCTGACGCCCCGCCATGGGCTCGGCGCCGCGCTGGTCGGCGATGCGATCCATGTCGCCGGCGGCGGCCCGGTCATGGGCGGCGGCGTGCAGAGCGCCGTGCACGAGGCATTTTCGCTGGGCTGATTCCGGCGCTCAATCCAGCTCGGGAACCTTCAGGATCACCGCCTGATCCGGCCCGATCGCGCGGCCGTCCTCCGTCCTGACATCGAGGCGCACCGACAGTCCGGTCTCGCGCTCGACCAGTTGCGAACGCTCCTCCTCCGGCGCGAAGAGATGACGTTCGCCGAATTGCCGCAGCGCGACCATGACGGGGAAGAGATCCTTCCCCACCTCCGTCAGGCGATACTGCATGCGCGCGCCGCCGTCGCCGACGGGCACGGTCTCCAGAATACCGTTCTCCACCAGCGTCTTGAGCCTGTCGGTCAGGATGTTCTTGGCGATCCCGAGGCTCTTCTGGAACTCGCCGAAGCGGGTCATCCCATCGAAAGCGTCGCGGACGATCAAGAGCGACCACCAGTCGCCGATCACATCGAGGGAGCGCGCGCTCGGGCAATAATCGCCCTTGAGGCTCGTGCGGGCGACCATCAGCGCGGCCGTCGCCGGTCTCTCGTCGGGGGCGGCATTTTTGGTTGCATGATAAAACCTATACCGTTACTGCTGACACTGGTTTCATTATAAAACCAAACCGCCCCGGAGTCTGCAATGAGATTGATCCAGGACGCGGCGCCTCCGGCGCCCGCGAACGAGCATGCACGCCTACGAGACCCAGCGACACCCGCTCTGAACAACCGGACAATCCTGCTGTTCGCCGTCGCCAGCGGGCTTGCGGTGGCGAATGCCTATTTCGCCCATCCCTTGCTCGACGTGATGGCCGATGATCTCGGCCTGTCGCGCATCGTCGCGGGGTTGATCGTCGGGGCAACGCAACTCGGCTACGGACTCGGCCTGCTGCTCCTCGTCCCACTGGGCGACCTGTTCGACCGGCGCAAGCTCATCGTCGGGCAATCCCTTTTGTCCGTGCTGGCTCTTGCCTGCGTCGGCTTTTCGCAATCGGCAGCGATGCTGCTCGGCGCGATGGCTGCAGTCGGGCTTCTGGCGGTCGTGACACAGGCCCTTGTCGCCTATGCCGCAAGCCTCGCGCGTCCGTCCGAGAGAGGCCATGTCGTCGGCATCGTCACCAGCGGCATCGTCATCGGCATCCTGCTGGCGCGAACCGTCGCCGGCGCCTTGACCGATCTCTCCGGCTGGCGAACCGTCTATTTCGCCTCAGCTCTTCTGACGATCGTGATCGCATTCCTGCTCTGGAAGGCATTGCCAAGGCAGGAGCGAAGCGCCACCGGCCTCTCTTATGGACGCCTGATCGCCTCGCTGGTCACGCTGATCGTCGAGGAGCCGGTGCTGCTTATCCGCGGCATCATCGCCATGCTGATCTTCGCGAATATCACGACGCTGCTCACGCCCCTCGTCCTGCCGTTGAGCGCACCGCCCTTCTCCTTCTCCCATACGCAGATCGGCCTGTTCGGCCTCGCCGGCGTGGCAGGCGCGCTGGGCGCCACCCGCGCCGGACGATGGACCGACCGGGGTCATGGTCAACGCACGACCGGCATCGCACTCGGGTTGATGCTGTTGTCCTGGCTGATGATCGCGCAACTGCACCACTCGATTCTCTGGCTGATCACCGGCGTGCTGATCATCGATTTCGGGCTTCAGGCCGTCCATGTCACCAATCAGGCGATGATCTACCGGGTCAGGCCCGAGGCGCAGAGCCGCCTGACGGCGGCTTATATGGTCTTCTATTCCATCGGCAGCGCAGTGGGTTCATCTCTATCGACCGTCGCCTATGCTCATGCCGGCTGGCCGGGCGTCTGCATCCTCGGCGCGGCGATCAGCCTGGTCACGCTGCTGTTCTGGGCGATCACCTTCAAAGCCATGCCGAAAGGCGCCTCCGCGCCGCTCGGCGCCTGATCGCGGGACGGGGGTCAGGAGGAGGCACTGCAGGTTCCAGATCGACAGGCACGGCGGATAATGTCCTGATGCAACAACCGTCCCACGGAGATCGTCCGCATTGCTTCGTTCATTGCTGATCGCGTTCGCGCTGCTGATGGCGCCCCCGACCCTGCGCGCCCAGGAACCGATCGTCGCGCTGGTCGGTATCAGTTCCGCGCCGATCCAGCTCACGGCGCAATCGCTCGCTGCTCTGCCCGCCGCCGAGCGCGACGTGACTTTCGAGACCTCCAAAGGGCCGGCGACACGACGTTACAAGGGCGTGCTGCTCTGGGATGTCCTTCAGGCCAACAAGGCGCTGGACGGCCTGAAGCCCGTCGAGCAATTGAAGAAGACCTTCTTGGTCAGCGCGAAGGACGGCTACCAGATCGCCTTCTCAATCGGCGAGATCCATCCCGATTTCGGCAACTTGCCGCTGATTCTCGTCACGGCAGTGGACGGCAAGCCGCTCGACGGTGGGTGGCGCCTCGCCGCGCCCGGCGACAAGCGCGGCGCGCGGGCCGTCTACGAGGTCGTGAAGATCGAGCTGCGCTGAGAGCGGGCGCGCCGCTCCCTCCATCGACGCCCGCGCGCCCGCCGCAGCGCGAGGTCATGATCCGCACGCGGCGCCGGCGGCTGTAACAACCCTGTCATGGCAGCCCGCTAATCAACTGCGTCCCCTTTTCAAATCGTACTAAACAAGATGTTAGCCACATATGACGGCGATTAACGCCACTGTGGACTTAGCGCTTTCAATAGCTTGGAATAAAAAAGCACAGGTGTTATCCCCGCTATGGACTATGCGTATGCCTGGGGATTGGTGCATTCCATGAAAAGCGCCGTCGTTGCCGTTGCAAGCGTGGTTGTTCTGGAGCTTTTCGCTCTGCGACCCGCCTATGCCGGCTTTCTTGACTTTCTGCTTGGCCCGCCTCCTCGCACCGAGACACCCTATGTCTCGACGCCGCTGGAGGTGACCATCCGCCCCCACGGGCGGCCATCGGCAAAGGCGCCGAAGAAGGCGCAAGCCGAGCGGCCGCTCGTCCTGGTCACGCCGATGGACCCGGTGAAGGACCCCAACTGGTTCTTGAGCGACCCGACCCTGCGCAAGGGAGATGTCGTGGTGCTGCCGGGCAGGGTCGTCGTGTTCAACGGCAACAGAGGCGAGCGGCGCCGGTCCGACTTCGAGGACCTTCTGAGAACCCAGCTCGTTTCACTGAAGGAACGCAGCCGCATCCGGGCGTTCACCGACTATTTCAACGGTGCGGTCAGGGCCCTCAAGGCTGGGCCGGTGACGGCCCTGCAAGTCGAGCGCCCGGCCCGGCAGGCCGCACCGGGCGAGGTTCGCATCGTCTCGACCGTGAAGAACTAGGGTCGCTCGGACGAGGAGCAGGCGACTCGGGCATTGCCCGAGCGCCTGTCACATCCTGAACACGCCGAACTTCGTCTCCGGCACCTCTGCGTTGAGCGTCGCCGAGAAGGCCAGCGCCAGCACGCGGCGGGTCTCGGAGGGCAGGATGATGCCGTCGTCCCAGAGCCGCGCCGTCGCGAAATAGGGTCAGCCTTCTTCCTCGTACTTGCTGCGGATCGGCGCCTTGAAGGCCTCCTCCTCGGCCGCCGGCCAGCTCTTGCCCTCGGCCTCGATATTGTCGCGGCGTACCGTCGCGAGCACGCTCGCTGCCTGCTCGCCGCCCATGACCGAGATCCGCGAATTCGGCCAGGTGAACAGGAAGCGCGGCGAATAGGCCCGCCCGCACATGCCGTAATTGCCGGCGCCGAACGAGCCGCCGACCAGCACCGTGATCTTCGGCACCCGCGCCGAGGCCACCGCCGTGACGAGCTTGGCGCCGTCCTTGGCGATGCCGCGCGTCTCGACATCGCGGCCGACCATGAAGCCGGTGATGTTCTGCAGGAAGAGCAGCGGAATTCGCCGCTGGCAGCACAACTCGATGAAATGCGCGCCCTTGACCGCGCTTTCCGAGAACAGGATGCCGTTATTGGCGATGATCCCGACCGGGATGCCGTGGATGCGGGCGAAGCCCGTCACCAGCGTCGTGCCGTAGAGCTTCTTGAATTCGTCGAATTCCGAGCCGTCGACGAGCCGCGCGATCACCTCGCGGATATCGTACTGCTTCTTGAGATCGGTCGGGACGACGGCTTCGAGCTCGGCCGGGTCGTAAAGCGGCTCGACCGGCTCGGCGATGTCGATATCCGGGCGCTTGACGCTGTTGAGATTGCCGGCGATGCGCCGGGCGATGGCGAGCGCATGGGTGTCGTCGCCGGCATAATGGTCGGCCACGCCCGAGAGGCGGGCATGGACATCGGCGCCGCCCAGGTCCTCGGCCGAGACGACCTCGCCGGTCGCCGCCTTCACCAGCGGCGGACCGCCCAGGAAGATCGTGCCCTGCTTCCGGACGATCACCGTCTCGTCCGACATCGCCGGCACATAGGCGCCGCCGGCCGTGCAGGAGCCCATCACCACCGCGACCTGCGGGATGCCTTCGGCCGAGAGCGTCGCCTGATTGTAGAAGATGCGGCCGAAATGCTCGCGGTCGGGGAAGACCTCGGTCTGGTGCGGCAGGTTCGCGCCGCCGGAATCGACGAGATAGATGCAGGGCAAGCGGTTCTCACGCGCGATCTCCTGGGCGCGCAGATGCTTCTTCACCGTCATCGGGTAGTAGGTGCCGCCTTTGATCGTCGCGTCGTTGCAGACGATCATGCACTCCCTGCCCGCGACGCGCCCGATGCCGGCGATCATGCCGGCGGCATGGACATCGCCCTCATACATGCCGAAGGCGGCGAGCGAGCCGATCTCGAGGAAGGCCGAGCCCGGATCGGTCAGCCGCAGCACGCGCTCGCGCGGCAGCAGCTTGCCGCGGGCGGTGTGGCGTTCGCGGGACTTGGCATTGCCGCCGAGCGCGGCGGTGGCGCGATGCTGCCGGAGTTCGTCGCGCAATCCGGCCCAGGCTTCGGTATTGGCGCGAGTCTCGGCCGAATTCAGGTCGACCTTGCTCTCGATGACAGGCACGGGCGCGCTCCTCGACGACAATCTCTGCCGAGTTTATGGCGCGCCGCGTCGAAAACGCCAACCGGCGCGGACGCACGGACGCGGCCGTGCAAATCCGCGCCGCTGGATCGTCTCATTCCTGCATCTTGTTGATCGAGCCGGTCACCGACGGCGCGGCAACCGCACCGATCGCGCCACCGGCAATGGCCCCGATCGGCCCGCCGACGAGTGCGCCGGCTCCCGCGCCGGCCGCTGCACCGGCGATACGCTGGTCGGTCGTGTTGCAGGCCGCGAGCAGCATGGCGAGGCTGCCCGCCAGAAAAAAGCTTCGCATTGTCGTCCCCATCTTCAACCCAACCCCGGTCGAAGATGGCCGCGCATGGCTAACGGATGGTAAATCAGGCTGGGACGATCAGATTTGGACGGTCGGCCCGAACACGCGCTCGAACGCCTCGCGCAGCACCGAATCGACCTCCGGCATCGTCACCGGCAGGCCGAGATCGACCAGCGAGGTCACCCCGTACTGGCTGACGCCGCAGGGCACGATCCCGTCGAAATGCGACAGGTCCGGGTCGACATTGAGCGAGATGCCGTGGAAGGAGACCCAGCGCCGCACGCGGATGCCGATCGCGGCGATCTTGTCCTCGACATCGGCGCCCTTGGTGGGCCGGCGCACCCAGACGCCGACGCGGTCCTCGCGCCGCTCCCCGCGGATATTGACGTCGTCGAGCGCGCCGATCAGCCAGCCCTCCAGCGCGGCGACGAAGCGGCGCAGGTCCGGCTGGCGCCGCTTCAGGTCGAGCATGACATAGGCCACGCGCTGGCCGGGACCGTGATAGGTGAATTGTCCGCCCCGCCCCGAGCGGAACACCGGGAAGCGCTCCGGCGCGATCAGGTCCTCGTCGCGGGCCGAAGTGCCGGCGGTATAGAGCGGCGGATGCTCGACCAGCCAGACGCGCTCGCGCGCCAGCCCGTCCGCGATCAGCCCGGCACGGGCCTCCATCTCGGCAACGGCCTCGTCATAGCCGACGAACCCCTCGGCCACGACCCATTCGACCGGCTCGGACGCTCCCTCCGGCAGGAAGGAGACGGCCAGATCTTCACGCATCTTCACCATGGCTTAACCATGTTTCGTCCAAAGTTTCCGGGCTGGCGACACACCGGCCCGACACGCGGAACGCCTCTTGCGCCCAAAACCGGCAGGCAGGCAAGTTTCGCTGGTCCAATTCTGAAGTAGGGTTCCGGAGGCAGGACTTGAAGGCCGATCTCGATCTCGTCCCGGTGGAACTCACGGTGGTGCTCGGCCAGACCGAAATGCCGATCTACAAGCTGCTGCGCCTCGGCCGCGGCGCCATCATCGAGCTGAACACCAGCGAGACCGACGAGGTCCAGATTCTCGCCAACAACCATCCCTTCGCCAAGGGAATCGTCGTGGTCAGCGGCGCGCGAATCTCCGTCGAGATCACCCAGATGCTCAAGCGGCCGACGATCTACACCCTGCAGACCGTCGCCGAGGCCGCCTGAGGCGGCCGACCTGGGGAAAATTCGCGGTTCTGCGTTTTTCCTTGATGACACCCTTGTGGCAGCGGATTCGATTTGCTAGATCGGCGCCGCTCCCTGGTTGCACCGCCCGCAACCGGAACCGAGCTGCGGTCGTGGCGGAATTGGTAGACGCACTACCTTGAGGTGGTAGCGGGGAGACCCGTGGAGGTTCGAGTCCTCTCGACCGCACCAAATTCGGATGAAAGTCCAGCGAAAGGCGACCTTCGGGTCGCCTTTCGTGTTTCCGGGCGATGTCAACGACTTCGGCTCAAGCCTTCAGGTTGCGCGTCAGCTGCGATTCGTCTTCGCCACCGGCACTCGGCCTCGTTCCGCCCGAGATCGGGCTGACAGATGGCAGAACTTTGGTAACGTAAACCGGCCGTCAAGCATTCCCAGCAATTCTCCGGGACATGAACGCCCGCCGCATGCCTCGCTTCCGTGCCCTGCCCCTTCTGGCCGCCGCCGCTTTTGCGGCCCTTGGCGGCTGCGTGGCGCTCGACAACTACCCCTCGAAGGGCGATGCCCGGCCGCATCCCGGCGTCGCGGCGGCGCATCAGTATCCGATCCACGGCATCGACATCTCCCGCTGGCAGGGCGAGATCGACTGGAACGCCGTCAAGGCGGCCGGCACCCGCTTCGTCTACATGAAGGCGACCGAAGGCGGCGACCATGTCGACCCGACCTTCCGGCGCAACTGGGAAGGCGCGCGCCGCGCCGGCGTCCCGCGCGGCGCCTACCATTTCGTCTTCTGGTGCCGCCCGGCCCATGAGCAGGCGGTCTGGTTCAAGCAGCAGATCCCGAACGATCCCGATGCCCTGCCCCCGGTGCTCGACGTCGAATGGAACGGCCATTCGCGGACCTGCCCGCAGAAGATCGACCGCGAGCTCGCCCGCGAGAAGATCGCGCTCATGCTGACCGAGCTGGAACAGCTCACCGGCAAGAAGCCGGTGATCTACACCGACATCACCTTCCATCGCGAGGTGCTGGAGGGGCAGTTCAACAACTACCCCTACTGGATCCGCTCGACGGCCGCGCTGCCGGAAACCCGCTATAGCAACCGCCCCTGGGCCTTCTGGCAGTTCACCACCACCGGCCGCGTGCCGGGCATCAAGGGCGACGTCGATCGCAACGCCTTCTTCGGCAGCGAGAGCCAGTTCGCCGGCTGGCTGCGCGGCGAATACGATATCGGCACGCGCCGCTGGGACCGGCGCGAGGGGCCGGCACAGCCTGCGCCGGTCCAGCAGCAGCCGCTGCCTCCCCCTGCCGCCCCGGAGCCGCAGGAGCCCGGCGACATGCCCGTCGCGCGCATCCCCGGCAGCGTGCCGGCCGTCGCCTCGACGATGCGGGCCATGGACAACCAGGTCGAGCCCGTCGTCCTCGACTGAGCGGACGGGCCAAACCGCCCCGGTTAACCAAGGCTGAAATTCATTGTTCGACTGCGCGGCAATTCTAACCGGCGCTTAACCACGCTCCTCGCATCTGGACCTGTGATGCGGGAGGAACACATGCCAGCGCGCAAGCTGACCAGCGGACGGATCGGGCTGAAAGCCCTCGCCTTCGCGGCCCTGATGATAGGTCTCGTCGAGCCCGCGCAGGCGCTCTATCCGAAGAAGGGCGACAGCTCGCCGCATCACGGCGTCCGCGATGCGCGGCGCAAGGTGATCCAGGGCATCGATGTCTCCCGCTGGCAGGGCGAGATCGACTGGGCCCGGGTCAAGGATGCCGGCACGCGCTTCGCCTTCATCAAGGCGACCGAGGGCGGCGACCATCTCGATCCGAATTTCAAGCGCAACTGGGCCGAGGCGAAGAAGCACGGCGTCGCCCGCGGCGCCTATCACTTCGTCTGGTGGTGCCGCTCGGCCAAGGACCAGGTGCGCTGGATCAAGAAGCACATCCCGCGTGATCCCGACGCCCTGCCGCCAGTGCTCGACGTCGAATGGCAGAACGACTCGCAATGCACCCGCAAGATCTCGAAGGAGCTGGCCATGGCCAAGATCAACGAGATGCTGAAGGGCCTGCGCGAGCACACCGGCAAGAAGCCGGTGATCTATACCGACATCAATTTCCACGAGGACGTGCTGGAAGGCGAGCTCAACGACCACCCCTTCTGGCTGCGCTCGACCGCCGCGCCGCTGGCGAAGCGCTACGAGCGCGACCGCTGGGAGTTCTGGCAGTTCACCACCACCGGCCGCGTGCCGGGCATCACCGGCGATGTCGACCGCAACGCCTTCTTCGGCAGCGAGCGCGAGTTCGAGGCCTGGCGCCAGGGCCGCTTCGATATCGGCACGCGTAAATGGCATGGCGGCGAGCCGAAGGTCGCGGCCCGGACGCCGCCTCCTACGCCCGCCGGCCTGCGCGCGCCCAGGGAAGCCGGCGGCACCAGGCTGAAATTCGCCCCGCCCGGCCGGATTCCGAACGCACGCACGGCCGATAACCGCCGCGCCGACGTGACCGGCTCGATCGGCCGAGACTGAAGCCCTTTTGCCGGCTGTCATGCCGCCGTCATATCCGCGGCGCCCTTAGGCGCCGCGCTGCCGGATCGGCCCCGCAGCGGTAGCGGAAGCCCGGCATGCTCAGCGATCTCCAATCCCAGTCCGGCATCATCTGGGCCTATCGCTTCGACGCGGACGGGCAGCCCACCCGCATCCCGCGCGACGAGATGCCGAACCTCGCCCCGACAGAGGGCTTCGTCTGGCTCCATCTCGATCTCGTCCATACCCGCGCGCAGAGCTGGGTCGCCGAACAGGACCTGCCGGACGCGACGCAGGAAGCCTTCCTCTCGCATGAGCCGCACCAGCGGCTGGACCACTCCGCCAATCTCGCCTGGGGCGTCTCGCACGACCTGATCCGCGACATCGCCGACAAGTCGGAGGATGTCGGCGCACTGCGCTGGATCATCGGCGAGAGCTTCCTGCTGACCGGCCGGCGCGAGGCCCTGCATTCGATCCGCATGACGGCCGAAGCGCTCGATCGCGGCGAGCCGGCGGCGAGCCCGGCAGGCCTCTTCGAGCAGATCATCGAATACATCATCGACGACGTCACGGATGCGGTCGTGCGCCTCGTCGACGAGACCGACAGCGTCGAGGACCATATCCTGCTCGACCGATTGCACGACGGCCCCCAGCGCGTCGGCGCGGTCCGGCGCACAGCCGTCCGGCTGCATCGCCAGCTCAGCGGCCTGCATGTCCTGTTCCGGCGCTTCGCGGAGACCCAGTCGGGCCGCAGCGCGCCGGATGCGGTCAAGGCCGCGGCAACGCGATTGCTCCAGCGCGTCGACGGGCTGCACCACGATGTCCAGTCGGTGCAGGACAGGGCGCGGCTCTTGCAGGATGAAATCGCCGCCCGCTCGGCCAGCCGCACCAACCGGCAGCTCTATGTGCTGTCGCTGCTGACGGCACTCTTCCTGCCCGCGACCTTCATCACCGGCCTGTTCGGCATCAACGTGAAGGGTCTGCCCTGGGTCGAATCGGAGGCCGGCGCGGTCTTCGTGACGCTGACCTGTCTCGCCGCCGCGCTACTGACTCTTGTCCTGCTCCGGCGCCGGGGCGTGATCGGGAGCTAGACAGCGCCCTTGGCGGCCAGCCGCTGCGCCCGCTTCTCCTCGGCCCTCGCCCCCCAGCTGATCGCGGCGCGGATCAGTAGGAACTCCAGTACGAAAATCCCGAGAAACGCCCCGGCGATGAGCATCTGATCGCTGCTGCGATAGTGCGCGATGCTGGCGAAGCCGCCCGGCATGAAGCCGGCGATGACGAGCACGAAAAGGGCCTGCAGCACCAAGGTCGCAAGCGCGCACAGCAGCGCGACGGACCAGGCTCGGCCGGATGGCGGGCGGGTCTGCTCGCGCCTGAACCAGATCTGCCCGATCCATGAAGCGGCGCTCCAGATCAGGATCAGGCCCACGGCGCCCGTGCTGCCCGGCGATTGCTTGAAATAGGACTCCAGCGCCATGATCGCGACATTCAGGACGATCACCCCGATGATCAGGAAAGCGATGTAGCGCAGGAGGAGAGCGCCGCTCGAAATGGGCGACATGGTCGACGGCTGGGACATTCTGAAGTTCCTGAAAGGCCTGATCCGGCATGCGGCTAAGCTGCCTAGCAAGGCGGGTAAAGACCGAGCGCTGCATAAGGGGTCGGCATCGCCAGAGGCCCGCCCGTGCGAATCCTCGCAAACCGCCCGCTGCTCCGCTCCGCCTGACACCGCCATTCCCGATCTGTAAGCTCGCGGCAAGGCGGCCGGCATCCAGGCTGCGCAAAACGTCATTCGACCCGGGAGGACCTCATGCTCGCCAACGCGCCGCGCCCGTTCAATTTCGATCTCGGCGAGACCGCCGACGCCATCCGCGACACCGTCCATGCCTTCGCGCAGGAGAAGATCGCCCCGCGCGCCGAGGAGATCGACAAGACCAACCAGTTCCCGCGCGATCTCTGGCCGGAAATGGGCGCGCTCGGCCTGCATGGCATGACGGTCGATGAGGAGCATGGCGGCACCGGCCTCGGCTATCTCGAGCACTGCATCGCGGTCGAGGAAGTCAGCCGCGCCTCCGCCTCGGTCGGCCTCTCCTACGGCGCCCACTCGAATCTCTGCGTCAACCAGATCAGCCGCAACGGCAACGAGGCGCAGAAGCGGAAGTATCTGCCGAAGCTGATTTCCGGCGAACATGTCGGCGCGCTCGCCATGTCGGAGCCCGGCTCGGGCTCGGACGTCGTCTCGATGCGCACCCGCGCCGACAGGAAGGGCGACCGCTACGTTCTCAACGGCAACAAGATGTGGATCACCAACGGCCCGATCGCCGAGACGCTGGTCGTCTACGCCAAGACTGACCCGGAAGCCGGCCCGCGCGGCATCACCGCCTTCCTGATCGAGAAGGGCATGAAGGGTTTCTCGACCCACCAGAAGCTCGACAAGCTCGGCATGCGCGGCTCCGACACCTGCGAGCTCGTCTTCCAGGATTGCGAGGTGCCGGAGGAGAACGTGCTGGGCACCGTCGGCCGCGGCGTCAACGTGCTGATGTCCGGCCTCGACTACGAGCGCGTCGTGCTGGCGGCAGGCCCCCTCGGCATCATGCAGGCGGCGCTCGACGTGGTCATGCCCTATGTCCATGAGCGCAAGCAGTTCGGCCAGTCGATCGGCGAGTTCCAGCTCGTCCAGGGCAAGGTCGCCGACATGTATGTCGCGATGAATTCCTGCCGCGCCTATGTCTATGCCGTCGCCAAGGCCTGCGACCGCGGCGAAACCACGCGCGAGGACGCCGCCGGCGCCATCCTGCTCGCGGCCGAGAAGGCGACGCAGGTCGCGCTCGACGCGATCCAGCTCCTCGGCGGCAACGGCTATATCAACGACTACCCGACGGGCCGCCTGCTGCGCGACGCCAAGCTCTACGAGATCGGCGCCGGCACCAGCGAGATCCGCCGGATGCTGATCGGGCGGGAGCTGTTCAACAAGACGAAGTGAAAACGCTCCGCCGTCATGCCCGGGCTTGACCCGGGCATCTCTGGACGAGATGGCTACGGCTTGAAGAGAGCGCCTCATCCAGCAAGAGATTCTCGGGTCTGCGCTGCGCTTCGCCCGAGAATGACGTGAGGCCCCGATGCCCCTCTATTTCGCCTACGGCCTCAACATGGACCCGGTCGGGATGGCCGAGCGCTGCCCGAAGGCGCGGCCGCTCGGCCCCGCCCGCTTGCCGCGCCACCGCTTCATCGTCACGCGCGACGGCTATGCCTCTGTGATCCGCGATCCGCGCGAGGAGGTCCATGGCGTGCTGTGGGACTGCTCGCTCAGCGACATGCGCGTCCTCGACAAGTTCGAGGAACTGGCCAGCGGGCTCTATGTGAAGATCAATCAGCCGGTGATCGTGCCGGGTGGCGCCAAGCGCGCGCTGATCTATATCGGCCGCTCCGGCGATCCGGGGCGGCCTCGGCCGGGCTATATCGGAATCAGTCATCGCCGGGGCGAAACATTTCGGCCTGCCAGAGACTTACGTCGCCGGCTTGAATCGTTTTCTGACCAAGCCGAATCTCGATCTGAAGAGCTTGGATCAGGATGCGAGCGCGCCGCTGCCGCCCGGCCCGGTGAAGGGCGTCAGGCCAAGGGCGCTCGCGCCGAAATAGCCTGATCACGAAAAAAGGGCCGCTCGCGCGGCCCTTTCCTTGTTTGGGGAAGCTGGCAGCCGTTACGCCGCCAGCCCCTTGGCCAGCTCGCTGACCTGCTTCTCGAACAGCGCGCGATAGGCGCCGTCCGGCCGGGTCAGCAGGGCCTCGTGCGGCCCCTCCTCGATCACCCGGCCGCGATCGAAGACCAGGATGCGGTCCATGGCCCGCACCGTCGAGAGACGATGCGCGATCACGATCGTGGTGCGGCCTTCCATCAGGCGCTCGATCGCCTGCTGGATCAGCGCCTCCGATTTCCGAATCGAGGCTCGAGGTCGCCTCGTCCAGGATCAGGATCGGCGCATCGGCCAGGAAGGCCCTGGCCAGCGCGACGCGCTGGCGCTCGCCGCCCGAGAGCTTGATGCCGCGCTCGCCGACCAGCGTGGCGTAGCCCTTGGGCAGGCGCATGATGAACTCATGCGCGTTGGCGAGCTTTGCCGCCTGCTCGACCTGCGCCAGGCTCGCGCCCGGCCGGCCATAGGCGATGTTTTCCGCCAGCGAGCGGTGGAACAGCACCGGCTCCTGCTGCACGATCGCGATCTGCTGGCGCAGCGACGCCTGCGTGACATCGGCGATGTCCTGCCCGTCGATCGCGATGCGGCCCGCGGTCACGTCGTAGAGCCGCTGCACCAGCTTGACGAAGGTCGTCTTGCCGGAGCCCGAGCGGCCGACGAGGCCGACCTTCTCGCCGCCACGGATGGTCAGCGAGAAATCGCGGTAGAGCGGATCGTGATGGCCTCCGTAATGGAAGGTCACGTCCTTGAAGGCGATCTCGCCAGCCGTCACGCTCATGTCCACAGCGCCCTTCCGGTCCGGCACGCCATAGGGAAGATCGTGCATCCAGACGAGCTCCTCCATGTCGTTGACCGAGCGCTGCAGGTTATGGACGTGCTGGCCGACATCGCGCAGATAGCCATGCACCACCGCATAGGCCGTCAGCACGAAGGCGACGTCGCCGGGCGAAGCCTGCCCGTTCGCCCAGAGCCAGATCACCAGGCCGATCACCGCCGCGCGCAGCACCAGCAGCACGACGTTCTGGCCGGTGCCCGACCAGGTGCCGCGAATCCAGGCGCGCCGCGTCCGCAGGCTCCACTTGGAGATGACTGTCGCCAGCCGCAGGTCCTCGCGGGCCTCGCCGCCATAGGCCTTCACCACCGGGTTGCAGGTGATGGCGTCGGCCAGCGAACCACCCAGGCGCGTATCCCAGGCATTGCCGAGCCGCGCCGCCGGCGCGACGAAGCGCAGCGAGAGCGCCAGCGTCAGCCCGATATAGGCGAGAGCGCCGAGCGCGACGACCAGCCCCATCGCGGGCCAGTGCCAAGCCAACACCGCCGTCATGCCGAGCAGGATGACCAGCGAGGGCAAGAGCGCGATCAGGACCGTGTCGGTCAGCAGGTCCAGCGCCCACATGCCGCGCGTGATCTTGCGCACCGTCGAGCCCGCGAAATTGTTCGCATGCCAGTCGGTCGAGAAGCGCTGCAGGCGCGCGAAGGCCTCCTGCGAGACGTCGCTCATCGTACGCAGCGTCATCGTGGTGATGCCGGTGAAGGCGAAATGCCGCCCGACAACCATGATGGCGGCGAGCACCATCATCGCGCCGAGCGCCCAAAGCGCCGCCTCCGCGCCGCCGGCGCCTGCGGTACCGGACACCGCATCGACGAGGCGGCCGGCATAGACCGGCGTGAACAGCTCGGCGAGCGTGGCGGCGATGGTGACGCCGGCCACCCAGGCGACCTGCCCGGGCTGGCGGGCCCAATGCTTGAAAGTGAAGCCGAGAACGGCCCGGAACGGCTCCCGCCGCCCGGTTTGAGTATCGTGAGACATAGCGTCATTCGGCGCCAGGACGGCAGCCGACTCCGAAATCAGGCGGAGACGACGACGCAGCGCCAGCTCCGGCAATGAAAGACAAAAGTTGGAAAAAGGCTCAGGAGACCAACCGGAGGCGGGCCTCGTGCGAGACCGACCTAGTGCCGGGTTGGTCGCATGGGAGTGGCTGCGGTGTTGATGAATTTCATTCAGCCCTCCCTTTCTAGAGTTGGAGCCAAGATGCAGGAAGATGCCTGATGTTTAAGCAGCGCGCAACCCTGCCTCCCATGCAATGGCTGCACGGGGCATCTTCGCCCAATTCAAGGCAGAGTTGTGCGCCGGCTTACCAGAACAGCGCCACGAGCCGGGCTGCGATCACCAGCAGGAAGGCGGCTATGATGGTGCCGAGCACCTGCTGGCGCTTGGCATGGTTAGGCCAGCGCCGCGCGAGCAGCCGACCCAGCGGCTTGCGGAAAACGAAAGCCGCGACCAGCAGAACGATGACATAGTGGGACAAGGTCGGGTCTTAAGCCTTCTTGTCAGCCGGGGCCGTGTCGACCGGCGCACCCGCCTTCTTCCAGGCGCCGAAGCCGCCGGCGACATGTGCGACCGGCTTCAGCCCCATCTCCTGCGCGGCCTGCGCCGCCAATGCCGAGCGCCAGCCGCCGCCGCAGAAGAAGACGAATCGCTTGTCCTGGCTGAAGACCGGCTTGGCATAGGGGCTTTCCGGGTCGATCCAGAACTCCAGCATGCCGCGCGGGCAGTGGAAGGCGCCGGGCATCCGCCCTTCCCGCTCCAGCTCGCGCGGGTCGCGCAGATCGACGAAGACGACCTCGTCGCTGCCGTGCAGCGACCGTGCCTCTTCGACGGACAGCGTCTCGATCCGGCTCTCGGCCTCCGCGACCAGCGCCTTGTAGCCCTTGGTGATGGTCTGCGGCATGGCTCTCGCCCTCCCCGATTCCGGCCGCACCGTGGCGGCTCGCCGGCGCAGCGTCAATGCCGCACGGCTTGTGGCCCGCACGGGTTCACGCCAAGCTGCTTGCCTCTCCGGCTCCCGAAATGGCAGAGCGTCAGCATGCTCGGTTTCAGCAATCTCGACGTCATGGCGCTGGCGTTCTTCGCCGCATCCTGGATCGGTTATCATTATGTCGTCGAGCTCGGCCCGCACGCCGCGCGGACGCTGAACATGCGCATGAACCTGCGCCGCGCGCGCTGGATTCACGAATCGGCCGCCCGCGAGGTGCGGATCGTCGATACCCAAGTCATGGGCGGGCTGCAGAACGGCACCGCCTTCTTCGCCTCGACCTCGCTGCTCGCGATCGGCGGCACGCTCGCTTTGCTCAACGCCACGGACCGCGCCGTCGCGATCTTCAGCGACCTGCCCTTCGTGCCGGTGACGCTTCGTTCCGTCTGGGAACTAAAGATCATCGGGCTCGTCTGCATCTTCGGCTACGCCTTCTTCAAGTTCGCCTGGGCTTACCGGCTGTTCAACTACTGCGTCATCCTGCTCGGCGCCCTGCCCCCGTTCGACAGCAAGGACGAGGTGAAGATGGCCCATGCGGTGCATGAGACGATCGAGATGAACATCGCCGCCGGCCGGCATTTCAACCGCGGCCAGCGCGCCTTCTTCTTCGCGCTCGGCTATCTCGGCTGGTTTCTTGGGCCGGTCACCTTCATCGGCTTCACCGGTGCCGTGCTGATCGCGATGTATCGCCGCCAGTACGCTTCCGACGCCGCCCGCGTCTTCACCTATCCGAGTGGGCCATGAGCATCGAACCCGAAGCGATCGAAAGCGCGATCCTCGACCTGCTGGCGCAGCGCGAAGCCGGCCTGACGATCTCCCCGATGGATGTCGCCCGCCGTCTCGGCGGCGATCATCCCGATGGCTGGGGTCCGTTGATGCAGCCGGTGCGCCGCGCCGCCGTGAAGCTGATGAAGGACGGTCGGCTCGTCATCACGCGCAAGGGACGCCCGGTCGATCCCGACGATTTTCGCGGCGTCTATCGGCTGGTCCTGCCCGCGGCACCCTGATTACGGCGCCGGGAAGAGTTCGTCCGTATAGCCCGCGAGCCGGTACGCGACGAGACCGACCCATTCCTTGAAGCCGTTATCGGCGATTTCGAGCGCGCGCGGGGCGCGGGTGTAAGGCCGGATGAAATCGCCGGGCTCGCCGCTCGACCAGAAATCGACCGGGAACGCTTCGACCGCGAACTCCGCCTTGCGGAAGACGCCGATCGAGCGCGGCATATGCCAGGCCGACGTCACCAGAAGCCAGCGCTCGCCGGGCTTGGGGTCGACGAGCTTGCGGGTGAAGGCAGCGTTCTCGCGCGTGTTGCGCGATTTGTCTTCGAGGATGAGCCGAGCCGGGTCGAGCCCAAGCCCTTCGAACAGCAGCTTCGCGCCATCCGCTTCGGTCACGGTCGCTTCCGAGATCAGATTGGCTGCGCCACCGGTGAAGACGATCTTTGCCTGCGGATGCAAGCGCGCCAGCTCCACTGCCTTGGTCATGCGCGCCGCCGAGGAATTCATCGCGACATCGCCGCGCGCGACACCGACGGCGCCGCCGAGCACGACGATGCCGGTCACCGGGCCCTTGCGGGCATCCTGCTGCGGGAACCGGTCCTCCAGCGGCCTGAGCACGATGCGCGGCAGCGGGCTGAAGGCCATCAGGCCGAGCACGATCAGCGAGGCCAAGCCGACCCAGCGCGCAGGGCGAGCGAAGCGCGTGAACGCGAGCAGCCCCGAAAGCCCCGCGAGCAGGATCGCAAGATTGACCGGCGACAGGACGAACCAGACGACCTTTGAGAGAACGAAGAACATCGGAAGCCCGAACGGAGGAAAGATCGCTCAAGTCCTACCGGCAAATGCTGACGGCTTTCTGAACCGGGACCTCCCGAAAGCACCTACCGGGATAGCACGCTCAGCGAATGATCTGCGGCGGCGATTGCGGGCGTCGTCCGCCAGCCTGCGGCAGGGCCTTCGCGAGCTCGATCGCCCGGCCGGCGACCTCGCGCAATTCGCAGCCCGCCTGCCGCCCTGCCTGCAGAACTTCGCGCTGGGTCGCGCCGTAGAAGGCGCATTTCTGGGTGACATAGCTCTCCCAGGCGAGCTGCAGCGCCGCCAGCCGGCTGCGCTGGCCGGCGTCGAGCGCACGTCCCGTGACTTGCAGCGCAAGCGTCAGGCGCTCGCGCCAGGCCGCCTCCTCGCGCCGGGCGCAGGCGGCTTCCGCCCCGCGCGGATCATTGCTGGCAGCGCGCACGCAGGCGACCGCCACCGTGCCGATGCAGGCCGATTGCGAGGCGCCCGCATCGCGCAGGCAGCCGGAGAGCGCCGCGAGATCGGTCCGCAGCGTCGGCGACGTCTGTGCCACCGCTGGCGCGGTCGCAGTGAGGCTGCACAGGAGCAGGATCGTCCGAAAAGCGCTCATGCCGCCATCATGCCAGCGGCAGCGCATCGATCAAGCGTCGCGTTGCGACCTCACGTGATCGGCAACGGCAGCGCCGCTTGCGCCGCCGGCCGCGCGAAGAGCGTCCCATACCATTGCTGGACGCGCGGCCTCGCGACCCGCTCGACCGGCATGTTGAGCCAGCGATGCACGCCGCAGCCGACCGCGATATCGGCCATGCCGAAGCTCTCCCCGGCGAGATAAGGCCGGTCCGCCAGTTGCGCCTCGAGGATCGTCATCAAAGTCTCGGCCCGGGCGATGCCATCCGCGATCACCTTCGGCTCGGTGAAGGCCGGCACCTTGCGCACGACGCCCCAGAGCACCGGCGCCAGTGCCGGTTGCAACTCCGACTGCATCCAGTCGACCCAGCGGTCGGCCGGCGCGCGTCGAACCGGATCCTCCTCCCAGAGCACGCCCGAGGCATAGCGGGCCGCGAGATAGCGCAGGATGCTGCTCGACTCCCAGAGGACGAGTTCGCCGTCGCGCAGCACCGGGATCTGCCGGTTGGGATTCATCGCCGTGAACTCGGGCGTATCGAGCCCACCAAACGGCCCGCCGGCATCGATGCGCTCGAAGGCCTGCCCGGCCTCGCCGGCCGCCCAGACCACCTTCTGGACATTGATCGAGCTCAACCGGCCCCAGATCGTCAGCATGAAATCCTCCAGACCGTCATGCTCGCCCTCGTGGCGAGCATCCACGTATTGAACTCGACTTTGATCAGTGAAGACGTGGATGGTCGGGACAAGCCCGACCATGACGGCAGAGCCGCGTCATGCCCATCCGTTCAGGCGAATTCCATGATGACGGCATCGACCGCGAGCGAGTCGCCCTCCTTCGCCAGGATCTTGGCGATGGTGACGTCCTTCTCGGCGCGCAGCACGTTCTCCATCTTCATCGCCTCGACCATGGCCAGCGGCTCGCCGGCCTTGACCTCCTGCCCGACCGCGACCGAAATCGCCTTGACCAGGCCCGGCATCGGGCAGAGCAGGAACTTGCCGGTATCGGCCGCGACCTTCTCCGGCATCAGCGCGGCAAGCTCCGCCTCGCGCTGCGTATAGACATGCGCATTGGCATAGGCGCCGGCATGACCGAGCGCGACGCCGTTCAGGATCGGCCGAACCTGTGCCGCGACCTTCACCCCGTCGAGCGTGCCATGCCAGACCGGCTCGCCCGGCACCCAGTCGCTGGCGACGCTGACGCTGCGGCCCTGGAAGGCGATGACGACTGCCCCGCCCTGCTCCGTCACCTCGCCCTCGAAGCGCTCAACCCCGAGCTGAACGATGCGCTGCCGATCGAAGGCGACCTTGCGCCAGCCTTCCATCTGCGCCGAGACGTTGCGCTTACGCTGGTTCATGCGGTGGTCGCAGGCGATCGCGATCGCCGCCATGCGCCGCGCCGTCTCACCCTGCGGCACCGGCAGCGAGAAGCCCTCGGGGAACTCCTCGGCGATGAAGCCGGTCGAGAGATTGCCGGCGATCCAGCGCGGATGTTGCATCACCGCGGCGACGAAGGGGATGTTGTGGCGAATGCCATCGATGGCGAAGGCATCGAGCGCGCGCGCCTGCGCCTTGATCGCGGCCTCGCGCGTCGGTGCATGCGTGACGAGCTTGGCGATCATCGGATCGTAATAGATCGAGATCTCGCCGCCTTCGAACACGCCGGTGTCGTTGCGCACCATCGCCTCGCCGTCCGGCCCTTCGCTCGGCGGCCGATAGGTCACGAGCCGCCCGGTCGAGGGCAGGAAATTGCGGGTCGGATCCTCGGCATAGACGCGGCTCTCGACCGCCCAGCCGTCGAGCTTCACATCCGCCTGCGTGATCGCAAGCTTCTCGCCATAGGCCACCCGGATCATCTGCTCGACGAGATCGATGCCGGTGATCATCTCCGTGACGGGATGCTCGACCTGCAGGCGGGTGTTCATCTCCAGGAAGTAGAAGGACTTGTCCTGCCCGGCGACGAACTCGACGGTACCGGCCGAGTCGTAGTTCACGGCCTTGGCCAGCGCGACGGCCTGCTCGCCCATCTTCTTGCGGGTCGCCTCGTCAAGCAGCGGCGACGGCGCCTCCTCCAGAACCTTCTGGTTGCGGCGCTGGATCGAGCATTCGCGCTCGCCGAGATAGATGACGTTGCCGTGCTTGTCGCCGAGAACCTGTATCTCGATATGGCGGGGATCGACGATGAACTTCTCGACGAAGACGCGGTCGTCGCCGAAGGAGGACGCCGCTTCCGACTTGGCGCGGGCGAAGCCCTCAGCCACCTCGCCCGAAGAATGGGCGATGCGCATGCCCTTGCCGCCGCCGCCGGCCGAAGCCTTGATCATGACGGGATAGCCGATCTCGTCGGCGATGGTCACCGCATGCTCGGGACTCTCGATGATGCCGAGGAAACCCGGCACCGTCGAGACCTTGGCCGCGGCCGCCGCCTTCTTCGATTCGATCTTGTCGCCCATCGCGGCGATGGCGCCGGGATTGGGCCCGATGAAGACGATGCCGTTATCTTTGAGCGCCTGGGCGAAGGCCTCGCGCTCCGACAGGAAGCCGTAGCCGGGATGCACGGCCTGCGCGCCGGTTGCCTTGCAGGCATCGATGATCTTGTCGATCAGCAGGTAGGATTGGGCGGCGGGGGCTGCACCGATATGCACGGCCTCGTCGGCCATCTCGACATGCAGCGCGTCGCGATCCGCATCGGAATAGACGGCGACCGTCTTGATGCCCATGCGCCGCGCCGTCTTGATGACACGGCAGGCGATCTCGCCGCGGTTCGCGATCAGGATCTTCGAGAACATGCGCGGCCACTCCCGGCTTCAGACCAGACTGCAATAGCCGGGGTCTATGGGATGCCGCAACTGCCGTCCACCGATGCGAAAGTCGGCTATCGGCCAAGCCGTTGTGCAAGGATGCACAGGCTCGGGCGTCGCGCTCCTTGCGGAGGCCTGCCCGACGTCGCCATGCCCGCGCCTGACCCGGGCATCCTTCTCCGGAAGGGGCTCCCTCTTCCGGCCTGAGATTCCCGGGTCAAGCCCGAGAATGACGCCAAACTCAGCTCGCGAGCAGGACCACGCGGGGAGCAGCACCGACGCCGGCCCGGAGCACGTCCTTCGCCGCGCCCTTGGCAAAAGCGAAGGCCAGCAGGGTCTCGTCGCAATGCTCGGCCTCGCGGGCGATCTCATTGGCGATGCGCAGGGCGGTCGCGGTCGGGCCTTCGCCGGCGGAGAGCGTCGTGACCAGCCAATGCGCCTTGTCGCGATCGATCACGCCGGTCGGGCGGTTCTCCCAGACAGCGAAGTCGACGACGAGCGCCACCAGATAATCCGCATAGGCCTTGCAGTTGAGCGGCACGGCCCGGTCGAGCGCGACCAGAACATCGACGATGTCCCGCGTGATGACGATGTCGCTCAAGATATTGCGCTGAAGCATCTTGACGTCTTCTTCGTCGATCGCGCGACGATCCATCACGCGATCGACGAATTCACGAAGCTCATGATCCATCATGTTCGAACCCCTGTCCGGCGTTGTTTTGTGCCGGTACGTTCCTGCTGTAGGAACACCATGCACCCCGCCGCGGCATCAGGTGGTTAACGCGCAAATCTGAACGGTTATTCAGGTTAAACGGAACTGAGTCGGCTTGGTTGCGAGGACGTTACTAAGAGGGCTCGGCCGCCGTGAATTCCAGCTTTCAGCCCGCGTTGCGGCGAGGGCGCCGGATGATCGCGCCGCCTGAGATCGGACAGGCGAACATGGGCAAAGTCAGAGTGGTCAAGGCGTGCCCTGACGCAGATGCGGCCTGAAGCTCGATCGCTTCCGGCCGCCTCCTTGTCATTCCGGGGCTTCGCGCAGCGAAGAACCCGGAACCAACGACCGGGCGTACCGCTCGCAGCCGAACACCTGACATCCCACCCCGTCGTGGGTTCCGGGTTCGCGCCGCTGGCGCACCCCGGAATGACAAAGGTTGCGCCTTGAAGACGCGGTGTCCCGTCTCAGGCGGTTCTACGCCGCCGCGGCCTTCGGCAACCCGAGCGTCGCCGGCAGCTCCTGGAACGCGCGCAAGACATGCCGCGCGCCCAACGTCACCAGCTTCTCGACTGGCTGGAAGCCCCAGGACACAGCGACGGGCACCACGCCGGCGGCCACTGCCATCTCGATATCGAAGGAGCTGTCGCCAACCATCGCCGTGCGCTCCGGCGCGGCCCCGGTTTCCGCCATCGCCCGCTGGATCATGCCGGGATGCGGCTTCGAGGGCGCGTCGTCGGCCGATTGCACCGTGTCGAACAGGCCCTGCCAGCCATGCCGGGCGACGATGAACTCGGCGCCCTTGCGCGACTTGCCGGTGGCGATTCCGAGCTTGAGCCCGCCATGGCGCTTGAGTTCCGCCAGCGTTTCCGCAACGCCCGCGAAGAGCGGCTCGTCCAGCGACGGATCGCTCTCGGCCTGCACCCGCATCGCGCTGAAGACCTGGCGATAGGTCTCGGTCAGCACATCATCCGGCGCGGCAAGCCCGGCGAGCTGCGCCATCGCGATGTCCAAGGTCAGCCCGACGATACCGAGGCCGGCCTCGCGACCCGGATGCACCCGCCCGCAGCGCCTGAAGGTCTCATACTGCGCTTCGAGGATGATCGCCTCGGAATTGATCAGCGTGCCGTCGAGATCGAAGATGATGAGGTCCATGCCGGCGCTTTAGCCCGGATCGCCCTGGCGATCCACTGCAAGCCCGGCATGGCGTCATCCCGCTTTCAGGCCGTCAGCCCTTGGCTTCGCGGGCGCAAGCGCCCACCGCCTTGCGCAGATCGGCGCCGTCGAGCCCCTTGGCCCGCGCCTCCTTGCGGCATTCGGAGCGCTGCGCGAGGTCCGGACGCTTGCCGTTGAAGCAGGCGGTCAGCGCCGCGATTCGCGTGGAGCCTTCCAGCTTGCGCCCGTCGACCTCTTCCTTGCAGGCGGCGCGGGCCGCCACGGCCGTCGGCTTGCCGTCGCGCGTAACGCCGTCGCGGGCGTAAAGCTGCACGCCCGGAAACTTGCCCTGCATGCAGATCCGCATGGCCGCACGCAGATCGTCGCCGGTCAGCGCGACATTCTCGGACACGCAATCCTGCCGGGCCTTGGCCCGCTCAGTGCGCGGAATCGGCTGATCCGTCGATGCCGCAGCAGCGGTCGAAACCGCCGCTTTGGCCGGCGGGGCAGTCTGTGCCTGGGCAGCCCCGGCAAGCCCGAGAACAAAGGCGGAAACGATCCAGATCGAACGCATGGTCAGCCCCTCCGATGACGAGAACATGACTAGAACAGAAAGCGTTTTGTTCCGCAACTGTTCTCTTACGTTTCGTCACAGGGGCGGAGGGTTTTACTCGTCCGGCGCCTCGACGATCGGATCGTAGGGTGCGTCGTCGAAGCCGAGCAGGTTCCAGCTCTGACGCATATGCGGCGGCAGCGGCGCGCTGACGTCGATCGTGCCCTTGCCGCGCGGATGCGGCAGCACGATCCGCCGCGCCAGCAGGTGCAGCTTGTTCTGGATGCCGCCAGGCAGCTCCCAGTTCTGGATGTTGAAATATTTGGGGTCGCCGATGATCGGGTGGCCGATATGGGCGGCGTGGGCGCGCAATTGATGCGTGCGCCCGGTCACCGGCTTCAGCGACAGCCAGCCGAGCTTCTGCGCCGCCGTCTCGACCACGGCGTAATAGGTCACGGCATGCATGGCCCCGTCCTCGCCATGCTTGGCGACGGCCATGCGCTGGTCGCCGTCATAGGCCTCCTCGCGCGCGAGATAGGTCGAGATCCGGCCCTGGCGGACGCGCGGCACGCCCGCGACCAGCGCCCAGTAGACCTTGCGGGCCGAGCGCGAGCGGAAGGTCTTGGCCAGCGTCGCCGCCGCGAAGCGCGACTTGGCGATGACGAGGCAGCCGGCCGTGTCCTTGTCGAGGCGGTGGACGAGGCGTGGCTTCTGGCCGCTCTTGTCGGTCAGCACTTCCAGCATCTGGTCGACATGGCGCGTCGTGCCGGAGCCGCCCTGTACGGCCAAACCGGCCGGCTTGTTGAGCACGATGACGTCGTCATCCTCGTAGAGCGTGATCGAGCGCAGGAACTCGACCGTATCGGTATCGGCCTTGAGCGAGCGTGGCCGCTGTTCCTGCGGCTCGAGCTTCAGCGGCGGGATGCGGACCGTCTGGCCCTCTTCGAGCCGATCCTTGCTGTCGGCGCGCTTGCCGTTGACGCGCAATTCGCCCTTCCGGACGATCCGCTGGATATGGCTGAAGGAGAGTTGCGGGAACCGCGCTTCGAGGAAGCGATCGATCCGCATCTCGTTCTCGTCCGGTGTCACCACCAGCTGCTGCACGCCGGTCGAGAGCACCTCGGAGGTCTCGGCCTTGACCTGCGCGCGGGTCGGCTTGGGAGCGTCCTCCGCCGGCCGCGGGCGCGCAGCGCGCTGCACCCGCTCCTCTCCGCCGGCCGGACGCGCCGTTGCACGGCGCCGGGCGTCGTGGCTCGGCCGCTTGCCGCGCGGCGCGCCCGCGGATGGCGGCTTGCCGCCGCGCGAGGCGCCACCGGTGCCTTTTCCGCCGGCGCCCTTGCTGCCGGGGCCTTTGCCGCCCGTTTTCATGACATGCTCCGCATCATCGCGAGGCCACCGACCAGCGCCGCCAGCGACAGCACGACCGAGCCGATCACATAGGTGGCCGCCAGCATCGCCTCGCCCCGCTCCCAGAGCAGGACGGCATCGAGCGAGAAGGCCGAGAAAGTGGTGAAACCGCCGAGGATGCCCGTCGCCAGGAACAGGCGTAGGTCCTGCGGCACGCCTTCGCCGGCGCGGAACGCGAACCAGCCCGCGACGAGGCCCATCAGGGCGGAGCCGATGATGTTGATGGCCATGGTCCCATAGGGAAACCCCATGCCGAACCAGCGCGGCGACACCATATTGATGCCGTGGCGCAGGGCGCCGCCGATGCCGGCGCCTACAAAAACAAAAGCAGTGGAGATCATCGCTGTGGAATAGAGCGCGCTGGCGCCTTGCACAAACGAAATCCGCCGCAATTGCACGGCTCCGTGCGGCCGGACAGGAAGATCGGTATCGGAAAACGACCGGTCGCAGCGATGGGAAGGAAAGCGATGGCTCTTCAGGCTGGGTTTGGCCGCATGGGATTGCTGGCCGTCATGCTGGCCTTCGGCAGCACGATCGCTTTCGCCCAGCAAAGCGGCGGCACCGACTGGCCGACCGAGAAATGCAATCGCTACCGGAAGGCCTATGACCAGTCGATCGCGCGGCTCGGCAAGAAGGGCCTGGGCCAGGAATTCCTCGCCAGCCACGACGCCTTCCTCGCCTCGAACTGCCAGGCTCGCGCCGAGGTCTGCGCCCGCAGCAAGGAGGAGCTGGAGCGTGCCAACCTGCTTGTGCTCATGGCGATGAACAGCGGCATGTCCGGCACCTTCCTGCCGTTCACCTGCCGGAGTTGAGTGCGTTCAAGGTTCGCGCCTGCGCCGCAACCTCGGATGCACATAGAGCTCGAAAGCGATGGTCAGCACGATGAAGACCAGCGCGATGGCGAAGGCTATGACCCAATAGGAGACATCGTCCTTCGAGACGAACCAGCCGGCGATCACCGAGGGCACGATCAGAAGCAGGCGCGCGATCAGATACATCCCTACTCTCCCCGCTCCTGCCGCAGCCGTTCCCAGTATTCCAGCCGCTTACGGATCTCGCGCTCGAAGCCGCGCTCCGGCGGATCATAGAAGCGTTGCCGGCCGAGCGCATCCGGCCAGTAGTTCTGGCCCGAAAAGGCATCGGGCTGGTCGTGGTCATAGGCGTAGTCGGCGCCGTAGCCCTCCTCGCGCATCAGCTTGGTCGGCGCGTTGAGGATGGTCTTCGGCGGCGTCAGGGATCCCCGCTCCTTCGCCACCCGCACCGCCGCCTTGTAGGCCATGTAGGCCGCGTTCGATTTCGGCGCGGTCGCCAGATAGATCACGCAATTGGCAAGCGCGAGCTCGCCTTCGGGCGTGCCAAGCTGCTCGTAGGTCTCAGCGGCTGCCCGGGCATGCAATAGCGCCTGCGGATCGGCGAGCCCGATATCCTCGACCGCCATGCGGACGAGCCGCCGCGCGAGGAAGCGCGGGTCCTCGCCGGCATCGAGCATGCGGGCGAAATAGTAGAGCGCCGCATCCGGGTCGGAGCCGCGGATCGTCTTGTGCAGGGCGGAGATCAGGTTGTAGTGGCCGTCCTGCGCCTTGTCGTAGATGGGCGCCCGGCGCTGGATGACATCGGAGAGACCGTGCTCGTCGAGGATTTCGCCGGGCTTCGCCGCCCGCCAGATCTCCTCGGCCAGCGTCAGCACGGCGCGGCCGTCGCCATCGGCGAAACGGGCCAGCGCGAGGCGGGCTTCCGTCGTCAGCGGCAATTCCCGCCCCTCCAGAACCTCGGCCCGGCCGAGCAGGAAAAGCAGCGAGCCCTCGTCCAGCGACTTGAAGGTCAGCACCCGCGCCCGCGACAGCAGCGCCGCGTTGAGGGCGAAGGACGGATTCTCGGTCGTCGCGCCGATCAGCGTGATCGTGCCGTCCTCCATGACAGGCAGGAAGGCATCGAGCTGGGCGCGGTTGAAGCGATGGATTTCGTCGACGAAGAGCAGCGTGCCCCGGCCGCCGAGCCGGCGCCCGCGCGCCGCCTCGAACACCTTCCTGAGATCGGCGACGCCGGAAAAGATCGCGCTGATCTGCTCGAAGCCGAGATCGACCAGCCCGGCCAGCAGCCGTGCCACCGTCGTCTTGCCCGTGCCCGGCGGCCCCCAGAAGATCAGGCTGCCGACCGTGCCGGAGGCGACGAGCCGCGTCAGTGCCCCGTCCGGCCCGGTCAGGTGCTCCTGGCCGGCGACTTCGGCGAGCGTCGTCGGCCGCAGGCGGTCGGCCAGCGGCCGCGGGCCGGACTTGTCCAGCCCCGAGGCTTCGAACAGGTCGCTCACCCCGGGAAGACCGAGGTGATCGTCTGGCCGTTGCGGATGATCGTCACCTCCCAGGCGCGCTTGCGCTCCTTGAGGATCGTCTCGACCTCGCGCGAAGTGGTCATCTGCTCGCCGTTGAGCGCCTTGATCATGTCGCCTTTCAGGAAGCCGACATTGGCAGCGGTGCTGCCTTCCTCGACCTCGCTGACCACGACGCCGTCATTGCCGGTCTCGATCGAGAGCTCCTCGGCCAGCGCCGGCGACATGTTCCCGACGGTCAGGCCCGCGAGCGGCGAGCGGCTGGTGAGCTTCACCATGTCGCGCGGCCGGGTCTCGGGCGCCGCGACGAGCTTCACCGGGATCGAGATGCGCTTGCCGCCGCGCAGCACGCTCAGCATCGTCGTGCCGCCGATCGGCCGGGTCGCGAAGCGATAGCCGAAGGATTCGGGATCGTCGACATTGACGCCGTCGACCGAGAGGATGACGTCCGAGCGCTTCAGGCCCGCCTGGTCGGCCGGCCCCTTCTCGACGACGCTGGCGACGACCGAGCCGGCCGGGCGGTCGAGCCCGAGCCCCTCGGCGACCTCAGCCGTGAGGCTCTGCAGCCGCGCGCCAAACCACGGGCGCTTCACCGTCTTGACGCCGGCCTTGGCGCTGTCGACGACGAGGCGCACCATCGCCGAGGGAATGGCGAAGCCGATGCCGACGCTGCCGCCGGAGCGCGAATAGATCGCAGTATTGATGCCGACGACGCGGCCCTTCATGTCGATCAGCGCGCCGCCGGAATTGCCGGGATTGATCGCCGCGTCGGTCTGGATGAAGGACTGCGCGTCGCCGACGCCGATCTGCGTGCGCGCCAGCGCCGAGACGATGCCCTGCGTCACCGTCTGGCCGACGCCGAAGGGATTGCCCATTGCGAGCACGATATCGCCGACCTGGAGCTCGTCGGTATCGGCCAGCTCGATCGCGGTCAGGTTCTTGGCATCGGCGAGCTTGAGCACGGCGAGATCGGTGCGCGGATCGCGCAGCAGGATCGTGGCCTCGACCTCGCGCTTGTCGGCGAAGGCGACCTTCACTTCGCTCATGTTCTCGATGACGTGGTTGTTCGTCACCACGAGGCCGGCGGCGGCATCGACGATCACGCCGGAGCCCAGCGAACGCTGCACCCGCTCGCGCGGCACGCCGAAGCCGCCATCACCGAAGAAGCGGCGGAAGAACGGGTCGTCCATGAACGGATTCTGCGGGCGCTTCTCGACGCGCGCGCCATATACGTTCACGACCGCGGCCTGCGTCTGCTTGACCAGCGGCGCGAAGGAGAGCGTCACCTGCTCGCGCGTCTCGGGCACCTGCCGCTGTTGCGCGAAGGCCGGCAGCGTCGCAGCGCTCATCAGCGCGCAAGCGATCGTCGTCGCCGCCAAAGTCGTCCGCTTGCGTGCAAAGCGATAGGTCATGCTCATCCTCGTCCTGACAGCCCGCATTCACGGGGGCATCTGCGCTGTCTTCTTCCGGAACTATACCGCGCGGCGACGCTCCGGTTCCGCACCGACATGTCGTGCAATCGCGTCCCGGCGGCAAGAGCCAACCCCGACTTTCTCGAGAAGCGACAGGATCGGGGCGCTGTTGCGGCAAAAAACGGCATGGCCGCGAGCGCGGACAAAAAAAGAGGCGGCCCGGAGGCCGCCTCTTCAGAGATTCGCTTGAGTGAAGCCGCTCAGGCGGCTTCGTCTTCCGCCGTGAAGACCGGGCCGGAATCCTTGCCCTTGGCATCGACGTCGCGATCGACGAACTCGATGATCGCCATCGGGGCGTTGTCGCCGAAGCGGAAGCCCGCCTTCATGATGCGGAGATAGCCGCCGTTGCGCTCCTTGTAGCGCGGACCGAGGACCGCGAAGAGCTTGCCGACGATCTCGACGTCCTTGATCTGGGCGATCGCCTGACGGCGGGCGTGCAGGTCGCCGCGCTTGCCGAGCGTGATCAGCTTCTCGACGACCGGACGCAGATCTTTCGCCTTGGGCAAAGTGGTGGTGATCTGCTCGTGCTTGATCAGGGCCTGGGCCATGTTGGCGAACATCGCCTGGCGATGCTCGGCCGAACGGTTGAAACGACGACCGCGAAATCCGTGACGCATTGTTTGGCTCCTTCGTTGCTTACGGCCGCCGTGCCACGGTACGGCCGTTCCTTATGCTCCGGCTCGGATGAGCCGGGCGGGGTTGGCGCGGAATGCCTTCCGCGCCGTTAGAACTCAGTAGTGCTCTTCGAAGCGCTTTGCGAGCTCTTCGATGTTCTCCGGCGGCCAGCCCTGGACGTCCATGCCCAGGTGCAGGCCCATGGTCGCCAGCACTTCCTTGATCTCGTTCAGCGACTTGCGGCCGAAGTTCGGGGTGCGCAGCATCTCGCCCTCGGACTTCTGGATGAGGTCGCCGATATAGACGATGTTGTCGTTCTTGAGGCAGTTCGCCGAACGGACCGAAAGCTCGAGCTCGTCGACCTTCTTGAGCAGCGCCGGGTTGAAGGGCAGCTGCGGCGCGGTCGAGACGGCCTCTTCCTTGCGCGGCTCCTCGAAGGTGATGAACACCGCGAGCTGGTCCTGCAGGATGCGGGCGGCGAGCGCCAGCGCGTCCTCGGGGGTGACCGAGCCGTTGGTCTCGATCGCCAGCGTCAGCGAGTCCTTGTCGAGGTTCTGGCCCTCGCGGGTGTTCTCGACGCGGTAGGAGACCTTCTTGACCGGCGAGTACAGGCTGTCGACCGGGATCAGGCCGATCGGCGCGTCCTCGGGACGGTTCTGCTCGGCCGGGACATAGCCCTTGCCGGTGTTGACGGTGAACTCCATGCGGATCTCGGCCCCGTCGTCCAGCGTGCAGAGCACGAGGTCGGGGTTCAGGATCGCGACGTCGCCGATGGTGTTGATGTCGCCGGCGGTGACGGTGCCCGGGCCGGACTTGCGCAGCGTCATGCGCTTCGGGCCCTCGCCCTGCATCTTGACCGCGATGGCCTTGATGTTGAGGACGATGTCGGTGACGTCCTCACGGACGCCCGGGATCGAGGAGAACTCGTGGAGAACGCCGTCGATCTGGACGGCGGTCACGGCCGCGCCCTGGAGCGACGACAGCAGCACGCGACGGAGCGCATTGCCGAGCGTCATGCCGAAGCCGCGCTCGAGCGGACGCGCAACCACGGTCGCCTGACGCTTCGGGTCGTCTCCGACCTTCACTTCGAGCTTGTTCGGCTTGGAAAGATCCTGCCAGTTCTTGCTGATCACGACCGCACTCCTGGTGCTGAATTCATCTGGCGGCCACCGCCGCCCCGGACAGGCGCCCGCCCCTGCGGGCGCCTTCAAGGCTACAAGTCAGGCGTCAGACGCGACGGCGCTTGCGCGGACGGCAGCCATTGTGCGGGATCGGCGTCACGTCGCGGATCGAGGTCACGGTGAAGCCCGCGGCCTGGAGAGCGCGAAGAGCCGACTCGCGGCCCGAACCCGGACCGGTCACCTCGACCTCGAGGGTGCGCATGCCGTGCTCGGCAGCCTTGCGGGCAGCGTCCTCGGCGGCGACCTGGGCGGCGTACGGGGTCGACTTGCGCGAGCCCTTGAAGCCCATCGTGCCGGCCGACGACCACGAGATCGTGTTGCCCTGCGCGTCGGTGATGGTGATCATGGTGTTGTTGAACGAGGCGTTCACATGCGCGACGCCGGAGACGATGTTCTTGCGTTCGCGACGACGGACGCGCTGGGCTTCCTTGGCCATAACTCTTCTTCCATCCTTCAGGCGCGCCCGTCATGCCAGGCGCTGGGGATGCCGGCGGCCCGTGAGCGGACCGGCCGGCGTATAGACAGCGGGCCGACTAGCGGCCCGCCGAAATCACTTCTTCTTGCCGGCGATCGGCTTCGCCTTGCCCTTGCGGGTACGGGCGTTGGTGTGCGTGCGCTGGCCGCGGACCGGCAGCGAGCGACGATGACGCAGGCCGCGATAGCAGCCGAGGTCCATCAGGCGCTTGATGTTCATCGAGACTTCGCGGCGCAGATCGCCCTCGACGAGGTAGTCGCGGTCGATGGTCTCGCGGATCTGCAGGACTTCGGCGTCGGTCAGCTGATTGACGCGGCGCTCGGCGGCGATGCCGACCTTCTCGCAGATCTCCTGGGCCTTGGCCGCGCCAATGCCGTGGATGTACTGCAGGCCGATGACGACGCGCTTGCCGGTCGGAATGTTAACGCCCGCGATACGAGCCATGATCTCATCTCCATGTCGGCCGAAGCACCCGATGGCACTCCGGCGGTGGGGAAAATCCCGCGTCCGGTGGAGGCCGGCTCTTGCAGGACGTTGAACGGCTCCACGCGATAACGCGACGTCGTCCCTTCTCGCGAAGGCAACGGCATCGCTCCCATGAAACCGGATGGCGGGTCGTTAACTCGTCGGCCGCAACGAGTCAACCCCGCCGCAACCAAGAACCGTGCCAAGGCAGGGAAGGCCAAGGCCAGACCGAGTATTCGGCGTCATGCTCGGGCTTGCCCAGAGCATCTCAGGCCGGATCAGGTTTTCGAACGTCCTGCAGCAGATTCTCGGGTCTGCGCTTCGCTTCGCCCGAGAATAACGGCCCCGCCCTGCTCCCTCCGGTGCGCGCCCTACTTCTTCACCAGGCTGCACTTGCTCTCCGAAAGCGGCGCGATGATCTCGGCCGCCGGGATCTTACGGACGACCTTGAAGTAATCCCACGGCGCCTTCGAATCGGCGGGCTTCTTCACCTCGACCAGCAGCATGTCGTTCATCAGCCGGCCGTCTTCGCGGACCTTCGCGCCGGGCGCATAGAAATCGTCGACCGGCAGCTCCTTCATCTTCGCCGCGACCGCCGGGCCGGCAGCCGTACCCGCCGCCTTCACCGCCTTGAGATAGTGCAGCACCGAGGAATAGACGCTGGCCTGGATCATGCCGGGCATCTTCCCGGTCTTCGCCATGTAGCGGTCGGCGAAATCGCGGCTCGGCTTGTCGGCGTCGTGGTAATAGGCGGTGGTGGTGATCAAGCCCTTGGCCTTGTCGAGGCCGAGCCCGTGGACGTCGCTGAGCACCACGACCATCGCCGCGAGCTTCTGGCCGCCATCGACCAGGCCGAACTCGCCCGCCTGCTTGATCGAGTTGATCGTGTCCGTGCCGGCATTGGCGAAGGCCACGATCTTGGCCTTCGAAGCCTGCGCCTGAAGCAGGAAGGAGGAGAAGTCCGGCGTTCCCAGCGGCGCACGCACCGTGCCCAATGTCTTGCCGCCATTCGCCTTGACGATCGACTCGATATCCGCCGTGAGCTGATGGCCGAAAGCGTAGTCGGCGGCGATGATGTACCAGCTGTCGCCGCCCTCGCGCAGCACCGAAACCGCGGTGCCCTTGGCCGAGGTCGCCGTGTCGAAGGTCCACATGAAGCCGGTCGCCGAACAATCCTCGTTGAAGAGGCGCGTCGTCGCCGGCCCGTTATAGAGCGCGATCTTCTGCTTTTCCTTGGCGATGCCGGCCACGCCGAGCGCAACGGCGGAGTTGGTGAGATCCGCGATCGCGGTGACGCCATCGACATCGTACCAGCGCCGGGCCAGTCCGACGGCGATGTCCGGCTTGTTCTGGTGGTCGGCCGAAACGATCTCGATCGGCTTGCCCAGCACCGAGCCGCCGAAATCCGCAATCGCCAGCTTCGCCGCCTCGACCGAGCCCAACCCGCCGAATTCGGCATAATTGCCCGACTGGTCGTTGAGGACGCCGATCTTCACCGCATCCTGCGCCCGCGCCGCCGCCGGCATCAGTGCCAGCGTGCTCGCGACCAGCAATGCACCAAACCTCGTCATGCGCCTGCTCCCTGTCCTGCGTCCGGACCGAGAAAGCCGTTTCGCCTTCCGGTCGACGGATGCTTGCCACCGCTTCGCGCGGATTGGTCCTCAGCACATCCGCCGGGCTTGAGCCTGTCAACGCACAGGCGGAGCGAGAAAAGGCAAAGGCATCAGCGCAAAAGCGCACCGGGAAACCGAAAAACCCGGACGGACCGTGAGGTCCGCCCGGGTTCGAATTGGTTTCGCTGAAGAGCCGATCAGCCCTGAGCGGCGACCGAAAGCGCGTCGGTGATCGCCTGCGAGACGCTGTCGATCGGCTGCATGCCGTCGATCACCGTCAACTGGCCGCGCTTCTCGTAGTAGGGAGCGACCACCGCCGTATCGCGGTTATAGGCTTCGAGCCGGGTCTTGAAGACCTCCGGATCATCGTCCTTGCGCACCGGCTGCCCGGCCGCCCTCGCCTCCTCGGCGCGGCGGACGATGCGGTCGACAAGCTTGGTCTGGTCGACCTTGAGCTCGAGCACGGCGTCGAGCTTCAGGCCCTTGCCGTCCAGCATCCGGTCGAGCGCCTCGGCCTGCGCCAGCGTCCGCGGGAAGCCGTCGAGGATGAAGCCCTTCTTGGCATCCGCCTCTTCGATGCGGTCGGCGACGATGCCGATGACGATCTCGTCCGAGACCAGCCCGCCGGCGTCCATCACGGCCTTGGCCTTCTGGCCGACCGGCGTACCAGCGGCGACGGCTGCGCGCAGCATATCGCCAGTGGAGAGTTGCGGAATGCCGTGCTTCGCGACGATGCGCGCCGCCTGAGTGCCCTTACCCGCCCCCGGCGGCCCCAGGAAAATCAACCGCATTTAGCGCCTCGCTCCTCGCAACTTGGCCTTCTTGACCAGCCCTTCGTACTGATGGGCCAGCAGGTGCCCGTGAACTTGCGCCACGGTGTCCATCGTCGTCGTCACCACGATGAGGAGCGAAGTGCCGCCCAGCAGGATGATCGGGATCTGAGCATAGGTGATCATGAACTCGGGGATAAGGCAGACGATCGTCAAATATCCTGCGCCGAGAACGGTGATGCGCGTGAGGATGCGGTCGATATGCTCGGCGGTCCGCTCGCCGGGGCGGATGCCCGGCATGAAGCCGCCATGCTTCTTGAGATTGTCAGCCGTCTCGACCGGATTGAACACGATCGCGGTGTAGAAGAAGCAGAAGAAGATGATCAGCGCGGCGTAGAGGATCATGAACAGCGGCCGGCCATGCGCCAGGTAGGTCGCCATCGTCGACAGGAAGCCGGTGCCGCCCGAGGCCTGCTGGAAGCTCGCGACGGTCGTCGGCAGCAGCAGCAGTGAGGAGGCGAAGATCGGCGGAATGACGCCGGCGGTGTTGAGCTTCAGCGGCAGGAACGAGGTCTGACCCTCATACATGCGGTTGCCGACCTGGCGCTTCGGATAGTTGATCAGCAGGCGGCGCTGGGCGCGCTCCATGAACACGCAGAAGGCGATGACGCAGATCGCCATCACCAGCACGCCGAGCAGCAGACCGGTCGAGATCGCGCCCTGGCGGCCGAGCTCGAAGGTCTGGGCGAGCTGCGAGGGGAATTCGGCGATGATGCCCGCGAAGATGATCATCGAGGTGCCGTTGCCGATGCCGCGGCTGGTGATCTGCTCACCCAGCCAGAGCAGGAACATCGTACCGCCGACCAGCGTGATCGTGGTCGAGAGCAGGAAGAACGGCCCGGGTTCGAGAACGAGGTTGCCGGACCCCTGCAGGCCGACGCCGATCGCATAGGCCTGGAACACGGCCAGCACGAGGGTCAGGTAGCGGGTGTACTGGTTCAGGGTCTTGCGGCCCTGCTCGCCTTCCTTCTTCAGCGCCTCGAAGCTCGGGATGACGCTGGAGAGCAGCTGCACGATGATCGAGGCCGAGATGTACGGCATGATCGCCAGCGCGAAGATCGCGAGACGCCCGACCGCGCCGCCCGAGAACATGTTGAACATGCCGAGCATGCCGGACTGGGTCTGGCGGAACAGGTCGGCGACCGCGTCCGGATTCATGCCGGGAAGCGGGATGTAGGTGCCGAGCCGGTAGATGACCAGCGCGCCCAGCGTGAACCAGATCCGCTTCTTGAGTTCATCCGCCTTGGCGAAAGCCCCGAAATTGAGGTTCGCCGCAAGCTGTTCAGCCGCCGATGCCATGCGTCCGGTCCCTGGGTCTCAAACTGGTCCCAGATCATCGCGCGTCCTACCGGACGCGGTAACGATGATCTATCTCATAGTCGGAGCATCGGATTGTTCCGAAAAGTGGATTCCACTTTTCGGTCCGATACTCTGGAAGCACGTTTCCCGAACGCACGCATGCGTGCTGTCTGCGGATTCGTGCCTTGCGTCAAACAGTCAAACGGCGGCCAAGGCGCTGGGCCCGGCCGCCGTTCGCAAACGTCATGTAGGCGTTCGGATCACGCCTGTGAAGCGGCAGCCAGAAATCTTGACCGAACCGCCGGCCTTCTCGATCGCAGCGACGGCCGACTTGGACGCGCCGTAGACTTCGAAAGCGAGCTTGGTCTTGAGTTCGCCGGCGCCGAGAATCTTGACGCCGTCCTTGGCCTGGCGGGTGATGACACCGGCGGCGACGAGTGCCTCTATGGTGACAGCGCCCTTGGCGTCGAGCTTGCCGGCTTCCACCGCCTGCTGGATCCGGCCGAGGTTCACCTCGTTCAGGTCCTTCGCGAACAGGTTGTTGAAGCCGCGCTTCGGCAGGCGACGATACAGCGGCATCTGGCCGCCTTCGAAGCCCTTGATGGCGACGCCGGCGCGCGAGGTCTGACCCTTCACGCCACGACCACCGGTCTTGCCCTTGCCGGAGCCAATGCCACGGCCGACACGCATGCGCTGCTTCAGAGCGCCTTCGTTGTCGCGGATTTCATTGAGTTTCATGTGTCGCCCTCCTCACTTCGCGTCGATGACGCGCACGAGGTGCTTCACCTTCTCGACCATGCCACGCACCGCGGGGGTGTCCTGGAGGGTCGAGCGGCGGCGGATCTTGTTCAGGCCGAGACCGATCAAGGTCTGGCGCTGGGCGGCCTCGCGGCGGATCGGCGAACCGGTCTGCTCGATGGTGAAGGTCTTCTCAGCCTTTGCCATGATTCCCTCCTCACGCTTCCGCGGCCGCATCCGTGCCGGCATCGCGGCGACGGGTCTGCAGGGCCGAAACCTTGAGCGAACGACGGGCCGCGACCGAGCGCGGGCTGTCTTCGTTCTTCAGCGCGTCGAAAGTGGCGCGCACGAGGTTGTACGGGTTGGAGGAGCCGAGCGACTTCGACACGACGTCCTGCATGCCGACCGCCTCGAAGACGGCGCGCATCGGGCCGCCGGCGATGATACCGGTACCGGCCGGAGCCGCGCGCAGCACGACCTTGCCGGCGCCGTGGCGGCCCTGCACGTCGTGATGGAGGGTACGGCCCTCGCGCAGCGGGATGCGGACGAGGCCACGCTTGGCGGCTTCCGTCGCCTTGCGGATCGCCTCGGGAACTTCACGGGCCTTGCCGTGGCCGAAGCCGACGCGGCCCTTCTGGTCGCCGACGACGACGAGCGCGGCGAAGCCGAAGCGACGTCCACCCTTCACCACCTTGGCGACACGATTGATGTGGACGAGCTTGTCCACGAACTCGGAAACTTCCGTTTCCCGGTCCCTACGCTCACGCGGCTCTCTAGCCATGTCTGTCCTCTTACTTGCGCGGACGAGGGTCGAAGCCCCGCCGCTCGCTCGAGCCTAACCCTGCGCGTCATTGCGCGGGGAAGCTGTGCATCGGGCCGAAAAGTGGGAACCACTTTTCGGAAGAACCCGATGCCTTAACGCATCGATCGTCGTGACCGCGCCCATCCTGGCGCGCGACGATCGAGAAACGGGTACCGCCCGGCCGGCGCAAAACGCCGGGCCGGGCGAAACCCGATAACCTCAGAAGCTGAGGCCGCCCTCGCGGGCCGCATCGGCCAGCGCCTTGACGCGGCCATGGTACATGTACGGGCCGCGGTCGAAGACCACTTCCGTCACGCCGGCCTTGACCGCGCGCTCGGCGACGATCTTGCCGATCTGGCCGGCCGCCTCGACATTGGCGCCGGACTTGATCTGCTCGCGCACGTCCTTGTCGAGCGACGAGGCAGAGGCCAGGGTGACCCCCTTCACGTCGTCGATGACCTGGGCGTAGATCTGCTTGCCGGTGCGGTGCACCGACAGGCGCGGGCGACCATTGGCAACCGCCTTGATCGCGCGGCGGACGCGGGCCTTGCGGCGCGCAGTCACATCGTTCTGCTTGCTCATGGCTGGCGTCCTTACTTCTTCTTGCCTTCCTTGCGGAAGATGAATTCGCCGGCGTACTTGACGCCCTTGCCCTTGTAGGGCTCGGGGCCACGATAGTCGCGGATCTCCGCGGCGGTCTGGCCGACGACCTGCTTGTCGATGCCGGTGACGACGATTTCCGTCGGCTTCGGCGTCACGATCGCGACACCGGCCGGGATTTCGTAGTCGATGTCGTGGCTGTAGCCGAGCGACAGCTTCAGCACCTTGCCGTTGACGGCGGCCTTGTAGCCGACGCCGTTGATCTCGAGGCGCTTCTCGAAGCCGGCGGTGGTGCCGACGACGAGGTTGTTGATGCGGGCGCGCGAGGTGCCCCAGAGCGCACGGGCGCGCTTCGACTGCGAACGCGGCTGCACCGCGATCGCGCCGTCCTCCATGGCCACCGAGACGTCCTCGGGAACCGTGAAGGAGAGCTCGCCCTTGGAGCCCTTGATCTTGACCAGCTGGCCGGTGACCGAGGCGGTGACGCCTGCGGGAACCGAAACCGGCTTCTTACCGATACGAGACATTTGGATCTCTCCTGAAAATGAGCGGGGCGCCTGTAAGGTCAGAAGACCTTGCAGAGCACTTCGCCGCCCACGTTCTGCTCGCGGGCCACATGATCGGCCATCACGCCACGTGGGGTCGAGACGATCGTCACGCCAAGGCCATCGGCCACGCGCGGCATGGTCTCGACCGACGAGTAGACGCGGCGGCCGGGCTTCGAAACACGCGAGATCGACCGGATGACCGGCTGGCCCTCGTGATACTTCAGTTCGATGTCGAACTCGGTCCGGCCGTTGCCGAACTCGGTCTGGCTGTAGCCGCGGATGTAGCCCTCGGACTGCAGCACGTCGAGCACGCGGGCGCGCAGCTTCGAGCCAGGGGTGGAAACGCGGGACTTGCGACGCATCTGCGCATTGCGGATGCGGGTCAGCATATCGCCGAGCGGATCAATGATAGCCATTGTTCCAGTCCTCCTTACCAGCTCGACTTGACGAGGCCGGGAACCAGCCCCTTGTTGCCGAGCTCACGCAGCGCGACACGCGACATCTTGAGCTTGCGATAGAACGCGCGCGGACGACCCGTGACTTCGCAGCGGTTGCGAATGCGGATCTTGGCCGAGTTGCGCGGCAGTTCGGCCAGCTTCAGGCGGGCGAGGAAACGCTCGTCCATGGGCTGGTTGTCGTCATTGGCGATCGCGAGAAGGCGAGCCCGGCGGCCGGCGAATTTCTTCACCAGCTTCCTGCGACGCTCGTTGTTCTCGACGGAGCTTTTCTTAGCCATCGATCTCTCCTGGTTTCCGCGTATGAACGCTGAGGTTCACTGCCGGAACGGGAAGTTGAAGTGCTTGAGCAGAGCGCGTGCCTCGTCGTCCGACTTCGCAGTCGTGCAGACGATCACGTCCATGCCCCAGACCTGGTCGACCTTGTCGTAGTTGATCTCGGGGAACACGATGTGCTCCTTGATCCCGAGCGCGAAATTGCCGCGCCCGTCGAACGACTTGGGGTTGAGGCCCCGGAAGTCGCGCACGCGCGGCAAGGCGATGGTGACGAGCCGGTCGACGAACTCGAACATCTTGGTCTTGCGCAGCGTGACCTTGCAGCCGACCGCCATGTTCTCGCGCAGCTTGAAGCCGGCGATGGCGAGGCGGGACTTGGTGATGACCGGCTTCTGGCCGGCGATCATGGCGAGGTCGCCGGCGGCGTTGTCGACCTTCTTGCGGTCGGCAGTCGCTTCACCAACGCCCATGTTGATGACGATCTTTTCGATCGTCGGCACTTCCATGACGTTCTTGTAGCCGAATTCGGCGATCATCGCGGGACGAACGACGTCCTCGTAATGCTTCTTCATACGCGGCGAAAGAGCCGCCTGCTGAGCCTCAGCCATCGATCAGATCCCCCGAACGCTTGGCGAAACGGACCTTGCGGCCGTCATCGAGCACCTTGAAACCGACGCGGGTCGGCTTGCCGTCCTTGGGATCGGCCACGGCGATATTCGACAGGTCGATGGTGGCCTCTTTCGAGATGATGCCACCCTCGGACGTCTGCGACTGCTTGGTGTGCTTCTTCACGAGATTGACACCACGCACGACGGCGCGGGCATCCTTCGGGAGAACCTGCAGCACCTCGCCCGACTTGCCCTTGTCGCGACCAGCGAGCACGACGACCTTGTCGCCCTTCTTGATCTTAGCAGCCATCACAGCACCTCCGGCGCCAGCGAGATGATCTTCATGTGGTTCTTGGCGCGCAGCTCGCGCGGAACCGGTCCGAAGATACGCGTGCCGACCGGCTCTTTCTGGTTGTTGATCAGCACGGCCGCATTGCGGTCGAACCGGATCACCGAACCGTCCTGGCGCTTGACGTCCTTGGCGGTGCGAACGACGACCGCCTTCATGACGTCGCCCTTCTTCACGCGACCGCGCGGAATGGCTTCCTTGATCGAAACGACGATGATGTCGCCAATGCGGGCATAGCGCCGCTTCGATCCGCCGAGAACCTTGATGCACATCACGCGACGGGCGCCGGAATTGTCGGCGACGTCGAGATTCGTCTGCACCTGGATCATGGCCTTGATCCTTCCAATCTGTGTATCAGCGCGGTTTCCCGGCCAGCATCAGTGCCGGGCGGGACTACGACTGACGGGGGTCGATCGCCCCCCTGGCCTCAAACAAAACACGATCCGCAAAAGTGGTTTCCACCTTTGCGGAGAAACATGTCCGGCTTCTTTCCTGCCCCGCCCCGCCCCTGATTCGGGGCCGGGCGAAGCCGTCTCGAATCACGCCTTGGGGGCGTCTTCGAGCACAACCCAGCTTTTCAGCTTGGAAATCGGCTTGGACTCCTCGATCCAAACCGTGTCGCCGACCTTGAACGAACCCGCCTCGTCATGGGCGTGATAGTTCTTCGTGCGGCGCACCGTCTTCTTGAGCAGCGGGTGCGTATAACGCCGCTCGACCTTGACCACAACAGTTTTGTTCTGCTTGTCGCTGACGACGACGCCCTGCAGTACGCGCTTAGGCATTATTCTCTCCTCACGCGCTCGCTGCGACGGTCTTCGACCGCTGCAGCGTCTTGATGCGGGCGATGTCCTTGCGCACTTCGGTGACGCGCGCGGTGTTCTCGAGCTGCCCGGTGGCCTTCTGGAAGCGCAGGTTGAACTGCTCCTTCTTGAGCTTCAGGAGCTCGTCCTGGAGCTGGTCCGTGCTCATGGCCTTCAGGTCGGACTGACGCTGTGTGATTTTCATCTTGCCCTCCCTCACTCGGCAATGCGCTGGATGAAGCGCGTCTTGATCGGCAGCTTGGCGGCGCCGAGACGGAGCGCCTCGCGGGCGATCTCCTCGGACACGCCATCGAGCTCGAACATGATCCGGCCCGGCTTGACCTTGGCGGCCCAGAACTCGGGCGAACCCTTGCCCTTACCCATGCGGACTTCGGTCGGCTTCTTGGAAACCGGCACGTCCGGGAAGATGCGGATCCAGACACGGCCCACGCGCTTCATGGCGCGGGTGATCGCGCGGCGGGCCGCCTCGATCTGCCGGGCGGTGACGCGCTCGGGCTCCTGGGCCTTCAGACCGAACTGGCCGAAGTTGAGATCCGTGCCGCCCTTGGCGACGCCGGAGATGCGTCCCTTGAACTGCTTGCGGAACTTGGTGCGTTTTGGTTGCAGCATGGCTCTTCTCGATCAGCCTTACGCAGCCTGCTCACGACGATCGCGATGGTCGCGATCACGACCGCCGGAGCGGCCGCCCTCGTCGGAGAGGCGCTTGTCCTGGGCCATCGGGTCGTGTTCCAGGATCTCGCCCTTGAAGATCCAGACCTTGATGCCGCACGTCCCGTAGGTCGTGAAAGCGGTGGCGACGCCGTAGTCGACGTCGGCGCGCAGCGTATGCAGCGGCACGCGGCCCTCACGATACCATTCGAGGCGGGCGATCTCGGCGCCGCCGAGACGGCCCGAGCAGTTGATGCGGATGCCCTCGGCGCCCAGACGCATCGCCGACTGAACGGCGCGCTTCATGGCGCGACGGAAGGCGACGCGGCGCTCGAGCTGCTGAGCGATCGAGTCGGCGACGAGCGTCGCGTCGATCTCGGGCTTGCGCACCTCGACGATGTTGATCGTCACGTCGGCCTTGGTCAGCTTCGAGACTTCCTTGCGGAGCTTCTCGATGTCTGCACCCTTCTTGCCGATCACCACGCCCGGACGGGCCGAGTGGATGGTGACGCGGCACTTCCGGTGCGGACGCTCGATGATGATCTTCGAGACCGCAGCCTGCTTCAGCAGCTTCATGAGCGCGGCGCGGATGGCCATGTCTTCATGCAGCAGCTTGCCGTACTCGCCCTTGTTGGCGAACCAACGCGAGTCCCAGGTGCGGTTGATGCCGAGGCGAAGGCCGATCGGATTGATTTTCTGACCCATCGTTCTCTCCTCAGGCCTTGGCCGCAGCGACTTCGCGCACCACGATCGTGATGTTCGCGAAGGGCTTCAGGATGCGGGCGCCACGGCCACGGGCACGAGCGTGGAAACGCTTCATGACGAGGGCCTTGCCGACGAAGGCTTGCGCCACGACGAGATCGTCGACGTCGAGATCATGGTTGTTCTCGGCGTTGGCGATGGCGCTCTGCAGGCACTTGCGCACATCGAGCGAGATCCGCTTGCGCGAGAACTCGAGATCGGCGAGCGCGGTCGCGACCTTCTTGCCACGGATCAGCTGAGCGACGAGGTTCAGCTTCTGCGGCGAGACGCGAAGGTTGCGGGCAATCGCCGTAGCTTCGTTCTCGGGCAGCGCACGGGGGGCGGATGCTTTACCCATGGCTTACTTCCTCTTCGCCTTCTTGTCGGCGGCATGGCCGTGGAAGGTGCGCGTCGGCGAGAACTCGCCGAACTTGTGGCCCACCATCTCCTCGGACACGGACACCGGCACATGCTTATGGCCGTTGTAGACGCCGAACGTCAGACCGACGAACTGCGGCAGGATCGTGGAGCGACGGCTCCAGATCTTGATAACTTCATTACGGGCCGAGGTCCTGGCGACCTCGGCCTTCTTCAGGAGGTATCCGTCGACGAACGGACCTTTCCAAAGCGAACGCGCCATGACGGACCTCAGTTCTTCTTCTTGCGGGCGTGACGGCTCGACACGATGAACGTATCGGTCCGCTTGTTCGAGCGGGTCTTCTTGCCCTTGGTCGGCAGACCCCAGGGCGTGACCGGATGACGGCCACCCGAGGTGCGGCCTTCACCACCGCCGTGCGGATGGTCGACCGGGTTCATCGAGACGCCGCGGTTATGCGGACGATGGCCGAGCCAGCGCGAGCGACCAGCCTTGCCGTCGTTCCGGTTCATGTGATCCGGGTTCGAGACGGCGCCGACCGTGGCATAGCACTGACCCGAGATCAGGCGCTGTTCGCCCGAGTTCAGGCGAACGATGACGTAGCCCTGGTCGCGACCGACGATCTGGGCGTAGTTGCCGGCCGAACGGGCGAGCGCGCCGCCCTTGCCGATCTTCAGCTCGACATTGTGGACGATCGTGCCGATCGGCAGCGAGCCCATCGGGGCCGCGTTGCCGGGCTTCACGTCGACCGAGTCACCCGCGACCACCGTGTCGCCGACAGCCAGGCGCTGCGGCGCCAGGATGTAGGCCTGCTCGCCGTCCTGATACTTGATCAGGGCGATGAAGGCGGTGCGGTTCGGATCGTACTCGAGCCGCTCGACGGTCGCCGGGATGCCGGCCTTGCCGCGACGCTTGAAGTCGACGAGACGCAGCGTGCGCTTGTGGCCACCGCCGCGGAAGCGGACGGTGATGCGGCCGGTGTTGTTGCGGCCGCCCGAGGAGCTCTTGCCCTCGGTCAGCACCTTGACCGGCTTGCCCTTGTAGAGCTCGCTGCGGTCGACGATCACGAGCTGGCGAAGGCTCGGCGTGATCGGCTTGAAATGTTTCAAAGCCATGATGCTTCCCTCACAGGCCCGTGGTCACGTCGATGGAGTGGCCCTCTTCGAGGGTCACGACCGCCTTCTTGACGTCCGAACGCTGGCCGGGACGGCCACGGAACATCTTGACCTTGCCCTCGGTGACGATCGTGTTGACGCTCTTCACCTTGACGTCGAAGAGCTTCTCGATCGCCGCCTTGATCTGCGGCTTCGTTGCGGTCTTGGCAACCTTGAAGACGACCTTGTTATGCTCCGAGAGCATCGTCGCCTTCTCGGTGATGACCGGCGCCACGATCACATCGTAGTGGCGCGGGTCGAGGTTCTTGGCGGACTGGCTCATTTGAAGCGCGCCTCCAGCGCATCGACGGCCGCGCGCGTCAGGACAAGCTTGTCGCGACGCAGGATGTCGTAAACGTTGATGCCCTGGACCGGCAGCACGTCGACATTCGGGATCGAGCGAGCGGCCAGGCCGAAATTGGTATCGATCTCGGCGCCGCCGATGATCAGCGCGCTCGACAGGTCGAGCTTGCCGAAATGGCCGAGCAGCACCTTGGTCTTCGGCTCGGACAGCGTCACATCGTCGATGATGATGATGCCGGCATCCTTGGCCTTGGACGAGAGCGCATGACGCAGGGCGAGAGCGCGGACCTTCTTGGGAAGATCATGACCGTGGTCACGAACGACCGGGCCGAAGGCCTTGCCGCCGCCGCGGAACTGCGGGGCCGAAGCCGCGCCGTGGCGAGCGCCGCCGGTGCCCTTCTGCTTGTAGATCTTCTTGCGAGTGCGATCGACTTCCGAGCGGCCCTTGGACTTGTGAGTCCCGGCGCGGCGCTTGGCGAGCTGATAGCGGACCATGCGGGCGAGCAGATCGGCGCGCGGCTCGAGGCCGAACACCTCATCCGACAGCTCGACCGAACCGGCCGACTTGCCTTCAAGAGTGGTGATATCGAACTTCATCACGCGTTCTCCTCAGCCTGGGCCGCAGGAGCCTCTTCCGCCTTGGCCTCGCCGGAAACCTTGAACTTGCCCGGCAGCGGCGCGTCCTTCGGGAGGGCGCGCTTGACGGCGTCACGGACATGGATCCAGCCGCCGGCGACGCCGGGAACGGCGCCCTCGACGAGGATCAGGCCACGCTCGGCATCCGTCTGGACGACGCGCAGGTTCTGCGTGGTGACGCGCTCGGCGCCGAGATGGCCCGGCATCTTCTTGTTCTTGAAGGTCTTGCCCGGGTCCTGACGGCCACCGGTCGAACCGATCGAGCGATGCGAGACCGACACGCCGTGCGTGGCGCGCAGGCCGCCGAAGTTCCAGCGCTTCATGCCGCCGGCGAAGCCCTTACCGGTGGTGGTGCCGGAGACGTCGACGAACTGGCCGACGACGAAGTGGTCCGCGGTCAGCTCGGCGCCGACGGGGATCAGCGCGTCGTTGCTGACGCGGAACTCGACCACCTTGCGCTTCGGCTCGACCTTGGCGACCGCGAAATGACCGCGCTCGGCCTTCGAGACATTCTTCACCTTCGCCGTGCCGGAGCCCAGCTGCACGGCCGCATAGCCGTTCTTCTCGATCGTGCGATGCGCGACGACCTGGCAGTTGTCGAGCTTCAGCACGGTGACCGGGATGTGCTCGCCGGCATCCGTGAAGATGCGGGTCATCCCGACTTTCTGTGCAATCACACCGGAACGCATCGGTGCATACCTTCCTCTGGGGTCATGTCCATCCGGGGTCGCCGGAAACAGAGGACCCGTTTAATCGGATCCGAAGATGGTCAGACGAAGTGGAAACCGCTTCGTCGTTCAGACCATCTCCGACTTAAAGCTTGATTTCGACGTCGACGCCGGCGGCGAGATCGAGCTTCATGAGGGCGTCGACCGTCTGGGGGGTCGGGTCGACGATGTCGAGAACCCGCTTGTGGGTCCGCATCTCGAACTGCTCGCGCGACTTCTTGTCGATGTGCGGCGAGCGGTTGACGGTGAACTTCTCGATGAGCGTGGGCAGCGGAATCGGTCCGCGGACCTGGGCGCCCGTCCGCTTCGCGGTCGACACGATCTCGCGCGTCGAGGCGTCGAGGATGCGGTGGTCGAACGCCTTGAGGCGGATCCGAATGTTCTGACCGTTCATGGTCTCAATTCTCCGTGACGTGAGAAAAGGCAAAGGCCCCGAAGGGCCCCTGCCCCTCACGCAAACGCGTTACGCGATGATCGAGGCGACGACGCCGGCGCCGACGGTGCGGCCGCCTTCGCGGATGGCGAAGCGCAGCTTCTCTTCCATCGCGATCGGGGCGATCAGCGTCACCTCCATCGAGATGTTGTCGCCCGGCATCACCATCTCCGTGCCTTCCGGCAGGGTCACCACGCCGGTCACGTCCGTCGTGCGGAAGTAGAACTGCGGGCGGTAGTTGGTGAAGAACGGCGTGTGACGGCCACCCTCTTCCTTCGTCAGGATATAGGCCTCGGCCTTGAACTTCGTGTGCGGCTTCACCGAACCCGGCTTGCACAGGATCTGCCCGCGCTCGACGTCCTCACGCTTCGTGCCGCGCAGCAGCGCGCCGATGTTGTCGCCCGCCTGGCCCTGGTCCAGAAGCTTGCGGAACATCTCGACGCCGGTCACCGTCGTCTTCACGGTGTCCTTCAGGCCGACGATCTCGATTTCCTCGCCGACCTTGACGATGCCGCGCTCGACGCGGCCGGTCACCACCGTGCCGCGGCCCGAGATCGAGAACACGTCCTCGACCGGCATCAGGAACGGCTGGTCGATCGGGCGCTCCGGCTGCGGGATGTAGTCGTCGACCGTCTTCATCAGCGCGATCACCGCGTCATGGCCGATTTCCGGCGTGACGTTGTCGAGGGCGGCCTTGGCCGAGCCCTTCGTGATCGGGATGTCGTCGCCCGGGAAGTCGTACTTCGACAGGAGCTCACGGATCTCCATCTCGACCAGCTCGAGCAGCTCGGCGTCGTCGACCAGGTCGACCTTGTTCATGAACACCACCAGCGCGGGAACGCCGACCTGGCGCGCCAGCAGGATGTGCTCGCGGGTCTGCGGCATCGGGCCGTCGGCCGCCGACACAACCAGGATCGCGCCGTCCATCTGCGCCGCACCCGTGATCATGTTCTTCACGTAGTCGGCGTGGCCGGGGCAGTCGACATGGGCGTAGTGGCGAGCCGGGGTCTCGTACTCGACATGCGCGGTCGAGATCGTGATGCCACGAGCCTTCTCTTCCGGAGCCTTGTCGATCTGGTCATACGCCGTGAACGACGCGCCGCCAGACTCAGCCAGCACCTTCGTGATCGCAGCCGTCAACGACGTCTTGCCATGGTCAACGTGACCAATCGTTCCAATGTTGCAGTGCGGCTTGGTCCGCGCAAATTTCTCTTTGGCCATCGTAGCCTCCGTCAGTCAAATCGTTGTTGCGTTAAAGCAGGTCGGGCTGGTGATCAGGCGTACTTGGCCTGGACCTCGGCGGCCACCGCCGACGGAACCTGCTCGTAGTGGTCGAATTGCATCGTGTAGTTGGCGCGGCCCTGCGAGAACGAGCGCAGCTGGTTCACATAGCCGAACATGTTGGCCAGCGGAACCATCGCGTTGATCACGACGGCGTTGCCGCGCATGTCCTGGCCCTGGATCTGGCCACGACGCGAGTTCAGATCGCCGATGACCGAACCGGTATAGTCTTCCGGGGTCACGACCTCGACCTTCATGATCGGCTCGAGCAGCACGGAGCCACCCTTCTGCAGACCTTCGCGCAGCGCTGCACGGGAGGCGATTTCGAAGGCGAGCGCCGACGAGTCGACTTCGTGGAAGGCGCCGTCGATCAGCGTGACCTTGACGTCCACGACCGGGAAGCCGGCGAGGACACCAGAGCCGATGACCGAGTTCAGGCCCTTCTCGACGCCGGGGATATACTCCTTCGGCACCGAACCGCCGACGACCTTCGACTCGAACTCGAAGCCCTTGCCGGTCTCGTTCGGCTCGATGACGAGCTTGACGCGGGCGAACTGGCCGGTACCGCCGGTCTGCTTCTTGTGGGTGTAGTCGATCTCGGCCTTCTTGGTCAGCGTCTCGCGATACGCAACCTGGGGCGCGCCGATATTGGCGTCGACCTTGTAGGTGCGCTTCAGGATGTCGACCTTGATGTCGAGATGGAGCTCGCCCATGCCCTTCAGGATGGTCTGGCCGCTCTCCTGGTCGGTCGAGACGCGGAAGGACGGATCCTCGTTCGCGAGCTTCGACAGGGCGAGGCCCAGCTTCTCCTGGTCGGCCTTGGACTTCGGCTCGATCGCGATCGTGATGACCGGCTCGGGGAACTCCATGCGCTCCAGGATGACCGCATGGGTCGGGTCGCAGAGCGTGTCGCCGGTACGGACGTCCTTGAGACCGGCCAGGGCGACGATGTCGCCGGCGAAAGCCTCCTTGATGTCTTCACGGTTGTTCGCATGCATCAGGAGCATGCGACCGACGCGCTCCTTCTTGTCGCGGGTCGAGTTGATGACGCCCTGGCCGGCATCGACCTTGCCCGAATAAACGCGGCAGAAGGTGATGGTGCCGACGAAGGGGTCGTCCATGATCTTGAAGGCGAGCATGGAGAACGGATCTTCGTCCGTCGGATTACGGGTCGTCGGCTCTTCGGTCTTGAAGTCGATGCCTTCGACCGCGCCGCGATCGACCGGCGACGGCAGGAAGTCCACGACCGCGTCGAGCAGGGGCTGCACGCCCTTGTTCTTGAAGGCCGAGCCGCAGAAGACCGGATGGAAGGCGCGGCGCTGCACGGCGGTGCGGACCAGCTTGCGCAGGGTCGCGGCATCCGGCTCGGTGCCTTCGAGATAGGCTTCCATCGCGGCATCGTCCATCTCGACGGCAGCCTCGACGAGCTTGTTGCGATACTCGGCCGCCTTGTCGGCGAGATCGGCCGGGATGTCCTTCTCCTCGAAGGACGCACCCAGCGCTTCGCCGTTCCAGACGATCGCCTTCATCTTGATGAGGTCGATGACGCCGGCGAAGTCGGACTCCGAACCGATCGGAATCTGCAGGCAGACGGGCTTGCCGGCGACGCGGTCGATGATGTCCTGAACGCAGCGATAGAAATCGGCGCCGATCTTGTCCATCTTGTTGACGAAGACGACGCGCGGAACGTCGTACTTGTCGGCCTGGCGCCAGACGGTCTCGGTCTGGGGCTCGACGCCCTGGTTGCCGTCGAGAACGCAGACGGCGCCGTCGAGCACGCGCAGCGAACGCTCGACTTCAATGGTGAAGTCGACGTGGCCGGGGGTGTCGATGATGTTCAGGCGGTGGTCGCGCCACAGGCATGTCGTCGCAGCCGAGGTGATCGTGATTCCACGCTCCTGCTCCTGCGTCATCCAGTCCATGGTCGCGGCGCCGTCATGGACTTCGCCGATCTTATGCGACTTGCCGGTGTAGAAAAGGATGCGCTCGGTCGTCGTCGTCTTGCCGGCATCAATGTGGGCCATGATGCCGAAGTTGCGATAACGGTCGATGGGATGGGAACGGGCCATGATCGTGCTCTGTGTCTCGGTGCAGTACGCCGCTTACCAGCGGTAGTGCGAGAAGGCGCGGTTGGCTTCCGCCATCCGGTGCGTGTCTTCACGCTTCTTGACGGCGTTGCCGCGGTTGTTGGCGGCGTCCATCAGCTCGGCCGACAGGCGCTCGACCATGGTCTTGTCGTTGCGGCCGCGAGCGGCCGTGATCAGCCAGCGGATCGCCAGAGCCTGGCGGCGCTCGGTGCGGACTTCGACCGGAACCTGGTAGGTCGCGCCACCGACGCGGCGGGAACGAACCTCGATCGCCGGAGCGACGTTCTCGAGCGCCGACTTGAAGACGCCGAGCGGCTCGCTCTTGGTCTTGGCCTCGATGATGTCGAAGGCACCGTAGACGATCCGCTCGGCGGTCGACTTCTTGCCTTCATACATCACGGAGTTCATGAACTTGGTCACGACGATATCGCCGAACTTCGGGTCCGGGATAACTTCGCGCTTTTCGGCACTGTGGCGGCGGGACATCGTCTAGTCTCCGGTCAATCTGGAACGCTGCGGACCGGCTTGGATCGAATGACCCCGCCGGCCTGGCAGAAAATTACTTCGGACGCTTTGCGCCGTACTTCGAACGGCGCTGCTTGCGGTTCTTGACACCCTGGGTGTCGAGCACGCCGCGCAGGATGTGGTAGCGCACGCCGGGAAGGTCCTTCACGCGGCCGCCACGGATCATGACGACAGAGTGCTCCTGGAGGTTGTGACCCTCGCCGGGGATGTAGCCGATCACCTCGAAGCCGTTGGTCAGGCGAACCTTCGCAACCTTGCGGAGCGCCGAGTTCGGCTTTTTCGGGGTCGTCGTATAGACGCGCGTGCAGACGCCGCGCTTCTGCGGGCAATTCTCAAGCGCCGGGGCGGTGTTACGCGCCTTCACGGGCGACCGCGACTTGCGGATGAGCTGGCTGATTGTCGGCATTCTGGCCTCTCGCCCCACTGAGCGTTTGGAAATTCCTGGTCAATCTCCCAGGCCGAGCAAAGTCATGACATAAACGAAGCCGCGCCATCGGCGCCCTTTCAGGGGCCTCAGGCGCGTTCGCCAGCAGAGGAACACGGAAAATCCGCGTTCATGCATCCTGCCATGTCGTCAATCGACGCTGGAATTCCGACGGAGTTTCGGTCGCGAAACTCGCTCGCGAACCATGCGCGAGCGACAAACGTGTCCGACAACCGTCGACAGTGGCGCGCTTATGACTCACGCGGAGATTCGCGTCAACCCCGGAATCCGCTTCCGGGCGCGTTTCGGCCTGCATTTCCGCCACCCACCGGGCGAATGGCGGCTCCGGGCCGATCGCGATCGCATGTCATGCGCCGGTCGACAGCATAGCCGCGCGAAACGAGGCGTACAGCTCCCTTCGATCCGGGCCACCGCTCGATCCCCAGGAGAGAATCGGTGGGTTGAACGAGCGTCTCGGCGAGAGCCCCGCCGCCCTGCCCTACCGAACCGCCATCCGGGCGAGCAGCGCCGAAAGCTCGCTCTGCCGGGTCACGCCGGTCTTCTGGAAGACGCGCTTCAGGGTCGTGCGCGCCGTCTCCTCTGTGATGCCGAGACGCTCGCTCGCCTCTCGCGGCGCCAGCCCCACCCCGACCAGGGCCGTCAGGCGAGCCTCGGCCAGCGTCAGGCCGAGAAGATCGCGGACAAGTGCCGGATCGGCCGGAGCATCAGCCTGAGAGCTCGTGACGACGGCGATCGCCACGACCTCCGCAAGCAACGTCTCGACCGCACCGCGATCCGCTACCCGGACCGGAAGCACATGAACGGCCAGGAAGCCGTCGCGCTGGTGATCCTGCACGACGACCGGGCGCGGTGCGTCGAGAAGGGCTGCGTGCCCGAAAGCCGCGTCCGCGATCCTGGCCCGCAGCAGCTCGCGCGGCGCCTCTGCCCGTGCCGTCAGCCGCCCGGCACTGACGAGCAGGCCGTCACCGGCGAGCACCTGCCCGGCCGGGTTGGCGAACAGCACGCGCCCGTCACCGGCGAGGAGGAAGACGCCGACTCCGAGCCGGGTCAAGGCATCGGCGAGCGCGTGCTGCGAAGCTTCGGCATTGATCAGCCGGATGCCGAGCCTCAGCGCATTCTCGACATGACGGCCAAGCCGGCTCAGCGTCCCGAGCTCCGCATCGGTCCACGGCCCCTTGTCCGCTGCGCGCTGGACCGCCAGCGCCACCCCGACCCGCGGATCGGGCGAGATGCCGACGCCACCGAACCAGCCGAGGCCGTGCGAACGCAGGAACTGGGTATAGAAGGGCAGCTCCTGCATTTCTTCGGACGTCGCGATGTCGCGATCCGAGATGGTGTCGGAGCGCGAGATCGCGCCGCCTTCGAGCGAGCGCGAGAAGCGCACGTCGTGGCGCCACCACTCCCCCGCCTCGTAATCTCGCTGGGCCGCTTCCAGGCCGGGCGAGCAGATCGTGCCATAGGCACCGTCTTCCCGCTGATAGATCAGATGAGCGCCGACATCGCCGAATGCATCGGCGATCGCCTGCAGTGCCACGGGCCAGCGCTCGGGGGCGGGAGCCGCATCATAGATTGCCTCGACCGCCTCGACGAAACCAGGCGGCACCTCGTGATCCGGGGCTTCCTTGCCCTCTCGCCTTGCTGGCCAACGCATCATGCCCTCGCATCGTTCGCCCTCGAAACTTAGAGTATTTCCACGCCCTGTGGACACCGAAGCGCGTGAAGAAAACGTGAGAAAACCTCGATCCGCAGGCTGTCCACGCTGCAGGGGCACGGATTGGTCCGAGCGTCCGGGGCGCCACGCGGCTCAACGGCGCCGCGGCTTGCGCAAAAAGAAACGGCCGCCCGAAGGCGGCCGTTTCATGACGTGAGGCTTGAGCCTGGCTGTTACTCGGCAGCCGGGAGCACCGCGGCGGCTGCCTTGGCGGCCTTGGCAGCCGCATCCGCCTTCTGGCCGACGATGAGATCGTCGCGGCGCGTCGCCACCTGCTTGATGCGGGCGACCTGGGCGCCCGTACCGGCCGGGATGAGCGAGCCGACGATGACGTTCTCCTTGAGGCCTTCGAGCATGTCCGACTTGCCGTTGACCGCCGCCTCGGTGAGGACGCGGGTGGTCTCCTGGAACGACGCCGCCGAGATGAAGGAGCGGGTCTGCAGCGAGGCCTTGGTGATGCCGAGCAGGACCGGAACGCCGGATGCCGGCTTCTTGCCCTCCTCGCGCAGCTTCGCGTTGACCTCTTCCAGCTCGATCCGGTCGATCTGGTCGCCGGTCAGGATGTCGCTGTCGCCGGACTCCGTGATCTCGACCTTCTGCAGCATCTGCCGGACGATAACCTCGATGTGCTTGTCGTTGATGGTCACGCCCTGGAGGCGATAGACCTCCTGGATTTCGTTGACCAGATAAGCCGCCAGCTCCTCGACGCCCTTGATCGCAAGGATGTCGTGCGGGGCCGGGTTGCCGTCGAGGATGTAGTCGCCGACCTCCACGACATCGCCTTCCTGGAGATGGATGTGCTTGCCCTTCGGGATCAGGTACTCGACCCCGTCGGAACCGTCATGCGGCGTCAGCGTGACGCGGCGCTTGTTCTTGTAGTCCTTGCCGAAGCCGATCACGCCCGACTTCTCGGCAATGATCGCCGCGTCCTTCGGACGACGCGCCTCGAACAGCTCCGCGACGCGCGGCAGACCGCCGGTGATGTCGCGGGTCTTGGCCGAGTCGGTCGAGACGCGCGCCAGCACGTCGCCGGCCTTGATCGCGTGGCCCGGCTCCACCGAGATGATGCCGTCGACCGGCAGGATGTAGCGGGCTTCGCCACCACGGGCGAGCTTCGCAACCTTGCCGTCCGCGCCGAAGATCACCATCGCCGGCTTGAGGTCGGCCGTACGGGCCGAACCGCGCCAGTCGATGACGACGCGCTTCGAGATGCCCGTCGCTTCGTCGGTGGTCTCGGTGATCGACATGCCGTCCACGAGGTCCTCGTAGCCGACCTTGCCGTCCACTTCCGCCAGGATCGGGCGGGAATAGGGGTCCCACTCGATCAGGCGCTGGCCGCGCTTGACCTTGTCGCCCTCGTCGACGCGCAGCTTCGAGCCGAACTGGACGCGATGGACCGCACGCTCGGCACCGTCGGGGCCGACGATCACGATGGCGATGTTGCGCGCCATGGCGATGAGGTCGCCGTCCGAGTTCCGCGCGACGTTGCGGTTGCGCATCTTGACCGTGCCTTCGAAGTTCGACTCGACGAAGGACTGGTCGGCGATGGTGGCCGCGCCGCCGATGTGGAAGGTACGCATGGTGAGCTGCGTGCCCGGCTCGCCGATCGACTGCGCCGCGATGACGCCGACGGCCTCGCCCATGTTGACGGGCGTGCCGCGAGCGAGGTCGCGACCGTAGCAGGTGGCGCAGACGCCGTTCTTGGTCTCGCAGGTGAGAACCGAACGGATCTTCACCTCCTGGACGCCGGCAGCGTTGATCTTGGCGATGTCGCTCTCTTCGATCACCACGCCCTTGGCGACGATGACCTTGCCCTCGACATCGACGATGTCCTCGGCCGTCGCGCGACCCAGGATGCGCATGCCCAGCGAGGCCACGATCTGGCCGGCATCGACGATGGCGCGCATCTTGATGCCGTTATCCGAGCCGCAATCCACCTCGGAGATGATCGCGTCCTGCGCCACGTCGACGAGACGGCGGGTGAGATAGCCGGAGTTGGCCGTCTTGAGCGCCGTGTCGGCGAGGCCCTTACGGGCGCCGTGGGTCGAGTTGAAGTACTCGAGAACGTCGAGACCTTCCTTGAAGTTCGAGATGATTGGCGACTCGATGATCTCGCCCGAGGGCTTGGCCATCAGGCCGCGCATGGCGGCGAGCTGGCGCATCTGCGCCGGCGAACCACGGGCACCCGAGTGGCTCATCATGTAGATCGAGTTGATCTGCTTGTCGCGGCCGGTCTCGTCCTTCTGGACGGTCGAGATGCGGGCCATCATCTCCTGGGCGAGCTTGTCGGAGCACTTCGCCCAGGCGTCGACGACCTTGTTGTATTTCTCGCCCTGGGTGATCAGGCCGTCCTGGTACTGCTGCTCGTAATCCTTGGCGAGCGCGCGGGTCGTGTCGACGATCTCCCACTTGTTCTCCGGCACGACCATGTCGTCCTTGCCGAAGGAGATGCCGGCCTTGAACGCGTGGCGGAAGCCCAGCGCCATGACGCGGTCGCAGAAGATCACCGATTCCTTCTGACCGCAGCCGCGATACACGGCGTCGATCATTCCGGAGATTTCCTTCTTGGTCATCAGGCGGTTGCTGACGTCGAAGGACACGGCCGGATGGTCCGGCAGCGCGGTCGAGAGGATCACGCGGCCCGGCGTGGTGTCATAGATCTTCGTGTACGGCTTGCCGTCCTTGCCGGTGCCGGTCCAGCGATACTTGATCTTCGAATGCAGCGTGACGACCTTCTCGTGCAGCGCGTGCTCGAGCTCGCCGAAATCGCCGAAGACCTTGCCCTGGCCGGGCTCGCCATCCGAAACGATCGAGAGATAGTACAGGCCGAGCACGATATCCTGCGAGGGCACGATGATCGGCATGCCGTTCGCCGGGTGCAGGATGTTGTTGGTCGACATCATCAGCACGCGCGCTTCCAGCTGCGCCTCGAGCGACAGCGGGACGTGCACGGCCATCTGGTCGCCGTCGAAGTCCGCGTTGAAGGCGGCGCAGACCAGCGGATGGAGCTGGATCGCCTTGCCCTCGATCAGCACGGGCTCGAAGGCCTGAATGCCGAGGCGGTGGAGCGTCGGCGCGCGGTTCAGCATCACCGGATGCTCGCGGATAACCTCGTCCAGGATATCCCAGACCTCAGGCTTCTCCTTCTCGACGAGCTTCTTGGCCTGCTTGACCGTGGTCGAGTAGCCCTTGGCGTCGAGGCGCGCATAGATGAACGGCTTGAACAGCTCGAGCGCCATCTTCTTCGGCAGGCCGCACTGGTGCAGCTTCATCTCCGGGCCGACGACGATGACCGAGCGGCCCGAGTAGTCGACGCGCTTGCCGAGCAGGTTCTGGCGGAAGCGGCCCTGCTTGCCCTTCAGCATGTCGGCGAGCGACTTCAGCGGGCGCTTGTTGGCACCCGTGATGACGCGGCCGCGACGGCCGTTGTCGAACAGCGCGTCGACCGACTCCTGCAGCATCCGCTTCTCGTTGCGGATGATGATGTCCGGCGCGCGCAGCTCGATGAGGCGCTTCAGGCGGTTGTTACGGTTGATGACGCGACGATAGAGGTCGTTCAGGTCCGAGGTCGCGAAACGGCCGCCGTCGAGCGGCACGAGCGGGCGCAGATCCGGCGGGATGACCGGGATCTGGGTCATCACCATCCATTCCGGCTTGTTGCCCGACTCCTGGAAGGCCTCGATGATCTTGAGGCGCTTCATCAGCTTCTTGGGCTTCAGCTCCGACGTCGTCGTCGCGATCTCATGCTTGAGATCGGCGTTGATCTGGTCGAGGTCGAGCGCGCGCAGCATCTCGCGGATGGCTTCCGCGCCGATCATGGCGGTGAAGGTGTCCGCGCCGTACTCTTCCTGGCAGCGGACATACTCTTCTTCCGACAGAAGCTGACGGTCCTTGAGCGGGGTCAGGCCCGGCTCGATGACGACATAGCTTTCGAAGTAGAGGATGCGCTCCAGATCCTTGAGCGGCATATCCATCAGGAGGCCGATGCGCGAGGGCAGCGACTTCAGGAACCAGATATGCGCGACGGGCGCGGCGAGCTCGATATGGCCCATGCGCTCGCGCCGGACGCGGGCGAGCGTCACTTCGACGCCGCACTTCTCGCAGATGACGCCCTTGAACTTCATGCGCTTGTACTTGCCGCACAGGCACTCGTAGTCCTTGATCGGCCCGAAGATGCGCGCGCAGAACAGGCCGTCACGCTCCGGCTTGAACGTGCGGTAGTTGATGGTCTCGGGCTTTTTGATCTCGCCAAAGGACCAGGACAGGATCTTCTCCGGGCTCGCGATCGAAATCTTGATCGCGTCGAAGGCCTGCTGGACCGGCTGCTGGCCGAAAAGGTTCATGACCTCTTGCTTCATCGCCTGTCTCCTTCCGCCGGCGGGGGCAAAGGCCGCCCTGCCCGGCTCGTCAAATCCGTCAGCCGGCGGCGTGAGTGCCGCCGGCATTGTTCAAGGTGTCGGGTGGCGGCTTATTCAGCCGCTTCGGCCGGCGGCAATTCGCCCGGCTTCACCTTGTTGTTGATCAGCTCGACATTGAGGCCGAGCGAGCGCATTTCCTTGACGAGAACGTTGAAGCTCTCGGGGATGCCCGCCTCGAAATTGTCCTCGCCGCGCACGATCGACTCGTAGACCTTGGTGCGGCCCGCGACGTCGTCCGACTTCACCGTCAGCATTTCCTGCAGGGTGTAGGCGGCGCCGTAGGCTTCGAGCGCCCAGACCTCCATTTCGCCGAAGCGCTGGCCGCCGAACTGCGCCTTGCCGCCCAGCGGCTGCTGGGTGACGAGCGAGTACGGACCGATCGAACGGGCGTGGATCTTGTCGTCGACCAGGTGGTGCAGCTTGAGCATATAGATGTAGCCCATCGTCACCTTGCGGTCGAAAGGCTCACCCGTGCGGCCGTCATAGAGCGTCGACTGGCCCGAGGAATGCAGGCCGGCTTGCTCCAGGAGCCGCTCGATATCGGCCTCCTTGGCGCCGTTGAAGACCGGGGTCGCGACGGGGACGCCGCGGCGCAGGTTCTGGCCCATCTCGACGAGTTCGGCCTCGTCCATCGAGGCGATGATCTCGTTATCCTCGTAGACGGCGTCGAACTCCGCCTTCAGCGCCTTGAAGTCGCTCGACTTCTTGTAGGCATCGAGCGCCTTGCCGATCTGCTTGCCGAGGCCCGCAGCCGCCCAACCCAGATGGGTCTCCAGGATCTGCCCGACATTCATGCGCGAGGGCACGCCGAGCGGGTTCAGCACGATGTCGGCATGGGTGCCGTCTTCGAGGAACGGCATGTCCTCCACCGGCACGATGCGCGAAACGACGCCCTTGTTGCCGTGGCGGCCGGCCATCTTGTCGCCCGGCTGGATCTTGCGCTTCACCGCGACGAAGACCTTGACCATCTTCATCACGCCCGGAGGCAGTTCGTCGCCGCGCTGCAGCTTCTCGACCTTGTCGAGGAAGCGCTGCTCGAGGCGCTTCTTCGACTCGTCGTACTGCTTCCGCATCGCCTCGATCTCGGTCATCAGCGCGTCTTCGGCGGTGGCGAACAGCCACCACTGCGAACGCGGGAACTCGCTCATCACCTCACGGGTGATGACCGTGTCCTTCTTGAAGCCCTTCGGGCCGGCGAGGCCGGTCTTGCCGGTCAGGATCTCGGCCAGACGCGCGAAGGTGTTGCGGTCCAGGATCGCCTGCTCGTCGTCACGGTCCTTGGCGAGACGCTCGATCTCCTCGCGCTCGATCGCCTGGGCGCGCTCGTCCTTGTCGACACCATGGCGATTGAACACGCGGACCTCGACGATCGTGCCCTGCACGCCGGGCGGAACCCGCAGCGAGGTGTCGCGGACGTCGGAAGCCTTCTCGCCGAAGATGGCGCGCAGAAGCTTCTCTTCCGGCGTCATCGGGCTTTCGCCCTTCGGCGTGATCTTGCCGCAGAGGATGTCGCCGGCCGCCACTTCGGCGCCGATATAGACGATGCCGGCTTCGTCGAGGTTCTTCAGCGCCTCTTCCGAAACGTTCGGAATGTCGCGCGTGATCTCCTCCGGGCCGAGCTTGGTGTCGCGGGCCATGACCTCGAACTCCTCGATATGGATCGAGGTGAAGACGTCCTGGGCCACGATGTTCTCGGAGAGAAGGATCGAGTCCTCGAAGTTGTAGCCGTTCCACGGCATGAACGCGACGAGCACGTTGCGGCCGAGCGCGAGCTCGCCGAACTCCGTCGACGGGCCGTCGGCGACAATGTCGCCCTTCTTGATGATGTCGCCGACGCGGACCAGCGGACGCTGCGTGATGCAGGTCGACTGGTTGGAGCGCTGGAACTTCTGCAGGCGATAGATGTCGACGCCGGGCTTGGTCGGATCCATCTCGTCCGAAGCGCGGATGACGATACGGGTCGCGTCGACCTGGTCGACGATGCCGCCGCGGCGGGCCGCGATCGCGGCGCCCGAGTCACGGGCGACGACGGCTTCCATGCCGGTGCCGACGAAGGGCGCGTCGGCGCGAACCAGCGGCACCGCCTGGCGCTGCATGTTCGAGCCCATCAGCGCGCGGTTCGCGTCGTCGTTCTCGAGGAACGGGATCAGCGCCGCGGCGACCGAAACGAGCTGCTTCGGCGACACGTCCTGGAAGTCGACCTTGTCGACCGGCGTGACGATGACTTCACCGGCGCGGCGGCAGACGATCAGGTCGTCGGTCAGGCGGCCTTCAGCGTCGACGGCGGCATTCGCCTGGGCGACGTTGTACTTCGCCTCTTCCATCGCCGAGAGATAGATCACCTCGTCCGTGACCTTGCCGTCGCGGATGCGGCGGTAGGGGCTCTCGATGAAGCCGTACTTGTTCACCCGTGCGAAGGTGGCGAGCGAGTTGATCAGGCCGATATTCGGGCCTTCCGGCGTCTCGATCGGGCAGATGCGGCCGTAATGCGTCGGGTGCACGTCGCGCACCTCGAAGCCGGCGCGCTCACGGGTCAGGCCGCCCGGGCCAAGCGCCGAAAGACGGCGCTTGTGGGTGACTTCCGAGAGCGGGTTCGTCTGGTCCATGAACTGCGAGAGCTGCGACGAGCCGAAGAACTCGCGCACGGCGGCAGCCGCCGGCTTCGCGTTGATCAGGTCCTGCGGCATGACCGTGTCGATATCGACCGAGGACATGCGTTCCTTGATGGCGCGCTCCATGCGTAGCAGGCCCAGGCGATACTGGTTCTCCATGAGCTCGCCGACCGAGCGCACGCGGCGGTTGCCGAGATGGTCAATGTCGTCGATCTCGCCCTTGCCGTCGCGCAGGTCGACCAGCGCCTTGACGACCGCGAAGATGTCTTCCTTGCGCAGGATGCGCACGGTGTCCTCGGCGTCGAGGTCGAGGCGCATGTTCATCTTGACGCGGCCGACGGCCGAGAGGTCGTAGCGCTCCGAGTCGAAGAACAGCGACTGGAACATGTTCTCGGCGGTCTCGAGCGTCGGCGGCTCGCCGGGACGCATCACGCGGTAGATGTCGAACAGCGCCTCTTCACGACGCGAGTTCTTGTCGACCTTCAGCGTGTTGCGGATATAGGGGCCGACCGTGATGTGGTCGATGTCGAGCACCGGGATCTCGTCGAAGCCGTCGTCGGTCAGCTGCTTCAGCAGCTTCTCGTCGATCTCCTCGCCGGCCTCGGCATAGACCTCGCCCGTTGCCGGGTTGACCAGGTCCTCGGCGATGTACTGGGTGTACAGGTCCTCGTCCTGCGCGCGCAGGAACTTCAGGCCCTTCTCGGCCAGCTGGCGGGCGGTGCGGGCGACGAGCTTCTTGCCGGCCTCGACCACGACCTCGCCGGTATCGGCGTCGATCAGGTCCTCATTGGCCTTGAAGCCCTTCATGCGCTCCGCGTCGTAGGGAACGCGCCAGCCCTTGGCGTCCTTGGTGTAGGTGATGTGGTTGTAGAAGCGGCTGAGGATCTCCTCGCCGTCCATGCCGAGCGCGAACAGCAGCGACGTCACCGGAATCTTACGCTTCCGGTCGATACGGGCATAGACGATGTCCTTGGCGTCGAACTCGATGTCGAGCCAGGACCCGCGATAGGGGATGATGCGCGCGGCGAAGAGCAGCTTGCCCGAGGAATGGGTCTTGCCCTTGTCGTGGTCGAAGAACACGCCCGGCGAACGGTGCATCTGCGAGACGATGACGCGCTCGGTACCGTTGACGATGAAGGTGCCGTTATCGGTCATGAGCGGCATGTCGCCCATGTAGACATCCTGCTCCTTGATGTCCTTGACCGACTTCGCCTGGGTGTCCGGATCGATATCGAACACGATCAGGCGCAGCGTCACCTTGAGCGGCGCCGAGAAGGTCATGCCGCGCTGGCGGCACTCGTCGACGTCGTACTTCGGCGGCTCGAAGGTGTACTTCACGAACTCCAGCAGCGAGGCGCCGGAGAAATCGCCGATCGGGAAGACGGACTTGAAGACGGACTGAAGGCCCTCGTCGGCACGGCCGCCCTTGGGCTCGTCGACCATCAGGAACTGATCGTAGGACGCCTTCTGAACCTCGATGAGGTTCGGCATCTCCGCGACTTCCTTGAGCTTGCCGAAGAACTTGCGGACGCGCCTGCGACCCTGGAGCGAATTGACCATGTTGTTCCTCGCGTTCTTCGGGCCCGGCGGAGAACGCCATGCCCAACCTTGACACATCCGCGCAGATTCATCCGACGATGAACCGCTGTTGCAGACGGCTGACCCGGAGGTCCCACCGAGCCGGCGGCAAGGCCGCCGGGTCAGCCGTTCGAGACAAATCGCTTCGATCTGTCTCACCGATTCGTCGTACCTCGCGGAAACGACGCAACAGCCCCGGAGGCGTGAACCGCCCCGGGACTGTCGATAGTGACTACGGTCGGACCGGCATCAGCCGGCCCAAGCTCACTTGAGCTCGACCTTGGCGCCGACGGCCTCGAGCTGCTTCTTGAGCTTCTCGGCCTCGTCCTTGCCAACCGACTCCTTGACCGGCTTCGGAGCGCCTTCGACCAGGTCCTTGGCTTCCTTGAGGCCCAGGCCGGTGATGGCGCGGACTTCCTTGATCACCTCGATCTTCTTGTCGCCGGCCGAAGCCAGGACAACGGTGAACTCGGTCTGCTCTTCAGCAGCGGCGGCGGCAGCGCCACCGGCAGCCGGGCCAGCCGCAACGGCGACGGCGGCAGCGGCGGAAACGCCCCACTTCTCTTCGAGCATCTTGGCGAGGTCAGCGGCCTCGAGAACGGTGAGCGACGAGAGATCGTCGACGAGCTTGGCGAGATCGGCCATGGTTTAACTTCCTGTGTTAAGAGGTTCGAACGATAAGGGTTTGCTGGCTATCAAGCCGCATTCTTGTCGGCATAAGCCTGAACCACGCGTGCCAGCTTGCCGGCGGGCGCGTTCGTGAGCTGCGCGAGCTTCGTAGCCGGGGCCTGGATAAGGCCGATGAGCTTGGCGCGCATATCGTCGAGCGAGGGCATCGTGGCCAGGGCCTTGACACCATCGGGGTTCAGGGCGGTCGTGCCCATCGCGCCGCCCAGGATGACGAGCTTGTCGTTCTCCTTGGCGAAAGCGGTGGCGACCTTCGGCGCCGCGACCGGATCGTTTGAATAAGCGATCAGGGTGGGACCCGTCAGCAGCTTGCTGATGGACGCGACGTCGGTGCCTTCAAGAGCGATCTTGGCCAAGCGGTTCTTTGCGACCTTAACAGTGGCGCCATTCGCCTTCATCTCGCGACGAAGCTTCTGGAACTGGGCCACGGTCAAACCCGCATAGTGGGCCACGACGACGACCGACGTGTTCGCAAACACATCGTTCAGCGACGCGACGGCATCTTTTTTTGCCGCTTTATCCACTGGGCTCTCTCCGGTAGGCGACAAGCTTTGAGGGCTCGCCGCCGGTTGCAAATGCCGCTTCCCGAAACCCCGGTTGACACCGGCGTCCCGCAAAGCGGCGCTTGGTGCCCTGTCCCCGCTCCCGACCCCTGAGGGTCACGATCGGGCGAGATGGTTCGAACCGTCTTGTCCGGATCTCGCGATCCGGGACTAAGCTCTTGCACCGTCTATGCAGGCCTCTTGGCGAAATTATGCTCCCGGACGAACCGGGAAGGCACCTGCAGTCTCAGACAGGACTGGATGATTCTGGCCTTGGAAATCACTCTCCGCGGCCCCAATCACCCATTCTTCAGCGGAAAACCGCCGAAAAACGCGAAACAGACCCCTTCGTGCCAGGCACGCCGGAGCCCCTTCACTCATGGAAACAGGCGTGCGTATAGCGCCTTCGCCTGTTCCTGCCAAGTAGGCTCTTGACTTCACGAAATCAAGAGCGGGTGGCGACCGTCGATACCGGCCGCCCTGCGCCGAAGCCCGATCAGCCGCCGATGACGGTGTTCGGCTCGATCTTGACGCCCGGGCCCATGGTCGACGACAGCGCGACGCGCTGAATGTACGTGCCCTTGGCGCCGGCGGGCTTCGCCTTGGCGACGGAGTCGACGAAAGCCTTGATGTTCTCCGAGAGCTTCTCGGCCGAGAACGAGGCCTTGCCGACCGCAGCGTGGACGATACCGGCCTTCTCGACGCGGAACTCGACCGAACCGCCCTTCGAGGCCGCGACCGCGCTGGTCACGTCCATGGTGACGGTGCCGACGCGCGGGTTCGGCATCAGGCCGCGCGGGCCGAGCACCTTACCGAGACGGCCGACGAGGCCCATCATGTCCGGGGTCGCGATGCAGCGATCGAAGTTGATCTCGCCCTTCTGGACGGACTCGACCAGCTCCTCGGCGCCGACGATGTCGGCACCGGCGGCCTTGGCCTCTTCGGCCTTGGCGCCGCGGGCGAAGACGGCGACGCGCAGCGTGCGGCCTGAGCCGTTCGGCAGGTTGCAGACGCCGCGGACCATCTGGTCGGCGTGGCGGGGATCGACGCCGAGATTCATCGCGATCTCGACGGTCTCGTCGAACTTGGCGTTGGCGCGTTCCTTGATGAACGTGACAGCCTGGTCGAGCGAGTAGAGCTTGGTGCGGTCAATGCCTTCACGGCCGTTGACGACGCGCTTTCCGATATGTGCCATGATCGCCCCCTCAGCCCACGACTTCCAGGCCCATCGAGCGGGCCGAGCCACGGATCATGGCCGAAGCCGATTCGACGGTGTCGCAGTTGAGATCGGCCATCTTCTTCTCGGCGATCTCGTTGATCTGCGCAGCAGTGACCTTGCCGACATTGGCGCCCTTGCCCGGGGTCTTCGAACCCGAGGTCAGGCCAGCGGCCTTCTTCAGCCAGTACGAGACCGGCGGCTGCTTCATCTCGAAGGTGAAGGAGCGATCCGCATACGCGGTGATGATCACCGGGATGGGCATGCCCTTTTCCATCTGCTGGGTCTTCGCGTTGAAGGCCTTGCAGAATTCCATGATGTTGAGGCCGCGCTGACCCAGCGCCGGACCGATCGGCGGCGACGGATTGGCCGCGCCCGCCGGAACCTGAAGCTTCACGTAGCCCGTGATCTTCTTCGCCATGATGGCTGCTCCTGCCGTCCGCCCCGATGCCTATCCGGAACGACGACGACCCCGCCTGCCGATGCTCTTCATCGGGGCCGGGGTGGTTGCAGTGCGTGGTGCGGCGCCTGTGATCCGGCTGGCGACCGGCACGCCTCCCACGCGGTTGAGGCGCGCCCTATGACATAAGGCCGCGCCGAAGGGAAGGAAAAATCCTTCCCGGTGAGGCTTCTTCGAGAATTCGCTGGCGCGAGCCGAATGGCGTGGCGGCCGAGAACCGGAGCGGAGCGGACATTGGTCCGTGAGCACCGGAAGCGCAGGCCGCCGCGCCAGTCGAATTCGCGAAAAGCCTCAGAGCTTCTCGACCTGGCTGTATTCGAGCTCGACCGGCGTGGCGCGGCCGAAGATCGAGACCGCGACCTTGAGGCGGGCGCGGGCGTGGTCGACATCCTCGACGACGCCGTTGAACGAAGCGAAGGGCCCGTCTGCGACCTTGACCTGCTCGCCGACCTCGAAAACGATCGTCGGCTTCGGCCGCTCGACACCCTCGGCCACCTGGCCCTTGATGCGCATCGCCTCGCTCTCGGGGATCGGCATGGGCTTGGCCTTGTCGGCGCCCAGGAAGCCGGTGACCTTCGGCGTGTTCTTGATGAGGTGGTAGACCTCGTCGGTCATCTCGCACTTCACCAGCACATAGCCCGGGAAGAACTTGCGCTCGGCCTCGACCTTGCGGCCACGGCGAACCTCGACGACCTTCTCGGTCGGCACCAGCACCTCGTCGAACTTGTCGGCAAGGTTGCGCTGCGCAGCCTGGTCGCGGATCGACTGGGCGACCTTGTTCTCGAAGTTCGAATAGGCGTGGACGATATACCAGCGGGTGCTCACGTGCGTAATTCCGTTCAACGGGCGCCGAGGACGAGGCCGAGCACCCAGCGGATGACGGTGTCGGTGAAGAGGAAGAACAGGCTGGACAGGACCACCATGGCGAGCACGAGGCCCGTGGTGATCAGCGTCTCGCGGCGCGACGGCCAGGTGACCTTGGTCGCCTCGGAGCGCACGTCCTGCAGGAACTGGAAGGGATTGGATTTCGCCATGAACCACCTCGGGTTCCGAGCCGGCCCGCGATCCCGCGCGATGCCGATTCGGCCGTCCTGAAACATTCGCGGCGCGGAACCCGGGGAGGGTTGCGCGCCGTCATCGCAAGCCTCTTACATCGCTTGCGGCCTTTAGCCAAGACCCTTTCGGGCCCGGGCTCAGCCCCGGCTCGCGGCGATCAGCAGGAAGAAGGGCCGCTCGCGCTCCCTCGCCCATCCCGGCTCGTTCGCGACCTGCTCCGGGCTCGGCGCCCATTCGACCAGCCTGTCCAGCCGGAAGCCGGCGCCCAGCAGCAGGTCGAGATAGCTGCCGATGGTGCGGTGGCGCTTGACCACGCCCTCCGCCAGCCAGTTGCTGACCCGCCTGCCCTCGTCATGATAGCCGTTGACCGGCCAGGTCGGGCGGCCATCGGCATCGACGAGCCATTCCTGCCGCGCCGGCGCTGTCATGATCGGATGCTCGACCGAACAGACGAGGCCGCCGCCCGGCTTCAGCGCCGCATGAACCCGCCCGAACAGCCCGGCAAGGTCCTCGACATAGTGGAAGGCGAGCGAGCTATAGGCGAGATCGAAGGCACCGGCCGGCAGCGCATAGGTTTCGAGATCGGCGCGCTCGTAAGCGGCGCGGGAATCGGGCGTCTCGCGCCGCGCCCGCTCCAGCATCTTTTCGGAGACATCGACGCCGAGCACGCCCGCAGCCCCCTCGCCCGCCGCGAAACGACAGAACCAGCCGAAGCCGCAGCCGAGATCGAGAACGCGCTTGCCGGCGAGCTCCGGCAGCATCCCGCGCAGCACAGGCCATTCCGGCGCACCGTCCAGGCCGTGGACGGAACGCGGCAGCTGGCTGTAGCCCGCGAAGAAGGTCTCGTCGTCGTAGATGTTCTGGGTCATGGATGCCTCGCCAACCTGCTTGGGCATCCGGGCTTGACGTCGCCAGTGGGACGACTGGCAGGGGCAGCAGGGCTCGAACCCGCGACCTGCGGTTTTGGAGACCGCCGCTCTACCAACTGAGCTATACCCCTGCAGGTGGGCGTCATGTGCCCCAAGGCGCGGAGCATTTCAAGTCGAAATCGCTGATCATCCTCATTTGCTGTAGGGGCCGAGCTCCCGCGCATAGCGCTCGACCAGCTTCAGCCCGAATTCGGTGGGCCTCAACGCCGGGCCGCGATCATGGATCGGGATACCGGCTCGCGCCCCGAAGATGCGTTTGCCGTAGCAGAGCAGCGTCTCGATCGACTGCATGATGAAGGTGATCGCCGGCAGAACCTCGCGATAGGCCGCATCCGCCCCCGCCTCATCGCCCGCCTTGTAGCGGTTATAGGCGCGCAGCGCGTAGTCGATCGTATCGGGCGCCAGGATCATGCCGGCACAGCCGGCGCGGAAATTGTCGATGAGCTCGAGCCCGCCGCGCCCGTTGAGAATCGGCAGATGGCCCTCCGTCACCGCGATCAGGCGCTCGATCTCGACGACCGTGCCCTCGCCCTTGATCAGGCTGATATTCGGATAGCGCCGCGTCAGCTCGCGGATATCCTCGGCCGAGAGGCCGCGGCCCATATAGGCCGGCGCGTTCTGGATCGCGACCGGCAGCGCGGTCGTCTCGGCGATGCGCCCGAAGAAATTGATGTATTCGGCCGCACCGAAGCTGCCGACCATCGGAGGCTGGAGAATCACCCAGTCGGCGCCGTTCTGCTCCGCGACCTTCACCAGCGCGGCCTGCTCCGCCACCGAGGAGCCGAAGATCGTGAAGGCGAGCGGCTTCCTGCCCGCCACATCCTCCGCCATCCACTCCATCACGCTGCAGCGTTCGGTGAAGCTCAGCTTCGAGACTTCGGTGGCAAGCCCGAGCGCCGCCATGCCCTGCACGTCGAGATCGAGGCTGATCTGGACCTGCTTGCGCATCGCCGCCCGGTCGAGCCGCTCATGTGCGTCGAACAGCGCGAAGACGATGGAATGGATACCCGGAAACGGCGGCTTGAACGGCATGGACTGGCTCCTCCGCAGCGGGAGCGGCTGGTCCGCTCTCTCGCAGCGATTGAGAGCACGGAATCGGCGGGCTCGATAGAAGCTTCAGAGCCACCGCCCCATTCGTCAGGCGGCGACCAGAGTGAGCTTCAGGCCCAGTGCCTTCGTCGCCTTCGTGAGTGTGTCCAGCGTCGGATTTCCCCCCGGCTTGAACGCCTTGTAGATCGCTTCCCGACTCAAGCCGGTCTCCCGGGCGAATTCGGAAACACCGCGAGCGCGGGCCACGACACCCAGAGCATGGGCGATATAGGTCGGATCGCCCGCCTCCATCGCATCCTTCAGGAGTTCGATCTGGGCTTCATCGCTGGTCAGGTATTCAGCCGCATCGAAGGGGGTGGTTTCGAGGGGCATGTCAGATCTCCTTGGCCATCGCGATGGCCCGTTCGATATCTCGCGGTTGCGAGGATTTGTCGCCACCACAAAGGAGGATGACGACCACATTGCCACGCCTGGAGAAATAGATCCGGTATCCGGGACCATAATCGAAGCGCAGCTCTCCGATGCCGTCGAAATACTTCACATCGCCCATCAGGCCTGCGCCGATCCGCACCAGGCGCTTGGCGATGATTTCCTGCGCCTTGCGATCCTTCAATCCAGACAGCCACGCATGAAAGGCTGCAGTCTGTCGGACTTCAAGCATGTGCACCAAGATACACACAACGCGGCGAATTGACAACTGAAATACACATGCCGGGGGAGCAGCCAAAAGAAAAAGGGCGGTGTCGCCACCGCCCTTTCCCGTATCACTTTGCGTGCAGTCGATCAGGCGATGATCGAGGCGACGACCCCGGCGCCGCAAAGTCTGCGGTTTCCGCGGACGTCGTTGTCGCTTCGATCAAGCAATGATCGAAGCGACAACACCTGCTCCAACCGTGCGGCCGCCTTCGCGGATGGCGAAGCGCAGCTTCTCTTCCATCGCGATCGGGGCGATCAGCGTCACCTCCATCGAGATGTTGTCGCCCGGCATCACCATCTCCGTGCCTTCCGGCAGGGTCACCACGCCGGTCACGTCCGTCGTGCGGAAGTAGAACTGCGGGCGGTAGTTGGTGAAGAACGGCGTGTGACGGCCACCCTCTTCCTTCGTCAGGATATAGGCCTCGGCCTTGAACTTCGTGTGCGGCTTCACCGAACCCGGCTTGCACAGGATCTGCCCGCGCTCGACGTCCTCACGCTTCGTGCCGCGCAGCAGCGCGCCGATGTTGTCGCCCGCCTGGCCCTGGTCCAGAAGCTTGCGGAACATCTCGACGCCGGTCACCGTCGTCTTCACGGTGTCCTTCAGGCCGACGATCTCGATTTCCTCGCCGACCTTGACGATGCCGCGCTCGACGCGGCCGGTCACCACCGTGCCGCGGCCCGAGATCGAGAACACGTCCTCGACCGGCATCAGGAACGGCTGGTCGATCGGGCGCTCCGGCTGCGGGATGTAGTCGTCGACCGTCTTCATCAGCGCGATCACCGCGTCATGGCCGATTTCCGGCGTGACGTTGTCGAGGGCGGCCTTGGCCGAGCCCTTCGTGATCGGGATGTCGTCGCCCGGGAAGTCGTACTTCGACAGGAGCTCACGGATCTCCATCTCGACCAGCTCGAGCAGCTCGGCGTCGTCGACCAGGTCGACCTTGTTCATGAACACCACCAGCGCGGGAACGCCGACCTGGCGCGCCAGCAGGATGTGCTCGCGGGTCTGCGGCATCGGGCCGTCGGCCGCCGACACAACCAGGATCGCGCCGTCCATCTGCGCCGCACCCGTGATCATGTTCTTCACGTAGTCGGCGTGGCCGGGGCAGTCGACATGGGCGTAGTGGCGAGCCGGGGTCTCGTACTCGACATGCGCGGTCGAGATCGTGATGCCACGAGCCTTCTCTTCCGGAGCCTTGTCGATCTGGTCATACGCCGTGAACGACGCGCCGCCAGACTCAGCCAGCACCTTCGTGATCGCAGCCGTCAACGACGTCTTGCCATGGTCAACGTGACCAATCGTTCCAATGTTGCAGTGCGGCTTGGTCCGCGCAAATTTCTCTTTGGCCATGACACCCTTGTCCTCGAAGGCGGCCCTTCGGGCCCAGAAACGCGGTCGCATTAGGGGTTTTTGCGCGGGGATGCAAGCCGACGCATTTATCGAGCTGCCGTGACATCAGAGGGGCGGATCCTCGCTAATTCTTCGCCATCCAGCGTCCCCGGACCCGTTGCAGAAGAAACGTCGTCACCGGATAGCCGTCACTCGGCATTCGAGCGATGCGACGCAAAGCTGCTAGCGCCTCCGGATCGGCTCCATCACCGAAGGCGACGATATCGCGTGCCGGCACGGCGACGACCAGGCCGTCAGGGAGATTTCGGGATCGCGGACCAGACTTCAGGAAGCAACAACAACGCCGCATTGTAGTCTGCCTCGAAAGACAGGGTCCTGACGGGACCATGTTCCTCGACCTGCAAGCGCGCGACCCTGCGCTTCAGGTTTTCCCGTCCAATATTCATCATATCCTGGTCGCTGAGCCCGAAACGCTTTCCTTCACCGCTTGTGACATAGCGAGACATGTCCTTGCGATCTTCGACGACGACGACCGAGATATCGACCCCTAGATCAGCATGGACGAGTCCTGGTGCAGGTTGCGGTTGCGCACGGGCCTTTTCCGCGACGGCCGCGACGAAGCTGCGGTTCTTGACGGTGAGCAGCAGCGAATTCTTGAACGCGGCGGCATCGCGGTGAGGTGCGCCACATCCAGCGCAATCCGCCTTTTCAGCGCTCGATGGAGCCGGCCACACCACAAGCATGGCAAATACCGCAAGCAGCAAGCGCATCATGTCGAGTCCCCCAACCCGCAAGCATGGTCGCGCACAGAGAACATAATGGCAACATATTTTTCTGACGCTAGGTCAGGGAGCCTCGAACACCCGCCGATAGCGCTTCACCATCTCCGGATCGCCCGAGACCTTCTCGGGATTGTCGGAGAGCTTCACGGCGGGTCGGCCGTTGGCCTTGGTGACCTTGCAGACCAGCGAGATCGGGTCGAGCGCGCGCGAGCCGTCGGGCGAGCAGCCGACGAGATCGTTGGTCAGGTCCGTGCCCCAGCCGAAGGCCATGCGGACCTTGCCGTCGAAATGGTGGTAGACGCGCTCGATCGCATCGACATCGAGCCCGTCGGAGAAGACGAGCATCTTGTCGCGCGGATCGCGCCCGTGCTCGCGCCACCAGGCCATGATCGTCTCGCCGGCCGGGATCGGCGGCGCGCTGTCGGGGCGGAAGCCGGTCCAGTCGGCGACCCAGTCCGGCGCATGGCGCAGGAAGCTCTGCGAGCCGAAGGCATCGGGCAGCGCGATCAGCAGGTTGCCGCCATAGACCTGGCGCCACTCGTCGAGCACCCGATAGGGCGCGCGCAGCAATTCCTCGTCCGAATCGGCCAGCGCCGCCAGCACCATCGGCAGTTCATGCGCATTGGTGCCGATCGCCTCGAGATCGGCATCCATCGCGAGCAGCACGTTGGAAGTGCCGGTGAAGGCCGAGCCCAGCCCCTCCTTCAGCGCCTCGACGCACCAGCGTTGCCAGAGATGGCCATGGCGGCGGCGCGTGCCGAAATCGGAGAGCTTGAGGTTCGGCAGCTTCTGCAGCCGCTCGACCTTGTCCCACATCTTGGCCTTGCCGCGGGCATAGAGCACGTCGAGCGAGAAGCGCTTCTGGCCGAGCATGACGCGCCTTGCACGCAGCTCGTTGACGATCGCCAGCGCCGGCACCTCCCACATCGTGCTGTGGGTCCAGGGTCCCTCGAAATGCAGCTCGTACTGGCCGTCGACCTTGCGCAGGTCGTAGTCGGGCAACTGGAAATCGGCGAGCCAGGCCATGAAGTCCGGCGAGAACATCTGGGTCTTGCCGTAGAAACTGTTGCCGGAGAGCCAGATCAGCTCGTTCTTGGTGAAGCGCAGCGAGCGGGCATGGTCGAGCTGCGCCCGGAGCTCGCCCTCGTCGACGATGTCCGCCAGCCGGATATGCTTCGAGCGGTTGATCAGCGAGAAGGTGACCTGCACGTCCGGATGGAAGGCCCGGATCATCTGCAGCATCAGGAGCTTGTAGAAATCGGTGTCGAGCAGGCTGCGGATGATCGGGTCGAGCCGCCAGCCGTGGTTGTAGGTCCGCGTCGCGATGTCGGTGAAGATCATATCGAAGTCCGGGCCGGCTCACGGCATAGGCGGTGGAACGGCGCGGGCGCCGGGCGAAGGAAGGCGCATCAGAACAGCGCCTTGAGCCCCGGCGCAAGCGCGGGCCACGCAGCCATGCCCAGCGACAGCACCATGAGGGCGACCAGCAATACGCCGAGCAGCGGCAGGACGGCCCGGAAAACTGCCCCCGCCGGCACCCGCATGATGCCGCTGACGACATAGACGAGGATGCCGAGCGGCGGCGTCAGCCCATGGATCATCAGGTTGACCACCAGCACGACGCCAAACTGGATCGGATCGAGCCCCGCCGCCACGGCGACCGGCAGCAGCAGCGGCGCCAGCAGCAGGATCGCCGCGCCGATATCGAGGAAGAGCCCGGCGACCAGCAGCACGAGATTGGCGAGCAGCATCACGGCATAGGGTCCGGCGCCGAACGCGGTGACGAGCCCGGCCATCTGCTCGGAGACCCGGTCGACCGCGAGCAGGAAGGCGAAGGGCGCCGAGGCGCCGATCAGAAGGCCGATCGCCGCGGCCTCGGACGCTGATTTGCGCAAGGCGGCAAGCACGCCGCGCCCGTTCAGGCTGCGCAGCGCAAGGCAGGCGATAACGGCATAGGCGACGGCGAGCGCAGAGGCTTCCGTCACCGTCACCATGCCAAAGCGGATGCCGACGACCACGACGATGCCGAGCCCGATCGCGGGGATGGCACCGATGAGCGCCCTGCCCCGCTCGGCCATGCTCGCCTTCAGTGCTGCATCGACGACGCCGCGCGCGCTGAGATGGATGCCGATGGCCAGGGCCAGCGTCAGCACGCCGCCTGCGACGAAGCCGCCGACCAGCAGAGAGCCGACCGAAAGATTGGTCGCACTCGCCAGGATCAGGAACGCGATCGACGGCGGGATGATGTTGTCGAGCATCGAGACCCCGGCGACGATTGCCGCCGCGTTAGCCGGCGGATAGCCGCGCGCCACCAAAGTCGGCGCCATCACCTTGGCCCCGAAGGCGGCGTTGGCTACTGACGAGCCGGAGGCGCCGGAGAACAGCACGCTCGCGACCAGCGCCGTCTGCGCCAGCCCCGCCCGCCAATGGCCGACCAGCGTCGCCGCGAAGCGGATCAGCCGTTCGGCGAGCCCACCCGTTGTCAACAATTCGCCTGCGAGCAGGAAGAAGGGAATCGCGAGAAGCAGGAATTTCCCGACCCCGCCGACCAGGGTCTGCACAATCGCCGGCTCCGGCATCAGCCCGCCGAACGGCCCCGTCAGCGAAACTCCGGCCAAGAGGGCGAAGGGCAACGGCGCGCCGAGCAGCAGCCCCGCCCCCGCGACGAGCGCGGCAACCAGGCTCGGCGTCGGAAACAGATCGAAGGCGAGCTGCGCCAGCGCGTAGAGGCATGCGCCGAGAACGAGTGCCGCGACGGCGCCCGCCCAGCCCCGCTCCTGCCCGGCCCGCAGGAACAGCGCCAGAATGGTCAGCCCGCCGCCGCAGGCGAAGACGGCGAAGCGCAAGGCTTCCGGCAGGCCGAGCACGGTGGAATGCCCACCGACATGCCCGGCGACGCTTGCCCCGCCGGCCGCCAGCACCATGGCCCCCTGGAAAGCGATCGCATCCGCGAACACGGCCGCGATCCGGCGCGGCAGCACCGGCAACAGGCGCACCAGCACATCCAGCCGCATCGCCAGCGTCCCGGTGACGGCGAGCGGCGCGCCGACCGCGATCAGCGCCAGATTCAGCCAGATCGCAAGTTCGTCGGACCAGACGAAGCCGCCGCCGAACAGATAGCGCTGGAGAACCGCCGCCATGACCACGAGGAACAGCGCGGCGAGGATCGCAGCGCCGGAATATTCCAGCACCGTGCGAAGGGCAGCCTCCGCCCGCTCCGGGAAATGGCTCCCGCGCTCTCGATCGTCCGACTGGCTCATCCGCCGCCATCCCCGTCCGGTTGTCTGCCGGTCTCGGGCACGCCCCGTCAAGCCGCCGGAATTGACATCATCCTCGAATTGGCCGCAGGAGCAGGCTTGTGGCGCGGTCTCGGCCGGGATTGGATGGCGCCATCGCTCAAGCCTTTTCCAGCCTTTCCAGAAGACGCGCATGGCTTCCGAAACGACATCGCCCTTAGCCGGCTTCGGCACCGACTCCGTCAATCCCTACGACCTCGCCGTGATCGGCGGCGGCATCAATGGGTGCGGCATCGCCCGCGACGCGGCCGGGCGCGGCGCCTCGGTCGTGCTGTTCGAGAAGGACGATCTCGCCAGCGCCACCTCCTCGCGCTCGACCAAGCTGATCCATGGCGGTCTGCGCTATCTCGAGCATTACAAGTTCAGGCTGGTGCGCGAGGCGCTGATGGAGCGCGAGCGGCTCTGGGCCATCGCGCCGCATATCATCCGCCCGCTGCGCTTCGTGCTGCCGCATCACAAGGGCCTGCGCCCGGCCTGGCTGCTGCGGCTTGGCCTGTTCCTCTACGACCATATCGGCGGCCGCAAATTGCTGCCGGCGACGCGCACGCTCGACCTCGCCCATGACGCCGCCGGCAGGCCGCTCAAGGACGACAAGGCCAAGGCCTTCGAATATTCCGATTGCTGGGTCGAGGATGCCCGCCTCGTCGTGCTGAACGCGATGGACGCCGCCGTGCGCGGCGCCGCGATCCATACCCGCACCTGCGTCACGGCGGCGCGGCGGGAGAACGGGCTCTGGCAGCTCGACACCGACGGTCCGGAAGGCCGGCAGGCGATCTGGGCGCGCACGCTCGTCAACGCCGCCGGCCCCTGGGTCGGCGAGGTCCTGAACGGCGTCATCCACACCAATGCCAAAGCCGGCGTCCGCATGGTCCAGGGCAGCCATATCGTCGTGCCCCGGCTCTACGAGCACGACCGCTGCTACATCTTCCAGAACGCGGACGGCCGCATCATCTTCGCCATCCCCTACGAGCAGGATTTCACGCTGATCGGCACCACCGACCGCGACTATCACGGCGACCCCGCCGAAGTCGTCGCGACGCCGGACGAGATCGCCTATCTCTGCGCCGCCGCGAGCGAATATTTCCGCCAGCCCGTCACGCCGGAATCGGTGGTCTGGACCTATTCAGGCGTGCGCCCGCTCTATGACGACGGCGCATCCAAGGCGCAGGAAGCGACGCGCGATTACGTCCTGACGCTCGACGCGCCCGAAGGCGAAGCGCCACTGCTTTCCGTCTTCGGCGGCAAGATCACGACCTATCGTCGCCTCGCCGAGGCGGCGATCGCCAAGCTTGCTCCGCTCGCGCCCTGGGCCGCCCGCGCCGAATGGACGGTTGCCGGCGCCCTGCCCGGCGGAGATTTCCCGGTCGGAGGCTTCGACACGCTGGTCGGTGAGATCGCAGCCGCCTGTCCCTGGCTCGAACGCCGCAGCGCGATCCGGCTCGTCCGCGCCTATGGCACCCGCGCCCGCGACATCCTCGACGGCGCGAAGAGCCTCGCCGATCTTGGCCGGCATTTCGGCGCGGATCTCTACGAGCGCGAGGTGCGCTACCTCATGAAGGCCGAATGGGCGCGCCGGGCGCAGGATGTGCTCTGGCGCCGCGGCAAGCTGGGTCTGCGGCTGTCGAAAGCCGAGAGCGAGGTGCTCGACGACTTCATGCAGCAGACCTGAGCGTCAGCTCACGCCACCTGATAGGCGAAGTTCCCCTCTTCGACCGAGACCTTCGCCTCGGTCAGCGGCTTCTTCTCCAGCTGCAGGTTGAGGATCGCGCGCGAGAGCGCCGGCAGCATCGAGTTGGTGATGATGTTGTCGATCATGCGCCCGCCCGAATCCGGGTCGTTGCACTGGCCGACGATGTGCTCGACCACCGCGTCGTCATAGACGAAGGCCGCCTTGTGGTTCTCGGCAAGCCGCTTGCCGATGCGCCCGAGCTGGAGCCTGACGATCCCGGCCAGCATATCCGAGGACAGCGGGTAATAGGGGATGGTCACGAGCCGCCCGATCAGCGCAGGCGGAAAGACCTTGAGCAGCGCCGGCCTCAGGCTCACCGCCATCACCTCCGGATCGGGCTTGGCCGCGCCGTTGGCGGACAGGCTCATGATCTCGTCGGTGCCGACATTCGAGGTCAGGATGATCAGGGTGTTCTTGAAGTCGATCCGGCGGCCGGTGCCGTCCTCCATCTGGCCCTTGTCGAAGACCTGGAAGAACAGCTCGTGCACGTCGGGATGCGCCTTCTCGACCTCGTCGAGCAGCACCACTGAATAGGGCTTGCGCCGCACCGCTTCCGTCAGCCGGCCGCCCTCGCCATAGCCGACATAGCCGGGAGGCGCCCCCTTCAGCGTCGAGACGGTATGCGCCTCCTGGAATTCGCTCATGTTGATGGTGATGACGTTCTGCTCGCCGCCATAGAGCGATTCCGCCAGCGCCAGCGCCGTCTCGGTCTTGCCGACGCCGGAGGGGCCGCAGAGCATGAACACGCCGATCGGCTTGTTGGGGTTGTCGAGCCGGGCGCGGTTGGTCTCGATGCGCTTGGCGATCATGCCGATGCCGTGGCCCTGCCCGACGACGCGCTTGTTCAGCGTCTCCGCGAGATTGAGCACGGTCTCGATCTCGTCCTTGACCATCCGGCCGACCGGGATGCCGGTCCAGTCCGAGACGACCGAGGCGACCGACTGCTCGTCGACATGGGCGTAGATCATCCGGTTGGCCGGATCGATCTCGCCCAGCGCCGCGAATTTGGCGTTGAGCACGGCACGCGCGTCCTCGGGATCGGCCGCGAGTTCGGCGGCCGGGGCCTCCGCTTCGGCAGGCGCAGGCGCGACGTTCTCGTTCGCCTCCCGCTTGCCGTTTTCCTGCTTCGCCTCCCCGCCGGGCGCCTTTTCACCGAGCTTCGCGCGCAGCGTCTTGATCTCCTCGACGATGGCGAGTTCCCCCGCCCAGGCGCCTTCGAGCGCCGCGAGCTTCTCCTGCCGCTCGGTGATCTCGGCCTCGATCTCGCCGAGCCGCTTGGTGGCGTCGGTGCCGAGATCAGCATCCGCCGTCAGCGCCGCCTTCTCCTGCTCCAGCGAGGCGATGGCGACGCGCGCATCCTCGATCGCGGCCGGGGTCGCGCTCTGGCTGATGGCGACACGGGCGCAGGCCGTGTCGAGCAGGCTCACCGCCTTGTCAGGGAGCTGCCGCGCCGGGATGTAGCGATGCGATAGCGAGACCGCCGCGACGATGGCGGCATCCGAGATGCGAACCTTGTGGTGCTTCTCCATTGGGCCGATCAGCCCACGCAGCATGGTGCAGCAGCGCGCCACATCCGGCTCGTCGACCTGCACCGGCTGGAAGCGCCGGGTCAGTGCGGGGTCCTTCTCAAAATACTGGCGGTATTCCGACCATGTCGTCGCGGCGATCGTGCGCAGGGTGCCGCGTGCCAGCGCCGGCTTCAGCAGGTTGGCGGCATCGCCCGTGCCGGCCTGCCCGCCTGCACCGATCAGCGTATGCGCCTCGTCGATGAACAGGATCACCGGGGTCGGCGAGGACTGCACCTCGTCGATCACCGAGCGCAGGCGCTGCTCGAACTCGCCCTTCATTGAGGCGCCGGCCTGCATCAGGCCGATATCGAGCGCGCAGACGCGCACGCCACGGAGCGGCGGCGGCACGTCGCCGGACGCGACGCGCTGGGCGAAGCCCTCGGCGATCGCGGTCTTGCCGACGCCGGCCTCGCCGGTGAGGATCGGATTGTTCTGGCGCCGCCGCATCAGCACGTCGATGACCTGCCGGATCTCGTCGTCGCGGCCGAGGATCGGGTCCATCGTGCCCGAGCGGGCCTTGACCGTGAGGTCCTGCGAGAACCGGTCGAGCGCGGTCGTACCCTTCGCCCCCTCGGCCTGCTCGGCGCCGGGCGTTCCCGCCGCGCGCAGGCCCGAGCCATCCATCGGCCGCAGGTTCTCCTCTTCCGAGCTTTCCCAGATCTTGCCGTAGCCTGCGGCCAGTTCCTCGACCGGAATCTTGGAGAATTCCTTGGAAAGGCCCGTCAGCACGCGGCGCAGTTCGGTCGATTTCAGCGCGGCGACCAGCAAGTGGCCGGTTCTGATCTGCGTCTCCCCGAAGAACAGCGTCGCATAGTGCCAGCCACGGTCGAGGATATCGACGATGTGGTTGGCGATGCCCGGCATCTCCGTCTCGTTGCGGCGGAAGCCCTCGACCACGCCGCCGAGCTCCATCAGCATCTTGGCGCGGTCGAGCTTGTAATGGTCTGCGGTCAGGGTGAGGTCGTTCGACGTCCCCTGGAGGATCTGCAGCAGCCAATGCGCCAGCTCGACATTGCGGTTCCCCGCCCCCTTCGCCTGCCGGAGCGCCTGCAGGAAGGTGTCGTAGCCGACCCGGTTGAGCTTGCCTGTGACGGCTTCGAGGCTGATATCGGCCATGGTCGTCCCCTTCAGTGTCCGGTGGCGGCAGTGCGGCTTCGTTTCAGGCGCAGGCTTTCGGCAGGGTGGAAGCGGGCGTCGCGGCGCAGCGCGCCCTCCTCGACGTCCCAGTTCGGCGCCATCCAGCTCGTCCAGCCGAGATGGCCGGACTGGCCGAGCCGGACCGGCTTGACCTCGCCGACCGGCAGGGCGAGCTCGACATCCCATTCGAACTGCTCGCCGAGATGGAAGAACACCGCATCCGCCAGCGGCTCGCAGCGGTCGCCATCCGGCAGGAAGCGCTCGAACTGTTCGAGGTCGCGCGCGACGATCTTCACGCGGAACTTGTCCTCGACGCTGTAGACGCTGCCGCCCAGCAGCGCGTCGCCGCCGAGCGTGCAATGCGCCTGCCCAAGCAGCGTGCGGTCTCCCGGATCGAAGACCAGCCACATGCCGGTGAACTGCTCGATCTCGATATCGGCCTTGAACAGCCCGGCGAGGAAGCGCCGCAGGCGCGAGGCCGATTTCGCCTGCGCCCCGATCAGGCCGGCATGAGCGAGCTTCTCGGCATCGGGCACCGTGTCCAGCTTGAGATAGGGCTTCGAGCCCACTCCGATCATGCTGCCGATATAGGCGGCGAAGCGGTCGAGATCGGGCCGGTCATGCTGCGCGATCGGCCGTGAATCCGCCCAGGCCCGGTAGAACAATTGCAGGAAGCGGTGGTTGAAGATGTCGAGGAAGCGCGGGAAGGCATCATCGCGCGCCAGCGTCCAGTGATAGCTTTCCTCGGTCGTCGCCAGCGGCAGCGGCCCCTGCGGCCCGAGCAGGCCGAGGAACTTGACGAAGAGCCGCATCCGCCCCTGCCCGTCGCGATCGGCGGCCGCGATGCTCGACGCCGGAAAATCGAGATAGGGCTGCTCGCCCAGCGCGACATATTCGTCGCGCCGGGAGGCGACGTCGCCGACGCGAGCGCGGTCCAGGAAGCTGCGCTCCACCCGACGCATCGCCGCGTAGAAGTCGAAGCGCCAGGGCTCGGCTTCGAGCTGCGCCTCATAGCTCGGCGTCTTCTCCAGGGGGGTGACGGCGTCCTCGCTCACAGGATGCGCCTCGCGCCGGCGCGCGGCGGGAAGCGCATCACCTCGCCGCGCTCGACGGTGCGGATCACCGTCTGGGTGAAATGGTTCATCGCCGCGTATTCGGCGAAGAAGCGATCGAGCACCGCGCCCAGCAGGAATACGCCCGAGCCCTCGAAGGCCTTCTCGTCGAGCAGCACGGTGATCTCGAGCCCGCGCGCCGCTCCGGTCCCGGCGCGCTGCGGAAAGCGGCGAACAACGGCGCGGCTGTCGACGCTCTTGATGCCGCGGATGCGCCGCTCGGTGGCGCTGTCGGCGAGATCGGCGAAGAGCGAGAGCAGTTCGCGCAGCGCCTCGCCGTTCTCGCCGGCCCCGCGCTGGACGAGGCCGAGATGGTTGAGGCTGATCAGGTTGACCAGGCGCCAGGTCACGACGCCGGTGCTTGCGGTCTCCGAACGCAGCTTGAGCTGGGAGACGACCGGCTCGCGCGGCGGCGTCGGCCCGGCGAGGCAGGCGATGTCGAGCGAGACATTGTCGATCAGCCGGAAATCGGCGCCGCCCTGCCCCGTCGGCAGATGCTCGGTCAGGTGCCGGTTGGAGCAGAGCGCCCGCACGCTGAGTTCGGCCACGGAGGCCGCATCGGAAATGCCGGCCGGCTCGACCAGCGAGATGAACATCTCGGTGCCGGTATAGTCGGAGGCCTTGCCCTGCCGGCGCTCGACGGAGGAGCGCCGCCGCGGCAGGCGGCGCTGCGTATAATGCAGCCCCTGCGTCGGCGAGGCCCCTTCCGGCGAGGAATAGAGCGGATGGACCGGCTGCTTCTCCCGTCCGCCGACATAATGCGCGTGGACAGAGAGGATGCTGTGCGGCTCGTAGTCGAGCGCACGGCTTCGGTCCGGCACGACATGGAACTCGTGCTGGTTCGTCTTGACCGGAATGCGGTCCGTCGTCTTCTCGAACAGGTTGATCGCCGGCGCAGCGTAGAGCGCGAACATCTCCTTGCGCACCGCGCCGGGCAAACGCGTGTTGACCTCGTCGAAGACGAAGATGATGTCGATCGCCTTGGCCTTGAGCTTCGGCATGATGCCGCCGAGCCCCTCCAGCCGGAAGCCGAGGAACTTGCGCGGGAACCAAAACAGCTCGCGCAGCAGGTCGAAACCCCGGAACACACGGGTATCGGCCGGCAGCAGCGCCTCGTCCTCGTCGAAGCCGATCTGCTCGACCCGGCAGCCATCGCCCGGCGTCACCACGGGATCGCCAAACGCGTCGAGATGGCGGAAATGGATGCCGATGCAGTTCGCGAAGAGCTGTTCGTAGAGCGCGACCGCGTCACCCTCGCTGCCGAGCAGATGGAACGGCAATTCGCGGGTCCGGCAGCCGGCGAACCAGCTCGCCGGATTCTTCAGCGCCTGCGCCGCGGAGGGCTCCTGCTCCCGGTCGGCCATCATCCGATGGGTCAGCGAGAGGCGCAGGCCCGACAACGCTCGCGGGCCGGTGCGCAGGCCCAGCGCCTGCAGCGGGCCCGGTGCCGGGATGTATTCGGCGGCCGTGATCTCGAAAGGCCAGAGCGTGACGTCGCCGCCGAGCCGGTAGCGGCAGGCGACCCGGCGCTCGCGCTCCAGATAGGTCGCGTCGATATAGGAGCCGCGCGGAATCCGCATGCCCTCGCGCAGGGCCGGGTCCGAATAGGTCGGCACCACGCCGGCCAGAAGCGCCGAAGGCGTCGGCGCCAGATAGTTCGGCAGGAGCTGCTCGATCAGGTTGTTGGTGAATTCGGGAAACTCATGCTTGAGCTTGAGCTGGACGCGCGCGGCGAGGAAGGCCGCTCCCTCCAGCAGGCCGCCGACCATCGGGTCCATGCGCTCGCCGGCAAGCCCGCCGAGCCGCTCGGCAATGCCCGGATACTCCTCCGCGAACTCCTTGCTGTGCTCCAGGAAAAGCCGGAGTTCCTGGTTGTAGAGGTCGAGAAACTCCTGGTTCATCGCCTCACCGCCCCTTGATCGCGATCTTGCCGGTGTCGAGTTCGAGATCGGCGACGAATTGGACGGGAATATTGAGCGGTTCGCAATTGAGATCGGCGCGAACGAGGAAGCGGATCTTGAGCTCGGCCGGATCGAGGCTCTCGTCGCGCTCGACGGCGACCGACTTGCGGATCAGGCGCGGCTCGTAACCGACCAGCACGTCGGCGAGGTCCTCGCGGATGGCATCGACGCGGTGCTCGTCGATCGAGAGCCGCGTCATGTCGGGAAAGCCGTGGTTGAGCACCGAGCGGCGCACATGCTCCAGCCCGGAAAGATCGAGGCAGGAGCCCAGATTGATGGTGTTGACGAGCGCATCGAGGTCGAGCGCGATCTCGCGGCGCAGCTTCTGCTCGGTGATGGCTGCACGGGGCGCGGCGCGACGCGGCGCGATCACGCGTTCACCGCCCTCGTCCCTCAGGTCGAGCGCGGTCTTCGCATCCTTCTCCAGATGCGCCTCCCGGAATGCGAACATCAAGGGCGGCCTGAGCCGCTTCTTCGAGACGGAATCGACCATGATCTGCCACGCTGCCGGCAAGGTATCGGCTCCGGCCCCGGGCCGGAGCCGATACGCTTCGTCTTACTTGGCTTCCTTGGTCTTGATGTCATACGACATGGTCAGCGCCGCATCGAGCGAGCCATCGGCCTTCTGCGGCTTGTACTCGTATTTGATCTTGGCGTAGTTCAGCGAGAACTGGTCGGTCGGGATGCTCGACCCGCCGGCGGCGTCGCCGGACTGGTAGCCCGACACCAGCAGGTCCTCCAGCGTCAGCGTGTAATAGTCCTGCTGCTTGTCGCCCTGCTTGCGGACATAGAGCACGGCCTTCTTGATGTGCTTGCCGGTGGCGCAGAACAGCGCGAGGTTGGTCGAGGCTTTGCCGACCGAGGACGTGAAGTGGATGTCCTGGAAGCTCGCCTTGCCGGCGCCGCCGCCGGCATTCGACGCATGCGAGCCCGCATTGCTGACGCCCCAGGAAAAGGAATCGACCTCGATCGTGTCCTTATGCTTGGAGTCCTTGCTTTCGCCCTTGATGCCGTCGATCTCGAGCAGGAAGTCGCTAGCCATTGTTACCTCCAGGGTAGGGATTGCTATGGGCGCGCGGATGCGGGCCCGCTGTGGACGCACTTCTCCTGTCGCGCCACCCTCACACGGTCGGCGCGCCGAAGATCCTCGTTGTCGCCGTCACCTGCGGGTCAGGTGACGGTCACTGCTTGGGAGCTGGCAGTCGCGAGACCAGGCTCAGGCCGATATCCATGCCTTCGAGCTGGAAGTGCGGCCGCAGATAGAACTTGGCCGAGTAATAGCCAGGGTTCTCCTCGTCCTCGAAGACGTCGATGCGCGCATCGGAGAGCGGGCGCCGCGCCTTCGTCTCTTCGCTGGAATTGAGCGGATCGCCGTCGACATAGTCGGTGATCCACTCCTGCAACCAGCGGCGCAGCGGCTCCTTTTCCTTGTAGGAGCCGATCTTGTCGCGGACCATGCACTTCAGGTAATGCGCGAAGCGCGAAACCGCGAACATGTAGGGCAGCCGCGACGACAGGTTGTCGGATGCGGTGGCCGCCACGCCGTCCGGCCCCGAGAAGGCCTTGGGCTTGTAGAGCGACTGGGCGCCGATGAAGGCGGCCTTGTCGGTGTTCTTGCGATGGATCAGCGGGATCAGGCCGGATTTCGCCAGCTCCGCCTCGCGCCGGTCGCTGATCGCGATCTCGGTCGGGCATTTCAGATCGATGCCGCCATCGTCGGTCGGGAAGGTATGGGTCGGCAGGTTGAGCACCTCGCCGCCGGACTGGACGCCGCGGATGCGCGTGCACCAGCCATATTCCTTGAAGGCGCGGTTGATGTTGACCGCCATCGCGTAGGCCGCATTCATCCAGGCGTATTTCTCGCCCTTGTGCCCGTCGGTATCCTCCTCGAAGGCGAACTCCTCGACCGGCTCGGACTTGGCGCCATAGGGCACCCGGGCGAGCACGCGCGGCAGGCACAGGCCGACATAGCGGGAGTCGGCCGCGTCGCGCAGGCCCTTCCAGGCCGCATAATCCGGCGTATCGAAGACCTTGCCGAGATCGCGCGGGTTCGACAGCTCCGTCCAGGTATCCATGCCCATCAACGTCGGGTCGGCCCCGGCGAAGAAGGGCGCATGCGCCGCCGCCGCCACCTTCGACAGGTCGCGCAGGAGCTGCACGTCGGTCGGGACATGGCTGAAATGGTAGTCGCCGACCAGGCAGCCGAAGGGCTGGCCGCCGAGCTGCCCGAATTCCTGCTCGTAGACCTGCTTGAACAGCGGGCTCTGGTCCCAGCGCGCGCCGGGATAGGTCTTGAGATTGCGGTAAAGCTCGCCCTTGGAGACGTTCATCACCTTGATCTTCAACTGCGCATCCGTCTCCGAATTGAAGACGAGATAGTTGAGACCGCGCCAGGCGCTTTCGATCTTCTGGTATTCGGGTGCGTGCAGCACCTCGTTCATCTGCTCGGTCAGCTTGGCGTCGAGCCTGGCGATCATCTCCTCGATCGTGTCGATGACGTCGCCCTTGATCAGGGTCTGGTCCGCCAGCGCCTGGTTGACCAGGGTCGCGACGGCGTTCTCGACCTCGGTCGCCGCGCGCTCCGTCTTGGGCTTGAAACTCTGCTTCAGGATCGACGAGAAATCGTCGATCTCGCGCGTCTCGACTGGTGCCCCGCCGGGCTTTTGGGTTTGTGCTTCCGCTGCCATTGCCGCCTCGCTCGCTTAACCGCCTGCAGGCCCCGACCCCGCCGCATGCGGACAGGATCGTCTCAAACCTTCCGGAGCGTCGCTCCGGCGACAGAGCGGCTCGCGCTCCCTCGCCCGTTGCTCCGGGGGGCCGGGCCCGTGCCCTGCCCTCAGTTCGCCGTCTTGTCCTCGGAAGGCTCGCCCTTGCCGAGCCTGTCCTTCAGCGCCGCCATCAGCTGGGGATCGGCCAGCAGCGCCTTGATCTGGTCGCTCGCGGCCATCTTGCCGTCCATGTAGCGCAAGAGGTTGGCGAGCTGCTCGCGCGCCTCCAGCAGCTTCGCCGTCGCCGGAATCTGGCGGGCGATCGCAGCCGGGTTGAAATCCTCGAACTTGGAGAATTTCAGCGCCACCGAGAGCTTCTCGCTGCTGTCCTCGCCCAGCTTGTTTGGCACGTTGAAGGACACGGCCGGCTCGATCGCGGCCATGCGCTGATCGAAATTGTCCATATCGAAGTCGAGGAACTTGCGCTGCGAGATCTCGCTCTTCTCGACCGCCGAGGCGTTGCCGGAGAGATCGGCCATGACGCCCATGACGAAAGGCAGCTCGACCTTCTGCTCCGCGTTGTACGGGTCCTCATAGGTGATATGGACCCTAGGCGGCCTGTTGCGGCGGATGAACTTCTGTCCAGAATCTCCGGCCATGTGACGTGCCCCTCTGCATTCGTGCCACGCCGACGTAACGTGACATCCTATCCGTTTTCACCCGTCATCGATATAGTCGCGTAAGCGTGACGGGAGGTTCAAGGCGATGACGAATAACTTCCCTAGCTGTCGACCTCCGGAACCGGCACGACATCTGGCAGGATGTTGCCGAGAAGCGACATGAAATCATGCTGCGCCAGAGCACAGGCCTTGTCCATCAGGAGCGGCGTCGGGTGCGAGGGTTCGGCCTGGCGATAGAAGGCGGCGACCGCCCTCATCGCGCCGACCGCGTCCGCACGGCTGCCGATCACGATCGCGGACGACACGGAAACTACCGGCGCGGAGACGGCCTCGACCACCTCCACAGCAAGCTCCTCGCTATCGCTCCCGTCGGAAGCCTCCTCGCTCGCCTCGGCATCGCCGTCGTAGCCGTCCCCGGCCTCGTCCGCGCTGTCGCCGTAGCTCTCGTCCGTGTCGCTGCTCGTTTCGTATTCGCTCTCCGCCTCGTAGCCGTCGGGCGCCGGCAGCCGCTCGAGCGGCAAACGGAACCGGCGCTGCTCGCCGATCTCGAAGACCGCCTTGTCCACCTGGTCGGGGAACATGATCTGGATGACCTCGATCAACGACTTTCCGATCAGCTGCTGCGCCTGCCCGATCAGCAGGACGGCCGGGCTCGAAGGCTCGGTTTTGCGAAAGTAGCCGAGGCAGGCAGAGAGCGTATCCTTCACATGGAGGATGCTCGAAACGCTGCCGGGACTGAAGGTTGCGGTGTTTGCTGCCGATCCCTGCGGGCCGGTCGCCACGGGCTCCGGCCCCGACGCCTGATGGCCCGGGACGCGCCGTGCGACCGCGGCGTCGAGGAAGGCGGCGATCTGGTCCAGCAGCGTCGCCAGGCGCGGAAAGCCGAGGGGATGATCGACACCGACCTTCTCCAGCCAGATCGTCCGCAGGCGCGCGAGCGCATCACGCGCCGCGTTCACCTGCCCGAGAACCGCGACGAGATCATCGACCTCGACCTCGCCCAGCGCCGCCTGGATCGTGCTCGCGTCGGGGTGCTGCTCGCCCTCGACCAGCTTGGTCTCGCCGCTCGCGACGAGCTGGCTGCGGAACATGAATGGCCCGATCCGCCGGCTGACGAAGAGGGGCGCATGCTGCAGCGGCAGCACCACCGTCGCCAGTTCGTCGAGCCCCTGCAGCGCGACCTCGCGCATCACGAAATCGCCGTCCATCGCGCGGGGATGCATCTCCTCCCAGTAGCTGCCGAGGAGATCGGCCATGGCTGAGAGGCTGGCGGTAAATCCGGGAACGTCGCGGTTGAGGATCGTCAGCTTCGCCGCGAGCACGAAGAGCCGCAGGTCGCGCGAGCGCTCCAGCAGCTTGCCGAGATCGGCGAAGGCGGCGGGGAACTCGATGCTCGTCCGGTCGAAGGCGATCTGCCGCCCGTCGTCGTCGCGGCGGAAATACGAGACCGGCAGCGCGACCTCGAGCCGCGCCGTGGCATTCATGAAATCGAGATCGTCCTCGAGATCCGGCCCGCAGGGCTCGTCGGCCGAGGCCGGCTTCGTCAGTTCGGCGAAATTCAGGCCGGCCATCGCTCTCCCCGCTCACAGAAGCGGCGGTCCGGTCACGGCCGGGATCGCCGCGACCGTTTCGTCTCATGTTTCATTCGGTGCGCAGGCGGGTCTCCACCCGGCGGTTGTCGCCGGAGAGCGGATCGGACGCGATCGGCTTGCTCTGCCCGTAGCCCTTGGCCACCAGATTGGAGGCCTTGACGCCGTGCCCGCCGAGATAGCGCACCACGGCCTGGGCGCGGCGCTGCGACAGGTTGAGATTGTAGGATGCGCTGCCGGCGGCGTCCGTATGCCCCTCGACCATGAAGGTCTGCTTCGCGAGCTGCGGCGTCTTCAGCGCCTTGGCGAACTCGTCGAGATTGAGCTTGGCCTCGGGCTCCAGCTCGTCGGAATTGTATTTGAATTTCACGACGAGGTCGAAGGCGCTGACCGGCTTGGCCGGCTCGACCACCTGCCCCGCCCTGGCGCATTCGGCTTCCGTGCCGACGCAGAGGCCGCGCGTGATGGCGGGCTTGGGCGCCACGGCCGGCCCGAAATGCTTGACGATGTCGTCGGCCTTGTAGGTCTGCGCTCCCGCGTTCGCCATGGTGAGAACCAAAGCGCCGGTCAGGGCGACAAAGGCAGTGAGGCCGGGCTGCTTGCGCATGGGAACACTCCCGCTGGATTTCGCCGTCTGGCAGTTAATGACTTAGGGACGGAAGGATGACTCCAGAAATCATCTACGTCAAGATAAAAATAGCAGCACGAATCGAAAGGTTCAGTTGATGCCCCCCGCCCTTAGGCAAGACAATAGCACCGCGTCTTTCTCTACACCAAAGGGAAAAGACGAATTTTCTATTATCAAGTTCGAAGCCAGCGAAGCTTTGAGCGAATTATTTACTTATAATGTCGAAGCGGCCAGCAAGACTGAGAATGCCGACCTGCAAAGCACCATGAGCGAGAAATGCGCGATCAAGTTCACGCTCAAGAACAAGAGCGAGCGCGTTTTGAACGGCACGCTGGTCGACGCGCAATGGCTCGGCAAGCAGGACGATCTCTATATCTACCGCTTCACGCTCAAGCCCTGGCTCTGGCTGCTCTCGCAGCGGGCCGACTGCCGGATCTTCAAGAACAAGACCGCGATCGACATCATCAAGGAGATCTTCAAGAAGGAGGGGTCGGCGAGCTTCGACGATCGAACCAGCGAGACGCTCCAGCCGATCGACTACTGCGTGCAGTATCGCGAGACCGACCTCGATTTCGTGCTGCGCCTGATGGAGCAATACGGCATCTACTACTATTTCAAGCACAGCGACGGCGACCACAAGCTCGTGCTCTGCGATTCCCGCTCCGCCCATGACCAGGTCCAGGCGGCGGCCGAGCCGAGCTTCCAGGGCGATGCCTCCGGCTACGCCTTCGTGCCCCAGGGCAACCGCTTCCCGCGCAGCGCCGTCGAGCATCTGACCCACTGGTCGACGATCCGCCGCCTCCGCACCGGCAAGTTCGAGCTCAAGGACTATGATTTCGAGAAATCGGAATCCGACCTTACCGCCCGCGCCGAGGAGGGGTTTCCGAAGGCCAAGTCCTACGAGGCCTACGACTATCCGGCCGCCTACACCAAGCGCGACCAGGGCGAGCATTTCGCCCGCGTGATGGCGCAGGCCGAGCAGGCGCAGGACGACCGCCGCTATGCCGGCGGCGACGCCGCGAGCCTCTATCCCGGCGCACTGATGAAGCTCATCGACCACCCGACCGGCGCCGAGAACGGCGAGTACATCGTCGTCAGAGCCACCCATGCCTATGGCATCCAGAGCTACCGCTCGTCCGGCCGCCGGGACGAGGCGCTCTATCACGGTTCCTACGAGCTCCAGAAAAGCGACAAGCGCTTCCGCGCGCCGATCGTGACGCCCCGCCCGACCGTCTACGGGCCGCATACCGCCAAGGTCGTCGGCGAGAAGAACAAGGGCGAGGAAGGCGATATCGACGTCGACGAATACGGCCGCATCTGGCTGCGCTTCCATTGGGACCGCGAGGACGGCTCGACCTCCTGCCGCACCCGCGTCGCGCAGATGTGGGCCGGCAAGGGCTGGGGCGGGCAGATCATCCCCCGCATCGGCCAGGAGGTGATCGTCGAATATATCGAGGGCAACCCGGACCTGCCGCTGGTGGTCGGCGCTGTGGTCAACGACCAGCACAAGCCGCCCTACGACCTGCCGGCGAACAAGACCCAGTCCGGCCTCAAATCGGAATCGACCGACGGCGCCGGCTTCTCCGACACCTATAACGAGATCAAGTTCGAGGACCGCAAGGATCAGGAGGTCCTGGAGATCCGGACCGAGAAGGACCACAAGATCACGGTCAACAACATCGAGACCCGCGATATCGGCGAGCGCTACGACGGCGCGGGCTATTCGCGCGAGACCACGCTGAAGAAGGGCGACGACAAGCTCGACGTGCAGAACGGCAAGCTCGACATCGAGGCGCTCCGGGAGATCAATCTCAAGGTCGGCGAGAGCAAGATCACGATGACGCCCGGCAGCATCGAGATCACATCGCCGAAGATCACGATCCATAGCCAGGCGCTGACGGAGGTGAAGAGCGACGGCATCCTCACCATCAAGGCGTCGATGGTGAACATCAACTGACCGCACAGACCGATAGCGACCGAACGGCCGGAGCCTCCATGTCACGCCTGCGCTTCAGCACCGCCCGCGAAGTGTTCGAGACCTACCCAGCGGCCTATCAGGCCGTGACGATGGCGCCGAGCACGGAGCCGCCGCTGGCCTTCCTCGGCCGCCTCGTCAGGGGCCCGGCGCCGACGGAGGCTGCCGGCTTTTGCGCCTTCCTCTTGCCGCGGCGCGAGACGGTGTGGTGGGCTTTGCAGGCAGTCCGATCGATGCAGCCGCCCGGCACGCAGGACCCGGGCCTCGATGCTGCGGAAGCCTGGGTGCGCGAGCCCGGCGACAAGACCAGATTCGCGGCGCTGCGGCTGGCTCAGGTGGGCGACAGCGCAAGACCCGGCACCTTCGTCGCCTGGGCGGCCGGCTATTCCGGCGGCAGCATGTCGGAAAGCCACCCCATCCCCACGCCGCCGGATCTGACCGCCAAGATGGCCCGGATCGCGGTGCTCAATGCGATCAACCGCCTGCCGGCCCGCGAGCGCGACGGCGCATTGCGCGCCTGCGTCGAAGCATGCATTCGTTTGGCTGAAGACGATGCCGGCAAGCGCTGATCCTTCCGCTCGGGCCGTAACGGGATATCCGCGATGGCGCTGACACTGACGATCGAGAACGAAACCTCTCTGCCCGACGGCGGCCCGCTCAGCGTCACCACCAGCGGCGGGCGCGGCCTCGATATCGGCCGCGACCAGCACCTGGACTGGGCCCTGCCCGATCCCACACGCGCCGTCTCCGGCCGCCACTGCGAGATCCGCTTCCGTGACGGCGGCTGGTGGCTGCGCGACATCTCGACCAACGGCACCTTCGTCAATGGCGGCGAGCATCGCGTGCAGTCGCCCTACCGGCTCCAGAGCGGCGACCGGCTGGAGATCGGCCATTACATCATCGCCGTCGCCATCGACGACGAAGCCGGGCAGACATCGAGCGCCGCCCCACCCCCTCCGCCCTACGCAGCCCAGCCGGACTCGCTGTGGGCGCCGAGCGAGGAAGCCGCCCCGCCGATACCCCGCCGCGACCTGATGCCGCCAAGCCATGCCAGGCCGGTTCATGCCGGCTTCATCGACTGGGCGGCCGATATCCCCGCCCCGAATGCCGCGCCGGCGCCGCCGCCTACACAGGATTGGGCGCCCCCTCCCCCGCGCACCGATGAATTCGCCTGGGCGCCGCTCCAGCCGCAGCCTCTCCCGCCGGAAGAGCCGGTCGTGGCGATTCCGACCCCGCGCCGCCCGCCCGCAAGCACGCCATCAGGCGCCAACCCGTGGGACGAGCCCGCTGAGGATGCGGTTCCGCCGGAGATGCCGGCCGAACCGCCCCTTGCGTCCACGCCGGCCCTCACTCCTCCTGTCCCTGCCTTCCCTGCGGAGCTCGTGGCGCGGGCGGGTGCCCCCACGCCGATCTCGATGGGTGAGTTCATGCAGCGCTTCGCCAAGGGCGCCGGCGTCTCGCCGCAGGCACTGGCGACGCAGGACCCTGGCGCTTTCGCCGAGCAGCTCGGCGGCCTGATGCGGCTGATCGCCGAGGAATTGAAAAGCCTGCTCGCCGCCCGCGCGGAGAGCAAGCGCATCGCCCGCAGCACCAGCCAGACGATGATCCAGGCGCAGGACAACAACCCGCTGAAATTCTCGCCGACGGTCGACGACGCCCTGCAATTGATCTTCGGCCAGCCGCGCAGCGGCTATCTCGACGCCAAGCGCGCCTTCGACGAAAGCTTCCGCGACCTGAAGGCCCACCAGATCAAGACATACTCGGCCATGCAGCACGCCTTGAAGATGTTGGTCGAGGATCTCGATCCGCAGGCGATCAACGAGGCGACGGCGCAGGATGGCGGTCTCGGCGGCCTGATCGGCTCACGCAAGGCCAAGATGTGGGAGGCCTATGTCGCGCGCTGGGACGCCAAGACCGCGCCTTACGAGAACGGCCTCGTCGACGCCTTCATGATCTATTTCGCCGAGTGCTACGACCGCGGCGGGAAATAGCCAAACTCTCCTCTCAGGATGTCATCCCGGACAAGCGGCAAAGCCGCGCCGATCCGGGATCCATGCCGGAACATTCATGGGAGAGGCTCAGGCATGGATCCCGGGTCTTCGCTTCGCTGCGCCCGGGATGACACTGCTGGATCAGCGTCGAGCGGGCTGGGCTCAGCCCTTCGCCGCCACCGCGGTGATCTCGATGGCGTAGCCGGGCGAAGCCAGCTTCGCCTCGACGGTCGCGCGGGCCGGGGAATGGCCCTTGGCCACCCACTTGTCCCAGACTGCGTTCATCTCGCCGATCTTGCTGATATCGGTGAGGAAGATCTGGACGCTGAGGATGCGCTCCTTGCGGCTGCCGGCCTGCGCCAGCGTGTCTTCCAGCAGCGCCAGCACCTCCTCGGTCTGCTCGGTCAGCGAGGCGCCCTCGGTCTTCTCCGCGACATGGCCGGCGAGGAAGACGATGCCGTTGAAGATGGCGGCGTCGCAGTAGCGGGCGGCCAGTCCGATGCGTTCGATGGTCATGGGCTTTACGTCCTGTCGCAGGAGAAATGGAAGGGCCGGCTTGGCCCGCCAATCCTGCCCGGTCAAGCCGGCGGCAGCGCCAGGATCTCCCGGATGGCGCGCAATTGGAGCTGGCGCGGCGTCTCGTCCATCGCGGCCTTGTAATAGCCGAGGATGCTGAGCTGCTCGTAGGTCGCCCAGATCGAGTCGTCCTCGAAGGCGGCCATCCGCTCCTCGAAATTCAGGATCATGCCGTATTCCAGGCCGACACCGCGCTCGAGCGGCGGCGGGGTCGGCTTGCTGCGCTTCTGTGCCTCGGCCGCCGCGAAGGCGGCAAGCGCGCCCGGCTGCCAGACCTGCTCATAGGCCGCGACGATATCGGCCGCAGGTTCTCCCTTGCTGGTCAGCACCCTCCGGCAGGCATCGGCGAAGGCATCGGTCAGCCCGTTCGCCTCTGCGGCGGAATCGGCCTTGTTGTAGTCGGCCCGCAGCGGCTCGACATAGCCGAAGAGGTTTTCGAGCTGCCGCGCCGCCGGTCCCGCAAGGAACAGCCAGGGAAAGGCGCCGTCGATCGAGATCTGGCCGGGTAGCAGATGCGCCGCCTGCTCGCCATCGTCGGCCCGGAAGAACTGGCGCACCGCCGCCGTGCAGCTCACGTTCGGCACCGGCAGGATCGGGCGCTTGCGTCGCGCGGGATCGCGGATCAGCGCCATGAAGCAGAGCGTCTCGGCGACGCGCCCGTTGCGGGCAAGCCCATGGTTCTTCGCCCGCCGCTGGTCCGAGGACAGGCGTTGCACGATCTTGTGGCGAAAGCGCTCGATCTTCGCCTCCGCCCGATCCGGGACCGTCCGCCTGCCCTTGCCCATGGCACTCCGCCAACGAGAAAACGATTCAGCCTCAGCGGCTTCCGCCGGTTTCCTGAATCAATCTGCAATCAGCCGCCGATGATCACGGTCGGCAACCCCATGATGATCTTGTTGGGTGGCCCCAGTGCCTCGAGGATCGTGTCGCCGACCCGGCAGGCCGGCAGGTTGTTGATCAGCACGGTCTGCGAGCCGTCGATCACCACGCCAGGCCCATGCGGCTGCGGCGGCATCAATGTCAGGCAGTTATGGATGTCCGCCCCGCCCGCTCCGCCGGTGATCGCCGAGCTCATGGCGGAGAGCGCCGCCGTCTTCGCCGCCTCTTCCGCCGCCTTGGCGGCGGGCGCGCCGGGCGTTCCGGCAGCCGCCAATGTCGCAGCCTGCGCCGCCTGAAGGGTCGCGTCGGAGGTGGCCTTCGCGGCTTGAAGCGCGGCGGCGGCCGCGGCTGGCACACCGCGCCAGGCCGGCATGCCGCCGATGATCACGTTCAGGCTGCCCGGCCCGGGCTGGAGCATGCCGGGCAGCGGATGCAGCACCGGGTCCATGACGCGTGCGGCCGGTCCCTTGGGCATGCGGGCCTCCCCTGCTCGAACGGACTCGTTCCTCTCAGGACTGCCGCGAAAATCACCCCGCCGCATCCTTCAAGTCAATGACGGCGACGCGCGCGCGGAGCGCTAGCATTCGTTTGGTGACGCTTGGGCAAGGCCCGTATAAGCTCAGCCCGCCTGCCTTCGAGTGAGCGAGACCGGAATGTCGTGGTACAGCAAGGTCGTCTGGTCGGAAGGACTGTTTCTCAGGCCGCACCACTTCCAGCAGAGCGACCGCTATCTCGAAAACCTGCTGGAAAGCCGCGTCAGGAACGTCACGCCCTATCCATGGGGCTTTTCGGTGCTGGAGATCGACCGCGACCTCGCCCAGCAGAGCCGCATCGGCCTGCGCCGCGCCGTCGGCGTGATGCCGGACGGCACGCCTTTCGCGCTGCCCGACAACAGCCCGCTCCCGGCCGCGATCGAGGTCCCGGAGAACGCCGCAGGCCAGATCGTCTGGCTCTCGCTGCCGCTCGCCGCCGCCAATACGCGCGAGGTCGAGGACACGCTGAACGGCTCGGCCAGCCGCTATGTCCCGGCGAACGAGATGCTGATCGATTCCACCGCGTCGCTGCGCACGGAAGAAGAGATCGACGTCGCCCACCCGCGCCTGACGCTGGAGCTGCGCAAGACCTCCAAGGCCGGCTATGTCGGCCTGGCGCTCGGCCGCATTCTCGAAGTGCGCGACCGCGCCATCCTGTTCGACGAGAAATTCGCCCCGCCCGTGCTGGTCTGCTCGGCCTATCCGGTGATCGAGGGCTGGCTCGACCGCGTCATTGGCTGGATCGACAACAAGCTGGAGGAGCTCGCCCGTTACGCCGCCGATCCGACGGCCGGCGGCGGCCTGCAGAGCGCGGACTATTTCGTGCTCCAGCTCCTCAACCGCAGCATCCCTGTGCTCAAGCACATGCGCCGCTCGCGCTTCGTCCATCCCGAGCGGCTGTTCTCGGCCTTCCTCGCACTGGCCGGCGAACTCGCCACCTTCACCACCGCCGAGCGTCGCGCCCGCGACTACCCGGCCTACGATCATGACGACCTGGAAAACTGCTTCGCCCCGGTGGTGCGCGACATCCAGGACTTCCTCTCGGCCAATCTCGGCCGCCGGGCGATCCGGCTGGAGATCGTCGAGCGGGCGCAGAACGCCTTCATGTCGACGATCCGCGACCGCAGCCTCGTGCGCAACGCGACACTGGTGCTGGAAGTCGCCGCCCGCCGCCCGCTGACCGAGATCCAGGCGCAGTTCCCGCAGCTCTTCAAGGTCGGCCCCAATACCAAGATGAACGAGATCGTCCATGCCCATCTACCGGGCATCAATCTCGTCCACCTGCCGACGCCGCCACCGCAGATCCGCGCACTGACGGATCATGTCTATTTCTATCTCGACCGCACCTCGCCGCTCTGGCCGGAATTCTCGACGGCGAGTTCGATCGGCATGCATTTTTCCGGTGACTGGCCCGATCTCGAGCTTCGAGCTCTGGGCCGTTCTGGAGGGCAGGCGATGAGCGATCCGGGTTCGCCCTCAGATCCGTTCGGCCGCTCCGAACGCACGATCATCAGGCCGAACCCTGGTGGGCGCCGCGCGCCCCTGCCGCCCGCTCCCGCCACCCCGGCACCGGCCGCACCGCAGGCGCCCCAGCCCTATCAGCCACCGCAAGTGCCCTCGCCCGGCGTGCCCGGCACCGGTGACGAGTGGATGTCGCAGCCCACACCGATCCCGCAACAGCGGCAGGCGCCGCCTTCGGGCGGCGGCGGCCAGGCCCTGCCGCGCCGCGACCAACTCCTGACGCCGAACGCCAACCCGCTTCTGCGCGCCGCGGGTCCGCTCCTGCTCCTGCTCGGGCGGATGCGCGCCAACCTCTCCAACGCGCCCTTCGCCCAGCTTCTCGGCCAGGTCGGCGAATCCATCGAGGCCTTCGAGCATGAGGTCCGCGCTGCCGGCGTCTCGCACGAAACCGCGCAGACCGCGAAATACGTCATCGCTGCCAGCGCCGACGACATCGTCCAGAACATCCCCGGCGACGACCGCCATGTCTGGACCCAATACAGCATGCTCTCGCGCTTCTTCGGCGAGCGCATCGGCGGCGTGCGCTTCTTCGAGATGCTGGACAAGGCAAAGGCCGACCCGTCGGTCAATTACGACCTGCTCGAACTGATGCATGCCTGCCTCGCGCTCGGCTTCCAGGGCATCCACCGGACGTCTGCCGGTGGCGCCAACAATCTCCAGATGATCCAGCGCAACCTGTTCGAAACGCTGCGCCGGGTGAAACAGCCCGATCCCGAGCTCTCGCCACGCTGGCGCGGACAAGCGATCGCGCAGGCCCTCGCCGGCTTCAAGATCCCGGTCTGGTCGGTCGCAGCGATCGCGGCGGTTGCCCTGCTCGGCGTCTATTTCGTCTTCCGCGCCCTGCTCGCCGGCAATGCGGAGGCGGCCTCGACTGCGCTGCTCTCGGTCCATCCTAAGGGCGAGATCGGCATCATGCGCAAGGTCTTCTCGGCCCCGCCGCCGCCTCCCCCGCCTCCGCCGCAGCCGCCCAAGGTCTGCGCCGCCGTGCAGCCGCCGATCGTCTGCCTGGTGACGCCGAATGTCGTCATCGTCCGCCTCGTCGGCATCACCCTGTTCGAGCCCGGCCAGGCCGCCGTGCGCGCCGAGTTCCAGCCGCTGATCGACCGCATCGCCGCCGTGCTGGAGCAGGAGGGCGGCGCGATCAAGGTCGTCGGCCATACCGACAACGTGCCGATCCGCACCGCCCGTTTCCCGTCCAATGTCGAACTCTCGCAGGCGCGCGCCAAGGCGGTCGGCGACGGCCTGAAGGCCAAGCTCAGCAAGCCGGACCGGATCAGCTTCGAGGGCAAGGGCGCCGATACGCCGATCGCCCCCAACAATACCGCCGATGGGCGCGCCCAGAACCGGCGCGTCGAAATCCTGATCCAGCGGCAGAACTAGGAGGGCGAAGCTATGAATCTCGCCACCTGGCTGCGCATCCTCGCGATCCTGATCGGCGCGCTCGCGCTCGCCGCGCTGATCTGGTTCGGCAGCCCCTTCGTCGCCTTCGGCGAGGTCCGGCCGTTCGAATCCGTCTGGGTCCGCCTGCCCATTGCCCTGCTCTTCCTCGTCGGCGCGCTCGGCTGGATCGCCTTCATCGTCATCCGCCGCCGCAAGGCGACCGCTGCGCTCACCGAGGCGTTGGAGAAGGAAGAGGCGACCGGCGACGGCGCCGCCCTTTCCAGCGCCATGAAGGACGCGCTCGCGACGCTGAAAAGCGCGCGCGGCAAGGGCGGCGACTATCTCTACGACCTGCCCTGGTATGTGATCATCGGCCCGCCCGGCGCCGGCAAGACCACGGCGCTGGTCAATTCCGGCCTGAAATTCCCGCTCGCACGCGGCGCGACGCCCGCCGCCGTCGCCGGCTCCGGCGGCACGCGCTATTGCGACTGGTGGTTCGCCGAGGATGCGGTGCTGATCGACACCGCCGGCCGCTACACCACGCAGGACACCGACACCAGGGCCGAGAAATCGAGCTGGTTTGCCTTCCTCGACCTGCTCAAGACCAACCGTCCGCGCCAGCCGATCAACGGCGTGCTCGTCGCGATCAGCGTCGAGGACCTGCTGACCTCCTCAGCCGAAGAGATCGCCGCCCATGCCGACGCGATCCGCGCCCGCCTGCTCGAGCTGCACGAGCGGCTGAAGGTCGATTTCCCGGTCTATGCGATCTTCACCAAGGCCGACCTCATCGCCGGCTTCAACGAGTTCTTCGGTCAGTTGACCGAGCCGCAGCGGCGCATGGTCTGGGGCCACACCTTCCAGACCGCCGACAAGACCCGCAACATGATCGGCGACGTGCCGCCGGAATATGACGCGCTGATCGAGCGGCTGAACGAGCGCCTGCCCGATCGTTTGCAGGACGAGCACAACCCGACCGCGCGCGCCCAGATCTTCGGCTTCCCCAGCCAGATGGCGACGCTGAAGCGTTCGATCGTCGATTTCCTGACCCGCGTCTTCGAGCCGACGCGCTACCACGCCAATGCGACTTTGCGCGGCTTCTATTTCACCTCCGGCACGCAAGAAGGCACCCCGATCGATCAATTGATCGGCGCGCTCTCGCGCAATTTCGGCTCGGACCATGCCGGCGCGGCTTCCTTCTCCGGCAAGGGCAAGAGCTATTTCCTGACCGAGCTTGTCCAGAAGGTCGTGATCGGCGAATCCGGCTGGGTATCGACCGATCTCGGCGCCGCGCGACGCACGACCGCCCTGCGCATCGCCGGCTTCGCGACGGTCGCGCTGCTGTCGCTCGCCGCGCTGGGCCTGTGGTGGACGAGTTTCTCGCGTAATAGCGACCTGATCACCGCGACCAATTATGGGCTTTCCGACTATCGCAGCGCCGCAGCCCCCGTGCTGCAGGAAACCACGATCTCCGACCGCAATTTCAGCCGCGTCCTGCCGCTGCTGCACAAGCTCCGGAACATGCCCGCCGGCTACGCGACGAAGAGCGAGCCGACGCCGACGCTCGCGACCTTCGGCCTCAGCCAGCGCGATCGCTTGCAGAACGCGACCGAGATCACCTACCAGCAGGCGCTGGAGCGGATGCTGCGCTCGCGCATCATTTTCCGGCTCGAAGAGCAGCTCGAGGCCAACGCCAATAATCCCGGCTTCGTCTACGAAGCGCTCAAGGTCTATATGATGGTCGGCGGCCAGGCGAAGCTGGACCGCGAGCTCGTGACTTCCTGGATGCGGCTGGACTGGGCCGAGAACCTCTTCCCCGGCCCGGCCAATGCCAAGGGCCGCGAAGCGCTGGAGGAGCATCTCGCCGCCATGCTCGATCTCGACGAGGGCACGGGCGAGCCGATCGTCAAGCTCAACCAGTCGCTGATCGAACAGAGCCAGCGCACGCTGCGCCGCCTCAGCATCGCCGAGCGCGCCTATGAGCTGCTGCGCACGCAATCCCGCAGCGAAAGCCAGAAGGACTGGGTCATGTCCCAGCGCGGCGGCTCCGATGTCCGCCTCGTCTTCGAAGGCGTCACCGGCGAGGATCTCGACCAGATCCGCGTGCCCTATTTCTACACCTATGAGGGCTTCCAGAACGCCTTCATCGCCAAGCTCGGCGATATCGGCGACCAGATCGAGCGCGAACGCTGGGTACTCGGCGAAAACCTCGACCAGCAGGCGATCACCGCTCAATACGCCACGCTCTTCCCCGACCTGATGAAGCTCTACAGCCGCGACTATGCCGCGAGCTGGCAGCGCATGCTGAAGCGCCTGAAGCTCCGGCCGCTCAATGCCGACAAGCCGCGTTATGTCGCACTCAGCGCGATCAGCGCCGCAACCTCCCCCTTCAAGCAGGTGCTGGAAGCACTCCGCGACGAGACGCAGCTCACCAAGGAACGCCCCGACGCAAAAAAGGCGGTCACCCAGGCAGCAGCCCAAGCTGCTGCCGATACGCTGGCCCGGCGCGCGAGCAATGCACTGAGCCGCCTCGGGGCCAATCTGCCGCTGGCCGCGCCCGGCGTCGACCGCATCCTCGCGGGCGGCGGGGCCGACACCGCGCTCGGCGCCGATATCGAGAGCCAGTTCAAGCCGTTCCACGTCCTCGTCGACGGCGATCTCGGCCGCCGGCCCGTGGACCAGCTTCTGCAGACCTTCTCGGAGATCAACCAGAACCTCGCCACCGCCGCGACAAACCCGGCCCAGTCGGCGGCGGCGAATGCAGCGCTGGTCCCGCTGATCGCGACCTTGCGCGCCAATTCCTCGCGCTACCCCGCCCCCTTCGACGGCATGGTGATCCAGGCGGTCAATGATTTCGAAGGCGACGCCACCGGCGCGACGGTCGCCCTGCTGCGGCAGGCGCTGGCCGAGCAGGTCACCCGCGTCTGCACCGAGGTGATGAACAACCGCTATCCCTTCACCAGGGCCAGCGCCCGCGACGTGCCGCTCGCCGATTTCGCCCGGCTTTTCGCGCCCGGCCAGATCATGGACAAGTTCTACAAGGAGCGTCTGGAGCCCTTCGTCGATACCTCGAAGCCGCAATGGAACTGGCGCGTCGACAGCCGCGTCGCCCGCGCCCTCTCGCCGACGACGCTGCGCGAGTTCCAGCGCGCCAGCGAGATCAAGGAGGCCTTCTTCCCGACCGGCGGCAACCTGCCCTCCTTCCAGATGGTGGTGACCCCGACCGCGCTCTCGGCCGATGCCGCCAATGCCAAGCTGGAGATCAACGGCTTCACCGTGACGAGCCAGCAGGGCGTCAACACGCCGACCCCGGTGATGTGGCCGGGCGGCGGCGTCGGCAAGACGGCGGTGACGCTGACACTCGGCGGCGGCGGCGGCAACGCTTCCGGCGGCATGTTCAGCGGCGGCTTCTTCTCCTCCGGCCAGCAGGGCGGCGGCGGTGCGCAGGGCGGCGAGGCCAAGCTCTTCGAGAAGGAGGGCACCTGGTCCTTCTTCCGCCTGCTCGATGCCGGCTCGGTGCTGAAACAGGGCGACAATGTCGGCTTCAACCTTAACGCCGGTGGCCGGCAGGTCGGCTATTCCTTCGGCGTCGGCTCGCTCAAGAACCCCTTGATCCTGCCGGCACTGCGGGAAATCCGCTGCCCTTCGGGAATATGACCCCGTGCCCTGCGGCCTCTTCGGCAAGCTCCCGGCCAAGCGCGACTTCATCGCGCTGAACGCCCCCTCCGGCTTCCTCGCGGTGTATGAAAAGTGGCTGCAGGGCGGGCTAACGGCGAGCCGGCTCGAACTCGGCAACCGCTGGCAGGAGGCCTATCTCAACGCCCCGATCTGGCGCTTCTGGCTGGGCGGCGGCCATGGCGGGCAGACGGTGGCGGGCGCCTTCATGCCCTCCGTCGACGGCGTCGGCCGCTATTTCCCGCTGACCGTCTTCGCTGCCGCCAGCTCGGGCGCCGCGATCCCGCCGCCGGAGCTCGACCCTCAGGACACATGGTTCGAGGCGATCGAGGATTTCCTGTTGCAGGCGTTGGAGCCGCAAGCGAGCTACGAGGCCGTGGCGCAGCGGCTGAGCGCCCTGCCCCTGCCCAATGACCATCACCTCGCCGCGCCACCGCGGGACATGGTTCGGCTCGCCGACGGCACCATCGTCAGCGCCGCGATCGGCTCCGGATTCCCCGAGCGGCTGGCGGCCCTGCGCGTCGAGGACCATGCCCGCGCCTATGCCCATGCGTGCTATTTTTGGACCGTCGGCGGCCCGAATTTCGAGCCGCTCGCCCTGACCGGCCACGCCTTGCCCGATCCCTATCTCTTCGCCGGCCTGCTCACCGGCCGCTTCGACGGTCATCTCGCGCCCGAGCGCGCCGGGTCATGAGGGCGATGCCATGAACGACGCCCCGCGCCGGAACCCGGATTTCGAGACCGGCTGCATCAGCCATACCGGCAAGGTCCGCACGGCCAACGAGGACAATTTCATCCTGCGGCCCGAAATCGGCCTCTGGGCCGTCGCCGACGGCATGGGCGGGCACGAGAACGGCGCGCTCGCCAGCGCGACGGTGGTCGCGGCGCTGGAGGCTGTCGGCGCCGCAGGTTCCGCACCGGACTTGCTCGCCATGCTGGAAGCCGGCGTGCTCAAGGCCAATGACGATCTGCGCGCCGAGATCGACCGGCGCGGCGCGACCATGGGCGCGACGCTTGTCTGTCTGCTGATCCACCAGCGCCATTTCGCCTGCCTCTGGTCCGGCGACAGCCGCATCTACCTGATCCGCAGCGGCCGCATCGCGCAGGTCTCGCGCGACCATACCGAGGTCCAGGACATGGTCGATCGCGGCCTGCTGACGCCCGAGGAGGCGAAGCGCTCGCCGCGCCGGCACATCATCACCCACGCGATCGGCGTCCATGACACGCCCGAGCTCGACCTGGAAAACGGCGAGATCGCCGATGGCGACGCCTTCCTGCTCTGCTCGGACGGGCTGACCGAGCATGTCACTGACGCCGAGATACTGGCCGCGGTCGAGGCCGGCGGCGCGCAAGCCGCCTGCGACGCCCTGCTGGCGCTGACGCTGGAGCGCGGCGCGCGCGACAACGTCACCGTCGTGATCGTGCGCTATCGACAGGGGGCGAGCGAAAGGACACGCTGGATGCCGAACCGGTCTATGCGCGGAGTTACTACGCCAGGGAGCACAACGCCATGAGCGACGACTCCGAGCGCACCGTCTTCGCGCCCCGCGCCAATGCCCGCATCGGCACGAAGCTCAACGGCATCTACGAGATCGAGAGCCTGATCGCCGTCGGCGGCATGGGCGAGGTCTACAAGGGCCGCGCCATCCAGACCGGCGACGCCGTGGCGATCAAGATGATCCGCCCCGACATGGCCCGCGACGAGGCCGTACTCGCCCTGTTCCGGCGCGAGGCGGCAGCCCTGCACAACCTCTATAACGAAGCGATCGTCCGCTACTACGTCTTCGCCATCGATCCGGTGAGCGAAACGCCCTATCTCGCGATGGAATTCGTCGACGGACAGCCGCTCTCCGAGCGTATCCAGCAGGGGCCGCTCAGCGTCGAGGAGGCCGATATCCTGCGCCAGCGTGTCGGGCCGGGCCTGCATGCCGCGCACCGGCTCGGCATCATCCATCGCGACATCTCGCCCGACAACATCATCCTGCCGGGCGGCGATCCCTCCCGCGCCAAGATCATCGATTTCGGCATCGCCCGCTCCAGCATCCTCGGCGAAGGCACGGTGATCGGCTCCGGCTTTGCCGGGAAATACAATTATGTCTCGCCCGAGCAGCTCGGCCTCCATGGCGGCGAGGTCAGCGGCCGCTCGGATATGTATTCCTTCGCGCTGGTGCTGGCGCAGGCCCTGACCGGTCGTGCCATCGACATGGGCGGCTCCCAGGTCGACATCATCGACAAGCGCCGCCGCCTGCCCGATCTGTCCGGCGTCGATGCACGGATTCGTCCGCTGCTGGCCCGCATGCTCGCGCCCGATCCGAAGGACCGCCCGGCCGATATGGCGGAGGTCGCCAACTGGCAGGCCCCCGTTTCAGGCAAGAAGGCCGCCGCCAGGGCACCGACCGGCAAGGAGATATCGGATAAGCCGGGACGCTCGCCGCTGCCGCTCGTCGCCGGCATCGCCGCGCTCGCCCTGCTGGCGGGCGGCGGCTTCTATGCCTGGACGACGCTCGGTGGCGGCCAGACGGCCCGCGTGGCGAACAATGTCCCCCCGCCACTCTCGGAGTTGCCATCGGCCAGTGCACCCGCGGCCTCGGCCAGCGCACCGCCCGCCTTGACCGAGGCACCTGCAGCCCAGCCGCCGGCGACGAACAACCCGCCCGCCGCGCCAACCGAAGCACCGGCGCAGCCATCCGCGCCAGCGACACCGGCAGCCGAGAAGGCTCCTCCGCCTCAGCCGAGCCAGCCGCCGGTGGCACAGCCCCCCGTCGCACAACCGCAAACGCCTCCACCCCAGACGCCGCGGCCGCAACGGCCTCCACCCGGTTCCTCGGGATCGCAGGTCGCCGTCAATGTCGAACCGCCCCAGCAGGCGCCGGTGCGTCCTCCCACCCCCGAGCCCACCAAGCCGCCCCCGGCCGTCGAGGTGAAGCCGCCGGAGCCGCCGCCCGTCGCGGTCGTCATTCCGACGCCTCCCGCCAGCCAGAGCGTCGCGCCGCCGCAGGTCGCCGCCATGGTGCCCGAGCCCGAGCCACGCACGCCGGCCGAGCGGATCGAGCGCTATGTCCGCGACTATGACGGCGGCTCCTGCTTCTTCCTCTGGCCGCTGGAGATCGGCGACCGCAAGGCCACGCTGGAAGGCTTCGGCAGCGCGTCGGCCCCCTTCGTCGCCTTCGACGGTGCCTTCAAGGCCGCGCAGGGCTTCGAGGCGCAGATCCACCTGCGGCCGATGACCGAGGCGCAATGCCCGATGGTCGATTTCCTGCGTCGGCCCGGCGTCGGCATCGACCGCAGCCCCAGAATCCAGATCGGCGCCTTCAACATGAAGAGCGGTGAGATCCTCAACGGCTCGGTCGAGGCCGGCGGCGGCCAGAATCTCGACGTCGTGCTGATCGGCGACGATGGGCTGGTCTACAACCTCGCCAGTTTCGCAAAGCGCGAGGGCGGCAAGGTGGTCTTCAACCTCAAGCTCGAATCGACCGGCGGCGCGGCCCGCCCGCAGACCGTGCTCGCACTGGTTACGAAGGAGGCGCTGCCGGCACTATCAGGGCCAAACCCGTCACCCGCGAGCGAGTTCTTCGCCAATCTCAAGCTCGACCTCGCCCGCCAGAGCGGCAAGCTCGGCCTGGGGATCAAGTATTTCCGGATCGAGTGAGGCTTATGTTTCAGCCGTCATTCTCGGGCGCAGCGTAGCGGAGACCCGAGAATCTCATCGAGGAGATGCTCGGGTCGAGCCCGAGCATGACGGAGGCTGGCCCCGCCCTCACTCCTCCCGATACAGCACGCCCCACTCGTCCTGCCAGATGCCGGCCTTGTCCTCGACCACGATCGGCGCCTGGATCTCGTTGGCGAGGCGGATCGCCGTGCGGAAGGCCTCTTTCGCGGCCAGCTCCTCGCTGACGAAATCGTTGACCAGATGCCCGCCGGCGAGATCGGCCGGGCAGAGCACATGGCCGAAGGCCTCCCCGCCGCGCTCCGACAGCTTCAGCGTGATCGCATCGGTCGGCGGCTCGTCGACCTGTTCGAAACGGTTGGCCGGCATGGGCTTTCTCCTTTCGGTGCTCCCAGGGAGCGGATGGCCGCGGGCGGCGGCGGAACGTCATTTCTTCGGTTGTGGCCGGGCGATGCCGCCGCCCATGCCCGGCCTGACCGCGCTGTAGCGGTCGAGCCTGATCTTGATCATGTCGTTGAACTTCTTGTGGACCTCGGAGACCGAGAGCACCTTGGTCTCGCCGCCAGCATCGGCATAGAAGATCGGGCGGTTGGCCTGGGCCGGCCTCGGTAGCAGCTCCGCCGCCTTGACGCCCGGCGTCTCCTCCATCGTCTCGATGAAGGTTTGCGCCGCATCGGGGCCGAGGAAATGGATCAGGTAGATCTCGCCGCCGGTGAGGTGGCGCCCGAGCGCCCGCTCCAGCCTGAGCGTGTCGCGCTTCAGCATCTCGGCCGCCAGCAACGCCGAGATATAGGGCTCGCGCCGCATGTCGAGGATGCGCTGGCGCTGCGACCCGTCCGTCACGACGAATTGCCGCCCTGACCGGCCGATCAGCTTCACGTCGGCGGCAAGCCCGTGCTTCGTCCCGAATTCGTAGATCACGCCGAGCCAGGTCTGCTCGATGAACTGGTAGAGCCCAGTCGCCGAGGAGGTCTGCGCCTTCACCGCGGTCGAGAACGAGGATTCCTTGTCGGCGACAGCCATCAGCAGCGTTGGGTCGGCGCCGACGACCTTGCTGGCGCGCACGATCAGGTCGACGAGATGGCGGCGGATCTTGATCGGCCCGAAGGACAGGATCTGATCAGGATCGCCGCTGGAGATCTGCGGCGGCGGCTGCGGCGCGCCGCTCGGCGAGACTGGCCCCGGCGGCGGCCCGCTCTGCATCTTCGGCGGCACCAGCAGGATGTTCGACGGCAATTGCAACTGGTTGACCGGTACCTGCTGGGTCGGTGCGTCGTCCTGCGGCTTGATCGCCGCCAGCGACGGGTCGTTGTCGAGAGCGAACTGGGCGGCCTGCCGCGCGCCCTCCAGATCCTGCTCGACCGAGGACAGGATCAGCGAAGGCCGGGCCGGCGCATCCTTCAACGCGGGAGCCTCGACGGCCGCGATCTCGATGCCCCGCTCCGGCTGCGGTCGCTCCTGCTGCTGGAGCCGCGCATAGGCCAGGCCGAGCACGGCGGCGACCACGCAGGCCACGCCGGCCGCCACCGCGGCGATCGCCTTGCGGCCGGACGAAGCCTTCTTCGGCCGCGGATCGGATGGCTCGGCAGCGGCCTCAGGCTTCGCCGGAGCTGGTCGCGCGCCGGCCGGAGGAGCAGGCGTGGCTGGGCGCCCGGACGATGGAGCTGGAGCCGCCGGAGTCGGTCGCGGCGGTTCCGCCATCGCCGGCCGCACGGAAGGGGACGCGATCGGAGCGGGTAACGGGCGCGGAGGCGGCGGGCTCGCAACCGCCGGAGCCGCAGCGGCTTCTGGCTTTCCCGTCACCAGGCTCCGCAAGCTCTCCAGCCACCCGGCCTCCTCCTTTCCGGCAAGCACCGTCAGGTCGTCGACAAGCCGCTGAGCCATCACTTGCGGCACGCTCGCCTCGCGCGCGATCGTGCTGACGGCGGCCTTGCCGGATTGCTCCGACACCACCTTCACGGCGTAGAACCAGAGCTGGAGCGGCGTGCGCCGGCTTTCGAGCGGCGTTCCGGCAGCCGGATGGATCATGTAGTTGCAATGCTGGCAGGCGAAGCCGCGCAATTTCGGACGCGGTTCGAACTGCGCCGGCCGGCCGCATGCGGGACAGCTCATGCTCGTCCCGCCATGGCGCAGGCGCATCAGCGCGGCGAGGCAAGCCTCCTCCGGAAACAGCGCCTGGAATTGCCGGAAGCGCTCGCTCATTCCGCTGGCCCGCGCTCCATCGCCCCCTACCGCAAGGTTACCCCTCGGAGGGGCGCTTCACAATCGTCACGCCCGCAGCAGCCCGAGGCGCGCGACATCCTTCAGATGCATCGCCACCTCCTCGGCCGTCGCCCGCTCCGGCAGGTCCGGCACGGCGATGCCAGCTGCCCGGGCCTCCCCGAGAAAGGCGTTCATCGCATCGAGCAGCATGCGCTGGTCGCGCGAACCGTCGAGCAGGCTGACGAATTTGCGCACGACGACGCCGTCGAGCTGCACCGTGCGATGGCGCAGATCGGTGACCTCGGCGGAAGTCGAGGCCTGCCAGCGCGCGATCTCGCTGGCGGCCGGCTTCTCGCTGATCGCTGTCGTCAGCGGCGGCGCTTCCAGGCGAATGTCGAGCAACCCCGCCTTGAAGATCGCGACCAGGGCTTCGTCGAGCCTTGCGATCTCATGCGCGCGGTCTGGTCCAAGCTCGGCCGCCGCATCGCGGCAGGAACGCTCGACCAGCTCGTCCCAGGGAATGCTCGCCGGCCAGATCGCGCTGAGAATCCCAAGTGCCGCCTTGCAGACCGGCAGGTCGACGGCAAGCTGCACGCCCTCATCGAAGCTGAAGCGCTGGACACCGGGCTTCTCGTCGCTCTTGGCCGGCGCCAGCCGCGCATTGGCGGCGAGATGATAGGGCCTGAGAGAGCCCGGCCGCACGCCACGCCTCAGCGGGATCGCAGCCCGGCACAGCAGCGTCTCGCGAAAGGCCCGGCCGATCAGCAGGTCGAGCGTCTGCTCGCGCAGCGCCATCTGCTCCAGAGGCATCCTGTCGAGCATCTGCTGCGCTGGCCCCTTGGCGGCGCCGTAGAGGTTCGGGAACGAGGCCTCGGCCAGGAACTGCAGGCCGTTCCGCTCGGCGACCGCGAGCACCTCGTGCAGCGCGAAGGCGCGCGCACCGGGATTGAGATCGTCGTGATAGAGGACATTGTCGGGCAGTTCGTCGACCTGCTTCAGGCGCTGCCGCAGGGCCGCGCCGTGGAAGCTGTCGGGGTCGCTGCCTTCGGCGATCTCCTTCAGGGCCGCACGCGCCACCCGGACCCGCTCGCGCGGGTCCTCGATATCCTTGACCGCGAAGAGCATGACGTCGCGGGCGAGATCGCGCAGGCGGCAGCCGGGAAGCGCATTGTAGCTGACATAGGCGACGCCCTCGGGCGCCAGCAATTGCCCGAACAACCCGAGGATCCGCTCGCGCACGACATCCGGCACCCAGGAGTAGACACCGTGGACGATGATGTAGTCGAAGGTCCCGATCTCCTCGCCCACGGCAAGAATGTCGCGCTGCTCGAAGGCGAGATTGCTCAGGCCCAGCTCCGATGCATTGACGCTCGCCTGGCGGATCGAGTCGCCGCTGAGGTCGATGCCGAGGAAGCGGCTGCCGGGATATTGCGCCGCCATCGGGATGAGGTTGCCGCCACGCCCGCACCCCAGCTCGAGCACGCGCATCGCGCTCGGCAGCGCCGGGTCCATGCCGTGGAAATGGGCGATGGTCGCCAGCCGCGACGGGTGGGTCTGCGAGAAGGAATGGCCGGGATAGGCCACGGCGTCATAGGGATTGATGGCAGGATCGCTCGTCATGGCCGCTTCCGCCCCGCTCCGTCCGCGTCATTCCAGCCGAAGCGCCGCCCGGACGCCTCATTCATTTGAAGGAGCGGAGCCCGAGACTGCCCCTGCCGCGCGTACGAAACAAACCCGCATGCCACGACAATTAAGTCACACCGTCACTATTATACTTGCAATATCGCTGCGACTGCTACGGCTAACGCAAGGCAGGAATTGAAGAATGAAGCCTTCAGCTCCGCTGTTCGCGCGTGGCTTTTCAGTGTCGATTTGATGTTGCTTCGACCACCGCGTTTCTGGGAACCTCCATCATATGGCGGATGCCCGTTCGACTCGCGGGCGTCAGACAGGAACGAGCGAGTCGTTCTTCTCGCGCAGGGGAAGCAGCATGCGTTTACATGCCCGGGCCTATGCGTATCTCATCGCCGCGTGGACGGTGGCCCTGGCCGCGTTCAGCCTCGGTGCCACGCCTGCCCTTGCCCAGAAGCGCTTCGCCTTCGTCGTCGGCAATGGCGGCTATGCCAATGTCACCAAGCTGCCGAACGCGCTGAACGACGCCAATGCCACCCGCGCCATGCTGCAGGAGGCGGGCTTCGACATCACGCCGGCGCTCGACCTGTCGCTCGCCGGCCTGCGCGGCGCGCTCGACGTCTTCGTCGACAAGGTGCGCCGCGGCGGTCCCGATGCGACGGCTCTGGTCTATTACGCCGGCCATGCCGTGCAGCTCGACGGCGCCAACTACATCCTGCCGACCGATGTCCGCCCGCAGATCGCAACCAGCATTGCCGATCAATCCCTGTCGCTGAGCGATATCCTGCGGCGGCTCGACGGCGCCGGCGCCAAGTCCAAGATCGCGATCCTCGACGCCTGCCGCAACAACCCCTTTGCGGACCGCCCGACCGCCCGCGGTCTCGCCCTGCAGATCGTCGACGGCGCCAATGAAGGCATCAACAGCGAAGCCGGTCTGGCCCGCATCGACTCCAACAGCGGCACGTTCGTTGCCTTCGCGACCTCTCCGGGCTCCACCGCCGCGGACGGCACCGGCGCCAACAGCCCCTTCACCACGGCCTTCCTACGCGAGGCGCGCGAGCCGGGTCTCGCCGTCGAGCAGATCTTCCGGCGCATTCGCCTCGCCGTCTACGACTCCACCAACGGCACCCAGATCCCCTGGGACACCTCCTCGCTGATCACCGAGTTCAGCTTCTTCCAGCGCCCGGCCGGTGCCGCTGCGAGCCCGTCGGCGACCGCGGGCAACGTGCCGATGACGGCGCGCCCGACCCTGGCCTCGCTGCGCGGCATGTCGCCGGCCGATGCCGCCCGGACCGCCATCGCCTGGGACCGCAGCGACATCTACGGCAATGCGCTGAGCCTCAACCCCGAAGATCAGGCTGCGCTGCGCCTGAACCGCATCCTCGCCCAGCGAACGGATGAACGGGCCTGGGCCGAGGCAGTGCTCGCGGGCGATGCAGAATCCTTCAAGCTTTACGCCCGGCTCTATCCGGTGTCGGATCATACCGCCGCGGCCCTGCGACTGGCCGCGACCGCGCCCAGCCGCAACCGCGTCCAGGTCGCGCAGACCTGCCCGGTCTGCCCGGCTGTCCAGCAGCCCCGCACGCGCCGCGCCGACTATACGCCGCGTGGCGTCTCCCCGGCGCAAGCCGGCATGCCTCGCCAGGCCCCGGTCATGCCGGCTGCTCCGGCTCCGAGGACCGTCCCCGCGGCGCCGCAGCCTGTCGCCGAGCCGGTTCTGCCGTTGGGTTGGCCAGACCGTCCCCGTTGGACAGGCTTCTATGTCGGCGGCTCGCTCGGTGCCGGCCGGCAAAATAGCCGCACTATCGTCGATGGCTACGGTCCCACGGACTCGGTCCGCACCTCTATCGACGCCGGCAATGTGGCTCCTCGTCTCTCGCCCGATGGAAACGGTGCCGTCGGCGGCGCGCAGCTCGGTTTCAACTACCAGATCGGCCCGGTCGTCCTCGGGGCGGAAACCGACCTGTCCGCCACACGCCTCGGCGGCAGGGACATATCGTCCGTAAATCCGTTCGGCGTGCAGGTCACGACGCAGACCGAGAACAAGCTTTCGATGCTTGGCACGGTTCGCGCGCGCGCCGGCATCGCCTTCGGCGACCTGCTGGTCTACGGCACGGGTGGTTATGCCTATGGCCGCGTCGAGCAGAGCGGCTCGATCACCCCCGACCCCACCAACAACCCGACATACCTGGCGTCACGTTCGGAGATGGCCAGCGGCTGGGTCCTCGGTGGTGGCGTCGAATACGCGATCACGCCCGGCGTCTCCGTCCGGCTGGACTATACGCGCTACGACCTCGGGCGCGCGCAGCTGGTTTTGCGGGACGTCACCGGTCTCGCTCCCGGCGAATTCGCCACGATGCGGGCGCGCACCTCCGGCGACATCCTCAAGGCCGGCGTGAACTTCGGGTTCTGACGGAAACGCCGGGTGGCTCGCGCCGCCACGACGGTGACATCTGGCGGACAACCTTTATCGACCCCTTGACACTGGCGGGTCCGATGGGGAATTTGGCGCCCGATGCGGGTGTAGCTCAATGGTAGAGCAGCAGCCTTCCAAGCTGAATACCCGGGTTCGATTCCCGGTACCCGCTCCACGTCCCTCCCGTCCTGCGTTTCCGTACTTCTCCGTCGGTGCACGACCGGCAGAAGCGCGCCACCCGGCGCAACGCTGGAGTGACGTCACCGTTTCCGCGGCGTCCCCCGCGTGGGTCACAACGTGTCGGACGAATCCTGCGCCCGCCCGCCCCGCAGCCCCCCGCGGCTCCGGGAGGAGCGCCTGAACAGCGTCATGTGGACCGCCTGCAGGATCGGCTGCGGTTTTCCAAGAAGATAGCCCTGGGCTTCCGTGCAGCCTGCCCGATCGACCGCATCAAGCTGGTCCTGTGTCTCGATCCCTTCCGCCGTCGTCGCCATGCCGAGTTCGGCCGCCAGTGCGGCAACGGCGGTGACGATGGCGGCGCTGTCGGAATGGGCCGTCATGTCGCGCACGAAGGAACGGTCGATCTTGACCTTGTCGAGCGGGAACAGCCGCAGGTGGCTCAGGCTGGAATAGCCCGTGCCGAAATCGTCGAGAACGATGCGGACGCCGAGCTCCTTGAGGCTCCTCAACGTTCCGAGATTGCGATTGTCGTTGGCGAGCAGCGCGGTCTCGGTGATCTCAAGTTCGAGCCGCGCCGGATCGAGCCCGGTTTCGGCGAGGATACCGCGCACGGTCGCGACCGCGTCGCCGAAAATCAATTGCACCGGCGACAGGTTGACGGCGATGCGAAGATCGCCCGGCAACTGGACCGCATCCATGCAGGCCTGCCGGATGACCCATTCTCCGATTTCGACGATCAGTCGCGTCTCCTCCGCCAGCGGCACGAACTCCGCCGGCCCGACCAGCCCCCGCACCGGATGGTGCCAGCGCAGCAACGCCTCGAAACCGCTGAGCTTGCTCGATTTCAGGTCGAAGATCGGCTGATAGGACAGTTCGAACTGCCGCTCCTCGATCGCCTGGCGCAGGTCCATCTCCAGGGCGAGGCGGGCGCGCAACTGGTCGTCCATCGCGGCCGTGAACACGCAACAGACGCCGCGGCCCTGCGCCTTCGCCTGATAGAGCGCGAGATCGGCCTGCTTCAGCAGGAGGTCGGCATCGAAGCCCGGCCCCTCGGCGACGGCGATGCCGACGCTCGCGGAAATCGAGATCGTCCGCTCCTGGATGACATAGGGCTGGCTCAGGACCTCGATGATGCGCGCGGCCAGCGCCTCGGCCTGCCGTGGCTGCTCCTGGCCGAGGCTGAGGACCGCGAACTCGTCGCCGCCCAGCCGGGCGACGCAATCGCTATCCCGCACGCAGGTCGACAGGCGCTCCGCGACCGACAGCAGCAGGAGATCGCCGACGGGATGCCCGAGCGTGTCGTTGACGTCCTTGAAGCGGTCGAGATCGAGGAAGAGCAGCGCGACCGACGCAGGATCCTCCTCTTTGCGCAGCAGCGACTTCGCGATCTGGCCGCGGAAGGCGAAGCGGTTCTGCAAGCTCGTCAAATCGTCGTGATGCGCCAGGAAGCGAATGCGGCTTTCCTGTTCGAGCAGGGCCGCATTCTGCTGCCGCGCCTCTTCTGCCGCTTCGTTCGCGCGGGTATTGGCGACGGCGAGTTCCGCCAGCGCTCCCTTGAGCGGGGTAATGTCGGTGCGGATTCCGACGATCCCACCATCCCGCATCCGCCGTTCCGTGATGAGGAGCCAACGGCCGTCCGGCAGCAGGCGCTCGATGGAGCCGCTGCCCAGGCGATGCCAGGTCGCGACATCCCTGACGAACGCGTCGAGATCGCCGGTGGCTTGGGGATATTGGCCGAGTTCGGCACCTTTGCGGATGATGTCCTCGAAGGGCGCTCCGGTGGTCATGAAGGGAGCGCTCAGGGCATAGAGCTCGCGATAGCGCCGGTTGCACGTCACCAGCCGGTCGTTGCTGTCCCACATCACGAAGCCGTCCGACATGGCCTCGATCGCGTTGTCGAGCACGGCCGAGGCCCGGGCACGTTCGGCATCCGCCCGTTCGCGCTGGTGGATGGCCAGCAGGATCGCTGCAGCAAAGGCTGTCAGGAGCAGGACGGCGACGAAAGCCGCCGTGACCGTCCTGTCGCGATCATGGCGCCAATCCGCCAGGACCACCGTGCTCTTCGCGCTCAGGACGACCCGGATATCGCCATAAAGCGAGCCTCTGACCACGTTCAGCGTGCTGGTATCGCTTTTCCGGTCTCCGATCATGAAGGCCTTGCCATTCGCCGCCTGCCCGGGCAGTGCCACAGCGCGGGTCTTGCCGATCAGCAATTCGTCATGCGGCAGCGTCGCGACGATCTGGCCATTGGCGCGTTCGAGGGAAATCTGCGTTCCGGGGCTGACCCCGGCCTCTCCCAGCAGCTTCATCAGCGTGTGCAGGGGTACTTCCGCAACGGGGATGATGCCGTGCCAGGCCGGAATCCGGCGCGCGACATAGAGCGCCCAGTCGCCGGTGACGGCATTGCGGAGCGGGCCGATCAGGTTCGTCGGCATGCGCCAGACCATCGCGACATCCAGCGGCAGCGGGTGACGCGCGCCGCTCGCCCTGGCGGAGGCCACGATGCTGCCATCCGGCCCGACGAGCAGCAGATCGCGAAACGCCATGGTCTGGAAGTTGAGCCCGCGAAGCAGGCGGCTGGCGGCCTCTCTCTGGCCGGGGCCGATCTGCGCGACGTCGAACAGGGTCGCAAAGCTCGCCAGCGCACCGTCGACCTGCAGCAATTGCCGGTCGAGCGCATTCTCGACGGCGACGGCCGCGCCTTCCAGGGATTGCTCGGCGGTGCGCCAGGCGGCAACCTCCCTCTGGCTCACCAGATTGGAGGCGCCGAAGGCCGCCACCGCTATGATGGCCGCCATCCCCGCTACCACCAGGAGTTTAAGGCGCTTGATCATTGATCCTCATCGAGGGGGCGGCGAGTCACGGCGTCCGGGGCTCGATGGCGTGAAGCGGCTTGAGATAGGTGTTCCAGGCCGAGACGCAGTCCCGGCCGCAGCGCTCGAACCAGCGCGGCAGGACGACCTCCGCCAGGAGGCGCCGGCGCGTTGCGTCCGCCGGCAGGGCCGGCACCACGGTCATCGGCCGCTCGGGCTTGCCGGAGCAGGCTTCCGTTCCGGCATTGCAGGCGAGGCCGCGCTGCGTGTCGGCCTCCGTCTGCGACCAGATCCGCTCCTCCAGCCGGTCCACGCCCTGGCGGATGATGTCGCGCACATCTGCCGGCAGCCCGTCCCAATAGGCCCCGTTGGCTCCGAAGAGCGAGATGCCCCAGTTCAGCGCGAAGGCGTGAACGGCGACGGCGACGCGCGGCAGGCCGATCTCGTAGCCGCTCAGCGTGCCGGTGATCGCGCAGTCTGCCACCCCATCGCGCAAGGACGTTGCGATCTCGGCAAAGGGCAGGATGATCGGCACCGCGCCCATCGCCGCCATCAGCTCGGATTGCGCCACCGACGAGGTCCGCACTTTCCGGCCGGCGAGATCGTCGAGCCCCTTGAAAGGCCTGGTGCAGAACAGGACCTGGGCCGGCAAGGCGTAGATCCCGAGAAGCTCGATGTCGTAGCGCTCGCGCATGATCTGGCGCAGATGCGCCCGAAATGCCGAGACCGTGCGGCGCAGCGTCGCGACATCGGGATTCAACACGGGCAGATCGACAGCGCTGAATTCCGGCTCATCGCCTGCGATGGCACTGAGCTGGGCTGTGCCGAACGACACGACGCCGAGCCGCATCAGCTGGAGCATTTCCTGGTTGCGCAAACCACCCGTATCGAGCGGCCTGATCGTTGCACTGATCCGCCCCTTCGACAGCGTGTTGATCTCCGACAGCCAGAATGGCTGCTCGATCTTGGTGTATTGGGTGATGCCGGCGAGCCCGCCGATGATCTGCAGCTTGACCGGCTCTTCCGGACGCGTCTGGGCCATGGCTGCCCAACCTGCGAAGGCGAGCACAGCGGCGACCGCCGCAATCACAGGCTGCGCCCGCCAGCGCGGGCGATCAGTGATGGCGTTGTCGCAGGCCCTGGCCATCTCCCCCCCGGTGGTAGCCCTGTCCGATGGGGCAATATTCATCCGCGGCGGTTAACCGCGGTTGAATCGGAAGCCCGCGCTCAAGCCGAAGGCGCATCTTTTCGCTGCATTCGACACGCAAGGCGCGCATCCGCCCGGACAAGGCCGCTCGTGCGCCGCCCATGGCTGAAGCGCCATGCTTGTCCCGCTTTCCCAAGCCGCATCTGTGACGGCAGGCTTTCGCGGCGCCGCCGCGAGATTCTCAGCTATGCAGTCGAGAATTACTGCAAACCACATCGTCATTATATTGCAGGCGCGAGATATCATCGAACCCGATTGCAGCAACGCCGGATAGGGGATTCCACTGGTGCCGTGCAGGCGAAGCTTGCTATGCTCGATGATCTACCGCTCCCTTCGCAGATACACGACCGGATCTCCAAGGCCCCTCCCGCCATGCGCGTCAGGCGACAGCGCGCGAGTTCAAGCGGGGCAAGGCTGTCGAGCCGGAACAGGCGGGGCGCGAAAGACGGAGCGACCGAGCAGCGGCGGAAACAGAAACGGGGTGGGGAGATGATGCGTCTGGGGGCGCTGGCAGCGCTTTTGATTCTGGCCTGTCCGGCAACGGCGACGAGCGAAGTGCTGCGCCAGGGCCAATTCCTGCAGGATTACATCACCTGCGAAGCCTGGATGAAGCGTGGAAGCACCGATTCGGAGATGCACAATCTGATCGGCAGCTGGGTGGTGGACGCCATGCGCCAGAACTCCCCCTCGCGGCTGTCGAAATACGGCGATGGGGAAATCCTCGAAGTCGTCGAGCGCCACTGCCAGGCCCAGCCGGCAAAAACCTTGACGGTCGTCACCTTTCTCGCCGGGCTTCGCCTGCCGGAATAGCGTCGTTCGCGGCCCGAGCCTGGGCCGCCGCATGTTTCCGATGCCGTAACCTCAGAACGAGGGCAGCACGCTGCTGCCGAAGCTGTCGGATCGCCCGGCAAAGCTCGCTCCGCTGTCGCGCGTATAGCTGGGCCCGCTCAGCCGGGCTGGGGCGGGGCCGGGATCGAGAAAGCTGCGTTGTTGCGGCTGGATGGTCATGCTCCGGACCACAGGCGCGTCCGAGAATTCCGCCGGCTCGCGGGACGCGCAACCGCCCAGCGCCGCAAGGAGGATCATGGCCGGGCCGAGATGGATAAGACGCATCGTTCCCTCGTCGAGACAGTGCAGGAGGAGCACGCAGATCGCCGATCGCGAGTCGCGCCATCGAAACCGCATTATCGGGACGGAGCCTGCAAATGTACATCGAGCCCTCGTTCGGCAGGCCCGCGCTGCGGACATGCCGAACGAGGGCTCGATGGGCTCTGGTTCAGGCCCGCCCGCGGCGGCCCGGGGCCGGCAGGAAATCGAGCTGCTCCTCGGCAACGGTCCCGTCGGACAGCACGATGGCCTGCCAGCAGCGATTGCCGCAGCGCACGGAGAGGCGCCAGCGGCCTTCGTCCTCCGCCTCGCCCCGCTCGACGCGGCTGGTCACCAGTCCGCGGCGCATCATCTCGCGCAGTTCCGCGGCCGACCAGCCGAAGCGCTTCGCCAGCCGCGCGGCATCGAGCACGAAGGAGCCGTCCGCATCCCGGACGAAGGGAAGCTCGGGCGCAATCTCACCCGCGGTCATGGCGTTTCACTCCGGGGCGCCGGTCGGTCGGGCTCCTTCTGCACCGAAGGAGCGGCGATATCCAGACCATCGCCTTCCTCGTCGAGCAGGATGCGCTCGGCCGCGCCGTCGAGATCGCCATGGCATCTGCCTTCTCCGTCAGCAGCCGGGCAAATCCGACCTCTCTGCACCGCAGCATCAGCTGGAGGAGCCATGCATCAATTTGCGAAAACGCAACTTCAGGGCGGATTGCGGGAGCAGGTACCCCGTTCGAACCGGCGAACGGATTTCTTCCGGCACAGGTCGTCGTGATGGCGCTTCCGCCTCCTGCGAGGGCGATCTTTGAAAGGCTGTTTCATTGACCGCAGAGCGTTCCGCGGAAAGAATGAACAGTATCGAGCGGTGTTCGCACCACTCCTTCGCGGGATTTGCTGGAGCAGCTTGCACCGCGTCAACAATGCTAAAAGCACCACGACGAAATCGTGGGCTCCGAGACACGGAGACGCGTCGGTGACGACATGCACGAAGTCATCAAATCCTGCCCCGGCGCTTCGGTGTCGATGGTCCTGACAGGATGTCGGGCGCCCTGAGCGCCTGAAATCTTTCCATAGCGACACAGCCACGCCGCCGGTTCCTCCGGCGATGGAGAACGCATGACTCGCGTTCACCGCGGCGACCCGCACGGCGGCCACCTGCGGGCGTCGCCCACTCACCAATCCGAACCGCCTGCTCCGGAGATTTCCATGGCGATCCTGTCCCTCGCTTCCTCGCTCCCGGCCCGCCGGGTCGCGTCGTCTCTGCCGGCCTCGGCCGCGACTAAGAGCGACTTCCGCGCGGCGCTGCGCCATCTCGCCGGCGGCGTCTCGGTCATCACGACGGGGCGCGGCGAGGATCGCACCGGCCTGACCGTGACCTCGCTTTCCTCGCTCTCGGCCGAGCCGCCGACGGTGATGTTCGGCCTCAATCTCGCCTCCTCCTCCTTTCCCGTGCTCGCGCGCCATCGCAGCTTCGGCGTGAATTTCCTGAGTTCCGCCCAGAAGCAGGTCGCCGACCGCTTCGCCGGGCGTGGCGGCGAGAAGGGTCCGGCCCGCTACGCCGATGCGGAATGGAGCGAGGGGCCGAGCGGCGCACCGCTGCTCCAAGGCGCGCTGGCTACGCTGGATTGCGAGCTGGAAGAGCTGATCGAACGACATTCGCACGCGATCGTCATCGGCCGGGTGCGCGAGGTCCGGCTCGGCTCCAACGACGCCGCCCTTCTCTACTGGCGCGGCGACTACGAGCGGCTCGGCTGGATGGCCGAGGAGGCGGCGACCGCGCTCGGCCTCCGCTCCGCCTGATCTCCCAAACGACAGCGAAACCCATGACCTACTCACTCAGCCTTCTCGACAAGACGCCGCTCATCGAGGGCGAAACCGCAGGCGCGGCGCTGCAGCGCACTGTCAGCCTCGCCCAGGCGGCGGAGCGTCTCGGCTACCATCGCTTCTGGCTGGCCGAGCACCATGATTTCCCCGGCCTCGTCAGCCCGGCGCCGGAGGTGTTCGCCGCCTATCTGCTGGCGCGCACGCAGCGCATCCGGATCGGCTCCGGCGGCGTGCTGCTGCCGCATTACAGCCCCTACAAGGTCGCCGAGACCTTCAACCTGCTGGCCTCGCTCGCACCCGGCCGCGTCGATCTCGGCATCGGCAAGGCGCCGGGCGGCCTGCCGCTCTCGACCAAGGCGCTGCGCGTGCTGCACGATCCGGCGCAAGCGCCGTCCTTCGAGGCTTTGCTGGACGAGCTCGACGGCTTCCTCGCGCCGCCCGCCGCGACGGACGGCCCACGGGACAAGGCCCGCGCCTTGCCCGTCCCGCCCGTGACGCCGGAGCGCTTCCTGCTCGGCGCGAGCCCGGACAGCGCCCGGCAGGCCGGCGAACGCGGCTGGCACTTCGTCTTCGCCGGGCATCACAACGGCGATCCCAAAGCGATCGAGGTGAGCCTCAACGCCTATGCGAAGGCCGGCGGCACGGCACCGCTGCTGCTTGCGGTGGCCGCCTTCGCCGCCGAGACGGCTGAGGAGGCGCTGAGCCTGACCGAGAACCACCGCGTCGTCCGACTCACCCTCGACAACGGCCAGAACCTCAACCTCGGCAGCGAGGAGCAGGCGGCCGAATACGCCCGCCAGGCCGGCGTCGCCTCCTACCGCACCGAGATCCGCAAGCCGCACATTCTTGCCGGCACGCCCGAGCAGGTCCGGCGCGAGCTCGATGCGCTCCATGCCCGCTTTGGCATCGCCGAATTCGTCATCGACACGCCGAATGCCCTCACCAGCCGGCGCCTCGCTTCCCTCACGCTGCTCGCCGGCGAACGCCCGGCACTCGCCGCCTGATCCCCGATTTCGGAAGGACTGATCCCATGTCCCGCACCCGCCTCACCTTCGGCCTGATGCTCCAGGGCGCCGGCAGCCACATGAACGCCTGGCGCCACCCGAGCAATCCGGCCGATGCCAGCGTCAATCTGGATTTCTTCATCCGCAACGCCCGCAAGGCCGAGGAGAACGGCATCGCCTTCGCCTTCGTCGCCGACGGGCTCTACATCAACGAGAAGTCGATCCCGCATTTCCTCAACCGCTTCGAGCCGCTGACCATCCTCTCGGCGCTGGCGACGGTGACGAAGAAGCTCGGCCTCGTCGGCACGGTCTCGACCTCCTATAGCGACCCCTACACGATCGCCCGGCAATTCGCCTCGCTCGACCTGATCTCGGGCGGCCGCGCGGGTTGGAACGCTGTCACCTCGCCGCTGGAAGGCTCCGGCCGCAACTACAGCCGCCCGCATCCCGAGCATTCGCTGCGCTACGAAATCGCGCAGGAATATCTCGACGTTGCGAAAGGGCTCTGGGATTCCTGGGACGACGACGCCTTCATCCGCGACCGCGAGGCCAGCCGCTTCTTCGACCGCGACAAGTTGCACACGCTGAACCACAAGGGCCGCTTCTTCCAGGTCGAGGGCCCGCTCAACATCCAGCGCTCGCCGCAGGGCCAGCCGGTGCTGTTCCAGGCCGGCGCCTCCGAAGCCGGCATCGGGCTCGCCGGCCGTCATGCCGACGCCGTCTTCGCCAATCATGTCCCGATCGAGGAGGCACAGGCGCTCTACCGCGCGATCAAGACCAGCGCCGTCGCCCATGGCCGCAGCGCCGAAGACGTAAAACTCTTCCCCGGCGCCGGGCCGATCGTCGGGCGCACGGCGGCAGAGGCCGAGGAGAAATACCAGGCGATCCGCAACCTCGTCTCGATCGAGGACGCTCTGGCCTATATCGGCCGCTATTTCGATCATCACGATTTCAGCGCCTATCCGCTGGATGCGCCCTTCCCCGAGCTCGGCGATATCGGCAAGAACAGCTTCCGCTCGACGACCGACCGCATCAAGCGCAACGCCATCCTGAAGCGCCAGACATTGCGCGAGGCGGCGCTTGAAGCCGCGACGCCCCGCACCGACCTGATCGGCTCGGCCGAGGAGATCGCCGACAGGCTGATCGAGCGCGTCGAGGCGCAGGCCGCCGACGGCTTCGTGCTCGGTTTCCCGGTGATCGGCCAGGGGCTCGACGATTTCGTCGAACTCGTGATCCCGGTGCTGGAGGAGCGCGGCGTCTACGACCGCAATCTGCCGGGCACGACGCTGCGCGATCATCTCGGCTTAGCCCGCCGCGAGAGCCGCTACGCCACCCCCGCGGATGCCCAGCCGGCCCGCCGCGCGAGCTGAGCCAGCGCCTCACACCCATCACGGAAAGGCTCCCGCCATGGCCGATGAATTCTTCTACACCACCCCGCTCCACCCCCTCGCCCAGCCCTTGGTCGAGCAGCTCACCTGGGAATATGCCACGCGTTACGGCACCTATTTCGGCGAGGCTCCAGGCGCCGAGATGAGCCGCTATCCGGCCGAGCTCTTCGCGCCGCCGGACGGCAATTTCGTCCTGCTGCTGCGCGATGGCCGCCCCGTCGCGGGCGGGGCCTTCAAGCGCTACGACGAACGCACGGCCGAGATGAAGCGCATCTGGACCCATAGCGACTTCCGTCGCCAGGGCCTCGCCCGGCTAATCGTCGCCGAATTGGAGGCACAGGCCCTGCGGCAAGGCTATGGCAAATTCTACCTGACCACCGGCTTCCGCCAGCCCGAGGCCAAGGGCCTCTATCTGGAGACCGGCTACACCCCGCTCTTCGACGTCTCGGCCGATCCCGCGTTCTACCGGAAGCTGCCCTTCGAGAAGGAGCTCTCCGTGCTCCCGGCCTCGCTGCCGCGCCCGTCCGAGGCTAACGCCGCCCGCGACGCAGCCTGACCGGGCCGCTTCTCCCTCTCCCATAACAAGAAGAGCCAGCCATGACCCTCGCCAGCGATTTCGCGGGCTTGCCCGCGCACGCCCAGAATCCAGCCCCGCACCGCGATTTCAGCCGCTATCGCATCGTCCCGGCACGCTATCCGGGGCGGACCATCGGCACGGTCTTCGCCGCCGTCGTGATCTTCGCGATCGTGAATTCGGTGCTTTCCAATCCGCGCTGGGGCTGGGACGTGTTCGCTGAGTGGTTCTTCGCCGAACCCGTGCTGGTCGGGCTCGGCCGCACGCTGTTCCTGACGCTGCTCGGCACGGTCTTCGGCTTCCTGTTCGGGACCTTGCTGGCGCTGGCAAGGGTCTCCGGCTCGCCGCTGCTTGCCTCGCTGTCCTGGGGCTATGTCTGGCTCTTCCGCTCGATCCCGCTGATCGTGCTGCTGCTGATCCTGAACAATCTCGGCTATCTCTACAGCACGATCTGGCTCGGCATTCCCTTCACCGATATCAGCTTCGGCTCCTGGCAGACGACGCAGCTCATCACGCCCTTCTTTGCGGCCGTGCTCGGGCTCACCCTCAACGCCGCCGCCTTCTCCTCCGAGATCGTGCGCGGCGGCATCCTCGCCGTCGACCAGGGCCAGCATGAAGCGGCCGCTGCGCTCGGCCTGCCGAAGCACCGCCAGGTCTCGCGGATCGTCCTGCCGCAGGCGATGCGCTCGATCCTGCCGACCGCCTTCAACGAGATCATCAGCCTCGCGAAGGGCACCAGCCAAGTCTACATCCTCGCCCTGCCGGAGCTGTTCTACACCATCCAGGTCATCTACCGGCGCAATCTCGAGGTGATCCCGCTGCTGATGGTGGCGACGGTCTGGTACCTCGTCATCCTCAGCGTCCTCTCCTTCTTCCAGCGCCATATCGAGCGGCACTATGCCCGCGGCGCGCTGCGCAATCCGCCGCCGTCCGCGATCGACACGGCCCTGCGCTGGCTCGGCCGGAACCGCATCGCCCCCGCCGGCTTCACCGCCCCGACGCAAGCCCCTGCCGCACCGCGCACGGCTTCGCTGGCAACGCTCTCCCTGCGCAGCGGCGGCGAAATCCGCATCAGCCATGTCTCGAAGAGCTTCGGCCCGCTCAAGGTGCTCGACGATGTCAGCCTGTCGCTGCGTCCGGGCAGCGTCACTGCGATCATCGGCCAGTCCGGCTCGGGCAAGTCGACGCTGCTGCGCTCGATCAACCATCTGGAGCGCGTCGACGAGGGCTTCATCGCGATCGACGGCGAACTGATCGGCTACCGGCAGGACGGCGAGACGCTCTACGAGCTGAAGGAGAAGGACATCCTGGCCCGGCGCGTCGATGTCGGCATGGTCTTCCAGAACTTCAATCTCTTCCCGCATCTCACCGCGATCGAGAACATCGCCGAGGCGCCGGTGACCGTGCGCGGCCTCTCCCGCGAGCAGGCCTTGACGGAGGCGCAGGAACTGCTCGCCCGGGGTCGGCTTGGCCGAGAAGGCGAACGCCTATCCGCGCCAGCTCTCCGGCGGGCAGCAGCAGCGCGTCGCCATCGCCCGCGCGCTCGCCCTCAAGCCCAAGGTCCTGCTCTTCGACGAGCCAACCTCGGCGCTCGACCCCGAGCTCGTCGGCGAAGTCCTCGACGTCATCAAGGAACTCGCCCGCTCCGGCACGACGCTGGTCATCGTCACCCATGAGATCGGCTTCGCCCGCGAGGTCGCCGACCATGTCGTCTTCATGGAGGCGGGCCGCATCGTCGAGAGCGGCGCCCCGGCCGATGTTCTCGGCAATCCCAGCCACACCCGCACCCGCGAATTCCTCGCCAAGGTGCTCTGACTTCCCCGCCACCCCCACAAGGAAAACGAACATGATCACGCGTCGTAACTCGCTCAGCCTTATCGCCGGCGCCGCTTCGGCCGCCATCCTCCCCGCCCGCGCCTTCGCCCAGCAGGCGATCGACCTCTCGCCCGAGCAGCCCGGACGCCCCCGCGCACAGATCGACGAGGCCGCGATCAAGCTCCTCGCCAAGGATGCCAAATTCGCGAAGGACGGCGTCTTCACCGTCGCCAACAATACCGGGCGCTTCCCCTTCGGCGGCTATGCCGACGACACCAAGACGATCATCGGTGCCGAACCCGACATCGCCCAGCTCGTCGCCGATGCGCTCGGCCGCAAGCTGGAAATCGTCCCGACCGCCTGGGCCGACTGGCCGCTCGGCGTCACCTCCGGCAAGTTCGACGCCGTGATTTCCAACGTCACCGTCACCGAGCAGCGCAAGGAGAAGTTCGACTTCTCCACCTATCGCAAGGACCTGCTCGGCTTCTACGTGAAGAAGGACAACGAGATCGTCATCCGCGAGCCGCGCGACGTCGCCGGGCTCAAGATCATCGTCGGCGCCGGCACCAATCAGGAGCAGATCCTGCTGCGCTGGAACGAAGCCAATCTGAAGGCCGGGCTGAAGCCCGTGGACATCCAGTACTATGACGACGATGTCGTGCTCTATCTCGCGCTCGAATCCGGCCGCGCCGACGCCTATCTCGGCCCCAACGCCCTGCTGAGCTACAAGGCCGCGCGCGAAAACAAGACCCGGCTCGCCGGCAATTTCTCCGGCGGCTGGCCGATCCTTGCCGAGATCGCGGTGACTACCCGCAAGGGCGCAGGTCTCGCCGAGGCGATCACCCAGGCGCTCAACACCCAGATCAGGAACGGCAACTACGCCAAGGTTCTGGCCCGCTGGAACCTCTCGGCCGAGGCGATCGAGGAATCGCGCACCAACCCGCCTGGCCTGCCGAAGGCGTGAGCGCCTCGCACGACCGCGGAAACTTTCGAGAACTGGAGACCATCATGATCCCGCGACGGACTCTGCTGTCGCTGCTCGTCGGCGCGCTTGGCGCCACGAGCCTGCCCGCCCTCGCCCAAGCCCCCTTCGACCTCGGCCCCGAACAGCCCGGCCGCATCCGCGCCGAGAAGGACCCGGCCGCCATCGCCGCCGTGCCGAAGGGCTTCAAATTCGCCGAGCCCGGCGTCTTCACCGTCGGCATCAGCCCGGGCGGCCCGCCGCTCGCGACCTATGCGACCGACGCCAAGACGGTGGTCGGCGCCGATCCGGATTTCGCCCAGCTCATCGCCGATAGCCTCGGCCTCAAGCTCAACCTCGTGCCGCTCGCCTGGGCCGACTGGCCGCTCGGCCTCGCCTCCGGGAAATACGACGCCGTCATCTCCAATGTCGGCGTCACCGAGCAGCGCAAGGAGAAGTTCGACTTCTCGACCTATCGCCTCGGCCTGCATGGCTTCTTCGTGAGGGCCGACAGCAAGGTTACCAGCATCAGGGAGCCGAAGGACGCGGCGGGCCTGAGCCTCAGCGTCGGCGGCGGCACCAATCAGGAGCGCATCCTGGTCGAATGGAGCAAGCAGAACGTCGCCGCAGGCCTGAAGCCGCTCGAACTCCAGCTCTTCGATGACGAGGCCGCCCGCCTCGTCGCGCTGCGCGCCGGCCGGGTCGATGTCGTCGTGCAGCCGCATGCACAGCTCGTCTTCATCGCGGCCCGCGACAAGGACATCAAGCGCGTGGGCACGCTGAGCGCCGGCTGGCCGCTGAAATCCGATGTCGCGATCACCACCCGAAAGGGCAGCGGTCTCGTCGATGCCCTCACACTCGCCACCAACAACCTGATCAAGTCAGGCCAATACCGGCAGGCGCTGGCCCGTTGGGGCATCGAGGAGGAAGCGGTGGAGCGCTCCGAGACCAACCCGCCCGGCCTGCCCAAGTACTGACCAGACGAACAGGCTGACATGACGAAGCTCTCGATCCGGCACATCGCCTTCCTGACGCCCGGCAATTACGACGATGCCGATCCCCGCCGCGGGCTCGAAGACACGCTCTCACTCTTCGAGCATGGCGAGGCCATCGGCTTCGACAGCGCCTGGATACGCCAGCGCCATCTCGAACCGGGCGTCTCCTCGGCGGCGGCCTTCCTCGCCGCCGCGACCCAGCGTACGCGCCGGATCGGACTCGGCACGGCGGTCATCCAGATGGGCTACGAGAACCCGTTCCGGCTGGCGGAAGACCTCTCGCTGGTCGACGTGCTCTCGGACGGGCGGCTCAATATCGGCCTCAGCGCCGGCCCGCCGCCCTTCGGCAAGCTCTTGGGCGATCGCCTCTTCGACGGCGACCCGGCGACGATCGATTTCTCGCATGCCCGCGTTGCCCGGCTGGCGAAGAACATCGACGGCGAATGGCTCGGCGATGCCGATACCCGCATCACCTCCGCCGCCGGCGAGCACCGGCCACGCCTGCGTCCGCATGCACCGGGCCTGCGCCAGCGGCTCTGGTATGGCGGCGGCTCGCTGCGCTCGGCCCGCTGGGCGGCGGAGAACGGCTTCCACCTGCTCGTCGGCAATATCAATACGGCTGAGGATACCGACGATTTCTTCGAGGCGCAGCAGCGTCATATCGAGACCTTCCGCACGCATTGGCGGGGCGAAGACGAGCCCCGCATCGCTGTCGGCCGCGTCATCGTCCCGCTCGACGGGGCCGACACAGCGACGCGCCAGCGCTATCGCGACTATGCCGCGAGCCGGAACGCCCGCACGCTTGGCCCCCAGGGCGAGCGACGGACCCAGTTCGCACCGGATCTCGTCGGAACAGCAGCAGAACTGATCGAACGCCTCGCGGCGGACCCGGTCCTGCCGCTCGTCGACACGCTGCGGCTGGAACTGCCCTATAACTTCAGCATCGACGACTACCGTCAGATCACCGTCGATTTCGCGAACCTCGTCGCCCCCGCGCTCGGCTGGCGCAGCGACGTGGAGCTGAAGGGCGCGGCTTGATCGGTCACAGCCTGCCGGCACCTGATCTCAGTAACTCCGCCCCTTGTCATTCCGGGGCTTCGCTCAGCGAAGAACCCGGAACCCACGACCGGGTGAGCGGCTGGCAACCGAACACGCGATGTCCGACCCAGTCGTGGATTCCGGGTTCGCGCCTGCGGCGCGCCCGGGAATGACAACAGTGGCGCCGGCGATTCAACCGATCTGACTGACCCTACCGCTCCTCGATCGCGAGCACGGCGAAACTCGCAAGCCAGTGCTCGCCCATATAGTCGCCCGCGATATGCGGCAGCCCGGTTTCGAGGTGCAGCCTCGCCGCGTCAGCGATGACCGGGCGCCGCGCATCCCACTCCGGCAGCGCTGCAGCCAGCGCGCTCCAGCACCAGGCGCGGCTGAGATTGAGCCCGTCGAGATGCGCGATCTTGCCGTCGGTCCGGTCGGTCACGGTCGCCGGCTTGAACAGAATCGCCGGCTGCTGCTGCGCGATGCGCGGCAGGAATCGCTCGAACCAGGGCAGGAACTGGCCCGCCGGCAGCAGGCGGCGCATGCATTCCGCCTCGATCAGCGCTGAGGACTGGAAATCGTCGCCGCTCGGCTCGCCCCAGGCCGGGCAGTCCTCGTCGGCGCCATACCAGCGCAGGGCCGTCTCGCGCAGCAGGGTCAGGAAAGCGCCATCCCCGGTCGCATCGGCATAATCGGCCGCCATCCGCAGGCCGAAAGCGGTGTTGAAATGCGTGCCGACACGCACCGGATAGGTCGCGATCGGCAGAAAATCGCGGAAGCGCTGGGCGAAGGCCTCGGCGAGCGGTTCCAGCGCCCGGCTCCATCGTCCGTCGTCGAGCCCGTTCAGCTCGGACGCAAGCTTGAGCAGCCAGCCCCAGCCATAAGGCCGCTTGAAGCCGCGCGCCGTCGGCTGGGCGAGATAGGCGCATTCGACCGCGATCTTCTCGGGGACGAGCTGCGCATCGAACAGCGCGACGATATCGGCGGCGGCTTGCATCGTCGGATAGCGCCGCAGCAGCCGCGCCAGCATCCAGTAGCTGTGCACGCAGGAATGCCAGTCATAACTGCCATAGAACACCGGATGCAGCTGGCTCGGCGTCTGCGCATCCTGCGGCCCGCCCAGCGTATGGTCGGGCTTGTTGGGATACTCGCGGCGGACATGGCCAAGCGCGATGCGGGCGAAGCGCTGGGCGATCTCTTCGGTCAGCATGGGGGTGGTCATGGCGGGTTGTCTCCAGGGCCGCGCAACCTAGCAGCGATTCGCGCGCCGCGAAGCTGCGTTCGACGCCGAGACTGCAACCCCGCCATCACCTGCCGCCAGCTTCCGCCGATCATCCAGTCCGGGCTAACAAGAGTGGCGCGCGCCACCGGTTTCAGCCGGCCGGCGCATCGCCAAACCAGTCTGCCCAAGGGGAAACGCCGTGGATCTGCCTGCCAACGCCTTCAAGGCCGCGCTGAAGCGTGGCGAGCTTCAGATCGGATTGTGGAGCAGCCTCTGCAGCCCGATCGTGTCCGAGATCATCGGCCAGAGCGGCTTCGACTGGATTCTGGTCGATACCGAGCACTCTCCGAACGAGCCACCCGACGTTCTCACCCAGTTGCAGGCCCTGAAGGGCGGCACCGCGACCCCGATCGTCCGCCCGGCCTGGAACGATGCGGTGCTGCTGAAGCGCCTCCTCGATATCGGCGTGCAGGCCGTGCTCGTGCCCTTCGTCCAGAATGCCGAGGAAGCGCGCAAGGCCGTCGCCGCCTGCCGCTATCCGCCGGCCGGCATCCGCGGCATCACGGTCAGCGGCCGTGGCAGCCAATACGGGCGCGTGCCGGACTATCTCAAGCGCGCCGATGGCGAGATCTGCGTGCTGGTGCAGGTCGAGACCGGCGAGGCGCTCGCCCGGATCGAGGAGATCGCCTCCGTCGATGGCGTCGACGGCGTTTTCATCGGCCCGGCCGATCTCTCGGCCTCGCTCGGCCATATCGGCAATCCCGGCCATCCCGAGGTCCAGGCCGCGATCCAGGACGCGGTGAAGCGCCTGACCGCGATCGGCAAGCCGGCCGGCATCCTGACGCCGTCCGAGCCCGATGCGCGCCGCTATATCGAATGGGGCTATCGCTTCGTCGCCGTCGGCTCCGATCTCGGCCTCATGACCAAGCATGCCGACGCGCTGGCCAAGGCTTTCGCCGGGCAGCGCTGACGCGGCTTTACTACCGAAACCGCGCCGTCATGGTCGGGCTTGTCCCGACCATCCACGTCTTCACGCGTCGCGGGACTTCGAAACGTGGATGCTCGCAACAAGGGCGAGCATGACGGTTGAGCCCCTCACTCGATCTTCACATTCGCCTTCTGCGCGACCTCGGCCCAGCGCCTGGTCTCGGAGGCTATATGGGCGGTGAACTGCTCCTGGCTCGACCCGACTGGGTCGACGCCGAGCTTCTTCAACTGCTCGATCACCGCCGGCTCGCGCATGATCGCCTGCGTCTCGGTCGAGAGCTTGGCGACGATCTCCTTCGGCACGCCGGAGGGCGCGAAGAAGCCGTGCCACGAGCTGGCATCATAGCCCGGAATGAATTCCGACAGCGCCGGCAGGTCCGGGGCGACCGCGAGCCGCTTCGGCGTCGCGGTGGCGAGCGCGCGGATCTTGCCCTCCTGAACATGCGGCCAGGCGATGGTGATGTTGTCGAAGGTGATCTGGATCTGGCCGCCGAGCAGATCCTGCGTCACCTGCCCGCTCGAGCGATAGGGCACATGCACCATGTCGGTGCCGGTCGAGACCTTGAACAGCTCCGCCGCCATATGGGTCGAGGTGCCCGCCCCCGACGAGCCGAACGAGTACTTGCCGGGGTTCTTCTTCAAAAGGTCGATCAACTCCGGCACAGTCTTGGCCGGCAGGTCGATATTGACCATCAGGATGTTCGGCACGCTCGCCACCTGCGAGATCGGCGCGAAATCCTTGATGTGGTCGAAGGGCAGCTTCGTATAGACGGCCGGGTTGATCGCGTGGCTCGACACCGTGCCCATGGTCAGCGTGTAGCCATCGGCCGGCGCCCGCGCGACGGCCGCGACGCCGGTATTCCCGCCAGCACCGGGCCGGTTCTCGACGATGAACTTGCCCCCGAGCCGCTGGCCCAGCCGGTCAGCCAGGACGCGCCCGAGCAGGTCCGTGGTGCCGCCGGCCGCGAAGGGCACGACGATGGTGACGACCTTGCTGCCGGGATAATCGCCCTGCGCGAAGGCGGGGCCTGCTGCAGCAAGGCAAGCGGCGGCGATGATGGTTCTGCGCGTGATGCTCATCGGTTCGTTCCTCCTGGTAGCGGCCAATCCGCTTGCGCCTCATGACGGGCGCTTATCCTGATCGATAACACAGGATCGCGGCCTTGAAATCTGAAATTTCAGATTGCCGCATCTCAGACTTTGTGCTGTCTGATGGTGAGGCGCTGGAGCCGCTGCCGCGATGAAGCGGTCAGACCCAGCGCCCCGGAAGAACCATGTTGCAGCCTGCCGTCGAACCCGTCGCTCCCGATCTGCTGCGTTCGCTGCGCGAGCATGTCCACGAGCGTCTGCGCCGTGCCATCGTCGCCGGGCGCTTCCGCAATGGCGAAAGGCTGAACGAGCGCCACCTCGCCGAGATGCTCGGGGTCAGCACGACACCGGTGAAGGACGCGATCCGCAAGCTGGAGAGCGAGGGGCTGGTCCGCACCGAGGCGCGCCGCGGCGTCTTCGTCGAGTTCTCACCCCGGCAGGCGCTGGAGATGGCGCTGGGTCGCGCCGCGCTCGAAAGCGTCATGGCCCACATCGCCGCCAACCACCTGACCGAGGACGGCGCCATCGAACTTGGCAGGCTGATCGCCGATATGGAGCAGGCGACCGAGCATGGCGACCTTGAAGACCTCGTCGCGCTGAACGAGGCCTATCACCGCGCGATCCACCGCATCTCCGGCTGCACCTATCTGGAACGCCGTCTCGACGGCCAGCGCATGTACGACCATGCCCAGCGCATCGCGCTGCATTCGCAAGCCGACGAGCGCCGGAGAGGCTTCGAGGAACATCGCGACATCTACGAGGCGCTTCTGGCGCGCGATCCCGCGCGCGCCGAACTCAGGATGCGCCGTCACATCGTCCGCTCGGCGAAGGCCCATGTCAGGCTAGTTTTCGGCGCGGATGCGGAGGGACTGGATTATGACGAATGACAAGGTGCGCCGCGCGCTGCGCGGCATTTCCGGCGTGCATGTCACCGCCTGGAAAGCGGATGGCGAGGCCGACTGGGCGCTGACCGGCCGGATCGTCCGGCGCATCGCGGAGGCCGGCATTCACAACATCGTCTCGGCCGGCAATACCGGCGAGTTCTACCCGATGACGACCGCCGAGGTGGAGCGCTCGCACGCGACAGCCGCCGAGGCCGCCGCCGGCAAGGCGCTGGTCACCGCCGGCATCGGCCGCTCGCTCCGTGAAGCCATCGCCACCGGCAAGCTCGCAGCCAAGGCCGGCTGCGATGCCGCGATGGTGCATCACCCGCTCGATCCCTTCGCCGCCCCGCAATCCCAGGCCGACTACATCCTCGCCATCGCCGAGGCGCTGCCGATCCCGCTTGTCGCCTATATCCGCTCGGACGCGATCGGCGTGAAGGACCTGATCAGGGTCGCGACCCACGCAAACGTCGCCGGCGTGAAATTCGCCTCGAACAACATGATGCTGCTGGCTGATTGCGTGCGCGAGACGGAGGGCTCCTCCGCCAACTGGATCTGCGGCCTCGCCGAGGGCTGGGCTGCGCCCTTCTACGCACTGGGCGCCCGCGGCTTCACCTCCGGCCTGATCAATGTCGCGCCGGAGCGCTCGCTCGCCGTCTGGCGCGCGCTAGAGGCAAGCGATTACGATACCGCGCGGCGCGAGGTCGACGCCATCGCCAGCTTCGAGAAGCTGCGCACCAAATACGGTAACGGCGCCAATGTCACCGTAGTGAAGGAAGCGCTGGGTCTCCTCGGCACGGATGTCGGCCCGGTTCGCCTCCCCGGCCTGCCGGAGCTGAACGAGGCCGAGCGGGCGGAACTGCGCGGCATCGTGTCGAGCTGGGGTAGCCAGCGCGCGGCAGCGGAATAACCTTTGTCATTCCGGGGCATCGCGCAGCGATGAACCCGGAACCCACGACCGGGCGAGCCCTTCATCGCGAGCGGGTATTGTCCCTCCCAGTCGTGGATTCCGGGTTCGGCTCTGCGAGCCGCCCCGGAATGACAAGCCATTGAGCCAACAAAGAACCTCGTCGAGGAAACGCCCATGTCCGCCCGCCCCCGCAAGACGCCCAAGACCCTGCGCAGCTGGCGCTGGTTCGGCGCGAGCGACCTGCGCTCCTTCGGCCATCGTTCGCGAGCGCTGCAGATGGGCTTCGGCCATGAGGAGTTCATGGGCAAGCCGGTCATCGGCATCATCAACACCTGGTCCGAGATCAACCCCTGCCACACCCATCTGCGCGACCGCGCCGAGGCGGTGAAGCGCGCGGTCTGGGCGGCCGGCGGCTTCCCGATCGAAATCCCCGTCATGTCGGTTTCCGAGCAATATCAGAAGCCTACAACGATGCTCTATCGCAACTTCCTGGCGATGGAGACCGAGGAATCGATCCGCTCCCACCCGCTCGACGGCGCCGTGCTGCTCGGCGGCTGCGACAAGTCCACGCCGGCCCTGATCATGGGTGCCTGCAGCGCCGGCCTGCCCTTCATCTTCGTGCCGGCCGGGCCGATGCTGCGCGGCAACTGGGCCGGCAAGGTGCTGGGTTCCGGCGCCGATGTCTGGAAATACTGGGCCGAAAAGGAGGCCGGCAACATCACCGACGGCCAGTGGAAGGACATGGAGAGCGGCATCGCCCGCTCCTACGGCACCTGCATGGTGATGGGCACCGCCGCGACGATGATGAGCCATGCCGAGGTGCTCGGCCTCACCCTCCCCGGCGCCTCCGCCATTCCCGCCGCCGACGCCGCCCATCCCCGCATGGCCGCCGCCGCCGGCAAGCGCATCGTCGAGATGGTCTGGGAGGACCTGACGCCCGACCAGATCCTCACCCGCAAGAGCTTCGAGAACGCGCTGACCGTGCATATGGCCGTCGCCGGCTCGACCAATGCGATCATCCATCTTGTCGCCATGGCCGGCCGCGCCGGCGTGCCACTGACACCTGATGATTTCGACGCCTTCTCGCGCAACGTCCCGGTCATCGCGAACCTGCGCCCCTCCGGCGATTTTCTGATGGAGGATTTCTTCTATGCCGGCGGCCTGCCGGCCCTGCTGAAGCAGCTCGAAAGCAAGCTCCACACCGATGCGATGACCGTGACCGGCAAGCCGATCGCGGAGACCATCGCGCTCGCCCAGGTCTATGACGACAACGTCATCCGCCCGCTCGACAAGCCGGTCTCGACAGCCAACGGCCTCGCCGTCCTCAAGGGCAATCTCGCGCCCGATGGCTGCGTCATCAAGCCCTCCGCCGCCGAGCCGCGCCTGCTCAGGCATTCCGGCCCGGCGCTGGTCTTCGAGCATTACGATGCGATGATGCAGGCCGTGAACGACGAGAACCTCGACGTCACCGCCGACCACATCATGGTGCTCAAGAATTGCGGCCCCGTCGGCGGTCCCGGCATGCCGGAATGGGGCATGCTGCCGATCCCGAAGAAGCTGCTGAAGCAGGGCGTGCGCGACATGCTGCGCATTTCGGATGCCCGCATGTCCGGCACCAGCTATGGCGCCTGCATCCTCCATGTCGCGCCGGAGGCCTATATCAAGGGCCCGATCGCGGCGGTGCAGACGGGAGACATCATCAGCGTCGATGTCGAGGCGCGCAGCATCTCGGTCAATCTGACCGAGGCCGAGATCGCCGCCCGCCTAGCCGTCTGGACGCCACCCGACCGCGATTATCCGCGCGGCTGGGGCAAGATGTCGGCGGCCCATATCCGCCAGGCCGACAAGGGCTGCGATTTCGATTATCTGGAGGGGACGGCGAAGGTGCCGGAACCCGAGATCCACTGATGCAGGATATCCGCGACATCAAGCGCATCGCCGTCATCGGCGCCGGCCTGATCGGCAGCTCATGGGCCGCGCTCGCCATGGGCCACGGGCTGAATGTCTCCGCCTATGATCCAGCCCCAGGCGCGGAGGAGAAGTTCCGCCATGCGGTCGAGCGAGCGCGAAACCAGCTCGCCGCGCTCGGACTGGCCAATACCGGCCAGTACCAGTTCACCGCCGATCTCGACGAGGCCTTGCAAGAGGTTGATTTCGTTCAGGAGAATGGGCCGGAGAACGAACTAGCCAAGCGCGCGCTGCTCGCCCGGCTCGATGCCGCGCTGCCGCCGGACGTGATCATCGCCAGCAGCACCTCGGCCCTGTTGCGCAGCGCACTCGTCGCGGATTGCAAGGACAAGCGCCGGGTGATCGTCGCGCACCCCTTCAACCCGCCGCATCTCGTGCCGCTGGTCGAGATCGTCGGCGAGGACGAGGCCGTCGTTACACGCGCCGCCGCCTTCTATCGCAGCCTGGACCGGCGCCCGGTCATCCTCCAGCGCGAGATGCCGGGCCATGTCGCGAACCGCTTGGCCTCGGCGCTCTATCGCGAGGCCGTCCATCTGGTCGAGCAGGGCGTCGCCAGCGTCGCCGAGATCGACGCCGCGCTCTGCAATGGTCCCGGCCTGCGCTGGGCCCTGATGGGCCCGCACATGACCTATCATCTCGGCGGCGGCGAAGGCGGCATCGCCGGCTATCTCGCCCATCTCGGGCCGAGCCAGGTCCGGCGCTGGCAGTCCCTGGGAACGCCTTCGCTGGACGCGGACGTCCAGCACAAGATTATCGCGGGAGTCGCGGAGGAAGCGGCAGGGCGCACGATCGCCCAGCTTGAGGAGCGCCGCGACGAAGGCCTGCTGGCCCTGCTGCGCGCCCGCAAGCTCGTCAGCGAGTGAGGCTTACAGCTCCGCATCGAAAGCAATGGCATCGAAGGCCGCCCTCACCCGTCCGAGCGCCAGCGCGGTGACATAGGCATAGGCCCGCTCGGGCGATTGCGCGATGATACCGCGGTCAGTGCCTTGCACGTTGATTTCCAGCGAGACCGTGGCCGCCACGCTCGGCGTCGCCCGCATCGGCACCGGCAGGCTCAGGCTCTGCCGGCTCGCAGCCGCAGCAGCCTGATAGGCATCGATCAGCACCTGCCCGTCCTGCTTCAGATAGTAGCGCCGGCACAACATCTGCTCGATCGAGAGCGGACGCGCTGCCCAGTGCGTGGCAATCCGCCCATGCTCCAGCTTGATCCGCGCGAAGCTGATGGCGCCCGCGCTCGGCGAGAGCCGCACCTGCAGCACGCCGGTGTCGCCGGCAGCCGGTGTCAGCGTCAGCGAGCGGCGTCCCGATCCGGCCGGAATCGTGCCGGACTGGCTGCCGATCGCCACCGTAAGGCTACCGCCGGTCAGGTCATCGACCGAGAGCGTCAATGGCAGACCGGCGAAGGACGCGAGCCCCCAAGGTGCCGGCTCGACCGGCTGGACGACAGCACCGGAGGTCAGGGTGATGGTGAAGCTGCTGAGCGAAAGATTGGCACCACCGGTCGCCGCCTTCCAGCGGTCGAAACCATAGGCGCCGGCAGTCAGTGCGCCACCGGCAAAACTGCGCTGGTTGATCGCCATGTCGCCGTTGATCAGAAGGTTCGTTCCCGCCGCCCAGGGCGTACCTGGGAGGACGACGCCTCCCGAAGCGCGATCGATCGCCAGCGCATCATGCCAGGCCGCGCCGTCGGCGCTGACCTTGACCCGGAAATCGTCATCGCCGGCGAGGCCGAACTCGGCCCGGCCCGACCAGTTGCTCTGGAACAGCAGGCTCGCGGTATTGCCGGCGGCGTTCTTGTTGATCTTCAATCGGTGATCGCTGCCGGCATGGTTGAACAGGCTGGCATCCGAGGCCACGGCAAGCCGGTTGGTCGTATCGGCGGTCGCGTTCACGCCCCAGCGCTCGGCGCCGAGGCCGCTGAGCGGGCTGGCGCGGCGCCATTCCGTGCCGGTCCAGAGATTGTGCTCGGCCTCGTCGATCACCCAGGCCTGCCAGCCGGCGCGCGGCACGAGGAAAGTCCAGCCGCCATCCTCGAACAGCGCGACCTGATCGGTGCGGCCCGCGAAGGCCCCGGTGCCGCCGCCCGGCACGATATAGGCCGAGAGTTCGGTTGGAGAAGCCGGCGGAGCCGCCTGCGTGCGGCTGTCGACCGTGAGATGGATCAGCCCGTCGAGCCGGATCAGGGCATCGTTATGAGTGACGTGCTTCTGCGCCTGCCCGGCGGCGAGCAGCGGCAGCGAAAGACGGGGCGTATCGGTCATGGGGCCTCGCGGACGGGGATTTCAGCGAGGCGGATTATCGGACGGCCGGAAGGACCGGGGATAAGCTCAGCCGAAGCGGCGCGGCCGCAATCCGGCGTGGAACCAGTTGATCAGCGAGTAGATGTCGTGGACCGGCAGTCCGGTCGCCGCCTGCACATCGGCCGCATAAGGGGGCATGTTCGTGCATTCGAGCACGATCGCGCCGACTTCCGGGTGGCGGGCGACGAGATCGAGCGCGGCCTGCACCACGTCCTGCCGGGCAAGCTCGACATCCATGTCGTCCTTCTCGGCCTTGATAAGGACGCGGAAGAACTCGCGTCCGTTCTCCGTACCGGTGACGGGCGTGTCGAGCGGCACGCCGGCCGCCTCCAGATGCTTCGGCGTCAGCGACGCGGCCGAAACCGTGACGATGCCCACCCTCTTGCCGGGCGGCAGCGTCGCCTGCACCCAGGGCACCTGCATCAGCGAGGAGGTCGCGACCGGCACGCCGACGGCCGCCGCAAGCTCGCGCTGGAACAGCGACAGGAAGCCGCAATTCGTGGTGATCGCCTCGGCGCCGAGCCGGACGAGATCGCGCGCCGCCTCGACGAAATCCGGCAGCAGCCCGGCAGCGCCCTTGAGCACCACCTTCTCGGGGCTCGCCCCGCCGACCACGCGATACAGCACCGGGAAGGGCCAGGTCGTGCCATTGCCCATATCGCCGGGAATGCGCGGAAACCGCGCCTCCAGCATCAGGATACCCAGCGGAACACCGTAGATCGCCTTCCCGCCACGCGCGATCCGCGCCGCCGAGGGCGCTGCAAGAACATCGGTCATCGTCTCTCCCATAGGCCGTCACGCCGGCATGCTAGCCTTGGAATGGACGCTGCGTCACCGCATAGGATGACTGCATCGCCGACGATGACAGGAAACTTCATCGACGGCGGCTAAAAACTCTCGTTGCTGCCATTGCTTCGTCGTTTTTGCATCGCCATAAGGTCGGCGTCCGTCCTGCTCTTGCGCGATCTCGCCGGTGCTGGTCCGTATCTTGCCTGCACGCCTCGCCGTTCGCCCGGAGCCCGGTCTTGATTCCTCCGCTTGAAAAGCTTCGCCGCCTTGCCGTGTTCGCGGGTTGGGCTGCCTTGCTCGCGATCCTGTTCTCGACGCTGGCGCCAATCAACGCCCGCCCGCATATTCCGCTGCTGGGAGCGGATGTCGAACGCTTCCTCGCCTATTTCGGCGCCGGCGCCACCTTCGCTTTCGCCTACCCGCGGCAGCGCTGGCTCGTGCTGGCGAGCATCGTCGCCCTCGCCATGGGCCTCGAATGGCTCCAGACCTTGGAAGAGACCCGCCACGGCCTGCCGCATGATGCGATCGTGAAGATCGCCGGCGCCACGCTCGGCACTATTCTTGCCGCTGCCTTCGACACGATGGCACAGCGCTTCCGCAAGCCGGCCTGATTCATCCCGGGACAGTCCCGTCCCACCAGGTCTTGCAGGCACTGCCCGTCCGGTCGAACCTGCCCTAATCCGAGCCAATCTGACCCACGCCGCCCCGGCACGGGGTTTGCGACCCCTTTGTCGATCACGGTTCCGCGCCGGCACATTGTGCCGTTGCAGGACATGTGCAGGCGGCCCGGGGTTTAACATGAGCGTCAACGATCTGAGCGGCATGCCGCAGGCCCTGCCCGACAATCAGTCGGGGCTCTGGCGCCTTTGGCTGGGTCCGCTCGTGGCGGCGAGCGACGCGGTTGTGGTCGCCGGCCTCGTCTATGCAGTGTCCTTCGCCTACCATCTCGGCACCGTCGGTACGCCGGGCGTCGACCGCTCGACGCCGGAACTGGCGGCGATGCTCGCGGCCCTGTTCGTCTTCGTCAACCTGATGCGCGGCCGCTACCAGATCGCGAACTATCTCTCGACACGGGGGCAGATCGGCTCGGCCTTCGCCGTCTGGAACATCACCATGGTCGCCTTCCTGGCCCTCCTGTTCCTCGCCAAGATCGCGGACCACTATTCGCGGGCCGTCATCGTCGCGACCTATCTTTCCGGCATTCCGATCATTGCCCTCTCCCGTTCGGCGGTCGCCAGGCTGGTCTCCGCCGGCAGCCGGACCGGCAGGATCACCGCCGAGCGCGCCTTCCTGATCGGGCGCGAGGCGAACATCATGTCCTTCGTGTCGCGGCACAAGCCCTGGCACATGGGCTTCGCGGTCACCGACGTCGCCTTCCTGAAATCCTCCGGTGCGACCGGCTCGGCCGCCTTGGCCGCCGATCTGGCAGCCGCGGTGGCGAATTGCCGGGCGAAGCGGCCGGATGCGGTCTTCATCGCCGTACCCTGGGCCGAGCAGGATACCATCTCCGCTTGCGTCGATGCCTTCATGAACCTGCCGGTCGCGATCCATCTCGCGCCCGAGCCGATCATGGAGCGTTTCAGTGGGACGCATGTCGTCCACACCGGCACCCTGTCGAGCCTGCGCCTGACCCGCCAGCCGCTCTCGGCGGTCGAGATCGCCCTCAAGCGCGCCTTCGACGTCGTGGCCGCTTCCTGCGGCATCGTCCTGACCCTGCCGCTTCTGCTGCTGATCGCGGTGCTGATCCGGCTGGACTCCCCCGGTCCCGTCCTGTTTCGCCAGCGGCGCTACGGCTTCAACCAGCAGGCCTTCCGCATCTTCAAGTTCCGCACGATGACGACGACCGATGACGGCCAGGTCGTCGTCCAGGCCAAGCGCAACGATCCCCGGATCACGCGCCTCGGTCATCTGCTGCGGCGCTACAATCTCGACGAACTGCCGCAGCTCCTGAACGTCATCGCCGGCGACATGTCGCTCGTCGGGCCGCGCCCCCACGCGCTGGCACATGATATCGAGTTCGAGCGCAAGATCGCCAACTACGCCCGCCGCCACAACGTCAAGCCCGGCATAACCGGCTGGGCCCAGGTCAACGGCCTGCGCGGCGAGACCGATACCGACGACAAGATGGCCAGGCGCGTCGCCTATGACCTCTGGTACATCGACAACTGGTCGTTCTGGCTGGACATCAGGATCCTGTTCCGGACCGTTCTGAGCCGGAAAGCCTTTTCCAACGCGCGCTAAGCGCCCTGCGATCAGCGCCGGCCACCGCGTCGGGCGGGACCGCGGCAGCGCGCGCAGCTTGGGATTGACGCAGGCTCTGCCCCAGAATGATACGAGCGAAGCGCAGGCCGGCTTTTGCCGCAACACCGAGCCGGCGCAGCCGTGCCGGAACGGAGAGGCCGAGCACGCCCTGCCCCGCGCCCAAGGCGAAATCGGCAAAGCTCCCCGGAACGTTGATCCGCTTTCCGTAAATCCCCATCGCGGTGCATTGCGCGCAGAACAACCGGAAGCGCGCTTCCGGGAGATCGGTGATGATCACATCCGCATCGGCAGCCGCGATATGGTCGAGAACAGCACGGTCGATCGGCCCGGCAAAATCGGCGTCGCAGATGCCGGCGATCCGGACGGCCGGAATGGCTGACGCGATCCGCCCCCGCAGCGCGTAGATCGTGCGGCTGTCGCCGCCGAAGAGGAAAACCCTGCGATTCCGCTCGGCGCAGTCGCGCAGCAAGTCGGACAGAGCGCCGCCTCCGCCCGCGCGCTCAGGATCAGCGCATCGATCGACCCTGCCGTGAACGATGCTCGACTGCACGCTCGCCCCGAGTTGGCTACGGTTGGCGTCCCGATGCAATCGCGGCGCAGCGCATCAAAATCCCTGCCTCCGCCTGCAGTCATCTGGTGCGATGCGACAAATGTTAACGATACCTACCGTTGGGTCAATGCGCTCTGCCGGCGGCTCCGCACGGATCAGCCGGTGCAAGCCGACCCAACTCGCTTCCGGTCAGGCGAAGTGGCGCCAGACCGCGCGGCCGAGCCAGAGGCTCCATCCGGCAACGATGGCCAAGGCCAGCAGCGCGGCGCCGACAATCAGGGAACGCCCGATCAGGATGCTGATCACGCTCTCTCTGACATCGGGCTCGTTGTCGTTCGCGGCCTGCAACCGGCGGCCGAGGCTGGCAGCCTGGACAGGCGCTGGGATCCGTCGCACGCGCTCGGGCCGCATGAAACTCTCTCGTAAAGTTAATCAGGCATTAAACGCACGCCGGCATCATTGATCCAATTCGCCACAAAATAAAAGCATTAGATGCCCGCCTTCCCCAGCTGGGCGGCAAGCACTCGGCTGATCGTTAACCGCCGTACTGCGTGTCGGAGACCTGCTCCATCCAGTCGACGACCTTGCCGTCCTGAACCTCCTGGATCGCGATATGCGTCATCGCCGTCGCCGGAGAGGCGCCATGCCAGTGCTTCTCGCCCGGCGGAAACCAGACGACGTCGCCGGGGCGGATCTCCATGATCGGCCCGCCCCAGCATTGCGCCCGGCCGAGACCGGCGGTGACGATGACCGTCTGGCCAAGCGGATGGGTATGCCAGGCCGTGCGGGCGCCGGGCTCGAAGGTGACGCCGGCACCCTGAACGCGCTCTGCCGCGTGGGGATTGCAGAGCGGGTCGATGCGGACCGCTCCGGTGAACCAGTCCGAGGGGCCCTTGCCGGAGGGCCGCGATCCGGCGCGTGTGATGTCCAAGGAACCTCTCCTCGCTTCGATCAGAGCTTCGGGAAGCATGCCGCCGCCGGAGCCGGGAATCCAGTGCGGTGCCCGTGGCCTGGACTTGCGCCTATCGGCTGTCCCGATCAAGGCGCGCACAGTCGGCGGCGAGGAAGTCGAGCAGCGCCCGCACCGAAGGCAGCAATCCTCGCCGCGAGGGGAAGACGGCATGGATGATGCCGGCCCGCGGCGCCCAATCCGGGAGAACGTCCACGAGCCGCCCGACCCTGATGTCGTCGACCACCCTGCACGGCAGGCGCGATGATGGCCGAAACGGGCTTGACCTTGCCATGGAGGGAAGGTGCAGGCTGAGCTCATCGACAGTCAGGAACGACACGCCATGTGCTCTTGCCAACAGCATTCGACCGCCGCCTCGGCGGCACCCCAGACCTCCTCCGACGCCGTCAGCCTCAGGGTCGAGGACATGACCTGCGGCCATTGCGCCGGCAGGATCGAACACGCCATCAAGGGCGCTTTTCCTGATGCGACCGTCACCGCGGACCCCGCTTCGAAGCTGGTCACGGTGCAGGGCGGCGGCGATTTTGCCAGCATCGGCGCTCTCATCACCGCCGCAGGCTACACGCCCGGCCCAGCCCCCGCCCGCTGACATCCCGGCCAAGGAGGCCCTTTTGACGACCCAACGGCTCCCCTCCCGCCGCAGCGTGGTCGCAGGCGCTGTTCAAGCCGCGGCGGCGCTCGCGCTGTCGCAATCGGCTCTCGCGACTGAGACGCTCCCGAAGATGACCGTCACGCGCGACCCGAATTGCGGCTGCTGCGGCAACTGGGTGACGCATGTGAAGGCGGCTGGCTTCGCGGTCGAGGTGGTCGAGGTGCCCGATGTCGCCCCGCTGAAGGCGCGGCTCGGCGTGCCCGATCCCTTGGCTTCCTGCCATACCGCCGAGATCGGCGGTTATGTCGTGGAAGGCCATGTCCCGGCCGAAGCGATCAAGCGCTTGCTCGCTGAGCGTCCCAGGGCGACGGGCCTCGCGGTCGCGGGCATGCCCGTCGGCTCGCCCGGCATGGAAGTGGCCGGGCAGCAGCCTGACACCTACGAGGTCATGATCTTTTCCGCCGGTCGCCAGAACGTCTTCGCGCGCTATCGCGGGCGGCAGCAGGTCTGACGCCGCCGGAGCCTGGACGCCTCAAACCGGGCGCAGGTGGCCGCCGCGCCCATCCGGCCCAGCGCCTGAAAAGCGCCCGAGCTTCGCGACGTGCTTCTGCACGAGCGCCTCGCCGAAAGCCGTCGGCCGCATGGCCGGCGCGCGGTCGTGGATCGCGATGCCGGCCCGCGCGCCGAAGACGCGCTTGCCATAGCAGATCAGGCTCTCCAGCGACTGCATGATGAAGACGACGGCCGGCAGCGCGTCGCGATAGGCGAGCTCGGCCGCCGCCTCGTCCCCGGCCTTGAAGCTCTCATAGGCGTGGACCATGAAGTCGATGACATCAGGCGCCAGGATCATGCCGACGCAGCCGGCGCGCAGGTTCTCGACCAGCTCGATCCCGCCGCGCCCGTTCATGATCGGCAAACGATTCTCGGTGGTCTCGATCAGCTGCGCGATATCCGTCGCCGGCCCCTCGCCCTTGACCAGCACGATGTTGGGATGCTGCGCGACGAGATCGCGGATATCGGCCGCCGACAGGCCACGCCCCATATAGGCCGGCGCATTCTGGATCGCGACGGGCAGGTTCGTCGCCTCCGCCACGCGCCCGAAGAAGCGGATATATTCGGCGGCGCCGAAGCTGCCGACCATCGGCGGCTGCAGGATGACCCAGTCGGCCTTCACAGCCTCGGCCGCCTTCACCTGCTCGATCTGCTCGCCGACGGAGGAACCGTAGATCGTGAAGCCCAGCGGCTTGCGTCCGGCGACGTCCTCGGAAGCCCATTCCATCACGCTCCGCCGCTCGGTGACGGTGAGCTTCGAGACCTCGGTCGCGAGCCCGAGCGCCGCGATGCCATGCACGCCGAGGCCGAGGCAGATCTCCACCTGTCGCCGCATCGCCTGCCGGTCGAGACGCTCCCCGGCATCGAACAGCGCGTAGAGGATCGCATGGATCCCGGTGAAACCCGTCGTCATGATCGTCGCCCCTCGCTTTCAATGATCTGATGTTAAACATCAGATGAATGGTTGCGCGCAAGCGCCGGCCGTGACAATCTTCGCCTCGCGGAAGGGCGCAGGGCATGCAGAAGCGCAGCAAACCAGGCAAGATCGGCGCGATGGTCCAGGCTCTCGGAGCCGCGATCGTGCGTGGCGAGATTACCTCGGGAACCGTGCTGCCGCCGGAATTCGAGCTGGCGGAGCGCTATGGCGCCGGCCGCAGCGTCGTCCGCGAAGCCGTGAAGATCCTGACCGCCAAGGGCCTGCTCAGCGTGCGGCCGCGCCATGGCACGCAGGTGCGCCCGCTCCATGAATGGACCCTGCTCGACCCCGACGTGCTCGGCTGGATGCGCAACGAGGATGGGCTCGACCGCCACCTCCTGCTCGCGCTCGAAGAGACCCGCGCGATCATCGAGCCGGAAGCGGCGGCGCTGGCGGCCGCGCGCGCGACGCCCGACGACCTCGCCCGCATCCGCGCCGCGCTGACCGCCATGGAAGCGGACCAGAACACCCCGCAGGCGGCGATCGCCGCCGACAAGCGCTTCCATCTCGCGATTCTCGACGCGACCAACAACCCGATCCTGCGCAGCTTCCGCGGCGCGATCGATGCGATCCTCAGCGCCATGTTCGACTTCACCGTCGATGTCTTTGCCGGGAACCTCGCGAACCACGCCGCCGTGCTCGACGCGATCGCGGCCGGGGATGCCGACGCCGCGCGCGCGGCGATGCGGCAGGTGCTCGGCTACACGCGCCACCACATGCTTTCCAGTCCGGCGCTCGCCGGCGGAGAAGACCCAAGAAAATCAGAATCGGGAGAAACGTCATGAAGATCAGAACGATGCTGCTTGCCGCCACCGTCGCGGCGCTCGCCTTCCCCGCCTTCGCCGCCTGGCCCGAGCGGCCGATCACCCTGGTCGTGCCCTGGGCGGCAGGCGGCGGCACGGACGCGGTCGCGCGCATCCTGGCGGCGGGCCTGGAAAAGGAGCTCGGCAAGCCGGTGAACGTCGTCAACCGCACGGGCGGCGGCGGCGTGGTCGGCCATACCGAGATCGTCAACGCCAAGCCGGACGGCTACACGATCGGCCTCGCGACGGCCGAGGTCACGACCTATTACTGGTCGAATACGGCCCCCTTCACCTATGAGAAGCTGACGCCGCTGGCGCTGGTGAATTTCGACTCGGCCGCCTTCAACGTCGCCGCGAACTCGCCCTGGGGCGACCTGCGCGCGGCGCTCGACGACATCAAAAAGCAGCCCGTCGGCCATTACAAGCTCTCCGGCATGGCCGCCGGCGCCGCCTATCACCTCGCCTTCGCCGGCCTGCTGCAGCTCGAGGGCATCAACCCCAAGAGCGTCACCGTGGTGCCGAGCCAGGGTGCGGCCCCCGGCTTCCAGGAGCTGGCTTCCGGCGGCGTCCAGATCGTCCCGTCCTCGCTGCCGGAAGGCAAGGCGATGTTCGATGCCGGCCGCGTCAAGGCACTCGCCGTGATGGCGAAGGAGACGATCTCGGCCTTCCCGAAAGTGCCGACCGTCAAGCAGGCGATCGGCAAGGAATACGAGGGCGGCACCTGGCGCGGCCTCGCCGCTCCCGCCGGCCTGCCCGCGGACGTGACCGCTCGCCTCGTCGAGGCGACGGACAAGGTCGCGAATTCCGACGCCTACAAGAATTTCCTTGCCGAGCGCGGTTTCGGCTACGCCTTCGCCAAGGGTCCGGCCTTCGGCACCTTCCTCGCGACCCAGCACAAGAACAACGGCGAGATCATGGGCGCGCTCGGCCTTCGCCTGCGCCAGTAGTCGCAAGCGATCGCCACCTGATCAAGGGCGCGGCAGCCGCCGCCGCGCCCTTCGCCGCCGCAACATCGGACGCATCATGAAGTTCAACGATCTCTTCGCGGGGCTCGTCGTCCTCGCCTTGTCAGGCCTCGTGGCCTTCGCCTCGTGGACCCTGCCGAACCCGTCCGAGCAGCCGCTCGGCCCCTCGGCCTTTCCGCTCATCCTTGCCGGATTGCTGGCGCTCTGCGCCGCGATCCTCGCGCTCAACGGCGCCCGCGCAACCGCGGCCGGTCCGCTGGTCGGCCGCGCCGACTGGGCCCGCAGCGGCACGGCGGTGCTGCGCCTGCTGCTCGTTCCGGTCGCGGTCGTCTTCTACATGCTCTGCGCGGAGCCTCTCGGCTTCCTCATCACAGCCTCGGTGATCCTCGTCGTGCTCTTCATCGTCGGCGGCACGAAACCGCTCCAGGCGATCGGCCTCGCGCTCGCGACTGCGCTCGTCATCCATTCGATCTTCTATCTCGGCCTCGGCGTGCAATTGCCCTGGGGACCGCTCGAACCCTTCCGCTGGTGACGCCATGCTCGACGCCTATGTGACCGCGCTGGGGATGGTGCTCGATCCCTATGTGCTCTTCGTCATCACCGCCTCGGCGATCTACGGCCTCGTCGTCGGCTGCATCCCCGGCCTCTCCGCCACGATGGCGACGGCGCTGCTGGTGCCGCTGACCTTCTTCATGCCGCCGGTCCCGGCCATCGCCGCGATCGTCACCACCTCGACCATGGCGATCTTCTCCGGCGACATTCCGGGCTGCCTGCTGCGCATCCCCGGCACGCCGGCCTCGGCGGCCTATGTCGACGATTCCTACAAGATGACGCTGCAGGGCAAGCCTGAGCTCGCGCTCGGCATCGGCCTGTGGTTCTCGGTGCTCGGCGGCCTGTTCGGCACGGCGGTGATGATGGTAGCCTCCCCGGCAATCGCCGATTTCGCGCTCGGCTTCGGCTCGGTCGAGTTCTTCTGGATCGTCATGCTCGGCTTGGGCGGCGCCGTGTTCATCGGCTCGTCGACGCCGTTGAAGGCCTGCATCTCGCTGCTCATCGGCTTGATGATCGCGATGGTCGGCATGAACAACCCGGCCGGCCAGCCGCGCTTCACCTTCGATTCCACCGAGATGCTCGGCGGCGTCTCGCTGATCCCGATGATGGTCGGCATGTTCGCCTGCTCGGAGGTGATGCGCCACATGATCTCGGACAGCAGCGCGCCGCAGGTCGTGGTCAAGAAGATCGGCCCGATCTTCGCCAACATGTGGCGGCTGACCAAGCAATATCCCTGGCAGCTCATCCGCGGCAGCGCGCTGGGGACGATCATCGGCATCCAGCCGGGCAGCGGCGCCGACATGGCCGCCTGGATGTCCTATGCGATGAGCAAGCGCTTCTCGAAGGAGCCGGAGAAATTCGGGACCGGCCATCCCGAGGGGCTGATTGAGGCCGGCGCCTCCAACAATTCCTCGCTCGCCGGCGCCTGGATTCCGGCTCTGGTCTTCGGCATCCCCGGCGACTCGATCACCGCCATCGCCATCGGCGTGCTGATGATGAAGAACATGGCGCCGGGCCCGACGATCTTCGTCAACAACCCCGAGAACGTCTACGCCCTGTTCCTCGTCTTCGTGATCGCGAACCTGCTGATGCTGCCGCTCGGCTGGGCGATAATCAAGATCGCGACGCGGGTGCTCTCCGTGCCCCGGCGCGTGCTGATGCCGATCATCCTGCTCTTCGCGATCGTCGGCTCCTACGCGATCAACAATTCGCTCTTCGACATCGGCGTCATGCTCGCCTTCGGCCTGCTGGCCTTCGTGCTGGAGGAAAACGACTTCCCGGTCGCGCCGGTGATCCTCGGTGTCGTGCTGGGTCCGTTGCTGGAGGAATACTTCATCAACTCGATGATCAAGTCGGACGGCCGGCTGATCGGCCTGGTCGACCGGCCGATCGCCGCGGTGCTGGCCGCGATCACGATCGGCATCATCGGCTGGACCGTCATCGCCTCGCTGCGCGCGGGGAAGACCGACAAGGAAGCGGCGCGGGGCTGAGCCTGTCCGGCAGGATCAGGCCGCGGCCACCTTCGGCGCGCTGGTGAGAGCCGCCTCGGATTGGCGTGCCTCGCTGGCAACCCGCGCGGTAGCCGGCAGACGCACGGTGAAGCAGGAGCCCTTGCCGAGCTCGCTCGTCACGGAGATGCTGCCGCCCATCAGCACGCAGAGCTTCTGGCTGATCGAAAGCCCGAGACCCGTCCCGCCATACTGGCCGGCGATCCCGGCCGTCGCCTGGCCGAAATTCTGGAACAGGCGGGCAAGCCCCTCCGGCGCTATGCCGATGCCGGTGTCACGGACCTGGAACTCGATCCAGTCGCCGCCCGGCTTGGCCTCCCGCCGCACCGCCAGCGTGACGGACCCGTTCGCGGTGAACTTGGCGGCGTTGCCGAGCAGGTTGAGGAGGACCTGCCGGACCTTGGTGGGGTCTGACTGCATCGCGCCCAGCTTGCCGATGCAGGCCAGGGAGAGCTTGCTGGCGTTCTCCTCGACCATATGCTTGGCCGTCGAGACGACGTCCTCCGCCAGCCAGTCGACATCGAAGCTCGTGATCTTGAACTTGTCGCTCTCGGTCTCGATCCGCGACATGTCGAGCACGTCGGCGACCAGCGCCAGCAGATGCTTGCCGGCCGCGTTGATGCGCTGCAGATCGGCGATCTTGCTTTCGCTGCGGCCCTGGTCCTCGAAGCTCTCCAGCAGCATCTCGCTGTAGCCGATCACGGCATTGAGCGGCGTGCGCAATTCATGGCTCATCTTGGCGACGAAGATCGACTTCATATGCGTCGCCTCGTCGGCCGCCTCCTTGGCGGCCTGCAGGCGTTGCGCGGTCTCGCGATGGCGCTCGGTCTCGCGCTCGATCTCGGAACGCTTCGAGGTGATGCTGGCGTAATAGGCCGCCATCCAGGACATGTAGACCGCCGCGGCCAGGATCGAGATCCAGCCGACCTTCTGCAGCTTGTCGAGCGGCACGAGGGTCGGGAAGCCGTAGACCATGTAGGCAGCCGAGAACGTCAGGATGTTCAAGGCGAACAGGCCGAGCACCAGCAGCGGCCGGTCGTGCAGGTAGAAGAAGCCGAGCAGCAGGCTGATGATCAGCCAAGGCAGGAAGGGCGAGCTGACGCCGCCGTAATGGAAGGCGCCGAACAGCGCCGTGAAGGCGAGAAGCTCGACCGAGAGCAGCGCCGCCAGCTGCAGCCGCCCCGTCAGCTTCAGGACGAAAGGCAGAAGCCAGAACAGCCAGGTGCAGACGATGATCGTCCAGCAGGCCAAGCCGGGATGGGGATCGGTCAGGTAGAGGAAGATGCCGATCGGCTGGCTCAGCAGCGGGCCGAACAGATGGGTGAAGACGAAGTTACGCGCGAGGCCCTGCTCCGCGCGGTCGAATTTCGCCGCATCCGGGAGGAACCAGTCGATAAACTTCATCATCCTGTTGGGTGCCTTGATGTCGATACGCGCGGAACGTGTCTCGACTTCGAGGATAGAATGAGGTCGTTAACAATCAGACTCAGCGTCATCTCATTGCAATAGTGGGGATTCACACCGCCTTAATGCCTTTGCGCCATTGACATTGCTTTCATGCGGAACGGGTTCGCATGATCGCTCCGGCCGGTTGTTTCCGCATTCTCCGCCTGTTCTCTGGCATCCGGGATTTCACGTCGATGGCACAAGGCGCAAACCGCCTCGGGACGATGTTGAACGACCTCGTCGACTGGTTCATCCCGGCCGAGATCGCCCAGGACCGCCAGCAGCTCAAGCAAGTGCGGATGTTTCTCATCAGCCACATCTTTGGGCCCTTCATCGGCAACACCGTCCCGCTCGCGCTCTACGTCTTCGACCGGGATCCGGGATTTCCCGTCCTTGTGCTGGCGCTGTCGATCTCCGCCTTCTGGCTCTTCCCCTTCGTGCTGAGGGCGTGGGGGCACTACAACGCGCTCGCGCTGGCCTCGATCCAGAATCTGAATTTCTGCATCCTCTGGAGCTGCTATTTCTATGGCGGCGTCACCTCGCCGACCTTGCCCTGGGTGCTGACGATCCCGCTCCTGGCGCTGTTCTATATCGGCGACGAGCCGAGGCTGCGCGCGATCGCGCTCAGCCTATTCGCCGCCAATTTCGCGGTCTTCGGAGCGATCTGGTTTCTCGGCGGCGGCATGCCGAGCCGCCTGGACGTCGCGGCGCGGGAGGGTCTGGGCCTGGTCTCGACCATCGCCGCCTCGCTTTATGTCGCCATGATGGCCCTGTTCTATGCCCGCCTCCTCGCCTCGCAGACCGAGCTGGAAACCGCGATGCAGGGCCATCTCCAGACCGCGACCGAACTACGCGAGGCGATCGAGGCAACCGAGCGCGCCGGCGCCGCCCGCACGGAATTCCTCGCCAAGATGAGCCACGAGCTGCGCACGCCGCTCAATGCCGTTATCGGTTACAGCGAGATCCTGCTGGAGGAGGTCCGCGAGGAAGGCGACGAGGAGACCGCCGAAGACCTGAGCCGGATTCAGAGCTCCGGCCATCTGCTCCTGAAGCTGGTCAACGAGATTCTCGACCTCGCCAAGATCGAGGCCGGCAAGATGGAGCTCCACCTCGAGGCGATCGATCCGGCCGATCTCGTCGAGACCGTCGCGGAAGACTTCCGGCTGCGGGCGCAAGACAACGGCACGGCGATCGCGGTCGACACCGTGCTGGCCCCGGCCCGGTTCGTCGCCGATCGCTCCAAGCTGCGGCAGGTCCTGGCCGAGCTGCTGGTCAACGCCATCAAGTTCACCCGCAACGGCCGGATCGACCTCGTCGCAGCGACCTCCGCGCGAGGGGATCTGATCGTAACGGTCGAGGATACCGGCGGCGGCATCGACCCAGAACTGCTGCCAGTGCTGTTCGAGCAGTTCACCGATGCCGGCGATGCGAACGGCAGCAAGTACGGCGGCGCCCGCCTTGGCCTTGCCCTGAGCCAGAAGATCGCCAGGCTCTCGGGCGGCGAGATTTCCGTCGAAAACCGGCCGGGCAGCGGCTGCACCTTCACGCTCACGCTCCCGAGCGCGCAGACGGACGCCGCGCGCGCCCTCGCCTCCTCGCGCGCGGGCCCTGCGCCCGGCGGAAACGCTCGCTCCACCCCTCCATCACGGTCGGCCATTGCCCATGCCTAAGATCCTGCTCGTCGAAGATAACGAGATGAACCGGGACATGCTGAGCCGGCGCCTGCAGAGGCAGGGATTCACCGTGCTCTGCGCGCCCGACGGCCCGAGCGGCGTGGCCATGGCCAAGGCCGAGGCGCCCGACCTGATTCTCATGGACGTGGCGCTGGGCGACATGGATGGCTGGGAAGCAACCCAGCAGATTAAGGCGTCCCCGGCCACGGCACGGATCCCCGTCATCGCCCTGACGGCGCATGCGCTGGCCAGCGACCAGGCTCGCAGCACAGCGGTGGGCTGCTCGGATTTCGACACCAAGCCGGTCGATCTGCCGCGCCTGGTCGGCAAGATCCAGAACTGCCTGAGCCGGGCCTGAAGGCGCCGCTCCCCGACTCACGCACCGCTCGCCCGGCCGCTTGCCGCAAGCGCAGGGACGCCTCGTGTCCGTGCACGCGACAAACCTGAATCCGGAGTATAGCGGCAGGGTCTTCCGCCCTGCCGCTGCTGTCATATCCTGTTGATGTTTGCGGCGGCGGATCGATACCACACTAACCTTTCGTTAAGGCTAATGGAATATCAACGAGGGACCTCGGTGACCGAGGGTTCTCGCCGCCACAGGATCGACCAGATGCGCCTCCCTCTCGTTGCCGTGGCTGCACTCGCCGGCCTTGCAGGCGCCTCTGGTGCGCAAGCTGCCGACCTGCTTCGGGGCCCGGTCACGACACCTGCTACCATGTTTCAGGAGCCGGCCTTCAAGCGCTTCTTCCTGCATGCCGGTCCGGCCGGGCTGTTCTATTCCGAAGGCGCCAAGATGCACGCCGCCGGCTTCCCGATCCCGGGCGCCGATGTCCGCGTTCCCAACGCCTATACCTTCGCAATCGAGGCGGGCTATCATTTCACGCCGAATTTCGCGATCGGCCTCGCTGCCGGCTACCCGCCCCTGAACAAGGTCGAGGCGCGCGGCTCGCTCACAGGCCTCGGCACACTCGGCAAGGTCGACGGCGGCCCGATGGCCCTGACCGCGCAGTACCATTTCACCGGCCTCGGCCGTTTCCAGCCCTATATCGGCGCGGGCCCTGCCCTCATGGTCATCTTCAAGGACCATGATCATGCGGTGACCGGTCTCAAGACCGACCACGCTCTCGGCTTCACTGGCCAGGTCGGCTTCAATTACATGCTGGACGACAACTGGGGCTTCTTCGTCGACGTCAAGAAGGTCTACCTGCGCGCGAAGACGCAAGGCTACATGGGCCCCGTCCCGATCAAGGCCACGGTCACGCTCGATCCGATGGTCGTGCACACCGGCGTCACCTACCGGTTCTGAGGCAGGCGCAGCCACCAATCAGCGCCCCGCGTCGGTCCTGACCGGCGCGGGGCGCTTGTCGTCTGCCTGGTTTCAAGGCCGGACGATCGGTCGCGGGGTTTAGCGCGATCACGCCGCGCAGTGGCAGCCTTCTCCGCCGCCCCCGAAAGGCCCCGAAAGACGTCCTCAGAAGCTGACCGGAAAGCCTGCCGGGAAGCCGTTGCCGTCGAGGGCTTCGAAGACGCCTTCGATTTCGGTCGCCGAGATCGGCTTTCCGAAGAAGAACCCCTGGACGAGACCGATTCCGTTCGTCCTGACGTGCTGGAGTTGCTCCTCGGTCTCGACACCTTCGGCTGTGGTGGCGACGCCGAGCGTGTGAGCGAGCTTGGCAATCGAGGCGACGATGGCGCGGGTGCCCTCATCGGTCGGCAGCGAGCGGATGAAGGACTGGTCGACCTTGATCTTGTCGAACTCGAAATCGCGCAGATAGCTCAGGCTGGAATAGCCGGTGCCGAAATCGTCCATGACGATGCGCACGCCCAGCTTGCGCAACTGGCGCAGCGCTTCCAGCGTCTGGGACGCACTGAGCAGGATCAGGGATTCGGTGATCTCGAGCTCGAGACGCTCGGGCGCCAGGCCGGAGGCGGCGAGCGCGCTCATCACGATCCCGACGACGGAGCTGCGCTCGAACTGGATGGCGGAGAGATTGACCGCGACCTTGGCGTCGTTGGGCCAGGTCATCGCGGTGGCGCAGGCCTGGCGCAGGACCCATTCGCCGATCTGGACGATGACGCCGGTCTCCTCCGCGATCGGGATGAACTCCGCCGGCGAGATGGCGCCGCGCTTGGGATGATTCCAGCGCAGCAGGGCCTCGAAGCCGCTGATCGTGTGATCTCTGAGTTCGACCACCGGCTGGTAGACGATGTTGAACTGCCCGCTCTTCAGCGCGATGCGCAGGTCGCGCTCGAGCTCGGAGCGACGGCGCGTCGCCTCGGCGAGCTCGGGATCGAACAGGCGGAAGCGGTCGCCGCCATCCTTCTTGGCGCGATACATCGCGATATCGGCATGGCCGATCGTGGTCTCGGCCGGCTCGTGCATGCCAGCAGGCGCGGCGACGCCGATGCTGACACCGACGGCAACCTCATGGTTGTCGACAACCAGCGGCTCGGTCAGCTTGCGGATGATGCGCTCGGCCAGCGTCGCGGTCGGCTCGTCGCCCGGCCCGCACGGGTGGAGCACGAGGAACTCGTCGCCGCCGAAGCGGGCGAGAGCGTCCTTGGGCGAGATGATCGCCTCGAGACGCTCGGCCAGCCCGCGGAGGGCGAGGTCTCCGACCGCATGCCCGAAGGTATCGTTGATGACCTTGAAGCGGTCGAGATCGAGGAACAGGATGTCGTAAGGCGAACCGCCCGCGGCATGCGCCTCGGACGCCGCGCTCGCGGCCTCCAGGAAAGCGGCGCGGTTCATCAGCTTGGTCAGGGAGTCATGGCGCGAGAGGAACTCGGCGCGCAGGGTGGACTGGCGCTTCTGCTCGACCTCGCGGGTGATGGTGGTCGTCGCTTCCGAGAGGGCGGCGGTGCGCTCCCTGACCCGCTGCTCCATCGTGTCGGCGGCGCGCTTGCGGTTGACCTGTACGACGATGCGCGCATGTGCGACCTCGAAATCGACAGGCTTGGTGATGTAGTCGTCCGCACCGTATTGCAGGGCCTCGACGACATCATCGGTGAGCGACTTGGCGGTGACCATGATCACCGGCAATTGCTGCGAGGTCTTCGTCTTGCGGATCTCGCTGACAACACCCAGGCCGCTGATGCCGGGCATCATAACGTCGAGCAGCACGAGGTCGAAGCTCTCGCGCGCCAGGATCTCCAGCGCGGCTTCGCCGCAATCGGCCTCGACGATCTCGTAGCCCCGTCGCTGCAGCCTGCGCCCCAGCACGATGCGGTTGTCGAGGACGTCGTCGACCAGGAGAATCCGCCCGGCCGACGCCGGGCTCGCTTGGCCGCCCTCGGCCATTGCCGCAAACGGAATGTTGATGGCGCTCGCCTTCTGGCTCGGGCTCATAAATATCTAGTCCTTAATCAGGCAGCGCTGGTTCCGGCGGGAGCATGAAACGTAAAAGTTGAACGACTCTTACGGTACGTCACGCTCCGCGCTTCAATGTTTCCGGCACGTCTGCGCCGGCTCCCTTCAGGCGACCGCGCGCAGGGCGGGGCGACCGGCATCCATCGTCGCGAGCGCGATCTCGGCCTTGGCCTTGGCCGCCACGATGCGCTGCACCGCGTCCGTGACGTTCTGGCGCGTATGCTTCGCCATGACCTGCATGCGGAAGCGCGCGGCGCCCTTGCCGACGGCGGGATACTCGACGAGGTTGGCGAGCAGGCCGAGCTCCGGCAATTCCCGGCTGACCAGGCGCGCCAGCCCTTCAGAGCCCATCTTGACCGCGACGATGGCCGAAGGATCGCCATAGTAATCGAGCCCGGCTGCGCGGACCTGGCGCCGGAGTTCCAGGACGTTGGCCATCAGTTCGTCGCGCAGAACCTGGCCCTCGTCGGTGTCGATGATCTCGAAGGCCTTGAGCACGATCGCGGCATTGACCGGCGACATCGCGTTCGAGAACGTCGTCGTCGGGCTGTAGAAGCGAAGGTATTCCTTGACCGGCCGCTCCTTGACCGCGACGAAGCCGCCGTTCGAGGCGAAGGTCTTCGAGAACGAGCCCATCACGATATCGACCTTGCCGAGCATGTCCTGCGCGCCGATATGGCCGCGGCCGCCCGGTCCGAGGGCGCCGAGATCATGCGCGACGTCGACCATCAGCGTGGCGTTGAACTCGTTGCAGAGTTCCTGCATCGCCGCGATGTCGGGCGTGTCCGAATCCATCGAGAACAGGCCTTCTGTCACCACCATGATGCCGTTCTCGGTATCGGTGGAGCGGATCTTCTCCAGCCAGCGCCGGCAATGGGCGAGATCGAGATGGCGGAACAGGTAGATGTTGCGGGTGGCGGCATTGGCGCCCTCCTGCAGGCAGGTATGGGCCAGCGCATCCATCACGATATGGTCGGAGGAGCGCACCAGCCCGCGGATGACGCCGTAGCCGGCGCCCCAGCCCGTCGGATAGAGCAGGCAGTCTTCCATCTGCAGGAACTCGGCGATCTTGCGCTCCAGCGCGACCGAATGCGTGGTGTTGCCGACGAGCGCAGCCGAGCCGGCGCTATGGACGCCGTAGCGCTCGATCGCCGCCAGCGCCGTCTCCTTGATGGCGGGATGCGAGGACATGCTGAGATAGTCCTGCGAGGCGAAGTTCACGCCTTCCATGTTGATGCCACGGTCGTCGGTGGCCAGGACCTCGGTGCGCGGGCCGAAATCGGTCGCACGGGAAAACGGCCACAGGCCGTTCTGGCGCCGCAGGTTCTGCCACTTGAAGAAATTGCCGACGCGCCGCTCCAGGTCGGCACCGCCCGGCACCCGGAAATCGCGCATGCTTCCTGTCAGCGCCGCACCCGGCAGCTTCTCATCCGTCATCATCGTCTGAACCCCGAGCCTGTTGTTATGCTTGCGGCATTATTTGCCGACTGCTTCGACGAATACGCAGACAGGAATTAAATTTCGGTTCATCGCTCTAAGAACTGTAGTTCTCGGAGGCGTTAACTATAGATTCGAGCGAATGGTTACTGAAAGATAGATAGAATACGCAACACGGCTCATCGGCGATTTTTGCGCCGCACCGGCCGCGGAGAACGCGAGATTGGGCGTTTCCCGCCGCAAAGGCTCCACAGCCTCGCCGCGCGATTACTTTGCGGCAGACGCGGTCTCTCCCCGCAAGACAGCGACCCACCCAACGGAAGGGATTCTTAATGGGCGCCGATTACAGGCTTCCGAGGCCCCCTGCAGGCGCAATGCTTCAACGGCTGGCAGGGCGCCGGAACATGTGGCGAATGCCGCGAATATGGTGATACCCGGTTGTCCAAGCACCCGCTCCGCTTCAGTCTTGCGCTTCTGGCACTGGGCGGCCTGTGCAATCTCGGCGGCCTGCTCCTTCCCTCCGCCAGCTTCTGGCTTCATGCCGCAGCAGCTCTGTTCGCCGTCACCGGGATCGGCGCGCTGATCCGCACCGCAGCAGCGACGCGCACCGCAGCGGCGGCAATGGCGGAACGGCTGTCTTCAGAGCAGGCGAGCGCCAACCTCCCTGCCGATACCGTGCCGGACTGGCTCCTGCCGCTGCACGAAGCCGTCGAAGACTACCGGCTGGCCGAAAGCCGACGAGCCGAAGCGCGCGCCGCGCAGATGCGCGGCGAGGAGGTTGCCCGCCAAGACCGCGCACATCAGGCGGCCTTCGACGCCGGCACGGCGGACAGAATGCGCCAGCTCGCGCTCGCATCCGAGCGGCTGCGAGCCGATGTCGGCTCGGTGACCGGCCGCGCCGCGTCGATCAGCGAGCGGACGACATGGACAGGTGCCGCCGTCCTGACCGTCGAGAGCGAGATGGATTCCGCCTCCCGGGCAGCCGATACCCTGATCAAGACCTCCGCCAATATGAACTCGCAGGTCGCCCAGACCCGCCAGATCGCAGCCGAGGCGGTCGACAACGCCCGCAACGCCAATCGGACGATCACCAATCTCACCCAGGCCTCGCACCGGATCGGCGCACTCATCGACGTGATCAGCGACATCGCCCGCCAGACCAACCTGCTCGCCCTCAACGCGACGATCGAGGCGGCGCGCGCGGGCTCGGCCGGGCGGGGCTTCGCCGTCGTCGCCAGCGAGGTGAAGGCGCTGTCCGCCCAGACGAGCGCAACGACGATCGACGCGCGCAACCAGATCCAGGCGATGCAATCGGCCAGCCGCGAAGCCGTCGAGGCCGTCGCGACCATCGCCGATTCCATCAATGAGCTCGAGGAGCTCGCCCATGTGGTCGATGCCGCCGCGACGAGCCAGCGGGAGGCGACGCTTGCCATCATCGCGCGCATGACCGAGACGGCGGCCGGCGTCGGCACGATGGCGGACGCCCTGCGCAACCTCGGCAGCGAAGCCGAGGAACTGAACGCCGCGACCGAGCAGACGCTCCGCGGCGCGCTCGATGTCATGGAACAAGCGAAAGCCCTGCGAGAGCCGCTCCCGGCGAGCGCAGCCTGAGATTTCGGGATCAGCCGCTCTTCCAGCGGCTTCGCCTCCTCCGGGGCGGCAGGCGCCGACGATACGGTGCTCGACTTACGTTCCGGAACGTTCCGCTAAGGAAGCCTTAACCATATTTGTGGCAGGAAAGAGCCAGCTAGGGATGCCGGATTGTCCGGCTCGTCCGCGATCTGAGGGCCAGTCGATATGCGTGGCTTCCGCCATTTCCTTCTTGCAGCAACGCTTCTGAGCGCGTCGTCCGGGGCAATGGCCGCCGATCTGCTGAGCACCCGCAAGGGCCCGCTGCCGATGATGACACCGCCGGCCATGACCTGGACAGGCTTCTATGTCGGTGGCCAGGTCGGCTACAGCTGGGGCGTCGACACCACCAAGGAATTCCTCACCGCGACGATGGGCTATGTCGGCCTGAAGAACCGTTTCGATCCGGACGGCTTCGTCGGCGGCGCCCATGTCGGCGCGAACTATCAGTTCGGCGCGTTCGTCGCCGGTGTCGAAGGCGATATCGAATTCGGCAAGGTCAAGGGCGGCTTCACCGACCCGCCGGTTGCCCCGTTCAATCCCGGCGGCCGCGGCCAGACGGAGATCGACACCCAAGGCTCGCTGCGCCTGCGCCTCGGCTATGCGATCGGACCGGCGCTGCTCTACGCGACCGGCGGTCTCGCCGTCGCCGACATCAAGAGCACCTACTGGAACTGGCCGGGCACCTCCGAGAGCTTCAGCAAGACGGCGACCGGCTATACGATCGGCGGCGGTATCGAATACGCGTTCACGCAGTCGCTGTCGGCCCGCGTCGAATACCGCTTCACCCAGTTCGAGCATATGCAGAACGACTCGCAGCGCGCCTTCCCCGGCTTCAGCGGCACCCAGGAGCCGCGCTATCACAGCGGCCGTGCCGGCGTGAGCTATCGCTTCTGAGCAGCGGGTTCTGATCGATCTGCCAGAAAGGGCGGAGTCGCTTGCGGCTCCGCCCTTTCTGCGTTCGGCTGGCGTCATAGTTCGAATGGCGGAAGCCGGACGGCCGCCGTCGCGGTCTGAACCGCCTGCCGGTCGGCCGTGCATCCGGGCCGATAAGTGGTTTACGGCCCGGCTGAACTCAAGCAAGGGTGTGGCAGCCGTTTCGAACGAGGATTGCACTCAGCCATGACGAGTGAGGCGCCGAAAATCACGATCGATTTCCTGATCGGGATGCTCAAGCAGGTCATCGTGGAAAACCCGTCGCGCGATCGCGCAAAGATTGCCGACGCTAGCTGGGGGCCGGAGACCTTGCTGGAGGATACCGGCTTCAACTCCTATGATCTCGTCGAGATCATCTTCAAGCTGGAAGATCATTTCGGCATCGAGATCCATTACAACGCCAACAACGACGTCAAGACGATCGGCCAGCTCTGCGACGAGATCGCCAAGCTGCTGGCCAAGAAGCAGGCGGCATGACGCGGATCGTCGTCTCGGGGCTCGGCATCGTCTCCCCGGCCGGCTGCGACACCGAAAGCCTCTGGCAAGCCCTGCTGGCAGGGAACGGACTCGGCGCTGCCGGCGCCTTCGAGGCGATCGCGACGGTCATGGCGATCGAGAACGGCATCGCCCCCCGACCGCCCATTTCGACGCCCCCGACCCGGAATGCGACATCGACTGCGTGCCGAACCAGGCCCGCGCAATGCCGATCCCGGCCGCGATGTCGAATTCCTTCGCCTTCGGCGGCCTCAATACCGCACTGATCTTCAAGGCGCTGCAATAGCCGCAGCATCAATCGTAATATCACTGAGAGAACGTCGGAATCGAAAAGGACCTTGCCCGAGATTGAGAGAGCCTTCGCTTGACAGCCCATAGGCCCGATGTTTTGTTATTATGGCCTATATGTCATAATAACGGAATAAAATGGCGATGAGGAAATTTCTGGCTCTCGTGGGGATCGCAACGTCGATCACACTTTCATCGGTCGCGCCGGGACAGGCCCAGCAGGCCGGCAGTATCGTCAATGTCGCGGTGATCGGCGAGCCCGCCTCGCTCGATCCCGGCATCAGCGCGACCGACCTCGTCGGCATGATCTCGCAGCACGTCTTCGAGACACTGTTCACCTTCGACAGCAAGTGGAACGTCACGCCGCTTCTGGCCGAGGCGATGCCGAATGTCAGCGCCGACGGCACGGTCTACAAGATCGCCCTGCGACAGGGCATCAAGTTCCATAACGGCCGCGACATGACCACTGATGACGTCGTCGCCTCGCTGAAGCGCTGGATGGAGGTCGCCTCGCGCGGCAAGCAGACGGCGCTTTACGTCAAGTCGGTCGCCCCGACCGGGCCGAGCGAGATCACGATCACGCTGAGCCAGCCCTATGCGCCGCTGCTTTCGCTGCTCGCCTTCAACAACTCCGCCGCAGCGATCATGCCGGCCGAGGCCTTGGCCACGCCCCTCAAGGACGTGATCGGCACCGGCCCCTACAAGCTCAAGGAGCACAAGCCGGACCAGTATGTTCAGCTCGCCCGCTTCGACGGCTACAAGCCGCGTAGCGAGAAGGCTGACGGCTTCGGCGGCGCCCGCATCGCCAAGTTCGACGAGATCCGCTTCGTCCCGGTGCCGGACGCCAATACCCGCGTCGAGGCCGCCATCGCAGGCCAGTTCGACTATGTCGACTCGCTGCCCGTGGAAGCTTTCGCGCGGTTGGAGAAGGGCAAGGCGAAGCCGGCCCTGCTGAACAATTTCGGCTGGCCGATCTTCGTGATGAACAACAAGGAAGGCCCGCTCAAGAACGAGAATATCCGCCGGGCGGTTCAGGCGGCCCTCAGCGAGACCGACATGCTGGCCGCCGGCTTCGGCGATCAGAAGTTCTACGCCGTCGACGGCGCGATGTACCCGGAAGGCTATGCCTGGCGCAGCGATGTCGGCGTCGCCGGCAACTACAACATCGCCGACGACAAGAAGGCGGGCGCCCTGCTCAAGGAAGCCGGCTACAAGGGCGAGCCGATCCGCATCCTGACCAGCCGCCAGTACGAGTTCCACTACAAGATGGCGCAGGTCGCGCAGGTCTATCTGGAACAGGCCGGCTTCAAGGTCGATCTCCAGGTCAGCGACTGGGCGACCATGATCCAGCGCAACAAGAAGCCGGAGCTTTGGGAGGTCTTCATCACCCACAGCCCGTTCCTGCCCGAGCCCGCGCTGAACTTCATCCTGTCGAAGACCGCCGGCGGCTGGTGGGATACGCCTGAAAAGGAAAAGGCGCTCGATGCCTTCAACAGCGCGACCAGTCAGGACGCCCGCGTCAAGCACTGGGTCGATTTGCAGAAGCTGATCTTCGAGCAGGCCCCGATCGTGAAGATCGGCAATTTCAGCGCGCTCTCGGCGGTCTCGCCGGGTCTCACAGGCTTCACCCCGTCGCCCTGGCCGGCCTTCTGGAACGTCGAGATCAAGCGCTAAGCCTCAAGCGCCGCGTTCCCCCGGGGAGCGCGGCGCTTCCACGTCAGCCCCAAGCCTAAAAGCCTGCCATGCCCCGCGCCGCTCTCACGCTCGATCCCGCCACCATCGCCGCCCGCATCGCCCCGCATGTCGCGGCCTGGAACAGCGAGACCTCGCCGGGCATGATGATCGCCGTCCTCTCCGGCGGCGAGGTCGTGCACGAGGCCGCCTATGGCATGGCCGACCTCGCCAACGGCGTCCCGCTTTCCAGCCGCTCGGTGGTGCGCATCGCCTCGCAGAGCAAGCAGTTCACCACCTGGCTGCTGCTGGCGCTGGAGCGCGAGGGCCGCTTGTCCCTTCAGGACGACGTCCGCACCCACCTGCCCTGGCTGCCCGATTACGGCCGCACGATCACCCTGCACCATCTCGCCTCGAACACCTCGGGCCTGCGCGACATCCTGGAGATGATGACGATCGGCGGTGTGCCGATCCTCGCGCCCTCCTCGCGCCGATACGCCTGCGACGTCGTCGGCCGGCAAAGCGAGCTCAATTTCGAGCCGGGCTACGACCTGCTCTACAGCAACAGCAATTTCCTGCTGCTCTCCGAAATCCTGGAGAATGTCTCGGGACTCAGCTTCAACGACCTCCTGAAGGAGCGCATCACCGGCCCGCTCGGCATGCACGATACCGCGCTGATGCCGCGCGACGACGTGATCCTGCCGCGGCTCGCCGGGCATCACCGCCGCGGGCCGGATGGCAACTGGCTGAAGGCCGCCTGGGGCATCGCCATCGGCGGCGAAGGCGGCATGGTCTCGACGCTGCACGACATGATCATCTGGCAGCAGAACCTTCGCCAGCCGAAGATCGGCGACGCCCAGATGATCGCGCGCATGGAAGATGCCGGCATAACGATCAACGGCGTGCCCTCGCCCTATGGCTACGGACTGGTGCGCGACAATGGCGATCTCGGCGAGGCGACCGGCCATGGCGGCTGGATCGCCGGTGCGCGCTCCGAGTCGGTCCGCTTCAAGGAGGCCGATCTCGGCATCATCCTTCTCGCCAACCACGATGATTGCGCGCCCTATGTGCTGGCCCGCTCGATCGCGCGCGACCTGCTGGGTGCCGGCAACGAAAAGCGGCAGCAGACCTTCGATCTCCCCGCCGGCACCTATCGCGACGAGGCCGGCGACGACGCGTTCCAGATCGAGTTGCGCCAAGGCCAGCCCTATCTGGTGATGAACATGGGCGGCGCGCCGCTCCTGCCCGTCGGCGACGGAGGCTGGCAGCCGCAGGCTTCGATACCGGCTTTCACGCTGAAGCGGGAAGCCGATGGCGCACTCTCGGCCACGCGCTTCGGCCGCACCCGCCGCTTCGTTCCGATCGCGCCGACCGCGACGCCGATCGATCGCTTTGCGGACAGACATTTCGAAGCGCGGTCCGGCGCTTTCCGCGGCGAGACCCGCAAGGCCGGCTCGGAATTGCATCTCACCCTGTCCTCGCCGGAAGGCAGCCAGCGCGTGAAGCTCGTCGCCCATGGCGATGACTTCTTCTTCGCCCACCCCGTCAGCACTGAGGTTCATGACCAGTGGCGCGTCTGCCCCTGGGTGCTGCCCTGGCTTTTCACCGTCCGCATCACGAGCGATCGCCTGATCATCAACAGCGATCGCACAAAGCGGTTGGTGCTGGGTGAGGCTGGCCTGTAGGCACTCGTCCCACGGTTGTCATTCCGGGGCTTCGCGTGAGCGAAGAACCCGGAACCCACGACTGGGCGAGCCCTGCCAACCACTGGGCTACAAGCGCTCACCCAGTCGTGGGTTCCGGGTTCGCGCCCTTGGCGCGCCCCGGAATGACAAAGCGCGAGGCTGAAAGCAGGCCGTTCGCTTCGCCTCTACCTCAGCTCACGTCACTCATAACTTCCTGGAATGAAGTTCGGATTCCTTTGAATTTGCAATGCGGGTCCGCACCCTGGAGTCTCCCGTCATCGAGGCCGCACAGAACGGCCTGCACGAGGAGCGGGAGCCATCCGATGAAGCCATGGGTGTTCGCATTGTCGATGCTGGCGGCCAGCGCCGGCCCGGGCGCGGCCGAGGTCATTCATGCGACCTGGGGCGGCGGCGGCGCGGCCGTGCTGCGCGACTATTTCCAGGTTCCGTTCACCCAGAAGACCGGCATCGCTGCCCGCATGGCCGAGGTGCCGAACACGGCCGGCGCCGTCCGCTCCCCGTCCGCCTCGCAGTACAACGTGGTCGAGGTCACCTATTTCGAGGCGATCGGCCTCGCAAAGTCGAACCTGCTCGAAGCCTTCGAGGACAAGGAGATCCCCGCGATCGCCGACCTGCCGAAGGAACTCGTCGTCCGCAACAAGGACGGCAAGATCGTCGGTCTCGCCACGCATTTCGGCTATTACGGCATCGCCTTCAATAACACGCTGGCCAAGGCCTCGGACTTCCAGTCCTGGAACGACCTCACAGATGCCCGCTGGAAGGGCAAGCTGGCGGTCACGCGCCCGGTCTACGCCACCTCCTACGACCTCACCATCCTCGCCCATGCCAATGGCGGCGGCGCCGCCAAGATCGAGCCCGGCATCGAGCCGCTGAAGGCGATCTTCGCCAATTCGCTGACGACCTATACCTCGCTCGCCCATATGAACACGCTATTGACGCGCGGCGAGGTCACTGCCGCGCCGTTCTATTCGACGCGCGTCTGGAGCCTGCGCCGCGACGGCCAGAAGACCATCGAGCTGGCGATCCCCAAGGAGGGCGCGCTGATGCTGCCCTACGTCGTCGTGGTGCCGAAGGGTTCCGCAGAACGGGCGCAGACCGTCACCTATCTGAACGAGCTCCTGGATGCCGCGGCGCAGACCCGGATCTCAGGCCAGAACGGCTCGATCCCAACCAATAACAAGGCCGTTCTGCCACCCGAATACGAGCAGGATCTCGGCATGACCCGCGAGGCGCTGATGAAGAAGATGTATATTCCCGATTGGAATGTCATCGTCAGCGACTACGAGGATCGGCTCAACCGGGTCGAGCAGATCGCCGCCGGCAAGCGCTGAGCCTGGTGCTGATTTTGCGCGGAAACACGGGTCATCCCGGGCTTGACCCGGGATCCATGCCGGAGCGCTGGTCGTCGATGTTCAGGCATGGATCCCGGCTCTTCGCTTCGCTCCGGCCGGGATGACCTCCGATTTCGGCCATACACAATGCGCGGGCTAGCCTCAGTGCCCGGTCACCATCCGCCGCGCCCGCCCCTCACCCCACTCGCTTACCCGGCGGATTCGATCGATGTCCCCTGCCCAGCCTGAAGCCCTCGCGCAGGCCGCGCCCTCCCGTGCGGCCCGCGGTTCCATCCATGTCGCCGGCATCGCCAAGGCCTATGGCGCGACGACGGTGCTCTCCGGCCTCGATCTCGCGGTCGAAGCCGGAACCTTCGTCACGCTCCTCGGTCCGTCCGGCTGCGGCAAGACCACGCTGCTGCGCCTGATCGCCGGCTTCATCCAGCCCAGCGCCGGATCGATCGCGATCGATGGGCGCGATATGGCGGGCCTGCCGCCGCAGCGCCGGCCGATCGGCATGGTCTTCCAGAACCTCGCCCTGTTCCCGCATTTCTCGGTGGAGGAGAACGTCGCCTACGGCCTGCGCGTGCGCAATGTGCCGGAAGCGGAGCTGCGCCGGAAGGTCGGCACCTTCCTCGATCTCGTCGGGCTCGGCCATCTCGGCAACCGCCGCATCTCGCAATTGTCCGGCGGCCAGAAGCAGCGCGTGGCATTGGCGCGCTCGCTGGTGCTCGAACCCTCGATCCTGCTGCTCGACGAGCCGCTCTCGGCGCTCGACCTGCAGCTCCGCAAGCAGTTGCAGGTCGCCCTCAAGGAGATCCAGCGCGAGCTCGGCACCACCTTCGTCTTCGTCACCCACGACCAGGAAGAAGCGACCCTGATGTCGGATCGCATCGTGGTGATGAGTGCGGGTGCGATCCAGCAATACGACACCCCACCGGCGATCTATTCGCAGCCCGCCAATCTCTTCGTCGCCAAGTTCGTCGGCGAGCTCAACGAGATACCCGGCCGCATCGCGTCAGTGACGGCCGACACGGTCGAGATCGACGGACCGGGCGGCCGCCATGCCTTGCCCGCGATTGGCTTGCGCGGCTTCTCCGCCACCCCCGGTACATCCTGCGTGATCGGCCTGCGCCCAGAGCGCATCACGATCCTGCCGCCGGACGCCGATGCGGACGGACGCATCGCCCTGCCCGGCATCGTTGTCGAGCGCATGGCGCTGGGGCCGGTCCTGCGCTTCGTCCTGCGCTGCGGCGAACAGCGGCTCGTCGCGGTGCGGCTCGCCAGCGACGGCGCGGCCCTGCCGGAAACCGGCTCGCCCTGCCGCGTCGCCTTCGACCCCGCCGACGCGCAGATCTTCGAGCCGCTGGCAGCGCCTGCCGCCGCGAGCTTCGGAGAGAAGCCATGACGGAAACGCAGCCTGCTTCTCCGGCCAAGGCGCTGCTGCTCCTGCCGGTCCTCGTCCTGCTCGGCCTGTTCTTCGCCTCGGTCTTCCAGCTCTTCTCGAACGGTTTCGCCGATGCCGATGGCTGGTCGCTGCGCTATTTCCGGCAGATCCTCAACCGCAGCGACTATCAGGTCATCTTCGCGCGGACGATCCTGTCCTCGCTGACGGTCGCGCTCCTCTCGGTCGCGCTGTCCTACCCGATCGCGCTCCTGCTCTGGCGGCTGGAGCGCTGGCGCAACACGCTGCTGATCGTGGTGCTCGTGCCCTGGCTCGTCAGCCTGGTCGTGCGCACCTATGGCTGGCTCGTGCTGCTCGGCCCCAAGGGCGTGATCAACGGCATGCTGGCCTGGACCGGGATCATCGAGCAGCCCTTGGCGCTGATGTTCAACGATCTCGGCATCATCATAGGCTTGACCCATGTGCTGATCCCCTTTGCGGTGATCTCGATCCTGTCCTCGCTCCTGGCGATCGAGAGCAATCTGGAGGAGGCCTCCGGCGTCCTCGGCGCGAGCCGCTTCCAGACTTTCCGGCGCATCGTGCTGCCATTGTCGCTGCCGGGTGCCTTCACGGCGCTGATCGTGATCTTCCTGGCGAGCATCGGCGCGATCGTCACGCCGATCGTGCTCGGCGGCATGTCGCACCAGTTCGTGGGATCGCAGATCTACCAGGAGGTCATGTACACCTTCAATCTGAACAAGGCCGCGGCCTGGTCGATCTGCCTGCTCGCCATCAGCTTCCTGTCGCTGCTCCTGCTGAAAGCCATCGAGCGCCGGCTGATCGGGACCCTGGAGTGAGCGCGATGACGGCAAACCCCAAACTCTCGACCTGGGCCGGCATCCTGCTGCTGCTCTCGCTGCCGGCGCCGATCCTGATCATCATCGGCGCCTCCTTCAGCGACACCAGCTATATCCAGTTCCCGCCGGAGGGACTGAGCCTGCGCTGGCATCGCGATGCGCTGTTCGATCCGCGCTGGCCGCGCGCCTTCGCGATCAGCGTCGGCATCGCGGCGGTAACGGCGGTGATCGTCACCATCGTCAATTTCATGGCGGCCTATTACACGCAGCGCCACGCGCCGAAGCTCGCGACCTGGCTGGAAATGGCGATCTTCTCGCCGCTGTTCTTCCCGCATGCCGCGATGGGCGTCGCCATGGTCGCGCTCGTCGCCCAGTTCGGGCTGATCGGCACGGCGCCTGGCATCGTGCTCGCCCATCTCATTGTGACGCTGCCCTTCTCCTACCGGCCGATCCATATCGCCTTGCGCAGCCTCGATCCCGATCTCGTCCGCGCCGCCAATGTGATGGGCGCAAGCGAATGGCGCGCGCTGAAGGACATCGTCATCCCGATGTGCCGGTCCGGCATCCTGACCTCGCTACTCTTCGCCGGAATCATCTCCTTCGACGAGGTCACGGTGACCATGTTCCTGATCGGGCCGAACATCTCGACCCTGCCGGTCCAGATCTTCTCCTTCGTGCAGGATTCGGCGACGCCGGTGCTGGCGGCGATCTCAACGATCAGCGTGCTGATCACCTTCCTTGCCGTGATCATCCTCGATCGTGTCGCCGGTCTCACCTTCTTCGTCCGCCACGACGGCGCCTGATCCCGCGCCCTCGCGCGTGCGCCGCTGCGGCAGTCGCACGGTCAGGCTCTCCGCCGCGCGCGCATCCTCGCCATTGGCGAGCGCAACGATCCGCGCCTTGAGTTCGGCCAGGAAAGCCTTGGTCAGCGGCGAGACCGGCCGGTTGCGCGAGACGATGGCGTTGAAGGTGAAGGCGATGGTCGGCTCGAAGCGGCGCGCCACCAACCCCGGCCAGAAGCCCTGATGCACCGTCATCGGCTCGACGATGGCGATGCCGAAGCCGCGCGAGACCAGCGCATTGGCCTCGACCGATGAGAACACCTCCGCCCGCATCTTGCGCGTGATCCGCTGCTGCTCGAACACCGCGTCGGTCAGATGCCGCATCCGGCTGTTGCGGGTGAAGGAGATGAACTCCGCCCCTTCGAGATCGCGCGGCACGATCACCTCGCGCGACGCCAGCGGATGGTCCCGCCGCATCACGCAGACCGCATCGGCATGGAAAAGCGGCTCGGTCAGCAGGTCCGGATGATGGAAATGGCTGACAGAGAAGCCGATATCGACATTCTGCCCGAGCACGTCGCTGCCGACGACGCTGGAGACGTCGAGCGCGACCGAGATCGCCGGATTGGCCTCGGCGAAGGCAACGAGCGCATCCGCGACCAGCGTATGGCCGATCGAGGCCGCCGAAACGATCCTGAGTTCCCCTGACCGCAGGTCGCGCAGGTCTTTGGCAAAGCGCTCGACATCGCTGAGCGAGGCGAAGAGGCGGCGCACCTCCTTGTAGAGCAGTTGCGCCTGATGCGTCGGGATCAGGCGCTTGCGCTTGCGCTCGAACAAGGTGAGCGCGAGGTCGATTTCGAGCCCCGCCAGGATCTTGCTCATCGCCGGCTGCGACAGCCGCATCCGCTCGGCCGCCGCCGTAACGCTGCCGGTCTCCATGAACTGGATATAGGCCTCGAGCTGTCGATGGGTGATCCGCATGCAATGCTCCGCCACTGGCTTCAGATCGAATATAACCAGCAGGCATGTTTTCTAGTCAAAAAGAAATTTGCGGCTCTCCGCCTGCAGCGGAATAGTGCGAACCGGGCCAGACGGAAAACTGGAAAATACACCAGAGACCGGCACTGTCTCGCAATCCCGCCACGCTCTCAATCGCAATCGACCAACGACGGAAAACATAACTTCCAGACCTGTTCGACGCGAACATGCCTTTCGAGATGCCAATGCCGCCCCTGCCCACCGACCCTCAGACACCCGTTTGGGCCGATGCCTATGTGGCGCGCCTGGCCGCGCTCGATGTGGAGGCGCGGCATCGCGAGATGGAGCGCTTCACCTTCCCCCGCAATATCGGCAGCCTGCTGCGCGCAGCCGCGGCCGAGACGCCGGACGCACTCGCCTGGAACTTCTTCGAGACCGGCGAGACGATCACCTATGCGGCGCTCGACGAGGCCGTCGAACGGATGGCGGTCGCGCTCGCCTCCTTCGGCGTGACGCGCGGCATGAAGGTCGGCGTGATGCTGCCGAACTGCCCGCAGATGCCGATCGTCTGGCTCGCGCTGGCGCGGATCGGCGCCGTGATGGTGCCGGTCAACCTGCGCTATACCGGCCGCGAACTCGCCTATGTGCTCGGCGATGCCGGCGCCGAGGCGCTCGTCATCCATGACGAATGCGGCCCGCAATATCGCGAGGCGGTGGAGGTCGCCGAGGCCGAGAAATTCCCGCGTCCCGACCGCATCCTGCGCATGGCCGCAGAGGACGTGCAGGAGACCCTGCTGCCGCCGGGCGCAATGACGCTCGACGCCCTCGTCGCCGCTGTTCCCGAGGGCGCACGGCATGACGGGCCGGAGCCCGCCCCTGACGACCTCATGAACATCCAGTACACCTCGGGCACGACCGGCTTCCCCAAGGGTTGCATGCTGACGCATCGCTATTGGCTCGGCGCCGCCTTCGTGAACGGCTTTCGCGACGCCAAGCGCTTCCGCCGCGTGCTCGCCTCGACGCCGTTCTTCTACATGGACCCGCAATGGCTGCTGCTGTTGTGCTTCTACCAGCGCGGCACGCTCTTCGTCGCGAAGCGCCAGAGCGCCAGCCGCTTCGCCGCCTGGCTGCGCGAGCACCGCATCCATTTCTGCCTGTTCCCGGAGATCGTCTTCAAGCAGCCCGAGACGCCCGAGGACGGCGACACGGAGCTGATGCGTGCCAACATCTATGGCCACCGCAAGGAGGTGAACGCCGCTTTGCGCAAGCGCTTCAATGCGCCCGCCATGGAAGCCTTCGGCATGACCGAGGTCGGCCCCGGGCTCTACATGCCGCTCGATGCGCTGCACATGGTCGGCTCCGGCTCCTGCGGGATCCCCGCCCCGTTCCGGCAGGCCCGCATCGTCGACGAGGAAGGCAAGGACGTCCCGCGTGGCGAGATCGGCGAGCTCGTGCTGAAGGGCCCCGGCCTGATGCTCGGCTACTACAACCGCCCGGAGGCCAATCGCGACAGCTTCTTCGGCGAATGGTTCCGCACCGGCGATCTCTTCCGGCAGGATGCAGAGGGATATTTCTACATCGTCGGCCGGCTCAAGGACATGGTGCGGCGGGCCGGTGAGAACATCGCGGCGCGCGAGGTCGAGACCGTCCTGCGCAACATGGACGAGATCGAGGAGGTTGCGGTCGTCCCCGTGCCGGACGACCTGCGTGGCGAGGAGGTCAAGGCCTATGTCCTGCCCGCCAACGGCATCAATGGCAGCGACGACCTGATCGGACGGATCGCCAGGCATTGCGAGGCCAATCTCGCCGCCTTCAAGATCCCCCGCTACATCGCCTTCGTCGACGACATCCCGCGCACCGCCTCGCAGAAAGTCGCGAAGACGGCCTTGACGGCCGGCGTCGCCGACTTGCGTCTCGGCGCCTTCGACAGGGTGGAAGGAATCTGGCGATGAGCATGCCCCTCTGGAGCCGCAGCGCGGCCGAACTCCTGCCCGAATTGCGCTCCGGCGCGCTCAAGGCCGAGACGCTGATGCGCTCCGTGCTCGGCCAGATCGAGGCACGCAACGCGCCGGTCAACGCCTTCTCCCATATAGCGACGGACAGCGCGCTCGACGCCGCCCGCGAGGCCGACCGCAAGCTCGCGGATGGCGCCGCGCCCGGCCCGCTCCACGGCTTGCCCTTCAGCGTCAAGGACTTGGTCGCCGTCGCCGACATGCCGCTCGAATACGCCTCGCATGCCTTCGCCGGGCAGGTCGCCGACGCGGATGCCGAGGGCGTCGCACGCCTGCGCCGCGCCGGAGCCATCCCCTTCGCGAAATCGACCACCCCGGAATTCGGCCACAAGGTGCTGACCGATTCCCCGCGCCAGGGCATCAGCCGCAACCCCTGGAATACCGATTATAGCTGCGGCGGCTCCAGCGGCGGCGCCGCGATCGCGGCGGCGATGGGCTTCGGCCCGCTCCATCTCACCTCGGACGGTGCCGGTTCCGGCCGCATCCCGGCCTCCTGCTGCGGCGTCGTCGGCCTGAAGCCGAGCTGGGGCGCCGTCCCGCACGAAACCACGACGGATTTGTTCGGCTCTCTGACCTGCCTCGGCCAGATGGGGCGTACGGTCGCCGATGTCGCCTTGATGTTCAACGCGATGAAAGGCCCCGACCGGCGCGATCCGCTCTCCTTCGGCGGCTCGGCCGATCCCGTCCGGCTTCCCGTCGATCCCGTCGCGGCGCTCAAGGGCCTGCGCTTCCGCTACGCGCCGCGAACGCTCAACCGCTGGGTTGCCCCGGCGGTGGAAGCAGCCGTCGGCGAGACCGTCGAGCGCCTGCTGACGGCCGGCGCCGAGCGCGTGGCGATGCCGGAGGATATCGCCTTCGACACACCTTCCGCCCTCGTGCTGATGCGCGCCTATCAGCATGCCCGCTTCGGCTCCCTGCTGGAGGAACACGGCGAGCGCATGGACCGCACCGCCCGCCTCGGCCTCAACATGCAGCCGGAAGCGCAGACCTATACGCGCCTCGCCCATGCCCAGCGCGCCCGCTCCGAGATCTACCGGCAGGTGGAGCGCCTTTTCGACGGCGCCGACGTCTTCATCACGCCCACCGTCGCGACGCCGGCGCTACCCATCGGCCAGCAATCGGACGGCCCGCTCGTCGTCGACGGCATCGACCACGGCCCGCTGCGCGACGCCTGGTATCCCTACACCATCCCCTACAATGCCAGCGGGCACCCCGCCCTCTCGGTCCCCTGCGGCATGAGCCCGGACGGTTTGCCCATCGGCCTGCAGATTGTCGGCCGCTGGCATTCGGAAGCCCAGCTTCTGGCGGTCGCGGCTGCGATCGAGGCGCTGAAATCCTGGGCTGCGAATTGGCCCGCCCTCTCCGGCAAGGAGCAGCATTCGTGATCATCGACTACGGCAGCCGCCCGCCGCTTCCTGCCTTCGGCCCGAAGGGAGCCGAGCATCTCAAGCGCTACCGGCAGGTCTATGCCGCCAGCGAAACCGCGGCCGAGCCCCAGCAGGATCTCGCCGGCTACCTCGCGGAATACGACAAGGCCGGCGTTAGCCATGTCTGCGTCAAGGCGCGCGACCTCGAGACGACCTATGGCTGGCGCATCAGCAACGAGGATGTCGCCGCATTCTGCCGCGAGCAGGGGCCGCGCTTCATCGGCTTCGCCGGGGTCGATCCGAACAAGGGCATGACGGCAGTGCGTGAGCTCGACCATGCCGTGCGGGTGCTGGGCCTGCGCGGGCTCAACCTGCAATGCTTCGAGCACCATCTCGGGATCAACGACCGGCGGATGTACCCGCTCTATGCCAAATGCATCGAGCTCGACATTCCCGTGAACATCCACTGCTCGATCAATTTCGCGAGCTCGACCTTGATGCGCTACGGCCACCCGTCGCTGCTTGACGAGGTGATGGTCGACTTTCCCGAGCTGCGGGTCTGCGCCTCTCCGCCGGGCTTTCCCTGGGTGCACGAGCTGATCGGCGTCGCCTGGCGCCACCCGAATGTCAGCATCGGCCTCGTCGCTATCAGGCCGAAATACCTGCAGGTCGCGGGCTCCGGCTACGAGCCGCTCCTGCAATATGGCCGCACGGTGCTGAAGGACCGTATCATCTTCGGCAGCGCCTATCCGCTCGGCCCGATCGCGCGCACCATCTCCGAGATCAGGGCGCTCCCGCTCGGCAAGGAGGTCGAGAAGCTCTGGCTCCACGACAACGCCAAGCGCTTCCTGCGGCTTTAGGGCCGGCGTCCGCGGCAAGACCCACAAGCGCGTGAGCCTGTAATCCAGCAGGTGTACAGCGGGCGACAACGCTGCAATATCGGCAGGAGCCCCCCGCGCGACCGGGCTCGTATCGGAACCCAGGGCCTGACCGCGGGAATCACGACGATGTCCGGTGCCACCTGCGGCCCGGCGGCGTCGGCACGAGGCCCGTGTTCGGCGCTTAGGAAGGCACTCACCATGTCATTCGTCAAAACCAAGGACGGCGTCGAGATCTTCTACAAGGACTGGGGGCCGAAGGACGCCCAGCCGATCATGTTCCACCATGGCTGGCCGCTGAGCAGCGACGACTGGGATGCCCAGATGCTGTTCTTCCTGGCGAAGGGCTATCGCGTCGTCGCCAGCGACCGGCGCGGCCATGGCCGCTCGGCCCAGGTCTGGGACGGCCATGACATGGACCATTATGCCGCCGACGCCTCGGCCGTCGTCGAGCATCTCGATCTCCGCAATGCCGTCCATATCGGCCACTCGACCGGCGGTGGCCAGGTCGCGCGCTATGTCGCGAAGCACGGCGAGCCACAGGGCCGCGTCGCCAAGGCGGTGCTGGTCTCGGCCGTGCCGCCGCTGATGGTCAAGACATCAGGCAATCCCGGCGGCCTGCCGATCGAGGTCTTCGATGGCTTCCGCAAGGCGCTGGCCGACAACCGCGCGCAGTTCTTCCTGGATGTGCCGACCGGGCCGTTCTACGGCTTCAACCGGCCGGGCGCGAAGGTCGACCAGGGCGTGATCTGGAACTGGTGGCGCCAGGGCATGATGGGCAGCGCCAAGGCCCATTACGACGGCATCAAGGCCTTCTCCGAAACCGACCAGACCGGCGACCTCAAGGCGATCACGGTGCCGACGCTCGTGGCTCATGGCGACGACGACCAGATCGTGCCGATCGGCGCCTCCGCGCATGAATCGATCAAGCATCTGAGGAACGGCACGCTCAAGGTCTATCCGGGCTATCCGCACGGCATGCTGACCACCCATGCCGAGGTGCTGAACGCCGACCTGCTCGCCTTCGTGAAGGGCTGAGCCCGAACCGGGACGCCAAGGCGGCCACACCGGCCGCTCTGGCGGATCGGCCTGGAAGCGCCTGAAAAAGGAAAAGCCTTTCAGCAGGCGACGCATCGCCTGTCGAAGGCGAAGCCGGCTGTAGCAACGGAAATTCACACTCTTGGAAAGGATGGTGGTGGGGGAAGCAGGACTCGAACCTGCGAAGGCATAGCCAGCGGATTTACAGTCCGCCCCCTTTGCCGCTCGGGACATTCCCCCCGCCTGCGCCCTTGATCGGCTCTGTGAGCCCAGGGCCACCGACATGTCACTTTCGCGACGACCGGTAGGCGCGGCCGGACTTATGGTGACCGGGCCGCGCCCTGTCAACGGCAAAAAGACCGATGGAGCGAATTCGTTGTGAAGCCGCGCTCCCGGCTCCAGAAAAGCCGATCAGTTTGCGGCAAGCGCATGTCCAAGGACGAAGGCAACCCGCTCGGCTACGCTCGCACGAGGCAGTTCGACCAGCTCATAGCCGTAACGGGGATAGGTCTCGGCCATGGCGGCAAAGGTTCGCTCGGACTCGGAGAAGTCCTGCTTCCTCTCGGCGTCCTGCGCAAAAATGTCCCGCCAGGGCGGTGCGATGAAGACGGTGCGGCGATAGCGCAATTCCTGCGCCGCCCGCTCAACGTGGTGTGGCAGCGGCAGGCCGCAGAGGGTCAGATATCCCGCGATATCGGGGAGGCCGCGGTCGAAGAACACGTTGTCCCGTTCCATGAGCGCCTCCGCATGGCCGCGCAGGTCGGCTGCCAGCATCAGCTCGGCGAACAGGGCCGGATCGATCCAGGGCAATCCCCTGCCACCGATGGCCTGCTGGTCGCGGATGATCGCGCGTCCGGCCTCCGGCCGCACGGCATGGCCGCCGGCAGCCAGCGCCTCGATCAGGCTGGTCTTGCCCGAGCCCGGCCCTCCGGTGATCACGATCAGCCTGTCCGTCCCGTCTGGCATCATGATTCCCGTCCTCGTGGATTTGTCGGCAAAGGGGTTGTTCGCGCTGGCCAAGCGGGCCGCATCGTGGCACGGCAATCCGGCAATCACTGGAGAGAGCGATGGCTCCGCCGTTCCGCCCGAAACATGCCAGGCCCGCCGGGGGCAGACAGGGCGCCCGCCGTGCCGACGGGCCGCCGCCGCACCGCCCGGGCGATATCGACGAGGCCGTGCTCTACGGCGTGCACCCGGTCGTCGAGGCGCTGAAGAATCCGCAGCGGCGCCACCGGCGCCTGCTCGCGACCGAGAATGGCCTGCGCCGCCTGCAGGAGCAAATCGATCCTTTGCCGCTTCAGGCCGAGATCGTGCGCCCCTCCGAGATCGACCGCCTGCTCACCCCCGATTCGGTACATCAGGGCCTCTATCTCGTCTGCGATCCCCTGCCCTCGCCCGATCTCGACAGCCTGCCGGACGACGCGGTCGTGCTCGCGCTCGACCAGATCACCGACCCGCATAATGTCGGCGCCATCCTGCGCTCCGCCGCCGCCTTCGCCGCGGCTGCGGTGATCGTCACGATCCGCCACTCCCCGGCCGCGACCGGCGTGCTCGCCAAATCCGCCTCGGGCGCGCTGGAGCATGTGCCGCTGATCGCCGTGCGCAATCTCGGCGATGCGCTGGAGACGCTCGGCAAGCGCGGCTTCCTGCGCGTCGGCTTCGATTCGGACGGCGAGGTCGCCCTCGACGACGTCGCGCTGCGCCGCCCGCTGGTCATGGTGATGGGTGCCGAGGGCAAGGGCCTGCGCCAGCGCTCGCGCGAGCTCTGCGACCATGTCGCGCGGCTCGAGGTGCCCGGCACGATCACCAGCCTCAACGTCTCGAACGCGACCGCTATCGCGCTTTACGCGGCCAGCCGCCGCTGACCGGCCAGCGCCGCAAGACGCGGCCGAAAGGGTGAGATTTCAGCCCTTTCCGGCCTGCGGCGCGCCCTTCACCGATAGTCTCATAGACGAACGGTGCAAGACCAAGTGCCTGATTGCCCCTGCGACAATCCGCGCGCAATCCTCTGAAGCGAGCTGGAATGACGGGACTCACCCGCCATCCGGCAGCGCGGCCACCGTCATTCAGAACGTGAACCGCGCGAAACGAGTTGCCGGGCAAGCCCCGGCTTCAGGGCTTCATCAGGGGAGAAAACGCCATGAGCATGGCATCGCAAGCATCGGGCACGAGGGCAGCGCCCCGGCCGATGACCAAGGAGGAACGGAAGGTCATTCTGGCCTCGTCGCTCGGCACGGTGTTCGAGTGGTACGACTTCTATCTTTACGGCTCGCTCGCCGTCATGATCGGCGCGCATTTCTTCTCGGCCTTCGACGCCAACACCCGCGCGATCTTCGCCCTGCTGGCCTTCGCCGCGGGCTTCCTGGTCCGCCCGTTCGGCGCGCTGTTCTTCGGCCGCCTCGGTGATCTCATCGGCCGCAAATACACCTTCCTGGTCACGATCGTGATCATGGGCGCCTCGACCTTCCTGGTCGGCCTGCTGCCCAGCTACAATTCCATCGGCTGGATCGCTCCGGTCATCCTGATCGCGCTGCGCATGCTCCAGGGCCTCGCGCTCGGTGGCGAGTATGGCGGTGCAGCGGTCTATGTCGCCGAGCACGCTCCCGTCGGCCGTCGCGGCTTCTACACCTCGTGGATCCAGACCACGGCGACGCTCGGCCTGCTCCTGTCGCTGATCGTCATCCTGGTCATCCGCGTCAATATGGGCGAGGCCGAGTTCGCCGCCTGGGGCTGGCGCATTCCGTTCCTGCTCTCGATCTTCCTGCTCGCGATCTCGGTCTGGATTCGCCTCCAGATGCAGGAATCGCCGGCCTTCAAGAAGATGAAGGAAGAGGGCACCGGCTCGAAGGCGCCGCTCTCCGAGGCCTTCGGCCAGTGGAAGAACGCCAAGATCGCGCTGATCGCCCTGTTCGGCTTGACCATGGGCCAGGCTGTCGTCTGGTACACCGGCCAGTTCTACGCGCTGTTCTTCATCCAGAGCATCCTGAAGGTCGATCTCTACTCGGCCAACGTGCTGATCGCCTGGGCGCTGATCATCGGCACGGGCGGCTTCATCTTCTTCGGCTCGCTCTCCGACAGGATCGGCCGCAAGCCGATCATCCTGGCCGGCTGCCTGATCGCCGCTCTGACCTACTTCCCGCTGTTCGGCGCGCTGACCAAGGCGGCGAACCCGGGCCTCGCCGCGGCCCATGACAACGTCAAGGTCCAGGTCGTCGCCGACCCCGCCACCTGCGGCTCGGTCTTCGACCCGGTCGGCGTGCGCACCTTCACGCAGCCTTGCGACGTCGCCCGCCGCACGCTTGCGACGCAGGCCATCGTCTATACCCAGACCCCGGCCCCGGCGGGCACCGCCGCCAAGGTCGTGGTCAACGGCAAGGACGTCGCCATCGACGCCAGCTTCGCGGCCAACATCGCCAAGGAAGCCATCGCCGCCGGCTATCCGGCCGCCAACGACGCTCGCATCGTCAAGACCGGCTTCTTCGGCGCGCTCTTCGGCGGCCAGTCGCTGACGGTCATCGCGATCCTGACGGTGCTGATCATCTACGTCACGATGGTCTACGGACCGATCGCGGCGGCGCTGGTCGAGCTTTTCCCGACCCGCATCCGCTACACCGGCATGTCGCTGCCCTACCATATCGGCAACGGCTGGTTCGGTGGCCTCCTGCCCGCCACCTCCTTCGCCATGGTGGCCGGCACGGGCGACATCTTCTACGGCCTCTGGTACCCGATCGTCTTTGCCCTCGCGACCTTCGTGATCGGCTTGCTGCTGGTGCCCGAGACCAAGGATCGCGACATCATGACCTACGAGAACTGAGCTGAAGCAGTCAGCCCGACGAACGAGCCCCGGCCCCACGGCCGGGGCTTTTTTCATGGCGTGGAGACGGGTCTCTTTCGTGTCGCCGAGATGCTTGCCCTCGTCGCGATCGGCTGGTAACCGCTAACCCCATCGCCGGAGGAGCTTCCGCCCGGCGAATGCCCCGGCCTCAAGGCCGGATGCGATGGCGCCGGCGTAGCACAGCGGTAGTGCAGCGGTTTTGTAAACCGAAGGTCGGGAGTTCGATCCTCTCCGCCGGCACCATGTCCATCGCCTCCCGCCCCGGCGGGCGGCTTCCTCGCGGTTTCGGTCGATGGCAAGCCAGACGCCCCACGGGCTGTCTGCTGCCCCGACGGCGCGCTTACGGCGCGGGCTTCGCCGGCGGCATCGAGATCACCTTGCCATCGGGCATGATGATGTCGCCGGGCTTCTGGCCGGGCGCGCACTCGCCGAGGCGCTTCGCCTCGACCACGAGCTTGCGCTCCACCGTGCCTGACTGCCCGGGCATGCCGCTGATCTTCGTCATGCCTTCGGTCCGAACGGAACTCTGGAAATCGCCGGTGATGACGCTGCTGCCGGAAGCCTTGATCTGACCGACCGTGCATTCGGTCTCCACCGCATATCCCGTGGCGGTCTTGGTCACCAGCATCTTCGAGCAGGCGCCGGCAGCCAGGCCGCCGACGACCGACTGGTCGGTTCCCGGCCCGACGCATTGCTTGGCGGTGGTTTCGCCCTCGTTGCCGGTGGATTTCGTTTCCCATAGCCCGGGCTTGCGCTGGGGAAGCTGCTGCTGTGCCGTCGCCGGCAAAGCGACAAGGGCGCCGAGCACGGCAATCAACGCGAGTTTCATGGGCGGTGCCTTCCACTGTGAATCGGCAAGCGGCGAGACAAACCGGGCGCCAAGGCCAGAATGAGGCGGCGCCATGCACTGGAGCGGCGAGATGGCACGTGGAACCAGCTTGACAGATCCGCCCCTCCGGGAACGTTTGGCGAGCCGGACGGTTACTGTTCCGGCCCAGCTCTGGAGGCTTCCATGAAAGCCATCGTCCTCGCACTCGCCCTCCTGCTTCCTGCAGGAATCGCGGCAGCCCAATCACGTCCCTCGACCGTCTCGCGTCCCTGCGCGGCAAGCCAGCGCGATGTCCAGGTCAATGGCGCGATCGTTCTCGGCACGGGAGGCTACACCTATGACCGCTTCGTGCGCGATCGCGGTTTCTGCCTGGTGAATGAAATAACCGACCCTGCTTTCGTGCCGAGCGCCGATACCCAAGCGTGTTTCGTCGGCTATCGCTGCAAAAGCAAGCTGCGGTTCGACGATTGAGATAGCCGCCCGGAACCTCGCGCCTCACGCCACGTTTTCATGGTGGGGCGAAACCCCGGTTGAATCCAGGGAGGTTCGCATGCGTCGCCTTCTTCTCGTCACGGCTTCCGTCGCACCACTGCTTCTGACCACTGGCCTCGCCGCATCGGCCCAGCCGAATGTCGGGGGTGCCGGCTTCCGGCATGGCGGCTTCCATGCACGCGGCATCGGCATGAGGCCGCATGGGATGCGGCCGGCATTTCCGGCTTATCGCCAGCATGTCCGCTCCGGCTGGCATGGTGGCGGCTGGGGCTGGCGGCGCGCCGGCTACGCCCCCTATCGCGGATATCGCGGCAGCTACCCTTATTGGGGCACGGGTCTCGCAGCAGCGGCCACGCTCGGCGCGATCGCGACCTATCCGGCTTACCCCGCCTATCCCGCCTACCCGGTCTATCCTGCTTATGAGGTGGTGCCGGCCGCAGAGGGCGGAATGTGCAGCACGCCGGTCAGGACCTGCACGCTCTATGAGCCCGCGCCCATCGGAATCGGCTGTTCATGCCGCGTGCCGGGCGGCCATGCCAGAGGCGTCGTCATCGGTCCCTGAAATTTGCGATTGGCCAGCGCCCGCATTCCTGGCTGGCCGGCAGGCGCGTTCATGGGCTAGAAGTCCCAGCTTGCGATGCCGGCCTCGCCGCGCACCTTTTCTGCTTTTTCTACGGACCGGAATGGACGACCGGACTCAACTCCTGACGCTCGCGGCCCGGTGCGAGGCTTCCAGCAAGCCCGATCGCGAGCTCGACGCGGATATCTACGAGGCTTTGGGCTTCGTCGTCCGGCGCAAGCCGACGCGGCTGGTCAACCGCCGGACGCCGGCCGGCGGGATCTACCAGCACGGCTCTTTCTGGAAGACGCTCGGCACCGTCAGCGCGGATATCGACATCGCCGTCTCGCTGCTGCGGCAGAAGGCGCCCGGCTGGAGCTGGAGCCTGCACTGCCTCGCGAACGAGGAAAACCTCGCCTTCCAGGCCCTCGTCGCCGATTGCTCCGGCCAGGGCGTGATGGGTTCGATGGCGCTCTGCGCCGCGATGCTGCGCGCGCTGGCGCGGCGCGATCCTGCCGCACCGGAATCGGGCCTCACGGAAACTTGACCTGCCGACAAGCCCTTGCAGTTGAACGCAAGACGGCCGCCGCTAGTCTGCCACTCACCCGAGGGGAGACCAGACCATGCAGGACACAGAATTCTCGCGCCGTGCCGCCCTTGTCGGCGCCGGCGCTCTCGTTGCCGCTGCGACACTCGATCTGCCCGGCATCGGCCCGGCCAAGGCACAAGGAGTTACCGTGAACCAGGCTCCCGGATTCTACCGCTACAAGATCGGCGACATCACGCTGACCGCGATCAATGACGGCTTCGGCAAGCGCCCGCTCGAAGGCTTCGTCCGCAATGCCGAGCTCGCCGACGTCAAGAAGGCGATGGAGCAGGCCTTCCTGCCGCAGGACGCGCTCAACATCACCTTCACCACGCTGGCGATCCAGCAGGGCGGCAAGCTCACCCTGATCGACACCGGGAACGGCGATTCGGGCGCGCCGACCTCCGGCACCTGGATGGCGAATTTCAAGGCGGCGGGCCTCGATCCGAAGGACGTATCCAGCGTCGTGTTCAGCCATTTCCACGGCGACCATATCAACGGCTTCCGGCTGAAGGACGGCACGGCCGTGTTCCCCAATGCCGAGGTCATGGTTCCGGCGGCCGAATGGGCCTTCTGGATGGACGATGCCAGGATGAACGCCGCGCCCGATGGCATGAAGGGCGCCTTCGCCGGGGTGCGCCGCGTCTTCGGCCCCATCGCCAAGGATGTGAAGCAGTTCGAGCCGGGCAAGGAGCTCCTGCCCGGCCTGACGCCGATCGCCGCCCCCGGCCACACGCCCGGCCACACGGTCTTCGCGCTCAGCTCCGGCAACGGCAAGCTGATGATCATGTCCGACACGACCAACCACCCCGCGCTCTTCGTGCGCAATCCAGACTGGTCGGCGGTGTTCGACATGGATGGCCCGCAAGCGGCGGCGACGCGGCGCAAGCTGCTCGACATGGTCTCGGCCGAGCGCATGCAGGTCGCTTTCTATCACGCCCCCTTCCCGGCGACGGGGCACATCGCCAAGAGCGGCAACGGCTTCGAGATGGTGCCGGTGCAGTGGAGCGCGGCGCTCTGAGCGCAATCGCCCTCTCGGTTCGCGTCGAGGCCGGGCCAAAGCCCGGCCTTTTTCATCGGGCGGGTTTTATCGCGGCCGCAGGGTCGCCGCCCGGCATTCGATCGTGTTAAGCCTGCCCCGGATACCGCAGGGCCTGCCGTCCAGGACACGCTATGACCGAACGATTCGGCGCGATCTCCTTCGTCGCCAGCGAAACCCCTGAAGCGCAGGCGGCGCTCGAGAAGCTCGTCGAGCGCTACGGCAATGCCGATCCGGCGGCGGCCGATGTCGTGGTCGCGCTCGGCGGCGACGGCCTGATGCTGCAGACGCTCCACCGCTTCCTGGGAACCGGCAAGCCGATCTACGGCATGAATCGCGGCTCGGTCGGCTTCCTGATGAACGAGTTCAAGGAGCGCGGCCTGACCAAGCGGCTGGACGCAGCCCAGCGCAGCATCGTGCATCCGCTCTCGATGCAGGCCATCGACCGCAGCGGCGCGACCGTGCAGGCCAAGGCGATCAACGAGGTCTCCCTGCTGCGCCGTTCCTATCAGGCCGCAAAGCTGCGCATCTCCGTCGACGGCCAGGTACGACTGTCCGAGCTGACCGCCGATGGCCTCCTGCTGGCGACGCCGGCCGGCTCGACCGCCTATAATCTCTCGGCAAATGGCCCGATCCTGCCGCTCGACGCGCCGCTGCTGGCGCTGACGCCGATCTCGGCCTTCCGGCCGCGCCGCTGGCGCGGCGCCCTGCTGCCGGACCATGCCAAGGTCTTCATCGAGGTGCTGGAAGTCGAGAAGCGGCCTGTCAGCGCCGTCGCCGATCACACGCAAATCGACGAGGTCAGCTCCGTCTCGATCGAGATCGACCGCGATGTCGATCTCGTCATGCTGCATGATCCCGGCCACAGCCTGGACGAGCGCATCCTGCGCGAGCAGTTCGGCTATTGAGAGCTGACTAGGCTGCGTCGCGCAGATCGCTCTCGGCAAGCTCGATCAGGAAGGACGGGTCCGCCTCGACCAGCAGTGCGAGCGCGGCATCGTCCGCCAGCGAATCCGCCAGGCTGCGCGCCTCCTCGCGGGCGGCTTCCGCATCCATGCGGCGCAACAGGCCCATCAGACCATCGGCTTCCGGTCCTTCCAGCCGCTCGCAGGCGATCAGCACCGCACGCAGCAGCGCGCGGTCGATGCCGTTGCCGGCTCCGCCACTGTCGAAGCCGCGCGCATTGAGCGCGAGGATGGCGGCCGAGAAGGCCGGCTCCAGCAACGCCGGCAGCCCGGCCTTGCGGCAGAGCGCCTTGAGGCCCGCGCCGCGCTTGTCGCGCAGCAGCGCCGCCACGCGCTCCTCGGGCAGGCCGGATAGCGCGGTAAATGCGGCCTCGGCCAAAGCCGGCTCGCCGCTCAGCAGGGAACGCAGGATCAGCCCCGAGGTCAGCCGTCCGGTGACCCTGAGCACCTCGACGATCGCCGGTGCATCGCTTGATTCGCCGCCGGCTGCGAGCGCCACCGCGACCCGCTCCGTCGATTCGCGTGCAAGCCGCGCGCTGCGCTCCGGCGTCAGCCAGCCGCAACCGGAAACGAAACTCGCCAAAGTGTCGGAGACCTTGGCAGCGATGGTCTGCCGCAGGCCGCCGGGCAAGTCGGCGCGCTCGAGCAGGGCCTCGCGCAGGGCGCCGTTGTCGCCATGACGCTCGATCATGCGTTCGAGCGAGAAGTCGGGAATCTCGGCCGTGCGATTTCCCGCGAGCGTCACCAGCGCCTCCTCGCAGCCAACTTCAGCCAATGCGGCACAGACGCCCAGCGGCAGGCAGCGGCGCATGGCGATGGCCTTCTGGGCGAGCGTATCGCCGACCGCGGCGGCATCGACCAGATCGGCCTCCGTCAGCACCGGCGAATGCGCCAGGACGAGCGCCGCGACATCGCTCTGCTCGGCGATCAGGCTGAGCGCGAGATTGCGTGGCGTGCGCATCGAGGGCGCCATCTCCTCGGCGATCGCCCGGCGCACCAATGGCGAGGGGTCATCGATCAAGGCCATCAGCGCCGTTTCGGCCTCGTGCCGGTCCTCGTCGGACATGCCGGAACGCAGATAGGCCGCCGCCAGGCTGGCAGCGCCGCTGGCGCGGGCCTCCGCCGGTGCGGTCCGGGCCCAGAGCAGGAAGCGCCGAACGATCATGCCCCGCTCCGCTGAATCATGAAGGAGGACAGGTCGAGCGGCCCGCTCCGGCGTTTGCGCGCCGGCTGCGCGGCCGCGACATCAGGCTGGGACAGATCGCTCGGACGCGATGGCGGCAGCGGCGCATTGACCGCCTTGGCCGATGCCCCGACGGAAGCTGCGCCCGCAACCGGATTGGCATCCGACATCATGGTCTCGCCCTGGCCGGAGCGCGGGAAATAGCGCTCGCCGCCTTCGAGCGAGGCCATGCGCGTGCCGCCGCGCGGCGGTGTCGTCCAGAGATTGGCGACGGCCTTCGAGACAGGGTCCCGCGAGCCACCGGTCGAGAACAGGCCGACGAGCCCCTTGGCACGACCCTCGCGCAAACCGGCGGCGATCTCGGCCACCGGAGGCTCGCCCTGCCCCGCTTGCGGGTTCTGCGCGACATTGGCCGCGACCTGGGTGCTGGCATGGCTTGCCGCCAGCACGCCATAGACCTCCTGCACGCTGCGCGCACGGCCGGCCTTGTCATAGAAGATCGAGCGGTTGGCGCCGGCCGCCTCCGGGAAATCCCGCGCCGCCACGCGGCTGGGATCGCTCGCCACGGCGCGGATCAAGTCGGAGGCGCCGCGCGCACCCAGCACATGCGCCATGTAGAGCTCACCGGCCTGCGGCTGGCGGCCGAGACTCGAGGCGAGCTGGTCGCGGTTTTTCTGGGTCAGCGCGCCGGCCATCACGGCCGCGACCTGGGGATCGTTGCGCAATTGCAGTATCTTCTCGCGCGCCGCCGGGTCGGAGACGCTGAGGCGCCCGCCGCTTTCGGTGATCGCGTCGGCATATTGCGAGAGGCCCTGTTTCGGCCCCTCCTGCTTGACCATGGACAGCCAGGTCTGCTCGATGAACTGGAAAAGCCCCGTGGCGCTCGATGTGCTCGCCTTGGCTGTCGGCTCCAGCGAGGATTCGCGCTGCGCCGTCTTGAGCAGGTAGTCGAACCCCGCCCCCGTCCGCTCCGCGCCCTGTCGAATGGCGCTGACGACCGGGTTCGCTGGCTGCGTTTCGCGGCTCTGGCTTTGCGGCGTGGTGAAGAGGAACATCGAGACCTTCGGCGGCGGCCCCACGCGCATTGCGAGGGCACCCTCCAAAACTCCTCCATTATGGTAAGCGAACCGTTAAGACCGGCCGCGTGCCGCAGCGCGCCCGCGCTTTCCGCTTCCCTCCCGACGGAGGTCCCTCTACGACTTCTGGTTACGGCTCAGCAGCCGGCCCGCATCGAACCGAAAAGTGGATTCCACTTTTCGGAAAGCTTCGATGCGGTGACAAAGATACCGATCGCCATCGCGCCCCGGCAGGGCGCAGGGCGATCCTGGAAGACGGAGGCGGTCTATGGCGGAACTGGTGCGTCACAAGCGTGGCGGGATCTATTTCGAGGATTTCCAGGTCGGCGCGCTGATCGAGCACGGCCTGACCCGCACCGTCACGCAGATGGACAACATGCTGTTCTCCAACATGACGCTGAACCCGCAACCCCTTCATATCGATGCGCATTTCTGCGCGACCGAGACCGAATGGGGCAAGCCGCTGATGAATTCGCTGTTCACGCTCGGCCTGATGATCGGCATCTCCGTCAACGACACCACGGTGGGCACCACCATCGGCAATCTCGGCATGACCGACGTGCTATTCCCGGCTCCGCTCTTCGAGGGCGACACCATCAACTGCACCACCGAGATCGCCGCCAAGCGCGAGTCGCGCTCGCGCCCCGATGCCGGCATCGTCGAGTTCGTGCACAAGGCCTACAAGCAGGACGGCACATTGGTCGCCCAGTGCCGCCGCCAGGCCTTCATGCGCAAGCGCCCCGCCCCCGAGACGGTCGCGGTCTGATCCATGCGCTCGCTCCTGTTCGTGCCGGGCGACAGCCCGAAGAAGCAGCAGAAGGGCCTGGAGAGCGGCGCGGACGCGCTGATCCTCGACCTCGAGGATTCCGTCGCGCTCGACGGCAAGCCGCAGGCGCGCGAGATCACCCGCGCCTTTCTCGAAGCCACCCGCCCCCTGCCGAAGCGCCCGCTGCTGATCGTCCGCATCAACGCCTTGTCGACCGGCATGAGCGATGCCGATCTCGATGCGATCATGCCGGGCAGCCCGGATGCGATCATGCTGCCGAAATCGGAGGGCGGCACCGATGTCGGTCATCTCGCCGCCAAGATCGCCGTACGCGAGGCCGAGTCCAACCTGCCTGACGGCACGACGCGCATCCTCCCGATCGGCACCGAGACCGGCAAGGCCATCTTCGGGCTCGGCAGCTACAGCCGCTCCTCGCATCGCCTGATGGCGCTGACCTGGGGCGCGGAAGACCTCTCGGCCGATCTCGGCGCAGAGACCAACCGGCTGGAGGACGGCTCCTATGCCGATCCCTATCGCCTCGCCCGCGCGCTGACGCTCTTTGCGGCGACGGCGGCGCAGGTCGACGCGATCGACACCGTCTTCACCAATTTCCGCGACGATGCCGGCTTCCGCGCCGAATGCCTCGCCTCGCGCCGCGACGGCTTCACCGGCAAGATGGCGATCCACCCGGCACAGGTCCCGATCATCAACGAGGTCTTCGCGCCTTCGCCGGCGGCCCTCGCCAAGGCGCAGCAGATCATCGCGCTGTTCGAAGCCAATCCCGGCGCCGGCGTCATCGGGCTCGATGGCGAAATGCTGGATCGTCCCCATCTGATCAAGGCACAGCGGCTCGTCGCGCGCGCTCGCAAACTGGCTGAATGAACAGCCGGAGGCGATTCGAATGACTCAGGTTTTCGAGGTTTCAGGGATGCATTGCGGCGGCTGCGCCTCGCGCGTCCAACGCGCCGCGACGGCGCTCGCGCCCGGCGCGACCGTGACGCTCGACCCGCCGCGCCTCACGCTGCCGGAGGGCACCAAACTCGACGCCGAAGCGATCAACAAGGCGCTGGCGGAGTTCGGGGATTACAGCGCCAAGCCTCTGGCGCAGAGCTGACGCTGCTCATAGGGCGTCATGCTCGGGCTTGACCCGAGCATCTCCTGCCGAAAGGGGCTCCGGCGCCTATCCGTCTTGAGATTCTCGGGTCTATGCTTCGCTCCGCCCGAGAATGACGCCTGTGCGATGCGGCCCTACCCGCCGGCAGGGCGCGTGATCGAGAACAGGCTCGTCACCTCGGCGTAATCGGCATAGCCGCAACGTGCGATCGGGTTGGCGCCGGCCGTATCGAAACGCCCGTCCTTGACAAAGGCATCGTCGATGAAGATGCCGACGACCTGCCCCAGCACCATCCAACGCGGCACCGCGTTGCCATCGATATCCTGCAATTGCTGGATCGAGAGCAGCTTGCATTCGAGCGCGGCCGGCGTGCCGGCGACGCGCGGCGGCTTGACGAAGCGCGACGGCGCCATTTCCAGCCCCGCATGCGGATACTCGCTCTCGCCGCGCGGCAATGGCGCCGAGGTCAGGTTCATCGGATGCGCCAGCGCCTTGGTCACCAGCGAGCAGGTGAACTCGCCGGTCTCCTCGACGAAGGCGACGGCGTCTTTCTTGTTCTCCGAGGAGAACATCACGATGTTCGGCCGCGACGAGATCGCGTTGAAGAAGCTGTAGGGCGAGAGATTGACCTCGCCCTTGGCGCTCAGCGCCGTGATCCAGCCGATCGGCCGCGGCGCGACGATCGCCTTGAACGGATCATGCGAAAAGCCGAGATCCTCTTGCGTGGCCGAATAGATCATCGGATCAGGCCCCGTAATAGCTGACGATATCCGCCATCACCGGCCGGTCGCGATCGGTGATCGGCGCGGTCGGTGTGCCCAGGTGCACGAAGCCGGCCATCCGCTCGTCCTCGGCCAGCCCGAACGCATTCAGCACCGAGCGGTCGAAGGAGAACCAGTTGGTCAGCCACGAGCCGGCATAGCCCATGGCATAGGCGGCGACGAGCATGTTCATGCAGACCGCGCCGGCCGACAACTCCTGCTCCCAGAGCGGGATCTTGGCGTGCTGGCGCGCCCGCGAGACCACACCGACGATCACCGGCGCATGCAGCAAGCGCTTGCGCTCGAATTCAACCTGATCCTCGCTCGCCTGCGGGTTCTTCTCGCGGAAGACGCGCGCGACGATCTCCGCCGCCTCCTCGCGGGCCGCGCCCTTGAAGACGATGAAGCGCCAAGGCGCGAGCTTGCCATGGTCCGGCACGCGCGCGGAGATCGCGAGCAATTCGTCGAGCTGGGCGCCATCAGGGCCGGGCGCGGTGAGGAACTGCGGCGGCACGGAGCGACGCAGCTTGAGCAGAGAGAGCGTATCGGTCATGAAACATCCTGACTATGGCTTGGGAATTGACCTATTCCTTCGCCATGATGAGGACAAGCGGAGCTGCTCATACATCGCCGCAGAGCCGCCGAGGACGAAAAGCATGCTTGAATTGGAGGGCTTTAAAGCTCGCCGCCTTGCCGGAGCCGCGGTCGCCGTGGCCGTCCTGCTCGCGCCGACCTTCGCCGGTGCCCAGGCTGTCGATCCCGGCCCTGGCGCCGACACGCCGCCTCCCGCGCCCCTGCAGGGCCAGCCTGTCGCGCCGAACGGGTTGGCACGCCTGTCCGTCTCCGCCCAGTTCGCCGCCGACCGCAAGCCGATCCGCTCCGGGCTGAACTGGCGCGTTCTCAGCGAAGGCAGCGACGGCGCCTCGTCGCGGATCGTCGCGCGCTCCTCCGAGCCGGAGCCGGCCTTCTCGCTGCCGCCCGGCAACTACGTCATCCATGCCGGCTACGGGTTCGCCAGCGGCACCAGGCGGGTCAGCCTCGGCCAGCAGGGCCTGCGCGATCAGGTCCAGATCAGCGCCGGAGCGCTGTCATTGGCCGGCTCGATCGGCGATGCGCCGATCCCGGCTCCGCTGCTCTCCTTCTCGGTCTTCGTGCCGCTGCAGGGCAACTCGGAAGGCCGGCTCATCACCAGCGGCGCCAAGGCCGGCGAAGTCATCCGCCTGCCCGAGGGCACCTATCACGTCGTCTCGACCTACGGCGATTCCAACGCGATCCAGCGTGCCGACGTGAAGGTCGAGACCGGCAAGGTCACCGATGCGACGCTGCATCACCGCGCCGCCAAGGTCACATTGAAGCTCGTCGCCAGTGCGGGCGGCGAAGCCTTCGCCGGCACCGCCTTCAGCGTGCTGACTCCGGGCGGCGACGTCATCCGCGAGGCGATCGGCGCCTTCCCGCAGGTCATCCTGGCGGAAGGCGACTATGTCCTGATCGCCCGGCAGGAGGGGCAGGTCTATTCCCGCGACTTCAAGGTCGAGTCGGGCAGCGACCGCGATATCGAGGTGCTCGCGAAGTAAGTCACCTCGTCATGCCCGGGCCTGACCCGGGCATCTCGGAAACCAGTTCCTTCTCGTCCTGAGATTCTCGGGTCTCCGCTGCGCTCCGTCCGAGAATGACGGCTCGCCCCTCAGTTCGTCGGCTTCACGCCCCCGGCAGCGTCGATCTTGACCGGGCCGATGCCGGCAACGATCCCGTCGGCCAACCGCAGCGCCAGGCAGCGATAGCCGGCATCGACCAGATGCAGGCCATCCATGCCGACGAGTTCCTCCGGCGTGAACTGGCGCGAATTCGACCAGCCCTTCATCATCGCATAGCGCGGGAACAGCGAGATGCCCTGGTCCTGCGCCGTCTTCGTCAGCACGGCGCGGTAATCGTCGTAATGCGGATAGCGGCCCTCACGCGGCAGCCAGGGCAGGTCCATCAGAATCATCTCGACCCCGGCCGCGCGAGCCTTGCCCACGCCCTTGCGCAGGATCTTGCCGAGCTTGTCCTCGCCGATATCGCGGATGGCATCGTTGATCACGGTCTGCCAGATCACGATCGCCGGCTTCTCGTCGATGACGTCGGTCTGCATCCGCAGCAGCATGTCATAGGCCGACTGGCCGCCGACGCCCTTGTTGACGACCCGGACCTCGGCGCCGGGCAGGCGCCGGCGCAGTTCGGACTGCAACACGGAGGGGTAGCTCTTGTCGTCGGCGCTGGCGCCTGAACCCGCTGTCGCCGAGGAGCCCAGCGCCACGATGGTCAGGCGGCCGGTCTCCTGGAGCGCCTTGCGTGCTGCCGGCAGGCTCGGCTGGAAGGCGGCTTTCGCCGCCTCCGCCCGGCAGCGGATATCGAGCGGCGGCGGCAGCGGCGCCGCGCTCGCTCCCGAATTCAGCGCGAGGAGAAGGAAAGCCGCGATGGCTGTGCGCCACGGACCGGGGCAGACTCGGCGCTTGCGCCGCGTTTCGTGATCGAACGGTACCACGACAGGAAAATCCCTAACCCTGTCAGAATTGTAGCGCCACCAGCGCATATCAGCAACTGAACGCCCAGATCGAAGGATGTTTCCGCCAGCACGATCTGCCCGATGATCGAGAGCACGACACCCGCGCAGAAGACATGCAGCGAATTCTGCCCCGCACTGGCGAGCATCCGGCCAGGCGCGGCCTTGGCCATAGCGGTTCCCGCCGGCAGCCAGCGGATCGCCAGCCAGGCCAGCGCGCCGATATGCAGGATGCGCGTCCAGGCGAGATTGGTCTTGTCCGAGCCGAGCTGCACGGAATCGAACCAGTCGTTCAACGCCGCGATTCCGATCGGATTGCCGCTCGACGTTTTCACCACCCAGGCGAAGACGATGAAGGCGACCGCCGCGACATCGAGCCAGACCAGGCGCGGCGCGCGGATACCGAGCTGCGCCGCTCGCCCGATGATGATGCCGAGCGTGAACACGACCTGCCAGGCAAAAGGATTGAAGAACCAGACGCCGGCGCTGCCGTTGGGCAGGTTGAGCTCGAAGGCCAGCGCCATCTGCCAGATCGCCAGCGAGCAGACCAGCGTCAGCAGCGGGCTCAGGCGCACCGCGTAGTAGATCACGGGGAACAGCGCCAGCAGCACGATATAGAGCGGCAGGATATCGAGATAGGACGGCTGGTAGGTCAGCGTTAGCGCGCCGATCAGCGCCTCGACCGTGTCGCGGAAGAAGGGCTGGATGTTGATCGCCTCGATATAGAGCGGGTTCTGCGTCCGCGTCACCGCCGTGGCGACGACGCCGCAGACGATGATGAACACGGCGAGATGGGCGATGTAGAGCGTCCACAGCCGCGCTCCGAGCTTCAGCCCTGCGATCGCGAAGCCGCGCTGCTCGATCAGCCCGCCATAGGCCAGCGTCGCAGAGACGCCTGCCAGCAGGACGAAAATGTCGGCCGCGTCCGAGAAGCCGAAATTATGCGGCATATAGGCCGAGACCACGTTCCCCGGCATGTGGTTGATGAAGATGATCAGCAGGGCGAGCCCGCGGATCACATCGATCCGTGCATCCCGCCCCGGCGCGGCCAGCACCGCGTCCACGGCCGGTCGGCCGAGAAGCAGGAAGCGCCTGAAGGAAGAGAGGGAGGACACGGGACTGTAGTCCTTCAGCAGGCCGGAAAATCAGGATCGAAACGCCGGCGGCCGATGCATGTTCCCGGCTCGCCACTCTCAAGATGAATGTTCGTTGTCGAACCCGTTCATCTGCCGTTCATATAACTCCTGAGGATTCGCGTCACGCGGCGTGTTGTCACAAGCGCGTGTGGCGGATCATCAGCGGCTTTGCGGCGGGGTTGAGACGAAAGAGCACCGACACGGCAATGTGATGCCGAGCGTCTCATCGGAAGCTACGTTCAAGGACAATACGCGGGTCATCCCGGGCTTGACCCGGGATCCAGGCCGGAGCGCTTCCGATGAAGATTCAGGCATGAATCCCGGATCTCCGCTTCACTGCGCCCGGGATGACTTGCGCTTTCAAGAGATCGTATCGAGGCAGCGCGAACGGCTGCTGCGCCTCAATACGGCGGCTCGGCGTAGACCGGCTTGCCGTCGATCAGCAGGCGCTTGATCGCAGCCTCACCGGATGACGAGACAGCGGCCACGACCTCGATCCGAGCCTTGTCGGTGGTCTCGATCGCCTTGCCCTCGCCCTGCGGCACGAAATAGCTCTCCAGCCCATAGGCGATGCGCAGGCGGTTGCGCTGGCCACTGCAATCAAAAACGCCGTCCGCATTAGTGGCGCAGGTCGAGGTCGCGGTGACGCGACCAGCGATCACCACAGTGCCGTCGCCGGCCTTTGGCCTGTCGCGCGTGACACCGACCGCTTTGGCAAAGCCCTGCTCGTCGCGGCCGAGGCTGACATAGACCTGCTCGCCACGCTCGAACTCGGTCTTGCCGGCCGCACCGGTCTCCACCGTGCTGATCGGATAGGAGAGGATGACATAATCGCCGCGGAAGAGATCGCGCGGATCGACCGGCACGCTCCGCAGCCGGATCTCGGTGCCGCCGCGCAGGATGCGCGCTCGCTGCTCGACCAACGCGAGCAGGACGAGCCCGAGCAGCAGCGCGGTTGCCAGCGCACGCCAGACCAGCGGGACCTTGGCGACAAGGCTATCGGCCGAAAGCGCGCGCATCAGGCGGCTTCCTTCTCAGGCGGGTTGAGACGGGCGAAGAGCCGCCGCGCACCGGAGGCGATCGCCAGCAGGGCCGCGCCCGCGACGAGGAAGAACAGCGACTGGTCGAGCAATGTGCCGATCGTCTGCCAGAGCAGAATGAGGATCGCGACGCCGAACAGCACCGAGCCGGCCAGCACCAACCGCCTGATCCCTCCGACCGCGCCTCCGGCGACCAACGCCGTCGCGGCCAGCAGCACGAGGCTCGCGACGATGATCTTGCCGGCCATTGCGGTGACGATGCCGGTCCAGAACACGGCCGGCACCAGCAGCGCAAAGGCGAGCCCGGCCGCCAGGGGCCAGGCGAAGCGCCGCTCTCGCGCGAGGCCTGCCAGACAGGCGACCACGGGAATGGCGACGGCATAGGCCATGAAGACGAAGCGGAAGGCGTGGCCTGCCCGCGCCTCGTCACGGTCGAGGATGCGGATCAATTCCGTGTTCAGCACCAGCACCAGCCCGAGCAGCCCCCAGGGCAGGCAAGCGGTCAGCACCGGCGGCAGGCTCCGGTCGAGCGCCAGCGCGCCCAGCGCCACATAGAACACGGCGAGCGCCAGCCCATAGGCCAGGAGCCCGTAGTCGAAGCGGTCGAACAGCCCGTAGCCCGGCGCCATCGCGAGCCAGGCCGCGGCCGCCAGCACGACGAGGTGATGCACCAGCCGGTTGTCGCGCGACAGCGAGAGCCACACGGCCGGCAGATAGAGGATGAAGAAGCCCAGATGGGCGCCGCTGCGCGCTTCCTCCCAGCGCCCGCCGCTCCAGGCGCAGATCGCGATCAGCGCAATCGCCAGCGCGCCGTTCGAGCGCATCAGGAAGGCGGCGATCAGGCCGCCGAGCGCAACCAGCAAAGCCCCGCCCGGCCAATCCGCCGGCAGATGGTACATCTGGCCGACCAGTGCGAGCCCTGCGCCAAAGATCAGCACGCCGCAGGTCACGGCTGCATCAGCGCCGCGCGGCGAGCCCTGCCGCTCCAGCCGGAAGGCATAGGCGATGCAGATGACGATGGCCGTGAGGATCATGCCGAGCTTGACGAGGCGCGGGATATCCTCCCAGCCGGCCGCGACGAAGGCCGCGACGCTCGCCGCGATCAAGAGGCCGCCGAGCAGGCCGAGCACGGCCGGCAGGCGGATGCCGCCCTGCTCGCGCGCGACCGAACGCCGGATCGCGCCGGCATTCTCGGCACTGAGCCAGCCCTCAGTGACCCAGCGGGGAAGATCGGCTTCGAGCCGTTTGCGATAGGAACCGGTCAGCATCGCCGGCAATCTGCCACGACGGGCCTGGGATTCGCTAGGGGAGCTCAAACAGCGTTGTCATTCCGGGGCTTCGCGCAGTGAAGAACCCGGAACCCACGACTGGGTGAAACATCCAACGCTCTGTTACGAGCGGCTCGCCCGGTCGTGGGTTCCGGGCTCGCGCCTTTGGCGCGCCCCGGAATGACGATTGTTGCGGACGAGATCAGCCCGCCTTCACGGCCTTCTTGCGCGCCAGATCCGGCGCCAGCGCCTCGTCGCTCAGCGCCGCGACCGCCTCCGACAGCGTCATCACCGTCTGCGCCTGGCTGCCGAGGCGGCGGACCGTCACGGTCTTCTCCTCGGCTTCGCGCTTGCCGACGGCGAGGATGACCGGGACCTTGGCCAGCGAATGCTCGCGCACCTTGTACGAGATCTTCTCGTTGCGCAGGTCGGCGCGGGCGCGCAGGCCGGCACCCATCAGGGCCATCGTCACCTCCTCGGCATAGGCATCGGCCTCCGAGGTGATCGGGCAGACCACGATCTGCTCGGGCGCCAGCCAGAGCGGGAAATGCCCGGCATGGTGCTCGATCAGGATGCCGGTGAAACGCTCCAGCGAGCCGCAGATCGCGCGGTGGACCATCACCGGCTGCTTCTTCTCGCCATCGGCGCCGATATAGAAGGCGCCGAAACGCTCCGGCAGGTTGAAGTCCACCTGCGTCGTGCCGCATTGCCAGTCGCGGCCGATGGCGTCGCGCAGGACATACTCGAATTTCGGCCCGTAGAAGGCGCCCTCGCCCGGATTGATCTCGGTCTTGATCCGGTTGCCGGATTGGGCCGCGATCTTCTCCAGCACGCTGGTCATGACCTGCTCGGCATGGTCCCAGACCGCGTCAGAACCGACACGCTTCTCGGGCCGCGTCGAGAGCTTGATGACGAGGTCGTCGGTGAAGCCGAAATCTTCGTAGACCGACAGGATCAGGTCGTTGATCTTCAGGCACTCGGCCGCGAGCTGCTCCTCCGTGCAGAAGATATGCGCGTCGTCCTGCGTGAAGCCGCGCACGCGCATCAGCCCGTGCAGCGCGCCCGAGGGCTCGTAGCGATGGACGTTGCCGAATTCAGCAAGCCGGATCGGCAGATCGCGATAGCTCTTCAGCCCGTGCTTGAAGATCTGCACATGGCCCGGGCAGTTCATCGGCTTCAGCGCGAAGACGCGATGGTCGCGCTCGGCATCGGCGGGGTTCTCGAACGCCGCAGCCGACTTCACCGCGAACATGTTGTCCTGGTACCAACCCCAGTGGCCCGAGGTCTCCCAGAGCGACTTGTCGAGGATCTGCGGCGCATTCACCTCCTCGTAGTCGGCGGCGAGGCGCCGGCGCATATAGGCGATGATCTCCTGGAACAGCCGCCAGCCCTTGGAGTGCCAGAACACGACGCCCGGTCCCTCCTCCTGGAAATGGAACAGGTCCATCTCCCGGCCGAGCTTGCGGTGGTCGCGCTTCTCCGCCTCCTCGAGCTGCTTGAGATAGGCGTCGAGCTCTTCCTGCTTTGCGAAGGCCGTGCCGTAGATGCGGGTCAGCATCGCGTTGTCGGAGTTGCCGCGCCAATAGGCGCCGGCCGTCTTCATCAGCTTGAAGGCGTTGCCGACCTTGCCGACCGAGGTCATGTGCGGGCCGCGGCAGAGATCGATCCAGTCGCCCTGCGCATACATCTTCAAAGTCTGGTCGGCGGGAATCGCATCGACCAGCTCGACCTTGTAGGCCTCGCCCTTCTTGGCGAAGAAATCCTTGGCCTTGTCGCGGCTCCAGACGTCCTTGGTGAAGGGTTTGTCGCGCGCGATGATCTCGCGCATCTTCTTCTCGATCGCCGGGAAGTCCTCCGGCGTGAAGGGCTCGTTGCGGGCGAAATCGTAGAAGAACCCGTTCTCGATCACCGGGCCGATCGTCACCTGCGTGCCGGGAAATAGCTCCTGCACGGCCTCGGCGAGGACGTGGGCGGTGTCATGCCGGATCAGTTCGAGCGAACGCGGGTCTTCCCGGTTCAGGAACTCGATCTTCGCGTCGGCAGTGATCGGGTCGGCGAGGTCGACGACGGTGCCGTCGAGCGCCATCGCGACGGTGCGCTTCAGCAGGGAGGGAGAGATGCCCTTGGCAAGTTCAGCCCCGGTGATGCCGGAGGGGAATTCGCGCTTGGCGCCATCGGGAAATGTCAGGGAGATCGTCATGGATCGCTATCCTGCTCACTCGGGGATACAAGCCCCGTAAGACTAGGCCGGCTACGAATGTGAGGATTGCGTTCCGCCGCCCGTGGCCGGTTCGGCGTCGGAATCGAAAGCCGCCGGCACGTTTGTTCCGCGCCAGCGGCCATAGGACCACGGCCTATACCACCTCGCCGCGGGCGGCAATGCCTCGCAGACGATGTCGACGCCGCTCGTGCCCCATGGGTTGCAGCGGCAGATACGGGCAAACCCGACCCAGCCGCCGCGCCACAGCCCGTAGCGCAGGATCGCCTCGTCGGTATAGGCCGAGCAGCTCGGCCAGTGCCGGCAATGCCGCCCGACCAGCATGGACAGGCTCAGTTGATAGCCGCGAATGGCGAAATGTGCGGCCTTTCTGGGGAAAAACGCCACGCTTCGCAGCAGCGAACATCTTTGCTTAACAAAGAGACGCTGGAATAGATCGTCTGCTTCGTTTCGTTCAGCCACAATCAGAACCGCTTCCCTTGCTCGATACCGGACACATGATGCGCGCCGCTCGCTTTCGCCAAGCCCTCGTTCGCAAAGCCCTGCTCGGCGCCGGGCTGGCCCTTGGTCTCGGCCTCGCCATGCCGGCCTCGGCCCAGCAACGGCCTTACCTGCTCTGGCTCGACGGCGCCAAGCTCGACATCGCCAAGATCATCGGCCTGCCGCCGGCGCAGAACAGCCCCGAGGGCAAGGCCGAGTTCGAGCAGGTGCAGCAGATCAGTGCAAGCCGCACGCCCGAGCGCGAGAAGGCCGCCATCGCCGACCAGCGCCTCGCGCTGGTGAACTTCCTGAATGGCATGGACACGGGCTATGTCGACGGCACTCATCGCGAGGTCCGGCTGCTGTTTCGCGAGGCGCAGGTCGAGCTCGGCATCCTCCTGAAGAGCGTCCATCGCCTGACCAGCCGCCAGCGCCCGTTCCAGCTCTGGGCGAAGGTCCGCGTCAAGCCCTGCCCCGGCGCCCGCCCGGAAGGCACCTCCTTCCCCTCCGGACACGCAGCGACCGCGGCACTCTATGCCGAATTGCTGAAGACCGCAGCGCCCGAATTGTCCGACAAGCTGGAAGAGCGGGTGAAGAGCTATGGCGAAAGCCGGCTGATCTGCGGCTTCCATTATCCGAGCGACCTTGTCGCAGGCGACAAGGTCGGCCGCGCCGTTGCCAAGGCCCTGCTCGCGGACCGGGCCTTCAAGGTGCGCTACGACGAAACCATACCGGAAATCCGCACCGCCTTCGGCGTGAAGTGACGCGTCGCTAGAGCATCGGCCCGAAAAGCGGAACGCGGTTTTCGGGAAAAGCCGATGCGAAATCAAAGAGCTAGAGCATCGGACTGAATACGATATTCAGTCCGATGCTCTAAGCCGCGGCCTCGCGTCGCTTGGCCTCGATCTGGTCGATCGCATCGACAACCGCATCGAAGGTCAGCATCGTCGAGGCGTGCCGCGCCTTGAAGTCGCGCACCGGCACGAGCACGCCGAGATCGGCCCATTTGCCCGCGGGCGGCTCGGCATTCTCCTTCAGGATCGCGCGGGCCTGCTCGCGCACCTCCCGCAATTCCGCCGCCGTCGAGCCGACGACATGGCGCGCCATGATCGAGGACGAGGCTTGCCCGAGCGCGCAGGCCTTCACCTCGTGGCCGAAGCCGGTGACGACATCGCCTGCCATGGTGACATCGACTGTCACGGTCGAGCCGCATAGCTTCGAATGCGCGCGCGCCGTGGCATCGGGCGAAGGCAGGCGCTGCAGCAGGGGGATGTTGGCGGCAAGCGAGAGGATGCGCTTGTTGTAGACGTCGTCCAGCATGGTTCGATCTCTCGCCGGTCTGGAATGACCGGCACGCAGATCCAATATAGGGTCGATCGTCGTATGATGGGAGAGCCTGAATGCCTCTCCCGCCGCGAGGTATCAGACTTGTCGTTCCGGCCTCGGGAGTTGCAGCCTTTGAGGGGCAGCTCGCGATGCTTCATCGTCCCAACGGGAGGCACCACATGATCCCTGTGGTTAAGTCCTTGTCCGTCGAGGGGGCCATCGGCCCCTCCGCTGACAAGTTTCTGGTCCGCAAGCCCACGCAGGAAGAGGCCGAGGCCGCTGTCCGCACGCTCTTGCTCTGGGCGGGCGACGATCCGTCGCGCGAAGGCCTGACCGACACGCCGCGTCGCGTCGCGAAGGCCTACAAGGAATTCTACAAGGGCTATGCCGAGGATCCGCACCATATCCTCGACCGCGTCTTCGAGGAGGTCGAGGGCTACAGCGACATGGTCCTCGTCCGTGACATCCCGTTCTATTCGCATTGCGAGCACCACATGGTGCCCTTCGTCGGCAAGGCGCATATCGGCTACTACCCCTCGAAGGGCGTTGTCGGCCTGTCGAAGCTCGCCCGCATCGTCGACGTCTATGCCCGCCGCCTGCAGACGCAGGAGACCATGACGGCCCAGATCGCCGACGTGATCGAGGAGGTGCTGGAGCCGCGCGGGATCGCCATCCTCGTCGAGGCCGAGCATATGTGCATGTCGATGCGCGGCGTGCAGAAGCAGGGCTCCTCGACGATGACGACGCAATATCGCGGCGTCTTCCGTAACGATCCGGCCGAGCAGGTCCGCTTCTTCACGATGGTGAAGTCGCCGGGGCTTTGATGGCCCCGGTTGGCCGCGCCTTGTCGTTCCCCTACAAGGCGCGTGACTGCCTTTGCCCGGAGCCCAGATGAGCCTCTTCCCCGCCGCGCCCGACAAGCATGCCCTCGAGGAGGGTACGGCGCTGAGCCCCCGCTTCGACGCGAACGGCCTCGTCACCGTCGTCGCGACGGAGGCCGATAGCGGCGCGGTGCTGATGGTCGCCCATATGAATGCCGAAGCGCTCAAGCGCTCGATCGAGACCGGCGAGGCCTGGTACTGGTCGCGCTCGCGCCGGGAACTCTGGCACAAGGGCGCGACCTCCGGCCAGATCCAGACCATTGTCGAGATGCGGATCGATTGCGACCAGGATGCGCTCTGGATCAAGGTGAAGGTCGGCGGCGACGGCGGCTGCTGCCATACCGGGCGCTGCTCCTGCTTCTACCGCGTCCAGCCGCTGCGGGGCGAGGCGGAGAAACCGCTCATCCTCTGCGACTGACGGAGTGGAGAACCCACCTGGAGATTCCGCGAGCCCTCATCCTGAGGAGCCGTTTCGTCAGGAACGGCGTCTCGAAGGATGCTTCAGGAGGCTCCGGAAACACCTGGAACATCCCTCGAGACGGCCCTGCTGGCCTCCTCAGGATGAGGGCTCGGTTCTCGGACCGCCTCTGAACCCGATGCACATCGGCGATGCCGCCGGCATGCCTTCACGGATCCGTCAAAGAGAGGCGATAATCGCCGGAGGCTCGCCGTTCATCTTTCGCTCATCGGCTTCTGAGACCCTCTTCGTCCACGGAGGGACAAGTCCATGCGGTGGGATGGTGTCGCGCGGCGAGCCTTTGGTCTCGGCGGAGGTGGTGCCGCAATGAACGATATGCGCCCGTTCGAGGGACAGCCGGGCCTGGTCAGGCCGAAGATCGGCCTTGCGCTCGGCGGCGGCGCGGCGCGCGGCTGGGCCCATATCGGCGCGCTCGAAGTGCTGATCGAGGCCGGTTTCGCCCCCGATGTCATTGCCGGAACCTCGATCGGCGCCGTGGTCGGCGGCTGTCTCGCAGCCGGCAAGCTGCCCGAGCTCAGCGAATTCGCCACCAGCATGACCAAGCGCCGCATCGTCGGCCTGATGGATTTCCATATCGGCGGCGCCGGGCTGATCTCCGGCGGGCGCCTGAAGCGCCTGCTCGAACAGCATCTCAACGGCCTCCGGATCGAAGACCTCGACCATCGCTTCGTCGCGGTCGCGACCGAACTCGGCTTCGGCCATGAGATCTGGCTGACCCGTGGCCCGCTGGTCGAGGCACTGACCGCCTCCTATGCCCTGCCCGGCATCTTCGATCCCGTAAAGCTCGGCGGCCGCTGGCTGATGGACGGCGCGCTGGTCAATCCGGTGCCGGTCACGGCAGCGCGCGCGCTAGGCGCCGATGTGGTGATCTGCGTCAACCTCAACAGCGACCTCACCGGCCGCGGAACGACGATCCAGGACCAGAGTTCCGATCCCGACCCGCTCGTGCCGGAGCTGCGGGTCGAGCCCGAGCCGCGCTGGTATGACGGCATCAGCGGCGCCGCCAAGCGTGTCCGCAACATCGTCGGCCGCCCGGCCGAAAACCGCCCCGGCCTGGCCGGCGTGATGATCGACGCCTTCAACATCACGCAGGACCGGATCTCGCGCTCGCGGCTGGCGGGCGATCCGCCCGACATCATGATCGGCCCCAAGCTCGGCCGCATCGGCCTGTTCGACTTCCATCGCGCCGGAGAGACGATCGAACTCGGGCGGCAGGCGGCACGGCGGGCACTCGACGATATCGCAACCCTCGTCGCCGCCAATCATATCGCGCCGGAGAGCTGAAGCTCCCCGGCAGCGTCACGCTCCGTCAGGCCATCGCGATATAGTCGCGCATCGCCTTGCTCTCGGCCTCGATCGCCGCGACCCGGTGCTTCACCACGTCCCCGATCGAGACGATGCCGGTCACACGGCCGCTCTCCACGACCGGAACGTGGCGGAAGCGCCCCATCGTCATGATCTCCATCAGTTCGTCGACGCTGGTCTGCGGCCGGCAGGTCACGACCTTCGAGGTCATCGAGCGCGAGACCGCGCTCTCCAGAGCGCCCGGACCCAGTTCGCCGAGCGCCCGGATGATGTCGCGCTCGGACAGGATGCCCACCAGCGCTCCGTCCGCTCCCATGACCACGACGGCGCCGATGCGCTTCTCGCTGAGGGTCCGGATCGCCTCGGCCAGCGTCCGATGCGGCTGCACCGAGATCACGTCGTGCCCCTTGCCGCTCAGCAACTGCTCGACATTCATGGACCATCCCTCCTCGCAGGCGCGCCGTTGCCGGCGCGCGGTTTCGCTGGAACTTCGCGAGGGCCGGCAAAACTCTTCATGCCGGGCCGGCTCGGGAAGTGCTTCGCAATGATGGAGAGTGTGGGCGAAGACCTTGGCGCAGGCAAGGTTCCCGAAAATGATTCTAAAGAGCCCGCCGGGAGGCCGTGCGCCGCTTTTCAGCGCGACTGCCGTCCCCGGTCCAGCAACGGAAACAGCAGCAGCCCGACGACGAAGCCCCCGATATGGGCCTCCCAGGCGATGCTGGTCTCCTCGCCGAAGATCGGCACGAGGCCGGCGCCGAACAGGATGTTCGTCACGAACCAGACCGCTATGAACAGCAGGGCGCGGGAATTGCGCCAGAGCTGGCCGAATGGCTCGGCCGGGATCGCCCGGACGACCGCGTCGTCGCCCAGCTCTCCGAAGCGCAGGCCCGGCGCGAAGACGAAGCGGATCGCGGCCGCCGTCGCCCCCGAGATACCGGCAGACGCGCCGACAAGCGGCAGAACGTCGAGATCGCGCGACCACCAGTGCAGCAGCGCGCCGCCAATGGTCGCCAGGGCCATCAGGTTGAGGAAGCGCCCCGGCCCGAGTCGCCGCGCGACGGGGCTGCCGAAAGCGGCGAGCCAGACCGCGTTGGAAACAAGATGCAGCCAGGAGCCGTGCAGGAAGCCGTAGCTCAGGACGGTCCAGAGCCGGACCCCGCCATCGGCCAGCAGCAGCCTGACGAGTTGCAGGCGCTCGACCACGTCCTGCCCGCTCGTGAGCTGCGCCATCGCACCGACGACATCGTCGATCCGCCCCGGCGAGAGCCACAGCGTCAGCCGCGCCGGCACGAAGGCGAGCCAGGACATCAGCACGTAGTCGTCATAATCCGACAGCAGCGAGCGGCCGGCCTGGATCAGGACCAGGACGGCCAGCAGCCAGACGACGACCGACGGCAGGTTGAAGACGGGCTCGCGCCCCGGCGGGGGAGAATATTGGGAAGCCATGCGGCCGTCACACTTGCCGAAGCACCGGCACGGCGCAAGCGGAAGGCCGGCCCGACTCAACGAAAAGGGGAGCGGCTCGCGCCGTCCCCTTTTCCGCCGGCTGTGAGGCCGCCCGTTCGTGCCGGACGGCTGGCTCACGCCCCCCTCCACCTCGTGCTGCGGATGCTGCGCGCATCGGCGAATTTCGCGCCAATTCATGCGCATTTTAACGATCATCCACAATCTCAACACTTGATTAACCCTAACGGCCCTGCCGCCTCCCCCGACTCACCCCGGGGTGGCAAGACGGCACGGCGAATGCGTCAGCGGTCTTCCTAGAGATTGATTCGTCCTCCTTTCGCACGGATCCGCGTCGTCTTCGGACGCAGGGCCGCTCCAGGGAGAGACAGACGGGCGATATGGGCACAGGATGAAGAACGCGAGCACACGTCTGGTTTTCGAATATTGGGACGGGTTGCGCGGCGACCGGGCCGCGCCTGAGCGCGGCGAGATCGAGCCGGGCGCCTTGCGGCATGCCCTTGCCGATACCTTCGTGCTGGAGAACGAGCCGATCGGCCCGGTCTTCCGGCTCGCCGGGACGCGGCTCTGCGCCCTGATCGGCCAAGAGCTTCGCGGGCGGGCCTTCACGGCGCTCTGGGCCGATGTCGAAGCCCAGGGCGACATGCGCCGCCTCGTCCAGACGGTGATGGACGAGAGCGCCGGTGCGGTCGCCGGCCTCTCCGGCAAGTCGGTGACCGGCGCGCCGATCTATCTCGAGCTGCTGCTGCTGCCGCTGCGCTACCGGGGCCGCACCCATGCCCGCGTTCTGGGCGCGCTCTCGCCTGCCCTGTCGCCGGACTGGCTCGGCCTCGACACCATCGAATCGATGCGGATGATCTCGCTCAGGATGCTCTGGCCCGCGGCAGCCGCACGCCCACCTGTCGCGCCACGCCGTGCCGAACCGCCCCGTCTCGTGGTATTACCGGGCGGGCGGGCCTGATCGGAACGTTACGTTAACCGAAACCCGCCTAGGATCATCGGGGAATCTAGGTCGGTTATTGATGTTGAACGCCCTCAAAACGCCCCGTGCGGCTGCTTTCCCTGCCGAGCGCAGGCGGCACTACCGTATGAAAGTGGTGTTGTTGGGCCGCTACATGCTGCCGAACCGCATGGAATACCCCTGCCAGTCGATCGACATTTCTCCTGGCGGGGTCCATCTCGCGGCGCCAGCCAAGGCCAAGCCCGGCGAGCGCGTCATCGTCTATCTCGAGCATCTCGGCCGCATCGAGGGCGCCTGCGTGCGCACCACGGCCGAAGGCTTCGCGATGACCATCACCGCGACCAGCCGCAAGCGCGAGAAATTCACGGCGCAATTGACCTGGCTCGCCAATCGCGAAGAGCTCGGCCTGCCCGAGGATCGCCGCCACGAGCGCATCGTGCCGCGCAATCCGCGTTCGGTCCTGATGATGGATGACGGCACCGAGCATATCGTCCGCATCATCGACATCTCGCTCTCGGGCGCCGCCTTCTCCAGCGATCTCGACCTGCCGATCAACACGCCGGTTCGCTTGGGCACGACGCCCGCCCGCGTCGTCCGCCGCTTCGACGGCGGCTATGCCGCCGAGTTCCGCTTCCCGCTCTCGGCCGATCTGCTCGACGAGAACCTGGAGCTCTGAGGACCGCATCGCGAGCTCAAGCCGTCTTCCGCGTCACGTCGCTGCACGCCGCTTCGCGTCGGCGGCCTTGAACAAGGCGATCTGATCGGCCTGCGCCTTCCGGAAGGCCGGGCGGCCGGTGACGCGTGCAACATAGGCCTCGCTCGCCGGGCGGTCGCCGAAGGCGCGAACCTTCTCGACCCGCAGCACATCCGCCATCAGCAGATCCGCGACGGTGAAGCGGCCGGCTGCGAGCCATTCGCGCGCGCTCAGCACCTGTTCGAGCTGGCCCAGGCGCATGCCCATCCACGCTGTCAACGGATTATCCGCAGCGCCGGTGACCGTCAGGAACCACCAGGGCACGGAGACCATCTCGATCGAGTTGAGCGCGGCCAGTGTCCATTGCAGCGCCTCCGCCTCCCCGACCGGATCGAGCGGCATCAGCACCTCGCTCTTCCGCGCCAGATGCAGCAGCCCCGCCCCGCTTTCGAACAGCTTCACCGCGCCATCGTCCAGGAACGGAATCTGGCCGAAGGGCTGGCGCGCGAGATGATTGGTCTCGCGTCCGTCGAACGGAATCGTGCGGACGTCGTAGGCGAGCCCCGCCTCCTCGCAGGCCCAGCGCAGCCTCAGGTCGCGCACGAAGCCGCGCGGCCCTTCGGGCACCCAGTCATAGGCCCAGATGGTCAGTGCACTCATCGCGACGCAGCCCTCCGCGCATGGTTCGATCGGGAACAATCGCGCATCGGCCGCCAACGTTCCACCGATCCGGCGGCAATGGCGTTTCGGACACCTGCAGCCGCCCTTTCGGTCCCTCCGGCGCGGCAACGAATGCGTAGGTTAATCAGTTCTTTCAGCACAACGAACAATTAAGGGTTAACGATCCGTTTTACGATCGACGCAAATCGTTACTTTCGGCTTCGAACAAGGTTGAGGCTGATCTTTACTTGGCCACCGCAGGGGCCGAATACATAAAATTGCACCTTTCCATTTCAGCTCGAATCCATTCGCCGCCGCGCATCGTCTCCCCGGGACAGAAAGGGGACGACATGCTCTCACTCCACCGCAATCTGATTGGTACTGCTCTTGCCGCCATGGTCATGATGACCGGCGCAGACATGGCTCGGGCCCAAGGCTCCGCCGGCATTCCTGTCGCGAGCCTCCCGGCCGAAGCCTCGGGCGACGCCCGTGCGCCCTACGCCTGGACGGATTTCTGCAAGCGCACGCCGTCCGAATGCCGCGTCGACACCCGCGAGGCCGAGCGGATCGAGCTGAATTCGAAGATCTGGAAGACGATCGTCGCGGTCAACAACAATGCCAATCGCGAAATCGAGGCGATCACCGACCAGGATCACTGGGGCGTCGTCGACCGCTGGGATATCCCGACGGACGGCAAGGGCGATTGCGAGGACTATGTCCTCCTGAAGCGCAAACGCCTCGCCGAGGCCGGCCTGCCGCGCCGCGCCATGCTGGTCACCGTCGTGATCGACGAGGAGAATGCCGGCCATGCCGTGCTGATGATCCGCACCGATCGCGGCGACTTCGTCCTCGACAACAAGCGCAATGCCATCCTGCCCTGGAGCCAGACCGGCTACGTCTACGTCAAGCGCGAGTCCCAGTACCGCACGGGCTGGACCTCGCTCGGCGGCGCGCAGACCCCGACGGTCGCCTCGGTGCAGCGTTGATGAAGATTGCCGCTGCCCTGTTCGGGCTGCGGTAACGACGACGGCGAGGCTCGGTCACGTCCCCACCCACCCGTCCCCAAGGATCGGGTTTCGCCAGGGGCCGGCTTTCCTCCGTGGAAAGCCGGCCCGCTTCTTTTACGGTTCAATCCAGCCGTTCGAGCCCGGCAGCGAACTGCCGCCAGCGCTGGACATAGGCGCGCGCCGAAGCCGTGATCCCCTCCGCCGCCTTCTCGTCGAGCGTCCGCACCGCTCGCGCCGGCGAGCCGACGATCAGCGAGTTATCAGGGAATTCCTTGCCCTCCGTCACCAGCGCATTGGCGCCGACGAGGCTGTTGCGGCCGATCTTGGCGCCGTTGAGAACGGTCGCGCCCATGCCGACCAGGCTGTTCTCGCCGATCGTGCAGCCATGCAGGATGGCACGATGGCCGATCGTGCAATTCGCGCCGACCGTCAGCGGAAAGCCCATGTCGGTATGGAGCACGCAGCCTTCCTGAAGATTGCTGCCCTCGCCGATCGTGATCCACTCGTTGTCGCCACGCAGCACCGCGCCGAACCAGATCCCGACCCCGGCCGCCAATCGGACCCGGCCGATCACATGCGCATCGGGCGCGAGCCACCAGTCCCCCGCCTTCGCGGTTTCCGGCCTTGTTCCATCGAGCGCATAAAGGGGCATCGGCTTGTCCTGACGGTTCGAGCCCTCAGGATTGCAGGCCGGCAGCGCCTGCCGTCAAGCGCCGAGCAGATGCAGCAGGTCGAGTACGACGCGGCCCGAGACCAGGCTCCAGATTGCCGCGGTCATGCTCGCGAGCATGACGAAGGAGAACGGCCGCCCGGCGCCCTGCCGGCCATGCATCGTGTTGCGCAGGATCAGGAAGGGCGCGGAAAAGACCACCACCGGCACGCTGGCGACAGCGGCAAGTCCGCCGGCCTGCAGAAGCTTGAAATCGGCCCGCCGCGCCGTGAACAGCTCGAACGCGCTCGCCAGCAACCCGGCGAAGGCAAAGCCGAGGAACAGGGACTGGAGCGCCTCGATGGCGGAAGGCTGGATGGCCACGGACGCAGACTCTCGACGGAACGACGCCCGAGCCTGCCGCATGGTTTACGAACTGTGAAGGACGGAGTTTACCGATGGTTAACCGTACCGGCGCGGTTATGGTTTACGTCGCATTAAGCCGTCGGTGATTCAGTGGTGCCAGTTGATCACAAGGCACCGGAATGACCGCATCGCTGCCCTATCACCGGCCCGGCCACCAGGCCGCGCATATCACCTCGATGGTGCGCATGCGCCTGCAGCAGCAGGCCGCCCCGCTCCCGCGCGCGGATGGCGCTCTTCTGAAGGCGATGCTGCTGATCCTGACGGCTGGCGTGCTGGCGACCGCCCTTGCGGTCTATCTGACCCATCGCCGCGAGGATCCCACGACCGGCCCGCAACCGGCCCGCGTCGGCGACGTCGCCCTGATGATCCCGAAGGACCTCACCGGTATCGATGATGATGGCGATACGAGCCGGCTCGTCGGCATGGTCCGCCTGCGCCTGGACTGGCCGAGCCTCGGCCCGGCCGTACCGGAAAACCGCAAACGGCTTCTGGTCACCTTGAGCCCACCCGACCGGGTCAACGAACCGGCCCGGCAGCTCGCGACCTATGCCCGCTTCCTGACGCCGACCGTCTGGTCGAATCCGGGCGGCCTCGTGGTGCGCGGCTTCCGCAAGGGCTCGCCCTTCGAGAACGACGAGTTCTACGTCTCCGTCCCCGACGGCAAGGGCTTTGCCGCGCGCTGCCCGGTCGAAACCGGCTCCGGCCTCGATGAACCCTGCCGCATCACCTTCCAGCATCGCGGCATGGACGTGAACATCCGCTTCCCCCGCGCCATCATCGCCGACTGGGCCGTGATGCTCGGCGGCGTCAGGCGGACGCTCGATGGGCTGATCCGGCAGGGCTGAACGTCATTCCCGGGCGAAGCGGAGCGCAGACCCGAGAAGCTCAGGCAGGAAGAGGGCCGGAACCTCTTTTCACGAGATGCTCGGGTCAAGCCCGAGCATGGCGGCTTTGGCGACCTCAGTCCTCGAGATCGACGTCGAGGATCGCCATGGTGAAGTTGAAGGAGCGGTCACCGTCCTCGTCATCGACGTGGATGATGCCGATGTACTCCTCGCCCAGATAAACCTCGGCCGAGTCGTTCTTCTTCATCCGGGCGCGCACGCTGATCGCGTGGTTGTTGAAGGTACGGCGCAGAAAGCCTTCCAGCTTGGCGAGTTCTGTCTTGTCCACGGTCCTGGGTCCTTTCGAATTGGCCGGGAGCGATGCCACGGCAGGCCACGAAGGGCAAGCGAAAGCAGCCGCTGCGGACATGGCAGGCCTCATCCATCCGGTGGTTGTCGGCGACCGGCGGAATCGTGCCATGCTCATGGTCTTCTGGAACCGTGACGGACCTGAGATCATGAAGCCGTGGCTTGCTCCCGCCCTCGACTATGTCGCGTCCTGGCTCGATTTCCAGCGCCGCTTCCATGACCAGCCGGGCTGCGCCGTGGCGATCGCCGATGGCGACAAGGTCGTTCTGGAGGCCGCCTTCGGCAGCGCGAACCTCGCCACCGGCGAAGCCTTGACGCCGCGCCACGGCTTCCGCATCGCCTCGCATTCCAAGAGCTTCACCTCGGCCGGCATCCTGCGCCTCGTCGACGAGGGCCGCCTGCGGCTCGATGACGAGGTCGGCAGCCTGATCGAGGGCTTGCACCCCGAAATCGCCAAGGTCACTGTCGGCCAGGTGCTCTCCAACAGCGCCGGCCTGACGCGCGACGGCCCCGATGCCGGCCAGTTCCTCGACCGCAAGCCCTTTTGCAGCAAGGCGGAACTGCTCGCCGATCTCGCGAAGCCGCCGGTCCTCCCCAGCTCGCAGCGCTTCAAGTACTCGAACCACGGCTTTGCCCTGCTCGGCCTCGTAATCGAGGCCGTGACCGGCCAGAGCTACAACACATGGATCACCGATGAGGTCGTCGCCAAGGTCGGCCTCGCCGAAACCGCGGCCGATATCGAATTCTGGGGCCAGCGGCCGATGGCGAAGGGCCATACCGGCAAACAATTGCTCGGCCGGCGCGCAATCATCCCGGCCGATAATCACTGCCATGCCATGGCGTCCGCCACCGGCTTCGTCGGGACCGCCGCCGATCTCGCCCGCTATTTCGCGCAGCTCTCGCCCCATGCCGAGCGCAGCATCCTCTCGGCCAAAAGCCGCCGCGAGATGACGCGCCGGCTCTGGCCGGACGACGAATCCAGCCTCGGCCGCCATTACGGCCTCGGCACGATTTCCGGTGGCGAAGGCGATTGGCGCTGGGTCGGCCATTCCGGCGGCTTCCAGGGCTTCATCACCCGCACCGCCATCGTCCCGAAGCAGGGCCTGACGATCTCCGTCCTGACCAATGCGATCGACGGCCTCGCCCATCCCTGGCTCGACGGCGTCGCCCATATCCTGAAGGTCTTCGCCGAGCGTGGCGGCCCCTCTGCCGGGACGCGCGACTGGGCCGGGCGCTGGTGGACGCTCTGGGGCGCGACCGATCTCGTTCCCGTCGCCGATCGCGTGCTCTGCGCCGCCCCGGCCTTGCTGACGCCCTTCCTCGATGCCGCCGAAATCGCCATCGAAGCGCCCGACACCGGCCGCATCGTCCGTGCCTCCGGCTTCCACAGCCCCGGCGAGACAGTCACGCTGGAACGTCAAGGCGGGAAGGTCCGGTCGGTCAGGCTGGCCGGCTCGCGGCTGCTCGATGCGGATGCCATGCGCGCGGAGATGGAGCAGCGCTACGGCGACGGATCGGGCGCCTAACCCGTTCCGTTCAGGCGTCCAGGGCCTCCGCCACGCATTCGCCGCCTTCCGGTCGCAGCTTTCCTGCCGAGGGCTGGCCGATGCGTGTTGTTGCCTCGATGATCGCGGCCGTCCTGATCGGGGGAGCGCCGGTTGCGCTCGCCCATCAGGCTCCGAGCGGCTGGGATTACCCGTTCTATTGCTGCCTCGATTCCGACTGCGCCCAGATCGAGGCGGAAGCCGTGCGGGAAATCACCGGCGGCTTCGTCGTCACGATCGCGCCCGGCAAGCATCCGATGTGGTCCAGCGAACGCAAGCAGCCGCTCAGGCTCGAGATCCCGAAGGACAAGGCCAAGCAATCGCCGGATGGCCGCTGGCATCTCTGCATCGACGATTCCGGCGAGTTGCTCTGCTTCTTCGCGCCCGGCAACGATTCCTGAAGATGCCTCACCCGCACGGCGAAGCTTTTTCTCCGCCTCATCCAGATTGGGGACGCCGGTAGCAATGCCGCGATGTTCACTCGCCCCGTAGCCCGGCAATCGCCGGCTGCGGGTCTCGATCCCACATGGACGATGGAGGCGAGTAATGGGTGGTGTCGTCATCCCCAAGGGCGTCAAGCCGCCGCCGGCAATGGAAACCGCCTATATCTCGTCCAATGACGAGGCCGTGCTCTTCATGAACTTCGAGGTGGGCAAGACCAACCTTCATCGCGAGCACACTGGATTCATCGAGAATTTTCTTGTTCCCTACTACATCCAGCAGATCGAAAATCTCGGTTTCCAGGACAAGCGCGCAAACCTTCGCCCCGTCGGCAAGGCGAGTGCGACTGGCACGGCCGACAAGAACCTGATCCTCTCCGCCGGCCGCGCCCAGGCTATCGGAAATTACGTCAAGGCCACCTTCGACTCCCAGAAATCAGCGGGGAAACTTGCCCGCGACGTCACGATGGAAGTCTTTCCGATCGCCGAGGGCGACGCTGATGAGCGCGGGCGCCTCGGAACGCTCATTCATAAGATCCCGCCCAAGATGCTGGAAGACAAGTCGGCGCAGTTCCGCGCGGTACTGCTGTCGATGTCGATCCGCCACACCGTCGTCCCGGAAGACAAGGTGATCCTGTGCCGTCAGCTGATCGACGCGAAGCTGAAGGTCACCAAGGTTCCCGCCAATCTGCTGGAGCAGAAGATATCCGAGATCGAAGCCAAGATTCCCCCGGAGCTGAAGGGCGCGCTCGGCTTCTTCTTCGACAATGTCAAAAGCCTCGTCAAAACGGTCGCTGAAATCGCGCTCAGAGAAGCCGAGTTCATGGCCCCGGAACTGTTCGTTATCTTCAAGAGCATCGACTTCATCGTGCCGAGCGATATCGCCTTGATGTTCGAGTTCAAGGACGCGCGTGGCAAGACCAGGAAGTACAAGTTCGAGGGCAGCGCCAACAAGATCGACATCAGCGCGATCGAGGTCTTCTGCGAGCTGCTCAGCATCATCAAATGGATGACCCGCCTGCCGGAAGGCCTTCAGGAACTCGAACGCGAGCTCGCCGATGCCGGCAAGCACCTCAACCTGACCCATCAGCAGATCGACGCGATCAAGAAGTTCATCTCGACGGCCAAGACCTATGCCGGACATGCCAAGAAGATCTACGAGGCACTCACCGCCAAGGGCAGCATCCCCCGCAAGGCCTTCGGCGACAAGCTCATCGATATGCTCGTCGCCGCTGTCGACAGCGCCCAGACCGGCCTGCTCGGCCCCAGCCAGACCGCGACGGACTGGGCACAGGTCAGCTTCGAGCGCGACGGTCTGTTCGAGATCGACAAGTTCGGCGGCCTGATTGCCTGGGTCGAAACGCGCGATGTCCTAGGACAGCCGACGACGGTTGCCCTCGACTTCGCCCCCCGCCAGAACATCACGCTCCTGGGCTTTGAAGCCCATGTCCTGTTGCAGCGGAGCTGGTCGCTGGGCTTCACGCTCGGTTCCTACGAGCTGAGCAAGGGGCGCTTCCTTCCGGCGTGACGGACCGGCGGGAGAGATGCACGTCGCGATCTAGCGCATGAAATGCAGCGTCCGGAACCGCCCCCGGAAAGCCGTGACGTCCTTCGCCACAGCCTTGGCCGGGCGCGAGCCGTTCAAGCCTTCGGCGATATAGCCCGCAAGTTCGGGCATATCCGCGCCCGTCATGCCGAAGCGGACGATCTCCGGTGTGCCGAACCTGAGCCCGTTCACGTCGCCCTCGACCGCCGGCAACGGCAGGCCGATGCCGCAGGAGAGGATATTGACCGCGCGCAGCTTCTTCGCCGCCGCCTGCCCGCCGCCGTAAGCGGCAGCCTCGATCGCGAACTGGTGCGAGGTCGTCATGCCCCGGTCGCGGGCGAAGACCGGCACCTGCCGCTCGCTGAGGGCCTCTGCCAGCGCCTTCGCCGTCTTCGCCATCTCCTGCGCATAGGCGCGGCCATGCGCCTTCCAGTCGAGCAGCGAGACGGCGAGCGAGGCCGATTTCGCCGCGTCGAAATTGGCGGTGAGGCCGGGATAGGCGATGGCGTCGAGCTTCCGGGCGATCTCGGCATCGTTGGTCACGATCAGGCCGGAAGGCGGCCCGCCAAGGCTCTTGTAGGTGCTCATCGTCATCAGATGAGCGCCCTCCTCCAGCGGCTGCTGCCAGCCATGGCCGGCGATCATGCCGGACATATGCGCCGCATCGAACAGCACGATCGCCCCGATCTCGTCGGCGATGGCCCGGATCTCGCGGATCGGATGCGGGAACAGGTTGAGGCTGCCACCGATCGAGATCAGCTTCGGCTTGAGGCGCAACGCGTCCGCCCTGAGCTTCGCGACATCGACGGTGTAATTCACCGGATCGATCGGCGCCGGATGCGTGACGATGCCGTAGAGCCCGGCCGCGCCGGCGCCGTGATGGGTGACATGCCCGCCGATCTCGCCGGGCGGCGCGATGATGCAGTCGCCGGCCTTGGCCACGATCATGAAGGCATAGAGATTGGCAATGGCGCCGGACGGCACGCGGATCTCGGCATATGTCGCGCCGAACACCTCGGCCGCGAGCTCGGCGGCGATGATCTCGATCTGCTCGATCGCCTCCAGCCCCATCTCGTATTTGTCGCCGGGATAGCCGAGCGAGGGCCGCGCCCCGATCCCTGCCGAGAGCAGCGCCTCGGCCTTCGGATTCATGACATTGGTGGCGGGGTTGAGGTTGACGCAGTCGCGCTCATGGATGGTCCGGTTCTCGGCGGCGAGCGCATCGATCCGCGCCGCGATCGCGTCGAGCGGCTGGTTGGCCGTCTCACCCGCGACCTTGAGTACATAATCCTCGCTCGCTTGCGGAACCCAGTCGCGCCTGCCCAGTGCCGTCATCTCGCTCGTCTCCCGAACCGTCCGATCCCTCATTGACGCCATAACAGCGGTTTGCCGACCCGCGCGCAAACGAGTATTCATCGCTCGCAGACTGAGGAATTCTCAGCCTAGACCTGGAGCCCTGCCTTGCCGGTCAAGCCGCCGCGCCCGCGCCTGCCGTCGCTCAATGCGCTGCGCGCCTTCGAGGCCGCGGCGCGACTGGAGAGTTTCGCCAAGGCGGCCGACGAGATTGGGGTCACGGCCGGCGCCGTCACCCAGCAGATCAGGCAGCTCGAAGCGACATTGGGCTTCGCCGTGTTCCGCCGCCTGCCGCAGGGCGTCGCCCTGACCGATGCGGCGCGCGAGGCCCTGCCGCGCCTGACACGCGGCTTCGATATGTTAGGGCAGGCCGTGCAGGCCCTGCGTGAGGCGCAGCCGCATCGCCCGCTCGCCATCGCCGCCTTGCCCTGCGTCGCGCAGCTCTGGCTCTCGCCGCGCCTGCCGGCATTGCAGGCCGCGTTCCCAGACTTGCAGATGTCGATTTCGGCGATGGAGGAACCGCCCGATCCGCAGCGCGATCCCTATGATCTCTCGCTGTTCTATCGCGAGGGCGCGCCGGCCAGCGACGCCGTTCAGCTTGACGCCGATGCAATCCAGCCGGTCTGCGCGCCCGCTTTCGCCGCGAGGCTCACGATCCCCGCCGATCTCGCCACACAGACGCTCTTGCACGATGCCGTCTGGCGCAGCGATTGGGCGCGCTGGCTCGCCTTCGCCGCACCGGGCACCAAGGTCGATCCGAGCCGCGGCCCGGCCTTCTCGCTCTATAGCCTGGCGCTGGACGCCTGCCTGTCCGGTTCAGGCGTCTTGATAGGGCGGATGAGCCTCGTCGCCCCTCACCTTGCCTCAGGCAGGCTGGTCGCGCCCTTCCCGCAGGCGATGCCGACGCCGGACCGGCTGACGCTTGCGACAGCCACGGCTGCCGGCGCGCATCCGCGCCGGGCCGAGATCATGGACTGGCTCGCCGGCTCGGCCGGCGGCGCGGCTCAGATATAGGCGCCGCAATCGCCGGCGAGCGTCTGGTCCATCGAGCGCGAGGGCTCTGCACAGCCCGCTTCCCCGACCACCTTGGCCGGCACGCCCGCCACGGTCTTGTTGCGCGGCACGGGCTGGAGCACGACCGAGCCCGCCGCGATGCGGCTGCATTGGCCGACCTCGATATTGCCGAGGATCTTGGCACCGGCGCCGATCAGCACGCCCTTGCGGATCTTCGGATGGCGATCGCCGCCCTGCTTGCCGGTGCCGCCCAGCGTGACGCCGTGCAGCATCGAGACGTCGTCCTCGATGACGGCGGTCTCGCCGACGACGAGCCCCGTCGCATGGTCGAGGAAGATGCCCTTGCCGATCTGCGCCGCCGGATTGATGTCGGTCTGGAACACTTCGGAGGCCCGCGCCTGCAGGTAGAGCGCGAAATCGCGACGGTCCTGTTTCCAGAGCCAATGGGCCAGACGGTGGCATTGCAGGGCATGGAAGCCCTTGAAGAACAGCACCGGCTCGAGCACGCGGTAGCAGGCGGGGTCGCGGTCGAGCACGGCCATCACATCTGCGCGCATGCCGGCACCGATCGTCTCGTCGCCGGCCATCGCCTCGGCGAAGCCCTGCTCGATCAGGTCGGCGGTCACGGCGGGATGGCCGAGCCGCGCCGCAACGCGATGAGCGACCGCTGCTTCGAAGCTCGGCTGGTTCAGGACGGAAGCGACGATCAGCGTACCGAGCGCCGGCTCGGTGGCAACGGCCGTTTCCGCTTCGGTGCGCAAGCGGGTCCAGACGGGGTCGATCCGGTCGAGCCCGGTGGCGAAATCGCGTGCTTCCACGGCGGAGCGCCCTGACGGCATGGTCATTCTCCGAAAAGGATAGTTCGGCGGGAGGACAGCCTAGCCCGAAGCCGGCGTCCGTATCAAAAGCTCAAGCCGAACCGAAGTTGAATCGAAAAGCGAGGCAGCGGAATCAGAATTTCAGGGAAGATCGACAACACATTGGCGTCGCCCGCTTTTTCAGATTGCCTCTATTCATCGCGGAGGTTCTCACAAACGCGCGAGGAAGTCGAGGACGGCCTGCTTATGGCTCTTGTCGCCGACGGCGAGATTGTGGTCGCGCCCGATGATGTCGAAGGATTCCGCACCGGGAATGAGCTTCGCCAGCTCCGGGCCGGAGCCGGAGACATCGTCCTTGGTGCCGACGCTGATCAGGGTCGGCATGGCGATTTGGCCCACCTGCTCGGCGGTCAAGGTCTGGCGCGAGCCACGGATGCAAGCCGCAAGCGCCTTGAGATCACTCTTGGTCTGCTCGGCGAAGGCGCGGAACATCCGCTGCATCGGATCGGTCAGCCCATCGAGCGAGGGCGCCTCCATCGCGTCGGCGATGCCCAGCGGCAGCCCGACGCCCTCGACGAGATGGATGCCGAGCCCGCCGAGCAGCAGCGCTTCCAGCCGGCGGGGATGTGCCAGCGCCAGATGCGCCGAGATGCGGGCGCCCATCGAATAGCCCATCACCGCCGCGCGCGGGATGTCGAGATGGTCCATCAGCCGGCGCACATCCTCGGCCATGACCTGCGAGGAATAGGCGGCGGGGTCGTAGAGCTTCTCGCTCTCGCCATGGCCGCGATCGTCGAGCGCGACGACGCGGTAGCCGGCATGAGTCAGCGTCTTCGTCCACTGGGTGTTGACCCAGTTGATCACATGCGAGGAGGCGAAGCCGTGGACGAGCACGACGGTGCGGTGCTTCGGCACGTCGCTGGTCGGCGCCATGTCGATGAAGGCGATCTTCACGCCGTCGGAAGAAAAGCTCTGCATGCGGGTCTCGGGTCGCAAGATCGGAACGGTCGCCCTTCCCTGCCATGACCGGGCGGCTTTGGGTACCCGCTACCGCGCGGCTTGCTTATGAGCGCCCGCCATGATGAACGATGGCCGCATGACCCAGCCCACGCCCCGCGAATCGTCACGCCTCGCCATCGTCGACATCGCCCGCGGCGTCGCGCTCATGGCGATGTTCGTCTACCATTTCGCCTATGATCTCTCGACCTTCAGGCTGATCGAGACCGATATCGTGGCAGAGCCGGGCTGGCGGCTGTTCGCCCGGGGCATCGCCGGCACCTTCCTGACCATCGTCGGCTTCAGCCTCGTCCTCGCCACGCGCAAGGGCCTGGACAGCACGGCTTATCTCAAGCGCCTCGCCATGGTCGCAGGCGCGGCCGCGCTGGTCACGCTCGGCACCTGGCGGTTCATGCCGGGCGATTTTATCTTCTTCGGCATCCTGCACCATGTCGCGGTCGCGAGCCTGCTCGCCCTGCCCTTCCTGCGCCTGCCGGTCATCGCCGTCGCGTTCGCCGCGGTCGTCGCATTCGCCCTGCCCTCCTTCGTCGCCCATCCGCTGCTCGACCAGCCCTGGGCGGCCTGGCTCGGTTTCTCGCAGGCGCCGCTCCGCACGGCCGATTTCGTTCCGGTCTTCCCCTGGTTCGGCTGCGTATTGAGCGGCATCGTCCTGGCCCGCCTGATCTTGCCGCGCCTCACGGGCACCGCGATCGCCGGCTGGCGGCCGGGCAACAAGGCGACCCGAATCGTCGCCTGGGGCGGGCGGCACAGCCTGCTGGTCTATCTCGTCCATCAGCCGCTTTTCATTGGCGCGCTGATGCTGGCGACTCAGGTCATCGCTCCGCCTCCGCCGGAGGAGCGCGCCTTCAGGAACGAATGCCAGCGCAGCTGCTCCGGCCCCAATGTTCCCGAACAGGTCTGCAAGATGGTCTGCGCCTGCACCATCGACGGGCTCAAGCGCGAGCAGCTCTGGCAGAAGGCGCTCGACAACCTGCTCTCGCCGCAGGAAAGCGCGCGGATGACCGAGCTCGCGCGCGGCTGCCTGCGCGACGGGCGCTGATGCGCAACAGCGCACTGGAGCATTTTCGAGCGAAGTGGACACCGGTTCGCGTCAAGAAAATGCGACAATACAAAAGGCTAGAGCGTTTTCGCGTTTCGGAGAAATACGGAAAGGCTCTGGCGCTGGGGCGGCTCACGCGATAGGTTGCGGCCGAATTCCAGACCTTCGAAGAGCGACGACCATGGCCGCCACCGGCATCCCGCATTTCCACAACGACCCCGGCGTCCCCGTCATCAAGGTCGGCGCCCATGAGTTCATGTGCATCGGCGCCAAGCCGCCCTTCGACCATCCGCATGTCTTCCTCGACATGGGCGCGGACCACGAGATCATCTGCCCCTATTGCTCGACGCTGTTCACATACGAGCCATCGCTGAAGGGCGCCGCCTGCATCCCGCCGGAATGCGCCTATACCGATCCGGCCAAGGCGGCCTGAGGCTGCTCGATTGCATCGGGCGCGCGGGTTCTGAGGGGCACCCGCGCCTCGTCTTCCAGCTCTGTCATTGAAGGCGTCCGATCCCGTGTCCGCTCCTCATTTCGTCATCGCCGGCGCCGGCATCGGCGGCCTGACCATGGCCCTGTCGCTGGCGCGTCGCGGCATCGCCGCAACCGTCGTCGAGAAGCGCACCGGCTTCGGCGAGACCGGGGCCGGCCTGCAGGTCACCTCCAATTCCGGCCGCGTGCTCGATGCGCTCGACCTCGCCTTGCCGCTGAAGCGCATCAGCGTCACCTCGCACGGCTTGATGATCCGGCGCTGGGCGAATGGCGCGCCGGTGCTGGAAATGCCTTCCAGCCCCGAGCGCATGCCGACCCCGTTCCGCATGATGAAGCGCAACGACCTCCATACCGTGCTGCTCGATGCCGCCCGCGCCATGCCGAATATCCGCCTGATGGTCGGCCGCAGCGTGGATGAGGTCAGCCATGATGCCGACGGCGTCACGATCGGGCTCGCCGCACGCGACGGTGTCGGCGGAACGCTCTCCGCCCTCGGGCTGATCGGCGCCGACGGCCTGTGGTCGCGCGTCCGCGATCTCACCGGCGACGCCTCTCCGCCGGTCTTCACCGGCTACGAGGCCTGGCGCGCCGTGGTGCCGGCCCGCGCCGGCGACAAGCCGCGCGTGACGCTGCACATGGGCTCCGGCCGCCATGCGGTGCATTACCCGGTCGCGGGCGGCAAGGAGATCAACATCGTCGTCGTCCGCCAGGCGAAGGAGGCCCGCGAGGGCTGGTCCCGCGATGGCGACCTCAGCATTCTCACCGAACATCTGGCCGGCGCCTCGCCGGCCCTGCGTGAGCTCACCGGTGCGGCGGAGAGCTGGCAGGTCTGGTCATTGTTCGATCGCAAGCCCGCCGCCATGGCCAAAGGCCGGATCGCGCTGATCGGCGACGCCGCGCACCCGATCCTGCCCTTCCTTGCGCAGGGCGCCTCGCTCGCTATCGAGGATGCCGCGGTGCTCGCCCGCCTGCTCGCCGAGACGCTCAGTCGCGAGGGCGCAGCCGGCGTGCCGATGGCCTTCGCCGCCTATGCCGCTGCCCGTGCCCAGCGCGTCGCCCGCGTGCAGGAGGAAAGCCGGGGCAATGGCCGCAACTACCATATGGGCTGGCCGCTCAGCATCGCCCGCGATTTCGCGCTGAAGCGGCTCGGGCCGGAGGGTCTGCGCAATCGCTATGGCTGGCTCTACGACTGGCAGGATGCGGCCTGAACGCGCCTGATCTCGTCAAAGCCGCAATCGCTCCCTATCTCTGTGCCGAGGAAGGGACCGACACCAGATGATCCGCGTCAATCTCTACGAGCAGCTCAACGGCCGCACCCGCGCCATGCCGCGCTGGCAGGCCTGGCTCGCCATGGCGGCGAGCCTCACCGTCGGCATCGCGCTTTTCGTGCTGGCCGCGAGCCTCGCGCTCATCCTGATCCCGGTCGTGCTGATCGTCGGCGCGATCGCGGTCTGGCGCCTCAGGGCCAAGCTGAAGGCAGCCGGCATCGATCCGGCCAATCCCTTCGCCGGCCAGCCGCGCCAGCCCGATCGCGTCGAGGTCATCGACGCCGAGTACCGCATCATCGAGCCGGACGAGCCGCGGCGTTAAGCCTCAGAACCCGCCCTTCAGCAGGACGCCGGCGACCGCACAGATCGCCAGCACCGGCATCATCCCGAGCTTGAAGCGCAGCAGCGCGATTGCGGCTCCGGCCGCCAGCAGGGCCGCGCGCCAGTCCAGCGAGGTCAGGACCGGCAGCTCCGGGCGCATGCCGAGGAAGGGCACGCTGGAGACCTCTCGGAAGAGAACATGCAGCCCGAACCAGAGCGCCAGGTTGGCGATGACGCCGACCACCGCCGCGGTGATCGCCCCGAGCGCAGCCGAAATCGCCCGGTTGCCGCGTAAAGCCTCGACATAAGGCGCGCCGAGGAAGATCCAGAGGAAGCACGGCGCGAAGGTCACCCAGACGGTCAGCAGTGCTCCGAGCCCACCGGCAACCAGCGGCGGCAGGCCGCCCGGCGCCCGGAAGGCGGCGAGGAAGCCGACGAATTCGAGCACGAGGATAAGTGGTCCCGGCGTCGTCTCGGCGAGGCCGAGCCCGTCGAGCATCTCGCCGGGCGCCAGCCAACCGAAACCCTCGACAGCCGCCTGCGCGACATAGGCCAGAACCGCATAGGCCCCGCCGAAGGTGACGACCGCCATCGCGCTGAAGAAACCGCCGATCTGCGTCCAGACGCTGGCCGAGCCCGCGACCAGCCAGAACAAGGCGACCGGCCCAAGCCAGAGCGGCAGCCAGACGACGAGCACGTTCACAGCCCGCTTCGCTGAGGGCTTCACATGGTCGAGCTCGCCCCGCGCCAGCAGGCTATCTAGCAGTCCCTCTCCCGCGGCATCCGCAGCGCCGCCCGCATTCGCCTTGCCGAACCAGCCGGGCTGGATACGGCTGCCGGCCCAGCCCGTAAGCCCGGCCAGCAGCACGATGAGCGGAAACGGCAGCTTGAACAGGAAGATGCCGACGAAAGCCGCGATGGCGACGCCGACCATCGCCCCGGTCTTCAACGCCCGGCGGCTGATCCTCAAGCCCGCCTCGATCACGACGGCGAGCACGGCCGCCTTCACGCCGAAGAAGATGCCGTCGACCAGCGGCACATGGCGCCAGGTGACATAGAGGATGCTGAGCCCCAGCATCACCAGCGCGCCGGGCAGGACGAACAGCAGGCCGGCGATCAGCCCGCCGATCGTCCGGTGCATCAGCCAGCCGATATAGACCGCGAGTTGCTGGGCCTCCGGCCCGGGCAGGAGCATGCAGTAGTTCAGCGCATGCAGGAAGCGCTCCTCGCCGATCCAGCGACGCTCCTCGACCAGCTCCTTGTGCATCAGGGCGATCTGGCCGGCCGGCCCGCCGAAGGACAGAAACCCGATCTTGGCCCAGATGCGGGTCGCCTCAGCCAACGTCGGGAGCCGTACAGAATGCTCCGGCTCCCGCGCCATATCCGGCCTCACTCGATCCGGCTGACCAGGATCTTGTCGATGCGGCGGCCGTCGAGATCGACGACCTCGAAGCGCCAGTGCCCCTTGTCGAAGCTCTCGCCGACATTCGGCAGATGGTTCAGCTCGGCCAGGATGAAGCCGGCGACCGTCTGGAAGTCGGCGTCGCGCGGGATCGGGATGCCGAGCTCGTGCGAGAATTCGTCGACCTGCATCCAGCCGGCGACGAGATAGGAGCCGTCGGCCCGCGTCACGATCGCCGGCTCATCCTCCTCCTCTTCCTGGAAGGCGCCGATGATCGCCTCCAGCACGTCGCCGGGCGTGATGATACCCTCGAAATGGCCGTACTCGTCGAAGACCAGTGCCATATGCACGCGGCTTGAACGGATCTCGCGCAGGATCTGCAGCGAACCGGCCGTATCCATCACGATCGGGGCTTCCTGCACCAGCTCCCGCAGATTCTTGATATCTCCCAGCAGAAGGAACTCGATCAGGTCCTTGACCACGACCACGCCGACGATCGAGTCCGCCTCGCCGTCCTGCACGGGCAGGCGCGAACGACGCGTCGCGCGCAGTTGCTCGCGGATTTCCTCGGCGCTGTCTTCGAGGTCGATGACTTCGACCTCGCGGCGCGGCGTCATCAGCGCCCGCGCCGAGCGGTCGGCGAGGCGCATCACGCCGGCGATCATCTCGCGTTCGTCGCGCTCCAGCACGCCGGCGGTCTCCGCCTCGGCGATGATGGTGCGGACTTCCTCCTCGGTGACCCTCTCCTCCGATTCGCCCTTCTGGCCGAGCAGGCGCAGCACGGCCTTGCCGGAGATGTCGAGCAGGAACACGAGCGGCGCGCCGACCTTGGAAAGCAGCGACATCGCCGGGGCGACCCGCGCCGCCACCCGCTCGGGATCGCGCAGGGCGACCTGCTTCGGCACGAGCTCGCCGAGGATCAGGGAGAGATAGGTGATCGCAACGACGACGAGGCCGACGCCGAGCGTGTCCGAAACTGATTGGGAGAAGCCTTGCGTGCCCAGCCATTCCGACAGGCGCGCGCCGAGCGTCGCACCCGAAAAGGCGCCCGAGAGCACGCCGACGAGGGTGATGCCGATCTGGACGGTGGAGAGAAAGCGACCGGGATCTTCCGCCAGGCGCATCGCGGTTGCGGCGCCCTTGTTGCCCTGATCGCTGAGAACCTTGAGGCGCGCCGTGCGGGACGAAACCACGGCGAGTTCCGACATGGCGAGGAGTCCATTGACGATCGTCAGCGCCACGACGATCAGGATTTCGGTTAACAAAACCAGCCTGCTTGCTGCGAAGCCACGACATCTGGTGGCCCGCTTCCAGCCCCCTTATAGCGGATCATCGCCCCAACGCGATGGGCCGGACGAAAGATTCGTGAGCGGATAATGAGCAAGCCCAATTTCTGGCAGCCGACCGCCGACGCACAGGCCGGTGCCGATCCTCGCCTGCGCGCGCCTTCGGCCCAGCGCAACCGCGATGCGATCCTCGCCGTCCTGGCCGATGTCCTGCCGCCATCCGGGCGCGTGCTGGAGATCGCCTCCGGCTCCGGCGAACATGCCGTGCACTTCGCCGGCGCCCTGCCCGGCCTGACTTTCCAGCCGAGCGATCCCTCGCCGGACGCGGTCGCCAGCATCGCAGCCTGGACCGCGGAATCCGGCCTCGGCAACATCCTCTCGCCGCTTGTCATCGACGCGACAGCGCCGGATTGGCCGCTCGAAGCAATCGACGCAATCCTCTGCATCAACATGATCCACATCGCACCCTGGCCAGCGGCGGAGGGGCTGTTCCGGCAGGCGGGGCGCCTCCTGAAACAAGGGCAACCACTCTATCTCTACGGCCCCTATCGCCGGCCGGGCCGGCCGCTGGAACCGGGCAACGCCGCCTTCGACGAAAGCCTGCGCAGCCGCGACCCGGCCTGGGGCCTGCGCGAGCTCGACGCTGTGGCAGGGCTAGGTACAGCCAGCGGATTCGGCGCGCCGGAGATCGTCGAAATGCCCGCGAACAATCTGAGCCTGATCTTCAGGAAGACTTGAGCGCCGACTGGCGCATAATCTCGCACGCGCGAATCATAGTGGCCGAGGTGGTGCGGACGGCGGGACTCGAACCCGCAAGCCTTTGAAGGCGCAAGATTTTAAGTCTCGTGCGTCTACCAGTTTCGCCACGTCCGCGAGCCGCACAGCGATAGCGGGCGGGCGCGGCCGGCGCAAGCCTGGGGATCGCGTTCCAACCGCCCTGGCGCTCAATGCCGACGGGCGGGCTTGTACCATTCGACGCCGTCGGGATCGACATAGAGCCCAGGCTTCACATCCGAGCCGATCGCCTTCTCTTCCATCGGCACGCGCACCGTGTCGTCACGGTCGCCGCGCTTGACATAAGGAGCCGAGCCCGCCTGGCCATACGCACCGCGACCGGCGCTGCTGGCCTGGCCAATGATGCCGCGCCGTCCTGCGACCTTGTCCTGCAATTCCGTCACGGAGCGCCCGGCGAAAGCGACCTTGGCCGTGCCCTCGACCACCGGCAACGCCCGGCGCGCCGCGCCCTCGCCCGCCACCCGGACACCGATGAAACGCGGCACATAGCTCGCTCCGCCCTTGCCGAAGGATTCCCAGCCGCCGGCCGAGATCATCTGCGCGCCGCAGCGCTTGTGATTGCGCTCGCAGGCCGCGCGAGAGCCATAGCGGGGGGCCGCCTGCTCGAACTCGGCACGGGCGTTGCGATAGGCGAACTCGCATTGCTCCGCCGTGAGCTTGCCCGCCTCGACGCATTCGTCGCGGCGCACATAGAGCGCGGCCTGCGCCTGTGCGGCCAGATCGGAAGGTCCGGTCAGCGACAGGGCGGGAGCAAGGGTGGCGACGCGCAGCAGCGCCAGGGCGGAACCCGGAATCATCATCCGGCGTAATAGAATGACGATTGTGGCCACAAGGCAGCGGAGCGGTCTCACAGCAGCGACCGCCGTGACGCCGCAAGCTCCCGCGTCGACCCATAGTCGATCTTGCCGTTGCCGAGCACCGGAATGGCCTGCGTCACCAGGATCGCGCGGGGCACCCACAATTCCGGAAAGCCCTGCTGCTTCGCAGCCTCCTGCAGTGCGGCGCGATCGGCATGCGGTGTCTCGGTGACGAGAACGAGTTGCTCGCCCTTGCGCGCATCGGGCAGCGCGACGACGACATGGTTCTGGTCCGGCCAGACCTTGGCGACCATCGTCTCGACCGCCGCGAGCGAGACCATCTCGCCGCCGAGCTTGGCGAAGCGCTTGGCCCGGCCGCGGATCGCGACGAAGCCATCCTCGATCACGACAATGTCACCGGTATCATGCCAGCCACCCTCCGGCGGGACGATGCGGCCGGGCTGCTCGGGATCGAGATAGCCGGCCATGACGTTGGGTCCGCGCACGGTGAGCCGCCCGCCCTCATGGATGCCTTCGACCGGCTCCAGCTTCGCCTCGATGCCGGGCAGAAGCTTGCCGACCGTCCCCTCGCGGATCGCAGAGGGCGTGTTGACGGCCAGCACCGGCGAGCACTCCGTGCAGCCATAGCCTTCGAGGATGGTGGTGCCGTAGGGCTCCCACATCCGCTTGGTCTCGGCCTTCACGCGCTCGGCACCGGCCACGACATAGCGCACGCTACCGAGATCATCCTTCTCCGCAGCGCGGGCATAGCCTTGCAGGAACGTGTCGGTGGCGAGCAGGAAGGTCGCCTTCATGTCGCCGATCAGCTTCGGCACCTGCTTGTAATGCAGCGGGCTCGGATAGAGCACGACCTTCATGCCGTGCAGCAGCGGCACCATCAGTCCGGCCGTCAGTCCGAAGGAATGGAACGCCGGCAGCGGGTTCATGAACACGTCCCGCTCGGAGATCGCCCCGGTGGCATGGGCGAAGACCTGCCTTGCATTCGAAACGATATTGGCATGGCTGAGCGCTACGCCCTTCGGCTTGCCCTCGGTGCCGGAGGTGAAGAGGACAACCGCGATATCGTCGGGCTGCGCTTCGTACGAGCGATGGACCAGCCCCGGCGCGAGGCTCTGCAAGGCGCCGAGCGCCTTGTCGAAGCTGGTGATCTCCTTGCGGACATCTTCGAGATAGACGACCCGCCGCCCCTCGCCGAGCGCGGCGATCTCGTCGTCGAGCTTGCCCTGGTCGATGAAGCGGCGCGAGGTGACGATGGTCTTGAGCTGCGCCAGTTCAGCCGCCGCGCCGAGGTTGCGGACGCCGGCCGTGAAGTTCAGCAGCGCCGGCACCCTGCCATAGGCGAAAAGCGAGAACAGCGTCACCGCCATGCCCTGCATGTTCGGCAGGAGCACGCCGACCTGTTCCTTCGGCGCCGTCAGCGCCGCGAGCTTGCGCCCCAGCACCAGCGCGCCGAGCACGAGCCGGCCATAGGTGATCGGCTGGCGCTCGGGGTCTTCGAGCGCGATGCGGCCCTTGCCGTGGTGGGCGATAGTCTGAAGCAGGGCGCGGAAGATGGTGATCCGCGCGCCCGCGGCGTCGAAGCTGGTGGCGGCCATGTCTGGCGCGTCTCCCGTCGGCGTTTCCTCTGCCGGTCAAACTAGTGGGATCGGTCCAGGTTTCAAAGTCGGCCCAATTCGCCACGGCGTCGTTTCCAGGCCTAAGGGAGGATTACATATTTTTACCCGGATTATATTGCTTTGAGTCATTCATCCGGATAATAAGCCCGCGATCAAGGAGCCCCCATGTCCGAGTCCACCTCCCATACTGCGTTCCAGGGCGCGACCCGCATTGCCGGCGGGCCGCTCCCTACCGTCGCGCTCGCCGTGCAGACTGCACTCGCGGCCGATCCAACCGCCCAAGTCCTCGTCTTCGACGATGCGACGGGAAAGGTTGTCGACCTCGACCTGCGCGGCAGCGACGCCGAGATCGCGGCGCGCTATGCGCCTCGTAGCGATGACGCGACCCCGGCAGCCGACGATACACCACGCGGCCGGGGCCGCCCCAAGCTCGGCGTCGTCGCGCGCGAGGTCACCTTGCTGCCGCGCCATTGGGATTGGCTCGCCCTGCAGCCGGGAGGCGCCTCGCAGGCCCTGCGTCGCCTTGTCGACGAAGCCCGCAAGGCGGATGGTGGCCGCAGCCGGACGCGGGCTTCACAAGAACGCGCTTATGCCTTCATCGCGACCATGGCGGGCGACCGCGAAGGCTTCGAGGAAGCCTCGCGCGCCCTCTTCGCCGGAGACCGCGAGCGCTTCACCGAACACAGCCGGACATGGCCGGGGGATATCCGCGACCATGCGGAGCGGTTGCTGGCCGGCGACGACCCGGCGATGGGCTGAGAGCGGCCGGCGGAAGGCGTGCAGCCTGCCCTGGAAGCATTCCGGCAGCGCAACCGCAGCGGGTTGCTGGCCGCGCGCGCGAAGGGCATAGCAGCGCCGCGACACCCGCCGCCTGCAGCGCCTGCCGAAAGCCGCCCGTTCATGACCTCCCGCGCACAATGGCTCGGCATCCTCTGCGGCCTGCTGACAGCGATCATCTGGGGCGTCCAGTCGGTCGTCTCGCGGCACGCGATGCTGATCGACCTGACGCCGGCCGACGTCACGATCCTGCGCTTCGTCTCGGCCGCCGCGGTACTGCTGCCCTGGGCGCTCCGGCATATGCGCCCCTTCCCGGTCGGCTCTCTCGGCTGGCCCCGCGCCTGGGTGATGGCCCTGCTGATCGGCCCGCTCTACAGCCTGATCCTGGTGGCCGGCGCCTCCTTCGCGCCGGCGCTGCATTCGTCGATCATCTCGCCCGGACTGATCCCGGTCTTCACGGCGCTGCTGATCTTCCTCGTCACCGGCGAACGCGCCGGACGGATGCGGCTTGCCGGCCTCGGCATCATCGTGCTCGGCATCGGCATCTTCTCGCGCGATGCGCTCGCGCTGGCACCATCGCGGCCGGATGCCTGGATCGGCGACCTGCTCTTCGTGCTGATCGCCTTCCTATGGGCGATCTTCGGCCTGCTCGCCCGACGCTGGGGCGTGAGCTCGCTCGAGGTCACCGCGGCCTCGTGCCTGCTTTCGGTGCCGCTGCTCGTGATCGTGGCGCTGGTGCTGCCGATCCACATGGCGCAGGCGCCCTTCGCCGAACTCCTGCTCCAGGCGCTTTATCAGGGCGTCCTGGTCGGCGTCATCGCGCTCTATCTCTACGCCCGCTCGGTCGCAACGCTCGGCGCGGCCAGGGCGACGCTGTTCCTGCCGCTGGTCCCGGTCGCGACGGCCGCCGCCAGCGCCCTGCTGCTGGCGGAGACGCCTTCGCCCATAGAACTCGTCGGCATGGCGATCGTCGTCAGCGGCATGCTGGTCGCGTTCCGCTCACCCTCGACGGGCTGAGGCGGATACGCGCCTGTTCAGCCCTTGTGCCCCTTGGCGATCGGCTCGACATAGGAGAGCCCGAGATCCCAGGGGAAATAGATCCAGGTGTCCTGGCTCACCTCGGTGATGAAGGTGTCGACCGTCGGCACGCCGGCCGGCTTGGCGTAGACCGTGGCGAAATGCGCGTTCGGCAGCATCTCGCGCACGACGCGCGCCGTCTTGCCGGTATCGGTGAGGTCGTCGACCACCAGCACGCCCTTGCCGGTGCCGTCGCCGATCGCCTTGATGTTCGGGGCGATGTCCTTGAGCACCTGGAGCTCGGTCTGGTTCTTGTAGTCGTGATAGCTCGCGACGCAGACCGTCTCGATCATGCGCAGGCCGAGCTCGCGGCAGATGATCGCCGCCGGCACCAGCCCGCCGCGGGTGATGCAGACCATCGCCTCGAACGGCCCCTTCTCGGCGAGGCGCCACGCCAGCGCTCGGGCATCGCGATGGAACTGATCCCAGGAAACCGGGAAAGCCTTGTTCGAGGACGGTTCGGCCATGGACAGCGCTCCGGACTTGCCCGACGCGACAGGCGCCGTTTCCGACCGAAAAGCCTATCGGCGCGCGCCTGACAAGAGGCACGCGCCGAACATCCCCAATTCAACGTCGATAAAGCGCGTCAGAATTCCGCCCAGCCATCCGCCGTGCCGCCGCCGGCCACGCGCCGGCCGCGCATCACCGGCGCCGCCGCCCGTGGTGCCGCGGGCGCCGAATGGACGAGCTGCGGCACCGGCCTGTGTCCTTCGCCGCCGAGCTGGAAGGCGGAGACCATCGTGCTCAGCGCCGCGGTCTCCTGCTGGAGATCGCGGGCGACCTTGGCGCTCTGCTCGGCGAGCAGCGAATTCTGCTGCGTGATCTCGTCCATATGGGCGACGGTGCGGGCCATCTCGTCGATGCCGTTGGCCTGCTCGGTCGTCGCCTGCGAGATTTCGCTGACGGTCGATGCGACCTTGGACGCGGCGCCGACGATCTCGCCCAGCGTCGTTCCAGCGTCCTTGACCAGGCCGACACCGGCTTGAATCTGTTGCGCAGAATTCGCGATCAACGTCTTGACGCCATTGGCGGATTCGCTGCAGCGGGCGGCAAGCGCACGCACCTCGGTCGCGACCACCGCGAAGCCGCGCCCGGCATCGCCCGCCCGCGCCGCCTCGACCGCGGCGTTGAGCGCCAGCAGGTTGGTCTGGAAGGCGATCTCGTCGATCATCGAGATGATCTCGGAAATTCCCGACGAGGCCTGCTCGATCCGCCCCATCGCCGCGACCGCCTCGGTCACGATGGCGCCGCCGCGGGACGCGACCTCGCTCGCCTCGTTGCCGAGCTGAACCGCCATCTTCGAATTGCCGGCGCTATGCTTGACCGATGCGGCGAGCTCTTCGGTCGTCGCTGCCGTCTCCTGCAGGCTCGCAGCGTTCGCCTCCGTCCGCTCGGCCAGTTGCTGGCTGTCGGAGGTGATCTTGAGCGAGGCATTGTCGATGCGCGCCGAGATGTCGCGCACGCTGCCGACCACCTCCGCCAGCGTATCCAGCAGGTCGTTGACGCCGGCACAGAGCGTGGCGACCTCTCCGGTCTTGCCGTCGAGCGGCACGCGCCCGGTCAGGTCCTTGCCCTTGGCCCGGTCGATCACCGCGCTCGTCTCCTGCACGGCCGCTTCGAGCTGCTTGCCCTTGAAGGTGGCGGTGATGTCGGAGGCGAACTTGACGACCTTGTAGGGCCGTCCCTGCGCATCGAGGATCGGGTTGTAGCTTGCCTGGATCCAGACTTCCTTGCCGCCCTTGCCGATGCGCCGATACTGGCCGGCATCGTATTCGCCCTTGCCGAGGCGTTCCCAGAAGGCCCGATAGGCCGGCGTCTCGCGCTCTGCCGGATCGACGAACAGGCGATGGTGCTGCCCGGCGATCTCGGCCAGCGAGTAGCCGAGCACGCTCAGGAAATTCTGGTTCGCCGTCAGGATCTTGCCGGTGAGATCGAACTCGATCACCGCCTGCGCCTTGTCGATCGCGGCGCGCTGCCCTTCGAGATCGGCCAGACGGTTCTTCTGCTCGGTGACGTCGAAGGCGTATTTGATGACGCCGACCGGCTTGCCACCCGCACCCAGGATCGGGTTGTAGCTCGCCTGGATCCAGATCTCCTTGCCGCCCTTGCCGAGCCGCAGATACTGCCCTCGCGAGAATTCGCCGCGGCCAAGATCGGCCCAGAATTGCTTGTAGGCGGGACTGGCCTTCTCCTCAGGCGTCACGAACAGGCTGTGATGCTGGCCCTTCACCTCCGCCAGCGTGTAACCCATCGCCGACAGGAAGTTCTCGTTGGCGTCCAGGATCTTGCCGTCGAGATCGAATTCGATCCGCGCCTGCGAGCGGTTGATCGCATCGAGCTGCCCCGCAGCGTGCCGATTCGAGAAAAGGCCGGAGAAAAGCGGCATCTGAGATCCCCCTCGGCGCGGCCCGCGCATGAGGCGTCATCGGGCCGGCGTCATCCTGAAAGCCGTCTTTGGATGCCCGCGACGCGGAAGCGCAGCAGGAGAGGCCGAATGCTGTCCGGCCACCCCTCGAATATCGCATCAATCGGTTTATGAATGGTTGCTATATAGAATTTAACTCAACTTATAGTAGAAAAATCTTCTAGCAACGATATATGGCCTCGAGGCAATACGCCGCAAAATCAAACGAAGAGTATAATCCTAAGAACGAAAACAAAAACTCTCCATGAAGTTGTATAAAAAATCGTATAAGTTGTATAAACTACGATCAGGAAACCGCCCTTTGCTTTTCCGAGGCCACCATGGCCTTCACGGCAGCCATCGCAGCCAGCAGCTTCTCGGCATCGCGGGACCTGACGACGATATTCGTATCGGGGCCGGTTTCCGACCAGAACGGATAGGAGCCGATCGAGACCGCCGGATGGGCCTTTGCGATCTCGGCAAGTGGTCCGCCGATATCACCCTCGCGCAGCCCGGTCTGCACCGTCTCGGACAGCATTTTCGCCCCGGTCCGCAATGTCGGGCCGATGACGTCGAGCATCGCCTGCATGATCGACGGCACACCGGCCATCACGTAAACGTTACCGATGTGGAAGCCCGGCGCCTTCGAAATCGCATTCGCGACCAGATCGGCCCCAGCGGGAATGCGCGCCATCCGCATCCGGGCCTCGTTGAGCTCCGCCGGCGAGAACCGCTCGGACAGCATGGCGACGGCGCGCGGGTCATGGTCGATCGTCACGCCGAATGCGGCGGCAACTGCGTCCGCCGTGATGTCGTCATGGGTCGGCCCGATCCCGCCGGTCGTGAAGACATAGGTGTAGCGATGGCGCAGCGCGTTCAGCGCCGCGACGATTTCATCGGAAACATCAGGCACGACGCGGACTTCGCGCAGCTCGACGCCGATATTGGTGAGATATTCGGCGATATAGCCGATATTCTTGTCCTTCGTCCGCCCGGACAGGATCTCGTCGCCGATCACCAGGATCGCGGCCGTGACGATGGTGGCGGAGGAATTGGATTCGTTGGCGGACATGGCGGCGCTCCTGGCTTTCAGCCAAGAGCTAGGCTTTCCCCGCGAAGCGCTCAAGCGCCGCGGTGGGCGCGCCGGCCATGCCGCAGGCGCGCGCTCAGGCCGGATTGCGCTGGAACACGAGGTTGAGCCGTGTCTGGGCGATGAGCTTGTAGCCGCTGCGCTCGAGCAGGCCTGCAAGGTCGCTCTGCCAACGCTGGCGCGAATCCTCGATGATGATGAAGCCAGGCCAGAGCGCCTGCGGCGCATCGCGCAGGAAGGGTTCGAGAATCAGGTCCTCGGCACCTTCGACATCGAGCTTGATCGCATCGATGCGCTCGTAACCCTCGCCCTCGACCAGCGAGAGCAGCGTCATCGCCGGCACCCTGACCGAGGTCCCGGCGCTCGAATTGAGGATGCGGACGCTCGACTCGCCGCGATTGGTCGGGTCGATGAACAGGGTCAGCTCGCCCGGCTTGTCCGCGAGTGCGCAGGCCACCGCCTTGACGGTCCCGAACGGGTTCTGCGCGATGTTGAAGGTGAGCCGCGCGAAGATCTCGGGCTGCGGTTCCACCGCGAGGATGCGGGCGCTCCGCCCGGCCCTCGCCGCGACGAAGAGCGAGTAAGCGCCGATATTCGCGCCGATATCGATGAAGGTGAAACCGTCGCGCAACCGCGAGGCCAGCAATTCGCGCTCGACTGCATCGAAATATTGCGGCGTGAACAGCACGCGCTTCTCGCAGACGTTGCCGCTCGGATAGAGGCGCATCTTCGCCCCCAGCGACTCGATGTCCACCGGCGCACCGTCGAGCGAGCGCAGGCCGAGGCGCCGCAGCGCATAGGCGATCTTGCGCCCGAGGAAGCTATCGGAAGCCGCGCGCGTCCGGGCGATGATGCGGGCGAGATAGGCTTTGGGAGCGAAGGTGCCGAAAGGCCGCTCTTCCCCCAGGTTCTGTTCGATGATGGCCATTGCGCCAGCCTGATACACCTCGGCGCATCCGCGCGCCAGTCATTGGACGGAAAGAGGCGCCGGACGGTTTCGAGCGGGACCGTGATCAGCCGCCGTCGGCGAAACGGGCGTGAATCTCGCCGAACCGGGGCGCGACGTCCTGGAAGACATCGACGAGCTGCGGGTCGAACTGCCGGCCGCGCTCGCTCACCACCACCGCGACCGCCTCCTCATGCGTCATCGCCTCCTTGTAGACCCGCTTCGTGACCAGCGCGTCGTAGACGTCGGCGATCGCCATCAGGCGCCCGGACAGCGGAATGGCCTGACCGGCAAGCCCTTGCGGGTAACCGGCCCCGTCCCAACGCTCATGATGCGTATGGGCGATCTCCTTGGCGAGCCTCAGGAAGGAGCTGGAGCCGCCGAGATGGCGCTCGGCATCGGCGATGGCGACGCGCCCGAGCTCGGCATGGGTCTGCATCGTCGCCCGCTCGTCCTCGTCGAGCCGGCCGGGCTTGAGCAGAATGCTGTCGGGAATGCCGACCTTGCCGATATCGTGCAGCGGCGCCGACTTGAACAAGAGGTCGAGCGTCGCATCGTCGAGCTCTCCCACGAAAAGCCCGCGCTCGCGGGCGCCCTCGGCCAGCACCCGCAGATAATGCTGCGTGCGTCGGACATGGTTGGCCGTCTCGTTGTCGCGCGTCTCGGCGAGCGAGGCCATGGCCAGGATGACCGCGTCCTTGGCGCGCTCCGCCTCCTCCAGCGCCGCCGAGAGCGAGTTCACCAGCGCGATGTTCGTCATGGCAACCGCAGCGCTGTTGGCGATCCGCCTGAGCGCCCGGATCACCTCCGGCGCCGGCCGGTGGCGATGCGCCCAATAGGCGCCGATCGCGGCGACGGGGTCGTCCTGCCGGACCGGCACCATCACCAGACTACGCACGAAGGTCGGGCGGTAGGCTTCGTGGGGAATCCGTTCGTCCTCGTCGATGTCCTCGATGACGACGACCTCGCCATGCCGCATCGCCCAGCCGGAGATGCAGCTATCCATCGGGAAACGCTGGCCCTTCCAGAGCGGCGCGACCGCATCCTCGTCGGCATAGTAGCAGCGGCCGTTGTCGCGCAGGATGAAGCTGATGCCGTCGGCGCCGGTCAGTCCGCGCGCATTGCGGCGCACGACGGCCATCACCTCGTCGATGCCGCGCGCCATCGCGAGATCGAGCAGCAGCTGGTCGAGCGCGCTAAGCGTCGGATCGGAGGAATCGGCCGGAGCCTGGGAAACTGACGCTTTCATATGTCCAAGAGGAAGCATGCCGGGCGGACGAAAGGTGCGGCGAATACGTTGCCACGAAAAAGTTACAATTCCGCCAACATCGAGGCAACGACCACCCGTGCATCGCTGACCCAGCGGCAATGCACGCGCCGCGCCGGCCTCCCGCGCGGTAACCGGCTTGCGTGCGCCATCAAACGCAATAGATAAGAGGGCAAGGAGTTTTCCGCGCGCAATGACCTTCGAAGACACCATCGGCCGCTCGCGTTCGCGCGAGCCCGCCATCAAGATTCACGGCCCCGAAGCCTTCGCCGCCATGCACAAGGCCGGCCGGCTGACGGCTGCGGGCCTCGACATGCTCGGCTCCTACGTCAAGCCCGGCGTCACCACGCAGCGCCTCGATGATCTCGCCTTCCAGTTCGCCATGGATAACGGCGCCTATCCGGCGACTTTGTTCTATCGCGGTTACACCAAGTCGATCTGCACCTCGATCAACCATGTCGTCTGTCACGGCATCCCCGACGACAAGCCGCTGCGCGAGGGCGATATCCTCAATATCGACTACACGCTGATCGTCGATGGCTGGCACGGCGATTCGAGCCGCATGTACGGCGTCGGCGAAATCTCGCGGAAGTCCGAGCGCCTGATCGAGATCACCTATGAGAGCCTGCAGCGCGGCATCAAGGCGGTGCGCGCCGGCGCCACCACCGGCGATATCGGCTTCGCCATCCAGCGCTATGCCGAGGCCGAGCGCTGCTCGGTAGTGCGTGATTTCTGCGGCCACGGCATCGGCCAGCTCTTCCACGATGCGCCGAACATCCTGCATTACGGCAGCCCCGGCGAAGGCGTGCTGCTGAAGCCCGGCATGGTCTTCACCATCGAGCCGATGATCAATCTTGGCAAGTCGGGGGTGAAGGTGCTCTCGGACGGCTGGACCGCCGTGACCCGCGATCGCTCGCTCTCGGCCCAGTTCGAGCACCAGATCGGCGTCACCGAGCAGGGCTGCGAGATCTTCACGCTCTCGCCCGCCGGCCTCGGCAATCCGCTCGCCGCAAAATGAGCGTCGGCATCGGCAAGGGGACAGGCAAGGGATCGCGCAAAGCGCCCTCGCCTGCCGCTTCTGCCGAGGTGCCCCATTATCACGGGCATCGCGAGCGCCTGCGCACCCGCTTCGAGGAAGCCGGTGCCGAGACGCTGCCGGACTACGAATTGCTGGAGCTGCTGCTCTTTCGCTCGATCCCGCGGCGCGACGTCAAGCCGCTCGCCAAGGAACTGATCCAGCGCTTCGGCTCCTTCGCTGAAGTGCTCGGTGCCCCCGCTGCGCGTCTCGCGGAGGTCGATGGCGTCAGCGAAAGCGTCGCACTCGATCTCAAGATCGTCGAAGCCGCCCTGAAGCGCATGGCCAAGGGCGCGGTCGGCAAGCGGCCGGTCCTCTCCTCCTGGTCCTCGGTGCTCGACTATTGCCGGATGGCAATGGCCTTCGCGGAGCGCGAGCAGTTCCGCATCCTCTTCCTCGACAAGAAGAACATCCTGATCGCCGACGAGGTCCAGCAGACCGGCACGGTCGATCACACCCCGGTCTATCCGCGCGAGGTGATGCGCCGCGCGCTCGAGCTCTCGGCCTCGGCGATCATCCTCGTCCACAACCATCCCTCGGGCGATCCCACGCCGTCCGGCGCCGACATGCGGATGACGCGTGAGCTGGTCGATATCGCGAAGCCCCTGGGCATCGCCATCCACGACCACATCATCGTCGGCCGCGACGGCCATGCCAGCTTCCGCAGCCTGGGGCTGATCTGATGACAAAGCTGACGGTCAAGCGCGTCTACGATCCTCCCGCCCCCGGCGACGGCACGCGCATCCTCGTCGACCGGCTCTGGCCGCGCGGCGTCTCGAAGGACCGGATCGATCTCTGGCTCAAGGACCTCGCGCCCAGCGACGTGCTGCGCCACGAATTCCACGGCCATCCCGACCGCTGGGACGAGTTCTTCGCCGCCTATGCGACCGAGCTCGGCAGCCCGGCCGCACAGGCCGCTCTCGCCACCCTGGCCACCGAGAGGAAGAAGGGACCGGTCGTTCTGCTCTATGCGGCCAAGGACGAGAATCGGAACAATGCCCAGGCCCTGCGCCTCTGGCTGGACGGGCGCTCGTTTTCGGTCCAAGAATAGCGCAGGCACAGCCGCAGCGTGCGGCAGGATGGAAGAACCGCCGCGTTCAGCGGGCCGGATCATCTTTGCCAATGATATCCAAAGCAAACTGTACCTGATCAATACTGCCCATGAAAAAGGCAGACCAGATCAATTGCGCGCCTATTCTCCCTCTTCCCGAACGCCCGCGAATGCGCATAGGCTGGCGCCAAAGGGGAAGAGGGCTGCATGGTCGCATTCGATGAAATGACGGGTTCGGGCGCCGAGCTGAGGCCTGCCTACGCGGCTCTCGATCGCTGGCTGAAGGAAGCGCCGCCCGAGATGCTGGCGCTCAGGCGCAGCCAGGCGGAACTGTTCTTCCGCCGCATCGGCATCACCTTCGCCGTCTATGGCGACGAGGAATCGACCGAGCGCCTGATCCCCTTCGACATCATCCCGCGCGTCCTGACCAAGCCGGAATGGACCAAGCTTGAAGCGGGCCTGCGCCAGCGCGTCACCGCCCTCAACATGTTCCTGGCCGATGTCTACGGCCCCAAGGAATGCCTGAAGGCCGGCATCATCCCGCCCGAGCTGGTGTATCGCAACGCCTGCTACCAGCTCGAAATGGTCGACTTCAAGGTCCCGCACGACATCTACTGCCATATCGCCGGCATCGATGTGGTGCGCGTCGATGCCGACACTTTCTATGTGCTGGAGGACAATGCCCGCACGCCGTCCGGTGTCTCCTATATGATGGAGAACCGCGAGGTGATGCTGCGCCTCTTCCCCGAGCTGTTCTCGACGCATCGCGTCGCGCCGGTCGACAACTATCCCGATCAGTTGCTCGCGACCCTGCGCTCGGTTGCGCCGCGCAGTTCCTCCTCGGATCCGACGATCTGCCTGCTCACGCCCGGCCAGTATAATTCAGCCTTCTACGAGCACTCCTTCCTGGCCGACAAGCTCGGCGTCGAGCTGGTCGAGGGGTCGGACCTGCTCGTCAAGGACGATGTCGTCTACATGCGCACGACGCAGGGGCCGAAGCGCGTCGACGTGATCTACCGCCGCATCGACGACGATTTCATCGACCCCCTCGCCTTCCGCAGCGATTCGGTGCTCGGCGTCCCCGGCATCATCGGCGCCTACAAGGCCGGCAACGTCACGCTAGCGAACGCGGTCGGCACCGGCGTCGCCGACGACAAGGCGGTCTACAGCTACATGCCGGAGATCGTGAAGTTCTTCACCGGCGAGGAGCCGATCCTGAAGAATGTCCCGACCTACAGATGCCGTGAGCCCGAGGCCAACGCCTATGTGCTCGACAATCTCGACAAGCTCGTCGTCAAGGAGGTCAACGGGTCGGGCGGCTACGGCATGCTCGTCGGCCCGCACGCCAACAAGGCACAGATCGAGACCTTCCGGCGCAAGCTCAAGGCACAGCCCGAAGGCTTCATCGCCCAGCCGACGCTGGCGCTCTCGACCTGCCCGACCTTCGTCGCCTCGGGCGTCGCGCCGCGCCATGTCGACCTGCGCCCCTATGTGCTCTCCGGCGCCAACGGCATTTCATGCGTTCCCGGCGGCCTGACGCGCGTCGCGCTGAAGGAGGGCTCGCTCGTCGTCAATTCCAGCCAGGGCGGCGGCACCAAGGACACCTGGGTGCTCGACGCATGAACATCCTGTCCGCGCCCTTGCCGACCCTCCTCCTGAAACAGCCTGCCATCCCGCGGAAAGGCACACGCTGACCATGCTTTCGCGTACCGCAGATAGCCTTTACTGGGTTTCCCGCTATGTCGAGCGGGCCGAATATCTCGCCCGCATCCTCGACGCGACGACACGTCTGACCAACCTGCCGACGACCTATGGCGGCGCCGGCACGGAATGGCAGAGCGCGGTTCTCACCGCCGGCTGCGAGGAGGCCTTCGCCAAGGCCTATGGCGAAGCGAACGAACGCAATGTCTGCGACTTCCTGACCTTCAGCCCGGACAACCCTTCCTCGATCCGCAATTGCCTCGCCCAGGCCCGTTCGAACGCGCGGGCCGTGCGCACGGCACTGACCTCGGAGATGTGGGATGCGCTCAACGGCGCCTGGCTGGAGCTGCAGCGCTTCGAGAAGAAGCGCATGGACCGCGAGGAATTCGCCCGCTTCCTCGACTGGGTGAAGAACGTCTCGCTGGTCTTCGACGGCTCGGCCTACCGGACCATGCTGCGCGACGACAGCTACTGGTTCTCGCGGCTCGGCGTCTATCTTGAACGCGCCGACAACACCGCCCGCATCCTCGACGTGAAATACCATGTCCTGCTGCCGGCCGACGAGCAGGTCGGCGGCTCGCTCGACTATTTCCAGTGGACCACGGTGCTGCGCGAAGTCTCGGCGCTGACGGCCTATCACTGGGTCTATCGCGAGGCGGTGAAGCCGATCCTCGTCGCCGACCTGCTGGTGCTGAACCGGCGCATGCCGCGCTCGCTCGCCGCCTGCTACGAGAACATCTCGCGCTTCCTCGACGCGCTCGGCGACGCCTATGGCCGCCAGGGCCCGGCCCAGCGCCAGGCCCGCAAGACGCTGGCCAGCCTCAGCAACACCCGGATCGACGATGTCTTCGAGCACGGGCTGCATGAATTCATCGAGGAGTTCATCACCGAGAACAACCGCCTCGGCCACACCATCTTCGAGCAGTATCTGCAATGAACCGCCCGCTTGCGCCGAAGCTCATCGCCTCGGCGCGACTGCCGTAAACCCTGCCCCGGACTGGATCATGCGGATCAGGATTTCCCATACGATCGGCTACGACTACGCCGAGCCGGCACGCCACATCACGCAGATCCTGCGATTGACGCCGCGCGACCATGACGGCCAGCACGTCATGTCCTGGCGCATCGAGCCGAATGTCGACGGCCGCCTGCGCGCCTCGCAGGATGCCCATGGCAACATCGTGCATAGTTTCTATGCGGATGGGCCGATCTCCTCGCTCGCCATCCGCATAGACGGACTGATCGAGACGATCGACCTCGCCGGTGCCGTCCGCGGCGGGCTGGAGCGCGTGCCCTGCGAGGTCTATTGCCGCGACACGCTCCTCACGGAGCAGGACGAAGCCCTGCGCAGCTTCGCCGACGAGGTCACCGCCGGCGCCGGCACGTCGCTCTCGAAGATGCACGCGCTGATGAATGCGGTCAGCGAGCGCATGGAATGCGTCGAGGCCAGCGGCCGAGTCGGTGTCGGCGCGGCCGCTGCCTTTGCGGCGCGCGAGGCGATCGCGCAGGACATCGCCCATGTCTTCATGGCCTGCGTCCGGCATCTCGGCCTGCCCGCCCGCTATGTGTCGGGCTATGTCGCGCAATCGGACAGCCTGCCCCATGGCAACGGCGCCCATGCCTGGGCCGAGGTCCATCTCGACGACTATGGCTGGATCGGCTTCGACTGCGCCAATGCGCTTTGCCCGATCGACACGCATGTGCGTGTTGCGATAGGGCTCGATTACGCGGACGCCGCACCGGTTCGCGGGTCGCGCCAGGGCGGTGAAGGCGAGAGCCTCGACGTCCAGGTCAGTGCCCGCGAGGCCGAAGGCCGCTTCGCCAATCAGTAGCGCCCCTTCCGGCGGACGTGGCCGGGAAGACAAGGCAAGAAAACAGGGATCCAGCCCGTGACCTATTGCGCCGGCATCCTCGTGCAGGATGGCCTCGTCATGATCGCCGATACCCGCACCAATGCCGGGCTCGACGACATCTCGACCTTCCGCAAGCTCCATGTCTTCAACTGGCCGGGCGATCGCAATTTCGGCCTGATGACGGCAGGCAATCTCTCGATCACCCAATCGGTGGTGAGCTTCCTGCACGAAGGGCTGCTCAACCCCGAGACCGGCGAACTCGACACATTGCAGAACGCGAGCTCGATGTTCCGGGCCGCCCAGCTCGTCGGTCGCTGCATCCGCCATGTCCGCGAGATCGACGGTGCGGCGCTGGAGGATGCCGGCGTCAAGTTCGAGATCGGCATGTTGTTCGGCGGCCAGATCAAGGGGCAACCGATGCGCCTCTTCATGATCTACAGCGCCGGCAACTTCATCGAATGCGGTATCGATTCGCCATTCCTCCAGATCGGCGAGCACAAATACGGAAAGCCGATCCTCGATCGCGCCGTCACCTACAAGACCCATCTCTACGATGCCTTGAAGGTCGGCCTGATCTCGATGGATTCGACCATGCGCTCGAATCTCGGCGTCGGCCTGCCGATCGATCTCGTCGTCATCCGGCGCGACGCCGATGATTTCGAGCTCAATCGCCGGATCGAGGCGGGCGAGCCCTATTTCCATGACCTGCGCGAACGTTGGTCGGCGGCACTCCGGGCCGCGCATATGGCCATTCCGCGCCCGCCCTATGCGCCTTCGGGGACTTGACCTTCTGAAAACCCGTTCTGAGGCAACGGGATGTCAATAATTCAGGCCTTAAGTCGCAACACGAAGACCTTTCCTGGACGCGTAATGCCCGTATTCAATGCCGCGAAGATGACGAATGCGGGTTCCTCCGCTCGCATGTTCGCGAGCACCGTGGTGACCCTGGGTTGCGCCTTCCTGCTGCTGATGGCCGCAGGGATTGGTGTCGTCGTCGCGATCACCCGCGAAGCCAATCGTCTTGAGGCGCAGCGCCAGGGCGAGCGCATCGAAGCCGCCGTCAACGCCCAGATCAAGCTGAGCGAATTGAGGCTGGAACGGCTCGTCGCCGCCGGCGACCTGCCTGAAGCCTTGCAGCAGCCTGATTCCACCACCACGCTGCAGGTCGCGCTCAAGCGCCTGAGCGGCCAATTGATGGATTTCGACGGCGCCTATATCGGCGGAACCGGCGGGACCGTGCTCGCCTGGGTCGAAAATCCGACCACGATGGACCATTCGGGCCACGCTGGTCCGCATCATATCGACGCGCTGCAGCGCGGGGCGCAAAGCTCCTTCGTCGCCACCGTGATCGGGGATGAGGTTGCACCCCAGTTCGGCGCGGCCCGCTCCACCATCGTCACGGACGGCACCGAAACCTTGATGCTGACGGTGATCGACCTGTCGCGCATCGCCTCGTTCAGCTCTGAAAAAGGTTCGGTGCCGCTGTCCTTCGTCGCCTACCGGCACCTGTCCAGCGCCCTGCTCTCCGATCTGGCCGAGCGCAACCGCGTCACCGACATCCAGCTCGTGACCGCGCAGCCTGCCGACGCCCTGTCGAAGCTGGGCCTGCGGGCGGCCGACGGCAGGACCGCCGCCTGGTTGACCTGGTCGCCCGCCCGCCCCGGCGACGTGATGCTGCGCCGCTTCCTCTGGGCGCTGATCGCGGTTGCCTTGCTGTTCTCGGCGATCTTCGTCTTCGTCGTCCAGCGCCTGCGTGCTTCGGCCGAGCAGATCGAATTGCGCGAGCGCCAGATCCAGCGCCTCGCCGGCCAGGACGAATTGTCCCTGCTGCCGAACCGCCGCAGCTTCGACCTGACGCTCGACCAGACGCTCGCCCATATCCACGATGACGGCCCGAGCCTCGCCGTGCTGCTGATCGACCTCGATCGCTTCAAGGCCGTCAACGACACCTATGGCCACACAGCGGGCGACGAGCTGATCCGCCAGGTCGCAATCCGCCTCTCCGGCGCCGTGCAGGTCGGCGACACCGTGGCGCGTCTCGGCGGCGACGAGTTCGGCATCATCCAGACCCATTCCGCCACGCCGGCCGGCTGCGCGGCGCTCGGCGAGCGCATCCTCGCCAGCCTGTCCGAGCCGTTCAGCATCACCGGCGCCGAGGTCACGATCGGCTCCTCGATCGGCATCGCCATGGCGCCGCGCGACGGCACCAGCCGCGAAGCCCTGCTCAAGCTCGCCGACACCGCGCTCTACGAGGCCAAGAACAGCGGCCGCAACCGCTATGCCTTCTTCGAGTCGCAGATGAACCGCTCGATGCAGCTCAAGCGCATGGTCGAGGACGACCTGCGCCATGCCATCGATAACGACCAGCTCATGCTGCACTACCAGCCGCAGGTCTCCGTCGACGGCTCGACCATCGTCGGCGTCGAGGCGCTGGTGCGCTGGCAGCACCCGGCCCATGGCATGATCCCGCCCTCGGACTTCATTGCCATCGCCGAGGAGCGCGGCCTGATCGTGCCGCTCAGCGAATGGGTGCTGCGGCGCGCCTGCTCCGAGGCCAGGCGCTGGAAGGGCATCCGCCTCGCCGTCAACGTCTCGCCGATCCAGTTCCGCCACAAGGACTTCGTCGCCAACGTCATCCGCACCATCCAGGAAACGGATTTCGACCCCGCCCAGCTCGAGCTCGAACTGACCGAAGGCGTGCTGATCGAGGATGCCGATGCGGCGGAAGCCGCGATGATGGATATCCGGGCCCATGGCGTCGGCCTCGCGCTCGACGATTTCGGCACCGGCTATTCGAGCCTGATCTATCTGCGCCGCTTCGCCTTCGACAAGATCAAGATCGATCGCTCCTTCCTGGAATACATGGAGTCCACGGGCGAGTCGGCGATCCTCGTGCATTCGATGGCCCATCTCGGGCGGGCGCTCGGCCTGCGGGTCTGCGCCGAGGGCGTCGAGACCGCCGAGCAGCACCGCTTCCTGCAGGCGATCGGCTGCCACGAATTGCAGGGCTTCCTGTTCTCCAAGGCCGTGCCGGCGACAGAGATCGACCGGCTGCTGGGCCTGGACAATCCCTTCGCCGAGATCCTCGCCGCCGCCTGACACCACGAGCCGGGCGCGCGGCGGACCTTCAGAAGAACAGCTCGTGGATGCCGCTGAAGATCGCGTAGGCAAAGCCGGCGCTGAGCAGCAGGCCGACGGCACCGATCACGGCCCCGATGATGATCAGCACCCCGTCGCGCTCGACGAGGCCAAGCCCGACGAGGCAGACCGCAAGCCCAAGCGGAATCTGGCCGATGAACGGCGCCGCAACGATCAGGCCGAGCGCCAGGATCAGGATCACCAGCCCCAGCACCGGGATGGCATAAGCCCCGCCCAGCATGGTCAGACGCGGCTTGGAGAAGCGCTCCAGCCAGGTGAGCGCCGGCAACGCCCGCGCCACGGCCCGGTTCAGCTCCGGCTTGCCGATGCTGCGACTGAGCAGCGCCTGCGGCAGCCAGGGCATCCGCCGCCCGGTCAGCATCTGCGCCGCGACGAAGGCGAGCACCAGGCCGCAGACCAGCGGAATCGGCGGCGGCATCGGCAGGCAGTTCGGCAGGCCGAGCAGCACGACGAGCAGCGCATAGGCCCGGTCCTGCAGCGCGGCGACGATCGTACCGACGGCGATGCGCTCCCCGGGCAGACCCGCCAGCGCCGTCAGAAGTCCGGATGTACGCAGAGGAGATGACAAGGGAGCAGGCCGTGCCGAAGCGGAAGCGCCCGCCTAGCACGCTCCGGCGTCCGGCAACAAGCGAGCCGGACGCAGGCTTTCAATGCCCCTGGCACGGGGCCGGCAGGTGGGCGAGGCGCCTAGTGCAGCGTGAACACACCGTTCACGTTGCGAATTTCGGCCGGCTTGATCAGGCGCGAATGGGCGACGGTGACCGAATGGAGCGGCCCCTCCAGTTCCCGCTTCCAGAACGTCAGGAAGTCCTGCAGGACGGGGAAGCGCGGTGCCAGGTCGTACTGCTGCCAGATATAGGTTTGCAGGACGCTGAGATGATCCGGCATCCGGTAGAGGATCGTTGCCGTGGTCAGCCCATAGCCTTCGAGTTGCCGGATAAAATCGGTCGAAACCATCGCCACCTCCTTCCATTACGGACTGAAAGCTTTGCCGGATAGATCGAGCCTGCTCCCGCCTGGTTAACAAAGGCTTGCCAGCCTACTGCCAAACTGCTGCAATCCTGAGGCAGGCTTCCGGACAGGCAGCGTGCACGACAGGGCCGTGGGGGCTTGCGTGGCGTACCGAGTGGGCAAGGCCGGACTGGTCGGGCTGGCGATGAGCTTCGCTGCCGCCCCGCTTTGCACGGCCGTCGCCGAGGAGGAGGAGGGAGCCGAGCGCAGCCCGATCTCGATGGTGATCTTCGGCTCCATGGAAGCCGGGCCGACCAAGACCTTCCTCTCGGTCGGGATGAAGCGCGCCATAGGCGGCGGCCTTGCGGAAAGCGGCTTCCGTTTCTTCGTCAAGGCCGGCGGCGCACAGGAGCAGACCCGCCGCCACAAGCCGCACGGCGTCACCTACAAGAGCGAAACGCAGGCCCTTCTCGGCTACGAATGGCGCATCGGCAGCAGCTTTCTCGCTCTCTATGCCGGCGCAGATACCGAAACCGAGCAGCGAATCGAAGCCTTCGGCCCGTCCTTCATCGCCACCCGCTATGGAGCGCGGATGCAGGCCGATCTCTGGATCGTCCCCGCGCCCGGAATGGTCGTCCAGGCCAATGCCTACCTGTCCTCGCTGAACGGCCGCTTCTGGGCACGCGTCGCGCCGGGCTGGCAGACGCCGCCCGGGTTCTACATCGGCCCCGAATTCGAAGCCTATGGCGAGCGTGACTACCGCAAGTACCGGCTGGGCCTTCACCTCACCGGCCTGCGCCTCCTCGGGCTGGAATGGCGCTTGTCCGGCGGCCTGCAGCAGACGAGCGACCGCCCCTCCGCCTATTACGGCACGCTCGGGCTGCACTGGCAGCGCTGAGAGGCGCCCTCAGCCCCGCAAGGCCCGCAGGGCTTCCGGCGTATCGACATCGATGGCGATGGCCGGGTCCTCGAAGGCGATGTCGATGACGCGCTCCCCGGCCTCGTCCAGCAGCCGCCGCGCCCCGCGATCACCGCTCAGCAGCGACACCGCCGGGAAGATCGCCCGCGCGAGCAGCACCGGATTGCCGCGCTGGCCGAACAGGGTCGGCACGGCCGCAAGCGCCTCGGGCTGCGCGCGCTGCGCTTCGACCAGGCGCTCGATCACGGCCGGCGTGACATTCGGCATGTCGCCGAGCGAGATCACGGCCGCAGTGGTCTCCGGCGGCAATGCCGCCACGCCGGCCTTGAGAGAGCCGGCCAACCCAGAGGCATAGTCGGAATTGTGCACGAGTTGCACCGGCAGCTCTGCCAGCACCGCCTCCACCTCCGCACGCTGGTGGCCGGTCACGACGATGACAGGGCTCAGCCCTGCTTCGACCTGGGCCTCGACCGCATGGCGCAGGATCGGCTTGCCACGCAAGGGTTGCAGCAGCTTGTTCTCGGCGCCCATCCGCGTCGATTGCCCCGCCGCCAGCACGATCCCCGCAAGCGGCCCGCTCTCGGCGACGCCCGGGGCGCGAGGCTGCGGCCGCGAGACGATCTCCATCAGCAGGCCGCCGACCCCCATCTTCTGGACATCGCTGCGCCCGACGGGAACACCGGCTAGATAGCGCTGCAGCACCCAGTCGAAGCTGTTCTCCTTCGGCGAGCGGGCACAGCCCGGCGCACCGATGACCGGCTTGCCGGCAATGCGGCCGAGCATCAGCAGGTTGCCGGGATCGACCGGCATGCCGAGATGCTCGACCTCGCCACCGGCTTCCACCAGCGCCTGCGGGATCACGTCGCGCCGGTCGGTAATGGCGGAAGCGCCGAAGACGACGATGATATCCGCCTTGCCTACCGCCTGCTCGGCGATCGCCGCGGCCAGCGGAACGGTCTCATGTGGTACACGCTTGTCCGCCGCCAGCACCGCGTCTGCCGGCTCCAGCCGGTCGCGCATGACGCGCAGGGTCTTGTCGACCACGCTCGGCTTCAGCCCCGGCAGCAGCGTCGAGATCACCGCCACGCTTGACCGACGATAGGCTGCAACCGAGACCGGCGGCGTGTTGCCGAGCGCGGCGAGCGCCTGCTCCATCAGCGCCTGCGGAACCGCGTAGGGAATGATCTTCACGGTGGCGACGAGCTCGCCCGCCACGACAGCCTTCAGCGCCGGCAAGGTCGCGACCGTGATCGCCTCGTCCACCGCGTTGAAGGCATCGATCGCCGCGACATCGATGCGCAGCACGCCCGCTCGGGTTGCGAACATGTTGACCCGCCCGGTGAAGGGCGCTTCGGCCACGATCGCCTCGCCGACCATCCGCTCGGCCAGTCGCGCCGCCGCGGCATTCTCGTCGATATCGCCGGGCTCCAGCCGGACCGCAACGATCTCGGCGACCCCGGCCGCCTTGAGCTTCGCTGCGAGGTCAGCCGTGACGGTCGCGCCCTTCTTCACGATGGTGCCATCGGCACGGATCGTATGCGCCGCGATGCAGCCGACGGCATCCGCGATGGCGACGGGTCCGAATTTCATCCCTGATCCTCAGGCCGGCTTGCGGCGCGGGCCGCGCAGCATCGCGACGATCTCGGCCAGGATCGCGAGCGCGATTTCGGCCGGCGAAACCGCGCCGATATCGAGCCCGATCGGCGCATGGATGCGGCCGGTCGCGGCGGCATCGAAACCCGCTTCCGTCAATCGCTCCAGCCGCCTGCCATGCGTCTTCCGGCTGCCGAGCGCGCCGACATAGAAGCAGTCCGAGCGCAAGGCTGCGACGAGGCCGGGATCATCGATCTTCGGATCATGGGTCAGCGCGACGAAGGCGGTATAGGCGTCGAGCCCGATCCGCGGAAGCGCCTCCTCCGGCCATTCGGCCAGCAATGCTACCTCGGGGAAACGCTCGGGCGTGGCGAAGGCGCTGCGCGGATCGATCACGACGAGATCGAGATCGAGCGCCCGGGCCATCGGCGCCATCGCCTGCGAGGTATGGACCGCGCCGGTCACGACCACGCGCGGATGCGGCGCCTGCACGGTCAGGAAATAGGATGTTCCCTCCGCCTCGATCATGCCGCTCTTGCCGGAGCGCAATTGCCGCTCCAGCAATTCAGCCAGCGGATCGGCAGCGATCGCGGCCTGCTTCACCAGCCGCTGCGTGCCCGTGGCGAGATCGCTGACCAACACGGCGGCGCGGCGCGCCTGCCGCTCGGCGTTGAGCGCGGCGAGGGTCGAAAGCTCCACCGCTCAACCCCTGTCCGTCGCGAGCTTCAGGCCGAGCGCGATCATCAGCGAGCCGCCGATCCAGCGCCCGAAGGCGAAGCTCGCCTTGGTCTTCTTCATCGCGCCGAGAACCAACGAAGCGCCGAAGACGGTGACGAGATCGGCCGAGGAGAAGGCGAAATTCACGATCGTGCCGAGGATCAGGAACTGCGCCCAGACCGGCAGCGCGGCGGCCGGATCGACGAACTGCGGCAGGAGCGCGATGAAGAACAGCGCGACCTTCGGGTTCAGCACCTCGACGATGAAGGAATCGAGCAGCGCCCGCTTCACCGTCTTGGGTGGCGCGGCCGGCTGATCAGGCGAGCCCAGGCGCGAACGGATCATGCCGATGCCGATCCAGATCAGATAGAGCGCGCCCGCGATCTTCACCGCCATGTAGAGCTCCGGCACATGCTTGAACACGGCCGAAAGCCCGAAGGCCGCGGCGAAGACATGCAGGTAGCAGCCGAGATGGATGCCGAGCATCGCCATCAGGCCGGCCTTGCGGCCATGGCTGATCGTCTGGGCGGCGGTATAGAGCAGCGCCGGCCCCGGAAAATAGGCGACGAGGATCGTCACCGTCGCGAACGCGACGAGGGTTTCCCAGGAGGCCATCTCAGTTCACCTTCTCGACATAGACCTTGATGCGCCCGCCGCAGGAGAGCCCGACCTGCCAGGCCGTCTCGTCGGCGACGCCGAATTCCAGCATGCGCGCCTTGCCGTCGGCGATGACGTCGGCGGCCTCGGCCACCACAGCGCCTTCGACGCAGCCGCCCGAGACCGAGCCGAGGAAATTCCCCTCCCCGTCGATCACGAGATGCGAGCCGACGGGTCGCGGCGCCGAGCCCCAGGTCTCGACCACGGTCGCGATGGCGACGCCGCGGCCGCCGCGTGCCCAGTCCTCGGCAGCGCGCAGGATGTCGGTTTCGGTGCTGATCATGATGTCACCTTACGCCTGAATCTGGCCTTTGAGATCATGCCTCAACCAGCCTTCTTCAACCACCGGCGCGGATCGCTCTCCCGCCCTGCATCCAGCGACAACGCGGCGCAGAGATCGGCCATCGCCGCGAGATTATGGATCGGCCGGAACGAGTCGACATGGGGCAGCATCGCCCGGATGCCGCTCGCCCGCGCCGCGAAGGCGTCATAGCGCAGGAGCGGGTTGAGCCAGACGAGCTGCCGGCAGGAACGATGCAATCGGTCCATCTCGAAACCAAGGCTGTCATCGAGATGCCGCTCCAGCCCGTCGGTGAAGAGCAGGACGATCGCCCCGCCCGCCAGCACCCGCCGGGACCAGACGCGGTTGAAATCATGCAGGGCGGTCGCAATGCGCGTGCCGCCCTCCCAGTCCGGCGCGGCCTTGCCGGCGAGCGCCAGCGCCTCGTCGGGATCGCGCGACCTTAGCATCCGCGTGACATTGGTCAGGCGCGTGCCGAAGACGAAGGAATGCACGCGCCGGCGCTTCTCGGTCAGAGCGTGCAGGAAATGCAGGAAGATGCGCGAATACTCCGCCATCGAGCCGGAGATATCGACCAGCGCCACGATCGGCGGATGCACCTCGCGCCGCTCGCGGAAGGCGAGATCGATCGAGGCGCCCCCGGCGCGCAACGACTGCCGGAAGGTCCGGCGCGGATCGATGCGCGTGCCGCGATGCGCAGGGCGGAAGCGCCGCGTCACGATGCTGTCGTCGGGCAGCCTGAGCTCGGCGATCAACTGCTTGGCCCGGGCGATCTCAGCCGCGCTCATCTGGGCGAAATCGCGCGATTTCAGCATCTCGCGATCGGAGACCGTGAGCCGCGCCGTCAGTTCGGTCAGTTCCTTGGGCGGCTCGTCCTCGCGCGGCGGCGGCGCGAAGGCTTCAGCAACCCGCAAAGCCCCGGCCTCGGCCTTCTCCGGCTGGCTATCGGCGCGGGGCGAAACCGGCGACATCTGCGCCATGATCTTCTCGATCAGGTTGCGGCGCCGCCAGAACAGCCGGAAGGCCTGATCATAGACCGGTAAATCCTCATGCTTCTTCACGAAGATCGCATGCAGCGCCCAATAGACATCGTCGCGCCCGCCGAGTGCACCCTCGCCCAGCGCCGCGATCGCCTCGACCACGGCGCCCGGCCCGACCGGCAGCCCCGCCGCGCGCAGCGCACGGGCGAAATAGGCGACGTTCTCGGCGAGCTTGCCGCTCACGCGCCCCGCGTCTCCGTCATGAACACCTTCTGGACGATCTGCCAGCGGCTCTCGATCTTCAGGAGCGAGAGCAGGTCGGTGAAATAGCGCGGCGGCATCTGGCACTTCACCTTGACCAGCGCCAGCGTCGGCCCGACGAGATCGATGGTCAGGATATGGTCGTCGCGTTGCATCCCGGACGCCTGCGGCGCCGGCCGGGTGCGCACGGCGTCGAGCCAGGCGTCACGCTGCACGATCTGGATCGCGCCATCGTCGCGCGCCGTGGTGAGCGCGCTGGTCGGATGGAAGACATGGGCGAGCTTCTCGGCATCGCCCTCATAGAGCCCGTCGAGATAGGTCCGGACCGTCGCCTCGACGGCCTTGATATCGGCGTTCATGGCAGCACCCTCTCGCTTCGCGGCGCCGAAAGCTTAGCGCCCCGCCTCCGCCTTGGCCCGATCCAGAAGCTCTTTCACCTGCGAGCCCTGCATCGCCTGGATATCGTCCTGATACTTCAAGAGCGCGCCCAGCGTATCCGAAACGATGGCCGGATCGAGCGCGACCGCATCGAGCTCGACCAGGGCCGTTGCCCAGTCCAGCGTCTCGGCGACGCCCGGCGCCTTGAACAGCTCCTCCTTGCGGATCGCCTGCACGAAGGCGACGAGCTGCTTCGAGAGCTTCGCCGGGGCCTCCGGCACCTTCGCCTTCAGGATCGCAAGTTCGCGCGCCGCGTCGGGATAGCCGACCCAGTGATAGAGGCAGCGGCGCTTCAGCGCGTCATGGATCTCGCGCGTGCGGTTCGAGGTCAGGATCACGATCGGCGGCTCGGCCGCCCGGATCGTGCCGAGCTCGGGAATCGTCACCTGCGCATCGGCCAGGACCTCGAGCAGGAAAGCCTCGAAGGCTTCGTCGGTGCGGTCGAGTTCGTCGATCAGCAGGATCGGCGCCCCGCCCTCCTGCGGCTCCAGCGCCTGCAGCAGCGGTCGCTTCACCAGATATTTCTCGGAGAAGATGTCGCCTTCCAGCCGTTCGCGATCGCCAGCCGCGCCGCCGGCCTCCGCCAAACGGATCGCCATCATCTGCCCGGCATAGTTCCACTCGTAGACGGCGGAGGCGAGGTCGAGCCCCTCATAGCACTGCAACCGGATCAGCCGCCGGCCGAGCCCCGCCGCCAGCACCTTGGCGATCTCGGTCTTGCCGGTGCCGGCCTCGCCTTCCAGCAAGAGCGGCCGCTTCATCCGTAGCGCCAGGAAGAGCACGGTCGCGAGCGCGCGGTCGGCGACATAGCCTTGGCCCTGCAGGAGCGCGAGCGTGGCGTCGATGGAGGACGGCAGAGGAGAAGACATGGCAACCCGCGTCATGCCCGGGCATATCCCGGGCATCTCTGTTCGAAGGCAAGTAAGGTCCTGAACGAGATGGCCGGGTCAAGCCCGGCCATGACGCGCCCATCCTGGAGGCCGCCCCTACTTCCCCGTCGCCTGCGCCACGGCCTGCTTGGCCATCACGCCGATCAGATGGGCGCGGTACTCGGCATCGGCATGGATATCGCCATTGATGCCCTTGGCCGTGTGCTTAAGACCGTCGAGCGATTTCGGCGCGAAGCGGGCCTTCAGCGCAGCCTCCGCTTCCGGCCAGCGGAAGACGCCACCCTCGCCCGCACCCGTCACCGTGACGCGGATTTCGCTGCCGCGCTTGGCGACGAAGACGCCGACCATCGCATAACGCGAGGCCGGGTTGCGGAACTTGGCATAGCCCGCCTTGGAGACCAGCGGAAAGGAGACCTTGATGATGATCTCGCCCTCGTCCAGCGCGGTCTCGTAGAGCCCGGTGAAGAATTCTTCCGCCGTCAGCTTGCGCTTGTTGGTGACGACGGTGGCGCCGAGCGCCAGCAGGGCCGCCGGGTAATCCGCTGCCGGGTCGTTATTGGCGACCGAGCCGCCGATCGTGCCGCGATGGCGCACATGCGGGTCGCCGATGCTGCCAGCGAGGAAGGCGAGCGCGGGGATCGCCTCCTGCACCTCGGCCGAATCCGCCACTTCCGCATGGGTCGTCATCGCGCCGATGACGAGGTTGCGGCCCTTGCGGCTGATGCCCTTGAGATCGGCGCATGCGCCGAGATCGACCAGCGCCGTCGGCGAGGCCAACCGCTGCTTCATCGTCGGCAGCAGGGTATGGCCGCCGGCCAGAAGCTTGGAATCCTCCTTCTTGGCGAGCAGCGTCGCCGCCTGCCGGGCGCTGGTGGGCTTGTGATAGGTGAAAGCGTACATCGACTTGTCCTTTCAGCTCACTCGGCCGCCTGGCGGCTGATCGACTTCTGTGCCGCGCGCCACACCGCCTGCGGCGTCGCCGGCATCGCGATGTCCTCATGGCCGAGCGCGTCGGTGATGGCGTTGATGACGGCGGGCGGCGAAGCAATCGCGCCGGCCTCGCCGCAGCCCTTGATGCCCAGCGGGTTCGACGGGCACGGCGTCACGGTCATGCCGACATCGAAGGACGGCAGGTCGTCGGCGCGCGGCATGGTGTAATCCATGAAGCTCGCGGTCACGAGTTGCCCGTCGCTGTTATAGCGCGCGCCTTCCAGCAGCGCCTGGCCGACGCCCTGCGCGATGCCGCCATGGACCTGCCCCTCGACGATCATCGGGTTGATGACATTGCCGAAATCGTCGACGGCGGCCCAGCGCTCGATCTTTGTCACCCCGGTCTCGGGATCGATCTCGACCTCGCAGATATGGACGCCGGCCGGGAAGGTGAAATTGGTCGGGTCGTAGAACGCCCCCTCCTTCAGTCCCGGCTCCAGTTCCTGCCCATTGAACTTGTGCGCGACATAGGCCTGCAGGGCGCAGGAGCCGAAATCGAGCTTGCGGTCCGTGCCCTTCACCGAGAAATGCCCGTCGGCGAAATCGATATCGGCCTCGTCGGCCTCCAGCACATGGGCGGCGACCTTCTTGCCCTTGGCGATGACCTTGTCGATGGCCTTGAAGATCGCGGACATGCCCACCGCACCGGAGCGCGAGCCATAGGTGCCCATGCCCATCTGCACCTTGTCGGTGTCGCCATGGATGATCGAGACGTTGTCGATGGGGATGCCGAGACGATCCGAGACGAGCTGGGCGAAGGTCGTCTCATGGCCCTGGCCGTGGCTGTGCGAACCGGTGAGCACCTCGACCGTGCCGACCGGGTTGACCCGGACCTCGGCCGATTCCCACAGGCCGACGCCGGCACCGAGCGAGCCCACCGCAGCGGACGGCGCAATGCCGCAGGCCTCGATATAGGAGGAGAAGCCGATGCCGCGCAGCTTGCCGGCTCGCGCCGAGTCGCGCTTGCGCTTGCCGATCCCCTTGTAGTCGATGATCTCCAGCGCCTTCTTGAGGGAGGCGCCGTAATTGCCGGCATCGTACATCATGATGACCGGCGTCTGGTGCGGGAACTTCTTGATGTAGTTCTGCATCCGGAATTTGGCGGGGTCCTTGCCGAGCTGGCGCGCGGTGACCTCGACCAGCCGCTCGACCACGAAGGTCGCTTCCGGTCGCCCGGCGCCGCGATAGGCATCGACCGGCGCGGTGTTGGTATAGACCGCATCGACCTCGCAATAGATCGCCGGGATGTCGTACTGGCCCGACAGCAGCGGCGCGTAGAGATAGGTCGGCACCGAGGACGAGAAGGTCGAGAGATAGGCGCCGAGATTGGCGGTGGTCTTGACCCGCATGGCGAGGATCTTGCCCTCGGCATCGGTGGCCAGCTCGGCATGGGTGACATGGTCGCGGCCATGGGCATCGGAGAGGAAGGCCTCCGTCCGGTCCGCCGTCCATTTCACCGGCCGCCCGACCTTCTTCGCCGCCCAGACGCAGACCGTCTCCTCGGCATAGATGAAGATCTTGGAGCCGAAGCCGCCGCCGACATCCGGCGCGATCACCCTCAGCTTGTTCTCCGGCGCGATGCCGATGAAGGCCGAGAGCACGAGCCGCGCCACATGCGGGTTCTGGCTGGTGGTGTAGAGCGTGAAGATGCCGTCGCCCGCATCGTAATCGCCGACGGCCGCGCGCGGCTCCATCGCGTTCGGCACGAGCCGGTTGTTGACGAGATCGATCTTGGTGACGTGCTTGGCCGCCTTGAAGGCCGTCTCGGTCGCGTCCTTGTCGCCGAGATGCCAGTTGAACACGCTGTTGTCCGGCGCCTCGTCATGGACCACGGTCTTGGCGCCGATCGCCGTGGCGGTGTCGACCACCGCCGGCAGCTCCTGATAGTCGACCGCGATCGCCTCGGCCGCGTCGCGCGCCTGGGCAAGCGTCTCGGCCACCACCACGGCGACATGGTCGCCGACATAGCGCACCTTGCCCTGGGCCAGCGCCGGATGCGGGCCGGCGCGCATCGGCGAGCCGTCCTTGTTGTGGATCATCCAGCCGCAGATCAGCCCGCCGATCTTGTCGGTGGCGAGGTCTTCCCCAGTGAAGATGCCGAGCACGCCCGGCATGCCGGCGGCGGCCTTGGTGTCGATCGACTTGATCCTGGCATGCGCATGCGGCGAGCGCAGGAAATAGGCATGGGCCTGGCCCGGCCGGTTGACATCGTCGGTATAGCGGCCCTGGCCGGTGATGAAACGGTGATCTTCCTTGCGGCGGACTGCTGCGCCGATTCCGGTGGCGGACATGGTGTTCCCTCCTCGCACGGCGCCTCTGGCGGGCGCCTCATTGCCTGGAACGCAAGACAGACGGGACGCGCGCGCCTGCAAGGCGCGGGCAGATGCCTCACTCGGCAGCGTGGCGCGGAGGCTCCCGGTCCTTGAGCGACCCGCCGGCCATGGCCTGCGCCCCGGCGGCGATCGCCTTGACGATGTTGTGGTAGCCGGTGCAGCGGCAGATATTGCCGTCGAGATCCTCGCGGATCGTCTTCTCGTCGAGCTCGTGGCCGCGGCGGTTCACCATGTCGACGGCCGACATGATCATGCCCGGCGTGCAGAAGCCGCATTGCAGGCCGTGATGCTCGCGGAAGGCCTCCTGCATCGGATGCAGCGTATCGCCGTTGGCGAGCCCCTCGATCGTCGTCACGGACGAGCCGTCAACGGAGACGGCGAGCGTGGTGCAGGATTTCACCGCCTTGCCGTCGAGATGCACGAGGCAGGCGCCGCACTGGCTGGTATCGCAGCCGACATGGGTCCCGGTGAGCCGCAGGTTCTCTCGCAGGAACTGCACCAGAAGGGTGCGCGGGTCGATGGTGGCGGTGACGGCTTTGCCGTTCACCGTCAGCGAAACAGTGGCCATGAGCATATCTCCTGTGACCCGTCTCTGACGCCGGCCCATCCCCTCCCCGGGACTGGACCGTGCTGAAGCCCAGGAAGCGGCCAGCCTCATCAGGCAGGCTTTCCTTGGAACAGCTCAAAAATGAATGTGGACCCGCGTTTTTCCGGGGTCAAGCGGAACGACGTGTTACGAAAGCCCTGATTTTCGCCGAATTCCGGGAGATTTCGCCACCCTGGTCTTCGTGTGGCGCATATTGGCGAAATCTTAATGAGCCGACGTCACAATCCTTCGCGTGGCAGGCCTTTCCACATGAGCGACTCCGTGTCTCTGATTATGGACCAGATCCAGCGTCGCCTGAGTGCGATCGGCTATGGAGAGGTACAGCGCGAGCGCCTGCAGCGCTATTGGCCGCTCGTCGATCGCTTGATCGAGGGACTGGTCCAGGCCGATTTCGATCGGGCCTTCATCATCCATCCGCCGATCCGAGACATGGTCCTGCCGGTCGCCGAGGCGCTCTATGCGGCCGAGGCGAGCCATTTTCGCCTCCTGTTCGCGGGCACTTTCGACGCGGCCTATATCGCCTCGATGGATCACCTCTGCCAGCTTGAGCGGCAGGCCAATGTCCTGACGCGCGCCCGCGCCTCCATCGCCTTCTCGCTGACGCGTGAAATCTGCCTTGCCAACCGGAGACGTTCGCTCGTCGCGCCCCGGAAATTCGCCGAGGACCTCTTCGTCATCGAGCGCATCCTGACCTATGACGTCAACACCGCGATGACGATCAACCAGCAGATCGAGGCGAACGACGCCCGCCGCCGCACCACCATGCTCGACGAGGCCGCGGTCAAGCTCCGAAGCCGTATCGCCAATCTCGACGACACCATCAGCGTTGCGGTCGAGCAGTTCATCGCGACGGCCGATGAAACCGGCCGGACCACCAGCTTCATCAAGGACACCGTCGGAAAAGTCGCCAGCGCCTCGGTGGTGGTGCGCGAAAAATCGTTGCAAACCGCCGCCGCGACGGAGGAGATGTCGGCCAATATCGCCGATATCGGCCAGCGGGCCCGGCAGAGCCTGTCCATCACGCATCAGGCCGTCCTCGACGCCGGCGAGATGAACGAGGCGGTCGTCCGCCTGCGGGAGGCGACCGGCAGCATCGGCAAGGTCGTCGGCATGATCGCCGACATCGCCGCCCAGACCAACCTGCTGGCGCTCAATGCCACGATCGAGGCCGCCCGCGCCGGCGAGGCCGGGCGCGGCTTTGCCGTCGTCGCCGCGGAGGTGAAGTCGTTGGCGACCCAGACCGCCAGCGCCACGCAGGACATCGCCGGTCAGATCGCCGAGCTCGCGGCGAGTGCTGAGGCCTGCGGCACCCATGCCGCCGCCATCGTTGCCACGGTCGACGCCATCCGCCTCGATTCCGAAGCCATCTCGGAGGCCGTCACCCAGCAGAGCGCGGTCACCGCCTCGATCGCGCATGACGCCGCCATGGTCGCGGACTCATCGGACGAGGCGATCGAAAGCGCCAATGCAGTCAACGACAGCCTGGACATGACCCAAGCGGCGCTGGAGCGGGCCAATGCCGCCGCGGCCGGCATCGCGCTTCAGGTCGGGGCGGCCGAGGCCGCCGTCACCCAGGCGCTCGCCACCCTGCGCGAAGCCTCCTGAGCGCCGGCGCTCAGCCCTCGCTCACCGCCTTGGCGAAATTGGCGAAGAATTCGTCGGCCAGTTTCTTCGAGACCGAATCGATCAGGCGCGAGCCGAGCTGCATCAACTTGCCGCCGACCTGGGCCTCGACCTCGTAGCGCAGCAGCGTCTGGCCGCCTTCCGCATCGCTCAGATGGACCCGCGCCCCGCCCTTGGCGAAACCGGCGATGCCGCCCTCGCCCTCGCCGGAAATGCGATAGCCGTTCGGCGGATCGAGCTCGCTGAGCTCGACCTTGCCCTTGAAGGTCGCCTTCACCGGGCCGAGCTTGACCTTCACCACGGCCGAGAGATGCGTGTCGTCGTCCATGGTGAGCTGCTCGCAGCCGGGGATGCAGGCTTTCAGCACCTCCGGGTCGTTGAGCTTGGCCCAGACCACGTCCTTGGCGGCCGGCAGCGTGGCCTCGCCGTTCATTGTCATCGCCATGGCGCATCTCCCGAGCAGTGCGACCGCGGCACGGGCGATTGCGGCCGGCGCGGTTCGAAGGTTATCCAGTTCCCTATCCATGGTCGCAAAGCCCCCGCCTGCACAAGAGGCGCCGGGCCTTGAGCCTCGGCACGCCCCGGGAGAACCGATGCTGGAACTCACCCAAGACGAACGCGCGATCGCCGGCGGCGCCGCCGGCGAAGGCGCGGCCATGGCGATGCGGATCGTCGCCGAGGCCGCCCGGCTGATGGGCGCGCCGCGGCTGATCCCGATCGCCTCCGCCCATATCGACGGCGCGCTCTACCACGGCGATTCCGGCACGCTTTTCGCAGAAAAGCTGGTCGCGGGCGGCGCCCGCGTCGGCGTACGCGCCAGCCTGAATGTCGGCTCGCTGGCGCCGGCCGGCTGCGCCGCAATCCGCCTGCCGCCGCATGAGCGGGACATGGCCCGGCGCATGATGCGCGCCTATGAGGCGATGGGCTGCGAGCCGAGCTGGACCTGCGCGCCCTACCAGGCCGGCCACAGGCCCGCGCAAGGCAGCGATGTCGCCTGGGGCGAGTCCAACGCCGTGGTGTTCTGCAATTCCGTGCTGGGCGCCCGGACCAACCGCTATGGCGATTTCCTCGACATTGCCTGCGCCATCGCCGGCCGCGCGCCGGATTACGGCCTGCACCGCCCGAAGAACCGCATCGCGACGCTGCTGATCGACGTCGGCGGCCTCTCGCGCGCATTGCGCTCGTCCGACGTGTTCTATCCCGTGCTCGGCACAATTCTCGGCCGCCGGGCCGGCAGCGATGTCGCCGTTATCGACGGCCTGCAGGGCTGCACGACCGAGGACCGGCTCAAGGCGCTCGGCGCGGCGGCCGCCTCGGCCGGCGGGGTCGGGCTCTTCCATGTCGCGGGCGTGACGCCGGAGGCCCCCGACAGAGCGGCGGCGCTTGGAAGGCTAGCACCGCGCGAGACGATCACGCTGACGCCGAACGACATCGCCACCGCCCTCGCCCGCCTCTCGACGGCCGGATCGACGGACCGCGTCGATGCGGTCGCCATCGGATCGCCGCATCTGTCGCTGGCCGAGATCGACGAGCTCGAGCGCCTCATGGCCGGACGCAAGCTGAAGGCGCCGCTCTACGCCAATACCGGCCGCCATGTCGTCGGCCCGCTGGAGGCGCAGGGCCGGCGCGCAGCGCTCGAAGCGGCAGGAGTCATCTTCGTCGTCGATACCTGCGTCGTCGTCACGCCGATCCTGCCGGAACTGGAAGGCGCGGTGCTGATGACCAATTCCGGCAAGTTCGCCCATTACGCGCCGGGCAATACCGGCTACGCCGTGACCTATGGCTCGCTTTCGGAATGCGTCGAGAGCGCCGTGGCTGGCCGACTCGTCAGGGAGACCCGCGCATGGAGCTGAAGGCGGAAATCCTGCTGCCCGGCGACGCCGTCACCGGCGCCTGCCTGGCGCTCACCGCCCCGATCAGCTTCTGGGGCGGCGTCGATCCGGCGAGCGGCGCGATCATCGATGCGCGCCATCCCGAACGCGGACAGAACATCGCCGGCCGCATCCTCGCCCTGCCCGGCACCATTGGCTCGTCTTCTGCCTCGGCCGTGCTGCTGGAACTGGTCCATGCCGGCAAGGCGCCCGCAGCCCTGCTGATGGATGCGCCCGATGCGATCCTCCTGCTCGGCCTCGTCGTCGCCCGCGAGATGGGCTGGCCGACGCCACCAGCCTTCCGCCTGCCGGCAGCCGATCAAAAGGGGCTCGCCGATCGCAGCGTCGCGATCTCGGCGAAGGGCGTGATCACGACGGCTTAGGTGATGCGAACAGTCCGTTCACAACCACCTTTGTCATTCCGGGGCTTCGCATAGCGAAGAACCCGGAACCCACGACCGGGCGAGCCGTTCGCAACCGAGACTTCGCCTTTCACCTAGTCGTGGGTTCCGGGTTCGCGCCTGCGGCGCACCCCGGAATGACAAGCGTGGAAATCGAGCCGCCGCTAAACCGCGCTGAAGCGGCGGTGACGGTAGATCAGCCCTGCTCCGCGCCCGGCGCCGCCGAGGCCTGCGACCTCACCGATCACGATGCGATGGCTGGCGGCGTCGTGAGTCGCGACCAGCCGGCAGTCGAAGGCCGAGATCGCATGGAGCAGAACCGGCGATCCGGTGGCGAGCGTGCCCCAGCGGGCCGTCTCGAAGCGCGCCTCACCCTCGACGCCCCGCCGGCTGGCGAAGATCTCCGCGAGATCGACAAGTTGCTCAGGCAAGGTATTGACGCAGAATGTCCCGCTTTCCTCGATCGCCGCCAGCGTGCGGCTGCCGCGGGCGATGCAAACGAGAACCGTCGGCGGCGAATCGGAAACGGAAGCGACCGCTGTCGCGGTCAGCCCGATGCGCCCGCCCGGCCCGACGGTGGTCACCACATGCACGGCGCTTGCGACCTGAGCCATGGCATCGCGGAAGACATGGGCGTCCGGATGGTCCAGCGGCGGCAGGGGGTGGACGGTCTTCGTCATCGGCTCGATCGGTTCGCTGTCCCGGCTCCGGCGGAACAGCAGTCCATGTAGAGATTCGAAACCGCCGGCGCCAGCCATGGGCGCGGCCAGCGGCTCCCTCCGACACGCAGCCCGATATAGCAGACAGCCCTCCCCCTTCCGTTAACGCGTAACCCCGGACATCCGCCGCTTCGGCTTGATCTCGCGGGGGCGATCGATCAGGCTCGACCGGTGTCGGCTGCCAGCGGCCGGGCGGGAGCCTGATCGGGACCGCCGGCGAGCGGAAGCGGGCCGGCGTTCCGACCAAGGAGCCTCCGATGGCCTTCGCCTGCACGATTCCCGCCACGCCGACCGTCCAGCAGGATGACGAGACGATCCGCATTACCCGCTGGGATTTTGAGCCCGGCGCCGTGACCGGCTGGCACGAGCATGGCTGGCCGTATTTCGTGGTGATGCTCGTCGCCGGGACGCTGCGCATCCATAACGGCACCGATGTCAGCGACGTGCCGCTGGCACAGGGTCAGGCCTATATGCGCCCGGCCGGAATCCGCCACGACGTCATGAACGGCTCCGACCACCCGATCGCCTTCGTCGAGATCGAGGTGAAGCAGCCCGGCGCCCTCAAGGAACTCACGTTGCCGTGACGGCGGCAGCGGCGTGGCAGACCTCGCAGGTACTGCCGGGCCTCACGGCGTCGCGGTGCTTTCCATGCATTTTTCCGATCCAACGATCGACTTTTCGTATTCGTCTTTCGGATAACCTGCCCTCCGGCGCGTGGCAGACGATCGTCGCGCGTTGGCAGGAAATGCGGTCCAGGCGAGTTTTCACAGCCCATGACGCAATCATCATGCGCAGAATGCCCTCTGCTGCGCAGAGTATTCTGCACATTTTCGCGCCGTTTCGTTCGTAATTGCTTTTGACAGAAATTTGGCGCGGAGCGATTGTCCCCAGCGCGAGCCGTTGGTAGCTCTGCACAGCAATCGCATCCCGCATGCGCCGGTGTCATGCCGACGACGAGAACGGGAGCTGGTTCGAGGGGTCGGCGTTTTCAATGGAAGTCTTCCTGCAGCAGCTCATCAATGGGCTGACACTGGGATCGATCTACGGTCTCATCGCCATCGGCTACACGATGGTCTTCGGCATCATCGGCATGGTGAACTTCGCCCATGGCGACATTTTCATGCTCTCCGCCTTCATCGCGCTGATCTTCTTCATGCTGATCACGGCAGTGGTCGGCACCGGAGCAGGCATGGTCATGCTGGCGCTGGTCGCGGTGCTCGGACTGGCGATGTTCTTCACCTCGCTGTGGAACTGGGCGATCGAGCGGGTGGCCTACCGGCCGCTGCGCGGCTCCTTCCGCCTCGCGCCGCTGATCTCGGCGATCGGCATGTCGATCTTCCTGATGAACTTCGTGCAGGTCGTGCAGGGCCCGCGCAACAAGTCGATCCCGCCGCTGCTCAACAAGTCGATCACCCTGGTCGAGAGCACGACCTATTCGGTCCAGATCTCCTACAAGCAGATCGTCATCATCCTGACGACGGCGGTGCTGCTCGCGGCCTTCTGGTACATCGTGCAGAAGACGCCACTCGGCCGCGCCCAGCGCGCCTGCGAGCAGGACCGCAAGATGGCGGCCCTGCTCGGCATCGACGTCGACCGCACGATCTCGATCACCTTCATCATGGGCGCGGCGCTCGCAGCGGTCGCCGGCGTGATGTATCTCGTGCTCTACGGCGTCGTGAACTTCTCCGACGGCTTCGTCCCCGGCGTGAAGGCCTTCACGGCAGCGGTGCTCGGCGGCATCGGCTCGCTCCCCGGCGCGGTGATCGGCGGCCTGCTGATCGGGCTGATCGAGGTGATGTGGTCGGCCTATTTCACCATCGACTACAAGGACGTCGCCGCCTTCGCCATCCTGGCGATCGTGCTGGTCTTCATGCCCTCCGGCCTGCTCGGTCGCCCGGAAGTCGAGAAGGTCTGACGCTATGGCGAACAACCCCACTGCCAAAACAGCTATCCCCGGCCGCGACCTGAAGGCGGCCTTCAAGGAGGCCGGCTTCGCCGCCTTCGTCACGCTTGGCCTCTGCATCCCCATCATCGCCTGGGGCACGCGCCAGAACATGGACAACGTCCTGGTGCTCGACCCGCGCTGGGATGCCGTCGCCTGGGCCGTCGGCATCGTCTTCGTCGGCCGCTTCCTGATGACGCTGCGCAAGCAGGGCCAGCAGGAGGGCAAGGCCGCGGTGCGCATCCTGCCGCACGGCACGATCGCCTTCTTCCAGCGCCATTCACGCGTCTTCTCGCTGTTCGGCCTCGGCTTCCTCGTCACGTTTCCGGCGATCGCGATCGGGCTCGCCGGCTGGGGCGGCGCGCTGAAATGGATCGACAATTTCGGCGTCCAGATCCTGATCTACGTCATGCTCGGCTGGGGCCTGAACATCGTCGTCGGCCTCGCCGGCCTGCTCGATCTCGGCTATGTCGCCTTCTACGCCGTCGGCGCTTATTCCTACGCGCTGCTGGCCAAGAATTTCGGCCTGTCCTTCTGGCTGCTGCTGCCGCTGGCCGGCATCCTCGCCGCCTTCTGGGGCATGCTGCTCGGCTTCCCGGTGCTGCGCCTGCGCGGCGACTATCTCGCCATCGTGACGCTGGCCTTCGGCGAGATCATCCGTCTCGTCCTGATCAACTGGACCGAGTTCTCGAACGGCTATGCCGGCATTTCCGGCATTCCGCGCCCCACTTTCTTCGGCATTCCCTTCACGGCGGCGGATAATGGTTTCGCCGCAGTCTTCGGCCTGGAGTTCTCGCCGCTCTACCGAACGATCTTCCTCTACTATCTGATCCTCTGCCTGGCACTGCTGACCGCCTTCGTCACGCTGCGCCTGCGCCGCCTGCCCGTCGGGCGCGCCTGGGAGGCCCTGCGCGAGGACGAGATCGCCTGCCGCTCGCTTGGCATCAACACCACCAACACCAAGCTCACCGCTTTCTCGATCGGCGCCATGTTCGGCGGCTTCGCCGGCGCCTTCTTCTCGGCGCGGCAAGGCTTCATCTCGCCGGAATCCTTCGTCTTCATGGAATCGGCGGTGATCCTCGCCATCGTCGTGCTCGGCGGCATGGGCTCGCTCTGGGGCTGCGCCATCGCGGCGATCGCGATGATCGGCGGCACCGAGCTCCTGCGCGAGCTCGAATGGATGAAGCAGATCTTCGGCAACGACTTCGACCCGACGAAGTACCGCATGCTGATCTTCGGCTTCGCCATGGTGGTGATCATGATCTGGAAGCCGCGCGGCCTGATCTCGACCCGCGAGCCCACCGCCTTCCTCAAGGAGAAGAAGGCGATCTCGTCCGATCTCGTCCAGGAGGGGCACGGCTGATGGCTACCTTCGCCCCCCAGAAGACGCCGCAGGGCCGCGCCCTGCTGGAGGTCGAACAGGTCACCATGCGCTTCGGCGGCCTGACCGCCGTCAACGCCCTCACCTTCGAGGCCCGCAAGGGCGACATCACCGCCCTGATCGGCCCCAACGGCGCCGGCAAGACCACGGTCTTCAACTGCATCACCGGCTTCTACAAGCCGACGCAGGGCGTGATCTCGCTCAACCACGACAACGGCTCGACCTATCTGCTCGAGCGCATGCCGGATTTCCGCATCTCCTGGAAGGCCAAGGTCGCCCGCACCTTCCAGAACATCCGCCTCTTCGGCGGCATGACGGTGCTGGAGAACCTGCTCGTCGCCCAGCACAACCCGCTGATGGCGGCCTCGGGCTTCACCTTCCTCGGCGTGCTCGGCATCGGCGGCTACAAGGCGCGCGAGAAGGAGGCGATCGAGAAGGCCAAGTTCTGGCTCGACAAGATCAATCTGACCCACCGTGCCGACGATCCGGCCGCCGACCTGCCTTATGGCGACCAGCGCCGGCTGGAGATCGCGCGGGCCATGTGCACCGACCCCGTCCTGCTCTGCCTGGACGAACCGGCCGCGGGCCTCAACCCGCGCGAGAGCCTCGACCTCAACAATCTCCTGCTCTCGATCCGCAAAGATCTGGGCACGGCGCTGCTGCTGATCGAGCACGACATGTCGGTCGTCATGGAAATCTCGGACCATGTCGTGGTCCTCGACTACGGCACCAAGATCGCCGACGGCACGCCGGCCGAAGTACAGGCCGACCCCAAGGTCATCGCCGCCTATCTCGGCGTCGATGACGAGGAGGTCGAAGAGGTCGAAGCGGAGGTCGGCATCTCGTGACTCAAGCCCAGCCTCTTCTGGCCGTCCGCGGCGTCAAGACCTATTACGGCAAGATCATCGCGCTGAAGGGCGTCGACATCGACGTCAATGCCGGCGAGATCGTCACCATGATCGGCGCCAACGGCGCCGGCAAATCCACGCTGATGATGACGATCTTCGGCAATCCGCAGGCGCGCGAAGGCACGGTCACCTATGAGGGCCGCGACATCACGCGGCTGCCCAGCCACGAGATCGCTAGGTTGGGAATAGCGCAGTCGCCGGAAGGCCGCCGCATCTTCCCGCGCATGACGGTGTTCGAGAACCTGCAGATGGGTGCCGCCGTCCGCAATTTCGAGAATTTCGACGAGGATCTCGAAAAGATCTGTGTGCTCTTCCCGCGCATCAAGGAGCGCCTGCAGCAACGCGGCGGCACGCTCTCGGGCGGCGAGCAGCAGATGGTCGCGATCGCGCGCGCCCTGATGGCGCGCCCGAAGCTGCTTCTGCTGGACGAGCCCTCGCTCGGCCTCGCGCCCCTGATCGTGAAGCAGATCTTCGAGGCGATCCGCGAGCTGAACAAGACGCAAGGGTTGACCGTGTTCCTGGTCGAGCAGAACGCCTTCCATGCTCTGAAGCTCGCCCATCGCGGCTATGTGATGGTCAACGGCGTCGTCACGATGAGCGGCACCGGCAAGGAACTGCTCGCCAACCCGCAGGTGCGCGCCGCCTATCTTGAAGGCGGCCGGCACTGAGATGAGACGGCGGAAGGCGCATCGCCTTCCGCTGCAACTTTTTGATGAGAGACGGCCGCACGCCACCCATGCCATCGCTGTGGTGATGTCAGCCGCTTCCAAAGCCGCCTGAAGCCGGGAGCACCAGATGCAGGGCATCCTCTACGAAGAACCGACGGTCTGGCTCTTCCTGCTGGTGACCGTCGTCATGGGCGGCTGGCTGGCCTGGATGGCCGGCCGCGCCATCGCGTTGACCTGGCGGCCGAACTGGCAGCTTCTCGTCTACATGCTGGTGCTCGGCCTGTTCGTGCGCTTCATCCATTTCGCGCTGTTCCAGGCAACGCTGCTGACGCTGCACTATTACGTCGTGGACGCGATCGTCCTCATCGCCTTCGGCTATGCCGGTTGGCGCTACACCCGCGCCAAGCAGATGACGCGGCAGTATCACTGGCTGTTCGAACGCACCGGCCCCTTCGGCTGGAAACCGCGTGCGGGCGCCGAAATACGACCCGAATTGCTCTGAAAGAGCTCACGAGCTTGTCGCGTGACAGACCATCGGAAAAGCGCAAGACTGCGGCTCACGGTGGCCAAAACGCGCCGAGACGGGCGGCCCGTCCAGCCCGTTGATCAATCAATACAGGGGAGTTGCATCACATGAAGAAACTGCTGTTGGGCGGTATTGCGCTCAGTGCGGTCCTTGCCTTCTCCGGCATGGCCAATGCGCAGATCAAGCTCGGTGTCGGCGGCCCGATCACCGGCCCGAACGCGGCGTTCGGCGCGCAGCTCAAGAACGGCGCCGAGCAGGCGGTCGAGGACATCAACGCCGCCGGCGGCGTCCTCGGCCAGAAGATCACGATCTCGGTCGGTGACGACGTCTCCGATCCGAAGCAGGGCGTCTCGGTCGCGAACAAGTTCGTCGGCGACGGCGTGAAATGGGTGCTCGGTCACTTCAACTCCGGCGTCACCATGCCGGCCTCCGAAGTCTACGCCGAGAACGGCATCCTGATGATCTCGCCTTCGGCGACCAACCCGAAGATCACCGAGCGCGGCTTGTGGAACACCTTCCGCACCTGCGGCCGTGACGACCAGCAGGGCGGCGTTGCCTCGGCCTACCTGATCAAGAACTTCAAGGACAAGAAGATCGCCGTCGTCCACGACAAGACGACCTATGGCCAGGGCCTCGCCGACGAGACCAAGAAGGGCCTGAACGCCGGTGGCGTCAAGGAAGTGCTCTATGAAGGCGTCAACGCCGGCGAGAAGGATTTCTCGGCGCTCGTCTCGAAGATCAAGGCCTCCGGCGCCGACTACCTCTACTGGGGCGGCCTGCACACCGAAGGCGGCCTGATCGTGCGCCAGATGCGCGACCAGGGCCTGAAGACCGTGCTCGTCTCGGGTGACGGCATCACCACGGACGAGTTCGCCACGATCGGCGGCCCCGGCGTCGAAGGCACCCTGATGACCTTCCCGCCGGATCCGCAGAAGCGCCCCGAGGCCGCTGCCGTCCTCAAGAAGTTCGAAGCCAAGAACTTCAAGCCGGAAGCCTATACGCTCTACAGCTACGCCGCCGTCCAGATCATGGCCGAAGGCGCCAAGCGCGCGAACTCGGTCGATCCCAAGAAGATCGCCGACGCGCTGCATGGCGGCCAGCCGGTCAAGACCGTGATCGGCGATATCGGCTTCGACAAGAAGGGCGACATCACCCGCCCGGACTATACCGTCTACACCTGGAAGAAGGGTTCCGACGGCAAGATCACCTATGTCGAGAATTGATCTCGGCGGCTGATCCGGCCTCCTGAACGACAGAGCCCGCCCCGGACATCCGGGGCGGGCTTTTTGCTGCGAAGGGTCCGTTTCGGCCCGAGCGCTATTGACTCAATGTCTGCGGAACCACGCTCAAGCTCTTGAGAAAGCCCGCGAAACGCAGGAGCCCGTCCGGCCAGGGGCCATGCCCGGATTCGCTGTTGAGATGGCCGCTATCGCCGGCATCGACGAATTCCGAGCCCCAGGCCTCGGCGAGCGCCTTCGCCTCGTCCGGCGTGCAATAGGGGTCAGTTGCGCTGGCGATCAGCACCGAGGGGAACGGCAGCTTCTCGCGGCGATGCGCGATGAAATCCGGCCCCATGCCGGGCACTGCGCCCTTCGCCTTCTCGGAAGCCGGCGCGACCAGGAAGGCGCCGGCGACCTCGCCGGGATGCAGATGCTCGGCAGCGAAGGCGATCGCGCTGCAGCCGGCCGAGTGCCCGACGAGCACGACGGGGCGCGTCGCGGAGCGCACGGCCTTGACGATCTCATCGGCCCAGACATGGCGGGAGGGCTTGTACCAATCCGCCTGCTCGATGCGGCGCGCCGTCTTCAGGCGGGTCTCCCACCGGCTCTGCCAATGGTCGGGCCCGGAGCCCGACCAGCCGGGAACGATGAGGATATCGACGTCGGAGGATTTCATGATCGTAGAGCCGTCTTCCCGTGCGCGCTGCAGCGTGAAACGCTGCTGCGCAGACACGGGATCGTCTCACGAAGAAGCGCCTTTCCGTCATGCGGTCCCGCATCTGCGCAGCAGCACTTGCGTGCTGCGGCGCGTGCGGGATGACGAACCGGTGATAAAACTAAGTCGGCCCACCAACGGGTTCAAGCGTCCCCGAAGACCCGGCGGAAGATCGTGTCGACATGCTTGAAATGATAGCCCTCGTCGAACATCGCCTTGAGTTCGGACGCGGAGAGCTTCCCGGCGACGTCCTTGTCGGCCATCAGGTTGGTGAGGAAGTCTTCGCCGTGCTCCCAGGTGCGCATCGCGTTACGCTGGACCATGGAGTAGCTGTCCTCGCGGCTCGCCCCCGCCTGGGTCAGCGCCAGCAGCACGCGCTGCGAATTATGCAGGCCGCCGAGCTTGTCGAGATTCTTGCGCATATTCTGCGGGTAGATCAGCAGCTTGTCGACGACGCCGGTGAGCCGCGCCAGCGCGAAATCGAGCGTCACCGTCGCGTCGGGGCCGATCATGCGCTCGACGGAGGAGTGTGAGATGTCGCGCTCGTGCCAGAGCGCCACGTTCTCGAGAGCCGGGGTCACCATGCCGCGCACGAGACGGGACAGGCCGGTCAGGTTCTCGGTCAGCACCGGGTTGCGCTTGTGCGGCATCGCCGAGGAGCCCTTCTGGCCCGGCGAGAAATACTCTTCCGCCTCGTAGACCTCGGTACGCTGGAGATGACGAATCTCGGTCGCAAGGCGTTCGACGCAGGAGGCGACGACGCCGAGCGTGGCGAAATACATCGCGTGCCGGTCGCGCGGGATCACCTGGGTCGAAACCGGCTCGACCGTGAGCCCCATCTTCTCCGCGACATAGGCTTCGACCTGCGGGTCGATATTGGCGAAGGTGCCGACGGCGCCCGAGATCGCGCAGGTCGCGATCTCGGCGCGGGCCGCAATGAGGCGGGCGCGGCAGCGGTCGAACTCGGCATAGGCCTGCGCGAGCTTCAGCCCGAAGGTCACCGGCTCGGCATGGATGCCGTGCGAGCGGCCGATTGTCGGGGTCAGCCTATGCTCGAAGGCGCGGCGCTTGATCGCGGCGAGCAGCGCATCGACATCGGCGATCAGGATATCGGTGGCCCGCGCGAGCTGGACCGAGAGCGTGGTGTCGAGAATGTCCGACGAGGTCATGCCCTGGTGGACGAAGCGCGCTTCCGGCCCGACGATCTCGGCCAGATGCGTCAGGAAGGCGATGACGTCATGCTTGGTGACGCGCTCAATCTCGTCGATGCGCGCGACATCGAAGACCGCGTCCTTGGCCTTGGCCCAGATCGTCGCGGCAGCCTCCTTCGGCACGACGCCGAGCTCGGCGAGCTTGTCGGTCGCATGCGCCTCGATCTCGAACCAGATGCGGAAGCGGGTCTGCGGCTCCCAGATGGCGACCATCTCGGGGCGGGAATAGCGCGGGATCATCGGGTACCTTCCATCATATTCTCGACGTCATCCCGGACGGAGCGCAGCGTAGATCCGGGATCCATGCCTGAACCGTTCCGGAATGGATCCCGGGTCTCCCTGCGGTCGCCCGGGATGACGGCGCGTTAAATCCTCAAACCCACGACCCGCGCGCGGCTTCGGCCGCCCCACGGATCGCTTCGATATTGCCGGCATAGGCCGAAGGCCCGCCCTTGAACACGGCCGAGCCCGCGACCAGCGTATCGGCGCCGGCCTTGACGACCAGCGGCGCGGTCTCGGGCGTCACCCCGCCATCGATCTCGAGCGCGATCGGCCGGTCGCCGATCAGCGCCTTCACCTGCGCGACCTTCTCGACCACCGAGCGGATGAAGCTCTGCCCGCCGAAACCGGGATTGACCGTCATCAGCAGGATGAGATCGACATCCTCGATCAGCGCCTCGGCCGCGCTCGCCGGCGTGCCGGGATTGAGCACGATCCCGGCCTGTTTCCCATGCCCCTTGATCGCCTGCAGCGTGCGATGCGGATGCGGACCGGCCTCGACATGGAAGGAGATCAGGTCGGCGCCGGCCTTGGCGAAGGCTTCGATGTAGGGGTCGACGGGCGCGATCATCAGATGCACGTCGAAGAACTTGCTGGTGTGCGGGCGGATCGCCTTCAGCACGTCGGGGCCGAAGGTGATGTTCGGCACGAAATGTCCATCCATCACGTCGCAATGGATCCAGTCGGCACCGGCGGCATCGATCGCGCGCACCTCCTCGCCGAGCTTGGCGAAATCGGCCGAGAGGATCGAGGGGGCGATGCGGATGGGGCTGGTCATGGCCGGGGGTTTAACGCCCCGAGCCGCCTGCCGCAATCGCGAAACCGGGCAATACAACGTCGTCATGCTCGGGCTGGACCCGAGCATCTCGTGACACGGAGGTTCCAGCGCCTCCTCCTGAAAGAGATTCTCGGGCCAAGCCCGAGAATGACGCCCTAAATGGTCAGGCGCTCCGCCCCTGCCGCAGCGCCACAGGAAAGGACAGCCGGCGGTCCGCTTCCGCCATCTCCGCCACCACCTGCGCGAAAGCCGGCCGCAGCTTCAGCCGGGCATACCACTCCGCCAAACCGGGATAGCCGTCGAGCGACGGCCCGCCGAGCCGGCGGATGAAGAGCATACTCATGAACAGCGCGATATCCGCCACCGAAAGCCGCCCGCCGAAGTACGGACGTCCCGCCAGCTTCTGCTCCAGCACGTCGTAATGACGCAGCAGCCCCTCCTCGGCGATCAGCGCGTCGGCCTCCTGCGCGATCCGGCGGTCGCGATCCGGTGAAGGCGGCTCCGTGCGATGCATCAGCGGTTTCAGGGCCTGGAACAGGATCTCGTCGCCATAAAGCTCGTCGAGCCGGCAGCGCGCCCGATCGACGGGAGAATCCGGCATCAGCTTCGGCTCGGGATAGGCTTCGTCGAGATATTCGTTGATCACGGTGGAATCGTAGAGCACGAGCCCGCAATCGGTCAGGACCGGCACCTGCCGCTTCGGATTGAGCGCCAGCACCTCCGGATGCCGGGGATCGTAGCCCGTCGTCTGGTTGAACGGCACCACGACACGCTGGAAGGCGAGACCCTTCTCGGTCAGCGCGATCTCGACCTTGCGCGAGAACAGGCTCAGCGGCCCGGAATAGAGGGTGATCATGGCGCGGCTCTCCTGCGACGGGGAAAGCCTCGCAAGCCCTTGCGTCAACGCCCGTCAGCAGCCTCCCGGCGCCGAATCCGCGCCGCGATGCCGCCAAGCAGCCAGGGCAGCAGGTAGATCGGGAACTGCGCCAGCGCGAAATAGAGGAAGGTCGTCGGCGAGACGCCGGCTCCCAGCGCCGCGACGAGCAGGCCCATGTTCCGCTGCCCGGTGCCATAGCCGATCATGAAGCGCTCGGAGGCCGGCAGCAGCCGCAGCACCAGCCAGCTCGACACCAACCCCGCCGCCGAGACGGCGAAGACGCATCCCAGCACGAACAGCACGAGTTCGGGGATTGTCGAGCGCGGCCTTGGTCACGCCGTCCATCGCCGCGATGGCGAAGATGAAATACATCAGCACGCCGAAGCCATCGAGATTGGCCTTCATCGCCTTGACGCGCGCTAGCCCGAGCCAGAACCGGATCACGGCGGCCACCGCCATGCCGCCGCCGATGAAGATCAGGAGGCGCAGGGTCAGCGCCCAGCGGTCGAGCGGCACCGCGGCGCCTGCCAGCAATTCGACCAGGATCGGCGCGACGATGGGGCTCACGATCGTGGTCAGGATGACGCTGGCGATGATCAGCGAGGGCTCGAATCCGTAGAGGATCGCGACCGCCGGCGAGGACATGATGGGTGGTGCCGCGCCCATGATCGCGAGCCCGAGCACGATGCCGGGATCGAGGTTCTCGCGCCCGACCAGCAGCAGCGCTCCGCCGATGAGCAGGGCCGGCCCGGCGATCAGCCAGGCGCAGCTCGCGGCGAGTTTCGCCGGGCGCCGCAGCAGCCCGAGCGTCACGCTCATGTCGAGCCGCATGAACACGACCGTCGTGAAGCAGAAGATCGTGATCGGCAGCGCAGGCCGCGCCATCGCCGAGAACTGCGGCAGCGCCAGCCCGAGGAAGATCGAGAGCGCGAATCCTTGCGTGCCATGGCGGCCGAGCCACGCGAGCGCGGCAGCGAGGGAGGCGGCAGGATTCATCGGCTTGGGCTCTGGAATCGCTCTCGAAACAGACGCACACTGGCTGAAGGCAGGCGCAGCGTCACCTCCCGGCAAGGCAGCCCAGTCCTGCGCCGGCATAAAATTGCGCACCGGCCGGCCGATTGCGGCTCTCGGCAAACGGCTCGGCCAAGTTGGCGCAGAAATTGCGAAAGATCATCCCATTCCGCGCAAAATTCGGTCGCGCCGCTGACAAGCCGGCGCAAACCGGTATCCTTGCGGGAAAAGGGGTTGGCAGGAGCAGGTCATGAAGGTGGATACGATCGTTCTCGGCGCCGGTGTCGTCGGCATTTCGGTCGCGCTTCATCTCCAGAAGGCCGGGCGCGCCACGCTGCTGGTCGACCGTCGCGCGCCGGGCGAGGAAACCAGCTACGGCAATGCCGGGCTGATCCAGCGCGAGGGCGTCTATCCCTACGGCTTCCCGCATGATTTCGGCGCCCTCATCCGCTACGCGATGAACAACACCATCGACGCCCATTATCACTGGAGCGCGATCCCGAAGCTCGCCCCCTTCCTGTTCTCCTACTGGATGCATTCGCGCGCTTCGCATCACGAGGCGATCGCCCATAAATACGCGACGCTGATCGAGCACTGCGTCACCGAGCACGACGCGCTCGCGCAGGAAGCCGGCGCCACCAACCTGCTGCGCCGCGACGGCTGGATGAAGGTGTTCCGCACCGAGAAGGAGCGCGACATCCGCCTCGCCGAGGCTGCCCGCTGGAACCGCGAGTTCGGCCTGAACTACCGCGCGCTCGACATGGCGACGCTCAAGGCCGAGGAACCGCATCTCGACCATGGCAGCCTGATCGGCGGCCTGCACTGGACCGACCCGACCACGGTCGTCGACCCGCTCGGTCTGTCCAAGGCCTATGTCGCGCTGTTCGAGAAGCTCGGCGGCAAGCTCGCCATCGGCGATGCCGGCACGCTCCAGCAGAACGGCGCCGGCTGGACCGTCACGCTCGCCGACGGCACCACGGCCGAGGCCAAGGACGTCGTCGTCGCGCTCGGTCCCTGGGCGGACGTGCTCAGCAACAAGCTCGGCTACCGCCTGCCGCTCGCGGTCAAGCGCGGCTATCACATGCATTACAAGCCGCAGGGCAACGCCGTGCTCAACCATCCGGTGCTCGACACCGAGCGCGGCTATTTCCTCGCGCCGATGCTGCAGGGCATCCGCCTGACCACCGGGGCCGAATTCGCCGACCGCGATGCGCCCAAGACCCCGGTCCAGCTCGCCCGCGCCGAGCCGATCGCCAAGCAGCTCTTCCCGCTCGGCGAGCGCGTCGATGCCGAGCCCTGGCTCGGCCGCCGCCCCTGCACGCCGGACATGATGCCGATCATCGGCCCGGCGCCGAAGCACAAGGGCCTGTGGTTCTCCTTCGGCCACGCCCATCACGGCCTGACGCTCGCCGCCGTCACCGGCCGCATGATCGCGGAAATGGTGACGGGCCAGAAGGTCTTCGTCGATCCGACGCCGTTCGCCCCGGCGCGGTTCGCCTAACCGCGGTCATAGAGCACCTGTCATCCCGTGCGCGCTGCAGCGTGAAACGCTGCTGCGCAGACACGGGACCGTCCTCCAGAAAAGGCGCCCTCTCGTGCACGATCCCGCATCAGCGCAGCAGCACTGACGTGCCGCAGCGCGTGCGGGATGACACATGTCTCGTGCGGGACGACACAACGGCAGCGCATTCGGGATGACCGACCTGCGTCCCGCCCCCTCGCCTCCCGGCGCACTCCCTGCCACGATCCGGCTTCCGATTCCCGACCGAGACCTCGCCATGGCCCTCGCCAAACCTCCCGTCCAGGACAATGCCTACGCCGCCGCGCTCGCGCTGCTCGATCGCGTGCCGCTGATCGACGGCCATAACGACCTGCCCTATGTCATCCGCAAGGACCGCAACGCGAAGGGCGATGTCGCCGCCTATGGCCTCGACAAGGTCCATGCCGAGGGCGACACCGACATTCCGCGCATGCAGGCCGGCAAGATGGCGGCGCAGTTCTTCGCGGCCTATGTGCCTCCGAACCATCCGAAGCCCGCCGGCTTCGCGCTCGCCCAGATCGCGCTGATGCGCGACATCCTCAAGCGCCACGCAAATGTCTTCCGTTCCGGCCTCTCGGCCGCCGATGTCGAGGCCGCCAAGGCCGAGGGGCGCATCGCCCTGTTCATGACCATCGAGAACGGTTCGGCTGTCGATGGCGAGCTGGACTCGCTCGACGCCTATTACGATCTCGGCGTGCGCCTGATGACGCTCTGCCACAACGACACCACCGACTGGTGCGATTCCGCCACCGACGCCCCGCGCCATAATGGCCTCACCGCCTTCGGCAAGGACGTGCTGCGCCGGATGAACAAGCTCGGCATGGTGATCGACCTCGCCCATGTCGCGCCGAAGGTGATGCACGACGCGCTCGACGTCTCCAGCGCCCCGCTGGTCTGGTCGCACTCCAACGCCTTCACGCTCTGCGACCACCCGCGCAACGTCCCCGACGACGTGCTCGACCGCGTCGCCGGCAATGGCGGCGTCGTGATGGCGACCTTCGTGCCGGACTTCATCAGCCAGGCTTCGCGCGACTGGCATCGCCCGGCCAAGGACCAGTACGGCAAGAGCCCCGAAGGCGTGGATCATGACAAGGTAGAGGCCGAGATCGCCGCCAAATCCGGCCCGCGCCCGAAGGCGACGCTCCCCGAATATTGCGACCATGTCGAGTATCTCGCCAAGCGCATCGGCCACGACCATATCGGCATCGGCTCGGACTTCTTCGGCTGGGTCAATCCGGACGGGCTCGAGGACACGACGACCTTCCCGTCGGTGATCGCGGAGCTGATCCGTCGCGGCTGGTCGGAGGAAAACCTGACCAAGCTCGCCGGCGGCAACATGCTGCGCGTGCTGCGCGCGGTCGAGAAGGCGGCGGGCTGAACGCTCGCGACCTCGTCATGGTCGGGCTGGCCCCGACCATCCATGTCTTTGCTGGTCTGGCGTGGGGTCAAGATGCGGATGCTCGCCACAAGGGCGAGCATGACGTATGAGCTTGCTTAGCGCGCCCGGCCATCCCGGGCGCAAAGCAGCCTCATCGCAAAGACAAGACCTGATTCCCCATGACCGGTTCCGGCACCGACCGCACTCGCCCGGCCGTCCAGGCCCCTGCCCCCATCGTCATCCTGGTCGAGCCGCAGCTCGCCGAGAATATCGGCATGTGCGCCCGCGCCATGGCGAATTTCGGCCTCTCCGAGATGCGTCTCGTCGCCCCGCGCGACGGCTGGCCGAGCGGCGGCGGCCTCAAGAAGGGCGCGACGGCGGCCGCCTCCGGCGCCACCCATATCCTGGAGAACGCCCGGCTCTTCGACAGCGCGGCCGAGGCCATCGCCGATCTCAACCACGTCCTGGCGACCACGGCCCGCGAGCGCGGCCAGATGAAGCGCGTGCTCACCCCGGCCGAGGCGATGCCGGAGGTCGCCGGCCGCGTCGGTTCCGGCGAGCGCGTCGGCATCCTCTACGGGCGCGAGCGCATCGGCCTGACCAACGAGGAGATCAGTCTCGCCGACGCGATCCTGACCTTTCCGGTCAATCCCGCCTTCGCCTCGCTGAACCTCGCCCAGGCCGTGCTGCTCAACGGCTATGAATGGTTCAAGATGACGAATGGCGAGCCGCCTTTCCGCGAGAACAACCCCTCGCCGCCCGCCAAGCGCGAGATGATCCTGTCGATGTTCGACTATCTCGAAGCCGAGCTCGATCTCTGCGGCTTCTTCCCGCCCGGCAAGAAGCCGGTAATGACGGCGAACCTGCGCGATGTCCTGCATCGGCTCGACATGACAGAGCAGGAGGCCCGGACGCTCCGCGGCGTCTTCAAGTCGCTGGTCGAGGGCCCGAAGAAGGCGCGGCTCCTCGCACGGCAAGCGGACGAGGCGGACGGCGCCGAAGGATAAAAAGAAGCCGGCCCCGAAGGGCCGGCTCGTCTGGTCGGGGGGTCTCGAAACGCCCGGTCAGAACTGGTATTTCAGCGTCGCCTTCACGGTGCGGCCCGGCTCGCTGTAATAATCGCGGGCTTGGGCCAGAACGCCCGTCGGCACCGTCACCGCATCCCAATACTTCCGATCGAAGATATTGTAGACGCCGACCTGCAGTTCAAGGTCCGCGATCTGCGGCATCGGCCGCCACCAGGCCATGGCGTTGAAGATCGCGTAGCCGGGCGCCTGGAAGCCCTGCGTCGCGCCGGTCGTGGCGACGCTCTTGCGGCCGCCGGCCAGCTTGGTGGACAGCTCGCCGCCCCAGTTCTCGTTGCCATAGGCGATGGCGAGGATGCCCTGCACCGGCGGGATCGAATTGAGGCCGATGCCGGTGATCTTGTTCTTGCCGTCGGTATAGGCGAAGGAGCCGCGCACCAGCCAGTTCGGCGCGAAAGCGTACTGCATGTTGGCCTCGACGCCGGAAATCTCGACGCGCGCCACGTTCTGCGGACCCTGGATGCCGCCTTGCGGGTAGAGCCCGCCCGGAGGCGCGATCTGCACCGTCTCGATGAAATTGCGGTAGTTCGTGTGGAAGACCGTCACCGAACCGCCGAACGCCTTGTCGCCGAAGCGGAAGCCGACATCGATGCCGTTGCTGGTTTCCGGACGCAGCTCGGGGTTGCCGCTGCGCAGATAGGTGCCGACCGCACCGAAATTCGCATAGAGCTCGCTGGCGGTCGGAGCCCGGAAGCCCTTCGACCATTGCGCGAACAGCGTGACGTCCTTGATGTAAGGCGCGTTCTTGACGATGTCGTATTCCAGCCGGACGCGCGGCGACCAGGCATCGTCGCTGGATGCGGCCGGCATCCCCGCAAAGGACGAGCTCGCGAGATAGGCCCCTGTCGCCTTCGGCTTTTCCTCGTACCGATCGAAGCGGACGCCCGGCGTCAGGCGCAGCGTATCGTTGAGGAAGCCAAGCTGGTGATGCGCGTAGAACGCCATCATGTTGCCCTCGACGCGCGGCGTGTCGGACTGGTTGGTATGCAGGTTGTTGCAGGCGGTGAACGCGCCCGTATAGGGGCGGCGGCAGCTGTCCAGCCCCGCCGAATACTGGTCGAGCGTCGATGCGCGCAGTTCCGTGCCGACCGTGAGCTTGTGCGAGACGGGGCCGGTGATGAAGCTCTTGATCAGGTGCCCGTTGAAGCCGAAGGACTTCTCCTCGACCTCGTTGTTGCGGGCATAGGGGCCGATCACGCTCGTATAGCGATAGGCGTTGAGGATCGAGTTCCGCGTGACGCCCTGCCAGTAGAGATTGGCGTGCGCCTCGTCGATGAACCCGCCGGGCTGCTTGTAGTCATAGGTCAGCGAAATGCGCTTGCGCTCCACGTCCTCCTGGGTCTGGTGCGCGCCGGGCCGGTAGTTCCCGGTGAGCGAGACCGCGTTCGTCCGAGTCTGGATCTTCTCGTCGCGCTTGAAGATCTCGCCGGTCAGCCCGAAGCGATGCGCCTCGTTCACATATTGATGCACCTTGGCGAGGAAGCTGTACTGATTGAAATCGGCCGGGTTCGGCTCGGTGCGGGCCGCGCCGATGGTCGGATCAGAGCCGCGGTTGTCGGTCTCGTGCCCCTTCCGGAAGCCACCCTGCAGGAGCACCCAGGTATTGTGGAACCGGCCTGCGACCGCGCCGCTGCCGAAGACAGCCTTGTCGGCCGTGTCGAACCCGGTCTTCGCGAGACCGCCGATCGTCTTGCCCGGGCGGATCAGGTCTTCGGGGTCGAGGGTGCGTACCGCCAGCGCCCCGCCGAGCGAGCCCGAGCCGAGCGTGCTGCTGCCACTGCCGCCGCGCAGGAGGTCGAGCGTCGACAGCGCATCGAAGTCGAAGGCCGTGCCGATGCTGCGGTCGATGCGGTTGTCCTGGATGAAGGGCTGACGGATGCCGTCGACCGTGGTCAGCACGCGCGCGCCGTCCAGGCCGCGGATGTTCACCGAGCCGTTCGCCCGGTTGAAGCTGATGCCGGCCTCGAGCCGCTGCGACAGCTCCGCGATGCTCTGGATCTGCTGGCGGTCGAGTTCCTCGCGCGTCGTGCGCGTCGTCGTCGGGCCACCCAGCAGCGCGCCGCCAGGCTGGCCCTCGCCCTGCACGTTGATCTGATCGAGGACGACGGGGGCCTCGGCGTTCTGCGCGACAGGCGCAGCAGCGCGAGTCCGGACCTGCTGCTGCGCGATGGCAGGCGATGCGAGCAGCACCACCATCAAGCTGCCGAGCGCGACCCCTTCGCGCAATCTGCCGGAATACGTCCCCATGGCCTCGACCCGTCCTTCTGAACGCCACGGACCGGAGCCGCCGCGCTTCACAGTTTTAAATTAATACAAACAAGGTCTTATCCGACCCGATAAGACAGTATTCGGATATTGAGCGACTCGATGACTGTCAATCACCTGCCAAACGAAGGACATCGTCCGATGCAGGAAGATCACAATAGTAGAATTTGTCTAAAGAATAATAATTGATCGCATCGTTCTAAGCTGACGCCCCCTGGCCTTGCCTTGCGATCTCGCGGGCTCCCGATCTCGTGATCGCGCCGTGCCGCTCCCTCGTCAGCTTGCCGTTGCAATGCAAGGGCAAGGCTCCAACATGCGGAGCACCATGGGATTCCAGAGATGCTAGACCGCCGGACGATCTTGACGGGAACAGGCGCCATGGCCGCGAGCTTCGCCATTGCCGGCCGGGCGGCGGCTGCGACCGATGTCGATGTCGTCGTGATCGGGGCCGGCGCTGCCGGCATTGCCGCAGCCCAGGCCCTCCAGGCCGCCGGAAGAAGAGCCATCGTGCTCGAAGCCCGCGGCCGCGTCGGCGGACGCGCCTTCACCGATGCCTCGCTCGGCCCCGCCTATGATGCCGGCGCGATGTTCATCCACTGGGCCGAGCGCAACCCCTGGGTCCAGATCGCCCGCGATCTCGGCATCGCCACGCCTGCCGAGTCCTGGGGCAGCGGCTTCAAGGTCTTCGCCGATGGCAAGCCGATGGCGGATTCCGACCGCAATCGCCGCCGGAGCGCGTTCGGCCAGATCGACCGCCGGCTGGAGACGGTCGATCTCACGCAACGCGACATGTCGATCGCCGAATTGCTGGGCGATCTCGGTCCGGAGCTCGCGCCCGTCGCCGCGTCCGGCCTGCTGCTCTCGATCGGCGAGGAATCGAGCCGCATCTCGGCACGCGACTACCAGCGCCTCTGGTCGGGCGAGGATCTCATCGTCCCCTCCGGCTATGGTCATCTCGTCGCGCGCTCGGCGGCCGGGCTCGATATCCGGCTGAACGAACCGGTCGAGACGATCCGCTGGGACGGACCAGGCGTGACCGTCACCACCCCCACCGGGACACTGCGGGCCAATGCCTGCATCGTCACCGTGCCGGTCGGCGTGCTGAAGGCCGGCACGATCCGCTTCACCCCGGAGCTGCCGGCTACGACGCGCGACGCCCTCGCCGGCCTGCATATGGGCGCACTGACCAAGATCGCGCTCAGGGTCGAGGGCGACCGCTTCGGCATCACGCCGGGCGCGAGCTTCCTCGAAGCGGCGGCTCCCGAGCGCCTGATGAATCTGGACATGTTCCCGGGCGGCCAGGACATCGTCATCGGCTATTGCGGCGGCGACTATGCCCGCAAGCTCTCCGAAGCCGGCACCGAGGAGGCCCAGGCCCATCTCGTGGACCTGCTGGCCAAGATGGTCGGCGCGGACTTCCGCAAGGCGGTGAAACAGGTCTCCTTCCCGGCCTGGTGGACCGATCCCTTCGCCCGCGGCTCCTACTCGATCTGCGACCCCGGCCACGAGGCGGCGCGCGACGCTCTCGCCCAGCCAATCGGCAACCGGCTCTTCATCGCCGGCGAGGCGACAGCCGGCGGCGGCGCCATGACGGTCGGCGGCGCGACGCTCGCCGGGCGCGCCGCGGCAGCCGCGATCGCCCGCCTGAAGGCCTGACGAGCCTCAGGCCGCGCTCGGCCTGAGGCCCAGCTCCCAGTTCTGGCCGACGAGATCCTTCCCGAAGGACTGGTGCTTCTCCTCCGCGACCAGCCGAAAGCCCTCGCCGACATAGATGCCGCGCGCCGCATGCAGGATGTCGTTTGTCCAGAGCACCATGCGCTCGTAGCCGGCAGCGCGCGCGAAGCCGATCGCTTCGCGGACGAGCCGCTTGCCCAGCCCCAGCCCATGCGCCCGCTTCTCGACGATCACGAGCCTGAGCTTCGCGGTCGCCTCGTCCTCCTGCACGACGAAGGCGGAGCCGACGGGCCGGCCATCGAGCTCGGCGATGAAGCAGCGCTCGCGGCCGGGTTTGAACTCCCGCAGGAACTTCGCCGCGATCTCCGCGACAAGCGCCTCGAAACTCAGATCCCAGCCATAGTCCTCGGCATAAAGCCGGCCATGCGCGGAAACGACCCAGCCCATGTCGCCGGCGCGATGTTCGCGGATGACCGGCGCGGAACGATCGCGCCCATCGCCTGAGAGAAGACGCTCGGTATCGGCGAGCGCATCGACGAGCCGGGCCTGCTCGACCGGCGCCAGCCGTTGCAGGATCGCCCCCGCCTGCGCACTGGAAGCGTCGTCGAGCGGCTGAAAGGCGGCCCTGCCTTTGGCGGTCAGCCGCAGGCGCCAGGCCCGGCCGTCGGCCACTGAGCGGCTACGCTCGAGCCAGCCCTGCCCCGCAAAGCGCTTGAGGATGCGCGAGAGATAGGCCGGATCGAGATCAAGCGCCCTGGCCATCTCGCCGGCCTGCCAGTCGTCGCGCTGCGCCAGCTCGTAAAGCACGCGCGCCTCGGCGAGTGCGAGTCCCGAGCCATGTAGGCTGCCCCCGAGCGCCCCGACCCAGCGGGTATGGAAGCGGTTGAAGCGGCGGATCGCGGCGACGGCTGTCTCAGTGGTTTCCATGGCGCACCTCCACCGCAATGCCAATCGATTTAGTGGACGGAATCAACTAAATTCGAGACAGCCACTGAACGCAGCGTTGACCGTCCCTTAACCGGTCTCTGGCGGAGTCATGCTTTGGAATTCCGCGGCACAGTCATGCAAGTCGATCTCCTCGCCGGCACGGGCCACCGCCCCCTTGCGATCCCCCGCCCCCAGCCCACCATCCTCGTCTTCGATTCCGGCCTCGGCGGCCTCACCGTGCTCTCGCGCACCACCCAGGCCTGCCCCGGCGCCCATATCGTCTACGCCGCCGACGATGCCGGCTTTCCCTATGGCCGCCTCAGCGAGGACGAGCTCGTCATCCGTGTCCTCGCGGTGATGGAGCGACTGATCGCGCGCTTCCATCCCGATCTCGTCGTCATCGCCTGCAACACGGCATCGACTTTGGTGCTGCCGGCCTTGCGGGCGCGCTTCGCGATTCCCTTCGTCGGCACCGTGCCCGCGATCAAGCCGGCCGCGGCCGCAACCCGCAGCGGCATGATCTCGGTGCTGGCGACGCCGGGCACCGTGGCTCGCGTCTACACGCACGAGCTGATCGAGAGCTATGCTGCGCATTGCGACGTGACGCTCGTCGGCTCGACGCGCCTGGCCGGCCTCGCCGAGCAGGCGCTGAGGGGCGAACCGGTCGATGACGACGCGCTGCTGGCCGAGATTGCCCCCTGCTTCGTCGAGGCCGGTAGCCGCCGCACCGATGTCGTCACCCTCTCCTGCACGCATTATCCGCTGCTGCTGGAGCGGATGAAGCGCCTGGCACCCTGGCCGGTCGAATGGCTCGACCCCGCCCCCGCGATCGCGCGGCGTGTCATGCAACTGCTCGGCTCGCCTGATCCGGCCAGCACGCCCTGCCCCGACGCGACCGCGGTCTTCACCTCCGGCGCCGGCCTGAGCGGCCCGTTGCGGATCGCGCTGGCGGGTTACGGGTTGGCCCAGGTCGCGATCGAGCCCATGCCCCTGGCGAGCGGCTTTTCGTCCTCCCGGAATTGACTCGAAGCCGGCTTTCCGTCATAGGCCCTCTCGTCGCGCGGCTCCTCACGGGGCCGCGTGGCTTTTTCCGCACCCGTGATCCGCTCTTCTTCGGAAGCTGGATCTGTCGCCCCGGCCCATATGCGGGGGAGCAGGAGGGCGCGGTCCTCAACTCGCGAACCTGAGAGGACACGCGATATGTCGAAGCGCCATGAGGCGAAGTACAAGATTGACCGCCGCCTCGGTCAGAACATCTGGGGTCGCCCGAAGTCCCCGGTCAACCGTCGTGAATACGGCCCCGGCCAGCACGGCCAGCGCCGCAAGGGCAAGCCGTCCGACTTCGGCACGCAGCTGCGCGCCAAGCAGAAGCTGAAGGGCTATTACGGCTCGATTTCCGAGAAGCAGTTCCGCCGCTACTACGCCGAGGCGATCCGCCTGAAGGGCGATTCGGGCGAGAACCTCGTCGGCCTGCTCGAGCGTCGCCTGGACGCGGTGATCTACCGCGCCAAGTTCGTGCCGACCGTCTTCGCGGCCCGCCAGTTCGTCAACCACGGCCACATCACCGTGAACGGCAAGCGCGTCAACATCGCGTCCTACCAGGTCAAGCCGGGCGACGTGATCGCGGTCAAGGAGAGCTCGCGCCAGCTCGCCATCGTCATCGAGTCGGCCGCTCTCGCCGAGCGTGACGTGCCGGACTACATCGACGCCGACCACAGCAAGTCCACGGCCACCTACACCCGCACCCCGACCCTGTCGGACGTGCCCTATGCGGTGCAGATGGAACCGAACCTGGTCATCGAGTTCTACTCGCGCTGATCGGCTCGGAACGGGAACCGCTACCCGTTCAGGTTCAACGATTTTGGGGGATGGCGAGTTTTCGCCATCCCTTTTTTATGCCCCTCAGGCTTTTCGTGGGCGCCCCTTGGCCCGGCCGTTGAGGCTTTCGCTCCGATCCGCGATGTTCCAAAGCCAAGGCTCGGCGATCGAGGATTGAACATGAACGCAGTCTTCAGCGCACTGGCCGCAACCGCGCTCCTCGTCTCTGCGATCATCGGCCTCAGCGCGGCGTTATCGTCAGGCGTTTCGGCCGAGGTCCGTTTCGGACGCAACGTCCGCGTCGGCGGGCACGACTTCTCGAATCAGAGCTTCAATCGCAAACGGCGCGCGGAGATCTATCTCTACGATCGCACGCCCGCAGGCTCGGGCTGCGTCTGGCGCTCGGATGGGCGCGGCGGCAGGGTGAAGACCTGTCACCTGCGCCGGATCAGGTAGAATGCGTCGCGCGGCTGCGGCGACCAAAAGCGGCCTCGGCGAGGACGAGGCCCGCCGTGCGACGGCTCAGAGATGCGAGCCGACCTCGTTGCGGAAGAAGTAGCAGCCGACACCCACGCAGCCGATCAGGATCGACAGCGCATAGGGCCCGAACAGGCAGACGATGAAGACGGAGCCGATGAAGGCCCGCATCGCCCAGCATGACCATGTCTGCTTCATGGCTCACCTTTCGCATCGCAATCACTGACAAAGCGTAAATGGCGAGCCGTGAATCCAACCTGAATGGATATGGTAAATGGCTGAATTCCTTTTGAATTCTGCATGTTAGTAATTCTGACGAAACCAGGGCGCCGGCGCTTTTCTGCGTATCTCCCGGCCGCGCGCTGGCGTAGCGTCACCTCTCCGGAGAGGAGATTCGCATGAAAAGACTTCTGCTGACCGCGTTCGCGCTGTGCTGCATGGCAGGCGCCGCCCAGGCGCAAAGCTGCAACCTTCAGGCATCCGACAAGAAGCTGGCAGGCGCGGCGAAGACGAGCTTCCTGACCAAATGCGAGAAGGACGCGGGCAGCGCCTGCGACAAGCAGGCCGCCGACAGGAAGCTGGCAGGCGCCGCCAAGAACAGCTTCACCAAGAAATGCGTCTCGGACGCGGTCGGCGGCTGAAGATCGCTAAACCCAGCCGGATATGAAAAGCCGCGCTCGGCGGAAACCGGGCGCGGCTCATGTCATTTGACCGTCTTGTGGCTGGGTCGATCCAACGCTCAGTTGTTGTCGTCGTCGCGATCGTGCCACTGCCTGCGGCCGCCACGGTCGTTACGATCGCCGCGGTCACCACGGTCGTTGTCATGCCAGCCGCCGCGCGAGGCACGCATCTCGCGGAAGCGCTCGCGCCCTTCCGCCATCGCTTCGCGCACCGAGCGGCGCAGCACGGTCTTCTGCTCGTCGCTGAGCGTCGTCCAGAGCGGGCGCACGGCATCGGCTAGTTCCTTGGAACGGGCCGCGCGCTCGCCCTGTCGGTTGGCGGTGGCGTCGAGGCGCTCCATCAGATCGGCATGGCGCAGCGCCTCGCGCCGCTCGCGCATCTGGCTCCAGAGGGCGCCACGATCGGCGCTGCGCTGCTTGATCAGGCCCTCGACCTTGTCGAAGAGAGCCGTCTGCTCGGGCCTGAGCTTTAGATCGGCGCGCACCTTGGACAAGCGCTCTTCCATCCGCGCCTTGGCACGCTCGGCCCGGCGCTCGCGCCACTCGTCGCGGCGCTGCTCGCGGCTTTCGCTGCGTTCCTGCTTCTGGTCGCCGCCGGCGGGCGGCACCGGCTGCGGCTGCGCCAGGGCGAAGCTGCCGGCAAGCATCGCGATCGACGATGCGGCGATGAGGGCAATGGGTTTCACGGGCAGTCTCCCTTGGAGCAGTCGAAGCGTCGCGCAGCGGGTCTCGAGGCCGATTGGCGATAGCGTGAACCTGATCCTGCCGGCCTGACCCGGCAATGGCCAGCGCATGAAAAGATCGTAATGTAGCGTCAACGCCTTCGGCGCGATTCGGTTCGCCATCGGGTTTCCTCATGCAAAACCTCATCACCGATGTTCGCGGCCTGCTCGTCGGGCAGGCGCATGATGCTGCGGCGGCGACCGGCGTCAGCGTCGCGGTCTTCGAGCGCCCGACGATCACCTCGGCCGCCGTGCTCGGCGGTGCGCCCGGCACCCGCGACACCGCCCTGCTCGATCCGGAAATGACCGTCGAGCATGTCGACGCCATCGTGCTCTCCGGCGGCTCGGCCTGGGGGCTCGGCGCCGCCGACGGCGTGATGCGCTGGCTGGCGAAGGAAGGCCGCGGTTTTCCCGTCGGCGCCTTGCGCGTGCCGATCGTTCCGCAGGCGATCCTGTTCGACCTGATGAATGGCGGCGACAAGCCCTGGGCGCGCGGCGAAGGCGAGACGCCCTATGCCCGGCTCGGCGCCGATGCCGCCGCCGCCGCTTCCGCCCGTTTCATGCTCGGCACGGCCGGTGCCGGCTTCGGCGCGACGACCGCAACCTTGAAAGGTGGCCTCGGCTCGGCCAGCGCGCGCGCCGCGACCGGACAGGTCGTCGGTGCGCTCGTCGCGGTCAATGCCGTCGGCAGTGCCACGATCGGCGACGGCCCGCATTTCTGGGCAGCGCCCTACGAGCGTGACGGGGAGTTCGGCGGCCTTGGCTGGCCCGCCGCGATCACGCCCGGCGACACCGCTCTGCGCTTCAAGGGCGGAACCGGCCAGAACACCACCATCGCCCTCGTCGCGACCGATGCGGTGCTGACCAAACCGCAGGCCCGCCGGCTCGCGCTCGCCGCCCATGACGGTCTCGCCCGCGCCTTGCGCCCGGCCCATGCGCCGCTCGACGGCGACATCGTCTTCGCTGCAGCAACGGGCTACAGCGGCGCCCCCTCCGACGCCTTCGCGATGACCGAACTCTGCGCCACGGCGGCCGACGTGCTGGCTCGCGCCGTTGCACGCGGCGTCCATGCCGCGACGGCCCTGCCTTTCGACGGCACCAAGCCCGCCTGGCAGGATCGCTTCGGCTCCTGAAGCGATCTCGGGCACATTCCCCAACGTTAGAAAAACAATTTACCAAGCATAAAGGCGGCGCCCCTAACCTGCTCGCTTAGGTTTTCGTATGCATGGCTGGGCAACCGGGGGGACCTATGCGCGAAATCGGCTTTGGCCTGATCTGCGGTATCGCGATGGCGGTCGCCGCACTCCTGATCGCAGCCTGGCCCGTGCCGGGACGGCCGATCGCCGCCTTCTTCCCCGCCGGAACCGGAACGGCCGACATCGCCCGCGCCGTCACCGATGCGAGCGGCAGCCTCCTGCAGATCGATGCCGCCGCCTCCGTCGCCTTCACCATGGCGGAGCGTGACGGCTTCGTCTCGTCCCTCTACGGCGCGGGCGCCTGGCTCGTCATCGATGCCGCCTTTGCCAGGCTCTGCACCGGAAGTTCCGCAGGGAGCAGCCGATGAACGACGTCTTCCGCTTTCGCGAACGCTTTTCCCGCGTCCTGATCGCGATTCTCTGGGCAAATGCCGCCGTTCTGGCGCTCGGGACACCATCGGCCTCGCCGCTGAACAGCCCGACGCTGGTGCTGGCGGGCGTCGCGCTCGCGGTGCTCTGCACGCTGGTCTGGCGCATCGAACGCACCGGCTGGATCACGCGCCAGATCACAAGCGTCGCGACCATGGGCCAGGTGATGCTGCTGGTCTATGCCTATGCCGGCCATCCCTATCAGGCCGACATGCACATGTATTTCTTCGCCATGCTGGCGGTACTCGCCGGCTGGCTGGACTGGCGCATCTTCATCCCGGCGACGCTTTCCATCGTCGTGCATCACCTCGCCTTCAGCCTGCTGATGCCGAGCGCGGTCTTCCTGAACGGCAGCCAGATCGACCGCGTCCTGCTTCACGGCCTGATCGTGGTGGTCCAGTCGCTCGCTCTGAGCTGCCTGGTCTGGTCGCTGCGTCGGTCGCTGGAGATGTCCGAGCGCGAACGCCATGCGGCCGATGCCGCACGCGCTGCCGCGGACCAGGCTCGGCAAGACCTGGCCGAGACGATGGAGCGCGGCGCCCTCGTCCGCCGCCAGGTCCTGCACGCCGTCGCCGATGATTTCGAACGCGAGATCGCCGGCATCGCCCGCGACGTCATCGCCTCCGTGCAATCCCTGCGCATCGCCTCGCAGCAGATGAAGACCGGCGCGCTCGAAGTCTCCGAGCGCTCGAGCGCCGCCTCGCAATCCTCGCGCCAGACGTCCTCGAACGTCGTCGCCGTCACGCAAGGCACGACGGAGCTGGCGCATTCCTTCGCCGAGGTCGACCGGCAGGTCGCCGAAACCACCCGCGTTGTCGGCGAGACGACCCGGCAGGCCCGCGCCGTGCTCGACACTGTCGGCGAATTGTCGCGCAAGGCCGGCCAGATCGGCGACATCACCGACGCGATCTCGACCATTGCCAAGCACACCAACCTGCTGGCGCTGAACGCCTCGATCGAGGCCGCCCGCCTCGGCCGTTCCGGCGGTGGCTTCACGATCGTCGCCCAGGAGATCAAGTCGCTCGCCAACCAGACCTGGCGTGCGACCGAGGAGATCCAGAATCAGATCGGCGCGATCCGCGACTCCAGCACCGAGGCGATCGGCGCGATCGACGCCATGAACGCGACGGTCGGCTCGCTCAACCAGATCTCCGGCAATGTCGCGACCGTGGTCGAACAGCAGAACGCCGCAGCGGCAGGCATCGCCCAGATCATCCGGCGCGCCGCCGACGAAACCGTCTTCGCCGCCGGCCATATCGACATCGTCAGCCGCATCGCCGCGGAAACCGACGAGGCCGCGAGCCATGTCGCCGAATCCGCCGACAAGCTCTCGCGCCAGTCCGTCCATCTCGACACGGAGGTCGCCCAGTTCCTCGATCGGATCCGCGCCGCCTGAGCAACCGTTTCCTGCCGGCCGCGAATGCGCTATGGCGGGGCCATGTCCACCGACGATTTCCTCGCCCGTTTCGGCTCCCCCGGGACCCGCCAGCCCGACCCCGTTGCCGCCGCCCAGCAGGCGATGCGCAACCCACTGCCCGCCCGCTTCTACAAGGAGGCCGGCGTCCTGGAGCGGGACGGCCTCTTCCACGTCGCCCTCGACGGCAAGACGGCGCGGACCCCGGCCCGCAAGCCGCTCGCGGTGACCTCCCGCCCCGTCGCAGAAGCCCTCGCCGCCGAATGGCAGGCGCAGGCCGAGCGGATCGACCCCGCCCGGATGCCGCTGACCCGGCTCGTGAACTCGGCGCTCGACGGCGTCGAGGACCAGCAGGAGGCCGTGCGCGCCGAGATCGTCCGCTATGCCGGCTCCGACGCGCTCTGCTACCGCGCCGGCGAGCCCGAGGCCCTGGTCGAACGGCAGAACCAGGTCTGGCAGCCGATCCTCGGCGATATCGAGGCGCTGATCGGCGCCCGTTTCCTGCTGGCGGAAGGCATCGTCTTCGCGCAGCAGCCGGAAGAGACGCTCGCCGCTGTCACCCGCCACGTCGAGAAAATCCCCGCCCCGTTGGCGCTCGCCGGTGCCCATAACGTCATGACGTTGACCGGCTCGGCCGTCCTGACGCTGGCACTGGCGAACGGGCAGCTCGATCCGGGCGCCGTCTGGGACGCCGCCCATCTCGACGAGGACTACCAGATCGGCATCTGGGGCCAGGACGAGGAAGCGGCCGAGCGCCGGGTCATCCGCCGCCGCGAATTCGATGCCGCCGTGCTGTTGCTTCTGAAAGGCTAGGCTCGATGAAGATGGGGCCGGCGGCGACATCTCCCGATGCCTACGTCGAAGCCCTCTCCGGCTGGCAGCGCGCCCTCGTCGAGCAATTGCGGCAGGATGTCCGCACTGCTGCCCCGCTCGACGAGCGGATCAAATGGACCCATCTCGTCTACTTCTCCAACGGCCCGCTGCTGCTGATCCGCGCCGAGGAAAAACGTGTCCTCTTCGGCTTCTGGCGCGGCAAGCGCTTGCGCGAAATCGCGCCGCGCCTCAAGGCCGGCGGCAAATACGAGTTGGCGACCTGGGAATTGCGCGAGGGCGACGGCATCGATGCCGCGCTGGTAACGAAGCTGGTTCAGGAAGCCGTCCGGCTGAACGACGAGCTCGGCGACCCGGCTGCGCCTTCCGCATGATTGCGGTTCCCGCTTCAGCAAACGTCGTAATGGACTCATGCGCGATGGCCGCTTAAGCCGGCTTTCGAGACGTGATTTCCGGCCGGGAGCCTGCCGCCATGAAGGACATCCTCGAACAGCTCGAAATCCCGCCGCGAGGGCGCCCGCAAGGGCGGCGGCGAGCGGCGCATCGAGGCGCAGCACAAGCGCGGCAAGCTGACGGCGCGCGAGCGCATCGAGCTCCTGCTCGACAAGGACTCCTTCGAGGAGTTCGACATGTTCGTGCAGCATCGCTGCGTCGATTTCGGCATGGACAAGGCCGAGAAGATCCCCGGCGACGGCGTCGTCACCGGCTGGGGCACGGTCAACGGCCGCACCGTCTTCGTCTTCTCGAAGGATTTCACCGTCTTCGGCGGCTCGCTCTCCGAGACCCACGCCCAGAAGATCATCAAGATCCAGGACATGGCGCTGAAGATGCGCGCGCCCATCGTCGGCCTGTTCGATGCCGGCGGCGCCCGCATCCAGGAGGGCGTCGCGGCGCTCGGCGGCTATGGCGAGGTCTTCAAGCGGAACGTGCAGGCTTCCGGCGTCATCCCGCAGATCTCGGTGATCATGGGCCCCTGCGCCGGCGGCGACGTCTACTCGCCCGCGATGACCGACTTCATCTTCATGGTCCGCGACACGTCCTACATGTTCGTGACCGGCCCGGAGGTGGTGAAGACTGTCACCAACGAGACCGTGACCTCCGAGGAACTCGGCGGCGCCAAGGTCCACACCTCCAAGTCCTCGGTCGCCGACGGCTCCTTCGAGAACGATGTCGAGGCGCTGCTGCAGGTGCGCCGGCTGCTCGACTTCCTGCCCGCCAACAACACCGCCGGCGTGCCGGAATGGCCGTCATTCGACGTGCCCGACCGCGTCGACATGAGCCTGGACACGCTGGTCCCCGACAATCCGAACAAGCCCTACGACATCAAGGAACTGATCCTGAAGACGGTCGACGAGGGCGACTTCTTCGAGATCCAGCAGGCCTATGCCGGCAATATCGTCACCGGCTTCGGCCGCATCGAGGGCCGTACCGTCGGCATCGTCGCCAACCAGCCGATGGTGCTGGCCGGCGTGCTGGATTCCGACGCCTCCCGCAAGGCCGCCCGCTTCGTGCGCTATTGCGACGCCTTCGAGATCCCGATCGTCTCGCTGGTCGACGTTCCCGGCTTCCTGCCGGGCACGGCGCAGGAATATGGCGGCCTGATCAAGCATGGCGCCAAGCTGCTCTTCGCCTATTCGGAATGCACCGTGCCGCTGGTCACAATCATCACCCGCAAGGCTTTCGGCGGCGCCTACGACGTGATGGCCTCGAAGCATATCGGCGCCGACGTGAACTACGCCTGGCCGACGGCGCAGATCGCGGTGATGGGTGCCAAGGGCGCGGTCGAGATCATCTTCCGCGGCATGGACGCGGATGGCATCGCGGCCAAGACGAAAGAATACGAGGACCGCTTCATGTCGCCCTTCGTCGCGGCCGAGCGCGGCTATATCGACGAAGTCATCATGCCGCACTCGACGCGGCGCCGCATTGCGCGGGCGCTCGCGATGCTCCGCACCAAGAACGTCGAACGCCCCTGGCGCAAGCACGACAACATCCCGCTCTGAGCGAAACGCCTACGGCCCGCGCCTGAACACCGCGCTGGCATTGACCCCGCCGAAACCGAAGCCGTTCGAGATGGCGTGCTCCATCGCGAGCGGCCGCGCGGTCTTCGCCACGAGGTCGAGCCCGGCCGCGGCCTCGTCCGGGTTTTCCAGGTTCAGCGTCGGCGGGGCGATCTGGTCGCGCAGCGCCAGGATCGTGAAGATCGCCTCCAGCCCGCCGGCAGCGCCGAGCAGATGGCCGGTCGCCGATTTCGTTGCGCTGATCGCGATGCCGCCCTCGCTGCCGAACAGCGCCTTGATCGCAGCGAGCTCGCCACGATCGCCGACCGGGGTCGAGGTCGAATGGGCGTTGAGATGGGCGATATCGGCCGGCTGCAGCCCGGCCTGCTTCAGCGCCGTCTCCATCGCCCGCCGCGCGCCGGATCCGTCCTCGGGACCCGAGGTGATGTGATAGGCGTCGGCGCTGGTGCCGTAGCCAGTAAGTTCCGCCAGGATCGTCGCGCCACGCGCCTGCGCATGCTCCAGCGCCTCGATCACCAGAAGGCCGGCGCCCTCGCCCATGACGAAGCCGTCGCGAGCCGCATCGAAGGGTCGCGAAGCCTTCTCGGGTTCGTCGTTGAAGCCCGTCGAAAGCGCGCGCGCCGCTGCGAAACCGCCCAGGGCGACGAGGTCGACGCAAGCCTCGGTGCCGCCGCAGAGCGCGATATCGACCTCGCCGGCCCGGATCATGCGTGCCGCGTCGCCGATCGCCTGCACGCCAGCGGCACAGGCCGTGACCGGCGCGCCGATCGGCCCCTTGAAGCCGTGCTCGATCGAGACATGGCCGGCGGCGAGATTGACGAGAAAGGACGGGATCGTGAAGGGCGAAAGCCGCCGCACCCCACGCTCGTCGGTCGTCCGCACGGCCTCGGCGATCGCCGGGAAGCCGCCGATGCCCGAGGCGATCACCGTCGCGGTGCGCTCGCGCTCGGCCTCGCTCTGCGGCTGCCAGCCGGCCTGCGCCAGCGCCTCTTTGGCGGCGACCAGCGCGAACTGGATGAAGCGGTCCATCTTGCGCTGGTCCTTCGGCGCGATCACCGCATCGGGATCGAAGCCGCCCTCGGCATCCTCGGCCTTGGACGGCACGATGCCGGCGACCTTGGCCGGCAAGGTCTCGACGATCGCATCCGGCAGGCGGCGCAGGCCGGAGCGCCCAGCGAGCAGGCGCTGCCAGGCGATGTCGGTTCCGCAGCCGAGCGGCGAGACCACGCCCATTCCGGTGACGACGATACGGCGCATGCGAAAACTCCTATGTGCGGTGGACCGGTGCTGCCGCATCCCGCGCCGCCAGGATGGCGAGGCGTTGCAGCATGCCGGAGCTGGCCTGCGGGCCGGCGATGACGGTGACGTTGTCGGAATTCACGGGCTGCAAGCTCTGCGCATCGGCATAGGACGGGACGACCGCCCGCCCGCTCTCGCGATCGGCCAGTAGCAGGGCCTGCCCTTCCGGCGCGAGATGCCGGTTGCCGAAGGCGACCAGCGCCGCGACCACGGGGAAGAAGTCCCGCCCCCGCTCGGTCAGCACGTAGTCGTAGCGCTTGGGCCGCTCGCTATAGAGCCGCCGCTCGAACAGGCCGGCCTCGGTCAGGTGCTTCAGGCGCCGCGCCAGCATGTTCGGCGCAATGCCGAGGCTGCGCTGAAACTCGTCGAAACGGGTGAAGCCCTGCAAGGCATCGCGCAGGATCAGGATGCTCCACCACTCGCCCACCGCTTCGACGGCGCGAGCGCAGGGACATTCGGCAAGCGGGATAAGCCGGGGCTGCATGCGCCCCAGCTAATGCTGTGACTATCATTTTGCAAGTCACGGTCGCGCCACGTATGCCGCGCAGCAGCTCCGCTCAATCCAGCGTGCTCCGGAATCGCATCAGCGCGAGCCCGGCGAAAGCCGGCACGAACAGGCAGAGATAGAACACCTCGTCGCCGATATCGCCGAGGCCCGCCCCCTTCAGCATGATCGCCCGGATGATCCGCAGAAAATGCGTCAGCGGGAAGAACTCGCCCAGCGTCTGGGCCCAGCCCGGCATGCCGGCGAAGGGGAACATGAAGCCGGACAGCATCAGCGAAGGCAGGAAGAAGAAGAAGGTCAGCTGCATCGCCTGGAGCTGCGTGCGCGCCATCGTCGAGATCGTGTAGCCGAGCAGAACCAGCGCCAGCACGAAGATCAGCACGCACGTGAGCAACAGGCCGAGCCCGCCAAGGAAGGGCACGGCGAAGAGCAGCTTCGCCGCCCCCAGCACGATCAGCACCTGCACCGCGCCGACGGCGAGATAGGGCAGCACTTTGCCGAGCATGATCTCGCCGGCCGTCGCCGGCATGGCGAGCAGGTTCTCCATGGTGCCCCGCTCGATCTCGCGGGTCAGCGCCATCGCCGTCATCATCACCATGGTCATCTGCAGGATGACGCCAAGCAGGCCCGGCACGATGTTGTACTGGGTGATGTTCTCCGGGTTGTAGCGCCGGTGGACGACGAAGGAGAGGCTGTCGCCGCTGGCGCCGGCCGGATCGGTGACCGGTTCGCGCCCCTGCGCCCGCTGCAAGGCCCGGCTGGCAATGGCACCGAGTGCCGAGACGGCGCCGCTCGCCGCCGCCGGATCGGTCGCGTCGGCCTCGACCAGGATGCGCGGCTCGTCCGCCCGCTCGACGCGCGAGCCGAAATCACTGGGAATGGTGACGAGAAAGGAGATCTCGCCCTTCGCCATCAGGCTCTCGGCCTCGGCCGCGCTCTGCGGGCGCTCGCCGAAGCGATAGTAGTTCGAGACCTCCATCGCGGAAACGACGGCGCGGGTATATTGGTCCTGCCCGAGCGCGAGGATCGCCGCCGGCAGGCCGCGCGGATCGTTGTTGATCGCATAGCCGAAGAGCAGGAGCTGAACGATCGGCACCGCCAGCATCATCGCGAAGGTGATGCGGTCGCGCCGCATCTGCACGAATTCCTTGGCCAGCATCGCGCCGAGCCGGCGGGGCGAGAACAGGCCGGTCATGCCGCCCGCTCCTGCGCGCCGGTCATGAACTTGATGAAGACATCCTCGAGGCTGGTCTCGCCGGGTTCGACTTTGATGCCCGCCTCGCTCTTCAAGGGCTCCAGTGCCGCTTCAAGCTTGCCGCGGTCGGTCCCGACGACATGCAGCGTCGCCCCGAAGGGCGCGACCTGCTCGACGCCGTCGGTCGCCTCCAGCGCCCGGATCTGGGCGGGCTTGAGCGCCCCATGGACGACATAGGTGACGAGGCCGGAGCCCTTCACGACCTCCTCGACCGTCCCGGTCGCCAGCATGCGGCCATAGGCGATGTAGCCGATGCGGTGGCAGCGCTCGGCCTCGTCCATGTAATGGGTCGAGACCAGCACGGTGAGGCCATCGCCGGCCAGCCGATGGATCTCGTCCCAGAACTCCCGCCGCGCCTTGGGATCGACGCCGGCGGTCGGCTCGTCCAGAAGCAGGAGCTTCGGCTGATGCATGATGCAGGCGGCCAGCGCGAGGCGCTGCTTCCAGCCGCCTGAGAGCGTGCCGGCAAGCTGGTCCTTGCGCGAAGTGAGGCCGAGCCCATCGAGCGTCTTCGCCACCGCCTCATCGACTGGATCGAGCTCGTAGAGCCTGGCCACGAAGGTCAGGTTCTCGGCGATGGTCAGGTCTTCATAGAAGGAGAAGCGCTGCGTCATGTAGCCGACCTGGCGCTTGATCTCCGCGCTCTGCGTGCGGACATCGAGCCCGAGCACGGTGCCTTCCCCGGCATCGGGCTTGAGCAGACCGCAGATCATCCGGATCGTCGTGGTCTTGCCCGAGCCGTTGGGCCCGAGGAACCCGACGATCTCGCCTGTCGCCACCGCAAGATCGACATTGTCCACGACCGTGCGCTTGCCGAAGCGCTTGGTCATCCCATGCACGTCGATGGCGAGCGGCGCGGTCACGGCTGCACCCGCAGCGTCACGTCGACGATCTGGCCGGGCTGCAGCGCCGATTGCGGCCCGCCATCGGGCCGTGCCTCGACCAGATAGACCAGCTTCTGCCGCGTCTGCGCCGAATAGATCACCGGCGGCGTGAATTCGGGCTCCGGCGAGACATAGGTCACGGTCGCGGTCAGCCCCGCCGCGCAGCCGTCGCAGCGGACATCGAGCTTCATGCCGGTCGTCACGCCCGAAATCCTGACCTCCGGCACATAGAGCATCAGCTTGGCGGCACCGTCCGGCAGCATCAGCAGCACCGGCGCGCTCGGCCCGGCGAGCTCGCCGACCCGGCGCAGCACGTCGCTGACCCGCCCGGCCGAGGGCGCGACGAGCTGGCGCTGCGACAGGCGCCAGCGTGCCTGCGCCAGGGCAGCCTTGGCCTGCTCGACCGCGTTCTCGCTCGCCTTGATCTCCTCCGGGCGCGCCGGCAGGCGGGCGACGTCGAGATTGGCGGCATTCTGGCGGACGCTCGCGGCGGCGACATCGCGCGCCGTCTCCGCCTGGTCGAAATCGGCCTGGGTCGAGACGCCGCGCCGCAGCAGGTCCTGCCGGCGATCCAGCGCCCGCTCGGCCTCGCGCTGCTGCGCTCTGGCCGAGGCGAGATTGGCTTCGATCACCGCGATCTCCTCCGGCCGCTTGCCGCTGCGCAGATTGTCGAGCTGTGCCTGCGCCTGCACCAATCGCGCCTCGCTCTCCCGGACTGCATTCTCGGCATCCGTCGTCTCCAGCGCGGCCACAGGCTTGCCGGCCTCGACGCGGTCGCCCCGGCGGACATCGATGCGCTCGATTCGGGCCGTGTCGATCGGGCCGAGCCGAACATATTCGCCCTCGACATAGCCGGCGATGCGGACCGTATCGCCGCCGCAGGCCGAGAAGCTGCCGGTGATCAGCCCGAAGGAACAGAGGAAGCCGAGGATCATGACCGTCTCTCCCGCATGCTGGCGATGCTCGCGCGGACATTGGCGCCGATGACATCCGCGATCGCCTCGCTCTGCGCCGCATCGATCGTGTCCCAGCCCATGCGCCGCATCACGGCCGTCCGGGCGAGCCTGAAATAGATGACCTGCCCGATCGTCGCGAAGACCGCGAGCTTGGTGTCCTGCGCCTCCGGCTCCATGCCGGTCGCAGCCGCCCAGAGCCGGCAAACCTGGCCATGGACCGGGCCGACGAGCCCCTCATAGAGCGTTTCGAAGGCCGAGGTCGGCTCCATCATCTCGCGGATGACGAAGCGGGCGATGGTCTCGCTCTCCTGCGCCTGTGTCGCAAAGGCGGTCACACGCCCGACGATGCCGAGCAGCAGTTCCACCGCCATCTCCGGCGCGAGCCCCTCGAGCGGCGGCATGGCGGCAGCCGCACCGAAGACGCGCTGCTTCATCGTCGCGACGACCGCCTCGGCGCAAGCCTGGCGCAGGCCGTCCTTGCCACCGAAATGATAGGCGATGCCGGCGCTGTTGACGCCCGCCGCCTGGGCGATCTCCCGGATCGAGCTTGCCTCGAATCCATGCCGGCCGAACAGGTCGAGCCCGGCCCGGATCAGCGCCTCGCGCGTTCCTGCATCGCTGTCTGAAGTGACTTTCATGCCCCACCGATAGCACCGTCGGCGGATTTAATCAATCGATTGATTGAATCATTGCGTAACGAAGGCCTCTCGTCGTGGCCCGGCTTGTACCGACCATCCATGTCCTCGCTGGTGCACGGTCGTGTTCAAGGCGTGGCTTCTCGCCACAAGGGCGCGCATGACGTGAACAGCTTCCCCGACAAGCCGAATGCGCCACCGGCCTGTCCCGCACAGCCGCGACATGACTCGCCGCCGATAATGGTCTAAGGCGGCAGCCATCCTTTGCTCCGCCCCCGCCCGATGCTCTTCAACTCCTTCGCCTTCCTGCTCGCCTTCCTGCCGCTCGCGCTCGCCCTTCACTGGGGTGCGGAGCGCTTTGCGCCGAGCCTGCGGCTGCCCGTGCTGGTCGTGCTGTCCTTCGCCTTCTACGGCTATTGGGACTGGCGCTTCCTGCCGCTGCTGGCGTTGTCGATCGGGCTGAACTGGCTGATCGCCGAAGCCTTCCAGAAGACGAAGTCGGGCGCGCTGATCACGCTCGCGATCGTCCTGAACCTCGCCGTGCTCGCGGTGTTCAAGTACTTCAACTTCTTCGCCGATCTCGCTGGAATGATTCCCGGATTGCCGGCGCCGAAATTCGACATCGCGCTGCCGCTCGGCATTTCCTTCTTCACCTTCCACCACATCATGTACCTGACGGACCTGCGGCGCGGGCAGGCGCCGCGCTACGATCTCGTCCGCTACGCGCTCTACATCGCCTTCTTCCCGCAGGTGCTCGCCGGCCCGCTGGTGCGCTGGCGCGAGATCATGCATCAGCTCGACGAGCGGCCCTATCAGCGGCCGGACGCGGCCGAGCGAATCGCGCGCGGCCTGATGCTGCTGACCTTCGGCCTCGCCAAGAAGGTGCTGATCGGCGACCCCCTCGCCGAGTACGCCAACCCGGTCTTCGCGGCGGCCGCAGCCGGCAAGGTCATCAGCGTGATGGAAGCCTGGCAGGGCACCCTCGCCTTCACCTTCCAGATCTATTTCGACTTCTCCGGCTATACCGACATGGCGCTGGGCCTTGCCCTGCTCTTCGGCGTCGTGCTGCCGCAGAATTTCGAGGCGCCTTATCGCTCGGTCTCGATCCAGGATTTCTGGCGCCGCTGGCACATGACGCTGTCGCGCTTCCTGCGTGATTACCTCTACATCCCGCTCGGCGGCTCACGCGCCGGCCTGCCGACGCAGATTTGGGCACTTTTTGCCACCATGGCACTCGGCGGCCTGTGGCACGGCGCCGGCCTCACCTTCGTCGCCTGGGGCGTCGCGCACGGGCTCGCGCTGATCGTCGCGTTGTTCTGGCGCCGCGCCGGCCTGCCGATGCCGGCGGCGCTCGGCTGGCTCCTGACCTTCCTGTTCGTGGCTTTGTGCTGGGTGCTGTTCCGGGCCACGAATTTCCAGGCCGCGCTCGCGATCTACAAGGGCTTGTTCGGCTTCGCGCCGATCGGCACTGGTTTCAAATGGCGCGCCCTGCTGCCGGCAGCGGCCTTCGCCATCATCGGCCCCACCGCCTGGAACCTCGTCCACAAGCTGCCGCCGGCGCGCTGGCTCGCGATCCTGTGCGGGCTCCTGTTCGTCATCATCCTGCTGAAGATCGGCGAAGACGCCAATTATGAGTTCATCTACTTCCAGTTCTGAGCAGGCCGCTCGGGCGGCGAAGTGGACGGGCTTCACCGGCGCCTTCCTCGGCGCGGCGGCACTGATCGCTGCCGCCTTCCTCTCGGCCGCCTTCCTGATCGACCCCTATGATTCCGGCCGTTCGCCGTTGCAGCTCAAGGAAGGCGTGCGCCCGCAGGGGCCGCGCACGGCGCTGGCCAGCCGCGGCCGGGACCCGAATTTCACCGGCGCGGTCTTCGGCAACTCGCATGTCCAGCTGATCTCGCCGGAAGAGCTTCGCACCCGAACCGGCATCCCCTTCGTCTCGCTGATCGCGCCTGCGACCCAGGCTAAAGAGACCTTCGCCACGATCGACTGGTTCCTGCGCCACCATCGCCAGGCGCCGCCGAAGGCGCTCGTGGTCGGCATCGACAATTACTGGTGCACGGCGAACCCGGCCCTGCCGAACGAGAAGCCCTTCCCCTTCTGGCTGCTGAGCCGGAGCCTGCCCGACTATATCGGCGGGCTGATGCGCTTCGACCTGCTGGAGGAATTGTCGCGCCGCATCGGCTACCTGACGTCGCGCAAGGCCGAGCGCGCCCGCCCGGACGGCTACTGGGACTACGAATCGGGCTACAGCGTGCAGGGCTACGGCACCAATCCCGAGATCATCGCCCGGCTGCAGAAGCCGATCGAAGCCGGCGGCGGCAATGTCGATGGCCCCTTCCCCGCCGCGACCGGGCTGGAAGAGCTGATGAAGACGGCCCCGGCCGAGACCGCGCTGATTCTGCTGCGCCCGCCGGTCTATGCCACGGCCCTGTCGAAGCCCGGCACGCGCGATGCCGCGGCGGACGCGGCCTGCCGCAAGGCTTTCGCCGATCTGGCGGCCCGGCGCCCGCGCACCGTGCTGGTCGACTGGCGAGTCGACAGGCCCGAACTGCACGATCCCAACCTCTTCTTCGACCATAGTCACTATCGCCAGCCGATCGCCCGGCTGGTCGAAGCCGACATCGCCGAAGCGATCCGCAAGCTGAATTGACCTATATCCGGTTTGTTTTCGCCGAAAACCGGCGCCAGGCCGCGTGTTTTCACGAAGGCGTTGACGCCCTGTCGGAAGCGATTGTTCCAGTTGAAACGGATCGCTATAAGGGCGCCAAATCGGCTCCCCTCCCGCGGCACAGCCGATGGGTGCGTGAGGCGACAAACTAGAGAGCGCGCCCATGTCGAAGCAGATCATCCTCGAGGCGGATTACAAACCGAGCGATGACGAGCCGTTCATGAACGATCGTCAACGTGAGTATTTCCGCGGCAAGCTCCTCGCCTGGAAGGACGAGATCCTGCGGGAAGCCAAGGAAACCCTGGTCACCCTGCAGAGCGAGAGCGAGAATCACCCGGACATCGCCGACCGGGCTTCCTCCGAAACGGACCGCGCCATCGAGCTGCGCGCCCGCGACCGGCAGCGCAAGCTGATCGCCAAGATCGACGCCGCCGTCGCCCGCATCGATGACGGCTCCTACGGGTATTGCGAGGAAACCGGCGAACCGATTTCGCTGAAGCGCCTGGAAGCCCGTCCGATCGCGACGCTTTCGCTGGAAGCGCAGGAGCGCCACGAGCGCAACGAACGCGTCTTCCGCGACGATTGAGCGAAAGCCGACCCAACCGACTTTTCCGAAAAGGCCCCGCGTCGAAAGGCGCGGGGCCTTTTTGCGTGGGAATAGGTACGCGGGCGGTAAAGCCGGGAGATCATTGGGAACGTTGCGGGAGAGCACAGGATTGGCGATGCTTTGCATCGGGCATGAGCTGGCATCCAAGGGTCAGGATTGCTCGGCTCGTTTTCTGACGACCTGTCGCATCGGCTCAGCGGAGATCGGAAGCTTGAGATTTGGCGTCAATCTTCGCGGCGACCTCGCCAAGATCGGCGACGGCGAACTGGCCGAACGCCTGCAAAGCCATCTCGACGATCGCGAAGCCCTGGCAGCCCGCGCCGGCGACGCCGCAAACCGGTGGCTATACAGGCATGGTGCCGGAATGCCTTTTGGCAGAGGGCTTCTGCATGCCCGGGTTTTCTACCGCATCATGGGTTTCCTGTACGCCGGGCCGTTGAATGGACGCTCTCTCGGCGACCTCTATGTCCTGGATTGCGAGATCAAGGACATCATCGATGAAATGAAGCGAAGGCTGCGCGTCAGAGCGACGAACTCACCCCTTCGACCGTGACGCGCAGGCGGTCATGCGGGAGCAGGCCGAGACCCGCGCTTCCTTGACGACCGCCCGTGCGGTGCATCGCTGGTGCCCCGAGCGCCGAGCTGGAAAGGAGACGAAGCATGGACCGCTTCACGGGTGGGTGCCGATGCGGCGATGTCCGGATCGTGGCATCGGGACGCCCTTACCGGGTCGGCATCTGCCATTGCCTCGATTGCCGCAAGCATCACGGCGCCCTCTTCCACGCTTCCGCGATCTTCCCTCAGGAGGCTGTGACGATCGAAGGCGACGCGCGGGACTACGAAGGGCGCTTCTTCTGCCCGCGCTGCGGTTCGCCGGTCTTCGGACGCAGCGGCGACGAGGTCGAGGTCAATCTCGGTTCGCTCGATGCCCCGGACCAGCTGGTGCCGACCTACGAGCTCTGGACCATCCGCCGCGAATCCTGGCTGCCGCCCTTCCCGCTGAAGAAGCGATACGAGCGCGACCGCGACACCGCTGGCCGTTTTGAAGACTAGCGCCTCTCGCCTCAGTGCCCACTGAAGACGAGGGTCTTGACCGGCAGGACGAGCGCCTGGATGCGCAGCAGCATGGCATGGACCAACCCGGTCGCATCGACCGCGTGCAAGGCGATGCGGCGCATGGTGCCGGTCTCCTTCGCGGCGATGATGTCGTGGTTGTTGCTATAGGCGTTGGCAATGCAGCTGCTGCCGGGCGTCACGCCGTCGAGCCCGCCCTGATAGAGCGGTTCGAGGAAGGTGAGGATCGTTCCTGGCCGGACCACCTGCTGCGCGTCGATCAGTTGCTCGCCGCTCCGGAGCTGGCCGGCGGCGATGAAGTCCTGCACGCCCGTCACCACCATCGGGATGACCTCCCAGGGCTTCGAGATGCAGGTCACCTCGGCGACCATGCCGACCTTGATCACCTGCGCCTCGATCTGGCCGAAGCCGGCCTGCATCCTGCCCCTTCCCGCCTCTTCCGGGATGATGATTCCGGCCGGGCGCATGAAGGGGTTGACGACATCGCCGACCCGGAGCGTGAACTGCTCGACATGCCCGGTGAAGCCGGCGCGCACCACGGTCTTGCCCAATTCCACCTCGGCCTGGGCCAAGACCGCCTGGGCGCTCGCGCGCTCGGCCGGCAGCAGCGTCACGATCTTCGTCTGGGCGGCGGCCTGCGAGGCCGTCGCAGACGCAACCGCGGCCTCGCGCCCGGCCACGATGTTTTCGAGGCGCTCGAGCTCGCGGGTGGCGACGACGTTCTCATTGCGTTGCCTGAGCTCGCGCTTGGTCTGCAATTCGTCGAGCGCCTGCTGCAGCGCGCTCCTCGCCTCCTGGATCTTGCCGTCAAAAGCGAGAATATCGGCCTTCGCTACCGCCAGCGTCGCGTCGACTTCGGCGATCTTGCGCCGCGCGGCCTCGACGGCGGCCTCCTGGCTCCTGCCGTCGAGCGTGAAGATCGGCGCGCCCTTTTCGACTTTCCCGCTGAAGCTGACGTGAACCTGCGCGACGCGGCCATTGACCTCCGGAACGATCGGAACCGTCCGGAAGAAGACCGTCGCGCTCGTCGTGGAGGGGTGGTTGTAGAAGATCACCGTGATCAGGCCGACCGTCAGCATCACGCAGGTGACGAGACCCCAGCGCAGCTCGAACCAGACCGAGTAGAGCGTGAGCTCGCGGCCGAACCGTTTGCCCTGGCCGTAGCGGCGATAAAGATAATCGGGAAGGAGGGTGAAGAGAGCGCAGACGAGAAGCTCAAGCATGGTTCTTCTCCTCGACGCTGGCATCCGCGGACGGCCCATTCCCCTCCGGCCCGGGGACGGCAGTCTCCGCATCCGATGCCGCGTCGCCGCCGCGACCCGGCGCGATACCGGCCATCTTCTCGAGAGAGCCGGCCATCCGGCCGAACATCCCTGGAATGTCGGGTAGGTCGATCAGGGCGAGCAGCAGCCCGGCGACCCAGAAGGCATGGACATGCGTGAAGAGCGCGAGCAAGCCGAGAACGGCGACGATCTCGAACTGGATCTTGTGTGTCTTGTGCGCCATGCGCTCGGGCAAGGTGTGCAGGCGCAGGAAAAGCAGCCCGATGCCCAGAACCGCTCCGATGAGGATGATCGCGGCGACCACCATCAGGTAGTCCGTTCCCCCCGGCGCGGTGACGAAGCTCGGCAGGTGATGCGGGGCGACGGGGTTCACGGCAGCATTCATGACGGTACTCCTGTCGCCGAATGCATCGTCAGGACTGCCGGGCAACTCCGCTCAAGGCTCGTCGATGCAGCAGGCCGAACGTCATCACAGCGCAAGGATGCCCCTGGGTCAACATGCCGCGAGTCAATTCGGCCCGGGAGCAGGCGATGCCGAGGAGCTGCCCGTCATCGGGAACGCCTCCGTCAACGGAAAGAGCGTTTCTGAGGGACCATGAAAAGCCCCGCGTCGGGAGAACGCGGGGCTTCGGGCCGCCAGCCTTGAAAGCTTGGGGAGCGTGGCGGGCGGCCAGGATGGTGGCGGCTCGGGAGAGACCGCCATCCGTCCGGCGCGGAGACAAGGGGGAGCGTTCCGCGCCGTTCGGAATTTCGTGGAGACCGTTCGTGTGGCTCAGAAAGGTAGGAGGATATCCATCACCTGCTGGCCGTAGCGCGGCTGCTGGACATCGGTGATCTGGCCGCGGCCGCCATAGGCGATGCGGGCCTGGGCGATCTTGGTCGACTCGATGGTGTTGTCCGATTCGATGTCCTCGGGCCGGATCACGCCGGCGACGATCAGTTCGCGCACCTCGAAATTGACGCGGATCTCCTGCTTGCCCTCGATCACCAGGTTGCCGTTGGGCAGGTTCTGGGTGACGACCGCCGCGACATTGGTCGCCAGCGTCTCGGAGCGGTTGACCGAGCCCGCGCCCTCGCTGGAGGCATCGGAGTCGAGCTTCAGCAGCGACGAGGCCTTGGCGCCGTTGGGGAGGTAGGCGTCGAGCTTGTTCTCGAAGCCGAAGGCGTTCTCCGCGCCGAGATCCTCGCCGTTCTTGCGGCTGCGCTTGGTCGTGTTGTTGAGCTGGGCCCGGTCGGTGACCTTGACCTTGACGGTGACGAGATCGCCGACATTGCGGGCGCGCTGGTCCTTGAAGAAGGCGCGCGAGCCGGTGCGCCAGAGCGAGTTCGGCGCGTAGGAGGCATGCGCCACCTCCGGCATCGGCATCTGCACCGGCTTGTAGCCCTTGGCGGCGGTCGGGTCCTCAATCGGCGAGAGCGTCGGCGCCTGGCCGACATTGGCAAGGCGATCGCCCATGCCGCAGGCGCCGAGCGAGGCGGTCAGCAGCAGAAGCCCGGAGAACTTGGCGAGACGGTTGGCGTACATGGCGGTTTCCACGGAACTCACTGAGCGCTGGCGACACGGCCGGCGGCGGAAGGCTGGACGGAAACCCGTCCCGGCCCGCTGACCTTGCCCTGCAGCACGCGCTTGGACTGGGGATTGGTGACGGAGATGACGTCGCCCATCGCGCCGGCCTCGTTGGCCTTGCCGCGCAGCGTGATGAGCAGGCCCGGCCCCTCGTAGACGATGGTGACGAGGTCGCCCTTGCCCACGATCTCCTCGCGCTGGACGTCGCTGCCGCGCAGCGCCACGCCGGCGAGCAGGGCGCGGCGCGCGACCTTGTCGATGGCGGCTCGGACATCGCCGATGATCTCGCCGCCCTGCCCGTCGCGCGGGCGGCGCTCGACGGTGAGATCGTCCTTGCCCAGCGTCTCGCCGCGCGCGATCAGGCGCCTGGGCACCACGACCTCCATGGTCTCGACGAGCTGGCCGGAGATGCGCAGCGGCTTCAGCCGCATCGCCGTGCTGCCGGGCACCGCGAGCCGGGCTTGCAGGCGCCGCGAGCGAGCGTCGAAGGAGAGGTCGATCACGGCGACATCGCCGGTCAGCTCGGGCTCGACGGCGATGCCCGGCGCCCCGCCATCGATCGCGAGCGCGAAGATGCGGGCATCGACGCCGAAGCGCTCCTGCAAGCCGGTCTTCACCGCGGCTTCGAGATCCATGGCGGTGATGCGGCGGGCGGCACGCGTCACCACGACCTGGGCAAAACCCTGGCTCTGGAGATCGCCGGCCTCGCGGACGATGCCGGCGGCACGGGCAGCCTCGACGATGCGTGCGACCTGGATGGTGCCGGTCTCGCCGAGCGCCGGCGCCCGGAAAGCGGCCGTCGTTGCCGCCTCGCCGGAGAGGCCCGGAATGAGGTCGCCGAAGGTGACGAGGTCGCGCGAGAGGCTGACCTCGGGGCGCAGTTGCAGCCTGGAGGGCAGCGCGGCGGCAGCGGGAGCCGCAACGGCCGAAGCCATCGCGACCGGCGCAGGCTCGCCGTGCCGCGGCGCAGCGAGCGCGGCGGTCCCGGAGAGCAGCAGGGCGATGAGCGAGAGGCGGATCATGATGGCGCCCCTCAACCGCGGAACATCTGGGTCGTCGCCGACATCATCTGGTCGGCGGCGGTGATGACCTTGGAGTTCATCTCGTAGGCGCGCTGCGCCGCGATCAGCGAGGAGAGCTCGGTGACCGCCTGAACGTTGCCTTCTTCGAGATAGTTCTGCTGCAGCGTGCCGAAGCCTTCGCCGCCGCCGAAGCCGTCGATCGGCTGGCCCGAGGCCGCGGTCTCGACATAGAGGTTGTCGCCGATCGACTCGAGGCCGACCTTGTTGACGAAACGCACGAGCTGGATCTGGCCGAGCTGCTGCGGCGCGGTCTGCCCCGGCACCATCGCCTCGACGATGCCCTGCGCGTTGATGCTGACGCTGGAGGCGTTGTTCGGCACGGTAATGCCGGGCTCGACCTGGTAGCCGTCGCGGGTGACGAGCTGGCCCTGGGCGTCGAGATCGAAGGAGCCGTCGCGGCTATAGGTGGTGCGGCCGTCCGGCATCCGGATGCGGAAGAAGCCCTCGCCGCGGATGGCGAGGTCGTAAGGCTTCTCCGTCGGGCTGATATTGCCCTGGGTCATGACGCGGCCGGTCGAGACCGTCTTGACGCCGGAGCCGATGAAGGTGCCGGCCGGGGCCTGCGTGTTCTGGTCCGAGGTGGCCGAGCCGGCGCGCCGGAAGTTCTCGTAGAGCAGATCCTGGAAGTGAACCTGCTGGCGCTTGTAGCCGGTGGTCCGGACGTTGGCGATGTTGTTGGAGATGACCTGGACGTTCATCTCCTGGGCCATCATGCCGGTCGCGGCTGTCTGCATGGCGCGCATGGTGCGTGCTCCTTTCCGCTATCAGGCTTGCTGGTCGGCCAGGCGCGAGATCGCCCGGCTGCGCAGTTCGTCGGATTTGCTCATCATGTTGGCGACACTCTGGTAGTTGCGCTGCACCTCCATCAGGCGGGTCAATTCGACCACGGCCTTGACGTTGGAGCGCTCGATCGCGCCGGGCTCCAGCCGCGCCTCGATCCCGGCCGGCTGCGGAGGCGTGGTCGAGGAGAACAGGTTGCTGCCTTCGCTCGCGAGCGCCCTCGGATCGGCGAAGCGGACCTGGCGCAGCTTGCCGCGCGTGCCCTGGTCGCTGCTCACGGTGCCGTCGGCGGCGATGCGCATGGAGTGCTCGCTCGAACCGAAGGCGATCGGGCCGCCATCGCCCAGAACAGGCAGGCCGGTCTGGGTGACGAGTCGACCCTGCCGATCGATGTTCAGGGAGCCGGCGCGGGTATAGCGCTCGCCATTCGGCGTCTGCACGACCAGGTAGTTGTCGCCCTTGAGCGCGACGTCGAGCGGATTGCCGGTGAGTTCCATCGCGCCCTGCGACAGATCGAGCGGCGTGCCCTTGTCTATGACATAGGACAGCGGCCGGTCGGCCGGCTTGAAGGCATCGGCCTTCGCGACGGGCATGAGGAACTCGTTGAAGCGCGCGCTGCGCGCCTTGAATCCATTGGTTCCGACATTCGCCATGTTGTTGGCGATGACGTCCAGCTCGCGCGCCAGAGCCACCTGACGCGACAGGCCGATGAGAAGCGCGTTCTCCACGGCTAAGGCTCCCGATCATGTCCCGCGGCAACCTCGACGCTCCCCAGCGCAGTCGCCACAGCCCAGTACTGGCAAGCTGTGTGCCAGCGTGGTTAATTCACACAAGATATTGATATTGTTGTATATAAATGCACAGACACCCCCTGCCGCACCCCGGCACAACCTGCTGGAGCGGCAAGAAACGCCCGGCAAATTCTGCCGCCCTTAACGACGCGTTAACCGTAATTGGCCAAGGTGCTCCCATGGGCAGCAGAAGGCGGCCCGACGGCCCGGGGCGCGTGACGAGATGGCGAAAAAGGCCAAGACGGAAGAGGCAGGCGCCTCCGGTGAAGAGGCGCCGAAGAGCAAGAAGAAGCTCTTCATGATCATCGGCGGCGTCGTGCTGCTGGCGGCTGCCGGCGGTGGTGGCTGGTTCTTCCTGAAGAAGCCCTCGCCCGAGCAGGTAGCCGCCGCGGAAGCCGCGGCCAAGGCCAAGAACCCCGTCGCCTTCCTCGACATGAAGGACATGATGATCAGCATGTCCAATGGCGGCCAGCAGGACCGCCAGCCGGTGATGAAGCTCAAGGTCGTGCTGGAGATCGCCGATGCGAAGGCGGCCGACCAGGTCAAGCCGCTGTTGCCGCGCATCGAGGACGCCTTCCAGATCTTCATGCGCGAATTGCGCCCTGCCGATCTCGAAGGCTCGGCCGGCATGTTCCGGCTCAAGGAAGAACTGCTGCGCCGCGTCAACCTGACCGTCTATCCGGCCAGGGTCGACGCCGTGCTGTTCAAGGAACTGCTGGTGCAGTGAGCGAGCCGATGGCCCCCGCATACTGGACCGAGATGGCGGCGCAAAGATGAGCACCGAACGCGACAAGAATATGCCGAGCGACGAACCGCTGACCCCGGAAGGGATGGCGGCCGGCTGGGCGACGATGCCCGACATCATCGAGGACGACGGCGAACAGGAAGGCGGTACCGACCGCCTGATGTCGCAGGACGAAATCGACACGATGCTCGGTTTCTCGAGCACCGATGACAAGGACGGCCGCAACGGCATCCAGGCGATCGTCGATTCCGGCTCGGTCGCCTATGAGCGCCTGCCGATGCTCGAGATCATCTTCGAGCGCCTGGTGCGCCTGCTCTCGACCAGCCTGCGCAACTTCTTCACGGACAATGTCGAGGTCACGCTGGAGAGCATCCGTTCGGTGCGCTTCGGCGACTACATCAACTCGATCTCGCAGCCGGCCCTGCTCTCGGTGTTCAAGGCCGAGGAATGGGACAATTTCGGCCTGATCACCATCGAGTCCTCGCTGATCTACTCGGTTCTCGACGCGATGTTCGGCGGCAAGCGCGGACAGCCGGCGCCGCGCATCGACGGCCGCCCCTTCACCTCCATCGAGATCCGCATGGTCCGGCGCGTCATCGAGCTGGTGCTGGGCGATGCCGAGGCCGCCTTCAAGCCGCTCTCGCCGGTGCGCTTCAATGTCGACCGCGTCGAATCCAATCCGCGCTTCGTCTCGATCTCCCGCCCGGCCAATGCCGCGATCCGCGTCGAGCTCAAGTTCGACATGGAAGGCCGCGGCGGCGCGCTGCACATCGTCCTGCCCTACGCCACGATCGAGCCGATCCGCGAATTGCTGCTCGAAAGCTTCATGGGCGAGAAGCTGGGCCGGGATCCGATCTGGGAGAACCATCTCGCGACAGAGGTCTGGCAGGCCGATGTCGACGTGACCTGCGTACTGCATGAGACCCAGATGCCGCTCAAGCGCGTCATGAAGCTCGAAATCGGCGACACCTTGATGTTCGATGCCCGCCCGGATGCCACCGTCTCGCTGCGCTGCGGCGACTTCGTCGTCACCGAAGGCCGGATCGGCCGGATCGACGGCAAGATCGCCGTCCAGGTCGTCAGCCCGCTGCGCCGCTCCAAGACCACCATCGCCGCTTTCGACAGCCTCGCCAGCCATCTCGGCGCCACGACCTGAAGAGGACACAATGACGATCAATCTCATCGCCGACGTGCTTGTCGCCTGCCTCCTGGTCGCCACCATCGTCACCTGCTTCGTCCTGACCAAGCGCATCGAGCGCCTGAAGGCCGACGAGGCCGGCATGCGCCAGACCGTCGGCGCGCTGATCACCGCGACCGACAATGCCGAGCGCGCCATCGCCGGCCTCAAGTCGACGCTGGGCGATTGCGACCGCACCCTGGAGGAGCGCCTGCGCACCGCCGAGCGCTACGCCGCCGATCTCGCCGCCCAGGTCGAAGCCGGCCAGGCGGTGATGGAGCGCATCGGCCAGATCGTCAGCGCCGCGACCCTGGTCGGCGCCAAGGAGGCCCCGGTCGAGGCGCCGGCCGCGCCTGCGCCGGTTTCGCGCCTTGAGAGCGCGGCCCAGTCCGCCGCCGCCATCCGCGCCCGCGCCGCCCGCCGCCTCGAGGAACAGGCTGCGTGATCGAACGGCCCCGCCTCCTGCCGGCAGTGATTCTCGGCGCCATGGGTCTCCTGGCGCTGAAGCTGCTCGCCTGGACGGCGGAGCCCTCGCCGGGTCATATCCCGCCCAACTCGCCGCTCTTCGCGCAGGCCGCGGCCAAGCAGACGAACAAGGCCGCGCCCAACGTCTTCGATCCGGAAACGACCGGCTCCGTCCCCGCTCCCGACCCGAAGAAGGAGCAGGACAAGAAGGAAGCCGAGGCCAAGGCCGAAGCGGCCCGCGCCGCCAACCCCAACAACAAGGCCGGCCTCATGAACGGCTCGGTCCAGCCGGTCTCCCCGGCCGAGAAGGCGATCCTGGAGCGCCTGGGCGAGCGCCGCGAGGAGCTGGAAGGGCGGATGCGCGAGCTGGAAATGCGCGAGCGCCTGCTGAACTCCGCCGAGAAGAAGCTCGACGGCCGCGTCGGCGACCTCAAGACCATGGAAGAGAAGGCCGGCCCGGCCGCCAAGGCCTCCGCCGACGAGGCGAAGGCGATCAAGAACCTCGTCATCATGTACGAGGCGATGAAGCCGAAGGACGCCGCGCGCGTCTTCGACCGTCTCGGCCTCGATGTGCTCGTGCCGGTCGTGCAGCAGATGAATCCCCGCAAGATGTCAGAGGTGCTGGCGGCGATGTCGCCGGACCGCGCCGAGAAGCTGACCGTCGCGCTGGCGACCAGCGGCCGCAGCGCCAGCGTCGAGCGCGTCGCCAACGAAGCCCCCCTGCCCGGCAACGAGCTCCCGGCGATCACGCCCCAGCGCTGATCGCTGCAGGGCCATTGTCGTCCTCAGCTCGCTGCGGTCAGCAACGCGCGCGGCTCGCTCTGGAATCGCTGCGTCTGGCCGCGGCCGCAGGCTTTCGCGCGGTAGAGAGCATGATCCGCCTGATTGATCATCTGCTCGATGGAAAGCGTGGCATCGTCGTTCCCGGAAAGGCCGGCGCTGAAGTTGAGCGGGATGACGGCATCGCGGTGAGGCCGGATCAGGGTGATTTCGTGGCGCAGCTTTTCCAGATGCGCAGAACAGTCGTCGAGCCCATGACCTTCGAAAACGATGAGGAATTCCTCCCCACCCCAACGGCCCATCGTTGCTCCCTCGGGTAGATTCGCCTCGGCCGCAGCAGCGACCTGCTTGAGCGCGGTGTCGCCCGTCAGGTGACCAAACCTGTCGTTGATCGCCTTGAAATGGTCGAGATCGAGGAGCGCGACCGAGAACGCGCGGCCTGTGCCGCGCGCCGCGGCGAGCGCTTCCTTGGCGCGTTCCAGGATATGCCGGCGATTTGGAATTCCGGTCAGCAGGTCGGTATTGGCGATGAGCGTCAGCCGACGCTGATGCCTGACGTCGACGAAGCGCATGCGGCACAGGATCAGCATGACGCATGCCATGGCGCCGATCATGACCAGGCTGCTTTGCGAGTTGACGCGAGCCGTTTGACGCTCGAGTTCCAGCGTCTTCTGCAAGGCCTCGGCGCGCGTCGCATGCAGGACCGCGGCAAAACGCTCCGACAGGACCAGCGTCTGCCGGGCTGTGGCGGCCTCCTTCCAGCGGCCGTGCTTCTGAATATACGCGTACAGGTCTGACAACGCCGCAGGATAGTCCCCCTGCCGCTGATGCAGCTCGGCCCGCAGTCGGAATGCCTCGAACAGGTTGATACCTGCCGCAGTCGAGCCCTTGCCGATGATGTCGTCGAGGCGGCGCCGGGCGTCGCCGAGCTTCTCCTCGGCCAGGTCGATCTCTGCAGTCAGCAGTTCCGTCCGGTCGAACCCGGTTTCATTGGCCAGGATGAATTTCTCCTTGGCCCGGTCGCAATGAAGCCTAGCCACACCCCATTGCCTGAGCCCGATCCGCGCACGGCAGAATTCATTCTCGATATGAGCCTCGCTGGCACTGGCGAAGAACCGCTGATGCGAAGCGCGGGAGGCCTCCAGCTCCGGCAAGGCCTCTTCGAAGCGCCGGCTGTTGTTGAGATAGATCCCCCGATAGCCCCGTGCCATGCCGAGCATGAATGTATTGCCGTTCGCATTCTCGAACTCGATCACGGTCCGGTTGAGCTCGAGCGCGGCATCGTCATTGCCCGCGTCCCCCCACACACGACCGAGCAACCGTGTGGCCTCGATCTTGGCCAGGGCCAGAGCTGGCAGGTCGCTGGCGTGATAGGCTTGGAAAAGCAGCCGCGCGGCCTCACCGAAATCGCCGCGCACGCGCTGGATGTTGCCCAGCGCAATGTCGAGACAGATCGCTCGCGCCGAATGCGGCACCGCCTTTGCAGCGAGCGCCTCGATCTCGGATTGCAAGAGGGCGAGCTGCTCCGGGCGATCTGTGTTGGTCGCCAGAATCCACAGCAATTCGACGCGGGCGTCGCTATCCGCCGTCAACGGCTCCGCGAGCCCGAGATTGGAAATCCGCCGCGCACCCGCTGCTTGCGACCGTCGCCCGAAGCCTTCCGCCTGCAAGGCCCGAAGCCGGCCCTTCGCCTCGGCCGTCAGATCCTGCTTGCTCGCAAGAAACCTGTCGGCCATCTGCGAGGCCAACATGGGATCGCGATCGACCAGTTTGCTGATTCCCGAAAGCACAGGATCGTCTGGCGGCAGACATGACGCAATCGACTCATTAGTAAAAATGCACATCATGAGAAAAATTAATGTGAATCTTGCCATTGAAAACCCCAGGCTCAGGATCGGTAGCTAGAAACTAAATTCACCCCGTTGATCCAATAGACTAACCAGCGTGGAGTCGATTTCTTACCGGAACATAAACTCAACCCGTCGGATAAGTTCCTGGCAATCCTCAACGCAGTGGGCTTTCGCGGCGGACGCATGCGTTGACGGAATCATCGGCACAGCCTTCAAGCAGGGGCGAACGACGCCGGACGAGCAGCAGGCGGCACACATCCCTGACGTACTTAAGCGCCCCCGATCAAAAAGGGCCGCGCAAGGCGGCGTGGAACTTGGGCTGTCAGCAATCGTTCAGGTCCGGCGGCGGATGATCGCGGCAGGAGGAAACCTCAATGCGGTTCATACCCCTCGCTTCGGTTTTGCTGCTCGGAACGCTCGCGGCGGGCTGCGTCGATCAGCGCGCGTATGGCTACCCAGGCTCATACTGCGATGAGTACGGCTGTGGTGCGCCGGCTGCCCCCGTCGTCTACGCACCTGCTCCTCCCTATGGAGGCGGCCATGGCTATGGGGGCGGCCATGGCTATGGCGGCTATCCAAGATACGGCAGCGGCGGATATCGCGGTGCGCCGTATGGCGGCCCGCCTCCCACGGCAGGGGGTTACAATCCCCCCACATGCAGCGAATGCTAGAGTCGCACGCCCCGAACAGCCCGGCATGATCCGCGCCCGCCGAAACAGGGCCGTGCCAATGGTCGTTCCCGATCGAGAAACCTCAGCGGACATTGCAGTCCGCGGAGCCCGAACGTTAACACGCCATTATGGTTGACGCGCTAGCGTTCCGGAGGGCCGCCGCGTCTTAAGGCATGGCGAGGCTCAGTGTCGCGTTGGGTCGAGTATCACGGTTTGCGTCTGTCGCGCTCCCTCGCCTTCGGTATCGGGCTGGCCGCTCTCGCGCTCGCCGCCGGCCTGGAGACGCCTGCCCTCGCGGCCGGGGCGAACCTGCGCGGCGAGGCCATGCCGGCCGGCTTCGGCCGCCTGTCCCTCACCTTCGACGAACCGATCCAGACCCGCATCCGCGTCTCCAACGGCGTGCTGATCGTCGCCTTCGGCGGCCAGGTCCAGGTCGATATCGCGCGCATCGCCCGCGAATTGCCGAACTACGTCTCCGTCGCCCGCGTCGACCCCGACGGGCGCGGCATGCGCTTCGCGCTGACCCAACCCTACAAGGCCAATCTGATCGAGGCCGGCGACAAGGCCTTCATCGATCTCCTGCCGCAGAACTGGTCCGGCGTCATGCCGGGTCCGCCGCCGGAAGCCATGGCCGAGCTCACCGAGCGCCTGCGCCTTGCCGAAGCCCGCGCGAAGGAAGCCGCGCGCCAGCCAGCGACTCCGCCCGCGTTGCTGACGATGAACACGGCCAGCCTGCCGACGCTCGAGCGCTTGATCTTCAAGGCGCCGGCCGGGACGAAGCTGGCCAGCGACCTGTCCGACGGCACGTTGAAGCTGGTCTTCGACCGTCCGATGAATGTCGAAGCCGGCGCCATCCGCAGCGCCCTGCCGAGCGATATCAGCCTCGCCGGGTTCGATGCCGGCAGGGAGGCGCTGAGCCTGACCCTGTCCCTGCCCAAGGACTGGCAGGTCCGCAGCTTCAACGACGAGTCCGGGCTGGTCGTCGACCTGCTGCGCCCGGTGAAGCAGGAGGCGCTCTCGCTTGCCGATCTCGTCAAGCCGGCGGCGCCGACGCCCCCTGCCGCGGTCGCGACGCCGCCCGCCCAAGTCGTTGCGGCAGCTCCGCCCGCTCCTGAAATCCCCCCCGGTCCGGTCGCCATCACCGCCGACGGCAAGCGCCTGGATTTCCGCTTCACCCGCCCGACCGGCGCCGCCGCCTTCCTCGATGCCGGCGTGATGACGCTGGTCTTCGACACCCGTGACACCATCGATCCCGCGAAGCTCGCCGGGCTGATGCCCAAGCTGATCGAGGACAGCACGGTCTCGCGCGAAGGCAAGGTCACGCTCGTCAGGCTTAGGCTCGCCGGCCAGCCGCTGGCGCGCCTCTTCGACAACGGCCCGACATGGTCGCTCGACCTCGGCGAAGATGCCGGTCGGCCTGTGGCACCGGTCGAGCCGCAGCGCAGCATAGACGATCACGGCCAGACCATCGTCGCCGTGCCGCTCGCAGGCCTGACCGGCATCCATTGGCTCGAATCCGGCCCTGCCGGGCTGCCCGTTGCCGTTGCCACCGCGACAGGCCCGACCCGGCTCACGCCCAAGCCTTACCAGTTCGTCGAGTTCGGCCTGCTCCCGACGGCGCAGGGCCTCGCCGTCCAGCCGCACGCCGACGATGTCGTCGTCCGCGCCAGCATGGAGCAGGTCCGCGTCGGCCGCAGTGGCGGACTCAACGTCTCGCTCGACATCGGCGAACCCGCCCGGAAAGCCGAAGAGAAGACCGAGAAGCAGGAGGTTGCGCCGCTGCTCGATGGCGATGCCTGGACGAAGCTGCGCCTCGGCAATCCGCTCGAGCGCGCCCGCGCCCTGATGCTCGACGTCACCGACGCCTCGCGCGGCCGCAAATCCGAGGCCCGGCTGGCGCTCGCCCGCTTCTATGCCGCCAACGGCCTGATGCCCGAGGCGGCCGGCCCGCTCAACGCCCTGCTCGCCGACGACAGGACGATGCGCGGGAACCGCGAGGCGCTCTTCCTGAAGGGTGTCGTCGCCGCCGGCATGTATCGCGACCAGCAGGCACTGGCCGCTTTCGATGCCGGTCCGATCAAGGACGATGCCGAGACCGGGCTGTGGCGTGCCCTGGTCGAGCAACGCCTGAACCGCAATGCTCAGGCGCTGGTCGGCTTCCGCCGGGCTGAGGCCATTCTCGACCGCTACCCGGTCGATCTCCAGGGCGAGTTCCGCGAGGCGATGGCGCGCGCCGCGCTCGCCCAGCAGGATATCGCTGTCGCCGAGCGGCAGATCCAGGTGCTCGCCGACATGCCGCGCGGCGCCTTCGACCAGGAGCACCTCGCCCTGCTGCAGGCGCGGCTCGACGATATCGGCGGCCGTCCGGAAGCCGCGATGAACGGCTACAAGCCACTCTTCGAGGCGAAGAGCCGCCCGATCGCGGCCGAGGCGCAACTGCGCGCGGTCAAGCTCGCCGACGCCGAGAAGCGCACCGATATCAAGCCCGAGGAAGCCATCGCCCGGCTGGAGACGGTCTCGGTGATCTGGCGCGGCGGACGGCTGGAGATCGAGGCCCTGGCCGAACTCAGCCGGCTCTATGCCGACCAGCAGCGCTGGCGGGATGCTTTCATGGTCGCGCGCCGCGCCAACGAGAACTTCACCGAAGATCCGCTGACCCCGCGGATGCATGACGAGACCGCCCAGCGCTTTGCCGAACTGTTCAGCGGCAGCGGCCTCGGCAAGCTGTCACGCATCGAAGCGCTGGCGCTGTTCTACGACTTCAAGGAATTCCTGCCGATCGGCCGGCGCGGCGACGAGATCACGCGCCTGCTCGCCGACAGGCTGGTCGAGCTCGACCTGCTGGACCAGGCGGCCGAGATCCTGAAATATCAGATGGATCGGCGCCTCACCGGCGCGGCACGCTCCACGGTCGCGGCGCGGCTTGCCATGGTCGACCTGATGAACGGCAAGCCGGCCGATGCGGTCCGCGCACTCAACACGACGCGGCTCGTCGAACTGCCGGCCGACGTCAGGCGCGCCCGCCTGCTGCTGGAGGCCAAGGCGCTGTCGGACCTTTCGCGCACCGATCAGGCGCTCGAGCTGCTGGAAGCGCAGCAGGGACCCGAGATCGACCGGCTGCGCGCCGACATCTACTGGACCGGGCGCCGCTGGCGCGAGGCGGGCGAGGCTTATGAGCGCCTGCTTGGCGAGAGCTGGCGCGGCGAGGGCACGCTCAGCGACAGCGAGCGCGCCGACGTGATGCGGGCCGGCGTTTCCTATGTGATGGGCAGCGAGAACCTGTCGCTCGACCGGCTGCGCAGCAAGTTCGCGCCGAAGATGGCCCGTAGCGCCGATGCCCGGACCTTCGCCTTCATCACCGGGGCCGACCGGGCGCGTGCTTCCGACATCCGCGAAATGGCCCGCGCCACCGCCAATGCCGACACGCTCTCCGAATTCCTGAAGGCCTATCGCGAGCGCTACCCGGCCTATTCGGCCGCGATGCGCAAGCCGCAGGCCGCCGCCGCCGACAAGCTGCCCTCGCCCTCCGACGGCGCGGCGGCCGAGCCCGCAGCGCCGCCGTCGCGGAGCTAGAGCATCGGCCCGAAAAGTCGAGCGCGGCTTTTGGGCAAAGCCGATGCAAGATCAAAGAGCTACAGGATCGGACTGAATACGGTACCCGGTCCGCCCCTATGGACCTAGCCCGGCCCGGAATTCGTGTCCTCGCCACGCGCCCTGGCGCGCAGGACGAATTGCAGGTTGCGGATATAGACGAAGACGCCGAAGCCCTGGCCAAGAATGAAGACCGGGTCGCGCCGGTAGAGCGCGTACATCAACAGCAGCGCGCCGCCGCCGATCGAGAACCACCAGAAGGTCATTGGCACGACCGAGCGCCCGGCCTTCTCGCTCGCCAGCCACTGCACCACGAAGCGCATGGTGAAGAGCCCCTGCGCGACCACGCCGAGCAGGACCCACCAGTCGATATTGTTGACGAAGACGTCGTGGAAATAGTTGCCGATGGTCTGCTGCAGGTCGATGAGCATCACATCGTCTCCGAGACGATCTGGGGTACGCGCTTGCGCCGGCGGATCAGCCACCACACGCCAGCAAGGTCGAGGATACCCACCCAGAGCCGGTCGAAGAAGCCGTAATTCGAGACGCCGGTCAGCCGCGGCCGGTCGCGCACGTCGACATGCAGCACCTTGTGGCCCTCGCGCGCCATCAATGCCGGCATGAAGCGGTGCAGCGCATCGAAATACGGCAGGGCAAGATAGGCCTCGCGGCGGAAGCATTTCAGCCCGCAGCCGGTATCGCGCGTATCGTCCTTCAGCACGCGCACGCGCACGCCGTTGGCGATCTTCGACTGCCAGCGCTTGAAGCCGGTATCCTTGCGCCCGACGCGCTGCCCCTGCACCATTCCGGCCTGAAGGCCGGCCTTCTGCAGGGCCGCGACCATCTCCGGCAGGAAGGCGGGGTCGTTCTGGCCGTCGCCATCGAGCGTCGCGACGATCGCCGAGCGGGCATGGCGCACACCGGTGCGCACCGCCGCGCTCTGGCCGCAGGACTGGGCATGGGTGACGACGCGCAGCCAGGGCCGCGTCGTGGCGAGATCGGCCAGGGCAGCCGCCGTGCCGTCGGTCGAGCCGTCATTGACATAGACGACCTCGAACGGGCCGATCGCCGCGCAGGCCTTCTCGATATCGGCGACGAGCGGCGCGATATTGCCGACCTCGTTGCGCACCGGCACGACGACGCTGAGCAGCGGATGGGAAGAGGTTTCGGTCAAAGGGACATCATCCGGAAAAACGGCCCGCAAACTGCGTCAGCTTAGCCGAGAGGGCAAGGGTTTCGCGCAGAAGGGTTGCGCGCGCAATGGCTCAACCGGGCGAACGGGCGAAGACGGCGATCTCGAGCTTGCGCCCACCGTTGAGGTTGAAGCCGTTGATCGTCGTCACGAGCCGCGGCTTCACGGCTTGGCTGGCCAGCGCCGCCTTGAAATCATCGGCGAAGCGGCGCTCGACGAAGGCGACGCGGCAGCCGGGCTGGTTGAGGAAGGCGGCAGCGTCAGTGCCACTTGCGGCCATCGTGAGCTTCGTGCCGGTCAGGAAGACCAGGCTCGGCTCGCGATAGCCCAGTGTCAGCACGGCCGGATCGGCACAGCCGGCAGCCTTCACAGTCTCCGCCAGACGCGGCGACAGCTTCAGCGAGCGCAGGCTCTCGATGGCAAACGGATAGACGGCAATGGTCAGCAGCAGGCTCGCCAGCACGCAGCGCCAGAGCGCGCCCTCGAAGTCGAGTCGCCGGAAGGCCGCGACGACGCTGATCCCGGACAGCAGGACGAGCGCGAAGAACGGCAGCGCGAGCCACGGCACGGCCCGGTCGAGCGTCCAGTTGCCGAACAGGATCGTGCCCATCAGCGCCAGCGGCACGATCACGACGAGGCAGGCGGTGAGCACCGCGCCGCGCCGGTAACGGTTGATGCCGCCATTGAGCACGGCGAGCAGCAAGAGCGCGGTGATCGCCGGATAGAGCGGCAGCACGTAATGCGGCAGCTTGGTCGGCACCGCCTCGAAGACCAGCCAGGAGGGCACGATCCAGGCGATCAGGAACAGGATCTGCGGCTCCTTGCGGCGTACCCAGGCGAAGGGCACAGCCATGGCCGCGAAAGCCGCCGCCGGCCAGTAGGTCGCGAAGAAGACGACGAGATAGAGCCCGGGCGGCCCCCAATGCTTCTCCTGCCCCTCGGCGACCTTGCCGAGCATGTCCTGCCCGACGCTCTCAGTGAAGAAGCTGCCGCCGGTCTTGATCATGATCGCGGCGAACCAGGGCAGCGCGACCACGAGGCAGAGCAATAGCCCGGCGCCGAAGCGCAATGGCTTCAGCCAGCGGAAGGAGCGCTGGCTTGCGCTCAGCACAAGAATGGCGAGACCCCAGACCATCGGCACGATCGGCCCCTTGATCAGCAGGCCGAGCGCGGTCGCGCCCCAGAACACCAGCCAGTTGCGCCGGTCCGGCACGAAGGCGAGCGAGCGCGTCCAGTCGAGCCAAGTCCGCGTCAGCGCACCCATGGTCGCAACGGCGCAGGCCGCCAGCAGCGCATCGGTCTTGGCGATGCGCGCCTCGACACCGAGCAGCACGGCGGCCGCCATCAGCGCGCCGCCCAACAAGGCCAGCGGCGGCGAAAGAAAAGCGAGCAGCGCCCAGTAGGTCAGGAGCACGGTCGCGGTCGCGCCGACCAGCGAGGGGATGCGGTAAAGCCAGATCTGCGTGCGCGCCTCGGGCACGCCGACAGCCTCGCCGGCCTTCACCGCCGCGCTCTGCAGCCAGTAGATGCCGACCGGCTTCTTGTGGCGCGCCTCGTCCTGGAAACGGATATCGACGAAATCGCCGGTCTCCAGCATCTGCTTGCTCGCCTGCGCGAAGCGCGGCTCGTCGCGATCGAGCGGCTGGAGCGTGCTGTATCCGGGCAGGAAGGCGGCGAGCGACAGGAGCAGCAGGAAGATGCAGGCCCGCAGATGGCTGGCCGAGGCCGCGTCCCTGAGGCGGTCGATCGCTGGCGTAAGCGAAAACATCATTCATCCCCGCGGCTGCCGGCCGCACCTGTCCAGAATGCCGGCTGCCGCCCGATGGCGGGCCAATCAGGCACGATCAAGGCAGTGCCGCGCGGGGTTTACGCTGCCGGGCAGAGGTCGGCAAGCGCCGAGGCTCCATGGAGTGATGGTCAGGAGCGCGGATTGTGTCAGTCGATCGACGGATTGTTGTTGTCGACGCGGATCGCCTGGATCATGCGCGGCGACAGGTTCATCGCCTGATCGGGCACCAGCACGACCGGCTTCGCCGACACGCTTGCCGGGAGTTCACAGGCCGCCTTGGGCCCGCGCGCGGAGGACGACCCCAGCACCGGCAGACTGACCGTCCGAACGAAGCCGGGCTCCGCGAGCGCCGGGGATGAAAGCGCCGCCGCGAGGGCGGTCATAGCGACGAACCGCAGCATCAGTGTTCTCCGCATCTGCCCCCACTCCTACAACGAGGCAGGGCGCGGCGTGTTCCGTCGCGGTCTGTTGACGGTGCCGGTCGTCCTAGCCCTGCCGAGCTTCGCGCTCGTCAGCCTGATCGGAGGCCTTTGGAAGCTGCGTCCGCGTGACCCCGCCGCCACGATCAGCAGACGACGGAATTGGGGCCGGGAAGACTGACGACTCAGCGATCGAACGCGATTCCGAGATAGGTCCGGTCGTCGGTCCAGCTATCGGCGCCGGAACCCTTCACGCTGGCATAGGGGCCGATCTTGTCGGGATCGATCCGCTCGACCTCGGCAAAGCTCGCCTCCCAGGCGGCCACTCCGAAAGCCTCAGGCTCGGCGAAATAACCGTCGCTGAACAGTTCGAGCCGCGCGACCTCCGCTGCAGGGTAGTCCGCCGCGAAGACATGCCGGTCGGCAATGGCGAAGCCGTCGAGCACGCCATAGCCGAGATCGCTGGTCGGATGGTTGGAGAACGCCCGCTGGCCGCTGATTCCGCTATCGACGATCCGCTCGATCTCCGCCCGCGCGATCTTCGGCATCTCCTCGTCGCAGAGGCGCAGCACATGCGCCCTGATCGTCGCACAGGCCTCCGCTCCCAGACCGGCCGGCGGCTCGCGCAAACCGTTCCAGACGGCATCGTCCGAGATCGCACGCTGGGGCAGCGGATCGGCGCGCATCCGGCCGAGATGCGCCCAGCATTCGCGCCGGATCAGCGCCGTCACGCGGTCGAGCGGCTTCTCCTCGACATGGCGGACCGTTCCGAGGGTCTTCCCGCTGAGCCGAATGCCGGAATCGCCGATCGAGACCAGTTGCAGCGCCGGCCCGTCATGGTAGCCCAGCGCCAACGTGCAGCCGATCCGCACGGCGGGATCGGCCGACGCCTTGTCCAGCAGGCCGTGCGCCGCATAGCCCGCGCGCAGCGCCTCCCCGAGGGCTTCGACGAGCCTGCGCACGCGGTCCTGTCCGCCGCGAACGCTCAGGTCTTCGGCCATGAGGAAGCGGGTGACCTCCGCCGAGACCAAACCGGACGCGAACCGCCCGGCCCGCATGGCGCCGAAGCGGCGTCCGCTGCGGTCGGTCACGCCATCGATCACGGCATAGCCGCGGCCGGGCAGGATGACGACGCTGTCCTCGTTCTCCTCGGGGTTGGCGAAGCGCTTGCCGAGGCTGAAGCATTCGATCTGCATGGTCGTCGTCGTATCCGGCCGTCAGCCCGTCAGTTGCCGGTCACCTGGCGCCACTTCTCGATCAGCGCCTTGGTGCCGCCAAGCTCCTCGACGGACTTGAGCTTGACCAGGGTCAGCTCGGAAAGCGGCTTCACCTCGCCCGGCGCGGCAACGTCCTTGCGCACCGAGCGGCGGCCGGCTTCCTTGACCAGCGCCTCCTGCGTCTTCTTGGACAGCGCCCAGTCGATGAAGCGCTTCGCCGGCTCCGGATTGGGCGCGCCCTTCAGCATCGCGACGCCGTCGGGAGAGGTCGTGGTGCCGTCCTCGACATAGGAGATCTTCACCGGCGCGCCACCGGCGACATATTCGAGCGCGTTGTCCTCGAGCGTCAGGCCGAGCGGCGCCTCGCCATCGGCGACGAAGCGCGGGACAGCACCGGAGCTGTCGGAGAAGACGAAATTCTTGGCGAGCTTGCCGTAATTCTCCCAGCCCTTGTCGCCGCCGGCGGTCAGCACCGTCGTCATCTGCTGGAACGCCGATCCGGAATTGTCGACGCGGGCCGAGGCGACCTTGCCCTTCCATTTCGGATCGGAGAGCTCGGCCCAGGTCTTCGGCACATCGGCATCCTTGACCATGCGCTTGTTGACCATCAGCACGTAGATGACGGTCGTATAGGGCGTCCAGGCCGGGTTGCTGACGAAGCGCTCGTCGATGGCGCTCTGATCCTTCGGCGCATAGGGCGTGAGCAGGTCGGCGTTCTCGCCCAAGAGCGAACCGGTGACGCTCCAGATCACGTCGGCCTTCGGCGCGGCAGCCTCCGCGCGGGCGCGGCGGAACACGTCGCCGGAGCCAAGCTGCACGACCTCGGCCTTGATTCCGGTCTCCGCCTCGAAGAGCGGGATCATCTTCTGGACGATCGAGGACTTATGGGCGGTGTAGAGCACGACCTTGTTGTCGGCGGCGGCAGCCGCGCCCGCGACGCCGAACAGCCCCGCCGCCAGCAGGATGCGACCGACCCAGATATTGCGCGACGTCATGATGTTCTCGATCCTCTCCCAGGGCGTCGATCTCTGCCGACGATGATCAGCCATCTTGCCGTCCAATCGCGGCCATGCGCAACTAGGGGAAAGGGGAGATTCTTTGCCGGCATGGCTTATTTGAACGTCGAAGGCGCGATCAAGCGCTACGGGGCTACGACGGCATTGAACGGCGTGTCCTTTTCCGTCGCACAGGGAGAGTTCTTCACGCTGCTCGGCCCGTCCGGCTGCGGCAAGACGACCCTGCTGCGCTCGATAGCCGGCTTCTCGCAATTATCCGAGGGCAAGGTCTCGCTCGCGGGCACCGACCTGCTCGCCGTGCCGCCGCATAGGCGCGATATAGGCATGGTCTTCCAGGACTATGCCATCTTCCCGCACCTGACCGTCGCCGAGAACGTCGCGTTCGGCCTCAAGGCGCGCAAGGTCGCCGCCTCCGAGATCCGCGATCGCGTCGCCGAGGCTCTGGCGACCGTCCGCCTTTCGGCCCTCTCCGAGCGCCTGCCGGCCGCGCTCTCGGGCGGCCAGCAGCAGCGCATCGGCATCGCCCGGGCGATGGTCGTCAAGCCGCGCCTGCTCCTGATGGACGAGCCGCTCTCCAATCTCGACGCCAAGCTCCGGCTCGACCTGCGCGACGAAATCCGCGACATCCAGCGCACGATCGGCATCGCCGCGATCTACGTCACCCATGATCAGGAAGAGGCGCTCGCCATTTCCGACCGGATCTGCGTGATGGATAGCGGCTCGATCGAGCAGATCGGCACGCCGCAGCAGATCTATGGCCGGCCGGCGACGCGCTTCGTCGCCTCCTTCGTCGGCACGATGAACCTGCTCTCACCTTCGGCCTTCGGGCTGCCGGACGCGCCGGGCGTGGCGCAATGGGCCCTGCGGCCGGAGCGCCTGCGTCTCGCCGAGACGGGCGCGGCCGAGCCCGGAAGCGCCGGCTTCACCGGGCTCGTCGAGCATTTCACCTATCTCGGCCGCGAGGCCCATCTTACCGTGCAGGCGCAGGGGCAGCGGCTCGTCGCGCAGATCGCGGCGCCTCCCCCTGACCTCGCCATCGAGGCCGGCCGCGAAATCCGGCTCAGCTTCGATCGGGCAGACCTGCATGCCTTCGATGCCGCCGGACGGCGCGTCGCAACGGAGCTTGCGGCATGAGTGCGGTCGCCGCTCCCGCAGGGCGCAGCGGCTGGCGCCCGGACTTCTGGACTCTCGTCGCGGTGGCGGCCTGGGCGATCCTGATCGTGCTGCTGCTGATTCCGCTCGGCCTCGTCCTGGTCTCCAGCTTTCGCGACGAGAGCGGTGGGCTCACCCTGGCCAACTGGCAGAGGCTGTTCACCAGCACGCGCTATTTCAACGCGCTGATCAACACGCTGATCGTCGGCTTCGGCGGGCTCGCAGGCGCGCTTCTGCTCGGCTCGGTCATGGCCTTCTGCATGGCCCGCATCCGGATCGCGGGCGGCCGCTTCGTCTCGATGATGGCGATCCTGGCGCTGGTTTCGCCACCCTTCATCGGGGCCTATTCCTGGATCGTGCTGTTCGGCTCGGGCGGCATCGTCCGGCAGACCCTGATGGACTGGGGCATCTTCATGCCGCCGATCTATGGCGTCTGGGGCATCCTCATCGTCTTCGCCTTCAAGTTCTATCCTTACGTCTACCTGCTGACGTCAGGCGCGCTCGCCAACATCAACCGTTCGCTCGAGGAAGCGGCGGAGAATCTCGGGCTGACGCCGTTCCAGCGCGTGATGAAGATCTCCTTCCCGCTGGTCCTGCCGGCGCTCTCGGCCGGCGGCCTGCTCGCGCTGATCCATGCGATCGCCGATTTCGGCACGCCGCGCCTGCTCGGACGCGGCTACAACGTGCTCGCGACGGAGGCTTACACCGCCTATTCCGCCGAGATCGGCTCCAATCTCGGCATGGCGACGACGCTGAGCCTCGTCCTGATCCTGATGTCGATGATCTTCGTCTTCATCCAGCGCTACATGTCGCGGCGCAACGTCTATCACAGCAACCTGATCAACCGGCCAGAGAAGATCCGCCTGCGCGGCTTCGCCAATGTCGCGGCCCATGCGGCGGTCTATTTCATCGCGCTCGGCGGGGCGATGCCGGCGATCATCGCGGCGATCTACTCGATCAGGAAGACGAACGGCCCGGTCTTCCAGCCCGGTTTCGGCCTGGAGAGCTATACCCGCATCATCGCCACGCTTGGCGACGTCGTGCGCAATTCGCTCGTCTTCTCCGGCGCTTCCGTGCTGCTGATCGTGGTCATCGGCACGCTGATCGGCTGCCTGGTCGCAAGGCGCAATAACGCCCATAGCTCGCTGCTCGATGCCACCCTGATGGTGCCCTATGTGATGCCGGGCATCGTCGTCGGCGTCGCCTTCATCGCGGCCTTCAACACGCCGCCGCTGGTGATGACCGGCACGGCGGCGATCATCATCCTCTCCGTCTTCATCCGCCGCCTGCCCTATGCCGTGCGCTCGTCGGCGGCAGCGCTGCGGCAGGTCGGGCCGAGCATGGAGGAAGCCGCGATCTCGCTCGGCTACAGCCCGTTCCAGGCCTTCCTGAAAGTCACGATCCCGCTGATTTTGCCCGGCATCGTCGCCGGAGCGATGCTGTCCTTCGTGACGGCGGTCAACGAGCTCTCATCGTCGCTCGTGCTCTATGTCGGCGGCACGATCACGATGCCGGTCAAGATCTACATCGCGATCAATGACGGCGACTACGGCACAGCCGCGTCGCTCTCGACGATCCTGCTCGTACTCAGCGGCACGGCGATCTATCTGGCCTTCCGCCTGCTGGGACGTGACGAGCGCGCCCTGCTCTAAGGCGTAGTCTGCTGAGCGGCCACCTGTGCTGCCCGGGAAGCGATCAGGCGGCGGAGTCGCTCGCTATTCTGGGTAGATCGCTCCGCCGGAGCGTTCTACCCGCCGGTCCTGATCGCGCTTCCAGTCCCGATCTGCCGTCATCAGGCAGGTCGCGTAGCCATCCGTTCCGCGGGCGAAGCCATAGCTGTCGCAATTGGCTTCATCCTGCGAGCGACGATCGCTCTGGCCGGCGCAGCCGGCGGAGAGCAATGCGAGTGTGAGGACGATTGTTTTCCGCATGCCGGGAAGGCTGAGCCATCAGACTGGCGAAAACGTGACCGCCTCCGGCCTATGAGGAGGCAGGCCCGAGCATCAGCTTGTTTGATCGTTCCGCAACGGCCACGGCGGCGGATGCTGTCCCTGCTTCAGTGCAGCAGGGAAAATGGCGAGCCCGGCTGGATTCGAACCAGCGACCAGCAGCTTAGAAGGCCTCAGAAAACCCAGCCGCAACAGCCCGCGTTCTCACACGTTCCCGGTTTGCGCCCCTACTGAGATCATTCAAGAAAATCAGCCTGTCAGAACGTCCCTCCAGCCCGCTAAGGCGCCGTTCTCGGATGGTTCTGGGGCGCGGGCGGCGCAGGCTTTCGTCACGACCGAGACCCAGCCTCACCACCAGCACCCTGTCGGAACGACCGTCTACCGGTATGCAGGGTACGATTATGGCTGCTCAAGCGAAGACACGCGGGGGCTTGGTCGGGAGTACAGGGCCTACACGCTTAACGAGGATGGCTCTGGCCCGTTCTTCACGCATCCCGTCAGCGCCCTCTCCCCGAGGAGCGCGCGCCATGGGTGAGCGGGGACACACGAAGGGGCCTTGGACGGTCCGTGAGTATGGCGACGGCGACAGCCTCGTCATCCATGCCAGCGAAGACTGGCGCATCTGCTTCATGGCGACGCCGGGCTCTTCGCCAAACGCCATGCAGCGCATCGAGGCCAACGCCCACCTGATCGCGGCGGCACCCGACATGTTCGAGGTCGTCGCGTCGTTCCCCGGCTTCGCGGCCAGCCCATCGGAGCTGAATGCTTGGAACAAGCTTCGACTGGCAGCCCTCTCCAAAGCCACCCCCACCGGGGAGGCCTCCGATGTCTGAGGGGCGCGCCTACTACAACGAGATCGACCGAGACGCGGTTCATGTCCTGCGTTCGCTGATCGCCGATGGCTTCATTGCGGACGGAGACGTAGATGACCGCTCAATTGTCGATGTTCGACCTGACGACCTGGTCGGATACACCCAATGCCACTTCTTCGCGGGCGCCGGCCTCTGGTCAGTCGCAGCGCGGATCGCAGGATGGCCAGACGATCGCCCGCTCTGGACGGGCTCCTGCCCGTGTCAGCCGTTCAGCGCGGCAGGCCGCGGTCTCGGTACGGACGATCCACGGCATCTGTGGCCCGACTTCTTTCGCCTCATCCGTGCCTGCCGGCCCCCTGTCGTCATGGGAGAGCAGGTTGCGGGAGCGCCTGGCTATGGTTGGTTCGACGGAGTGCGCGCTGATCTGGCGGGAGAAGGTTTCGCCAGCCGGACAGTCGATATCCCGGTGTGCGCCGTGGACGGCCCCCATATCCGCCAACGGCTCTACTGGATCACCGTGGCCGACAGTGAAGGCATCGACCGGTGGTCCGGACTTCGCGTCGGAGACGAGGCCGGGCACGGGGTCGGACAGCCTACCAACCGTTATTGCCCGGCTTGCGGCGGCCGAGGGCGGATCGGGCCGTTCTTCCCGGGCGGGATCTCCAGTCGGTGCGCCAACTGCGCCGTGGAACACGCCGCAGGCGATGGACGGGAACAAGGGGTCTCTCGGGCCGCGCCCACACGATACCGGTGTGAGCCTGCCGCAGCAGATCAGTGCATCGATGGGCCGTTGGCCATCTCCCCGGGTATCGGCGGGGAAAGGCTTGGGGAAACCGGAGCGCGGGCTGGACGGCGGGAACTGCCGGCTGGAGGACACGATCGCCATGGCGGCCTGGTCGACGCCTCGCGCGTCGGATGGAGAGAAGGGCGGCCCGAACCAAAGCTTCGGAGCGGGCGGGCAGCCCCTGCCTTCGCAGATGCATCAGGCGTCACCCAGGGTGACGCCTTCGGCTCGGGACTGGAAGGACAGCGCGGGGATGGCGACGACGGCCGAGGATGGACGGAAGCGTCTCGACCAGCTTCCTCGCCAGATGGCCGCAACGGATCTGCATGGTCCGGCGCCGAATGGCTCCTCTGTCACGACGGCAAAGCGAGGCGCACCGAACCCGGAATTCGCCTTCTGGTTGATGGGATGGCCGGACGAGTTCCGGCGTGGCGTCTTGCGGGCAATAGCATCTCTCCCGTCCTCGCGGCGGAAGTGATCGGCGCATTCCTCGATGTTGAGAGGGCCGAAGCATGACCCCTCTCTCAACCCCCGCCGCGCAGGGGACGGTGGCGCGCGTCGAAGAGCTGATCTTCGATATCGTGCACGGCAGCGAAACTGGCGATCTGAACCCAATGAGTGTTCAATCGGCGGCGCGTTCGATCGTGTCCATGCTCTCTGCTTCCCCACCCCCTGAAGCCTTGCCGGCGAGCGGGGTGGATATCGACGCTTTGGCGAAGGCTGCATCGGATGAGGTTCTTCGCAGCTACAAGGTTTTGCGCGCTGAAGAACTGGCGATGACCGTTTCGACGGCTGTGAAGATGCGAGCGCAAGCGTTGTCCCGCGCCCTCACCTCTGCCCCAGCGCCGGCTCCGAGCGGGAGCGGGGTGCAGGAGGCTTGCGCTCAAATTGCCGACGCTAAAGCGCGAGAGGCGCTTGACCGAGGATATCGTCTGGCCAAGAGCAGGACCGGCAAGGACAAGGCCAACGCCGCCGCCCGCATGGCCGAAGAGATCGCGGCGGCAATCCGCGCCCTCGCCAGCGACGCCAGCCCGAGGGGTGAGGCGGTGGCTTGGCGGTGGCGGCTCAAAGACCGAACCGACTGGATCGTGACGGCCAATCGCGACGATATTCCGAAGCAATTCGGAGTGACCGGTCGCGATAAAGCCCACGTCATCGTAGAGCCGGAAATCCAGCCCCTCTACGCGCATCCCGCGCCCGCCACGGTGGAGAGCGACGGTGTTCTTCGTTTAGCGCGACGACTTTTCATCGCGTCGAACATGATGGATGCCAATCCGCTGTTCCCAAGAGGCGAAGCGCGCGAGGACCTGAAGAACGATCTGCGAAATGCGGCGGACGTTCTTGCCGCCCTAGCGCCCGCGACCGAGGGGAGGAAGGGATAATGGGGGCTGATTTTGATGTTCTTGGCGTCCGCGAGCTATCCTCACCTGAATTCTACATCGTGGATCTGCGGCACGATTGGTTGCGGCGGCCGTGCATCTCGTTCTGGCGACCGTCCAATGCAGGGTATGCGTACCCTCTGGCTTGGTCTGGCCGCTACGGCGAAGAGCAGGTTCGTCATGGCTCGGGCTATGGCGCCTGCTACCTTAAAGAGGAAGGCGGCAAGCTGGTCCGGTTCGCGGTCGAATGCTCCGTCGTTGAAGCCATGGGCGTGCCGGCGCCCCCGAAGATAGTCGACAACGATGTTGGCCCCGTCGTGTTGAACACGGCGGCTAACCGCAAAGCCCTTCGTCTCGCACGCCTGCACCCTGCGAGTTCTGGCGGGAACCTCGCGGATGCGCACTCAAAATCCCCCTCCCGCCCCGCCATGCCGAAGGAGGAAGACAGCCATGGCTAAGCTGACGGAAAGCGAGCGGCACATCCTATCGGAAATGGTCGCGCGGAACGGTCTTATAGTCACCGCTCGCGGCTCTGCCATCATTGGCGATTACCTAGTGCGTAAACGCTTAGCGAAGCGACATTTCGGGTATCGCTATGGCTATCAGGCCACCCCCGCCGGCCGCGCCGCCTTGGAGCCCCGCGATGAGCGCTGACACAGCCCCTGCCGCGATGCCGGGGGAGATCGAACGGTTGATTGCCGAGGCCGCCATGGTTTGCCACCAAGCCGGATATCATGACCTTGGCCAAGGCCTGGATGAGGTTGTCGCCCCGATCCTGGCGGAGAAGGAGGCGCTTGAACAAGCGATCTTACGAGGCAACGAAATGCTGATCGCTCAAGTCGACCGCGCCCTAGCCGCCGAAGCAGCGCTCGCTGCGGAGAGGGAGAGATGCGCCGGTATCGCAGAACAGCGAGCGAAAGAGCTTCGCGCGATCCGTGATAAATGTGGCTCCCATAGCGAGCGCGGGCAGAACGCAGACCACAAGGCTGATACAGCAGACAACATTGCCGCAGCCATCCGGGCGCAGGGAGAGTGAGACGGGACTTGGAGATGAGGCGAGAACGTCAGCCGCGATCCTTCATTGCCCGATGGTGGCTGCTGGTTCCGCTGGTAGCCGGATCGCTGATCTGGTGGGCGCTGTTCTTTGGCCAAGCTCGGAAGCTCTGGTCTGCGCTGTTTGGCTAAAGCAGGGAGGCTTGCGCCGGCCGGTCCTCTTCGCTGCTGTCGCCATCCTTCTTCACGCCGCGCGCAACGATATCGAGCGAGCCATCCGGCAGAGGCCTTTGCAGCGCCCTCGCCTGCTCCCACGGCGCAGTCATCCAAGTCTCGCATTCCTCCGGCGTCGTTAGGATCACCGGCATGGCCTTCGGATGGATAGCGCCGACCTCTGCATTGGGCTCGGTCGTCAAGAAGGCATAGAGGTCGATCGTCTCTTCGCCGGTCCTAACTTTGCGCACCGATGTCCACTGGCGCGCCCATATGCCGGCGAAGAACGCCGTCGGGCGCTCCTCGCCGAACGCGAACCAGATGTCGCCGCCCGCGTCGCGGTTGAACTCGCTGAAGCTGTTGAAAGGGACGAGGCAGCGGCTCTCGATGCCGAGCCACCGCTTCCAATGCGAGCTCGAGGTGTTGCGGACGTTCGTCGTGCCGCCGTCAGGCTCCATGCGGAGCAAATGGTCGAAGTCGACTTCCTTGCCCTTCGCGCGGAGTTTGTCCGCCCGCTTCGTCGCGGCATCGAGCAACGCCTTCTTGGATGACGGCATGCCCCAGCGCGTCATCGCCAGGCGCGGGCCGCCCTCGTCGTTCCTTACGATCGGGGCTGCATAGTCCGGGAATATCCCGGGCAGCGGCGGAACGTTCACGCCCGCATCGTTAAACTTGGCGAATAGCTTCCTGATCGCCTCGACGTTCCGGGTGTGGCTGTAGAGATTGCACATGGGCTGGAGCCTATGCGCTCTCTTCGGGGGCGTACAGCTGAAGCTCGGTCCATTCGCCTTCGAGTTCGGGCCACCTGGCGGCCAATGCCTGATCTGCTGCGTTGTGCGCCTCACCTTTGACCATCAGAATGTCGAACCATTCCCCCGGGCCTGGTTCGGGGAAACCGGCGATGTCCCAGCCATCGACCTCCCATTCAGCGGTGGCCACGAGGTTAGCGGTGACCCCCGCTGCTGCGAACACAGCGTCCACCGCCGCCGTTGCGACGGCGGCCTGCTCCTCAGTCAGCGGCGATCGCTCCATCGTCTCGCGGTCAATCCGCAGAACCGACACGACGACGTCGGGACTGCCGGCTTGTTCCTGCTGGTAGCTGGTCATCCTTCCCTCCCTCGATCAGGTTGAGCCCAACCATCGACGGCGGCAGATCGGGAGGGTCGGGCTTGCGCAGGTCCGGGCAATAGCCGCCGCATTTCATTCCGTATTTTTGAGGCTTGCGCGCCGGATTCCAAGGCCGCCACTCGCAGCCTTCCATGAAGGCGACAACGATCGTGCCGATCGTGATCCGGCTGCCGTGCTTCGCCGCGATATCGGCAAGCTTGTAGTTGCCGCCGCGCCTGCACCAGGGGCAGCGTAGGCGCACGACCACCCACGGGAAATCCCTCAGCGGCGTCTGTTCGTCCGGCGGTTTCATAGCTCATTCGGTCTCGCGGATCGGCCGCGCTCCCTCGGAGAACAGCCCACGCAAAAACCCTCGTGAGCATGAGCGGTCAGCATCTGACGCCATGCGTTCGCTCTCGGACAGCAGCATCAGATAGCTGCGAGCGAGGGCCCGGAAAGCAGACCGTTCGAAGCCCTCATGCTCCTCAAGCAGATCCTCGATCAGCGAGGTGATTTCCGCATCGATTGACGTGTCCTCGGCCTGCTGTTCGGCTGGTTGCGGTGACATGCCTTGCGCCCTCTAGAATGAGAACGTAATGAGAACATACCAGCCCGAGGAGTCAAGCCATGGCCAGCGTCGACACGTTCTTCCTCCAGCCCTTCAAGACGCATCGGAAGCGGCTCGTCCCAGCGCAGCGCGTGCTCGCCAAGACCAAGCACCATGCCTTGAACGAGGGCGAGCGCCTGGGGAAAACCGCTGAGGGGGTCGCCGTGATCCACGTCACGGCGGATGATGAGACGGGCGAGGTTAGCGCGCTCGATGTCCTGGCGCGTCACGGGCTGATCCCGGAGGAGTTCGAGGAGCAGATCCGAGCACTATGACCATCGCCCTGACGCTTCACAGAACGTACGACGATCATCCGCGCCCGGAAGACAACGACAAGTTCTGGTCTATCCATTGCGACGGCTACTATGTCGGCTCGCTAGTCCTTCATCAGGGGCGCTCGGACCAGCCGCCGGACTGGCGCTGGAACTTCCACATGCATCCGGGCCGGTACGGCAACGGGGCGCGGCTAACGGACAGCGGGGCGGCACCAACCCGTGACGCCGCGCTGCCGGACATCCGCAAAGCCCTAGAGCGCTACCTCGAATTCATCGGCCCAGAGGGATGGGCAACCCATGTCAATCAGATGGAATGGTTGAAGGAACGCAAGGAGGCTACGCGCAAGCGGGAGAATCGGGAATAGCCGCCGTCATGCCGTTCCCGCCTGATAATCCGCCGCATGTCTTCTCAATCCTCGCCGGACGAGAGGTCTCGACCTGGTCGGAAGAGTGGAAGCACGAGTGCGAGGTGCGGTTCCTGGCCGGGCTCTCGCTCCGGCAGCGGAACGACGCGCTCGACGGTGTGAAGGATGGCCTGCGCGGCATGAAGAGCATCCGAGGCGATGCGGCAGTCGCCCACATCCGGGCCGAGATCGACCGCTATGCGGCGCTGTAAGCCAGACCCAGCACTTAGCGGTGCGCGCCAAGAGCCTGGAGCTCTGCCAGCGCCATTTTCAGCAGATGCGCTAAAAACCCCGCCCCCTCTTCATGGGCCAGATAGCATGCTTCGACCACATGCTCAGAGATCTTGTTCAAGCGCTCTTTAGAGCCACCGTCGCCCTCGCCGTTCCCAGTTCCCTCGTCCATGAGCAGCTCCCCAAAGCCCATCATGCTCGACTGATTTTTAGTATAATTGTTTCAAATTTGAGCACTCGTATAACGGGTAAGCAAGCCCTAGGTTCGCATCTGGTCTCTTAGACCTTTGGCGAACTCGATAAGCCTTCGCTGGTCGCTGACTGGCAGTTCCTTCGTTATCTTGACCAGCTCCCACGAAAGCCGCGCGGCGAGATCGACCTCGGTGATGACAGATTTTGGCGGCTGCTCGATCGTCTGCTTCTTCCCGTGCATCTTTCGTCCCCAAGGGTTGCTTGCAGCGCGCATATCACCAATGCGCGAGATTTGCACTCTATCGGTGTGCCGCCCGACGAAACCGATCACTGCGACAATTCGAGAATGGTCTGTTCGTCAGCGTCATCGCGAAGCCCTTTGAACGAGGCGTGCCGAAGCTTGCTGTCATCGGTCCAGCCACGCAGCGCGATCTCCGCGATCATCTCTGGCCTGATCCAGCGATAGGTTCGTTTCCTACCGGGCATGGCAACCGCCGGCTTGTCGATGATCAGCTTGTCCATCTGCTTGCGGAGCGCCGCACCGCTGACCTGCGTAAACCCCGTTCCGACCCCGCCGACATAGACGAGCCCGCCACCCTTCCGCGCCGCCAGCAGCAGGCGGCCGATCCCGCCGAGGGCAATTGCCGAAGGCTCATAGCCGATGATGGCGAAGCTCTCCGATTGAATGCACTTGATCTTGAGCCAATCGCCACCGCGGCCGGGCCGATACGGCGCTGATCGCCGCTTCGCGATGATGCCCTCTAGGCCCATCTCGCAGGCGAGCTTCAGGAAAGGCGCACCATCAGCATTGATCTCCTCGCTCAGGCCGATCGAGCCATGCGGCTTGGCCCTCAGCACGTCGGCGAGCATCTCGCGGCGCTCGGTCAGCGGCTGGTCTCGCAGGTCATGGCCGTTGAGATAGAGGAGATCGAAGGCATACAGCCTGGCTTCCGAGGCGAAGCGTTTGCCGCCGCGCCCGCCGAGCGCCTTCTGCAGCGCGCCGAAATCGGAAGCGCCACGCTCGTCGAGCACCACAGCTTCACCGTCAAGGATGGCGCTGTCGACGCCGAGCTCCAGCGCGTCATGCGCGATCGTCGGAAAGCGCGGCGTCCAGTCATGCCCACCGCGGGTGATGATCCGCACGCGCTTGCCGAGGACGTGGATCGCCAGCCGATAGCCGTCCCACTTCACCTCGAAGGCCCAATCATCGCCGACTGGCGGCCTGCTCTGCAGCTTCGCGAGGCAGGGCTCGACCCGTTCGGGCATCGGATCGACGAACAGGTCGCGCTCGAGCTTCCGGCGCCGCGCACCCGGGCCCTTGATCACCTCCGCCGCAGGCCCGGCTCTGAGAACCCGACGCGCACACATTGACGCAACTCCACAACGCAACGAGTCGCGAACGGGCGGCGGGATGAATCGTTCCTGTCTAGGCTCGGGTATCTCGCTTAAAGTCGCCAGCGCTTGCTCGCCCACCATACAGCTACAGCAGTCGCGATCATCCCGCCGGCGATCAAGATGATCTCATTGGCTCCATCCATGGCGAGACGATACCGGCCCGCGGGGTGGGTCTCGCCCCTCAAATGGGGTGAGTGCTCAGAAAGCTCCCCATCTCACCGCTGCCAATAGCGCTCCCAAACGCGCGCGATCAGATCATCCTCATCGCGGGCAGCCAGCGTGTAAGAGGCCACGAGATAGACAAGCCGATCGCGCTCGCGCGGCTGGTCGGCTTCATCGATTATGGGACGGATGCGGCGCCACATCTCGTCGAACGCCGCCTGTGCGCGCTGGAGATCGGCAGGGTCCTGGAACGACGAGAACGGCATGGCGACGCAACTTTTTGCGCGCTCCTATGAGAGGCGCAATCAAAAAATCCCCGCCAGCCGAAGCTGACGGGGCGGAGTAGAGCAGCGATGGAGGAACGCGTTTATCCGTGGCGGGTTCCGCTCAGCCCGGAAACGGCGGCACTTGGACGGCCGGCAGCTCGAGCCAAATCGTCCAGAGGCCATGCATCCGGTAATTGATCTGCCCACGGATGGTAAGGCCCTAGACCTTTTCGAGTTCCTTCGCGATCATCGCTAGGCCACCGCCAGGGGTCGAGCGTAACGAACCTTGCATCTGCGGGGATGAGGGAGGCTCGAATGCCGAAGGGAGAATTCGACATCATCGAGGTCGGCGCCTGGGAAGCCGGTCATCACGAGCCGACCGGCAAGATCGTGTTCGTATTCCGCTACACCGATCGCGAGCCGCTCGCATTCGCCTGCGATCCTCAGATTGCCGAGGAGCTCGGCAAGGGCCTGCTCGCCTTGGCGGCGGATGCTCGGAAGCGGAAGCACTGACCTGAAACGAAAAAGGCCCGCCAGCCGGGGCTGACGGGACCGCGATAAGCCGATGAATAGCTAACCGTGAACAATCAGGGATCGACGTGCTCGGGCATCTGCTTGAGCTGGTCCTTGGTCCACGTCGTTACGGCATGAACGTCGCCGTCTTCGTCGCGCATGAACTCCAGCTCGGAGAGAGATACGGACACCGGCTTCGCACCGATGCCAAGGAAACCGCCAACATCGATGACCACCTGAGAGCCATGCAGGTGCGAGACAGAGCCGATTTTCTCGTCGCCCGGGCCATAGATTGTGGCACCATCGAGAAGTTCGGCGGTCAACTCCGCCGGCGCGAGACGGACATGCTTGGAATGGTCCATGGGGTCCTCCTTTGGTTGTGCCTTTCCAACCAGCGAGAGGGCGATCGCGTTCCGAGCAAAAGAAAAGGACCGGCTCCACGTAAGCGGGCCGTCTGTTCTAATGTCAGCTTGCGACCCATAGCGGACCCAACCCTCGAAACAAAAATGCCCCGCCAGCCTAAGCTGGCGGGGCGGTAGGAAGTGCGTCGTCTACTGAATGATCTGGACGATGCGGCGGGTGCTTGGCTCGACGACTACGGGGGTTCCATTGACGACCGTGTACCGATACGTCCCCGCCCCGAACTCGGTCGGGACTGCCCGATAGGTGACGCCGCTTTCGGGCAGGATGGCGCCGACGCGAGCGCTCTCGCTATAGGTGTAGGACGGGACCTCGTTCGTCATAACATAGGTGCGGAAACGCGGCATCAATTCCGCGGAGATGGCGCTTGCATCGCCGCCGCCGCTGGACACCGACGTCCCTCCGTCGCTGGCAGCCGGCCCTCCGCTACCGGAAGAGCCACCGACTGCTCCGCCCGCCGAGCCACCGGCGGCCCCGCCGGCCGCTCCGCCCCCGGCACCGCCAGCGCCGCCGGAACCTGAACCACCCGCACCTTGCGCATAGGCAAAGGCCGGCAGCATAGCGACGGCAGCAACGAGAATGATCTTTCGCATAGGTCTATCTCCTCGATTGATCCCAGTTAACTGGCCAACGGGAGCAGAACACGAGGGTTCCATGGGAAACGAAAAAGGCCCCGCCAGCGGGGCTGGCGGGGCCGAGTTGAGGTGCGAGGTGTCTCGATGAAGGAACGTGCAAGAGGCTACGCCGGTTCCGCCTAGGTGGCGATCAGGGCCGCCCTGTTCGCTGCCGCTTGTCGATCGACCGCTGGCGAAGGCGTCGTTCAACCTCTTCCTCGATCGCGTCGTCCTGCGCCTGGTCGCGGAACAGCTTCAGCATTCCCTCCGCGGCAGCTGCAATCCTCTCGCTCGCCGCTGTGGTCTTCGCCTGCTCGGCCGCAAGATCACGGATCGGCTGCATATCCGCGATCGAAACGCCTGGAATGACGCGGTCGCCATTAGAGTTTGATGCCGGGGCCTTGCGGGTCTTGAGATACTCCCGCAGCGCATAGATGCCGATGCCGATACCGGCGACCAGCGTCCCGATAATGTTCTCGGTGGAGAGCGCGCTAGGGTCGGTCATCGGCGACGGCCTTGTCCATGCCCGCCGCGTCCTTGGTCGCGGCGACGATGTTCATCGCGTCGAGCACAAGCAGGCCGGGGTACACAGCAAGGCCAGTTGTCGCCGCGTCGGAGACCCAGAGGCCGAAGCTAATCTGGAACCAGAGGAAACAGGTCAGGAACGACGCCAGCGCCCGCACATGAGGGGACCAGCGCCCATACCATGTCCCCGCGAAGGTACCGTTGATGATCAGCGCCAGCAACCGGAATGCGCCGATTCCTATCCCGAACCACCCCCATGAACTTTCGCTCATCATGGCCGCCATCTGCGACCATGCGTTCGACTGGGCGAAGACCGGCGAAGGGCCGATCAGAAGCCAGCCCCACGCGATCATTATGCCGGCCAGAACCCATTCAGAGCGCCGCGCCGGGAAATGGTCATGGATGCCGAGGTAGAGCCTGACCGGCAGGGGGTGATTGCGGTAGGGCAACGGCAGCCTCCTACCGCGCGGTAACGGACGGGTCTTCGACCTTGCGGGCGATCTCCGGCGTTGTCCGGATTTCTCGCACCTCCGGCAGAGCAGCGGCCGACGCGACCAGGCCTGCCTTTCGACGCAGCCAGAGGCTGTAACCCGTCGTCGCGATATTCATGATGAGGCCGACTGCGATCTCGGCTGAACCGGCATCGATGACACCCTTGGTGACGAGCGCCGCGCCAGCGCTCTGGAGGAGCGTGCGAACAAGGCTCCAGAATTGCTCGATCGTGAACATCGGTCAGGCTCCTGCGGCTGCGATGACGGGGACGTTGATTGCTCGGCCGGCGGCAAGGACGGCCTCGTAGGCCTTGGCAGCGGCAGAGAGCGCGGAGGCGACATCGGCCGGCGGGTTATCGCAGACCGAATTGACGGCCGCCGCGGCCTGCCGCGCGAGAGCCTGGTGCTTTTCGGGGGCGAAGATGCTGGCGCCCATGGCAACAGCCCGCAGCGCGCCGCAATAGCGCGAGAGCTGCTCGGAGGCCTGCGCGACCTTCCCGTCGTACTTGGTCTGGCCGATGACCTGGCCGGCGCCGGCTGCGATCTGCTGCCAGCCGGTCGACGAGGTGCCCGGCCCGGCGCCGTCCTTCGGGACGCAGGCGGAAACGGCGAGCGCGCAGGCGAGCGCCAGCGCCGCGAAGATGCGGTTCATGATGGTCTCCATGATGATGATCAGGTTGGCGGCGGGCCCGGCCGCGGCGGGGTCAACTGGCGCGATTTTTGTCCTGATTGGCTGGCCGCCAACAGGAGCGCGCTGAAATGAAACGAAAAGATCGATCTTTGAGAGTTCGAGCCATCGCGAAGGAAGCTCCGAGCTCATTTCGGTACAGGCTGCTGATCGAACTGACGCTGGTTGCGTTCATCGCGATCTCGGGCGCGCGGCTATACGATCTGCTCGCATCAGCGATTAAGTGAGGCGACGGTGAAGCGAGCAGCCCTATCGTCGCTGGCAACACGCTTGGCAAAGGCTAAAAGGGAGAGGGTCAAGCAGACGATCGCCCGTATTGTGCTCTTCCCCCGCCCCAAACTGGTCGTTGCGACTGATCAGGTGGCCAATAGCGAAGCCGTTCCAGCGCGGAACAAATCTCCGCAAGCCTGGGCGCCCCGCACGGTCTGATCAAACGCGAGGCGGGAGATATCCCACTTGCCTTTCTGCTTGATCCCTAGCGTGCCCTGAACCTCGGCGTGGGACAGCACAGTGCGCGGCGTGACAGAGATGCCGTAGCGGCGGCAGAGATCCGCGAGCACGCGCGGCAGCGCTTCCCATTGCGAGCGCGTCATCGGCGCTTCGCCAGCGTTGAAAGGGCTCTCGACGGCGCCGGCCATACAGCAAAGGGACACACCGATCGAGCCGGTGTTGCAGCTTAGCGTGTGAGCAGCATAGCCAGGTTTTACCTCGCGCGCGTCGTTCAGATCGATCGAAGGGATACCTCGGACCAGCTTGCCGTCGCCTTCGATCAAAATATGATAGTGCCTGCGGTCGAGACCTGAGGCTCGATGGGCGCCGGCGGTCCAGTGAACGACAATGCGTTTCATTCGGGCCGCCGGCATCCAGTCAGCCGGTAAATGCTGCCCCTTTGTTGCCGGCTGACCCGCACCCCTCTTGGAAGCGGCACTCTGCAGAGCAGCAACTGTCAGCGTCCCGACAATCCCATCTGCCGCCAACCCTGCCCCGCGCTGAAACGTCTGCACTGCAATCCGCGTCTTCGGCCCCATCATACCGTCAACAGCAAGCGAATAGCCGAGCGCGACCAGCGCCCGCTGAATTGCGGTCGTGTCCATGTGTGCTCCGGATGTGAAAAGACCGCCAAAGTGGGCGGGTCGGTCGAGTTCAGGCGGCGTTCATCAAATTGACGTAGAGTTCCCCGCGCTGGAGGGACAACAAGAGCTGACTGGTTCAGATGCCGCTCAAGCGGGAAAGACTGTCATACCGTGCGGTCAGCGCTCTATTGCTGACGAGCCTGGCAATCGCGCAGTCCGCGTGGTTTTTCGCGATACTATATCTGGCATGGCGGATGTGGCCGGATTAATAACGATGTATTCCGCCCATCATTCGAATGGATGACGCAACGATAGCCTCAATCCGGCGTTGGTGTCGCGAGGTCTGGCCCCGCCTCACCCCGCTTGGAGGGGCTGGCCCGGCTCATCCGAAAGGGTGGCCGGGTCGCTTGTTATGCCAGCCGCTCGTAAGCGCCGGCAGCCGAGGCAGTTGCGCTTCGGGCATTGCCGGCGAGGTCGAAGGCCAACACGCCGTTGTTGTTCATGCCGATGCAGGGCGAGCCGGCCTGCAAAGTGTAGTCGCCCCCGCCCGCGCCGGCCGTATAGACGGGTCCAGCGGCTACCGTTGTGCCCGCATAGCTTGTGAACAGCGGGTCCTGGCGGACGGTCTGGCTTGTCCCGATCTTGCAGCGAAGGCCGGGATATTGTTGCGCTTCGTTGCCGCCAAGAAGCGTGTTGCTCTGGAATTGCGAGAGGTTCGCGCGGCAGCCGACACCGTACATGAAGGCCCAGTTCCCGGTACGGGTTGAAGCATCACCGCCGGCTTGGTTGCCACCTCGGAAAACGTCCGACTTGGTGTAGATCGCCACCCCGATGTTGCCGACCACCGACATAAGGTCCGAGGTTCGCGGCGTCACGTCTTCGTCGTAGAATACGTTCCAGCGGCCGGCCTGGAAGGCCCCTAGGAAAGTGTTGTTGTGGATCACGACATGGCTGTTGTTTCCGGTCGCCGCATCACCCGAGATGCGCAGGACAGGGTTGGTAGTGGCCGACGTCCACTCAAAGACATTCTGAATGATGGCGAAGCCGTTCACGTCTTGATCAACGCCGATGTTGATCATGGCGGCAGTCGAAATCGGATCGCGCACCAAGTTAAAGCCGAAGATGCCTCCAGAAACCGTCCGAGTTCCTCTGTTGAACGCGCCGGGGCGCGTCAGGCTGCACCCGATGGTCAGCCAGTTTTCGATCGACCCATAGTTGGCGTCGAGGTCGATGCCACGAAGCATCCTGTGCTCGCCGGCTGCGGAGCCTAGAGCCGAGTTCCCCGTCAGGTTCGAAAAGTTCGTACCCATGTGATAGTCATGGGCATTGCTCAACCACGCGGTGTTATTACCGCCGTTGTCGAAATCGCAATTCTCGAAAGAGACCTGCAATTGAGCTGCTGCTTCACCGGTCAGTTGCAGTGTACCGGTGCGGATAACCGCGATGTCACCGAACGCGAGGAGCGGAAAGCGGTTGCGGAATGCCGCCGCGCCGAAGCTGACACGAGCCTTGGCCTTGGCCACCAGCGGATCGCGCGTGATGACGCACTCGCCGCCGTTCTGCGCCCGCGTCGCAGCCGTCGAGGCCATGATGTGCGCCGCACCGAGATCGTCGCCAACATAAATCCAAACATTGTCCATCTCCGACCAAGTCGTGATGGCCTTGTTGATCGCCCCGAGCACCGTCGCGCACGGGGTTGCCTTGGCCGTCGCGTAGGTGGTCGAGCCCACGCCGGTCGTATCGTTTCCAATTGATTTATCGACGTAGACGTAGCGCTTCGTAGCAGCGAGCGCGACGTTCTTGCGGAAGGTGCGCGGCGAGAATTCACGCTCGACGGCCGAGAGCGAGCTATCAGCGATCGAGAGTGCAACGCCGACATGCGGATAGACCTTCGCATTGACCGTCAGCGTGCCGTCCGAAAGGCTCGACACATCGACATCGGCGGGCGGGCGGTAGACGATGACCGGCTTGCGGTCGCCGCTATAGCCACTCACACCGGCCGCGGACGAGAAGACGTTGATCGTGGTCGTGCCGTCCGAGATCGTCCAGATGACTGCCGCGACCTGCTTGTTGCTGCGAGCATTGCGGTGGCAGGCGACGATCTCCAGCAGCTCTTTTGGCAGGCTGTTGCCGATCACACGCTTCGACCGGCGAGCCCAGTTCACGATCGGCTTGGGGCTCACCTTCGTGGAATTGCTCGTCTTCCCGGCGATGGTGTCGGCCGCATAGATGTAGTCCGAAAATGCGCCCTGATCGGCCGTCAGGCTGCCGTTATTCGGGTACGGTTGCCGAATGCGCGATGTCAGGACCAGCGTGTCAGCGATCGTCGTGGCATTGCCCGCGCTATCGAAGCCGGCCCGGTTCACATAGGCGAATTGCGGGCTGACATCTGGTGCGAAAGTGGGAGGCGTACCGCTGGCCGTGAAGCTCCAGCCGTCCGCGTTGGCGCTCTGGACGATCGGGTCGGTGACAGGGCCGGTGGTCCCCCCACCGCTGCAAGCGGCTGCTAGAGAAGCCAAGCCTGAGCCGATCTTGCGCCTTACACCTGATCCATCAACGTTCACCGCAAGCGCGGCAGTCCCTGCACCAACCCTAGCCCGCATCGCGCCGCCACTCACGACTGCGATCAAGCTTGCCGCCCCAGCACCCGCGCGCCGCGCGAGCGCGCCGCCGCTTACTGCTAGCGACAAGGCGGCGGTGCCGCCCACGACGCTCGGTTGCGGCCCGCCCGCCGCCGACATCGACAGCGTGGCGGTGCCGGCACCCTGGTGCCGGATCGTCTGGAAGGCCCCCGAAACGCCGACGAGCGTCGCCTTCAGCAGCTTGCGGCGTCCCGAGATCGCGCGCGGTCCGGACAGGCTCATGCCACCCTCTTCATCAGCCAGGCGAGCGCCGGCATGGTCACGCCGTCTTGCGTGTAAATGACGCGCAGCAGAGCCCCGTCAGGAATGGCCGAGCTCTGTTCTTCGGTGATCCTCACCACACCGTGCGGCTGCTGGTCGGCGTCAACCGGAGGCGCGTTGTCCTCGATCTCGACCGCCGGCGCGAAGGCCTCGACCCCGTAGGCGAGGACTTCGGCCGTAACGGTGCCGCCTCTGATGTCGACGATGGTCGATTCTGCGAGGATCAGAAACGGCTGGACGATCTCGGAGCCAGGAACGAACGGGATGACGCCAGAAGCCCCCTGCCCGGCCCCGCATCCGCCATAGCGCGTCATGGTCAGTCGGCCGTGATCGTCAAAGCGTCGATCGCGAATACGAGTTGGTCGCCATCACCGATAGTGCGCGACGCCGTCATGTCAGCGTGCCAGAGCATGTTGCCCGAGGTCAGCGCATCGAACAGAGCCCAATGCGTGATCGTGCCCCAGGCGCCGCCGGCGGCGGTGAAGGTCTTCGCCCCTGAGTTCTTGGCGGTCATGACGCCGCCTACCGCTGCGGCGGCGGCGAAAGCGGCCGACTGGCGAGCATAGCCGTTGCCGCTGACCTCGGTGCCGGGGCCAGCCTCGCCGGGATCGGCCGTGAACAGGGCGAGAAAGACGTTCGCCGGCATCGTGTAAGCGGTGACGCCAAGCGAATGGTCGAGGAGTTTCTTTTCGAGATAGTCGGAGGCGGAGCCGGCCATAGATGGTTCCTTTCAGGCACGAAAAAGCCGCCCGAAGGCGGCGGATACAGAGCGTGGCAGCTCAAGCAGCGAATGGGTGTTGTCGTATGCAAAGTCGCGATCAAAGCTCCTATGACCGCTTGCAAACTCGCCAAGCTGGGCAAGACTGATTTGACCAAGCGAGCTGAAGGAGACTGATGACATGGCCAACAATCACCGCAAGAAGGACGGCGACTTCCTCGTCCGAACGGGCATCAAGGTTCTCGTTAGGGGCGGGATTGCCGGGATCGCGGCGGGGTGGGCCGCCGGTGTCGCGCATGATCCGCTGACGCCCGTCCTGGCTGGGTTCGCAGGGGTCGCGGCGCTCGCGCTCGTGATCTGCATCACCGGGCAGTGGATGCGCGGCGGGGAGGCGTAGTGCGCAGCCCGCTTGCAGCCAGATCACGCCCTCGAATGCGGGCCTGCGCCTTAGGCGCGTCTAGCCATGGGAAGGGCCGAACATTGAGTTCGCCCCGTTTGCCAGGCAAGACGCAGCAAAAAGCGCCGCGCTTTGCCGAGTTGTCACGACCTATCCGTCAATTAGCGCGACAGGGACGACAGCATCGATTTTCGGCGGTCGAGCTGTGAACGCTGCGTCGATGTCCTCGTTAATAGGCGTGACCTTCTGGGTGGTCTCGCTCCCGATTCTAATGGAGACGCCGCTCTCGAAAACCGCAAACTCGACGGGATAGACCCCAGGCTTTTCGACGTCAGCGAGTGCCTGGCCCGGAAGATCTGCACACCATACGGTACCGTACTCTCCATACTGCTCCGGTGTTAGATGCGTGTGGACCGCAGGCTCATAAGGCGTCTCGGCCATACTCCCTGTCGACGCGCAGACTGCACCGCTTCGAACAACGATCTGCTGAATGCGCTGCCCCCAAGCATCTCGAAACAGCCCCAACTCTCGCGGCAGTTCGTCGCTCTTAGAAACGGTATGTCGGGTCTGAGCAAATTCCGGCACTTCATCGAAGCGTCCAGCCCAGAAATCCGAAACCTGCCGGGAAGCTTCGGCGACGTAAGGCGCTCTTTGTGACGGGGAAAGCGTCGGATGAGAAAAGAGCCTATAGCTGTTGAAGGAGTTCGAAAGCCTGTCATTGGCGATCACCTCTCCCCACGGGTACATGCCGCCCCAGAGGATCCCGTACGAGTTGGCCATGGCCTGAAGCTCACGATACGGAGCTCCGGACTCGGGGTACTTCCAATGCAGCTCACGAAGAGGGAAGTAATCCGTCTTGACCGCGGAAGATCGCCCATCGCTCGCCACGGAAAACGGATGACCTGATGGGAAAGTCCCGACCAAAACCCGGTTGCGAAGCGGCAGATAGCTATAGATTTCACTGACGAATGCCGGCGGGGCGTCAATGCCGATCGTCCGGACCGTAAGATCCGGTTTCACCTCATAGAGGTGAGCAGGAAAGCCGCTACCACCAATCAGAAATCCATCGCCAGTCCGGATGCCCCCGTAGGGCCACCCTACCCCGTCCTTCACCTGCGTGGTGTGGAGCATCGAGCAATCGGGGCGCTTTTCAAGGGCATCTGTGACGTACAGCGCCCCATTCAAATCGAACAATGCGCGCTCGTCGAAATAGGACACATAGGAGGACATCGTTATGCTCCCATAGTAATTCCCATCTTCATCGGAGATCGACATTCCCGGGCAAGTGGCGCCACCGACTTCATGGCCTTGGGAAAAAAACAGGTATGTGCCATCCTTCTTGCGGGAAAGATAATATACCCTGCCGTTTCGAAATCCATCCTGCCTTGCAAGCGACTTCGTTTTATTGGCAGGAGATATTGAGACAAAATTATTTAAATCAACAACCCTTCCATCGAAAAACGTTATGTTACTCTTGCTAACTTCTCTGCTATCGAGCGATTCAATACGCTCGAAATTGATCTGCGGCGCCCTATCCGCCTCCCTGCAGAAAAATTCGACCTGATTACTGTTCGTAACCATGCGTGACGAGACTGAGTAGACAAAATGCGCTGCGCAAGCAAAACGCTTGTCACTCGAAACCGCGCGGAATATCCGGCCGCCCGGGCGCGACAGATCATCGATACTGACCATCGTTGAAAAGCTAAAAAGCTTCGCACCTAAGGGTGAAACGGCTGCGCGCCACTCAATCATCGCTGCCCCGGCGGAGGCTATAATGCCGCCCGAAACCGCCGCGATTGCAAATAGCCTTGATGTGCGCGCCATTCCTACAACCAGCCGCTAAGCCCCCCCGGGCTAGGGCTATCATCCTTATCGCAATTACAACCTGCGGGATACCCTGAAGTGGTTCCAGACTTCAGCTCCCGAACGCCGCGTCGATCTCGGCAGTGGTCGTGATCTCGCCGGACGCGATGTCACCGGCAACGTCCGCCTCGAGGGCAAAGCAGGCCTGGACGTGCTCGGCCACGGCGATGGCGATCGCCGACATCTGTGTCGAGTTCAGCGTGACGAAGCCCGAAGGTGTCTTGAAGCGGATCGTTGTCTCCGGCTGCTGCTGGACGAGCGCGAAGGCACCCGAGATCAGCGCCTGACTCTCCCGATCGGTCGCGACCGCTTGGCCGGATAAGGAGATGCCACCGCTTTCCTTTCGGAAACGCGCCTGCGCTGCATAGGCGGCGAGGTCGATGGAGGGCGGCCTTGATACGATCGCGCCATTCTCGACATGGGCGTCGGTCAGGACGATCGCAGCCTGCCATTCCTCATCGGTCAGCGTCAGGAAGTCGCCTTCCGGCTCGCGATCCTCGGGGTAATAGCCGGTCACCCGGCCGCTCTGGTCGTAGGCTGCGAAATAGGTCATCGCGTCACTTTCCGATGGCGAGCCAAGAGACAGATGTTGGGCTCTCGTCGTTCACGATGGTGAACCCGGTGGGAACCCGGTGGTGCGGACGCTGACCTGGTCGGTATTGCCGACGACGTCCGAGCGATCGGTGATGACGACCTGATAGGCCGCCGTCGGGAAGGCGATCGGGAAGGTCACCGCTGTCAGCGCGGCTGCTGCGACGGGATCGACGAGACCCCATTGGAGGTAGAGCCCGCCGACAAGCTGCTGATAGCCGGTCGAGCCGTGACTGGCCGCAAGCGTGAGGCTGAACTCGCTCGGGAGCGTGGTTAGAACCCGGATGTTGGTTCCGTCGTCGATCGTCGCATAAACCCGCCCGCTGATCAGATCCCCAATCGCGGGGTCCGTGCCGTCCGCCTTCTTGATCCGACGATTGCCGAGACCCGAGACATTCATGTTGACGGTCGTCGAGGTGTTCGTCGCCGGCGCGATGATGTTCAAGACACGGCCAGCGGCGTATGCAGGAACCGCGAGGGTCGGCGCGACGGTCCAAGCATTGGCGGAGCCGGTTGCAGCGGCATAGGTAGATTTGCCCGACTGGATCACCTTAGCGAGGCGCAGCAGATCGGTGTCATCGACTGTCTGACCGCCGGCATCGATCGCCCCGGCGAGCTGTCCGGTCAACCACCACGCCAGCCAATCGAATAGCTGCAGGTCAGCATCACCACAGCCATAGCCGTTCGCGAGTTCGTCTGCGTCCGGCGCGCGCTTCGTCGCGCTCGCCGCAAAGGGCAAGTTTGTGGTGGCCATGAAGGCTCCTCAGATCAGACGCAGGTGTAGGTGTGGGGATCGGACGGGCAGATGAATTCCGCGCTCTCGCAGAATCCGCCCCACCCTTCCCCGAAGCCGAATATCGGGCCGGTGCCGTAATGCACGGAGCCTTTGATGCCGGGCGCGATCGGGAGAACCCGGAAGGCGACGGGCACTAGCGCCATCTCAAAATCAGAGAGCACACGACCTGGCGCCAGCGTCACTCTTCCGACGCGGCTGGAGATGACTGACGCGGCGTTGCCCCATAGATGCCGGGCAGCCGACTGCAGCGAGGCAATGTCGTAGAGGCCGAGCACCTGATAGCGCCGAGCCTTCACGAAGCCGCGGAACACTTCGTCGTCCGTGATGCAGACCTCGCTGGCGCCCAACGGCGGGCACCCGGCCCAGGTCGACCCTGGTTCGCAGAAGCCTGCGATCCGGTCGGATGAGGCGAAGGGGCCGCATTTGAAGCCGAAAACCTTCGGCGCGTCGCAGATGCAGTGGCAGCGTTGAAACCCGAGCTGCTTGCCGAGGATGGTCAACTGGTCACCGACTGCGGTGTCGATGTCGAAGAAGCTGGGGACCGCACAAAGCTTGATCGCGGCGTCTTCAGGCTGCGAGAGCAGCGCTCGGATGAGGCCGAGAAACTTGGTCGCCTCGCGGTATTCCGTGGCGACCTTGTTGAGCTCCTCCTCGACGAGCTCGCCTTGGACTGGACAGACACGCTCCGTCACAGCGCGGTCACCGAGATGCGATCGGCCGAAATGCCCATGATCTGGAAGAAGTTCAGCGCGATCGACGGCGGGATGGTGACCGGCGTCGCTGGCGTCACGCCGGCGCGCACCTCAACCACCTCGACATTGGGATAGCGGCTCTCGACAGCCTGCCGGATCAGGTGCTCGGTCACGTCCTGCCCGTTGCGGGGGCGGCTCGCGCCCGTCAGGGAATCTGCGAGACCCGCGGCGATGGCGAGCGCCGACGGCGGCGGGCACCCGGCACGATCGGGCTGCGCCAACGCGTCGATCTGTAGCGTGATCGGCACCTCGACCGGGCGGACGATGCGGATCGAGCGGCAGAAGCCTTCGATCGTCGTCTCCAGGGTCGTATTGCCATACGTCCCGATGCCGGGAACCACATAGGCGCGGACGGTCTTGGCGATCTCGTCGTCATCACCGCCGATGATGGCGACGGCGACGCTGTGAGCGCTGATGCCATCCGCATCGGCCACATCGCCTTCGTTCACATAGGTCTGGACCCAGGTGACGCCCGAGATCGCCGAAAAGCGCCTGAGACAGGTCGCTCATGTCGATGCGGGCACGGCCGGCATTCGTGATCGCATTTCGGAAGTCGATGTCGCTCTCGCCCGGGGCGCGGGTGAGCAGCCGCAGCTTGGCGATGCGGTCGAGGTTCACCCCTTCGGCTTGGTCAGGATCGAGTGCCTGATAAACGGAGAGGGCGAGCTCCCAGACTGAGGCCGCGATGTCGGCATGCAGTCCGTTCAACTGCCCGAGCGGTGACTGATCGGTCTGGATCACGCCCGGCCCGAAGGTCGCGACGTTCGCCGCCTCGATCTCGGCAAGGATCTCCGGCAGCCGCTTCAGAACGAAGCCGCTCGGGTCGACGCCATAGGCCATCGGAACCTCTAGAACTGGATGTCGACGATGTCGTCGAAGACGGTTGCGACCTGGCAGCGCTCGATGCGCAGGCCGCGCGAGGCACGGTCATAGACCGCGCTGAACTCGAGGATTTCCGAGACGCCGGGGGTTGCCGCGATCTCGGCCTTGATGATGCTCTCGGCCAGCGGGAGTTCGGCAGGCGGCCGGCCCAGGACGTATTTCGTCCACTCCACGCCGGCATCCTGGTTCAGGAACCATTCGCCGCGCCAGAACATGAGACGCTGGCGGATGTGCTCCCCAATCGCCTCCGCATCATAGACCAGCACCGGCGAGCCAGTCGCATCGACGCGTAGGTCGTTGTGCGGCTGGATCGAGAGCCCGACGAAGTCGACCATCAAGCTTTCATCCCATCGATCTTGGCAATCAGTTGGTTCGCGGCCACCTGCGTCGCCGAGTCTACAGGCGCGCCGGAGTTGAGGTGATCACGGATCAGCACGAGGGCTGCCTTGACGATATCGAGGAGGCTGTCGCCGCTCTCGCTCACCATGTCGATCTTGCCGGTTGGCCCGACCTTGAACTTGTCACTTCCGCTGGGCCCGCCAACGATCGCCGTCGACCCATCGGCGCGGGTCTGCATGCCCTTCTTGCCGTCCGAGGCGCCAAAGTGCGCCCCCCCGGCCGGCATGTTCGTCATGACCTTCGAGTCCTCGCCACCGCCCGGATAGGCGATGGCGTCGGAGAGATCATGCATACGGCCAGGCGCGCCGTTCGTGTCCGAGCCGTCGGTCTGGCTCTTGTCGACGCTGCGCTGGCGGAAGTGGACCGTGACTGGATCGCCGGCCTTGAGGTCGACGTGGACGCCGAACCCGCCGCCGTTCTGCTGGACGACCTTGATCTCCTGCAGCGGCGGTGCCTTCAGCGTCTTGTCGCCGAACTTGCGCTCGAGCTTCGGTTGGATCGTGGCGCGCTGGGTGGCCCGGTCATAGGATACGATGGTGCCGTCCAGCGTCGTGTTGATCTCCCGGCGCTCGGCCTCGGTCGCGGCGAAAAGGCCCTCGACCGGACTTCGGCGCGTGGAAGTGCCCTGATGCCCGGCCATTACTTCACGACCTTCCCGCCCTCGACGCGGCTCGCCTCGGCCTCGACATAGTATTCCTCGCTGCGCGTCGACCCGGAGAACGTCACGTCGGACACCCGGAAGATGCCGCCGCCCTGATCGGTCTTGCGCTTGTCGCGGCCGCTGTCCTCATCGAGGAAGTCGGAGCGCACGTCGATCTGCCGGCCGGGCGCGATGTCGGCATTGAGGAGCGCCTTGATCTTCACGCCCTTGTCGGTGATCTCAGGGATCGACAGCATGCCGGTTTCGCTGGACAGAACCGTGGTGCCCTGGAGCACCTGATCGTTCTTCACTGCCTCGACCTGACCGTTCTGGATCGACCAGTAGAAGCCATGCTCACGGCCGATCTTGTCCATTTCCGACCAGGACCAGCCGAACAGGGTCACCGGCCGCTTATAGGCTGGGAGATCGTCGATTCCCTTCATCTCGCCCTTTGTGGCGCCTGGCATCTCGCCGGCCAGATAGTCGACGATCTCCTTGGGCTTCGTGCCGGACGGGAAGGTCTTCGACACGGCGCCCTTGCTGAACGCCTCGTCGCCGTCGCCGCACTCCATCGCCGATTTGACGTCTGCGGTCTCCTTGGTGTGGGTGACGTCGCGGATATTGCCCTTGAAGATCGTCGAGAGCGGGCCAGCCTTGTAACCGACCTTTAGCTCGATCTTGTCGAACTCTTCGCCGAGCTGCTTGCGGTGGCTGGCGGTCAGGTTCCAGATCGAGATGGTCGCGGTGTTCTGCTTCGACCCGATACCCTTGGAGACCTCGAAATCGATCTTGAGGTCGCGGACGGTCAGCGTGCCGGCCTTTCCGGAGACCGTGACCTCGACGATACGCCACCATTGTCGCACGCTCACGCCGCGACCTCGGCGGGATCGTAGTGGAACAGGCGCACGCGACCCGAGGGCAGTTCGGTGCGCCCAGGCTCGGCCTCGTCGTCGCCCCACGGCGCCGCGATCAGGCTGCCAATGCCCAAGCCGAAAGGCTGCAGCAGGTCGACACCCAGGACGATCTTGCGGCCGGAGAGAACCCGCACGCCATCGACATCGAGATCGAACGACCACCGATCCGCCCAGGTCGAATAGTTGACGACGAAGTCGCAGCGCTTGCCGGCGAGCGTCGTCGTGAACGCCTGCGACGGCGCGTCGATGATGGTGATCTCGCGATATGCCATGGCTCAATCGACGGCGATTGCGTCGCTCAGGACCTTGTCCGTCCGGTTCGGAATGCTGTCGGTCGTGCGCGCGGCGACCTGGCCCCGCTTGGTCGTTCCTTGAGCCTTGTCGGCCGAGCTCGACCCGCCGCTGCTCTCGGTGCTGACGATGATCACTTCCTGCAGCTCGGCCTCGAACTTCAGGACCCGTGCGTTTTCCTTGTCCCGCGTGGCGCTCAGGCGCTTGATCAGCATGTTCTGGTAGACCTTCAGACCCGTGACGAGGCTGAAGGGTTCTGCGGCGGCTTGGACGTCGAGCAGTTGCTGGAAAGACGCGACCGCGCGCTCGCCGGCAATGGCCGATTCCAGCGTCACCTTTGCCGGGAGACGCCAGGCGTGATCGCTGATCTTGGCGCCCTTCTCGACCGGATGCTCGGCGATCTCCATCTCGGACTCGTGCTCTTCCGAGATCACGACATCGACGAAGACGCCGCCGATCGAGCGGCTGACGAGAATGCAGGTCATGGCGCGGTCAGCGCTCCGGTAGAGGTGTTGGCGCCCTTGGTCGAGATGGCGCCGAGGACGGCGTTCTTGACGGCCGAGGCGACGGCGTCGAGGCCGGTCGCGTTGACCGTGACATTGGGCGAGATCGTCCGCTGGTCGTTGCCGATGTTCTCGTATTTCCGATTGTCGGTACTCGCCTGCGCCGTGCCCACCATCTTGGCCGTAGAAGCCTCCGGCGAGAGCTGCTGGCGGATCTGCTTCATCCGCTCCGCACGGTTCTTGATGCTCTCCTCGAAACGCTTCTGGGAGGCGTCGGCTTGGGACTGGAGGTCTTCGGTCGTCAGGCGCTCCGCACGCCTCCCCTCGGCGCGCTTGCTGGCCGCCTCGTAGCTCTCGCGGTCGCGCTTCTCCTTCGTCGTCTCCTTGATCAGGCCGGTGGCCTTTCCGAAGCCGATGATCTTGTCGAGCAGCGAGTTCACTGCGGGCAGGACATCGTTTCCGATGGCCACGCCGAGGTCGGAAAATCGAGAGGTCAGACCATCGAGGGCCGCGTCGAGCTTCAGGCCAGCTTCTTGCGCTTGCTTGGCGAGCCGCGCCCGCTCCCCCTCCTGCCCGCTGGACATTGTCGGGAAAAGCGACGCGATCTTCTCGTATATCGCCCGCAGCTCGGGCATCGACTTCTCGTCGATCAACACGCGCAGCCGTCCGGTGATGCCCGCATCCTCGGCAAACTGATCGGCGCGGCGCTCTTCCTTCAGCGCCTTGGCGCCCAGCGCCTTCTGCTTGCCCTTCGGCGCGCTCTTCTGCTGGTCGCGGAGGGCCTTCGCGCCCGCTGAAACGCGCTTGTAGGCCTCGATAACATCCAGCGCGAGCGCGGAGGAATCCCGCATCGTGCCATCGGCGCCGATGGCGAGGCTGGCGTCTACGCCGAAGCCCTTCAGCTTTTTGCGGGCCTCGTCTGCTTCCTCGCCGCCTTTCTTGATCGCCTTGGTGATCTCGGACATCGCCTCGATCGACTTCTTGGCCTGCTCGCCAGCGTCGTCGCCCAGGCCGAGGCCCTTGTAGATGTTGGTCAGCGTCTCGCTGTTCTGCGAGGTCGTCCCGAACTCCTTGGCGGTGAGCGCCATCTCACGGCGCGCTTTCGCAGCGCGCACGCCGGCAACCGCGAAGGCAACACCCACGGCCGCAATGCCGGCGGCAACGCCGGCACCCACCACAATCAGGCGAGCGAAAACGGCAAGGATGGTGCGAAGAGCCGTCCCGAGCCGTGAAGCGCCGGCGGCGGCGGCAACCGTGCTCTTGTTGGTTGCGATGATGGCCTTGGTCGAAGCCTTCGTCGCCTTCTCTGCCTTGGCCCATTCTTTGACCGCGGCGCGCAGCTTCTGCACGCCTTCGACCTTGAAGCCGATTACGCTGAAGAGTTCTTCAACGATCATGATGCTCTCGCGGCTGTGCCAGTCGCGGTGTGCGGCGGCGCTATTTCTTCAGGAGGCCCGGACGGATCGTGCCAGTTGCTCCGTACGCGCCAATAATCTGCGCGCACCGGGCTTCGAGATCTGCCTGCCCGTTTCCGTGGGTCCGAACCGAGCCCGCGACGCTCCAGCTCTTGCCGGCTCGGTCGAACGCCTTCTCAAGCGCCGCGGCATCAGCAGCGTTGGATCGAGAAACGCCGCGCTCCTTCAGGAACTGCTCGACCGCGTCGCGCTCGATCTCGAAGCTGCAATACGGGGCGGCCGCGGTGATGTTGGCGACGGCATCTACCGCCACGCTGCTCTGAGCGAGCGCCGGGCATGCGAGCACTATGGTCCCTACGATCAAGATCGCGCGCATCGATGCCTCCCTTTTCGAGCACGATGCGGCGGTGGCGGAGATTCGGAAAGGGGATTATCGGCCCGGCCGTCCCATCTGCTCCGCCGACTTCGCCGCGAGATGCTCCTTCAGGTCGAGCACCTCATGCAGGTCGGCGATGTCGTCGATCGTGAGCCGGGTTTTGATATCGACCAAGGTGCAGAGCGGTGGGTCGGCCATGATCGGCCTGAACAGCCAGGCCCTGCCTTCGAGATTGGGCGCGACGGCGCGAACTTGCGAAGCCGATAGGCTTACGCCTTGGCCGCCTTCAGGAGGACCGAGCCCGCGCCGTCGGCGAAAAAACCGCCGAACTCCGTCTTGATGGCGAACTGCGCGGTCTGGATGATCTCCTGCAGGTCCATCATTCCGGGCGTGGGCTCGACGCCATCGACCATGCAGTGGCCGACCATCTCCAGGATGAAGCCTTTCACCTCGGGAACGTTCATGTTCTTGGCGAACTTCAGCAGACCGACGATCGCGAGTTTGTCGCTTTCGCCTTCGTCAGCCGTGAGAACTGCCTCGAGGAGCGTGTCCCCTTCGCCGAGCAACTGGAGCAATCGGAGCATGAGGTCGAGTGCCTGGTCTCCCGGCAGCCGGTCGTAGCGGACTGTTCGGCCGCCGATCTTCTTCTCAGCCATGAGGCTTCCTACGGGTTATGGCGCGGATGCGCTCGCTTTCGGAAATCTTGGCGGCCACCTCCTCGGCGGCCGAACGAGCGGCGCGAGCGGCAGCGACGAACCGGCCAGCGACCAGAGCCTTCGCGGATTCAGCCGTCTTCTCGCGAGCGCGGTGGCATCTGGGGCAATCGGCGGGCATGGGACGCGGGCTCCGAAAATCCCGTTGCGGGCGGCCGGCCCATGCGCTTCGATGCGGCATGGATAAGGAAACAGCCGAACGCTTCGACCGACTTCAGCAGGAGGTCTCGCAGCTCCGAGAGATGGTGACGATCCAGACCGTCATCCTGCAGGCGCTGGCGCTGAAGGCGGGGATAGCGCCGCAGCATCTGCAGGCGGCCAGCCCGATCCCCATTCCCGCGCCGGACGAGCTGATGGCCCGCCTATCACCGAAAGCTTAGGCGGCCGGGTTGTAGATGATGTCGTTCTCCTGCCAACAATTGCAGAAAATCTGCCATTCGCGCTCGGTGGCGGTTCCGCCCCAGCTCTTCGACGGTTCCTTGATGATGACCGCCGACGTGCAGCCGCCGCCCTCGCCGGTCGCGGTGTCGCGCACAGCGACGCGCAGGAGCCGGGTCGAGCCCATGCGCCGAGCCTTCACCCACTTCTCGAAATAGGAGTTGGCCGCGGAATTGGCCTGGAGCTTCACGGTGAGCAGCGCGCTCTGATCGGAGGTGAACGACACGATCGTCGAGCCGTCGGCGCCGGTCATCGGCGTTCCGAGGTCGGTCTGGCGCTCGATGGTAATGGCGTCGTCGCCTTCCCAGAGGCCGATCACCTCGCGGTCGTCGACCGTAAAGGACACCATGTCCTTCGCGTAGATGGTCAGCGGCTTGCAATCTACGGCCATGGGTCAGGCTCCCTTCAGAACCGAAGCGTGATCGAGGCCGAGGCGTAGTGGATCGCGCCGGCGTAGCGGAAATTGACGTTGATGTCGGGGGCGATGCGCTGGCGACGCTGCGCAGGGGGGATATTCTCCACCCGATCGACGCTGATGTCGTATTCAGGCAGCACATCGGTATCGTCGTCCCCGAACTCCGCAGCGACGATGCCGGCGGCCACCGCGCGACGCATCACGCTGTCGACGGTGTTGGTGAGCATGGCGACGCCGACGTTGGTGAACGGCACCCGAGCATTGTTGGCCAGCGTCGAGAGCAGCGCCTCGCGCATGCGGGCGACGATCCAGTCCGACGCATGGATCTCGTCGATGAAGGCGCCGGACGCGACCGAGCCCTCGACGACCATCGGCAGGCCGCCGATGTCGACATAGGTGTTGGCGAAATGGCCCTGCGCCGGATCCAGACCGATGCCAGGCACGAAGCCGGTGATGGCCTGGACGACCGCCGAGCCCTTGTTCAGGACCGAGATGCCGGCCAGCTTCTTGAACTTGGCCGTATAGGCGTTGCCCGAGTTGATATCGCCGCGCTGGGCAGCCTGCAGGTTGCCCCGGTCCAGATCGCGCGTCGCGCAATAGGCGAGCAGCGCCAACGCACCGTAAAGCGCCGTGTCGGTGTGGTAGAAGACGAAGGAGCGGTCATAGCCCTTCGACTTGATGTATTCCGCGACCGAGCCGCCGAACTGCGGCGACGTGGCGGTGTGGGTGCCGCTCTGCGTGCCGGTGGTCGTGATTGCCGAGCCGCCGAGGGTGGCCGAAAGCTGGAAGGTGTTCGTGGCCTGGTTGACAACGTAATAGGGCGTGCCGGCGGTCAGCCCGGTCGGCAGAGCGCCCGAAGTCGTCAGGATGACCTGATTGCCGTTCTGCAGCGTGTGGCCGGTCCAGGTCACGACGCCCGGGCTCGCGATCGAGATCGTGACGGTCGAGGTCTTGTCCGGCTCGGCCGCAGCGGCCTCGGTCGAGGTGTCGTTCGAATCCAAGCCCATCAGGACCGGCTTCGTCTCGGCCCAATCGGCGGCGAGTTGCTGGTTGATGGTGTCGCGGATCTCGGCGGTGAACCCGATCCAGTAGAAGTCCGGATCGGCCGCATAGATCGCGTCGAGCTCGGAGGTGATGGAGTTGGCCGGGTTGCGATAGCCGATCTTGATCTGACGCGGGCGCGGGTTCTGCGCGAACATCGCCTGCGCGGCCTTGTAGGCAGCATCGGTCACGATGAAATCCGCGCCGACCTCGGTCATGTCAGCATAGATCTTGGTCCGATGCGTCGCGTCGAGGACGCCCGCCACCGTCGCCGACTGGACGATCAGCGCGACCGAGAAGCCGGTTGCGACGGCGAAGCGATCCTGCCGCGTCAGCGAGACGTCGACGACGCGGGAATAGGGCAAGCGCGTCATACGCGGGCTCCTCAGGGTTTCTGAAAGGTGATCGAGCGGGTGACGGTTGAACCGCCCTGCCCTTCGGTGATGACCTCGCCCGTCTCGATCACGTCGACGAGCAGTTGTTCGGTGGCGATGGCGCCGAGGGTGACGTCGAACTGCGCCCGACCCTCTGGTGTCTGCTGGATCATTTCCGGGGCGCGGGTGGCTTCGCCGACGTCGCGGACGACGAAGGGCGCCATCCAGACCGAGGCCTCGCCACTGCGCAGGCCAGCGGCCAGGAGCGTGGTGTAATTCAGCGGGCGCGGGGCGTAGACATGCAGGCGGAAGAGCAGCTCGACGCCGCGGTGCTTGGAGAGAACGACGCGATCTTCACCGCCGATCATCCGGTCCTCGTAGCACTCGCCGTCGATCTCGCCGGTGTCGCGATCCGTCAGGAACTGGATCATGACATAGGGGCCGCCAGGCCGCGGGCCGCCCTGATTGTCCCGGATGATGTCGGTGAGCTTTTCCCGGCTCGGGGTGATCAGCGAGGCGTTGTCGTCAATCCGCTTCAGGTAGCTCCGGAGCGACCGGTACGCTGCGTCCTCGATCATGTCGGATGAGCCTCGCAATCGCCCTGTAGAAGCCGCCCTCGGTGCGCTGCTGGACCCGCACGACGCGATAGGCTTCGCCGCGGCAGTTGATGACCTCGTCGGCGCCCTGCTGGTCGTCCTCGTCGGAGGTGTTGAGCGGTGAGCGCGACCAGATCGTCACCCACGCCTCGGTGCGCTGGCCTTCCGGCACATCGCGCATGTCGTTGGCTGAAGGCGCCTGCATCACAGCGCGGATCGGTGTCTCGACCGGCTCGCCCGTGATCCATTCGCCCTCGACCCAGGCGCCGGCGGGAAACGTCCGCAGGGTGTGCGGCGTGGCCGCCATGTCGACCGCGAGCCCGGCCAATCCGAACAGGCTCACTTGTCGACCTCCCAGGTCACGCTCTGCCGCATCCGGCCGGTATCGATCAGCGTCCGGGACGAACCCTTCTGCCTGATCGTGGACGGAGCGTTCGGCGGCGGGGTGTTGGCAGCGATCTGGTCCTGGATCTTGCCGGCGCCAAACGTGCCGAGCTTGGGCAACTGCGCCGCGATCGGGGCGCCGGTATCGACGGTGTTCTTGGCGATCTTGCGCAGCGCCGCCCGGATTTCCCGGCGGTTCTTGAACATGGCGATCGTAATGAAGGGACGCGACGGGATGCCGCGCGACGTCCCGAAATGGTTCCAGATCGCGACCGAGACGACGTCCGCGTCAGCCTTCCCCTTCGGGAAGCCGACCTTGACCGCCTTCGGGCCCTGAACGCCCTTCTCGATCTTGGCGAGATGATTGGCCAGGTTGCCGCGCCGGCGCAGCGTCACCTTCGTCCGGATGGTGACCATGGATCATACCAAGGCGATGGCGGGCTGGTTGCGGCGAAGGAGGCTGAGATAGCGCTGGCCGTAGGGCGTCGAGGCATAGCCCGAGGCGGAACCGCCGCCGCCCGCGCCGCCACTGGCGCCGCCGAGTTTCACCATGGCGTCGCCAACCTTGGCCTCGGAAACCTGGCCGGCGGCGATCATGCCGCCCGCGGCGCCAAGGCCATCATAAAGCACGCCGTCTGCGGCCATGATGTGCGCCGCGAGGTACAGGATGGCCGGCGGATAGTCCGCCTCGATCCATGACTGGTCGACCGAAGCCGAAGCCTCGTCGATCGCAGCCTGAATCGTGGGATTGCCGACGCCCGAAAAGGTCGGGAACTTGACCCGGAACTGATCGACCGTCGGCGTGGTGTAGGGCATCAGTCGGCCTTCGCCTTCTTGCCCGAGACGGTCTTGCCGTCCGGGCCGGTGACCTTGAAGCCCTGGCCAGCGAGAGCGATAGCCTGCTCCTCGCTGATCGGCAGCGCCTTGGCGAGGCCGGTATCGATCGGCTCGCGCAGATAGTCCGGGTCGCCGCGCTTGCCGATCTCGGCGAAGCGCGGCTCTTTCCCGGCATTGGCGACCGTGAAGAGCGGGGCGTGGGGCATGGCTCAGCCCTTCTTGACCAAGGCGGCCTTGTCGGCATCCGAGAGCTTGTTGAAAGCCTCGGCATCTTCCTTGGTCATCGCCTCACCGAGCTTCTCGTCGCCGTCGTAGACGAACCAGGAGCCGCCGCCAGCGTGCTTGGCGATCAGGCCGGCCGGCTCCGACGCCTTGGTCTCGGGCGGCGCGCCACGAGACATCGCAGCGGAGAGCGCGCCAGTCAGGAGCGAGACCTGCTCGGTGAGCTGCGCGATACGAGCCGCGTTGACATCCTCGCCCGAAGAGATCGGCGCCGCAGCAGCGGTCACCAAGGCTGGATTCTCGGCGTAGGAGCCGTCGACATCGAACCAGCCGGTTGCATCGATGTGCTGCTTCTCGCGCTCGTAAACCTCGACCTCGATAGTCTGTTTGGGATCGAGAAGCACAGGACCCGAGACGGTATTGACGCCGCGCGGGCCTTTCTGGGTGTTGGTGATGGTCAGCATGTCTGGATGCTCCTCAGATGCCGTCGAGATAGCGCACCGACTTCGGGCGCTTGATATCGACGCCACCGAGACGGAAGGCGCCGGGGACGTCGAACCGCATCGGCCCGGTCTGCCAAGCAGGGAAGAACCGAAACGGCATTGGCATATGGAACTTGAGGACCTCCGGCGACCGCCGATACGCGACCATTCGCTTCGTGGAAGAGGCGCCAGCGGTGTCGAGGTAGCCGAACACGCCGCGGATCGTCAGGGGCTGATTGGTCGTGCGGGTGTAGATGTTATTGCGCTCGATCCATTCCAGAATCGTGGTCTGGTTGACCGTATCGATCCGGCGCGTCGAAAGATCGAGCAGCACCGAATACGGGAGCACGAGCGTGTCGGCCATTTCCGCGCCCAGCGTGCCGGTGAAGATGCCGGTAAGCTGGCCATTGATATCGCGCAGGATCTGGTCCGGCGTCTTGCTGACGAAGGTGGTCGCCGATCCAGTACCGTCGGCCGGCGCCGTGGTAGCGGTCGGCGTCGAGGAATTGACCAGCCCAGTGAAGCCCTTTGCGGCATCGCCAGCGAAGGCGACTGCGTCGACCTTCTCCTCCGAGACCCGGCGAGCTAGCGTCGCCTTGTCCGCGGTCAGGTTCATGCCGAGGAGCTGAGCCTTGCCGAGCTCTTCGAGATCGTAGCCGTATCCGATACCGGCCATGTGGACCCCGGTCTCGAACTTCTCGCGGCTCAGATCGACATTCGGCATGTCGTGAGCCTTGCCCGAGAACCACTGTGCCTGACCGACACCGTCCATGGAGAAGTAGGTGACGGAGCTGATCCACTCTGGGGCCGACGTATCGACCGGGATCAGATCAGAGTACTGAATCTCCTGATATCGGATCTGGTAGACGGTCGGCTCGATGACCGTCTGCTGCGAGATCAGGAAGTTCATGGAGCGCTGCTGGGCGTCTCGCGTGAAAATATCCATCGGGGCGCTCCTTACGGCGTGTTGAGGCGCAGCGCGGCGAGGCCGGCACCGGAGGTGCTGGTGTCCCACTGAGCGCCCGCGATGAGGGTGTTTCCGGAAGCGGAGTTCGTCAGAACGCCGGTCGCTGGGACGTAGTAGACGGCATCGCCGACGGCCACGGCCACGGAGGCCTGGACGACCACGACGCCCTTCTTCATCACGGCGACATTGGCGTACTGGGCATAGGTGTCACCGGGTTGGCCCGCGTCCGCGATTGCGATACCGCAGAACTTCACGGTCGCCTCGGAATCGACGACCTGATTGTCGGCGGTGCCCTGCACGCAGACCTTGCCGAAGCCGATGCCTTCAGCGTCTTCCGCCACACGGGTGACGATGGTGGACGGCTCCTGGTTGAGGACCATGCCCTCGTACCAGCGCGCGTGCTGCGCGGAATAAGTGCTCTGGATCGTGGGCATTTATGCGGCTCCCTTCTGCGTACCCTTCCAGGCATCCTGGAGGGAGGTGACGTAGGCCGCGTGAGCGGTCTCGATCGGCTTCTGGTCGACCTGCTTGATGCCATCCCGCACGACGTTGCGGACCGGGTCGCCGGGCTTGGCGTCCTCGGCGAGGATGTCGAAAGCGGCATCGACATAGGCCGCGGACTTGTCAGCGACGGTGGCCTCGCCGCGCTTCGCGACCACGACCGCGCGCCGGATCTCGGAATCGGACTTGCCGTCGGTAGTCACGTCCGGGGCGATGGCCTTGGCCTTCGCGATCAGGTCGCCGCGGGCTTGAACCAGCGCGTCGAGCGCGGCGCCGTCGACGATCTTGCCCTTGAGGGCGTCGATCTCAGCGTCCTTCTTGGCGAGTTCGCCGTCCTTGGCAGCGATCGCGGCCGCATGATCGCGAACCAGCGTGTCATTCGCCGTCTTCGCATCGGAGATGCGCCCGAGCAGCGTGGTGATCACGGTGGCGCCCTGATCGGTCACTTCGATCGGGATGCCATCGACGGTAACCGTCTTCAGGGTCATGTGAGGGTCCTTCACAGGAGGGATATCCGCCCAGCTGTCGCCGATGCGGCATTGGGGACCGGCGCGGCCGGCGGCGACGATCGCGAGGTGATTGCCTCGGATGTTGGTCTGGCGAGCGTCATAGGCCTCGCCTTCGGGTGTGGTGCCTGGCGTCCAGTCGAGATCGCAGGCGTAGCCCATGGAGAGCTCGACCTTGCCAGCCTCGACATCGTCGATCGCGGTCTGGTCCATGACGACCATGGGGACGCGGACAAACGTGCCGTCCCGGGCGATCTCGTCGCCCGTCATGCCGACGCTGTGCTGCTTCCAGTTGCGGGCGCTGACCGCTTCGGGTGGATGGTCGTTCGTGACCGGGCGATGCGCGAAAGAGCGCAGCGCGTCGGTGTGGAAGACCTCCGACTCGGGCCGGAACACCTTCACCGTCGCCATGTCGGGCTTGCCGACCTCGCGACCGAGATAGGTCTGGATCCCGGTGCGGGCGACCCGGGCATTCGCCGCAAGGTAGCCGTCCCCGGTCCGGCGCGAGCCGTCCAAGGTGATCCTGTCGGTGAAAAGCATGGCGTTCCGCTGAGTTGGTGGCGGCAACCATCTGCTGCCCATGGTTCGAACGATGAACCATTGGAGATCGCGATGACGCTTTACCGCTGGCTGCGCCTGGCCCTGGACTTAATCAAGCTGGTCACAGACGTGTGGATCAGAACTCGATGACCGCGCGCGCCGTGCAGCGGCAGCCGGGTCTTTGCCCAGGGTGCCCGCCTTCGGGGGGCTTGTTCCAACGGAACCGTTTGCCTTGTCGATCCCAGTGGGATGGCCGCGCGTTGGGGTAAATACCGTCCGGGTTTCCGGTCACGCGCTCATCAAGCGACGTCGACCACTCGTACTCGACCACGCCCATGGCAGTTTGTCGGATTTCGTTCAGATCGCCATTGAAGCTGGCAGCTTGATCGCGAGCTATGAATTTGGCCCGCCGACGAGCCATCCCGAACTCGTCGATGAGGATCCGCTCAATATCGCGGTTGCTCAGGCCGCGGGTCAGAGCGTCAAGCAGCTTGGATGCGAGGCGGTTGGCGACATCCTGTGACAGGCCTCGGACACGCGACACGTTGGCGAGAACCGCCGCGTCGATCGTGTTGCCGATGCCTTCAGCCTGGATGACAGCGCCAAGGTCGATTCCGATCGCCGAGCGCACCGCCTCGTTGAACCGGCGCTTGTTCCGCTCCTCCTCGGTGTCGAAGGCATCGCGCCACTCTGAGCGCAACCCCTCGACGAAGCCGTCGGCGAAATCCCGCAGTGCCCGCATGGCGCGCTCGAACCAGTTCAGGTCGTCGCGCATCATCTGGGCCTTGGCCGAGATCGCGGCCGGCAACACATCCTGCGCCACCTGCTCGGCCATACGCTTCAAAAGCCGGTTCGTCGGCGCCAGCAGCGCGGCCTGGAACGCGACCGTCGCCGAGATCGGGCGCAGGACGGCGCGCTTTCGCTTCGTCGTCCGCGCCTCGCGCATCCATGCCTGGACGTTCATTCGGTCCCGGCCTGCTGCTGAGCGTTGAGGCGAGCCGCCTCGGCCTCCGCATCCTTGTCCTCAGGCTCGTCGCCGAACTCTTCCAGCGCCGCATCGAGCCCGGGGAACGTCCCGTCCTCGACGAACATGTTCTGCACGCCGCGGGCGAAGGCCGGGTCCGGGATAAGCCCGGTGTCCGCAAGGTCCTTGATCGCCTTGGCCTTCTTCTGAAGGATATCGGCCTTCTCGGTCTCCGAGGCCTGCCAGAGCGGGGCCCAGGTGTAATGGGCATCTGCCGGGCGCGTGCCGAGGGCGGAACGGATCAGGACCTCGTCGAGGCGAACCAAGGCCGGCCGCAGTTCGAGGTTCTGGCCGGCCGAAATCCGGTCATAGAAGTTGCGGATGTCGCTATCACCACTGGACTGCAACCCGCCGGGCGACTGGCTCAGCATGCGCGTGGCCGGGATGTCCGCGGCCCCCGAGGCGATCTGCAGGTAGGCGTTGAGTACCTCCGGCAGGGTGGCGAAGCTGATCTGTTTCGACGACCACTCCTCGTCACCGTCCAGCATCAGCGTGTTGGTAATCGACTTGCCGGTGTTCGCCAGCGAATAGCGCTGAAGGATGCGGCTTCGATATTCCTCGGTCGCGAGGTTCTCCATGAACCCCGGAACCTTGATGACGTCCACCTTCGCTTCCTGGAGCATGGCGGAAATGGCCGCGGCCGCGCTGCCGGCCTGAAGCACCGCATCATAGACCGACTGCAGGACCGTATCGCCCCAGCCGTCATAGGCCAGGACGCGATCGGGCAATTCGGCGCCGATGAAGCGCACTACCCGCGAGGGGTGGATGTCGACCATCCGGCCGTCGCCGGCCAGCGTGTATTTCTTCGGCTCCCCATAGAAGGGCGAAAGCGGATCCTGCTCGAGCTCGCCGGCGATCATCTCGTGTCGGCTGAAGACGTGCAGGTATTTCAGGCCGCCGAGCTTGATAGCGTTGACGTTCAGCGGCGTCGTCGGATCGGCTTCACCGGTGCCGATGAATAGTGCCGAGCCACCATAGAGCCGCGAGAGCTTGCGCGCCCGCGCCACCTTCATCTGGACGCCGAGCCGGGCCTCCTCAGCCTCGATCTTCTCGATCTGGCCCTTCTTAGCCTGCCAGTCGCGCCATTCCCGCGTCTCGTCAAAGGCCGGGATATCCACGATCTTGCGGGCGATCCAATCGCCGCGGTAGGCATTGTCGATCTGCGGCTTGTCGAGCAGCGGAAGCGTGAACACGCTGCCGGTCGACTTGTCCCTGACGGTCCCCAGCCCGGACATCAAGTTCACGAGCGTGTCGGACGTCAGGGCCATGCATCAACTCACATTCGCCAGCGTGAAGCGCGAGCGGTCGAGCAGCGCGTTGAACGCCCTGCTGGTGCTGTCCGCATCGTCGTCGTGCGCCGCCTCGGGGAAGCCCTCCAGCGCTGAGAACCAGCGCTCGTTCCATGGCCCGCGAAGGACGAGGACATTCCCGGCCTCGGCCTGCGCTGAGAACGGGCTGAAGCGCGTGACCTTGTCACCGGATTCCGGCGTCGCCCGAGCGACATAACCTGACAGGAGTTTGGACAGGTTTTGGACTTGTGACTTACCGGCTTGGCCAGGATCCTGCGGCAGCGAGATATGCGTCTCGCGCCCGTCATCCGTCGCCGTGTTCTTGATCAGCGTCTCGACGCCTGCAGGCGAAAGATGGCTCGAAACGTTGTGTGCGACGATGTAGCGGCCATCACTGAGCAGGCCAATCTTGGTCCCGGACGTCGCGTCAGGGTCGTTGCCTTCAACCTTTCGCGTTCCCGCCAGATCCCAACCGCGCATCCAGCGGACGACCTTTGCCGGGACGGTATCGACAACCTCGCACCAGCCGCGCTGGAATAGCAGGCCGGCAGCGGGCCGGATTTTCCAGTTTCCGCCGAGGAGGCGCTCCCGCTCGACCGTCGGCTGAGCCATCAGGTTGGCGAGGTAGCCAGGGTCTGCCGCCATGAGCAGAGCGTTGTCGCTCAGCTTGGCGGGGATGAAGGTCACCGACTTGGGCGGGATCGGCTCGCCAGTCAGCGGGTTGGTGTGGTGCGACAGTTCCTCGGGGCTGTTCGCCCAGATGATCGTATCGCCGATGCGGATGAACCAGCGGAGCTTGCCGGCGCGGTCTGCGATGGCGAACCCGGTCTCCGGATCGATCCACCACGAGATGAACTCGGCAACCCAGCTATCCGCGTCGGGATTGCAGGTCGCTCGGACATACGGCCGAACACCGCACATAGAGCGGTTACGGCTGAGCATGTACCAGAACTGCTTGGCGCTGAAATGCGTCAGCTCGTCGAAGCAGATCAGTGGGATCTGCGATCCCTGCCAGTTGTAGATCGTCTTGTCGTGTTCGAGGTGGGCGAAGGCGACGCCGGCACCTGACGGGAAAGTCCAGCTCAGATCAGGTGCCGATCGCGGCGCCGCGTTGAGATGCGGGTAGAGCTTCTCGCTCTCGTCCCAGAGACCACCCTCATTCCTGACCTGTGTTAGGTTGCGGCGGAAGAAGACCGCGCCGAATGCCGGGTTGCCGACATGTCGGAGCGGCTCCATCAGGAGCGCCCAGGTCTTCCCGCCGCCGGCAGCGCCGCCGTATATGGCGATGTCAGCGGGCGACGAAAGGAAGGTCGTCTGCGGTCCCGGCTGGGGGCGGATGATTGTCGGGGCGCCCTGCCCCTTCTCAACCTCTGCCATTGTCGGGAAGCTGGAAGATCGTCACCGGGGACGTGGGCGCCGGCAGATCCTTGCCATCCTTGCCAGTGTGCTCCGCGACGATCTTGTCGCCATAGACCTTGGGCTTACGCTTTGCCGCGAGCCATTTCAGCGCGTTGACGCGCGCCGTAATATCGGCCGGCTCCTTCTCACTGTCTGTTGCGAGATCGGCGATCTTGTCCGCGAACCAGTCGCCCTGATCCTCACGCGCCTGCGCATACTTGCGACGAAACTCTTCATCGGCTTCAAGCCAGCGCAGAATGGTGCGGGCACTCACACTCGCGGCCTGGGCTGCCTTATCGAGCGTTCCCCCATCGCGAATGATGTCGAGGATCGCAGTCTCGGCGTCGCTACTGAATTCGGATGGCCGGGCCATCGGCACCTCAAACGGGTCCGCGCTTTGCTTTCTCGGCGCGCCTTGGGTGTGGCCCACTACTTCCCGTCGCTGGGAACTTCGTGGCAAAATCCAGCGAAGCCAAAGCTGGGTTCAGGACGATGGCCGAGACTAGGACCGATATCGCTGTAGAAGCCGCCGCGAAGGCATTTCACGAGACCACCCGCGAAAAGCGGCAATACACATGGGATCAGTCGAGCGAAGAGTGGAGGCGCGATCTTCGGGCCTTCGTCAGGCCGATGGTCGAAGCCGCCCTCGTGGCGTCCGATGCGTATGTTGCCGCGGCGCTTCCAAAGCCGAAGGTGTGACACCGCAGTGGCTGAAGCGGTGCGGCGGGCTTGCAACACGCCGACCATTTTGCCCGATCAATCATGGTTAACGATTTCCAAACGAACACCCTCCGATAACATTTGGCGGGGGGATTCGCTGGGAACGCTGCCGATGAGCCGTGTGCTTACTTGTCTCGCTTTATGCCTATGCTTCTCGGCTGGCATCGCTTTGGAAGCGGATGCCGCCGATCTTGCCAATCCGCTAGTTTATGCTCCGCCAGTGGTGGCGCGCTCACTGATTTCCGAGATCCGCGGGGGTGTGTTCGCCCACGCTATCGGAACCAGGGAGGATGGCTCCGTCGACGTCAACGGCGAGATTCTGTTCTCGAAGCCGATCATGCCAGCCGACCCGCTGATGGCGTTCCTTGTCCCGCGACTGCATCTAGGCACGACGATCAACACGGCCGGCGATACCAGCCAGTTCTACGCCGGGTTTACTTGGACCTACGACATCACGCCGAATGTCTTCATCGAAGGCAGCGTCGGCGCCGGATTTCATACTGGCGAGACCGGCCGCTTCCGTGTGCCTGATCGGCTGAGCCTGGGCTGCTCGCCCTTGATCCGAGGCACGGGTTCTCTCGGCTATCGCTTCAACGAGAACTGGTCGATCATGGCAACGGTCGAGCACATTTCGAATGCTAACCTGTGCCACGCCAACCAGGGGCTGACGAACTACGGCGTCCGGATCGGTTACACGTTCTGACAGTAACCAGAACGGCGAGGCGCGGGGGCCAACCTTACGGATGAGCCCATCCCCGCGCGCGAGGACGTGTCAAGCTCGCGCCTCGCCGAACTCTGAGCGGGCTCCGGAACCGGCTCTACGCCGGGCGCTTTAAATCCCGCGTCCGGTCCGGCAGGGCGTCAACCGCCTCGTCAGCCCCCTGATCCTTGTGAAGCACGCCTTCCCGCAGCACCTTTGTCGCGGCGTCGGCCTTTTTCTTGGGATCGGTTGGCAGCCCCTTCGTTTCAGGGGTCGCCTCAAGGCCAATATCGTCGGGTTTCTTTCCCTCGTTCCTGGCGGCAGCGGCGAAGGTAGCGAGGGATTCCGGTTGTTCTTTTGCCATGGCGCATTCCTCCGAATGCAATCGCAACCACGGCCTGATCTCGTTGTTCCTGAGGATGCGAGAAAGCCCGGCCTCGAAGGCCGGGCTTGGTTGATCCTTGGGCCTGATGCGCACTCGTCAGCCGAGGAACGCGCGCAGGTCGAACCTGGGCGGGCTTCCGTTAGCAGTCGAGCTGCCGCTAGTGATGTGGTTCGGGCTGCTCCAGCCCAAAATCGACGATGACCACGTAGCCGGAACTGGCTTGCTTGGTTACCCCGCCGACCGTCACTTCCCGTGAGGGCTGCCAAAGCACGCTGACGACAACACCCTCGTCCTCGCTGACTTGGTCCAGGGCTTCTTGCAGCAATTTCGGGTCGTCCTCGACCGAAATCACCTTATATCCGTCATCGCTCATGGCAGGCTCCTATAATGAGCCGGGACCATAGGCTGGGAGCTTGGCGCAAGATAGCGGACCAAACGATAATGACGGGCGCGCAGCAAAAAGCCCGACCTCCCGGCCGGGCTCCTGTTACCCTTGGCGCTGGTACATCCGCAGTCGCCGGGCAAAGCTTCGCTAGAGCCGCTGTGAGGCGGCGCGGGGTTCGGGGAGCATCAGCCTAGGGCGAGCACACGCGCCGAACAAACCATGAATCAGCTTGTGCCATGGTTCGCGCGCGAGCGCAAGGGGTTGTGTTCAGGCTGCTTGCAAAGCCGATACGCTCATTGTCGCCGGCAATTCACTGCCGAACGATCGGATGATGACCTTGGCGCTGTGCAGACCGATGGAGTCGACGATCTGAGCCATGAAACCCATGAAAGGACCGTCGAGGATGGTGGCTTGATCGCCGGGCTGGAACTTGGTCTTTGACTTGGCCGGCTTCTCAACCGCGACCTGGTTCTGATAGTCGGCGATCGCCTTGAGGGCGGAGTTAGGGACGCGCAGCCAGCCGCGGCTGTTGCTCGCGATTTCCTGGATGCCGTCGATGTCGAAGACGCTGCTGATCGGCTTGCCTTTTACGATGAAGCGCTGGGGATCGCCCTGACCTGTGAGCAGCGGCCCGGACGCGAACAGGTAGCGGGTGAAGGTCGCGATATCGCCCTCGAAGGTGGTTCGCGCTCCGACGGTGACGACCTTGTGGCTGCTCGGCCAGAACGTGCGGCAGCCGGCTTCCTCCAGCCCAGCCGCGGCGCGCGCCTCGCAGCGCGGCCCGGTGTAGACGAGAAACCAGCGCGTTTTCGGATCGAGGTCGAGATCGACCGGCGCCCGGTTGAGGGTGATGACCTCGCGCCTCTCCTTCGGGCCGGGCGGCTTGGCCGCGGCCTTGACCGTCGCCTTCTTCACCTTGTCCTGCCGGCGGTTTCGCTTGCTCATGCGGCTCTCTCGATCGAAGGGGGCAAGCGCGTCGGGAAATACCAGCCCTCGGCGCGGTGCTCGGGATAGAACTTGGAGATCGGCTCCTTGCCGCGGTGGCGGGACCACGCGTCCCATTCCTCGCTACCTCGGGCGACGAATACGGATGCGGGTTGCTGATCGGCCGGGGCTGGCTGGTAGTCCTGCCAACGATCTTGGTTGAGCCAAGTCACCGCCTGGGCGCATTTCTCGGTGCCGGCGCGCCCTGCCCTGCGTTCGATCTCGGCGAAGCGCTTGGCGCCGATGATGATCGCATCCGGCTCGACGCCACGCTTCAGGGCGCGATCGAACTTCTCGCGAGCCGGCTTCTTCGGATCGGCTGCTTCACCTCGATGGGGATAGGCCTTCCAGAATTCCTCGAATTTGTCGTCCGTCGCTGGTCGTGTCGGCTTGTCGACCGACCGAACGTTGGTCGTAGAGCTCTTGGATTCAGGACTATCCTTCTTTCCTTCCCTATCCTCTCCTAATAGCTCACCGTCCGCTGAACGATCGTTGAGCGTTCGCTCAGCGTTCGCTTGACGGGCCGCGACCGACGCACGAGCCGACGCTTTCGCCTTGGCGGATTTCTGCTGAGCGACTGAAAGCTCTTCGTCGATGCGGGCATGGCGCCACTCGCCATCCTGCTCCTCGAAGAATTCTGACAGGTTCAGACGGGCGTCAGACCATTCGGCGTCGGACATGCGCGCGATCCGAGCGAGCTTCCGGTCGTCTGCCGGCAGAGGCTTTTCCCGCTGCCAGTAGTTCATGATCAGCAGCAGATAGGCACCGTGCTCCGCCGCGCTGAGGTGCGCGGTGTCCGCGAGATAGTCTGCAACGAACAATGGCATGTAGGGCGCACTCATGCTGCCCTCGCAAAGCTGTGGAGGCTCAACTCCGTGACCTTGCTGACGCTGCGGGCATGCACCAGCGTGAGCATATGCCGTTTCGCAACTGGCCCACCTGGCTCAAGATTGTCTCCGCGCTGCTCCCCGCGCTCGTTCTTGGGTGGGGCATGTGGATGGCCCTTCGTGACACCCTTTGCTCGGTTGAGACGAGAGATTGGGTTTTGAAGCGGCCTACGCGCGGCGCCTGCCTTGAGTTCTGGCTCTTCCGATATCAATCCGCGTGGGCTGGTATGCTCGGAGCGGCTGCCGCCCTGATTGCAGCGCTCATTGCTTGGCGAGCGGTCCAACGGCAGCTGAACTATGCTCATCAGCAAGCAGAAAAGCAGTCCAATCTGCGAGCCTACAAAGAGCTCGGAGACTTGGCCTCGAACTGCTCGCAGATTGTCGCCGACATACACAATCTGGACACACCCATGGGCAGATCGCATGCTGACCTCCCAAATTTGGATTGCGGATCCGCCTTTGACGTTCTTGCCCCACTCAGTTTCGAAGACACAACAGACCTCTTCCAGCTCGCGAAGACGATCGAAGAGGCGAACCAAGCCGACTTTGATTGGATTGAATCTTACGGCATCCCCGACGGAGACCACTTCATCAAGTGCGCCGCCAGCTACGTCAGTTTGCGCGCGCGGTGTCTTCAGGATCGGTTCGCGAAAGCGCTCGGATGGCAGGTAGAAAGTTCCTACCGCTGGCCACTGCTGGTAACCCACGCGGCGGAGTTCGAAGCGTATCTTCACCGCGTTGAGCTGGAGCAAGCCCGCAAAGAGTAGGAAGCGCTCTTTCAAGGCAGCACCTCGACATCGTCAGGCGGAATCGAGACGAGCCAGCCGGGCATGTTGCCGTCTATCTCAACCATCACCCTGTCAGGCGTGGCGACGCCGTGGCGGAAGGCGTTGACCGCCCGGCCCTCCTTGCCGGCGCATGAGCCGCGCAGCACGCGGACGCGGCGCCCTATGATCGGGTCGCGGATCGGCGCTGGCTCTCCAGGTATCCGCTTGGCGGCAGGACGGCTCATGCGGCCTCCGCGAAAAGCGGCAGGCGCTGCTCGGTAGCGGTCGGCGGGACATCGGCATCCCGCATTGGGAAGCGCTTGGCGTCCTGCTTCCAAAGCCGTGAATAAACGGGGACGAATGCGCGAGGCTTGCGCTCGGGCTCAAAGATGAACCAGCCGAAGCACTGGCCGGCGTTCGACAGCTTGGGGCCTTCGTAGCCCTCCCGATGCATCATCGGCAGCCGGTCGGCGATCTTGATGATCCGTGACAGGCCGACCTGCCGCCACCAGTGATGTCGGCCGGTGCCTTCATACCAGGCGAAGCGGGCGAATATGGCGATGTACGATGCCAGCGCAGCAGCACGCTCGACGAATTCTTCGATCCCGCCAGCTGACCCGTCGAAGGGTGGATTCGTGATGATGCCGCCCTCGAAGCTGTCGGTAGCGGTGAGGAAGTCGAGCAGGCCCGCATCGGGGCAACCGCGATCGACGATGTCGGTGGCGCGCACGGTGAACCCGCGATTGCGCAACGGCAGCACAAGGGCGCCGTTCCCACATGCAGGCTCCCAGAGCTTGCGCGGCAACTTGCGGCCCTCTGCGCACAGAAGCGGGGGCAGCGCGGCATACGGCGAAGCATAGAAATCGAGCCCGCGCTCAGAGCGCGCCGACGCCTTGGGCATTCCCGCGGTTCCGTGGCGAGCCTTCGCCATCAGACGACACTCCGCTCGCGCTCACGGGCGTCGAACAAGGCGTTCGCTGCAGCGGCGGGAGTGCAGCCCATGCGGCTGGCGATCTGGACGTTGTCGAGTCCTCTGCGAACTGGAGGCAGCGCTTGCGCTGCCTCCAGTTCGCAGAGGACTGACGCCAGCGGCGGATTGGTCTGGAAATGCGAGGCGCGCGTTCGGTTTAGATTGGGAATCGCGCTCATCGGACGCGCCTCGATATCTTGAAGAAGCCGTGCTTCTTGTCGAAACTGTCGGTGCGGCGGGGCGCGGCGCTCAGCCCATTGCAATGGGCGCAGTAGGGCTTCCCCTCCTCCACCGCGTTGCCGCAGAACAGCTTCTCGGAGAAGGCGACGTCGTCCTTCCAGAGCGGCCAGCGGCAGTGCCGAGCCTGCAGGTCGAAGAAGCTGATGCGGGAGGCGACATAGGTGTCGCCCGGCTCGATCGTCTTGGGAGGCTCATGGCGGATCTTCGCGATCGGGACGAAGACGGCGCGCATCTGGCGCTGGCTTTTCTCGCGCTCGATCTTTCCCGCGCTGCGGGCGCGGAAGATGATGCCGGCAATCGTGTTGCGCCCGACATCGAGATCGGCGGCGATCTGGCCGTACGTCTTGCCGGCATTGAAGGCCGCGACCACGGCGTCACGCTGTTCCGGCGTGATCTTCGGGGTACCCTGAGGGCGATGAGCGCGTGCGACGGCGACCGGCACCAGCTTGCCGTCGGTCCGCCCCCAGGTGATGGAGCCGGGATGGTAGTTCATGCCTGCTCTCCGAATGAGGGATGGTTGCCGCCACCGGTGCGGCGGAGGAATGCGGGGATTTCGATATCGATCTCGCCGCGTTCGACCTTTGGCGTCGCCGGCTGCGCGGCGCGCGCCGCGATGGCATTGGCAGCCGCCAAGCCTTTGATCGGCTCATCCGCCGCCGGCGAGGGATCAACGGGCGGAGGAGCACCCTCCCCCTCGCTGGACGGCGTGACGAATTGATCGGCATGCGCGGGACTACGCGCGCCATCCCCTGCCGCGCTCGCTGCCGATCCTTCTTCCGGACTTTCACCGGCCGCCGCTTCGCTCTGCGCTGCGGGTGGAAAGCTAGGGGTGGCGATCTCTGAAACTGGTGCGCCGGTTCTCACGGCGCTTCCGACTTCCCCCTCGGATGGGTTCTGACGACGGCCCTCCTCGCGTGCGGGCACATGCACGTACGTGCGAGGGGAGTTGTCGAAGGCCGCGACGTAGAGCTCGACCATGGCCGAGCGTTCCTGCGCCGCAGGGGTTTCGTTTTTCTCGCGGCTGCGGATCTGGCGGATCGCGAGGCCAAGCGCGGTCTTGTCGTAGCCGGCGCTTTTCGCATCGGCATAGACCGTCTTGAGGTCGAGCTTCTTCTCGTCGATCTCGTCATGGATCGACATGAGGCGCTTCATGGTCTGGCGGAGTTCTCCGTCGCTCATGCCGACCTCCGAAGCTCGTCGACAGCGCGAAGGCGGCCGCTTGTGCCCTGCATTTGATTAGCGCGCTGGATGAGCTGGTTGAGCTCGTCGCAGATGGCGGCGTGATCGTTGGGCGAGATGTTGCCGTCCTCGATCGCCTCCCCGACCCGCGCGGCGACATCGGCGAATTCATCGCTGAGCTTGCCGAAGGCCGTGACCATGCATTTGGGCGGCGTCGAGCCATCCGACCGGACCAGATGATTGCCGCATTGGGCCGCCATGACCTCGGTGATGCAGGGGATGCCGCACTCCGCCTCGAGCTTCATCGCGCCGCTGAGCGGGATCAAAGCCGGGTCCGTTGGATCGGTGAAGCGGTGCATCTGCGACTTGGCGAAGCCGGCGATGATGCCCGCGTCCTCGTTCGTGCCGACCATCTTCACCAGAGCCCGCGTCGCGGTCTTGATGCGGAAAAACCATTCGTCTCTTGCCATGGGAGCCTCGAAAATCATGGGATCGGGCTGGAAAACATCCCGTCGCGGGAAGTCCGCGAACGCGCGACTGCTCACGCACAGTGGCGTTGCAGGAGTTGCGTTCGGTGGAGTGGGAGTTGATCGGAGTAGCGGGTCGCCGGCTGATGGAGAGGCTGGCGGCCCGTGTCGGCCCGAGAGTCGCGGCGAACGACAACGTCGAAGCCCAGCTCGACTTGTTCAGCCGAGCGGAGGAGGAGCTCGGGACGATCGCCGAGCGCCGCCCGCCCAACCGACGGAAGCGGAGGCGCAAGGCCCAGGTCCCCGCAAAGCCGGCAGAGGTAGCGCGGAAGCGCCCCGCCGCTGACGACCGCAGCCATAGGCTCCCCGCAGCGACGACAGCTTGTCATATCGAGTGAAAGCATCACGCTGCCCTCTCTTCGGGCTTGGCTCCGAAGACGTCAGGCCGAAGGTCGTGGCGGGAGATGCCAGTGATGCGCTCTACATCTGCCACCCGCGAAACTGGGATGGGCATCCGCCACTTCGTCCAGCGCGTGACGGCAGATTTGTGGATGTTCAGATCCTTCGCCAGCGCTGATTGCGTGACGCCTCGTCGGACAAGCTCAGCGGCAAGGTCGATGCTCATGGCGGTGAATGTTGCGCAACTTGCACCAAAAGTCAACAGTGCAAGTTGCGCATGTCGCTAACGACGATGTTGCGCAACGGGACTACATTCTTGGGCATGCCAAACGTCACCGAGATCCACCGTGGAAAGCAGCCGCGCCGCCCTCATCACCTTCAGGATTGGGCAGCAAAGCGTAAGTTCAGCCAGGCCGACATCGCGCGGGAACTGGGCGCGGATAAGAGCCTCGTTTCCCGCTGGTTCAGCGGCTCTACGCCAGGGCTCGACTGGCAACAGCGGCTGGCCGCTCTCTTCCACACTGAACCGGAAAGCCTATTCCGTCACCCTGATGATGACTGGATAGCTAGGTTTCTGAAGGATCGGGCCGAAGACGAGATCGAGCGCATCAAAGCGACACTTGAAAACGCATTCCCTCGAAAGACAGGCACCGGCAGCTGATGGACAAGGCTGATCACGTTGCCGCGGCGCCGCCGGAGATGCAGCCCGTCATGGCCGCCGCACGCGAGGTTATCGAGGGGCAGTTTCGGGGATGACGCCGAACGAGGCCGCGGAAGCAATTGCGTCGCTGCGTGCCCTCGCGCCTGCCGCCAAAGAATTCGACGGACCAGCGGCGTGGATCGTCCGAACAGACCGGCCGACGCCCTCGCTAGAGCTATCAGTCTCGCTTCGGATTGATGGCATATTGCGCGGAGCCCGCGTGAGGCTGAAGACGCCCCAGCCCTCGTGGGAGGCCGACGTCTATGGACACATTGAGGTTACGGTCTCTCGTCACCACGGATTTCTAAGACTTCGCGCCAATCGAGTGGCGACCGCAACGCGCCCACACCAACAGCGCTTCGGCGCCGGCCGAATATCGGCTTCTCAGCTTCCTGGACCGATGGCACCCACCCGAGCTGAATTATGAGCGCGGCATTGCGGCATTCGCTCAGGATGTGCCAGGCGTCGCGGCTCCGCTCCCTCGTGCTATTGCCACGTTTGAGGAGTATTTAGGATTATGCGCTGATCTCTGGAATTGCCCAGATATGGCGCGCGTCCCGCCGCCTCCCTGGACGCAGGAGTTCCGTCTATGACCGAGTTGATTGACATGAGGGAGGTAGCTTCAAACGTCGTGCGGGCGCTCTCTCACGTCAGCGCTGCGTCTGGCACGGCCTTTGTCGCGACCGCGGCTCAGTACCCCAATGGCACCCAGTGCGTCGTTCGCATTGATCGGTCCCCTCACGGCTTTTTCTGTTTCGGACGACGGATATGCGAGCGTCAGCGCCGAGCTGATGGGCTTGGAAGGGTCATTTGGCAAAGTCGCGAGTGGCATCGCGTCTCGCGCCGGCATTGCGATCGAGCGGAAGGCGTTTGTTCTGCACCAGATCAGCCGCGAGCAGCTCCCTGGAGCCGTTCTCGCAATCGCCAGCAGCTCTGTGCGCGCTGTGGACCACGCCATTCAGGCTGCTCGCACCGTGAAAATTAAGCGATCCCGGGAAACGTTCAACGCCAGGGTCAAGCGGGCGTTCGGCGACAAAGCAGTCTTCGATGCTACGGTTCGGGGAGCCACGCGCGAGTGGGAATTCGAGGCGGCGATCGCCGCACAGTACGGGTTTGCAGGCGTCATCTCTCTGGTGTCTCCTGGGCACGGCGCTGTGGCGTCGGCGAACATGAAGCTTGGCGATATCCGAGCGATGGGCAGTGGCACCAAGGCAATCGCCGCCCTGGTCGACTACGATGGGACCGAACCCGCGTTCAGGACTATCCTGACTTCGGCGGCCGATGCGGTTATCCCGGCAAGCGCTGACCCGATGGTCTACCTCAAAGCCGCCGAGCCTATTTCTGCCGGCATTCACTGATCTTCTGAGCCGTCCGCGCATCAAGAGCCCCGCCCCCACCAGGCGGGGTTCTCATTTGGGTACTGACCAAGATTGACACCCTGCTAAGCAACTCCTCTCATGAGGCGAGTTGCAAGTTGCGCATTTAGCAATTGACATAAGTTGCAAGTTGCGCAACAAACTCTCCATCAACGGAGAGAGACACATGTCGCCTTCCATCGCCGATTTCCCCGCCCATCCTGCCTTCGCCGGCCTGCGGGCGCATTTCGCCAAGCTGATCGCTGACGGCGCCGACGCGGCTCACGATCTGGCTGCCCGTCAGGTTGCTGAGCTGAAACGCCAGTGGCGCGTCCTCGATGGCCAGCGCGGTACCTCGCCTAGCGAGCGCAAGACGCTCCTCGCCCGCATGAGCCGCGACAAGGTCGATGCTCCCGACCTGCTGTCGCTCATCACATGGCTGGAGGCGATCGCCTCGCTCGACCGTTCGCTCGCCGGCATCTCTGCGTCGGACGACATCACCCGGCACATGCAGGCGGCGGAGTGACCATGAGCACGATCCTCGTCCGCTCCTTCAATCGGTGGATTGGCTGGGCGCTGGGCGATCTCGCCCATGTTGCGGGCCGTGACACCCCAAGATCGCGACGGGCCGGGCTCCAGTCCATCAAGCCGTCCGTCACGAACGCCCTTCGCTTCGCCAACGCGATGGGCTGCCCCGCCCGCAAGGCCATGTGCCTGCGCGTCCTCAACTGGCTCAACGCTGAAATTCGGAGGCTGCCGGCATGACGCGTGTCCTGCATATCCCCGCGCGCTCCCGCGAGATCGCTCTCAAGGTCGCCTATGCGGTCGAGGCTGGCCGGGTGCCCTGCCTCGGCCAGTATCTGGACGAGGAGCGCGCCCGCCGCTCGGCTGAGGCCCTGACGGCTCTGCACCACGACTGCCATCAGGCGTTCTGCATCGTCCTCGAAACCCGCACGGTGGATGACGGCCGCATTCCGGTTGCCCGCATCATCGACGGCATCGGCAGCATCGCGGCCGCCCTGATGATCGTCGTCTGCGGATCGTACCTCACCGGCTGGGGGAGCATCATCTGATGCGCCGCCTCGCTCGCAAAGCATTCGCGGCCTTCATTTCATGGCGCGCCCGCCAACGCGCGATCCGTGAAGCTGGAGTGCTCGCCCGCCGGGCTGCTGTGGTCACGCCCGAGATCGTTGCCCGTCGCGCAGAGATCGAGCGCCGGCGCCAGACCCATCGCCCCGTTCAGCACCTGTTGGACGCCCAGCGCCAGGACATGACCGCCCGAACTCCTGCGCGAGCAGGGCCGCTCTCTCCCCGAAAGGATCGCATCATGAGCAATGCAGCCCTCACGATCAGCGAGGCCGATTACACGGCTCCGGCGATCCAGCCGCAGGCCGTCGCAGAGACGACCGCCATCATCTCCATGATTGAGCGCGCCGCGCGTGATCCTGCTGTCGACATCGACAAGATGGAGCGGCTGATGCTCATGCAGGAGCGTGCCATGGAGCGCAGCGCCCGCGCGGCCTATGCCGAGGCGCTGGCCCTCCTGCAGCCTGAGCTCCCGTCCGTCGCCCGAAATGGTCGGATCGTCGTCACCGACAAGGCTGACCGCAACAAGGTGATCCAGAGCACCGCCTATGCGCGGTGGGAGGACATCAACGACGCCATCAAGCCGGCGCTGGCGAAGCATGGCTTCTCGCTGTCGTTCAAGGTCGGCATGGCGAACGACGGCAAGATCACGGTCACCGGCATCCTGACGCACCGCGAGGGCCATCAGGAGGAGACCACCATCACCCTCCCGCACGATTCCACCGGCAGCAAGAACGCCGTCCAGGCAGTCGGCTGATCGACCAGCTACGGCAAGCGCTACACGGCCGGAATGCTGCTCAACCTCACCAGCCATGGCGAGGACGATGACGGAAAGGGCGCGGTGCAGACGGCGACCGTCAGCGAGGAGCAGATCGGTGAACTGATTGAACTGATGGGCAGCGTCGGCGCCGACAAGCCGGGCTTCCTCCGCTTCTTCAAGATCGAGAGTCTCGCCGACCTGCCCGCCGCAGAATTTCAGCGAGCCGTCGACATGCTCAATGCCAAGCGCGGGAGGGCCTGATGGAACAGGGCACCCCCGAATGGAAGGCCGCGCGCCTCGGCAAGCTGACGGCCTCGCGCATCGCTGACGCCACCGACCTGCTCAAGAGCGGCAAGCCGGGCGCCAAGCGCACATCGTACCTCGGCGAGCTGATCGCCGAGCGCCTGACCGGCCTCGTGGTCGAGAAGTACCAGAACGACCTGATGCGCTGGGGCACTGCTCAGGAGCCCGAGGCGCGGGCGATGTACGAGTTCTTCCATGGCGTTGAGGTCGAGACAGTCGGCCTCGTCGACCATCCGTCGATCGCTATGGCAGGCGCGAGCCCTGACGGGCTGGTCGGCGCCGACGGGCTGATCGAGATCAAGTGCCCGTCGACCAGCACGCACGTCGATACGCTGCTCGCGCAAGCCATCCCCGAGGAATACCTCAAGCAGATCGACTGGCAGATGGCCTGCACCGGCCGGCGCTGGTGCGACTTCGTGAGCTACGATCCGCGCTTGCCGCCGCACATGGCGATGTTCGTCTGCCGGCGCGAGAGGGACGACGCCGCGATTACAGCCCTCGAAGCGGACGCCCGCGCCTTCCTCGCCGAGATCGAGGACAAGGTCGCTGCTCTCGATGCGCTCTACGCCCGCAAGGTGGCGGCATGAACGCCGCCCTGCCCTTCCGCTGGACCGGCGAGGTGATGGAGCCACTTCGCTCCTTCGCCAAGCGCTGCGATGCCGAGTTCACGGTCGGCGAGGTCTACAACCTCGAAGCCATCGAGCAGCGCTCGGCGAAGTCGCACGCGCATTTCTTCGCCTCCGTGAACGAGGCTTGGCAGAACCTGCCAGAGAACCTCGTCGAGCAATTTCCGACGAGCGAGCATCTCCGCAAGTGGTGCCTGATCCGCGCCGGCTATGCCGAGCACCGGAACATCGTCGCCGCGAGCAAGGCCGAGGCCCAGCGCCTCGCTGTCTTCATCAAGCCCATGGACAGCTACGCCGTGGTCACCGCCCGCGAGAGCGTTGTGACCGTCTACACGGCCGAGAGCCAGTCGATGAAGGCGATGGGCAAGCAGCGCTTCCAGGAGAGCAAGGACGCGGTTCTCAGCCTGCTTGCGGCGATGATCGGGACCGACCCGGTAGAGCTTGGGAGGGCCGCGGCATGAAACTGCTCGGCATGGCTCTGGTCCTGAACTCGGCCAGCATCCTGTGCGCTCTGGCAGCGGTGCTCCTGGCCTATCACGGCAAGGATGGCTGGGGGTGGTTTCTATTCGGAGCCTTGGTCCTGCACGCTGGCTACAAGTCGAGTGACAAGGAATGAACCGGCGCTCGCTCTCAACCCGCGATCGGCTCCGCATCTTCACACTGCACGGCGGCATCTGCCACCTGTGCGGCGGTAAGGTGCAGGCTGGCGAGGCCTGGGAGGTCTCGCACGACACGCCGCTGGAGCTTGGCGGGGCTGACGACGACGCGAACCGCAAGCCGGCGCATCGGAAGTGTCACCGCGCGCATACCGCAGCGGTCGACCTGCCGAACATAGCCAAGGCCAAGCGGCGCGAGGCTCGGCACTTGGGAGCGAAAGCCCCTCTATCCGCCCCCTGCCCGGTTCTCGCGCCTCAGGCTGGAAACAGAAGCTCTCTGGCGAATGGGTGAGACGATGAACGACAGGCCAGCACGACCGAAACACCGAGACGTTGCCATTATCGGTGCGGCTGTCGATGAGATTTTGCCGGATGTCATGGGCTGGCTTAGCGAAGGCCGCCATGACGTCGATGAGGTTCGGCAGCAGCTGATCCGCTGCGCCGACGACGATGCATACCGCTTCGCCAGCAACCTCGATAGCCGATGCTACTGGTTCCCCGACGCTGATCTGGTCGAGATACTCGGAGGGTTTTCGACCTACTCGGCGCGCGAGAAGGCGGTGAAGGAGTGGGTTTCGGCACATGCAATCACGGTGCCCTACGCCGTCGGCGACACCGTCACCTTGCGCGGACAGGCCGCGCGGATCGTCGACATCCGCCCGGAAACGGCAGAGATCGTCGCGCAGCCTGTCGTGCCTGACGACAAGAATTACGGGACGACTGGCGGCTGGGTTCACCCAGCCGAGGATGCGCGATCCTGCGAGGTGCCGGCATGACCGACTACGACCACATCGCCGCGGCCCTGATCATTCTGGCGATCATCGTCGGCCTCTGCTGGCGCGCGCTCGATCGTCGGATCTACGGGCCGGACCCGCAGGCGCAGCCGCATGGCGACATCCCCGCGCCTCGACGGAGGGCATAGCCATGGCGCGCACTCTCCCGGCCCGTTATCCGCTTCACGGCGCATGGCCGGAGATGATGCGCGCCGATATGGCCGCTGCGTTCTTCGATCGGAAGGACACCAAGGATCTCGCGACGGCTGTCGTTCGCGGGGAGATTCCGCCACCATGCGGGTCGATCGGGACGGGCAAGGCGAAGGAGCCGGTCTGGACCCGATCCTACTGCCTCGCCTTCATCGGCAGGCGGTACGATGCCGGCGCCGCCGAGCGCGCCGTGTCCGAAGACCTGGCTGACATGGTGTGACGATGAAGATCAGGACGAAGCCCAGATACACGAACCGGAAGTGGCTGAGCGGCCAGCGGCGCTGGGCCTGGTACTTCACTGTACCGTCGTGGGCCCGCGAGCGCGGCTGCCCGATGAAAGACGTGCCCCTCGGGACAGAGCGCGACGCAGCTTGGGATCACGCCGAAGACGTCGTCCTTCCCCAATTCGATTCCTGGCGCACGGCCGGCATGAGCGACCTCGCCGAGGTCCGCGGTGCCGTCGGATCCTTCGACTGGCTGGTCACGCTCTACAAGAACCACAAGAGCTACAAGGACCTGAGCGACGGTCAGAAGCGCAATCACGAGCGCGGCTTCAGCATGGTCGCCGACTATCTTCTGACGAAGGGCGCTCGCAAGGGCGCTCGGGTCGGCACACAGCCAGTCGTCGACATCACCACGAAGATGGTGGACGCGCTCTTCGAGGCGCTCCTGACCGTCACCGAGACAGATGACGACGGGAATGAGGTCACGCGCGAGCGCAAGACGACCACCAACACGGCAATGAAATCCTGCCGGCGTGCCTGGAACATCGCCTATCGGGCCGAGCCCAGCATCGTTCCGAAGGAGAACCCATTCTCGCGCATGGGTCTGAACGAATCGTCGACTCCGAACGCGGACGCGACCTTCGAACAGCTTCAGGCCTTCGTCGCTCAGGCGGACAAGGAGAAGCGTTCGTCGCTCGGTACCGCGGCCATGATCACCTGGGAGTGGCTGCAGCGAGGCGAGCACATCTTCCGCTCCTTCGAGGTGGCGCACTATCGTCCCAAGGAGCGGCCGGACGACGTGCGGATCGTGCACCCCAAGACCGGTAAGGAAGTCTGGTGGCCGCTCTTCGACCCCGAGCAGACCGAACGCGTCCCGCTCTTCCCCGAGCTCATGGCCCGGCTCGATGCCATCAAGCGCGAGCGCATCGGCGGCCTGATGCTGGTTCGGGACTGGAAGGACGACAAGGAAGGCCGGCCGCTGCCCTGGCCGACCGGCAACAAGGGCGACCTGACTTACATGCGCCACGAGGTGAAGCGCATCGCCAAGGCGGCCGGGCTGCCCGAGAACATCACCTTCACTTCGTTCCGTCACGGCGGCCTGACGGAGACCGGCGACGCCGACATGACCGATCGCGAGATCCTGGCTCAGTCGGCGCAGACCTCTCCGAAGGTGCTGCCGCGCTACGTCAAGAAGACCATGAAACAGGTCGCCAATGGCGCCCGGAAACGCCGCGCCGTGCGAACGGATGGCGGCCAAAAGTCAGAATGACCAGCAGTATCCTTGTCAGAACGCATCACGGAACAAACGGAGATTCCGCAATGAAATCAATGGCGAGCCCGGCTGGATTCGAACCAGCGACCAGCAGCTTAGAAGGCTGCTGCTCTATCCATCTGAGCTACGGGCCCGAAAGCGAGGGAAAGCCCCTCGCCTGTCGGCTTCAATGCGTCCACTGACCGACGCGGGTGAACTTGAAATTATCGGAGTAGGAGACCGTGCGGCGCTTGGCCTCGTTCGGCTGCTCGACGCGATAGGCGATGCCGTTGCGCGTGGCATAGGCGACCGCCTCGGCCTCGCTGTCGAACCAGAGCTTGAGCTGGCTCTTCATGTCCGAGGACGAGGTCCAGCCCATCAGCGGCTCGATCTGACGCGGCGCCTCCGGCTCGTATTCGAGCAGCCAGCGCTCGGTCTTGGCCGTGCCGGACTGCATGGCCGTGCGGGCCGGGCGATAGATGCGTGCGGTCATGAAAGCGCTCTGCCGTCACCAAACCTGTGCAGCCCGCGACGCGGACCGCTTCATACGCGTCTGGAATGATGGTCGGGGCACCAGGATTCGAACCTGGGACCCTCTGCTCCCAAAGCAGATGCGCTACCGGGCTGCGCTATACCCCGACGAAGCATTCCAAACGTTGCGGTTCGCTATCATGCCACAGGCTAAGCCCGCAAGCGAAAGCCGATCGTCCAGCACCAAGCTTGTGCAGCACGCCGCCGCCGCCCGTGTCAGCGCTTGAACAGCGCGTGCTCGACCTTGTCGCCGGGCTTGATGCCGAGCTGCTTGCTGACGCCGCCATTGATCTCCAGCACCGACAGCACCGGCTCGCCCGAGGGAATCGTCAGCATCGAGAGCGGCTCGGTGCGCTCGGCAATCCGCGCGATCGTGCCATCCGCCCGGATGAACAGCATGTCGAGCGAGATGTAGGTGTTCTGCATCCACATCGCCACAGGCTCGCTCGCGGCGAAATCGAACAGCATGCCGCGATCGGCCGGCATGTAGTTGCGGAACATCAGCCCCTTCGCCCGCTGGTCCGGCGTGCGCATCACCTCGACCTGGAAGGCATGGCGCGTGCCGCCGCTGACGATGACGAGCGATTCGAGCCCTGCCCCGCCGGCAACGGCCGGCTGGCCCTGCGCCTGCAGCCCGGCCGGCGCCAATGCGAGCAGCGCCAGCGCGACGGTGGCGAGAGCGGTTCTGAGGGCATGCATAGCTTTGGTCTCCGTGGCGGCCATGGCCTCTTGCGCTCTAGAAGGGACCGATGGCAAATCTTCGGCAGATGGCCGCCTTCGCCGCCTTTCGGTCAAGCCTTTCGTCATCATATGAATGCGGGATGCCACGCAGCGCCGGCTGACGGCTTTCTTTCGTCATCCGCTTGCGGCAGTTTCGCCGGCCTAAATGAAGTAGGAGATATCCATGATCGTTGCGCGCCCTCGTCGGACGACGCACCTGGCCGGCACGGCCCTGGCGGTTGTTCTGATGACCTTCGCCGCCCCGGCCTGGGCCGCCGATTTCCAGCTCGACAACGTCAAGATCGATCTCGGCAAGCTGGTGATCAACGCGCCCAAGATCGCGATCAAGGGCTCGACGCTGGAAAAAGATGCCTTCCTGGCACTGTTTACCGGCGCTGCCGCCAGCGAGCCGGCCGCCGCCCGGGCGGCGCGCCTTAACGCCGCCGAGATCAGCGCGCCGGAACTCTCGCTGGTGCAGACGGTCGGCGACCAGAAGCAGACCACGACCTACCGCAACATCCGCCTCACCGATATCCGCGAGGGCAAGATCGGCCACGGCGAATCGGCCAGCGCCAGCGTCATCGCCGACGGCGCCGCCACCGGCCCGATGAAGGGCGAATTGAAGCGCACCGCCTTCGATGCGCTCGACCTGCGCCAGATCACGCGCGTGCTGACCGAGAAGGCGGCGCCCGGCGCCAATGAGGCGATGCTGCCGGTCATCGGGAGTTTCGAGCAGGACGGCTACAATCTGGACATGGGCAAGGCCGGCAAGATGTCGCTCGGCCGCTCCGTCGCCCGCGGCTTTGCCGCCAAGGTCGGCCCCGAGCCGCTGCTCGATGTGATGTCTCGTCTCGCGGCGGCTAGCGAGGAAGTCGAGCGCAAGCAGGGCGACAAGAAGCCCGCTGACGCCGACAAGCCGCTGGCGAAGACCGATGCCGAACGGCAGCTCGGCCTGTCCATGCTGGCGCTCTTCGACATGTTCGAATACGGCAGCGGCGAGGCGCGCGACCTCGTGATGAATGTCAGCCCGCCGCCGAAGGCCGGCGCCAAGGTGGACGCGGTCGACATGCGGATCGCCCGCATGGCGTTCGGCGAGAACACCCCGGCAAAGTCCGGCTTCGCCATGGAAGGCTTCCAGTTCCGCTCGGGCGAGGCCAAGGGCGGCATCGATTCGATCGCCTATTCCGGCTTCAAATTCGGTTCCGTCATTCAGGAGCTGCGCGCAGCCCTGAACGAACCCGACAAGCCCATTGAAGAGATCGACTTCCGCCGCTTCATCCCAACGCTCGGCACGGTCCGCCTCGCCGGCATCTCGATCGATGCGCCGGCGATCATCACCGGCAAGGAACCGATCAAGATCTCGCTCGGCACCTTCGAGATCAAGGCGGGCGAACAGTTGAACGGCATCCCGACCAGCCTCGCCGTGACGATCGACAAACTCGTCACCCCGGTTTCCGAGGCCACCGGCAACCCCGCCGCCAAGGACATGATCGCGATGGGCATCCGCTCGCTCGATCTCTCGGCCAAGCTCGACCTCGCCTGGGAAGCGGCGAAGAACGAGATCGCTATCCGCACGCTCTCCTTCGGCAGCGCCGGCCTTGCCCAGATCGAAGCCTCGGGCACGCTCGGCAACGTCACCAAGGACCTGTTCGCCGGCGATCTCGCGCTGGCCCAGGTCGCGGCGCTCGGCGCCACCGCCCGCAACCTGCAGGTCAAGCTGCAGAACTACGGCCTGGTCGAGAAGCTGATCGAGAACGAGGCGCGCAAGTCCAAGCGCAAGGTCGAGGATGTCCGCCAGCAGTTCACGATGGTCGCAAGCCTCGGCCTCGCCGCGATCCTGGGCCCGTCGGATGGCGCCAAAAGCGTGGCCGCCGCCGCCTCCCGCTTCGTCGCCAAGCCCGGCACGCTCACGGTCCAGGCCAGCGCCAGGTCGACGACGGGCCTCGGCCTTGCCGACGTCATCACCATGACCGAGCCGACGGAGATCTTCGAGAAGATCGACCTCAAGGCCACGGCGGAGTGAGGTCGCCGCAGTGAGTTCGCCGCTTTTGCCCGCTCCGGACGCCGATTGGCGCCCGGGTGCCCTCGCCATCTGGTGGGCCGGTCTTCCGACCGGCCCACGCAGTTTTCTGCGCCGCTGGTTCAATCCGCACAATCAGACCCGCCTCTATCTGGCTGCGCTGGTGGCGCGCCGGCCGGGGCAGATTACGATCGGCGCCTACACCTATGGCCGCCCGAAGGTGCGCTTCGCGGTCAGCGGCTCGAATCTCGTCATCGGGCGCTATTGCTCCATCGCCGACGGGGTCGAGATCATGCTCGGCGGCAACCACCGCACCGAATGGGTGACGACCTACCCGTTCCCTGCCCTGCCCAGCCTCTGGCCCGAATCCGTGGGCCTCGACGGCAGCCATGTCTCGCGCGGCGACACCGTCATCGGGCATGACGTCTGGCTGGGCTCGCAGGCCCTGATCCTGTCCGGCGTCACCATCGGCCATGGCGCGGTGGTGGCGGCCCGCGCCGTCGTGACGAAGGACGTCCCCCCCTACGCGATCGTCGCCGGCAACCCGGCCCGCGTGGTGCGCTACCGGATGAACGAGGAGCGCATCGCCGCATTGCTGCGCAGCGAATGGTGGCTGCTGCCCGAGGCCGAGGTCAGGCGGCTCATTCCGACGCTGTTGTCCGAGCAGGTCGAGAAGTTGCCCGGCACCGCGCCATAAGCCAGCGCGGACGGCCGGCCGCAGCATGGCGATCCGGCTTCGTGTTTCGGCATCGATTGGTCCGAGAAGTGGATTCCACTTTCCGGTCCGATACTCTAGAGGCTTCTGTCGAGGCTCCCCTGCCATACCACAAGCGATCTGGACGGTTTCATGCACGCTTCCGCGAACGACAAGGCGCGGGTCTTCCGCAAGGCCTATCTCGCCGATGTCGAGAAGACCCCGCTCACCGTGCTCGATGTCGGCTCCGCCATCGTCGACGGCCAGGCGCTGTCCAATCGCGACGTGATGAGCAATCCGGCCTGGACCCTGGTCGGCATGGACATCGAGCCAGGGCTGAACGTCGATGTGGTCGTCGCGGACCCCTACGACTGGAAGGAGATCGCCACCGGCTCCGTCGATGTCGTCACGTGCTCCGAGGTCTTCGAGCACGCCGAGTTTTTCTGGATCACCATCCTGGAGATTTCGCGCGTGCTGAAAGGCAACGGGCTGGCCTTCATCACCTCTCCCGGCGGCGGGCCGCGCCATCGCTTCCCCGTCGATTGCTGGCGCTTCTACGACGACGCCTTCCCCGCGCTTGCCCGCTATGCCGGACTGAACCTGCTCGAGGCGCAGGTGCAGTGGGTGCCGGCCTATCGCAAGGGCATCCAGTGGCGCGATTCGAGCGCGGTGATGCAGAAGCCCGTGCTCGACGCCGGCCAGAGCCGGCTCGACGCGGCGCGGATCGCAATCGGCAAGAGCCTGCGTGGCGCAGAGCCGGCGCTGGCTGAGATCAATGCCACCGGCCTCGCCGATGCGCCCGCTGCGCTCAGCCCGATCCCGTCCCAGACCGGCAAGGCGGCCTTCGCCGCACGCGAAACGGAACTGCTGGGCGCGTCCAGCACCTTCATGCGCAAGGGCCGGCTCGTCATGCGTCAACTGCGCGTAATACGCCGGATCATCGCGACGCCGATGAAGGACCTGCATCTCTGAGCGGCGGTGCCTCGCTCAGCCCCTGACGCGCCAGCGCGCTGCGGCCGGCGCGGCCTGCGAGTGCGCCCGCGGCCGATCCGGCATGAGCATACATCTTGTCGCGATTGAGAAGCAGGCCATAACCAATGGCCTTTGCCAGGTTTTCGGCGATTTTTCCGAGACCGGGCAGCGGCAGCCCCCATTTACGCGCGATATGATACTGCGACCAGGCCAGATGCCAGCGCGCGGTGAAACGGCGCTGCGGCGAGGGCGCGCTCGACTTGCCGCGGCCGTGCCGGGCATCAGCGCCATCGATATGGACGAGCGCATGGCCCGCCTCGCGCAGGCGGCGGCAGAGATCATCATCCTCGTAGAACAGGAAGATCGCCGGGTCGAAGCCGCCGAGCGCGAGGAAAACCTCGCGCCGCAACAGCAGGCAGGCGCCCGACAGGAAGGGCAGGCAGGCATCCCCCTCCGGCAGGACGATGCGGCGCGCCCGATTGAGATGGTCAGGCGCCAGCAGCGAGCGTGGCTGCAGGAAGACGCGGCCTGAGGGCTCTACCAGACGCGGAGCGAAGGCCGCGGCGTCAGGATAGGCCTCCGCCGCCGCCAGCAGCGTCGCCACCGCCCCGGGTTGCATTTCGAGATCGGGATTGACGATCAGGATAAAGGGCGTCGCCGCCGCGCAGGCGCCGAGGTTATTGGCGCGGCCATAACCCTCGTTGCGCTCATTGCGCAGGACGCGGGCTCCGTGCTGCGCCGCGATCTCGGCCGAGGCGTCGCTACTGGCATTGTCGACGACGATGGTCGAAACGCCCTCCCCGGCTAATGCGTCGAGGCAGGCGGGCAGCACTTGCGCGCTGTCGAAACTGACGACGATGGCGGTGATGGCTGCGGCGGACATTGCCGCCTTGTGGTCATGCCGCGATGCCGGAAGCAAGCGATTTCAGCGACGGGCGAGCGAGCCGATCTCGCCCTTGATCCGCTCGCGCTCGCTCGCTTCGCAGCGATGCGGCGCCTTGTAGGACTTCACGGCATAGCCGGCATTGGCGGCGACGAAACGCTGCCGCTCCTGTCGATCGAACCGGGCGATGATCCGGCCGCGGTCGACCTGCAACCCGCAATCATAGGCCCGCGAGACCGTCGCAGCGGCATACTCCACCGTGCCCGGCACCGGCCCCGCGACCGTGCAGGCGCCGAGCGCCGCAAGCAGCACCGCCGCAGCGGATTTCAGGATCGATGGCATCGGCACGGCGGGCTCAGAGCTTGTCGAAGTCCCCGGCGCGGATACGACCCATCCGTGCCCTCAGCTCCACCCGCTCCTGCGCCGTGCAGGCTTGCGGCCGCACACCCTGATTGACCATCTCGGCTTCGGAGACGCCGACATAGGCCGCTCGCGCCGCCGCGATCTGCTGGTCATCGGCGCCACGCGCCTTCTCGGCCGCGAGGAAACGGTCGAGCGTCGTGCGCTGCGGTGCGCCTGCCTTGCAGGTGATGGCGCGCGACACCGTCGTCGCCAGCGTCGAGGCGCGGCCCGTGCTGCTCTCGCCATGGGCGACGCAACCGGCGAGCAGCGGCGTCAGGATGCAGGCGAGCGACAGTGCCCGCCCGATGGGCAGCGAAGCCATGGTCGTCAGCCGTTCTTTTCGGGAGCGTTGATCCGCAGATGCGCCTCGCGCAGCTGCTTCGGCGTCGCCTCGGCCGGCGCCCCCATCAGCAGGTCGACGGCCTGCTGGTTCATCGGGAACAGCGCGACCTCGCGCAGGTTCGTCGCACGCGCCAGCAGCATGATGATGCGGTCCACGCCCGCCGCCATGCCGCCATGCGGCGGAGCGCCGTACTGGAACGCGCGATACATGCCGCCGAAGCGCTCGATCACCGTCTCCTCGCCATAGCCGGCGATCTCGAAGGCCTTCACCATCGCCTCGGGGCGGTGGTTACGGATGCCGCCGGAAGCCAGCTCGAAACCGTTGCAGGCGATGTCGTACTGGAACGCCTTGAGCGAGAGCGGGTCTTCCTCGGTCAGCGCCTTCAGGCCGCCCTGCGGCATCGAGAAGGGATTGTGCGAGAAATCGACCTTCTTCTCGTCCTCGTTGTACTCGAACATCGGGAAATCGACGATCCAGGCGAAGGCGAAGACGTTCTCGTCGATCAGGTTGAGCTCCTGGCCGACCTTGTTCCGGGCGCTGCCGGCGAACTTGTAGAACTTGTCCGGATCACCCGCGACGAAAAAGCAGGCATCGCCGCCCTTCAGCCCCATCTGCTTGATGATTCCCGCGACACGCTCAGGCCCGATATTGTTGGCGATCGGACCCTGGCCCTCGCCATCTTCCTTGACCATCAGGTAGCCGAGGCCGGGCTGGCCTTCGCCCTGCGCCCAGGAGTTCATCCGGTCGCAGAAGGCGCGCGAACCGCCACCCGGAGCCGGGATCGCCCAGACGCGGTTCTTCTCGCCCTCGAGGATGCGGGCGAAGACCTTAAAGCCCGAGCCGCGGAAATGCTCGGAGATGTCCTGCATCTCGATCGGGTTGCGCAGGTCCGGCTTGTCGGAGCCGTATTTGGCGATCGCCTCGGCATAGGGAATGCGCGGCCAGTTCTTCTGGACGCTCCGCCCCTCGGCGAATTCCTCGAACACGCCGGTGATCACCGGCTCCATCGTCGCGAACACGTCCTCCTGCTCGACGAAGCTCATCTCGACGTCGAGCTGGTAGAACTCGCCCGGCAGGCGGTCGGCGCGCGGGTCCTCGTCGCGGAAGCAGGGCGCGATCTGGAAGTAGCGGTCGAAGCCCGCCATCATCAGGAGCTGCTTGTACTGCTGCGGCGCCTGCGGCAGCGCGTAGAACTTGCCGGCATGCAGGCGGCTTGGCACCAGGAAGTCGCGCGCGCCTTCCGGCGAGGACGCCGTCAGGATCGGCGTCTGGAACTCGGAGAAGCCCGAATCCTTCATGCGGCGGCGCATCGAGTCGATGACCTTGGTGCGCAGCATGATGTTGTTGTGCAGCTTCTCGCGACGCAGGTCGAGGAAGCGGTACTTGAGGCGGGTATCCTCGGGATATTCCAGATCGCCGAAGACCGGCAGCGGCAGCTCGGCCGAAGGACCGAGAACCTCGATCCCGGTCGCGAAAACCTCGACCGCGCCGGTCGGCAGGTTGGCGTTCTCGGTGCCGGCGAGACGAGCCTTGACCTTGCCGTCGATGCGCACGACCCATTCCGAGCGCAGCGTCTCGGCCTCAGTGAAGGCCGGTGAATCGGGATCGATCACCACCTGCGTCATGCCGTAATGGTCGCGCAGGTCGATGAAGAGCACGCCGCCATGGTCGCGGATGCGATGGCACCAGCCGGAGAGGCGGACATTCTGGCCGATGTCGCTGTCACGGAGCGCGCCACAGGTATGGGAACGATAGCGATGCAGGGTCACGGGCTCAGTCTTTCGGAAATGCGTCGGAGGCCGGCAAAGAAGCCAGCCGCAGCTTGAGGCTAACCACACGCGCAGGCCCGAAATGTCAAGAACGCCCGCGACATCCTGCAGCTGTCTCTGCTAAGACCCGGAACCATGCATCTGATTTCCGATACCGCCGCGCTCTCCGCCGCCTGCGACCGCCTCTCGACCCACCCTTTCGTCACGGTCGATACCGAGTTCCTGCGCGAGACCACCTATTATCCCAAGCTCTGCCTGATCCAGATCGCCTCGCCGGACGAGGCCGTGCTGGTCGACCCGCTCTCGCCCGATCTCGACCTCGCCCCCTTCTTCGGGCTGATGGTCAACGAGAACGTGGTGAAGGTCTTCCATGCCGCGCGGCAGGACCTGGAAATCGTCTGGCTGCTCGGGCGCGTGCTGCCGACCCCGCTCTTCGACACGCAGGTCGCCGCCATGGTCTGCGGCTATGGCGACTCGGTCGGCTACGAGCAGCTCGCCAACGACCTCGCCAAGGCGCGCATCGACAAGTCCTCGCGCTTTACCGACTGGTCGCGCCGCCCGCTCACCGAGGCGCAACTCGCCTATGCCGAGTCGGACGTTACCTATCTGCGCGACATCTACCTCGCCCTGAAGGCCGACCTCGACGCCAGCGGCCGGGAAAGCTGGGTCGCCGAGGAGATGTCCGTGCTGACCTCGCCTGCGACCTACGAGGTCAAGCCCGAGAATGCCTGGCTGCGCCTCAAGGGCCGCATCCGCAAGCCGCGCGAATTGCCGAACCTGATGGAGATCGCCGCCTGGCGCGAGCGCGAGGCCCAGACCCGCGACGTGCCGCGCCAGCGCGTGCTCAAGGACGACGCCTTGATGGACATCGTCCAGCGCGGACCGCGTTCGGTCGAGGCGCTGGCCGAGTTGCGCTCCGTCCCCAACGGCTTCGAGCGCTCGCGCAACGGCGCCGAGGTTCTTGCCGCCATCGAGCGCGCCGCCGCCCTCGACCCCAAGACCCTGCCCCGGCTGGAGCGCGAACGTGGTCGCCCGACCAGCGCCGCCGTGCTCGACCTGCTCAAGGTCCTGCTCAAGGCGGTGGCCGATGCCGAGCGCGTCGCGCCCAAGATCATCGCCTCCAGCGACGATCTCGACGCCATCGCCTCTGACGATTTCGCCGACGTCCCGGCCTTGCATGGCTGGCGCCGCGGCGTCTTCGGCGAAAAGGCGTTGGCCCTGAAGAACGGCACGCTCAGCCTGCGTATCCAGCGCGGCCGGGTGACCGTGGACTGATACGGCTCCACCGCCGACAGAAATAATTCGATCCGACGGGCTCCAGCCAACGTATTCGGATTACCGAAACCTGAGCGGCCATGGCGGCCGGCCAGGACAATTCGGGTTTTGCGGTAGATTTCCTGCCGCAAATTCTGGAGATCACCCTATGAAACGCACAGTGAATGTGGCGCTCGGCGCCGCAATGAGCCTGCTTGTGCTCGGCACGAACGCTTCTCTCGCTCCAGCCTTCGCGCAAGAGCCCGTCACGGTCGGCGGTGCGCCGATGTTTGCCAACAAGAACATCATCGAGAATGCCGTCAATTCCAAGGACCACACCACGCTCGTCGCCGCGGTGAAGGCAGCCGGCCTCGTCGACACCCTGATGGGCCCCGGGCCGTTCACCGTCTTCGCGCCCACCAATGCCGCCTTCGGCAAGCTGCCGACGGGAACGGTGGACACGCTGCTGAAGCCCGAACAGAAGGCCAAACTGACCGCCGTGCTGACCTATCACGTCGTTCCCGGCAATCTCACCGGCGCCCAGTTGATGGCCGATGCCAAGGCCGGTGGCAGCAAGGCGACGCTGAAAACCGTTCAGGGCGAGACGCTGAAGGTCGCGATGGCCGGCGGCAAGCTGGAGGTCATCGACGCCAAGGGCGGCAAGTCGACCGTCACGATTCCGGATGTGAAGCAGAGCAACGGCGTCATCCACGTCGTCGATACGGTACTGATGCCGAAATAATCAGGTTGGTCCGGCCGGACGGGTCTTCGCCGGCTGGAAGGCTCGTCCCGTGCCGCCGCCCTGCGTGAGGATACGGCTTCCGACGCCGTACACCTCGCCCGGGGCGACCTCGCAGAACCTGAATCGGGCCCGGAGGACATTCCGCCAAGCCTCTGGCCCGATTCGCATTCAAGCAGCGGCGTCACCCGCTGCCATAGCTCTTCACCAGCGATCCCGCGACCAGCCCCCAGCCGTCGACCAGCACGAAGAAGATCAGCTTGAACGGCAGCGCCACCGTCACTGGCGGCAGCATCATCATGCCCACCGACATCAGGATCGAGGCCACGACGAGGTCGATGATCAGGAAGGGCACGAATAGCAGGAAGCCGATCTCGAAGGCGCGGCGCAGTTCCGAGATCATGAAGGCGGGGATCAGCACCTCGACGCCAACATCCTGAGGCGTCTGCGGGCGCGGCCCCTGCGACATGTCGAGGAACAGCGCCAGATCCTTCTCGCGGACATGCTTGAGCATGAAGGTCTTGAAGGGCACGACACCGCGATTATAGGCCTCCTGCGGCTGGATCTGGCCGGCGACCAGCGGCTGGACGGCCGTGGTGTAGGCCTCGCGCAAGGTTGGCGCCATCACGAAGCCGGTCAGGAACAGCGATAATCCCAGGATCACCGCGTTCGGCGGCGCGGTCTGCGTGCCCAATGCCGAGCGCAGCAGCGACAGCACCACCACGATCCGGGTGAACGACGTCACCATGATCAGGATCGACGGCGCCAGCGACAGGACCGTGATGACGGCGATGAGCTGCAGCGCCCGTTCGGCCACGCCCCCGCCCTGCCCCAGGTCGAGCGAAAGCGTCTGCGGCAAAGCCGGCACCGTCTGAAGCACAAGCATCAGCGCAGCCGCCACAAGGGCGCGCCCGCCTCGAAACCGTCCCGCTCGCCTGCCGATGAACTTCACGCGCGCCGCCACTGCCCGACTCAACCGATCGGGCGCCCCTGACGCTAGTCACGCAAAAACGCCGCGCAACCGATGCGCGGCGTCGATAAGGCCGGATGGCCGACAATCCTGTTGATGGCGGGTGGATCTCCGGATCGCACCCGGCCTTCAGCCGGCCGTTCGCCTCAGGATTTTGCCTTGGGGTCGCGGCCGAGCAACCGGGCGAACTCGGCCTCGATGGCGTCCACGGAGAAGGGATCGATCGCAGCAGGCTCGGCCGGCTTTTCGGGCTCGGGCTTCGGGCTCTCGGCCGTGGCCGGGCCTTCCACGATGGCTGCAGGGGCCGGCTCCGGAGGAGCGGGCTCCTCCTTGACGATCGATTCGGTTTCGGGAGCCGACATCGGCTCCGGATGCTGCGTCTCGACCGGCTTGGCTTCGAACGCCTTGGGCTCGGGGGCCTTCGAAAGGGGCCGATCCAGCGTCAAGCCGAGCGCTGCCGCAAGCTCCGCTTCGACATCGCTCGCAATCGGCTTCTGGCGCGGCGCGGCGACAACCGGAGGCGACACGACGGGCTCCGGCTCGGGTTCAGGCGTGATCTCCGGCTCGGGAGCCGGCGGCTCGACGAGGGTCGCAGCCGCTTCCACCGGCGCGACCTCCTCCTCGACGATGGGCTCGGGCACGAACGTCTCGGCGGGCGCGGGCGGCTCGACAGCCGGGGCGGCGTTCGCAGCAGGTGCTTCGCCGAGATTGGCCGGGCGCACGGCCGAGAAGGGCCGCTTCAGCGCCTCTTCGAGCTGGCGCGTCATATCGTCGAGCTCGCCGGCGCTGACGGCTGGTTGCGGCGCATGCTCGCGGGCGAAGCTCGGCGCCGGCCCGGTCGTGATCGGGGGCGCCGGTATCGACGGAGCAGCGGCAGACCTGGCAGGGGCCGCAATGACCTCGGCCGCAGCAGCAACGCCGAGAGCAGCGGCGACACCCGCCGTCGCAGCCGTAGCCGCAGCGGTCGGGACGGGTGCCTCGACCGGGACCGAAACAGGGCGGGTCGGCAGCGGCGGCAGAAGCTCCGGCCCCTCGGGATAACCGGCGCGGCGTGCGTCGTCGCCAGCCCGCATGGCGGGCTCGCTCGGAGGAACCAGCGTCTCGAACGGCGGCAGCGGCCGGTCGACACCGGTGGCATCGGCGTAGGTCGGCGTCGCGGCGCGGCTGCCGCTGCGCAGGATATTGGTCTCGACCACGACGTCGGACGCGCCACCGATCATCAGCAGATGCTCGATATTGTCGCGCCGGATCAGGACGAGCTGGCGCTGGCGGTCGAGGTCGTAGGTATCGACGACGCCGAGCCGGGGCTGGCGCTGCCGCCCGCCGGCCTGTCCGCGCAGCCGGAGCCGCCCGCCCTGGATCTGCCGCACGAACAAGCCGAGCAGCGCGAGAAGCACGAGAATGACGACAGAGGCGACGATCACCTTCTGTGCGGTCGAGAGTTCCAATCCGAACAAGCTCTGCAAGGTCTGCCTCTTAACGCCACGGCGGCCCGGACGGCCGTTAAGTCCCGCCCATGGTTCAACACCTTGGCTATAGCATAACGCTTTCGCTATCGGGAAACATGGTGAACGCGTGGTTAACCACACCCGCGAAAGCCCGCCCCTTTAACCGGATATTAACCATGCACCCGGCAGGATTTGCCCAGTAGACCGGCCTCGCCGGCTGCGCAAACGGGGAGCTGGAGCCATGGCGAACGACGGATTCAGCGTCGGCGGCGGCCTGATGCAGGCGCTGAAGACGCGCATGCATTACCAGCAGTCGCGCCAGAAGATCCTCGCCGAGAACGTCGCCAATGCCGACAGCCCCGGCTTTCGCCCGGTCGACCTGAAGCCGGCGAGCGCCGACCCGACCCGTGCCGGCGTGGCGGTCGCCCGCACCAGCGCCGGACACATGAGCCTGACGAGCGGCAATGGCGGCTTCGACGGCACCGGCGCGCCGCGCTTCGAGACCACGCCCAACGGCAATGCGGTGAACCTCGAGGACGAGATGCTCAAGGTCGCGCAGAACCAGTCGGATTATCAGCTCGCCGCCTCGCTCTACAGCAAGGGCCTCGGCCTGATGAAGATCGCGATCGGGAAAGGGCGCTGATCATGGACCTTATCAAGAGCATCGCCGTCGCCGCCTCCGGCCTGCGCAGCCAGTCCGGGCGCATGCGCGTCATCTCCGAGAACATCGCCAATGCCGATTCCGGTCCGGAGCGCGCCGGCGCCGAGCCCTATCGCCGCAAGGTCCCGACCTTCCAGCGCCATTTCGACCGCACGCTCGACGCCCAGCTCGTCGCGCTCGGCAAGGTCCAGCGCGACCAGAGCGCCTTCAAGACCAAGCACGAGCCCGGCAACCCAGCCGCCGATGCCAACGGCAATGTCCAGATGCCGAACGTCAATTCGCTGGTCGAGATGGTCGACATGCGCGAGGCCCAGCGCAGCTACGAAGCCAATCTCAACCTGATCTCTTCGACGCGCCGGATGATCCAGCGCACCATCGACATCCTGCGCGCCTAGTACACGCGGCTCCAGAAGGGGACTGAATCGCCATGGCCACTCCGGGTTTCGCCGCTGGCGCCTACGCCTCCATCCAGGGGATGGGTGCCGGCAATCTGATGCGCAAGCCGCTCGCCACGGGCGGCGCGGAAGCGGGCGGGCCGGATTTCTCGGCCCTGCTCGGCAAGGCGCTCGACGCGACGGCCAATGCGGGGCGGCAGGCCGATGCCCAGACGGCCAGCGTCGCCGGTGGCCGGGCCGACATCGTCAATGTCGTGACGGCGGTGGCCGAGAGCGAGGCCGCGATCGAGACGCTCGTCGCCGTGCGCGACCGCGTCATCGCGGCCTATGAGGAAATCATGCGGATGCCGGTCTGACGGCCACAGGATCGGATAGAACACATGACTTCCGGAGCCATTCTCGACATCGCCCGCGACGGCATCGTCGTCTTCCTCAAGGTCGGCGGCCCGCTGATGGTGATCGCGCTTGCCGTCGGCCTGATCGTCTCGCTGATCCAGGCCCTGACCCAGATCCAGGAGCAGACGCTGGTCTTCGTGCCGAAGATCGTCGCCGTCTTCGCCGCGCTGCTGCTGTTTCTTCCGTTCATGGGAGACGCCTTGGCGGGTTATATGGGGCGAGTCGCCGCCCGAATCGCCACGGGCGGATGAGCCCGTCGCGCCTGCAGCCGGCCTTTGCCGGCGCGGGTTCGCGGCGCACCCATTGGCGCGCAAGTCCTTGGCGCAAAGGTGCCCGCGGCACGATGCAGATCGCGATCCTGCCTGAGATCAGCGCCATTTTCGTGCTCGTCTTCGCGCGGGTCGGCACGCTCGTGATGCTCATGCCCGGCATCGGCGAGCGCTTCATCTTTTCGCGGGCGCGCTTGTCGCTCGCCTTCTTCATCGCCCTGATGATCGTGCCGATCGCCCGCCCCTCGCTGCGCGTGCCCGGCGATGTCTCCGGCGTCGTTACGCTGCTGATCGGCGAATTGCTGATCGGCCTCGTCATCGGGCTCTGCGCCCGGCTGGTCATGGCCTGCCTGCAGACCGCCGGCACGCTCGTCGCCCAGACCATGGGGCTCGGCTTCGCCATGACGGTCGACCCGACCGGCGGCATGCAGAACCCGTCGATCGGCAACTTCCTGACGATGCTCGGGATCACGCTGATCCTGACCACGGACCTGCACCACATCGCCATCGCCGCGATCCATGAGAGCTACCGCCTGCTGCCGCCGGGCGGCGCGGTCGATATGACCGACATGATGGCGCTGGCCATCCGCTCGACGGCGCGCGGCTTCGCGCTCGCCATCCAGATATCCGCGCCCTTCCTCGTCTTCGGCCTGCTGTTCAATCTCGGGCTGGGCGTGCTCGCGCGGATGATGCCGCAATTGCAGGTCTTCTTCCTCGCGGTGCCGGCCTCGATCATGGGCGGCATGCTCGTCCTGCTCGTCGTGCTCGGCGTCATGATGAGCGTCTTCATCGCCGACCTCGGCGCCTTCCTCCGTCAGTTCACCGGCTGAGGGGAGCGCGATGTCCGAGGAAGCCGAAAATGAAGACAGAACAGAAGACCCGACCCAGCGAAAGCTGGACGACGCCACCGAGAAAGGCGACGTCCCCAAATCGCAGGAGATCGGGACCTTCTTCGTGCTCTGCGGCTTCACGCTCGCCTTGCTGGTCGCTTCCGGCTGGTCGGCCCGAGAGGCGATGCTGTCGCTGCGCTCCTTCCTGATGAACGCGCATCAGGTCCCCTCCGGCGGCGCCTCCTTCATGCAGATCACGCAACGGGGCGTACTGACCGGCTTCATGGCGCTGGGCCTGCCCTTCGCCTTTATCCTCTGCGCGGGCCTGGCCGGCGCGATGCTCCAGCACAAGCCGCTCTGGACCTTCGAGCCGCTGATGCCGAAGTTCAACCGGATATCGCCGATGGCCGGCGCCAAACGGCTCTTCGGCAAGGAGGCCTGGGTCAATTTCGCCAAGGGCCTCGCCAAGACGGCGCTGATCGGCGCGGTGGTCTGGTTCACGCTCTGGGGCCAGCATGACCGGCTCGAGGGCTTCGCGCAGATGGGCGTCGAGGCGCTGATGCCGGCGACGCTCTCGCTCGCGATCCAGTTGATGGGCGCGGTGCTTGCCCTCTTCGCCATCATCGCCATCGGCGATTTCGGCTGGCAGCGCTTCTCTTGGTACCAGCGCCAGAAGATGACCAAGCAGGAGATGAAGGACGAGTTCAAGAACTCGGAAGGCAATCCAGAGGTCAAGGCCAAGCTGCGCCAGATCCGTGCCCAGCGCGTGAGCAAGCGCATGATGTCGGCAGTGCCCAAGGCGACCGTGATCATCACCAACCCGACCCATTTCGCCGTCGCGCTGCAATACGAGCCCGGCATGGCGGCTCCGCTCTGCCTCGCCAAGGGTGTCGACACGATCGCCCTGAAGATCCGCGAGGTCGCCGGCGAGCACCGCGTGCCGATCGTCGAAAATCCGCCGCTCGCGCGTGCGCTCTACGCCACGGTCGACATCGACGAAGAAATTCCTGTCGAACACTATCAGGCTGTCGCCGAAGTCATCGGATACGTCTTGCGCCTGAAGGGCCGGCGCGCCTAACTCCGAAACGGATGCGAAGGAAGTTTGGCCGCCCGGTTTCGGCGCGGCCGCAAGGGAACGGACTCCACCGCAATGAGCGGCACCACGGCGACCAACACGATCGATCGCTCGGACAAGCCCGGCCATATCGGGATCATCCTGTTCGTTGCGGCCCTGCTCGTCGGCGCGGCGATCGCGCTCGGCTTCCTCGCCAATGAATGGGCGCAGCCGCTGATCCTCGGCCTGCTCGCCCTGCTCTCGGTCGTCGGCGTCTTCGGCCTCTTCGCCTTCGCCATCGGGCTTGTGCAGTTTTCCGGCCGCGCCGCCCGCAACGACCTGACCAAGGCGATCGTCGACCGCGCCGATGACGGCATCGTGGTGACCGAAAGCGAGAACGAGGTCGTCTATGCCAACGAGGCCTATCTCGCGCTGGCAGGCGCCACCGGCGCCAACGACCTGAAGCCGGTCGGCCGCCTGCTGACCGGCCGCGCCGACGTTTCCGAGGCGATCTACCGGCTTGCCACCGCCGCCCGCGAGCATCGCCGCCTCGTCGAGGAAGTGCGCCTGGAGCCCGCCCTGAACGGGCGCGGCGAGGTCGGCTGGTACCGCGTCCGCGTCTCCCCCGTCCGGCGCGAGGCGACGACCGCGACGCTCTGGTCGGTTTCGGACATCACGCCGGAGCGCGAGCGCCAGGAGAACGCCTTCCAGGAACTCCAGCACGCGATCGATTATCTCGACCATGCGCCCGCCGGCTTCATCTCGATCGATGCCGACGGCGAGGTCTCCTATCTCAACGCCACCCTCTCCGGCTGGCTCGATTTCGACCTCGCCCGCTTCGGCTCCGGCGGCCTGCATCTCGACGATGTCTGCACCTCCTCCGCCGCCGCCCTGATCCAGGCGATCCGCGGCCAGCCCGGCGATGTCCGCGTCGAGGTGCTCGATGTCGACCTGAAGCGCCGCAACGGCGCGCCCCTGCCCGTTCGCCTCCACCATCAGGTCGCCTTCGGCCAGGACGGCCGCGCCGGCCCCTCGCGTACCCTCGTTCTCAACCGCACGGCCGGCGAGGCCGGTTCAGATGGCGGCAGCGATGCCGAAGTCCGCTTCGCCCGCTTCTTCCATTCGACGCCGATGGCGATCGCGACCGTCGACGAGGCCGGCGCCATCTTGCACTCCAACGCGGCCTTCGCCCGCCTGATCCCGGCGGGTCTGCGGCCGCGCACCATCCACGATCTCGTCGCCTCCGGTGCCGGCCTCGACCAGGCGCTGGCTGAGGTCGTCGCCGGCCGCTCGGGCGGTGCCCCGCTCGACCTCGCGCTTGCCGGCGAGGATGGCCGCTCCGCCAAGCTCTACCTCACCCCCGTCGCCAGCACCGAGGGCGGCGATGGCGAGCGCGCCATCGTCTACGCGCTGGAAACCACGGCCGAGCGCAAGCTGCGCGACAACATGGACCAGGCCGGCAAGATGCAGGCGGTGGGACAGCTCGCCGGCGGCATCGCGCACGATTTCAACAACGTGCTGCAGGTCATCATCAACGCCTCCGAGTTCCTGCTGGCGAGCCACCGGCCGACCGACCCGTCCTTCCCGGACATCATGCAGATCAAGCAGAACGCTTACCGCGCCGCGGCGCTGGTACGGCAACTGCTCGCCTTCTCGCGCCGCCAGACCCTGCGTCCGCAGGTGCTGGAACTCGGCGAGGTGCTCTCCGATCTCTCGCTGATGCTGAAGCGCGTCGTCGCCGACAAGGTCACGCTCGACGTCCGCCAGGGCCGCGACCTCTGGCCGGTCAAGGCCGATCTCGGCCAGCTCGAACAGGTCATCGTCAACCTCGCCGTCAACGCCCGCGACGCCATGCCGAACGGCGGCAAGCTCGCGGTGCGGACCCGCAACGTCACCCGCGAGGACTGCGCCTCCTTCGGCCACGAAGCCCTGCCGACCGACGACTATGTGCTGCTGGAAGTCGAGGATACCGGCACCGGCATCCCGCAGGAGCATCTCGACAAGATCTTCGAGCCCTTCTTCACCACCAAGGAGGTCGGCAAGGGCACCGGCCTCGGCCTCTCCATGGTCTACGGCATCGTCAAGCAGACCGGCGGCTATGTCTTCGTCGACTCGACCATCGGCAAGGGCACGGCCTTCCAGATCTTCCTGCCGCGCCATGTGCCGAGCCAGGAGGAGATCGCCGCCGAAGCCGCCGCCAAGGAGGCGCCGAAGAAGCTCGCCGCCGACCATACCGGCGCGGGCGTCATCCTGCTGGTCGAGGACGAGGATGCGGTGCGGGCGCTCAACGCGCGCATGCTCATCTCGCGCGGCTACACCGTCCACGAGGCGGCCTCGGGCGTCGAGGCGCTCGACCTCTTCCTGCAGAACGACGGCAAGATCGACCTCGTCGTCTCCGACGTGGTGATGCCGGAAATGGACGGCCCGACGCTGCTCGGCGAATTGCGCAAGCGCAACCCGAACACCAAGGTCGTCTTCGTCTCCGGCTACGCCGAGGAAGCCTTCCGTAAGAACCTGCCCGAGGGCGAGGAATTCCACTTCCTGCCCAAGCCCTTCACGATGAAGCAGCTCGTCGAGACGGTGAAGGCGGCGATGGGCTGAAACGGGCGGCGCCCGGGCAATTCGGATGCCGTGCTCCGCTGCGCCGACCTGGTTGTGACAACTCCTGACACGCCTCCTGACAGAAACTGACACCGAGAACAAAAAAAGAACTTGCGGGCCAGAACAAAGCGTGACCATCTCCATGTCAAGACGCATTGAGATGTCCCCCTCGCCCTGCCATAAGGAGCCCGAACCGTGAATCAGGCGAATCTCAAACTCGTGGAAGGCTCCTCGATGGACAAGGCTAAGGCGCTGGATGCAGCGCTCTCCCAGATCGAGCGCGCCTTCGGCAAGGGCTCGATCATGCGGCTCGGCAAGAATTCGCCGTCGATCGAGATCGAGACGATTTCGACCGGTTCGCTCGGGCTCGATATTGCGCTCGGTGTCGGCGGCCTGCCCAGGGGCCGCGTCGTCGAGATCTACGGGCCGGAATCCTCGGGCAAGACCACGCTGGCGCTCCACACCATCGCCGAAGCCCAGAAGAAGGGCGGCGTCTGCGCCTTCGTCGATGCCGAGCACGCGCTCGATCCGGTCTATGCCCGCAAGCTCGGCGTCAATCTCGACGACCTCCTGATCTCGCAGCCCGATACCGGCGAGCAGGCGCTGGAGATCACCGACACGCTCGTCCGCTCCGGTGCGATCGACGTGCTCGTGGTCGACTCGGTCGCCGCGCTGACGCCCCGCGCCGAGATCGAGGGCGAGATGGGCGATGTCCAGCCGGGCCTCCAGGCCCGCCTGATGAGCCAGGCCCTGCGCAAGCTCACCGCCTCGATCTCGCGCTCGAACTGCATGGTCATCTTCATCAACCAGATCCGCATGAAGATCGGCGTGATGTACGGCTCGCCCGAGACCACGACCGGCGGCAACGCGCTCAAGTTCTATGCCTCGGTGCGCCTCGACATCCGTCGCGTCTCGACGCTGAAGGAGCGCGACGAGGCGACCGGCAACCAGGTCCGCGTCAAGGTCGTCAAGAACAAGGTCGCGCCGCCCTTCAAGCAGGTCGAGTTCGACATCATGTTCGGCGAGGGCATCTCCAAGGTCGGCGAACTCATCGATCTCGGCGTCAAGGCCGGCATGGTCGAAAAGGCCGGCGCCTGGTTCTCCTTCGACAGTCAGCGCCTCGGCCAGGGCCGCGAGAACGCCAAGACCTTCCTCAAGGCCAACCCGGACCTCGCCGCCAAGATCGAAGCCACGATCCGCCAGAATTCCGGCCTCGTCGCCGACCGGATCCTCGACCAGGCGGACCCGACCGCGGACGATCTGGACGAAGGCGAGGCCTGAGACGACCAACTCCGTCATGCTCGGGCTTGCACCGAGCATCTCAGGCCGAATGAGGCGACCTATCCTGAGGGAGATTCTCGGGTCTGCGCTTCGCTCCGCCCGAGAATGACGTTCCATCAAGCGGGCGGTCTTAGGGCCGCCCGTTTTCGTTTGCCGATAAGGCCTTGCGGGCTGTGCGCTGCATCCCAAGCATTTTCAAGCGAAGTGGCCACCGGTTCGCGTGAAGAAAATGCGACAACCAAAAGACCGGAGCTTTTCCGTGTTTCGCAGAAACGCGGAAAAGCTCCGGCTTTCTGGACAGGCGCCAACCGCCTGACTAGAACCGGTTCTTCCTGCCGGGCGCGCCCGGCTTCCTGCCCAAGATCAGAGCGCAAGACAGCGATGAGCGGCGTCAACGATATCCGGTCGACCTTCCTCGACTACTTCAAGTCCCAGGGCCACGAGATCGTGCCGTCGAGCCCGCTCGTGCCGCGCAACGACCCGACGCTGATGTTCGCCAATTCGGGCATGGTGCAGTTCAAGAACGTCTTCACCGGCCAGGAGAGGCGCCCCTATTCGCGCGCCACCACCGCCCAGAAATGCGTCCGCGCCGGCGGCAAGCACAACGACCTCGACAATGTCGGCTACACCGCCCGCCACCACACCTTCTTCGAGATGCTGGGGAATTTCTCCTTCGGCGATTATTTCAAGGAACAGGCGATCCACCACGCCTGGACGCTGGTCACGCGCGAATTCGGCCTGCCCAAGGACAAGCTGACGGTCACCGTCTATTCCGAGGACGACGAGGCGCATGCGCTCTGGAAGAAGATCGCCGGCCTGACCGACGACAAGATCATCCGCATCCCCACCTCGGACAATTTCTGGCGCATGGGCGATACCGGCCCCTGCGGCCCCTGCTCCGAGATCTTCTACGATCATGGCGACCATATCTGGGGCGGCCCGCCCGGCTCGGCCGAGCAGGACGGCGACCGCTTCATCGAGATCTGGAACCTCGTGTTCATGCAGTACGAGGAAGCGGCCGGCGGCATCCGCACCGACCTGCCCCGCCCCTCGATCGATACCGGCATGGGGCTGGAGCGCATCGCGGCCGTGCTTCAGGGCACGCATGACAACTACAATATCGACCTGTTCCGCGCCCTGATCATGGCCATCGCGGACCTGACCTCGGTCGACCCGGACGGGCCGATGAAGGCGAGCCATCGCGTCATCGCCGACCATCTGCGCTGCGCGTCCTTCCTGATCGCCGACGGCGTGCTGCCGTCGAACGAAGGCCGCGGCTATGTGCTGCGCCGGATCATGCGCCGCGGCATGCGCCATGCGCAGCTTCTGGGTGCCAAGGAGCCGCTGCTCTACAAGCTCGTGCCGGCGCTGACCCGCGAGATGGGCCGCGCCTATCCCGAATTGCTGCGTGCCGAGGCCCTGATTACCGAGACGCTGAAGCTGGAGGAAACCCGCTTCCGCACCACGCTGGCACGCGGCCTCACCCTGCTCGACGACGCCTCGAAGGACCTGACCGCCGGCCAGAGCCTCAAGGGCGACGTCGCCTTCACGCTCTACGACACCTACGGCTTCCCGCTCGATCTCACGCAGGATGCGCTGCGCGCCCGCGAGATCACCGTGGATACCGAGGGCTTCGACGCCGCCATGCAGCAGCAGAAGGCCAAGGCGCGCGCCGCCTGGTCCGGCTCCGGCGAGGCTGCGACCGAAACGCTCTGGTTCCCGCTGCGCGACAAGGTCGGCGCCACCGAGTTCCTCGGCTACGACACCGAGACCGCCGAGGGCGTGGTCACCGCGCTGATCCGCGACAATGCCGAGGTGCAGTCGCTGAAGGCTGGCGAGAGCGGCTTCATGCTGGTCAACCAGACGCCGTTCTATGGCGAGTCCGGCGGCCAGGTCGGCGATGCCGGCGTGGTCAAGGCGCCGGGCGTTGTCGTCGAGGTCTCCGACGTCCAGAAGAAGCTCGGCGATGTCTTCGCCCATAGCGTCACGGTCAAGGAAGGCGAATTGAAGCTCGGCGCCGCCGTCGAGCTCGTCGTCGACCACGAGCGCCGCACCGCGATCCGCGCCAACCACTCGGCGACGCACCTGCTGCACGAGGCGCTGCGCCTGGTCCTCGGCGACCATGTCGCGCAGAAGGGTTCGCTGGTCTCGGCCGATCGCCTTCGCTTCGACTTCTCGCATCCCAAGCCGATCAGCGCCGAGGAATTGCGCGAGGTCGAGGAGATCGCCAACGCGATCGTCCTCAAGAACGAGCCGGTGACGACCCGCCTGATGAGCGTCGACGAGGCGATCGCCTCCGGCGCCCGCGCGCTCTTCGGCGAGAAATACGGCGACGAGGTCCGCGTCGTCGCGATGGGCACGAACCCGGCCGGCCGCGCCTATTCGGTCGAGCTTTGCGGCGGCACGCATGCGTCGCGCACCGGCGATATCGGCCTCGTCAGCGTGGTCGGTGAAGGCGCGGTGGCAGCCGGCGTGCGTCGCCTTGAAGCCATGACCGGCAATGGCGCGCGCCTGCGCCTCAACGAGGAATCGCGCCTGCTCGACGGGCTTGCGAGCATGCTCAAGGTCCCGGCCGCAGAGGCCGGCAATCGCCTGGCTGCCCTGATCGATGAGCGCCGCAAGCTCGATCGCGAACTGACCGAGGCCCGCAAGAAGCTCGCCATGGGTGGCGGCGGCGCGGCCGAGGATCCGATTCAGGAGATCGCCGGCGCCAAGCTCCTGGCCCGCGCCGTCACCGGCATCGAGATGAAGGACCTGAAGAGCCTGGCCGACAAGGCCAAGGCCCGCGTCGGCTCCGGCGTGGTCGCGATCGTCGGCGTCGCCGATGACGGCAAGGCCGGCGTCGTCGTCGGCGTCACGCCCGACCTCACCGAGCGCTTCGACGCGGTCGCGCTGGTGCGCGCGGCTTCCGAGCAGCTCGGCGGAAAGGGCGGCGGCGGCCGTCGCGACATGGCCCAGGCCGGCGGGCCGGACGGCAGCAAGGCGCAAGCCGCGCTCGACGCCGTCGCAGCCGCGATGGGCTGATGGTGGCGCGGCAGAACGGCGCCGCCATGGGCGCCCTCTCCCGCCGCGTTCTCCTGATCGCGGCCGGCCTCTGGCCGGCTGCGGCTGCCGCCCAGAAGCAGCAGAAGCCCGCGCCACGCGCGTCGCAGCCTTCGCTTTCGGCAGCACGGACCATCATGGCCGGTGCGCCGCTCAGCGTCCTCCTGAGCAATGCACCGCAGGGTGCTCGTCTCGCCATCGCGCGGCCGGACGATCCGGCGGACAAGGCGATCGTGGTCGTCGCGTTGAAGAACACGGTGCCCGCCCTGCCGACGCCCGGCGCCGTCGGCACCTACGAGCTGCGCCTGACGGTCGAGAAGGACGGCGCGCCCGTGATCCTGCTGCGCCAGCCGCTCGCCACGACGGAGCCCAGCGCGACGCTGGCCGCGCCGGAGCGCGTCGGCCGCGGCCAGGGCCTGCCGGTGCGTGGCATCGGCCCCAATGGCGAGCAGGACCGCGTCATGCTGGTGAAGCCCGACGCGCCAGCCGATGCCGATGGCCCGCGTTTCTTCCCGGCCGAGAATGTCGAGGCGACGCTGGAGGCACCGGACCAGCCCGGCGTCTATGAATTGCGCTACGTACTGCACGCGCCATTGGCGGAGCATCGGATTCTGGCGCGGCGAACCGTTAAGGTGGAATGATTCACCTCTTGCAGGCTGCTTCACGTAAAACTCCCGCATTCTTCCCCGGCCATACCGCCCTTGCTTCAGGGAGTGCCGAAAGATGAGCAACGTGAGCGATGCCCGCTTCTGGGATCGGACATCCGGCCGCTATGCCCGCAGCACCATCGCGGATCTCGCCGGCTATGAGCGCTCGCTGGAGCGGACACGCGGGCTTTTGAAGCCGCAGGACCGGGTGCTGGAGCTCGGCTGCGGCACCGGGTCGACGGCGCTCAGGCTGGCCGACGGCGTGCAAAGCTATCTCGCGACAGACATCTCGACAGGCATGATCGCCATTGCCGAGCAGAAACTGACAGCAGAAGCGATCCCTGGATTGAGCTTCCGCGTCGCCACAGCGGAAGCGCTCGCGCCCGAGACCGGTTTCGATGCCGTCCTGGGCTTCAGCTACCTGCATCTGGTGCGCGACCTGCCCGGCACGCTGGAACATATCCGCAATTTGCTCGCCGAGGGCGGGCTGTTCATCTCCAAGACCCCCTGCATCGGGGACATGAACCCGCTCGTCGGATACGCCGCCCTGCCGGTGATGCGCGCGCTCCGGCTGGCGCCCTATGCTGCCGTCTTCCGCGCAGCGGAGCTGAAAGAGCGCGTATCTGCAGCGGGCTTTCAGATTGTGGACGTCGAGAACCACGCGAGCCGGGGCAAGAACTGGCGCCCCTATATCGTGGCCCGGAAAGCCTGATCGCCGCAGGCTGCGACAGCGCATGAAAAAGCCCGGCCTTTCGGCCGGGCTTCTCATTCCACGCAACGATGCGCCTGAAATCAGGCGGCCATCGCCTTGCGCATGTTGTCGCTGACCTTCTCGAGGAAGCCGGTGGTCGAGAGCCACTTCTGCTCGGCGCCGACCAGCAGGGCGAGGTCCTTGGTCATGTCGCCGGCCTCGACGGTGTCGACCGTGACCTTCTCCAGCAGCGAAGCGAACTTAGCGAGCTCGGCATTGTTGTCGAGCTTGGCGCGGTGCGCGAGGCCACGGGTCCAGGCGAAGATCGAGGCGATCGAGTTCGTCGAGGTCTCCTTGCCCTTCTGGTGCTCGCGGTAGTGGCGGGTCACCGTGCCGTGCGCGGCCTCGGCCTCGACGGTCTTGCCGTCCGGCGTCATCAGCACCGAGGTCATCAGGCCGAGCGAGCCGAAGCCCTGCGCCACGGTGTCGGACTGCACGTCGCCGTCGTAGTTCTTGCAGGCCCAGACATAGCCGCCCGACCACTTCATCGCCGACGCGACCATGTCGTCGATCAGGCGGTGCTCGTAGGTGATGCCGAGCTTGTCGAACTCGGCCTTGAACTCAGCCTGGTAGATTTCCTCGAAGATGTCCTTGAAGCGGCCGTCATAGGTCTTGAGGATGGTGTTCTTGGTCGAGAGATAGACCGGATACTTGCGGATCAGGCCGTAGTTCAGCGACGCCCGAGCGAAGTCGCGGATCGAGTCGTCGAGATTGTACATCGCCATGGCGACGCCGGCCTCGGGGGCCTTGAAGACCTCCTTCTCGATGACCTTGCCGTCCTCGCCGACGAACTTGATCGAGAGCGTACCCTTGCCCGGGAACTTGAAGTCGGTCGCGCGGTACTGGTCGCCATAGGCATGGCGGCCGATGACGATCGGCTGGGTCCAGCCCGGCACGAGGCGCGGCACGTTCTTGCAGATGATCGGCTCGCGGAAGATCACGCCGCCGAGGATATTGCGGATCGTGCCGTTCGGCGACTTCCACATTTCCTTGAGGTTGAACTCCTTCACGCGGCCCTCGTCCGGCGTGATGGTCGCGCACTTGACGGCAACGCCGTGCTTCTTGGTGGCGTTGGCGGCGTCGATGGTGACCTGGTCGTTGGTCGCGTCGCGGTTCTCGACCGAAAGGTCGTAATAATCGAGTTCCAGGTCCAGATACGGGAAGATCAGCGTGTCCTTGATCTTCTGCCAGATGATCCGGGTCATCTCGTCGCCGTCCATGTCGACGACCGGGTTGGCGACCTTGATCTTGCTCATGCGATGACCCCTGTTCTCTCCAGATAGAACGACCCGGGGCCCGGCTTTTGGCCGCGGCCCGCGGCTGGGTCGCTTCCTAGCGGGTTAAGGGCGGCGGGGGAAGCGCAGCTTTCGGGCAATGCGACAGGACAGGTTTATGCTGCACTGCCGCAAAATCGGCACCTTCCGCGCCTAGCCTGATCTGCCGCTCGTCATAGCGACAGGACGAACGACGTGTTCGGTTTCAGTCTCGATCTTCGCGCCGGCCTCCAGCCGGTCACGCTTCTTCTTCTGGCGACGCTCAGTCCCGCCCTCGCCTCCGCGCCGCAGACGGCCGAGGAACCGCCCGCCGCGCCACTGCCGATCCCGCGTGGCGCGCTGGCCGATCCCGACGCGGACACGACCACGGCATCGCTCGCCAACGAATCCGATGCCATCGTCTTCGATCCAGGCCTCGCCGCGCTCGGCCGTGCCGCCGCAGCTTCCGGCGCGCATCTGCGGGCGCGCGCACCAATCCCGGTCGACATCATCCGCAAGGGCTTCGCAGCGCGCCAGACCATGACGAGCGCCGAACAGGATCGTTCCGTCGGCTTCAAGCTGGGCCAGGAAGTCTTTTCGCTCTCGACCACGCTTTCCGATCCGGCGAGCGTCGGCGCGACGCGGAATGCCGAACTGCGCTGGCGCCTTGCCCAGCCCGTCGGGGCAGGCAAGGGCTTCATCTGGGGCCTCGCGACTGGCGGCGGCAGCGCGCTCTACGGCAATCCCGAACAGACCGGCGAAGCGCTGATCGGCTATCGGCAGGAGCTGTTCCCGCACCTGACCCTGACCTCGCAACTCACGATGGGCGGGACTTACATCTTCGCGCCGGGCGACGGCGTCCACACCGCGATGACGCCGGAAATGAAGCTCTCGGTCGATCTCGCCAGGCTCGCCGACCTGCCCTGGCAGACCTCCTTCGACGTCACGCTGGCGCGCAAGGTGCCGCTCGTGGCCAGCGATTTCGAGACGCGCGGCCGGGCCATGCTTTCCCTGAAATACAAGTGGGACTGAGCGGCATGGCCGTCATCGCATGGCGGCCTGCATCTTCCTGCCTTCCCCCTCGGCGCGGGCCGCTCTAGCCTCGGCTCATGACACACGCGACTTCAACCAAATTTGCCCTCGTTACCGGCGGCACACGCGGCATCGGCGGCGGCGCCGCCCTCGCGCTCGCCACGGCCGGCTACGAGGTCCTCGCCACCGGCCTGACCGAGGACGAGGTGGCGGCGGCGCCGGCCCATCCCGCCATCCGCCATGCCCGGCTCGACGTGACCCGCGACGCCGAGGTCGCGGCCATCGTCGCGACCTGCCCGCGCCTCGACGCCCTGGTGAACTGCGCTGGCATGATCCAGCGCGGCGGCAAGGAATTCGGGATCGACGCCTTCCGCCTGACGATCGAGGTCAATCTCAACGGCACGATGCGGATGTGCCTCGCGGCCAAGGACAAGCTCGCCGCCAAGGGCGCGGACAAGACCGGCGGCGCCATCGTCAACATCGCCTCGATGCTGACTTTCCACGGCTCGCCCTTCGCGCCGGGCTATGCCGCCTCGAAGGGCGGCATCGGCCAGCTCACCAAGTCGCTCGGCGCCGCCTGGGCGCAGGACGGCATCCGCGTCAACGCTGTGGCGCCGGGCTGGATCGAGACGGAACTGACCCGGCCGCTCGTCGAGGATGTCGAGCGCTCGGCGCCGATCCTCGCCCGCACGCCGATGGGCCGCTGGGGCAAGCCCGGCGATGTCGGCGGCGCCATCGCCTTCCTGCTGTCGGACGCGGCCCAGTTCGTCACCGGGGCGATCCTGCCGGTCGATGGCGGCTATCTCGCGGTTTAGGAAAGCGATTCTGCCTCAAGGGCTTGGGCCGGGAAGCTGAATCAAATTCCGCACGCATTGAATCAGAACATGAGCACGGGAGAGACGCCATGAACACCACGAGCCCGATCCCCGTCGCGGCCACGCAGGAGGAGCGCTGGACGCCCTATCGCCATCCCCAGCCGAAGGAATCGCCGCCGGAGCTGATCGTCCCGAACGTGATCCCGACTGACGAGCGTGTCTGGGTTCCCGTCGACGACAATGTCTGGTTCCGCCCCCTGCTGCTCTGTGCCTCGCGCGGCTACTGGATGAACCTGCTCAAGGTTCGCCGCGCCGGCGTGCTCTCGCGCCATCGCCATCCGCAGCCGGTGCATGGCTACGTGCTCAAGGGCAAATGGCGCTATCTGGAGCATGACTGGGTCGCGACCGAGGGCTCCTATGTCTACGAAGCGCCCGGCGAGACCCATACGCTGGTGGTCGATCCCGAGACGGAAGAGATGATCACCATGTTCCAGGTGAACGGTGCGATGATCTATGTCGACCCCGACGGCAAATGCCTGGGCTATGACGACGTCTTCACCCGCATCGACAAATGCCGCGCGCATTACGCCCAGAACGGGCTGGGCGCGGAGTATGTGGATCAGTTCATTCGCTGACGTTTCCGTCATGGTCGGGCTTGTCCCGACCATCCATGTCTTCATTGATGCCATGCGATGTTCAAGACATGGATGCTCGCCACCAGGGCGAGCATGACGCCCCGAGCCTCAGCGCTTCAGCTTCGCGAGCTCCACCGCCGCGCGCAATTCGATATGCGCCAGAACCTCGTCGAGCCGCGGATCGTCCGTCGTCTCGCGGCGGAGCGACAGCGTCGTACGCAGCCGCTCCAGCTCGGAGGGCAGCACCCGCCCGGTGAGCAGGGCCGCCTTCAACCGGTCGAGCCCATCGAGCAGATCATGCCCGCGCCGGGCCTGCCGGCGCTTGCGGTCCTGCGTGTCCTCTTGCGCCTGCACGGCGAGCAGCGTGTCGAGCGGACCGGCCGCGCTGACGCCGCTGCTGCGGGAGGCGGTCGCGCTGTCCTGCGTCGGAAGCGTGAAGGCCGCGCCGCTCGAGCGCCTCGCGGAACTGGCCGGGCCGGCATTCGAAACGGGCGCGCGCTGGTCGATCCTGATCATCGGCGGCCTCGTGAAGGGTTAACGAACTCTTGCCAGAAGACGGTTAACGGCCGGTAAACTGCCCGGCAGAAACTGCCGCCCCGGCAGGAAGCGCAGGCTCCGCAAGAGCCTCCCGACCATGACGACGAACTGCAAAGGACTGACAAACAAGGCTTTTCAAATTCGAACGGTTTGGCACGCCGTTCGCAAGGCCTTCGGCGAGTTCAACCGCCCGCTGGTGCCAGACGCATGTTCCGCAACCCCGCCCTGAAGACGCTGCTGAAGCCGCTGGCCGCCATGCTGGCCGTGGTCGTCGGCCTGTCGTCCCAGCCGGTGTTCGCGCTCTCGCGCATCAAGGACCTTGCCTCCGTCGAGGGCGTCCGTACCAACCAGTTGCTCGGCTACGGCATCGTCGTCGGCCTCAACGGCACCGGCGACACGCTCAACAACACACCCTTCACCAAGCAGTCGCTGCAGGCGATGCTGGAGCGCCTCGGCGTCAACACCCGCGGCGCCAACATGCGCACCGCCAATGTCGCTGCCGTGATGGTGACCGCCAACCTGCCACCTTTCTCCACCCAGGGCACGCGCGTCGACGTCACCGTCTCTGCCATGGGCGATTCCAAGTCGCTGCAGGGCGGCACGCTGCTGGTCACGCCGCTGCTCGGCGCCGATGGCGAGGTCTATGCGGTGTCGCAGGGGCCGGTCGCGATCTCCGGCTTCTCGGCCGAGGGCGATGCCAGCAAGATCACCCGCGGCGTGCCGACGGTCGGCCGCATCGCCAATGGCGGCGTCGTCGAGCGCGAGATCGACTTCGCGCTGAACAAGCTCCAGACGCTGCGCCTGTCGCTGCGCAATCCCGACCTGACCACCGCCCGCCGCATGGCCGCCGCGATCAACGAATTCGTCGGCGGCGACTCGGCCGAGCCGACCGATCCCTCGACGGTCGTCCTGCAGATCCCCGCCCGCTTCAAGGGCAACATGATCAAGCTGCTCACCGATATCGAGCAGCTCCGCGTCGAGCCCGACCAGCTCGCCCGCATCGTGATCGACGAGCGCTCCGGCATCATCGTCATGGGCAAGGATGTCCGCGTCTCCACCGTCGCCGTGGCGCAGGGCAACCTCACCGTCACGATCAGCGAGCAGCCACAGGTCTCGCAGCCCGAGCCCTTATCGCGCGGCCAGACCGTCGTGACGCCCAGGACCAACGTCAAGGTCGATACCGGCGGCGGTAACAAGCTCGCCCTCGTCCGCGAGAGCGTGACGCTGGCGGAGCTCGTCGACGGACTCAATGCGCTGGGCATCGGCCCGCGTGACCTGATCTCCATTCTCCAGGCCATCAAGTCGGCAGGCGCCCTGCAGGCCGAAATCGAGGTGATGTGATGACTGTCGCCCTCGCGCTTCCCGCCGCGAAGCTTGCCCTCGGCGTCGCCGGCAAGGTCGCCGGCGGCATCGCCGACGCGCTCGATCCGGCCAAGGCCAAGGCCAAGAAGCAGGCCGACGATTTCGAGACCATGTTCCTCGAGCAGATGACCGAGAAGCTCTTCGCCGGCGAAACCGGCGAGGGCCCGCTCGGCGAGAACGGCACCGGCGGCGGCATCTGGCGCTCCCAGCTGACGCAGCAATATGCCCAGCAGATCCAGAAGGCCGGCGGCATCGGCCTCTCCAACCAGATCATGCGCGACCTGATCAATCTGCAGGAACAGGCCGCTAGCGGAGTTCAGAATGCTGGCCGCTAAGCCTATCCTCGACGAACGCCCGCGCATCGCCGACGCCCTGAGCGCGCGCGCCCTGATCGAGGCCGTGCTGGAGGCGCTCGGCGCCCTCTCGCATCTCGTCGGCGAGGAGACCGAGCTTGTCCGCGCCGGCCGCCTGCCGGAAGCCATGACCCGCGAGCCCCGCAAGACCGAGCTCGCCGGCATCTATATGCGCGGCGTCGAGCAGGTGAAGCTGAACGCCGTCGCGCTCGCCCGCTTCGTGCCGGACCAGGTCAAGCGGCTGAAGGAGGCTCACCACGCCTTCCAGGGCCTGATCGAGACCAACCAGATCGTGCTGGCCACCGCCCGCGCCGTCTCTGAATCGGTGGTTCGCGACCTCGCGGCCGATGCCAACAGGCCGATGCGGGCCAATGGCTACGGCCCGACGGCGACCGTCGGTGCCGGCGTCTTCGCCCGCCCCAATTCCGGACCGCTGGTCGTCTCGCGCCGGCTTTGAGGGCACTCCACCGGCATGCGCCGCTTCAGCCGGACGGCAGCCGTGGCCAGATGCTTGGTATATAAAGGGTTTACGCCGCGACTGCGCCAGAAACCCTAAAGATTTACCTAATTTCTTGACGCCGGATTCAATCTTTTCTGCCAATCTTCGCAATGTCGGGTCGCACGCCCTGCTCCCGGCAACGGACGAGACCGGCGCAACGGCGCCGTGAACGACTCCAGAAGGAGTGGTCATGGATTTTGGCAACGCCCCCAAGCTCGCGGCCGTGATCGGCCCGCCGCCTGTCAGCCGCGCGGATGTTACGGCGCATGCCGGCAGCGTCGCCGTGGATCTTCCCCCGGAAAAGACCGTGCAATCCGCCTCGGCCGGCTCGGCCGTCAATGTCGAGGTGCGCGCCGAGACGCGCGACGCACAGAGCCGCGCCGATGGCGAGCGCCGCGCACAGGCCAATGCCCAGAACAACCGCGAGGCCGCCCGCACGACCGACGAGACCGTCGAGCGCAAGCTGGTGATCGACCCGCAGACCCGCGCGATCGTGCTTCAGAAGAAGGACCTGCAGACCGGCGAGACGATCTCGCAACTGCCGGACGAGACGCTGCTGAAGCTGCGCGCCTATTCGCGTGAGCTCAGCCAGCGGGCGCGCGAAACCGAAGAGCAACAGCACCAGATCGAGCGGACGGCCTGACGCCCTCCTCCTGCCGTCGCATCTTCACACCGCCCGCGCCCTGCGCGGGCGGTTTGCGTTTGGGCGTATCGCCCGGTCCGCCGCCGTTAGAGCCTGTTTAACCATGCCCCGACAAGCCGCCGATCCGCTTCAATTCGCCGGCTGAAATTTACCTGTTGTTACGGGCTGGGGCAGCAGGGTCGCCCCGTCCTGGCCAGAACGGCCTGGGCGCCAGAAGGCTCCATACCAGAAGGTAAACACAAATGGCCGTCTCTCTCTCCTCCGGCGTGCGCAACAACCTCGCGTCGCTGCAGTCGACCCAGTCTCAGGCTCTGGCGATCCAGAACCGTCTCGCCACCGGCAAGCGCGTCAATTCCGCGATCGACAACCCGGTCAACTACTTCACCGCCGCCTCGCTGAATGATCGTTCGAGCCAGCTCACCGGCCTTCTCGACGGCATCTCCAACGGCATCCAGACCATCCAGGCCGCCTCCAAGGGCATCGACGGCATCACCAAGCTCGTCGGTTCTCTCCAGTCGACCATCAAGCAGGCTCAGGCCGACGCGGCTCAGAACCGCCCGACCAAGGCCGGCACGGCCCTCGCCACCCAGGCGGAAGTCGTCGCCACCAGCAAGAGCCTGAAGGACATCGCGCTCGACAAGAGCCTGCTCGACACCGATACGATTGTCGCTCCCGCCACCGCTACGAACGGCACGGCTGACGCCGCGACCGCTACGAACTCTGGTGACCGCGGCATCGTGGCCGGCGCGACCGGCACCCGCTTCGCGATCTCGCTGAAGTCCGGCTCCACGACCTATACCGCCTCCTTCGACAGCACGAACGTGACGATCCGTGACGTTGTCAACGAGATCAACAAGTCCGGCGTCGGCACCGCCTTCGTGGACGAGAAGGGCCAGCTCAACGTCAAGGGCAATGGCTCGGAAGCTCTGGAGTTCGGCTTCGGCAAGGCCGATGCGGCGTCGGCCTCAGCCGCCGACGTAGCGCTCGCCGATGCTGCCGCGATCACCGCAGCCGGAACCGGCACCAGCAACGCTGTCCTGGGCTTCGTTCCCGGCGACGCCGTCGCCGCCACCGCGATCAAGGGCCAGTCCGTCACCTCCTCGGTGCGTTCGAACCTGATCGACCAGTTCAACGATCTGCGCACCAAGATCGACGATCTGGCCAAGGACTCCGGCTTCAACGGCATCAACCTGCTTGGCGGTGACCGGCTCTCGATCACCTTCAACGAGAAGACCGGCAAGAACCAGACCAAGCTGGACGTCCAGGGCACGCAGCTGAACTCGGACAATCTTGGTATCGTCAAGGCTGGCAATGCCCAGGTCGCCGGGTCCACCAACTTCCAGAACGATGCCGATCTGGATGCCGCGACCAAGTCGCTCACCGGCGCCCTGACCTCGCTCAAGTCGCTGGCCTCGACCTTCGGTGCCAACCTCTCGGTCGCCGAAACGCGCCAGGACTTCACCAAGGATATGGCGAGCGTTCTGACCACCGGCGCCGACAACCTGACCAATGCCGACGTCAACGCCGAGGCCGCCTCCCTGCTCGCGCTGCAGACCCGTCAGCAGCTCGCCCAGACGGCGCTCTCGCTGGCGAACCAGGCTGACCAGGGCGTCCTGCGTCTGTTCTGATCTTCGCTCCGCAGAACGCGGAACAGCCCGCAGAACGCGGGTCGAAGTCAAAGAGTGGCGGAGCTTCGGCTCCGCCACTTTTCGTTTGTGTGCGGTAAACCAAAGCCGCTCCCCGCGATTAACTTTTTATTATCCTTAACAAGTGATGATCCCCTGAAATCAGGTTGCATCGCGCCGCAGTCGCGCGTTCAGGGGACCGAAGATGGCCAGCACGATCCTTTCCAACGGTGTCCGCAACAACCTGCTGACGCTGCAGCAGACGACGGCCCAGCAGGGCGTGATCCAGAACCGTCTCGCCACCGGCCGGAAGGTCAACTCGGCGATCGACAACCCGGTCAACTATTTCACCGCGGCCTCGCTGAGCGACCGCTCGAGCCAGCTCACCGGCCTGCTCGACGGCATTTCCAACGGCATCCAGACCATCCAGGCCGCCTCCAAGGGCATCGACGGCATCACTAAGCTGGTTCAGTCGCTGCAATCGACCGTGAAGCAGGCTCAAGCCGACGCGGCCCAGAACCGCCCGACCAAGGCCGGCACGGCCCTCGCCACCCAGGCGGAGGCGGTCGTCACCAGCAAGAGCCTGAAGGACATCGCGCTCGACAAGAGCCTGCTCGACAGCGATGCGATTGTTGCTCCGGCCACCACCACAAACGGCACGGCTGACGCCGCGACCGCTACGAACTCCGGTGACCGCGGCATCCAGGTAGGCGCGAACGGCACCCGCTTCGCGATCTCGCTGAAGTCCGGCTCAAACACTTACACGGCCGCCTTCGACAGCGCGAACGTCACGATGCGTGACATCGTCAATCAGATCAACAAGTCCGGCGTCGGCACCGCCTTCGTGGACGAGAAGGGCCAGCTCAACGTCAAGGGCAACGGCTCCGAACCTCTCGAATTCGGCTTCGGCAAGGCCGACCCGGCCTCGGCCTCGGCCGCCGACGTTGCGCTGGCCGATGCCGCCGCGATCACCGCTGCGGGTACTGGCACCAGCAACGCCGTCCTGGGCTTCGTTCCCGGCGACGCTGTGCTCGCGACCGCGATCAGGGGACAGAGCATCACCTCTTCGGTGCGTTCCAACCTGATCGATCAGTTCAACGACCTGCGCGACAAGATCGATGATCTCGCCAAGGACTCGAGCTTCAACGGCATCAACCTGCTCGCCGGCGACCGTCTCTCGATCACCTTCAACGAGAAGACCGGCAAGAACCAGACCAAGCTCGATATCCAGGGATCGAATCTGACAGCCGACAATCTCGGCATTTCCCGCGCGATCAACACGCAGCTGACCGGCTTCGTCAATTTCCAGAACGATGCCGACCTCGACAAGGCCACCGCCTCGCTCACCGGCGCACTGACCTCGCTGAAATCGCTGGCCTCGACGCTGGGCTCCAACCTCTCGGTCGCCCAGACCCGTCAGGACTTCACCAAGGAACTGGCCAACGTCCTGACCACCGGCGCGGGCAACCTCGTCCTGGCCGATCCGAACGAGGAAGGCGCGAGCCTGCTAGCCCTCAACACCCGCCAGCAGCTCTCGCAGACCGCGCTGTCGCTGGCGAACCAGGCCGATCAGGGCGTGCTCCGGCTCTTCGGCTGACCCCGAAGACGCCACCCGCCCTCCCCTCCAGCCAGAAGGCAGGACAGCCATGGCCCTCAAGGTCGAACTCAAGCCGCGCGAGCGCATCATCATCGGCCAGGTGGTGATCCGCAACGACGAGCAGCGCACCCGCTTCTTCATCGAGGGCGACGCCCCGATCCTGCGTGAGAAGGACATTCTCACCGCCGCGACCGCCGACACCCCGGCGAAGAAGATCTATCTCGCGATCCAGCTCATGTATCTGGCGCAGGACCCGACGCATGAGCACGAGACCTATTTCCAGCTCGTGCGCGACTTCATCAACGCAGCGCCCAGCGCTCTGCCGCATGTTCACGAGATCAATAACCGCATCTTAAGCGACGACCTCTATAAAGCTCTCAAGGCGGCCAGAAAGTTGATCGTCTATGAAGCGGAATTGATCGAGAATGCAAAACGGGTTTAACGCCTACGCTGCCGCGGCCAAGACTGCCCAATCCGTCGTTTCGCCTCGCGAACTCGAAGCCTCCCTTCTGATCAAGGCCGCCACGCGGCTCCAGGCCGTCGCCGACGACTGGAATCTGCGCGAGCGCGAGCTGGACGAGGCGCTGACCTACAACCGCCGCCTCTGGACCCTGCTGGTCTCCGCCGTCATCGCCGAGGACAATCCGCTTCCGGTCGGCATCAAGACCAACATCCTCAGCCTCGCCAATTTCATCTTCAACCAGACCTTCAAGATCTCGGCCGATCCGCAGCCGCAGTCGCTGGGCGTCCTGGTCAACATCAACCGCGATATCGCGGCCGGCCTGCGCGGCCGCTGAGCCACCCGCCGAAACCATATCGCCGGACGAACGAAAACGCCGCCCTTTTCGGGGCGGCGTTTTCGTTCGGTGTTCTGGAAGAAGCTCCCGTCAGAGATAGTTCGTCAGCGACAGCTTGGAGAGCATCGAGGTCACCTGGTAGCTCGCCTGCAACTGCGTCTGCAGGGACAGGATCTGCGTCGCGACTTCCTCGGTGGTGACGTTTTCGACGCTGGCAAGCGTCGTGTTGAGATAGCCCTTGGTGCTCTGGTGGCGCTCCTTCGCGCTGGACAACGCCGACTGGGCCGAGCCGAACTCGGTGATGAGTTCGGCCGGCTTCTGCGTGGTGCCGCCGAAGCCGAGCTTCTCGCCGACCCGCGCCGCCATGGCCTCGTAGCGCGCCTGCGAATTCGTGTCGCCGGCCGGAAAATTCTCCACCGACATGATCGCGAACTGGGCAAGGCCGACGCGGAAGGCTTCCTCGTTCGCCCGCGCACCCGTGCCGACGGTCTGACCCTGGTCGACCTGGACCGTCGCCGTGTTGCGCGCGGAATCCGATCCGTCGTCGCCGCGATACCAGATCACCGTCTTGGTCGCAGCCGCACCGGTATTGCTCGGCGGCAAGGTCGCCGTGGCGAAGGGAGGTCCCGGCACCCGCTTCGGCGGATTGCTCGGACTTCCGGCGAAGAACTCCTGAGCAGCGACCTGGGAGGATGCGGCCGAAAGCGTCGTGTTCGCTTGCTTGCCGAGCGCCGCTCCGATCGAGGCCCGCAGATTGGCGGCGGTCGCATTGGCATCGACACCGATCTCGAAGCTGTCGCTGTTGGAACCCGTGGTGCCGGTGGCACGCGCGGTCAGCACCACCTCCTCCTGCGTTCCGTCGGGCAATTTGAGCTGGATGCGCACGGTGTCGCCGGCCGAAGGCTGCGATGCGACATTGGCCGATGCATCGGCCGGTGGACCCGGATTGAACGTCGTCGCCAGGGCGGCCGAGCTGCCGGTGATACCCACGATCTTGAAGCCATAGGGTTGAGCCGGCACCTCCTCCGCGATCGTCGCGGTCGTGCCGGCGCCGCCGACGGTCAGGCGGCCTTGACCCGATCCGAGATCGGCCTGCCGGCGCTCGTCGATCATCTGCTTCAGGCCGTCCCTGCCCGCGCCATCGCCGTTGATGATCTCGTTGTATCCCAGCGTCGGCTGCGTGTCGGAGGTCTTGCCCGAGAAGAGATAGCGTCCGTTGACCGCGATGTTCAGCAGGTCGAGCGTCTGCTTGAACTTCTCCTCGGCCAGAACCTGCGGCGACGAGCGGCCGCTCGCGCTCGGCACATAGCTGTTGGAGCGCGTGTCGTTGCGGGTCTCGTTGGCAAGCTTGGTGAAGTTCTCGACCGAGGCGGTCTGCAGCTTGAGGTTGACGCTGGTCAGTTCGATGCCGCTCAGCCAGGAATCGATCTGCGCCATCTTGCCGTTGAGGTCGAGGCTGACGCGTCGGTCGATGCCGAGATCGCCGTAGCTGGTGCTGCGCTGCTTGGTGTCGAGCTGGCGCTGGAGGTCGTCGAACTGAGCCCGGGTCGAAACGAATTCGTTGGGCTTGGCCGCGCGATAGGCGCCGGTGCCGTAGCTGGTGATGGTCATCGTGGCCTCACACTCTCATCAGCACGTCCATCATCTCCTTCATCGTGGAGATGATGCGGGCATTGGCGGCATAGGCGGTCTGGAGCTCGATCAGCATCGACATCTCCTGGTCGACATTGACCTGGGATGTCGTCTGGAAGCGGCTCTGGATCGAGGCGAGCGCGACCTGCTGACCTTCGTCGAGGCGCTTGGCCGCCTCGACGGCCTGTCCCTGCGAGGAGACGACGCGCTGGACGAAGTTGGTGATCGTGCCGGAGAAGGGCGCCGTCGCCCCGTCCGGCGAGGAATTGTTGTCGAAGCTACGCACGCTGCTCGTCAGGCTGGCCAGCAGGGCCTTGGGCCGCGTCGTATCGCCGGCCGCCGTGCCGGCCGGGCCGATCAGCAGCGACCTGTCGCTGATGACGTCGGCATTGACCGCGATGCGCCCGGCCAGGCCAGTCTTGCGCGTCGCCTCGTCATAGGAGGCCACGAAAGGCTTGTTGTCCGCATCGACGAAGAGCGGCATGCCGGGCGTCGCGGCATCGGCCGCGAGCACGCTGGTCTTGGCGCCGAGCCCGGTGACGCGGCCGCCCGGCTCGGTGATCCGCAGCGTCGAGCCGGCGGGATTCGCAACCGTGAAGCCGGGCGCGCCATTGGTGTCGAGCGCGTTCTGGATCTGCGCGGCGACCGCGGCCGGACCGGCCGAGAAGTCGATCGCAATCACCGTCGTGTTGGGATCGTTGCTGGCCGGCAAGGTCGTTCCCGTCGGCGCATTGACGAAGGAGAAGTGCCTCGTCGGGCCCGGCGGTGTCGGCGTGTAGTCGAATGTCAGCGTGTTCAGGCGCTGCTTGGTGGGATCGAAGCCGAGATCCAGATCGAGACCGGTCTGCGCCGCCGGCGACGGGGGATAGGCGACGCTCTGCAGCGAGTTCTCCGAGAGCGCCTTCGCCATCTGCGCGGCGATCTCGTCGAGCTGTGCCTGGGCCTGCACCAGCGTCTTGTCGCGCAGTTCGATATTGGCCGCGATCTCGCCGGACCGGAAGATCCGGTTGGCGATGGCATCCGAGGCATTGCCGGAGGCATCGACGATCTTGATCGTGCCGACGCCGCGCTTGGTCGGGTCGATGTTCCACTGGTCGTCCGGCCCGAGGCCCGGATGCTCGTCGAACTTGAAGGTGACGGCCGCCGTCCCGTCGAAGAGCTGCGTGCCCGAACCGGTCACGACGCTGACCGAGCCGCGCGCATCCTCCGTCGTCTTGATGTCGACATACTGCGACAGCTCGGACAGGATCAGGTCGCGCTGGTCCTTCAAGGCGGCGGTCGCGCTGTCGTTCGGGCTGCCGACGATGCGGGTATTGACCTTGGACAGCGCCCCCAGCAGGTCGTTGACCTTGCCGACGGCACTGGCAAGGCCGGTCTCGGCCTGGCTGCGCAGGGCCTGCACGCCATTGGAGAGCGTGTTGAGCTGGCGTGCGAGCTGCGTCGCATTGTCGACCACCTGCGAGCGCAGGCTGTATGACGACGGATCGTTCTGGAGCGACTGCAACGCCCCGGTGAACTTGTTGAAGATCGTGTCCAGCGCGGTGGCGCTGCCCGGCGCGCCATAGAGCTTGTCGAGATTGGACAGCGAGCTCGCGCGGGTCGACGTGTAGGCCGCGCCCGAGGCCTCCTGCCAGAGCTGGTGCTGGACGATCTTGTCGAGCAGACGCTGGACCTGCGTGCTCTGCACGCCGACGGTCAGCCCGGACAGGCTGTCGGCGGTCGAGACCGTCCGCCGGACATAGCCCGTCGTCCCCGCATTGGCGACGTTCTGCGAGACGACGCCGATGCCGGCCTGCGCGGCGTTGAGGCCGCCGATCGCCGTGTTGAGGGAAGTGCTCAGGCCCATCGTCAACTCCTGTTGCGAGAGGCAGCCCTTCTGGGCTGCCGCTTAGGCAGATGCGTCGGTCAGCGGATGATGTTGAACACCGCGCTCAGCATCTCCTGGGCGGTGGTGATGACCTTGGTGTTGGCCGAATAGGCCTGCTGGGTGACGATCATCTTGGAGAATTCATCGGCGATGTCGGTGTTCGATTGCTCGACGCTGCCGCCCACCATCTGCGAGGTGCCGAGACCGATGATCGGCGGGCCGGATTCGATCGTCTCCTCGAAGGCGCCGCCGTCGAGGCGCTTCAGCGAGTTGTCGGCGTTGAAGCGGGCGACCGAGACCTGGGCGAGCGCCACGACCTGGCCGTTGCTGAAGGTGCCGATCACCGCGCCCTCGGCGGAGACCGAAACGCGATCGAGCGTGCCGGCGGTGTAGCCGTCCTGGCGGATGCTGCGTGCGTCGATCTGGCCGCTGACATCGCCGTTCTGGGTCACGCCGTTGCCGCCGGTCGTCAGGTTGATGCCGGTGATGGTGGTCCCGTTGATCGTCATGGTCGGCAGCGTGATGTCGCCGGTCGCGGGGGTCACCATCTGCCCGGTGGTGCCGAAGGTGACGTTCTGACCGGCCTGGACATAAGCGACCTGGCCAGCGCCCGTCGCGCTGGTGTCCTGGGCGACGAAAAGGCCCCAGGTGCCCGTGGTCGGGGGAACCGCGGCCGCGTTGCCGTTGTCGATCTTGGCCCAGCGCATCTCGACGCTGGTGGCCTTTCCGAGCGTGTCATAGACGGTGACCGACCCACCGGGGATCGAGGTCGCCAGGAAGTTGCTGATATTGTTGCCCATGACGGCAGCGTTGGCGGGATAGGTGTTTGGCGCCGTACCGGCGGCAGTGACCGAAGCTGGATTGAGGAATTCGGTGCCGCCTTGGGTCTTCTGCGTCGTCGCCGGCACGGCCGGGATATTGGCGCGGTACTCGATCGAGCTCGTCGCCTTGGCCGGGAACTGTTCCTTGGTGATGCGCAGCACGTCCGGCTGCGTGCCGACGAGCTGGCCTGTCACCTGGTCGATCTTCAGGCCCTTGAGATAGTAGCCTGCGCCGTTCACCAGGTAGCCGTTGGCGTCGAAGTCGAAATCGCCGCGCCGGGTATAGAGGTTGCTGTTGGAGAACTGGGTGTTGGCGCCGACGCCGCTCTGGCGCTGATCGACCACGAAGAAGCCGTCGCCGTTGATCGCGATATTGGTGTCGATGCGGGTCGGGTTGAGATCGCCCTGGATCGAGTTCGTCGCCTGGCTGAAGGCCTGGACCGAGCCGGCGACCTGGCGCCGCAGCGCCGCATCCGGCACGAGATCGGCGAAGGCGGTATCGACGCGCTTGTAGCCCGCCGTCCGGGAGTTGGCGATGTTCCCGGAGATGTTCTCAAGCGCATAGGACTGCGCCGTCATCCCCGAAACCGCCGTGGTCAGCGCACTGAAAACACCCATGGAACCCTCACCTCGACCGGCAGCCCCCCAAGGGCGGCCCACAACTCGAGGCAAGGTTCTGCATGGCGCGTGCCACGCGCGGCATCGTGCTATTTCAAGGAGTTGGATCGTTTACAGACGATTAAACGGCAGTCGGAGCCGGGCAGAATCGCCCTCACCGGCAGATTCTGCCGGGTTCAGGCCTCATCTTCCTTGCCCGCAGCCCGCCATCCACCGAGATCGCCCGCGACATCCGACAGCGTCGGTGCCGTCGCTTCGACGAAGGGCAGCGGCCGGCAGACCGCGAGCGCCGCAAGCCCGATCCGGGCCGTCAGCATCCCGTTGATCACGCCTTCGCCGAGCTTCGCCGAAAGCCTGGCCGCGAGCCCCTGCCCCACCACCTGCTGGATCACGGCATCGCCCGCCGCCATGCCGCCGGTGAGGACGAGATGGCTCATCACCTGCCGCGCCAGCCTGAGCAGGCCGAGCGTGCCGGGCCGCCCGGCATAGATGCCTGCGATCGAGCGCAGCAACCGCGCGCAGGCGACCAGCACGAAGACGACATCGACCAGCGCCCGCGGGCTGACCGCGGTGACCAGCGAGACGCGCCGCGCCGCCTGCGCGATCTGGGCGGTGGCCAGCGCATCGAGCGGCACAAGCAGGCTGCGTTCCGCCACGGTCAGCACATCGCGCGCCGCGAAGAGCTGCGGCAGCGCCTCCTGCAGGGCGGCGCGGCCCTGCGCCGTCTGCGCTCGCCCCTTGTAGAGCGCAACGAGCTCGCCGGCGATCGCCCGGCCCTCGTCGGGCGTGCCGCCCGCCAGCGCCGCGACCGCGCGCTCACGCAAAGCCTCGACCTTGCGCTCGCGCAGGATGTCGCGCAGCACCCGCGCCAGCATGACCAGCAGCGCGAGCGCCGCGACAGCCGCGCAGACCAGCGCGGCATAGCCGAGCGCCGGGTTCTGGCTCATCAGGGCGCGGATCGTGTTCTCGACCCAGACGCCGGCCGCCAGCGCCAGGAAGCCTGACAGGCCGGCCACGAACAGCGAGCCCCAGGAGAAGCGACGCTTGGCCTTCGGAGGGACAGCCGGAACGGCCACATCGATCGGCTCGCTTTCGGGCAGGATCGCGAGATCGCCTTGCCGCAGCGGGACCTCGCCGACCGGTTCGCCCGGCTGCGAAGCATCGAGGCGGATCGCGCGCGGTGCCTTGCTCATCGCGAAACCCCGTTCATGCCAGCTTGTCGCCGATCAGGAATTCCAGCGCACGGTCGAGGCGGATCTGCGGCGGAGGCTTGAGGCGCCCGCCCGCGTCGGCTGCGACCAGAGGCGGCCGGAAGCGCGGCGCCCTGACCTGCCAATGCGCCTTGGGATCGAAGATCGCCTCAGGCCGCTCGGGCAATTCGCCGGGGAAGACGGCCGCTTCCGCGACGCCGTCGAAGACCTGCCCGTCGATCGTCTCGCCGGCTTCCGGCACCCCGGCGATGGCCGGCAATTCCTCGCGGCCTTCCTTGATCCGCACCTCATGCGTCGCCCGGACGGCGGCCAGCGCCATCGCCTCGACCCGCGCCCCCGCCCCTTGCGCCCGGGACAGCGCCCGCCCGACCAGATGCGACATCACCGCCGCCAGCCGGTCATGGCTCGCATGATGGATATGGTCGGCCTTGGTCGCAGCGAAGAGCACGCGCTCGATCCGCGGCGCGAACAGGCTGGAAAGCCAGGAATTGCGCCCGACAGAAAACGCCGTGAGAGCCTGCCCCAACGCCGTTTCGAGATCGGCAAGGGCAGGCGCCCCGGCATCGAGCGCGGCGAGCACATCGACCAGCACGATCTGCCGGTCGAGCCTTGCGAAATGGTCGCGGAAAAACGGCGTCACCACGACGCGCTTATAGGCCTCGAAACGCTCCGCCATCAGCGCCGCGAGCGTGCCCGGTCGCACATCCCGGTCATGGCCCAGATCGAGCGGTGCGAAGGTTAGCGCCGGCGAGCCTTCGAGATCGCCCGGCATCAAGAAGCGACCCGGCGGTGTCACCGCGACGGCCTCCGGATCGGCGCGCAACCGTGCGAGATAGCCCTTGAACAGATCGCTCGCCGCTTCCGCCGCAAGCTCGTCCGGCGCGCCGTCCGGGTCCCGCCCCGGCAAATCGGCCAGCCACTCGGCGGCAGCCTCGCGCCGGTGCGCCCTGCGGGCATCAGCCACGGCCTGCGCCGACCACGCCTTGTAGTCCTGCCCGATCAAAGCAAGGTCCAGCAGCCATTCGCCGGGATAATCGACGATGTCCAGCGTCAGCGTCGCCGGCCCCTTGAACCAGCCGCCCGCTCGCTCGTAGTCGATCTCGATCCTGAGCTCGGAGATACGCCGCGTCGATTCCGGCCAGCGCCGCGCCTCGCCGTTCATCGCCGCGCGATGCGCCTCATAGGGGAAGCGCGGCACGTCGGGGTCGGGCTGCGGCACCAGCCTGACGCGAGCGATGCGGCCCTCGGATGAAGCCTTCAGCACCGGCAGCTTGGCGCCCTCGATCAGGTTCTGGATCAGGGCAGTGGTGAAGACCGTCTTGCCCGAGCGCGATAGCCCGGTGACGCCGATCCGCAGGCGCGGGCGGGCAAGCCCGAGCAGGCTGTCGCCGAAGGCGAGAGCCGCATTGCGGGCGCTGTCGAGATAGGAGGATTCACTCACGACGCCGCAGCGATCATTCGTCGGGCCCCTCGCCCAGCGAACCTGGAGTCACGAACCGGTCGAGGCGCCCTCCGCGCGCCGCGACCTCGTGCCAGCGCTCGGTGGCGAAATCGAGCACCGCGAGCCCGCAGGTCGGGTATTTCTGGCTCATCCGCGCCGAGGCATAGCGATCGCCATGCCCGGTCAGCAGATGCGCCAGTTCCTCGAAGCCGGGATTGTGGCCGATGAGCAGGAGCGTGCGGACGTCGCCCTCGACCTCCTGCACGACATCGAGCAGGCGCTCGACCTTGGCCTCGTAAATTCGCGGCTCGTACTGCGTCGCCGGCTTTTCGGGCAGCATCGGCGCGACCATCTCCCAGGTCTCGACCGTGCGCTTGGCCGGCGAGACCAGCACGAGATCGGGTAGGAGCAGTTCATCGGCGAGATAGCGCCCCATCACCGGCGCGGTCTCGCGCCCGCGGGCCGCGAGAGGTCGGTCGCGATCGGCCACACCCGTGGGCCAGTGGGACTTGGCGTGGCGCAGAAGCATGAGGCGTCGCATGAGCAGAACCTAGCGATGCCAAAGCCGATTTGCGAGGGTCAGTCGTCGACTATTTCCGGCCCCGGTTCGTAGCGCAGCAGATCACCCGGCTGGCATTGCAGCACGTCACAGATGCGCGACAGCGTGTCGAAGCGCATGCCGCGCACCTTACCGGACTTCAGCTGCGAGACCTGCTGCTCGGTCAAGCCGATCCGCTGGGCGAGTTCCTTCGAGCGCATCTTGCGGCGCGCGAGCATGACATCGAGTTCGACGACGACGGGCATGACGCCGGCTTACACGAAACTCTGATTCTCGTCCGCCAACCGGATCGCCTCCCGCAGCACATGGCCGAAGGCGATGAGCGCAGCGGCTGCGGCGAGCGCAGCGAAGATTCCGGGATCGAGCGTGATCGCGAGATGCCGCTGCCCCTGCGGATTGTCGAAGGTCAGAGCGACGCTTTGCAAGGCGCGAACGATCGGCGTCGTGGCGCCAAACCAGGCCAGAAGCCAGCCGATCCGCACGAGCCCGGCAGCATTCTCCTCGACCAGGACCCTGCCCTCGCCAAAAGCCCGAAAGAGACCGCCCAACCGCACCATCGCCAGAACGAAAAGCCCGGCCGGAATCCAGGCGAGAGCGAACGCCAGCCAATATCCCCTGCCCGAAGCAGCAAGGGCGGCACCCCCGAGTCCGATCGAACTCCGCGCGTAATGAGAGAGCGCTTCCGCATCGGTCCACAACCAGATGAGGCCGAAAAGCATGAGCGCCGCCGCAACATAGCTGAAGGCGCGCGCCCACCGGCTGATGCGGCGCAGGCGGCCGGCGGCTTCCTGGGAGACGGGGCTCATCGGTTCAGGCGACATCGCCATTATCATTCCCTCGGTTGACAAAATTAAACTAAGAGATGAATTTATGAATGTCAAAGACAATCAACCTCGAAGAGATCCCATGCGTCTCGCTCCACCGGTTTGCCTTCTCCTTGCCGGCTTTCTCACCGGTTGCGGTCATGTTCCGCTGACCTCGCTGCCGAAATTGGCGAAGATCGACATCAAGACGACGGACCTCGCGCAGCTCCGCGCCGGTATCAACCTGCCGGCCGATATTCGCCCGCTCCCGGGCGGGGTCACCATGACGATCACGGCCTTGCCCAAGGATGGCGGCCGTCACGAGCGCAAGGTCGTTTTGGAGGAGGTCCGCGACGCGGCCGATCTCGCCTCGCTGCCGGTGCTGACCGCGCCGGGGCGGCGGTTCACGCTGTTCAAGCTGAGTTCCGCAGACGTGGCGCGCCTCGGGGCCTTCCGCGAGGAAATGTTCGTCGGCCCGCAGCAAAGCGGTAATCGGGGCAGCCTTTCGCTCGGCGCGGACAAGGCCTGCCGGATCGGCGAGCTCTCGCCCAGGCCGATCACCATGACGGGCTATCTCAGGACCTCCGAGACACAGGACTATGTCCTGCTGATGCGCGACTTCGACCTCACCGAGGCCGTGCGCGCCGTTGATCCCAAGGTGGATCTTGCCACGGCGATCCCGCCCTGCGACCCGGCAGCCAGCCTCACCGGCTCTCGCGGCGCGCCATGAAGGCGAGCTTCTCGAACAGCGAGACGTCCTGCTCGTTCTTCAGCAGCGCCCCGTGCAGCGGCGGAATCAGCTTGCGCGGATCGCGCTCGCGCAGCACCTCCGGCCCGATATCCTCGGCGACAAGCAGCTTCAGCCAGTCGAGCAGTTCGGAGGTCGAGGGCTTCTTCTTGATGCCGGGCACCTCGCGCACCTCGAAGAAGAGGCGCAGCGCCTCTTCCATCAGGCGCTTCTTGATGCCGGGGAAATGCACCTCGACGATCGCCTGCATCGTCTCGGCATCGGGGAAGCGGATATAGTGGAAGAAGCAGCGGCGCAGGAACGCGTCCGGCAGTTCCTTCTCGTTGTTGGAGGTGATGATCATCACCGGCCGCTGCGCCGCCTTGATCGTCTCCCCGGTCTCGTAGACATGGAATTCCATGCGGTCGAGCTCGAGCAGCAGGTCGTTCGGGAATTCGATATCGGCCTTGTCGATCTCGTCGATCAGCAGCACCGGGCGCACAGGCGCGACGAAGGCGTCCCAGAGCTTGCCGCGCTTGATGTAGTTGGCGATGTCGGAGACGCGGGGGTCTCCGAGCTGGCTGTCGCGCAGGCGGCTCACGGCATCGTATTCGTAGAGGCCCTGCTGTGCCTTGGTCGTCGACTTGATGTGCCAGGTGATCAGCGGGGCGCCGAGCGCCGCCGCGACCTCCTCGGCCAGCACCGTCTTGCCGGTGCCGGGCTCGCCCTTCACCAGCAGCGGACGTTCCAGCCGGATCGCGGCATTGACGGCGACGGTGAGATCCTCGGTCGCGACGTAGTTTTCGGTGCCGGCAAAACGCATGGACTGTCCTTCTGAGCCAATGGCGAGACGCTAACCCATCCCTCGCCACCGCGGAAACCGCTTTTTCGCCAAACGCGCCCGAGCAGCCACACCTAAAGGCTCGCGCCGCAAGGCAAATTTCTGCCCGCCATGACGATTCCAAGGTTGTGCTGCGCCGCCGCAAACCGCAAGAATTGCCGACGCATCCCGCAAGCCCCCGAATCGCAAGGTCAGCCCTTTGGCCGGAACAGTCGACCCTTCCGTCTACAAGGACGCTGTCGTCGTGCTCGCGACGGCGGGCGTTATCGTGCCGCTGGCCAAGAGCCTCAAGATCAACTCGATCATCGCCTTCGTCGCCTGCGGCGCCCTGCTCGGCCCCTTCGGCCTCGGTGGGCTGGTCTCCACGATTCCGCTGCTGAGCACGATCACCGTCTCGAATGCCGAGGCGCTGGCCGGCCCCGCCGAACTCGGCGTCGCCTTCCTGCTCTTCGTCATCGGCCTGGAGCTCTCCTTCGAGCGTCTGATGACGATGAAGCGCCTCGTCTTCGGGCTCGGCCTCGGCCAGGTCGGACTCTGCGCCGCCGCGATCGGGCTGGTCGCCTATGGGCTCGGCCAGCCGGCGGCAGCCTCGCTCATCATCGGCTTCGGCCTCGCGCTGTCTTCGACCGCCATGGTCGTCGAATTGCTGGCAGCGAAGAAGCGGATGACGACCTCGGCCGGCCGCTCCAGCTTCGCGATCCTGCTCTGCCAGGATCTCGCCGTCATTCCGCTGCTCTTCCTGATCAGCGTGCTCGATGCGCAGAACGGCTCCGGCTCGCTGCTCGCCGGCCTCGCGCAGGCCTTCATCCAGGCCTTCGCGGCGATCGCGACCATTGTCGTTATCGGCCGTCTGGGTTTGCGCCCGCTGTTCCGGCTGGTCGCCTCGACCGATTCGACAGAGAGCTTCATGGCGGCGACTCTGCTGACGGCGCTCGGCACCGGCCTGATCGCGGCAGCGGCCGGCCTCTCGATGGGCTTGGGAGCCTTCATCGCCGGGCTGCTGCTGGCGGAGACGGAGTTCCGCCGTGCGATCGAGGTCACGATCGACCCGTTCAAGTCGCTGCTGATCGGCGTCTTCTTCATCACCGTCGGCATGGGCGTGAACCCGGCCGATATCGCGGCTCATCCGTTTGCGATCCTTGGAGGCGCCGCGGGGCTCATCCTGGTCAAGGGCGCCATCATCTTCGGGCTCGCGCGCCGTTTCCGGCTGGCGACGGCCACCGCGCTCGAAACCGCGATCCTGGTTGCCCCCGGAGGCGAATTCGCCTTCGTGCTGCTCAACGCCGCGACCGGCGCCAAATTGATCGACCCCGGGGCCACCAGCATCGTGCTCGCCGCCGTCTCGCTGACCATGGTCGCCTTGCCGCTGCTGGCGCGGATCGCGCGCAATCTTGCCCTGAAGCTCGCCGCGCCCGTTACGCTTCCCGATGAAGCCGCCGTGCTGCCGCCGGACGACCGGACGGCCCGCGCCATCGTCGTCGGCGGTGGACGCGTCGGCCGCCTCGTCGGCTCGATGCTGGACGAGCATGGCAAGTCCCATATCGTCATCGACTCCGATGCCTCGCTGATCACGGCGCAGCGCCGCGCCGGACGCCCGGCCTATTACGGCGATGCGACCAAGCCCGAATTCCTGCGTCTCTGCGGCCTGGAGGAAGCGACGGCGCTGATCGTGACGATCGACAATCCCCGCGCCGTCGATGCCATCGTTCTCGCGGCTCGCTCGCTCAGGCCCGATATCGTCATCGTCGCCCGTGCGCGCGACGCCACCCATGCCCGCCATCTCTACGAGATCGGCGTCAACGACGCGGTGCCGGAGACGATCGAAGCCAGCCTGCAATTGTCGGAAGCCGCCCTCGTCGGGCTCGGCGTGCCGATGGGCCTCGTCATCGCCTCGGTCCACGAGCGGCGCGACGGTTTCCGTGCTCAGCTCAAGCCGTCAGGTGCCGCGGCAGCCCGCGCCCTTCCCCGCCACTCGCGCTCGCGAAGGCTGTAAGCGCGGCCTCCGGCTCGCGCGGGAAATAACCGGCCTCGCGCGCCACGCGCCGGATATGGCCGTAGAACTGCGCCGCGCTCGCCGCCCAGCTATGGCGTGCCGCCAATTCCAGGCAGGCCTCGCGCGGGACTCTCAGCGCCTGCATCGCGGCGCTGCGCAGGTCCTCGTCCAGCACCGCCGCTCCGCTGCCGGCGAAGACATCGCGCGGGCCCTGCACCGGGAAGGCTGCGACCGGCAATCCGCTCGCGGCAGCTTCCAGCAGCACGATGCCAAAGGTGTCGGTCAGGCTCGGGAAGACGAAGACATCCGAGGATGCATAGATACCGGCAAGCTCCTCGCCCTCCTTCAGGCCGAGGAACCGGGCCTCGGGAAAGGCGCGTTCGAGATCGGCCCGCGCCGGCCCGTCGCCGACCACGACCTTGCTGCCGGGCAGCTTGAGGGACAGGAAGGCCTCGACATTCTTCTCGACCGCGACGCGCCCGACATAGAGGAAGATCGGCCGCGGCAGATCGAGCAGGCTCTGCGGACGCGGATGGAACAGGCTGAGATCGACGCCGCGCCCCCAGCGCACCAGCTTCTCGAAGCCGTGCTGGCGCAGTTCCTCCTCCACCGTCGCGGTCGAGACCATCACGGCCGCGGCAGGGCCGTGGAAACGGCGCAGCAGCCCGTAGCTCCAGCTTTCGGGGATCGGCCAGCGCGCCGCGATATATTGCGGAAAGCGCGTGTGATAGCTCGTCGTGAAAGGCCGCTTCTGGGCAAGGCAGACCGCCCGCATCAGCCAGCCGATCGGGCCTTCGGTCGCGATATGGATATGATCCGGCGCGAAAGCGGCAACGCGGGCCGCGAGCGCCCGGCGCGTCGCCAGGGCGAGGCGGATATCGGGGTAGCTCGGCAGGCCGATCTGGTGGAACCCCTCCGGCGTCAGCGCCTGCGCCGTCACGCCGAACCCCGGCGCCGCCGCGATCATCTGCTCCAGCGAGCGCACGACGCCGTTGACCTGCGGCCGCCAGGCATCGGTCGCGACCAGCACGCGCATTACGCCGCCTCGATCAGGTCCCGCACGGGAGCCGGCCGCGCCGGCACCGTGAGCGGTACGGCAGGCGTCGCCTTCAGCCGCCCCTGCGGCCAATGGATCAGCTCGAAGCGGCCATCCTCGTGCTCGACGAAGGCGGTGCAGCTTTCGACCCAGTCGCCGGTGTTGATATAGGTGAGCCCGTCGATCTCGCGATGGGCGGCATGGTGGATATGACCGCAGATCACGCCATCGGCCTCGTGCCGGCGCGCCTCGGCGGCAAGGCAGGTCTCGAATTCGCCGATATAGTTCACGGCGTTCTTGACCTTGTGCTTGGCCCAGGCCGAGAGCGACCAATGCGGCAGGTGCAGCCAGCGCCGCACCTTGTTCAGCGCCATGTTGAGCGCCAGCGCGAGCGTGTAGGCCCAGTCGCCCAGGAGCGCGAGCCATTTGGCGTTGCGCACGACGAGGTCGAACAGGTCGCCATGGATGACGAGCATGCGCTTGCCGTCGGCGGTTTCGTGGACGATCTCGTCGACCAGCGTGATGCCGCCGAACTGCAGGCCGGTGAAGTCACGCAGGAAATCGTCGTGATTGCCGGTGACGTAGATCAGCTTCGAGCCCTTGCGCACCTTGCGCAGCAGCTTCTGGATCACGTCGTTATGCGTCTGCGGGAAATACCAGCCGCTCTTCAGGCGCCAGCCGTCGATGATGTCGCCGACGAGATAGATCTGCGGCGCATCATAGGCGCGCAGGAACTCCAGCACGAGATCGGCCTGGGCTCCACGGGTGCCCAGGTGCAGATCCGAGATGAAGATGCTGCGAACCCGCTTGGTATCGTCCTCGTCGCTCATGCCGGAAAACCCCCTGCTGCTGCGATGCGAGGGCCGTGTGTCTGATTTGCGTTGCGCTTTGATGACGGCGCGGCCGATCCGTGCTCAGGGTAGAAGCATTGAACACCTCCCCGCTGATCGGAGACCACCATGGATCTGGGAATTGCCGGCCGCACGGCCATCATCTGCGCCTCCAGCAAGGGGCTGGGCCGCGGCTGCGCCGAGGCGCTGGCGCAGGCCGGCTGCACGGTCGTGATCAATGGCCGTGACGCCACCACGCTGGAAGCGACTGCCGCCGCGATCCGCGCCGCGACCGGCGCGACCGTGATCGCCGTCGTCGCCGACGTCTCGACCAAGGCCGGCCAGGACGCCCTGCTGGCGGCGGCGCCCAATCCCGACATCCTCGTCAACAACAATGGTGGCCCACCGCCTAAGCCTTTCCGCCAGGTAACGCGCGAGGGCCTGCTCGAAGGCGTCGTCCAGAACATGGCGACCCCGCTCGAGCTGGTGCAGCGCGTCATCGACGGCATGGTCGAGCGCGGCTTCGGTCGAATCATCAACATCACCTCGGCGAGCGTCGTGACCCCGTTGACCGGGCTCGACGTCTCCTCGGCCGCGCGCGCCGGCCTCACGGCCTTTCTTGCGGGCGTTGCCCGCGAGGTCGCGCATGCCAATGTCACCATCAACAACATCCTGCCCGGCGTGTTCGACACGGACCGGATCAAGACCGCCACCAACAAGGTCGCAGAGATGCAGGGCATCAGCATCGAGCAGGCCACGAAGAACCGGCTCGCCGCAGTTCCCGCCGGCCGCCTCGGCACGCCCGACGAGTTCGGCAAGCTCTGCGGTTTCGTCGCCAGCGCCCATGCCGGCTACATCACCGGCCAGAACTTCCTGATCGACGGCGGCGCCTTCCGCGGCACGTTCTGAGGCCGCTCCTACACCAATGGACTTGGCCGGGTTGCAGAGTTCACGCTTCGCATCCCGGCTTCGACATGATCTAAGAAGCGGACGGTTTCGCTCGAAACCGTCCCAGCTCTTCGGCCGCGCTTTGTCCCCTTTCCTCGGCATCACCCTCAAGCTGGTCTCGGCGCTGGCCTTCACGCTGATGTCGGCCGGGATCAAGTCGATTTCGACGCGCTATCCGACCGGCGAGATCGTCTTCATCCGCTCCTTCTTCGCGATGATTCCGCTGCTCATCTGGCTGGCCTGGCGCTCCGAGCTGCCTGCCGCCCTGAAGACCAGCAACCTGCGCGGCCATCTCAAGCGCGGCATCATGGGCTCGACCGGCATGTTCTGCGGCTTCGCCGCCCTGCAGTTCCTGCCGCTCTCGGAGGCCGTCGCCATCGGCTATGCCGCTCCATTGGCAGTCGTGGTGCTCGCCGCGCTCGTCCTGAAGGAACGGGTGCGCATCTATCGCTGGAGCGCGGTGACGATCGGCTTCGTCGGCGTGCTGATCATGCTCTCGCCGCATCTGGGCGCAGGCGCCCATCCGGTCGGCGGCAATGCCGCGCTGGGCGCCATGCTCGGGCTTGCCGGCGCCTTCTGCTCGGCCTTCGCCTCGGTCGAGGTCCGCCTGCTGACCGCGACAGAGCGGACCGGCGCGATCGTCTTCTATTTCATGCTGCTGACCAGCCTGCTCGGCCTCTCGACCATCCTGCTCGGCTGGAACATGCCCAGCCCGACCGACGCCGCGATGATGGTCCTGATCGGCATCCTCGGCGGCCTCGGCCAGATCCTGATTGTCCAGGCCTATCGCTATGGCGACGCTTCACTGATCGCGCCCTTCGAATACTCGACCATGCTCTGGGCGGTCGCGATCGGCTGGTTCTGGTTCGGCGAATGGCCCACTCTGGCGATCCTGATCGGCGCGACCATCGTCATCGCATCGGGAATCTACGTGATCCTGCGCGAGCACCAGCTCGGCCTCGCCCGCCGCGAGCAGCGCGAGGTCGGCCCCAGCCGCATGACCTGAGGACGAGCGAACCGCCGGCCCCGCGTCCGGCACAGTTCGCTTGTTCAAACGAACGTCCGCCGTTACAAACGACGTCACAGTCGAAAAGGGGCCGGTTGCATGGGAATCGAGACGAAAGAGCGCGGCGGGCGGGAGCTTGAATCCGGAGCTCAGGTCATCTCGGGCCAGCTCGGCAAGACGATCCAGCGCCTGCGCAAGGCCTATAATTTCTCGCTTTCCGATCTCGCCGAGCAATCCGGCGTCGCCAAGTCGATCATCAGCCAGATCGAGCGCAACGAGACCAACCCGACGCTGGCGACGATCTGGCGGCTGTCGCAGGCGCTCGACATCTCGATCGAGCGCGTCCTCTCCAGCGGCGAGGAAGAGCCTTTCATCGACAAGACCACCCGCGCCGACACCCCAATCCTCGTCTCCGAGGACGGCAAGCTGCGCCTCGCCATCGTCGGCTGGATCAAGACGGTCGAGTGGCTGCAATGGTACGAGGTCAGCGCCGAGCCCGGCGGCGAACTTGATTCCGAGGGCCACCAGCGGGGCTCTATCGAATCGCTCTCGGTGACCTCGGGCGAATTCGAGGTCGAGGTCGGCGACATCGTCCAGCGCGCCAAGGCCGGCGAGACCCTGCGCTATCGCTGCGACCGCCGCCATGTCGTCCGCTGCGTCGGCAACGAACCCGGAACCGCCCTGATGGTCTGCATCCTCAAGGCGGCGGTGATGGAATAGGCGCAGGCTGCAAGGCCGGGCAGAGATCCTGCAGCACCGAAACCTCGTCCTGCCGGAAGAAGCTTCGCTCAGCCGGGCTGAAAACTGCCGACATTACGCCCAAGCCGACGAAACGGTGAGCAGAGAAATGGTCCGCTCCCGCCCCATATGAGACGTTCGTCATGCGGTCGGCTTGACACTGTTGAACCAAATGAGAGGTTGGGCCGGATTAAGATGCCGCGAGAACCTCGATGCCCAAGTGGGTGGGTCGCACATCGCTTGCCGCGATGATTTCTCCGTTGCCGATACCTATCATCGCTATTGTAAGAGCGCGAACGGTAGGCTTCTCGTGGGAAGAATTGCCATCTGCGGCTCTAATTTTTCTCTCCATTAGCTATGGATTTGTTGTTATCATATGCCTTCCCGTGCATGCTTTGCTTCACAAGATGCGGGCATCGTCTCTTGTGATTTACATGACCGCCTGCTCGTTTGCGATCTTTTTACTTTTAGGTGCTGCCGGGGTTGTTGACGCAATCTACGGAGCCGAAATCGAAATCGCCCCGGATGATAATAGCCCGTTCGCTGGCTTTAGATTTTCAACGGGCGCACTTCTGGCGGGCCTGTTTCTTCTGCCGATCATATTTATCAACACGACACTATTTTGGCTGATCGCAGTGCGACTGCACCGACGCTGGACACGGAGTAAAGTTTCACCCGACCTCTTCAATTAGGTCGATTGGTCCCAGCGTCCGCTTCCGACCCGTAGCTGACACCGTTCTGCGCCTCACCCGCCACTCTGCGGCCGCACCGGCCCTTCGATCGCCGGCAGCGACTTCAGGTATTCCGCCATCGCCATGCGGTCGGCCTCGGGAAGCTGCGCGATGTTGCGCACCACCGACGCCATCGAGCCGCCGACACTGTCGAAGCTGGGTGTGAAGCCGGTCTTCAGGAGCTCGGCGATCTCCTCCGTCGACCATTTGGCCAGCCCCTTCTCGGACTGGGTGATGTTCGGCACCCAGCCCTTGCCCTCGGGGTCCGGCCCGCCGGCGAAGCGGGTCGCGGCAACGACTGCGCCAAGCGCGTTGCGGTTGGAATGGCACTCGGCGCAATGGCCGGGGCCGTTGACGAGATAGGCGCCACGGTTCCAGGCCTCGCTCTTGCTTGGATCAGGCCGGAACGGAGCGCGCTCGAAGAACAGGAGCTTCCAGCCGCCGACGACCCGGCGGATGTTGAACGGGAAGCGCAGGTCATGCGGCACAGCCTTGCCCTCGACCGGCGGCAATGTGCGGATATAGGCGAAGAGATCGGCCAGCGCCTTCGGCGGCATCAGCCGGTAGGAGGTATAGGGGAAGGACGGATAGAGATGCTGACCGGAGGGCGAGACACCCGCTGCCATCGCGTCGACGAAATCCTGCACACCCCAATTGCCGATGCCATCGCGCGTATGCGGCGAGATGTTCGGCGCATGGAAGGTACCGAAGGGCGATTCCAGTGCGAGCCCGCCGCCGAGCCGGAGCTTGTCGTCCTGCCCGGGCGTCGCGTGGCAGGAGGTGCAGCCACCGGCCGCAAACAGCACCTTGCCGTTCTCGACATCCGCCGCCGGCAGCGCCCCGATCTCCGGCGAGGGAGAGACCACGCGCGGATCGGTCAGCACGTAGAAGCCCGCGAACCCGACGATCGCCAGCAGCACGAGGGTCACGAAAAGGCGGCGCAGCAGCAGCATCGAGGTCTCCCGTCGGCAGGACGACAGATTGGACGGGCCGGCCTCGCATCGGCAACCCTGAAAACGCAGCAATTCCAAACTGGCCCGTTTCCAACGCCGTTTGTCGGCGAAAGCTCCCGCGCCCACGAAAAAGCGGGCGGCCATCGCTGGCGCCCGCTTCCAGAGTCGGCGGTGAAGCCGATCACTTCTTGATGCGATAGACCTCGTGGCAGGTGCCGCAATTCTTCGTCGCCGCGCCGAAGGCAGTGCGGAAACCCTCGAGATTGGCAACGGTCGCGCCGGCAGTCGCATCGGTCTCGAACTTGGCGAAGGCGGCCTTGAACCCGGCCTGATCCTCCCAGATCTTCGGAGCGGCCGTGGTCTCGCCGCCGGTCTTCGACGTGTCGGGGAACAGGGCCGGCATCTTCTTCGCCGCATCGGCATAGGTCTTGAAGATCGCCTGCGCCTTCGCCGCGTCGAAAGCGGCTTCGCCCTTCGCCATTGCAGCGCCATCGCGCGTCGCCGCGCCGACCGCCTTCATCGCCTCCTTGCGCTCCGCGATCGGGTTCGACTGCGCCATTACGGCGGTGAGGCCAAGACCGAGGCCGGCAAGAACGAGAGCGGTGCGGATCATTCAGTTCCCCTCATAGACACGTCCGCGCCATCAGGCGCTGTTTTGAACTTGTCCAGATCAAACGATGATCGCGACGTAAGCTAGTCGCTTTTGCGTGAGCGGGCCTGCAAACGCGCAAGCTCGCCCTTGCATCAAAGCGGATACCCCGCCTCCTTCAGCGCCGTGAAGACCTTGAGCGGCGTCGCCGGCATGTCCATGGCCTTGATGCCCGCCGCCCGGTCGAGCGCATCGACCATCGCGTTCATCACCGCCGGACAGGCGCCGATCGCGCCGGCCTCGCCCGCGCCCTTCACGCCGATGGCGTTGGTCAGGCAGCGGACATTGCGCGTCTCGAAATGGAAGTTCGGGATATCGATGGCGCGCGGCAGGGCGTAATCCATGAAGGTCGCGGTCAGCATCTGCCCGTCCGGATCGAAGCGGATCTCCTCCATCAGCGCCTGGCCGATGCCCTGGGCCGAGCCGCCATGGACCTGGCCCTGCAGCATCAGCGGGTTCAGCGTCACGCCGAAATCGTCGACCACGACATAGTTGAGGATCTCCGTGCCGCCGGTGCCGGGATCGATCTCCAGCTCGCAGACATGGGTGCCGTTCGGATAGGTCGCCTCCGGCGGCTGCCAGCTCTGGTGCACCTTGAGCAGGGCCGGCGTCGCGCCCGGCAGCGCCGCGATCGCGGCAAGGTCGAGCGACTTGTCGGTGCCGACGATGCGGACGGCTCCATCGACGACCTCGAGATCACCGATCGCCGCTTCGAGCTTCTCGGAGGCGAGCTGCTTCAGGTTGTCGGTCAGGATGCCCGTCGCCTTGTCGAGCGCGGCGCCTCCCACCGGAATCGAGCGCGAGCCGCCGGTGCCGGAGCCGGTCTCGACCCGGTCGGTATCGCCCTGCACGACGCGGATGCGGTCCATCGGAATGTCGAGATGCTGCGAGACGAGCTGCGAATAGGCTGTCTCATGCCCCTGCCCGTTCGACTGCGTGCCGATCAGCACTGTGACGGTGCCGTCCTTCTCCAGGATCACGGTCGAGCTCTCCGGGCCGCCGCCGCCGCAGGCCTCGATATAGCTGGCCATGCCGATGCCGCGGATCTTGCCGGCCTTGGCCGAGGCCTTCTGGCGGGCCTTGAAGCCCTTCCAGTCGGCGACGTCCATCGCATGGCGCATATGGCCCTCGAACTCGCCGGAATCGTAGACCGGGCCGGTCTGCGTCTTGTGCGGCATCTCCGTCGGCTTGACGAAGTTCTGCGCGCGCACCGCGTCCGGCGTCTTGCCGGTCTCGCGGGCGATCGCATCGACCAGCCGCTCGATCAGATAGGCCGCCTCGGGACGACCCGCGCCGCGATAGGCATCGACCGGCGTGGTGTGGGTGAGCACGCCCCGGAACACGACATGCACGGCCGGGATATTGTAGCAGCCCGGCGTCATCGTGGTGCCGACCCAGGGGATGAAGGGCCCATATTGCGAGAGCCAGGCGCCCATCTCGGCCGAGAGATCGACCTTGAGGCCGATGAACCTGCCCTTGGCGTCGAGCGCCATCGTCGCCGTCGCGAGATTGGCGCGGCCATGCGTGTCGGCGAGGAAATGCTCGTTGCGATCGGCGACCCAGCGCACCGGGCGCTTCAGCTTCTCCGCCGCGATCATCGCCAGCGGATATTCGCGATAGAGGAAGATCTTGGTGCCGAAGCCGCCGCCGACATCCGGCGTCACCACGCGGATGCGCTTGGGATCGACCTTGAGCACATAGGTCGCGATCAGGTCGCGCATGCCATGGCTGCCCTGGCTGCCCAGCGTCAGGGTCCAGCGCTTGTCGGCCTTGTCGTATTCGGCGATGCAGGCGCGCGTCTCCATGTAGTTGGAGGCGAGCCGGTTGTTGACGACGGTCAGCGAGACGGTGCGCGCCGCCTTGGCGAAGGCCTTCTCGGTCCTCTCGCGATCGCCCTGCTCCGCTTCGAAGGCGACGTTGCCCGCGCGATCCGGCCAGACCTGCGGCGCGCCCTTTTCCAGCGCCTCGGCGATGCCGGTCACGGCCGGCAGCGGGTCCCAGTCGATGGCGATGGCCTCGGCCGCGTCGCGCGCCTGCGCCAATGTCTCCGCGACGATGAAGGCGACGGCCTCGCCGACATGGCGGACCGTATCGGTGGGCAGCACCGGAACCGGCAGCGATTGCGACATCTCGCCGGAGGTCGTCTTCACATGGCCCTTGCAGGGCAGATCGCCGTACTGGGACACGTCGGCCGCGGTCAGGATGAGCTTGACGCCCTTCATCTTCCGCGCGGTTTCCACGTCGGCGACGACGAAGCGGGCATGGGCGTAAGGGGAGCGCAGCACGAAGGCGTGCAAGGCTCCCTCAGCGGCGATGTCGTCCGTATAGCGGCCGGTGCCGGTGGTCAGACGTTGATCCTCGACCCGCCGCACCGGCTGGCCGAAACCGAATTTCATGGGACGCATGAGGCATATCCTCAGTTGGGTCTGAAAGCCGATCCGGAAGCTGCCGAGCCCTCATCCTGAGGAGCAAGCCGGAGGCTTGCGTCTCGAAGGATGCTCCAGATGGTTCCGGAGCCTCCTGAAGCATCCTTCGAGACGCCGCTGACGCGGCTCCTCAGGATGAGGTCTTCTTCCAAACAGTCTAATGAAAGACTGAAGCAGAAATCACGCCACGTCAGCCCCCGGCACGCGGCGCGCCGGGGTGCGTCCGGTGCATTGCGCGGTCAGCGCGACATGCGCACCGCTGTCTCCGAGAGCGAGACCATGGTGTTGTAGTTGTTGACGATCCAGTTGGCGTCATTGGCCGCGCCGCGCCGGACATCGCCCTTGCTCTTGGCAAGCTTGTCGCTGAAATCGCGCAGCTTGCCGAGCCAGGAGCTGGCCTGGCTCTCGATGAACGGCACGCCCTTGGGGTCCTTGTCCTTGAACGCATCCATCTCGCGGACCGCGCCGGCATAATCGGCGACCGCGGCGTTGAAGACCTTGAGATCGACGATCGGGCTCTCGTTGCTCGGCATCAGGTCCATGACGGCGCGCGCGTTGATCATGATGTTGCGCACCTGCCACCGGGCCGACTTGCCCTCGCGCTGCTCGACCGAGGCGAGTTCGCGCTGGTCGAGACCGCGCTTGTAGACGCGCATCAGCGCATCGAGCTTGGAGCGCTCCTCCAGGAAGGTCTTGGCCGCCGGCACCATCAGTGCATGCAGCTTCTGGCCCTCGGCGAGATTGTCGTCGCGATAATCCTTGCGGTCGTAATAGCGCTCCGCCTTGGTGATCAGCGGCGCCAGCTCCTGATAGGCCTTGATGTAGCGGCCCATGGTCTCGTCGATCGCCGGCAGCTTGGGCTCGCGGGCCATCGCCTCTTCGGCCTTCTTGATCTCGCCGGCGACGTCATAAAGGCTGTAGAGCCCATAGGTGATGTAGCGCTCCTTGCCGGTCGGGCCCTTCTTCATGTCGACCCAGCTGCCATAGCGCTCCCAGGACTGGATCGCCCGCAGTGTGCGGTTCATCAATCCGGTATAGGCATTCGACTTGGTGATCGCGGCCTGGAGGTCGTCATCGGCAGCCTTGCTGGCGCTGCCGGCCGGCATCGTCGCCACGCCTTGCGCCCAGCCGGCGTTGGGAGCGGCCAGAAGGAGCGCGGCGGCGCAGGCGGCACTGTAGAAGAAAGCGCGGGTCAGCATGGTCTTTATCCTTAGTCTTGCAAGCGGCGCGGGGCGCGGATCGGGCTTGAGCCCTCAATCCTGCGTCACCGGCTCGCCATGCATCAGCCAGTCCTTGAAGCCGCCGGCATAATGGCTGTCGATATCGAGCCCGGCCGATTGCGCGAATTCGAGCGCGCGCCGCGAGCGCACGCCCGCCGCGCAGGAGAGCACGATGCGCTTGCCCGGCTCGTTCGGCAGATCGGCGGGATCGAATTGCGACAGCGGCCGCGACACCGAGCCCGGAATATGGCCGGCGGCGAACTCATAGGGCTCGCGCACGTCGACCAGCAGGATGGAGCCGTCACCCAGGCCCGCCTTGACGGCGTCGATATCGAGGTCGTTCACGATCATGGGCAAGCGTCCCCAGCTCGGTCGGGCGAGCCGTTGAGATAAGTCGGCAATCGCACAGGCGCCACCGTTCGGACGCGCCTTGCGATGCCAAAAACGAAAAGCAGCCGCGAGCCCAAGGCGCACGGCTGCCTTCTAGCTGAAAGCCCTCAGGCCTTCGGCGGAATGCGCAGGACCCAGCCCGGCAGGATCAGGTCGGGATTCTTGACCGGCGGCGTGTTGGCCTTGACGATCTCGGTGTATTTCGCGCCCTGGCCCTTGCCGTAATGCTCCTCGGCGATCTTCCAGAGCGTGTCGCCCTTCTTCACCGTGTAGAACACCGCCGCAGCGGCTTCCTTGGTCACGGCGAGATCGGACTCGACCTGGGCGACGCCCGTGGTGTTGCCGAGCGCGAGAATGATCTTCTCCGCCTCTTCCGTCGAAACCGCCTTGCCGGAGACCTTCACCTTGTCGCCATCGATCTGGATGTTGACGTCGGAAGGCAGGCCGTGTCCGGCGAGTTCCTTCTGCAGAGCGTCGGCGGTCGCCGCCTGAGCCGAGCCGCCGAAGATCTTGGCGCCGGCATCCTTGATGAAACTAAACAGACCCATGAGTAAAACCTCCGCGTGTCGCGGCGCTATCAAGCCCTGTCGGGCGCCCCTATGCAAGTCGGCATGGAAAAGGTGTTTTGCTTGCCGGCCAGCACCGATTGCGAAAAGCGCGCCCGAACGGCCTTTCCTGCGCCGCCTACGGCTGGCAAGAACGTCGCAGACGAAAGCGGAGTTTTCCCATGCTGACCCTCGCCCAGGCCCAGACCATCCTCCAGACAGCGCTCGGCCATGCCGAATCGAACGGCTTCAAGCCGCTCGCCATCGCCGTGCTCGATGCCCGCGGGTCGCAGAAGGCTTTCGCCGCGCAGGACGGCACCAGCCTGAGGCGCGGCGAGATCGCACTCGGCAAGGCGCATGGCGCAGTTGCGCTCGGCGTCGGCTCGCGCGCGATCCACAAGATGGCGCTGGACCGGCCCTATTTCGTCGAGGCGGCGACCCATGCCGTCGGCGGTTCGCTGGTGCCGGTCCCCGGCGGCGTGCTGATCCGCTCGCCCGAGGGCGCGCTGCTGGGCGCGGTCGGCATCTCCGGCGACACCTCCGACAATGACGAGGCCGCCGCCTGCGCCGGCATCGCGGCCGCCGGGCTCAAGGCCGATACGGGAGCCTGAAAACACTCCGGCGATCGGGAAAAAGAGAAGGCTCTTCCCCCTCCCCGGTCGCCGCGCCAATTTCGCACTTTGCACTTGCCAACCGGCCTTCGAAGCCTCATGTCCTCCGCGCGAGTTCGTTAAATCGGACAGTTTGGACCGGCTCGAAGGTAGAATCATGAGCGACGCGGCTGCCGCCAACGAAAACGAAGTCATCACCACCGACGTCGTCATCGTCGGTGCCGGCCCCTGCGGTCTCTTCGCCGTTTTCGAGCTCGGCCTGCTCGACATCCGCGCCCATCTCGTCGACATCCTGCCGAAGGTCGGCGGGCAATGCGCGGAGCTCTATCCGGAGAAGCCGATCTACGACATCCCGGGCTTTCCGATGGTCACCGGCCAGGCGCTGGTCGACAACCTGCTGGAGCAGATCAAGCCCTTCGGGCCGACCTTCCACCTCAACCAGATGATCGAGGCCGTCGAGCCGACCGGCACCACTGATGCACCGCGCTTCCGCGTCACCACCGATGCCGGCACCGTCTTCGACACCAAGACCGTGATCATCGCCGCCGGCGGCGGCTCCTTTCAGCCGAAGAAGCCGCCGATCCCCGGCATCGAGGCCTATGAGGCCGGCTCGGTCTTCTATGCCGTGCGCAAGATGGAGGCCTTCCGCGGCCGAAACATCCTGATCGTCGGCGGCGGCGATTCCGCGCTCGACTGGACGCTGAACCTCCAGCCCATCGCCAACCGCGTCACGCTGATGCATCGCCGCGACGATTTCCGCGCCGCGCCGCATTCGGTCGAGCAGATGCGCGCCCTCGTCGCTGACGGCAAGATGGACATGAAGCTCGGCCAGGTCACCGGCCTGAAGGGTGAGAACGGCAATCTGGAAGCGGTCGTCTGCCGCGGCACCGACAACGAACCCTTCGAGATCGCCTGCGATACGCTGCTGCCCTTCTTCGGCCTGACGATGAAGCTCGGCCCGATCGCCGACTGGGGCCTGAACCTCAATGAAAATCTTGTCCCGGTCGACACCGAGAAATTCGAGACCAGCGTGCCCGGCATCTTCGCCGTCGGCGACATCAACACCTATCCGGGCAAGCTCAAGCTCATCCTCTCGGGCTTCCACGAGGCGGCGCTCTGCGCCCAGAAGGTCCACCGCTACGTCTATCCGGAGAAGCGGCTGACCTTCCAGTACACGACCTCCTCGACCAGCCTGCAGAAGAAGCTCGGGGTCGCCTGAGCAAGTCTTTCTTGGGAAAAGCGTGTCATCCCGTGCGCGCTGCAGCGTGAAACGCTGCTGCGCAGACACGGGACCGCGTGCCGCTTGAGGCTCCCTTCCCAACGCCCTCCGCAAGGGCGCCTGTTCCGGGGAACGGTCCCGTGTCTGCGCAGCGGCATTCCATGCCGCAGCGCGCACGGGACGACAGCGCTATCTCGACGCGCTGACCGTAGGCCCGGTAAAGGGCCGCCTTCCGACAAGAGCAGGTGTCATCCCGTGCGCGCTGCAGCGTGAAACGCTGCTGCGCAGACACGGGACCGCGCGCCGCTCGAAGCTCCCTTCCCAACACCTCCACAAAGGTGCCTTTTCCGGGAAACGGTCCCGTGTCTGCGCAGCGGCATTTACATGCCGCAGCGCGCACGGGACGACAGCGTTTCCTTAAGAGCCGCGGCGCCTGCCGCGGCTTTTTCAATGCGCGACGGCGTCGCCGGGGATATGCGCTGCGGCGGTGCCGTTACGCGCCGCCGGGCCCTGGGCAGTACCCAGGCCCAGCGAATTGCGCACGCTCTCGGACGGGCCGGCCAGCTTCGGCATCTCGCCCGGCGCGGTCACGATCTGCGGCTCGTCATGGCGCGGCGCCGGCGGCAGCATGTCGTCCGGCTCCTGCGGCTCGATGCGCGCCCTGAGCTCGGCCAGCGCGCCCCAGAGCGGCTGGAAGCTGAAGCGCACCTTATGGGTGCCGGCCGGCACCTGCACGGCGCGGAACAGCACATTGGCCCGCAGGATCTCGGCCTCGACGCCGTCGACCTCGGCCTTCCACCAGGGATGCCAGATGTCGTTGAGCACGACGAAGCCGGCGACCGGGGTCGTGACCTCGATCTCGACCTGGGCGTTGCGATAGCGCGTCAGCTTGATCTCGGCCTGGGTGGCGACCGGTCCTTCCGGCGTCGGGACCGGCGGTTCGACATCGAGCAGAACGGCCTGGGTCGGGTCGGTTTCCGGCCAGTGACCCGAGAGCTTCATGCTCTCGAAATCGGCGAACTGCCAGCCGCCCACGAACTGCACGCGCGGCAGCGCCCGCGGGTTCTCGTAGACATAGCCCTGCTTGGTCCGGGCGATCAGGGTGAGGTCGCTCCCGCCGAGCGCGCGATCGACCTGCTCGATCGGCACCGGCGAGGCGATGTAGCGCAGCCCCAGCAGGTTCGCGAGCCGGCAGCGGTAGGACGGGAAGAGCGGCGTGAACTTGCGGTCCGCCGGCTTGGCGATGCCGTCGCCGGTGCCGACGGCCTCGGAGAAATCCTCCAGCCGCAGCGGGTTGTAGCCCAGCGTATGGTCGAAGCCATGGACCATGCCGGCATTCGGCCATTCGAAGCCCATGCCGAGCAGTTCCACCCGGTCGCGCCGCGGCGAGCCGTCTGGCTGCGAGGTCAACTGCTTCAGCAGCGCGATGGTGTCGTTCTTCGTGCGGGAATCCAGCACATCGTACATCTGCGGCGAGAGCGCAGTCGATTCGTTCGGACCGTTATTGACGCCGAGATCGGCCGCCACCACGCCCGTGACCAGGGCGGCCGCAGCCGCTGTGCCGAGCGCGCCACGCCAGCGCTGCAGGACGAAGAACGCCCCGCCCGCGAGCGCAAACCAACCCAGCGCCATCGCGACCGGCTTCCAGGCATCGGCGAGATGGCCCCAGCCGCGCGAGACAGCGAGCGCGAACACGATCGTGCCGAGGACCAGAGCCGCCCCGATCAGCATGTCGCGCCGGAACGAGGTTCCAGCCTCCGCCGTCAGGATGCGATGCAGCACATAGCCGGAGAGGATCGCCGCGATGCCGCCGATCAGGAAGGTCGCATCGGCCGGGCGGCGGAACTGCTTCACGCCCGGCAGATACTCATAGGTCAGGTGGAACAGCGGCGTGTAGCGCCCGAGCGCGAACAGCACCATGAAGACCAGCATCAGCGTCAGCGGGCGGACCGACCTGTCCCAGAGCCAGCCGCGCGTCAGGCCGGGCGCTAGCAGCAGCAGCAGCGGCAGCGCGCCGAAATAGACCTGCGCCATGTTCTGCGAGAGATAGAGCACCCGCGCATCGCCATAGGGACCCCAGAACTCGACGGCCGGATCCTTGGCGCCGTAGAGGTCGCCGACGAAGGCGGAGAGCAGTGACATCGGGTGCAGCGAGCCGCGCGCCGCGATGCCGAAATCGATTTCCGGCCGGGTCGTCGCCTCGGCGAAGAGCCAGGTCCAGATCAGCGGCATCGCGATGACCGCGACGCCGACGACGCTTGCGGCCGTAATCGGCAGCAGGCTCGCCTTGAAGGCAGGCCAGCCGCCGGAGATCCAGTGCGCCACGACCATCGCGACCAGCACATAGCCGGCGAGCAGCGCGACCTGGTCCGGCTCAAGCACCATCATGCCGGCCGCGAGGCCGGCGAAGACGCCCGAGAGGATCGAGGAACGCTGCAGCATCCGCGCCGTCAGCCAGAAGGCGATGGCGAAGAAGGCATAGCTCGCGATCTGGCCGACATGCTGGACGCGCCAGGCCGCCGAAGCGCCGAAGGCGAAGACCAGCGCCGCCATCAGCCCGCCGGCCGGGTGCCAGCCGCGATCGCGGAAGAACATCAGGAGTGCGAGCCCGCCCGCGAGCAGATGCGCCAGCACATAGGCATCGACCTCGCGGAAGCTCGGCTCCGGCGAGATCAGCGCGAGCAGGATCGCGGGCGAGAAGATCAGCGATTGCGGATCGGCGATCTGCGGCGAGCCGGCGAAAACGTGGTGGTTCCAGAACGGGGACTGGCCGGTATGGATCGCGTTGGCGAGGAACTGCACCTGCGCCTGGAAATGCGCCTTCGCGTCGAACGGAATCGTCACCGCCCCCGAAAGCCAGGGCCAGCACAGGATACCCCATGCCACGACGAAACCGATGGCCGCCAGCAGGTAGCCGGCGCCCCTTGCATCAACGCGTCTCAACTTGGACCCCCACGGTCCTCGGCACGAACGGTCCCGTTCTGGGATCCTGTCTCCAGCCCTGTCAGTGGCTGGACCATGGCGCTGCGTACCTGAACCGAATCTGAACGTAATCACGCCTCCGTGAACGAGGCTGATGACAGGCTGAAGAAAGCGGAAATGGGATGGGGGAAACGGCGGGGACCCGGGTGGGTGTCAGCCCCGACTCCCGTCATAAAGAACGCGGGTCATCCCGGACGGAGCGAAGCGGAGATCCGGGATCCATGCCTGAACTCTTATCGGAAGCGCTCAGGCATGGATCCCGGGTCAAGCCCGGGATGACCGTGGTGTTTCCGACACGTCAAGCGAGCGGTGGTCCGGGCTCAGCGCGCCGCCGCCGCGAGCCAGCCCGCCAGCGCCTTGCGCTCGGCGGGGGTCATGCCGGAGAGATTGTTCGGCGGCATCGCATGGGTCATCACCGCCTGCGTGCGGATGGCGCGGGCATGGAGCGCGATCTGCTCGGGCTGATGCAGCATCACGCCCTTGGGCGCGATCTGGATGCCCGGCCAGGACGGTTCCGGCGCATGGCACATGGCGCAGCGCCCGGTCACGATGTTCGAGACCTCAGTCGGCGGCAGCGCCACCCCGGCCAGCAGCACGGGCTTGCCCGCCTCGCCCGGCTTGAGGCCGAGCTGCTCGCGCCCGCCCGGCGAGGACGACATCGCCACCCAGAAGGCAAGCCAGAGCGCCAGGATCGCCACCGCCCAGCACCACCAGGGCGATTTGGCGTGGTCGCCGTGCCGGATGTTGAAGAAATGCCGGATCAGCGCCCCCGCCACGATCACGAGCGCGACCAGCAGCGGGATCGCGCTCGAATTGGCATAGGTCACCGGATAGTGGTTCGACAGCATCAGGAACAGCACCGGCAGGGTGATGTAGTTGTTATGCGTCGAGCGCTGCTTGGCCGCCTTGCCATATTTCGGATCGGGCTTCTCGCCGGCGACCAAGGCCGCGATCACCTTCCGCTGGCCGGGCATGATGTTGAAGAACACATTGGCGGTCATGATCGTCGCCATCAGCGCGCCGGTATGGATCAGCGCGCCGCGCCCGGAGAAGACGTTGGCGAAGGCCCAGCTTGCCGCGACGACATAGCCGAAGCCGACGAGGCCCAGCCACACGTCGTGCTTGCCGAGGGGCGACTTGCAGAGCAGATCGTAGATCAGCCAGCCGATCACCAGCGCCGCGATGCCGATCGCGCCGGCAGCGAAGGGCGAGAGCTGCATCACCGCCGGATCGATCAGGTAGAGTTCCGACTGGGCGTAATAGACCCAGACGAGCAGGAAGAAGCCCGAGATCCAGGTCCAGTAGCTCTGCCATTTGTGCCATGTCAGCTCGGCCGGCATCACGGCCGGCGCGACCATGTATTTGCGCATCTCGTAGAAGCCGCCGCCATGGACCTGCCAGGCGCGCCCGCCGGTGCCGGGCGGGATGTCGTCGGCCCCCTTCAGCGAGGCGTCGAGATGGATGAAGAAGAACGAGGCGCCGATCCAGGCGATCGCCGTGATGACATGGAGCCAGCGCAGCATCATGCCGCCCCATTCCATCAGATAGGCTTCGAGCATGGCGCCGCGCTCCGGGAGAGCTGGAGGTGAACCGGGAACCGGAAGCTCCGGCCGCAACAAAATAGCCTGCTTTCGCTGCGCCTGAAATCGCTAGAACGGCGACGCGGATTGACATCCGGGAACATGATCTTATCGCAAAAGCCAATATTCATCGCCGCGTGAGGCGCCGTACACTCTCCGGAACCCGGCCAGACCCGATGCCGGAGCCTTCAGGAGACCGCATGGGACATCTCTCGACGCATGTGCTCGACACGGTCAACGGCCGCCCCGGCGCCGGCATCGCCGTGACGCTTGACCGGCTCGAGGCCGACGGCTCGCGCGAGCGGCTGGCCGAGGCCGTGACCAATGCCGACGGCCGCACCGACGCCGCCCTGCTCTCGGGAACGCTGGTGCCCGGCAGCTATGAATTGACCTTCGCGATCGGCGCCTATTTCCGCGGCCTCGGCACAGCCCTGCCGCAGCCTGCCTTCCTCGATCTAGTCCCCGTCCGCTTCGGCATCGCCGAGCCGGAGGGCCGCTATCACGTCCCGCTCCTGGCCTCGCCCTGGAGCTATTCCACCTATCGCGGCAGCTGAACGACCATGACCAAGCCGACCTATCCGCGCGACATGAAGGGCTATGGCCGGGCGGCTCCGCATCCGCACTGGCCGGGCGAGGCGCGCATCGCCGTCCAGTTCGTGGTGAATTACGAGGAAGGCGGCGAGAACTGCATCCTCCATGGCGATGCGGCCTCCGAGGCCTTCCTGTCCGAGATCGTCGGCGCGGCGCCCTGGCCGGGCCAGCGCCACATGAACATGGAGTCGATCTACGAATACGGCTCCCGCGCCGGCTATTGGCGGTTGTGGCGGATGTTCACGCAGCGGAGCATGCCGGTCACGGTCTTCGCCGTCGCGAGCGCACTCGCGCGCTATCCCGAGATCGTCGGCTCGATGCAGGAGGCCGGCTGGGAGATCGCGACCCACGGCCTGAAATGGATCGACTATCGCGATACGCCGAAGGAGCGCGAGCGCGCCGATATTCTGGAGGCGATCCGCATCCAGACCGAACTGACCGGCGAGCGCCCGCTCGGCTGCTACCAGGGCCGCACCTCCGAGAACACGATTCCCCTGACGATGGAGGAAGGCGGCTTCCTCTACACGGCCGACGTCTATGCCGACGAACTGCCCTATTGGCTTGCCGGGCCGAAGGGGCCTCAGCTCGCCGTGCCCTACACGCTCGACGCCAACGACATGCGCTTCGCCACGCCGCAGGGCTTCAATACCGGCGAGCAATTCTTCACCTATCTCAAGGACTCCTTCGACACGCTCTATGCCGAGGGCGAGACGGCACCGAAGATGATGTCGATCGGCCTGCATTGCCGCCTCGTCGGCCGGCCGGGCCGCGCCGCCGCGCTCGCCCGCTTCCTCGATTATGTGCAGAGCCATGACCGGGTCTGGGTCGCGACGAGGCTCGAGATCGCCCGCCACTGGGTCAGGACGCAGCCGCCCCAGGGCGGCTACGTGCCCTCGAAGCTGCCGAAGGCGCTGTTCACCGAGGTCTTCGGCCGCGTCTGGGAGCATTCGCCCTGGATCGCCGACGCCACCCATGACGCCGGGATCGGCCCCGGCCACGACAGGGCGGAAGGCCTACATGCCGCCATGGTCGCCGCCATGCGCAAGGGCTCGGCCGAGCAGCAGAAATCCCTGCTCACCGCGCATCCCGACCTCGCCGGCAAGCTTGCGGCAGCAGGAGAGCTCACGCCGGAATCGACGCAGGAGCAGGCCGGCGCCGGGCTCGACCGCCTGACCAGCGACGAGCACGTCCGCTTCACCGCGCTGAACGAGGCCTACAAGGCCCGCTTCGGCATCCCCTTCATCATGGCAGTGAAGGGCGCGACCAAGGCCCAGATCCTCGCCGCGTTCGACGCGCGCTTGAAGAACACACCAGAGCAGGAATCCGCGACAGCCCTGGCCGAGGTCGAGAAGATCGCCCTGTTCCGGCTGAAGGAACTACTGCCGGCGGGCTGAGGCCTCCCTTTCAGAACGACGCCATGCTCGGGCTTGACCCGAGCATCTCGGAACCAGTGGCCTCCAATCCTGAGATTCTTGGGCCCCCTGAGAATGACGCCCCTCCGCCCGGAACCTCCTCTCCTCTCGCTTCGTTGATGCCTTGGAGAAATGGAGAGAGTTCGTGTTCCGCCTGCTTCTGATCATCATCGTGCTGGTCGTCGGCTACGACGCGGTCGTCCATCAGGGCGGGTATACGCGCGACGCCTGGAACAGCATCGTCCGTCTCACAGGTTCGTCGGTCGAGGGCGCCAGGGAGCTTGGCGAACGCGCTCGCGATTGAGGTGACCCCGGCCCCACCCGTCATTGCGAGCGCAATGACGGATTACGCCGCACCCCTGCCCTCGACGATCCCGGCGATCGCCTCCAGCATCCGCGTATCGTCCCCCGCGAGCCCCTCCATCGCCGCCATGCGCTGGATCACCGTGCCGGCGATCGCCTCCTCCACCGTTTCCTCGGCATAGGCGTAGAAGATCGTCGCATGCTGGCCGTCGCGGTGGCAGCGCCCCTCGATCTGCTGGAGCTGGATCGCGCTGTGGCGCATGTCGTGGATGACCAGCGCCCGCTCGCGCTCGCCGCCCGGCATCTCGCCGCGATGCAGCGAGATCGACTCGGTCACGGTGAAGATCACCGCGTCGAGCTGCCCAGTCTGGAAGGCGATGCGCGTCTCCTCGTTCTGCGTGCCCGAGCGTTCGCCATTGATCTCCGCCGTGCGCCAGCCGCGCCCCCGCAGCGTTTCAGCCAGCATCGCGCTGGTCTCGAGGAAGGCGACGGAGATCGCGACCTGCTCGTCATTCCCCAGCAGGTCTTCGCAGAAATCCGCCGTGCCGGGGATGCGGAGCAGGCTCGCCTTCTGGCGGAAGCGCAGATCGGCGGCCCAACCCTGCGGCTTGCGGGTCGAGCCGCCAGCCAGCCCAAGCTCCTTGCGGAACTCACGCCACGTCGCATCGTAGAGCTTGCGCGCCGCGGTATCGAGTGCGACCGGCGCCAGCTCGCGCTGCACTTCCGGCCAGCCGGCGATCTCCTCCGGCCGGCGGCGCAGGCCAATGGCGTTGGCGCCGCGATAGAGCAAATCGGCCATCACCTTGCGGTCGGCTTCGTTCGGCTCCCAGCTCCAGTTCTTCCAGCGCCCCTTGGTCCGGCCGATCTTCAATCGCTTCATCAGCACGCGAAAGCCGTCGAGATCGGCCGAGGGCATGCCGGCAGCCTTCGCCAGCAGGCCGGCGAGATAGGACAGTTCATGCGGCGACTGGCCGGCCGTCGCGCTCATATAGATCGCGAAATCGGCGGCCTCCGCCATCTGCCGGCAGACCAATCCCTGCTGCGAATTCGGATTGCGGATGCGATGCGCCTCGTCGATCACGACGAGCGGCCAGACCCGTTTCGGCCGGCCATGCTTGGCGATCTCGTTGTTCTTCGCCCGCGTCGAGCGCTTCTTGCTGTCGGCGACTGGGGCGAGCAGCGACTTGGTCTTCTCGAAATTCATCAGCGTCACGCGCTTCGCCGGCAGGCCGGACAGCGCCATGGTCCGCCGCCATTGCGGGATCGCGCCCTTCGGGCAGATCACCAGCACCTCCTCCTCCGGCATCGCCGAGAGCGCGAGCCAAGCCGAGAGCGTCTTGCCGAGCCCGGTGAGGTCTCCCAGCAGGAAGCCGGTCGCGCCCTTCGCCCGCGCCGCCAGTATGGCATCGCGCGCGACGAGCTGGTGCGGGTGCGGGGTCATTGTCATGCAGAAGGAGAAGCCCTGTCGACCGGTAGGACGCCCGCCCTGCCCCGCGGGCATGGCGCGCCCGGCTCTCTTGGCACTGGCGCTGGCGCGCGTCCACCGGCACTGTGCCGGCCATCGATTGGGGAGACCACAAGACCATGACCCGCGCGCAGGCGATCGCGAAAGCCCAGGACTATTTCGACTCAGGCCGGATGAAGACCGATCTCGGCCGGCTGATCGCGATTCCCACCGAAAGCCAGAATCCCGACCGCGCTCCCGTGCTGGGCGAGTATCTCGACAAGGAGATGCAGCCGCTGCTCGAATCGCTCGGCTTCACCTGCCGCATCCTGACCCATGCCAAGGCGCGCGGCCCCTTCCTCTATGCCGAGCGCATCGAGGACCCCGCCCTGCCGACCATCCTCGGCTACGGCCATGGCGACGTGATCCGCGGCCTCGACGCGCAATGGAGCGAGGGCCTCTCGCCCTGGAAGCTCGTCGAGCGGGATGGCCGCTGGTACGGCCGCGGCGTCGTCGACAACAAGGGCCAGCACCTCATCAACATCAACGGCCTGCGCGCCGTGCTGGAGACGCGCGGCAAGCTTGGCTTCAACGCCAAGTACCTGATCGAGATGGGCGAGGAATCCGGCTCTCCGGGCCTGCGCGAGCTCTGCGAGGACGAGGCTGAACTGCTCAAGGCCGATATCCTGATCGCCTCGGACGGGCCGCGCCTCAATGCCGAACGCCCGACCGTCTTCCTGGGCGCCCGCGGCGTCATCACCTTCGACCTGCAGATCACGGCCCGCGAGGGCGGGCATCATTCCGGCAACTGGGGCGGCATCCTCTCCGACCCGGCGATCCAGCTCGCCCATGCCATCGCCTCGATCACCTCGCCCACCGGCCAGATCCGCATTCATGAATGGGTGCCGAAGGAACTACCCGACGGCGTGCGCCGCGCGCTCGCCGATTGCAAGATCGACGGCGGCCCGGACGGCCCGGCGATCGATCCGCACTGGGGCGAGCCGGGCCTCTCCCCGGCCGAACAGGTTTTCGGCTGGTGCTCCTTTGACGTGCTGGCGATGAAATCCGGCGTACCGGAAACGCCGGTGAACGCCGTGCCACCGAGCGCCTGGGCGCGCGTCGCCTTGCGCTTCGTCGTCGGCATCGATCCGCGAGACGTGGCCCCGGCCCTGCGCCGCCATCTCGACCGCCACGGCTTCGACATGGTCGAGATCATCATGCCCGGCACCGAGCGCTTCGGCGCGACGCGGCTCGACCCCGACGATGCCTGGGTGCGCTTCACGATCGATTCGATCGCCGAGAGCACCGGCAAGAAGCCGGCCTTGCTTCCCAATCTCGGCGGCTCGCTGCCGAACGACATCTTCGCCGAGATCCTGAAGCTGCGCACGATCTGGGTGCCGCATTCCTATCCGGGCTGCTCACAGCACGCCCCGGACGAGCACCTGCCGGCCGCGATCGCCCGCGAGGGGCTCGTCGCCATGGCAGGGCTCTACTGGGATATCGGCGCCGGCAACGCCCCGAAGCTCTGAAGCGCGGCTATTCCTGCGGCTGGCGCGGATCGCGCCCCGGCGGCAGATCGATCGGCGTCGCCGGGGGAGCCTCCGGCGGCGCATTCGGCGGCAGTTCCGGCGGCGGCTCGGTCGGGATGCCCTGCGGCTCTGCGTCCGGGGGCGATTCCACGGGAGGGGCCGGCGTAACCTCGCTCGGCGTCAACGGCGGAACCTCGGGCGGCGGGTTCGGAATGGCCGGCGTATTGCCGGGAGCGGCCGCAAGGCCTTGATCCAACTGCATCATGTGAAACCTGTCCTTTCGGACAGGAACGCCCGAGCCGCCAAAAGGCTCCCTCCCCGCTCAGGGAAGCGTCGCTGCTTAGTCCGGCGGCCGAGACGTGCCGTCATCGCCCGGCAGCGGATGGCGGCGCTGCAAGCGGCTTTCCAGCGAATGATCGAGAAACAGCAGGACGAGCGCCAGAACCGTGGCTGCCAGCGTCACCGGCCATTTGCCCAGCCCTGCGGAGCAGCCGAGCGCAGCCGTCACCCAGATCGCCGCCGCCGTGGTCAGGCCATGGGGCATCAGGTCGCCATCGCGGCGGATGATCAGGCCAGCGCCCGAAAAAGCCGACGCCGGTCAGCACGCCCTGGACCACGCGGCTCGCGGCATCGGGATGCAGGGTTTCGCTGAACAGGCTCGCCGCGGCGGCGGTGCCGAGCCCGACCAGCCCGAAGGTCCTGAGGCCGGCGCTCTTGCGCTGGAGTGTCCGCTGCCAGCCCACCGCGACACCAGCCACAAGGCCGGCCAGCAATCGCAGCACCAGTTCGAATTCGCCCACGCTGCCGCTCGCTCCGTCACCGATTCAAGGCAAAAGATAGCACGCCGTTGGGCTTGCGCGCCAAAGAGAGCAAGCCTCGGAAGCTTTGCAAACCGGGTTGGCAAACCAGCGCGCCGATAGGCGCAGCCTCCGAGATCAACTCGGAACAAGAAGGCCAGCGATGTCAGGAATGTGAGGTCGTGGTGGGTGATGTAGGGCTCGAACCTACGACCCGCTGATTAAGAGTCAGCTGCTCTACCAACTGAGCTAATCACCCATACGCCACGAAGCGCCGCCGGTCAGCGGTGTTGGCCGCGTCAGGCAGGGGGCGTGTAGCAAAGGCCCCGCCCCCTGTCCACCCATCTGTGACAGTTTTTTCAAACGCGGCGGAAAAGGCCCCGCCGCGCTGTGGATTGTCAGGCCGTGCGGCGGTTCAGCAGGTGGTAGAGCACGATCGCGCCGAAGGTCGCGGTGCCGATTCCGCCGAGCTCATAGCCGAAGATCGGCAGCTTCAGGTCGCCGGCGCCGAGAATCAGCGCGGTCGCGACCGTGATCAGGTTCTTCGGCTCGGAGAAGTCGACCTTGTTCTCGACCCAGATCCGGCCGGCTGTCGCGGCGATCAGGCCGAAGACCACGACCGCGAGGCCGCCGAGCACCGCCACGGGAATCGTGCCGATCACCGCGCCGAACTTGGGCGAGAAGCCGAGCAGCAGCGCGATGATGCCGGCCGCGACGAAGACCAGCGTCGAATAGACCCGCGTCACCGCCATCACGCCCATGTTCTCGGCATAGGTCGTGACGCCCGTGCCGCCGCCTGATCCGGCGATCATGGTGCCGAGACCGTCGGCGAAGAAGCCACGGCCGATCAGGTGGTCGAAATTGCGCCCGGTCATCACCGAGATGCCTTTGATATGGCCGAGATTCTCGGCGACCAGGATGATCGCGACCGGCACGATCAGCGTCATCGCCTTGGCATCGAAGACCGGCGCCACGAAATGCGGCAATCCGAACCAGGAGGCCTCGCCGACCTTCGCGAAATTCACGGGCGGCGCGCCGAAGCTCGTGGCGGTCAGGGCGTAGAGGACATAGGCCGCGAGTTCCGCCGATCAGGATGGGCAGGCGCTGCGGCAGGCCGCGCCCATAGACAGCGACCAACGCCACCGAGACGACCGTGAACAGCGCGATCCACTTGGTATAGGGGCTGGCCGAGATCATGCTGATCGCGACCGAGGTCAGGTTGAGGCCGATTGCGGCGACGACGGCGCCGGTCACGACCGGCGGCAGTAGCTTCTCGATCCAGGCCGTGCCGACACCCTGCACGATCAGGCCGATCACGGCATAGACCGCGCCGCAGGCGATGATGCCGCCGAGCGCGACGCCGATATTCGGATCGGGGCCGGAGCCGGCATAGCCGGTCGCGGCGATGACGACGCCGATGAAGGCGAAGGAGGAGCCGAGATAGCTCGGCAATTGCCCGCGCGTGATCACGAAGAACAGCAGCGTCGCTATACCCGAGAAGAAGATCGCGACATTCGGGTCGAAGCCCATCAGCACGGGTGCGAGCACCGTCGAGCCGAACATGGCGACGACATGCTGCAGGCCGGCGACCACCGTCTGGCCGGTCGGCAGCCGCTCGTCCGGCATCACGGCGCCGGAGGTTTTCAGTGTCCAGTTCGGAAAATAGCCCATCGGCATCGCGCTCCCCAGGGCCGCCGGGGGAGCGACCGCACCGGAAGCGCAGATGAAGGCAAAAACCGAGCCGGCGCCAGATCGCGCCGGCGTCATCCACTGGAATCGAAGAGTAGCGTGCTGTGCGCGATCAACGGGCGATGCAGCGCCGTCATCCCGTGCGCGCTGCGGCGCGCAGTGCCGCTGCGCAGACACGGGACCGTTGGCAGGAAGAGGCGCCCTTGAGGGGAGTGTAAGGAAGGGCGCCCCAAGCGGCACGCGGTCCCGTGCGCGCCGCAGCGTTTCACGCTGCGGCGCGCACGGGATGACACCCTTTCCCTAAGCGCGATGCCCCTCGCTTACTCCGCCGCCTGCGCGTGCAGGCGCCCGCCCCGCGCGATCAGCTTGTTGAGCGCGGCGAGATAGGCCTTCGCCGAAGCGACCAGCGTGTCCGGATCGGCGCCACGGCCGGTCACCGACGAGCCGTCCCGCGACAGCCTGACGGAAACCTCCGCCTGCGCATCGGTGCCCTCGGTCACGGCATGGACGTCGTAGAGCTCCATCGTCACCTCATGCGGCACGATCACCTTGATCGCGTTGAAGATCGCATCGATCGGGCCGTTGCCCTCGACCTCCTCGGTGACGTGCTTGCCGTCGACATCGAGCTTCATCGTGGCGCGCTGCGGGCCGCGCGTGCCGGCGATCACGGTCAGCGATATCAGCTTGATGCGGTCATGGGCGGTGGCGATGTTATCGTCGACCAGCGCCTCGATATCCTCGTCGTAGACATGCTTCTTGCGGTCGGCCAGCGCCTTGAACCGGGTGAAGGCGTCCTCGAGCTGGTTGTCGCCCAGGTCGTAGCCCATCTCCTTCAGCTTCGAGCGGAAGGCGGCGCGGCCGGAATGCTTGCCCATCACCAGCGAGGTCTTGGTCACGCCGACCGATTCCGGCGTCATGATCTCGTAGGTGGTGTTGTTCTTCAGCATGCCGTCCTGATGGATGCCGCTCTCATGGGCGAAGGCATTCCGCCCGACGATCGCCTTGTTGTACTGCACCGGGAAGGAGCAGGCGTTCGAGACAGCCTTGGAGATGCGCATCAATTGGGTCGCGTCGATGCCGGTGTCGTAGGGCATCGCGTCGCCACGCACGCGCAGCGCCATTACGATCTCCTCCAGCGCGGCATTGCCGGCGCGCTCGCCGATGCCGTTGACCGTGCACTCGACCTGCCGCACACCGCCCTCGATCGCCGCCAGCGAATTGGCGACGGCCAGGCCCAGGTCGTTATGGCAATGCGCCGAGAAGATCGCCTTGTCGGCATTCGGCACGCGCTCGCGCACCGCCCTGAACATGGCGCGATATTCGTCCGGCGTGGCGTAGCCCACCGTGTCGGGCAGGTTGATCGTGGTCGCGCCGGCCTTGATCGCCGCCTCGACCGTGCGGCAGAGATAGTCGATCGGCGTGCGGGTGGCGTCCATCGCCGACCATTCGATGTCGTCGACCAGATTGCGCGCCTGCGTCACCGTCGCGGTGATGATCTCCAGCACCTGCTCCTGCGTCTTGCGCATCTGGTGTTCCAGATGGATCGGCGAGGTCGAGACGAAGGTGTGGATGCGCGGCTTCGCAGCATGGCGCACCGCCTCGCCGGCCCGGGCGATATCGATGCTGATGGCGCGGGCCAGGCCCGCGACGGTCGCGCGCTTCAGGCGGCGGGCGATCTCGGACACCGCCTCGAAGTCGCCGTCGGAGGCGATCGGGAAGCCGGCCTCGATGATGTCGACGCCCATGGCGTCGAGCATCTCGGCGATTTCCAGCTTCTCCTCGAAGGTCATGGTGGCGCCGGGGCATTGCTCGCCGTCGCGCAAGGTGGTGTCGAAGATCAGGACGCGGTCTTTGGAGGAGCCGGTCTGGGTCGGGTTGGTCATGGTTCTGCTTCCGGGTGTCGGCGCGCCGCGGAATTCTTGGACAAGGCGGGCGCTGGGTTTTCTGTCGGCGGTTCTCGTCACTCCCCTGAGCGCCCAGGCAGCATGCCCGGCCGGCCCTCAGGGGCAGCTAAGGAGAAGAAGGCCAAGAAGCGAGAACGGAGCGCGAGCGCACATGCCGACGACCTGCGCAGCGGCGCAGTCCTTCGTCAGGTCATGGCGGGCGGTCGAAACCACAGGCGTTCCTCAAATCGACAGGACAGGATGTAACCGAAGCAGGAGGGTCTGCGCAAGCATATGTCGCATGCCGATTTGAAATAAGAACAGGCAGCTTCTGTGAATTAAGATGGCAGCGCGCGATTCGGCCGGCGGTCGCGTTGAGCTGGGGCCCGGCGTGGATGAGCGGAGCGCCGTGCCATGATGCGCTATGACCGGCCTGTCATCGGCCTCGCCTTCTGCCTGTCGGGCCTCGCCGGCTTCGTCGACGCACTCGGCTTTCTCAGCCTCGGCGGCTTCTTCGTCTCCTTCATGAGCGGCAACACCACCCGCTTCGCCATCGAGCTCGCCGGTCGCCATGCCGGCGGCATCCTGCTCGCGGCAACGATCCTCGGGCTTTTTGTGCTCGGTGTCGTCGGCGGCTCGCTCGCCGGTCATTTTGCCGGGCGCCAGCGCAAGGCGGCCGTGCTGGCCTTCCTCACGCTCGCCCTGCTGCTCTCGGCCGGCCTCGACATGATCGGCTTCGGTATGGCGGGAGCCGGCGTGCTCGCCATGGCGATGGGCGCGGAGAACAGCGTCTTCCAGCGCGACGGCGAGGTGACGATCGGGTTGACCTACATGACCGGCACGTTGGTGAAGATGGGCCAGCGCATTGCCGGCGCCCTGCTCGGCGGGCCGAAGCTCGCCTTTCTGCGTCATTTCGTGCTCTGGCTGGGCCTGCTCAGCGGCGCGATCGCGGGCGCCGTCGCCCATGGCCGCATCGGGCTCGACGCGATCTGGCTCGCGGCTGGCGCCGCCGCCCTCTTCACGCTCGTCGCGCTCTTCATGCCCGAGCGCGACTGACCGGAGCTTTGCCGCGCCGGAGGAATCGGTCATGGTCCCGGCACGATCAGCCGGAGCTTTCCCGATGCGTGTCTCAACCGTCCTCGTCACGGCCTTCGCCGCGCTCCTGCTCTCCGCCTGCCAGACGCCCTCCGGAAGCCCGCCTCCGGCTCCGGCGCCGTCGCAGGCCGCGCCCGGCGTGACGCCGAACACCTTCCGCATGCCTTCGGGCAGCGGCTGCTCCGGCGAGGTCGAGCGCTTCCAGGCAGTGATCGACAACGACCTGGCGACCGGTCACACGACCAAGAGCGTGCATGACCGGGTCAGCGGCGAGATTTCGCGCGCCCGCACGACCTGCTCGGCCGGCAACGACGCCGGCGCGACCGGCCAGATCCGCGCGACCAAAGCGAAGTTCGGTTATCCCGGCTGAGCTAGGCTCGTCATGCTCGGGCTCGACCCGAGCATCTCGGAAACCAGTGTCTTCTAGTCATAAGATTCTCGGGTCGAAGCAAAGCTTCGCCCGAGAATGACGGCAGCGGTTCAGGCCGCCAACCCGCGCTTCTCCAGCAGCGCATCCGGCGTCGGCAGCCGCCCGCGGAAGAGCGTGTAGGCCTCCGCCGCATCGCGGGTGTCGCCGGCCGAATAGATGTAGCGCTTCAGCTTCTCCGCGACCGCAGGCGAGAACACGTCGCCGGTCTCGGTAAAGGCGTTGAAGGCGTCGGCATCCATCACCTCCGACCAGAGATAGCTGTAATAGCCGGCCGAATAGCCGTCGCCCGAGAAGACATGGGTGAAATGCGGCGTCCGGTGGCGCATGGTGATCTCGGCGGGCATGCCGATGCGGGCAAGCTCCGCCGCCTCGAAGGCGAGCGGATCAACCTCGGCCGGGGCCTCCAGCGAGTGGAAGGCCAGATCGACCAGCGCCGAGGAGGTATATTCCACCGTGGCGAAACCCTGGTTGAAGGTCTGGGCCTTCTCGATCTTCTCGATCAGGGCCTCAGGGATCGGCTCGCCCGTCTCGGCATGCAGGCAGTATTCCCGCATCACCTCACGCGTCATGAACCAGTGCTCGTAGAGCTGCGAGGGCAGTTCGACGAAATCGCGCGCGACCGAGGTGCCGGCAAGTGAGCCATAAGTCACGTCCGAAAGCAGGCCGTGCAGCGCGTGGCCGAACTCGTGGAACAGCGTGCGCGCATCGTCGAGCGAGAGCAGCGCCGGCTTGCCCTCGGCGGGCTTGGCGAAATTGCAGACATTGACGATGATCGGCCGGGTCTCGCCGTCGAGCTTGCGCTGGCCGCGGAAGGCGCTCATCCAGGCGCCGGACCGCTTCGAGGCACGGGCGAAGTAATCGCCGACGAACAGGCCGATATGGCGCCCGCTCGCGGTCTCCGTGACCTCGAAGATGCGCACGTCCGGATGGTAGCCCTGAAGCTCCGGCCGCTCCACGAAGGACAACCCGAACAGCTTGCCGGCGACGTCGAAGGCCGCCTGCCGGACGCGGTCGAGCTGGAGATATTGCTTCAGCACGGCCTCATCGAGCGCATAGGTCTTCTGCCGGACCTTCTCGGCATAGTGGCGCCAGTCCCAGGGCCGGATCGGGCCGTTCTCGCCCTCGCTCTGGGCAAGCGCCGCAAGATCGGCCGCCTCGCGCGCCGCCCGCGCCTTGGCCGGCTTCCAGACCAGCTCCAACAGCCCGCGCACATGCTCCGGCGTCTTCGCCATGGCGTCGTCGAGCTTGAAATGCGCGAAGGTCGGATAGCCCAGGAGCTTCGCCTTCTCGGCCCGGAGCTTCACCATCTCGGCGACGATCGCGCGGTTGTCGCTTTCGCCGCCATTCTCGCCGCGCTTGCTCCAGGCGATGAAGGCCTCCTCGCGCAGGTCGCGCCGGGTCGAGAAAGTCAGGAAAGGCTCGATGATCGAGCGCGACAGCGTCACGGCGTGCTGGCCGGGCTTGCCGCGATCGGCCGCAGCGCGCGCCATCGCCGCCTTCACGAACTCCGGCAGGCCAGCGAGCCCCGCCTCGTCCGCGATGAAGAGCGCGTAGGAGGATTCGTCCTTCAGCACGTTCTGGCTGAACTGCGTGCCGAGCCCGGCCAGCCGCTCGTTGATCGCGGCGAGGCGCTTCTTGTCTTCGGCGCCGAGCTTCGCGCCCGAGCGAATGAAGCCCTTGTAGCTGCGCTCCAACAGCCGCGCCTGCTCTGGGCCGAGGTCGAGCGTATCGCGCTTCGCATTGACCGCATCGACGCGGGCGAAGAGCCCCTCGTCCATCATGATCGCCGACCAGTGCCGCGAGGTGATCGGCGACAACTCGCGCTCGATCGCCTGCAAAGCCTCGTTCGTATCGGCGCCGGTCAGGTTGTAGAACACGCCGCCGACGCGGGAGAGCGCCCTGCCCGCCCGCTCCAGCGCCTCGATCGTGTTGGCAAAATCGGGCGCGGCCTTATCCGCGATGATCGCCGCGATCTCGGCCTTGTGCTTGGCGAGCGCCGCCTCGAAAGCCGGGCGGATATGCTCCGGCTTGATCGCCGCGAAAGGCGGCAGCCGGAACGGCGTCTCCCAGCGCGTCGCGAAGGGGTTTTCGGCCGGCAAAGGCAGGGCTTCGGGATAGGCGGTTTCAGCAGAGGTCATCGGATCACTTTCGCAGGACAGGCAGGATCACTTGCCGTCGAAGATATGTGCGAGATAGCGGCGCATGAAGGGCGGCATGTCGTGCTTTTCGGTCTCTGTGAGATCGCGCACGATGACGATGTCGGACAGCTCCTCCTCGTCGAGGTGCCGCATCCGCTCCAGCATCAGCGCGCGCGCCTCGTCGGCCGGCAGATTGATGCGAACCTCGCGCATGAAGGCGATCCGGCCCGGCTCGATCAGCGCCGTCCAGCCCTCGCCCACTGTGAGCTCCTCGACGCGCAAGCCGGTCTCCTCGCCGAGCTCGCGCGTGACGCTGCCGGCAAGATCGAGCGTCCCGTCAGGGCGGGCATCCTCGCGATCGGGCGTGCCGGCAGCAAAATAGACCTTGCCGGCATTGGCGGTGTGCTCGCCCATCTTGCCGCAGAGAAAGGCGCCGTCATTGGCCCTGAGCGCTGCCATGGCGAAGCCGTTGCGGATGACAGGGCCGGGATGGCCGACATCGCGCCAGGTCATGAAGGCAGCGTAATCCGTCTCGAAATAGCCGGCCTCGAACACGCCGTCGCGGATCGCGGCCCGATGCTGCAGCATGACGCGACCATTGAACATGGTCGGCTTGCCGGCGCTGATATCGGCCCAATGCGCCGCGATCTTCTGCGCGTTCTCGCGCGCGAAAGCCCAGTCGTAGGGCTCGACCAGCGCATCGACCCGCGACAGCCGGACGATGGTGCCGTTCTCGACGCCATCTGTCACAGCAGCACGCCCTCGCTGACCAAGACCGCCGAACCGCCGATGCGGGCGGAGACCAGCGCGCCGCCGCGCACGCTCAATTCCAGCGTGATCTGCGACGGCCGGCCCATCTCATAACCCTGCTCGATGACGAGGCGGTGGTCGCCGTCGCCTGGCTTGTCATAGGCCATGACCGCGCCGGCGAAAGCGGCCGCTGCGCCACCGGTCGCCGGGTCCTCCCCGATGCCGGCGCCCGGCCAGAACATCCGCGCGTGAAAATCGTGACCGGGCTCGGCGGTCTCGCGGGTGTAGAGGAAGGCCCCGCCATGGCCGAAGGCCGCCGACCAATACCCGCGTTCGAGCCGCGCACGGCCGATCGCCTCGCCGCTCGCCACCGGAATGCAATGAAACGGCACGCCTCCGCTGAAAAGCGTCGGCACATGCGCCCCGAAGCCGATATCGCCGGCCTGGAGCCCGAGTGCCGCCGCAATCGCAGCCGGCGCCCCGGTCTCACCCGCCCGCTCTGGCAAGCGTGGCAAGGTGAAGGTCGCGTGCCCCGCATGGCTGCCCTTGATCGAAACCGCGCAGGAGACCGGCCCGACCTTCTCCTCCAGCACCAGCATGTCGGCTGGCTTGCCTTCGGCCTCGTCGCTGAGCGCGAGCCAGACCGCCGTGCCCACGGTCGGATGGCCGGCGAAGGGCAGTTCGCCACCAGGCGTGAAGATTCGGACGGAGGCGCGATGCTCCGGCTTCTCCGGCGGGGCGACGAAGACCGTCTCGGACAGGTTGAACTCCCGGGCGATCGCCTGCATCGCCTCGGTGTCCAGCCCTTCCGACTGGAGCACCACCGCTAGCGGATTGCCGGCATGGCGGCGCGTGGTGAAGACGTCGAGCGTGACGAAGCGGCGTTTCATCGGGTCAGCCTTCGGGAATGTCGAGATCGATGGTGAGCGGGCAATGGTCGGAGGCCTTGGGCCGGTCCCAACCGGCGCGCGGATAGCGGTTCGCGCAGGTCGCGAGTGCCGCCATCGAGCGGTCGGGCTCGCGCGGATCGAGCGGCACGCGATAAGGCAGGCCGCGCCGGATCATCTGCATGGCAGGCCGGGGATTTGCTGCCGCAAGCGTCGGCGAGAGCAGGATATGGTCGAGCGGCATATGGCTATCGACCAGCCGCTCCTGGCTCTCGGACCAGTAGCGCCGGAAATGCGTCCAGCGCTCATGCACCGGCAGCGTGTCCATGGGATCGATCGCGAAACCGTCGAGCAGCGGCTCGATGCCGCTGGCGCCTTCGTCGACGACCTCGGCACGCGGCCCCAGCCCGTAGCGATAGCCGTTGAGGTCACCGAGCACGATCCAGTTGGTCTCGCGCCAGCCGCCCCCGAAGCGCTGCTGGACCAGCCAGCGCACAGCGCGCGCCTCGGCGCGGCGCACCGGCAGCGTCGCGGTGCGCCCATCCTCGCGGCCGTTGTTCATCGACTTGAGATGGCAGCCGAACAGGCTGAGCCGCCGTCCGGCGAAGCTCAGCTCCACCTCCAGGCAGTCGCGCGCGAAGACCTTGGCTTGCGGCCCGATGCCGAGCATCGCGAGCTCCCGGTCATGCACCCCGGCCTGCGCGAAGGTCAGGTCCTTGTGCGAGCGCACCGTGACCTGCCCCTGTCCGAACAGGTCGCGCCGCGCCGCGAAGCCGATATCGATGTTGCGGCGGTCATTGCCGTCGATCAGTGTGAAATGGCCGTAGCGATGGTCGGCGATGCGATGGACATAGTTCGCGAAAAAGGCCTGCAGGCTGGCAAGCGAATCGACCTCCTGCAGCATCCACAGATCGGCCTGCGCCTCGGCGATGGCGAGCGCCGTCATCTGGCGCTTGTCGTCCTCCAGCGCCACCGCCAGCGAACGCTCGACGGCGTCGCGCTCGTCGGCGCGCGGGAAGTGGAACAGCGACATCGCCGCGGACGTCTCGGTACGCCCGCCCGGCTCGAAGCGATGCCGCGTCAGCAGGTTCTCGACGTTGAAGGTCCCGACGCGCAGCTTCATCGCGATGCGCTCAGATCGCCTGCGGCTCGAAGACCTGCGAGGGCGTCACGAACTCGTCCTGCGCCGCCACGGTCAGGATCTCGCGCGAGCCCGCCTCCTTCGTGCGCTTCAGCAGGCCGTAGATCGAGGATGCCGCCTTCGACAGCGCGGCCGCCGCCGATTCCTCGCGCAGGTAATGCGTGAAGAACAGGGCCGCGATCGCGTCGCCCGCGCCGTTGACGCTGACATCGAGCTTCGGCGTGCGCACCCGCCAGCTGCCCTTGGCATCGGCCGCCATCAGGTCGATCGAGTCGCCCGGCGTCTCCTCGGTGACGAGCGAGGTCACCATCACCACCTTCGGGCCGGCATCGCGCAGCGCTTCCACCGCGCGGTGGGCATCGGCGATCGTCTTGATTTCGACATCGGTCAGCAATTCCAGCTCGAACTGGTTCGGCGTCACGATGTCGGCGGCCGGCACCGCCTGCTCGCGCATGAATTCCGGGATACCCGGCCGCACGAAGACGCCGCGCCCGACATCGCCGATCACAGGATCGCAGCAATAAAGCGCCTTCGGATCGGCGGCGCGCACCCGCTCCACCGCCGAGAGAATGGCATGGCCGATATCGGCCGAACCCATATAGCCGGAGATCACCCCGTCGCACGAGGCGAGCACGCCGCGCTCGGCGATGCCCTCCATCACCTCGTCGATCATGCCGCCATCGAAGACGCGGCCCTTCCAGCTGCCATAGCCCGTATGGTTCGAGAACTGCACCGTGTGGATCGGCCAGACGTCGACACCGAGCCGCTGCATCGGAAAGGTCGCGGAGGCGTTGCCCACATGGCCATAGGCGACATGGGACTGGATCGAGAGAATATTCATGGTCCGAAGCGATACCCCGTTCGCGGTGGGACCGCGAACCTAACCGCTCTCACACGAGGCGCAAATTGAAAGCGGTGAAGCGATCCATCGTTCGCGCAGAGGGGCTATTCCCGCGGCGTGATGTTGGCCATGGTCGTGGTCAGGACATAGCGCAAGCCTTCCGGCCGGTAGTCCAGTTCGACCTCGCCATGGAATTTCTGCGCCATGACGCGCTCCACCAGCCGCGAGCCGAAACCCTGGCGCCGCGGCTTGGCGACGGGCGGCCCGCCGCTCTCCATCCACTCGAAGCGGAAGGCATCCTCGCTCTGCGGCCGGCCGACGGACCAGCGGATCATAACCTCGCCGGTCTCGACCGAAAGCGCACCGTATTTGACCGCGTTGGTGGCGAGTTCGTTGGCGGCGAGCGCCAGCGTCATCGCCTGGTCGGCGGTCAACTGCAGCGGCGGACCTTCGACACGGACCGTGCCGATATCCGAGCGATGCGGCGCCAGCGCCCCCTCGATCACGGCGCGGATCGGCGCGCTGCTCCAGCTCGATTGGGTCAGGATGTTATGCGCCTCGCCCAGCGTCGCGATGCGGTCGCTGAGGATCGACTGCGCCTCCTCCAGCGTTTCGGCCGAACGGAAGGTCTGGCTGGCGATCGCCGCGATCATCGCCAGCGTGTTCTTCATGCGGTGGGCGAGTTCGGCATTGAGCAGGCGGCCGTTTCGCTCCGCCTGGACCTTGCCGGTCGTCTCCATCACCGTGTCGATCACGCCGAGTACGCGGCCTGCCTCGTCGCGGATCGGGCTGTAGCAGAAGGTGAACCAGACCTCTTCCGGGTGGCCGTAGCGATCGGTGGTGAGCGGGAAATCCTCGATGAAGATCGCCTCGCCCGTGAAGGCCTTGTCGACAAGCGGGCCGATATCGCCCCAAACCTCCGACCAGACATCGCGGAACGAGCGCCCGAGCGCGGAGGGCTTGTCGCCCAGGATCGGGCGGAAGGCACCGTTGTGGATCGTAATCAGGTCCGCGCCCCAGACGATGCATTTGGGAAAGCGCGAATTGACCATCATACCGACCGCGATCTTCAGCGCAGCCGGCCAGCCCGCGATCGGCCCGATCGGCGTGCTGCTCCAGTCATGGTCGCGAATGGCAGCGGCCATCTCGCCGCCGCCATCCAGAAAGGCGTACTCGCCGCTCACGTGATTCCCCCCGCGCCAACAAGCGCAGCATGCACCTAGCGCAGATCGAGCGCGTTGCCAAAAGACAGGCCGCGCGCTCGTGCATAAGTTCAGGAGCCGGAGGCGGCCTTCTTGGCGAAGCTGTCGATGAAGGTCTTCGTCAGGTCGACATTGGAATTGGTCAGCTCGGGATCGAGCAGCTTGAGCGAGTCGTACATGCTCTTCATCGCATCAGGGGTCGAGATGCCGGTACGCGAATAGCTCTCCTGCGAGTTCTTGACCGCCTGAAGATAGAGCGGCCGGTCGCCGAGCAGATACTCTTCCGGGACCAGCGCCGCGACATCCTCGGGCTTCGCCGTCTCCAGCCATTTCAGCGACTTCATCAGCGCATTGACCAGCTTCTGGGTCGTGACCGGGTTCTTCTCGGCGAAATCGTTCTTGAGATAGAGCACGGCGGCCGGGTTCGAGCCGCCGAACAGCGCCTTGGTGCCGGCCTCGGTGCGGGTATCGATCAGCGAGACGATGTCGCCATCGGCCTCAAGCTTCGAGGTGACGGGGTCGAGATGCGAGATCACGTCGACCTGCTTCTGCTTGATCGCCGCGACCGCGCTGGCGCCAGCGCCGACGCCGATGATCGCGGCATCCGTCGCCTTCAGGCCGGCCTTGACCATGGCGTATTGCGCAGTCAGCGCCGTCGAGGAGCCCGGCGCGGTCACGCCGATCTTGAGGCCCTTGAAATCGGCGGCGGACTTGACCTTGTCGGCGAGGTCCTTGCGCACGGCGATGGTGATGGCCGGGAAGCGACCGAGCTCGATCACCGCGCGGATATCCTGGCCCTTGGCCTGCATGCGGATCGTGTGCTCATAGGCACCGGTCACGACATCGACCGAGCCCCCGACCAGCGCCTGCAGAGACTTGGCGCCGCCGCCGAAATCGTTGATCTCGACATCGAGGCCCTGGTCCTTGAAGAAGCCCTTCTTCTCCGCGACCGTCAGCGGGAGATAATACAGGAGCTGCTTGCCGCCGACGCCGAGCGTGAGCTTCGGCTTCTCGGCATTCTGGGCGAGCGCAGCATGCGGCGCCGCGCCAAGCGCGGTCGAAAGGGCGAGCGCAGCCAGCGCGCCGCGACGGGTGAACTTCATGGCGAAACCTCCGGTTGAATGGAAAAGCGCTTCTGCGGGGCGCATTCGGCAGAGACGATAGGCGAGATCGGTGGAGCCGGGCAACTCCGCCGCTTCATCCCGTGCGCGTTGCGGCATGCAATGCCGCTGCGCGTCCGGGATGAGCGCGCTTTCTCTCATGTCGTCGTGGTCGAGCTCTGCCCCGGGCGCCAGACCAGCAATCGCTTCTCGACCACGGTCACCAGCGAGTCGATGGCGATCACGAAGATCGCCAGGATCAGCATGCCCGCGAAGACGCCGGTGACGTCGAAGACGCTCTCGGCCTCGTGGATCTTGTAGCCCAGCCCCGCGGACGAGCCGAGATATTCGCCGACCACCGCGCCGACCAGCGCGAAGCCGACGGACGTATGCAGCGAGGAGAACATCCAGGTCAGGGCCGAGGGCCAATAGACATGTCTGAAGAGCTGTCGCTCGTTCATGCCTAGCATGCGGGCATTGGCCAGGATCGTCGGCGAGACCTCGCGCACGCCCTGGTAGACGTTGAAGAACACGATGAAGAAGACGAGCGTGAAGCCGAGCGCGACCTTCGACCAGATGCCGAGCCCGAACCAGAGCGCGAAGATCGGCGCCAGCACGACACGCGGCAGGGCGTTCGCCGCCTTGATATAGGGGTCGAACACCGCCGAGAGCAGCTCGCGCCGCGCGAAGGCGAAGCCGAACAGGATACCGGCGAGCGAGCCGATGACGAAGGCGAGCACCGTCTCGGTCAGCGTGATGCCGAGATGGTAATAGATGTCCCCGCTGGTCAGCTGCTTGAAGGTGCGCGTCAGCACGGCTGAGGGCGTCGAGAAGAAGAACTGCATCGTCTTCACGTCGCCGAACAGGCTCGTGGTCGTCACCACATGCCAGATAGCGAGGAAGACCAGCATCACCAGGATCTGCAGCGAGATGAGCTTCATCCGCTTCATGACGCGTCTCCCCCGACGAGCTCGCGCCCCTCGCCCATCGCATAGGCCTTCTGCACCTCGACGCGCAGCGAGGCCCAGATATCGCGATGGATCTCGTGGAAGGCCTTCTCCAGACGGATATCGGCGATGTCGCGCGGACGCGGCAGGTCGACCTTGTAATCGGCGACGATCCCCGCCGCAGGCCCCGCCGACATCACCACGACCCGGTCGGAGAGCGCGATCGCCTCTTCCAGATCGTGGGTCACGAACATCAGCGCCTTGCGGTCGCGCGACCAGAGATCGAGCAGCAAATTGCCCATGATCTGCCGAGTCTGCGCGTCGAGCGGCCCGAAGGGCTCGTCCATCAGCAGGATTTCGGGGTTGCGGATCAGCATCTGCGCCAGGCTGACGCGCTTGCGCTGCCCGCCGGAGAGCATGTGCGGATAGCGGTCGACGAAGGTGCGCAAGCCGACGCGGCCGAGCCATTCGCGCGCCCGCTGGTCGGCCTCGCGCTCGGGCACGCCCATCGGCTCCAGCGCGACCTTGACGTTCTCCAGCGCCGTCTTCCACGGCATCAGGGCGTCCTGCTGGAAGAGATAGCCGGCGCGGCGGTTCAGCCCCGAGAGCGGCTTGCCGAAGATGCCGACCGAGCCGGCCGAAGGCGCAAGCAGGCCGGCGGCCGCATTCAGCAGCGTGGACTTGCCGCAGCCCGTCGGCCCGACGATCGAGACGAACTCGCCGGGATGAACCTTGAGGTCGATGCCCTTGACCGCCTGGTAGCGGCCGCCATCGGCGAGATGGAAGGTGATGTCGACGCCGCCGAGCGCCACCGCCGGATCGCCCGACGAAACCGCTCCTGAGCCCGCATGCGCATGCGGGCGATCCTGCAACTCCATGAAATCCGTTTCCCCGTCGGGCGCAGGCTTGGCCCCGCCGTCAGCTTTTTTCACGTTGCCGAATTTAATAGGCGATCATTCGGGGAAGGCAACGCCCGGCCCTGCGGCGGCCCGTCGCTTGCATCGTTCCAGCGACACGGCCATATGGCGAGACCGACCCGACCCCGCTGGAGCCGAGCCGAACGCCATGGCCGAACTCGAACAAGCCATGAAGGCGCTCGTCGACTTCATGCAGACCCATCAGCAATGGGCGATCCCGATCGTCTTCGCGGTCGCCTTCGCGGAATGCGTCGCGATTCTCTCCTGGCTGGTTCCTGCGACCGTCTTCTTCACCACTTTCGGCGCTGTTGCGGGCGCTTCCGGCCTCAATCTCGTGCCGCTCGCTCTGGCGGCCTCGCTCGGCGCAGGTAGCGGCTTCTGGGTATCCTATGTCGCCGGCGTCCATCTCGGCCCCCGAATCCACGAATACTGGCCATTCCGGAACAATCCGCAATTGCTCGACCGCGGCCATGCCTTCTTCGAGAAATGGGGCATCGCCAGCATCCTGATCGGCCATTTCTTCGGGCCGCTGCGGGCCGTCATCGCCATCGTTGCCGGCATTGTCGCGATGCCGTTCTGGGCCTTCCAGCTCGCCAACTGGCTGGCCTCCTTCGCCTGGGGCTTCGGTCTGCTCTACGCCGTGGGCCGCTTCAGCGAATTCCTCGCCCGTTGAGCCCCCCGCAAACCTGACTGCCCGGTGAACGCGGCATTCGGGGATCGTTCAAACCGAAAGGCGCTTCTTCACGTCGTCGCATCGCGGCACACCCCCACGGTGAAGCCCGGCGCGACACGCTGAACGGCCCCGCGCCGCCAGCGTCGTCCGGCGGAGGGACCCGGCTCCCGACGGATGCGACGTTTCCGGGCCGACCCACGAGGTCTCACGTCATGACGATGTCCCGCTTCCTGATCCCCCTCGTCGCGCTTGCCGCCATGGGCGGCCAGGCCTTCGCCCAGACCGCGACGCAGGCTCCCGCTCCGGCCAAGCCAGCAGCTCCCGTCACGGCACCCGCCGCCCCGACAGCGCAGGCTGTGCCCGCCGCGAAGCCCGCGACCCCGGCCGTCGCAACGCCCGCCGCCGCCCAGGCCAAGAAGATCAACATCAATACCGCGACCGCCGCCGAGCTCGATACGCTCAAGGGCATCGGCGAGGCCCGCTCCAAGAAGATCATCGAGGAGCGCGGCAAGGCGAAGTTCAAGGATTTCGCCGACCTCGTGAAACGCGGCACCCTGCCCGCGAATGTCGAGGCCGAGATCAAGGACAAGATCACCTTCTGATCGGCCTTCCAATGCAAAAGCCTCCGGCGCCTGGCGCCGGAGGCTTCATTCAATTCGGGTCTCTCGAGGCGGTGGATCAGGCGAGGCCGAGGATCACCGCCAGCATCATCGCGAGCGACAGCGCCATCACGACGCGGATAGCCACGGGCGTTTCAAGAATGCGCAAGAGTTCCATCACTGCCTCCCCTTCATCGGGCAAACACGAACGGTTTCGCAAAACTCAGTAGACCAGCTTCTCCACGGCGAACCACGCGATCGTCACAAGCACGAGCCCGCCGATCAGCACCATCAGCACCGGCCGGCCGAGAAAGCCCTGCCGCGCCTCCACCGGCGTTTCCACCGCCGGGTCGGCATCGCTGTGATCGTCGGCCCGCATCGGCGTAATCGGATCGCCGCCACGCAGAAGCTCGGGATCCTGAACCGGGACTCTGGGTCGCGTATCGACCGTCATGACCGTCTCCCTTGGTCTGTCGCTGGCCTTTCCGGCCATGCACCGCAAGGAAAACGTCCGGGCGCCGGGAGGGTTCCAGCCAGCGCCCCAAAGGAAACGGGCGGCAGCCTCTCGACCACCGCCCGAAAACAAGAAAACCCAATTAGGTCAATAGATTGCAGGAAATTCCGGAATCAAGCCCGGAAGACCCTGAATCAATCTGGGAAGCCCGCACCTGCCATAGCCGACGCGGGCTGCCGCCAGATCAGTTCTTGGTCTTGTCGACCAGAGCCTTGGCTTTGATCCACGGCATCATGTCGCGGAGCTTGGCGCCGACTTCCTCGATCGGGTGAGCGGCGTAGCGGGCGCGGGTCGCCTTGAACGAGGTCTGGTTGACCTTGTTCTCAAGCATCCAGTCACGGGTGAACTTGCCCGACTGGATGTCGGTGAGGACGCGCTTCATCTCGGCCTTGGTCTCGGCGGTGATGATCCGCGGGCCGGTGACGTACTCGCCGTATTCGGCGGTGTTCGAGATCGAGTAGTTCATATTGGCGATGCCGCCTTCGTAGATCAGGTCCACGATCAGCTTCACTTCGTGGAGGCACTCGAAATAGGCCATCTCGGGGGCGTAGCCGGCCTCGGTCAGCGTCTCGTAGCCGGCCTTGATCAGCTCGACCAGGCCGCCGCAGAGCACGACCTGCTCGCCGAAGAGATCGGTCTCGCACTCTTCCTTGAACGTGGTCTCGATGATGCCGGCGCGGCCGCCGCCATTGGCCGAGGCGTAGGACAGGCCGAGGTCATGGGCGTTGCCGGTCGCGTCCTGGTGGATCGCGATCAGGGTCGGCACGCCGCCGCCGCGCTGATACTCGGAACGGACGGTGTGGCCGGGGCCCTTCGGGGCGACCATCAGCACGTCGAGGTCCTTGCGCGGCTCGATCAGGTTGAAATGGACGTTGAGGCCGTGCGCGAACAGGAGAGCGGCGCCCTCCTTCATGTTGGCGTGCAGCTCGTCGCGATAGATGTCGCCCTGCAGCTCGTCCGGGGTCAGCATCATCATGATGTCCGAGACCTTGGCGGCCTCCGACGGAGTCATCACCTTGAAGCCGGCCTCTTCGGCCTTCTTGCGCGTGGCCGAGCCGGCCTTGAGCGCGATGATGACGTCCTTGACGCCGGAATCGCGCAGGTTGAGCGCATGCGCATGGCCCTGCGAGCCGTAGCCCACGATGCAGACCTTCTTGCCCTTGATCAGGTTGATGTCGGCATCACGATCGTAATAGACGCGCATGGGAGTCTCCTTGGGTTACGCGTTGATCTTGTCCCGGCCCGAGGCGTGTCGCCCCGCGCCGTAGAGGGTGAGAAACTGCTCGGTCGCCCGCTCGGAATCGGCGGCGATCTCGGCCCGGCTCAAGGTCAGCGTATCGCCGAGCAGGAGCCGGATCTGGACGTCGCGGCCGGCGAGGCCGAAGAAGGTGCGGAAAGCCGTCTCGGTATCGTCGAAGGCGAGCAGCCCCGCCTCGCGCCCGGCATCGAGCACGGGCTTCAGGCGCTCGCCGATGGCGAAACGGCCATTGGCCAGCACGATCGAACCGAGATTGCCGTCGCGCGAGGCCGCCTGGCTGATGCCGATGCGGTTGAGCGCGATCGAGGTCGGCGAGGTGATCACTTCAAGCCAGTTCGCGGCGAAGCCCTTGAGGCTCTCGCGCAGTGCGCCGGCATCGAGATTCTGCCGGTCGAAATTGCCCGCCCTCACCTTCGAGGCCTGCCACTGCACCGTCGCGGTCAGCAAGCCGTCGCGGTCGCCGAACCACTTGTAGAGCGTCTCCTTGGAGCAGCTCGCGCGCCGCGCCACCGCGGTCATGGTCAGCCCGCTGCCCTTCTCGACCATCAGGCCCAGCACGGCATCGAGCACGGCCTGCTGGCGCGCTGTCAGCGCCTCGCCTTGCGTCTCTGCGGCAGCCTGCATCATGGGCGGGAGAAATCCAGTACCGTACGTTACGGTTCAGGCATCTATCGCAGCGGCGGACGGCCCGCAAGCGTTATTCGCGACTGGCGGTTGGCCGAAGAAGAATTATCTCTGGGCCATCGGAATTCGAGAAGCGGAGCCTTTCATGACCTTGCCCAACGCCCATGACGTCGTCAGCTTCTGGCGCGAGGCCGGCCCCGAGAAATGGTTCGCCAAGGACGAGGCCTTCGACGCCGAGATCACGAGCCGCTTCCTCACGGCCCATGAGGCGGCGGCAGCGGGCAAACTGGCGGAATGGGAGGAAACCCCTGAAGGCGTCTATGCCCTGCTGATCCTGCTCGACCAGTTCCCGCGCAACATGTTCCGCGGCAGCCCGCGCGCCTTCGCCACAGATGCGCAAGCGGTCGAAGTCGCCGAGCATGCGATCGCGAAAGGATTCGATGAGGCCTACCAGCCGCCGGAGAAGCGTTTCTTCTACATGCCCTTCATGCATTCCGAAGGGCTCGCCGATCAGGAACGCTGCATCGAACTCTGCGCGGCCGCCGACGATCCCGAGGGGGTGAAATATGCCGAGATCCACCGCGACATCATCCGCGATTTCGGCCGCTTCCCGCATCGCAACCCCGTGCTGGGGCGCGAGACCACGGCGCAGGAGCGCACCTTCCTCGACGAAGGCGGCTTCAGCGGCTGAGCCTCAGCCGGCCTGCTGGCTGGCAATGCGCTGCAGGAAGATCGCCGCGATGGTCAGAAGAAAGCCGGCCCACCACAGTGGCGAGCGCAGGCTCTTGCCGCTCCCCAGCTCCTCGGCCTGTGCCTTGCCGGAGAGGCGCATCACGATCGGCCAGGCGAAACAGGCCAAACCGACGATGCCGAGCAGCAGCGCGATCTGTTCGAGGCTCGGTGTCGTCATGCCCTTACGCTCGCAAGAGTGGGGTTTGCCGGGAAAGCCGGCCCCAGCTTCAAGGCCCGCAAGGGATCGCCATACAGCCCCGCGACGAGCAGGGCCAGCTGCCTGTCGATCCCCGGCAGCCGCGCCAAGGGCGGCACGAGCCGGTCGCGGAGCAAGGGCAGCAGGTAGCTGTCGGACTGGTAGAACGGCGTGAACAGGCGGCTCGCGACCTGATAGAGCCGGACATGGAAGCGCCGCAGCACCGCATAACGTTCGAGCGCCCCTGCGATATCCGCAGCCTCGTTCACGGCCATTGCCAATGCGAACGCATCCAGCAAACCCATATTGGCGCCCTGCCCCAGTTGCGGGCTGGTCGAATGGGCGGAATCGCCGATGAAGGCGAGGCCGCGACCGGCGGGGACCGGCAAGGTATGGTGGCGATAGGAGGCCAGCAGCAATTGCTCGGCCGACGTGATCGTTTCCAGCATCGGCGCCGTCTGCGGCCAGTGCCGGAGCACATCCGCTTTCCACGCATCGAGGCCGCGCGCTTGCCATTGCGCATGATCGGCCGGCTTCAGGCTCCAGAAGAAAGAGGCCAGCGGCACCTCGTCGTCAGGCCGCCGGCCGATCGGCAGCACCCCGACCATCACGCTTGCGCGGTGATAGCGCTGCTCAAGCGCGTGGGGATCGAAACCATCCGCCAGCGGCGCATTGGCCCAGACCGCGCCATAGGCCAGCGGACGCTTCCTGACCGGCTTCGACGCCCGGCCGATCAGCGGCGAGCGCGCGCCCAAGGCATCAATGGCAAGATCGAACGGCCCGAGCTTCCGGCCATTCTCCAAAACGAGCGAAACCTGCCCGCCGCTGCCGGTCTCGACATCAGTGACCTCGCAGCCGGTCTCGACCGCGATGCCGCGTGCCGCTACCGCATCGAACAAAGCCTCGAACAGGCTGCCGCGATGGATACCGAGGCCGAAGGCGTCAGGGCCGAGCGCCGCATAGCGCACATCGAGCACGACAGAGCCATCAGCCGACCCCAGCCCGTAGAGCCGATCGAGCCTGCTGCCGCGTGCGATCAGTGCATCGGCAAGGCCGAGCTCGCGCAAGACGGCGAGCCCGGTCGGCTGCAGGATCAGGCCCGAGCCAAGCGGCTGGGGCGTCGCGAAGCGCTCGACCAGCGTAACACGATGCCCGGCGCGCTCCAGCAGCAAGGCAGCCGCAAGCCCCGCCGGCCCGCAGCCGGCGATCGCGATCTCGTAGCGGCGTGTCACCGGCAGAGGCCGGTGATTACATCGAGTCCGGGCCGCGGCTCATCGCGGCGATGCCGGTGCGCGAGACTTCCGTCAGCCCCACCGCCGTCATCGTCTTGATGAAGCGCTCGATCTCCTCGGTCGCGCCGGTCAGTTCGAAGACGAAGGAGGTCAGCGAGGCATCGAGCACGCGCGCGCCGAAGGCCGAGGCAAGGCGCATCGCCTCGACACGGTGGTCGCCCTTGCCGACGACCTTGACCAGCGCGAGCTCGCGCTCGATCGCCTCGCCCTGCTCGGTCAGGTCGACGACGCGATGCACCGGCACCAGCCGGTCGAGATGAGCCTTGATCTGGTCGATGACATTGGCGGTGCCCGAGGTCACCACCGTGATGCGCGAGATATGCTTCTCATGCTCGGTCTCGGAAACGGTGAGGCTCTCGATATTGTAGCCGCGGCCCGAGAACAGCCCGGCGATGCGGGCAAGAACGCCCGGTTCGTTGTCGACGATCACCGCCAGGGTATGGCGCGCGGTCGGCTGGGCCTTCGGGGCATTCGGATAATGGCTGGCGGGCTTCGACATGGCGGACCTGTGAGGCGGTTGGAGCGGAGAAATCGAGGGGAATGGAATAAGTCAGTGGCTGCGGAGATCGACGAGGGCGGGTTCATCGACCTCGTCATGCGCTACGATCCAGGGCTCCACCAGCGCGGCGGCAAGCCACTCGCGATAGGCGGGCAGCGCGAGCACGGCCTGCATGTAGTCCTGCGAGACCGCATCGACCGCGATGCCGTAGGTATCCAGCCGCGTGACGACCGGCGCATACATCGCATCGGCCGCGGAGAATTCGCCATAGAGGAACGGCCCGCCGGCGCCGAAGCGCTCGCGCGCCTGCCGCCACAACCCGGTGACCCGCTCGACATCGCGGGCGACGCCCGGACCGCGATCGCGACCGGCGAAGCGCTTGCCCAGATTCATCGGGCAGGCACTGCGCAGCGCCATGAAGCCCGCATGCATCTCGCTGGAGATGGCACGCGCCTGGGCGCGCGCCGCCTTGTCCCGCGGCCAGATGCCGGCCTGGGGATAGGTGTCATGGAGATATTCGCAGATCGCCAGCGTCTCCCAGACGGCGATATCGCCATCGACGACCATCGGCAGGGTGCCGCCGCTGCCGGGCGCAGCGGCAAAGACCGCCTCCTTGAAACCGGGCTCGTCGAGCGGCACGAGCTGCTCGGTGAAGGCGATGCCGGCCACGCGCATCAGGAGCCACGGCCGGAGCGACCAGGACGAATAGCATTTGTTGCCGATCAACAGCTTCATGCCGCGGCCGCCTTCCATTCATCGACGAAATCGAGCGCCGCTGCGACATGCAGCGCGGTGGTATCGAAAACCGGCACGGAGACATCGTCCTGCGACAGCAGAAGGCCGATCTCGGTGCAGCCAAGGATGACGCCATCGGCGCCCTCCTCCTTTGCGGCGCGTGTGACGATGGCACGATAGCGCTCGCGCGAGGCGGGCTCGATCCGTCCCCGGCACAATTCCTCGTAGATGATGCGATGGACGTCGTCGCGCTCATCGGGTTGCGGCACCAGCGCCTCGACGCCGAAGGCCTTCAGCCGGTCGCGATAGAAGCCCTGTTCCATCGTGAAGCGCGTCGCCAGCAGAAGCGGCCGCCGCGAGGGCGAAGCCAGCACCGCCCGCGCCGTGACATCGGCAAGGTGGAGAAAGGGCAGCTTGGTCGCGGCGATGATCTGGTCCGCGACCTTGTGCATCGTGTTGGTGCAGAGCACAAGGCAGGAGGCCCCGGCCTGTTCGAGGCGGCGCGCGCTCGCGGCCAGCGCCGCGCCGGCCGCGGCCCAGTCACCCTTGGCCTGCATTTCCGCGATCGGTGCGAAATCGACCGAATGCAGCAGCACGTCGGCCGAATGCAGGCCGCCCGCACGGGCGCGCACGCCCTCGTTGAGCAGCCGGTAGTAGACCGCGGTCGACTCCCAGCTCATCCCGCCGATCAGACCGATGGTGGCCATGGTGTTTTCCTTCAATCGGACCCTCAGCCCTCATCCTGAGGAGCGGGCAAAGCCCGCGTCTCGAAGGATGATCCAGATACCTCCCCACCCGCTGAAACATCCTTCGAGACGCCGCTGCGCGGCTCCTCAGGATGAGGGCTGAGGGAGGCTGGATGGGCTCAGACGAGCTGCTTGCCCTTGGCGTCGATGATCTGCCCGGTATCGCCCTCGAAATCGGGCAGGATCATCTCGTTATGGGCCTTGCCCGACGGGATCATCGGGAAGCAGTTCTCTTCCTTGGCGACGAGGCAGTCGAAGATCACCGGTCCGGGCGTCTCGATCATCTCCATGATCGCGGCGTCGAGCTTGGCCGGGTCGGAGCAGCGGATGCCGTGGCCACCATAGGCTTCCGCGAGCTTCACGAAGTCGGGCAGCGACTGCGAATAGCTCTCGGAATAGCGCCCGCCATGCAGCAATTCCTGCCACTGGCGCACCATGCCCATGTACTCGTTGTTGAGGATGAAGATCTTCACCGGCAAGCGGTACTGCACCGCCGTAGACATCTCCTGCATGTTCATCAGGATCGAGGCCTCGCCGGCGACGTCGATGACGAGCGCCTTGGGGTGCTTCATCTGCACGCCGATCGCAGCCGGCAGGCCGTAGCCCATCGTGCCGAGGCCGCCCGAGGTCATCCAGCGGTTCGGCTCCTGGAAGTGCAGGTACTGCGCCGCCCACATCTGGTGCTGGCCGACCTCGGTCGTGATGTAGGTGTCGCGATCCTTGGTCAGCTCGTACAGGCGCTCCAGGGCGTATTGCGGCTTGATGATCGTGTCCGAGCGCTTGTAGGAGAGGCTCTTGCGCCCGCGCCAGCCCTCGATCTGCGTCCACCAGGCGGCGAGCGCGGTCTTGTCGGTCTGGGCGCCGGTCTCGCGCCAGATCCGGACCATGTCTTCGAGCACATGGGCGCAGTCGCCGACGATGCCGATATCGACCTTGACCGTCTTGTTGATCGAGGACGGGTCGATGTCGATATGGATCTTCTTCGAGCGCGGCGAGAAGCCGTCGATGCGCCCGGTGATGCGGTCGTCGAAGCGCGCGCCGATATTGATCATGACGTCGCAGTCATGCATCGCGAGGTTGGCCTCATAGGTGCCGTGCATGCCGAGCATGCCCAGCCACTGCTTGTCGGCCGCCGGGAAGGCGCCGAGTCCCATCAGGGTCGAGGTGACCGGGAAGCCGGTGAGGCGCGCCAGTTCGCGCAGCAGCGCCGAGGCATGCGGACCGGAATTGATCACGCCGCCGCCGGTATAGAAGATCGGCCGCTTGGCGCCGGCGATCAGCTCGACCGCGGCCTTGATCTTGTTCAGGTCGCCCTTGACCACCGGACGGTAGGTCTTGTGCTGGTTGTCGCGCGGCCGGGTATAGGAGCCTGAGGCGAACTGGATGTCCTTGGGGATGTCGATCACGACCGGGCCCGGACGGCCGTTGGCGGCGACGTAGAACGCCTCGTGCAGGATGCGCGGCAGGTCGTGGATGCTCTTCACCAGATAGTTGTGCTTGGTGCAGGAGCGGGTGATGCCGACCGTGTCGCATTCCTGGAAGGCATCCGAGCCGATCAGATGCGTCGGGACCTGGCCGGTGATGACGACGAGCGGGATCGAGTCGAGCAGCGCGTCGGTCAGGCCGGTGACGGCATTGGTCGCGCCGGGGCCGGAGGTGACGAGCACGCAGCCGACCTTGCCGGGGCCGGAGCGGGCATAGCCCTCGGCCGCATGCACGGCGCCCTGCTCGTGGCGGACGAGGACGTGCTTGACCTTGTCCTGCTGGAAGATGGCGTCGTAGATCGGGAGTACGGCGCCGCCCGGATACCCGAACAGGTGCTCGACACCCTGATCCTGAAGCGCGCGGACGACCATCTCGGCGCCGGTCATCATCTCGCTCATTACGCTCTCCTGCGGCTGGTCTTCTGATCTGTCTGGAACGCGGGCAATAAAAAAGGCCCTCGGAGGGGCCTGGGCGTGCGCTGGCGTCGGGGACGCCCGGTTCGAAAACCGGCCCCTACCAGCGCACCTCTACGAGAATAAGCTTGCGCATTGCGCACATGATCCTTGACGAAAGTTGCCGAACGCTAACGGAGGCTGTGCAGCCGGTCAAGCGTTAACATGGCTAAGGACCGGCCATTCGCCCGGTGCGGAAAATGCCATGCCCCAAGGGAACACTTTCTCAATCCGTCCAAGCTTAGCCTCCGCGCGCTCGAACCGGGACGGATATGTACTACGAAGTCCACACGGAGAATATCGCGGCCCGCGGACACGCGCCGGAGATCGCACCGATTTTGCGCCGTTTCGCGCTCCATCGTCGCGACGGCGAACCCGTGGGCTATGAAGACCTCGCCGCCGCGCTGCTGCCCGATTTCGGCCAGGACCTGATGATCCTGGAGCCGACGGACGACGGCGACTATCGCTGGCTGCATTTCGGACGTGAGATCATCCGCTATTCCGGCGCCAGCCGCCTCGGCCAGCGCCTGTCCGACATGCGCGAGCGCGTCGCCCGTTTCTCGATCGACAGCTTCGACCAGGCCCTGGCCGAGGATCGGCCGCTTTATACCGTCCATCGCTCGACCGAGACGGTGCGCGTCGCGCTGTGGGAGCGGCTGGTTCTGCCAACCGTGACGCGGGACGGGCGCCGCTTCATTGTCGCCTTCAGCCGGCCGCTGCAGTTCCGCGAGGATCTGCTCAATGCCGTGCTCGAAAGCTCGCCCAGCGGCATCGTCGCGCTGCGCGCCATCCGCGACGCGGCCGGCCAGATCGAGCAGGCCGTCGTCGTCACCGCCAACCGGCGCGCGGCCGAGTTGAGCGGGCGCCCCGAAACCGATCTCCTCGACACCGATGGCCGCGAGAGCCTGCCCTTCCTCTCCGACCCCTCGATCTGGCGCCGTTGCCTCTATGCCATCGACCTGCAGCGCGCCGACAGCCTGGAAACCTCTTACACGCGTGACGGGACGACGACCTGGCTCAAGGTCGCGGTCGCCCCGCTCGGCGACGGCCTCCTCCTGACGCTGACCGACATCACCGACCTGACGGTCGCCAACCAGACCCTGCAGATGCGCGCCGCCACGCTGGCGCTGGAGATCGGCCGCGAACGCGCCACCCGCCGCGCCCTCTCCGAGGAAATCGGCCTGCGCGAGGAGCGTGAAGAAGAGCTGCGACGCCTCGCCGAAACCGACCCGCTGACCGCGCTGCTGAATCGCCGCTCCTTCACCGAGAAGGCCAATGCCGCGATCGCCGCCAGCGAGGCGGAAGGCAGCGATATCGCCCTCATCATCGTCGACCTCGATCATTTCAAGCAGGTCAACGACACCTATGGCCATCCGGCCGGCGATGCGGTGATCCGCGCCTTCGCCGACCTGCTGCTCTGCCAGCTCCGCAACGAGCAGAATCTCGTCGGGCGCTTCGGCGGCGAGGAATTCGGCATTCTGTTGCAAGGCTGCGATCTGCACTCCGCCATAGCGAGGGCCCGCCAGATTCAGGACGCCTTGCTCGCCCGTTCGCTGCCGGTCTCGGAAACCCTGGCACTGAAGGTGACTGCAAGCCTCGGCATCGCCGCGCTTCATCCCGGCGAGGCGCTGGCGTCCCTGACGGCCCGCGCCGACCAGGCGCTCTATCGCGCCAAGAACGAGGGCCGCAACCGCCTCGGCATCGCCGAGCCCGCCCAGGTCGCCGAAGCGGCCTGACGCTCAGAGCTCCAGGCGTCGAGCAGCCAGTTCCAGCGCAGCCTCGGGCGCAACAGCCTCCCAGCCCGACATCTGGTGCCGGAACCACGTCACTTGCCGCTTGGCATAGGCGCGCGTATCGGCCTGGCCACGCCGGATCGCCTCCTCCAGCGTGATCGCGCCGTCGAGATGGGCGATCAGGCCGGGCACGCCATGGGCCCGCATGATCGGCAGCAGCGGATCGAGCCCGCGCTGCTTCAGGCGCGCGACCTCGTCGAGCGCCCCCTCACCCATCATCACCTCGAAACGCCGATCGATCCGCGCCTTCACCGCCTCGCGCTCGGGATGCACGAAGAGGCGCAGCGTCGGCAGATCGCCGAGCGGCCCCGGCTTGCGCTCGCCCTGGAAGCTCGCGAGCGAACGCCCCGTGGCCCGGAAGACCTCCAACGCTCGCATGATCCGCATCCGGTCGCTCGGCCGCAGTCGCTCGGCCATGGCAGGGTCGCAGGCCGCAAGCTCGGCATGGAGCGCGCCCGTCTCGCGCCCTTCGGCATGAGCCCGAAACGCGGCTCGCACGTCTTCCGGAACCGGCGGCATCGCCGAGAAACCTTCGGTGACCGCCTTGAAATAGAGCCCGGTACCGCCGACCAGGATCGGCAGCGAGCCCGCCGCGCGCAGCTCTTCAAGCAACGTCGCCACATCGGCGGCGTAGCGCATCGCCGAATAGTTCACCGCGCCGTCGACATGGCCGTAGAGGCGATGCGGCACCATTGCCTCCTCCGCCTCGCTCGGCCGGGCCGAGAGAACGCGCAGATCGGCATAGACCTGCATGGAATCGGCATTGACGACAGTGCCGCCGGTGCGGCGCGCGATCTCGATCGCCAGCGCGGACTTGCCGCTCGCGGTCGGACCTGCGATGAGCACCGCGCCGTATTGCCCTGCCGCCTTCACCCGGTTCCTCGCATGCTCGTCGCCACACTCGTATCCGCCCACGGCCAGGCGCTCCTCGACGACGCCCTGCTCGCCCGCATCGCCAGCGCCGTGCCCGGCATCACCGGCACGGCCGTGCTCGATGGCGCGGTCGCTGCCGACCTCTTCGCGGAAGCCGCCGATACGCGCAAGCTCGAAGCCGATATTCGGGCCGCTCTGGACGGCGCGCCAATCGACGTCATCGTCCAGCCGGCGGCGACCCGCCGCAAGGCGCTGTTCCTCGCCGACATGGATTCGACGATGATCGGCCAGGAATGCATCGACGAGCTCGCCGACGTCGTGGGCTTGAAGGGGCATGTCGCAGAAATCACCGAGCGCGCCATGCGCGGCGAGATCGAGTTCGAGCCGGCTTTGCGCGAGCGCGTCGCCCTGCTGAAAGGCGTGCCGCTATCCGTGGTCGGCGAGATCATCCGCGACCGCATCACGCTGACGCCGGGCGGGCGCGAACTCGTCCAGACCATGCGGGCTAATGGTGGTTACACGGCTCTCGTCTCTGGCGGCTTCACCGTCTTCACCGGGCCGATCGGAGCGACTATCGGCTTCGACGAGCATCGCTCGAACACGCTGCTCGCTGATGACGGCATCCTGAACGGCACCGTCGCAGATCCCATCCTTGGCAAGCAGGCCAAGCTCGACGCGCTCGTCGATTTGCGCGCCCGCTTCAAGCTGACGCCGGAGCAGACCATGGCCGTCGGCGACGGCGCGAACGATCTCGCCATGCTCGGCGAAGCGGGACTGGGCGCAGCCTTCCGCGCCAAGCCGGCTGTCGCAGCCGCGGCCGATGCCCGGCTCGACCATGCCGATCTCACCGCCCTGCTCTATGCCCAGGGCTATACCGGCAACGAGATCGTCCGGGGCTGATCAGTCCACGATGAAGAGCTTCGCGCCGGTCTTGGTCGCGGAGCGATGGGCCTCGGCATTATCCGCGACCTGATAGCTCATGCCGGCCTTCAGCGGCAGCACGCGCCCGTCGGCGAGCGTGGTCTCCATCTCGCCTTCGAGGCACAGGATGATGTGCCCCTTCGAGCACCAGTGGTCGGCGACATAGCCCGGCGAATACTCGACCATCCGCACCCGGATGCGGTTGTCCTCCGGGCCGAAATGCTGGACGCGCCAGGTCGCCTCGCCGCTGTCGCCGGCATGGCGCTCCACGGGGATCGTCGACCAGTCGGTGGTGACGAAGGGGATTTCGCTGATCTTCATCTTGGTCTCCGGATGCTGCCAAGCTCTAACCGTGTTTAGCCGGCCCGCGCCAGCGCACGCACCTCGCCACCGGTTGCGGACGGGACATGAAAAGGGCGGCCCACCGGGCCGCCCTTCGCTTTCCCTGGATGACGCCAGGCTCAGTTCATCGACACAGCGACGAAGCGAACTTCGCCCTGGCCGTTCGAGACGAGCAGGAGGGCGGACTTCTTGCCCTCCTTCTTCAGCGCATCGAGCCGCTTCGTCACGTCCTGCGGCGCGTTGACCGGCTCTTGGCCGACCTCGACGATCAGTTCACCGACGAGGATGCGCTTGTCGGCCGCGTTCGAGTTGGCATCGACCTTGGTGATGACCACGCCCTTGAGGCCATCCTTGATCGTGTAGCGCTTCCGGAGCTCGTCCGTCTGCGGCGAGAACTCGAGGCCGAGCGCGCTGGTGACGGCGGGCTTCGCCGGTTCGGCCGTCGGCTTGTTCGCCGCAGCCGTCTGGACCTTCTCGCCGTCCTCGAGGCGGCCGAGCTTGACCGTCTTGGTCTCTTCCTTGCCCTTGCGGATCACCAGGATCGGCACGTCCTTGCCGACCGGCGTCGCCGCGACGATGCGCGGCAGGTCGCGCGAATCCTTCACGTCCTTGCCGTCGAACTTGACGATCACGTCGCCGGTTTCGAGGCCGGCGGGCTTGGCCGGGCCCTTCTCGTCGATGCCGGCGACCAGCGCGCCGCGCGCCGTGCCGAGGCCCAGCGCCTCCGCAGTGGCGTCGTCGACGGTTTGGATGCGCACGCCGAGCCAGCCACGCCGGGTCTCGCCGAACTCCTTGAGCTGGTCGACGACATTGGTCGCCAGCGTCGAGGGCACGGCGAAGCCGATGCCGACCGAGCCGCCCGTCGGCGACAGGATCGCCGTGTTGATGCCGATGACCTCGCCGGCCATGTTGAACAGCGGGCCACCGGAGTTGCCCTTGTTGATGGCCGCGTCGGTCTGAATATAGGTGTCGTACGGGCCCTGGCTGATGTCGCGGTTGCGGGCCGAGACGATGCCCGATGACACCGAGCCGCCGAGGCCGAACGGATTGCCGATCGCCATCACGGGATCGCCGATCCGCATCTTGTCGGAATCGCCGAACTTGACCGCCGGCAGCGGCTTGTCGTGCTTCACGCGCAGCACCGCGAGGTCGACCTTGCTGTCCTTGCCGATGACCTCGGCCTTGAGGCGCAGGCCGTCGTTGAAGATCACCGTGATCTCGTTGGCGTCACCGATGACGTGGTTGTTGGTGACCACGATGCCGGAGGCGTCGACCACGAAGCCGGAGCCGGCCGATTGCGAGCGGCGCTGCTGCGGTGCCTGACGCTCGCCCTGCTGGTTGCGGCGGTTGAAGAATTCCTCGAACAGGTCGCCGAAGGGCGTGTCCGGGCCGAGCTGCGGCAATTGCGGCAGGTTGCGGCCCTTCGTGTCGTTGGTGGTGACGGCCGCGATGTTGACCACCGCGGGCATGACCTTGTCGACGAGGTCGGCAAGCGAGGTCTGCCCCTGGAGGAGCGGCGTATTGGCCTGCGCATGCCCCGGCGCCAGCACCGGCGAGGCCAGCAGCGCGAGCCCGGCGGCGCCGGCAGCGAGAGCGATGCGGACGGGCCTGGCTGCGGAAAGGGTGTTCGATGCCATAGGGGTCCTCATGTTCTGAAGGATGCGTGCCGATCGATGCAGGCAGGCGCGCCCGATGCCGCGAGGCAGGCGAGCGCGCCCGATGATTGAACTCCGAAATGCGGCGGAAGGGCGACGCACGATCATGTCATCGAACACGATCATGTGCCTGCCCCCGCATCTACCAGACGCCGCGCGCGACCCAGACCAGGATCACGCCCAGCACCGCCGAGCCGATGCCGATGAGCCGCATCCGGTCCGGCGGGGTTTCCGCCGCGCTACGGAGGGCATCCTTCGCCAGATGCGGGATCGCGGCGAAGAGAATGCCCTCGATAGCGAAGACCAGGCCGAGCGCCGCGACGAAATCAAGCATCCGCGTCGCTCGCCATGATCAGGGCCGGGCAGGCGCAGGCTGGGCAGGCGTCGCCGGAGCGCCCGCCTGACCGTCCTGACGCTGCGCGTTCGGGCCGTTGAAATACCGGAAGAACGGCGAATCCGGCGTCAGCACCATCCGCGTGTCCCCCGGCTTGATGCTGGCTTCATAGGCCTGCATCGAGCGGTAGAAGGAGAAGAACTCCGGATCCTTGCCGAAGACCTCGGCGAAGACCTTGTTGCGTTCAGCCTCGCCCGCGCCGCGAATCTCGTCGGAGTGCTGCTGCGCCTCCGCCACGATCACGGTCGAGTCCCTATCGGCCCGTGCGCGCACTTCCTGCGCCTGCTGGCCGCCGAGAGCGCGCGCTTCCGCCGCCTCGCGCTGGCGTTCCGTCTGCATGCGCTGGAACACCGCCGCGGAGTTCGCCGCCGGCAGGTCGACGCGCCGCAAGCGGACGTCGACGACCGACATGCCGAAGCGGGCGGCCTCCCGGTTCACGTCGTCGCGGATGCGGTTCATCAGGCGCGTACGGTCCGTGCGCACCATCGCCGTGAACGTGGCTTCCGCCAGCACCGAGCGGACATTGCCGTTCACGATCGAGGCAAGCTGCGAGTTGGCGCGCGGGATGTTGTTGACCGCCTGGTAGAAGCGCAGCGGATCGGAAATCCGGTAGCGCGTGAAGGCATCGACGACGAGACGCTTCTGGTCCGAGGCGATGATTTCCTGGGCCGGCAGGTCGAGATCGAGGATGCGGTTGTCGAGCAGGGTGACCTGCTCGAACGGGGCCGGGAGCTTGAAGTACAGGCCCGGCGCGGTGACGACGCTGCGGATCGCGCCGAGGCGCAGGACGAGCGCCGACTGCGTCTGCGAGACCACGAAGGTCGAGGCGTAGAGCACGACGGCGACGATGACGACGGCGAAGAAGAGGACGCCGCGCAACACGGGGGAGTTCATCGCAGAGCCCCTCCCTGCTGCTGGCCCGGAGCCGGGCGCCGTTGCTGGAGCTGGTCGAGCGGCAGGTAAGGCACGACGCCCTGCCCGGCGCCCGTCGAGTCGAGGATGATCTTGTCCGTCCCGCCCATCACGCGTTCCATCGTCTCCAGGAAGAGACGCTCGCGCGTCACGGCCGGAGCGTTCTTGTATTGCTCGTAGACCGCGTTGAAGCGGCTCGCCTGACCGCGCGCCTCGGCGACGGTCTGCTCCTTGAAGGCTTCAGCCGCCTGCGTCAGCTGCGCGGCGCGGCCGCGCGCCTCGGGCACGACGCGGTTGGCATAGGTCTGCGCCTCGTTGCGCAGGCGTTCCTGGTCGGCGCGAGCCGCCTGGACGTCGCGGAAGGCGTCGATGACCTGCTGCGGCGGGTCGACCTTCTGGAGCTGGACGAGGCTGATGCGCACGCCGGCATTGTAGCCGTTGAGCGTGTCCTGCATGAGCTGGCGCACCTCGGTCTCGATCGCGCCGCGATCGGTCGTCAGCACCGGCTGGATGTTGCGGCGGCCGATGATCTCGCGCATCGCGCTCTCGGCCACGGCCTTCACGGTGCCCGGCGGATCCTGAATGTTGAAGACGTAGTTCTCGGGCGCGGCCGGGTCGATCTGCCACTGCACGATGAAGTCGATATCGACGATGTTCTCGTCGCCGGTGAGCATCAGGCTCTCTTCGATGACGTCGGTCTGGCGCGAGGCCCTGACCGATTCGACCGTCCGGAAGCCGACCTCGGTGGTGATGACGTTCGTCACCTGCGGCTTGATCACGTTGCCGATCGGATAGGGCCAGTTCCAGTTCGGGCCTTCGCCCGTCTTGCCGGCGAAGCGGCCGAAGACGACGTTGAGGCCGACCTCGTTGGGCCGCACGAAATAGATGCCGGAGCCGAGCCAGATCAGGATCAGGAGCAGGCCTCCGAGGAGGAGCCCGCGTCCGCCAATATTGCCGCCGGGAACGAGGTTCTTCAGCCGGTCCTGGCCGCGCCGCAGCATTTCCTCGAGATCGGGCGGGTTGCCATTGCCCCCGCCGCCGCCGGAACCGCCGCCCCAAGGACCGCCGCCGCCATTACCTCCGCGCTGACCCCAGGGACCTCCCCCGCCGCTGCCACCGCCGCTCTGATTGCTCCAAGGCATTCTCGAGCCGTTCCCTTTCGTTCTGTCGAGGCCAAGCCATAAGCAAATGACGGCCGCTTGTCAGCGCCTTCGGGCGAAGGCGCTGGGCTGACTTGGTCATGGGCCATGGATTCGTCAACGGCGCAAGCCATTCATCGTGAACGGAAAGCGGCGATCAGCCGCGCCGGCGATGCGTGACGAAGGTATAGGGGTACTCGTTCTCGGCGTCGGCGGGATGGTGATCGTTGGCACCGGCCTCGAAGGCATCGCGCTCCCAATCGGGGAAGAGCGCATCGCCGGACGGCCTGGCATGCACGATGGTCAGTTCCAGCCGGTCCGCCAGCGGCAGGGCCTGGCGATAGATATCGGCGCCGCCGGCGACCACGACGGAATCCGTCCCGCTGGCCGCAGCGAGCCGCTGCCCGATCTCCAGCCCCTCGTCGAGCGAATGGGCGACCCTTACGCCCTCGGCCGTGAAGCCGGCATCGCGGGTCAGCACGACGATTTCGCGCCCCGGCAGGGGCTTACCGATCGACAGGAAGGTCTTGCGTCCCATCAGCACCGGGCGTCCCAGCGTCAGGCTGCGAAAGTGCTTCATGTCGGCCTTGAGCCGCCAGATCAGCCGGTTGTCATCGCCGATCACGCCATTCTCGGCGACGGCTGCGACCAGAACGACCGGACGCTTTTCCATCGCTCAGACCTCCGCGCCCAGTCGCGCGAGCGCCTCGCCCTCCAGCCGCTTCACGGTCCATTCGTCCTGCGCCGTGGCGCCGAGAGCCCGATAGAAAACGCGCGAGGGCTCGTTCCAGTTCAGCACCCACCAGGCAAGGCGCGGCAGCTTCTCCGCGACACAGCGCCGCGCCAGCCCGGCGATCAGCGCCTTGCCGATGCCGCGCCCGCGCTGGTCCGGCCGCACGAACAGGTCCTCCAGCCAGATGCCGTGCCGGCCCGAGAAGGTCGAATAGGTGTAGAACCAGACCGCGAAGCCGACCGGCTCGCCGTCCCACTCGGCGATGTCGCAGAACGCCCTTGGATTCCCGCCGAACAGAGCTTCCGCGATATCCGCCTCGGTCGCGACGACCTCGTGCAGCAGCTTTTCGTATTCGGCGAGCTCGCGGATGAAGCCGAGCACGAGCCCGGCCTCGCCGGGACGGGCGGAGCGGATGGTGAGGGTCATACTGCGATCGGAGCCTTGATGCCGGGATGCGGGTCGTAATCGGTGATCATGACGTCGGCGAACTGGAAATCCTCCAGCCGCGTCACCGCCGGGTTGAGCGAGAGCTTCGGCAGCGCGCGTGGCTCGCGCGACAGCTGCAGCCGGGTTTGGTCGAGGTGATTCACGTAGAGATGCGTGTCGCCGAAGGAATGCACGAACTCGCCGACGTCAAGCCCCGTCACCTGCGCCACCATATGGGTCAGCAGCGCATAGCTCGCGACGTTGAAGGGCACGCCGAGGAAGACGTCGGCCGAGCGCTGGTAGAGCTGGCAGGACAGTTTCCCGTTCGCGACGAAGAACTGGAACAGGCAATGGCAGGGCGCCAGCGCCATCTTCGGGATATCGGCCGGATTCCAGGCCGAGACGATCAGCCGGCGCGAATCCGGGTTGCGGCGGATCTCGTTGACCAGCCAGGCGATCTGGTCGATCACCTGCCCGTCCGGCGCTGCCCAGGACCGCCATTGCCGGCCATAGACCGGGCCGAGATCGCCGTTGGCATCGGCCCATTCGTCCCAGATCGTGACGCCGTTCTCCTGGAGATAGCGCACATTGGTGTCGCCGCGCAGGAACCAGATCAGCTCATGGATGATCGACTTCAGGTGCAGCTTCTTGGTCGTGACCAGCGGAAACCCCTCCGACAGGTCGAAGCGCATCTGATGGCCGAAGACGGCGAGCGTGCCCGTCCCCCGTGCGGTCGTCCTTGCGGACGCCCTCGGTCAGGACGCGTTGGAGCAGGTCGTGATACTGGCGCATGGCGACTCTCTGGAAGGCGCTCGACTATAGCGGTTCGAAGCCCGCTTGGCCCCGCCGCGCTGGCAGGCATCCCCAGCGTTTGCGGCAGGCCCTGCCAATCCATGGCGGGAGCCTTTCCGCCTCACGCAAACGCGACAATGCGTGAGCCTCGTCCGTCCGCAAACCCGCCCCAATCGACGCCGCTCATCGCGCGCTTGATTCGTGGGATAGTCGATATGCGGACCCTGAACCTGCCGCGCAGCCTGCTGGCGGCGCTTGCTCTCAACGCCCTGATCGCCCTGTCGGCGCATGGCGAGGAGACATTCGCCGACATGACGATCTCGGAGCGCCAGGCCCGCGACATCGCCTGGAGCGCCGGCCTCGTCCATGTCGAGGAGATCGTGCGCCTGGACGATCGCTGGGAGGTCGCCGGCCGCACCGCCGAGGATGACGAGATGAGCCTCGATATCGACATCAGAAATGGACGCATTCTCGATTGAGGCGCGGATGTCGCAGTCTTTGTCGAAAACGCATGAGAACCCTTTCCCAACGCCACAGGCTTCCCTATATTCGCAGGTGCCGCTCGCAAGAACGGCTATGGCGATAAACGGATCTCGAAATAAGCCTTTCGGACCCGGGGGCAGTACCCGGCGCCTCCACCACAGCCCTGCGGCGCGAGCACAGGGACAAATCCTGCGGCGCGAGCAGCAGGAACTTGCAACTGAGCGGTTGCAGGGCTGCGGCGGGGGCGAAACAGGATCGACGAGGGTGTAAAGGTTATCCCTTTGCTCGGCATGGTTCCGCCGTTATCGGGCCAAAGCATAGTTGCCAACGACAACAATGCTCGGGTTGCTGTCGCCGCGTAAGCGGTGCTGGTTCCCAAACCAAAGCCCTTGCGTTTAGCCGCGTAAGGCGGGGCTCGGAGGCGCCTGGCAACAGAAGCCTCCACTTCTTTTCCTGACGGCCTGCCGGCTGTTCCCGCCGGAACGCAACAAGCGGAAACCACGACTCGATGTCCAAGGATGTTCTTCGTTACGATCTCATGGTGCAGGACGCGCTGAAGGGCGTCGTCCGCAAGATCCTGACGGAGGCCGCGCGCGACGGACTGCCGGGCGAGCACCATTTCTATGTGACCTTCCGCACCCAGGCGCCGGGCGTGCGCCTGTCGCAGCGGCTGCGCGAGAAGCACCCCGACGAGATGACGATCGTCCTGCAGCATCAGTTCTGGGACCTGAACGTCAGCGAGCACTCCTTCGAGGTCGGCCTGTCCTTCTCCGGCGTGCCGGAGCGGCTGCTGGTGCCCTTCGACGCGATTTCGACCTTCTTCGACCCTTCCGTCCAGTTCGGCCTGAAATTCGAGGCGCAGGACCAGGCGGAGGAGACCGCACCGCAGGAGGCCGAGCCCGCCGAGGCCGCGCCCGCGCCGGTCAAGATCGTGCCGGCCGCACTTCCGGCGGCCAAGGGCAAGGCGCCTGCCGCCGAGCCCGCCGCCGCATCGGCGAAGGCCGAACCGGCCACTGAGGGCGACGATAGCCGCGGCAGCGCCGAGGTGGTCAGCCTCGATTCCTTCCGCAAGAAGCCCTGACGACGGACGCCATGACGCAGACGCGCACCGAAACCGATTCCTTCGGCCCGATCGCGGTGCCTGCGGATCGATACTGGGGCGCGCAGACGCAGCGCTCCCTCGAGAATTTCAAGATCGGCGGCGAGAGCGAGCGCATGCCGCTGCCGCTGGTCCATGCGCTGGTGCTGGTCAAGAAGGCCGCCGCCCATGTCAACGCGAAGCTCGGCCTGCTCGACCAGCGCGTCGCCGGCGCCATCGCCCATGCGGCGGACGAGGCGCTCGCCGGCAAGTTCGACGGGCATTTTCCGCTGGTGATCTGGCAGACCGGATCGGGCACCCAGTCGAACATGAACGCCAACGAGGTCCTGGCGAACCGCGCCAATGAACTGCTCGGCGCAGGGCTCGGCGCCAAGAGCCCGGTCCACCCCAACGACCATGTCAACCGCGGCCAGTCCTCGAACGACGCCTTCCCGACCGCGATGCATATCGCGGCGGTGCTGGAAATCACGCGCCGCCTGCTGCCGGCCCTGCGCAGTCTCGAAAAGGCGCTGAACGCCAAGGCCGAGGCCTTCAAGCACCTCGTCAAGATCGGCCGCACCCATCTGCAGGACGCGACCCCGGTCACGCTCGGCCAGGAATTTTCGGGCTATGCGATGCAGCTCCATCTCGGCATCGGCCGGATCGAGGCGGCGCTCGGTGGGCTCTATGCGCTGGCGCAGGGCGGCACCGCCGTCGGCACCGGCCTCAACACCCATCCCGACTTCGCCGCCTTCTTCGCCAAGGAGATCGCGACGCTGACCGGCCTGCCCTTCCGCAGCGCCGACAACAAGTTCGAGGCGCTGGCGAGCCACGGCGCGCTCGCCGCCGCCCATGGCGCACTGGCCGCGCTCGCCTCCGATCTGTTCAAGATCGCCAACGATATCCGCCTGATGGGCTCCGGCCCCCGCTCGGGTCTGGGTGAGATCAGCCTGCCGGAGAACGAACCGGGCTCCTCGATCATGCCGGGCAAGGTCAATCCGACCCAGGCCGAGGCGCTGACCATGGTCGCGACCCAGGTCCACGGCAATCAGGCGACGATCGGCTTTGCCGCGAGCCAGGGCCATTTCGAGCTCAACGTCTTCAAGCCGGTGATCGCCGCTGCCTTCCTGCAGTCCGTGCGACTGCTGGCCGACGCGGCCGAGAGCTTCCGCGTCAATTGCGTCGAGGGCATCGAGGCCAACGAAGGCCAGCTCAAGGAGTTGCTCTCGCGCTCGCTGATGCTGGTGACGGCGCTGGCGCCTGCGATCGGCTACGACAAGGCCGCCAGCATCGCCAAGGCCGCCCATCACAACGGCACGACGCTCCGCGAGGAAGCGTTGAAGGCCGGCGTCGACGCCGAGCTCTTCGACGCCACGGTCAAGCCCGAGCTGATGCTCGGCCCCCACTGACGCGTGGCGGGTCCGGTGGCCGAGATCATCAACCTCCGCCAGGTCCGCAAGCAGAAGGCGCGCGCGGAGGCTGAAAAGACGGCCGAGCAGAACCGCATCTCCTTCGGCCGCACCAAGGCCGAGCGCAAGCTGACCGAGGCCGAGCGCGACAAGGCCGCCCGCCATATCGACGGGCACAAGCGCGACCGCGACGAGCCGGAGCCGGCATGAAGCCCGAGCGCAAGCGCTCGCTCAGCATCGCCGGCCACCGCACCAGCATCTCGCTGGAAGCCCCCTTCTGGGAAGCGCTGAAGGAGATCGCGGCAAGCGAGGAGCGCCCGATCGCCGCCCTCGTCGCCGAGGTCGATTCCGGACGAGGGGAGCTGAACCTCTCCTCCGCTTTACGGCTGCATGCGCTCGCGCATTATCGGAAGTTGGTTGGCGGCTCGTAGGCGGTGCGGTCAACGGCCGGCCAGCTCCCGGTCAAAACCACCTTTGTCATTCCGGGGCTTCGCATGGCGAAGAACCCGGAACCCACGACTGGGTGAGCCGTCTGCAACGAGGAATGAGATGTCCCACCCAGTCGTCGGGTTCCGGGTTCGCACCTGCGGTGCGCCCCGGAATGACGAGGGTTCCGCATGTCAGACCAGCATGATCGACGACCGCCACATCACCAATCCAAAAATCAGCATATTCAAATACTTGCGAGAAAATTCGGAATCAAATCGCGAAGTGCTTGAATCAAGCTTTCAACGCAACGGCGCGCTGCGCGGCTGCGTTCCGGGCTGGACCTGCGATGGTGCAACACCACCGGTAGGCGACTGGACTGCGCCTTCCGGCGAACTGCTGAGCGGCGCTCCCGGCAAAACGAGAGGACCGGGCTGCACGGGCGGCTGCTGCGGCGCGGGTTGTGCTGCAGCCCGTTCGGCAGCAGCAGCCGCCCGCTCGGCCGCGGCGCGGGCCCGTTCCTCGGCCTCCGCCTTCCGGCGCGCTTCCAGCTCCGCCCGCGCTTGCTCGGCGCGCCTCAACTCCTCGGCACGCTTCTCCTCGGCTTGACGGCGCTGCTCTTCGACACGACGCGCCTCTTCCTGGCGCTTCTCCTCGGCGATGCGGGCCTCTTCCTGCGCCTTCAGGAACTCACCCAGCTTCCGCTCGTTCTCGCGCATCTCGCGCTCGGCCCGCAGGCGCCTCGAATACATCGCCCGCTCGCGCGCATCCGCCTCGAAGGCCTCGACGCGCTCGATCTCACGCGCCAGAGCCCGCGCCGCCACCGTGTTCGACAACGCGCTGACATCGCTCTCGCGCCGAAGGTTCGACAAGGGCCCGCGCCAGGCGATGCCGATCTGCGGGGCGTCGCCCGGCCAGCCCTTCGGCAGGGCACCAAGCGGCCTCAGGCCAAGCCTGAGATCGGCGGTCAGCGCGCGCAAATCGAGGATGCCCGTCGCCTCGGCACGCAGTCCATTGCGTTCGAAGGCGAAGGGCTGGAGCCGGACCAATCCGCCGGCCAGCGTGAAGGGCAGCGAGACGTCACCGAGCGCCCAGGCATCCTTGTCGAGCGCCTCGCTGAGACGGTCCCGCAGGCGCGACGCATCGCTTTCTGATGCATCCTCGCCTGTGCCGGCGATGATCCGCGCATAGGCATTGGGATCGAACCGCGCGAGGCGCGTGCCGGTCAGAGCAAGGCTGCCCGCGCCGCTCAGGCCGGCGACCAGCCGCGCCGGCGTCTCGCCCGAACCGCCGAACTCGACCTGTCCCGAGGCCTTGCCGCCCACCGCGCCCTTGGTGAATTCGCCGAGATCGACCGCCATCAGGCTGAGCCGCCCATTAAGCTGGGCGAGCCCGCCGTCGCGCCGCAGGCCGAGCCGCCCCGCGACCTGCCCGCCGCCATAGCTGCCGCGGATGTCGTCGATCCGGAGCCCGTCCTGATCCGAGCGCAGGGCGAAGCTCGCGTTGCGGATCGTCCCGCCATCGAAGGCGAAGAGAGTCCCGGTCTCGACCGCGATATCGAAGTCGGGGAAGCCCGCCACGCGCCCGAAGCGCCCCGTCGACCAGAGCGCGTTCGGCGTCGCCGCCACCTGCCCAAGCGCGGCGCCGATCAGCGGGCGCAGATCGGCAGCCGGCACCGCAATACGGCCGGAGGCGCGCCCTTCGCGCGGCAGCAGCAGCGCGCCAGTCACCGCCATGCCGCCGAGATTGGCGGTGATCTCGTCGAGCCGGATCGCCTCCTCGGAGAGGGCGAGCCGCGCGGACGCATCGATCACGCCATCAGGCAGCAGGCGCGCCGGCCCTTCCGCGAGAACCTGCCCCGGCCCGTCCGCTTGCAATGTCAGTCGCGGGCCCTGCTCGCCATCCTCGACGACAACAGAAAGCCCCTGCCCCGCGAGCGAGCCGGTCGCCTTGCCACCATCCAGTTCGAGAGCGAAACGTCCCGCCCCGCCCTGCTGCGGCAATGGCAGACCCAAGGCCGCAAAAGCTTGCCTCCGGTCGTTGAGCTCGAAGCCGAGCGCAGCCCTGCTCCAGTTGCCTGCCTTGTCGAGCCGGCCGTCGAGCTTGAGCCTGCCGGCCGCAGCCGTGCCTTCCGCCGACAGGCTGGTCTCACCGGAAGCCGCCCGCGTCAGGCGGAAGCCCGCATCGAGCCGCGCCAGCCCCTCGCCGACACGCTGAAGCGCCTGGATTGCCGTTTCCGGCAGCAGCGGCCCGGCCAGCGCGGTGAGCGTCTCGAAACGCGGCGCCCGGACCCGCCCGGAAATCTCGCCGCCCTCCGCCAGCAGCGCGCCTGCGCCGGTGACGACAACGCCGCCGAAGCCGTCGACCGACAACCGGCTCAGCCGCCAGACATCGCCTTCGCGCCTGAGGTCGAGATTGGCAGAACCCGGCGGGGCATTGCGGAACCGGACATTGGTGAGCGCAAGCTCCAGCGCCACGTCGCGCTGCCGGAGCAGGCCGGAGAGGCTGTTGCCGGGCGGCAGAGTATCGAGCGAGAGCCCGTTCACGGCCGCCTTCGCGGCGATCCGGTTCGGCGCGATCTCGCCGGAGGCATCGAGGCGCAGGCCCGACGAACCCGCGACCAGCAGGCGCTGGAACCGGCCGCCGGTGCCCGTCCAGGCCCCGACGATATCGGCATCGATCCGCCCAAGCCTAGCGATGAAATCGGCCAGCGCCGGGTCGAGCCCGGCCCGCGACAACACCAGCCCGACGCGCCGCGCATCGTCGGCCTTGACGTTGAGCCGGCCCGAAGCGCCCTCCGCATTGAGATTGCCGCTTGCGCCCAGCAGGGCACCGGCCACCCGCACGGACGCCGAGGCCTCGCTCAAGCCGCCATCGTGCAGATGCCCGCGCAAGGCGAGGGTCGAAAAATCCTCGCCGCGCCAGATCAACTGGTCGAGATCGAGGCTGACGTCGAAGGCACCCGGCAGCCCCTGCAAGGCGCGCTCGAAACCCTGCCGTTCGGCCAGCGCCGTCGCCAGCGCGTCGGCATCGAGCCGGCGCGCGCGCAATGCCAGCGAGCCCTTGCCCGTGCCGGGGAGGTACTGCCCCTCGCCTTCCAGCCGCGCCGCGCCGCCCGCGACGTCCAGAGCAAGCCCGGACAGGTCGAGCTGGCGGCTGCCGCCCTTGACCCGGCCGGCGAGCGCGACCGCCCCGCCCGGCGAAAGATTGAAGGCGCCATCCAGTTCCGCTCCGACGCCCTCGCCCCCCTTCGGAAAGAGCAGCGCTCCGTCGAAGCCGAGCTGCAGGTCCTCGCCGGTGAGATAGGCCTTGGTCCGCAGCCGCCCGTCGGCCTCGATCTCGCCGGTGGTGACGCGCAGCGACGCGCCCGCGACCTCGCCCTCGAAGCGCCAGGGGCCGGCGAGACTCACCGCCGACATCTCGGCCGCGATCGGCGACAGCACGACGGCGGGCTTCCCGGCCTCGCGCCAGATCAGGGTCGACCGGCTTATCGTCAGGCGGTCGAGGCTCGCCCCGGCCGGGATGCCCGTGCCGCGGCGCTCGGGCAGGCGAATGATGCCCGCCTCATCCAGCGAGAGGGAAACGGCAGCGCCATCCAGCCGGGCTTCGGAGAAGCGGAACTCCCCGCGCGCCAAAGCCGCCAGTGCCAGCTCCACGGTCGCATGCTCGGCCCTGGCGGAACTCGCCGAGCCGTCGCCCGGCCCGATCCGGACATCCTCCAGCGCGATGCGCGGAGACGGCAGCAAACGCAGGCCGATCCCGCCGCCGATCTGCGTCTCGACGCCCAGCGCCTCGCTCAACCGGGTCTCGATCTGCGGCCGATAGCTACGCCAGTCGACGAAGCCGGGGCCGATCAGGGCCGCCAGCAGCGCCAGGACCAGCAGCCCCGCCAGAACTGTCAGACTCTCACGCAAATTCCGCTGCCTGCCCCTGTCGCTCGTGGAATGGTGTCGCTTTCCGGCCCGCCCCGACCTTGCGACCGGACCATGCCATCATCCCGGGCTTGCCCCGGAATCCATCCTAGAGCGATACGCCCTTCGATGGATTCCGGATCGGCGCCGCCAAAGGCGGCTTGTCCGGAACGACAGGTCCGTTTCATCGCAAGGGCGGCCAGAGCCGCAATGTCCCATCCTGCCCGCAAGTCGCGGCGAGATCACGACATTTCGGCGAACCCCGCAGGTAGCGCAAGCCGCAACGGCGTCACAGGGCGACGATTTTTCCGGGATTGAGGATGTTGCGCGGGTCGAGCGCCCGCTTCAGCGTGCGCATCACCGCGAGCGCCTCGGCCCCGTGCTCCTGCTCCAGATATTTCATCTTCTTCTGGCCGACGCCGTGCTCGCCGGTGCAGGTGCCGCCCATCGCGAGCGCCCGCTTCACCAGCCGGTCGATGAAGGCCTGCGCCCGCTCGACCTCCGCCGTATCCGCCAGGTTGACCAGCGGCTGCGTGTGGAAATTGCCGTCGCCGACATGCCCGGCGATCGGCGCGATCAGGCCGGAGGCTTCGATATCGCGCTTGGTCTCCTCGACGCATTCGGCCAGCCGCGAGATCGGCACGCAGACATCGGTCGCGACCGAGTCGAAGCCGGGGCGCAGGGCCTTGGCCGCCCAATAGGCGTCATGGCGCGCCTGCCAGAGCTTCGAGCGGTCCTCGGCCTTGGTCGCCCATTCGAACGGCCCGCCGCCGAACTCGGCCGCGATCTCGCCGAAGCGCTCGGACTGCTCCTTCACGCCGGCTTCCGTGCCGTGGAACTCGACGAAGAGCATCGTCGTCTCCGGCAGGCCGAGCTTGGCATGCAGGTTGACGCCGCGGATCATCACGTCGTCGAGCAATTCGATGCGCGCGACCGGCAGGCCGGACTGGATCGTGATGATGGTCGCGTCGCAGGCCGCCTTCACCGAGGGGAACGGACAGACGCCGGCGGAAACCGCTTCTGGAATGCCGTGCAGCTTCAGCGTCACTTCGGTGATGATGCCGAGCGTGCCTTCCGAGCCGACGAGCAGGCGGGTGAGATCGTAGCCGGCCGAGGTCTTGCGGGCCCGCGTCGAGGTCTTGACGATGGAGCCGTCGGCCATCACCGCGGTCAGCGCCAGGACATTGTCCTTCATCGTCCCATAGCGGACGGCATTGGTGCCGGAAGCACGCGTCGCCGCCATGCCGCCGAGCGAGGCATCCGCGCCGGGATCGATCGGGAACATCAGGCCCTGGTCGCGCAGGTGCTCGTTAAGCTCCTTGCGGGTGACGCCGGCCTCGACGACGACGTCGAGATCCTCGGCATGGACCGCGATGATCCGCTTCATCTGCGACATGTCGATGCAGACGCCGCCGAAGACGGCGTTGACATGGCCTTCGAGCGAAGTGCCTGTGCCGAAAGCGATAACCGGAACGCCATGAGCGGCGCAGAGCTTGACGATCCCGGAGACCTCTTCGGTGCTCTGCGGGAACACCACCGCATCCGGCGGCTGGTTCGGGATCCAGGTCAGTGTATGGCCGTGCTGCTGGCGCACGGCGAGGCTGGTGACCAGCCGGTTGCCGAAGCTCGCCGCCAGCGCCTGCGTCACCGCCGTGATCACCTCCGGCGAGGGCGGCAGCACTGCGGCCGGGACAGGGCTGTCATGAGGAGCGGCGGCGGGCAGGCTCATTGTCAACATCCGGTTTTGGCGGTTAGATTTCGATCGGATCGTTTTCGCAATTGGTTACGCTTCGACATGGTCCTGCCATACTGGCCGGCCCAAAATGCTGACGCCCATTGCGAGCGATGCATACTAGATCATGCGACGGTCGAATGGGCAGCGGCAATAATGCCGCCGGCCCTTGAACGAGGCGCCTGTCAGGGAGGCGAACATGAAACACGATACGCGCGCCCCGGCGCTGTTCTTCGCACCCTTCGTCTCGTCGGCGATGCGGGTCGAGCCGCAATGGATCGACTATAACGGCCATCTCAACATGGCCTATTACCATGTGCTGTTCGACCGCGCGGTCGACGAGGTCTTCTCGCTGGTCGGCCTCACCCGCGACTATGTCGAGACGCGCCACGCCTCCACCTTCGCGGCGGAGTGCCATGTCCTCTACAAGCGCGAATTGACCGAGGGCGATCTCGTCCGTGTCACCGCGCAGCTCATCGCCTTCGACGACAAGCGCCTGCATTACTATCTGGAGATGCGGCACGCCAACGAGGGCTGGCTCGCGGCGACCAGCGAGAACCTGTCGCTGCATGTCGACATGATCAATCGCAAGGTCACGCCCTTCCCGGCCGATATCCTCGCCAATATCGCCCTGATGAAGGCGGCCCATAGCATGATGCCGCTGCCGGCCACGATCGGCCGCATCATCGGCATGCCCCGGAAATCCGCCATACGGGTCGACGAGGCCGCCGAGGAGCGCGAGACCGAGACGGCGACCGAAACCCGGCACTAAAGCATGCTGACAGTTGATCGGCGGAGCTTTGCACTACGTCCCTTCTCATTCCGGGGCTTCGCGTCAGCGGAGAACCCGGAACCCACGACTGGGTGAGCGCTTTAAGCCACATGATCGCCGAGGCTCACCCAGTCGTGGGTTCCGGGTTCGGCCTGCGGCCGCCCCGGAATGACAGACATGTCGCAAAACCTCGACGAAGGGCCAGTCAACAGCGCGCCTCAGGATGAGGGCTGCGCATCTGCGCTCCTCAAGGATCGTCGTCGGGAATCTTCAGCTTGTGCCCGCAGGCCTTGCAATAGACCGCATCCGGCTCGTGGCGCTGCAAGGCGCATTCGGGACAGGGAAACAGCACCTTGTTGGGGCGAAACAACGCCTGCGCCAATCGCACGAACAGCGTGATCCCGACGATCATCACCAGGATCGAGGTCAGCTTGCCAGCGATGCCCGGCAGGGTCACGTCGCCGAAGCCGGTCGTGGTCACCGTCGCGACCGTGAAATAGAGCGCCTGGACATAGCTCTCCAACCCGCCCTCGTGCCGGAAGAAGAAGGTGTAGACGAAGCCGGTCACCACGAAGAGGAAGGTCGCGATATTGCTCAGCGCCCGGACCACGTTCTCCCATTCCCGGAAGCGGGTTTCGCGGAACTGCGCCCAGACGATGCCCTTATGCGAGAGCGACCACAGCCTGAGGATGCGCAGGAAGCCGAAATTCTCCAGCCATTGCGGCATGAGCAGCGTCAGCAGGATGAAGAGGTCGAGCAGCATGGTCGGCTGGCGCAGCAGCCTGAGCATGTTGGTCGAGGCCAGCAACCGCGCCGCGATCTCGGCGACCATGATCACCGCGACCGAATAGTCGATCCAGAGAAAGGCCGGGTTCTCCCTGAGCAACGGCGTCAGGATGAAGAAGGCGATGATCAGGAGATCGACGACCGTCGTGATCGCCTGGAAGCGCAAGGCAGCCGGCGAGCGGCCGTGATACAGCTGGCGCAGCCGGTCGCGCAGGGCTTCGAAGCGACTCTGGTCGGGCGGGGCGTCGGCGGCATCCATCGCCGACGAGCATAGGCGCTAAAGCATCGGCCCGAAAAGTGTGACGCGGTTTTCGGACGAAGCCGATGCAAGAACAAAAGACCGACGCGCAACTACGCCGCGTCCCGTCGCCACCGCATGCACCGCATAGCCGCGATAGGGCGCACTGACCCGGCAATCGGCCCCGGCCGCTTCGGCCATTGCTCGCACGACCTCGGGCAAATCCTCGCGCGGCGTGACATGGAACAGGCCGAGCCAGCGCAGCAGCATCGCCTTGAACGGCGCTGGCAGGCCCGCCTGATCGCCGAAATCGACGATATGCAGCGAGCCACCCGGGCTAAGCCGGCGGAGCGCCTCGGCCACCACACCCTGCCACGGCGGGATCATCGACAGCGCATAGGAGATCACGATCCGGTCGAAGCCGGCGCGGCCGAACAGCACTTGGGGATCAAAGCTGGTCGCATCGGCCTGCGCGAGCCTGATCCGCGGCTCCAGCCCCGCCTTTGCGATAGAACCTTGCGCCGTCAGCAGCATCGCGCTGGAGACGTCGAGCCCATGGCAGGCGCAGTCCGGATAGCGCTTGGCGATCCTGATCAGGTTGCGCCCGGTGCCGCAGCCGATCTCCAGCACGCTCCCGCCGGAAGGCGGCTGCAACCCATCGATGAGCTGGTCGCGGCCGAGCAGGTAGAACTTCCGGCTGGCGTCGTAGATATGGCGCTGGTGCCGGTAGATCCGGTCCATCAACCCGGCGGCCGAGCCGGCCGACGCCTCCGCCGCACTCACCGCGTCTGCCCCTTGAGCACATAGAGGTGGAAGCCGCCATAGATCGCCGAGCGGTCCTGCCGGCAAAGCTCGCGGCTGCGCTCTTCCTCGTAATACCATTGATCGAGGATCGCAGCGGGGATCCGGCCAGGCAGCAGACGCTCGTCGGCGGCGGTGCGGAAGATCACCCGCGCGCCCGGCCGGGCCGTCCGCGTGATCTGCGACCACAGTGCCGTCAGATCGGCATCGTTCATCCAGTCCTGCGCATCGAGCAGCACATAGGCGTCGCAGCTCTCGGCCGGCTGGTCTTCCAGGAAGGCCGTGACCGCGCTCTGGCGATAGGACACGCCGGCAGCCCGCTCCTTCACCACCGCGAAATGCCGTGGCTGGAGATAGGGCGGGAACGCCGCATCCGGCCCGTAGCCATAGCGCCGCCCGAAGGCCTGCTGGGCGAAGTAATTGTCCTTCAGGTCGAAATCGCAGGCCAGGCGCTCCAGCCGGAGCTTCAGCGCGCCGAGAATGCCGTCCTCGCCATCGGCGGCCAGCGCCTTGTACTGCGCCGGCGGAATGCCGAGCCCGTAGAGCGAGGCCGGCTGACGCACCAGCCAGCGCACCAGCCTGCGCTCGAAGACCGGCGCGAGATGCTTGTCGTAGAGCGCCCGCTGCTCTGCGAGATCGCGCGCCGCCAGCATCGCCTTGGGATTGCCGCCGAGCAATCGCGCCAGCACATGGCCGGTGCCGATGAAGCGCCCGAGCAGGCCGTAGCGATGAAACCCCTTGGCGAAGAGATTAATCCGGCGTTGCCCGTTCAGCCCCCGCCCCTCCCAGTAGCCGCGCGAGACGGCGTCGAGATGACCCGCGATCTCGCGATCGTAGAGCGCGACATTGGCGCGATCCTTCGCCCGGCCGAAGAAGCGCAGGAAATCCTCCTGCCGCTCCATTCGCGCCAGTGCCGCGAGCTTGAGCTTGCCGAGCGCGATATGGGTGGCGTTGAGATCGACCGCGCTGACCCTGATCGACGCCGCCGTCAGATAGGACAGGATGTTGCAGGAGCCGGACGCGATCGCCACGACATGGTCGCCGGCCTTGAGCTGCAGCGCCGCCATGTCGACGACCGGGTCCTCCCAGATCTGCGGATAGACCAGCCCCGAGAAGGCGCGGGCGAACAGCCATTCCAGCATGCCGGCCTTCGAGAGTGTCTTGCTGCGCCGGACGGCCTGTCCCAGGCCCGAGCTCGTCATGCGGCGGGCCGCGCGTGCCGTTTGGGTCGCCTGTTGCGTCACCGGTTTTCCTCCCTGTGCGGGTGGCCGGGCTGCTAGAGGAGTCGCGTGACGGTCCGGTGACGGCCGGCACGGCTTCGTGAAAGCGGGAGCGCCGGGTGGGGCTGAAATCCGGCGCGCAAAGCCCCATATTGGCGGCACGAAAACCGATGAGGCGCTCCCGCCAGGAAGGAGATCGCAATGGGTCTGATGAGCATGTTCGGAGCCGAGAAGAAGCAGGACGAGTCCTTCCCCTTCCAGCTCACCGACGCCGAATGGCGCGCGCGGCTGACGCCGGAGCAATATCGCATCCTGCGCGGCCACGGCACCGAGCGCGCCGGGTCCTGTGCGCTCAACTACGAGAAGCGCGCCGGCACCTTTTCCTGCGCTGGCTGCGGCCAGAAGCTGTTCAAGTCCGGCAAGAAATTCGAGAGCGGCACCGGCTGGCCGAGCTTCGACCAGCCTTTGGAAGGCTCGGTCGGCACCACCGAAGACCGCAGCTACGGCATGCTCCGCGTCGAGGTGCACTGCGCCAATTGCGGCGGCCATCTCGGCCACGTCTTCCCGGACGGCCCGCCGCCGACCGGCCTGCGCTACTGCATCAATGGCGAGGCGATGACGTTCGAGCCTGAAGCCTAGCGAAGCCACACTGTCATGGTCGGGCTTGTCCCGACCATCCACGTCTTCATCCATCGAAGGTCGCGTTCAAGACGTTGATGCTCGCCACAAGGGCGAGCATGACGACAGCGCTCTATGAAACCGCCGGCACCGCCCGCCGCGCCAGCGCCGCAGCATCGACACTCAGCGGCAAATCCCCGAATTGCCCCGACCAGCCGTCGCCCAGCCGCGTCGCGATGAAGGCATCCGCCACTGCGGCCGGCGCATGCCGCAGCAGCAACGAGCCCTGCAGCATCAACGCCAGCCTCTCCGTCAACCGGCGCGCCTGCCCCTCGTTGCGCATCATCTCCGGCAACGCACCCTCCAGCCGTTTCAGCGCCGCATCGTAGCGCCGGTCCGCGCCCGCAGCCGCCATCAGCTCTGCCCGTAGCACGTCGACCGCTCCTTCCTCGCGCGCCAGCGAACGCAGCACGTCGAGGCAGATGACATTGCCCGAGCCCTCCCAGATCGCGTTGAGCGGCGCCTCCCGATAGAGCCGCGCCATCGGGTTCTCCTCGATGAAGCCGTTGCCGCCATGGCATTCCAGCGCCTCGGTGACGACCGCAGGCGCGCGCCGCGTGATCCAGTATTTCGCGATCGGCGCCCCGACCCGCGCCAGCAGGCGCTCGCTCGCAGACTCATCCTGCCGGTCGAGCGCCGCGAACAGCCGGAAGGCGAGCCAGGCCGCGGCCTCCGCCTCGATCGCGATATCGGCCAGCACGTTCTGCATGATCGGCTGGTCGATCAGCGCCTTCTGGAAGGCGCGGCGATGCTGCGCGTGATGCGCCGCCAGCGACACCGCCATCCGCATCAGCCCGGAGGATGCCGCCGCGATATCGAGCCGCGAATTATGGTTCATCGACAGCCCGGTTCGGATGCCGCGGCCGGGCTCGCCGATCAGATGACCGATCGCGCCCCTGAACTCGACCTCGGAAGAAGCGTTCGAGCGGTTGCCGACCTTGTCCTTCAAGCGTTGGATCGCCACGCCGTTGCGGGCACCATCCGGCAGCCAGCCGGGCACGACGAAGCAGGAGATGCCCTCGCCCGTCCGCGCCAGCGTCAGGAACACGTCGGAATGCGGCACCGAGAAGAACCACTTCCGCCCATGCAGCGAGAAAGTGCCGTCACGATTGTCCTCGGCCACGGTTTGCGTCTGGCGCAGATCCGAACCGCCCTGCGTCTCCGTCATCGCCGTGCCGACGGTCGCGCCCGTCTTCAGATGCGCCGCCCCCTGCCGCGTATCGTAGCGGTTCGACGTGACGAGCGCCCCCCACTGCGCCCACAGCCCCGCATCCTGCTGCAGCACCGGCACGGCGGCATAGGTCATGCTGATCGGGCAGCAGATGCCGCTCTCGGCGCCGTACCAGAGATATTGCAAGGCAGCCCGCGCCACTTGCGCACCGGGCTCCGGCCGGTTCCAGGCCAGCGCATGCGTCTCCTGCCCGATGGCGAGCCCCATCAGCTCGTGCCAGGCCGGGTGGAAGGCGATCTCGTCGATCCGGTTGCCGAAGCGATCGAAGGCCCGGAGTTCCGGCGTGTAACGATTGGCGAGCCAGGCCAGCTCCTGCACCCGCGCCGAACCGACCGTCCGCCCCGCCTCATGCAGGCGCTCGCGCGCCCAGTCGGCGCCGAAGGCCGAGACGATATCCGGCAGCACCGGATCGGCGGCGAAGGCGTCATAACCGGCCAGCACCGGCACCTGATTGGTCACCTGATCGGCGTGCGACATCTGAGCCATGGCCTTCCCTCCGATCAGCGAACCGCTCTGCCGTTAACCACCAGACTATGCCGGCATCCGCCGATTGCGAATCCGCCCGATTGCTGCCCGAGTTCCTGCCTCACCTCGCCCCGCGCGCTGCGATCGGCGCGTGACGACGGAGATCCCCGTGCTGCAACGCCTTCCGAATGCCCTGCTGATTGCCCTCATCGCCGGCCTCAGTGTCTCCGTCGCTCCTGCGCACGCCCAGATTCAAGCCGTTCCGAAGGTTCAGCCGGGCGAAGGCCGCCCGTACCAGATCCCCGACAGCGAGGTCTGGGATGTGCCCGATCCGGTCTCGCGCCGCGGCTATCAGGTTTTCGTCGCCTTGCCGCCCTCCTATGCGAAGGAGCCGCAGCGACGTTACCCCGTGCTCTACGTCACCGACGCCGACTACGCCTTCCCGATCATCCGCCAGATCAATCGCCGCCTGAACCTCGATGGTCCCAAGGTGGAGGAGTTCATCCTGGTCGGGCTATCCTATGCCAAGGGCGAGGATGGCGCGGTCAGCCGCCGGCGCGACTACACCCCCACGCCGAACGGGCCGAGCTCGGCGCCGGCCGGCGCGGTTCACGGCGAGGGACCGGCCTACCAGACCTACCTGCGCGATCAGGTGAAGCCGTTCATCACCGCCCGCTATCGGACCGATCCCGCCAGAGCGCTCTTTCTCGGCCACTCCTACGGCTCCCTGCTGGGCGCGCAGATCCTGTTCACCGAGCCCAACCTATTCAGCGGCTATATCCTCGGCAGCCCTTCGCTCTGGTACGACAAGCGCCACACTCTGGAACTGGAGACACGCTACGCCGCCCGGAACAGCGACCTGAAAGCCAAGATCTATCTCTATGTCGGCGCCCATGAGGCACTGCGCAAAGGCGACCGGCGCTACAGCCAGACGGTCGACATGGTCGCCGACAACCGGGCGCTGGAGACGGCATTGCGCGGCCGGAAATACCCGAGCTTGAATCTGAAGTCGGTCGTCCTCGACGATGAGGATCACCTCACCGTCGCGCCGCGCGGCTTCACGCAGGGCCTGAAATACCTGCTGCCGGCGCGCTGACCCGGCAAGCGGGAGGATGCTGCCACCTCCCTGTGGAACGGGCTGTAAAATGATCGCTCCGGCAGGGCGCAATCCTGACAGCGACGCCCTATATTCGCCGGAGAACGAATCACGCACGAGCAGCGCACACCCTTGTCCGACGCAGACCCCTTTTCCGCTCCTCCGCCCCGCCCCGGCGGGCTCGCCGCGCGCGCTGCCGCGCAGCCGGCGGCCGGCTATCTCGCGGGTCTCAACCCGGAGCAGCGCCAGGCGGTCGAGGCGACGGACGGCCCAGTCCTGGTGCTGGCCGGAGCCGGCACCGGCAAGACCCGCGTGCTCACCACCCGCATCGGCCATCTGATCTCGACCAGCCGCGCCTACCCTTCCCAGATCCTCGCCGTCACCTTCACCAACAAGGCGGCGCGCGAGATGAAGGAGCGCGTCGCTCATCTCGTCGGCCCGGTCGCCGAGGGCATGCCATGGCTCGGCACCTTCCACTCGATCTCGGCCAAGCTCCTGCGCCGCCACGCCGAATTGCTCGACCTGCGCAGCGATTTCACCATCCTCGACACCGACGACCAGATCCGCCTGATGAAGCAGGTTATCCAGGCCGAGGGCATCGACGAGAAGCGCTGGCCCGGCCGGATGCTGGCGGGCTTCATCGATAGCTGGAAGAACCGCGGCCTCTCCCCCAAGGACGTTCCCGCCGGCGAGGCCGCCGTCTTCGCCAACGGCAAGGGCGGCAAGCTCTATGCCGCCTATCAGGAGCGGCTCAAGGCTCTGAACGCCGTCGATTTCGGCGATCTGCTGCTGCATTGCCTGACGCTGTTCCGCGACTATCCGGACGTGCTCCAGACCTATCACGACCGCTTCCGCTACATCCTGGTCGACGAGTACCAGGACACCAACACGGCGCAGTATCTCTGGCTGAGGCTTCTCGCCCAGGGCCGTCGCAACATCTGCTGCGTCGGCGACGACGACCAGTCGATCTATGGCTGGCGCGGCGCCGAGGTCGACAACATCCTGCGCTTCGAGCACGATTTTCCCGGCGCAACCGTAATCCGGCTGGAGCGCAACTACCGCTCGACCGGCCATATCCTCGCCACCGCCTCCAAGCTGATCGCCCGCAACGAGGGGCGCCTCGGCAAGACCTTGCGCACCGAGGACGCACTCGGCGAGAAGGTCACCATCACCGGCGCCTGGGACAGCCAGGAAGAGGCCCGCCTGATCTCCGACGAGATCGAGGCGATGCAATCGAAGAAGCACAACCTCGCCGAGGTCGCGGTGCTCGTGCGCATCTCCGCCCAGATGCGCGAGATCGAGGAGCGCTTCGTCCAGGCCGGCGTGCCCTATCGCGTCATCGGCGGCCCGCGCTTCTATGAACGCGCCGAAATCCGCGACGCGCTGGCCTATCTGCGCTGCGTGGTGTCGCCGACCGACGATCTCGCCTTCGAGCGCATCGTCAACGTGCCCAAGCGCGGCCTCGGCGACGCGACCGTCCAGCTCCTGCACAACCATGCCCGCGCCACCGGCTTCTCGCTGATGCAGTCGGCCCGTGCCGCCGTCGAGAGCGACGAATTGAAGCCCAAGGCGCGCACGGCGCTCCGCGAGCTGGTCGATGCCTTCGGCCGCTGGTCCGCCCGCGCCGAGCACATGCCGCAGGGCGAGCTCGCCGAGCTGGTGCTGGAAGAGTCCGGCTATACCGAGATGTGGAAGAAGGACCGCTCGGCCGATGCCGCAGGGCGCCTTGAAAACCTCAAGGAACTCGTCCGCTCGCTGGATGAGTTCCCCGACCTGCCGGCCTTCCTCGAACACGTCTCGCTGGTCATGGATGTCGGCGACGGCGAGGCCGAAGCGCGCGTCTCGATCATGACGTTGCATGCCGCCAAGGGGCTGGAATTCGACACGGTCTTCCTGCCCGGCTGGGAGGAAGGGCTGTTCCCGAACCAGCGCGCGCTCGACGAGAGTGGCCGCGCCGGACTGGAGGAGGAGCGCCGCCTCGCCCATGTCGGCCTCACCCGCGCCCGCAAGAAGCTGAAGCTCTATTTCGCCTCGAACCGGCGCATCCACGGCCTCTGGCAGACCAGCCTGCCCTCCCGCTTCATCGACGAATTGCCGGAGGAGCATGTCGAGGTCGAGCAGGCCTCGACCAGCTATTCGCAGGGCGGCTACGGCGCTTCGCGCTTCGACCGGATGGAGAGCTTCGGCTCCAGCTACAACACGCCGGGCTGGCAGCGCGCGCAGGAGAACCGCGCGAAGAACAGCGGCGGCAGTGGCTTCTCGGAAAGCGGCCGCGGCTTCGGCCAGGGCAATTTCGGCGGCGCCTCGCGCCAGCGCGGCCCGCTCTTGATCGAGGGCGAGCTGACGGCCAAATCCTCAGGCGAATCCGCCTATGGCGAGGGCGCCCGCGTCTTCCACGTCAAGTTCGGCCCCGGATCGGTTGCCAGCGTCGACGGCAACAAGCTCACCGTCGATTTCGACAAGGCCGGCCGGAAGATGGTGCTGGATAGCTTTGTGCAGAAGGCAGGGTAAGTCAGCTAGCTCAGATATGAGTATGAATCGCGATCGATGTGAAAGTTCACATCAAATATGACGATGCACAGCTCAGATATGAGATAATTCAGCCTCCCATACGATAACTTGCATCATTTCTGATGAAAACTATCATATGGAAATCAAAAGCAAGCTTTGGCATGATTTCGGCGCACGGAATGGGCGAACGCAACCATGCTCACCAACAGCACCGACATCATTCGCCGCCTGAAACGCGACGGCTTCGTTTTGAAGAGCACGCGCGGCTCGCATCAGAAGTTCGTGCACGAAGCGACGAAACGCATGGTGATCGTGCCCCATCCCAAGCGGGACATTCCAATCGGCACCGTCCATGCGATATATAGGGATGCCGGCTGGGATCGAGATTGAACGGACGTCGCCATGCGACACTACATTGCAGTCGTCCATAAGGACGAAACATCCTGCTACGGCGTGTTCTTTCCGGATGTGAAAGGCGTGTTCACGGCTGGCGATACGCTGGAAGAAGCTTTTGCCCAGGCGCAAGAGGTTCTCGCCTTCGCAGCGGAAAACTGGTTTGAGGACACCGCGTCCGATTTTCCCGAACCGCGCTCAATCGACGAGTTGCGCACCGACCCGGACTTTGTCGAATCGTCCAGGGACGCCATCCTGATGGCCATACCGTTTGGCCAGAGCCCGGCCCGTATTGCCGCCGAATGAATAGCCTTCAGCCAACCATGCCTCCCGAGATCACCCTCACCGACGCCGAAGACGACGCCTTTCGCAAGCTCCTCGGCGAAGGCCTGAAAGACTATAACGACGCGGCGATTGGCCGGCATGATCGCCAGGAACTGCAGATCCGCATCAGCGATCCGGAAACGGGCAAGCCGATCGGCGGGCTGGCCGGGCGCACCTCGCTCGGCCTGCTCTTCATCGACACCGTCTATCTGCCGAAGAGCCTGCGCGGCACCGGCATCGGCAGCCGCATCCTTGCAATGGCCGAGGAGGAAGGGCGCCGGCGCGGTTGCAGCAAGGCCGTGCTCTTCACCATCAGCTTTCAGGCGCCCGAGTTCTACAAGAAGCTCGGCTGGCAGGTCTTCGGCGAGATCGCCCCGAAGCCACCCGGCGCGACCCGGGTCTACCTGACCAAGGACCTCTGAGCGTTCAGGCGCCGCCTTCCCGCTCCCGAAACGCTTTCCGCGCTGCCGAAACCTCGGCGTAGTACGTCTCGGCCCAGGTCCAGACGCCGCAGAAGGCGGCGCTGAGCTCGCGCCCCAGCTCCGGCAGGCTCGCAGCACGCCTGACGCGAGCGCCGCTCAGGCCACCGCGGCGATGTTCAGCGCGCAGACCGCCCGGTTCCGGCCCTGCAGCTTCGCCCGATAGAGCTGCGCATCGGCCTCGGCGATCAATCGTTCGATCGTGGCGCCGCCAGTCCAGCCAGCGGCACCGATGCTCACGGTCAGGCTGACCGGCTCGCCGGCGGGTGACACGATCCTGAGGCGCCGAACCGCATCGAGAACCTGTTTCGCGACGGCTTGTGCTTCGGTCAGGGCGGTTTGCGGGAGATAGACCGCGAACTCCTCGCCGCCGAGCCGCCCGCAGAGGCCGCCCTCGCCCACTGCGCCCGCAATCGCCTGCGCCAGTCTCCGCAAGGCATCGTCGCCGACAGGGTGGCCGAAGCGGTCGTTGACCTGCTTGAAATGATCGGCGTCGATGAAAAGCAGCGTCCCCTCGCCACCCGGCGTCATCGCCTGCTCCAGATCGGCCAGAAAGCTCTCGCGGTTCAGGAGCCCTGTCAGGCCGTCGCGGCGGGCCCTTTCCAGCAAGGCTTCATGCGCCGCCGACAATGCGCCGTGCAGTCGCGCGATCTCGCCATGCGCATCCTTCAGGCGCTGCGCCTGCCGGAATTGCCAGGCGCTGGCCGGCCAGGCGATGAGCAGCGGGCAGAGAATGCACATCAGCCAGGCGGTACCGTCCACGACCCCGCCGAGCATCGGCACGACGGTCACCGCCAGGCCGAGCGAAGCCGCGATCGACAGCAGCGTCGCCAGGCTTGCCTTCAGGATGATCGCGCGCGTCGAGGCCGTCATGGCCTGCCGGTAGCAGGGAATGCTGAACGCGGGGTTTAGCCGCGCCGGTCCGGGCCATTTCCGATGACAGCGGCGGGTGCGCCTGCTAAGTCCGCGCCATGCGCGAAGGCCTCCTGCCAGCGACGGTCGCGACCGTCCTCGAACTCTCCACCTCGGGCGAACAGGCCCGGACCCTGACCGAATTGCTCGGCGAGATCTTCGACCCGACCGAGACGGCGATTTCTGCCTTCGAGGTCGCGGACGGGATCACCACGCTCTCGATGAACATCCCGTGGAAGGTCGAGATCTATTTCGCCAACGCGCCCGACGAGGACGCGGTGCGCGACCTGCTGCGCCCGATCGTCGGCGAGCTCGTGGACAACACGCCCTTCACCACCGTCAACACCAAGGACTGGGTCGCCAACAGCCTGGATGGGCTGAAGCCCGTCCGCGCCGGCCGGGTCCTCGTCCATGGCGCGCATGACCGGCACGTCGTCCGCACCAACGATGTCGCCATCGAGATCGAAGCCGCGCTCGCCTTCGGCACCGGCCACCACGGCACCACCGCGGGCTGCCTGCTCGCGCTCGACGCCGAACTGAAGAAGCGCCGGCCCCGCCATGGCATCGATATCGGCACCGGCACCGGCATTCTCGGGCTGGCGCTGGCCAAGCAGATCAAGCGCAAAGTCGTCGCGGGCGATATCGATGCGGTCGCGGTCGAGGTCTCCGCCCATAACGCCCGGCTGAACCATGCGCCGAACGCGCTCGATCTCTACGTCGCGCCGGGCCTGCGCCATGCCAAGGCCTGGCGCCCCGGCCATTTCGATTTCGTCTTCGCCAATATCCTGGCCGGCCCGCTGAAGCGGCTCGCCCCGTCGATCGCGCGCGTACTCTCGTCGAACGGCACGCTGATCCTGTCGGGCCTGCTGGCGATGGATGTCGCCGGCGTCGTCTCGGCCTATCGGCACCAAGGCGTCTATCTCGCCAGCCACTCGCTGCGCGAAGGCTGGGCGACGCTGGTCATGAAAAAAGGCGGCGCAGCCCAGAGGCCGCGCCGCCTTGCCTGACCTCCGGCACTTCCGGGGAAGCGCGAGGTCGTTACTCGGTCGGCTCAGAAGCCGATATAGCCGTACTTCTTCTCGGCATCGGCCTGCAGGCTGCGGGCATCGTGCCAGACGGCGGCGGTGAACTTCGCAGCGTCGGCGATCTGTTCGAAGATGTGCTTGATGATGGCGATCATGATGAAGGTCCTTGAAGGGTTGTCAGCTGCGCGGCGCAGGGCCGCGGCGGCGTGAATTCAGCGGTTGAAAGGCAGGGATACGTCGCTCGACAGCGTCGCGGACGGGAAGCCGCCCAGCACGATCTCGGCCTCGTTGACGAGGAGGTTGCGGGCGCGCAACTGGCGGTCTGCGGAACGCGTGCGGCTCGCGATGAGCGCGGCATAGAAGCGCTGCATCAGGCCGGGTTGGCTGGCGCGGGTTTCACCACGGGTCCGAACCGGTACGGGCAGCACGTCGGCATTGTTCAACACGTAGGTCATGGGTCCATCTCCGAAAAACGAAGGACAGTCCCGGTCGCTTCCTCGTTCTCTTATGCGACTAAGGTGGGGTCATTTCGCACTTGCGAGAAGATATCTTCGCATATGCAAGATATGCAGAAAACGCATGCGATCGGTCCATATCCGTTAATGTTTGCGTCGATTGCATAACCAATCGGCACAATGCGATCCCGGCAGGCAGCGCCGTCCCACGGAACGGGCAGTGCTCCGCCGGCGCATTTGCGCTGGCGCTTTCGCGGACGCGAGGCGACGATGGCCCGACCTAAGCCGGACCCCGCCATGACCGATTCGACTCTGCCGACCTGCCGTTTCCAGTCCTTTTCCGAACCGAGCGACCCGAAGCTCGTCGCCGGCCGCGTCGCCGCCCTGCGCAAGGCGCTTGCCGCGCAAGGGCTCGACGGCTTCGTCGTCCCGCGCGCCGACGAGCACCAGGGCGAATACGTCCCCGCCCATATGGCCCGCCTGGCATGGCTGACCGGCTTTACCGGCTCGGCCGGCAATGCCGTGGTGCTCGCAGACAAGGCGGCGCTGATCGTCGATGGCCGCTACACCATCCAGTCGGCCGAGCAGACCGACACCAAGGTCGTCACGCCGGTGCGCATGGAGGAGACGCCGCTGGAGCGCTGGGTCGAGCAGAACCTGCCTACTGGGGGCAAGCTCGGCTACGATCCCTGGCTGCATACGGTCGACGGCCTCGCCCGCCTCGAAAAGGCGGCCGCCGCAGCCGGCGGCAGCCTCGTCGCCGTCAAGGCCAACCCGATCGACGCGCTCTGGAGCGACCGCCCGGCACCGCCGACGGCGCCGGTCAAGGCGCATCCGGCCGCCTTCGCCGGCGAGGACAGCGTCTCCAAGCTCGCCCGCATCCAGAAGGCGCTGACAGAGGCCAAGGTCGACGCGCTCGTCGTCTCCGACCCGCATGCGCTGGCCTGGGTCTTCAACATCCGCGGCGGCGATGTCGAGCACACACCGCTGCCGCTCGGCTATTCCATCGTCCCGCGCGAGGGCCGTCCGACCGTCTTCCTCGCGCCCGAGAAGATCACCAACGAAGCGGGCGATGCGATCGGCGCCGTCGGCGAGATCGCTCCGCCTGCAGAGCTCGACAAGCAGATCGCAAAGCTCGGCGCTGCCAAGGCCAAGGTCCGGCTCGATGCCACGACCGCAGCCTCCGCGCTCGCGACCCTGATCCGCGAGGCCGGCGGCACGCCCGATGCAGGCACCGACCCGATCGCGCTGATGAAGGCGCGCAAGAACGAAGCCGAGCTTGATGGCGCCCGCAGCGCCCATCTGCGGGACGGCGCCGTCATGGTGCGCTATCTGTCCTGGCTTGCGCGCGAGGCGCCGAAGGGCGGCCTGACCGAGATCGATGCGGTCGCCGCGCTTGAGGCCGAGCGTTTGAAGACCGGCCTGCTCAAGGACGTCTCCTTCACCACCATCGCCGGCGCCGGCCCCAATGCGGCCCTGCCGCACTACCGCGTCAGCGATGCCTCGAACCGCAAGCTGGAGCCCGGCATCTTCCTGGTCGATTCAGGCGGCCAGTACGAGGACGGCACCACCGACATCACGCGCACCATGGTGATCGGCACGCCGACGGCCGAGATGCGCGACCGCTATACCCGCGTCCTCAAGGGGCATGTCGCGATCTCGCGGCTGGTCTTCGTCAAGGGCACCTCGGGCGCGCAGCTCGATGCCTTTGCGCGGCTGCCGCTCTGGCAGGGCGGCTTCGACTTCGACCACGGCACCGGCCATGGCGTCGGCAGCTATCTCTCGGTGCATGAGGGGCCGCAGCGGCTCTCGAAGCTCGGCACCACGCCGCTGGAGCCGGGCATGATCCTCTCCAACGAGCCCGGCTATTACAAGCAGGGCGAGTACGGCATCCGCATCGAGAACCTGATCGTCGTCGAGGAGCGGAATATCCCCGGCGCCGAGCGGACGATCTACGGCTTCGAGACGATCACCTGGTGCCCCTATGAGCGCGCCCTGATCGAGAAGGACATGCTCGATGCCGGCGAAATCGCCTGGATCGATGCCTATCACGCCAAGGTCTGGGAGAAGCTGTCGCCGCAGGTCGAAGGCGAGGCAAAGGCCTGGCTGGAGCAGGCCTGCCGGGCTTTGTGAAGCGTCTCTACCGCGAGAAAACTTGCCGCATCGCGGTTGGAACCACCGTTGTCATTCCGGGGCTTCGCGCAGCGAAGAACCCGGAACCCACGACCGGGCGAGCCGTTGGCCACGTGACGCAAGATGTCTCACCCGGTCGTGGGTTCCGGGTTCGCGCCTAAAGGCGCGCCCCGGAATGACAGGAGTGGTCACGAGATGCTCAGGACTCAAGCCCGAGCATGACGCAACGGCTCACATCACCATCCTGAATCCGACCACCGCGACAACCCCGACCGCAACCACACCCAGCAGCGGCAGCCGCGTCGCGGCGAGCGCCGTCACCGCCGCGGCGGCCGTCTCCGCCCAGCCGGTCGCGAGCGCGCTCGGCGCGATCACCGCGATCAGTACGGCCGGCGGGATCGCGTCGAAGGCGGCCTGCGCCCGCGGCGAAAGGCTGAGCCGCCCGGCGAGAGCCAGCCCGGCGACGCGCGTGACATAGGTCACGATCGCCATGCCCAGGAAGGCGAGGAGATTGATCGGGTCGACGCTCACGCCTTGACCTCCTCTGTAACCGTCCCCGCTTCGCCACCGGCAGCGAGCCAGGCGGCCAGAAGCCCGCACAGCGCCCCCGCCGCGACATGCCAGGGTGGCCCGACCAGCCGATAGGTCACGGCCGAGGCGATGCCGGCGGCCGCGACGGTCCAGAACGTCACGCGCCCCTTCCAGAAGGCGGCGACGAGCGCGATGAACAGCGCCGTGAAGGCGAAATCGGCGCCGAGCCGCTTGGGATCGCCGAGCACCGCCCCGATCATCGCGCCGAGCGTCGAGTTGATCAGCCAACCGGCGACGAAGGGGATCACCATCGCGAACCAATAGGCCGGCGTCAGGCGATGGGTGCGGGCGCGCTTCTCGGCCAGCGCCCAGTTCTCGTCGGCCATGTAATAGAGGCTGAGGAACTTCTGCCAGCGGCTGAAGCCCTGGAGCTTCGGCGCCAGCGACGCGCCCATCAGTACATGGCGCGCATTGATCAGCAGCGTCGAGAACACCAGCGCCGCGACCGGTGCCGGGCTCGCCCAGAGCTCGATCGCCGCGAATTGCGCCCCGCCGGCAAAGACCGTGATGCTCATCAGGAAGACTTCGAGCGGCGAGAGCCCCTTGCTGGCCGCGACAGCGCCGAAGAGCAGCCCGATCGGCGCCGCGGCCACCGCAGCCGGCCAGATATCGTTCAGGCCGCGCCTGATGTCGTCACGCATCGTGGACATGGATTCGTTCTCTTGAAGCTGCTTGAGTTCAGCCCGCATGCGCCGCGCGGAAGGCGCCGGGCGTCACGCCGAAGCGCGCCTTGAAGGCCCGCGTCAGATGCGGCTGGTCGCAGAATCCGGTCGCGGCGGCGACATCGCCCGGCATGTCGCCGCGCCGTAGCCGCTCGCGCGCCCGCCGGACCCGGACATCGACCAGATAGGCGTGGGGCGTCAGGCCGGTCTCCTGCCGAAACGCCCGGATCAGATGATGGCGCGGCAAGCCGGTCAGCCGCGCGAGATCGGCGAGCGACAGATCCTCATCGTAGCGCGCCTCGAACAGTTCCCGCGCCTTGGCCACCGGGCCGCCCTCCCCGCCCACAGGACGGACGGCAAAGTCGGCATGGCGGGCCAGGCAGCGCGCATAGAAGCGCAGCAGCATCTCCTCGCCCGCGAGCAGGTCCGCGCCATCCTCGATGGCGCGATGGGCCTCGGCGAAGAGCGCCGCTCCCTCGGAGTCCTCGACCAGCGGCTCGCGAAAGAACGGCGTCCCGATCATCTCCCGGCCGCTGAGCGAAGCTGCAACCTCGCGGATCAGCCCGATCTCGGGATAGGTCATGCGGTAGCTGTAGCCCGGCCCGTAAGGCTCGCCGTCATGGGTCTCGAGCGGGTTGACGAAGGTGATCTGGTTCGGGCGGGCGTAATGTCGCTCGCCGCGCACCCGAAACGTCTCGCAGCCCGCCACGATCGTGCCGATCACATAGCTTTCATGCCGGTGCGGCGCGTAGGCGTGGCGGCGGAAGGTCGCGGCGAGGCAATCCAGCCCTTCGAAGCGCGCGGCCGGGAACAGCTTCGCCCGCTCGCCGGCGACGAGCGGTTCCAAGCCTAACGTCTCGCCTTGGGTGACTGCTTCCATGGGGCGAGCATAAACCCTCCCGCCGCATTGCTGTCTTGAAGAAAAGTGATCGGGCGCATCACGCGCCCGATCGGTTTTGCGGTCCTGGTGGAACCTCAGAGGGCGTGTGCAGCCGCGCCTGCACCGACCCGCTCGGGGCTCTTCGATCCCAGCAGCAGCACGCCCGCCCCACCGACCAGCGTCGCAACCGTGGCGTAGGCGATGACGCCGAGCGTCCCGAAGCCATCGACCAGCAGGCCGCCGAAGACGGCGCCGCTCGCGATCGCGATCTGGAAGGCGGCGACGATCAGCCCGCCGGCCGATTCGGCCTCGTCCTCCGGCGCGACGCGCACCAGCCAGGTCTGGAAGCCGACCGGCAAGGCACCGAAGGCGAAGCCCCAGAGCCCGACCGCAATGGCCGAAGCGAGCGGCGACGCGCCGAGGAAAAGCAAACTCACGCCCACCAGCGCGATCAGGAAGGCACCGAAGATCACCGAGGCCTTGGCACTGCGCGCCGTGATCGCCCCGCCTGCGAAATTGCCGAAGAAGCCGCCGACGCCATAAGCCAGCAGGACGAGCGAGATCGCCTCGACCGAGAGCTTCGGGATCTGCTCCAGGAACGGGCGGACATAGGTGAACCCCGCGAAATGCCCGGAGATCACCACGACGATGGCGCCAAGAACGAGCGCGATGCTGGGCTGCCCGAGCAGGCGGAACAACGTGCGGATATCGGGCGAGCCCCGCGCCGGCAGCCGCGGCAGCACCGCGATCTGGATGATAAGCGTCGCAACGCCGACCAGCGCTGCGAGCCAGAACACGAAGCGCCAGCCCATCACGTTGCCGAGATAGGCGCCGATCGGCGCGGCGCTGACGGTGGCAAGGGAGACGCCGGCGAAGATCAGCGACATCGCCTTGGGCAAGGCGCTGGGCGGCACGAGCCGCATCGCAGTCGCCGCGACCATCGACCAGAAGGCGCCGAGCCCGATGCCGAGCAACACGCGGGCGAAGAGCAGCGTCGTCAGGTTGGTGGCGATCGCCGCGATGATGCTGGAGACGATCAGCAGGCCGGTCAGCGACCAGATCACGATGCGCCGGTCGATGCCGCGCGTCACGATCGCGGCGGCGAGGCCGGCGATGGCGCCGACGACCGCAGTCGCGGTCACGGCCTGCCCGGCGGCGCCGACGGAGACGCCGATATCGGCCGCCATCGGGGTCAAAAGACTCGCCGGCAGGAACTCGGCGGTGACGAGGCCGAAGACGCCGAAGGTCAGGGATATGACGGCAGCCCAGGCCGGCTTGTCGCGGGCCTCCTCGGCTGTGTCGTCGAACTCGATTGTGGTGGCAGTCAGGGAATCTGACATGGGGATCTCCATGAGGTTGCCGGAAGATGGGCGTGGCCCCATGGAGTTTCCATGCTATATCATCCGCATCTCATGACTGTTCGTCCAGGATTGCCATGATCGCTTCTGCCGACCACCTGACCGAGATGCTGCGGGGCCTGAGGCTCGACGGCGTCGATTACAGCCGCTGCCAGCTGGCCGCGCCCTGGGGCGTCGTCTACCCGCCCACCCATCAGGCCTATTTCCATTTCATCTCGCGCGGCGGCTGCTGGCTGAAGACGCCGGCCGGCGAATGGCTGGAGTTGGCCGATGGCGACGCCGTGCTGCTGCCGCGCGGCGGCGGCCATGTCCTGGCAAGCGCGCCCGAGGTCATCGCCTCCCCGCCATGCGACTGCCGGGTGCTGGAAGCCTATGGCAATGTCTTCGACGTCGAGGGCGGCGGTTCGGGCGCGCATATGCTGCTCTTCACCGGCCGCATGACCTTCAATGTCGATCTCGACCACCCGCTGCTGCGGTTGATGCCGGACCTAATGCGGATGAGCGATTTCATCGCCGACGAGCCCGGTCTCCCGCATCTGCTGGAAGCGATGGGCCGCGAGGTCATGATGGACCGGGTCGGCGCCGGCGGCATCCTCGCCCGCCTCGCCGATGTGCTGGCGGCTGCGATCATCCGGGCCTGGGTCGAGCGCGGCTGCGGCGCCGCCAAGGGCTGGGTCGCGGCGGCGCGCTGCCCGACGATCGGCAAGGTGCTGGCGGCGATCCATGCCCATCCCGAGACCGACTGGACGGTCGAAAGCCTCGCCGAACTGATGGGCGCCTCGCGCTCCGGCTTCGCCGAGCGCTTCGCCGAGGTCGTCGGCGAGACGCCGGCCCGCTATGTCGCACAGGTGCGAATGCACCAGGCGCGGCAATGGCTGGCGCGCGACAAGCTGCGGATCGCGGTGGTGGCCCAGCGTTTGGGCTACGAATCGGAAGCCTCCTTCAGCCGCGCCTTCAAGCGCATCACCGGGCTGGCGCCGAGCCAGGTCCGGGCTGCCGGCGAAGCGGCGCCTGCCGCGATGTTCGCTTCGGCTACCACCGCCGGAAACAGCTTTACCCACTCGTCGGCGACCGGCGCCCTTCCCGGGCCATCGTCTCGCGCAGCGTGACGCCTTCCATGGTGCGGGCTTGAACCCTCTCGCGCCGCAGCGGTCTTGAAGAAAAGCGGAGGTCCCGATCCCCGCGCCGGAACAACCGGGCTGGTCGCGCCGTTCCTGAAGCGTGGCCGCCTGACTCGACCTTCGGAGGACGACAGGCATGGCCCTTTCGAGGAACTTCCCGATGACGCGCCCGATCACCCTGCTCTTCACTGCCGCCCTCTTGATCCTGCCCGTCGCGGCCAGCGCCCAGGGCGTTCCACGCGGCGCGGCCCAAGGTGCGCGCGTCGGCAATGAAGCCGCCGGTCCTCTCGGCGGTGCGGTCGGTGGTGTCGTCGGCGGCGTCGCGGGCGGCGTGGCAGGCGGCGTCAAGGGCGTGCTCGGCGTGCCCCAGCGGACGGCGGTCCGGAGCGGCCATCGCGCGCGCCACCACCACCATCGCAATCGTCATCGCTGATCCCGGCAAATCCGGATAACGACCCGCCGGCCATACCGGCGGTCAGCCTCCGACCAGATCGAACCAGCCGGCCTCGTCGATCACCTCGACGCCATGCTTGGCGGCGTCCTTGAGCTTGGAGCCCGCCCCCGGCCCGGCGACAAGCAGGTCGGTTTTCGAGGAGACCGAGCCTGCGACCTTGGCGCCGAGACGCTCGGCCATCGCCTTGGCCTCGTCGCGGGTCATCCGCTCGAGCGCGCCGGTAAAGACCACGATCTTGCCGGCGACGGGGCTGGCCGAGGCGACAGCCTCCAAAGGCTGCGGCGAAACCTGCGCCAGCAGGCGGTCGAGCAGTTCCTCGTTATGCGGCTCGCCGAAGAATTCGATGAGCGCCTCGACCACCGTCGGTCCGACGCTGTCGATGGCGTCGAGTTCCTGCCGCTCCGGCGAGGCTTCGTCGGCGGCAGCGATGCCGGCGGCCCTCAATGCCTCGAACGACCCGTAATGCCGCGCCAGCAGCCGCGCCGTCGTTTCGCCGATATGGCGGATACCGAGCCCGAAGATGAAGCGGTTGAGCGGCGGCGTGCGCCGGTCCTCGATCGCATCGAACAGCTTCTTGGCGCTGACGGCGCCGAAACCTTCCTTGTCCTTGAGCTTCTTCAGGTTCGCTGCGTCCCGCGTCGCCAGCGTGAAGATGTCGGCCGGCTCCCTGACCGGCAGCTCGGGATCGCCATGGAAGAACTCGATCTGCTTGTCGCCGAGCCCGTCGATATCCAGCGCGTCGCGCGAGACGAAATGCTTGAGCCGCTCGACCGCCTGCGCCGGGCAGATCAGGCCGCCGGTGCAACGGCGAATGGCATCCTCCTTCCCGGTCCGCGGGTTGAGCTCGCGCGTCGCGTGGCTGCCGCAGGCCGGGCAGAGCGTGGGGAATTCATAGGGCTTGGAACACGCTGGGCGCTTGGCGAGATCGACGGCCTCGACGCGCGGGATGACATCGCCCGCGCGCTTCACCGTCACCGTGTCGCCGATGCGGATATCGGTGCCGTCGCGGATCGGCAGCCCTTTGGAATCGAAGCCGCGGATATAATCCTCGTTATGCAGCGTCGCGTTGGTGACGACGACGCCGCCGACCGTCACCGGCTTCAGGCGCGCCACCGGCGAAAGCGCGCCGGTGCGCCCAACCTGGATGTCGATCGCTTCAAGGACGGTGGTCGCCAGCTCGGCCGGGAATTTATGCGCGATCGCCCAGCGCGGCGCCCGCGAGACGAAGCCGAGCCTGGCCTGCAAGGCGAGATCGTCGACCTTGTAGACCACGCCGTCGATATCGTAGCCGAGCGTCGCGCGCTGGCTCTCGATCAACCGGTATTGCGCGATCAGCTCCGCAACGCTCTCGCAGCGCTTCATCAGCGGGTTGGTGCGAAAGCCCCAGCGCCGGAACGCTTCGACCACGCCAAACTGCGTCGGAGCGGGCAGCACCGGCATCTCGCCCCAGGCATAGGCGAAGAAGCGCAAGGGTCGCGCGGCGGTGACGCTGACGTCGAGCTGGCGCAGCGAACCGGCCGCGGCATTGCGCGGATTGGCGAATTCCGGCAGCCCCTTCTCGCGCTGGCGCTCGTTGATCCCGGCGAAATCGGCGTGTCCCAGATAGACCTCGCCGCGCACCTCGGCGATCTCGGGTACATCCGGCCCGGCGAGCGTCTTGGGGATCTCGGAGATCGTGCGGGCGTTGAGCGTGACGTCCTCGCCCTCTTCGCCGTCGCCACGCGTCGCGGCCGCGACCAGCTCGCCCTTCTCATAGCGCAAGGAGAGCGAGAGCCCGTCGATCTTCGGCTCGGCCGTGAAGGCGATGCCGTCCTCCTCCTTGCGGCCGAGGAAGCGGTAGACCCGCCCCACGAATTCCGCGACGGCCTCGTCGGAGAAAGCGTTGTCGAGCGAGAGCATCGGCACGCGATGCCGGATCTTGGCGAATTTGCCGGAGGGCTTGGCGCCGACCTTGGCGCTGACGTCGCTCTCCTGCTTCAGCGCCGGAAAGGCCTCTTCCAGCGCGACGAGCCGGCGACGCTTCGCGTCATAGGCCGCGTCGTCCATGATGGGCTGGTCGTCCTGGAAATAGGCGTCGTTGGCGGCCTGCACCTCGGCCGCGAGCAGCTTGTGCTCGGCCTTCGCCTTGCGCGGCGTCAGCGCGGCGATGGGCGTTTCGGAGGGGGCGGAATCTTCGGCGTCGCTCATGCCACAGCATTAGGCGAGATGATCGCGACGAGAAAGGGCAGCAGCCTTTGCGACGAATGCAAGGCTACGCCGCTCCGAAAGCCTGCGACAAACCAGACATTCACGCGTATAATTCCCGAGCTGGGAATTGGAAGCTCGACGCCGCAGGCCGTTGACGCCAAGATTCACGTCGACAGCCATATGGCGAACCGGGCCGGAACCGGGAGTTACGCCATGGCCAATCTCGACGGCACTGTCCATGACATTGTTTCGCTCTCGCAACCGCGGGTCAGGACCATCACCACGCGGGACCTGAGCGAAGCGTTGCAGCGCGGCTGGGAGGATTTCAAGGCCCAGCCGAGCCACCTCGCCTTCATCGCGCTGATCTACCCAATCGCCGGCATCATGCTGGCGCAGCTCACGGTGAGCTACAATATCTTCCCGCTGCTCTTCCCGCTGCTCTCGGGCTTCGCATTGCTCGGCCCCTTCGCTGCGATCGGCCTCTATGAGATCAGCCGGCGGCGGGAGAAGGGCATGGATACGTCCTGGGTTCACGCCTTCGCGGTGCTGCGCTCGCGCTCGATCGGTCAGATCGCCCTGCTCGGCGCCATGTTGACCGGAATCTTCCTCGCCTGGCTTTTCAGCGCCTGGTTCCTCTATCGCGGCCTGCTCGGCCTGCCGGCTGACGTCTCGACCCCCGATTTCCTGCGGGCGGTGTTCACCACCGCCGATGGCTGGATCATGATGGTGATCGGCAATGCGATCGGCCTGCTGCTGGCGATCCTCGCCTTCTCGATCTCGGTCGTGTCTTTTCCGCTGATCATCGACCGGCATGTCGATGCGCCCACGGCGATCCGCACCTCGATCGCTGCCGTCGAGGCCAATCCGCGCGTCATGATGTACTGGGGTCTGATGGTGACGGGCTTGCTCGTGCTCGGCTGCCTGCCGATGCTGGTCGGCCTGATCGTGATCATGCCGGTGCTCGGCCACGCCACCTGGCATCTCTACCGCAAGCTCGTCGGCTGAGGCCGGCGAGCCCAAACGGGAACCTTGGTCCCCAAAATGGGTTCACCCCCTGCCAGATCGAGCCGCAAGGCTCCATTCCGTCAGGGGGCTTTTCATGAACAACATCATTTATCTCGTCGGCCTCGTCGTGGTCGTGCTCGCCATCCTGTCCTTCCTCGGCCTGCGCTGAGGAAGGAGGACGGGGGGCGACCGCCCGACGGCAACGGCGCTTTAAGCGCGCTACCCCTCAAAGAAATAGCGCCGTCATCCCGGGCTTGACCCGGGATGACGGCGCTTTTGTTTGATGCTGAATCTCAGCCGCGAGGGCCGCCGCGCGGTTTGCCCTTGCCGAAGGGCTTAGCCCCGGCCGGGCGCCCGCCTTCGGGCTTGCCGGCGAAAGGCTTGCCGGCGAAGGGCTTGCCCTTGCCCTCATATGGCTTCTTGGAGCCGCCCCCACCGGGCTTGCCGTCGTCGCGGCGGGGCGGGCGCGCGTCGTCGCGCGGCGGCCTGCTGTCGGCGCGATAAGGCTGGCGGTCATCGCTCCGCGGTGCGCGTTGATTCGCATCCCGGGGCTCGAATCGCGGCCGCTGCGGCCTGTCCTCGCCAGCCGGCTCGTCGCCCCAGCTCTTCCGCGGCGCGGCCGGGCGCTCGGCCTTGTCCCCGAAAGCCTTGGCCGGGCGGCGCTCGGCCTCGGTCGTCGGCTCGATCACGATCTTGTCGCGATCCGGGATACGGACCGAATCGTAGAAGCGATCGGCCACGTCGGCATCGATCTCGACCTTGGTCTCACGGTCGAAGATGCGGATCGCGCCGACCTCGTCGCGCGTGATCCGGCCACGGCGGCACAGCATCGGCAGGAGCTGGCGCGGATCGGCGCCCTGCTTGCGGCCGATATCGAGCCGGAACCAGACGGTGTCGCCGCGCGGCCCGGCGGGCTTGCGCGCGCGCTCGCCGTCCTCGCCCTGCTCGCGCCCGGCACCGAACGGGCGCTTCGCGGGGTAATCCTCGTTCGTACGGACCGGGCGGCGCTCGTCGCGGCCGAAGCCGGGGTCGCCGACCTCTTCCGCTGCCGGCAGGCGGGTGCGGTAAAGCCGGACCAAAGCAGCCGCGATGTCGCGCGCCTCACGGCCCGCCATCAGCGCATCGATCATGCCGGCATCGTCCTCGGAGCCGTCGCCGCTCAGCAGCGGATCGGAGAGCAGGCGCTCCTGGTCGAGGACGAGAATTTCCTCCGCCGTCGGCGGGCCGATCCACTCGGCCTCGACCTTGCCTTCCATCAGCAGGCGCTCGGCCTTGCGGCGGCGCGACTGCGGCACCAGCAGGACGCTCGTGCCCTTGTTGCCGGCGCGGCCCGTGCGGCCCGAGCGATGCTGCATCACCTCGGAATCGTTCGGCAACTCGGCATGGATGACGAGGTCGAGACCCGGCAGGTCGATGCCGCGCGCCGCGACATCGGTCGCAACGCAGACCCGTGCCCGGCCGTCACGCAGCGCCTGCAGTGCCGCGTTGCGCTCGTTCTGGCCAAGCTCACCCGACAGCGCGACGGAGGTGAAACCGCGCTCCAGCAGGATCGCCTCGAGATGGCGCACGGCGTTGCGGGTGTTGCAGAAGACCAGCGCCACCGGCGCATTATGGAAGCGCAGCAGGTTGACGACGGCGAGTTCGGCCTCCTTCGGGAAGACGCGCACGGCCTTGTAGGCGATATCGGCATGGCCGCGCCGCGTCGCTTCCACCTCGATGCGCAGCGCATCGCGCTGATAGCTCTGGGCGAGCTGGACGATCGCCTTCGGGAAGGTCGCCGAGAACAGCAGGCTGCGGCGCTCCGCCGGCGTGGTCTTCAGGATGTATTCGAGATCGTCGCGGAAGCCGAGGTCGAGCATCTCGTCGGCCTCGTCGAGCACGACGGCCTTCAGCGCGGAGACATCGAGGCGGCGGCGCTCGATATGGTCGCGCAGGCGGCCCGGCGTGCCGACGACGATATGCGCGCCCTCGTCGAGCAGCATCGCCTCGCGGCGCGGGTCCATGCCGCCGACGCAGGAGATCACCCGCGCCCCGGTCTGAGCGTAGAGCCAGGCGAGCTCGCGCTGCACCTGCAGGGCGAGTTCGCGCGTCGGCGCGATGATCAGGGCGAGCGGCTCGGCCGCAGGGCCGAGCTTCTCGGCGGTGCCCAGCAGGGTCTCGCCAATGGCGAGGCCGTAGGCGATGGTCTTGCCGGAGCCGGTCTGCGAGGAGACCAGTAGGTCGCGCCCGCGGGCGGCGTCTTCGATGACGGCGCTCTGGACCGGCGTCGGGTCGGAGTAATTGCGATCGGCGAGCGCGCGCGCGAGCGGCGGGCTCGTGAGGGAAAAGGACATACGATAAAGGCCTAAGGGTTGCGGCGCCGACGAAGGAACGGCGCGAAAGCGTGACGATGGGTTCAGGCGGCACTAGAGCATCGGACCGAAAGGCGGAATGCGCTTCTCGGCAAATCCGATGCCAAAACAAAGAGCTAGATCGCCCCCCGTCGTCCCGAAGGACGTATGGCGATCTAACGGGCATGCTGCACCATCGGATGACAGCGGCTCATAAAGCAAAGCGACACAAAAGGAAATGCGGCATTCCCGCGCCCCGCGCAGGGCTGGGCCCGGCCGGACGCGCCTTGCCGGCAAGCTGACCACCCGACTAGCTTCCCGACCTCACCAGACATGCGCGACGCCGAAGCGGAGAACAGCCATGGTCCAGCAGTCCCGTCGCATCGGCTCCTACGAAGTCTCGGTACTTCATGACGGCGTGTTCGAGGCACCGCTCGATGTCCTCATCCATGCTGATGGCGAGGCCGCTCGCGACGAGGTGGTCGCGCGCTGGGGCAAGCCGAAGATCAGCATCGTCGTCAACTGCTTCGCGCTGAAGGGGCCGGACGGGATCACGCTGATCGATGCCGGCACCGGCCCCTCCTGGGGTGCGGCGATGGGCCATGCCCCCGCGGCCATGGCGGCTGCGGGGATCGCACCCGAGAACGTCGTCCGCGTCCTGATCACGCATTTGCACGGCGATCACGCGCTCGGCCTCTTCGACGGCGACCGGCCGTTTTTCCCGAATGCCGAGATCATCGTGCCCGAGGCCGATTTCGGCTTCTACGGCAACGAGGCCAATCGCGCGCGGGTGCCCGAGAAGAAGCAGGGCGCCTTCGCCATCACGGCGACCCTGAAGAAGCTTTATGCCGGGCGCATCCGTGCCGTTCCGGCCGGCGAGGCCCGGCCCGGCATCACGCTGATCCCGCTGCCCGGGCACACCTTCGGCCATAGCGGCTATCTGATCGAGGGCGGGAACGAGAGCCTGCTGCTCTGGGGCGATGCGCTGCATCTCTCCGACCTCCAGGCCTCGGACCCGGATATCGGCTTCGTCTATGATTTCGACGCAGCGACGGCGCTCGCCTCCCGCCGCGGCATCCTGGAACGCGCCGCGCACGAGAACTGGCTCGTCTCGGGCGGCCATGTCGAGGGCTTCAAGCGGGTCGTGAAGAAGGGTGCGGGCTACGAATTGCAGCCGGCCTGACAGCCTCAGCCGCGCAGGCCCGCCGCCTGCAGCAGGCGCCCGGCCGCGGCGCGGGCCTCCTCGGTGATCGAGGCGCCGGCCAGCATCCGCGCGATCTCCTCGCGCCGCGCCTGGTCCTCCAGCGCCGTGACCCGCGTCACGGTGCGCGAGGCCTCGCCCTCCCCGGCCGCCGATTTGGCGATCAGGAAATGCTGCGCGGCCTTGGCCGCGACCTGCGGCGCATGCGTCACCGAGATCACCTGGACCTGGCCGGCAAGCCGCGCCAGCCGCTCGCCGATCGCGTCGGCCACCGCGCCGCCGACGCCGGTATCGATCTCGTCGAAGACCAGCGTCGGAGCAGAGCCGCGTTCCGCCAGCACCACCTTCAGAGCCAGCATGAAGCGCGAAAGCTCGCCGCCGGAGGCGACCTTCATCATCGGCCCCGGCCGCGTGCCCGGATTGGTCTCGACCCAGAACTCGACCTTGTCGAAGCCCTCAGGCCCGCGCGCGTTCTCGTCGCTGTCGATGCGGGTGATGAAGCGCGCCCGCTCCAGCTTGAGCGGCGGCAATTCGGCCTTCACGGCCGCGTCGAGCCGCGCCGCAGCCCCCTGCCGTGCCTGGGAGAGGGCCTCTGCCAGCGCGACGAAGGCTGCTTCGGCCTCGCTCAGCTCCGCTTCGAGGCGCGACAGTGACGATTCGCTCTCGTCCAGTGCAGTCAGGTCGCTCGCCATCGTCGCAGCAAGGACCGACAGACCATCGACGGGCACGTCGTATTTGCGTCCGGCCGCCCGGAGCGCAAACAGCCGCTCCTCGATGCGCTCCTGCTCGCGCGGATCGTATTCGGCTGCGCGCGTCGCGGCGGCGAGCGCCTCACCGGCCTCCTCCAGCGCGACGATCGCGGTATTGAGCGCCGCGATCGAAGGATCGACCAGCTCCGGCGCCTGGCCGGCCCGGCGCTCCAGCCGGCGCAGCACGGCAGCAAGCGTCGGAATGGCAGAGGACTGGCCGCCGACGGCCTCATAGGCCTCGTTGAGGTCGCGGGCGACCTTCTCCGCCTGCATCATGCCCTGGCGGGTGGCAGCGAGTGCATCCTCCTCGCCGGTCTGTGGCGCGAGCTTGCCGAGTTCCTCGACGGCATGGCGCAGGAAATCCGCTTCCTTGCGCGCCGCTTCGACGCGCAGGCGCTGCGATTGCAGGGCCTGCCGCGCCCGCTTCAGCGTCTCGCTCGCTCCCGCGACTGCCTCGGCCTGCGCCTCCAGCGCGCCGAAGCCATCGAGGATCGTGCGATGCTGCGCCGGATCGGTCAGGGCGCGGTCGTCATGCTGGCCGTGAATCTCGACGATCGCCGCGCCCACCATGCGCAGGATCTGCACCGAGACCGGCTGATCGTTGATGAAGGCCCGGGTGCGTCCGTCGGCATATTGCACGCGGCGCAGGATGAGATCGCCGTCGGTATCGATCTCCTGCGCCTGGGCGAGCTTGCGCGCCGGATGCGTCAAAGGCAGGTCGAAGACGGCGCTGACCTGGCCTTGCGCCTCGCCATGACGCACGAGCGAACCGTCGCCGCGCCCGCCGAGCGCCAGCGCGAAGCCATCGAGCAGGATCGACTTGCCGGCGCCTGTCTCGCCGGTCAGGACGCTCAGCCCCTCATGGAAGCCGAGATCGAGCCGGTCGATCAGGACGATGTCGCGAATCGAGAGCTGCGCCAGCATCGGCGCTCAACCCCGTTTTCGGATGTGGCAGGATCGCCCGTGGCCCATCATGCAAGGGGCGTCCCATCCCGTCAGAAGCGGTTGATCCCGACGAGGCCGCCGACCGTGCGCGTGAAACCCTGGAAGGCGCGGCTGATGTAGGAACCGCGATCCTCGCGCGGCTCCAGGCCACCGCTCTGCAGCAGGGCATAGGCATCCTTGTACCACGGGCTGTCCGGGAAATTGTGCCCGAGGACGGCGGCCGCCGTCTGCGCCTCGTTGGTGATGCCCATCGCCATATAGACCTCGGTCAGGCGCATCAGCGCCTCCTCGACATGGCGCGTGGTCTGGTACTTGATGATGACTTCGCGGAAGCGGTTCACCGCGCCGGTATAATTGCGCTTCTCGAGATAGTAGCGCCCGACATTCATCTCCTTGCCGGCGAGCTGGTCGCGCGCCACCAGGAGCTTCTCCTTGGCGTCGAGCACGTATTCCGACTTCGGATAATTGGCGACGAGCTGCTCCAGCGCCTGGATCGCCTGGGCCGTCCGCTCCTGATCGCGGGTCGCGTCCGGAATCTGGTTATAATAGGACATGGCCAGGATGTACTGGGCGTAGGCCGCGTCGGGGCTCGCCGGGTTCTGCGCGATGAAGCGCTTGGAGGCGGTGATCGCCTCTTCCCATTTCGACGCCTGGAAATTGGTATAGGCCGTCATCAGCAGGCCCTTGCGGGCATAGGGCGAGAACGGCGCGGTCTTGTCGATATCCTCGAACTTCTTCGAGGCACCTTCGCTGTCGCCGCTCTGCAGACGGGCGAGGCCCTCGTTATAGAGCTTGTCGGCCGGCGTCGGCGGCGTCAGGTCCGGCTTGTAGACCTCGGGCTTGTCGAAGGGGTTGAGCGAGGACAGGGTATCGCAGCCGCCGAGCAGCATGGCGGCGCCCAGCGCGAGGGCGAGGCCCCTGCGCGCCGAAAGACCACGATGGATTGCCGGAAGGCTTTGCCGCGTCACGCTCACGTCGTCCGTCCTCTTTCGATCGTCCCTCAGGCATCGGACCGAAAAGTGGAAGCCACTCGTCGGAACAATCCGATGCTGAAACCAGGAACCGGGTCGCCGCTTTGCGTCTGGTAGGACGCATGGCGATCCAGCTTCCGGGAAGCATGCCTTACCTCAGACGCTTCCCCCGCGCCACTGCCGAAAATCGGTTATGACGTGTTTCCGCAGTGCCGCGGCATCTGGGACAAAAAACGGGCGATAGGAAGGCGAAGCAGCGTTCCGCCGTGCTTCAGTGCAGATCCGGCGCGAAAGCGGCCGGAGCGCCAGCAGCCATCTGCACGGCGCGCGGCGCCGCGAAGACCGGCTGGGATTCGACGATCGCGAAATTCGCGCGATCAGCGAACAGCGCCTGGAGGATCTGGACATTCATCCGGTGGCCGCCGCAATAGGAGCGGAACTCGCCGATGATCGGATAGCCGGCAAGCGCGAGATCGCCGATCGCGTCGAGCACCTTGTGGCGCACGAACTCGTCGCCATAGCGCAGGCCCTCGGGGTTGATCACCTTGTCCTCGCCGACGGCGACGGTGTTCTCCAGCGAGGCGCCCTGGGCGAAGCCCGCCTTCCAGAGCTGCTCGACATCGCGCATGAAGCCGAAGGTACGGGCCTTAGAGATCTCGCTGGCATAGCCTTGCGCGTCGAGGTCGAAGATCTTGCGCTGACGGCCGATCACGACGCTGTCGAAATCGATCTCGACATCCAGCCGGAAGCCCTGCTCGGCCGGGGCAAGCTCGGCGAAGGCGCGGCCCTGCTCGATGCGGACCGGCTGGAGAATCTTGAGATAACGGCGCGGCGCGGTGAGCGTCGTCATGCCGGTCGCTTCGATGGCCGCGACGAATTCGCGGGCGCTGCCGTCCATGATCGGCATTTCCGGCCCGTCGATCTCGACCAGCACGTTGTCGAGGCCCATGCCGGCGCAGGCCGACATCAGGTGCTCGATGGTCGAGACCGAGGCCGGGCCGCGATCGCCGATCACGGTGCAGAGCTCGGTGGCGCTGACCTTGGTGTGCTTGGCGTGAATGAGCTGGGGCGGCATGCCCTCGATGCCCGTGCGCAGGAAGACGACGCCGGAATTGGCGCTGGAGGGCTTGAGGCAGATGCTGGCGGGGGCTCCGGAATGGACGCCGATCCCGGTCAGGGTCACGGCTGCGCGCAGGGTCGTCTGCCGATCGAAGCTCATTCCGTCATCCAATCCTGATCATCGGGATCGCCTCTCATCCGCCTTGGCGGGGTGGCAGGATCACGATGTCTATCCAAGGCCGGCACCGGAGCGAACCCGGCGACGCTGTCGTTCTGATGCGCCGCAAGATAAGCGTTTGGAGCCGCCTCTCAAAATCACGCTTTCTTTCGCTGTGTTACAGCGCTGCTCAGGCGGAGCGGATCATATAAAGCGCTGAAAGATAAACATTTTCTAACGACGAAAAAACCGCCGCGGATGATCCGCGGCGGGCTTGTTACAAAGCCGTGAGGGGCTCGGGTCCGGTCAGTTCGCCTGGCGGCGGAGGAAGGCCGGGATCTCGAGATGGTCTTCCTCGCTGGAGCGAGTCGGCGCGGCGCGGCCATGCGGGTCGAGCTGGCCCTGGGCCGGACGCGAGGCCGGCTGCGGCGCCGGGCGGCGCATGTACTCGGCATGGGCGGCGCTCGGCGCAGCCGCCTGCGGCATCGGGGCCTGCGGCATCTGGCGGACAGGCGCGGGGGTGGGAGCCTGCTCGGCCTCCTCGTCCTTGCGGCCACCGAAGCCGACCGAAGCGAGGCGCTGCATCAGCGACATGCGCTTCTGCTCGACGGCGCTCGGGGGCTGCGGTGCGGGCTGGGCGCCGCGATGCGCGTTGAGCTGGGCCTGGCCCGGAGCCGGCAGATCCTCGACGCGCGGCATGCGGGTCGGGCGAACGACGGCGCGCTCCGGCATCGGCGGGATGAAGCTCTCGTCGAAATGCAGGTGCGGCTCGGCATGGTGGACGGGCTCGGGCGCAGGCGCAGCGGCCATGACCGGGCGCGGCTGCACCGGCTCGATGCGGATGTCCTGCGCGACCTGGGCGATCGGAGCGGGCTCCGGAATCTGAACCGGGGCGACGCGGGCCGTCTCGATCACGGGCGCCGGCGGGGCGACCGGGCGGGCGGTGGCGACGGCGGCGTTGCTGCGCAGGCGGGCTTCCGCCTTCAGGCGCTCGGCGACCTGGGCGATGCGGGCTTCGGTGTCGTCGTTCTCGACCAGCGACGAGATCGGCTTGTCGATGCCGGTCGCGACGACCGAGACGCGCACGGTGCCTTCCAGCGATTCGTCGAAGGTGGCGCCGACGATGATGTTGGCCTCGGAATCGACCTCCTCGCGGATGCGGGTGGCGGCCTCGTCGACCTCATAGAGCTTCATGTCGCGCCCGCCGGTGATCGAGATCAGCAGGCCGCGCGCGCCCTTCATCGAGACGTCGTCGAGCAGCGGGTTGTTGATCGCGGCCTGGGCCGCGGTCAGCGCGCGCTTCTCGCCCTGCGCCTCGCCGGTGCCCATCATCGCCTTGCCCATGCCGCGCATCACGGCGCGCACGTCGGCGAAGTCGAGATTGATCAGGCCGGGACGGACCATCAGGTCGGTGATGCAGGCGACGCCCGAATAGAGCACCTGGTCGGCCATGCCGAAGGCGTCGGCGAAGCCGGTGGTCTCGTTGGCGACGCGGAACAGGTTCTGGTTCGGGATGACGATCAGGGTGTCGACCGCCTCGTTCAGTTCGCCGATGCCGGCTTCAGCCATGCGCATGCGGCGCTGGCCTTCGAACTGGAACGGCTTGGTGACGACGCCGACGGTCAGGATGCCCATGTCGCGGGCGACCCGGGCAATCGCGGGAGCAGCACCGGTACCGGTGCCGCCGCCCATGCCGGCGGTGATGAAAACCATGTGGGCGCCCGCCAGATGATCGCGGATCTCGTCGATGACCTCTTCGGCCGCCGCGCGGCCGACTTCCGGCTGCGAGCCGGCGCCGAGACCCTCGGTGACCTGCAGGCCCATCTGCACGATGCGGGAGGCGCGCGACAGGGCGAGAGCCTGCGCGTCGGTGTTGGCGACGACGAAATCGACGCCGTCGAGACCGGCTTCGATCATGTTGTTGACCGCATTGCCACCGGCGCCACCGACGCCGAACACCGTGATCCGGGGCTTCAGTTCCCGGATGTCCGGGGCTTGCAGATTCATCGCCATGGTTGCCTCTTTTGATCCTTTGTCCGGCGCCTGGCGGGAGCCGTCCCGATTGCTACGTTTGACGCCGTGGCCCGTCCACCGGACGCGCCGTACTCACTAGAAACTGTCTTTCAGCCACCGACCGACACGCGAGAAGTAGCCGTCCGTCCCGGTTGCGAAATGGCGCGCACCGGCAGCGCGCGGCTCGAAATGCTCGACATGGGCGACCTGCGGGTAGACCAGCAGGCCAACAGCCGCCGCGAAGGCCGGGCCCTTGCCCGCTTCCGGCAGGCCCTTGATCCCGAGCGGGCGGCCGGTCCGGACCTGGCCGCCGAGGATGCGCCGCGCCACTTCCGGCAGTCCGGTGAGCTGGCAGGCGCCGCCGGTGAGGACGACGCGCCGCCCGGCCTGGGCCGAGAAGCCGGCATTGTTCAATCGGTCGCGCACCAGTTCGAGGATCTCCTCGACGCGCGGCTTGATGATCCGCACCAGATGCGACTTGGCGAGATGGTTCGGCATGTCGCGCTCGTCGTCGTCGACCTGCGGCACCGCGATCATGTCGCGCTCGTCGGAGGCGCTGGAGATGCAGGAGCCATGCAGCGTCTTCAGCCGCTCGGCCGCCGAGACGCGGGTCGAGAGGCCGCGCGCCACGTCCATGGTGATGTGGTTGCCGCCGACGGCGATCGCGTCGGCATGGACGAGATGCCCGCCCGAGAAGACGCCGAGCGAGGTCGAGCCGCCGCCGAGATCGACGAGCACGACGCCCATCTCCGATTCGTCGTCGACGAGGACCGAGAGGCCGGACGCATAGGGAGTCGCGACCACCGCCTCGACTTCGAGATGGCAGCGCTCGACCGCGAGCATGACGTTGCGCGCCGCAGCCGCTTCGCTGGCGACGACATGCATGTCGACCGAGAGCTTGCCGCCGATCAGCCCGCGCGGATCGAGCACGCCGGGCACGCCGTCCAGCGCATAGCCGGTCGGCAGGGCATGAAGCACGGCCTTGCCGGGGCGCAGCGCATGGGTCGCGGCCGTCGCGAGCACGCGCTTCACATCGCTGTCGCCGACCGAGCCGGAGCGCAGGTCGACGCTCGCCGCATAATGCTGCGAGCCGATGCGCCCGCCGGTCAGGTTGACGATGACCGACTGGACCTCGACCTTCGCCATGCGCTCAGCCGCGTCGACAGCGGCACGGATCGCGCGCTCGGCGCTTTCGAGATCGACGATCGCGCCGCCCTTCAGGCCGAGCGAGCGCTGGTGGCCGATGCCGATGATGCGGGCGACATGGGTGCGCCCGCGCAGCCGCTCGTTGGTCTCTGCCGGGCTGAGCTCGGCGATCAGGCAGACGACCTTGCTGGTGCCGATGTCGAGAATCGACAAGGTCGCGCTCTTGCGCGACGACAGCGGACGCATGCGGGGAGTCAGACCCTGGGAGGTGACGTGGTTCACGCCTCGCCTCCCTTCTTCTTGGCCTTGCTCTTGAGCTGGTCGGCGCGGGCCGCGGCAGCCTCTTCCGAGAGCCGCATCGTCACCCGGTCGGGCTGGCGCAGGTCGATGGCGAGCACATCCTTCTCGAGGATGCGATAATCGCTCTCCAGCGACACGAGGCGCTGCACCGCGGCTTCCGGCTTGGTCTCGGGCAAGCGCACATCCATGCCGTTGTCGAGTTTCAGGTTCCAGCGACGCCCGGAGACCAGGGTCGCTGCGCGGATATGCTGGGCGAAGGCGCCGGCCTTGCTGCGGATCGCCAGATATTCGGCGGCGCGGTTGTTGGCGTCGGCGCCGACGACCAGCGGCAGATAGGCGAAGCGGCCATCGTCCATCTTGTCGATCACCGTGCCGTCGGCCGCGATCACGAAAAGCTCGCCCTTCACCTGCCAGAGCGCATAGGGCTCGCGCTCGGTCAGCGCGATCGAGACCTCGCCCGGATAGAGCTTGCGGACGGCGGCCTCGCGAATCAGCGGTGTCGCTTCGAGCTGCTTGCGGGCCTCGTCGGCGTCGAAGAACACCAGCGAGGTCTTCGAATCGATGCCGGCCGCGACCAGGACCTCCTGCTCGGACAACCCCGAGAGGCCGGAGATGGTGACGCGGTCGATGCCGAAGCCGAGCGCCCGCGCGAACATGTGGCGCGGCTCGCCGTAATTGTCCTGCATGGTCTGCCAGTGGCCGCCGAGCACGAAGCCGCTGCCGAGGCTGAGCGTCAGGAAGCCCAGCGCCAGCCAGGTGCCGAGGCTCTGCGGCAGGCGCTGCGCCAGCGGCACCGCGATCGCGCTGCGGCGCGAGCGGCGCATCCAGCGGCCCTGGCGCTGCTCACCCACCAGCAGCTGGGGGGCGGCAGGCGCCACCGGCAGCCGGGAGAGCGGCCGGGCAGGCGCGAATCGGGGCATGGCAACGGTCTTCGTCGTCATCGCTTTCACCGATCGAGGGAGGCGTCCTCCACCATCCATTTGACGAGCTCACCGAAATCCAGGCCCGCATGGGCAGCCAACTCGGGCACCAGGCTGGTTTCGGTCATCCCGGGCTGCGTATTGACCTCCAGCCAGACGAGCGTGTCGCTCTCGTCGTGGTAGCGGAAGTCAGATCGGCTGACGCCCCGGCATCCGATTGCTTGATGCGCCGTTAACGCACACTCTTCGATCTGCTGGTAAATTTTCGGTAAAATTTGAGCCGGACAGATGTGGATCGAGCCGCCTTTCGCGTACTTCGCGTCGTAGTCGTAAAACTCACCGGTTGCGGCTTGTATTTCGGTCACACCGAGGCTGCGGTCGCCCATCACGGCGCAGGTCAGTTCGCGCCCGGCGATGAAGGTTTCGGCCAGCAGCATCTCGCCGCAAGGCCAGTCCGGCCGGGCGATTTCCTGCGGCGGATGCTCTCTGCCCTTCTTGACGATGACGACGCCGACGGAGGAGCCCTCGTCGATCGGCTTGAGCACGTAGGGCGGCGGCAGGACATGCGCCTTGGCGGCGGCGAATCGCGAGACGTTGACGCCGTGCGCGACCGGCACGCCGGCCGCCTTCACCACGGTCTTCGCCCGGTCCTTGCGGATCGCCAGCGCCGAGGCCAGCACGCCGGAATGGCTGTAGGGAATGCGCAGGATCTCCAGCACGCCCTGAATCGTGCCGTCCTCGCCAAAGCGGCCATGCAGGGCGTTGAAAGCGACATCGGGCTTCAGCTTCGCCAGCACCTCGGCGATGTCGCGCTGCACGTCGACGCGCGTGACGCGGTAGCCGACGCTTTCCAGTGCCCGCGCGCAGGCCGCGCCGCTGTTGAGGCTGACCTCCCGCTCGACGGACCATCCGCCCATCAGCACTGCAACATGTTTGGTCATCGACGCTTCGCTCCTGCGATGCGTCCAACCTCGTTAAACTTGGTTAACAGCGCGTTAACCAAGACGAACGCCGCGTTAAGGGGCGTCGTCGGCGTTTCGGGACAAGGCCCTGCGGAACCCGTTCGCAGCGGGACCGAGCACGCGTGTTTTCAAGGAAACGCGGATCATCCCGGCCGGAGCGAAGCGAAGAGCCGGGATCCATGCCTGAAGCTCGATCGGAAGCGCTCCGGCATGGATCCCGGGTCAAGCCCCGGATGACCACGCGGGTCCCGAGAGAATCAGCCGCTAGCCGATCTTTGCGAGCAGACGCCTGAGTTCCGCCCGCTCCTCCCCCGAAAGCGCGCTGACCAGCCGCTCCTCGGTCGCGACATGGCTGACGACGATTCGGTCCACCAGCGCGAAACCGGCCTCGGTCAGCACGATCCGCAGCGCCCGGCGATCGGCCGGATCGGGCTGCCGCTCGATCAGCCCGCGCTTCTGCAAGCGGTCGAGCCGGTTCGTCATCGCCGAGGTCGAGATCATCATGTCTGCCGCAAGCTCGGAGGGCGAGAGCGCCCGCCCCCTGCCCTGGCGCCGAAGCGTCAGCAGCACGTCATGGCCGGCGAGATCGAGATCGTCCCCCGCGAGATTGGCGGAAACCCCCTCGCGCACCCGGTCCGCCGCCCGCCAGAGATCGCCGCAGACCGCCATGACGCTGGTGTCGAGATCGGGCCGCTCCCGCCGCCACTGCGCCAGGATCGAATCCATCGGACCGCCCTGAACGCCGGCTCGCTCCTGACTCATTCCGGCTCCTTGCCAAATAACTTCACGTCAGATAATTTGATATCGAATTATCTCATATCAAATCAAACTAGCAGCCGCGCCGCCATGAGCCAAGCGCGACGCGCGATCGGAGGCCAAGATGCCGCTGAACCGGACCTTGCTGACCACGATCCTCGTGCCCTGCATCTGGGGCACGACCTACATCATCTTCACCCAGACGCTGCCGGTGGATCATCCGCTGCTCGTCGGCGCGCTGCGGGCCCTCCCCGCCGGATTGCTGCTGATGGCGCTCGGCCCTGGCCTGCCGCCGCGCGACAAGCTCCTCCCGCTGGCGGCGCTCGGCCTTGCCAATATCGGCATCTTCTTCGCCCTGCTCTTCGTCAGCGCGGCGCGCCTGCCCGGCGGGCTTGCCGCGACCGTCGGCTCGACCCAGCCCCTGATCGTCGGCCTGCTCGCCTGGCCCCTGCTCCGCCGGCGTCCGGGGCGCGGCCAGATCCTCGCTGCACTCGCCGGTCTCGTCGGCGTCGCGCTCTTGGTGCTCGATCCCCACGCCAAGCCCGATGCGATCGGCATCATCGCCGGGCTCCTAAGCGCGGCATCGATGGCGACCGGGACCGTGCTGATCGAACGCTGGGGCAAGCTGGGTTCGCCGCTGGCGATCGCGGCCTGGCAGCTCACGCTCGGCGGCCTGATCCTGCTGCCCATTGCCCTATTCGTCGAAGGCTTGCCGCCGGTGCCAACCGCCCTGAACGGGCTCGGATTCGCCTATCTCGTGCTCATCGGCACGGCCCTGACCTACTGGCTCTGGATCAGGGGCATCACGACACTGGGTGCCGGCGTCGCCTTCCTCGGGCTGCTCAGCCCGACCATGGCGACGATCCTCGGCGCCCTGCTTCTGGGCGAATGGCTGAGCCCGCTTCAGTTCCTCGGCATCGCGATCGTGCTGGGCTCCACGATCGTCGGGATGATCCTCTCACGCCGCCGCGCCTCGGCAGCCCCGGCTACGCCGCAACCCCGAGCCGCTTGATCTCCCACTGCAAGTCGAAGCCGGAGTTGTCCTTGACCCGGCGGCGAACCTCCTCGCCGAGCCCCTCGACATCGGCGGCCGTCGCGCCGCCGGTATTGATCAGGAAGTTGCAATGCATCTCCGAGACCTGCGCCCCGCCGACGCGCAGGCCGCGGCAGCCGGCGGCATCGATCAGCTTCCAGGCCTTGCCGCCTTCGGGGTTCTTGAAGGTCGAGCCGCCAGTGCGCTCCTTGATCGGCTGCGCCGCCTCGCGGGCTGCCGTGACCCGGTCCATCTCAGCCTGGATTTCCGCCTGGTCGCCCGGCCGCCCCTGGAACAGGGCGGAAGTGAAGATGATCTCGCGGGTCGAGGCCGCGCTGTTGCGATAGGTGAAGCCCATCTCGGCATGGGAGAGCGTCACGATCTCGCCCTTGCGGGTGACGCCCCGCACCGAGACCAGCACATCGGTCGTCTCGCCGCCATGAGCGCCGGCATTCATACGCAGCGCCCCGCCGATCGAGCCGGGAATGCCGCGATAGAAGGCGAGCCCGTCGAGCGAGGCATCGGCCGCAGCGCGCGCAACCTTCACGTCCGGCACCGCCGTGCCGGCACGCAGCCGGTCGCCGCTCTCCAGCGCGATCTCGCCGAAAGCCTTGCCGCCGAGCCGGACCACGACACCGGGAATGCCGCCATCGCGCACGATCAGGTTGGAGCCAAGCCCGATCACCGTGACCGGAATCTCTTCCGGCAGCTTCGACAGCAGGTAGGCGAGATCCTCGTCATCGGCCGGCGTGAACAGGATCTGCGCGGGGCCGCCGACGCGAAACCAGGTCAGGCCCGAAAGCTCCTGATTGGCGAGGAGCCGGCCCCGCAGATCGGGAGCCGAGGCGCGGATAGCGGAGGAGAGGTCTGCGAAGGGCATGGCGTCGCTTTAGAACATGATGGTCCGGGACGGAACAGCCCGTCATGCGAGCGCTCAAGCCCAAGCATGACGGCGCAATTGCGGCGATTCCGGCTTACCCCTTCAACGCCGCCAGTTCCCCCGGCAGCGCATAGGCCCATTGCGTGATGTTGCCGGCGCCGAGGAACACAACATAGTCGCCCGGCCCCGCCAGCTCCGCCACCATCCCGGCGAGCTTGTCGGAGCTCTCCAAGGGCAGCGCGTGGCGATGACCGCGCGCCTTGATCCCGGCGACCAGCGAATCGCGGTCGGCGCCTGCGATCGGCGCTTCGCCCGCCGCATAGGTATCGGCCACGATCACCGTATCGGCATCGTTGAAGCAGGCGGCGAAATCGTCGAACAGGCTCGACAGGCGGGTATAGCGATGCGGCTGGACGATCGCGATCACCTTGTTCTTGGTCGAGGCGCGGGCGGCCTTGAGCACGGCCGCGATCTCGACCGGGTGATGGCCGTAATCGTCGAAGATCAACGCGCCGTTCCACTCGCCTGTCTTGGTGAAGCGGCGCTTGACGCCGCCGAAGCCGGCCAGCGCCTCGCGGATGCGCTGGACCGGGATGCCCAGATCATAGGCGACCGCGATCGCCGCCGTGGCGTTCAGCGCGTTGTGATGGCCCGGCATCGGCATGATGAGATCGCGGATGACCTCGTCGCGGCCGGTCTTGCGGTCGCGGATCAGCAGCGTGAACTTCGCCTGCCCGCCCGAGAGATCGATATCGATCAGGCGGAAATCAGCCTGCGGGTTCTCGCCATAGGTGACGACGCGGCGGTCGGTGATCTGGCCGACGAGGCCCTGCACGGTCGGATGGTCGATGCACATCACGGCGAAGCCGTAGAAGGGCAGGTTCTCGACGAAGGAGCGGAAGGCCGCCTTGATCGCGTCGAAGGTGCCGAAATGGTCGAGATGCTCGGGGTCGATATTGGTGACGATCGCGACGTCGGCCGGCAGCTTCAGGAAGGTGCCGTCCGATTCATCGGCCTCGACCACCATCCAGTCGCTCTCGCCCATGCGGGCATTGGTGCCATAGGCGTTGATGATGCCGCCATTGATCACGGTCGGGTCGAGCCCGCCCTTCTCCAGCAGCGTCGCGACCAGCGAGGTCGTGGTCGTCTTGCCATGGGTGCCGGCGATGGCGACGCAGCTCTTCAGGCGCATCAGCTCGGCCAGCATCTCGGCGCGGCGCACCACCGGCAGGCGCTGCTCGCGCGCGGCGAGCAGCTCCGGATTGTCGCGCTTGATCGCGGTCGAGACCACGACGACCTCGGCCTCGCCGAGATTCTCCGCCTTGTGGCCGACGAAGGTGGTGATGCCCTTGTCGGCGAGGCGCTTGACGTTGGCGCCGTCGGAGGCGTCCGAGCCCTGCACCTTGTAGCCGAGATTGTGCAGTACCTCGGCGATGCCGGACATGCCGATGCCGCCGATGCCGACGAAATGGATGGAGCCGAGCTTCGGCGGCAGCTTCATGGTCCTGGAATCCTGTCAGTTCGGAGTATGGGCCGTGGCGATCACGAGATCGGCGAGGCGGTCGGCGGCGTCGGGAATGCCGGCGCTCTTCGCGTTTGCCGCCATCGTCGTCAAGTGCGCGGGCTGTGCGATCAGCTTCGACAATTCGGCGGCAAGATGGCGCGGCGTGAATTCGGGCTGGAGAATGCGGATCGCCCCACCCACGCCTTCGAGGAAGGCGGCATTGGCCGCCTGGTCCTGGTCGAGCGAGCCCGGCAACGGCACGAGCAAAGCCGGCCGGCCGATCACGGTGAGCTCCGCCACCGTCGAGGCGCCCGAGCGCGCGATGACGAGCTGTGCCGCCGCCATCTGCGCCGGCAGGTCCTTGAAGAAGGGCGCGATCGTCGCCGGGACGCCGAGCGTCTCGTAGATGCCGCGCACGCGCTCGTCGTCCTCAGGTCGCGCCTGCTGGACGATGGTCAGGCGCGCCCGCTCGGCCTCGGTCAGGAGCTGGATCGCTGGCGGCACGATATCTGCCATGATGCGCGCGCCCTGGCTGCCGCCGAAGACGAGCAGCCTGATCTTGCCCTCGCCCGGCGGGTCATAATCATGGGCCGCAGCCTCTATCACGGCGGGGCGCACGGGATTGCCGACATGGCGGCACTTGGCCTGCTGCGCTTCCGTCGGACCGCCGACCTTGGCGAAGCCGGTCGCGATCACATCGGCCCGTCCGGCGAGGAAGCGGTTGGCCCGGCCGATCACGGCGTTCTGTTCGTGGATCAGCGTGCGCACGCCCGCAAGCGAGGCGCCCAGAACGGGCGGCACGGTCGGATAGCCGCCGAAGCCGACGACGACGTCCGGCTTCACCTGCCGGATGATCCGCCGCGCCGCGAACGTGCCCTTGGCGATGGCGAACAGCGCCGCCGCCTTCTGCAGCGGCGAGCGCCCTGACGGCGTCGCCGCCGGCACGGCATGCACCGCCTCGGCCGGAAAGCTGCCGGCATATTCGGCGGCACGCGTATCGGTCATCAGCACCACACGCATGCCCTTGGCGTGGAGCGCGTGGCTCAATGCCTCCGCCGGGAAGAGGTGGCCGCCGGTTCCCCCGGCCGCCAGCATGATCAGCTTGCCCGTCGCCATCGGCTCAGCGCCCGAAATCGACGGAGCGCGGCCGCCGCCGGGTCAGCGCCAGCAGGAAGCCCATCCCGACAGCGAGCGAGAGCAGCGAGGAGCCGCCATAGGAGATGAAGGGCAGCGTCATGCCCTTGGCCGGCATCATGTGCAGGTTGACCATCATGTTGATCGCCGACTGGATGCCGAAGAGCAGCGCGAGCCCGGTGACGGCGAGGCGGACGAACGGGTCCTCCGCCTTCTGCGCCACCAATAGCGCCCGGATCACGATGACCGCGAAGAGCGCGACCAGCAGCATGCAGACCACGATGCCGAACTCCTCGGCCGTGACCGCGAAGATGAAGTCGGTATGGGCGTCGGGCAGGATGCGCTTCACCGTGCCCTCGCCCGGACCTTTGCCGAGCCAGCCGCCCTGCGCGAAGCTCTCCAGCGCCGTATCGACCTGGAACGAGTCGCCCGACCCCTTGTCCATGAAGCGCTCGATGCGGGCGCGGACGTGCGGCACCAGTTCATAGGCGACGACGATGCCGACGGCGCCAATGCCCCCCAGCCCGACCACCCAGAACCAGTGCAGGCCGGCGACGAAGAACAGGCCGCACCAGACCAGGCTGACCAGCATGGTCTGGCCGAAATCGGGCTGCAGGACGAGCGGCACGATGGTGACCGGCAGCAGCAGCAGCGCCAGGATCGTGCCCGGAAGGTCGGGCCGGCGCATGCCTTCGGCGAAGGCCCAGGCAGCCATCACCACGAAGGCCGGCTTCAGAAATTCGGACGGCTGCACCGAGCCCAACGGCCCGAGAGTCAGCCAGCGTCTCGCGCCCTTCACCTCGACGCCGAAATAGAGCGTCGCCACCACCATGGCGAGCGAACCGAGATAGATCAGCAGCGCGGCGCGGCGCACCTGGCGCGGCGTCATCAGCGACACCCCGAGGAAGATCACCATCGCAGCGCCGAGATAGGCGGCCTGCCGGTTGACGAAATGGAAGGTCGAGAGGCCGAGCCGCTCCGCGACCGGCGGCCCGCCTGCCATCAGCAGCACGACGCCCGAGACCATCAGGGCGACGAGCGCGGTCAGGATGAGGCGATCGATCGACCACCACCAGCGACCGCTGAGAGAAGGTTCCGCGCGCGAGACCATTGTTTGGCTCCATCGGTCGGCATTTCGCCAAGTTGAGGCGAGCCCTCATCCTGAGGAGCGATCCGACGGATCGCGTCTCGAAGGATGCTCCAGAAAGCTCTGGAGACAGCTGGACCATCCTTCGAGACGCGGACGAAAGCCCGCTCCTCAGGATGAGGGCTCGGAGGCGGAGATCGGTCGACCTCGCCGGCGAATCACTCTGTCAATGAATGGTTAACCGATTGATTCCGATGCGCTGGATCGGCGGTGTCAAAGCCTGCCATCCACAGTGGCACATCGCGCCCGGCGGCACGCTGGCAGCGGGTCCAGCCCTTCGATCGATCCCGCGCCTCAAATCGGACTCGTGCTGCCGATCAAATGTGGAGGCCGCTCGTGACACATATTGTCGTCCTCATGGGAGGAGTTGCACCCGCACCAGTTTCGACAGCGAAAGGACTGATCATGGCCATCGCCAAGAACACGATCTGCCTGTGGTACGACAAGGATGCCGAGGCCGCCGCCCGCTTCTATGCGCAGACCTTCCCGGACAGCGCGGTGAAGGAGGTCTTCCGCGCTCCCACCGATTTCCCCTCCGGCAAGGCCGGCGACGCGCTGACCGTCACCTTCACCGTTCTCGGCATCCCCTGCCTCGGCCTCAATGGCGGGCCGATGTTCAAGCACAGCGAAGCCTTCTCCTTCCAGATCGCTACCGAGGACCAGGAGGAGACGGATCGCTACTGGAACGCCATCGTCGGCAATGGCGGGCAAGAAAGCGAATGCGGCTGGTGCAAGGACAAATGGGGCCTGTCCTGGCAGATCACCCCGCGCGCGCTGACCGAAGCGCTCTCCGCCGGCGGCGAGGAGGCCAAGCGCGCCTTCGCCGCGATGATGACGATGCGGAAGATCGACGTCGCCAAGATCGAGGCGGCGCGGCGGGGTTGAAACTAGCGCTTCCCGCCGAAGGGCTCGAAGCCGGGCAATCCTGAGACCAGCTTGCGGAACGTGTCGCCGCGCACCTCGAAATTCGGGAACTGGTCGAAGGAGGCACAGGCCGGCGAGAGCAGCACCGCGATCTCGCCCTCGCCCGGCGCCGCCAGCGCATCGCGCGTCGCATCGGTCACGGCCTTGTCGAGCGTGACGCTGCGCTCGTAAGTGACGCGCCCGTCATCGTCGAAGGTCGCGGCGAAGAGGTCGCTCGCCGCGCCGATCAGATAGGCCTTGGCGATGTTCGGGAAATAGCGGCGCAGGCTGTCGATGCCGCCATCCTTGGCCTTGCCGCCGAGGATCCAGAAGATGCCGTGGAAGGAGGTCAGCGCCTTCTCGGTCGAATCCGCATTGGTCGCCTTGGAATCGTTGATGAAGACGACGCGGCCGATCCGGCCGAGCTCCTCCATGCGGTGCGCCAGGCCCGGATAGCTCTTGAAGCCGGCCGCGATCTCTTCAGCTGTCAGGCCCAAAGCCGAGCAGGCGGCAAAGGCCGCCGCCGCGTTCTGGGCATTATGCGAGCCGCGTAGGCTACCGATGCCGGCGAGATTGGCGACGACGCGCGGCTTGCCGTCCTTGACCTCGACGATGCGCGTGTCGAGCCGGCCCTGATTGGCCGTGACCCCGGCGAAGACGCCCTCGTCGAGCGGCTGCTCGCCGCTGATCTTGACCAGCGGGCGGCCTCCGGCGGCGCGGCGGCGCGCCATCTGCTTGGAAGCCTCGTCATCGACGCCGATCACCGCGATATCGGCCGCCGCGACCAGCCGCTCCTTGATTCCCGCATAGTTCTCCAGCGAGCCGTGCCGGTCGAGATGATCCGGCGTCAGGTTCATCTGGATGCCGACGGTCGGAGCCAGCGAGGGCGCGAGGTCGATCTGGTAGCTCGAGCACTCGATGACATGGATGCGGTTAGCGGCCGGCGGCTCCAGCGCCAGCACGGCGGTGCCGATATTGCCGCCCATCTGCACGTCGCGCCCGGCTTGCCGGAGCACATGCGCGATCAGCGCGGTGGTGGTCGACTTGCCGTTGGTGCCGGTGATGCAGACGACCGGTGCGCCCGGCGCGATCTTCGCCCGCTCCAGGAAGAACAATTCGACATCGCCGATGATCGCGACGCCGGCAGCCTTGGCCTTGCCGACCGTCCAGTGCGGCTCGGGATGGGTCAGCGGCACACCGGGCGAGAGCACGAAGGCCGCGAAGCCCGACCAGTCGGCATTGGCGAGATCGACGACGGCGATGCCCTCGCCCGCAGCCTTCTCGCGGCTCTTCTCGTTGTCGTCCCAGGCCGCGACATCGGCACCGCCGGCCTTGAGCGCACGCGCCGTGGCGAGCCCGGAGCCGCCGAGGCCGAACAGGGCGACCTTGCGCCCAGCGAAAACGGTGACGGGCGTCATGCGTGCACTCTCAGCGCAGCTTCAGCGTGGCGAGGCCGACCAGCGCCAGCACGACGGAGATGATCCAGAAGCGGATCACGACCTGCGGCTCGGTCCAGCCCAGCTTCTCGAAATGGTGGTGGATCGGCGCCATCAGGAAGACGCGCTTGCCGGTGCGCTTGAACACGAAGACCTGGATGATCACCGAGAGCGCCTCGACGACGAAGAGACCGCCGACGATCGCCAGCACGATCTCGTGCTTGGTCGCGACCGCGATGGTGCCGAGCAGGCCCCCTAAGCCGAGCGAGCCGGTATCGCCCATGAAGATCTGGGCCGGCGGTGCGTTGAACCAGAGGAAGCCGAGGCCGGCGCCGATCACCGCGCCGCAGATCACCGCGAGTTCGCCAGCGCCGGGGATATGATGGATCTGCAGGTAGTTGGCGAAGATCGCGTTGCCGACGAGATAGGAGATGAAGCCGAAGGTGCCGGCCGCGATCATCACCGGCACGATGGCGAGCCCGTCCAGACCGTCGGTCAGGTTCACCGAATTGCCGGCGCCGACCACGACGAAGGCGGTGACCAGCGGGAACAGGATGCCGAGCGGGATGATCGCTTCCTTGAGGAAGGGCATCGCGAAGCCCGAACCGATCGCCGGCGGCTGCGTCTGCATGACGAAATAGCAGGCGATCAGCGCGACCACGATCTCGATCGAGATGCGCGCCTTGCCCGAGAAGCCCTTGTGCGACTGCTTGGTGACCTTGAGATAGTCGTCATAGAAGCCGATCGCGCCATAGGCCGCGGTGACGCCGAGCACGATCCAGACATAGGGGTTGCGCAGGTTGCCCCAGAGCAGCACGGCGACGAACAATCCGGTCAGGATCATCAGCCCGCCCATCGTCGGCGTGCCGCGCTTGGCAAGATGCGATTCCGGCCCGTCGGTGCGGATCGGCTGGCCCTTGCCCTGCTTGATCCGGAGCCAGGAGATGGCCGAGGGGCCGAAGAAGAACACGAAGAGCAGCGCCGTCGCGGTCGCCCCACCTGCGCGGAAGGTGATGTAGCGGAAGACGTTCAGCACCGGGAAGGTGCCGGCGAAGTCGGCGAGCCAGACGAGCATGCTGCGGGTTCTCTTGTGAATCAGTCTTCGGCAGGCACGGCAGGAAAACGCGCGAGGATCGCCTTGACGATCGGCCCCATGCGCGTGCCCAGCGATCCCTTGACGGTGACGGTGTCGCCACCGCGGATCGCATCGAGCACGAGCGGCTCCAGCTCGCTCGCGGTTGCGGCATAAGCCCCCCGCATGGCGGAAGGCAAGCTCTCATGGAGCCCTTTCATCAGCGGGCCGCAGGTGAAGACCTTGTCGATCCCGTTCGAAACCAGCGGCTCGGCGAGGCCCCGATGCAGCTCTGGGCCGGTCGCCCCGAGCTCCAGCATGTCGCCGAGCACGGCGATGCGCCGGCCACGGCCCTCGACCGGCAGACGGCCGAGATTCTCGATCGCGGCACGCATCGAGGCGGGATTGCCGTTATAGCTTTCGTCGAGCAGCGTGATCCTGCCGCCCGGTGCCTGCAGCACCTGGCGCGCGCCGCGCCCGGCCGGCGGCTTGAGGTCGCCCAGCGCCAACGCGGCCAGCGCGAGATCGGCGCCGAGTGCATGGACGGCAGCGAGCACGGCGAGCGAGTTCAGCACGATATGCTTGCCGGGACTGCCCAGCCGATAGGTCACGGGCTCGCCGAAGACGCGGGCCTCGACCGTCGACAGGTCGGGCTTCAGTGCGCAGGAGATCAGCTTCACATCGGCATCCGGGCTTTCGCCAAAGGTGATGATCTGCCCGGCCGGGCCGGATCTGGCGATGTCGCGCAGCAATTCGGATTGCGGGATATCGGCGTTGACGATCGCCGTGCCGCCCTTTTCCAGCTCCCAGTAGACACCCGCCTTTTCCTCGGCGATCCCTTCGAGCGAGGCGAAGGCGGCGAGATGCACGGGCTGGATCGTGGTGACGATGGCGACCTGCGGGCGCACCATCCGCGCCAGCGGCACGATCTCGCCGGGGCTGTTCATCCCGATCTCGTACACGCCATAGGCGACGTCGGCGGGGGTGCGCACCAGCGTCAGCGGCACGCCCCAATGGTTGTTGTAGGAGGCGACCGGCGCATGGGTCTTGCCCTGGCGCGAGAGCACGAGGCGCAAAGCCTCCTTGGTGCCGGTCTTGCCGACCGAGCCCGTGACCGCGACGATGCCGGCCTTGAGCTCGGCACGGCGCGCGGTGCCGGCATGCTCCATCGCCTTCAGCACGTCCGGCACGACGGCGAGAGCCCCCGCGCCCTCGAACTGAGCGGCATGGGCCTCGTCGATCACGGCGAGCGCCGCACCCTTGTCGAGCGCGCCCTTGACGAAATCATGCCCGTTGCGCGCCTCGCCGGTGATGGCGAAGAAGACGTCGCCCGGCTCCAGCGTGCGGGTGTCGATCGAGGCGCCGGTCACGACCGGCGGCACGGCGCCTTCGGCCTGCGCCCGCAGCGCCGCGATCAGCTTGTCTCCGGTCCAGAGCGGGCCGCCCATCATTTCAACTCCGATAGCGCCTTGCGAACCACGTCCTGATCCGAGAAAGGCAGCGTCCGGTCGCCGATGATCTGGCCGGTTTCATGACCTTTTCCGGCCACGACCAGCAAATCTCCCGGTTTCAGCATCTTCACCGCGGCGCGGATCGCTTCCTCGCGCCCGCCGATCTCGCTGAGCTTCGGCGAAGCGGCCATGATCTCGGCCCGGATCGTCGCCGGGTCCTCGCTGCGGGGATTGTCGTCGGTGACGATGGCGATATCGGCCTTCTCGGCTGCGATCGCGCCCATCAGTGGCCGCTTGCCCTTGTCGCGATCGCCGCCGCAGCCGAAAAGACAGATCAGCCGCCCGGTCGTGTAGGGACGCAGGGTGGTCAGTACCGCGGCGAGTGCATCGGGCTTGTGGGCGAAGTCGACGACGACGAGCCCGCCATTGGCCTCGCCGATGCGCTCCAACCGCCCCGAGACCCCCTTGAGGCCGGAAATGGCCTGCAAGGAAGCAGCCTTGTCCTCGCCGGTCGCGATGGCGAGTCCGGCCGCGACCAGCGCGTTGCCGGCCATGAAGTCGCCTACCAGCGGCAACGCGACGGTCAACTCGCGCCCGTCGAAACCGATGGTCAGGCGCTGCAGGAAGCCATCGCGCTCGTTGCGCAACAGCGTGAGCGTCTCGCCCTTGCGGCCGATGCCGATGATCGGATGCCCGGCCTTGGCCGCAGCCTGCGCCGCCTCCTCCGCATAGGGCTCGTCGCGGTTGATCACCACCGGCGCGCCGGCCGGCAGGAGATCCCAGAGCCGCAGCTTCGCGGCGAGGTATTCCTCGACGCTCGGATGATAATCGAGATGGTCGCGCCCGAGATTGAGGAAGGCGCCGGCACTCAGGCGCACGCCGTCGAGGCGGCGCTGGTCGAGCCCGTGCGAGGACGCCTCCATCGCGAGATGCGTGATGCCCTCGCCCGCGAGCTTGTCGAACGAGGCGTGCAGCGAAAGCGGGTCCGGCGTCGTAAGCGAGCCGTAATCGGCGCCCTTGGCCGTCACCACGCCGATCGTGCCGACGCTCGCCGCCTCATGGCCGAGCGCCTGGAAGATCTGGCGGGTGAAATCGGCAACCGAGGATTTGCCGCTGGTACCGGTCACCGCGACGATGGTCTTCGGCTGGCGCGGATGGATCTTCGCCGCAGCCAGGGACAGCGCGAGCCGGGGATCGTCGACCTGGGCGAAGGCGACGCCGGCCGGCAGGTCCGCCGGTCGCGGTCCCCCCGAGACGATCGCGATCGCGCCATGCCCGACCGCATCCATGATGAAGCGCGCGCCATCCGCCTTGGCGCCTGCGAGCGCGACGAAGACGTCGTCGCCGGTCACCTTGCGGCTGTCGAAGGCGACGCCATGCACCTGCTGGCTGGCGGCCTCAGCATCGAAAATCTCGGGGAAGAGGTCTCCGAGGCTGTATCCGGTCATCGTCATGGCTTCCGCTTATAGGCCGAGATCAGCGCGAACCCCAGGCGCCGAGCCGCGCCATCAGCGGGAACGGCGACGGCGGCGGGTCGAAGCGCGGGTTGAGCCCCAGGATCGGCGCGGCGCGCTCGATCACCTTGCCCGTGGTGACGCCGGCATTCCAGGCCGCCGTCGAATAGCCGCCGCTCTCGGCATAGCCCTTCGGCTCGTCATAGATCGCGAGGAACAGGTATTTCGGCTTGTCGGAGGGGGCGATCGCCGTGAAGGTCGTGAAGTTCTTGTTCTTGGCATAGCGGCCGTTGATGACCTTCTCGGCCGTGCCGGTCTTGCCGCCGACGAAATAGCCTTCGATATTTGCCTTGCGGGCAGAGCCCTTCTCGCCGTTGAGCCGCATGATGTAGCGCATCGCCTCGGAGGTCTCCGGCTTGATGACACGCGTCGAGACCTGCCGCGCCTCCTCCTCGGTCCGCTTCAGGAAAGTCGGCTTCATCAGATAGCCGCCATTGACCAGCGCCGCCACCGCCGTCAGCGCCTGGAGCGGCGCGACGGCGAGGCCATGGCCGAAGGCGATGGTCGCGGTGTTGATCTCGCCCCAGCGCTGCGGGACGATGGGGGCCGCGCTTTCCGGCAGCTCCGTCGTCATCCGGTCGAGCTGCATCATCTTCCTGAGGAAGGCCTTGTGGCCGTCGACGCCGACGGCCAGCGCCATCTTGATCGAGCCCATGTTCGACGAATGCAGGAAGACTTCCGGCACAGTCAGCGTGCGGCCGGTGCCATGGTATTCCTTGATGACCTGCCGGCCGAACCGCATCATGCCGCCGGCGGTCGAGAAGCTCGAATTGATGTTGACCTTGCCGGAATCGAGCGCCATCGCGATGGTCAGCGCCTTGAAGGTCGAGCCCATCTCGTAGACGCCGACATTCATCCGGTTGATCCGGTCCTTCTCCAGCGCATCGACCGGGTTGCCGGGGTCGAAATCGGGCAGCGAGACCAGCGCGATCACCTCGCCGGTATTCACGTCCATGATCGCTCCGGCGGCGGCGATGGCCTTGAAGCGTTCAAGCCCCTTGGAGAGTTCGTCGCGCAGCAGGTGCTGGACGCGCAGGTCGATCGACAGCTTGACCGGCTTCAGGTCGGACGCCTCGGTCGCCAGCCCGGCACCGTTCAGGTCCTGCAATCCTTGCGAGTCGATGTATTTCTCGATGCCGGCGATGCCGACATTGTCGATATTGGCGAAGCCGAGCACATGCGCGGCGGCATTGCCGTTGGGATAGACGCGCTTGTTCTCCGGCACGAAGCCGACGCCGGGGATGCCGAGCCGGTGCACTTCCGCCTGCTGGCGCGGCGTGATCTCGCGCTTGACCCAGACGAAGCCCTTCTTGGTGCCGAGCTTGTCGCGCAGGTCCTTGGCGTCGAGATCCGGCAGCACCGCCGTCAGCAGCTCGGTCGCCTCGTCCTTGTCGAGGATGCGGCGCGGCTCGGCGAAGACCGAGACCGTGCGGATATCGGTCGCCATGACCTCGCCGTTGCGGTCGACGATATCGGGCCGGGCGGCCGAGATGGCGTTGGAGGTGGCGCGGCGCAGGCCGACCTGCTCGTTCGGCGCGACGCCGAGATAGACCAGCCGGCCGGTGATCGCCAGGAACAGGGCGGAGAAGCCGAGGATGACGAGACCGACGCGCGGCTCGCTCTTCTCGCCGCTCATGCGGAAGACGTCGCGCAGCCAGGCCAGGCGCCCACGCTTGACCGCGCCCTCCGCGGCCTCGTGCTGCTGCTCCATCGGAACCTCGTTTTCTGTCGGTTCGGTCATGGCATCGGCCTCGGCGTGGTCGCGCCCGCCTTGGTATTGCGCGGTGTCTCGGTCGGCAGGCCCAAGCCCAGATCCTCGAGCTTGCGGCCGATGGTATCGACCTTCGGGCCGCGGTTCGGGATGTCGGAGGGCTTGACCACCTGCGTCACAACGAAGGGCTGCAGGTCGAGATGGCGCTCGGCCAGCATCTGGACGCGGTCAGGCCGGTTGAGAAATTGCCACTCGGCCTTGAGCACGGCGATGGCGTCGCGCTCGCGCTGGGTCTTACCCTTGAGCTTCTGGAGATGCTCGGTCGCCAGCGTCGTCTCGTATTTGATCGAATAGGCATAGACCGCCGAGGAGACCAGCGCGCCGATGGCGATGACATGCAGGAGCTTGATCACGCTCAGGGCCTCCGGCGCGGCTGCGGGTCGGGGACGGTGGAGAGCGCGACGAGCCCGGCATCGGCCCGGCGCGACGGCGCGTCGTTACGCTCGGCGGCGCGCAGCTTGGCCGAGCGCGCCCGCGGATTGGCCCGCATCTCGGCCTCGGTCGGCGCGACGGCGCCCTTCGCGACCAGCCTGAAGGTCGGCTGCGCGGCGGCCACGGCCGGCGCATGGCGCGAGCCCGCCGGCACCCGGCCGGAACGCTCGGCGAAGAACTGCTTGACGATGCGGTCTTCGAGGGAATGGAACGTCACCACGACGAGCCGCCCGCCCGGCTTCAGCACGGTCTCGGCCGCGTGCAGCGCCCTGACCAATTCGCCGAGCTCGTCATTGACCGCGATGCGCAGCGCCTGGAAGACGCGCGTCGCAGGATGCGCCCCGCCGGGCTCGCCCCACACGATGCTGGCGACGAGATCGGCGAGTTGCTTGGTGGTCGTGATCGGCGCCTTGCGACGGGCCTCGATCACGGCCCGCGCCACGGCGCGCGAGCGGCGCTCCTCGCCGTAGTGGTAGAAGATATTGGCGAGCAGCCCTTCCTCGGCCTCGTTGACGAGGTCGGCGGCGCTCTGCCCGCTGCTGCTCATGCGCATGTCGAGCGGCCCGTCGAAACGGAACGAGAAGCCGCGCTCGGCCTGATCGATCTGCATCGAGGAGACGCCAATATCGAGCACGACGCCGTCGAGCGGCGTCATCCTGAAGCGCTCGGCCTCCTCGGCGAGCTCGCCGAAATTGGCCTGGGACAGCGTCAGCCGCCCGGCCATCGCAGCCACGAGATCGGCCCCGCCGGCGATCGCCGAGGGGTCGCGGTCGAGCCCGAGCAGGGTCACGTCCGGCGCGGCATCGAGGATCGCCCGCGAATAGCCGCCTGCCCCGAATGTGCCGTCGAGATAGCGCCCGCCGGCCTGCGGCGCGAGCGCGTCGAGCACCGCGGCAAGCAACACGGGCACATGACGAACCGGTCCGCCAATGGCTCCGCCGGAACGGTCGCCATGGTCCGTCATGTGCCCGAGCCTCCCGTTGGAATGGTCAAACTGCCGAGCGTGCGCTTCACGTCGCGCAGGCGCGTCCGCGCCGCCTCGAGATGCGCGCGGAACCGCTCCGGCTCCCAGAGCTGGAACTTGTGGCCGTGCCCCACGAAGGTCACGGCGTCGCCGATGCCGGCATGCGCCTTCAGCGCCTCGCTCAGCACCATCCGCCCCTCCGTGTCGATCTTCAGCACCTCCGAGGTGCCATTCAGCGCCGTCGAGAGCAATTCCCACTCGTCCGAGAACGGCGAGAAGCGCGCGAGGATGTCGTCGATCGTGGCCCTCAGCGCATTGCCGCCGGCATCCAGCGCCGGCAGGTCGAGGCCCTGATGGACGTAGAGCCCCTCGTAGCCGTCCTTCGCCAGGACCGACCGGAAGCTCGATGGGATGGAGACACGCCCCTTGGCGTCGAGCCGGTTCGTGAAGTTCGAGACGAAGCGGTCCGTCAACGCCGCCTCCCGGCCTGCTCTTCAAGGCGTCGCGGCGCAGATGCGCCCGCGGCGAAAGGACTTCCCGTCGAAGCGGGCAAGGCACGCCTGCAAGCCAAATTCCGCGCGGCACACGGAGCCTGACCCTTGGTTTGCCTGCCGGCTTCGACGGGATGATTTGGGATAGCATGGGCCTATATGGGCGTCAATGGAATCGCAGGTGCAACGACGCACCGGCGGGGACTCTCCGCCATCACAGCTCGTTAAGGTTAAGTATCCGTAAGCACGCGCAATTCGGCGCCATCCGGCCCTATACGCAGGCGGAAAAGCGCCTCGGCCCTGTGAAAAATTTTATGAAAGCGCGCCGTTCTTTTTTGGTGAGCGCAAAGCATGACGGCCCGGAAGCGGCACGAACGGCGCGCACCCTTGTCATTCCGGGGCGCGCCGCAGGCGCGAACCCGGAACCCACGACTAGCTGGGACATTTGATGCCGCGTTGTAAGTCGCTCACCCGGTCGTGGATTCCGGGCTCTTCGCTACGCACAGTCCCGGAATGACTACTGTGGCAGCCAATGCAAAAGGCGCGGGCTCAGCCCTCGCGCGCCGACGTCAACAGCGCATCGCGGACGAGGTCGAGTTGGTCGCGCAACCGGCCCGCCTCGCCGGCCGTCCCGCCGAGCGCCTGTCCGATCGCCTCCTGCACGCAGCGCCCCTGCCCGCGCAGCCCCTCGCCCTTCTCGGCGAGATGGATGCGCACCTGCCGCTCGTCGCGCGCGTCGCGCTCGCGGCGGATCAGGCCGGAGGCTTCGAGCCGCTTCAGCAGCGGCGTCAGCGTGCCGGAATCCAGCATCAAACGCTCGCCGAGCTCCTTCACCGTCAGCCCATCCTGCTCCCAGAGCACGAGCATCACGAGATATTGCGGATAGGTCAGCCCAAGCGCGGCCAGGATCGGACGATAGGCCCGGTTGAAGGCATGGCCGACCTGATAGATCGCGAAGCAGAGCTGCTGCTCCAGACGCGGCATCCCGTCCCCGGCCTTGTCCTGCTTCGCCATAGCGCCCTCGCCGATCACCTTGCTTCACCGAAAGCCGAAAGCGGCCCCACAATCAACCGCTCTCAGCCTTGCTCAAATTAATTGTTGACGATCTAATTGCACACAATCTATATAGCAAGCATCGCTTCACTCAAGCAAGGAGACTCGATCATGAAGACGCTCTACACCGCCCATGGCTCCGCCACCGGCGGCCGCGAAGGCCAGGCCGCGACCGATACCGGCAACGTCAAGCTCGTGCTGAACACGCCCAAGGAACTCGGCGGCGGCGGCGGCGAAGGCACCAATCCCGAGCAGCTTTTCGCGATGGGCTATTCGGCCTGCTTCCTCGGCGCGCTGAAGTTCGTCGCCGGCAAGGAGAAGGTGAAGATTCCGGATGACGCGAAGGTCTCGGCCGATATCGGCATCGGCGCCCGCGACGACGGCCAGGGTTTCGGCATCACCGCCAAGCTGACCGTCTCGGTGCCCGGCCTCGACAAGGCCGCGGTCGAGGACCTCGTGAAGAAGGCCCATGTGGTCTGCCCCTATTCGCACGCGACGAAGGGCAATATCCCGGTCGAGACGACGGTGGCCTGAGGCCCGTCGTCGACAAGCACACGCCGTCATCCCGGACGCAGCGAAGCGAAGATCCGGGATCCATGCCTGAAGCTTCCTCGGAAGCGCTCAGGCATGGATCCCGGGTCTCCCTGCGGTCGCCCGGGATGACGCGCTTATGGGAATTCTGTCTAAAAGCCGGGAAGCAAGGTGCCAGTCGGCCTATAAGCCGGGTTCTGGATGGCCGGGAGATCGCTCCCCCGACGTGACGGCCATTCCTCTGGGACGCACATTGCTGCGCGCCTCGAGCAACCAACCCGGACGACAAGGCACAGAAACCTGCCCCTGCCCGCTTGCGCGGGCAGCATCGTCCCTATTCGGTTTTGCTCCCGGTGGGGCTTGCCATGCCGTCCCCGTTGCCGGGTCCGCGGTGCGCTCTTACCGCACCTTTTCACCCTTACCCTGCCGGAAAAGCCGAAGCTCTCCAGCGCAGGGCGGTTCGATCTCTGTGGCGCTTTCCCTGGGGTCGCCCCCGCCGGACGTTATCCGGCACCGTGTTTCCGTGGAGCCCGGACTTTCCTCCCTCGCGAGCGAGAGCGGCCGTCCGGCCGACTGGCGAGGGGAGATGCGCGCTGGCGCGCCCGGCGTCAAGCGAAACCGGGCTGCATCAGGTCAGTTGCGGGCGGTGATCGTGCGCACCTTGGCGCAATAGGTGCGGTTGGCGCCGCTCATTCGGGTCGCCATATGGCCGCTCTGGTACTTCATGATGGTGCGGCAGGTGTCGCCGCCCGCAAGCTTGTAGGCCAGCGCCAGGTATTTCATGCCGTAGCGGGCATTGGTCTCGGCATCGAGCAGCCCGCCGGCGCCGCCGGAATAGCCCATGCCGCGCGCCGTCTGATGGCGGATCTGCATCAGGCCGTAATTGCCGGCATGCGAGGCGCGGGGATTGTAGCGGCTCTCCACGCGGACAACCGCGTCGGCCAGCGAGAACGGCACGCCGTTGGCGGCGGCATGGCGGGCGACGATCGCCTTGATGCCCTCAGCCCCGGCGGGAGCAGCCAGAGCGCGGCTGGCGCGGGTCTCGGTCTTGTCGGTTTCGATCTTGACGGCTTCTGCCTTGGCCGCGCGGCTGCCGGACTTCGCCTTGGGAGCCTCGGCCTGGATATCCTCGCCCTTGCTCTCGGCCGCCTTGGCACGGGCGATCTCGGCGTCGCGAAGGACGATAGCTCTGGGGTCCGTTTCCGCGTTGACGAAATCCTCGGCCAAGGCAACCCCGGAGAGGCTAATCAGGCACGCAGCCGCGAGACCACCACAGATATATCGCATGTCGAATTAAACCCCATTGAGCCATGACTGGCCGATGGGGGCGCTCAACTGATGCTCGAATGTGTTGATAATCTGACACGATCCGCAGGAAATCGCTCAGAAACAGCGTAAACAGGAATTTATTCTATATTTAACTATTCAGTATTCATATGTATTCGCTCACTCAAAAAACTTCGCCGGCTCCCCGCCTCCGGATGCGAATCAAGCAGGCGAATCAGCCGCCCCATTTCGGCCTCATTCGCAGCCGGAAGTGCTTTTTTGGCGCGGCAGGCCGTCGCACCAGGCGCTCTTGCGCGGGCAGGCCCCCTTCTCCCATCATCGCGCATTCGGATTCACCGGGATCGATTTTGTGATGGCTTCCTCTTTCTGGGGCGCTCTGGGCGGCGGCGGGCTCGGGCTCGTGATCGGCGGCCCGCTGGGCGCGCTCGTCGGCGCGCTCGCCGGCCATGTCCTGGTCGACCGCGAAGGCGCGCCCTTCGGCCCGGCGCCGCGCGAGCTGGTCTTCACCACCGGCCTCGTCGCGCTCGCCGCCAAGATGGCGCGCTCGGACGGCGTCGTGACCTGCGACGAGATCACCGCGTTCCGCCGCATCGTCGAGGTCCCGCCCGACCAGCAGCAGCGCATCGAGGCCCTGTTCGATCTCGCCAAGCAGACCAGCGCCGGCTTCGAGGCCTATGCGGCGCAGATCGCCGGCGCCTTCAAGGACGAGCCCGCCCTGCTGGAGGACGTGCTCGACGGCCTCTTCTTGATCGCCGCCGCCGACGGCGCGATCCACGAGGCCGAGCACGCCTATCTCCAGTCGGTCGCCGGGATCTTCGGCATTGCCGATCATGATTTCGCCCGGATCGAGGCGCGCCATGCCCGCCGGCCGGACGATCCCTACCTCGTGCTCGGCGCCAGCCGCGAGATGGACAACGCCGAGCTGAAGCGGCATTACCGCCGCCTCGTCGCCGAAACCCATCCCGACCGCGAGATCGCCCGCGGCCTGCCGGAAGAGGCGATCGCCATCGCGACCCGCCGCATCGCCGCCATCAACGCCGCCTGGGATATGATCCAGCGCGAACGCGGCATGAACCGCAGCCTCGCGCCCGAGCCTGCCTGAATTCGGAATTCTCGGAAAATATGTGGGTCGTCCCGGACAAGCCGCGAAGCGGCGCCGATCCGGGATGACGATGCGGTTCCATTACGATCACACGATGCGCTAAGGCCGACGCATGACCGACACAGCCAAGCCCGACAGCCGCTTCGCCGCCAAGATCTTCCCCTCGCCGAATCACGGCGAGCGCAAGCACGCGGACGGTACGCCGGGCCGCCGGCCGGACATGCTGATCCTTCACTACACCGGCATGCCGGTCGCGGGCGAAGCGCTGCAATGGCTCTGCAACCCGGTCGCGCAGGTCTCCTCGCATTATTTCGTCTTCGAGAACGGCCACACGCTCCAGCTCGTGCCGGAAGGCAGACGCGCCTGGCATGCCGGCGCCTCGCACTGGGCCGGAGAGACAGACATCAATTCAAGCTCGATCGGCATCGAGATCGCCAATCCCGGCCATCCCGGCGGCCTGCCCGATTATCCCGAGGAGCAGATTGTCGCGACGCTGAACCTCTGCCGCGACATCTGCGAGCGCTGGTCGATCCCGCCCGAGCGGGTGCTCGCCCATTCCGACATCGCGCCGGGCCGCAAGATCGATCCCGGTGAGAAGTTCCCGTGGCGGCGCTTCGCCGAGGCCGGCGTCGGCCTGTGGACGGAACCGGCCCCGATCCGCGGCGGGCGCTTCTTCGCCCGCGGCGAAAGCGGCCAGCCGGTCGAGGCCTTGCAGGCGATGTTCGCCATGCTGGGCTATGGCGTCACCGTTGACGGCGTCTTCGACGAGAAGCTGGAGGCGGTCGTCGCCGCCTTCCAGCGCCACTGGCGCCCGGACAAGGTCGACGGCGTCGCCGATTCCTCGACGATCACGACGCTGCGCGACCTGCTCGCCGCCACGCAAGGCTCGCGCACCGCCTGAGCTGGGGCTAAGCCAAAGATTGCAGGAAGTTAACTCGCCGGACGGCGCACTTTCTGGCAAGCTCTCCATGGCCCGTACCCAGGCGTGGGCGGGATGGGGACACGACCTTGCGCAAATGGCTGATCGGAACCGGGCTGATCGTTCTCGCGGCGGCCGGCGGCTACTGGGCTCTGCGCCCGGCCGGCGGCAACGCCAATGAGCCGCCCTATCGCACGGCAGCGCTCGATCGCGGGCGCATCACGGCGGCCGTGCGCGCCACCGGTACGCTGACCCCGGTCACCACCGTCCTCGTCGGCTCGCAGCTCTCCGGCCAGATCGTCGAGGTTCTCGCCGACTATAATTCGCAGGTGAAGGCCGGCCAGGTCGTCGCCCGCCTGCAGAGCGACCAGATCCGCACGCGCCGCGACGCCGCCCAGGCCGATCTCGAGCAGGCCCGTGCCGATCTCGTGGTCAAGACCGCCCAGCTCGAACGCGCCCGCGCCGCGCGGATCAAGGCGGATTCCTTCATCCGCGATATCGAGGCCCAGCGCGCCCGCACCTCCGCCCAGCTCGCCGACGCCAAGCGCACCTTCGAGCGGCAGGACCAGCTCTTCAACCGCAGCACCGGCTCGCAGCAGAATCTCGACACGGCCCGCACGCAGGTCGAGGTCCAGACGGCCTCGCTCGCCTCGAACGAGGCCCAGCTCGCCTCGGCCCGTGCCGAGCTCAAGGGACTCGATGCCGATATCCAGCTCGGCGAGGGGCAGGTTCAGTCTTCCCAGGCCCTGATCGCCGGCCGCGATGCCAAACTGAGGGACATCCTGATCGATCTCGAACGCACGCAGATCCGCTCGCCGGTCGATGGCGTCGTGGTCCAGCGCCAGGTCGATCTCGGCCAGACCGTCGCCGCCTCGCTCTCGGCGCCGACCCTGTTCCAGATCGCGCAGGACCTGCGCACCATCGACATCTACGCCAATATCGACGAGGCCGATGTCGGCCGGCTGAAGCCCGGCCAGCCGGTCTCCTTCACCGTCAACGCCTATCCCAACCGCAATTTCCAGGGCCGGGTCGAGATGGTCCGGCTCGGCGCGCAGACCATCCAGAACGTCGTCACCTATACCGGCATCATCCGCGTCGAGAACCGCGACATGGCGCTCCTGCCCGGCATGACCGCCAATCTCCAGGTCGTGACCGAGGACCGGCCGGACGCCTTGCGCGTGCCCAATGCCGCCCTGCGCTTCCGCCCGGCCGGCGCGGCTGGCGCACCGGCCGCTGCGGGCACCGGCCCGGTCGCGCTTCCCGATGCCGGCGAACGCGGGCCGCGAGCGGCTGCAGCCCTGCGCGAACGGATCGAGACCGAATTGCAGCCGACGCCCGAGCAGAAACAGGCGATCGGAGAAATTCTCAAGGAGCGCCGCGGCAATCGCGAGGCCATGGCGGGCTTGTCACCGGAGGAACGGCGCGCCGCCTTCCGCACGGCGCGCAACGAGATCGTCACGAAGATCGGCGCCGTGCTCGACCCCGAGCGCCGCGCCAGGTTCGAGGCGATCATGCAGGAGGGCCGCGGGGCACCGCGTCAGGGCTTGCCGGGACGCATCTATGTGCTCGACGAAACCGGCCAGCCCAAGCCCGTCCCGGTGATGCTCGGCCCGACCGACGGCGCCTTCACGGAATTGCTCGGCGGCGAGGTCAAGGACGGCGCGCAGGTCGTGACCGGCGGCGGCCCGCGCCTGACGACGGCGCCCGAACCCACCGCCCCCCGCGCTCGCGGGCCGCGGCTGTTCTGATGGTCAGGAACCAAGACCTGTCCGCGCGCTTCCCGTCATGGTCGGGCTTGTCCCGACCATCCACGTCTTCGCTGGTCAAACGTCGCGTTCAAGACGTGGACGCTCGCCACAAGGGCGAGCATGACGGTGAGGCTTCGTCTCGGAAGACGGAATACATGCCATGCCCCTGATCGAAACCCGCGACCTCTCCCGCGTCTACGATCTCGATTCCGGCCGCGTCACCGCGCTGGACCGGGTTTCGCTGGCGATCGAGGCCGGCGATCTCGTCGCGGTGATGGGTCCATCAGGCTCGGGCAAATCGACCTTCATGAACCTGATCGGCTGCCTCGACCGGCCGAGCGGTGGGCACTATGTGCTCGACGGCGTCGCAGTCGAGACCTTGTCCGGCGACGGGCTCGCGGAGCTGCGCAACCGCAAGCTCGGCTTCGTCTTCCAGCAGTTCAACCTGCTGCCGCGCATCGACGCCTGCACCAATGTCGAATTGCCGATGGTCTATGCCGGCGTCGCCCGCGCCGAGCGGAAGCGGCGTGCGCTTGCCGCACTCGCCCGCGTCGGCCTCGCCGAGCGCGCCCACCACCGCCCGATGCAGCTCTCCGGCGGCCAGCAGCAGCGCGTCGCCATCGCCCGCGCGCTGGTCAACGAACCGCGCCTCCTGCTCGCCGACGAGCCGACCGGCGCGCTCGACAGCCGCACCGCGCTCGAAATCCTCGCGCTGTTCCAGGATCTGAACCGCGAGGGCGTCACCGTCATCCTCGTCACCCATGATGCCGAGGTCGCCCGCCATGCCCGCCGGCTGATCCGCTTCCGCGACGGCCACCTGCTCAGCGATGTGAGGCAGGAGCCGGCCGACGCCCGCGCCGCGCTGGCCGCGCTCGATGCCGGGATCGGCTTGCCGGAGGTCGCGGCATGAGCCTGACCGAAGCGATCCGCTCGGCGCTGTCCGCCATCGGTGCCAACGCCCTGCGCTCGGCGCTGACCATGCTCGGCATCATCATCGGCGTCGCCGCCGTCATCGCCATGGTCGCGATCGGCGCCGGCGCCCGCGAGCGCGTCACCGGGCAGATCAAGTCGCTCGGCGCCAATCTCGCCATCATCCAGTCCGGCAACGTCACGCAGGGCGGCGTCAGGCTGGGCGCCGGCGCCTCCTCGACGCTGACCGACGAGGACGCCGCCGCGATCCTCAAGGAGGTCGAGGACGTCACGGCCGCGGCGCCCGTCCTCATCACCCGCGCCCAGGCCGTCTATGCCGGCGCCAACTGGTCGACGCAGATCACCGCGACCGATCTCGATTTCTTCGCCGCCCGCGAATGGGAGATCGGGTCGGGGCGGCTGTTCGAGCCCGAGGAACTGCGCAAGGGCGAGATCGTCGCGGTGATCGGCCAGACGGTGGCGCGCAACCTCTTCGGCGAGGAGAACCCGCTCGACCAGCAGTTCCGCATCCGCAACGTGCCCTTCAAGGTCATCGGCGTGATGGCATCCAAGGGCCAGTCGGCGCTGGGGCAGGATCAGGACGACGTGATCTTCGTACCGCTCGACACCGGCAGGCGCCGCATCGTCGGGCGCAACTATGCCCGCGATCGCTCGGTCCAGAGCATCATGGTCAAGTTCGCCAGCGAGGAAGCGATCACGCCGGGCATCGCCGAGGTCACCGCCCTGCTGCGCCAGCGCCATCGCCTCACGGAGGATCAGGAGGACGACTTCATCGTCCGCAACCTCACCGAGATCGCCAATACCGCGACCGCCGCCGCGACGACGCTCTCCTGGCTGCTCGCGGCGGTCGCCGCCGTGTCGCTCCTCGTCGGCGGCATCGGCATCATGAACATCATGCTGGTCTCGGTCACCGAGCGCACCCGCGAGATCGGGCTTCGGCTCGCGGTCGGCGCTCGCCAGAGCGCCGTGCTGACCCAGTTCCTGATCGAGGCGACGACGCTCGCGACCATCGGTGGCGCGGTCGGCGTCGGTCTCGGCATCGCAGCGGCGCTGACCATCGCCCATGTCGCCGGCTGGCCCTCGGTGATCTCGGTCCAGACCATCCTGATCGCGGTCGGCGTCTCCGGGCTGATCGGCGTGTTCTTCGGCTTCTACCCGGCGAGGCGCGCGGCCAGGCTCGATCCGATCGAGGCGCTCCGGCGCGAGTGAGGCGGCGGATTTTCCCGCGCTGCGCAAGGGTCGCTTAACCGGGTCGGCTCTAGCTTGCCCTTAGGCAATCAGGAGGCGGACCGTGAACAGCCAGCAGCTTACCGCGGCGACGCAGCCCCTCTACGATCGCGCGGTCGCAATCGCGGCCGTCGGCGCCTGGGAATGCAACCTCGCCAATGAAACGCTGAGCTGGACGGACGGCGTCTACGACCTGTTCGGCCTGCAGCGCGGCTCCGCCATCTACCGCAGCGCGACGCTGGATCTCTACGAGGAGCGCTCGCGCCGCGAGATGAACCAGCTGCGCAGCAAGGCGATCGGCACGGGCCAGGGCTTCGCGCTGGATTGCCGGATCAAGGCCGCGAGCGGTGAGAAGCGCTGGATGCGCCTCATCGTCGGCGTCAGCCATGAGCAGGGCCGGCCGACCCGCATCTTCGGCTCGAAGCAGGATGTCACGGCCGAGAAGGGCCTGTGGAGCGAGACCGCGGCGCTCGCACGCGCGAACGCATCGACCGGCCTCGCGGCGCGCCGCAACTTCACCGACGCGCTCAGGCAGTTCCGTCACGAACGCGGCCGCGAGCCCGAGCGCTTCGCCCTCGCGATCTTCGGCATCGATCGGTTCGCGGCGCTCGTCGAGACCTATGGCCAGGGCGCGGGCGACGACCTGATCCGCCATTTCGGCGAGCGGCTGCGCCGGCTCTTCCCCGATGCACTGGCCATCGACCAGACCGGCCCCGGGGCCTTCGCCCTGCTGCTGCGCATGCCCGGCGACAAGGGCTATCTCGCCTCGATGCTCTCCGGCACGCGCAAATTGCTGTGCCGGCCGATGCCGCGCGGCAATGTCGTCATCGACTTCACGCTGTCGATCGGCGCGGCCCTGCTGACGCCGGAGGGCCATCGCGAGCAGAACGAGATCTTCGCGGGGGCCGAGGCAGCACTTCAGGTCGCCGGCATGGCCGGGGGCGATTGCGTCCGCGTCTTCGACGGGCCCGTGGCGGCCGTGGGCCGGGTCGCGCTGGCGGGCTGACGCAAAGCCATCGGAACACCGCTTCGGACGACCGGCCGACGAATATCGTCGCGCCGGCGGTCACAACACTGTCGCAGGGGAAACTCTAGAAGAAGGCGATCGATCGAGACCTCACCTGCGGCCGTACTCGGCCCGGCCCTGCCGGGACGGTGGCGGCCGCGCCGCAAGCCTCGCCGGTGCGTCAGCGCCGGCCGCGCCGGGAATCTCCGATGCAGATCGACATCTTCTCGCAAGTCATCGTGCCGGTTATCGGCGGCCTGGGCATCTTCATGCTCGGGCTCGAATTCATGAGCAACGGCATCCAGTCGCTCGCCGTCAACAAGATGCGGGCGCTGCTTGCGCGCATCGCCGGCACCCCGTCCAAGGGCGTGCTCGCCGGCACCTTCATCACCGGCGTGATCCAGTCCTCGACTGCCATGACCGTCATGGTCGTCGGCCTCGTCAATGCCGGCGTCATCGGCCTCAGGCCCGCGATCAGCGTGATCATGGGCGCCAATATCGGGACGACGCTCGGCAACGGCCTGATCGCGCTGCCGCTCGGGCCGCTCGGCCTGCTGCTCGCCGGCATCTTCGCCCTGCTGCACATCTTCGCCAAGACCGACAAGGTCAAGAACATCGCGCTCGCCTGCATGGGCTTCGCGCTGATCTTCTACGGCCTCAACCTGATGACCGGCGGCTTGCGCCCCCTGCGCAACATGCCGGAGGTGATGAGCGTGATCTCGGCGCTCAGGGCCGACACCTATCTCAACCTGATCTACTGCGTGCTGATCGCCGCCGGCATCACCGCGATGATCCACTCCTCCTCGGCCACCATCGGCATCGTCATGGGGCTCGGCGCCGCCGGCATCCTCGACTGGAAGACCGCCGTCGCCTTCTCGCTCGGCGCCGATCTCGGCACCACCATCACCTCCTGGATGGCCTCCCTCAACCTCTCGAAGAACGCCAAGCGCGCGGCCTACGCCCATATCTCCTTCAACATCATCGGCGTGATGGTGACGATCCCGCTCTTCTTCGTCTCGATGGACGTGCTGACCTGGGCGATGCAGTGGTTCGGCGGCGATCCGGGCGTGCCCGTGATCAAGGACGGCAAGGAAACCTTCCCGCTCGTGCCGGTCGCGGTCGGCGTCTACTCGACCTTCTTCAACATCTTCAACACGGTCCTCCTGTTCCCCTTCGTCGGCGTGTTCGAGCGCGTGCTGTCGCGGGTCGGCGCGACCTCGGCCGAGGATATCGAGGACTATTCCCAGCCGCGCTATCTGGTGAAGGCGCATGACCATGCGCAGGCCGTGCAGGCGATCCAGCGCGAGACCGGGCGCTATCTCGAGGCCGCCCGGCTGTTCGTCGACATCGCCAGCGGCAAGCCGGATGCGCCGGACAAGATCGAGGAGCATTATGCCGCGATCGACATCCTCAACCGCGACATCCGCGCCTATACCTCCGGCATGTTCACGCCCGAGATGCCCTATGCCCGGGCCGATCTCGTCGCCAGCCTGATCGAGGAGGAGGATTTCACCGCAAGCCTCGGCGAGACGCTCTACCAGATCGCCCGTCGCATCGAGCGCCAGCCCTTCGGCGAGCAGGGCCGAACGCTCGTCGACACGGTGCTCGACAAGGTCTCGGATGCTCTCGCCACCATCGTCCCGATCGGACAGGAGCGGGCCCCGGCGACCGGCATGGCCGAAGCGCGCAATGCCGAGCTCCTCGCCCTGCGCGAGCGCTGCCTGCGGCTGGGCTCGGAGCTCCCGTGGGTGGAGCGCGGCGCCATCCTCGCCCTGCTCGGCAGCGCCGAACGCGCCTTCTTTCTGATCGAGCGCATCGACGCCGAGCGCCGCTCGGTCTCGCGCGAGATCGCGGCCGTGCCGGCCGGCACCAAGGCCGGGGAAGCGGGCCTCGGCGGCCTGACCCCTGCGGCCGTTCCGGCCTGAACCGGCCCATCTCGCAACATCAGCCGAAAGCCGCCCCATCGGGCGGCTTTCTTGCGTCAGAGAAGCTTGGTGAAGACGATCTGGCCGTCGAGGCCCCGGCCCCTATCGCGCCAGCCGTGGCGGCGATAAAAGCGCTCCGCCCGCGTGCCGGCGCCGGTTTCGAGCCAGGCCTGGGCATGGCCGGCCGCCTTCAAACCGGCAAGCGCGGCATCGATCAGAGCGCGGCCATGGCCCCGCCCCTCCTGCGTCGGATCGATGAACAGGGCCCAGATCAGGCCGGTCTGATGATTGGCGCAGGCAAAGCCCGCGATCTCGCCGGCGCTCTCAGCGACGACGAAGATCGCCTGCTCGCGATACCAGGCGACATCCGCGTCCGTGACCTTCGAGGGATCGCTGAGGATGTTCTCGCGCACGCCCATGCGGATGGCACGGATGCGCGGCTCATCCGCCGCCACCGCCTTGCGGATCAGCCTTGCCTGGTCAGTCGTCACGAACGCTCTCCATCGCTGCGGCAGGCGTGATGCCCGCCGCCGCGTTGGAAGGCAACTACTCCGCGGCCTGCAGGCGATAGGCAGCAGTGTCGTAGTTGAGGATCGGCGCCAGCCAGCGCTCGACCTCCTCGATCGTCATGCCCTTACGCGCGGCATAATCCTCGACCTGATCGCGCTCGACCTTGGCGACGCCGAAATAATAGGCCTCCGGATGGGAGAAGTAGAGGCCCGACACGGACGAGCCCGGCCACATCGCGAAGCTTTCGGTCAGCTTCACGCCGATGCGGCGCTCCGCCTCCAGCAGCCGGAACAGCGTTTCCTTCTCGGTATGGTCGGGCTGGGCCGGATAGCCCGGTGCCGGGCGGATGCCCTGATACTCCTCGCGGATCAGATCCTCGTTCGAGAAGGTCTCGTCCGGCGCATAGCCCCAGAACTCCTTGCGGACGAGCTGGTGCATGCGCTCGGCGAAGGCCTCGGCGAAGCGGTCCGCCAGCGCCTTGACCATGATCGAGCGATAGTCGTCGTTGTCGCGCGCGAACCTTTCGGAGATGCGCTCCTCCTCCGCGCCGGCCGTGACGGCAAAGGCACCGATATAGTCGGGCGCGAGGCCTTCCGGCGCGACGAAATCGGACAGGCACATGTTCGGCTTGCCGTCGCGCTTGGAGAGCTGCTGGCGCAGGCCGTGGAAGGTCGCAAGCTCGTCCTGCCGGCTTTCGCCGGTATAGAGGCGGATATCGTCGCCGACGGCGTTCGCGGGCCAGAAGCCGATCACCGCCTTCGGGTTGAACCAGCGCTCCTCGACGATGCGCTTCAGCATCGCCTGCGCATCGTCCCAGAGCGCGCGCGCAGCCTCGCCCTGCTTCTCGTCCTGCAGGATCGCCGGGTAGCGGCCCTTCAGTTCCCAGGTCTGGAAGAACGGCGTCCAGTCGATCACCGGCACGAGATCGGCGATGTCGTAGGTGCGGAAGGTGCGCGTGCCCAGGAAGCTCGGCTTCGGCGGCTGATAGGCAGCCCAGTCCGTCTTGAAGGGATTGGCGCGCGCCCTGGCCAGCGGCAGGCGCTGCTTGTCGGCCTCGGAGCGGCGATGCGCCTCGGCGACCTTGGCGTATTCGGCCTGCACGCCGGCGACGTAACCCGGCTTCTGCTCCGACGAGAGCAGGCTCGACACCACGCCGACGGCGCGCGAGGCGTCGTTCACATGCACTGCCTGGCCCTTCTCATAGGCCGGATGGATCTTCACCGCCGTATGGACGCGACTCGTCGTCGCCCCGCCGATCAGCAAGGGGATGTCGAAGCCCTCGCGCTCCATCTCGGAGGCGACCGTCACCATCTCGTCGAGCGAAGGCGTGATCAGTCCGGAAAGGCCGATGATATCGACCTTCTCCCGGCGCGCCGTCTCCAGGATCTTCTGGGTCGGCACCATCACGCCGAGATCGATCACCTCGTAATTATTGCACTGGAGCACGACGCCGACGATGTTCTTGCCGATGTCGTGGACATCGCCCTTCACCGTCGCCATCAGCACCTTGCCGGCGGCCGAGCGCTCGGAGCCGCCATTCAGGCGCTTCTCCTCCTCCATATAGGGCATGAGATAGGCGACGGCCTGCTTCATCACGCGGGCGGACTTCACCACCTGCGGCAGGAACATCTTGCCCGCTCCGAACAGGTCTCCCACCACGTTCATCCCGGCCATCAGCGGCCCTTCGATGACGTGCAGCGGCTTGGCTGCGTTCAGGCGCGCTTCTTCGGTATCGACGTCGATGAACTCGGTGATCCCGGCGACCAGCGCATGCTCCAGCCGCTTCTCGACCGGCAATTCGCGCCAGGCCAGGTCCTTGCCCGAGGCCGCGACCGAACCGTCGCCCTTGAAGCGGGGTGCGGCTTCCAGCAGCCGCTCGGTCGAATCCTTGCGGCGGTTGAGGACGACATCCTCGCAGAGCTCGCGCAGTTCAGGATCGAGATCGTCATAGCTGCCGAGCTGGCCGGCATTGACGATGCCCATATCCATGCCGGCCTTGATGCAATGGTACAGGAAGACCGAATGCATCGCCTCGCGCACCTTCTCGTTGCCACGGAAGGAGAAGGACAGGTTCGAGACGCCGCCCGAGATATGGGCATGCGGCAGGGTCTCGCGGATCGCCCGCGTCGCATTGATGAAGTCGTTGCCGTAGTTGTCGTGCTCCTCGATGCCCGTCGCCACCGCGAAGATGTTCGGGTCGAAGATGATGTCCTCAGGCGGGAAGCCGATCGTCTCGGTCAGCAGCTTGTAGGCGCGCGTGCAGATCTCGATCTTGCGCTGGAAGGTATCGGCCTGGCCGACCTCGTCGAAGGCCATGACGACGACGGCCGCGCCATATTGCCGGCAGATGCGCGCCTGCTCGAGAAAGGCTTCCTCGCCCTCCTTCATCGAGATCGAGTTGACGATCGGCTTGCCCTGGATGGTCTTGAGACCGGCCTCGATCACCGGGAATTTCGACGAGTCGACCATGATCGGAACGCGCGAGATATCCGGCTCCGAGGCGATCAGGTTGCAGAACTCGGTCATCGCCTTCTCCGAATCGAGCAGGCCCTCGTCCATGTTGATGTCGATGACCTGCGCGCCATTGGCGACCTGGTCGCGCGCGACGTCGAGCGCGGCCGCATAATCGCCGGCCGTGATCAGCTTCCTGAACTTGGCCGAGCCGGTGACGTTGGTGCGCTCGCCCACGTTCACGAAGGGAATGGTCTCATCGAGCGTGAACGGCTCCAGCCCTGCCAGCCTGAGATAGGGCTTGGGCTCGGGAATCTGGCGCGGCGCCTTGCCGGCGACGGCTTCAGCGATCGCCTTGATATGGCCGGGCGTGGTACCGCAGCAGCCGCCGACCATGTTGACGAAGCCCGCATCGGCGAACTCCGCCAGCATCTGGGCGGTCGCCTCCGGCCGTTCGTCATAGAGGCCGAATTCGTTGGGCAGGCCGGCATTCGGATAAGCGCAGACCAGCGTGCCGGCGATGCGCGACATGTCCTTGATATGCGCCCGCATCTCGCGCGCGCCGAGTGCGCAGTTGAGGCCGATGGTCAGGGGCGCGGCATGGCGCACCGCGTTCCAGAAGGCCTCGACGGTCTGGCCCGACAGCGTGCGGCCCGAAAGATCGGTGATCGTGCCGGAGATCATCACCGGCAGGCGGATGCCCTTTTCGCGATAGACCTGCTCGATCGCGACGATCGCGGCCTTGGCGTTGAGCGTGTCGAAGATCGTCTCGATCAGCAGCAGTTCCGAGCCGCCGTCGATCAGGCCCCTCACCTGCTCGGCATAGGAATCGCGGACCTGGTCGAAGCTCACGGCGCGGAAGCCGGGATTGTTGACGTCTGGCGAGATCGAGAGCGTGCGGTTGGTCGGGCCGATCGCCCCGGCGACGAAACGGCGGCGCCCGTCTTCCTTCTGCGCGATCATCGCCGCCTCGCGGGCGAGCCGCGAGCACTCCACGTTCAGCTCATAGACGATCGCCTCCATGCCGTAATCGGCCTGGGCGATCGAGGTGCCCGAGAAGGTGTTGGTCTCGACGATATCGGCCCCCGCCCGGAAATAGGCGAGATGGATGTCGCGCAGCGCCTCGGGCTGCGTCAGGGCGATGATGTCGTTATTGCCCTTGAGGTCGTGATTGAACCCCTTGAAGCGTTCGCCGCGGAAATCGGCCTCCGAGAGCTTCAGGTCCTGGATCTGCGTGCCCATCGCGCCGTCGAGCACGAGGATGCGCTCTTGCGCGGCCTTACGCAGCGAGCGCTCGATCTCGGCGCCGTCGACGGGAGCGGGAATGAAGTCGGACATAGGCTTACTCCGCCGCCACGGCCTGCGCCGCCGGCTTCTCGGGCTTCAGGCCGACGAGATGGCAGATGGCATAGACGAGGTCGGCCTTGTTCATTGTGTAGAAATGCAGATCGGTGGCGCCGCGGTCGATCAGGTCCAGAACCTGCTCGGCGCAGACGGCAGCCGCGACGAGACGGCGCGTCGCGACGTCGTCCTCCAGCCCCTCGAAGCGGTCGGCCAACCATTGCGGCACGCTGGCGCCGGTCTTGCGCGCAAAGTTCGCGGTCTGCTTGAAGTTCTGGACGGGAACGATGCCGGGCAGGATCGGAATCTCGATGCCCGCCGCGCGCACCTTGTCGAGATAGCGGAAATAGACGTCGTTATCGAAGAAGAACTGGGTGATCGCCCGCGTCGCGCCGGCATCGACCTTCTTCTTGAGCGCATCGATATCGGCATCGAGCGAGGCGGCTTCCGGGTGCTTCTCCGGATAGGCGGAGACGGTCACCTCGAAATCGCCGATCCGCTTCAGGCCGGCGACGAGGTCCGAGGTCTGGTGATAGCCCTCAGGATGCGGCTCATAGGTCGTACCGAGTCCGCCGGCCGGATCGCCGCGCAGGGCCACGACATGGCGCACGCCCGCATCCCAATAGGAGCGGATCACCTCGTCGATTTCGGCCTTCGAGGCCGAGACGCAGGTGAGATGCGCAGCCGGCTTCAGCCCGGTCTCCTCGACCATGCGCTTGACGGTGGCGTGGGTGCGCTCGCGGGTGGAGCCGCCGGCACCATAAGTGACAGAGACGAAGCTCGGGCCGAGCGGCTCGAGCCGGCGCACGCTGTCCCACAGCGCGACCTCCATCTCCTCGGATTTCGGCGGGAAGAACTCGAAGGAGACGCGCGGACGGCGCGAACCGTGGCGGCTGGGGCGGAAAGCATTCATCACGCAACCTCGAGATTGATCGTGCGGACCGGCGGATCGGCCTGGACGCGCCGGTCGCGGCCACGCCAGAGCATGACCGGCAGCTGGCCCGAGCCGCCATCGGCAAGGGTGACTTCGCGGGAGAGATCGCAGGACAGGCCGGCTTCGCTGAACCAGGCCGCGATCTGCTGGCGGGAGAAGCCGAGCCGGCGATGGGCATGCTCGGTCCGCAGGAACTCCATCTCATGCGGCGCGAAATCGACGACGATCAGGCGCCCGCCGGGCGCCAGCATCGCGGCGGCCTCGCGCACTGCCCGGCCGGGATCGTCGAGGAAATGCAGCACCTGATGGATCACGACGAGATCGAAGGAGCCGCGCGCGAAGGGCAGCGCGTAGATGTCGCCCTGCCTGAGTTCGACCCGCGAAAGCCCCGCCTGCTCCAGATTGGCCCGCGCCACCGCCAGCATGGCATGGTTGGCATCGACGCCGACGGCACGGCCGAATTTCGGCGCGATCCGCTCCAGCATCCGCCCCGTGCCGGTGCCGAGATCGAGCATGGCGCCGGGCGTGCCTTCGCCGACGGCGTCCTCGACCGCAGCCTCGACGGCATGGTCGGGCACATGCAGGCCGCGCAACCGGTCCCAGTCGCGCGCGACACTGGCGAAATAGCTCTGCGCCGCCTCGGCCCGAGTCGCGCGAACCGCAGCGAGCCGCTCGCGATCGGCGGCGAGCACCGGGTCGCTGAGGTCGAGCCAGGCGGCGAGCGATGCGGCGAAGGCCCCGCCCGGCCCGGTCTCGTCGAGCCGGAAGAAGGCCCAGGCGCCCTCGCGCGAGCGCCGCACCAGCCCGGCCTCGGCCAAGAGCTTGAGATGGCGCGAGATGCGCGGCTGCGACTGGCCGAGGATGTCGGTGAGATCGGACACCGAAAGTTCCCCCTCCGAGAGCAGCGCGAGAATGCGCAGCCGCGTCTCCTCGCCGGCGGCCCTGAGGCCCGCGAGAAGCACATCGGAAGACAATGTCGTCGGCTGCCGCACGCGCTGGCGTCCCCTGTCGACAAGGAAAAAGATATAAAGATATCTTTATATCGAACGCACCGTTCGTGCAAGCGGATTGTCGTGCGGAAGATAGGACGGAGCTGGTTCCGTCGCTTGGGAAGACGGTGGCCCGGTGAAGCCGGGACGGATGCGTGCGCGATTGCACACGTCATGACCCAGGCCTTCTGCATGCGATGAGGTCTGGCAAACCGCCCGGCACGCCTCCTGCCGCGCGTGTGCCATCAAGGCTGGCCGGAGTCATCTACCTAAGTTTCATTGCCGCGAGACCCGGAATCCATATAGTCGGATCAGCCATCGGGCGTGAGGACTGTGCCATGTCCAACGATGCTTATGCTGTGGCTGCCATCGTCGCGGTTTTGCTTCCGACCTTATATTTCCTGATCGCCTCGCCGACCTTCCTTCTGGCCAAGTTCGAAGACCCCGTCGTCACCTGGCTGCTGCGAGGCTTGTTCAGCGTTCACTTCCGGCTGATTTGCATCGGTTCGTTCATCGGGGCGGTAGCCTTTGTCATTGCCGCCCGCCCGATATTCGCCCTCTGCCCTGTCGTCATCGGCGGCATGGCGATCGCCATGCGGAGATGGCTGCTCCGGAACATGGATGCCCAACTCTCTGCACGGGCAGCCGGCGATGGACAGGCGATCGGCCGATTGCACGCACTGCACTGGCGCGCCATGGCCTATAACGCCACTCAGTTTGCAGCGATCCTCGCCATCACCCCTTTCGTGTTCGCGACGCCCGGCTAGGGGCGGCCTGCTTCCGACCGGTTACGGGCGCTGACCGGACGTCCCGATCATTCCGATCGAGCCCGCCCGCCGCCCTGCGCGCGTCCCATCCGACCGGGTAGCTTGCCAGGCATCGTCGGCCGGAGGGGATTGCGGGCTTCGCGCCCCGGGCCGTTGCGGGCTCGTCAGGCGCGGAGGTGCCGACTTCGCACAGGGCGAACAGGCAGGCCTCTGCACTTTGCGGACAAATCCGATGCCGGAACAAGAAACCGCATTTCCGCACGTCGGTAGACGCGCGGCAATCCAGGCGGCGTCCAAGCGAAGCAGCCCCCCAGAGACCCGCGCGCGGAGCCAGGCAGCGCGAAGTCGTCGCTGTTCGACACCATGGCCATCGACCAGGCATCGGCACGCAGCCGTCAGCTGCGAACGCCGCCAGGCTCCGCGCATCCCCGGATGCTCACGCCCGAAAACCCCGCAGGCCAGGCCTGGACGGGGCTTTCGGTGCATCATGTCACGTCAAGGAACAGCGCGCCGGACATGCGGCGAGAACGCCGATCCGGTTGTCTTTTTCGGCGCGCGCTCGCCAATGCCCCGCCGTCCGCGGGAGGCGAGCCTCACGGCAACAGAATGGTCTCAGAGCACTTTCAGATCGCCCGCGGCCGTCTTGCCGCGTTCGGTCTTCAGCTCGAACGAAACCTTCTGCCCCTCCGTCAGCGTCATCATGCCGGCCTCTTTCACGGCGGTGATGTGCACGAACACATCCTTGCCGCCATCCGCCGGCTGAATGAAGCCGAAGCCCTTCTCAGTATTGAACCACTTCACGGTTCCGGTCGCCATCGCCACATCCCTCGAAGCCAAAGCGTCTCATACCGGCGCGGAACGCATGGCTCCTATGCCGGCAAGGGAAGGATTGACCGAAAACCGGTCCTTGTCGAGATGAAAGGACAGGCAGGCGGCGTCTGCGCCTTTCAAGATTTTGTCAACGTGGCCCGTGTCTTGTCACCGGCGCGATAAGAGCCGCCGAGATAGATTTCGGCCTCCCCGGCATCGGCGACGTAGCGTCTCGCTCGTCATGCGTGCCGAGCTTCGACGCTTCCGGCCCGGAGCGAATGCTCCTCATCTCGCCAGCTCCGCGTATCACCTTGGCAAAACGCTCCAAATTCCGCAGCCTTAAGGACAGCTTCGCTCCGTATGGTGCCTAGAGAGCGACACCCCCGTCCGCCCCGCCGCGCAACCAGGACCGATACCGCGCAGATGCGCTCCCGATCAGGCGCGATCCTTGCTGGCCCTCTGGCGCCGGAAGCCGCCAGCCGATAAGGCCTCGCCATGTCCCAGACCGCCGCCCCCGCCATGCCGCACCAGCACCGCTTCTACGAAGACCTCCTCGCCCTGCCGCTGGGCACGCTGATGATCAGCTTCGGCATCGTCCTCTTCGCCAAGGCGACGCTGCTGACCGGCGGCGCGGCCGGGCTCGCCCTCCTGCTGCAATTCGCCACGGGAGCGGATTTCAGCCTGCTCTTCTTCGTCCTCAACCTGCCCTTCTACTGGCTGGCCTTCCGGCGGATGGGGCTGCCTTTCACGCTGCGGACTTTCGCCGCCGTCGGCCTCGTCTCGGTCTTCGTCTGGGCGACGCCGGGCTGGTTCCGCATCGAGGCGGTGGCGCCGCTCTATGCCGCTATCGCCGGCGGCGTCGCGATGGGTCTCGGCCTGCTGGCGCTGGCGCGTCACCGCACCGCGATCGGCGGCGTCAACATCCTCGCGCTCTACCTGCAGGAACGTCGCGGCCTGCGCGCGGGCTGGGTCCAGCTCGGCATCGACGCCGCGATCTTCGCCGCCGCGCTCTTCGTGCTGCCGCCAGACAAGGTCGCGCTCTCGCTGCTCGGCACGCTCGTGCTCAACGCCATCCTCGGCATGAATCACAAGCCCGGCCGCTACATGGCGGTCTCCTGACGCAGGCCCGTTTGCGCGCCGGACGGTTGCGCCCTGCCCGCCAGCATGCGAGCAAACCGATCAGACAAGACGGGACGCCAACGGCGAGACGAGACATGGCCCAGCCCCTGACCATCGAAGACCTGCGCCTTCTGGCCAAGCGCCGGGTGCCGCGCATGTTCTACGACTACGCCGATTCCGGCGCCTGGACCGAGGGCACCTACCGCGCCAACGAGACCGACTTCGCCAAGGTGAAGCTGCGCCAGCGCGTCGCCGTCGACATGACCAACCGCTCGCTGGCCAGCGAGATGATCGGCCAGCCGGTCACGATGCCGGTCGCGCTCGCCCCCACCGGCCTCACCGGCATGCAGCACGCCGATGGCGAGATCCTGGCCGCCAAGGCAGCCGCCAAGGCTGGCGTGCCCTTCACGCTCTCGACCATGAGCATCTGCTCGATCGAGGATGTCGCGAACCACACCAGCGCGCCGTTCTGGTTCCAGCTCTATGTAATGAAGGACCGCGAGTTCATCTCGCGCCTGATCCAGCGCGCCAAGGCGGCCGGCTGCTCGGCGCTGGTGCTGACGCTCGACCTGCAGATCCTCGGGCAGCGCCACAAGGACATCCGCAACGGCCTTTCCGCCCCGCCGAAGCCGACGCTGGCCAACCTGATCAACCTCGCCTTCAAGCCGCGCTGGTGCCTGAAGATGCTGGACACGCCGCGCCGGCAGTTCGGCAATATCGTCGGCCATGTCACCGGCGTCGCCGACATGTCCTCGCTCTCCTCCTGGACCGCCAGCCAGTTCGACCCGCAGCTGAACTGGGACGATGTGCAGTGGATCAAGGACCAGTGGGGCGGCAAGCTGATCCTGAAAGGCATCCTCGACGCCGAAGACGCCGAGATGGCCGCCAAGAGCGGCGCCGACGCCCTGATCGTCTCGAACCATGGCGGCCGCCAGCTCGACGGCGCCCTCTCCTCGATCGAGGCCCTGCCCGGCATCGTCGAGCAGGTCGGCAACCGCATCGAGGTGCTGTTCGACGGCGGCATCCGCTCGGGCCAGGACGTGCTGAAGGCGGTCGCGCTTGGCGCGAAGGGCACCTTCATCGGCCGCGCCTTCCTTTACGGGCTCGGCGCCATGGGCGAGCAGGGCGTCACCGCTGCGCTCGACATCATCCGCAAGGAGCTCGACACCACCATGGCGCTCTGCGGCCTGCGCGACATCAAGGATGTCGACGAGCGCATCCTCGTCGGCGGCCGCGCCGGGGCGATCAAGCGGCTGGCGGCGGCCTGAATTTCACCCCGCAGGGAGTCCGAGATGTCAGAGCAGTCGCTCAAAGGACCCGCATCGTACTTCCCGTCTATCGAGAAGAAATACGGCCGCCCAATTGCCGAATGGAAGGCGATGGTGCGCGCCCGCCTTCCTGCGAAGCATATGGACCTCGTGGCGATGCTCAAGACGGAGCACGGCATGGGCCATGGGCACGCCAACGCCATTGTGGCCCATACCCTCGCCGAGGGCGCGAAATAGATGGCTCCAGCCAGAGCGCGCCGCTGAAGCATTTTCGAGCGAAGTGGACACCGGTTCGCGTGAAGAAAATGCGATAAAACAAGGACTTAGATAAATTCCGCGATTCAAGGAAGCGCGGAATTGATCTAGACGACAGAAGGCCCGGCGGATCGCATCCGCCGGGCCTTCTTTGTTTCCGGAGAGGATTCCGCCCCGCGAGAACGCGCGAGGCGGGCAGCTCATGCTCAGGCGCGAGACCAGGACGCGAGGTTCCAGGTGTCGACATCCCAGCCCGAATGATCATGCGAGAGGGTGTTCGACGCGGCGACCACCTTCTTGCGCGACAGGATCGGCAGGATGACGTTGGCCTCGCAGAAGATCTCGTTGACCTTGATCAGGTACGCAGCGCGCTTGGCCGGATCGAGCTCCTTCTGGGCGGCCTTGTAGGCCTCGTCGGCAGCCGGGTCCGTGTAGCGCGAGACGTTGCGGCCCAGCCACTTGTTCTCCTTGTTGGCGACTTCCCAGGAGACGAACTGGTTGAGGAAGCGCTCCGGATCGGGCTGCGGCTGCGTGGTCGTGTACATCTCGATGTCCACGTAGAGCTTGGTGTAGGTGTCGGGGTTGGCAACGTCCGACGAGAAGAACACCGAAGCGGTCACCGACTTCAGCTCGATATCGATGCCGGCGCGCTGGCAGGCCTGCTTGATGATGGCCTGCACCTTCTGGCGCGGAGCATTGATCGAGGTCTGGAAGACGTATTTGAGCTTCTTGCCATCCTTCTCGCGGATGCCGTCGGAGCCCTTCTTCCAGCCGGCATCGTCGAGGATCTTGTTGGCCTTCTCGATGTTGAACTCGTACTTGAGCTTCTCCGACTTGAATTGCTTGGGCTCGTTCACGAAGCTCGCCGTGGCCGCGCCGGCGCGGCCATAGATGAACTTCTGGATCGAGTCGCGGTCGATCAGCAGGTTGATCGCCTGGCGCACGGCCGGATCCGACAGGGTCGGGTGCTTGGTCTTGACGCTCGAACGCTCGCCGTCGACCTCGGTCCACGGGTCGGTCGTGTTCAGCGTGACGAACTCGATGTCGCCGGCAGCAGCGGCGCTGATCTTGCCGCGACCGCCCATCTCCATGCGCTTGAGGACTTCGTCCTCGACCAGCGTATCCCAGGCATAGTCGTATTCGCCGGTCTGGAGCACGGCGCGCGCCGCCGAAACCGCGTCACCGCCGCCCTTGATCTCGAACGTGTCGAAATGCGGACGGTTGGCAACGTGATAGCTCTCGTTGCGGGTGCCCGACAGGATATCGCCCGGCTTGAAATCGGCGAACTTGTAGGGACCGGTTCCGACGGGCTTCAGGTTGGCCGGAGCCTCGCGCGACTTGGCGCCCTTGTACTCGCCGAAATGATGCTTCGGGATGATCATGCCGGCGACGCCGACGAAGGGGTCGGCCCAGAACGGCGTCGGCTTGGCGAAGATCACCTTGACGGTGAGATCGTCGACCTTCTCGACCTTGATGTCCTTGTAGGCGCCGGTGGTATAGGCGGCGGTCGCCGGATCGGCGGCATATTCCCAGGTGAAGACGACGTCGTCGGCCGTGAACGGCTTGCCGTCATGCCACTTCACGTCCTTCTTCAGCTTCCAGGTGACGGTGGTGCCGTCCTCGGACAGGCCGCCATTGGCCTTGGTGGGGACCTCAGCCGCGAGCTGCGGGATCAGGTTGCCTTCCTTGTCCCAGCCGGCGAGCGGCTCGTAGAACACGCGGGACGCGATCTGGTCCTTGGTGCCCGAGGCGAAATGCGGGTTCAGCAGCGTCGGGGCCTGCCAGAGCAGCATCTTGAGCGGTCCGCCGCCGCCGGCCTTGGTCGGCTTGTATTCGAGCGTGGCATTGGCCATCGCGACATCGTTCCAGGAGAGGATCTGGGTCGCGATCGGCGCGGTGATGCCCAGCGCCGCCATCTTCTGGATGAAGGAGCGCCGCGACAGGCCGCCTTCCTTCACATCCCGCACCATACCCTGGATATACTGGCTAGTCATAATCAACCTTCACGTCATGGCAGCAAGAACACGATCAATAACTTGACCAGTTCCAGATCGGATTTATCAGGTCCAGGGCGTAGAATAGCCGTGGACGCGACTCTGCTCCTAGGAGCCGCTGCCTTAATCATAACTTAAGTTGTCAGACGGAAACCGCATACCGGACCCGCCTGCCACTCGTAGCCCCGGCTAAATTACCTTGATTCCCAAGGGAAAAACGCTGCGGGACCGGCTGAACGGATTGACGTCATAGCGTCGCAGCCAACGCTCGCGACGCCGGAATCCGCGATTGCCGGCCACCTGCCGGCTTCCGTAGCATGGCCGCTCAGGGACACATTCGGTAGGAACCATCGCATGAGTGCAGACGACAAGCCGCGCCTTCTATCCGGCGGCAATCCGCAGATCCCGAAAGGCGACGGCGACGCGCCGGTACAGGCCTATATCGCCGCCATGCCCGGCTGGAAGAGTGCATTCGGCCGCCGCATCGACGAACTGATCGTGCAGGCCGTGCCGGATGTGCAGAAGGCAGTGAAATGGAACTCGCCGCTCTACGGCATGGGCAACCAGACTTGGTTCCTCGGCCTCCACTGCTTCACGCGCTATGTGAAGGTCTCCTTCTTCAAGGGCGCAGCCCTGGACCCCGTACCGCCCGGCCCGTCCAGGCAGAAGGAGGTGCGCTATCTCGACCTCCACGAGAACAACGCCCTCGACGAAGCGCAATTCTCGGACTGGATCAGGCAGGCCAGCCAGATGCCCGGCGAACGGATGTAGGCGCCGCACTGTTCGGGCACAGCGATCAGGACAATTCCTTGAGCCCGGCGGGCGTATCGAGCTGCGCCCGGTAGCGCAGCTCTGGCCCGTAGGTGATGACAGGCGCTCGCTCGGCCCCAAGCTCCAGCAACAGCGCCGCGATTGCGTCGGCTTCCGGATGCTCCAGCGAGAACCCGCGCAAGCGTGCGCCGAGATCGGCAATCGACGCCATTGAACGCGCCTTGCCGCGCCGGTCGATGAGCGAGGGAGCCGCTCCGCCCCAAGGCAGCGACCCGTCATCGGGAACGGCGAAATCGAAGGCCGGAGCATCCATCGGCAAGCCCACCTTGCGACCGAAGATCGCCTCACGGTCCTTCAGGACATCGTCGATCGGATCGGCTCGCGCGACCCATCCGCGCAGCCGGCGGCCGGCATCCCAATCCCGCCGGACCTGCTTCCGATCGTCGAGTCCGAACCAGCGGGCGCGACCGGGATTTACCCCTTCGGGATCGAGCGCGACAATCTCCAGATAGATCGTGTCGCCGAGCTGAAGCAGGTGATTATGGGTGCCCATATAGACGTGCCGCTGGCCGAAGGGCACGTCGAGATCAAGGCATTCGCGAACATGCGCGACGCCTTCGGCAAGCGTCGGGGCGATCACGGTGAGATGGTCGAGTGTCAGCATGCCCGTCACTTGAGGCTCGAACGGCAGTGCTGTCCACCCGTCCCGGAACCGTCAGTCCGCCCTCGCCGCGCCGGTTGGTGACGGTCAGCGCCAGCCCGCCAAGCACGAGGACGACGCCGAGCGCGAACATCAGCCCGAGCTCGTCGCCGAACATCACGGCCGCCGCCGCGACGCCGACGACCGGCTGGAGGTACTGGATGGCGGCCGCGATCCGGGCCGGCACCGTGCGCAGGATGGCGAGCCACATGAACAGCCCGAGCACCGTCACCACGACGCCGAGATAGGCCGCGGCGGCGAGCCCCGTCGCGGTGATCGTGAGCGGCACATGCCACATCTCCCACCCGGCCCAGGGCAGCAGCGCGAGGAAGCCGAACAGCGTGCTCCAGGCCGCCACCGTCGCGGTGCCCCAGCGCTCGGAGAGTTCGACGCTCCAGACATAGTAGAACGCGATGGTCACGGCCGAGAGGAGCACCAGCATCGCACCAGTGAGCGTGGTCTGCGTCGCGGCGGAAGCCGCATCGCCCCGCCCGGACGCCACGACCGCGATACCGGCGAAGGCGGCGACGAGCCCGAGCGCCTGAAGCCGCAACACCGATTGCCTGAGCCGCATCGTCGCGAAGATCACCACGAAGATCGGGATCGTCGCGGAAATGATGGTGCCGACCGAGGCCGAGGTGCCGGCGACGCCGAAGGTCTGCGCGACCTGCCCGATGCCGATGCCGAGGATGCCGAGCGCCGCCAGCCGCGGCAGCTCCCGCCAGGGCAGACGCTGCTTGCCGATGACGAGGAGGAACATCAGGGGCACGGCGATGATGAAGCGCAGCGCCGTCAGCGTCAGCGGCGGCAGGGTGATGAGGCCAAGCTTGGTGATCGGGATCGACACGCCCCACAGCAAGGCGAGGAGCAGCATCGTCGCATAGCTCCCGAGCGACGGATCGGGGCGGGGGTGCGAGGCCGTCTGGCTCATGGCTTCAGGTGGTCTTTATGCGCGGCGATGGCCGGGACCTTTAGGTCGCAGCTTGCGCGCCCGCAAGCTACCGAAGTTCAATTGGCTTCGGTGATGTCGGCCATGAGGTATTCGAATTTGCCTCAACCAGACAGCCATACGCAGATCAGCATCGTCTGATGCAGAGGCCGCCATGTCGTTCACCGTAAGACCCATTGAAGACGCAGATATCGATTCCGTCATTCGGCTTTGGACCGAGGCGGGCGTAACGCGACCGTGGAATGATCCTCGGCGTGATATCGAGTTCTGCCGCAAAGGCAGCCATTCAACCATCCTGGTTGGCCTGAACGCGGGCGCTATCGTTACGACCGTCCAGGTGGGCGAAGACGGCCATAGAGGTTGGGTCTATTACGTTGCCGTTCAGCCTGAATTGCAGGGTTCGGGAATGGGCCGGCGCATCATGCAGGCAGCCGAAGACTGGCTACGGGCGCGGGGAATCTGGAAACTCAACCTTCTCGTGCGCGCCGACAATCTCAAGGTCATCGAGTTTTATCAGCGCCTCGGATATCGAGACACGTCGGTTGTCTGCCTTCAGAAGGAAATTTGAGCTTCCACTGAAAACGCAACAAAAAAGCCCCGCAGACCTTGCGGCACCGCGGGGCTTTTTGATTCAGATATCAAGCACTCAGCGCGTGAACTTCTTGTACTGGATGCGCTTCGGAATGGTCGAGTCGATGCCGAGGCGGCGCTTCTTGTCCTCCTCGTACTCCGCGAAATTGCCCTCGAACCACTCGACATGGCTGTCGCCCTCGAAGGCGAGGATATGGGTCGCGATGCGGTCGAGGAACCAGCGATCGTGGCTGATGATCACGGCGCAGCCGGCATAATCCTCCAGCGCCTCTTCGAGCGCGCGCAGCGTGTCGACGTCGAGATCGTTGGTCGGCTCGTCGAGCAGCAGCAGGTTGGCGCCGGACTTCAGCATCTTGGCGAGATGGACGCGGTTGCGCTCACCGCCCGAGAGCGAACCGACCTTCTTCTGCTGGTCGCCGCCCTTGAAGTTGAAGGCCGAGCAATAGGCGCGGGAATTGATCTCGCGCTTGCCGAGATAGAGGATGTCGTTACCGCCGGAGATTTCCTCCCAGACGTTTTTCTTGTCGTCGAGCGAGTCGCGGCTCTGGTCGACATAGCCGAGCTGGACGCTCTCGCCGACCTTGATCGTGCCGGAATCCGGCTTCTCGACGCCGGTGATCATCTTGAACAGCGTCGTCTTGCCGGCGCCGTTGGGGCCGATCACGCCGACGATGCCGCCCGGCGGCAGCTTGAAGGAGAGCCCGTCGATCAGGAGCTTGTCCTGGAAGCCCTTCGACAGGTCCTCGAAATCGACGACGTTGTTGCCCAGCCGCTCGGCGATCGGGATGATGATCTGGGCGGTGTCCGGCCCCTTGTTGTTGGCCTTCTGGACGAGCTCGTCATAGCGCTGGATGCGGGCCTTGCTCTTGGCCTGGCGGGCCTTGGGCGAAGCGGCCATCCACTGCGCCTCGCGCTCCAGCGTCTTCTGGCGCGAGACGTCCTCGCGGCCTTCCTGGGCCAGGCGCTTCTGCTTCTGCACCGACCAGGCCGAGTAGTTGCCCTCGTAGGGAATGCCCTGGCCGCGGTCGAGCTCGAGGATCCAGCTGGTGACGTTGTCGAGGAAGTAGCGATCGTGGGTGACGATCAGGATCGCGCCCGGATAGGTCCGCAGGTGGCCTTCGAGCCAGGCCGTGGTCTCGGCATCGAGATGGTTGGTCGGCTCGTCGAGCAGCAGCAGTTCGGGCTGCTCCAGCAGAAGCTTGCACATCGCGACGCGGCGGCGCTCGCCGCCCGAGAGCTTGTCGACGGCCCAGTCGTCCGGCGGGCAGCGCAGCGCGTCCATCGCCTGGTCGACCTTGGAATCGAGATCCCACAGGCCCTTGGCCTCGATCTCGTCCTGGAGATTGGTCATCTCGTCGGCGGTCTCGTCCGAATAGTTCATGGCAAGCTCGTTGTAGCGGTCGAGGATCGCCTTCTGGGGCGCGACGCCAAGCATGACGTTCTCGCGGACGGTCAATTCCTCCGCCAGCTTCGGCTCCTGCGGCAGGTAGCCGACGCGCGCGCCTTCCGCGACCCAGGCCTCGCCGGTCCATTCCTTGTCGAACCCCGCCATGATCTTGAGCAGGGTCGACTTGCCGGCGCCGTTGACGCCGAGCACGCCGATCTTGGCGTCCGGATAGAAGGACAGGTGGATGTCCTTCAGCACCTGCTTGCCGCCCGGATAGGTCTTGGACAGGCCGCGCATATGGTAGATGAACTGACGGGACATGGGGCGAGCGGGCTCCGCTTTCGGGCTGCGACACGGGATGTCGGGAAATCTGGCCGCTATGTAGCGACCGGGCGCGCCGCCCGCAACCGCCTGCGATTGGAGCCGGTGCCTTTCACAAAAGCGGTAGAGCGATCCAGGCACCCTTCCCCCGGCACGGCTTTTGCCGGAAGCTCTCAGGCCTGAACGATGCCGGAGCCCGCTGATGCGCCTGCCCGCCGTCCTGTTGCGTGTCCTCCCGAGCCTCGCTTTCGCGCTGCTGGCGACGGCCCATGCCCGCGCCCAGTCGAACGAGCCCGGCTGCCGGCCGGAAATGGCGAGCCTCGGCCTGCCGATCCACCGGGTGCAGCTGGCGAAGGACGAGGCGCGGCTGACCTTCGTCGGCCACGCCACCTTCCTGATCGAGACGCCCGGCGGCGTGAAGATCGCGACCGATTACAACGACTATGTCCGCCCGCCGGTGACGCCCGACATCGCCACGATGAACAAGGCGCATTCGACGCATAACTCGCGCAATCCCGACCCGGCGATCAAGCATGTCCTGCCCGGCTGGGACCTGTCCGGCCGGGGCGCGGCACAGCACGATCTGACGCTCGGTGATGTCCGCGTCCGCAACGTGCCGACCAATATCCGCACCTACGAGGGCGGCACGGATTACGACGGCAACTCGATCTTCATCTTCGAGATCGGCGAGCTCTGCATCGCCCATCTCGGCCATCTGCATCATCCGCTGGAGCCCGGCCATCTGCGCGCGCTCGGGCGGGTCGACATCGTGCTTTTTCCAGTCGACGGCAGCTACACGCTCGACCAGACCGGCATGCTCGACGTGCTGAAATCGATCCAGGCGCGGGTGATGATCCCCATGCATTTCTTCGGCGGCGGCACGCTCGCCCGCTTCCTCGCCCGCACGCAGGACATCTGGCCGGTCGAGCGCCGCGAGCAGGCGACGATCACGCTGGGCAAGGCGACGCTGCCGGCCAAGCCCACCATGATCGTCCTGCCGGGGCACTAGGCCATCAGCGTCAGGTGTTCACGCCGCCATCGATGGCGAAGCCCGCACCAGTGATGAAGCGCGCCTCCTCGCTGGCGAGATAGGCGACGAGCCCGGCGATATCCTCCGGCTGGCCATAGCGCGGGATCGCCATGCGCGCCCGCTGGGCATCGGCGCCCGGGCCACCGGCAGGATTCATGTCGGTATCGGTCGAGCCAGGATGGACGATGTTGACGGTGATGCCGCGCGGCCCGAGATCGCGCGCCAGCCCCTTGGTGAAACCGATGAGCGCCGCCTTGCTCATCGCATAGAGCGTGGCACCCGGCTCGACGACCCGGTCGGCAAGGCAGGAGCCGGTCGAGATGATCCGCCCGCCCTCGCCGAGATGCGCCGCAGCCGCCTGCGAGGCCAGCACCACCGCGCGGACATTGACGGCAAGCGTCGCGTCGATATCGGCGAGGCTCCAGTCGGAGACCGGACCGCCGCGCCAGATCCCGGCATTGTTGACGAGGACGTCGAGCCCGCCGAGCACCTTGGCGGCTTCGTCGACCGCGCGCGTCACGGCGGCAGGATCGGCGCTGTCGGCGACGATGGCGAAACCCTTGCGGCCGAGCGTCTCGATCTCCTTCACGACCTTGCCCGCCTTGTCGGCGGAGCGCTCATAGGTCAGCGCGACATCGGCGCCCTCGGCTGCGAGCCTGCGGGCGATGGCGGCACCGATTCCGCGGCTGCCGCCGGTGACTAGGGCGCGCTTTCCGGCCAGGCGTGACATGGCAAACTCCATTTCTATAACGATCGATACATAATAACTGGCGCGCTTGCCCTCAGCCGTCAAGCGAAATATATAACGAACGATACAGAATAAATTCGGGGAGGCGAGCCGCATGGCCGAACGGGGCCGTCCACGCAGTTTCGACCGGCAGGCCGCGCTGGAGCGCGCCATGGAGGTGTTCTGGGAGCGCGGCTACCAGGCAGCCGCGATGAGCGACCTCACCGAGGCGATGGGCATCAACTCGCCGAGCCTCTACGCCACCTTCGGCAGCAAGGAGGAACTGTATCGCGAGGCCATCCACCATTTCGCGGCGACCGAGAGCGACGACATCCTTGCGCCCCTTCAGAACGAGCCCACCGCGCGGGCCGCGCTCGAAGGCTATCTCATGGCGAGCGCGAAAACCTTCACCCGGCCCGGCCGGCCGCCCGGCTGCATGGTCGTGCTTTCGGCCGTGAATGCCGTCGGCGTCGGCGACGAGACCAGCCGCATCCTGCGCGAGATGCGGGCCGGCAGTGTGACCATGATCGAGGAGCGGCTGCGGCGGGCCGTCACCGAGGGCGAGCTGCCGACCTCGCTCGATCCGCATCCGATCGCGAGCTACTACGTCACCGTCCAGCAGGGCATGTCGATCCAGGCGCGAGACGGCGCCTCGCGGCAAACCCTGGAAACAATCGCGCAGGGTGCGATGGCGGCCTGGGACAGTCTCACCAGGTCACACGCGGCCGCGTGAGGGCCGGCGTTAACGCCTCGCTGAGGCTGATTTCAGGCTTTCCTTGCCGTTGCGGCAGATCGCGGCATCCTGTCGGCAACCGGGAGACCGCCCTCATGCGCCGTATCGCCGCCCTCGCCTGCCTGCTCGCGACCGCCACCTTGCTGCCTGTCCAGGCCGAGGCGGCCAAGTTCCGTTTCGGAGGCCGCAGCTCCGGGTCGTCGGCCACGACCAGCCGCAACATCGTCGTCGTACCCGGCATCGCCGCGGGAGCGCGCCGCGCGCAAGCCGCGACCGACCAGCCCGAGCGCGTGCCCTTCCCCACGGCGACGGCGCAGCGCGAGGAGCCTCTGCCGTTGCGCCTCTCGGCGAATGGCGAAGCCAGGAAGCCCTGGTGCCAGACGGATGTCGTGGTCAACGGCTTCTGCATGATGAACTGAGGGCCGGTCCCTCAGGCGCGGCTGACGCGCCCTTCCAGCGGATAGGCCGGGTCGCTGTACCCCGGCGTCGAGGGATGTCCCGCAGGGACCAGCCGGTCGACCAGCGCCTCGTCCTCGGCGTCGAAACCGGCATCGAGCGCCGCGAGATAGGCCTCCCACTGCTCGAAGGTGCGCGGGCCGGCGATCGCCGCCGTGACGAAGGCGTTGTTCAGCACCCAGCGCACCGCGAACTGGATCGGCGTCAGGCCTTTTCGCGCCGCGTGATCCTTGATCGTCTGGGCGATGATCAGGCTCTCCTCGCGCCATTCCGCCTGCATCATCCGCCGATCACCGCGTCCCGCGCGCGTGCCCTCCGCTGGCGCCTGGCCCGGCGCGTATTTCGCGGTGAGAACGCCGCGCGCCAGCGGCGAATAGGACGCCACGCCCAGCCCGAAATAGCCGCAGGCCGGCAGGTGCTCGACCTCGGGCATGCGGTTCATCGCGTTGTAATAGGGCTGGCTGACGACGGGGCGGTCGATGCCGATTTCGTCGCAGAGCCGGCAGATCTCGGCCAGTCGCCAGGCGCGGTAGTTCGAGACGCCGAAATGCCGGATCTTGCCCTGGCGCACGAGATCGGCGACCGCGTGCACGGTCTCCTCCAGCGGCGTCGTATGGTCCTCCTTGTGGAGGTAATAGATGTCGATGGTCTCGGTGCCGAGCCGGCGCAGGCTGTCCTCGCAGGCGCGCAGGACCCAGCGCCGCGACAGCCCGCCATGCATCGGCCCCTGCCCCATCGGATTGGCAACTTTCGTCGCCAGCACCCAGTCATAGCGATGAGCCGCAATGGCGCGGCCCGTCACTTCCTCGGACTGGCCCTCGTTATAGGCATCGGCCGTATCGATGAAATTGATCCCGGCTTCGCGCGCGCTGTCGATGATCCGCCGCGACGTCGCCTCCTCAGTCGGGCCACCGAACATCATCGTGCCCAGGCAGAGCGGCGAGACCTTGAGGCCGGAGCGGCCGAGACGGCGGTAATCCATGGCAGATATCCTCGAACGGGGTAGCCAACCCTGCCGCAGCGCAGCGCCCGAGACCAGCGCCCGACGCGCAGGCGCGTCCTGCATGGCGCGGCCGGCCGGCAAGGAAATGCTTAATCTTTCGTGACAGGGTGATGCGTCGTCACAAGGCCACGCGATGAATCTCGCCCAGCTCGTCAAGAGCCAGACCCTCGCCACCCTGCTGCAAGCGCTCGACGCCGGCGGAGAGCTGACGGCTGGCCGGACGGTGCAGGCCAGGCTCGCCTCGCTGGAGCCGGACGGCACCGCGACCGCGATGATCGGCGACAGCAAGGTCGCGCTCGTCCTCGCCGGCCCGCAGGCGCGTCAGGCCGCCCTGCTGCCGGGCGCCACGCTGCTGCTGCGGCTCGACGCGCCCGAGCAGCCCGGCGGCGACCTGCGCGCCACCCTGGTGGAAGTGCGCCCGCCAGCGGCAGCGGCACCCGGGCAAGGCCAGCCCCTACCGACCCCGGCGCCCCAACCTGCACAGCCGGCCACTCCGCCGGCTTCGGCAGCGGCTCCAGCCCGTCCAGCCCCGGCCGCGGTCCCCGCTCCCGCGCCACAGCCGGCCACGACTTCGGCACAGGCCGCACATCCGCCCTCGCCGGTTGCGATGCAGCAAGCCTTCCTGCAGCAAGCGCTGAAAACGCTGGGCCTGCCGGCCGCGCAGCCTGCCGCGGCGCCCCCGGTCGCGACAGGCGCCACATCCGCCAACCCGACCGCCGCCAATCCCGCCTCGCCGCCAGCCGCTGCGTCTCCCGCTGCTCCCGTCATCTCGGCCGCGACCGCGCGCGCCATCGCCGGGCCACTGCTCGGACCGATGCTGCAACAGCAGGGCGGGCTCGCCCCGCTCTTCGCCAATCTGCGCGCCTTAGCGCAGGGTTCGATCTCGCTCGCCCTGCCGAAGACTCTGCCGCCCGCGATCCAACAGGTGCTGGCGCAAGCCATTCCCGCCGAACGGCAGAGCCCGACAGCGGTGAAACTGAAGGAAGCCTTCCAGGCGTCCGGACTCTTCCTCGACGCGCGCCTTGCCGCCGCGCTGCCCGCGCCGCGGCAGGGCGATCTCAAGGCCGGCCTCCAGGCGCTGCGCGAAACCTTGCTGCCGATCATCGACGCCCTGTCGCCGGATCCGAAGGCGAGCCGTCATGAGCATGGCAGCGAGCCGGCCGCGGACCAACAGGCCGGCTCCACCGACCAATCCGCCCGCCTCGCCCCGCCGCGCCGCGACGGCCCGCTCGCGCCGCAGCCCTCCGTCGAACCCTCGCTGTCGCCGGGCGAGAAGCCGCTCGCCATCGCCGAGACATTGCTCGACCAGACCGAGGCCGCGCTCGACCGGATCAAGCTGACGCAATACGCCTCGCTGCCGCTGGAGCCCGCCCGGCAGGACGGCACGCAAGCAGCGCAACGCTGGCTCGCCGAAATCCCGCTTGCCTTCCAGCAGGGCATCTCGATGCTGCCGCTCCAGGTCGAGCGCGACCCGCCCCGCCGCGATGCGCAGGGCGCAAGCCTGCCGATCTGGCGCATCCGCTTCGCGCTCGATGTCGAGCCGATGGGTCCGCTCCAGGGCGTCGTCACCTTGCAGGGCCGCGATGTCGGCGTCTCGATCTGGGCCGAGCGCGAAGAGACCAGCCAGCTCCTGCGCGGCGCCGCGCCCGGCCTCGAAGGTGCCCTGCTCGATGCCGATTTCGCCAGCGGCGCCATCGACATCCAGACCGGCCAGCCGCGTGTGATGCAGCCGACCGCCGGCCAGTTCCTGGACCGCCTTTCATGAGCGCGCCGCAGCCTCCCCGGATCGCCGTCGCACTGGAATATGACGGGCACGGCGCGCCGCGCGTCACCGCCAAGGGCCGCGGCGAATTGGCGGAGCGCATCGTCGAGACGGCGCGCGAGCACGATGTCGCGGTCGAACAGAACGCGATCCTCGCCCAGGCCCTCTCGGCGGTCGAGCTCGACGACCAGATCCCGGAGGAGCTCTACCGCGCCACGGCGCAGGTCATCGCCTTCGTCCTCTCTCTGCGCGGCGAGTTGAGCCGGCCGAACCGGGACGGCCATCGGTCTTGAGCACGGGTATCGTCGTCAGGCGCCTCGGCTCCGCCGCTTACGCGGAACTGGGGCCGGTTTTCGCGGAGCTCGCGCGCCACGCGCTGGAGCCCAATCCGCATATGGCGCCCTCCGCCGTCTCGGCTGCGACCTTGCTCGTGCCGGAAGAGGAGATCGTCATCCTCTGCGCCTGGTACAGTGAGGCGCTCGATTTCGAGCAGCTCGTCGGAATCTGGGCCTTCCGGCGCACGAAAGGTTGGCGCAGCGGTTTTTCCGCCGCCCTCGCCGCGCCGCTGGTGCCGCTTTACGAGGTCTCCTCGCTGCCGGTGCTCGACCGCGACCATGCCTCGGAAGCGGCGCGGGCCCTGATGCGCTATCTCCTCGCCTCGCACGACCTGCCGCATCGCCTGCTGCTGCCGCTGCTGCCGCTCGACGGCCCCTGCTATGCCGTCCTCGCCGAAGCCTGCCGCCAGACCGGCAGCGCGATCTCGACCTATGAGCGCTGGGTCCGGCCGGTGATGATTCCGCGCCCGGAGGACAATTTCGAAGCCTATCTCAGGCGCGCGCTCGGCTCGTCCTACAAGAAGCGCATGCAGCAGTTCCGGCAGGTGGGGAAGCAAGGCACCCTCACCTTCCGGCGCAATCGCGGCCGCGGCGCGCTGGAAGCGCTCGACGCCTTCCTTGCGCTGGAAGCCTCGGGCTGGAAGGGTGCGGAAGGCACGGCCATCGCCTGCCTGCCGACTGATACCGCCTATATCCGCCGCCTGGCGGAGCTTTGCGCCGCCGACGATACCTTGCTGATCGACACCTTGCTGCATGACGGCCGCGCCATCGCCATGGGCCTGCTGGTCGAGAGCGGCAACCGCCGGCATTTCCTCAAGATCGCCTATGACGAAACGCAAGGACGCCACTCGCCCGGGCGGACCCTGGCGATCGCCATGCTGCAGGCGGATTTCAACGGCACGCCGCCCGCCTTCTTCGACAGCGGCGCCGGCGAGGGCGTCGATGCCGGCACCTATGTCTGGGGCGAACGCCGCGAAATGGCCAATGCGATCATCCGCGTCGGCCCGGGGCGGGCCGGCGCCACGCAGATGGCAGCCTTCAGCCGGATGTGGCTGCGGCGCCTGCGGGATTTCGTCCAAGCCCGATCCGCGAGAAGAGCCAGCGGCCGACCTCAGGCTTGAAGTGCAGGGTATCGAGCCAGTAGCGCGATGATGCCTTGCCGGGGTCGAAATCCTCGAAGGGATGATCTGAGACGAGGTCATGGAACGGCAGGCTGCGGCGTGCCGCCAGAGCTGCAACGTCGCGGCGCCAGGACGCCAGTTCCGCTCCACGGCCGCCGGTTTCGACGAGCTGCCGCTGCGCCGCGCTCATCGGCGACAGGACGATGATGATCTCCCGCCCCCTCAGCAGGTCGAGCGCCTGTTCGAGATGAGCGAGATCCTCGGGCCGATAGACCATGGCCGCGACATTCTGCTCGCGCGTGATCTTGCCCACCAGCTCCGCATCGAAATCCGGCGTCGCCTTGTAGCCGTCCGCGTGCCAGAGGCCGGGCTCCGTGCGCAGGGCGCGCGGTCCGCGCAGGTTGTCGATCACCTTCGGGTTGAGCACGACCGAGACCAGCGCCTCGCGGCGCCCGGATGCCGTCGCGAGCTTCCGGTCGATCGGCGGCGGAGGCGGCCAAGCCGTGAACATGAAATAGTCGAGCGCGATCACGACCCGCCTGACGCTGCCGACATCGACGGCCAGTGCCGCGAGCGTCGGCAGCTCCCGCGCCATCAGGGCTGAGAAGCCGGCATTGTAGACCTCGCCTGCCGCAGCGGAGGCGTCGCTTGGATCGAGGCCGCGATAGACCACCGACGAGCCGATCAGCAGCGTCTGCGGCTTCAGCCTTGCGATCTGCAGCGGCTTGATCAGGCGCATCTCGACATCGAGCAGGCGGCTCACGCCCGTCCCGTCGCGGGTCCAGGGCGGGTTGTCGCGAAACACCCAGTACGGATCGCGCCAAAGGGTGAGAACGGTCAAAAGCCCCACCACGAGCACCACCGTCGCCGCGAAACTGGCGGCAAATCCCCTGGCAGGGTTGGACGGAGACAAGGCGGCGGAGCGCATGGCGTTGCGCTAGCAGATCGACCGAATGCTGGCGAGCCCGCTTGACCGTCCATCGCCCCCCGCCGATAGAGCAGGCTTGCCCGCAGGAGAGAGCCGATGACCGCGACCGCCCGGATTGGAATCGTCACGGTCTCCGACCGCGCCTCGGCCGGCGTCTATGCCGATGAAGGCGGGCCGGCCATCGAGGCCTATTTCCGGAAGGTCCTGACCTCGCCCTGGGAAGCCGTCGCGCGTGTCATCCCCGACGATCGCGCCGTGATCGCCGAGACGCTGCGCGAGCTCGCCGACAAGGAGGGTTGCTGCCTGATCGTCACCACCGGCGGCACCGGCCCGGCTCCGCGCGACGTCACACCGGAGGCGACCGAGGACGTCGTCGAGAAGCCGATGCCCGGCTTCGGCGAATTGATGCGTCAGGTCAGCCTCGCCAAGGTGCCGACCGCGATCCTCTCGCGGCAGACGGCGGGCATCCGGGGCAAGTCGCTGATCGTCAACCTGCCCGGCCGCCCCCGCGCCATCGCCGAATGCCTGGACGCGGTGATGCCGGCGATCCCCTATTGCATCGACCTGATCGAAGGGCCCTGGCTCGAAACCGATCCAGCGGTGATCGCGGCGTTCCGGCCGAAGAAGTGAAAAAACTCCCGTCAGAGTAAGAGACGCGGGTCATCCCGGACGGAGCGAAGCGAAGATCCGGGATCCATGCCGGAGCCTCAATCGGGAGCGCTCCGGCATGGATCCCGGGTCTCCCTGCGGTCGCCCGGGATGACCCGCGCGTTTTACCTCAGAATGAGGAAGTCACCCAGCCGCCAGCTCCCGCCCGATCGCCTGCACGAGCTGCGGCGAGAGTGGGTCGGTCCCCGCCGGAAAGCCACCGAGCAGCGCGCCGTCGCGGCCGATCAGGTACTTGTGGAAGTTCCAGCGCGGCGTATCCGCCGGTCGCTCGCTCGCAGCCCAGCGGTAGAACGGATGCGCCTCCGGCCCGCGCACGACGGTCTTCTCGACGAAGGTATAGGTCGCGCCATGGCTCTGCCGCGCGGCTTCGGCGATTGCCGCGCCGTCGAGCGGCTCCTGCCCGCCGAAATCATTGCTCGGCACCGCGACGAGCATCAGCCCGCGCGTCTGGTAGCGCTGCCAGAGCTGCTCCAGCGTCGCCATCTGCCCGGCATAGCCGCAGCGCGTCGCCGTGTTGACCACGAGGATCGGCCGGCCGCGATAATCGGCGAGCGGCATACGCCCGCCATCCGGCCTGTCGAAGCCGAAGGCATGGGCGCCCGTCAGGGCCTGCGCAACGGCCACGCGCGAGGCGAGCCCCGTCGCGGCAACTCCGGCGATCTCGGCGACGATCTGGCGGCGCGTGGGCGACATGGCTTCTCTCCGGTTCGACGGCCGAACGGGCGTCATCATGCCCGAAAGCAAAAAGCCCCGCAGCCGGCCGGCGCGGGGCTTCGCTTCACGATGGCGAGACCGCAAGGCCCCGGCAGGCAACCCTCAGCAGGCGAGGACCTTCTTCACGCGCACTTCGAGGTCGCGCAGCTCGTAGGGCTTCACGACGTAATGGTCGGCGCCGTTGCTGGTCGCCTCGTCCATCTTGTCGACCGAGCGCTCCGAGGTCGCCATGATGATCTTGATCTGGTTGAGCTCCGGCACAGAGCGGATGGCGCGCAGCAGGTCGATGCCGCTCATGCCGTCCATGTTCCAGTCGAGCAGCAGCAGGTCGTAGCGCTTGGTCTGCATCTTCATCAGGGCCTCGCGGGCGTTCTCCGCCTCGTCGATGTCCTGGAACTCGATCTGCTTGAGGAAATAGGTCGCCAGGCCGCGCATGCTCTTCTGGTCGTCGACCACCAGGATGCGGTATTCGCTTCTGGCCTTTGACATAACAATCTCCTTACGCGGTGCGCAGGTTCGGCCTCTCGCCGATCAGCTGGCTGACCGCGGTACCAATCTGGGTCAATGGAACGACCCTCTCGGTCGCTCCCAACTCGTAGGCCGCTTTCGGCATCCCGTTTACCACGCAGGTTTCCCCGCTTTGGATTAACGTCTCGGCGCCGGCTTTGCGCATGGCTAACAATCCGTCAGCGCCGTCGCGCCCCATGCCGGTGAGCAGGATGCCGACCGCATGGCTGCCGACGCTGCGTGCCACGGAATGGAACATCACGTCGACGGACGGCGAATGACCGCTGACCAGCGGCCCCTCGCGGAGCACGCAGACGAACTCGCCGCGGCGCTCCTCGATCTCGAGATGGCGCGGCCCACCCGGTGCCACCACGGCCATGCCGGGACGCAGCTTATCACCGTCAGCGGCCTCGCGCACATCGAGGCCCGTCGCGGTCGCAAGCCGCGCCGCGAACTTCGCCGTATAGCCCGGCGGCATGTGCTGCACGACGACGATCGGCAGCCTGAGATGGGCGAGGTCCCGCATCACCGTCTGCACCGCCGGCACGCCGCCGGTCGAGGCGCCGATGGCGATCAGCGAGGTCTTGCCGCTGCGCGCCGGCTCCCGCGACAGAGCCGCAGCCGGGCGGGCGGGCACGGCGGCAGCCACCTGCGCCACCTGCCGGGCGGCTGCAAGCATCTTGCGGCTGCCCGCAGCGCGCTGCAGCGCCGCGACGAGGTGCTTCATGAAGCCGTCGAGCGTATGGGTCGTGCCGTCGGGCTTCTCGATGAAATCAATCGCGCCCAGTTCCAGCGCCTGGATGGTGTTGTCGGCGCCCGGCCCGCCGAAGGCCGAGACGATCAGCACCGGCAGCGGGTCCTGCTTGAGCACCCGCGCCAGCAGCTTCAGGCCGTGCCGGCCCGGCAGTTCGAGATCGAGCGTCACGACATCGGGCCTGAGCTCCTGGATGGCGTCCCAGCCCTCCTCGGCGCTGCCGGCGATGCCGATCACCTCGAAGCCCGGCGCAGAGTTGATGATCTGCGTCATCAGCTTCTGCATCAGCACGGAATCGTCGACGACGAGGACCTTGACCGGATTTCCGGAGGATAGCGGCGTCATCACCAGACCTCCACTTCACCAGCCACAGGCTGCGTCTTGAGCCGGTTGAGATAGGCGATTTCCTGCTCGTGGCCGCTGTCGCGCGACGTCGGCTGGACATGCTGTACCCAGGCCCGGCCGGTCGCGGGCTGGTAATGGATGCGCCGCGAGCGCGTGCCGCCGACATCGCGCGAGACCACCGGAATGCCCTCGACCTTCAGGAACTCGTTGACGAAGGCGATATTGCCGTCACCGATCGCCAGCATCGTCGCGCCCGAGAGCACGCGCGCCCCACCGAAGACCTTCGCCTCGAAATTGCTCCTCTTGGCGCCGCGCTTCAACAGGTCGTTGATCAGCACCTCCATGGCCGTGTCGCCATAGCGCTCGCCGGCGCTGGCATCCGAGCCGCCATTGTTCTTCGGCAGCAGGAAATGGTTCAGGCCGCCGACGCCGGCGACGGGGTCGCGCATGCAGACCGAGACGCAGGAGCCGAGCACGGTCGCGACGATCTCATCCTTGGCGGAGGTGATCTCGTGCTCGCCCGGCGCGACGGTGATGATCGTCGCCTGGAAACGCGGGTCGAAATAGCGGCGGGAGGACCGGGAAACGCTCATGCAGTCCTCTCGTAGATGGTGCGGCCGATCAGGCGCAGCTTCGGATGCGGTTGCGGCAGCGATTCCGAATGCCCGAGATAGAGGAAGCCGCCCGGCGCCAGCAGCGCCACGAAACGGTCGAGGATCGAGGCCTTGGTCTGCGTGTCGAAATAGATGAAGACGTTGCGGCAGAAGATCACGTCGAACGGGCCGCTCATCGGCCATTTCTCGATCAGGTTCAGGCGCTTGAAGGCGATCATCCGGCGCAGCTCCTCGCTGATCCGGGCCTCGCCCCGCCCCGCCCCGCCTTCGAGCTTGAGCATCGGCTTCACGTCGGCCGGCAGGCGCTCGAACAGCTCGGCCGGATAGATGCCCGCCTCGGCCCGCGTCAGGATATCGGTGTCGATATCGGTCGCCAGGATCTTGAAATCGAGATCGCTGCGCGGCCCCACCACGTCGCGGCAGGACGCCGCGATCGAATAGGGCTCCTCGCCGGACGAGCAGGCCGCCGACCAGATGCGGATGCGGCCGCGCCGGCCGGACCGCTCCTGCATGAGGCGCGGCATCACGTCCTTGCGCAGATGGTCGAAATGGTGGCGCTCGCGGAAGAAGGCGGTGTGGTTCGTGGTCACCGCATTGATCAGCTCGGGCAATTCGCCCGCCGCCTGCGGCGTCTTCAGGAAGGCGCAGTATTCCGCGACCGAGTTCATGCCGAGCGCCTTGACGCGCCGCGCCAGGCGCCCGCGTGTCATCGCTTCCTTGTGTTCGCGGATGACGATGCCGGCCTGCTCATAGACCAGCGTCGCGATGAACTTCATGTCGTCGCGGGTCAGCGTGACATCGGCCATGGCGGGCTGCGCCAGCGCGAAGGGATTGGACGAGGCAGGTCTGTTCATCTCTCAAATCCCCATCCGGCCGCCCGCGGCGACGCGACGATGCTGTGTCTGCTGCACAGGGCGGGGCTGCGCTGCAGCGCCCGCCGGCGCGACGCTGCGCCGGGCCGGAACAGGCACGCCATGCGAATGATGTTGGCCGCCGAGCGCCTCGATATGGGCGTGCAGTGCAGCCGCCTGATCGGCGAGCTCGGCCGCGGCCTCGGCGCTCCGCCCGGCCAGATCGGCGTTCTGCCTGACGCCCTTGTCCATCTTCGCGACGCTGCGGCCCATCTCGCCGGCGCCTTCAGCCTGCTCGGCCGTGGCGGTGGCGATCTCGGAAACCGTCGCGGAGACCTTGCCGGCCGCCGCGACGATGCGCTCCAGCGCCGTGCCGGTCTCGCGGACGAAGCCGACGCCCTCGGCGACCTGCCCGTTCGACGAGGCGATCAGCCCCTTGATGTCCTTCGCGGCCTGCGCCGAGCGCTGTGCCAGCGAGCGCACCTCGGACGCGACCACGGCGAAACCCTTGCCGGCATCGCCGGCACGGGCCGCCTCGACGGCGGCATTGAGCGCGAGAAGATTGGTCTGGAACGCGATCTCGTCGATAACGCCGACGATCTCGGAAATCTTCAGCGACGAGCTTTCGATCCGCTCGATCGCGCCGATCGCGCGGGTGACGACGCCCTGGCCCTGCCTGGCGACGCTCATCGTCTCGCCCGCGATATCGCCGGCCTCGCGGGTGCGGATGCTGCTGCGCCCGACCGAAGCCTTGACCTGCTCGGCAGCGGCGGAAGCCTCGCCGAGATCGGCCGCAGCCCGCCCGGCGCCGGCTGCAAGCTCGGTGGTCGCGGCATCGACCTCGGCCGCAGCCTGCGAAACCCGCCCGGCGGTCGCCCGGATCGTTTCGAATGTCGCCCCGAATCGTTCGAGCGTCTCGTTGAGGCTGTCCTGAAGCTGCCCGAGGCTGCCCTGGTGAGTCACGGGAACGCGTCGGTTCAGATCGCCCTCCGCCATCCCGGAGACGGCATCGGCCATCTGGTCGAAGGTCCCCTCGAACAGCGCGTTGATCCGGTTCAGGCCCTTGACCGCATAGCCGAGCGGCAGCGGCTGCCCTTCCGACGACAGGCGGCGGGAAAAGTCTCCGGCCTCGGCCGCCTCGACCAGCGCCACGATCTCGGCGGCGAGCTTGAGATCGCCGGTCATCTCCCGCCATTCCACGGCCGTGCCGAGGCTGCGGCCATCCGCGCGCACCATGGCGGTCAAGGTCAGGCAGACCGTCCGGCGGCCGAGCGTCAGGCGCACCGGCTGGCCGCCGAGCGGCTGGTGCTCGCCCTGGACGCGCTCCATGACGCGGCCCAGCATGTCCTTGGCGGAGCAACCCGGAAAGGCGGCGCGAAAATCCTCCTGCGCCTCGCCGAAGAAGCGCAGCAGCGCCTTGCTCGCATAGACGACGCGGCCATCGGTATCGCAGAGCATGATGCTGGCGCGGCCATGGTCGAGCGCAGCGCGCAGCCGTTCGGTTTCCTGGGCCTGCTCGTGGATGGATGCAAGTGCGCGCGACAACTCCGCGCCCTCACCCGAACCCGACGTGCTGGGAAGCGCGACCTCGCCGCCTTCGGCCAGGCGCGCGGCGGCCGCGGCACTGCGCGCGAGCGGGCGGGTCGCACCCCAGGCAGCCAGGCCGCCGAACAGCGCAACGGCCGTCACCGCGGCAGCGCCCAGGCCGGGCGCACCAGCGATGGCGGCATAGGAAGCGAGGCTGCCGGCGAGCGCCGCCGAACCGGCGGCGAGCAGCGGCTGGCTGACCGAGAGACGTGAGAAGGGGCCGAGCGCGCTGCCCATATGGTTCAATCGTTTCTTGTTCTCGCCCGCTTGTTGAACGCTACGCTCGGGCTGGTCTCGAAAAGGTCAGGCGGCCCGGCTGGTCTTGATCTGGGCCTCGGCGCCGCCGTCGCGGATCACGGCCGCAAGGTCGAGCAGCGCGACGATGTCGGTGTCGAGCAGGACGAGGCCCTCGATCAGGCCGTGCTCGTCGCGCTCCAGGTCGGGAGCCGGGCGAACCGCGGAAACCGGGACATCCACGATGTCCGAGACCGAGTCGACCAGCAGGCCCGCGGTCTTGTCCTCGACATCGACGACGACGATGACATGGGTCGCGGTCGCCTCGGTGGCGCCGAGCCCGATCGCGGTGCGCAGGTCGTAGACAGCCAGGATGACGCCGCGCAGGTTGAGCACGCCGCGCACATGCGGGGCCGCGTGCGGCAGCGGCGTCGTCGCCTGCCAGCCCTTGATCTCGCGGACCATGCCGACATCGATGCCGAAGGTGCGATCGCCGACCTTGAAGGTCACGATCCGGCGCGCAGCCGATTCAGGCTGCGCCGACGAGAAATGCTTTTCGCCGAGTTGGAGGGTCATGGTCATCCAGCCATCTTGAGGTCAGATTGGGGGGGACGGCTGCCGGAGGCGGCGAGCCGCAGCATCGAGTCGATATCCAGGATCAGGGCGACGAGACCGTCGCCGAGGATCGTCGCCGCCGAGGCACCGTTGACCGCGCCGTAATTCGCCTCGAGGCTCTTCACGACGACCTGCTGCTGGCCGACGATCTCGTCGACGGCGATGCCGACATTGTTGCCGCGCTCGGTCTCGGCGATGATGACGATGTTCTCGTTGGTCGTGCCCATCGAACCCATCACGTCGCCCAGCCGGTAGAGCGGGGTGACCTCGCCGCGCCAGCGCAGGACTTCCTGGCCGAAGGGCAGGCGCTCAATTGGGGTCGAAGCCAGGTGCTGGGTCTCGATCACAGACGCGATCGGGATGACGTAGCGGTCGTCGCCGCAGCGGATCACCATGCCCTCGAGCACCGCAAGCGTCAGCGGCAGGGCGAGCGTGAACTTGCAGCCGCGGCCCGGCTCGGAATCGACGCTGATGCGCCCGCCGAGCGATTCGACATTGCGGCGCACGACATCCATGCCGACGCCGCGGCCGGAGACGTCGCTGACGACCTCGGCGGTCGACAGGCCGGCGGCGAAGATGAGCTGATCGATCTCCTCCGGCTGCAAGCGCTCGTCAGCCCCGACGAGACCGCGCGAGCGGGCCTTGGCCAGAAGCCGGTCGCGGCCGATGCCGCGCCCGTCATCGGTGACGGAGATGACGATGCGGCCGGCGCGATGCTCGGCGACCAGCTTGATCGTGCCCTCGCGCGGCTTGCCGGCCTCGACACGCTCGTCCGGCGTCTCCAGCCCGTGATCCATCGAGTTGCGGATCATATGGGTCAGCGGATCGGCCAGTTCCTCGATGATCGTCTTGTCGACCTCGGTGTTCTCGCCTTCGAGCACGAGGCGCACTTCCTTGCCGAGCGTCTGGGCAAGCTCGCGCACCAGGCGAGGCATGCGCTGGAACACGGCCTTCACCGGCTGCGCGCGCACGGCCATGACATGGTCCTGCAACTCGCGGGTCTGGCGCGACAGCGTCAGCATGCCTTCGGCCGTCTTGGCGTGAACGTCATAGGGCAGCGAGCGGACGCATTCGACCAGCATCGACTGGGTGATGACGATCTCGCCGACGAGGTTCATCAGCTTGTCGATGCGATCGAGATCGACGCGGACGCTGACCGCCTGGCGCTGGCGCGCCGAGTTATCGGGCGCAGCCGGGGCACGCGGCGCGGCGCGAGCAGCGGCCGGCTCGGCTGCGACGACCGGAGCGGCGACCGCAACCGGGGCCGGCGCGGGCTGGATATCGGGCTCGCTCGCCGCTTCCGGCGCCGCGCCGAGCTTGGCGAGGATGGCCGAGAGATCGGCGGCGACCGCGCTGGACACTTCCGGCTCGGCAGCCGGTGCCTCGACGGCCAGCGGTGCTTCGGCCACGGCTTCCGGCTCGGGGAAGCTGATCTCGAACTCCTCGTTCGCGAGGCTGAAATCGAAGCGGCCGTGCAGGTCCTCGACCGAGAGTTCGGTGCGCAGGTCGACGTCGAAACGCAGCCAGCAATCGCTGACATCGATGCTTTCGAGCGGCGGCACCTGGCTCAGGTCGCAGCGGATCGAGACGATGTCGTCGGCCGGCAGGGAACCCAGCACGACACGCGGCTCGATGACGCGGCGGAACAGGTCCGGCTCCGGCATGATGCGCAGGTGCACGTCGCGGCCGGGCTTGCCGGCGGCAGGCGCTGGCGCTGCGGCCGGCTCGTCGTCCCAGCCGTCATCGGCAGCGGCGGCGGCAGCCGGAGCCGCCGTCTTCGCCTCGACCATGGCGAGCAGGTTGCCGAGCGCGGCGATGCCGATGGGCGCATCGTTGCTGGCGGCGGGAGCGGCCGGTGCCGGGGCGGGCGCGACGGGAGCCGGCGGCGGCGCGGCGACCGGGGCCTGCGGCTCCTTGCCGACCTGCTCGAGCGCGGCCAGCAGGTCCGGGCGCTCGGTCGCGGGCTCGTCGTTGCGGGCGGCCGAGACCAGATCGGCGACGGCATCGGCGCAGCGCAGGAACAGCGCGAACGGCGCGTCCTCGATGGCGACGCGGCCTGACCTCAGATGGTCGAGCGAAGCCTCGAAGACATGCGCGAAGCCGACGAGCTCCGTGCAGCCGAAGGCACCCGCACCACCCTTGATCGAGTGAATGGCGCGGAATGCGGCATTGACGTCCTCGGAATCGGTGGAACCCTCGTCGAGAGCCTGGAGCTTCTGCTCCAGCGCGCCGAGGAGCTCCTCGCATTCCTGGAAGAAGGTCTGCTTGAGTTCTGCCAACGGATCCATCGGCCAGCCTTCAGTTCTGGTAGCGCGCGACGAGGCCGAGCAGCGTGTTGGGTTCGAAGGGCTTGACCATCCAGGCGCTGGCGCCGGCGCGCCGGCCCTCGGCCTTGATCTCGGCGCCGTTCTCCGTGGTCAGCACGATGATCGGCGTGTTCTGCCCGGCCGGGCGCGAGCGGCAGGCGCGCGTGAACTCGATGCCATCCATGATCGGCATGTTGAGATCGGTGATCACCAGATCGGGGCGGAACTGGTCGAACTTGTTGAGGCCGTCCTCGCCGTTCTCGGCCTCGGCCACCTCATGGCCGGCATTGCGGAGCGTCAGGCTGAGCAGGCTGAGCAGGGTCTTGGTATCGTCGATCGCCAGGATTTTCATACCTGATCACTCCAGAACGAGAGCGCTGTGAGCGGCATCGAAGCCGATCGCCCGCAAGGATTCGCGGCATTCCTCGGAAGCCGCCTTGAGCGTGACCGAAAGCCCCCGCGCGGCGGCGCTGGTGGCTGCGGAGTGAAGAAGCTGGATCCACAGGCTGGGCAAAGCGCCGGCCTCGGCGCATTCGACAGCGATGCTTTCCCGCTGTTCCAGCGCCACCAGCAGCTGGTTGCGGAACGTCGCGGCCTCGGACCGGCCGAGGAAAGGAGGAAGCGAGACGGTGATGACCATGAAGGGCGACCCAGGATTGCGCCTGGAGCATCGCGTCAAACTGGTAAAAACTTCGCTAAATATGTTCAGCCGCATCAATACTCTTGGCGTTTTCGCGGCAAGAGCGGCCTACCTTGGGTTGTCGCTGGTCATGGCGGCGATGTGACGAGCCCGAGTGAACGCGCAAGGACGCCGCGCCGCCGCCCGGAGTCGAACAAGGCCGTCACGTTCCGTTCGGGGAACCTCCGGGCAAGGATCAGAAGATGGCGTTGCTGATCGCGCGCGGCACCAGCGTGATCTTGCCCTCCGCTTCCCTGTACTTGCGAGGCATGTTGATCACGCCCGACAGGTGAAGCCAGAGATTGTTCGGCGAGATCGGCTTGGTGACGATCTCATGCGCGCCGAGCTTCGCCGCCTGGACGACGGAGCGCCGGTCCGGTCGCTCCATCATCACCAGCACCGGCGCCTTGGCGAAGGGCGAGGTCTTGAAGGAGCGGATCGCCGCCAGGCACTTGACGCTGTTGCCCTCCGGCATGTCCCAGTCGAGGATCACGATATTCGGCTGCTTCTGGATGAAGGTCGAGGCGGCCGAGGACAGGTCCGACGCCTCGAAGATGCGGTTGAGCTGCGCCTGATACAGCATCGTGCGCACGATCCGGCGGTAATGCGGGCTCGGGTCGATGAGCAGCACTGACAGGTTGGGAAAGGAAGGCGCTATATGCATGGCGCTGGCTCGGAAACTCGCTCACTCAACTCGACAGGTTACGCACGGCAGACGACTAGACCTTGAGCCCGAAGCGGAAGGCGCCCCAGTGCCGGCCCTTGACCATGATCGGCGCCGACAGGTCCTCCATGACGAGGAACTGCCCGCCGCCCATGTCGCGCCGGTAGCTTTGCAGCAGGAACGGCTTGCGGTTGCGCGCGGCGGCAAGCCCGGTCCGGTCGTCGAAGATGCGCCGGTTGCGGCAATTGGCGTTGTTCCAGACCGGGTCGCTGCCCTGGGCTTGCGCATATTTGCGGTTATGCGTCGGCAGGAAGCCGTTGCGATCCACCGCCGCGCAGAACACGATCCGCCCGTTCGAGGTCAGCAGCTCCTCCTGGAGCGGCGGCAGCAGCCGGTCGGTCAGGGCGACGAAGCGGGTCATGTGCTGGATCGGGTCCGAGCCCGGAATCGGCCGGTAGGCCTCGTCGAACAGGTCCGCGAGCCCGATCTCCCCGCGCGCCAGCGCTGCCTCGAACAGCCCGCTGATCGTGCTCGCCGTCTCCATGGCGGTCGCGATCAGTTCGGACTGAGCCGTCCGCACGCCGGATGCCGCGATCGAGCCGAGAATGCCCTCGCTGATCGCCACCAGCGCTTCGGTGCGCTGCCCCGCCTGCTGGAGATTGTCGGTCGAGGCGTCGACCCCGCTCACCAGCCCCGCGAGATCCTGCCCGGCCTTGGCGCAGGCCTCGGCATTATCCCGCGTCGGCCGCGACACGGCCTCGATCTCGCCTATCAGCTCGACGACGGAGCGCCCGAAGCTGTCGAACTCGCCGATCTGCTGCGAAATGGTCTGGCTCCCCGCCCGCGCACGCTGGGCGGTCTGTGCGTTCTCCTGGCTGCGGCGGGCGACGGCATCGACCGCCTTGACCAGAAGATCGAGCTGGGCGGCACTCGCCGCCGTCGCCTCGCGGGTCTGTTCCGCCAGGGTCTTCACGGCCGCGGCGATGACCGCGAAACCCTTGCCGGCCTCGCCGCTGCGCGCCGCCTCGACGCCGGCATTGATCGACAGGAGCTGGATCTCGCGGGTGATCGACTGGATCGCATCGCTCGATGCCCGCGCCTTGTGCGCGTCGCCGACGGCCTGCGCCAGCACCTGCGACATCGATTGCGCTTCCTGCGACAGGGTCTCGATATCCGCCTGCGCGGCATTGAGCCCAAGCCGGACTGATTTCGTCACGCGTTCGAGCCCATTGCGAACGCCGGAAGCAGCGGCCTGCGCGCCCTCGGCCGCCTGCCGGATCGCGTTATTGGCCTGCGACACCTGCTCGACGGCGCCGACCACGCGGCGCAGGCCCGCGGTCTGCTTGTCGAATTGTTGCGTCAAGTCGCCGACACGGCCGGCGATATCGGTGATCTCGGCGCTGAGCTTGCCGAAGCGGGCGGCAATCTCGCGCACGGCACGCTCGGCGCCAGCCGCTGCCGGCTCGTCGGCGCGGTCCGGCATCACCTCGCGAACGGGCAGATCGAGCTTGCGAGCCAGAGCATGCATGGCGGGACGCCCCTTCCACCCGGGAGGATTTCTCTCGGAACCGTAGAGAAACGCGGTAAATCGCCGGTTAAGAGCTCGATCGTGCGGTTTACCACTTTCGATATGCACGCCGGGATTGTGATATTGCGCTAGGGTCAACTGCCGGGCACGGCCATGCTATAGCTGCGGCGATCGACGGCGGACCCGCAACGGGACACGCGCGTTGAGCAGGTAGCCATCACGCCAGAACGCTTTCCGGAGGATTCCCATGACCGCAGTTTCCGCCGTCTCCCGCCGTGGCCTGATCGGCCTGGGCGCCGCCGCATTCGCTGTCGTCGCTGCGCCGAAGGTCTGGGCACAGGCGGCAGCGCCAGCGGCGCCGGCCGGCCCGTTCTCGCTGCCGAAGCGCGCCTATGAGGCCAATGCGCTGGAGCCGCATATCGACGCGGCCACGATGGACATCCATTACAACCGCCACCACGCGGCCTATGTCACCGCGCTGAACAATGCCGCCAAGGACAACGGCGTCATCGCCAAGGCCTCGGTCGGCGAGCTGATCGCCGATCTGAACCAGGTGCCGGAGAGTATCCGGACCCTCGTCCGCAACAATGGCGGCGGCCATGCCAACCACAGCATGTTCTGGGAGATCATGGCGCCGGGCGCTGGCGGCGCGCCGACCGGCGAGGTTGCCGAGGCGATCACGCGCGATCTCGGCGGCTTCGACAAGTTCAAGGCCGATTTCGAGGCGGCGGGCCTGCGCGTCTTCGGCTCGGGCTGGGTCTTCGTCACCGTCGACAAGGCCGGCAAGCTCGCCTTGCTCGGCAAGCCGAACCAGGACAGCCCGATCATGGACAAGCAGATGGTCCTGCTCGGCAACGACGTCTGGGAGCACGCCTATTACCTGAAGTACCAGAACCGCCGCGCCGACTACCTCAAGGGCTGGTGGAACGTGGTCGACTGGAAAAAGGTCAACGAGCGCTACGCCGCCGCCAAGGCGGGCAAGCTCGCGCTCTGAACCCCTCCGAAACCTGTCTCCAGGAAACGCCGGTCATCCGGGACGCAGCGAAGCGGAGATCCGGGATCCATGCCTGAACCTTCCTCGGAAGCGTTCCCGAATGGATCCCGGGTCAAGCCCGGGATGACCGCGCGGTTGTGATGAGAGCGTTGTCGGGCCTAATGCCCGACCTTCGCCGCGCGCGTGCCCTCGCTCAGCCGCGGCAGGAACCAGGCGAGCAGCCCCATCAGCGGGATGAACGAGCAGATCTTGTAGACCATCTCGATGCCGAGATGGTCGGCGAACTCGCCGAGCAGGGCAGCCGCAAGCCCGCCGAGCCCGAAGGACAGCCCGTAGAAGAAGCCGCCGACCAGCCCGACGCGGCCGGGCAAGAGCTCCAGCGCATAGATCAGGATCGCCGCAAACGCGCTCGACATGATCAGGTTGATCACGATTGTCAGCACGCCGGTCCAGAACAGGTCGGCATAGGGCAGGATCAGCGTGAAGGGCAGCGCGCCCAGGATCGAGAACCAGATGATCTTGTTGCGCCCGATCCGGTCGCCCAGCATGCCGCCGGCCAGCGCCCCCACCGCCGAGGAGGCGAGGAACAGGAACAGCATCACCTGCGAGTTCTGGATCGAGATGCCGAACTTGCCCATCAGGTAGAAGGTGTAGAACGACGAGAAGCTCGCCGAATAGGCGTTCTTCGAGAACAGCAGAATGATCAGGATGGTGATCGCGAAGGCGACCGAGCGCTTGCCCGGCCGCGCCGGCGCCGCGCTCGCCACGGCTGCCTTCGGCGGCCGCGCCTTGTCGAGCCGCGCATAGCTCGCCGCCGTCCAGACCATCAGCATCATCGCGACCAGCGCCGCGACCGAGAACCAGGCGAGGCTGCCCTGCCCGCGCGGCACGATGATGAACGCCGCGAGCAGCGGCCCGAGCGCCCCGCCCGTCTGCCCGCCGACCTGGAAGATGCCCTGCGCCAGCCCATGCTGCCCGCCGGAGGCATTGCGCGCCATGCGGGTCGCCTCGGGATGGAAGATCGAGGAGCCGATGCCCACGCAGGCCGCCGAGAGCAGCAGGAAGCCGTAGCTGCCGGCATAGGCGAGCCCGATCAGCCCCGAAAGCGTGAAGCCCATGCCGACCACCATGGAGTACGGCATCGGGTGCTTGTCGGTATAGAGCCCGACCGCCGGCTGCAGCAGCGAGGCCGAGACCTGGAAGGTCAGCGTGATCAGGCCGATCTGGCCGAAATCGAGCCGGTAGGCCTCCTTGATGATCGGATAGATCGCCGGGATCAGCGACTGGATCATGTCGTTGAGCAGATGCGTGAAGCTCAGCGCGATCAGCACCGGCATCATGGCCCGTTGCGGCAGGGAGGCGGTCGGCGCGCTGGCGGTCATCTGGGCTTGGTCCCGCAGCGTCTCCGGCAGGCCGATTCCCGCCTCGTGACGCGGTCGAAGGCTCTAGAGGATCGACGCCTCCCGCACAATTTCATGAGCCGGCACCACGGCAATGCCCTCACTGCATGCCTGGCCACGCTTTCACGCTCCGAAGACCGTAAAATCCGGCCAGATCGCTGTTGATCTCCCCGACTGCGCCGAATTGCCGATTGATCCCGCGCCCGATCCTGCCGAGATTGCCGCTTTCATGGGAGGTTGACTGAATGTCTCTGCGTCTTCGTTCGAAGTTTACCGCCGCCGGCCTCGCCCTTGGCGCCGTCGCTTTGGCGGCCGGCATCGCCGTTGCCCAGGCTCCGGCCTTCTTCCGCATCGGGACCGGCGGCACCGCCGGCACCTATTATCCGATCGGCGGCCTGATCGCGAACGCGATCTCCGCACCGCCGCAGCTCGTCGCGACCGCCGTCGCCAGCAATGGCTCGGTCGCCAATGTCAACGCCATCGTCGGCGGCGCAGCCGAGTCCGGCTTCGTGCAGGCTGACGTCGCTTTCTGGGCTTATTCCGGCACCGGCGTCTACGAGGGCAAGCCGAAGGTGGAGGAGCTGCGCTCGATCGCCAACCTCTATCCCGAGAGCGTCCATCTCGTCGTCCGCAAGGCCTCGAACGTGAAGAGCGTCGCCGATCTCAAGGGCAAGAAGGTCTCGCTCGACGAGCCCGGCTCCGGCACCCTGCTCAACGCCAAGGCAATCCTCGCCGCCTTCGGCGTCACCGAGAAGGACATCACCGCCGAGTATCTCAAGCCGAACCAGGCGGCCGAGAAGATGAAGGACGGCTCGGTCGATGCCTTCTTCTTCACCGGCGGCTATCCGGCGGCGGCGATCTCGGAGCTCGCCTCGACCGGCTCGGGCATCGACATCCTGCCGATCACCGGCGCCCCGGCCGAGAAGCTCGCCAAGGACTCGCCCTTCTTCGCCGCCGACGAGATCCCGGCCGGCACCTACAAGGATGTCGGCGCGGTGAAGACCGTGGCGGTCGGCGCCCACTGGGTCACCTCCTCCAAGATCTCGGCCGACACGGTCTATGCCGTCACCAAGGGCCTGTGGAGCGACAAGGCCCGCGCCGCGCTCGATTCCGGCCACGCCAAGGGCAAGGTGATCCGCAAGGAGACCGCGCTGTCGGGCCTGCAGGGCGTGCCGCTGCATCCGGGCGCCGAGAAGTTCTACAAGGAAGCCGGCCTGCTGAAGTAAGCCGACTTCGCCAGCAGGCCCCGCGTCATTCCGGACAAGCCGCGAAGCGGCGCCGATCCGGAATCAATCGTAAAGCTCAGCGCTCTACGATGGATTCCGGGTCTCCGCTTCGCTTCGCCCGGAATGACGCGCTCCTCTGTCGTTTCGCTGATCGCTGCAAGCTCATAGCCACAGGCAGACCCGCATGGCCAATCAGCCCTCCGCCGCCGAACTCGCCAGGCTCGAGGAAGAACTCGATCCGGAAATGCAGTTCCGCAAGGTGCCGCATGGCACCGCACTGCTGATCGGCGGCCTGCTGCTCGCGCTCTCGGCCTTCCATTACTACACCGCCGGCTTCGGCCTGCTGCGCGAGACCACGCATCGCGGCATCCATCTCGCCTTCGTGCTCGGGCTGATCTTCCTCGTCTTCGCCGCCCGCAAGAGCGAGGCCGGCACCGTCTATCCCTCGACCGTCTTCCGCCCCGGCGGCGTACCGCTCTATGACTGGGTCTGCGCGGTCGCGGTCGCCGTCGCCAGCCTTTACGTGCCCTGGATCTTCGAGGACCTCGTCTTCCGCGTCGGCAATCCCTCGCCGCTCGACGTCGCGATGGGCACGATCACCATCGTCCTGATGATCGAGGCGACGCGCCGCGCCATCGGCTGGGGCCTGCCGCTGATCGCACTCTTCGCCATCGTCTACGCGCTCTTCGGAAACTGGTTTCCCGGCATCTTCCTGCATCCGGGTTCAACCTGGTCGAACCTCGTCAACCACCTCTACCTGACCAGCCAGGGCGTCTATGGCGTCGCGCTGGGCGTGGTCGCGACCTATGTCTTCCATTTCGTGCTGTTCGGCGTGCTGGCGACGCGCATCGGCCTCGGCCGCCTCTTCCTCGGCGTAGCCGCGGCGGTCGCCGGCCGCTTTGCCGGCGGCCCGGCCAAGGTCTCGATCTTCGGCTCGGCCCTGTTCGGGATGATCTCCGGCTCCTCCGTCGCGAACACGGTCACGGTCGGCTCGCTCACCATCCCGATGATGATCCGCCTCGGCTACCAGCGCCATTTCGCGGCGGCGGTGGAATCGACCGCCGCGACCGGCGGCCAGATCACCCCGCCGATCATGGGCGCCGCCGCCTTCCTGATGGTCGAGTTCCTCAACCTGCCCTATGCCACGATCGTCATCGCCGCGATCGTGCCGGCCTTCATGCATTTCTTCGGCGTGCTGATGCAGGTGCATTTCGAGGCGCGCCGCACCGGCATGGGCGGCATGACCGATGCGGATGCGCCGAAGCTCCGGGAGGTCTTCGCCCGCGACTGGCCGACCATCGCCCCGCTCTTCGCGCTGATCGTGGTGCTTTTCACCGGCTACACGCCTTATCTCGCCGCTTTCTGGGGCATCACCGGCTGCATGCTGGTCGGCCTTGCGCACTACCGGGCAGGCGCAGCGCTGGCGCTGGCGCTCGCCATCGGCGTCGCCGCACCGACCGAGCTCCTGCGCGTGCCGGGCGTCAACGCGGCGCTGGTGACCGCCGCCTTCGCGGTCATGGCGCATGGCGTGCTGCTGCGCTCGACGGAAGGCCGCAAGCGCGTCAACGACATGGTCGACGCCTTCGTCCTCGGCGCGAAATACGCGATCGGCGTGGGTGCTGCGGCAGCGACGGTCGGCATCATCGTCGGCGTGGTCACGCTGACCGGCGTCGGCTTCAAGATCTCCTGGATCGTGACCTCGCTCGCCGATCAATGGGCCAAGGGCCTGATCGACCTCGTCCCCTTCCTGCCCTTCGACATCAAGAGCGCGACGCTGTTCTTCACGCTGCTGCTGACCGGCATGGTCTGCATCCTGCTCGGCTGCGGTGTGCCGACCACGGCGAACTACATCATCATGGTGACGGTGGCTGCGCCGGCGCTCGGCATGCTCGGCGTCAACCCGCTCGTGGCGCATTTCTTCGTGTTCTATTACGGCGTCCTCGCCGACATCACGCCACCGGTGGCGATCGCCGCCTATGCCGGGGCGAGCATGGCCGGCGCCGACCCGTTCAAGACCGGCAACACCGCCTTCCGGCTCGCGCTCGGCAAGGTGCTGGTGCCCTTCGTCTTCGTGTTCTCGCCCTCCATGCTGATCATGGCGCCGGGCTTCACCTGGACGGAGTTCGTCGGCTCGACCGCGGCCTGCATCGCCAGCATCACCCTGCTCTCGGCCGCCTTCTCCGGCTGGCTATTGGCGCCGCTGGCAATGTGGGAGCGCTTCGTCATCGGGCTCGCAGCCCTGCCGATGATCCTGGCCACGCCCTATTCGATCGTGGCCGGGCTCATCATCGGGGCGCCCGTGCTGTTCAGGCAGGTCATCGCCCGCAAGGCGGCGGTCGCCCCGGCCTGAGCCGGCGCGCGGCATCTCTCACGCCACCTTGTCGAGCGGATAGAGCGGCCGGCGCACCCGGCGATAGGGCAGCTTGCTGAGATCGGGCGTGCAAAGCGCCCCGCTGTCGCAGACGATGACCTTTCCGGCAATCGGCTCGAAGGCGGCCCGGAAATGCTGCATCGACTTCAACCCGACGACGCGCTTCGCTGCCGGGTCGATGCCGAAGGCGCGGAACTGCTGCAGGTCGTTCATCTGGGCGCGGCTCGTCGTGACCAGGATCTCGATATCGCCGACGCGCAGCACCGCGCATGGCCCCCAGCTCGCGCTCAACCCGCCCATCATCGGGCCGTCGCCGACATAGTCGCCGTCGCTGACGCTGACGAGCGTGCCGGTGAGTTCGAGCGGGCCGCCGCCGATCTCGGGATCGACCTTGCCGCCGAGTCTGACCGAAACCGTCGAACCCGGCTTGCCCTTGCGCAATTCGGCCGCGACCTCAGGATCGACCATCGGCCCGAAGCAGGAATCCCCGAGATCGGCTGCGATCATGCCCTTGAGCAGGCCGGTCGCGTCGCCATAGCCGCCGCCGCCGGGATTATCGGCATAATCCGCGATGATCAGCGGCCCCTTCGTCGCGACATAGGACTTGGCCTCGGCGACTGCGTCCTCGACCGAGAGGAACGGCGTCACCACGTCGAAGCGGCGCTGCCACATGTCCTCGACCATTGCTTCTGCGAAGGCCTGATGCTTCTCGCGCTCGCCCTCGCAGGTGACGAGCACGGTCGGGCCGACCTCGCGGATATCGGCATTGCCGAAACCGCCATTGACGCTGACGGCGAAGACGCCCGCTTCCGTCTCATAAGCCTTGGCCTTGGCGATGCGCTCGACCATCGGGCCGATATCGGTGCGCCCGCCATTGACCTCCTCCAGCATCGGCCGCTCGGCGCGCAGCGTCACCGGCCTGATCTCGCCCTTCATCGTCCGCTGCAGGATGCCGGCGGCGAGCTTGCCGATCTCGCGCATGTCGACATGCGGATAGGTCTTGTAGGAGACGACGATATCGGCGAGCTCGGTCATCTTGTGGGTGACATTGGCGTGGGGATCGAGCGTGACGCCGATCGGCACGTCCGGTCCCAGTACGGCGCGGACCCGCTCCAGCAGTTCGCCCTCCCCGTCCTCGCAGAACTCCGTGACCATCGCGCCGTGCAGGCCGAGCAGCACGCCGTCGATCTTGCCGGCATGGGCCTTCGCGGTCTCGACGATGACGCCCGCGATCCGGTCGAAGGCGTCGCGCGTCACCGGGCCGGAGGGCTGGGCGGCGGCGCTGATCGCATGGACGACCGTCCAGCCGGCGGGGCGACCGATATCGAGGAAGCCGGCGATCGGCGTATTGGCCTCGGCCCGCGCGGCGATGGCGTCGTCGCCCAGCTTGATGCCGCGATCGGTGAAGGCGGCGTAATCGGCCGGGCAGCGGCTGAAGGTGTTGCTCTCATGCGAGAACTCGGCGGTCAGGACGGTGAAGCTCATGGCGTTCCTCTGGCTGTTTCGCGCGTTTCTTATCGTGTCAGCCGTCCCGAAGCGGGCGGCGGATATCGAGCGCCTCGATCAGCGCATCGCCGAACAGGTTGATGGCGATGACGGCCGTGGCGATGACGAGGCCGGGGAAGATGATGATCCAGGGCGCAATGAAGATCTGCGCGGTGCCGGAGCTCATCATCGCCCCCCAGCTCGGAACCGGCGGCTGTGCGCCCAGCCCGAAGAAGCCGAGCGTGGCTTCGAGCACGATCGCATCGCCCGTCGCCAGCATGCCGGCGACAATGACCGGCGTCATCGCGTTGGGCAGGAGATGCATGAACAGCACGCGCGCGGGTCTTGCGCCGGCCGTCACCGCGGCATCGACGAAGAGCTCGCCCTTGAGTGCCATCACCTGCGCCCGCGTCAGGCGGGTGAATTGCGCGAGATAGGCGATCGCGATGGCGATGGCCGTCGAATGCAGCCCCGGCCCGAGGATCGCGATCAGGATCAGCGCCAGCAAAATTTCCGGAAAGGACCAGGTCAGATCGACAAAGATCGTAACGATCTTGTCGAAGATGCCGCCGAAATAGCCGGCGGCGGCGCCAAGCGTCGCACCCATCAGCACCGACAGCGCGATCGAGAGCACGCTGACGCTGAGCGAGGTCCGCGCACCCTGGATGATGCGCGAGAGCAGGTCGCGCCCGAACTCGTCGGTGCCGAGCCAATGCGCGAATGACGGCGGCGTGTTGGCGATGGAGAGCTTCTGCGCGGCATAGTCATAGGGCGCGATCCAGGGCGCGAAGATCGCGCAGAGCACGAGCGCGAGCAGGAACAGCGCGCAGATGGCGCCGCGCGGCGACCGGAGGATGCGACCGGCGAGGGATTTTCGGCTCATCGTGCACCCATCGCTTCACGCAGGCGCGGATCGAGCGCCGCCTGGGCGAGATCGCCGATCAGCGTGCCGAGCATCACCGCGATCGCCAGCATCAGCAGGCAGCCCTGCACCAGCGGATAGTCGCGCTGACCCAAGCCAGTAATCAGCAGCGAGCCGAGCCCCGGCCGGGCAAAGACGTATTCGACCGTGACCGCGCCACCGAGAATCCAGCCGATGCGCAGACCCAGAATGGTCATCACCGGCAGCATCGCCTGCTGCAGGATATGGCGGAGCTGGATGCGCCAGAACGGCACCCCCTTGGCCTGCAGCACCCGCACGAAATCGCGGCTCGCGATCTCGACCATCGCGGCGCGGGTGACGCGGGCGATCAGCGCCGTGCCGCCGATGCCGATGGTCAGCGCCGGCAGCACCAGCGCGTCCCATGTCCTTGCGCCCGAGACCGGGAACCATTCGAACTGCACGGCGAACATCAGGATCATCAACAGCGCCAGCCAGAAGCTCGGAAGCGTCGAGCCCAGCAGGATGAAGCCCATCACCGCCCGGTCGAACAGGCTGTCGCGGAAGGAGGCGGCGAGCACGCCGGTGACGATCCCGACCACCGTCGAGAAGATGAGCGCCGTCCCGCCGAGCGCGAGGCTATGCGGCATGTTCTCGGCGATGAGCTGCGAAACCGGCTGTCGCATCACGATGGCGTCGCCGAAATCGCCGGTGACGACCTTGGCGAGCCAGCGCCCGTACTGGACCAGCAGCGGCTGGTCCAGGCCGTAGCGCGCGATCATCTGCGCTCGCTGCTCCGGCGACGAGCCGACCTGGATCAGATGCTCCAGCGGGTCGCCGGGCACGAGATGGATGATCATGAAGATCACCAGCGAGACGGCGAGGAAGACCGGCACCAGCATGGCGAGGCGCCGGATCGCGAAGCGCAGCAAGGATCGATCTCCCGCGTGAGTTCGTCCCGGCTCAGTTGGCCGGGGCGATGTCGATCATCGACTGGCTGGAGAAGCCGATGCCGCGGATCGTCTCGGGCATCACGACGCGCTTGCCATAGGCCAGGCTCTGCACCGGCTGGTAGATCGGCGCGAACGGGTACTGCGAGAGCACATACTCATGGTACTTCGTGAAGTTCGCGACGCGCTCGTCCCAGGTCTTCGACTTGTTCATCGCGATGTCGTTGAGCTTCTCCGCCTCGGGATCGTTGAACATCGAGACATTGGGATAGCCCGCCCGCTTGGCAGCGAAGAACCAGTCGACGATATCGGCATTGGTCCACTGATAGGCGCGCACCGCGAGCTGGTGCTCGGTCTTCTTGCGGTACTGCGCATTGATCGAGCCGGCATCGACGATGCTGATATCGGCTTGCATGCCGACGGCCTTGAGCTGCGCCTGGACGATCTCGGCGAGGCGCTTGAACTCGGTGCCGTTCTGCGCCCAGAGCTTCACCTCGAGGCGCTTGCCGTCCTTGACGCGGATGCCGTCGGCGCCGGGCTTCCAGCCGGCCGCGTCGAACACCTTTTTCGAACGCTCGGGATCGTAGGCGATCTTGTATTTGGGATCGACTTGCGACTCCTTCAGCGAGGAGATCAGGAAGGTGTCGGCCACCGCGCCGTTGCCGCCATAGAGGCTGGTCAGGATTTCCTTCTGGTTGACGGCGAAGGCGGTCGCCTCGCGCACCTTGATGTCGGTGAACGGCTCGACGCTGGTGTTGATCGGCATGTAGACCACCTCGTTGCCGGGGATGGTCACGAGCTTCACCGCCTTGTCGGCCTGGATGCGCGGCAGGAAGTCGGTGGGGACATTGACGAGCACGTCGGCGCCGCCGGTCTTGAGTTCGAGATAGGCGGTCGATTCCTCGCCGATCTCGCGAAAGGTCAGCTTCTTGAACTTGGCCGGCCCCTGGTTCTTCGACAGGGCGGAGGCCGATTTGTAATCGTCATTGCGCACGAGCACGGTCTGCTGGCCGACCGTGAACTGCTGCATTTTGTAGGGGCCGGTGCCGATCGCCTCGGTCACGCCGAACTTGTCGCCCAGCGCCTCGTAGGATTTCGGCTCGGGCACGCACATGAACGAGCTGGCGAGGTTGAACAGCAGGTTCGGGTCGGGATGCTTCATGTGGAAGCGCACGGTCAGGTCGTCGACCACCTCGACCTTCTCGATGGCCTCGACGGTGAAGGCGTTCTCCGTGCCCTTGAACTGCGGCACCCACCATTCGATCGTCTTGGCGTTGAACGGCTCGCCATTGTGGAACTTCACGCCGGGCTTCAGCTTGAAGGTCCAGAGCATGCCGTCCGGGCTCGACTCCCACGAGGTCGCGAGCTGGCCGTGGAAGCTCTGGTCGGCATCCTGCACCACCAGCCGGTCGAAGATCAGCGTCGTCGCGGTGTTGAGCTTCGTCGCCTTGATCGGGTTGTAGGTCGGCGCGCCGACGAGGCGCGCGGTCATCACGAACGTGGCTTCCTGCGCCAGTGCCGTGGAGGCGGCGAGCGCCGACAGGCCCAACGCCAGCAGGCTCCCCTTCATCATCGTCTTCATCCCGCTTCCCCTTTTGTTTTGAGATGTTGCGAAAGGCTTTGATCGCGGCCGTCAGCCGAGCGGGCCGGAACTGTCCCCGACATGGCCGGTGAAGCGGCCGTAGAGCTCGGCCATGCGGTTCAGCCGCGCCTCGACCTGCGGGCCGAGCTCGACGAAGACCGCGTTGATCAGCAGGTTGCTGAGGCTCGCCATCTGGGCGGTCGAGTCCCAGAACAGGTTGAACTCGGTCGAGACGACCAGCATCTCGTCGACGAGCCCCTGCCCCCAGTCGCAGAAGGAATCGGTGATCAGCGTGGTCCTGATGCCCGCCGCCTTCGCCTGCTCGGCCAGCACCTTGGCCATGCGCGAATAGCGCCGCGCCTCGAAAATCACGAGGCAGCGCTCCTTCTCGGCAGACAGCAGCAGGTCCGAGAAATTCCCGGCCGCGAGATCGGCGAGATGCACGCCGTCGCGCAGGTACTGGAGCTGGTTGGCGAGGTACTGCGCCAAGCCGCGCTCGGTCTGGAAACCCGTGACATAGACGGAGGATGCCGACGCCAACCGGCGCGCGACGCGCTTCCACTCCTCGCTCTGGGCGAGCTCGTAGATGCGCACGAGGCCGGCGATCTCCAGTTGCAGACTGCGCGCCAGTTGATCGTCGCCGGCGCGGCTGCGCTGCTGGAAATCGCGCAGGCGGTCGCTGATCAGCCAGGGCCTGTCGCCGATCTCTTCGGCGAGGCTGGCCTTGAGGTCCTTCAGGCTCCTGTAGCCGAGCGTCCGGCAGAAGCGCCCCACCGTCGGCTCGCTGAGCGAGACCTTCTCGGCCAGGCTCGCCGCCGTCTCGAAGGGCAGGCTCGGCATCTGCGCCAGCATATAGCTCGCCAGCGCCTTGTCGGCTCTGGAGCCGTTGGCGAGGCAAGCCTGCAATCTCTGGCGAAGCGTCTGCGACATCGGCACTCCCGCGCTCCGGGAGATGAAGTTATTTTTCTTTCAAACTGTCAAATGATTTTTATTTTCTTGCAAAACTGGTCCGATTGAGGCTCGGTTCGGCTATGTCCGATCAGGGCAGATGGGACGGATTCGACGGACGATGGCGACCGCAGCGGGACAGGCCGATGTGATTGTGCTCGGAGCGGGCATTGTCGGCGTCAGCGTGGCGCTGCACCTGCAGGAGCGCGGCCGGCGCGTCCTGCTGGTCGATCGCGGCGAGCCGGGCGCCGAGACCAGCCATGGCAATGCCGGGCTGATCGAGCGCTCCTCCGTCGTGCCCTATGCCTTCCCGCGCGATATCGCGACGCTCGCCAGCCTCGCCTCGAACCGCTCCATCGCCGTGCGCTATCGGCCGGCGGCCTTGCTGCGCATGGCCCCCTGGCTCGCCCGCTACTGGTGGAACTCCGCACCCGACCGGCTCGACAAGCTGGGCCGCGCCATCCTGCCGTTGATCGAGCGCTGCATCGAGGAACACCGGCGCTGGACGAAAGCCGCCGGCACCCAGGCTCTGATGCGCGGCGAAGGCTGGATCGAGCTCTATCGCACGCAGCGAGGCCTCGATGCGGCGACCCGCGGGGCGGCCGAACTCGCTGCCTACGGCCTCAGCTATGACCTGCTCGGCGACGACGCCCTGCGTCGCCTCGAACCCGGCCTGATCACCGGCAGCGTCGCCGGCGCGGTGCATTGGCGTGACCCCGTCACGGTCAGCGACCCCGGCGCGGTGACACGCGCCTATGCCGCGCTCTTCGTCGCGCGCGGCGGCCTGCTGAAACCGGCAGATGCCACCAGCCTGCAGCAAGACAACGCAGCATGGCGCCTCTCCGCCGATGGCGAGGCATGGCAGGCACCGGAAGCGGTCGTCGCGCTCGGTCCCTGGTCGAACGACCTCGTCGAACGTTTCGGCTATCGCTTCCCTATCGGCTTCAAGCGCGGCTACCACATGCATTACGAAAGCGCCGCCGAAACAGCTCCGCAGCATCCGCTCTGCGACGCCCAGGCCGGCTTCGTGCTGACGTCGATGCAGCGCGGCGTTCGCCTGACCACGGGGATAGAACTGGCCGGCCGTGACGAGCCCTCCGACTCCTGGCAGCTCGACCGGGCCGAGCGCATCGCGCGGCAGATCGTGCCGCTGGGCCGCAGGCTCGATGCCGAGCCCTGGCGCGGCGCCCGCCCCTGCCTGCCCGACATGCTGCCGATCATCGGCGCGGCGCCTCGGCATCACGGCCTCTGGTTCGCCTTCGGCCATGCCCATCACGGCTTCACGCTCGGCCCCGCGACCGGCCGCCTGCTCGCGGAGATGATGACCGGCGCGCCGACGCTGTGCGACCCCGTCCCCTTCGCAGCCGAACGTTTCCTGCCTCAGGTCCGCATGGCCTGACCCGACCGGCAGCGGCGGCATCCGTCCACAGCCCTCATTGCGACGCGTTTCCGCAACGGAGACGCAATAACTCTGCGCTAACGATGATCTGCGCACGCTTCGACCGTGACCACGGCGGCAGCCGGCCCGGCGACCGCCGGCAGCACGCCGCGACGATGGATTGAGCGATGAAGAGCCTGACGATACGCCGCCGCATCCTGATCAGCTTCGCCGCGATCCTCGCGGTGATGACCGCCATGGCGGGCGCCAGCTATTTCTGGTTCCTGCAGACCGAGCGGGAGGTGATCGAGGTCGAGACCAAGACCGTTCCCGGCCTTTATTACAGCGCGCAGCTGATGGTGGTCTGGGCCGATAGCACCCGGCTTTCCCGGGATATGGCGCGGGCGGACAATGCCGCAGCCAGGAACCAGGCGAGCGAGGCTGCCCTCGCCAATCGGGCGCGGGTGCGCGAACTGCTCAAATCCTATGAAGGCACGATCAACAGCGAAACCGACCGGCGCAACCACGCCGCGGCCGCGCAACTCGTCGATCAGTTCGCCGCGGCCGAGGATGCCATCATGGCCACCGGGCGGCAGGCCATCGCGAACGGGCAGGCTTCCGATCAGTCCGCCGTCGTCCGCAGCGATCTCGACCCGATCGCGACGAAGATGCGCGGCGCGCTGCGCGAGATGGTCGATTTCAACAAGGACGAGGCCGATGTCTCGACCCGCAAGATCGTCACCATCATCCGCTCCGCGGAGCTCGGGCTGATCATATGCTTCGCGATTGCGCTCGTGCTCGCGATCCTCTGCGGCGTCCTGCTGTTTAGGGCGGTGACCCTGCCGCTCGGCAAGCTGCTCGGCATCGTCGACCTGATGCGGCGCGGCGATTTCAGCGAGCGCCTGACGCTGGAGCGGCGCGACGAATTCAGCACGGTCGCCGACGGCGTCAACGGAATGGCCGATGATCTCGCCGGGCTGATCGGCCAGATCCAGAAATCGAGCATCCAGGTCAACACCTCGATCACCGAGGTCGCTGCGACTTCGAAAGAGCAGCAGGCGACGGCCAACGAGATCGCCGCCACCACGACCGAGATCGGCGCGACCGCCAAGGAGATTTCCGCCACCTCCAACGAGCTCGCCCACACGATGGACGAGGTCTCGGCCGTCGCCGAGCAGACGGCGACGCTCGCCAATGGCGGGCAGGCCGGGCTCGCGCGCATGGAGAGCACGATGCGGCAGGTGATGGAGGCCGCCGGCGCCATCAATGCCAAGCTCGCGATCCTCAGCGAGAAGGCGGGCAACATCAATCAGGTCGTCACCACCATCACCAAGGTCGCCGACCAGACCAACCTGCTCTCGCTCAACGCCGCGATCGAGGCCGAGAAGGCCGGGCAATACGGCCGCGGCTTCGCCGTGGTCGCGACCGAGATCCGCCGGCTCGCCGACCAGACGGCGGTCTCGACCTATGATATCGAACAGATGGTCAAGGACATCCAGTCGGCCGTCGCAGCCGGCGTGATGGGCATGGACAAGTTCTCCGAGGAGGTCCGCCGCGGCATGCAGGAGGTGCAGCAGGTCGGCGGCCAGCTCTCGGAGATCATCGAGCAGGTCCAGGGGCTGGTGCCGCGCTTCGAGGGCGCCAACGAGGGCATGCAGGCGCAAGCGACCGGCGCGGGCCAGATCAGCGAGGCCCTGTCCCAGCTCAGCGAGGCCGCCCAGCAGACCGTGGAATCCCTGCAGCAGTCGACGCTCGCGATCGACGAACTCAACCAGGTCTCGAACGGGCTGCGCAGCTCGATCTCGCGCTTCAAGCTGCGCGCCTGACACGGAAAGGCGGAGCGGAACCGCACGATGCTGTTTCTGATGTTCCAGCTGGGGCGGGATCGCTACGTGCTCGATACAGGGCAGGTCGAGGCCGTGCTGCCCCTGCTCGCAGCCAAGCAACTGCCGGGCGCACCTGCGGGCGTCGCCGGAGCGATCAGCTATCGCGGCCGGCCGGTGCCCGTGGTCGATCTCGCGCTGCTGGCGCTCGGGCGCCCGGCCGAGCCGCGCCTGAGCACCCGCATCATCCTGCTGCGCTATCCATCCGGTCCCGGCAGCGACGACCTTCTCGGCCTGCTGGTCGAACAGGCCGTCGAGACGATCGAACGCGCCAAAGCGGATTTCACGTCGTCGGGCGTCGAGGCCGGCATGCCAGCCTATCTCGGCCCCGTCGCCAGCGACGAGCGCGGGCTGATCCAGTGGATCCGGGGCGAAGCCCTGCTGACGCCCGAGATCCGCGATATCCTGTTCCGCCAGCGCCAGGCGGAACCGTGATGGACGACACCGTTCCGATCAGGGATTTCGAGAAGCTGCTCAGGGAGACCATCGGCCTGAGCATGGAGACGGTCGGCGCCTCCGTGATCCGCCATGCCCTGAAACGGCGGATGACGGCCTGCGCGATATCGGATCTTCACGCCTACTGGGCTTTCGTCACCGGTAATCCGGCCGAACGGCAGGAACTGGTCGATGCCGTCATCGTTCCCGAGACCTGGTTCTTCCGCGACCGCGAGGCTTTCGGCGCGATGGTCCGGCATCTCCGCGAGAACCGCGCCGCGAGCCGTCCGCTGAGAACTCCTCAGCCTGCCCTGCTCGACCGGCGAGGAGCCCTATTCCATCGCGATGGCGCTGTTCGATGCCGGCTTCCCGGATGGCAGCTTCCAGATCGACGCGATCGACATCAGCACCCGCAACCTCGCCCATGCCGAGCGCGCCATCTACGGGAAAAACTCCTTCCGCGGCGCCGACATCGCCTTCCGCGACCGCTATTTCGAGGCCTGCGAGGGCGGTTTCAGGCCGCATGACAGCGTCCGCCGGCAGGTCCGCTTCCGCCTCGGCAACGTGCTCACGACGGCGCCGCAGCCCGGGCAGGAGACGTATGACGTCGCCTTCTGCCGGAATCTGCTGATCTATTTCGACCGGGAGACGCAGGGAACGGCGCTGACGCGTCTCAGGCAGATGCTCGCCGATGATGGGATCCTGCTGGTCGGCCCGGCCGAATCCGGTCTCCCGCCCCTGCTCGGCTTCGCATCGGTGCGCTTTCCGCGGGCATTCGCGTTCGTGAAGGCAGAGGCGGCGCGTGTGAAACCCGCCGAGCCGCCGGCTGCGCGAAAGCCACGGCCGGTTCCGCCGAAATCTGCCCCCTCGCTCCAGGCCAAGGCGACCGCGCCACGATCGACGCCACGTCCCTTCACGCAGAAAGCGCCCCCCGCCCAACCATCCGCGCCTACGCCGGACCGGGCAGCCGCCAGCCTGGCCGGAATCGAGCGCGCCGCCGATGCCGGGCTCCTCGCCGAGGTGCCGGCCGCCGCCGAGCGGCATATCGCCGAATTCGGCCCCTCGCCCGATGCGTTTTACTGGCTGGGGCTCGCCCATGACGCGGCCGATGCGGTCGAGGATGCGATGCGGAACTATCGCAAGGCGCTCTACCTCGCGCCCGATCACCAGCCAGCGCTCGCCCAGCTCCGGCTGCTCCAGCAGCGCCTGGGCGACCATAGCGGTGCCAAGGCCTTGGCCGACCGGCTCGACCGGCTGGCGAAGCGGAGCGGCACCTGATGTCCGCCGAGACCGATTCGATGACACCTGACGACATCGAGGAGTGCTGGCGCGAGATCGGTGTCAGCGGCGATCGCTCCTGCCCGAAACTCGACGATCACCTCCACTGCCGCAATTGCCCGACCCATGCGCAGATCGCCCGCAAGCTGCTCGACCGCCCCTTGCCGCCTGGCTATCGCGACGAGTGGACGCAGCATTTCGCGGGGCGCGACGAGAAGGCGCCCGAGGGCGAGGAGATCGACAGCGTCCTGATCTTCCGCATCGGTGAGGAATGGCTCGGCCTGCCGGCCGCGATCTGCCGCGAGATCGCCGAGCCGCGCCCGGTCCATTCCCTGCCGCATCGCCGCAGCGAGGCCGTCCGCGGCATCGTCAATGTCCGCGGCGAGTTGCTGATCTGCATCTCGCTGCCCGCCTTGCTCGGCATCGGCGGGGCATCCGCGTCCCGCAGCGCCGAGCGGATCGCGATCTTCCCCCGCCTTGTCGTCACCGGCGAGGACTCGAGGCACGTCGCCTTCGAGGTCGACGAGGTCCACGGCCTCCACGCCTATCGAGCCCATGAGCGCGGCGCGGTTCCGGCGACGGTCGGCCGCTCGGCGGCCAGCGTCGTGGCGACGATGATCCCGTGGAACGGCCGCGCGGTCGGCTGCCTCGATGCCGGGCGCCTGCTCGACCTGATCGACCGGAGCATCGCATGAGCGGCGAGGACCTCAGCGACCTCTCCATGCTCGAACTGTTCCGGGCGGAGCTCGCGGCACAGTCGCAGGCCTTCACGGCCGGCCTGCTCGCCCTCGAGCGCGATCCGGCCAGCGCCGTCCATCTCGAAGCCTGCATGCGCGCGGCCCATTCCCTGAAGGGGGCGGCTCGCATCATCGATCTCACGCCGGCCGTGCAGGTTGCGCACGAGATGGAGGAATGCCTCGTCGCTGCCCAGCACGACACGATCCGGCTGAACCGCAGGCATATCGACGCGCTTCTCGCCGGCATCGATCTGCTCGGCGAGATCGCGTCCGGATCGGGCGAGCCGGAAGCAGATGCGAAGACGCGGATCGAGGCTTTCGCGCAAAGTCTACGCCAAGCCGGCGAGACAATCGACGTTCCCTCGCCGGACTCACCCAGCCCGGAAGCCAACCAGGAAGCCAGCCCGGTGGGCCCGCCCCCCGGCGCAGAGCCACCTCCACCGCCCGCTGCGCCTGCTGAAGCCTCTGCGCAGACCGGCGATGGCACGGCAGGCGAGCGCATGGTCAGGGTCACCGCCGACAGCCTGAACCGCCTGCTCGGCCTCGCCGGTGAATCGCTGATGTCGGCGCGCCGGCTGCGGCCCTTCAATGACGGGTTGCTGCGGCTGCGACGCGTCCAGGCCGAGCTCGCCAAGAGCTTTGGGGATCTGCAGGCCGCGATGCCAGCAGATGGCGATGGCCGCGCGGCGCAGGCCCTGGCAACCGCGCAGCTCAAGCTGGCGGAGGGCCAGGCGCTCCTCGCCCAGCGCCTCGACGAGATGGATACGGTCGACCGGCGCGCAACCGATCTCGCCAACCGGCTCTATGACGAGACGCTGGCGAGCCGGATGCGCCCCTTCGAGGATGGGGTCCGGCATTTCCAGCGCAACGTGCGCGACATCGGCCGGTCGCTCGGCAAGACCGTGCGCCTTGACATCGTCGGGGGCGCGACCAGCATCGACCGCGACATCCTCGACCAGCTCGATGCTCCGCTCGGCCATCTCCTGCGCAATGCCGTCGATCACGGCATCGAGACGCCCGAACAGCGCCGCGCCGCCGGCAAACCGGCCGAGGGCCTGATCCGTTTGGAAGCCCGGCACAATGCCGGCCTGCTCCAGATCATCGTCTCGGACGATGGCGGCGGCATCGATATCGAGGCGCTCCGGCAGGCGACGCTCGCCCGCGGGCTGACCACGACCGAGACGGTCTGGGACCTCAGCGAGGAGGAACTGCTCGAATTCCTCTTCCTGCCCGGCTTCTCGATGAAGGCGACGGTGAGCGACATCTCGGGCCGCGGCGTCGGCCTCGATGCCGTGCAGGCCATGGTGAGGCAGGTGCGCGGCCAGGTCACCGTCACGTCCGAGCCCGGCATCGGCACCCGCTTCCAGCTCCAGCTCCCGCTGACGCTGTCCGTCATCCGTGCGCTGCTCGTCGAGATCGACGGCGAGCCCTATGCCTTGCCGCTGACCGCGATCGCGCGCGCCTTGCGGCTGCCGCGTGACAAGATCGAGCTCCTCGAAGGCCGCCCGCATTTCCGCCATGGCGAACAGCAGGTCGGCCTCGTCACGGCCCATGAGATCCTGGGCCGGGGCGAAGCGGCGCTCGGGGAAACAGAGCTGCCGACGGTCGTCGTCGGTGAGGGCGACGATCTCTATGCTCTGGTCGTCGATCGTTTCCTCGGCGAGCGCGAACTCGTGGTCCGGCCGCTCGACCCGCGTCTCGCCAAGGTCAAGGATGTCAGCGCCGCCGCCCTGATGGACGATGGCTCGCCGGTCCTCATCCTCGATATCGAGGACCTGATCCGCTCGATGGAGAAGCTGGTCTCGGGCGGGCGCCTCCGGACACTCGAACGCAGCGTGGCCCGCGCCGGCCAGAAGCGGCGCAAGCGCGTCCTCGTCGTCGACGATTCGCTGACGGTGCGCGAGCTGGAGCGCAAGCTGCTCGACCATCACGGCTACGAGGTCGAGGTCGCCGTCGACGGCATGGACGGCTGGAACGCAGTCCGCTCCGATCCGTTCGACCTCGTCGTCACCGATGTCGACATGCCGCGCATGGACGGAATCGAGCTCGTCACCCTGATCAAGCGCGATCCCGGCCTGCGCAACCTGCCGGTGATGATCGTCTCCTACAAGGATCGCGAGGAGGATCGCCGCCGCGGCCTCGATGCCGGTGCGGATTACTATTTGACCAAAGGGAGCTTCCACGACGAAACTTTGATTCATGCCGTGGTCGACCTGATCGGCGAACCATGAATCCGGGCATGCGCTGTGGGGGCGTTTCATGAGAGTCGGGCTGGTCAACGACCTGCCGATGGCGGTCGAGTTGTTGCGACGCGTCATCGCTTCGACGGCGGAGCACGAAGTCGCCTGGATCGCCATGAACGGCTGCGAGGCGGTGAAGGCCTGCCGGCACGACCGGCCCGACCTGATCCTGATGGACCTCAACATGCCGAAGATGGACGGCGTCGAGGCGACCCGGCGGATCATGGCCGAGACGCCCTGTCCGATCCTGCTCGTCACCGCCAGCATCGACGCCAATGTCTCCGGCGTCTACGATGCGATGGGCCATGGTGCGCTCGACGCGGTCGACATTCCCAGCGTCGGCCTGAACGGCCATTCCTCGACGCAGACCACGGCGCTGCTCGCGCGCATCGCGACGATCGGCCGGCTCTCGCGCGGCCTGCCGCCGGCGCCCCGCAGCCAGCGCCGGCCGCCGGCTCCGGCCTCTCCCTCCCAGCGCCTCGTCGCCATCGGCGCCTCGGCCGGCGGCCCGGCGGCGGTGGCGACCCTGCTCGGCGGGCTGGCGCCCGAATTCCCGGCAGCGATCATCCTGGTCCAGCATCTCGACGAGCAGTTCGTGCCGGGCTTCGCGAGCTGGCTCAGCCAGCATTGCCGCCTGCCCGTCCGCCCGGCCCGTGAAGGGGACAGGCCGGAGCGCGGAGCTGTCCTGATCGCCGCGAGCGCCGACCACCTCGTTCTCAAGCCGGGCGGAGAGCTCGGCTACCGGGCGGAACCGCGCGACTATCCCTATCGTCCGTCGGTCGACGTGTTCTTCGAAAGCGTTGCGGAAAGCTGGCAGGGGGACCCGGTCGGCGTGCTGCTGACGGGCATGGGCCGCGATGGCGCCCGCGGCCTGAAACTCCTGCGCGACAGGCACTGTTTGACGATCGCGCAAGACAAAGCCACAAGCGCGGTCTACGGGATGCCCAAGGCTGCAGCCGCCATCGGGGCGGCCGCCGAAATTCTACCATTGGCCGCGATCGCCCCTCGCCTGACCGAGGCGTGTGCTACGTCCTGATGAAGGTTGCCCCATGACAGGCGAAACGAAATCCTTCCAGACCGATGTCCCGCCGCCGGCCGACAGCTACCTGTCCATGGTCCTGCTCGTCGACGACCAGGTCATGGTCTGCGAAGCGGTCCGGCGCGCGCTCGCCCATCACGGCGATGTCGATTTCCACTACTGCACCGACCCGCTCGAGGCGATCGCGGTCGCACAGCGGGTGAAGCCCACGGTGATCCTGCAGGATCTGGTCATGCCCGGCGTCGACGGGCTCGACCTCGTCCGCCAGTACCGCAAGCATCCGGCGCTGCATGCCGTGCCGGTCATCGTGCTCTCCACCAAGGAGGACCCGGCGACCAAGAGCGAGGCGTTCCAGGCCGGCGCCAACGACTATCTCGTCAAGCTTCCCGACAAGATCGAGCTGATCGCCCGTGTGCGCTACCACACCCGCGCCTATCTCGATCATCTCCAGCGCGACGAGGCCTATCGCGCGCTGCGCGAAAGCCAGCGCGAGTTGATGCGGGCCAATCTCGAGCTGGAGCGCCTGACCCGGATCGACGGCCTCACCGGTCTCGGCAACCGCCGCTATTTCGACGAGTACCTCACGGCCGAATGGAAGCGCTGCCAGCGCACCCAGAGCCCGCTCTCGGTGCTGATGATCGATGTCGACCATTTCAAGCGCTACAACGACGCCTATGGCCATCTCGCCGGCGACGACGTGCTGAAGCAGGTCGCGCGCGTGATCCAGGACGGCTCGACCCGCTCGACCGATCTCGCCGCGCGTTTCGGCGGCGAGGAGTTCGTGGTCATCCTGACCGGCGTGCCGCAGGAAGGCGCCAGCTATGTCGCCGAGCGGCTGGTGCAGGGCGTGCGCGACCTCAACATCGCTCACGGCGCCGACCGCGTGACGATCAGCGCCGGCGTGGCGACCGCCTGGCCTGACACCGAGGGCGACCCCGCGAGGCTGGTCAATGCCGCCGACCTCGCCCTGTTCCGCGCCAAGAACGAGGGGCGCAACCGTCTGGTCTATGCGGAGCTGTCGCCCGACCGCTGACCGGCGCCGGGGCAGCCTAGCGCGGGCGGAAGAGCGGCCGATCGCCCGCCCCGCCGCCTCCGGGATTCTGCGAATGCGGTCGTCCGGGCTTAACCAGAAATCGCTTCGGCCCGGGCATCGGCCTATCATCGCGCCGGCCGAAGGTTTAATCACCTGCGTGCCGGAGATGAGATTCCGCATCGAAGATCGAGATGCCGATGTTTGCTGAGATGACCGACTTCGTCGGCAAGATCCTGGACAAGATTTCGGCGACGAGCCTCGTGACGACCGGGTTGCTCCTGCTGACGGCGCTCGTCAGCGCGCTGGTCGCCTATCTCAGGACGACCAAGGAGCGCAGCTTCCGCGAGTTCTTCGACTTCGTATTTCCCCACGAGATCATCACGCACCCGTCCGCGAAGGCCGACCTGCTGTTCTGGGTCACGCGCAAGGCGCTCATGCCTTTCCTGATGCTGCCGGCGGGGGTCACCTTCGTCGTGGCGGTCGGCTACGCCACCAACCGGGTGCTGGCGACGCTCCTCCAGATCGACCCGCCCTTGATCCCCGGCCCGGCCGGCCCGGTCACCACGGTGATCTTCACCGTGACGATGCTGCTCGCCTACGACATCTCCTATTACTTCTACCATGTCGCGCAGCACCGCTTCCCGATCCTGTGGGAACTGCACAAGGTCCATCATTCGGCCGAGGTGATGGTCGGCATCACCAAGGATCGCGTCCACCCGCTCGACGAATTGATGAACCGCGCCTGGGACGGCGTCATCCCCGGCATCTGCTTCGGCATCTGGTCGCTGGTCTCGCTCAACCTGGTCGAGCTCACCGTCTTCGGCATCAATGTCTATGTGATGCGCAACATCCTGATGATGGACTTCGTCAGGCACACCCATTTCAAGATCTCGTTCGGATCGCTCAACAATGTCGTCCTGTGCCCGCACTGGCATCAGTTGCACCACAGCGTCGACCCGCGTCATTACGACAAGAACTTCGGCCTACTCTTCTCGTTCTGGGATCGCTTCTTCGGGACGCTCTGCGTGCCGAAGCCCGACGAGGACTTCAAGTTCGGACTGATGGAGCGCGGCGTCCGCGACTACCAGTCGCTCTCCGGCCTCTATCTCATGCCGCTCCGGCGGATGTGGCACCAGATCAGGCTGCGCCTGCGTCCGCGCGCCAGCCGGAAGGACACTCCGGAGATCGAGGAAACCGGGTCGTGAGCGGGCAGAAGCGGCTCGCTGCGGCAGGCGGCCGGCACATCGAGACCATCACCTCCTATCAGAAGTTCGCCGCGCTCGCGCCGGCCTGGGATGCGCTTTGGCAGCGCGCCGACGGCCTCGTCTTCCAGAGCCATGCCTGGATCGATGCCTGGTGGCGCACCGCGACGCGCCGCGACGACCGCGACCTCGTGATCGGCCTGGTCTGGAACGGCGCCGAACTCGAAGCCGTGCTGCCTTTCGCCACGATCCGCCGCCGCGGCGTCACCGTGCTCGAATGGGCCGCCAAGGAGCATAGCGACTATGGCGACGCGCTCCTCGCCCCGGACCGGAACCGCGATGCCGTCAGCGCCCTGTGGTGGGAGATCGCCGCGACCGGCCGCTTCGACATGCTCTACCTCAACCGGCTCCTGCCCGATGCCGCGATGCGGAGCATCATCGCCCCGGACGTAACCGCCGGCACCTTGCGCCCCAACCATCGCAGCGAGGTCAGCTATCGCGTGGCCGGTCCCTGGCCGCGCGGCACGGACTGGTTCGAGGCGCAGTCGAAGAAGACCCGGCAGAACTACCGGCGCGGTCGGAAATTCATGGAGGAAGGCGGCGAACTCCGCTTCCGCCTGATGACACCGGACGAACCGCTGGAGCCGGTGCTGACCCGCGTCGCCGCGCTCAAGCGCAAATGGCTGGAGCGGCATGGCCGCGCCTCCGACCTGTTCGACGAGGGCGCGCCCGCGCTGGCCGCACTCGTCGACGTGATGAAACGCCTCGGCATCCTGCATGTCTTCGTGCTGGAACTGGCCGGCACCGTTGTCGCCGTCTCGATCAATGTCGTCCAGCGCCGCCGGATGATGGCCTTCATCACCACCTACGACCCGGAATTCGAGCGCGCCTCGCCCGGCATGGTCCTGATGATGGACTATATCCAGTGGTCGATCGACCAGGGGCTGGAGATGGTCGACTTCATGTGCGGTGGCGAGGACTTCAAGCGGCGCTTCGCCACGCAATCCGAGACACTGGACTCGGTCACCGGCGCACGCACGCTGGTCGGCCGGCTCGCCGTGTTCGCCGACCGGGGCGGCCACGCCCTCAGGAACTGGCGAGCACGGCCGCCGGCTTCCGGCGCGCCAGCGGATTCCGCCGAACCATCGCCGAGCCATCGATGAACTCGAACCCGCCGGCGCTGTTCAGGCTGTGCAGGCGCCGGCCCGGCCAGAGCGGTCCTCCGGCCTCGATGATGGTCTCGACCTCCTGCGCGAAGCCCTCGCCGTCGAGCCGCGTGACGCGGGCGATGCCGAGCGCCTTGCCGTAGCCCTGGCGGCAATCCTGCACCGGGCGCAGCAATTCGCCATCGCGTATGACCATCTGCCCGGCAGGGCGCGCCGAGGCGATATCGATCAGCACGGGGTTGCGCGGATGCGCTGTCCACGGTCCGCGGAAATCCGGCGCCGACCACAGATGCAGCGCGTCGGAGAACGAGCCGCCGCCATCGCGCACCGTTGCGAACAGCCACCAGAGCCCGTCACGCTCGACAAGGGTGGCGTCGCTCGCGGTGACGCCCTCGATCAGGGTCGCCTCCTTCACCCAGCCGCCCGGGAAGGCCGTCGCCCGGAACAGGTCGACCCGGCCCGCACTGCAGCTCTCCGGGATCATCCAGACCTCGCCATCCCGCGCGAAGACGAAGGGATAGGAGAGATGGCCCGGCTGCTCGAAGACGGGCTCGGGCGCACCCAAGGGACCGTCCGGCCCGAACTCGACCGCCGAGATGATGCCCTTGCCGGTCGCATGGACGAAATCCTCGACGAAGAGCGTGAGCTTGCCCTCGTGCAGGATCGGAAACGGATCGGCGTAGAAGCGGGTGCCGTCATCCGGCAGGTCGGTCCAGCCGCTGTCGGGATGCCGTTTCAACGCAAACAGGTCGGGGCCGTCGAGCCTGCGCCAGCCGACGCGCCAATGCGGCGCATGGAAGCAGCTCCGATAGACCAGCTCGATCGCCTTCGAGAACCCGGCCTTGACGACGGTTTGCGCGATGCCGGCCTGCGGCACGGCCGCCGCCTGCTCGGCCTCGGTCGGCGGCAGGGTGGGAACGCGCAACCGCCCGCCCGACACGGCAGAGACGATCAGCGTCACCACGCGGCTGAGAACATCGTCCAGCGTCGCCAGAAGGATGCGGCCATATTCGGTTCCCGGCCGGCCGGCGGCGATCAGCGCGCCGCCCTCCTTCAGCTCGACCAGGGGCATCCGCCCGGCGAGCAGGGCCGCAACGAGCGCGCCCTCCCCGGCGTCGCCGTCGACATGTAGGGTCCAGCGGCGGCCCGGCACGGACGCGCGCCCGTCTCCGAGGTCGAGAACCAGATCGGATTCGTCCATGGGCCGATCGGTCGCAACCGTCACCTCCGCCCGGGATGCCCTGGCGAACAGGCCATCGGAGCGCAGGTTATGGAGAAGGCCTTCGACGCGGAACAATGGGCCGAGCCCGCTCTGGTCGGGAAGATCCGTTTCCGGCAGCGAGATCGACAGGTCGAGACCCGAAATCGTCTCCAGGCGCTCGATCAGCAGGAGATGCCATCGCCGCAGCGGCGACGCATCGATGTTCAACGTCAGTCGCATGCCCCACCTAACGCCGCTGCGCGTATCAGGCGATCCGCGAGCGGGCCGCAACCTGCCATATCAGGATTTCGATTTCGTTAGCCCTGCCGCCGCAGCCCCGATGCCGGCGAGCGCGGCTTGTTAAGGAGTCCATGGCATGGTCGCCGAGGTGTTGCGGCTTTGAAAAACCGCAGCGCCAGCGTTGTTGCGTTGGTAGAGTAGAGGCATGGCCAGCCTGGCTGCAAGCGATCATCGGCAGGAGGAAGCGGTGCAGCCGGCTCCTCGGGAGAGCTATCGCCGGCGTCAGGATGGTGCCGTCGAGATCTCCGAGCTCTGGCGCATCCTCTGGCATCGCCGCGTCATGATTCTGGCCATCGCCGGCCTGCTGGCTGGCCTTGCGCTGGCCTATGGCGTCGTCACAGCGCCGCTCTACACCGCCTCGGCCCAGCTCCTGATCGACCCGCGTGACCGCAACGTCGTCAGCAACGACGTCAATCCCAGCTCCGTCTCGCCGGATGGCGGGCTGGCGCAGGTCGAGAGCCAGGCCAGCGTCATCCAGTCCACCAGCGTGCTGATGCGCGCCATCCGTTCGACCCATCTCACCGAGGACAGCGAATTCAACGGCCTGGGCCTGCTCTCGCGCCTGCTCGGCCGGGTCGCGAACGACACGCCGAACGCCGATGGCAGCCTGACACCGGCAGAAGCGCGCGCGCTGGCCAATCTGCGCCGCAAGTTCTCGGTGCGGCGCGCCGACAAGGTCTTCGTCGTCGACGTCGTCGTGACGACGAAGGATGCGGAGAAATCCGCGAAACTCGCCAATGCCATCGCGGAAGCCTATCTCGCCGACCAGGCCGACGCCCGCAGCAAGGCGGCGACCGAGGCGTCCGACGCCTTGACCGCCCGGCTCGACGAACAGCGCAAGCGCGTCGAGAAGGCCGAGAACGCCGTCGAGCGCTACCGTGCCCAGAACAACCTCGTTGCCTCCTCCGGCCGCCTGATCAGCGACCAGCAGCTCGGCGAGATCAGCAACCAATTGTCCGCTGCCCAGGCGCGCACCGCCGCGCTCAAGTCGCAGGTCGAGCAGATCGCCCAGCAGCGCCGCGGCGGCAGCCTCGCCGGCAACTCGACCGAGGCGATCCAGTCGCCGGTCGTCGCCAAGCTGCGCGAGCAGGAAGCGACGCTGGTCCAGCGCGAAGCCGACCTGCAGAGCCAGCTCGGCCCGCGCCATCCCTCGATCGGCGCGGCCCAGAGCCAGCTCGTCCAGATCCGCCGGATGATCGCGACCGAGATCGCCCGCATCGAACAGTCCGTGCGCACCGATTACGAGCGCGCGCAGGGCAACGAGAAGCTCCTCGCCGGCAAGCTGGAAGCCCTGACCCGGCAGACGCAAGGCGCCGACCAGGCCTCCGTCCGGCTGCGCGATCTCCAGCGCGACCTCGAAGCGGCCCGCACCGTCTATGCCAATTTCCTGCTGCGCGCTCAGGAAACCCGCGAGCAGGCCAATCTCGATACCACCAATGCCCGCGTCATCAGCCGGGCGCAGCCGCCGCAGCAGGCGAGTTGGCCCCCGACCCTGCCGCTCATCGCCGCCGCCGGGATGCTGGGCTTAGGCCTCGGCGCCGGCATCGCGCTGATCAGCGAATATGCCGCCCCCCACCTCATCTCCCGTGCCCAGGCCGAGGCGCTGGTCGGTGCGCCCGTCATCGCCGTGCTGCGCCCCGGCAAGCCGGCGGCGAAGCGGCGCTGGCGCCTGCGGAAGACGCCTCCGGCGCCGGCCGAAGCCAGAAGCGAGGCCGGCTTCGCGCTGCTGCGCCTGTTCAACACATCGGAAACGGCAGCCACGGCCGCCCGCAGCCTGCTCCTGACCTCGGTCGAGGGCGACGCCGGCGATCGCGAGCGCGTCACCGATCTGCTCGCGGAAGCCGCGGTCCAGCAGGGCGAGCGCGTCCTGCTGATCGACGCCGATCTCGAGAAGGAGCCGGAGGAAACCGGCCCCGGCCTGATGGATCTGCTCCGTGGCGAAAGCAGCCTCGAGGCGGCGATCCATTTCGGCGCCAGCAAGGATGTCGCGATGATGTCGGGCGGGCGCCGCAAGGCTCCGCCGCAGAAGGGCGTCGGCCGGACCTTCGCGGCGCGGATGCTCGCCGATGCCAGCCGGCATTTCGACCTTGTGGTGATGGATGGCGGCTCGCTCGGCCGCAATGTCGGGATCGCGCCGCTCGTCGGCATGGCCGAGGAGATCGTGCTGGTCACGCGGCTTTACGGGACGCGCCAGCAGGATATCGTCCAGGCCATGGAGGCCGCGCGCATCATGGGCCGCTCGATCACGGCGACGATCCTCGTCGACGGCAGCGGGCGCGGCTAGAGCATTTTCAAGCGAAGTGGACACCGGTTCGCGTGAAGAAAATGCAGCAAAATCATCTCATGAGCCCCGCCGCCGAGCTGCGGGCGGCACCGGGTTGGGCCCGGCTCGACGGCCTGAGCCGCATCGGCCTCATCGCCGCGGTGCTGGTGCTGTTCTGCGTCTCCGGCGGCATGCTCTGGCTCGTCGGCTACAACTATGACGGTCTCACCGGCTCGGCCGCGAGCAAGATCCATCCCTCGACCTACCTGATCGTGCTGACCTTCTGCTGGAGCGTGATCGCCAGCGGAGATCCGGTCAGCCGCAGCATCCATCTCGCCTCCGTCCGGCCGGCCACATTGCTGATGCTGGTCGTCACCATCGCCATCATCGTCGTGACCATCCTGCGCGGCGGCGCCGGCATCGGCGGCATGGTCGATACCTATGTCGCCTCCTGCCTGCTGGTCTTCCTGCTCGCCGATGCCGATGACGAGACCATGGCGACCCTGACCATGCTGCTGCATGTCGTGATGACGCTGAACGCCTTGCTCGCGCTCGCCGAATTCGTCGTCCAGATCCGCTTCTTCCCCTACCGCTTCGACGGCATCGCCTTCGAGACCGATACGCGCTCCGCCGCGCTGCACGGCCATCCGCTGGCCAATGCCATGATCACCGCCTGCTATCTGATGGCGCTGATCAGCGGAGCCCGCCCCCTGTCGCCGGCTGTCCGCGGCACGCTGATCGCCTTGCAGAGCGCAGCCCTCGTCGTCTTCGGCGGCCGGACAGCCTTGCTGGTCTCGCTGGCGCTCGGCCTCTGCTACGGCATCGCCATGCTGTTTTCCGCGCTGCGCGGCGGGCGGATCCCGCTGGTCGGCGCTGCGATCGCCTGCGTTCTGGCGGCCTTGCTGCCGGTCGCGATCGGCGGGCTGGCGGCGCTCGGCTTCTTCGACGATCTGGCGACACGCTTCGTCTCCGACGGCGGCAGCGCCAATGCGCGCAAGGAGATGCTCGACCTGCTCGGCATGTTCTCGCTGGGCGATCTCGTCTTTGGCCCGGACAACGACCTCGTCGACACGCTCCGGCGCGTCAACGGCCTGGAATGGGGCATCGAGAACCCCTTCATCCGCATGGTCCTCTACCAGGGCGCGATCGTCACCGCGCTGGTGACCGTGGCCTTCGGCCTGTTCATGTACGAGTTCGCGCGGATCGGGCGGGCCGGCGGCGTCTGGCTGCCGATGGTCGTCTGGATCATCCTGCTGAACGGCTCGGAGAGCATCGCGACGAAGACGAACCTGCCCGCCAAATTCGCAATCGTGGTGTTCTGCCTGTATCGGCCCGAGCGTTCGATCGAGGCCGCGCCGCTCAGCCAGGCGTCCGCAGCCCGAGCGCCTCGATCATGGCCGGGTCGAGCTGCCGGCTGACGTCGTCGACCAGCAGCCCCAGGCTGTCGAACAGATTCCATAACGCCCAGGGAAAGCCGAGCGCCTCGGCACTCATCCGGACATCGCGGACATAGCGCGCCCGGTCGGCCGGCGCGGATGCGGCGATGCCGGCCCCGGTCCGGACGGCGCCGAATTCGCCCATCAGGATGCGGCCGGGCGCGACACCCTCGCGCTGCGCCCAGCCGCGGACCTGGCGCAGATAGCCCTCGATGAAGGGGCGGTCCGGCTGGGCGTCGAAATACTCCTTCAGCACCCGCTCGGTCTCCCGATAGACGGCTGCACCGCCCCCCGCTGCCGGCTGGCCGAGTTCGGCCATGCGGGCACGGACGGCGGTCAGCGTCGTCTCCAGCGTTCCGCGCGAGGCCGGCCAGGGCACCGCGTTCAGCGCGGGATAGAACGGCTCGCTCATCCATTTCGCGCCCTGATGCGAGAACAGGTAGGGCTCGTAGAAATGGAAGGTGAAGAGCAGCGGCTCGAAGGCCGCGAGCGACTGGGCCTTCAGCGGCTCCAGCCCGGCGATCATGCTGCCGCAGGCCCCCGTCGCGACCAGGGTGAGGCCAGGGGCCGCGCTGCGCGCAGCGGCCAGCATGCGCTTCTGGACCCGCTCCCATTCGGCGTCGCCGCAAGCCTGGAACGGTTCGTTGACGGGTTCGAGCACGACGCGGTCGGCCCCCAACCGGGCGAGCCGCCGCGCCAGTTCCGCAATCAGCGTGAGATAGGCCGGAAAGCCGGGTGCGGCCTCGCTGCCGAAGAGGTAGGCCGGCGTCCAGTGATGCGTCGCCGCGTTGGCGTGGAGATTGAGGACGACGGTGAAATCCTGGCCGAGCGCCAGCGCAACCGCCGCCATGACCTGATCGAGCAGGATCGCCCGCTCGCGCGGCGCCGCGGCGACGATCGGGCCGGGATCGACCGGGATACGCACGAAATCGAAACCCGCCCGTCGCAGCTGTCCGAGATCGCGCACCGTCGGAACCTGCCGGTCAAGCTGGAACGGCGGCCAGTCGTAATCGGTCCGCGGCGCCGGGTGCTCTCGCGTCAGCGAGAACCAGGGCCACAGGTTGATCCCGCGCCGCAGGATGAGCGGCCCGGCCGCACGCACCTGTCCCGAGCCGAGGAGCGCCGCCCCGGCGGCTCCCGCCAGAACGGCGCGGCGCGTGAAGCTCATCCGGAGCCCTTGTCGGCCAGCTTGGCGGAGGTCAGCTCCGGCACGACAGCCCGATCCATCAGGGCCAGCGCCTCGCGCTCGTATTGTTCGAGGACGGCTTGCCACTGGAAACCCTCCTGCGCCCGCGCCAGCGCCGCGATCTTCAGGCGCGCGGCCAGGGCATCGTCGGCGATCAGCCGCTCGATCGCCTCGGAACAGCTGGCTTCGTCGCTGAAGAACAAGCCGGCATCGCCAGCCGTCCAGCGATTATAGGCATTGTCATGCGCGATGACAGGATTGCCGGCCCAGAGCGCCTCGACAAGCGACGGATTGGTGCCGCCGACCGTATGGCCGTGCATATAGGCGCGGGCATGGAAGCGCAGGGCCTGCACGATGCCTGCGTCGTAGATCGCGCCCGGCGTCAGCACCTCCGGCCCGGCCGCGGCCATGATCCGGCGATGGTATTCGATCTCGTCCGAGAGCGTCCCGAGGACCACGAGCTTCATGCCGCGCCGCTTGCGCGAGAACGCCTCGACCAGCGTCAGGATCGAGTTGTCCGGCTCGATCCGGGCGATCGAGACGAGATAGCGCCCGCTTTCGAGGCCGAGCCGGGTAAGCGGGCCCGTCGGCGCCGACGCGATCGGCACGCCGCCATAGGGGATCATCACTGTCGCGGAACGCGGCCGTCGGGTCGCCAGGTGATCGGCGATGATCGGATGGTCGGCCACGAGCCGATGCGACGACCAGGCCGCGATCCATTCATTGATCCAGAACCAGGCACGGACCGGGAAAGGCCATTTCGGCCGGCGCCATTCAATCCCATCCATATTGGTCAGGATCTTCCGCCCGGAGAGGCGCAGCCAGGGCAGGAAGACGGCCCCGTTATAGCCCAGCACGAGGCTGACAGCCTCGCGCCGCGCTGCGTCCCGCACGCAGTGCCAGTCGAATTCGAGCGTTGCCTTCGGCCCCTCCGACGCCACTTGCGTGCGGATCAGCTCGATGCCGCGCCACATCTCGCTGCGAAAGCGCTGCGTGACGGTCGCCACCTCGTCCTGGCAATAGACGCCGACGCGCCAGCCGCGCTCGACGAGAAAGAGCGCCAACTTCTCCGCAAAGGTCTCGAAACCGCCATGCGCTGCCGGAATCCCTCGCGTTCCGAGGATCAGCAGGGTGGGAGGGGTCGCCATTTTCAAACTGTCCAAACCGGCTCGCACATCGTCGCGAGCGAAGCGTCGCAGTTTCATTATGCCTTGAATTTCCATGATTTATCCTCCTTTCATCCGGAATGGTTAGGACCTGCTTTCCCGCATTCCGGGACTCGTTCGGCCGGGACCAGGACGACCCTGAACGGACATGGATCGTGACGCTGCGCATCGCCTGCATTCACCAGGGCTACGAGCTCTACGGCTCGGACAGGAGCTTCGCCGAAAGCGTCGCCGCGTTGCGCCAGGCCTATCCCTCAGCCGAGATCGAGGTCGTCCTGCCGCGCGAGGGACCGATCCGCGGACTGCTCGAAGCCAATGCCAGCAGGATCGTGATCGAGCCGCTCTGGGTGCTGAGGCGCAAGGACCTGCCCCGGCTGGTCGCGACCGCGCCGGTGGTCCTGCCCCTCGCCGTGCTCCGGGCCGCACGGCGTCTCAGGCGATGCGATCTGGTATATGTCAACACCTCGGTCATCGTCGATCACGTGCTCGCGGCCCGGTTCTTTCCGGGCAAGGCGCTCCAGCACATCCACGAGATTCCCGAAGGCACGACGCGCGCGCTGCTGCGCCGGCTCATCCTCTGGGGCCGCGCCCGGCTGATCTTCAACTCGCGAGCGACACGCGACGCCTTCGACGCCCCACCCGGTCACGCTGCCGATGTCATCTATAACGGCGTCGCCGGCCCAGCCGACTGGGCACCGACCGACTATGACGGCAAGCGCTCCTTACGCGTGCTGATGCTCGGCCGGATCAACCGCATCAAGGGGCAGGAAATCCTGCTCGCCGCGCTTGCCGCCCTGCCCCCCGATATCCGCGACCGGGTCGAGACCCGCATCGTCGGCAGCGCCTTCGAGGATCCCGGCCTCGAAATGGCATTGCGAGACGCCGTGATCAGCGCCGGCCTCGCGTCCCATGTCAGCGTCGAGCCCTTCCTCGACGACCCGACCCCGCTCTATCGCTGGGCCGATGTGGTCGCCGTGCCGTCGCGCCGGCCCGAATCGCTCGGCCGCGTAGCGATAGAGGCGATGGCCTTCGGCCGCCCACCGCTCGCCTCCGCCATAGGGGGGCTGCGCGAGGTCGTCGCGGACGGCATCACCGGCCGCCTGCTGCCGCCGGGTGATGCCGATGCGCTCGCCCAGGCGCTCGCCGGGATCGTCGGCAACCCGGGCCTGCTAGCGCCGATGGCCCTCGCCGGCCGTGAGCGCTTCAACGCCCTGTTCAGCGAACAGGCCGTGGCGCAAGCCATCGCCGCCGTCGCCGACGACATGCTGCGCCAGAGTCCGGCCCGCCGGCGATGAACCTCCAGGCCATCCGCCAGATCATCCTGCGGCTCGTCGTCATGGTCGGCGGCGAGGCGATGCAGAGCGCCTTCCATCTCGGCCTCAACATTGCGCTGCTGCATGCCATTTCGGCCCGCGACTACGGCATCTTTGCCCTGGTGATGGTCGTCGGCGGCCTCGGCCTGACCTATATCCGCGCCTTCACGGCGCTGCCTGCCAGCATCGCGATCGCCCAGAGCCGCCGCCCCGACACGGCCGGCGCCTATGAGGTCAGCTTCGGCTCGGCTGCGATGCTGCTGTCGCTGCTGCTCGGCCTCGTCGTCACCGTCGTCCTCAGCGCCTGGCTCGACGAGGGCGCCCCATTCGGCGGCGCCTTCGTCGGCCTGTGGGCGATGCGGGCGCATATCCGTACCGTCTTCTTCGCCCGCCACCGCCAGATGCTGGTGAGCATGAGCGACCTCACCTTCACGCTGAGCGGCGCTGCGGGAACGGCCTGGGTGATCTGGGACGGCACCCATATCCTCCAGCATACCTTCGTGGTGATGATGGCGGCGAATGCGTTCGGCATCGCGGTGATGCTGATCTTCGGGCGCCGCCGCCCCATCCGGGTCAGCTTCGGCCCACATCTCTGGCGGCGCTACCGGCGGCTCTGGCGCGACCTGAAATGGTCGGTGCTGAGCGTGACGATCACCAATCTGCAGGGCCAGGGCATGGCGCTGATGGTCGCGGCCATGGCCGGCCCCGCGGCCTATGCGCCGATCGCAGCGGCGCTGGTCAATTTCGTGCCCCTGCGCATCGTCTCAACCGCCTTCGCCAACATGATGCACCCCGAGCTCTCCAAGCTCATGGCGCATCGCGACTTCGCCAAGGTCGGGGAGCGGCTGCGGCGCTGGCCCCTGCCGCTGGCCTGCCTCGGCATCCTCTACGGCATCGTCGTCCTGATCGCCCTGCCCTTCATCGAGCCTAACAGCCTCGAAGGCTCGCGCTTCCTGAAGATCTCGATCCTGGCCTGGGTGATGAGCAGCCTGCCGATGCTCTATGTCATGCCGCGCATCTGGCTGGAGATCGTGCAGGATTTTCGCTCGATCGCCATCCTTTCGGCCATCGCCGCCGCGGCGGGCCTGCTGCTCGTCTTCGTCCTGCTGCTGACAGTCCCGCCATCCTGGGCGCTGCTCGGCGGCGCGCTCTCCGAGCTCATCGTGCTGATCGGCTCCTGGGCGATCGTCCGGCCGCGGCAGCGCGCGGCCGAGCAGGCCGAGCAGGCCGAGCAGGCCGGAAGCCGGCGCTGACGCAGGCACCCGATGGCAAGCATAGGCAATATCTATTTGCCTGCGCCGCCCCTCGCCTGAAATCCTGAGCTGGACGGTTCGCCCGCACTCGCGGCGCGACCCCGTCGCGTCATCGCCCCGCAGCAGCTCCCGCCCGGCCCGGCGGAGAGGAGACCGTCATGCCCAGCCTCGACACGGCCCGTATCGACATCGAGCGCTTCTGGACCACGATCGAGCGCTCTGCCGAGATCGGCCCGGGCCGTCCGGGCGGCCTCTCGCGCCTCGCCCTGTCCGATGCCGACAAGGACATCCGCGACACCTTCGTCGGCTGGTGCCGCGAGGCCGGGCTCACCGTCCGCGTCGACGGCATCGGCAACATCTTCGCCCGCCGCGCCGGCACCGATGACAGCCTGCCGCCCGTGGTGATGGGCAGCCATCTCGACACGCAGATCAATGGCGGCCGCTTCGACGGCATCGCCGGCGTGCTCGGCGGGCTCGAGGTCTGCCGCACGCTCGATGCCCTCGGCCATCGCACGCGCCGGCCGATCGAGATCGTCAACTGGACCAACGAGGAAGGGGCGCGCTTCTCGCCGCCGATGGTCGGCTCCGGCTGCTTCGTCGGCGCCTATACGCTCGACTTCGCGCAGGGGCGCACCGACGAGGACGGCCGCACGATCGGCCAGGAGCTGGAGCGGATCGGCTATCGCGGCGCGATGGAAGCCGCCCCCCACGCCTTCGATGCCTATGTCGAGTTCCATATCGAGCAGGGCTATTATCTCGACCGCGACGGCATGCAGGTCGGCGTCGTCACCGGCGGCTTCCCGAGCACCGGCATGCTCGTCGAGTTCAAGGGCGAGACCGCCCATACCGGCCCCTGGCCGATGGAACGCCGCCGCAACGCCCTTCTGGCCGGCGCCCGCCTGCTGGTCGAAACCGACGAGATCGGCTGGGCCTATGCCGCCGGCGGCGGCAAGGCGACGGCAGCCCGCCTCGCCGCCTGGCCGAACAAGCCGGGCATCCTCTCGGACTGGGCGCAGGCCGTCTGCGACGTCCGCCATCCCGATCCCGAGACCTCCGAGGTCATGGCCGAGCGCGTCCGCCGCGCCGTCGGCGAATCCGCCGCCCGCGCCGGCTGCACAGCCGAAATCCTCGATGTCTGGAAATGGGGCGGCAAGATCTTCGCGCAGGAGCTGATCGACAGCGTGCGCCAGACCTCGCTCGCGCTGGGCTATCGCACCCAGGACATCCTCAGCCAGGCCGGCCACGATGCCTATTTCGTCGCGCGCCATGCGCCCACGACGATGATCTTCGCTCCGTGCAAGGGCGGCATCACCCATAACAACGCCGAGCTCTGCACGAAGGAAGACCTGGAACCGGGCCTCAACGTGCTGCTTCACACCGTCATGGCACGGGCGGATCGCTGAGCAGAGCCTCGGCGGCCTCCGCCGCCGGCTCCTCCTCGGTCGCGCTCAGCCGCTGCTCGAACAGCCGCAGGAAGGCCTCTTCCGCGGCGCTGAGCTGCATGGCCGGGTTGGAGACGAAATAGAGATCGGCACCGAGCAGGTCCTCGGACCGCGCGAGGTTCCACAGCGAGCGGCTCTCCAGCGCCTCGGCGACCGAGGCCAGCGGCAGGATGCCGATGCCGAGGCCTGCGGCGATCATCCGCGTGACCTCTTCGAGATTGGGGCTTGAGCCGACGACCCGGCTGCCGAGGCCCGCCCCTTCCCTGACCGAGACCATCGGCTCCAGCGCGCCGTCCTGCCCGCAGGCGAGCGCGACGAAAGGCTCGTCGCGCAGTTCCGCCAGCGGCACGTCCGCGAGCCCGAACAGCGGGTGCCCGCGCCCGCACAGGATGCCGAATTCCTCGCGCAGGAGCGGCCGGCAATCGAGCCCGGCCAAGGGCTTCGACAGCAGGCAGAAGCCGAAGGGGCTGAGCTTCTGCGAGACCGCGCGGACGATGTCCTGACTGTTGGCGACGTCGATCCGCACGCTGACGCCGGGATGCTTGCGGTTGAGCAGCGTCAGCGTCCGGTCGAGCGGCGGCAGCACGACATGGGTCACGACGAGCAATCGCACGAGGCCCGTCAGGTCGTCATGATCCTCCGAGAGGCGGTCGCCGATGCGCGCGACGCTGCGGTAGATGTCGACGCATTCCTTGTAGAGCAGCTCGCCGCGCTTGGTCAGGACGAAGCGGCGGCTGTCGCGCTGGATGAGCTGGCCGCCCAGCGTCTCCTCCAGGCGTTGAAGGGCCGCGCTGACCGTCGGCTGGCGCACGAGCAGACGGTCGGCGGCTCGCGTGATGCTGCGCTCCTCGACGATGACGAGGAAGGTGTGCAGCAGGTTCCAGTTGAGATGGTGCAGCTTCGGCTTCGTTCCGCTCAAGCGCGTATCTCTCTTCCGTTCGTGACCCCTGCCCCTTATGCAAACCCGCTGCCGTGGCAAGCCTATGCTTAGCATAGGAACTGTCTATTGGACCCGGTTTCGGTGCTTCCGTAGGTTCGGCAGAACGGACATTCTCCAGCGCAAGGGCGACCATGACAGCGACCGGATCATCGGCCGAAGCCTCGATCGCACAGCGCGCCGCGCTCTTCCGCGGGATCGAGACCGCGACGCTCGGCCATATCCTGACCGAGGGTTTCATGGTCCCGGCGATCCAGTGCGTCATCGAGGGCCCGCGCGTCTGCGGTCCGGCCCTCACCGTCAGCGTCCTGCCCGATGACGGCGTCGTGATCTCTTGCGCCCTGACCCTGGCGAAGCCCGGCGACATCCTCGTCATCGACCGCCAGGGCGACGACCGCCATGCCTGCTGGGGCGCGGTGATGACGGCCGCCGCGCAGGCCGCGGGCATCGTCGGCGTCGTCATCGACGGCTTCGTCACCGATGTCGCGGCGATCCGCGCCTCGGGCCTGCCGGTCTGGTGCCGCGGCCGCTCGCCCCTCACCACGAAACTGCTCGGCAAGGGCGGCACGATCAGCGAGACCGTGAACTGCGGTGGCGCGACGGTGCGCCCCGGCGACCTCGTCCTCGCCGACGAGAACGGGGTCTGCGTCATCGATCCCGCCGAGGCCGAAGCGCTGGCGCGGACCTGCGCCGCCATGCAGGCGGCCGAACCCGATGTCATCGCCCGCGTCCTCAAGGGCGAACGCATCGACGAGATCAACGGCGCACGGACGCTCTGGGAAAAGCTGCAGGACTCCAAGAGCCGCTAACAGACTCCAGCCGCAGAATCGCCCATAGAGGCGCGCTCCGGCCGGATGGATCATCCAGAAAACACAGGGGAACACACCGATGAAGATTTTGGGAACGACCGCGCTGGCCGGCGCGCTCTTGGCCGCCTCCTTCGCGCTGGCGCCAGTGCCGGCCCTAGCCGGCAAGGCCGACGACACGCTGAACGCCGCCTTCGCGCTCGAGCCGGAAGCGCTCGACACCTACAAGATCGCCGGCCGCGAGGGCCTGATCCTCGCCCGGCACATCTATGACGGCCTGCTCTACAAGGATCTCGACACCGGCGAGATCAAGCCGGCGCTCGCCAAGGCCTGGCGCTTCGTCGACCCGACCACGATGGAGTTCGACCTGCGCGAGGGCGTGACCTTCCATAACGGCGCCAAGTTCACCGCCGACGACGTGGTCTACACCCTGACCACGGTGCTCGACCCCGCCTACGGCACGCGCTTCCGCATCGCCGTGGACTGGATCGACAAGGTCGAGAAGGTCTCGGACTTCCAGGTCCGCATCAAGATGGCCAAGCCCTTCGCCGGCGCCGTCGAGATGCTGGCCGATGCGCTGCCGATTTACCCGGCCGCCTATTTCAAGGAGGTCGGCTCGGCCGGCATGGCGGCCAAGCCCGTCGGCACTGGCCCCTACAAGCTCACCGAGATGACGCCCGGCATCCGCTACGCCTTCGAGCGCTTCGACGGCCATTATGCCGGCAGCCCGAAGGGCAAGCCCGCGATCGGCAAGATCGTGGTGCGCACCATTCCCGAGCTGAACACCCAGTTCGCCGAACTGATGGCCGGCAAGCTCGACTGGACCTGGCGCATCCCGCCGGACCAGGCCGCGCGCCTCGCCAGCCGCGTCCAGATCGTCAACGGCCCGATCATGCGCATCTCCTATGTCGGCATGACCGTGACGGGTAAGGGCAAGGACTACCCGACCAAGAACCTGAAGGTTCGGCAGGCGATCAACCACGCCGTCAACCGCGAGGCCATCGTCAAGGCCTTCGCCGGCGGTGCCTCACAGGTCCTCAATGCCGCCTGCAATCCCAAGCAGTTCGGCTGTGCGCAGGACGTGACGAAATACGCCTATGACCCGGCCAAGGCCAAGGCGCTGCTGACGGAAGCCGGCTTCGCCAACGGCGTCGATATCGAGATGGTCTTCGCCGCCATGCCGCGCCCGGTCGCCGAGGCGATCGCCAGCGATCTCGGCAAGGCCGGCATCCGCGTCACGCTGAACGAGCAGCAATACGCCGCCGGCGTGCAGAAATGGCGCGCGGGCGAATTGCCGACCTTCTTCACCAACTGGGGCAGCTACGGCACCGGCGACGTCGCCTTCATCATCTCCAACTTCTTCGGCGGCGGCGCCGACGACCTCGTCCAGGACAAGGAGGTGATCGAGCTGGTCAACGCGGCCGACACCTCGCAGGACCGTGCCCTACGCGAGGCGAACTATGCCAAGGCGCTGAAGAAGATCGCCGATCAGGCCTATTGGCTGCCGATGTACGACTTCAACATCAATTACGGCCTGTCAAAGGACCTGACCTTCAAGCCCCATCCGGACGAGTTCGCCCGCTGGTGGCTGTCGAGCTGGAAGTAACAGCCCTCTCCGCATCGCCGCGCCGCTACCAGTCCTGCTGGTAGTGGCGCCTCCCCTGCCAGGCAGGCCGACCCGCTATCCCCGGAGCCGTCATGCTGCCCTTTCTCGCGCGCCGCCTGATCGTCGCCGCCCTCGTGGCGCTCGCCGTCTCGGCCGTCGCCTTCGGATTGATGTTCGTCTCCGGCGATCCCGCCGTCGTCCTCGCCGGACAGGCCGGCCGGGCGCAGGATGTCGAGCTGATCCGCCATGCCTATGGCCTCGACCGGCCGATTCCGTTGCAGTTCCTGAGCTGGATCGGCAATGCCTTCGCCGGCAATTTCGGCACGAGCCTCTATTTCAACCTGCCGGTTGCGCCGATCATCACCGAGCGGCTCTCGGTTACGCTCGTGCTGGGCTCGGCCGCCTTCCTGCTCGCGCTCGTCGTCGCCGTCCCGCTCGGCATCCTCGCCTCGCTCAAGCCCGGCGGCACGCTCGACCGCATCGCCCTGATGCTCGCCGTGCTCGGCCAGGCGATCCCGAGCTTCTGGCTCGGCCTGATCCTGATCGTCGTCTTCGGCGTCTGGTACGGGCTCGTGCCGATCTCCGGCACCGAGAGCTGGCAGGGCTATATCCTGCCGGTCGTGGTGCTCAGCTACTACGCCATGCCCGCCCTGATGCGCCTGACGCGGGCCGGCATGATCGACGTGCTCACCGCCGATTACATCCGCACCGCCCGCGCCAAGGGCGCCTCGCAGCCGCGCGTGCTGCTGGTCCATGCCCTGCGCAACGCCGTGCTGCCGCTGGTCTCGCTTGCCGCCGTCCAGTTCGGCCTGATGCTCTCGGGCTCGATCGTCATCGAGAGCGTCTTCGCCATCAACGGACTCGGCCGCCTCGCCTGGGAATCGCTGCTGCGCAGCGACCTGCCGGTGGTGCAGGCGATCATCCTGATCCTCTCGCTGATCTACGTGACGCTGACGACCGTGGCCGACCTGATCAATGCCTGGCTCGATCCCCGCCTGAGGAGCGCCTGATGTCGATCGCCGACAGCCCCACTATGCGCCGGCGCAAGCTCTTCAAGGGCCTGAGCGCCAGCAGCGCCATCCGCATCGGCGGCGGCCTGCTCGCCGTCATCGTCTTCGTCGCGCTCTTCGCGCCCTGGCTTTCCAGCCATGATCCGATCGCGCAGGATCTCGGCAAGCGCATGATCCCGCCCTTCTGGTATCCGGGCTCGGACCCGGCACACTGGCTCGGCACCGACCATCTCGGCCGCGACTACCTGGCCCGCCTGCTCTATGGCGCCCGCGTCTCGCTGCTGATCGGGCTCGGCGTCACGCTCTGCGCCGGGTTCATCGGCACGATGCTCGGCCTCGCCGCCGGCTATTTCGGCGGCCGCGTCGACATGGCGATCAGCTTCATCGTGACGACCCGCCTGTCGCTACCGATCGTGCTGGTCGCGCTGGCCGCGGTGGCGCTCGGCGGCGCCTCGCTGAAGACGCTCGCGATCGTGCTGAGCCTGCTGCTCTGGGATCGTTTCGCTGTGGTCGTGCGGACCGCGGCGCAGAGCCTGCGCAGCCGCGAATTCGTCCAGGCGACCCAGTCCTTCGGCGCCTCGCATCTCTATATCATGCTGCACGGTATCCTGCCGAACCTGCGCAACACGCTGATCGTGGTCGCGACGCTGGAGATCGCAAACGTCATCTTGCTCGAAGCCGCGCTCTCCTTCCTCGGTCTCGGCGCCCAGCCGCCGACGCCCTCCTGGGGCCTGATGATCGCCGAGGGGCGCGAGCACATCCTGTTCGACCCCTGGCTGATCGCCTTGCCCGGCGCCGGGCTCTGCCTGCTGATCCTGGCGGTCAACCTGCTCGGCGACGGCGTCCGCGACGCGCTCGACGAACGGCGTTAGCCCAGCGCCTTCACCATGTTGCGGGCGATGACGATCTGCTGGATCTGCGAGGTGCCCTCGTAGATCCGGAACAGACGCGCATCCCGGTAGAAGCGCTCGATGCCGTGATCGGCGATGTAGCCGGCCCCGCCATGGATCTGCACGGCCCGGTCCACTACCCGGCCGACCATCTCGCTGGCGAAGAGCTTGCAGCAGGCCGCATCGGTCGCGACATCCTCAGCCTGATCCTTGGCGCGCGCCGTCTCCAGCACCATGCAGCGCGCCGCATAGGCCTCCGTCCGGCTGTCGGCGAGCATCGCCTGCACCAGCTGGAACTCGGCGATCGGCTGGCCGAACTGCTTGCGCTCCACGGCATAGCGCAGGCTGTCATCGATCACGCGCTCGGCCATCGCGACGCAGACCGCCGAGATGTGCAGGCGCCCGCGATCGAGCACCTTCATCGCCGTGCGAAAACCCTGTCCCTCGCGCCCGCCGAGCAGGGCATCGGCCGGCACGCAGCAATCTTCGAAGATGACGTCCGAGGTATGCGAGCCGCTCTGGCCCATCTTCCTGTCGATAGGCCCGAGCGACAGCCCCGGCGTGCCCGCTTCGACGAGAAAGGCCGAAACGCCCTTGGCGCCGGGCTGCGAGGCGTCGGTGCGCGCGAACACCGTGAACAGCCCGGCATGCGGGGCATTGGTGATGAAGCGCTTGGTGCCGTTGAGGACATAGCCGCCCTCGACTTTTCGGGCCGAAGTCTTCAGCGAAGCGGCATCCGACCCGGCTTCCGGCTCCGTCAGCGCAAACGAGCTGATCAATTCGCCCGAGGCCAGCCGCGGCAGGTAGCGCCGCTTCTGCTCCTCGCTGCCGTCCATGATCAGCCCTTGGGAGCCGATGCCGTTATTGGTCCCGATCAGGGAGCGGAAGGCCGGCGAGGTCCGGCCTAGCTCGAAGGCGACCCGGACCTCCTCCTCCATCGTCAGGCCGAGGCCGCCGTAGTCCTCCGGGATCGACAGGCCGAACAGGCCCATATCGGCGATCTCCCGGCGAATCTCGGCGGGGATGCGATCCTCCTGCGCGACCTGATGCTCCAGCGGCCGCAGGCGCTCGCGGACGAAGCGCGCCACGCTCTCCAGCAACCCCTGCATCGTCTCGCTGTCCAAGGCCATCGCCGTCTCCCTTGCCTGCCCTCGCCCAGCGCCTCGGGCTTCCTTGACAAGGCGGGGCAGTTAAATACCTTCCAGCCGGTAAGTAAATATCGAGAACACGAGGCGGGTGGCGATGGGCGCGGTACTGGACGGCATCAAGGTTCTCGATCTCACCCGCGTCCTCGCCGGTCCCTGGGCGACCATGACGCTCGGCGATCTCGGTGCGGAAATCTGGAAGATCGAGCAGCCCGGCGCCGGCGACGACACGCGCGGCTGGATGCCGCCCTCGGTGGAGGGCATCTCGACCTATTATCTCGGCGCCAACCGCAACAAGAAGAGCCTCGCCGTGGACATGGGCACCACTGAGGGCCGCGAGATCATCATCGCGCTCGCCAAGCAGGCCGATATCCTCGTCGAGAATTTCCGGCCGGCCTCGCTGCGCAAGTTCAAGCTGACCTATGACGACCTCAAGGCGATCAACCCGCGCCTGATCTTCTGCTCGATCTCCGGCTATGGCCGCGGCCATGCGCAGGAGGATCGGCCCGGCTACGACTTCATCATCCAGGCCGAATCCGGCTTCATGGCGATCACCGGCGAGCGCGACGGCGAACCGATGCGGCTGGGCGTCGCCTTCATCGATCTCGTCACCGGCATGAACGCGGTGCAGGCCGTGCTCGCCGCGCTCTACATGCGCGAGCGCACCGGCGAGGGGCAATGGCTCGATATCGGGCTCAACGACAGCGCCCTGTTCTTCCTGGCGAATATCGCCTCGGGCCATCTCAACACCGGCAGGGACCCCGGCCGCTACGGCAACGCCCATCCCAGCATCGTGCCCTACCAGATCTTCGCCTGCATCGGTGGGCGGATCGCCATTGCCGTCGGCAATGACGAGCAGTTCCGCCGCTTCTGCCGGGCGCTCGGCATGCCCCAGCTATCCGACGACCCGCGCTACGCGACCAACCGCAAGCGCACCGAGCATCGCGACACGCTGCTGCCCCTGCTCGAACAGCATTTCGCCGGCCTGAACCTCACCGAAGTGCTCGCCGACCTGCGCGCGGCCGGCGTGCCCGCAGGCGATGTCCGCAGCGTCGGGCAGGCCCTGAGCAGCGACATCGCGGAATTGCGCCAGAGCGTCGTCTCGGTGCCGGCATCGACGATCGGAACATTCCGCTCGGTCCGCAGCCCCTTGCGCATGTCTGCGAGCCCCTTGCGCGAGCCGACACCGCCGCCCTCGCTCGGAGAGCATACCGACGCGGTCCTGGCAGAGCATCTCGGCCTTGAACCCGAGCAGATCGAGCGCCTGCGTGCTGCCGGCGCGATTGGCTGAGGTGAGCCATGCCGGAACCGAGCACCGCAGCGAAACCCAGGCGCCAGGGCCGCCCGCCGACGATTGCGAACGCACGTGACCGCATCCTCGATGATGCCGCCCGGCTCTTCGCGCGCGACGGCTATGACGGGACCTCGCTCGGCGAACTCGCAGCCTCCGTCGGCATCACCAAGGCGGCGATCTATCACTACTTCCCCAACAAGCAGGAGATCTACGAGGCGATCATCGTGCGCACGCTTGGGGGCCTGCGCCATCACGTCTCGCAGGCGACAGCGCAGGTCTCCGGCCCGGACGAGGCGCTGGCCCGCTTCATGACCGCCCATGCCGATTTCTTCGAGGAGCACTATGACGGCTTCCTCACCATGCTCGTCGGCTATGGCGGCATGGAGAATGTGGTGATGCTCGCGGAGGCGCAGAAGCTGCGCGACGAGCACGAACAGGCCCTGAGGCAGATCATCGCCGAAGGTATCGCCAAGGGCGTATTCCGCCTGGTCGATATCGACACGACGAGCCGCGCCGTCCTTTCGATGCTCAACTGGATGGTGCGCTGGTTCAAGCCCGGCAAGGGCCGCCGCGCGGCGTCCTTCGCTCAGGACTATTGCGACCTGATGCTCGGCGGCCTGCGAAGCTGACTGTCAGCCGATCGCCGCGAACACCTTGGCCAGCCCGGCGACGCCGCGCCGGATCACCCCAACCTCATGCGCCGCGTAGCCGATGACGAAACCCGCCTCGGCTGGCCGCTCCGCGCCGGAAGCATAGAGCGGCCCGATCGGATAGAGGCCGATCCCTGCCTCACGAGCCGCTTCGACGACCGCCGCCTCGCGCTCCGCCGGGACGCCGTTGAGCCACGCCACCACATGCAGGCCGGTATCCGCGCCGGTCACGGTCAGCCGCGTGCCGCATTCCTCGGCGAGAGTCTGCAACAGCGTCGCCCGGCGTTCCGCATTCCGCCGGCGGATGCTCCGGATATGACGCTCGTAGCCGCCGCTTGAAAGGAACTCCGCCAGCGCCTCCTGCTCCAGCAAGGGCGTATGCCGGTCGGTCAGGCGCTTGGCCTCCGCGAAGGCGCGGCAGAGATCGGGCGGTACGACCAGATAGCCGAGCCGCAGCGTCGGCGAGAGCGTCTTCGAGACGGTGCCGAGATAGATGACCCTGTCGGGTGCGGAAGTCTGCAAGGTCGGAATCGGCGCGACGCCATGCCGGTACTCGCCATCGTAATCGTCCTCGACGACCATGGCCCCCGCCTCAGCAGCCCAGTCGAGCAAGGCCCTTCGCCTTGCCGCCGAGAGCACGCTGCCCAGCGGATATTGATGCGACGGCGTGACGTAAGCCAGCCGCGCCGCCGGCAAGCCTTCCGTCCGGATGCCCTCGCGATCGACGGCAACAGACACCGCCACGCCGCCCGAAGCCGCGAAGGCATGCCGCGCCAGCACATAGCCGGGGTCTTCCATGACGAAGCGGTCGCCGGGATTGAGGAGGAGCCGGGCGCAGAGATCGAGCCCCTGCTGCGAGCCGTTGACGACGATGATCTGCTCCGGCGTGCAACTGATCCCGCGGGACCGCCACAGATAGCTCTGCAAAGCCTCGCGAAGCGGCGACGAACCCTGCGGATTACTGTAGCGCAAACGCTCGACCCGGTGCAGGCTCGCCCGGTTGAGCGCCCGGCGCCAGGCCAGCATCGGGAAATCCGCCCCGTTCAGGTCGCCATAACGGAGATCGGCGACGCGATAGGTCCGGAACCGGGCCGGCACAGGCAGGGCAAGCAGGCGCTCCGCAAAATCGGACAAGACCCGCGCGCTCACAGGCGCGGCAACCTCCGGCACAGGCGCCGCCGAGACCCCGCGCGCCACCACGGCCCGCGCACCGGGACGATTGAGCAGATAGCCCTCCGCGATCAACTGCCCATAGGCGGCCGTGACCGTGGTGCGCGACACGCCCCATTCGGCCGCGAGTGCCCGGCTCGACGGCAGGCGGTCGCCGGGGCGGTATTCCCCGCCATGGATGCGCTGCTTGATCGCGGCGATGATCCGCCGGGCAACGCCGTGCTCTTCCAACTGGACCATGGAAAACCTTGGGAACTGGATATTCCCGAAGGTCCAGATTGCAGGCATGACGGCGGCGGCACAAGGAGTTCCCGCATGTACACCCCACCAGCCTTTCGCGACGAGGACAGGGCGAGCCTGCTGGCGACGATCCGCGCCGCGCGGCTCGCCACCTTCATCACCGCGACGGCAGAAGGTCCGCTGGCGACGCCGCTGCCGCTCTTCATGGACGAGAGCGAGGGCGAGCATGGCGTGCTCTATGGCCATCTCGCCAGGGCGAACCCGCAATGGCGCGCGCCCGCGATCGGCAATGGCCTCGCCATCTTCGCCGGGCCGGACGCCTATGTGACGCCGAGCTGGTATGCACTGAAGCAGGAGACCGGCAAGGTCGTGCCGACCTGGAACTACGTGACGGTCCATGCCTCCGGCCCGGTCGAGTTCTTCGACGACGCCGCCCGGCTGCTCGACGTCGTCACCCGCCTCACCAACCTGCACGAGGGCGAGCGCGCCGCGCCCTGGGCCGTCTCCGATGCGCCGGCCGAGTTCGTCCAGGCGCAGTTGCGCGGCATCGTCGGCCTGCGCATGCCGATCGCGACGCTCGAAGGCAAGCGCAAGCTCAGCCAGAACCGCAGCCCGGCCGACCGCGCCGGCGTCGCCGCCGGCCTCGCCGAAAACGAGCGGCCGATGGATCGCCATGTTGCGACCATGATCCCGGTATGAGGCCGGCTGGGCTCGCCTTCGCGACGCGCCCAGCCTAAGCAGGGATGACGGCTGGTCCATGCAGGCATGGATCAGCCGCGACAGCCTTGGCGAACCTACTCATGAAGATCGCGATCATCTCCGACATCCACGGCAATCTCGACGCTCTTCAGGTGTTTTTCGAGAGCCAGGTGCTCCCCGAGAATTTCGACGAACTCTGGGTGCTGGGCGATCAGGTCAATTTCGGCCCGCAGCCGCGCGAGGTCCTGGAAATCCTCCGCGAGCGCGCCGACATCGCGATCCAGGGCAATCACGACCATGCCGTCGGCTTCGACGATGACAGCCACTGGACGCCCGCCTTCCGCGCCATGGCCGAGGCGACGCGCCGCCACACCTCCGCGGAACTCAGCGACGAGCAGAAGCTTTATCTGCGCGACTTGCCTCTGACCGTACAGGTCGAGCGCGGAGGCACGCGCTTCCAGCTCGTGCATGCGACGCCGTCTGATCCGCATTACGGCTATCTGCTGGCCGATACCGATGGCTGGGCGGCGGAGCTCGACAGCGTCGATGCCGACGTGCTGCTGGTCGGGCATACGCATACGCCCTTCATTCGCCGGATCGGCAACAAGACCGTGGTCAATCCCGGCAGCATCGGCCAGCCGCGCCGGGGCAAGCCTCGGCCGAGCTATGCGATCTGGCAGGACGGCGTCTTCGAGCTTCGCAATTACGACTATCCGATCGAAACGACGGTCGCGAAGCTTCAGAAACTCGGTCATCCCCCGGAGGTCGAGGCGGAACTGGTCCGCATCCTCCGGGAGGGCTGATCGGTCAGGCTCTCAAGCCGGGCGAAGCTGCGCGAAAACCTCCTGCGCCTTGAGCGGCCGCGTCTCCGGGAAGGCCCGTGCCAGCAGGTCGAGGGCCTCCTGCAGGCGCGCCGGATCGACATCGCCGTCGCGCACGCCCGGCCGCTCGGCATGGTTCATCTCGATCGCAAGCGTGCCCTTGAGGCGACGCAGGTTGATCGCACGGTCGAGCTGGGGCCGCATCTCCATCACGGCATCGATCCCGGCTTCCGGATCGGCGCGCAGGTCAGCGAAGCCCTTGGCGACTGCCTCGACCAGCGCTCGCGCCAGGCCGGCATCGGCCAGCAAGGCCGGCGAGGCCAGCAGGGAATTGCCGTAGAAGGACGGCAGCCAGTCGCGGTACTCGATGAAGCCGACCTTGTCCTCGATCGAGAGGCCCTCCTCCGAGAGCGAGGCCTTGATCGTGTTCACGAAACCGAAGACGCCGTCGCAATCGCGCGTCTCGACCATGCGCCGCACCATCAACCCGAGCGAATCCTCGGCGAAGACCAGCTTGACGCGGGAGGCATCGACGCCTGCCGCCACCACGAGCGCCGGGAACATCTGCAAGGCCGCGTCATAGGTATGGCCGAGCACCGTGCGCCCTTCCAGGTCGCGCGGCGTCGCGATGCCCTCGCCCGTCCGGACGGCGATGGTCAACGGCGTCTGGTTGAAGGCGGCGTAGATCGCCTTCGGCCCGCTCTCCGGCGGCAACCCGCCGAGCGCAAGCGCCAGGGCGTTGAGGTCGCCATAGGCCGCGTCATAAGCGCCTCCGAGCAGTTCGGGGATGACGGCGGAAGCGCCCTTCCCGGCCTGCCAGTCGATAGAGATCCCGGCAGCGGCCAGGTAGCCGCGGCGTTCGGCGAGGGCGAAGCCGGCATGAGGGCCGGCGAAGGGGCCGTTCAGGAGGATGCGCAGGCGTTTCAAGCGTCGGCTCCTTGGGTCTGGCGGGTGCGGGCCAGCGCGGCGGCCGGCGGCAGGAATCGGGCGGTGAACAGGCGCTCAGTCGCGGGCACCTGCGGCAGCTTGATCGCGCTGGCATGGCGGCGGACGCTCTCGCCGAAGCGCGCCGTGTCGATCATGCCGAGGCCGAGCCGCTCGCCGTCGGGATGGGCAAGCTCGACCGCGATCGTGGTCCTCCAGCGGATGCGCTCGACCTCCCGGTCGGCTTCCGGCGCGAAGCTCAGCACGGCATCGAGCGCGGCTTCCTCGTCGGCCAGCGCCTCGGCGACGCCGCGATTGATCGCCGCGACCAGCCTGGTCAGCGCCTCCGGCTCCTCCGCGATGACGCGCGGCGAGGCCATGAAACCGCTGCCATAGAAGAACGGGGCGTAATGGTCGTAGCGCAGCCAGCGCAGTTGCGCCGCCGCGTCCTTGCCCTGCGCCGCCAATGCCGCGGTGATGGTGCTGACATAGCCGAACAGGCCGTGCGGGCCCCGCTCGGAATCGAGCCGCGCCACGAGCTCGGCCATGGCCCCGTCGGCGGTCTCGACCTTGACGGCATCGGGATCGAGCCCGGTCGCCTCGGCGAAGGCCCGGAAGGTGCGCAGGCCCACATCGGACGCATGCCCGATCATATGCTTGCCCTTGAGATCGGCCGGCGTCGCGATCGTGCTGCCGGCGGGCACCGCGACCGCCGCCGCCGAGGCATTGAACAGCGCATAGACGCAGGTCGGTGCGCGCTCGGGCTCCGCCGCCGCGACCTCGATCAGCGAGTTCAGGTCGCCATAGGCGAGATCGAAATCGCGGGCGACGAGCCCGGGCGCGGCGTTATAGGCGCCCGTGCCCGGCGTGAACTCCAGTTCGACGCCGGCCTCGGCGACATAGCCGCGCCGGATCGCCAGCAGCAGCCAGGCCTGCGGCCCGCTGAAATTGGCATTGAGAAGCATCTTGAAGCGTTTCATCGCGGATGGCCTTGTTCACGGGGAAAAAGTGGCCGCGGAGCACCGTAGTCATGCGCGTGCGCTCCGCGGCCCAGTGGAGACCCCGTCATTCTTCCTTGAGCGTGTCGCGCGCCTGCCGGAGGCTCGGCAGCAATACGACCATGAGCAGCGCGGCCGCCGCCAGCAGCAGTCCCAGGCTGAGCGGCCGCTCCCAGAACACCGAGAGGCTGCCGCGCGACAGAAGCATCGCCCGCCGGAGGTTCTCCTCCATCAGCGGCCCGAGGATCACGCCGAGCAGCAGCGGCGCCGGCTCGAATTCGAGCTTGATCAGGATGTAGCCGAGGATGCCGAAGGCGACCGTCAGATAGACGTCGAAGACCGCGCTGTTGATCGAATAGACGCCGATGCAGCAGAACAGGATGATCGCGGCATAGAGCAGCCGGTAAGGCACCTGCAGCAGCTTCACCCACAGCCCGATCATCGGCAGGTTGAGGATCACCAGCATCAGGTTGCCGATCCACATGCTGGCGATCATGCCCCAGAACAATTCGGCATGCTTGACCATGACCTGCGGGCCGGGCGTGATACCCTGGATCGCCATCGCGCCCGCCATCACCGCCATCACCGCGTTGGACGGCACGCCCAACGTGAGGAGCGGGATGAAGGAGGTCTGCGCGCCGGCATTGTTCGCGGCCTCCGGCGCCGCGACGCCCTCGATCGCGCCCTCGCCGAAGCGTTCCGGCGTCTTCGATATCCTCTTCTCGACCGCATAGGCGGAGAAGGAGGCGAGCAGCGCGCCGCTGCCCGGCAGGATGCCCAGCGCCGAGCCGATCAGCGATCCCCGCAGGATCGCCGGCGTCGCCGCCTTCATCTCCTCGCGGGTCGGCATCAGGTCGCGGAACGGGATCGCCTGCGGGCGGATGATCTCCTTCTCGAGATTGAAGATGATCTCCGACAGCCCGAAGAGGCCGACGGCGAGGCAGACGAAGTTGATGCCCTCCGCCAGCGCCGGCACGTCGAAGCTCATGCGCGGCAGCGGACTGTTCGGGTCGGTGCCGACGAGGCCGAGCAGGATGCCGACCAGGATCATCATCACCGCCTTGAGCAGCGAGCCGCTGGCCAGCACGATCGCGGCGATGAGGCCGAGCACCATCAGCGCGAAATAGTCGGATGGCCCGAACTGGAGCGCCACCTTCGACAGGGCCGGCCCGAACATCGCGACCAGCAGGGTCGAGACCGTGCCGGCGAAGAAGGAGCCGATCGCGGCGATGGCGAGCGCAGCCCCCGCCCGTCCCTTGAGCGCCATCTTGTAGCCGTCGAGCGCCGTCACCAGCGACGAGGCCTCGCCCGGCACGCGGGCCAGGATCGCGGTGGTCGAGCCGCCATATTGCGCGCCGTAATAGATGCCCGCCAGCATGATCAGCGCCGAGACCGGCTGAACATGGAAGGTGGCGGGCAGCAGCATCGCCATGGTCGCGACCGGGCCGATACCGGGCAGCACGCCGATCAGCGTGCCGACGAAGACGCCGAGCAGGCAGAAGCCGAGATTGGTCGCGGAGGCCGCGACGGAGAAACCGAGGGCAAGGTTGCCGAGCAAATCCATGGCGCGATCACCTCGGCAGGATCGGAATCGCCAGCCCGAGGAGCTGGACGAAGATGAAGGCGGAGGCTAGCGCGAGGCAGACCGCGAGCACGGCCATTTCCCAGAAGCGGGTGATCGGGCTCGCGAAGCTGCAGACCATGATCAGGATGACGATGGCGATGATGATGCCGAGGCTGTCGATCGTCAGCCCGAACAGCGCGAGCGCGAGCGAGATCACGGCCAGAGGCCTGATCTGGAAATCCGGTAGCGGCTTGCCCGGTTTGAGCAGGGCTGCGGCGATCATCACGGCGCCACCCGCGATGATCAGCCAGGACACGGTGGCCGGCAGATATCCCGGCCCCATCTGGCGCAGCACGCCGCGTTCGAGGTCCCAGGACGCGGCGAGGCCGAGCAGCCCGAGTGCCGTAACCAGCACCCCGGAGGCGAGTTCGGCCCGGCCCGGCCGGACGGGGGAGAGGCTCGGTTCGCTCATTGTCCGGCGGCTCCGGCGGCGATGATCATCGGCCGCCACTGCTCGATCTGGTCGGCGACGAAGGTGGAGAATTCCGCCGTGGTCATCGGGTCGTAGTAGTTGCCGATCTTGGCGAACTGGTCGGTAATGGTCTGGCGCCGGCAGATATCGGCGAGCGCGGCGCTCATCTTCTCCGCGATCGCCGGCGGCAGGTTGGCGGGGGCGCTGATGCCGTGCCAGTTCTTGACCGAGACGTCGAAGCCCATCTCCTTGAAGGTCGGGATGTTCGGCACCGCCGGCAGGCGCTTGTCTGAAGTGACGCCCAGACCGAAGAATTCGCCGGCCTCGATCTGCGGCACGCTGGTGACGATGCCCTCGAACTGCAGGCCGATGATCCCGGCCGTGAGGTCGATCCGGAGCGGCCCGGCGCCGCGATAGGGCACATGCAGGATGTCGATTCCCGCCGCCCGGCAGAAGGTGTTGCCGGTGATATGGCCGATCGAGCCGACGCCGCTCGAACCGAAGCTCAGCTGGCCGGGATTGGCCTTCGCCTTGGCGATCAGCTCGGCGACGGTTTTCACGCCGACATTGGCATGCGCCACCAGCCCGCCATAGGTCGCGCCGAGATAGCAGACATGGGTGAAGTCCTTGACGACGCTATAGGGGATCTTCTTGAACATCGTCGGCGCGATGGTGAAGGGCGCGTTGTTCGAGAGCAGGAAGGTGTATCCATCCGGCTGCTCGCGCCGCAGGATGTCGCCCGCGACCGTTCCCCCGGCGCCGGGGCGATTGTCGACCACGAATTGCTGGCCGAAATGCTCCGACAGAGCCGGCGCGATCACCCGGGCGACATAGTCGCTGGAGCCGCCGGGCGGGAAGGAGATCAGGATTCGCACCGGCTTCGTGGGCCAGGCGGGCTGCGCCCGGACCACGGCGGGGCAAGCGAGCGCGGAGGCCGCCGCGAGCTTGCCGAAATGCCTGCGTGTAAGGGTTGTGACCATGACCGTTCGTCCTCTGAGCAGGCCGCTGACGGGCCCTTGTTGTTATCGGGGAGAGGCTGGACTTAGCGCCGCGTCGGGAGGCTTGTTCCGGGGCGGGTCGTCGAGGAGGGCGAGCGCGACGTCGAAGCCGACGGTGGTGGAATCGAAGACCGGCACGCCGAGGCCGGCGCAGCGGCGCGACAGCGCATGGCCGCCCAGGTTCGTGCTCCAGATCAGCAGGCCATCCGCCTCCGCACCGGCGCAGAGATCGGCCGCCGCGGCGATCAGGTCGTCATCGGTCACCGCCGCCGCATCGAAATTGTCGGAGATGCCGAGCGCTACCGAGGCGATCACCGCGATGCCTTCGTCGCCGAAGGTGCCGGCCAGCCGCTCGCAATCCTCGCGGCCGCCTTGCGCGATCAGCGCGATGCGGCGGATGCCGCTGGCCTTGAGGACCCGGAGCGTCGCCAACGCCGTCGTCGTGGCCGGGACGCCGGCGATCTCCTCGATCATCCGGCATAGCGCCCGGTCGGGCTCGAAGCCGAGCATCGCGCCGCGCGTCGCGTTCCAGAGAATGACGTCGGGCCGCGAATCCGAGAGCAGCCGCGTCGCCTGGCGGAAGCCCTCGAGCTCGTAGCCGTCGTTCGGATGCCCGTCATAGGGCACGCGGGTCATGCAGATATCGAGCTCGGGACGGTCCTGCCGAATGGCATGGGCGACGCGCTCCACCGTCCGGTTGGAGGATGGCAGCACCACCCCGACCGTCGGCCGATGCACGGCGCCTGGCCCGTTGCGGCGCGGGTTGGGCTGCCTGATGCGTCCGGCGTCGGTCATGCACGCTCCCCCTGCGCCATGAGGGCTATGAGCCCGTTGACGTAGGGAAGGATCGGCGCTTGGATCGTTGCCGTCTAGCTCAGAATTTGGAACTCTCCATTCTCAAAATTAGGATGGCCTGATGCGTGCCTCCCTCGTCCCCGCCGCTCTCCGTTATGTCGAGCAGGTCGCCCGGTCGGGCTCGATCCAGAAGGCGGCGCGCGAGCTCCATGTCGCAGCCTCGGCGATCGACCGTCACATCCTGCTGCTGGAACGGGACTTCAACATGGAGCTGTTCGAACGGCTCCCGCGCGGCATGCGCCCCACCGCGGCGGGCGACGTCATCATCGCGCTCGCGCGGAACTGGCTCGCCGACGAGCGCCGCGCCGCCGCCGACCTGCGCCAGCTCCAGGGCGTCGACCAGGGCCATACCCGGCTGGTCGTCATGGACAGCCATGTCAACGGCTTCCTGCCGCGACTGATCCGGGGCCTCAATGCCGAGCACCCGGCGATCTCGCTCGATGTCGAGGTCGCAAGCCCCGACGCGGCCCTGACCGCGCTGGTCGGCGACGCCGCCGACATCGCCGCCGTCTTCAACCTCGTGCCTCGCCGCGAGATCCATGTGCTCTGGAGCGCCGCGCTGCCGGTCGGCTGCGTCATCGCCCCGACGCATCCGCTCGCCGGCGCCGGCTCGGTCAGCTTCCAGGAGGCCGCCACCCATCGCATCGCCCTGCAGAGCCGCGCCCTGACGATCCGGCGCTATCTCGACATGCACCATGGCTGGCTGTTTTCGGACCCGCGCCGGGCCGTGGTGACCAACTCGCTCCAGCTGGTGAAGCAGCTCGCGCTCGAAGGCGAATATCTCGCCTTCACCTCGGAGCTCGACACCGCTCCCGAGCTGATGAACGGCTCGCTCGTCTTCCTGCCGATCCGCGACACCGCCGTCGAGCCGCAATCGGTCAGCGTCGCGATCGATGCCCGCAGGCCGCTCTCGCGCGTCAGCCGGATCGTCTCGGAGCGGCTCGTCGAGGAGATCGCCGGCTGCCTCGCGGCGGTGCGCGTCAAGTCGCGGCCATCTATCGGTGACAGCGATGGCAAGTCGTTTTCCTAGAGGCGATGGTCCGTCAGCGAGGATGAGAGCGCGGCTGGCAGAACCGAGGCCTGCCGACTCGTGCTCATCTAGGCCGGCCGGCCGCTATAGCGCAGCAGTTCCGGCACCCGGATCGCCAGGATGACGATGAGGGCCGCGAGCAGGACCCCATCGACGAGCGCGACCATGGCGACGCCGTAACGTTGGGCGGCCGCGCCGAGGATGATGGTCGCCAGCGGCATGATGCCGATGGTGAGCTCCTGCAGCCCCATCACCCGCCCCTGGACCCGCGGCTCGGTCATCATCAGCAGGAGCGTGGTCTGCATCACCACGAAAGGCGCCGAGCACATCCCCATGACCGCGATGATCACGAAGGAGAGCGGCAGCCAGGTCGAGAGCGCGAAGGCCGCCCAGAGCAAACCGCAGCATGCCGTGCCGACGAGGAAGATACCGCCCTTGAAGCGGAAATCGCCAAGCGCGGCGATGGTCAGCGATCCGATCAGCCCGCCGATGCCCGTCGAGGTCAGGAGCCAGCCGAGACCTTCGGCATCGAGCCCGAGATGGACCTTGGCGAAGACCGGCATGAAGGCCGCCTGGATCGGCCAGATCAGGATGTTCGACAGGAGGGTTGTCAGCAGCACCGCGCTGGCGAGCCGGCTGGAGAAGACGGCCTTCATGCCGCCGGTCAGCGAAGCCAGGAGGGTTTCGTCGGCATGGCGCGCGCTCGCCCGGCCGATGCCCCGCAGCCGCCAGAGCGCCAGGAACGAGAACAGGTACCAGAAGGCCGAGACCCAGAGCGCCACGGCCGGGCCGAAGGCCGCGATCATCGCCCCGCCCAGCGCCGGGCCGATGATCTGCGTCATGTTCATGACGATGGAATTGAGTGCATTGGCGTTGCTGAGGCTGTCGCGCTCGACCAGTTCGGAGACGAGCGCATAGCGGGCCGGCTGCGACGGCGATTGCGCCATGCCGATGCAGAAGCCGCCGACCACCAGCCCCCAATAGGTGATCACCCCGAGCGAGACGAGCGTCGCGATCACGGACATCGTGCAGAAGGCCCAGCCGGCAGCGATCAGCAGCAGGCGGACACGGTCGAACCGGTCCGAAATGACGCCGCTCAGCGGGCCTAGCATCAACGGCGTCAGGCGCGCCGCCGTGAACAGCGCGACCGAGAGCTCCGAGCGGGTGATGTCGAAGACAAGCCAGCCCAGGACCAGCGTCTGCGTCCACAGCCCGGCAAAGAAGAACAGGTTGGAGATCCACAGCCGCCGGTAATTCGGAAAGCGGATCAGGGACGAGGCGATCCTGCCGCCCAAGCCGGCCGGATTGGCCGGGCGCGCAGTCGCATCCCAGCGCCCGCCCTCGCCGTCCTGCCGATCCGGCGTCCGCATGCTTCAGTCCCGCTCCTTTGCGGCCTTCGCCATCGCACCGCCGCGACAGATCGGCGGCGATGTCGGATCGCCTCAACCCTGGTCAGAGGCCAGCCGGCGCGTCTCAGCGAGGTTAGGCCCGCCGCCATTCTTCATGAAATTAAATATCCAGATAGTCGGCATTCACTTTGAACATGATCCCCAGCCGCGCGACTGCGGCGGAAGAACCACTCGGGCGGAAACGCGGCCTGCCTCGCCGTCGCCAGCCGCAGCCACGGGTTCGGTGGCGGCATCGCTCCGTCCGGGCAACAGCACGATCTGCCCTCGAAACACATAGAATAATTCGATCAATAGGGATCAAAAAATCAATTTGTTATGGGGATAAGGTTCTGTGAGCATCCTCGCAACGAAGCCGGCAAGGCGCATTGCGAGGATGAACCGCATGAACTGGGCGTATTGGAATCCCGTCAGGATCCGCTTCGGCTCCGGCCTGCTCGACGAGGTCGCGGGGCTGATCGGCAAACGCCGCTGGGCGCTCGTCACCTATGACCAGCCGATCTTCCGCGAGCTTTCCGTCAGGTTGACGGCCGTTGCCGGCGCGCCGGTCGTATCGATCACCAATATCGAGACCAATCCGGATTGCGCCGATCTCGCCTTGTCCTGCCGCCAGTTCGGCGCGGCCGAGCCGGCAGAGGTCATCGTCGCCCTCGGCGGCGGCTCGATGATCGATGCCGCGAAGGTGCTGGCCGCCAGCGGCGGCGATTTCGAGACGGTGCGCCGCCATCTCGTCGAGAAGAAGCCGCTCGACGAGGCCGCGATCATCCCGATCATCGCCGTGCCGACGACGGCCGGCACCGGCAGCGAGGTCACCTCCTGGGCCACCGTTTGGGACTCAGCCAATGGCAGCAAATACTCGCTCGCTCATCCCAGGCTCTATCCCGAGACCGCCGTGCTGGACCCTGCCCTGACGGTCGGCGCGCCGCGCGGCCTCACGCTGGCGACCGGGCTCGATGCCCTGTCCCATGCGCTGGAGAGCATCTGGAACGTCAACGGCAATCCGGTCTCCGCGAATTACGCCGTCGAGGCTGCCCGCGAGATCATCGACACCTTGCCCCGCCTGCTGGAGCGCCTCGACGATGTCGAGCTCCGGGCCAGGCAGATGCGCGCCAGCCTGCTGGCCGGCATGGCCTTCTCCAACACCAAGACCGCGCTTGCCCATAACATTTCCTACGACATCACCCTGAAGAGCGGCACGATCCACGGCATCGCCTGCTCCTTCTCGCTGCCGCTCGTGATGCGCTGGGCGATGGGCGCCGAGCCGCAATGCGATGCGGCCCTGCGTCGTATCTTCGGCACCGATCTCGAAGCCGGCGCCGAGCGGCTCGACGCCTTCCTGCGCAATCTCGGCGTCGCGACCGATCCGACCGCCTACGGCGTCTCCGCGCTCGAGTGGAACCGCCTCGTCGGCAAGGCGCTCGAAGGCGAGCGCGGCCGCAACTTCATCGGAAGGCGGGCGGCCATGGCCGCCTGAGAGCAAGCAACGGGCAACGACGCCCGCAACGGTTCACCGGCAGATCAAAAGATCGCCGGATCATCTTGGGAGGATGACATGACCATCACGCGTCGGACGATTCTGAAGAGCGCGCTTGTCGCGGGGCCGGTGCTGGCGATGCCGGCGCTGGTGAAGGCCCAGCCGAAACAGGTCCGCGTCGGGCTGATCCCGTCCGAGGACTCGCGGGCGATGCTGGAATCGAGCCAGCAGCTCCTCGATGCGCTGGAGAAGAACTTGGGCATCAAGGTCCAGGGCTTCGTCGCCTCGGACTATAACGGCGTGATCGAGGCGATGCGCTCGAGCCATATCGACGTCGCCTATCTCGGCCCGTTCTCCTATGTGCTCGGCACGACCGTTGCCCCGATCGAGGCCTTCGCGACGGCGGAGACGGCCAAGTCGAGCCGCAGCTTCTATCGCAGCCAGATCATCGCGCGGAAGGATAGCGGCATCCGCGATTGGAAGGACCTGAAAGGGCGGACCTTCGCCTTCGTCGACCCGTCCTCGACCTCGGGCCACCTCTTCCCGAAGGCCGGGCTGTTGAAGCTCGGCTTCGACCCCGAGAAGGATTTCGGCCGCGTCCTCTTCACCGGCTCGCATGACGCCAATGCGCTCGCCGTCGCCAACAAGCGCGTCGACGCCGCAACGATCGCCGATCGGATTTTCGATGCAGCCGTGCAGAAGAAGCTGGTCGATCGCGCCGACATCCACGTCGTCTGGGAGTCCGATCCGATCCCGGAATCGCCGACCTGCTGGCGCAAGAACCTGCCCGACGACCTGAAGAAGCAGATCAAGTCGGCCTTCCTGAACATCCGGGACATCACCTGGGCCGATCAGGGCAAGCTCAACCGCTTCGTCGAGACCAACGACCAGGCCTACGACATCATTCGCGAGACGGCGAAGGTGCTGAAGCTCGATCTCACCAAGATGAAGTAGTCGCGGACGCGACCGGCGGAGAAAGCGACATGATCAAGATCGAAGGCCTGAAGAAATCCTATGCGGGCCGTCCGGTCCTGCAGGGCATCGACCTCAGCGTCAAAGCCGGCGAGTTTCTCGTCGTGCTCGGCCCCAGCGGCGCCGGCAAGTCGACCCTGCTGCGCTGCATCAACGGGCTGGCCCGGCCCGATGCCGGGCGCACCGTCATCGACGGCACCGTGTTCGACACCAAGCGCGCGCCGGCCGGCAAGCGGCCGGTCGCGATGATCTTCCAGCACCACAATCTGGTGAAGCGCCTCTCGGTGCTGAAGAACGTGCTGGTCGGCCGGATGGCCGGCCTGTCCTCTGTACTCAGCATGCTCCAGCTCTTCCCGCGGGAGGACGTCGCCATCGCCATGGACTGCCTGGCGCGGGTCGAGCTCGCCCACAAGGCGAATTCGCGCGGCGACCAGCTCTCCGGCGGCGAGCAGCAGCGCGTCGGCATCGCCCGCGCGCTGGCGCAGCAGCCGGCGGTCATCCTCTGCGACGAGCCGGTGGCGAGCCTCGATCCGAAGACCTCGCGCATCGTGCTGGGCTACCTCAAGGCGATCTGCAAGGCGGAGGGCATCGCGGTGATCTGCAACCTCCACCAGGTCGACTACGCCGTCGAATTCGGCGAGCGCATCGTCGGATTGAGCGGCGGCCGGGTGGTCTTCGACGACACCCCCGATCACCTGACCTCGGAGATCGTCCACCAGATCTATCCCGGCCTCGAGGACCCGGCATCAGCCGCGTGCTCAAGCCCCGGCCAGTGAGCCAGCCCGCGCTGGCCCCGATGATCGCCACAGCCATCGCCTGACGGGAGGAAAAGCCATGTCCTTCGGAACGCTGCAACTCGTCATCCGTCCGCCGCAGAATCGCTTCGGCTGGTGGGGCGTCGGTGCGATCGCGCTCGCCATTCTCGTCTTCCTGTGGTGGGCGGCGCTCGGCTCCCAGATCAATGCCAGCAACCTCTGGAACGGCATCCCCTATATGTGGGATTTCCTCGTCCGGATGGTGCCGCCCAATCCCGAATTCATCGAGCGGCTGTGGAAGCCGGCACTGGAGAGCCTGCAGGTCGCGGTCTGGGGTACCCTGCTGGGCGTCGTCATTGCCCTGCCGATCTGCTTCTTCGCGGCGCGCAACCTGAGCCCGAGCCCGACCATCTTCCATGCGACGCGGCAATTGCTCAACTGCATGCGCGGCATCAACGAGATCATCCTGGCGCTGATCTTCGTCGCGGCCATCGGGCTGGGCCCCTTCGCGGGCGTATTGGCGCTCGCGATCCACGGCGCCGGCATGCTCGGCAAGTTCTTCGCCGAAGCGATGGAGGATATCGACGAGGGGCCGCTGGAGGCCTTCCGCTCGGCCGGCGTCGGCCCGTTCAAGACCTTCTTCTTCGGCGTGCTGCCGCAGGTCCTGCCAACCTGGCTCGGGACGATCTTCTACCGACTGGAGACCAATGTCCGGCAATCCACGGTGCTCGGCATGGTCGGCGCCGGCGGCATCGGCTTCGAGCTCGTCTCCTCGATGAAGCTGTTCAAGTACCAGGACACCGCGACCTGCATCCTCGTGATCCTGGCGATGGTGCTGGTGGCGGACCTGATCTCGTCCCGCGTCAGGGCGCTGATCCGCTGATCGACGCCGAGAAAAGCCGGAGGCGCGGACCGTGTTCGCGCCTCGGCATGCAACGATTTCAAGAAGCTGTGCGAAGCCTCGCCGCTGGGTGCGGCCCGGTTCGCAGTTCTGATCGGAAATGGTGGGCCGGGCCGGACTCGAACCGGCACCGGCGCTGTTATGAGCAGCGAGCTCTAACCATTGAGCTACCGGCCCGCTCCTCGCCTAGAGCATTGGACCGGAAAGTGGAAGCCACTTTCGGAAAATCCGATGCCAAACAAGGAGCTAGATCGCCGCCACCCGGGAAGCAAAGGCACACCCACCCGGAATCGAAAGGGCCTCCCGGCATGCCGGGAGGCCCTGTTCCGTTTGCGGAGGCTGACGACTCCGGGGCTTGCCTCAGGCCGCCGCGGCGTGCCTGCGCTCGCCTTGCTCCTCAGCCGCATGGCCCTGCCGGAAGGTGAAGCGGCCGATATGCTCGGTCAGCGCCCGGGTCTGCTCGTCGGTCAGCGCGAGCGCTGCATTGGTCTCTTCGACCAGCGCAGCGTTCTGATGCGCCATCGTGCCGATGCCGTCGATCTCGGTATTGATCGCCGAGACGTCGCTCGCCTGGTTGCGGGCGGTCTGGGAGATACCGTTCATCAGCCCGGTCAGCTCGTTCACCGAGGAGACGATCGCGCCGAACATCGCCGAGGTCTCCTCGACCAGCCCGACGCCGACCTTGACGTCGCCATGCGCCGCCTCGACCAGCTTCTTGACGTCGTTCGAGGCATCGGCAGAGCGCTTGGCGAGGCTGCGCACTTCGGTCGCGACCACCGCGAAGCCCTTGCCGGCATCGCCGGCGCGAGCGGCCTCGACCGCGGCGTTGAGTGCCAGCAGGTTGGTCTGGAAGGCGATCTCGTCGATCATCGCGATGACCTCGGAAATCTTGCTGGAGGACTGGCGGATGCGCTGCATCGCTTCCAGCGCCGAGGCCACGACCTTCTCGCCCTGCTGCGCGCGCTCTTCGGCGCCCTGCGCCATGCCGGTCGCCTGGGCGGCCTCGCTCGCGGTCTTCTTCACCGTCCCGGCGAAGGCGCCGAGCTGGTTGGTCGCCATCGAGACGGCGTTGCTCTCCTCGCTGGTGCGCTCGGCGAGGTCGGTGACGCCGTCGAGAATCTCGCTGGTCGCGCTGCGGACGGCCGAGACCGTCTCGGCCAGGCGAGCGAGCGTGCTCTCGAACTCCTCGGCCAGCGCGTTGGTGCCGTCCTTGAGTTCGGCGAAGGCGCCCTGATACATCCCCTCGATCCGGGTCGAGAGATGGCCGGCCGACAGCTCGGCCAGCACGTCGCAGGTCTCGGACAGGCCGGCCTGGACCGTCTCCAGCAGCGTGTTGACCGAGCCGGCGAGCGCATTGAGCTCAGGGTCGGCGAACTGCGCCGCGACACGCTGGCTGAAGTCGCCGGCCGCAGCGGCCGCGACGACGACGCCGAAGGCCTCGCCCAGCTCGCGCATCATCTCGCGGCGCTGCTCCTGAGCCCGCGCTTCGTCCTCGACCTTGGCGAGCTCGGCGGCGCGCAGCGCCACCGCGTTGTCGCGGAACAGCAAGACGCTCTTCGAGATATCCGAGATCTCGTCATTGCCCTTGGTGTCCACCACCGTCTCCAGCGCGCCGTCGGCGATCGCCCGCGTCGCGGCCCAGAGCCGGTTGAGGCGGCCGACGATCATCGGACGGACGAAGAAGAAGGACAGGGCGAGCGCAACCAGCAGCGAAGCGATGCCGATCGCGGCAAGCGTGTATTCGCTCCTCTCGATCAGAGCCTGGGTGGAATCCCGCCCGGCAATCGCGCCGCCGCGAGCTGTCGTCACCAGCTCGCCGACCTCGCGGCGAACCTTCTCGGCCGCCTGGTCGAGATTCTTCAACCCGGCGACGATCGCGGCCTGCGTCGCGAGATCGCGCTCGCGAATGGCAACCAAGCCCCCGGCGCCTTCGCCGAGATCGGTCACGGCGCTGACCGCCTGCCCGCGCGCCGGATTGGCCTGGAGCATGTCCGCCGCCGTCAGGAGGCCGCGGACCTGGCCGAGCTGCGCCTTGAGGCGCGACTTGGCATGTTCCAGCTTCTCGGTGCTGTCGACCTGGGAAATCTCGCGCAGCAGGCCGACCGTCTCGCTGATCTGGAGCTGGAGCGACTGGGCGGTCTGGAGCGAGGAGAGATCCTGGTCCAGCACCTTGGACAGAGCGGCGTCGAATTCGGCGCCGGTGAGCTGGGCCGCGCTGGTGATGTTCATCTTGACGTTGAACTGGGCGTCAGCCGTCTCGAAATCGGCCATGGCGCTGAAGCCGTCGCGGGCCTTCGACAGGGCGGTCAGCGCCGTGGCGGTATCGGCGGCATTGCGCAGCCGCTCTCCGGTCAGGTCGTTGATGTCGTTGATCTGGCGGGCGAGGTCGTCGATCGCCGATTGCGGCTTGGACTTGTCGACCTTGCCCTGCTCGGCGATGCGCCGCAGCAGCTCAAGCTGGCGCGCCTCGACGGTGTCGAGCTCGCCGGTCAGGGTCGCGCGCTGCTGCAGGGTCGAGACCTCGCTGAAGCGGGCCGCCAGCGCAGTCGACTGCGTCGCCGCCTGCGAGAGCTCGAGTGCGAGCTCGACCACGGGCATCTTCTGCCCGACGAGGTCGTCCACCGTCTGGTCGACGCTGTTATAGGAGAACCAGGCGACCGAGGACGAGACGATGGTCAGGGCCGTCATCACGCCCAGTGCGGCGTAGATCCGAGGCGCGATACCGATCCGCAACGGCTTGCCCTCACGCACGGGCTTGGCTTTCGTCATCAAGTCGTACTCCGGAATTCACGCAACGCTGGAGAGGGGCTCGGAACAGGAAGAGCCGCCCGCCCGGGCCAGGCCCGAGCCGGTGCGATCGTGCGACAGACATGGGAATCCCCTCCCTCCCCCGGCGTGCAGGCCAGGCGGCAGGATCCGCATGCGGCATCGAAAGACCATGGAAGTCCCCTGGCCGGGGCGTATCCCCCCGGTCTGGAGCGCAGCATCGTCCAAGTGCGCTTAAAGAACGCTTAAGGTGGATTCTTTTGAATCACTCGTGCGCGGGAGAGATTCACCTGACGTTAGAGGAGGTTAAATCCCTTTAACCTTCAAGCTTCGGCACCGGCCGGGGCCGCCCCTCCTCGTCGATCGCGACGAAGGTGAAGGTGGCATCCGTGACCTTCTCGTGCAGCGTGGTGCGGAAGCGCTTGGCCCAGGCCTCGACATGGATCTTCATCGAGGTCCGCCCGACGGACTCGATCTCGGTATAGACCGAGAGCACGTCGCCGACCTTGACTGGCCGGATGAAGGTCATCGCATCGACCGCGATGGTGACGACGCGGCCCTGCGCCCGGTCGACGCCCGCGATGCCGCCGGCCTGGTCCATCCGCGACATCACCCAGCCGCCGAAGATGTCGCCATTGGCGTTGGTATCGCCCGGCATGGCGATCGTGCGCACGGTCAATGTCCCGCGCGGGGCTTCGTCGGGTCCGTCGATGGCAGGGCTCATGGGCGTCCTTCAGGCAGGCGGAGAATCCACTCGGCCGATGATGCTGACGCTCCGGCGGGCGCGCAAGCGGCTACGCTTTGCATTGACCGGCGATGTCGCCGACAATTCCGGCAGGCCACGCGAACAGGGATCCATGCCATGTCCAGCGCCAGCACGCCCAAGCCCGAGCCGATGATCATCATCTCGCTGCGCTATGCCGATGCGCCGCGGATGTATGACTGGCTGATCGAGGCCTTCGGCTTCGAGAAGCACGCTGCCTATTATTCCGAAGACGGCAAGACGCTCCTCCACGGCGAGCTCAAGATGGGTTCGAGCTTCGTCATGCTCGGCTCGTCCGAGGGCAACGCATTCGGCAAGCTGGTCTCACGGCCCGCCGAACTCGGCGGCACCACCGCCTCGCCCTATATCGCCACCGACGACATCGACGCACGCTGCGAGCGCGCCCGCAAGGCCGGCGCCGAGATCTGCATGGAGCCGACCGACCAGCCCTATGGCAGCCGCGACTTCATCTGCATGGACCCGGAGGGGCATGTCTGGTGCTTCGGCACCTATCGGCCCGCTCAGCCAGCAACCTGAAGCGGCGGAGCAGGCCGCTGCCGCGCCCGCATCATCAGCCAGCAGACGATGCTGAGATTGACCAGGTTCCAGGCAAGCCCGTTGAGGAAGGCCATCCGGTACGAGCTGAAATAGTCGAAGATCACACCGGAGAGATAGCCGCCGAAGGCCATGCCGAGCACGGTCACCGACATCACCAGCCCGATGCGCACGCCCGCCTGCTTGGCCGGGAGATATTCGCGGATGACGACCGCATACATCGGCACGATGCCGCCCTGGAACAGGCCGAAGATGCCGCTGACGACATAGAGCGACTGCAGGCCGTCGAACCAGAGATAGAGGAAGAGCGCCACGCCCTGCATCAGCGAGCCCAGCGCCAATGTCGCCGCGCCGCCGATCCGGTCCGAGACGAAGCCCGAGCCGATGCGGCTGACGATGCCGAGCAGCATCATCAGCGAGAGCATCTCGGCGCCGCGCGCGACGCCATAACCGAGGTCGCCGCAATAGGCGACGATATGGACCTGCGGCATCGCCATGGCGACGCAGCAGGCAAAGCCGGCGACGCAGAGCAGAAGCTGGAGCTGGCCGGCGCTGAGGCCGAGATCGCCGCGCGCGCCGGCGCTGCTCGCCTCTGCCGCGGCCATGGTCGCGGCGGTCGGCTGGCGCCGGAAGAACGGCGCGAGCGGCAGCAGGACCACCAGCGTGACGATGGCGATGCCGAAATGCGTGGCGCGCCAGCCATGGTTGGCCATGCCCCAGGTGATGACCTGCGGCCAGAACACGCCGGCGAGATAGCTGCCCGAGGCGCCGCAGACCACCGCGAGGCCACGGTGCTTGCGGAACCAGTGCGACAGGTCCGAGATCAGCGGCGAGAAGCCGGCGGCGCTGCCCATGCCGATCAGCAGCCCATGCGCGAGCGCGAACTGCCAGAGCGATTGCGATAGCGCCGCGGCCGAATAGCCGGCCGCGAGCAGGAAGGCGCCCATCACGATCGGCACCATGATGCCGTAGCGATCGGCGACCCGGCCCATGATGATGTTGCCGGCGCCGAAGCCGAGCATGGCGAAGGTATAGGGCAGCGAGGCCCCGGCCCGCAGCGTCCCGAACTCGCCCTGCATTGCCGGCAGCACGACGACGACCGACCAGGAGCCGACGCAGGCGATCGTGCCGACCAGCAGCGCGACGGCGAGCCGGAGCCAGGCATAGGACGAATCGGGTTGGTAGCGGTCGGCGTCCTGGGACATGCTTCCTCGGCGGCCATATCTTGGAGATGGCTCTTCTCCGGGCAGCTTTAGCGCATGGAACCTGCCGGGCAAGCGCGCCGGAGGCAGGGCAGCCGCGCGATCGCGGCGGGCCGACAAGAAGAGACATCCGCGGCCGATGGACCGCGGATGCCTTGTCTCGAGGTGGCGTAAGAGAGAGTTGCCGTCAGGCAGCCCGGCGCTCGTGGCGGCCTTCCTTCACCTCCTCGATGATCTTGGCGACGAAGGCCGGCAGGTCGTCGGGCTTGCGCGAGGTCACGACGCCCTTGTCGGTGACGACCTCGCTGTCCTCCCAGCTCGCCCCGGCATTGATCAGGTCCTGCTTGATCGTCTTGTAGGAGGTGACTTTGCGGCCCTTGGCGATGCCGGTGTCGATCAGCAGCCACGGACCATGGCAGACGGCGGCGACGACCTTGCCCTGATCGTAGAAGCTCTTGATCAGGCTGAGCGCCTTGTCGTTCCCGCGCAGCGTGTCGGGGTTCATCTGCCCGCCGGGCAGCACGATCGCATCGTAGTCGTTGGCGCTGACCTGATCGAGCGTGCGATCGACCGCGACGGGCCGGCCCCAGTCCTTGTTCTGCCAACCCTTGATCTCGCCGGCCTCTGGCGAAACGATGTCGACGGTGGCACCGGCCTTCTGCAGAGCGGCATGCGGCACGTCGAGCTCGGATTGCTCGAAGCCATGCGTCGCGAGGATGAGAATCTTCTTTCCGGTGAGATCGGCCATGGCGTTCTCCTGATCGTTGGGGATGTGATCAGGAAACCCTCGGACGGCAGAACCGTTCCCGAAAAACCGCAGGCTGTCGCTCAGCGGAAGATGCGGTCACCTTCCATGTCGACGATCTGCTGGCCCTTCACCAGGGTGAAATCGGCGGCTTCGGCCTGCCCCGGAAAACGGTCGGCCCGGATGAAGCGATGGCTCTTCGTCTCGCCATCCACGACCTTCTCGATCACGCCGCAGAGCTGGTACTGCCCGCCTTCCTGATAGGGCGTGGCATGGATGGTGAAGCCGTTATGCTCGATGCTCTTGACCGGGCCGGCGGGCTTGTCCTCGGCCGGCTTGCGGCCGCCGAACAGCGATTTCAGGAAGGACATGGCGGGCGCTCCTCGAACCGGGCGTCAGGGCTATGCCGGACAAGTAGCCTCGACAGGCCCCGCTGCCAACCGGAGAACACGCCAGAAACCGCTTGGCAGCGTCGGCGCCTTTCCGTATGCAGCCGCGATCGGGCTTCGGTCCCGTTCGTAAGCGTCTCACGTCAGGCAACGCATCCAACCGGCTCAGTGCCGTATCGGATGCGTCCGAACGGCCTGTCCCTTGCGAAAGCCTGTCCCATGACCCGTTCGACCTACCCTCGCCTCCCCGCCCGCTATGCCGGCGTGGTGATGCCGTTCTTCCTGTCCATCCTGATGACCTTCGTCGTCTCCGGCATCTCAACCTTGAAGGCGCTCGGCCCAACCGCAGAGTTCCTCCAGACCTGGCCCGGCGCCTGGGCCCTGTCCTGGCTCGTCGCCTTCCCGACATTGCTCGTCGTCCTGCCGGTCGTCCGGCGCCTCGTCACGCTCGTGGTGGCGCCGCCGGCCTGATCTCTCACGCAGAGAGATGGAGGGCGACCTCGCGCCGATGCGGCATCCGGCGGTGCTCGAACAGATAGATGCCCTGCCAGGTGCCGAGCGCGAGGCGCCCGCCCATCACCGGAATCGACAGCGAGACCGGCGTCAGCGCCGCCTTGATATGGGCCGGCATGTCATCCGGCCCCTCGTCACGATGGACGAGATAGGCCATCGCCGGATCGTCTGCGGATGGCACCAAGCGACGAAAAAACGCGTCGAGATCGCGACGCACATCCGGGTCGGCATTCTCCTGGATCAGGAGCGAGCAGGAGGTGTGGCGCACGAACAGCGTCAGCAACCCGCTCGCCTCGCCGCAGTCCCTCACGAAAGAGATGACGCGGTCGGTGAACTCGTAGAGCCCCGGCCCGCGCGTCTTGACACTCAGGATCGTCTGCCGCGCCGTCAACGCTCGGTCAGCGCGAGCTTGGCGCCGAGCGCGACGAAGGCGGCGGCGAAGCTGCGCCGGAGCCAGGCCATCACGGCCGGGCGGCTGATGACCTTGTCGCGCATCGCCGCGGCGAAGAGCCCATAGAGCGCGAAGACGATGAAGGTCATCGCCATGAACACGCCGGAGAGCTCCAGCATGCGCGCGCCCGGGTTAGCCTCGTCGGCCGCGATGAACTGCGGCAGGAAGGCGACGAAGAAGATCGAGAGCTTGGGGTTGAGCAGGTTGAGCGCGAGCCCGTCGCGCAGCACCCGCCAGGCCGAGCGCGCATCAGCCTTGGTCTCGACCTTGAGCGCGCCATGCTCCCGGAGCGTCTGCCAGGCCATGTAGAGCAGATACGCGACGCCGGCATATTTCACGATGGCGAAGGCGAGCGCGCTGGCATGCAACAGCGCCGCGATCCCCATCATCGCGGCGATCAGATGCGGCACGATGCCGATGGTGCAGGCGAAGGCCGCGAGCACGCTCGCCCGCGAGCCGCGCGTCAGGCCGGCCGCGATGGTGTAGATCGCGCCCGTTCCCGGCGAGGCGACGATGATCAGCGAGGTCAGCAGAAATTCGGGGGACATGAGTGCCTCCAAAAACGGGATGCGCAGGAGGCCTTCTTCCAGCAGGAAGATCAAGGCCGGGCCGGCCTGTGCGACACCGATGGCATCAGCGCGCCTGCCAGAAATAGAGCTGGCCGGAATGGCGGTTGCCGGCCAGCTTCTGCTCCTGGGCGACGATGTTGCTGCCGTCGAACAGGTCCCAGTGGTCGCCGCTCGTCCATTGAAAGAACAGGAAGGAATGTTTCTTGTCGCCGGTCGTCTGGTAGCAGTTCTCCAGATAGAGCACGCCCTTCCGGCCCAGCACCTTGGGGGTAACGTCCTTGCAGACACCCGCGATATCGGCTGGGCCATAGGCACGCTGGATGCGCGGGAGCAGTTCCGAAGCCCGGATGAAGAGGAGCTGGCTCAGCCCTCGGAGAGGCTGTCCTGAGCCAGGCACGACCCCGGGACGCGGCCCGCCCGCCAGCGACGGCGCCCCCTGGAAGGACGTCCCAAGTTCGGTCGTCATGATGGTCTCGATGGTCGCATCGTCCCCGGACGGGGTGATCCGCATCGTGTAACCCATACAGATGGCGCAGCGGTTGGTAGCGTCACCAATCGCGTTCTTCGCCCAGGGGCGGATCGTGGCGAAGCGCTCGGCAAGCGCGTCGTAGGCGAAGGGGAGCATGGGCAATCTCCTGGGCCACAAGGCAGCGGCGGCAGACTGGCCAGCCGTCGATGTCCCGGCATCCTTCGTTCACATGAGAACCATGCGAGCGTCGGTTCGGGAAGCGCTCAGGAAAAAGCCCGCCTCCGCAGCGCGGAAGCGGGCCCTGTCTCGATCGGCCATTGCCAATCTCAGGCGATCAGTTGTCGAGGAAGCTCCTGAGCTTCCGCGAGCGGCTCGGGTGCTTCAGCTTGCGCAGCGCCTTCGCCTCGATCTGGCGGATGCGCTCGCGGGTGACGCTGAACTGCTGGCCGACCTCTTCGAGCGTGTGGTCGGTGTTCATGCCGATGCCGAAGCGCATGCGCAGCACGCGCTCCTCGCGCGGGGTCAGCGAGGCCAGCACGCGGGTCGTCGTCTCGCGCAGGTTCGACTGGATCGCGGCGTCGATCGGCAGGATCGCGTTCTTGTCCTCGATGAAGTCACCGAGATGCGAATCTTCCTCGTCGCCGATCGGGGTCTCCAGCGAGATCGGCTCCTTGGCGATCTTCAGGACCTTGCGGACCTTCTCCAGCGGCATGGCCAGCTTCTCCGCCAGCTCCTCCGGGGTCGGCTCGCGGCCGATCTCGTGCAGCATCTGGCGCGAGGTCCGCACGATCTTGTTGATCGTCTCGATCATGTGGACGGGGATGCGGATCGTCCGGGCCTGGTCGGCGATCGAGCGGGTGATCGCCTGCCGGATCCACCAGGTCGCATAGGTCGAGAACTTGTAGCCCCGGCGGTACTCGAACTTGTCGACCGCCTTCATCAGGCCGATATTGCCTTCCTGGATCAGGTCGAGGAACTGCAGGCCGCGGTTCGTGTACTTCTTGGCGATCGAGATCACGAGGCGCAAATTCGCCTCGATCATCTCCTTCTTCGCCTGCCGAGCCTCGCGCTCGCCCTTCTGGACCATCAGCACGATCTTGCGGAATTCCTGGATCTCCAGGCCGGTCTCGGAGGCGAGCGTGTGCACCTCCTCGCGCAGCTGCTTGATCCGCTCCAGCTCCGCCGCGACGAACTCCTTCCAGCCGCGCGAGCCGAGCTTGGAGACGCGCAGGACCCATTTCGGGTCGAGCTCGCCGCCGACATGCTGCTTGAGGAAGTCCTCGCGGCCGACGCCATAGCTCTCGGCCAGGCGCAGCAGGCGGGTCTCATGGCCGATCAGGCGCTTGTTGATGTCGTAGAGCTGCTCGACCAGCGCCTCGATGCGGTTGTTGTTCAGCGAGAGCGACTTCACCGCGGTGATGATGTCGTCCTTGAGCTTCTTGTACTTGCGGTCCTGCGACGGCGAGAGCTTGGTGTTCTCCAGCCGGTTGGCGATATCCTGATCCTGCAGGCGGCGCAGCTTCTTGTAGTCGTCGGCGATCGCGTTGAAGGTCTCGAGCACGCGCGGCTTGAGCTCGGCCTCCATGGCCGAGAGCGACACGTTGTTCTCCATGTCGTCGTCGTCCATGTCCGGCGGGGTCTCGCCCTCCGGAGTCTCGGCAGGCTCGGCTTCCTCGGCCTCTTCCTCGCCGGCGACGGCGGGGTTCTTGCCGTCGGGGCCGGCATAGGTCGCTTCGAGATCGATGATGTCGCGCAGCAGCACCTTGCCGTCGACCAGTTCATCGCGCCAGATGATGATGGCCTGGAAGGTCAGCGGGCTCTCGCAGAGCCCGGCGATCATCGCCTCGCGGCCAGCCTCGATGCGCTTGGCGATCGCGATCTCGCCCTCGCGGGAGAGCAGCTCGACCGAGCCCATCTCACGCAGATACATGCGGACGGGATCGTCCGTACGCTCGGTCGGCTCCAGGTTGCGCTTGGTCTCGACCGGCAGGGTCTGGCGCGAGGCGTCGACCATGTCGCCGCCCTCGGGCTCTTCCTCGTCGCCGCCGCCGTCCTTGCGGGCCGCGCGCTCCTCGCCGGCCGCCTCCGGGTCCTCGTTGTCGACGACGTTGATGCCCTGCTCGCTGAGCTGGCCGAGCACGTCCTCGATCTGCTCCGAGGAGAATTCCTCGGAAGGCAGCACTTCGTTCAGTTCGTCATAAGTGACATAGCCGCGCTTCTTCGCGAGCTTGATCATCCGCCTTACGGCCTGATCGGTCAGGTCGAGCAACGGGCCGTCGGTAGTCGGGGGGGCATCCGGCGCGACCTGATCGGTCTTTTCCCGTTCGCTCGCTTTAGTCGCCATCAATCAGCGCTCCGCACTCGCGCCGGCTCTGGCCGAGAAAGCCATATACCGACGCATAAAAGGGCGGCGCGACCGCAGGTCCGGCGCGCTCACCCACCCAAATCCACTTGCAGATGGCACCAGACGTCGTTGACGAATCGTGAACCACCCGACAGCTTGCGCGCACTTAGACCCGCGTCCACCCTTCGCTGGGTAATCAATCCTCGGACATGGCCTCGGTGCCTTCGATTGTCTCGAGGCGGGCCTTGACGTCCTTGATCCAGGCGAAATTGGCTTCGGTCGCATCGTCAGCCAAGGCGCGCTCGGCTGCTCTCAACTCGCTATTTAGCGTCCGCGCGCGATGATGCAAGACGAGAGCCTGATGAATCGAGTCAAAAACCGATTCAGGATCAGCATCTTGCGCCAGTTTCAGCCGCTCGGCCGGCCCCGTGACGGCCATGAGATGGCCCCGCGCCTCCCGGACGCGCGGCTGAGCCAGCCGATTCGCCAGCGTCTCGCGGTCGAGCGTGTCCTCGACGGCATCGAGCAGCGCCTGCCGGAAACGCTCGGCCGCCGGCCCGTCCAGCGACAGCTCCGCGATCTCGTCGGCACAGCGCAGGAGAAGGTCGGGGTGGCTCGCAAGCGCCAGCAGGATGAAGGCCTCGCGCTGGTCCTCGCCGCGCAGCTTCGCCATCATGCGCGACTGGGTCACCGCACTCGACGCCTTGAGCGGCCCGGCGAGCCAGGGCGGCACTTGCCGGCCGAACCCGCCGCGTTGGGACGGCCCGCCTCGGCCGCGCTGGAAGTTGCCGCCTCCGCCGCCGCGCTCAGGCCGCGCCGGCGCGGCGCTGGCGAAGAGCTGCGCCAGCCGCTCGTCCATCTCGCGGCGATAATGCTTTCGCGTGGTTTCGTCGCGGATCTGCCCGAGCGGCTCCTTCAGGCGGCGCTCGAACGCCGCGCGCCGCTCCGGCGTATCGAGCGGCCCGGCCTCGACCTCGCGCTGCCAGAGCATGTCGACCAGCGGGCGCGCGGCCGCGACCACCTCCGCAATCGCCTGCCGCCCGCCCGAGCGGGCGAGATCGTCGGGATCCTGCCCGTCCGGCAGCAGCGCGAAGGAGAGCGACTTGCCCGGCTCCAGCATCGGCAATGCAATGTCGATCGCCCGGCTCGCGGCCTTGCGGCCGGCCTTGTCGCCGTCGAGGCAGATCACCGGCTCGTCGGCCATGCGCCAGAGCAGCCCGAGCTGGTCCTCGGTCAGCGCGGTGCCGAGCGGCGCCACCGTCTGCGGGAAACCGGAGAGCGACATGGCGATGACGTCGACATAGCCCTCGACCACCACGACCTGGCTCGTGTCATGCGCAGCCTTGCGGGCATTGTGGTGATTGAACAGCAGCGAGCCCTTATGGAAAAGCGGCGTTTCCGGCGAGTTCAGGTATTTCGCCGCGACCTCCGAGCTCATCGCCCGCCCGCCGAAGGCGATGACCCGCCCGCGGGAATCATGGATCGGGAACATCACCCGGTCGCGGAAACGGTCATAGGGCACGGCAATCTCGTCGCCATGCACGAGTAGTCCCGCCTCCATCATCAGTTCGGCCGGGACGCCCTTGCCCGCCAGATGGTCGCGCAAGGCGAAGCGATCGGCCGGGCCGTATCCCAGCCGGAAGCGCGTGCGCGCCTCGCCGTCGAGCCCGCGCGTCGCGAGATAGCGCCTCGCTCCGCCGCCGCGATCGCCCATCAATTCGGCCTCGAAGAACTGCGCCGCGAGTTCCACGACCTCGTGCAGCCCCTTGCGCTTCTCCTCCTGGATCTGCGCTTCCGCCGTGATCTTCGGCAGGATGACGCCGGCCTCGGCCGCGAGCTTCTCGACGGCCTCCGGGAAGGAGAGCCCCTCGGTCTCCATCACGAACTTGAAGATGTCGCCGTTCTTGCCCGACGAGAAATCGAAGAAGGACGCCTTCTGGTCGTTGACGAAGAAGGAGGCGGTCTTCTCGGCATTGAAGGGCGACAGCCCCTTCCACTCGCGCCCCGCCTTTTGCAGGCGCACGCGCTTGCCCACGACCGCCGAGACAGGCAGCCGCGCCTTGATCTCCTCAAGGACGGAGGGCGGGAATTTCATGGGGCTCTGTCTGGACCCTGCGAAGCCGCTTGCCAACAGCCAAGACGCCCCGGCCCGAGCTTATGGACCATATCCACAGCACCCCCCATCTGGTAAAGAAAATCGTCGAAAAGGAAGAAAGCCATGGCCCTCAACATCAAGGACCGCGAAACCGAGGAGGCTGTGCGCCTGCTCGCGCGTCGTCGTGGCCTGAGTTTGACGGAAGCCGTGCGCCAGGCCGTCAGGAGCGAACTCGGCAAGGACGAATTGCCCGAGGAGGAAAGGGCCCGGCGGGTAGCTGAAGGCAGGCGCAAGCTCGATGCGCTCTACAAGAAATACGATATCAAACCGACGGATAAGTCGATGACGAAGCAGGAGATGGACGACGCGATCGGCTATGACGAGAACGGGTTCTGGTGAACCTCGTCATCGATACGTCGGCAGTGGTCGCATGCTTGACGGGTGAGGCTGAGCGTCTCGCCTTTGTCGATCTCATACAGACCTCGCGGCAGAGGCAAATGACGGCCGTCAACCTCCTTGAAGCTCGCCTCGTCCTGACTTTCACGAAGGGACTGCCCAGCACGGTGGTGGATGATTTCATCGCCGATTATGGCGTCGACATCATCCCCTTCGACGAGCCGCTCTCCGATCTCGCCTTCGAGGCCTATGGCCGCTACGGCAAGGGCCGCCACCCGGCCCGCCTCAACATGGGCGATTGCGCCGCCTACGCGCTGGCGAAAGCGCGTGGCTGGCCGCTGCTCTACAAAGGCGACGATTTCTCCGAGACAGATATCGAGCGGGCCTGAGGCCCGCCCGCTGCCGCCGGCTCAGCCGCCGAGCGCGGCCTTGACCATCGGGCTGACCTTGCCGAAATCCATCTGGCCGGCATAAGCCGCGCGCAAGCTGGCGATGACCTTGCCCATGTCCTTGACGGCGGTCGCGCCGGTATCGGTCACGGCCTTGTCGATCGCGGCCTTCACCTCCTCGTCCGACATCTGCTTGGGCAGATAGGACGAGATCACCGCGACCTCGACACGCTCGCCCTCGGCCAGTTCCGGGCGGTTGTTGGCGTCGTAGATCGCGATCGATTCCTGGCGCTGCTTGATCATCTTCTGGAGCACGCCGAGGATCTCGTCGGCCGTGGCCTCGCCCTTGCCGGCGCCGCGCGCCTCGATGTCCTTTTCCTTGAGCGCGGCGCTGATCAGGCGGATGGCCGCGACCTTGGCCTTCTCGCCGGCCTTCATCGCTTCCTTCATGTCGGCCGTGAAGCGTTCGCGCAGGCTGGTCATCGTCATCGTCCTTTTCTCTTGCTTCTTTGTCCTGTGCGGCCTGCACCAAGCTTGATTGACGGGCAGCGCCCGGCTCTTTAAGGCTCGCGTTCCAGACCGGCGGAGTGGATTGCTGCAGCCCCGCCCCCGCATTTTGCCGCTCGCGCGGCCTGGATCGAGACATAGACATGACCGCTCCCGAAGGAAACCCCGCCGCCAGCGGCTGGACCGAACCGCGCGCGACCGCGCTCCTCGTATTGGCCGATGGCACGGTGCTGGAAGGTTTCGGCCTCGGCGCCGTAGGGGAGGCGCCGGGCGAGGTCTGCTTCAACACGGCGATGACCGGCTATCAGGAAATCCTGACCGACCCGTCCTATGCCGGGCAGATCATCACCTTCACCTTCCCGCATGTCGGCAATGTCGGCGTGAACGAGGAGGACACGGAAACCGTCAACGCCGCGGCGTCCTCCGGTGTGCGCGGCTGCGTGCTCCATGCCGCCATTACCGAGCCCTCGAACTGGCGTGCCAACCGGCATTTCGACGCCTGGCTCAAGGCCCGCAACATCGTCGGCATCTGCGGCGTCGACACCCGCGCCCTGACCGCGCTGATCCGCGACAACGGCATGCCGAACGCCATCCTCGCCCATAGCCCGGACGGCGTCTTCGATATCGAGCGCCTGAAGAAGCAGGCGGCCGGGCTGCCTTCCATGGCCGGGCTCGACCTCGTCCCGCTCGTCACCGCCGCGCAGCGCTACGACTGGGACGAGACGCCCTGGATCTGGCCGGCCGGCTACGGCAAGCGCGACAGCAGCCAGTTCAAGGTCGTCGCCATCGACTACGGCGTGAAGCGCAACATCCTGCGCCTGCTCGCCAAGGCCGGCTGCGACGTCACCGTCGTGCCCTCGACGGCGACGGCCGCCGACATCCTGTCGCTCAATCCGGACGGCATCTTCCTCTCCAACGGCCCGGGCGACCCGGCCGCGACCGGCGAATATGCCGTGCCGGTGATCAAGGAGCTGCTCGAGAAGAAGGTCCCGACCTTCGGCATCTGCCTGGGGCACCAGATGATGGCGCTCGCCATCGGCGGCCAGACCATGAAGATGAAGCAGGGCCATCACGGCGCCAACCATCCGGTGCAGGACAAGACCACCGGCAAGGTCGAGATCGTCTCGATGAACCACGGTTTCGCGGTCGATCCCGCGAGCCTGCCGGCGAACGCGGTCGAGACCCATGTCTCGCTCTTCGACGGCTCGAACAGCGGCATCGCGCTGACCGACCGCCCGGCCTTCAGCGTCCAGCACCATCCGGAAGCCTCGCCCGGCCCGCAGGACAGCCATTACCTCTTCACCCGCTTCACCGAGCTGATGGCGGCCGAGAAGGCGAAGAAGGCGGCCTGAATTTTCCTGCAGGCTGGTTTTCCGATTGACCGCGCCCGGGAGGCGCGGTTTAAGCAGCGCATGACCAGCCTGATGGCCCTCCAGCGCAGCTATTACGCCCCGTCCTCATAAAGGCGGTGGCATTCCCATGTTCAACCGCCGCGCTGGCGGTTGAATTCAGGCAGATCACCCGGCATCGCGGCTCCCACCGGACCAGAGCGATGTCTTCGAAAATCAGAACGATCTCCACCATCGGCATCATGGGCTTCGGCGCCTTCGGGCAGTTGATGGCTCGTCATCTTCAGCCGCATTTCGCGCTGCGCGTCTGCGATCCCGCCAACGCGCCCGCGGCCGATGCGGCTGGCAAAGGCTTGCAGCCGGCGACCGCCGCCGAAGTCGCCGCCTGCGATCTCGTCATCCTCGCCGTGCCTGTCCCGGCGATCCCCGAAGCGATCGCGGCCTTGCGGCCCCATCTCAAGGCCGGCGCCATCGTGCTCGATGTCGGCTCGGTCAAGATCGGCCCGGCCCGCGCCATGCAGGCGGCACTGCCCGACGATGTCGAGATCATCGGCACGCATCCGCTCTTTGGCCCGCAGAGCGCGCGCAACGGGCTCGCCGGCCTCAAGATCGCGCTTTGCCCGATCCGGGGCCGCAGCACGCCGCGCATCGCCGCCTTCCTGCGTCGCGTCCTCAAGCTGAAGGTCATCGTGACGACGGCCGACGCCCATGACCGCGAGGTCGCGATGGTGCAGGGCCTGACCCATCTCATCGCCAAGATCCTGGTCCGCATGGAGCCTCTGCCCCGGACGATGACCACGGCGAGCTTCGACCTCCTGATGCAGGCGACCGAGATGGTTCGCTACGACGCGCCCAACGTCTTCATGGCGATCGAGCGCGCCAACCCGCACGCCAAGGCGGTGCGCGACCGCTTCTTCGCGCTGGCCGAGGAGATGCGGCTGTTCCTGGAGCATGGCGATGGCCGGCAAACCGGATTGGCCGCGACGCCAACCGATAGCCAGCTTCTGACTGTCTAATCACAACGCGGGTCATCCCGGCGACCGTAGGGAGACCCGGGATCCATGCCGGAACCTTTTTCGGACAGGCTCCGGCATGGATCCCGGGTCTCCCTACGGTCGTCCGGGATGACCCGCGTAAAGGCTTGCACGGGACCTGCGACGCTGGCGGACCTATCCATCCAGCCCCGCATTCGCCATATCCGGTGCAGACATTCCCGACCGCACGACGATGACCGACAATCCCCTGCTCCACCCGGGCGCCGCCCATCCCGACCTGCGCGAGCCGATGATCGCGGAGCTCGTCCGCGCCTTCTATGCGCGGGCTCGGGAGGACAAGCTGATCGGTCCGGTCTTCGCGGCCGCCGTCGAGGACTGGGACCACCATATCGGCAAGATCACGGATTTCTGGAGCGGCGTGATGCTGCGCACCGGCCGCTACGACGGCCGTCCGATGCGCCCGCATCTGATCCTGCCGCTGGAGGGCCAACATTTCGACCGCTGGCTCGACCTGTTCGAGATCACCGCCCACGAGGTCTGCCCGCCCGAGATCGCGCAGGCCTTCATCGTCCGGGCGCGCCGCATCGCCGACAGCTTCGAGATGGCCCGCGCCAGCCAGCGCGGCGAGTTCGCAGCGCCGCGGCATAGTCTGCGGTAAAAACGGCCCTTCCGTCATGGTCGGGCTTGTCCCGACCATCCACGCCTTCGCTGGTCGAAGGCCGTGTTCAAGACGTGGATGCTCGCCACAAGGGCGAGCATGACGCAAGGCTTTCTCAAGCCGCCCTGGCTTCCCGGCTGAGAAAGGTCGCGATCTCTCCCCGATCGGCTCCCGCTTCCCGCGCGATCCGCTCGGCCAGCGCCGCAGCCGAAGGCCGGAGCACGCCCAATGGGCGGTCGAGCCAGTAGGAGACCGGGTTCAGCGCCTCGCGCGCGTCGACCCTGACGATCCGCCCGGCCGCCAGTTGCTCGCGCGCCAGCGGCGGACGGGCCAGCGCAATACCCAGCCCATGCGCGGCAGCGTCGAGCACCAGATTATAGTCCTCGAAACGCCGATCCTGCGGACGCGGGCGATAATCCAGCCCCTGCGCCGCGAACCAGGCTTTCCAGCCGGCGGCATCCGAGTCGTGGATCAGGGGCTGGGCGAGCAGGCGCTCCGGTGCTCCCTCCCCGATAGCATCGGCGAGCGCGGGCGAAGCGATCGGGAAGCACCATTCCTCGAACAGCTTGAGCGAGAGCCGGTCCGGCGCGCCGCCGCGCCCGCAGCGAATGCCGAGGTCGACGCCCTCCTCCTCGAAGTCCACCTTGCGATGCTCGACCTGCAGCACGATCCGCAGCGACGGCGTCCCCGCTTCCAGCACGGCCAGTCGCGGCATCAGCCAGAGCGCGCAGACCGAAGGCGGCGCGCTGACCCGAACCACCGAGGCGCCGCGCGCCTCGCGCCAGCGCTCGGACGTGTCGGCGATCAGCGCAAACGCCTCCTGCGTGCGCTGGAGCAGGCGCTGGCCCTCCGGCGTCAGCGAAACGCCGCGCGCCTGCCGCAGGAAGACGCGCAGGCCCAGCCAATGCTCGAGCTTGGCGATCTGCCGGCTGACGGCACCATGGGTCAGGTTCAGCGCCTCCGCTGCCGAGGAGAAGCTACCGGTGCGCGCGGCCGCCTCGAAGGCGCGCAGGGTATCGAGCGGCGGCAGGTTCGAGCTGTGATCCATTCTCACAGCTCATGCGCGAATTGTTCGTTTGTCAATCAGCTCGCCGAGGCGCTTATCGGGAGCAACCTCTCGTCATCGACGGACCGACGCCATGTCCTCCTCAAGCTGCGCTTCCCCCGCCCTCGCCGCCTCCGGCTCCCAGCGCCTCGATCCGACGCTGGTCTTCACCGTGACCTTCACGGTCATGGCCTGGGCCTCCTCCTTCCCGGCGATCCGCGCCGGACTCGCCGGCTTCGGCCCGGCCGAGATGGCCGCGCTGCGCTTCGCTCTCGCCGGCGCCCCGGCCGCGCTCTTCCTCATCCTGACGCGGGCGAAGCTGCCCGAACTCGGCGATATCTGGCGCTTCCTCGTCGGCGGCGTGATCTTCATCGCGGGCTACGCCCTGCTGCTGAATTTCGGCCAGCGCGTCGTGCCGGCAGGCCCCGCCGCCTTCATCATCAACACCAACCCGATCATGACGGCCGTGCTCGCCATGATGATCCTGGGCGAGCGCTTCAGCCTCACGGCCTGGCTCGGTACGGCCTTGTCCTTCGCCGGCATCGGCGTGATCGCGCTCGGCAAGGGGCTCGATGTCGAGATCGGCATCAGCGTGCTGCTGATCCTCGGCGCCGCCTTCTGCAACGCCATCACCACCGTGCTGCAGAAGCCGCTATTCGCCCGCTACAAGCCGCTCCATGTCGCGGCCTGGAACATGGCGATCGGCGGCTTCGTGCTGCTGCCCTTCCTGCCTTCGGCCATCGAGCAGGCTAAAGCCGCGCCAAGCGTCTCCTTCTGGTCCGTGGTCTATCTCGCGGTGGTGCCGAGCCTGATCGCCTACGGCACCTGGGCGATCACCCTCTCGCGGCTCCCGGCTGCCCGCGCCTCGAACTTCCAGTATGCCGTGCCGCCAATGGCGATGCTGATCGGCTTCTTCTGGCTCGGCGAGGTGCCGACGATCTTCGGCCTGATCGGCGGCGTCATGGCGCTGGCCGGGGTGGTCGTGGTCAACCTCAAGCGCTGAAAGCGCAGCGCGGCGGGCGGCTATCCGGCCCGCCGTTGCAGAGCATCCGACAGCCACGCGACCGCGCGCGTGGCTGCATCGAGGGCGTCCCGCTGGGCGGCATAGATGATCCCCGAGTAGTAATGGACCGGCGTCCATACGCCGGCATCCTCGACATCGCGCCGGAACTCCTCGAAGCCGAACGTTCCATCGGGGCGGGAGAACAGATCGACACAGCGATCATGCTCATCATTCTCGACGCTGTCGAAGACGAGCCAGGATTTGTCGAGGCGCCTGGATACCCAACCCTTCCCCCTCAAAACCCCCTCGCATCCAGCGCCTTCTCGTCATCCGCGATGTAGTCGCGGATGATCGGGACGGCGCTCTTGTGCTGCCCGAGCAGGAGCTGGAACACCATGTCGCCGCCGATATCGAAGGAGATCGAGCAGGCGCAGAGATAGAATTCCCACATCCGCGCGAAGCGCTCGCCCATCATGGCGACGACCTCGTCGCGCCTCGCCATGAAGCGCTCGCGCCAGGCCTCCAGCGTCCAGTGATAGTGCCGGCGCCAGAACTCGCAGTCGGAAGCCCACAGGCCCGTCTGCTCCTGCGCCGCGAAGACCTCTGACAGCGCCGGCGCATAGCCGCCGGGGAAGATGTACTTGTCGAAGAACGGGCCGGTGAAGCCGGGCGGCCCGACGCGGCCGATGCAATGGACCAGCGCGATCCCGTCCGGGGTCAGCAGATCACGAATCTTCTCGAAGTATTCGCCGTAATGCGCGACGCCGACATGCTCCATCATGCCGACCGAGACGACGCGGTCGAACGTGCCGCCGAGCTCGCGATAATCCTTGTTGATGAACGTCACGGCATCGCCGACGCCGGCCGCCTCGGCCCGCTTCTGCGCCGCCGCCATCTGGTCGGGCGAGACGTTGAGCCCGGTCACCCTCGCGCCGCAGGCCTTGGCGAGATAGATCGCAAGCTCCCCCCAGCCCGAGCCGATATCGAGCACGCTCATGCCGGGCTCGATCTTCAGCTTGGCGGCGAGGTGGCGGAGCTTCGCCTTCTGCGCGGCCTCCAGCCCGACCTCAGGACTGTGCCAGTAGGCACAGGAATAGGTCATCGTCTCGTCGAGCCAGAGCCGATAGAAATCGGTCGGAATGTCGTAGTGGTGCTTGACCTTCTTCCCGGCGGCGCCGAGCGGGTTATGCATCCGCCAGCGGCGGAGCTTGAAGCGCACCTTGCGGATCGCCTGCTGCAAAGGGTCCTTGCGCATCTCTCGGCGCTGCAGCCAAAACAGCGCCAGCAGGTCGTGGATCGTGCCGTCCTCGAAATCGATCCGCCCGTCCATATAGCCTTCGGCCAAAGCGAGCTCGGGATTGAGGAAGAGCTCGCGTTCGACGCGGTTGTCGCGGAAGCGCACGGTGACGGCCGGCGCCGTCTTGGTGACGCCGGCGAAAAGCAGCTCCGCCGGCCCCGATCCGAAGACATGCCGCTTGCCGTCCGGCGTGATGACCGTCAGCCGTCCGTGGCGGATGAACCGCTTGAGCAATCGCGGCAGCAGCAGCATGGACACCCCCCATCTCGATTCGCCAACTAAAGCGGAAACGCCGCGGCGTCGAAACCCCCGGCTGTTGCAGAGCCAGCCGGCTTGTGCGTAGTCATCGGAAATAGTGGGCGCAATCCGAGGGTCGACCGAACACATGTCCTGGCGCGATTTCTGGAACGGCGAGCATTCGATCTATGTCTCGCCGCGCCACAAGGCCCTGCATTACCGCGCCATCGCGACCGACCTGATCGGCCATATCCCCTCAGCCGAAGCGGTCGTGCTCGACCACGGCTGCGGCGAAGCGCTCGACGCCGCCCGCGTCGCCGGTTCCTGCGGCAAGCTCTATCTCTGCGAGGCGGCGCCGACCGTGCGCGACAAGCTGCGCGCCCAGTTCGGCCGCAAGGACACGATCGTCGTGGTCTCGCCGGAAGAGGTCGAGGCCCTGCCGCCGGCCTCGCTCGATCTCGTCGTCGCCAATTCCCTGCTCCAGTATCTCTCGCGCGACGAACTGAAGGCGCTGCTGGAAACCTGGCGAGACCGTTTGAAGCCCGGCGGCGCGCTCATCCTCGCCGACGTTATCCCGCCCGACGTCAGTCCACTGACCGATGCCTCCCAGCTGCTCGCCTTCGCCTGGCGCGGCGGCTTCCTCATGGCGGCGCTCGGCGGCCTCGTCCGCACCGCCTTCTCGGACTACCGCAAGCTGCGGGCGCAGTACGGCCTTTCGACCTATACGGCAGAGGCGATCACCGCCCTGATCCGCGAAGCCGGCTTCGCCGATGTGCAGCGGCCGGGGAATTTCGGCCACAACCCGCACCGCATGACCTTCAAGGCCATCAAGGCGGCGGCATAGACGAAAGTAGAATCCAGACCGATAATCCGACGCCTCTGCATCGATCTTCCCTTACGGAAGTTCGTCATATGCCTTGATTTGACGCTTCGGATATGGCTTTGACCGCGACTTGCCCTCGCGAGATTGCCGTGCAGGACCAGTTCACCTGTCCCTATTGCGAAGCTGCGCTCAACAAGGGCGTGCTGTCCTGCCGTAGCTGCGGCCGGGACCTCACGCCCGTTCTGCCGTTGCTGCGCCGCCTGGATGCACTGGAAGAGCGGCTCGCCGCCCTCGAGAAGCAGCCGGAGGAAAGGCGTCCCGCGCCCGCCAGCGCACGGGTGCCCGAGCCTGCGCCTGTCACCTTTGCCGACCTGGTGGAACCCCAGCGGGAAGCGGCACCGGTCGCCTTCTCGGTCGCGCGCCGGCGCTTCTGGGTGCTGCCATTCGGTCTCGTGCTGCTGCTGCTCGCCTATTGCGCGGTCATCCTCTGGCTCGATCTGCCGCTGTGGACGCTGCGCCTCGCCTCGATCGCGATCCCGTTCTTCACCGGCCTGATCTATTTCGGCATCCGCCCGCGCCTGATCGTCTTCGATATCGGCGTCGCCGTCGCCTTCGCGATTTTTTCCGTCGCGACCATGAACGCGTTGCTGGGCTGGCACGACAACATACCGCTCCTTCCGCAGGGGGCGGTGGCCTGGCGCGAGACCTCGTTCTACGCGTTGAGCATCGCCGCCTCGATGTTCTCGGGGATGTTGCTGCGCGTGACGCAGGCTGCGCTCGCCGCGCGCGGCCTCGTCTCGCTGCCGGAACTGCGGAAGGGGCTTCAGGCCGTCCACGGCAAGGTGCCGATGGAAACGCTGAAGACCATCGAAACCACCATCCTGATGGCCGGCACCGCCATTTCGGCAATCGCCGGCCTGATCGCCGCAATCCTTGGAGTGAAATAGGACGATGATGACGTCTGTGCTCATTAGGCACATTCTGCCTGCCGTTCTCGCCACCGCCGCCATGCTGTCGGTGGCACAAGCCGCCGACCCGATCCCTCTCATCACCCGCGAAGAAGCGGGGTTGCCGGCCGGGCCCAAGGTCCCGGCCAGCACGCGCAATCTGACCCGCGGCCCCGGCATCGACACGTTGCCGACCCCTGACAAGGGCGTCGACGGCAAGCCCTTCCGCCTCAACGTGCGCTTCATGCCGGCAAACGGCGTGCCGGTCGATCCGGCGACCGTGCGCGTCTTCTACCGGCGCGACCCGCCGGTCGACATCACCCAGCGCATCAAGCAGTACATCACGCCGGGCGGCATCGACGCGCCCTCCGTCGTCGTGCCGAGCGGCAGCCACATCATCGAGATCGAGGCCACCGACAAGGAAGGCCGCATCGGCCGCAGGCAGATCACGCTGACCGTCGCCCCGACGCCTTGAGACGGCTACAGGCGGCGGGCGCCTGGCGCGTCACGCCGCCCTGTCCGCGAAGCTGAAGAACTTGTGGCCGAGGAACGAGAACACCATCACCACGCCCGTGGTGACCAGTTGCATCGGCAGATAGGGCAGGCCCGCCCGCGCCACGAAGAGATGCATCAGGATGCCGGTGAGCACGAAACCGCCGGACGCGATCAGGGCGAAGCGCCAGCCGGCCTGGGCATGGCTGCGGGTCGCGTCGAACGTCATCCAGCGGTTGAGCGCATAGGAAACCAGCGCGCCGACGATGAAGCCGGCAAGCGTCGCCGGCACCGGGTCGATGCGACCGATCTCGACCAGCCCGATCAGCACGCCGTAATGCGCGACCGCGGTCAGCCCGCCGGCCAGGACATAGGCGGCGAGCTGTCGGAACTGGCGCGGATAACGGCGAAGCGGCATCCGCGCTTCCTAGAGGATGCCGTGGGTTCGCGGAAGCCCATCAGCCGGCGTCGCTGCCGGCCAGATTGGCCGGCATGCCGCCGACGGGCATGTCGAGCCCCTGCTTCAGCGTATCGAGATGGTACTCGCGGATGCGGCCATTGGTCGGGTCGCTGACGAAGGCGTTGCCGCCGATCACGGCGAGGCTCGGCGTCGGCGTCTTCGCGCCATAAGCGCAATCGAAGGCGGGCACGGCATCGAAGGCCGCGAGCTCCTTCCAGGCCGGCGCGATCTCGTAGATGCGCAGCTTGCCGTCCGGTGTCAGATTGGCGAGCCGGCTGCCATTGCCGCCGAGCTCGAACTGGCAGGCGGCCTGCCCGCCCGGCACCGCCAGCACATCCTCGATCATCAGCGCCTTCACCTCCGGATCGATCCGCAGCAGCGCGTCATAGGGCGCCTTCAAGCCGTAATTGCCGACGAGATGGCGCCCGCTGTCGCGCGACTTCAGCGCGCTGACGCGGCGCTCGTCGGGATAGCCGAGCTTGCGCCCGCTCCAGCTCGCGCCGGCCCCCTTGCCGGGCTTGGACAGGATCAGCAATCCGCCGCCCTCGCCCTCGGCGCAACCGAAGACATGACGCCCGCGTGCTTCGGCCGAGCCGTGGAAGAGCTTGCAGGAGGCGTCGGGCTTTGCGGCATCGTCGAACAGCGCGACGCGCTTCCAGTCCTTGCCCTGCTCGAGAACCTCGAAGCCGTTCGGGCGCGACGAGGCGCTGCGATCGTCGCCCTTGGCATAGGCCGGGTTCGGGATCGACATCAGCCATTGCCGGTTGCCGAGCGGCACGGCGATACCATGCTGCGGCGCCGGGCTCGGCCAGATCGTAACAGTGGGCTTGTCCTTGGCGAGGTCGCCGATCGCGACCAGCACGGCCTTCGGCTCGCTCTTGCCCTCCCAGGGGCGCAGACCGTCGAAGAACAGCGCGAGTTGCCCATGGCCGGAGAGCACATGCGCCGGCCGGTCGCCTTTCGCGGCAAAGTCGAGCAGCTTCGGCGTGGCCTTGTCGAGATCGATGTGGTCGCCATGGGATTCAGCGATCAGCCCGGTGTCGAGAATGCGCAGGGTACCCGCCTCGTCCCCGGTCTTCACCACGACATAGCGCCCGCCGGAAACGCCGGCGAAGCCGGGATTGGCCTTCGGCACGTCGAAGCTGTGCGTAACCTCGCCGCTGTCGAGATCGAGAATGCGGACGACCGGTTTCTCGTGATCGGCGAAGACGAGGCGCCCGCGCAGCGGGGCATGATCATGGGCGAGCGCCGCGGAGGCGAGCAGGCAGCCGGCGAAGCAGGCAGCGGCAAGGCGGAAGGAAGGCACGGGAAAGCTCCGAGGCAATATGCAATACTATAACATTACATCATCACCTCACGGACTCAACCGGCTTCCGCGCCTCCGGTGAACAACATCGACTGCACGATCTCGAAGGCGCCGGCGAAGAAGGCCGGGCTGTCCTCCTCGGCGAAGGCCATGGCCTGCTCGGGCGAAAGGCTGAAGCTGTCGCTGCCATCGTCGTAATCGACATAGCCGGCCGAGGCCTGGCCCGCGAGCCATTCGCGCAGATAGCGCTCCTTGAGGCCGGTCTTCTCCGCCAGTTGTAGGGAGGTGACGGGCTTGCCGTCAGCCATCGCCTTGTAGAGGCCGAGCTGGTCGCCCAGTACGATCAGGGCGCCGGTGACGGAGGCACCGACATCGCCGACGAGACGTCCCACCAGGGCATCGAGTTTCTAAGGGTCGGCAGCACGCATGGCCATGCTGCTCGGGTTCGGGCGTGGCCGGTGCCGTGTCGCGATCCGGCTCGACGCCATCGCGGAAGCAAGGACGCTAGACCCGTACGAGGGCCTGTCAACGTGACGAAGTCTGACCCTGAGCCTGCTCGGCACCCGCGAGCCATTCCGATCCCAGCCGCGGCAGGTTGGGATCGCGCCGCGCCGTCTCGATGACGCTGTCGATCAGCCCCGGAAAGCGCTGGTTCAGCTCCTCGCGCCGGATGCTGAGATAGCGCGAGGTTCCCTCCACCCGCATGCGGGTGATGCCGGCCTCGCGCAGCTTGGCGAAATGGTAGGACAGCAGCGAGGGCGAGGCGAAGGCGGTGAAATGGCTGCAGCGCGCCTTATCGACCTCGTTGACCTCGGAGAGCGCCACGAGGATGCCGAGCCGGATCGGATCGGCCAGCGCGCCAAACACGTCGGCAGGCGCGACATCCTCGATATCAGGGTGAAAAACCGGCTTCATGGCCTCCGAGATAGGCGATGCCGCCGCTCCTGACAATATTCAACATTCATTGAAATTACCCTTGCGGTCATTGCGGCAGGGGTTTATTTCAACGATCATTGAATTTCGAACCCAGCTTTCGAAACAGCGATCATCCGCAAGGATCACTCCCATGGATACGCGCCTTCTCTCGCTCGCCGGCGGCGCCTTCGCCATCGGCACGGGCAGCCTGATCGTCACCGGCATCCTGCCCCATCTCGCCTCCGGCCTCTCCGTCTCGGTCGACACAGCCGGCCTGCTCATCTCGATCTTCGCGCTGGCCTATGCCGTCGGCTCGCCGATCCTCTCGACCGTGCTCGGCGATGCCGACCGCAAGGCGGTTCTCGTCGGCGCGATGACCGTCTTCGGCCTCGCCAATCTCGGTGCCGCCTTCGCCACCGACTTCTGGGTGGTGATGGCCGCCCGCATCGTGATGGCCCTGTCGGCCGGCGTCTTCATGCCCGCCGCCAATGCCGTCGCCGTCGCGGTCTCCGCCCCCGAGCGGCGCGGCCGCGCCATCGCGCTCGTCACCGGCGGCATGACCGTCTCGCTGATCCTCGGCATCCCGATCGGCACGGCGGTCGTCGGCTTCGGCGGCTGGCACCTTGCCTTCCTGATCGTCGCGGCCCTGAGCGCACTCTCGCTGGCGGGCCTTCTGGTCAAGCTGCCCAAGGGCCTGCCGCACAGCACCAACACCCTGCGCGAGCGGCTTCAGGTTGCGGGCCGCGGCGACGTGCTGCTGGCGCTCGCCACGACCATGCTGTGGACCACCGGCGCCTTCGTTCTCTACACCTATATCGCGCCCTTCCTGACCAACCATGCCGGCATCACCGGCCCCTGGCTCGCCGCGACGCTTGTCGTCTCCGGGCTCGGCTCGGCCATCGGCAACCAGCTCGGCGGCATCGCCAGCGACCGCTTCGGCCCCGAGCGCTCGCTGACAGTGGTGCTGTCGATCCTCGCGGCGGCTCTGTTCACCGCCTCGCTGATCGCGATCAGCCTGCCGCCGGCTTTGGCGATCTGGCCGATCCCCTTCGTGCTCTTCGTCTGGAGCGCGGCGGGCTGGGCCGGCCATCCCTCGCAGATGTCGCGATTGGCGGCGATGGCGCCGGACGCGACGGTGGTCGCGCTCTCGCTCAATGCCTCCGCGCTCTATTTCGGCATCGCGGCTGGCGCGGCGCTCGGCCAGCAGGTCATGCGCCATGCCGGCACCTGGCCGCTCGGCTTCGTCGGCGCCGCCTGCGAGGTCGCAGCGCTCGCGGTGCTGGCATTCACACTCTATCGCAAGCGCGCCGCCAGGCGCGTGCCGGCCCTGTGTGAGACGGCAGCGCCGGCCCGCAGTTGAAACGGCGCGGCCCGGATCAGGCCGCTTCCGCCCGCCGCCAGGCCGGGAACGGGTCCGGCAGGTCGCGATATCGCTCGGGGTTGAACCGCAGTGGCAATGCATCGCCGACGAGGCAGAGGTCGAGCGCGGCGCGAATCGCCGCCTCGTCGAGCTCGGTGCCGATGAAGACCAGCTCCTGCCGGCGATCGCCCCAGACCGAATGCCAGTGGCGGTTCAGGATCGCCTTCCACTCTGGATGATCAGGCCAGCGCGAGCGCGGCACCGCCGCCCACCAGAAGCCCATCGCCTCGGTCCGGCAGATGCTGCCGGCAAGCGACATCTCACCGACCCAGTCCGGCCGGGTCGCCAGCCAGAAATGTCCCTTGGCGCGGATCAGCCCCGGCCATGTCCGGCCGATGAAGGCGTTGAACGTCTCGGGATGGAACGGACGCCTTGCCCGATAGACGAAGGAGGAAATGCCGTATTCTTCCGTCTCCGGCACATGGTCTTTGAAGCCGTAGAGCTCCTTGTGCCAGAGCGGATGTTCCTGCGCCTTCTCATGGTCGAACAGCCCGGTGTCGAGCACGGCATCAAGCGGCACCTTGCCGAAATCCACCTCGACCTGCCGCGCATCCGGATTGAGCGCGCACACGATCTTGCTGACGGCCTCGCGCTGCTCCGGCGAAGCATCCGAGATCTTGTTCAGCACGACCACGTCGGCGAACTCGATCTGCTCCACCAGGAGGTCGACCAGCGTGCGCTCGTCGCCCTCCCCCGCCGTCTCGCCGCGCTCGCGCAGGAAATCGCGTGAGCCGTAGTCCTTCAGCAGGCTCACCGCATCGACCACCGTGACCATCGTGTCGAGGCGGGCGACATCCGACAGCGAAAGCCCCTCCTCGTCGCGGAACTCGAAGGTCGCGGCGATCGGTAGCGGCTCGGCGATGCCCGTCCCCTCGATCAGCAGGTAATCGAACCGTCCCTCCTCCGCGAGACGGCGCACCTCGGCCAGCAGATCGTCGCGCAGCGTGCAGCAGATGCAGCCATTGCTCATCTCGACCAGCTTCTCGTCGGTGCGCGAGAGCTTGCCGCCGCCCTCCCGCACCAGATCGGCATCGATATTCACCTCGCTCATGTCGTTGACGATGACCGCGACCTTGCGGCCCTCGCGGTTGTTGAGGATGTGGTTGAGCAGGGTCGTCTTGCCGGCTCCCAGGAAGCCGGACAGGACGGTGACGGGCAGGCGACGCATGAGGCAGCACTCCATATGAAATGTTATAATATAACATTTCATATGGAGTGCGTGTCTGGCAAGCGGCATGACGAAGCCGTGCACATCTGGCCGTGCCGCTCCTTTTAGCTTTCCCCCGCGGCCTTCGCCGTCTATAGCGAGCGCCTAGCATTCATTCAGACGCTCGCCAGGCCTCCGCTCGCCCGATCGGACCGGCTTTGCGCGCGCCTGCCCAAGACCGGTCGAGATCATGCCCAAGCGCACAGACATCAAGTCCATCCTGATCATCGGCGCCGGCCCCATCATCATCGGCCAGGCCTGCGAGTTCGACTATTCCGGCACCCAGGCCTGCAAGACGCTGAAGGCCGAGGGCTACCGCATCATCCTGGTCAACTCGAACCCGGCGACGATCATGACCGATCCGGACCTGGCCGATGCGACCTATGTCGAGCCGATCACGCCCGAGATCGTCGCCAAGGTCATCGAGAAGGAGCGCCCCGACGCCCTCCTGCCGACGATGGGCGGCCAGACCGCGCTGAACTGCGCGCTCTCGCTCAACAAGAAGTCGATCGTCCAGCCCGATGGCAGCAAGATCAGCGTGCTCGAGAAGTTCGGCGTCGAGATGATCGGCGCCACCGCCGAGGCCATCGACAAGGCCGAGGACCGCGAGCTCTTCCGCGAGGCGATGACCAAGATCGGCCTCGACACCCCGCGCTCGCACCACATCAAGACGCTCGGCCAGGCGCTCGACGCGCTGGAGGATATCGGCCTGCCGGCGATCATCCGCCCGTCCTTCACCATGGGCGGCACTGGCGGCGGCATCGCCTACAACAAGGGCGAGTTCATCGACATCGTCGAGCGCGGCATCGACGCCTCCCCGACCAGCGAGGTCCTCATCGAGGAGAGCGTGCTGGGCTGGAAGGAATACGAGATGGAGGTCGTCCGCGATAAGAAGGACAACTGCATCATCGTCTGCTCGATCGAGAATTTCGATCCGATGGGCGTCCATACCGGTGATTCGATCACCGTCGCCCCGGCGCTGACGCTGACCGACAAGGAATACCAGATCATGCGCGACGCCTCGCTGGCGGTGCTGCGCGAGATCGGCGTCGAGACCGGCGGCTCGAACGTACAGTTCGCGATCGACCCGGCCACGGGGCGGATGATCGTCATCGAGATGAACCCGCGTGTGTCGAGGTCTTCAGCCTTGGCGTCCAAAGCCACGGGCTTCCCGATCGCCAAGGTCGCGGCGCGGCTTGCCGTCGGCTACACGCTCGACGAGATCGAGAACGACATCACCGGCGGCGCGACGCCCGCCTCCTTCGAGCCGACGATCGACTATGTCGTCACCAAGATCCCGCGCTTCGCCTTCGAGAAGTTCCCGGGCTCCGAGCCGACGCTGACCACCGCGATGAAGTCGGTCGGCGAGGCCATGGCGATCGGCCGCACCTTCCAGGAATCGCTGCAGAAGGCGCTGCGCTCCCTTGAGACCGGCCTCGACGGCCTCGACGAGATCGAGATCGAGGGCTACGGCAAGGGCGACGACCGCAACGCCATCAAGGCGGCGATCTCGACGCCGACGCCCGACCGCATCCTCCAGGTCGCGCAGGCCATGCGTGCCGGCTTCAGCGACGAGGAAATCCACGAGAGCTGCAAGATAGACCCGTGGTTCCTCGCCCAGATGCGCGAGCTGGTCGAGACCGAGGAGAAGATCCGCGCCATCGGCCTGCCCACCACGCCGGGCGCCTTCCGCCAGATCAAGGCGATGGGCTTCTCCGACAAGCGCCTCGCCGCGGTCTCCGGCAAGACCGAGGCCGAGGTCCGCACGCTCCGCCGCGCGCTGGAGGTCCGCCCGGTCTACAAGCGCATCGACACCTGCGCAGCCGAGTTCGCCTCGCCGACCGCCTATATGTACTCGACCTACGCCATGCCCTTCGCCGGCAGGATGGCGGACGAGGCCAACCCGTCCGACCGCAAGAAGGTCGTGATCCTCGGCGGCGGGCCGAACCGCATCGGCCAGGGCATCGAGTTCGACTATTGCTGCTGCCATGCCTGCTACGCGCTGCGCGACGCCGGCTACGAGACCATCATGGTCAACTGCAACCCGGAGACGGTCTCGACCGACTACGACACCTCCGACCGGCTCTATTTCGAGCCGCTGACGGCGGAAGACGTGCTCGAGATCCTCGAGACCGAGAAGCAGAACGGCACGCTGCTCGGCGTCATCGTCCAGTTCGGCGGGCAGACCCCGCTGAAGCTGGCCAACGCGCTGGAGGAAGCGGGCATCCCGATCCTCGGCACGTCGCCCGACATGATCGACCTCGCCGAGGACCGCGACCGCTTCAAGCGCCTGCTCGACAAGCTGCACCTGAAGCAGCCGAAGAACGGCATCGCCTACTCGGTGGAGCAGGCCCGCATCATCGTCTCCGAGCTCGGCCTGCCCTTCGTCGTGCGCCCCTCCTATGTGCTCGGCGGCCGCGCCATGGCGATCATCCGCGACGAGGTGCAGTTCGAGGATTACCTGCTCGGCACCCTGCCCTCGCTGATCCCTTCCGAGGTCAAGGCCAAGTATCCGAACGACAAGACCGGCCAGATCAACACGGTGCTGGGCAAGAACCCGCTGCTGTTCGACCGCTACCTGTCGGACGCGATCGAGGTCGATGTCGACTGCCTCTGCGACGGCAAGGACGTCTTCGTCGCGGGCATCATGGAGCATATCGAGGAAGCCGGCATCCATTCCGGCGATTCGGCCTGCTCGCTGCCGCCGCGCTCGCTCTCGCCCGAGACGATCGCCGAGCTGGAGCGCCAGACCAAGGCGATGGCGCTCGCGCTCGATGTCGGCGGCCTGATGAACGTCCAGTACGCCATCAAGGACGGCGATATCTACGTGCTCGAAGTCAATCCGCGCGCTTCGCGCACGGTGCCCTTCGTCGCCAAGGTGATCGGCCAGCCGATCGCCAAGATCGCGGCCCGAATCATGGGCGGCGAGGCGCTGGCCAGCTTCGGCCTGAAGCCGTCGAAGCTCGACCATGTCGGCGTCAAGGAAGCGGTCTTCCCCTTCGCGCGCTTCCCCGGCGTCGACGTCCTGCTCGGGCCGGAAATGCGCTCGACGGGCGAGGTCATCGGCCTCGACCGCTCCTTCGACACGGCCTTCGCCAAGAGCCAGCTCGGCGCCGGTTCCAAGGTGCCGGTCAAGGGCACGGTCTTCGTCTCGGTGCGTGACGAGGACAAGCCGCGCATCCTGCCGGCGGTCCGCATCCTCGCCGATCTCGGCTTCCGCATCCTGGCGACCGGCGGCACGCTGCGCCACCTGCAGGAGCAGGGCATCAAGGCCTCGAAGATCAACAAGGTCCTCGAAGGCCGCCCGCATGTCGTCGATGCGCTCAAGAACGGCGAGATCCAGCTCGTGTTCAACACCACCGAGGGGCCGCAGGCTCTTGCGGACTCCCGCCCGCTCCGGCGCACGGCCCTCTTGCACAAGGTGCCCTATTATACCACCTTGGCCGGAGCGATCGCAGCGGCGGAGGGCATAAAGGCCTATTGCAGCGGCGATCTCGAAGTACGATCCTTGCAGTCGTATTTCGAACGCGCGGCCTGACCGGCCGCACGTCGCGAATTCACAGATTGAGCGGAAGCGCGGGAGCCGGCGGTCGATTTGCCGCCGGCGAGCCGCGCTTTCGGAGCTTATGGGACGAAGAGAATGGAAAAGGTTCCGATGACCGCGGGCGGATTCGCCGCCCTGGAGGTGGAGCTGAAGCACCGCCAGCAGGTCGAGCGTCAGCGCATCATCACCGCGATTTCCGAAGCGCGCGCACTCGGTGACCTCTCCGAGAACGCCGAGTATCACGCGGCGAAGGAAGCCCAGTCGCTCAACGAGGGCCGGATCATGGAGCTCGAATCGCTGATCGGCCGCGCCGACATCATCGACGTCTCCAAGCTCGGCGGCGACACGATCAAGTTCGGCGCCACCGTCAAGCTGATCGACGACGATACCGAGGAAGAGAAGAGCTACCAGATCGTCGGCGAGCCGGAATCGGACGTGAAGTCCGGCAAGGTCTCGATCGGCTCGCCGATCGCGCGCGCGCTGATCGGCAAGAAGGTCGGTGATTCCGTGCAGGTGAACACGCCCGGCGGCGGCAAGTCCTACGAGGTCGTCAGCGTCGTCTTCCGCTGAGACGACCTTTCGTACACCCGTCATGCTCGCCCCTGTGGCGAGCATCCGCGGCTTGAACACAGCCTTCGACCAGCAAAGACGTGGATGGTCGGGACAAGCCCGACCATGACGGCGGGTCCTCGCCCACCTACCCCGCCAGCACGACCCGCATCGCCTTGATGATGCCGTCCACGGCGACGCTCGCCAGGATCAGCCCCATCACGCGGCTGATGATGCTTGCTCCCGCATTGCCGATCACCGCGATGATCCGCGAGGCGCTGAACAGCAGCACGAGCATGACCGCGAAGATGATCGCGATCTGAACGATGGTCTCGGCCTGCTCGGCGAGGCTGAACTTCGAATTGTCGGTGACCGTCATCACCGTCAGCATCGCGCCCGGGCTGGCGATGCTCGGGATCGCCAGCGGATAGACCGCCTTTTCCAGGTCGGAGGAGCGCAGGAGCTTCTGGTCCTCCTCCAGCTTCGATTCGCCGAAGATCATCGTCAACGCGAACAGGAACAGCACGATGTTCCCGGCGATCTGGAACGAGCTCAGCTCGATATCCATCGCCGTCAGCAGCACCTGCCCGAGCAGAACGAAGAACAGCAGCACGAGGAAGGCGACGAGCGAACCGTGAAGCGCGATGCGCCGTGCCGCGGCGGCGCTCAGGCCCGCCGTCACCGCCAGGAAGACCGGCAAGGTCCCGATCGGGTCGATCACGACCCAGAGCTTCACGAACTCGGTCAGCCAGCGATCCACAACAATCCCCCTCTGGTCGCGCCCGACGATCGCGAGACTCCCCTGCCCGATAGGCCGGATTTCGACACCGCTTGGCAACCATCGCCCGCAGATGATCGCGCATGAACGCCAGCCATGGACTATCCCCGGTCTGCACCTACATTGAAGAGACAAGGCTTTCGGAGATCCGCCCATGATCACCCGTCGACAGGCATTCGCGCTCGGCGCCACCGCTCTGGCCCTGGCGCCGGCGGCATTCCCCGCTTTCGCGCAAGGACCGGCCGTCGGCACGGTCCGGGTCGAGGCCTTGCCCTCGGTCGTGGAGGCCTGGGGGGACAATCTGCCGCTGGTGAAGACCGAACTGGAGCGGACCCTGGTCGAGATTCTCGGGCCATCGCTGCAGCGCGGCGCCGGGACGAGGCTCGTCGTCACCATCGGACGCGTCTGGCTCTCCAGCAGCACGCGGGGGACCGGCTGGGCCGGGGCCAACGAGGATTATCTCGAAAGCACGGCCACGCTCTATGACCGCAGCGGCCGGCAGCTTGCCAGTTATCCGATCCGCTCCACCGAATCCGCGAGCGGCGCCGGTCTCCTGCGCCTGCCGGAAGCCGACCAGTTTCGCCTGAAGGCGCTGGCCCGCAACAATGCCTGGTGGATCAGGCGCTATATCGCGGGCTGAGCGCCCGGTTCAGCCGAAGGGAACGATCGGCTCGTCCTTGACCCGGTCGAGGGCGAGCGCGGTCCTGACGTTGCGGACATTCGGCATGGCGGTGAGCTCCGCGACGAAGTCCTGAAAGGCCTTCAGATCCGGCGCGACGCATTTCAGGGCGAAGTCGATATCGCCCGAGAGCGTCCAGCATTCGCGCACGGTCGGCCAGCCCCTCATGCGCTCCTGGAAGGCGACGAGATCGGCCTCGGCCTGGCTCGCCAGATGCACGAAGGCGAAGCAGACCACTTCGAAGCCAAGCTTACGCTCGTCGAGATCGGCATGGTAGCCGCGGATCAGGCCGGCCTCCTCCAGCGCGCGGACGCGCCGCAGGCAGGGCGGCGGCGAGATGCCGACTCGGCTGGCGAGTTCGACATTGGTCATGCGCCCATCGGCCTGGAGTTCGCGCAGGATGCGCAGGTCGATATCGTCGAGTTTGGCGCGCAACGAGTGTCCTCGCGTGAAGGTCGCGCTGGTGTAGACGGCGCGGCCAAGCGATACAAGGCGCATGCCACGAGCCCAGATAGCCATGCACGACAATCCGGAGCCGACCGTCTGGGTCCTGACCGACGGCAAGGCCGGCGACGAATTGCAATGCCTCGGCGTCGCCGAGCGACTGGGCGTCATCCCCGAAATCCGCCGGGTGAAGCCCCGCCGACCCTGGGCCTGGCTGATGCCGCGCGGACCGATCGACCCGCGCGAGGGACCGGACAGGCCGGACAGCCCGCTGAGGCCCCCTTTCCCCGACATCGCCATCGCCTCGGGCCGGCGCGCCGTCGCCTATCTGCGGGCGCTGAAGCAGGCCTCTAACGGCGCGACCTTTACCGTTTTCCTCAAGGACCCGCGCACCGGCCCCGGCAGCGCCGACCTGATCTGGGTCTCCGGCCATGACAGGCTGCGTGGCGACAATGTCCTGGTCAGCACGACCTCGCCGCATCGCCTGACGCCGGAAAAGCTCGCCACCGCCCGTGCCGCACCGCCTGCGGCCATTGCAAATTTGCGCAGCCCCCGTGTTGCGGTGCTCGTCGGCGGCGACAGCCGGCATCACCGCTTCACACAGGCCGATATCGAGCGCCTTGCCCGACAACTCGATGAACTCGCACAATCAGGCGCGAGCCTGATGGGCTCGCCGTCGCGGCGGACCTCGCCCGCGCTTGCTGCCGCCGTCGCCGCCGTCTTCGGCCGGCATGGTGGCTGGTGGTGGGACGGCACAGGCGAAAATCCCTTCCTCGCACTCCTCGCGAACGCGGATGCGGTGGTGGTCACCGCCGACTCCACCAACATGATCGGCGAGGCTGCGGCGGCGGGCGTTCCCGCACTGGTCTTCGAGCCCACGGGCGGCCATCCCAAGATCGCGGCGCTGGTCGCGGCGCTGGAACGCGAAGGCGTTGTGCATCGCTTCTGTGGACGCCTTGAAGGCCAGCCTTACGAACCGATAGACTCAACGCCGATCATAGCCGATGCGATACGGCAAGGCTGGCTGCGCCACCGGGCTGCCCTTGGGTTCACGCGCTCCTGAACCCGGCGACCCTTGTTTCGGCGCCGCGCCGGCGTATCTGACGGATCGAGGCTGCGGCTCCAAGCCCGCAGGAGAGGAACTGAGACGATGGCCCACACCCATGCCCGCGTCATGATCGTCGGCTCCGGCCCGGCCGGCTACACCGCCGCGATCTACGCCGCCCGCGCCATGATGGAACCGGTGTTGATCTCCGGCATGCAGGCCGGCGGCCAGTTGATGATCACCACCGATGTCGAGAACTATCCCGGCTTCGCCGACGTCATCCAGGGCCCCTGGTTGATGGAGCAGATGCGCGCCCAGGCCGAGCACATGGGCACGAAGATGGTCTCCGACCATATCGCCCGCGTCGACCTCTCGCAGCGCCCGTTCCGGCTCTGGGGCGATGGCGGCGAGACCTATTCCTGCGATGCGCTGATCATCGCGACCGGCGCCCAGGCCAAGTGGCTGGGCCTGCCGTCCGAGCAGGCTTTCCAGGGCTTCGGCGTCTCGGCCTGCGCCACCTGCGACGGCTTCTTCTTCCGCAACAAGGAGGTCGCGGTCGTCGGCGGCGGCAACACGGCGGTGGAAGAAGCGCTCTATCTCGCCAATCTCGCCAGCAAGGTCACCCTGATCCATCGTCGCGACAGCCTGCGGGCCGAACGCGTGATGCAGGAGCGCCTGTTCAAGCACCCGAAGATCGAGGTGATCTGGGACAGCGAGATCGCCAAGATCTGCGGCGGCACCACGCCCCCCAGCGTCACGCATCTCAGCCTGAAGAACCTCAAGACCGGCGTCGAGAGCGAGTTGAAGACCGACGGCGTCTTCATCGCCATCGGCCACAAGCCGGCGACGGAACTCTTCGTCGGCCAGCTCGCCATGAACGAATCCGGCTATCTCGATGTCGAAGCCGGCACGACCCGGACCAATGTCGCGGGCGTCTTCGCCGCCGGCGACGTCACCGACGAGCATTATCGCCAGGCCGTGACGGCCGCCGGCCTGGGCTGCATGGCCGCCCTCGATGCCGAGCGCTGGCTCGCCGCCAACGCGCTGGACCGCCGCGAAGCAGCGGAATGAAGGCTTCGACGCAACCCATCACTGACTCTGATGGGTTGCGTCACCAGATTCACGACGAATAACAGGGACTCCCTGCCACACAGGCGTTGACGCACAACGCCTTTATCCCCCATCATGCAAAAAACGCATAACGGGGAGATGCGCGGTGGATTGGGACCGCATTAGAATCTTTTATACGGTCGCGGAGTCAGGCAGCTTTACGAAAGCTGGCGATGTTCTCGGCTTGAGTCAATCGGCCGTCAGCCGCCAGATCGGCGCGCTTGAGCGGGAGCTGCGCGCGCCGCTGTTCCACCGCCATACGCGCGGCCTGATCCTGACCGAGCAAGGCGAATTGCTGTGGCGCGCCGCCCGCGAGATGACGCAGCGGCTGGAGCGCACCCGCTCGCAGCTCTCCGAGACGCGCGAGCATCCATCGGGCGAGCTCAAGGTCACGGCGACCCGCGGCTTGGGCGGCCACTGGCTGACGCCGCGCCTCTCCGAGTTCATGGATCTCTACCCCGACATCCGGGTCGAGCTCATCCTCACCGACGAGGAACTCGATCTGTCGATGCGCGAGGCCGATATCGCCATCCGCCTGCGCCAGCCGCAGCAGCCGGACCTGATCCAGCGCAAGCTCTTCACCGTGCACTTCCACGTCTACGCCTCGCCGGCCTATGTGAAGCGCTTCGGCGAGCCCAAGAGCTACGACGATCTCGACAACCACCGCATCCTGTCCTTCGGCGGCACCTCGCCGTCCTATCTGACGGCGGTGCACTGGCTCGGCACGATGGGGCGCGACCAACGCAACCCGCGGCCGATCCATCTGACGGTCAACAACATCACCGCGATGAAGCGGGCGGTGGATTCGGGCGCCGGCATCGCCGTGCTGCCGGATTACCTGATCGAGACCGGCTCCCCGCTCGTGCAGCTGATGCGCGAGACCGAGATGCCGCAGCTCGAAAGCTATCTGGTCTATCCCGAGGAAATGAAATCGGTCGCCCGCGTCCAGGTCTTCCGCGACTTCCTCATCCAGAAGGCCCAGCGCTGGACCTACTGAGGGCACCAGGCACGGCATGAAGAATCGGGCGCCTCACGGCGCCCTTTTGATTCTGGCGGTTTTGTGACCAACCCGGCATCTCGCATGCGCCAAAATCGGATCGTTCGCCTGAAAACTGTTCAGCAGCGGACAAAATTCCGGTTTCCGCAGACCCTGCAACCTCTCCGCGCAGCCCTCACCCTGCAATGAATGCATATTTCTCAATCATTTAGGCTCAAATTCACGTCATATGCCCTTGGTTCATGCAATTGATGCATGGCGGACCCAAGATATGTTGCATTGCAAAACGGCAGATCATGCCCGATATTGAACTCACGGTTGTTCGAGACGGGCTCCGCAATCTCCTCCCGGCGTTGAGTTCGTTTCAGCCGTTCCCCTCTGAGATGTTTGGCGTTTCGCCAGATGTTTCAAACTTTCAAAGCCGGCTCCCCTCGGGGACGCCGGCTCTTTTTTTGCCTGACCGCTCCCGCTGCCGGCATGCGAAACGAAAAAAGGCGCCGCCCGGAGGCGACGCCTTGATGCAAGCGCAGAGGCCGCTTCGATCAGGCGGCGAGCTTGCCGGCGATCTTCGCGAAATTGTCGACGAAGCCCTGCAGGAAGCCGCGCGTCGCCTCGTTGGTGACGTTGTTCTGGGCATCGACCAGATCGTCCTTGAAGGTGACGAAGACCTGGCCGCCGACGACGACGCCGGCGAGATTGGTCAGGATCATGCGCAATTCGTTCTGCGAGACGGCCGTGCCGACGGCGCCGCCGCTGGTGCCGGTGACGGCGACGGTCTTGCCGGCCCAGGAATTCTTGCCGTAGGGGCGCGAAGCCCAGTCGATCGCGTTCTTGAGCACGGCCGGGATCGAGCGGTTATGCTCGGGCGTGACGATCAGGATCGCGTCGGCCGCCTCGATCTCGCGCTTCAGGCGCAGCGTCGACTCGGGCCGGTTCGGCTCCAGATCCTGGTTGAACATCGGCAGGTCGTCGATCTGGACGAAACTGGCGTCGAAGGCGCCCTCGCCCAGCTTCACCAGCGCCTGGGCCAACTTGCGGTTGATCGATTCGCGGCGGTTGCTGCCCACGATGACGGCGAGCTTCAGTTTGGCCATGGTATTCCCCAGTGAGGGTGGAAAGGCCGGCACAGTAGAGGCCGTGCCTCACGCCGCGCAAGCCGCCGCGCTGCAAGAGCGACATTGCGCGATTTCAAGCTACGCGGCGGGTTAGCAACCGCTCAGTGCCGCCCGGGCCGCGCCGCCAGCGGCAGGGCGTCGAACAGGCTGGGCTCGGCGCTGGTACGCGCCTTCTCGATAGTCAGGATGCGAAGCTTGATCTCGACGCCGCCCTCGGCCGAGAAGCCGCCGGTCTTGCCGCCGGCCGCCAGCACGCGATGGCAGGGCACGATGATCGGCCAGGGGTTCTGGCCGAGCGCGACGCCGACCGCCCGCGCCGCGCCGGGATCGCCGATGCGCTGGGCAACCTCGCCATAGGTCAGGGTCTCGCCATGCGGGATGGCAAGCGCGACCTCGTAGACCTTGCGATTGAACGCGGAGACGCTCTCCAGCGCCACCGGCAGATGCGACAGGTCGCGCTTCTCGCCGTCGAACAGCGCGCGAATGCCGGTCACCGCCTCAGCGACGAAGCCTTCGGCCTCCGTCTCATCGGCCTCGGGAAATCGCCGCTCCAGGCGCTTGCGGGCTGCGGCCTCGTCGCGCTCGGGCAGTTGCGCGCCGATGAAGCGCTCGCCTTCCCAGACCACGGCGCAGGGGCCGATGGTGGTCTCGAACAGATGGAAATGCTGGTTGGCCATGCTCGACCCGTGTCGTTCCGGCTTGGGATGACATGAGGTCTAGCACGGCAGCGGCAGGAGACGGCACCCGAAACCTGCCTCGCCCTGCCTCACATGAAGAGCTTCTCGCTCTCCAGCCCCTTGTAGAGCCCGGCGACCTGCTCGCCATAGCCGTTATAGATCAGCGTCGGGCGCCGATCGCGCGAGCCCAGGACCTGCTCGCTCGCCTGGCTCCAGCGCGGATGCGGCACGGCCGGGTTCACATTGGCCCAGAAGCCGTATTCCGAGGCCTGCAGGCCCTCCCAGAAGGTCTTCGGCCGCTCGGCGACGAAGCTGATCTTGCGGATCGATTTCACCGACTTGAAGCCGTATTTCCACGGCGTGATCAGGCGGATCGGCGCGCCGTGCTGCGTCGGCAGCGGCTTGCCGTAGATGCCGGTGACGAGCAAGGGGAGCTCGTTCGTCGCCTCGGCGATGGTCAGCCCTTCCGTATAGGGCCAGGGATACCAGCGCTGGCTCTGCCCCGGCGCGACGCGCGGGTTCATGAAAGTCTCGAAGCGGATGTATTTCGCGCCCGAGAGCGGCTTCGCCAGCGCGACGAAGGAGGCGAGCGGGATGCCCGTCCACGGCACGGCCATCGCCCAGGCCTCGACGCAGCGGAAGCGATAGAGCCGCTCCTCGATCGGCAGCTTGCGGATGAGGTCATCGAAGCCGATCTCGAAAGGCTTCTCGACGAGACCCTCGACCTGGATGGTCCAGGGCCGCGTGGCGAGACGCTTCGAGGCATCGACGATGTCCTTCGACATGCCGAACTCGTAGAAATTGTTGTAGTTCGCCGCGTCCTCTTCCGCCGTCTGCGGCACGCCCAGCACATAGGCCGCGTTGCGCTTGGCGGGATAGAGATCGAGCGTTGGATCGGCGCCCTGCGCCGTCGCGATGCCGGGTAGCGCAGCGCCTGCGATCAACCCGGCACCCGCGGCCATCAACTGGCGGCGATTGAGGAACACGCTCTCGGGCGTGGCCTGGCTTTCCGGCATTTCCCAGCCGGCAAGGCGCTTGATCAGCATGACGGACATACTCCGTTTCGTTGGCGGTTGTTAGGCCACGAAAGCGGGGTCACGGCAATTCACGAGGGAGAGAGATATTCTTCGACCGTCATGCTCGGGCTTGACCCGAGCATCTCTTTCCGAACTGAGCTGGTTTCCGAGATGGCCGGGTCAAGCCCGGCCATGACGGTTGACGATCAGCCCCGCGCTTCCAACGCCCCAATGATCGCCGCGCCCATCTCGCTGGTCGAGACCGCGTTGGCGCCGGGGGCCGCGATATCCTTGGTGCGGGTGCCGGAGCCCAGCACGTCCGCGATCGCGCCTTCGAGACGGTCCGCCGCCTCGCCCGCGCCGAACGAGTAGCGCAGCGCCATGGCAAACGAGCCTATCATCGCGATCGGATTGGCGAGGCCCTTGCCGGCGATATCCGGCGCCGAGCCGTGGACGGGCTCGTAGAGCGCCTTGCGCTTGCCAGTCGCCGGGTCCTCGGCGCCGAGCGAAGCGGAGGGCAGCATGCCGAGCGAGCCGGTCAGCATCGCCGCGACGTCCGACAGGATATCGCCGAACAGGTTGTCGCAGACGATGACGTCGTACTGCTTCGGCCAGCGCACGAGCTGCATGGCGCAGTTGTCGGCCAGCACGTGCTCGAGTTCGACGTCCTTGTACTCCGCCGCATGCAGCGCGGTGACCGTCTGCTTCCAGAGCACGCCGGTCTTCATGACATTGTGCTTCTCGGCCGAGGAGACCTTGTTGCGGCGGGTGCGCGCCAGCTCGAAGGCGACGCGGCAGATGCGCTCGATCTCGCCGGTCGTGTAGAGCTGGGTATCGATGCCGCGCTTCTGGCCGTCCTCCAGCGTGACGATCTCCTTCGGCTCGCCGAAATAGACGCCGCCGGTGAGCTCGCGCACGATCAGGATGTCGAGACCCTCGACGACCTCGGGCTTCAGCGAGGAGGCCGAGGCCAGCGCCGGGTAGCAGATCGCGGGGCGCAGGTTGGCGAACAGGCCGAGATCCTTGCGCAGGCGCAGCAGGCCCGCTTCCGGACGGTGCTGATAGGGCACATCCGCCCATTTGGGGCCGCCGACCGCGCCGAACAGCACGGCGTCGGCTGCCTCGGCCAGCTTCATGTCGCCTTCGGAGATCGCCTGCTTATGCGCGTCATAGGCCGCGCCGCCGACGAGGCCCTTCTCGATCTCGAAGGAACCGAGACCCTGCTTGCCGAACCAGGAGACGATCTGCTCGACCTGGGCCATCACCTCGGGGCCGATGCCGTCGCCGGGGAGCAGCAGGAGCTTGTGGGTCGCCATGGTCGTCGCCTCGCGCGCTAGATGTCGTCAGCTCGGCCGTTTTCCGGCCTCGCGGGGTGCTTAAGGTGGCAGCCCCGACGACGCAAGCGGCGGGCCTGCGAAGCCGGCGCATGGCAGGCCATGCACCGGCGCCGTGAGGCCGCTCAGGCCTTCTTCTCCATGTTCCAGAAGAACTGCGCCGGCGCGAGCACCATGCCGCTCAGGTTCCGGCGGAAGGCCATCGGCTGCTGGACGAGGCCGCAGGGAACGTAAGGAACGACCTCGAAGCCGCGCTCCTCGATCTTCGCCGCGAGTTCCTTCTGCTTGGCCTCTTCCGGCGTCGCGATCCAGGCGTCCCGGAGCTCTTCGATCCGGGCGTCCTCGGGCCAGCCGAACCAGGCCGAGCCGCCATTGGCCCGCATCAGCGGATGCAGCGCCGGATTGAGCGTGTCGGCGCAGGACCACAGCGTGTGGAACACCGACCAGCCGCCCTGGTCAGGCAGGCCGCGATTGGCACGCCGGCCGATGAAGCTCGCCCAGTCGGTCGCGACGAGTTCCGTATTGAAGCCGAGCTTCTTGAACAGGTCCTCGGTGACCATGCACTGCTGATAGGCGATCGGCTGGTCTGCCGGCGCGAGCAGGACGACCTTCTCGCCCTTGTAGCCGGCCTCCTTGAGCATGGCCTTGGCCTTGTCGAGATTGCCCGGCATGGCGGCCGCCCCGCCCGCTCCCGACGACATCGGCGAGCCCGGCGTGAAGAAGGTCTTGGCGCCGCTGTAGAACGCCTTGTCGCCGACGACGGCCTCCATGTAGTCGGTCTGGTTGACCGCGGCCATCACGGCCCGGCGGATCGCCGGATTGTTGAAGGGCGGCTGCAACTGGTTGAACCGCATCAGCAGGAACAGCCCGAGCGGCACGTTCTCGATGACGACGTCCTTGTTGCCCTTCAGCATCGGGATCAGGTCGACGGGCGGCTGCTCGTACCAGTCGAGCTCTCCTTGCATCAGGGCGCCGGCCGCGGCCGCGGCCTCGGTCAGGGCGAGCCACTCGATGCGGTCGATCCGGGCGACCTTGCCGCCGGCGGCCCAGGACGGCGCCTCCTCGCGCGGCTTGTATTTGGCGAAGCGCTCGTAGATCGCGTTCTGGCCGGGCACCCACTGCTTGTCCATGAAGCGCCACGGGCCGGAGCCGACCGCCTCCGTGATGTTCTTCATGTGGTCGGTCTGCGCGATGCGCTCCGGCATGATGAAGGGCACGTTCGACGACAGCTTGCCGAGCGCGGCCGTCATCATCGGGAACGGCTTCTTCAGGCGGATGCGGAAGCTGCGCTGGTCGACGACATCGTAACCGTCGACGAAGGTGGCGAAGGTCTGGCCGAAGGCATCGCGCTTCGACCAGCGGGCGATCGAGGCGATGCAATCCTGCGCGCGGACCGGCGTCTCGTCATGGAAGGCGAGCCCGTCGCGGAGGCGGAAGGTCCAGCTCAGTCCGTCCGGCGCGGTCTCCCACGCCTCGACCATCTGCGGCTTGATCTGGAAGTTCGCATCGGTGGCGAAGAGCGTGTCGTAGATCAGGTAGCCGTGATTGCGGATGACGTAGCTGGTGGCCGTGATCGGATCCAGCGAGGGCAAAGGCGTGGAAGGGTTGAAGCGCAGCGTCGCCGCCGCCCCCTGAGAAAAGGCCCGGTTGCCCATGAAGGCTGTTGCGGCAAGCGCTCCAGCGCCTTTGAGGACCGTGCGACGGCGGATCGACATGGCAGATCTCCCTCATTGTTAGGCAAATGCCCAAGGGGCACGCCCAAGCAAGGGATATACCAAGTGTCGGCAGCTTGTCGACAACTTGCCGTCAGGCGCGCGGCAAGCGCGCCGTCACCTCGATCTCGACCTTCATCTCCGGCTTGAGCAGCCCGGCGACGACATAGATGCCAGCGGCCGGCCTGATCTCGCGGAAGAACTCGCCGCAGACGCCCAGCACCGGCTCGCAATAGCTGCGGTCGGTGACGAAATACTGCGCCCGAACGGCCTGCGACAGCGACGACCCCGCCTCTTCCAGCACGGCACTGATCGTGCGGAAGATGTTCCGCGCCTGCGCGGCCGGGTCTTCGGGCAGGATCATGGTCGCGTAGTCGTATCCGGTCGTGCCGGAGACGAAGACGAGATCGCCGTCGATCACGGCGCGCGAATAGCCGAAATTGCGCTCGAAGGGCGAGCCGGTGGAAAGCAGGCGGCGCATGGTTTCTCCGAATGAAACACCGGTCATCCCGGGCGACCGAAGGGAGACCCGGGATCCATGCCGGAACGCGGACGATAGAGGTTCAGGCATGGATCCCGGATCGGCGCCGCTCGCGCGGCTTGTCCGGGATGACCGAGCGTTTCATACGACAAGGTGGCGCGAGGCCACCCGTTTTCTGCGAGGCGATGCGCTTTGTCATTCCGGGGCAGGCCGCAGGCCTGAACCCGGAACCCACGACCGGGCGAGGCCGCTCAGCCGTCGTCTCGAAGGAACAGTTCCAGGTGCCGCGCCCTATCGTGGATTCCGGGTTCTTCGCTTCGCGAAGCCCCGGAATGACAAGAGGGAGGCGCCTTGGTGCAGAATCGATCGCTCGCGCCTAGACCCGTCCGCCCTTGAGCGCGCGCAGCACCTTCTCGCCCGGCCGCCCGGTCTGAGGCATGCCGATCTTCGCCTCGATCTCCTTGATCGCAGCGCGTGTCAGCGAACCGACGGCGCCGTCCGGCTCGCCGACATTGTAGCCGCGCGCGGTCAGCAGGCGCTGCAGCTCGCGGCGCTGCTCGCGCGACAGCGGCAGGTCGTCGGTCGGCCAATCGCCCTGCACGCCGGGCTTCCCGCGCAGACGGTCGGACAGGAGCGAGATCGCCAGGGCGTACGAGTCGGCGCCGTTATAGCTATAGGCGGCGTCGTAGTTCTTGAAGACGAGGAAGGCCGGGCCGTTACGCCCCGCCGGCATCAGGAGCCCCGCATTGCCCGAGCCGGTCAGCGCCGAGCCGTCGTATTTGACGATGCCCCGCGCAGCCCAGCTCGAAACCGGCTGCTTCGGGTTGCGCCCGGTCGGGCCGGAATAGCCACCGGGAACACGGACCTCGTAGCCCCAGGTCGCGCCGGTGACCCAGCCGGCCTTGGCCATGAAATTCGCGGTGGAATGCAGCGCGTCGGGGATCGAATCGACGAGGTCGCGCCGCCCGTCGCCATCGCCGTCGACCGCGAGGCGCAGATAGGTCGAGGGGATGAACTGGGTGTGGCCGAAGGCGCCGGCCCAGGAGCCGAACAGCCGCTCGGGCCGCACGTCGCCGCGCTGGATGATCTGCAGCGTCGCGATCAACTCGCCCCGGAAGAAGGCGTTGCGGCGCGGCGCAAGGCAGGCGCCGGTCGAAAGCGCCTGCACCAGCGGCATCTTGCCCCGCGCCTTGCCGAAATCGCTCTCGACGCCCCAGACGGCGGCGATGGTGTGGCGGTCGACGCCGAAGCGCTGCTCCGCCGTCGCAAGGGTCGAGGCGTGCTGGCGCATCATCGCGCGCCCCTCCGCCACCTTCTCCTCGTCGACCAGCGTGCCGAGATAGTCCCAGATCGGAGTCTTGAACTCCGGCTGGTTGTTCATGGCCTCGATAACCTTCATGTCCGGCTCGACGCCGGCCATGGCCCGGTCGAAGGTCGCGCCCGAGACGCCCTTGGCCGCTGCGGCGGATTTCAGCCCGGCGAGGCAGGACTGGAAGCTGCCCTGTGCCGAGGCGGCGGAAGCGAGAAGGATGAGTGGCAAGGCCAGTGTGATTGCGCGCATGGTCTCCACCGAATCGCAGAATTCACGCAAAACTAGGGCGCTGTGGTTAAGGGAGGTTAACCATCGAGAATGGCGGCACGAAGAAGCGAATCCGGCTATGGGAGAGCCAGCATCCCTCCCGCGATTCGCCCGCCATGTCGCCAGCCGCCATCGAGCTCCTCGGCTTCGCCGCTGCCACGCTGACCAGCCTGTGCTGGTTGCCGCAGTTCTGGCGAACCATCCGCACCCGCGACACCCGCGCGATCTCGCTGTGGACGCAAGGATTGTTCGCTGCGGGCACGGCCTTGTGGCTGAGCTACGGCGTCCAGATCCTGTCCTGGCCGGTCATCGCGGCGAATGCCCTGACTCTGCTGCTCGTCCTTGCCATCATCGCCATGAAGCTGCGTTTCGGCTGAGCCGGACCGAGCTGAACCTGTCCCCGCCCCGCCAAGAAGGCTCCCCGGCATGCCCTCGCTCTCCATGGCCCATCTCCTGCCGATCGTGATGCTGTTCGGCTCGAACATCTTCATGACCTTCGCCTGGTACGGGCATCTCAGCTACAAGAGCACCGCGATCTGGCTCGCCATCCTCGCAAGCTGGATGATCGCCTTGCCCGAATACATGCTGGCCGTGCCCGCCAACCGCATTGGCTCCGCCGTCTATTCGGCCGCCGAGCTCAAGACGATGCAGGAGGTGATCACCCTCCTCGTCTTCGCCGGCTTCTCGGTGTTCTGGCTCAAGGAATCGCTGACCTGGAGCCATGCGATCGGCTTCGCCCTGATCGCGGCGGGCGCCTTCTTCATCTTTCACGCCAAGGCCTGAGCCCGCGCTTCAATTTCGTTTCGACAGGACCGACTGCCTTGCAAAAGACGGCACTGCTTCTCTGCGGCCTCATGCTCGCCCCCACCGCTGCCCTCGCCGGCCCGACCTGCAGCCCCAGCGACGACAAGGCGCGCATCCTTTCCGGCCCCTCGGCAGGCGCCGTCCATCGCGCCTGGCAAGGCGGCAAGCAGGTGGGTTATGGCTGGTCGCTCCAGGTCGAGCGCAGCGCCCATGACGCCGCCGGCACCGAGTATTATGTCGGCGACCTCTACGATCCCAATGGCAGCCTCGCCACGCGCAAGGTCTTCGTCATCGAGCGCGAGTGGGATTGCGGTCCCTGACAGGCAGCTAGCGCGCCGGCCGTACCCGCAACACCTTCCCGTTGGCATCGTCGCCGAGCAGGTAGAGGAACCCGTCCGGCCCCTGGACGACGTCGCGGATGCGCTCGCCGATATCGGTCAGAAGCCGCTCCTCGCCCGTCACCTTCTCCCCCTCGGTCGAGAGCCTGACCAGCATATGCCCGGCCAGCGCCCCGACGAAGAGCGAGTTCTTCCAGGCCGGCCAGACCGGTCCGGTATAGAAAGCGGCGCCCGAAGGTGCGATCGACGGGTCCCAGTAGAACAGCGGCTGCTCCATGCCGGGCTTCGCCGTACCTTCGCCGATCTTCGCGCCGGAATAGTCGACGCCATAGGTGATGACCGGCCAGCCATAGTTCAGCCCGGCCTTGGGCGTGTTGACCTCGTCGCCGCCGCGCGCGGCATGCTCGGCGGTCCAGAGCTGTCCGGTATCGGGATGCAGCGCCGCGCCCTGGACATTCCGATGGCCGATCGACCAGATCTCCGGCGCCCAACCGTCCTTCTTCGGGTTGTCGGTGGGCGTCGCGCCGTCCGGCCGGATACGAATGACCTTGCCGAGATGATTGGCGGGGTTCTGCGCCTGGTCGCGCTGGCTGTAGCGGTCCCCCACCGTGACGAAGAGCGCGCCCGTCCGGTCGAAGACGAGGCGTGAGCCGAAATGCAGGTTCGAGTTGATCGCCGGCATCTGCCGGAAGATCACCGCAACGGCGGTCAGTGCCGTGCCCTGCTCGTTGAGGCGGCCCCGCGCCACGCTGGTGCCGTTGCCGCCTGGGCGCGGCTCGGAGAACGAGAGATAGACGAGGCGGTTCTGCGCGAAACCGGGATCGAGCGCGATGCCGAGCAGGCCCCCCTGCCCGCGCGCCACCACGCTGGGCACCCCGTTGATCGGCCGCGACAGCTTGCCGTCGGTCTCGACCAGCCGGAGCCGGCCCGGCCGCTCGGTGACCAGCATGCGCCCGTCCCGCAGGAAGGCGAGGCCCCAGGGATTTTCGAGCCCGCTGGCGACGGTCTCGACCGTCAGCTCGCCGGCGCTGGAGGGGTAGCGCTTCTGGGCCGAGGCCGGCAGCGCCGGGCTGGCGAGCGCCAGCACCGTTCCGAGCAACCCCACCAGACCCAATCGCAGCATCACGCTCTCCTCGTTCCATCCGGCTCCTCACCGGAGATAGAGGGGCACGCCGCCGATCACCAAGCCGTTACGGCGAGTTCACGACGAAGTGAAACGATCGGCAGGATCATTCCGGCCGAAGCGATGCACCAGTCGGGATGGGTTGAGGCGATGTCGCTTATTCTGCCTTCACGCCGGCATCCGCGATGATCTGCTTCCAGGTCGCGATTTCCTGGGCGTGGTAGGGCTTGAACGCTGCGGGATCGCGCACCTTGAGCGTGAAGCCGAGCTTCAGGATCGCCTCGCGCGTTTCCGGCTTGTTCAGCGAGGCGAGGACCGCCTTGGAGAGCGTGTCGAGCACCGCATCGGGCGTCTTGACCGGGGCGAAGAAGGCCGCCCAGGAATCGGCGTCGGCATTGTTGACGCCCTGTTCGCGCAGCGTCGGGATGTCCTTGGCGCGCGGGTTGCGCTCCGGGCTCGCCAGCGCGAGCGCACGCAGCGTGCCGGCATTGATCTGCTCCAGCACGCTCGGCAGCGTCGAATTGGCGATGTCGATGCGGTCGGCGATGATCTCCTGCACCAGCGGCGCCGCTCCCCTGAAGGGCACGTGCGTCATCTTGATGCCGGTGCGCTGCATGAACAGCTCCATCGCCAGATGCGAGCCGGAGCCGACGCCGGTCGAGCCGTAATTGAGCTTGCCCGGATCGGCCTTGGCGAGCGCGATCAGCTCCTGGATGTTCTTTGCCGGCAGGCCGTTGCGCACGACAAAGGCGTGCTCGAAGGCGCCGACGCCGGCGAGCGGCGCGAAATCCTTGACCGCGTCGTAGCCCGGCTCCTTCAGCAGGAACATGTTGTTGCCATGCGTCTGGTTGTTGCCAAAGACGATGGTGTAGCCGTCGGCCGGCCCATGGGCGACGGCGCGCGTGCCGACCGCGCCCGAGGCCCCGGCCCGGTTGTCGACCACGACGTTATGCCCGAAGGCGACCGTGAGATCCTGCGCCACGAACCGCGCGATCGCGTCGGTCGGTCCGCCCGCCGGATAGGGCACGACCAGCGTGACGACCTTGCTCGGGAAGCTCTGGGCCCGGACGATCGACGGAGCGAAGACAGCGCCGGCCATCAGGCCGAGCGTGGAGCGGCGGGTCAACGACATGGATTTCCTCCCGGACACCCGCCTGAATTGGCGAGCCTACTTTGCGGCGAGATTTACGGGCAAAGGCGCCATGCGTCCAGCAATGCCAAAGTCATAGCGGCCAATGCGTGGCTGGCGCGGTTCCGCCGAAAGCTACCCGCCGAAGCCCGCCCGCTTCAATCGCTGGATCGCGAGGTCGAGCGCCTGCAGGAAGGCCGAGCGGTCCTTCTGCGAGAACGGTTTCGGCCCGCCGCTGGCCGCGCCCATCGCGCGCAGGTCCTCCATCATGTCGCGCGTCGCCAGCGCCATGCCGATCGAGGCTTCGGTGAAGGGCTTGCCGGTCGGTCCGATCACGTCGGCGCCGGCCTTGATGCAGCGATCGGCCAGCGGGATGTCGGCGGTGATCACGATGGACCCGCGCCCGACCCGCTCGGCGATCCAGTCGTCGGCGGCGTCGAAATTGCCGAGCACCGTCACGCGCTCGATCCAGGGCTCGCGCGGCACGTTGAGGAAGCTGTTGGCGACGACGAAGACATGCAAGCCGTGCCGGCCGGCGACGCGATAGATCTCGTCCTTCACCGGGCAGGCGTCGGCGTCAACATAAACAGCGATGGGGCCGGTTGGGTTCGTCATGGACCGGCCTTCGCATGCCCGGAGCGCAAGGGCAAACCGCCCTGAATTCATGACGTTTCTGCCAGACATCAATCAGTTGCGCTTGCGATCATGGCGCGCGAGTCATAAACCTCGCCCGCGCCTTTTTCCGGCGCTCACCCGTCCGCCTCCCCGGAGATCAGTCCCATGGCCTTTCTTGCCGATGCCCTGAAGCGCGTGAAGCCGTCCGCGACCATCACGATCACGCAGAAGGCCCGCGACCTGAAAGCCCAGGGCAAGGACGTGATCTCGCTCTCCGTCGGCGAGCCCGATTTCGACACGCCGGACAATATCAAGGAAGCGGCGATCGCCGCGATCAAGCGCGGCGAGACCAAGTACACCCCGGTTTCCGGAATCCCGCAGCTGCGCGAGGCCGTCGCCCGCAAGTTCAAGCGCGAGAACGGCCTCGACTACAAGGCGAGCCAGACCATCGTCTCGACCGGCGGCAAGCACGTCATCTACAACGCGCTGCTCGCCACGCTGAACCCCGGCGATGAGGTCATCTGCGTCTCGCCCTACTGGGTTTCCTATCCCGAGATGGTCGCGCTTTGCGGCGGCACCCCGACCTTCGCCGAGACCTATCTCAAGAACGACTTCAAGCTGCAGCCTGAGGATCTCGAGAAGGCGATCACCCCGAAGACCAAGTGGGTGATCCTGAACTCGCCGTCGAATCCCTCGGGCGCGGCCTATAGCCATGCCGAGATGAAGAAGCTCACGGATGTGCTGATGCGCCATCCGCATGTCTGGATCCTCACCGACGACATGTACGAGCACCTCGTCTATGGCGACTTCACCTTCGTCACCCCGGCGCAGGTCGAGCCCGCCCTCTACGAGCGCACGCTGACCATGAACGGCGTCTCCAAGTCCTACGCCATGACCGGTTGGCGCATCGGCTACGCCGCCGGTCCGCAGCAGCTCATCAACGCCATGGACCTGGTCCAGGGCCAGCAGACCTCGGGCACCTCGGCGATCTCGCAATGGGCCGCGGTCGAGGCGCTCGACGGCACGCAGGAGCATATCCCGGTCTTCAAGAAGGCCTTCGAGCGTCGCCGCGACCTCGTCGTCTCCATGCTGAACCAGACCCGCGGCCTGAAATGCCCGGTGCCGGAAGGCGCGTTCTACGTCTATCCCGACTGCTCGGCCCTGATCGGCAAGACCCTGCCGAACGGCAAGAAGATCGAGACCGACGAAGACCTCGTCATGGGCCTGCTGGAGACGGAAGCCGTCGCGGCCGTGCATGGCTCGTCCTTCGGCCTCGGCCCGAACTTCCGCATCTCCTACGCCACCTCGGACGAGAAGCTGGAAGAGGCCTGCCGCCGCATCCAGCGCTTCTGCGCCGAGCTGCGCTGAGCACGATGACCAAAGGCGCCGCAACGCGCCGGATCGTTCTGGCCGGGGGCTTCATGCTCCCGGCCTCTTTCGTTTTCGGGCAATCGGCGCCGGTGCTTTCTCCGCGCGAAACCTATGAGGCGGCGCAAGCCAAGCGCATCCTGCTCGTCGATATCCGCGGAGCACAGGAATCGGCCGATACCGGCCTGCCGCAGGGCGCTCTCGCATTGGACTTCGACGCGCCGGCCTTCGAGGTCAGGATCGCCGGCTTGCGCCTCGACAATCCCGGCAAGCGCATCGCCCTGATCGACCGGACAGGCGCGCAAGCGGTCGCCGTCGTACAGAAGCTCGCCGGACGTGGCTGGCGCGATCTAGCGGCCGTGCGCGGCGGCATGCTCGGACCCGGCGGCTGGCTGGCCGAGAAGCTGCCGGTGACGGCCTATCCGTAACCACCGCCGTCATGCTCGGGCTTGACCCGAGCATCTCATGCAGAAAGAGGCGCCTTCTTCGGGAAGAGATTCTCGGGTCTGCGCTGCGCTCCGCCCGAGAATGGCGGCAGGTCTCAGTCCTCGCCGCGCCCCTTCAGCAGGTCCGGCCTTCTCTCTCGCGTAATCCGCTCCGCCTCCGCCCGCCGCCATTTCGCGATGCGAGCATGGTCGCCGGAGAGCAGCGCCTCGGGCAGCCCCCTGCCCTCCCATTCGCGCGGGCGGGTATAATGCGGATATTCGAGCAAGCCGTTCTCGAAGCTCTCGTCCTCGCCGGACGCGACCTTGCCCATCACGCCGGGGATGAGGCGCACGCAGGCATCGAGCAGCGTCAGCGCCGCCATCTCGCCACCGGAGAGGATATAGTCGCCGATCGAGACCTCGATCAGGTTGCGCCCCTCGATCACCCGCTCGTCGACACCCTCGAAGCGCCCGCAGACGATGACGAGGCCGGGCCCCTCAGCCCAGTCGCGGACCTGCTCCTGCTTGAGCGAGCGTCCGCGCGGCGACATCAGCAGGCGCGGACGCGCGTCATCCGCTGGCACGGCCGCATCGATCGCCGCCGCCAGCACGTCGCAGCGCAGCACCATGCCGGCGCCGCCACCGGCCGGATTGTCGTCGACATTGCGATGGCGGCCGATGCCGTGCTCGCGGATCTGATGGGTATCGAGCGACCACAGTTCCTTGCGCAGCCCCTCACCGGCCAGCGAGATGCCGAGCGGCCCGGGAAACATCTCCGGATAGAGCGTCAGGATCGAGGCGCGGAAGGACATGGACAACCTTGGCGTCAGGCAATTGCTCCCGGTCGGTCATCCCGGGCGACCGAAGGGGAGACCCGGGATCCATGCCGGAACGGTTCAGGCATGGATCCCGGATCGGCGCCGCTTCGCGGCTTGTCCGGGATGACCCGCGGGTGAAAAGGCGAACTAACTGAAGCGCAGCGCAGGCAGCCCGTCCAGCCCCGTGAAATCCGGAGCCGAAGCGATCAGGTTGTCGTAGCCCGCGAAGCCCTCGGGGCCGAGCATGGTGAGCAGCGCCACGGCCCGCATGCCGGCGCGGCGCGCCGCCTCGACGCCGAGCGGCGCATCCTCGAAGACGATGCAATCGGCGGGATCGACCTTCATCCGCTCGGCCGCGGCGAGGAACATGTCGGGATGCGGCTTGCCGCGAAAACCCTGGCTCGGCGAGACGATCGTCGCGAAGCGCTGGCGCAGGCCGAGCGTATCCAGCACGACCTCGATATTGGCCGGCGGCGCCGCCGTCCCGACGGCCATCGGCACGCCGGCCGCCTCGGCCCGCGCGATGAGGTCGAGAAAGCCGGGGGTCGCGGCGACATGCGGCAGATAGGCCTCCCGGTAGAGCGCTTCCTTCGCGTCGCTCATCGCGTCGAGCTCGGCCACGGCGGCTTCCGGGAAATAGGAGGAGATGATCTCGTTGCCGGCCATGCCGGCCGTGCGCGCCGCGAAAGTGCTGCGGTCGAAGGGCAGCTTGTTGCTGACGTGCCAGCTCTCCCAGGCATCGTCATGGAAGCGCATATTGTCGACGATGGTGCCGTCCATGTCGAAGATCAGGGCGCGGGCAGGCTTATGGCTTGTCATCGTCGGGCTCGAACAATCCCAAGGGGGGCTCGGCCTCGATCCGGCGCGCGGCGATGTCGATGCGCGGCGCGAAGGCCTTGGTGAAAGGCATCAGGACGTAGCGCCCGTCCGGCGTCTTGATATCGAGCAGGTCGCCGGCCCCGTAATTCTCGACCATGGTGACGGTGCCGAGCACCGCGCCATCCAGCCCGACCACGCTGCAGCCGATCAGGTCGGCATGCAGAAATTCGTCTTCATCCGCGTCCGCCGAAAGCTTGTCGCGGGCGACGAAGAGTTCGGTCCCGTTCAGCGCCTCGGCATGCTCGCGCGTCGTCACGTCCTTGAGCCGGGCGACGACCACTTCCTTGGCCGGGCGGATATCGGTGATCTCGAAGCTGCGGCCCTTGCCGTCGGTCAGCGGGCCGTAACCGGCGATCCCGAGGGGATCGCCGGTAAAGGTCTTGATCCTGACCTCGCCGCGCACGCCATGCGGCGCGCCGACGACACCGAGCAGGACAAGGTCGCTCATGTCAGCACGTCATGCCCGGCCTTGAGCCGGGCACCTCCTTGAGAAAACACCCGGGCCGAAGCAGTGCCTCGCCCGAGACCGACGTGCGGACGATCAGGCTCACGCCTCGGCGGCTTCTTCGGCAGCCGGAGCAGTGGCCTTCTCGGCCCGCTTCTCGGCGCGCTCCTTGGCCTTCTCGCCGGGAACAGCCTTGTTCGGGTTGTTGCGGGCAGCGCGCTTGACCAGGCCGGCGGCGTCGAGGAAGCGCAGCACGCGGTCGGTCGGCTGAGCGCCCTTGGCGAGCCAGGCCTGGACCTTCTCGAGGTCGAGCACGACGCGGTCGGCGGCGTCCTTGGCCTTCATCGGATCATAGGAGCCGATCTTCTCGATGAAGCGGCCATCGCGCGGCGAGCGCGAGTCGGCGACGACGATGCGGTAGTAGGGGCGCTTCTTGGCGCCGCCGCGGGTCAGGCGAATCTTGAGGGACATGGGTCTTCTCCGGTCAGGTTTGGTTTTGGTTCAGTGTTTCGCAGGCGTGGCGGCCGGGTGCCGGTAGATGCCGACCTCGGTGCCACGGATCACGAAGGGTTTCTCGAAGCGCGCGCCGAGACGCTCGGCGACACGGATCGAGGGTCGGTTGTCGGGATGGACCAGGCTCATCAGCGTGGTCCATCCCAAGTCACGATAGGCATAGTCACGGGCGCGCAGCGCGGCCTCGGTCGCGTAGCCGCGGCCATGCTCGCCTGCGAACAGGCTCCAGCCGATCTCCGGCTCGGGCCAGCCTTCCGGCGAGAGCAGGCCGCACCAGCCGACGAGGCGGCGGTCATCCTTCGCTTCCACCGCCCAGAGGCCGTGGCCGCGCAAGGACCAATGGCCGGCCATGCTGGACAGACGGCGCCACGAATCCTCGCGGTTGCTGGCGCCGCCGACATAGCGCGTGAGTTCCTCGTTGCCGAAGAACTGCGCGAGCACGTCGAAATCGGCGGCCGTCCAGCCGCGCAGCCGCAACCGCTCTGTTTCCAGAACGGGAATCACTTCTTCTTGCCCCCGAACGGATTACCCAAGCCGGGCAGGCCGCTGCCGAGGCCCGGCAGCTTCGGCATCATGCCGGCCGGCGGGGTCACGCCCTTCGGCAGGCCGGGGAAGCCGCCCGGCGGCATCGAAGGCAGGCCGCCGCCCGCGCCGAGCTGCTTCTGCAGTTCCGCAAGCTGCGCCGGGTCCATCTTCGAGGGATCGGGCATGCCGGCCGGCAGACCGCCGCCCATCCCGAACATCGAGCCGAGCTTGCCGAGCATGCCGCCCTTCTGCTTGCTCATCATCTTCATGGCGTCGGCCATGCCGCGATGCATCTTGAGCAGCTTGTTGATCTGCTCGGCCGTGGTGCCGGAGCCGGCCGCGATGCGCTTCTTGCGGCTGTTCTTGAGCAGGTCCGGGTTCTTGCGCTCGGCCGGCGTCATCGAATCGATCGCGGCGATCATGCTCTTGAACATCTTGTCGCCGACGCCGGCATTGGCGAGCTGGGACTGCGCCTGCTTCATGCCGGGCAGCATGCCCATCACGCCGCCGATGCCGCCCATCTTCTCCATCTGCTGGAGCTGAGCACGCATGTCGGAGAGGTCGAACTGGCCCTTGGCCATGCGCTGCGCGGTGGCCTGCGCCTGCACGGCATCGATCGTCTGCGCCGCCTTCTCGACCAGCGAGACGATGTCGCCCATGCCGAGGATGCGGTTGGCGACGCGCGAGGGGTGGAATTCGTCGAGCTCGTCGACCTTTTCGCCGATACCGACGAGCTTGATCGGCTTGCCGGTGACGGCGCGCATCGAGAGCGCCGCGCCGCCGCGCGAGTCGCCGTCCATGCGGGTCAGCACGATGCCGGTGAGGCCGACGCGGGCATCGAAGGCGCGCGCCGTGTTGACCGCGTCCTGGCCGGTCAGCGCATCGGCGACGAGCAGCACTTCATGCGGGTTCGTCGCGGCCTTCACCTCGGCGACCTCGGCCATCAGCGTGTCGTCGAGCGTCACGCGGCCGGCGGTGTCGAGCATCACGACGTCGTAGCCACCGAGACGGGCGGCCTCGACCGCGCGCTTGGCGATCTGCACGGCCGACTGGCCGGCGACGATCGGCAGCGTCTGCACGCCGACCTGGGTACCCAGGATGGCGAGCTGTTCCATGGCGGCCGGGCGTCGCGTATCCAGCGACGCCATCAGCACCTTCTTCTTGTGGCGCTCGGTCAGGCGCTTGGCGATCTTGGCCGTGGAGGTGGTCTTACCCGAACCCTGCAGACCCACCATCAGGACCGGCACCGGCGGCACGGCATCGAAATTGATGCCCTCTCCCTCGCCGCCCAGCGTCTCGATCAGGACGTCGTTGACGATCTTGATGACCTGCTGACCGGGCGTGACCGACTTCAGCACCTCGGCGCCGACGGCGCGCTCGCGCACCTTCTCGGTGAAGCTGCGGACGACCTCGAGCGCGACGTCCGCCTCGAGCAGTGCGCGGCGAACCTCGCGGAGAGCCGCGTTGACGTCCTCCTCGGTCAGCGAACCCCTGCGGGTCAGCCCCGAAAGGATGCCGGAGAGCCTGTCGCTCAGCGTGCCGAACATGCGGACCTGCCTGCTTGCCTCAGGAAGCCTTCAGCGCCAGAGCCTCATCGCCAAGCGGTTTCGCGCCCGAGGGCGCAATCGCGCTGTCGGGCGTTGACCTCCGGGCTCATGAAAGCGGCTTGCGCGGCCCGGTCGGCGGATGTGGTTTCGGCGATGTCGGCGAAACGGATGGGCGTCTTAAAGCGGAAGACTGTGGCGAAAGTCAAGTTTGACGGCGATTTGCGAGCCGGCAGAGCCGCCTCTTGGCCGTCATGCTCGGGCCCGACCCGAGCATCTCCGGCCGAAAGAGGCTCCCATGCCTGACCGTTAAGAGATTCTCGGGTCAAGCCCGAGAATGACGCCCTGTCGCGTTCCGGAGCGGCGTCCTTCCACCGCATGCGATTCAACCGCCACACGAAATTGTGAGCCTTGGCCGCAGAACGGCCCTGATCTGGCGGCATCGCTGCGCTCCCCCGATTCGACAGCGATGTTTCATGAAGATTGCGACCGCCCTTCCCCTGCTGGCCCTCACCCTCTTCCTCGCCGCCTGTGCCGGCGATCCAAGGCGTGAAGGCCCGCTCGATCAGCGCATGGTCGAGAAGGTCGCCGCCGTCTCGCTCGATCCGGCTCAGGCCGGGCGCATCCTCAACGCCTACCGCGCCAGCAACGGCCTCGGCCCCGTTCGGCCCGATCCGCGCCTGATGGCGATGGCGCAGCGTCAGGCCGATGCGATGGTCAAGGCAAATTCGCTCTCGCATGATGCCGGCGGCAACTTCACCGCCCGTATCCATGCCGCCGGCATCGACAGCGCCCGGGCAGCGGAAAATCTCGGCGGCGGCTATTTCTCGGTCGAGGAGGCCTTCGAGGGCTGGCGCAAGTCGCCGGGCCACGACACCAACCTGCGGATGAAGGAAGCGACCCGCTACGGCATCGCGCTCTCCAAGGACCCGCGCACCAGCTATCGCGTCTGGTGGGCGCTGGTCGTCGCAGCCGACCCCGAGCCGCACGTGACGCTCGATGCCGGCCCGCTCGCATCGACCCAAAGGCGTTGATGAACGGAAATTCCAAGATGACAGGAACTGGTCCTTGCAGCTAGCAATTGTGATCTTTCATTGAGGATACGGACTGCAATGGCCAAATTTTCAGGAATAGCATTCGCCCTAGCCGCTCCGTTGCTGGTCGCTGGCATGACCCAGGGGCAGGCACAACCTTGCGTGACGAATTTCAGCTCCGCCGGCGTGCCGATGGTCTCGCAGATTACCTACAAGACCTGGGAGCTGACCAAGAAATCCCCCGCCGCCGTGCTGCCTATCATCACCAGGGCGATCCAGGCCGACGGCGATTTCATGGATATCCGATCCGACAAGGCGAGCGGCACGATCACCGCCGTCCAGGAAGTCACCGGCTCCGGGCGTCCGCAGCTCCTGAAGGTGACCACCCGCAAGCAACCCACGGGCACCCGCATCGACATCGCCTTCACCGTGCAGCCCGGCCAGGTGGCTCCCGAAGCTGCCGTTCGCTCAGCGCTCTGTGATTTCCTCCGCAACGCCCTCTGAACGGGTCTGAGCCGACCTCAATTCGGCTCTTTACAAACACCGGCTTCTGGTGATGGCTCTCGTCTTTAACGGAGCCATCACCACCATGACCTTCGAAGCCTGGATCGCCTTCACCGCCGCCACTGCCGTCCTTCTGGTCATCCCCGGACCGACGATCCTCCTGGTCATCTCCTATGCGCTCGGCCAGGGCTGGCGCACCGCCTTCCCGATCGCGGTCGGCGTCGCGCTCGGCGATTTCACGGCGATGACGCTTTCCATGCTCGGCGTCGGCGCCCTGCTCGCCACCTCCGCCCTGGTCTTCACCGCGCTGAAATGGATCGGCGCGGCTTATCTGGTCTGGCTCGGCATCAAGCTCTTCCGCGCCGGCGGCACGCTCGACGCCAAGCCGCGCGAGGATGCCGCTCCCGGCTGGAAGATGCTCGGCCATGCCTGGCTGGTGACGGCGCTCAATCCGAAGAGCATCACCTTCTTCGTCGCCTTCCTGCCCCAGTTCCTCGACACCAAGGGCGATTTCTGGACGCAGATGCTGATCTTCGAGGTGACCTTCATCACCCTCGCCTTCGCCAATGCCATGGGCTACGCGCTGATCGCCTCCCGCGCCCGCGCGGTGGTCGGCAATCCCCGTGCGATCGGGCTGTTCAACAAGGCCGGCGGCACGCTGCTGATCGGCGCCGGCGTCGCGACCGTCGCCATCCGCTCCGGCAGCAACTGACGCCCGCCATGTCGAGCAAGGACGCCCGGACGCTCGGCTTCTATGCCGAGGAAGCCAGCGCCTATGCCGGCCGCGACCGGCTGGCAGAGCACAGCCGCATCGATCCCTTCGTGGCCGGGCTCAAGCCGGGCGCGCGGATTCTCGAACTCGGCTGCGGCGGCGGGCAGGACAGCGAGGAGATGCTGCGGCGCGGCTTCGACGTCGTGCCGACGGACGGCTCCCCGGAGTTGGCCCAACAGGCCGAGCTGCGGCTCGGCCGTCCGGTCGGCGTCCTGCTCTTCGAAGACCTGGAAGACGTCTCGGCCTATGACGGCGTCTGGGCGCATGCCTGCCTGCTGCATGCGCCGCGCCCGGCCCTGCCCGGCATCATCGACCGAATCCATCGGGCGCTGCGGCCGGGCGGCGTGCTCTATGCCAGCTTCAAGGCCGGCGAGGCCGAGGGACGCGACGGCCTCGGCCGCTATTTCAACTATCTCTCCGCCGCAGAACTGCGCGCGGCCTTCGGTTCGGACAAGCGCTGGCAGTCTCTGACGATCGAGGAAGACACCGGCTCCGGTTACGACCGCCAGCCGACGCGCTGGCTTCACGCCCTGGCGATCAGATCGCCGAAGCCTTGACCAAACGCCGCGGCGGCCTACCTTTTCTGCACCATGACCCGCCGCAAGCTTCTCTCCTTCGTCGGCCTCGGTGCATTGCTGGCTTCGACCGGCGCCGCCTGGGCCGCGATCACCCGCTCGCGCAATCCCTATTACCAGGGACCCGTCAGCGACCATTTCAATGGGCTCGTCTTCAGCGACGGCCGCCCGGTGACCAAGGGACTCGCCGACGTGCTGCGCTGGCAGACCGGCAAGCGCGAGCGCGAGGCCTTCCCGCTCGCCTATCCCGCGCCGCCGCAGGACAAGCCCCCGGCCCGCGTCGAGGGCGCCCGGGTCGTCCATCTCGGCCATGCCTCATTCCTCTATCAGGTGGCTGGCCTCAACCTGCTTATCGACCCGGTCTATTCCGAACGCGCGAGCCCCTTCTCCTTCATCGGCCCCAGGCGCGTGAACGCGCCGGGCGTCGCCTTCGCCGATCTGCCGAAGATCGACGCGGTGCTGGTCACGCATAACCATTACGACCATCTCGACATCGAGACGCTGGCGCTGCTGCACGAGCGAGATCGGCCGCGCATGATCATGCCGCTCGGCAATGACGCGATCGTCCGCGCCCGCATCCCCGATGCCCGCGCCGAGGCGCATGACTGGAACGACCGGCTCACGCTCTCGGACACGGTCGCGGTGACGCTGGTGCCGAGCTATCACTGGTCGGCGCGCGGCGCCTTCGACCGCCGCATGGCGCTTTGGTGCTCCTACATCCTGGAAACGCCGGCCGCGAAGATCTTCCATATCGGCGATACCGGCTACCATGACGGCTCGCTCTATGCCGAGCTCGGCAGCAGGCACGGGCCCTTCGATCTCGCCGTGCTGCCGATCGGCGCCTACGAGCCGCGCTGGTTCATGTCGGACAACCACATGAACCCGGACGAGGCGGTGAAGGTCATGCTGGCGCTGCGCGCGCAGCAGGCGATCGGCCATCACTGGGGCACGTTCCAGCTCACCGACGAGGGCGTCGAGCGCCCGCCCGAAGCGCTGAAGGTGGCGCTCGCCGAAGTCGGCCTGCCGGAAGAGCGCTTCAGGCCGATGCGGCCGGGCTTGAGCTGGAGCGTGTGAGCGAAATCCGCAACCGTCATTCTCGGGCGAAGCTAAGCGCAGACCCGAGAATCTCTTTAAAGCGAGGCGCAGGGAGCCTCGATCGTCATGAGATGCTCGGGTCAGGCCCGAGCATGACGCTCGCTACTTCGGCTGAACGTAGACGTTGATCTCGAGGTTCGGATCGCCGGGGTCCCGGAGGTCGCTGACGTATTCCTCGAGGAAGGCGTCCTTCACGGCGATGCTCTTGGCTTCGAGATAGGCCGTGATCGTCTCGTAAGTGGAATCGATATCATCGTAGGGCGCAACGTGCAGGAAACGCAGCGCCCGCCCCGCCGGTGAGGCGCCAAGCCGGATGCCCGGACCGAAGGCAGGAACCTGCCCCCCGGCCGATGGCGCAACCGGCAACATGGCTTCGAAGCGGAAACCGTCATCCGTCGTCTCGACGAAGAGCGACAGGGGCCGGCCCGCGACCGGCAGGCCCGCCTTCTGCGCTTCCGCGCGCAGGATGTTGAAGCTTTCCGAGAGCTTCTGGAAACCCTGGTCCCAGGTCGCCTGCCCCGACAGCGCGAGAACGGGCTTGGCGACCAGCGCAACCTCGTCGATATCGCTGGAATCCCCGCGCTTGCCGGCGAGCGTCGCATTGGGATCGGGCACGCCGGTCTGCTGCTGGGCGGGTGGCGCGGGCAAGGGCTGTCCCGGAGGCGGCAGGGTCGGCGGCGGCTGCACCGGCTGCGGCTCGGCCGGTCCCGGCAGGGTTGGCGCGGGTTGCACAGGCTGCGGCACCACCGGATTCGGCGGTGGCGGCGCCGGCTGAACCGGCTGCGGCCCCGACTGAGAATCCGGCACGGGCACGGGCGGCGTCTGCGCCGGTGCCGAGGGCATCTGTGCGGGACTGGCGCCGGGCGGTGGTGCGAGAGGTGCGGATTCGACCGCGGGCGGAGGCGCCACGCGCGTCTGTGCGAAGGCCATTCCGTTCGGCAGGCTCGCCAGGAGCGCCAGAATATAGATCAGGGAATACTGCCGAGAATCACGCATCGTCACGGCCTTCGAGTTTCACGCGATTCGCGCCCTTGCGGCGCAACATAGAATGTCCACCTTCTCCTAGGGAACGGGGACGAGGGTGGCTTTTTCACGTCGCCTCCGTCATAGACCCCTTATTCATGGGACGTGTGACCAAATGAACGCTCTGGCCAATCGCCGGTTCCTGAAGATGAACGGGCTCGGCAACCAGATCACGGTGCTGGACCTGCGCGGCAGCAAGCATGTCGTCAGCGAGAACGAGGCCCGCGCCATCGCATCCGAGCCGCGCGCCCGCTTCGACCAGCTCATGGTCCTTCACGATGCGGCGACGCCCGGCACCGACGCCTTCGTGCGCATCTACAACACCGACGGGTCGGAAGCCGGCGCCTGCGGCAACGGCACGCGCTGCGTCGCCTGGGCGATGATCGCCGATCCGCAGATGGGCGATGCCGCCAAGACCCGCCTTACGCTCCAGACCAAGGCCGGGCTGCTGCCGGCGGTGCGCGAGGGCGACACGCTCTTCACCGTCGACATGGGTGCGCCGCGTCTCGCCTGGGACCAGATTCCCCTGGCCGAGCCCTTCGAGGACACCAGCCGCTTCGAGCTCCAGATCGGGCCGATCGACAACCCGATCCTGCACACGCCCTGCGCCGTCAACATGGGCAATCCGCACGCGGTCTTCTTCGTCACCGACCCCTATGCCTACAATCTCGAGCAGATCGGCCCTCTGCTTGAGAACCACCCGATCTTCCCCGATCGCGCCAATATCGAGCTCGCCGCGGTGAAGGCGCCCGATCATATCGTGCTGCGTGTCTGGGAGCGCGGCGCCGGCATCACCCAGGCCTGCGGCTCCGGTGCCTGCGCGGCGCTGGTCGCGGGCGTGCGCCGCGAGCTCACCGCCCGCAAGGCAACCGTCAGCCTGCCCGGCGGCGACCTCGCCATCGAATGGCGCGAGCGCGACGGCCATGTCCTGATGACCGGCCCGGTCGAATTCGAATGGGAAGGCACGCTCGACCCGGCGTTGTTTTCGAGCGCGGCCTGAGGGCCAGACCTTATGACGCTGGAAGTCGTCATCTTCGGCTGCCGCCTCAACATCGTCGAGAGCGAGGCGCTGAGGCTCCAGGCGGAAGCCGCCGGGCTGAAGGAAGTCGCGATCGTCAATTCCTGCGCCGTCACCGCCGAGGCGACCCGGCAGGCGCGCCAGGCCGTGCGCCGCCTCAAGCGCGAGCAGCCGAACCGGCCCGTGATCGTCACCGGTTGCGCCGCGCAGATCGAGCCCGCCCGTTTCGCCGCTATGCCCGAAGTCGACCGCGTCCTCGGCAATGACGAGAAGCTGCGGCGCGAGAACTGGGCTGCGCTCGCACGCTCCAACAGCCTCGGCCATCCCGACACGACTACCACCGACAAGCTCGATGTCGGCGACATCATGGTCCGCACCGCCATGCGCGCGCCGGTCACCGGCCGCTTCGCTGGCCATACGCGCGGTTTCGTCCAGGTCCAGAACGGCTGCGACCATCGCTGCACCTTCTGCGTCATCCCGTTCGGGCGCGGCAATTCGCGCTCGCTCGCCATCGCCGATGTCGTCGCGCAATGCCGTACCCTGCTGGAAGCCGGCGCCCGCGAGATCGTGCTGACCGGCGTCGACCTCACCAGCTATGGCCGCGACCTGCCCGAGGAGCCGACGCTGGGCGCGCTCACCGGAGCGATCCTGTATGCCTTGCCCGATCTGCCGCGCCTGCGCCTCTCCTCGATCGACGCGGTCGAGGTCGACGACAGTTTGCGCGACCTGCTCGCGACCGAGACCCGCCTGATGCCGCATCTGCATCTCTCGCTGCAGGCCGGCGACGATCTCATCCTCAAGCGCATGAAGCGCCGGCATACACGCGACGACGCCATCCGCTTCTGCGCGGAAATACGCGAATTGCGCCCGGACATCGTCTTCGGTGCCGATCTCATCGCCGGCTTTCCGACCGAAGACGAGGCGATGTTCGCCCGCTCACTCGATCTCGTCGAAGCCTGCGGCCTGAGCTTCGTCCACGTCTTCCCCTATTCGGCCCGCCCCGGCACGCCGGCCGCGCGGATGCCGCAGCTTTCGGGAGAGATCGTCTCCGAGCGTGCCGCGCGGCTGCGCGCAGCGGCAAGCGCCGCGCAGGCCCGCCATCTCACGGAACGCATCGGCCGTCCGCTCAGCGTGCTGACCGAACGCGGTAATACCGGCCGCGCCGAGGATTTCACGCTGGTTCGCTTCGCGAGAGACGTCGCGCCGGGCGAGATCGTGCCGGTGACGGGCCACGCCGCCGACGGCAAGGCGCTTCTCGCGGCCTGAGCGCGTCATCTGGAGAGAATAGCCGCCTCGGTCGCCGATGGGAGGAGGAGTGACCGAGGCGGCAGAGCCATGCCCGGAATGGCAGACCCACTTCTTAGACGCAGCAACCCGCCAAAAGGTTCAAAGCGTCACGCGACGACCGAGCCACGCACGCGCTGGACCTGATTGTTGCAGTATCCGCGCGGGTTCCAGACCGGCTCCAACGGTTGAATGCCGCCCTCGGCATCGCGCGCCCGTGCCATGACGACGAACGGTCCGGGCTGTCCGACGACGATCTCCGTCTCGAAGCGCTGCCAGGCGAAGCGCCCCTCACCGGCCTGCAACTCGACATCGCTCCAGCTCTCGCCGCCATCCCCGGAAACTGCGACCGATTCCAGCGGAACGGCGCCACTCCAGGCAAAGCCCGCGACCGTCAATCGCTCGCCCTGCTGCACCACGAAGCCGTCGAGCGGTGCCGTGATCAACGATTTCACCGGCATGTCGGTGATCACAGCGAAATTCGATGGATCGAGCGACTCGCCAGGGCGCACCGGTCGGATCGGCATCCGATAATCCGTCCCGCGCATCTTCTCGCCGTCATGTTCGACAGTGCGCAGGCTGATCCGGTCGAGCCATTTCTGCCAGGCCGAGCCGGGATAGCCCGGCGCGACGATACGCAAGGGCCCGCCATGCAGGCGCGGCAAGGGCTCGCCATTCATGGCGAAGGCGATCAGGGTTTCCGGCGCCACCGCCTTGGCCATCGGCAAGCCGCGCGAGAGCGCCGCCTTCTCCGGCTTGCCGATCTGACGGTCCGGCGCGTAATGCGCGGTATAGATCGCGCTCGGCCTCGGGCCGGCATGCTCCAGCACATCCGCCAGCCTGACCCCGGTCCAGCGCGCGCAGCCGACGGCGCCGAGCCGCCATTGCAGGCCGTCCGTCGCCGGCGAGAAGCACGAGCGGCCATTGCCGGCGCATTCCAGGACGGCGGTGAGGGTGACGGTCTCGAAGCGCTGGCGCAGTCCTTCGACGGTCCAGACGGCCGGGCGCTCGACCTCGCCATCGATCGTCAGCGTCCAGGCGCTGTCGTCGTCGATCTCCGGCAGATGGCCGTTATTGCGGATGAAGAAGGAATCGACCGGCGTGATCGGCTCGCCCAGCAGCGCGAGCGCCGGCTCGGCATTCAGCGCCTCCTCCTCATGGACATGGAGGCCGGGTTTCAAGCGGCGCAGCAGCGGCAGTTCGACGAGGCGGTGGGGCAAGCAGCGATGATCTCCGGCGGCGCGGGGGCGGTCACCCGTCCCTGCGAAAGCCGACAAGAGATGACACGATGCCCGCCCGCCTGTCGACCGTCGCCCCAGCAGATAACTTGCTCCTCCAGCCCTCATCCTGAGGAGCCATTCCCTTGAGAATGGCGTCTCGAAGGATGCTTCAGGAGGCTTCGGAACCATCTGGAGCATCCTTCGAGACGCCGCTAACGCGGCTCCTCAGGATGAGGGCTCCGGAGTTCTTGAGGCAGTCAGCGCTTGGCGACGACCTCCTCGCGCAGCGCCCGGCGCAACACCTTGCCGACATTGGTCTTCGGCAGGCTCTCGCGGAAGAAGATCTGCCTGGGCACCTTGTAGCCGGTCAGGTTCTCCTTGCAGTAGGCCCGCAGCGCATCCGTCGTCAGGGTCGGGTCCTTGCGCACGACGAAGGCGGTGACCGCCTCGCCCGAATGCTCGTCCGGCAGACCGATCACCGCCGATTCCAGCACGCCGGGATGCGAGGCCAGCACGTCCTCCACCTCGTTCGGATAGACGTTGAAGCCGGAGACCAGGACCATGTCCTTCATCCGGTCGACGACCTTGACCTGCCCGTCCGGCAGCATGACGCCGACATCGCCGCTGCGGAAATAACCGTCCGATGTCATCGCCTTGGCGGTCTCGTCCGGGCGGTTCCAGTAGCCGGCCATCACCTGCGGCCCGCGGATGCAGATCTCGCCGGCCTCGCCGAGCGGCATGTCGTTGCCCTCGGCGTCGCGGATCGCGATCTCGGTCGAGGGAATCGGATAGCCGATCGTGCCGCTGAACTCGGTCATGTCGGGCCGGTTGATCGTGGCGATCGGCGAGGTCTCCGACAGGCCGTAGCCCTCGATGATCGGGCGCCCGGTCACCGCCTTCCACTGCTTGGCGACCGCGGCCTGCGTCGCCATGCCGCCGGCCACCGCGAAGCGCATCTCGGAGAAGTCGACTTGCCTGATCTCGGGATGGTTGGCGAGCGCGTTATAAAGCGTGTTGACCCCGGAGAAGAGCGTGAAGCGGCTCGCCTTCAGCGTCTTGATGAAGCCGGGAATGTCGCGGGGATTGGCGATCAGCAGGCTCTTGGCGCCGATGCGCAGCATGAACATGCAGCAGCAGGTCAGCGCGAAGATGTGGTAGAGCGGCAGCGCCGTCACCATGACATGCTGGTAGTCGCTGCGGCCGAGCGGCGGCTCCAGCACCCATTCCAGCCAGAAGCCGGCCTGCTGGACATTGGCGGCGACGTTGCGATGCGTCAGCGTCGCGCCCTTGGCGACGCCCGTCGTCCCGCCGGTATACTGCAGGAAGGCGACGTCCTCCGGCGCGACCGTCACCGGCGCCATCCGGGCGCCGCCCAGCAGAACCTGCTGGAAGGCCACGGAACCCGGCAGGTTGTAGGGTTTCACCACCTTCTTGATGCGGCGCGCGACGAAATTGACGATCTTGCCCTTGAAGCCCATCAGGTCGCCGGCCGTGGCGACGACGATGGCGTCGAGCTTCAGGTTCGGCTTCGCCTCCTCGACGACATGGGCGAAATTCTCGATCACCACGAGCACGCGCGCCCCGGCATCGTTGATCTGATGCGTCAGCTCGCGCGCCGTATAGAGCGGATTGACGTTGACGACGGTGAAGCCGCCGAGCAGCACGCCAAAGATCGCAGCCGGATAGGCCAGGATGTTCGGCATCATCAGGGCGACGCGATCGCCCTTCTTCAAGCCCTTGGCCTGCAGCCAGCCGGCGAAGGCCTCCGCGGCCTGGCGCGTCTCGGCGAAGGTGATGGTCTTGCCGAAGCTCTCGAAGGCCGGACGGTTGGCATAGGTCGAGCAAGCCGAGCCGATCAGGTCGGCAAGCGTCCCGATCTTCGCCTCGTCGAGCTCCGGCGGAACGGCCGGCGGATAATGCGCAAGCCAGGGGCGAGAGGTGTTCCTGGCCTGCGTGGCGCCGGTTGCGGTCATTCTTCCCTCCCTCTCGCCCGGTTGGCCGCTCTGGAAAGCGGGTTCCGGTGCATTTTCATGATCGTACAGTGCGGAACAGCGGCTCGCAGCGCAAGCGCCAGCCGCCGTCAACCGTAGAATGTTCACATCTAAACAGTTGGCGCAGCACGAAATCAAGCCCGAACCGGGAGCCGAATGACGGCTCCCGGCGGGGAAGGGAGGCTTGCAGGATGGCTCAGCGCGCCTGCGCGAGGGCAAGCGCCTGGGCGGATACCACGGCCTCGGCCGGCTTGCCGGCAAGTTCCGCCAGATGGTCGAAGCGCGCGCTGAACGAACCGACGCCCGATGTGGCCGAGCGCAATTCGACGATCAGCCCGGTCATCTCGGCTTCCGGTACCAGCGCCTTGATCTGGTCCCAGCCGCGCCAGCCGGGGCGGGTGTCGTAGCCGAGAATCTGCCCGCGCCGGGCTGAGATCAGGGCCGAGGCTCGCGACATCGCCTCGGAGGGGATGACCACATCGACGGAGAGGATCGGTTCGAGCAGCACCGGCTTCGCCTGCGGCATCGCCTCACTCATCGCCAGCCGCGCCGCCTGCCGGAACGCCATGTCCGAGGAATCGACGGTGTGATAGGAGCCGTCCGTCAGCGCCACCGCCACGTCGACGATCGGGAAGCCGAGCGGCCCCTTCTCGCAGAAGTCGCGCATGCCGGCCTCGACCGAGCCGATATACTGGCGCGGCACGACGCCGCCCGTGATCTTGTCGATGAACTGGATGCCCTCCCCGCGCCCCAGCGGCCCGACCTCGATCACCACGTCGCCATACTGGCCGTGCCCGCCGCTCTGTTTGCGATGCCGGCCGCGGGCCCCGGCCTGTCCGCGGATCGTCTCGCGATAGCCGACCTGCGGCGTCCTGTTCGTCACCGTCACGCCGTAGCGGCCGGCGAGCTTCTCGAGCGCGACGCGCAGATGCATCTCGCCCTGGCCGGACAGACGGGTCTCGCCGAGCTCCGGCACCTGCGTCACCGCAAGCGCCGTATCCTCCTCGGTCAGGCGCTGCAGCGCCGCCGCCAGCCTGACATCGTCCTTGCGGTCCTTCACCGCGATGGCGAAGGCGTGAACAGCCTCGGGCGGCGCGACCGCGCTGACCACGCTCGCCCGCATCTTGCCGAGCATGAAGGCTTCGCCCGTCGCGATGCCGTCGAGCTTGGCGAAGCCGGCGACCTCACCTTCCTCCGCCGCCGGCTTGCGGCTCTGCTCTGCCCCCTTCAGCGTCAGTACCCCGGCGATACGGGCTTCGGTACCGCTGGACGAGGTCACGACATCGCCCTCTGCCAGCCGCCCGCGCATCACCCGGGCCAGCGAGACCTTGCCGCCCTGGCTCGAATGCCAGGTCTTCATCACCTGGGCGAGCGGCGGGCCTTCGGGGAGAATGCCGGCCCGTCCACGCGTCTCCGCGAGGCCGGGCGCCTCGTGCCGGAGCGCCTTGAGCAGACGGGTCACGCCGTTACCGCGCTCGGCGGCGCCGATCAGCACCGGCACGACATGGCGATGCTGCAACTCGCGGGCGAGATCGTCGAAGACGCGGTCGCGCGGCGGCTCCATGTCGCCCAGCAGCTCCTCCATCAGCTCGTCGTCGTAATCGGCGAGCCGCTCCAGCATCGAGAAGCGTGCTTCCTTCTCGCGGCCGGTCTCGTCGACCGCCAGCGGGACGATCTCGCTCGGCGCATGCTCGCGGTAGATGAAGGCCCGTTCCAGGGCGAGGTCGATGAAACCGACCGCGATGCCCTTCTGCCAGATCGGGATCTGGCGCAGCAACAGCGGCGTCCGCGACGCCCGCTGCAGGATGCCGAGCGTCTCGCGCACCCGGCGCGAGGCCGTGTCGATCTTGTTGAGGAACAGGAAGCGCGGGATATCCGCCTCCTCCAGCTCGCGCAGGACGAGCTCCAGTGCCGGCGCCTTGCGGTCATCCGCCTCGCAGACGACGACAGCGGCATCCACCGCCGGCAGCACATGGCGCATCTCGTGCAGGAACTCGACCGAGCCGGGGCAGTCGATGAAATGGAAGGTATCGCCGAGGAAATCGACGGTCGCGACCGTCGGCTCGGTGCTCATCTGGTGGGCACGGGCTTCCGGCGCCGCGTCGCCCACCGTGTTGCCGCCCTTGACCGTACCGGTGCGGGAGAGCGCCCCGCATCGCATCAGGATGCTCTCAAGCAGCGTGGTCTTGCCGCTCTGGAAGGGGCCGACGATCGCGATGCATCGCGGCCCCGCGCGTCGGGTGCCGTTTGCGGAGACTCCGTTCTGGGCCGATGCGGGCATGGCTTCCTCCTTCGGGGCTGGCCGCGATGGAGGAGAGGTTCGAGCGGCCCCGGCTCCGGCGCGGTGGAAGCCGGCGGGAACAGCGAATGCGCTCACGCCGGATGGGCGGCGGTCGCTCGGGCCCGACAGGGTCGGGCGGCCGTCGGAGAGGCAGTTGGGCGGAGGTTCGCGCCGATCCGCGGCGGACGCAAGCGCTTTGTCGGCGTAGGCGGAACAGCGGCGCGAAACCGGCCCTACCATTGCCGCCGGCAGCGTTGCCGGTACGGCTATCCCGCCGCCGGAAGCTGTGGTTTCATCGGGTTTCCGCCTGGCTGCCGCGCACGAGAAGCAAGGCCGGCCCGTTCACGCTCCCTGCCTCTCCAAAGCCGGGGAACTTGGAGGATCGCCGGACATTCTATGGGCGGGCCGCCGCTGCGGCCGAGATGGAGCATGGAGACAGCCGATGTCCGAGAATGCCTCGCAGATGGAGCTGGACGAACGCATCGCCCTCCTCAGGCGCAATATTTCCGAACTGATGGAGCAGGCGACGGGAGCCTCCGGCGCCGCGGTCGAAGAGGCGCTCGCGAACCGGCTGAACGAGCAGCAGGATATGCTCAACGAACTGCTGAAAAAGCGCGAGGCTATGGGTTAGCGACCACCTTCCAGGAACGGTTGCCCTAGACAGAACCGCACCGTCATTCCGGGGCTTCGCGTCAGCGAAGAGCCCGGAACCCAGAACCGATACCGCTTCCGGAAAAGCGCGGTTAGGTCTCCGCTTCGGTTCAAAACGGCATTGGCTCTGGATTCCGGGCTCAGGCCTGCGGCCTGCCCCGGAATGACGGCGGCGTTTAAAGATTGCGCCGCTCGCCGCGCAGCGTGGCGAGCCCGATGCCAGCCGCGTCGAAACCGCCATCGACGGCCAGGACCTGCCCGGTGATGTAGGTCGACCGGTCCGAGCAGAGGAAGAAAATCGCCTCGGCCAGTTCTTCCTCCAGCCCGTAGCGGCCAAGCGGGACCGCATCGCGATAATCCGCCCGGATCTCCGGGCTGTGCACCGCCTTGGCCATCGCCGTCTCGACCGGCCCCGGCGCGACCGCGTTGACGCGGATGCCGAGCCCTGCGAGCTCGACCGCCTGCTGTTTGGTGAGATGGGCGAGCGCGGCTTTCGAGGTGCCGTAGGCGACGCGCAGCGTCGAGGCGCGCAGGCCCGAGATCGAGGTGATGTTGACGACGGCGCCGCCGCCATTGTCGGCCATCGCCCGGGCGGCGAGCTGCGTCGCCAGGAACGGGCCGGTGAGATTCACCGCCATCACCCGTTGCCATTCGTCATGGGTGGTCTCCAGCAGCGGCTTGAACACGGCCGTGCCTGCATTGTTGACGAGGGCATCGAGCCGCCCGAAGCGCTTGGCCATGCCGGCGAAGGCCGATTCGAGCTGCCCCGGCATCGCCACGTCGCAGGTCAGCACCAGCACCCGCTCGGGTGTGGCGATCTCGGCCGCCGCGCGCTGGAGCCCTGCCCCGTCGATGTCGAGCAGGCCGACCTGCCAGCCTTCGGCGAGGAAGCGCTTGGCGGTGGCGAGGCCGATGCCGCGCGCGGCGCCGGTCACGAGGGCGGTCTTGATAACGGGGTCGGTCATGGCATCTCGTCCGGTGGCATGTCGCTTCCGTACAGGCTATGCATGCCGGCAGCGTGGCCAACAAGCCGGGTTTGCCGCTCGACAAACGCCACCAGCTCCTGTATGGCCCCGCACTCAACTGAAAACAGCGCGCCGTAACGCCCGCGTGAACACACGCGACAACGGCCATGGAGAGAACCATGAACATCATCGAACAGCTCGACGCCGAGCAGATTGCCAAGCTGAGCGAAGGCAAGGCCATTCCCGCCTTCCAGCCCGGCGACACCGTGCAGGTCAACGTCAAGGTCAAGGAAGGCGAGCGTAGCCGCGTCCAGGCCTATGAAGGCGTCGTGATCGCCCGCAACGGCGGCGGCCTCAACCAGAGCTTCACCGTCCGCAAGATTTCCTATGGCGAGGGCGTCGAGCGCGTCTTCCCGCTGTTCTCGCCGAACCTCGACTCGATCAAGGTCATCCGCAAGGGCAAGGTGCGTCGCGCCAAGCTGTATTACCTGCGTGATCGTCGCGGCAAGTCGGCCCGCATCGCCGAGCGCGTCGATGCCAAGCCCGCCAAGGGCCAGAAGGGCGCCGGCAAGTAAGCCGAACGCCTCAGCGCAAGAGATCAGAACGCGGTCCTTCGGGGCCGCGTTTTTTTGTTGCTCATGGCCAGCCGCAGCCATTCATAAAACGCATATCGAAATAACGATATTTGCCTTGCCATGCATCTGACGCGCATATAAGCATGACAATCATTAGCATACTATCTATGTTGACACGATGGATCTTCCCCAGCTTCAGGCCGCGTTCACCGGCGAGCTTGCCGCCGTCAACCGCAAGCTGAAAGCGCTCGTCGATGACCGGGCCCGCAACATGGGCCTGACGCTGTCGCGGGCTCGCCTGCTGATGGAACTCGCCAAGGCAGACGGTCCGATCCAGTCCGATCTCGCCGGCCTGCTCGACATCGAGCAGCCAACGCTGGTCCGGCTCCTCGACGGGCTGGAGCGCAACGGCATGATCGAGCGCCGTGCCGTCGAAGGCGACCGGCGCGCGCGCCGCGTCTTCCTGACCGAGGCGGCCCGCGCTCAGGCTCAGGATATTCTGGATTTTCTGGCCGAGCTGCGCGCCGGCATCCTGCAGGGCATTACGCCCGAGGAGCTGGAAGCGGCACTTGACGTCCTGCGCCGCACCTCGCGCAATATCGCGGCAGGCCGGAGCGCCACCCCGTGAGCACGTCGGAAACCTCCGCCACGCCTGTGGCACCGCCGCCGGCCCCAACCGGGCTGACGATGCCGCCTGCCCGTGCGCTGGCCTACATGCTGGCTTCGGTCACGCTCGCGATGACCCAGCAGATCGGCGCAAATCTGGTCAACACCAACGTCTACCAGATCCAGGGCGAACTCGGCGCCACGCTCGCCGAGACCAACTGGCTGATCGCCGCCTATATGGCGCCGAACGTCTCGCTCTCGATCGCCCTGATCAAGATCCGGATGCAGTACGGCCTGCGCAACTTCGCCGAGATGAGTCTCGCCGGCTTCGTGCTCGCCGCCTTCCTGAACCTCACCTTCGTCCACGACCTGCCCTCGGCCGTGATCGTGCGCTTCATGAGCGGCATGGCGGCGGCGCCGATGTCCTCGCTCGCCTTCTTCTACATGATCGAGCCGCTGCCGCCGCAGAAGAAGCTCACCGTCGGCCTGTCGCTGGCACTGACCAACACAACGCTCGGCATCCCCGTGACGCGCCTGATCTCGCCCTGGCTGCTCGATCTCGGCGGCTTCCATGGCCTGACCCTGTTCGAGATGGGCCTCGCCATGGTCGCCTTCGGCTTCGTCTTCGCCTTGCCGCTGACCACGCCGCCGCGCGTCAAATGCATCGGCCCGCGCGATATCGCCAGCTACATCCTGATTGCGATCGGCTTCGGCGCGATCGCGGTCGCGCTCAGCCTCGGCCGGATCTACTGGTGGTTCGAGGCGCCCTGGCTGGGCTGGCTCTTCGCCGCCGCCGTCCTCTGCCTGACGCTGGCCGTGATCATCGAGTTGCACCGCGACAGCCCGCTCATCGATATCCGCTGGCTGACCAGCCCGACGACGCTGCACTTCGCCGGCGCGCTGCTGCTGATGCGCGTCGTGCTCGCGGAGCAGACCGTCGGCGCCTCCAATTTCTTCCAGGCGCTCGGCATCCAGAACGAGCAGACCCTGTCGCTCTACGGCGTGATCCTCTGCGCGATCCTGGCCGGCGGCGTCACCTGCGCGCTGCTGCTGCGGCCCGGCCGCGAGAACTGGTTCTACGGCACGGCGCTCGCCTGCGTCGCGCTCGGCGCCTGGCTCGACAGTGGCGCCACCAGCCAGACCCGGCCACACGACATCTGGTTCAGCCAGGCGCTGGTCGCCTATGGTTCCGGGCTCTTCCTGCCGGCTGCGATGGCGCAAGGCATGGGCGGCGCGATCGCCCGCGGCCCCATCTACATCCTCAGCTTCATCACCGTCTTCCTGTTCACGCAGAGCATCGGCGGCCTGCTCGGCTCGGCCGTCTTCGGCAGTTTCATCACGCTGCGCACCACGTTCCACTTCAACGTGCTGGCCGAGCATTTCGTCCTGTCCGACCCGTTCTTCGCCCAGCGCGTCAACCAGTTTGGCGGCATCTATAGCCATGTCCTGACCGACCCCACGCTGCTGCGGGCGGAAGGCGTGACGCTGCTCACGCAGCGGGCCTCTCAGGAGGCCATCGTCCTCGCCTATAACGACGCCTTCATGCTTATCTCGGCCATCGCCGGCCTCGCGCTGCTCGGCCTCCTCGCCCACCTCGCTTATCTGCAACTGCGCAAGCGGGCCGCCTCTCCCACCGCTCAACCAGCTTCCTGACCGTCCAGCCCCGCCATGACCCGCATCCTCCGCTCCGTCTCGACCTATGTCGCGCTCGCCATCGGCCTCATCGGCCTCGCGGTGATCCTCTACGCCTGGCGGCTGCCGCCCTTCGCCAGCGCCGTCGAGGTGACCGAGAACGCCTATGTCCGCGGTCAGGTCACCGTGATCGCGCCGCAGCTCGCCGGCTATGTCGCGGACGTTCCGGTGCAGGATTTCGCCGCCGTGAAGCGCGGCGACCTACTCCTGCGCATCGATGACCGCATCTTCGCCCAGAAGCTGGAGCAGGCGCGCGCCGGCCTCGCCGCCCAGCGCGCCGCACTCGCCAACTCCGACCAGTCGCGCGCAGCCGCCGAAGCGCGCCTGCGCGCCGCCGTCGCCAATGTCGCCAGCGCCGAGGCGGCGCTCCGCACCGCCGAGGCGAACTGGGGCCGCATCGAGCCGCTGCGCGAGCGCGGCGTCGTCAGCCAGACCTCGACCGACCAGAGCCAGCAGGCGCTCGACCAGGCGCGCGCCGCGATCACCGCGACCAATGCCGCCGTCGATGTCGCCCGCCAGGACGTCCAGACCGCGATCGTCAACCGCCAGTCGCTGGTCGCCGCCGTGGAAGGCGCGGAGGCCGCGGTCCATCTCGCCGAGATCGACCTGAGCAACACCCGCATCACCGCCCCGCAGGACGGCCGGCTGGGCGAGGTCCAGGCCCGGCTCGGCCAATATGTCTCGGCCGGCACGCAATTGATGGCGCTGGTGCCGAACCAGGTCTGGGTCATCGCCAATTTCAAGGAGACGCAGCTTGCCGGCATGCGCACCGGCCAGCCGGTGAGCTTCACCGTCGATGCGCTGCGCCATGCCCGCCTGACCGGGACGATCGAGCGCTTCTCGCCGGCGGCCGGCTCCGAATTCAGCGTCATCCGGCCCGACAACGCCACCGGCAACTTCATCAAGATCGCGCAGCGCGTGCCGGTGCGCATCGCCGTCGACCCCGGCCAGCCCCTCGCCGAGCGGCTGGCGCCCGGCATGTCCGTGGTCGTCAGCGTCGATACCTCTGCGTCACGCTGATGGCGCGGCTGCAACGGCATCGGATTGTCCGTCTTGATTGGAACTGCTAAACAGTAGCCATGTCGCCGTGTGAGCATCCTATGCAGCGCTTCTGCGCCGTCCAGGGAGAGGGCCATCTGCCCCCCCTGCCGACGACGCAGGACTTTGTCGCGCTGCATGACCATGCCCGGCTGCCCTGGCGCTTTTTCGGCCGCTTTACCGCCTCCATTGCCGCAGGCCTTACCGGCGCCTGAGACCGGCCGCTTCCGCGCGGCCGGCGACAGGCGAACCGTTTTGCGTGCCGGCCCAAAGCGAGCCGGTGCATCATCTCCCAAACAGATTTCAGAAAACCGAGACCAAGCCATGACTGCGACCAAGGGCCCCCAGACGCTCTACGACAAGATCTTCGACGACCATGTCGTCGACCGGCAGGATGACGGCACCTGCCTGCTCTATATCGACCGCCACCTCGTCCATGAGGTGACGAGCCGCAGGCCTTCGAGGGCCTGCGCATGACCGGCCGCAAGGTCCGCGCGCCCGAGAAAACGCTCGCCGTCGTCGACCACAACATCCCGACGACCGACCGCACCAAGGGCATCGCCGAAGAGGAAAGCCGCATCCAGGTCGAGGCGCTCGCCAGGAACGCCCGCGACTTCGGCGTCGAGTATTTCAACGAGCTCGACAAGCGCCAGGGCATCGTCCACATCGTCGGCCCCGAGCAGGGCTTCACTCTGCCCGGCACCACGATCGTCTGCGGCGACAGCCACACCTCGACGCATGGCGCCTTCGGTGCGCTGGCCCACGGCATCGGCACCTCGGAGGTCGAGCATGTGCTCGCCACCCAGACGCTGATCCAGAAGAAGGCGATGAACATGCTCGTCCAGGTGGACGGCACGCCTGCGCCCGGCGTCGGCGCCAAGGACATCACGCTCGCCATCATCGGCGAGATCGGCACCGCCGGCGGCACCGGCTCGGTGATCGAATATGCCGGGGAGGCCATCCGCGGCCTGACCATGGAAGGCCGCATGACGGTCTGCAACATGTCGATCGAGGGCGGCGCCCGCGCTGGCATGGTCGCGCCGGACGAGAAGGCTTTCAGCTACCTCAAGGGCCGCCCGAAGGCGCCGCAAGGCGACGCCTGGGATGCCGCCGTGCGCTACTGGGAAACGCTGCGCACCGACGAGGGCGCGCATTTCGATCGCGTCGTCCGTCTCGACGCCGGCAACCTGCCGCCGATCGTCTCCTGGGGCACCTCGCCTGAGGACGTCATCTCGGTCACCGGCGCGGTTCCGGACCCGGAGCTGATCGCGGACGAGGTCAAGCGCGCCTCGAAGAAGCGTGCGCTCGAGTACATGGGCCTGACCGCCGGCACAAAGATCACCGACATCCCGCTCGACGTGATCTGGATCGGCTCCTGCACCAATGGCCGCATCGAGGACCTGCGCACCGTCGCGAAGATCGTCGAGGGCAAGAAGCTCCATGAGAGCCTCGACTACGGCATGATCGTTCCCGGCTCCGGCCTGGTGAAGGAACAGGCCGAGGCCGAGGGTCTCGACAAGATCTTCATCGCCGCCGGCTTCGAATGGCGCGAGCCCGGCTGCTCGATGTGCCTGGGCATGAACCCGGACCAGCTCAAGCCCGGCCAGCGCGCAGCCTCGACCTCGAACCGCAATTTCGAGGGTCGCCAGGGCTATCGCGGCCGCACGCATCTCGTCTCGCCGGCGATGGCGGCGGCGGCGGCCCTCACCGGCCGCTTCATCGACGTCCGTACGCTGGGCTGACGCAAGCAGGCGGGGAGCTCACCATGTCGAACGATCCCCGCGAAGCCGGCCGCGCCGCCGAATCCAAGGCGGCGCTGGACCGGGTCAAGCGCGACAGCGAAAGCCTGCTCGGCTCCTCGATGGGCCGGGCGGCCGATCATTTCTCGGGCGCCGACGCGCCCGAGGGCGACAAGGTCGAGCTCTGGGGCCGGCGTATCGGCCGTTCCCTCTCGCTCCTCGGCGTCATCGTGCTGGCCTGGTGGCTCGGCCACCAACTGAAATTCTGGTGATGGGCAAGGGCGTGGACGCCAGGGTCGCGAAAACAACCGAGATCGACTGGGACGGCGTCAAGGCGCCGTCGCGGGATGCGTTCGAGGTCTTGGCGCAAGCCGCCTTCGACCGCCTGCCGGAGGAATTCCGCGCGCTCTGCTCGGACGTGATCTTCAACGTCACCGAGTTTCCCGAGGACGACGTGCTGAAGGAGCTGGAGGCGGAGAGCCCGTTCGACCTGCTCGGCCTGTTCAGCGGCGTCGGCCTGCCGCAGCAGGGCTATGCGCCGCAGACCGGCCAGATGCCCAACACCATCCATCTCTACCGCCGCCCGATCCTCGATTACTGGGCGGAACATGACGAGAGCCTCGGCGCGATCGTCAGCCATGTCATGATCCACGAGATCGGCCACCATTTCGGCTTCTCCGACGATGACATGGAAGCCATCGAAGCCGCGGCGGAGCGCTAGGCCATGCTGGACGAACTGATCCGTAATCTGCCCGGCCTGATGCTCGTCTACTCGGCCTTCTTCCTGGCGGTCGCAAGCCCCGGTCCGAGCAATCTCCAGATCATGGCGACCTCGATGGAGCGCGGACGCAGCGCCGGCTCCACCCTGGCGCTCGGCGTCACCGCGGGCTCCCTGACATGGGGCATCCTGGCTGCGATCGGCGTCACCGGCATCATCGTGGCCCATCCGGGTGCGCTCTACGCCATCAAGATCGTCGGCGGCCTCTACCTGCTCTTCCTCGCCTGGCGTTCCGCGCGCTCGGCGATGCGGGCCGAGATGCCGCCGGTCAAGGCTGCCGCCTCCGGTCGCCGCACCTTCCTGCGCGGCTACCTCATGCACATCACCAACCCCAAGGCGATCCTGAGCTGGACGGCGATCATCGCGCTCGCCCTGCGGCCCGACACCCCGCCGGTCGTGCTCTACGCCATCATCGGCGGCTGCATGCTGATCTCGCTCGCGATCAACCAGTTCTATGCCGTGCTGTTCTCGACGGCATCGATGATCGCGGGCTACCGCCGCATTCGCCGCAAGGCCGAGGCCTGCCTCGCCGCCTTCTTCACCTTCGCCAGCTTCAAGCTGCTGACCTCGCAGCTCTGAGACACTTCACCGCCATATCAGCAAGAACATCGCCAAAAGGCCCATCGGAGCTTCCGCCATGCAGCCCTTCACCACCCTGACCTCAACGCCCGCCCCCATGAAGGTGGTCAATGTCGATACCGACATGATCATCCCCAAGCAGTACCTGAAGACGATCAAGCGCACCGGCCTCGGCACCGCGCTGTTCTCGGAGATGCGCTACAAGGACGACGGCTCGGAGAACCCCGATTTCGTGCTGAACCAGCCGGCCTACCGCAAGGCCGAGATCCTTGTCGCCGGCGATAATTTCGGCTGCGGCTCGTCGCGCGAGCATGCGCCCTGGGCGCTGCTCGATTTCGGCATCCGCTGCGTGATCTCCACCAGCTTCGCCGACATCTTCTACAATAACTGCTTCAAGAACGGCATCCTGCCGATCAAGGTCACGCCCCAGCAGCTCGACATGCTGTTCGACGACGCCGAGCGCGGCTCCAACGCGACGCTGACGATCGACCTCGCGAGCCAGACGATCAAGGGCCCCGACGGCGGCGAGATCACCTTCGAGATCGACCCGTTCCGCAAGCACTGCCTGCTCAACGGCCTCGACGATATCGGCCTGACCATGGAGAAGGGCACGAAGATCGACGCCTATGAGGAAAAGCTGAAGCAGCGCGCCTGGGCCTGAGCTTTCCTTCTCCCCTCGGCGGAGAATGTGGCAGCACAAAGTGCTGACGGATAAGGGAAGAGGCGCTAAGCGCCCTCTTCCTATAATCCGGCCGTTCTGCCCTCATCCGTCTGCTACGCAGACACCTTCTCCCCCGAGGGGAGAAGGATTCACACCACAAGCCCCTGCACGGGCTTGAGATCCCCTGTCTCCGGAAACACCTTCTCCGCCAGAACGGGACCGGACAACCCGAAGAGCTCCGAGACCACGCCCTTGGCGACCGCCCGGATATCCGTCGTCGGCTTCAGGTCGCGGCTCTGGTAGAGCTGCTCGGACTTCAGGCCCGGCCAGTCGGCGACGACGCGCCCGCCCTTCACCCCACCGCCGACGAGGAAGGCGACCGTGCCGGTGCCATGGTCGGTCCCGGTCGTACCGTTGACGGCCGCGGTGCGCCCGAACTCGGTCGCGACCATCACCACCGTATCCTTCCAGACCGGCCCGAGCCCTTGCTCGAAGGCGGCGAAGGCACCGTCGAGCCCGCCGAGCAGATTGGCCAGCCTGCCCTTGGCACCGCCCTCGTTCGCATGGGTATCCCAACCCTCGAAAGCGAGCGCCGCGATGCGCGGCCCGTCATCGGCGCCGACCAGCGCCGCGGCTCCTTCCGCGATGCGCCGCATGCCCTCGGCTGAATCCGGCCCACCGCCGCCCTTCTGCTCGCCGGCCATGCCGCGCCTTTGCGCCAGCCCTTCGGTCTCGATCGCCTGCGCCAACGCTCGCGCCAATCCGGGATCGCGCTGGCCGTAGAGATCGGCGAGCCGCATCGTCAGGTCGCTGCCGGCGCGTGCCATGCGCGGCGGCGCCCAGCCCAGCACCGGCGCATCGCCCCGCACCACCAGCGGCGGCACGACGCCGACGCCGAGCACGCCCTTGCGCGAGATGCCTTCGCCGGCCGGCAGGTTGGCAATCAGTCGGTTGAGCCAGCCGCTCTGGGTCGCGCCCGCCCCGGGCTGGCCGCTTTCCAGCACGTCCTGGCCGTCGAAATGCGAGCGCTCGCGATAGCCGGTCGCCGCGGCATGGACGACCGTCGCCTGCCCCTGCTTGTAGAGCCGCGCGAGGTTGGGCATCGCCGGATGCAGGTAGAAGAAGCCATCGAGCGGCAACGCCGCCTCCGGCCCGTCCTTGGCGAGCGCGATGCCTTCGCGCAGGCCGGCATAATCGGGATCGCCGATCGGCGGCACGGCCGAGAGCCCATCGAGCGCGCCGCGCAGGATGACCAGCAGGAAGCGCGGATCGCGCGAGCCTGCCGCCGCATAGGCGAATTTCGGCACGAAGGACCAGGCGAAGAGAGCGCCGGCCGCACCAAGGATGGCGCGGCGTGACGGCGTCATCCGTTCGCAATCGTCGTCGTCGTGATCGACCATCGGCGTCACCTCCGCTGGAATTCGGGCGACATCAGCAGCAGCGCGATCGCCTGCGGCTTGCTCTCGGCCCGCGCCACCGCCTGCTTCGTCTCGGGCGAGAGCAGCGGCCCAAGGACATCCTCGGTCAGCACGCGGGGATCGGCGACCGAGCCGGCCGCCTGCCGCCCCCATCCGGCGGCAACATCGACACGCGTCTTGAGGCCCTCGGCCGATGCCCAAGCGGCATTGTCGTCGGCATAGCCATTGGGGCCGGAGGGCTGCCAGAACGGCTGCCCCATCACGCCGACCGGGCCGATGATCTGGCCGAAATCGGGCTTGCGGCCGAGCGCGCGGTAGGACGCGAGCAGGAACTCCTGCGGCGAGCGGATTTTGCTGGTCGGCGCCCGCCAGGCGGCATCGTCCTCGATCAGGGCACGGTAGACGCTCGGCAGGTCGCCGCCGCTCTGCCGGAATGTCAGGGCCAGCTTCTCGACCAATGCGCGCGGTGGCGCATCGGCGACGAAATGGCGGACGAGCTTGGTCGCGATGAATTGCGCCGTTGCCGGATGGCGCGCGAGGTCGGTCAGCGCGGCGATGCCTTGCGCCTTGCCCGGCTGGTCATAGCGGCGCCCGAGCAAGGGCGTCACGCCCGGCTCGTGCAGGCCGGCATTGAAGGCGAAGGAGCCGGGAAAGCCGAGCACGCCCTCGCGCCCCACCACGGTCCAGCCCGTGATGATCCGGGCGAGATTGGTCACGTCGGCCTGGGCATAGCCGCCGGAGACGCCGAGCGTGTGCAGCTCCATGATCTCGCGGGCGAGGTTTTCATTGAGGCCGCGGCCGCGACGGCGCCCCGCCGGCGAGTTCGGCCCGACCGACTGGCGATTGTCGAGAAAGTCGAGCATCGCCGGATGGCTTTCCGCCGCGATCAGCATGTCCTCGAAGCGGCCGAAGACATGCGGGCGGATCGCCTCGCGCTCATAGGCGCCGGCCATGATCCGGCACATGTTGCTCTTGGTCGCACCGATGCAGAAATGGTTCGACCAGAACATCACCAATCGTTCGCCAAAGCCGGTCTCGGCCGCGAGCGCGAGGTCGACGCGCGCCTTCACCTCGTCGCGATAGGTCCGGTAGGGCAAAGCCGGCTCGTTCGCAGGCTTCGACGCGGGAGCCATCTGGTTCTGCGATCCAGCGGGCGGGCCTTGCGGCGCGGCGCTCGCGGCCTCCATGCCCTGCTGTGCGCCTGGAATCGATGGCGCGACGGCAACGCGGCGCGCCTCGCGCTCCCGCTTCTCCTGATCCTCGAAATCATAGAGCGCCTTGCCGACCTCGGCCGCACCGGAAAAGGCCACGCCCTGCGGCTGCGCGACGCTCCCCGCCGCGATCTCGGCCAGCAGCTTCTCGCGGATTTGCGCCCGCGCCGCTTCGCCCTGCCCTGGCTTCGGCCCCAGGCCGAACCGCTGCAGTGCAATCGCCCCCGCCTTCAGCTCGCCCGTTTCCGCCATCCGCGAGGCCTCCGCTGGTCGTCCTGCGAGGATCGATAGGGACTATGGCGAAAAGCCGGCGGCTTTCATGACAAATCGGCAATGTTCGCCGGATCGCAGATCGAATCTGAAGCGAATTCAAGCATTTTGCTCGAATCCTAGCCAATCCGGTGAGGGCTCAGCGGGCTGTCTTGCGAGACATGTTGAGGGCGACGGCCTCACCGATGAGAGCCTTGAAGGCGCTCTCGTCGATCATCTCGCCCTCGCGGATATCGATGGCGCGGCGGGCATTGCCCTCAAGACTGGAATTGAACAGGCCGGCGGGATCGACCAGCGAAGCGCCCTTCATGAAGGTCTTGACCACGCTCTTGTAGGTCTCGCCGGTGCAGATGATGCCGCCATGCGACCAGACCGGCACGCCGCGCCACTTCACCTCCTCGACCACGTCGGGATCGGCCTCGCGGATCAGCGCGCGCATCCGTGCCAGCGTTGCGCCGCGCCAGTCCATGAGCGACCCGATCTTCGCGTCGATGAGCTCGGAAGCGGCCTGGTCCTGAACCTCGTCCTTCGCCATGACCGTTCCCTCACTCCAGCGTCTAGACCACCACCGTGATCGCCTCGGCCGCGCGCGTCAGGCCGGTATAGAGCCAGCGCGCCCGGTGCTCGCGGAAGGCGAAGCTCTCGTCGAAGAGCACGACATCGTCCCATTGCGAGCCCTGCGACTTATGCACTGTCAGCGCATAGCCGAAGGTGAACTCGTCGGTATGCTTGCGCAGCTCCCACGGTATCTCCTCCTCGGTGCCGTCGAAGAAATTCGGCATCACCGAGACCTTCACCGCCTTGGCGCCGGCATCGTCCTCCGGCGTCACCCGCATGGTGACCAGCCCCTTCTTCGAGGTCTTGATCTCCTGCACGATCCAGGAGCCGCCATTGAGCAGCCCCTTGCTCTTGTCGTTGCGCAGGCAGACCAGCTTCTCTCCGGCGACGGGGCTGTTGTCGGTGCGGCCCATCAACTGGCGGATGCGGGCATTGTAGTTGCGCCGCGTCTTGTTCATGCCGACCAGAACCTGATCGGCCCCCATGACGATCTCCGGATTGATCTCGCCGCGCCGGATCACCCGGCTCGGGCCGTATTCGCCGAGTTCGAGCTGCCCGCCCTCGCGCACGATCATCGACATCCGCACGATGGGGTTGTCCGCCGCCTGCCGGTGGACCTCGGTCAGCATGATGTCCGGCTCCTGCTCGGTGAAGAAGCCGCCGCCCTTCACCGGCGGCAACTGGGCCGGATCGCCCAGCACCAGCACCGGCGTGCCGAAGGAGAGCAGGTCCCGGCCCAATTCCTCGTCGACCATCGAGCACTCGTCGATGATGATCAGCTTCGCCTTGGCGGCTGCGCTGTCGCGGTTGAGCGCGAAGATCGGGCTCTCCTCGTCGACGCCGCGCGAACGATAGATCAGCGAATGGATCGTCTGCGCGCCGTGGCAGCCCTTGTTGCGCAGCACGAGCGCGGCCTTGCCGGTATAGGCGGCGAAGACGACATCGCCGTCGACGGCCTCGGCGATATGGCGCGCGAGCGTCGTCTTGCCGGTGCCGGCATAGCCGAACATGCGAAAGAGCTGCGGCTCGCCGGATTGCAGCCAGCGCGCCACGGCGGTCAAAGCCATATCCTGCTGGGGCGACCAGCTCATCGCGGAACCATCGTCGAAAAAGGCATGGCGCAGATGGGGCCGAGTCGGGCCGCGAGGCAAGCCCGGCTGTATCGAAAGCGCTCAGGCGGCGCGCAATCGCCTGACGAAAGCCTCGGCCTCGGCCTGCAGGGCATTGATCCGTTGGTCGAGTTCCCGCGCGCTCGCAGCTCCCGTGTCCGCCTGGCCGACGGTCTGGAGATTGGCGGCTGCGATCTCGCCCATCGCCATTGCGGCCGTGCCCGTCACATCCGAAATCCGCGCCACGGTCTCGCCGAGCGAGCCGAGCAACTCGACATGCGACCCGACCATGGTCGCGATCTCGGTGCCAGTCTGCTCGACCGCGGCGACGCTGGCGCCGATCGCGGACACCGCTTCGGCGGCATGGGACAAGGCCTCGTCGGCCTGCGCGATCCGGCGGACGATCCGCCCGGCCGCGTCCGACGCCTGGTTGGCGAGCGTCTTCACTTCGGCTGCGACCACCGCGAAGCCGCGACCATGAGCCCCGGCACGCGCGGCCTCGATCGTCGCGTTGAGGGCGAGCAGGTTGGTCTGGCGCGCGACCGCATCGATGATGCCCACGACATCGCGGATCTGGCCTGCGTTCTCCGTGAGGCGGCTCACCAGCGCATGGGTCCCGGCGGCCTCGCGGGTCGCCTCGGTCGCCATTTCCGAAACCCGCCTCACCTCGCGATTGATCTGGCCGACGACGAAATCCAGCCGCTGCGCCGCTTCGCTGGAGCGGCGCGCATCGATCCCCGCGCCATCGACTGACGCAGCCGCCGTCTCGGTGCTTCGGGAGATCTGGTGCACGCGGACGGCTGCGTCCTGCAACGCCATGCGCAGGACTTCGCTCGACCGGCCGATCTCGCCGAGCAGGACGCCGAGCCGCGCCTCGAACTCGTCGGCGATGCCTGCAAGCTCGGCATTGCGGAGCTGTTCGAGGCGCCGCGCATCGTCGGCCTCGCTCTCGCGCGTCACCAGCGTCGCCCTGATCTCGCTGAGCTGGCGCACGACGCGGGCGAGCTGGCCGATCTCGTCGGCGCGGTCGCGATGCGGCACGTCGATGATCCGGTCGGACGCCACTGCCTGCCGGATCGCCTCCATCAGATTGCGCAAGGGACGCGTCAGCTGGCTGCGCAGCATCAGCAGCGCCAGAAACGCGCCTCCCAGCGGCAGGAAAACCGCGAACAGAATCGTGCGCATGCGAACGGTTTCCGCCCGTGCACCGGCACGAATGGATGCTTCCCCTGCCCGCTTGGCGAGTTCGTCGCGCAGCGCGGCCGTCGTCGCGACGATCTCATCGACATTGGTGCGCGCTTCGGCCGCGCCCGCCTCGAGCAGGGCCGCCTTGGCCGAAACGCGCTGGCCGATATCGACGATGCCGTGCTGGAAGGCGATGAAGGTCCTGATCCGCGCATCGAGCGTCGGATTGGCCTCGCGCAAACTCGCCGGCAGAGCGGACGTCAGGTGCGCCCGCGCCGCATCGACCAGCTCGATGGCGGCATCCAGCTTGCCGATCATCGCCTCGATCTCCTGCGGGGAGCTGTCCGTGTCGACCCGGCTGAGCAGCGCCGCGGCCGCGATCCGGCTGGACAGGAGCGAGGCGCTGCCGGCGAGGCGGATATCCGAGAAGGCGGCGGCATCGATGCGCCGGGCTTCATCGAAACCGCGCAACGCGCTGGCGAGCCCCAGCGCCCCGGCGAGAGCCAGCAGGGCGAAGAAAATCATGATCTTCGCCGTCAGTCCCAGTCGCCGCATCGCCGCCTCAGTCTCGTAGCTGCCCTCCATGTGGCAGGGGCAAACGAACATCAGGTTAACGCGGGGCAATATGACGTAACGATATCAATATCTTAGCCGGTTATTCAATTACCTGTGCCGCGACCTTGCGGGGCGAACTCCGACCCGATTGCCCGTGATCGCAGGCCGGCCTAGCTTCGCGTCATGAGACGCCGCGCCAAACGAATCCTCCTGCTCTGCCTCGCCCTCGCCTTCGTGGGCTACGCTGCCTTCGTCCTGTCGCCCTGGCCTTCGGCGCTGCTGACGCGCCTCGCCTTCGGTTATGGCGCGGCGAAGACGACGGCGGCCCTTGCCGGACACGCCCCCTTCGGCATTCGCGAGCAGCGCGACATCCGCTATGGCAGCGCGGAAGACGAGAAGCTCGATATCTATCTCCCGCCCGGCGGGCGCATCGAACCCGGCCGGCCGACCATCATCTGGATTCATGGCGGCGCCTTCGTCGCCGGCGACCGTCAGGATGTCGCGCCCTATCTCAGGATTCTGGCCGGGCGCGGCTTCGCCACGGTCGCCATCGGCTATACCCGCGCACCCGCGGCCCGCTATCCCGCTCCCGTACTGCAGGCGAACGCCGCACTCGGCTTCCTGCAACGCGAAGGACAGCGCCTCGGCCTCGATCCCGCTCGCGTCGTGCTTGCCGGAGATTCGGCCGGCGCCCATATCGCGGCCCAGCTCGCCGCCGGCCTCACCGGTACCGACTATGCCGGACGGCTCGGCTTGACGCCGGCCATTACGCCCGAGGTCCTGCGCGGCACCGTCCTGTTCTGCGGCGCCTTCGATCCGACGGCCTTCGAGTTGACCGGCCCCTTCGGCGGCTTCATTCGCTCCGTGCTCCTGGCCTATTTCGGCACGTCGAACCCGCTCGACAGCGAGCAGATCACGGAGGCGGCCGTGCCGCGCTATGTCACGGAAGCCTTCCCGCCCAGCTTCATCTCGGTCGGCAACGGCGACCCGCTGGCGCCGCAATCGGTGGTGATGGCGCAGGCCCTGCGCGACCGGGGCGTCAGGGCCGACACCCTGTTCTTCCCGCCGGAGACAGAGCCGAAGCTGCCGCATGAATACCAGTTCGATCTCGATCGCCCGGAGGGCAGGCTGGCACTCGACCGGCTGACCGCCTTTTTGAACGGGCTGAAGAACTGAACTCCGGGATACGAGAACCATGCACGTCACGGTCAACGGCGTTCGCCTCTACGTCGATATCGAGGGAGCCGGACTGGTCCCCGACGGGCCGCGGATGCGCGCGAAGCCGACGCTCGTCCTGCTCCATGGCGGGCCGGGGTTCGATCACAGCATGTACAAGCCCGCCTTCTCGGCTTTGAGCGACATCTGCCAGATCGTCTATTACGACCATCGCGGCTGCGGCCGCAGCGAGAACGGCCCGACGGAACGCTGGACGCTCGATCAATGGGGCGACGATGTCAGGTCCCTCTGCGATACGCTCGGCATCGAGAAGCCGATCGTGCTCGGAACCTCCTTCGGCGGCTTCGTCGCACAAGCCTATGCGACCCGCCATCCCGGCCATGCCGCGAAGCTGATCCTGGTCAGCACGGCTGCAAAGTTCGATTTTGAGCAGGTCTATGCGGCTTTCGAGCGCCTCGGAGGCACGGAAGCGGAAAGGGCGGCCCGGGGCTATTGGTCGGCTCCCTCAGATGCGACCCGGGCGGTTTACCGGACGGTCTGCGTTCCGCTCTACGCGCCGCGCAACCAGGCGGATGACGGGGCATGGGTTGCCCGCGCCATCTCGCGCAACGAAACCGGCATCCACTTCAACGGCCCGGGCAACGAGCACGGCCGCTTTGACTTCCGGGACGCGCTTGCGCGCGTTTCCTGTCCGGTCCTCGTCATGGCCGGGGACAAGGACCCGATCACGCCGATCGCCTTCAGCGAACAGATCGCGGCAAGCCTCCCGCCCGAATTGGTCAGCTTCCGGCGCTTCGCTGGTTGTGGCCACGGTATCGTCGCCGACGACCGGGAAGGCGCCTTGCAGGCGATCCGCAACTTCGTCATCGCCCAGTGCTAGGAGCGCGCCCCTCAGGCGCTCACCAGGCGATCGCTTCGCCGGTGTAATCGCGGAAGCTGTTGGTCTGCGCCATGCCGGAGGCGTCGATGGTGCGGATCAGCCCGTTGGCGCTCTCGGCCGGCGTGATGTCGGCGCCGCTGCCGCCCATGTCGGTCTGGACCCAGCCGGGATGGAACAGCATCACGCTGACATCGCGCGAACGCACGCTGTTGCCGAACACGACCATGGTCATGTTCACAGCCGACTTGGACGAACGGTAGATCAGCGCATTGCCGGGATTGGCTGCGATGGAGCCCATGCGGCTGGAGATCGTCGCGATCTTGCGGCCCTGCCCGGCTTCGACATTCGGCAGAAAGGCCTGCGCCACGCGGATCGGCGCGTAGACATTGACCTCGAAGACCTCGCGCCATTCGTTGAAATCGACGTCGAGCCCGCTCTGCCGGTCGCGCGGGCCGTAGAGACCGGCATTGTTCAGGAGCACGTCGATCGGCTGCCCCGCGAGAGCTTCCTTCGCCCCGGCGACGCTGGCATCGGAGGTGACGTCGAGCTCAAGCGGAATCAGCGCCGCCGGATGCTCGGCCGCAAGCTCGGCGAGCGCCCCGCCCCAGGGATTGCGCGCCGCCGCGATCACGCGGTCGCCCCGGCGCAGCAATTCGATGGTGATGGCAAGTCCGATACCGCGATTGGCGCCGGTGATCATCCAGGTCTGGGGCATGTCCGTCTCCATGGTCAGGGGACGGAGCTAAGGACGATCCGCGCATTCTGACCAGAGGCACGAACGCTTACGCGTCATGCTCGCCCTTGTGGCGAGCATCCACGTCTTGAACACGGCCTTCGACCAGCAAAGACGTGGATGGTCGGGACAAGCCCGACCACGACGGCAATGCGCCTCAGCCCTTCGCCTTGCCGTATCCGCCCGCCGTCGGCGTGATCACCGTCACCGCCTCGCCGGCCTGGAGCAGGGTCTGGTCGGAGGGCTTCAGTTCCTCGACCGCGCCGGAGAGCCGGCGCACCAGCGTCTTGCCGAGTTCGCCCGCCTCGCCGCCATCGACGCCGAAGGGCCGGACCCGCCGATGCGAGGCCAGGATCGCGCAATCCATCGTCTCGCGGAAGCGGATGGTGCGTGAGGTGCCGTCGCCGGCCGTCCATTCGCCCTTGCCGCCCGAGCCCTTCCGGATGTGGAAATCCTCCAGCACGACCGGGAAACGCGTCTCCAGGATCTCCGGATCGGTCAGGCGCGAATTGGTCATGTGGACATGCACGCCCGACGTGCCGTCGAAGCCTGGACCGGCGGGCGAGCCCGAGCAGATCGTCTCGTAATACTGATACTGGTCGTTGCCGAAGGTCAGGTTGTTCATCGTGCCCTGCGAGCAGGACATCGCCTTCAGCGCACCGAACAGCGTGTTCGTCACCGCTTGGCTAACCTCGACATTGCCGGCGACCACCGCGGCCGGATAGCGCGGCGCCAGCATCGACCCCTCCGGCACGATGATCCTGATCGGACGCAGGCAGCCCGCATTCATCGGGATCGCGTCATCGACCATGACGCGGAAGACATAGAGCACGGCGGCGCGGGTGACGGGCGCCGGGGCATCGAAGTTGTCCGGCCTCTGCTCGGACGTACCGGTGAAATCGACCGTCGCCTCGCGCTTTTCGCGATCGATGGTGATCTTCACCTTGATCGCGCAGCCCTGGTCCATCGGATAGCTGAACTCGGAATCGTGCAGCTTGGTCAGGAGCCGCGCCACGCTCTCGGCCGCGTTGTCCTGGACATGGCCCATATAGGCCTGCACGACATCGAGCCCGAAGGAGCCGATCATCTTCTTAAGCTCGGCCAGGCCCTTCTCGTTGGCGGCGATCTGCGCCTTCAGGTCGTTGACGTTCTGTACGACGTTGCGGACCGGATAGCGCGCGCCGGTCAGGCGCTTGACCAGCTCCTCCTCGCAGAAGCGGCCCTGATCGACGATCTTGAAATTGTCGATATAGACGCCCTCTTCCTCGATATTGGTCGCCAGCGGCGACATCGAGCCCGGCGCCGTGCCGCCGACATCGGCGTGGTGGCCGCGGCTCGCCACCCAGAACAGGATCTCCTTGTCCTCGGGGTCGAAGACCGGGGTGCAGACCGTGATATCCGGCAGGTGCGTGCCGCCGTTATAGGGCGCGTTCAGGCAGTAGACGTCGCCGGGCTTGATCACCGGATTGTTGGCGATCACCGTCTCGACCGAACGGTCCATCGAGCCCAGATGCACCGGCATATGCGGGGCATTGGCGACGAGCGCGCCGGTCTGGTCGAAGACCGCGCAGGAGAAGTCGAGACGTTCCTTGATGTTCACGGAATAGGCGGTGTTCTGCAGCGTCACGCCCATCTGCTCGGCGATCGACATGAACAGGTTGTTGAAGATCTCGAGCATGACCGGATCGGCCTTGGTGCCGATCGCCGCCTGCTGAATCAGCGCCTTGACGCGGACGAGCACGAGATGATCCTTGGCGGTGAGCTTGGCGCTCCAGCCCTCCTCGACGACGACGGTCTGGTTCGGCTCGATGATGATGGCGGGGCCAGCGACGCTCTGACCGGGCTTCATCGCCTCGCGGCGGACGATCGCCGCATCGTGCCACTGCCCCTTGGCGAAGAAGCGCGTGCGCTCGGCGGCGACCGGCTCGCCGGCCTGCTCACCGGATGCGGCTTCCTCGAATTTCGCACCACCGCCGACGGCCTCGACCTCGACCGCCTCGACGACCAGCGCCTTGGTCTCGTCCATGAAGCCGAAGCGCGCCTTGTGCGCGGTCTGGAAGGCGTCCTGCATCGCGGCGCGCGTGCCGGCCGTCACGGCGATCGCGGTATCGGTGCCGGCATAGCGGATATGAGCGCGCGTATGGATCGCGATATCGCTCTCAGTCACGCCCTGACCGGCGACCTCCGCCTTCGCGTCAGTGGCAAGCTTCGCCGCCACCGCCTCGATCGCGGCCTTGGCCTCGCCGTCGAGCGCGACGTCCAGCGCCGATGTCCGGGTCGAGCGGATTTCGGCGAGCCCCATGCCATAGGCCGAGAGCAGGCCGGAGAACGGATGCAGCAGCACGGTCTTGATGCCGAGCGCATCGGCCACGAGGCAGGCATGCTGGCCGCCGGCGCCACCGAAGGAGTTCAGCGCATAGCGGGTGATGTCGTAGCCGCGCTGCACCGAGATCTTCTTGATCGCCTCGGCCATGTTGGCGACGGCGATCTGGATGAAGCCGTCGGCGACCTCCTCAGGGCTGCGCCCGTCGCCCACTTCGGCAGCCAGCACCGCGAACTTGTTGCGGACGATGCCGACATCGAGCGGCTCGTCCTGCTGCGGCCCGAAGATCGCCGGGAAATAGGACGGGATCAGCTTGCCGACCATGACATTCGCATCGGTCACCGCGAGCGGCCCACCGCGGCGATAGGCGGCGGGGCCGGGATTGGCACCGGCCGAATCCGGCCCGACGCGGAAGCGCCGCCCGTCGAAATGCAGGATCGAGCCGCCGCCGGCCGCGACCGTGTGGATCAGCATCATCGGCGCGCGCATGCGCACGCCCGCGACCTCGGTCTCGAAGGCGCGCTCATACTCGCCGTCGAAATGCGCGACGTCGGTCGAGGTGCCGCCCATGTCGAAGCCGATCACCTTGTCGAACCCGGCCGAGCGGCCGGTCTCGGCGAGGCCGACCACGCCGCCGGCCGGGCCGGACAGGATCGCATCCTTGCCCTGGAACAGATCGGCCGCGGTGAGGCCGCCCGAGGACATCATGAACATCAGCCGCGCGCCGGTGCGGGCAACGTCGAGCTCCTCGGAAACCTGCTGCACATAGCGGCGCAGGATGGGCGAGAGATAGGCATCGACCACGGCGGTATCGCCGCGCCCGACCAGCTTCACCAAGGGCGAGACCTCGTGGCTGACCGAGACCTGCGGAAAGCCGATGGCGCGCGCGATCCGGGCCGCGACCTGCTCATGCGCGGTGTAGCGATAGCCGTGCATGAAGACGATCGCGACCGCGCGGAAACCGGCATCGTATTGCGCCTGCAAGGCGCTGCGGATCGCCGCTTCGTCGGGCGCACGCTCCACCGTGCCGTCGGCCAGGGCGCGCTCGTCGATCTCCTCGACCGCTTCGTACAATGCCTCGGGCAGGATGATCTGCTTGGCGAAGATGTCGGGCCGGGCCTGGTAGCCGATGCGCAGCGCGTCGCGGAACCCCTTGGTGGTGACCAGCAGCGTGCGGTCGCCCTTGCGCTCCAGCAACGCGTTGGTGGCAACGGTCGTGCCCATGCGCACCTCGCCGATGATCCCGGTCGGGATCGGCTCGCCCGCCTTCAACCCGAGATGCTCGCGGATGCCCTGCACGGCCGCATCGCGATAAGCACCGGGATTTTCCGAGAGCATCTTCCTGGCATGGAGATTGCCAGCCGGGTCGCGGCCGATCACGTCGGTGAAGGTGCCGCCGCGATCGATCCAGAAGTCCCAATGAGCCGCCGACATAGACCCTCTCCCCCTTGGACAAGTCGGGATCGCCCGACGATGACAAATCATCGATAAATCGTCGATGAGTTGTTGACAAGGCGATTCTGCCGGCTACGATCCCAATTGTGGCTGGAACATGGCTGAGGGGCCGGGCCGGCGCGAACGCGGAGGATGCGATGATGCGAGCAATCCTGGCAACCGGGCGTGCATGCGCTCCCATCTTGTGGGAGCACATGATCCCATGATCCGTCGAACGCTCGATGCGCTCTATCTCTGGGCCGGCTACGCAGCCGGCATTTTCCTCGTCGCGATCTTTGTGCTGATGATGGTGATGTCGGTTGGCCGCGAGATCGGCCTCAACATCCCGGCCGGCGACGATTTCACCTCATGGTGCATGGCCGCGATGGCCTTCCTCGGCCTCGCCCATACGTTCAAATCGGGCGATATGATCCGCGTCGGCCTGCTGATCGACCGTTTCAAGGGCCGCAGCCGCTGGGTCTTCGAGGTCTTCTCGCTGGTCCTCGGCCTCGGCTTCTCCGGCTTCTTCGCCTGGCACGCCGCGATCATGACCTGGCAGTCCTGGCAGTTCAACGACGTCGCTGGCGGCGTCGTGCCGATGCCGCTCTGGATTCCGCAGCTCGGCTATTCCGGCGGCCTGATCATCCTGTTCATCGCGATGCTCGACGAGTTCGTCCATGTCGTGATCCGCGGCCAGGAGCCGCGCTACGAGAAGCCCCCCGCGAAATCGGACGAGGAAATCGTCGAGCGCGCCATGGCGAGCGGGGTCTGATCCGATGGCAATGATCGAAATTTCGGGGCTGCTGCTCCTGCTTCTCGCCGTTTTTCTCGCGGGTGGCGTCTGGATCGCCATCTCGCTGATGGCCTGCGGCTGGGTGGCGATGCAGTTCGTCGGCGGCGGCATCCCCGCCGGCTCCGTGCTGGCGACCACCATCTGGGGCAACAGCGCCTCCTGGACGCTGGCCGCGCTGCCGCTCTTCATCTGGATGGGCGAGATCCTGTACCGTACGAAGCTCTCCGAGGAGATGTTCCGCGGCCTCGCGCCCTGGCTCAACTGGCTGCCCGGTCGCCTGATGCACGTCAACGTGCTGGCCTGCGGCATCTTCGGCTCGGTTTCCGGCTCGTCGGCCGCGACCTGCGCCACCGTCGCCAAGATCGCCCTGCCGGAGCTGAAGAAGCGCGGCTACAACGAGAAGCTCGCGCTCGGCTCATTGGCCGGCGCCGGCACGCTCGGCATCCTGATCCCGCCCTCGATCACCATGGTGGTCTATGCGGTGGCGGCGAACGTCTCGATCATCCAGATCTTCCTGGCCGGCTTCCTGCCCGGCCTGCTCGTGATGGCGCTCTATTCCGGCTACATCATCGTCTGGCACCTGTTGCATCCCGAGCAGTCGCCGCCGCGCGAGCCGACGATGCCGCTGCGCGAGAAATTGAAGGAATCGGCGCAGCTCATTCCCTGCATGCTGCTGATCCTGCTGGTCTTCCTCTCGCTCCTGCTCGGCTGGGCGACGGCGACCGAGTGCGCCGCCTGGGGCGTGCTCGGCTCCTTCGGCATCGCCTGGTGGTCGGGCTCGCTGACCAGGGAAGCGTTCTGGCAGAGCGTGATGGGCACAACCCGGATCACCTGCATGATCATGCTGATCCTGGCCGGCGCTTCCTTCATGTCGACCTCGATGGCCTATACCGGCATCCCGGCGGCGCTGGCGGCCTGGGTCGACTCGCTGCACCTCTCGCCCTATGCGCTGATCGCGGCGTTGACCGTGATGTACATCATCCTCGGCGCAGCCCTCGACGGCATCTCGATGATCGTGCTGACCACCGCCATCGTCATCCCGATGATCAAGGCGGCCGGCTTCGACCTCGTCTGGTTCGGCATCTTCCTCGTGCTGATCGTCGAGATGGCCGAGGTCTCGCCGCCCGTCGGCTTCAACCTCTTCGTGCTGCAGACGATGTCCGGCAAGGACTCGAACACGGTCGCGCTGGCGGCGCTGCCGTTCTTCTTCCTGCTGGTCGCAGCCGTCGCGATCATCACGGTCTTCCCGTGGATCGTGATGGTCTTGCCTCAAATGGCCTTTCCGCCTCAATGATACCGCATCAAAACCAAGGGAACGGAGCCAAGACCATGTATCGCAAGGACTTCATCAAGGGCCTTCTCGTCGCCGGCGTTGCCGCCACAGCCCTGGCGCTCGGCGCCGGCTCGGCCTCGGCCCAGACCAAGTGGAACCTGCCGAACGCCTATCCATCGGATAACCCGCATACCGAGAACCTCGTCCTCTTCGCCAAGGACGTCGAGGCGGCGACATCGGGCAAGCTCCAGATTACGGTCCATGCCAACGCGGCCCTGTTCAAGGCGCCGGAGATCAAGCGCGCGGTCCAGACCGGCCAGGCCCAGATGGGCGAGATCCTGATGTCGAACCACGAGAATGAGGACCCGATCTTCGGCATCGACGTCGTCCCCTTCCTGGCGACCTCCTTCGCCGACTCGCGCAAGCTCTACACGGCCTCCAAGGCCGCGATCGAGAAGAAGCTCGACGCGCAGGGCATCAAGCTCCTCTTCATGGTCCCCTGGGCGCCGCAGGGCGTCTACACCAAGAAGGACATCAACACGATCGAGGACATGAAGGGCCTGAAATGGCGCGCCTATAACGTCGGCACCGCCCGCCTCGGCGAGTTGCTCGGCATGCAGGCGGTCACGATCCAGGCGGCGGAGCTGCCGCAGGCCCTGGCGACCGGCGTGGTCAATTCCTTCATGTCGTCGGGCGGCACCGGCTACGATTCCAAGGTCTGGGAATCGCTGACCCATTTCTACGACACGCAGGCCTGGATTCCGAAGGACGCGACCTTCGTCAACAAGGCGGCCTTCAACAGCCTCGACAAGGCGACGCAGGACGCGATCCTGAAGGCCGCGGCGACGGCCGAGGAGCGCGGCTGGAAGATGTGGCAGGAGAAGGCCGGCTGGTACATCGAGCAGCTCAAGGCCAAGGGCATGAAGGTGCAGGCCCCCTCGCCGGCGCTGGCCGCGGGCTTCAAGAAGGCCGGCGACCAGCTCACCGCCGACTGGCTGAAGAAGGCCGGCGCCGAGGGCCAGGCCATCGTCGACGCCTACAAGAAGATGTGAGGCGAGCGGCTCCGCCACGCTTCTATCAAGAGCGCGGTCATCCCGGGCGACCGAAGGGAGACCCGGGATCCATGCCGGAACGGTTCAGGCATGGATCCCGGATCGGCGCCGCTCACGCGGCTTGTCCGGGATGACCTCGCATTATTATTCAGGACGATCGAGCCCGATGACCTCTCCATCCCCCGACGACCTCGGCCCGATCGTCTCCTCCGGGCATCTCGCCTCCGGAGCCCTGCCGGCGCTCTCGGAGTTCGAGTTCGCGCTGAGCATGACGGTGCACGCCTTCCACCGCTGGATCGTGCGCGGCATGGCGGCGGCCGGCATGCCCGATCTCTCGCCGCTCGACGTGCTCGTGCTGCACAACGTCAATCATCGCGGCAAGGCCAAGCGGCTCGCCGATATCTGCCTCGTGCTCAATATCGAGGACACGCATCTGGTGAACTACTCGCTGAAGAAGCTCGAGCGCCTCAAGCTGCTCAAGGGCGGCCGCAAGGGCAAGGAGAAGACCGTCGAGGTCACGCCGGCCGGCGAGGAAGCCTGCCGGCGCTATGCCCAGATCCGGGAGCAACTCCTGGTCAAGTCGGTCCGCGCCACCGGCGCCGACCCGGCCCGCCTCTCCGAGATCGCCGCCGCGATGCGCTCGCTCTCGGGCCAGTACGACCAGGCAGCACGCGCTGCGGCGAGCCTCTGATCAGCCCTGCCCCGGCTCGGGCAAATCCGCATAGCGGGCGGCATATTCCGCATCGAGCGCCTTGAACCGCGACCAGAACCCGCGCCGCGGCGCGCCCGTGAGCAGGTCTTCGAGCAGACCAAGATGCATGTGCCAGCCGCCGGAGACGCTGGTCATCTCCGCCTTGTTGGCCAGCTTGCGATGCGTCAGCACGAGCAGGACCTTCTCGCCCTTCGGCACGAGCTCGAACTCGACTTCGGATTCCGGCTCGCCGCCTCCGCCCCAGGTGAAGGCGATGAGCCGCGGCGGCTCATAACGGGTGATCGTGCCGGTCGAGCGCACACCGTTCTCATGCACCTCGCGATAGGCCTCCGGCGGCGTCTCGTCGGTGATGTCAGAATGCTTGAACAGCATTTCCGTCTGGCCGCCCACGCGCAGGTCGAACACGCCCGAGGCCAGCCACAGCCCGCGCTTCTCCGACTCGGTAAGATAGGACCAGACCCGCTCGATGGGCCCCGGCAGCAGGCGCTCGAAGCGCACCGCACCGCTTTCCAGCACGACGCCATATTCGTTCATCGGTTATCTCCCTCGCCCGGTTCGGGCTTTGCGAGTTCCTGTTCGAGGATATCGAGATGGCGCCCCCAGAAGCGCCGGACCTTGCCGAGCCAGGCATCGAACGCTGCGAGCCCCGCCGGATCGAGCCGATAGATCCGCTGCTGGCCCCGGACCTCCACCGTCACCAGCCCGGCCTCTCTGAGCACCTTGAGATGCTGCGAGATCGCCGGCGCGCTGGCGCTGAAGCGAGCGCCGATCTCGCCTGCCGACAAGGCTCGTTCACCCAGCATCTCGACGATGCTGCGGCGTGTCGGGTCGGCAAGGGCGGCAAAGCGATCCATGACCAATAATTTCGCCACTCACTTAATTAAGTCAATGCTTAATATCAGGGGATCATGCGGGCATGCGGCCGTGCGGATTGCCACGCGCGGCGAACTCGGCCAGTGGAAGCGCGCCTTTGGAACCCTCCGCCCGACATGACAACCCGCAACGCCTCTCTCACCGGCATCGCCATGATGCTGATCGGCATCCTGCTGTTTTCGCTCAACGACGTGATGGGCAAATGGCTGGTCGCCACCTACACGGTCGGCCAGCTCCTCGTGGTGCGCAGCCTCGCGGCGCTCGTCGTCATCCTGCCCTTCGTCTTCAAGCAGGGCGTGCAGCGGACATTGCGGCCGGAGCGCCCGGGCTTGCAGGCGCTGCGGGTGCTGTTCTCGTCGGGCGAGGTCGCGCTGTTCTATCTCGCCGTGACCTATCTGCCGCTCGCCGACGCGATGACGATCTGGCTGGCAGCACCGGTCTGGGTGGTGATCCTCGCGGCATTGCTCCTCGGCGAGCGCATCGACGGCCGGCGCTGGCTCGCGATCGCGCTCGGATTCGCCGGCGTCGCGGTCTCGCTCAATCCGACCGGTGCCAGCCTGTCGATGCCGGCGCTTATCGCCGTGCTCGGCAGCTTCCTCTTCGCCGCGATGATGATCGCCGGCCGCCAGTTGCGCGGCACGCCCGACGTCACGCTGGTCGCCTGGCAGACGCTCGGCGCGCTCCTGATGGGGCTCGCGCTCCTGCCCTTCGGCTGGGTGACGCCCACCCTGAAGGACACGGCCCTTCTCGCACTGCTCGGCATCGTCGCGATGGGCGCGCATATCTGCGTCACCCGCTCGCTCAAGCTGGCGGAGGCCTCGGTGGTCGTGCCCTACCAGTATACGCTGATCGTCTGGGCGCTGGTCTTCGGCTGGTTCATCTTCGGCGACTGGCCGACGCCGGCCATGCTCTGCGGCGCGGCCCTGATCGTCGCGGCGGGGCTCGTCCTGCTCGTGCTGGAGCGGCGTGCCGCCCCGACCCAATCAGTGCTCGAAGCGACCGGAGCCGGCGCTCCATAAGCCGCTCCCGGCCGGCCTCAATAGAGGCGCAGGCGATAGGCTTCCTCGAGATTGCGGTCGGCCTCGTCGCCATCGACCGCCTTGGTCTGGTCCGCGATGATGCGGCCGAGCGTCGGGAAGGAATGGCGCGGCACCTGCGAGGCCGGGTCCCATAGCTTCGAGCGGATCAGCGCCTTGCCGCAGTGGAAATAGGCTTCCTCGACCGTGACGATGAGCCCGGTCACCGGTACGCGCTCCTGCATGATGGAGGGCGCCAGCAGCGCGGGATCGCGCGTCGCATGCGCCTTGCCGTTGACGCGCAGGGTTTCCGGGATACCCGGCACCATGAAGACGAGCCCGACGCCCGGCGACGAGACGATATTGCGGAAGGAATCGATCAGGTTGTTGCCGCGCCGATCGGGGATCAGCAGGGTCTTGTCGTCGAGCACGCGCACGAAACCCGGCCCGTCGCCGCGGGGGCTCGCATCAGCATTGCCCTCAGCATCGCAGCTCGCCAGCACCAGGAAAGGCGACAGCGCGATGAAGTCCCGGCAGAAATGGTCCAGCCGGCGCAGCATCTTGCTGGCCGCCAGCGGCGAGACCGGGCCGATATGGCCGCGCAGGGCATCCGCATCCGCGATGCGTGCCGCCGGGTCGTCGAAGCAATCCGTCATCGTGTTTCCCCTGTTTCTCTGGTCAATCTGTCCGATCGCGGCTCTCCGCGCCAGCGCGGGCGGCTTCTGCCGGACAGCCTTTCTCCGCATGGCGCCGCCCTCCGCGCATGCGCCTTGACCCGTGACCGGCACATCGCCATCGTGCGCGGCAACTCCGCCCTCCCTTACGAGGCCTGATTCGATGCGCCGCGCCCTGCTGCGAACCGCCCTTGTTTCCTTCGCCTGCCTGACGGCCTTCGCCGCCGGCGCCGCGAACGGCCGCTTCGTCCATCCTGCGGACCGGGCGGAGAACCGCACCTTCGCGATGTACGGCAATCTCCCCGGCTGCGACGATCCGGCCGTGCTGGGCGAAGTCACCAGCCGCTTCAATTCACGCGAAGGCACCTATTGGGGGCCGCTCCAGGCGTTGTCCTATGATCGCATCGCGCAGATCGGCTACCGGAGCTGGGGGGCGGACTTCATCCCGCGGCGCTTCTGCAGCGGCCGCGTGCTGCTGAACGACGGCAAATTCCGCCGCGTCGACTATTCCGTGCGCGAGAATCTCGGCCTGTTCGGTCTGACCTGGAACGTCAACTGGTGCGTGAACGGTCTCGATCGGCAGCGCACTTATGCGCCGAACTGCAAGATGGCTCGGCCCTGACCGCAGGTCGCCCGATGATCAAATCGCTGGCGATTGCAGCTCTGGCACTGTTCGGCTTCGCCGGGGCCAGCCATGCGCAGGGCTTCGGCCAGCGCGGCGGCGCACCCGGCGATTTCGATTTCTACGTCCTTGCGCTCTCCTGGTCGCCGGGCTTCTGCGAGCTCGACGGCGACCGCTCGCGCAATCGCGAGCAATGCGGCGAAGGCGCCGGCCTGCGCTTCGTCGTGCACGGCCTCTGGCCTCAGTACGAGCGTGGCTCTCCCAGCGAATGCGGCCCGGCCGGACGTTCCCCGTCGCGGATCGCGATGGAGCAGGCCGAAGGCCTGTTCCCGAGCGAGGGCCTCGCCCGCTACCAGTGGCGCAAGCACGGCACCTGCACGGGCTCCAGCCCGAGCGATTATTTCCGCGATGTCCGTCGCGCCCGCGAGAAGGTGGTCATCCCGCCGACGCTCGCCAAGGCGGAGCGCGACCAGACCTGGACCGCGATCGATCTCGAACGCGCCTTCGCCGCCGCCAATCCGGGCCTGCGCCCGGACATGATGTCGGTCGCCTGCAAGCGCGGCGTGCTGCAGGAGGTCAAGATCTGCTTCTCGAAAGATCTTCGTGACTTCCGCTCCTGCCAGCAGGTCGACCGCTCCGGCTGCCGCGCCCGCGAGTTCACGGTCGTCGCGCCGCGCTGAAAGCCGAGCACGGCAGGGCTTTGCCGCTTCCGGTCGCGAGCCGGTTCCTCTACCAACGGCAGCATGAACTATCGCCATGGCTTCCACGCCGGAAACTTCGCCGATGTGCTGAAGCACGCCGTGCTCACGCGCATCCTGCTGCATCTCAACGCCAAGCCGGCGCCCTACCGCATCATCGACAGCCATGCCGGAAGCGGCCGCTACGATCTCGATTCGGAAGAGGCGCTGCGGACGCATGAATGGAAGGACGGCATCGCGCGGATCGACCGCTCGCCGCTGTCTCCCGCGGTCGAGGCCCTGCTCGCCCCCTATCGCGCCGCCCTGGAAGGCGCTCGTACGCTCTATGGACCGGGCGCTTATCCCGGCTCGCCCTGGCTCTGTCGCCATGCGATGCGGCCCGATGACCGGCTGGTTGCGGCCGAGCTCCACCCTCCGACCTACAAGAAGCTCTCGGAGGCCATCGGCCGCGACAAGCGCTGCATACCGCTCGCCATCGACGGCTGGACGGCGCTGCGAGCCAATGTTCCGCCGAAGGAACGTCGCGGCCTCGTCCTGATCGATCCGCCTTTCGAGGCGAAGGACGAGTTTGCAACGCTCGCCGACCAGTTCATCGCGGCGCACCGCAAATGGCCGACCGGGATCTACGCGCTCTGGTACCCGATCAAGGGCAGCCACGGCGTCGAATCGCTGATGGAGGCGGTGCTCGATGCCGGGATCGGCCGGCTCCTGCGCCTCGAAATGGATGTCGACCGCCCGGAAGCTGCCGGCGGCCTCAGCGCCACCGGCCTTCTGGTCGTCAACCCGCCCTGGCGATTGGCCGAGGAGGCGGAAACGCTGCTGCCGGCGCTGACCGAGCGGCTCGCACAGGGCCCCCGGCCGCGCTATCACTGCGAGGCGATCCGGCCCGACGGCTGATCGACCCTTTCCGCCACGCATCAAGGATTCCGCCGATGCTCGTCCTGCGCTCCTCCCCCGCCTCCCCGTTCGGCCGCAAGGTCAAGATGGCTGCCATCGAACTCGGGCTGATGGACCGGATCGAGATCGTCCCGGCCGACACGAACGATCCGGCGGAGGCTTTGCGCCAGCAGAACCCGCTCGGCAAGATCCCGACGCTGGTGCTGGAGGACGGCACGACGCTGTTCGATTCCCGCGTCATCGTCGACTATCTCGACCATCTCAGCGGCGGAAAGCTCATCCCGGCCGGCGAAGCGCGCTTCGCCCAGCTGCGGTTGCAGGCTTTGGCCGATGGCATCTGCGATGCGGCGCTGCTCAAGGTCTATGAAGGGCGCTTCCGCCCGGAGAAAGGCCGCAACGCCAACTGGGTCGCGCATCAGGACGGCAAGGTCGCGCGCGGCCTGCAAGCACTCGAAGTCCTGCCGCCCACCTTCGCGGACCGCCCCCGTATCGGCGAAATCGCATTCGCCTGCGCACTGGGCTATCTCGACCTGCGCTTCGAAGGAACGTGGCGCGCGAATCACCCCAAGCTCGTCGCCTGGCTCGACGATTTCGCCGCCCGCGTTCCCGCCTTCGAGGCGACCCGCTTCAAGGGCTGACCCGAGCAGCGCGCTTCACGCTGCGATCAGTCGCAACCATTCCGAAGCCGGCGGCCCTGGTCGCCGGCTTTTTTCGCGCCTGATTCTGTGGAAGCGCCGGCATCCAGGCAACAAAAAACCCGGTGGCCGAGGCCACCGGGTCCGTTCTGTCTCCGGAGGGAGAGGATCAGAACTTGTAGCTGAGGCGGGCGCGGACGACCGAGAAGTCGGTGCCAACCTTGGTGCCGGCGCCAGCGATGTTCTTCTCGCCGAGGTCGACGTAGAGGTACTCGACGCCAGCGATGATGTTGTTGGTGACGGCGTACTCGAGACCGGCGCCGACGGCGAAGCCGCCGGTGTGGCTGCGATCCGAGGAGAAGCCGATCGCCGGGATCGAGGACTTCACGTTGCCATAGGCCCAACCACCGGTGATGTAGGGCATGAACCGGTCGAAGGCGACACCGGCGCGAGCACGGACCGTGCCGAAGTAGTCGGTCTTGACGTTCAGCAGGCCGAGGTTGTTGCCGGAGCTGAGGTCAGCGAACTGCAGGTCAGCTTCGAGGCCGAGAACGAACTGGCCCATCTGGTAGTTGTAGCCGATCTGGCCGCCACCGACGAAGCCGTCGAGATCGCCGACATTGGCGAAGCCGTTGGCGTTCACGTTGCCCCAGCCGTAGCCGGCGTTACCACCGACATAGAAACCGGTCCAGGAGAACGCCGGCGGCATGTAGACGGGAGCCGCAACCGGGCCCTTGCGCGACGGCAGGTCGGCAGCGGAGGCGGCGCCAGCGGCGACGAGGCCGAGCGCGGCAACGCTCGCAAGCAGATACTTCTTCATGACAAACTCCTTAGTCGTCGCTGACGCCGGAAAACCCGGCGGTTGATTTCGATGGATCCCTTATAAGACGGGGAGCCGGCTTTGTCTGTTGCATCGGAAGCACATCTGCCTTGCAGACCGCGGCAGAAATGCGGCACGAATGCGATAACTGAGCGCAAATAGGTAAAACCAAGTTAACCAACCAGCGACTAGCCCGTATGGTAAATCGAATACTAACATAAGCTCGATTAGCCACCGGTCTGGGCACATGGTCCGGCCTACAAACGCGGCGGCTTTCCCAAGGTTCCACGCGCGCGCGTCGCTTTTTCAGCCTGTCTTGCCGCTCCGGCCTGCACATGCTTAAGCCTTCAGGCAACAGGAACCACCGAAGAAGACCGTGCCGCCTCTCTCGATTTTCATCATCGCCCAGAACGAAGCGGACCGGATTGGCCGCACGATCGAAGCGGCGAAAGCACTGAGCGACGACATCGTGGTCGTCGATTCCGGCTCGACCGACGGCACCCAGGCGTTGGCGGAAGCACTGGGTGCGCGCGTGATCGTCAACGCCTGGCCGGGTTACGGCCGGCAGAAACGCTTCGCCGAGGAGCAATGCCGCCATGACTGGCTGCTGAATCTCGACGCTGACGAGGTCGTCCCCCCTGATCTTGCCGCGGAGATCACTGCGCTCTTCGCTGGCGGCTTGCCCTCGAAGGACGCCTACAAGCTGCGAATCGCCGAGATCTTTCCGGGAGAAGGCGCGCCGCACCGATTCGCCTATGCGCTCGCGCCCGTGCGCCTCTATCGCAAGAGCAAGGGCCGCTATTCGGCCTCCCCGGTGCATGACCGTGTCGATCTCGCGCCGGATGCCCGCGTCGGGCGCCTGCGCGGGACGGTGCACCATTTCTCCGTCCGCTCCCTCGGCGAGCAGATGGACAAGCTCAACGCCTATAGCGATGCGCAGGCCGACGACCTCGACGCACGCGGCGGCACTCTCTCGGTCTTCCGGCTCGTCGCCGAATTTCCCGCCAATTTCCTGAAAGCCTATATCGGGCGCCGCCACGCGCTGCGCGGCATCTACGGCTTTATGACCGCGATGAATTACGCTTTCTATCGTTATCTGCGCGTCGCCAAGCATTGGGAGCGCCGCCTGCAACGGCGCGCCTGGACCGAGGCCGCTCCGCCCCCCGCGAATCGCGATGGCCGCGATGGCTGAGGTCGCTCTGGTCACGGGCGGCGCCCGCCGAATCGGTCGCGCCATCGTCGAAAAGCTTGGCGAAGCCGGCTATGCGGTCGCGATCCATCACGGCGGCAGCCTCGAGGATGCCGAAGCCCTGGCGCGGAAACTCGAAGCGGCCGGCGCAAGAACCTGCGTGCTTGGTGCCGATCTTGTCGACCCCGCGGAGGTCGCGACCTTGATTCCGGCGGCGGAAGCGGCACTCGGCCCGGTCACGCTCCTGGTCAACAACGCCGCGAGCTTCATCGCGGACGATGTCCGTTCGCTCGACATCGCGACCTGGAACCGCCAGTTCTCGATCAACCTGCGCGCGCCCTCCCAGCTGGTCGGGATCATGGCGGAACGCCTGCCCGCCGATGCCAAGGGCGCCGTGGTCAACATCGTCGACCAGCGCGTCTGGAAGCTGACGCCGCAATATTACTCCTACACCTTGACCAAGGCCGCCTTGCTCACCGCGACCCAAACGCTGGCGCAGGCGCTTGCCCCGCGCATCCGCGTCAACGCCGTCGGGCCCGGCCCAACCTTCCCGAACGCCTATGACGGCGCTGACCGGCTGGAGCAGGAAGCCGCGGGCACCCTGCTCGGCCACCGGGTCGTGCCGGACGAGATCGCAGAAGCCGTGCTTTATCTGGCGCGCGCCAGTTCTGTGACCGGTCAGATGATCGCCGTCGATGCCGGCCAGCACCTCGGCTGGCGCACGCCCGACATCGTCGGCTGATCGTCAGACCGCGCCTTCGGCGCGATAGGGCCCACGGCCGCTGGCAAGCGCCGCGTCCAGCAGGTCGAGCCGATCCTGCCCCCAGAACACCTCGCCATCGAGCACATAGCTCGGCGCCCCGAAGACGCCGGCCTTCACGGCCTCGCCAAGCGCCTCCTCATAGCGGAGCCGGGCCGAAGAACCTTCGGCCGCATCCATCAACGCGGCCCCGTCGAGGCCCGCTCGTGCCGCGCAGGCCAGCAGCGCCTCCGGCCGGCTCATGTCCTCGTCGCGTGCCCACAAGCCGGCCATCACGTCGCTGATGAAGGCGAAGGGGTCGCCGCCCCGGGCCAGGATCGCGATCGTCATGCGATCGGCAAGCGACGGATCGAAAGGAAAGTGCTTCGGCTGCAGCACGAGCGCCAGGCCGCGTGCCGCCCGCCAACGTTGGAGATCGAGCAGCCGGTAACGCTGCCTCACCGGGTGGCGCTTCGGCAGCGGCAGGCCGCCCGTCTCGTCGAAGACCGAGCGCAACGGCATCGGCCGGTAGTCGATCCCGCAGCCGTGGCGGCGGGCGATCTCGTGAAAGGCCGCATTGCCGAGATAGGTCCAGGGCGAATGCAGCGAGAAGTAATAGGTGATCGAACGGGACAAGGCTGCCTCTCGGGCTTTTTCTGACATCGCCAGCATCGCCACCGCGCGAACCATTGCGCAAGGCTCCGGTCGTGCATCCCGCACAACCCGGCCCCGCAGGGGCCGGGTCTTCAGGCCACCATGCAGAAAGCTGGCTCAGGCCGCCTTGTTCTTCAGCGCACCGATGATCGCAGTCAGGACTGCCCCGCCGGCGCCGCCCGCGATCAGGTTGGTCAGGATGCCGCCGACGCTGAGATTGCCGCCCTGCGCCGCTGCGCTGATCGCCGGCAGCAGGATCGGGATCAATTGCCCGAGCACGCCGCCGCCGACGAGACCGGAGATCGTATTGCCGATCGTCCCGAGATCGAAGCTCGGACTGGCCTTGCCGGCCGCATTGCCACCGATCGCACCGGCGATCAGGTTCATCAGGATCTGTTCCATCTCGGCCCCGCCTCGATGCACCGCCCGAAGGGTATAGGCCTGAGGGAAGCGATGCGTTCCCCCGGTCGGAGGGAACGATGCCCCGGCCGGCACGGTGCGACAAGCCGCCGCGCCACGCCGTCAACCGCAATCTGCTTAGTCGAGCACGATCGCAGCGATCAGGCGGCCGTAATCGGGCTCGCCGCGATGGGTCGTGCGCCGATAGCTGAAGAAGCGCTGCTCGTCGCCATAGGTGCACAAGCCCGTGTCGACGAAGCGGCCGATTCCCGCTTCCTGCGCCTTGAGCCCGATGAAGGCCGGCAGGTCGAACATCGCATGGGCCGCGCGCTCGGACTGCGTGAAAAAGCGCGAATAGGTCCGATTCTCCGCCTTGAAGCGCTCGATGAATTCCGGTCCGACCTCATAGGCCTTGGCGCTGATCGTCGGGCCGAGCACGGCGGTGATGCGCTCGCGCCGGGCACCGAGTTTCTCCATCGCCGTCACCGTTGCGCCGACGATGCCGGTGAAGGCGCCTTTCCAGCCGGAATGGGCGGCGCCGATCACGCGCGCCTCGCCATCGGCGAAGAGAATCGGCCCGCAATCGGCGGTGGAGACGCCGAGCGCGACATGCGAGGCGGTGGTCACCATCGCGTCGGCCTTGGGGCGCTCGCCCGGCCAGGGGCCTGTCACCACTTCCACATCGGCGGAATGAACCTGGTAGAGGCTGATCAGGTTCTCGGGCACGACAGCGAGATGGCGCGCCATCCGCGCCCGGTTCTCGGTGATCGCCGCCGGATCGTCGGAGGAGCCGAGCCCCCCGTTCAACGAAGCGTAGATGCCCTTCGAAGCACCACCCTCACGGGTAAAGAAGGCGTGGCGGATACCGGCTTCTCCGGCGAGTTCGCGGGCGGTGATGAACATGGGCGTCGTCCGACTAGAGCATTTTCGAGCGAAGTGGATACCGGTTCGCGTAAAGAAAATGCGATGAAACAACAGTGGCGCAAGGCGTGAACGGCCCCGCTGAATTCAACCACGTTCTGGCAGCCGATGAAGGTCAAATCCGGGCAGAGTCGGCAGGTTCCGCTGCGATAGCGCGAGAACCTTGAACAATTCCCCCATGCCGGTCTCGCCCGTCGCGATCAAACGGTCGAAGGCGGCGGAAATCGCGGCCCGCTGGGTGGCGTCCGCCTTGAGCGACAGCGCCTGCGCCCGTTGTGGCAGCCCGAGCGCCAGCAGGAAATCGCGCTGCGTCGCCGGCCCGTGCAAGGCTCCCCCCGCCTTCAGCGCCGCCTGCCCCATCCGCTCGAAATCGACATGGACGGTGAGATCCGCCTCCCCGGGTTCCGCGAGCGGATCGACGAACTCATGCCGCCGCATGGCCTGCAGCGTGTCGCCGAAGCCCGAGCGCGCCGAGCCGTAATCGATGAACAACGCCGCCCCGCGCGCCGATGCGAGATGGCCGGCAATCTGCGCGACGCTATCGAGCGCGATGGCGGGTTGCTCGAACACGGAGCCGGCCGGGGCCGCGATGCGCAGCGTCTCTTCGCTGGCCGCAGCAAGGCCGAAAGCGAGATCGCCATCATCGCCAAGCCCGATGAGCCGCTCGCGCCACCCCTCCGGCGTCATGACGAACTGGTCGAGCGGCAGCGCGTCGAGGAACTCGTTGGCGACCGCGATGACCGGACCGTCCAGCGCGCCGCCAACGGTATCGTGCCAGACCGGCTCGAACCCCGCGAGCGCCGCGCCCTGCCGGGCACGCAGCACCGGGCTGGTCTCAACCAGGTGCACCGAGAGAGCCGCGTGGAAACCCGGCACGATCCGCGTCGCCCGCAGCATGTCCGCCATCAGCGTACCGCGGCCGGGGCCGAGCTCAACGAGCCGGAAGCGCGCCGGCGCCCCCATCGCTTGCCAGGCATGGGCCGCCCAGAGCCCGATCAGCTCGCCGAACATCTGGCTGATCTCGGGCGCCGTGGTGAAGTCACCCTCGGCCCCCAAGGGATCGCGCGTCATGTAATAGCCGTGGTGGGGATGACCCAGCGCCAGCGCCATGTAGCGGCCGATGCCGATCGGCCCCTCCTGCCGGATCAAATCGACGATCTCGGCCTTGAGGGTGGTCACGCCCGCGCCTCGCCCGGCCCCTCGCGCCGGCTGCGCAGCACCAGCCACAGGCCGGCGAAGAACACCGGCAGCGAGAGCAGCATGCCCATGGTGATGCCGCCCGAAAGGGCATCGACTGAAGCTCCGAACAGGAAGCCGAGCTGCGGATCGGGCTCGCGGAAGAATTCGCAGACGATGCGTGCGACAGCATAGCCCATGCCGAAGACGCCCGCGACGAAGCCCGGTTTCCTGAAACCGCCGGCTCGCACCAGCAGATTGACCAGCACGAAGAGCAGTAGCCCCTCGGTGAAAGCTTCATAGAGCTGGCTCGGATGGCGCGGCAGCGGCCCGCCATGCGGGAAGACCATGGCGTAGGGAAAGTCGGGCGCCGGCCGGCCCCAGAGCTCGCCATTGATGAAATTGGCGATGCGCCCGAGCAGGAGCCCGATCGGCACCACGGCGGCGGCGAGATCGAACACCGACAGGGCCGGATAGCCGCGCCGCTTCGCGAAGAGCCACAGGCCCAACGTCGCGCCGACCAGCCCGCCATGGAAGGACATGCCGCCCTGCCAGATCGCCAGGATATCCTGCGGGCGTTCGAGATAGCGCGCGAGATCGTAGAACAGCACGAAACCGATGCGCCCGCCGAGCACGACGCCGAAGGCGACGAAGAGCAGCATGTCGTCAAGTTCGACCGGTTGAGGCCGCGCCCGCCCGCCCCACAGCCCGTCCGAGGCGACGAGCCTGCGCGCATACCACCAGCCACCGAGCAGCCCGACGACATAGGCGAGCCCGTACCATTTGATCGAGAGCGGCCCGAGTTGCACCGCGACGGGGTCGATCATCGGGAAGGGAATGGCGAAGACGGGCATGGCGAAGTCCGGTGGCGGGCGCGGCGAGATGGCCGCGCGCCCGCTCAATGGTCAAGGAAAAAGGCTGGCGCGTGGCGCCCCTCGCTCAGAGCTTGACGACCAGCTTCCCGAAATTCCGGCCCTCCAGCAGGCCGATGAAGGCCTCGGGCGCGTTCTCCAGCCCGGTGACGATGTCTTCCTTGTATTTGACCGCACCCTCGGCGATCCAGCGCGCCATTTCCTCGCGGAAGGTCGGCGCTTGCGCGGCAGCGAATTCGCGCTGGATGAAACCGCGGATCGTCAGGCTCTTCGAGAGAACGTCGCGCATCATCCCCGGCAGCCTGTCCGGCCCCGGAAACTGTCCGCTCGCGTTGTATTGCGCGACAAGGCCGCAGACCGGGATGCGCGCGAAGCTGTTGAGCAGCGGGAAGACGGCATCCCAGACATGACCGCCGACATTCTCGAAATAGACGTCGATACCGTTGGGACATGCAGCCGCAAGCTTCGCCGCCATGTCGGGATCGCGATGGTCGATCACCGCGTCGAAGCCGAATGTATCCCGCACGAAGGCGCATTTCTCAGGCCCGCCGGCGATGCCGACCGCCCGCGCGCCCTTGATCCGGGCGATCTGCCCCACTGCCGAGCCGACCGGCCCGCTCGCCGCCGCGACCACGACCGTCTCGCCCGGCTTGGGCTGGCCGATGGTGAGCAGCCCCGCATAGGCGGTGAAGCCGGGCATGCCGAGCACGCCCAGCGCCGTCGTCAGCGGCGCAGCTTTCGGGTCGAGCTTGCGTAGCTGTGCGGCATTGGCCACGGCATGCGACTGCCAGCCGGAATGCGAGAGCACGATGTCGCCGGGCTTGAAGGCCGGATCGCGGCTCTCGATCACCTCGCCGACGGTGCCGCCCTCCATGGGCTGCCCGATCTCGGTTGCTGCGGCATAGGATTTCGCCGCGCTCATCCGGCCGCGCATATAGGGGTCGAGCGAGAGATAGAGGATCTTGAGCAGCACCTGCCCTTCGCCGACGGTAGGGATGGCGGCATGTTCCAGCCGGAAGTTCTGCGGGCTCGGGCGCCCCTCGGGACGGGAGGCGAGAACGATGCGAACGCTGTCGGACTGGGACATGGGTTTCGATCCTCGGGTGATGAATGGCGCAAGCCTATGCCTGTCATATTGGCTTGGCCTGGCGCCTGCGGCAGTCCCCTCGCTCTGCGTTTGAAGGCGGTGTCGACGCACCGGCGACATGGCAGAGGTTTCGGGCGATGGCCCTCAGGCCCGGTCGCGGCGTTCGCGCAGCTGTTCGAAGGCTGTAGGCCGCATCCGCGATTGCCATGCAGCGATGACCGAATCGGCATTGGCGTCGCGATCCTGCATCGCATCCACCTCGATATCGTAGACGCAGTACGAATGGATGCGGTGGAAATCGCGCCGGGCGTCGCCGACCGGCCTGTCGCCACGCTCGCGCTCGCGCCGTTCGAGTTCTTCCAGCGCGCAATGCACGCCGACAAAGAAGACGTCATGGCCGGCGAGCGTGTCCGCGAGCCGCAGCAGCCAGGCCTCGCTTTCCATGATGTGTTCGACGATGAGGGCGTTGCCGGCTTCGACATAGGCCAGCAGCGAGCGCTCGAAGCCGAGGAAGAACGCCTCGCGCATCGCCCGCCAGTCGAATTCCCCGCTCTTGATCCGGGCTGTCGGCAGCATGCCGGAATCGCGCAGGTGGTCGATCGAGATATGCCAGAACGGCGTGTCGATCCGCGCCTGGATGGCGCGTGCCAGAGAGGACTTGCCGCTGCTCGACGCGCCGTTGAGCAGGATGATGCAACCGGGCCTGGCGGGAATCATTCGTCCCGCTCCGATCTTGCTTCACTTTCGAGCGTCGCCAGAAGCTCCCTCAGGAGTTCCGCCAGGGCCGCTCGCTTGGCCGGATCGAGGCTTGCGAGGAACTGGGCCTCGCTGGCCATGTCTGCGCGCAGCGCGTCCTCGGCGCGCTGGAAGCCCAGTTCGGTCAGGACGACGAGCAGGCTGCGCCCATCCCCCGCCGCTTTCTCGCGGCTGATCAGCCCGGCTTTCTCCAGCCGCCCCAGGCGGTGCGTCAGGCCGCCGGAGGTGATCATCAGCGAGCGGTAGAGCGCCGTCGGCGTCAGCCGGTAGGGCGGCCCGCTGCGACGCAAGGTGCTGATGACGTCGAACTCGCCGCGGTCGAGCCCGAACCCCGCGAAGGTTTCCTCGATGCTCGGACGCACGAGATTGGACAGCCGGTAGGCCCGCCCCAGGATCGCGGTCGGCGTCGTATCGAGATCCGGCAATTCGCGGGCCCATTGCGCCCTGACCCGCTCGACATGGTCCATCTTGGTCATCGTCCGCCCCGCCCTTCCAGTCTCCTCTGCCCCAGCGCGGCGCTCGCGCCAAGAGATATCTTGACAAGAAGGTATCTCTTGGGAATTATCTTAGCACAAAGATAATTCGGAGGAGATGATCATGACGACGGCGATCGACAGCCACATCCTGCGCAGCGGCACGAGCCGGACGGCGAAGTTCGAGGGCGGCGACCATGGTTCGCAGGTCTCGTTCTTCCTCGTCGACAACGAGCCGGGCCAGGGGCCGGGCCTGCATGTTCACCCGTATTCGGAAACCTGGGTGATCCGATCAGGCGAGGCGGAATTCACAGTCGGCCGGGAAAAGTTGCGGGCCGGCGCGGGGGCGATCGTGGTCGGCCCAGCCGGAATTCCTCACAAATTCGTCAATATCGGCGCTGGGCGGCTGGGGCTCATCTGCATCCACGCCAACACGGCCATCGTTCAGGATTGGGTCGAGGAAGAAGCCGCAGCCTGACCGCTAACCGGGCGATCGCACCCGACACGTCAGGTTTGGCGCTCATCGGCACGGCGCCGCCTCGAGGGCGCGATGCATGATCGCGTCGGCGAGCAAAGGCAGGGCTACGCACAGCCCGCGTCATCGTCAGCGAAGCTTCACAGAGGCTTCGCGGCCGCCCGGCTCGGGCGTTTCGCGGCCGCCTTGCTGACCGGGGCTGCCGCCTTGGCCGCAGTCTCCTCGGCATCCCTGGCAAGGCGCTGCGCACGCAGCTTTTCGGTCTTGAGGCGGGCCGCGCTGGCCTGATCTTCAACCGCCTGCCAGGCTTCGAGAGCATCTTTCCGACGCTGCTCGGTCGTTTCGAAGGCCGCCTGCGCACGGGCCTTGATCTCGTCCAGCTTCATGTTGCGGCTCGACATGCCAAACTCCTACTCGATTGGCGCAGTTCGGCCGTTACCGCTCAGACGACGGCCGGACGCGGCACTGCGGCTCCGGCGCCGGGGCCGGGGCCGGCCCCAGGACGACCCTTGCCGACGGGCAGTTTACGCTTCGGCGCGGGCAGAAGACCCTCGCGCTGTGCCTGCTTGCGGGCTGCCTTCTTGGCGCGGCGGACGGCCTCGCCCTTTTCGCGCGCACGGCGCTCGGACGGCTTTTCGTACTCGCGACGCTGCTTCATCTCGCGGAACACGCCTTCGCGCTGCAGCTTCTTCTTCAGGACGCGGAGCGCCTGCTCGACATTGTTGTCCCGAACGAGAACTTGCATGGTCATCCTTTCCAGAAAGCACAAAGGGCCGGGCTTGTTGGTCCCGACCCTCCATCAACCGTTGGTGCGAAACATCGTGTCGTGGCGCCGGTACATCCGCGGCCGCCTCAAAGCGTCGTTGCTCCGCTCCCGCGGTGTTACTCGGCCCGCAGGTTGTCGGCCGAGCTCTTGCCCGAGCGCTTGTCCTGAACGATCTCGTAGGAGATCTTCTGGCCGTCGCGCAGATCGCGCAGACCGGCGCGCTCGACAGCGCTGATATGGACGAAAACGTCCTGGCCGCCGTCGTCAGGCTGAATGAAACCGAAACCCTTGGTGGCGTTGAACCACTTAACCGAACCAGAAGCCATAGATGCCTCCCGCAAACATGTTTATCCAAGCCCCATGGAAAACATGCGGCGGCGAATTCGATCAAAGGAAGAAAATCATCAGCGTGTCGCGCTCGAAAGCGACGAATGGCCAAGTCATCGGGCCTAAATCGAAATTAAGAAATACGCCATGACTGCCCCGATGTCAAACCGAGAACGGAGAGACCATCGCCAGACAACGAAAATAGGCGGCATGGCGGGCGAAAAACAACGATGAAAACCGATCGTCGCAATTTGCGGGACATCGGCGTCGTCGCGAGCTACCCAGCTGTCTCGGCACGGTCGAAACGATACCTCTCCTGACATGACGAAGCCGCTCCGGCATCCTACATGGAGCCCGAGAAAACGGAGCCCGAGAGTACGCAAGCGCATGAGTCGCGAACGCCAGGACGATCTGCCCCAGGACGAGTTCGAGGACGAGGAAGACACCCTTCCCGGAGCCGAACCCGCGCTCGCCCCCGCGGAAGCCGCGCCCGGCGCGCTCAAGGCCGGCATCGAAGTCATCCAGCAATTCGCCAAGCACCTGCCGAACCGGCCGGGCGTTTACCGGATGTTCGATCGGGCCGGCGAGGTGCTCTATGTCGGCAAGGCAAAGAGCCTGAAGAACCGCGTGACCTCCTATGCCCGCGGCATGGCGCATACCAACGCCGTCGCCCGGATGATCGCCGAGACGGCGAACATGGAGTTCGTCACCACCGGCACCGAGACCGAGGCGCTGCTGCTCGAATCGAACCTGATCAAGCAGCTCCGCCCGCGCTACAACGTGCTGCTGCGCGACGACAAGTCGTTCCCCTATATCCTGCTGACCGGCGACCACGATGCGCCCGCGATCCTCAAGCATCGCGGCTCGCGCCAGCGCAAGGGCGACTATTTCGGCCCCTTCGCCTCGGTCTGGGCGGTGACGCGCACCATCGACGCGCTGCAGAAGGCCTTCCTGATCCGCACCTGCGCGGATTCCTTCTACGAGAACCGCACCCGCCCCTGCCTGCTCTTCCAGATCAAGCGCTGTGCCGGCCCCTGCACCGGCGAGGTCTCGATCCCCGAATACCAGGCGCTCGCCGACCAGGCCCGCGACTTCCTCTCCGGCCGCTCCTCGGCCGTGAAGCAGCTCCTCTCCGCCCGGATGCAGGTCGCCGCAGAGGAACTCGAATTCGAGAAGGCGGCGCGCTATCGCGACCGTCTCGCCGCGCTCTCGGCGGTGCAGGCCGGGCAGGACATCAACACGCAGGGCGTCGAGGAGGCCGACGTTTTCGCCATCGACGAGCAGGCCGGGCAGTTCTGCGTCGAGATCTTCTTCTTCCGCAATCACCAGAACTGGGGCAACCGCGCCCTCTTCCCGCGCGCCGACCGCTCCCTGACGCCGGCGGAGGTGCTCGCTTCCGTCGTCGCGCAGTTCTACGACGACAAGCCGCCGCCGCGCCTCGTCCTGCTCTCGCATCCGGTCGAGGAGATCGAATTGATCGGCCAGGCGCTCTCGGCGAGGGCCGGCCGCAAGGTCGAGGTCGCCCATCCCAAGCGCGGCGAGCGCGCCGACCTGATGGCCCACGCCGTCAAGAACGCCCGCGAAGCGCTCTCGCGCAAGCTCGCCGACAATGCCGGCCAGAGCGCCCTGCTCGCCGCGCTCGGTGCCGCCTTCGGCATGGAGACCGCGCCGCGCCGGGTCGAGGTCTACGACAACTCCCACATCATGGGCACCAACGCCGTCGGCGGCATGATCGTGGCGGGGTCGGACGGCTTCGTGAAGAACCAGTACCGCACCTTCAACATCTCGACCGACACCATCGCCGGCGACGATTTCGGCATGATGCGCGAGGTGCTGACGCGAAGGTTCGCGAAGCTGGCGAAGGAGGAAGGCATCATCCTCGGCCCTCATCCTGAGGAGGCCGCCGATGCGGCCGTCTCGAAGGATGCTCCAGAAGGCGACGGAGCCGCGACGACCATCCTTCGAGACGTGCCTGAAGGCGCTTCTCAGGATGAGGGCTCGCGTGGGAAAAGCCGAAAAGCGCCAAAGCCGCGCAAGGATGAAGATGGCTTTCCTTCCCGCCCCGACCTCGTCATCGTCGACGGCGGCAAGGGCCAGTTCAGCGCCGCGCTCAAGATCATGAAGGATCTCGGCGCGGCCGATATCCCGCTCGTCGCCATCGCCAAGGGGGAGGATCGCAATGCCATGCGCGAGACCTTCCACATGGAGGGCCGCGAGCCATTCAAGCTGCAGCCGCGCGACCCCGCGCTCTACTTCATCCAGCGCCTGCGCGACGAGGCGCACCGCTTCGCCATCGGCACGCACCGCGCCAAGCGCAAGCGCGAGACGATGAAGAATCCGCTCGACGAGATCCCCGGCATCGGCCCGTCACGCAAGCGGGCGCTGCTGCTGCATTTCGGCACGGTGAAGGCGATCCAGCGCGCCAAGCTCGACGATCTCATGCGCACGCCGGGCGTCAATGCGGCAACCGCGAAAGCCGTGCATGATTTCTTTCACGATGCGTAGAGCATGGCGCGAAAAAGTGGGAACCGGTTTTTCGCAGCAGCAATGCTCCCTTTTGTCGACAGCGAGCCCGTTTTTCGCCTTCGGACGCCTGCGTCCGAAGGCGACGTGGCCGCGAAGTTCTGCCACATTCACGCTGTTGCGTGTTGACGCTGCTGCTGCCGCCTTGCTTTGGTGCATCCCGTGACGATTCTTCCAGACGCCATCAGGCGGCGCGGCCCCTGGTCGCTGCCCAACCTCCTCACTTACGGGCGGATCCTGGCGATCCCGGCCCTGGTGGCGATCCTGTTCTGGCCGCGCGACGACTGGATGCGCTGGCTCGCACTGGGCATCTACACCGTCGCCGCCATCACCGATTATCTCGACGGCTACATCGCCCGCGCTTGGAGCCAGCAATCCGCGATCGGCCGCATGCTCGACCCGATCGCCGACAAGCTGCTCGTCGCCGCCCTGCTGCTGATGCTGGTCTATACCGGCCAGATCGAGGGCTGGACACTCTGGGCCGCGATCGTGATCCTCTGCCGCGAAATCCTGGTCTCGGGCCTGCGCGAGTTCCTGGCCGACCTGAAGGTCAGCGTCCCCGTCAGCAAGGTCGCCAAGTGGAAGACGACGGCGCAGCTCTTCGCGCTCGGCTTCCTCGTCGTCGGCCCGGCCGGCGACAAGGTCCTGCCCGGCAACACCACGATCGGCATCGTCCTGCTCTGGGCCGCCGCCGGCCTGACGATCTATACCGGCTGGGATTATTTCAACGCCGGCATCCGCCATCTCGTCGCGGAAGACGAGCGCGCGCCATGAGCACCGCATCTCCTATGACCGCGGCGGGCACACGCCCGGTCCGTATCGTCTATTTCGCCTGGGTCCGCGAGCGCGTCGGCCTGCCCGAGGAGACGCTCGACATCCCCGCCGAGCTCGGCACCATCGCCGACCTCGTGCGCTGGCTGAAGGCACGCGGCGAGGGCTACGAGGCCGCCTTCGCCGATGAGAAAATCGTGCGGGCCGCGCTCGACCATGTCCACGCCAAGCCGCAGGCGCGGCTAGGCCAAGCCCGCGAGATAGCCTTCTTCCCGCCGATGACCGGCGGCTGAGGCCGTGATCTCCCCCCTCATCCGTATCCAGCGGGAAGATTTCTCGCTCCAGGACGAAATCGATGCGCTGACGGCAGGCCGCGCCGATATCGGCGCCGTCGTCTCCTTCACCGGGCTCTGCCGCGACGAAGCCGGCACGCTCGCGGCGCTCGAGCTCGAGCACTATCCCGGCATGGCCGAGGCCGAGATCGCTCGCGTCGCCGCTGAAGCAACCACACGCTGGCCGCTGTTCGGCCTCGTCGCGATCCATCGTTACGGGCTGGTCAAGCCGGGCGAGCAGATCGTGCTCGTGCTGGCGGCCTCGGCCCATCGCCGCGCCGCCTTCGAGGCCGCCGATTTCATGATGGACTACCTCAAGACCCGCGCCCCGTTCTGGAAACGCGAGCACCGCGCCGACGGCACGCTCGGCGGCTGGATCGAAGCCAAGGCGGATGACGACGATGCGGCGAAACGCTGGGAACAGGCTCCTTGACGGCCTGACGGGTGCCACGCTCGGCACGGGTCTGGCACTGCTGCCCGCGTTCGCCCTTGCCGCCGCGCCGGAGCCGAAGAGCTTTCGCGACTGGATGGCCGGCTGCGACAACATCAAGACCTGTACGGCCCTCTCGCTCCCAGCCGAAGCCGCCGACCCGGTCGCCTATCTGCGCCTCGAACGTCCTGCCGGGCCGGACGGGGCGGCAACCCTCGTGCTCAGGCTGCGCGGCGACTGGAAGACGCCGCCGCGCACGGTCCAGCTCAAGCTCGACGGCGCGGCTTTCCCGTCAAGCGGCAAGCCGCTCCCCGTCACGGCCGATGCCGATCTGGCGACGCTGACCTTCTCGGCCGAGGACATGGCCGCACTGATCGAGGCCGCCCGCAAGGCGACGAAGCTGACCGTCACCGCGCCCGGCCTCACCGGCAGCGTCTCGCTCGCCGGCTCGGTCGCGGCAATGCTCTGGATCGACGAGCAGCAGGGGCGGCTCGGCACGACCACGGCGCTCATCCGCAAGGGCCCGAACACGGCCGTACCGTCCGCAGCGCCCCTTCCGGTGATCGCAGCGGTCCCGGCCCCTCCCATGCTCGACATGAAGGCTGGCAAGCAGCAGGCCGCAAGCCTGCGGGCCGAGCTGAAAAAGAAAGCTCCCGATTCCTGCGAGGACGATGCGGACCTGCTGCAGCAGGATGAAGCCTGGGCGCTCGGGAACAAGCGCATGCTGGTCGCGCTCGCCTGCTCGCGCGGGGCCTACAATCTGTCGTCCTCGTTCTTCATCATGCCGGAGAACGAACCCACCAAGGCGACCCCGCTCGGCTTTGCCGGCGGCGGCAACGATCTGACCAATGCAAGCTTCGATCCACGCACCGGCCATATCGCCTTCTTCGACAAGGGGCGCGGCATCGGCGATTGCGGCGCGACCGGCGGCTATGCCTGGACCGGCACAGCCTTCGTCCAGACGGAGTTCAGCATGATGGGCGAATGTCGCGGCATCGCGTCCGAGGACTGGATCACGCTGTATCGCAGCAAGGGGAAATAAAAGCGTTCCCGCTTCAGGAAACGCGGGTCATCCCGGACAAGCCGCGATAGCGGCGCCGATCCGGGATCCATGCCTGAACCGTTCCGGCATGGATCCCGGGTCTTCACTTCGTTACGCCCGGGATGACGGCGAAGGGCGAGGTGAAATGATCACGCCGCCTTTGACTGCGAGCGCACCGCGGCCGAGTAGTCTTCCATCACCACCTTGCCCATGTTGCCGGTGATGAAGTTGTACGGGCCGATCTCGGAGACCAGCGTCACCTCGGCAGCCGAGCCGGTGATGAAGCACTCGTTGAAGCTCTCCAGCTCCTCCGGCCGGATGCGCCGCTCGACCACCTCGAAGCCGCGCTGGCGGCACAGGTCGATCACCGACTGGCGGGTGATGCCGTTCAGGAAGCGATCGGCCAGCGGGGTGTGGATGACGCCATCCTTGATGAAGAAGATGTTGGCGCCGGTGCATTCGGCGACATTGCCTTCCCAGTCGAGCATCATCGCATCGGCATAGCCGGCGCGCTCGGCCTTGTGCTTGGACAGCGAGCAGATCATGTAGAGGCCCGCCGCCTTGGCATGAACCGGCGCGCAGGCCGGGTCCGGCCGGCGGTAATCGGCGACGTCGAGACGGATGCCCTTCAGCTTCGCAGCCATGTCGAACATGCTCGGCCATTCCCACACGGCGATCGCGGTGTGGATCGTGTTGTTCATGCCGGAAACCGCCATCATCTCCGAGCCGCGCCAGGCGACCGGGCGCAGATAGGCGTCCTTCAGGCCGTTCTCCTTCAGGCAGAGATACTTGGCGGCGTCGAGCTCGGCGACCGAATAGGGGATCGTGAAATCCATGATCTCGGCCGACTTGTGGAAGCGCTGCGAATGCTCGGTACTCTTGTAGATCACGCCGTCATAGGAGCGCTCGCCCTCGAAGATGCACGAGCCATAGTGCAGTCCATGGGTCAGTACGTGAATCTTGGCGTCCTTCCACGGCACGAGCTTGCCGTCGAACCAGATGACGCCATCGCGCTGGTCGAAAGGAATGACTGACATGGACCTTCTCCTGGGTGCTTGTTTCCGGAACTCGGGCACAGCCGTTTTCGGAACGCAAGCGCGGGTCTAAAGCTGCGTTGCAGCGGCACGCTTTGAAATAATCGTTCGCTCAACGCCCTTGACCGGTAATCTTGCGTCTGAGATATGTCAATAAGGCTGACCCAAATTTTTGGACGCGCGTTTTGGCCCCATCCCCTTCCGACGCTGACGACCTGCCGCTCAGGCCCTCCTCCGAGGCGGTGCCGCACGACCTGATCGAATTGCTCTTCTTCGCCTATCGCGACTTCGTCGGCGACCCCGACCGCATCCTCGCCGATTACGGTTTCGGCCGGGCGCATCACCGCGTGCTGCATTTCGTCCAGCGCCGGCCGGGCCTGACCATCGCCGAACTGCTCGACATCCTCCAGATCACCAAGCAGAGCCTGAACCGCGTGCTCAAGGAGCTGGTCGAGAAGGGCTATATCGAGCAGCGCACCGGCCGGCAGGACAAGCGCCAGCGCCATCTCCACACCACGCCCTCGGGCCAGGACCTGGCGCTGCGCCTCGTCCGCCTCCAGGCGAAGCGCATCAACCGCGCGCTCGAAGGCGCCAACCCCGAGACCGCGGCCATCGCCGCGCGCTATCTCGCCGCCCTGATCGATCCCGGCGAGCGGCCGAAGGTGGAGCGCCTTCTCGACAAGCCATAGGCTCTCTTAGCGGCGACCGGCTCGGCGCGTTATGCTATGGGAGCCCAGCACCGCGGCGCGCCGGCCTCAGCCGGCGCAGGAGAAAGGCGCGAGATGATCGCAACCGAGACCCTGGCGAAGCCGGCACGCAAGCCCCTGCCCGACGAGGCCCCGCATGTCCTCGTCGTCGACGACGACCGCCGTCTGCGCGAACTGCTCGGCCGCTTCCTCGGCGATAACGGCTACCGGGTGACCACGGCGGCCAATGCGGCCGAGGCGGATACGCGGCTGGGCAATCTCGTCTTCGATGCGATCGTGCTCGACGTGATGATGCCCGGCGAGAACGGCTTCGACTTCGCCCGCCGCTTCCGTGGCAGCTCCTCCGTGCCGATCCTGATGCTGACCGCCCGCGCCGACGGCAAGGACCGGATCAACGGCCTCGAAATCGGCGTCGAGGACTATCTCTCCAAGCCGTTCGAGCCTCGTGAACTGCTGCTCAGGCTCGGCAATATCCTCAAGCGCACGCTTGTCGTCGAAGCGGGCCAATCCGGCACGCGGCCGGATTTCGTCCGCTTCGGCCCATTCATCTACGGGCTGGCGCGCGGCGAACTGCGCAAGGGCGAGGAGACGATTCGCCTCACCGAGCGCGAGCGCGAGATACTGACCGCGCTGGCGGAGCGGGCCGGAGAGGTCGTGCCGCGCGAGGAGCTGGCGGCGCAGGGCTCTGCCGCCAATGACCGCACCGTCGACGTCCAGATGAACCGCCTGCGCCGCAAGGTCGAGCGTGACCAGACCGACCCGCTCTATCTCCAGACCGTACGCGGCGTCGGCTACAGGCTGGTGACGGACCGGACGTGACGCCGCTGCAGCCCGGCAGGAAAGGCCCGACCGTGCTGCGCTTCGCCGCGCGCATGTTGGCCCGCGCCTACGCCGTGCTGGAGCATGCGCTGGAGAGCCTCGGCAAAGCCGTACGGCCGACGGTCAAGCGGATCGGCCGCCCCCTGCAGATCGTCGCGCGCTACATGCCCAAGGGGCTCTATCCGCGCGCATTGGTCATCGTCATCGCGCCGGTCGTGCTGCTGCAATCGGTCATCGCCTATGTCTTCATGGAGCGGCACTGGCAGACGGTGACGCAGCGGCTCTCCTCGGCCGTCTCTGCCGACATCTCCATGCTGATCGACGTCTACGAGAGCTATCCGCAGGATGCCGACACCTCGACATTGTCGCGCATCGCAGCCGAGCGGCTCGGCATGGATCTCGACATCATCCCCGATTCCGATCTGCCGGCGCCGGGCCCCCGCCCGTTCTTCTCGCTGCTCGACAACGCGCTTTCGACGGAACTCTCCCAGCAGGTCGCCCGCCCGTTCTGGCTCGATACGGTCGGCCGCTCCAGCCTGATCGAGATCCGCATCAAGCTCGGCAAGGACGTGATGCGCATCCTGACAAGACGCAACGCGGCCTATGCCTCGAACAGCCATATCTTCCTGCTCTGGATGATCGGGACGTCGCTGATCCTCCTGACCATCGCCGTGCTGTTCCTGCGCAACCAGATCCGCCCGATCCTGAAGCTCGCCGATGCGGCGGAAGCCTTCGGCAAGGGCCGCGACGCCGATTTCCGGCCGCGCGGCGCCCGCGAGGTCCGCCGTGCCGGCAACGCCTTCATCGAGATGAAGCGGCGCGTCGAACGCTCGATCGGCGAGCGCACGACGATGCTGAACGGCGTCAGCCACGACCTGCGCACCATCCTCACCCGCTTCAAGCTCTCGCTCGCCCTGATGGAGCGCTCCTGGGAGATCGAGGCGCTGGAGAAGGATGTCGACGAGATGAGCCGCATGCTCGAGGATTATCTCGCTTTCGCCCGTGGCGATGCCGGCGAGGCGGCGGTCGAGGCCGATATCCGTGCCCTGCTCGAGGAACTGAAATCCGACGCGGAGCGGCAGGGCCATCAGACCGAATTGACGGTGGAGGGCGACCCTCTTGTCGTGATCCGTCAGGACGCCTTCCGCCGCCTGCTCACCAATCTCGTCTCCAATGCCGCCCGCTACGGCGACCGCATCGCGATCCGGGCGACCCATGACGCGCGCTATCTGATCGTCATGGTCGATGATGACGGCCCGGGCATCCCACCCGACCAGCGCGAGGACGTGTTCCGCCCCTTCTTCCGGCTCGACGAAGCCCGCAATGTCGATGGCGGCGGCACTGGCCTCGGCCTCGCCATCGCCCGCGACATCGCCCGCGCCCATGGCGGCGACATCATGCTCGCCGATTCGCCGCTCGGAGGCCTGCGCGCGACCGTCCGCCTGCCGGTCTAGGATCGGCCTCAGCCGATACCTATCGGCGCGAGCGCGGGCAGGCGCGCCACCGCATGGTCCATGAAGGCGCGCACGCGCGGCGCCGGCTGCCGGCCGCCCGGCACCACGAGCTGCACCGGCAGCGGCGGCGGCTCGAATTCCGGCAGCAGGCGCACCAGCGTGCCGGCAGCGAGATCGTCCGCCGCCTGATAGGACAGCACGCGCGCCAGGCCCCGCCCGGCCCGCGCCGCGATCAGCGCCGATTCGACCTCGTTGACGATCAGGCGCGGTGTCAGCACGACAGAGCTGCCTGAACGCGCCCCGCCGAAGCGCCAGGTCAGCGTCTGGTTGGCAGCGACGCTCGCGATCGTCTCATGCGCCGCGATATCGGCCGGGCGCCGCAGGGGCGGGCAGCTTGCGAGATAGGCCGGCGCGGCGACGAGAATGCGTCGGACCTCCCCGACCTTGCGCATCAACAGGCCGGAATTCGGCAAGGGCCCGATCCGGATGGCGAGCTGCAGGTCCTCCTCGATCAGGTCGAGATTGCGGTCCGCCAGCACGAGCTCGACCTGCACCTGCGGATAGCGATCGAGAAACTCGCTCACCAACGGCGTGACATGTCGCCGGCCGAAGGAAAGCGGTGCCGTGATGCGCAGGAGGCCGCTGACCGGCTCGGCCGCCGCAACGCCCAGCGCCGCCTCGTAATCGGCGAGGAGCCGCCGGGCCGTCGCCGCAAGCTCCCGGCCGGCATCGTTCGGTGTCAGGCGCCGCGTCGTCCGCGCGATCAATTGCGTCCCGACCCGCTCCTCCAGCCCGGCCAGCGCGCGCGTCACCGCCGGGCGCGACTTGCGCAGCCGCCGCGCCGCGCCGGCGAGGCTACCGGCATCGACGATCCCGACGAAGATCGCCAGCTCCTCGATCCGGTCCATCTGATCGTTCCGATAATTAAAATTCTGAGTTCAACAGATAGCAGATTTCGACAGTTCTGCGAAACGATCATGATCTCCGGCAGAAGCAGGAGAACCCCATGCCCTCGCCAGAGATCATCCTCCACGGAACGCCCCTTTCCGGCCATGCCCATCGTGTCGAGTTGCTGCTGCTTGCGCTCGGTCTGCCCTATCGCACCGAGGAGGCTCCGGCCGATGTCCGGCGCGGAGCCGCCTTCCGCACGCTCAACCCGCTCGGCCAGATTCCCGTGCTGCAGGACGGCGATCTGACTTTCGCCGACAGCAACGCGATCATGGTCTATCTGGTCCGGCGCTATGCCCCGGACAGCGCCTGGCTGCCGCTCGACCCCGTCGGGGCCGCCCAGGTGCAGCGCTGGCTGTCGATCGCAGCGGGCGAGGTCATGCACGGCCCGTCGATCGCGCGCCTGATCACCCAGTTCGGCCTGAACGACGACAAGACCCGCGCCAAGCGGATCGCCGCCCGGCTCCTGACCTTCATGGAAGAGCATCTCGCCACACGCGACTACCTCGCCGCTGCTCACGCAACGATCGCCGATCTCGCCTGCTATTCCTACGTCGCCCATGCGCCCGAAGGCGGCATCTCGCTGAAGCCATACCCGGCCGTGCGGCGCTGGCTTGCCCGCATCGAGGCCCTGCCCTTCTTCAAGCCGATCCCGCCTTCGCCCCTGCCGCCGGAGCTCGACGACGATGCTGCCTGACGGCCCCTTCCACGCCGGCGAATTGGCCGCACAGGCTTTGGCCGGCGTCGCCTCGCGCGGCGCCGGCATCCGGACCTTCATGCCGGATCAGCACCGCGTCTTCTTCGGTCAGTTGCCCTGGCTCTTCGCCGGCGTGCTCGACCGGGACGGCTGGCCCTTGGCAACGGCGCTGGCGGCCGAACGCGGCTTCGTGAAAAGCCCTACCCCGACCACGCTGTCGATCGCAGCCCTGCCCGGCCGCGATGATCCGGCTTTCGAAGCGTTCCGGCCAGGCGGCCCCATCGGCCTGCTCGGTCTCGAATTCGAAACCCGCCGCCGCAACCGGGCGAATGGCCGGATCGAGGCCGTCGGCGCGGGTGGCTTCGCGGTTTCGGTCACGCAGAGCTTCGGCAATTGCGCGAAATACATCCAGGTCCGCAACCGGGTTCAGGATGGCCGGGAACCCGCCGCATCATCCGCTGAATTCTCGGGGCTCGATGCGCAGGCGCGTGCGCTGATCGCCCGAGCTGACACGCTGTTCATCGCCAGCGCCGCCGCACTTAACAGTGGACTCGGCGGCGTCGACATCTCGCATCGCGGCGGCCGTCCCGGTTTCGTCCGCATCGACGGCGACATGCTCACAATCCCGGACTTCACCGGCAACAACTACTTCAACACCTTCGGGAACCTGCTGCAGGAGCCGCGTGCCGCGCTGCTCTTCGTCGATTTCGCGACGGGCACGCTGCTGCAATTGCAGGGCGAGGCGGAGATCGTCTGGCAGGGGCCGGAGCTGGCGCGGCTCGATGGCGCCGAGCGCCTGTGGCGCTTCCATGTCCGGCGCGGCTGGCGCAGGCCTCACGCGCTCCGCCTGCGCTGGTCAGCGCCGGAATTCGCGCCGACCACCTTGCAGACCGGCCTGTGGTCGGCGGCTGCCTAGAAGAGCCGTCCGCCCTCGGGCACGGCCTGCCCCGGCCCGATCAGGACGACCTCGCCCTCGGCGTCGGGGATGCCCAGCGTCAGCACCTCCGACATGAACTTGCCGATCTGGCGCGGCGGGAAATTCACTACCGCGAGGACCTGCCGGCCGGGGAGATCCTCCGGCCGGTAGTGCTTCGTGATCTGCGCCGAGGATTTCTTGCGGCCGATCGTGCCGCCGAAGTCGATGACGAGCTTGATCGAGGGCTTGCGCGCCTCCGGATAAGGCTCGGCCTCGACGATCGTGCCGACACGGATGTCGACCTTCAGGAAATCGTCGAAGCCGATCTGGGCGGCCGGGGCGGAAGGCTCGCTCAAAACTCGGCCCAGCCGTCGTCGCGTGCACCGGCCTTGGGCGCCGCAGGAGCGCCGCCAGCGGCCTTCGCCCGCGGAGCCGCCGGACGCGGCGCCGAGGAGACGGCCGCCCGCATGGTCTGCGAGATCGCCTTGAGCCGGGCGACGTCGCCGCCAAGCTGGAAGCGCGCGACCAGCGAGGAGAGCCGGTCAGCTTCCTGCGAGAGCGAATGCGCGGCGGCGGTCGACTGCTCGGCCATCGCGGCGTTCTGCTGGGTCGCCTGGTCCATCTCGCCGACGGCGGAGTTGACCTCTTGGAGGCCCGAGGCCTGCTCCTGCGCGGCGCCCGCGATCTCGGCGACCAGCGTGGTGACGCGCGTGATCTCGGAGGCCATGCGCTGCAGCGCGCCGCCGGTCTGGCCGACCAGCGAGACGCCCTTCTCGACCTCGATGGTCGAGGCGTCGATCAAGGTCTTGATCTCCTTGGCCGCGGAAGCGGAGCGCTGCGCCAGCGCCCGCACCTCGGAGGCCACGACCGCGAAGCCCTTGCCGGCATCGCCGGCCCGCGCCGCCTCGACCGAGGCATTGAGCGCCAGCAGGTTGGTCTGGAAGGCGATCTCGTCGATCACGCCGACGATCTGCGAGATTTCCTGGGCCGACTTCTCGATCCCGCCCATCGCCGTTACCGCATCGCGGACGATGCTGGTCGACTGCTCAGCCTCGGTCTTGACCTGCTCCGTCGCCTGGTTGGCGAGACGCGCGCTCTCGGCGGTCTGGCGGACCGTCGCGGTCAGCTCGTCGAGCGCGGTCGCGGTCTCCTCGACGGAGGAAGCCTGCTGCTCGGTACGGCCTGCGAGGTCGTCGGCTGCCTGGCTGATCTCGGTGGAGCCCGCCTTCATGCTCTCGGTATTGGTCGCGATCTGGCGCATCGCGTCCTGGAGCTTGGCGATGGCGCCGTTGAAATCGTCCTTCAGCTTGACGTACTCGGCCGAGAAGGCCTCTTCGATCCGGTAGGTCAGGTCGCCATCCGAGAGGCGCTCGAGACCCTGGCCCAGCGCATGGACCACATCGGCCTGCACGCGGGATTGTTCAGCACGGTCGGCCTCGTTGCGCCGGCGCTCGCCATCGGCGGCGTGGCGGTGACCGGAGGCCTCCTCCTCCATGCGGATCTTGTCGGCCTCCATCGCCTCCTTGGCGAGGGCGGCGTCGCGGAAGACGACGAGCGTGCGCGCCATCGCGCCGATCTCGTCGGGCCGCTCCTGATGCGCGATCGGGGTGTCGAGCTGGCCGGCGGCCAGACCTTCCATCGACCCGCGCACCGAGTGCAGCATGCCGGAGGCGCGTCGGCTGAGCACGATCACGAGGCCAAGCATGATCAGGCCGAGCGGCACCAGCACCTTGGCGACGCCTCCGACCATGCCCATGAAGGCCGCGTCGACGTCCTGGACATGCAGGCCGGAACCGACCACCCACTGCCATTGCGGAATGCCGATGATGTAGGAGATCTTGAGCGAGGGTTCCTTGTCGCCGGCCTTGAGCCAGCCATAGTCGACGAAGCCCTCGGTCTTCGCCTTGGCGAGCGAAACCATCTCCTGGACGAAGAACTTGCCGTCCGCGTCCTTGAGCGGCTTCATGTCCGTCGACTGGATCTTCTTGTTCGCGTGCAGGACGCTGATGCCGTCGTAATTGATCAGGAAGTAGTAGTTCCCGCTGTCGAAGCGCGCGCCGTCGAGCGCGTCCATCGCCAGCTTTCTGGCCTCTTCTTCCTTGAGTTCACCGCTCTGGACCCGGGCCAGATAGCCCTTGACGATCGTGGCCGCGGCCTCGACGGCGTTCTTCATCTCGGCCCGCTTGAGCGTGATCATCTCGTTGCGGGCGGCATTCAGCGTGTAGCCGACGCTGCCGACGGCGATCAGCACGGCCAAGGCAGCGATCAGGCCGAAGGAGCGGCTGATCGAGAGGGTCGCAAGCTTCCGGGTGAACGACATTCGCGTATCCTGCGCGATGGGAGATTCCCCTAATTCGCGCAGAATTGGCTAAGGGGCGCTTAACGTTGGCGCAGTTTCGCCACATTTTGCCGCAGGCACCGCGGAACCCGCCGGGCACTCAGATTGCGGGGGCGTAATCCTCGTTGTCCTCGCCGCGCTCGGAAGCGCGCTCGCGCCGCCGCCCCCTGAGCGGCCGGCCCGAGCAGAGCGCCCGCGCCAGCCCGCGGAACGGCGCCGTCAGCCGGTGCACGTCCTCGACGCGGGCCATGATGCGCCCGGCCGTCTTCAGCTCGCGGTCGAGCCGCGCCATGGTCTTCGACAGCTCCGGCTCGTCATCGTCGAGCCAGACCTCGGAGACCCGCGCCATCAGCAGAACCGCGCCCTGCACCCGCAGATGCCCCAGCGCGTCCTCGGTCGGGATGCCGGCCGAAGCGAGCATGTAGCGCCAGGAATTGACGGCACCGCGATTGAGCGCCGCCAGTGCCAGCGGGTCGCGGCGAATGACCGGCGCGATCTTGCGCAGGGCCGCCTTGTAGGGTGCCATCGCGTCGAGTCGGCGCATCACAAGGTCGAAGAGCCGTTCCTTGACCGGCTCGCCCGCTAGATCGTTGGAGGTATCGGCGAGAACCGCATCGTCGACGATGCGGGTCACCCCGCCCAGCATCGCGAGCTTGGACGGGAACAGTCCACGCAACTGCGCCAGCGTCAGCCCCGCCTCGGTCGCGATATCCGGCAGCTCGATCTGATCCCAGTGCCGCTCGGTGGCGAGCTTCATCAAGGCATCGACCGCGCGACGGCGCGGATCGACCGCGGGCGCGGCCTCAGTCTGTGTGGAAACGGGTTTGCGGGCCATGGGACAGCTCCTCTCGCTTCGCAATGAGAGGAGGTTAGGCCGCTATCGTGGCGGGTGGAAGGCGGATCAGCCGGAAAGCTCGCCGGCGCGACGTTTGGCAGCAGCCACCGCCTTGCGCATCAGCGGCTTCATGCCGTCATCGGCCATCAGCACCTCGAGCGCGGCCGCGGTGGTCCCGCCGGGCGAGGTCACGTTCTGGCGCAGCGTTCCCGGAGGCAGCGGCGACTGGAACAGCAATTCGCCCGCGCCCTCGACCGTCGCCCGCGCGAGCCGCTCGGCGACATCGGCCGGCAGGCCGGCATCCTTGCCGGCGGCGGCAAGGCATTCGACGAGATGGAAGACATAGGCCGGGCCGGAGCCCGATACGGCGGTGACCGCGTCGATCAGCCCCTCGTCGTCGAGCCATTCGACCTTGCCGATGCTGCCGAGCAGCGCGTCGGCGGTGGCGCGCTGGGCCGCGCTGACGCCCTTGCCCGGAGCCGCAGCAGTTGCGCCACGCTGCACGGCGGCCGGCAGGTTCGGCATGGCGCGGATGACCGCATTCGCGTTCGGCAGGCGCGCCGCGAGGTCGCCCAGCGTCTTGCCGGCGAGGATCGAGATCAGCAGCGTCCTGGGGTGGATAAAGGCCTGCACGGCCGGCGCGGCCGTGTCGAGCATTTGCGGCTTGGTCGCGAGCACGACGACGTCCGCGGGGGGGATGTCCCTGGCGGAGGGATTGACCCGCATGCCCTTCTCCTGGGCGAGCGCGACCATCTCGTCCGACGGCTTGGGATCGATCAGGCTGATGCCCTTCGGGTCGATGCCGATACGCAGCCAGCCCTCCAGCATCGCGCCGCCCATCTTGCCGGCGCCGATCAGCACGAGCGATTGCGGAAGGGAGTTCGACATGGCGGCCTCATAGGCTTGGCGCGCCGCGGGCCCCTGCCCGGACGCTCACGGCCGAGAGCCTTCCCGTCCCGCAGCCGCCCGGTCAAGCCCGTCCGTGCGAAATCAGCCGATCAGGCCTCGCCGACCGTCTCCAGGATCGCGCCTTCCATGCCTTCCTTGGCGGTCTTGCCGGCCCAGACGACGAACTGGAAGGCCTGGTAGTAGCGCTCGCAGGCCTCGACTGCGGCCTTGACCAGCGCGATTGCCTGCTCCTCGGTCGGCTCGGCCCCGCCGGAGAGCAGCAGGGCATGGCGGTACATCACCACGCTCTCGCTGCTCCACAGGTCGAAATGGCCAAGCCAGAGCTGCTCGTTGACGAGGCTCACGAGCTGCAGCACCTCGCCGCGCCGCCGTTCCGGCACCTTGAGGTCGAAGGCACAGGCGATATGCAGCGCCTCCACCTCGGCGAGCCAGGTGATCGCAACATGGTATTCAGACCAGCCGCCGGTTACGGAGACCGAGAGCTCGTCCTCGCTGTCGCGATCGAAGGACCAGTCGTTGAGAGCGGCGAGGCGTTCGAACAGGTCGAGCGGGTTGGAAGGCCGATCCAGCTCGGCATCCATATCGAGGTCCATCATGCCCTAGGGTCCACCATCCGGATGCTGGCGCATCCGGCGCGTTCGAGAAGAGGAACACGGCGACTGGAAAGCCGAAGGAACGCAACACACCTCCGGAGCCTCTCGAAAGAGATGCTCCCATCCGGCGCGGCAGGACGAATCCGCCCGACGAATCAATTCTTTCCACCGACGATAGCGCAGGCGCTGTGACGCTCCCAACACGGCGCCAAGCTCCGCGGATTCGGCCGGCGGGCTCAATCCCCCAAAGGGGCTGTCCACAGCACATGGCTGTGGACATAACCTGAGGGCAATCAGGCCTTGCCGAGCTTCCCCTCCAGCGCCTTCAGCCGCGCGGCGAGCTTGTCGTTCTCCTCGCGGGCGATCAGCGCCATCTCGCGCACCGCCTCGAATTCCTCGCGGGTGACGACGTCGAGATCGCGCAGCAGGCGCTCGATCTGGGTCTTCACGACGGTCTCGACCTCGCGCCGCACGCCCTGCGCCGCGCCGGCGGCATCGGTGGCGAGACGGGCGATATCGTCGAGGATGCGGTTGCCGGGGTTGACCATGGCTCTCTCCCTTGGAGCATCGGCCCGAAAAGTGTGATGCGGTTTTCGGAAAAAGCCGATGCAAATTCAAATATCTGGAGCATCGGACCGAATACGATATTCAGCCCGATGCTCCAGAGGCGCGAAACTCTCTGACCAAAGCCTATAGGCAGCCCACGCGGGTGCCGCAATTGCGACCGGTTGTCGGGCTTGCCCGTAAGCTCCCGGCACGATCACATGCGCGACCTGCCGGAGGACAAGCGCCATGGCCCTGCATTTCACGCCCGCCGAATTCGCCCGCCGCCGCGAAGCCCTGCTGGCCGCGATGCAGAAGGACCGCCTCGACGCGCTCTTCCTGTTCCAGCAGGAATCGATGTTCTGGCTGACCGGCTACGACACTTTCGGCTTCTGCTTCTTCCAGTGCCTCGTCGTCAGGGCCGACGGCACCATGGCACTGCTGACCCGCTCCGCCGATCTCCGGCAGGCGCAACAGACCTCGAACCTCTCCGATATCCGCATCTGGAAGGACGGCCGCGACGCCGACCCGACGGCAGATCTGCTAGCGCTGACCCGCGATCTCGGGCTTTCCGGCAAGCGCATCGGCGTCGAATTCGAATCCTACGGCCTCGTCGCCTCGAACTATCGCAAGCTCGAAGCCCGCTTCGCCGGACAGGCCGAGTTCGTCGACGCCTCGCTGATCGTCACCCGCCTGCGCGCCATGAAATCGGCGGAGGAGATCGTCTATGTCAGGCGCGCTGCGCTGCTCGCCGATGCCGCCGACCGCGCGGCGCTCGATTCGATCCGGGCCGGCGCCGACGAGGGCGAGATTCTCGCAGCCCAGCACAATGCGATCTTCGCGGGCGGCGGCGACTATCCCGCCAACGAGTTCATCATCGGCTCGGGCCGCGACGCCCTGCTCTGCCGCTACAAGTCCGGCCGGCGCAGGCTCGATGCGACCGACCAGATCACGCTCGAATTTGCCGGCACCGACCGGCACTACCATGTCGCCGCGATGCGCACGGTCGTCGTCGGCGAGCCGCGCCCGCTGCACCGCCCCTATCACGCAGCCGCCCGCGACGCGCTGCTCGCCTGCGAGGCCGAGCTCAAGCCCGGGCGCACCGCCGGGGACGTCTTCGCCGCCCATGCCCGCATCTTCGACGAGCACGGGCTCTCGCAGCACCGGCTCAATGCCTGCGGCTATTCGCTGGGCGCCAAGTTCACGCCGTCCTGGATGGACTGGCCGATGTTCTACGAAGCAAACGACTGGCCGATCGTGCCGGGCATGGTGATGTTCGCCCATATGATCCTGATGGATTCCGCCAGCGAAACCGCGATGTGCCTGGGCCGGACCTATCTGGTCGGAGAAGGTGGCGCCGAGGCACTCAACCTGCCCGATCTGGACCTCGTCATCCGTTGAGCCTAGAAGAAGCGCGCAGGGAATCTCGAAGCAGTCCACAGCCCAAAGGGCGGGAGGCGTCATGATCAACCGTTTGAGCGGCCTCGTTCTGGGGCCGGTTCTGGCATTGGCTGTCGCCGGTTGCCAGGAAACCACCCAGACCGCGGCCCGACCGCGCGTCGATGCGCCGGGCGTCCCGGTCTCGGTGCAGAGCATCTCCGGCGCGCCGGAAAACGTCACCACCAGCTTCGCCGGCCTGCTCGGCGAGGCCGCCGCCGAGCGCAAGATGGAGATCGTCCCCGGCAACAAGCCGGCGCGCTTCCGCGTCAAGGGCTATCTCACGGCCCAGCCGACCGAGGACGGCCAGACCGCGCTCGCCTTCGTCTGGGATGTCTATGATTCGACCAAGCAGCGTGCCCAGCGCGTGCAGGGCGAGAGCATCGGCAAGCGCAGCGGCAGTTCCGATCCCTGGGCCGGCATCGACCAGACGATCGTCGCCAAGGCCGCGTCCGACTCGATGGACGCGATCGCCGGCTTCCTCGTGACCACGCCGGGCATCGAGACGCTCAAGGTCGAGGACAAGCCCGCGAAACCCGCCAGGCCGGGCACGCGCATGGCCGCGACCGACGAGAAGAAGAAGAGCTGACGCCGCCGCCGCGGCGACGCTGCGGCAGTGGTTTCCGGGTCACGGCGCGGCGCCCTGCGCTTTTTGGCCGTCGATATTGCACTGCAGCGGTCGACTCCGTCCGACCGCGCTGTTAAGAGCCGTTCGAATTGAGCCGGCAATGCCGGCCCTCCCTGCTCAGCCTGACTGCAACGGTGCGCTACGGCATGGCCTCTCACTTCAAAGTCGTCGCCGGCAATTCCAATCGCCCGCTGGCCGAGGCGATCTGCAACCATCTCAGCATTCCTCTCGCCAAGGCCTCCGTCCGGCGCTTCGCCGACATGGAGGTCTTCGTCGAGATCCAGGAGAACGTGCGCGGCCAGGATGTCTTCATCATCCAGTCGACCTCGTTCCCGACCAACGACCACCTGATGGAACTGCTGATCATCACGGATGCCCTGCGCCGCTCCTCGGCCAAGCGCATCACGGCGGTGATCCCCTATTTCGGCTATGCCCGTCAGGACCGGCGCGCCTCGGGCCGCACGCCGATCTCGGCCAAGCTCGTCTCCAACCTGATCACCCATGCCGGCGTCGACCGCGTGCTGACGCTCGATCTCCATGCCGGCCAGATCCAGGGCTTCTTCGACATTCCGACCGACAACCTGTTCGGCGCCCCGCTGATGGCGCGCGACATCAAGGACCGGCTGGAATGGAGGAACGCCATGGTCGTCTCGCCGGACGTCGGCGGCGTCGTCCGGGCGCGCGCGCTCGCCAAGCGCATCGACGCCCCGCTCGCCATCGTCGACAAGCGCCGTGACCGGCCGGGCGAGTCGGAAGTGATGAACATCATCGGTTCAGTCGAGGGCCGCTCCTGCATCCTGATCGACGACATCGTCGATTCCGGCGGCACGCTGGTGAACGCGGCCGACGCGCTGCTCGAGCAGGGCGCCAAGGAGGTCTTCGCCTATATCACCCATGGCGTGCTCTCCGGCGGCGCGGTCGCCCGCATCGCCGGCTCCAAGCTCAAGGAGCTGGTCATCACCGACTCGATCATGCCGACCGAGGCCGTGAAGGTCGCCCGCAACATCCGCGTCATCTCGATCGCCGGCCTGATGGGCGAGGCGATCGAACGCACGGCGAGCGAGACCAGTGTCTCGAGCCTGTTCGACTGAGAGGTTCGGCTTGGGCAACTCCCGCGCCCTCGTCCTGTTCTCCGGCGGCCAGGACTCCACCACGACGCTCGCCTGGGCGCTCGACCGCTTCGACGCGGTCGAGACGATCGGCTTCGACTACGGCCAGCGCCATCGCATCGAGATGGAATGCCGCGAGACGATCCGCGCGAAGCTGCCGGCGCTCTCCGCCCGCTATGCCGAGCGGCTCGGCCCCGATCATGTCGTCGATCTCAAGGCACTGGGCGCGATCTCCGAGACGGCTCTCACCCGCGAGACCGAGATCGCTTTTGCCGAGACCGGCCTGCCGACGACCTTCGTGCCGGGCCGCAACCTGATCTTCCTGACCTTCGCCGCGGCCTTGGCCTATCGCCGCGACCTCAAGCACATCGTGCTCGGCGTCTGCGAGACCGATTATTCCGGCTATCCCGATTGCCGCGACGACACGATCAAGGCGATGCAGGTCGCGCTTGGTCTCGGCCTCGATCGCCGGCTCGTCCTGCACACGCCCCTGATGTGGCGCGACAAGGCGCAGACCTTCGCGCTGGCCCGCGCCATCGGCGGTGAAGCCCTGCTCGACCTCGTGATCGAGGACAGCCATAGCTGCTATCTCGGCGACAGGACGACCCGGCATGACTGGGGTTACGGCTGTGGCCATTGCCCGGCATGCGATTTGCGATCAAAAGGCTTCGCGGCCTATCTCGCAGCCCCCGACGACAGCGGACTTGACCTATGACCCGTGACCGCCAGCGCCTGACGGAAGGCGCCATCGCCCTCGTCCTGTTCGGCCTGACCATTCCCGCCGCCAACTGGCTGATCGGCAATGCCGGCGCGGTCTGCGTGCCCAATGGTCCCTGCCTCGTCCCGGTCTGGCCGGGGATCATGGCGCCGAGCGGCGTCCTGATGGTCGGGCTCGCGCTCGTCCTGCGCGACATCGTCCAGCGACGCCTCGGCCCGCTCGCGGGCTTGGGCGCCATCGCGGTCGGCACGCTGATCTCGGCGATGCTCGCCCCGCCGGCCATCGTGCTGGCCTCGGTAGCGGCCTTCCTTCTCTCCGAACTGGCCGATTTTGCGGTGTATACGCCGCTGCAGCGCCGGCGCTTCGTCACGGCCGTCTTCGCCTCCAGCGTGATCGGTCTCGTCGTCGACAGCTTCGTCTTCCTGTATCTCGCCTTCGGCAGCCTCGATTTCCTCGCCGGCCAGATCATCGGCAAGGCCTGGATGGTGCTGCTCGCCCTGCCGCTGATGCATCTCCTGCGTCGCCGCGACGAACGGCTCGGCCTGGTCGCGGCCTGACCGCGCTACAACCCCGCGTAAAGTTTGAGACGGCGGCGCAACCTGCCTTTAAGGCATTTGCTCTAGGGAACGTGTCTTCGACGAACCCTGTCGGACATGCCGTGACCAGACCTTCGGGCCGCCTGCAAGCCCTGCAGAACGATATTCTTGAAGATATCGCGCGGGGCGAAACCCTGATCGCGTGCATGGAACGCCTGTGCCATCGCGCCGAGGCGATTTCGCCCGGCGTGATCTGCTCGGTCGTGACCGTCGACGACCAGCTCCGCCTCCAACCCCTCGCCTCGCCCAGCCTGCCGGCGCAGTATGTCAGTGCGATCAAGGGGTTGCCGGCTGGCCCCAATGTCGGCTCCTGCGGAACCGCGGTCTTTCGCGGCGAACCCGTCGAAGTCACCGATATCGCCACCGATCCGCTCTGGGCGCCCTATACCGATCTTGCCCTGCCGCTCGGCCTGCGCGCCTGCTGGTCGACACCGATCAAGGCCCGCGACGGCCGCGTCGTCGGCGCCTTCGCCTTCTATTTCACCAGGCCACGTCGTGCCCGCGAACTCGAGCGCCAGATCGTCGCGACCTGCGTCCATCTCTGCGCCATCGCCATCGAGCATGACGAGGTTCGCACCCGCAATCACCGCCTCGCCTATTTCGATACGCTGACCAGACTGCCGAACCGCAGCCAGTTCAACAGCGCCATCGCCGAGATGAGCGCTGCCGGCGGCCGCTTCGGGCTGATGCTGATCGATATCGACCATCTCAAGCTGGTCAACGACACGCTCGGCCACGCTGCCGGCGATGCCCTGATCGCCGAGGTCGGCGCGCGGCTCGACACCGCCCTGGCCGGTTGCCTGACCTGCCGGATCGGCGGCGACGAGTTCGCCGTCCTCATTCGCGATTGCGAGGGGCCGGCGCGGATGCGCACCCTCGCCTCGGCCGCCCTTGCCGCGCTCGCGGTCCCGCTCGACCATGACGGCCACAGCATCGTGCCGGGCATCACCATCGGCGGGGCGCTTGCCGGCGAGGATGGTCAGGACAGCGTCACACTCAGGCAGAACGCCGATCTCGCGCTCTATCATGCCAAGGAGACCCGGCGCGGCCGCTACGTCCGATTCCGCCGGCAATTGCGCAGCGCGATGATGCAGCGCATCCGCGTTCGCCGCGATGTCGACGGCGCCCTCGGCGACGGACGCATCATCCCCTATTACCAGCCGGTCATCCGCCTCGACACGACCGAGGTCGTCGGCGTCGAGGCCCTGGCCCGGATGCGGCTCGACGATGGCCGCATCGTCACCGCCGGCGAATTCCAGGACGCGCTGCGCGATCCGAAGATCGCCCATCGCACCACGACCCAGATGCTGACGGCGGTCGCAGCCGACATGGCGGAGTGGCGGGCCGGCGGCCTCAATTTCCAGCATGTCGCGGTCAACGTCACCTCGGCGGATTTTCAGAAGGGCGATCTGGTGCAGCGCGCCAGCCGCATCCTGGAAAAGGCCGGCGTGCCGATGCAGCAGCTCGTGATCGAGGTCACCGAGCAGGTCTTCATGGGCGGCCGCAAGGATGGCGTCGCGCGGACCATGGAGGCACTGCGCGCCTGCGGCTCGCCAGTGGCGCTCGACGATTTCGGCACGGGCTTCGCCTCGCTCACCCATCTGCTCGATTTCCCGATCGACATCATCAAGATCGACCGTTCCTTCGTCGGCTCGCTCGGCAGCGGCGCCCGCAGCGAGATCATCATCGAGGCGCTGCTGACGATGACCCGCCGCCTTGGCATGAAGATCGTCGCGGAAGGCATCGAGACACAAGGACAGGCCGAGCGCTTGTCTGAAATGGGCTGTCGCCTCGGCCAGGGCTATCTCTATTCCCCGCCGGTTCCGGCTTCGGTCATCCGCGATTGGCTGCAGCGCTTCGCGCAGCCGGTATCCGTGGCAGCCCCCGCTCCCGGCCTCGTCGCGAACGCCGCCTGAGCCGGGCTTGAGATCGCGGCGGTTTTCGCCTATGAGCACCCCAGCGTTCGGCTGACACCCTTGGAGGCTCTGAACGCGCAATCCGATGGCCGCCACCAGGCGGCCTTGTCATTTTACAAGTCAAGGACATCCAACATGACCGCCGTGAAGCAAATCGAGGCTTCGGCGCGCGCACAGGTCGGCAAGGGGGCCGCCCGTGCTGTTCGCCGCCAGGGCCAGACGCCTGCCGTGATCTATGGCGGGGGCGCTGCTCCCGAAGCCATCGCGCTCGACGCCAACAAGACCCGCCAGCTGATTTTCGGCGGCCACTTCCTGACCACGATCTTCGAGATCAGCGTCGCCGGTAAGAAGCAGCGCGTCATTCCGCGCGATTACCAGCTCGACCCGGTCAAGGATTTCCCGATCCATGTCGACTTCCTGCGCGTCGCCAAGGGCCAGACCGTCACGGTCCAGGTTCCCGTTCACGTCGTCGGTCAGGAGCAGAGCCCCGGCGTCAAGAGCGGCGGCCTCGTCCAGATCATCGAGCACGCCCTCGAAGTCACCGTCGAGCCCGATAGCATTCCGGAGTCGATCGACGTGTCCGTCGCCGGCCTGAACATCGGCGACTCCGTCCATGCCGACGCGATCAAGCTCCCGGCCGGCGCCAAGCTCTCCATCGGCGCTGACGCCACGATCGTCGCGGTTTCCGCCCCGACCGTCGAGGCCGAGCCTGAGGCCGCCGAGACCGCCGAAGCTTCGACCGAAGCCAAGGCCTGATGAAACGGCGCCAGCCGGCGCCGCTTCCATCCGGAACGATCACGAGACGGCCGGGCCAGCCCCGGCCGTTTTGCTATGGCATCGGACCGAAAAGTGGTTTCCGGTTTTCGGACCAATCCGATGCTGAACTGACAAGCCTGCCGGAGTCCCGCCATGCTGATCTTCGCCGGCCTCGGCAATCCCGGCGCGCGCTATGCCCGCAACCGGCACAATATCGGCTTCATGGCCGTGGACGAGATCGCGCGCCTGCACCGTGCCTCGCCCTGGCGTGCCCGTTTCCAGGCCGAGGCCTGCGAGGCGACGATCGGCGGCGAGAAGGTCATCCTGCTCAAGCCGCAGACCTATATGAACGAATCCGGCCGTTCGATCGGCGAGGCCGCCCGTTTCTTCAAGGTCGCGCCCGCCGATGTCGTCGTCTTCCATGACGAGCTCGATCTCGCGCCGGCCAAGCTGCGCGTGAAGCTCGGTGGCGGCAATGCCGGGCATAACGGCCTGCGCTCGACCACGGCGGCGATCGGCAACGACTATCGCCGCGTCCGCATGGGTATCGGCCATCCCGGCGACAAGGCACTGGTCCACGCCTATGTGCTCAACGATTTCGGCAAGCCCGAGCAGCCCTGGGTCGAGGATCTCTGCACGGCCTGCGCCGATCATGCCGCCCTGCTCGCGGCCCATGACGACACGGGCTTCCAGAACAAGGTGCATCTCTTCATGGACGCGCGCGGGCACGCCGCCGTGAAGCGCCTCGGCGAGAAGAGCGACGGCTGATTTCGCTGCCATGGATCATTGATAAAACGCGCCGTCATCCCGGGCGACCGAAGGGAGACCCGGGATCGATTCCGGAACGGCTCAGCATGGATCCCGGATCGGCGCCGCTGAAGCGGCTTGTCCGGCATGACGAAAAAGCGGACGGCGCCTCACCTATAACGGCAGTTTCGCGCCCGCCTTCGCCACTGTGACGCGGCTCGTGCTGTAGCTGCCATCGGCCTGGCGGCTCGCCGTCATCGCGACCTGCGCACCGGGCTTGAGCTCGCTCGCCTCGGCCGGCGCCGCCATCAGGATCGTCGCCTCCGGCGTGATCGCGACCTTCTGCTCGCCCCCGGGATAGCTCAGCACCAGATTGGCGCCGTCGACCTTGGAGACCGTCTCGGCCACCGTCGCATTGGTCATGGTCGCATCCGGCAGCACGCCCCAGGGCCGATGCCCCTCGCCCGTGCCGCGCATCGTTTCCGGGAAGATCACCACCTGCACGGCGAGCAGCGTGCCGTCGGCTTGAGGCTTGGCGCCAACGCCGATGAAGCTACCCTTGGCAATATCGGAGACCTTCGCCGCGGCCATGCCGCCGACCGAGAAGCCCGGCGCGAGCGCGACCTTGATCTCCCGCCCGTCCGCGGCCTTGAGCATCATCGTGGTTCCGTTCACCGCCTCGACCTCGCCGCGCAGGCGTGTACCTGGCGCCTGGGCGATGGCCGCGCCGCCGGCAAGAGCAAAGACCGACAGGGCGAGCGCGAGGCGAAAACGATTCATGACGAGGCTCCGAACGATGCGGGCAGGCGATACGGGAAATCCAGCACCCTCATCCGCTGCACCGCCATGCACGTTCGCGTGAGGGACACGGCCGGCATAAGGCGCGCGGCACTTGTCTTTATCGCGCAAGCCCCCCCGAATAAGGCCGCAACTTTCAAAGCTTCACGCCCGGCGGCAACAATCCGCCACGGGCAACGGAACGGACGATCATGGGCTTCAAATGCGGTATCGTCGGGCTGCCGAATGTCGGCAAGTCGACCCTCTTCAACGCGCTGACGCAGACGGCCGCGGCGCAAGCCGCGAACTACCCGTTCTGCACGATCGAGCCGAATGTCGGTGACGTCGCGGTGCCCGACGAGCGGCTGGAGAAGCTCGCGGCGATCGCCGGCTCCAAGGAGATCATCCCGACGCGGCTGACCTTCGTCGACATTGCCGGCCTGGTGCGCGGCGCCTCGCGCGGCGAAGGGCTGGGCAACCAGTTCCTCGCCAATATCCGCGAATGCGACGCCATCGCCCATGTCGTGCGCTGCTTCGAGGATGGCGACATCACCCATGTCGAGGGCAAGGTCGCCCCGATCAACGACATCGAGATCATCGAGACGGAGCTGATGCTGGCCGATCTCGAAAGCCTCGAGAAGCGCGTCCTGCCGCTTGAGAAGAAGGCCAAGACCGGTGACAAGGAGGCCAAGGAACTCGCGGATCTGATGAACCGCTGCCTCGCCCTGCTGCGCGAGGGCAAGCCTGCTCGCCTCGTCCAGGTCGCCGCCGACGATCGCAAGGCCTTCGAGACGCTGGGCCTGCTCTCATCCAAGCCCGTACTCTATGTCTGCAATGTCGAGGAAGCCGCCGCCGATAAGGGCAACGCCTTCTCCGAACAGGTGAAGGCCCGCGCGGCGGAAGAGAATGCTGTCGCCGTCGTGGTCTCGGCAAAGATCGAGAGCGAGATCGCCGTGCTCCCGGCCGCCGACCAGAAGGATTATCTGGAGGCCGTCGGCCTCGACGAGCCCGGCCTGAACCGCGTGATCCGCGCCGGCTACGCGCTGCTCCATCTCGTCACCTATTTCACCGTCGGCCCGAAGGAGGCTCGCGCCTGGACGATCGAGAAGGGCACCAAGGGGCCGCAGGCCGCCGGCGTGATCCATACCGATTTCGAGAAGGGCTATATCCGCGCCGAGACCATCGCCTACGAGGACTACATCGCCAACAAGGGCGAGGCCGGCGCGCGCGAGGCCGGCAAGTTCCGGCTTGAGGGCAAGGAATACGTCGTCGCCGACGGCGACGTGCTGCATTTCCGCTTCGCGAACTGAGAAAGCCGGCGATGTCGTATTTCGAGGATTTCGTCCCGGGCCAGAGCGCACGTTCGCGCAGCCTCGACGTCTCGCAGGACGACATCATCGCCTTCGCCTCGCGCTATGACGCGCAGGATTTCCATGTCGACCCTGAAGCCGCCAAGACGAGCTTCGTCGGCCGCCTGATCGGCTCGGGCTGGCACAGCTGCGCGCTGCTGATGCGCCTGATGGCCGAGGATTTCCTGCTCGATGCCGCCAGCATGGGCGCGCCGGGCATCGAGGAGGTGAAGTGGCTGCGCCCCCTCCTCCCCGGCGACAGCGTCAGCGCCCGCCGCACCGTGCTAGAGAGCAAGGCCTCGCGCTCGCGTCCGGAGATGGGTCTCGTCCGCTTCAGGCTCGAACTCCTGAACCAGCGCGACGAGCCCATTCTCGAGCAGACCAACTGGATCATGTTCGGCCGCAGGGGCTCCGGCGTCGGCACCCACCCGGCCGGTCCCTGGCTCGACCATGCGCCGATCTACGAGCGCCCGGCCGTCGAGAGCGCGCTGGAAGGGCCCGCCGAGCCGCCGGGACCGACGCGCTTTTTTGAAGAGCTGTCGATCGGCGACAGCCACGAGCTCGGCAGCTTCGTCTTCACTCCCGAAGAGATCGTCGCCTTCGCCCGCAGCTTCGATCCGCAGCCCTTCCACATGGACGAGGCAGCGGCGCGGGACAGCTCCTTCGGCCGCCTTGCCGCCTCCGGCTGGCACACCGCGGCCGTCTGGATGGCCTGCATGGTCCAGCACCGCAAGAGCCAGCTCGCAGCGGCGCCGGACCGCGTCGCACGCCTCGGCCCCTCCCCCGGTTTCAAGAACCTGCGCTGGACGAAGCCGGTCTTCGCTGGGGACCGCATCACCTATCATTCGCAGGTGGTGGACAAGCGCGAGAGCGCCTCGCGCCCGCAATGGGGCCTGTTCTTCCACCGCAACACCGGGGTGAACCAGCACGGCGAAGAGATCTTCAGCTTCGACGGCTGCGTGTTCGTCGAGCGCAAGCCGGGCTGAACTCAGCCCGCTTTCAGGCCTGCCGCCGCCGGCAAATGCACGGTCTCGATCCGGTCGCGTCCATTGCGCTTCGCCGCATAGAGCGCCGCATCGGCATGGGCGTAGAGCGCATCGCCGTCGAGCGGCCCGTGGCCGCAGCATAGTCCGATGGAGACCGTGGCAGCCTGCAATTGCGCATCGACCGCCCGCCAGGGCGCCTGCGCCAAGGCCTGCCGGATCGCCTCGGCGACGGCCAATGCTTCGCCCGGCGTCGCATCCGCGATCAGCACGCCGAATTCCTCGCCGCCGAGCCGCGCGACAAGCCGCGCCGCGCCGGTCGGCGGACCGTCGATGACCTGTGCCACCAGACGCAGGCAGGTATCGCCGGCGACATGGCCGAACTGGTCGTTGATCGCCTTGAAATGATCGACATCGACGATCAGCAGCGCGAGCGACTGCGTACGTGCTGCCTCGCCGGCGAGGCATTCGATGAAGCGGCGGCGATTGGCTAGCCCGGTCAGCCCGTCGGTCTGCGCGAGCTTCACCAGCTCGGCATTGGCCTGGCGGAGCGCGTCCTGTGCGCTGAGCAGCGCCGCCTGCTGGCGCTTCGCCGCCGTGGTGTCGGCATGGATGAAGCAGCTCAGCCCCTCGAGCGTGTGCCGGGCGACGACGCGCCGCCAGCGCTGGCCGGGCAGTTCGATCTCGAAGGGCGCCCCGTCATAGCGCAGGCCGTTCAGGATGCTGGCGCGCAGGCCCGCGACGGCCGAGACGCCGCGCCAGCACTCGGCAACGATCTCATCGAACTTCAAGCCGACGAGCAGCGTGTCCGCCGGGATGTCGTAGAGATCGCGGAAGGCGTCGTTGGTGGCGATGATCCGGTCCTCGCCATCGAGCAGCATCGCGCCGTCCGGAATGAAGCGCAGCGCCTCGAAGGCCGGCAGCATGGCCTCGGCCATCCCACCGGCGCGTCGCGGCGCTTCCAGCATCTGCCACATCCTGACACGGCCCCCACAGGGCGCCAGCAGCGAGGTCGCGCGCAACCGGCGGCCGTTATGCAGGAATTCGAAGGCTTGCGTCTGGTTCTCGTGACGCGCCATGCCCTCGGCGATGTAGCGGTCGATGTCGTGAATCTCCTCGGGCGCGAGCCGCAGCGTGTAGAAGCGCCGGAGATTGTCGACATAAGGCTCGCCGGGATAGATCAGCCCGTCGTCTTCGGGGAAGAAATGCAGGAACGTGCGGTTCCAGCCGACGGCACGATGCTCCGCATCGTACTCGCAGACGCCGACCGACAGCACATCGAATGACTCGTGCAGGTAGCGCGAAACGATCATGCGCCACCCTAGGGTGGCAGTGCTTAACGGTGCGTAAGACCGAACCGGTCAGATCAACCGACCTTGCCGTAGCCCGCGAATTTGGCGCCGACGCGCTCCATTTCGGCCGCGTCGAGGATCACCGGCTCGATCCCCGCCGCGAGGATGTCGAGATACTGGCCCGCGAGATTTTCAACCTCCGCGACGATGGTATGGGCGCCGGCGAGGGTCTGGCCGAGCGCGATCACGCCGTGATTGGCCAGCAGCACCGCCTTGCGCCCGTCGAGCGCCTTCACGGCATTCTCGGCGAGCTCCGGAGTACCGAAGGTGGCGTATTCGGCGCAGCGCACATCGCCGCCGCCGCAGAGCGCGATCATGTAATGGAAGGCCGGAATGCCGCGCCGCGTGCAGGACAGCGCGGTCGCGCGCGGCGAATGGGTGTGAACGATCGCCTGCGCATCCGGCCGCGCCTTGTAGATCGCGACATGGAAGGGCCATTCCGAGGACGGCTTGCGGCTGCCGCCGAGCGCGGTGCCATCGAGCCCGAGATGGATCAGGTCTTCGGGCTTCGTCTGCGCATAGGGCAGGCCCGACGGCGTGATCAGCAGGCCGTCGCCGAAACGCGCCGAGACATTGCCCGATTTCGAGGGGCAGAATCCCGCCCGGTCGATCGCCTGCGCGACCGAGACGATCTCTTGCCGCAGCCCCGTTTCGGTCATGTCGTGCTCTTGTTCGCCAGATCGGGAAAGAGTTGCGCGAGGCCCTCGGCGCTGGCCGCGCAGACGCCGCGCTCGGTGATGAGCCCCGTGACCAGCCGCGCCGGCGTCACGTCGAAGGCCGGATTCGCCGCGCCGCTGCCCGGCGCGACGACGCGCACGGACCTGACCTCGCCGTCATCGGCGAGCCCGGAAAGATGCGTCACCTCGCGCGCCGCACGCTCCTCGATCGGGATATCGGCGAGGCCGTCGCGGATGCTCCAGTCGATCGTCGGCGACGGCAGCGCGACGTAGAAGGGCACGCCGTTGTCATGGGCGGCGAGCGCCTTGAGATAGGTCCCGATCTTGTTGGCGACGTCGCCGGTCGCCGTCGTCCGGTCGGTGCCGACGATCGCCATGTCGACCTGCCCGTGCTGCATCAGGTGGCCGCCGGCATTGTCCGTGATCACCGTATGCGGCACGCCATGGGAGCCGAGCTCATAGGCCGTCAGCGCCGCGCCCTGGTTGCGGGGCCGGGTCTCGTCGACCCAGACATGGACGGGAATGCCGGCGTCATGCGCGAGGTAGATCGGCGCCAGCGCCGTGCCCCAATCCACCGTGGCGAGCCAGCCGGCATTGCAATGGGTGAGGATGTTGACCGGCGCGCCGGCGGGCTTTCGTGCTGCGATCTCCGCAACCAGCGGCAGGCCGTGCTCGCCGATCGCACGGCACAAGTCGACATCCTCGTCGCAGATCGCCGCAGCTTCCGCATAGGCGGTTTCGGCACGCACCCCCGGAGGTAACGCAGCAAGGACACGACGCATCCGCTCCAGCGCCCAATGCAGATTGACGGCGGTCGGCCGCGTGGCGCCGAGAAGGGTGAGCGCCGCCTGCAAGGCCGCATCCGATGCATCCACCCGCATCGCCAGCGCCACGCCATAGGCAGCGGTTGCACCGATCAGGGGAGCCCCGCGCACGACCATGCTGCGGATCGCATCGGCCGCCTGCTCGGCCGAGCCCAGCGCCACCGTCTCGAAGCGGAAAGGAAGGCGCGTCTGGTCGATCACGACGACGCGCCAGCCATCCTGCGCAAGCCAGATCGTCCGGTAGTGCTGCCCGCTGATCTTCATTCGCCGTTCAATGCCCGCCGAACGAGACCAGCGTGCGCACCGGCACGCCCAGCCGCCGAATCTTGTCCGCGCCACCGAGCTCCGGCAGGTCGACGATGAAACAGGCCGCCACGACCTCGGCCCCGAGCCCTGCGAGCAGGTTGACCGCCGCCTCCGCCGTGCCGCCGGTGGCGATCAGGTCGTCGACCAGCAGGACGCGCTCGCCCGGCTGCACCGCGTCGCGATGGATCTCGATCTCGTCCGTGCCGTATTCGAGCGCATAGGTCGCGCGCAGCGTCTCCAGCGGCAGCTTGCCCTTCTTGCGAACCGGAACGAAGCCGGCCGAAAGCTGGTGCGCGACAGCCCCGCCCAGGATGAAGCCGCGCGCCTCGATTCCCGCGATCTTGGCGATCTTCAGGCCCGCGAAGGGCTGCACCAGCTCGTCGACGGCCCGGCGGAAAGCCCTGGCATCGCCGAGCAGCGTGGTGATGTCGCGAAAGACGATGCCGGGCCGGGGATAGTCGGGAATGGCGCGGATGCTGTCGGCAAGGTTCATGGGCGCAGTCTCGGAAGCCAGGGCGGACGCCTTGGTCGGACGCCGAGCCGGCTTCGTCAAGGGCGCCGTCATCACGCCGCCTTGAGCACGCGCCCGGCGACGGCGTCGAGCTTTGCCAGCAGGGCCGGATCGCGGAAGGCCGGCGCCGTCACGATGGCGTTGTCGAGCGCATTGTGCGAGCCGGCCGGGCATGGCTCGCGCTCCGCCGGGAAATCGGCGGCGAGCCGCGCCACGAGGCGCCGCGCCTTGTCCGCATTCTCGTGGAGCACCGCGATGACCGAGGCGACATCGACCGCGCCATGCAGCTCATGCCAACAGTCGTAGTCGGTCACCATCGCGACGGTCGCATAGGTGATCTCGGCCTCGCGGGCGAGCTTGGCCTCGGGCATCGCCGTCATGCCGATCAGGTCGTAGCCGAGACCGCGATAGGTCATCGATTCCGCATAGGTCGAAAATTGCGGGCCCTCCATCGTGACGAGCGTTCCGCCGCGCACGAAGGGCAGTTCCTCGGCCTGCGCCGCCGCCGCGATCCGCGCCTGCAGGGCGGGGCCGACCGGATGGGCGACGGAGACATGGGCGACGCAGCCGCGGCCGAAGAAGGAATTCTCGCGCCGGCTGGTCCGGTCGACGAACTGGTCGACCAGCACGAACAGGCCGGGATAGAGCTCGGCCTTGTAGGAGCCGCAGGCCGAGAGCGAGACGAGATCGGTTACCCCCGCCCGCTTCATCACGTCGATATTGGCGCGGTAGTTGATCTCGGAAGGCGGAATCGAATGGCCTCGCCCGTGGCGCGGCAGGAACACGATCTTCGTCTGGCCGATCCGGCCGATCCGCAAGACGTCCGAAGGCTCGCCCCAGGGGCTGTCGATGCGCTCCTCGCGCAGGTCGGTCAGGCCCGGCAGATCGTAGATGCCCGATCCGCCGATGATTCCGAGAACGGCTTCGCTCATGGTCGATTCCTTCGAGCATCGAACCGAAAAGCGGAAGCCACTTTTCGGACGGATTCGATGCGACAACACATACGGGCGCGGAAAGGACCATCTTTCGATGACGGTCGCAATACGATGCGATCGTGAAAGCCCGGCCGAAAGACGTGCGGACAGCGCGGGGAACCGTGTGACGGTCACGCCCGCCACCACCGCCTCATAACGAAAAAGGCCCCGTCACCGGGGCCTTTTCCATAACGATACCAGCCTGCCTCAGTGGGCCGGCGAGCCGTCCGGCATGCGCGACCACACCTTCTTCTTGGTGTAGTAGAGCAGGAAGGCGAAGATGGTGAGGAACGCCATCACTTGCATGCCCAGGCGCTTGCGCGCCTCGAGATGCGGCTCCGCCATCCAGACCATGAAGGCGGCGATATCGCGGGCATACTGGTCGACGGTCTCGGGCACCGGCGACTTGCCGTCCGGACCCTTCGGATATTCGACCTGACCATCCGAAATCGGCTTCGGCATCGCGATCAGATGGCCGGGCATGTACTCGTTATAGTTCTGCCCGGGCAGCAGCGCGGGGAAGCCTGCCGGCGGCTCCTTGTAGCCCACGAGCAGGGCGTGGATGTAGTCCGGCCCCTGCTCCTGGTACTGCGTGAAGATATCGAACACGAAGGTCGGGAAGCCACGGGTATAGGTGCGCGCCTTGGCCAGGACCGAGAAGTCCGGCGGATAGGCGCCGCCCTGGGCCGCACGGGCCGCCTGCTCGTTCGGGAACGGCGACGGGAAGCGGTCGGCCGGGCGGCCGGGCCGCTCGAACATCTCGCCGGCCTCGTTCGGGCCGTCCTTGATCTGATAGGTCGCGGCGAGCGCGGCGACCTGTCCGGGCGTGAACTCGGGACCGCCGGGCTGCGACAGGTTGCGGAAGGAGACCAGGCTGGCGCCATGGCAGCTCGCGCAGACTTCCTTGTAGACCTTGAAGCCGCGCTGGAGCTGGGCCCGGTCGAACTTGCCGTTCCAGCCGGAGAAGGACCAGTCCAGAGCCGGCGGCTTGGGGCCGGCTTCGGCGGCCTGCGCGGCCGGCTGGAACAACACCAGCGAAAGGGCAGCCGTGAGCCCGGTCAGGGCGAGACGAAACGAGGTTCTGCTCATGGTTCCGTCAGCCCTTGACGTTCGGTTCGGCAGCGGCGGCAGTCGCGACACGCGCCGCCGATCCGCCCTTGGAAGCGAGCACCGCATCGGCGATCGAGGTCGGCAGCGCCTTCGGCCGCTCGAACAGGCCGACGACGAAGAGCGCGACGAAGAAGCCGAAATACAGCACGGTGAAGATCTGCGAGGCGATGACGTAGCCGCCCTCCGCCGGCATCGCGCCGAGATAGCCCAGGCCGATGCAGACCACGACGAAGGCCCAGAACAGCTGGCGCCCGATCGGACGGTAGCTCATCGACTTGACCTTGGAGGTATCGATCCAGGGCAGGAAGGCCAGCACCACGATGGCCGCGCCCATCGCCATGACGCCGCCGAGCTTGTCGGGAATGGCGCGCAGGATCGCGTAGAACGGCAGGAAGTACCATTCCGGAACGATGTGGGCAGGGGTCGAGGCCGGGTTCGCCGGGATGTAGTTGTCGGCATGGCCCATGAAGTTCGGCTGGTAGAACACGAACCAGGCGAACAGGATCATGAACACGACCATGCCGAAGATGTCCTTCACGGTCGCGTAGGGCGTGAACGGCACGGTGTCCTTGGCGACGTTCTTCACCTCGACGCCGGTCGGGTTGTTCTGGCCGACGACATGCAGCGCCCAGATATGCAGCGCGACGACGCCGAAGATCATGAACGGCAGCAGGTAGTGCAGCGAGAAGAAGCGGTTCAGCGTCGGGTTGTCGACCGAGTAGCCGCCCCACAGGAAGGTGACGATCGTCTCGCCGATCACCGGCAGCGCCGAGAACAGGTTGGTGATGACGGTCGCGCCCCAGAAGGACATCTGGCCCCAGGGCAGCACGTAGCCCATGAACGCCGTCGCCATCATCAGCAGGAAGATGACGACGCCGAGGATCCAGAGCACCTCGCGCGGCGCCTTGTACGAGCCATAATAAAGCCCGCGGAAGATGTGCACGTAGACGGCGATGAAGAACATCGAGGCGCCGTTGGAGTGCAGGTAGCGCAACAGCCAGCCGTAGTTCACGTCGCGCATGATGTGCTCGACCGAGTTGAAGGCGAGCATCGAGTTGGCCGTGTAGTGCATCGCCAGGATGATGCCGGTGACGATCTGCGCCACCAGCATGAACACGAGGATGCCACCGAAGGTCCACAGGTAGTTCAGGTTGCGCGGCACCGGATAGGAGACCGCCGAGTCATGGGCAAGCCGGATGATCGGCAGGCGCGCGTCGAGCCAGCGTTCGATGCCGGTCTTCGGGACGTAGGAACTGTGACCACTCATGAAGAATGCCTCAAGGCTGTCTCATCTTGGCAGGAAAGCGTCGAGCGCATGCTCAGCCGATCTTGATCTTGGTGTCGCCGTTGAAGGCGTAGGGCGGCACCGGCAGGTTGAGCGGCGCCGGGCCCTTGCGGATGCGGCCGGAGGAATCGTAGTGCGAGCCGTGGCAGGGGCAGAACCAGCCGTCGAAATCGCCCTTCGATTCGCCGGGCGCGGTGCCCAGCGGAATGCAGCCGAGATGGGTGCAGTTGCCGAAGACGACGAGGAACTGCTCGTGCCCGGCCTTGGTGCGCTGCTGGTCGGTCTGCGGGTCGCGCAAGGTGGCGACGTCGACGGCAAGCGCCTCGTCGATTTCCTTCTTGGTGCGATGGCGCACGAAGATCGGCTTGCCGCGCCAGAACAGCTTGATCGCCTGACCCTCGGCGATGGGCGCGAGGTCGACGTCGACAGGCGCGCCGGCTGCGACCGTCTGCGCGTCGGGCGCGAGCTGGCTGATCAGCGGAACGACGAGCGCGCCGACGCCGACGGCGCCGAATGCGCCGGTGGCGAGCATCATGAAATCGCGGCGGGTAGTTCCGGTCGATGTATCGGTCGCGTGCGCCACGATCCAATCCTCTTACACGTCTTGCGAGCTGGAACAGCTCGAAATTGTCGCCTGTCGCCCTCATAGGGGCGCGCCGCGGCCCCCGCAATGCGGCGGTGCGTCACCTTCGGCTCTTTGACATGCAGATTGGACGAAGTCTACTGTCGCGAACGCCCCGGCCATGCATGGCGCACAGTCCGTCGGCGACGACGTCAGACCGCGAGCTTTTCCGGATCGGCGGCGGCGAGGAAACCGCCCGATTGGCGCGCCCAGAGCCGGGCGTAGAGCCCGCCCCGCGCGATCAGCTCGTCATGGCTGCCGATATCCGCGATCCGGCCCTGGTCGAGCACAATCAATCGATCGAGCGCGGCGATGGTCGAGAGCCGGTGCGCGATCGCGATCACGGTCTTGCCCTGCATCAACGCCGCGAGCTGCTGCTGGATCGCCGCCTCGACCTCCGAATCGAGCGCCGACGTCGCCTCGTCGAGGATCAGGATCGGCGCGTCCTTGAGCAGCACGCGGGCGATGGCGATGCGCTGGCGCTGCCCACCCGACAGCTTCACGCCGCGCTCGCCGACACGCGAATCGAAGCCCTGGCGCCCGTCCTGATCGCCGAGACCGAGGATGAAGCCATGCGCCTCGGCCTGCTCGGCCGCGCGCGCGATCTCGGCCTGGCTGGCACCCATCCGGCCATAGGCGATATTGTCGCCGATCGAGCGGTGCAGCAGCGAATTGTCCTGAGTCACCATGCCGATCTGCGCCCGCAGGCTGTCCTGCGTGACATGGGCGATGTCCTGCCCGTCGATCAGGATGCGCCCGCTTTCGAGCGGATAGAGCCGCAGCAGCAGGTTCACCAGGGTCGACTTGCCGGCCCCCGACGGACCGACCAGCCCGATCCGCTCGCCGGGCTTGATCTGGAGATTGAGCCCTTCGAACAAGCCCTGCGTCCGGCCGTAATTGAAGCGGATCTTTTCGAAGCTGATCGCGCCCTTGTCGACGACGAGCGGCACCGCGCCTGGCGCATCGGGCAGGTCGTGCGGCTTGGCGATCGTCTCCATGCTCTCCTGCACCGAGCCGATATTCTCGAAGATGCCGCGCACCAGATGGATCAGCCAGCCCGACATCTGCACCAGTCGCAGCACGAGCCCGATCGCGGCGGCGACCGCGCCCGGCGTCATCTCGCCCTGGCTCCAGAGCAGCAGCGCGAGCCAGGCCGTGGCGACGACGAGCAGGCTGTTCATCGTCTGCAGGATGACGCTGACGCCCGTGATCAGGCGCGACAGGTTGAGGAAGGAAGCGTTCCAGCGCGACAACGAGTCGCGCACCGCCGAGCGCTCCGCATCGGCCCGCGCGAACAGCTTCACCGTCAGGATGTTCGTATAGGAATCGACGATGCGCCCGGTCGTGGTCGAGCGCCCCAGCGAATTCGCCTCCGAGCGCTGCTTCGCCCGCGGCACGAAATAGATCAGCAGCGCGACATAGGCTCCGAGCCAGAGGATCACCGGCAGCGCTAGCCAAGGGCTCGTCTTGCCGAAGAAACCGATCGCCACGGTCGCGAAGATCAGCGCGTACCAGAGATCGTCGATGACCTCGATCGTCGCGCCACGAATCGATTGCCCGGCCTGGAGGACGCGAGCCGACAGGCGTCCGGCGAAATCGTTCTGGAAATAGCCTAGCGCATGGCCGAGCGTGTAGACATGGTTGCGCCAGCGGATCTGGTTGGTGATCTGCGGCACCACGACCTGGTCGACGATGGCGTGGTTGGCGAAATAGATCAGCGGCCGGACGACCACGAGCAGGAAGGCGGCACCTGCCAGCAGCCAGCCATGATCGCGGAAGATCGTCTCCGGCGACTGCGTCGAGAGCAGATCCACGAACCAGCCGACCATCAGGTACATCGCCGCTTCGATGCCGCTGAAGCCAAGACCCGTCAGCATGATCAGGGCCATCCAGCCCTTCACACCCCTGATGTGGTGCCACATGAAAGGCCAGACGCCGCGCGGCGGCGTCTCCTGCTCGTCGAAGGGAGCAAAGACGTCGATTCGGCTTTCGAGCCAACGGAAGAGCGGAGCGAACATGCCTGCTTCGCTAGCGGGAATGAGGGGACGGAACAAACGACAATTCGGGATACCGGCTTTCTCCATGCCACCCCTTGTCAGGAGCAGCCGGGCAGGTGTCACCGCAGACGCAGCTAGGCGCCTCCGGTGGCGGCATTAGGGCAGAGGCCAAGTGTCCGCTCGCTTGAGAGCGGGAGCGAGGGACAAAGATAGAATAATCATAAAATCATCGCGGCGTCGTATAGCGGTTGATATCCTTCGCAGTCATTCCAGAGGAACCCGCAAGCAACAGACTCTGTTCTCGGCAACATAGACTAACCCGCCAAGGAGAGAGCCATGCGGCTACAAATACTCGGCGCGTTGAGCGCCTGCACACTTCTCGCTGCTTGCAACAGCGCTGCTGAATATACCGCATTCGATGGATGTGACGGCCTGCGCGGCAGCGCCAAGAGCAAGTGCCTGAAGCTCGCGGCAACCTACAGCCCCACGGTGAGCAACCGCGGTGCGAACGGCTCGCGTAATGTCGCGAGCAACAATCCCGGGAATCCGGGAAACCCGGGAAACCCGGGAAACCCAGGAAATCCGGGGAACCCCGGGACCCCAGGCAACCCGAACAATCCCGGCAATCCTGGAGGTCCCGGCGGCAATAGCCCGGGCGGCCTCCTGGGCCTCGCCCTCGGCTTGGGCGCCAATGCAGGCGGCATCGGGGCCAATGCCGGTGCAGGCGCCGGAGTCGGCAACGGTGGGCTCGCGGCAGGAGCCGGGGCCAATGTCGGCGCTGGTAACGGCGGGGTTGGCGCAGGGGCCGGCGTCGGCGCCGGAGGCGGCGGCATCGGTGCCGGGTTGGGTGCCGGTGCCGGCAACGCAAATGGCGGCCTCGGCGCCGCGGCAGGAGCGAATGTCGGCAATGGCGGCATAGGCGCCGGAGCCGGCGCCGGTCTCGGCAACTCGTCGGGCGGCGTCGGAGCAGCGGCCGGAGTCGGCGCTGGCAGCGGCGGCATTGGAGCCGGCCTCGGCGCCGGGCTCGGTAGTGCCGCCGGCGGGCTTGGTGCGGCGGTCGGTGCTGGCCTCAACGGAGACGGCCTCGGCGTCGGCGCCGGTGTCGGCAATGGCTCGGGCGGCGTCGGAGTCGGCGTCGGCATCAACTGAGCCTGCAAGGATCCGCGCAAACGAACCGGGAGGGTGCTGCGGCGACCGCCGAAGGCCTCTCCCGGTTCAACGCGGCTGGCGTTCGAAGGAAGCAATGCCGCAGCCAAATCCGAGGCTTGACGCATCCCGACCCGACCCGCCATCACCGGTTCATGCTTCGCCTCGCACTTTTCCAGCCGGACATCCCTCAGAACGCGGGCACGATGATCCGCATGGCGGCCTGCCTCGGCATCGCCGTCGACATCGTCGAACCCGCCGCCTTCGACGTCTCGGACCGGCATTTCCGCCGCTCCGGCATGGATTATCTTGAGCGCGCCGCTGTCCGGCGCCATGATTCCTTCGCCGCCTTCGACGGTTGGCGCAAGGCAGAAGGCCATCGCCTGATCCTGGCCGAGACCGACGGCGCCATACCCCTGCCCGATTTCGTTTTTCAGCCCGGCGACATCATCCTGGTCGGGCGGGAATCGGCCGGCGTGACCGCCGAGGTGCACGCCGCCGCCGAGACCAGCCTCCATATTCCGATGCGCCCGAATTTGCGCTCGCTCAATGTCGCGCTGGCGGCTGCGATGGTAATGGGCGAGGCATTGCGACAGACAGGCGGCTTTCCGGGCCGCGATGGAACAGACGATGACCACCTCGAAACCCGCTGAAGCCCCGCCCGCCGATCCCGCCGTCGTCGAAGCGCTGAAACCCCGCGCCGCCGCCTGGTTCGAGAGCCTGCGCGACCGCATCTGCGCTGCCTTCGAGGCGGTCGAGGACGAGGCTGCCGGCCCATTCCCGCCTGAAACGAACGAGCCCGGGCGCTTCGTCCGCACGCCCTGGCAGCGCACCAACCATGACGGCGCGCCCGGTGGCGGCGGCGTCATGTCGATCATGAAGGGCCGCGTCTTCGAGAAGGTCGGCGTCCACGTCTCGACGGTGCATGGCACCTTCCACCCGGATTTCGCGGGGCAGATTCCCGGCTCGGCGCAGGATCCGCGCTTCCACGCCACCGGCATCTCGTTGATCGCCCATCCCTGGAACCCGCACGCCCCGACCGTGCACATGAACACGCGGCTCGTCGTCACGACCAAGCCGTGGTTCGGCGGCGGCGCCGACCTGACACCGGTTCTGAACGCGCGCCGAAGCCAGGATGATCCGGATGCGCAGGCTTTCCACGCCGCAATGCGCGCGCCCTGCGACAATTTCCCGGCCGTGGCGGATTACCCGCGCTTCAAGACCTGGTGCGACGAGTATTTCTTCCTGAAGCACCGCAACGAGCCGCGCGGCATCGGCGGCATCTTCTACGACTACATCTGGACCGGCGATGTCGAAGCCGATTTCGCCTTCACCCAGGCCGTCGGCGAGGCCTTCCTCGGCAGCTATCCCGAGATCCTGCGCCGCAATCTCGGCAAGCCCTGGAGCGAGGCCGAGCGGCACGAGCAGCAGGTCCGCCGCGGCCGCTATGTCGAGTTCAACCTGTTCTACGACCGCGGCACGATCTTCGGCCTGAAGACCGGCGGCAATGTCGATTCCATCCTGTCCTCGATGCCGCCGACGGTGCGCTGGCCCTAGGCCTCTACTTGCTTGATCGCAGCGTCGAGCAACGCGAACTGGGCTTCAGCCAAAGCCGGGCAACCGGCTTCGATCCAGCTCCGCCGGGCCGCCGTAAGTGCCTGCCCCACGCTCGGTCCGGGCGCGATACCGCGCCCGATGACATCCTTCCCCGTCGGCAGGAAGGGCGGCGTTTTGCCGAGTTCGGCGATGAGGCGCTGCACCTCGCTCCTGTCTTCGCTTCCAGCCGACGCGTTGAGCAGGATGAGCCCCGCAGCCGCCGCCTCGTTCCCGACGCCATAGGCAACGTGACGCAGCGCCGCGATGGCAGGCAGGCCAGCCCGCCCGCCCAAGGCTTCGAGCACCTGTGCGATCCGATCGATCCGGTCGAACTCCTCGTTCGAAAGCCGCAAGCCTTCGCGCAGGCGCAATGCATCCTCGCCCACTGAAACCGCCAGCGCCGCCAACCGGAAAGCCGGATGGACGCCCACGCCGTCATCTCCTGCGATCGCGGCGAAGCGCGAGAGATGCGGCACGCCGCCGATCACCGGCATGATGAGCCCGGCGCCGGCCATTGCGCTGATCGTGGCCGCGACGCGGGGCGCAACGAGAAGCTTCAGCAATTCCGCCCGGACCCGCTCGCGCGATAATCCAGCGAGCCCCTCGCGGCCGGCGATACAGGCGCTCAAGCCCTCGGCATCGGGCGCGCCGTTTCCATAGCGGGCATGGAAGCGGAAGAAGCGGAGGATGCGCAGATAATCCTCGCGGATGCGCGCGGCGGCGTCGCCGATGAAGCGCACGCGCCGCTGCGCCAAGTCGTCGAGTCCGCCGCAGTAATCATGCAGCGTGCCGTCACGGCCAAGCCCGAGCGCATTGATGGTAAAGTCGCGCCGCAGCGCGTCGGCCACGAAATCGCGGCCGAATACGACCTTGGCGCGGCGCCCATCCGTCTCGACGTCCCGCCGGAGCGTCGTCACCTCGAAGCTCGTCCCCTCGGCTACGAGCGTCACCGTGCCGTGCTCGATTCCGGTCGGCACGGCCTTGAACCCGGCCGCCCGCCCGCGCCGGATCGTCTCCTCCGGGAGCGCAGTCGTGGCGAGATCGACATCGCTCGCGGGCTCCCCGATAAGGAGATTGCGTACCGCTCCCCCGACGACACGCGTTTCCTCGCCGTCACCGTCGAGAGCGTGCAACAGCCGCGCCAGAACCGGCTGAGCCAGGAAGCGCGCGATCTCGCCGGCGCGTTCCACGATCATTTGAAGCGGCCAGGCACCAGCACCCCGTTCTCCATATGCGGAGGATCGTAGGCGCCCTTGCTGCGGGGCGCGATGAAGCCGCCATAGATCAGCACGGCGATGGCCAGCACGAACCCCACGACCGCCAGGCGGAAGATATGCGGGCTCCAGTGCTCGACATCGAAGGGATTGCGCCTGTTGATGACGAGATAGGCTGCGAAGATGCAGAAGGGCAGGACGAAGAGCAGAACCTCTTCGATGATCGCGCGCAGCATCGCTTCGTTATTCCCGGGCGCGGGGTCCGCGCAGACTCAGTTTACATCGCCGCATCGGATTCGTCCGAAAAGTGCATTCCACGTTTCGGTCCGATGCTCTAGCCCGCCAGCCGCTCGTAGAGATTGCGGATCATGCCGGCGGTTGCGCCCCAGATATAGCGACCCTCGAACGGCATCGCATAGTAGGTGCGGAAATGCCCCTTCCACTCGATGCCCTCGCGCTTGTGGTTGGCGGGATCGAGCAGGAAGGAAAGCGGCGTCTCGAAGGCCTCGTCGACCTCGTTGGGGTTGATCGTCAGCGAGAAGGGCGGCTCGATCAGCGCCACCACCGGCACGATCCGGTAGCCGGTGCCGGTGAGATAGGCGTCGAGGAAGCCGAGCGTACGGATATGCGACCGCGACAGGCCGATCTCTTCCTCGGTCTCGCGCAGCGCCGTGACCACCGGCGAACCATCGACCGCATCGACCCGCCCGCCCGGAAAGGCAACCTGCGCCGAATGGTTGCGGAGCGCCGCGGCGCGCTGCGTCAGCAGCACGGTCGGCCCCTGCGGACGCGGCACGATGCCGATCAGAACAGCCGCCGGCACGGCGCGCTTCTCATCGGGGATCGGCACGGATGCCGACTGATGCTCATGATCGCCGCGCGGCCGGCTGATGACATCGCCCAGCATGGGCGGCTCGGCCCGCAACCGTTCACGCGCCAGCGCCGCAAAACCCTCGCTGCTCAGATTGAGGGCGGTTTCCGATCTCATCAACGCTAGGTGCCCTCGATCTCGCTCGCCGGCAGAGCCGGATAGAACTGTCCTGCGGCCGCAACCCCGAACATCGCCTCGCCTTCGACATCCTGCACTTCGCCGAGCGCCAGCAGGTCGTAGGTCAGCGCTCGCGTCAGCCGGGCCCAAAGGCCGCGCCGGACGTGGACATAAGGCGTCAGCCCGTCCTGCGCAGCCCGCGCGAAACGCAAGGCGTGGTCCGGCCCGACGCAGACGAGATCGTCGACCTGAGTCCGGAACGCGATCGTTCGGCTGCCGCCTTCGCCGTCGACCTGCATCTCGACCGCCTGGAACGGCGCATCATCGACGGTGATCCCGACCTTCTCGACCGGGGTCACGAGAAAGTAATCGTCGCCCTCGCGCTTCAGCACCGAGGAGAACAGCTTCACCAGCGCCGGCCGGCCGATTGGCGTCCCCATGTAGAACCAGGTGCCGTCAGTGGCGATGCGCATGTCGAGATCGCCGCAAAAGGGCGGGTTCCAGCGCTCCACGGGCGGCAGCCCGCGCGCCTTGCCGCCGCCGAGCGAAGCCATCAATCGCTCCATCGCCTGGCCCGGTCCCGTCATCTCGCCCTCCCCGGCCACCGGCTGCGGCATTCTGCTTGCATCGCGTTTCCGCCTTGAACTCCACATAATCGTGAAGCCGAGTTGATGTGTACCATTCCATTCGGCGCTTGAGCCGCCGTGATGGCCCGTCCACACTGAACGGCCGAACGCATCGACGGTTCGCAGGACGGCGCAACGGCCCGTGACAGTGAAGGAGACCGACATGGCGGCGCAAGCCCGGGCAAACGAGAGCACTTCGCCGATCGACCTCGACACAGGCATCGTCGAGGCGGCCGAGGCCGCGCTCAGTGCCATCGGCGCGGCGCGCAAGGAGATCGGCCAGGTCATCTTCGGCCAGCAGAAGGTCGTCGATCTCTCGCTGGTGACGCTGCTTTCGGGCGGCCACGGCCTGCTCGTCGGCGTGCCCGGCCTCGCCAAGACCAAGCTCGTCGAGGCGATGGGCACCGTGCTCGGCCTCGCGGCGCGGCGCGTTCAGTTCACGCCGGACCTGATGCCGTCGGACATCCTCGGCTCCGAGGTTCTCGACGAATCGAGCGACGGCAAGCGGCATTTCCGCTTCATCAAGGGCCCGGTCTTCGCCCAGCTGCTGATGGCGGACGAGATCAACCGCGCCTCGCCGCGCACCCAGTCGGCCCTGCTTCAGGCGATGCAGGAGCACCATGTCACGGTCGCCGGCGAACGCTACGACCTGCCCGCCCCCTTCCATGTGCTGGCGACCCAGAATCCGATCGAGCAGGAAGGCACCTACCCCCTGCCGGAAGCCCAGCTCGACCGCTTCCTGCTCGAGATCGACGTCGGCTATCCCGACCGCGAGGCCGAGCGCCGCATCCTGCTCGAGACGACCGGCGCCGCCGAATACAAGCCGTCAGCGGCGATGACTTCGGAAACGCTGATGTCGATCCAGCGCCTCGTCCGGCGGCTGCCGGTCGGCGACGCCGTGGTCGAGGCGATCCTCGATCTCGTCCGCTCCGCCCGTCCGGGCGAGGGCGAGGCCTCGGTCACCGACAAGCTCTCCTGGGGTCCAGGCCCGCGCGCCAGCCAATCGCTGACGCTGGCCGTGCGTGCGCGAGCCCTGGTCGAAGGCCGGCTCGCCCCCTCTGTCGACGACGTCGCGGCGCTCGCCATCCCCGTCCTGAAGCACCGCGTCGCCCTGACTTTCGCCGCCCGCGCCGATGGCGAGACGGTCGAGGGCCTGATCGGCAAGCTCGTGGAACGGCTGGGATAGGCCGATGCTGCGCACGCGCGTCTTGGGTCCGAGCGAAAGGCGGCCATCGCGGCCGGTCCTCACCGAGTCGCTCGACCTCGCCGCGCGCCTGCCGCGCCTGATCCTGGAGGCGCGCCGCGTCTCGGCGAGCATTCACGGCATTCACGGCCGCCGCCGCTCCGGACCGGGCGAGACCTTCTGGCAGTACCGCCCGCTGGTCGCCGGCGAATCGGCCTCGCGCATCGATTGGCGCCGCTCCGCCCGCGACGGCCATCTCTTCGTCCGCGAGCGCGAATGGGAAGCCTCGCACTCGATCTGGCTCTGGATCGACCGCTCGCCTTCGATGGGCTTCGCCTCCTCGCTGGCCATGGCCTCGAAGCTCGACCGCGCATTGGTCGCCGGCTTCGCGCTGGCCGAGACGATGGTCGAAGGCGGCGAGCGCGTCGGCCATCTCGGCCTGACGCGGGCGCTGGCCTCGCGCCGCATCGTTGAGATGCTTGCGCAGGCGATCCTCGCGGACGAACGCAACGCCGCCTCCGACCTGCCGCCCGAAGCCCCGCTGCCGCGCTTGGCAGACGCCATCATCATCACCGACGGGCTCTCGCCCGCTTCCGCTCTCGCCCAGCGCATCGCCACGCTGGCCTCGTCGGGCGCGCGCGGCCATGTCCTGCTGATCGCCGATCCGATCGAGGAGACCTTCCCCTTCAGCGGGCAGGCCGAGCTTTTCGACCTGGAGGACGGGCTGACCCTGCGCGTCGGCGATGCCGGCGCCTGGGGCGATGAGTATCGCCAGCGCCTCGCCGCTCATCGCGAGGCCATCGCGGAAGCCTGCCGCAAGGCCGGCTGGACCCTGACGCTGCATCGCACCGACCGGCCGGCCAGCGAAGCGGTGCTGCGCATCGCGAGCCTCGTCGCCGCCTCGCGCAGCGCCTCGGGCTTCTGAGGGGAAACGCCGATGCTCAGCGCCCTGCCCTTCAGCTTCTCCGCCCCGCTCGCGCTCGCTGCGCTCGCCTTGCTGCCGGCGCTCTGGCTGATCCTGCGCGTCACGCCGCCGCGCCCGCGCCGCATCGATTTCCCACCGCTGAAGATCATGGCGGACCTGATCGCCAAGCGCGAGACGCCGGCCCATACGCCGTGGTGGCTGCTGGCGATACGCATGGCGGTGGCCGCGCTCGCCATCCTCGCCGTCGCCGGCCCGGTCTGGAATCCCGTCCGCGATGCCGCGCCCTCGCGCGGCCCCGTCCTGCTCCTGATCGACAATGGCTTCGGCGCGGCACCCGACTGGTCCGAACGCATCGCGGTCGCCGAATCGCGCATCGCTGCCGCGACCCGCGAAGGCCGCCCGGTCGCCGTGGTCGGGCTCGCCGAAGCCCCGGCCGCGATCGCGTTGGCCGAGCCGCGCATCGCGCTCGATCGTTTGCGCGCGCTCCCGCTCCAGCCGCATGCGCCGGACCGCGCCGCCCATCTCCCGCGCATCGAAGCGTTCCTGCAGGGTTCTCCCGCCGCCGAGATCGTCTGGGTCGCCGATGGGCTCGCCGTCTCCGACGACGGCAGCTTCCTCGCGCGCCTGAAGCAGGATGCGGAGGCACGCCGCCTTGCTGTTCATGCCACGCCGGTAGCACAGCTCGCCCTCTCCGCCCCCGAAAACCTGGCGGGCGCCCTGACCGTCAAGGTGCTGCGCCCGACGGCGAGCGCGCCCGCGACGGGCCAGGTCCGCGCGCTCGATCTCAAGGGCCTGCCGCTGGGCAATGCACCCTTCATCTTCGAGGGCAGCAACCTCGAAACCACCGCGCGCCTGACCTTGCCGATCGAGGTGCGCAACGCCGTCTCGCGGCTGGAGATCGCCGGCGAGCGCAGCGCCGGCGCCGTGGCGCTGCTCGACGACCGGGCCAAGCGCCGCCGCATCGGCCTCGTCTCCGGCGCGACCGCCGACACCGCGCAGCCCTTGCTGTCGCCGACCTATTACCTCTCCCGCGCCCTCCAGCCCTTCGCCGAAATCCGCGAGCCGCGGCAGGGCTCGACCGACCCGATCGGCGACATGCTGGCGCAGAATCTCTCGGTCCTGGTCCTCGCCGATATCGGCGCGCTCGATCGCGAGACGGCCGAGAAGGTCACGAGCTTCGTCGAGCGCGGCGGCGTGCTGCTGCGCTTCGCCGGCGCCCGTCTCGCCGCAGCCTCTGACGACCTGACGCCGGTGCGCCTGCGCCGCGGCGGCCGCACGCTCGGCGGCGGCCTGTCCTGGGAGAGCCCGCGCAAGCTCGCGCCCTTCACCCGCGAGAGCCCCTTCTTCGGCCTGACCATCGGCGACGACATCCGCGTCAGCCGCCAGATCCTGGCCGAACCGGAACCGAACCTCTCGCGCAAGACCTGGGCCGCGCTGGAGGATGGGACGCCGGTCGTCACGGCCGAGCGGCGCGGCGACGGCCTCATCGCCATGGTCCATGTCACCGCCGACACCACCTGGTCGAATCTCCCGCTCTCGGGCCTTTTCGTCGACATGCTCCGCAAGATCGTCAATCTCGCCGGCAATGGCCCCGTTGCCGCTGAAACACAGGGCGAGGAGACGAAGGTCGAGACCCTATCGCCGGCCCGCGTCCTCGACGGCATCGGTCAGTTCCGCTCGGCGCCGGCCACGGCCCAGCCGGTGGCCCGCAACTATGCCGGCCGCGCGACGCTCGCCCATCCGCCCGGCCTCTACGGCCCGATCGACGGCTCGCTCGCCGTCAACGCTCTGACGCCGACCGACACGCTCGCGGCGCTCGACCTCGCGAGCCTCGGCGTCGCCGTGCTGCCTATCGATGAGCCGGTGGCGCGCGACATCCGCCCGCTGCTTCTCGTCCTCGCGCTGCTCCTGCTCGTCATCGACACCTTGGCGACGCTCTGGCTCGGCGGGCGCTTGAATGTCGCCCGTCTACGCAGGGCTGCCGCGCCGGCCGCGATCCTGATCGCGCTCGGAGCCTCATTCGCGCTGAAGCCCGATTACGTCCGCGCGCAGCAGCCGGCACCAGCCCCACAGGCCGACACTCGTCCGCCGATCCCACGCTCCCTGCTCGCGAATGGCGCGCAGACACGGCTCGCCTATGTCGTAACCGGCGACAAGCCCGTCGACGACATGTCCAAGGCCGGGCTCCTCGGTCTCAACACGGTGCTCGGCGCCCGCACGGCACTCGAGCCGGGCGAACCCGTGGGCGTCAGCGTCGAGCGCGACGAGCTCGCCTTCTTCCCGGTGCTCTATTGGCCGATCGTCGCCGGCCGGCCGCTGCCCTCGGCCGAGACGCTGCGCAAGCTCGAAGCCTATATGAAGGGCGGCGGACTCGTGATCTTCGACACCCGCGACGCGATGAGCGCGCGGCCGGGCGGCGGCACCACGCCCGAAGGCGACCAGCTCAAGCGCATGCTGCAGACGCTCGACATTCCCGAGCTGGAGCCGCTGCCGCGCGACCACGTCCTGACCAAGACCTTCTACATCCTCGACGAGCTCGTCGGCCGCTACGACACCGGCACGACCTGGGTCGAGACCCTGCCGCCGGCCGACAGCGACGGGCGCCGCCCGGCCCGCGCCGGCGACAATGTTTCGCCGATCATCATCACCGCCAACGACCTTGCGGCCGCCTGGGCGATCGATCGCCGTGGCGAAGGGCTGGTGCCGCTCTCCGGCGGCGATCCGCGCCAGCGCGAGATGGCGCTGCGCGCCGGCGTCAACCTCGTGATGTATGCGCTCACCGGCAACTACAAGGCTGATCAGGTCCATGTCCCGGCCCTGCTCGAGCGGTTGGGACAATAGCCATGTGGAGCGTCTCCCTCGCCCCGATGGTGCCGCTGCCGCTGCTGATCGGCCTCGCCGTGCTCGCGGCTCTGGCCGCCGGCGCCGCGATCGTGCTGGCCGGCCGCAGCGCCATCCTGCGCGCGCTGGCGCTCGTCGTGCTGACGGCGGCCCTGGCCGACCCTTCGCTCGTCTTCGAAGATCGCGAGCCGGTCAAGGACGTCGTCTCGGTCGTGGTCGACCGCTCCGCCTCGAACCGCCTTGCCGACCGCACGGCCCAGACCGATGCGGCCGTCGCCGAGATCGAACGGCAGTTGCGCGGCATCCCCAATGTCGAGCCACGGATCGTCGAGTTGCGCGACGCGCAAGGGACGAATGACGGCACACGCCTGTTCGAAGCCCTGTCGTCGAGCCTCGCCGACGTGCCCTCCGAGCGCGTCGCCGGTGCCATCGCGATCACCGACGGCCTCGCCCATGACGCCCCGCCCAATGCCGAGGCGCTCGGCCTGCGCGCGCCGCTGCATATCCTGACCACCGGCCGCAATGCCGAGATCGACCGGCGCATCGTGCTGGTCGATTCGCCGCGGTTCGGCATTGTCGGCAAGGACCAGATCATTCGCCTGCGCGTCGTCGACAAGGGCGGCCCGGGCCGCGCCGGCCTCACCATCCGCCGCGACGGCGAGATCATCGCCCGCCGCGAAGTCGCAACCGGCCAGACCGTGCACGTCCCGGTCCGCATCGACCGCGGCGGCCCGAACGTCGTCGAGATCGAGGCTTCTCCGCTCGACAACGAGCTGACGCTGGCGAACAACCGCGCCGTCATCACCATCGAGGGCGTGCGCGACAAGCTGCGCGTGCTCCTGGTCTCGGGCGAGCCACATCCGGGCGAGCGCACCTGGCGCAACTTGCTCAAGGCCGACGCCAATGTCGACCTCGTGCATTTCACCATCCTGCGCCCGCCGGAGAAGCAGGACGGCACGCCGATCAACGAGCTCTCGCTGATCGCCTTCCCGACGCGCGAGCTGTTCCAGGTCAAGATCAAGGAATTCGACCTGATCATCTTCGACCGCTACGCCAACCAGTCGATCCTGCCGCTGCTCTATTTCGAGAACATCGTGCGCTATGTTCGCGATGGCGGCGCGCTGCTCGTCGCCGCAGGCCCCGAATACGCGGGCTCGCAGACGCTGGCCCGCACCCCGCTCGGCCAGATCCTGCCGGCCCTGCCCGATGGCAGCGTCATCGACGAGGCCTATCGGGCCACGGTCAGCGAGCCCGGCAAGCGCCACCCCGTCACCCGCGACCTGCCGGGCTCGGAAGTGTCGCCGCCGCGCTGGGGCGAATGGCTGCGCATGGTCGGCGCCCAGGCGCGGGCCGGCGGCGCGCCCGTCATGACCGGCCCGGGCGACCGGCCGCTCCTGATGCTGGCGCGCGAGCAGAAGGGCCGCGTCGCGCTCTTCCTCTCCGACCATGCCTGGCTCTGGGCGCGGGGCTTCCGCGACGGCGGCCCCTATCTCGACCTGCTGCGCCGCCTCAGCCACTGGCTGATGAAGGAGCCGGAGCTGGAGGAGGAGGCGCTGCGCGCGACCGTGCGCGGTGCGACCGTCGAGGTCGAGCGCCAGACGCTGCGCGACAATCCCGGCCCCATCACCATCACCGGTCCGGACGGCCAGTCGCGCACGGTCACGCTGGAGCCCGGCCGCCCCGGCCTGTTCACTGCCCGCATCCCGACCAGCGATCTCGGCCTCTACCGCCTGACCGCGGACAATCTCACCGCCTTCGCCAGCGTCGGGCCGGAGAACCCGCGTGAGCTGATGGAAGTGGTCAGTGATCCCGGAGCGCTCCAGCAATTGGCGCAGGCGACCGGCGGCTCGTCCCGCCGCATCGGCCGCGAGAGCGGCTCGGCCGTCAACGTGCCGCGCATCGTGCCGGTGCGCTCCGGCAGCCAGTTCGCCGGCAATGACTGGATCGGCCTCAGGATCAGCGATTCCGGCATCGTGCGCGGCGTGCGCATCTCGCCGCTCTTCATCGGATTGCTCGGGCTTGCGGTGCTGTTCGGCGCCCTCGTCGCCGGCTGGCTCGGCGAGAGCGGCAGGCGCCTCAGGCGTCAGAGCTGAAGCGCATCGAGGTCACCGCCCCGCTGCGCTGCTTCAGCACGCCCTCGACAAGTTCGAGCGCGAGAAAACGCGCCGGATCGGCGGGCCCGGGCAGCACGAGCTGGCCCAGCGGCAGCACCTTGAAGCCGAAGCGGGCGTAATAGGGCGCGTCCCCGATCAGCATGATCAGGTCATGCCCGGCTTCGCGCGCGGACTCGATCGAACGGTTCATCAGGGCAGCCCCGATGCCCCGGCCCTCGAAGGCGGGATCGACCGTCAGCGGCCCGAGCATCAGCGCCTTGTGGCCGCCGGCCAGAACCGCCGTCACCTTCACCGACCCGACCAGGAAGGTGCCGACATGGGCGGCGAAGGACAGGGCGTGATCCGGCGGTACGCCCTCGCGCAGGCGGAAGGCCGTGCGCGCGAAGCGGCCGGGGCCGAAGGCGCGCTCATGCAGGCGCTCGATCGCGGCGGCGTCCACGGGGAGTTCGTGGCGGATGGTCAGAGGCAGGGATGTCATGATGATCGACGCTTAAGCGGGAGGCGGATCGGCAGAGCGACGGCAGGCGCGTGCGGGCGCATGACCGGGAGGGCGCATTCAGCGCGCCGGTCGTCGCAGGTCTCGCAGGCTCAGCCGGATCATCATGACAGCGCCTCTACAGCATCAGGCCGAAAAGTGGAATCCACTTTTCGGAAAAATCTGAGGCGACGCCGAATGGCACTTGAGCGGCATCATCCGGGCTGCATCGATCTCCGGCGGAGACTTGCCGGCCTCGCCGGATTGGTCTCAACTCCGCTCTCCAGCGGGGGAACAAGCCACGGAAGCCGAAGGCGATCTCGCCTGTCGGAACGGAGGAAACCGATGCCCGGATTCAAGCCTCTCGCCCCTGCCCTTCTTCTGGCGGCCATCTGCCTGCCGGCGCTGGCCCAGCAACCGGCCCCGCCGAAAGAGCCCGTCCGCGACGAGTTCTTCTGGCTCGGCGAGATCAACAAGGCGAGCACCGTCATCAATGCCGAGCAGGGCCTGCTCGACCGGGCGCTGGCGCCGAAGCTGGCGCAAGGCATCGCCAAGGTGATCGAGGCCGGCAACCAGCCGGGCGCCAGGCGGCCTTCGACCGTCATCAGCTTCGAGCCCCTGATGATCAAGGAAGCCGGCGTCGAGGTCACGCTGATCCATGCCGGCCGCTCCAGCCAGGACATGCACGCGACCTATCGCGCCGCGATCATGCGCGACCGGCTGCTGACGCTTGCCGGTGAGCTCAACCGCGCGACACGGACGATGGTGGATCTGGCCGCTGCGCATCGCGACACGATCGTGCCCAACTACACCAACGGCGTCGCCGCCCAGCCCAACAGCTACGGCCATTATCTGCTCGGCCTCGTCGCCGGGCTTGATCGCGATGCCCAGCGCATCCGCGAGACCTATGCCCGCGTCGATCGCTCGCCGATGGGCACGACGGTGCTGAACGGCACGAGCTGGCCGCTCGATCGCCAGCGCATGGCGGATTATCTCGGCTTCGCCGGCCTCGTCGAGAACGCCTATGACGCCTCGCAGATCGCCGCGGCCGATCTCCCCGTCGAGGTCGGCGGCATCGTCACGGGCATCGCCCTGCATGTCGGCGGCTTCATCGAGGACGTGATGACGCAATATGCGCAGTCGCGTCCCTGGATCATCCTGCGCGAGGGCGGCGGCAACACCTATGTCTCCAGCGCCATGCCGCAGAAGCGCAATCCGGGCCTGCTGAACGGCACGCGCGAAGACGCTTCGACCGCGCTCTCGCTGGCGATGGGGCCGGTCTTCAGGGGGCATAACATCCCGCCCGGCATGCCCGACGCCAAGGACGCCAAGACCAACAGCGCCATGACCGACAGCGCGACCAAGGCGCTGCAGGGGCTCGACCGCATCCTGAAGGCGCTGGCCATCGATCCCGAGCGCGCGCTGGAAGAGCTGAACAGCGACTGGACGGCGTCGCAGGAGCTCGCCGACGTGCTGATGCGCAAATACAAGCTGCCCTTCCGCGCCGGTCACCATTTCGCGTCGGAGGTCGTCGACTACGCCAAGCTCAACAACATCAAGCCGACCGAGTTTCCCTATGCGCAGGCGCAGGCGATCTACCGCAAGGCCGCGCCCGAGATGGGCCTCGCCGCTGCCGATCTGCCGATGAGCGAGGCCGAATTCCGTTCGACGCTCGACCCCGTCGCGATCATCAAAAACCGCGCGACGGCCGGCGGCCCGCAGCCGGCCGAGATGGACCGGATGCTGGCCGAAGCGAAGCAGCGCCTCGACCGTCAGGATGCCTGGATCAGGGATCGGCGCGCGAAGATCACGTCTGGCCTGGCGAAGCTCGACGCCGATTTCGGCACGCTGGCGAAGAGCGCGAACTGACCAGCCGAGCAGCCGCCGTCACCACTCCTTGGCAGGCGGCTGTCCCGACATGATCTCCGCGAGCCGCCGCCGCGTCGCCGGCGTCGTGCCTTGCGGCAAATTGTCCAGCGGGAAGAAGCCGGCCTCCGCGATCTCGCGGTCAGGCTGCTTGACGTGCTCGACCCGGAACTCGCGAAGGATATAGACGGCGACATGGTCGCGCCGCGAGATCCTGCGGTTGAAGAACAGCCCATGCAGGACAGGCCGCGCGGTCGGAGCGATGCCCGCCTCCTCCGACAATTCGCGCTCCAGCGACAATTCCGCCGTCTCGCCGACCTCAACCCCGCCACCGGGAAAGTGCCAGCCGGGCACATAGGTATGGCGGATCAGGAAGACCTCGCCACGCTCGTTCAGCACGACGGCGCGCACGCCAAAGGTCATGCCTCGCGCGAAGCGGAAATAGACATGCAGCAGCCGCGTCAGCGCGCGCTGCGCGAATGAACGCGGCTTCTCCGGATCGATAGCGGCTGACGGGGGCGTCGCTGATTGCATCCGATCGATTCTCAAGGGCGGGTTAATTGTCTATGCAAAAAACGCATGACGGACCGTCAAGCACCTCAGTTGTTCTGCCACAAACGCGCCCCAAATGAGGCAGATATCGCACCGCAACATCAGGACACGAAAACCATGCTTCTCTCTTTCATCATCGCTCGCTTCAAGGCCAAGCCGGCCTATGTCTGGAAGCCCGCCCTCACCCTGACCGATTCCCGCATCGTGTCGGAACTGACCGGCGCCGCCAACTAAGGTCTTCGGACCCTTCCGCAGTCCAGGCGCGTCATCGGCGCGCTTGACTGACGGCCTCCTGCGGGGGCAAGCGCTAGAGCGTGTTCAAGCTCGCGCATCTGTCCGACCCGCATCTCGGCCCGCTCGCCGGGTTTTCGCTGCATCAGCTCTTTGGCAAGCGCGCGACCGGCTATGTCAACTGGCGTCGCAAGCGCCGGCACGCCCATGACATGGATATCCTGGCGCGGATCGTCGCCGACATCCACGCGCATGAGCCCGACCATGTCGCCTGCACCGGCGACGTCGCCCATATCGGCCTGCCCGACGAATTCAAGACCGCCATTGCCTTCCTCGACGAGCTCGGCCCGCGCGAGAGGGTCAGCTTCGTGCCGGGCAATCACGATGCCTATGCGCGCTCCTCGCTGAAGCCGCTGGCCGGCCTGCTCGCGCCCTGGATCGCCGATGACGAGGGCAAGGCCGGCTATCCCTGGTATCGCCGCCGCGGCCCGGTCGCGCTGATCGGCGTCAACAGCGGTGTACCCACCCTCCCCTTGATGGCGACCGGCCGCGTCGGCAGCGAGCAGATCGCCCGCACCGAGGCCCTGCTGGACCGTGCCCGCGACGAAGGCCTGATCCGTGTCGTGCTGATCCATCATCCGCCCTATGTCGGCGGCGCCAAGCGTGGCCGTGAACTCGTCGATGCCTCAGCCTTCGAGGCCATGCTGAAGCGCAAGGGCGCCGATCTCGTCCTGCACGGCCATAATCACAGCTTCTCGCTGGCCTGGCGGCCGGGCCTGCGCCGCGACGTGCCGATCGTCGGCGTGCCCTCTGCCTCGATCGGTCCGCTTGGCCATGGCGAACTCGGCACCTGGCATCTGTTCCGCATCGAAGGCGATGCCACTGAGCCCCGGATCACGCTGGAGCAACGCAGCTTCGAGCCGGACGGCACCGTCATCCTTCGCCAGGAGATCGCGCTGCACGCAAAGCCGATGTGACGCTGTTTGCCGCCGAGTTTCGGCAAACCCGTTTACGGGTCTTTCACGCGCGGAACCTAGGATTCCCTAGCGGAAGGAACCCGTCATGTTCGCTGGAACGCTCGGCAGGAGCCAGTTCTTCGTCAGGTCATGCATCGTCGGCATCGCCGAGACGGTGGTCCTGCTCATCTGCATCGCCCTGCAATACCGGGCCTTCCTCGGTCCGCCCGGGCAGGCACGCTATCAGCTCGCCGCCACCGTGTTCCTGGTGAGCGGCTTCTTCTGCTTCCAGCGCATCGGCTTCGCCATCCGGCGCAATCGCCATGCGGGCGGCGGCGATCTTCTGCCCGGCCTCTATGCCATCGGCCTCTGTGCGGCGCTCGTCCTGCAGGTTCAGGCTCTGGTCGTCCGGACCAATGACAGCCCGCTGAACGGCCTGGCCTATGCCGCCCTGCTTTATCTCGCCTTGACCGGCGTCTGGCTCTATTTGCTGTTCGAGGCGCCGGGGGTGGCGCAGGTCGACAGCGCACCATCGCCAAGCCGCGGCCGCTTTGCTGAGGCCAATGCGACCCCTGCCCTATCGCAGCTCTCGCTCGCCATGGAACAGGCAATCGCCGGCGAAAGGCCGCTTCCGGCCGCGCCGATGCCAAACCAGCCCCAGGGCTTCCTCGGGTCGGTCCGGCGTCCTCCGCCGCCGCCCCAGCGCACCCAGTTCGGCCGGCGCGGCGTCAAGTAATCCGTCTCGGCTCAGACGCAGCGGCCGCCGTCGACGGCCAGCACAGAACCCGTCACCATGTCGGCCTCGTCGGAGCACAGGAACAGCGCCGCATTGGCGATATCCTGCGGCGTCGAGAACCGCCCCCACGGGATCGAGGCGGTGAACTGCGCGCGCCGCTCCGGCGTGTCCTCGCCCATGAAGGTGGCGAGCAGCGGCGTCTCGCCGGCGACCGGCGCAATCGCGTTGACGCGGATCTTGTCCGGCGCGAGCTCGACCGCCATCGATTGCGAGATCAGGTTCGCGGCGCCCTTCGAGCCGTTGTACCAGGTCAGGCCCGGGCGCGGGCGCACGCCGGCCGTCGAGCCGATATTGAGGATGACGCCACCGCCATGCTGCCGGAAATGCGGCACCGTCGCGCGCGCCATCAGATAGATCGACTTCACGTTCACCGCGAAGATCCGGTCGAACTCCTCCTCGGTCACCTCGGTCATCGGCTTGTTGCGATGGGTGGTGCCGGCATTGTTCACGACGATGTCGAGTCGGCCGACCTTGGCGAGGATCTTCTCGACCGCCTTGTCGACGCTCTTGGCCTTGCCGACATCACAGGTCACGGCGAAGGCCTTGCGGCCGATGGCCTTGGCGGCTTCCTTGGCCTTGTCGCCGTTGATGTCGAGCACCGCGACGCGCGCGCCCTCCCGCACGAAGGTCTCGGCGATGCCGAAGCCGAACCCCTGCGCTGCGCCGGTCACCAGCGCCGTCTTGCCCTTCAGTCTCATGCTCGTTCCTCGTGGCCTTGATGCCACGATGTTTGAAACGATTGAGCCCTGCGGTAAATGCGCTTTCTTGCGCAGGCGGGTGCGAAAATTGGATGGCCAAGCCGTCATTCTCGGGCGAAGCGAAGCGCAGACCCGAGAATCTCATGACCAGAGGGCGCTGCTTTCCGAGATGCTCGGGTCAAGCCCGAGCATGACGGTGAGCCTTACGCCCCGATCTCCTCGCGCAGCATCTCCAGCTCCAGCCAGCGCTCCTCGGCCTCGCCGATCTCCCGCGCGACCTCTTCCAATCGCGCCGTCGCCTTGGCGAAGAGCTTCGGATCGCGCGTATAGAGATCGCCGGCCACCGCCGTGTTGAGCTTCGCAGCCTCGGCCTGCAGCGTCTCGATCTTCTTCGGCAGAGTTTCCAGCGCATGTTTCTCGTTGAAGGAGAGCTTGCGCTTGGAGGCGGAAGCGGCCGGCGCCGATGCGACAGCCTTGGGAGCGGCAGGCGTGGCCTTCTCGACCGGCCGCGCCTTGGCTCCGACACCGCGCCCGCGCTGCGCCAGCATGTCGGAATAGCCGCCGGCGAACTCGGTCCAGACGCCATCGCCATCCGAAATCAGCACGGAGGAAACCACGCGGTCGATAAAGTCGCGGTCATGGCTGACCAGCAGCACCGTGCCCTGGTAGTCGGCGAGCAGCTCCTGCAACAGGTCGAGCGTCTCAAGGTCGAGATCGTTGGTCGGCTCGTCCAGCACCAGCAGGTTGGAGGGCTTGGCCAGCGCGCGCGCCAGCATCAAACGCCCGCGCTCGCCGCCGGAGAGCGCGCCAACCGGCGTGCCGCGCTGGATCGGCTGGAACAGGAAGTCCTTCATGTAGGAGACGACATGGCGCGGCTGGCCGCCGACCATGACCTGATCCGAACCGCCACCGGTCAGGACGTCGCCGAGCGGCGTTTCCGGGTTGAGGCTTTCGCGGCGCTGGTCGAGCGTCATCATTTCCAGCGCCGTGCCGAGCTTCACCTTGCCGCTATCAGGCTTGAGCGCGCCGGTCAGCAGGTTGATCAGCGTGGTCTTGCCCGCACCATTCGGCCCGACGATGCCGATCCGGTCGCCGCGCGCGACGCGCAGCGACAGGTTCTTGACGATGACATTGTCGCCATAGGCCTTGCTGACATCGATCGCCTCGATGACGAGCTTCCCGGAAGCCTGCGCCTCGCTCGCCTCCAGCCGGACATTGCCTTGCGCGGCGCGGGCCGTGCGACGCTGGTCGCGCAGCGCATGGAGCTCGCCGAGCCGGCGCTGGTTCCGGGTGCGCCGGGCGCTGACGCCATAACGCAGCCAATCCTCCTCGCGGGCGATCTTGCGGTCGAGCTTGTGGCGGTCGAGTTCCTCCTGCGCCAGGACTTCGTCGCGCCAGGCCTCGAACTCGCCAAAACCCCTTTCGGCCCGCTTGGTCACACCGCGGTCGAGCCAGATCGTGGCGCGCGACAGCGAGGTCAGGAAGCGCCTGTCGTGGCTGATCAGCACCATGGCCGAGCGCAGCGATTTCAGTTCCTGCTCCAGCCATTCGATGACGGGCAGGTCGAGATGGTTGGTCGGCTCGTCCAGCAGCAGGATGTCCGGCTCTGGCGCCAGCACCCGCGCCAATGCCGCGCGGCGCCCCTCGCCGCCCGACATCGAGGCCGGGTTCTCCAGCCCGGTCAGGCCGAGCTCGGTCAGCAGGTACTGCGCGCGATAGGCGTCGTCTCCCGGTCCGAGCCCCGCCTCGACATAGGCGAGCGCCGTGTCGAAGCCGGTGAAATCCGGCTCCTGCGGCAGATAGCGGATGGTCGAGCCCGGCTGGACGAAGCGCTCGGCATGATCCGGCTCGACGATGCCCGCCGCGATCTTCAGCAGCGTCGACTTGCCCGAGCCGTTGCGGCCGACAAGGCAGACGCGCTCGCCGGCCGAGACCGCGATCTCGGCGGCTTCGAGCAACGGCTGTCCGCCGAAAGTGAGCGCGACGTCGCGCAGATGCAGCAAGGGGGCCATGATCCGTCCTGTGTTCGGCCTGCGGGATAGACCGCCACTGCGCCGCTGTCACGTCCGCAAGCCATGGCACAGCCCTTGCCAGCTTTCTCCCGCCCCTTATCGTGATCGGATCGAGACCTGATGAGTCCAAGAGCGATGCCCAGCGAACGCCCGATCGGGATCGGCCATAATGGCGGTCCGCCGCTGAAGGAGCGCAAGCGCCGCGCTGCCACCGGCTCGGGCACGATCGGCCGCTATTTCGACTGGCGCTTCGCCCATCGCAAGGCCTGGAAGAAGCCGCGCGAGATCGCACTGAGGCGCGAGGAGAACGCCTCGGCGCTCGGCCTCACCTATGAGGAATATTCGCTGGAGATCATGGAGCGCGGCTATTACCCGCAGCCCGAGCATGTCGAGACGATCAAGTCGAAGCGCGCCCAGCGCCGCAAGGATGGCGGCATGGTCGGCCAGTCGCTCAAGGGCATGAAGCTGAGTTGAGCGGCACCGTCATTCTGGGGCGAAGAGCAGCGAAGACCCCAGCAGAGATGCTCGGGTCAGGCCCAGCATGATGCGGGATCATCCCCCAAGCCAGCGCCGCACCAATCGCGTCGCCGGCTTCTCGAAGAAGCGGTAGAGCAGCAGCGCCGCGACCACTGAACCGACAAGCGCCAGCGCGATATAGAGGGCCGGCGAGTACAGCCCAAGCCGCAGCACCACCTCGCGCATCCCCCGGATGACGAAGGGGTGGACGAGGTAGAGCGCATAGGAAGCATCCCCTACCGCCGCCAGGGCCTTCACCGGCGGGAGCGGCACGATCCCCTCGCGGCCGCAGCCGGCGGCCAGCATCAGCAGGACAGCCGCGCTGCCGCGCCACAACACGCTGCTCCAGGGCCCATCCGTGCCCGGAACATGGGCAGCAGCGACCAGCAGAGCGGCACCGGCCAAGGCTACGGCGATCCGCAGTGCCCCGTGCAAGCGCAGGCCCTTGTGCCTGAGGACAGCGATCCCCATCCCCGCTGCGAATTCCAGCACGATCGGCTGGCCCCAGAAGCCGAAGGGCAGCGCCAGCGGGCCGCTCAGGCTTTCCGCCCCGACCAGCAGCGCCAACAGGAGAGCGACCGCCGGCAAGGTCCAGCGCCGCGGCAGCATCAGCCCGGCGCTGAACAGAGCGTAGAACAGCATCTCGTAGTTCAGCGTCCAGCCCAATGAATAGACCGGCTGGACCAGCCCTTGCGTCGAGACCACCGGCCAGAAGAGGTAGGAGCCGAGCACCTGCGGGAGGTTCGGCACGCCCGAGTTGAGCAGGGCCGGAACGACGAGCCCGACGAGCAGGAACAGCGTCGTCACCGCCCAGTAGAGCGGGACGATCCGCGCCAGCCGGCGCTTCAGGAACAGGCGCGCCGCGCCGTCCCGCCCGAACAGGTCCTGCGAGGCATGGACCATGATGAAGCCGGAGACGACGAAGAAGATGTCGACGCCCGCCATCCAGGGCAGAAGATCGCTGCGCGTGAAGCTCAGGCCCGCGCGGGCGGCGATGACGGCCGCATCCGGCTGGACATGGTGGATCGCGACCATGAAGGCCGCGAGCGCGCGCAGGACCTGGATCGAATGGATGGGCTGCACGCGAACCTGAAAGAATGACGGGCGGAAAGGCCGCTCAGCCAAACCACAGCCGCTTGGGATCGTCGAGCCCGAAGCGATGCAGATTGGCGGCGATCGCCGCCAATCCCTGCTCGGCCGCATCCGTCGCGGTGATGACATGCAGGGCAAAGCGCTCCGCCAGGTCTTCCATCGGCGGCTTGCCGGCGAAGGTTGCGCGAATCGCCGCCTTATCGGCGAGCGGCAGCAGATGCGGCGCGATGCCGCCGGCGATGAAGACGCCGCCCGTCGCCTTGAAGACGAGCGCGAGATCGCCGGCAACGCGCGCCAGCAGACGCCAGAAGCAGACCACGGCCATCAGCGCCGCCGGATCGCCGTCATGCGCAAGGCGCGAGACATCGGCCGCGCTGACCTCGGCCTCCAGCATGCCGGATGTCCGGGCCACCGCCTTGTGCAGGCGCACGAGCCCGTCGCCGCTCAGGAGATGCTCGACCGTCAGGCGCGGGATGCCCTCGCTCAGCGCAGGCCAGAGCCGCTGCTCGGTCTGGTCCTCGGGGCCGATGCCGATATGGCCGGATTCAGTGGGGATCAGCACGCCACGCTCGCCGCGCATCAAGAGCGCTGCCGCGCCGAAACCGGTGCCGGGCCCGAGCACCAGCTTCACACCTTCCGGCTCCGGATCGCCTTCGACCAGGGTCGAAAGGTCGCCCGGCTTCAGAACCGCGAGCGAGGCCGAGAGCGCCTCGAAATCATTGACCATCAGTCCTTGGGTCAGGCCCAGCGCGGCCGCGATCTGCGGCCCGTCGAGCTGCCAGACGGCGTTGGTCAACTGCGCCTGCCGGCCCTCGAGCGGGCCGGCGACGGCCAGCACGGCCGAGCGCGGCTTCTCCGGTAGATCCGCCAGGACGGCGGCGAATGCGGCCTCCGCCGTCGGATGAGTGCCGGTCCCGATCCGCGCCAATGGCCTGTGGGCACAGTCCGCATCGGTGACCAGCGACAACCGGCAATTCGTGCCGCCTATATCGGCGATCAGCACCGGATAGGAGATCGAGGGCGGACGCATCAGAGCGGCTTCCGCCAGGGCGCGAACCAGCCAAGCCCTTCGAGCGTGCCGGCCTCGGGCCGGTACTCGCAGCCGACGAAGCCGTCATAGCCGAGGCCGTCGAGCTCGGCGAAGAGCGTCGGATAGTCCGGGCCGGAAGCATCGGGCTCATGACGGCCATTGGCGCGGGCGATCTGGACATGGCCGACGAGCGGATAGAGCGCCTTCAGCTTGGCCGAGACATCGCCATGGATCAGCTCGCAATGATACATGTCGAATTGCAGCCGAACGTTCGGGCGGCCGGATTCGCGGATATAGGCCGCAGCTTGGTCGAAATCATTGAGGAAATAGCCCGGCATGTCCTTGCCGTTGATCGGCTCCAGCAGGAGGTCGATGCCCTGCTCGCCGAGCTTGTCGGCGGCATAGGCCAGCGAGGCGCGATAGGTCTTCTGCGCGACGGGGTCGTTCGGGTCGGCCAGCCCCGCCATCATGTGCAGGCGCTTGACCCCGGTCTCGTGCGCATAGGACAGCGCAGTATCGACCGAGGCCTTGAACTCGTCCTCGCGGCCCGCGAGTGAGGCAATGCCGCGCTCGCCGTTGGCAAAGTCGCCGGGCGGCAGGTTGTAGAGCGCTTGGGTGAGTTCGCCCCCCGCCAGCGCGAGCCCGACCTGCTCGGGCGTATGCTCGTAGGGAAACAGGAACTCCACCGCCTCGAAGCCCGCCTCGGCTGCCGCCTTGAAGCGATCGAGGAATTCCCATTCGGTGAACATCATCGACAGGTTGGCGGCAAAACGCGGCATGGGTCTCTCTGCAGGCTGGGCGGTATCGGTCGCCGCAGGCTAAACCGATGCGCCCGCCGCGTCATGGCCAAACGCGACAGGCAGGCAATGCGTTCCGTTATGGATAGGGCCCGCGTCATGCTCGGGCTTGACCCGAGCATCGCGGAAACCAGCGTCCTCTGGTCATGAGATTCTCGGGTCAAGCCCGAGAATGACGGCGCTTAAGGCTTGGGCGGCGGGTTCGGATCGGTCGAGAAGCGCCGGAACACCATGTCGGGCGAGGAGGTGTTGTGGCGCGAATGCGTCGTGCGCCCCATCCAGATATCGGTCGCCTTGCCGCCGGGATAGGACATCAGCGCCTCCTCGCGCCAGCCCTTGGCGCCGGGCTCGCGCAGCGCGATGCGGGCGACGTCGTTGTTGAACTCGGTGACATACATCGAGCGCAGCGCCAGGAAGCCCTTGCCGCCGGTCACCGGCTTGTCGAGCACGGCATCGAGCACCATCCGGTTCTCGTCGACGCTGTCGAGCTTGAGGCTGCCGGACGAGCCGTCCTTGAAGTTGAGCTTGAAGGTCAGCGTCTTCGGCTCGAATTCGATCTCCTTGATGTTCACGACGGGGCGTCCTTCCTGCTCGATCGGCCCGAACAGGAAGGAGGAGCCGTAGGAGGAAAAGCCGAGATGCTCCGGCGGCAGCGGCCGGGCGCGCCAGTTGCCGTCCTGCGGATAGACGACGAGGACCTCGTGCGACTTGTCCTTGCCGAGCTTCCAGAGCTGGACGAGATGCAGGTTCTTCTCGACGCGGTCGCCGACGCGGAAGGTCGCCTCGGCCGGACGCCAGAAGCTCGGGAAGGTGTAGCCGACCAGCCAATAGTCGATCGATTCGTAGAAGGTGACGCGGCGCGGCGGCGTCGGCGGCGCGAAGGACGGGTCGCCCTTCATGTCGCAATTCGCCCAGTCGGCATCCCAGTTGTCGCGCACGAGCCCGGCGACATAGGCCGGATGCGCCGCTTCGATCTGGAAGCGCCGGACCTCGGGCGAGACCACCTTGATCGTGACGTTGTCCTTCTCCGCGCAGAGCACCGGCTCGGATTCGTTCTTCACCTCGACGGCAACCTCGCCTGCTGCCCGCGCGACCGTCAGCGAGGCGAGGAGAGCGAGCGAAACCGCGAGCGGGCGAGGAAGGCTGATCATGGCGATCCTTGACGAGAGTTCGGGAACAAACTGATCACGGCGAGATGAACGCCGGCTGACCAAGGCTGCGGCAGGAACGCGGCGAGAGCGCGACAGACACGCGCCCGATGGGTTCCGGCACCGTCAACGGCCCTGCCGCGACATCGTTCCAACCCACGCATTGCCATGATCGCTGAAGCAACGCGTGAGAGCGGGCTCTCGCGAAGAGCCCCCTGTGCCTGCGCCTCAGCCCGGCAGGATGGCGTAGACATCGCCCGAATTGGACTCGTGCGGCAGGCCGCGCAGGTAATCGCCCATCGCCTCGGCGCTCGCGGGCTCGCCAAGTTCGAGTCTCTGGCTCTCGCCGATCGCGACATTGAAGCGATAGGGGCCGAGCGTCTCCAGCAGGGCGAGACACGCCTCGGCGACCTCCCGCTGGATCGTCGTGAACTCGAAGGAGATGACCGGCACCGCCTTGGTCAGGCCGGCCAGCACATGGGCCTCGAAGCCCTCGACATCGATCTTGAGCAGCTTCGGCAGGCCGTAGCGCTTGATCAGGCGATCGAGCGTCGTGCAGGGCACCATGATCTCATGGTCCCAGATTTGCCCTTCCCAACCGCCGGCGCCATCGGCTGCCCCGATGAAGGCCGCCGAGACGGTCGAGACGGTCGGGTTCCGGCTGTTGATCCTGAGCGCGATCGAGCCCTCATGGTCGCCGCAGGCAGCCTCCACCAGTGTCACCAGCGGATCGCGTCGATGGATCAGGCGGATGACGCGGGCGGGACCGGGCTGCGGTTCCAGCGCCACGACGCGCGCGCCCAGTCGCCGGAAGGAGGAGATCCGGTCGCCGACATGGGCGCCGATATCGAAGGCAAGATCGCCCGGCGCCAGGAAGGACCCGTAAAGCCGGTCCATCGCCGCGTTGCGCTCCTTGTCGCCATGATAGACACGCAGCGAGCGCGACAGAGCCTTCACCGTGCCCTTCGGGTAGGTGACGGCGTTCATGCCGCCTCCCGGTCGTGGATCGCGGCGAGCACCGGCGGCAGGTCGAAATCCTCGGGTATGCCGCAGAGCCCGCGCCGCGCCAGCCATGCGCCGCAAGCCGGCGCCGCCGTCAGCATGGCGAAGGGGATCGCCAGCACATAGCCCGCAGTCAAGGGCAGCGACCAGATCAGCACGGCCGGCGCCATGATGCCGAGCGTGACGAAGAGATAGGCCCCGAACAGCAGATGCGGCCACAAGCCCGCGAAGGCCGTTCCGAAGGAGAGCGCATGGGCATCGCGCGCCTGCCCATTCCAGCCGATCTTCGCCTGACCGAAGGCGAGCCCGATCATGAACAGCGTCGTACGGAAGCTCGAAACCGCGCCTTGCAGGAAGGAGAAGGCGAGTTCGATCGCCGCTGAAACCAGGAAGCGCGCCTTGCCGCCATAGCGCGCGACGCCGCCCGATGTCAGCAGGATGTCGGCGAAACCGGCAAGCTTCGGCGAGAGATACATCGCCAGGAACAGCAGATAGAGCCCGGCTGCGAGCCCAGCCGGATAATCGGCGATCGCCCGATCCTCGAACACCTTGAGCGGCAGGAGCGCGATCATCAATGTCCAGGCCGGCAGGCCGAGGAACATCAGGATCGCCCAGACCAGCTGGAAGCGGCTCATCGGCTTGAGGCCGGGCAGATCCAGCAGCTTGAGATATTGCAGATTGCCGAGGCACCAGCGCAGGTCGCGCTTGGCGAATTCCAGCATGGTCGGCGGGTTTTCTTCCCAGCTTCCGCCCTCGACCGGCAGGACGCGGACCTCGTAGCCGGCGCGGCGCATCAAGGTCGCCTCGACCTGGTCATGGCTCATCACCGCCCCGCCCAGAGGCGCCCCGCCCGGCAGCACCGGCAGATGGCAATGATCGCGGAACGGCGCGATCCGCACCAGCGCGTTATGCCCCCAGAACGGCCCGCAATCGCCACCCCACCAGGCCGAGCCCATGGTGTAGGGGCGCATGCCATGGCGCATGCCGAACTGAAAGATGCGGGCGAAGGCCGAACGGCTGGGCATGCCGACCACGAGACTTTGCAGGATTCCGAGCTTCGGATGCGCCTGCATCATTCGGGCCATGCCGAGGATCGTCTCGCCCGCCATCACGCTGTCGGCATCGAGCGGCAGCATCAATTCATAGCGCTCGCCCCAGCGCTCGCAGAAATCGCGGAGATTGCCGGCCTTGAAACCGGCGTTGTCGCTGCGACGGCGATAGGTCACCCGCGCCGCGTCACCGAGCTCGCGCGTCCAGGCCTCGGCCAGTTTCTCCTCGGCAGCGGCAACAACGGGATCATGGGTGTCCGACAGCACGAAATAGTCGAACCAGTCCCCCTCGCCGGTCGCATCGAGGCTGTCCTTGACCACCTTGAGCCGGCGGAAAGCGCGTGCCGGGTCCTCGTTGCGCAAGGTCATCAGCACGGCGGTGCGCAGGGCCAGCGGCGTCGCCTCTTCATTGGCGGCGGCGAAGGGCGCGACCGCGGCAAGCCCATCCGCCTTGCCGTGCAACAGCCAGAGTCCGATCGCGGCATTCCAGAAACCGAGCACGGTCCAGGGCGCCCGAACAGGAAGGCGACGAAGATCGCGATATCAGCGACGCTCCAGCCGCCTGCCCCGAGCACGCGGGCGAGCCCGGCAAGCAGCAGGGCGAGCGTGACGAGATTCAAGGCGAGGACAAGGAACCGCCGGCGGCGCAGCGCCGTTTCCGCCTGCAGCCCGGCCGGCGTCAGACCGTTCGGCCCGGCCTCTTGCGTCACCCGCCGGAACGTGGTCGGAGCGGGACGCTGGTTCATGGCGGTCTCTGTCATGGTAGGCAGACAGGCTCGGACAGACGGGGCGGACGCGAATGGCGCGGGAGCTAAAGCCTGCAAAATCGACTAACGCAAGGGCAAAGGCTCTTGCGCTTTGGTATACAGCCCCCCGTGAATGCAACCTGAACGAGGTCGCCCTGCCGGATCTCGGGCCGGATGACTGCCTGCTGACGACGCTCTGGAGCGGCGTCAGCCGCGGCACCGAGCGGCTGGTCTGCGAGGGCCGCGTGCCTTGCTCCGAGCATGAACGCATGCGGGCCCCGTTCCAGCAGGGCGATTTCCCGTTCCCGGTCAAATACGGCTATTGCGCCGTCGGCCGCGTCGACGCCGGCCCGCCTGACCTGCTCGGCCGCACCGCCTTCTGCCTGCACCCGCATCAGGACCGTTTCGTCGCGCCGCGCGCCAGCCTTCTCCCGGTGCCCGATGCGGTTCCGGCCCGGCGCGCGATCCTCGCCGCCAACATGGAAACGGCCCTGAACGCCCATTGGGATGCCGGTTCCGGCCCCGCTGACAGGATCGTGATCGTCGGCGGCGGCGTCCTCGGCCTGCTCGTCGCCTGGCTGGCCGCGCGCCTGCCGGGAGCGGCGGTCACGCTTGTCGATGTCGAACCGAGCCGTGCGACGCTTGCCGCCGAACTGGGCTTCAGCTTCGCGCTGCCCGATGCCGCACCGCGCGACGCCGATATTGTCTTCCATGCCAGCGCCACGGCGGCCGGCCTCGCCACCGCCATCGCGGCAGCAGGCACCGAGGCGCGGATCGTCGAGTTGAGCTGGTACGGCGAAGGCGCCGTGCCCGCCGCGCTCGGCGGCGCCTTCCACGCGCGGCGGCTCCAGCTCATCTCCTCGCAGGTCGGGCTGGTCTCGGCCTCGCGGCGTGCGCGCTGGACCTATGCCCGCCGGGCCGAGGCAGCGATGGCCCTGCTCGCCGATGACAGGCTCGATGTACTGATCACCGACGAGATCGCCTTCCGCGACCTGGCCGAACGCCTGCCCCGCCTGCTCGCGCCGGGCGCCGCTGGCCTGACCGCCGCAATTTGCTATGAAACGCGGCCCTGACCAACCCGCACCGCCAACCTGTCCCCGGGAGATCGCATGTTTTCCGTCGAAGTCCGCGACCGCATCATGATCGGCCATTCCCTGCCCGATCCCTTCTTCGGTCCGGCGCAGAACATGCACGGCGCCACCTTCGTGGTCGATGTCGCCTTCTTCCGGGAGACGCTGAACCGGCAGAACGTCGTCGTCGATATCGGCGCGGCGCTCGAGACCCTCGCCGAAACCCTGAAGCCGCTGAAATACCAGAACCTCGACGCCCTCCCGCAATTCGCGGGTGTGCTGACCACCACCGAATTCCTCTGCAAGCACATCTTCGATGCCATGGCGGCGGCGGCGAAGTCCGGCGCTCTCGGCGCCGACGGTGCGGGGCTGAACAGGATTCGCGTCACCCTCCACGAGACCGATCTCGCCCGCGCCAGCTACGAGGGCGCGCTGGCGTGAGCGGCATCGTCTTCGCCATCCCCGGCGACATCGACGCGCCCACCGGCGGCTACGGCTATGACCGGCGCCTCCTGCGCGAATGGCACGAGGCGGGCATCGAAGCACGCCATATCGCCCTGCCCGGCTCCTTCCCCTTTCCGACGGAAGCCGATCTGGCGACGACGGAACGGCTTCTTGCCGCAACCGCCCCCGACGACGTCCTGCTCGTCGACGGCCTGGCCTTCGGCGCCTTCCCCGAGGCCCTCGCCGCCCGGTTCGCGGATCGGCTCGTCGCGCTGGTGCACCACCCGCTGGCGATGGAGACGGGTCTGAAGCCGGAGGCGGCGGATACGCTGCGGCGAAGCGAAAGGCTGGCGCTGGCCCGGGCGCGCACCATCGTCGCATCGAGCCCGACGACGCGGGCAACGCTGGAGACGGAGTTCGGCGTTCCGGCGAGCGAGATTGTGGTCGCGGCTCCCGGTTGCGATCCGGCGCCCCGCGCTTCGGGATCGCGTGGTGGCGCCCCGCTCCGCCTGCTCGCGGTCGGCTCGCTCATTCCCCGCAAGGGCTATGGCGACCTCGTCGAAGCCGCGGCGGCGATCGCCGACCGGGCCTGGACGCTGACAATCGCCGGCTCGCCTGATCACGCACCCGAGACGGCGGCGCAATTGCGGAGCGTCATCGCCCGAGACGGGCTTGCGGACCGGATCGTGCTGGCCGGCGCTGTAGGCCCCGACAAGCTGGCGCAACTCTATGACGAAGCGGACCTTTTCGTGATGCCCTCCCTCTACGAGGGCTACGGCATGGTTCTGACCGAGGCGCTGGCGCGCGGCCTGCCGATCGTCACCACGCTGAGCGGCGCCGGGGCCGAGGCCCTGCCCGACGCGGCCGCCCTCAAGGTCCCTCCCGGAGACGCTGCGGCACTTGCCAAGGCCCTTGCAAGACTGATTGATGCGCCGGCAGAACGTCGGCAGCGTGCCGATGCCGCGTGGGCCGCAGCCGGCGATCTGCCGCGCTGGAGCGAGACCGCGCGCATCGTCGCGGAGGCCTGCCTGCGCGATAGAGCATCGGCCCGAAACGCGGCACGCGGCTTTCGGGAAAAGCCGATGCAAGATCAAAGAGCAAGAGAACAGGACTGAATGCGATATTCAGTCCGCTTCTCTCGCGGCCGAAAGGTGGGGTAATGGCTGGTTTCTCTCCGGAATGGCTCGCATTGCGCGAGCCGGCCGATCACGCGGCGCGCAATCCGCAAGTGCTTGCAGCGGTCGGTGGCTATTTCGCCGACAAGGCCTCGCTATCCGTGCTCGATCTCGGCTGCGGCGCGGGCTCCAACCTGCGCGCGACCTATGCCGCCCTGCCCGATCGCCAGCACTGGACGCTGGTCGATCACGATGCCGAGCTCCTCGCCTTCGCCCGCGAACGCCTGACCGACTGGGCCGACGAGGCGCGCGAGCAGGGCGAGGAACTCGTTCTCGCCAAGGACGGCAAGACGATCACCGTCGATACCCGCAAGGTCGACCTGAACACCGATCTCGAATGGGTTCTGGGCTGGCAGCCCGACCTCGTCACCGCCGCCGCCCTCTTCGACCTCGCCTCGAAGCGCTGGATCGAGCGCTTCGTCGCGGCTCTCGCCAGCCAGCATCTGCCGCTCTACGCCGTGCTGACCCATGACGGCCGCGAGACCTGGCTGCCGGAGCATCCGGCCGATGCCGGCATCCATGCCGCCTTCGTCGACCATCAGCACCGCGACAAGGGCTTTGGCCCCGCCGCCGGCCCGGAGGCTACCGAGATCATGGCCGAAGCCTTCCGAAAGTCGGGCTTCGCCATCTCCAGCGGCGACAGCAACTGGCTGCTCGATGCGAAGCGCCGGCCCGTGCAGGAGGCCTTGGCGGAAGGCATCGCCACAGCGGTCGGCGAAACCGGCCGCCTCGACCCGAAAACGATCACGGATTGGCTCAAGGCCCGCTGCAAGGCCGAGTCAGCCACGATCGGACATCAGGACCTCTGGGCCCGGCCGATCTAGGGGATCGCTACTTCAACCAAGGCAGCATGCGCCGCATCACGCCGTCCTTGAGGATCAGGTAGTGATGCAGCGCGGCGCCGATATGCATCAGCGCGAGCGCCCCGGTCGCGAGCGCGAGCTTGCCATGGATGTCGAGCACGCGCTTGGCAGCCTCCTCGTTGGGTTTCGCCAATGCCGGCAGGTCGAACAGGTCGAAGATCGTCAGGGCCGGAAACAGCGAGACCCCGATCCAGCCGAGCAGCGGTACGACGATCAGCAGGCCGTAAAGCAGCCAGTGCACCAGATGCGATGCCGCCTTCTGCCACCAGGTTAGCGTCGGCTCGTCCGGCGGCGCGCCGTGCAGCAGGCGATAGGCCAGCCGGCCGGCCATCAGCCACAGCAGCAGGAAGCCGGTGAGCTTATGGGCGCTGTAGAGGCCGTTGGTCAGCCCGTCCCAGATGTTCAGGACATTGCCGCGATAGCTCATGATGAGTCCGACCGGGATCATCGCCAGGACCGCGGCGACCGTGACCCAGTGCAGCGTGCGGGCGATCGGGCTGTAGACGCGGGCTGCCGGCATCTCGCCTTGCATCGGAAGGCCTCCTGACCTGCTGCTGGAACGCTATTCATCTCACGTTCAAGCGCATGCGCCCATAGGACGGCGATACGCTGGAAAGGTTCCCGCTTTCACCCGCCGGCAAATCCCACCTGACGCGGTTTTGATCATGGAACCCGCGCCCCGTCCGCCACGTTGCTGGCAGAGCGCACTGCAAGGCCCTATATCGATACCCGATGGTGCCCTGGATGCCCCCTCGGCCGGTCGCCGGCCCAATCTGACGGACTTTTCGATGCCTGAGTCGCGTACGCTCTTCGGCCCATCCCTCCAGACGGATCTCGTGAAGGTCGAGCGGGCGATCGCCGAGTTTCGCGCCGCCCGCCCCGTCCTGCTCCGAGACGGCGCGCGGCTCGCGCTCGCGCTATCCGCCGAACTCGCCGACGCCGAACTCGCGCGCCGCTTCGATAGCCTGGCGCAGGGCCGCGGCCATCTCGTGCTGAGCGCCGCACGACTGCGCCGCCTCGGCGCAAAGGGTCGCCTGGAAACCGGCATCTTCGCCTTGCCGACCATCGATACCGGCCGCATCGAGACGCTCGCGCTCAAGATCGACGCCCGCATGGATGCGCCCGTCGCCCCTGCTTCGGCACTCGATGAAGCCGCGCTCGAACTCGCTCGCCTGTCGCTCGTGCTGCCGGCCGTGATCCTCGTGCCGGTCAGCGCCGAGGCGATTGCCAACGAGCCGCTCGTCGAGGTCGAGATTGCCGCCGTCGACGGCTACCGCGCCGAGCAGGCAGCGACGCTGAAGATCGTCGGCCGCGCGCCGGTGCCGCTCGAAGGCGCGCCGGATACCGAATTTGTCGTCTTCCGCGGCGGCGAGGGCCTGCGCGATCAGGTCGCCATCATTGTCGGCAAGCCGGATCTTTCGTCTGCCGTGCCGGTGCGCCTGCATTCGGCCTGCCTGACCGGCGACCTGTTCGGCTCGCTGAAATGCGATTGCGGCGATCAGCTCCGCGATACCGTGCAGTGGATGGCCGAGAACGAGGGCGGCATCCTGCTCTATCTCGACCAGGAAGGCCGCGGCAACGGCATCTCCAACAAGATGCGCGCCTACAAGCTGCAGAGCCAGGGCTGGGACACCTATGACGCCGACGAGGTGCTCGGCTTCGATCTCGACCAGCGCCATTTCGACTTTGCGGCGACGATGCTGAAGCAGCTCGGCATCTCCAGCGTTGTGGCGCTCACCAACAACCCGCAGAAGATCGGTGCGATCGAGGCTGCCGGGCTCGAGGTCGCCGCCACCCAGCGCGTGCTCGGGCGTCCGAACGCGCACAACGTCCGCTATCTCGCCTCCAAGCGAGACCGCGCCGGCCATTTCATCGACATGGACGCGCTGATGGCGCGCGCCGCCCCGACGGATTGACCCCGGTCTCGTTTGCGATCAGGCCAGGCTGATGCCCGAGCCCGATAATACCCTGCCCGACAGTCCCGGACGCTGGCCGCTCGCCAGCGTCTGCGCGATCTTGTTCATCGCCTGGCTGGCCCTGTCCTGGCCCTGGCTCTCCGGCAGCGTCACCATCCCCTGGGACGCCAAGGCGCATTTCCACCCGCAGCTTCAGTTCCTCGCCGATGCCTGGCACAAGGGTCTCTCGCCCTTCTGGACGCCCTATGTCTTCTCCGGCTCGCCGCAGGTCGCCGATCCGCAATCCCTGATCTTCTCGCCCACCTTCGCCCTGATCGCGGCGCTGAACCCGGCTCCCGATTTCCGCTGGAGCGACGGCGCCCTGCTCGGCACCTTGCTGCTGGGAGCGCTCGCGATCGTCGTCATCTTCCGCGATCGCGGCTGGCACCCGGCCGGCGCCGTGGTCACCGCCCTCTCCTTTGCCTTCGGGGCCGCCGCCGCCTGGCGCATCCAGCATGTCGGGCAGGTGCTGAGCCTCGGCTATTTCGCGATCACGCTCTTCCTGCTCTCGCGCGCGCTGGAACGCGGCTCGATCGCCTATGGCCTCGCCGCCGGCATCGTCTCCGGCTTCATGGTGCTGGGCCGCGATCAGGTTGCCTTGCTCGGCGTCTATGTCCTCGCCGGCCTCACCATCGCCGCGATCCTGATGGCCCGGAGCCCGTGGCGCGCCTTCCGTGCCAGCCTGCCGCCGCTGATCGCCGGCACGCTCGGCGCCATTCTGGTCGCGACGATCCCGATCCTGCTGACCGCCTTCATCGCGCAGGAATCGAACCGACCCGTCATCGACTTCGTCGAGGCTGGCAAGGGCTCGCTCCATCCGGCCGCGCTGTTGACCGGGCTCTTCGCCAATCTCTACGGCGCCGCCGGCCCGCTCGATAATTTCTGGGGCGCGCCGAGCCCGGCCTGGGAAGCGCGCTTCGGCCCGCTCAGCCTCTTCCTTGCCCGCAATATGAGCCAGCTCTATCTCGGCCTGCTGCCGATGGGTCTGATCCTCACGGTCGGCCTCGTCCGCGGCGCGCTCTGGCGGCGCGAGATCGCTCCACTCACCGTCGCGGCGATCATCGTCCTGCTCTTCGCGCTCGGCCGCTACACGCCGGCCTTCCGCGTGCTGTTCGAACTGCCGGGCATCAGCTTCTATCGCCGCCCGGCCGATGCGCTCTTCATCCTCGGCGCCCTGCTGGCCCTGCTCGGCGGCTATCTGACCCATCTCGTGATGACCGGCACAGCCCCGAAAGCGCGGCCTTGGCAGGTCGGCCTCGAAGCGTTGATCTTTGCAGGCGCACTCGCGCTCGCGCTCTGGCTGGCCTGGACGGTCGGACGCATCCCGGTCGCGACCATGCCGCTGGTCGTCGCGGCGCTGTGCGGCATTCTCTCGCTCGGCGGCCTCATCGCCGCGCGCGGACTCGCGGGGCGCGGCTCGGCCCTCGCAGCCACCCTGGTGCTCGCCGCGACGCTGACCATGGACCTCTCGGTGAATAATGGCCCGAGCGAATCCACCGCCCTGCCGGCGCAGACCTACGACGTCCTGCGCAAGGACAGCAGCAACGACACCATCGCGCTGCTGAAACGCGAGACCGCCCGCACCGCCGCTCCCGACCGGCGCGACCGCATCGAGCTCGCGGGCATCGGCTTCCACTGGCCGAATGCCAGCCTCGTCCATGATCTCGACAACACGCTGGGCTATAACCCGCTGCGGCTTGGCCTCTACACCAAGGCGACCGGGGCAGGAGACCATGTCGCCCTGCCCGACCAGCGCACCTTCTCGCCCCTGATGCCGGGCTACAGCTCTCTGCTAGCCGACATGCTGGGCCTGCGTTTCATCGCGACCGGCGTGCCCGTCGAGCAGATCGACAAGCGCCTGAAACCCGGTGACCTCAGGCAGATCGCGCGGACCCAGGACGCCTTCGTCTACGAGAACCCCCGCGCCCTGCCGCGCGTGCTGCTGGTGACCGACGCCCGGAAAGCGGATTTCGACGCGATCCTGAAGACCGGCGAATGGCCCCAAGGGTTCGACCCGCGCCGCACCGTGCTGCTCGACCGCGATCCGCCGCCCTTGCCCACCGGCCCGCTCGGCCCCGACAGCGTCGCGATCCGCGACTACGGCACCACGACCGTGACACTCGCGGCCGAGATGGCGCGCGGCGGCTATCTCGTGCTCAACGATGTCTGGCACCACTGGTGGCAGGTCGAGATCGACGGCCAGCCCGCCGAATTGCTGCGCGCAAACGTCTTGTTCCGAGCCGTCGTCGTGCCGCCCGGCAAGTCGACGGTGCGTTTCGTCTTCCGCCCGCTGCAGGGGCTCTGGCACGACATCGGCGCCTATCTGCGCAAGCCTCCGGCAACGCAGCCCGGATAGCGGCCCTCCGAGGTGGGAGGGCGAAAATCACCTCTCCTGCCAGTTTCGGCCGCGCGATCGTGGCAGAGAGCCCGCCTGACAACCAGACTTGCGAGACAACCATGACAGCGGCACCCGCTTCGATCCGGGGCGAGAAGGCGACGCGGCGCGAATGGCTCGGCCTGATCGCGATCGCCCTGCCCTGCATGATCTATTCGATGGATCTGACGGTGCTGAACCTCGCGGTGCCGACGCTGACGCGCGAATTGAAGCCGAGCGCCAGCCAGCTCCTCTGGATCATCGACATCTACGGCTTCATGGTCGCCGGCTTCCTGATGACCATGGGCACGCTGGGGGACCGCATCGGCCGCCGCAAGCTGCTGATGATCGGCGCCGCCTTCTTCGGCGTGGCCTCGACCGTCGCCGCCTCCTCGAACAGCGCCGAGATGCTGATCGCGATGCGCGCCGTGCTCGGCATCGCCGGCGCGACGCTGGCGCCCTCGACCCTCTCGCTGATCACCGTGATGTTCACCGACGAGAAGGAGCGCACCTTCGCGATCTCGATGTGGATCGCCAGCTTCTCGGCCGGCGCCATCATCGGCCCGGTCGCGGGCGGCTTCCTGATCGAGTATTTCTGGTGGGGCTCGGTCTTCCTGATCGCGGTGCCGCCGATGCTGTTGCTGCTCGCGATCGGCCCCATCCTGCTGCCCGAATACCGCGCCCCGAATGCCGGCAGCCTCGATGTATTCAGCGCGCTGCTTTCGCTCGCCGCCGTGCTGAGCCTCGTCTACGGCATCAAGCACTGGGCGGCCGAGGGCTTCGATTGGCTGGCCGCCGCCGCGATCCTCGTCGGCATCGCCTTCGTCCTGATCTTCATCCGCCGCCAGAAGCGGCTCACCGACCCGATGGTCGATCTCGCCATGTTCCAGATTCCCGCCTTCCGGGCGGCGCTCGCGATCAATCTCGCCGGCATCCTCTTCATGTTCGGCAGCTTCATCTTCCTGGCGCAGTATTTCCAGCTCGTCGCCGGATTGACGCCATTGCAGGCCGGGCTCTGGTCATTGCCCTCGGCGGTCGCCTTCACGCTCGCCTCCTTCGTCACGCCGGCGCTGGTCGGGCGCTACAAGCCGGCGAGCTTGATGGCGGGCGGCATGGCGCTCTCGGCGCTCGGCTTCACCTGGCTCGTCTTCGCGCCGAGCCTGATCCAGATCGTCGCGGCCTCCGTCGTATTCTCGATCGGCTTCACGCCGGTGATCACGCTGACGACCGGCATCGTCGTGGGTTCCGCGCCGCCCGAGCGCACCGGCGCGGCCTCGGCCATGTCGGAAACCTCGGCCGAACTCGGCGGCGCGCTCGGCATCGCCGTGCTCGGCAGCCTCGGCGCCGCGCTCTATCGCAGCCGCATGGCGGATATCGCCGTGTCCGGCGTCAGCCCGGATGCGCTCGCTCCCGCCCGCTCGACCCTCGGCGGCGCGCTGGCGCTGGCAACGGGGCTCTCGCCCGATCAGGCCGGGCCGATGCTGGCGCGCGCCAGCGAGGCCTTCATGGTCGGCTTCCGCGCAGCCGCGATCCTGTCGATCATCGGCATGCTGCTCTGCATCGTCATCACGCTGACGACCCTGCGCGACGCCCGCACCGGCGACGCGCACTGACCTTCAGGCCAGCGCGCCCATCGCCGCGATCGGCTGGACGGGAAGCCTGTCCAGCACCCTCGCGAGGCCGGCCGCATCGACCTCGCCACCCCGCATCGTCTCGTCGCGATGGATGCCGCCGGCGATGAACAGGCTGTCGAAGCCCATCAGGCGCGCGCCTGCGAGGTCGGTACGCACCGCATCGCCGATCACCAGCACCTTGCCGGGCTCGACCGAACGGCCGCCGCGGGCATCGGCCGCCGCCGCCAGCGCGAGGTCATAGGCCGGCCGATAGGGCTTGCCGGCCCAGGCGACGGAGCCGCCGAGTTCCTCGTAGATCGTCGCCAGCGCCCCGGCGCAAGGCAGCAGGTCCTCGCCGACATGCACGACGAGATCGGGATTGCCGCAGATGAAGGGCAAACCGCGCCGGGCGAAGCGCTCCAGCAGCGGCCGATACTGCTCCGGCGTCTCGGTGCGGTAGTCGTTGAGCTCGGTCGCCACGACGATATCGGCCTTGTCCTCGTCGACCAGCGTGACATCGAGCCCGTCGAACACGGCCCGGTCGCTCTGCCAGCCGATATGGAAGGCGCGCTTCTGGTGACTCTGCGCGATCAGGGCGCGCGTGACGTCGCCGGAGGTGACGAGCCGGTCCCAGGCTTCGCGTGGCACCCGCTTGGCATCGAGTAGCCCGGCGACCTGCTGCGACGGCCCCGGCGCATTCGAGAGCAGCACCACTGTGCCGCCGCGCTCGCGATAGGCCATCAGCGCATCGCAGGCCGGCTCCAGCGCCCAGAGCCCGTCATGCACGACGCCCCAGACATCGCTGATCAGCACATCGTAGCGGGCGAGGAGATCGCCCGCGCGCTTCAGAACGGGAACGCTCATCAGGAACGCGCCTCCGCGGCGATGCGAGCCTCGACATCGGCGCGGCGCGGCAGCGGCGCCACCGCGCCATAGCCCAGCGTCGACAGGGCCGCCGCGACATTGGCATAGGCGCCCGCAGTGAAGGCATCCCCCGTGCGCAGGTATTCGGCGAGGAAGGCGCCGTCATAGCAATCGCCCGCGCCGGTCGCGTCGATCGCATCGACCTTGATCGGCCGGAAGCGCTCGCGCCGGACCGGCGTCGCCACCAGCGAGCCCTCATGGCCGAGCGTCAGCGCGACCACGCGCGCCCCGAGTCCGAGATAGAAATCGACGATGGCATCGGGATTGTTCAGGCCGGTGAGCTGCGTTGCGTCGTCGAGGCCGGGCAGGATGATGTCCGCCATGGCGCAGGCGGCGTGGATGATCGCCTTGGCCCGGGTCAGCGGCCAGAGTTTCAGGCGCAGATTGGTATCGTAGGCGGTGAGTACGCCGGCCTTGCGCGCGGTATCGAAAGCCTCGAACACGGCGTCGCAGGCGCTGGCCGAGATCGCCTGGCTGATGCCGGAGGCCTGGATGATCCGGGCGGAGCGGATCAGGTCGCGCGGCAGGTCGCGCGGGCCGTAGAGGCTCGCGGCCGAGCCGGCGCGCAGATAGGAGAAGACATGGCCGGAAGGGCCGTGATCGACGAAATAGAGGCCCGTCGGCGCGCTCGGATGGGTCGCGACATGGCTGTCGTCGACGCCTTCGCGCTTCCACAGCCCGCGGATCGAATGGCCGGCGCTGTCATCGCCCAGCGCGCCTAGATAGCCGACCGACATGCCCTGGCGCGCGGCCGCGACCGCGCAGTTCGAGGTGTCGCCGCCATGGCCGAACAGGAAGGCGCCGCTCTCGGCGCGGGTCGCGTTGAACTCGCCGAGCGGTTCGCCGAGGCAAAGGAGATCGAAGCGGCTGTCGGTCACGTTTCAAACCATTCAGATGGCGCGGAACACCGGGGAACGCAGCCTTCCTGAGAGCATCGGTCCGAAAAGTGGAATGCGGTTTTCGGGAAAGCCGATGCAAGATCAAAGCTCTGCATCGAATGCCAAACTGGAAGCCGCGACAGGGCCGACATCACGCATTTCGGCGAAACGCAGGTCATCCCGGACGAAGCGAAGCGGAGATCCGAGATCCATGCCTGAGCCTCAATCGGAAACGCTCCGGAATGGATCCCGGGTCAAGCCCGGTATGACGCCGTGGGTCAGTGGAAAATCGGCAACCGTCCCTGGCGACAACCGATGGCTGCCCCTATTCCGCCGCTTCGCGCTTGGGTGCGGCATCCATCAGCCGGTCGGCCAGCTTGACGATCTCCTGGCGCAAAGCCGCGTCGTTGGCCCCCGCACCTCCAGCCCTGCGCAAGGCCGATATCTCGTCCATCAGGTGTGTCCGGTCGGCCCTCGCCTGGGTCAAAGCGCCCTGCAGCGTCTGGAGTTCCGCCCGCAGCATCTCGATCTGGCTTTCGCGTTCGTTCTGAGCGTCCTGCAAGGTCGCGATCTCCTCCCGGTTTCGCCGCTTGGCCGCCTCATGGTCATTCTTCGCGGCGGCCAGCGCCAGGTCCAGTGCTGCGCGCATGTCCCTGGTCGCGGCATGGTCGATCTGTTCCTGCCGTAGCTGTGTCTCAAGCTGCTGCGCCGCCACGCCCGCCGCGCTGGCGCGGGCATCGGCCGCCGCTAGCCCCGCCTCGGCCTGCGCCGCCCGCGCATCGAAGGCGTCAGCCCGCACCCGGTCGCCGTCGCGCTCGCCGGTCATGGCGCGCAGCGCCGCCTCGCTCTGGACGAGGCGTTTCTCGGTCGCGGCGAGCTTGTCGGCAAGCTCGTCGCCCTTGGCCTGCAGCACCAGGATGAGCGTCCTGTCCTCGACCTGTGCGACGCGCAGCTTCTCGGCGCTACTGCGGCTCTCGGCCAGCTCCCGTTCGCGCTCGGCCAACAGCGCCTCGATCCGCCCGACGGTCTCGCGCTCGCGTTCCAGTTCGCCGTTGCGCGCGGCCAGATCGGCGCCCGTGCCGGTCAGGGCTGCGCGCGTCTCTTCGAGATTGCGTTCGAGGCTGGCGAGATCGGCAACGCGCTTCTCCAGCGTCGCGGCCGTTTCGCCATGGCCGGTGCGCTCGCTCGCAAGCGCCGCCTGCGTATCGGCCAGTTCGGCGCGTGTCGTCGCCAGATCGGCATCGAGCCCGCCGATGCGGCTGTCACGCTCGCCAAGCTCACGCTCCAGCCGGCCGATCATCATGTCGCGCCGGCCGAGTTCCTGCATCGCCCCGGCCTTGGCGGCAAAGCCGCGCTCGGCATCCTGCTCGGCCGAGCGCATGCGCAAGGCCAGCTCGGCGCGCAGATGGTCGCGATCGGCGGCGATTTCGGCGAGCGAAAGCGGAAACGCGGCCTCGGCCCGTTTTCGCGCCAGCCTGTCGGCCCGCCGCGCCAGCGCCGGCACGGCCGCCAGGGCCAGCAAGGCGGCGCAGAGGAAGCCGAGCGCGAACAGCATGGCGGCTTCGATCAAGTCTCAGGACTCCCGGCCGAGGGCTGAAGTCGAATCTGCCATGGCAGCGGCGTCATGGCCAGAGACCATCGACCGAACGTGACGGCGACGGTTCTCCGGTCATCCGGCGGTCGAGACTAGAACGGGTTCCAGGTCGCCTGCGGCGTGAACTTGAGATAGCCGAGATTGACGCCGAGGCGCCAGCCGACGCCGGTGCGGATCGGCACCACCGTGATGCCCTCGGCGGTGAGCGCGGTGAAACCGAAGCCGCCGATGAAATAGGCCGAGCCATCCACGCCGGCAAAGCGCTGGTAGAGCGCATCGACCCTCGGCAGATTGTAGACCAGCATCATCGTGCGGGCGCCCTCGCCGCCGAAATCGAAGCCGATCGACGGCCCCTGCCAGAAGACGCGGCGGTCACCGGCATTGCGGGTGTAGAGCTGGCCCTCGCCATAGCGCAGGCCGCCGACGAAAGCGCCGGAAGCTTCCTGCCCGAGGACGTAGCCGTTCGGCTCGCCCCAGCGTTTCACGGCCTCCTCGATGGTCAGCGCGAGACCGCGCGACACGTTTCCGAAGAACTTGTGCCCGGAACCGACGAGTTCGTTCTGGCTGAACGACTGCTGCTCATCGTATTTCTGGGCGAGCGCCGGAAGCGGCATTCCGCTCAGGCTCGCGCCGGCCACGGCGAGACCGCCCGTGATCAGGTTGCGGCGGGTCTGGGTCATCAGCGACATCTCCAGGCAGGGCGCCAGACAGGGCAGAGCGCCGGGGCGGTTCGATCGTCCGTCCGCTCGGCACCGGCGGCGGCTGCACGGCAGCCGGCTCGGAACGGATGCGATACGGGCCGGGGGGCGGGCCGATCCTGGGCCATCCGCCGCCCGACCGAACGTCGAAGCGTGACGTCCGGCGAATGCGAATCAATTCGGTAACGGATTTGATACGCCGCAAATCTATCCAAGGCGTGAAGATTCCGGAGAGCCGCTCGGCCCGGGATGGGAGCTACCTGAGGATTTGACGCGATGAAGGCCGCAACAAGGCAGCGCTGGATCTCGCTTGCCGCGGGCTTCGTCCTGGTTCCCCTGATCGGACAGGTGGCCGTGGCGAGCACCCCGCCCGCCGCGGCGGATGCAGCCGCGCCCGCTCTCTCCACGACCCTGCCATCGGGCCTGCCCGACCTGCCATCGCTCGGCGAGGTGATGCAGCGGAACCTCAGTACCGGTCTCGCGATCAACGGCTTCGACCCGGTTTCCTATCGGCTTGGCGCGCGGCCCCTGGCAGGACGGGCCGAATACGAACTGATCCTGGATCGCTTCGTCTGGCGCTTCGCCTCGCAGGCCAATCTCGAAGCCTTCCGCGACGCGCCCGAGATCTACATGCCCGCGTTCGGCGGATTCGACCCGACCGGGGTCGCCAATGGCGTTGCCGTCGACAGCGATCCAAGCCAGTTCGCGGTGATCGGGTCGCGGCTGTTCCTGTTCCGCTCGGCCGATAATCGGCAGCGCTTCCTCCGGGACAGCGGCTTGCTGGCCCAGGCCGAAAGCCGCTGGAACGCAGTGCTGCGCTTCGTCGCCCGCTGAGCCGGATTGCGGTCTAGCCGCCGCAATCGCCGGCGATGGCCTGCCGTGCCAACGCTTCGCTCGAGGCCGCGACGAAGGGCGGATTGCGGAACTGCCGCTCGCTACGGCCGTAATCCGGCAAGGAGCCGTCGAGCGTCAGAACGATCCCGCCGGCCGCAGAGAGGATGGCATCCCCCGCCGCGATGTCCCATTCCATCGTCTGCCCGCAGCGGACGTGGATATCCGCCTCGCCCGACGCGATCATGCCGAACTTCACCGCCGACGAGACCGGAATGCCCTTGCTGCAGCACATCGCCGCCGCGATGCCGTCGCTGCGGCCATCGCCATGGAAGCGGCTGACCAGTGCGACCGGCCCCTCACCTGGAACGGCGCGGACGCTCGTTCGCCGTGCCTCGCCCTGAAGGACGCCGTCGGGGCCGAAATCCTGCACATAAGCCTGGGTGCCGGAGAACCAGAGCCGCCCGGTCGCGGGGGCCGCAATCGCGCCAGCGATCGGCCGGCCATCGCTCACCACCGCGATCGCGACGCAATAGCTGTCACCGCCCGCGAGGAACTCGCGCGTGCCGTCGAGCGGGTCGAGCAGGATGAAGATGGCGCCCGGCGCAGCGTTCTGCGCGGTCTCCTCGCTGACGATCGGAAAGCCGGGCAAGAGGCGCGCCAGCGCCTCCTTGGCGGCGTGGTCGGCTGCAAGGTCGGCAGAGCAGACCGGCGAACCGTCGCTCTTGAGCGTCACGTCGCGCGCCGCCCGCTTCGCCAGCAGGACGGCGGCACTCAAGCCGGCAGCTTCCGCCAGTTTGCGCCCCAGCCCGTCGCGATCGCGCAGGCGGGGATCGTCATGGCCGATCATCGCGGCCCATCCTTCCCGTAATCGCCCCCGATATGGCGATTAACCACATGAAAACCAAGATAGCAGCATATCAAGCGATAACGACGCCTCAATCCGGCGCTTCTCCGTTATCAGGACCTCACCCCCATGACCGCCATCTCGCTCGAGCCGCTCGATCTGGCTGCGCTTCTCTGCAGCCGCGTCTGCCACGACGTGATCAGCCCGGTCGGTGCGATTGTCAACGCTCTCGAGGTTCTGGAGGAGGACGATCCGTCGATGCGCGATTTCGCGCTGGAGCTGATCAAGAAGAGCGCACGGGCCGCTTCGGCCCGGTTGCAATTCGCTCGCCTCGCCTTCGGTGCGGCCGGTTCGGCCGGCGCGATGATCGATCTCGGCGATGCCGGCAACGTCGCCAACGGCTTCCTCAACGACGAGAAGCTCTCGCTCGACTGGGACGCGCCGCGCGCGCTGCTGCCGAAGAACCAGGTCAAGCTGCTGCTCAACCTCCTGGTCATCGCGACGCAGGCCGTGCCGCGTGGCGGCAAGCTCGTCTCCCGCGCCACGGTCGAGGGCGAGCAGGGCACGTTCGACATTACGGCGACCGGCTCGCATGCCCGTATCCCCGCGCATGTCGAGGAGCTTCTCGCCGGGCGCTCGGAGACCGGTACGATCGACGCCCATGCCGTCCAGCCGCTTTATACCGGCATGGTCGCGCGCGCCGCCGGGATGGGCATCACCTTCGCGATCGACGGCGATACGGTGACGATCAAGGCCACCAAGGCAGCCTGAACGATCGTTATCGGTCGAGGCACGATCTCAACCGATCATAAACCGTTCTCCTGCTTTAGTTCCTGCAGCATTCCGCGTTGAGTGAAGTTCCTGCATGGACGAGTTGCTGCAAGAGTTCCTGACGGAGACCGGCGAGAATCTCGACACGGTCGATCGGGAACTCGTTCGCTTCGAGCAGGACCCCAACGACCGCGACATCCTGCGGAACATTTTTCGGCTGGTTCACACCGTCAAGGGCACCTGCGGCTTCATCGGCCTGCCACGGCTGGAAGCGCTGACCCATGCCGCGGAGTCGGTGATCGGGCAGTTCCGCGACGGTGCCACCGTCAATTCCATCGCCGTCACCGCGATCCTGGAAACCATCGACCGGATCAAGGACATCCTGGCCGAGCTCGCCGAGAAGGGGCAGGAGCCTGAGGGCAATGACGAGACCCTGATCGGGGAGCTGTTCGCCCTTGCCGAGCACGCCAAGGGCGAACTGAAGCAGCAGGCTCCGACGGACGCGTCGCTCGACCCCGTCGCGGCCTATCTCGCCCGCCACGGCCAGCCCGCCCCGGCCCCCGCAAGCGCCGAGGATATCGTCTTCCGCAGTGCGCCCGGTCCGCAGCGCGGGCGCGATGGCCGCATCGAAGCCCGCGAAGCCGTCGTCCCCACTGAGGATTCCCAAAATCCGTCCCGCGGCGGCGGTCCGGTTACCTTGCGGGTCAATGTCGACACGATCGAGCATCTGATGACGATGGTCTCGGAGCTCGTGCTGACCCGCAACCAGCTCCTCGAAGTCGCCCGCCGGCAGGAGGATGCCGGGCTCAAGGCTCCGCTCCAGCGCCTGTCGCTGATCACCGCCGAACTCCAGGACGGCGTGATGAAGACGCGGATGCAACCGATCGGCAACGCCTGGTCGAAGCTGCCGCGCATCGTGCGCGATCTCAGCGCCGAACTCGGCAAGCGCATCGAGTTGCTGACGGACGGCGCCGAGACGGAACTCGACCGGCAGATCCTCGACCTGATCAAGGATCCGCTGATTCACATGGTCCGCAATTGCGCCGACCATGCGATCGAATTGCCGGCAGACCGGCGCGAGGCCGGCAAGCCCGAGCACGGCACGATCCGGCTCGCCGCCTATCACGAAGGCGGCTCGGTCACCATCTCGATCGCCGATGACGGCCGCGGCCTCGATATCGAGCGCATCCGCGGCAAGGCCATCGCCAAGGGCCTCGCCACCGAAGCCGAGCTCGACAAGCTCAGCGATGCGCAGATCAGCCGCTTCATCTTCCATCCCGGCTTCTCGACCGCCGACAGCGTCACCGCTGTCTCCGGCCGCGGCGTCGGCATGGATGTCGTCAAGGCCAATGTCGATTCGATCGGCGGCACGGTCGATGTCGCCAGCCGCCCCGGCCTCGGCACGACCATCACCATCAAGATCCCCCTCACGCTGGCGATCATCTCGGCACTGATCGTGGTCGCCGGCGAGGATCGCTACGCCATCCCCCAGATCGCGGTGCGCGAGCTCGTCCGGGCCAAGGCCGGCGACGACAACCGCATCGAAGAGATCAACGGCGCCCCGGTGCTGCGGCTGCGCGGGCGCCTCCTGCCGATCGTCTCGCTGCCGGGGCTCATGGCCAGCCCGGGCCGGGAAACCGCCCGGCGGGCGGATGGCGAGGGCTTCATCGTCGTCACCCAGATCGGCGAGCGGCAGTTCGGCATCCTCGTCGACAGCGTCTTCCACACCGAGGAAATCGTGGTGAAGCCGATGTCGAGCAAGCTTCGTCACATCCACCTGTTTTCCGGCAACACCATCCTGGGCGACGGCACCGTCGTCCTTATCGTCGATCCCAACGGCGTCGCCCGTCTGGTCGGCGCGACGACGTCCGAGGACGCCGAGGAGCAACCGCGCGAGGCCGCAGCCCAGGTGCACCGGGGCGAACGCACGACCATGCTCGTCTTCAGGGCCGGCGCCGGGAGCCTGCAGGCCCTGCCCCTGTCGCTGGTGACGCGGTTGGAGGAGATCGAGGCCGGCGAGTTCCAGCGCAGCGGCGGCCGCACGCTGCTGCATTACCGCGGCCGCCTCGTGCCGGTGACGCCGGTCGCCGGCACGCAATTGCGCTCCGAGGGCATCCAGCCGCTCGTCATCGTCTCGAACGGCGATCTCACCGTGGCGCTCGCCGTGGAGGCGATCGTCGACATCGTCGAGGAGACCTTCGAGCTCGAGATGGCGGCAGCCGACGCGCGCGGCATCATCGGCTCGGCCATGATCCGCGGCCGCGCCACCGATGTCCTCGACCTCGCGCATTACCTGCCGCTGAACGAGCCCGGCTGGTTCGCGGCCGGCCGCAATGCCGCGCTTCCCGGCCGGGTCCTGCTGGTCGAGCCGTCCGACTTCCTGCGCGACATGCTGAGCCCGGTGCTGAGGGCGTCCGGCCGGATCATCGCTCCGATTGCCGATTTCAGCGAGGCGGCGCTGGCCGCCGCCGGCGAGCCGATCCTGACGGCGTTGCTCGACCTTGACCGCGACAGCGACGCTGCCTTCGCCTTTGCCGCCCTGCTGCGCGAGCGCGCCAAGGGCGAGCGCCTGCGCATCCTCGGCCTCACCACCTGCGCCACGCCCGACCTGCACATGCGGGCGGTCCAGGCCGGTCTCGACGACGTCATCGCGAAATTCGACCGCCGCGCCCTGCTGAGCGAGCTCAACGCGGCTGGCGCCGATCTGAGGCATGCGGCATGACATCGAGCGAACCACAGGTCCCCGCCGCGCCCGGTTTCGGCGACTCGCTCGACTATGTGACCATCCGCGTCGGCGAGCAGCTCCTCGGCCTGCCGATCGGCCGCGTCCAGGACGTGTTCATCACCAACCGCATCACCGTCGTCCCGCGCGCGCCCGACGAGATCGTCGGGCTGATCAACCTGCGCGGCCGCATCGTCACCGCGATCTGCCTGCGCAAGCGGCTCGGGCGCCCGGTCGAATTCAAGCTCGACGGCCAGGGCCGCCAGGAATTGACGGCGATCGGCATCGACCATGACGGCGAGGCCTATGCGCTCATCGTCGACGCGGTCGGCGAGGTGATCCGGCTCGACCGCTCCACCTTCGAGCCGCTTCCTGTCCATCTCGATCGCGTCTGGACGGCCTTGGCGACGGGCATCCACCGCCTGGCCGACGAATTGCTCGTCGTCCTCGACCTCGACGCCGTTCTCGATCTCGACCTTCGCAGCGCGGCCTGACGGCGGCGCCACAGTTCTGGAGACAAAGTCATGAAATACTGCCTCGTCGTCGACGACTCAGCGGTGATCCGCAAGGTCGCCCGCCGCATCCTCGAAGGATTGCAGTTCCGCATCGCCGAGGCCGAGGACGGCGCGCGCGCCATCGACGCCTGCAAGGGCGAGATGCCGGACGCCGTCCTGCTCGACTGGAACATGCCGATCATGGACGGCTACGAATTCCTGCGCACGCTGCGCCAGATGCCGGGCGGCAAGCGCCCGAAGGTCGTGTTCTGCACCACCGAGAACGACATCGCCCATATCGCGCGCGCCATGCATGCCGGCGCCGACGAATACATCATGAAGCCCTTCGACAAGGAGATCGTGGCTTCGAAATTCCATCAGGTCGGACTGCTCTGAGCGCGTGCCCTCCGGTGCGTCTGCGCATCGGAGGACTCTTTTTCGGGGTGCCTTCACCCCTACCGCCGGCCCAGTGAGAAACAGACCGATGTTGTCTCCTCGCGCGATTCCCGCAAGCTCCGCAGCGCGGCACAAGACCGTGGTGATCGCCGATGATTCCGTCGTCGTGCGCGGGCTCTTCGCGCGCTGGCTCGGCGAGGCCGGCAATTTCCACGTGGTCGCGGTCGCCGGCGACGGCGAGACCGCGGTCGCCCACGCCACGCGCTTCAAGCCCGACGTGATGGTGCTCGACCTCGACATGCCCGGCGTGGATGGCGCCGCCGCCCTGCCCCAGATTCTCAGGGAAAGCCCGAACACGGGCGTCCTGCTCGCCGCGACCCTGAACGAGCGCAATACCCGCATCGCGCTGGAATGCATGACGCGCGGCGCGATGGACGTGGTCTCCAAGCCGGACAGCCGCAGCGGCATGACCCTGTCGCTCGATTTCCGCAGCGAATTCCTGCTCAAGCTCGGCAATATCGTCCAGACGCCGGTCAAGCCCGGCGCGCTGCCGCCCGAGATCGACACCGACCTGCCGCATGCCGGGCCGGCGAACCTGCGCCCGCTCGTCTCGGTGATGCCGCGCTATCTCGTGATCGGCGCCTCGACCGGCGGGCCCCGCGCCGTCGCCAAGGTGCTGTTCGACATCGGCGAGGGCCTCAACGACCTCACGACGATCGTCGTCCAGCACATGCCGCCGCTTTTCACCGCCTCCTTCGCCGAGCAGGTCGCCAACCATATCGGTGTTCCCGCACGCGAGCCCTTCGACGGCGAGCGCCTGATGCGTGGCACCGTCTATATCGCGCCCGGCGGCCGCCATCTCGGCATCGACCGCCGGCTCGGTCATATCGTCGCGCGCATCGGCGACGAGCCCCCGGTCAATTTCTGCCGCCCGGCCGTCGACGTGCTGTTCGGCGATGCCGCCCGCCATCTCGGTGCGGCCGCGATCGGCCTCGTCCTCACCGGCATGGGCAGCGACGGCACCGATGGCGCAGGCGCCCTGCGCAAGGCCGGCGCCGCGGTCATCGCCCAGGACGAGCCGAGCAGCACGATCTGGGGCATGCCCGGCTCGGTCGTGCGCGCGCGCAATGCCAGCACCGTCATCGCGCTCGACGAGATCGGCGCCTCGATCCGCTGCCTCGTGCGCGGGGTGCAAACGGCATGACCGAGGCCGATTTCTCCTTCCTGCGCCTGCTGCTGCAGCAGCGTTCCGGCCTGTCGCTGACCGCCGATAAGCGCTATCTCGCCGAAAGCCGGCTCGGCATCCTCTGCCGCCGGCGCGGCATCGCCGATCTCGAAGCGCTCGTCCGCCAGCTCAGGCTCTCCCGCGACGCGGCCCTGGAAAACGCCGTGGTCGATGCCATGACCACCAACGAGACGCTGTTCTTCCGCGACCAGACGCCGTTCAACCTGTTCCGCGACGTCATCCTGCCCGAGCGGCTCGCCGCCAACGCCGGCAGCCGCTCGCTGCGGATCTGGTGCGCAGCCGTCTCCAGCGGCCAGGAAGCCTATTCGCTTGCCATGCTGCTCGATGAACTCGGCGAGCGGCTCGCCGGCTGGAAGATCGAGATCCTGGGAACCGACATCTCCGCGGAAATCCTGGAGAAGGCCCGCGCCGGCATCTACAGCCAGTTCGAAATCCAGCGCGGCCTGCCGATCCAGATGCTGCTGAAGCATTTCCAGCAGGTCGGCGACAAGTGGCAGGTCTCGCAGCGCATCCGCTCGATGGTCACGTTCAAGCAGCACAACCTGCTGGAGCGCAACGATCAGTTCAGCCGCTTCGACGTGATCTTCTGCCGCAACGTCCTGATTTATTTCGACGTGCCGACCAAGGTGAAAGTGTTGGACCTGCTGACGCCGCGCCTGGTGCCCGACGGCGCCTTCGTGCTCGGCGCCGCTGAAACGGTGCTCGGACTGGCGACGAAGCTGATCTGCGATCCGCAGCACCGCGGCCTCTACCGACACGCCGCGATGGCGGCCCCGCTCACCGCCTCCCCTGCGTCCGGCCTCCGGCCGCGCCCCGGCATCGCCGCGGGGATGCGGGGCTGATCCGGCCCCGCTTCGACGCAACGCCCGCGGCCCGGCCGTCGGCAAAGATCAACGCACAAACAAAAACCCCACCTCTCGGCGGGGTCCCCGTCGACCTGTCGTGTACATCCGACGATCAGGTCAAGAACTGGTATGGCGTCGCTTCATGACCGCCCGATGACGGGCGGGCGACGGAAATGCGTCAGGCCGGGATGCGTTCCTCGACATCGGACGGCTCGCGCAGCACATAGCCGCGGCCCCAGACGGTCTCGATGTAGTTCTTGCCGTCCGACGCATTGGCGAGCTTCTTGCGCAGCTTGCAGATGAAGACGTCGATGATCTTGAGCTCGGGTTCATCCATGCCGCCATAGAGATGGTTGAGGAACATCTCCTTGGTGAGCGTCGTGCCCTTGCGGAGCGAGAGCAGCTCCAGCATCTGGTATTCCTTGCCGGTCAGGTGCACGCGGGCGGCATCGACCTCGACCGTCTTGGTATCGAGATTGACGACGAGGTCGCCGGTGGTGATGACCGACTGGGCGTGGCCCTTCGAGCGACGCACGATCGCATGGATGCGGGCGACCAGCTCGTCCTTGTGGAACGGCTTGGTGAGATAATCGTCGGCGCCGAAGCCGAGGCCCTTCACCTTGTCCTCGATGCCGGCGAGGCCGGAGAGGATCAGGATCGGCGTCTTGACCTTGGCGACGCGCAGTGAGCGCAGAACCTCGTAACCCGACATGTCGGGGAGGTTCAGGTCGAGCAGGATGATGTCGTAATCGTAGAGCTTGCCGAGATCGACGCCCTCTTCGCCGAGGTCCGTCGTATAGACGTTGAAGCTCTCCGATTTGAGCATGAGCTCGATGCTTTGAGCGGTCGCGCTATCGTCCTCGATCAGCAGAACCCGCATGTCCACGTCCCCAATTTCGCCCGCAGGGCAGGTTTGACCGTTGTTTCCGCCCGGACCGTTCGGCCCCGGACGACGACGCACTTGCCCAATGAAACGCCACGCGACACGCTACGAGGAAACTGGTTAACAAACCGTGATTCCCGAGCGCAAGCGCTTCCTCGGAGAAAGTGAACGATCCTTGTCGAGGTGAGTCGAATTTGACACGGATCGATGAACTTCTCGGCCGCGAAAGCGCCTTTCGCGAAGGCTTGCATCGGGAAACAGAGCCGTAATGGCTCTGCGACACGCGGCAGCCTCAATCCGTAGTGTTAATCACAGAGCTTAACAGCTGGTAAATGAGCGCAATTTGTTAGGAACCCTTACCAAATCATCCACAGGTCCGGCCGGCCGCGAATTCGGTTGCCCTCATGCCGCCGGCGAAGTTGAATCATCGCGATGAATTCCCCCTCCCACGGCCATGACCGCCTTTCCGCTTTGGCGACCGCCATCGAGCATATCGAGGGCGTGACGATCTATGGCCGCGTCATCGGCGTGCGCGGCCTGCTCGTCGAGGTCGCCGGGCCGATCGGCACGATGAGCCTGGGCGGGCGCGTCGGCATCGAGATCGCGCCCGGCACACGCGTTCCCTGCGAGGTCGTCGGCTTCTCCGGCGACAAGGCGCTGGTCATGCCCTTCGGCGGACTGGACGGCGTCCGCCGGGGCTGCCCCGTCCATGTCGACCGGGCCCAGCCGGGCCTGCGCCCCACGCCGGCCTGGCTCGGCCGCGTCGTCGATGCGCTCGGCCGCCCCGTCGATGGCGGCCCGCCCTTGCCGCAGGGCGACACGCTCTTCGCCTATCGCAACGATCCCCCAAACGCCCACAAGCGCCGCCGCGTCGGCCGACCGCTCGATCTCGGCGTGCGCGCGCTGAATACGTTCCTGACCTGCTGCATCGGCCAGCGCATGGGCATCTTCGCCGGCTCCGGCGTCGGCAAGTCCGTGCTGCTCTCGATGCTGGCCCGCTATGCGCAGGCCGACGTCAACATCATCGGCCTCGTCGGCGAGCGCGGCCGCGAGGTGCAGGAGTTTCTCCAGGAAGACCTCGGGCCGCAGGGTCTCGCCCGCTCGATCGTCGTCGTCGCGACCTCCGACGAGCCGGCGCTGATGCGCAAGCAGGCGGCGCTGACCACGCTGACGCTAGCCGAATATTTCCGCGATCGCGGCCTGCAGGTGATGTGCCTGATGGATTCGGTGACCCGCTTCGCCATGGCGATGCGCGAGATCGGGCTCGCCGCCGGCGAGCCGCCGACCACCAAGGGCTACACCCCGACTGTCTTCGCCGAACTGCCGCGCCTGCTCGAACGCGCCGGCCCCGGCACCGGCGACGGCGCGATCACCGGCCTCTTCACCGTGCTGGTCGATGGCGGCGACCATGACGAGCCCGTCGCCGACGCGGTGCGCGGCATCCTCGACGGCCATATCGTGATGGAGCGCTCGATCGCCGAACGCGGGCGCTATCCCGCCGTCAACATCCTGAAATCGGTTTCGCGAACCATGCCGCGCTCCTGCGACCCGGCCTATTACCCGGTGGTGCAGAAGGCGCGCTCGACGCTGGCGACCTATGCCGACATGGAGGAATTGATTCGGCTCGGCGCCTATCGCCAAGGCGCCTCGGCCGAGGTCGACGAGGCGATCCGTCTCCATCCCGCGCTCGAAGCCTTCCTCAAGCAGGCCAAGGACGACGCGACGCCGCTCCATGAATGCTACGCGCGCCTGGCCGCCATCATGAGCGGGACCGTCTGATGTTCGCCGATACCTCGCACCGCAGGATGTCCGACCGATGATCGCAGCACTCCTGATCGGCCTCGTCGCCCTCATCCACGTCTACATCGTCATTCTGGAGATGGTCTGGTGGGACACCCCGCGCGGCCACAAGGCCTTCGGGCTCACGCCGGAATTCGCCGCGCGTTCGAAGGTGCTCGCCGCCAATCAGGGGCTCTATAACGGCTTCCTCGTCGCGGGCCTCGCCTGGGGGCTCTGGCTTGGCGAGGGCGGCTTCGCGATCAAGCTGTTCTTCCTGGCTTGCGTCCTCGTCGCCGGACTCTTTGGCGCGGCGACGGCCAGCCGGCAAGATTTCTCTATATCCAGGCCCTGCCCGCCGCGCTCGCCATCGCGGCGCTGCTCGCCCGGATCTGACGGGTCTCAGCCCCGCGCCACCATCCGCACCAGCGCGAACATCGCCGCGAAGCCGATCGCCTGAATCGCAGCCGAGATCATCAGCGTCGGGCTGGCGCCGAGCCGCTCGACCATCACCGCGAAGAGCAGCGGCGCGGCGGCGAAGGTCATGTTCTGCGGCACGGTGAGCTTGCCGAGCATGGTCGCGAAGCCATTGCGCCCGAAGAGCGCCAGCGGCAGCGTCGCCCGCGCGATCGAGATCACGCCGAGCGCCGCGCTGAACAGCACGATGAAGATCGCCGCCGCCGTGACCGTCATCGTGACGAAGGGCAGCGCCAGGCACAGGACCGGCCCCAGCAGCAGGCCGAACAGCGCGACCTTCTCGGCCGGCAGGCGCTCGCCGAGCGTCGCGTCGATGGCGCGCGCCGCGAGCGTCGCCGGGCCGCTCAGCGTCGCGATCCAGACCGCCTGGGCCTGTGTCAGTCCGGCCTCCTGGAACAGGCTGATCAGATGCAGCGGCAATCCCCAGGAGACGAGTCCGCTGGCTGAGAAGGCAAGCGCCACCAGCCAGAACGCCGCCCGCCGCGCCTGCACCGGCACGCTGCCATGCTCGCCTGCTGATGCAGCCCCCTGAACGGTCGCCGAAGCGGCCGCCGGCGCGGCAGCGCGGCGGTAGCGCGGGATCGCCGCATAGATCGGCAGCACGATGACGAGCTGCATCGCCGCGAAGACGAGCAATGTCGCCCGCCAGCCGAAGGCGTTCATCAACACCGCGGTCAGGGGCCAGAACACGCTGGAGGCGAGCCCCGTGACAAGCATCATCAGGCCGATCACGCGCCGCGTCCGCTCGCCCATCAACTGCGAGATCGTGACATTGCCGGTATTGGCCAGCGACATCGCGTGGCCGAGCCCGATCACGAACCAGCTCGCGAGATAGCTCACCGGCCCCTGCGCCAGCGACAGCACGCCGAGCCCGAGCGCACAGATCACTGCGCCGATGCACATCGAACGGCGCGTGCCCTCGCGGTCGAGGATGCGCCCGATCGCGGGGGCGACCAGCGCGCCTGTGATCAGCAGGATGGTGATGCCGCCGAAGACGATCTCGGCATTGAGCCCGATCTCGCGGTCGAGCGCACCGACCAGCACCGAAGGCGAATAGAAGGTCGAGCCCCAGCCGATGATGCGGGTCAGCGCAAGGCCGCAAAGCAGGGGGCCGTGCCCGCCGAAACGAGAAGAGGCAGCCAAGACAGGACATCCGCAGGGGCAAATCGGCCAAACGGCCGTGCACCCTCACTCACTAGATCATCCCGACAGCCGATGGCAGCAGCCGTGACGCGGGCGGATCATGCGTCAAAGGCAGCCCGTCCCGGTAAGGAAAGGTCAACCTCCTTGCGCCATGTTGCTCCTCGTCTCGCGGATGGAGTTCTGGCGCGCGCCGAGGGGTCGGCAGCGCCGATGCGTAATCAGGAGTTGAAAACGACATGAAGTCGCGAGAGACGCTTCTTCGGCTCAAGCGCTTCCAGGTTGACGAAAAGCGTCGCCGGGTAAGCCAGATCGAGATGATGATCGCCGATTTTCACCGGATGGCTGGAGATCTCGATCGCGAGATCCAGGCCGAGGAATCCCGTGCCGGCATCGCGGACCCCGCCCATTTCGCCTATCCGACCTATGCCAAGGCCGCGCTCGGCCGCCGCGACAACCTGCGCCAGTCGGCCGACAACCTAAAGGGCCAGCTCGACGAGGCCAAGGCCGAATTGCAGGAAGCCTTCGAGGACATGAAGAAGGTCGAGATTCTCGACGATCGCGAGCGTGCATCGGAGCGCGCGGCGGAAGCCGCCCGCGACCAGGCCACCATGGACGCGATCGGGCTGCGCTCGCGCGCCTGAGCCGGTTTCAAGAGTTCAGACAAAAGGGCGGCGTCCTCAGGGCGCCGCCCTTTTTCATGCGATGACGGGATGGTGCTCGACGGAGTCGCGCCGCAGCTTGCCGGTGAGGCGCGGATCGTCATCGACCTCGACCCCGCGCTTGAACACCGTGAAGCCCGAGCGCTGGTAGAAGGCGAGCGCGGCGGGGTGGTCGAGCGTGCAGGTATGCACCCAGAAGCGCGCGATCGGCTTGGCCCAGGCGAGCGCAAGCGCCCGGTTCATCAGCCAGCGGCCGGCGCCCTTCCCGACCACGGCCTCGTCCAGCCCGAAGAAGGCGAGCTCGCCTTCGCCCGTCACGCGGAAATCCAGTTCGAGCAGGCCGACATCGCGCCCGTCGAAGCGAACCGCGTAGAAATCCACCGCCGGGTTCGCGAGGATCGCCTCGATTTCGGCCCGCGGCTTGATCAGGCGGCTGAACCACATCCAGCGCTCGCCGAGCAGCCGGTAGACGGCAAGATAGCGCTCGACATCGGAGCGGCCGATCGCGTCGAGCGAGAAGCCTTCGGTCCCGGCCGTGTCGGGCCGCTCCGGCGGCCGTTCGAACATCTCCAGCGAGGTCACGATCGTCGCGATCTTGCCGGGCGGCAGGTCGGTCGTTCCGGTCAGGGTGATGGTCAGGCTCTGGGTCATGAAGGGCTGTTCGGCGGCTCGTGGGGAATCTGCCGCGATCATGACATGATCGGGGTCGAAAGATCACCGCATGCCGATGCATGCCCGGCGTCACGGCATCGCGCCCCGTCCCGCCTCCCCGGCCGGACATCACGATGGATCGAAGCGCCGGCGCAGGCGCGATCCGCCTTCACGCCCGATCGAGGACGAGACGACATGAAACGCACCGCCATCGCCCTGGCGACCCTTCTCGCCGCCGGCCTGCTTGCCGGCGCGGCCCAGGCTCAGCAATCCCATGGCGGTCATGCCGGCCACGGTGCCGCTGCAGCCGCCAAGCCCGGCGACAGCGCCTCGACCAAGGCCTATCGCGACGCCAATACGAAGATGCACAAGGACATGGACATCCCCTATTCCGGCGATGCCGATGCCGATTTCGTCCGTGGCATGATCCCGCACCATCAGGGCGCGATCGACATGGCCAGAATCGTCCTCGCCCACGGCAAGGACCCGGAAATCCGCAAGCTCGCCGAGGACGTCATCCGCGACCAGGAGAAGGAAGTCGCGATGATGCGGGACTGGCTGAAGAAGAACGGCAAGTGACCGCCACTTCACGCCCCTGACCTTGGGCGAGGGCGAGCAAGCTCAGGCGCTTGCCCTCGCCCGTCCCCACTGGCACAGAGGGGAAAGGTTCGCGCCGCAGCGGTGACGACGTGGGCCCCCGACCGTCACCATCTTGTTTCGAGCCCGCGGCCTTTCATGAAACGCTATCTCGACTATCTCTGGCCGATCATCGGGCTCGTCGCGGTCATCTGGTCCGTCGAACTGCTCTGGGACAAGCTCAAGGCCGAGGCCGGCTCGGACGCTACGATCGAGGCGCTGCTCGCCGATGCCGGGCTCTGGCAGAGCATCAAGATCATCGCCCACCGCATCGGCCACAAGATCGCGGTGATCCCGCCCGAGGCCTTCTTCCATGCAGCGCTCGCGACGCTGGTCGCCTATGCCGCGCTCGCCTGGTACGACCGCATCGCGCTGATCCATCTCGGCAAGCAGAAGGGCATTTCCTGGCTCTACATCTCGCTTTGCTCCTTCGTGACCTATGCGCTCTCCCATAATATCGGCGCCTCGGTCTTCTCTGGCGGCATGGTGCGCTACCGGGCCTATACGGCGAAGGGTTTGACAGCGGCCGAGGTCGCGGTCCTCGTCGCGCTCTGCTCCTTCACCTTCGCCTTCGGCACGATCTTCCTGATGGGGCTCGTGCTCATCTACGAGCCGCAGATCCTGCATCCGCTCGAGCGGATGTCGAAATGGTTCGCGATCACCGACAGCACCGCCCGCTGGATCGGCGTGGGCATGCTCGCCTTCGTGGCGCTCTACACGATCGGCTCGTGGCTGCGCTTCAAGCCCCTCAAGATCGGCAAGTTCGAGATCATCTATCCGCGGCTGCCGATCGTCATCAGGCAGTATCTCGCGGCGCCGCTGGAGCTCGCGGGCGCGGCCGGCATCATCTATTTCGCGCTGCCGGACCAGGGCAATCCGGGCTTCCTGATCGTGCTCGGCGCCTTCCTGCTCTCGTTCTCAGCCGGTCTGCTCAGCCAGGTCCCGGGCGGCGTCGGCGTGATGGAGGCTGTCTTCCTCGCGGTGATGCCGGGCGTTCCGGCGCCGGCGGTCTTCGCCGCGCTGCTGGTCTGGCGGATGTTCTATCTCATCCTGCCGCTGGTCTTCTCGCTGCCGATCGTGCTCGCCTTCGAGCGGGCGCAGCTCAAGCGCAGCACCCGCATCGCCCCGCCGCCGTAGGAACGCTTCGTCATGTTCGGGCTTGCCCCGAGCATCTCATGACGAGAGAGGCTCCGGCGCTCCATCCTGATCGAAATTCCCGGGTCAGCTCGGCAATAACGCGCTAACGCTTGAGCGCGATCGCCGCCGCGCCGAACATCAGCAGCGCGCCGATGGCTTCCGACCAGCCGAAGGGCTCACTGAGCGCGACGACGCCGACCGTGACCGCGATGGCCGGGCTGACGAAAGCATAGAGCCCTGCCCGGAACGCGCCCCAGTCGCGCAGCAGCCGCATATAGATGGTGAAGCCCATCAGCGAGCCGCCGACGATCAGGAACGCCACCGCCGGCAGCACCGGCCAGCTCGCCAGCTTGCGGAGATCGGCCAAGCCGACCGGCTCCAGCGCAAGCGATACGACCGTCAATCCAATGCCGCCGATCAGCGTCTGCCAGCCGGCCAGCGCCAGCGTCGGCATTGTCCCCGCGATCGGCCGGGAAAGCACCGCGCCGACGCAGTAGAACAGCGTACCGGCCGCCACCGCCGCGAGCCCAGCCATCTCCATCGGGTCGCCTTGCGCAGCCGAGAGCCCTCCCATAGCCCGCGTCGCGAACAGGAAACCCAGGCCCACGGTGCCCAGCGCAATCGCCACGAGCTTGCGTCCGTCGATGCGCACGCCCTCGATCGCCCGGCTTGCCAACAGCGTGTAGATCGGAATCGTCGCGAAATTGACGATGGCCGCCAGGCCGGTCGGCGCATGCGCCGTGCCCCAGAACAGCAGCGTGTAATTGGCGGTATTGAGCAGAAGCGCCGTGCCGATCAGGCGCGGCCAGGCCCCGCTCGGCACCTTGAACACGTCGCGCCCGGCCCAGAGCAGCATCAGCACGCCGGCGATCGAGAAACGCGCCGCCGCCAGGAAGACCGGCGGCACATGCATCGAGCCGATTTTCATCGGCATCCAGGTCAGGCCCCAGGCGAGGCACATCACGGCGAAGAGGGCGGCATTGCGCGACATGATGTCGGCTTAGCCGCAGCCTGTGACGCTGACCATTGCGCCGCAGGCATCGCGCCCCCGTGGAAACCGGAGGCAAGGCGGCCTCAGACGCTTCCCACCGTCTTGAGGCGCACGCGCGGATGGATCTCCGCCTGCGACAGCACCGGTGTCTCCCGGCGGAAGCGTTCGATGATCTGGCGGGCGAAGGGCCGCGCCATCGCCGAGGTGACCAGCGCCGGCATCTCGCCGATGCGCGCCGCATCCTCGAACTTGTCGCGGACGTGATGCACGAATTCCTGCAGCCGCGAGGGCTGCATGGCGAGGTGGCGGTCCTCGCCCTGGCCGATGATCGACTCGGCGAAGACGCTCTCCCAGGCCGGCGACAGCGTAATGATCGGCAGCACGCCCTGCATGTTCGAGAACTGCGCGCAGATCTGGCGGGCGAGCCGGGCGCGGACATGCTCGGCGATCTCGCGCGGGCTGCGCACGCTCGCCGAGACCTCGGCGATCCCTTCGATGATCGTCGGCAGGTCGCGGATCGAGATGCGCTCGGAGAGCAGGAGCTGCAGCACGCGCTGGATGCCGGTGGTCGAGATCTGGCTCGGCACGATCTCCTTGACGAGATCGGCATGGTCCTTCGGCAGTTCGCGCAACAGCTTCTGCACCTCGGAATGCGAGAGCAACTCCGGCATGTTCGATTTCAGCACCTCGGTGAGATGCGTCGAGATCACGGTCGCGGCATCGACCACGGTGTAGCCGCGCAGCTGCGCCTCGTCCTGCAGCGCCGCGTCGATCCAGGTCGCCGGCAGGCCGAAGGTCGGCTCCAGCACGTTGTGGCCCGGCAGGTTGACCGCCCCGCCCATCGGGTCCATCGCCATGTACTGGCCGGCATAGACGATGCCCTGCCCGGCATCGATCTCCTTGATCTTGATGAAATAGTGGTTCGCCTCGAGCTGGACGTTGTCGACGATGCGCACCGCCGGCATCACGAAGCCGAGCTCGGCCGCGAGCTGGCGGCGCAGCGCCCGGACCTGGTCGGTCAGGCGATCCTGGCCGCTCGGCGCATTGACCAGCGGCAAGAGTCCGTAACCGATCTCGATCTTGAGCTCGTCCATCTTGAGGAGGTCGTTCAGCGTCTCCTCGCGCGGCGTGCCGTCCGCCGAGAGCGCGCCGCCCGCCTGCGCCGGATCGAGCGCACCCGCTTCAGCCTCACGGGCCTTGGCAGCCTTGCCGAAACGATAGGCGAGGTAGCCGGCGCCGCCTGCCAGCAGCAGGAAGGGCAGCATCGGGATGCCCGGCAGCAGCGCGATCAGCAGCATCACCGCCGCCGACATGCCGAGCGCCTTGGGATAGCCCGAGAGCTGCTGGCCGAGCGCCTTGTCAGCCGCGCCGCGCACGCCGGATTTCGAGACGAGCAGGCCGGCCGCGGTCGAGACGATCAGCGCCGGAACCTGGCTGACGAGGCCGTCGCCCACGGTGAGCAGCGTGTAGTTCGTCGCCGCCTGGCCGAAGCTCAAGCCCTGCTGCGCAACGCCGATGACGATGCCGCCGAGCACGTTGATGAAGGTGATCAGCAGGCCCGCGATGGCGTCGCCGCGCACGAATTTCGAGGCACCGTCCATCGAACCGAAGAAGGAGGACTCGTCCTCCAACGCCCTGCGGCGGACCTTGGCGGTCTCCTGGTCGATCAGGCCGGCGGACAGGTCGGCGTCGATCGCCATCTGCTTGCCCGGCATGGCATCGAGGCTGAAGCGTGCCGCCACTTCGGCGATACGGCCCGAGCCCTTTGTGATGACGACGAAGTTCACGATGATCAGGATCGTGAAGACGATCACGCCGATCACGAAATTGCCGCTCATTACGAAGCCGGCGAAGGCCTCGATGACATGGCCGGCCGCCGCGGTGCCCTCATGGCCATGGGCGAGGATCAGGCGCGTCGAGGCGAGGTTCAGCGCCAGCCGGAACATGGTGACGATCAGCAGCACGGTCGGGAAGGCCGAGAATTCCAACGGCTCCTCGATGAAGAGCGCGGTCATCAGCACCAGCACCGATACGATGATCGACAGCGCCAGCAACAGGTCGAGCAGGATCGCCGGCATCGGGAAGACGAGCACCACAAGGATGCCCATGACGCCGATGGCGAGGAACAGGTCCGGACGGTTGAGCAGCTTTCCGAGCGCCCCGCGATCGGGGATGGCGAACCCTTTGCCCTGCCCTGCCGTTACATCGGTCATCGACCGTTCCGCCCCACGCCTGCGCGCCCCGAACTAGGGCGCAGCTCGGCAATTCTTGCCGGGCGTATGGTGAACGAATTGTTAAGAAGCGGATTAATACCCTCCCGGAACCATCCGATGAACGGCTGGTTGTCAAAACGCCGCGTTATGGCCGCATTCGGCGGCCTCACTCGGCACAGGGATGGCTGAATTTGGCCGGATCCCGACGATATTGGAGGTCATCTTGAATCGACGTTCCTTCCTGACGAGCCTTGTCGGCGGCCTCGCGGTTGCCGGAATCGGCGGCGCCGCCATGGCCAAGAGCCTGATCGAAACGGCCCCTGTGCCTGTCGAACCCAAGACGGGGGACATCGATCCCGCGCTCAAGGCCGGCCTCGACGAAACCAATGCCGAATTTACCCAGTACTACCGCGGCCACCCGCGCCACCGCCGTCCGCCCCCGCCGCGCGTCTATCATCGCCGCCCGCGGCGCGTGGTCCGCAACGGCCGGGTCTACTGGGTCCGCTGACCTGTTCCGGGCCGGCACCTCGCGGTGCCGGCCTTTTCATTCGCCATCCGCAATCGGGGGACCTCCGGCATGACAGCGCCGGGCAACCAGCAGAACGGCACGATCGAAACCGACGTGCCCGCCCGGCTCGACCGCCTGCCCTGGTCGCGCTTCCACACGCTCGTGGTCGTCGCGCTCGGCATCACCTGGATTCTCGACGGGCTGGAGGTCACGCTTGCCGGCTCCGTCTCGGGCGCCCTCAAGCAAAGCCCGGCCCTCAAATTCACCAATACCGAAATCGGACTCGCGGGTGCGGCCTATATCGCCGGCGCGGTGCTGGGCGCGGTCTTCTTCGGCTGGCTCACCGATCGGCTCGGGCGCAAGAAGCTCTTCACGATCACGGTGCTCGTCTATCTCACCGCCGCGGCCGCCACCGCCTTCTCCTGGAACGTTGCGAGTTTCATCCTCTTCCGCTTCCTCACGGGCATGGGCATCGGCGGCGAATACACCGCGATCAATTCGACCATCCAGGAACTCGTCCCGGCCCGCGTGCGCGGCTGGACCGATCTCGTCATCAACGGCTCGTTCTGGATCGGCGCGGCGCTCGGCGCGCTCGGCTCGATCGTCCTGCTCGATCCCGCCCGAATCGATCCGGAATACGGCTGGCGCCTCGCCTTCTTCATCGGCGCCGCGCTCGGACCGATCATCCTGTTCATGCGGCAATGGATTCCGGAGAGCCCGCGCTGGCTGATCAGCCACGGCCAGCCCGAGCGCGCCGCCGCCATCGTCGCCGATATCGAGCGCCGCGCCGGTTTCGTCCCGCCGGCCGACGAGGTCCTGCCCGTGACCCGCCTGCGGCCGCGCGCCGCGACGCCGCTCGGCGAGGTCTTCCACGTGCTCTTCGTCGCCCATCGCGAGCGCGCGCTGGTGGGCTTGGCGCTGATGCTGTCGCAGGCCTTCTTCTACAACGCGATCTTCTTCACCTACGCGCTGATCCTGACCGATTTCTACGCCGTGCCCTCGCAGAACATCGGCTGGTTCATCCTGCCCTTCGCCGCCGGCAATTTCCTCGGGCCCCTCCTGATCGGCCGGTTGTTCGATACGCTCGGCCGGCGCGTCATGATCGCCGCGACCTATGCCCTGTCGGGCCTGCTGCTGACCGGGACCGGCTATCTCTTCTGGAAGGACTGGCTCACCGCCTCGCAGCTCACCTTGTGCTGGAGCGTCGTGTTCTTCTTCGCCTCGGCCGCGGCGAGCTCGGCCTATCTCACCGTCTCCGAAACCTTTCCGGTCGAGATGCGGGCGCTCGCCATCGCGATGTTCTACGCGGTCGGCACCGGCGCGGGCGGCATTGCCGGCCCCTGGCTCTTCGGTATCCTGATCGACACCGGCTCGCGCGGCAGCGTCTTCGGCGGCTACGTGCTGGGGGCATTCCTGATGCTGGCGGCTGCGATCATCGCGGCACGTTTCGCGATCCGCTCCGAGCGTCAGCCGTTGGAAAGCGTGGCACGGCCGCTCAACGCGGTCGATTGAACGGGAGGCGCGCGTAACCATAGCGCGCGAAATCCGCCCGGATGGAACAAAGCATCATCTAAATGCATTATTCCATGCTGGCATTCCTCGCCTAGGAATGCCGTCGGAGATGTGGTGACAACAGCCTGGAGGCCGTCGTGGACAGACGCTCATTCCTGATGACACTGGTCGGTGGTTTTGCCGCTGCCGGCATGGGCGGCATCGCCGCCGCCGAAGCGGCCCAGCCCAAGCTGGTACCGGTGCCGGACGCCGAGCCCAACAAGGGCGAGGAAGCCGTGACCGCCGAGATGAAGGAGGCGCTGGACAAGACCGACGCCGAATTCAGCCAGTACTATTACTACCGCCGGCCGCGCTACTATGCGCGCCCCCGCTATTATGCGCGTCCGCGCTACTACTACCGGCCGCGCTATTACGCCCGCCCGCGCTACTACCGCAGGCGCTATTATTGACGGGTGCGGGGGTCAGGCCGCGCTGATGCGGGTCTGACCCGGCTCGGCCACGGTGATGCCGGACGAGGTGTACTCGCTGAGCTTGTTGCGCAGCGTGCGGATCGAGATTCCCAGAATCTTGGCCGCATGCGTCCGGTTGCCGAGGCAGTGATCGAGCGTATCGAGGATCAGCTCACGCTCGACATCGGCGACCGTGTGCCCGACCAGCGAACGCGTCATCGCCTCGGCGGTCTGGGCCGCCCGTGCCGCGGGGTCGCGCGAGGGCGCGGGTGATAGTGCCTCGCCTTCCGGGCTGAGCACCGCCGTGGCGGCGATCTCCGGCCCGCTTGCCAGCAGCACCGCCCGGTGCATCGTGTTTTCCAGTTCGCGGACATTGCCGCGCCAGGCGTTGGCGAGCAGCAGCTTGCGCGCATCGGCCGCGATCGGCCGCGGCGGCAACCCGTTCAAATCCGCATATTTCCTGGCGAAATGATCGGCCAGCACCAGGATGTCGGCTGGCCGCTCGCGCAGCGCCGGCAGGCGCAGATGCACGACATTGAGCCGATAGAACAGGTCTTCGCGGAAAGAGCCCTCGCGCACGGCCTCGGTGAGGTTGCGGTTCGAGGTCGCGATGATGCGGATATCGACCTTGACCGGCTGCGTGCCGCCGACGCGGTCGATCATGCGCTCCTGCAGCGCGCGCAGGAGCTTCGCCTGCAGGCGGACATCCATCTCCGAGATTTCGTCGAGCAGCAGCGTGCCGCCATTGGCCTCCTCGAACTTGCCGATGCGCCGCGCGATGGCGCCGGTGAAGGCGCCCTTCTCATGGCCGAACAACTCGGATTCGAGCAGGTTGTCGGGGATCGCCGCGCAATTCACCGCGACGAAGGGACGATCCTTGCGGCCGGATTTCTGGTGCAGATGCCGCGCGATCACCTCCTTGCCGGTGCCGCTCTCGCCGGTGACCAGCACCGGAGCTTCGGAACGCGCGATCTGCGTGGCGAGCTGCACGACGCGCTCCATCGCCGGGTCGCGCCAGATCAGGTTGGACTGGTCGGCGGCGACCGCCTCGAGCACCGCTGCGATCAGATCCGGGTCGGGCGGCAGCGGCACATATTCCCTGGCACCGGCCTGGATCGCGGCGACGGCGGCGCGCGTATCGGTCGAGGTGCCGCAGGCGACGATCGGCGTGCGGATGCGCTCGGCCTCCAGCGCCGCGACATAGGCCGCGATCGGCTGGACGACATCGATCATGAGGAGATCGGCGCCCTTGGCCCGCAGCACGGCGAGCGTCTGGTCCAGGCTTTCGGTATGCGTCACGGCCGCGCCGCGGGACATGGCGATCTTGGCGGCTGCGATGATCTGTCCCTTGAGACCGCCGGCGATAATGAGGCGCATGGCTCAGGTCCTTCTGTTCTTTGTCGCGATGGCGGGGCCGGCTCTCACCGGTCCGCCTTGATGATTTCCGTCATGGTCACGCCGAGCCGGTCCTCGACCACGACGACCTCCCCGCGCGCGACGAGCCGCTCGTTGACGAAGATGTCGATGGCTTCGCCGACGCGTCGGTCGAGTTCGATCACGGCGCCCGGCACGATCTGGAGCAGGTCGCCGACCGCAACCTTCGAGGAGCCGAGCACGGCGGACACCGTGACCGGCACGTCGAAGACCTGTTCGAGATCCTCCGCCGTCTTGACCGGAACCGGGCCCGAACGCGCGACCGACATCTCGCCCTGATCAAAGGACAGGTCGGCCTGGTTCAGCGGCGGCAGGTTGAGATCGTTCTCCGTGCTCATAGCTCAGACCTTCATGGTTCGGCATGGCCAGGATCGAACACGCGGGCGACCGCCTGCTCGACCAGAGCCGTGAGTTGCTGGCTGTCGAGGACGAAGCCGCCCTCAGCCCATTCGATGCGCCCGTCGCCGGGCATGATGTCGGATTGCCCGAGCACGATCAGCTTGCCGGCGAAGCCATGTTCGGCTGCGAGCTTGCGAACCAGTTCCTCGGCCGCCTCGACCACGCTCTCATGCACGCGCAGCACGAGATGCGGCGCCGTGCGGGCATGGCTCAGACATTCGCGGATGGCTCCCGCCAGCGAGGCCAGCGGCTTTTCCGCCAACGCCGCCCCGGCCAGCGCCTTGGCCGTCACGATCGCGACATGGGCCGCATGCTCCTCGATTGCGGCGGTACGTGCCGCCTCCTGCGCGAAAAGCCGTTCGGCCGAGCGCGCGAACTGCCCCGTCAGGCCGGCGATCTGCGACTGCGCCTCGCGGTGTGCCTGCTCCTGCCCGGCATGGAAGCCTTCGGCGCGGGCAGCCGCAAGCTCGGCCTCGCCGGCAGCCTTGCGGCTGCCTTCGCGAAAATCCGTGCCGAACATGAATTTCTTCGCGGAACTCATCTCAATACACCAGCTCGTCGTCGGAACCGCCCTTGGACAGCACGATCTCGCCCTTTTCGGCGAGTTCCTTGGTCATCTGGACGAGCGTCGTCTGAGCCTCGTCGACCTCCTTGAGACGCAAGGGGCCCAGGCTCGCCATGTCGTCCTGCATGTTCTTGGCGGCACGCTGCGACATCGCGCCGAAGAAGAAGTCGCGCATCGGCTGGCTGGCGCCCTTGAGCGCGCGCGACAGTACGCTCTTGTCCGCCTGGCTCACCAGCGTCTGCAATCCGGCGGGATCGAGCTTGGCGAGGTCATCGAAGGTGAACATCAGGGCGCGGATGCGCTCGGCCGCTTCCTGGTTCGAGGCGTCCAGTGCCGAGAGGAAGCGCAGCTCGGTCTGCCGGTCGAAGCCGTTGAAGATCTCGGCCATCATCTCGTGCGGATCGCGGCGGCGGGTCTGCGTCAGGGTTGAGACGAATTCGGTGCGCAGCGTGTTCTCGATGTGGTCGAGCGCTTCCTTCTGGATCGATTCCAGCCGCAGCATGCGGCCGACGACTTCGATCGAGAGATCGTTCGGCAGGTTGCGCAGCACGTTTGCGGAATGCTCCGCCCGGATTTTCGACAGGATCACCGCGATGGTCTGCGGATATTCGTTCTTGAGGAAGTTCGCGAGCACCACCGCATCGATGTTGCCGAGCTTCTGCCACATGTTGCGGCCGGCCGGACCGCGGATCTCCTCCATGATCAGCGCCACCTGATCGGTCGGAAGGATCTTCTCCAAGAGCGAGATCGTCCGATCGAAGGAGCCCGTCACCGCGCCGGCGCTGGAAAGCTTGCCGACGAAATCGAGCATCAGTCGTTCGACCTCGTCCGCGTCGACCGTGCCGAGCTCAGCCATGGCGCGGGTGATGATGCGGATCTCGTCGTCGTCGAATTCCTGCCAGATCGCGCGACCGTGCTCCTCGCCCAGCACCAGCAGAATGACCGCGGCGCGCTGCGGGCCCGTCATCTCGGCAATGGTCGTCACACCGAAGCCGCCGCCTTCGACGGCGTCTTGGAGGCCAGTATTCCGCGTTGCGAGGGATCGGGTCTCGGCCATGTCTCAGCGCCCCGTCACGCTGCAGACTTCTCGTGGATCCAGCTCCGCAGCACCGCGACCGAGTCGGCCGGATTCTGCGAGACCAGAGCCCCGATCTTTTCCACGGACTGCGCCTTGAGCTGCCCCTTGACCTGGGCGATCGCCAGCATCCGCTCCGAGGGGGCCGGCTCCATGTCCCCGGCGAGCGCATCGCCGTCGGGACCGACCGTCACAGCCCGTCCGCTTCCGGCCGGGTCGCCGGTCGCGCCGGCGAGCGCCATGCCCCCATTGCGCATGAAGGAAGGAATAGCCCGGACATTGCTGTTGTCGGCGGCCAGCACCTGCTTCAGCAGCGGGCGCACCACCGTCATCAGCACGATCACGGTGAGCAGCGAGATGACGGCAAGCTCGGCGAAGCGGATCAGGTCCTCCTTGGTGAAGGAGGTGAGCTGCTGCATCAGCGTCTGCTCGGTGAGGTCGGACGGGGGCGGCGGAGCCTCGGCGAAGCGCAGGTTGACGACCTCGACCTTGTCGCCGCGGCCCTGGTCGAAGCCGACGGCGGTGCGCACCAGCTCGCCGATGCGTTCCAGCTCCTCGTTGTTGCGCGGCTGGTAGGACATCTCCCCCGCCGGGCTGCGCGTGTAGTTGCCGTCGACGAGGACGGCGACCGAGAGCTTCTTGACCCGCCCGCCCTCCAGCACCTCGGTGCGGGTCGTGCGCGAGATCTCGTAATTGGCGACTTCCTCGTTCTTCGAGGAATTCTCGCGCTGGTTCTGCTGCGCGCCTTGCGTCTGCTGCGCGCCCGGCAATTCATTGCCGACAGTGACCGCGCCGTTGCCGCCCTCGGTCGTGGTCGAAGCCTCGGTGCGGTTCTGGCTGGAGCGCAGCACCCGGCTTTCCGGATCGTAGCTCTCGGAACGGCTCTCGACCCGGTTGGCGTCGAGCGCGGCCGAGACCTGCACCCGCGCCCGGCCGTGGCCGACGACGCTGGCGACGATATCCTCGACCTGGCCCTTGATGCGCTTCTCGATCGCGGTCTGGCGCTCCTCGATGCCGAGCCCGATCAGGCCCTGGTCGGTCTGGGCGCCGTCGGCGAGCAGCCGGCCGCGCTCGTCGACGATCGAGACGCGCTCCGGCTTCAGGCCGTCGACGGCCGAGGCGACGAGATGGCGCACGGCCCGGACCTGCGCGGCGTCGAGATCGCCCGCGAGCTTGAGCGCGATCGAGGCGCGCGGCGGCTCGCGGTCGCGCTCGAACAGGCGGCGCTCCGGGATGACGAGATGGACGCGCGCCGCCTGCACGCGGCCGATCGAACGGATGGTGCGGGAGAGTTCGCCTTCGAGCGCGCGAAGGTGGTTGATGTTCTGGACGAAGCTGGTCGAGGAGAAGGCGTCGCCCTTGTCGAAGATCTCGTAGCCGACGCCGCCGCCGGCCGGGATGCCCTTGCTGGCAAGGTCGAGGCGCAGGCGCGGCACGTCGGCCTTGGGCACCAGCACGGTCTGGCCGTCGCCGCGCAGTTCGTACTTGATGCCGCGCGCGTCGAGGTCCTTGAGGATGGCGCTGACGTCCTGGCTCCCCAGTTCCGAGAACAGTACGCTCATCGTCGGCTGGGACATCTTGAGCATGACGAAGCCGAAAAAGCCGACGAGCACCAGCGTGACGGCCAGCATGGCCGCCAGGCGCGCCGCGCCGAATTTGGCAAACTGCTCGATCAGGCCGCTCACGCCGTCATCCGTCCCACAGAATCGCAGGGACGGCGCACCTGCTCCGACCCACTAGGCAAGTTTTTCCCAGTGCATGGTTAGCGGGCGGTTAATTTTTGGAAGCGGGTCGTTAAACTTTCCGGATAGTCGAACCGTGCAAATACGAAAGGCGCCGGCCCTTTCGGGCCGACGCCTTTGTAAAGAAACGGAAATTCTGCTTCTTACTGGCGGTAGTGCTGGATGCGGGTCGTCCGCAGGCCGGCGAGGCCATGCTGATCGATCGACATCTGCCAGCTCAGGAACTCGTCGACGGTCAGCGTATAGCGCTGGCACGCCTCTTCGAGGCTGAGCAGCCCGCCGCGCACGGCGGCCACCACCTCGGCCTTCCGCCGGATGACCCAGCGCCTGGTATTCATCGGCGGGAGATCCGCGATCGTCAGCGGACTTCCGTCCGGTCCGATCACGTATTTCACCCGCGGTCGCAATGGCTCGGTCATGGTACTCTCACACAACTCAACAGAGCTACTGAGGGCAGCATAGGCGGGCGGCTTTAAGAATTGGCTAAAACGATCGCCTCGGATGTCCACGACTGATTCGCCGCCGCTCACTCGCCGCGGACCACGCTCTTGACCTTGTCGATCGGGATGCTGATCCCCCCGATCTTGAGCATCGGGATCGACGAGGTGAAATCAACGCCGTCGACCACGCCGCTGATCTGCGTCTTGGCGGTGATGGCATCGCCAGCCACGCTCTTGGCATCGATGGTGATGGTGTATTCGCCATCCGCGGCCTTGCTGCCCGTGGAGGTCGTGCCGTTCCAGCTATAGGTCTGGTCGCCGGCGTTGAACGACCTGGTTTCCGTCTGGACCACGCTTCCCTTGGAATCCTTGACCGTGATCGTCGCCGTGCCGGCGGCGGGCATGGTGACCTTCCAATCGGCCTTGCTGTCGAGCAGCCGTGCCGTGGCACCGTCCGCTGTCACCGTGGACCCGATGAAGCCGACCGCGTTCGTCGCCGTTCCCGCTGCGCTGAGGCTGAGCAGGGAGGCGAGTGTCTCGTTGGTCCTGAGCTGCTGTTCGACGCCGGCGAACTGCACAAGCTGGGCCGTGAACTGGTTGGTGTCGAGCGGGTCCAGCGGCGACTGGTTCTTGAGCTGCGTCGTCAGCAGCGTCAGGAACTGGTCGAAGTTGTTGGCGATGCCGCTCGTGGAGCCGGTCACCGTGCTGTTGCTGGTGCCCGATGAGCCGGAAGTGCCTGATGTGCCGGAGACCGCCATGGCGCTATTCCTCGTTCAGATGCTGAGATCGACGCCGCCGAGCCGGATGAGCCGGCGCTGCGGGGCGGGATCGATCGAAAGGGGGGCGTCCTCGGCCAGATCAGTGCCGCCTGGTTGCCGCGGGCGCTGCGGCGCCTCGTCCTGCTGGCGGTTCTGGCGGAAGGCCGACTGGTCGGACGGGTCGCGCAGGCTGATGTCGACACCGCCATCGGACGGCTTCAGGCCCGCCTGCTCGAAGGCGCGTTCCAGCGTGCGCGCATCGCGCTGCAGGAGGTGAAGAGTCTCGACCCGGTCGACGACCAGCTTCGCGCTGACCTCGCCCTTGTCGGAGATCGAGAGGTTGACGTCGACGCGACCGAGTTCGTCGGGATCGAGCCGGATATCGAACTGCCGCGCGCCCGACATCGCGCGCAGGCCGATCTCGATCGGCACGACATGGATCGGCGTCGGCTGGCCGCTCGCCGTGCCCTGCCCCGGCGCTCCGGGCGCCGTGCCCGACGCCGCATTGGGATCGAACGGCTGAACAAGGCGGTCATGCCCGGCTTTTCCGGACGCCTGCTGCAACAGGGTCGAGAAATCGAAAGGCGTTGCCGGTTGCTGCTGAAGAGAATCGAGTGCCTTGGCCTCGGCGGGTGCCGGCGCGCCATTCGCGGCCACAGGCTGGTCGGCCTTGGCCAGGATGTCCGCAAGCTCTTTCACGCCCTGCCCGGCCGTTCCGGCCGCATGCACGCCCGGCGCGGTCTTGCCGTCCTGGGCGACGACGCCTGCGGCCGACGCCTGTTCCGTCGCGGGCATGGCGACGACAGGCAATCCCGAGGCTGCGGCAGCGAGTTGCGCCCGTGTGATATCCTTCTTCGCGCCCCCCTCGGTCGACATCGACTCGACGGCCTCGCCCTCCGCGGCATCGACAGCCAGGAGCGGGCCCTGCGGCAGCAGCGCAGGCAGAACCGCGACCGGGACCGACACAGCTGGGGTCTGGGTTGCCGCTACAGGAACGGGAGCCGCGACCGCAGCCTCGCCTTCCCCTGCGGTCTTGCTCTCCTTCTTCGAACCGTCCTGCGTCTCGCCGACAGCTTCACCGATTTCAGTCGCCTCGCCTTCGCCGGCAGGCTTGGCCTGCGCGCCCGTCTGGGCGGCAGCCATCGCGATCAGGAATGCGATCCCGCTCGCGTCGGTCTTTGGTTCCTGCGGCATGGCCGCACCGGACTGGACAGGTGAAGAGGTCGGCACAGCCGGCGAGACCACTGTCTTCGCAACATCCAGCTGCGCCTTCGCCTTGGCCGGATCGACGACCTGCTCCGCGCCCGTCGCATCCTTGGCCGCAGCGGCTTCCGAGGAGGCTGCCGTCTTCCCTGCCGTGCCGGCCTTCGCCTCTCCGGCGGCAGCCGCCTTTGTCTCGGGCAACGCAAAGACTTCGCCGCCCTCGCGCGGCTCGGTTTGACCGGCGCGCGACCGGGTAACCGGCGCTTCGGCAGTGGCCTGACTTGTGAACGCAGACTGGATCGGCATGAACGGTCCCGTGACGCGGGCAACAACGCGCCCGACCCGGTCCAGCAAGTTGCGAGCCAGAAACGGCCCTTGCTGAATCAAGGCCTTAGCACCACTTCAATCGGGGAGAGGGCAATATCGAGCCCGGCTCCACAAGCCCAAGCCGGCAGGATTTGCCGATCCGGCTGGCGGCATCGGAGCAAAGCCGGTATAGAGCCGGCAGACGCGCCGACGCCGCCTTTCGAACCTCCCGAGCCAGCCACGACACAGCCGAGAATGACCGCGCCCTTCCGCAATTCCCTCGACATCGCCAAGCCGCCCGCGGCCACGCGCGTCGTCGCGGCGATGTCCGGCGGCGTCGATTCCTCGGTGGTCGCGGCCCTGCTCAAGCGCGAGGGCTATGACGTCATCGGCGTCACGCTCCAGCTCTACGATCACGGCGCCGCCGTTCACCGCGCCGGCGCCTGCTGCGCCGGGCAGGACATCCATGACGCCCGCCGCGTCGCCGAGACGATCGGCATTCCCCATTACGTGCTCGACTACGAGAGCCGCTTCCGCGACGCGGTGATCGAGCGCTTCGCCGAGAGCTACCTTGCCGGCGAGACGCCGATCCCGTGCGTCGAGTGCAACAGGACCGTGAAGTTCCGCGACCTGCTCGATCTCGCCAAGGAGCTCGGCGCCGATGCGCTGGCGACCGGCCATTACGTGCTCAGCCGCGATCTCGGCAACGGTCATCGCGGCCTGTTCCGCGCCGCCGACGCCAGCCGCGACCAGAGCTATTTCCTCTATGCGACGACGCAGGAGCAGCTCGACCTGCTGCGCTTCCCGCTCGGCCATATCGACAAGGCGCAGACCCGCGCGCTCGCAGCCGAGCTCGGCCTCGCCATCGCCGACAAGCCCGACAGCCAGGATATCTGCTTCGTGCCGAACGGCCGCTATGCCGATGTCATCGAGCGCCTGAAGCCCGGCGCCGCCCGCCCCGGCGACATCGTCCATCTCGACGGCCGCATCCTCGGCCATCATGACGGCGTGCTCCATTACACCGTCGGCCAGCGCAAGGGGCTGGGCATCAGCGCAAGCGAGCCGCTCTATGTGCTGCGCCTCGACGCCGACGACGCCCGCGTCATCGTCGGCCCGCGCGAAGCCCTGAGCGTGGGCGAGGTCCGCCTGCGCGATCTCAACTGGATCGGCGAGATCTCGCTCGATGCCCTGCCGCCGGAGGGCCTCGACGTCGCCGTTCGCGTCCGCTCGACCCGCGCGCCGCGCGAGGCCCGGCTCTTCCGCGACGCCGACGGCCTGCGCATCGAGCTCGCCAGCGACGAGGAGGGCGTCTCGCCCGGCCAGGCCTGCGTGATCTATGCCGATGCCGGCCCCGGCTCCCGCGTTCTCGGCGGCGGCACCATCCTGCGGCGCCCGCTCGCCCTGCCGGCCGCGCCTGCGCCGGCCGCCCTCGCCCTGTCCTGATCGCTCAGGCCCGCTCTTCCGCTCGGACCCCAGACCATGCCGGTGACCTACGACCTCGACGGCCAGAAGCGCGTCTACGCGACCTGGGCTAAATTCTACGACCGGATCTATCAGCGCATGCTGGCCCGCCCGCAGCGCGAGGCGGTCGAAGCGGCCTGCGCCTGCGGGCCGGACATCCTCGAGATCGGCGTCGGCACCGGGCTCACCCTGCCCTATTTCACGCCGGACTCGCGCGTGCTTGGGGCAGACCTCTCGCTCGACATGCTCAAGGTCGCTCATCGCAAGGTCGTGAGCCAGAATCTCGACCATGTCCGCGGGCTGATGGTGATGGATGCCTGTCGGCTCGGCTTCGGCAATGAGCGCTTCGACGCCGTCACCGCGCAATTCGTCATCACCCTGGTGCCGAATCCAGAGCAGGCCCTGGCCGAGATGGACCGCGTCCTGAAGCCCGGCGGCGAGATCATCATCTCCAGCCGCCTCGTCGACGATGGCGGCCTGCTGGCGCGGTTCTGGAGCGCGGTCGCGCCGCTCTCGAAGGCAGTCGGCTGGAGCTCCGACTTCAAGGTCAGCCGCCTGACCGACTGGGCGAAGGCGACGGACCGCTACGAGACGGTCCATGTCGGGCGCGGCTATTTCAAGGTCGTTCGCCTGCGCAAGCACGCTTCTGCCGATAACGCGCAATCCAAGGCTTGACGCACCCCTGCCACGACGCCTATATCGCGCCTCGAAGACGAGCCGGCTTGCCGGCTTCGACCCTGTGGCGGGGTAGCTCAGCTGGTTAGAGCAGCGGAATCATAATCCGCGTGTCGGGGGTTCAAGTCCCTCTCCCGCTACCAAACTCCCTTTCATAGACGTTCACTGACGACCGAGACCGGCCCCGCAAAGGCCGGTTTTGCTGTCTTTAGGCGTCAGTAGCGTTCACCAGCGTTCATTGACAGCCGGCCGATTTGTTGGCCTCCCTGTTGGCCTGAGCCCGAGGCCATCAGATGCGAGGCCAACATGCCGCTGACAGACACGGCGATTAAGAACGCGAAAGCCCAGGCGAAAGTGGCGAAGCTTTCGGACGGCGGCGGCCTGCAACTGTGGATCATGCCGAACGGCGCCAAGCTCTGGCGCATGGCCTATCGCTTCGACGGGAAGCAAAAGAAGCTGGCGATCGGGCCTTATCCTGGCGTCGACCTGAAAGCCGCCCGCGCTGCACGCGAGGCCGCCAAGGAACATCTACGCTCCAGTCGAGATCCATCCGAACAGAAGCGCCTCGACAAGGTCGCGAAGCAGGAGAGCCGCGCTGCGACCTTCGCCAGTTTGGCGACCGAACTGCGGGAGAAGAAAGCGCGCGAGGGCAAAGCGGATGGCACACTGGAAAAATTCGACTGGCTGCTAGGCTTCGCCAATGACGACCTGGGCAGACGCCCTATCGGTGAAATATCCGCTGCCGAAATCCTCGCTGTTCTCCGCAAGGTCGAAAAGCGGGGCCGCCTCGAAACGGCGAAGCGGCTCCGCTCTGTGATCGGCCAAGTCTTTCGATATGCCATTGCCGCCGGCAAGGTCGCGAACGATCCCACGTTGGCCCTGCGCGGCGCCCTTGCTGCTCCTAAGCCAACAAGCCGAGCCGCCATCACCGACGCGAAGGCGCTTGGCGGACTGCTCCGCGCGATCGACGCATACGAGGGCCAGCCCGGCACGCGCGCCGCGCTCCAGCTCATGGCGCTCCTGTTCCAGCGGCCAGGAGAACTGCGCTTTGCGGAATGGACCGAGTTTGACCTGGAGGAAGCCGTCTGGATCATCCCGGCCAAGCGGATGAAGATGCGGCGCGAACATCATGTGCCGCTACCGACGCAGGCCGTCGCCATTATCAAAGAGCTGCGAGAATTTCAGGATCGAAGCCCGCTTCTGTTCCCTTCCCTTCGCTCGGCCTCCCGGCCGATGTCCGAGGTCACGATGAACGCGGCGCTGCGCCGCATCGGCTATGCCAAAGACGAGATGACGCCTCATGGCTTTCGCGCCAGCGCTTCCACCCTGTTGAACGAATCGGGCCTGTGGTCATCCGATGCGATCGAGCGCGCGCTAGCCCATCAGGACCAAGACGCCGTGCGCCGCGCCTATGCCCGCGGCAAGCATTGGGATGAGCGCGTGCAAATGGCGCAGTGGTGGGCCGATCGGCTCGACGTGCTTCGCAGCGGCGCCATTGTTCTGCCGATCAAGGCGAAGACCGCCTGATGAATGAAGCCCCGCGCCAAATGCTGGCCGATATCGCGCAACGCCTGGAGGACGGGCTTAGCGATGTTGATCGTGGGTTCGTTTATCTCACCGAGACAGACGCTTCATTCCTGTCGCAAGCTATGGGAGCCTTTCTTTCGGGGGAAAGCCCAAGCCTTGATGGCGCGTTCGGTCTGACCAGACAGCGCGGCAGGCCGAAAAGCGGACCACAGAACGAACGAAATATGGCGCTCGTAAAGGCCGCGCTCCAGTCTGCCGCCAAGACGTGGGACGAGGTGGCGGCTGACCCTCTCGTTGTAAAGCTGGCCGGCAAGGATGGCATTGACACCGATGTTCTGCGGAAGCTTGTCAACCGGCACCGCGACGAGGCCGAACGCGAGATCATCAGCGACTTGGCCAAGAAGATAGCCGCGAGATTAGAAAAACGAGACGCCAAAAAGTAAGCGCCCACTAATTCAGCGATTTAGTGGCCGTGCGACCAGCGTACGGCGTCGGCAATCTCTCAGCACCGTTCGGGTGACCGCTCCTGAACATCACCGCTGAGGATGAAATGCCAGAGCAACCGAAACACCTAGTTCCTGTAGCCTACCACCCCCGGCAGGCCGCGCAGGTTCTCGGCATCGGCGTAACCAAGCTTTACGCTGAGATGGCCGCCGGCAAGATCAAGGCCAAGCGCTTCGGCCGCCGCACGCTGGTTCCGGTCACGGAGCTGCAAGCCTGGATCAACGCCCTGCCGGGCCACGAGTTCCCCGAGAGGGAGGCGGCGTGAATCGATGCAGCTAGAAAGCAAAACCCGGCGCGGGGGAAGCGCCGGGCTCGCGAAGGCTTCATTCCTGGCCGGAATGCCTTCCGAAGATACCATCCCCGAAATTCTCGTCAATCGTCTCCAGCGTCGTTTCGGCATTTCCGAGCTGCACGCCGCCACGGTTCTCCGCCTCGCCTCGATCGGGCCGCAGGAGGGCCGACGCTAATGGCAAACCTGAAAAGCATCACCGTCGCCATCGAAGGCGATCCCACGCCCAAGACTTTCAAGGGGCGCGACGCCTGGGCCTTGGACAACCTCATCAATGCCGGAACGAAAGGCTGCACGCCGATCGACCATCCGGGGCCACGCTGGAGCCACTACGTTTTCAAGCTCCGCCGCGGCGGTGTTGGCGTCGTAACCCACGATGAGGAGCACGCCGGCCCATATGCCGGAACCCATGCCCGCTACGTCCTGAGCGTGCCTGTCACCGTGATCGAGCGGAGGGCGGCATGAGCGCGAGCATCACCCCCCTGCCGCCTCCTCCAGTCGCGGACATCAATAGCGCGACCAACCCCCGCGCCTTCATGGGCGGTGCGCTGGCCTATGCCAGTCTGCATCTCGATCATGCGTGCGACCATCTCGTCATGGGTGACGCGCCGGCCCTGATGCGCTCTGTCAGGAAGTTCGCGGCCTTTGCCAAGGCGGCGCTGGACACCTTGCCCGAGGCGATGCGCCAGCTCGACGACGAGGGCAGCCACGATGACTAGCGTGGTTCCCTTTCCCCGTCGCGCCGTGCGAGCCCCTAAGCGCGTTCCCGACGCCGTCGAGGTCGTCATGGATATGGGCCTCTGGTGCGCCGCGACCAGCCAGGGAGGGCGCCTTGTCAGGCGCCACTCCGCCACCCCGAACACAGCCGAAGCCGCCGCCGCTCTTGCCCGCCAAATGGCCGAGCGTGATGGGCTGCGCTTCATCTCCAGCGAGGCAGGACTATGACCAGCACCAAAGCTGCTCGCCAGCCTCATCCGTGCGCAAGATTGAGTAAGCGCGCCCTTGAGGTCTTCGAACAAATTGCCATTGGCAACGACCTTGCCGGCCATCACCCCCGCATCCTCGAAACGTTGGTTTCGCGCGGGCTGATCGAGCGCCGGGCAGAGGAAGTGGCGGGGCCGTTCCGCGGCACCACCATGACCATCAACCGCTATGACGTGCCGCTAATTGTGCATGCGGAATGGTGCTCGTGGTGCGCGGAAAACGTGACCGACGAGATGATTGAGGAGGCGCGGCGCTAATGGCTCGCATCCGCTCAATCCACCCGGCTATCTTCACGGATGAAACATTCGTCACTCTTGGCCATCCCGCCCGGCTGCTCTGGATCGGACTGTGGTGCGAGGCGGACGATCAGGGCGTCTTCGGCTGGAAGCCCCTAAGCCTGCACATGCGCCTCACGCCAACGGCAAAGGAGGATGTTGCAGGCCTCCTCGAAGAGCTGGCCGCAGCTAACTGCGTTCGCCGCTTCGACATAGATGGACGACCCTACGGGGTCATCCGCAACTTCGTGCGGCACCAGCGCCCTAAGCGGCCTCGCGAATACCATCCTCTGCCGGATGAGCTTCGCAGCTATGCCGGTTTTAATGAGGACGGCAGCCGCCCTGATGCGACGACCGGCCGTAAGCGCTTTGACGCAGAAGAAGGCATTTCCGGGGCAGAGCCCGAACGTGTCCCGAACAGGGTAGAAACACGTTCGGGAAGTCGCTCTCAGATGGAGACGGAGACGGAGACGGAGACGGAGACGGAAGAGTCTCTACCTAACGGTAGAGGCGCAAGCGCCCCGGCTTCGCCTACGGCAGTTACTGCCCTCCCCGATTGGCGGGAGAGGCTCTTCCGGCAAGGGCTCGCTTCCGTGACGGAGATGACCGGCAAGCCGATTGGTCCGGCGCGGACGCTGATCGGCAAGTGGCTGCGTGACGCCAAGGATGACGCCCGCAAGGTGCTGCGTACGATCGAGGACGCGCAGGAGCAGAACGCGGCCGAACCTGTCGCCTGGATCGAGGCCGCTCTGAAGGCTCGTCCGGCCCAGCGCTCGGATTCCCTCCAGTTCACCATGGGGAGGGGCTGAGCATGGACTTCCTCGAAACCGCCAAGGCCGAAGGTATCCGGCTCCGCTCATGGGCGCAGGGCAACCACAAGGCCACCTGCCCCCGCTGCTCGCATCTCCGCAAAAAGAAAACCGACCCTTGCCTGTCCGTCACCGTGTTCGCTGATCGCGTCCGCTGGCAGTGCCACCACTGCGGCTGGACCGGCGGCGCCGGGGGCGACGACTTCAGGCGCAATCCCGTCCGCGAGGTCCGCATGTTCAATCGTCCTGTTCGGATCGAGAACCCCGAACGCCCCGACAAGATGCTGGCGTGGTTCGCTGGTCGCGGTATCTCCGCCGCGACCGTTGAGCGTATGGGCGTCTATCTCACCCGCCAGTGGTTTCCGCAGATTGAGGCGGAAGCTACCTGCATCGCCTTCCCATACGAATGGGCCGGCGCGCTTCGGAATGTGAAGTACCGGGACAACGAGAAACACTTTCGCCAGGAGAAGAACCCGGAGCCGGTGCTTTACAACGCCGATGCGATCAAGCCCGGCGAGGATCTGATTTTCGTCGAGGGCGAGATGGACGTACTCGCCTTGATCGAGGCAGGGCTGTCCAATGTGGTCAGCCTCCCGAACGGCGCTCCCGACCGGCCCGAGCACTCGGACAAGCGCTATGATCCGCTGGCGACGCACGCGGCCGAACTGGAGGCTGCTGGACGCATCCTGATTGCTACCGACATGGACGGCCCCGGCGAACTGCTCGCGCAAGAGCTGGCCCGCCGGCTGGGCAAGGATCGATGCTGGCGCGTCACCTTCCCTGCCGATGAGACGACGCAGACGAAGGACGCCAACGAATGCCTGATGGCGCACGGCGCCAAGGTGCTCCGGGCTCGCGTGGAGAATGCCGAGGCCTGGCCGATTGATGGCCTGTATGGCGCCGATACCTTTTCAGATGAAGTGTTGGCCACCTACCGCGGCGACGGGCCTAAGCCCTTCTCGCTCGGGATGGGCCGGGACTTGGATCAGGCCTTTAAGGTGTTGCCCGGCCAGTTCGTGGTCGTGACCGGCATTCCGAACCACGGCAAGAGTCGGTGGTTGGATCAGGCTGCCGCGACCATGTCGGACCTGCACGGCTGGCGCTGGGCCGTGTTCTCCCCGGAGACCGGAAGCGAAAGCCACATCATCGACCTGTGCGAGATCAAGACGGGACTGCCTTTCCATGACGGTCCGACCTTCCGCATGGACGAGGAACAGCTTCACACGGCGATGCGCTGGATTAACGACCGATTCGTGTTCATCGACTCGGGCGAGCATACGCCCTCGATTGATTGGGTGCTGGAGCGCGCGAAGGCCGCCGTCCTGCGCAAGGGCATCAATGGCCTGATCGTGGACCCCTACAACGAACTGGAGGCAGGCCGGCCCGCTGGCATGACCGAAACCGAGTTCGTCTCGCAGCTCATCAGCAAGTGCAAGCGCTTCGCGAAGGTGTACGGCGTCACCGTGTTCATGGTCGCGCACCCGACGAAGATTTCAAATCCGGCCGGCGGCAAAGAGCCTGTGCCAGGCCTCTATGACATTTCGGGCTCGGCTCATTGGCGCAACAAGTCCGATGCCGGAATCGTCGTTTATCGCGATTTCGAAGAGCGCTGCACGATGGTCATCGCCAAGAAGATCAGGCGGCAGCCGATCTGTGGGCATCCGGGCCAAGTGAAGTTCTGGTTCATGACGGATTCCCGCCGTTTCGATGCTCAGGCTGGGAGCTACCGTGCTCAGGGCCAGGAAACATCCGCCGCCAACAATAACCGCCGCTCGGCCTGAGAGGACGCACGATGACGATTCACGCACAGGCGTCCAAATTGGATATGGACAAATTCGCCAAGGTCCACCGCCTGATAACGGCGGGTGCAACCGAGGGCGAGAGGACTGCCGCCCGCGCTCGTGCTGAGGCTATTGCCCAGCGCGCCGGGATGACGCTCAACCAAGCTCTGTCCAAGATGGACAGCGCCCCGAAGCCGCAACCAGCCGCGGCAGCATCGTCCGACTGGCGCGATATTTTTCGCGGTATGGACGATTGGATGGAGGAGAAGCACCCAGGCTACCAAGCGAGCCAGGCGGAGAAGAATACCGCCCGCGAGGAACGGCGGGCCGACCGGCGTCGTGCGCTTCTGGAGCGATTTGGGAATGTGTCAGCCGTTTTCGCTTTGACGGAAATCGAGCGGGCGTTGTTCGTCGCCGCCGCGCCGTTTGCAAAGCGCAAAATCAACATGGACTGGTGCGGTACGCAGAAGTTCGCGTTCACCTGCAATTTGGGGGGCGCTGGCGAGCTGGATTTTCTCAGCAAGGCTGACCCCGCGGCGGTTGCTGCAATTCGCGAGGGCTGGCCGATGCCGCAGACATTGCCCGGCCTGCTTGCCGAGGCGTTGATGTGGGACAAGCTGCACGATGACCGAAGCGCGTTTGTCGAGGGCGAGTATCGTCACCACCTCGAAGTCTTCGCGCGAATGGAGCTGCTGGAGCGCGACCTGCACAATCGCCCTGCAGAATCTTGGGACGACGTGGAATCCCGCTTCGCTTGGGAGAAGCATAAGTTCGAGCGGCAGTGGATCGACCCGACCGAGGAGAAGGAAGACGGGCTCGTGATGACTCTTCGCCGCGATTTCGAGATGCTCCGCCGACGTTACGAGGCCCCCGCTCAAAATGGACAGGATGAGGCCTGCGCCAAATCGACGAGCACCAATCGGCGCACCAACGCCGATAAGCAGCACGACGTCATTTCACTGCTGAACGAGGCCCCGCATTTGTCAGACCGGGAGATCGGGCGGCCCGCCGGAGTGAGCCCGCAGACTGTGTCCACCTGGCGGAAGAAGCTCCAAGCCCAGTGTCCATCTTGAGCAGCGGCGGTGTCGGAAAATAGGCTCAATACCTCAGTTTTTGTGCACCCCGTTTTAGGGGCTCAATACCGCAAATGTGACGCACGAAAATTCGGCTCAATACCGCAGTTTTTGTGCGTCACGCCCGGCCCCATCATTTGGAACCGTCTTCGTCGAAAAGGACGAAGCTTCCGTTGGCGACCGGATCAATGCGATCAGCCTGGGAAATTGCCCACCTTCGCCATTCATCCAGCTTCTCGCGAGCGATATTACCGGGCTGCTTTTCCCACTCACGCACCGCTCGATCAACATAGGACCGAATAGCAGATGCCTTTCGGAGATTGTCTGCGTCATCGAGCAGCCGTTTGACCCGCGCTTGCTCCAGAGCCACTTGCTGCTCCGTGGTTTCGCGCTCGATACGCTCTCGCTCTTGACGGTCTCGCTCTATCGCGAGGTCCCGCCGTTGGATGCGCCAGTCCCTTAGATCTGCCAACCCTTGGCGGTAACTGAGTTCTGCATCAAGAAATAGCTCCGTAAGGATTTCCGCGGCCGATGCTTCCAGCTTGCCGCTCTCGGTGTCGGACCAGACCCGACCGCCCGATTCTCGCTCATCTCGAAATGGCCCAAGCACGACCTCGACCTCTTCGCGCTCCTCTCGCTCGCGTCGACCGGATATCGTCTTGTAAGAGTGTTTGGTGACCTTGCGTACCGAGAGCCCGATCCGCTTTTCACCGACAGTGGCCTCAAATTCCAGTTTGTCTTTGTCGCCGCGGCGCCATTTCGCACCAGCCCTCTCCCCCGCCAGCAAGAGCCCGTTTGCGATTCTCAGGCGCCTTCGGTCGAGAGGACTTTGAAAGCGCGGGCGCGGCCAGGAGAATCCGGTCGCCCGTTGCTGCTCCACCAATTTCTGTTCTTCAGAAATCAGCGTCGCGATTTGGGCATGAGCTCTCGTGATGCGATCCGGAATATTGACTGTTCCCACGAGCGCGTGCGCCCGGTTGCGCACGGCGGTCTCGTCCTCGTCGAAATCTGGAAGTTCGGGAACGAAATCGTCGGGCTCGTCATTCCACAGCCGCCATTGATAGTCGCCGATGACAAGGACTTCCGGTTTTCCCAGGTCTCTTTGGGGCAGCGCAATTTTTACGGTCCTCTTCCCGGCCTGCACCTTGTTCCAATGTCCCTGCGGTGGCGTCGGCACATCGAATTTCTTGCATGCCTTCTTCAAGGCAACGTCTGAAATGCCGAACCGCTCGCACAGCTTCCAAAGCGGTTCGGCCCACACCAGGTCGTAGAGCTCTCTTCGGGTGCACGTCTGTGGCAAGCTCGCCCCCCAGCGTCTATCGCGACATTTCCGACACTATGGAAGCCGGAGAGGAGGACACCAATGGCAGAAACGCGTATCGACCTGGCAATCGAGGCAGGAGCCAAGGCCATGCATGAGAGCGCTCGTGAAAAGCGCCAGTTCACCTGGGAGCAATCGTCGGAGGAGTGGCGGCGTGATTTGCGCGCCTTCGTTCGGCCCATCGTTGAGGCCGCGCTGGAATCCTCCGATGAATTTCTGGCTGCGGCTACGCGCAGGAAGCCCACTCCGGAGAATAGATAGCCCCGCCATGACTCAGTGGCTGGCGCTGGCTGGCCCTGATGAGGCCACGATTGGGGGTGGTAGCCGAGCCCGCACGAATGCGGCCCACGACTCTGAAAACGCCACCTGCGCTTTGACGTCCAGTTCACTCCCGAATGAGATCCATGCTCGGCCTCATGTGGGGTACGGCAGCACTGGCGAAGGTCAAGCGCATCGAGTGCAACAGCAAGGCATCGCTCGCCTTCAGTTTCTGGCTCCGTCCCGAGGGTGAGTATGGCACCGCCGACGGCATCGCTCACAGCGTAGCCGCGGCGGCCTGCGGTTCTTCGGCGGCCAAAATGGGATCACGGTGTACGCTCCCGATGGCGCGTCCGTCACGCTTGATCCGGGATGGCCGAGATCTGCCAGGTGAAGTTCTGGTTCATGGGGGAAGTTCGACGGTTTGAGGCAGTCGCCGGCAGTGCAGACCTCTCGGCGCTTCGTAGGTCCCCCTCCAAAATCCCGTCAGCCACAGATTGCGCCTTGATCCTTTGTACCAATGAGGCGAGCATCAATTGGTGCTTCGGGGGGATCATGCGAACAATTGGTATCAGAGTGGCGCCCAGCGCCGTGACGTTTGCTGTGTATGACGCCGCGGCTCAGGCCGTTGTGAACGTCGAGCAGATAGTCATACCAGCGGCATTCGAAACTCCCGACGCGCTTAAATACATTAGGAGCAACCTGCTTGACGTACTCAGGGAGTACAAAGTCACTCGTGCAGGCATCCGCGCTACGGAACCTTCGGCGCAAAATCCTTCTATCCCACGCATAGAAATAGAAGGCGTACTGAAGGAGGCTTTTGCAAGTAGCGACCTCGAAGCCTTTTATGTAGGTCATATCTCATCGATCGCATCGCGTCTCGGTATCGACCGAGCCGCACTCAAGCCAATGATTGATGGGGAGAGCGATCCCGGCATAGAAAACTGGGACCGGATGAATAAAGAACAGCGGGAGGCTGTTTTGTGCGCAAAGGGAGCAGTTAATGCTTAGGCCGTACAAAAGGGCGGAGCTAAATTTTGCTGAGATTCGAGAGATAGGCGCCGACGGCAGAAATTCGAAAACTCATCTGGTTCGCGACGCCCAACTGGGTGCCGAGATTGTCATGAAGACAATCGCAAAAGCCGATCTTATCGATCCTGCAGAATTCTTTGACGAGGCCAAGCATCTCTACGCGACGGCTCATCAAAACGTGGTACAAATACATTACGCCTGCGAGGATGCCGACAGCGTATATATCGCCATGCCATTTTACATTCGCGGGTCGGTCAAGGGGCTGATGGCGGCCAGCAGACTAACCGTGCGGGAAATCATCAGACTCGGATGCCAATTGCTTTGCGGTGTTCATAATATACATTCGAAAGGGCTGATACATTTCGATATAAAACCGGACAATGTATTACTTTCTAAGCGGAGCGAGGCTCTGCTTTCTGATTTCGGGCTAGCGAAACAAATGCAGCTCGGCTTTGCTCAACCTAATGGCTTCTATCTGAAGATGGCACCCCCAGAGGCCGTTGGCGGGCCGCCGTATGATTTGCGGTTCGACATTTACCAAATCGGCCTGACGCTATATCGCATGATCAATGGAAATGACGAGTTCTATCGGCAGTTTGCTCCTTTCTATGACGCCCTCGGAAACATAGACCGGCCCGCGCTAGCGGCAGCAATCACTGCTGGGGCCTTTCCCGATCGGCAAGCCTTTGGCGAGCACGTTCAGGTCAAGCTGCGCCGGGTGGTGGCAAAGTGTCTGGAGCCGAACCCGCTTGATCGTTATCCATCGGCTCTTGCGGTAGCTAACGCCCTCGCGGCGATTGACGAATGTTTGGACTGGCGGCCGGTTGAAGACCCTGTTAACAAGATTTGGATAAAGAACGAAAACGGAACGGAGAAACGCTTCGTTGTGAACTCTGACGGCTCTACCGAGTTTACAACTACGGCGCTGGGCGGCGCGGCTCGGCGAAAGCGCGACCTATGTAAGGCTCGGATGACGAGACGGGAGATTGAGGGAACTCTCAAATCAAACTGATGAGCAAGATCAAAAACGACCCGACAAAATACCAAAAGCGAGAAGTCTCAGCACCCGTCCCGGCGCCGAGGAGCGCGCCATTGCCTATTGATCTGGCGAGCGCATTTTTTACGGCTCAGGTTGTAAAAGGCCGCTATCTGGACTTCCGCAAGTTAAAGAGCGCGCCCCCCCGTAGTCATTCCAAGCGGAGCTAGATAACGACCGCAGCGGTTGCCCCTCTGAACAGTTCTCGAAATTTCCTTTTTGGCGCAGCCGTTCTCCTGTTCTGCCCTGCGGTATCGAGCGCGCAGTCCTATGAGTTCGGCCCAGGCCAATCGCCTTGTCGAGACAAGCCCAACAATACAACCAACTTTTGCGTTTAGGAGAGCTTTTCCCCGCTAGAAATCACCATGAAGAAGATATCGCCCGGATGGGCCTCGCCACGATCGATCATGCGTTGAGCCGCAAGCTCTCGATCCTGTCGCGAGTCGCCGTGGATGACGTGCGTTTCCGGCTGGCGGTAAGGCGCCTTGGCCGCAGCCTTTTCCTCCAACGCTTCAATGCGTCTCGTGAGGTCGCGGTGCTTCATGCTGCGAGGTCCGTAAGGGCGAAGCGGCGGATCACCACAAAGAGGTCATTCGGACGCGCTGTGCCAGATGCGATCAGCTCCGCCTGCTTGCGATCCGCCTCATCCTCGGATCGGGCCTCGATGACATGCTGACGGGCCGCGCCGGCATCCTTCATGCTCTCCAGCTTTGCGACGCGCTGGCGGATTCCTGCGGTGCTCATTGCGGACGCGCCTCTAGGATGGTGACGAACATCACGAAGTCATCGTGCTCCGATGCCTTGCCCGCATCGATCATGGCTTTCCGCTGGGCATGCACTTCGTCCCGGCTATGCCCGAACAGGACATGACTGCGGGCGGGGCTGAATCGCTGCTCAAGCTTTGCAAGTCGTGCGGCGATGCTCATCGGCTGATGCTCCCTGTCACGCAGATGGTTGGGACAAGCTGGGCGCCCGAAAGCCCCCGCCGCCTCCGCTCCTCGTCAACGATCTGTTGGGCTTCCTCTTGCGATGAGGCAAAGGCGATGATCGGTTGCCAGGAATGACGGAACGCGCTTTCCAGCTTTGCGATGCGTGTCCGCAGGTTCATGTTCCCGCCCCTTCGTACTGTATCAGCAAGCCCATGGAAATGCGGGCGAAGTCGGTTTTAATCCCCCCGCCAAAATGCTCATGGCTTTACTTCCAATGCCTCGATCCGGCGCACGAGGTCCGTCACCTCGATCGCCTTCACATGAGCTTCGACCGTGCGGCTCACCGCGTCAGCCTCCAACGGCGTTAGCTCTCCGGTCGAAACGGCTTCCATGATTGCCTGAGTGGCCTTCGTCAGGTCTTCCGCTTTGTCGATCTTCGGAAGGGCAAAGGTCACGGCACGGTCGCGGCGCGCCGGATAGAGCCTATCCATGCAGATGCGCATCGCGGTCATGTCGCCACCATTGGCGAGCGCGAGCAGCTTCCTCGTCAGCCCTTCGGCGTCGGCTTCCAAGATGGCCTCCATGGCGAGCGTGGTCTTGTTGCGCGCCCCCTTGGGTTTGCCGGCCGGGTTGCCCGACTGCCCAGGCTTGAACGGCGCACCTCGCTGCTTCGGCACTGCATTTTCAGTGACAGTCATCCAACCAACCTTTGTCTCATTGCCCACGCAACGGCGGCGGAGCTCATAGCCATGCACGTCAAGTCACATTGACGCTGGAGCCGTTTCGCCGCAGATTCCTCCGTCATGAGCCCATTCCTTCAATTCGTCGCCGTCACGGTGCTTGGCTTGGTGACGACCTGGCTGGTTCATCTGTGGTTCGGCCTATTTGAAAACCGCCATGTCGCTTTCGCGATCTGGATTGCCGTCTGTCTGGCCTACGGCTTCATCTACGACCGCTGGCAGGCGCGGAAGCGCCGAGATATGCGGGCTGACCGATTGCTCGACTGAGCGCCGAGGCGCCTTGGTTGGTGCGCTGCGCCCCGTCTATCAAGGCCGTCGCAATCCGCTCATAGGCAGGGTTTGCCATCAGCCGTGTGACCTGTTCCTTCGTCGCTTCTGATCCCGCGCCTATAAGCGCCTTGGCTACGGCCCTGAGCCCCGAAGTTGCCAAGCCAGTCATCGTGACCTCGAGGCCGGGTCCGTCGCTGGCCTCCAGGGATTTGGCTGCCGCTGATGTCGGAGCGGTGCGGGAGCCTTCGACGACTTTCTGCATGGTGTTGCGGAAGGTGCGGTTCGTAGCGAGGGCCTCCATAACTTTCTCGACCGCCGCATCTCCGAAGACGATGCGGGCTTTCTGGTTATTCCAATCGCGTGGCGTCGCTAGCGTCTTCTCCAGCGCATTCAAGTCGTTGACGTGCACGCCTTGGAGACGATCGATCTCCGCGCGAGTACCCTGTTGCAGGCGCGAGCGCTGACCGGGCGACATCCCCTCGAGTTCCTGTGCTAGCTCGATCGGGCGAATTGCCGTCTTGCCGCTATCCAGAACCTGCCCTCCCCGTGTCAGTGCATCGGACTGTCTCGCCAGTTCAGCGAACCTGTCGTCGACATGGCCGATGCCCGGCACGCTACGCGTCAACGCATCATTCACGCCTTGCCGGATCTCAGTAAGTGCGCGCTTTGCATTGAGGCCGAGGTTGTCCGTGAACATGTCATCGATGGCCTTGCGGACTTCGAGCAGTGTTCGCGGATTAGGGTCCAGCTCTTGCGTGCCATGGACGTTGAGCATGCCGCGGATACGTAAGGCGTTCTTCTGCGCGTCGCCCCGCAAATTGATCGCCATTTCATCCAACCGATCGGCCACGCGGCGCGTATCAACGGCCATGCCGTTCGTGAGATGGATTTCATACTCAGGCGACAGCGCCGCCTTCCGCGCCGCAATTGTCGCTTCGACTTGCGAAGGAACTGGCGCTGGCCCGAGGGCACCGTCGATTGTGGTCGCCAACCTTCGGCTTGTGTCAGCGTCACGATCACGGAGCGCATTGACGAGGGCGGACTTGCCTGGCCCGTTGCCAGTTGCGGCGCCCTGCGCAAGGCCTAACATTGAAGGTCCGGCATCGGGCAGCATCGCTTCCGGCCCTAGGTTCGGCAAATTGCGCAAGCCGGCTTCATCCGCTTGTGCGGCAGCCCTTAAAGCGGCCGAGCCGGCTCGCCCCACCCCTTCGACATTGTCGCCCATCAGCGCCCGAGCGACCTTGTAGATGCCCGACGAAGCGGTTCCCACCATGGGTAAGCCCGCCCCGATAGCGCCGCCCAGCTCTGCCCCATGTAAGGCGTTGATAGCGTAGTCCTTGGCATTTCCGGTGTAAGTATTGCCCGCCCCGGATGCCGCACCGTAGAGGCCGCCTTCCAGCCCGAAGAGACCGATGCGAGGAAGCAGCCCGGCGTTCGCCGCGCGCCCCGCCAACGTGACGCCGTTCTTGATGAGCCCGACGCCGCCGGCCAGCCCGCCAGCCGCTTCCGCGACGCCAGCGAGGATTGGCGCCTCCTGTCGCACGGCTTGGGTGCGCGCGTTCTGCGCATCTACGCCTGCGCTGTAACTGGGCGCCTGCCCGGTTAGAGCGTCCATGCCACCCGCGAACCGATCGGCCATGCCCAACGTGAGGCCGTTGGCTGCCATTCGGACACCTTTGTCCACAATGCTGCCAATCTTCCCCATCTGCTCGCCATAGGCCATCGTGACGGGGGACGGCGCCGCGACCATGCCGCCAGTCGGGTTTCCCATGGCGTCATACTCGGGAACCATCGCGACCGGCGCTTGTGCGACCGCCTGCGGTTGGGCTTCCGTGGCCGGCGCGTCAGCGAGCGGCGCGGCGCTCCACCAGTCTCCTCCGCCCGACTGCTCGGGCGCCTGTGAGGCCAGCGGGGCGGCTTCCCACCACTTATCGCTCATGGCTTGATCCTCGGATGGCCGTTCGGGTCGATGAAGCGAGTCCCGGAAGGTAGGGCGTCAAAGTCCGCCTTGCTGGCCGGCTTCGCGGGCTGGCCCGGCTGAGCCTGCGGAGCGGCTGCGCGAGGCGGCATCTTCACGCCGAACAGCGCCCGCTCTTTCCGGTGCTGCTCAGCATCCGGGTAGACTGAATCCAACTGTTCCTGGTGGAGCTGCACTCGGGCTTCGCCAGCGCGCTCCATGATATCGAGCAAGCGCCGGATGGACTTTTCATCGAGCGTGATGGACCCGCCCGAAGCCCTTTCCGCGAACTCGCGATCCGAGTTCGAGATATTGGCGCTCCCGACTGTCGCCTTCAGCACCGCGGCAACCTGCGGCTGGATTGCAGCTCGGAAGGTCTCCGTGTTGACGATGGATTCCGAGTTGGCGACGCCCAGGGCTGCGCCGATCTTCTGAAGGCCAAGCTTGGCCTCCGCGCCTGCTCCGGTGATGGCGCCGCCAACCCCGTTCAGCGCGCCGCGTGCCTCGCGAATGGCCGCCAGACCGTCTGCGGCTGCGCGAGCTTCCTTCGTGTTGTAAGAGAACGTGTCGAAGATTTGCTTATCCGACCCGCCACCCACGTTGACCGAGGCTGCGCCGGCCCGCTTGTTCGCGCGCTCCCAATTCGTGAACGTGTCCGGCTTGCGGCCGGCCGCCTCCTCCTGGCGCGTGTAGATGTCATATTCCTTGGCGTTGCCGGTTCGCTCCTCCGGCTTGGACTGCGGCCCGAAAACCTGCGTCGGCGCGCCGCTGCCCGTCTTCGGCACGCGATAGACCGAGCCATCAGGCCGGGTGACGGTTTCGAAGTCCGTCCCTTTCACGGACTGCTGAATGACGATGCTCGCAATCGTCTTTTCGCCCTGGCTCGCATATGGCGAGTTCATCGTTGCATAGGCAGCCTGGAGACGCGGGCTCATCCCCTGCTGGGCAACCGCCTGCGGCGCGACGGCAGCGGGGGCGCCTGTAGGGACATTGCCCGGTGCGCTGGCGGCCTGCGCGACCGCTTCCGATGCAGCGGGCGCCCGGCTCTGCGTCAGCGCTCGGGCAACGTTCTGGACGCCTGGGCTCGCGGCCGGCGCAACCGTGCCGCCATTTGCCATCAGAGCCGAAGCGATGGCGGAAAATGGGTTCATGATGCCGGCGCCACTCGGCAGGCCTTTCCGATGCTCCTCGCTGGCAACAAGGCCAGAGAGGATGCCGGCATTGTCCAAGGTCGGGTCTGCGGTGTTAGCGAGCGGATAAGCCTGCGGCGACTGCCCCATAGCCTGGACGGCGCCGGGAGCGGGCAGGTCCGCTTGTGGCATCGCAAGATCAGTCGGACGAGCAGGCGGGAGCGTCTGCGTCTTCGCAAGGGCGCGAGAGATGGCTTCGCGAGGTGAAGCAGACGGAGGCAAAGCCGAGCCCATCCAAGGCTGGCTCGCGCCTTCCGATTGGAAGACCGGGGCCAGTGGCTGGACCTCTGCCCCTGTCGGGAGATCAACCGGGTTCTGTGCAGCCACTTGGGCATCAACCCGCGGCTGCATCTGTGCCTCTAGGCGCTGAACCTCCGCCTCATTGGCGGCGAAGGGGACGCTCGACGGCGGCGAAGCCTCCAGCGCCGCCGCGCGATCCATGAGGCGCTTGGCTCCCGCCCAATCCGACATTTGCAGATCGCGGGCCTGCGCGCGAAGGCTGGCCGGGTCTTCGCCCCCTGGCGGGATAGCGAAGCCGGCCTGTCCGGTTGCAAGCTCGACGGGGACCGCGCCCGGTGCCGGCATGTCCGCCTGGGCCGTCCGCATGTTGCCGCCGTGTGTGGTGAAATAGTCCATCAGCGACGTGCCGTTGCGATCAGCCGGATTGTATCGGCCGCCCGTCTCGATGAAGCGCTGAAGGCCGCGATTGCCGCCCAGGTGCGCCACCGCTCGCATGCCGCCCAGCGTGATCGGCACACCGTTGATGGGCTGCCCTATCATCTTGTCAAAGCCGTTGGCGCGAATGGTCTGGTCAATATCCCCGAAGTGCCAGTTCTCCGCGGCCTTTTGCAGCTCTGGAGATTTCATGAACATCTGCGGCGTCGTCCCCTGCGGGATCGCGCCTGCGTTGGCGGCTTCCTGCAAGCGAGCTTGTCCAAATTGAGCGCGGCCGAAGTGACCGACCGCACCGCCTGCACCAACCGCGTCATTCTGGGCCTGCCAGTTGCCGCCGCTCTCCGTCGCATTGAGGGAGGTCGGAAGGGCGCTTCCTGTGTCCGCATTCGGGGAAGCCGTCCCGAGGATGGCGCCTGGCGCGGGCGTGGTCGTGGGGCTGGCGATATCGCCGCCCATGAGGATGGCATTGCGCCCGGTCTGCTCAACCCGCCCTGCTCGATCGGCCTTGTCGAGCTGGCCCATCTCATAGCCACCGACAAGCGCGTCAGCGACGCGAGCTAGGCCCTGCGCCCAATGTTGGACGGGACTGTAATCCGAGCCCGACTTCATCAGCGCTTCAGCCATCCGGCGGCGCTGTTTGATCGCGTCTTCCGAAAGGCGCTCGCCATTCGCCCCAACAAAGAAAGGCTGGGTGATCTCGGCCATCAGTTCGGCCCTCCATGGGGCAGCCAACGGCAATCGCGTGCGAACATGATCCACACCGAAGCGTCCTGGCCGTTGGGGAAATACTCGCGAGCGCGGCCTTCGTATCGAAAGCCCAGGCGCCGGGCGTAATCTTGAGACTTGCCGTCATGCTCTGGAATGCGGAGCACGAGCCGGCGCACCTTCAGGTCACAGAAGATCCAGTGCGCGATGAACATCACCAGCGAGCGATGCCAAAGGCCGCGATCCATCAGCGCGACTAGTTCGGCTTCTCCGGTCGGAGTGACATTCTGCAAGGCGATCCAACCAGCCCGCGTATTGTCGAGCCGGTGAATGAACCGGAACACCTGCTCATAGACCGGAACCCCGTATTCCTCGCGGAGAACACGCCGGACAAATTCAGTATCGCCCTTGCTGTAGAAGCGAAGCTCCCGGCCCTGCACCCACGGCTGGGCGGCAACCTCATCCGCGATGTGCCCAGGCATCTCGTAAAACGCCTGATCCGACATAACCGGCTCGACGCTCATCGGGTCGCCTCCAGATAGTCGACGCCATCGAATCCGTTGGGCAAGGTCGCGACCGCGTGGGGCTTAACCTCCTCAACTTCATCCGCCATGAGGCCGATCTGGAATGGGCCGCCGATCTTGAAACGGTAGCGATAGACCGTGAGGCCGTTATCCAGCCTGTCGACCGGCTCGATATCCGTTTTCGAGCGCCTATCCGACTGCGAGAAAGGTCCGCGGAGGTAGGAACCGCCGAGCGTGCCAGCGAGGCCGAAAAGCCCCCCGAGCATCGCGTTCTGGCTTTGCTGCTTCATCTCGGCAGACTTGAGCGCGCCTTGGTACGAGTTATAGACCGCGCCCTGGTAATCCGTGCCGGCAAGCTGCGTCTGGGGCGTGTTGACGAAGTTCGGCTGCGAAACCTGCGAACCCGAAAGGAGCGCGGTTATCTCGTTCAGGGGCTGGTTTCGCTCCGTGAGGATTTCCTGGATCGCCTGCCCCCGGCCGCTCAGCAAGAGTTGGTTGCGAGCATCAGTCCTCGCCTGCGAGAGGCGCTCCATCTCGCTATTGTAGGCGGCCGATCCAATGCCGATGCCCTGATTAGCCAAGCGCGTCCGCAAGGCCTCCTCGTCCCTCGCGAACTGAGGATCGAGGCGCTTGGACGCTAGCTCATTGAGCCGACCTTCGACCGCATCATTGTTCAGGTTGACGGGGTTGCTGAGCAGCGTTCCGATGCGCGAGGACTGGTCGCGCCCAATCGTCGCGATGTTTTCCTGCGTCTGATCGTTGATGCCCTTGAGGCGCTGTCCACTCTCCGAGAGCGTTTGCGTCGATTGATACCGAGGGATTGTATAAGCCTTCCCGGTCAAGCTGTCCGTGAAGGTGTCTTCCCCGATCTTGTCATAGGTCAGGCTCCCATCGGGACCGACCTGATTGACGAAGTTCATCGCCTGCTGGGTGATGGCCGTGTCGCGGTTCGCGCCGCCTTGAGCGGCGGCGGTAGCGACTGGATCGGGCGGCGGCGGAGTTTTCGGGCTGGAGACCATGGACTATTCCCCCTTGCCTTCCTGAGCGGGCGCGGGGTGCTTCCACTCGTCTTTCAGGATGCCGATAACGTAGCCGTCGCGGCCCTCGCCAAAGAGGTTGCGGCAGCGGGCTTCAAGCTGACCGCCAAGCCGCTTCGCCATCGCGACTACGCGAGGCTGTTCCGTCTTGAAGGTGACGCGGATGCAGCCGAGCTGGTTGAAGACATATTGTCCCGCCACTCGCATTAGGGACCGCGGCAATTCCCCATTGGCCGCCACCGAGACATGGACATCGGGGCCGGTGAAGAACGAGAAGACGAACCCCGCCGTCAGCTTGCCGTCGCGCTCAAAGCCGAGAGACGAAAGCGGATAGGGATGGGCAACCCCCGTCCGAGCAGAGACGAACTCGACCACCTCCGGCCCGCTGATGATGTTGCCCGTCGCCATCAGCGTGTCTTCCGGCCGATGCGCTGATCGGGGTAAGGCGGAAGGCTGATGCCGTTTGCCACGATGGCCTTGCGGATTGCTTGCCGCATGAACTCACTTGCGGTCGTGCGCTGGCTTTCCGCTGCCTGGGCGATAGCCTCGGGCAAACCTTTCTCAGTTTTTAAAGCTACATACTCTGGGAACATGGCTTCGGCTCCGCGAGGCGCGGCGCCTCGACATGCCGAATATCATACCGCAACAGACGTAAAATACAATAAAATCAGATAGTTAGTAGAACTGTTCACTGACGTTCGCGGGCGTTCGCTGCTTCTTTATTCTCATCTAAATGTTGTACTTGGCCTTCGAGCGTGCAGCGCTAGCGGCGCCTTTTGGTGAGCTGCCAACCGCGAATTTTGCGGCTTCGCTCAATTCGCTCCCCATTCTCAAGCGCGGCGTCGCTTGCGTTTCGCGGCCGGCCGTTCGATGGCCGGCTTATGACCATAGGCCGTGCCCGACGATATCGTTCAACCGTCGTTCGACGAATTGAGTTTGTCAGGCCTGAGACCCTTATCTACTGGGGCAGGCAATGCCTTGCGGAGAGCAGCGTTGGTACGGTCCTGCCAGCCAGGGCCACCGTCCTGGAAGTAAGCGAGAGCTTCGCTGTCGATCCGGAGCGTCACCATCTCCTTAGCGCCAGGCAGAACCGTCCGCTTCTCCGCTGGCGCTGCCACTGTCGGCGCTTTCGCTTTGAACAGAGCTTCCGCCTTGTCGCGCGCGCTGGTTGGGCGGCGGGTAGTTCGATCGTTGCTCATTCAATCCTCATGAGAAGCTGGTTCACTTTCGGGGGCGTCCTTTGTCGCGCGCCTTCTCCACCATTGCCGGTTCGCCTGTCAGCGCGCCGCGGCGATCAGCCTTTTCCTGCTTGGTCGCGTCCATATCGCTCATGGCTTCGTCGGCGGCACTGGCCGCTTGTGAGCGCGCTTCGGTAGCGCTGGCCTCGATCTGATCGCGCATCGCGCGCGAGGTGTCGGCCGGCTTCGCCAGCCTGACGCCTGGCTGGCCATGGTTCAGGAACTCTACGCCGGCCGCCTCTAGAGCAGCCTGAACCTTACGGATGACATCCAACCCGCTAGAGAGCGTGTTGGCACCGCGCTTCTCCATGCTGCTGATGGTGTTGATATTCACGCCTGCCGCCTCCGCCAGGGCGCCTTGCCCCATGTCGACCAGTGATCGAGCGGCGCGCAACTGATTGCCCGTTGTGAGCATAGCCATCCTCTTTTCCAGTACGCTAGGATTTTTTCATAGAAGGCTATTGACGGCAAGGCCCATCATGGATCATAGTTAACTAGTAAATTTTAATATCAACAGGGAACCCAAGATGTCCCGCCTTCCCTCCACGCTGCTCGAAGCAACGAACCACCTTCACGAAACCATCTTCCGGGCCGAGGCCGCATCGATGGCGACGCATGCCATCGAGTGCGATGCCCATCGGAACGCGCTCGGAACCGCCATAGACGCCGTAGCTGATCGGCTGCGCGACATGCACCGCTGCATCAGCGAGTTGCTGAGGCAGTCGAGGGCGGTGAAGGCCCATGGCTGAGCCCGTATTCTCGGAACGGCACAGGCACTTGGCGGCAGTGCCGCATGAAGACCTGCGCTTGCTATTCAACGCGCTGCGCGTCGCCACCGCCGTCATCGACGGCTTAGCCTTTCAGCCTTGGTTCATGGAAGGCAGCAACCACACCACTGCCGGCGGCGCCCTCTTTCAGTTTGCCCGCGATATGGGCGTGCTGGGCGATCAAATTGCCCGTCATGTCAGGCTCACGCCGACGAAGTGTGAGGACGAGCGCCGCCAGCGCTTGCACCTGCTTTTACAGGATGAAGCGACCCTCTTCGATACCGAGGACATGGACGCGGCCGAGCAAGCGTTAGAGCTTATCGACGCTGGGAAGGAATGACCTATGACGAAGGGAGCTAAGCCCAACCGCTATGATGGTAGCGGCCACGACGCAGACCGCGACGCCGCCACCGTGGCCGAGTTGCTGGCCATCATCGTCGAGGAAGGTTGCAACCTGGACCGAGCCGGGATGACGGCCCAGCAAGTAGCTTCAACCCAACGCATCGACGCGCTGGCCATCCTTGCTCGCGACTTTGCCGAACGTCTTTCGGAAGGCGTCTTCGGCATCGCGAAAGCCGCCTAACCCCATCGCCTTCAACATCGCTGGAGAAGATCCAATGTCGAGCGCCACCGCTCAGGCAAACGCCGAAGGCTTGCCCGAAATCGACCTTTCCGAGCATCTACTGACCAAGGGCGATTTGGCCCTGAGGAGCCATTCAGAGCTTTTCGAGATTGCGGCCATTCTCCGCGCCGCCGCCGACCTGATGGCTTACAGCCGATACTCCGGCTTGCTGGGCGAAATCACCGGAACGCTGGTTTCACTCGCCCGCGATGCACGAGATGCGGCCGAGACGCGCCACCCGGCAAACCGCACCGAGGCCAACTGGCGCGGTTGGCTGATCGTGTCCCATGCCGCCTACCTGTCCGAATCCCTTTCGGACATCGCCGTTCTTGCGGCCGAAGCTTCCGCTGCCGAACGCCACGCCCCTGCCATTCGCTGAACCCGAAACCCCTCCCTTCTTAGAGGAGTGCTCTCGCATGCCCGAGCCTCAAAAAGAGAGCGCAGCGGCAGACCCGCTTGCCGAACTGATTGCAGAGTACCGCCGCCAGAACGTGGAGTTTACGAAGCGCGCGCCTCACGAGGACTGGACGGCTCTGACGGCGGAGACCTACGGGCCGCCCTTGGACCTGCTCTGGCATCACACGCCCGAGCCAAACAGCCCGGCGGGCGTCCTCGCTGCGCTGCTTCTCGCGAAGGACGAACCCGACCTCTACGCGCTCGAATCCATCAACGAAGCCTGCATCCGATATCTGAGGAGAGCTAGCCAATGAGCCCGATCCGCATCAACCGCCAGCGCGGCAAGGGCAAGCCGAAGCGCTCGTATGGCGTGAAGCCCGTCAGCCTCCCTCCCTTCTCGTTCTATGGCCATCTGCCGGTCGTCTATGTGGACGGTGAATTGGTCATCAGGCGCTGCGCGATTCCGCTGGAGCCGCGCCGATGATGACGCACCCCGATCCTGTCTTCGCCGCGATCGAGCGTTGGCGCCCGCTGTGGGATGCCTACCTGGCAGCCTGCGATATTGAGGATGGCGAGGCGTCCGACGCCGCCGTCGATCTGGTCTATCTCCCGGCCATGACCGCACTGGGAGATGTCTATCGAACGGAACCGACCACCCCGGCCGGGCTGCTGGCCATCATGGCTGTCATGCTTGAGGCGGACGGGGACCATCTCGACCTTATCGAACCCGATGAGCCGAGGGATATGGATGACGCAGAACGCGGCATGATTGCCATTTTCAGCCATGCCAAGCGGATGTTGGGGGGCATGCGATGAACGTTGTAGACCTGCGCCATTTCGTCATTGCCGCTGCATGCCAAACTGTTGGAATGAAGGCAATTGATTGCCATATGGCATTCGATGGGCCATTTGGCCCGGAGCCATTCGACCTTTCGGCTGCCGAGCGCGATGAAGTCAGTTCGATCCTGACGCAGGTTGCGCAGACCCTGGCCGAGCGGACGCAGGCGATGCTGAGCATGCGGCGCCGGCTTGGCGCTGTAGTGGAGGCTCTAGTTGCTGTGCTCGACGCGCTGGATGGCGATTGCGACCTTGAAAACGGCGCCGATCAGGAAGCCGTCTGCGAGGACGAGGGAGCCCAGTGCGAGGACGAGGGCGAGCGCGACGACAACGGGCTAGGCGATGAGGACGGGCGGGCCGAGCAGCTTAGCGGCACGCAATATGGATGGCAGGTTTGCGAATGAAGTTCAGAGACATCACTAACGCCATCGCGGCCAATGATCGAGAAGCGATGCGCGAAGGCTTTCGCGCCTTGGTCAACCCTCACGCGACGTTCAAAACGGCTTCTCCGGGAATGCTGATCGTAGCGCTAAATCGCCTTTGCCTCGCTCTCAACGAAGATCAAGTCGAAATGCCGGTGGGAACCTGCGTGGCGCTCGACCTGCCGGCCGGCGCTTCCTACGCCGATGGAGCGGCGCAGGCGAAGCGAGACGGGGCGAGGCTGGCCCGACATCTCATGACGGCCGGATAACCTCTAGGACGAGCTCCTCATACGTTTGGATTGTGGTGAGCCTCTAGCGATGCTGTGCGCTGGCTTCGGAGAGCAGCTTCCCAGCGGCCGCGAGCACCGCTTCTGGCGGCACCATTTCCTCTTGTAGATGCCACTCGACAAAATCCCTCGCACTTCCTGACTGCTCCATGAGCATCGCCACCCAGTCTAGGCCTGGGAAAGCGGCGTTCATGCGGAGGGCAAGTTCTCGGCCTGTTATCATGGGTTCTGCCGGGTTCATAATATGCCTCGCTGGCCGATTCAGTCCTGGTGAAGCTTTCCAAGGTTTCCCGGAAGTCCTGAAAACGGAAGATCATCCGGCCTGAGAAGGCTCTGGTCCTCCTCAGGCCCGTTAGCGTTTTCGCCCTTATGAGCTTCGTCCCACTGCCGAATCTCAAAAACTAACCGATCCCGCTCACGTGCTTCGTCCGAGCGCTCTGCTGCATCGCTTATAGCTGCTGCCCGTTCCACGGCAGCGCGATAATCCGCGTGAGTGGTGATGGCCATTGCTGATCTCCTGGAGAATGAGCGCTCGGGTAGCGAAAGCTATTCAAGCCGCTTTGCGGTTGATGACGGTGGTGGCGAGCTTGGTAAGCTTTTCGTCCGTAGCAGCCTCCTCATCGAGGTTCTGCTTCAGGAGCGCAGCGCAGTCTTCACGCCCAAGCTGCTTCGCCCATGCAACAAGCGTCCCATAGCGCGTTATCTCATAGTGCTCGACGGCCTGTGCGGCAGCGATGAGCGCTGCATCCAGCACCTTTTTGTCGGCTACGTCGCCGGCAATATCACTTGCTTCAGAAAGAATGCCGTCGATCGCGGGGCAGGTGACGCCCTTCTCCTCCGCGCCATGCTGCTTGAAAACTTGCTTCAGGCGCTGGATATGACCTTCCGTCTGACGAAGATGCTCCTCAAACCCGCTTTTGAGTTGAGGGTCGGTCGCCTTCTCGATCATGTCGGGCAGCGATTTCCGGATCTGATTTTCCGCGTAATATATATCCTGAAGCGTGTGAACGAACAGATCGTCCATCGTTTCGATGTCTTTGGTGAACCATCCCATTGGGAGCCTCCAGATTTGAGGGGACCCCAGCCGCAGACTCGGAGAACTGCACCGAGCACCTGATGTTCCGTTGTTCTAAGCCATTGAGACAGCGATTGATGAGCGCAACCGACAAGCCAAGGGTACACAGCCAGGTCGAACAGCTCATCGCTAAATTAGAAACGCTCCGCTCGGAAGCGGTCGCTGAGCGATTCGAAATTATGGTTGTACTGCTGGACGAGCTGATAGCTAGATTAAAGAAAGAGGCGTGACGCCGGCAGTCTCCTTAGCGCCACACTCACTTTGCTATGCCAGGTTTGCGGGCTGTGGACATGTCACCGGGAAAAAAGGCAGCAGGCCTCGCGCATTCAAGCGCTGAGCCCTGAGGTTGGCCGCCACCCTGTCTTCGAATGTTCGCAGGGTTTCGGCCAACTCGTGGAATTCCTGCGCTTCCTTTGAGCCGTCCAGCGAGCCAAAAAGCTCCTCGAAACGTTTGAGTGCCGAAGCAAGGTCTTCGAAACTCTCGATCCGCACGGCGCTCATCCTTTGTCGCCGCTGCTTAGCGTTTCGCGCCGAAGCTCGGCTTCCATGGAATCGACCGACGTGCCACCCTCGCGAACGGCCTCTTCGAGCTGCGCTTTCGAAACCCCGAACTTGTCGGCCCAATAGCGGACCTCGTAGTCTTCGCTGAGATTGATGCGCGAGCGGTCCTGGGCGCCCCGGTTCGTCTTGTCGTCTGCCATGGTAGCCTCCTTCGCGGCGATACAATCGGCCGGAAAGCTTTGGGTTCCCATTGGCGTCACTCGCCTGAGGCTGCGCCCTGTATTCGGCGGCCCATGAGCTCAACAAGTTCACGGACGGTTTTGCAGCGCTGCATCGCCTCGTCCGGCATCATGTCACAATCGTATTCACGCTCGATTGCATTACCGATCAGCGTGAGGTCATCGATCGTGAAGCCGATATCATCGACCGTAGCGTGAGGCTCTAAAAGCTCCGGTTTGACAAGCCCTTCAGCGGCAATGATTTCGAGCAAGCGGTCCACTAGCTCGATCTCTGCACGATCAAGGTCGCCAGATCCAATCTTGTCAACGCGTTCCGGTTCCATCGTCCCTCCGCGGCCGAGACTGACAAAACGGCCGAGACTGACAAAACGACTGCGGCACGAGAGCGTTCCAAGGGTGAGCGAGCTCAATCGGAACAGATCGTACTCTTCCAAGTTCGACACCTACTTCGCGGCTCACGCCGCACCTAATCAGGAGTGTCGGATAATGAAAAAAACAATTCTCGTTTCGCTAATTGCGGCTTCGATGTCCTTCGGCGCTCTCGCTCAGACGAGCACGACCTCGCCGATTCCGGCTCCCAAGGCTGACGCTGACAAGAATGCCCCGCTCCCCGGTGCCAACAGCTTCACCGAAGGCCAGGCCAAGAGCCGCCTCGAAGAAAATGGCTATTCGAACGTTAGCGCCCTGGCGAAGGACGACAATGGCGTCTGGAAGGGCAAGGCCACGCACTCGGGCAAACAGGTCAACGTATCCGTGGATTACCGCGGCAACATCACACGCAACTGAACCGGGCCGCTTGCGCCTCGAAAAATGGAGAACGAAATGACCCGCACCATCACCCGTTCCTACGACAGCTATGCAACCGCCCGCTCCGTCGTGGAGCAGCTTGAAGCGGCAGGCGTGTCGAGCAACGACATAAGCGTCGTCGGCCGTGACGGCGAGACCGGCGAGACCAACGCGGGTGAAGGTGCCGGAATTGGCGCTGGTATCGGCGGCGCCGCCGGCCTGCTCGCCGGAATTGGCTTGCTCGCCATCCCAGGAATCGGTCCGGTCGTCGCCGCAGGCTGGCTCGCCTCGACCGCCGCTGGCGCCATTGCCGGTGCGGCCGCCGGGGGACTTGTAGGCTCCTTCGTGAAGGAAGGCCACGACGAAGACGAGGCCCACTACTATGCCGAGACGGTTCGCCGAGGCGGATCGGTCGTGTCCGTCCGCAGCGCGCCTGAGCATGAGGCGACGGTTCAGGCCATCCTCGATGGAGCAACGCCGGTCGATCGTACCGCGCGGGAGGCTGAGTATCGTGCTGAGGGTTGGAGTCGATTTGACGAGAACGCGGGGCCTTATCGTCCGCCGGTCGTTTGACCCCCACTAATACATTATGGCCTCGGGAAACCGAGGCCATTTTGCTGCAAGTAATGCCCACTGAGACAGGACCTAATCTCCGAACAGCCTTCCGGCGCTTTCGTCGCCCAACTGCTGCAGCGCCAAGGCGAGCGTTACCGACACTGCTAACTGATCCAGCGTTGGAGGGGGCAGGCGCCCAAACTCGCAGTGCAGCGTGCGTGACCCTAGTTTGGTCGAACAGGCCATAATCACGCGGCCAATTGGGTTCCTGTCTTCATCCGCAGCATCGCCGGTCACGCCGGTAACCGCGAGTGAAATGGTGCCTGGAACTCGCTCTAAGGCGCCTTCTGCCATAGCCTGGGCCACTCGGCGATGAACGGCGGTATGGGTCCTCAAGAGATCAGCCGAAACACCTAACATCTTCGATTTGGCTTGCTTCGTGTAAGTCAGAAAGCCGCCTTCGAAGGCCCTAGCGGCTCCGAAGCAGCACGATAGTGTTTGCCCCAGCAACCCCGCAGTGCACGACTCGGCCGTAACGATGCGCTCCTGCCGTGCGAGGCAGATCGAGACCAAGCGCTCGGCCAGTACCTGGGCACGTTCGAGCTGAGCCAGATTTAGCCGATCGATGCTGGTGTTATCTGACATATCGATGATCCGCCGTAGATCAACGCCAGATCAGGAGCACTCAGGAGGGTTGCCCCGCGCCTTTGATGCGCGTGCGCAAAACTCCTCCCGAATCTTTTCGAGCTGGCTCTCGTCCAACTCCTCCAGATCCAGAAGCTCTTGCCGAGCACCATCCACCTTAGTGATCAGCTCGTCGAGCTTGATTTGCATCGCAGCCGTATCGCGGTTCTGGCTATTCTGGATAATGAAGACCATCAAAAAAGTGATGATCGTGGTCGACGTGTTGATGACCAGCTGCCACGTGTCATTGAACGCGAAAATCGGACCGGAGACGCCCCAAAGAAGAATTAGCGCTACGGCCGCGACGAAGGTGACCGGCTTGCCCGTCCAGGTCGATACCGCCTGCGCCATTCGTGTGAACAGGGACGCCTTGCTGCCTTTATGAACGATGTGCTCGTAACTCATAGCTATGACTGCTTTCTTCAGCGGTATGGCGCCACGCTCTCGCGCGACGCCAAGTGATAGTCAGGCCGCCTTCTTGTTGGTCGCAGTGAGGCCGAGCTGCGAAAGCAGCTTGTCGGTTTTGGTTTCCTCGCCGAGCGTCTGATCCAGCAGCGCCACTGCTTCTTGATGGCCGAGCTGCTGTGCCCAAGCCTTAAGCGTGCCGTAGCGCGCCATCTCGTAATGCTCGACAGCCTGCGCTGCGGCGACAAGGCCGGCATCGAGCGCCGGGCTGCCCTCGAACTCCTCGATGATGCCCTTGCCTTCTTCGATGATGCCCAGGATTGCGTCGCAGGTTTTCCCGCGCGGCGCCTTGCCGATGAGTTCGAAGACCTCTGTGAGACGCTCCACATGACCTTCGGTCTCGTCGCGATGCGTCTCGAAGGCCTTTTTGAGCTCGGGCGACTGGGCCGCCTTGGCCATCTTCGGCAGGGTCCTGAGGATCTGCTTCTCTGCGTAGTAAATGTCCTTCAGCGTATCCAGGAACAGATCATCGAGCGTCTTTTCTTGTGCGACCATTGCACATCCTCCAGTTGGTGATGGCCGTCAAACCGTCTCGGAGTGACCGAGTTCCAGCAGGCCGATCCAGCCCACAACGCAATGCCCAACCAGTCATATTTTATTGCGGCACGAGCCTGTTAGGACTTGTTGCCGACCTGCTAGTCGCGCGCGGCCCCCATTTCTGCGGACGGGAACCTTGCTGTTGCAGCGCGTCCAGAATGCGCGAGTTCTGCGAACCGAAGGGCGAACGATGACCAAACCCAACCCGTTTGCCATCCTTGAGGACCCGAAGGAAATTGCACGAGCAGAGAGGGCGACGGAAATTGCCTGGAGTTACGTCGAAGGCGGCATTCCCTCTGCGGAGCGAGAACGGCAACGCAGGCGGATGGTGTATGTGGTCGTGTCGCTTGCAATTGAGCGATCGGGCGACCCGACCGAACTCGCGCATAGAGCGATCCGTCGCTTTCAGGAACGGCAAATCCGCCGCTGAAATCGCAGCGTAGCTAATGTCACAGCCACCATTTGAAGACCGACATGAGGTGCCATATCGGGGCAAGCGCGCCAAACGGCCGATGAGCTGACGACAGGCACAATCCCTGGGCTGCGCCATCTCAAAAAAATGGCTCGACCGAAGTGCGAGTTTCGATCGAGCCGGCCCATTCTGAGCGACGCTAAGGCGGTGCCATGCCTCAGATATTAGAAAGCTTCTAAAAGCGTAGCAGTTCCCGCAAATTACGCGAATCCTTTCAACGCTATAGCCGCTGGAATACAGCGCTTCCTTTAATTAGAAGAATTTGGAACAGGCACCTCGGCGGATGAGTTTCAGACTCATCGCACAATCGTGTGCGCAAGCGGAGGAACCAACATGAACCGTACTATTCTCGGAATGGTCGCTGCGTCCGCTCTCGTCGCGAGCTCGGCTGCGTTTGCTCAGAGCACGACCGTCACGATCAGCCAGCCCGAACGAACCAAGATTAGGGAATACGTGGTCAAGGAAAAGGTGAAGCCGGTCATGATCAAGGAGAAGGTCACGGTCGGCGCTACCCTTCCCGCCGACGTTGAGCTTCGTACGGCACCCGCCGATTGGGGCACGAGCGTCAGCAAATACAGCTACGTCTATACCGACAACCACGTCGTGCTGGTCGAGCCTTCCAGCCGGAAGATCATTCAGATCATCGAGTGATCGACGCAATCGAAGCCGGGCTCAGCCCCGGCTTCTTTATTTAGGCAAAGGTGCCGCGCTAGGCGCTGCCTCTCGCCAAAGGATTGAATTATGGATCGCAGATCATTCATTCTGACGTTATTCGGAGCGTCCATTGCTGCCGCTAGCGGCAGCGCTCTCGCCATTCAGCCCGCAAGCTCTGCGACGCTGGCGCCGGATGTCGTCGAGGTGATCGATTCAGCTGACGCTGAATTCTCGCAATACCATGGTCACAGGCCGGTGCGCCGCGGCCCGCCGCCACATGCCCACGGGCGAGGCCCTAGACACTATTGGCGTCACCGGCGCGGGCCTCCGCCCGGTTACTATCGCCGCCGGCATCGCCGATATCGCCACCATCGCTGGTGATCGACCGCTCCGCCGCCGGGGATCGGCGGAGCATTTTGTATCATGACGGACCCGGAAACTGTCCGCGACAGACAGTTGCAACAGAGCTGTATCAAGGAGGCGACCATGAACGGTGTCATTTATATCGTCGGCTTAATCGTGGTGGTCCTGGCCATCCTGTCGTTCCTCGGTCTTCGATAGGAATTCGCCATGTCCATGTCTGGAACAGACGTCGTCGTCGCTCCCGTGACTGTCAACAAGGAGAACCGCTCCTATGTGCATTGGGGCCCAATCCTCGGCGGCGCGGTCATCGCGACGGCCATCTCGACCATCATGACGGTCTTCGGCTCGGCGATCGGCCTGTCCATGGTCTCCGCCGATTTCGAGAAGAGCTCCAGCGCAACGGCGTTGGCCGTCTCCGCTGGGCTTTGGGCGCTCTGGGTCATGGCCTCGGCGACCATGGCCGGCGGCTATCTCGCTGGGCGGATGCGCCAGCCGAGCTTCGATGCGAATGGCGAGGAGCGCAAGGTGCGCGACGCTACCCATGGCTTGCTCGTATGGGCGACCGGGGCACTTCTGATCACCGTCGTCGCGACATCGTCGCTGTTCGGCGCAGCCAAGACCGCGGTCAGCGGCGTCGCCAATGCAAGCTCGGGCGTGGCCTCGCTCGTTTCGCAGAATGTCGATCCGCTCGCGATGGCGCTCGACAATGTCATGCGCGCCAGCGGTCAGCAGCCGCCAACCGCCCAGGAGCGTGACGAAGCCTCCCGGATCTTCGTTAGCGCGTTAAAGAATGGTAAGATCGAGCAGACCGACCGGGATTATCTGGCCTCCCGGCTCGCCGCGCGGTCCGGCATCAGCGAACAGGATGCGCAGAAGCGTATCGACGACGCTTATGCCCGCCTCTCGCAGGCCAAGGAAACCGCCAAGCAGGCGGCCGAGCGTGCACGCAAGATAGCAGTCCTGACCGCCTTCCTGACCGCGGCTGCACTGCTAGTGGGAGCGGCTGCGGCGGCTTGGGCGGCAACGCTCGGCGGCGAGCATCGCGACGAGAACCTGCGGATCGATCCATCCCAGATTTAGTACCTGAAACGTTGTTCGATACCGGTAGTTTCATCGGCCTGTCTTGCCAGACAGAAGTCCTCGGACTGCCCCATTGGCCTGAGCTAGCGGGGCTTTTCGTTCCCCCTCCATCCGCGGCCCGTCAGGGCGACCGGAGCGAGCCTCCGGAGGCTGAGTTAGACCTTCTGAGTATCGACTACTGTTGAGCTTCGCCCTCGCACTGGCGAGGCGCTCCCGACGTTTTAGTTCCCGCTCAACGGCGTCGCGGATAAAATCTGTGCGGGTTTGGGTTACTGACAGCGTCGCATCAATGCGGCCGAATGTGCCAGACGGAAACTCTCATCGTGCCTGTGCTGGTAGTCCGGCGACGTTAAGCCGGCGACTGAAGCCTGCCGCCCACTCCGGCATTCGAAGGAACACTGCTCGGCTCGCTTCAGTTTTACTCTCAACTGGGGTCAATCAGGAGATCGACCGATGCGTAAGATCATTCTTGTTGCTGCCGTCGCGATGCTTCCGGCCCTCGCCTATGCGCAAGGTGCGGGTGGTTCAGGATCCGGCGGTGCTGGGGGCGGAGCGGCCGGCGGGGCCGCCGGTAGCTCGGCGGGTGGAGCCGTCGGCGGCTCTTCCGGTAGCGGAGGGCCGGCTGCCAGCGACGGAGGAACGTCGGTATCCAGCGGCGGCGGCGATGCAAGCGCCATCTCCGCGGAGATGATGCCGCGTTTCCGCACCTATGTTATGACGAACGAGGTCCCGTCCTACACCTACGGCGAGAGCGCTCGCGTCGGCGCTATCTTGCCCGAAAGCGGCGTCACATATCGGGCAGTCCCGACCGAGTTCGGGGCGGGGACGTATCGGTACACGGTCGTTAATGGAACGCCCGTGGTCGTCGAGCCCACCACCAGGCGCATCGTACAGGTTATTCAGTAGCCCGCCTTCGCAGATAGCCCCGTCAGCGCCGCTGGCGGGGCTTTTTTCATTGCGCCTACGGTCGGGGTGCCGAGCCCATTATGTCGCCTTCGTCGTTCCAAATGAGCTGGCGAAGCATTGAGCACTGGTCCAAGAGTGTGACCAGCAGCTCGAGCGCTCAACGAGGAGGATCTGATCGAGAAAGGCTAGAGCGCTATTGGCAGCGGTGAAGCTCTGCTTCCGGTCCCATATTGCGCGACTTGTTCGGGAACGTACGCTAGGTTGCAACGTTTGGATGTCTACAATCTGATCTGCAGGCGATCATCCGGGTTAGGCTGTGCATTGGATACTCAAAATGTTGGCGGTGATCCTGCTCGCGGGCGCGGGGTCGATTGGCAGCTGGCTGGTGCTGCAAGGGCAAAGCCGCACTAAGACCGCCTCTCAGTGTGAGGCAATGCCATTGCTTCAACCGGAAGTTCCTCCGAAAGAATTTTGCGACTGCTACGTCGATAAGATCGATTCAGTTTGGAACCGCCTCTATCGAGCGGCGCAACCGCAAGAGAGGCGCAGGCTTGCAGTCCGAAGCATAATCTACGAATGCACCGCTACCGCCCTGAGAGCCCGAGCAACAGGGCCGAGGGAACGTCGGCCGCCTTAATTGTCAGCAGGCCTCTGGGTTCCGGTTATTCCTCGAACCGCGTCAGCATCTTCCCGCTGGTCGTGGCGAAGTGGCACTCGTCCTCGTAATGGACCGGCGAGCCGTCTTCCAGCGTATACGATGTAAGCGATGACCCCGGCCAATCCCGCCAGACTATGATATTCACGAGATTGCCGTCCTCGTCCTGACATTTCTCGGTGTAGAGGGCCCGCTTAACGGGTCTTGGCCTCCGAGCGGGCTGGGGGGCTCTCCAGATCGCAACCATGGCGACACCTCACGCTACGCACTCACTGAGCATTCAACCGTGTGCAAAGAACAGCGTTCCATCAGAACCAAGCTCAGTCGCAGGCGTTGGAGATCCACGATGCCTTGCCGGAGCCTCCCTGTGGAATTTGTTCTTCTCTGCGCCTTCGTCAGCACGGGAATGGTGATCGCGGCAGGAATTGGGTGGCAGGTAGGGCAGCGCACGTCTCCTCGACCTCATGCACTGAGACGGGCCGTTGCAGAGGGCGCACGATCGGTCTTGTCACAGCCCCGGAAGGGTTCAGCAACGCTGAGCGCGATCGGGGTTGGGCCCTTCTCACTTTTGGCTCAGGGGGATGGGGATTTTCGGGCTCCAAGGATGAATAGATGATTTTGCGCTTCGCGGCTCAAGTTGACGGTAGCGCCTAATTTCCGCGCCATGCGCTCGGCGGCCTCGATTGTGTCGAACAAGTCTGTTGATTGACCGTAGCCTGCACCGGTCACATCGCGTGCGACCCATTCCTTTCCGGCCTGGTGCACGGTGAGCACTTGCGTCATTTTATGGAGTTCCACTTCGAATCTCGAACGACCTTGAGCTTAGGTTGTTCCGCTTGGCTCCCATTCATCAGTTCGAATGAAGCCGGAACGATTCTGGACACGGCCCGTGCGGGACTCGTTCAGTTGTGGAGTTAAGCGCTGACGACCCATTCAGCTCCTGTGGTGGCGATCCTCCCGCTTCGGGACACTAGGCAGGACGAAGACCGGGGAACCGCTAAAAAGTATGCGCGTTCCATTGGCCATTCTTGCCAAACAGAAATCCTCAGCCTGCCCCGTCAGCCTAGGCTGGCGGGCTTTTTCGTCTCGCTAGAATGTCGGCAACAGTCTATAGCTGACATTCCGGCCCACGATCTGTACGTGCCGCAGTGGGCGACTGTCGTCGGCGCCTTGATTGTCCCGCTGGCAGCGCATCGAAACGCACTAGGCGTGAACAGGTAGCAGACCTTCGTTCTCGGACCGCAAGCGTCGAAACCGTCACCCTTTAAGCAGGCTTTCGTCGGACGAGGCGTCAGAGCCGCCTGTGTCGACGATGCCGAACTGCCTGGATTGGACCCCCTCTCCCGCGAGGTCGAAGCCCTCGGCCGTCAACCCCCGCCGCAGGAGTTCCCGCACGGCAGCCGCGCGACTTGGCATGCGTTTGGCGAAACGCCAGTTCTCAATTGCGCGCAGCTCATCTTGGGAGAGCATTATCTGAAGGCGTTCGCCTCGGTCGTCGGTCGGCATGCGTCCTTAATCGCATTGATAGAGGGTTCTTAGACAATATCAGCCCTATCTAAGCCGGTGCAAGATGCGCGGTCGCGCCGCCCCCCTACGGAAGGGAAACGCTGTCGAACCGTCGCGTTACTCCTCCGGCAAACACGGAATACTTGGCCCGTCAGCTCCGGTTGGTGGGGCCTTTTTGTTTTCCCGCTGCTCTTGTCACTTCGAGCGGATCGCTTAGATTTTAGGCGGTTTTTGGCGCTCAAAGGAGGGCGATATGCCATTCTCATCGCTCACGGACCCCGTTGAGCTTGCGCGGGCACAGGCTGCGTTGGATGCGGCTTGGACGGAAATCAAGTCGACACTACCGGATTGCGATCCGGAACAAGCCCGTGCGCGGCTTGCCTATATCATCGCGCCCCTCGTCGCCGTCGCGGAAGACGAAGACGACCTGACCCGACGCGCTGTTGCTCGATACAGAAGCTCCGAGATTTAGCGACAGGCTGACTGTCAGCGCGTCAGCATTTGACGGATGGCGTTGCGAGCAGCAAGGCGCGTAGTCCCCGCGCGCCCATCTTGCTTTCCACTAGCGCTTCCGCCATCGAGCAAGGCGCCAAGCTAGCCCCCGAAAGCCAAACTGCGGCGGACGTTGCATGTCTGCCTGAGCGGCCTGCGTTGCCTTCGCTAACTTATAATGTTTCTCGGCCTCGGGCGTGAGTGAGACGCGCCCGCCGAGACGGCGGCCCATCCGTTCGGCTGCTTCTACAACGAAAACGATGTCTTCTGAATGAGCATATTCCGCGCCTGTGACATCACGAAAGCCCCATCCGGAACCGATCCTACCAACCGTCAAGATCTGTGCCATTGCGTCTCCTCAGCGAGACGGCAGAAAACCGCGCCAGGGCGCTATATGCTCGTTGGGGTGTCCGACTTTTAGTGCCATGCCATCAACGCCTGCAGTAAAGCCTTCCGGCCTCCGTCGCCCCATACGTGGCGGCGGAGGTTTCAGTTCACTTCGCTTGCAGCAAATGAAAATCTGGCCTGGTAAATAACCCGACCCTCCGTTTCCACGGTCATCGACATCTCAGATGCATCCGCATCCACCAGCGCATCGTGGGCGGCTTCTGCTAAGGCTTTTCTCGCTTCCTGCCGCGCGGCCTTGTCATCAGGGCATTCAATCTCGACGGCATGGTCACCGGTGTTGCTGGTGATAAAGCGATACAAGGGCATGTCGGCCTCCCTAGCGCTATTGCCATGAGGTAGCGTCATCGTGAGCCTCGTCCCACTCCATGATGGCCCGGACGAGCCTCGCCAGTTCATCGGCTTGTGGTGTTCCCTCGGGATAATCCGCCAGCTCACGAACGCGCTCGGTCGCTGCGTCGTACTCGTCAAGCGTGGCGATACGATAGGCACTTCGTTCCCGCGAGCCGCGCGGCTTCAGAGGCGTCGTAACGTGTTCGAATGGCATGGCTGCGTCTCCCTTAATTCGCAGCCAACTGCCCGAGAGCACTCGCGGTTCCTGCCCTACCTAGTTGGTCCTTGAGGGGCAGCCTGATGGCATCCTTACGGCAGCCAACAAGCTCTCCAGCTCCTCTAGCGCGCTCTCGCCCAGGAAAATCTCGAACTCCTCCCCCCGCCGCGTTTGGCCAATGACCAGACCGCCGCCGACATCCTCCCGAACTATCACTTCAGAGATGGTCGCTAGATCGATCCGCATCTTTCCCTCCGTTCGCAGGCGGTGCAGCCTCGCAGCTAAACCAGCATCCCTCAACCGGGCTTGGCGGAACGATTCCGGCCACAGTCCGTTGGCGACTCGTTTCGTTGCGTGGGTTGACCTGACGGGCAAGCCGGCAACCGAAGTATGGTGGACCTTTGCTTCGAAGACCCCGCCGACGCCCCCCCGCAACATCGCCTAGTTATCCCCAAAGCGAGCGGAAGCTAAAAATGAATGCTTCTGGTTCACCTTTTTTACAGAGGATTGGCCCGAGAAGGCGTCTCAATCGCTATGCCTATCTCGCTTCTCTCAGATTCTAATGTTCGAGCCGAGCTGCAGGCTGCGGTTGACTATGTTTGGGGACGGGTGGCTCGGCTGATCGCGCCGGATGAACAGCCATCGGAACACGCTAGGCTCGTATATAATGCCCTGTGGCTTGCCTTCCGCGAGGGGGCGGACGATCCGCTAGCGGAACGGTTGCTTCACCGGTTTTTCGACCGTTGAGACGCGCTGGGATGAGCGCAGCACGGGGCTATTACCGGCTGGCGATATGAGAGTGATAAACACCACCATGGCGACCATCCCAATAAGGAAGAGCCAAATACACAAATCTTCGCGCGCAGGCATGGCCTAACCCTCCTACCGCACCAATAGAGCTGTATCGGATTGCCGTGCGCTAACCTGAGATAGATTGGCTTATATTGAACCCATGGTCACGTGCCCATAGTCGTCAACGGATGGTCGAAATGGCCAAGCTGACCACAGAAGCCGGTGCTGTCTATAGCTGCATAATCCGAGACGTCTCCCAAGGTGGCGCTATGTTGCGAGTTCCGGCAGGCGCGGAAATTTGTGGCCGCGTGCTGGTCAGTGCGAAAATTATTGGCCACCAAGTGCCTGCGCAGGTGAAATGGCGCGACGACACTTCTATCGGCATCGCATTCGATTAGCCTTTGCCGGCTGGAGCTGCCGCGTCGTCGGTTTTAACCGGTAGCTGCGCTCAGGCGATACGCTTCGTGCGCTTCATAAAGTCCGTCAGGCTTGCAAGTGTCCGTCGATACTTCCGCAAGTTGTCTTCCGACGGGTCCGCTCTCCAGCGCTCGCGGGCGGCCGTGCAAGCGGCATTCAGGGCCTCTATCAGCACAATTTCTGATTTCGCGAGAAGCTCGTACATTTCCCTTCCTGCCTGAAATCGCGATGGCTTCGGATGCGGTGGCCCGGAGTCGATCGAAAACGTTCTCGGAACCCTCTAGCCCCCCATCCGTTCGCAAAGTGTTGCGTTGTGGAGTTGCGTTGTGCTGGCGGTGCAACCGCATGCGTCGATCTGCCTGAGCGAGGAGATCGACGCCGAGGGCTCCGCGTTTCTGAAGCACGCCTGCGAGCTAGGAGTGGAAGGCATCATCGCCAAGCGCCGATCGACTCCCACCGATCAGGCCGGGGCGGCGACTGGCTCAAGATCAAATGCATCCAGTCGGAGAGCTTCGCCATCATCGGCTATGAGCCGTCTCATCCCATTCTCTGATTTCGCCGACTAGGCGCTGATGTTCCTCGCTCAGAATAGGTTAGAGCGTCGCTCAGGTGCGGCTGCCCGATGGACGGCGGCTTGATACTAATTATCGCTGGCAATGCTCAAGGGAGCCTCCTTGTCATTCGCCGGGCCCCGCAGCGGGCTTCTCACCCGGCTTCACTGGCGGCGGCGACTTGTCAGCGTCACCAGTGTCCTTACCGGCGTTGGGGTCGATCGAGACGCCGCTTAACGAATCCTGATCGGGCGCACCTTGGATTGATCGAACCTTCTGCTGCTCTTCGGGGGAAAGCTTATTGCCCTGTCCATCACGCATCGGAACCTCCATTGCTGCCCCCGTTTGGTTGAACGGGGTGCTTGGCTGTCAGTTCCGCCTGATTTTTGCCGCCCGGCTTCTGACCGGCCAGCCTGCTCGGGCATACGCTGCTGGTAGCCGAGGAACTCAGCGAGCAGATCGAGGTTTCGGGCTTATGCGCTTAGGCCGGCTGGGTGAATGAAAGGAGTTATCCAATGCCTCGCGGTGACAAATCGAAATATACCGACAAGCAAGAGCGCAAGGCGGACCATATCGCCGAGGGCTACGAAAAGCGGGGCGTCTCAGAAAAGGAGGCTGAGCGGCGCGCTTGGGCTACGGTCAACAAGGACGATGGCGGAGGCAAGAAGGCCGGCGGCTCTGGCCGAGGTAAGAGCACGGGCCATCCAGCAGCGCATAAGGGTGGAGAAAAGGGCGGTGAGGCGTCCGGGTCCAGGACGGCAGTTGAGCGCTCCGCATCCGCGAAGAAGGCAGCGGAAACTCGGAAACGAAACGCTGAGCATCGCGCTCATCAATAATTGTCTAACGGAGCTTCTCACTGTTCAATGGCAGGCTCCCAGTTGTCTGCGGCAGGCGGCCTGCCGGCCGCCCGACCATGGGATCGAAGCGAACGCTGCCTTTCGAGTGTTCCGTGTTAGCCGCTAGTCCCGCTGGCGCTGCTCAACCCACCCAGCGGAACAGACGCACGAGCAATCGAGTTTCCAGGCACCCTAAGCATTTAAGGTCCCTCTATGAGCCTGCCATCGAACTCGAACGAAGCTCAGTCCCATCTCTTCCGGCCATTGCAGCCCCATGATTTCATGAACCCGCCGATCCTGCTGGCGGGCACCGTGGATAACGTCATGTATGCGTTCTTCCGCGATCGACTGATGACGGCTCCACTGGAAGGCATCGTCGTAATCGAGCTCAGTACTCTCGGCGGCGACCCCGAAGTCGCGCGCATGATGGGAGAGGACATTCGGTTCCACAGCGAGCAAGAGCCGAACCGTCGTTTCGTCTTCCTCGGCAAGGCGGCGATCTACTCTGCCGGCGCGACCTTCATGAGCTTTTTCGCTCGACCAAACCGCTACCTAACACGGGGCACCCGCCTCATGATCCACGAGCGCAAGTTGCAGGCCAATGTCCTCCTAGACGGACCGCTAACCATGTGCATCGCGAATCTCAAAGCGAAACTGAACGAGATCGAGCACTCCATTCAGATCCAGAACGAGGGCTTTCAGAACCTCATCGCGGGCTCGTCCGTCACTATGGAACAGGTGCTGCGGTTAGCACCTGAAAATTGGTATATCGAAGCAAACGAGGCTCAAAAACTAGGCCTGATCGAGGGCGTTATATAAGCCCTGCTGCCCTTCGCATTGAGCGATCCACAGGCTGCGCTTGTCGATGGTTGATGAGGCGAAGGGCCGCCGCGAGCAGGCATGCTGGCACGATAGCTTCGCTTTTCAAGCACCACTCCACATAAGTCGCAGAGCGATTCATTTCGTGAGAGAGCATGTCTTGGAAATCGCCATGCGGCAGGAGCCTGGCCAGCGCTCTCTGCAGCTCAGGCCCTGTAGGTGGACGCGTGCGCCAGTTCGTGGTGACGACCGAAAAGTCAGGGGAAGTATGGAACATGAAAGGCTCCGCGCTCGGCGGAGCGAGAACGCCCATCGTCCGCAAAAGGTTTCCGATAGTTTGCGCTTTGAACTTCAGTCGGAACGATTCTGCAGCCTGCGGCGTATTGGCATTATGCCGCTGCATTGGTTCTCATCGCCGGTCTATGTCGCCACGCCGAAGGCCGGCGAATGCTTCGCCGTGTTCAACGTCGAGCGAGCGGCGGAATTTCTCTTGTCGTGGAAAGGTCATGGCGGGGATCACGCGTGGCAAAGCGCGGTGCTCTCGTGCATGGCCGCGATGAAGGGGCAAGGGTCAACTGCTGCCGCACGGTCGGCGTTTGAAACCGCCGCTCGTTCCAGCGGAATGCTGCTTTAGCGGAAGCGTTCGATCCGAAAAATGGAGCATTTCATGATGATCGAGGATGAGGACCGGTATCAGCAAGCTGTCGCGCGGTTGAAGTCGCTCGCCGATGTGCCTGACGACGAACGCGACAAAGCCGCCTTCCTCGATATATCCGCTGCAATGGTGGCCTACGAAACGAGTCTGACCGCGCCTGTCGAAAAATAGGAGGGACTGGTGTTTTCATTCCTCTCGCCCAGCCGTGCAACCGACGCGGATCCCCGGCGCGCCATCGTTCGATGCGTCGACGACTATGAGAGAGCAGCCCAGCGTGTGACTGAACTCGGCATCCCAGCAGCGGGCTCACCTGAGGAGATCGAGATGATCAGCCTCATCGAAGCTATCGAAAAGTGGGAAGCCCGGCACGACGACGATGAGGGTTGGGTGTAAAGCCCAACGCTCCCACTTGGGACAGCCAGCAAACTGCGGCATGCTTCGTTCCAGGGACTGCGGAAGATGCGGACGCGGCCTTGGTATTCCGGGTTTCATAGCGCATCCCTCCTTTACGACTGTCGCTAGAGGTTTTCGGACGATGGGAACCGTCACCGTTGAACTTCGCAACGTCGCGGGGACTGAGGCTGCGCTGGGCTGGGCCGGCAACCACACCGTCATAATAGATCGGCCAGAGGGAAAGGCCGGTGGCATGGGTTTCGGCTTCAACGGTGCGCAGATGCTTGCGCTCGCCCTCGGGGGGTGCTTCTGCAATGACCTGCGATATGTGGCTCAGGAGTTGGGCGTCAGCATTCGCAGCCTAGCTGTCTCGGTGACGGTGTCCCTGGAGGGCGCGCCCCTGCTCACGACTTCCGCGTCAATGTCGGTAGCTTGCGAGCTGACTGACGGAACCGATCCTCGCCTGCTCATCGAAAAGGCGAAGGAAAGCTGCATGGTCAGCAACTCGCTCCGCAAAGGCATTCCCGTTTTGATCGAAGCGGCATAGGCCGATTTTTTCAGCGGGCGCTACCGAGCCGCAAAGAGGCCGGATGGATCAAGCCCCCTCTGGTGGCCGAGGTCGTGTTTCGCGTCTGGACCGAGGACGGCAAGTTGCGGCACGCTTCCTTCAAAGGGCTGCGCGAGGAGGCCGACGCCGACGCTATCAACGAATTGCTGTAGCTGCGACAATCTGTCCATATCGCCGCAGGATCGTTCAGTAGCGTTCACGGGCAGGCGCGAGAAAAGTTGGCCTTTCTGATGGCCTCGAATGGAAAACATCAAAGGACACCGCTTTTATTTCAGCTACTTATGCCAAATTTCAAAGTCCCTCTCCCGCTACCATCGCCCCCCCGACCGTTTCGTCGGGAAGTGGGCACCTCCGATGAGTGCCGACAATTCGCCAAGCACATCGATCTGCGGCGCTTCGCCAGTCGGCGCGGGCTGGATCGTTACGGTCCTGATCAGGTCGCGCAGCGCGGCCTTGGCTTCGCCGCCCTGCTCCTCGCCTGCCGCGACAGCCACCTCGAGGCGCTCGATCGACGCGAGGTAGTGCCTCACCGTCGCCGGGTGCAGCGTCACGATCTGCGGCGGCTGTTCGGCGGCCGCAAGCTCGGCGCGCAGCCGGTCGCGCTCGGCTTTCAGAGGCGGCAGCTCGCGCTCAAGCGCGTCCTCCTCGATCAGGCCCTTCACATAGGCGCGATAGACGCGCTCGTGCTCGCGCTCGGCAGCGGCGAGATATCCGGAATCATGATCGCCATCATTCCAGCCGCCGCCGAACGGGCGCCCTTTTGGCCGCGTTTCAATGCAAGGCAATGTTTCGACGCAAGTGTCAGCCGTTCTGACGTCAGCAAATAGAGATCTGGAGCAGGCTTACTGGTCTCGTAGCTGCCATCGGTGCCGATGTGGCGAAATTGCTCCGTCGGCGAGTACCGGGCGAGATGATGCTGCACGCCGTGATGGAAGGACGAGGTCGGGCTGACGCTGGCCTCGCACCCGATGACGTTCACGCCAATACGGCCATAAGCTCTCGAAAGATCGAAGGGGCGCTGAACATGACTTCACCGCCAAAGAGATCGGGGGGAATGGTGGTCGGAACGACCTCAAGGTTGCCCCGTTGAGCTCCGGCTTCTTTCGCGATGAGGCCCGCTGCCGCTACGTCCCAGGGAAACAGCGTTTCCGTATGAGCATCGAGACGTCCCATGGCGACATAGGCGATGTCGAGCACGGGCGAGGCGGACCGTCGAACATCCTGGCAGCATTGCAAAAGAGTCCTCATCCGTCGCAAGGGCCTCTCGATGTCGGACGTGTCATGCGGAAAGCCCGTGCTCACCACAGACCGGATGAGACCATTCGGCGCCGACGTCCTGATTGGCGCGCCATTTAGGGTTGCGCCGCCGTCCTTTGTCGCCACGAAGGTTTCAGCCAATGCCGGCGCATGTACGCATCCCGCCATCACGACACCATCAAGCGCAAACGCAACGGAGATGCCGAAATAAGGGTGGCCCCTGACGTAATTTGCAGTCCCGTCGATTGGATCAACGATCCATAGCGGTCCAGAGTAGTCGCAGGTGCCAGTTTGGGCGTCTTCTTCAGAAAGAATGCGGTGATCGGGAAATGCGGCGCGTATCGTTGCCGAAATAATGCGATCTGACGCAAGGTCGGCAGCGCTGACGACATCGGATACCCCCTTGTCGCGCACATCCGTTCGATAAGAACCCCAATGCCCTACAACTGCACGGCCAGCATCGATCGCAGCCCGCTGCGCAACCGCTTTGACACCGTCGAGGTCGATCACGTTCGCCGCCCGCATTTGGTTCGCTCGGTCGCAACATCCGCTCGGTTCAGGGCGTAGCGAGATGAGGGGGACTCCGCAACGGGACTGAAAGCGGACAGGGCCTCTAGCGAACGCGGAGCTCCCTTGATCGCTGGGAGCGAGCACGATAATCATTCCTGATGCGTCCGGTTTTCGCCCACATCCCGCGAATGACCAGGCCCGACCGCACGAGGTCCGGCCGGAGAGGGTGACGCGCGTCAGCGCGATAGAGGCAAGAGCGCCGAACCCAGCCCTTCCGTGCCGCGCGGGAGGGCTTTTTCATTAGCGGGTTCGGTGCATCCTCTCGAAGTGGACGCTCCCCATGTCACGCCGCATCCTCATTACCAGTGCGCTGCCCTATGTCAGCGGCGCCAAACACCTCGGCAATCTCATCGGCTCCCTCCTGCCTGCCGACGTTCACGCTCGCTTCCACCGCCAGATCGGCAGCGAGGTGCTCTTCATCTGCGCGACCGACGAGCACGGTACCCCCCACCGAGATCGCAGCCGCCCGAGCCGGTGTCGGCCCCCGCGATTTCTGCGATCGCGAGCACGACCGTCAGGCCGACGTATATCGCCGTTTCGGGCTGAGCTTTGACTATTTCGGCCGCTCGTCTTCCCACAGCAACCATGCGCTCACTCAGCATTTCTACCGCCAGCTCGATGCGGCTGGGCTGATCGACGAGCGGATCGTGCCGCAAGTCTGGTCGCCCACGGACGGGCGTTACTTGCCCGACCGCTACGTGCTGGGCACCTGTCCTCACTGCGGCGCGGCCGAGGCTCGAGGCGATCAGTGTGACACCTGCGGCACCTTACTCGACCCGGTCGACCTGATCGGGCCACGCTCGGCCCTCTCCGGCGACGCCCGGCTAGAGCTACGTGAGAGCCGCCATCTGTTCTTGCGCCAGTCGGCGCTCGTCGATCGGCTGAACGGTTGGCTGGATACGCGTTCGGGCTGGCCGCCCTTCGTCGTTTCCCTCGCCCGAAGCTGGCTGACCGCTGACCTGAAGGACCGCTGTATCACCCGCGATCTCGCCTGGGGCGTCCCGGTGCCGCGGCCGGGCTTCGAGGGCAAGGTCTTTTACGTCTGGTTCGACGCACCGATCGCATACATTGCCGCCACGCAGGACTGGGCCGACACCCGAGGCCGCGACTGGCGGGAATGGTGGTGGGGTGATGCCGCATGCGCAAGTCGCTACATTCAGTTCCTCGGCAAGGACAACGTGCCGTTCCACACCGTCAGTTTCCCGGGCACCTTGCTCGGCTCCGGAGAGCCCTGGCGCACGGTCGACGTGGTTAAGGGGTTCCATTGGCTCACGCATGAGGGCGGCAAATTCTCGACGAGCCAAGGGCGCGGCCTGTCCTGCGAGGCGGCGCTCAACGCTCTTCCTTCCGACTTATGGCGCTGGTGGCTGATCGCGAACGCGCCCGAAAGCGCAGATGTCGACTTCCGGGCGACGCGGTTCGCGGCGGACGTAAACAAGGACCTCGCCGATGTGTTCGGCAACCTTGTCCAGCGAGTGACGCGCTTCACGCAGAAAGCCTTCGACGGACGCGTACCCGAAGGTGGCGAGCTGGGTGGGGCCGAGCGCGCGCTCGCCGCGACAGTCAAGGAGCGTGTGGCGGCGATCCGCGCCCATCACGAGGCGAGGGAGTTTCGACACGCAGCAGCGGAGACCCGCGCGCTCTGGTCGGCTGCGAACGCCTATGTTCAGGCTGCGGCTCCATGGTCCAAGCTACGGGAAAACCGCCTCGGTGCAGCAGTTGCGACCCGTACCGCTCTCCGCCTCATCGAAATCTGCGCCACGGTGGCTTGGAGCATCATTCCAAACCTTGCGACCTCGGCCATCGCCGCGGTCGGTGGAACGGTGGGCGCATGCTCGCCGGCGTGGCCGGATGATATCGAGGGTCAGCTTCTCCTTGGTCGAAGCGTAGGAACTGTCCTTCCGGAAGCATTCGAACCAGTGGCGAAATTTGACGCCGAACACGTGCATCTCTCGGCCTATGAGGAGAGATAGCGGCTGCCGCCGGAAATTCTACACGGTCGGTGGTGGGGCAGGAGTCGACGTCTTGCTCCAAGCCACCAGTGTCCGCTTCCGGGCAAGGCGCTAATGTCGGGTTGGGGCGCATTTCATCCGGAGGATGAGGGTGGTGGTGCCTAGATGCTGGATAGGTGTTCCCAGCGCTCGAGGCTCGATGCGTGCCCACGTTCTTCCGGTTGAAGACCGCAGCTTACATTCTCTCCGCAAGAAATTTCTTTAGGACGTCGGCGCATCTGCGGAGGGTGCAGAGGCGCGCTGCACACGGCGCGCGCGGACTTGGTTAGCGCCCTGCAAGGCGACGGCGGCGGCACTCAAGACGATCCCGAGCGCGACCACGCCGGGCCAGCCGGCAGCCTGCCAGGCATAGCTCGCAGTCGCCGACCCGAAGGCGCCGCCGAGGAACATCGCACCCATCAGGATGGTGTTCAGGCGCGCCCGCGCTTCCGGCCGCAGCGCAAAGACGATGTGCTGGTTGGAGACCAATGCGGACTGCATGCCGAAATCAAGCAACATGACGCCGACTACGAGCCCGGCAATCGACGTCCATAACCCGAAGACCAGCCAGGACGACAACGTCACGACGGCGCCCAGCGCAACCACGGGAGCAGCCCCCTTGGAGTCCGCGACACGGCCGGCGAGCGGCGCCGCGAGGATTCCGACCGCGCCGACGATCCCGAACAGGCCCGCGATATCGGCGCCGAGGCCGAAGGGTGGCGCCTGCAGGCGGAACGCAAGGACGGTCCAGAAGGCCGTGAAGGCCGCAAAGAGCAGAGCCTGCGTCAGCGCCGCCAGTCGCAGGGCTGGGAATTCGCGCCACAGATGCAGCATCGAATGCAGCAGGCGACCATAGCCGAGCTTGGAATCCGGTCTGCTGTGCGGGAGCGTCAGCATCATCAGGGCCCCGGCTCCCAGCGCCATCGGCACGCCGAGCCAGAACATCTCGCGCCAGCCGCCATGCGTCGCCACGAAGCCGGCCAGCGTGCGGCTGAGCAGGATGCCGGTCAGGATTCCCGCGAGGATCGTGCCGACCGTGGCGCCGCGCCGCTCCGGCGCCGAGAGATGGGCGGCCAGCGGCACGATCTGCTGGGCGACCGTCGCAGCGAGGCCGACGAGGAGCGAGGCGAGCACCAGCAGGGCCGCGCCCGGCGCCACAGCTGCCAGAACAAGCGCCACCGCCAGCACCCCGAACTGAATGACGATGAGACGCCTGCGTTCGACGATGTCGCCGAGCGGCACCAACAGGAAGAGTTCCTGCGGCGTATCCGAGCTGCGTCGCCGTTGGAATCAGCCCTGACAGCGAGCCGGGCAGTTCCGCCTCGATCAGGCCGAGCATCGGCTGGTTGTAGTAGATGTTGGCGACTGCGATGCCGGCTGCGGCTGACATCGCATAAATCAACATGCTGCCGCTGCGAGGCGGGATTGCATCCGGCCTGACGGGCTTGTCCATAGTCTGTGCTCCGCTAGCGGCCGGCGCGACCGGGTTAGCGGTCGATCCGGCTCTGATGGCCTCGAATCTACGCGCTGGCGCTGGCGCATTCTGTAGCGCTTGCGGATGTCCGGCACACACCTGCGTATGATTGCCGGATCGGGCCGCCGCGTTGTCTCAATGAAGGGAACAGGCCCGGTGACGGACACGCTCAGGGTCCTCCGGTATCCGCGAGAGGCGCGCCATGAAACCACTTCGCATCAGCATCATCGGCGGATCTCTCGCAGGCCTGTTCGCCGGCGTCCTGCTGAAGCGCGACGGTCATGATGTCAGGGTCCATGAGCGCTCCCGCCAAGGCCTCGCGGGTCGTGGCGCCGGCCTGGTCCCTCAACGAGAGGTTTTCCAGATCCTGCGGGCGATCGGCATCGAGCATCTCGCCGATATCGGCGTGATCGCGCAGGAGCGCATCTTCCTCGATCAGGCTGGAGAGATCGTGCAGACGATCAGGGAAGCGCAGACCCAGCTCTCCTGGGACGTGCTCTACGAGCAGGTCGCGGCACGCATCGCGCCAGCCGATTACCGGCTCGGCAGCCAGCTCGTGCGGATCGAAGCTCAAGGCGATGGTCCCGCGGCGCTCAGCTTCGCCGACGGCTCGCGCGACGAGGCCGATCTGGTGATTGGCGCCGACGGCATCGGCTCGGTCGTGCGCCAAGCACTCTCTCCCGATCACGCGGCAAACCGCTATGCCGGCTATGTCGCCTGGCGCGGATTGATCCCGGAGACGGCGCTGCCTGCGAGGGCTTCGCTGCTGTTGGACCGCTTCGCCTTCTATCTCGCGCCGGGCGACCACGCGCTGGGCTACCTCGTACCTGGCCCGAACGGCGAGACCGCGCCAGGCAAGCGGCGCTATAACTGGGTCTGGTACCGGCGGGTGGCGGAGCATGATTTGCGGGCGATCTTCACCGATCGCGATGGCCATACCCATCCGATCTCGCTGCCGCGCGGCGGGCTGTCATCGGAGCGGCGCGACGCGCTGCGCCATGATGCCCGCATCCACCTGCCGCCGCCCTTCTCGCTTGCCGTCGCGGCGGAAGAGACGCCCTCGATCCAGGGAATCTACGACTATGAGACGCCCGCCATGGTGGGAGGGCGTATCGCTCTGATCGGCGATGCCGCCTTCGTGGTCAGGCCGCACACCGCCATGGGGGTCGGCAAGGCGGCCGGCGACGTGATGTCATTGCGCAAGCATCTGGCCGCGGAGGCTGACCTGGAAACGGCTCTCGCGCGCTACCAAGGCGAGCGCCTGCCGGTCGGTCGCGAGATCGCAGCCCTGGGCCGACGCCTTGGTGCGACCGCGCTGTAAGCTCCGGCGGACAAGCCGGCCATGTGACACCGAAATCCTTCGAGGACAGCGAGAGAGGCCAAGCTCATGTCGAAACGCAATGTTGCCGATCTGATCGTCGAAACCCTGGATCGTGCGGGAGTCGAGCGCATCTACGGCGTCGTCGGCGATAGCCTGAACGGGCTGACCGAGGCGCTGCGCCAGACCGGCAAGATCGACTGGGTGCATGTCCGGCATGAAGAGGTGGCTGCCTTCGCCGCCGCAGGCGAATCCCAGATCACGGGCAAGCTCGCAGTCTGTGCCGGCTCCTGCGGCCCGGGCAATCTGCACCTCATCAACGGCCTCTACGACGCCCAGCGCAGCCGCACGCCCGTGCTGGCCGTCGCCGCGCAGATTCCGTCGGCGGAGATCGGCGGTGGCTATTTCCAGGAAACGCATCCGCAGAACTTGTTTCGCGAATGCAGCGTCTATTGCGAGATGGTCTCCGACCCCAGCCAGATGCCTTATGTGCTGGAGAATGCGATCCGCGCTGCCGTCGGAGAGCGCGGTGTCGCTGTCATCGTGGTCCCCGGCGACGTGGCGCTGAAGCCGGCGCCGGCGCGTGATGTCGCCCCCGCCGCAGGGTTGTTGCCGCCGATGCCCGTCGTCACGCCTGCCGAGGCGCAAGTCGAGGCCCTCGCTGCCCTGCTCAACGAAGCGCAACGCGTGACGCTGTTCTGCGGCCGTGGCTGTGCCGGTGCGCATCCCCAGCTGATGAAACTCGCCGAGATGCTGAAAAGCCCGATCGTCCACGCGCTCGGCGGCAAGGAGCATGTCGAATACGACAACCCCTATGATGTCGGCATGACCGGCTTCATCGGCTTCGCCTCAGGCTATGAGGCGATGCACGCATGCGATCTGCTGCTGATGCTGGGCACCGATTTTCCCTACAAGCAGTTCCTCCCGAGCGGCATCACGATCGCGCAGGTCGACATCCGCGCATCGCAGCTCGGCCGCCGCTGCAAGCTCGATCTCGGCATCGTCGGCGATGCCGGCGCGACGATCGAGGCCCTACTGCCCCGTCTCGCGGCCAAACAGGACCGGACGCATCTCGACGACAGCCTCGACCGCTACCGGCGCTCCCGGGAAGGGCTCGACGCGCTGGCGCGCGGCACGCCAGGCCGCAGGCCGATCCATCCGCAATATCTGGCGAAGGTCCTGAGCGACGTCGCCGCGGAGGACGCAGCCTTCACCTTCGATGTCGGCACGCCGACGATCTGGGCGGCACGCTATCTCAAGATGAACGGCAAGCGCCGGTTGGTCGGTTCGCTGGTGCATGGCTCGATGGCCAACGCCATGCCGCAAGCCATCGGCATCCAGGCGGCGCAGCCCGGGCGGCAGGTGATCTCGCTCTCCGGCGATGGCGGCTTCACCATGCTGATGGGCGATCTGATCACGCTCAAGCAGCAGAAGCTGCCGGTGAAGATCGTCATTTTCAACAATGGCGTGCTCGGCTTCGTCGCTCTCGAAATGAAGGCTGCGGGCTTCCTGGAACTCGGAACCGATCTTGAGAATCCCGATTTCGCAGCGATGGCGCGCGCCATGGGCATTCATGGCGTCAGGGTCGAGGATCCCGGCGATCTTCCGGGCGCGGTCGCAGACGTGCTTGGCCATGACGGGCCAGCCGTGCTCGACGTGGTGACCGCGACGCAGGAACTCTCGATGCCGCCGACCATCGCTGTGGAGCAGGCGAAGGGCTTCGGCCTTTGGATGCTGCGGGCCGTGATGAGCGGGCGCGGCGACGAGGTGCTCGACCTCGCCAAGCAGAACCTGCTGCCGCGCTGACCCGAGCCGATCGAACGACGCCAGCCGGCGCCTCGCGGTCCCGGCTCCCGCACCTTATCGCGGGGATCGCGATCCTTCCGGCCTTTCCACTGATCGGCTCGCGGCGTTTTCAGCCTCCGGCTGCGGCCAAACGAAAGGGAGGGCGGAGATGATCCACCCTCCCTTTGTCATTGTCGCGCGTGGGTTATGCGTCAGCCCTTCACGAAGGCCAGCAGATCCGGATTGATCACCTCGGCATGGGTGGTCAGCATGCCGTGGGGGAAGCCCTCGTAGATCTTCAGCGTGCCATGCTTCAAGAGCTTGGCTTGCAGAAGCGCCGCGTCCTTGTAGGGCACGATCTGGTCGTCATCGCCCTGCATCGCCAGCGTCGGCACGGTGATCGCCTTCAGGTCCTCGGTCTGGTCGGTCTCGGAGAAGGCCTTGATGCCCTCGTAATGGGCCAGCGCTCCGCCGATCATGCCCTGGCGCCACCAATTCTGGATCACGCCTTGCGAAACCTTCGCGCCTTCGCGGTTGAAGCCGTAGAAGGGGCCAGAGGCGACATCGAGATAGAACTGCGCGCGATTGGCGGCCAGCGCCTTGCGGAAGCCGTCGAAGACTTCGATCGGCGTTCCGCCCGGATTGCTTGGGGTCTTCAGCATCAGCGGCGGCACGGCGCTGACCAGCACTGCCTTCGCGACGCGGCCATGGGGCTGGCCGAACTTCGCGACATAGCGGGCGACCTCGCCCCCGCCGGTCGAGTGGCCGATATGGACGGCGTTCTTGAGGTCGAGATGCTCGACCACGGCGAAGGCGTCAGCGGCGTAGTGATCCATGTCGTTGCCGGTATCGGCCTGCGAAGAGCGGCCATGACCGCGACGGTCATGGGCCACGACGCGGTAGCCGTTCGCGAGGAAGAACAGCATCTGCGCGTCCCAGTCGTCAGAGGACAGCGGCCAGCCGTGATGGAACATGATCGGCTGGGCGCTTTTGGGCCCCCAATCCTTGTAGAAGATCTCGATGCCGTCCTTGGTCTTGACGTAACCGCTGCTCATGGTCGTGGCTCCTGTCGTGTTCCGAATGGGTCGTGACGGTTGTGCGGATGCTGCCGCAGGGATCAGGCTCGCTGCAGAAGCGGCGGCCATACCGGCCATCGCGGCCCGCCGGGTGACGATGAAACTGACGTCGGACATGGCCTTGTCTCCGCATTGGGTAGCTGACGAAGACAGGTTAGGCGGGGGCAGCCGGGGCCGGAATCCTACGCTTGGATCAGCGTCTCATACGAAGGTGTGGGGTGTGCAGCTCAGCCGCGGCGATGCGCCAGCGCCGCGGCAAGATGATGCGCAATCGTGTCGGGTTCGGCTGGCTTGTCGAGGAAGGCGCAAGCGCCGGCGGCCATGACGCGCTCGCGCGTGGCGGCTGTCGGAAAAGCCGTCATGAAGATCATCGGGAAGCTCCGTCCGGTCGCCAGCAGTTCGGCCTGGAGCTGGTCCCCGCTCATTTCGGGCATCTGGATATCGGAGATCATGCAGTCGGGATCGCCTGTCTCGCAATCTGCGAGGAATTCCGGTGCCGAGCCATAGCTGCGGGCTTCGTAGCCCAGTGAGCGGATCAGGCTGGCCAGCGAATTGCGAACGCCGTCGTCGTCATCGACGATCGCGACTGTCGGTATGTGATGCATGTCCACGCTTCTTTGTGCCGATGGTCGCACAAAAGGGGGACTCCGGTGCGCGGCCTGGCCTTGTTATGAAGGATCATCCGTCGTGCGGCCATCATACGCAGGTTTGCACCCCGCAGGCTCACGGCTTGTGAACCCCCAGCGCCTCCGCCGTCCGGACGAGGTCGGCCAAGGTGCGCACCCCCATCTTTCTCATGACGTTGCCACGATGGATCTTCACCGTGATCTCGCTCAGGCCGAGCACGCCGGCGACCTGCTTGTTCATCAGACCGGCAACGACATGCGTCATCACCTCGCGCTCCCTGGCTGTCAGCGTCGCATAGGCTGAACGCTGATCGTCCAGCGCCGCGGCCGCGCTGCGGCGCTGCCGGTCGCGCTCGATCGCGGCTGTCACCGCGTCGAGCATTTCCTGATCGCGGAAAGGCTTCGATAGGAAATCGACCGCGCCAGCCTTCATCGCCCGCACAGTCATGGGTATGTCCCCATGTCCGGTCATGAAGACGATCGGCAGCGAGATCCCCTGCCGGGCGAGCTGGTCCTGGAAATCGAGGCCGCTGATGCCGGGCAGGCGCACGTCGAGGATGATGCAGCCCAGCACGTCGGGCAAGGCGCCCTGCAACAGCTCCGCCGGCGCGCCGAAGAGCCGTGTCGCCAGTCCGACCGACCGGATCAGGCTGTCGAGGGATTCACGCACCGCCGGATCGTCGTCGACGATCACGACAAGTGGCGGGCTCGGTGAAGCCGGGGCCGGCTTGACGGACGACTGCCTGATCATACCGCGGTACCATATTGGGAAATAGGAAGCGTCAGGCGGAATGTCGCTCCGCCGTCTGGAGGGTTCTCGACCGAAAGCTTTCCGCCGTGAGCTTCGGCGGTCGTGCGGCAGATCGCAAGACCCATGCCCATCCCCTCCGGCTTGGTCGTGAAGAAGGGATCGAACAGGCGCTCGACGTTCTCGGGCGAGATGCCGGGACCAGTGTCGCGTAGAGCGATCTCGATACGACCGCCTTCCACTTGGCAGTGGGCCTGATCGGCGGTGATCGTCAGCAGGCGCCGGCCGTCATGCTCCGCCATGGCCTGCCCGGCATTGACCATCAGGTTGACCAGGACTTGCTGGAGCTGGATCCGGTCGCCGATGACAGGCGGCAAGTCTGCCGGCACTTCGACGCGCAATTCGACCTCGGCGCGCGCGAGTTCCCGCTGCACGAGCTGAGCGGCCTCCTCGATCAGCGCCGCGACATCCAGCGCATGCGAGCGGGTTGGCGTCTTGGTCAGGAAGGCCCGGATCCGCTTGACGATCTCGCTGGCGCGCCGCCCTTCGGAAACGACGCGCCCGATGGCGCTGTCGACCTCCTGCAGGTCAGGCTTGTCACGGCGCAGCCAGCGCAGCGCCGCCTCGCCGTTGGTCACGACCGCCATCAAAGGCTGGTTGACTTCATGGGCGATCGAAGCGGTGAGCTCACCCAATGTCGCCACGCGGGCGGCATGGGCGAGCTCCGCTTGCGCGTGCAGCACCGCGTCCTGCGCCTGCCGGCGTTCGGTGATGTCGACGACGAAGACCAACACGTTGCCATCGCCGTCATCGACTGTCGGAAAGGTAATGGCGAAGATCACCGGCACGCGACTGCCATCTGCCCTGACGATTTCCGTCTCGCCTTCATGGAAGCCGTCGCCGCGAGCAAAAGCCGCCAGCGCCGGCCCGAAGGTCGGATCGCTCTCGCTCAGCACATCGTCGACCGTCTGATGGAGATGAGAATTACTCTCAGCTCCGATCATGGCGAGAAAGGCCGGATTGACGTCGACGATCTTCGTCAGCCTGCGCAGGCGCGCGACAAGCTCCGGATGTGCTGTCAGATGAGCGGCCAGTGACTCGCCATCCGCAAGACCGAGCGCAGCAAGTTCGCGACGCGCCGCGCTCCAGTCCTCCTGGACGACGCCGACCCGGGTCGCGTCGAACATGCGCCGGTAGCGTCTCTCGCTCTGAACCAGCGCTGCGTGGGCCGCCTCGCGTTCGGTGACATCCGTATTCGTCTCGAACACGCCGACGATGCGTCCCCTGGCATCGTGTTGGAGGGCCCAGCGACTTTCCACGGTGATCCGCGCGCCGGCCTTGGTTCGGTGCTCCAGCGTGCCGTCCCACCGTCCCGTGTCGTGAAGCACGCGGTCGGCTGCGTCGCGCGGCAGCGCATATCGCGTCTCCAGCAACTCGTCGGCGATCCGGCCCGTCGCCTCGGCGGCAGACCAGCCATAGGTCTCTTCCGAGGCGCGATTCCAGAATGTGATCTGTCCGAAAGTGTCTCGCACGAAGATCATGTCGTGCGACAGATTGAGCAGCCGGGCTTGGGCCGCAAGCGTCGCCGTGGCCGCCTGGTTCTTCAGGGAGAGCAACGTCGCGATCGTGATCGCCGCCACGCTGACCAGCGCGCGCAAAGTCGGAGCGCCGGCCAGGCTCAGGCCATGTGTATCGACATAAGCCACGACGGTCAGGATCAGGCTTGTCACCGCCGCCACGAGGATGTCGCCCCGCCGTCCGGTGCCCGCTTCGAGCAAGACAACCAGAACGTAGAGCACAGCCACCGCGCCCTCCAGCGGCGAGAGCGTATCGAACAGGAAGATGCAGAGCGCGAGCAGACCCGCGGCGATGCGAAGTGCCGTCGTGTTCATGGCCGGAGAGAAGAAGGAGCGCTGGGGGAGAGCGGTGTCCGGCGGGGCGGATCGAGAGGCGCTGTGCCGAGCGGCGGAGAAGCGGGAGGACATGAGAGGCAGCCGATTCCGGTCGCGAGAGCTGACAACGCGCTAGCATAGCTCATCTGCCTCGTCCCCCGCGATCGGTGCGGATGCCTCGATCCGCGGCATCACTTTCGCGAAAGCGGCCGGCGATGAAATCATACAGGGGTTTAGGTCCGCTGGGCGCGGCCTTCGCTGGCGCACATAAACCTAGGTATGAGCCCGACATGCCTTCGTCCGATTCAGGCGGGGGCGGCGGCGACCTAGGGTCAGGACATCGGGGAGACAGGCTCCTCGAAGCCAACCCGGAGAGCTGCCATGAACGACCTGTCCATCCATGCCAAGCGCGACGCCGCCTTGCGCACCCCGACCGATCTCGGCGCGAACGCCACGACCGACATCGCTGCCGCGCTGACCGGCGTTCTCGCCGACATGTTCGCGCTCTATCTCAAGACCAAGAACTTCCACTGGCACATGTCCGGCCCGCATTTCCGCGACTATCACCTGATGCTCGACGAGCAGGGCGATCAGATCTTCGCTACCACCGATGCGCTGGCCGAGCGCGTCCGCAAGGTCGGCGGCTCGACGCTCCGCTCGATCGGCCATATCGGCCGAATCCAGCGTTTGCTCGACAATGACGCGGACTATGTCACCCCCCAGGACATGCTGGCGGAGCTTGCCGACGACAACCGCAGCCTGACCGGCTTCCTGCGCGCGGCTCACGGTGTCTGCGAGGCCCATAACGACGTCGCCTCGACCAGCCTGATCGAGGTCTGGATCGATGATGCCGAGCGGCGGAGCTGGTTTCTCTACGAAACGACACGGCAAGAGCGCTGAGCGCGCTCAAACCTGTTCCGATCGGAGGAGAATGACCATGTCCGAAACGCATTCGCCGACGGCCCTGCCTGCGGGCAGGGCCGCCCCGGCCTTCACGCTGCCGGCGACGCCTGACCAGACGGTCTCGCTCGATGACCTGCGCGGCAAGCCGGTGATCCTCGCCTTCTACCCGGCCGACTGGAGCCCGGTCTGCGGCGACCAGATGGCGCTCTACAACGAGATCCTGCCCGAATTCCACAAGGCCGGCGCCCAACTCGTCGGCGTCTCGGTGGACGGCGTGTGGTGCCACGCGGCCTTTGCCGGCGAGCGCAAGCTGCACTTTCCGCTGCTCTCCGATTTCGAGCCGAAGGGTGCGGTCGCCCGCAGCTTCGGCGTCTACCGCGACAAGGAGGGCATCAGCGAGCGCGCCCTCTTCGTCATCGACGGGGCGGGCATCATCCGCTGGAGCTTCGTCTCGCCGCTCGGCATCAACCCCGGCGCCGACGGCATCCTCGAGGCACTCGACAATCTCGGCGCCGCGGCGCCCTCCGAAGGAACTGCGTCATGACCCGTCTCGCGATCCCCGTCGGCAGCCAGGACCATGTCCAGGGCCAGGCGCAGGCCGTCGTCACCCTCGTCGAATATGGCGACTACGAATGCCCCTATTGCGGCGAGGCCTATCCGATCCTCAAGGCGGTGCAGCGCGCCATGGGCGACCAGCTGCGCTTCGTCTTCCGCAACTTCCCGCTCGCCGAAATGCATCCCCATGCACTGCGCGCCGCCGAATTCGCGGAGACCGCCGCCGGGCTCGGCAAGTTCTGGCAGGCACATGACATGCTCTACGAGAACCAGACCGCTTTGCGCGACGCCGACCTCTACGCCTATGGCCTTCGCCTCGGTCTCGATACCGACGTCGTCACGCAAGGCCTCGATGGCCGCTTCGACCGGAAGGTCAAGGAGGATTTCACGGGCGGCATTCGCAGCGGCGTGAACGGGACGCCTAGCCTGTTCATCAACGGGCTTCGGTACGATGGCGAGCGCGATGTCGACAGCCTCGTCTCCGCCCTGAAGCAAGCCGCCCGGGACGCCATCCGCCCGCGCGCCGCAACGCATCGCTAAGCCCCCTTGCCACCCGGCCAATGGAGACGACCATGACCGATTCCACGATGTCCTTCCGCTACCGGCTCGAACAGGCCACACCCCGCACCGGCTCAGGCGGCATCACGCGCGGCGCCTCCGTGAAGCAGTTCCCGGCCAGCGTCGGCATCGCAGGCGTTTCGATGAGGCTCGCACCGGGCTCGATGCGCGAACTGCACTGGCATGCCAATGCCGCCGAATGGGCCTATGTCGTATCCGGCCAATGCCGCACCACGGTCTTGCACCCGGACGGCTCGTCGGCGACCGACACGTTCGGCCCCGGCGACGTCTGGTATTTTCCACGCGGCTGGGGCCACTCCATCCAGGGTCTCGGTCCCGGCGAATGCCATTTCATTCTGATCTTCGACAATGGCGACTTCTCCGAGGATCATACCTTCAGCGTCACCGACTGGCTTTCCCGCACATCGCCGGAGGTGCTGGCGCAGAATCTCGGTCTGAGCCGCGAACAGATCGCCCAGCTCCCGGCCGGCGAGGCCTATTTTGCCCAAGGACCCGTGCCCGACGACCGTTCGACCGACGCCGAGCCGCGCGCGACGGCTGCTTTGACGACGCCGCATCGCTACCCGCTGCTGGCCCAGCAACCAAGGCGCGTGCCGGGCGGCGGGACGCAGCGCACCGTCACCGTCGAGGAGTTTCCGATCTCGAAGGGCATGGCCGGCTCCATCCTCGAGATCGAGCCGGGCGCGATGCGGGAGCTGCACTGGCATCCGAACGCGGACGAATGGCAGTATTACCTTGAGGGCAACGCCGAGATGGCGGTCTTCCTCGCCGAAGGACAGGTCGTGACCGAGCAGTTCGAGGCTGGCGACATTGGCTATGCTCCAATGGGCGCCGGGCATTACATCCGCAACACCGGATCGACTGTGTTGCGCGTCCTCGTAGGGTTCAACAATGGGCATTATAAGGCGAACGACCTCTCAGCCTGGCTCGCCGCCAACCCGGTTGACGTGCTTGCAACGAATCTCGGTTTGCCTCGTGATGTTGCAATGACGCTTCCGCATCGGGCGCGCTTCATACTGTCTGGTTCCATCCCACACTGAGCGCAAGTCTTGTCGGCCTACATGTCGACGCCGGCCTGCATTCCTCACATGATCGATCGGAATTTAAGATGAGCCTGATCGAGACACGCGGCCACCAGATGTTCCCGGTGCTCGTTGCGGAACAGATTGCAACGTTCAGGAGGTTTGCCAGCGGGCCCGCGCGCCGGTTTCAACCGTACGAATTGATCTTTGACGTCGGCGACCACCATGCACCGGTATGGATGGTTCTGGACGGCGCGATCGAAGTCGTGCGCCGCAATGGCCTCGGGCGCGAGAATCCCATCACTGTTCACGGCATCGGACAATTTACGGGTGAAGTCAGCCAGCTTGCGGGGCGTGGCTCATTGGCCGCAGGCAAGGCGGGGGCAGAGGGGTGTCTGGCGCTGCCACTGGATGCGGCGCACCTACGGGCTCTGATCATCGGTTCGGCCGATCTCGGCGAAATCGTCATGCGCGCGCTCATCCTGCGCCGGGTTGGGCTGATCGAAGGGGGTTCGGCCGGATCGGTGCTGATCGGACGAACGGGGGAGAGCGAGCTCGTGCGCTTGCAGGGGTTCCTGTCCCGCAACGGCTATCCCTACACCACGATCGACGCGGAAGACGGCGGCGACAGGCACGTCATCGTAGAGCGGCTGGGGCTGCATTCAGACGATCTTCCCCTGATGATCTGCCCCATCGGCACTGTCTTGAAGCACCCCAGCAATGCGGAAGCCGGGGTCTGCCTCGGAATGACGCCCGAGCTCGATCCGACCAAGATCTACGACACTGCCATCGTCGGGGCCGGGCCGGCCGGGTTGGCCGCGGCCGTCTATGCGGCATCGGAGGGCTTGAGCGTTCTAGTGCTCGATCAGCGCGCCTTTGGGGGCCAAGCTGGCGCCTCGGCACGGATCGAGAACTACCTAGGCTTTCCGACCGGCATATCAGGCCAGGCCCTTGCCGGACGTGCCTATAATCAAGCTCAGAAATTTGGCGCCGAGATCGCTATTCCCCTGGCCGTAACCGAGCTCGATTGCCACGACAGCGAGATCAAACGACTGTCCCTCTCGAACGGCATTGGCATCCAGGCCAGGACAGTTGTGATAGCTGCGGGCGCGAGGTATCGCCGGCCGGACATCGCAAACCTCGACGCGTTCGAAGGAAATGGCGTCTCCTACTGGGCCTCGCCTGTCGAAGCGCGCCTTTGCGAAGGTGAAGAGGTTGCGTTGGTCGGCGGTGGGAACTCTGCCGGGCAGGCGGTGGTATACTTGGCCCCCAAGGTGAAACGCCTTCACCTGGTGATCCGCCGTCGCGATCTCGAAGCGACAATGTCGCGGTATCTGATCGATCGGATTGCAGCGTTACCAAATGTCGAGATCCACCCGGAGACGGAAGTGCTTTCTCTCGAGGGAAGCAAACAGCTTGGTCTGACGGGCGCCACATTCGGTAACCGCACGACTCAAGCCACACATCATCGCACGCTGCGACACCTATTCTTGTTCATTGGGGCCGAACCAAACACCGACTGGCTGGCGAACTGCGTCGGCGTCGATCATGGTGGCTTCGTGAAGACGGGAACGGGCCTGACTCGGGATACCGCGATAGCCGGAGAAGTCCTGCGAACGCTGGAAACCGACAAGGCTGGTGTCTTTGCAATCGGCGACGTGAGGGCAGGATCGACTAAGCGCGTCGCCGCCGCCGTCGGAGAGGGAGCAGCAGTGGTAGCCCAGATTCATGGCTACCTAGCCGATGTCGTTCGATAGCGCCCCTACTACCGCGGTCGCCGCGTCCGCCACCAGGGGCTCCTGGTTGACTGCTGTCGCCGTTCTAGGTGCCTTTGACGTGCTCATTGGCATTACAGTGGGCGGCCAGGACAAACCGGCGGTGAAGGGAGCGTAGCCAACAAAGCCCGACGAATGTCCGGTTTTCGTCAAGGCCTGAATGTCGGCTCATGGCGCTTCTGGCCCACACCGCCGAGAGCTTGCTTGAGTTGCCGATGACGGTGGCGACGCCGAAGCCGTGATGCAGTGTCGGCACGTGAATGACCCTGTCCACACAAACCGTAAGGCCAGGAGCCGCTTCGGCCTCGGTGGGGTCACACGGCCACCTTGATGCGTCGGTTCTGGCGTCCCTTGTTGTCTATCTTGACGATACGCGCAGGGCGCGCCTGGCCAGTCGAAGCGAGATGCGTTCCACCACAAGCCTGCCGATCGAGGCCAGCAATCTCAACGATGCGCACGGTGCCATCCTCGCTCGGAGGCGGTGCAACGCTCTTGCTGCGAAACATGCCATCGATCTCCTTGGCCTTCTCATAGAGCATGAAGCCGGCCATCACCGGGAGATCTGAAGCGATGACGTCGTTTAGGGCTCCTTCAAGCGCCCGCAGCCTCTCGCTATCAGCACCGGGCAGGTCAAAGTCGACGCGGAACGAGCCGTCGGCGCTGAGCTGTGCGCCCGTCAGGAGCGCACCACCAAAGCGGGTGTAGACGAGAGCATTGAGCATATGCGCGAGCGTGTGCAGTTCGCACATGAGGTTGCGGAACGACCGGTCGACATCGATCCGGATAAGGCCGTACGGCGCGGCGTCCCCATCGAAGCGATGCCACACGCCAGTTGGACCGGAGGACGTGCCGAGGATGGGCGCCGTGCCGCCCGACCACGTCAGCATGGCGCGATCGGCAAGCTGGCCACCACCGCCAGGAAACACCGGTGAGCGTTTGATGAGGACAGCACCAGGCTGCGCGTCAAGCACAATTGCCTCGATATGAAGCATATCCGGGTGGTCGAGGTAGAAGGGCCGGAGCATGGCAAGACTCTATCTTACGGCAACTTCTACGCCAAGAACCGGCGCCAGTGATTCCTCCCGCCTCCCGTTACTCAACCAATGCGATTATCGGCTTGGCCCAGCCTCTCAACTGGCCGACGTCGGCTAGGGGCCGATAGCGCGCGAGCCAAGCCTCGATCGAGAATGTCCGCCTCCGGGCAGGGTCGCAACTTCTGCTTCTGGCGCTAGCTCGCCGTCGGCGCTTGGCGGTCCTGATTGATCCACGACTGCTTACGCTTCCATAGTTGGCCCGGAATTGAATTATGGAAACGCTGCAGAGCTACTCTGGAAATCTGTCTCTGCAATTACCGGCAGCTCCAGCGGCTTTTAGGGTATCTGTGTACTGGCGATTGAGATCAGTCCGGTCGTGATACAATCGCAACCGCATTTTCGGAGAGCCGCGTCCATCGTCTGGCGCACGGCACAAGGCGCAAGGCGTCAGAGGTTTCACGCGCGATTAGGTAGAATCCACCCCTGACGGCGCGACGTCGTGCGGAGCTAGCTTGGCTTCTGCCCTGGATCACAACCACTCGGCGCAGGCAGCGCTATTCTGCGGGCCTCCATCGCCCGCGCTGGCCGCCGCGACCGCAGGACTGGTAGGCGCCGCGATCGTCGCCGATGAGGGGTCCGCCCGCTATGACCAGCGCGGATACTATGGCGGGTCCGGGTACTACGCGCCCCGGGGCTCCCCCTATGACACGGGCTTTTATGGCAGCCCGCCGCCTTATCTACGAGGCGGCTGCGACGTCTGGGGCTGCTGACTGGCATTCCCTCCGGCTTAGCCCACGCATCCGTCAACGCTGCGATGATGCTCGGCCATCGCTCCGCAAAGACCCTCTCGCTTACGAGGACCGCTCATGACCTACTCAACCATGCTGCTTCATCTGCAGGTCGGCGTCTCGAACGCGGCTCTCCTGAAGGCTGCGGCCGACTTCGCCGAGCTGTTCAAAGCCGATGTTGTCGGCGTCAGTGCCTGCGAGCCGGCGACGATCCCATATGGCGACGGCTACACGTCAGGCGCGCTGATCCAAGAGTGCCGCGATGAACTGGAACAGGAGACGACGGACGCGGAGGCGGAATTCCGCAAAACCCTGGAAGGACGCGCACCGCATCTGACCTGGCGTTCGTCCGTCGGGTTCGCCTGGCCCGCCGATTATATCGCAGAGCAATCGCGCGCAGCGGACCTGATCATCACAGCACCCGAGCAGGCCGGCTCGATGCTCGACGGATCGCGCCAGGTCAGCATCGCCGATCTCGTCATGTCGGCGGGGCGACCGGTCCTGGTCGTTCCCGCCTCCGTCGTCGGCATCAATTTGGACCATGTGGTGGTCGGCTGGAAGGATACACGGGAATCGCGGCGCGCCATCAGCGATGCCCTTCCGCTATTGAAGAAGGCAGGCCGCGTCACCGTCGTCGAATTGGCTGCAACGGCTGATCTGCCGACGGCGCGCGACCGCCTCGCCGAGGTTACCCGTTGGCTCGAGCGGCACGGCATCACGGCCGCGGCCCTTGCCGAAGCGACGAAAGAAGACGATGCGACGCGCCTGGGCGATATCGTCCGAGACAAGGGCGCCGGCGTGCTGGTGGCAGGCGCTTATGGTCACAGCCGTGTCCGGGAATGGGCTTTCGGCGGCGTTACGCGCACCCTGCTTCACCACCCGGAATGCTGCGCTCTGCTGTCGCACTGACACGCCAAAGAGCCGAAACGCATTCGACCGGAGGGGAGCGAGGATCTCGGTCTGAACTCCCCGCCGACCAAGAGGACCAAACCATGACATCCCATTATCATGCCGTCGTCTGGCTCGATCATGCGCAGGCGCGCATCATCCACTTCAACAGCATGGAAGCGGAGACGAAGACGGTTCATCCCGATCACGGACCGCGCCACCTCCACGTGAAGGCCGGCAGCGCGTCAGGAACGCATATCCGGACAGACCCGGCATTCTATCGTGACGTCGCGAAGGCATGCGAAGGGGCGACGGTCATCCTGCTCACCGGCCCTTCTACCGCCAAGGCTGAATTCGTGGCCTATCTGAAAGAGCACGCGCCGGGCGTCTTCTCACGCGTCGCAGGAGTCGAGACCCTGGCGGAGGTCACCGACCCGCAATTGCTGGCCGAAGGCCGCAAGTTCTTCGCCACGGCGGATCATTGCACGCCCCAGATCGTGTGAGACGCATTGCCTGCGGCGCTCGCTGGCGCCGCAGACGCATTCGCGGACCGCGGCCACTCTTGCGGATCATCGACCCGCTCCGTTCTGCCGCCTCTGACAGAGTGCAAATGGCCCGCCGGTTCGGCGACGCGGCGGGCCATTGAGATGCAGGAGGAGGGGCGGGACCGGGTCAGCCCGCGCAGCTTGCCAAACCCGACAGCGAAGCCAGCGGCACGACCGGAATGACGATCCGGGACGCGCGCGCGCCGTCGCAGAACACCGTGTTGCGCGCGACCTGCCGCGTACGCCCCTGCCCTTCCGGATCGAACGTATTGGGGTTCACGTCGAATTTCGGAAAGTTCGACGACGAGATGTCGAGCCTGATCCGGTGCCCGGCCTTGAACAGCGTCGCCGTCGCGAAGGGCTCGATCGTGATCCGGAACGGCACCTCCGGCTCGATCGGCTCCGGCTTCTCCCAGGACTTGCGATAGCGGCAGCGGAAGATGCCATCCGTCAGGTTGAGCGCGAAGCCCGTGGGATAGTCCGCGGACGGAGGATGCATGTCGACCAGCTTGGCGGTGAAATCCGTGTCGGGCGCATCGGAGGCGACCCAGAGCTCGACCGTGATCGGCCCGATCACCGCCATGTCCTCTTCCAGCGGCAGGCTTTCGAAGGCGAGCACGTCGCGCCGCGCGATCAGGGGCATGCCGGCATCGCGCGAACCGAAGAAGCGCGGTCCCTCGCGCTGGTCGAAGCCGCCGCCCTCGAAAATCGGCTGGCCGCTGGTCAGCGCGCCGCCGATGGTGGGCACCGGGTCGGCCGGGTCGAAATCATAGGTCAGCGGCGCAGCGTCGGGAGCCGGCGCATCGCGCGAGAGCCGACCATTGGCGTGAATATACCAGGCTTGCTGATCCGTGCCGGGCAGCGGCCAGTGCGAGGTCTCGATCCAGCGTCCGCCCTGGACGAGGCGCCCATCGGCATCCTTCTCGCCCGAGCCGCCGCCCATCAGGAACAGGCGCAGAGTCGGATCGGCTTCAAGCCCGTTGGGCTCGTCCCTGAGCCAGCGATCGAACCAGCGCTTGCGGAAATCGAGCCAGCTCGTGCCGACATTGCCGTCGAAGGGCGCGGCCTCGCCGAAGGACGTGTCGCCGGCGAAGGTTGACTGGCGGTTGCCGTGCAGGCCGGCCCCCATGATGACGTTGAGATGCCGCCGGCCCGAAGCGCCGAGTCCTGCGAAATTGTCGAAGGTCGTCTTCACGTAGACGTCGTACCAGCTCGACATCAACAGGATCGGGATGTCCGGCACGGCGTCGTAGAAGCCCTCCAGCCACAGGCCCGGCCGTTTCCATTCCGGGCCGAAGGTGCCGGCGCGCCACTGGTCGAGCAGATAGGTCTCGTATTCCGGCACCCAGCGCACCGGCGAGCGTCCCTCGCTCCACGGCATGACGCGGAACCAAGCATGCAGGTCCTCCGCGGCGAGCCCGGCCGCGACGACGGGGTCGGCGACAGCATCCGGGCTTTCCTGCGCCCGGTTATAGGCCCAGGTCGCCTGCTTGAGCTCGAAGGCACCGCCCTGACGGATGCCGCACGAGAAGGCGTTCGAGAAGCCGCCGGAATCGAGGATCATGCAGGCGAGGCCGGGCGGCGTCAGCGAGGCCAGCGCCGCCTGGGTATGGGCGGCATAGGACAGGCCCATCGTGCCGATCCGGCCGTTGCACCAGGGCTGCGCGACGATCCAGGCGCAGGTGTCGTAGCCATCCTCGGCATCGGAGACGTATTTGACGAATTCGCCCTCCGAGCCGTAGCGGCCGCGGCAATCCTGATACACCACGGCATAGCCGGCCCGAACGAAATGAGCCGCGACCTGGGTGCGGGCCATCGGCTTGGCCTCGCCGCGGCCGATCTCGGAGCGAGAGAGCTCCGCCTTGCCATAGGGCGTGCGCTCCATCACGACGGGGAAGGGACCGGGAAGGGCCTGCCCGTCCCGTGCGGGCAGATAGATATCCGTGGCGAGCCGCACGCCGTCGCGCATCGTCACCATGACGTCCTTCAGCGTGACGACGTCATCGCTGCCCTCCGGGGCAGTGGTCTTCATCGATGGCGCGTTCACTTGGCCAGCCCCGCCCGCGCCGCCGTGGTGTCCTCGGCCATGTTCGCCTCGTAGGTGATGTTGGCCTTCGAGGCCCAGGCGATCTTCTGCCAGTAGAGCGGGATCACCGGCAGGTCGCCGAAGACCATCTTCGACGCCGCCTGGATGCCGGCGATGCGCTTGGCCTCGTCGAACTGCGTCAGCGCCTCGGCCAGCGCCTTGTCGAAGGCCGGGTTGGAATAGCGCGCACGGTTAAAGCCGCCGGTGCCGGCCTTGGAATCGGCGGTCATGAACAGGTTGCGCATGCCCGGCCCCGCGGTCGGCGTCGTCGTGCCCAGCGAGAAGATGAAGGCGGAGAAGCTCTGCCGGCTCGCGGCGCTGGCATAGACGTTATAGGGCTGCGTCATCACGCCGTTCACCTTGATGCCGCCGCGCGAGAACATCTGGCCGATCGCCTGCGCGATATCCTTGTCGCCGGCGAAACGGTCGTTCGAGGAATGGATGGTGATGCCGAAACCGTCCTTCAGCCCGGCCTGCTGCAGCAGGGCCTTGGCGCCGGCGAGATCGTTGGCGACGGGCTTCAGCGAGGGATCGAAGCCGGCGACGCCCTCGGGCACGAGCTGGCCGGCCGGCACGCCGGCACCGTTGAGCAGCCGCTCGACGATCGCCGGCACGTTGATCAGCTTGGCCAGCGCCTGCCGCACCCGCAGGTCCTGCAGCGGATTGGGCTTCAGCGGCTTGCCGTCCTTGTCGGTGACGAAGGGGCTCTCCTCGCGTGCCGTGTCGAGCGCGAGATAGATCAGCCGGGCCGAAGGGATGACATGGACCTTGAGCCCCGCCGTCTTCTCCAGCACCGGCAGGTCGGCCGGCGGCACGCCGTCGATCAGGTCGACCGCGCCCGAGCGCAGCGCCGCGACGCGGGCGGCGTCATTAGCGATGAAGCGGATCGTCACCGTCTCGAAGGCGGGCTTCGGCCCCCAATAGCCCTCGTTGCGCGTGAGGATGACGCGGTCGCCCGGCACCCATTCCTTGAACTTGTAGGGGCCGGAGCCGACGAGCCCGTCGCCCTTGTTGTAGTCCTGCAGCGACTTGCCCTCGGCGGAGGCGCGCTCGAGGATGTAGACGAAGCCGACCCGCTCCATCAGGTCGGGCGTCGGCACCTCGGTCTTCACCTCCAGCGTCGTCGCGTCGATCGCCTTCGCCGAGGTCACGCCCGAGACGTTGTTGGAGAACGGCGCCGGGCTGTTCGGAACGTTGCGGGCGCGCTCCAGCGAGAAGGCGACATCGTCGGCGGTGACCGGCTTGCCGTTCTGGAAACGGGCATCCTTGCGCAGGTTGATCCGCCATGTCGTCGGCTCGACCGCCGACCAGCTCTCGGCGAGGGCGGGCTGCATGCGCAGATGCGCGTCGGTCTCGACCAGCCGGTCGAAGATCTGCATGGCGATGTTCTGGTTCGGCCCGGTGCGGGAGAACAGCGGGTCCATCGCCGAGGGCTCGCTCGCCGTGCCGATGATGAGATCGGCGGCCTGGGCGAAGCCCGCGCTGCCGAGCCAGGTGACGCTGGCGAGCAGGGGCAGGAGCGCGGTGAGGCGGGGCTTGGCGGTCGTGCGAAGCTTGGAGGTCATGCGATGTCTCCTCTTCAGGCGCTCGTGCCGACCGGGAGCGGCACGGCGGCATTCTGGTTCAGGTGGCAGGCGCTGAGATGCCCCTCAGCGATCGGTTCGAGAACTGGCCGTGCCTGGGCGCAGGGCGTGAAGATGCGCGGGCAGCGCGGATGGAAGGCGCAGCCGGAGGGCGGATGCAGCGGCGAGGGAATTTCGCCGCGGATCGGCGTGAAGGCGCGCCGGCGCTCCTTCACCGAGGGCAATTCGCGCAGCAGGGCCGCGGTATAGGGGTGGTTCGGCGCGGCGAAGAAGGCATCGGCCGGCGCGGTCTCGACCACGCGGCCGAGATACATGATCGCGACCCGGTCGCTGATATGCTTCACCACGCTGAGATCGTGGCTGATGAAGAGATAGGTCAGGCCGAGCTCCTCGCGCAGATCCATGAACAGGTTGATGACCTGAGCCTGGATCGAGACGTCCAACGCCGAGACCGACTCGTCGCAGACGATCAATCGCGGCTTGACCGCGAGCGCCCGGGCGATGCCGATGCGCTGGCGCTGGCCCCCGGAGAACTGATGCGGGTAGCGCTTGCGATAGGAGGGATCGAGCCCGACCTTCTCGAGCAATTCCGCCACATAGTCGTCGACCTCCCCGGCCCGGACGAGGCCATGCACCCGCGGCGCCTCGCCGACGAGATCGACGACGCGCTTGCGCGGATTGAGCGAGGACATCGGGTCCTGGAAGATCACCTGCACGGCAAGGCGCATCTCCAGCGCCTCGCTACGCGAGAGCGAGGCGACATCCTTGCCCTGCCAAAGCAAGGTGCCCTCCGTCAGCGGCAGCAAACCCGCGAGCAGCCGGCCGAGCGTGGACTTGCCGCAGCCGGATTCGCCGACGAGGCCAAGCACCTCGCCCTGCCGGATGGCGATGTCGACGCCTTCGACGGCATGGACGGTTTCCTCGGAGATGTTCGCGCCAAGCGCGCGGGCGAGTTTCTCCGCGGCATCGAGCCCGCGGGAAAAGCGTCGGACCAGGCCGCGTCCTTCGATCAGGGCTCCGGTCATGCTGCGACTCCGGGCAGAAGGGGGTGGTGGCAGCGGAAGCTGTGACTCGCGCCCTGAAGGACGGGCTCCTCCCGGCAGATTTCGCTCGCCGCGAAGCAGCGCGTCCGGAAGGCGCATCCGGCGGGCCGTGCCAAGGGCGAAGGCGAGAGGCCGGGGATCGGATGCAGCCGCTCGCCGCGCGCCGCATTGGCGGGCAGCGCCTCCATCAGGCCGCGCGTATAGGGATGGGCCGGCCGGTCGAGCACGTCATCGGTGGCGCCGGTCTCGACGATGCGGCCGGCATACATCACGGCGATCCGGTCGGCGAGGCTCGCGACGACGCCGAGATCATGGCTGATCCAGATCAGCGCCATGCCGAACTCGCTCGCCAGCCGCCGCACCTCGAACAGGATCTGCCCCTGGATGGTGACGTCGAGCGCGGTCGTCGGCTCGTCGGCGATGATCAGGTCGGGCCGGTGCAGCAGCGCGATCGCGATGGCGACGCGCTGGCGCATGCCGCCCGAGAACTGGTGCGGATAGGCCTTGAGACGCTCCTCCGGCGAGGGAATGCCGACGAGACCGAGCGCGTCGCGGGAGCGCTTGCGCGCCTCCTCCCGCGAGACCGCGTCATGGGCGAGCACGGCCTCGACCATCTGCGTCTCGATCGAGAGCACCGGATTGAGCGTCATCATCGGGTCCTGGAAGATCATCGCGATCTTCTTGCCGCGCAGGCGCCTGAGCCGCTCGGTCGGGAGCCCGACGAGGTCCTCGCCCTGGAACAGGATGCGCCCGCCCGCGACCCGTCCGGGCGGCTCGATCAGCCCCAGGATCGAGAAGCCGGTGATCGATTTGCCCGAGCCGGACTCGCCGACAAGCCCGAGGATTTCGCCGCGGTCGACGCTGAAGGAGACACCGTCCACGGCGCGGACGAGGCCCGCGGAACTGGCGAACTGGGTTTCGAGATTCTCGACGGAGAGCACCGGGGCCATGGCTCAGCGCTCCGCGAGACGGGGGTTCAGCACTTCGCGCAGCCGGTCGCCGACGATGTTGATGCTGAAGACGAGGGTGAGCAGCAGGAGTCCGGGATAGACGCTGATCCAGTACTGGCCGGCGAGCAGGACCTGATAGCCATTGGCGATCAGCAGGCCGAGCGAGGGCTGGGTGATCGGCAGGCCGATGCCGAGGAAGGACAGCGTCGCCTCGGCCGAGATCGCGTTCGCGACCTGGAGCGTGCCGATGACGATCAAGGGCGAGAGGCAGTTCGGCAGGAGATGGCCGAAGAGCATGCGCGGTCGCGACAGGCCGAGCATCCTGGCCGCCTCGATATAGTCCTTGCCCTTCTCGACCAGGGCTGCGGCGCGGACGGCGCGGGCGAACATCGCCCATTGCACCAGCACCAGCGCGAAGATGACCTTGCCGACGCCCTGCCCGAGGATGGCGAGCAGCATCAAGGCGACGAGCAGGGTCGGGAAACCCAGCATCAGGTCGACCAGCCGCATGATCACGCTGTCGACGCGCCCGCCGAAATAGGCAGCCGAGAGGCCGAGCACGGTGCCGACGACGAGCGCGACGAGGCCGGCGAGGACGCCGACGAAGAGCGAGGTCCTGAGGCCGTAGATCATGGCCGAGAGCATGTCGCGGCCCTGCACGTCGGTGCCGAACCAGTAGCGGGCGCCGCTCATGCTCTCCGCGCCCGGCGGCAGCTTGGAGTCCATGATGTCGAGCGTCGAGAGGTCGTAAGGGTCCTGCGGAGCCAGCGCCGGGCCGAACATCGCGGTCAGGATGAGCAGGATGCAGACGACGGCGGCGATCGTCGCCTTCGGGCTCTTCAGGATGCCGGCGAGCGAGCGCGCCAGCAGGCTGTCGGCATCGGGGCGCAAGGCCGCGAACAAGGCTGGTTTCGCGAGAGCCATCAGTTGCGCCCCAGCCGGATGCGTGGATCGAGGATCGAGTAGAGCACGTCGACCGCGAAGTTGAGCACGATGAACAGGCTGACGACGACGAGCAGGTAGGCGACCACCACCGGCCGGTCGAGCCGCATGATCGAGTCGATCAGGAGCTTGCCGATGCCGGGCCAGGCGAAGATCGTTTCGGTAACGACGCCGAAGGCGATCAGCGAGCCGATCTCCATGCCGATCACGGTGACGAGCGGGATCATGATCGTCTTCAGCACATGCACCAGCACGACCCGGCGCTCGGTCAAGCCCTTGGCGCGGGCGAACCTGACGAAATCGAGCGGCATGGTCTCGCGCACGCCGGTCCGCGTCAGCCGGATGACGAGCGAGAGCTTGAACAAAGCGAGGTTGGTCGCCGGGAGGATCAGGTGGCGGATGCCCTCCCAGGAGGCGAAGCTGGTCTCGATGCCGAAGATCTGCCCGGTCGGCCCGCGCCCGCTGGAGGGCAGCCAGCCGAGCCAGACCGAGAAGATCATCACCAGCATCATGCCCTGCCAGAAATTCGGCAGGCTGAAGCCCAGGATCGAGCCGGTCATGATGGTCTCGTCCACAACGGAGCGCGGCTTCAGGCCGGCGATCAGGCCGAGCGGGATGCCGATGACGAGCGAGATCAGGATCGCGACCAGCGCGAGTTCCAGCGTCGCCGGCAGGCGCTCCAGGATCAGCGAGATCGAGGGCTGGTTGAAGACGAAGGAGCGGCCGAGATCGCCCTTGAGCGCATTCCCGAGGAAGGCGAGGAACTGCACCGGCAACGGCTTGTCGAGGCCGAGCGAGGCTTCGACCTGCGCCCGTTCGGCCGGGGTGGCGTCGGGCGCGATCAGCATCTCCGCGGGGTCGCCGATGGCATAGACCCCGACGAAGACGATGACGGCGGTCGCCGCCAGCACCAGCAGGCTCTGCATCAATCGTCGAATGACGAAGACGGTCATCGATGGCTCCCGGCATTGGCAGGGCGGCGTGATCGCCGTTCACCTGTCATGCCGACCATGAGCGGCACCGGAAGCCTCCGCAACCTTATGCGCAAAGCGCATCGGGCTATGTGCTGGCCTGCGCCTCCAGCCGGGTCTTCAGGATCTCGGTGAAGGCTTCCGCCGAGCGCGACATCGGCGCGCCCTTGAGCGTGACGATGCCGTAGGCGCCGTGGATGCAGGGGCTGAACGGGCGCTGCGCGATTGGCAGGTGCCGGTAGAGCCCGGCGATGAGCTCGGGCACCACGGCGACGCCAAGACCGCGGGCGACGAGCCCGCAGGTGGCCTCGACCGAATGGACCTCGATGCGCACGATCGGGAAGACGCCCGCCCGCCGCAGCTGCCGCTCGAAGGCGAGGCGCGCCGGCCGCTGGCGACCCAGCATGATCAGCTGATGTCCCGACAGGTCGCGCGGTACGAGATTGGGCCGGTCAGCCAGCGGATGGCCGGCCGGCATGATGCAGACCGACTCCGAGCGCACGATCTCGCGGGCCTCGAAACCCTTGTTGCGCGGCGGCAGGCTGACGAAGCCGAGATCGGCGACGCGCGCCAGCACCATCTGCTCGATCGCGTCGTAATGCCCCCCGATCAGCTCGACCGAGGCGTCATGGCGCTCCGCCAGATAGGTCTCGATCACTTCCGGCATCACCGTCGCGATGAAGGAATGCGGCACGGCCACCTTGAGGAAACGCTGGCCGACGGTCCCGGCCCGCAGGTCCTCGGTGTAGCGTTTCAATCGCGCGACGAGCGAGGCGAGCTCTCCGACCTCGTCCATCAGCGCGAAGGCTTCCGGCCGCGGCAGCAGGCGGCCATTGCTGCGCTCGAACAGCTCGAAACCGAGCTCCTCCTCAAGCTGCGTCAGCTGCCGGCTGACCGCCGATTGCGACAGGCCGAGCGTGACGGCGCCGGCGGTGGTGGAACCGCCGCCCATGACGGCACGGAAGATTTCGATCTGCCGGATCTTCATCGATCGGAGTTCTCGCGATGGTCGGTGCCGGGTCGCCGGCCGATGAGATGATCCAATAGCGGATCAGCCCTCCCCGCCAGCACTTCTTTCCGCCGCCGGTCGATCGAGCCGCGGCAGGGAGATCGTGACGCGAAGCCCGCCTTCTGCCCGGTTCTCCAGCGTGACGCTGCCCTCATGCGACCTGACGACGGCCCGGGCGATGGTGAGGCCGAGCCCGGAGCCCCCGGTCTCGCGGCCGCGCGATTCCTCCAGCCGCACGAAGGGGAGGAAGACGCGCTCCCTGTCGTCCGGCGCTATTCCCGGTCCCTCGTCCTCGATCGTCACCACGACCTGACCATCGACCGCGGCGATGCCGACCGCGGCCGATCCCCCGTATTTCACCGCATTGCCGATGACGTTCGAGAAGGCCCGCTTCAGCGGCAGGACGCGGCCGAGGATCGGGGCCGAATTCAGGCCCGACAGGTTGACCTTGTGCCCCTGGTCGAGATGCTCGTCGACGATGGTCTCGACGACCGAGGCGAGATCGATTGGCCGAACCGCCTCGCTCGAGACGCCGCCGCGCAGATATTCCAGCGTCGAATCGATCATCTCCTCCATCTCGCCGAGATCGGCATCGATCAGGCGCCGCGTCGCGTCGTCGTCGAGCAGTTCGGAGCGCAATCGCAGGCGGGTGATCGGCGTGCGCAGATCATGCGACACCGCGGCCATCGCCTGCATGCGCTCGGCGACGAGGCGCTGGATGCGCTCGCGCATGGTGTTGAAGGCCCGCGCGGCACGGCGGACCTCGGCCGGGCCATCTTCCGGCAGGGGCTGTGGCACCTGATCGAGGCTGAAGCGCTCCGCGGCGAGTGCGAGGTCGCGCAGCGGCCGGGTCGCCCAACGCAGCAGCAGCAGCGCGACGACGACGATCCCGACGGCGAAGCAGATCATGATCGCGGTCAGGTTCCAGTCGAGATGCTGGGCGGCGCCGAGTGCCGACGACGAGAAATTGACCCAGCTGCCATCCTCGAGCCGGATCGAGACCAGCAGCAGGTGCCGGTCGGTTGCGGCCCCGCCGTCATCGGCGAGCCCGACGCGAAAGGACTCGGCCGCGAGATCGGGCGCGAATTGCTGCAAGTGCGCTTCCATCTGGCGCGTCCGCTCCGTCGCCGGCACGTTGCCGAGGATGAGGCTGACCTTGCTCCAGTGGACTTCGAGGCTCGCGCTCGACAGGTCATGCGCGACGCGGTCCCGCTCCGTCCCGTCCGGGATGCTGGCGATGGCGCGCTTGATCGAGACGATGCGCTCGGCGAGGCTGCCGTCGCGCCCGGCCGAAGCGAAGCTTTCCACGCCGACGCGGAAGGCCCAGTAGCCGAGCAGATGGAAGGCGAGCAGCGCCGCGACCAGGATCAGGATCGCGCGACTTGCCACCGTATCGGGCCAGAAGCGTCCGGGCAGCCTCGTCAAGCGGTCAGTCCTTCGTGATGTCCGACCGTGGAAGCGAACAGGTAGCCCGCGCCCCGCACCGTCTTGATCAATTGGCCGCCGCTGGCATCGGCCTCGAGCTTGCGGCGCAGGCGGCTGATCTGGACGTCGATCGTCCGGTCGAACGGATCGTCGCTCATCCGCGCCTTGGCGAACTGCATCAGCGCCTCACGCGACAATACCCGGTTGGCATGCTCGACGAAGGCGACGAGCAGGTCGAACTCACCGGTCGAGAGATCGATCAAGGTCCCGGCCGGCGATTGCAACTCCCGGCGCCTGAGGTCCATGCGCCAGCCGTCGAAGGTTACGAGCGCGCTCGCCTGCGAGACCACCGCGCCCTGCCCCGCCCGCGCCCGACGCAGCAGGGCCCGGATGCGTGCGAGCAATTCGCGCGGGCTGAACGGCTTGGTGACATAGTCGTCCGCCCCGCCTTCGAGACCGACGATACGGTCGCTCTCCTCGCTGCGCGCGGTCAGCATCACGATCGGAACATGGGAGGTCGCGCGCAGATCGCGGCAGAGCTCGACGCCCGAGCGGCCGGGCAGCATCAGGTCGAGGACGATCAGGTCGATGGCGCTATGCGCCAGCGCCTCCATCATGGCCCGGCCATCCGGCGCGCCGGTCACCTGATAGCCGTGCCGCTGCAGGAAGCGCGCGACCAGAAGCCTGATCTGCGGATCGTCATCCACCACCAGGATATGGCCGTGATCGTCGTTGGTCGGCGCGACAGGCGCCTGATCCGTCTCGTGTGCTGCGTTCCCTGACATCATGATGCCGTGCGAGCGCCGGCTCTCCTCTTCTGTGCGAACCGAACCATAGCGCGCCCGCGACCCGGCGGCCCGCATCGCTTTGAAACAATTTGTAACGGACGCCCGCGGATCGGCGTTGCTACCCCTGCTCCACCGCAACAGGGGAGCCGTGAGTCGTGAGCTTGGTGAAGCTGCCGTTCCTGGGGGCGATCGGTCTGGCACTCGGTGCCTGCACGGTCTCCGCCCTTCCAGACCATCTGGCCCGGCCGGCTGATCCGAATGCCCGTGTCCCTGCCGTCACCTATGGCAGCGTCACGGCCGGCGCCGCCACCTACCGTCCGGCTGAGCCCAAGGACTGGCGCGAACTCAACCGCCGGGTCGGGCCGAAATCATGACCAAGCCATTCCATCGCCCTGCCTCGCCCTTGCCTGCCTCTCTTGAAAGACCGGCTTCGACTGCTCCCACCATGAGCCGCACCGGCCGATTTCTGCGCCTCTGGCTTCTTGCCGGCGCCACCGCATTGCTGGGTGGCTGCGCCGGGTTCTCCACTGATGCCGGCATGGGCGCGATCCAGAACGCAACCTATGCCGATATCGGCAAGGACGTGACCAAGATCGGTGACGACCAGACGGCTCTGACCGCCAAGGCGCGCGTCGACCAGCTCCTGCGCAAGCCGTTGACCGCGGATGCGGCGGTGCAGGTCGCGCTGCTCAACAATCGCGGTTTGCAGGCCGCCTTCAACGAGCTTGGCATGGCGGAGGCGCAGATGGTTGCGGCGAGCCTGCCGCCCAATCCGCGCCTCGGCATCTCCAAGCTCTCCGGCCGCTTCGAGGCCGAGATCGAGCGCCAGATCGTCGGCAGCCTGCTGGCGCTCGCGACCCTGCCGGCACGGGCCGCGATTGCCCGCGACCGCTTCCAGACGGCGCAGATGCGGACAGCCGAGGCGGTGCTGAAGCTCGCGGCCGATACCCGCCGCCAGTACTATCGCGCAGCCGCCGCCAACGCGCAGGTCGCGTTCTATCAGGAGGCCAAAAGCTCCGCCGATGCGGCATCCGAACTGCTCAAGCGGCTCGGCGAATCCGGCGGCGTCAACAAGATCGACCAGGCCCGCGAATTCGCCTTCGAGGCCGAACTCACCGTGCAGCTCGCGCAGGCCCGCCAGCAGCAGCGCCAGGAGCGCGAGCGGCTCATTCGCCAGCTCGGCCTCTGGGGCGACGACCTGACATTCCGCGTCGGCAGCCTCCCGCCCTTGCCGCGCCTGCAATCGGTCAAGGCGATCGAGGCCGAGGCCTTGCGCAAGCGCGTCGATCTCCGGATCGCGCGGGCCGAACTCGACACGCTCGCCAAATCGCTCGGCCTCACCCAGGCGACGCGCTTCGTCAACGACATCGACCTGCTCGGCCGGCGCACCTATGACCGCAGCCGCAGCATCAACGACCACGGCCATGTCGAGCGCGAAGCCAGCCGCAGCCGGACGCTGGAACTCGAGATCGACATCCCGATCTACGATTTCGGCCAGTCCAAGGTCGCGCTCGCCGAGCAGACCTACATGCAGGCCGCCAACAGGCTGGCGGAGAAGGCGGTCAACATCCGCTCGGAAGCCCGCGAGGCCTATACCGCCTACCGCGCCCATTACGACATCACGCGCCAGTACCAGACCAACGTCCTGCCGCTGCGCAAGATCATCCAGGAGCAGTCGCTGCTGCAGTACAGCGGCATGCTCAACGACGTGACCGACCTGATCGCGGATGCCCGCGGCCGCATCCTCTCCAACGTGGCCGCGATCAATGCCCGCCGCGATTTCTGGATCGCCCATACCGATTTCAAGCACGCGCTGATCGGCGGCGGCAGCGGAGGTGACGGGTCGGCCACCGTGGCTGCGGGCGGCGGCGGCGAAGCCGGCGGCGCCGGCCACTGAAGGAGCTGACGGATATGACATCCCTTTCCCGCAGAGGCTTCATCGGCTCGTCCGGGCTGGCTCTGGCCGGCGCCGCGGCGGTCTCGGGCCGCACCGCCTTCGCCGCCGTGCCGGAGGCGCCGACCATGACCGAGGCTGCAACGCAGGCCCCGCTCGTGCCGACCACGGGGCCGGACTACCAGCCGGTCGCCACGCTCAACGGCTGGTCGCTGCCCTGGCGGATGAACGGCGACTGGAAGGAGTTCCATCTCGTCGCCGAGCCGGTGGTGCGCGAGCTGGCGCCCGGCATGAAGGCCTATCTCTGGGGCTATAACGGCCAGTCGCCGGGGCCGACGATCGAGGCGGTCGAGGGCGACAAGGTTCGCATCTATGTCACCAACAAGCTGCCCGAGAGCACGGCCGTGCACTGGCACGGCCAGCGCCTGCCCAACGGCATGGACGGCGTCGGGGGGCTGACGCAGCCGCATATCCCCTCCGGCAAGACCTTCGTCTACGAGTTCCTGCTGCGGCGCTCCGGCACCTTCATGTACCATCCGCATTCGGACGAGATGGTCCAGATGGCGATGGGCATGATGGGCTTCTTCGTGGTCCACCCGAAGGACCCGGCCTTCCGCCGCGTCGACCGCGACTTCGTCTTCCTGCTCAACGCCTTCGATATCGAGCCCGGCTCCTATGTGCCGCGCGTCGCCGAGATGACCGAGTTCAACATGTGGTGCTGGAACAGCCGCGTGTTTCCGGGCATCGACCCCTTCGTCGTCGGCCTGAACGACAAGGTCCGGATCCGCTTCGGCAACCTGACCATGACCAATCACCCGATCCACATGCACGGCTACGAATTCAAGGTCTCCTGCACCGATGGCGGCTGGGTCGACCCGGCGGCGGCCTGGGACGAGGTCTCGGTCGACGTCGCCGTCGGCCAGATGCGCGCCTTCGACTTCGTCGCCGACGAGCCGGGCGACTGGGCGATCCACTGCCACAAGTCGCACCACACCATGAATGCCATGGGCCACTCGGTGAAAAACTACATCGGCGTCGACAAGAAGGACCTGGCCAAGCGCATCGCCAGGATCGCGCCCGGCTACATGCCGATGGGCTCGAACGGCATGGGCGAGATGGGCGCGATGGAGATGCCGCTCCCGGACAATACCCTGCCGATGATGACCGGCTTCGCCCAGTTCGGCCCGGTCGAGATGGGCGGCATGTTCTCAGTGGTGAAGGTCCGCGATGGCCTGGCGAAGACTGACTACAAGGACCCCGGCTGGTTCAAGCATCCAGAGGGAACCGTCGCCTACGAGCTCAAGGGCACGAAACTCGGCGAAGCGCCGCGCGCGGCACCGCCCGAGAGCGGCGTCAAGGCAGCCGAATGGCGCGCTAAGGACCCGCGCAAGCCGAACCTCGGGCCGGACGGCAAGCCCCGCCCCGCGACCAAGAAACCGCATTCCAACCACTGACATGCCGTTCCGGGATCAGGAGAATCTCATGAGCACAGCAGCATTCAAGCTCGCCGCGATCGCGGTCTTCCTCTCTGCCGGGGTAGCGCTCGCGGGCCCCGGCGCCGCCGGACACGGCCATGGCGACGAGACCGCCTATGGCAAGGCCGGCGACCCGAAGAAGCCGGCCCGGATCGTCCAGGTCGTGATGGCCGAACGGGACGGCAAGATGTCGTTCATCCCGGACCGGATCGAAATCCGCCGCGGCGAGCAGATCCGCTTCCAGCTCCGCAACAACGGCGAGCTCGACCATGAGCTCGTGCTGGCGACGCTGGCGGAGAACCTCAAGCACGCCGTCGAGATGCAGAAGAACCCCGACATGGAGCATGACGACCCGAACGCAAAGCGGCTCGCGCCGAAGAAGACCGGCGAGATCGTCTGGGCCTTCACCAAGGCGGGCGAGTTCGATTTCTCCTGCCTGATCCCCGGTCACCGGGAAGCCGGCATGACCGGCAGGATCATCGTCAAGTGAACACTCTCAGCCGAAAGGAACCTGCCATGCTGAAGACCGCCGCTGCCCTCGCCTTCCTCGTCGCCGCGCTGCCGGCCGCCGCCCAGTCGGTCAACGGCACCGTCACCAAGATCGACGAGGCCCAGGGCAAGCTCACCATCAATCACGGCCCGATCAAGAACCTCGACATGGACGCCATGACCATGGTGTTCCGCGCCGGCGACCCGGCCATGCTCAAGGGGCTGAAGGCCGGAACCAAGGTCAAGTTCGACGCCGACCGCGTCAACGGCCAGCTCACCGTCACCAAGCTCCAGCCCGCCAAGTGACGATGGCTGAAGGAGGCGGGCGCGCGCGGCGCGTCTGCCTCGCTCGCACCGCTCTGGTCACTCTGGCAGCGCTGATGGCTGCTCCGGCGGTAGTAGCCTCCGATGGCGATCTGCAAAGGGGCCTGCCGGCCGGGTGCACCGGGCAGGGAGCGCGATCGCTAGGTCATTTCTCTTTGCTTCATTGCGTGGCAGCGGTGCCTCCCGCTCAAGCCAGGCAGTCCCGCAAGATCCGGATCTGGTCCTCGACCCACTCGTCCGTCATCATCTCCAGCGGCGCATTGAATGAGACCGCCATGTTGACGTCGTGCGGGGCCTGGCTCGGACGGGGCAGGCCGATGCCGCCCTGTCCCGGGAAATAATACCCCATGTTGAGCGCATAACCGCGGCGCTGGGCATCGGTGACCTGCCCGAGAATGACATCGCCGTCGACATGGCGCCCCGAGGGATGCTTCAGGTAGCGCTCGGCATTCGCCGCGAGGATCTGCCGGATCGCGGCCTCCGGTAGGAGCGACATCAGCGCGAGGCTGCCGGCACCCACGCCCATCGGCACGCGGTAGCCCACCCCCATCGAGAACTGGCGCCGCGTCGAGCGGCTGATCATCTCGGCGCAGACCGCATCGACCCCGGACTGCACGATCAGGTAGACGGTGAAACCGGTCAGGCGCGCGAACTCGGTCATGCCGGGGCGGACCTTCTCGACCTGCGGCTCGAGCCGCTCCTGCCGCCGCGCCAGCATCGGCACGGCCGAACCGAGCCGGTAATGGCCATAGCGCCCCGTCGGCTCGGCAAAGCCCTTCTGCAAGAGGGCGACAAGGCTGCGATGCGCCACCGACTTGGCGCAGCCCATGCGCTCGGCGATCTCCGCCAGGCTCAATCCTTCAGGCCCGACCTCGCCGAGCGCCAGGACGATATCCAGGGCGCGCTCGGCATTGGACGAGGAACTGAGGGGCTTCGTCACAGCTATAATTCCGATTATCAGAACAAATCACAGCATATCATACCGAATACAGGAATTTGTTGACAAGGGCCGGCTTCTCCGTTCCGCTAGGGCTGCTGCCGGAGCGTCGAGACGTCTAGGAGCGCCTCGCCGTCCGGCAGCCAAAGGCAGCCGCACCAGCCCCATCGCTGGTCGGACAATGCGGGGGCGAACCGGATGGTGTCATTCCTGGCGAGGCGTCTGGGCTTCGCCGTCGTCACATTGTTCAGCGTCCTGACGCTGGTCTTCCTGATTGTCCGGATCCTGCCGGGCGATCCCGTCCTGGTGATCCTCGGCGACCAGGCGAGCCCGGCCAGCGTCATCGCGCTGCGCCAGCGCCTCGGCCTCGACCAGTCGCTCCCCGTCCAGTACGGGCACTTCCTGCTCCAGGCCCTGCGCGGCGACCTCGGCACCTCGATGATCTCCGGCCGGCCGGTGACGCAGGAGATCCTCGCGGTCCTGCCCTATACGCTCGAACTGACCATCGCGGCCCTGATCCTGGGCGCCGCGCTCGGCATCCCCGCCGGCGTCTGGGCCGCGGTCCGGCGTAATCGCCTTCCCGACTATGTGCTGCGCCTGCTCTCGCTCATCGGCCTGTCGCTGCCGGCCTTCGTCGCGGCGATCATCCTGCTGATGGTCTTCGCCATCCAGTTCCGCTGGTTCCCGGTGATAAGCGCCGGCGGCGCCGACACACTGACCGAGCGCCTGCGGCAGATGGCGCTGCCGACGCTGGCGCTGGCGCTGATCATGATGGCCTACATCACCCGCGTGACGCGTTCGGCGATGCTGGAGGTGCTCAGCCAGGATTTCGTCCGTACGGCGCGGGCCAAGGGCGCCTCCGCCTCGGCGGTGATCTGGTCGCATGCGCTCGGCAACTGCCTGATCCCGATCACCACCGTCATCGGGCTCTATCTCGGCATCCTGATCGGCAATTCGGTGCTGACCGAGATCGTGTTCTCGCGCCCCGGCCTCGGCAAGCTGATCCTGACCGCGCTCAGCCAGCGCGACTACACGCTGCTGCAGGGGATGATCGTGGTCTACACGCTGATGGTCGTCGTCGTGAACCTGCTGACCGACCTGACCTACGGCTTTCTCGATCCGAGGGTGCAGTACAAATGAGCGAGATCGCCTCGGAAGCCGCCCGTCCCGTCGCCCGCCAGAGCGCCTTTCGCGGCGTGCTCGGCCGGCTCAACCTCACGACCTGGATCGGCGTCGCCATCGTCGTGCTGCTGGTGCTCGCCGCGATCTTCGCCCCCTGGCTCGCGACCCATCCGCCGGCGAAGCAGAACATCATGGAGCAACTCGCGCCTCCCGGCGGCGCGTACCTGCTCGGCGCCGACCAGTTCGGCCGCGACATCTGGTCGAGGCTGCTCTTCGGCGCGCGCTACTCCCTCACCATCGGCCTTTTCGCGATCCTGACGGCGCTGGTGATCGGCTCGCTGATCGGGATGACAGCGGGCTATCGCGGCGGGCGAACCGACATCCTGCTCATGCAGGTGATGGACGTCATCCTCGCCTTTCCCTCGCTGATCCTCGGCCTCGCGCTCGTCGCGCTGATGGGCGCGACGATGACCAACATCGTCATCGCCATCGCCTTCACCGCGACGCCCGCCTTCGCCCGGATCGCCCGCGCCGCCGTCATCGCCCAGCGCGACCGCGAATATGTCCAGGCCTGCCGCGCCATGGGCTTCTCGGGAGGGCGCATCCTGTTCCGCCATATCCTGCCGGCGATCCTGCCGGAGGTGATGGTGATGACCTCGCTCTGGATGGCGACCGCCGTGCGCACCGAAGCCTCGCTTGCCTTCATCGGGCTTGGCCTCGCGCCGCCGACGCCGACCTGGGGCGGCATGGTGCGCGAGGGCTTCGAGAACATCCTGAGCTCGTTCCATCTCGCGCTCTTCCCGAGCCTCGCGATCCTGATCCTCGTGCTCGCCTTCAACCTGATCGGCGACGGCCTGCGCGACGCGATCGATCCCCGCCTCAAGGACGCCTCGTGATGGTCGGCAAGAACACGAGCGACAAGCCTGTCCTGTCGGTCAGCGGCCTGACGATCGCCTTCGGCTCGACCACCGTCGTGCACGATCTCGGCTTCGAGATCGCTGCCGGTGAAACGCTTGCCGTGGTTGGCGAATCCGGCTCGGGCAAGAGCGTGACCTCGCTTGCCATCATGGGCCTCCTGCCCGAGCGGATCGGGCGGGCAAGCGGCTCGGTCAAACTCGGCGACCGCGAATTGCTGACCCTCAGTGAGTCCGAGATGCGCGGGGTGCGCGGCGGCCAGGTCAGCATGATCTTCCAGGAGCCGATGACCTCGCTGAACCCGGTCCAGCGCATCGGCGACCAAATCGGCGAAGCGATCCGCATCCACCGCGGCCTCAAGGGCGCCGCGCTGCGCGAGGCGGTGCTGGAGATGCTGCGCAAGGTGCGTATCCCCGATCCCGAGGAGCGCATCGACAACTACCCGCACACCTTCTCCGGCGGCATGCGCCAGCGCGTCATGATCGCGATGGCGCTGGCCTGCAACCCGGCACTGATCATCGCCGACGAACCGACCACCGCGCTCGACGTCACCGTGCAGGCGCAGACGCTGGCACTGCTCAAGGACCTCCAGCGCGAGACCGGCACGGCGATCCTGTTCATCACCCATGACATGGGCGTGGTCGCGGAGATCGCCGACCACGTCCTCGTCATGCGCCGTGGCCGCGCCATCGAGCAGGGCACGGTCCACGAGGTCTTCTCCAACCCGCGCGACGCCTATACCCGCAGCCTGATCGCGGCGGCACCGAGCCTCGTCGGCAAGCTCGCGGACGGCACTATTCCCGCGCGCGGCGTCGAAGGCGTACCGCTCACCTTCCGCGGCGACGTGCCCGTTCTGGAAGTGCGCGACCTCTCGGTCCGCTTCCCCTCGCGCGGCGGCCTGTTCGGGCGGCTCAAGGGCGAGGTCCATGCGGTCGAGCAGGTCTCCTTCGCCATCGGCAAGGGCGAGACGCTCGGCCTCGTCGGTGAATCCGGCTCGGGCAAGTCGACCATCGGCAAGGCGATCATCGATCTGGCCCCACGCCATTCCGGTGAGATCACCGTCGCCGGCCGCGGCATCGACTATGCCGATCCGCGCAGCCTCGCCACCTTGCGCCGCGACGTGCAGATGATCTTCCAGGACCCGTTCGGCTCGCTCGACACCCGCCAGAGCATCGGCTCGGCAATCATCGAGCCGATGCAGGTCCATGGCATCGCCTCCGGCAAGGAAGCCCGCTCCAGGATGGAATGGCTCCTGGAGCGCGTCGGTCTCGATCCGGCCCGCGCCACTAGCCTGCCGCATGAATTCTCCGGCGGGCAGCGCCAGCGCATCTGCATCGCCCGGGCGCTCGCGATGACACCCAAGCTGCTCATCGCCGACGAGGCGGTCTCGGCGCTCGACGTCGCGATCAAGGCGCAGATCATCGACCTGATGATCGACCTGCAGAAGGAATTCGAGGTCTCCTATCTCTTCATCAGCCACGACATGGCGGCGATCGAACGGATCTGCGACCGCGTCGCGGTGATGTATTTCGGCGAGATCGTCGAGATCGGTGCGCGCGACGACGTCATCGGCCGGCCCGGCCACGGCTATACGCAGCGGCTCCTGTCGGCGATCCCGATCACCCATCCGGACCAGCGCAGCAGCCGGCCGCCGCAGCGTGTCGACGCCACGCCGCCGCGCAGCCCGATGAAACCCGTCGGCTACCGCCCGCCGCCGCCGCGCTGGGAGATGATGGCCGATGGCCATTTCATCCGCCGGGCGAGCTAATCACTCAGGAGCCGGAACGCGAACCATGCACGCCATCGAGGAACTCGCCGCCTTCGTCGCTGACCACCCTGAGGGCGCCCTGCCGGCAGAGGCGCGGGAGAGCGCCTCGCTCCTGGTCGCCGACCTGATCGGGGCCACCGCAGCCGGTCTGGACTCGCGGCTCGCCAGCGCTGCCCGCACCGCGGCCGAACAACTCTACGGCTCCGGCCCGGCCGGCATCTGGCTGACCGGCACCAAGCTCGGCGTTGCCGGCGCCGCCATGGCGAATGCGGCGGCGGCAAGCGCGCTCGATATCGATGACGGCCATCGCGGCGCGGCCGGCCATGCCGGGGCCGGCATCATCCCGGCAGCCTTCGCCGTCGGCCAGGCGCTCGACGCCTCCGACGAACGCATCTTCGACGCGATCGCACTCGGCTACGATGTCGCGCTCAGGGTCGGGACATCGCGGCCGACGCCGACGATCGAGACCTATAGCAGCGGCCGCTGGGTCAATTACGGCGTCGCCGCCGCAGCCGGGCGCCTGCTCGGGCTCGACGCACCGGCACTCGCCCACGCCATGGCGATCGCCGGAGCCGAGGGGCCGATCAGCTTTCCGATGGGCTCCTCGAAATACCAGGGCAGCACGGTGAAGGAGGTCATCCCGCCGGCCGTCGTTGCCGGCCTGACCGGCGCCTACCGGGCCCGCGCCGACGCCACCGGCCCGCGCGACCTGCTCGACCGCGACGACCGCTTCACCCGCAGCGTCCTGACCGGCGGGCTCGGCGCGCGCTGGTGGCTGGAGGATTGCTACCTCAAGCCCTATGCCTGCTGCCGGTACATGCATGCCGCGATCGATGCCATCCTGGCGCTGCGCGAGCCGGGCAAGCCGATCGTCTCGCTGCGCATCGAGACCTTCCCGCGCGGGCTCGGCCTAGCCAACGAGCGCGCGCCGCAGACGCTCGAAGGCGGCCAGTACAGCTATTATTTCAGTTGCGCGCTCGCAGCGATCCATGGCGCTGCCGCCCTGCAGCCGGTCGATCCCGCCCATCTCCACGATCCGCAGGTGCTCGAACTCGCCGGCCGGATCGAGCTCTCAGCCCATGACGATTTCGCCGCCGCCTTCCCGAAGAGTACGCCCTGCCGTGTCATCCTCGACCAGGGCGAGGGCCCGCGCAGCCTGACGGTGCCCTACCCGCTCGGCGATGTCGCCAATCCGATGAACCGCGCGCAGGTCACCGAGAAATTCCGGCGCATCGGCGCGGCGAGCGTCGCGCCCGACTGGCAGGACACGATCCTGACCGCGCTCGATGGGCTGACACAGGCCGGCTTCCGGCCACTTTTCGCCGCGCTCGGCACGCAGCCGGCGCGGCTGCGACTGGTTTCAACAGGGGAAGGCTAACAATGAAAAGCACCGCTTCGACCAAAGCCGGACTTCTCGCCGGCGTTCTCGGCTTCGGCCTCCTGGCATCCATGCCGGCCTTCGCCGCGAAGACCGAACTGACCTTGGGCGCCGCCGCCGTCGATGTCGGGACGCTCGATCCGCATTATGCCAGCAGCACCTCGGACCGCATTCTCTCGGCCTGGATCTTCGGCGGGCTCGTCCGCTTCGCCCCTGGCTCGACCGATCCGGCCACGATCGAGGCCGATCTCGCCGAGAGCTGGCAGGCGAGCGACGACCGCCTCGTCTGGACCTTCCAGCTGCGCCCCGGCGTGAAATGGCAGCAAGGCTATGGCGACGTTACCGCCGAGGACGTGGTGTTCAGCCTCGACAAGGCGCGCGACCCGAAGCGCTCGGCCTTCGCCAGCGACTATGCCGCCTTCCAGAAGGTCGAGGCGGTCGATTCCGGGACGGTCCGCATCACGCTGTCCAGCCGCGTGCCCAGCCTTCTCGGCCTCCTCACCAACTATGCCGGCGGCTTCATCATCTCCAAGAAGGCCTTCGAGGAGCGCGGCGAGAACTTCCGGCGCAGCCCGGTCGGCTTCGGGCCGTTCGCGCTCGACGCGATCACACCCGGCCAGGCCGTGACCTTCAAGGCGAACGACGCCTATTTCCGCGGCAAGCCCAAGCTCACCAAGATCACCTATCGCTTCCTCAACAACAACGCCGCGCGCGACCTCGCCTTCGTTGCCGGCGAGGTCGATACCGCGACAGGTCTCGCCGACCAGCGCTGGCTGCAGCGCACGCTCGCCAATCCCGGCGTCGTCGTCGACAGCTTCGATCCGGCCGAGCTGACGACGCTAAGCATCAATGTCACCAAGCCGCCCTTCGACAATATCAAGGTGCGCCAGGCCCTCGCCCACGCGATAGACGCGGGCAAGATCGCCCAGTATCGCGGCCCGCGCTTCACGCGTGCCGGCAAGTCGGCGATCCCCTCGAACAATCTCGGCTTCGACGAGAATGCGGGCGTGCTGCCGCCGGACCCGGTCAAGGCCAAGAAGCTCTTGGCGGAAGCCGGCTTCCCCAACGGGCTGACCGTGACCATGCTCTCCAGCCAGTTGCCGAGCCTGGAATCGACGGCGCAGATCATCCAGGGCCAGGCCGCCGAAGCCGGCATCACGCTCAACCTTCAGCCGGTCGAGCACGCTACCTGGCACCAGATGATCCGCAAGGACCTGAGCCCGCTCGTCATGTACGGCGCCGCGCGCTTCCCGATCGCCGACAATTACCTGACGCAGTTCTACCATTCGAAGAGCGCCATCGGCCAACCCGGCCAAGTCGTGAATTTCAGCCATTGCGACGTCGCCGACAAGCAGATCGAAGCCGCCCGCGGCGAGACCGACGCCAAGAAGCAGATCGCGCTCTGGCAGGAGGCGCAGAAGCTGATCATCACCCATGTCTGCGTCATCCCGATCACCGAGACCGGGCAGGTCTGGGCCCGCCGCGAGAAGCTCAACTGGGGTTTCGACCTCAAGGGCTCGATGTCGCTCGGGCCGCTCGTCACTGAGCAGACCCATTTCGTCGACTGAAACCACCTTCCGGCCGCGCCCTTTGGGGCGCGGCCCTCCTCCATCCCAGACAAAGCCATGTCCAAGCTGACCTATCCGAAATACGCCAATCTCTGCGGCTGGAACGCGATGCTTCCGGAGCGCACGCCGCGCGCCGCGCTGAGCGAAGATGTCACCGTCGACTATGCCGTCATCGGCGCGGGCTATACCGGCGTCGCCGCCGCCCGGCGCCTGCACGAGCTCGATCCGCAGGCGCGCATCGCCCTGATCGAGGCGACGACGGTCGGCGAAGGCTCCTCGGCGCGCAATTCCGGCTTCACCACACCCGACGTGCTGCCGCGCACCGCCTCGATGGAAATGGCCGAGAAGGCCCGCAACCAGACGCGGCTCTTCACCGAAGCTTTCAACTGGCTCACCGGTATCATCCGCGACAACGACATCGCCTGCGACATGCAGAAGGTCGGCTCGATCCGCGCCGCCGCGACCGAAGAGGGCGAGGCCACCTTGCGCAAGGTCGCGGAGGTCGCCAAGGCTAACAACCTCCAGCATACGATCCTCGACCGTGCCGGCATCCGCGAGCGCATCGGCGCCGACTACTACCGCTACGGCCTCCACATGCACGACACCTGGCTGTTGCAGCCGGCGGCCCTGATCCGCGGCCTCATTGACGCGCTCCCCGCGAACATCACGCTCTACGAGCAGAGCCCGGTCCGCGAGATGCGGCGGGAGGGCCCCGGCTGGCGGCTCGCCACCGAGGGCGGCAGCGTTCGCTGCCGGACGGTCGTGCTGGCCAATAACGGCTTCATCCCCCGGCTCGGCTACCTGAAGTCGCGCATGGCGACGATCTTCACCTATGCCGCGGTCACCGAAGCGGTGAAGGGCGCCGATATCGAGCATCTCGGCCAGTCCCCGGCCTGGGGCCTGCTGCCCTCGCACCGGCTGGGCACCACCTTGCGCCGCATCGGCCGCGACCGGCTGATGGTCCGCTCGCTCTACGCCCATGACGCCGAGATCGCGCAGGCCACCGCCATCAGCGAATTGCGCGACCGCTTCCAGCGCCGCTGGCCGGCGCTGCAGCATGTCGATTTCGAGTATGTCTGGGGCGGAACGACCGCCTTCACCATGAATGGCGCGCCCTGGTGGGGCAAGCTCGAGGACGGGCTCTATGCCTCCGGCGGCTGCAATGGCAGCGGCCTCGCCAAGGGCACGATGCTCGGCCGCCGGCTCGCCGAGCTGATCCGCGGTGTCGGCAATGCCGGCGAAGTCGAGGCGATCATGGGCGAGGCAAGCTGGATCGCGCCCGAGCCCTTCCGCTCGATCGGCTTCCGCGTGATCTCGGCGCTTGAAAGCCGCAAGGCCGGGCTGGAGGCCTGAACGACAGGCCGGCGCCGGCCCCTCCGGGAGAACGGGGCCTCACCAGGTTTCCTTGACCGTCTCCATGGCGACATTGGTCGAGGTGTTCGCGACATGGGGCAGGTTTGAGATCTTCTCGCCCAGCACGGCCCGGTAGCGCCGGATGTCCGGTGTGCGGATCTTCAGGAGATAGTCGAAACGCCCGGCGATCATGTGGCACTCCTCCACCTCCCTGATCTTCTTGACCTCTTCGTTGAATTTCATCAGCGCCTTTTCCGTGGTGTCGGACAGCTTCACCTCGGCGAAGGCGATGTGATCGAGCTTGAGCTTGGCCGGATTCAGCGTCGCCCGGAAGCCTTCGATATAGCCGTCGTCGACCAGCCGGCGGAACCGGATCTGGCACGGGGTCTTCGACAGGCCGATCCGCGCCCCGAGTTCGGCGATCGAGATCCGGCCGTCCTCCCTGAGGACGTCGAGGATCTTGCGATCAAGCGCGTCCAGATCGCCTTCGATTGGCATTTCCTTGGCCTTTTTCATTTATTAATCTCGCATCTGAAGTCCGAATGGACTGCAGGATAGCAAAATTTGGACCGCGTGAGAATCGCGCCCGTGATAAGCTCCCGCGCAAAGAACGGGAGAGGGTTCTCGCCCCCGGCCCGTCCAGTTCGAACCCGCCGGGAACCGCCATGAGCCAAGCCACCGCTGCCGCACTCGAGACCGCCACCAGCCCGGCGCCCTTCGAGGGCTTCGCGCCGCCGATCCGTGAGCAGTCAGCGCTGCGTCAGGCGATCACCGCTGCCTATCGCCGGCCGGAAACCGAATGCCTGCCGCCCTTGCTGGCCGCCGCGAAGCTGGCTCCGGCAAGCAAGCAGGACATCGCGCGCACGGGACGCAAGTTGATCGAGGCGCTGCGGGCCAAGCACAAGGGCACCGGCGTCGAAGGCCTGGTTCAGGAATACTCGCTCTCCAGCCAGGAGGGCGTCGCGCTGATGTGCCTTGCCGAGGCGCTGCTGCGCATCCCGGATACGGCGACGCGCGATGCGCTGATCCGCGACAAGATCGCGGATGGCGACTGGAAGTCCCATGTCGGCGGCGGCAAGTCGCTCTTCGTCAATGCCGCGACCTGGGGCCTCGTCGTCACCGGCAAGCTGACCTCCACCGTCAATGACCGCAGCCTCGCCGCTGCCCTGACCCGCCTGATCGCGCGCGCCGGCGAGCCGGTGATCCGCCGCGGCGTCGACATGGCGATGCGGATGATGGGCGAGCAGTTCGTCACCGGCGAGACGATCGACGAGGCGCTGAAGCGCGCCCGGCCGCTGGAGGCGCGGGGCTTTCGCTATTCCTACGACATGCTCGGCGAGGCCGCGACGACCGCTGCAGATGCCGCCCGCTACTACCGCGATTACGAGAACGCGATCCACGCCATCGGCCGGGCCGCGAACGGGCGCGGTGTCTATGAAGGTCCGGGCATCTCGATCAAGCTTTCGGCGCTGCATCCGCGCTATAGCCGCGCGCAGGCCGGCCGCGTCATGAGCGAGCTGCTGCCGCAGGTGCGCGAGCTCGCGCTGATCGCTAAATCCTACGATATCGGCCTCAATATCGACGCCGAGGAAGCAGACCGGCTGGAGCTCTCGCTCGACCTGCTGGAGGCGTTGAGCTTCGACAATGCGCTGCAAGGCTGGAACGGTCTCGGCTTCGTGGTGCAGGCCTATGGCAAGCGCTGCCCCTTCGTGCTCGACTGGATCATCGATCTCGCTCGCCGCACCGGCCGGCGCATGATGGTGCGCCTGGTCAAGGGCGCTTATTGGGATGCCGAGATCAAGCGCGCCCAGGTCGACGGGCTCGCGGATTTCCCGGTCTATACCCGCAAGGTCCATACCGACGTCGCCTATGTCGCTTGCGCTCGCAAATTGCTGGCGGCACCCGACGCGATCTTCCCGCAATTCGCCACGCATAACGCCCAGACGCTGGCGACGATCTATCATCTCGCCGGCAACGACTTCGCCGTCGGGAAATATGAGTTCCAGTGCCTGCACGGCATGGGCGAGCCGCTTTATGACGAGGTCGTCGGCCAAGACAATCTCGACCGGCCCTGCCGCATCTATGCGCCGGTCGGCACGCATGAGACGCTGCTCGCCTACCTCGTACGGCGCCTGCTCGAGAACGGTGCGAATTCCTCCTTCGTGAACCGCATCTCCGATCCGAAGGTGACGATCGACTCGCTCGTGGCCGATCCCGTCGATGTCGTCGAGGCGATGCCGGTCATCGGCATGCTGCACGACCAGATCGCGCTGCCGGCCGACCTCTATGGCGCCGACCGCGCCAATTCGAAGGGCATCGACCTCTCCAACGAGGCGGCTCTGGCCGAGCTTGCCGGCAATCTCGCGGCGACGGTCGGTCAGAGCTGGCATGCCGTGCCGCTGCTAGCCGACAACTCCATCTCGGGCACGACGCGCCCGATCCTGAACCCGGCCGATCATTCGGACGTGGTCGGACAGGTCACCGAGCTTGCGGTCGAGGACGCCGCCAAGATCGCGCGTCTCGCTGCCGAGGGCGGCAAGGCCTGGGCCGCCGTGCCCCCGGCCGAGCGCGCCGCCTGTCTCGATCGTGCCGCCGACATCATGCAGGCCCGTATCGAGACGCTGATGGGCATCGCCATGCGCGAGGCCGGCAAGTCGGCCGCCAATGCGATCAGCGAGGTGCGCGAGGCCATCGACTTCCTGCGCTACTATGCCGACCAGGCGCGCAAGACACTCGGGCCGGCGCATGCGCCGCTCGGGCCGATCGTTTGCATCAGCCCGTGGAACTTCCCGCTGGCGATCTTCACGGGCCAAGTCGCTGCGGCGCTCGTCGCCGGCAATGCGGTGATGGCCAAGCCCGCCGGCGTCACGCCGATCATCGCCCATGAGAGCGTAAAGATCCTGCTCGAGGCCGGCGTCCCGCGTGGCGCGCTGCAGTTCACGCCCGGCAGCGGGCGCCTCGGCGCGGCGCTGGTCGGCGCGGCCGAGACGGCCGGCGTGATGTTCACCGGCTCGACCGAGGTCGCGCGCGGCATCCAGGCCCAGTTGGTGGAGCGTCTCTCGGCCGAGGGCAAACCGATCCCGCTGATCGCAGAAACCGGTGGCCAGAACGGCATGATCGTCGATTCCTCGGCGCTGGCCGAACAGGTCGTCGCCGACGTCATCGCCTCAGCCTTCGACAGCGCCGGCCAGCGCTGCTCGGCCTTGCGCGTGCTCTGCCTGCAGCAGGACATCGCCGATCGCACGCTGCACATGCTGCAGGGCGCGCTGAAGGAACTGACGATCGGCCGGACCGACAGGCTCAATGTCGATATCGGCCCGGTGATCAGTGAGGGCGCTAAAGCTGAGATCGACGACCATGTCGCACGCATGCGCGGCCTCGGCCGCAAGGTCGAGCAGCTCCCGCTGCCGGAGGCCGCGGCGAAGGGCACCTTCGTGCCGCCGACCATCGTCGAATTGAAGAGCCTCACCGATCTGAAGCGCGAGGTCTTCGGCCCCGTGCTCCACGTCATCCGCTATCAGCGCGACGATCTCGACAAGCTGATCGACGAGGTCAACGGCTCCGGCTACGGCCTGACCTTCGGCCTGCATACGCGGCTCGACGAGACGATCGCCCATGTCACCAGCCGCATCAAGGCGGGCAATCTCTACGTGAACCGCAACATCATCGGCGCGGTGGTCGGGGTGCAGCCCTTCGGCGGGCGCGGGTTGTCCGGCACCGGGCCGAAGGCGGGCGGGCCGCTCTATATCGGCCGGCTCGTGCGCAAGGCGCCGATCCCGCCGCAGCACAGCTCGATCCATACCGATCCGGCGCTGCTCGAATATGCCGCCTGGCTCTCCGGCAAGGGGCTGAACACTGAAGCGAACACCGCCCGCGAGATCGGCGGCCATTCGGCGCTCGGTCTCCATGTCGAGCTCGCCGGGCCGGTCGGCGAGCGCAATCTCTACGCGCTGCATCCGCGCGGCCGCATCCTCCTCGCGCCGCAGACGGAAGCGGGCCTCTACCGACAGGTCGCGGCGGCGCTGGCGACGGGCAACCAGCTCGTCATCGATGCGGCCTCCGATCTGAAGGACGCGCTGTCGGGCCTGCCGGCTGCGGTCGAAGCCCGCGTCGGCTGGACCTCCGACTGGGAAGCCGACGGCCCGTTCTCCGGGGCGCTGGTCGAGGGCGACACCAAGCGGATCGGCGAGGTGAACCGCCGCATCGCGGGGTTGTCCGGCCCGCTCGTGCTGGTCCAGGCGGCGAGCACGGAGGAGCTGAAGCGCGATCCCGACGCCTATTGCCTGAACTGGCTGCTGGAGGAGGTCTCGACCTCGATCAACACCACGGCGGCCGGCGGCAATGCCAGCCTGATGACGATCGGCTGAGGCGAAGAACGCTCGTTCAGGCGCTGCCTTGCGGACGGCGCCTGAACCTGCTCAAGGCTTTGCCGAAACACAGCATCAGGGGGAACGATGCAGGCCGATCGCGTCATCCAGACCGTCGAAACCCATACCGGCGGCGAGCCGTTCCGAATCGTGACCAGCGGTTTGCCGCGCCTGCCCGGCAAGACGATCGTCCAGCGGCGCGACTGGGTAAAGAAGAATATCGACGAGATCCGGCAGGCATTGATCTTCGAGCCGCGCGGCCATGCCGACATGTATGCGGGCTATCTGACCGAGCCGGTCTCAGCCCATGCCGATTTCGGCGTGATCTTCGTGCATAACGAGGGCTATAGCGACCATTGCGGCCATGGCGTCATCGCGCTGGCCACCGCTGCCGTCGAACTGGGCTGGGTCAAGCGCACGGAGCCGGAAACGCGCGTCGGCATCGACGCGCCCTGCGGCTTCATCGAGGCCTTCGTGACCTGGGACGGGAAGCGCGCCGCGAGCGTGCGCTTCGTCAACGTGCCCTCCTATCTCGTCCATCGCGACGTCAGCGTGGAAACGCCGACCTATGGGCGCGTCACCGGCGACATCGCCTTCGGCGGCGCCTTCTATTTCTACACCGATGGCCGCCCCTTCGGCCTCGCGATCCGGCGCGAGAATGCCGAGGCGCTGATCCGTTTCGGCGCCGAGGTGAAGATCGCCGCCAACAAGGCCTTCCCGGTCGCGCACCCGGATATCCCGGAGCTGAACCATATCTACGGCACGATCATTGACGGCGACCCGCTCGACCCCAAGGCGACGCAGGCCAATTGCTGCATCTTCGCCGACCGGCAGCTCGACCGCTCGCCGACCGGCTCCGGTACGGCGGGACGGACCGCCCTGCTCCACGCCAAGGGGTTGCTGAAGCCCGGCGAGCTTCTGGTCAACGAGTCCATCGTCGGTTCGATCATGACCGGGCGAGTGCTGCACGAGACGAAGCTCGGAGCGATCGACGCGATCATCCCGGAAGTCTCCGGCAGCGCGCATCTCTGCGGCCAGGCGACCTGGTTCATCGACCGCGACGACCCGCTGCGGCACGGCTTCCTGCTGCGATAGGACCTGCCGGCCGAGTTCGCAGGATCAGCCGCTCAGCAGCAGCTCGATCAATCGCTTGGTGCTGTTGACGTCGTATTTCCGCAGCAGCCGGGCGCGATAGATATCGACGGTGCGCGGGCTGATGTTCAGGGCTTTTGCGACCTCCTTGCCCGTCTTGCCGTCGATCAGCAACGCGGCGACGTCGCGTTCGCGCGGGGTCAGCGACGTCCGCAGCGATTGGCCGTCGGCCTCGGCCTTTCCGAGTTCGGAGAACACCCAGAGCGTGTGCTCATGGGCATCGTCGGGCGTATAGGTGAACCCGCTGACCCGAACCCAGAACAGGTCGCCGTCGAGACGTCGCATCACGCGGTCGTCGGTATAGCTGCGCTCGGCGGCCAGGCGCATGCCGACCCGCTTCCCGGTCTCCTCGTAATCGGATTGCGTCGGGTAGAGCCGCTCGAACGAATGGCCGACCAGATCACCCATCGCTCCGCGAAACATCCTGGCGAAGACGTGGTTGCAGGCGAGGAGGATGCGGCTGCGGCCGATGACGAGCCCGACCGGGGCATTCTCGAAAGCCAGTCGGTAATCCACATCCATCGGCAATCTCCCCCGCCCACCGCCCACCCGAACACTTAAGTGTCCGATACCTATAGGATTAGGCGTTGAGTTCGCCTAGCTTCTCCCGAAGACAGGAACAGACCGATGAAACTCACCGATTTCAAAGCCCTGACCTTCGACTGCTACGGCACGCTGATCGACTGGGAGACCGGCATGTTCGAGGGGCTGAAGCCGCTCACCGGCCGGCTCGCCACGCCGCCGACGCGCGATCAGGTTCTGGAAGCGCATGCGCGCCATGAATCGGCGCAGCAATTGCAGACGCCGGCGCGGCTCTACCGGGACCTGCTGGCGATCGTCTACAAGCGCCTCGCCGAGGAATGGCGCCTGCCCGTCACCTGGGATGAGTGCGTGGCCTATGGGCAATCCGTCAAGAACTGGCCGGCCTTTCCGGATTCCGCCGAAGCGCTCCAGTATCTCAAGCGCCACTACAAGCTCGTGATCCTGTCGAATGTCGACAACGAGAGCTTCGCCGCCAGCAATGCGAAGCTCAAGGTTGCTTTCGACGCGATCTACACGGCCGAGGATATCGGCTCCTACAAGCCGTCGGATCGCAATTTCGATTACATGCTGCAGAACCTGGAGACACTCGGCATCCGCAAGGGCGAGATCCTGCACACCGCCGAGAGCATGTTCCACGACCATGGCCCGGCGAACCGGCACGGCCTGGCTTCCTGCTGGATCTATCGCCGCCACGACAAGGACGGCTTCGGCGCAACCATGCATCCGGGCGACATGCCGAGATACGATTTCCGCTTCAACAGCATGGCCGATCTCGCCAGAGCCCATCGGGAAGCGCTCGGCAACTGACCAGCGGCTGAGCTGCGCGAGAGATCAGCCGCGACGGCAGCCTAGAGCGGCCCGAGATCGCGCACGATCAGGTTGTAGAGCGCCTGGGCGGCCGGGGTCAGCGTCTCCCCGCGCCGCCGGATCAGCGAGACCGGCCGGTCGACGATCGGATCGACCAGCGGAATCTGCGCGAGATCGGGGCGCAGGTTCTCGACCAGCGACTCCACCAGGATGGCGATGCCCAGCCCTTCCGAAGCCAGCCCGATCGCACTGGAGAAATACTCGACCACGAATTTGGTCTTCACCTCGATGCCGGAGCGCGAGAGCTGCGCTTCCATCAGCAGACGGTTGCCGCTGCTGCCGCCGAGCGTGATCAGGTCCTGGCCAGCGAGGTCTGCCCAGGCGATGGTCTCGCGCCCGGCGAGCGGATGGTCGTTGCGGCAATAGACGACGAAGGGGTCGCGGACGAGGATCTCGTTGTGCAGGTCCTGCTGGTTCGGCGGCTGGACATGCAGGCCGAACTCGGCCTGGCGCCGCCGCACCGCCTCGATCACGAGCGTGCTGGTCCGGTCGAGGATTTCGACGCGGTTATTGGGATGGCGCGTGGCGTATTTGCGCAGGATGCGCGGCAAGCGGCCATACATCAGCGACGGCACCGAGGCGATCGTGATGTCGCCGGTCGAGAAGCGCGACATTGTCTTCAGCCGCTCGAACGAGCGATCGACAGCATCGAGCATGCGCTGGGCTTCCGGCAGGAACTCGCGGCCGATGCTCGTCAGCGCGACGGTTCGTGTCGTCCGGTCGATCAGCTTGAGCCCGACATGGGCCTCCAGCCGCTGAATGCGCCGCGTCAGGCCGGTCTGCGTGACATGCAGCTTCTCGGCCGCCTTGTTGAAGCTTCCGAGCTCCGCGATCTGGATGAAGGCCTCGATGCCGTCGATCGGATGTTTCATGACAAAAGATCATTGATATATGTCATTATTTCAGCATACGAGCATAGCCGCCTTGGTCAATAGTGTTCCCGAAAGGCGCCCAACCGCTGCGATGCGGGATGCGAGGCAGCCGTGAGGAAGCGCAGAGATGACCGATACCAGTGCCCGCACTCGCGGCAGGCGCGTGCTCGTCACGCATGACCGTTTGGCCGAGAACGCCATCGAGCTTCTCAACGCGCATGACGTCGACGTCTTCTTCTCGCCGGCCTATGCGCCGAGCGAGCAGGTCGCCCAGCGTGCGGCCGAATTGCAGATCGATGCCCTGATCGTCCGCCAGGGCCGCGTCGACGAGGCGATCATCGCCGCCTCCCCGCGCCTGAAGGTCATCGCCAAGCACGGCGTCGGCGTCGACAATATCGACCTGCAGGCGGCCGCTTCGCGCGACATCCCGGTCATCCGCGCCATGGGCTCGAACTCGCGCGCCGTCGCCGAGCACACCATCGCGCTCGCCCTGACCCTGTTGAAGGACATCCCGCGCCTGGACGCAGCCGTGAAGGCCGGCACCTGGCCGAAGCCGAGCTTCATTGGGCGCGATATCATCGGTACCGTGATCGGCCTCGTCGGCTTCGGCTCGATCGGCCAGCATGTCGCCCGGATGGCGCAGGGGCTCGGCATGACCGTCCTGCTGCACGATCCCCATGCCCGCGCGGCGATCGCGCAGTTCGGTGGGGATTGCGAACGCGATCTGGACAGCCTTGTCGCGGAGGCCGACATCGTCAGCCTGCATTGCCCGCTGACGAATGCCACGCGCGATCTGCTGGATACCCGCCGCTTCGGGCTGATGAAGCCGACCTCGCTCGTCGTGAACACGGCGCGCGGCGCCCTGATCAACGAGGCCGCCCTTTGTGCCGCGCTGCTGGAGGGCCGGATCGCCGGCGCGGGGCTCGACAGCTTCGCGGTCGAGCCCCCGGCTCCGGACAGCCCGCTCTGGGCCCTGCCCAACCTGATCGCCACCCCGCATATCGCCGGCGTGACCGCGGGATCGGCCAAGACCATGGCCGAGATCGCCGCCCGGCACGTCATCGCCGTGCTCGACGGCGAAGAGCCGGATGCGGCCAGCCTCGCGAGGTTGACCGAACTCGCTGCCTAAGATCCGGACCAGATACCGGACGACCATAAACCAACGGGAGGAAGACCATGAAGATCGTCTACAAGGCACTCGCCGCGCTAGCCCTGTCCGCGCTCGCGACCACGGCCTCGGCGCAGCAATATCCTGAGAAGCCGATCCGGCTGGTCATTCCGTTCCCGCCCGGCGGCGGCACCGACGTCGTCGCGCGCGTCATCGCCCAGAAACTCGGCGAGAGCACGGGCTGGACGCTGGTGGCCGACAACAAGCCCGGCAGCGGCGGCAGCGTCGGCCTGAGCCTCGCCGGCAAGGCCGCTCCGGACGGCTACACCATCGTCCTCGCGCAGAACGCCAACCTCGTCATCAACCCGATCCTCGGCAAGGCCAATTACGACCCGATCAAGGATTTCGCGCCGATCGGCCTCGTCGCCTCGGCGCCGCAGGTCCTCGTCGTCGCCAAGGATTCGCCGATCAAGACGGTCGAGGACCTGCTGGCCGCCGCCAAGGCCAAGGACGGCAAGCTGACCTTCGCCTCTCCGGGCGTCGGCACCAGCTCGCATCTGGCTGGCGAGCTCATCCAGCAGATCGCCGGCGTCAAGTTCCGCCACGTTCCCTACAAGGGCTCGGCCCAGGCCCTGCCGGACCTGCTCGGCGGGCGCGTCGAGATCTACATCTCCTCGGTTCCCTCCGCGATGGTGCAGATCAAGGAAGGCGTGCTGCGCCCGATCGCGGTCTTCGCGACCAAGCGCGATGCAGACCTGCCGGATGTCCCGACCTTCGAGGAGAAGGGCCTGAAGAACTCCGAGGCCGTGACCTGGTGGGGCCTGGCGGCGCCCGCGGGCGTGCCGGCTCCGATCGTCGCCCGCATCAATACCGAGCTCGGCAAGGTGCTGAAGCAGCCCGACACGCAGGCCAAGCTGCGCTCGGCCGGTGCCGAGGCGCTCGGCGGCAGCAGCGAGGAATTCGGCGCGCTGATCAAGTCCGACGTGCCGAAATGGACGGCGGTCATCAAGGCGGCCGACGTGAAGGTCGCCGACTGAGCCGTTGACGCGGGCCGGGAAGCCGCGCCGTCGGGCGGCGGTTTCCCGGTACGGCGCATGCCCATCCTGAAAGCCTGAGTCCCGGCGGCGCCCGAGCTGCGCCGCCCGGCATCACGTCGGATATCGGCCATGAAAACCAGCATCTTCAAGAACCAGGACGCCCTCGCCGGCCTGCTGTTCATCGGGCTCGGCGCGCTCGGCTTCGCGATCGCGCTCGGCTACAAGTTCGGCACCACGATCGACATGGGACCGGGCTATTTCCCGCGCATCCTCAGCCTCGTCCTGATCGGCTTCGGCATCGTCACCTTCCTCAAGGGGCTGCGCCATTGCATGCCGGTCGAGGGCGGCTGGGCCTGGCTGCCGCTCTTCCTGCTGAGCGCCGCGCTCCTGCTTTTCGGCTTCCTCCTCGAACGCCTGGGCCTCGTGCCGGCGCTCGCCGCCCTGTTCTTCGTCTCGGCCCGTGCCGGCCACGAATTCAAGGCGCTGGAGGTGCTCGTCCTGACAGCGGTGATGTCGGTCTTCGCCGCCGCCGTCTTCGTCTGGGGCCTGAAGCTGCCCTACGCCCTCTTCGCCTGGAATTTCTGAGACATGGAGATCATCGATCACTTCGTGCTCGGTTTCGGCGTCGCCCTGTCGCTGCAGAACCTGGCCTATTGCTTCCTCGGCGTGCTGCTCGGCACCCTGATCGGCGTGCTGCCGGGCGTAGGCCCGCTGGTGACGATCTCGATGCTGCTGCCGATCACCTTCGGGCTGCCACCGGTCTCGGCCGTCATCATGCTCTCGGGCATCTATTACGGCGCGCAATATGGCGGCTCGACCACGGCGATCCTGGTCAACCTGCCCGGCGAGACCTCGTCGGCCGTCACCTGCCTCGACGGCTACCAGATGGCCCGCCGCGGCCGGGCCGGCGCCGCACTTGCGATCGCCGCCCTCTCCTCCTTCGTCGCCGGCTGCATCGGCACGCTCTTGATCGTCGCGCTCGGCGTGCCGCTCGCCTCCTGGGCGCTGCGCTTCGGCGCCGAGGACTATTTCGCCCTGATGGTGCTCGGCCTCGTCGCGGCCTCGGTGCTCAGCCATGGCGACATGGTCAAGGCGCTCGCCATGGTCGTGGTCGGTCTGCTGATCGGGCTTGTCGGCACCGACGTGAACTCGGGCGTCGAGCGCTACACCTTCGGCCTGCCGGAACTCGCCGACGGCATCGGCTTCACCGTGCTCGCCGTCGGCATGTTTGCGATCTCAGAGGTCGTCATCAACCTGGAGCAGAAGGAGGCCCGCGAGGTCTTCACGAAGAATGTCGGCGGCCTGATGCCGCGCTGGGAGGACTTGAAGGCCTCGTTCCTGCCGACCTTGCGCGGCACGGCCATCGGCTCCTTCTTCGGCATCCTGCCCGGCACCGGCCCGTCGATCTCCTCCTTCTCCGCCTACATGCTCGAGAAGAAGCTGGCGAAGGACCCGTCCCGCTTCGGCCAGGGTGCGATCGAGGGCGTCGCCGCGCCGGAAGCGGCCAACAACGCAGCCGCGCAGACCGCCTTCATCCCGACGCTGACGCTCGGCATCCCCGGCAGCGCGACCATGGCGCTGATCCTCGGCGCGCTGATCATGAACGGTGTCCAGCCCGGCCCGACCGTGATGGCGCGCAATCCCGAACTGTTCTGGGGCGTCATCGCCAGCATGTTCATCGGCAACGCCCTGCTCGTCGCGCTGAACCTGCCGCTAGTCGGCCTCTGGGTGCGCCTGCTCAGCATCCCCTATCGCTGGCTGTTCCCGGCGATCGTGATGTTCTGCGCGCTCGGCAATTACAGCCTCAACAACAGCGCGATCGACGTCTATCTCTGCGCGGCGATCGGCGTGCTCGGCTATGTCTTGGCCAAGCTGAAATGCCCGCCGGCGCCGCTGGTGCTCGGCTATGTGCTCGGCCCGATGATGGAAGAGAACATCCGCCGGGCGCTGCTGCTGTCGGAAGGCGATCTCTCGATCTTCGTGAAGAGCCCGATCAGCCTGACCTTCCTCTCGCTCTCGCTGCTGCTCCTGGTCAGCATGGCCCTGCCTGCCATCCGCCGCGGCAAGGCCCGTGTCGATCAGGAGGAGGAGGCCGGCGCGACCTGAGCGCGCCGGCACGCTCCGCCCCTTCGCCGACCCCCTCTCTCCCAGCCGCTGCGCCGCCCGGTTCGCCGCGCCGGCCAGCCATGACAACCAAGGACGTCCCATGATCGGATTTCGCATCCTCAAGCGCCGCCGCCAGGTCGATGCCGGCCTCGTCGAGCGCTTCCGCACGGTACCGGTCGCCAATGTCAGCGATTCGATGTCGCGCATGACCGCCGGCGGCGCCTCGCTGCGCCCGCTGCATCGCGGCGGCGTGATGGCCGGCCCGGCCCTCACCGTGAAGACGCGGCCGGGCGATAACCTGATGATCCACAAGGCGCTCGACCTCGCAGCCCCCGGCGACGTCGTCGTCGTCGATGGCGGCGGCGACCTCACCAATGCCCTGATCGGCGAATTGATGATCGCCCATGCCCGCACGCGCGGCATCGCCGGCATCGTGCTCCATGGCGCCGTGCGCGATTCAGCCTGGATCCGCGAGATCGACCTGCCGATCTATGCCGCCGGCATCAGCCATCGCGGCCCCTACAAGGACGGTCCCGGCGAGATCAACGTCCCGATCGCGATCGAGGGCATGGTGATCGAGCCCGGCGATCTCGTCATCGGCGACGATGACGGCATCCTCTGCGTGCCCTTCGACCAGGTCGAGACGATCTATGCCGCCGCGCACAAAAAGCATGCGATGGAAGAGAAGAAGATGCAGGCGATCCTGGAAGGCCGGGACGATCGCGGCTGGATCGACGCGACGCTGACGCGGCTCGGTTGCGCCATCGAGGCCTGACCATACCCACACCGCCGAAGCGGCGCGCTGCTGAATTCACATGGTACAGCAAGCCCGCCGACGAGCGGGCTTGCTCGATGGCGGTGCTCGCAGGCCGCTTCCCGCCTGAGGCTCAGCCCGCGAGCCGACCCGAAGGGTGGAAGCGCGAATCAGGCCGGCGCCTCCGAGCGTCGGGAACGTCCCAGTTCAACGCCCTGGATTCGCTCAACATATTGAATATGATGCAGAATCGACGCGCTTGCCACGCTCGAATCCTCAGCTATGCTGGAGTAAAGCAAAGCTTTGGGAGGGGTTATGCTGTATTGGTCGATGATCGTCTGGCTGGCTTGCGCCGCCATCTTTCTTGAGCTGGTCGAGCGCGCTCCGGCCATCGACAACTAGAGCTTCCTGGAGAGTTGGGGATAGGCGGCACATCCGCCACGCGCACCGGCGCGACAGGCCGGCGGCGGTCATCCCCGCGCCGGCCCGCTGATAGTCAGGACGCCCCGGCCGCCGCGAAGGCCTGCCCGACGATGCGCCGCGCATCCTCCTGGATAGCAGCGAGATGCGCCTCGTCCCGGAAGCTTTCGGCATAGATCTTGTAGACCTCCTCGGTGCCCGACGGACGCGCCGCGAACCAACCATCCGCCGCCGTAACCTTGACGCCGCCGATCGGCGCGTCGTTGCCCGGCGCCTTGCTCAGGATCGCCGTGATCGGCTGCCCGGCCAGCTCCTTCGTCGCGATCTGTTCGGCCGACAGGTTCTTGAGCACGGCCTTCTGGCTCGCACTCGCCGGCGCATCGACGCGGGCGTAGCGGGGTTCGCCGAGTTCCGCCGTCAGCTTGCCATAGAGCACGCCCGGGTCGTTGCCGGTCTTGGCGGTGATCTCGGCGGCGAGCAGGCCGAGGATGATGCCGTCCTTGTCAGTGGTCCAGGCCGAGCCGTCCATGCGCAGGAAGGAGGCTCCGGCGCTCTCCTCGCCGGCGAAGCCGAAGCTGCCCGAGATCAGCCCGTCGACAAACCATTTGAAGCCGACGGGAACCTCGACGAGCTTGCGCCCGAGCTTCGCCGCGACGCGGTCGATGATCGCGCTCGACACCGCCGTCTTGCCGATCGCCGCATCCGCGCGCCAGCCCGGCCGGTTGGCGAAGAGATAGGCGCTCGCCGCCGCGAGATAATGGTTCGGGTTCATCAGCCCGCTGCTGCGCGTCACGATGCCGTGCCGGTCGGCATCGGTGTCGTTGGCGAAGGCGACGTCGAAGCGGTCGCGCATGCCGATCAGGCTCGCCATCGCATAGGGCGACGAGCAGTCCATCCGGATCTTGCCGTCCCAGTCGGCCGTCATGAAGCCGAAGGCCGGATCGACCTCCTGGCTGACGATCGTCGCGTTCAACCCGTAGCGATCGATGATCGGCTGGTAGTAGTCGAGCCCGGCGCCGCCCAACGGATCGATGCCGATCACGACACCGGCCTGCCGGATCGCCTCCATGTCGACGACGCTGGCGAGGTCCGAGACATAACCGGTGATGTAGTCGTGCCGGTGGACATGCTCGCTCTTCAGCGCCTTGTCGTAGGGCATGCGCAGGATGCCGGCGAGCTTATCAGTGAGGAGAGCGTTGGCGCGCTTCTCGATCCAGCCTGTGGCGTCGGTATCGGCCGGCCCGCCATGCGGGGGATTGTATTTCAGGCCGCCATCGGCCGGCGGGTTATGCGAGGGCGAGATCACGACGCCGTCGGCGAGCCCGGCGGTCCGGCCGCGATTATGCGTGATGATCGCGTGCGAGATCACCGGGGTCGGCGTGAAGCCGAGCTTCTCGTCGATGATCGTCGCGACGCCATTGGCCGCGAAGACCTCCAGCACCGTCTCGAAGGCATTGCGCGAGAGCGCATGCGTGTCGATGCCGAGGAAGAGCGGCCCGTCGATCCCCTGCTCGCGGCGATAGAGGCAGAGCGCCTGCGCGATCGCCAGGATATGCGCCTCGTTGAACGAGCGCAGCAGCGCCGAGCCGCGATGGCCGGAGGTGCCGAAGGCGACCTGCTGCGAACGCTGGGAGGGATCGGGCTGCTCGTAATAGGCCTTGGTGAGGGCCGCCACGTCGACGAGTTGGCCGGGCTCGAGCCGCTTGCCGGCCAGGGGACTCACGGTATCGCTCATGTAGGCTCTCATTCCAGGCAAGTCAGGATGCGACATCCCTTATAGACGCCGGCATGAACAGAGTTGCAACGGAATGCGACAGGGACGCGGCACTGGGCGCAGATCACGCGCCGGCTGCGCGTTCCTTGGCGGCCCTGTCCTGCATCAAAGCCCGCTCCCTCGCGTTCTGCGTCAGTGCCACGGCGCTGTCGAAGGCATCAGCCGCCTCCCGATGGCGGCCGAGCTTGGCGAGCAGATCGCCGCGCACGCCCGGCAGCAGGTGATAGCGCTTGAGAGCCGGCTCGCCGGCCAGCGCCTCGACCAGGGCGAGCCCGGCCTCCGGCCCATCCGCCATGCTGACCGCCACCGCGCGGTTGAGCTCGACGATCGGCGACGGCGTCACCTGCCCGAGCACGGTGTAGAGCGCGACGATCCGCTGCCAGTCGGTCTCCTCGGCCGTGCGGGCGCGGGCATGGCAGGCGGCGAGCGCTGCCTGCAACAGGTAAGGCCCTGGCGCCGTGCCGGCGAGCCGTTGCGCCTGCTCCAGCCCGGCAAGCCCACGCCCGATCAGCAATCGATCCCAGCGGGCGCGGTTCTGGTCGAGCAGCAGGATCGGCTCCCCATCGGCGCCGACGCGAGCCCGGAGCCGCGAGGCCTGCAGTTCCATCAGCGCCACAAGGCCATGGACCTCGGGCTCGTCAGGCGCCCGCGCCGCCAGGATGCGCCCGAGCCGCAGCGCCTCCTCGCACAGGCCAGGCCTGATCCAGTCCTCGCCGGCCGTGGCCGAATAGCCCTCGTTGAAGATCAGGTAGACGACCTCAAGCACCGAGGCGAGGCGCTCGCCGAGCTCGGCGCCGGCCGGCACTTCGTAAGGCACCTTCGCCTCGCTCAGCGTCTTCTTCGCCCGCACGATGCGCTGCGCCATCGTCGGCTCCGGCACGAGGAAGGCCCGCGCGATCTCCTCCGTCGTCAGGCCGCCCAGGAGGCGCAGCGTCAGCGCAATCCGCGCCTCCTTCGGCAAAACCGGATGACAGGCGGTGAAGATCAGGCGCAGCAGGTCGTCACCGACCTCGTCGTCGAGCGCCTCGTCGATATCCGGCATCGCCGGCCCTTCATTGTCGATATCGCGGCCGATCTCGTCCTGCTTGCGCCGGGCCATGATTTCGTGGCGGGCAGTGTCGAGCGCGCGGTGCTTGGCGACCTGCATCAGCCAGGCCGCCGGATTGCGCGGCACGCCCTCTTCGGGCCATTGCCTGAGCGCCGCGACCAGCGCGTCCTGCGCCAGCTCCTCGGCCCGGCCGACATCGCGGGTCAGCCGCGCGAGCCCGGCGATCAGCCGGGGCGCTTCCATGCGCCAGACCGTCTCGATGGTGCGGTGTGCATCGCTGCCTGACATGGGAAGCGATACACACCATCAGCCCGTCGGCTGGCAAGGGGCGCAGGCAAGGCGTCGGTCGATCAGCCCTGGCTCTCGGACTCGGCCTTGAGCCGGTCCCACTGCGCCGCCGTCTCCGGCGTGACGATCTCGCCGAAATCGGCCAGCTCGAACAGCGGGCGGATCTCGATCTCGGACGGGCCGGGCATCGGATTGGGGCAGCGCTTGACCCAGGCGATCGCCTCGTCGAGCGAGGCGCATTCCCACAGCCAATAGCCGGCGACCAGTTCCTTGGTCTCGGCGAAGGGCCCGTCGACGACGGTGCGCTTGGTGCCGTCGAACTGGACGCGGGCCCCCTTCGAGCTGGGCTGCAGGCCGTCGCCGCCCCTCATGATGCCGGCTTTCACCAGCTCTTCGTTATAGGCCATCATCGCCTCGAGCAGCTCCTGGCTCGGCGGAGCGCCGGCTTCGCTGTCCTTCGTCGCCTTGACCATCACCATGAAACGCATCGGTTTTCTCCTTTGGAGGGACGGAGGCATCGGCTGCACCGTCCGTTGAGTTGGATCTGGGAAACCGGGCCGGCTCAGCCGGGGCGCTTCTCGAATGCGGCGCGCAGGTTTTCCTTCCGTTCGCTGCGCTCCGGCGTCACCATGTCTCCGAAATCCTCCATCTCGAAGACGGGCCTGAGCTCGATCTCGGTGCCGCCGTCGAAGGGCGCGCGCTTCAGCCACTCGACCGCCTCGTCGAAGGACTTCACCTGCCAGAGCCAGAAACCGGCCAGCAGTTCCTTGGTCTCGGCGAAGGGGCCGTCGGTGATCGCCCGCTCGCTGCCCGAGAAACGCATGCGCAGCCCCTTGGAGGTCGGCTGCAGGCCTTCCGCAGCGAGCAGGATGCCGGCCTTGATCAGTTCCTCGTTGTAGACGCCCATCTTCGCGAAGACCTCCGGATCCGGCATCACGCCGGCTTCGCTGTCCTTGCTCGCCTTGACCAGAACCATCACACGCATCGGTCTTCTCCTCGGGTTTGGGAGAACCGGGCGGCTTCGGCGCGAACCGCCGAAACCCGTTCTCTGACTGCACGTCGAACGGGCGCGGCGGGAATCGACAGCGCCGGGAATCTTTTTTCGATTTTTTTTTGCGGAGCCGCCCGCGCGCTTATCTGGAGCCAAACGCGGGCGGCGCCGATCCGTTTCAGGCGCTGCGCGGGAGCGCCTCCAGGAAGCGGGCCGGCTCGCCCTGCGACGGCGTCGTCAATTCGCCCTCCCACATCACCTTGAGGCCGCGCACGAAGGTGCCGACCGGCCAGCCGGTGACGGTGACGCCGTCATAGGGCGTCCAGCCGCATTTCGAGGCGCTCCACTCCTTGGTGATCGTCTCGCGGCGCTTCAGGTCGACGATGGTGAAATCCGCATCGTAGCCGACCGCGATCCGGCCCTTGCCTTCCAGCCCGAAGATGCGTTGCGGGCCGGCGCTAGAGAGATCGACGAAGCGCTCCAGCGTCAGCCGGCCGGCATTCACATGGTCGAGCATGATCGGCACCAGCGTCTGCACGCCCGGCATGCCGGAATGGCTCGCCGGATAGGCATGGTGCTTTTCCTCATGGGTATGGGGCGCATGGTCGGAGCCGAGCACGTCGACGATGCCCTGTTCGACGCCCCACCAGATGCGCTGGCGATGGCTGTCGTCGCGGATCGGCGGGTTCATCTGGGCATAGGTGCCGAGGCGCTCGTAGCAATCCGGCGCCACCAGCGTCAGGTGGTTCGGGAGAACCTCCACCGTCGCGACATCCTTGTGGTCTTTCAGGAAGACCATCTCCTCAGCCGTAGAGATATGCAGGATATGGACGCGCGCGCCGGTCTCGCGCGCGATCCGCACCAATCGCTTCGTGCAGGTCAGCGCCACCTCAGGCGAGCGCCAGACCGGATGGCTCGACGGATCGCCCTCGACGCGCAGCGGCATGCGCTCGCGCAGCATCATCTCGTCTTCGGAATGGAAGGCGGCGCGCCGGCGCGTGCGCTTCAGGATTTCGGCGACGCCCTTGTCATCCTCGACCAGCAGGTCGCCGGTCGAGGAACCCATGAACACCTTGATGCCGGCCGCGCCCGGCAGCCGCTCCAGCTCCGGCACGTCGTTGGCGTTCTCATGCGTGCCGCCGACCCAGAAGGCGAAGTCGCAATGCATGCGATGGCGCCCGCGCCTGATCTTGTCGGCCAAAGCCTCCGGCGTCGTCGTCTGCGGGATCGTGTTCGGCATCTCGAAGACGCACGTCACGCCGCCGAGCGCGGCCGAGCGCGAGCCGCTCTCCAGATCTTCCTTATGGTCGAGCCCCGGCTCGCGGAAATGCACCTGGCTGTCGATCACGCCGGGCAGGATATGCAGGCCGGTGCAATCGACCACCTCGCCGGCCGAAGCCTGCGAGAGATCGCCGAGCGCCATGATCTTGCCGCCGGTCACGCCGACATCGCGCGCGACGCGGCCATCCTGGTTCACCACCGTGCCGCCCTTGAGGATGACGTCGTAGGTCTGGGGCATGGCGTGTCTCCGGGAGGTTGAGCAAAGACTGGATGCAGCCTACCTATCGGCCAACGCGCCGTCCCGGAAGCCCAAACAGTTTTCGGGTGGCGCCATCATCCCCATTCGGCTGACGAGCCTCGGCCCGACATCAGAACTGGAACGGCTGCCCATGCCCGCCACACGATTGATCGATCGCGGCGTCATCCGCATCAGCGGCGACGACGCGCGCGACTTCCTGCAGAACCTCGTGACCAACGATCTCGATCCGGTCCTGCCCGGACAGGCCGGCTACGGCGCGCTGCTGACGCCGCAAGGCAAGATGATCTGCGATTTCTTCATCCTCGCGCTGGCGCCGGAGGATGGCGGCGGCTTCCTCATCGACTCGCCCCTGCTCCAGACCGCCGACCTGATGAAACGCCTGAAGCTCTACAAGCTGCGCGCCAAGGTGGCGCTTGAAGACCTCACCGAGAAGAGCGCCGTCATGGCCTCGGCGGATGGCGCGCCGCTGCCCGCGGATACCGGCTTGGTCTATGACGACCCGCGCCTGCCGGCGCTCGGCCAGCGCGCCATCGCCGATATCGAAGGCATCGAGGCGCTCGTCACCGCAGAGCCGGAGGCCTATCACGCCCGCCGCATCGCGCTCGGCGTGCCCGCTGGCGGGCGCGACTTCGCCTATGGCGACACCTTCCCGCATGAGGCGCTGCTCGACCAGCTCGGCGGCGTCTCCTTCAAGAAGGGCTGCTATATCGGGCAGGAGGTTGTCTCCCGCATGCAGCATCGCGGCACGGCGCGCACCCGCGTCGTACCGATCGTCTTCGACGAGGGCATCGCGGCCGAAACCGGCGCGGATGCGACGGCCGGCGGCAAGCCGCTCGGCAGCATCGGCTCTGGCGCCAACGGCCGGGCACTTGCCATGCTCCGGCTCGACCGGCTGGCCGATGCGCTTGCTGCAGGCACGCCTCCGCTCGGCGGCGGGATGCCCTTCCATCTCGCGGAGAAGCCCGGCTTCATCCGCTTTCCCTTCCCCGGCGAAGCGGGCTTCGGCGCCGCCGCAGGAGCTGCCCTATGAGCGACGCCGTCATCGTCAGCGAAGAACGCATCGCGATCCGGGGGGCGGACGGCAAGTTCCGCTGCCGCTGGCCGGGCACCGAACCGCTTTACCTCGCCTATCACGACACCGAATGGGGCGTGCCGGAATACGACTCCCGCGCCCTCTGGGAAAAGCTGATCCTCGACGGCTTCCAGGCCGGCCTGTCCTGGATCACCATCCTCAGGAAGCGCGACGCCTTCCGCGCCGGCTTCGCCGGTTTCGAGCCGGAAACGGTCGCCCGCTTCACCGAGGCCGATGTCCAGCGCCTGCTCGCCGATCCCGGCATCATCCGCCATCGTGGCAAGATCGAGGGCACGATCAGGAGCGCGCAGGCCTATCTCAGGATCAGCGAGCGCGAGCCCTTCGCCGATTTCCTCTGGAAGCATCTCGACGGCCGCGTGCTGCAGAACAGCTACCGGACGCAAGGCGATGTGCCGACCCAGACCAAGCTGTCGGAGACGATCTCCAAGGAGCTGAAGAAGGCCGGCTTCACCTTCTGCGGCCCGACCATCGTCTACGCCTTCATGGAGGCCTGCGGACTGGTCAACGACCACCTGACCGGCTGCTTCCGCTGGAGCGAATGCGCCGCGCTGGCGCGCGACTCGCGCCCCGCCGCCTGATGGCCCGCAAGCCCGAACCGCCGCGCGCCTGGCAGCGCATGCTCTCGGGCCGAAGGCTCGACCTGCTCGATCCCTCCCCGCTCGATATCGAGATAGAGGACATCGCTCATGGTCTCGCCCGCGTCGCCCGCTGGAACGGACAGACGCGCGGCGCCCATTCCTTCTCGGTGGCGCAGCATTCGCTGCTGGTCGAGGCGATCGCCGCCCATCTCAATCCGGACTGGAGCGAGAACTGGCGCCTGATGGCACTGCTCCACGATGCGCCGGAATACGTCATCGGCGACATGATCTCGCCGTTCAAGGTGGTGATGGGCGACGCCTACAAGAGCGTGGAGCTGCGCCTGCTGGCGGCGATCCATCTGCGCTTCGGCCTGCCGGCCGCGACGCCGGCCGCCCTGAAGCGGAAGATCAAGGAAGCCGACACCATTGCCGCATTCTTCGAGGCGACGCGGCTGGCCGGCTTCGGCCGCGAGGAGGCCCTGAAATTCTTCGGCCGGCCGCAGGCCCTGCCGGTCGAAGTCCTGGCCTGGCTCGATCCGCTCGACACCGAGGCGGCGCAGGCGCGCTTCCTAGCGCGCTTCACCGCGCTCGGCCTCACTGCGTCAGGCGCACCGCGCTGATCTCTTTGGCGATCGCCTTGAAGATCGGGTCCAGCTGCGAAGCCGCCGACACCTCATAATACATGTTCGTGTTGGAAGCGCAGTTGCGCAGAAGCGTCGCATTACCGTCGATGACACGGATCGTGTAGAGACTTATGCCGGCATTCTTGACCCCCGTGCAAGCAAGCGCCGTCCGGGCATCGATCGCTGACTGAGTAGTCGTGAACCTGTTCTGGGTGTTGTCGCCGTCCGTCAGCAGGATCATGTACTTCTTGAGTTGCGGCTCGGTTGACGGCTTCGCTTCGGTGAAAGGCGCACTCGGCGAAAGCGTCGCCCAACCCCATGCCGCCCCAATCGTGACATTGGTGTTGCCGACCGGCGTCATCGTGTCGATCTTGGTCGACAAAGCGGTCCAGTCAGATGTCAATCCCATCGCTTCGACGAGAGAGCTTTGGCCGCACCACGTCGCCGGGTACATTTGGGCATTGGCGGTATAGGACGTACCGTCGGCCACGTCGTAATTCTGATCCCTGTCGGCGATACAGCCTTCGCTCTTGGCCCAGTTCGCCTTGGTCAGGGTCTCGGTGCACGTCATCACACCCTTATTATTGGTGCTGCAGCCCGAGATCGTCGCATCTGACTGAGCCGCACCACTGGGCGCCGTGCAGTTCTTTCCGTTTCTATCGCAAGTCATCGTCACCGAACGGGTCATGCCGTAGCGAATCCACGGCTCGTCCTTCAAAGCCCGGTTGATACGCACCTGAGTGTTGAACGGCACAATCGAAACGCGAATTTGATCGGCGTCGATCGCAGCCTCCTTCATGATCTTCAGCAGGCTTTTCGAAGCCGTCTTCAGATTCGTCATCTTGCTGTCTTGGGACATCGACCCGGTGTTATCGAGCACGAGCGCGAGCTCGATCTTGTTGGTTCCCCAGGTCGACTGACTGTTGGTGGCCACGGGGATCTGGCTCATGCCGAGCACGGCAGAAACCGTCGTCGGCACAGTGGCCTTCGCATCGATCTTGATCGTCCGCGCCGTACGGTCGATCGTTATCTCGGCATTGCTGAACTCGCTCTTCACATTGGCAGGCAGGTTGTCGCGGATCCAGGCGTCGATGCGGCTCCTGATCTGCCCGTCGGTCAGCTTCTGGGCGTCGCGCGCCGCCATCAGCGCCGCGGAATCGATCGCCGAGTTGAGCGCTTGCCGGGTATTGCTGGCGCGGGAATAGTCGATCGCGATTCCCGCGACGCCGATCAGCGGGACGAGCACGAGCCCGAACAGCATCAGGAAGTTGCCGCCCTCATCGCGACGAAAGCGCCGGATCATCTCAGGCAGGGAACCGATCTTCATCATGTGCCTCGTCCAGGGCCAGATTGCCGCATTCGACCCTGGAAGCGTTGGCGGCCGGAGCTTACGAATTGCTGAAACCGATTTGCGGAAGTCTGGCCTATCTGCACATTTTGAATCGAAAGACTCTGCCGTTGCGTCATCCTGCGTTTTATCATCGCGGACGATACAACCATTGATTGTAAACCTGACGTCCCGCCCGAAAAAGGGAATGTTTCCGATATTGAACAAGTGATCGTCATTTTTTCCGGATTTTGCAAAGCGCGCTTTCGCGGAATGATGGCTGCAACGTGATCGGAGGACCATCCATGTCGGACACCCCCACCCTCGCCCTGCCGGCCGGCGTCACCGTGAAGGGCGCCCTGCAGCCCGGCTTCGAGCAGATCCTGACCCGCGAGGCGCTCGGCTTCGTCGCCGACCTGCACCGCCGCTTCAACGAGACCCGCAAGCGCCTGCTCGCGCTCCGGGCCGAGCGCCAGAAGCGCTTCGACGCCGGCGAGACGCCGGACTTCCTGGCCGAGACCAGACATATCCGCGAAGGCGACTGGACCGTCGCGCCGATCCCGGCCGACCTCACAGACCGCCGCGTCGAGATCACCGGCCCGGTCGATCGCAAGATGATCGTCAACGCGCTGAACTCCGGGGCGAAGGTCTTCATGGCCGATTTCGAGGACGCCTCCTCGCCGGTCTGGGCCAACATGATCGAAGGCCAGATCAACCTCCGGGACCGCTGGGCGAACAAGATCGACTTCACCGATCCCACCAACGGCAAGGATTACAAGCTCAAGGCCGAGCCGGCCGTCCTGATCATCCGCCCGCGCGGCTGGCATCTGCCGGAGCGCCATATCGAGATCGACGGCGACGAAGCCTCGGGATCGCTGGTGGATTTCGGTCTCTATGTCTTCCACAACGCCAAGGCGGCTCTGGCCGCCGGCTCCGGCCCGTATTTCTACCTGCCGAAGCTGGAGAGCCATCTCGAGGCGCGGCTCTGGAACGACGTCTTCGTCGCCGCCCAGTCGGCGCTCGGCCTGAAGAACGGCACGATCAAGGCGACCGTCCTGATCGAGACCCTGCCCGCCGCCTTCGAGATGGACGAGATCCTCTACGAACTGCGCGAGCACATGGCCGGCCTCAATTGCGGCCGCTGGGACTACATCTTCTCCTTCATCAAGAAGCTCGCCCGCAACAAGGCCTATGTCCTGCCGGATCGTTCGCAGGTCGTGATGTCGAAGGCCTTCCTGCGCGCCTATTCGCTGCTGCTGATCAAGACCTGCCACAAGCGCGGCGCCTTCGCGATGGGCGGCATGGCGGCGCAGATTCCGGTCAAGAACAACCCCGAGGCCAATGCCGCCGCCTTCGCCAAGGTCAAGGCCGACAAGGAGCGCGAGGCCGGTGACGGCCATGACGGCACCTGGGTCGCGCATCCCGACCTCGTCCCGGTCGCGATGGAGGTGTTCGACCGGCTGATGCCGCAGGCCAACCAGCTCGGCAAGAAGCGCGACGACGTCTCGATCGGCGCCAAGGACCTGCTGGAGGTCCACCAGGGCACGCGCACCGAGGAAGGCTTCCGCGAGAACATCCGCGTCGGCGTCCAGTATATCGAGGCCTGGCTGCGCGGCCGCGGCGCGGTGCCGATCTACAACATGATGGAGGATGCGGCGACAGCCGAGATCAGCCGCGCTCAGATCTGGCAGTTCTGCCAGTACGGCGTCGAACTCGAAGGCGGCATCAAGGCCGATGCCGCGCTGTTCAAGCGCTGCCTGCCGGAAGAGATGGAGCGCGTGAAGGGCGAACTCGGCGCGGAGAACTATGCCAAGGGCCGCTTCCCCGAGGCGATCGCGCTGTTCGAGACGCTCTCGCTCGCGCCCAATTTCGAGGACTTCCTCACCGTTCCCGCCTACGCCAAGCTGAACTGATCCAGGTTGGATCGATGTTTCGAAGGGCGCCGCGGCATCGCGGCGCCCTTTTCATTTGCACGGCTCAGTGCAGATGCCACCAGACCCGCGCGCCGATGAGAATGGCGAGCAGGACGACCGAGCCGAACAGGTGCAGCAGGTCGGCCTTCCAGCCGCCGGCCGATGTCCGCGGAACGGAGCGATAGATCGCCTCCCGGCGGCGGCGATAGGTTCCGATTGCGGTCATGAAAACCTCCATCCGGTTCGCGGCGTGCGCTGCGGCGCCCGCTGTGGATTCAAAGTCTGCGGGCTGCCGCCATGCCGTTGCCCGCCGGCTTCGTCGCCATGCCGACAAGCGGATGCGGCAGGTCCTCTATGGCGTCGCAAAGCAGGGGCACGCATTCCGGGCGCGGCGGTGCGAGCGGCGCACGGCAGGCCGCGCCGACCTCCGGATGCAGCATCGATAGCGCGAGCTTGATCAGGACCGGATCAGGCTCGCGCGCGAGCAGATCGAGCAACGGAACGAGCCGCCGCTGCAGGATCTGCGCCTGCCCGTAGAATTCGGAGCGCGCCGCGCTGTCCAGCCGCGCCAGCCAATGCGGCGCGAGATTGCCGACGCTGGTGATCGCGCCGCAGCCGCCGGCGAGCAGATAGGACGGAATCGTCTCGGCCGCGCCGGTCAGGCGCATGAAACGGCGGTCGCGCGCGCGGACGATCCGGTCGCAGCGGACGAGATCGCCCCGCCGCTCCAGGATGCCGACGATGTTCGGCGCCCCTTCCAGCATCTGCAGCGTCTCCAGCGCGATCTCGACGCCGCAGCGATCCGGATCGTTGTCGAGGATGATCTCGAGCCCGGTCGCCTGCGCCGCCGCCAGCGCATGGGCCGCGAGCCCCGCCTGCGTCGGCCGGTTGTAATAGGGCATGCGCAACAGCAGGGCCGAGGCGCCGGCCTTCTCGGCTGCGACGATTTCCGCAACGGTTCCGGCCGTCGAATAGCTGCCGACGGCGGCGATCACCGGGTAATGCCGGCGGGCGATGCGGCGGGCGGCGGCGCAGAGCGCCTCCCGCTCGGCTCCGCTCAGCGTCGGGCTCTCGCCCGTGGCGGTGCCGACGACGATGCCGTCGGCGCCCTGCGCGATCTGCCAGAGAATCAGCCGTTCCAGCGCGCCGTAATCGATCGCATCGTCATCGAAGGGCGTGACCAGTGCGGTGAACATGCCGTGAAGCCAGTGGTTCATGACTTGGCCTCAGAGCAGCGAGAGCGTCTTGGCGGTCACCCGGACCGCACGCGCCCGATGCCCGGTCTCGAACACGGCATAGCGGAGCGCGGCGCTTCGATCGCAGAAGATGCCGCCGCCGCGCCCATGCGTCTCGACGGCGAGCCAGTGGCCTTCCGCGTCGCGCCCGACCAGGAACTGGAGCGGGCCGCCGAAGGATCTACGAGGGATACTGAACATCATCCTGTTTCCCGAACGGCCTCCAAGGGCCGCCCCGACAAGCTAGGGACGCCGCCATAGGGGTTCGAGACGAGGCGATGGGCAGTGTCATCAAGATCCCATAGGGGTCGCACCCGCCGTGCTTTGACATCCGCCAGCCGGACGCGCTCAATCCGCGCCCCTTCCTCCGGATTCGCCCGATGCGCTACCGCCTCCTCGCCACGCTCGTCGCAGCCAGCCTTCTCGGGACCGCTTTCACTGAGGCAGCGACGCTGGCACCGGAACAGCGCTTCAGAACGCTCGCGGATTTCTCCGGCAAGAAGGCGGGCAAGCCGGCGCGGGATGTCAGCGGGCTCGCCTGCATGCCCGCCGCAAACGGCGTACAGCGCTGCCTGCTGATCAATGACGAGGGCTCCTTCGCCCAATTCGCCCGCATCGCCGAGAACCGCATCACCCCGGATGCAACGCTGCCGATCATCGGCGGAGAGGCCTCTTCCGATACGCTGGGCCAGCCGCCACAGGGCATCTGCAAGATGCCCGGCCGCTTCGCCGAGCTCGACGGCGAGGCCGTGGCCTATGCCGACGGCGCCTTCTACGTCTCAGGCTCGCATGGCTGCTCGCGCAAGAAGGGCGAGTTTCGCCTCTCGGCCTTCCACCTCGCCCGGATCAAGGTCGATGCCGAAGGCACCGCCACCGGCAAGGTCGAGCTCACCTATCGCCTCAGCGACATGCTGCGCGCCGCCGGCCCCGCAGCCCCCTTCTTCGGCCGGGGCCTGATGGACGATAACGGCCTGAACATCGAGGGCATCGCGGTCACCGGCGACACGCTTTGGGCCGGCCTGCGCGCGCCTTCGCTCGGCAATCGCGCCTTCCTCGTCGGCGCCTCGCTCAAGGCCCTGTTCGCGCCGGGCCATGCGCCCGCGACGGAGACGCCGCGGGTCTTCGAACTGCCGGCCGGCAGCAATCGCGGCATCCGCGACCTCGCGCCCCTGCCTGACGGCCGCCTGCTCGCCCTGCTCGGCCCGGCGCAGGAACAGGCCCTGCCCTATTCCCTGCTGCTGGTCGACCCCGCCAAGCCCGGCGCGGCAACGCCGCTTGGCGATCTGCCCGGTCGTGGCGGCGACAAGGCGGAATCCCTGACCGTGCTCGCGCCGGACAGCAAGGGCCTCGCGGTCCTCATCGGCTATGACGGTCCGAAGAACGGTCATTTCGAATCCTATCGCCTGCCGATCGAGCCTCGCTGACCCATGAATTTCCGCAACGATCTCTCCCGCGCCGTCGAACGCTATCGCGCCGAGGTCGCCGATCCCTACGAGCACCTCGCCTTGCTGCGCTGGCAGATGGCCGAGGGCCACGCGCTCGACCGGCGCGACACCTTCCCCGGCCACCTCACGACCAGTGCCTTCGTGCTCTCGCCCGACCATGCGCAGGTGCTGCTGATCGACCATGTCGTGATCGGCCGCTGGCTCCAGCCCGGCGGCCATTGGGAGGAGGCCGAGCAATTCCATCTCTCGGCCGCGCGCGAGGCGGTCGAGGAAACCGGCGTGCAGGGCCTTGTCCTGCATCCCTGGCATCAAGGCGGCGACCTGCCCTTTACGATCGACAGCCACGACGTGCCCGGCAAGCCGTCCCGCGGCGAGCCCGCCCATATCCATCACGACCTGCAGTATCTCTTCCTCGCCGACCCGGCCCTGCCGCTCGTCGCGCAGGTCGAGGAGGTCCATGCCGCCGCCTGGAAGCCGATCGGCGCACTGGCCGGGATCGCACCGCGCGCTCTGGAACGGTTGTCCAACCTGCCGAAACCCTGACTGTTGCAACGCAACAACAGCGGCACGGATTGCGGAAACGACTATGGCTCTTTTATCGCGACGGGATCAGGCTCCCGACATGGTTCAGTTGAGGATGAAATAGTTATTGCAATTGATTTGCATTAGCGTATCAATCCGAGACCTCCCCGGAGCCCCCCTATGTCTTCGAAAGCCATCGCTCTCGCCCTGATCGCCGCGGCCCTCTCGGCCCCCGCCATCGCCGCCGATCTCTCGTCCCGCAAGGCGGCCTCCGCCCCGCCTCCCGCCGCATTCGCCTGTACGGAGAGCGAGGGCATCCCGACCGACGCCTTCGGCTTCACCACCGGCTCCGATGTCGCCGATACCGGCTCCTTCGGGACCAGCCTGACCTATGGCGGCGGCTTCGGCACGCGTGGCGGCAGCTCGAACAGCCACGGCCTGACCCTGCAGGGCTCCTACGGCCTCTTCCCCTGCTTCGAGATCGGCCCTTACGTCCTGGGCAACATCACCAGCGCCTCGGCCGGCGGCGTCAGCGCCGACTTCGCGCGCCTTCGGCGCCGGCGTCGAGATGAAGTACAAGCTGCTCGGCCGTGACATGCATGGGCTCGGCCTCACACTGGTCATCGACCCCAGCCTGAACCGCGCCGATCCGGACGGCGCCGGCCGCTTCACCACCTATAATACCGGCATCCGCATCTTCGCCGACAAGACGCTGATCCCGAACACGCTCTATGCCGGTTTGAACATCTCGCACGACCTGACCTGGACCGGCCCCTCGCCGTATCAGCGCTCGTCCACGTTCACCGTCGGCGGCGCGCTCGCCTGGCAGGTGCGGGACGGCCTCTATCTCAGTGGCGAGGTGCGCCACATGCGCGCCCATAACGAGCTCGGTTTCGGCAACGAAGCGGGCTACGCCACCTTCGTTGGCCCGGGCGTGTTTTGGCAGGCGACGAAGCAGCTCGCGTTGTCCGCCGCCTACAACGTCCAGGTCTCCGGCAAGGCCAAGGGCGAGCCGGGCAATCTCGACCTCACCAATTTCAGCCAGCATCTCGTCAAGGTGAAGCTCGGCTACAGCTTCTGAACCAATCCTGACAACACATCGATGAAAGAGCGGCAGCGGCGACGCTGCCGCTCTTTTCGTTTTAGTTCGCCTTGCGCGTTGACATACTCCCCCTCAGTACCATAGCGTCGCGGCAACCGGAGCCTCCGTGCCCATGCCTCACACGCCCGAAGAGAAGAAGCGCGCGGTCACGCGGCTGCGCCGCATCAAGGGGCAGACCGACGCCCTGATTACCGCTGTCGAGCGCGGCGAGGAATGTGGCGCCCTCCTGCAGCAGCTCGCAGCGTTGCGCGGTGCCGCGACCGGGCTGATGGCCGAAGTGCTCGAAAGCCATCTGCGCGAGACCATGGCCCGCCCGGTCGAGGCAACGCAGGCACAAGCCGAAGACAATGACGAGATCGCCGCGATCATGCGGGTCATCCGCCCCTATCTGAAATGAACATCCGCAAGGAAGGAAACACCCGATGAAGACCCGCGCCGCCGTCGCCTGGGAAGCCGGCAAGCCCCTCACCATCGAGACAATCGAGATCGGCGGCCCCAAGGCCGGCGAGGTCCTCGTCGAGGTTATGGCGACCGGCATCTGCCACACCGATGCCTACACGCTCTCCGGGCTGGATTCGGAGGGCAAGTTCCCCGCGATCCTCGGCCATGAGGGCGCCGGCATCGTGCGTGAGGTCGGCGCCGGCGTGACCTCGCTGAAGCCCGGCGACCACGTCATCCCGCTCTACACGCCGGAATGCCGCAGCTGTAAGTCCTGCCTGTCCCGCCGGACCAATCTCTGCACCTCGATCCGCGCCACCCAAGGCCAGGGCGTGATGCCGGACGGCACCTCGCGCTTCTCCTGCGATGGCGGCGAAGTGTTCCACTACATGGGCTGCTCGACCTTCGCGAACTTCACGGTGCTGCCCGAGATCGCGCTCGCCAAGGTCCGCGAGGACGCTCCCTTCGACAAGATCTGCTATATCGGCTGCGGCGTGACCACCGGCATCGGCGCCGTCATCTACACGGCCAAGGTCTGGCCGGGCGCGAACGTCGTGGTCTTCGGCCTCGGCGGCATCGGCCTCAACGTCATCCAGGGTGCCCGCATGGTCGGGGCCGACAAGATCATCGGCGTCGACATCAATCCGGCCAAGCAGGAGATGGCGCGCAAGTTCGGCATGACCGACTTCATCAACCCCGCCGAGATCGGCAACGACAAGGTTGTGCAGGCGGTCGTCGACCTGACCGGCGGCGGCGCCGATTTCTCCTTCGACGCCACCGGCAACACCAACGTGATGCGCCAGGCTCTGGAATGCTGCCATCGCGGCTGGGGTGAATCGATCGTCATCGGCGTGGCCGAGGCCGGCAAGGAGATCGCGACCCGTCCGTTCCAGCTCGTCACCGGCCGCGTCTGGAAGGGCACCGCCTTCGGCGGCGCGCGCGGGCGCACCGACGTGCCGAAGATCGTCGACTGGTACATGGAGGGCAAGATCAACATCGACGACCTGATCACCCACAAGCTCACGCTCGACGAGATCAATACCGGCTTCGACCTGATGCATGAGGGCAAGTCGATCCGCAGCGTGGTGGTCTATTGAGCAGCCGTTCCACCGCCTCATTCGGCAGGCACTGAAGCACCACCTCTTTGTCATTCCGGGGCAGCGCGAAGTGCTGCACCCGGAACCCACGACCGGGTACGACGCTTGAATAAGCCGACCGGGCAAGGGCTCGCCCGGTCGTAGGTTCCGGATTCGGCCTCTGGCCGCCCCGGAATGACAAGCGTTGTGCCAAGACTTTGAAGGAACCGCCCCATGGAACTGATCTCCTCCTCCAAGGCCTTCGGCGGCTCGCAGCGCGTCTACCGGCATGACAGCGCCGCCTGCGCCTGCCCAATGAGCTTCGCGATCTACCTGCCGCATCAGATCGAGGACGGTCCGGTTCCGCTGCTCTGGTATCTCTCGGGCCTGACCTGCACGCACCAGAACGTCATGGACAAGGGCGAGTACCGCGCCGCGGCCGCCGCCAACGGCATCGCGATCGTCTGCCCGGATACCAGCCCGCGCGGCGAAGGCGTGCCGGACGAGCCGGATAACTGGCAGTTCGGCTCCGGCGCCGGCTTCTATCTCGACGCGACGCAAGAGCCCTATGCGAAGAACTACCGCATGGAGACCTATATCCGCGACGAGCTGCCGGAGCTGATTGGGCGGCATTTCCCCGTAGACATGAACCGGCAGGGCATCTTCGGCCATTCCATGGGCGGCCATGGCGCGATCACGCTCGCCCTCAAGAACCCCGACCGCTACCGCTCGGTCTCGGCCTTCGCGCCGATCGCCCAGCCCTCGACCGCCGGCTGGTCGCGCCCGGCCTTCGAGAAATATCTGGGGCCGGACGAGACCAAATGGCGCGCCTATGACTCGACCCTGCTGATCGCCGACGGCCATCGCGTCCGCGACCTCCTCATCGATCAGGGCACGGCCGACGGTTTCCTGGAGGAAGGCCTGCGCCCGCAGCTTCTCGACATCGCCTGCGCCGCCGCCGGCATCCCGCTACAGCTCACGATGCGCGACGGCTACGACCATTCCTACAACTTCATCTCGACCTTCATGGCCCAGCACATCGCCTGGCATGCCGAGCGCCTGATGGCGTAATGCTCCCAGCGCGGGAACGCCCGCCTCCCCGGCCGCGTTGAGCACAAAGCCTCAACCGGCCTCGGGGGAACGTTCCATGGCCAAGCGCCGCATGCCGCAGAGCGACCGCTCGCTCTTCACCCGCCTGTCGCAAGCCGTAGCGCATTGGGCCGGCAGGCCGCAGACCTTCATGGGCGCGGCGGCGCTGATCGTCATCTGGGCGCTCTCGGGCCCGTTCTTCGGCTATAACGACACCTGGCAGCTTGTGGTGAACACCTCGACGACCATCGTCACCTTCCTGATGGTCTTCATCATCCAGAACAGCCAGAACCGCGACACGGCCGCGATGCAGATCAAGCTCGACGAATTGATCTGCAAGCTGGAGGGCGCCCGCGAGGAGCTGCTCGATCTCGAGGAGCTGGACGAGGACAAGCTGGAGGCCATTCGCAACGAGTTCGAGGCATTGGCGGCCAAGGCCCGCAAGCTCGCGGCGTCGCCTCCCGAAAAATCACCTGCGTAAGAATCTGCCCTATGACGGCCAGCCCCTAAGCATCCGCTAGAGCTCCGCCTATCTTTCCGCCGCCGTTCAGTCCCCGGTAAGGTTAGCTTTTAGGGTTAAGTGTCGTTTAAGAAATAACTGCCATGGTCCTGTCGTGGGTAACTCGCGCGGGCTGCGTTCTTTGCGCCGCGCAAATGCGAAGGACACTGCCATGGGCAGCCTGAAAACTCTTGCGCTGGCGGGCAGCCTGGTCCTCGGCGCATCCGCCGCAGCGCAAGCCGCCGATCTCGCCTACGCACCGCCTCCTCCGCCAGAGCCTCTCGGCCTCAAGGGCACGATCTCAAGCGGCATCTATCTGCGCGGCGATATCGGCGTCGGCATCCAGAACGTCGGAAAATACCATCAGGACGACGTCGCACAGTTCGGCGGTACGTTCGCTGGAAAGAAGGCGGATAATGCCTATTTCGGCGGCGTCGGCATCGGTTATCGTATCAACAACTGGTTCCGACTGGACGGCACATTTGAGTACCGCGGCGCGGGCACGATCCAGGTGACGGACACCGTCTTCAATCCGTTCGCCGGCGTCTACCAGAACAACACCTACAAGGGCGACCTGACATCAATGGTCGCTCTGTTCAACGGCTATATCGATCTCGGCACCTGGAACTGCCTCACGCCTTACCTCGGAGCCGGCATCGGCTACGCCTCGAACCGAATCTCCGGCTTCACCGACGAGGGTATCGTTGGCCCGGCCTCGACTTTGGGCATCGCCAGCACCAGCACCAAATCCGGGGTCGCATGGGCTCTGATGGCCGGCGTCGGTTACGAGGTGAACAAGAACCTGACGATTGAAGCGGGCTATCGCTACCTCAATCTCGGCGACGCGCAGTCCGGCCGCATCAACAACACCGCATTCAGCCAAGTCTACGCCCCGCTCAAGGCGAAGGACATCGAGAGCCACGATTTCCGCATCGGCATGCGCTGGAACTTCGGCGATCCGAACTGCTGCGGCCCGGTCGAGCGCGAGCCGGTCGCCTACGCCCCGCCGCCGGTGGTGCGCAAGTACTGATCCCCAGCGGATCGAAACACCAAACGGCGCGGATCACTCCGCGCCGTTTTGCTTTGTCAGCGCAGCAGCGACTGCCCGGTCATCTCGGCCGGCTGCTCCAGCCCCATCAGCGCGAGCAGCGTCGGCGCGATATCGGCGAGGCGCCCGTCGGCGAGACCCTTGCCCTGCCCGCCGACCAGCATCAGCGGCACCGGATTAGTGGTGTGGGCCGTATGCGGCTTGCCCGTCACCGAATCGACCATCAGCTCGGCATTGCCATGGTCGGCGGTGACCAGCAGCGCCCCGCCCTGCCGCCCGATCGCGTCGGCAATGGCGCCAAGCCCCGCATCCACCGTCTCGACAGCCTTGATCGCGGCGGCGAGCACGCCGGTATGGCCGACCATGTCGGGGTTGGCGAAGTTGAGCGCGACGAGATCGTAGCGCCCGGAATCGATCGCCTCGACTGCCTTGGCGGCCAGTTCCGGCGCCGACATCTCCGGCTGCAGGTCGTAGGTCGCCACCTTCGGCGAGGGCACCATGATCCGGTCCTCGCCCGGATAGGGCGTCTCCTCGCCGCCATTGAAGAAATAGGTGACGTGCGGATACTTTTCGGTCTCCGCCATGCGCACCTGCTTCAACCCGGCCTTGGCGACGGTCTCGCCGAGCCCATTGGCCAGCGTCTGCGGTGCGAACAGCGTCGGCATGACCTTGTCGAGCTCGGCGCTGTAGGAGGTCATGCTGACCGCCTTGACCAGCACCGGCGTGCGCAGCCGGACGAAGCCGGCGAAATCCGGCTCCAGCACGGCGGCCAAAATCTCGCGAATGCGGTCCGAGCGGAAATTGAAGCTGAGCAGCCCGTCGCCGTCCTTCATCCCGGCATAGGCGCCGATCGCGGCCGGCAGGATGAACTCGTCGGTGACGTTCTTCGCGTAAGCCGCGGCGATTGCGGCCTGGGCATCCGGGAAGCGCCCGCCCTCCCCCAGCACCATCGCGCGCCAGGCCTTCTCGACCCGCTCCCAGCGATTGTCGCGGTCCATAGCGTAATAGCGCCCGGAAACGCTGGCGATGGAAGCGCCCACCGGCAGCGCCGCCGCGAAGGTTTTCACGTAGTCGGCGGCCGATTGCGGCGGCGTATCGCGCCCGTCCGTGAAGACATGGACATGCACTGTGATGCCCTGCGCGGTCAGGACGCGGGCGAGTGCCACCGCATGGTCCTGATGGGCATGGACGCCGCCCGGCGAAACGAGGCCAATGAGATGGCAGGCGCCGCCGCTTGCCTTCAGCCCGGCGACGAGGCCGCTCGCTTCGAGGGATTGCGCGATCGAGCCGTCGGCGATCGCCTGGTTGATGCGCGGCAGGTCCTGCATCACCACCCGGCCCGCGCCGAGATTGAGATGGCCCACCTCGGAATTGCCCATCTGCCCCGGCGGCAGGCCGACATCGAGACCGGAGGTGTGCAGGAAGGCATGCGGGTTCGCGGCCCAGAGCCGGTCGAAATGCGGGGTATTCGCCAGCTTGACGGCGTTGTTCTCGCTCTCCTCGCGCCAGCCCCAGCCATCGAGGATCATCAGCATCACGGGGCGAGGCGGCATCGGCTTGACCTGTCGGCAAGGGTGAAATCTGCTTGTGCGGATACCATGCGTCACGCCGTCGATGCGAGTGTTAAGAGTCTACTCTGAAATTCGAGCCCTCATCCTGAGGAGCGCCTTCAGGCGCGTCTCGAAGGATGTTTCAGGAGGTTCCGGAACCATCTGGAGCATCCTTCGAGACGCCGCTATCGCGGCTCCTCAGGATGAGGGCTAAGGTTCCGACGCAGCCGCTACGGAGGAGACATATGTCGATCAAGGCGCTGGTTTTCGATGCCTATGGCACGCTTTTCGACGTCCAGTCGGTCGCCGCCGTCACCGACGCCGCCTTTCCCGGCCATGGCGCGACGATCACGCAGATATGGCGGCTGAAGCAGCTCGAATACACCTGGCTGCGCGCCCTGATGGATCGCTACGAGGATTTCTGGACGGTCACCCGCGACTCCCTGGATTTCACGCTCAGGACGCTCGGCCTCGCCTCCTCGCCCGAGCTCGTCGCCCGGATCGCAGCCGCCTATGACGCCCTGCTGCTCTACCCCGAGGCCCGCACGGCGCTCGAAGGCCTCGCCTCCCATCGCCTCGCCATCTTCTCCAACGGCAGCCCGGACATGCTGAAGCGGCTCGTCGCCAATGCCGGGATCACCGACCTCATGGAAACCGTGATCAGCGTCGACGAGATAGGCGTCTACAAGCCCGATCCGCGCGGCTATGCCCATGTCGAGAAGCGGCTCGGTCTTGCGCGCGCCGAAATCCTCTTCGTCTCCTCCAACGGCTTCGACATCGCCGGCGCCAAGGCGCACGGCTTCCATGTCGCCCGCATCGAGCGCGTATCCTCCGGCAAGCTGCGCAACGAGCTTGCCGCGGCCGCGACGATCGACCCCGCCTTGATGTTCAAGGCGCTCAGGATGCAGCCGGAGCAGCTCGGCTTCCAGGCCGATGCGACCATTGCCGCGCTGACCGATCTCGTCTCCTATGTCGCCGGACTGAGACAGGCCTGACGCGCCTCGCGTGGAGACCCCGATGATCAAGCTCTACTACCACCCCTCGCCCAACCCGGCGAAGATCGCGCTCTTCCTGGAGGAAGCCGGCCTGCCCTACGAGATGGTGCCGGTCGACACCCGCAAGGGCGAGCAGTTCAAGCCGGAATTCCTCGCCATCAATCCCAACGCCAAGACCCCGGCCCTGACCGATGGCGACGTCACCGTCTTCGATTCCAACGCGATCCTGCTCTACCTCGCCGAGAAGACCGGGAAGTTCCTGCCCGAAGACACGCCGAAGGCCCGCGGCGAGATGCTGTCCTGGCTGATGTTCGTCGCGACCGGCATCGGCCCCTATTGCGGCCAGGCCGTGCATTTCAGCCGCTTCGCGCCGGAGAAGATCCCTTATGCCATCAACCGCTATGCCCGCGAGGCGGAGCGGCACTGGGGCATCGTCAACGACCTGCTCGCCAAGCGACGCTACATGCTCGGCGATCGCTACACCCTGGTCGACATGTCGATCTGGGGCTGGGCGACGCGGCTCTCCTTCGCCGTCGGCGAGACCTGGCCCGAGATGTTCCCGCATGTGAAGCGCCATCTCGACGAGATCTCGGCCCGCCCGGCCGCGCAGCGCGCCGTCGCCCTCAAGGACCAGTTCGCCTTCAAGACGGATTTCGACGCCGAAGCCCGCAAATTCCTGTTCCCGCAGAACGCCCATCTCGCCGGCTGACCGGCTCGCGGCGCCTGGACTCAGGCGCCGGCCAGTGCATCGAAGGGCGCGTCCAGCGTGAAGACGAGCCCTTCGGGAAGATAGGCGCTCGCCGTGCCGGTGCGCGCCGCCGGGAAGGAACGCTCGATCAGGCGCGAGCCGAAACCCTTCCGCGTCGGCGGCTGGACCGGCGGCCCGCCGCTCTCGCGCCAGCGCAATCGGAATTGCTGGACGCCCTCGATCTCGCCGACACTCCAGCTCAGCGAGACGACGCCCGCATCGTTGGAGAGCGCGCCGTATTTCACGGCATTCGTGGTGAGCTCGTGCAGGATGAGGGTCAGCGCCAACGCGGTCTTCGGCCCCAGCACGACCGTCTCGCCCTGAATCCGGAAGCGCCCCGCATCGCCCTGGAGCGCGATGATGCTCTGTGCGATATCCTGGACCGTGGCATCGGCCCGCCGGCCGTCCACCAGCAGGTCATGCGCGCGGGCCAGCGCCGCGAGCCGGGCGCTGAAGGTCTCGCGCGCCGCCTCCAGCGTGCCGGCGCTGCGCAAGGTCTGGGAGGCCAGCGCCTGGATCATCGCCATCGTGTTCTTCACGCGATGCGCCAGCTCCTGCATCAGCAGGCGCTGCTCGGCCTCCGATTCCTTGCGCTCGGTGATGTCGCGATGCGCGCCGATCAGGCGCAGGGGCTCGCCGCTTTCGCCGCGTTCGATCTGCGCGGTCGCCGCGATCCAGCGAACCTGGCCATCCGACGGCCTGATGATCCTGTACTCGGCCTGATATGCCGTGGCACTCCCCTGCACGGCCCCCTGAAAATGCGCCACGACCGCTTCCCGATCCTCGGGATGGATGCGCCGGACCCAGTCTTCATGCGTCTCCTGCGCCGCCTCGGGCGGCAGCCCATGGATCAGCAGATATTCGGGGGAGCGTCGGTTCCGGAAGCCGGAGCGCAGGTCGACCTCCAGCCCGCCGACTCCACCGATCTTCTGGACCTGTGCCAGCTCCGCCTCGCGCCGGCGCAAGGTCTGCTCGGCCTGCATGCGTTCGGTGGTCTCGGTCACGATGGCGAGCACGCCGCCGACTTCGCCGGCCTCGTCGAGAACCGGGCTGTAATCGACATTCAGCCAGACGTTCTCCGCCGCGCCGTTGCGGTAGAACACGAAAGGCAGATCGCGATAGGAGGGCGATTCGCCGGCGAAGACGCGCTCCATCACCTCGCGATTGAACTCAGCGACTTCAGGCCAGGCCTCGAAGACGTTCATGCCGAAACTTGCGGGATGCCGCGCGCCGGCGATGATCGCATAGGCATCATTATAGAGCATGAGCCCCTGACGGCCCCAGAGCAGGGCCATCGCGGCCGGCGACAGCAGCATGAGTTGCAGCGCATTGCGCAGATGCGCCGGCCAGTCATCGGGTCGCCCGAGCCCGGTCTCGCTGCCGGTCCAGCCGCGCAACCGCTCCGCCATCTCGCCCTGCCCGACGGGCCAGGTTCGCTTCTCCAAGGTCGTATCCCCCAACCGACCGGAACAAGCCGCGCTCCCGGCGCAGGCTTCACGGGCCGCCACATGCAGCCAAACCACTTCCAAACGAGTAACAGGCGTTGCGGTTCCCGCGCATGTAAAAAGACATATCGGCTTGTGCATCATGCCTGCCCCGCCGGCGAAAGCGCTGGCGGCGGCGGGGTTTTCGGGCCAGTGTCCGCGCGGTGCCGCGCTCGGGAGACGCGGGCAGGAACAGCCTCCGAGAGGACGAATGCCGACCGATATCGAGATCGCGCGCGTAGCCACGCTGCAGCCCATCGCCACGATCGCCGAAAAGGCGGGCATTCCCTCCGAGGCCCTGAGCCCCTACGGCAAACACATCGCCAAGATCGACACGCAGGCGATCCCCGGCTTCCAGGCCAAGCCGGACGGCAAGCTGATCCTCGTCACCGCGATCAGCCCGACGCCGGCCGGCGAAGGCAAGACCACGACCACGGTCGGGCTCGGCGACGGGCTCTCCCGCATCGGCAAGCGCGCGATGATCGCGCTGCGCGAGCCCTCGCTCGGCCCGAGCTTCGGCATGAAGGGCGGCGCGGCCGGCGGCGGCTATGCCCAGGTCGTGCCGATGGAGCAGATCAACCTGCATTTCACCGGCGATTTCCACGCGATCACCAGCGCCCATAACCTGCTGGCGGCGATGATCGACAACCATGTCTACTGGGGCAACGGCCTCGGTCTCGACACGCGCCATATCGCCTGGCGCCGCGTCATGGACATGAACGACCGGGCGCTGCGGTCCATCGTCTCCTCGCTCGGCGGCGCCAGCAACGGCTTCCCGCGCGAGGACGGCTTCGACATCACCGTCGCCTCCGAGGTCATGGCGATCTTCTGCCTGGCGCGCGATGCCGCCGATCTCGAAGCGCGCCTGGGCCGCATCGTCGTCGGCCGCACGCGCGACAAGCGCCTCGTCACCGCCGCCGACATCAAGGCCACCGGCGCGATGAGCGTGCTGCTCAAGGACGCGCTGATGCCGAACCTCGTGCAGACGCTGGAAGGCACGCCGGCCTTCGTCCATGGCGGCCCCTTCGCCAATATCGCCCATGGCTGCAATTCGGTGATCGCGACGAAGGCCGCTCTGAAGCTCGCCGACTACGTCGTCACCGAGGCCGGCTTCGGGGCCGATCTCGGCGCCGAGAAATTCTTCGACATCAAGTGCCGCAAGGCCGGGCTGAAACCCGCTGCCGCCGTCGTGGTCGCCACCGTCCGCGCCCTCAAGATGCATGGCGGCCTCGCCAAGGACGCGCTCGGCCGCGAGGACCTGAAGGCGCTGGAAGCGGGGCTTTCCAACCTGACCCGCCACGTCAACAATATCAGGAAGTTCGGCGTGCCGCCGGTCGTGGCGATCAACCATTTCACCACCGATACGGCCGCCGAACACGAGCTCATCCGCAACTATTGCCGCAACCATCTCGGCGTCGAGGCGGTGATCTGCCGGCACTGGGCCGAAGGCGGCGCCGGCGCGGAGGAACTCGCCCGCAAGGTCGCCGCGCTCGCAGACGAGGGCGAGGCCGATTTCGCCCCGCTCTATCCCGATGCGATGAAGCTGCGGCAGAAGCTGGAGACGATCGCACGCGAGATCTATGGCGCCGAGGGCGTCAGAGTCGACGCCAAGCTGCAGGCTCGTTTCGCCGAGCTGGAGGAGGCCGGCTTCGGCGACCTGCCGGTCTGCGTCGCCAAGACCCAGTATTCCTTCTCGGCCGACCCGACCCTGCGCGGCGCGCCCTCCGGCCATACCGTGCCGCTACGCGAGCTCAGGCTCTCGGCCGGCGCCGGCTTCGTCGTCGCGATCTGCGGGGACATCATGACCATGCCAGGCCTGCCGCGCGAGCCCGCCGCCGAGCGCATCCATATCGATGCACAGGGGCGCATCGAAGGGCTGTTCTGAAGGACGTCATCGTTCTGAAAGGCGTCTTCCCGTGCGCGCCGCAGCGTGAAACGCTGCTGCGCAGACACGGGACCGCATGACGAGAAGGCGCCTTTTCCTGAGGACGGTCCCGTGTCTGCGCAGCGGCACTCCGCGCCGCAGCGCGCACGGGATGACAGCCCCGGAAGGCCGGCCGCCCTTCGGCGCGGTTTCTTAAAGCTTACGAAACGGATGGGCTTCTACCTTGCGCTACCCCGCAAGGAAGCCGACCCGATGAGCCAGGCCGAAACCGGTCTGCCCCGCACGCATAGCCTGAAAGCCCGGGTCATGGGCTGGACCTTCGCCATCCTGGTGGCGGTTGCGATTCCGGCTGGCGCGGCCTTCCTCTGGATCGTCGACGCGACCGTGGTGAAGCTCGGCACGCTCGTCGCCGAAAAGCAGATCTTGTTCGACCGCTATCGCGGACTGGAAGCGTTGATGCGCGAGGTCTCGCTCGCCGAGACGGTCGCCCGCGCACCCGCGATCGTCGACTGGGCCGAAAGCGAGGACGATGCGCAGAAGGCCGAGCGCGGCCTGGCGGAACTCGAACATTACCGCCAGTCCTTCCGGGACCGCAGCTATTTCACCGTCCTCGCCGGCTCCGGCAATTACTATTTCAACGACAAGGACAACAGCTACGAGCACGAGCGCAAGCGCTACACGCTCTCGGCCAGCAACCCGCGCGACGGCTGGTATTACAAGACAGCGGCGCTGGGGTCCGGCTGCCATCTCAATGTCGACAACGACGACAATCTCCGCGTCACCAAGGTCTGGATCAACTGCGTCATCCGCAAGGATAATCGCGTCCTCGGCATCATCGGCACCGGGCTCGACCTGACGCAGTTCATCCGCGAGGTCGTCGACATCCCGCAGACCGGCGTCCAGAGCATGTTCGTCGACCGCAGCGGCGCCGTGCAGGCCCATCGCGACGCCAGCCTCGTCGACTTCCACAGCCTGACCAAGGACATCTCCTCCAAGAAGACGATCTACCAGCTCGTCGACAACGACCCGGACCGCTCCCTGCTCGGCGAAATGATCGCCCGCGTCGGGGCCGGCGACGATCTCGTGCAGTCGCGCTTCATGACGGTCGACGGCAAGCGCGTGCTCGTCGGCGTCGGCTATCTCGACCGCCTCGGCTGGTTCAACGTCACCGTGATGGATATCGATCGCATCATAGACCGCAGCCTGTTCCTGCCGCTCGGCCTGCTCTTCGGCATCGTCCTGCTGGCGGCGGCCGCCCTGATGACCCTGCTCTTCCAGCGCGCCGTGCTCGACCGTTTGGCCCGCGTCGAGCATGCCGCCAGCCATGTCCGCGCCCGCGAGTTCCGCGCCGTCGCGATCGATGCCGGCCGCGACGAGATCGGTCGGTTGTCGCAGGCCTTCGGCACGATGGCCCGCAGCGTCGAGGAGAACACCGCCCGGCTCGAGGAGGCCGTGCGCGAGCGCACCGAGCAGCTCGAGCGCCTCGCCCATGCCGATCCGCTGACCGGCGTGTTCAACCGGCGCGGCTTCGAACGCGCCTTCGCGAAAAGCCGAAGCCGTGCGGGTCGAACTGGCCATCAGACGGGCCTGATGCTGGTCGATCTCGACAATCTCAAGCCACTCAACGACAGCCATGGCCACCAGAGCGGCGACGAGGTCATCGCCGAGCTCGCCCGGCGAATGACGAAGCTCCTGCGAGACCGCGACATCTGCGCCCGCTGGGGCGGCGACGAGTTCATCCTGCTTCTGGACAATGTCGACCGCGATGAATTGTCGGCCATCGCAGCCACAATCGTCGCCGCCGCAGCGGAGCGGCCCGTTACCCTGAGCGGCGGCGAGACCGCCCCGGTCACGACCAGCGTCGGCGCTGCCGTCCTGGAGCCTTCAGATACGCTGGTCGAAGCCACGCGCCGCGCCGACGAGGCGCTCTATGTCGCCAAGCGCAACGGCCGCAACGGCTTCGCCATCAGCCCGCCGCAAGAGCTTCCACTCCGCCGGCGCAGCAACGGCTGAAGCGCGTCATCCCGTGCGCACTGCGGCATGGAATGCCGCTGCGCAGACACGGGACCGCGTGACGAGAAGGCGCCTTTTCCTGAAGACGGTCCCGTGCCTGCACCGCGGCACTTCGCGCCGCAATGCGCACGGGATGACACGCTCAGGCGAAGTCGAGCTGGACCTTGATTGCCTTCGACTTGTCGGCAGCGAGGTCGAAGGCCTCGACCGCCCGGTCCACGGGAATCGAAGCAGTGAGCAGCGGCGACAGGTCGATTGAGCCCGAGCCGATCATCGCCACCGCCCAGTCGAATTCCTCATGGAAGCGGAAGGAGCCGCGCAGGTCGAATTCCTTGGCGACGACGACGTTCATCGGCAGGGTGAACTGGCCGCCGACGCCGATCTGGACGATGACGCCGCCCGGCCTGACGACGTCGAAGGCGCCGGTCAGCGCATGCTGGTTGCCGGAGGCCTCGAACATCACGTCGAAAGCCCCCTTCTCCGCGCCATACTCGGCCTTGAGCCGCTCCGGCTCGGCCGCGACATTGACCGTCGCGGTGGCGCCCATCTTGCGCGCGACCGGCAGCGGGCCGTCGACCACGTCGGTCGCGACGATCTCGGACGCGCCGGCCGCCTTGGCCGCGAGGATGGTGAGCGCGCCGATCGGGCCGGCACCCGTCACCAGCACGCGCTTGCCGAGCAGCGGCCCGGCGCGCTTGGCGGCATGGAGGCAGACCGAGAGCGGCTCGGCGAACGCCGCTTCCGCCGCGGTGACGTGCGGCGCGACCTTCACCGCCTGCCGCTCCTCGACCACGAGCACGTCGCGGAAGCCGCCCTGCACATGCGGGAAGCGCATCGCCGAGCCGTAGAACAGCATGTCCGTGCAGTGCTGCTGCAAGCCCATCTGGCAATAGCGGCAATGGCCGCAGGCGCGGCTCGGATTGACCGCGACCCGGTCGCCCGGCTGCACCCGCGAGACCTCGCCGCCGATCGCCTCGACCCGGCCGGCGATCTCGTGGCCCAGGATCATCGGCTCGCGCACGCGGATCGTGCCGAAGCCGCCATGCAGGTAGTAGTGCAGGTCCGAGCCGCAGATGCCGCCGGCCTCGATCCGCACGCGGACGTCGCGCGGCCCGAGCGCGGGCGCGGTCGTCGGCTCGACCCGCAGATCCTTCTCGGCATGGATGACGACGGCACGCATGGGACGCTCCCGAAATCGCCGCACGAAGGCGCACGGCACCATTGTCTAATCGATTGAAACCTGCTTACCCAAGACAGCGCCCCGAGCGCAAATCGAAATCGCCGCATCCGGCATTTTGCGAGGATATGCCATGTCGCTGTCGCTGTTCAGTCTCACTGGCAAGATCGCGCTCGTCACCGGTTCGGGCCAGGGCATCGGCCTCGCGCTGGCCGAAGGTCTCTCTGACGCGGGCGCCCATGTCGTGCTGAACGGCCGCGACAAGGCGAAGCTGGAGCGGGCGCAGCAGGCGCTGGCCGCGGCCGGCCGCAAGGCCTCTATCGCCCCCTTCGACGTCACCGACCACGCGGCGGTCGAGGCCGGCATCGCCATGATCGAGGCCGAAATCGGCCCGATCGATATCCTCATCAACAATGCCGGCATGCAGAAGCGGGCGCCGATCACCGAATTCCCGGTCGAGGGCTGGCACGAGGTGATCAACACCAACCTGCATTCGGTGTTCTACGTCACCCAGGCCGTGACCAAGCGCATGGTGCCGCGCAAGCGCGGCAAGATCATCAGCATCGGCTCGGTGATGAGCGAGCTCGGCCGCGCCACCATCATCCCCTATACGGCGTCCAAGGGCGCGGTGAAGATGATGACGCGGGGCCTCGCCGCCGAGCTCGGCAAGCACAACATCCAGGCCAACGCCATCGGCCCCGGCTATTTCGCGACCGAGATCAACGCCGCGCTGATCGCCGACGAGGCCTTCTCGAGCTGGGTCTGCAGCCGCACACCGGCCGGGCGCTGGGGCGAGACGAAGGAACTGGCAGGCGCCGCGATCTTCCTGTCCTCGGCAGCCTCGGACTACGTCAACGGCCACCTGCTGATGGTCGATGGCGGCCTGACCTCGGTGGTGTGAGGTCTCGCCGTCATTCTCGGGCGCAGCGGAGCGCAGACCCGGGATCCATTCCGGAACGGCTCAGGCATGGATCCCGGATCGGCGCGGCTTTGCCGCTTGTCCGGGATGACCAGCGCTCTCGTTAAGTGCCCCAATCAGGCCGCAGCCTTGGTCACGGCGTCCACGACATCGTCGACCGCGCGCTCGACCAGGTCGCGGTCGTCGCCCTCGGCCATGACGCGGATCACCGGCTCGGTACCGGACGGACGGATCACCAAGCGGCCGCTCTCGCCGAGAAGCTGCTTGGCGGCCTCGATCGCGCTGATCACCGCCTTTTCCTCCAGCGGCTTGCCCTTCTTGTAGCGCACGTTCTTGAGGATCTGCGGCAGCGGCTCGAAGCAGTGGCAGACTTCCGAGACCGGCTTGTCCATCCGCTTGACCACGGCGAGCAGTTGCAGCGCCGCGACGAGCCCGTCGCCGGTCGTGCCGAAATCCGAGAGGATGATATGGCCGGATTGCTCGCCACCGAGGTTGAAGCCGTGATTGCGCATGTGCTCCAGCACGTAGCGGTCACCGACCGCAGTCCGCGCCAGCGTGAGGCCAAGGCCCGCGAGATAGCGCTCCAGCCCGAGATTGGACATGACCGTCGCGACGATGCCGGGCGCCGAAAGCCGGCCATCCTCCAGCCAGGAGCGGGCGATCACCGCCATCAGCTGGTCGCCGTCGACGACCTGCCCCTGCTCGTCGACGACCAGCACCCGGTCGGCGTCGCCGTCGAGCGCGATGCCGACATCGGCCCGCAATTCCCGGACCTTCGCCACCAGGGTCGCGGGATGGGTCGAGCCGACATCGTGGTTGATGTTGAAACCATCAGGCTCGTTGCCGATGACGATGACCTCGGCGCCCAGTTCCCACAGTGCTTCCGGCGCCACCTTGTAGCCGGCGCCATTGGCGCAATCGAGCACGATGCGCAGGCCTTCCAGGCTCATGTTGCGCGGCATGGTGCGCTTGGCGAACTCGACATAGCGTGCATGGGCGCTGTCGATACGCTTGGCCCGGCCGAGCTTCGGCGAGCCGGAGAGGCGGGACGTCAGGTCGCCGTCGATCAGCCCCTCGATCTCGCGCTCGACCTCGTCGCTGAGCTTGTAGCCGTCGGGGCCGAACAGCTTGATGCCGTTATCCTCATAGGCATTGTGCGAAGCGGAGATCATCACGCCGAGATCGGCACGCATCGAGCGCGTCAGCATCGCCACCGCCGGAGTCGGCATCGGGCCGAGCAGCATCACATCCATGCCGACCGAGGTGAAGCCTGCGACCATGGCGTATTCGATCATGTAGCCGGAGAGGCGGGTATCCTTGCCGATCACCACCCGGTGGCGGTGCTCGCCGCGGCGGAAGGCGATGCCCGTGGCCTGGCCGACCTTCAAGGCAAGGTCCGGCGTGATGACGCCGTTCGCCCGGCCGCGAATGCCGTCCGTCCCAAAATATTTGCGCGTCATCGTGATTCCGTTCCGAGGGGGCGGATCAAGCCCGTTTCGGGCGTTCTATAGCCAAAAAACCTTTCCGCCTTCTCACAAATTGTGACGGAGCGTGACACGGCCTTCGCGCGCAAGAAAAAGGGCGGCCTCTCGGCCGCCCTTTCGCATTCCGTTCAAGCCGGCCCTTAGGCCTGCGGCTGCGGCTCCAGGCCGGCATCCGGCTCGCCGCGCTTGCGGCCCTTGCCGGCGCTCGGCACGGCCGAGCCACGCGGGGCGTGCGGCGTGTCGTCGGCATCGCGCACCGGGCGCTTGCCGGCGATCAGGTCGCGGATTTCCTCGCCCGTCAGCGTTTCGAACTCGAGCAGCGCCTCGGCCACCGCCACGAACTCCTCATGGTGATCGGTGAGGATCTTCTTGGCATCGGCATAGCCCTCGTCGACGAGGCGCTTCACCTCGGCGTCGATCTTCTGCGCGGTCGATTCCGACAGCGACTGGCTGCGGCCCATCGACATGCCCAGGAAGACCTCTTCCTGGTTGTCGCCATAGGCAACCATGCCGAGCTCGTCCGAATAGCCCATCTGGGTGACCATGGCCTTGGCCATCTTGGTCGCCTGCTGGATGTCGCCGGTCGCGCCCGAGGTGACGTTCTCGCGGCCGAAGGTGATCTCCTCCGCCACGCGTCCGCCCATGGCGACCGCGAGCTGCGAGGTGAACTCCTTGAACTTCATCGAGTAGCGATCGCCCTCCGGCAGGAACTTGACCATGCCGAGCGCACGACCGCGCGGGATGATCGTCGCCTTGTGGACGGGGATGCCGGCCGGGACATAGAGGCCGACGATGGCGTGACCAGCCTCGTGATAGGCGGTCAGCTTCTTCTCCTCCTCGGACATGGCCATCGACTTGCGCTCGGCGCCCATCATGACCTTGTCCTTGGCGTCCTCGAACTCGGCATGGGTGACCATGCGCTTGCCGCGGCGGGCCGCCAGAAGCGCCGCCTCGTTGACGAGGTTCATCAGGTCCGCGCCCGAGAAGCCGGGGGTGCCGCGAGCGAGGATCCTGAGGTCGACATCCGGCGCCATCGGCACCTTGCGGACATGGACCTTCAGGATCTTCTCGCGCCCGGCGACATCCGGATTCGGCACGACGATCTGGCGGTCGAAGCGGCCCGGACGCAGCAGCGCGGGGTCGAGCACGTCGGGGCGGTTCGTCGCGGCGATGATGATCACGCCCTCGTTCGGCTCGAAGCCGTCCATCTCGACGAGGAGCTGGTTCAGCGTCTGCTCGCGCTCGTCATTGCCGCCGCCGAGACCGGCGCCGCGATGACGGCCGACCGCGTCGATCTCGTCGATGAAGATGATGCAGGGCGCGTTCTTCTTGGCCTGCTCGAACATATCGCGGACACGGCTCGCGCCGACGCCGACGAACATCTCGACGAAGTCGGAACCCGAGATCGTGAAGAACGGCACGTTCGCCTCGCCCGCGACGGCACGCGCCGTCAGGGTCTTACCGGTACCGGGAGGACCGACGAGCAGCACGCCGCGCGGAATACGCCCGCCCAGCCGCTGGAACTTCTGCGGATCGCGCAGGAACTCGACGATCTCCTGCAGGTCCTCCTTGGCCTCGTCGATGCCGGCGACATCCTCGAAGGTGACGCGGCCATGCGCTTCCGTGAGCAGCTTGGCCTTCGACTTGCCGAAGCCCATCGCCCGGCCGGCGCCGTTCTGCATCTGGCGGGACATGAAGATCCACAGGCCGATGAAGATGACGAAGGGCAGCGAGTTGACCAACAGCGCCATGAACCATGGCGTGCCTTCCGAAGGCGCCTTGGCCGAGACCTGCACGCCCTTCTGGGCCATGGTCTTCAAGAGGTTCGGATCGCCATAGGGCGCGTAGGTCACGAAGCTGCGACCATCCGAGAAGGAGCCGGAAATCTCCTGGCCGGCGACGACCACGTTCGAAACGCGTCCGGCCTCGGCCTCGTTGATCAGCTGGCTATAGGGGATTTCATTGGTGCTGGCCCGCTGACTCGGGCTCTGGAACAGAGTGACGAGAGCCAGGACCAGCAGGAAGATCACCACCCAGAGGGCGAAATTGCGAAAATTCGGATTCATTCCCAGTCCGATCGGGCCTCCCGGATCGCCGGATGAGGCCTAGAGTTTCCCGACTACCAATTTAGGTGTCGCACATGCCCTTGCCAAGGGAAAGCAATGGCGTGGCGGCACTATGACGCCGAAGGGTGAATGCCACGTCTGCGCGGCGGCTCCACTTGCAGCGTCAGCACGCCATCGCGACCGAGCGAGAGAACGCAGCCGGACAGGGTGCGTCGCAGGGCGAGGCCGGCGCGCGCCGCCTGAATCAGGGCCGCACCACACGCCTCCAGCCGCTCCAGCCGGCCATATTCGCCGCTGCCCGGCATGGCCGCATCGAGCGCCAGCCCGAGAACCCGCAGCACGATCTCCTCCGGCTCGATGATCAGCGCTGAAAAATTCAGACGCAGACGGCTTTCCACAACCTCGTTCGGCAATACGACCTCTGCCATGACATTGCCGGCACGATGCGCAGCCGCCTCGTCCAGGCGCTCCATTCGCGCGGCCAGTCGCCTCAGCCGCTCTGCCGTCAGCCCCTGCTCCGCCAGAACCGGCATCACCTCCCGCCAGCGCACCCGCTCGAAGCGCTGGTCGCGATTGCTGGGATCGCGGACGAAAGACAGTCCGCGCGCTTCTGCCGTCGCGACGAGGCGTGCCTTGGACATACCGAGCAAGGGCCTTGCCAACGGAACCCCATTGATTTCGCTCCACCCGCGCATTCCGACGAGCCCGGACGGCCCCGAGCCATGGGCGAGCCGCATCAGCATCGTCTCGGCCTGGTCGTCGAGCGTATGGGCCGTGACCAGCGTCGCGCCGCCGCGCCGCCGCGCCTCGTTCGCCAGCAGGGCGTAACGGGCCCGGCGGGCCTCGGCCTGCAAACCGCTCGCCGGCTTCAGCCCGTCCCAGCGCAAGGTCGCATGACCGACACCCAGCTCCGCGCAAAGCGTGGCGACAGCGGCAGCTTCCGCCGCCGATTCCGGACGTAGACCATGATCGACCGTCGCGGCATGAAGAGGCGGGCGGCCGGGCATCTGAGCCCAGATGGCGAGAAGCGCCAGCAGCGCCACCGAATCCGGCCCGCCGGAAACGGCAACGAGCAGGGCCGTCTCGTGCGCCAGCCCTTCAAAAGCGACGCCGGCCTCGGCGAGCGAGACCGGCGCGGAATGCGTGACGATCGGGGCCGCGCTCAAGCGCAGCCGGAGCGGCGGCGTTCGCGGGCGATGCCCTGGCGCACCGAATTGGAGGCCGTGGGGTAGTCGATACCGACCTTGGCATAGGTCGCGCAGGCCTGCTCCTTGGCCCCGAGCCCGTTCAGGGACATGCCGAGCTTGAGCAGGCTCTCCGGCGCCTTGGCGGCCTTCGGCGAACCCTGGGAAATCTTCAGGAACTGCTCGGCCGCCTCGCGATAGCGCTGGCGCTGGAGATAGCTCTCGCCGAGCCAGTAGGTGGCGTCGACCGCCTGCCGGTCGCGCGGATAGCTCTGCAGGAACTGGCGGAAGCCCATCTCGGCCTGCTCGTATTCCTTGCGCTGAAGCGAAGCGAAGGCGAGTTCATAGGCTTCCTTCGCCGTCTGCGGGCCGCTCGCGGCAGCGACGCTCGCGCCGCCGCGCGGCCTGTCCTGCGGCATCCCGCCCTGCGGCACGGGCCGCCCCACGCCCTGAAGATCGAGCGGCTGCCCCGTCGCCGGGCCACCGGCATAATCGTCCTCGATGATGCCGGCGATCGCGCCGCCGCCGCCGAGCTGCTGCGGAGCGCCGGCGGAGCCGTGCTGCGTCGTCGGGTCGAAGACGTCGCCGCGGCGCTGCCGCTGCGGCGCCCCACCGGCGGGCGGCGCGCCCGTCGGGCCGGGCGCAGCCGTGTTCGGGCGCCCGCCGCCCTTCTCGTTCAGGCGGAAATCGACGTCTTCCTGGAACTTGCGGAGCTGCTCGGAGAGCCGCCGGTTCTCGAACTGGAGCTGCTCGATCTGGCCGGACATCTGGCGCAGTTGGTTCTCCAGCCGCGTCGTGCGGACCAGCAGGTCGGCGGCATCCTGCGCCGAGGCCGGCACTGCACCACCGGCGAGCGCAGCGGACAACGCCAACGCAGCCAGCCCCGAGCGGGAGAGATAGCGGGCTAGGAGAGAACGAAGCATCGCTGAAACCGGTTTCCTTACATGTCGCGCGCTGTGTCTATACCATCAGCTTACCGCGGCCAAAATATGAACGTTTTCATGGCTGGTCCGATCACAGGGCGCGCCATCGACCGGAGAGCTCGACTTGGCCTTTCAGCCCTCATCCAGAGGAGCGGGCCGAAGGTCCGCGTCGCGAAGGATGCTCCAGCAGGATCGGGAGCCTCCAGAAACCTCCTGCGAGGAGCCATCCCCAAGGGAATGGCTCCTCAGGGTGAAGGCTCAAACTGCTGAGGAATTCACGCTGCGTCCCGCAAAGACCACTGGCGCTTTGCCGGCGACCTCCCTACATTGGCGGGGCGGGGCTGCCTGGTGCGTGCGAGACAGCATTCCCCGGGCCCATACGACTCCCTAGGGAGCTGTCCCTGACCGGGTCCCTGGATCCGGACACACGGCGCCCACCTACTTCTGTAGGTGTCCCGGGAATTCAAAACTCCACGGCCGAGGTGGCTCCGCAACCTTCATGACTATGACGTCCGACACGCAGGTAACGCCCTCCCCGCGCAAGGCGGCGCTCCGCGCGGACGCGCTGGCCCGCCGCGACGCGCTCGATCTCGACAACCGGCTGGAATGGGATGCGGAGATCGCCGCGCATGCCCTTGCCCTGCCGGTCTGGAAGGGCAGCGCCGGCCCGGTCTCCGCCTATTGGCCGATGCGCTCGGAAGCCGATCCCCGGCCGATCCTCGAGGCCCTACACGAGCGCGGCCTGCCGCTCTGCCTGCCCGCCATCGTCGACAGGCGCATGATCTTCCGGCGCTGGGCGCCCTATGAGCCGATCGTGCCGGGCGGCTTCGGCACGCTCGTCCCCGCCCCCGACCAGCCGGAGGTGAAGCCCGCGATCCTGCTCGTGCCGCTCGCCGCCTTCGACCGGCGCGGCTACCGCATCGGTTACGGCAAGGGCTATTACGATCGCGCCCTCGGCGAACTCGGCCCGACCGTCAGCATCGGCATCGGCTACGCCGCGCAGGAGATCGAGGCCGTGCCCGACGAGCCGCACGACCGGCGCCTCGACTGGATCGTGACCGAGCGCGAAGTCATTCGCTGCGGTTGATTCCGTCAGGCATTCGCGCGAGGGAAGATGGAAAGCTGTCGCCGCACAACCCTCATCCTGAGGAGCGGACGTAAAGTCCGCGTCTCGAAGGATGCTCCAGGAGGCTCCCGAACCATCTGAAGCATCCTTCGAGACGCGCCTTCGGCGCTCCTCAGGATGAGGGCTCGTGTGGCGAGCGGCCGTACGCGTTCGGAGTCCCCATGCGCCTTCTCTTCCTCGGTGACATCGTCGGCCGCCCCGGCCGGATTGCGGTTCAGGAGCGTTTGCCCGCCCTGCGCGAGGCCTGGAAGCTCGACTGCGTCATCATCAACGGCGAGAACTCGGCCGGCGGCTTCGGCATCACCGAGGCGATCTGCGACGAGATCCTCGCCGCCGGCGCCGATGTCGTGACGCTCGGCAACCATTCATGGGACCAGCGCGAGGCCCTCGTCTTCATCGCCCGGCAGGATCGCCTCATCCGCCCGGCCAATTATCCGCCCGGCACGCCCGGCCGCGGCGCCACCGTGATCGAGGCCCGCAACGGCGCCCGCGTCCTCGTCGTCAACGTCATGGGCCGGCTGTTCATGGATGCGCTCGACGATCCCTTCGCGGCGGTCGAGCGCGAGCTCTCGGCCTGCCCGCTCGGCGAAGTCGCCGATGCCGTCATCGTCGACGTCCATGCCGAGGCGACCAGCGAGAAGCAGGCCATGGGCTACTTCCTCGACGGCCGCGCCAGCCTCGTCGTCGGCACCCATACCCACGCGCCGACATCCGACACCCGCATCCTGCCCGGCGGCACGGCCTATCAGTCCGATGCCGGCATGTGCGGCGACTACGATTCCGTGCTCGGCATGCAGAAGGACGAGCCGGTGCGCCGCTTCCTGCAGAAAGTGCCGGGCGCAAGGCTGGAACCGGCGACCGGCGAAGGCACGCTCTCCGGCGTCGCGGTCGATATCGACGATGCGACTGGCCTGGCCAGGGCGGTCTGGGCCGTGCGCGTCGGCCCGCATCTCAGCCAGGCGGTGCCCGAGGCCTGGATTTCCTGACGCTGCCCGGCGCGCGCAGCGCTTGCACGCGGGCGGAGCCGGCGCCTATAAGGCCGGCTTCCAGCGCATTCCGCCGCAACCTCTGAAGGTAACGAGCTCCCATGGCCGGCCATTCACAGTTCAAGAACATCATGCATCGCAAGGGCAAGCAGGATGCCGTGCGCTCAAAACTGTTCTCGAAACTGGCCCGCGAAATCACCGTCGCCGCCAAGTTGGGCATGCCCGACATCAACATGAACCCGCGCCTGCGCATGGCGGTGCTCGCCGCGCGCGCCGAGAACATGCCGAAGGACAATATCCAGCGCGCCATCAACAAGGCCGCCGGCGGCGAAGGCGACAACTATGACGAGGTCCGCTACGAGGGCTACGGTCCGGGCGGCGCCGCCGTCATCGTCGAGGCGCTGACCGACAACCGCAACCGCACCGCCTCGGCCGTGCGCTCCTACTTCACCAAGGCGGGCGGCGCGCTGGGCGAGAGCAACTCGGTCTCCTTCATGTTCAACCGCGTTGGCGAGATCAGCTATCCGCCGGAGGCGGGCGACGCCGACAAGCTGATGGAGGCCGCGATCGAGGCCGGCGCCGACGACGTGATCTCGGACGAGAACGGCCACACCATCCTCTGCGCCTTCGACGCGCTGAACGAGGTTTCCAAGGCGCTCGAAGCTTCGCTGGGTGCGCCCGCCTCGGCGAAGCCCGTCTGGCGGCCGACGACCTCGGCCCCGCTCGACGAGGACAAGGCCGCCTCGATGATGCGATTGATGGAAGCCCTCGACAATGACGACGACGTCCAGAACGTCTTCGCCAATTTCGAGATCTCCGACGACATCATGGCGAAGCTCAGCGCCTGAGCTTGGCTGGCGTCATTCTCGGGCTTGACCCGAGAATATCTGGCCGGAAGAGGCTCCCGGGCCTTCTCGTCTTGAGATGCCCGGGTCAAGCCCGGGCATGACGGCTTGGCCGCGTCCTACCGCCCGATCACGACATCCCAGAGCGGCAGGCTGATCAGCGCGCTCAGGAAGATCACCAGATAGGCCCCGCGCCGGAACGTCTCCTCGGACGCCAGCCGGAAGCCGTGCGTTCCGGCCCAGAGCCCGATGCCGTAGACCGCAAAGAGCGGCACTGCCATCGTCAGCGCACCGACCGTCAGGATGCCCTTCCACCACAGCACCGCGCCGCTGATCAGCGTCGAGACGCCGAAGAAGGCCTGCAGATTGGCCCGCGTCTTGTGCCGGTCGTTGCGCTGCGCGCCGAGCCAGAACACCGCGAGCGGCATGCCGCCGATCGAGGCCATGCCGTTGAACAGGCCCGACAGCGCCCCGACCCCGAGCGAGAGCGGGATCGTCGGCCGCCCGTGATAGCGCCAGCCCGACGCCATCAGCGCGACCGCGATCAGCACGAGCGAGGCGAGCACCCAGCGCATCGTCTCCCGGTCGAGCCAGATCAGCAGCCAGATCCCTGCCGGCAGCGCCAGCGTCGCGGTCAGCAGCAGCGGCAGGATCTCGCGCCATTCGGCCTGCTTGGCGCTGCGCGCTGCGATCGGCAGCGCGAAGGGCAGATCGATGAACCAGATCAGGCCGAGCGCCGCGACCGGCCCGAGCACGACCGAGGCCAGCGGCATGAACACCATGGCGAAGCCGAAGCCGGTGAAGCCGCGCACCAGCCCGCCGAGCAAGGTCGCGGCCAGCAGGACGGCGATGCCGTCGGCCGTGAGGCCCGGCATGAAGGAAGACAGGATCGAGGACATGGAGCCCGCTGGAGACGAACGATGGGGCGAACCATGCCCGCCGGCCCACGGCAAGAACAACTTTCCTTTTTGATGTCATCGATCAGGGGAATTCATCCCGCCCCGTTCCGTCGCCCCCTCTCGGCGCGGGACAAATCCGAAACATCCGCTAGTTTGCAGACATCATGGCACCTCCGATTCGCATCCTCGGCATCGATCCCGGCCTCCGCAAAACCGGCTGGGGCATCGTGATTTCGGAGGGGAGCAAGCTCTCCTTCGTCGCCTGCGGCTGCATCGAGAGCGACGGCGCTCTCTCCCTCGGCCAACGCCTGCGGCAATTGCATGAAGGCCTGAACAAGGTCCTCGCCGCGCATCGTCCGCATGAGGCCGCCGTCGAGGAGACCTTCATCAACCGCGACCCGCAATCGGCGCTGAAGCTCGGCCAGGCCCGCGGCATCGCGCTGGTGGTGCCGGCGCTCGCCGGGCTCGATGTCGCCGAATATGCCGCGAACCTCGTCAAGAAGACCGTGGTGGGCGTCGGTCATGCCGACAAGAAGCAGGTCCAGGCGATGATCCGCGTGCTCCTGCCCAAGGCCGAGACCTCCTCGGCCGATGCGGCGGACGCGCTCGCCGTCGCGATCTGCCATGCCCAGCATCGCGGCATGAAGGCGCTGGTCGCGCAGATGCGCGTGGCGGGTTGATGACAGCGGCCGGGGGAACGAGACGATGATCGGCAAGCTCAAGGGCCTGATCGATTCCTATGGCGAGGACCACGTCATCATCGACGTGCAGGGCGTCGGCTATGTCGTGCAGTGCTCGGCGCGCACGCTCCAGCGCCTGCCCCAGCCCGGCGAGGCCGCCGCGCTCTCGATCGAGACCCATGTCCGCGAGGATGCGATCCGCCTCTACGGCTTCATGTCGGATGTCGAGCGCGACTGGTTCCGCCTGATGCAGGTCGTGCAGGGCGTCGGCGCCAAGGTCGCGCTCGCGATCCTCTCGACGCTCGATCCAGGTGGGCTCGCCACCGCGATCGCCACCAACGACAAGGCCGCGATCGCCCGCGCCCCCGGCGTCGGCCCGAAGCTGGCGCAACGCCTTTGCGCCGAGCTCAAGGACAAGGCCCCGGCCTTCGGCCATATCGATCCGGGCGTGGCGCAGCTCGCGGGCGCGCTGGAGGACAGGAAACTGCCGCAGCCGATCGCCGACGCCGTGTCGGCGCTCGCCAATCTCGGCTATCCTCAGGCGCAGGCGGTGGCCGCCGTCGCGGCTGCCGCGAAGGCCGCCGGCGATGGGGCCGGCACGGCCCAGCTCATCAAGCTGGGCCTGAAGGAACTGGCGAAGTGAGCGAAGCGCCCGAAGAGCTCGAACTGCGCATCGTCACCGACAAGACCGAGCTTTGCCGCATCATGCTGGCAAGCTGGGGCTCGCACAGCATGATGATCGACCTCCATGTCTACGATGTCGCCGAGATCGACGCGCTCGGCCTGTTCGACAGCGCGGGCAGGACGGCAGCGCTGGCGAGCTGGACGGTGCGGGGCGACAGCGCCTATCTCTGCGCGCTCCATTCGCTGAAGCCGGGCGAAGGCGTGGCCATCCAGATGCTCGACGCCGTCATCTTCGCGGCGCGCAAGGCCGGCGCCAAAAAGCTCAAGGCGATGCTGACCAATGACAACATGCCGGGCATGACCTTCTACCAGCGCCAAGGCTTCCGCCTCTCGGGGCTTTATCTCGAGGCGATCGACGCCTATCGCTCAGTCGTGCCCGATATCATCAAGACGGGATACAAGGACATTCCGATCCACGACGCCATCGAGCTGGAGATCGCGCTGTGAGCGAACCCAAACGCTCCGGCCTGATGACGGCCGAACGCCGCAATGACGACAGCGAGACCTCGCTGCGTCCGCTGTCGCTGTCCGATTTCACTGGCCAGGCGGCGGCGCGCGCCAATCTCCAGGTCTTCATCAACGCTGCCAAAAGCCGGGGCGATGCGCTCGACCATGTCCTCTTCGTCGGCCCGCCCGGCCTCGGCAAGACGACGCTGGCGCAGATCGTCTCACGCGAGCTCGGCGTGAATTTCCGCTCGACCTCCGGCCCGGTCATCGCCAAGGCCGGAGACCTCGCCGCCCAGCTGACCAATCTCGAAGAGCGCGACGTGCTCTTCATCGACGAGATCCACCGCCTCAACCCAGCGGTCGAGGAAATCCTCTATCCGGCGATGGAGGACTACCAGCTCGACCTGATCATCGGCGAAGGCCCGGCCGCCCGCTCGGTCAAGATCGACCTGCCCAAGTTCACGCTCGTCGGCGCCACCACCCGCGCCGGCCTGTTGACCACGCCGCTGCGCGACCGCTTCGGCATCCCGATCCGGCTGCAGTTCTACACGGTCGAGGAATTGCAGGGCATCGTCGCCCGCGGCGCCCGCGTGCTCGGCGTGCCGATGTCCGACGACGGCGCCAACGAGATCGCCAAGCGCTCGCGCGGGACGCCGCGCATCGCCGGGCGGCTGCTGCGCCGCGTGCGCGATTTCGCCATCGTCGACGGCGACCCGATCGTCACCCGCAAGGTCGCCGACAAGGCGCTCTCCCTGCTCGATGTCGACGCCATCGGCCTCGACCAGATGGACCGGCGCTACCTTACCACGGTCGCGGTCAATTTCGGTGGCGGCCCGGTCGGGATCGAAACCATCGCCGCCTCGCTCTCCGAGCCGCGCGACGCGATCGAGGAGATCATCGAGCCCTTCCTGCTGCAGCAGGGCTTCATCCAGCGCACGCCGCGCGGACGCCTGCTGACGCCCCACGCCTTCCGCCATCTCGGCATGCCCGAGCCTTCGCGCGAGACGGCGCAGTTCGGGCTGTTCGGCGATGCGGAGGATGAGAGCTGAAGCCAGAGTTCAGCTAGGCGGGATGCAGCCCCGAAAAGGAGCGGAGTACCGTCTGAGGATCCCGACAGGTGCCGGTTTGCTGCCGATCCGGATCATGACGATTGAAATCGTTCGACTTCCTCGCTCAAATGGGGGATGCACGGCTAACCATCCGAGCCTCACCAGGCAGACCAGCGCTTCGGAGACCGAAAATGTCCCTCAGCCGCCTCGCCGGCCCGGCCATACTGGCATTTTTCCTCACGGCGGGCCTATCCCAGGCTGCCGACAAGACCCCCTCCGGCACCGTGATGGATGCCTATGCCGTCACGCGCAAGACGCTGGCATCACCGACCGAGGGCGAGCCGCCCTGGCGTCCGCCGCATCGCGACAAGCTGATGAGCAAGAGCCTCGCAGCCCTTTTCGCCCGCGACGATCTCTATCAGGCCGAGGCTGGCGAAATCGGCCATATCGGGGCCGATCCCTTCATCAACGGCCAGGACGGCGAGGTGAAGTTCCTGAAGGTCACCGTCATCGAGGAGCCCGAGAACGGCCGGGCGCTGGTGAACGCCGCCTTCCGCAGCATCCAGAGGCAACTCGTCACGGTGCGCTTCCGCATGGTCGAGGAAAGCGGCGGCTGGCGTATCGACGACATCATCAACAACGTCGAGGGCAAGGACCATTCGGTCCGCGACATGCTGTCGAAGCCCTATGATTGCGGCTCCTTCATGAACAAGCCCTGCAAGCGCTGAGCGCCCGCAGGGCTCGCCAACGCTACGATTGCCGCGCGATCTTCGAGCGCATCATGGCGGGTCGCGCGCCGGCATCGTTCAGCGCACCTGATTTCGCCGCCTTCGGATTCTCGACCGGCCGCATGCCCTTGCCAGCCGTGCGGCTGGCGGGCCGATCGGCCGCGAGCTGCCGCTGCTTGAGGGCGAGCGCCTTGCGCGCGAGGCTGCGCTGGCTCGGCTTCTTCGCCTTCTCCTCCCGGCGCGTGCGCTCGGCCCCGACGCGCTTCAACGCCGCGGTCAGCGCATCGGCCTTCGCCTTGGTGCCGGCGTTGTCGGTGGCCGCCTTGGCGCCCTTGGGCTCGGCCTTGCCGCGCATCTCGCGCTTCTGCCGCCGCGCGCCATCGCGCGCCTTGTCGCGGCGTTCGCGCAGCTTGCCGGCGAGATCGCGCAGCTCGTCATCCGGAAGAGCCCCGATCGCGCCACGCTGGCTGCGGGCGACGAGCTCGGCCTCGGCCTTGTCGAGCAGCCGCGCGGTCGCTTTGCTGGATTGCGCCATGATGCATCCTCCCTTGCTGTGATCACGCAACGGGCAACGCCCTGCCGGCAAAGCAGTTCCAGCCTTTCCGAAGCCGCACCACCTGGTCTATGGCAGCTTCAGCCGTTCGAAACCGCTCCGGAGCGTCATGAGCAGGGTCCATCGCCTCGAGGTTCGCGTCTATTACGAGGACACCGATTTCTCCGGCGTCGTCTATCACGCCTCCTATCTGCGCTTCATGGAGCGCGGCCGCACGGAACTGATCCGCGCGCTCGGCGTCGAGCAGCGCGAGCTCTTCGACGGCGAGACGGCGCTCGGCTTCGCGGTCCGCAAGATGACCATCGATTTCCTGCGCCCCGCCGTGATGGACGACCTGCTGACGGTCGAGACCCGCTCGATCGCGGCCCGTGGCGCCACCATGGATCTCGAACAGCGCGTGCTGCGTGGCGAGGACGTGCTGATCACGGCGCAGGTCATGGTCGCCTGCGTCGGTGGCGGCCGCGCCCGGCGCATCCCGGACGGCCTGCGCAAGCGGCTGATGCTCGACGAGTGACGGTCGACGCAGCCCCACCCGCATGTTAGCGCTCGTTACATGAGCTGGAAGCGCGACCGCCCCGAGACACCCCGCGGCTATCACCATGGCAACCTCAAGGAGGAGCTGGTGAAAGCCGCGCTCGGGCTGATCGGCGAGAAGGGGCCGAACGGCTTCACCTTCGCCGAGGCCGCTCGCATGGCCGGCGTCAGCCCGGCAGCACCCTATCGCCATTTCCGCGACCGCGACGAGTTGCTGGCCGATGTCGCAGCCCGCGGCTTCCAGGCTTTCGAGACGGCACTGTCGCGCGCCTGGGACCAGGGCAGGCCCGATCCCGAAACCGCCTTCCACCGGCTGGGGCGCGCCTATCTCGCGTTTGCCCATGACGAGCCCGCCTATTACTCGGCGATGTTCGAAGCCGGCGTGCCGCTCGATGCCAGCCCGGCACTGCGGGATGCCGCCGACCGCGCCTTCGCCGGCCTGCGCCAGGCCTCCGAAGCCCTGATCGCTCAGCTTCCGCAGGGCAAGCGCCCCCCGGCCCTGATGATGGCCCTGCATGTCTGGGCGATGTCGCATGGCGTCGCCGCCCTGTTCGGCCGCGCCGATGGCGGGCGCCGCCCCTTGCCGATGTCGGCCGCCGAGCTGCTGGAGGCCGGCATGCTGATCTATCTCCAGGGCCTCGGCATCGGCCGCAACGGCGCCTCCAAGCCCGACTGATTCATTTTCGCGAGCCCGCTTCTTGACAAGCGGCAGGGTCGGGAGCATCTATGTAAATGTGATTTACATTCACGTTTTGGATGGTGAGGGAGCAATGCCGATCGTCGAGAAGCTGGACGAATATGGAAAGGGTGCCTGGATCGCCTTCGCGGTCCTCGGCTTCATCCTGTTCTGGCCGCTGGGTCTTGCGACCCTGGTCTTTCTTTTCTGGAGTGGACGCATGGGTTGTGGATATGCCGGAGACCGGTATGAGCACCGGATGAACCGCCTGCAGGGCAAGATGGAGCGCCTGCGCGAGCGCATGGCCGGCCGCGAAGGCGGCTTCGGCAGCGGCTTTGGCGGCTGGGGTCGTGGCGGTCCCTCCAGCGGCAACCGCGCCTTCGACGAGTATCGCGCGGAGACGCTGCGCCGCCTCGAGGACGAGCAGCGCGAGTTCCACGACTTCCTGGGTCGCCTGCGCATGGCCCGCGACAAGGCCGAGTTCGATCAGTTCATGACCGAGCGCCGCAACAACCCGCCGGCCAACACCCCGGCCCAGCCTGACGCGGCTTGATCGTCGGCATCAACAGACCAGGCCCGCCCCTCACCGGGGCGGGCTTTTTCTTGTCTGGCGATCGCGGAGCGGCTCTCGACCGACCGCGCTACGAAGTGACGGCGGACTCCAACGCTGCCAGCAATTCGCGATAGGTCGGCGCCAGAGCCCTCAGATGAGCCGCCGCCATCGCATCGTCCCGCGCGACCAGCGGATATTGCAGGGCGCCGATCAGGCGCGCCTGGCGCCCCATGACCCCGGCGGCGGTGTCGCGCCCGATCCGCGTCAGGCAGCGCGCGGCATCGGCCGCCCGGCGTGCGCCGACCCGCACCGCGAAGTGGATGAGATGCCCCCTGAGATCGTCGTCGCAGCCGGCCGCGACCCGCTCCGCCAGAGCCAGCACCGCCGCCTCGTTGCCGAGCGTCCCCGGCGGCGGCTGGAGGTCCCGGTCCATGGCGAGCCAGCGGATCGCCGCCGGAAGCGCCCGCCGGATCGCCTCCTCCTCCGTGATGACCTCGGCACGCCGGAAATCCGTGCGCATCGTGAAGGGCTCGCCATAATCCACCGTCTCGCCGCGCCACGCCGCCATGAAATCGGCGAGCGGCAATGTCGCGTGCGGATGGCCCTGCGGATCGTGCATCTTGACCAAGCCGTCACGCAGCGCGAGGACGACGACATAGTGATCGGCGCCGATCGCCCCGCGCATGCCCGGCTGATGGCGCAGGTGGCCCATTTCGACCGGGCCGACCCAGACCGGCCCGGCGGCGAGAGCATTCGCGAGCCGGGCAAGCGCCTCTGCTTCTCTGCCGCCCCGCGTCACGACGGAGGTCCAGCCCATGGCGGCGAGCGCGTCATCGAAGCCCGCTTCCGGCGTCCAGCCATAGGGATCGAAGAACGGCATCGCCCCGCCATGCAATTGCATGCCGAAAGGACTTCCCGTCGCGAACTCAATGACGGCGGGCGATAGCGAAGCCTCTCCAAACATCATCGAAAATGAATTGGCGTAGCAATAGGGGCCGGAGCCCACATACGGAAAATAACTCATGATTTTCGAATGGCCTTCCTGTCTCGAAGGCATGCACAGATCTGCAAATTGAAATTTTCTGTCAAGCATTCTGCTTTCACGCGAGGCTTGGAGCGCGCGGCCTTTCGTCTCGCGGCGCTTTGAACGGAAAGCACCAACGGCCTGGGCACGAACCGCCGGTGTCCCGAAACTTCCTGCTCGTCCGGCCCGGCGTATACCCGACATTAACCTTGCCGGATGCTTAACTCGGTCTGGAGCATGCGTTTCGTGGGAAACCCCGTTTCGGCCCATCTTTCGCCGGATTCACGCGCGATTGGAGGGATACGGCATTTCCCCGGATCGCGGATCGGGCGGCGGCGTGGGTCTCCCGCGACGCAAGCGGCGGGGCTTGGACCGGGCTGGAGCCTCAAGTCCAGCATCGGCCGTACCGCCTGGGTGAGAAGGATGACAGGATGAACCCCGCCGACGTCGCGCAGGCCGCGCCGCAGATCGACATGTCGTTCTGGACGCTGTTCTGGCACGCCCATATCGTCGTCAAGCTGGTTATGATGGGCCTGCTCGGCGCCTCGGTCTGGTGCTGGTCGATCATCGTCGACAAGACCCTGCTCTATCGCCGCACGCGCAAGGACATGGACGCCTTCGAGGAGGTGTTCTGGTCCGGCCGCTCGCTCGAGGAGCTCTATCGCGACCTCGCCAGCAAGCCGGTCAACGACATGGCCGCCGTCTTCGTCGCGGCGATGCGCGAGTGGAAGCGCTCCTTCGAGAATGGCGGGCGCTCGGTCGCCAGCCTCTCGCAGCGCATCGACAAGGTGCTCGACGTCACCATCCAGCGCGAGACGGAGCGGCTGGAATCGGGGCTGCTCGTGCTCTCGACCATCGCCTCGGCCGCCCCCTTCATCGGCCTGTTCGGCACGGTCTGGGGCATCATGACCTCGTTCACCGCCATCGCGGTCTCCAAGAATTCCTCGCTCGCGGTCGTCGCGCCCGGCATCGCCGAAGCGCTCTTCGCCACGGCGATCGGCCTCTTCGCCGCCATTCCCGCCCTGATGGCCTACAACAAGCTCCAGTCCGAGGTCGCCAAGGCGCAAGGCCGTCTCGAAGCCTTCGCCGACGAGTTCTCCGCGATCCTGTCGCGGCAGATCGACGAGCGCATGGCGGCGTGAGGGGCTGATCGATGGGTATGTCAGCCGCTTCAGGCGCAAAGGGCGGTTCCGGCCGCCGGGGCCGGCGCGGACGCCGTCATGGCGCCATCGCCGAGATCAACATGACGCCGTTCATCGACGTCATGTTGGTGTTGCTCATCATCTTCATGGTCGCCGCGCCGCTGATCGCGACCGGCGTCCCGCTCGACCTGCCGCAGACCGGCGCCAAGCCGATCAATGTCGACCAGAAGCCCCTGACCATCGCCATCGACAGCAAGGGCCAGATCTTCCTGCAGGACGAACCGACGCTCGAGCCCGATCTCGTCGCCAAGCTCCAGGCCCTGGCGAAGCAGGGCTTCGACGAGCGCGTCTATGTTCGCGGCGACAAGCAGGTCGATTACGGCCGTGTCGCCTCGGTGATGTCGACCATCACCGCCGCCGGCTTCAAGCGGGTCGCGCTCGTCACCGAGCCGAGCCGCTGAAGATAGTGAGAGTAAGGGTGTTCAGAGCGTGAAGCTTTCGACCTCCGAACCTGGCATGCTGGTGTCGGCGCTCGGCCACGCGACGTTCCTCGTCGCGGGGCTGCTGGCGTTCTCGTCGCCCGCGCCGCTGCCGGATAACGAGGAGGCGATCGCCGTCGAGGTGATCGACCCCAGCGCGCTCAATCAGGTGACGCGCGGCGAGCGCAGCGCCGAGAAGGTCCAGGCCCAGCCGACCCCGCGCGCCGAGCGCCAGTCCGAAACGGTCGAGCGCAAGGAAGCCGGCGAGGCCAAGGCCGATACACCGGCCCCGCCCTCGCGCCCGCCCGAGCTGAAGACCGCCGAGAACAACGCCACGACGCCTCCGCCGCCGGCCGGCCCGGTCGAGCAGCCCAAGCCCGAGGCCAAGCCGCCCGAGCCTGCCAAGCAGCCGCCGCAGAAGAGCGAGGCCGCCGCCGCCCGGGAGGCCGAGCAGAAGCGCGAGGAGCAGGCCCGCCTTCAGGAAGAGGCCGAGCTCGCCTCCAAGGCGAAGAAGGCCGAGGAGGAGGCGAAGGCCGCCGCCAAGGCCAAGGCGGAAGCCGATGCTCAGGCCGCCAAGCGCGCCGCCGATGCGAAGGCCAAGGCCGAGGCGCTCGCCAAGGCGGAGGCCGAGAAGGCCGCGAAGGAAAAGGCGGAAGCCGCCGCCAAGGCGAAGGCCGAAGCCGTTGAGAAGGCCAAGATCGCAGCCGAAGCGAAGGCCAAACAGGAAGCCGAGGCCAAGGCGAAGAAGGAGGCGGAGATCGCCAAGAACTTCAACGCCACCGACATCGCCAAGCTGCTCCAGTCCAAGGAGAAGGCGCAGTCCTCGGGCTCCTCGGCGCCGCAGGTCAATCGCACGGCCTCGCTCGGCACCGAGCGCGGGTCGTCGCAGAAGCTCAGCCCGTCGCTCCGGGCCCAGCTCATCGGCATCATCCAGGAACAGCTCCTGAAGTGCTGGAACGTGCCGATCGCGCTCGCCAATGCCCATGGCAGCGGCAATGTCGTGCCCTCCGTGCGGATGAAGCTCAACACCGACGGCTCGCTCATCGGCCAGCCCGGCGTGATCAATTCGTCCGCGGACCCGCTTTTCAGGGTCGCCGCCGATTCGGCGCTGACCGCCACCCGCCGCTGCGCGCCGTTGCGCATCCCGGCTCAATTCGCCTCCTATTACGACGACTGGCGTGATGTCGTCGTCAATTTCGACGCCAGGGACGTCATGTGACCCCGATGATCGACAGAAGCCCCCTCCCCTTCCTTGCGGCCACGCCGACGCGCCGCCGCCTCCTCGCCACGGCCGGCGCAGCCCTGCTGTTGCCCACCGCGGCCAAGGCCGAACTCGTCATCAACCTGACCGGCGGGGCCTTCCAACCGATGCCGATCGCCATCGCCGATTTCGGCGGCGAAGGCGGCGTGCTGGTCTCCGGCGTCATCGCCAACAACCTCAAGCGCTGCGGCTACTTCACCCCGATCGACAAGGCCCGGCACCCCGAGAAGAACCCGCCTTTCGATGCCGCGCCGCAGTTCCAGGCCTGGCAGGCAGCGGGCGTGCAGGCCCTCGTCACCGGCCGCGTCTCGCGCGATGCCGGCCGCATCCGCGCCGAGTTCCGTCTTTGGGACGTCGCCACGGGAACCCAGACCGACGGCCAGCAATATTTCACCGACCCGAGCAACAACCGCCGCGTCGGCCACATCATCTCCGACGCGATCTTCAGCAAGGTCACCGGGCTCGGCGGCTTCTTCGACACCCGCGTCGTCTTCGTCGACGAATCCGGCCCGAAGGAAACGCGCCGCAAGCGCCTCGGCATCATGGACCAGGACGGCGCCAATGTGCGCTACCTCACCAATGGCGACACCTCGGTGGTGACGCCGCGCTACTCGCCGGTCTCGCAGGACGTGACCTTCATGTCGCAGCGCCAGGGCGAGCAGCCGCGCGTGCAGGTGCTCAATATCGAGACCGGCCAGCGCCAGATCGTCGGCAATTTCCCCGACATGAGCTCGAGCCCGCGCTTCGCCCCGAACGGCCAGCGCGTCGTGCTCTCGCTGCAGCAGGGCGGCAACGCCAATCTCTACGCCATCGATATCGGCTCGCGCTCGACCACGCGCCTGACCTCGACGGCGGCGATCGACACCTCGCCCTCCTATGCGCCGGACGGCTCGCGCATCGTCTTCGAGAGCGACCGCGGCGGCCAGCAGCAGCTTTATGTGATGCCGGCCGGCGGCGGCGAGGGCCAGCGCATCTCCTTCGGCCAGGGCCGCTATTCGCAGCCCTCCTGGTCGCCGCGCGGCGATCTCATCGCCTTCACCCGCCAGGGCGGCGGCGGCTTCGCCATCGGCGTGATGCGGCCGGACGGCTCGGGCGAGCGCATCCTGACCGAGGGCTTCCACAACGAGGCCCCGAACTGGGCGCCGAACGGCCAATACATCATGTTCTTCCGCGATCCCGGCGGCCAGTCCGGCGGAAAGCTGTACATGGTGGACATCACCGGCCGCGTCGAAGTGCCGGTGCCGACCCCGGCCTTCGCCTCGGACCCGACCTGGTCGCCCCTGCTCAGCGCTCAGCGTTGAGGCCAGCAGGCTTTCCTCGGAAACACACCGTCATCCCGGGCTTGACCCGGGATCCATCGTAGCGCGCCTAAGCCCTCCGATGGATCCCGGATCTACGCTTCGCTACGTCCGGGATGACGTGCAGACTCTCTTGGTGCGGCACGGAGCGGCTGCTTTTGCCCCCGACCGACCCGCTCAATCGCGATAGACCGGTTCCTCGGCGTCGAGCTGCCGGCGGATCGAGGCCAGGTGCAGCCGCGCCGATTCCGGGTCGCCCTCGCGCATCTGGCGATAGGCGGCTTCGGCGATCTCGGGCTTCACCGGCTTGACCTCGCGCCCTGTTGAAAGCGCCAGGGCCTGCACCTCGCAGGCCCGTTCCAGATAATAGAGATCGTCCCAGGCTTCGGCGATGTTCGGCCCGAGCACCATCACGCCGTGATGCTTCATGAAGACGATATCGGCCTCGCCGACCGCGGCGGCGATGCGATCGCCCTCCCGCTCGTCCAGCGCCAGCCCGTTATAGTCGCGGTCGACGACGGTGCGGCCGTAGAACTTGAGCGCCGTCTGCCCGGCGAAGACCAGCGGTTCGCCCTCGGTCATCGAGAGCGCCGTCGCATAGGGCATATGCGTATGGAACGCGACCTTGGCACGCGGGATGTTCTTGTGAATCCGGGCATGGATGTAGAAGGCCGTCGCCTCCGGCTGCCCCTCGCCCGAGACGACATTGCCGTGGAAATCGCAGATCAGCAGCTTCGAGGCGGTGAGCTCCCGGAAGGCCCAGCCATAGGGGTTGACGATGAACAGGTCGTCATGGCCCGGCACCAGCGCCGAGAAATGGTTGCAGATGCCTTCTTCAAAGCCGTAACGCGCCGCCATCCGGAACGTCGCGGCGAGATCACGACGCGCCTCCCAGACGATATCGGAATCGAGCTCGGGCTGGTTCGGCCCCCGGATGGGCATCACGTTTGCAGCGCCGGACTTGAGGGAATGAGCCATCGCGATCTCCGGTCGGAACAGGAAGGCGGACCGAGGCAGTGACCGGCCGCATAGGATCACGATAAACCGGGGAGCGCGAAAGTTGCGCTGCAATTTAGCACCCCGTTTGCGCAATTTTTTCGCGCTCAGCCGAAAGCCTGGGCTCAGCCCCTCATGCCTCGCGCCGGCTGCGCCACCGCGCGGCGTAAGGCAGAATGAACATGTAGAGCCCACTAAACAGCAGCAGGAAGAGCGGCGGCAGGGGCGAATAGACGATCCACGCCGGCGGCTCGCCGCGCGCCATCGCGGCGAAATTCGCAAGCACGGTCGCGGTGAAGATGATCGAGAGCCAGCGATGGCCCTGCCGGATTGCGGCGTTCCAGGTCACGGAGACCTCCTTTGGTAAGAAGCTGAGGTGGTGCGCTCCGTTAGTCGGCGCGCGCCGCGACCTCTTCCAGCTTGGCGAAGAACTGCTGCCAGCCCGCCTTGGCGCCGCCGAAAGCCTGCTTCTGCTCCGGCCGGAAGCCGATCTGCTCCATGCGCAGATGCGTGCCCTTCGCTGAGGGTGTGAGCGTGAAGGTCACCACGCTCTTGAGGGCATAGGCCGGGTCGTCATGCGCGAAGTCCCAGCTATAGGAGAGCGACCGGTTCGGCTCGACCGTCAGCACCTCGCAATCGAGCACGCCGCCCCAGTCGCCACGCAGGTTGAAGCGATGGCCGACACGCGGCACGAAATCGTTCTTCATCAGCCATTCCGCGATCAGATGCGGCTGGGTCAGCGCCCGCCAGAGCTTCTCCGGCGGATGCGGCATCTCGCGCTCGACGATGACGGAGCGGGTTTCGGTCATTGGTCCATCCTCTTGAGCAGGTCTTCGAGATCGTCGAACCGGCTTTCCCAGTATCCGGCCATGCGGTTCGTCCAGTCGGCGAGAGGCGCCAGCGCCGCGAGCTGCGCGCTGTAATGGGTCTGGCGGCCCTGATGCCGGTCCCGCACCAGTCCGGCCTGCTTCAGGACGGCCAGATGCTTCGAGACCGCCGGCTGCGACACGCCGGCCTGCGCGGTCAGCGCCACCACGGTCTGCTCGCCCTCGCGGCACAGGCGTTCGAAAATGCCCCGCCTGGTCGGGTCGGCCAGCGTCTTGAAGAGCAGGTCAGGTGTGTCGGGCATCGATAATCCATAACCAATTGGCTATGAATCATCTCATAACCGTTCAGCTATGAATTCGTCAACCCGGTGGCGGAGCAATTGTCGGCCGGCAGATGCGAGCGCCCACCACCGCAAGCACGCGAAATACAGGCCGACGCATTTCCGCCCGAAGCACAGGCTACCCCTGTGCTCCCGACGCAACAGCCGGCGCCGCAAACGCCTTTCGCCATAATTGGTTAACCATAAGCCGCAATGCCGCCACTTCGCCCTGATTTGGCAAGGTCTCGTTTAGGTTGACACTTCATTGATGAGGCATCGCGAAGCCTTCCTCGAAGTGCCCCGCCACATAATTCGATTGCCCGGAGTCCAGCCATGTTGACCACTCTCCTTCCCGGCGGCCGTGCCGTCCGTTTCGCCGCCGCCTTTGCCGCCACGCTCGCGCTCGGCGCCTGCGCCAAGGACCAGAACGCCGATGCCAACGGTTCCGGCTTCGGCGCCGGCGGCGCCGCGACGCCCGGCAGCGCCCAGGACTTCGTCGTCAATGTCGGCGACCGCGTCTTCTTCGAGACCGACTCCACCGACCTGACCTCGACCGCGACCGCCACCCTCGACAAGCAGGCCGGCTGGCTGCAGCGTTATCCGCGCTACACCTTCACCGTCGAAGGCCATGCCGACGAGCGCGGCACCCGCGAGTACAACTATTCGCTCGGCGCCCGCCGCGGCCAGACCGTGCGCGACTATCTCGCCTCGCGCGGCATCGCGCCCAACCGCATGCGCACCATCTCCTACGGCAAGGAGCGCCCGGTCGCGGTCTGCAACGACATCTCCTGCTGGTCGCAGAATCGCCGCTCGGTCACGGTGCTGGACGGCGCCGGCGGCGCGCCCGGCGTCTGATCGCCGCGCAGGTAGACAAAAAGGCCCCGGATGGAAACATCCGGGGCCTTGTTCGTTCCGGAAACCCGCCAGCAGAAAACTGCTCAGGCCGCCATGAAGCCACTGAGCTTGGTCTCCAGTTCGTCGAGCGTCTCTGCGAAGGATTCGCGATCGGTATCGACGATCAAATCGCTGAAGCCGCGTTCGCCATAGCCTTCCGCCAGCATCACGCGGATGCGGTCATGTTCTTCGGTATCGAACACCCGCCCGCGGCCGGCATCGACGATGCGTTCATAGGAAGCACGAAGACTAACGAAGATCGGCCGCACACCGTCATCGCCGAAATGACGCCGGAAGAAAATCCAGTCGCTGCAGCGGAGCGGGTAGGCCACGACCAGGTAAGGCCGCTCCGCCAGCAGGGAGAAGCCCTCCCGGACGACCGAGCGGCTGGTGCAGAGAATCGAACCGTACCAAGGCAAATCTGGATCGGCATGGTCATCGCCGTCGATGAAGCTACCGCCGACCCGCGTGGCCAGAGCCCGCCCGAGCGTCGTCTTGCCGGCGCCGATCGGCCCGCTCAGGAAGATCGCGTAACGTTGCATCGACACGTGCCGAGGTTCAGCCCACGGCGGTCGGGATCAGGCTCCGCGCCACGCCCTCGATCCGCTCGGCCGCCGCCACCAGCGCTTCCGCCGCCCGGTCCTCGACCTCGCTGAGGCGCTCGTCGGCGGCGCCGGCATTGCCCTGCGTCGCCGCGAGATCGGCTTCCAGCTTCGCCAGCCGCTGCTTCAATTCATGGACCTCGTCGGCCACCATCAGCGCTGCCATGACATGCAGGCGCATGTCGCCGATCTCGCCGAAGGCCTGGCGCATCTCGCCGATCTTGTCGTCATAGAACCGGGCGAGCCCTTCGAGATGGCCCTCCTCGCCCTCCCCGCAGGCCATGCGGTAGGCCTTCCCGGAGATCATGACGTTGACTTGCGGCATTCGGTCTCCAGTTCCGCTTTAGCTTTGGCCGCGCATCGGCCCGAAAAGTGGAATGCGGTTTTCGGACAAAGCCGATACGACATCAAAGAGCTGGAGCCTCGGGCTCCGGCGGCTGCTGCGCTTCGACCCGCGCGATCACGGCGCCGACGACGTTCATCGCCCGCTCCAGCCTTTGGTCGACATCGGCCGCGGCGGTCTCGACCTGGCCGAGGCGCGCCATCGCGCCGTCGAGCTCGGCCGCCAGCCGCGCCCGGTCGTCCTGCATCAGGGCGAGTTCGGTTTCGAGATTGCCATGTCCACGCTCAGCCTCGACCCGCCGCCGCGCCGCCGCTTCCAGCTGCCCCAGCGCCGTGTCGAGACGCGCCAAAGCATTGTCCAGCATCAGGCTCGCCACCGTCGCTCTCCTTTCAGATCGAAGCCGGCTCACACGATTCGTGCCACATTTTACAGCAGAACGCCGGAAAACAGGAATCGATCTCACAGCCTGTAAACACGTCCTTGCAACGGCTTGCCCGAAGCAGCTCAGGCGCGATCTGCGGAAAACCGAGCGAAAGCGGTGCCTGCGACCCCGAAAGCAGGGTTTCGCGAATTGACTCGCAGGGAGGGCCGGGCCTAATCCACCCGTCCTTTCCAAGCCTGCCGCAAGCGGCGGCAACACTGCCTTCCCCCTCGCCGGCCCGCTGTCGCGCAGGCCGGCCCGGTCCTCCGCCCGCCTGACTTAAGCCCGTGAGATCATCATGACCACCATCGACCGCGCCCAGCACGACAAGCTCGCCAATGCCATCCGCGGCCTGGCGATGGATGGCGTCGAGAAGGCCAAGTCCGGCCATCCCGGCCTGCCGATGGGCGCCGCCGACGTCGCCACGGTGCTGTTCACCCGCGTGATGAAGTACGATGCCGCGGACCCGCGCTGGCCGGACCGCGACCGCTTCGTGCTCTCCGCCGGCCACGGCTCGATGCTGCTCTACGCCCTGCTCTATCTCACCGGCACGCCCGGCATGGAGCTCGCTGATCTCGAGAAGTTCCGCCAGCTCGGCTCCAACACCCCCGGCCACCCCGAGAATTTCGAGACCGCCGGCGTCGAGACCACCACCGGCCCGCTCGGCCAGGGTCTCGCCACCGCCGTCGGCATGGCGATGGCCGAGCGCATGCTCGCCGCCGAGTTCGGCAAGAAGGTCGTCGACCACCACACCTATGTGCTGGCCTCCGACGGCGACCTGATGGAGGGCATCAGCCAGGAGGCGATCGCGCTCGCTGGCCACCAGAAGCTCAACAAGCTGATCGTGCTCTGGGACGATAACGGCATCTCGATCGACGGCCCGCTTTCGATCACCGACAATGTCGACCAGGTCGCGCGCTTCAAGGCCTGCGGCTGGCGCTCCGAGCGCGTCGACGGCCACGATCCCGAGGCGATCGAGGCTGCGATCAACCGCGCCCGGAAGTCCAACAAGCCGACCATGATCGCCTGCAAGACCGTGATCGGGTTCGGCGCGCCGAAGAAGGCCGGCACCTCCAAGGCCCATGGCGAGCCGCTCGGCGCCGAGGAGCTTGCCGCCGCCAAGAAGGCGCTCGGCATCACCGGCGGTCCGTTCGAGGTCGCGGCCGACACGCTCAAGGCGTGGCGCGCCGCCGGCGCTGCCGGCTCTGCCGCGCATAAGGACTGGAACGAGCGCTTCGCCGCCCTCTCCGAGCGCAAGCGCGGCGAGTTCGACCGCCGCCTCGCCCACACCGTCCCGGCCAAGCTCGACAAGGCGATCCTCGCCCATAAGAAGGCCCTGATCGCCGCGCCGCAGACTGTGGCCACCCGCAAGGCCTCGGAGATGGCGCTCGAAGCCATCACTCCAATCATGCCGGAGCTGGTGATGGGCTCGGCCGACCTGACCCCGTCGAACAACACCCGCACCAAGGCCGCCGAGGACTTCACCCCGAAGACCCCGAAGGGCCGCTATGTCCGCTACGGCATCCGCGAGCACGGCATGGCCGCCGCAATGAACGGCATCACGCTGCACGGCGGCTTCCGCACCGGCGGCGGCACCTTCCTGGTCTTCGCCGACTATGCCCGCCCCTCGATGCGCCTCGCCGCCCTGATGGGCCTGCCGGTCGTCTATGTCATGACTCATGACTCGATCGGCCTCGGCGAGGACGGCCCGACCCACCAGCCGGTCGAGCAGGTCGCCAGCTTGCGCGCCATGCCGAACATGCGTGTCTTCCGCCCGGCCGACACGATCGAGACCGCGGAAGCCTGGCAGGCCGCTCTGGAGCGCACGGACGGCCCGACCGTGCTCGCGCTCTCGCGCCAGAACCTGCCGCAGCTGCGCACCGACGCCACCGCGAAGAACCGCTCGGCCACCGGCGCCTACGAGCTGCTCGCGGCCGAGGGCGGCAAGGCCCAGGTCTCGCTCTTCGCCTCGGGCTCCGAGGTCGAGCTCGCCGTCGCCGCGCGCAAGCTGCTCGCCGAGAAGGGCGTGCGCGCCCGTGTCGTCTCCGTGCCTTCGCTGGAGCTTCTGCTGGAGCAGGACGAGGCCACGCAAGCCTCGATCATCGGCTCGGCCCCGATCAAGATCGCGGTCGAGGCCGGCGTGCGCTTCGGCTGGGATGCCGTGATCGGCCATGACGGCACCTTCATCGGCATGAACTCCTTCGGCGCCAGCGGCCCCTACAAGGAGGTCTACAAGCATTTCGGCATCACGGCGGAGGCCATCGCCGACGCAGCGATGAAGAAACACAACGCCTGACCTCCTGTTTCGCGCAGGCAGGGCTGATATTCCCGGAAGACATCTTGCATTCGGCCATTCTTTGGCCGAATTGCCCGCGTGGATAGCGACGGCTCACGCCGGACGCTCGGCGAAGGAGAGGAAGACATGACGGTGAAGGTAGCGATCAACGGCTTCGGCCGCATCGGGCGCAACGTTCTGCGCGCGATCATCGAGTCGAAGCGCAAGGACATCGAGGTCGTCGCGATCAACGATCTCGGCCCGGTCGAGACCAACGCCCATCTCTTCCGCTTCGACTCCGTCCATGGCCGCTTCCCCGGCACGGTGACCGTCTCCGGCGACACGATCGATGTCGGCCGCGGCCCGATCAAGGTCACCGCGATCCGCGATCCCAAGGACCTGCCGCACAAGGCGCTCGGCGTCGACATCGCCTTCGAATGCACCGGCATCTTCACCACCCGCGACAAGGCCGCCGCCCATCTCGCGGCCGGCGCCAAGCGCGTGCTGGTCTCGGCTCCCTGCGATGGCGCCGACCTCACCGTCGTCTTCGGCGTCAACCATCACGAGCTGACCAAGGATCACGTCGTCGTCTCGAACGCCTCCTGCACCACGAACTGCCTCGCGCCGGTCGTGCGCGTGCTGCACGACAGCGTGGGCATCGACAAGGGCTTCATGACCACGATCCACGCCTATACCGGCGACCAGCCGACGCTGGACACGATGCACAAGGATCTCTATCGCGGCCGCGCCGCGGCGCTCTCGATGATCCCGACCTCGACCGGCGCCGCCAAGGCGATCGGCCTCGTCATCCCCGATCTGAAGGGCCGCCTCGACGGCACCTCGATCCGCGTTCCCACCCCGAACGTCTCGGTCGTCGACTTCAAGTTCATCTCGAAGCGCAAGACCACGGTCGAGAAGGTCAACGAAGCCATCATCAAGGCGTCGAAGCGCGGCCCGCTCAAGGGCATCCTCGCCGTCACCGACCAGCCGAACGTCTCGATCGACTTCAACCACGATCCGGCCTCCTCGACCTTCGCCCTCGACCAGACCAAGGTCATGGATGACAAGTTCGTGCGCGTGCTGTCCTGGTACGACAACGAGTGGGGCTTCTCGAACCGCATGAGCGACACCGCCGTCGCCATGGGCGCCCTGCTCTGATCCATCACGTTTATGCCCTTCTCTGAGGGCATGACACACGAATGCGAGGCCGTGCTGGTCAAGCCCGGCCTCGCCCCATACTTGCCAGCTACGGAGCGCCTATGGCCAAGATCGAGCCGACCGTCGTGACCCCGGCGAATACCGAGCAGCCCGTCGCCTTCAGCCCCACGATCGTGGCAACGGCGCCCGCTGACGATACCGCCGCGCCCGTCACCGAGCCGCGCAAGCTCGACCAGCTCTCCCGCATCGAGGAGAAGGCGGCCCGCATCGAGGAGAAGTTCGCCCGCTACGAGGCCGTTCTGACCCGCGCGGAAGCCTCGCTGGAGCGCAGCGCCCACAAGGTCGACGCCGCAGCCGGCACCATGGATTTCGCGGCGATCCGCGGCGAGATCAATGCGCTCCGCAACCGCGTCGATGCGACGCCGCGCGCCGGCACGCTGTTCATGACCGCGATCGTCACGGCCGTGCTGACCGTGATCCTCACCATCCTCGTGCTGAAATTCGGCGTGCCCGGCCTGTTCGGAGGCCTGCTCGCCCGATGAGCTTTCGGGACGTCGCCCTCCTGGCCGTGCCGCGCAGCCTGCGCTGGCGGCCGGTCGAGGGCGTCGGCCTTGAGCATCTGACGCTGGCCACCACGCAATCAGGCATCCGCGCCGAGGGCGTGGTCATCGGCGAGCGCGGCGAGCCGCCCTATGGTGTCTCCTACCGCATCGACTGCACGGCCGATTTCGCGGTGACGAGCTTCGCCATCGCGACGACCGATGGCCGCCGCCTCGCGATGGAGCGCCGTGCCGGCCGCTGGCATGACGCCGCCGGCACGCGGCTTCCCGCCTTCGACGACTGCATCGACATCGACCTGCAGGGCTCGCCCTTCACCAACACCCTGCCGATCCGGCGGGAGCGCTGGGAGATCGGACAGAGCCGCGAGTTCGCGATGCTCTACATCCCCTTCGACGATTTCGTGCCGATCATCGACCGGCAGATCTATACCTGCCTTGCTCCGCGCCTGTTCCGCTATCAGGCGGCCGATGGCAGCTTCGAGGCCGAATTGCCTGTCGACGAGGACGGTCTCGTCGTCGATTATCCCAGCCTGTTCGAACGCATCCGATAAGAGAGCCCGATGACTGCCTTCCGCACCCTCGACGACGCCGATCTCGCCGGAAAGCGCGTGCTTGTCCGTGTCGACCTCAACGTTCCCATGGAAGACGGCAAGGTCAGCGACACCACCCGCATCGATCGCATCCTGCCGACGATCCGCGAGATCGCCGACAAGGGCGGCAAGGTCGTGCTGCTCGCGCATTTCGGCCGCCCCAAGGGCCGCGACGACAAGAACAGCCTGCGCCAGGTCGTGCCGGCGCTGACGCAGGCGCTCGGCCGCCCCGTCACCTTCGTCGAGGACTGCATCGGCGATGACGTCGCCAAGGCGCTGACGGCCGCCAGGAACGGCGACGTGCTGCTGCTGGAGAACACCCGCTTCCACGCCGGCGACGAAAAGAACGACCCCGAATTCGTCAAGGCGCTCGCCGCCAATGGCGACCTCTATGTCAACGACGCCTTCTCGGCCGCCCATCGGGCGCACGCCTCGACCGAGGGCCTCGCCCATGTCCTGCCGGCTTATGCCGGGCGTACCATGCAGGCCGAGCTGGAAGCCCTTTCCGCCGGCCTCGACAACCCCGCTCGCCCGGTGATGGCAATCGTCGGCGGCGCCAAGGTCTCGACCAAGCTCGATCTGCTCGGCAACCTCGTCAGGAAGGTCGATGTGCTCGCCATCGGCGGCGGCATGGCCAACACCTTCCTCGCCGCGCGCGGCATCAACGTCGGCAAGTCGCTCTGCGAGCATGATCTCGTCGGCACCGCCCGCGAGATCGAGGAGAAGGCCAAGGCCGCCGGCTGCGAGATCCTTCTGCCGGTCGACGCGCTGGTGGCGCGCGAATTCAAGGCTCATCCCAGCTACCGCGTCGTCCCGGTCGGCGAGGTCGAAGCCGACGAGATGATCCTCGACGCCGGCCCGCTCTCGATCGCCGAGGTCGTGCTGCGGCTGGAGAAGGTCAAGACGCTGGTCTGGAACGGCCCCTTCGGGGCCTTCGAACTGCCGCCCTTCGACACCGCGACGGTGGCCGTCGCCAAAGCCGCGGCCAAGCGCGTCAAGGCTGGCCAGCTCGTCGCGGTCGCAGGCGGCGGCGACACCGTCGCGGCCATGAACCATGCCGGCGTCGCGGACGACCTCTCCTATGTCTCGACGGCGGGCGGCGCCTTCCTCGAATGGATGGAAGGCAAGGCCCTGCCGGGCGTCGAGGCGCTCAGGAAGGCGTGATCCTCGACAGGACGATACCGTCGGCCGCTTCGGCAACGAGGCGGCCGCTCGCATTTTAAGGTTTTCGCCGGTTTCGCTTTGCGCGGCTGGCGCTGACGCTCTAAATCCACCCTCAGACCGATGAACCAAAGGGGAGTGCCATCGTGGCCCGTATCACGCTTCGCCAGTTGCTCGATCATGCCGCCGAGAACGACTACGGTGTGCCCGCCTTCAACATCAACAACATGGAGCAGGCGCTGGCGATCATGGCGGCGGCCGACGCGACCGACGCGCCGGTGATCATCCAGGCCTCGCGCGGCGCCCGCAGCTACGCCAACGACATCATGCTCAAGCACATGATGGACGCCGTCACCGAGATCTATCCGCATATCCCGGTCTGCGTGCATCTCGACCACGGCAACGAGCCGGCGACCTGCATGACCGCGATCCAGGCCGGGTTTACGTCCGTCATGATGGATGGCTCGCTCAAGGCCGACGGCAAGACCCCGGGCGACTGGGACTATAATGTCGGCGTGACCAAGACCGTCACCGACATGGCCCATCTCGGCGGCATCTCGGTCGAGGGCGAGCTCGGCGTGCTCGGCTCGCTCGAATCCGGCGAGGGCGAGAAGGAGGACGGCCACGGCTTCGAGGGCAAGCTCAGCCACGACCAGCTCCTGACCAATCCCGACGAGGCCGTGAAGTTCGTCGCCGAGACCAAGGTCGATGCGCTCGCCATCGCCATGGGCACCTCGCATGGCGCCTACAAGTTCACCCGCAAGCCCGACGGCGCGATCCTGGCGATGCACGTCATCGAGGAGATCCACAAGCTGCTGCCGAACACGCATCTCGTCATGCACGGCTCGTCCAGCGTTCCGCAGGACCTCCAGGACGTCATCAACCAGTATGGCGGCAAGATGCCCCAGACCTGGGGCGTGCCGGTCGAGGAAATCCAGCGCGGCATCAAGCACGGCGTGCGCAAGATCAACATCGACACCGACAACCGCATGGCAATGACCGGCCAGATCCGCAAGATCCTGTCCGAGAACCCCGGCGAGTTCGATCCGCGCAAGTACCTGAAGCCCGCCATGGAGGCGATGACCAAGCTCTGCAAGCAGCGCCTGGAGGAGTTCAACACCGCCGGCCAGGCCTCGAAGATCAAGCGCGTCATCACGCTGGCCGACATGGCCAAGCGCTACGCCAAGGGCGAGCTCGACCCGACCTTCGGCGCCAAGAAGGCGGCCTGATTGGGACGTCATTCTCGGACTGCGCATCGCGCGGACCCGGGAATCTCATGCCGACCAGTAAAAACGCCCGGCAATGCCGGGCGTTTCCATTTTCAAGAGATGGTCGGGTCAAGCCCGACCATGACGGCTTCGCTCAAACCCCGATCTTGCCCCCGCCCTTCCGGGTGACCGCCACCACCGAGGGGCGCACCGGCATGTCCGGCTTGAAGTCCGGCCAGCGGGTCGAGAGGTCCTCGTAATAGGAGCGGCGGCCGAATTCCGGCCAGTCCGGCCCGTCGTCGCCGGGGTGCTGCACGGCGACGAAGGCGGTGGTGTCGTCCGGCGTGAAGCAGGGGCCGCAGAGCTCCGCGCCATGTGGCACGCGGTAGAAACAGCTTTGAGGTCCGGCGCGCGCCGCCCTCGGTATCGACGGCCCAGAGCCCGTCGGTGCGCCCGGTCACGTCGATGCCGTTGCCGTCGGTCGCGACCCAGAGCCGCCCGGCGGAATCGACTACGGCATTGTCGGGCATGCCGAACCAGCCGTTCTTGGTCGTCTCGGTCGAGAAGCTCGCGCCGACCGCCGCGACCGAGGGGTCACCGCATTTCAGCAGGATCTCCCAGCGCCCCTTCGTCGCCGTGTGATCGCCATCGGCCTCGGCGATCTCGATGATATGGCCGAAGGCGTTCTTGGCACGCGGATTGGCGGCGTCGACCTCGCCATCCTTGCGGCTCGTATTGTTGGTCAGCATCACATAGACGCGCCCCGTCACCGGGTTCGGCGTGATGTCTTCCGGCCGGTCCATCTTGGTCGCGCCGAGCAGATCGCCGGCGCGGCGCGCCTCGATCAGCACGTCCGCTTGGCTCTGGAAGCCGTTGGCCGCCGTGAGCGGGCCCTGACCGAAGACCAGCGGCAGCCATTCATGCGTGCCGTCCGCCGCGAACTTGGCGACGTGCAGCGTGCCGGCATCGAGCAGGACGAGATTGCTGGCGCGGTTGTTCGGATCAAACCGGCCGGCCGTGACAAACTTGTAGACATAGTCGAAGCGCTCGTCGTCGCCGAGATAGGCGACCACGCGCCCGTCTTTGGCGACGATCATGTCGGCGCCCTCATGCTTGAAGCGGCCGAGCGCGGTGCGCTTTTTCGGCACCGAGTTCGGATCGAACGGGTCGACCTCGATCACCCAGCCGAAGCGGTTGGCCTCGTTCGGCTCCTTCGCGAGGTCGAAGCGTTCCTCGAAACGGCCCCAGGCGTAGGGCGAGGACGGCACGGCGAGGCGCTTGTAGTTCGCCTCCTCGCGATGGCCCTCCGGCAGCTTGCCGGAGAAATAGCCGTGGAAGTTCTCCTCGCCCGAGACGAAGGTGCCCCAGGGCGTCAGCGCGCCCGAGCAGTTGTTGAGCGTGCCCAGCACCTTGCGGCCGCTGGCATCGGCCTTGGTCTGCACGCGCTCATGGCCTGCGACAGGACCGGAGAGCTGCATCTCAGTCGCGGCGGTGATGCGGCGGTTGTACTTGGAATCCTTGACCAGCGCCCACGCGCTGCCGGTCTTGCGGATTTCCGCGACCGTCGCGCCATGCGCCATCGCCTCGATCGCGAAGCGCTCAGGCGTCGCGTTCTTCAGGACGGGCTTGCCGTCCTTCATCTCGACGACGCCCGGGAACATCAGATGCGGGTTGGTGTATTCGTGATTGACGAAGAGCAGCCCATGCGCGGAGGGGTCGGCGGCACCCGTCATCGGCACATAGCCGACGAAATCGTTGTTGTAGCCGAACTGCTTGCTCTGGGCCTCCGCGCTCTGCTTCGCCGGGTCGAAGGCCGGCGCATCGGCCGTTAGCGGGTCGCCCCAGCGCAATAGCACCTGCGCCTCGTAGCCTTCGGCGACATGGTGATCGGCATCGACGCCGACCTCGACCTCCTTGAAGGAGAAGGCGGATTTCGCGCCTTGCGCCTGCGCCTCGGCGGCACTCTCCAGCGCCAGCGTGCCGACCGTCGCAGAGATCGCCGAGACGGCGAGCGCGCCCTTCAGCAGCCCGCGCCGCGAGAAGCGCTGCGAGATCAGCTCGCCCATCGTCGGATTGTCGGTCGGGTTCCGCGGCTCGGCATCCTCATGCTCCAGCATGCTGGCGCCGAAGGTGGATTCGTGATCGTCGTCGCGCATGATCGGCCTCGGTCGCTTCGGATTGGAATAATGCGCAGCTAGACTTAGGCTTTGACAGCCGCATGACATCCCCGTCCACCGGCCGGCCACCTTTGGGCAAGCTTCGTGCCTGAGACTGGCCGCGTCCCTGCACCCGCCACCCTTTCCGTGCCCCGCGTTTTCTGGTTCAACGCTGGCTTGCTTCCGTTCCAGCCGGCTTCCCGCACCATGTCGATCGTCTTCTCTGCCCTGGTCGCGGTCTTCGTCGGCTTCGCCGCTTCCGTCGCCGTCATCCTCCAGGCCGCCCAGGCGCTGGGAGCCACGCCCGGCCAGACCATCTCCTGGATCGCCGCGCTCTGCCTCGCGACCGGCGCCTCCAGCCTCTTCCTGTCCTGGCGCTACCGCATGCCGATGATCTGCGCCTGGTCGACGCCCGGCGCCGCCCTGATCGCGGCCGTCACCGGCTTCGACATGGCGTCTGCCGTGGGCGCCTTCCTGATCGCCGCCGTGCTGATGATGCTGACCGCCGCCTTCCGCCCGCTCGGCAGGCTGATCGAGCGGATCCCGATGCCGGTCGCAGCCGCCATGCTCGCCGGCGTGATCTTCCGCTTCGTCGTCGCGGTCTTCGACGAGATGCGCCTCTCGCCCGGCCTCGTGCTGCCGCTGCTCGCCGTCTTCCTCGTGGCGCGACTGCTCAACCCGTTCCTCGGCGTCATCGCCGCGCTGGTGGCCGGCATTGCGATCAGCTTCCTGGGAGGGCTGGCGCATTGGCCTGCCGGCGCCATGACACTGAGCGGCCTCGAATTCGTCACGCCGCGCTTCGATATTGCCGCCATGCTCGGCATCGGCGTCCCGCTCTATCTCGTCACCATGGCCGCCCAGAACCTGCCGGGCTTCGCCGTGCTGCGCGCCGCCGGCTACAATCCGCCGACGGCCCCCTCGCTGTTCGTCACCGGCCTGACCTCGCTGCTCACCGCCCCCTTCGGCGCCCATATGACCAACATGGCCGCGATATCGGCCTCGATCTGCACCGGTGGCGACACTCATCCGGACCCGGCCCAGCGCTGGAAGGCCGGTGTTCTCTATGGTCTCGCCTATTTCGTCGTCGCCGCCTGCACCGGCCTGCTGATCGCCCTGCTGCTGGCGCTGCCCAAGGCGCTGATCGTCGCCGTGGCTGGCCTGGGGCTGGTCGGCTCGCTCACCGGCGCGCTCGGGCAGGCCATGGCCTCCGACAAGGAGCGCTTCGCCGCCGTCGTTACCTTCGCGATCGCCGCCTCCAGCCTTTCGCTTTTCGGCATCGGCTCGGCCTTCTGGAGTCTCGTTGCCGGTCTTGCGGTCTTGACATTGGACTTCGCTGCGGGCCGTTTGCGCAGCAAATCATGACCACACAATCCTCCCCCACCCGCCTGATGCTCGTCACTCCTCCCGTCGCGGACGCTGAGGCCATGGCCTTTCGCCTGATGCAGGCCATGGCCGGCGGCGATGTCGCTGCCGTGCTGCTACGCCTTGCGCCCGGCGACGACCGCAGCCGGATCGAGCGCGTCAAGCGCCTCGCCGGCCCGGTCCAGGCCAACAACGTCGCCCTTGTCGTCGAGGACACCGCGCTCGTGGCCGCCCGCGGCGGCGCCGACGGCGTCCATCTCACCGGCGGCCCGGCTGCCGTCGCCGAGGCCCGCTCCAGCCTCAAGAGCGAGCGCATCATCGGCATCGGGGCCTTGCGCGCCCGCCACGACGCGATGGACGCCGGCGAGGCCAGCGTCGATTATGTAATGTTCGGCGAACCGCGCCCGGACGGCTCGCTGCCGGCGCTGGCGGCGGTGGTCGAGCGCGCCGGCTGGTGGGCCGAGATCTTCGAGACGCCCTGCGTCGCCTACGCTCCCGACGCTGAATCCATCCCGGCATTGGTCGAGACCGGTGCGGAATTCGTCGCGCTCGGCGCCTGGGCCTTCGATGAGGGCCAGGATATCCGCGCCCTGGTCGAGCAGGCCAATAGCGCGATCGCCACCTGCGCCGCGCGGAAAACGGCGCGATGAAGCGGCTTGCCGGGCTCGCCCTGCTCGCCGGTCTCCTCCTAGCAGGCCAGGCCGAGGCGGCGCTCACGCCGGATGCCGCCTATGGCGCCTATCAGGCCGGCCATTACCGCCGTGCGCTGGCCGAAGCGCTCAAGCGCATCGAGGCCGACAGCTCCGATGCCGCCGCCATGACCCTGCTGGGTGAGCTTTATCGCCAGGGCCTCGGCGTCCCGCCGGACCAGAAGGTCGCGACCGAATGGTACGAGCGGGCCGAGGCGCGCGGCGACATCAATGCCGCCTTCGCGCTGGCGACGCAGCTTCTCGACGAGAAGAGCGGCAAGCGCGATCCGGCCCGGGCCGGCGCCTTGCTGGAGAAGGCTGCTGCTGCCGGCCACCCCGCCGCCAATTACAATCTCGCCATCGCCCTGCTCGCGGCCAACCGGCAGGACGAGGACAAGCGCGCCGTCGCCTGCCTCGAAATCGCGGCGAAGGCCCAGGTCAGCGACGCCATGTATGCGCTCGGCGTGCTGGCCAAGCAGGGCCGCGGCATGCCGGCGAGCGAGGAGGTTGCAGCCCGCTGGATGAAGCAGGCCTCCGCGGCCGGCAACGTTCCCGGCGAGCTCGACTACGCCATCATGCTGTTCAACGGCACCGGCGTGGAGAAGGACGAGGCCGCCGCGGCCAGCCTGTTTCGGCGCGCCGCCTGGCAAGGCAACCCGATCGCCCAGAACCGCCTCGCCAAGCTCTACCAGTTCGGGCTCGGTATCGCGCCGGACACGATCGAGGCCGCCGCCTGGCATCTCGCGGCTCGATCGCAAGGCCTCAAGGACGCAGCGCTCGACGACCTGTTCGAACGGCTCAATCCCGAACAGCAGGCCCGCGCCGCCCGCATGGCCGCCGGCCGGATCAGCAGCGCCGTCTTGACGGCGCCCTAAGACCCGCGCAAGTGACGGGCTACGACGGTCGAGACACAGCCCTCATCCTGAGGAGCGGGCTAAGCCCGCGTCTCGAAGGATGTTCCAGCGCGCTCTGGAGTATCCTTTCGAGACGCCGCTTCGCAGCTCCTCAGGATGAGGGCTGGCGTGACCGTTTCTTCATTTCCAGCCGTGCTCGCGAGCGCGCAAGAGGTTTCCGATGATCCGCTCCCCCCTGATGACCGTGATGACCGACGCCGTGATGAAGGCGTCCCGCTCGCTGAAGCGCGATTTCGGCGAGGTCGAGAACCTGCAGGTCCTCGCCAAGGGCCCGGGCGATTTCGTCTCCAAGGCCGACCACAAGGCCGAGGAGATCCTGCGCGAATCCCTGGAGAAGGCCCGCCCCGGCTATGGCTTCGTCATGGAGGAGAGCGGCGTCGTCCACGGCACCGACGAGAGCAACCGCTGGCATATCGACCCGCTCGACGGCACCCATAACTTCCTGCGCGGCATTCCGCACTGGAACATCTCGGTCGCGCTCGAGCGCGACAACCAGTTCATCGCCGGCGTGATCTACGACGCCGCCAAGGACGAGATGTTCATGGCCGAGAAGGGCAAGGGCGCCTATGTCAACAACCGCCGCCTGCGCGTCTCCGGCCGCAACGAGCCCACCGACATGCTGATCGGCACCGGCATCCCGCATATCGGCAAGGGTGGCCACGGCCAGTTCCTGCGCGAGCTTGCGGCGGTGATGCCGCGCTTCGCCAATGTCCGCCGCATGGGCTCGGCCGCGCTCGACATCGCCTATGTCGCCGCCGGCCGCATGGATGCCTATTGGGAACGCGGCCTCAACACCTGGGATTTCGCGGCCGGCGCCGTGCTGATCCGCGAGGCCGGCGGCACCTTCGGCACGCTCGACGGCAAGCCGGTGACCAGCGCGAAGGACATCATCTGTGGCAACGAGGCCGGCGAGCGCGCGCTGAGCGCCGCATTGAAGACTGCAACAGCCTGAAACCTTAGCGCCACCAAACTGTTGCTCTTTCGTGCTTGATCCCGGCGGCGTGGGAGGCGACAGTCCTCCCCGCACTCCGAGGCGAACGGAAGACGACGCATGGCGATTGAGGATTACGCGGCCGAGCCGGCAACGGCCGCAACCGTGCGGACACAGGTCCGCTTCTCCAGACCGCTCCGTTACGTCGTCCGCGCGGTCCTCTTCCTCGCCCTGATCGGCTTCCTCGGCTTTATCCTCCAGGCCGGGCTGATCCAGGCCTTCATGACCAACCCGGGGCTGAACGGCCTCATCCTGGGCGCCTTGCTCGTCGGCTGCCTGATCGCATTGCGCGAACTCTGGCGCCTCCATAGCGAGGCGCGCGCCGCGACAAACCTCGCCGCCTCTCCCGCCTCCGCCGAAATCCGCCGCGGCCAGGTCATCGCCCCACTGGGCTCCGTGCTGCCGGCGCTGGAGCGCGGCACGCTGGCCCCGGCCCAGGCGGCATCGACACTCGAATCGGTCGCGGTCCGGCTCGACGACGGTCGCGAGGTGCTGCGCTATCTCGGCGGCCTGCTCGTCTTCCTCGGCCTGCTCGGCACCTTCTGGGGCCTGCTCGACACGGTCGGCTCCGTCGGCGGCGTCATCAAGTCGCTGCGCACCGGCGCCGAAGCCGGCGTGCTCTTCGACGAGCTCAAGGCCGGCCTTTCCGCCCCGCTGGCGGGCATGGGCCTGTCCTTCTCGTCCTCGCTCTTCGGCATCGCCGGCTCGCTGATCCTCGGCTTCCTCGATCTTCAGGTCGGGCAGGCGCAGCGCCGCTTCCGCAACGAGATGGAGAGCTGGCTCGGCAGCCGCACCGGCACGCCCGAGGCGCCCGCCGCCTTGCTGGCGGCCGGCAACCCCCTCGCCGACCGCTTCGAGCAGCTTAGCGCCGCGATGGCCGACGGCGCCTCCAACAACCGCGCCGCGACGCAGGCGCTGTCCAATCTGGCGGAGGGCATCCAGGGCCTCGTCCAGCACATGCGTTCCGAGCAGCAGATGATCCGCGATTGGGTCGAGGCGCAGGCCGCCCGCGAGAAGGACCTGAAGCGCCTGATCGACCGCCTCACTGCCGACCAAGTCACCGAGCCATGATGCTTTCAGGTATGGCAGGAGCCTGACGCATGGCCCTCTCCCGAGCCCATCGCCGCGAGGAGCCGAATTTCTGGCCGGGCTTCGTCGACGCGCTCTCGACGATGCTGATCGGCATCGTCTTCCTGCTGACGGTCTTCGTGCTCGGCCAGTTCTTCCTGTCGCAGGAGTTGACCGGCAAGGACACCGCGCTGGAGCGCCTCAACAAGCAGATTTCCGAATTGACCGACCTGCTCGCCCTGGAGCGTTCCTCCAACCGGCAGGCGCAGGAGAGCCTCCAGCTCATGCAGTCAACCTTGAGCCAGGCCGTGGGTGAGCGCAGCCGCCTGCAGGGGCTGATCGACACGCAGGCCGGCAACAATGCCGGCGCCCAGCTCGCCGAAACGCAGAAGGCGCTCGACGCCGAGAAACAACTCTCTGCCCGCGCCCAGGCCAGCGTCGATCTCGTCAACCAGCAGATCCAGGCCATGCGCCGCCAGCTCGCGGCGCTGGAGGAAGCTCTCTCCGCCTCCGAGGCCAAGGACAAGGATTCGCAGGCCCGCATCTCCGAGCTCGGCTCGCGGCTCAACGTCGCGCTGGCCCAGCGCGTGCAGGAACTGGCGCGCTATCGCTCGGACTTCTTCGGGCGCCTGCGGCAGGTGCTCGGCACGCGGCCCGATATCCGCGTCGTCGGCGACCGCTTCGTCTTCCAGTCCGAGGTCTTCTTCGATGCCGGCCAGGCCGTCCTGAAGCCCGAGGGCAAGGGCGAGCTCGACAAGCTCGCCACCATCCTGCTCGATCTCGGCAACGAGATGCCGCCGGACCTGCCCTGGATCCTGCGCGTCGACGGCCATACCGACAACCGCCCGATCAAGTCCGCCCAGTTCCCCTCGAACTGGTATCTTTCCTCGGCCCGCGCCATCGCCGTTGTCGAGTACCTGGTCTCGCGCGGCCTGCCGACCGACCGTGTCGCCGCGACCGGCTTCGGCGAATACCAGCCGCTCGACATCGCCAATACCGACGAGGCCCACCGCCGCAACCGCCGCATCGAGTTCAAGATCACGGAGCGCTGAGGCGCGGCCCCGCAGCGCCTATTCGTCGGCGCCGCGCTCTCCTGTGAGCGCGATGACCTGCCGCAGGGTCGCGCGCAATTCGGCTGCCGGCTGCGTACCGAAAGACGTCTCGAACTCCTTCTGGGCCTGACGCCATCTGACGGCCGCCGCCGCGAGCTTGGCCTCGCCGGCCGGCGTCAGGCGAAGGCTGCGCGTGCGGCCGTCGGGGCCCGGCGCGATCTCCAGCAATCCATCCCGCTCGAGCGGCCGCAAGGCCCGCCCCAGCGTCGTCCGGTCCATCACCATCGTCCTGGCAAGCGCGCCGATCGCGATCGCGCCACCTCGCCCCAAGGTCGACAGGATCGAGTATTGCGAGGCGCGCAAGCCCTCCGCAGCCAGATGGCTTTCGTAGATCTGGCTGACATGGCGCGAGGCCTGGCGCAGCGCGAGGCAGTTGCAGGATGTCGGCGGGCTTTCCGGCATTAGCGCTTTTTGCATGGCATCCATTCCGGTCATGGGCCGCAGCACCGCGAACGGCGCTTGGAATTAAGTGCATATGCGCGTATCGATCGGGAAGACAAGTGCATATGCATGCTTTCGGGAGATGGCCATGGACGCGCGTACCAGACTCCTGCTGGAAGCCCCGGTCGGGCCGACGATCGTCCGCCTCGCCCTGCCCAATGTCGCGGTGATGGTGGTGCAGGCCTCGATCGGCCTGATCGAAACCTATTTCGTCGCCAAGCTCGGCATCGATTCGCTGACCGGCATGGCTTTGGTCTTCCCGCTCCTGATGCTCCTGCAGATGGTCGCCGCCGGCGCGATGGGCGGCGGCATCCTCTCCGCAATCGCGCGAGCGCTCGGCTCCGGCAGTCGCGAGGAGGCCAACGGCCTGGTCTGGCACGCCGTCGCCATCACGATCCTGCTCGGCGCTGCCGTGACCGTGGCAGCGCTTCTCTTCGCCCCTCGCCTGTTTACCGCGATGGGCGGACGCGACGGCTCGCTCGCTGCCGCGGTGATCTACGCGAACCTGGTCTTCGCCGGCGCGATCCCGATCTGGCTGTTCAATTCGCTCGCAGCCGTCATCCGCGGCACCGGCAACATGGCTTTCCCGGCGACGGTGATCATCGTCGGCGCCTTTGTGCTGATCCCGCTCTCGCCGATGCTGATCTTCGGCTATGGCCCCCTGCCCCATCTCGGCGTCGCCGGCGGCGCGGCGGCGATCCTGCTCTATTACAGCGTCGGAACGGTGGTCTTCGCCGCCTATATCTGGTCAGGCCGCGGCGTGCTCAAGCCGTCGCCGCTGCCGCCGCGCCTATCGTGGCCGCCGCTCCGCGACATCCTGCGCGTCGGCGCGCTGTCCTCGCTGGTCAGCGTCTCGACCAACCTGACCGTCGCGATGGCGACCGGCCTCGCCGGCTTGGTCGGTCCGGCGGCAGCCGCCGGCTATGGCACCGGCGCGCGCCTGGAATATCTCCTCGTGCCGCTGGTCTTCGGCCTGGGTGCGCCCACGGCGGCGATGGTCGGCACCTGCATCGGCGCCGGCAAACGTGAGCGCGCCCTGAAGGTTGCCTGGACAGGCGCCATCATCGCCGGCCTGATCACCGAGGCGATCGGCATCGCGGCTGCCCTGATGCCGGAAGCCTGGCTTTCGCTCTTCGGCGACGATCCGCAGATGATTGCGGTAGGCTCGGACTATCTGCGCATCGTCGGCCCGACCTATGGCTTCTTCGGCTTCGGCCTGACGCTTTATTTCGCTTCGCAAGGCGCGGGCCGCGTCGGCTGGCCGGTTCTGGCCGCGGCGCTGCGGGTCGCGATCGCGGCCGGCGGCGGCTGGTTCGCGGTGATCGTCCTCGGCCACGGCGGCGGGCTTTTCGTCGCGCTGGCGGCCGCACTGGTGACCTATGGCATCGCCAACGGCGTCATCGTCGCCAGCGGCTCATGGTTCCGGGTTCCGCGCCCGCGCCCGCGCCTCGCAGCAAGCCAGACGACCTAGGCGGCCTCCAGCCCGAACTGCAGAGCCGCCAGCCGGGCATAGAGCCCGCCCCGCGCCTTGAGCTCGGCATGGCTGCCTTCCTCGACGATGCGCCCGTCCTCCATCACGAGGATGCGGTCGGCCGAGAGGATGGTCGCCAGCCGATGCGCCACCACCAGCGTGGTGCGGCCCTGCATCAGCCGGTCGAGCGCGTCCTGCACCGCCCGCTCGCTTTCGGAATCGAGCGCCGAGGTCGCCTCGTCGAGCAGCAGGATCGGCGCGTCCTTCAGGATCGCCCGCGCGATGGCGAGGCGCTGGCGCTGCCCGCCGGAGAGCGTCACGCCGCGCTCGCCGACCACCGTCTCGTAGCCATCAGGCAGGGCGCGGATGAATTCGTCGGCCGCCGCAAGCTTCGCCGCAGCCTCGACCTCGTCCTGCGAGGCACCGGGGCGGCCATAGGCGATGTTGTCACGCACCGAGACGCCGAACACCGTCGGCTCCTGCGGCACCAGCGCGAAACGCTCGCGCCAGACCTCCGGATCGGCCTCCGGCCCGGCGACGCCGTCGACGACGACGCGCCCGTCCTGCGGATCGTAGAAGCGCAAGGCCAGTTGCAGCACCGTGCTCTTGCCGGCTCCGGACGGCCCGACCAGCGCGATCCGCTCGCCCGGCCGAACCGAGAAGTTCAGGTTCGACAACGCCGGGCCGACGCGGCCGGGATAGCTGAACGAGACGTTCTCGAAGGCGAGCTCGCCGAGCGAAGGCGCCGGCATCGACTTGGGATGCGGCGGCGCGGCGATGGCCGGCTTCAGTGCCAGGATCTCGCCGAGCCGGCTGGAGGCGCCGGCGGCGGCGCTGATATCGCCATAGACCTCCGAGAGCTGGCCGAGCGAGCTCGCGGCCAGCACGGCATAGAGGATGAACTGCGACAGCCGCCCGCCGGTCATCCGCCCGTCGAAGACCTCGGTCGCGCCGACCCAGAGCACGCAGACCACGCTGGCGCTGACCAGAAAGATCGCGACGCCGGATAGCAGTGCGCGCGAGGCCGTGGCCTCCCGCGAGGCCGCATAGGCGCCGTCGGAGGCCGCCTCGAACCGCGCCGAGCTCTGGCCGGCAGCGCCGAAGGACTGCATCGTGCGGATGGCGCCGACGGCTTCCGCCGCGAAGGCCGAGGCGTCGGCAAGCCGGTCCTGCGCTGCCCGCGAGCGCCGCCTGACCGAGCGGCCGGACAGGACCAGCGGAATCACGATCAGCGGGATAACGCCGATGACGATCGCGGAAAGCCGCGGGCTCGTCGCCACCATCATCGCCAAAGCCCCCAGCGCCATGATGGCGTTGCGCAAAGCGATCGAGGCGGTCGAGGCGAAGGTCGACTTGATCTGCGTAGTATCGGCGGTGAGCCGCGAGACGAGATCGCCGGCGCGGCTCGAATCGAAGAAGGCCGGCTCCAGCCGGGTCAGGTGGCGGAAGACATCGGCGCGCAGCGAGGCGACGATGCGCTCGCCCACCGTCATCACCAGATAAAAGCGCGCCGAGCTCGCCAGCGCCAGCACGCCGACGACGCCGATCAGCAGAATGAAATAGCTGTTGGCAAGCTGCTGTTCGCCGCCGGTGAAACCGACATCGATGACGCGTCGCACCGCCAGCGGCAGCGCCAGCGTCGCCAGCGAGGCGACGACCAGGGCGATGAGCGCGAGCGCAATCCGGCGCTTCTGCGCCCGCGCATAGGGCCAGAAGGTCGCGAGCGAGCGGAAATCGGGCCGGGCCTTCTTGTCGTTCTTGTCAGCTTCGGCCACGCACGGGGACTCCTGCATCTCGCGCACGCGTCGTGCGCGCTCTTTCAACTAATATCAAATCTGCCCCGGTGAAGCCGATCGGGACGGGCTTGGCAAACGACGCAACGCCGCAGGGGAGCCCTCCGGGAGTGCGTCGCGCTTGCGCTGAAGCGCCGGCTACGATATGTGCACGCAAATTCACGACAGGCTCATCCGAATTCTTTCGACGGGCCGGGCAGGCTCGCCTGCTTGTCGATGCGCCCGTTTTTGTAGCTCCGAGGATTTCGTCATGGCCAAGGCCGGCATCCACCCCGATTACCACTCCATCAAGGTCGTCATGACCGATGGCACCGAATATGCCACCCGCTCGACCTACGGCAAGGAAGGCGACACGCTGAACCTTGACATCGACCCCAAGACCCACCCGGCCTGGACCGGCGGCACCCAGCATATGCTGGACCGCGGCGGCCGCGTCTCGCGCTTCAACTCGCGCTTCAGCGGCATCGGCGCCATCGGCAAGAAGTGATGCTGCGGCGCTCCGGCGCCGCCGTCATTGATCTCGAACAAAAAACCCGGCCTCACGGCCGGGTTTTTTGTTTTCGTTTCTCGCTCCGTCATGCTCGGGCCTGACCCGAGCATCCCAGGAAGGAAAGGCGCCCCATTCGGCCTGAGATTCTCGGGTCTGCGCTTCGCTCCGCCCGAGAATGACGTCAGCCCTTCGAAGACGCTGTTCAGCGCCCGAAACCCAGCCGCGCTTCCAGGCTGGCAAGCTGGTTCAGGACGGGATTCACGCGCTCGCGGACGGTGGGCGCGCCCGACATCTGGCCCTCGAGATGGCGGATGCGCTCCTGCAAACGGAAGGAATGCGCCATCAGATCGCGCAGCCGCTCCGGCAGTTGCGCGACGATATGCGCGGCCGGCGCCGGCATCGGGTCGCCGATCTTGACCTTGTTATGCTCGGTGCGGGCCTGCTCGGCGGTGAGCTCGCCTTCCGCCACGGCCCGCTGCACCAGCAGCCAGGATGCGATCTGCATCAGACGGGTCGTCAGGCGCATGCTCTCGGTCGCGTAGGTCAGCGAGGCCTCGCGCGGCAGGGCAGCAGAGTCCTTGCGTCCGTCCCCGTCGAGATAGCTCGCCGTCTGCTCGACCAGTCCCATGCCCTCGCGAAACAGCAGCATGAAGGCATCGGAGCGCACGAAACCCCGTGCGAAGGAAATCGCGCCCTCTTCCGTCTGCGGATCGAGCAACTGGGCGTCGTTCATGGATGTCTCCCATCGGCACAAACCCGTGCGCCTCTGGAACGCGTCACGGATATGGTCGCCGATGTCGCAAGGATAACGCCGATCATGGTTTCCGGCGCCGGTAAGGTGCCGTTAACCTTAACGAGGCTAAACCGCTGTGGCGACAACAAGGCAGGCGGGTCCACAGGACATCGCGACCGGCCGGACGCAGGGGAACGCGCAGACAAAAAAAGAGCCGCCAAAGGCGGCTCGAAGGTCAACAGGGAGGCGTCAAACAGAGTGGGCAGGAGCCACTCGACATCCAGACAAACTGGATGATGCGATTCATACTTTGGAATCATTAACGCCCGGTAAACGGGCGTTTCTTTTTGACGCTTTTTCAGGCCGGCTTGCGGAAGAACGCGTCCGCCGCCGAGCGCGAGGCATCCTTGCGCGATCGCGTCTCGATCAGGCGCTCGATCTCGGCCTTGAGCGCCGCGATGCGCTCGTCGATCTCGGTCAGGGACAGCGTCGACAGGTCCTGCCCGATCTCGTGCACGCTCTTCGGCTTGGGGCGATCGTCCTCCGGGAATATCGACATGGCGGCCTCGCATCTGCTCAAACTGCGCGCGGCACGCTAGAGCATTGCGCGAGAAAGTGGGAACCGGTTTTTCGCAGGGAGCAATGCTCCAAGCGAACACTCAGTTTCGACCGCAGTCACGCTGCGACGCACCAATCAAGGACGAACCCATGACCAACCTTCCCGAGATGATGACGGCGATCGGCATGGCGGCGCCCGGCGGCCCCGACGTTCTCAGGCCGGAAACGCACCCGGTCCCGAAGCCCGGCCCCGGCCAGGTCCTCGTCGCCATCGCTGCCGCCGGCGTCAACCGTCCCGACGTCCTGCAGCGCCAGGGCGGCTACAACCCGCCGCCCGGCGCCTCCGACATCCCCGGCCTCGAATTCGCCGGCACGGTGGTGGCGCAAGGCGAAGGCGCCAATCGCTTTCCCGTCGGCGCGGCCGTCTGCGCCCTCGTCGCCGGCGGCGGCTACGCCGAATATGCCGTGGTCGACGAGAGCAATGCCCTGCCCGCGCCCAAGGGGCTGACGCTGACCGAGGCCGGGGCGATCCCCGAGACCTTCTTCACGGTCTGGAACAATGTCTTTCAGCGCGGCCGGCTTCAGGCCGGCGAGACTTTCCTCGTCCATGGCGGTTCGTCCGGCATCGGCACGACGGCGATCCAGCTCGCCAAGGCCTTCGGCGCGACCGTCATCGCGACCGCCGGCTCCGACGAGAAATGCGCCGCCTGCCGCGAGCTCGGCGCCGACCACGCGATCAACTACCGCACCGAGGATTTCGTCACCGCTGCGAAGGCCATGACCGGCGGGCGCGGTACCGACCTGATCCTCGACATGGTCGGCGGCGACTATATCGACCGCAATTACGAGCTGGCGGCCGATCAGGGCCGCATCGTCCAGATCGCCTTCCTCAACGGGCCGAAGGCCACCGTCAATTTCAGCCGCCTGATGCTGAAGCGCCTGACCCATACCGGCTCGACCCTGCGCCCCCGCACCGTGCCCGAGAAGACCGCCATCGCCGCCGAGCTGCACGCCAAAGTCTGGCCGCTGCTGGAAGCCGGGCGCTGCAAGCCGCTGATCCATGCTACGTTCCCGCTGGCCAAGGCTGCGGAAGCCCATCGCCTGATGGAGTCGAGCGCCCATATCGGCAAGATCGTGCTGACGGTCTGACCGGCTTCGATCACGCTGCTTTTCATGGACACTTGCCCTGCCCTCGCCTATAAGGCGCGCCATCCTGCTCATCGTCGATGATTTGGATGGCCGGCCGGGGAGGCCGGTCGGCGCATGAGAGCTATTGTCCGCGACCCTGCCTTTATGAGCCCCCAGCGAGCGGCGGCGCGAAGGCGAAGAGGAGACCGTCCCCGTGTCACAAACCCCGCTGATGCCCAAGGCCACCGCGGTCTGGCTGGTCGAGAACACCTCGCTGACCTTCGAGCAGATCGCCGAGTTCTGCAAGCTGCACCCGCTCGAGGTGCGCGGCATCGCGGATGGCGAAGTCGCCGCCGGCATCAAGGGCCTCGACCCGATCACCTCCGGCCAGCTCACCCGCGAGGAGCTGGAGCGCGCCGCCAAGAACCCGAACCATCACCTCAAGCTCGCCGAGCGCAAGGTCAAGGTGCCGGAGATCAAGCGCACCAAGGGCCCGCGCTACACCCCGGTCTCGAAGCGCCAGGACCGCCCGAACGCCATCCTCTGGCTGCTGCGCAACCATCCCGAGCTCAAGGACGCGCAGGTCATCCGCCTGATCGGCACGACCAAGTCGACCATCGCGCAGATCCGTGACCGCACCCACTGGAACGCCCAGTCGCTGACCCCGATCGACCCGGTCAGCCTTGGCCTGTGCTCGCAGATCGACCTCGATTTCGAAGTCGGCCGCGCCTCCAAGGACCGCCCGGCCGCGCTGGCCGAGGCCGGCTCGACCCTGCTCACGGTGGAAGAAGCGATCGCTCCGGAGCCCGCGCGCAACGAGAGCCAGCCCTTCGCCGACATGAGCCGGCCGAAGCGCGAGGAAGAAGCGGCGATCGACGTCGACTCGGTCTTCGCCAAGCTGAAGCAGCTCAAGCGCCCGGCCGACGAAGACGACGACGAGGGCTGAGGCTCTCGTTAGCCGTCATGCTCGGGCTTGACCCGAGCATCTCGGAAACCAGCGCCCACTCGCCTTGAGTTTCTCGGGTCGAAGCTTCGCTTCGCCCGAGAATGGCGGCATGGACGCGAACTACCCGATCCCCCTGCCCTTCAGCGCAACGCCGATCTCGCCGAGCACCGAGATATCCTCGATCGTCGCCGGCACGGCGTAATCCTCGCCATCGGCGATCTTCTTTATCGTCGCCCGCAGGATCTTGCCGGAGCGCGTCTTCGGCAGCCGGGCGACCGTCAGCGCGAGCTTGAAGGCCGCGACCGGCCCGATCCGCTCGCGCACCAGTGCGACCAGCTCCTTCTCGACCTGCTCGGGCGTCACGGTCGCTCCCGCCTTCAGCACGACGAACCCGCAGGGCTGCTCGCCCTTGAGCGCGTCGCGGATGCCGACCACCGCGCATTCCGCCACGGCCGGATGCGCCGCCAGCACCTCTTCCATCCCGCCGGTCGAGAGCCGGTGGCCGGCGACATTGATGATGTCGTCGGTGCGGCCCATGATGAAGACATAGCCGTCCGCATCGATGAAGCCGGCATCCGAGGTGTTATAATAGCCCGGATAGGTCGTGAGATACGCTTCCTTGAAGCGCGCATCGTCGTTCCACAACGTCGGCAGCGCGCCCGGCGGCAAGGGCAGCTTCAGCACGATCGCGCCCATCTTGCCCGCTTCGACCGGCCGCCCGCCCTCGTCGAGGCACTGCACGTCCCAGCCCGGCAGCGGCACGGTCGGCGAGCCATGCTTCACCGGCAGCAGGCCGAGCCCCATGGGATCGCCGACGATCGGCGAGCCGCTCTCGGTCTGCCACCAATGGTCGATGACGGGCACCCCAAGCATCGCCTCGGCCCATTTCAGCGTCTCGGGATCGGCCCGCTCGCCGGCGAGGAACAGCGCCCTGAAGCGCGAGAGATCGTGCCCGGCGAGGTGCTTGCCCTCCGGGTCCTCCTTGCGGATGGCGCGGAAGGCGGTCGGCGCCGTGAACAGCACCTTCACCCCATGCTCGGCGATCACGCGCCAGAAGGCGCCGGGATCGGGCGTGCCGACCGGCTTGCCCTCGTAGAGCACGCTGGTCGCGCCTTGGATCAGTGGCGCATAGACGATATAGCCGTGCCCGACGACCCAGCCGACATCGGAGGCGCAGAACATCACCTCTCCCGGCCCGACGTCGAAGAGCTGGTCCATCGTCGCCTTGAGCACGACCATGTGCCCGCCATTGTCGCGGACCACGCCCTTGGGCTTACCCGTCGTGCCGGATGTGTAGAGGATATAGAGCGGGTCGGTGGCGGCGACCTCGACGCACTCCGCCTTGCGCCCGGCGGCCTTCGCGGCAGCGACCAGCGTGCGCCAGTTCCTGTCGCGGGTGACATGCATCGAGGCATCGGCCTGCGGCCTCTGCAGCACGACACAGGCCTGCGGCTTGTGCCTGGCCATCTCGATCGCGCCGTCGAGCAGCGGCTTGTATTCGACCACGCGCGTCGGCTCGATGCCGCAGGTCGCGGTCAGGATGACCTTGGGCTCGGCATCGTCGATGCGGGTCGCAAGCTCCTTGGCCGCGAAGCCGCCGAACACCACCGAATGCACGGCGCCGATCCGCGCGCAGGCCAGCATCGCGAAGGCCGCCTCCGGCACCATCGGCATGTAGATCAGGACGCGGTCGCCCTTGCCGACGCCGAGATCCTGCAGGACGGCGCCGAGCGTCGCGACCTCTTCCAGCATCTGCGCGTAGGTGTAGCTCGTCTTGGTCCCGGTGACCGGGCTGTCATGGATCAGCGCGACCTGCTCGCCGCGCCCGTCCCGGACATGCCGGTCGAGCGCGTTGAAGCAGGTGTTGCACGTCGCGTCCGGGAACCAGCGGCCATAGATGCCGGCGGCCGGATCGAAGGCCTTTTCAGGCGGCTTGATCCAGTCGATCGCCTTGGCCATGTCGAGCCAATAGGCATCCGGATCGGCCTGCCAGCGTGCATAGGTCTCGCGATAGCCTTCGGAGCGGGCGGGCGCCGCATGGGAGCCATTCATCGGAAGCGTTCCTCTGCGCCGGGTTTCAGCCTAAAGCCCCACGGCGAGCCGGCGATGGCGGGGCTGGTTTTGCGCGAACCCTGCGCTCTTCCCCGCGCCCGACGCAAGCGCGCAGCCTTAAGACTTTCGCCGATCCCGATCTGCATTTCCCGGCCCTGCGACGCAGTACCACATGCCCTTCGACCTGCTCTTCTTCGCCGCCATGGTGCCGGCCGTCATCCTGACCGGCCTGGCGAAAGGCGGCTTCTCGGGCATCGGCCTGCTCTCGCTGCCCTTGATGGCGCTGGTGGTCTCGCCGGTGACGGCCGCCGCGATCATGCTGCCGCTGCTGATCGCGCAGGATGTCGTCTCGGTCTGGTCCTACCGGCGCGATTTCGACCGCCGCAACCTCGCGACGCTGGCGCCCGGCGCCCTGCTTGGCATCCTCGTCGGCTATCTCCTGGCAGCGAAGGTCTCGGACGCCGCCATCGTGCTGGCAGTCGGGTTGATCTCGGTCGGCTTCGCCTTGCGCCGCATGCTGAGCGACGGCCGAAAGCCGGCGGTCGCGACGCGAGCGAACTGGAGCGCCGGCAGCCTCTGGGGCTTCCTCTGCGGCTTCACCAGCATGGTCGCCCATGCCGGCGGCCCGCCCTTCCAGATCTATGTCATGCCGCAGAAGCTGAAGCCTGCCGTCTTCGTCGGCACCGGCGCGGTCTTCTTCGCCGCAATGAACCTGGTGAAGCTCGTGCCCTATCTCGCGCTCGGCCAGCTCAACGGCCAGAACCTGCTGGCCTCCGCCGCGCTGCTGCCCTTCGCCGTCGCCGCGACCTTCGCCGGGGTCTGGCTGGTCAGGCGCGTACCGCCCGAACGCTTCTACGGGATCGTCTACTGGCTCCTGCTGCTGGTCGGCACGAAGCTCGTCTATGACGGCCTGCAAGGTCTCCATCTTCTCGGCTGAGGAACCACGCCGTCATTCCGGGGCGCCCCGCAGGGGCGAGCCTGGAATCCAGAACCGACGCCCGCCGAATGTTTGCCGTTCGATCCGACACCACCTTCTGGATTGGCGACATCGGCTCTGGGTTCCGGGCTCGCCCCTGCGGGGCGCCCCGGAATGACGGCCCGTTTCTGGCACTCCGCAAGCTGCATGGCCACGCGATTGCGCCGCATCGGAAAAAGGGATGGATTACACGGGAGCGCGCCAGCCGCTAAGGCTTCCGGCGCTTGCGAGGAAGGCTCCCGATGACCCGTTCGGCTTATGACATCGATCTCGACCGCAACCCGGCGAATTATCAGCCGCTGACGCCGCTCGCCTTCCTCGAGCGTGCGGCTTCGGTTTTCCCGAACCGCACCGCGATCATCCACGGGCCTCTGCGCCGCTCCTATGCCGAGTTCTATGCCCGCTCGCGCCGCCTCGCCTCGGCGCTGGCGAAGCACGGCGTCGGTAAGAACGACACGGTCGCTGCGATGCTGCCGAACACGCCGGCCATGCTCGAATGCCATTACGGGGTGCCGATGGCGGGCGCCGTCCTGAACACGCTGAACACACGGCTCGACGCGGCGATCATCGCCTTCTCGCTCGACCATGGCGGCGCGAAGGTTCTGATCACCGATCGCGAGTTCTCTAAGACGATCAAGGAGGCGCTGACGCTCTGCAAGGCGAAGCCGATCGTCATCGACTATGACGACCCCGTCTATGACGGCCCCGGCGAGCGGCTGGGCCAGATCGCGTACGAGGATTTCATCGCCTCGGGCGATCCGGATTTCGACTGGCTGATGCCTGGAGACGAGTGGGACGCGATCGCGCTCAACTACACCTCCGGCACCACCGGAGACCCCAAGGGCGTGGTCTATCACCATCGCGGCGCCAACCTGCTGGCGACCTCGAACGTCATCACCGGCAATATGGGCCGGCACCCGGTCTATCTCTGGACGCTGCCGATGTTCCACTGCAACGGCTGGTGCTTCCCCTGGACGATCTCGATCGTCGCCGGCACCCATGTCTGCCTGCGCCAGGTCCGCGCCAAGGCGATGTACGACGCGCTCGCCGACCATGGCGTCACCCATCTCTGCGGCGCGCCGATCGTGATGTCGGCGCTGCTCAACGCCACGCCTGAGGAGCGCCGCGACTTCCCGCAGACGGTCTCCTTCTTCACCGCCGCAGCCCCACCGCCGGAGGCCGTGCTCGCCGGCATGAAGCAGGCCGGCTTCGAGGTGACGCATCTCTACGGGCTGACCGAGTGCTACGGCCCCTCCGTCGTCAACGACTGGAACGACGATTGGAACGCCCTCTCGCCGGCCGAGCAGGCCGCGAAGAAAGCCCGCCAGGGCGTGCGCTACCCGGCGCTCGAAGGGCTCGACGTGCTCGATCCCGAGACGATGCAGCCCGTCCCGCGCGACGGCCAGACGCTCGGCGAGGTGATGATGCGCGGCAATGTCGTGATGAAGGGCTATCTCGGCAACCGGAAATCGACCGAGGCCGCCTTCGCGGGGGGCTGGTTCCACACCGGCGATCTCGGCGTGCGCTATCCCGACGGCTATATCCAGCTCAAGGACCGCTCGAAGGACATCATCATCTCCGGCGGCGAGAACATCTCGTCCATCGAGGTCGAGGATGCCCTCTACAAGCATCCGGCCGTGCAGGCTGCCGCCGTGGTCGCCCGCCCCGACGAGAAATGGGGCGAGACGCCCTGCGCCTTCATCGAATTGAAGCCCGGCAAGACCGCGACCGAGGCCGAGATCATCGCCTGGTGCCGCGAGCAGCTCGCGTCGTTCAAGTGCCCGCGCACGATCGTCTTCGCCGAGGTGCCGAAGACCTCGACCGGCAAGATCCAGAAGTTTCGTCTGCGCGAGATGGCGCGGGCGCTCTGAACCCGCGCGTCATGCTCGGGCTTGACCCGAGCATCTCGGAAACCAGTGTCTTCTGGTCCTGAGATTCTCGGGTCGAAGCTGCGCTTCGCCCGAGAATGACGGGAGTGCCCTCAAGCCCCGGCGCGATCGAGCCGCCCGTTCGGCGTGAAGCGGTCGACGGCCTCCGGCAGCACCTGCGACAGCCTGTCGAGCAGCTCATCCCGCGACAGGCCCGTCCGGCTTGCGATCGCATCGATGACCTGCGGGCCGAGTGCCTGCTCGAGGTCGTTGGGCGCGACGTTCTGGTTCGGGCCCTGTTGAACCCACGAATCGACCTTTTCGCCATGGCCCGACTGCCTGAAGCGATCGGCGAGCTCGCCGAGGCCGCCATTCAGCATGCCGCCGACGCCGCCGGCGCCGAGCAACCCACCAAGGCCACCGAGCAGCCCGCCATCGCCCTGCGGTGCGGCACCTGCCTGGCCCGGCTGCGTCACAGGCGCCTGCCCCGGTTCAGGTTGGCCTCGCCCGCCCAGCCATTCCGAGATCTTGTCGCGGTTCTGGTAGCCGGCGACGGCGAGAAGCCCGAGAAGGGCGGTAAGGGATGGGAAACCGCTGCTGTTGTCGTCACTCACGGCAATCACTCCATCTGGGAGAAAGGACCGGCCCGAGAAGCGGGATGAGTTCGGGCCGGTGCGGAAAGCTCAGGGTCAGACCGCGCGGTTTCGGCCGGCGATCGCGCCCCAGACGACGAGCACGACGATGGCGCCGACAACCGCGCCGATCAGCCCGGCGCCCTGACCCGGCGCGTACCAGCCGAGCGACTGGCCGAGATAAGTCGCGACGAAAGCGCCGATGATCCCGAGAATGGTCGTCAGGATGAAGCCGGAGGGCTCGTTGGAGCCCGGCATGATGAACTTGGCGACGACGCCGGCGATGAAACCGATGATGATGGTCCAGACGATGCCCATGACGATCTCCCCCGCGCGATGCGCGCCCGGCCTCAACCGGCCATCGCGACAGAAGTTCCCCCTGATTTGTGTCATTCCGTTGACCGAGCGTTTCCCCAGGCCCGCCAACGAAAAACCGGCCCTTTCGGGCCGGTTCATCCGTAACCTTCATTCTGGTCTGCAGGCCGCTTTGGCCTGCCGGGCTCAGTGCAAGGTTCGCTCCGGCATGGTCATCCGTACGCGTTCGATCTCATCCTTCAGTTGCAACTTTTTCCGCTTCAGCTCGGCAAGGCCGAGGTCACTCGAAGACGGACTCGCCACTGCCTGGGCGATGGCGTCCTCGAGCTGGCGATGCTTGCGCTCAAGTTCCGCAAGACGGGTCTGCAACGACATCTGGATCCTCCTGATGAGCGGTTGACGACTCAATCTGGCATAGAGCCGGCTTCACGTCTTCCCCGTGCCGTCACACGGCATTCATGAGATTCTGTGATCGTGACCGGTCCGTTTCCGGAAAGCCGTGAATAGATGGCTTCCCTATGCCTGCGCCGCCTCGCCTGGACTTGCAGGACGCCGGGCGGCACGCGCATAGTCGCCCCCGATCAAGGCGATGATGAGATGCCCATGGGATTCGAGCTCAGCCCCGAAGAGGTCGAGACCTTCACCTCCGAACTCGCGCGGCTGCGCGAGGAGCACCGCGATCTCGACAGCGCCATCGACGCGCTGGAGCGCGTCGGCTCGATCAATCAGGTCCAGGTCCAGCGCCTGAAGAAGCGCAAGCTCTACCTCAAGGACCGCATCTCCCAGATCGAGGACGCGCTGACGCCCGATATCATCGCCTGACGCGGCGTTTTCCGGCGGCCTGAAGCCGATTCGCCCTTGCTTCTCCAGCACCGGCCGGTCTAGATCGCGCGCTTCCGGAGCCGAGCCCGAGCGCATTCCATGGCAGCCAGCAGCCCCCCCGTCGCCATCATCATGGGCAGCCAGTCCGACTGGGCGACGATGCGTCATGCGGCCGAGGCGCTCGACACGCTCGCCATCCCCTATGATGCCCGCATCGTTTCGGCCCACCGCACGCCGGAGCGGCTCTTCGACTTCGCCAAGGGCGCCAAGGCCGAGGGCTTCAAGGTGGTCATCGCAGGGGCCGGCGGCGCGGCGCATCTGCCGGGCATGACGGCCTCGCTGACGCCGCTCCCGGTCTTCGGCGTCCCCGTCGAATCGAAAGCCCTCTCCGGACAGGACAGCCTGCTCTCGATCGTGCAGATGCCGGCCGGCATCCCGGTGGGCACGCTCGCCATCGGCCGGGCCGGCGCCGTCAACGCCGCCCTCCTCGCCGCCGCCGTCCTCGCCCTCTCCGATGCCGGGCTCGCCGAACGGCTCGACGCCTATCGCGCCCGCCAGAGCGCCGGCATCGCCGAGCGCCCCAACCGGGACGACGCATGAACCCTCCCGTTCCGACCGGCCTCGCGCCCGGCGCCATGCTCGGCATCCTCGGCGGCGGCCAGCTCGCCCGGATGATGGCGCTGGCCGCCGCCGATCTCGGCATCCGCTGCCATATCTTCGCGCCCGAGGCCGATAGCCCGGCCTTCGACGTCGCGGCGCGCCACACCGTCGCGGAATACGAGGATGAGGAGGCGCTCGCCCGCTTCGCCGATGCCGTCGACGTCGTCACCTACGAGTTCGAGAACGTCCCGGCCGCGACCGCCGCCTTCCTTGGCGCGCGGGTGCCGCTGCATCCGGGCGCGCGGGCGCTTGCGGTGACGCAGGACCGGCTCAGCGAGAAGCGCTTCGTCTCCGAGCTCGGCCTTGCGGTCGCGCCGTTCCGCGCCGTCGACACGCTGGCCGATCTCGAGGCCGCCGCCGCCGAGCTCGGACGTCCCTCGGTGCTGAAGACCCGCCGCTTCGGCTATGACGGCAAAGGCCAGGTCAAGATTGCGCCGGGCAGCGACCTCGCCGAGGCCCATGCAGCGATCGGCCGCTTCCCCGCGATCCTCGAAGGCTTCGTCTCCTTCGTACGCGAGGTCTCGGTCGTCGCGGCGCGCGGGCTCGACGGCTCCTTCGCCGCCTTCGACGTCTGCGAGAACGAGCACCGCGACCACATCCTCGCCTTTACCCGCATCCCGGCGAATCTTTCCGAAGGCGCTTCGCGGCAGGCAATCGATGCCGCCCGCCGCATCGGCGAGGCACTCGGCTATGTCGGCGTCTTCACCGTGGAACTGTTCGTGCTCGAGGCCGAGGGCGACCTCGCCGAGCGCGTCGTCGTCAACGAGATCGCCCCGCGCGTCCATAATTCCGGGCACTGGACCAGCGAAGGCGCGCAGACCTCGCAGTTCCACCAGCATGTCCGCGCCGTCTGCGGCTTCCCGCTCGGCTCGACCGCCCGGCGTGGCCGCGTCGAGATGGAGAATCTGATCGGCGCGAGCGCGCTGCGCTGGCGCGAATTGCTGGCCGAGCCCGGCGCGCATCTGCATCTCTACGGCAAGCGCGACGCCCGCCCGGGCCGCAAGATGGGCCATGTCACGCGCGTCACGGACGAGCGCGCTTGACCATCCGGCCGGCCCCCATGCCCGAACTGCATGCGGCCCCGCATTTTCAAGGGATCGCGGCGTGGACAGCCGAAATGAATTCTGCTATCGGCACGCATCTTCGCGCGGTGGGCTCTGCCTTATCGCCGGCCCAAATTTCTGGATCAACCCGCTAAGGACGGACGTTTCACGTGCAGGTTCTCGTTCGCGACAACAATGTCGATCAGGCGCTCCGCGCCCTCAAGAAGAAGATGCAGCGCGAGGGCATCTTCCGTGAGATGAAGCTTCGTGGTCATTACGAGAAGCCTTCCGAGAAGCGCGCTCGCGAATCGGCCGAGGCCGTCCGCCGCGCCCGCAAGCTCCAGCGCAAGAAGCTCCAGCGCGAGGGCCTCCTGCCCGCGCCGGTGAAGCCCAAGCGCCCCTGATATCCTCCTGGCGGTCCGCAAGGGCCGCCACGACAGGCCCGATAGCGATTCGCGCCCGGAGCCCGCTCCGGGCGCGTTGTGTTTTCAGCGACGTTAACCAAGTTTTGGCGGGTTTCGGGCGTTTTCTCCGATAGGGCGCTGCGGTTGGGGAGCGCGATCACGCCGCGACAGCCGAAAGACCGGCCATCTCCCGAAATCGGGGGGCATCGCGGCAGGCGAGGCACGGAACCGATGAGGCAGAGCATGATCCGAGGCAGTAACTGGTTGGCCGCAGCCGGCATCGCGCTGGCGCTCGCGGGGTGCGACACCGTCTCCAATCTCGGCTCCCAGCCCGCCGTCGCCGAGCTCGACACGCGCGACACCGCCGATGCCAGCGTCAATATCGGCTCGCTGAGCGACGTCATCTCGCGCAACCCGAACGATCCCGGCGCCTACAACACCCGCGGCGCGGCCTATGCCCGCGTCGGCCGCTTCTCGGATGCGATCGGGGATTTCACCAAGGCGGTGCAGCTCGATCCGAACCTCGCCTCGGCCTACACGAATCGCGGCCTCGCGCTGCGACAGAGCGGCCGTGCCGATTCGGCCCTGGCCGATTTCAACCGCGCCACCACCGCCAATCCGAACTATGCACCGGCCTATATCGCGCGCGCCAACCTGCTGCGCCAGCAGGGCAACAGCCAGCAGGCGCTGGCCGATCTCAACACCGCCATCCGCCTCAACCCGGAATCGGCGGAAGCCTTCCATGCCCGCGGCCTCGTCTACCAGAAGGAAGGCCAGCATCAGCATGCCGTCACCGATTTCGACTCGGTGATCGATCGCAACCCCTACACGGCCCCGCCCTATATCGCGCGCGGGCAGAGCCTGAACGTCCTCGGCAAGTACGACGCCGCGCAGGAAGACTTCACCGCCGCGCTCAATGTCGACAATCGCAATGCCGATGCCTGGGCCGGCCGCGGCTTCGCCTTCGAGAAGCTCGGCAAGAAGGCCGAGGCCTCCGAAGCCTATCAGCGCGCGCTCGCCATCGACGGCAACAATGCCCAGGCCCGTGCGGGATCGTCACGCCTGGGTGGCGGTGGCGGCGGCTTCTTCCGGAGCTGACCCGAACAGAGGGCGCCGTCAGGAACGCGCGCCCTCCCCGATCGTCCGACTCTCCGCTCCCGCGATGGCGCCCGCGACGACATCCGCCAGGAAGCGCCTGATCTCGCCGATCGATCCGTAGCGCGGCAGGTCCGAATGCCGCCCCGCCGGAAAGCGCAGGAAGCGTTTCGGCGCATTCGCGAGCTCATAGAGCTGCAGCCCCTGCGCGAAGGGGATGACCTGGTCGCGTTCGCCATGCAGGAAGAGCAGCGGCGCCCGGACCCGGGCGATGACCGCGTCGGAACGGAACTGGTCCTTCATCACCAGGCCGAGCGGGAGGTAGGGATAGAGCCCCTGCGCCACCGCCAGGGTCGAACGATAGGGCGCCTCCAGAACCACCGCCTGGAGCGGCACCTCCGCAGCCAGCTTCAGCACCACGCCGGTGCCCAGTGACTCCCCATATCCGATCAGCTGTCCCGCACCGAAACGCGCCGCGGCGGCGCCATAGGCCGCCCTTGCATCCTGCAGCAGCCCCTCCTCGCTCGGCATGCCGGTGGAGCCGCCATAGCCGCGATAGCTGACGGCGAAGAGCCCCGTGCCATCCTCGGTGAGCCCCCGGAAGCGCTCGATCCGCCCGGTGCGCCCGAGATTGCCGGCATTGCCGTGAAAGTAGAGAACGACAGGCTTGCCGGCGCGCGGCGGCACCACCCAGGCGACGAGCCTTTCGCCATCGGCCGTGGCGACGCTCACCTCCTCGGCGGCGGCCAACCCGGCCGAGGCGATCTTGGCCCGTGCCGGATCGCGCGGATACATCATCTCGCGCTGCCTGGCATAGAGCGTCGCCAGCACGCCGAGATAGGCCAGGAGGCAGCCCAGGGCCAGAAGCTTGAAGATCCGATACATGCCCGTGCCGTTTCGTCCCGAGATCACCTGAAGCGCCAGTCGAACACCTTTCCGGACGTGAAACGTCATGTCCGGACAACTCTCGTGCCGGCTTTAAGCCGGCGGAAAGCTCTTGCGCCAATCTTGGCCGCACAATGGCAAGGGGGATTGCACCGATGATGGCAGCAACGGAGTACAAGCATGTCGACCGCCCGGCACGCTGGGACTGCACGGCCGACATCACCGTGGTCGACCATGCCGGGCGCGAGCTTTTCGCCAGGCTCGGAAACATCTCGGATGCGGGCTTCATGGCCGAGGCGGAGGAGACCGTCCTCGTCGGCTCGATCGTCAGCGTCGAGCTGCCCGATCGCGGCGAGGTGCGCGCCGAGGTCCGCTGGTCGAACGGCTGGCGCTTCGGCTGCCTGATCCTGGCGGCCTGAGACCGGCGATCAAACCATAAGCCAGCGCCGGTTCCGGGCGGCAGAACCGCCCGGGTCGATCTCAGTGCGCCATCGCCTTGACGATCTCGTCGGTGACCTTCTTGGCGTCGCCGAAGAGCATCATGGTGTTGGGGCGAAAGAACAGCTCGTTCTCGACGCCGGCATAGCCCGCCGCCATGCCGCGCTTGATGAAGAGCACGGTCTTGGCCTTCTCGACATCGAGGATCGGCATGCCGTAGATCGGCGAGGACTTGTCGGTCTTGGCGGCCGGGTTGGTCACGTCGTTGGCGCCGATGACGAAGGCGACGTCGGCCTGGCCGAATTCCGAGTTGATATCCTCGAGCTCGAAGACCTCGTCATAGGGCACGTTGGCCTCGGCCAGCAGCACGTTCATATGGCCGGGCATGCGGCCCGCGACCGGATGGATCGCGTATTTGACCTCGACGCCTTCCTTCTTGAGCAGATCCGCCATCTCGCGCAGCGTGTGCTGCGCCTGCGCCACCGCCATGCCGTAGCCCGGCACGATGATGACCTTGGCGGCGTTCTTCATGATGTAGGCGGCGTCGTCGGACGAGCCCTGCTTGACCGGGCGGGCCTCGACCGCGCCGCCCGCGCCCGCCGCGGCATCGTCGCCGCCGAAGCCGCCGAGGATGACGGAGATGAAGCTCCGGTTCATCGCCTTGCACATGATGTAGGACAGGATCGCGCCAGACGAGCCGACCAGCGCGCCGGTGATGATCAGCGCCATGTTGCCGAGCGTGAAGCCGATGCCGGCGGCAGCCCAGCCGGAATAGGAATTCAGCATCGAGACGACGACCGGCATGTCGGCGCCGCCGATCGGGATGATCAGCAGCACGCCGAGCACCAGCGAGACCGCGACGATCATCCAGAAGACGGTGTGGCTCTCGCTCTTGATAAAGACCGCGAGCAGCACCACGAGCGCGATGCCGAGCCCGATATTGATGCCATGACGCTGCGGCAGCATGATCGGCTTGCCGCTCATCCGCCCGTCGAGCTTGAGGAAGGCGATGATCGAGCCGGTGAAGGTGACCGCGCCGATGGCGACGCCGAGCGCCATCTCGAACAGGCTGGCGCCCTTGATCGAGCCGGTATGCCCGATGCCGAAGGCCTCGGGCGCATAGAGCGCCGCCGCCGCCACCAGCACGGCGGCAAGGCCGACCAGCGAGTGGAAGAAGGCGACGAGCTGCGGCATCTGCGTCATCTGCACGCGCTTGGCCATGAAGGCGCCGATGCCGCCGCCGATCGCGATGCCGAGCATGACGAGCAGCCAGCCGGAGAAGCCGGACGGCGGGAAGAACACCACCGTCGTGACGATGGCGATCGCCATGCCGATCATGCCGTAGCGGTTGCCCTGCCGCGAGGTCGTCGGGTGCGACAGGCCACGCAGGGCCATGATGAAGAGGACGCCGGAGACGACGTAGAGCAGGGCTGACAGGTTCGCGGCCACGGCGATCAGCCCTTCTTCTTGTACATCGCGAGCATGCGCTCGGTGACAAGGAAGCCGCCGAAGATGTTCACCGAAGCCAGGATCAGCGCGAGGAAGCCGAAGACCTTGGCCCAGATCGGCCCGTCGCCGAGCGCAGGCAGGGTCTCGACGCCGACCGCCAGCAAGGCGCCGACGACGATGACGGAAGAGATCGCATTGGTGACCGACATCAACGGCGTATGCAGCGCCGGCGTCACCGACCAGACGACATAATAGCCGACGAAGACGGCGAGCACGAAGATCGCGAGGCGGAAGACCGTCGGATCGACGCCGCCGGTCGCGATGCTGGCCGCGGCCGCGGCCTGGTCGGCATAGCGTTCGGCGAGCTCGGCCGCCTGTTTGGCAAGCGCCGCCGCGTTGCGGGCCTGTTCGAGAGCCTGTTCGGTGGAGGGAGTTGCCATGGTCGGAATTCCTTACGCTCAGGCCTTCGGCGCGAAATTCGGATGGATGACGGCGCCGTCCTTCGTCAGGGCGGTCGCCTTGACCAGCTCGTCGTCCCAGTTCACCGCGAGCTTCTTCTCGGCCTTGTCGATCAGCGTCTCGACGAAGGCGAAGAGGTTCTTGGCATAGAGCGCCGACGAGGTCGCGGGCAGGCGGCCGGGCACGTTGAGATGGCCGACGATCTTGACGCCGTTATCGGTGATCACGACTTCGCCGGGCTTGGCCAGCTCGCAATTGCCGCCGCGCTCGACCGCGAGGTCGACGATCACGGAACCAGGCTTCATGCTCTCGACCATCGCCGCCGAGATCAGCTTCGGGGCCGGACGGCCCGGAATCAGCGCGGTGGTGACGACGATGTCCTGCTTGGCGATGTGGCTGGCGGTCAGCTCCGCCTGCTTCGCCTGGTACTCCCCGGACATCTCCTTGGCGTAGCCGCCGGCGGTCTGCGCCTGCTTGAACTCCTCGTCCTCGACGGCGAGGAATTTGGCGCCGAGCGATTCGACCTGTTCCTTGGTGGCGGGGCGCACGTCGGTCGCGGTCACGATCGCGCCGAGGCGGCGTGCCGTCGCGATCGCCTGCAGGCCGGCGACGCCGACGCCCATGATGAAGATGCGCGCCGCCGGCACGGTGCCGGCCGCCGTCATCATCATCGGCAGCGCCCGGCCATACTCGGCGGCACCATCGATCACCGCACGATAGCCGGCGAGGTTGGCCTGCGAGGACAGCACGTCCATCACCTGCGCGCGGGTGATGCGTGGCATGAATTCCATCGCGAAGGCAGCGACATTGGCCTTGGCCAGCGCCGCGACCTGCGCCTCGTTGCCATAGGGGTCCATCGTCGCGGCGACGAGCGCGCCAGCCGGCAGACCGGCGATCTCGGCCTCGCCCGGACGGCGAACCTTCAGCACGATGTTCGCGCCGGCGAGCGCCTCCGCCGCCGTTTTCGCGATCGCCGCGCCTGCTGCCTCATACTCCGCATCGAGAATGCCGGAGGCTTTGCCCGCCCCCGTCTCGACCACGACCTCGGCCCCGAGGCCCTTGAACTTGCGGACGGTCTCCGGCGTCGCTGCGACGCGGGTTTCCGCCCCCTGCGTTTCGGCTGGGACAGCAATGCGCATGGCGAGGACAGGCCTTTCCGGCGTTATAGGGAGACGGTCAGAGCAGGAGCAGCGCCAGCAGCATCAGCACGAGGGAGACGAGGGGCGCGCGCCAGGAGATCGAGGGGGCGGCGATGCCGACGCCCGTGCCGAGAACGGCGAGCAGCGTGCCGATCAGCGCCGTGCCCCAGGCATGCTTGGTGCCGCCGACGGCGAGCGCCGTGACGATAGCCAGGCAGGCCACCGTCCCGACTTCGGCGAAATGCACGAAACCGGTATAGGTCCGCTCATGCTCGGGATAGTCCATCGCGGGGGTTTCGGCGTGATGGGCGTGGTCGGCCATGGTCTCGATCCTGAAAAAGACACAGTCTCTCTAAGCCTGTAGCGCACCCGCGACGCACGGGCAACGCGGCAGCTTGCGGCAACCGTGGAGTATGGCGTCGCAGCCAGCACCACCTGTCTCTAGCGCAGGAAAAAGCGATTTTCAATCGATTTAGATAGAGGAATTTTCCTCTTACCAGCGGATTCATCGCCCCATTAACGCCGTCTCGTGCCCGCTGCAGCGCCGCTCGATGGATCCGCCTATGCTTGGATCAGCGACAGGAGACGCCATTGGACGAGCGGGGCAGGCAAGCGGCGAAGGATCACCTCCTGAACCTGGACCCGGCCCTTCACGAGAAGGCAAAGCGCTGGTTCGCCGAGGCGCGCGCAGACGAAACGCGATGATGAGGAGATCGCCGCATGGCGCCGCAGCTCCGGCAGCGGCGACGGAGGGAGCGGGGGCTTCGGCGACGACGGCGGCGGAGATTGCGGCGGCGGGGACGACTGATCCGCGCTGGTTAAGGTTTCAAGCCCACAGCGATCAGCGCCGCGCCCTGCCGCTGCGCGACGCCCTCCACCGAAAATCCCTCGATCTCCGCTTCGAACAGCCGGTGGAAATTGAGTTCGGCGTCGAGATGCAGGAAGACGCCGCCGAGCCCGATCGCGGCGCGGTCCATGAAGACGAATTCGCGCGGCACCGTCACCGGCCCGCGCGCCTTCAGCGCCTGATGCACCTGGAAAGCCTGCTTGCGGCCGTACTCGGCCGGGCTGACCCCCTCGGCGATGCGCCTGACCCGGTCCTCCAGCAGCGGCCCGTAGATGAAGCGCGCCCAGATGTTCAGGGTGTCGACGAGCTCCTTGGTCAGCCCCTTGAAGCCCCAGGTCTCGTAGGCGTGGACGACGCGGGCCTCCTCGCCATCGCGCAGGCCCTTGTAGAGATCGACCACGCCGCCGACGAAGCTCTCCGGGAAAATGCGGATGCAGCCATAGTCGAGGAGGTTGATGCCTTCAGGCTCACCGCCTTCCGAGAACACCGTATAGTTCCCGAGATGCGGATCGCCATGGATGACGCCGTGATGGCTGAACGGGCGCCACCATGCCTTGAACATCGCGGTCGAGATCCGGTCGCGCACCGCCTGCCCGTCCTGCTTGTGCGAGAGGATCGGGCTGCCGTCGAGCCAGTGCATCGTCAAAAGCCGCCCGGTCGACAGCCCCGGCTCGAGCGCCGGCACGCGCACCTCTGATGTGTCTGACAGGATCGCCTGATAGAGCGCGGCATGCTTGGCCTCGCGGCGATAGTCGAGTTCCTCGCGGATGCGGGCGCCGATCTCCTTGGCGATCTCGGTGGTGTCGATCACCGCGCCCATGCGCCGGTGCAGCGAGAACAGCACCTCCAGCTGCGCGATATCGGCTTCGACAGCCGATTCCATATCGGGATATTGCAGCTTGCAGGCGAGCGCGGTGCCGTCCAGCGTCGTCGCGCGATGGACCTGTCCGAGAGAGGCCGCCGCCGCCGGCTTCAGGTCGAATTCGCCGAAGCGCTCGCGCCAGTTGGCGCCGAGCTCGGCCATCATCCGCCGCTTGACGAAGGCCGCGCCCATCGGCGGCGCCTGCGATTGCAGCTTCTGCAATTCGGCGGCGTATTCCGGCGGCACGACATCGGGGATGGTGGCGACGAGCTGCGCCACCTTCATGATCGGGCCCTTCAGCCCGCCCAGCGCCCTGGCCAGCGCCTCGGCATTGGAGGCATCGCGCCCCTCGACGCCGAAGAGCCTGGCACCCGCGATCCGGGCCGCGACCCCGCCGACATTGGCACCGACGCGGGCATAGCGCGCCGCGCGGGCGGAGAATCGGTTGGCTTCGGCGTCGCGTTCGGACATGCGGATCGTGCTTTCGCTGTTCCTGCCCCCCTCATGTAGGTGCTGACCACGCCAGCGCCAATGCGACAAGCCGCGCTGGGCGCTTCCTTGTCATTCCGGGGCTTCGCAAAGCGAAGAACCCGGAACCCACGACTGGGCGAGCGGCAACCGCACACGCGATGTCTCACCCGGTCGTGGGTTCCGGGTTCGTGCCTGTGGCACGCCCCGGAATGACAACCGTGTGGCGCTAGGCGCCCTGCCCCCCGAGCAGGCAGATGCGCCGCGCGACCTCATAGGAGGTCTCGAAGGCCGGCAGCGGCAGGAATTCGAAGCGCGAGTGGAAATTATGCGCGCCGGTGAAGAAATTCGGCGTCGGCAACCCGCGCGCCGAGAGCGCCGCGCCGTCCGTGCCGCCCCGCATCGGGATCAGCTTCGGCGTGATCTGCAACTCGGATAGCGCCGCCATCAGCAGGTCGACCGAGCGCCGGTCCTCGCCAAGGCTATCGGCGATGTTGCCGTAGACATCCGTCACCTCCGAGGTGACGCGCCCGGTCGGGTAGCGCTTGGCGATCTCCGCCGCGACCTCGCCGATCCGGCGCTTGCGCGCGGCGAAGGAGGCCTTGTCGAAATCGCGGATATTGGCCCGCAGCACCGCTTCCGCCGCATTGGCGACGATCTCGACGAACCAGGTATAGCCATCGCGGCCGGCCGTATTCTCCGGCGTCTGCGCCCGGTCGAAGGCGGCCATGTAATCCTGCGCCATCAGGATCGGGTTCACCAGCACGCCCTTCGCCGACATCGGATGGGCGGTGACACCGGTGAAGACGATCTCGGCCATGGCCGCGTTGAAATTCTCCCAGACGACCTCGCCGACTTCGCAGCTGTCGATCGTATAGGCGAAATCGCAGTCGAACCGGGCGAGATCGAGCGCCTTGGCGCCGCGCAGGCCGATCTCCTCGTCCGGCACGAAGGCGACGAGAATGTCGCCATGCTCGTCCTCGGGCCGCAGCTCCGCCAGCAGCGTCATCACGATCGCGACCGCCGCCTTGTTGTCGGCGCCGAGCACGCTGGTGCCGTCGCTGAAGACGATCTCGTTGCCCTTGTAGGGAGCAATCTCCGGATGCTCGGCGACACGCAGCCAGATGTCCTTCTCCGCATTGAGGCAGAGATCCTCGCCCGCGAACCGCAGCACCTGCGCCTTGACCACCGGCGACAGGCCGACATCGACCGTATCGACATGCGCGATGAAGCCGATGCGCGGCGCGCCCGCCTTCGTGCCGCGCTTCAGCGCCGTCACCGTGGCGTGGTCGTCGATGACGACATTCTCCAGCCCGAGCGCGCGCAACTCCTCCGCCAGCAGCGCCGCCAGAACCTGCTGGCCCGGCGTGCTCGGCAGGCTCGTCGCCTTCATGTCGCTCTGGCTCTCGATCGCAACATAGCGCAGGAACCGTTCAAGCAGTTTATCGCGCAAGCTCACAGCGCCTCTCCCTTGGCCTGTCGCGACAGCCAGTCCCGCACCTCGGCCGCTGTGGCGGGCTTTCCCCCGGCAGCCTCGACCAGGCGGACGGTGTCCGCGATCAATTCACGATTCGTCTTGTCGCAGCCGAAGGGCGCATCCTCCAGCCCGCCGCGGACATGGACGCCCCGCGCCACGGCCGGGCCGATCAGCTCTCTGAGATCGACACCGAGCCCGGCGATCATCACCGGCGCCTCGGGCGCATCCTCGGCGAGCAGCCTGAGATGGGCCTCCAGCGCCCATTCGCGCGGCGGAAAGCCCCAGGCGAAAGCATCCGAGAACATCAACCGGTAGATCGGCATCGGTATGCCCGGATAGGCCTTGGCCAAGGCTGCGCCGAGCCGCGTGAAGCCGGGCTCGTAGATCGCATAGCTCGGATGGACCTTGTGGCGCTCAGCCACCTCCATCCCCTCGCGGATATGCTCGCCGGGATTCTGGTAGATGAAGCCGGCCTCGCCCTGCGGGATGCCGGCGAAAGTCGTCCAGTTGCACGAGCCGGGGTCGAGCACGCCCCATTCGGCAAGCCCGCGCTTCGCAAGCTCTTCGAGATGGGTGTAGCGGCCGGAGCCGATCATGTCGCCGGCATAGCCCGAACCCAGGATCGGGATCGTCGGATAGACGATCGCATCGACCTTGGCACGGATGCCTTCGATCGCCTGGGCATAGAGCTCCCAGTCGTCGCGCTGGCGGCCGGTCGCCATGTCGTAGACATGCAGGTGCACGATCGCCGCGCCCCCCTCCACGGCGGCAATGCCGTCCGCGACGATATCGGGAATGCTGATCGGAATGCCGGGCTGGCGCTCCTTGCCCCAGGGGCCGTTGATCGCGGCCTCGACCCAGATCGGCTTGGTCATTCGGATGATCCTTGCAGCAAGCCGCACGGGATCGACCCTGCCCGAAAGGCTATGCGGCAAAGGCCTGCGGTTCCGCCGGCGTGATTCCGGCTGGCCTTCGCGCCCATCTTCCATCGAAAGCCAGCGTCGCCACAAGCCAGAGGACTAGCGCAAAAATCGCAGTGCCCCCCAGCGCCAGGAACGCCGCCGGATATCCATAGGCTTCAGCGACCGATCCGCCGAGCGTCGGGCTCAGCGATGCGCCGATGCCCTGCACGGTCATCACGGCGCCCAGCCCGACATTGAAATGGCCGCTGCCGCGCAGGATGCCCGCCACCAGCCCCGGCAGCGCCACGCCGAGAAGTCCGGCGCCGACACCATCGAGGATCTGCACGGGAACAACGACCCAATACCCTTCGAAGCTCGCCGCGATCAGGCCGCGCAGCGGCAGCGCCACCAACGCCAGTACGATGACGATCCAGTAGCCCTGCTTCTGCGCCAGCCTCGCAGCGATCAGGGCCATCGGGATCATGGTGAGCTGCGCCACGACCACAGTCAGCGCCGTCGCCGCGCTGGGGTCGCCCTCGCCGCGGGCGACGATAGCCTGTCCCAGCAGCGGCAGCATGGCACCGTTGCCGAGATGAAAGAGCAGCATCACCAGCGCAGTGACCAGCAGCGGCCCGGAGGTCAGCAGCACGCGCCAGCCCGAGCCTTCGTGCGCCTCCACATCGGCAGCCTCGCGACCGCGTGCGGCATCGTGATCGATCGCCGAAGCCGGGATCGCCAGCGTCGCGGCGATCGCGCCGACCGCCATCGCCGCCATGAACCAGAACACCGCCTGCAAGCCGAAGACATAGCCGAGCCCGCCGCCCGCTAGCGCGGCGAACATGTTGCCGCCGTGGTTGAAAGCCTCGTTGCGGCCGAGTTGCTCGGCAAACCCGGCCTGCCGGACGAGCCCGAGCGTGATCGCGGCGATGGCCGGCGCAATGATGGCGCCGGCAATGCCCTGGACGATCTGCGCGCCGAGCGTCACGGAGAGGTTCGGAACGTAGAGCATCGTCAGGCTCGACGCGATGACGGCGATGGAAGCGACGATCATCACCGCGCGCTTTGCGCGCGTCGCATCGACGAAGGCACCGAGCGGCGTGGTTGCCACCATGCCGGCGAGCCCCCCGACCGTCATGACGAAGCCGATCTCCTGCGGCCCCCAGCCCTTCTCCTGCAGATAGACCCCGAGGAAGGGGCCGAGCCCGTCCCTGACATCGGCCATGAAGAAGTTAAGCGCGTTCAAGGCCGGTAGGGGCATCGGGTTTCTTTCTCACAGGCGCCGCGGCTGAACGCCCGGACGGGGCGCGGGTTCCCGCAACGGCAGGTGCATGCAAACAATGGGCGAGCACCTTGCCGAGCGACCGCATGAAGGCTCTAACTCCCGCTTGCGACAATGCCTTGGTGAGGACATGCTCGAACGCGGCGATACCTATGACGAGACGTTGCGCCGCTTCGCCTGGCGCATCCCCGAGCGCTTCAACATCGGCACCGCCTGCTCGGATGCCCATGCCGACGGCAGCGGCAAGCCGGCGCTGATCTTCGAGGAGGACGGTGGCACGGTCGCGACGCTCTCTTTCGACGATCTCGCCCGCGCCTCGAACCGCTTCGCCAACCTGCTTCGCGCTCACGGCATCGGGCCGGGCGAGCGCGTCGGCATCCTGCTGCCGCAATCGCCGCAGACCGCGATCGCCCATCTCGGGGCCTATAAGCGCGGCGCGATCGCCCTGCCGCTCTTCATCCTGTTCGGTCCGGAGGCGCTGGAACACCGCCTCGGCCATAGCGGCGCCAGCGTGCTGGTCACCGACGCGGAGAACATCGGCAAGGTCGAGGCGATCCGCGACGCCCTCCCGAACCTGCGCAAGATCTTCGTCGTCGGCGGCGCCGGCCATCTCGATTTCGAGACGGAGATGGCGAAGGCATCCGACAGCTTCACCACCGCCGATACGCGCGCCGACGACCCCGCCGTGATCATCTACACCTCCGGCACCACCGGAAAGCCGAAGGGCGCGCTGCATGCCCATCGCGTCCTGCTCGGCCATCTGCCGGGCGTGCAATTGCCGCAGGAATTCTTCCCCCAGCCGGGCGACCTGTTCTGGACCCCAGCGGACTGGGCCTGGATCGGCGGCCTGCTCGATGTGCTGCTGCCGAGCCTCTATTGCGGCGTGCCGGTGCTGGCATCGCGCGCCCGCAAGTTCGATCCCGAGGCCGCCTTCGCCCTGATGAACAAGCACAAGGTCCGCAACGCCTTCCTGCCGCCGACCGCGCTGAAGCTGATGCGGCAGGTCCGCGATCCCCAGCGCTTCGGCTACGCGATGCGCTCGATCGGCACCGGCGGCGAGACGCTCGGCGCCGATATGCTCGACTGGAGCCGCGAGACCTTCGGCTTCCCGGTCAACGAATTCTACGGCCAGACCGAAGCGAACCTGCTCGTCGCCAACTGCGCGAGCCTCTATCCCGTGAAGCCCGGCTCGATGGGCCGCGCCGTGCCCGGCCATCGCGTCGCAGTGATCTCCCCCGAGGGCCGCGAACTGCCTGATGGCGAGCAGGGGCTGATCGCGGTCAACAGGCCCGATCCGGTGATGATGCTGGAATACTGGAACCAGCCCGAGGCGACGGCGGCGAAATTCATCGGCGACTGGCTCGTCACCGGCGACAGCGGAGCCCGCGACGAAGACGGCTATTTCTGGTTCCAGGGCCGCGACGACGACATCATCTCCTCGGGCTCCTACCGCATCGGGCCGGGCGATATCGAGGACTGCATCATCCGCCATCCAGCGGTGCTGATGGTCGCGGTCGTCGGCGTGCCCGATCCCGTCCGCACCGAGATCGTCAAGGCCTTCGTCCTGCCGAAGCCGGATGTGACGCCGACGGCGGACCTGGCGACCGAAATCCAGGCCTTCGTCCGCGACCGGCTGGCAGCCTACCAGTACCCGCGCGAGGTCGAGTTCGTGACGGAATTGCCGCTGACCGCAACCGGCAAGATCATGCGCAAGGATCTGCGGAATCGGGAGATCGCGAAGCAGAAGGGCGGGTAAACTCAACCTCCCTGTCATCCCGGGCGGAGCGAAGCGCAGACCCGGGATCGATGCCTGAACCTATTCCGGATGGGCTCCGGCATGGATCCCGGATCGGCGCGGCTGAAGCCGCTTGTCCGGGATGACTGCGCCCTTTTGGTTTGACGCGGCGCCGCGTCAGCGCGCCTCCAGCACCAGTTCGAAGGTCATCAGCACCGGGTTGTCGCCCCGAACCAACCGCCCACTCGCCAGCGCGCCGCTATAGTCGACCAGCGCGACATCGATCACCGCTTCGAATCCACCGGCGCCGGCCACGATCCGTCCGTCCGTGATCGCGACCTCCGTCGCAAAATTCTCGACCACGCCGCCATCGACGAACCGCGCGCCAATGGTCGAGCCGACCCCGCCATGGATGACCGCCTCGCCAATCCCGCGCTCCGCACAGAACGCTTCCAGCGCTCCGCAGAAATCGACATTCGGCTTCACCCGCAACGCGAAGAATCGCCCTTCTCCCGCGCCGCCCGATGCCGCCGCGACCGGTCCGAACAGCTTGAAATGGGTCTCGCTATCCGGCTCGGCCGTGAAAGCCGCGCCGTCGAGCCCGACCGCCTGCAGCGTGATCGTCTCGGCGACCGTCGTCTCGTCCGGCAGGATATGCCCACCGCTGCGCTTGCCATCGCCCTCCACCCAAAGCGCATGCGCATGGAAGAACGGCGCCCCGTCGCGCTGGCCGAAGGTCATCGCGCCGACCTCGATCCGCGCTCCGCCCTCAGGCCGAAACGTCTCGCTGTAGAAGGCCGCATGCTCCGGCGTCTTCGACAGCGCCGGCATCACATAGGCGAAGGAAGCAAGCTTCAGTCCGTCGAGCTTCACCACGCCCGAGGCGAAACCCTCGGCCGCGAAGCCGCTCCTCGCGGCCTCCAGCAATGGCACGCCGCCAGGCAGCGTCAGCGAGAAGGCCCGCCCACGGCATTCCACCCACTGGATGCGCTCGGGCGTGCCGGTGCCGGGCTGCTGGATGCGCCTCACGACGCCTTCCCCTTCAGGAAGTCGAGCTCGCCGCGCTTCTCCAGCTCGTCCTTGACGAGGCGCTTCGGCACCTTGCCATAGCCCGATTTTGGCAAGGCATCCCAGAACAGGAAGCGCTTCGGCATCTTGTAGCGGGCGATCTTCGGCCCGAGGAAATCCGCAATCTCGCCTTCCGTCGCGTTCTGGCCCGGCCGGTTGACGCAGACCGCGATGCCGATCTCGCCCCAGACCGGATCGGGCACGCCGAGCACGGCGACCTCGGCGATCGCCGGATGGGTCAGGATCTTCTCCTCGATCTCGCGCGGATAGATGTTCGAGCCGCCGGAGATGTACATGTCCGAGGCCCGGCCGGTGATGTAGACGAAGCCCTGTTCGTCCATGTGGCCAAGGTCGCCGGTGCGGAACCAGCCGTTGCGGAACGACTTCGCATTGGCTTCCGGGTTGTCGTAATAGCCGGCGAAGACGGCCGGCCCGATCACGCAGATCTCGCCCTGCACGCCGGCCTCGACCTCTTTCCCCTCATCGTCCTGGATCTGCACCTGCATGCCCGTGCGCTCGAAGCCGCAGGTACCGATGCGGGCATTCGGCCCGTCATCGGGCTCGTGCAGGGCGGGCGGCAGCACGGTGATGTTGCCGGTCACCTCGCCCAGTCCGAAATACTGCACGATCACCTTGCCGAGCTTCCTGAGCGCCGCCTTCTGGTCCTCGCGATACATCGGCGCGCCCGCATAGATGATGTAGCGCAGGCTGGAATGATCGTGCTGGTCCACGGCCGGATGCTCGACCAGCATCTTCAGGATCGTCGGCACGGTGAAGATGTTGCTGATCCGGTGCTTCGCGATCAGCCGGTAGGCCTCGTCGATATCGAAGCGCTCGGTCGGCAGCAGGATCGAGGTCGCGCCGCGTGCAGAGATCATCAGTTGATGCACGCCCGCGCCATGCGAGAGCGGCGCCACCACCAGCGATGCGTCCTTCTCGGTCGAGCCCGGCACGAGGTCGCAGAGATGGTTGGTGATGACGAAGCCCATCTGGCCATGGGTCAGCACCGCAGCCTTGGAGCGTCCCGTCGTGCCGGAGGTGAAGAAGAACCAGCAGGGATCGTCATGTTCGACTGCAGCGTTATCGACCTTCTCGCCGCGATGGCGCGCGATGACCGCGCCGACCTCGTCCTCGCCGAAAGCGCCCTCCCCGATCCGCCAGGTGAATTCCGGCGCCGGGCTCGCAGCCGCGACCGCCGCCGCATGCTCAGGGAAATCGCCATGACAGAGGAAGCCCTTGGCGCCGGAGGCCGTAGCGAGATAGGCGACCTCGTCGGGCAGCAGGCGGAAATTGGTGGGCACCCAGACGGCGCCGAGCCGGAAGGTCGCGAACATCGAGACGAACATCGCGTCGCAATTCTTGGAATGGACGAGCAGGCGGTCGCCCTTGCCGATGCCGCGCGCCCGCAAACCCGCGGCCAGCGCCGAAACCTGCGCATCGATCTCGGCCCAGTCGAGGGTCTTCTCGCCCCAGATGAAGGCGGGATGGGCGGGCAGTCGCCGCGCATTCTGCGTCGCGATATGGGCGAGGTTCATCACGCGCCGCGTCATCGGCACGACGCCCCCGGTCGGGGCTGGTTTTGCAGAGCTCATCGTGCGGCTCTCCCTGTCTCGATGGATCGCGGCACAGCGGCCGCCATGGGCCTGCCGGCCCGTTTGGATACGAACATCTCGGCCAGCAGCGCTTCCAGCCGCTCGGCCTCGCGGGCCAGCGGCACCGCAACCTCGGCCTGCCGGCCAGGCGTCATCCGGCTGTCGATCGCGGCGATGGACAGCGCCCCCGCGACCCGGCCATCCGGATAGCGGAAGGCCCGCCCGATGCCCCATGAACTGGCGACGAGCCGGCCGGGATTGAGCGAGAATCCGCGCACGCGCGTCGCCGCGACATCGGCCCGCAAGGCATCCGGCGCGAAGCCCGGATAGCGCGCCAGCAGCACAGCTTCATTGGCCGCAATCACCCGGTCCACATCGTCGTCGGGCAGCGCCGCCAGCATCGCGAGCGAGCCGGCGCCGACGCCGAGCGGATGCTGGTCGCCCGCTTGAAGCGCATGAGTGCGGACCGGATAGGTCCCCTCCTCGCGATGCAGGCAGATCGCGTAGTTCTCGCGCCGCACCGTCAGGAAACTCGTATCCTGCGTCTCGGCCGAGAGCCGTCGCAGGCCGTCCATGGCGATCTCGAGCAGGCCATGGCGCCGCGCCGCCAGCACGCCGAGGACGAAAGCCTCCTCGCCGAGGCAATAGCGCCGCGTCTGCGGCTCCTGCTCGACGAGCCCGGCCCGCATCAAGGCCATGAGCAGGCGCCGGGTCGTCGGCTTGTTGAGCCCGCTGCCGGAGACGATCTCGCCGAGCGGCAGGCCGTCGGCCGGCTCCCGCCCGATCAGCGAGAGCAGCCCCAGAGCGCGGTCGACGCTCTGCGAGCCGGACAACCCGGCTTCCGGCATGGAATTCTGCGGCAAGCGCGCCTCCAGATGGTCCATGATGTGGACCTTATTCTTATCTCCCAACCGTAGATGGGTGCTTTGCGGATTGCAATGCCGCCCTCCTCGTGTAATCTGCCGCCCGTCCCGCTGCCCGGCTTTTCACAGTGTGGACCGCAATCGACGCCGACGACCTCACAAGATCGGCGCGGAGGGAGGAACGGAACGATGGCCCTCAGGGCATCCTGCACAGCGGGCGCATCGCGCCCCGCGACCGGCATCTGAGGCCCGCCGCATGGCCGATGTCGTCGATACGCTGCATATCCCCGAGAACCTGAGCGAGAACGAAGGCGCGCGCCCCGGCTCCGCCATCATGCGCCCGGTCGAGGTCGTCGCAGCGGCCCTCGTCGCCTTCATCATCGGCGTGCTGCTGCTCGGCGTGATCTCGCGCTATGTCTTCTCGCTGCCCTTCGTCTGGGTCGACGAGGTCGCCTCGATTTCCTTCATCTGGCTCGCCATGCTCGGCGCCGCCATCGCAGTCGATCGCAACGAGCATCTGCGCCTGACGCTCTTCGTCGGCATGATGCCGCCGCGCCTGCGCGAATTCGTCGAGACACTGGCGCTCGTCGCCGTTGCCGCCTTCCTGGCGGCGATGGTCTACCCGGCCATCGATTACGCCGTGGAAGAGAGCTACGTCACTTCGGCTGCACTCAACATTCCCGTCAGCTGGCGGGTCTCGGGCATCGCCCTTGGCATCGCCCTGATGCTGCTGTTGACGATCCGCTATGCCTTCAAGACCGGGCGCCCGGCGGATATCGCGGCTTCCGTGCTGATCATCGGCGGGCTCGGCCTTGCCTTCTGGCTGCTGGGGCCGACGCTGAAGACCCTCGGCTACTACAACATCCTGATCTTCCTGGTCTGCGTCGTCGCCGCCTGCCTCGTGGCGGGCGTTCCGATCGCCTTCTGCTTCGGCCTGGGCACGCTCGCCTTCCTCGCCTTCTCGACCAATGTCCCGATGATCGTGATGATCGGGCGCATGGACGAGGGCATGTCGAGCCTCATCCTGCTCTCGGTGCCGATCTTCGTGCTGCTCGGCTGCATCCTCGACGCCACCGGCATGGGCAAGGCGATCGTGGATTTCCTGGCATCGCTGCTCGGCCATGTCCGCGCCGGCATGTCCTATGTGCTGCTAGGCTCGCTCTACCTCGTCTCCGGCATCTCGGGCTCCAAGGTCTCGGACATGGCGACGGTCGCCCCCGCTCTCTTCCCGGAGATGAAACGGCGCGGCTACAAGCCCAAGGACCTGATCGCGCTGCTCTCGACGGGCGCAGCCATGGCCGACACCGTGCCGCCATCGATCGTCCTGATCGTGCTCGGCTCCGTCGCCGGCGTCTCGATCGCCGGGCTGTTCAACGCCGGCTTCGTCATCGCCGGCGTGCTCCTCGTCGCGCTTGCCGGCCTCGCCCGCTGGAAGGCGGCGGCGGAGGACATGAAGGGCGTGCGCCGCGCCCCGCTCGCGGTGATCGGCAAGGTCGCGCTCGTCGCGGCCCCGGCCCTAGTCCTGCCCTTCATCATCCGCGCCGCGGTCGGCGGCGGTGTCGCGACCGCGACCGAGGTCTCGACCATCGCAGTCCTCTACGCGCTGGTCATCGGCATCGTGCTCTATGGCGGCATCAGCCCGCGCAAATTCTACCAGATGCTGGTCGAGACGGCGGCGCTCTCCGGCGCGATCCTGGTCATTCTCGGCACGGCGCTCGCCATGGCCTGGGCGCTGACGCAGACCGGCTTCGCCCGCGACCTCGCCACCTTCATGGCGAACCTGCCCGGCGGCTGGCTCACCTTCATGGCGGTCACCATCGTCGTCTTCATGATCCTCGGCTGCGTGCTGGAAGGCCTGCCGGCAATCGTGCTGATGGCGCCGCTGATGTTCCCGATCGCCAAGAATCTCGGCATCAACGACGTGCATTATGCGATGGTCGTGGTCACCGCGATGAATATCGGCCTGATGGCCCCGCCGATCGGCATCGGCTTCTACATCGCCTGCAAGATCGGCAACGTCTCGCCGGACGAGGCGATGGGCGCGATCTGGCCCTATCTCATCGCCCTGATCGTCGGCCTTATCGTCATCGCCCTGGTGCCCGGTCTCTCGACCTGGGTGCTGTGAAACTCACAACAAGAAACCAGATAATCCCCGAGGAGAAACGCTCATGACCATCTCGCGCCGCACTTTGCTCCAGGCTTCGGCCGCCGCTTCCGCGATCGGCACCTTCCATATCGGTCGCGCCAATGCCCAGGCCGCCGAGTTCACTTATAAGTACGCCAACAACCTGCCCGTCGCGCACCCGATGAACGCCCGCGCCAACGAGGCGGTGGCGAAGATCAAGCAGGAGACCAACGGCCGGGTCGACATCCAGATCTTCCCGAACAACCAGCTCGGCTCCGACACCGACATGCTGAGCCAGGTCCGCTCGGGCGGCGTCGAATTCTTCACGCTCTCGCCGCTGATCCTGTCGACGCTGGTCGCCAACGCCTCGCTCTCCGGCATCGGCTTCGCCTTCCCGAACTACGACGCCGTCTGGAAGGCGATGGACGGCGAGCTCGGCGCCTATGTCCGCGGCCAGATCAACAAGGCCAATCTCGTCGTCATGGACAAGATCTGGGATAACGGCTTCCGCCAGATCACCTCGTCCAAGGGCCCGGTCGCCACGCCCGACGACCTCAAGGGCTTCAAGATCCGCGTGCCGGTCTCGCCGCTCTGGACCTCGATGTTCACCGCCTTCCAGTCGGCTCCGGCCTCGATCAACTTTGCCGAGGTCTATACCGCCTTGCAGACCAAGGTCGTCGACGGCCAGGAGAACCCGCTCGCGATCATCGCGACCGCCAAGCTCTTCGAAGTCCAGAAGTACCTCTCGCTGACCAACCACATGTGGGACGGCTTCTGGTTCCTGGCCAACCGCCGCGCCTGGGAGCGCCTGCCGGAAGACCTTCGCGCCATCGTCGCCAAGAACATCAACGCCGCCGCGCTGCTGGAGCGTGACGACGTCGCCAAGCTCAATGCCGGCCTTCAGGGCGAGCTCGCCTCGAAGGGCATGACGATCAACGAGACCAAGGCCGACGCCTTCCGCGAGGCGCTGCGCAAGGCCGGCTTCTACGCCGAGTGGAAGAAGAAGTACGGCGACGAGGCCTGGGCGATCCTGGAGAAGGCGGTCGGCAGCTCGCTGAGCTGATCCACGGCCACCACCACACGCGGGTCATCCCGGGCGGAGCGAAGCGGAGACCCGGGATCCATGCCGGAACAGTTCAGGCATGGATCCCGGATCGGCGCGGCTTCGCCGCTTGTCCGGGATGACCCTCACCTATTTCTGACCTTGAGAGACCAGTCACCATGGCCGACCGGCTGAAGGGCAAGATCGCCATCGTCTTCGGCGCCGGCTCCTCCGGCCCCGGCTGGGGCAATGGCAAGGCCGCGGCCGTGGCCTTCGCCCGCGAAGGCGCCGGCGTCGCCTGTATCGACCTGAACCGCGACGCCGCCGAGGAAACCGCCGCGATCATTGCCAGCGAAGGCGGCAACGCACTGGCGCTTGCCGCCAATGTCACCGATCTCGCCTCGGTCGAGGCCTGCGTCGCCGAAACCGCCCGGCATTTCGGCCGCATCGACATCCTCCACAACAATGTCGGCGTGACCCATATGGGCGGCCCGGTCGAGCTCTCCGAGGAGCAGTTCAACGCCTCGCTCCAGCTTAATCTCGGCTCGGTCTATCGCTGCGCCAAGGCCGTGATCCCCGAGATGCTGAAGGGTGGCGGCGGCGCCATCGTCAACATCTCCTCGCTCGCCGCCATCCGCTGGACCGGCTATCCGTACTTCGCCTATTACGCGACGAAGGCGGCCGTGAACCAGGCGACGGTCGCGCTGGCGATGCAATACGCCAGGCAGGGCATCCGGGCGAACTGCATCATGCCAGGCCTGATCGACACGCCGCTGATCTACAAGCAGATCTCCTCACAATATGGCTCGGTCGAGGAGATGGTCGCGGCCCGCGACGCGCAGGTGCCGATGGGCAAGATGGGCACCGCCTGGGACATCGCCAACGCGGCCGTCTTCCTCGCCTCCGACGAAGCGAAATTCATCACCGGCGTCTGCCTGCCGGTCGATGGCGGCCAGAGCTGCACGACAGCGCCGCTGGGCTGATTGTTTCGCTCCGTCGTCATTCCGGGGCATCGCGCAGCGATGAGCCCGGAACCCAGAACCGATGCCGCCTTCCAAACGGAACGCGCGATAGAAGCCTGCTTTCCGCACGATATCGGCTCTGGATTCCGGGCTCGGGCCAGTGGCCCGCCCCGGAATGACGGGAAGACTGGAACGCGCCCTAACCGTCGACCGTTCATTCCTCCCCTGGAACGCTTGCTCCATTTCCGCTTCGCTGCCAGAACTGTCGCAACAGGGACGGCAACGGGAATTCAGGATGAGCGAAACCGCCGTTGCGGAACTGCCGCGCGACTTCGACGAATTGCGCGCATCGATCCTCGCCCAGCGCGAGAGCCTGCCCAAGCGCATCGCCCAGATCGCGGCCTATGCCCTCGACAATCCCGACGAGATCGCCTTCGGCACCGCCGCCAGCATCGCGGTCTCGGCCGGCGTCCAGCCCTCCACACTGATCCGCTTCGCCCAGCATCTCGGCTTCGACGGCTTCACCAGCCTGCAGGGCGTCTTCCGCGCCCGGCTGCGCGAGCGCAATTCCAGCTATGAGGAACGCCTCAACACGCTGCGCGTCGGCGACGGAACGGCAGCCGGAAACCACCGCATCCTCGACGGCTTCCTGACCGCCTCGCGCAAGTCGCTGGACGTGATGAGCCGCACGCTCGACGAGGACACGCTCGACCGTGCGATCGACGTGCTCGCCCGCGCCGAGACGATCTACATCCTCGCCCGGCGCCGCTCCTATCCGGTGGCGAGCTATCTCGCCTATGCGCTCGGCAAGCTCGAAGTCCGCAACCAGCTCGTCGAGTCGGCCGCCGGCCTCGATCCTGAGATCATCGCCTTCGCCACGCCGAAGGATGCCGTCCTCGTCATCAGCTTCTCGCCCTATGCGCCGGCCACGGTCGAGGATGCGCGCGGCCTCGCCGAGCGCGGCGTGCCGCTCGTCGCCATCACCGACAGCGCCTTCTCACCGCTCGCCAGCATCGCCAAGCTCTGGTTCGAAGTCGCCGAGGCGGATTTCGGCGGCTTCCGTACGCTGGCCTCGACCATGGCGCTCTCGATGGCGCTGGCTGTCGGCGTCGGCGAGGCCCGCCGGACCGGGCGCGGCAAGGGCCGTCGTGGCGGGGCCACCTAAAACTTTAGGAACAGATATTCCGCATTGACGAAATACTGGAATTATTATTTCATTCCCGCAACCGGAGCCACTCGGCTTCGATGATCATCGCTGCCGGGAGGAAGACATGGCGGGACCGCTCGGCGGATCGAGCCACGCGCTCGACGTCATCACCATCGGGCGCGCCTCGGTCGATCTCTACGGCCAGCAGATCGGCTCGCGGCTGGAGGATGTCACCTCCTTCGCCAAGTCGGTCGGCGGCTGCCCGGCCAATATCGCGATCGGCACCGCCCGGCTCGGCCTGCGCTCGGCCCTGCTCACCCGCGTCGGCAACGAGCAGTTCGGCCGCTTCCTGCGCGAGCAGCTCGCCCGCGAGGGCGTGAACCTCGACGGGCTCAAGACCGATCCGGAACGGCTGACCGCGCTCGCCATCCTCTCGGTCGAGAGCGACAAGTCGTTCCCGCTGCTGTTCTACCGCGAGAACTGCGCCGACATGGCGCTGGAGGAAGGCGATATCGACCCCGCCTTCATCGCCAAGGCCCGCGCCGTCGTCGTCACCGGCACCCATTTCGCCCGGCCCGGCCCCGAGGCCGCGCAGCGCAAGGCTATGAAGCTGATGCGCGGCAACGGCGGCAAGGTCGTGCTCGATATCGACTATCGCCCCAACCTCTGGGGCCTCGCCGGGCACGATGCCGGCGACAACCGCTATATCGCCTCGCAGGCCGTCTCCGAGCGGATGAAGACGGTCCTGCCCGGCTGCGACCTCATCATCGGCACAGAGGAAGAGGTCCTGATCGCCTCGGGCGAGAGCGAATTGCTGCCGGCGCTGAAGACGATCCGCGCGCTGACGCCGGCCACCATCGTGCTCAAGCGCGGCCCGATGGGCTGCATCGTCTATGACGGCGCGATTCCCGACGATCTCGAGGAGGGCATCGTCGGCAAGGGCTTCCCGATCGAGGTCTACAACGTCTTGGGCGCCGGCGACGCCTTCATGTCCGGCTTCCTGCGCGGCTGGCTCGGCGGCGAAAGCCTCCAGACCGCCGCGACCTGGGCCAATGCCTGCGGCGCCTTTGCCGTTTCGCGCCTGCTCTGCTCGCCGGAAAGCCCGACCTTCGAGGAACTGCAATACTTCCTCAAAAACGGCAGCCCGCACCGCGCCCTGCGCAAGGACGCGGACATCAACCACATCCACTGGGCGACGACGCGCCGCCGCGACATTCCCTCTTTGATGGCGCTCGCCTGCGACCATCGCTCGCAGCTCGAAGACCTCGCCGCAAAGGCTGGCGCCGAGCCCGCCCGTATCCGCGAGTTCAAGGTGCTGGCGGTCCAGGCCGCCGCCCGCGTCGCGGATGGTCGCCCCGGCTACGGCATGCTGCTCGACGAGAAGCATGGCCGCGAGGCGATGTTCGAATTCGCCCGCCATCCCTTCGCCTGGCTCGGCCGTCCGGTCGAGTTGCCGGGCTCGCGCCCGCTGCGCTTCGAGGTAAGCCAGGATATCGGCTCGCTCCTGCCGGAATGGCCGGTCGATCACTGCATCAAGGCGCTCTGCTTCTATCATCCGGACGACCCCGCGGAGCTGAAGCGCGAGCAGCAGGAGAAGCTGCGCGGCCTGTTCGAGGCGGCGCGCAAGGTCGGCCGCGAATTGCTGATCGAGATCATCGCCGGCAAGAACGGCCCGCTCGGCCCCGACACGATTTCGCGGGCGCTCGACGAGATCTACGCGCTCGGCATCAAGCCGGACTGGTGGAAGCTGGAGCCGCAATCCTCCCCCGCCGCCTGGGCCGCGATCGAGAAGACCATCGCCAAGCATGATCCCTGGTGCCGCGGCGTGCTGCTGCTCGGGCTCGACGCCCCGGCCGAGGAGCTGGAGGCCGGCTTCGCCGCGACGGCCTCAGCCCCCATCGTCAAGGGCTTCGCCGTCGGCCGCACCATCTTCATGAGCGCGGCCGAAGGCTGGCTGTCCGGCAAGCTCGACGACGAGGCGGCGATCGCCGACATGGCCAAGCGTTTCGAGGCGCTGACCGGCCTCTGGCTTGCCACCCGCGGCCGCAAGGCGGCATAGCTTTCCGGCTTGGAGACCATCATGACCCGCACGATCCGCCTCACCATGGCGCAGGCGCTGACGCGCTATCTCGCCGCGCAGATGACTGAGATCGACGGGCGGCGCCTGCCGATCTTCGGCGGCGTCTGGGCGATCTTCGGCCATGGCAATGTCGCAGGCCTCGGCGAGGCGCTCTGGCACGAGCGCGAACGCCTGCCGACCTTCCGCGCCCATAACGAGCAGGCCATGGCCCATGCCGCCATCGCCTATGCCAAGGCGAACATGCGCCGCCGCTTCATGGCCGCGACCACCTCGATCGGCCCCGGCGCGACCAATCTCGTCACCGCCGCCGCACTCGCCCATGTCAATCGCCTGCCGGTGCTGCTGCTACCGGGCGACGTGTTCGCCAACCGCATACCCGATCCGGTGCTCCAGCAAGTCGAAACGTTCGGCGACGGCACGATCTCGGCCAATGACTGCTTCAAGCCCGTCTCGCGCTATTTCGACCGCATCACCCGGCCCGAGCAGATCATCCCGGCCCTGACCCGCACGATGCAGGTGCTGACCGACCCGGCCGAATGCGGGCCGGTCACGCTCGCGCTCTGCCAGGACGTGCAGGCCGAGGCCTATGACTACCCCGAGAGCTTCTTCACCGAGCGCCTCTGGACGCCGCGCCGTCCCCGCTCCGATCGCGACGAACTCAAGGCCGCAGCCGACGCCCTGAAATCTGCGAAGAAGCCGCTGATCGTGGCCGGTGGCGGCGTGCTCTATTCCGGCGCCAGCGAAGAACTCGCCCGCTTCTCGGCCGCGACCGGCATCCCCGTCTGCGAGACGCAAGGTGGCAAGTCCGCCTTGCCCGACGACAACGCACTCAACATGGCCGCTGTCGGCGTCACCGGCACGGAGGCCGCCAACCGGCTCGCCGCCGAGGCGGATCTCGTGCTCGCCATCGGCACCCGCCTGCAGGATTTCACCACCGGCTCCTGGGCGCTGTTCGGCGCGGCCCGGAAGTCGATCATCGGCCTCAACGTCCAAGCATTCGATGCCGGCAAGCACCGCGCCCTGCCCCTCGTCGCCGACGCACGCGAAGGCCTTGCCGAATTGGCAGAGGCTGTCAGCGGCTGGAAAGCGCCGGAAAGCTGGACCGACAATGCCAAGGCCGGCAAGGCCGAGTGGCAGAAAGAAGCCGCCAAGGCGACCGCCGCCAGCAATGCCGCCCTGCCCTCGGACGCGCAGGTTATCGGCGCGGTCCAGCGCACGCTGGGTTCGGACGTCATCCTGCTCCATGCCGCCGGCGGCCTGCCCGGCGAATTGCACAAGCTCTGGCAGGCCGGCGCGCCCGGCTCCTACCATGCCGAATACGGCTTCTCCTGCATGGGCTACGAGATCGCCGGCGGCCTCGGCGCCAAGATGGCGCGACCCGACAAGGAGGTTGTCGTCATGGTCGGCGACGGCTCCTATCTCATGCTCAATTCCGAGATCGCGACCTCGGTGATGCTGGGGCTGAAGCTCACCATCGTGCTGCTCGACAATCGCGGTTATGGCTGCATCAATCGCCTGCAGATGGCGACCGGCAGCCAGAGCTTCAACAACCTGCTCAGGGACAGCCGGCACGAGACCCTGCCGGAGATCGACTTCGTCCAGCACGCGGCCAGCATGGGCGCGATTGCCACAAAGGCGTCCTCCATCGCCGAGCTCGAAACCGCGCTGGCACAGGCCAAGGCCAACACCCGCACGACCGTCGTCGTCATCGACACCGATCCACTGATCTCGACCGGTGCCGGCGGCGCCTGGTGGGATGTCGCGGTGCCGGAAGTGAGCGAGCGTGCCGAGGTCCGCACGGCGCGGACGAATTACGACGAACGCCGCAAGCGTCAGACCATCGGCAACTAAGCCGTTCCCATAGGCGAGAAAGACCCGACACATGATCCGCATCGGCGCGAACCCCATCGGCTGGTCGAATGACGACATGCTGGAGATCGGCGGCGACATCCCGCTCGAAACCTGCCTGAAGGAGGCCCGCGAGGCCGGCTTCACCGGCATGGAACTCGGCAACAAGTTCCCGCGCGAGGCCGGCAAACTGAAGCCGATCCTCGATGCTCACGGCCACGCGCTGGTCTCGGGCTGGTACTCGACCGAACTGCTCGTCCGCGACGTCGCCGCCGAGATGGTGGCGGTGAAGGCGCATGCGACGCTGCTGCGCGACATGGGCTGCTCGGTCCTGATCGCGGCCGAGACCTCGAACGCGATCCACTCCGACATCACCAAGCCGCTCTCGGCCCGGCCCGTCCTGCCGAAGAACCGCTGGGACGATTTCGGCGCGCGCTACACCAATTTCGCCGAGGCCCTGAAGACCGAATACGGCCTCCAGCTCGTCTATCACCACCATATGGGCACGGTGGTGCAGACCGAGGCCGAGATCGACCGGTTCATGGGTGTCACCAGCCCAGCGGTCGGCCTGCTGCTCGATACCGGCCACGCCACCTGGGGCGGCGGCGACCCGGCCCGCATTGCCCGGCACTGGAAGGCGCGCATCCACCATGTCCACTGCAAGGACATCCGCGAGACCGTGATGTGGCGCTCGAACCGCGAGGACTGGTCCTTCCTCGAATCCGTGCTGGCCGGTGTCTACACCGTGCCGGGCGACGGCCTGATCGACTATGTCCGCGTGCTCAGCGAGTTGCAGGGCTATTCCGGCTGGATCGTGGTCGAGGCCGAGCAGGACCCGAAGAAGGCGGAGCCCGCGACCTATGCCAAGCTGGGCCACGCCAATCTCACGCGCTTCATCAAGGAAGCCGGGCTGACATAACCCCCGTCATTCTCGGGCGGAGCGCAGCGCAGACCCGAGAATCTCCTGCAAGAGATGCTCGGGTCGAGCCCGAGCATGACGAGCCGATCAGGAACGCGTTGGAGAGCCCCTCATGTCCCATCTCAAGGTCAAGCCGCAGGGCAAGAGCGGCCGCGTCACCCATGTCACGCCGGAAAGCGCCGGCTGGATCTATGTCGGCTTCGACCTGCACCGCCTGAAGCCTGGCGAGACCGTCTCGGCCCAGACCGGCAGCCGCGAAACCTGCCTGGTCTTCGTCACCGGCAAGGGCACGACCACGGCCGGCGGCAAGTCCCTGGGCGAACTCGGCCAACGCATGAGCCCCTTCGAAGGCAAGCCCTGGTCGGTCTATCTCCCCGAGGGCTCCGACTGGTCGGTCACGGCCACCACCGATCTGGAACTCGCCGTCTGCACGGCGCCCGGCCTCAAGGGCGGCCTGCCCGTCCGCGTCATCGGGCCGGACGATCTCGGCCAGGAGATCCGCGGCAAGGGCTCCAACACCCGCCACGTCACCAACATCCTGCCGGAAGGCGACCCGGCGGATTCGTTGCTCGTGGTCGAGGTGATCACGCCGGCCAGCAACACCTCCAGCTACCCGCCGCACAAGCACGACCGGGACGACCTGCCGCGCGAGTCGCATCTGGAGGAGACCTATTACCACCGCCTCAACCCGCCGCAGGGTTTCGGCTTCCAGCGCGTCTATACCGACGACCGCAGCCTGGACGAGGCGATGGCGATCGAGGACGGCGACGTCGTGCTGGTGCCCAAGGGCTACCACCCCTGCGCCACCTGCCACGGCTACGATCTCTATTATCTCAACGTGATGGCTGGCCCGAAGCGGACCTGGAAATTCCACAACGCTGCCGAGCACGAATGGCTGCTGAAGGGCTGACGGCAATCGGCAAACGAGGGCGTGGCCAGCCTGCGCCTCACGGATTGCACTTGTAGACGGTGCCCTTCGTATCCGGGCCCTTCCACTTGATGTCGGCCGCGGTGGCGAAGACATGAGTCCCGCCCTGCTCCGCCGCAGCGATCTTCAGGCGTGCGACCACCGAATCGCGCGTCTTGTCGAGCGGCATGATCGCCTGGGAACTGTCCTGCCCGTCGATCTGGCCGAGCGCCTTGCAATTCTCCACAACGCTCTTCGTATCGGTGACGACGACGATGCTGCTGCGCGAATTGTGATAGGTGCAGGCGCCGAGCAGCAGGACCGGCAGAAGGATGAAAAAGCGGGGCATCGTCGCGTCCAGGCTGGGCTGATCGGGTCTGCGCGCATGTTCCGCCGCTTCGCTCCAAATGCAAGCCCGCGCCGGCTCGAAACCATCTCGCCGCTCGTCCATTCGGCTGAAACGTCACAATTGCTGCGGAATTGTCGCGATTTGACCGTGCGAACTTTAACGCAAAGCCCGCGTCATTCTTGACCTGCCGACGCGGCTGCTCTTAAGTCGTTTCAGGCCAATGGGAGGCTGAAAAGGGATAAAATATGCGTAGCATTCTGATCGTTGGCGCCATGGCCGCTCTCCTCGCCGGTTGTCAGACCGCGCAGGAGTCGATGGCCGACGCCGAAGTGACCTGTGAGTCCCAGGGCTTCCGCCCCGGCACCCGCGCCTACCAGCAGTGCCGCTCGGCCAATTATGTCGAGAACCGCCGCGCCTCGAACGAGACCGGTTCGGCCGTCGCCGCTGGCGTCGCCGCCGGTGTCATCGGTGGCGCCCTGATCGCTGCCGATAACCGCTCGTATTACGGTCGCGGCTACTACGGCCGTCGCGGCTACTGGTGGTAAGATAAGGGCCTCTCTTCGGAGAAGCCCTCTCGAAATACCGAGCCCTGCGGCGCTTCGCGCCGCAGGGCTTTTTCATGCGCCGAAACCCTGTTCGGCCAATGTCCTCAGCGCCGGGCGGCGCGCTTGCGGGCCGGCGCGGCGGCCGGCTCGCTGGCCGGAGCCGAGCTCAGCAGCGAACCGATCACATAGGCTGCGAGGCCAAGCCCGACCACGACCGCCATCGGCTCGCGCTCGGCCCGCTTCGCCAGCATGCGCCCGCCCCTGTCGGCATAGTCGCGTGCCATCGCCGCATAGTCGCTGGCGCTACCGGCATAATCATCCACGTCATCGCGATGCGCGCGCAACCAACCGCGGCCCGACTTCAAGGCTCGATTACCCGCATCGGCCGCCTCGGAGCCATAGTCCTGAAGCCAGCCACGCCAGCGGCTGTAATCCGGCTGGTAACGCTCCCAGCCGGATGAAGGCTGGTTGCGGAGCATCGCCCAAGCCACCAGCCCGATGCCGGCCACGCCCAGGCCGAGCGCAGCGAGGGGATGGCGCTCCAGACTCCTGACCACCGCCTGTCCGCCTTCACGGACGGTTTCGAGCGGCTCGGCCTCGTCCCAGACCTCCTTGGCGCGATCGTAGCCGTCCCTCACGGTTTCGGTCGCCTTGTCAGCGAGATCGGCAGCCTTGCCACGCAGGGTGCTGACAGTGGCGCCGACCTGCTCAGCGGCGTCGTCGACGGCCTTCGGAACGTCGGGCGGGAAGCTGTTGCTGATCGCCATGGCGGTGTCTCCATTTCTGAAAGGGGTCATGGCCTAAGAACGAAGCGGGCGCGGCCGGGTTCCGGCCCGCGACAAAACAACTGGGTCGCAATTCTTCACCTGTTCGGCCACGACCGCGTCATGATTGGATGCGAGTCACCAAAGAACAGGGGCAATCAACGAGAAGGAGACGCGCATGGATGTTCAGCACCTCCAGATCGCTCACCCGTTCGTTCTCTCCGATCCCGAATGGATCGCGCTAGAGAGTATCGAGGAGGAAACCCGCCACTTCATCTTCGACGAGACGATGCTGCATGCCCTGCAGGATCGTGGCCTCGTCGAACCGGACGGCGCCATCTGGCGGGTCACCCAGACCGGACAGAAGCGCCTGAACAACCGCGACTGAGGCGGATGAACGCCGGCAGTTCCGGCGAAGCGATGGATCATCAGGCCCGCCCGTTCGGCGGGCTTTTCCATGTGCGCTGGCAAAGTGCCCGCGCCATGGCCATATAGCGGCCTCCCTTCCTTTCCGATGAGCAGTCATGGGCAAACCCGTCTCCATCACCATCTCGCATGACCTCGGCCGGGACGCGGCTCTGGCGCGGCTGCGCGGCGGCGTCGACAGAATCCGCGACCGGCTCGGCATGGTCCGGATGCAACTGGTCGAGGAGCGCTGGGAGGGCGACGCGCTGCATTTCGGCGTCGGTGCGCTCGGGCAAACCGTGCATGGCCGCGTCGAGATCGAGGACAAGCTGATCCGTGTCGAGGTGACGCTGCCCTGGATGCTCGCGATGTTCGCCGAGAAGCTCAAGATCGGCGTCGAGAAGCAGGGCCAGATCCTGCTGGAAAAGCCGAAGGCCTGAAGCCCTTCGCCAGCCACTGCCGGCGCACGTGGCGCGGCCGTTGCAGATCGCTCTCGCTCCGCATGTCCCACGGCTGCAAATTTCGGCACCGGAGCCGGAAAAGTCGTACGCCTTTCGGTTGAAATCGTAGCCCCGAAACCCCATGCTCCGAATGTTCAAACAATCTTGATTTACTGACCTTTCGGATTCGGGGAGACCCATGCATCACGGCCCGCTGATCGCCATCGTTGTCGCGGGCCTCGGCCTTGCTTTCATCTTCGGATCAATCGCTCACAAACTGCGGATTTCGCCTCTCGTCGGCTATCTGCTCGCCGGTGTCGCCGCCGGTCCGTTCACGCCGGGTTTCGTCGGGGACCAGAACCTCGCCAATGAACTGGCAGAGATCGGCGTCATCCTGCTGATGTTCGGCGTCGGCCTGCATTTCTCGCTGAAAGACCTGCTCTCGGTGAAGGCGATCGCCGTGCCCGGCGCCGTCGTCCAGATCGGCATCGCGACGCTGCTCGGGCTCGGGCTCGGCACCTGGCTCGGCTGGAACTGGTTTTCGGGCGCGGTCTTCGGTCTGGCACTCTCCACCGCTTCGACGGTCGTGCTGCTGCGTTCGCTGCAGGAGCGGCGGCTGGTCCAAACCGAGCGCGGGCGCATCGCGGTCGGCTGGCTCATCGTCGAGGACATCGCGATGGTGCTGGCGCTGGTGCTGCTGCCGGTGCTGGCCGAGATCATCAACGGCACGCCGTCCGGCGGCAGCGCTCCGCTCGCCACCCGTTTCGATCTCGGCGTCTGGGGTGTGCTCGGCCTGACCTTCGCCAAGCTGATCGGCTTCCTCGCCTTCATGCTTGTCATCGGCCGCCGCGTCATCCCCTGGGTTCTGCACTGGGTCGCGCATACCGGATCGCGCGAGCTCTTCCGGCTGGCGGTTCTGGCCGTCGCGCTCGGCGTCGCCTATGCGGCCGCGACCCTGTTCGGCGTCTCCTTTGCGCTCGGCGCCTTCTTCGCCGGCATGATCCTGTCGGAATCGCCGCTCTCGCAGCGGGCGGCCGAGGAGACGCTGCCGCTGCGCGACGCCTTCGCGGTGCTGTTCTTCGTCTCGGTCGGCATGCTCTTTGACCCCGGCATCCTCCTGCGTGCGCCGGGGCCGCTGATCGCCACGCTTGCCATCATCCTGATCGGCAAATCCGTCGCGGCCTGGCTGATCATGCGCGCCTTCGGCCGCTCGCAGACCGCGGCCCTGACCATCTCGGCTTCGCTCGCCCAGATCGGCGAGTTCTCCTTCATCCTCGCCGGCCTCGGCACGGCGCTGGGCATCCTGCCGGCGCAGGGGCGCGACCTGATCCTCGCCGGCGCGATCCTGTCGATCCTGCTCAATCCCGTGGTCTTCGCCTTCGCCGAGCGCCTGGCGCCGGAAGCCCCGGCCGCAAAGCCGAAGCCGGCCGCTGCTCCAGAAGCCAGCAAGCCCGAGGCCAAGGCCCCTGAGCCTGAGGCCGAAGCCCCGCCCGAACGCGACATCACCCCGACCGGCCTCACCAACCATATCGTCGTCGTCGGCTATGGCCGCGTCGGCAGCCTGCTCGGCGCCGGCCTGCTCTCGCAGGGTGCCAAGCTGCTGGTCATCGAGGACAATCCCGACGCGGTCGCCACCGCCAAACGCGACGGCGCCGAGCTTCTGGTCGGCAATGCCGCCGATCCGGAAGTGCTCTCTGCCGCCGCGGTCGGCCGGGCCGTGCGCCTCTTCGTCGCCATCCCCGGCAGCTTCGAGGCCGGCCAGGTCTGCGAGCAGGCCCGCGCCGAGAATCCGGCCCTGCCGATCGTCGCCCGCGCCCATTCCGATGCCGAGGTCGCGCATCTCACCAAATGCGGGGCGACGCTGACGATCATGGGCGAGGCCGAGATCGCTCGCGCCATGCTCTCGCTCTGCCAGAACCTCAAGGATACCGCCGCACCCGCACGGGTGGAGCCGGAGGCTTCTCCCGAAGCGGCTAAGCCCGAAGCGATAGCCGCGCTGCCGGCTCCCAGGCCACCCGCTACCAAGCCGGCGGAAGACCCGCCGGCCGATCCCCCGGCTGCGGCATAAGAAAAGGGCGGGACGGCCAGGCGCCCCGCCCTTTTCATATCCTATTGCTGACCGCGCTCAGTCGACGAGGTCGAAGCGCACGTCCTGCACGCCTTCATAGAGCGTCTTGCGGCCGAGCGTGTAGAGGTTCTCCAGCCCCGAGGTCAGGGTGATGAAGTGGTTGCCCGAGAGCACGCCGGCCTTGCTGGCGAACTGCACGCCGCCATAGGCGAGCAGGATTTCGGTCTCGCTGACGCCACCCGGATACAGGATGATATGCCCGGGAGCCGGATAGGCGGTGTTGTTCTCGTAGCCGACGCCGAAATCGAGATCGCCGAGCGGCATCCAGACACCCTCGCCGCTCCAGCGCACATGCACCATCTTGCTGATGAACGGCATCTGCTTCTTGAAGGCGGCGCAGGTCTTCGGCGCGGCTTCCAACTCGAACTTGGCGTCGAACTTGAACGGCCCGGCGGTGACGATCAGCTTGCTCATGAAATCCCCGTCTTCTTGGAAGCGTTTCGAACCCGCTGAATGACATCAGGTCCGAGACCCGCGCAAGAGCGCTCCCGGAACAAGTGAGACGCCGGAACGTGAAGGATGCCCGCGCTGTCGGGTTGGCTTTGCACAGCCCATTGTCAAGAAATGCGCGTCATCCCGGACGCAGCGCAGCGGAGATCCGGGATCCATCGTAGAGCGCAACGCCCTTCGATGGATCCCGGGGCAAGCCCGGGATGACGGAGGGGTTCGATGCCAGAATACCGCGCCGGGCAGCCGCTCAGCCGATCGCTTCCCGCAGGTCGAGCGTCCCGCTCTTGCCGATCGCCTCGTAATTGCGCTTCAGCCAGCGCCTGCCGGCGGTGCGGCCCATGTCGCGCAGCTTCAGCAGGAACGACCATTCTGCGTTCATCCGCGACGAGGAGGTCAGCTCCGCCAGCGGCGGCCCGCCGTCGATCCGGTGCATCAGCACGCGCTTGTATTCCTCGCGCGGCAGCTTGCCGTCGTCGATCAGGCGATTGACGAAATCGATCGCGCGGAGCTCGCGCAGCATCGAGGCGTTGAAGGTGATCTCGTTCAGCCGGTCCTGGATCTCACGCGCCTTGGTCGGCAGCTCCCGGCGCTGGATCGGGTTGATCTGCACCAGCAGGATGTCGTCGCAATGCGCCTTGTAGAACAGCGGAAACAGGGCGGGATTGCCCATATAGCCGCCGTCCCAATAGGCCTCGCCGTCGATCTCCACCGCCTGGAACACCATTGGCAGGCAGGCCGAGGCCATCACATGGTCCGGCGTCAGGTCCTTGCCCTCGAACACGGCGATCTTGCCGGTGCGGACATTGGTCGCGGCGATGAACAGCTTCACCGCGTCGCAGGCTCTGACCTTCTCGAAATCGATGAGATCGGCAACGACGCCGCGCAGCGGGTTGATGTTCAGCGGATTGACGTCGTACGGGCTCGCCACCTTCGCGAACATCTCGAAGAACAGCATGCCCGGCGGCGTGCCGTCATTGTTGCCCCAGGCGCCGAGCATGGTGTCGAGCAGCGAGCGCTCCGACCCGCCATATTTGCCGTCGACGCTGATCGCCCGCCAGAACGCCTCGAGCTTGGCGCGCGCTCCGTCGATGCCGCCGTCGATCCAGCCCTCGGCCAGCACGACGGCGTTCATCGCGCCGGCGCTCGTGCCGGTCAGCGCCTCGATGCCCAGGCGCCCGTCTTCCAGCACGGCGTCGAGCACGCCCCAGGTGAAGGCGCCATGCGCGCCTCCGCCCTGCAGCGCGAGCGAAACCGTCTTCTCCGCCTTCGGCCCGACCAGTCCTTTGACCGGCTCGGCCTTGCGGGAGGGGCGCCCGCTCACGCGGCGGTCCAGCCGCCATCCATCGGCAGCGTCGTTCCGGTGATCGACTTGGCCGAATCCGTGCAGAGGAACAGCGCGAGCGCCGCGACCTGCTCGACCGTGACGAATTCCTTGGTCGGCTGCGCCGCGAGCAGCACGTCGTTCATGACCTGCTCCTTGGTCATGTTGCGCGCCTTCATCGTGTCCGGGATCTGCTTCTCGACCAGCGGCGTCCAGACATAGCCCGGCGCGATGGCGTTGACGGTGATGCCCTGGGTCGCGACTTCCAACGCCACCGTCTTGGTCAGGCCGGCGATGCCGTGCTTGGCCGCGACATAGGCCGATTTGAAGGGCGAAGCGACGAAGGCATGCGCGCTAGCCGTGTTGATGATGCGGCCCCAGCCCTTCGCCTTCATCTTCGGCAGGGCGGCACGGATCGTGTGGAAGGCAGAGGACAGGTTGATCGCGATGATCTGGTCCCATTTCTCGATCGGGAACTCGTCGATCGGCGCGACATACTGGATGCCGGCATTGTTGATCAGGATATCGATGGCGCCGAAAACCTTCTCGCCCTCGGCGATGAAGCCGGCGATCTCGGCCGGCTTGGTCATGTCCGCGCCGGAGAACACCACCTTGACGCCGAATTCCTGTTCCAGGTCGGTGCGCAGCTTCTCGGCATCGGCGGGGGGCATGATGCCGTTGATGACGAGGTTGGCTCCCTCGGCCGCGAGCGCGCGGGCATAGGCCAATCCGATGCCGGAGGTCGAGCCGGTGATCGCAGCAGTACGGTCTTTGAGGAACATGAGCGTCAAGGCTCCTGACAATCGGGGAGAAAATGCTTAGGTTCGGGGTCGAACGGGCCATGCGCCGACAGGATATCGTCGCAGGGTGCCCGATGAGTCTTCGCAACGCAACATGACGAAAATGCAGCCGAACCCACATCACCACGGCGAACATGACCATGCGTCGCACGCACATGGCGAAGGCCCTTGCCGCCATGCCGAGGATCACGCCCGCCATGCGGCGGACGCTCTCGCGCGGGCAGAACGCATCTGCCGCGAGCGCGGCCTGCGCCTGACGCCGATCCGGCGCCAGGCGCTGGAAGCGCTCCATGCCGATCACCGCCCCGTCGGCGCCTATGATCTCGCGGACCGCATCTCGCCGGCCGGCGGGCGCCGTCTCGCGCCGATCTCGATCTATCGCGCACTCGATTTCCTGGTCGAGCAGGGCTTCGTCCACCGTCTGTCATCGAAGAACGCCTATATCGCCTGCCTGCACGGCCATGGCGCGAACGAGGTCGTCGCCTTCCTGATCTGCGAGTCCTGCGGCGGGGTCGACGAGGATTCCTCGCCCGCGATGAAGAAAGCGGTGGCGGCGATCGCCGAAAACCGGCAATTCTCACCCTCGCACCAGATGGTCGAGATCGTCGGCCGGTGCGAGCATTGCCGGAATGCCGGTTCATGATAGAGCAGCCGCATGAATGAGCGCGCCTTTTCCTATCTGACGCCGGAACGTGCGGGCCCCCTGGGCCGTCAGCTCACCGTCCCCGTCAAGGTCGGCCATGTCACGGTCGGCGGCGGCGCACCCATCGTCGTGCAGTCGATGACCAATACCGACACGGCCGATATCGCCGGCACGGTCGCGCAGGTCGCCGCGCTCGCCCGTCAGGGCTCGGAACTCGTCCGCATCACCGTCGACCGAGACGAGGCCGCGGCAGCCGTCCCGAAGATCCGCGAGCGTCTCGACCGGATCGGCGTCGACGTGCCCCTGGTCGGGGACTTCCACTATATCGGCCACAAGCTGCTCGCCGACCATCCGGCCTGCGCCGAGGCCTTGGCAAAGTACCGGATCAACCCGGGCAATGTCGGCTTCAAGGACAAGAAGGACAAGCAGTTCGGCCAGATCATCGAGCTCGCGATCAAGCACAGCAAGCCGGTGCGCATCGGCGCCAACTGGGGCTCGCTCGATCAGGAACTGCTGACGGCGCTGATGGACGAGAACGCCCGCGCCGTCCGCCCGCTCGATGCCCGCGCCATCATGCGCGAGGCGATGGTCCAGTCGGCCCTGCTTTCGGCCGAGCGCGCCGAGGAGCTCGGCCTCGCCCGCGAATACATCATCCTCTCCGCCAAGGTCTCGGGCGTGCAGGACTTGATCACGGTCTACCGCATGCTGGCGAGCCGGGCGAACTACGCCATCCATCTCGGCCTGACCGAGGCCGGCATGGGCTCGAAGGGCATCGTCGCCTCCTCGGCCGCGCTCGGCATCCTGCTTCAGGAAGGCATCGGCGATACCATCCGCTTCTCGCTGACGCCCGAGCCCGGCGGCGACCGCACGCTCGAGGTCAAGACGGCGCAGGAACTGCTCCAGACCATGGGCTTCCGCGCCTTCGTGCCGCTGGTCGCCGCCTGCCCCGGCTGCGGGCGCACCACCTCGACCGTGTTCCAGGAGCTCGCCCGCGACATCCAGGACTGGATTTCGACGTCGATGCCGGAGTGGAAGACGCAGTACCCCGGCGTCGAGAACCTCAACGTCGCGGTGATGGGCTGCATCGTCAACGGCCCCGGCGAGTCCAAGCACGCCGATATCGGTATCTCGCTGCCCGGCACCGGCGAGGTGCCGACGGCCCCCGTCTTCGTCGACGGCAAGAAGGTCGCGACGCTCCGCGGCGCCGGCATCGCCGCCGAGTTCAAGGCCATGGTCGCCACTTACGTCGAGCGGCGCTACGGCGTCGGTCTCGGCGCCACCGGCTGATCGCGCCTTTGCGCGCCGCCCGCAACGTGCTAGAGGCCCCGGCCTTTCGCTGCACCGCAGCATGCGCGGAGATCCCTGATGGGGCATGAGAACCCGAATCCTGCGACCGTCCGGCCGGAGGATTCACGCTTCGGCATGGATGCCGGGCACGGCCAGAACGGTGGCCACGGGCATGGCAAGATGGGCTATGGGGCGCTGGCGCTCGGTGCGCTCGGCGTCGTCTACGGCGATATCGGCACCAGCCCGCTCTACGCGCTACGCGAGACCATCCTCGCCGCGACGGGCGGCGATACCACCGCCGCGGTGCCGGCCTCGGTCGTCATCGGTGTGCTCTCGCTGATCCTCTGGTCGCTCGTCATCGTCGTCACGCTGAAATATGTCGTGCTGCTGATGCGCGCCGACAACAACGGCGAAGGCGGTATCCTCACCCTCGTCGCGCTCGCCCAGCGCAGCCTCGGCCGTGCCCGCAGCCATGTCGCTCTGCTGCTGGGCATGATCGGCGCCGGCCTGTTCTACGGCGATACCGTCATCACCCCGGCGATCTCGGTGCTTTCGGCGATCGAAGGCATCAAGCTCGTCACCCCGGTGCTCAACGATTACATCCTCTGGATCGCCTCGGTGATCCTGATCGGCCTGTTCGTGATGCAGAGCCACGGCACGCATCGCGTCGCGACCTTCTTCGGCCCGATCATGCTGGTCTGGTTCCTGACGCTGGCCGGGCTCGGCATCTACCATATCGCCGACGATCTCAGCGTCTTCCGCTCGATCAACCCCTGGTACGCGCTGCTCTTCTTCCGCGACCATGCCGGCGTCTCGCTGGCCGTGCTCGGCTCGGTCTGTCTCGCAGTGACCGGCGCCGAAGCGCTCTATGCCGATATGGGCCATTTCGGCCGCGGCCCGATCCGCGGCGCCTGGCTCTACATCGTCTTCCCGGCCTTGTGGCTCAACTATCTCGGCCAGGGCGCGCTGATCCTCTCCGACCCCAGCGCGATCGACAACCCCTTCTACCGCCTCGCGCCGCAGGAGCTGCTGCTGCCCTTCGTCATCATGGCGACGGTCGCGACCATCATCGCCAGCCAGTCGGTCATCACCGGCGCCTTCTCGCTGACCCGGCAGGCGATCCAGCTCGGCCTCCTGCCGCGCATGGAAATCCGCCACACCTCCGAGCAGACCTCCGGCCAGATCTACGTGCCGCGCGTCAACCTGCTGCTGCTGGTCGTGGTGCTGATCCTGGTCTGGTCGTTCCGGACCTCGTCGAGCCTGTCGCATGCCTATGGCATCTCGGTCTTCGGCACGATGGTGGTCTCGTCCATGCTGGCGGCGATCGTGATCCGCCGTCACTGGGGCTGGAGCCCGCTGGCGACTGGCGCGCTGATCCTCCCCTTCTTCCTGGTCGACCTGTCGTTCTTCTCGGCCAACATGCTGAAGCTATTCCACGGCGGCTATGTGCCGGTGCTGCTCGCCATGGGCCTGACGCTGGTGATGTGGACCTGGATGCGCGGCACCAAGATCCTGTTCGACAAGACCCGCAAGACCGACGTGCCGCTGCTCGAGCTCGTCACCATGCTCTCGAAGAGCCCGCCCGCCCGCGTCAAGGGCATGGCCGTGTTCCTGACCAGCGACCCCGAGACGGCACCGGCCTCGCTGCTGCACAACCTCAAGCACAACAAGGTCCTGCACGAGCGCAACGTCGTCCTGACCGTGCGCTCGGCCGACACGCCCCGCGTCGTCGAGGAGGAGCGGGTGCGCCTCGCCCGTATCACCGACGATTTCTGGCGGGTCGACATGGTCTACGGCTACATGGAAAGCCCGAACGTGCCGAAGGGCCTGGCGATGCTGCGCAAGCAGGGCTTCAAGTTCGACATCATGTCGACCTCGTTCTTCCTGTCGCGCCGCTCGATCAAGGCCTCGCCGCAATCGGGCATGCCGATGTGGCAGGACAATCTCTTCATCGGCCTGACCAAGAGCGCGACCGACGCGACGGACTTCTTCCAGATCCCGACCGGCCGCGTCGTCGAGGTCGGCACGCAGGTCACCGTCTGAGGGGTTCAAGCCGTCATTACGGAATAATCGAGTAGCTCGCGGCAGAGACTGCTTGGCAAGTCGCTGCGGCGAGTCGAATGGCGGTGTTTTCGAGAACCGGAGCGCAGCGTACATCAGTACGTGGGCACCGGAAGCGCAGAAAGCGCCGTCAGTCGGCCGCCGCAGTAGAGTTGCCGAGTAGTCTCTCAATCCAGCCGCGCCGACGCCGCTTCCTGCGGCACATGCCGCACCCGCTCGCGATAGAGCAGGTAGAGCCCGGACGAGATCACGATGCCGGCGCCGACGAAGGTCCAGCGGTCCGGCAGCTGGTCGAACACCAGCCAGCCGAGCAGCAGCATCCAGACGATCTGCGAATAGATGAAGGGCGCCAGCACCGTCGCCGGCGCCAGCCGATGCGCCAGGATCAGCAGCCAGTGGCCGAAGCCTCCGAGCGCGCCGACCGCGAACATCAGCAGCCAGGGAAGCAGGGTCTGCGGCGTCTCCCAGACCCAGGGCAGCAGCGGGATGGTTGCCAGCGTCCCCGCCGCGCCCGAATAGATCATCGTCGTTTCCGATGAATCATGGCCGGAGAGCATCCGGGTCGCCAGCGAGTAGAAGGCGTAGCACAGGCAGCCCAGCACGATCAGCAGCGCCGCCGGATGCATGCCGCCGATGCCCGGCCGTGTCACCACCAGAACGCCGAGGAAACCGACGCCGATGGCCGCGAGCCGGCGCGGCCCCGGCCACTCGCCGAGCAGCGGTCCCGAGGCCAGCGCCACCAGCAAGGGCGTCGCGAACATGATCGAGATCGTCTCGGCGAGCTGGAGATAGCGCAGCGCCACGAAGTTCAGCGCGGTCGAGCCGAGCAGCAGGAGCGAACGGCCCCATTGCAGCCAGGGCCGGCTGGTGCGCAGCACGCCCGGATGCGTCCACGGATTGATGACGGCCAGCACCAGGATCATGCTGCCGGCATAGAGCGCGAACACCACCTGCAGCGGGTTCATCGACTGGCCCAGCCATTTCGCGCTGGTGTCCAGCAGCGAGAACAGCAGCACGGCCGCGCACATCAGGCCGATCGCGGCCATGCGCGCGCGGCCCGTGTCGGAAGGCGCGGCTGAAGGGGAGGACAACGAGTCTCGCCATGCTCTGGAGGAATGACGAGAGCAGATTGAACCGATTTAAGCAGTGCCGCCAGCACACTGGAGCATGCGCTCCATGCGGAAATCAGGCGTCGCTGTCGGCCTCGTCGAGATCGCCTTCAGCATCGTCATGGTCGGCGCCGGCCTTGGAGAGGCCCTTGGCCGCCTTGCGCAGCAGCTTGCGCAACTGCTTGCGCTCCTTGCCGTCGAGCTTGTCGAGCAATTCTTCCTCGACCTCGTTCCAGACCGCATCGAGCTCGGCCGCGGTGGTCTGGCCGGCTTCGGTCAGGGCGACCTGCACGAGGCGGCCATCGCGATTGCCTCCCTCGCGGGTGACGAGGCCCTGCAGCGAAAGCCGCCCGATCGTCTTCGACACGGTCGGCGGCTTGACGCGCAGCAGCGCGGCGAGCTCGCCCATCGTCATCGGGGCCGGTTGCAGCGCCTTCAGCGCCTGTTCCTGTCCCGGGAACAAACCCAGACCGTTCAGCCTCTCGCCCATCCGCGAGCGGTGCAGCCGCGCGGTGACGAGCAGGGCACGGCCGACACTCTTCTCGATTGCCTTGGTCATGGAGTCGATCCTTCGGGCCGATCCTTGGACGGGTAAGCAGACGCTTCGCCGGCTGCGTAGTCGCGTGCGAACATGACAGACAAATGACAATCGGATGTCAGAGCTAAGAGAGCGCGAGTTTCGCCGCGACTTTTTTCAGGAATGCCGCCCGGCTGGCCGGTGTCGAGAGGTTCATCTCATGATGGGCGAGATAGGTCGTGCGCGTCAGCGGATGGCAGACCGCCCGCAGCGCCCGGCAGACCGCCTTGCGCGGTGGGTCGCCCACCAGGAAGGCGCGCCAGCGCGAGCCGCCATAGCTGGTCACGGCGACCAGCCGGCGAATATTGTGCAGAGCCGGCTGTGCCTTGCCATCGACCATCTTGAAAGAGACGCCGGGCAGGAAGACGCGGTCCAGAAAGCCCTTGAGGATCGCGGGATAGCCGAAATTCCAGACCGGGAAGCACAGCACCAGCGCCTCGGCCCGCCTCACCCGCTCGACATAACCGGCGACCGGCAATGTATTGCTGGCAAGGTCATGATAGCCGCGTCGCTCCTCCCGGCTCAGGACCGGATCGAAGCCCTCCGCATAGAGATCGCAATCGTCGACCTCATGCCCCGCCGCCTTGAGGCTGGCGACGACCGTCTCGTGGATGGCGGCGCCGAAGCTTTCCGGCACCGGATGGGCATAGAGGACGAGAACGCGCATCCTTAGCCGACCCCGGCCTCGCTGAGGCTGCGAAACAGGAAGGTCTTGCCCGAGCGGTAATCGTAGGACGGGTCTTCCCAGGCGATCATCTTGCCGGGATTGAGCAGACCTTGCGGATCGGCCTCGCGCTTGAAGGCGAGCTGCGCCTCGTCGGTCTGCTTCATGCCGCCCTCCTCCAGCGTGTAGCGATGCGGATTGAAGATCGGCGCACCCATCTCCTCGTGAATAGCCATGATCTCCTCCAGCCGTTCCTCGCTGGTAAAGCGCACCAGCGGCAGGCCGAAACAGGTGATCTTGCCGTCGAAGCGCACGAATTCGAGATGGCAGGTCACCTCGTCGCCAAAGCGGGCATGGATCTTGTCCACCAGCTCGACCTGATTGGGATAGGGATAGAGCACCTGCAGATAGGTGATCGCCGGATCGACGCGGAGCGCCCTGAGCGTCGTGTGGTTCCAGCCGAGCTCGTAAGCCGGCGGCAGGCCCTTGGCATCCTCGGGCGAGAGCTTGTCGGTGCGCAGCAGCAGTTCCGTGCCCTTGAAGCGCCGCGCATAGGCGCAGAGCGCATCGACCGCGAAATCGGCGGCCATGACGATGACGAGATGGCTGTCGCGCGGCAGGAACTTGCGGTGGCGCAGGAAATAGTCGTGCGGCGCAGGCGCGGCGACGACGCAGAGGTTCTTCAGCGCGAGCCCGTCCTGCTCGCCGACCGCGTTGGCGAATTCGGTCGCGGCGCGCAGGTCCTCGAACCCGACGATCACATCGACCCAGTCATAGGCCGGGCCGAGCGGCATCTCGACCTCGGTGATGATGCCATTGGTGCCATAGGCATGGGCGACCTTGTGCAGGTCCTCGCCCGAGAATTCGAGAATGCGCGGGCTTTTCTCCATCGTCGCGACCTTGAGCCGGATGATGTTGCCCCAGTCGCGCAAGCCGCCCCATTTGATCGAGCCGACGCCGCCCGAACCGCCGGCGATGAAGCCGCCGATCGAGGCCGTCTGATAGGTCGATGGGTGCAGGCGCAGCTCCTGCCGCGAATGGGCGCGGGTCTCGTCGTCGATCCGGGCCATGATCGCGCCGGGCTCGGCGACATAGCGGCCGGCGGCGATTTCCTTGACCTTGTTGAAGCCGGAGAGATCGAGCAGCACGCCGCCCGAGAGCGGCATGGCCTGCCCGTAATTGCCGGTGCCGGTGCCGCGCGGCGTCACGGGAATGCCGAGTTCGTGGCAGGCGGCGAGAACCTGCACGACCTCCGCCTCGCTCGTCGGCGAAACGATGATATCGGCCACGACATGGTCGAGCTGGCGCTTCAGGATCGGCGAATACCAGAAGAAGTCGCGGCTCTTCTGCTTCACCAGCGCCGGGTTCTCCTCGGTGCGGATGCCTTCGAGGCGCGTCTTCAGCGCGGCGATGTCGTAGCGTGCGGTCATGATGCTCTGCCCATCAGATGGTCGAGTTCGCGGTAGTCCGGCAAGGTCCGGTCGATCGCCCGGCCGGAGACCAGCACGCTGCGGTCGGCCTGCGGCCGGGAGAAGAGTTCGGTCCAGTCGCGCGCCCGCGTGAGGATGAGATCGGCCGGCGCACCCACAGTGATGACGCCGGCTTGAACACCCATCACCTGAGCCGGCGTGCGCGCCACGGCCTTGGCCCAGTCCGGCCCGGAGTGATCGAGCTGGAGGATGCGCGTGCCCTCGCGCAGCACCTCGACGAGATCGAGATCGCCATAGGCGTAGAAGGGGTCGCGCGTGTTGTCGGAGGCGATCATCACAGGCACGCCGGCCGCCTTCAATTCATGCAAGGCCGTGACGCCGCGCCAGCGCGGTGTACGGCCGGGCTGACGGTCCTGCAGATACATGTTGCAGAGCGGCAGCGAGACCACGGCGATGCCGGCTTCGCGAACCTTGGCGATGATCCGCGCCTCGTCCTCCGGCGCCTGAAGGGCGAGCGAGCAGCAATGCCCGCACAGGATGCGACCAGTAAAGCGATGCCGTAACGCCGCGTCGGCGATGTGCTCCAGCGAGCGCGCCGCCGGATCATTGGTCTCGTCGACATGGAAATCGAGATCGAAGCCGTTCTCGATCGCCGCCCGGAACAGGATGTCGAGCGCCCGGTCGAGCTCCGGGATCATATAGGTCACGCAGCCGAGCAGGCCATCGCCATGCGCCTTCACGGCGGCGATCACGGCCTGCATATGGGCAGGGTCCAGCGCGGCATCGGCGCCGAAGAGCGGCGAGGCCTGCAAGGCGATGCGCCCGGCCCACTCCGCCCGCAATTCCGCATAAACAGGCCACGAGATGCCGATCTGCTTGCCCAGAGAATCGAGATGCGTCCGCATCGCCGCCGTGCCATGCGCGAAGGCGCCGCGCAGCGAGAAATCCATCCGCGCCCGCACATCCTGCGCCGACCAGTTCGCCTCGCGATCCGCCCCGACCGTGTTCAGTGCGCCGGGAAAGGTGCCATCCGGATTGGGGCTGCGCGGCCAGATATGGCCCTTGTCGAGATGGACATGCACATCGACGAGACGCGGCAAGGCTATACCGCCATCGAGATTCAGAGCCGGCCCGGCTCCTGTAGCCGCCCCGGCGGGCTCGATCGCAGCAATACGGCCATCCGCGATCGCGATATCGACCCGCGCCAGCCCATTGCGATCGGCCAGGATATCGCCGCCCTCGATCAGGCAGGCGGGAACGCGCAGATCGGTCAGGCGGAAGGCAGACGCAGCGGGCAGGCGGGCGAAACCAGTCGTCACGTTGTCTCGCCTCTCCTGCCTCTCAAGCTCCGGTTCGGAGATACCGGGCCGATGGAACAGCCGCAAGCCGCACCAGTCCCTCCTCCCCCGCCGATGACGTCGCAGCCGGAAAAGCCGCGCATTCGGGCTTGTCCATGCCGGCAGGATCGCGCATGAGGGCGGCGTCATCAGCCAATACGAGGTCGGACCCATGACCGGCGAAGCCCGCATCATCGACGGCAAGGCCACGGCCGCTGCGCTCCGGGCCGAGATCGGCCGCGAGGTCGCGGCGATCAAGGCGGCGCGCGGCATCGTGCCCGGCCTCCATGTCGTCCTCGTCGGCGAGGACCCCGCCAGCAAGGTCTATGTCGCCTCGAAGGAGAAGCTCGCGGTTGAGGTGGGCATGAACTCGGTCGCCCACCGGCTGCCGGCCGAGACCACCGAGGCCGAGCTCCTCGCCAAGCTCGCCGAGCTCAATGGCGACGACAATGTCGACGGCATCCTCGTGCAGCTCCCGCTGCCGAAGCATATCGACACCGGCCGCATCATCGATGCCATCGATCCGGCCAAGGATGTCGACGGCCTGCACCCGATCAATGCCGGCCTGCTCGCCGGCGGCAAGAACGGGCTCGTGCCCTGCACGCCGCTGGGCTGCATGCTCTTGCTGAAGCAGGCCCTGCCCTCGCTGTCGGGGCTCGACGCCGTGGTGATCGGCCGCTCCGAACTGGTCGGCCGTCCGGTCGCCCAGCTCCTGCTCCAGGCCGATTGCACCGTCACCATCGCCCATTCGCGCACGCGGGATCTGCCCGCGGTGGTGAAGCGCGCCGATATCGTCATCGCCGCCGTCGGTCGCCCGCGCATGGTCAAGGGCGACTGGATCAAGCCCGGCGCGACCGTGATCGATGTCGGCATCAACCGCCTGCCCGACGGCAAGCTCACCGGCGACGTCGATTTCGCGGAGGCCGTGAAGGTCGCAGGCGCGATTACCCCTGTCCCCGGCGGCGTCGGCCCGATGACCATCGCCTGCCTGCTCAAGAACACGCTGACGGCATTCCACGCCCGGCGGAGGTGAGCCAAGGGCTTCCAAAAGAAACAAGCCCTCATCCTGAGGAGCCGCGAAAGCGGCGTCTCGAAGGATGGTCCAGCACGCTCTGGAGCATCCTTCGAGACGCAAGCCTTCGGCTTGCTCCTCAGGATGAGGGCTCGCAGATGAAGAGCGCGCGAGCGCGCGCTCTTCCAAGGCCGATCACATATGGATCTGGCGCTTCTCCACCGCCATCGCGGCTTCCTTCACCGCCTCGGCCAGCGTCGGATGGGCGTGGCAGGTGCGGGCGAGGTCTTCCGAGGAACCGCCGAACTCCATCAGCACGGTCACCTCGGCAATCAGGTCGCCGGCATGCGGGCCGATGATGTGGCAGCCGAGCACGCGGTCGGTCTCCGCATCGGCCAACACCTTCACGAAGCCCTCGGTATGGCGGATGGCGCGGGCACGGCCATTGGCCGTGAACGGGAACTTGCCGATCTTGTAGGCGACGCCGGCCGCCTTCAGCTCTTCCTCGGTCTTGCCGATCGCGGCGACTTCCGGCGCGGTGTAGACGATGCCCGGAATGGCGTCGTAGTTCACATGGCCGGCCTTGCCGGCGATGATCTCGGCGACCGCGACGCCCTCGTCCTCGGCCTTATGCGCCAGCATCGGCCCGCGCACCACGTCGCCGATGGCGTAGATGCCGGCGACATTGGTCTTGAAATGGTCGTCGATGACGACGCGGCCGCGCTCGGTCGCGACGCCGGCCTTGTCGAGGCCGAGGCCATCGGTGTTCGGACGGCGGCCGATCGCGACCAGCACGATATCGGCGTTGAGGGTCTTGGCCTCGCCGCCGGCCGCCGGCTCGACGGTGACGGTCGCGCCGCCCTTCTTAGCCGTCTCGACCTTGGTGACCTTGGATCCCAGCTGGAAGGTGAAGCCCTGCTTCTCCAGGATGCGCTGGAACTGCTTGGCGACCTCGCCGTCCATGCCGGGCAGGATGCGGTCGAGGAATTCGACGACGGTGACCTTCGCGCCGAGACGGCTCCAGACCGAGCCGATCTCGAGGCCGATCACGCCGGCGCCGACCACGACGAGCTCCTTCGGCACGGAGCCGATCTCGAGCGCGCCGGTCGAGGTCACCACCGTCTTCTCGTCGATGGTCACACCCGGCAGCGGCGCCGATTCCGAACCCGTCGCGATGACGATGTTTTTGGTCTCGATCTCCTGCGTCTTGCCGTCCTCGGCGGTCACGACGACCTTGCCGGCGGCGGGGATCGAGGCCGTGCCGTGGAAGGCGTCGATCTTGTTTTTCTTCAGCAGGAAGCCGACGCCGGTGACGTTGGCGTCGATCGTCTCCTGCTTGTGGGCCATCATCGCCTTGAGATCGAGCTTCGGCTTGCCGACGACGATGCCGAGCTTCTCGAAGGTGTGTCCGGCCTCCTCGAACATCTCGGACGCATGCAGCAGCGCCTTGGACGGGATGCAGCCGACATTGAGGCAGGTGCCGCCATGCGTCTTGCGCTTCTCGACCACCGCGACCTTGAGGCCGAGCTGGGCGGCGCGAATAGCGCAGACATAGCCGCCGGGGCCGGTTCCGATGACGACGAGATCGTAGGCCGCAGCCATGGTGACTTCCTTTCCTGTGTTCGAATGCGGCGGCGCTTCAGCGCCCGCCGGTCACGTTCAAGACGGTTCCGTTGGTGTAGGAGGCCTCGTCGGAGAGCAGCCAGGCGATCGCCTGCGCCACCTCGCGCGCCGTGCCCTCGCGCTTCATCGGAAGCTGGTCGCGCAAGGCAGCGACGCGATCGGGCATGCCGCCGCTGGCATGGATCTCCGTATCGATGATCCCGGGCCGGACCGCGTTGACCCGGATGCCCTCGGCCGCGACCTCGCGGGCCAGGCCAAGGGTGAAGATGTCGATGCCGGCCTTCGCCGCGGCATAGTCGAGATCTGCCCTGCGCCGGCCAGCACCGCAGCGGCGGAGGACAGGTTGACGATGCCGCCGCCCTGCCCGCCATGGCGGGTCGACATCCGCTTCACCGCCTCGCGGGCACAAAGGAAGCTGCCGGTCAGGTTGATCCGGAACATCCGGTCCAGCCGCGCAAGGTCCATCTCGTCGAGACGCTGCGGGGCATCGATGACGCCGGCATTGTTGACCAGTGCCGTCAGCCGCCCGAGCATGTCGGCCGCCGCGAAGATCGCGGCGACATCGGCCTCATCGCCGACATCGCCCTTGACAGCCACGGCCTGCCGCCCCTGCCGGAGCACGGCCGCGACCGTCTCGGCCGCGGCTTCGGCATTGGACTGGTAGTTGACGACGAGATCGTAGCCGCGCTCCGCGAGCAGGATCGCGGTCGCCCGGCCGATTCCCCGGCTGCCGCCGGTGACGATCGCAACGCCCGACATATCCCGTCCCGCACGATCAGAGATCGAGGACGAGACGCGCCGGATCCTCCAGGCCTTCCTTGATGCGGACGAGGAAGGTCACGGCTTCCTTGCCGTCGATGATGCGGTGATCGTAGCTGACCGCGAGATACATCATCGGGCGGATCTCGATCTTGCCGTTCACGACGACCGGACGCTCCTGGATCTTGTGCATGCCCAGGATCGCCGATTGCGGCGCGTTCAGGATCGGGGTCGACATCAGCGAGCCGTAGACGCCGCCATTCGAGATGGTGAAGGTGCCGCCCTGCATCTCCTCGATCGAGAGCTTGCCGTCGCGGGCCTTCTTGCCGAACTCGCCGATCTTCTTCTCGACGCCGGCGATGGAGAGCTCGTCCGCATCGCGCACCACCGGAACCACCAGGCCCTTCTCGGTGCCGACCGCGACGCCGATATGGTAGTAGTTCTTGTAGATGATGTCGGTGCCGTCGATCTCGGCATTGACCGCCGGGATCTCCTTCAGCGCCTGCACGCAGGCCTTCACGAAGAAGCCCATGAAGCCCAGCTTCACGCCGTGCTTCTTTTCGAACACGTCCTTGTACTGGTTGCGCAGCGCCATCACGCCGGACATGTCGACCTCGTTGAAGGTCGTCAGCATCGCCGCGTTGGACTGGGCTTCCTTGAGGCGGCGCGCGATGGTCTGGCGCAGCTTGGTCATCTTGACGCGCTCTTCGCGGGCGCCGTCATCCGGCGCCGAGGGAGCGCGGACGGCGATCGGCGCAGGCGCGGCAGCCGGAGCTGCAGCCCCGCCGGTCGCGATCGCGGCGAGCATGTCGCCCTTGGTCACGCGGCCATCCTTGCCGGAAGCAGCGACCTTGGACGGGTCGACGCCGCTCTCGGCAGCGAGGCGCGAGACGGCCGGGCCGGAATCGGCGGCCTTGGTCGCGGCAGCCTTGGGAGCCTCAGTGGCAGGAGCCGGAGCGGCGGCAGGCTTGGCCTCGGCCTTGGCAGCAGGGGCCGCAGCGGCAGCGCCTTCGCTGATCGTGCCGAGCAGTGCGCTGACGCCGACCGTATCGCCTTCCTTGGCGACGATCTCGCCGAGCACGCCGGCGGCCGGCGCGTTGACTTCCAGCGTCACCTTGTCGGTCTCGAGCTCGACGAGGGGCTCGTCGGCCTTCACCGCCTCGCCCGGCTTCTTGAACCACTTGCCGATGGTGGCCTCGGAAACGGATTCGCCGAGGGTGGGTACGCGGATTTCGGTCGCCATGTCAGGCCTCTGTTGTCTCGTTCTCTGGCGGCAGGTTCGGCACCGGCTAGGGCGCCGATGCAGCAATGAAATCCGGCAGCGCGCTCAAGGCGCCGCCGGAGAAAGATGTCAGGCCGCGAAGGCCTCGTCGAGGAAGGCGTTGAGCTGGGCGAGATGCTTGGACATCAGGCCGGTCGCGGTCGCGGCCGAGGCCGGGCGTCCGACATAGCGCGGACGCTTCGACTTCGAGCCGGCATGGCCCAGCACCCATTCCAGATAGGGCTCGACGAAGGTCCAGGAGCCCATGTTCTTCGGCTCTTCCTGGCACCAGACCACGTCGGCGCCCTTGAAGCGCGCCAGCTCCTGCGCCAGCGTCTTCAGCGGGAACGGGTAGAGCTGCTCGACGCGCATCAGGTAGACATCGTCGACGCCGCGCTTCTCGCGCTCCTCCAGCAGGTCGAAATAGACCTTGCCCGAGCAGAGCACGACGCGGCGGATCTTCGAGTCCTTGACCAGCTTGGTGGTCGACTTGCCGCGCTCGGCATCGTCGGCCAGCACGCGGTGGAAGGTCGAGCCCTCGGCGAGGTCGGCGAGGTCGGAGATGCAGCGCTTGTGGCGCAGCAGCGACTTCGGCGTCATCAGGATCAGCGGCTTGCGGAAGTCGCGCTTCAGCTGGCGGCGCAGGATGTGGAAATAGCTCGCCGGCGTCGAGCAGTTCGCCACCTGCATGTTGTCCTCGGCGCACATCTGCAGGAAGCGCTCCAGGCGGGCGGAGGAGTGCTCCGGACCCTGGCCCTCATAGCCATGCGGCAGCAGGCAGACGAGGCCGGACATGCGCAGCCACTTGCGCTCGCCCGACGAGATGAACTGGTCGAACACGACCTGCGCGCCGTTGGCGAAGTCGCCGAACTGCGCCTCCCACATCGTCAGCGCGTTCGGCTCCGACAGGGTGTAGCCGTATTCGAAGCCGAGCACGGCCTCTTCCGAGAGCATCGAGTTGATGACCTCGTAGCGGGCCTGGTCCTCGCGGATATGGTTCAGCGAGGTGTGGCGGCCTTCCGTCTCCTGGTCGATCAGCACCGAATGGCGCTGCGAGAAGGTGCCGCGCTCGCAATCCTGGCCCGAAAGACGGACCGGGTTGCCGTCGAGCAGCAGCGAGCCGAAGGCCAGCGATTCGGCCGTCGCCCAGTCGATGCCCTCGCCGCTCTCGACCGCCTTCTTGCGGTTGTCGAGGAAGCGCTGGATCGTCTTGTGGACGTTGAAGCCGGCCGGAACGGCGGTGATCTTCTCGGTGATCTCCTTCAGCGTCTCCGCCGGCACGCCGGTGGCGCCGCGGCGCGGATCGTCCTCGTCGGCGCGGATCGCCTTCATGCCGGCCCAGCGGCCGTCGAGCCAGTCGGCCTTGTTCGGCTTGAAGGCCTGGCCGGCGTCGAACTCGACCTCCAGCTTCGCCTTCCAGGCGGCGCGCATCGCGTCGAGCTCGTCGGCACTGATGACGCCTTCCGCCGCGAGCTTGGCGCCGTACAGCTCCAGCGTCGACTTGTGGCCGCGGATCTTGCGGTACATCAGCGGCTGGGTGAAGCCCGGCTCGTCGCCCTCGTTATGGCCGAAGCGGCGATAGCAGAACATGTCGATCACGACCGGCTTGTGGAACTTCTGCCGGAACTCGATCGCGACCTTGGCGGCGAAGACCACCGCCTCCGGATCGTCGCCGTTCACATGGAACACCGGAGCCTCGACCATCTTCGCCACGTCGGACGGATAGGGCGAGGAGCGCGAATAGCGCGGATAGGTGGTGAAGCCGATCTGGTTGTTGATGATGAAATGCAGCGAGCCGCCAGTGCGGTGGCCCTTCAGGCCGGAGAGGCCGAGGCATTCCGCCACGACGCCCTGGCCGGCGAAGGCCGCATCGCCATGGATCAGCAGCGGCAGCACCTTGGAGCGCTCGACGATGTCGCCGAACTGGTCCTGCTTGGCGCGCACCTTGCCGAGCACGACGGGATCGACGATCTCGAGATGCGACGGGTTGGCGGTCAGCGAGACGTGGACGTTGTTGCCGTCGAACTCGCGATCGGCGGACGCACCGAGATGGTACTTCACGTCGCCCGAGCCCTCGACGTCATCAGGCGCGAAGGAGCCGCCCTTGAACTCGTGGAACAGCGCGCGGTGCGGCTTGCCCAGCACCTGGGTCAGCACGTTGAGGCGGCCGCGATGGGCCATGCCGAAGACGATGTCGCGTACGCCGAGCGCGCCGCCGCGCTTGATGATCTGCTCCAGCGCCGGGACCAGCGCCTCGCCGCCATCCAGGCCGAAGCGCTTGGTGCCGGTGAACTTCAGATCCAGGAACTTCTCGAAGCCTTCGGCCTCGACGAGCTTGTTCAGGATCGCCTTCTTGCCTTCCTTGGTGAAGGCGATCTCCTTGTCCGGCCCCTCGATGCGTTCCTGCAGCCAGGCCTTCTGCTCGGGGTCGGAGATATGCATGAACTCGATGCCGACCGTGCCGCAATAGGTCCGCTGCAGCACCGCGACCATCTCGCGGATGGTGGCGAACTCCATGCCGAGCACGTTGTCGATGAAGATCTTGCGGTCGAGATCGGCCTCGGTGAAGCCGAAGGCGGCCGGCGACAGCTCCTCATGATCGGTGCTGCTCTCGATACCCAGCGGGTCGAGATTGGCATGGAGATGGCCGCGCATCCGGTAGGCGCGGATCAGCATGATCGCGCGCACGGAATCGCGGGTCGCCTGCTGCACGTCGGCGGCGGAGAGCGCGGTGCCGGCGGCCTTGGCCTTGGCGCCGAGCTTGTCGGAGATCACCTTCTCGACGACGGCCCAGTTGCCGTCCAGCGCCGAGACTAGCTCGCCGCTGGCGGCGATCGGCCAGTTCGGCTTCTTCCAGGACGCGCCCTTGGCGTTCTGCAGGACGGCTTGCTTGTCGTCCTTCAGCGCGCCGAAGAAGCTCTGCCACTGCTCGTCGACCGACTTGGGATCGGCCTCGTAGCGGGCATAGAGATCCTCGATATAGGCAGCGTTGCCGCCATAGAGGAAGCCGGTCTGCGCGAGAGCCTCGTTGATGTCCTGGCGAGCCATGATGCTCCTGCCTTCCTTCGCCGCTTAAGCCATGTCCGAACCCCTGCCCGGACATCCTTTCAACTTGCCGTCATGCTCGGGCTTGCGCCCTGAGCATCTTGCCGTTTTGCCGTCGCCTCTTCCGGGACGAGATGGTCGGGTCAAGTCCGACCATGACGCGCCCCGGAGAGGCGTCAGGACCTCAGCCCTTCAACACTTCGACCAAGGTCTTTCCAAGGCGCGCCGGCGAGGGCGAGACCCGGATGCCCGCGGCTTCCATCGCCGCGATCTTGTCCTCGGCGCCGCCCTTGCCGCCCGAGATGATCGCGCCGGCATGGCCCATGCGGCGGCCGGGAGGGGCCGTGCGGCCGGCGATGAAACCGACCATCGGCTTCTTGCGGCCGCGCTTGGCCTCGTCCTTGATGAACTGCGCCGCGTCCTCTTCGGCCGAGCCGCCGATCTCGCCGATCATGACGATCGACTCGGTCTTGTCGTCGGCCAGGAACATCTCGAGCATGTCGATGAACTCGGTGCCCTTGACCGGGTCGCCGCCGATGCCGACGGCCGTGGTCTGGCCGAGGCCCTCGCGCGTGGTCTGGAACACCGCCTCATAGGTCAGCGTGCCCGAGCGCGAGACAATGCCGACCGAGCCCGGCTTGAAGATGTTCGCCGGCATGATGCCGATCTTCGACTGGCCGGCGGTGACGACGCCGGGGCAGTTCGGGCCGATCAGGCGCGACTTCGAGCCCGAGAGCGAACGCTTCACGCGCACCATGTCGAGCACCGGGATGCCCTCGGTGATGCAGATGATCAGCGGGATCTCGGCGTCGATCGCCTCGCAGATCGCGTCGGCGGCGCCCGGAGGCGGCACGTAGACGACCGAGGCGTCGGCGCCGGTCTTGGCCTTGGCCTCGTGCACGCTGTCGAAGACCGGCAGGCCGAGATGGAGCGAGCCGCCCTTCCCCGGAGAGGTGCCGCCGACCATCTGCGTGCCATAGGCGATCGCCTGCTCGGAGTGGAAGGTGCCGTTCTTGCCGGTGAAGCCCTGGCAGATGACCTTGGTGTTCTTGTCGATCAGGATGGACATGTCTGCTCCTCAGGCCTTCTTGACCGCGGCGACGATCTTCTGCGCGGCGTCGTCGAGGTCATCAGCGGGAATGACGTTGAGGCCGGACTCGCGGATGATCTGCTTGCCTTCCTCGACATTGGTGCCTTCGAGGCGCACGACCAGCGGAACCTGAAGGCCGACGGCCTTCACCGCGGCGATGACGCCGCGCGCGATGACGTCGCACTTCATGATGCCGCCGAAGATGTTGACGAGGATGCCCTTCACCTTCGGGTCGGCGGTGATGATCTTGAACGCCGCCGTCACCTTCTCTTCCGAGGCGCCGCCGCCGACGTCGAGGAAGTTCGCGGGGGATTCACCGTAGAGCTGGATGATGTCGAGCGTCGCCATGGCGAGGCCGGCGCCATTGACCATGCAGCCGATCGTGCCGTCGAGCGCGATATAGGCGAGGTCGTACTTGGAGGCCTCGATCTCCTTCTCGTCCTCTTCCGTGGTGTCGCGCAGCGCAACGACCTCGGGGTGACGGTAGAGCGAGTTCGAGTCGAACGAGACCTTGGCGTCCAGGCACTTGAGCTGGCCCTGGGTGGTCACGATCAGCGGGTTGATCTCGAGCATGTCCATGTCCTTGGCCACGAACGCGCTGTAGATCTGGCCGAGGACGGTGCCGGCCTGCTTGGCGAGATCGCCGGTTAGGCCGAGGATGCGCGCCATGGCGCGGCCGTGATGCGGCATGATGCCCGTGGCCGGATCGACCGAGAAGGTCTCGATCTTCTCAGGCGTGTCATGGGCGACGGCCTCGATGTCCATGCCGCCCTCGGTCGAGATGACGAAGGCGATGCGCGAGGTCTCGCGGTCGACCAGCGCCGAGAGGTAGAACTCCTTCTCGATGTCCGAGCCGTCCTCGATATAGAGGCGGTTGACCTGCTTGCCGGTCTCGCCGGTCTGGATCGTGACCAGCGTGTTGCCGAGCATCTCCTTGGCGTGGGCCTCGACCTCTGCGACCGACTTGGCCAGGCGAACGCCGCCCTTCGCGTCGGGGCCGAGTTCCTTGAACTTGCCCTTTCCGCGCCCGCCGGCGTGGATCTGCGACTTCACGACGTAAAGCGGCCCCGGCAGCTTCTTGGCGGCCTCGACCGCCTCAGCCACCGTGAGTGCCGGGAAACCGGCCGAAACGGGCGCGCCGAATTCCTTGAGGATGGCTTTGCCCTGGTATTCGTGGATGTTCATGTGCTCGGTTTCCCTGGCAGCGACAAAAATTGACGAAAGGGCGGCCGCGCGTCTCCGCGCCGCCGCCCTCGCTCTAGATCACGCGAGTGACGGATCGACGGTCTTGCAGGCGTCGATCAGGCCCTGGACCGAAGCCACCGACTTCGCCAGCATTTCCTTCTCGGCGCCGTTGAGGCGGATCTTGACGACGCGCTCGACACCCTTGGCGCCGATCACGACGGGAACGCCGACGAACATGTCCTTGACGCCGTACTGGCCCTTGAGCGCAGCCGCCGCCGGCAGCACGCGCTTCTGGTCCTTGAGATAGCTCTCGGCCATCGCGATCGCCGAGGCAGCCGGGGCATAGAAGGCCGAGCCGGTCTTGAGCAGGTTGACGATCTCGCCGCCGCCCTTGCGGGTGCGCTCGACGATGGCGTCCAGCTTCTCCTGCGTGGTCCACTTCATCTTGACGAGGTCCGGCAGCGGGATGCCGGCGACGCCGGAGTAGCGAACCAGCGGCACCATGTCGTCGCCATGGCCGCCGAGCACGAAGGCCGAGACGTCCTTGACCGAGACGTTGAACTCTTCGGCGAGGAAATAGCGGAAGCGGGCGGAGTCGAGCACGCCGGCCATGCCGCAGATCATGTTGGGCTTCAGGCCCGAGAACTTCTGGAGCGCCCAGACCATCGCATCGAGCGGGTTGGTGATGCAGATCACGAAGGCCTTGGGAGCGTACTGCTTGATGCCCTCGCCCACCGCCTTCATCACCTTGAGGTTGATGCCGATCAGGTCGTCGCGGCTCATGCCGGGCTTGCGCGGCACGCCGGCGGTGACGATGATCACGTCGGCGCCCTTGATGTCCTCGTAGGAGTTCGTGCCCTTGTAGCCGGCGTCGAAACCGTCGACCGGCGAGGACTCGGCGATGTCCAGGCCCTTGCCCTGCGGAATGCCCTCGGCGATGTCGAACAGGACGATGTCGCCCAGTTCCTTGAGGCCGGCGAGGTGGGCGAGCGTGCCGCCGATCTGGCCGGAGCCGATGAGGGCGATCTTCTTACGGGCCATTGCCTAGTCCTTTGTTTCTGGCGCTACCATCGATCCGGCCACTGCCGGCTTCGACATTCAAAATGCCTTGGCGCTGCGACAGGCCGGGGACCCGGCCAAACCGTGCGTTCCTTTGGCCCAAACCGGCCTTTTGCCGCAACCCTCGCCGCAAAAGCGGCTTTTCTCGGGCACGGGAGCCCCTCGCGCGGTATCACGCGAGGCCGCTCTTGATTTTTCAAGGACTTAGCGAAATCCCTTGCCCACACTCGGTTCCATCAGGAACGAAATCCGACGATTACAATTTACATATTTTGTAATTGGTCACCAGATTATTCACACGATCCCGCTGCCGAGCACGCGCAGGATGACGCGGATCAAGGTCGAGAGCCGGGTATCGACCGAGGCCTGCGGCACGTCCGCCTCCAGCGCCAGCGAGGCCGGATGGATGAAGCGGTTGGTGGCGTCGATCACGAAGGCGATCGCCCGGTCGCGGTCGCGCGGCTCGAACACGCCGGTCGCCATGCCCTCGTCGACCACCCGCTCGAACAGGGCACGCACGCGGGTCCGGTTGCGCCGACTGATCGCATGCCGCTTGGCAACAGCCAGCGACAAGGCCGCGAACAGATGCGGCTCTTCGGTCAGCAAGTCGCGATTGGCCTTGGCCAGCGCCAGGATCAGGCGCTCCAGCTTGTCGTCGGCGGGATCGGGCCCGTCCGCGACATCGGCCAGCCGGCGCTCGGTCGCCTTCAGCCAGACATCGACGACGGCGTCGATCAGCGCGCCCTTGGACGGGAAGTAGCGGTAGACATTGGCATGGGTCATGCCCGCCTCTTCCGCCACGGCGACGACGGTGAAGCGCTTCAGCCCGAACTTGCGCAGATGCTCGCCGGCGACCGTGAGGATGCGGGTCTCGCTCGGCTCGCGCTGCGCCATCGTCAAGTCTCGACCAGGCCGGTGGTATTCCCGCTCGCCGCCGAGTCGGGCCGGCCATGCGGCATCGCGAGGTATTCCTCGGAACGCATCTCGATCAGGCGGGAAACCGTGCGGTCGAACTCGAAGGCCTCGCGCCCCTTGTTCGCGCGATAGAGCTCATGCGGCTCGGCCGCTGCCGAGGCGACGAGCTTCACATGATGTTCGTAGAGCGTGTCGATCAGGATGATGAAGCGCTTGGCCTCGTTGCGTCGGTCGAAATCGAGGATGGGGATGTCGTCCAGCACCAGCGTGTGGAAGCGCTGCGCCAGCGCGATGTAGTCGGACGCGCCATAGGCCTGCGCGCAGAGATCGGCGAAGCTCGCCCGCGCCACGCTGCCGGCCGCCTGCGGCAGGACGAGATCGTGCCCCTGCACGTTCAGCACCGTGCGTTGCCCCTGCGCCACGCCGGACAGCGCCTTGAAGGCCGTATCGAGCGCAGCCTTCGCCTTCGCGTCGGCGGGCACATGATAGACCGGCGCGCCGCCGAGCTTCTCCAACCGGAAATCGGTGCGCGCATCGAGCTTGAGCACCTCGACCTTGGTCTGCAGCAATTCGATGAAGGGCAGGAACAGCGCCCGGTTGAGCCCGCCCTCATAGAGCCGCGACGGCTCGACATTCGAGGTCGCGACCACGACGACGCCGGCCGCGAACAGCGCCGTGAACAGCCGCCCGAGGATCATCGCATCGGCGATGTCGGTGACGGTGAACTCGTCGAAGCAGAGCAGATAGGCCTCATCAGCAAGATCCGCCGCAACCGGCGCGATCGGATCGGAATCCTTGACCTCGCCGCTCTTGATCTTCTGCCGATAGATGTTGATGCGACCATGCACGTCGGCGAGGAATTCGTGGAAATGCACGCGGCGCTTGCGCTTCACCGGCGCCGCCTCGAAGAACATGTCCATCAGCATGGTCTTGCCGCGGCCGACCGAGCCCCAGACATAGAGCCCTTTCGGCGCACTAGCCGTGTCCGGCTTCTTGCCGAAGAGCCAGCCGAGCGCGCTGCCCTTGCGGGCGAGGCGACGGGCTGCGAGCGTCTCGGTCAGCGCCTGGAGCTTCCTGACCACCGCGACCTGCGCGGGATCGCGCTCGATGGCGCCCGCCTCGACCAGGGCGGCATAACGGTCGGTGATCGAGGCTGACATGACGGTGGGCGCTGGCGATCCGGAGAAGACCTGACCGGGTTACGTTAGCCCTGCCCGCATCGCAAGCCCGCCGAGCATTTCCAGCGAAGCGCCTCTACGCCGACAGCGAGGCGAGAAAGTCGCGCAGACGCGCCTGCCTCGGCGCGGCGAGGAGGCTCCGAGGCGACCCGATCTCGACGATCTCGCCGCCATCCATGAAGGCGACCTGGTCGCCGGTTTCCCGGATGAAGCCGATTTCATGCGTCGCCACGATCAGGGTCGGGCCCGATCCCGCGAGGCCGCGCATGACCTCAAGCACTTCGCTCGCGGCATCCGGATCGAGCCCCGCAGTCGGCTCGTCCAGCAGCATCAATCTCGGCTTCGCCGCCAAGGCTCTGGCGACGGCAAGGCGCCGCTGCTGCCCGCCCGAAAGCTCGTTGGGATAGGCATCGCGCCTGTCGGGGAGCCCGACCCGTTCCAGCGCCGCCATCGCCTCCGCGACGATCTCTCGCCGCGACAGCTTCAGCCGGGCGAGCGGCCCTTCGAGAATGTGCTGCAGGGCGGTCATATGGTCGAACAGCGCGGGCCGTTGGGGGACCATGCCGACGGCGAGAGGCTGGCCTGCGGTCCCGGTCTCGATCGGCTGCCCGTCGACCTGGATCGTGCCCTCGTCGGCCGTCTCGCTCCCGTCGATGCAGCGCAGCAGCGTCGACTTGCCGGCGCCCGATGGCCCGATGATGCACTGGATCGCGCCGGGCGCGACCGCAAGCGAGACGTCGGTCAGCGCCTGCACGCCACCGAAGCGCTTGCCGACATGGGCGATCGTGACGGCCGCGCCTTCAGCCTTCGTGGTCTGCGCCGCGCTCACGTCGCGTCCTCCGCACCGTCCTTCGAGAATGGCGTTGGAGGCCATAGCGTTCGATCTGCGGCAAGACCAGCCCTGCGAACCTCGTCCGCGCCCGCGCGTTGTCGAGCAGGAGGACGATCCATGCTCACGATTCTGCCGGCCCCGGACCATGTCGCCGCCTATCGCCTGTCGCAGACGCTGACGGGAGAGGATCTCGACGCGATCATGGCCGACATCAACGCCCGGCTCGCCCGTCACGAGAAGCTCGGCATCCTAGCCGACATGACCGATTTCACTGACATGACGCTGGCCGCCGCCTGGAAGGACGCGCGCTACAGCCTCGGCAAGCTCTGGGAGCTCAGGCGTTTCCCGAAGGAGGCCGTGATCACCGACAGGGGCTGGCTCGCCGGCTTCGTCGAACTGCTCGACCCGGCGATCCCCTTCGTGAAGGTCCGCGCCTTCAAGCCCGAGGACTACGAGAAGGCGCTGAGCTGGGTCGGCGATATCGAGGGCGGCCCGAACGCCTGAGGCTTAAGCGGCCCCGCCGCGCGCAAAGGTCTCGTCGAAGGCGTAGCCGGCGCCACGCACGGTGCGCAGCGGGTCCTTGGCATCGCCCGGCGTGATCGCCTTGCGCAGCCGCCCGACATGGACGTCGACCGTGCGCTCGTCGATATAGACGTCGCGGCCCCAGACGGCATCGAGCAGCTGGGCGCGGGAATAGACCCGGCCCGGCGCCTGCATCAGGAATTCCAGCAGGCGGAACTCGGTCGGCCCGAGATGGAGTTCACTGCCCGCGCGGCGGACGCGGCGCGTCGTACGGTCGAGTTCGAGATCGCCCGCCGCCAATAGCCCCGCGACGTGACCTGGCTTCGCCCGGCGCAAAAGCGCCTGGATGCGTGCGATCAGCTCCGGCAGCGAGAACGGCTTCACGACATAGTCGTCGGCGCCGGTCGCAAGGCCACGCACCCGCTCGGTCTCCTCGCCGCGCGCCGTCAGCATGATGATCGGCACGCGCTCGGTGTCGCGACGCGAGCGCAGCCGGCGGCAGAGCTCGATGCCGGACAGGCCCGGCAGCATCCAGTCGAGCAGGACGAGATCGGGCGTGTGATCGCGCAGATGCAGCTCCGCATCGTCCCCGCGCGCGACGCTGTCGACCTCGAAGCCCTCGGCTTCGAGGTTGTAGCGCAGCAGCAGGGTGAGCGGCTCTTCGTCCTCGACGATCAGGATACGTGCGGCCATGATGGCTTTGACCTTAGCTTCCCGTCACCGCTTCGACCTCGATATTGGTCGTGTCGAGCTTGGGGCGGTTCGCATCGAGGGAATCGCCGGTGACGAGGTAATGGATCGTCTCGGCGATATTGGTGGTGTGGTCGCCGATGCGCTCGATGTTCTTGGCGCAGAACAGCAGATGCGTGCAGAAGGTGATGTTGCGCGGGTCCTCCATCATATAGGTCAGGAGTTCGCGGAACAGCGAGGTGTAGAGCGCGTCGATCTCGTCGTCGCGCTTCCAGACCTCGAGCGCCTTCTGCTCGTTGGTCGCGGCATAGGCGTCGAGCACGTCCTTGAGCTGGGCCTGCACCAGGCGGCTGATATGCTCCAGGCCGACGACCGCGCGATGCGGCGGCTGGAACTGCCCGGCGATGGCGACAGCGCGCTTGGCGATGTTCTTGGCGAGATCGCCGACGCGCTCGATGTCCGAGGCAAGGCGGATCGCCGAGATCAGCTCGCGCAGGTCCTGCGCCAGCGGCTGGCGCCGGGCGATGGTGAGCACGGCCTTCTCCTCGACCTCGCGCTGGAGGTTGTCGAGACGCTGGTCGGCCGAGATGATCTTCTGGGCGAGCGCGGTGTCGCGGCGAACGAGCGCCACCGTGGAATCGCCCAGCATGCGCTCGGCCATGCCGCCCATTTCGGCGAGGCTGCGGCGGATGCCTTCGAGATCGGTGTCGTAGGAGCGGACGATGTGGTCGGTCATGGCGGCGTGTCCTCTAGATCATTGGCGCCGGTGCAGCGTCGTCTTGTTCGGATCGGATTGCGCATCCTTCAGCCCTCATGCTGAGGAGCAAGCGAAGCTTGCGTCTCGAAGGATGCTCCAGATGGTTCCGGAGCCTCCTGGACCATCCTTCGAGACGCCGAATGCGCGGCTCCTCAGGATGAGGGCTGCTAGTTTGAAACCGGTCCTTAGCCGAAACGGCCGGTGACGTAGTCCTGGGTCTGCTTCTTGGCGGGGTTCATGAAGATCGTGTTGGTCGGTGCGAACTCGATGACCTCGCCGAGATACATGAACGCGGTGTACTGCGAGATGCGCGCCGCCTGCTGCATGTTGTGCGTGACGATCGCGATGGTGAAGTCGCTCTTGAGCTGCTCCAGCAGGTCCTCGATCTTGCCGGTCGAGATCGGGTCGAGCGCCGAGGTCGGCTCGTCGAACAGGATCACTTCCGGCTTCTGCGCGATGGTGCGCGCGATGCACAGGCGCTGCTGCTGGCCGCCGGAGAGGCCCATGCCGGAGCTCTTCAGCTTGTCCTTGACCTCGTCCCAGAGCGCGGCGCGGCGCAGCGCGCCCTCGACGCGGTCGTCGAGCTCCGACTTCGGCGGCTTCTCGTAGAGGCGGATGCCGAAGGCGACGTTGTCGTAGATCGACATCGGGAACGGCGTCGGCTTCTGGAAGACCATGCCGACGCGCGAGCGCAATTCGTTCACGTCGACATCGTTGGAGATGATGTTGCGGCCGTCGAGCATGATCTGCCCTTCCGCGCGCTGCTCCGGATAGAGCGAGTAGATCCGGTTGAAGATGCGCAGCAGGGTCGACTTGCCGCAGCCCGACGGGCCGATCAGCGCCGTGACGTGGCGGTCGCGGAAGTCCAGATTGATGTTCTTCAGCGCCTTGTGCTCGCCGTAGTAGAAATCGAGGTTCTTCACCGCGATCCGGACGGGCGCCTCGGCATCGAGCGACTGGGGGGAGAGTTCAAGGGTCGAAAGCATCGACTTAGGTCCTCAAGGTCGGTCGCGACCGGGTTGGTTTCAGGCTCACTTGCTGCCGGCGACGATACGCCGGGCAACGATCGAGAGCACGAGGATCGAGACGGTGATGATGAGAGAGCCGGCCCAGGCGAGCTGCTGCCAGTTCTCGTAAGGGGCGGAGGCGAACTGGTAGATCGTCACCGGCAGGTTAGAGACGCCGCCGACGAGCGTCGGCGAGAACCAGAAATTGTTGTTCAGCGCGGTGAAGAGCAGCGGCGCGGTCTCGCCGGCGATGCGGGCGAGCGCCAGCAGGATGCCGGTGACCATGCCGGCCTTGGCCGCGCGCCAGGTCACCGAGGTGATGACGACGGAGGGCGGCGCGCCGAGCGCGGCGCCGGCCTCGCGCAAGGGTCCGGGCACGAGGCTCAGCATGTCCTCGGTCGTGCGCACGATCACGGGGATCGCGATGATGCCGAGCGCGACGCCGCCGGCCCAGCCGGAATAGCCCCGGAACGGCTCGACCAGGATGACGTAGACGAACAGGCCGATCAGGATCGACGGCGCCGAGAGCAGGATGTCGTTGATGAAGCGGATCAGGTTGGCGAGCTTCGAGCGGCGGCCGTATTCGGCAAGCCAGGTCCCGGCCAGAACGCCGATCGGCGTGGCGATGGCGATGCCGAGGAAGGTCAGCACGAAGGAGCCGACGATGGCGTTGGCGATGCCGCCGCCTTCCGTGCCGGGGCCGGGCGTGACCGCCGTGAAGGTCGCGACGGAGAGCCCGCCGATCCCCTTCACCACGAGCATGCCGAGGATCCAGAACAGCACGAAGATCGCGGTGAAGGTGAAGCCGGTGGCGATGATCTTCATCAGCCGGTCGGCGGTGCGGCGGGACTGGCGCACGCGCCCCCAGGGCTGATGCGGCAATTCGCGAGGCGTGGTCGTCATGGTCATGGAGGTTAGCCTCAGTAGCGCTTGACGCGGGCGACCAGCAGTCGCGCGATGACGAGGACGACGAAGGTGACGAAGAACAGGATGCAGCCCAGCGCGATCAGCGAGTTGAGCTGCAGGCCCATGGCCTCGTTGAACTCGTTGGCGATGCGCGAGGCGATGGTCGAGCCGGGATCGAGGATCGAGGCCGAGAGCCGGTTGGCGTTGCCGACGACGAAGGTCACCGCCATCGTCTCGCCGAGCGCGCGGCCCAGCCCCAGCATGATCGCGCCGATGATCGAGACGCCGGCCTGCGGCACCAGCACATGGCGCACGACCTCCCAGGTCGTGGCGCCGATGCCATAGGCGCTCTCGCGCAGCACCGAGGGGATCTGCTCCAGCATGTCGCGGGTGATCGAGGCGATGAACGGCACGATCATGAAGGCGAGGATGATGCCGGCGGTGAAGATGCCGAGACCCGAGGGCGAGCGCGAGTAGAGCACCGTGCCGACGATCGGGATGCCCTCGACGATGTTCGAGAGCGGGATCTGCACATAGGCCGCGAAGAGCGGCACGAAGACGAACAGGCCCCACATGCCGTAGATGATCGAGGGCACGGCGGCCAGCAGCTCGATTGCGGTCGAGACAGGCCTCTTGAACCAGGCCGGCGCGAGCTGCGTCAGGTAGACCGCGATGCCCAGCGAGAGCGGCACGCCGATCACCAGCGCGATCAGCGCCGTCGAGAGCGTGCCGACGATCGCCGGCCAGGCGCCGTATTGCTCGTTCTGGGTGTCCCAGACGCTGGAGGTGATGAAGCCGAGGCCGAATTCGCGGAAGGCCGGCCAGCCGCCGATGATCATCGAGAGCATGATGCCGGCGAGCAGCACCAGCACCAGCAGCGCGGCGCCGAAGCTGGCATTGCGGAAGACGAGATCGAAGGTCGCCTTCGGCGTCTTGCGCACGATCGGCGTCGCGCCGGGAATGCTGGTCATGTCGGTTGCTGCGGTCATCCGCGGAGGCTCCGGTGGCATGGCCGGGATCGTCGGGAGGCCCGCCCGATCCCAGCCCTCATCCTGAAGAGCCTCCCGCGGGAGCTCCTCAGGATGAGGGCTTGATGAGGGTGGCGAGGCGGGTCGAACCCGCCTCGCCCTGTCGATGGAAGCGATCAGAAGATCGGCTTGCCCGAGGTGTCGGTCACGCCCTTCCAGGCGCTGCGGACCTGGTCCTTCACGTTCGCCGGCAGGGCGACGTAGTCGAGCTCGCTGGCGAGCTTGTCGCCGTTCTTGTAGACCCAGTCGAAGAACTTCAGCGCGGCCTGCGTCTCTTCCGGCTTCTCCGGCTTGGCATAGACCAGGATGAAGGTCGCCGAGGTGATCGGCCAGGCATCCGCGCCCTTCTGGTTGTTGAGCGAGATGCCGAAGCCCGGCTGCTCGTTCCAGTTGGCGTTGGCGGCGGCGGCCTGGAAGGCCTTCTCTTCCGGCGCCGGGAAGTTGCCGTCGGCATTCTTCACCAGGGCGTGCGAGAGCTTGTTCTGCTTGGCATAGGCATACTCGACATAGCCGATCGAGTTGGCGACCTGCTTGACCGAGGCCGAGACGCCCTCGTTGCCCTTGCCGCCGATGCCGACCGGCCACTGGACCGACTGGTTGGCGCCGATCTTGGACTTCCATTCGGCCGAGGCCTTGGCGAGATAGTCGGTGAACACGAAGGTCGTGCCCGAGCCGTCCGAACGGTAGACCGGGTTGATGTTCGCGTCCGGCAGGGTGACGCCGGCATTGAGCGCGACGATCTTCGGGTCGTTCCACTTCTTGATGTCGCCCAGATAGATCTGCGCGATGATCTCGCCCGAGAGCTTGAGCTTGCCCGGCTCGACGCCGGCGATGTTCACGGCCGGCACGACGCCGCCCATCACGGTCGGGAACTGGATCAGGCCGTCCTTGGTCAGGTCCTCGCCCTTGAGCGGGGCGTCGGTCGCGCCGAAGGCGACGGTCTTGGCCTTGATCTGGCGGATGCCACCACCCGAGCCGATCGACTGGTAGTTCAGGCCGGTGCCGGTCTCTTTCTTGTAGGCCTCGGCCCACTTCGAATAGATCGGGAAGGGGAAGGTCGCGCCGGCGCCGGTGATGTCGGCAGCCTGGGCGGAACCGGCGATCCCGGCGGCAACGGCCGCGAGAACGAGAATCTTGCGCATGTGAGATGTCCTCATTGGGTCGCTATATGCAGCGGCCCTGTCAGAACACCCTCTGTATGACAGCCAAATGACAATCCGTCATGAAAGCTGTCATAGATGCCCGGCATGCACGGATTAGGCGGCGGAGGCGCCTTGTCGAAACCACCTCTGTCATTCCGGGGCTTCGCGGAGCGAAGAACCCGGAACCCACGACCGGGCGAGCCTTTGGCAGCAGCCTAATCGCCAACGCGAACCCAGTCGTGGGTTCCGGGTTCGCGCCTGCGGCGCGCCCCGGAATGACAAGCGGGTCGCTCGAAGCGACCGAGCGTCAACCAAGCCTAGCCGTGGGCTCTCCCGGCCTCGAAACGCGGCAGGATCGCCTTGAAGGTCGCGCCTTCGCCCGGCTTGCTCTCGATCGTCAGCCGCCCGCGATGGCGCAGCACGATATGCTTCACGATGGCGAGACCCAGGCCCGTGCCGCCGGCCTCGCGGCTCGCGGCGGTATCGACCCGGTAGAAGCGTTCGGTCAGGCGCGGCAGATGCTCCGGCGCGATGCCTGGCCCATCATCGCGCACGCTGAAGCTCGCCTCGCTCTCGCCGGCCTCGACGGTGATCGCGACCTCTCCACCGGGCTTGCCGTATTTGATGGCGTTCTCGACGAGGTTCTCCATCAGGCGCAGCAATTCGTCGCGGTCGCCCGGCACCTGCAGCGCCTCGTGCGGCGTCTTCAACGCCAGCGTGACGTCGCGCTCCCGCGCCATCAGCGTCAGCGAATCGACGATCTCGCGGGCGATGCCGGCGAGATCGACCGGCGTATCCGGCGCGACATGGGCGCGCTGCTCGATCCGCGACAGCGAGAGCAGGTCGTCGACGAGCCGCGCCATGCGCAGGCCCTGCTCGCGCATGATGCCGAGGAAGCGCTCGCGCGCCCGCTCGTCATTGCGGGCCGGCCCCTGCAAGGTCTCGACGAAACCGAGCAGCGAGGCGAGCGGCGTGCGCAACTCATGGCTGGCATTGGCGACGAAATCGACGCGCATGCGCTCGATCACGCGCTGCTCGCTCAGGTCCTGGAAGGTCAGGAGCGTCGCGTGGCGCAGGCCGCTGTCGTTCAGCGCGGCGATATGGATGCGGAAGGTCCGCTCGACCGGCACGCGCTCGACCAGCTCGACGGTCTTGCGTCCGCCTCCGAGCGCGACGTGCTCGATCGCGTCGTTGAGATCGGGGTCGCGCAGCACGAGCGCCAGCAGCTTGCCGACCGCGAGTCCTGGGATCAGGACGGGCATGGCCGGGCTCAGCGCCTGCGCCACGCCCTGGCCGTCGAGCAGCACGGCCGGCGCGCCGAGCGCCTCGACCATGTCCCGCACCAGCGCGGCATTGGAAGCCGAAAGATTGACCATGGAGAACCCGGAGACAGACGGCGGGTGCCGACGGGCCTCTTCCTGAGCGGAAGCGCGACGGGCGTCAATTCCCTTCCGCGGCCTGAAGCATTTTCAAGCGAAGTGGACACCGGTTCGCGTGAAGAAAATGCGACAAAACAAGGAGCTAGAGTAATTCCGCTATTCGGGTAATTGCGGAATTGCTCTAGCCGGCTAGGCTGTCCCCACAGCGGAGGTCTGACCATGGCGAAGAAGTTCTCGGGTTCGGACGTGAAGGATCCCATCGTCGTGCCATCGGAGAAACCTGCAAGGCCCGCCAAGACGCGCACCAAAGCCATCAAGGCGAAGGACTTCGACCTCGAAGCCGACAGCCTGCCCGAAGCGATCATCGATGCCGCCTATCACAGCGGCAACTATCCCTATGGCAAGCGGATGAAGCGCAAGCGCTACAACCGCGAGATGGAGCCGCTGCAGATCGAACTGCAGAAGCTGACGCGCTGGACGGCCAAGCATGGCGAGCGGATCGTCATCGTCTTCGAAGGCCGCGACGGCGCCGGCAAGGGCGGCACCATCGCCCGCTTCACCCAGCATCTCAATCCGCGCCAGGCCCGCATTGTCGCCCTGCCCAAGCCCTCCGACACCGAGAAGGGCCAGTGGTATTTCCAGCGCTATGCCGCGCAGATGCCCACCGCCGGCGAGATCGTGTTCTTCGACCGCTCCTGGTACAACCGCGCCGGCGTCGAGCGTGTCATGGGCTTCTGCAAGCCGGAAGAAACCGAGCAATTCCTGAAAGAGGCGCCGGTTTTCGAGGGCATGCTCGCCCGCGACGGCGTTCGCCTGATCAAGCTCTTCCTGACCATCGGGCGCGAGATGCAGATGACGCGGCTGCACGCCCGCTGGCACGATCCGCTCAAGCGCTGGAAGCTGTCGCCGATCGATTTCGAGTCGGTCCCGCGCTTCGACGATTATTCCCGCGCCTTCGACGAGATGCTGTCCCGGACCTCGACCGAGGCCGCGCTCTGGCATGTCGTGCGCAGCAACGACAAGCTTCGCGCTCGGCTCAACGCCATCCGCCATGTGCTGAAGGCGATCCCTTACAAGGGCAAGGACGAAGCCGCGATCGGGCTGCTGGACGAGGACATCGTCATTCCGGTCGATCGCTATCTCGACAATGGCGGCGAGCCGGAGAGCTGAGGCCCTGCCACGAATTCTTCAGCCCTCATCCTGAGGAGCCGCGTGAGCGGCGTCTCGAAGGATGATCCAGATCGTTCCGGACCCTCCTGAAACATCCTTCGAGACGGCCCTGACGGGCCTCCTCAGGATGAGGGCTTGGAATGGCAGCCGGCCAGCCTCACGGCCCCATCACATGGTTCGGCAGCCAGGTCGTCAGGGGCGGCCAGAGCGTGATCATGGCCAGCACCACCAGGAGCGGCACGAGCCAGGGCAGGATCGCCTTAGACATCGTCTCGAACGAGACATTGGCGATGCGCGTCACCACGAACAGCACCACCCCGATCGGCGGATGGATCGTCCCCAGGATCAGGTTCAGGATCATGATGATGCCGAACTGGACGGGGTCGATGCCGAAGCTATGCGCCGCCGGCACCAGGATCGGGATCAGGATCAGCAGCGCGGCCAGCGCTTCCATGAAGCAGCCGACGACGAGCAGGATCAGGTTGCAGACCAGCAGGAAGACGAGCGGGTCCTTGATCGTCTCGACGATCAGCGGCGTCAGCGTCTGCGGCACGCGCGAGATCGACATGCACCAGCCGAGCGCCCCCGCCGCCATCACCAGGACCGTGACGAGGCCCGTGGTCTCGACCGTCTCGATCAGGATCGGCCAGAGCTGCTTCACCTCCAGCGTGCGATAGACGAAGAAGCCCAGGAACAGCGCGTAGAGACAGGCGACGGCCGCCGCTTCCGTCGGGGTGAACACGCCGGTGAACATGCCGCCGAGGATCAAAGGCGGCGTCATCAGCGCGAAGAAGCCGTTGAAAAAGCTGCGGCCGATCTCGCGGAAGCCCTTGAACGGCTCCTTCCGGAAGCCCTGCCGCTTGGCGATGATCGCGACCATCACCATTAGTGACAATCCCATCAGGATGCCGGGGATGACGCCGCCGATGAAGAGCCGGCCGATCGAGACATCGGCCGTCACGCCGTAGATCACCATCGGCAGCGAAGGCGGGATGATCGGCCCGATCGTAGCCGCTGCCGCCGTGATCGAGGCCGCCGTCTCCGGCCGATAGCCGGCCTTGCGCATCGCCCGGATCTCGATCGCGCCCGAGCCCGCCGCGTCCGCGACGGCCGAGCCGACCATGCCGGCGAAGATCATGCTGGTCAGGATCGAGGCATGGGCATAGCCGCCGCGCAGCCAGCCGAGCACCGCCGTGGCGAAGGCGACGATGCGGTCGGTGATGCGCGCCGCGCCCAGGATGTTGCCCATCAGGATGAAGAGCGGCGCCGCCACGATCGGGAAGGAGTTCATCGCCTGCGCCATCTTCTGCGGCACGATCGAGGCGGAAAAATCGCCGATCAGCACGAAGGCGAAGGCGGCAAGCCCCATCGAGGCGAAGAGCGGGAACCCCGCCAGGATCGAGAGCAGCCAGACGGCCGAGATCTGAAAGATCAGCGTGCTCACTCGGCCGCCTCCTGCAGCGTCGGCGCAATTGGCTGAAACGGCGGATCGTTCCAGTTCCTGACATTGTCGATCAATTCGGCCAGTCCCTGCAGCGCCGTGACGACGCCCGCTACCAGCATCGGCACATAGAGCAGCCCCATCGAGAGCGGCACGGTCGTCGCCTCGAGATCATAGTTCGCCTGGATCAGATGGACGCTGTACCAGCTCACCAGCAGGCCGAAGACGACCATCGCCGATTGCATCACGCTCTCGGCCGCCCGCCAGCCATGCTGCGGCAGCAGGTTATGGAAGAAGCGGATGCGGATATGCGCGCGCCGCCGGCTCGCCAGGATCCAGCCGGCGACGGCGACCCATAGCATCAGGAAGCGCGAGACCTCGTCGGTCCAGATCAACGGCTCGCCCAGCGCCCGCGTGACGATGCCGAGGGTGACAACGACGAGCAGCGCGACGATGAGGATCGCCGCGATCACCTCCGTCAGGCGGTCGAAAACCCTGGACCAGCGCGTCATGCGGATGCCTTTGCGACAGTGGAGATCAAATGCGCGTCATCCCGGGCACAGCGAAGCGGAGACCCGGGATCCATGCCTGAGCATTTCCGGTGGAAGCTCCGGCATCGATCCCGGATCGGCGCGGCTGAAGCCGCTTGTCCGGGATGACCCGCGTGGTTCCGAGGAACCGGGTCAAAGCCCCTGGATGCGGTCCCAGAGGCCCTTGCCCCATTTGCTCTCGAACTTGGCGGGAACCGTCGCCAGCACCGGCTTGCGGAAGGCCTCGTTGTCCGGCTTGATCACCGTCATGCCGCCCTTCGCCAGCGTGTCGGCAAGGCCCTTTTCCTGCTCCAGGATCTCGTTGTCCTGCCAGGTCGCGGCCTTGTCGACCGCAGCGACGACGAGATCGCGATCGGCCTGCGGAATCTTCTGCCAGGCCGCCTCGTTCACGATCACCAGCCGCGGCGTGATGATATGGGCGGTCAGCACGAGGTATTTCTGGACCTCGCCGAGCTTGGCCGAGGCGATCGTCGGGAGCGGATTTTCCTGCCCGTCGACCGCGCCTTGCGACAGCGCGAGATAGAGCTCGGAAAAGTTGAGCGGCGTCGGCCGCGCGCCCCAGGCTTCCGCCATCGCCCGGAAGGTGTCGACCTCCGGCACGCGCAGCTTGAAGCCCTTCATGTCGTCGACGGAGTTGATCGCCTTCTTGCCGCTGGTGAGATGGCGCACCCCGTAATAATTGACCCCGATCATGCGCATGCCGCGCTTCTCGACCAGCGCCTTGTTGAGCTCGTCGATCAGCGGGGATTTCAGCGCGCGCGTCATATGCGCCGCGTCCTTCCAGATATAGGGCGCCTCGATGATCGAGAGCTGCGGCACGAACTGGCCGAGCTGCGCCGCGCCTTCCGTCACCATGGTCAGCGCGCCCGATGCGACCGATTCCACCATGTCGCGGGAGGAGCCGAGCTGCCCGTTCGGGAAGGACTGGACGTCGATGCGCCCGCCGGTCTTCTCCTTGATCTCGGCGGCGGCCTTCACCGCGCTCTGCGGCGAGGGATGGCTCGCCGGCTGGCCGTCGGCCCAGCGCAGCACCAGCGCCTGCGCCCTCAGGATGTTGGGCGCCGCGATCGCAGCCGTCCCCGCCGCCGCCGCGGCCATGAATTCGCGCCTCGTCTGCTTCGTCATCGCCTGTTCCCTCCGGGGAGCGGCCGGTTTGTCCGGCTCGTGATGGTTGCGGTCGTCAGTACTGCATCGCCCGCGCGCGGGCGTTGCCGATATGGATGCTCATTTCCTCCGACGCGCGTTCGGGATCACGGCTCTCGATCGCGGCGATGATCTTGAGATGGTCCTGCATCACCGGCACGAGGATGTGGTTCTGGATGCGCGTCTCGTACTGGCGGATCAGCCGGATCTTCAGCCAGGTCACGCGGAAGGCCTGGCTGACGATGTCGTTGTCGAGATGGTCGATGATCGCCTCGTGCATCAGGCGGTCGACGTCCTCGGCATCCTCGATCAGGCGCTCGTCGCCGCCGGCCTCGGCCCGCGCGATGATCGCCTCGTGGCGGGCGCGCTGCTCGGCGATCTCGTCCTCGGTCGCATTCTGGGTGTAGAGCGCCGTCGCCTCCTTCTCCAGGAAGAGCCGGAACTGGAAGGCGTTGCGGATCAGGTTGAGATCGACATGGGCGACCTGCATGCCGCGCTGCGGCACGGTCTTGATCAACCCCTCCGCCTCCAGTCGCGGCACGAGTTCGCGGATGGCGCCGAGCGGAAAGCCCGTCATCGCGACGAGCTCGCGCTGGGTCACAAACTGGCCGGGCTTGATCTCGCGCGCCAGCAATCGCTCGGTGAAGGAGGCATAGGCGCGCTCCCTCAGCTTCAGCGGTTCGCCCTCGCGCGCTTCCTGCTCCGGCTCGTTCACGATCCCTCCTTGCGACATCCCTGTCAGGCTGCCTTCGCCTGCTTGATCGAATCGAAGGCGGCGAAGAGCCGCTTGCGGGTCGCGGCGTCCAACGCTTCCAGCGGCGGGCGCATCGCGCCATAGCCGTCATCGCCATGGATATGGCCGACCAGCGCCTTCACCGCCGCCAGCACCGGATGCGAGCAGATCTCGTCGACCAGCGCATTCACCACCGGGCTGTCCTTGCCTTCGTAGACCATCGGCCGCAGCAGGCCCGGCGCGAGATTGGCAAGACCGCAGATCGTGCCCTCGGCGCCGTTGCGCACCGCCTTGGCGAGCTGGCGCTCGTCGCCGACGAGGATGGCGAGCTCGCCATGGGCCTTCAGCAGCGCTTCGGTATTGGCATAGCTGCCCGAGGAATCCTTGACGCCGATGACGAGGCCGGGGAACGCGGTCTTGAGCCGCTGCACCAGGCCGACGCTGATATCGACCGCCGTCACCGAAGGGATGTGGTAGACGACGACATTCCGGGCGGAGGCGCCGAGCTTCTCGAAGAACTGCGAGAACCAGACATAGAGCCCCTCGTCGCTGACGCCCTTGAAGTAGAAGGGCGGCGCGACCAGCAGGCCCTTCGCCCCGGCATCGAGCGCGATGCGCGCCTGCTCCACCGCCTCATGCATCGAGGCTGCGGCGACACCGGCATAGATCTGCTTTGCAGGGTCGATACCTGCCCCGATCAGCGCGCCCATCATCGCGGTCCGCGCCGGCAGGCCGAGCGCCGCGCCCTCGCCCGTCGTGCCGAACAGGGTGACGGAATCGCAGCCCTCCGCCAGCACATGGCGCGCGTGATGGACGAGGCGCGGCAGGTCGACGCTGCCGCCTTCCCGCATCGGGGTGGTGATCGCACAGGAGAGGCCGAAGCGGGTCTTCTTTGAGGCCATGGGATGAGCTTTCAGAACTGAACGTTGGCTGACATGTTAGTATGGAGATAGAGCCGCCCGCAAGCGATTCCGCAGGCATTGGCTAGCCGTCCTTGAGGCCTCCGGCGGAGAGGCCGGCGACGATCTGGCGCTGGGCGATGACGGTGACGAGGAGCACGGGCAGCGTCACCAGAAGGGCAGCCGCGGCGAGCGGGCCCCAGGAGATCTGCTCGAAGGTCAGCGAATTGTAGACGGCCGAGGGTAGCGTCCGGCTCCCCTTGCCGCCGAGCACGACAGAGAAGATGAAGTTGTTCCAGGAGAAGATGAAGGCGAGGATGCCGCCGACGACGATGCCGGGCTTGGCCAGCGGCAGCGCGACATGGCGGAAGGCCTGCCAGGTGGTGGCGCCGTCGATGCGCGAGGCATCCTCCAGCTCCATCGGCACGTTCTCGAAATACCCGATCATGATCCAGACGATGATCGGGATGGTGATGACGAGATGGGTGATGACCAGCGCCGTGATCGAGCCGACCAATCCCGTGATCTGGAACAGCAGGAAGAGCGGGATCAGGTAGGACAAAGCCGGCGTCATCCGCGCGACCAGGATCAGCACCGCGAATTTATGCGCCTTGCCGCGCGCGATGCCGTAGCCGGCCGGCACGCCGACGATGAGACCAAGCAACACAGCCCCGCCCGTGACCAGGATCGAGTTCCAGAGATAAAGCCCGAAATTGTTCTGCGCGAAGACGTCGACATAGTTCTTCAGCGTCGGCGGGTTCGGGATGAAGACCGGCGGGAAAGCGGTGTTGTCGAGCTCGTTCTTGAGCGACAGCGAGATCATCCAGAGGAAGACCAGCACCGCCGGCGAGACGAGCACGAAAACCGAGGCCCAGAAGCCGGCTTTCTTGAGCGCGCGGTTCATGACGCCATATCTCCTGAGCCCTCATCCTGAGGAGCGCCGCAGGCGCGTCTCGAAGGATGCTTCAGTGCGCTCTGGAACATCCTTCGAGACGCCGCTTCGCGGCTCCTCAGGATGAGGGCTGAGGGTACGAAGCCCACCATCACGCGTTCCACTTCGACTTCTGCCGGGCATAGAGCAGCAGCAGCGAGAGCATGATGATGATGACGAAGAAGATCACCACGACAGCCGAGGCATAGCCGATCTTGTAGAACTGGAAGGCCTGCAGATAGAGGAAGATGTTCAGCGTCTCCGACGCCGTTCCCGGCCCGCCTTGCGTGATCACGAAGATCGTGTCGAAGGCCTTCAGCGCATCGATGGTACGGATCACGATCGCCACCATGATGAAGGGCCAGACCAGCGGCAGCGTGATGTGCCGGAACATGTGCCAGTCATTGGCGCCGTCGATCAGCGCCGACTCGTAGGGTTCTCGCGGCAGCCCGGCCAATCCGCCCAGCACGATCAGCATGACCAGCGGCGTCCAGTGCCAGACCTCGACCATGACCAGCGTCGGGATCACCGTCGAGGTCTCGTAGACCCAGCCGGACGGCCCGATGCCGACAAGCGAAAGCAGGTAATTGAGCACGCCGAGCTGCGGGTGGAACATCATCGTCCAGACCAGCGCGACCGCGACCGGCGTCGCCATCATCGGCATGACGAAGATCGTGCGCAGCAGGCCCCGCATCGGGAACTCCCGGTGGAAGACCAGCGCCGCCGCGGTGCCGAACACGATCGGCAGCACCACCGCCAGCACGGTGAAATACAGCGTATGCCCCATCGACTCGATGAAGCGCTGGTCCTTCATCAGCTCGGCGAAATTGCGTAAGCCCACGAACTCCACGCCGCCGCCGATCTTCCAGTCCTGCCCGGACATGTAGAGCGTGAATAGCCAGGGGAATACGATCACGGCCGAGATGACGAGCACCGCCGGCAGCGAGAAGAGCCAGTAGCGCGGCGTGAAATCGGCCGAAGCCGCGGCGGCGCTCGCTTGCGTCGTGCTCGGCATGCTGGCTGGCAGGGACGTGCTGGTCATGCGTCTGGAACCGTCATGCTCGGGCTTGCCCCGAGCATCTCTTCGAGGGTGCGCTTTGGTCACGAGATGGCCGGGTCAAGCCCGGCCATGACGCTTGTTGTCCTCAGCCCTGCTCGCTCTTGGCGAGCACGGGTGCGAAGGTCTCCGTCGCCTTCTTCAGCTCGGCCGCGACATCAGCCCCGCCGATCGCATTGGTCAGCGCCACGCCGAACACGTCGCGGAACTCGGTCACCGGCACGATCTGCGGCAGGCCGGCCCGCGCGACCTTGGCCGAGGCCAGCAGACAGTCGAAATACTGCTTGCCGAACTTCGAGCTCGCGATCGTCTCGGTGTCCAGATAGGCCGAGGAACGGCCCGGCGCGCCGGCACCCGCCTTGAGCATGGCGATCTGGTTCTTCTTGTTGGTCATGAACTGCAGGTAGAGCCAGGCCGCCTCCTTCTTGGAGGAGCCGCGCGAGATGCCCATGCCGTCGGCGAACATGCCCGCGTGATGCGCCTTCGGCCCCGGCGGCGTCACTCCATAGCCGACCTTGCCGACGATGCGCGACTTGGTCGGATCCTCCAGCGGCGTGGCGAAGCCGATGCCGTCGAGCCACATCGCGGCGCGGCCCTGCATGAAGGTGGTCTGGCACTCGTTCCAGTTGAAACCGACCTGGCCGACCGGCCCGGTCTCCTTGTTGAGCTTGCGGTAGAGATCGGCCGCCCAGATCGCCTCCGGCGTATCGGTCTGCAGCTTGCCGTCCGGCGAGGTCGTCTCCATGCCCTGCCCAAGCATCAGCGAGGTCCAGACCGGAACATTCGCATTCTTCAGGCCGCGCGAGACGAAGCCGGCGACGCCCTTGGCGGGGTCGTGCAGCTTCTGTGCGACGGTGAACATCTCGTCCATCGTCTTGGGATAGGCCACGCCCTTCGCGTCGAAGAGCTCCTTGTTGTAGTAGACCATCCAGTAATCGACGAAGAACGGGATCGTATCGAGCGCCCCGTCGGCCTGCCGCGCATAGGCGACCGGGCCGGCGCCGAAATCGGCGAAGTCGAAATCCGGCGCGGTCAGCGCCGCGTTCTTGATGTAGGGGTCGAGGTTCTCGAACCACTTGCCCTTGGCCGCCATGCGCTTCTGCACATGCAGCGAGATGCCGCTGACGTCGAAGCTCGGCTTGCCCGAGGCGAACTCGATCACCGCCTTCTGGCGCTGCTGCTGCTCCGGCACCTGCTCGGCCGAGACCTTGATGCCGGTGAGCTCGGTGAACTCCTTCTCCGCCGCCTGCATCAGGTCGGAGCGCGGGTTCTTGACCAGCAGCACGTCGATCGACTGGCCGGAGAATTTCTTCCAGTCGAACGCGCCTTGCGCCTGCGCCTTGCGCAGCACGAAGGGCGAGGCGATCGCGGCGGCGCCGCCGGCGAGCAGGACACGGCGCGTCGGCTTGAGAATGCTATCGGTCATCGGCGTCCTCCCCAGGACTTGAACACGGCCCGTTTCGGGCCTTTGATGGCGCGCGGAACATGAGGCGACGTGTGCCTCCCGCATCCGTGATCGGGCTGGACGCTAATCTCCTTTCGGGGCGGTTGCAAGCTAACATGTTGGCGTGCACATAGTATCGCCGCGCTGTTCTTCCCTGCCGCCGAATCCCCTGCGAGAGCCGCCCGTGACGAGCCCGCCCCGCATCGATTCCCACCAGCATTTCTGGCGGCTGTCCCGCGGCGATTACGGCTGGCTGACGCCCGCGCTGAAGCCGATCTACCGCGATTTCGAGCCGGCCGATCTCGCCCCGCATCTGGCGCAGCACGACATCGCCTCGACCATTCTCGTCCAGGCAGCCCCGACCGAAGCCGAGACGCATCATCTGCTCGCGCTCGCCGCCGCCACGCCCTTCGTCGCGGGCGTCGTCGGCTGGACCGATTTCGAGGCGCCCGACGCCCCCGCCCGCATCGCCGCCCTCGCCGCCGACCCGCTGCTCGTCGGCTTGCGTCCGATGGCGCAGGACATTCCAGATCCAGGCTGGCTTGCGAAGCCGAGCCTCGCGCCCGCCTTTGCGGCGCTCAGGGAACACGGTCTCGTCTTCGACGCGCTGGTGAAGCCGCCGCAGATCCCCGCCCTCCTCACGCTGCTGGAGCGCGAGACGGATCTGCCCGTCGTCATCGACCACGGCGCCAAGCCGGACCTGACCGGCGCCGACCTCTCCGCCTGGCGCGGCGGCATCGCGGCGCTCGCCGCGCGGCCGAACACCACTTGCAAGCTCTCCGGCCTCGTCACCGAAGCCGGACCCGGCTGGCGCGAGGCGACGCTGGCTCCGGCCGTCGCCCAGCTGCTGGCCTGTTTCGGGCCGGAGCGCCTGCTCTGGGGCAGCGACTGGCCGGTCGCGACGCTCGCCGCTGCTTACGACCAGTGGCTCGCCGCCACCGAGCGCCTCACCGCGACGCTCAACGCCACCGAGCGCGTCGCGATCTTCGGCGGCAACGCCGCCCGCATCTACCTGACGAAGAGGGGCCGCCGCCCGTCATGCTGAAAAACCTCGACCCCGTCCTCTCCGCCGACCTGCTCTGGGTGCTCGCCGCGATGGGCCATGGCGACGACCTCGCGCTGGTCGATGCCAACCACCCCGCCGAAACCATCGCCAGCGCGACCACCAGCGGCCGCCTGATCCGCCTGCCCGGCCTGACGATGCAGCGCGCCGCGCGCGCCATCCTCTCGGTGCTGCCGATCGACGATTTCGAGCCTGAGCCTGTCAGGCGCATGGAAGTGGTCGGCGACGTCGCCGCGATTCCCGAGGTCCAGCGCGCGGTGCAGGCCGAGATCGACACCGCGCTCGGCCGCCCCTCGCCGCTCGCCGGCATCGAGCGCTTCGCCTTCTACGATCAGGCGCGGCGGGCTTTCGCGGTCGTGCAGGTCGGCGATCCCCGCCCCTATGGCTGCTTCCTGCTGCGCAAGGGCGTCATCGCCGGCGAGCCGGGCTAGCTCAAGAACCCTTGGCGATGGCCTGCTTCAGCCGCGCGACGGCTTCCGTCGCGCCGGAGCGGACGTTGACCTCCAGCGTCGGCGCCTCGCGCTCGATCATGTCGATCAGCGTCTCGGGCGTGATCTCGGCCCGCTGCTGGGTGAGCTTCAGCACGGCATTGGCGATGATGTTCGGCCAGAACGCCGCCCCGCCCTTGGCCAGCCCCTTGGCCTTGCGGCCCTCGAATTCCTGGGCGAGCTGTTCGGGAGTCTTGCGGGCCATGGTCTCTTTACCTCCAGGCAATTCCAGCAAAAGCGCGAAGCGGTTTTGCGGCCGGAACTGCGTCAAAACAAAAGGCTGGAGCTTTGGAGGCGAACTCTGTTCGCCGGAAAGGCTCTAGCGGACGAAAGCCGCTGCCTATCACGAAATGCACAGCCCTGCCTGCCCCCTCCGATTCTTCGGAAAAAGTGGATTCCCCTTTGCGGTCCGATGCCTTAGCAGGAGCGGCGCCCGAGGCCTAAGCCGGTGATGCGGCCGCCCGTTCAGGACCAGACCATGCCCCGCCTCGCCTTGCTCGCCGCTTTCGTCGCCCTCCTCCTCGCCGCGCCCGCCGCTGCCCGGATCACCGATCCGGAGCTGAGCTGCGCCGACTGGCTGAAATCCGGCGCCCATCGCAAGAGCGAATACGCCGCCCCCGTCGCGAACAAGATCAGGGCTTTCTGCGCCGCCCATCCGAAGATGAAGGCGATCGACGCCGAAATGACGATGACCGGGGATTGAGCGCGGAAGCCGCGCCTTTCCTTCTCCCCTCGGGGGAGAAGGTGGCAGCGCGAAGCGCTGACGGATGAGGGTCGTCTTGCACCGGCGCGTGTCCTTCCCTCATCCGTCTGCTGCGCAGACACCTTCTCCCCCCCAGGGGAGAAGGAACGCGCGCCAAGGCGCCGCCCGCGCGAGTCGCGCGGCGGGTTGAAATGAGGGGCAGCGGAGCGCCGCGAGGCGCGTGGGTATCGGGCCGCGTCCATTGAGCCAGGATGCGGCGCGGATGGATTGAGCCACCATCCGCACGCCCCGTGGCGCTCCGCTTGCCGGCGTTCTTAAGTCTCCGGGCCGCGCTTATAAGGTCTGGGGCTCCTCGGGCCCGACGCCTCGCGGATCAGCTCGGCTCATCGCCTCGTCATCCGCTCCGCATCGGGGCCTGGACACCCCGAACCGTCCAGCGAGCTCCTCGCACAGGGACCGTATTATCCCCAGGGCGGTGCCCCGAAGCCTCCCGGGAGTGGGTCGTAACCCCACCCGCAGGCGCCGCCCCCGCCCCGCCAACGGCATACCTCCGGATGGCTGCCCCTCGGGGACGAGGTGGGCTGAGGATAGGCGCGGGTTATGAGGGCGGGGATAAGATTTGGCGCCGGATGCGCAGCATTGGCGACAGTCGCCTGAAACCCGCCAGTAATCTCAATGCCCGGCATAAAGCGCGATCGCAGCCAGCACGTATGAAAATGCGATCAGAAGATAAGCAAGCTGAAGAAACGTCACAGGGACCTCCGCTCTGAAACAGCGGCAATCCATATATCCCAACTTTTCTGCGCTTTGTCGGAAATCTCTTCCGAGAACGCGGATATTTCACCCAAGATCGTGGTCGTTAAGCCCGATCCATTGGAGCGCGAAACACGTCTATTTCCGTGGACTATTCGGTCCAGCGGTTTGAGGGGCTGAGCACTGCTTTACAACGCCTTCATGGCCGCCCCATCCTATCGTTGAACAACGTGCCCGATCTGCGCGAGCTGTTCGCTTGGAGCTCGATCGAGCCGGTAGAGCTAATTGTCAGGCGGGTGGTGGAGGGCGGATGAAACGGGGGCAGGAAGTCGCCATCACGAGGCAGAACGCATGCTGAGGCTCCCCACTCTCTGGACGATTCCCGAGGATCTTCCGAATGCAGACAAGGACCTGCGGCGGGATCTAAACGCATGCGTGTTACGGCTAGCGCACATGAGGCCCGCCACGGTAGACGGGGCTGACCAAGAACTTCGGCTTTCAAAAATTGCCTGGAAACTAAAATCGCTTATCGCTGCGCTACTGCATCGGGTGGTCGCGCTTTCAGACGGCGTAGCGCTCGCTATGAACGCTAAGTCGACCCTCATCGCGATCCTGGCTGCGCGTGCGCTTATCGAAACGCTTGCGGTAACCGCATTGGCCCGCTCTCAGATCAAGGACGCTGTCGCCAAAGCTGATATTGAGCAGGTCGGCGATATTTCATTCGCTTGGCTAATGGCTACTCGCGACGCCAGTCTCGTCGCGGACTTTCCGACGACAAAAGCTCTCAATATCGTGACTGTGTTGGACAAGCTCGCGAAGACCAATGATGTGCTGAAACTGATCAGAGATCAGTATGACTGGCTCTCAGAGATTTGTCATCCGAACGGGCAAGGCGGCTTCTTTCTGTTTGGCTCGTTGGATCGCGCTACTACAGTCGTGACGTTTGCGGCCGAGCAAAATCCGCAAAGGCACCTCGATAACCTTCACGCCGCACTCACGCTCCTACTGATCTCTGAAGACTGGATACAGGACCTGATGAGGCTGATCCCCACAGTGGCTCTCATGCACGGCGTGGAAGAACCTCCCTGTGACAACTAGCGACCAACTTGACGATCTGCTGCCATTTGAAAGTTCACGCTACGCCCCCCGCTTGACTCCCCGCCCCCTCCCATCCTACCCCCATCGACGGGACACGCCCCCCCAACGGGGCGCGCCCATCTGTAAGGATGGAGACATCGATGGTGAATACTGCCCCTAGCACGCGTCCGCGCGTGCCTAATTTCTCGTCCGGCCCCTGCGCCAAGCGCCCCGGCTGGGCCCTCAAGAACCTCTCCGACGCCCCGCTCGGCCGCTCGCATCGCGCCAAGATCGGCAAGGACAAGCTCAAGCGCGCGATCGACCTGACGCGCGAGGTGCTTGCCGTTCCCGCCGATTACCGCATCGGCATCGTGCCGGCCTCCGATACCGGCGCCGTCGAGATGGCGCTCTGGAGTTTGTTGGGCGCACGCGGCGTCGACATGGTAAGCTGGGAGAGCTTCGGCGCCGGCTGGGTCACCGATGTCGTCAAGCAGCTCAAGCTCGCCGATGTCCGCACTTTTGAGGCGCCCTATGGCGAATTGCCGAACCTCAAGAAGGTCGACACCAAGAACCGCGACGTCGTCTTCACCTGGAACGGCACCACCTCGGGCGTGCGCGTCGTCGACGCGGGCTGGATCGCTGACGATCGCGAGGGGCTGACCATCTGCGACGCCACCTCCGCCGCCTTCGCCCAGCGCCTCGACTGGCCAAAGCTCGATGTCGTCACCTTCTCCTGGCAGAAGGTGCTCGGCGGCGAGGCCGCGCATGGCATGATCGTGCTCTCGCCCCGCGCCGTCGCCCGGCTCGAAAGCTACAAGCCAGCCTGGCCGCTGCCGAAGATCTTCCGCATGACCTCGGGCGGCAAGCTGATCGAGGGGATCTTCACCGGCGAGACCATCAACACCCCCTCCATGCTCGCGGTCGAGGACTATATCGACGCGCTGGAATGGGCCCAGAAAGTGGGCGGGCTCGACGGGCTGGTGAAGCGCGCCGACGGCAATGCCCGCGTCATCGCCAAGTTCGTGCGCGAGAACGACTGGATCGACTTCCTGGCCGTGAAGCCGAAGACGCGCTCCAACACCAGCGTGTGCCTGAAGTTCACCGATCCGGCCGTCACGGCCCTGCCGGCGGACGCGCAGGCGGCCTTCGCCAAGCAGGTGGTGTCGATCATCGAGAAGGCCGGCGCCGGCTACGATCTCGGCCATTACCGCGACGCCCCTCCCGGCCTGCGCATCTGGTGCGGCGCGACCGTCCAGTCGCGCGACGTCAAGGCGCTGCTGCCCTGGATCGCCTATGCCTTCGCCGAGGCCAAGGCGGGGCTGGGCAAGAAGGCGGCCTGACCGGACCGTCATGGTCGGGCTTGACCCGACCATCTCCTTCGCAAATCGCACCGAACCACGCCGTCATCCCGGACAAGCCGCATAGCGGCGCTGCTCCGGGATCCATCGTAGAGCTCAGCCCCCTACGATGGATCCCGGAGTTCCGCTTCGCTCCATCCGGGATGACGGGCGAGGTTCCTGTTCTCCAAAATCTCAGCGCAGAGCGCCCTTCGCGCCGCGCCAGCCGGAGCCTCCCATGGCCGCCCCGAAAGTCCTGATTTCCGACGCCCTCTCCCCCGCCGCCGTCCAGATCTTCAAGGATCGCGGCATCGACGTGACCTTCGATCCCAACCTCGGCAAGGACAAGGACAAGCTCGCCAGCGTCATCGGCGAGTATGACGGCCTCGCCATCCGCTCGGCCACCAAGGCGACCGCCAAGCTGCTGGAGCAGGCGACGAACCTGAAGGTCATCGGCCGCGCCGGCATCGGCGTCGACAATGTCGAGATCCCGGCCGCGACAGCGCGCGGCGTGATCGTGATGAACACGCCCTTCGGCAACTCGATCACCACCGCAGAGCACGCCATCGCCATGATGTTCGCGCTCGCCCGCCAGATCCCGGCGGCCGACACCTCCACCCAGGCCGGCAAGTGGGAGAAGAACCGCTTCATGGGCGTCGAGATCACGGCCAAGACGCTCGGCCTGATCGGCGCCGGCAATATCGGCTCGATCGTTGCTGAGCGCGCCATCGGCCTGAAGATGCGCGTCATCGCCTATGACCCCTATCTCTCAGCCGAGCGCGCCGTCGCGCTCGGCGTCGAGAAGGTCGAGCTCGAGGACCTGCTGAAGCGCGCGGACTTCATCACGCTGCACGTCCCGATGACGGCGATGACCAAGAACATCCTCTCGGCCGAGAACCTCGCCAAGACGAAGAAGGGCGTGCGGATCATCAACTGCGCCCGCGGCGGCCTCGTCGACGAGCAGGCGCTGGCGGACCTGATCAAGTCCGGCCATGTCGCCGGCGCCGCCTTCGACGTGTTCTCGGTCGAGCCGGCGGAGCAGAACCCGCTCTTCGGCCTCGACAACGTGGTCTGCACGCCGCATCTCGGCGCCTCCACCAACGAGGCGCAGGAGAATGTCGCCCTGCAGGTCGCCGAGCAGATGAGCGACTATCTGCTGAAGGGCGCCATTACCAACGCGGTCAACTTCCCCTCGATCACCGCGGAGGAAGCGCCGCGCGTAAAACCCTTCGTCGATCTCGCCGAAAAGCTCGGCTCCTTCCTCGGCCAGCTCACCGAGGCGCCAGTCAAGGGCATCCGCATCGAGTACGAGGGCGCGGTCGCGAGCCTGAACCTCAAGGCGATCTCGGCTGCCGCGATCACCGGCGTGCTCAGGCCCTTCCTGCCCGAGATCAACATGGTCAACGCGGCCATGGTGGCGAAGGAGAAGGGCATCGTCGTCGAGGAGCTGACCCGCGATGTCGCCGGCAATCTCGAAAGCGTCATCCGCATCGTCGTCGAGGCCGAGGACATGCCGCGCCATGCCTCGGGCACCGTCTTCCATGACGGCAAGCCGCGCATCGTCGAGATCCGCGACATCCAGGTCGATGCCGAGTTCGCGCCGCATATGCTCTACGTCCGCAATGCCGACAAGCCGGGCTTCATCGGCCAGTTCGGCTCGCTCTTGGGCAGCGCCGGCGTCAATGTCGCGACCTTCGCGCTCGGTCGCGACAAGCCCGGCGGCGACGCGATCTGCTATGTCGCCGTCGACGAGCCGATCTCGGACGAATTGCTCGACAAGATCCACGCGATCCCGATGGTCAAGCGCGCCCGCCGCCTGAAGTTCTGATCCATCGGTCCGGCGCCCCAGCGCCGCCGCAATTCTCGTCCCCTGTGGTGCCCGCCACAGGGGATTTTCATGTCTGCCCGCCTTCGCCTCGCTGCCGCCGCTCTCGCCTGCCTCGCAGCCGTCCCGGCCTTCGCCGACTGGGATCGCGACAAGCTCGACAAGGCGATCGAGAGCATCGAGCAGGCCTCGAAGGGCCGCCTCGGCGTCGCGCTGATGGATTTGCGCGACCGCAAGCTCTGGTCGCATCGCGGTTCCGAGACCTTCCCGATGCAGAGCGTGTTCAAGCTGCCGCTGGCGGTCGCCGTGCTGCAGCAGGTCGAGGCCGGCAAATTCAAGCTCGACCAGCCGATCACCGTCACCCGCAAGGATTTCTCGCTGTTCCACAGCCCGCTGGTCAAAAACTTCAAGGGCGAGCGCAACGACTATCCTTTGCGCGAACTGATCCGGCTTGCAGCCGGCGAGAGCGACAACACCGCCGCCGATCTGCTGATGCGCGAGATCGGCGGCCCGCAGGTGGTGACGAAGATGCTGCGCGACGGCGGCGTCGCCGGCATGTCGGTCGATCGCTACGAACGGCTGTTCCAGCCGGAAATCTACGGGCTCAAGGGCTTCGGCTGGGACGAGGTCGTCGACGAGAAGGCCTTCCGCGCCGAGCTCAAGGCGATGCGGCCGCGCCTGCGCATCGCCGCCCTGTCGAATGCGCTCAAGGACAAGCGCGATGCTTCGACCCCGGAAGCGAGCGCGCAGTTCCTCGAAGCCTTCGCCAGGGGCAACTGGCTGCGCGATCCCGCCCACACCGCCTTCATCGAGAAGATCGTCGCGGAATCGAAGGTCGGCACCGACCGGCTCAAGGCCGGCCTGCCGGCGGGTACCCGCTTCGCCCATCGCACCGGGCTCGGCCTCACCACGGACGGGATCAACCACGCCACCAACGATATCGGCATCGCGACGCTGCCGGACGGCCGCCGCTTCGTCATCGTGACCTATCTCGCTGGCTCCCGCGCCGATGCGGACGTGCGCTCGGCGGCGCTGGCGGATGTGGCGCGGCTTGCGGTCTCGGCCCTGCGCTGAGGGAACGTGACCGGCTAATACTTTTCTCCTCTTGCGTGCGAGGTTGCTGGCTCCCAGTCTGGCTTTCGGGAGACAGCACATGGGCAGCTCGGTTTTCGGTGAGGACACCTCGCAACCGCCCCCTTTGTTCATGGATGACGGCCTCAACGACAATGCCATCGTTGGCATGTGGTATTGGGACGTGCTGAACGATCGGCTCTACGCCGACACGCGCATGGCTTCGCTTTTCAATGTCGATCCGCATGAGGCGACGCGCGGCACGTCATGCGACGCCTATGTCGACGGCATCCATCCAGACGACCGTGAAGGCGTAGCGCGCGAGATCGAGCGCTGTGTTCGGACGGCGATCGATTTCCAGTGCGAATACCGCATCGTCCCGCCCTCAGGCGAGCGGCAGATATCGGTTTTCGCCCAGTGCCACCGCACGGGAGAGGGCTCGGCCGGACATTATGTCGGCATGGCCTTCGACATTACGAAGCAACGCATTTCAGAGGCGAGTACCCCGATCTCTCGTATCGCCGATCACGTCATGCAGGCCTACAGCATCGCCAGGCAGATCACCGACGACGAACTCAAGCGCAAACTCAAGGATGTGCTGATGCGGCTCGGCATGAATCTCGCTGCCGAGGCCGGGAAGCAACAGGCGTGACTACCGCCCCAATCGCTCGGCGATGAAGATGCCGCCGAGCACCAACGCGAGCGCGACCGCGTGATAGAGGCCGAAAGGCTCGCCGAGGAGCAACACGGCGAGGATCGGGGCGAAAACGGGCACGAGATTGACGAAGACGCCGGCCCGTCCTGGCCCGATCAGCTCGATCGCGCGCATGAAGGACAGTTGCGACAGGATGGAAGGGCCGATCACCGTGAAGGCGAGGATGGCCCAGCCCGCCGGCGTCGGCATGTGGAAGCGCCCCATGGCGATCTCGACGGCCAGCAATGGCAGGGAGATCAGGCAGGCGAAAGCCGCGGCAACCGTGAAAAAGACGAGCTGGGGCATCGGTGGGCGGCTGCGGACCGCAACCGTGTAGCCGGCATAGAAGACGCAGGCCAGGATCATCAGCAGATCCCCGGGAACGAAGCGCAGGTTTGCAAGCACATGGACATCGCCGCGGCTCGCGGTGACGGCAACTCCGAGTAGGGTCACGGTGACACCGAGCGCCTGCATGGCACCGATCGGGATACGATACGCGACGAAGGCGCCGAGCAGTACGAAGATCGGGATCGAACCCTGCAGAATGCCGATATTGATCGCCGTGGTCGAATACGCCGCGACATACATCAGGGTGTTGAAGGCGGTGAAGCCGGTGATGCCGAGCAGGGCGATATACAGCCAATGCGCCCTGATCTGCGGCAGATGCGCCGCAATCTGCCGCCGAAGCAGGAAGGGCATGATCAGGCAGACGCCGATCCAGCGAAAGGAGGTCAGTGCCATCGGCGATATGTTGCCGACGGCGAACCGGCTGGCCACGGCATTGCCGCCCCAGATGAGCGTGGTCAACACCATCAGCAGATAGGCATTGCCCCAGGCGCGTTGCAGCCAGGTCTGGGTAGGGTGCACGTTTCCGCCCTGTTGCGAGAAAGGGCTCATGCAATACCCTTGCGTGTACCCGGCTCATATGAGATCGGGCGCACACCTGCCCGTCGCCCTGCGCATCCCTTGCGGAACATCCCGATGATCGAAACCAGCGCCCGCCCGCTCCGCCTGCTCTTCGTCGACGGCAATATGCGCGATACGCGCGAAGGGCTGCGCCAGTCCTATGGCATGGCCTATGGCGAGGCCTATGCGGCTGAGATCGCGGCGTTCGAGCCGGGCATCGTCTCGGATATCTGCCTGCCGGCCGACGAGGGCGCGAACCTGCCCGACGGCGAAGGCCTCGAATCCTATGACGGCATCTTCCTGACCGGCTCGGCCCTGCACATCTACGACACCGCCCCGCCAGTGACCCGCCAGATCGACCTGATGCGCGCGATCTATGCCAGCGGCACGCCCTGCTTCGGCTCCTGCTGGGGCATCCAGGTCGGCTCCGTCGCGGCCGGCGGCACCGTCACCGCCAACCCGAAGGGCCGCGAGACCGGCTTCGCCCGCCGGATCACGCCGACAGAGGCCGGCCGCAACCACGCCCTGCTCGCCAGCCGCCCGGCTTCCTTCGATGCCCCGGCGATCCATCTCGACACCATCGCCCTGCCGGCCCATGGCACGACGATCCTCGCTTCCAACGCCTACAGCCAGGTTCAGGCTGCCGAGATCAAGCACAATGGCGGCACCTTCTGGGGCGTGCAGTACCATCCCGAATTCTCGCTGAAGCAGATCGTCGCCATCCTCGACCGCCGCGTGCCGCTGATGATCAAGGAAGGCTTCCGCAGGGACGAGGCTTCCGCGAAAGCCTGGCTCGACGACATGCTGACGCTCGACGCCGAGCCCGACCGGCAGGACCTCGCCTGGGCGCACGGCCTCGACCGCGAGGTGCTCGACACCGAGCGCCGCGTCACCGAGCTGCGCAACTTCGTGGAACACCGCGTCAAGCCGCATGCCAGCACGCGCGGCCGGGCCTGAGCGTTCGACGGCGCGCCTCTCAAGCCCTCTCCCGAATGTCTGACCGGAAACACCAGCCCTCATCCTGAGGAGGCCCGCAGGGCCGTCTCGAAGGATGGTCCAGATGGTTCCGGAGCCTCCTGAAGCATCCTTCGAGACGCCGCTGACGCGGCTCCTCAGGATGAGGGCTGAGAATGGCCTTCGGCGGCAGCAGGCTGCTCTCACCCTTGCCACGACCACGAGCGATCGCTAGATCAGCACCCGCGAGGCCACGACCTCCCCCAACCTGGGACATGTGCCGGGACGACCCGGCAACTCATGGGGGACCCGCTATGGCGTGGCTCTATCTGTTATCTGCCGGCATTCTCGAGATCGTCTGGGCTTTCACCATGAAGCAGTCGGACGGCTTCACGCGTCCGATGCCCACCGCGATCACCATCGTCACGATGATCGGCAGCTTCGCCCTGCTCTCGCTGGCGATGCGCTCGCTGCCGCTCGGCACGGCCTATACGATCTGGACCGGCATCGGCGCGGTCGGTGCCTTCGTCGTCGGCGTCACCGTGCTCGGCGAGGCCCTGACGCCGATGCGCATCGCCGCCGCCCTGCTGATCGTCTCCGGCCTCGTCATGATGAAGCTCTCGGCGAGCTGACGGCCGGGCTTGCCAAACCCGCCTGCTGCTTCTAGGCAGGCCGGGCCCCGGGACGACCCGCGGCCTTCGCAACCTCACAGGGGACGGCCCCACGACGCGGAATGCTCCGCGCCGTCGCGCAACCCCGTGAGCGGAGGCCCTTAGCCGTGGCCAATCCCAGCGACCAGTTCATCGTCAAGACCCTCGTTCCGCTGCGCCTCAGTGGGCTCGATCTCGGCTTCACCAACGCGGCCCTGATGATGGTGCTCGCCACCGCCGCGATCGCCGGCGGATTGCTTTTCGCGACGCGTACGCGCGCCATCGTCCCCGGCCGCGCGCAGGCACTGGCCGAGATGCTCTACGAATTCGTCGCGAAGACCCTGACCGACGCGACCGGCCGCGAAGGCATGCGCTTCCTGCCGCTGATCTTCTCGCTCTTTATGTTCGTGCTGGTGCTCAACCTGTTCGGCATGATCCCCGGCGCCTTCACGGTCACCAGCCATATCGTCGTGACCTTCGCGCTCGCCATGTTGGCGATGGCGACGGTCATCGGCTACGGCGTGCTGCGCCATGGCTTCGGCTTCCTGCGGCTCTTCGTGCCGCCGGACGTGCCGAAATGGCTCCTGCCCTTCATCACGCTGATCGAGATCGTCTCCTTCCTGTCGCGGCCGATCTCGCTGAGCCTGCGCCTCTTCGCCAACCTGCTCGGCGGCCATATCGCGCTCAAGGTCTTCGGCAGCTTCGTTGCGGCATTGCTCGCCGCCGGTATCGGTACCTCGCTGCTGGCGCCGCTGCCATTGCTGATGACGGTCGCGCTCACAGCCTTCGAATTCATGGTCGCGATGCTGCAGGCCTATGTCTTCACCGTACTCGCCTGCATCTACCTGAACGACGCGCTGCATCCCGGCCATTGAACAGCCGGGTCGCTCCTGCAAATGCAGGACGCGTCCGACGCTGCTCCCGCCTATCCGCATTCCGGCCCAATTCCGCCTTGGGCACGCCGAATTCGGCAGTGCCTATCACGGCGACGTGATTGCGATCTGGAGGGGATGATTTCGATGCGAAGCCATATTGCCGCCGCCCTGATTCTGGCACCCGGCCTCGCCGCCGCAGCCGAGACGGAACTGACGAGCCGGATCGACCGCGTCACGGTCTTCCCGGACGGTGCGGTGGTGACGCGGCTCGGCAAGGCCGATCTCCTGCGGGGCGTCTCCCAGATCGTGCTGCGCGGCCTGCCGGCGACGATCGATCCCGCTTCGATCCGGGTCGAGGGCAAGGGCGACGGCACGTTCTCGGTCGGCGCCGTCGATGTCCGCGTCACCCCGGGTGACGCCAAGCCGGTGCTCGACACGGTGCTGGAAGAGAAACTCAAGACTCTGCGCGACGAGAAGGAGAAGCTCTCCGGCCAGATCGGCGCGATCGAATCCAAGCGCGCCACGATCGAGCGCTTCGCGCAGGTCGGCCCCGACAAGCTCGGCCCCGACGGCAAGGCCCTGCCCGTCGCCGATTGGCCGGCCGTGTTCGAGGCGATCGGCACCGCGCTGGTCAAGGTCCAGGACGAGTTGCGCGGCACCCGCAACCGCCTTTCCGATGTCGATGCCGAGATCGCTTCACTGGAGCGTGCCCGCCCGCAGGCCGGCCGCCCCGGCGCGCCGAAGCGCGACATCGCCATTGCCGTCGAGGCGCCGCAGCCGGTCGCGGCCGAATTCACCGTGACCTATCGCGTCACCGGCGCCAACTGGACGCCGACCTACGAAGCGCGCCTGACCACGACCGGCGAGAAGCCGGAAATCGCCCTGACGCGCCGCGCCGAAATCCGCCAGCGCAGCGGCGAAGCCTGGGACGATGTCGCGCTGACGCTCTCGACGACGCGCTCGACCGGTGGCACCCGCGCGCCGGAGCTGACGCCGATGCAGGTCGCCTTCTTCGAGCCGTCGGTCGTCTATGAAAGCCGTCCGCGCCTTGGCGCCGCACCGGCGCCGATGGCAGCCGCCCGTGCCAAGGCGGAGGCCGAAGCCGCAGCGGATGCCGTGGCCAAGCAGTCGCAACGCTCCGCTCCGCCCAAGCCCGCCGAAATCCAGGTCGCGACCATCGAAGCCGGCGCCTACCAGGCGAATTTCCAGGTGCCCGGCCGCGCCTCGATCCCGCAGGACGGCAGCTCCAAGACGGTGACGCTGACCCAGCGCAAGGCGGAAGCGACGCTCGCCGCGCGCACCGTGCCGGAGCTGGAGCAGAAGGCCTATCTCGAAGCCGGCTTCGTGCACGACGAGGAGGCGCCCCTGCTCGCCGGCCGCGTCGCCCTGCATCGCGACGGCACCTATGTCGGCATGGGCCAGTTCAATCTCGTCGCGCCCGGCGACAAGGTCGAGCTCGGCTTCGGCGCCGACGACCGGATCAAGGTCTCGTTCGCGCCGGTGAAGCGCCGCGAGAACGATCCGAGCTGGCTCGGCCAGACCCGTACCGACCTGCGCGAGTTCCGCACGGTGGTGAAGAGCCTGCACGCGAAGCCGGTGAAGATCACCGTGCTGGAGCGCATCCCCTTCTCGGAGAGCAGCGGGATCACGGTCGAGACGATCGCAGCCCAGACCACGCCGCCGACCGAGAAACAGGTCGGCGACCGCCGCGGCGTCGCCTCCTGGACCTTCGATCTCGCTCCCGGCGCCGAGAAGGAGATCAAACTCGCCTACCGCATCAAATGGCCCGGCGACCGCGAACTCTCCTATGAGGAGCAGCCGCTGCCGGGCCGGTGAGCCGGCAGCCTCCGCCTCAGAGCGTGAGCCCCATCTCGATCTCGCGCTTGCGGCCGAGATCGTTCATCCAGGTGCGGAATTGCGGCTGCGCCTCGATCTGGTGGGCGTAGTGCCGCCGCAGCGCCTGGGTCAGTCGGCCGCCGCGGCCGAGCTGCGCGTCGGCGAAACCGATCATCACCGAATTCGGCCAGGCCTGCGGCCGGATTTCGCGCAGCCGCGCGAACAGCGCATCCTCGTCCTCGGCCGCATCGGCCTGCGCCATCAGCGTCATCATCGCCGCGGTCGAGCGCGAGATGCCCATATGGCAATGCACGAGGAGATGGCCCTTCACACGGCCGGTCGCGGTTTCGCGCAGGCCCTCGCCGAAGCTCAGGATCTCGCCGACATGCTCCGGCGTCGGCATGGTCTGGCCGGGCTTCGGATCGATGATGTCGTGGAAGCGCAGCGTGACGCGATGGTGCTCGCCATAGGTCCCGAAAGCGTCGATCTCGGCCCGGTCGGGATCGATGACCGACAGCACATGCGTCACCTCGCGGGCGCTGTTCCCCGGCAATTCCTCGATGCCGCAGATCGTCAGAGTCGAGATGGACAGGGTCTTCATGGCGCGCCTCCGCTGCAGAGCCCGCCGCTTAACGCTGCTGCGCCGGCTATACAACCACCGGGAATGACGGGCTGCCCTGCATGGTGGCAGCCGGCCCCGAAGGACCGGCCGCGATGATCATTGTCAGGCGGCCTTGGCCTGCCCGAGTTCCTGATCGACGACGCCGACCCAGTAGCGCACGCCGTCCGGGATGATTTCGTCGTTGAAATCGTAGAGCGGCGTATGCAGGCCCACGAAGGAGCCGTCCGGGTTGACGCCGTTGCCGATGCGCATGAAGGCGCCCGGACGTACCAGCATCATCTCGGCGAAATCCTCGCCGCCCGTGCCGGGGCGAAGCTGGCCGTTGACGTTCTCCGCACCGGCCGCAGCGGTAGCCGCCGCAACCGCGACCTTGACCTGCTCGGCCTCGTTGACCAGCGGGCTGGTGCCGCGATGGTAATAGGCCTCAGCCTTGCAGCCCCAGGCCTGCGCGGTGGCCGCCGCGAGCTCGGCGATGCGCCGCTCGACGGTGTCGCGCACTTCCATGGAATAGGTCCGCGCCGTGCCGCCGATGACGAGCTCCGACGGAATCACGTTCGAGGCGTTGACGTCGCCGCCATGGATGAAGCCGACGCTGATCACCGCCGTGTCGAGCGGGGGGACATTGCGGCCGACGATGCCCTGCAGGCCGAGCACGAAATGCGCCTGGGCATAGGTGATGTCGGTCGAGCGATGCGGCTGCGAGCCGCCATGGCCGCCGACGCCGTGGAAGGTGACCTTCCAGAAATCCGCCGCCGCCAGGAACGGGCCGACCGTGGTGCCGAAGGTGCCGGGCGCCATGCCGGGCGTGTTGTGCAGGCCGTAGATCGCGTCGCAGGGGAAGCGCTCGAACAGCTTGTCGGCGAGCATCGCATTGGCGCCGCCGCGGCCTTCCTCGGCCGGCTGGAAGATCAGGTTGACGGTGCCCTCGAAATCCCGGTTCTCGGCGAGATAGCGCCCGGCCGCGAGCAGCATCGTGGTGTGCCCGTCATGGCCGCAGGCATGCATCCGGCCTGGGTTCTTCGAGGAATAGGGCAGATTGGTCGTCTCATCGAGTGCGAGGCAATCCATGTCGGCGCGCAGGCCCACGGCGCGGCCGGGCTTGTTGCCGCGGATCACGCCGACGACGCCGGTCTTGCCGACATTCTCGGTGACCTCGACGCCCCATTCCCTGAGCTTGTCGGCGACGAGCTTGGCCGTGCGGACTTCCTCAAGGCCGAGTTCGGGATGCTCATGTATATCGCGGCGGATCGCGGTGAAGGCGGCGTGATGCTGGTCGAGCCAGGCGTCGAGCTTCGTCATGATCGGTGAAATCCCCTCTCCTTGTGGCCGTCACGCGGCATGGCCCCTCCAGTGCCGCGCGCTGACCCATAGCCCTTACGCCCGATTGTGGCAGCATCACTGCGCAGATGCTGCAGGGCGGCCATGCTTGGGCAGCCATCGTCCGATTGACGGGGATTACCGACAGCTTGCATCTTTCGCGCAAAAATCGGCCGCCTCTCGCAAAAGCTGCCATAGTCCGATGACATGCATCGCACATTCGCGGCGGAGACCAGCCGACATGAAGACATGGCTCCTTGCAGCCCTGGCATCCACTGCCTGCGCCTTCCCGGCGCTGGGGCAGGATGCGCGCTCAGGCTGCTCCCTGCCGAAACCATCGGCCGCAGCCAAGGTCCTGCTGCTCTCGGCCTACGAGGGCGATGCGCTCTCGGCGACCACGATCGGCAGCCAGGATATCGCGATCAGGACCGCATCGATCGATGTGGAAGCCGGCAGCGAACCGCTCTATGTCGTAGCCCTGTCCTACAAGCCAATGATCTGGCGGCTCAGCGGAGCCGTCGAGCGGGTGGAGCGGATCGTCCTGGCATCGCAGTCGACCGAGGCGAACGGCTCCCGCCCCGACGCTCGGCCGATTGTCGGGGCAAGCGGCATCGCCGCCGACAAGGTCGCGTTCCTGCCCAGGCCGGCCTGCCTGGAGGATTTCTCCGAGGTGCCCTCGGCCGAAGCGGCCCGGACGATCGGTGTCGTCAAGCAACAGACCGGTAAAAATCCCATCGTCGCGGCCGCTTATGCCGTTTCCGGAATCACCATTCCCTCGGCAGCGCTTAAACCGCCAAGCAGTGGCGCAGACGTGCGGCCGAGTATCGCTATCGAGAACGACGGCAAGGGCTTCCGCATCGATCTCAACGGAAAGCCACGCACGGAGGAAGCCGGCAACGCGCTTGAGAATGACGTCATGCGCTTCTACCCCGGCGGAGTGGTTGAGATCGACACAGGCACTGTCGTCGCGAGCGGCGAGCCTGCCCGGTACGAGGTCCTGCCAGGCAAGGCCGGACTGCTCCAGCTCGTTCGCAGCGGCGCTCTCAGCCGGAACGAGAAGGGCGAACTGGTCATCAAAACGAAGATCCGTTTTCCCGCGGGCCTTTACGGCGGGGAATCGGCGCGCTTTATCCTGCCACGAGGCGTACCGGCGCCCGCCGGCGACCCGGGCCATTCCTGTGTCGTCAAGGAAGAGGCGGGCGATACGTCAACCGACCCCGACGCGGACTGTTGAGGCTCCGGGGATCCACCCATTCGTGTCCTGCCGGCCCCTCGCCATCGACCGGAAACTTGACCTGAAGGCCGTGTTGGCCCATGAGGGCTTGCAAGGACCTGCCCCGAAACCCCGGCCTTGCGCCGGGGTTTTGCATTTGCGCGGGCCGCTTGCATGAGGCAACGCGGTAACAAGCAGGGACACCTCGCTCATGGCGAATGTTGTGGTGGTCGGCGCCCAGTGGGGCGACGAGGGCAAGGGCAAGATCGTCGACTGGCTTTCCAGCCAGGCCGATGTCGTCGTCAGGTTCCAGGGCGGCCATAATGCCGGCCATACGCTTGTCATCGACGGCGTCGTCTACAAGCTCTCGCTGCTGCCTTCCGGCATCGTCCGCCCCGGCAAGCTCTCGGTCATCGGCAACGGCGTCGTGGTCGATCCCTGGCACCTCGTCGAGGAAATCTCCAAGCTGCGTGCCCAGGGCGTCGCGATCACGCCCGACAACCTGCGCATCGCCGACAACGCGACGCTGATTCTGCCGCTGCACCGCGAGCTCGACCATTTCCGCGAGACCTCGAATGCCGGCATGAAGATCGGCACGACCAAGCGTGGCATCGGCCCGGCCTATGAGGACAAGGTCGGCCGCCGCGCCATCCGTGTCATCGACCTCAAGGACGAGGCCCTACTCGAAGCCAAGATCGAGCGCCTGCTCGCCCATCACAACGCGCTGCGCCGCGGCCTCGGCATCGGCGAGGTCGACGGCAAGGAACTGCTCGGCCAGCTCAAGGCGATCGCGCCCGAAGTGCTGCCTTATGCCACATCGGTCTGGGCGCTGCTCGATGCCGAGCGCCGCGCCGGCAAGCGCATCCTGTTCGAAGGCGCACAAGGCGCGCTGCTCGATGTCGACCACGGCACCTATCCCTTCGTCACCTCCTCGAACATCGTCGCCGGCCAGGCCGCGACCGGCTCCGGCATGGGTCCATCCGCCGTCGGCTATGTGCTGGGCATCGCCAAGGCCTACACCACCCGCGTCGGCGAAGGCCCCTTCCCGACCGAGCTCTTCGACGAGATCGGCGAATTGATCGGCACCAAGGGCAAGGAATTCGGCGTCGTCACCGGCCGCAAGCGCCGCTGCGGCTGGTTCGATGCCTGCCTCGTGCGCCAGACGGTCAAGACCTCCGGCATCGACGGCATCGCGCTGACCAAGCTCGACATCCTCGACGGCTTCAAGGAGATCAAGGTCTGCGTCGGCTACAGGCTCGACGGCCAGATTCTCGAGCATCTGCCGGCCGGCCAGAACGACCAGGCCCGCGTCGAGCCGATCTACGAGACGATCGAGGGCTGGGAAGGCTCCACCGCCAATGCCCGCTCCTGGGCCGACCTCCCGGCGCAGGCCATCAAGTACGTCCGCCGCATCGAGGAGCTGATCGGCGCCACCGTCGCCGTGCTCTCCACCAGCCCGGAGCGCGACGATACGATCCTCGTCCATAATCCTTTCGAGGGTTGACGGCGGACGCCATCAGCGACAAGTGAGGCCAATGGCCGACTTCTATCCGATCCTGGCGCGTGCGGTCGCCGGGCTGCCCGAAACCTCTCCCGAGGCCCGGCGCGCCATCTACGACCGGGCGCGGGCTGCGCTCGTCGCGCAGCTGCGTGGGCTCGACCCGCCGCTGAGCGAGGCCGAGATCATGCGCGAGCGCCTGTCGCTCGACGAGGCCGTCGCCCGGATCGAGGCTGATTACGACGAGGCGCCCGCCCCACCTCCGGCATCGGACGGCCCGGTGATCCGCACGGTCGAGAACCCGACGCTGCCGATCCGCCCGCCGACGCCGAAGAAGGCGCCGGACTTCGCACCGCTTCCGCCCGCAGCAGGGCAGGATGATGGCGAGCCCCTGCCCGAGCCGGCCGAGCCGCAGGCAGCGCGCCCCCGCGTGCAGCCGCCGCGCGAACGACGGGTCAAGCCCGGCCATATCCGCTCCGCCGTCGTCGGCGGCGTCGTGGCGGTGGCGGTCGCAGCCATCGCGGCCACTGCCATCTATGTCCACAAGCTCCGGCCGCAGGACACGCCGCGCCCGAGCAGCGAAACCGCGCAGCGCAGCCAGCCGGCGCAACCCGACAATGCCGGCAAGATCTCCGAGCGGGCCGGCGAGCCCGGCACTGCCCCGCAGAACCGGCCCGCCGGCACTCCGCAGGGCAACACGCCCGGCACCCCCGTGCCGCAGCCCGGCGGCGATATCGCGGTCGCCCAGCGCGCCGTCCTCTTCATCGAGGTGCCCGAGACCCCGCAGCAGCCGCAAACCAGGACCGGCCGCGTGTTCTGGCGCCTCGACAGCGAGAGCGCCGGCCAGGGCCGGCCGATCGAGACCATCGTGCGGGCGACCGTCGAGATCCCCGAAGAGGGCCTGAGCCTCGACTTCACCATCCGCCGCAACACCGATTCGGCCTTCCCGGCCTCGCATATCATCGGCCTGCGCTTCACCAGCACCGGCGACCCGGCCACCCAGACCGTCAAGGAAGTCGGCGTTCCCCAGTTCAAGAGCGAGGAAGGCGAGCGCGGCGCGCCGCTCTCGGCGATCAACTCCGCGCTCGGCGACAACCTCTTCGTCGCGGCCTTGTCGAATGTGCCGGTCGAGGTCGAGCGCAATGTCGACCTCATCCTGAGCCGGAGCTGGATCGACGTGCCAGTACGCTTCGCCTCCGGCCGGCGCGGCATCATTACCTTCGAGAAGGGCGTCTCCGGCAGCCAGACGCTCGCCGACGCCTTCGGCCGCTGGCGGTAAGAGGCGGCTCCGCTGCCCTCATTCTCGGGTGAAGCGAGGCGTCAAAGGCCATAGGCGTGACTTTTCGTCATGGTCGGGCTTGTCCCGACCATCCACGTCTTCATCGATGCCATGCGGTGTTCAAGACGTGGATGCTCGCCACAAGGGCGAGCATGACGTCGTGTTTCTCTCGGGCAGACGGCTAAATCTCTAGCTCTTCCGCTGCGCCGCGAACCGTGCCGCCGCCCGGAGCATGTCCGCCTCCGGGCCGTAGCCCGCCAAGGCCTCCACCGCCTCGGTGCTCAACCGGTCGCGCTCGCGCTTGGCGCCGTCGAGGCCGAGCACGCCGACCAGCGTCCCCTTGCCCTTGTCCGCGTCCTTGGCCGTCGCCTTGCCCATCTGCTCGGCATCCGATTCGACGTCGAGGATGTCGTCGGCGATCTGGAACGTCGCGCCGAGCGCCCGGCCATAGCGCCCGAGCGCTGCCAGCGCCGCCGCGTCCGCTCCGCCGAGCCGGGCGCCGATCTCGACGCTCGCCGCCAGCAGCGCCCCGGTCTTCATCGCCTGGAGCCGCCGGATCTCGGCCTCCGGAAGCGCACCGCGCACGGACTCGAATCGCCCTTCGGCAGCAAGGTCCAGCATCTGGCCGCCGACCATGCCCCCACACCCCGAGGCCCGCGCGAGGCTTGTCACCAGCGCCGCGCGCACCGCACCGTCGGGATGCGTCGCCTCGTCGGCCAGCACCTCGAAGGCCAGCGTCAGCAGGGCATCGCCCGCCAGAATGGCGGTCGCCTCGTCGAAGGCCTTGTGCACGGTCGGGCGGCCGCGACGCAGGTCGTCGTCATCCATCGCCGGCAGGTCGTCATGCACCAGCGAATAGCAATGCAGCAGCTCGACCGCGGCGCCGGCCCGCCGGGCCTGCTCGGCGGGAACGCCGAGGAACCGCGCCGTCTCCACCGTCAGGAAGGGCCGCAACCGCTTGCCGCCGGCCAGCGCGCCATGCCGCATCGCCGCAAGCAGGCGCGGCGGACGTGCGATCTCGCCGGAAGCGGGGGCATCGGACAGCAGGGCCTCCAGCAGCGCCTCGATGGCGGCCGCATTCTGCGCCAGCCGGGCATCGAGATCGCCGGGATTGGCCGGAGAGGGGACGGAACTCATGCGCAGGTCTCGCGTTCGCTGCCGGAAGGGGGGGCCTTGCCGGACGTTCGTCGCATCGTCAAGCTGCGGCGCCTTGGGCACGGGCCATGACGGCCGGGCCGGTCGAACGGCAGCGGGGATGAAGCAAGGTGCTGGGTAGGATTCTCGGCCTCTGCTTCCGGACCGCCCTCTGGCTGCTCATCGCCCTCGCGGGCCTGATCCTGCTCTATCGCTTCGTGCCGGTGCCCTCGACGCTGATGCTCGGCCGCTGGCTGGTGCTCAAGCCCGTCGAGCGCGACTGGGTGCCGCTCGACCAGATTTCTCCGCACCTGATCAAGGCCGTCATCGCCTCCGAGGACCAGCGCTTCTGCAGCCATCGCGGCGTCGACTGGGTCGAGCTCAACAAGGTGCTGGAGAACGAGGACGGCCCGAGCCGTGGCGCCTCGACGCTAACCATGCAGACCGCCAAGAACGTCTTTCTCTGGCCCGGCCGCTCTTATATCCGCAAGGGGCTGGAGATCCCGCTCGCCATGGCGATCGATCTCGCCTGGTCTAAGCCGCGCGTCATCGAGGTCTATCTCAACGTCGCCGAATGGGGCGAAGGCCTGTTCGGGGCCGAAGCCGCGGCACAGCGCTATTTCCGCAAATCCGCGGCACGGCTGACGCCCGCCGAGGCGGCGCGGCTCGCCGGTGCCCTGCCCAATCCGCTGCTGCGCAATCCGGCCAAGCCGAATCGGGCGCTGCAATCCGCCGCCGGGCGCAGTTTGCGTCAGCTTGGCCAGCTCGGATCGCTCGGGGATTGCGCGCTGCCGGGTTGATCGGCAGGATGTCGGGCACTTCGGGCCATGCCGGCGAAGAAATCCGGATTCGGCACTAGCCATCCGTGCCCTGACGGTGTAAGGCCAACGCCTCACGAGATTGATCCGTCGCTGTGGCGGATGCGTGGCCTTGGGCCAGCGTCCGGGCGGTGGCATGATGGAGAAGTAGAATGGCCGTTCCGAAGAGAAAGACGTCGCCGTCGAAGCGTGGCATGCGCCGCTCGGCCGACGCCCTGAAGCAGCCCACCTATATCGAGGACAAGAACTCGGGTGAGCTGCGCCGTCCCCACCACGTCGACCTGAAGAGCGGCATGTATCGCGGCCGTCAGGTCCTGAAGGTCAAGACCGACGCCTGAGGGGCCGGTCTTCCGGCGCCGGCAGCGATGCCGGCATGCCCACCAAAGCTTGAAACCGGCCGCAAGGCCGGTTTTTCTTTGCCTTCAGCCATGCGCCCCTTGCAGGCGGATATTCCCGGCCGGAGCGGCAAGCCGTGCCGCGGCTCGGTAGCAGCCTGCCGCCGCCTGCGGGCTCGCCCGGCCCCGCCGGGCGAAAGGCCCGATCTCCGCACGCGCCGCAGCCGCCTGCAGGAGCACCAGCGCCGATGCGTTGGCGTCAGTGGCGTTCCGTTCGGTCCAGCTTCCGGCCTCGGCCATGTATCACTCCGGCACACGCAACTTGTGACGGAGTCGTTAGTGCAAGGAATCGACCAGCCTTAACGCCGCGTTAATCTGAAATACCGCATCGTTTCGAAGCACTTCCCATCACATGGACAGGGCGCCGAAGCACCGGAACGGAGCCGCGCGGCCGTCCGATCGAGGCCGACCGATGCCCTCCCCGTCGATCTTCAGCTTCCAGAACGGCAGCACGGTTGATCCCCGCAGTATCCTCTCCTCGATCGGCGAAGTGGTCTATGGCTGGGACATCCAGAGCGACACGCTGAGCTGGGGGCCGAACGCCGCCGAGGTCCTCGGCGCGATTCCCGAGCAGACCATGCAGCGCGGCCTCGCCTTTGCCGGCCTGGTCGAGCCCGGCAGCGGACCGAGCCGCTACGACGCGATCTTCTGCTCCAGCGACCACGACAAGGGCGAAGGCGTCATCTACCGCACGCGCTATGCGATCGACCTCGCCGGCCGCAAGATGTGGGCCGAGGATACCGGCCGCTGGTTCGCCGGCAACGATGGCTACCCGGCGAGCGCGCGCGGCGTGCTCAGGCTCGAACGGGCCGCCCGGCCCGACGAGCTCGAGCAGTTCGGCAGCGAGCTCTGCGACCGTCCCGCCCTGGTCGAGCGAATCGGCATGGCCCTGCAGGAGCACCTGCCGGCGGAGCGGCCGGTCGTGGTCCTCGTCGCCGCGATCGACGAGCTTGCCCGCCTCAACGACGATTTCGGCCATGAGGCCACCGACGAGATCATCGGCACCGTCCATGAGCGCCTGCGCTCGGTGACGCGCCGGCGCGACCATCTCGTCCGCTATGCCGGCAACAGCTTCGCGATTCTCCTGGTCGGCTGCCCGCCCGAGCAGGTCGAGCCTGCCGCCCGTCGCTTCATCAAGGTCGTCGCGCAATCGGCCATCGAGACCAGCCGCGGCATCGCCTTGGTGCGGCTGCGCGTCGGCGCGGCCAGTGCGCCCGAACTCGGCAGCCATGGCGGCACGCTGCTGGCCGCCGCGGAAGGCGCCCTGGCGAGCGCGCGGGCCGGCGCCGTCGACACCGCCGTCATGGCCAAGCCGCAGCCGCGGCGCAGCCCCGGCACCGAACAGACCGGCTTCGACGTCCAGGCCATCGCGGCCCTGAACGAACGCCGCGTGCGCCTCGCCCTGCAGCCGATCGTCCGGACGGCTTCGCGCGAGGTCGCCTTCCACGAGGCGCTGCTGCGCGTCGGCCAGGGCGACACCGGTCTCTATTTCGCCTCGGCCGAGCTCATTCCGATGCTGGAGCGGCGCGGCCTCGTGCGGCTCTTCGACCAGCGCGTGCTGGAGCTCGCGATCGAGATGCTCGGGGCCGATCCGAAGCTCAATCTCTCGGTCAACGTCTCGCCGCGTTCCCTGAACGACCCCGAATGGTTCGACGCCTTCGTCGCCTGTACCAGCGCAGCGCGCGGCAAGGCCGCACGCCTGATCGTCGAGATCACGGAAACGGCGACGATCGAGAATCCCGGCCGGATGGCCAAATTGCTGGGCCGGATCAAGGAACAGGGCGCGCGTGTCGCGATCGACGATTTCGGCGCCGGCCACACCTCGCTGAAGCACCTGCGCGCCTTCCCGATCGACATCCTCAAGATCGACGGCGCCTTCACCCAGAACCTGCGCCGCTCGACCGACGACCGCTTCTATGTCCGCACCCTGGTCGAGCTCGCCAGCCATCTCGGCGTCGAGACGGTGGCCGAATGGGTCGATGACGAGATGCAGGCGAGCATGCTGCGCGACTGGGGCGTCACCTATCTGCAGGGTCATCTCGTCGGGCGGGCTGAGACGGTCGAGCCGCCACAGGCCGCGCCGCGCCGGCTGGCGGTGGGTTGAGGCAGGGGCCGTTTCGAGGACGGTCACGGCGTTTGGCTCGATGGCTGCTATCGTCCCGTTGCGGACATTTCTTCTGCGTGACACGGTAGCGTATGGCTACGCACTCCCGAGCTGATCTCGACCGGCTATCGTCATTGGCCCGGCGTGAGTTTTCTCACGCTCACATGTCGGACACGAAGTGGAGAAAGCTGTTTTCGGCTATGGACGATGCCGGTGTCGGACTCGATCAGATGATCGTGAAATTCATCGATGTACCCGAGCCGAAGGTCATGGACTTCCCCTCGGCTAGCTCCCTTCATCCACCCATACCTTGGGTAGACAGCCAATTCGGCCCTATCGAACTCCGCGCGATCGAGTGGCTGGATATTCCGGCTGTTTCCCGTTCCCCACGGCCAAACAATGTCCCGGCCCGCGAAGTTGCTCAGGACATCGCGGCGGCGGAAGCTATCCTCCGGCATCTCAACTGCAATTTCGTAGCCTTGCCCACCGGGCTAAGGGTTGTCGGCTATAGCCGATAAGGTCCGCTCCCGACCCTTCCCAGACATCCCCGACATCGGCCATCTGCCAATAAAAAAACCGCGCCCTCGTTTCCCGAGAGCGCGGCTCGAAATCGTCAGGCTAACCTCAGCGCGAGCGCGACAGCTTGTCCAGGCGCTCGCGCATCTCGTTGAGCTCGCGCTTGAGATCGCCGATATCGCCGCTGGCGGCTTCCGCCGCGGGCTTCGCGCCGGCGGCCGCGTCCTGCTTGGCCTGCGCCGCCGCGGTGAACGGGTTGAACAGCCGGAACGCGTCCTGGAAGATCTGCATGTTCGCCCGCGTCTGCGCCTGGATGGCGTCGAGCGCATTGCCGCCGAAGGCCGTTCCACCGAAGGCCTTGCTCATCTGCTCGCGGAACTTGCTCTGTTCCTGCGTGAGGTTCTCCATCGAGAACTCCAGATAGCGCGGCACCAGCGCCTGCATGCTGTCGCCGTAGAAGCGGATCAGCTGGCGCAGGAACGCGATCGGCAGCAGGTTCTGCCCGTCCTTGGCCTCCTCGTCGAAGATGATCTGCGCCAGCACCGAGCGGGTGATGTCCTCGCCGGACTTGGCGTCATAAACGACAAAATCCTCGCCCGAGCGCACAAGCCCGGCAAGGTCCTCCAGGGTGACATAGGAGCTGGTGCCCGTATGATAGAGACGCCGGTTGGCGTATTTCTTGATGACGGTCGGTTCTTTATCGCTGGCCATCGGTCCTGCTTGACGTTGATCCGCGGCCGCCGGTGGTTCCGGCGTGCTCTGCGAAACGGTCTCCCATGGTCAGACGATAGCCTGTCGGTGCTGCACCGCAAGCTCTTTGAGCGGGCGCTGCAAAAATCCGCGGAAGTCTCTGCAACCGCAGGCATAGACTCTCCCTTACGTCACCCGATTGGCGACGCCCCGCACGATTTCGCCTCTTGCCCGTCTTGACGGCGCCGCAGCAGGCTTCGAAGGTGGCGGAGAACGGTTGAGCCGGCGGGAGCGGCGCAACCGCAACAACAAAGCGAGGAACCCTCTCATGGCAGATTCGGATATCGTGATCGTCGGTGCGGCCCGCACCGCGGTCGGTGCCTTCAACGGCGCTTTTGCCAACACTCCCGCCCATGATCTCGGCGCCGTCGCGATCAAGGAAGCGCTGAAGCGGGCCAAGGTCGAGGCGGCCGAGGTCGATGAAGTCGTGCTGGGCCAGGTGCTCGCCGCCGGCCAGGGCCAGAACCCGGCCCGCCAGGCCGCCATGGCCGCCGGCATCCCGCAGGAGAAGACCGCCTGGGGCCTCAACCAGCTCTGCGGCTCGGGCCTGCGCACCGTCGCCATCGGCCTGCAGCAGATCGCCAATGGCGATGCCAGCATCATCGTCGCCGGCGGCATGGAATCGATGTCGCTCGCCCCGCACGCCTCCTACATGCGCGCCGGCACCAAGATGGGCGACGTCAAGTTCGTCGACACCATGATCAAGGACGGCCTCTGGGACGCCTTCCACGGCTACCACATGGGCACGACCGCCGAGAACGTCGCGACCAAGTACCAGATCAGCCGCGAGGAGCAGGACCGCTTCGCCGTCGCCTCGCAGAACAAGGCCGAGGCGGCCCAGAAGGCCGGCCGGTTCAAGGACGAGATCGCGCCGGTCACCATCTCCTCCCGCAAGGGCGACATCGTCGTCGACAGCGACGAGTATCCGCGCCACGGCGCGACGCTGGAGGCCATGGCCAAGCTCCGCCCCGCCTTCTCGAAGGACGGCACGGTGACCGCCGGCAACGCGTCGGGCCTCAATGACGGCGCCGCCGCGCTCGTCATCATGACCGCCAAGGAAGCGGCCCGCCGCGGCCTCACCCCGCTCGCCCGCATCGCCTCCTGGGCGACCGCCGGCGTCGATCCCGCGATCATGGGCACCGGCCCGATCCCCTCGACCCGCAAGGCGCTCGAGAAGGCCGGCTGGAAGGTCGGCGACCTCGATCTGGTCGAGGCGAACGAGGCCTTCGCCGCGCAGGCTCTGGCGGTCAACAAGGACCTCGGCTGGAACCCGGACATCGTCAACGTCAATGGCGGCGCGATCGCGATCGGCCATCCGATCGGCGCGTCCGGCGCCCGCGTGCTGGTGACGCTGCTGCACGAGATGGCCAAGCGCGACGCCAAGAAGGGCCTCGCCACGCTCTGCATCGGCGGCGGCATGGGCGTCGCCATGGCCGTGGAGCGCTGAGACAAGCGCCCCGCTCATGGCGAAGCGCACGACGCTCTATCGCTATCTCACCGGGCCCGATGACGCCTCGTTCTGTCATCGGGTTTCCGAAGCGCTGAGCCTCGGCTGGTCGCTCTACGGCCAGCCCACCCTGACCTTCGACGCGGTCCAGGGCCGGGTCATCTGTGGCCAGGCCATCATCAAGGATGTGGACGCTGACTACGCGCCCACGCTGCAACTGTCTGAACAATAACGGCGGCAAGCCGGAGCATCGGACCGAAAAGTGGAATGCACTTTTCGGGTCAATCCGATGCTGAAACAAAGAACTGGATCGCCAATTCGCGTCTGTAAGAACGCACAACGATCTGGACCGATCACTGAAAGGGAGAATGGCCTATGGCGAAGGTGGCATTGGTTACGGGGGGCTCGCGCGGCATCGGCGAGGCGATCTCGAAGGGTCTGAAGGCGGCCGGCTACAACGTCGCCGCGAGCTATGCCGGCAATGACGAGGCTGCGGCCAGGTTCACCGCCGAGACCGGCATCAAGACCTATAAATGGGACGTCTCGGACTATGAGTCCTGCGTCGCCGGCATCGCCAAGGTCGAGGCCGATCTCGGGCCCGTCGACGTGCTCGTCAACAATGCCGGCATCACCCGGGACGGCATGTTCCACAAGATGACGAAGGAACAGTGGGACGCGGTGATCAACACCAACCTGAACTCGCTGTTCAACATGACCCGCCCGGTCTGGGAAGGCATGCGCGCCCGCAAGTTCGGCCGCGTCATCTGCATCTCCTCGATCAACGGCCAGAAGGGCCAGATGGGCCAGGTCAACTACTCGGCCGCCAAGGCCGGCGATATCGGCTTCGTCAAGGCGCTGGCCCAGGAAGGCGCGCGCGCCGGCATCACCGTCAACGCGATCTGCCCCGGCTATATCGCGACCGAGATGGTCAAGGCGATCGACCCGGCCGTGATCGAGAAGTCGATCCTGCCGCATATCCCGGTCGGCCGCCTCGGCGAGCCCGAGGAGATCGCGCGCGCGGTCGTGTTCCTGGCCAGCGACGACGCCGGCTTCATCACCGGCTCGACCCTCTCCGCCAATGGCGGTCAGAACATGGCCTGATCAGCCGCGCCGCCTGATGCGTGCAGGCGGCTGAAATGGAAAGACTCCGCAATCGCCGCGTGGCCGATTTCGGGGTCTTTTTCGTTTCGAACGATGGCGCCGTGCGCCTCACCCCTGCCGGCCGCCCTTCGGCAGCAGGAAGGTCAGCAGGCCGAAGGCCGGCAGCCAGGCACAGATCTTGAACACCTCGATGATGCCGATCTTGTCGGCGAGCAGGCCGATGCCTGCTGCCGCCACGCCGCCGAGCCCGAAGGACAGGCCGTAGAACAGCCCGCCGACGAGGCCGACCCGATGCGGCACGAGGTCGATCGCGTAGATCAGGATCGCCGAGAAGGCGCTCGACATGATGAAGCTGACGACGACGCTGAGCACGCCGGTCCAGAACAGATCGGCGTGGGGCAGCAGCAGCGCGAAGGGCAGCGAGCCCAGGATCGACAGCCAGATCACCCGGTCGCGGCCGATCCGGTCGCCGATCATGCCGCCGACGATCACGCCGATCGCACCGACGACGAGATAGAGGAACAGCATGATCTGCGAGAGCTGGATCTCGATGCCGAAGCGCTCGATCAGGTAGAAGGTGTAGTAGGAGGTGAAGGCCGCGGTGTAGCCGTTCTTCGAAATCAGCAGCATGACCAGAACGGCCATCGCCAGCAGCACGCGTCCATGCGGCAGGCCGTGGCTCGCGCTTTCCTCGACATGGGCCGCGGAGGATTTCTGCTCGCGCCGCATCGCCGAATAGCGGGATCCGAGCCAGCCCATCACCAGCATCGCCACCAGCACCACGCCGGAGAACCAGGATAGGCTCTCCTGCCCGCGCGGCATCACCACCGCCGCAGCCAGCAGCGGGCCGACCGAATAGCCGATATGGCCGCCGACCTGGAACACGCCCTGCGCCAGGCCCTGGCGGCCGGCCGCGGCATGGCGCGCCATCCGCGTCGCTTCCGGATGAAACACCGCCGAGCCCAGCCCGATCAGCCCCGCCGCGAGCAGGACCATGACGTAGCTATGGGCGAAGGAGAGCATCAGCAGGCCCGCCAGCGTCGCGCACATGCCGGCGACCATCGCATAGGGCCAGGGCCTGCGATCGGTGACGAAGCCGAGGATCGGCTGCAGCAGCGAGGAGGTCACCTGGAAGGCGAGCGTAATCAGGCCGATCTGCACGAAATCGAGCTGATAGTTCTCCTTGAACAGCGGATAAAGCGCCGGGATCATCGACTGGACGAGATCGTTCAGCAGATGCGCCACGCTGAGCGCTGCCAGAACCGGCATCAGCGGGCGGCGAGTGACGGATTGCAGCGGGATCGTGGTCATAAAGCAGGCAATGAGCCGCCTTTCGCACGCGGTCAACGGGGTCGGGAGCATGACGCCCATGGCTGCAAGGCTGGGTTGCGGTGCAGCATCCCGCCGCCGGCGCCCGGTGCCCCATCGGCAAGCCCAGTAAAACCTGCTATCGCCCCGGTCTTCATACCCGGCCGCTCATGACCTCCCGCACCGCGACCCTCATCGGCTTCTGCGCCATCCTGCTCTGGTCGACGCTCGCGCTGTTCACGGCGATGTCGGGCCGCGTCCCGCCTTTCCAGCTTGTCGCCATGACCTTCGTCATCGGCGGCCTGCTCATCCTCGTCATCACGGCTTTGCGCGGGCAGCTGTCCCGTATCCGCCCGACCCTGGCCTCCTTCGCGCTCGGGCTCTACGGCCCCTTCGGCGACACAGCACTGTACTACGCCGCCGTGAAGACGGCTCCGCCGGCCGAGGCGAACCTGATCCACTATCTCTGGCCGCTCCTGATCGTGCTCTTCGCCGCGCTGCTACCCGGCGGCGGCCTCAAGCCCCGCCATCTCGTCGGCGCGCTGATCGGATTGGTGGCGACCGGTCTCCTCGTCTCGGGCGGCCTTGGCACCGGCGGCGGATTGGCGTTCGGCCATGTGCTGGCGGCGCTCGGCGCCTTCGTCTGGGCGAGCTATTCGGTCGCCTCGCGCCGCTTCGCCGATGTGCCCTCGGAGAGCCTTTGCGTGACGATGTTGGGCTGTGCCATCCCGGCGCTCGCCTGTCATTTTGCCTTCGAGAGCACGCTCTGGTCGCTGACACCAGTCGAATGGGGCGGCGTGCTCGGTCTCGGCCTCGGCTCGATCGGGCTCGCCTTCGTCGTCTGGGATATCGGCATGAAGCAGGGCGACGTCGCCCTGCTCGGCGTCGCCTCCTACGCAGCGCCGGTGCTCTCGACGCTGATCCTCGTGCTGTTCGGCTATGCCCCGGCGAGCTGGCTGCTCGCGGCGTCCTGCGCGCTGATCGTCGTGGGCGCATTGGTGGCCAGCAGCGGCGGGCGCAAGGGCTGACCATCATCGTCATGGCCGGGCTTGTCCCGACCATGCACGTCTTCATTCTTGCCCCGCGGCGCTCAAGACGCGGATGCCCGCCACAAGGGCGAGCATGACGGTCGTGCATTCCGCTCAATTCCGCCTGAGCAGCCGCTCCAGATAGTCCAGCTCTTCCGTTGGGCGCAGGGGATCGCCGAGCCGCTTGCGCAGCTCTTCCAGGATGCGCCGTGCCCGCTGGGTCGCGCTCTCGTCGGCGCCCGGCACCTTGACCCGGCCATCGGCCCAGTCGCGCTGGCGCTGCGGCCGGCCGAGCGGGTCCTCGCTGCCGCGCTGCTGCGCCGAAGGCCGGCCCTGCTGGCGCCCGTCCGGCTCGCCATAGGCCTGTCCCTCGCCTTCGCCCTCTCCGGGCTGACCCTGCTGCATCTGCTGGGCGAGGTTCTGCCCGCCCTTGCGCAACGCCTCCAGCGCACGCCCCTGCGCGTCGAGAGCGCCCTCGCCCTGCCCCTGACCGAGCTGCCCTTCGGCCTCGCGCATCGCGTCCTCGGCCTCGTCGAGCTCGCCGTTCTGCGGCGCGCCCATGCCGCGCATCCGCCGCTGCAAGTCCTGCAATCGCTCGCGCAGGGCCTGCTGGCGCTGCGACAGGCCCTGTCCCTGCCCCTGGCCGTTCTGGCCCTGCATGCCCTCGCCGCCTTCGCCGTCCTCACCCTGCTCGCCGGGCTGCTGCCCCGGCTGCTGGCCGCGTTGTCCCTGCTGACCCTGTTGGCCGCGCTGCCCTTGCTGGCCCTGCTGGCGCTGGCCGGGGCGCGCCTGCTGCTGGCCCGGGCGCTGGCCACGCTGGGTCTGGCCCTGTCCCTGCTGGCGGCGCTGCTCGTTCTGATAGGTCTCGTCGCGCAGGTTCTGCTGGTCACGCGTCATCCGGTCGAGATCACCCAGCGCCTGGTTCATCTCGCGCTGGCGCGGGTCCTGCTGGCCCGGACGCGCCATCTGGAGATTGTTGAGCATCCGGTTGAGCTCTTCCATCAGGCGCTGCGCCTCGGCCATGTCGCCGCGCTTCGAGAGTTCCTCGATGCGGTCGAGCATGTTCTGCAGGTCGCGCGGCGTCACCGTGCGGAAATTCTCCGGCAGGCGGGCCTGGTCGCGCTCGCCGTTCTGCTGTTGCTGGCGCATCATCTGCTCGGCGAGCTGGCGCATGAAATTGTCCATGGCCCGGCGCATCTCGTCGGTGAGCTTCTTGATCTCCTCCTCGGAAGCGCCGCGCTCCAATGCCTGCTGCAGGTTCTCCTGCGCCTGACGCAGCGCTCGCTCGGCATCGGACATGTCGCCGTCCTCGAGCTGGAGCGCCATCGCCCACATCAACTCGGAAACCTCGCGCAAGGCGTCGTCGCCACCGGCCCGGCGCAGGCGCTCGGCCAGCATGCGCATGCCTAGATAGACGCCGGGCTCCTTCATGAAGAGGCCGGGCTCGATCATCAGCGCATCCATGGCGAGCTGCACCTTGGAGCGGTCCTCGACATCCATGACGAGCTTGCGGCGCTGCTCGACCAGCGCCTTGGCCAGCGGCTTGGTGAAGGTGCGCTGCGGCAGCACGACCTCCAGCGGCTCGCTGCGGCCCTCCTGTCCGGCCTCGTCCTTGGCGATCAGCACCATCCTGACCTTGGCGCCGGCCCAGGGATGGGCCGAGAAATCGACCGTGCTCTTGTTCTCCTCCTCGCCCGAGGCGGAGGACGGCACGGCGAGATTCTGCTTCGGCGGATCGACCAGCGAGCGCCCGCCCTTGGCGACGTCGGGCCGCGAGACATTCACCTCGATCGAGGCGATCCCGTAATCGTCCTTGGCCTTGTAGGTGATGGCGAGCCCACCGGATTGCGCGCCGGTGACCGGCTTCGGCGGATCGGTGAAGGCGATGGTCGGCGGCTGGTCGGCGACCGAGGTGATATTGAGCGTGGTGCCGGGCGCACCGCTGCCGGTGAGCTTCAGCGTGCCATTGCCGGCGAGCGTGAAGCGCTTCTCCAGAACCGCCTGCTGCGGCCCGGTCGGCTGAGCGGGCTTGGCCTGGCCCTCCTTGGCTTCGCCCTCCTTCGCTTCCGGCTTGATCAGGTCGAGCCGGCCGGTCGTGGCGACATCCATGTTGGCCTTGCCGGCGATGCGCACGACGATGACCGATTTCTCGGGCACGCTCAGATGCGGGCTCGCCAGCTTGGCGAAATCGATCAGGATCGGCGGCAGCCGCGTATAGGCGGGCGGATCGATCCAAGCGTCGATCCGGGTCGAGGCGGCGATGGCGGACGGCCCCTTCCAGTCGAAGGCGGCAGACAGGCGCTGCGTGACCTCGGGCCCGGCGACGAAGAAGCCGGTGATCGCGGCGAGCAGCGGCACGGCGCGCAGCGCCCGCCGATCATGCCCGGCCATGCGCGGCTGCGGCGGCTGCACGCGCAACGCCGCGACCTGCTGGCTCTGGCGCTCGACATGCAGCTTCCACAGGGCCTGCGAGACCGGATCGGCCGAGCCGATCGCGAGACTGTCCTCCAATGACGAAGCTGGGCGATGACCGTCGACGACGGACCGGTCGAGCCGCGTCAGCGCGTCGCGATGCGTCGGCGGGACGAGGCGGGCGACATGCCAGAGGCTGGCGGCGAAGGCCCCGGCAAAGGCCAGGACGCCGACGACACGCCCATACCAGGGCAGATAGGTCCACAGGCCGAACCAGGACACGGCGAGGAAGGCGAGGACGACACCGAGCGGTATCCACAGCCGCGGCCACAGCCGTTCCCAGCCGAGCGACAGGCGCGAGGCCAGCGCGAGACGGCTGAGCCGCTGCCGGATGCCGTCGATCGTGTCGGGCGCCTTGCGGCGCTCTGCCTCGCTCATGCCATCGCTCCGGGCAGCCCCCATTCCTGTCTGAACTCGCCTGACCAAATCAGGCTAGCACGGGAATGTGGCATTGCCAGCGCGAAGAGCCGCCAACGCACAACGCTCCGCCTTTCGTGAACGGAGCGGCGCGGGATTGGGCCGATCAGCCAAACCAGCCTGGCAGCTTGTCCGTGCCGAGGAGCTCCTCATAGCTCTGGCGCGGGCGCGTCACGGCGTATTGGTCGCCCTTGACCATGACCTCGGCCACCAGCAGGCGCTGGTTATAGGTCGAGGACATCGAGGCGCCATAGGCACCGGCCGTCATGAAGGCGATGAGATCGTTCTGGCGCAATTGCGGCAGCTTGCGCCCGGTGGTGAAGGTGTCGCCCGATTCGCAGATCGGCCCGACCACGTCGTAAGCCGCTTCCGGCCCGCCGATCTCGGGCTCCGTCACCGGCCAGATCTCGTGATAGGCCTCGTACATCGCCGGCCGGACGAGATCGTTCATCGCCGCGTCGACGACAAGGAACTGCTTGGTCGGGCGCGCGTTGAGATGCAGCACCCGCGTCAGCAGGACGCCGGCATTGCCGACGATCAGGCGCCCGGGCTCGAAGCCGAGCTCGACATCGAGCCCCTTCGTCACCTTGGCGACCATCGCGGCATAGGCATCGATCAGCCCCGGCCCATAATCGAAGGTCTTCGGAATATCGTAGGGGATGCCGAGCCCGCCGCCGAGATCGAGCCGGTCGACCCGGTGACCCTCGCCCTTCAGGTCGCCGACCAGCGCGACCATCTTGGTATAGGCCGCCTCGAAGGCATCGATCTCGCGGATCTGGCTGCCGATATGGACGGCAAGCCCCATGATCCGCACGCCCTGCATATTGGCCGCCCGCGCATAGAGCCGTCCGACCTCCTCGAAGGAGACGCCGAACTTGTTCTCCGAGGAGCCGGTCGTGATCTTGGCATGGCCGCCGGCGCCGATATCGGGATTGACCCGGAACACCGCCTCCTGCCGCTTGCCGAGCTGGCTTGCGACCTTGGAGAGCAGGTCGAGCTCGCTCTCGCTCTCGATATTGACCTGGTAGAGCCCGGCTTCGACCGCGAAGCGCAATTCCTGCTCGCTCTTGCCGACGCCCGAGAACACGATCTTCTCGGGCGGGATGCCGGCGGCGAGCGCCTTGCGCACCTCGCCTTCCGAGACGGTGTCGATGCCGGCGCCGAGCGCACCCAGCGTCTTCAGCACGCCGAGATTGCCGTTCGCCTTCATGGCGTAGAAGACATGGGCCTTGCCGGCCGGCGCAGTCGTCTTCATCGCCGCCTCGAACAGCTTGTAGTGCCGCTCGATCGTCGCGCTCGAATAGACATAGACCGGCGTGCCGACCTCGGCCGCGATCCGCTGGAGATCGACACCCTCGGCATGAAGCGAGCCGTCGCGATAGGCGAAATGATGCATGGGATTGACCCTGAAAGACTTGCTGAAATTCACGCCGTCATCCCGGCCGGAGCGAAGCGTGGAGCCAGGATCCATTCCGGACCCCTTCGAAGGCAGCGCTCAGGCATGGATCCCGGACCTCCCTTCGGTCGCCCGGGGCGGCCGCGAGGAAACCGGAATCACATCAGCGGATCGAGGGCGAAAGGCTTGTCCGGCACGGTGATCGCCTTGTTCGCCTTGGTCGGCTTGGCCAGCACGGAGGCCGAGCCCAGCGAGGCGGGATCGTTCTCCTTGGCGCCGATCTGGTCGTCCGGCAGGTCGATGGCGCCGGTGGCATTGGGCGGCGCCTCCAGCGGCCCCTTGCGCCCGCAGGCGGCGAGCGCAACGGCCAGCAGACCGACAACCAGCAAGGTGCGGCCAAGTTTCAGGCGGGAATCAAGCACGAAAACGAACCCTCGGGCGAAACGTGGCGGGACCTTAGCGGAGGATGCGGCGGAGCGCGAGCGCTTGTGACACCCCTCTGTCATTCCGGGGCTTCGCGTAGCGAAGAACCCGGAACCCACGACTAGGTGAGGCATCAATTGCCCGTTGCAGACCGCGCGCCCAGTCGTGGATTCCGGGTTCGCGCCTACGGCGCGCCCCGGAATGACAACGGTGAGCTGCTGCGAGCAGATATCGCCAGACCTCAGCCTTTCGCGAGCTGCTTCAGCCAGCGCCTGGCCTGCTTGCGGACATTGGCCGGGGCCGTGCCGCCGTAGCTAACGCGGCTCTTCACCGACTGGTCGACGCCGAGCACGGCGAAGACGGCATCGGTGATCTGCGGTTCGACCGCCTGCATCTCGGCGAGCGAGAGCTTCTCCAGCCCGACCTTCTTCTCCGAGGCGATACCGACGAGACGGCCGGTGACATGATGCGCGTCGCGGAACGGCATCTTCAGCACGCGCACCAGCCAGTCGGCGAGATCGGTCGCGGTGGCGTAGCCGAGGCCGGCGGCCTTCTTCATCACCTTGAGATCGGGCTGCATGTCGCGGACCATGCCGGCGGTCGCGGCGAGGCAGAGCGACAGCGTCTGGAGCGCGTCGAACGTGCCTTCCTTGTCCTCCTGCATGTCCTTCGAATAGGTCAGCGGCAGGCCCTTCATCATCGTCAGCAGGCCCTGCAGCGCACCGAAGACGCGCCCAGCCTTGCCGCGCACCAGCTCGGCCGCGTCGGGATTGCGCTTCTGCGGCATGATCGACGAGCCCGTCGAGAAAGCGTCCGAGAGCCGGACGAAACCGAATTGCGGCGTCGACCACAGCACGATCTCCTCGGCGAAGCGCGAGAGATGCATCGCGCAGATCGAGGCCGCCGAGAGCGTCTCCAGCACGAAATCGCGGTCCGAGACCGAATCGAGCGAATTCGCGGTCGGCCGGTCGAAGCCGAGCGCCTTCGCCGTCATGTGCCGGTCGATCGGGAAGGAGGTGCCGGCGAGCGCGGCAGCGCCGAGCGGGCATTCGTTGAGGCGGGCGCGGGCGTCGCGGATGCGGCTGCGGTCGCGGCCGAGCATCTCGACATAGGCGAGCAGGTGATGGCCGAAGGTGACCGGCTGCGCCGATTGCAGATGGGTGAAGCCCGGCATCACCGCGCCGGCGTAAGCTTCGGCCTTCTCGGCCAGCGCCTGCTGGAGATCGGCCATCTGGCCGTCGATCTCGTCGAGCGTATCGCGCACCCAGAGCCGCATATCGGTCGCGACCTGGTCGTTGCGCGAGCGGGCGGTATGCAGGCGGCCGGCGGCAAGGCCGATCTTGTCCTTGAGATTGGACTCGATGTTCATGTGGACGTCTTCGAGCGCCCGCGAGAACGTGAAGGCGCCGCTCTCGATCTCGCCCTCGACCTTTTTCAGGCCGGCGGTGATCGTCGCGACATCCTCCTTGGTCAGGATGCCGGTCTCGGCCAGCATGGCCGCATGCGCCAGCGAGCCGCGGATATCCTGGCGCCAGAGCTTCCTGTCGAAATCGATGGAGGCATTGATCTCCTCCATGATGGCGTCGGGACCTGTGGCGAAACGCCCACCCCACATGCGATTGCTCACGACGGTCTTTCCTGCTTTTGAGGACGCATAATGACGTCTGGAAAAAAGATCGGACTGGCCCTCGGGGTCGTGGCGGCGCTCGGCCTCGCTGGCGTAGCCGCCTTCTACTCCGTCCGGGGCGATGCCGGCAACGGATCATGCAGCGCGGCACGCACGGCGGCCGCTCGCATGAAGCCGCTTATCACGGGCGAGGTCGCGGCCGTCGAACTGCGCACCAACCCGCAGCCGGCGCCGGCACTTGCCTTCACCGGTCCGGACGGCCAGCCGACGACGCTTGCCGCGCTCAAGGGCAAGACCCTGCTGGTCAACCTCTGGGCGACCTGGTGCGCTCCCTGCCTGAAGGAGATGCCCTCGCTCGACGCTCTGCAGAAGGAGATGGGTGGGCCGGATTTCGCAGTCGTCGCGATCAATATCGACACGCGCAATCTCGACAAGCCGAAGACCTGGCTCGCCGATAACCGGATCACCGCCCTGCCCTTCTACGGCGATCCGCAGGCCGCGACCTTTCAGGCTCTGCGCGCCGCCCACAAGGTCGAGGGCATGCCGGTCAGCCTCATCGTCGACAAGGCCGGCTGCGAGCTCGGCATCATCCAGGGTCCGGCCGACTGGGCGAGCATTGACGCGAAGGCGCTGATGAAGGCCGCCATCGGCCGCTGATTGACGGCCGTGAACCGCGCGGGCTTATTGCGCGACGGTGGGAGGTAGCATCCGTCGTAAGCGAGGTCTTCAATCTTGAATATATCCACCTTCCGCGCGGCGCTTCTGCGCTGCCTTCTCGCCGTGTCCCTGCTCGGCGCCGGCCTCGGGCTCGCCCAGGCCCAGGACCGCAAGGTCATCACCGGCACGACCGTTTCGATCGTCCCGCTCGACGGTTTCACCCCGTCGACGACCTTCGCCGGGCTGGAGAGCGCGAGCACCAAGGCCTCGCTCCTCATCGTCGAACTGCCGCCGCAGGCCCATGACCAGCTCGCCCCGCTCTTCGCCGACCGCGAAAAAGCCAAGGCAAACTTCGCCCGCCAGAACATCACCGTCGACGACATCGAAACCATCGAGACCGGCGCCGGCCCCGCCCCGCTGATCACCGGCAGCCAGGAGGCGAACGGCACGAGCTACGACAAGTGGATCGTGCTGCTGAAGGGCGAGAAGACCGTGATGATCACCGTCCAGTCGCCGGATGGCGCCGATCTCGATCCCGACGACATCGTCGCGATGCTCAAGACGGTCTCGCTCGGCGCCCCGCCCAGCATCGCCGACAAGCTCAAGGCCCTGCCCTTCACGGTCGCCGCCGCCGAGCCGTTCCGGATCCTCGATACGCTCGGCGGTTCCGGCGTGCTGATGACGGCCGGCCCGCTCGATGTCGACCCCTCCGGCACGCAGCCGATCATCGTCGTTGCCTATCAGCTTTCCGCGCCGATCCCGGCCGACAAGCTCGAGGCCGGCGCCGAAGCCCTGCTCAAGCAGACCAAGAACCTCGAAACCGCAGTGATCACGGCGCGCGAGCGCGTGACCTTCGCCGGTGCGCTAGGCATCCTGCTTTCGGGCACGGCCACGGATCGCGGCACCGAGAAGCGCTTCGCGCAGTACATGGCGGTGGGCACCGACGGACGCTTCGTCAGGCTGATCGCGATCGCCCCGGCCAGCGCCTATGACGGCGTCAAGGCCGGCATCGAGAAGGTCGCGGCCAGCATCGCCTTCGCCGCGAAATAGTCCGGCGCCGCGTCACCCTGTCGCGCTCTCCGCTCAATCCAATTGGCTGAGGGCGCCGACAAGGGTAAGGCAGGGCATGACCTATACGATCGGCCTTGCCACCACCTTCCACGATCCCGCCATCGCGATCATCGGTCCCGATGGCGAGGTGCTCTTCGCGGAAGCGACCGAGCGCTACCTCCAATACAAGCGCGCGCCGAACTGCGAGCCGGATTCGGCGCCGCGCATGGAAGGCCTGCTCAAGCGCTATATCCCCGGGGATGCCGAGGTCCGCATCGCCACGAGCTGGGGCGAGGATTTCACCGGCTTCCTCGACCAGATGGCCCGCGCCGGCTCCTTCACGCTGGATGCGCTGCTCAAGCTCTCGCCCGAACTCAACCGTTCGCTGGTGCCGGAACGAACCGAGCGCGCGCTGATCGCCTCGCTGCATCTCGGCCAGCAGCGCGCCGGCATGGGCGTGTTGCTGGGGCTCGACCGCGCCTATGGCAAGGCCAATGTCACCGGCCTCAAGCGCTACGGCCACCATCTCAGCCACGCCGCCTATGCCTGCTGGTCCTCGCCCTTCGATAGCGCCGCCTGTCTCGTCGTCGACGGCATGGGCGAGACCGGGGCCTCGGCCATCTTCGCGCTGGAGAACGGCAAGCTCCGCGAAGTGAAGCGCCATCGCGGACGCGAATCGATCGGCTTCTATTTCGGGCTCGTCACCGACCTCGCCGGTTTCGACCAGGCCAAGGGCGAGGAATGGAAGATCATGGGGCTCGCCCCCTACGGCAAGACCGATCCTGAATTGATGGCGCTGCTGCGCAAGCTCTACTCGATCGAGGGCCACAAGCTCTCCTTCGCCAAGGCGGACGTGGTGCAGGGCGTCGCCGCCGAGATCCTGGCGAAGCGGCCGGCGGACGCGCTCGACCAGGGCTGGGCCGATCTCGCCCGCTGCGGGCAGGACGTCTTCGCCGAGATGATGGAAGCCTTGCTGGCTGAGGCCGCTGCGCTGGTCCCGAGCGAAAGCCTCGTCATGGCCGGCGGCTGCGCGCTGAATTCCTCCTTCAACGGCAAGATCGCCGGCCGCCATGGCTTCAAGACGGTGTTCGTGCCCTCCGCCCCGGCCGATGACGGCAATGCGATCGGCGCCGCCTGGCTTGCCCATGCCGAGGCCAACCCGGACTGGCGCGCACCGAAGGGGCCGCTCTCGCCCTATCTCGGCTCGATCGTCTCGACCGAGCCCTTCGAGCGCATGCAGCTCTGGGAGAAGCGCCTGCGCAAGCTCTCCCCCGACGAGATTGCGCCCGTTACTGCCAAGCTGCTCACCGAAGGCAAGCTGATCGGCTGGGTGCAGGGCCGCGCCGAGTTCGGGCCGCGCGCGCTCGGCAACCGCTCGATCATCGCCGATCCGCGCCCGGCCGACGCCAAGGACATCCTCAACGCCAAGGTGAAGTACCGCGAGGCCTTCCGCCCCTTCGCGCCCTCGATCCTAGCCGAGCATGCCGCCGACTGGTTCGAGAACTATCAGGATGCGCCCTATATGGAGCGCACGCTGGTCTGGAAGGAAGCGGTCCGCGACCGCGTCCCGGCCGTGGTCCATGAGGACGCGACCGGCCGGCTCCAGAGCGTCACGGCCGAGCGCAACCCGCGCTATCACGCGCTGATCTCGGCCTTCCATGACCTGACGGGCGTGCCGGTGATCCTCAACACCTCCTTCAACATCATGGGCAAGCCGATCCTGCACACGGCGGAGGATGCGATCCTGATGTTCTACACGAGCGGGCTCGACGCGCTGGTGATCGAGGACTGGCTGCTGGTGAAGTAGCCGGCGGTCAGCCTTCCAAACACGCCGTCATCCCGGACGCAGCGAAGCGGAGACCCGGGATGACCGTGCAAAATTCCGAGGTCGAGAAAATCGATCCGCCCCGTTGATCGGTCGGATCACGCGAAATCGCTGGTTTCAGCCCGGTTTGCGGTCATTCTTCCGGCCCATCGGAAGGAGACGACGCCATGCTGCAATTGCGCCCGAACTGCGAATGCTGCGACCGCGACCTGCCGCCGCAATCGCGCGATGCCCTGATCTGCACCTTCGAATGCACCTTCTGCGCCGATTGCGCCGAGACGCGCTTCGCCGGCACCTGCCCGAACTGCGCCGGCGACCTCGTGCGCCGGCCGATCAGGCCGGAGCGGATGCTGGAGAAATACCCGGCCTCGACCGAGCGCATCCGCAATGCGCGGCGGCTTGAGATCGAGGCGCAGATTGGCGTGAAGAGGTAGCGCATGCTAGCCAAAGCGGCATGACGACCCCACAGCCGCAGTTCTGGATCGTTGCCGGCCCCAACGGCGTCGGCAAGACCACCTATGCCTTCCGCCATATCAAGGCCGTCTCAGGCAGCACGCGTTTCGTTAATCTCGACGAGATCGCGCGCGGCCTCTCCCCACTCGACCCAACGGCTGAGCAACAACGCGCCGGCCGCGTCGCGTTGGAGCTGACACGCTCGCTGATCTCTGAAAAGCGTTCGTTCTCGATCGAGACGACGCTCTCGGGTAAGACGCACCTGCGCACGATCGCAGCCGCCCGGGAGGCCGGCTACATCATCAACCTGTTGTATTTCCTGATAGCCAGCCCGGAGGTATCACTGGCGCGTATAGCCCGGCGCGTCAGCGAAGGCGGCCACAACGTTGCGGAAGCCGATGTCCGCCGCCGTTTCTCTCGCTCGATCGAAAACCTGCCGGCCTATATCGATACGGTCGATCAATGGCGCGTCTTCGACAACGCCACCCTGCGCCCGAAAGCCGTCGCAGAAGGGCGACGCGGCTGCATCTCGCTGATCCAGCGCGAGGGCAATCTGCCACAGACGCTTTGGGCGGCGCTTGAGACGCTGCCGCCCTGTGCGGAAGGCTGAACCCGGCGAGCCTTTAGCTCGCCTGCTTCACCGCGATGCCCTTCTCTTCGAAGAGCGCCTGCAACTCGCCGGCCTGGAACATCTCGCGGGTGATGTCGCAGCCGCCGACGAACTCGCCCTTGACGTAGAGCTGCGGGATGGTCGGCCAGTTCGAGAAGGCCTTGATGCCCTCGCGGATTTCCTGGTCCTCGAGCACGTTCACGCCCTTATAGGGCACGCCGATATAGCCGAGGATCTGCGCGACCTGGCCGGAGAAGCCGCACATCGGGAATTGCGGCGTGCCCTTCATGAAGAGCACCACGTCGTTGTTCTTCACTTCCGCTTCGATGCGGGCATTGACGTCGGACATCGTCTCGTCTCCTGGAGCGGGTTCAAGGCCCGTCGGATGGCTTTGTTCTAATCTTGGGGAACGCTGGTCGTCAGCGCAAGGGCGTGCAGCACGCCGCCCATATTCCCCTGGAGCGCGGCATAGACCATCTGGTGCTGCTGCACCCGGGTCTTGCCCTTGAAGGCGGCCGAGACGACGGTCGCGGCATAGTGGTCGCCGTCGCCGGCCAGATCCTTGATCTCGATCGCCGCATCCGGCAGCGCCGCCTTGATCATGCGCTCGATCTCGTGGGCATCCATCGCCATGGGTCGAACTCCTCAGGCCGCCTTGCCGGCCATGTAGGACGGCAGCCAGTCTTCATGAATCTTGCGGAGATCGGCGATCGCCAGAGCGGGCTCGCCCGGCAGGGCAAGCGAGGCGCCGCCCGTCTTGCCTATGGCGAGCGCCGGCACGCCGGCAGCCTTCGCCGCCGCGATCACGGCATCGGCCTCGGCAGCTGGAACGGCCAGGACATAGCGCGCCTGATCCTCGCAGAAGAGCGCGGCATGAGAGGGGCCGGCCGGCAGAGTCTCGATCGTGGCGCCGATGCCCTTGGCCATCGCCATCTCGGCGAGCGCCACGGCAAGGCCGCCATCCGAGAGATCATGGCAGGTCGAGACCTTGCCACCAGCGATCAGCCCGCGCACGAAATCGCCGTTGCGGCGCTCGATCGCGAGATCGACCGGCGGCGGGGCGCCCTCCTCGCGGCCGCAGACGGTCGCGAGATAGGCGCTCTGGCCGAGCCAGCCGGCGGTATCGCCGATCAGGATGATCGCCTCGCCCTCAGCCTTGAAGGCGACGGTGGCGTGCTTGGTGACATCAGCCATGACGCCGACGCCGCCGATGGTCGGGGTCGGCAGGATCGAGACGCCGTTGGTCTCGTTGTAGAGCGAGACGTTGCCGGAGACGACCGGGAAGTCGAGCGCCTTGCAGGCCTCGCCGATGCCGCGGATGCAGCCGACGAGCTGGCCCATGACTTCCGGCTTCTCGGGATTGCCGAAATTCAGGTTGTCGGTGATGGCGAGCGGCGTAGCACCCGTCGCGGTCAGGTTGCGCCAGGCTTCCGCCACGGCCTGCTTGCCGCCCTCGAACGGATCGGCTTCGCAATAGCGCGGCGTCACGTCGGCTGTCATGGCGAGGCCCCGCGGCCCGTCCTCGATGCGGATCACGCCGGCATCGCCGCCGGGCGTCACCGCCGAATTGCCGAGGATCAGCGTGTCGTACTGCTCCCAGATCCAGCGCTTGGAGGAGAGGTCCGGCGAGCCGATCAGCTTCTTCAAGGCTTCCGCATTGCCGCAAGGCGGCGTGACGGTCTCGGCCGCGATGCGCTGCTGCGGCGCGGTCTCGATCCAGGGCCGGTCGTATTCCGGAGCCTCGTCGCCGAGTTCCTTGATCGGCAGGTCGGCCATGACCTCGCCCTGATGCTTCACGACGAAGCGCAGCGTGTCGGTGGTGTGGCCGATGACGGCGAAGTCCAGGCCCCATTTGGTGAAGATCGCCTCGGCGGCGTCCTCATGGCCCGGCTTGATCACCATGAGCATGCGCTCCTGGCTCTCCGACAGCATCATCTCATAGGCGCTCATGCCCTCCTCGCGGCAGGGCACCTTGTCGAGGTCCAGCTCGACGCCGAGATCGCCCTTGGCGCCCATCTCGACAGCCGAGCAGGTCAGGCCGGCGGCGCCCATGTCCTGGATCGCGTCGACATGGCCGGCGGCCATGATTTCGAGGCAGGCTTCGAGCAGGAGCTTCTCGGCGAAGGGGTCGCCGACCTGCACGGTCGGGCGCTTCTCCTCCGACTTGTCGTCGAATTCGGCGGAGGCCATGGTCGCGCCGTGGATGCCGTCGCGGCCGGTCTTGGAACCGAGATAGACGATCGCCTTACCGACCCCGGAGGCCTTGGCGTAGAAGATCTCGTCGGCCTTGGCGATGCCGACCGCCATCGCGTTGACCAGGATGTTGCCGTCATAGCGCGTGTGGAAGCCGGTGGCGCCGCCGACATTCGGCACGCCGAAGGAATTGCCGTAGCCGCCGATGCCGGCGACGACGCCGGAGACGAGATGGCGGGTCTTGGGATGCGCCGGATCGCCGAAGCGCAGCGCGTCGAGGACGGCGATCGGGCGCGCGCCCATCGTGAAGACGTCGCGCAGGATGCCGCCGACGCCGGTCGTCGCGCCCTGATAGGGCTCGATGAAGGACGGGTGGTTGTGGCTCTCCATCTTGAAGACGATGGCCGTGCCCTCGCCGATATCGATGACGCCGGCATTCTCGCCCGGCCCCTGGATCACCCACGGCGCCTTGGTCGGCAGCGTCTTGAGATGAATCTTCGAGGACTTGTAGGAGCAGTGCTCGTTCCACATCGCCGAGACGATGCCGAGCTCAGTGATCGTCGGCTCGCGGCCGATCAGATGCAGGAAGCGCTGGTACTCGTCCGGCTTCAGGCCGTGCTCGGCGACGAGCTGCGGGGTGATCTTGATGTCGTTCGGAATCACGGGCTCAGGCTTCCTGGCGGTCCGGCGATAGGGGTTGGCAGGGGCATAGCCTGCCTCGGCGCGCGAGACAACGGATTCCCGGCGCTGCCGGTGTTTTCAGCTCTGGATGGCGGTCAAAGCAGCCCTGAGCGGCGCCGGAATCGGCACGGGCTTCTGGCTCGCGCGCTCGACATAGACATGGGTGAACCGCCCTTGCGCCGCCGCCAGCCCGCCGCCCTGCCGGAAGATGCCGATGCGATAGGTGACAGAGCTTTTGCCGAGCCGCTCGACTGAGATCCCGGCCTCCACCGTCTCCGGGAAGGCAACGCTCTCGAAATAGGTGCAGCCGGTCTCCGCCACGAGCCCGACGATCTCGCTGCCGGCGAGGTCGAGGAAGCCGTTCTCGATCAGCCAGGCATTCACTGCCGTGTCGAACCAGCCGTAATAGACGACATTGTTGACGTGCCCATAGGCGTCATTGTCGTGCCAGCGCGTCGGAATGGCGCGGAAGACGCGGAAATCGGCGCGCATCAGGCGCGGCTGGCGCTCGCTCATCCCTCGCCTCCCGGCTTCTCGCCCGCCCGGATCTCCGGCACGCCGAGCGCATCGGCCAGGCGAGCCTTGGCCGAACCGGGCTTCAGCGGTTTCTGCTGGCTTTCATGCGGCGCCCAACCGGAAACCCAGACGAATTCGAAGGTCGCGGGCAAGCGCCCATCGGGGTCGGCAAAACGCTCGGCATAAAGCGCCGCGGCGCGCAGCAGAGTCTCGCGGCGCAGCGGCGTCTTGCGCCGGGCGACGAGCGCATTGGCCCAGCCCATCGCCCTGAGATCGCGGAACAGCCCGAAAGCGTCGCGATAGCGCACCGTCACGATCTCGCTGTCGATGACCGGTAGTGCGAAGCCCGCCCGTTGCAACAGGCTGCCGAGATCGCGCAGATCGGCGAAGGGCGCGACGCGCGGACTGACGCCGCCCATCGTCTCGCTCTCGGCTTCGAGCAGCGCCTGCCTGAGCTCCTGCAATGTCCGTCCGCCGAGCAGGCAGCCCATGAACAGGCCATCGGGCTTGAGCGCCCGCTTGATCTGGATGAGCGCGCCCGGCAGGTCGTTGACGCCGTGTAGCGCCAGCAGCGAGACCGCGAGATCGAGCGAGCCGGCGGCGAAGGGCAGGCTTTCGAGGTCGCCGACGAGATTGGCCTGCGCCCCTTCGGCCTCAGCCATGCGCAGCAACCGGCCGGCGCGGCCGGCGAGCACGGGCGCGGCAACGGGCAAGGCCGTGCCGAGATCGGCCGCGACCGCGAATTCGCGCAGCACGGCGCCGAGCCGCTCTCCCAGATCATCGGCCGCGCGCTGCAGCAGGAAGGCCGGATAGCCGCCGGCGAGCGCGCGCCTCAGCCGCGAACGGCCGAGCGCGCGGTCGAAGACGAGGCTCTGGTCACTCAACTTTGCACCGTCAGCAAGACACAAGCCCTCATCCTTCGAGAGGCCATTCCTATTCGGAATGGCTCCTCAGGACGAGGGGCGAGTTGAATGGTTGTGTGCGCGGCTCAGCGCTCCAGCAGCTTCTCGATCTCGGCACGCAATTGCGGGCCGAGATCGCTGCGGTCGAGCGCATAGGCTACATTCGCCGCGAGAAAGCCGATCTTCGAGCCGGCGTCGTAGATCTCGCCATCGAAGCGCACGGCGTAGAACGGTTCCTGATGCGACAGCGCGATCATCGAATCGGTCAATTGGATCTCGCCGCCAGCACCCTTCTCCTGGTTGGCGAGCAGGTTGAAGATCGTCGGCTGCAGGATGTAGCGCCCGGAGACATGCAGGTTCGACGGCGCCGTCCCCTTCGGCGGCTTCTCGACCATGCCGGTAATCTTCGAGATCTTGGCCTTGGCGTCCTGGACGGCGACGATGCCGTATTGATGGGTCTGGTCGTCAGGCACCGGCGCAACCGCGATATGGTTGCCGCCATGCTGGTCATAGGCGTCTATCATCTCGGCGAGGCAGCCCTTGCCCTGGCTGTAATGCAGCATGTCCGGCAGCAGCAGCGCGAAGGGCTCGTCGCCGACGAGCTCGCGCGCACACCAGACGGCATGGCCGAGGCCGAGCGGCGCCTGCTGGCGGGTGAAGCTGGTCGCGCCGGCTGCCGGCAGGTCATGCTTCAGCGCCTCCAGCTCCTTCACCTTGTTGCGCTTGGCCAGCGTGTCGTCGAGCTCGTAGGCCATGTCGAAATGGTCCTCGATCACCGCCTTGTTGCGGCCGGTGACGAAGATGAAATGCTCGATGCCGGCGGCGCGCGCCTCGTCCACGACATGCTGCACGACCGGGCGGTCGACGATGGTGAGCATCTCCTTCGGGATCGCCTTGGTGGCGGGCAGGAAGCGGGTGCCGAGACCAGCGACGGGGAGAACGGCCTTGCGGATGCGTTTCGTCATGCAAAATCCATTGGCGCGGGCGCCTTTGCCGAAGCCAGGCGATGGTGAGGACGGCCGTACAACTGTCATGGTTGCCGGCCATCAGGCGGTATTAGCTGACAGGCCTTGAGAAGCCGTCAACGGTTTTTCGATAGGTCAGGTTCCTGACGAAGGTGAGGCGAGAGAAAGACGATGGCGGTATTGGTTTCCGGCGGGGCCGGCTACATCGGCAGCCACATGGTGCTGGAGTTGCTCGACCGCGGCGAGAAGGTCGTGGTGCTCGACAATCTCTCGACCGGCTTCTGGTGGGCGGTGCCGCCCGAGGCGGTCTTCGTCCAGGGCGATATCGGCAACCAGGAACTCGTCGAGGGCCTGATCGGCGAATATGAAATTACCGAGATCGCGCATTTCGCCGCCAGGATCGTGGTTCCGGAATCGGTTTCCGACCCTCTCGGCTATTATTTCAACAATACCGTGAAGACGCGCGCGCTGATCGAAAGCGCCGCCCGCAAGGGCGTCAAGCACGTCATCTTCTCCTCCACCGCCGCCGTCTATGGCGAGCCGCCGGTCTCGCCGGTGCCGGAGGAGATCGCGCTCAACCCGATCAACCCCTATGGCCGCTCCAAGCTGATGAGCGAGTGGATGCTGCAGGACGCGGCGAAGGCGCACGGCTTCTCTTACGTGGCGCTGCGCTATTTCAACGTCGCGGGCGCCGATCCGAAGGGCCGCTCCGGCCAGTCCTCGCCGAACGCGACCCATCTGATCAAGGTGGCGAGCCAGGCGGCGCTCGGCCAGCGCGACGGCCTCACCGTCTTCGGCACAGACTACGCGACGCCGGACGGCACCTGCGTGCGGGATTATATCCACGTCACCGACCTCGCCCGCGCCCATCTGGCCGCGCTCGACCATCTGCGCGGCGGCGGCGAGAGTCTGACGCTGAATTGCGGTTATGGCCGCGGCTATTCGGTGAAGCAGGTCGTCGAGGTCGTGAAGAAGGTCTCAGGGATCGATTTCCCGGTGACGCTGGCGGAGCGCCGGGCTGGCGATCCGGCCTCGCTGATCGCCAGGGCAGACCGCATCCGCGCCGAGCTTGGCTGGCAGCCGGAGCATGACGATCTCGAGGAGATCGTCGGCCAGGCGCTCGCCTGGGAAGAGAAGCTCAGGATGAAGAACGCTTCGACCTGAGCCGGCCGGGCTTCAAGGAACCACTACCGTCATTCCGGGGCTTCGCGCCAGCGAAGAGCCGGAATGACGACGCGTTTCCGGACAGGCAATACGCCCGATCTCAGGACGCTGCCTGCTCCTCCGCCGGCTCGCGCACTTCGAGAACCGTCAGGCGTTTCACGTCGCCGGAGCGTGTCGTCCAATCGATCGAGCGCTCGGCCGCCATGCCGATCAGCGCGACGCCGATCGGCGTCATCACCGAGATGCGGTTCTTCTCGATATCGGCATGCTCAGGCCAGACCAGCGTGATGGTGCTCTCCCGCTTGGTGGTCTCGTCGCGATAGACGATCTGGCTGCCGATGCGGGCGTGATCATGCGAGACGCGGCCCTCAGGCAGGATGCGGGCGCGGTCGAGCTCATGGGTCAGCTCGGCGGCGAGATCGGGCATGGTGTTGGCCGCGCCGGCCGCGATGCGGCTCAGCATGGCATGGTCCGCGGCCGTGACGGTGATGGCGGGACGCCTGGCGGTCATAGGAAAGGTCTTTCATCGAAAAGGCGAGCGCCCGCCGGCGGGCGAAAAGCCGCGCGGCATCAGGAAAAGGTCGAACTCGCAGGGAATTGCAGGAGAGGACGCCCCCCCGAACCGGAGGCGCCAAGCGCGACAGGCCCGGGGCTAGAAGCCCGCGATAAGGTTGCCCGAGCGGTGCAGACCGCGGCGGAAAAGGGACGCGCTATTCATCATCCGAGAATCTGACAATCCCTGATGCTTGTCAAATCACGAATGCCGCAGCGATCATGACCCGAATTAACCGCTGGTTAATCTTGTTCGGGCGCTGTGAAGATGTTTCCATCCAGCATTCGCCGGGAGTGTCCATGCGCCTGTCCGTCATCGCAGCCTCAGTCCTGATCAGCCTGGCACCGGCGCTGGCCCAGACCACCGGCTCGATCAACGTCTCCGGCGCCCACGCCCGCAGCAATGCGCAGGCGACCCTCGCGAGCGCCTCCTTCGACGTCTTCGTGCAACGCCTCTGGCCGCAAGCGCAGGCGCGCGGCATCTCGCGCGCGACCTTCGACCTCGCCTTCCGCGGCGTGACGCCGGATCCATCCATCGTCGCGCTCACGAAGAAGCAGTCGGAATTCAGCGCCCCGATCTGGAATTACCTGGAGAATGCCGTCGGCGGCTCGCGCATCCAGCGCGGGCGCGAGGCCGCGGCCGAAAACGCCTCCGTCCTCTCCCAGGTCGAGGCGCGCTATGGCGTGCCCAAGGAGGTCGTCCTCGGCGTCTGGGGCATGGAGACCAATTACGGCTCGTTCAAGGGCAGCAAGGACGTCATCCGCTCGCTGGCGACGCTGGCCTCGATCCGCTACCGCGGCGACTTCTTCCGCGACGAGTTGCTGACCGCGCTCGAACTGATCGAGAAGGGCCATGTCGAGCGCAGCGAGCTGAAGGGCTCCTGGGCCGGCGCCATGGGCCACACCCAGTTCATGCCGTCGAGCTATATGAAATACGCGGTCGACTGGACCGGCGACGGCCATGCCGACATCTGGACCTCGTCGAGCGACGCCATCGCCTCCACCGCCAATTACCTCAAGGGCTATGGCTGGGTGCCGGGCCTGCCCTGGGGCATGGAAGTGACGCTTCCCGCCGGCTTCGACCATCGCCTGGACAAGGCGAGCTTCTCCAGCTTCGCCTCCGCCGGCGTGCGTCGCGCCGATGGCGGCCGCCTGCCCTCCTCCGGCGAAGGCCGCCTGTTCTACCCGGCCGGCCATACCGGGCCGGTGATGCTGCTCACCGCGAATTTCGACGTCATCAAGAAATACAATTCGTCCGACGCCTATGCGATGGCGGTAGGGCATCTCGGCGACCGCATCGCCGGCCGCGCCGCCATCCAGGGCAACTGGCCGACCAAGGCGCCGCGCCTCGACATGGCCGCGACCCGCGATCTCCAGAACCGCCTGAAGGCCCTCGGTCTCTACAATCACGACGCCGATGGCCGCATCGGTACAGGCACGCGCGAGGCGGTCCGGCGCTACCAGATCAGCGCCGGCGAGATCGCCGACGGCTACCCGACGCCTGCCCTGCTGTCGAAGCTGCGCGGCAAGCGCTGACTCGCGGCCACTCCCGGCCTATAATGCCGGGCGAAGGGTAACCGCCGGATCGGCCGATGCGCCTGCGTTCGCTTGCCATGGTTCTGGGTGCCGCCTGCCTGCTCCTGCTGACGGGCGGGCCGGTCTCCCTCGCCCAGCAACAGCCGCAGCAGCAACGCAGCCTGTTCCAGATGTTCTGGCAAATCCCGGCGCAGCCACGGACGGCCTCGCCGCAACCGCGCCAGCGCGTCGCCCCGGCCGTGCGCCGCCGCGAGGCGCCCGTCGTCGTCCGCGACGATCCCGTCATTCCCAAGGTCGACGTCAACAGCCACATCATCGTCATGGGCGATTCCCTCGCCAATCTCCTGGCGAACGGGCTCGACGACGCCCTCAACAACCGCCCCGATGTCGCGGTGATCCATAAGGCCAAGCCGGATTCCGGCCTGGTGCGCAGCGATTTCTACGACTGGCCGAAGACGATCGCCGAGTTGCTCGCCAGCGACCAGAAGATCAGCATCGGCGTCATCCTGCTCGGCCTCAACGATCGCCAGCCGATCCGCGAGGGCGAGACCGTCCATGAGCCGCTGAGCCCGCGCTGGCTCGAACTCTACCGAGACCGGATCGACGCCATCGCCAATGCCTTCGCTGGCAAGCGCGTGCCGCTGATCTGGGTCGGCGCGCCGCCGATGCAGAACGGGCGGCTCTCGGCCGATCTCGTCACCTTCAACGATCTCTACCGCCAGCGCGTCGAGAAGGCGGGCGGGCAATATGTCGATCTCTGGGGCGGCTTCGTCGATGCCGAGAACCGCTATGCCGCGACCGGCCCGGACGTCTCCGGCCAGCCGGTGCGGCTGCGCCTCGGCGATGGCATCCATTTCACCGCCGGCGGCGCCCGCAAGGCCGCCCATTTCGTCGATCTCGTCATCCGCCGCATGATCGAGGCCGCCCCGCAGAACAGCGTCATCGCCCTGCCCGTCTCGCCCGAGACGGGCGCCCCGATCGCTCTCGAGCTCCAGCCTGGCGGCGTCGAGCGCCTGATCGACCAGATGGTCGCGGGCGTACCGACGATTGGCCTGCCGGCCGCCTTGCAGGCCCGCCCGCTCGCCGGGCCGATCCAGCCCCTTACCGGGCAGGCCGCGCTCTCTGAGCAGCCATTGCTGGCCTCGATCACCGAGGCGCGCGGGCGCGGCGACGCCGCGCTCCAGCTCGAACGCGTCTTCGGCCAGGGCATCGCGCCGGACCCGGTGTCCGGCCGGCTCGACGATTACCGCTGGCCGCGCTGATCACCCCGCCATCAGCCGGTCGAAGACCGGATCGGGATCGTCGACCTCGACCAGCTTCTTGCCGGTGATGACCCAGATCCGCGTCGCCACCGCCCGCACGAAGGCGCGATCATGGCTGACCAGCAGGCAGGCAGTCTCCTGCTTGATCAACTCGCTCTCCAGCATGTCCTGCCCCTCGATATCGAGATGATTGGTCGGCTCGTCCAGCAGGTAGAAATTCGGCTCGGCCAGACGCAACAGCAGCATGGCGAGCCGCGCGCGCTGCCCGCCCGAGAGGCGTGCAATCGGCGCGGTCTGCGCTTCGCTCGCGATCCCGGCGCCTGCCAGCACGGTACGCGCCGTCTGGTCGCCGAGATCGCTGGAATGCTTGACCGCGTCCCAGGGCGTGCGCCAGGCGTCGAGCTGCGACAGGCCCTGGTCGGAATAGCCGGCCTTCAGGGTCGCCGCGCCACGGATATCCGGGTCCGAGCCCTCCAGCGCCGCCTGCAATCGCGCGACGAAGCGTGTCTTGCCGCTGCCATTGGCGCCGAGCAGCGCGATCCGGTCGCCCCTCTCGATCCAGAGCGGCCCGGTGCGGAACAGCAGGCGCCCGTCCGGCGTGCTGATCGCCGTTTCCTTGATCGAGACCAGCGCCTTGGCATGGGTGCCGCTGCTGGCGAGCCGGATCGTGCCGGCCGAGCGCTCCTTGTGCCCGGGCTTCGCCTGTTCCTCCAGCTTGTCGGCCCGTTCGGACAATTGCTTGGTCTTGACCACCAGCAGGTCGGAGCCGGAATTGATGCCGATATTCTTCAGCTTCGCCGCTTGCTGCCGGAGCGCCTTCACCTTGCGCATCTCGTTCTCGAACTGCCGGTCGCGCGCCGCGTCGCGCTCTTCCAGCGCCTGCACGGCGCGCGAATAGGGCAAGGCGAAATCGACACTCTCCGCCGGGCGCAGGAACAGGGTGCGTGTGCTGACATCGTCGAGGAAGGCGCGGTCATGGCTCGCCGCGATCACGGCGCAGTCGCGCGGCAGGTTGGCGAGGAAGCGCTCCAGCAGGCCGATCCGTTCGAGGTCGAGATGGTTCGTCGGCTCGTCAAGCAGGAGCAGGTCGGGCTCGATCACCACCGCCCGCGCCAGCAGCATCGTGCGCTGCCAGCCGCCGGAGAGGCTGCCGACAGCGCGGCTGCGCAGGCTCGCCTCGACCATGAGATCGTCGAGCAGCACGTCGACGCGCCAGCTCTCGGTCTCGGCCGCCTCGGGATCGAGCGCGTCGCGCACAGCCTCGTAGAGGCTCAACGTCAGCAGGCGCTCGGGCGGGTCCTGCGGCGCGAAGGCGGTGACGAGGCCGCGCGAGCGGGTCAGCGTGCCGCCGCTCGCCTCTTCCGTGCCGGCGAGTATGCGCAGGAGCGAGGACTTGCCGCGCCCGTTGGCGGCGACGAGGCCGAGGCGGTCGCCCTTGGCAATGGCAAGGTCTAGGCCGGTGAACAGCGGCGCGCTGCGAGCGAGCGAGAGGTCTTTCAGGGTGACGAGGGACATCGGAATCTCATGAAGTCAGGCATGCGCGCGGAAGCGCGCCAAGAAAGGCTGACGATGAGACGACGATGCGTTCCCGGTCAGCCCCGCGAGGTGAAGCGCGGGGCGCAGACAGGTCCGCGGGTGCGGCAATGGAAGCGGCGGCGCGGCGCCTGCTTCCCCTTCAGGTTCGATTCCATGGTGGCGATCATAGCGGCGGCGGAGCGTTTGAACAGTCTCCGCCGTCACATCGGCAGGATCGTGGCGCCCATCAATTCCTTGTCGATGGCATGGGCCGCCTGGCGGCCCTCGCGGATGGCCCAGACCACCAGCGACTGGCCGCGGCGCATGTCGCCGGCGACGAAGACCTTGCCGACGCTGGTCTTGTAGTCGCGGTCATTGGCGACGACGTTGGCCCGCTTGTCCACGGCCGCGCCCGACTGCGCGATCATGCCCTCGATCACCGAGCCGGCAAAGCCGATGGCGAGGAAGCAGAGATCGGCCTGGAGCACGAATTCGGTGCCGGGAATGGGCTTCCGCTTCTCGTCGACGCGAGCGCATTTCACGCCGGTGAGACGCCCGTTGCGACCTTCGAGCCCGAGCGTCGCCGCCTGGAACTCGCGCTCTGCGCCCTCGGCCTGCGAGGACGAGGTGCGGAACTTGGTCGGCCAATACGGCCAGACCGTGAGCTTGTCCTCCAGCTCCGGCGCCATCGGCCGGATGTCGAGCTGCGTCACCGAGAGCGCGCCCTGCCGGAAGGCGGTGCCGACGCAGTCAGAGGCCGTATCGCCGCCGCCGACCACGACGACATGCTTGCCGGCCGCGCTGATCGGCGCCTCGTTCGAGACATCCTCGCCGCCGACGCGCTTGTTCTGCTGCGTCAGGTACGGCATCGCGTAATGGACGCCGGCGAGATTGGTGTCCGGCAGGCCCGGATCGCGCGGCGCTTCCGCCCCGCCGGTCATCAGCACCGCGTCATGCTCGGCCATCAGCGTGGCGAAGGGCAGATTGACGCCGATATTGGCGTTGTAGTGGAAGGTCACGCCTTCCGCCTCCATCTGCTTCACCCGGCGGTCGATATGCTTCTTCTCCATCTTGAAGTCGGGGATGCCGTAGCGGAGCAGGCCGCCGGCCTTGGCCTCGCGCTCATAGAGATGGACATCGTGCCCGACGCGGGCGAGCTGCTGGGCTGCGGCCATGCCGGCGGGGCCCGAGCCGACGATGGCGATGCGCTTGCCGGTGCGCTTGGCCGGGATTTCCGGCGCGATCCAGCCCTCTTCCCAGCCCTTGTCGGCGATCGCCTGCTCGATCGTCTTGATCGTCACCGGCATGTTCTCGAGGTTGAGCGTGCAGGCTTCCTCGCAAGGCGCCGGGCAGATGCGGCCGGTGAATTCCGGGAAATTGTTGGTGGAGTGGAGGTTGCGAAGCGCATCCTCCCAGCCGCCGGAATAGACCAGCTCGTTCCAGTCCGGGATCTGGTTATGGACCGGGCAACCGGTCGGCCCATGGCAGAACGGAATGCCGCAATCCATGCAGCGCGCCGCCTGCTTCTTGATATCGCGCTCCTCCAGGGGAAGCGTGAACTCGCGGAAGTGGCGAATGCGATCGCCGGCGAGCTGATACTTCTGCTCCTGCCGGTCGAATTCGAGAAAGCCCGTGACCTTGCCCATGCCGTTTCTCTCGCCGTGTGCGCGGGGCGTCCCCGTGCGCGTGCCTTAACCTGATCGAGATGCCGGGACCGTTGGCGGCCCCGGCGGGGTGGCGTTCGCTTATTCCGCGGCCTGCAAGGTGCGGGCCTGTTCCATCTCGCGCAGCGCGCGGCGGTACTCGACCGGCATCACCTTGACGAACTTGGTGCGGTAATCCGCCCAGTTGTCGAGGATGGTGCGGGCGCGCTCCGAGCCGGTGTAGTCGACATGGTTCGTCAGCATCTGCATCAGGCGCTCTTCATCGTGGCCCGACATGTTGGTCATGTCGATCCGGCCCTTGTGCTCGAGATCGCCGCCGTGATGGTGAAGCCGCTCCATCAGGTCCTCTTCCTCCTCGACCGGTTCGAGATCGACCATCGAGAGGTTGCAGCGCGACTTGAAGGTGCCGTCCTCGTCCAGCACATAGGCGATGCCGCCCGACATGCCGGCCGCGAAATTGCGCCCGGTCTGGCCGATGACCGCGACGACGCCGCCGGTCATGTACTCGCAGCCATGGTCGCCCGTGCCTTCGACCACCGCGATGGCGCCGGAATTGCGCACCGCGAAGCGCTCGCCCGCGACGCCCCGGAAGTAAGCCTCGCCCGCGATCGCGCCGTAGAGCACGGTATTGCCGACGATGATCGAGCGCTCGGCTACCGCCTTGGTCGCCGGATCGGGCTTCACGATCACCTTGCCGCCCGAGAGGCCCTTGGCGACGTAGTCGTTGGCCTGGCCGGTGAGCTCGACGGTGACGCCGGCCGCGAGGAAGGCCGCGAAGCTCTGGCCCGAGGTGCCGGTGAGCTTCACCGTGATCGTGTCCTCCGGCAGGCCGGCATGGCCATACTTCTTCGCGACGGCGCCCGAGAGCATCGCGCCCGTGCTGCGATCGACATTGCCGACCGGCTTCTCGATCACGACCGGCGTGCCGGTCTCGATCGCATCCGCCGCCTCGGCCAGGAGCTGGCGGTCGAGCACGGTGTCGATCGGGTGCTTCTGCAACTCGACATGGCGGATCGCCACGCCCGGCAGATCGACCTTGTGGAAGAGCTTGGTGAAGTCGAGCCCGTTCGCCTTCCAGTGTTCGATCGCATCGCGCTTGTCGAGCAGGTCCGAGCGGCCGACGATCTCCTCGATCTTCGTGAAGCCCATCTCCGCCATGATCTTGCGGACATCCTCGGCCACGAAGAAGAAGTAGTTCACGACATGCTCGGGCAGGCCCTTGAAGCGCTTGCGCAGCACCGGGTCCTGCGTCGCGACGCCGACCGGGCAGGTGTTGAGATGGCACTTGCGCATCATGATGCAGCCGGCCGCGATCAGCGGCGCGGTCGAGAAGCCGAACTCGTCGGCCCCGAGCAGCGCGCCGATGATCACGTCCCGCCCCGTGCGCAGGCCGCCGTCGACCTGCAGGGCGACGCGGCCGCGCAGGTGGTTCAGCACCAGCGTCTGCTGCGTCTCGGCGAGGCCAATCTCCCAGGGCGAGCCGGCATGCTTCAGCGAGGTCAGCGGGCTCGCGCCCGTGCCGCCCTCGAAGCCGGAGATGGTGATGTGGTCGGCGCGCGACTTGGCGACGCCGGCCGCAACCGTGCCGACGCCGATCTCGGAGACGAGCTTCACCGAGACGTCGGCTGCCGGATTGACGTTCTTCAGGTCGAAGATCAGCTGGGCCAGATCCTCGATCGAGTAGATGTCATGGTGCGGCGGCGGCGAGATCAGGCCGACGCCCGGCGTCGAATGCCGGGTCCGGGCGATCTTGGCGTCGACCTTGTGGCCGGGCAGCTGGCCGCCCTCGCCGGGCTTGGCGCCCTGCGCGACCTTGATCTGCATCACGTCGGCATTGACGAGATATTCGGTGGTCACGCCGAAGCGGCCGGACGCGATCTGCTTAATCGCCGAGCGCTTCGAGCGGCCATCCGGCATCGGCTTGAAGCGGATCGGCTCCTCGCCGCCCTCGCCGGTGTTCGACTTGCCGCCGATCTGGTTCATCGCGAGCGCGATCGTCTCATGCGCCTCGCGCGAGATCGAGCCGAAGGACATCGCGCCGGTGGCGAAGCGCTTCACGATATTCGCCGCAGGCTCGACGCTCTCCAGCGGCACGGGCGCGCGGCCGTTATCGGTGGCCATCTTCACCTTGAACAGGCCGCGGATCGTGCTGAGCCGCTGCGCGTCGTCGTTCACCTGGTTAGCGAACTCCTCGTAGCGATCCTGCGCGTTGAGGCGCACCGCGTGCTGGAGCGAGGCGACGACATCCGGCTTCCAGACATGGTCCTCGCCGCGGACGCGGTACATGTACTCGCCGCCGATATCGAGGCTGTCGCGGTAGAGCGGCGAGTCGCCGAAGGCGTCGCGATGCCGGCGCAGGCTCTCCTCGGCGATCTCGTCGAGGCCGACGCCCTCGATCGCCGTGCCCGTCCCGAAGAAGAACTTGTCGACGAAGGCGCTCTTCAGGCCGACGGCGTCGAAGATCTGCGCGCCGCAATAGGACTGGTAGGTCGAGATGCCCATCTTGGACATCACCTTGAGCACGCCCTTGCCGACCGACTTGATGTAGCGCTTCACCACCTCGTCGGCATCGACCTCCTCGGGGAAGGCGCCCTGCGCATGCTGGTCGAGCAGGGTGTCGAAGGCGAGATAGGGGTTGATCGCCTCGGCGCCGTAGCCGGCGAGGCAGCAGAAGTGATGAATCTCGCGCGGTTCGCCGGATTCGACGACGAGGCCGACCGAGGTGCGCAGGCCCTTGCGGATCAGGTGATGATGCACCGCCGCCGTCGCCAGCAGTGCCGGGATCGGGATGCGATCGGAGCCCACCTGCCGGTCGGACAGGATGATGATGTTGTAGCCGCCATGGACCGCAGCCTCCGCCCGCTCGCAGAGCCGCGCCACCGCGCCGTCCATGCCGGCCGCGCCCTCGCGGGCCGGATAGGTGAAGTCGATCGTCTTGGTGTCGAAGCGATCCTCGTAATGGCCGATGCAGCGGATCTTCTCGAGATCGTCATTGGTCAGGATCGGAGTCCGGACCTCCAGGCGCTTGCGGCGCGAAGTGCCCTCCAGATCGAGGATGTTCGGACGCGGCCCGATGAAGGAGAGCAGGCTCATCACCAGCTCCTCGCGGATCGGGTCGATCGGCGGGTTCGTGACCTGCGCGAAGTTCTGCTTGAAATAGGTGTAGAGCAGCTTCGACTTGAGCGAGAGCGCCGAGATCGGCGTATCCGTGCCCATCGAGCCCACGGCTTCCTGCCCGGTCACCGCCATCGGCGCCATCAGCAGGCGGACGTCCTCGGTGGTGTAGCCGAAGGCCTGCTGGCGATCGAGCAGCGGCACGTCGGTGCGGGACGCCCGCGCCTCGACCGGCGGCAAATCCTCCAGCACGATCTGGGTGCGCTTCAGCCAATCCTTGTAGGGATTGGCGAGGCAGAGCGAGGTCTTGATCTCGTCATCGCCGATGATGCGGCCTTGTTCGAGATCGATCAGCAGCATCTTGCCGGGCTGGAGGCGCCACTTCTCGACGATCTTCTCCTCCGGGATCGGCAGGACGCCGAACTCGGACGCGAGGACCACGAGCCCGTCATCGGTGACGAGATAGCGCGCGGGGCGCAGGCCGTTGCGGTCGAGCGTCGCCCCAATCTGGCGGCCGTCGGTGAAGGCGATCGCGGCCGGCCCGTCCCAGGGCTCCATCAGCGCCGCATGATACTCGTAAAAGGCGCGCCGCTCGTCATCCATCAGCGGGTTGCCGGCCCAGGCCTCGGGCACCAGCATCATCATCGCATGGGCCAGCGAGTAGCCGCCCTGCACCAGGAATTCGAGCGCGTTGTCGAAGCAGGCGGTGTCCGACTGGCCCTCATAGGAAATCGGCCAAAGCTTCGAGATATCGGAGCCGAACAGGTCGGAATCGACGCTCGCCTGCCGCGCCGCCATCCAGTTGACGTTGCCGCGCAGCGTGTTGATCTCGCCGTTATGGGCGACCATCCGGTAGGGATGGGCGAGGCGCCAGGACGGGAAGGTGTTGGTGGCGAAGCGCTGGTGCACGAGGGCGAGCGCGCTGACGAAGCGCTCGTCCTGCAAGTCCTTGAAGTAGGAGCCGAGCTGGTTCACCAGCACCATGCCCTTGTAGACGATGGTGCGGCAGGACATCGAGACGGGGTAATACTCCGCCGTCTTACGCTCCTGGTGCTTGTAGACCTTGTTCGAGACCGACTTGCGGAGGACATAGACCTGCCGCTCGAACTCGTCCTCGTCGGTGATGTCGTCGGGGCGGCCGACGAAGAGCTGGCGATGCACCGGCTCGGTCGCGAGCACGGCATGGCCGAGATCGCTGTTGTCGACCGGCACGTCGCGCCAGCCGAGGAAGACGAGCCCCTCCTCCTCGACGGTCTGGGAGATGACCTCCTCGCACAGCGACCGCGCCGCAGGATCGCGCGGCATGAAGAACTGGCCGATCGCGTAGTAGCCTTGCTCCGGCAGCGTGATGCCGAGCCGCGCAGTTTCCTCGCGGAAGAACTGGTCGGGGATCTGGACGAGGATGCCGCAGCCGTCGCCGAGCTTCGGATCGGCCCCGACCGCGCCGCGATGGTCGATATTGTGCAGGATCTGCAGGCCCTGCTGCACGATCGCATGGCTCTTGCGGTTCTTCATGTCGGCGATGAAGCCGACACCGCAGGAGTCTTTCTCGTTATTGGGATCGTACAGGCCCTGATGCGTCGGCATCGCCGGATCGCGCACGGCCGGAAAACGCTCGAAAGCCCCTGCGCCGCTCGACTTGCTGGTCACGCTCATCGTCAAACCCCGCTTCCCAGAACCCCGCGAGCTTGCGCCGGCAGGGAGACCCGTCAGTCCATGATCCTGACCGCTGCGGCCCTCAGCACCGACCTGAAGTCGGCAGCAAGGATGAGGCCAAGGCGGTCCGGCCGTCGTCTCGTTGGAGGCTTTGCTTGCGCTTTGTTTCCACCGCGCCCGCGTCCTCCGCAGGCGCCTCGGGCGTGCCTCGCCCGTTCGCGCCTGTCTTCAGGCCGTCGTTTTACGGACGGCGCGCGTGCGATTGGCTTTGGCGTTGGTAGCCCGGCCCTTCGTCATGCTCGCCTCCGTTGCGACGGCGCGACCTCCAGCTAAATCAGCTTTTGGTCGGCGCGGTGAAAAATGGGACAGCAACACTGTCCTATTGCGATGAACTTGCCAGAATTCCAATCTAGGCACAAGCGCCGATTTCGCGCTGCAGCGAAATTTTATTGCAAAATCGAATCCGCACCAGACATTTCCGGAACGAAAGCCCGGACTCAGGCAGCCCGGTTCTTGTTTTTGGGCATGACCCAAGGTCTCACCCCGGCGCCGTGCGCAAGCCCCCTCTCCACCGACACCGCTTGGCAGGAAAGCGCCCTCCGCCTAACCCTCACACCATGGATTTCTTCAGCGACAACACCGCCGCCGCCAGCCCCCGCGTCATGGCCGCGCTCGCCGCCGCCAATGCCGGCGCCGCCTCCCCCTATGGCAAGGACGACTGGACGCGCCGCGTCGAGGAGCGCTTCGCCGCGATCTTCGAGCGCGAGGTCGCGGTCTTCCTCGTCCTCACCGGCACGGCGGCGAACGCCCTGGCACTGGCCAGCATCGTCAAGCCCTGGGGCGCGATCCTCACCCATGAAGAGGCGCATGTCGTCGAGGACGAATGCGGCGCGCCGGAATTCTTCACCAATGGCGCGAAGCTGGTCGACCTGCCCGGCACCGGCGCCAAGCTGAAGCCGGAAACAGTGACCAAGGCGCTCTCGCATCTGCGCGCCGGCGATTTTCATCAGGTCCAGGCGCAGGCGCTGACGATCACGCAGGCGACCGAATGCGGCACGATCTATACGCCCGCCGAGGTGCACGCCCTGAAGGACGCCGTTACGCCGCGCGGGCTCAAACTCCACATGGACGGCGCCCGCTTCGCCAACGCGCTGGTCACGCTCGGCTGCACGCCGGCCGAGATCACCTGGAAGGCCGGCGTCGACGTGCTCTCCTTCGGCGGCACCAAGAACGGCGCGCTTGCGGCGGAAGCCGTGATCTTCTTCGACCCGGCCGAAGCCGAGGAGATGAAATGGCGCCGCAAACGCGCCGGCCAGACGCTCTCCAAGGGCCGCGTCATCGGCGCCCAGTTCGAGGGCCTGCTCGCCGACGACCATTGGCTCGACCTTGCCCGCCACGCCAATGCCCGCGCCAAACGCTTGGCGGATTCGGTCAGCCAGGGCAGCGAAGCCCGGCTCGCCTGGCCCTGCCAGGCGAACGAGGTCTTCCTCGTCCTGCCGCCGGCGGTTCAGGAGCGCCTGAAAGCCGCCGGCATCGGCTATTACGACTGGTCGGCACGCTCGCTGCCGCCGGACGCGCCGCTCAAGGCGGGCGAGATCGTCGGCCGCTTCGTCATGTCCTTCGCGACGGAAGCCGAAGACGTCGAGAGCCTTATTACAGCGATCGCGGGTTGAATGAGCGCATTTGCGCCCCGTTTCCAGCCGCATACCTGCCGCAATCCCTAACAAGACTGAATGCCAAGCAGTCACTCGTTAAGGGAATGTGGCATGGCAGATCGTTCGACCGCACCGGGGCGCATCGCTCTGATGGGCCTGGTCGTGGCCGGCGCAATGGCCGGCATGGCGGGCACCGCCAGCGCCCAGTATTACTATTACGATGACGGATATGATCCGTATCCGGCCTACGGTTATGGCTATCGTTACGACTATGGCTATGCCCCGCGCCCCCCGGCCGTCGTGCCGCGCGCGCCGGCTGCGGTCTCGCCCTATTCGGTCAACGGGATCGCCGCTCGCCGTTACGGCCTCGCCCGGATCGAGCGTTCGATCCGCCGCGACGACACCTATATCGTCGACGGCGTCACGCCCAGTGGCCAGCGCCAGCGCCTGATCCTCGATGCCTATGCCGGCGATTTGATCCGACGCATCCCGCTGCGCGGACAAGCGCCTGCCCCCAGCGTCGCCCGCGCCGACCCGCGCGAGGAGCACGCCCCGCCGCGCCAGCGCCTCGTGCCCCAGCCACCTGAGCGCCCCGCCGAGTTCAAGGGCCCGGCCGAGGCCAGCGCCCCGGCGACGACCATCCTGCCTTCCCCGGTCGCACCGCCTGCGCCTGAGCCTGTCCAGCCGGCGGAAAAGCCCCCGGCCGAGGCCAGCGCACCCGCGACCACCTCGCCGCCCTCACCGGCTGCGCCGCCGGTGCCCGAACCGGTGAAGCCCGTGGAAACCGCACCGGCCGAAGCCAGCGCGCCGGCAACGGCGGCCCCGCGGCAACCCGCCAAGCCGGCGGAGCCCTCGCCCGGCGCGACCAATCCGGAGACCGGCGCCGACAAGCCGAAGCTCGTCAATCCCAGCGATGTCCGGAATACCGAGGGCACAGAGCGCAAGCCGCCGCTCTCGACCGCCGCGCCGGCGCCCGAGGCCTCGTCGATCCCGCCGGTCCAGAACATCGACTCCACGCCATCGACGCCGAAGCCCGAGACGCCGATTGCGCCGGTCGCTCCGATGAACTGACGACCAACAAAAAGGCCCCCGTTTCCGGGGGCCTTTCGCTTTCATCGAAAGCTTGACGCTGGTTACGCGGCCTGGGCGACCTTGGCCTCAAGGACCTTGGCCGAACCGCCATTGCCGATCGGAATCTGGCGCGGCTTCTTGGCCTCGGGGATCTCGCGCACGAGATCGATATGGAGCAGGCCGTTCTCGAGGCTGGCGCCGGTCACCTGCACGTAATCGGCAAGCTGGAAGCGACGCTCGAAAGCGCGCGCGGCGATGCCCTGGTGCAGGACCTCGCGCTTCTCGGCGCCCTCGGCAGGCTGCTTCTCGCCCTTGACGGTCAGCGCGTTTTCCTTGGACTCGATGGAGAGGTCGCCCTCACCGAAACCCGCGACCGCGATGGTGATGCGGTAGGCGTTCTCGGCGGTCCGCTCGATATTGTAGGGCGGGTAGCTCGGGGCGGCTTCGGTGCTCGAGGCCTGGTCGAGGAGATTGAACAGGCGGTCGAAACCGACGGTCGAGCGATAGAGCGGGGAGAGGTCGAAATGACGCATGGTATGTCCTCCGAAGAAGCGACAATGATGTCGGTCCGCCTCGCCTGAGCGCGGACCTCGGTTGCTTTCGCGCAGCCGGTTCCGGCCTGCGCAGACCTGATCTGGGGAGGCGTTTGGGCTTTTCAAGAGCCGTTCTCGCAAGCCCGATTGAAATCCGAGCCCTCGTCCTGGGGAGTGCCGCAGGCGCGTCTCGAAGGATGATTCAGGAGGCTCCGGAACCATCTGGAACATCCTTCGAGACGCCGCTTCGCGGCTCCTCAGGATGAGGGCTCGATGGCCTCTCGCTCCAGACCCTGAGGACGCGAAATCCGCCCTCGCATTTCTTTGTTGGCGCACCGACATGTTTTCGCAGGATATCCGGTGCAGGATATCGAGCTTGTTGCAGCCGCGATCCGAGGGCGCGGTGGCGATGCGGAGCACCTGATGGCCGAGGCCGCCTTTTTCGCCGATCCGGATTATCCCGTCCCCGGGCACGGCAAGACCTGGCTCGCGACGACGCGCGACGGCGCTGCCTTGCGCTTCGCCAGCTGGCGCCCGACGGTGAAGCCGGTGCGCGGCACGGTCGTCGTGGTACAGGGCCGGGCCGAGTTCATCGAGCGCTACAGCGAGACCGTCGCGGAGCTGCGCCGCCGCGGCTTCCATGTGCTGGCCTTCGACTGGCGCGGCCAGGGCGGCTCGCAGCGTTTCGTCAGGCGCACGCGCAAGGGCCATGTCGGGCGCCTACGCCACTACGAGGCCGATCTCGCGCTGGCGATGGCCGAGATGCAGGCGAAGCTGCCCCCGCCCTATTTCGTCCTCTCCCATTCGATGGGCGCCGCGCTCTGCCTCGATGCCTCCCGCTCGAACGCCTTGCCGGTCGCGCGCATGGTCGCACTCGCGCCGATGCTCGGCATCGCGATGATCGCGCATCCCGGCCGGGCGAAGATCCTGGCGAGCCTGCTCTACTGGCTCGGCCTCGGCCGCGCCTTCGTGCCGGGCGGCGGCGATACCGCGATCGCGACGAAGCCCTTCGAGGGCAACCGCCTGACCAGCGACCCCGTCCGCTATGCCCGCAACGCCGCGCTCTCGGCCGCGGCGCGCGAGCTCAGCATCGGCGACCCCACCATCGCCTGGGTCAGGACCGCCTTCCGCCTGATGGCGCGCCTCGCAACGCCGTCAGCCCCGCTGGAGGTGAAGGTACCGACCCTGATCATCGCCGCCGGCCGCGATCCGGTCGTCTCGACGCCGGCGATCGAGCGCTTCGCGGCGCGGCTCAAGACCGGGTCGGCGCTGGTCCTGCCGACATCGCGCCACGAGATCCTGATGGAGAACGACGACATCCGCGCCCAGTTCTGGGCCGCCTTCGACGCCTTCATCCCCGGCGAGGACCAGGCCCTGCCCGGCTTAAGCAGCGAGCCTGGCCATGGCGGCCTCATGCAGCGCCTTGCTGCCGGCCGCGAGGATGCGCCCGCCCCCGGCAGCGCTGCCGCCGTCCCATGAGGTGACGATACCGCCCGCGCCCTCGATGATCGGGATCAGCGCGACGATGTCGTAGGGCTTGAGCCCGCTCTCGATCACGAGATCGACATGGCCGGCCGCGAGCATGCAATAGGCATAGCAGTCGCAGCCATAGCGGGAGAGCCGGACTTCGCTTTCGACGCGGGCGAAGGCCTCGGCCTCATCGCCCTTGAACAGGGCGGGCGTCGTCGTCATCAGCGTCGCGGTGGCGAGATCCGTGGTCTGGCGGGTCCGCAGCTTCTTCGGGCCGCCCGGCCCCTCGTAGCGCGAACTCGCGCCCGTCGCCGGAAAAACGCTCGCCCGAAAAGGGCTGGTGCATCATGCCATAGACCGGCACGCCGTTGCGCGTCAGGCCGATCAGCGTGCCCCAGACCGGGATGCCCGAGATGAAGGCCCGCGTGCCGTCGATCGGATCGAGCACCCAGACATATTCCGCATCGGTGTTCTCGCTGCCGAATTCCTCGCCGAGCACGCCATGGGCCGGGAACTGCCGCTTGATCATGTGGCGCATCACCGATTCGCCGGCGCGGTCCCCCTCGGTCACGGGATCGAACACCCCGCCGCGCGACTTGTCCTCCGTCGCATGCAGCGCCCGGAAGAAGGGCAGGATCGCCCGGCCGGACTGCGTCGCCAGCTCCGCGACGAAGGCGCCGAAATCGACTGCGCTCATGAACAGGCACTCCAGTTTGCTGCTTTGCAGCATCGACTCCGCGGATCGATCGCTCGAACCGAGGCTCGGATGCGGAATAACCGAAAAACCCCGGCATTTCGTTGCGGCATTATGCGCCAATCGCATAGCACCTTTGATTTCGCTGATTTCAGTTGCGTTTTGCAGCGCACTCTCATATTGTGCACTGCGAAGGGGAGATGACCTCAAACCTTCATTGCCCTCCTTGGGCGTTTCCTCCCTAGACTTGGGCCGCCACGCAAGTGTGCGGCCCTTTTTCTTGTAAATCCCCCACTTCGCCGGCAATCGCTACTCGGCCGCCTCGCGCCATTCGTCGAGCCAGCCGCTCCAGCGCGCGAAGCAATCCGCCATGACACCGGCGATCGCCTGCTCGACCGCATCGAAACCGGCATGCGGCTCCAGCGTCGCCTCGTTCATGTAGAGCGCGCGGTTCACCTCGATCTGCAAGGCATGCACGCCGGCAGCCGGCGCGCCGTAATGCTCGGTGATGAAGCCGCCGGCATAGGGCCGGTTGCGGGTGACGCTGAAGCCCAGCCGCGTGAAGGCCTGTTCGGCGATGTCGATGATGTAGCCCGCAGCGCTGGTGCCGAAGCGGTCGCCCAGGATGATGTCGGACTTCGCCAGCCCGTCGCGATCGAGCCCGGCCGAGGGCATCGAATGCGCATCGACGAGGATGCAGGTGCCGAACACCCCTTGCGTGCGCTGGACGAGGCTGCGCAGGCCGGCATGGTAGGGCCGGTACAGCTCCTCGATCCGGGCGAGCCCCTCCTGGATCGGGATCCGCCCGAAATAGATCTCCTGCGCGTCGCCGACAATGCGCGGGATCGTGCCGAGCCCGCCGGCCACCCGCATCGAGCGCGTGTTGGCGAAGGGCGGCACCCGCCCCTCGAACATGCGCGGGTCGAGCTCGTAGGGCTCGCGGTTGACGTCGAGATAGGCGCGCGGGAACTCGGCCACGAGCAGCGGCGCGCCGAGCGAGACGCTCTGCGCGAACAGCCGGTCGACATAGGCATCCTCGGAGCGCCGGAGGCTGCGCAGCGGCAGGCGCGCCGCCTCGACGAAGCCAGGCGGATAGCAGCGGCCGGCATGCGGCACGTCGACCACCACCGGCACGACCTGAAGCGCCGGCTGGTACAGGCTGAACGGCCGCTCGATCTCGGCGACGACGTCGTCCGGCGCGGGCGGGAAAGGGGCTGAGGAGAGGCTCATCGCGCGTGACTGAAGCACACAAACCGAAGCGGTTGAAGCGATGTCGCAAAACCTCGAAAATTCAACACTGGATTCACGCCTTGTTTACCATGATGTTGCCTTATGAAAGGACATGGTTCCAACTGTGCGGCCGGGTGAGTACCCAACCGTTCCAGGCCCGGCCTTGGCCGGGGCGCCAGACGTTATCGAAACACAGGCCTCAGGGACGAACAGATCAGGCCCATGACGAAGATACTGCTCGCCGAAGACGACAACGATATGCGTCGCTTCCTGGTCAAGGCCCTGCAGAATGCGGGCTACGACGTCGCTTCCTTCGATAACGGCCTGTCGGCCTATAACCGCTTGCGCGAGGAGCCGTTCGAGCTCCTGCTGACGGATATCGTCATGCCGGAGATGGACGGCATCGAGCTGGCGCGCCGCGCCACGGAGCTCGATCCGGACATCAAGGTGATGTTCATCACGGGCTTTGCCGCCGTGGCGCTGAACCCCGATTCGCAGACGCCGAAGGATGCGAAGGTGCTGTCCAAGCCCTTCCACCTGCGCGAGCTCGTCAACGAGGTCGAGAAGCTGCTGGCGGCCTGAGCGGCCGTTCGGCAATCGCGCAAATGCAGATGCCAACAGCGCGTTGAGAATTTATGCGGCAAACGCCTTGCCACCCGCAAAGCGAGTCGCTATAGCCCCCTCACTCGCAGCGTGAACGCGGCCCACACGGCCCGGACACGCTTCCGGAAGCCACCTCACGGCGGCGACGGGCGCGTAGCTCAGCGGGAGAGCACTACGTTGACATCGTAGGGGTCACAGGTTCGATCCCTGTCGCGCCCACCATTTGATGCCCTTGCAATACAGGGTCGAAAGGCCGCCTCACCGGGCGGCCTTTTTTGCTTTTCCGGCCCTTTCTCAATCCGCCTCGCTTGGCGCGAGCTGGCGCACGAGGCGGCGCAGCAGCCCCTCGAAAGCCGAGAGCGCCGGCGAGGCCGCACGGCCACCGAGCCGAATCATCACGATGTCCCGCGCGATCGACGGCTCGGTCAGCGGGCGCACCAGCACCGATTTCGGCGCCACCGCCCGCGCATAGGTCGGCAGCACGGCGATGCCGAGCCCGGCCTCGACCAGCGCCAGCGCGGTCGTGATCTGCGTCACCTCATAGGCCGGCTTCAGCGTGATCTCGGCCGTCTCGTAGCCGACCTCGGCGAGCAGGCGGATGCCGCTGTCGCGGGTCAGCGTGATGAGGGGCTCGTCGGCAAGGTCACGCCACGTCACCGAATCCTGCGCGGCGAAGCGGCTGCCCCGCCCGCAGAACAGCATCAGGCTGTCGCGGGCGAGCGTCGTGCGCTCGATGGTGTCGTCGAGCGCCGGAAAGGTCCCGACGCCGCAATCGGCCTTGCCGAAGCGCACCGCCTCGACGACGAGATCGTTGCGCGCATCGATGATCGCGACCTGCAAGCCCGGATATTTCTGCTGCAGCGCCACGATCGTCGGCGGCATGATCACCGCCGCGAGCAGTGGCGGCACCGCGACCACGATGCGCCCCCGCCGGCGCTCGGCCAGGCCGTTAGCGTTCAGCACGGCCGTGTCGAGGTCCTGCACGATTTTCAGCGCCGCGCCGTGGAACTCGCGTCCGCCCTCGGTCAGCTCGACACGCCGGGTCGTGCGGTCGAGCACGCGGATGCCGAGTTCGCGCTCCAGATCGCGCACGAGCTGGGACAGCGCCGGCTGCGCCATGTTCAGGCGCTCGGCCGCCTTGGTGAAGGTGCCCTGCTCGGTCACCGCCAGGAATGCCTGGATCTGGCGCAATGTGATCGCCATCGGACGCCTCGATTTATAAGGATAGCTTCCGAATTCATACGAATGTTACGAGTTGCCGTATACCCCGGCTCTCATGCCATCATCCCTCATCGCCCGGCATTTATGCGGGGCTGCCTGGGAGAGGCTGTCGGGCAAGGCATTTCGGATGATGGCGCGGAAGGATCGCGCGACCCGAGGCCATCCGCCCGAGCCGCTCCGGAATGCGGGAGCCGGCCTGATGAAATACGCCAAGAAGGACGCCAAGGCCTATGCCCGCGCCCATATGAAGGGCATCTGGGCGGCCGCGCTCACGCCCTTCACCGACAAGCTCGCGATCGACGAGGACGGCTTCCGCCGGAATATCCGCCACTGGCTCGATGATCTCGGGATCGACGGGCTGTTCATCGCCGGCAAGCAGGGCGAGTTCTTCTCGATGTCGCTGGAGGAGCGCAAGCGCAATTTCGAGCTGGCGGTCGAGGCTTCGGCCGGGCGCGGCCAGACCATCATGTCCTGCTCGGACCAGAACATGGACGTCGTCATCGATCTCGCTAAGCACGCCGAGAGGGTCGGCGCCGACTACATCGTCGTGCATGCCCCGATCCTGCATTTCTTCAAGGCGCAGGACGAGACGCTCTACGAGTATTACCGGACCATCGCCGAGAAGGTCGATATCGGCATCGCGCTCTGGAGCCACCCGGATTCCGGCTACCTGATGAGCCCGCAGCTCTGCAACCGGCTCGCCGATATCGAGAACATCGTCGCGATCAAGTACAGCGTGCCCCGGCCGATGTATGCCGAACTGACGCGGCTGGCCGGCGACCGCATCCTGGTCAGCACGGCGTCCGAGGAGGAATGGCTCGACAACATCCTCGAGCTCGGCTGGCAGCTCTATCTCTGCTCCTCGCCGCCCTACCTGATCCAGACGGCGAACGACCGGCGCATGCGCGACTACACCGACCTCGCCTTCCGCGGCGAGGCCGACAAGGCGCGCGCCATCCGCGACAGCCTGGACCCGGTGCGCGAGGCCCTGCGCGGCACGCGCCCGGCCGAGAAGCCGCATGCGCACCAGAAATACTGGCAGGAGCTGCTCGGGCAGGTCGGAGGCCATGTCCGTCCGCCGATGCTGGAGCTGACCGAGGCCGAGAAGGCCGCGACGCGCGCCGCCTTCGAAGCCTGCGGCCTGGGCCAGGCGCCACTCGCCAAGGCCGGCTGAACGACATCACGAACGAGGACGGGAGTGGGAACCATGGCGACCGAAGGACGGCTCAAGGCCTTCAACTTCAAGAAATGGATCGAGGAGCACGAGCACCTATTGAAGCCGCCGGTCGGCAACAAGAAGGTGTTCGACGACGGCCAGATGACCGTGATGGTCGTCGGCGGCCCGAACCAGCGCGCCGACTATCATGACGATCCGGTGGAGGAGTTCTTCTACCAGCTCAAGGGCGACATGATGCTGAAGCTGGTCGATAACGGGAAGCATTACGACGTGACGATCCGCGAGGGCGACGTCTTCCTGCTGCCGCCGCATGTGCGCCACTCCCCGCAGCGCCCGCAGGAAGGCTCTATCGGGCTCGTGGTCGAGCCGGCCCGCCATGGCGACCAGGTCGACGGCTTCGAATGGTACTGCTTCGAGTGTCAAGGCCTCGTGCATCGCATCGAGCTCAAGGTGAAGGACCTCGTGAAGGACCTGCCGCCGCTCTACGAAGCCTTCTTCTCGGACGAGAAGGCCCGCACCTGCAAGCATTGCGGCGCGCTCCATCCCGGCCGCAAGCCTCCTGCCGGCTGGGTCGCCCTCTAAGGCTGCCGCACCGAAAGGCGGGCTCCCCTTCCCCGCGGAGTCCGTGCTTGGATAACGGACAGCAGCGCCTTGCGCCCCGGCCGGGGCGCGGTGATGGTGCACCGAATTACGCCTAAGCGCGGCGGCGCAGAAACGCCGCGTTCGACCATCTCAGAGGCAAGAACGGAACGACTGGAGTCCATGATGAAACTGCGCGGATTGCTCTTCGGCATCTCGACGACGCTGGCGGCCTCCACGGCGCTGGCCCAGCAGCCGGTCAAGATCGGCATGATTACCACCTTGTCGGGTCCCGGCGGCTATCTCGGCCAGGACATCCGCGACGCGTTCAAGCTCGCCATCGACCTGGAGGGCGGCAAGCTCGGCGGCGTGCCGGTCGAGCTCGTCGTCGAGGACGATGCGCTGAAGCCCGGCCAGGGCAAGCAGATCGCCGAGAAGATGCTGAAGACCGACGGCATCAAGATCATGACCGGCATCGTCTTCTCGAACGTCGCCGGCGCGACCGTGCCCGATATCGTCGATTCCAGCGCGCTCTATGTCAGCCCCAATGCCGCGCCCTCGAATTTCGCCGGCAAGGAGTGCAACGCCAACTATTTCGTCGTCTCCTGGCAGAACGACAGCCTGCACGAGAGCGCCGGGCAATACGCCACCAATCTCGGCTACAAGAAGGCCTTCATCCTCGCCCCGAACTACCAGGCGGGCAAGGACGCGCTGACCGGCTTCAAACGGATGTTCAAGGGCGAGATCGCCGGCGAGGTCTATACCCGCCTCGACCAGACCGACTTCGCCCCGGAAATGGCGCAGATCCGCGCCGCCAATCCCGACGTCGTCTTCCAGTTCCATCCCGGCGGCCTCGGCATCGCCTTCCTGCGCCAGTACCAGCAGGCCGGCCTGCTCGGAACGATCCCGATGGTGCTGGCCGAGCCCTCGCTCGACTCGACCACGCTGAAGGCGGTCGGCGAATCCTCGCTCGGCCTCAGCGTCACCGCGCACTGGAATTCCGACTTCGACAACGCGGCCAACAAGAAATTCATGGAGGCCTGGAACAAGGCCTATAACCGCGCCCCGACCTATTATGCCAGCCAGGGCTACGACGCTGCGCTCGCCATCGCCTCCGCCTTGAAGGCGACCAGTGGCAAGACCGACGTCCCCGCGCTGCGCACGGCGCTGGCCAAGGCCGATTTCCAGTCGGTCCGCGGCGCCTTCAAGTTCGGCCCGAACCAGCACCCGGTGCAGGATTGGTACGCGCTCAAGGTCGAGAAGGGCGCCGACGGCACCCCGGTGCTCAAGACCACCGGCAAGGTGCTGAGCAACCACGGCGACGTCTACGCCAAGGACTGCAAGCTCTGAGGAACCACGCCGTCATTCCGGGGCAGGCCAAAGGCCTGAGCCCGGAACCCAGAACCGATGCCGCCGAAGCGGTGGCGCTGTACCGTTCCGCTTGACGATGAGACGCATCGGTTCTGGATTCCGGGATCTTCGCTGACGCGAAGCCCCGGAATGACAGCGTCGGTTCGATCCAAATCCAGCGCGTTCCAACCCCGGCAACAATGACGCTCGTTCTCGAACAATTGCTCAACGGCCTGCAGTTCGGCGTGATGCTGTTCCTGCTCGCGGCCGGGCTGACGCTGATCTTCGGCATCATGGGCGTGATCAACCTCGCCCATGGCTCGCTCTACATGGTCGGCGCCTATGCCGCCGCCTTCGCCGCGGCGCAGACCGGCTCCTTCCTTGTCGCCGTTCTGGCGGGCCTCGCCGCTGCTGCCTTCATCGGCATGGTTATGGAGCTCGTCGTGCTGCGAAGGCTCTATGCGCGGGACCATCTCGACCAGGTGCTGGCGACCTTCGCGCTGATCCTGATCTTCAACCAGAGCGTGACGCTGCTCTTCGGCCGCCAGCCGCTCTTCGTCTCGGTGCCTCCCGCGCTGAACGGCTCCGTGCAGCTCCTGCCGGGCCTGACCTACCCGGTCTATCGCCTCGCAATCATTGGGGTCGGCCTCCTCGTCGCGCTCGGGCTCTACCTGCTGATCAACCGCACCCGCGTCGGCATGCTGGTCCGGGCCGGCGCCACCCATCGCGAGATGGTCCGCGCGCTCGGTGTCGATATCCGCCTGCTCTACACCGCCGTCTTCGGTCTCGGCGCCCTACTCGCCGGCCTCGCCGGCTTGATGGCCGGGCCGATCCTGGCCGTGCAGGTCGGCATGGGCGAGCAGATCCTAATCATGACCTTCGTCGTGGTGGTGATCGGCGGCGTCGGCTCGATCCGCGGCGCCTTTTTCGGCGCGCTGCTCGTCGGCCTCGTCGACACGTCCCTGCGCGCCTTCGCGCCCGGCCTGCTGCGCCATGTCATGACGGGGTCGGAGGCCGATGCGCTCGGGGCCGGCCTTGCCTCGATGGGCATCTACCTGCTGATGGCGATCGTGCTGCTGGTGCGGCCCAAGGGACTGTTCCCCGCCCATGTCTGAGAACGCCCTCACCCGCACCGACACCGCCGCACCTGCTTTGGGTCGCATCGTCGCGCTGCTGGCACTCGCCGCCGCGCTGATCGCCTTGCCCTTCATCGTCCAGGCGATCGGCCAGCCGGCGCTGGTGCCGCTGGCGACACGCGTCCTGATCTACGCCATCGCCGCCGCCAGCCTGAATCTCGCGCTCGGCTTCGGCGGGATGGTGAGCTTCGGTCACGCCGCCTTCTTCGGCATCGGCGGCTATGCCGTCGGCATCCTCTACCGGACCTTCGCCGACAACGCCCTGTTCCTCGGCTTCATCCCCGGCACGGACCAGCTCCTGATCACGCTGCCGGCCGCGATCCTCGCCGCCGGCCTCTTCGCCTGCATCATCGGCGCGCTCTCGCTGCGCACAGCCGGCGTGCAGTTCATCATGATCACCCTCGCCTTCGCGCAGATGCTGTTCTTCCTCTTCGTCTCGCTCAAGGCCTATGGCGGCGATGACGGCATGACGATCCGCCGCCGCAACGCGCTGTTCGACCTCAACACCCGCGACGACGTCACCTTCTATTTCATCTGTCTCGTCATCGCCGCGCTGGTCTTCCTCGCGCTCTGGCGCATCGTCGGCTCGCGCTTCGGCATGGTGCTGGCCGGCATCCGCCAGAACGAGCGGCGCATGGCGGCGATCGGCATCGCGCCCTATCGCTACAAGCTCGCCGCCTTCGTCATCTCCGGCATGGGCGCAGGGCTCGCCGGCGCGCTGATGGCGAACTACCTGCGCTTCGTCAGCCCCGACATGCTGCACTGGACCAAGTCCGGCGAGCTGATGATCATGGTCATCCTCGGCGGCGTCGGCACCTTGCTGGGCCCGCTGCTCGGCGCCGCCGCCCTCGTCATCCTCGAGACCGTGCTGACCGGCTGGACCGAGCATTGGCAGCTCGTTCTCGGGCCGATCCTGCTGTTCGTCGTGCTCTTCACGCAGGGCGGATTGAACGGCCTGCTCAATCGCCTCGGCCTCGGCAGGAGCGCGCCATGACCGCGACGCTCCTTTCCGTGCGCGGCCTGCGCAAGCGCTTCGGCGGCCTCATTGCCACGGACGGCGTCGATCTCGACGTGCGCGATGGCGAGATCCACGCGCTGATCGGCCCCAATGGCGCCGGCAAGACCACACTGCTGACCCAGCTCTTCGGCGAGCTGACCCATGACGAGGGCGCGATCACGCTGTCGGGCGAGGAGATCGGCGCCCTGTCGACGCCGCAGCGCGTGAAGCGCGGTGTCGCCCGCACCTTCCAGATCAACCAGCTCCTGCCGGACTTCACGATGCTCGACAATGTCGCGCTCGCCGTGCAGGCCCATGACGGCCACAGCTTCCGCTTCTTCGGCAATGCCCGTCGCGACGAGAGCCTTCGCAGCCGCGCCCGCCAGCATCTCGCCACCGCGGGCCTGAGCCACCGCGCCGAGGTCAAGGTCGCCGACCTCTCCCATGGCGAGCAGAAGCAGCTCGAATTCGCAATCGCGCTCGCCTGCGAGCCGCGCCTGCTCCTGCTCGACGAACCGATGGCGGGGCTTGGCCATGCCGAGAGCGAGCAGATGGTCGCGATGCTCTCAGGCCTGAAGGGCCGCGTCACCATGCTGCTGGTCGAGCACGACATGGACGCGGTCTTCGCCTTGGCCGACCGCATCTCCGTGCTGGTCTATGGCCGCGTGATCGCCACCGGCACGGCCGATGAGATCCGCGACAATCCTGAGGTGCGCACCGCCTATCTCGGCGACGGAGACGCCTGATGCTGAGCGTGCGCAACCTGCAATCCGCCTATGGCCGAAGCCAGGTCCTGTTCGATGTCGCGCTCGACATCGCCGAGGGGGAGGTCGTGACGTTGCTGGGCCGCAACGGCATGGGCAAGACCACGACCGTGCGCTCGATCATGGGGCTGCTGGCGCCCAAGGGTGGCGATATCCGCTTCGAGAGCCGGGACGTGCGCGGCATCGCGCCGGAGAAGATCGCGCACTGCGGCATCGGCCTCGTGCCCGAAGGCCGGCAGGTCTTTCCGACGCTCTCGGTCCGCGAAAACCTCGTCGCCACCGCCTCGAACCGGCTGAAGCGCTCCTCGCCCTGGACGCTGGAACGGGTCTACGCCCTGTTCCCGCGCCTGCAGGAGCGCGCCGGCCAATCGGCCCGCACCTTGTCGGGCGGCGAGCAGCAGATGCTCGCGGTCGGCCGCGCACTGATGACCAATCCGAAGCTCCTGATCCTCGACGAGGCGACCGAGGGATTGGCACCCGTCATTCGTGCCGAGATCTGGGGCTGCATCGAGGCGCTGAAGGCGCAAGGCCAGTCGATCCTGCTGATCGACAAGAACATCAATGTGCTCAAGCGCATCGCCGACCGGCACTACATCATCGAGAAGGGCCGCACGGTCTGGTCGGGCTCCAGCAGCGACCTCGCGGCGAACGCGGAACTGGTGCATCGCTATGTCGGCGTCTGAAACGGACCTCATCGAGATCATCGCGCATAGCGCCGAGAGCGATCCGGTCGAGGCCCTGCGCGATGCGCTGGGTGACATCCTCGCCGGGCTCATTGCCGCCGGCTGCGGCCCGCATCACCTGCATGAGATGATCTGGGAAACCGATCGACCAGAGGCCTTTCACCTCACCCGCCATAGCGTCGAACTGGCCTATCGCGAGACCTTCGCCGGCTTCCGCCCGCCGATTCGTCTTATGCCGACGAGCGAAGCCGGCCTGACCATCCGCGCCCGTCATGCGGCAGCGCAGCCACTGCCCGATAAGCTGGTCGACGGCTACAGCTTGCGCGAGCTCGGCCGGCAGTACAGCCCGCGCCTGCAAGCCGACATGAAGGCGCTGTTCCGGCAATGGAGCGGCGATGGCGAGGTCTTCCGCGCCCGCCATGGCGCCGCCGATCTCGCCTATGGCCCCGGCCGCTTCGAGACGCTCGACCTCTACCGCCCGGCAGGCGAAAAACGCGCGCCGATTTTCGTCTTCATCCATGGCGGCTACTGGCAGGCCTCGGACAAGGTCCAGCACGCGCAGTTTTCGCAAGGGCTGCTCGATGCCGGCTATGCGGTGGCCATGCCGAACTACGGGCTGGCGCCTGATATGCCGCTGGAAGGCAGCATCGCCCAGAGCGTCGCCGCCCTGAATTTCCTCGTCCGCGAAGCCGATGCGCTCGGCCTCGACCCGACGCGCCTGCACATCTCCGGTCATTCCGCCGGTGGACATCTCGCCGCGATGACGCTCTGCGCGCCGGATGCCCCGCCGATCGCCTCGGCTCTGCTTCTCTCCGGCCTCTCTCGTCTCGATCCGCTCGGCCATCTGCCGCTCGGCCGCCTGCTCGGCCTCGACGATACCGCCCACGCCACGCGGCTCAGCCCGATAGTTCAGCCGCGTCCGCAGGCGACGCGGATCGCCTTCGCGGTCGGCGAAGGCGAGAGCGACGCCTTCAAGGCGCAATCGGCCGCGCTGGCCGCGACATGGCAGGCACCAGCGCCCCTGATCTGCCCCGGCCACCATTTCAGCATGCTGGAAGGCCTGAACGGCGGCGCGCTGCTCGACCTCGCCTTGCGAACGGCGGAAGGCTCATGACGCGCTCAGGCAAACCGCTCCGCCTCGCCCTGATCGGTTGGGGCGCCATCAACCGCCGCGTCGCGGAGCTGCTGGCGGAGAGAAGCAACGGCGGCATCGCCATCGTCGCCGTCGCGGTCCGCAACCCAGCCGCCGCAGGCGACATCCCGGCCGGGGCCAAGCTGATCACGACACCGGGCGAACTCGCCGGCTTGGACCTCGATCTCATCGTCGAAGCGGCCGGGCGCGAGGCTGTCGGCATCTGGGGGGAGGCCGCGCTCAATCATGCGCCGGCCTTCGCCGTCGCCTCGACCAGCGCCTTCTGCGACGACGCCCTGCTTGCTCGCTTGATCGCCGCCGCCGAGAGCAGCGGCAGCCAGCTCCTGATCCCGCCCGGCGCGCTCGCCGGCATCGACGGCATCGCCGCCGCATCCCTGCTGCCGCTGGACGAAGTCATCCACCGCATCGTCAAGCCGCCTGCCGCATGGCGCGGGACTTCGGCCGAGAGCCTGATCGCGCTCGACGAGATTACCGAGGCGACGGCCTTCTTCTCCGGCACGGCTCGGGAGGCCGCCTCGCGCTTCCCGCAGAACGCCAATGTCGCGGTCATCACCGCGCTCGCCGGCATCGGGCTCGACCGCACCCGCGTCGAGCTCGTCGCCGACCCCGCTGCCGGCGGCAACGGTCACCAGCTCAGCGCGCGCGGCGCCTTCGGCAAGCTCGACATCGCCATCGAGAACCGCCCGCTCGCCACGAACCCGAAATCCTCGGAGATGACGGCGCTCGGGCTGGTCAGGCTGATCGAGAACCGCGTGCGCACGCTGGTGCGCTGACTTTTTCCTGTCATTCCGGGCGCAGCGAAGCGAAGACCCGGAATCCACGACTGGGCACCGCGCCCTCGGGTGGATTCCGGATCTGCGCCGCTATGCGGCTTGTCCGGAATGACAATGGGGCAGCGCGCACCATTCATAACCATAACAGTCTGAATTTATCTGATTTAGCCGACTGGATCACAGAATGACCCGCCACCTATGGTCCCCATCGACACCGGCGGATACGCCGCGCAGAGACCGCTGAACGCATCGCCAGCCGAGGCTTCCATGACGACCTATCCCGATCTCAAGCTCTATATCGGCGGCGCCTGGCGGAAGACGGCGGAAGAGCAGCCGGTCATCAATCCGGCCGACGAGAGCGTCATCGGCGCAGTGCCCCTCGCCTCGCAGGCTGACCTCGACGATGCGCTGACGGCCGCCGCCGAAGGCTTCAAGATCTGGAGCCGCATGGCCCCGCGCACCCGCGCCGAGATCATGCTGAAGGCCGCCACGCTGATGCGCGAACGCGTCGAGGAGATCGCCCGTTCGATCACGCTGGAGCACGGCAAGCCGCTGGCCCAGGCCCGTCTCGAAGTCGTCAGGGGCTGCGAGTTCTTCGAATGGGATGCGGCCGAGGGCCAGCGCGCCTATGGCCGCGTCATCCCGAGCGAGCCCGGCATCCGCTATGTCGTGATCCACCAGCCGGTCGGCACGGTCGCGGCCTTCTCGCCCTGGAATTTCCCGATGAGCCAGCCCTGCCGCAAGATCGCGGGCGCGCTCGCAGCCGGCTGCTCGATCATCATCAAGGCGGCCGAGGAGACCCCGGCCGGCGCCCTCCATATCGCGCGGGCCCTGCATGATGCCGGCGTCCCGCCCGGCGTGTTCAACCTTGTCTTCGGCGTACCCGCCAAAATCTCCAGTTATCTGATCCCGCAGGCGCAGACCCGCCTGGTCGCCTTCACCGGCTCGACCGCCGTCGGCAAGCATCTCTCGGAGCTCGCCGCCCGCCATATGACGCCGGTGCTGATGGAGCTCGGCGGCCATGCCCCGGTCATCGTCTGCGACGATGTCGATCCCATCGCCGCGGCTCATCTCTCCGCCACGCGCAAGGTCCGCAATGCCGGCCAGGTCTGCACCTCGCCGACCCGCTTCTTCGTCCAGCAGGACATCTACGAGCGCTTCACCAGGGCTTTCGTCGAGAAGGCTGAGGCCGTGACGGTCGGCAACGGCCTCGATGCCGGCACCGAGATGGGCCCTGTCGCCAACCATCGCCGCATCGAGGCGCTGGAAGCGCTGACCGCCGATGCCCGCGCCCGTGGCGGGCGCGTGCTGGCGGGCGGCGAGCGCCTGGGCAATCGCGGCTATTTCTTCCCGCCGACCGTGCTCACCGAACTGCCGGACGATGCCCGCGCGCTGCGCGAGGAGCCTTTCGGCCCAATGGCGATCATCAACCCGGTGCGCACGGTCGAGGAAGCCATCGAGAAGGCCAATTCCCTGCCCTTCGGGCTCGCGGCCTACGGCTTCACGCATTCGGCGGCCCGCGCCGATCAGCTCGCCGACGGTATCGAGGCCGGCAATGTCTCGATCAACACGCTGGAGGCTTCGGTCGCCGAGGTGCCCTTCGGCGGCGTCAAGGACAGCGGCTACGGCCGCGAGGGTGGCGCCGAGGGTCTGGCGCACTATATGACGGTGAAGACGCTATCTCACAGGATGGTCATCTAGCCGCAATGCGCCGGACGGGCTGACCGGTTATCCTGCTGGCAGGAATGCCATAGGGACGAAATATCGCGCATGGACAGGGTGGAAAGCTGGCGGCCACGGGTTTTCCCGGCATTCTGGCCGCGATGATTCGCATCCCCCTCCTGTCTCTGCTGGCGATGAGCCTCGGCGCCTGCGCCGTCGGGCCGGACTATGCGCCGCCCGCGCTCGACCTGCCGCAGCGCTGGAACGCGGCTGCGAGCGGCAAGACCTCGCCGCGGCCCAGCGAATGGTGGCGCGGCTTCCGCGACCCCACGCTGAACGCGCTGATCGATCAGGCCATCGCCGGGAATCTTGACGTCGCGCAGGCCAAGGCCCGCATCCGCGAGGCCCGTGCCGCTCGCGAGCAGGCGGTCGGTGCGCTCTTCCCGCAGGTCGATGGCGGCGCCTCCGCCAGCCGCTCGCGCTCGTCGACGGTGACCCGCAACAGCTTCCGCGCCGGGTTCGACGCGTCCTGGGAGGTCGACCTGTTCGGCGCGCGCGACCGCGCCGTCGAGGCGGCGACCTATGGCACGGACGCCGCCTTCGACGATCTCGACACGGTCATGCTGACGCTGATCGGCGATGTCGCCTCGACCTATGTCGAGGCGCGCGGCCTGCAGGCGCGGATCGTGCTCGCCCGCAGCACCGCGAAGACCCAGCGCGAGACCGAGGCGCTGACCCGCACGCGCTTCCAGGCCGGCGACATCTCCGCGATCGACACCGCCCGCGCCACCGCCCAGGCCGCCAGCACGGAAGCGCAGATCCCTTTGCTGGAAGCCTCGCTTGCCCAGAGCCAGCACCGGCTCGCCGTGCTGACCGGCCGCCCGCCGGCCGCGATGGCCGGCTATTTCGGTCGCGCTGCGGCGGTGCCCGGCACGCCCGCCCCGCCGCGCGCCGGCATCCCGGCCGATGTCCTGCGCCGCCGCCCCGATGTCCGTTCGGCCGAACGCGTGCTCGCACAGGCGACAGCCCGGATCGGCCAGGCGGAGGCCAATCGCTATCCGTCGGTCTCGCTGACCGGCAACATCTCGACCTCGGCCCTCAAGCTGGGAGACCTCGCCAAAAACAGTGCCATCGGCTGGTCGATCGGCCCGAGCCTCAGCGTCCCGATCTTCAACGGCGGCGAGCTGGCGGCAGCCGTCGATGCCGCCCGCGCCCGGCGCGACCAGCAGGATGCGGCGCTCCGGCTCGCGGTGCTGACGGCGCTGCAGGATGTCGAGGACAATCTCGTCGGCCTCAGGCAGCAGCGGCTCAGGCTCGGCAGCCTGACCGAAGCCGCCCGTGCGTCCGGCGAGGCCGCGCGGCTCTCCCGCGCGCTCTACACGGCGGGCACGGCGAGCTTCCTCGACGTGCTCGAAGCCCAGCGCACGCTCTACGCATCCGAGGAATCGCTGATCCAGAGCCGGGTCGCGCTCGCCACGAGCTTCATCGCCCTCAACAAGGCGCTGGGCGGCGGCTGGCTCAGGCCGGTCGAGGTCTCGGCCCCGGCCGTCGTCGACACAGAGACCGGGCCGCGCCTGCGCATTATTCCCGTCGAGGAGCCGCAACCATGAGGCTGCGACGCCTTCTTTTTCCTGCCCTCATCCTCGCGGCCGCCGGCGGCTACTATGTCTGGCAGGCCCGCCAGCCCTCGCCGGCCGAGACCGTCAGCCTGCCGAGTAGCGAGGCGGTGATGGGTAATGTCGAGGAAGCCGTGCTCGCCTCCGGCGCGCTGGAGCCGGTCCGGCAGGTCAGCGTCGGCGCGCAGGCGACCGGCCGCATCGTCTCGCTCAAGGTCAAGCTCGGCGACAATGTCGCGACAGGGGACCTGATCGCCGAGATCGACGGCATCACCCAGCAGAACGCGCTGCGCTCGGCCGAGGCCGATCTCGCGGCGCTCAAAGCCCAGCGCGCCGAGCGGAGCGCCAGCCTCGCCTATGCCCAGGCCGTGCTCGCCCGGCAGAAGCAGATGATCGGCCAGAACGCCGTCTCGCGCGATGCCTTCGAGAATGCCGAGATGACGGTGAGCGTGACCCGCGCGCAGATCGAGTCGCTCGATGCGCAGATCCAGTCGAGCCAGGTCAAGGTCGAGGATGCCCGTGCCAAGCTCGGCTATACCCGCATCACCGCGCCGAGCCCCGGCACCGTGCTCGCCATCGTCGCGCAGGAAGGCCAGACGGTGAATGCGGTCCAGTCGGCGCCGACGGTCGTGGTGCTCGGCGACGTCTCGACCATGACGGTCAAGGCAAAGATCTCGGAAGCCGACGTGCTCCGCGTCAAGGCCGGGCAGGAGGTCTATTTCAGCGTGCTTGGCGCGCCGGAGCGGCGCTTCCCCGGCAAGATCTCCTATGTCGAGCCGGCGCCCGACACCCTGAAGACGCAGAACACGACATCCTCCTCGAGCGCGAGCAGCTCATCCTCCGCCGCCAGCACCAGCGCGGTCTACTACAACGCCCTGTTCGAGGTGCCGAACCCGGAAGGGCGGCTGCTGACGTCCATGACAGCGCAGGTCACCGTCATCGTCGGGCGGGCCGAGCACGTCCTGACGGTGCCCTCGACCGCCGTCCGCCGCCGCGGACCCAACGCCTTCGTCGATGTGCTCGGCCCCGACGGCAAGCCGGAGCAGCGCAAGGTCACGACCGGGCTCGACAACAAGATCGTCGTCGAGATCACCTCCGGCCTGAAGGCGGGCGAGCGCGTCGTCACGACGCGCAGCAGCGGTGGCCCGGATGCGACGCGTCCGGCGCGCGCCCGCCGCTCGCCCTTTGGCTTCTGAGGCGCCCGCGATGGGCAAGCCGCTCATCCGCCTCGCCGGCGTCCGGCGCGATTTCGGCGAGGGCGAGGCTGCGGTCGCAGCACTCGACGGCGCCGATCTCGTGATCGAGGCCGGCGAGATGGTCGCGATCGTCGGCCAGTCCGGCTCGGGAAAATCGACGCTGATGAACATCATCGGCTGCCTCGATCGCCCGACCGGTGGCAGCTACGAGATCGACGGCCGCCCGACCCGCGATCTCGATCCGGATGAGCTGGCAAGGCTCCGGCGCGAGTATTTCGGCTTCGTCTTCCAGCGCTATCACCTGCTCTCGGAACTGACGGCGCTCGCCAATGTCGAGGTCCCCGCGATCTACGCCGGCGTGCCGCCCGGCCCGCGCCAGAGCCGGGCCGCCATGCTGCTGGAACGGTTGGGCTTGGCTTCGCGCGCGACCCATCGGCCCTCCGAACTCTCCGGCGGCCAGCAGCAGCGCGTCTCGGTGGCGCGCGCCCTGATGAACGGCGCCCGGGTCCTCCTCGCCGACGAGCCGACCGGCGCGCTCGACCGCAAGAGCGGCGAGGAGATGCTGGCGCTGATTGAGGAACTCAACCGCGAGGGCCATACGGTCATCCTAGTCACCCACGACATGAACGTCGCGGCGCGCGCCCACCGCATCATCGAGCTCAGCGACGGCCGGATCATCGACGACCGGCGCACCGCGCCGCGCTCGGAAGCCGTGCCGCCGCCCTCCCCCGTGCCGGCTCCGGCCGGGCGGCTGCGCGCCGGTTTCGGCCGGCTCAAGGAAGCCTTCGGCATGGCGGTGCGCGCCATGGCGGCCCACAAGCTGCGCACGACCCTGACAATGCTCGGCATCGTCATCGGCATCGCCGCCGTGGTCAGCGTCGTCGCGCTCGGCGAAGGCGCCAAGCAGAACGTCCTCCAGAACATCTCCGGCCTCGGCACCAACACGCTGGAGATATTCCCCGGCGCCGGCTTCGGCGACACGCGCTCCGGCCGGGTCAAGACGCTGACCGTGCTCGATGCGCAGGTCCTCGCCGCCCAGCCCTATGCCGCGAGCGTGACGCCGACGGTCTCGACCAGCGCCACGATCCGGCTCGGCAATGTCGAGGCGACCGCGCTCGTCAACGGCGTCAGCGAGCGCTATTTCGACGTGCGCGGCAGCGTGCTGACGCGCGGCTCCTTCTTCACCGCCGATGATGTCCGCACGCTGTCTCAGGACGTCGTCATCGACGAGAACACGCTCAGCGCGCTCTTTCCGAACGGCAGCGCCAACCCGATCGGCACCGTCTTCCTGATCGGCACGGTGCCCAGCCGCATCGTCGGCGTGATGCGCCAGCAGCAGGGCGGCTTCGGCGGCAGCCAGAACCCGCAGGTCTTCATGCCCTACACCTCGGTGCAGGGCCGGTTCCTCGGCGATCTCTCGCTGCGCTCGATCACGCTGCGCGTCGATGACGACACGCCCATGGCTGCGGCACAGGAGGCGGTGACGGAGCTGCTGACGCATCGCCACCGCGCCAAGGACTTCTTCATCTTCAATCAGGACGAGATCCGCAACACCATCACCGCCACGACCCAGACGCTGACGCTGATGATCTCCTCGATCGCGGTCATCTCGCTCCTGGTCGGCGGCATCGGCGTGATGAACATCATGCTGGTCTCGGTGATCGAGCGCACTGGCGAGATCGGCCTGCGCATGGCGGTCGGCGCACGCCGCAGCGACATCATGCAGCAATTCCTGATCGAGGCCTCGCTGGTCTGCTTCATCGGCGGCGCGCTCGGCATCGGGCTGGCGCTGGCCGTCGGCTATGGCTTCGAGGCATCGGGCGCACAGATGCGGTTCATCTATTCGGGCGAGGCCTTCGCCGTCGCCATCGCGTGCTCGACCCTGATCGGCCTGACCTTCGGCTTCCTGCCGGCGCGCAACGCCGCGAAGCTCGATCCGGTCGCGGCCCTGGCGCGGGACTAGCCGCGCCCGCTACGACGCGGCGCTTCCGGCATGAGCCGCCCGGCGCTCGACAGAATGCTGTCGGCAAGCGCCCGCGCCGCCGCCTGATGCGACTGCCCGCCGATGACGACGAATTCGATCGTCCCCAGCGGCGGCAGCGCCTCGCGCGGCTCCACCTCGGCCATCCCTTGCGGGATCAGGCGGGCCGAATGCGCGGTGATCCCGAGCCCCGCGACCGTCGCCGCACGCAGGCCCGCAAGGCTGCCGCTGGTGCAGGCGACGCGCCAGGCCCGCCCCGCGCGCTCCAGCGTCTCGATCGCATGGACGCGCGTGATGCTCGGCGGCGGATAGAGCACGAGCGGCACCACCGGCTGCTCCGCCAGCCTTGCGCCCGGCCTGCCTGCCCAGACGAGACGCTCCTGCCAGGCAACCTCGCCGCGTTCGTCGCCCTTGCGCCGCTTGGCAAAGATCAGGTCGAGCTCGCCCGCGTCATACTGTTCGTAGAGCAGGCCGCTGAGCCCCACCGTCAGTTCCAGGTCGACCGCATGATGCTGCATGGCGAAGGCGGCCAGGATCTCCGGCAGAGCCGTATAGGCGAAATCCTCGGAGACCCCGAGCCGCAGCCGCCCGCGCAGGGTCGAGCCGGCGAGATGGCGCTCGATTCGCTGTCCCGCCTCGAGCGCCTGCCGCGCGAAGGGCAGGATCGCGTCGCCGTCCGGCGTCGGCCGCACGCCATGGGTGTCGCGCTCCAGCAGGCGCCGGCCCAGACGCTTCTCCAGCCGCGCGACATGCTGGCTGACAGAGGACTGGCGTAAGCCCAGCTGACGTGCGGCCTCGGTGAAGCTCAGCGTCTCGCAGACCTTCAGGAAGCTCTGCAGCAGGACGGGATCGAGAGGCTTCGGGTCAGAGCTGATGGTCATCATGATTCATAATAGCCGATATCGACGCCAGTCGGGATCAAAATGAGCGTGGAACGGGCTAGAAGGCACCCTCCAATCGGAAGGACCGCTGATGCTCCGCCGCACTCTCGCCCGCTTCGGCATCGACCCTTATCTCATCGCGCTAATGGCGACGGTCGCGATCGCGGCCGTTTTCCCCGCTCATGGCAGCGGCGCGGTGATCGCCGATGACGCGGTCTCGATCGCGGTCGCCCTGCTGTTCTTCCTTTACGGCGCAAGGCTGTCGCCGGCCGCAGTCTGGGAAGGCCTGCTGCACTGGCGCCTGCAATCGCTGGTCTTCGCCAGCACCTATGTGCTGTTCCCGCTGCTCGGCCTGGTGCTGACCCGCGTCTTCGCCGGCGTCCTGCCATCGGAACTGATCGCCGGCCTGATCTTTGTCTGCATCCTGCCCTCGACCGTGCAGTCGTCGATCGCCTTCACCTCGATCGCGCGCGGCAATGTCGCGGCGGCCCTGTGCAGCGCCTCGGTCTCGAACCTCTTCGGCATTGTGCTGACGCCGCTGCTCGTCGTGCTGCTGCTCGATTCGAAGGGCGGCGGCTTCAGCACCCGCGCCGTCGAAAGCATCGCCCTGCAATTGCTGCTGCCCTTCCTCGTCGGGCAATTGCTGCGCCGCTGGGTCGGCCCCTTCCTGCAGCGCCACAAGGCGCCGATCTCGCTGGTCGACCGCGGCTCGATCCTGCTCGTCGTCTATGCCGCCTTCAGCGAGGGCATGGTCGCCGGCATCTGGTCGCAGGTCACGCTCGCCGATCTCGGCCTCGTCATCGCGCTGGACATTGTCCTGCTCGCAGCCGTGCTGGCGATCACGACCTTCCTCAGCCGCCGGCTCGGCTTCTCGAAGGAGGACGAGATCGCGATCGTCTTCTGCGGCTCGAAGAAGAGCATGGCGAGCGGCATCCCGATGGCGAACATCCTGTTCCCCGGCCAGGCGCTCGGCCTGATCGTGCTGCCGCTGATGCTGTTCCACCAGGCGCAGCTCTTCGCCTGCGCCGTCCTGGCCCAGCGCTATGCCCGCCGTCCCCTCCAGCCGAAACCCGAAGCGTCCGGCGAAGCGGAGCTGGCCACCGCAAAGGCCTGAGCATCCCGCCCGCTCCGGGCTGGATCTTTCATCGCGCGCGGGAACAGCCCGGCCGGTCGGCGGTTGTTCCCCTGCACGGCAAGGCCGTCACCCTCTCCGAAACCAGGATTCTCCGATGCCTATCGGGGAGCGATCATGGAGGCGAGACATGAAGCAGGACGACAAGACCCAGCACGAAATCCGGAAGATCGCCTACGGACTCTGGATCAAGGACGGGCAGCCCGAGGGCCGCGACCGCGAGCACTGGGAAGCCGCCAAGGAAATCTGGGCTTTCCGCAGCCACAATCACGTCCTCGACGAATCCGGCGATACGGATACGGGCGCGGCGGCGAAGCGACGGCAGACATCCGACGCTGCGTGACCACGGCGCCGGGGCCGAACGGACCGACTTCAGCCGGAATGGCCAACGAGGCAGGCGCCGTCACTAGGCGCCTCGATCTCAGGGGCAGATATAGCCGCTCGCGTCGGGCTGGCAGCGTGCGCCCGTCGGCAAGACCAGCGCCCCGCGCTCGCGCTTCACATAGTCGCCGTTCGGCAAGGTGAAGCCGCCGGTATAGTCCGGCGTGACGCGCGTCCCGTCCGGCAGTTCAAGCTGCCCGCCGTCGCGGACGATGCGCTTGGCGGAAGGAGCCGCAGTCTGCTGGACAGGCTGGGGCCGGGATGAGACACAGCCGGCGGCCAGAACGGCAACCAGGCTGGCGGCAATCGATATCCTGATCATGACCCTATCTTTGCCGCGCCTGACCGCCGCGTGCAACCCCATCCGAGAACGCATATCCAAGCGCGATTCAGGCCGCCGCCCGCGGGGGCGCTAGCCGGCCTCCCCGGTGCGGTCCTGCGAAACCGTCGCCGACTGCCGCTCCGCGGCGCGGTCGAGGCATTCTGCCATCTGGCCCGTGCCCCAGCCGAATTTCGAACATTGCGCCGTGCCGACGGTGTAGTCGCGGGCGGGGTGACTGGACTCTGGCGTGCCGTTGCAGCCGGTGAGAGCCAAGGTGATGATGGCGAGCGCCAATCGCATTGGGTTTCTCCTTGCTGTGGAAGCGGCGATTAAGGCGCAGACCTGCCGATTGATTCAACCCCTTCGCTTCCGCCCGCCGCTGTGACGGGCAACGCTGGACTGCCATCGCCGGCTTCAGGATGGCGCGGAAAGCGAGAGCATTTCGCTCAGACCGGCTATGGCTTCGGCCCGGCGGGCACGCCCTCGTTCAGCTCCTTCCCCTCGGGGACCGTATCCTTTCCATAGTCGCGATTCTGCTGCGAATCTGCGCCGCCCTGAGCCTCCGGACGGGTCACACCGGGAGGTTGCAGCACGCCGTCGCTCCTGATGCCCCCCGAATCGGGGATCGCGCCGGCGCCTTCCTTCGTGGGTGGATGAATGGATTGCGCTGTCGCCCCGCCCGCCAGAAGAGCCAGAACTGCAATAGCCAGGAGATGTTGTCTCATCGAACGCTCCACATCTTTTCATGCGAACGCGTGCGCCTGAACGGGTGTTCCTTGGTCAGCTCCAAACTGCGCCAGATCCATGCGGAACCGGCGCCTGCGCGGGCTCCGGCAAACGGAAGCGGCGCTGAGCCGCACAGGCAGGCCGAAGCTTCGCTTGAATGGTAAGGTGATCGCCGGGCGAGAGAGGGTGGCGGACAGGGAGGGATTTGAACCCCCGATACCCTTGCAGGTATGCCGCATTTCGAGTGCGGTGCATTCAACCACTCTGCCACCTGTCCGCGGTCGCCTTCGGTCGAAGCGAGGCGGTTACTACACAAGGCGCGCCCGGGGAGCAAGCCTTCCGAGCAGGAGAAATCCACTCTTCCCCGCCGCTTTCGCTTGACCTGCCCCCACCTTGCGACTATCGAGCACCGTCCGGCGCGGGGAAACTCGCGCCCGATCTCTTTTGGCATGTGCGCTGCGTCGCATGCCGGCAAGAGCAAGCCAGACCACGCAATCGACTGCCAAAAAGCCGTCCCACGGGCCTCCATCCGGAAGCCGCGACAGGACGGGGCCGAACATGGAGGACAAAATGTTCGCAGTCATCAAGACCGGCGGGAAGCAGTTCCGCGTCACCGCCAACGACAAGATCACCGCTGCCAAGATCGAGGGCAACGCCGGCGACACCGTCGCGTTCGACTCGGTGCTGATGCTCACCGAGGGCGAGAAGACCACGCTCGATGCCAAGGCCCTCTCCGAGATCACCGTCGTCGGTGAAATCGTCGAGCAGGCCCGCGGCGAGAAGGTCATCGCCTTCAAGAAGCGTCGCCGCCAGAACTCGAAGCGCAAGCGCGGCTTCCGCGCCGAGCTGACCGTCATCCGCATCACCGACATCCTCACCGGCGGCAAGAAGCCGGAGATGAAGAAGGGCGATGCCGCCGCTGCTCCGGTTGCCGCGAAGGCGAAGGCTGCGCCGAAGGCCGCCAAGGCCGAGGCCGGCGAGGAGGCTGAGAAGCCGAAGAAGGCCGTGGCCAAGAAGGCCCCTGCCAAGAAGGCCAAGGACGAGGCGTCCGAGGCCTGAGACCGGGCTTCCCGGCGCAGACAATCCGCGCCGGATCACCATTGCCGAGACTGATCGTCCCGGTCTGTCACTCCTGACAGAATGGTGTTCCGGCATTTCGTATCCGAGACGGGTGGCTTTCGCCGCCGATTCGGGTTAGAGAGACACGACAAGTTTTGAGGTAGGGCGTTATGGCTCACAAAAAGGCAGGCGGTTCGTCCCGCAACGGTCGCGACTCCGAAGGCAGGCGCCTCGGCGTCAAGAAGTTCGGCGATCAGGCCGTCATTCCCGGCAACATCATTATCCGTCAGCGCGGCACCAAGTGGCATGCCGGCGCCAATGTCGGCATGGGCAAAGACCATACCCTCTTTGCGACGGCGAATGGCCGAGTCCGATTCACGACGAAACTCGGCCGAGCTTTCGTGAACGTAGTCCCGGCCCAAGAGGCCGCAGAGTAAAAGGCGGATAGGGAAATCTCTCGATCCGCCGGTTCCATCGAACCGAACGGATCAAGGGTTATAAGGCCCGAATAGGGTCTCCCGAAGGTCAGCGAAGGGGAGATGGGACCAAAGTCCCAGCTCCCTTTTTTCGTTTGCGCCGACGGAGAGACAAGATGTTCCCCGAACTGACCCGCGACGATGTCTTCCGGCTCGAGACCCGCCGTCTCTGGCTGCGTTGGCCCCGCATGGCCGATGCCAATGCCATCCTGCGCCTTGCCGGTGAAAAGGCGGTCGCGGAGATGACGGCATCGATTCCCCATCCCTACCCGACCCAGGCGGTCGAGCCCTTCATCTTCGGGGCCCGCAAGGGCAACGCTCTGGGCGAGCATCTCGTGCTGGCGATCACGCCCCGTTCGAAGCCCAACGAGCTGATCGGCATGATCGGCGCGCACAAGCAGGCCTCGGGCGTGCCCTTCATCGGCTACTGGCTCGGCACCCCGCATTGGGGCAAGGGCTACGCGACCGAGGCGGTGCAGGGCCTGATCGACAGCCTGTTCTCGCTGATCGACCTGGCCGCGATCGAGGCGGATACCCGCGTCATCAACCCGGCCTCGCGGCGGGTGCTGGAGAAGTCCGGTTTCCGGTCGGAGGGCTCGTTCCTGAAGTCGCTGCCGGCGCGGGGCGGACTGTTCCCCTGCGAGCAGTTCCGGCTCGATCGCTCGACCTGGGCGGCGTTGAAGAGCTGGAGCGCCAGCGGCTGGGCGCATGCGCCCGAAGCCGAAGCCGAGGTGGACGAGGAGCCAGCGCGCGGCCAGCCGGCGCTCGGCCTGCCCCCGCGCCGCCAGCAGGAACAGGCCGAGCCCTGCCCGGCCTGAGCGTTTCCGAGCTGGAAGCGAAGTCGCCTTGAAGGGGTGGCGGTCATTGACCGCCACCCCATTCTTGCTGTGGGAAGGCCCGCGCTCGTTAAAATGCGAGCGAAGCCGGTCATCTTTGCTGAAAACCCCGGCTGCTAGCCGTGGCGCACTCTGGGGGAAACGGAGTGTGCCTTGTGAAAGCCAAGACGACGCAGATTCGAGAATTTTTCGGTTCTTCCTTGCTGGCCCAGGCCTTTGCCGGCTGCTTTGTTGCAACCCACGTCCCGATCATTTCCATCGCGGCCTATGTCGCATCCGGTGCGGCGATCAGCGCCCAGGCCATCCTGGCCATCATCCTGCTGGCGACGATCGCCGGAACCGCCTTCGCCTTCGTCGTGATGCGGCATCTGCTCCTGCCGGTCAGCGAGCTCGCGCGCGGGCTCAAGAGCTACCGTGTCGAGGGCCGCATCCCGCGCCTCATCAAGCAGCGCAACGACGATGTCGGCCGCCTCACCGACGAGGTCCGTGCGCTCATCAACACGTTGGAGGAGAAGCTGAACCGCCTGAAGCGGCAAGCCTTCTCGGACACGCTCACCGGGCTCGGCAATCGCCGCTGGCTGGCCGAGGTGGTCGGCTCCGAGATCGCGCGCTCGCGCCGCGAGCAGAAGCCGCTCTCGGTCATCGCGCTCGATATCGACCACTTCAAGAGCATCAACGACATGTTCGGCCATGATGCCGGCGACGAGGTCCTCGTCGCCATCACCGAGACCATGAAGCGCGTGCTGCGGCCCTATGATCTGGTGGCGCGCCTCGGCGGCGAGGAGTTTTGCGCCTTCCTGCCGGGGACGGGCTTGAAGGAGGCGATGCAGATCGCGGAGCGTTTGCGGGAGGCCATCGCGGCTCTCCGGATCGAGACGCTCCGGGGGCGACGCATCACCGCGAGCTTCGGCGTGCACGAGGCTCATCTCGTGCGCGAGCAGTTCAAGGACATGCTGCGCATCGCCGACGAGTATCTCTATCAGGCCAAGGGCGACGGCCGGAACCGGGTGCAGACCATCGAGGCTCGCCCGGCGGTGATCCAGACAGCGCCGGCCGGTGCCAGCCCTCCCGAAGCCTGACTGACGCCGAACGCCCCAAACGAAAAGGGCGGCCTCACCGGCCGCCCCTACTTATGGGATCACTTTACGAAGGTGCCGTGCAATTCGTCCTCGATATGCACGCGGATGATCTCTTCGAAATTCGCCTCCGCCTTGAAGCCGAGCGCCAGCGCCCGCTGCGGATCGAAGTTGCGCGGCCAGCCGGCCACGATCCCGTCGATCACCGGATCGGTTTCACGACGGATCCGCTTGACCACGTTCTCGCCCGCGACCTTGCGCAAGGTCTCGATCTGCTCGGCGACGGTGCAGGAATAGCCCGGCATGGTCAGCGCCCGGCGCGGGCCGATCGCGGCCGTATCCATCGTCGCGGCGTGGATGAGGAAGCCCACCGCCGAGCGCGGGCTGGCATGCCAGTGGCGCACCTGGTCCGAGACCGGCAGCACCGCCTCCTCGCCGTTCAGCGGCTCGCGGATGATGTTGGAGAAGAACCCCGAGGCGGCCTTGTTCGGCTTGCCCGGCCGCACGCAGATCGTCGGCAGGCGGATGCCGACGCCGTCGAAGAAGCCGCGCCGCGAATAATCGCAGAGCAACAATTCGCCGATCGCCTTCTGCGTACCGTAGCTGGTCAGCGGCGTGGTGAAGAACTCGTCCTCGATCTTGTCGTGGAAGGGCGCGCCGAACACCGCGACCGAGGAGGTGAAGACCACGCGCGGCTTGTAGCCTTCCGCATGGCGGATCGCCTCGAAGAGATAGCGCGTGCCGTCGAGATTGATCCGGTAGCCCTTGTCGAAATCCGCCTCGGCCTCGCCCGAGACCACCGCCGCGAGATGGATGATCAGCTCGGGCCGCGTCGCGATCAGCTTCTCGGATTCACCGTGGATCGAGAGATCGGAGACCACCGCCTCGAAATCGAAGGGCGCAGCCGGCGGCGGGGAGGCCACCACGACGTCCTGCGCCGTCACGCGGGTTACCGGCTTGCCGCCGAGATGGCCGTCGCGCGCCAGCCGCTCGATGAACTTGCGCCCGACCATGCCGGCGCCGCCGAGAACGAGAATATGCATCGGATCTGTCCTGAAGGTTCGGGTTGAGCGCCTTGAAGCGCATTCATCTCAAAGGAGAGCCGCATCGTCATCCCGGGCTCGACCCGGGATGACAACGGCCAAGGCGAACGACGCTCGCCTCAGAGAGCGAAGCCGCCATCCGCCAGATGGATCTGGCCGGTGGTGTAGCTGGACTCGTCCGCCGCGAGATAAACCGCGAGCCAGGCGATCTCCTCGGCCGTGCCGAGCCGGCCCATCGGCTGGCGGTCGATGAAGGCCTGCCGGGCGGCGGCTTCCGTCGTCTTCGTCGCCTGGGCGAGGTCCTTGATGCGCTGGTCGAGCGAGGGGGACTGGATCGTGCCCGGGCAGATCGCGTTCGCGCGCACGCCTTTCTTGATGTAGTCGGCCGCGACAGCCTTGGTCAGGCCGATCACCGCCGCCTTGGTCGCGCCATAGGCATAGCGGTTCGGGATGCCGCGCACCGAGCCGGCACCGGACGCGATATTGACGATCGAGCCGGAACCCTTCGCCAGCATGGCGGGCAGGAAGGCCTGGATCGTGCGGTGCATCGACTTGACGTTGAGGTCGAAGGAGAAGTCCCAGGCCTTGTCGTCGGTGTCGAGCACCGTGCCGTGATGCACGAAGCCGGCGGCGTTCACGAGGATGTCGACGGGCCCGACCTTCTCGGCGAAGGCATTGACCGCCTTGGACGAAAGCACGTCGAGCCTGCGCTTCTTCGCCTTCGGAATGCCCTCCAGCAGGGCAACGTCCTTGTCGGTCGCCCAGACGGTGGCGCCCTCGGCGACGAAGGCCTCGGCGATGGCCCGGCCGATCCCCTGCCCCGCGGCGGTGACGACCGCGACCTTGCCCTTCAAACGTCCTGCCATGCCCGTTTCCTCTTATTGTCCGGCGTTTGCGAAGGTCTTGCGCATATGGGTCAGCCGCCGGTCGGCCATGTCCTCATGATGCGTGATGGAAAAGCCCAGCCGCTCGTACCAGCCGATGCGCTGGGTCAGCTTGGCGTGGGTGTAGAGATGCACGGAACCGTAGCCGAGCGCCTGCGCCCGCTCGTCGGCGAAGGCCATGAGCGCGGCTCCGAGTTTGCGTCCGCCAGCCTCCGGCGCGACGGCCACGCTCCAGACGGTGAAATCCTCGGGCTCGATATCGAGCACCAGCGCGGCCTCCAGCTCACCGCTCTCGCCTTCCGCCAGCCAGACCTCATGCTCGGCTACGACCTGCGTGTAATCCGCGATGCGCGGTAGCGAGGGCACGCCGATGATGCTTTCGTTCGGCGTATAGGCGGCGTTCTTGAGGGCGAGGATCGCAGGGATATCGGCAAGCCCGGCTCGGCGCAGCGCGACCGCGCCGACATGGCCGCCGGTCTGATTGAAGGCGGCGAGCGAAAGCCTCTGCTGGCCTTGCGCGTCGAAATTCGACGGCGCCAGCCAGCGCCGGAAGGCCTGGGCCCGCACCGGCCATTCGCCGTCGAGGATCGAGAACCAGGCGGTATCGCGATTGGCGCCCTTCACCACCATGTGCTGGCGGAACAGGCCCTCGTACAGGAAGCCGAAGCGCAGCGCGGCACGCTTGGAGGGCTCGTTCCGGTTGTTACACTTCCACTCGTAGCGCCGATAACCGAGCGAGAAGCCGTAATCGCCGACGAGATAGATCGCCTCGGTCGCTGCGCGCGTGCGCTGCAGCGCCGGCGAATAGGTGATCCAGCCGACCTCGAACACGCCATGCTCGGGCCGGATCTCCATGATCCAGAGATGGCCCTTGGCCTTGCCGTCGGCCTTGTCGATCACGGCCAGCGGCACGATGCCGGCCTTGGCCACCATCGAATCGAGCAGCGCGCGGTATTCGTCCTTGCTCTTCGGCGGCGCGGCCGGCAGCCAGTCCCAGACATCGTCGCGTCCGACATCGGACGCCCAGATGTCGTCGATATGCTCCTCGACATCGAGCGGCTCCAGCCGGCAATACCGGCCTTCCAGAACCTTGGCCGGCGGGAACGGCGGCGCCTTCCAGCCTGCCGAAAGCGTCGACGGAGCGGGCGGTGCGATCATCGGCATCATGGCTTTGTCATCTCCTGCCAGCCCTTGAGATCGGCGGTGACGGTCCAGCTGGCGCCCAGCTCGTCGCGGATCGCTTCGACGATGGCCGCACCCTCCGCTTCCCAGGCCAGTTGCTCGACGGCGTCGGGAAAGCGGGAGCGCGCCTCGTCATCCTCTTCATAGATCGCGTCGAACGCGTCCATCCAGGCTTCCAGCCGGTCCGCGAGATCGTCGGACAAGCCGGCATCCTCGGCATCGATGGCCTTGCGCCGGCCTTTCGCGTCGATAGTCCAGAGGCCGCTATTCCCGAGCCAGGCCGGGGCGATCAGGAGCGTGCCGCTCATGAGCGCTCCGCGAGGTCTTTGGTGAAGAACGGGTTCAGCGGCGCCGAGGCGCCGTTGCCGGCGAAGCCCTTGAAGCTGCCTTCCTCCGCGATCAGCCGCGTCGCGTCGATGAAGGCGGACCAGGCCGCCCGCGCCAGCGCGCCGCCGATCGAGATGCGCCGTGTGCCGGTCGCCGCGATATCCGCAACCGATAAGCCGAAATCGCCATAGATCAGCGTGTTCACCGGCTTGCCGCCGGCCGCGGTGACGATGGCGCCGATATCAGCCGGGGTCTTCGGGCCGGGGGCATAGAGCACATCGGCACCGGCTGCCGCATAGGCCTCGATCCGTCGCACCGATTCCTTCAGCGCCTCGGGATGGCCGGTCAGGAAACATTCGGCGCGCGCCGTCAGCACGACGCCTGAGCCGGTCTCGTCGATGGCCTTGCGCGCCGCCTTGATCCGCTCGACCGCGAGCTCGAACGGATAGAGCGGCTCGTCCTGGCGCCCGGTCGCATCCTCGATCGAGAGGCCGGCAACGCCGGTCGCGATGCAGAGCTTGACGTTGGCCGCGACGCCATCGGGCGTATCGGCATAGCCGTTCTCGAAATCGGCATTGACCGGCAGATCAGGCACCGCCTTCACGATCTCGGCGATATGGCTCAGCATCATGTCGCGCGGCACGTCCTGATCGGCGCGCCCCTGCGTGAAGGCATAGCCCGCGCTGGTCGTCGCCAGCGCCTTGAAGCCCTGCCCGCGCAGCCAGCGGGCCGAGCCGAGGTCCCAAGGGTTGGGCATCACGAAGCAACCGGCCTCATGGAGCTTGCGGAAGGCTTCGACCTGCGGGCTCTGTGCCATTTTTAAATCGTTTCAAATGGTGGTGGAACGAATGGCTGCCATAGTGTCGAGGGTCGTATCGTTTGTCAGCCCCGTTCGGCGCGCGTCGCGCAGCGAACGCCGATGCGCGGGCGGAATGGCGTGGGGAGTGGAGCGGGCGGCGAGCGCGCCGATGAAATGTGTCATCCCGCACGCGCTGCGGCGCAAAGTGCCGCCGCGCAGATGCGGGATCGCGCGACGAGAAGGCGCCCACGCCGCGTTCGAGAAGGCGCCCTTGCCGGGTGACGGTCCCGTGTCTGCGCCGCGGCATTACATGCCGCAGCGCGCACGGGATGACACCCTTTCAGAAGCGCTTACCTCAGTGGTTATCGCGCGGAATGCCGAACTTCTTGTGGATCTTCTGGTACTTGACCGCCGGCTTGAGGACCATGCCCTCGGAGAGTTCGTCGACGATCTTGCGCTGAATCTCCTGCCAGGGCGTCTGGCTCTTCGGGTACTTGTAACCGCCGGCCGCCTTGAACGCCGCCTTCCGCGCGGCAAGCTCCTCATCCGAGATCAGGATGTTCGCCGTGCGCTTCTTCAGGTCGATGCGGACCTTGTCACCCATCTTGAGCATGGCGAGCCCGCCCCCCGTCGCCGCTTCCGGCGAGGCGTTGAGGATCGAGGGCGAGCCCGAGGTACCGGATTGGCGCCCGTCGCCGACGCAGGCAAGCGCCGTGATGCCCTTCTTGATCAGGTAATCCGGCGGCCGCATGTTCACGACCTCGGCTGCGCCGGGATACCCGATCGGCCCGACGCCACGGATGAACAGGATGCAGTGCTCGTCGATGGCGAGCGCGGGATCGTCGATGCGGTGGTGATAATCCTCCGGCCCGTCGAAGACGATGGCGCGGCCCTCGAAGGCCATCGGGTCCTTCGGGTTCTCGAGGTAACGCTTGCGGAATTCCGGCGTGATCACGCTGGTCTTCATGATCGCGGAATCGAATAGGTTGCCGGAGAGGTTGAGGAAGCCCGACTGCGCCTTCATCGGCTGGTCGTAGCTCTTGATCACCTCGCGGGCGATCGAGAAGGCGCCCTTGCAGTTCTCTTCCAGCGTCTTGCCGTTGGCGGTGATCGCGGGCTTGAGCTTGCCCTTCTCGATCAGCTCCGCGATCACGGCAGGCAGGCCGCCGGCGCGGTAATAATCCTCGCCGAGATATTCGCCGGCCGGCTGCAGGTTGACCAGCAGCGGGATGTCGTAGCCGATCTTGGTCCAGTCCTCGTTGTCGAGTTTGACGCCGATATGCTTGGCGATGGCGTTGACATGGACGGGCGCATTGGTCGAGCCGCCGATCGCCGAGTTGATGACGATGGTGTTCTCGAAGGCCTCGCGGGTCAGGATCTTCGAGGGGATCAGGTTCTCCCAGACCATCTCGACGATGCGCTTGCCGGTGAGATAGGCCATCTCATAGCGGTCGCGATAAGGCGCGGGGATCGCGGCGGCGCCGGGCAGCGTCATGCCCATGGCCTCGGCCAGCGAGTTCATGGTGGAGGCCGTGCCCATCGTGTTGCAATGGCCCGCCGACGGAGCCGACGAAGCGACCAGATCGACGAAGCCCTTATAGTCGATCTCGCCGGCCGCCATCATCTGGCGCGCCTTCCAGACGATCGTGCCGGAGCCGGTGCGCTCGCCGCGGAAGGAGCCGTTCAGCATCGGCCCGCCCGGCAGCGCGATCGCCGGGATGTCGACCGTCGCGGCCGCCATGATCTGGGCCGGCGTGGTCTTGTCGCAGCCCGTCGTCAGCACGACGCCGTCGAGCGGATAGCCGTAGAGGATCTCGACCAGCGAGAGATATTGCAGGTTGCGGTCGAGCGCCGCGGTCGGCCGCTTGCAGGTTTCCTGGATCGGATGGATCGGGAACTCGAAGGGCACGCCGCCCATCTCGCGAATGCCGTCGCGGACACGATGCGCCAGCTCGATATGGTGGCGGTTGCACGGCGCGATGTCCGAGCCCGTCTGGGCGATGCCGATGATCGGACGGCCCGACTGCAGCTCCTCGCGCGACAGGCCGAAATTCATCGTGCGCTCGATATAGAGCGCGGTCATATCGGCGTTGTCGGGATTGTCGAACCACGCCTTCGAGCGCAATTGCTCGGGCTTGATGCGCCGAACGGACTTCTTGCCGGGTGCCTTGGCCATCCTCGTTTCCTCTCGTTCGGCGCGGCGCTGGCGGCCGCTTGCCGATCTCACATTCAAACGATTTGAGACTAGCCATCATGCCCATCGCCCACGGCTCGGCAAGGCCCAATCTGGCTGATAGTCATACTATTTAATCATGCTGTATGCAGCATGCAACAATCCGGCGATGCGCCCTCCGTGCTTGCCAGCCGCGCCGGTTTGGCGCCAAGAACGAGAAAGCCGGCCGTCACGCCAGAGCTCGAGGAAACGCGCCATGACCCTCCACGTCGTCCCCTCCTTCTCCCGCATCGGCGAGGAGAACGCCTTCGCGGTGCTGGCCCGCGCCACCGAATTGCAGCGCCAGGGCAAGGACATCATCAATCTCGGCATCGGCCAGCCGGATTTCTCGACGCCCGACCATATCGTCGAGGCCGCCGTGAAGGCGCTCCGCGACGGCCATCACGGCTATACCCCCGCCAACGGCATCCTGCCCTTGCGCGAGGCGGTCGCCGCCGACCTGCACAAGCGCTTCGCGGTCGAGGTCTCGCCCGAGAGCGTGATGATCGTACCCGGCGGCAAGGTCACCATGTTCATGGCGATCCTGATGTTCGGCGAACCCGGCGCCGAAATCCTCTATCCCGATCCCGGCTTCCCGATCTACCGCTCGATGATCGAGTATACCGGCGCGACGCCGATCCCGGTGCCGATCCGCGAGGAAAACGGCTTCGCCTTCTCGGCCGAGGAGACGCTGGCACTGATCACGCCGAAGACCCGGCTGCTGATCATCAACTCGCCGGCGAACCCGACCGGCGGCGTGACGCCCAAGGCCGAGATCGACAAGCTCGTAGCCGGACTGGCAGCATTTCCCGATGTTGCGATCATGTCAGACGAGATCTACGACCAGATGGTCTATGACAGCGAGAAGCATGTCTGCCTTCTCAGCTACCCCGAAATCCGCGACCGGCTGATCCTGCTCAACGGCTGGTCGAAGACATATGCGATGACCGGCTGGCGCCTCGGCTATTCGGTCTGGCCGAAGCCCTTGCTCGACAATGCCCGCAAGCTCGCGGTGAACTCGCATTCCTGCGTCAACGCGCCGGCGCAATGGGCGGGGCTCGCCGCGCTCACCGGCCCGCAGGACGCGGTCCATATGATGCTGGCGGAGTTCGACCGGCGGCGGAAGGCGGTGGTCAAGGGCCTGAACGGCCTGCCCGGCGTCTCCTGCATCGAACCCAGGGGCGCGTTCTACGCCTTCCCGAACGTCTCGCAGACCGGCTGGAAGGCCAAGAAGCTGGCCTCGGCCCTGCTGGAGGAAACCGGCGTCGCCACGATCGGCGGCCCCGATTTCGGCGTCCACGGCGAGGGCTATATCCGCCTCTCCTATGCCAACTCGCTCGAGAATATCGAGAAGGCGCTGGAGCGCATGAAGACCTTTCTCAGCACCGCGAAGGCCGCCTGATCATGATCACCTGTCATCTGCGCTACGTCGTCGACCCCTACCAGCTTCCGGCCTTCGAGGCCTATGGCAAGGCCTGGATCCGTCTGGTCGAGGGGTTCGGCGGCAAGCATCACGGCTATTTCATGCCGTCCGAGGGGACGTCCAACGTCGCTCTCGCGATGTTCAGCTTTCCGTCCTTCGCGGCATACGAGACCTATCGCGAGGCTTCCTTCAACGACGCCGAGTGTCTTGCCGTGGTCGCCGAGAACGAGAAGCACCGCTTCATCATCAGCTATGAGCGCTCGTTCTTCCGGCCGGTCTTCGAGGACGATCAGGGCGTCAAGCGCGCGCCCTGAGCCTCTCCTCAGTTCCGGGCGCTGGCGGTGACGCCGGGATCGACCTTGAAGCTGGAGGCCTCGATCACGGCCGTGCCGATCATGGTCTTCACGGAGATGCGCACCGGGACCATCATGTCCGTGCCGGCGACGGGCGCCAGCCAGGCCGTGATGTCGCGATTCTCCGCCATGAACTTGGTGCTGGGCCGGAGCGCCCGGTGGCCGGCGATCGGCACGAAGCGCGCCTGGCAGATCGAGACCGGGCCGCTATAGCCTTCCAGCTTGACGTTGCGGGTGCCGGCGCTCGTGAGCTTGATGTCGTAGCGCGCCGCGCCGTCGAAGATCGGCAGCGTGCGGTTGCAGGCGCCGTCCTTGCCCTTGCCGTTGACCGGCATCAGGAAGGCGCTGAGCGGGTCGACGATATTGCGCTTGTGGCTGTCGTTGAGCGGCACGCGATCGGGCTTCTCGTCGATCGGCGGCTCGATATCGATGCCGGCGACGCTGCCCTCGGCCAAAGCCATCCGGACGGTCCGGCTCTCGCTGGAATTGGCCGAGCTCACCGCGAAGGTCTTCGGCGCAAGCCTGCCGCCGACGAGCGCGCCCGTGGCGGCGCCGGAGCCGCGCCCACCCGTGACGCCGCCTGCGATCCCTGTGAGCTTCGCGGACATGTCGAGCTTGTAGCCGGCATTGTCGATGCCGCCGCTGAGGCTCGCCGTGCCCAGGGTGATTCCCAGGAGCGAGACATCATAGCGCGCGTCGAGCGAAGCCGCATTGGCTCCCGCGCCCAGACAGGCGGCGAAGGCAAGGCCAGCGAGTGACGATGCGACGGCGGACTTCATCCATTGTCTCCGGAACGGCGCGATCCTGCGCTGAATGCACTCTGAATCGGCCCGAATCGTGACCGCCTTCCCCGTGCGGCGAAGCGACGGCCGGTTGAAGCATCGGACCGCGATCTTTACACCCCGTTAACGCTGAAGGCCATGTGAACGGCGAACCGAGTTTTCCTTGACGCAGGCTGCGCCCTTGGCTATGGAACCCCGACTTCAAATTGACTTCCGGTGCTCGCCGGCACGTCGCGTGTCGGTTTTTTTATTTGAGCCCCCGGGAACGTAAGGAACGATATCATGGCCCGCCGTTGCGAACTGACCGGGAAAGCCACCCAGAGCGGCCACCTCGTGAGCCACTCGAACCGCAAGACGAAGACCGTCTTCCGTCCGAACCTCGTGAACGTCACGCTGCAGTCGGACGCGCTCGGCCGTTCGGTGCGCCTGCGGATTTCGGCCAACGCCCTGCGTTCGGTCGAGCATCGCGGCGGCCTCGACGCCTTCCTGCTCAAGGCTGCGGCCGGCGACCTGTCGACCGGCGCGCTCACCCTGAAGCGCGACCTCGAGAAGAAGCTCACCGCCAACTGAGCGGGCTTCCCTTTCGGGTTTGAAGGAAGCGGCCGCAAGGCCGCTTTTTTCGTTTTGAGCATGCCAGCCGTCATTCTCGGGCGAAGCGAAGCGCAGACCCGAGAATCTCCGGCAGGAAGAGGCTCTGGTGCCCGCTGGTCGCGAGATGCTCGGGTCAAGCCCGAGCATCGCCATCTATGGCAGCAGCTCGAATTCCAGCAGCAGGGTGCGCTGGAGGAACGAGAAATTGTCGTCCGAGATCAGGGTGAGGATCGTGCGCCCCTCCTCCAGATGGATCGACAGACCCTCCATGTTGTCGATCTCGAAGCCGAGATCGGCCTCGATCAGGCGCGGTCCATCGACCAGCGCGCCCGGCCGGATATCCCGCCCGGCGATTCGCCTCATCCGCATGCCGACACCGCGCAACGGCTGATACCAGCGCTCCAGCACCAGCATGTCGCCCGACGGCAGGAAGGCGAGGTCGGTGATATCGTAGCCGTCACGCCGGGCGAGCTTGAACAGGCCGGACTGAGGCCCGCCGAGAATGGCTCCCAGCGTCGGCTCATCCGCTTTGCCCGAGCGCTCCGCGATCGCGACCAGCGCGCCCTTCAAAGGCCCCGCAGGCATGACGCCGAGCGCTTCCAGCCCCCGGTTGCTCGGCAGGCGCTTGATCTCGGGCGGCACCGGCACGGGCCGCGCATGCGCCTCGACGCCATCGCGTGCCCAGTCGAAGCGGGCGATCTCGTGCTTGCGCTCGATTCCGACGAAGGCGACGCCATCATGGATGCAGAGGCTTTCAGTGTCGTAGAGCCCCGAGCGCACAAGCGGCCGGCCGGAGCCGCCGAGAATCGCCGCCATCTCGACCTCTTCGAGACCGACGAGCTTGCCGTTGCTTGAAGCGACCTTCGCGGTCAGCCAGTAACCGCGATCCGTCACCGCGACGAGGTCACGCCCGCCATTCAGGCGCGCGAGACCGGACAAGCCACCGAATCGCGGATGGCCCGAGGAGAGCACGAGCCCGCTGCGGAATTGCAGCGCGCCGAAGCGGCGCTGCTCCGGCCGGCGCGGCTCGAAAGCCGCGATCGGCCGGGCCGAGACCCCGACCGGGAAGCGGGTCTGCTCGATCGCTTGCGCGACGCCCGGCAACGCAAACGCGCCGAGCCCTGCCAGCGCGGCGCGGCGCGTCAGGCGCATCAATGCCCGCGGCGCTTGGAGCCGGAACCGCCCGGACCGTCCTCTTCGAACAGCTCGGCAAGCTTCTCGGTCATCACGCCGCCCAGCTCCTCGGCATCGACGATGGTGACGGCACGGCGATAATAGCGCGTCACATCGTGGCCGATGCCGATGGCGATGAGCTCGACCGGCGAACGCGTCTCGATCTCTGCGATGACATGGCGCAGATGCCGCTCGAGATAATTGCCGGCATTGACCGAGAGGGTGGAATCGTCGACCGGCGCGCCGTCCGAGATTACCATCAGGATCTTGCGCTGCTCGGAGCGGCCGAGCAGGCGCTTATGCGCCCAGTCCAGCGCCTCGCCGTCGATATTCTCCTTGAGCAGCCCCTCGCGCATCATCAGGCCGAGATTCTTGCGCGCACGCCGCCAGGGCGCATCCGCCGCCTTGTAGATGATGTGGCGGAGGTCGTTCAGGCGGCCGGGATTGGCCGGCTTGCCCGATTGCAGCCAGGCCTCGCGCGACAGCCCGCCCTTCCAGGCGCGCGTCGTGAACCCCAGCAATTCGACCTTGACGCCGCAGCGCTCCAGCGTCCGGGCCAGGATATCGGCGCAGGTCGCCGCGACCGTGATCGGCCGGCCGCGCATCGAGCCGGAATTGTCGATCAGCAGGGTGACGACCGTGTCGCGGAAATTCGTGTCCGATTCCTGCCGGAAGGAGAGCGGCTGGAACGGATCGAGGATGATGCGGGGCAGGCGCGCCGGATCGAGCGCCCCCTCCTCCAGGTCGAACTCCCAGGTCCGGTTCTGCTGCGCCATCAGGCGCCGCTGCAGACGGTTGGCGAGGCGCGCGACCACGCCCTGGAGATGGGCGAGCTGCTTGTCGAGATAGGCGCGCAGGCGCGTCAGCTCCTCGGCGTCGCAGAGTTCCTCGGCTGTGACGACCTCGTCGAATTTCTGGGTATAGGCCTTGTAGTCGGTCTGCGGCCGCTCGTTGCCGCGGCTCTCGCGCGGACGCGGCGCCTCGCCGGCCTCCTCGGATTCGGAGTTCTCGTCCTCCTCCTCCCAGTCACCCGCCGGCGCGTCGGTCGCCTCGGAGGCGCCCTCCTGCAGTTCCTCGGTCGCGTCCTCGCTGACCTCGACCTCGGAACGGTCGGCGCCGCTCTCCTGCTCGGATTCGCCGTCCTGCTGCTGCTGGTCCTCGGATGACTGGTCCTGGTTGTCCTCGTCCTCGTCCTGCTCGTCGCCCTGCGCCGTCTGCTCGGCCATGTCGAGCGCGGCCAGCATGTCGCGCACCGTGCGGGCGAAGCCGCGCTGGTCCTCGATCGTCTTGGTCAGCCGGTCGAGATCGCCGCCGGCCTTGGCCTCGATCTGCTCGCGCCAGAGTTCGACGACCTTCTCGGCCGCCTTGGGCGGCTTCAGGCCGGTCAGCCGCTCGCGCACCATCAGGGCAAGGGCGTCCTCCAGCGGCGCATCGGCCCGGTCGGTGATTTCCTCGTAGCGACCGCCACGATGATAGCGGTCCTCCAGCATCGCGGAGATGTTGCCGGCCATGCCGGACATCCGCCGCGCGCCGATCGATTCCACGCGCGCCTGCTCGACCGCGTCGAACACGGCCCGGGCCGCATCGCCTTCGGGGGCGGCGCGGCGGTGGATCGCGGCGTCATGGCAGGCAAGGCGCAGCGCCATCGAATCGGCATGGCCGCGCAGGATCGCGACATCGCCGGGGCTGAGCTTGCGCGGCGGCTCGGGCAGGCGCGCCCGCTCGCCGACGAGCGAGGGCTTGTCGGCCGCGAAGACGATTTCCATCTCCGGCTTGCGCGCGATCGCCTTCATGGCGCCGGAGATCGCCCGCTTCAGCGGCTCGGCCGGGGCCTCTTTCGGCGTTCCTGGCTTGCGGTTCGAGATGGACAAGACTGGGCCGTCCTCTGGCTTCGAAGGATTAGCGCGACCGCCCGTCATACTGCGTCGGCGACAATTCGGTCGGCTCGACGCCGGCAAGGCAGCGCACATTGACCGCGACCATCGGCGTGCCATCGGGCCCGTTCGCTTTGGCGAAGGACTCGATGCCGCAGGTCTCGCAGAAGAGATGCTGGATCTTCTGCGTGTGGAAGCGGTACTCGGTCAGCGCATCCTCGCCCTTGGTCAGGGTGAAGGCGCTGGCGGGCGAGAACGCGAGGATCGAGCCGCGGCGCTGGCAGTAGGAGCAGTTGCAGGTGAGCGTCTGACCGAGATCGGCTTCGACCTCGTAGGCGACCCGCCCGCAGTGGCAGCTTCCCTGATACTGCGCCATGGCTCGTGTCCTCTCGTTAGCTGAGCACCACGTTCGCGGCGCTTTCCGGCAGTTCCTTGCCGAAGGAGCGCTGGAAGAACTCGGCCACCAGCGTGCGCTCCATCTCGTCGCACTTGTTCAGGAAGGTCACGCGGAAGGCGAAGCCGATATCGCCGAAGATCGCCGCGTTCTCGGCCCAGGTGATGACCGTACGCGGGCTCATCACGGTCGAGAGGTCGCCGTTCATGAAGGCGTTGCGGGTGAGATCGGCGACGCGGACCATCTTGTTGATGACGTCCTTGCCGTCCGGCGTGCTCTGGTAGTGCTTCGACTTCGCCAGGACGATGGCGACCTCGTTGTCATGCGGCAGGTAGTTCAGCGTGGTCACGATCGACCAGCGGTCCATCTGGCCCTGATTGATCTGCTGGGTGCCGTGATAGAGGCCGGACGTGTCGCCGAGGCCGACCGTGTTGGCGGTGGCGAACAGGCGGAAGGCGCCATGCGGGCGGATGACGCGCTTCTGGTCGAGCAGCGTCAGCTTGCCCGACTGCTCGAGCACGCGCTGGATCACGAACATCACGTCCGGGCGGCCGGCATCGTACTCGTCGAAGACGAGCGCGATGTTGTTCTGCAGCGCCCAGGGCAGGATGCCGTCCTGGAACTCGGTGATCTGCTTGCCTTCCTTCAGCACGATCGCGTCCTTGCCGACGAGGTCGAGGCGCGAGACGTGGCTGTCGAGGTTGACGCGGACGCAGGGCCAGTTGAGGCGGGCGGCGACCTGCTCGATATGGGTCGACTTGCCCGTGCCGTGATAGCCCGAGATCATGACGCGGCGGTTATGCGCGAAGCCGGCGAGGATCGCGATCGTGGTGTCGCGGTCGAAGCGGTAGTCCGGGTCGAAATCCGGCACATGCGAATCGGCTGCGGAGAAGGCCGGCACCTCGAGATCGGAATCGATCCCGAAAGTCTCGCGCACCGACAGCTTGATGTCGGGCAGGCCGGGCGCAGTCGTCGTCGTCATCATCTTGTCTCCAGGCGCGGGGCCATGACCGGAATTCGCCGGTTAACCCAGAGCCGACCGAGAAGGGAGGCGGATCGTCCCTCATTAGAGCGAAAGACCGGAGGCGGCAATTCGCAAAGCTGCACCCCGGCCCTCGCAAAGGGCATGCCGGCTCACCGTTTGGCGCGGTCCGCGACCCCGGCGAGAAGCTCCCTGACGATCGCGGCCGAGCGTGCCGCACCGTCCAGGTCGATCCGCATATCGGATGGTTCGGAGCCGATCGCTTGCCCCACGGCGTCCGCCAGCGCCACGGCATCCCCCACGAAATCGCCCGACAGGCGGAAGCATCGCGCCAGCCCCGCCCGCTCCATCGCCTCGGCCCGGACCGTCTGCTCGGTCTCGTTGCCGGCATCGAACGGCACCACGATCGCCGGCCGCCGAGCCGCGACGAGATCGAGCACGGTGTTATAGCCGGCCTGGCTGATCGAAACGGCGCAACCGGCAAGCAGCGCCGGAAAGTCCGGCCGCGCCCGCTCGATCACGACCTTTTCGGGAGCGTCGGCCGCCAGCAGCTCCAGATCGGCCTCCGCCATGCCGCGCCCGGCGAGAAGCCGCCAGCGGCGCCCGGAGCGGTCGAGGCGCGCCGCCGCGACGGCACAGGCGAAGAGCGGCAGCGCAGCGGCCGAGCCGCCGCCGGAAACGATGATCTCGCCATTCTCCTGCGCGTCCTCAACAGGCCGATCGTCGGCGAGGTAGCCGGTATAGCGCAACTTTCCCGCCAGCCCCTCGCCCACCGGCCACGACCGGTCGAGCGGCAGGAAGCCGGCATCGCCATGGACCAGGACCGCATCGAACATCGCCGCGATCCGCTCTTCGGCCTCGGCGATCCGGTCAGGCCGCGGCGTCACCAGCACGTCGCGCACCGAGGAGAGCACCAGCGCCTCGGGCCGCGCCGCCTTCACTGCCGCGATCAGCGCGAGGAACTCCGCAGCCAGTTGCCGCCGCCCGAACGGGAAATGCTCGACGATCACGACATCGGGACGCAATCGCGTCGCCAGTTCTTCCAGCATGGCGATGCGGGCGCTCCTCCGCTCCGGAGCGATCGGCGCGCCAGCCTCATCGAGCAGCGTGCGGAAATCGGTGCCCTCGGTCCTGATCGGCGGCAACTGCACGAAGGCGAAGGGCTCGCCTTCCATGGCGCGCAGCGGCATGCCGCCGCTGGCCAGTGTCACCGCGAATCCACCCTGCACCAGCGCTCGCGCCAGATTGGCAGCCCGCACCAGATGGCCGCTGCCGAGCAGATGCGTCACCGCGATCAGGACGGAGGCGCTCATGGCCCCACGCCGGCCGAACGGTTCAGCATCGCCGCGACCCGGTCGAGCCCGGCTCCGGCCGAGAAGGCATCCGTCAGGCGCGCGTAAGCCGCATCTCCCAGCGCGGCGCGCTTCTCGGGCGCCCCGGCGAGTTCGCCGAGCGCACCCGCCAGAGCGGCAACATCGCCCGGCGGCACCAGCAGGCCCTCGACGCCATCGCGCACGAATTCCGGTATCCCCGCGAAATCGGTCGCGACGATCGGCAGGCCCTGGCTCGCCGCCTCCATCACCACATTGGGCAGGCCGTCGCGGTCGCCGTCGCCGGCCTCCTTCGAGGGCAGCACGAAGAGATCGGCTGCCCGCAGCGTGGCGATGACCTCGTCCTGCGCCTTCGGTCCAGCCCAGACGATCCGCTCATCGAGCCCAAGCGCTTTTGCCTGTGCTTGCAAGGCCTTCAGCCTCTCGCCGCCGCCGATATGGGTCAGGCGCCAGTTCAGCGTGCAAGGCAGCTTGGCCAGCGCTTCCAGCAGGTCGTCGAAGCCCTTCTTCGCCACGGCGCGCCCGATGGTGACGAAGCGCACAGGATCGGCAGGGTCGGTGCCATCCCGCGCCGAACGCGGCCCGGGCGCCGGAAAGCGCGCCAGATCGAGCCCGTGATAGAGCAGCGCGACCTTGTCGGGCCGGTCGGAGAGGCGTTCCAGCTCGCGATGCCCGTCGCGGGTGCAGGTGACCCCCCAGGCGGCGGAGGCGATCTTTTCGCGCTTCTCCCAGTCCTGCGTCGTCCAGATATCCTTGGCATGGGCCGAGAACGACCATGTCAGGCCGCCGAGCAAGGCGGCGTAGCGGATCACGGAGGCCGGCGTGTGCAGGTAGTGGACGTGCAGATGCCGGATATCCCGGGGCAACTCTCGCGCCATCACGCAGGCCTGCCCGAAGCGGCGCCAGCGGTTGCGCGTCCGGTCGCGGGCGAGATCGCGCAGGAAGACCGGCAGCAGCCGCAGCAGGCCCGGCCGCAGCAAGGCGGCGAGCATGCCGCGCGCCACGCGCGCCGGCTCGTCATGCAGATATTCCGGCAGATAGCGCACAGGCGCCGTGATCTGGTTGTGCATCAGATGCTTGGCCGCATCGGTGGGATGGCGCAGCGACCAGATCTCGAAGGGCAGGCCGCGCTGCTGCAGGCCCAGCAATTCCTGCGCGATGAAGGTCTCCGACAGGCGCGGATAGCCCTTCATCGCCACCGCGACGCGCGGTGTCTTGCCAGCCGTCATCGCCGCCCGATCAGCATGAAGCGCGTATAGTTCTTGGTCGGCCGGGCGCCCTCGAACCAGACCTCGGACAGCCCCGCCTGCTCCCTGAAGGCGTCGAGCGAGGGCACGCAGCTCCGGTGGTCGGGCTCGCGAAAATAGTCATTGGACTGCAGCACCAGCGGCAGGTCCTTCGGAAAGGTCGCGAGCCAGCCCGGCACATCGTCGAGATGCTCGCAGCTCGTGTTGATGACGAGCCCCGGCATCGGCGACTGCGCCGCGAAGTCCATCCCCATCATGTCGGCGGTCATCGCGCGAAAACGCCCTGCTTGACCATGGCGGTGGTTCAGAATCTCGGCGATGGGTGCGCAGGTCGGATCGATATCGAGGCTGACGACTTCGGAGATCGCGAGCCGGGCATCATCGAGCAGCAGCGCGCCGAGCAAGCCATACCAGGCGCCGAGCACCCAGACCGGCCCCTCGGGCTTCGGATATGTCTCGGCCAATGCCGCGACCAGCCATTGCTTCGAGGCGATCTGCTTGTGGTTGCAGGCAATCGAGAGATCGGGCGGCGCGCCCTTGCCGTAGAGCCGCGCGATATCGGCGACGACGCGGTTGCCCGAGAGCGCCGCCATGCCGCGCAGCAGGTCGTGAAAGGCCTCTTGGGGCGGTTCGGGCGTCATGGGTCGGTCGTCATCCGGGAAAGCCGGCGGACCATACGCATGCGCGCCCGCAAAAAACCAGCCGCCCGCGCGAGGATCAGCCCTTTTCGCCCGTCTCGCCTTGCTCCTGCACCACCTCTGCCGAAGCGGTCGCCTCGCCGCCGGCCACCACCGGCACCGGCACCGCCACGTCCTCGCGCTTGCGGCGGGCGATTTCCGGCGCGCTGGCGAAGCCATAGGCAGTCAACGGCTTCTCCCGCCCCTTGATCGCGATCTTCAGCGCGGTCGTGCCGGCATAGCTGCGCCCGCTCGCTCGGATCGTGTCTTCGGAGACGACGATATCGGCCAGCACGCGCCGCGTCGCCGATTCGAGCTGGCTCGCGACCATCACGGTCTCGCCGACCGTGATCTCGCGCCGGCCGAGATTGTCGTTCTCGACCGATCCGGTGATGGCATCGCCGGTATGGATGCCGATGCCGATCCTGAGCGGCAGCGGCAGCGCCGCGCCATATTCCCGGTTGAGCGCGTCGACCGCGCGCACGATGTCGCCGGCGGCCGCGATCGCCGCCTGCGCCCCGCGGGCCGGTGGGCCTTCGAGGCCGAACACCGCCATGAAGCCGTCGCCGTAGAAGGCGTCGATGCGGCCCTCATGCGCGGTGATCGCCTGCCCCATCTCGTCGAAGAAGCGGTTGAGCAGGCCGATCAGTTCGCGCGGCAATTGCCGCTCGGAGAGCGCGGAAAACGCCCTGAGATCGGCCACCACCACGGTCAGGCCGCGCTTGCCGGCGGCATCGTCGAGTTCGAAGGCGCGCGTCGCCCCGGCATTCAACCGCGAGGCCAGCAGGATCTGCACCTGCAGATCCTCGCGCGGCCGGATCTGGCAAGCCAGCCGGACGCCTTCGGGCGCCGAGATCCGGCGCAGCAGCTTGGCCTCGTTCGGGCCGGGCTTCGGCAGCTTGTCGTTGCCGTCCATCACCAGCACGCGGCAGGTGGCGCAGCGCGCCCGCCCGCCGCAGAGCGCCGCATGGGGAATGCCGAAGCGCCGGAACATCTCGAGCACGGTCGGCCCCGGCGCCACGCGGCGCGTGCCGTGGCCGACGAAGCGCACCGTGATCTGGCGGGTCGTCCGGACCCTGATCTCGCGGATGCCGATGAAGAGCAGGAACGAGGCGACGAGCCCGTAGAAGGCGCCTTTGCCCCACATCACGTCGCGGGCGAACATCGCGGCCTGCGCGTCGCTGACCAGTTCGGCCGGCATCGCCAACTGCTCGGCCTCCCGCGCGCCCACGGAGAAGCCGATGATGGCCAGGAGCGGGACCAGGATCGCCACCAGCAGGAAGGGATCGCGCCAGTGGCGATAGCTGTCGCGGGCGCGCAGCATGAAATGGATGCCGATGATGCCATGCGTCCAGACCAGCAGCAGCAGCAGCGACTGCGTCAGCGCCAGCCCCGGCCAGAGCCGGCGCAGCACGGAGCGGTAGCTCTCGTCGACGCCGAAATAGATGCCCATGATCCGCGTGCCGATGATGTGGTCGACCAGCAGGAGCGGGATGGCGAGGCCGAGCGCGATCTGCAGCATCTCGCGCAGCGGCATCTTGAAGGTGCGCCGTTGCACCACGCGCAGCAGCGCGAAGACCGGGTGGACGACCAGCGCGCCATAGAGCGCGACCGTTCCGAACCAGGAATGCCAGAAGCCGTAGCGCCAGTCCTGCACCTTCTCCATGGCGTTGACGCCGAAGATGCCGACGGCATGGTTCAGGAAATGGGTCGTGGCGAAGGTGAGCAGGATCAGCCCGGAGACGAACCGGATATCCCGGCTCCAGGACGAGACCTGGTCCATGCTCGCGCCCATGCCGCCACGAGACATCCCGGTGCGGTTCGTGCCTGCGGCTTGCGGGCGGTTCATGCGCTGTTCGACCTCTTCAAATGGTTTCGTGCTCGCGCAGCAGGACGGCGGCGAGCCGGTGCACCCGGTCGGCCAGATCGCGGCAGACAGCAAGGCTGAACTCCGGCACCGTCTGAAGCAGTTCGAAGAAAAGGTCCTTGGGAATCCGCAGGGCCAACACGCGCGACTTGGCACTGACGGTTATGATGAAAGGCTTGCCGCTGAGCAGCGAAACGTCGCCGGTTATGCTGCCGGTATCCTTCACGAATCGCCGCTCCTCGCCGCCCTCGCCGGGCTGCGATATCTCGACCTCGCCTTCCATGATGACGTAGACGCCCGCGAGCTTCTCCTGCGGGCTGATCAGGACGGCGCCGGGCTCGAATTGCAACCGCTCGCCCATCAGCGCGACGAGCTTGAGCCGCGATGCCGGCATGTCCTGAAACAGCGGCAGGCAGCGCAGGCAGCCGATATCGGTTTCCAGACTCATGACCGCGCCTCCATTCGCTCAGTGCTTTCGCGCCCGGTATTCTCGCGCCCGGCGCTTTCGAAGCGCGACGCCCGATCATTGGCCGCAGCGGGCGTACCCAGCCCCTCGACCGTCCCCGTCGCTCCGTGGAACACCACCCGCAGCGGGACCTCTCCCGCAAGACTAGCATCTCCGACCAGAAGAAACAGCGTCATGCCCGCGCAATAGCCGTGCAGCCGGGCGACGACCTCCTCGGGGTCGTCCGAAATCGCCAGCAGGGCGGAGATGTCGAGCACCGCGATCTGCGGCGCCTTGACCAGCGCCTGCACCAGCGGCACGGCCTGGCGCAGCCGGGCCGGCAGGAAGCGCCCGCGAATGCCGCTCTCGGTATCGAGCCCGAGTCGGTACAGGGCCTCGCCCAGCCCCGAGCGGGCGAGCGCCTGCAGCACGATCTCGCCGACCTTGCGCGCGGCATCGGGCACGCCGTAGCCGATGCGCCCGAACATCAGGTTGTCGCGCACGCTGGCACCGACCATCACCTTGTCGGGATCGTAGAAATCGACATCCTCGACCGCATCCGCCGGCAGATGCTTGCGGAAGCTCTCCCGCGCCCGGAGAATACGGCGTTCCAGCCGCGCATCGATCAGGTTCAGCCTGTGCTTGGGCTCGATATAGCCGAGCGCCAGCGCCACGAGATCGCGCTCCGTCTCCTGGTCGAGCGGGTTGCGCATGTCGTGCTTGGCGAGAAGGTCCGCCAGCTCGTTCAGGCGCTCGAACTCGAAATTGGCACCGAAGGAATAGCGCTCGAAAAGCGCATGCCCCTGCGGCAGGCCGGCGAAGATTTCGACGACGGTCGCGACGATCCGCCCGCCCATTTCGGCCAGGGGCTCGACCAGCGCCTCCGCCTTGAGGATCGACTGGGCATAGGGCTCGAACAGCAGGGTCGTGCTGTCGAAGCGCATGCTCGTCCGCGTGCCGAAGATCAGGTTCTCGATGATCGGCGCATTACGGTTGTAGCGGTCGAGCGCGAAGGGCTCGATCAGGTCGCTCTGCTTGATCCGCGCAAGCTCGGCCGCGACCACGCGGCGCGCCGTGATGATGCGCTCGATCGCCTGCTCGCTGACCGGCCGCATCACCTTGCCGCCGAGGCCGAGCTCGTAGACCTCCTGCGTGCAGCCGAAGACATCGAGCAACTCGTGGACCCGCGCCGCAAGCTCCGCCGCATCGGCCACCCCGACACCCTCGTAGTCCGTCCAGTCCGCCTCGAACGGAAAGGGCGAGTTGCCCGAGCGGATCGCCTCGACGAAGCGGCGGTGCTCCGGCGGCGAAACCCCTCCCTCGGCCTTGAGATCAGGCCGCCTGCGCCGGAGCGGCAGCAGGACGTTGTCGCGCATCGAGCCGGCGATGATCTCGGGCTCGGCGCCGGAATAGCCGATGAGATGGCTTGCCCGCTCCACCGACATGCCGGCCAGCGGCTCGCCGTCGATCAGGACGCGGCCGGTATAGCTCGTCGCCTGCCGGCCGAGGATGCGGCCGAGCACGTCCTTGCCGCCGCCTGGCGGGCCGATCACCGCGACCATGCCCGGCCGCGGCAGGCTGAATGACAATGGCGTCAGCAGCGGCTGGCCACGATTATCCAGCATCTGCACGGATTCGAGCCGGATCTCGCCCTTCTCCGGCAGGGCCGCGACGCCGTTCTCCTCCTCGAGGACGAGCGTCTCGTCGCTGTTGAACTGCTGGATCACCTGATCGTACTTGATCGTCACGTCGTTGCGCTGCTGGTCCCAGTCGATCAGTTCCTTGATCGGCGGCGGCAGGTCGCGATAGGCGGCGATCACCGCGACGAGCTGGCCGATATCGAGCCGCCCCTGCAGCGCGAAGAAGCCGCCGATCGCGTAGAAGAAGAACGGCGTGATCTGGGCCAGTAGGTTGTTCAGGAACTTGACCGCGAACTTGCGCTTGTAGAGCGCGTAGCGGATGTCGAAGAGCCGCCCGAGCCGCCCCGCGATGTCGGACTGGACATAGGCCGTCGCGCCATGGCCCTGGATCATCGGCCCGGCATCGACGATCTCGCCGATGCGGCCCGCCAGCTGGCGCGAGGCGATCTGGCGCTCGCGGCCGAGCCTGAGCTGCTCGCGCCGCAGGATCGGGATGATGATCGCCTGCACCAGCACGATCAGCAGCGCGATCGAGCCCAGCCAGAAGCTCTGCGCCATGATGAAGACGAGCGCCGTCAGCGCCTGGCTGAGCAGGAAGACCGGCTGGATGAAGGCATCGCCGACGAAGCCGCCGACCGGCTCGACCTCGTCCTTGATCATGCTGGCGATCTCGGCCGGCTTGACGGCGCGGATTTCCTCCGGCCGGAAGCGCATGAGCTGGCTGAACAGGTCGTAGCGCATGCGCCGGAGCATCCGCTCGCCGAGGATGCCCTTGCGGACGTTGATGACGTATTTGAAGGCGCCGTTGATCAGGACGAGCAGCAGGAAATAGGTGCTCAAGCCGATGAGCAGGCCATACTGGCCGACCTGGATGCCCTCCGAAATCTTGTAGCTGGCACCACCGAGCCAGGACGGCATGTGCAGGGTGAAATCCAAGAGCGTGGCGGTGGTCTTGCCGTTCTTGAAGGCGCCGCCCTGGATCGCGTCGTTGACGATGCGCTTGGGCACGTCGAACGAGGCCCAGTTGAACGGAATCGAGACAAGGATGATCAGCAGGACGACGATCTGCTCGGCCCGGCTCTTCTGCCAGATGTAACGGAAGAGATTGGACTCCAAGAGGCAACCCTGTACCGAAGCGCTCGCGGCGCAAGCTGGAACGGGTCCGGCGGGCCCGAAGCGACCATATGTGGTGAGGTTGCGGCCGAGTGCAATGCGCGCCACGCTGCGGCCGTCCCGGCATGGCAGCGTGGAGGCGGCGTCGATCATCGGGGGAAGCATGAACAGGATCGCCGCATCGGGAATGCTGTGCTGCGCGGCCATGATCGGCCTCGCCGGAGCGTCCGCGATCCCGGTACGCGCGCAAGCCGGCGCCGATCCGACGCAGCGCATCCTGCGCGACGGCTTCGAACAGGGCGGTTTCACCCCGGAAGGCGGGCTATTCTACAAGGATAACCCCGAGCAGCGCTCCGGCCGCGTGATTTTCGATCGTACCGCGCCCTATAGCGGCGCCGGCGCCGTGACCGTGATCGCGACGCCGTCCTGCCTTCCGGATGCGGTGGGATGCAGCGAGCGGGCCGAGATCTGGGAGCGCCCCGAGGTGCTCGTCCCCTTCCACAGCACGGTCTGGTACGGCTTTGCCCTGCGCCTCAACGATCCCCTCGCCCAGGACGATCGCAGATATGTGATCGCGCAATGGAAGCGCGAGATCCTGCCCGAGGCCGTCGGCGACTACTCGCCCTTCCTGGCTTTGCGGCTCTACCGGGGCCGCCTCGGCATCACCGTCGAGACCGACCTGATTCCCTCCTACCCGATCGGCAGCGCCGAGCGCCCCGAGGGCTGCCTGCCCGGCGAGGCGCTCGTCATCAGCCGCACCGAAGCGCAGCAGACCCGCGCCCTCGTCGCCATGGAAAGCGGCACGACCCCGGCGAACTACCCAAGCTATTTCAATGCCTGCGCCCCGGGAATCCGGGTCAAACACCACGCCGACCTGCCCTCGGCGCAGCAGGGCTGGATCGATTTCGTCGTCCGCTCCCAGCCCGGCCCCGATGGCGACGGCCATGTCGAGATCATCGCCGACGGCGTTCCTATCGTCACCGTCACGGGCCATATCGGCCATGGCGGTCCCGGGCTCGACGACAACCAGTATTTCAAGATGGGTCCCTACCGCGCCCCGGCCCCCTTGCCCTGGAGCATCAGCTTCGACGATTTCCGGCGCGGGCCCCGTTGCAGCGATGTCATCCGCATCGGGCAATGCCCGCAAGAACCGGCGCAGGCGTCGAAAGCGATTGGCAAGCCGCCGCTTTCGACGTCTAGTGACGTGAGGAAAGCTGCGGAACCTTAAGGCTCCCGGGAACGTATCGACGTAAGCATGGACATCCTGCGCATCAGCGACCTGCGTATCGGCTTCACGATCCACGGCCTCGCCCGTGACGTCGTGAAGGGCGTCAGCCTGCGCGTCCCCGCCGGCAAGACCGTCGCGCTGGTCGGCGAATCCGGCTCCGGCAAGTCGGTGATCTCGCAGGCGATCATGGGGCTCCTGCCGCGTGCCGGCGGCGTTACCGGCGGCGAGATCCTGTTCCGCGATCCGCTCGCCCCCGAGGCCGTCGTCGACATCGCCACGCTGCCGGCCGAGGGCGAAGGCATCCGGGCGCTGCGCGGCGGGCGCATCGGCATGATCTTCCAGGAGCCGATGTCCTCGCTCTCGCCGGTCCACACCATCGGCAACCAGATCGAGGAGGCGCTGCTCCTGCATCGGCCGATGCCGAAGGCCGAGGCCCGCGAACTGATCGAGGCGATGCTGAAGCGCGTCGGCTTCAAGGACCCCGAGCGCGCCTTCGGGCTCTATTCCTTCGAGCTCTCCGGCGGCCTGCGCCAGCGCGCCATGCTCGCGATGGCGCTGATCTGCCAGCCGGCCCTGCTGATCGCCGACGAGCCGACCACCGCGCTCGACGTCACCATCCAGGCCCAGGTGCTCGACCTGATGCGCGATCTCCAGGCCGAGATGGGCATGGCGATCCTGCTGATCACCCATGATCTCGGCGTCGTCGCCAACATGGCCGACGAGGTCGTCGTGATCTTCCATGGCGAGATCATGGAGCGCGGCCCGGTCGAGGACATCTTCCGCCGGCCGCGCCATCCCTATCTCAAGGCCCTGCTCGACGCCTCCCCGCATTTCGACATGCAGGAGGGCGAACGGCTGGTCGCGCTCCGCGAGGCGCGCGCGCGCCCGGCCGTGGCAGCGCCCCCGCCGAAACCCTCGGCGGAAGCAGCCCCGCTGCTCAGCGTCCGCGGCCTGCACAAGACCTATGTCACGGGATCGCGCAGCTTCTTCGGCAAAGGCAGCCAAAGCAGCGTGAAGGCCGTCGACGATGTCAGCTTCGACATCCGGCGCGGCGAATGCCTCGGCCTCGTCGGCGAGAGCGGCTGCGGCAAGACCACCGTCAGCAAGATCGTGATGCGCGCCGTCACACCCGATTCCGGCGAGATCGTCTTCGACGACGGACGCGAACGGGTCGATGTGCTCAAGCTGCGCGGCGACGACCTCCGCCAATTCCGTCCGCGCGTCCAGATGATCTTCCAGGACCCGGTCTCGTCGCTGTCGCCACGCATGACCGTGATGAACATCCTGCGCGAGCCGCTGGTGGTTCACGGCCGCGGTGATGCCGCCGAGCAGGACGAGCGGGTGCGCAATCTGATGCAGGATGTCGGGCTCGATACCCGCTTCCTCAACCGCTACCCGCACTCCTTCTCGGGCGGCCAGCGCCAGCGCATCGGCATCGCCCGCGCCCTCGCGCTCGACCCCGAGCTGATCATCTGCGATGAGCCGGTCTCGGCGCTCGACGTCTCCGTGCAGGCGCAGATCCTCAACCTGCTCAAGGACCTGCAGGCCGAGCGCGGCCTGACCTTCCTGTTCATCTCGCATAATCTCGCCGTGGTGAACTACATGGCTGATCGTATCGCGGTGATGGCCAATGGCCGGATCGTCGAATTGGCGCCGCGCCACGCCCTCTTCACCCGCCCGGCCCATCCCTATACGCGGGCGCTGCTGCGCTCCGTGCCCTTCGCCGATCTCGACCGCAAGCTCGACTTCAAGCTGGCCGCCCCCGGCGGCGCCTCCGACGACAGCCATTGGGACAAGGCCTTCAAGGCTGGGCCGGACGAGGGCGCGTTGACGCATCTGCCGCTCGGCGACGGTCATTACGTACTCGCGCGTCGCAATGCCGATATCCGGGAGTTGGTGCCGTGACGCAGCGCCGCCCCGACCCGACCCGCCGGACCGCGCTGCTGCTCGGCTCCGCCGCACTCGCCGGAGCGAGCCTGCCGCGCGTCGCGCAAGCCGCGCCTGCGCCCTTCTCGGGCACCGCGATCGACAGCCCGTTCTTCAAGGATCGGATTGCGTCCGGCGCCCTGCCACCGGTCGCGGCGCGCCTGCCGGCCAACCCGCGCGTCATCGATCTGGAAGCGCTCGGCCGCCAGCTCGGCCGCCATGGCGGCAATATCCGCATGCTGATGGGCGACCAGCGCGACATCCGCATGATGACGCTCTACGGCTACACCCGCCTGATGGTCTATGACGACAATCTGGAGCTGGTGCCCGATATCCTCGAGAGCTGCGACGTCGAGGAAGGCCGCATCTTCACACTCAAGCTGCGTCAGGACCATCGCTGGTCGGACGGCTCGCCCTTCACCTCCGAAGATTTCCGCTACTGGTGGGAAGACATCGCCAACAACAAGCGACTTTCGCCGGGCGGGCCACCCCAGGCGCTGTTCGCAGGCGGCGAGCCGCCCATCTTCGAGATCCTGAGCGAGCGGGAGATCCGCTATAGCTGGAGGGTCCCGAACCCGGTCTTCCTGCCGGCGTTGGCGGGCGCGCAGCCGACCTATCTCTTCATGCCGTCCCGCTATCTCAAGCAGTTCCACGAGAAGCACGCCCCCAAGCACGAGCTCGCCCAGCGCGTGAAGGAGCACCGCGTGCGCGACTGGGGGGCGCTGCATGAGCGTTTGTCGCGCATGTACCGGCCGGAGAACCCGAAGCTGCCGACGCTGGAGCCCTGGCGCAACACGACGCCGCTCCCGGCCGAGCAGTTCGTCTTCGAGCGCAACCCCTATTTCCACCGCATCGACAGGAACGGCCGGCAGCTCCCTTATGCCGACCAGGTGACGCTGACGATCGGCACCAGCACCCTCGTTCCCGCGAAAACGGCGGCCGGCGAAACCGATCTCCAGGCCCGCTATCTCCGCTTCGACAACTACACCTTCCTGAAGGAAGCCTCGAAGCGGATGAATTTCGACGTCAAGCTGTGGAAGCGGGCCGAAGGTGCCTATTTCGCCCTGCTCCCCAACCTGAACGCGATCGACCCGGTCTGGCGCGACCTCAACCGCGACATCCGCTACCGCCAGGCGATCTCGGTCGCGATCAGCCGCAAGGACGTCAACAAGGTCATCTTCTTCGGGCTGGCCCGCGAAAGCGGCAACACCGCCCTGCCCGAAAGCCCGCTCTACGATGCAAGGCTGGCGGAGCTCTGGACCCAGCACGACCCGGCGCTGGCGAACCGGCTTCTCGACGAGATCGGCCTGACCAAGCGCGACGACGATGGCATCCGCCTGTTTCCGGACGGGCGCCGGCTGGAATTCACCATCGAGACCGCCGGCGAGAACACCGAGGAGACCGACATCCTCGACCTGCTGAAGCAGGACTTCTTCGATGTCGGCATGAAGATCTACCCGCGCTCGACCCAGCGCGACGTCTTCCGCCGCCGCATCCTCGCCGGCCAGACCGTGATGTCGGCCTGGGCCGGCATGGACAATGCGCTCGTCACCTCGGACATGGAGCCGGACGCGCTGGCGCCGACCTCCTCCGCCCAGTTCCAGTGGCCGCGCTGGGGCCAGTTCATCGAGAGCAGCGGCCGCGAGGGCGAGCGGCCGGCGCTGGCCGAGGTCAACGAGCTCGTGCGGCTCTACGAGGAATGGCGCGTCAGCTCGACCCGCGACCAGCGCCGCGCCATCTGGCACAAGATGCTGGCGATCAATGCCGAGCAGCTCTTCACCATCGGCGTGATCAACAGCACCCTGCAGCCGATCGTCGTCTCGAACGAACTGCGCAACGTGCCCGAGAAGGGCCTCTACAGCTTTGAGCCCGGCGCCTTCATCGGCCGCTACATGCCCGACACCTTCTGGTTCGACCGGCCGGAAACGAAAGCCTGACGCGTGCTGATCCGCTACATCCTCAAGCGCATCCTGATCATGATCCCGACGCTGATCGTCACCAGCGCGCTGATCTTCACCGTGATCAACCTGCCCGAGGGCGATTATTTCGAGACGCTCGCCGCCGAGATGCAGGCCCAGGGCGAGAAGGCGGATATGAGCCGCATCGAGTTCCTGAAGAAGGAATACGGCTTCGACAGGCCGCCGGTGGAGCGTTACGTCCGCTGGGTCGCAGGCCTTATCCAGGGCGACATGGGCTATTCCTTCGAATACCAGCGCCCCGTCAGGGAGATCGTCGGCGACCGCCTGATCCTGACCATGATGGTCTCCTTCGCGACCATCATCTTCACCTGGGTCGTCGCCTTCCCGATCGGCATCTACTCGGCCACGCATCAATATAGCTGGGGCGATTACGGCCTCACCTTCCTCGGCCTCGTCGGGCTTGCCGTGCCGCATTTCCTGCTGGCGCTGGTCTTCATGTATTTCGCCAATATCTGGTTCGGCACCTCGATCGGCGGCCTCGTCGATCCAGCCTATCTCAACCAGCCGATGAGCTGGGCCAAGCTCAAATCGGTGCTCGAGCACCTCTGGATTCCCGTCATCATCATCGGCGCCGGCGGCACCGCCGGCATGATCCGGGCGCTGCGCGCGAACCTGCTCGACGAGTTGCAGAAGCAGTATTACGTCACCGCCCGCGCCAAGGGGCTACCGCCTGGCAAGGCGCTGCGGAAATATCCGCTGCGGATGTCGCTCAACTTCTTCATCTCGGATATCGGCGACATCCTGCCTTCGATCGTCTCGGGCGCCGAGGTCGTCGCCATCGTGCTCTCGCTGCAGACCACCGGCCCCCCTCCTGATCCGTGCCCTGCAGAGCCAGGACATGTATCTCGCCGGCTCCTTCCTGATGTTCCTCTCCTTCCTGACCGTGATCGGCGTGCTGATCTCGGACATCGCGCTCGCCATCCTGGATCCGCGCATCCGCCTCCAGGGAGCCGCGACCAAGTGAAGGCGATGCCGCTCAACCATCTGCCGCCGGACGGCGCGCCGCTGCCTCACGAGGTCTCGACGGCGCCGTTCGAGCCCTATGCCACCGAGGCGATGACGCCGGAGCAGGAGCGGGTCTATCTCGCCTCGCAATGGCAATTGATGTGGTGGAAGTTCCGCAAGCACAGGCTCGCGGTCATCTCGGCCTTCGTGATCTTTGCGATCTACGCGATGGCGGCCTTCGCCGAATTCCTCGCGCCCTACCACTACACGACGCGCAACACCGACTTCATCCGGGCGCCCGCGCAGAGCGTCCATCTCTTCCACGAGGGCCAATTCATCGGCCCCTTCGTCTACCCCTACACGATGCGCCTTAACATGGAGAACCTGAAGCGCGAGTATGAGGTCGACAGCACGCGCCCGCAGAAGCTGCGCTTCTTCTGCAAGGGCGACGACTACAATTTCTGGGGCCTGATCCCCGGCAAGACGCATCTCGTCTGCGCGCCCGAAGGGGGCACCTTCTTCCTGCTCGGCTCGGACCGGCTCGGCCGCGACATGCTCTCGCGCATCCTCTATGGCGGGCGCATCTCGCTCTCGATCGGCCTGCTCGGCGTCTCCGTCTCCTTCGTGCTCGGCGTCATCATCGGCGGCATCGCCGGCTACTATGGCGGCCGCGTCGACCTCGTCATCCAGCGCATCATCGAGATCGTCCAGTCGCTGCCGCATATCCCGCTCTGGCTGGCGCTGGCCTCGATCCTGCCGCCGACCTGGAGCCCGCTGCTCGTCTATTTCGGCATCACCGTGATCCTCGGCCTGATGGATTGGACCGGGCTTGCCCGCTCGGTGCGCTCGAAGCTGCTCTCGCTGCGCGAGGAGGATTATGTCGTCGCCGCCCAGCTTATGGGGGCCAAGCCGCGCCGCATCATCGCCCTGCATCTCGTGCCCGGCTTCATGAGCCATCTCATCGCCTCGGCCACCATCACCATCCCCAAGACCATTCTGGGCGAGACCGCGCTCTCCTTCCTGGGCCTTGGCCTCAGGCCGCCGATCACCAGCTGGGGCGTGATGCTGAACGAGGCCCAGAACATCAATGTGGTGGCGCTCTATCCCTGGCTGCTCTATCCGGTCGTGCCCGTGATCGTGATCATCCTCGCCTTCAACTTCCTCGGCGACGGCCTGCGCGACGCGGCCGATCCCTATCGCTGACAGCATCACCGTCCCCGAAGACCGCCTTGCGCATCGCTTTCCACACACCGCTCAATCCGATCGGGGACGACGGCGTCTCCGGCGACCGCCGCATGGCGCGCCAGCTCGTGGCGGCGCTCGAAAGCCTCGGCCATGTCGTCGAGCCCGTCGCAGCACCGAAGACCTATTTTCGCGAACCGGATCCCGCCCGCTTCGCCAGTGCCTCGGCCGATGCCGCCCGCCTGCGCGATGTCCTGCTCACCGGCTACCGGGGAGGCAAGCCGCGCCCCGATCTCTGGTTCACCTATCATAACTACTACCGCTCGCCGGACTTCCTCGGCCCCGCGATCGCGGCAGCGCTCGGCATCCCCTATGTCACCGCCGAATCCAGCGATTCGTCCCGGCGCTCGACCGGGGAATGGGCCGCGCATAGCGCCGTCGCGCGGCAGGCGCTCGCTGCCGGCGACGTGCATTTCCACTTCACCAATCGCGACCGGCAGGGGCTCGTGCGCTGGGAGAACGAAGGCACGGCCCTGCTCGCCCTGCCCCCCTTCATCGCGCCCGGCTCCGAGCGCCCGCGGCTGGCCGGCTCATCCGGCGCGCCCCGCCTGATCACCGTCGCCATGATGCGCGAGGGCGCGAAACTGAAGAGCTATCTCACTCTCGCCCGCATTCTCGAGCGCTGCCGGGAAGATGCCTGGACGCTGAGCATCATCGGCAACGGCCCCTGCCATGCCGAAATCACAGCCGCCTTCGCAGGATTGCCCGAAGGCCGGATCAACTGGCACGGCCAGCTCGACCGCGATGCCATCCAGGCCGAGCTCGCCCGGCACGACATCTTCCTCTGGCCAGGCATCGGCGAGGCTTATGGACTGGTCTATCTCGAAGCCCAGGCTGCGGGTTTGCCGGTCGTCGCCTTCGACAGCGGCGGCGTCGCCGAGACGGTGAGGGCCGGCGAAACCGCCCTGCTCGTTCCCGAACATGACGAGGCCGCACTGGCCACCGCTCTGACCAGCCTCCTGCGCGACAAGGCGCTGCGCGAGACCATGGGTGCGGCCGCCCGCCGCTTCATCCTTGCCGAACGCACGCCGGCACGCGCGGCCGAAAGGCTGGCGGAAGGTCTCGCGCTTGCGATCCGAAACCGCAGCGCAAAGCTGAAACCATCGCCCGGAAAAGCCACGCCATGAATGCCCCCCACTGGCAGGCGCTGACCTTTGAACTCGACCGCTGGAGCGCATCCGGCCGGAAGATCGGCCTGTGGCTGCGCGATGACGATGCCGTGGCACCGAGCCCGGCACTCGACCGGCTCTCCGATCTGGCCGAGCGCTTCGCGGCGCCGGTCCTGCTCGCGGTCATCCCGATGCTGGCCGAGCCTGCGCTGGAGGGCGCATTGCGCGGGATGCCGCTGCTGCGCCCCTGCCAGCACGGCACCTCACACCTGAATCGCGCTCCCGCCGGCGGCAAGAAATCCGAATTCGGTCCCGATCGCGAAGCCGCCGCGGTCGATGCCGACATAGCGCGGGGCTGGCAGCGCCTGCGCGACCTCCTCGGCGACGCCGCCCTGCCGATCTTCGTGCCGCCTTGGAACCGCATCGCCCAAGGTCATGCCGCTCGCCTCGGTGCCCTCGGCTTCGCCGGCCTCTCCTGCTTCCGAGACTATCGCCTGGGGCCGGCCGGCGGTCCGCGCCTGCTCAACACCCATGTCGACATCATGGACTGGCATGGCGGCCGCGTCGGACGCCCGGCTGCCGACATCCTCACCGAGCTCGCCGCCCTGCTCGCCGACAGGCGGCGAAGCGAGGCCGGCGACATCGAGCTGGGCCTGCTCCTGCACCATCGCGACCACGACGAGACCGCCTGGTCCGCCCTGTCCGATCTCCTGCAGGCCGCCACCCATCCGGCTGTCCACCTGATCGATCCGGCAAGCTTCGTCCGGCCGCCGGGCAGCGGGCGGCAGGGCGATTCCGCCGCGTGACGACAGCTTCGATCCGGCCAGGTTTTTCTCGTCTGGCGACAGGCCGACGGACTTGGATCGTCCCCGGCGACCGGTTATAACCACTCTATAGTTTTCAACTGCGTTCGTCCTCGCCAAGAGGTCGTCTGGCCTTTCCGGGGGGCGACGTTCCGATGCCTTCAAACGTCGTCGACCTCGCCGGCGCCGATCGTGCGCCGCGCAGCCCCCATGCTCCGCGCGTCCTGATCTATAGCCATGATACCTTCGGACTCGGCCATATCCGCCGCTGCCGCGCGATCGCCAATGCGCTGATCGCGAGCTTTCCGCATATCTCGGTGATCATCGTCTCCGGCTCGTCGGTGATCTCGAGCTTCCAGTTCGGTGACGGCGTCGACTATGTCCGCATCCCCGGCGTCGAGAAGCAGAGCGACGGCAGCTACGAGCCGCACCATCTCAATCTCGACCTTGGCGATACGATCCGGCTGCGGGCCGACATCATCAAGCAGACCGTCCTGTCCTTCGATCCCGACGTGGTCATCGTCGACAAGGAGCCGGTCGGCCTGCGCGGCGAATTGAAGCCCTCGCTCGACATCCTGCGCCGGCGCGGTGCCCGCATCGTGCTCGGCCTGCGCGACGTGCTGGACGAACCCGCAGCCGTGCTGGAGGAATGGAGCCGGAACGGCGCGCTGGAAGCGCTCGACACCGTCTATGACGACATCTTCGTCTACGGCCTGGAGAACGTCTACCAGCCCCTAACCGGTCTGCCGGACCAGCACCGCTTCGCCGACAAGCTCCGCTATCTCGGCTATCTCAAGCGCGCGGTGCCCAGCCCGATGCCGCCGAACCGCTATCCGCGCATCACCAAGCAGCCCTTCATCCTGGTCACGCCGGGCGGCGGCGGCGACGGCGCCGGCGTGATCGACTGGGTGATCTCGGCCTATGAGACCGACCCGACAATCGAACTGCCCGCGCTCATCGTCTTCGGCCCCTTCATGTCGCGGGAGAAGCGCAAGGAATTCGCGGAACGCATCGCCCGCAACCCCAAGCTCGAAGGCCTCGGCTTCGAGCCGCGCCTCGAACTGCTGATGAACCGCGCCCACTGCGTCGTCGCGATGGGCGGCTACAACACCTTCTGCGAGATCCTCTCCTTCGACAAACCGGCCCTGATCGTCCCGCGCGTCCGCCCACGCCTCGAACAGGCGATCCGCGCCGGCCGCGCCGACGAGCTCAAGCTGGTCGACGTCCTCTACGATCCCTCGCAGACCGGCGAGGGCGAGCGCGATCCGCGCGTGATGGCCGCCGCGCTCCATGCCTTGCCGCGGCGCCAGCCCCCGTCGCAGGCCTTCGTGCCCGACCTGCTCGATGGCCTGCCCGCGATCAGCCGCGCGCTCGCCGGCGACCTCTCCATGCCGGTCCGCGGCCGCGCGCTCGCCCAGACGGCTGCGACGAGCTGACCCACGCTCCAACGGGCGCCAGCGCCCTCAGGGCGCTGGCCAAGTCCCTCGCACCGGCCTAAGCGTGTCGCCATGACGTTTTCGAACACCCTCGTATCCGTCGCGGTCGGCGCCGTCGCCGTCGTGCTCCTGCTCGGGCTGATCAACATGCTGCGCGGCGGCAGTGCGAACGCCTCGCAGCGGCTGATGCGATTGCGGGTCATCCTGCAATTCGTCGCCATCGTCCTGATCGTCATCGTGCTGTGGTGGCGGAACGGCTGAGCCTGCGACACTGCACGCAAGCTATTGAAATAGAAGGAACACGCGACATTCGCGACTGTGGACGGAAGCCCGGATTGCCGGGCTTTGCCACATTCCGGACACGAGTATGTGTGCTTCACTAACGCCTCTTCACCCGCTCACCCTCGAAGGCCCATGGTTCGCGTCGCGTTGCCGCTTCTTGCCGTTTGCCTGGCCGCCTCTGCCGCTACCGCGCAGACCCGGTCCCTCTCCGGCAGTGTCTCCAGCTACGCTCCCGCCACCGAACCGCCCGCCCCTGCCTGGGAAGCCCGCGTCGGCGCCGGCCTCGCCAATCCCGGCGGCCGGGAGAGCGGCCTGCCCAATCTGAGCGCCGACCTGCTGTCGCCGCGCCTCATTCCCCTGAGCGATCGCATCGCAGCGGCGTTCATCCCGCGCTTCAACATGGGCGCGAGCGTCAATCTCAACGGCACGCGCTATGCCTATGCCGGCGCGACCTGGACCTTCGACGTGACCCGCGACATCTTCGTCGAGGCGAGCCTCGGCGCCGCCTTGAACGATGGCAAGACCGGGCTGATCGTCCCGGGAGAATCGTCTGGCGCTCAGCTGCAACACCGGCACGCGCGAGGCCGCCGCACTCGGCTTCCGGCTCTCGGACCGCTGGAGCCTCGTCACCACGCTCGAGCATTTCAGCACGGTCGGCTGCTCCGACAAGCCCGGCACCGGCAGCCGCGGCCCCGCCAATATCGGCGCACGGCTCGGCTACACGTTCTGACGCCCGGCCCCATCGTAAACGCGCTTCCGTCCGGCCGAAGCCGCGCTATAAGCGTGGCATGGTCAAGCTCAACCGCATCTACACGCGCACCGGCGACAACGGCACGACCGGGCTGACGAGCGGCCCGCGCCGGCCCAAATTCGACCTGCGCGTCGCCGCCTACGGCACCGTCGACGAGACCAATGCCTGCGTCGGCCTCGCCCGCCTGCATGCGGCCGGCGAAGACGCCCTGGTCGATGCCATGCTCGGCCGGATCAGCAACGATCTCTTCGATCTCGGCGCCGATCTCTCGACGCCCGAGACCGACAAGCCCCTCGCCTTCGAGCCCTTGCGCATCGTCCAGGCCCAGGTCGACCGGATCGAGGCCGAGATCGACCAGTTGAACGCCGATCTCGCTCCCTTGCGCTCCTTCGTGCTGCCCGGCGGCACGCCGGCCGCGACCCATCTCCACCTCGCCCGCACCGTCAGCCGCCGGGCCGAGCGCCTGATGACCGAGCTTGCCGCGACCGAGGGCGAGACGGTCGGCGCGCCAGCCCTCAAATACATCAACCGCCTCTCGGACTTCCTGTTCGTCGCCTCCCGCTTCCTCAATGCCAAGGCAGCCGGCGACGTGCTCTGGGTGCCCGGCCAGAACCGCTGAGCTGAGCCATGTTCGTCCCCCTGCATGACGGCGTGCCGCTGCGCTTCATGCGAACGCCCTACATCACCTATGGGCTGATCGGCGCCTGCATCGCGCTGCAGATCGCCTTGCAGCTCTGGCCTAGCCAGGAAGCGGAGCTGGCGATCATGGCCGGCTTCGGCATGATTCCCTCGGTTCTGTTCGGCACGGCACAATTGCCGGAAGGGCTTGCCCATGTCCCGGCCTGGGCGACCCTGTTCAGCAACATCCTGCTGCACGCCAGTCTCGCGCATCTCGTCGGCAACATGCTGTTCCTCTGGGTGTTCGGCGACAATGTCGAGGACGCGATGGGCCACGGCCGCTTCCTCGCCTTCTTCTTCCTCTGCGGGCTCGGCGGTTCGCTCTTCCATGCCGGCATGTACCCGGATTCGCAGCAGCCGCTGATTGGCGCCTCGGGCGCCATCTCCGGCGTCATCGCCTCCTATCTGATGATCTACCCGCAGGTCCGGATCTGGGGCCTCGCCTTCAACTGGATTCCGATCCACATCCCCGCGCTCTATGCGCTCGGTGGCTGGATCCTGCTGCAGGCCGCCGCCGCCATCTTCGGCGCCGACGGCAATGTCGGCTGGTGGGCGCATCTGGGCGGCCTGGCGACGGGCGCCGCGTTGACCCCGCTCTTCGTGCACCGCAGCATCGCCTTGTTCGGACGCAAGCCCGCCCATGGCTGAAGCCGCGCTGTTTTGCCCCCGAGCCGTGCCTGGACGGGCGTTGACAAGCGCAAACGGGCGTCGTTACGGTCCCAACGCATTCCAGCCGAGGGCCGCGATGCCGCTGTCCTGCTGTCAGGGACAGCGCGGCGCGAAGCTTATCTCTTCTGAACGGTGATCTGACGATGAAGATCTTGGTGCCCGTCAAGCGGGTTGTCGATTACAACGTGAAGATCCGCGTGAAGGCGGACGGTTCAGGCGTCGAGCTCGCCAACGTCAAGATGTCGATGAACCCGTTCGACGAGATCGCGGTGGAAGAGGCGCTGCGTCTGAAGGAAGCCGGCAAGGCGACCGAGGTGGTCGTGGTTTCGATCGGCCCGGCCCAGGCCGCCGAGACGATCCGCACAGGCCTCGCCATGGGCGCCGATCGCGGCATCCTGGTGAAGGTCGACGGCATCATAGAGCCGCTCGCCGTCGCCAAGCTGCTGAAGAAGGTCGTCGAGCAGGAGGCCCCCGGCCTCGTCATCCTCGGCAAGCAGGCGATCGACGACGATTGCAACCAGACCGGCCAGATGCTCGCCGCCCTCCTCGGCTGGGGCCAGGGCACCTTCGCCTCGAAGGTCGTGGTCGGCGACGGCTCGGTCGACGTCACCCGCGAGGTCGATGGCGGCCTGCAGACGGTCTCGCTCAAGCTCCCGGCGATCGTCACCACCGATCTGCGCCTGAACGAGCCGCGCTATGCCTCGCTGCCCAACATCATGAAGGCGAAGAAGAAGCCGCTCGATGAGACCTCGGCCGAGACGCTGGGCGTCGATGTCGCCCCGCGCCTCAAGGTTCTGAAGACGGTCGAGCCCGCCGGCCGTTCCGCCGGCGTCAAGGTGGCCAATGCCGCCGAACTCGTCTCGAAGCTCAAGACCGCCGGGGTGATCTGATGACCACGCTGCTGATCGCCGAACACGACAACGCCTCGATCAAGGACGCCACCGCCAAGGCGCTGACCGCCGCCGCCAAGCTCGGTGGCCCCGTCCACATCCTCGTCGCGGGCCAGGGCTCGAAGGGCGCGGCCGATGCCGCCGCCAAGCTCGCCGGCGTCGAGAAGGTGCTGCTCGCCGATGACGCCGCTTACGGCCATGCGCTGGCCGAGCCGCTGGCGGCGCTGATCGTCAAGCTCGCTGATGGCTACGACGCCATCGTCGCGCCCTCGACCACGACCGGCAAGAACGTGCTGCCGCGCGTCGCAGCCCTGCTCGACGTGATGCAGGTCTCCGATGTCAGCGGCATCGTCTCGCCCGACACCTTCGAGCGCCCGGTCTATGCCGGCAACGCCATCCAGACGGTGCAGTCGACCGACGCCAAGAAGCTCCTGACCATCCGCACCGCCTCCTTCGCGGCGGCGGGCGAAGGCGGCTCGGCCGCCGTCGAGAGCGTCTCGGCCGCCGAGAACCCCGGCAATTCGTCCTTCAAGGGCGAGGAGGTCGCGAAGTCCGACCGTCCGGAGCTGGCCTCGGCCAAGATCATCATCTCGGGCGGCCGCGCACTGGCCTCCTCCGAGAACTTCACCAAAGTGATCGAGCCCGTCGCCGACAGGCTCGGCGCCGCGATGGGTGCCTCGCGCGCTGCGGTCGATGCCGGCTATGCCCCGAACGACTGGCAGGTCGGCCAGACCGGCAAGGTCGTGGCGCCCGAGCTCTATATCGCCGTCGGCATTTCTGGCGCGATCCAGCATCTCGCCGGCATGAAGGACTCGAAGGTCATCGTCGCCATCAACAAGGACGAGGAAGCCCCGATCTTCCAGATCGCCGATTACGGCCTCGTCGGCGACCTCTTCACCATCCTGCCCGAGCTCGACGCAGAACTCGCCAAGGCCGGCAAGTAAGGCCGGCTCCACCGCTTCCGGGCCGCCTCAGGGCGGCCCGTTCCGCTCCTGCTGGAGCCTGAAAAGTTCATCCGGGATCAAACCATGTCGGACCACGCGATCAAGACGATCGGTATCATCGGGGCAGGCCAGATGGGCAACGGCATCGCCCATGTCGCGGCCGCCGCGGGCTTCGACATCCGGCTGCACGACATCGCCGAGGAGCGGATCAACGCCGCGCTCGCCACGATCGACGGCAACATGGCCCGGCAGGTCTCGAAGGGCGCGCTGGCGGACGAGGAGCGCCGCGCCGCGATCAGCCGAATCAAGCCCGCCGTCGGCCTGGCCGATCTCGGCGATTGCGACCTCGTGATCGAGGCCGCGACCGAGAACGAGGAGGTCAAGCGCAAGATCTTCACGGCGGTCTGCCCGCATCTGCGTCCGGACGCGATCCTGGCTTCGAACACCTCCTCGATCTCGATCACGCGGCTCGCCGCCGCGACCGATCGCCCGGAGCACTTCATCGGCATCCACTTCATGAATCCGGTGCCGCTGATGCAGCTCGTCGAGCTGATCCGCGGCATCGCCACCGATGACGGCACCTTCGAGCGCGCCAAGAGCCTCGTCGGCCACCTGCACAAGACCGTCTCGGTCTCCGAGGATTTCCCGGCCTTCATCGTCAACCGCATCCTGCTGCCGATGATCAACGAGGCCGTCTACACGCTCTATGAGGGCGTCGGCTCGGTCGACGCGATCGACACCGCCATGCGGCTCGGCGCCAACCATCCGATGGGCCCGCTCCAGCTCGCCGATTTCATCGGCCTCGATACCTGCCTTTCGGTGATGCAGGTGCTCCATGACGGGCTGGCCGATTCGAAGTACCGCCCCTGCCCGCTGCTGGTGAAATATGTCGAAGCCGGCTGGCTCGGCCGCAAGACCAAGCGCGGCTTCTACGATTATCGCGGCGAGAAGCCCGTCCCGACCCGCTGAGCGGATCAGGCCGGCGGCACAAGAACGGCCAAAATCCGACCGGAAGCCATCACAATCCGGCGTTTGACTGCCGTGGATGAGAAAGACTCTCATTCGCGCGCAGACGCTCGTTGCGGTCGCAACAAGTTCCTTCACATTCCTGTCGTCTCGCGCTTACATTGATCCTCAAGCGGGATTCGTCCCGCTCGATGAAGCGGAGGTGCGACGGGTTTGACGGCGCATGTGATGCATCCGATGGCGTCGCCGGACGGCTGTCCGGCCTTGGTGCTGAACGCCGATTTCCGGCCGCTCAGCTACTACCCCCTGTCGCTCTGGAGCTGGCAGGATGCGATCAAGGCGGTCTTCATGGACCGCGTCAACATCGTCTCCGAATACGACACCGTGGTCCGCAGCCCGAGCTTCGACATGCGGCTGCCTTCGGTTGTCTCGCTCAAGAGCTATATCAAGCCCTCGCGGACCCCGGCCTTCACCCGCTTCAACGTCTTCCTGCGCGACCGCTTCGCCTGCCAGTACTGCAATACGCGCGACGAGTTGACCTTCGACCACGTCATTCCCCGCTCCAAAGGCGGCCTGACAACCTGGGAGAACGTCGTCGCCGCCTGCTCGCCCTGCAACCTGCGCAAGGGCGACAAGATGCCGGCCGCCGTCGAGATGTTCCCCGCCCAGAAGCCCTATGCGCCGACGGTCAACGACCTCCACCGCAACGGCAAGCTCTTCCCGCCGAACTATCTCCACGAGAGCTGGCTGGACTATCTCTATTGGGATTCCGAGCTGGAACCGTAAGGCCTACGCGGCCGTCTTCCCGCGCAGCAATCCGAACACGGCGAGCAGGAAGAGCCCGGCCGAGGCCAGCGCGTTCCAGCCGGCAAGCGACAGCCCTAGGAAGCGCCACGCGGCTTCCGAACAGGCAACGATCCGCGTCGTCTGCAATTGCTTCATGAAGTCCTGCATGCCGGCCGCGGCCGAAGCCGCGCCACCACAATCGTTCGGCCCCATAAACCAGCCCCATTCGACGCCGGCATGGTAGACACCGAGCCCCGTGCTCCACGCCATCAAACCGGCGAGACCCAGCAGGACGAGCCATTGCAACCGCGGCGAGCGCGCCAGCGCCAGCCCCACGAGCGCGAGTCCGATCGCGGCATAATGCGGCGCGCGCTGCTCGAGGCAGAGCTTGCAGGGGCGCAGGTGTAGGACGAGCTCGAAGAACCACGCCCCGGCGATCAGCGCCAGACTGACCACACCGATGAGAGCGATCAGCTGCCGCGAATTCGGCAGGCGGCGTGAAGCGGGGGCAGCGGCTAGTGAGGCGGTCATGGCGGGCTCAGCAGGAGAAAAGCTGGCCAGACCCTGCGACGAGCTTGAGGCCGAAATAAAGCAGGATCAGCAGGGCTGCGCCCACGACCGCGATCACTTTCAGGCGACGTTCGATGAAATGGCGGATCGTGTCGCCATAGCGCCTGAGCAAAAAGGCGAGCGCGAAGAAGCGCGCCCCGCGCGCCAGCACGCAGGAGATGACGAAGAAGGTCAGCCCGATATGGACGGCGCCGGCCAGGATCGTCACCACCTTGATCGGCGGCAGATGGGCGAGACCCGAGGTCGTCAGCAGGATCAGCGTGGTATCCGGTCCGGCGCAGGCCTTGAGCGTCTCGAAGGCACCGAGCTTGCCGTAGAAGGCGAGCACCGGTTTCGCCAGCGCTTCGAAGGCGTAATAGCCGATCGCATAGCCGGCGATACCGCCGAGCACCGAGAACAGCGTTGCGACCAAGGCCAGCCGATAGGCCCGCTGCGGTCGGGCTAGCGCCATCGGCACGAACAGCACGTCGGCCGGGATCAGAAAGAAGGAGCTTTCGACGAAGGCGACCACGGCCAGCCAGATCTCCGCCCGCGGCCGGGCGGCGAGCGACATCGTCCATTCGTAGAGGCGCTTGAGCATGGCGGCTCTAGAGCATGAGGCTGCCGGTGACGCAACGGCTTCCGCGCCTCCGAAGGGCGTGTTTTCATACCATCTCGTCCGCTATTCGCCTCCAACGCCGCGCCCAGCGCAGATCGCCCGCCAAAACCTGCGGGAATAGCCGCACCGGCGATTGACCGGCATTCGCCGATCGCTATAGTCCGCCCCGCCTGCAAAGGGCCCCTGTGGCGGAATTGGTAGACGCGCTCGACTCAAAATCGAGTTCCGCAAGGAGTGCTGGTTCGATCCCGGCCAGGGGCACCATTCGCTACCCTCACGACATCTTCGACGCTCTCGGACCATCTCGACCAGGCTGCCGCGCACGGTAGCCGGAACGGCACGCGAATGTCGCGCCGGACCAGCGCCATGCCAGCCCGCGCGACGGAGAACATCCGTCTCCCCGCAGGTCGTCCATGCCGGAAAATCAGGCCTTCCAGACGGAAATCATGACATAAGGTTCCAGAATCACGCTCGGAACCCATGCCGGCGGCCCTGGAGCAGACGTCGGAATGAGCGGAGTCATCGATGTGCGGAAGCCCGCGGCAGGCACCGGGCCGTTTGCGCCTCTCAGGAATGTCACGTTCCGCGCGATCTGGCTCGCCGGGCTGATCTCAGGACTGGGGTGGCTGATCCAGACCATCGCCATGAGCTGGCTGATGGCGACGATTACGCCATCGAGCGTGATGGTCGCGCTGGTGCAGGCCGCGACGAACCTGCCGGCCTTCATCCTGTCGATCTTCGCCGGGGCCATCGTCGACAATTTCAATCGCCGCAAGGTGATGCTGGCCGCCCGCACCCTGATGACCGTGACCGCCGCGGCGCTGACGATCCTCGTCGCGCTCGGCATGATCAATCCCTGGGTCATCCTGTTCTTCAGCTTTCTCGCCGGCTGCGGCATCGCCTTCAACGATCCGGCGTGGCAAGCCTCGGTGGGCGATATCGTCGATCGCAAGGATCTCGCGGCGGCGGTGACGCTGACATCGGTCGGCTTCAACACCGTGCGCAGCGTCGGGCCGGCGCTCGGCGGCATCATCCTGGCGAGTTTCGGCCCGCTGACGGCCTTCTGCCTCTATACGCTCGGCCATCTCGCGCCGCTCGCCGTGGTCTGGCGCTCCCGATGGAAGGTTCCGGTCCCGCGCCTGCCGCCTGAAGCGATGCTGACGGCGATTTCCGACGGCATCCGCTTCACCTCCCTGTCCTCGGAGATCAAAACTGCGCTCGGACGCGGCTTCCTCTTCGGTTTCGCCGGCATCGCGATCCTCGCCTTGCTGCCCCTGGTGGTCCGCGATCAGCTCAAGCAGGGCGCGATCGCCTACGGCACGCTGATGGCGGGTTTCGGCGCCGGCGCGCTGCTGGCCGGCCTCTTCTCGACGACGCTCCGGCGCAAGCTGTCGGACGAGCAGATGCTGAAGCTGGCCTGCACGGCTTGCGCGACCTGCACGCTCTGCCTCTCGCTGACGCATACGCCGGCCGTAGCGGCCATCGCACTGATGCTCGGCGGCGCCGGCTGGGTCCTGGGCTGGTCGGGCCTGAGCATCAGCGTGCAATGGGCAAGCCCCCGCTGGGTCGTCGGCCGGACGATCTCGCTCTACTACGCCCTCACTTCGCTCGGGCTGGCCGTGGGCAGCTGGCTCTGGGGCATGGTCACCGAGAGCTACTCCCTGAGCTTCGCCTTGCAGGTGTCGACGGCGGCCTCCCTCGGCGTCGCCCTCCTCGGCTTCCTCCTGCCGATCCATCAGCGCAAGGATTCCGACGTCTCGACACCCGATAGCTTCGAAGCACCGGCGCTGGGCCTCGACCTGAAGCCGCGCAGCGGGCCGATCGCCGTCAAGATCGAGTACCGGATCGCTCCCGATCAGGTCGAAGCCTTCCTTGCCCTGATGCTGCAGCGCCGGCGCGCGCAGGGACGCAACGGCGCGCGCCGCTGGATCCTGACGCGTAATCTCCACGACATCACCGTCTGGACCGAGAGCTTCCGCACGCCGACCTGGCACGACTATCTGCGCTTCAACTACCGCCGGACCGCTGCCGACAGAGTTCTGAACGACAGCCTTGCCGATCTGCATCGCGGAGACGGCGCGCCGGAGGTGACCCTATCGATCGAACGGCCCACCGCCGTGGCGCGAAAGCCCAATATCGTCCGGTCCGACACGCCTCACGCCTGAAGGCCGCGCACCCGCGGCCTCTCCGAATTCCTATAAAATTCCTATTCTGCGACGCCGCCGGCCGTCTCGAACGGCTATGCCGCCAGCACGATAATCCCCGCCATGGTCGATCTGCTTGCGTCCTCGCCTTCCCCGCGAAGGTGGGTCCGCGCGCGTCGACCCATCGGTAACGCCCGGTCGAAAGGACCACGGCAATGGATATCGCCATGCTCGCGCTCGCGCTCGGCTTCTTCGCAGCCGCGCTCGCCTATGTCTCGGCCTGCAACGCGCTCTGAAGGAGCCCCCCATGTTCGTCGACTATCTCCTCGGCGGCGCGGTGACTGCGGTCCTGCTCGTCTATCTCACCTATGCGCTGCTGCGCCCCGAGCGCTTCTGAGCGCCGGCGCGAGCTGAGAAAGCCTTCCCATGACACTCTATGGCTGGATCCAGATCCTCCTCTTCTGCGCGATCGTGCTCGCCTTGGTGAAGCCGCTCGGCGGCTATATGACCCGCGTCTTCAACGGCGAGCGCACTGTCCTCTCGCCGGTGCTCGCACCGATCGAGCGCGGGCTCTATGCGCTTGCCGGCACGCATGAGCGCGAAGAGCAGCACTGGAGCGGCTACGCCGTGGCGCTGCTGCTGTTCAACCTCGCCGGCCTCCTGCTGCTCTACGGGCTGCAGCGCGTCCAGGGCCTGCTGCCGCTGAACCCGGACGGCATGGGCACAGTCGCGCCCGATCTCGCCTTCAACACGGCGGTGAGCTTCGTCACCAACACCAACTGGCAGGGCTATGGCGGCGAAAGCACCATGTCCTATCTCACGCAGATGCTCGGCCTGACCGTGCAGAACTTCGTCTCCGCCGCGACCGGCATCGCCATCGCCGTCGCTCTGATCCGTGGCTTCGCCCGCGCCTCGGCCAAATCGGTCGGCAGCTTCTGGGTCGATCTGACCCGCGCGACCCTCTACATTCTGCTGCCGCTCTGCATCCTGCTGACGCTGGCCTATGTCGCCCTCGGCGTCCCGCAGACGCTCGACCCGTCGGTCACGGCGACAACGCTGGAGGGCGCGCAGCAGACCATCGCACGCGGCCCTGTCGCCTCCCAGCTCGCGATCAAGATGCTGGGCACCAATGGCGGCGGCTTCTTCAACGCCAACTCGGCCCATCCCTTCGAGAATCCCGACGCCATCACCAATCTCCTCCAGATGGTCTCGATCTTCGCGATCGGCGCGGCGCTGACCAATGTCTTCGGCCGGATGGTCGGCAACGAGCGCCAGGGCTGGGCGATCCTCTCGGCCATGGGCGTGCTGTTCATCGCCGGCATCGCCGTCTGCTACTGGGCGGAAGCATCAGGCAATCCGCTGGTCCAGTCGCTCGGCCTTCAGGGCGGCAACCTGGAGGGCAAGGAGATGCGCTTCGGCATCCCGCTTTCCGCCCTCTTCGCCGTCGTCACCACGGCGGCCTCCTGCGGCGCGGTCAACGCCATGCATGGCAGCTTCACCGCGCTCGGCGGCATGATCCCGCTGATCAACATGGAGCTCGGCGAGGTCATCGTCGGCGGCGTGGGCGCCGGCTTCTACGGCATCGTCCTCTTCGTCGTCCTGGCGATCTTCGTCGCCGGCCTGATGGTCGGCCGCACGCCGGAATATCTCGGCAAGAAGATCGAGGCCCGCGAGGTCAAGATGGCGATGCTCGCCATCCTCTGCCTGCCGGCCGGCATGCTGGTCTTCACCGCGATCGCCGTGGTCCTGCCCGGCGCGGTCGCCTCCGTCGGCAATAGCGGGCCGCATGGCTTCTCCGAGATTCTCTACGCCTATACCTCGGCGGCAGCGAACAACGGCTCGGCCTTCGCCAGCCTCTCGGCGAACACGCTCTGGTACAACACCACGCTCGGCATCACGATGCTGGTCGGCCGCTTCCTGGTCATCATCCCGGCGCTCGCCATCGCGGGATCGCTCGCCGCGAAGAAATCCGTGCCCGCCTCGGCCGGAACTTTCCCGACCGACGGCCCGCTCTTCGTCGGCCTGCTCGTCGGCGTCATCCTGATCGTCGGCGGCCTGACCTTCTTCCCGGCGCTGGCCGTCGGCCCGATCGTCGAGCATCTCGCGATGCTCGCCGGCCAGAGCTTCTGAGGAGGCCATCATGGCAAGCTGCCTGCGCCAATTGCGTCGCGAGGCCGTCCACCGCGATGCCACCTCCAAGGGAACGGACAGGGCGCCCCCGCGCCCTGCCACCCTCATCCTCGGCCTGACGGTCGCGCTGTTCCTCGTCCTGCTGCTCGTCCGTGCGCTCGCCGGCCTCGTCGCCGCCTGAGCCGGACCCTACACCCCTCCGCTGGAGCCTCTTATGAGCCCGTCCAAATCCGCGAGCCTGATCGACGCCCGCATCCTGCTGCCGGCCCTTGCCGACGCCTTCCGCAAGCTCGACCCGCGCAGCCTCGCCCGCAACCCGGTGATGTTCGTCGTCGCCGTGGTCTCGGCGCTGACCACCGTCCTCTTCGTCAAGGACCTCGCCACCGGAGGCGCCAATCTCGGCTTCTCCTTCCAGATCGTGATCTGGCTGTGGTTCACCGTGCTCTTCGCCAATTTCGCGGAAGCGGTGGCCGAGGGGCGTGGCAAGGCCCAGGCCGACTCGCTGCGCAAGACGCGCTCCGAGACCGAAGCCAAGCTGCTCTCGGGCGATGATCGCAGCCAGTTCCGGCTCGTCCCCGGCACTTCGCTGAAGGTCGGCGATGTCGTGCTGGTCGAGGCCGGCGACATCATCCCCTCCGATGGCGAAGTCATCGAGGGCGTCGCCTCGGTCAACGAGGCCGCGATCACCGGCGAATCCGCTCCGGTGATCCGCGAATCCGGCGGCGACCGCTCGGCCGTGACCGGCGGCACGCAGGTGCTCTCCGACTGGATCCGCGTGCGCATCACTGCCGCTGCCGGCTCCACCTTCATCGACCGCATGATCGCGCTGGTCGAGGGCGCCGAGCGCCAGAAGACGCCGAACGAGATCGCGCTCAACATCCTGCTCGCCGGCATGACGCTGATCTTCGTGCTCGCGACCGTGACGATCCCGAGCTTCGCCACCTATGCCGGCGGCTATATCCCGGTCGTCGTGCTGGTCGCGCTCTTCGTCACGCTGATCCCGACCACGATCGGTGCCTTGCTCTCGGCCATCGGCATCGCCGGCATGGACCGGCTCGTGCGCTTCAACGTGCTCGCCATGTCCGGCCGCGCCGTCGAGGCCGCCGGCGACGTCGACACGCTGCTGCTCGACAAGACCGGCACGATCACGCTCGGCAACCGCCAGGCGACCGAGTTCCGCCCGGTGCGTGGCGTCAGCGAGCAGGAACTGGCCGATGCGGCGCAAGTCGCCTCGCTCGCCGACGAGACGCCGGAAGGCCGCTCGATCGTCGTGCTTGCCAAGGAGAAATACGCCATCCGCGCCCGCGACATGGGCTCCCTGCACGCGACCTTCGTGCCCTTCACCGCGCAGAGCCGGATGAGCGGCGTCGATCTCGAGGGCTCGCAGATCCGCAAGGGCGCGGTCGATGCCGTCCTGAAACATGTCGAGGGCGCCGGGACCGAGGCCGTGCGCGAGACCCAGGCCATCGCCGCCGAGATCGCCAAGGCCGGCGGCACGCCGCTCGCCGTCGCCCGCGACGGACGCCTGCTCGGCGTCATCCACCTCAAGGACATCGTCAAGGGCGGCATCCGCGAGCGCTTCACGGAACTGCGCCGCATGGGCATCCGCACGGTGATGATCACCGGCGACAACCCGATGACCGCCGCAGCAATCGCGGCCGAGGCCGGCGTCGACGATTTCCTCGCCCAGGCCACCCCCGAGAACAAGCTCGCGCTGATCCGCGAGGAACAGGCCAAGGGCAAGCTCGTCGCCATGTGCGGCGACGGCACCAACGACGCCCCCGCACTGGCTCAGGCCGATGTCGGCGTCGCCATGAACACCGGCACCGTCGCGGCGCGCGAGGCCGGCAACATGGTCGATCTCGACTCGGACCCGACCAAGCTCATCGAGATCGTCGAGATCGGCAAGCAGCTCCTGATGACGCGCGGCGCGCTGACGACCTTCTCGATCGCCAACGACGTCGCCAAGTATTTCGCCATCATCCCGGCGATGTTCCTGGCCTTCTATCCGCAGCTCGGCGCGCTCAACATCATGGGCTTGCAGACGCCGCAGAGCGCCATTCTCTCCGCGATCATCTTCAACGCGCTGATCATCGTCGCGCTGATCCCGCTCGCGCTGAAGGGCGTGAAATACCGTGCGGTCGGCGCCGGCGCCCTGCTCAGCCGCAACCTGCTCGTCTACGGGCTCGGCGGCATCATCGTCCCCTTCATCGGCATCAAGGCCATCGACATGGCCATCACCGCCATCGGCCTCGTCTAAGGAGCCGCAACCATGCTCAAGCAGATCCGCCCCGCCCTCGTGATGATCGTCGCGCTGACCGTCATCACCGGCCTCGCCTACCCGCTCGCGACGACCGGCATCGCCCAGGCCGTCTTCCCGCGCCAGGCCAATGGCAGCCTGATCGAGAAGGACGGCAAGATCATCGGCTCCAGCCTGATCGGCCAGAACTTCACGGGCGAACGCTATTTCCACGGCCGCCCCTCGGCGACGGTGGGCACCGACCCGAACGACAGCACGAAGACGGTCGACGCGCCCTATAACGCCGCCAATTCCGGCGGCTCCAATCTCGGCCCGACCAATCAGAAGCTGATCGAGCGCATCAAGGCCGAGACCGAGACGCTCAAGGCGGAGAACCCGGACGCGCCGGTGCCGATGGAGCTGGTCACGACCTCCGGCAGCGGGCTCGACCCGCATATCTCGCCCGAGGCCGCCTATTTCCAGGTCGCGCGCGTCGCCAAGGCCCGCAATGCCGATCCGGCGACGCTCAGGGCACTCGTCGATACCCATGTCGAGCGGCGCAAGCTCGGCTTCATCGGCGAGCCCGTCGTCAATGTGCTCGCGCTGAACCTTGCTCTCGACGGCGTCGCCCGGCGCTGACACAAAGACCCCGGCGGCGCACGAGGCGCCGCCGCTTTCCCCTGCGGACCGCATGACCCTAGCCGACAGCCATCGCGAGACCAGAGGCCGCCCCTCACCGGAGGCGCTGCTGGCCAGCGCCCAGCGCGAAGGCCGCGGCCGCCTGAAGATATTCCTCGGCGCGGCGCCGGGCGTCGGCAAGACCTACGAGATGCTGACCTCCGGACGCGCCCGCCGGGCCGAAGGCGTCGATGTCGTGATCGGCGTCGTCGAGACCCACGGCCGCAGCGAGACGCAGGCGCTGGTCGACGGCTTCGAGATCGTCCCGCGCCGGCTCGTCGACTACAAGGGCCGCGCCCTCGACGAGATGGACCTCGACGCGATCCTGGCACGCCGCCCTGCCCTCGTTCTCGTCGACGAACTCGCCCATACCAACGCACCTGGCAGCCGCCATCCCAAGCGCTACCTCGATGTCGAGGAGCTGCTCGCGCGCGGCATCGACGTCTACACCACGCTCAACATCCAGCATGTCGAGAGCCTGAACGACGTCGTCGCCCAGATCACTCGCATCCGCGTGCGCGAGACCGTGCCGGACTCGATCGTCGACCGCGCCGACGACATCGAGATCATCGACCTGACGCCGGCCGACCTGATCAAGCGGCTCGAAGAGGGCAAGGTCTATCTCGGCAAGACCGCCAAGCGCGCCGTCTCCAACTACTTCTCGCCGGGCAATCTGACGGCGCTGCGCGAACTCGCGCTGCGCCGCACCGCGCAACGGGTCGACGACCAGCTCCTCAGCCATATGCAGGAACACGCGATCTCCGGGCCTTGGGCAGCGGGCGAGCGCATCCTGGTCTGCATCGACGACAGCGCCGGGGCCCCCGCCCTGATCCGCCACGCCAAGCGGCAGGCCGACCGCCTGCGCGCGCCCTGGAGCGCGCTCTATGTCGAGACGCCGCAGGCAGCGAACCTGCCGGAAGCGGCGAAGACCCGCATCGCCAATGCGCTCCGGCTCGCGGCACAGCTCGGCGCCGAGTCCGTCACATTGCCGGGACAGGACGTGGCCGGCGAGATCCTCCGCCATGCCGCCTCCGGCAACGTCACCCAGATCATCGTCGGCAAGCCGGCCAAGCCGCGCTGGCGCGAATGGCTGAAGCCTTCCGTCTCGCATGAACTGATCGGTCGCGCCGGCGATATCGGCATTCATGTCGTCGCCTTGCGCGAGCAGGCGCCTGACACGGATGCCGGCGTCTCGGCTATCGGCAAGCCCGGCTTCTCGGCCAGGCCCTATCTTGCGGCGGCGGCCTATGTCGCGGTCGCGCTCGGCGCCGCCGAACTGCTCAGCCTGATCATGGACCTGCGCAACATCGCGCTGGTCTTCCTGACCGCCGTCCTCGCTTCCGCCGTGACAGCGGGTCTCTGGCCGGCGCTTTTCGCCTCGCTGCTCAGCGCGCTCGCGCTGAATTTCTTCTTCATCGCGCCGCTCTACACGCTGACCATCGCCGATCCCGAGAATGTCGTCGCGCTCGGCTTCTTCCTGCTCGTCGCCCTGATCGCCTCCAACCTCACCGCCCGCGTCCAGCGCCAGGCCAATGCCGCCCGCCAGCGCGCCCGCACCACCGAGGATCTCTATCTCTTCTCGAAGAAGCTCGCCGGCACCGGCACGCTCGACGACGTGCTCTGGGCCAGTGCCTTCCAGATCGCCTCGATGCTGCATCTGCGCGTCGTCATCCTGATGCCCGACGAGGGCACGCTCGACGTTCGCGCCGGCTATCCGCCCGATGACACGCTGGTCGATGCCGATATCGCCGCCGCGCGCTGGGCCTGGGAGCATGACCGCCCGGCCGGGCGCGGCGCCGACACTCTGCCCGGCGCCAAGCGGCTCTACCTCCCCCTGCGCACCGGCCGCACCGCCATCGGCGTGATCGGTCTAGACGACGACAAGGAAGGCCCGCTGCTGACGCCGGAGCAGCAACGCCTGCTCGATGCTCTGGCGGACCAGGCGGCCGTCGCCATCGAGCGCATCCAGCTCGTCGCCGATGTCGACCGGGCCAAGCTCGCTGCCGAGGCCGACCGCCTGCGCTCGGCGCTCCTCACCTCGATCTCGCATGATCTCAAGACGCCATTGGCCTCGATCATGGGCGCAGCCGGCACCTTGCGCGACTATCGCAGCGCTCTGCCGGAAGAGGATCGCACCGCCCTGCTCGCGACGGTGATCGACGAATCCGAGCGGCTCAACCGCTTCATCGCCAATCTTCTCGACATGACCCGGATCGAATCCGGCGCGATGGAGCCCAATGCGGCGCTGGTCGATGTCGCCGACGTGGTCGGTAGTGCGCTCCGCCGCGCCGCGAAGATCACCGCCGGCCACGGCATCGAGACCGCCCTGCCCGACGACCTGCCGATGCTCAGGCTCGACCCCGTCCTGTTCGAGCAGGTGCTGTTCAACCTGCTCGACAACGCCGCGAAATATGCGCCCGCCGGCAGCGCCATCGCCATCCGCGCCCGACAGGACGGCCGCGAGATCCTGGTGACGGTGACCGACGAAGGCCCTGGCCTGCCGCCTTCCGATCTCGAACGCGTCTTCGACAGCTTCTACCGCGTCCGCAAGGGCGATCAGGTCCGCGCCGGAACCGGTCTTGGCCTCGCCATCTGCCGCGGTTTCGTCGACGCGATGGGCGGCACGATCACGGCCGCGAACCGGACGGATCGCAGCGGCGCGGTCTTCACCATCCGCATGCCCGCCGACAGCCAGCCCAAGCCATTGGAACCACAATTATGACGGCAACGGACATCAAGGTGCTGGTCGTGGACGACGAGCCGGCGATCCGCCGCCTGCTGCGCGTCGGCCTCTCGACCGAGGGCTATGCCATCCGCGAGGCCGCCACCGCACGCGAGGCGATCGAGCGCATCGCCGAGGAATTGCCCGATCTCGTCATCCTCGATCTCGGCCTGCCCGATATGTCCGGTCAGGAATTGCTCCAGAAATGGCGCGCGGAGGCGTTGGCCCTCCCGATCGTCATCCTGTCGAGCCGGACCGACGAGGCCGGCATCGTCGACGCCCTGGAGAATGGCGCGGACGACTACGTCACCAAGCCCTTCGGCATGAAGGAACTGGCAGCGCGCCTGCGCGTGGCATTGCGCCACAAGCTCCAGCAGCAGGGCGAGAAGCCGATCTTCCAGACCGGCGAGCTCTCGGTCGACCTCGTCAAGCGCATCGTCAGGCTGGGCGACCACGAGGTGAAGCTCTCGCCCAAGGAATACGACATCCTGCGCATCCTCGTGCAGCATGCCGGCAAGGTGCTGACCCACCAGTTCCTGATGAAGCAGGTCTGGGGCGCCTCGGCCGATGTCCAGTACCTGCGCGTCTATGTCCGGCAGCTCCGCCAGAAGATCGAGCGCATCCCCGACCAGCCGCAATACATCACCACCGAGACCGGCGTCGGCTATCGCCTCCGCGAAGCCGAGTGAGACCCGCCCACCGCACAGACTGACCCATGATCCCATCCGACATCATCCGCCCGCGTTCCATCGTCAGGCTCGCCGCCGCGAACAAGGCGGCCCTGTTCCGCGCCCTCGCCAAGAAGGCGGCCGAGCAGCTCGCCTTGCCTGAAGCTGTGATCCTCGATGCACTGAACCGCCGAGAGGCGCTGGGTTCCACCGGCGTCGGCGGCGGGCTGGCGATGCCGCATGCGCCCGTCGAAGGCCTCGCCGAGCCCTTCGGCCTGCTGGCACGGTTGGAGAAGCCCGTCGCTTATGAAGCGATCGACGGCGCACCGGTCGATCTCGTCTGCCTCGTGCTGACGCCCGTGAACGGCGGCAAGGGCCGCATCGACGCCCTGGCCTGCATCGCCAAGCGCCTGCGCCCGGCCGAGATCCGCGAGCGCATCCGCAATGCCGCGGGCGGCGAGGACATCTACGCGCTGCTGCTCGAAGAGAGCTGATCGGCCCGGCTGGGGCTCGGCCCCGGCATCGCCGGCAGGAGCGACGGCTTGCAGCCAGCCGGGAAGCCCGCGCCGCGCGACAGGACGAACTCGTCGCGCGCGAACAGCTCCGCCAGCCAGTCGACGAAGACGCGCACCTTGTTGCTGAGATGGCGGTTCTGCGGATAGACGATGTGCAGCGGCTTCGGCGCCGCGCACCAGTCCAGCAAGAGTGGCACCAGCCGTCCATCCGCGATCGGCACGCGGGCCATGAAGGTCGGCAATTGCATGATGCCGTGGCTGGCGAGCCCGGCCGCGAGATAGCCCATGCCGTCATTGAGCGCGATCGTGTAGCGCCCGCTGACCTCGATCGTCTCCGTGCGGTTCTGGTAGACCAGCGGCAGGACCCGCCCGCCGAGCGCAGGGCGATAGGCGACGATCTGGTGCCCGTTCTCGATATCGCGCGGGTGGATCGGGGTGCCGAAGCGGGCGAGATAATCCGGCGTCGCGCAGGTGATGAGCTGCATCTCGCCGATCCGCCTTGCGATCAGGCTCTGGTCGACGATCTCGCCGGCCCGCACGGCGCAATCGAGGTTCTCGCCGATCAGGTCGGCCGGCCGGTCGCTCAAGCCGAGGTCGAGCTGGATATCGGGATAGCGCGCGTGGAACTCGTGCAGAGCCGGGATGATCACCGAGACCGCGAGCGACGAGCTGCAATCGACACGCAGCCGCCCGCTCGGCCGCGCCTGCGCCAGCGTGAGGCTGGCATCGAGCTCGGAGAGTTCATCGAGCAGGCGCAGCGCCCGCTCGTAATAGGCCGCGCCGTCCATGGTCACGGTCACGCGCCGCGTCGTCCGGTTCAGCAGCTTGGCGCGCAGATGCGCCTCCAATTGCTGGATCAGCTTGGTGACGGTCGGCTTCGGCATGTCCAGGAGATCGGCGGCGCGCGTGAAGGTCCCGGTCTCGACGACCCGCACGAAGGCCCGCATCGCGGCAAGCTGGTCCATATGCCCTCGGATTGTTTCCATACGTGAACAATGAATGAGCGGATAGCGTATTTATTCCAGAATGCCGATTCACTATCTCGTGCTGCAACGCAACAGCGAAGGTGCGTCATGCCCGCGATCGCCGCGCAGAAACTGCAACCGGTCCTCTCCGTCTTCTGGCGGGAGGAAACCTTGAGCGCCCGTGGAGAGAGCTTCACCGGCCGGCTCTACGTTCCCGCCGAGGTTCCGGACAATGCCGGGCTCGTGCTGCACCTGCATGGCGGCCACTTCAACAGCGGCTCGCCGGCCGAGGGGCAGGCCGTCGCCACGGCCCTGACGGAAGCCGGCGCGGTCGTGTTCTCGCTCTCCTACCCGCTCGCACCGGTCCGGCGTTTCCCCGAGACGCTGGAGCGCATCTATGCAGCGCTCGAGGCTCTCGCCAGGGGGCGCAATCGCTGGGCGACGCGCGGCGCACCGCTCTACATCGCCGGCGAGGAAGCCGGCGGCAATCTTGCCGCGGCGCTGGCCATGATGGCGCGCGATCGCGGCGGCCCGGCGCTCGCCGGTCAGATCCTGTTCTCGCCGATGCTGGATGCCTGCCTCGGCACAGCCTCACTCCGTGACGTGCAGGCCGGCCCGGTCGGTTGCCGCTGGGCCGATGGCTGGGCCGATTATCTCGGCACGCCCGAGCGCGCCGCCCATCCTTACGCCGCCCCGCTCCAGGCGACCCGCCTCGCTGGCCTGCCGCCGGCCCTGCTGATCAGTGGGCAGGACGACCCGATGCGCGACGAAGCCGCGCAATATGCCGATCGCCTCGGCCAGGCCGGCATCGCCGTCCGCCATGTCGAGTTCAGCGCGCCGACGCGCTGGCCGCAGGCCTATGCGGACGCGGCCGAGGAAGGCTCCTGTCTCTGCAAGAGCTGCGGCGAGATCGCTGCCTTCTACGAACGGACCGCGCCCTCCTAGCGCTCCCCTCTTTCGAACACTTCGCAGCATTTTCAAGCAAGGACCGACCCCATGTTTCAGGGAACGAACCGTCGCGGCCTTTTGGCCGGCCTTACCGCCTCCGTCGCACTGAGCGCCGTCGCGGTCTTCACCCTCTCCGGCACGCGCGCTCAGGGCGATACCGCCCCTGTGGCTCCGCCCGCTATCCCCGTCTCCGTCGCGACCGTCGAAGCCCGCGAGATCGTGCCCTGGGCCGAATTCTCCGGCCGTCTGGAGGCGATCGAGCGCGTCGAACTGCGCTCGCGCGTCGCCGGCGTCGTCGAGGCCGTGCATTTCCGCGAGGGCAATCTGGTGAAGCAGGGCGACCTGCTCGTCAGCATCGACCAGGCGCCCTATCTCGCCGATCTCCAGCGGGCCGAGGCGCAGGTGCAGGGCGCTAAGGCACGCGTCGCCCTTGCCGAAAGCGAGAACGAGCGTGGCCAGCAATTGCTGGCGACCCGCAACCTTTCCCAGCGCGATATCGACACCCGCGTCAACAATCTGCGGGAGGCGCAGGCCAATCTCCAGGTCGCCGAGGCCGCCCGCCGCACGGCGCAGCTCAATCTCGACTATACCCAGATCCGTGCCCCGATCAGCGGCCGCATCGGCCGGCTCGACGTCACCGTCGGCAACCTGATCGCGGCGGGTGGCCAGGTCCTGACATCGCTGCTCTCGGTCGACCCCATCTACGCCGCCTTCAACGCCGACGAGCGCAGCGTGCTCGATGCGCTGGCCTCGCTGCCGGAGGGTTCGCGCGCGCTGGAGCAGATCCCGGTCCGGCTGACCACGGCGACGGCGCAGGCCGCGCAGTTCAGCGGCAAGCTGCACTTCGTCGACAATGGCATCGACGGCGCCAGCGGCACGGTCAGGGTGCGCGCCCGGCTCGACAATCCCGACGGCAAGCTCATGCCCGGCCAGTTCGTCCGGGTCCAGCTCGGCCAAGCCAAGGCCGAGCAGCAGCTCGTCATCAACGAGCGCGCCGTCGGCACCGACCAGAACAAGAAGTTCGTCTTCGTCATCGGCGACGACGCCAAGGCCGCCTGGCGTGAGGTCTCGCTCGGCGCCGCCCATGACGGCCTGCGCGTCGTCAATGCGGGCCTGAAGCCCGGCGAGCGCATCGTCGTCAACGGCCTCCAGCGCGTGCGACCCGGCGCGACCGTCGCGCCCGAGCCGGTGCCGATGGCGCAGAAGAGCGAACTCAGGAAGCCCGCGACCGAGCTCGCGCAACGCTGAAAATCACCGCCGTCATTCTCGGGCGAAGCGGAGCGCAGACCCGAGAAACTCAGGCAGGATGAGGCTGAAGGAGCTTCCTCCGGCACGAGATGCTCGGGTCAAGCCCGAGCATGACGGCGTTTTGTCCAATGACCTATCCGCTCCGAAGGGGCGCTATCCATGAACCTCTCGAAATTCTTCATCGACCGGCCGATCTTCGCGGCGGTCCTCTCCGTCCTGATCTTCCTGGCAGGGCTGCTCTCGATCAGGGCTCTGCCGATCTCGGAATATCCCGAAGTCGTCCCGCCGACGGTCGTCGTGCGGGCGCAATATCCCGGCGCCAGCCCCCGTGTGATCGCCGAAACGGTGGCGACGCCGATCGAGGAACAGATCAACGGCGTCGAAGGCATGCTCTACATGTCGAGCCAGGCGACGACGGACGGGGTGATGACGCTGAACGTCACCTTCCGCTTGGGCACCGACCCGGACAAGGCCCAGCAGCTCGTCCAGAACCGCGTCAGCCAGGCCGAACCGCGCCTGCCCGAGGAGGTGCGCCGGCTCGGCGTCACCACGGTCAAGAGCTCGCCCGACCTGACGATGGTGGTGCACATCACCTCGCCGAACGGCCGCTACGACATGACCTATCTGCGCAATTACGCGGTGCTGAACGTCAAGGACCGGCTCGCCCGCATCGACGGCGTCGGCCAGGTCCAGCTCTTCGGCTCGGGCGACTATTCGATGCGCGTCTGGCTCGACCCGCAGAAGGTTGCCGAGCACGGGCTCTCGCCCGGCGACGTCGTGCGCGAGATCCGCGCCCAGAACGTCCAGGCCGCGGCCGGCGTCATCGGCGCCTCGCCGAATGCGCCGGGCCTCGACCTCCAGCTTTCGGTGAACGCGCAGGGCCGCCTCCAGAACGAGGAGCAATTCGGCGAGATCATCGTCAAGACCGCGGCCGACGGCGCGGTCGTCCGGCTGAAGGACATCTCCCGCATCGAACTCGGCGGCGCCGACTATGCGCTGCGCTCGTTGCTCAACGGCAAGTCGGCCGTCGCCGTGCCGGTCTTCCAGGCGCCGGGCTCGAACGCCATCGCGATCGCCGACCGCGTCCAGGAGACGATGCGCGAGATCAAGCAGAACATGCCCGAGGGCGTGGACTATTCGATCGTCTACGACACCACCCAGTTCGTCCGCGCCTCGATCAAGGCGGTGATCTCGACGCTGCTGGAGGCGGTCGCGCTCGTCGTGCTCGTCGTCATCGTCTTCCTGCAGACCTGGCGCGCCTCGATCATCCCGCTCGTCGCGGTGCCGATCTCGGTCGTCGGCACCTTCGCGGTGATGTACCTTCTCGGCTTCTCGATCAATGCGCTGAGCCTGTTCGGGCTGGTGCTCGCCATCGGCATTGTCGTCGACGACGCGATCGTCGTGGTCGAGAATGTCGAGCGCAATATCGAGAACGGTCTTTCGCCGCGCGAAGCCACCTACAAGGCGATGCGCGAGGTCTCCGGCCCGATCATCGCGATCGCGCTGGTGCTGGTCGCGGTCTTCGTGCCGCTCGCCTTCATCTCGGGCCTGACCGGTCAGTTCTACCGCCAGTTCGCGCTGACCATCGCGATCTCGACGGTGATCTCGGCGATCAACTCGCTGACGCTCTCGCCGGCGCTGGCTGCGCTCCTGCTCAAGGGCCATCACGCCCCGAAGGATGCGCTGACGCGGGCCATGGACAAGCTGTTCGGCTGGTTCTTCCGCGCCTTCAACCGCTTCTTCAACCGCTCGTCGGAGGCCTATGGCGGCGGCGTGCGCCGGGTGATCTCGCATCGCGCGGTGATGCTCGCGGTCTATGTCGTCATGCTCGGAGCGACCGGCGTGCTGTTCAAGGCCGTGCCGTCAGGCTTCGTGCCGGGCCAGGACAAGCAGTACCTCGTCGGCTTCGCCCAGTTGCCGGATGCCGCAACCCTCGACCGGACGGAGGATGTCATCCGCCGCATGGACGAGATCGCGCTGAAGCATCCGGGCGTCGAGAACGCCATCTCCTTCCCCGGCCTCTCGATCAACGGCTTCACCAACTCGTCCAACTCCGGCATCGTCTTCGTCGGCCTGAAGCCATTCCATGACCGCAAGGACCCGTCCTTGAGCGGCAACGCCATCGCGATGCAGCTCAACAAGGAATTCTCAGGGATCAAGGAAGCCTTCATCGCGATGTTCCCGCCGCCGCCCGTCCAGGGCCTCGGCACGATCGGCGGCTTCAAGCTGCAGATCGAGGATCGCGCCGGACTGGGCTATGCCGCGCTCGACGAGGCGACCAAGGCCTTCATGGCCAAGGCCGCGACCGCGCCGGAGATCGCCGGCATGTTCTCGAGCTTCCAGGTCAACGTTCCGCAGCTCTATGCCGATATCGACCGCACCAAGGCCCGCCAGCTCGGCGTGCCCGTGACGGAGGTGTTCGACACGCTGCAGACCTATCTCGGCTCGACCTATGTCAACGACTTCAACCGCTTCGGCCGCACCTACACCGTGCGCGTCCAGGCCGATGCACCCTTCCGCGCCCAGCCCGAGCATATCGGCCAGCTCAAGGTGCGCTCGAACAACGGCGAAATGATTCCGCTCAGCGCGGTGCTCAACGTGCGCACCGATTCCGGCCCGGAACGCGCCATGCGCTATAACGGCTTCCTCTCGGCCGACATCAATGCCGGCGCGGCTCCGGGCTTCTCCTCGGGCCAGGCGCAGGAGGCGGTGGAGCGCATCGCGAAGGAGACGCTGCCCAAGGGCTTCGCCTTCGAATGGACCGAGCTGACCTATCAGGAGATCCTGGCCGGCAATTCGGCGGTGATCGTTTTCCCGGTCGCGATCCTGCTCGTCTTCCTGGTGCTGGCGGCCCAGTACGAGAGCATGACCCTGCCGATCGCGATCCTGCTGATCATCCCGATGGGACTGCTCGCGGCGCTGACCGGCGTCTGGCTCTCGGGCGGAGACAACAACGTCTTCACCCAGATCGGCCTCGTGGTTCTCGTCGGACTATCCGCCAAGAACGCCATCCTGATCGTGGAATTCGCGCGAGAGCTCGAATTCGAGGGCCGGACGCCGATCCAGGCCGCGATCGAGGCCAGCCGTCTGCGCCTGCGTCCGATCCTGATGACCTCGCTCGCCTTCGTCATGGGCGTGGTGCCGCTGGTGATCTCGACCGGGGCCGGCGCCGAGATGCGGCAGGCCATGGGCATCGCGGTCTTCTCCGGCATGATCGGCGTCACCGCCTTCGGCATCTTCCTGACGCCGGTGTTCTACGTGCTGATGCGAAAGCTGGCGGGCAACCGCCCGCTCGCCCGGCACGATATCGAGACGCCGGCCTTGCAGGCTGCCGAGTAAGGAAGTGAGAAACCGCCTCCGGCCACCCAGCCGGGGGCGGTTTCGCTTGAGCCGTCTCAGCGATAGCGCCGCTGCACGGTGAGATGGGCGATCATGGTGAGCAGGATCGTCGCGGTCATCAGGATGAACGAGATCGCGCCGCCGAAGGGCCAGTTGTTCTGTTGCGCGAACTGGCCATAGACCAGCGGCCCCATCATCTGGAATTTCGGCCCGCCCAGCAGCACCGGCGTGGCATAGGCGTTCATCGCGAGGATGAAAGTCAGGATCGTGCCGGCGAGGATACCCGGCAGCGCCAGCGGCCAGAGCACGCGGCGGAACATCGCCGCGGGGCCGGCGCCGAGGCTGAAGGCGGCCTCTTCGACATTGCGCGGAATGCCCTCGATCACGCTCTGCAGCGTCAGCACCATGAAGGGCAGGTTGACCGCGATGATGCCGATCAGCACGGCATTCTCAGTATACATGATCTCCAAGGGCTGATCGATCAGCCCGAGGCCCATCAGCGAGGCGTTCAGCGCCCCCTTGCTGCCGAAGAGCGTCATCCAGCCGGCGGCGCGCACGGCGTTGCCGACGAAGAGCGGCAGCACGACGGCGATCACCATCAGGTTCTTGAAGCGGCTCTGCGTGCGCGCCAGCACATAGGCCAGCGGAAAGCCCATGATCAGACAGGCCAGCGTGCAGATCACCGCGACGCGGACCGTGCGGAGAAGCACGTTGAGATAATAGGCGTCGGTGAAGAACTTGACGTAGTTCTCGATCACCAGCCCATCGACCATGAACTGGCCGGGCACGAACTTGTTGAGCGAGTAGCGGAACAGGATCGCCAGCGGCCCGATCAGCATGAGCGCGACGAAGAGCGTCGCCGGCATGACGAGCAGGCCGGCGAGCCTGGTGCGGGCGCCGGCGACGGCTTCGGGAGCGGCGCTCATGAACCACTCCCCGTGAAGGCGCCCATGGCATGGTTCGGCCGTTCGCTAACGCGAGCCGAATGGCGCGGCTTTCGAGAACCGGAGCGCAGCGGACATTGGTCCGTGAGCACCGGAAGCGCAGAAAGCCGCGTCAGACGGCCGCGATAGTAGAACGGACGAGCCATGTCAGCCCTTGAAGACCTTGTCCCACCATTCCTTCATCGCCGAATCGTTCTTGGCGAGGAAGGCGTAGTCGAGATCCTTGAGGGTCTTCTCCTCCTCGGGCGTGAAACCGATGCGCTTGTGCAGCGCGGGATCGACATTGAGGCCGGTGACCGTGCCGTTATAGCCCATGTCGACGGCGAAGGCCTCCTGCGGCGCCTTGGCCAGCATCGCGTCCATATAGGCGTAGGCGTTTTCCTTGTTCGGCGCGTTCTTCTGGATCACGAAGCCCGAGACATAGGTCGGGATGCCCTCGATCGGCGAGACCGCCTCGCAGGGGATGCCGGCGTTCTGCCACTGTACGACGCGGGCCTTCCAGATCGCGCTGATCCCGACTTCCTCGTTCTTCATCGCCTGGGCGAAGGCTTCGTTGGTCGGGTAGACGCGCGCGCCGGCCTTCTTGACGGCGAGCAGGACCTCCTTGGCCTTCTCGAGGTCGTTCATGTCCTTGCCGTCGGTCGCCGCCATCGATGCCGCGATGAAGATCGACTGGTACTGGATGTCGATGAAGCCGATCTTCGAGCCCCATTTCGGGTCGAGCCAGTCCTTGAAGCCCTTCGGCGCCGGCGAGATGATCTTGGGATTGTAGATGACGACGTTGCCGGAATAGATGTGCCCCATGCCGTATGGGTATTTCATCGTCGGCAGCAGGTTCTTGGCGTTCGGCAGCTTGGAATAGTCGATTTGCTCGAGCACGCCGGCCTCGTTCATTTCGAACATGTTGGCGGCAGAGAGGCCCTGGATGTCGACCGTGCCGCGCGGCAGGCGCTTCTCCGCGACCATCTTGGCCCGGCGCGGCGCGTCGCCGGCCTGGTCCTGCACGACCTCGAGCCCCTTGGGCTTGAGGATCGGGTCCTCGATATTCTTGGTCAGAAGCCGCGCATAGTCGCCGCCCCAGGTGCCGACGACGACGCGCCCGCCGGATTGCGCGAAGGCCGGCACGCCGGTCGCGGTGGCGAGCGCCGCCGCGCCCGCACCTTTCAGAAGGTCCCGCCTGTCGAATGAAGCCATGGTATTCCCCTCGTTTCTGGACGCCGATTGGGAGCGTTCAAGCCCCTTGCGGATAGACGAGCCCGGCGCTTTCGGCCCAGCCTATCGTGATGGTTTCGCCGACATGCGGCTCGGCCAGCCCGACCTTGTTCGGAATCTGCAGGAGCATGCGATCCTGCTCGTTGAGCGCGACCTGCACGTCGAGCAGCGCACCGAGATAGGAAGCATGCTCGATCCGGACCTCGAAGCGGTTCGGCAAGCCATCCGCCTCAGCCCCGACCGCGATCCGCTCGGGCCGCAGCGCCAGCGTCGCCGGCCCCGAACCCGCAGCGGCGGCGCAGGCGATATCGAGCCCGCCGCCCGTGCGGAAACGGCCCTCACCCGTGACCTGCCCCTCGATGAAGGCGCTGCGCCCGATGAAGCCGGCGACGAAGCGATCGGCCGGCTTCTCGTAAAGCTCGCGCTGGGTGCCGATCTGGCGCACCTGCCCTTTTTCCATGACGACGAGGCGGTCCGCCATCGTCAGCGCCTCCTCCTGGTCATGGGTCACCATGATCGTGGTGAGGCCGAGCTTCTGCTGCAATTCGCGGATCTCGATCCGGACCTCCAGGCGCAGCTTGGCGTCGAGATTGGAGAGCGGCTCGTCGAGCAGCAGCACCTTCGGCTCCATCGCCAGCGCGCGGGCGAGCGCCACGCGCTGCTGCTGGCCGCCGGAAAGCTGGCGCGGATAGCGCTCGTCGAAACCGCCGAGCCGGACGAGCCTGAGCGCCTCGGCGACGCGCGGGCCGCGCTCGGCCTGCGGCACCTTGTGCATCTCCAGCCCGAAGGCGACGTTCTGGGCGACGGTCATATGTGGGAAGAGCGCGTAGCTCTGGAAGACCAGGCCGCAATGGCGCTTCCACGGCGGCAGGTTGGTGACGTCCTGCTCGCCGATCGTGATCGCGCCGGAACTCGGCGCGATGAAGCCCGCGACCATGCGCAAGGTCGTGGTCTTGCCGCAGCCGGAGGGACCGAGCAGCACGAGGAATTCGCCGTCGGCGACGGTGATGTCGACATCGTCGACGACCGTCAGCGCGCCGTAAGCTTTCTTCAGATGCGAGATCGAGAGACGTGCCATCGTTAGGAACTTGCCATCCGTTCACACCACCCGGCTCAGTTTGACGTAGCGATCGGTCACGATCATCGCGACGCCGATCAGGACGATCTGGATCAGCGAGGCCGCCGCCACCGTCGGGTCGATCTTCCATTCGAGATACTGGAGGATCGCGATCGGCAGCGTCGTGCGCCCCGGCCCGACCAGGAAGAGGCTCATCTCGAGATTGCCGAACGAGGTGACGAAGCCGAACAGCGCGGCCGCGACGATGCCCGGCCGGATGCTCGGCAGCGTCACCCGCCAGAAGGTCGTGACCGGGCCGGCGCCCAGATTCTGCGCAGCCTCCTCGATCGAGCGGTCGAAGCCGGCGAGGCTCGCCGTCACCAGCCGCACCACCCAGGGGATGACGACGAGCGTATGCGCCGCGACGAGCCCGGCGAGTGAGCCCATCACCGGCAATTGCGTGGCGATCTCGACCTCGATCTGGAAGACATAGGTCGCGGTGCCCAGCACGATGCCCGGCATCACCAGCGGCAACAGCAAGAGCGTGCTGACGCCGCCTCCCAGCGGAATGCGATGGCGCACCAGAGCGAGGCTCGCCGGCACGCCGAGGAGGAGCCCGATCAGCGTCGACGCGACGGCGACCTGAAGGCTCAGCATGAAGCCGTCGATGAAGGGTTTGTTGTTCGCCGCGGCGGCGAACCATTTCAGCGAGTAGCCTTCCGGCGGGAAGGAGGGAATCTCCTGCCGGAAGAAGGCGAGCCAAGTCACGAAGATCAACGGGAGCAGGATGAAGCCGAGCGACAGCGCGGCTGCACCGTTCAGGGCGTAGCGCCCGAATCGCTGCGAACCGGCGCTCACCCGGCTTGTCCCTGATGGCAGGCCGTGCCCTGCCGTATGTCGTCCGCTCTGGAGGCCAAGACCGTTCCCTCGTTTGAGCGGCAGTGTGCGACGCCACTTACAAACAGTGAAGCCTGCATTTCCGTCAGATCATGCCCCGTTGACGTGCAGGCTTTCAGTGCAGCGTGTTCTTGTGGAAGGCGCCGCCCTTCATGATCGCCGCCAGGTGCTTGCCCTGCTCCTGGAACAGCGCGAGGTCCTTCAGCGGGTCGCCATCGACGAGGATGAGATCGGCGAAGGCGCCGGTCTGAACCGTGCCGAGCTTGCCTTCCATGCGCAGGATCTGGGCACCGACCGTCGTCGCCGAGCGAATGATCTCCAGCGGCGAGAGCACCTCGCGGCGCAGCAGGAATTCGCGCGACTGCTCGCTCTGCAGCTGGCCGAGCAGGTCCGAGCCATAGGCGACGGGCACGCCGGCACGCTTGCAGATTTCGAGGGAGCGCAGGCCGCCATCGATGACGAGGTCGTTCTTGGCCAGCATGTCGCCGGTCATCCCGAACTCGGCCGCCCGCTCCTTCATCGCGTAATAGGCGACGAGATTGGCGGTGAGGAACATGTTGTTCTCCGCCATCAGCTTGGCCGAGGCGTCGTCGATCAGGTTGCCGTGCTCGATCGCGCGCACGCCGCATTGCGCGGCCCGGGTGATCGCCTCCGGCGTATAGGCATGGGCGCAGACATAGCGCCCGAAGGCCTTCGCCTCCTCGACCGCCGCCTTCACCTCGTCGACGCTGAACTGCATCGAATCCAGCGGGTCATAGGGGCTGGCGACGCCGCCGGACATCATGATCTTGATATGGTCGGCGCCGAGCCGCATCTGCTCGCGCACCGACTTGCGCACCGAGGAGACGCCGTCGGAGACGTTCATCGTATAGGCCATGGCGTTGCAGCAATGGCAGCGCGCGCCAAAATCGGTGCGCCGGCGCGGATCGCTATGGCCGCCGGTCGGGCCGATCGCCGCGCCCGCGATGAACAGGCGGGGACCCGCAACATCGCCCTTCTCGACCGCTTCCTTGATGCCCCAGTCGGCGCCGCCGGTATCGCGCACGCTGGTGAAGCCGCGGTCGAGCATGCCCTTCATCAGCCGGACCGCACGCGCCGTCATCAGCGTCAGCGGCATGCTCTCCATGCTGCGGATGTAAACCTCGGACAGGAAGACATGGACATGGCTGTCGATCAGGCCGGGCATCAGCGTGCGGCCGCCGCAATCGATCACATCGGCCTTGGCGGACTTGATCGGTTTGTCGGAGAGCTCGCGGATGATGTCGCCCTCGACGACCAGCTCGTAGCCCTGGCGCAGTTCACCGAAACCGGGTTCGAGCAGAGCGAAGTTCTTGAAATGCAGCATTGTCATTCCCGCCTCCGAATAGGCCTGCCGGCGAGCACCCGGCTCGAGGTGACGGCATGATATGCACGCAACATCCAAGTTGTCGACAGCGCAGAATCATCAGGATGCGCGTTCGCAGAACATCCTTCCTGTCCGCAAATCCGCGGGGCTGCCCTAGCGCGAGTGGCGTTGCGCCACCGACTGATGACCGCTTCACTACGCCCTGAACGGAGATTCACACGCGCATGCCGGGCCCACTCGACGGGATCAAGATCATCGACCTGACCACGGTCATCGCCGGGCCCTACGCGACCCAGACGCTGGGCGACATGGGTGCCGACGTCCTCAAGGTCGAGCCACCGGGCGGCGACATCATGCGCGCGCCCGGCCCCGCGCGTTCGCCGGGCATGGGCGCGGCCTTCCTCAACTGCAACCGCAACAAGCGCAGCATTGCGCTCGACATGAAATCGCCCGAGGATCTCGCCCGCCTGCGCGAACTGGTCGCCGATGCCGACATCTTCATCCACAACATGCGGATGGAAGCGGCCCGCCGTTACGGGCTGGATCCGGAGACGCTGCTCGCCCGGCATCCGCGCCTGATCTACTGCGCCATCGTCGGCTTCGGGCAGGACGGCCCCTATCGCGATCGCCCGGCCTATGACGACGTCATCCAGGCTGCTTCCGGCTGGGCGGCGCTCGCGCAGCGCACAGGTGATGCGCCGACCTACGCTCCCACCATCGTCGCCGACAAGACGACCGCCCTCTTCGCCGTCGGCGCGATCAATGCCGCGCTCTATCACCGGGCGGTTTCGGGCGAAGGCCAGGCGATCGAAGTCCCGATGTTCGAGGCGATGGTCTCCTTCCTTGCGGTCGAGCATCTCGGCGGGCGCAGCTTCGAGCCGGCACTTGGGCCTAGCGGCTATTCCCGCGTGCTGTCTCGAAACCGCCGGCCTTACCGCACCGCGGACGGCTTCATCGCGGTAATGCCCTACACAGCAGCGCATTGGCAGGCGCTCTTCCGCGCCGCCGGCCGCGAGGATTGGGCAGCGGAACCCGCACTTGGCGAAGGCGCCGCCCGCGCCGCGATGATCGACATGCTCTACGAGCGCCTCGCGGAGCGCCTCCTGCACCGCTCTTCCACCGAATGGCTGGCGATCCTCGACCGGATGGACGTGCCCTGCTCGGCCATCAACACACTAGATGACCTGCTGGACGACCCGCATCTGAAGGCGACAGGATTCTTCGAGGCCGTCGAACATCCCGAGGAAGGCAGACTGGTCACCACGAGGCCGCCGATACGCTTCAGTGCGACGCCCTGCACCATCACGAAGCCGGCGCCAAGCCCGCCCCGTTGAAGCAGCCGCGGCCCACCGACGGCACACAGGGCGCAACGATGCCGCCCGCAGTTCCAACGCACTCTTGCTGTCGGCGCTACGGAATGCGAGAACGCCGAATAGTGCGAACAAGGGCCGGCCGTGCCGGAATGGAAGCACTGTTTCTCCATTCCTCCGCTTGCGAGCCGAACGGCACATCTGCTGTTGATTTCAAACCGATGAGACACCGTTCGCTCCTGACAGCCGCTGCACGGCCATTGCCCGATCGGACGATCGGCAATGCCGCGCGGCTGGATCACGGATTGTGAGGCCTCGCTTGCGCATTCTCCTGCTCAACCCCAACACCATGCCGGAGATGACGGCGCTGGTCGCGCGCGTGGTCCAGCCCTATCTGCCGGCACAGGCTGAGCTCGTGCCCGTCACCGGCCGCTTCGGTGCGCAGTACATCGCCAGCCGCAGCGCTGGGGTCATCGCCGCCCATGCCGCGCTCGAAGCCTTCGCCGAGCATGGCCGGGATTGTGACGGCGTCTATCTCGCCTGCTTCGGCGACCCCGGCCTGCTGGCGCTCAAGGAGATGGCCCGGATTCCGGTGATCGGCATGGCGGAAGCCAGCAGCCGCTATGCCGCCGAGCAGGCCGAGCGCTTCGCCATCGTCACCGGCGGCGAGCGCTGGGGGCCGATCCTGCATGAATTCGTCGGCTCGATCGGGCTGGGCAACCGCCTCGCCGCCGTCGAGACCGTAGCCCCCACCGGCGCCGATATCGCCCGCGATCCCGACGGCTCGATCGCCATGCTCGCGGAAGCCTGCCGCCGGGTCGCAAAGCGCAACGGCGCCGGCGCGGTCATCCTCGGCGGGGCCGGGCTCGCCGGGCTCGCGCCTCGCGTCCAGCCGCATGTCGACGTGCCCGTGATCTGCTCGGCCGAAGCCGGAATCCGGATGCTGCTGGCCGAGCTGGACCAGCCGCAGCCGAAGCCGCGCGAAGGCGACCTCGCCCTGCCGGCGCCGGTCGCCAGCACCGGGCTCTCGGACGGCCTGTCCCGGTTGCTGGCGCAGCCCTGAACCGCGCCGCTCAGCCCTTGCCGGCGAGCGAGGTGCCGTTCAGCCCGGCGATCCAGTCCGACAGCATCGGCACGTAATCCTCGCCCTTGCCGCTGGCGACGGCGGCCGCATAGCTGTTCTTCACGGCATTGCCGATCGGGTTGGCGACGCCGGCCTCGTTGGCGACGCTCTCCAGATAGCGCACGTCCTTCAGCGCGTTGTTCAGCGTGAATTTATGGGCGTTGCGGTCGCGCTCCAGCACGTATTGCATGAAGGTCTGGTAGAAGCCGCAATCCATCCGGCTGCCGCGCAGCACGCTGTCGAAGACCTGCGGGGTGATCCCGATCTTCTGGCTCAGCGTCAGCGCCTCCGCATAGATCGCGGCATAGCCGAGCGACAGGAAGTTATTGATCAGCTTCATCTTATGGCCGTCGCCGACCGGGCCGAGATGCACGATCTTCTGGGCCCAGGCCTCGCAGGCCGGCTTGATCCGGGCGAACACCTCCGGCGAGGCCCCGACCATCGCCGAGAGCTGCCCCAATGCCGCCTGTGCCGGCGTGCCGCCGAGCGGCGCATCCGCAAGATGCAGGCCTTTCGCCTCCAGCTCGGCGGCGAGCTTCACCGTCACCGTGGGATCGGAAGTGGAGCAATCGACGATCACCGCGCCCGGCTTCGCGCCGGCGACGATGCCGTTCTCACCCTTCAGTACGGCCTCGACCTGGGCCGAACCGGTCACGCACAGGAAGATGATCCCGGAGCGCCCCGCGAGCTCCTTCGCCGTCTTGGCCTCGACGGCACCCGCCGCGACGAGTTCCTCGACAGGCTTGCGGTTGCGGTGCCCCATCACCGTGAGCGGGAAGCCCTTGTCCACAAGATTGCGGGCCATGCCCTGCCCCATCAGGCCGACGCCGATGAAGCCGATGGACTCTTTGCTTGCGCTCATCTTCAAATTCTCCCGCTGATATGGTTGAGATGGAGCCGGAAGTCGGCGAAATGGCCCGATCGGAAGCTGGCCGCGAGGCCCGCCCTCAGTGTGGACGAGTCATGATTGCCAGCGACCCGCCCGGGCCCCGCCAGCCCAAGAGCCCGCCTCCCGCAGGCCGCAGCCGCGTCACCTTGCAGGTCATTGCCGAGCGCCTTTCGGTCTCGACCGCGACGGTGTCGCTCGCCCTGCGCGGCTCGCAGCTCGTGGCGGAGGCGACCCGCAACCGCGTGCGCGAGATCGCCCGCGAGATGGGCTACAGCTACAATCGCAGCGCCGCATCGCTGCGCACCGACCGCACCAACATCATCGGCGTCGGCTTCCACGACATCACCAACCCCTATTTCGCCGAACTGCTCGCGGCGATCGAGGAAACCGCAGCCCGCAACGATCGCTCGATCCTGCTCGGGACCTATTCCGAGAACCTCGACCGGCAGCAGCGGGTGCTGGGCACGCTCGCCGAATACCGGCCCGACGGCATGGTCCTGTGCTCGGCCGGCGGCAGCACGGCGGAAAGCCTCAGCCCCCTGATCGATGCCGGCGTCCCGATCGTGCAGCTCTCGCGTGAAATCCCCGAGCTCGATCTCGATTTCGTCGGTTCCGACGACCGCCACGGCACGAACCTGGCCATGGAGCATCTGATCGGGCTCGGACACCGCCGCATCGCCTTCCTCTGCGCGAACGAGAACATCTCGACCGGCCGCAACCGCTATGCCGGCTATCGCGAGGCCCTCGCCCGCCATGGCCTGCCTTTCGACCCGGCGCTGGTGCATTTCGACTACGGCACCCGCGAGAACGGGCTCAAGGGCATGCAGAAGGTCCTCGACGCGGAGAACCCGCCGACCGCCGCCGTCTGCATGAACGACCTCGCCGCCTTCGGTGCGATGCTCGGCCTGCGCCATCGCGGGCTGGAAGCCGGCAGCGATTTCTCGATCGTCGGTTGCGACGACGTGCAGGAAGCCGCGCAATGGTACCCGGCCCTGACCACGGTCCGCAATTTCCAGGACCAGATGGGCGCCAGATCGGCGGAGTTCCTGCTGAACCGCATCGCCGATCCGCATGCCCCGACGCAGCGCCTCCTGCTGACACCGGCCCTCATCGTCAGGGGCACAACCTGCCCGCCGCCGCGCTGAGGCGGTCTCAGGCATCGTTCGCGGGCTTGGCGTTGAGCGCGCGATAGGCCCGCACCACCTGCGAGTCGTCGCGCCCGCCATGGCCGAGGCCCGACGCCGACAGGAACATCTGGTGCGCCGCCGCCGCCAGCGGCAGCGCCGTCTTCGCGGCACGCCCGGCATCGAGCACGATGCCGAGGTCCTTGACGAAGATATCGACGGCGCTCGCCACCACCGGATCGGGCTCGTGCATGCGCGGCCCGCGATCCCTGAGCATCCAGGACGAGGCGGCCGAGCCGCCCATGATCTCGAAGAGCAGGCGCCCGTCGATGCCGGCCTTTTCGGCCAGCGATAGAGCCTCGGCCGCGACCGCGATATGCACGCCGCAAAGCAGCTGGTTGACGGTCTTCACCGTCGCGCCCTGCCCGGCCTTCTCGCCGACATGGAAGACCTTGTCGCCGAGCGCGTCGAGCACGGGTCTCGCCCGCGCGAAACTCTCGCCGGGCGCCCCGACCATGATGGTCAGCGTCGCGTTGCGCGCGCCGTTCACGCCACCCGAGACCGGGGCATCGATGAAATGCCGCCCGGTCTTCGTCACCTCCGCCGCGATCGCCTCGGCCTCGCCCGGCGGGCAGGTTGCCATCAGGATCACGGTCGCTTCCGGCGCCAGAGCGTCCAGCGCCCCGGCCTCGAACAGGACCGCACGCGCCTGCGCGGCATTGACGACCATCAACACCAGTGCCTCGGCGCCTAAGGCCGCCTCCTTCGCACTCGCGGCGGCATGGCCACCCGCCGCGACGAGCGCATCACGCGCCGCCTCCCGCGTGTCGAAGCCGGTCACGCGGAACTGCTTCTTGACGAGGTTCTCGGCCATCGGCGCGCCCATGGCGCCGAGCCCGACGAAGGCGATGCTGGAAATCGGTTGAGCAGGCATGAGGCAGACACTCTCGGAACGAAAGCGGGCACAGCTCGCGCCATGCCCGCAGGAAATCCGGCATCGGCGCCGGTTACTCCTTCACCGCACCCGTCATGGACGCGACGTAGTAGTCGACGAAGAAGGAATAGAGGATAGCGACCGGGATCGAGCCGAGCAGCGCGCCGGCCATCAGCGAGCCCCAGTGATAGACGTCGCCCTCGACGAGCTGGGTCAGCACAGCGACCGGAACCGTCTTCTTCTCCGCCGACTGGATGAAGGCGAGCGCATAGATGAACTCGTTCCAGGACAGGGTGAAGGCGAAGATGCCGGCCGAGATCAGGCCGGGCATGGCAAGCGGCAGCGTGATCCGCCACAGCGTCTGCAGCCGCGTCGCCCCGTCGATCATCGCGCATTCCTCGAGCTCGTAGGGGATCGACTTGAAATAGCCGATCAGGAGCCAGGTGCAGAACGGGATCAGGAAGGTCGGATAGGTCAGGATCAGCGCCAGCGGCGAGTCGAACAGCCCGAACTGGAAGATCAGCGTCGCCAGCGGGATGAACAGGATCGAGGGCGGCACGAGATAGGCGAGATAGATCGCAAGACCGACATATTGCGAGCCCTTGAACCGCAGGCGCTGGATCGCATAGGCGGCGAGCACGCTGGAGAACAGCGACAGCGCGGTGGCCACGGCCGCGACCATCATCGTGGTCCACAGCCATTGCGGATAGTCGGTCTGGAAGAGCAGCTTGTTGATGTTTTCCAGCGTCGGCGACTTCACCCAGAACGGGTTGTTGTTCTTGTAGTCGAGCAATTCCGCGTTCGGTTTGATCGCCGTGATCGCCATCCAGTAGAACGGGAACAGCAGCACGAGCAGGAAGACCGACAGCGGCAAATAGAGCATGATGAAGCGCCGCGGGCCGGACGACCAGTCGATGACGCCTTCGCGCTCCTTGTCGGTCAGATGCGGGCGCGCTCCGAGGGTCTGGTCAGTCATTGTCTTCCCCCTGCTGCCATTTGCGCCGGGACAGGCCGTAATAGCTGAACAGCGTCGCCATCACGAGGAACGGGATCATCGCGACCGCGATCGCCGCGCCCTCGCCGAGCTGGCCGCCTGGAATGCCGCGCTGGAAGGCGAGCGTCGCCATCAGATGCGTCGCGTTGACCGGCCCGCCGCGGGTGATCGCGTAGACGAGCTGGAAATCGGTGAAGGTGAACAGCACCGAGAAGGTCAGCACCACCGCCAGGATCGGCATCAGCATCGGCAGCGTGACATGGCGGAAGCGCTGCCAGGAATTGGCACCGTCCAGCATCGCCGCCTCGTAGAGCGAGGGCGAGATCGTCTGCAGGCCCGCCAGCAGGCTGATCGCGACGAAGGGAATGCCGCGCCAGATATTCGCCGCCATCAGCGAGAACCGCGCCGGCCAGGGCTGGCCGAGGAAGTCGATATAGGTGTCGCGCCAGCCGAGCACGTCGACCAGCACATAGGAGATGATCGAGAACTGCGGATCGTAGATCCACCAGAAGGCGATCGCCGAGAGCACGGTCGGCACGATCCAGGGGATCAGGATGATCGCCCTGAGCAGCGACTTGAACGGCAGGTGGTTGTTGAGCAGCAGCGCCAGCCACAGGCCGAGCGCGAACTTCCCGAAGGTCGCCACGCCCGTATAGAGCAGCGTGTTCCAGACCGAGGTGATGAAGACCTGGTCGTGCCAGAGCGACACGAAATTCTCGAAGCCGATGAAGTGCCCGACGCGGCCGATACGCGTATCGGTGAAGGCAAGCCAGATGCCCAAGCCCAGCGGATAGCTGAGGAAGACCAGCAGGAAGCCCGCCGCCGGCAGCAGGCACAGGAAGATCAGGAACGGCTTGTAGTCGAACAGACGCACCAGCCAGTTGTGTTGCAGGCTGTGGACGGTTCGCGATTCGGCGGCAGCTACGGCCATGGCGCGCTCGCAATTGGACCGGCAGTCCCGGCCGCCATCGGGTGACGGCGGCCGGGGAAGCGCGGGTCAGGTCCGGTAATAGCGCTTGGCGCGGCGTTCGGCCTCGGCAGCGGCCTCTTCCGGCGTCGCCTGGCCGGCGCAGACCGAAGCGACCATCTGGACGACGACGTATTCGGCATTGACCGTGCCGGCCGCCTCGTTGATCGAGCCCTTGTAGCCGCTCCAGAGCGCGCGCTCCCAGGTGTCGCGATAGACGAGGATCTTGGGATCGCCCGACCAGACCTTGCTCTCGGCATAGCCCTTCAGCGGCTGGGTCCAGTAACCGAAGCAGCCGGTCAGCCACTTGTCGTACTGTTCCTTCTCCATCATGAAGCGGAGATATTCCTTCGCGGCGTTCGGGAACTTGGTGTGCTTGAACGCCATGGCGTTGATGATCAGCGCCGGCTCCGAGGGGCGCCCGAGCGGGCCGACCGGCATGGTGGCGTGGTTCAGGTCCTTGCCGATCGCCGCGGTCTTCTCGTCCTTCGAGTTCTTGATCGAGAAGTAGAGCGAGACGCCGTTCTGGGTCAGGCCGATTTCACCGGCCGACAGCGCCTTGTTGTTGCTGATGTCGAGCCAGGACAGCGTGCCGGGAATGAACGTCTCGTAAAGCGCCTTGGCATATTTCAGCGCCGCGATCGTCTCCTTCGAGTTGATCGCGACCTTGTTGTTCTCGTCGACCATGTAGCCGCCATGGGTCCAGACGAGCCAGTTGCAGAAGGCGTTGCCGTCGCCGACCGCGTTGCCGAGCGCGAAGCCGGCGGGATGGCCGTTCGCCTTGAGCTTGCGGCAGAGGTTGAGGAAGCCGTCGAGATCCTTCGGGAAGGTGTCGAAGCCCGCTTCCTTGACCCAGGATTCGCGATAGACCGCCGGTGCGCCGGAGGCGCCCATCGGGATCGAGATCCACTGGTTGGTCTTGTCCTTCTTGCCGTATTTCTCGGCGATCGGATACCAGCCGCCATTCTTCTTGCCGAGTTCGTCGGCGATGTCGGTGAGGTCGATCAGCTTGTCCGAGAAGATATGCGGATCATCGGCCCAGCCGACGACGATATCGGGTCCGGCACCGGTATTGGCGGTCACCGCCGTCTGCGGGCGCAGGTCTTCCCAGCCGGCATAGTCGACGCGCACCGGCACGCCCGTCGCCTTGGTGAAGGCCTCGGTGTTCTCGTTGAAGATGGCCTGGTCGGGATCGACGAACTTGGTCGGGCGCAGCACGCGCAACGTCGCGCCGGGCTCGATCTTGGCCTGGGCGATGGACGGGGCGAAGGGCATGGTCGCGCCCGCCGCGAGCCCCGCGCCGCCGATCAGAACGTCTCTTCTTGAAATGCTCATGGAAACCGTCTCCTCCGTTGGCGCGGCGGCGGCCTGCATGGGACCACCGTCCTGCATGATTTATGGGCGTTGACAGCGATCATCCGCCGCCCGACTTGCGCTGCGGGGCGACGAATCTCTTGAAGCCGGGTCGGTCAGGCTGAACCGACCTGATCGGAAAAACCGGCCCGGATACTCTGTATCAGGAACGCGTCGGTCGGTCGGATCGCATCGCGACCCGATCGCTGCGTACCCTAGATGCGCTTGCCGGTCGCGGCGTCGAACAGATGCGTCACGCTGGTATCGGGCGTGATGCCGATGGTCTCGCCGGGCTTGGCCGAGATGCGCTCGCGGAAGATGCAGGTCAGGTCCTGCCCGCCGCAGCGGACGACGACCTGCGTCTCCGAGCCCATCGGCTCGACGACCGCGACCTCGGCCTTCAGGCCACCCGGATCGAGCCGGAAGTGCTCGGGGCGGATGCCCAGTACCGCAGCAAGCCCGTCGGAGCCGATCGGATGCTTGCCGATCGGCCAGACCGTGCCGCCCTCGGTTTCGAAGCCCGCGCCGGTGATCTTGCCCTTTAGCAGGTTCATCGAGGGCGAGCCGATGAAGGCGGCGACGAAGAGATTGGCCGGATTGTCGTAGAGGTCGAGCGGCGCGCCCATCTGCTCGACGATGCCGTCATGCATGACGACGATCTTGTCGGCCATGGTCATGGCCTCGATCTGGTCATGCGTGACGTAGACCGTCGTGGTCTTCAGGCGCTGGTGCAGCTCCTTGATCTCGGTGCGCATCTGCACGCGCAGCTTGGCGTCGAGGTTCGACAGCGGCTCGTCGAACAGGAAGACCTGCGGATCGCGCACGATGGCGCGGCCCATGGCGACGCGCTGGCGCTGGCCGCCCGAGAGCTGGCGCGGATAGCGGTCGAGCAGCTTGTCGAGGCCGAGAATGCCGGCTGCCTTGTTGACGCGCTCGTCGATCTCGCTCTTCGGCGCCTTCCTGAGCTTCATCGAGAAGGCCATGTTGTCGGCGACCGTCATATGCGGATAGAGCGCATAGTTCTGGAACACCATGGCAATGTCGCGCTCCTTCGGCGGAACGTCGTTCACCACGCGCGGGCCGATCCGGATCTCGCCGCCCGAGATGTTCTCGAGCCCCGCGATCATGCGCAGCAGCGTCGACTTCCCGCAGCCCGACGGGCCGACCAGGATGACGAACTCGCCGTCGTTGATGTCGATATCGACGCCGTGGATGACCTGCGTCGACCCGTAGGCCTTGCGCACATCGGCAATCTGGACTGAAGCCATGCCGTCCTTCCCTGCTTTCCGTTCCCTGATCCCAAGCTCGCCCTGAGGCGGCTTGCGACCACAATCGGTTTCTTGTGACCGAATGATGAAACCGGATATCGCCTGTTCCCGGCGATTGTGTCCGTTCCAATCTGCGATAAAGTCATACGATAGAAGCGGCCCTGTCAAGCGCCGCCACAGCCTCCGGAATGCCGCAAATTCAGGCTTGCCGGAAGCACCCGAGGGAGGGGCATCAGCGATGCGGGTACGCGATTTCTCGCGGCCGACGACGCTCAATCCGGACCGGCTTTTCGGCCAGGTCGCCCAGAAGCTTGCCGTCGCGATCATCACCGGCCGCGTCCGGGCCGGCGAGGTCCTGCCGAACGAGGACGACCTGCGCTCGGAGATATCGGTCTCGCGCACGGCCTATCGCGAAGCGGTCAAGATCCTGACGGCGAAGGGGCTGGTCGAGGCGCGCCCGAAGAGCGGCACCAGAGCGGCGCCGCGCGAGCGCTGGAACCTGCTCGACCCCGATGTCCTGTCATGGCATTTCGAGGCCGATCCGAACGAGAAATTCATTCGCGATCTCTTCGAGTTGCGCCGCTTCGTCGAGCCCAGCGCCGCCCGCCTTGCCGCACAGCGCCGGACTTCCGCCGACATCGCCCGCATCGAGGCGGCCTATCGCGGCATGGCCGACGGCGCGCCCTATGCCGAGAGCACGATCCGGGCCGATCTCGCCTTCCACGAGGCGATTTTCTCAGCCGCCCAGAACGCGGCGCTGCAATGTCTCTCCAGCGCGGTCATCGCCACGCTGCAATGGTCATTGCTGCTCAAGACCGGGGATGAGGCCGCCTATATCGAATCCCTGCCTGATCATGAGCATGTCCTGCTCGCCATCATCGACCGCGACGGCGATCTCGCCTCGGCCCGCATGGCCGGCCTCGTGATCGACAGCCTGAATACCACGCTGGCTTCGCTCGGCACGCATGTCGCCACGGAGACTGGGAAAATCGCCAGAATAAAGCATACTAAATGAGCGCCCCATTCCGCGGCGGGGCGTGATCGGATAGCGCTCATGCGGCGGCGGGGCTATGCCATTGCGACAGGCCGCGTCATTTCATTTTAATCGATTCAGACCAGCCGAATCAACGATCTTCGCCACCTCTCACGGACAACCAGCCAATGACAGCCTCCACCAAGCCCGAAATCGTCCAGACCGGCCCCCTGATGGCCTATGCAGCCGACCAGCTCAAGACGCGCTTCACCGTCCATGAGTTGTGGAAGGCGGCCGATCGCGCCGCCCTGCTGCGCGAGGTCGCCGACCGCGTGCGCGGCGTCGCCGCCGGCGGCGGGCATAACCGCGTCGACGGCGCGTTGTTCGACGCGCTGCCCAAGCTCGAGGTCATCTCCAGCTTCGGCGTCGGCTACGACCATGTCGATGCCGCCGAGGCCGGCAAGCGCGGCCTCGTCGTCACCAACACGCCCGATGTCCTGACCGACGAGGTCGCCGATCTCGCGCTCGGCCTGCTGATCGCCACCGTCCGCCAATTGCCCCAGGTCGACCGCTACCTGCGCGAAGGCAAGTGGCTGAAGGGCAATTATCCGCTCACCACGTCGCTACGCGGTCGCAAGGTCGGCATCGTCGGCCTCGGCCGCATCGGCAAGGCGGTGGCGCAGCGCGTCGAGGCCTTCGGCCTGCCGGTCGTTTATCACGGCCGCTCGCGCCAGCCGGACGTGTCCTATCCCTACTACCCGTCTCTGGTCGATATGGCCGCCGATGTCGACACGCTGATCTCGGTCGCGCCGGGCGGGGCCTCGACCCATCACATCATCAATGCCGAGGTGCTGAAGGCGCTGGGCCCGAACGGCATCCTGGTCAATGTCGGCCGCGGCACCGTCGTCGAAGAGCAGGCGCTGATCAAGGCGCTCAACGACAAGACCATCCTCTCCGCCGGCCTCGACGTCTTCGAGGACGAGCCGCGCGTGCCCGCCGAGCTGATCGCGATCGAGCATGCCGTGCTGCTGCCCCATGTCGGCTCGGCCTCGGTCCATACCCGCGAGTCGATGGGCCAGCTTCTGGTCGACAACATGGTTTCATGGTTCGATGGCAAGGGCCCGCTGACGCCCGTGTCGGAGACACCATGGAAAAAGGCCTGATCCGCCGGCTGCTGCCGCTGCTCATCCTCGCCGCCGGCACCCTGCCGGCGGCCGCGCAGACGGCACCGCTGCCGCGCGGCGCCGACAAGGCGCCGGACGCGATCCGCCGCTGGCTCGGCGCCTGGGAGCTGGAACTCCCGGGTGCATCGCGAAGCTGCACGGTGACGCTCGGCGCTGAGACGGCTGGAAACCGGCGCCAGTTGCGCTTCCCGGCGACCTGCAGACGCGCACTGCCCGTCCTCGACACAGCCGCATCCTGGACGCTGAACGGAAGCGGGCAGCTCCAGATCATGGATGCCGGCGGCAAAGAACTCATCGGCTTCCCGAGCGGCACGCCCGAGACCGGGTTCGACGGCAAGGGCAGCGATGGCAAGACCTACAAGCTGGCCTCGCGCGACCATCCGCGTGTTGCGCCGCGAAGCCCGCAGAATGCGGCGGCGACAGCGGCCCAGCGCATCACCGTCGTCGATCCCGCGACCGCACCTGCGCCCGATAATGTGCCGGGGCGCTATGTGCTGATGCGCCAGCAAAATCGGGAGGCCTGCCGCCTCGTGCTCTCGCCCGTCTCGGCCGATGGCCGTCAGCCCGCCGCCTTCGAAGGCTTATGCCCGGATACCGGGCTGACGATCTTCGATCCCGTCGGCTGGCGCTATGCCGGCGGCCGCCTGACGCTCGTCGCGCGCCGCGGCCACGGCACCGATCTCGTCTTCGAGAACGGCCAATGGCGCAAGGACCCGGCGGTCGGGGCTCCGCTCCTGATGCGCAAGCTCGCGCCGTAGCACGCATGGCCGGGCCGTCCGGCCATGCGGCATGGAGTGCTATTCGGCAGCCGCGGGGCTCAGCACGCCCCGGCGGATCTGATCCTCCTCGATCGATTCGAACAGGGCGCGGAAATTGCCCTCGCCGAAGCCGTCATCGCCCTTGCGCTGGATGAACTCGAAGAAGATCGGCCCGACCACCGTGGCAGAGAAGATCTGCAGCAGCACCTTGCTCATCCGCCCCTCCTTCTCGCCGAGCGCCACCGCGCCCTCGCCGTCGATCAGGATGCCGTTGGCCTTCAGCCGCTCGACCGGCTCGCCATGGTTTGGCACGCGGGCATCGACCTTCTCGTAATAGGTCACGGGTGGCGCCGGCATGAAGGGCAGCCCGTTGCCGCGTAGCGCCTCGACGCTGGCATAGATGTCGCGCGAGCCCATCGCGACATGCTGGATGCCCTCGCCCTTGTACTGGCGCAGGTACTCCTCGATCTGGCTCTTGTCGTCGAGCGACTCGTTGATGGGTATGCGGATCTTGCCGCAGGGCGAGGTCAGCGCCCGCGAGATCAGGCCGGTCAGCTTGCCCTCGATATTGAAGAAGCGGATCTCGCGGAAGTTGAACAGCTTGCCGTACCAGCCGGCCCAATGGTCCATGCGTCCGCGGATGACGTTATGGGTGAGATGGTCGAGATAGTAGAGCCCGGCCTGCTCGGGATGGGGATCGCGCTCGCCGATCCATTCGAAATCGACGTCCCAGATCGAGCCCTTCTCGCCGTAACGGTCGACGAAATAGAGCAGCGAGCCGCCGATGCCGCGCACGGCGGGGATCGCAAGCTCGCCCGGCCCGATCGCACTCTCATAAGGCTCGGCGCCCAGCGACACCGCACGCTCGAAGGCATGCTTCGCATCGACGACGCGGAAGGCCATGGCGCAGGCGCACGGACCATGTTCGGCTGCGAAGGCCTGAGCGAAGGAACCGGGCTCGGCATTGACGACGAAATTGACGTCGCCCTGCCGGTAGAGCGTCACCTGCTTCGAGCGATGGCGGGCGACCTTGGTGAAGCCCATCGTCTCGAAGAGAGCACCGAGCTTGTCCGGCTCGGGATGGGCGAATTCGACGAACTCGAAGCCGTCGGTTCCCATCGGATTGGCGGCCGAGATCGCGGGCGGGGCGGCATCGTGCGGAAACGGACCCATGGGCATTCCTCCTGTCTGCTCTTTCCGGGATGTCCCATCATCGCGCAGACATCAGGCGAATGGCGTGTAAACTTGCCTGCGATAAGCGTTTCAATGCACGATCCACGCATCATGTCTGCGAAGGATGCATCATATGGCCGCACTCGACGCACTCGACGCACTCGACTGGCGCTTGCTGGACGCGCTGCAGAACGACGCCTCTCTCACCAATGCAGCCCTCGCCGAGACGGTCGGCCTGTCGGCGAGCCAGGTCTCGCGCCGCCGGCAGCGACTGGAGCAGGAGGGCGTGATCCGCGGCTATCGTGCGGCGCTTGAGCCATCCGCCGTCGGCCTCGGCGTCATCGTCTTCATCCATGTCGCGCTCGACACGCATTCGCGCGACAATGCCCGCCGCTTCCGCGATCTCGTGCGCCTGACGCCCGCAATCCTCGAGGCTCATGCCCTGACGGGCGAGGCGGATTATCTGCTGAAGGTCGCGGTCGGCGACCTCAAGGCGCTGGCCCGGCTGGTCAACGAGATCCTGATGCCGCATGAGAGCGTGGCTCGCGTCCGCTCCGAGATCGCATTGGAAACCCTGAAAGAGCCGGGGCTGCTGCCGCTGCCGATGACTTGAGCGCGAAGCTGTGCAAAGCCACGCCTTGGTCGCGCCGTTTTCATGCGGCTGATCGACCTCGACTGCGCGGCATCACGACCGCCAACAGGAGAAACCTAGATGTTCAATGCCAAATCCCTGCTCGACGCCCTGATCAACGCCGGCAGCCAGGCCGGCGCGCAGGCGGGGCAGCAGGGCGGCCTCGGCGGCATGCTCGGCGGGCTGGCCGATCAGGTCCAGCGCTCGGGCGGGCTCGGCGGTCTGGCGGGCCAGATCCTCACCCAGGCGACGCAGGGCCTCGGCGACGCGGCGCGCCAGACCGGCGTGCAGCAGGGCGCCGGCGATGCACTCGGCCGGGTTACCGGCGGCCGGACGCCGGACCAGCTCATCGAGCAGGCAAAGGGCATGTTCAGCAGCAATCCGGCGCTGGCCACCGCCGTCCTCGGCGGCCTCGGCGCTCTCGTCTTCGGCACCTCGACCGGCCGCTCGGTCGCCGGTTCCGCGGCCAAGCTCGGCGGCCTCGCCCTGATCGGCGGCCTTGCCTACAAGGCCTACCAGAACTACCAGGCCGGCAAGCCGCTGCTCAATGCCGCCCAGCATCAGGACGTGTTGCCGGCGCCGGCCGGCACCGGCTTCGAGCCGCAGGCCGCGACCGAGGCCACCGCGCTCGTCTTCATCCGCGCCATGATCGCGGCCGCGGCCGCCGACGGCCATATCGATGCCGAGGAGCAGAGCGCCATCCTCGGCGGCCTGAAGGAGGCCGGCCTCGATCAGGAGGCGCATGAATGGCTGGCGAAGGAGATGGCGAAGCCGGCTTCGATCGATACGCTGGTCGAGGCGGCCGAGAGCCCTGAGCTCGCAGCCCAGATCTACACGGCGGCCCGCATCGCCATCAATCCAGACAATGCCGCCGAGAAGGACTTCCTGGCGGGCCTTGCCGGCTCGCTCGGCCTCGATGCCGAGCTCGTCGCCAATATCGACGCCGCCGCCAGCGCCGCCAAGGTCTGACGGCTTCGGCCTGCGCCCGATCGAGGCGCCGGCCGCCCCGGGCTTTCGCGGAACGCGGAAGCCCGGTGTTAAGCATGGCGTCGAAATCGCAGCCCGTTTCGGCGCCATATGCACCTGCGCTTAGGAGTTTTCCGCCGATAACGCCCGCGCCGGTTGAGCCGGCAGTCGGGTTCCGCAGCGCGGAGGCCGACCCATGTCTTGGGGGAGACGGGCCTCACCATGTCTGTGACCGCGATGATCAGGGCGATGCGGCCGCACCACTGGCTCAAGAACGGCCTGGTCTTCGTTCCGATCCTGCTCAACCACGACGCCTTCGATCCGCACGCGCTCTGGCTCGGCCTGATCGCCTTCGTCGCCTTCAGCCTGATCGCCTCGGCGGTCTACCTCCTCAACGACATCATGGATGTCGAGGCGGACCGGCGTCATCCGACCAAGTGCAAGCGCCCGTTGGCGGCCGGCGAGATCACGGCGGCGCAGGCCTATGCCGCCGTGCCGGTGCTGCTGATCGCTGCCTTTTCGACGGTCCTCCTCGTCCCCCAGCCGCGGAATTTCCTGCTCGCGCTGCTGGCCTATCTCTTCCTGGCGCTCGCCTACTTGCTCTTCCTCAAGCGTAAGCTTCTGGTCGACGTGCTCGGCCTCGCCGCCATGCACACTTTGCGTATCCTCGCCGGCAACGCCGCGGCAGCGATACCTGTGTCCTCCTGGCTGCTTGCCTTCGCGATGTTCCTGTTCCTGAGCCTCGCGCTGGTGAAGCGCTATGCCGAACTGCGCCTGACTCAGGACCAGTCCGGCCTGAAGAAGGCGGGACGCGGCTATCACGCCGAGGATATCGAGGCGCTGTCCCAGCTCGGCATGGCCTCGGGCTGCACCTGCGCCCTGATCATGGCGCTCTATGTCGACAGTGCCAACGTGAAGCAGCTCTACAGCCAGCCCAAACTGATCTGGCTGATCTGCCCGATCATCCTCTACCAGATGGCGCGGATCTGGTTCCTGGCCCGCCGCGGCCACATGCCGGATGACCCGCTGGTCTTCATGATCCGCGACTGGCGCAGCCAGTTCATGGGGCTCGTCGTGGTCCTGATCATGGTCGCCGCGACCTTCGTGCCGTGACCGCGCCCCTTTCGGACTACCGCTCCTGGGGCGGGCTCGCGGCCCGGGGCAGCACGATCGTCGATGCCCGCGCCTGGCTCGATGCCCCCCACCGCACGCGCCGGCCCCTTCTCGCCTATGGCAACGGCCGCTCCTATGGCGATTCCTGCCTCAATGACGGCGGCACGCTGATCGATGCGCGCGGCCTCGACGACATCCTCGCCTTCGACCGCGAGACGGGCCTCATCACGTGCGGCGCCGGGCTCATGCTCGACCGCCTGCTCGAGATCGCCGTGTCGGCCGGCTGGTTTCCCCCGGTCACGCCCGGCACCGCCTTCGTCACGATCGGCGGCGCGCTCGCCAATGACGTCCACGGCAAGAACCATCACAGCGCCGGCACCTTCGGCTGCCATGTCCGCGCCTTCGAGCTCATGCGCTCTGACGGGCAGCGCCTGATCTGCGCGCCGGACCTCAACGGTGAGCTCTTCGCCGCGACCATCGGCGGCTTCGGCCTGACCGGGCTGGTGACGCAAGTGACTTTGCAACTGATGCCGATCGCATCAGCCGAGATGGCGCAGGAAGTCCTGCCTTTCGACAATCTCGATCGCTTCTTCGAAATCGCCGCAGCATCCGATGCGACGCATGACTACACCGTCGCCTGGATCGACTCGCTCGCCAGCGGCCGCAATTTCGGCCGCGGCGTCTTCTTCCGGGCCAACCACGCCCCCGCCTCCGATGAACCTCCGCCAAGCCAAGCCCGCGCGCTGCCCTTCCCGCTGAAGCCGCCCGTTCCGCTGATCAACCGCGTGACGCTGGGTGCCTTCAACTGGCTCTATCGCAACAGCCAGCCGCGCGATGGGATCGAACGCCGCGTGCCCTATCGCCCCTTCTTCTATCCGCTCGACCGCATCCACGACTGGAACCGTGCCTATGGCCCGAAGGGCCTGCGGCAGTTCCAATGCGCCATCCCGCCAGAGCATGCCGCCGCGACCGTCGCGGAGATGCTGCGGCAGACGCTCGCTGCCGGCGAAGCCTCCTTCCTGACGGTGCTGAAGCTCTTCGGCGACAAGCCCTCGCCCGGCCTGATGTCCTTTCCCATGCCGGGCGCGACGCTGACGCTGGACTTCCCCAATCGCGGCGAGCGGACCGAGCGGCTGCTGACACGGCTGGACGGCCTCGCGATCGCCGCGGGCGGACGGGTCAACCCGTACAAGGATGCCCGCATGTCATCCGCGACCTTCGCGGCCTCCTTCCCGCGCTGGCGCGACTTCGCTGCGCATATCGACCCGGGCTTCTCCTCCGATTTCTGGCGGCGCGTCACTGCGCAATAGATGGGAGGTTGCGACATCACAGCCCGGTGAGATGCGTGCGACAGTGGTTTCCTGTCACTGCAGCCTGCTGCTAGCTGCGGCACATGACTGCGCCTGTGAATCGTCAGCCGGCATCGGGCCGGAACACCGCCCTTTCGCCGACACGCCGCCAAGCCCTCGCTGCTGCCCTGCTCTCGCCCTTGGCCGCGAGGCCAGCCGCCGCCCGGCAGCCGCCGCGCTTCGCCGGCCCGAGCTCCCAGTTCATCCAGATCGACCCGCCGGAAGACGCCGGGTCTCTCGTGATAACCGATCTCTCCGGCAAGACCCGGCCGCTCTCCGCCTATCGCGGCAAGGCGGTCCTCCTGAACTTCTGGGCGAGCTGGTGCCCGCCTTGCCGACGCGAACTGCCGATCCTGCGGCGGCTCCAGGCAAAGACAGCTCGCGAGCCCTTCGTCGTCGTGCCGGTCTCCCTCGATAAGTCGGTGGCGACTGTGAGAGCCTATCTCGACAGGCTGGGTCTCGCCGATCTCGCGACGTTCATCGATGCCGAGGGAACGGTGGCCTCCGGCCCGAAATCGGCGAAGCCCACGCCCTTCCCGCTCTACGGCATGCCGATGACCTATATGCTCGATCGCGAGGCGCGCAGCGTCGGCTATCCCGTCGGCGAGGCGGATTGGACCAGTCCGGAGGGCCTGGAGCTGCTGCGCTTCTATGGGCGAGCGTCGGGCTGATCGCATAGACGTTTCCGATCAACCTGAACCGCCCCGAAAAAATCTCTCGTCACCTTTGAACCTGCCGCCCGTTCGCCGAGACCAATGAGCATGAAGAGCGAAACCTTCGCTCTCGCAGAGATTGGGAGACGAGCATGACGACGTTCCGCAAGACCGTGACCGCGACCCTCGCGGCCCTCACCCTGGCCACCACCTTCGCGGCGTCCGGCGCCGAGGCGCGCCCGCGCTGGGGTTACGGCTACGGCCACCGGGGCTGGGGTGTCGGAGCCGGCGTGGTCGGCGCGATCGCCGCGGGCGCCATCATCGCCGGTGCCACCCGCCCCGCCTATGGCTACGGCTACTACGCCGCCCCCGCCCGCTCCTGCGACCTGGTCGAGCGCTTCGACCGCTGGGGCAACGTCATCGGCTACCGCCGGGTGTGCGGCTACTACTGAGCCTTTCTGGAAGACCCCTGTTTCGAGACCCCTGACTCAAAAGGCCGGCGCAAGCCGGCCTCTTTTTTGTCGTCGCAGAGCGAACCGATCAGCCCTTGCCGACCGCGACCTTGCGCAGATAGCCGGTGACGATGCCGGTGACGCCGCCCGACAGCACAGCCTCGAAGGCCGCGAGAAACTGGTCGCACTGCTCGCGCGTGACGATCAAGGGCGGCTCCAGCCGGATGACGTTGCGGTTGTACTCGGTGAAGGCGACGAGCACGTCGTGTTCCTTCAGGAGCAGCGCGCCGACGAAGCCGCAGAGCGAGCCCTTCAGCTTGTCGTCGAGCAGCGCGACCATGTGCTTCAGCCCGAAGGGCATGGTCTCGCTGATGTCCTGGAACTCGACGCCGATCATCAGGCCGCGCCCGCGGATCTCCTTGAGCAGCGTCGGGTACTTGGCGCGCAGGCCGTTCAGCTTCTCGATCAGGTAGTCGCCCTGGCGCTGGGCATTGCCCATCAGGTCCTCGTCATAGAGGACGTTGAGGGCCTCGATCGACGAGACGCAGGCCTCGCCCATGCCACCGAAAGTCGCCTGCGCATGGATCAGCGCGCTCTTCGGCTTGCCATAGGCCTTCATGTAGATCTCGCGCCGCGCGATCATCGCGCCCATCGCGGCCTTGGAGCCGCCGAGCGCCTTGGCGAGCGCGGTGACATCAGGCACCACCCCGTCGCGCTCGAAGGCGAAGAACTGGCCGGTGCGGCCGAGCCCGCACTGCACCTCGTCGGCGACCCAGAGCACACCGTGCTTGTCGCAAAGCGCGCGCAATTGGCGCCAGAAGCCCTCGGGCGCCTCGACGATGCCGCCGCCGCCCTGGATAGTCTCCATCACGACGATACCGATCGAGGGATCGTTCTCCAGCGCCTGCCGCACGGCATCGATGTCGCCGAAGGGCACCTTGACCCGGTTCTCGACCAGCTTGAACTGCGACTGGTAGAGCGTCGAATCCGTGACCGAGAGCACGCCCTTGGTCTTGCCGTGGAACGAATTCGCGGCGTGCAGGATCTTGGACTTCTCCGGGCCCTGCGCCTGCTCGGCGACCTTCAGCGCCGCCTCCATCGCCTCCGAGCCGGTCGAGCCGAGGAAGACCATGTCAAGATCGCCGGGCGCGATCGTGGCGAGGTTCTTCGCCAGCGCGGACGCATATTGCGACATGAAGGCCATGCAGATCTCATGGCGGTTCTCGTCCTGGAATTTCTGCCGGGCCGCGACGATGCGCGGATGGTTATGGCCGAAGGCGACCGAGCAGAAGCCGCCGAAGAAATCGAGGATCTTGCGGCCGTCCTTGGTGATGTAATGCATCCCCTCGGCGCGATCGACGAGGATCTTGTCGAAGCCGAGCAGCTTCAGGAAGTGAAGCTGGCCGGGATTGATATGGGCTGCGAAGAGCTCCTTCACCTGCGCGGCATCGAGCTGCTTGGCGGCTTCCACGCTGATGAGCTGCGGCCGGGCATTCGTCACGGCGACGTCCTCGTTCTTGAAGGCGGGCATGCTCATGCGGCGAGGCTCCTCTCGGCTGTTTTAAGGCCATCCTTGGCCTTGCGGTATTCGGTATAGGCGGCGAGCAGCATGTCCTCGTCGCGGTATTGCGGCTTCCAGCCGAGTTCGCGCTTGGCCTTGGACGTGTCGAGAATGCAGATTTCGTCGGCGATCTTGTACTGCTCGGGGTCCATGATCGGCAGGTTGATCGCGTCCAGCGTGTCGAGCGTCAGCTTGACCAGCGAGGCCGGCGTCGGCAGCAGGATCGATTTCGAGCCGGCATGCTTGATCAGGTCGCCGAGCAGCTTCTTCACCGGCGGCGGGTCGTCGGAGCCGAGATTATAGGCCTCGTTCGGGAAGCCCGCCTTCCAGGCCGCGACGCAGGCGCTGGCGCAGTCGAACACCGAGATGAACTGGTAGGGGTTCTTGCCCGAGCCAATCATCGGCACCGGCAGGTTCATGTCGATCAGCTTGAACAGCTTGACGAGGATGCCGAGCCGCCCCGGCCCGATGATCAGCCGCGGCCGGAAGATCGGGATGCGGAAGCCCTTGGCACGGTACTCGTCGGCAAGCCGCTCGGTCGCGAGCTTGCTCTCGCCGTATTCGCCGAGCGGATGGGCTGGATGCGTCTCGTCCTGCGGCACCGTCACCGAATGGCCGTAGATCATGTCGGTGGTGAAATGGACGAGCCGGTTGGCGCCGTTCTTCTCCATCCACGACAGGATGTTCTGCGTGCCGTGATAGTTCACCGGCCAGAAGAAGTCGTGCCGTTCCGCCCGCGTCACGATCGGCGAGAGCATCTTGGCCGAGAGATTGTAGACAAGGTCGTCCGGCGTCAGCGGGATCGCATCCACGCTCTCCGCCTTTGTCACGTCGACCATCAGGAACGGCACCTTGGCGTAATGCACATGGCTGCTCTGGTGGATGTCGGCGACCAGCACCTCCTCGCCCATGGCAGCGAGATCAGCCGCCAGATGCGAGCCGACGAAACCGTCGCCGCCGATGATGATGTGCTTCATCGCGTCATCTCCGGTCGACAGGCAGGCGCGGGCGATTGCGCACCGGCACCGGGATCGGCTGCGGCGCCACCGGCGGCTCGAACAGGGCGCCGAGGCGCAGGAACAGGCGTACGATCAGGTCCATGATCTCCCTCAGCTTTGTGCAATGAAGATGGTGCCCAGCACGATGAAGCCGATGCCGGCGATGCGCATCGCGCTCAGATCCTCGTGGAAGACGAAATAGGCGTAAGCCGCGACCACGACATAGGCGAGGCTCAGGAACGGGTAGGCGTAGCTGATCTGCACCTTGGAGAGCACGATCAGGTGCGAGGCCATGCTGATCACGAAAGTGCACAGGCCCGCGAAGACGAAGGGGTTGAAGACGACGCGGAAGACCGTGGCGATCAGCCCGTCGCCGGCGACGTCGAGCGAACCGACGCCGGTCATGCCGCGCTTCAGCATCAGTTGCGCGGCGGCGTTGGTCAGCACCGTGAACAGGATCAGGGGAAGATAGGTGTTCATCGTGGCGCTTGCCGGCTCCGCATGGCTTCGTCGCCATCGGAATGGGGCCGAAAATACTTCAAATGCCTTAGGGGCCGGCGCCGACTTGCTTCTAGCGTTAAGGCTCTGCTGACGGGATCACGGAAAATCGCCGGTGATCGTCCTGCCAACAACGGGCCGGCACTAGGCTAGGATCGTCAGCGATCCCCTGCAGCGGATGCCGATCATGCCCCTTCCCAACCGCGTCAGGCCCGATGGCACGCTCTTCGCCGATCCCGCGCGCGGCACCTTCTACGGCAATCGCGGCGGCCGCTTTCATGACCCCGCAGCGTATGAGGTCCCCACCCGCATCCAGGCGACGCGCCAATGGCTCTGCTGCGTCCTCTCCTTCAAGGGGCGCAAGCGCAAGGTCTGGGGCCGCGGCTATACCGAACTGTTCTTCTGCGACGAGGTGACGGCCCTCGCCGCCGGGCACCGCCCCTGCATGGAGTGCCGGCGCCCCGATGCGCTTGCCTATCGCGCGGCGCTGGTGCGCGGCCTCGGCCTTCCCGAGACGCCGCTCTTCCCCGAGATCGACCGCATTCTCGATGCCGATCGCCTCGACGGCCGCAGGAAGCGCACCCACCGGCTGCCGGCGGAGCCATTGCCCGATGGCGCGATGCTGCTTTCCGACGATGGCAGGGATTTTCTCGCGCTGCACGGGACATCCGCCCTGCTCTGGTCGCCCGGGGGTTATGTCGACCGCCGCGAACGCCCGGCAGGGCTGGTGACCGTGCTCACCCCTCCCGCCACCCTCGCAGCGTTGGAGCACGGCTATCGCCCGCAATGGCACGCGACCGCTGGGGCTTTCGGCGGAATCTGACGCTGAGCCGGCAGGAACTTTCCCCCTCGGACGAGCGTTGCCGCAGCATCATCGTTCCAAACGGGGGCTGAAAAATGCGTTCGATCATCCTGTGGCTTGTGGGCGTTCCGATCCCGATCATCATTCTGTTGTGGTTCTTCATGAGGTAGACTGCAGTTGCGTCGTGTAAGGAAGGCCGGGCCCTGCGCCCGGCCTTTTCGTTTCGCAGCCCTTCCCGCCATGAACTGACAGGCGATCATGCTTTCCCCGCATGACCCCGCCATCGCAACCACGCAACGGCTCCCCTATATGCCGCCCATGTCAGACACGTCCTCGCCGATCATCTCGGTCTCCGGCCTCTCGAAGACCTACGCTTCCGGCTTCAGCGCACTGAAATCGGTCGACCTCGCCATCAGGCGCGGCGAGATCTTCGCCCTGCTCGGCCCCAACGGCGCCGGCAAGACGACGCTGATCAGCATCATCTGCGGCCTCGTCCGGCCGAGCACCGGCACCGTCACGGCCGATGGCCACGACATCCTCCGCGACTATCGCGCCGCCCGCTCGGCGATCGGCCTCGTGCCGCAGGAACTGACCACCGACGCCTTCGAGACGGTGTGGTCGACCGTCAATTTCAGCCGCGGCCTTTTCGGCAAGCCGCGCGACCCCGCCCTGATCGAGCGCATCCTCAAGGACCTCTCGCTCTGGGAGAAGAAGGACAGCCAGATCCGCATGCTCTCGGGCGGCATGAAGCGGCGCGTCATGATCGCCAAGGCGCTCAGCCACGAGCCGCGCATCCTCTTCCTCGACGAGCCGACCGCCGGTGTCGATGTCGAACTCCGGCAGGATATGTGGCGGATGGTCCGTCGCCTACGCGACGACGGCGTCACCATCATCCTGACCACGCATTACATCGAGGAGGCCGAGGAGATGGCCGACCGCGTCGGCGTCATCTCCAAGGGCGAGATCATCCTGGTCGAGGAGAAGGCCGAACTGATGCGCAAGCTCGGCAAGAAGCAGCTCTCCCTCCAGCTCCAGCAGCCGATCGCGGCCATCCCCGCGCCCTTAGCGAGCTTCGACCTCAAGCTCTCGGCGGCCGGCGACGAGATCGTCTACATCTACGACACGCAAGGAGAGCGCACCGGCATCACCACCTTGCTGCAGGGCCTCGCCGAAGCCGGCATCCGCTTCAGGGACCTCAGTACCAGCCAGAGCTCGCTCGAGGACATCTTCGTGAGCCTCGTCAGGGAGCGCCGTTGATGACCGGTCTCAACCTCCACGCCATCGCCGCGATCTACCGCTTCGAGATGAACCGGACCTGGCGCACCCCGCTCCAGAGCATCGTCTCGCCGGTGCTCTCGACCTCGCTCTATTTCATCGTCTTCGGCGGCGCGATCGGCTCGCGCATGCAATCGGTCGAGGGCGTGCCCTATGGCGCCTTTATCGTGCCCGGCCTGATCATGCTCTCGCTGCTGACGCAGAGCATCGCCAACGCCTCCTTCGCGATCTATTTCCCGAAATTCACCGGCACGATCTACGAGCTGCTCTCGGCTCCCGTCGCCTGGTGGGAGGCGGTGATCGCCTATGTCGGCGCCGCCGCGTCGAAATCGATCCTGCTCGGCCTGATCATCCTGCTGACAGCCGCCTTCTTCGTGCCGCTGCGGATCGAGCATCCCGTGATGATGATGCTCTTCCTGGTGCTGACGGCGACGACCTTCAGCCTGTTCGGCTTCATCATCGGCATCTGGGCAGACGGCTTCGAGAAATTGCAGGTCATTCCCCTGCTGATCGTCACGCCGCTCGCCTTCCTCGGCGGCTCCTTCTACTCGATCTCGATGCTGCCGCCCTTTTGGCAGACGGTGACGCTGTTCAATCCCGTGGTCTACCTGATCAGCGGCTTCCGCTGGAGCTTCTACGGGCTCGCCGATGTCAGCCTGGGGGTGAGCCTCGGCATGACCCTGCTCTTCCTCGTGGCCTGCATCGCCACCGTCGGCTGGATCTTCAAGACGGGCTATCGGCTGAAGAACTGACTTGGCATTGAGGATTTCGACGGAGCCACGCCGTCATTCCGGGGCTTCGCGCCAGCGAAGAGCCCGGAACCCAGAACCGATGCCGCTGCTGGGAAAGCTCGGTCGGGTCACCGCTTGAATTCACAAAGGGCATCGGTTCTGGGTTCCGGGCTCGGGCCTGCGGCCCGCCCCGGAATGACGGCTTGGTTCCGCGTAAGATCGGCGGGCTCGGGCGATCGGAACAGCGCCAACCAATTGACTTCCGCCCCCCTTCCGTCTTCATGCGCGCCATGACCGATCTTTCGACCCTTGAAGCGTCCGCTGCCTCTGCTGCGCCGCATGCGCGCCGGCGCACCTTCGCTATCATCTCGCACCCGGACGCGGGCAAGACGACGCTGACCGAGAAGCTGCTCTATTTCGGCGGCGCCATTCAGCTCGCCGGCGAAGTCCGCGCCAAGCAGGGCCGACGCCAGACCTCCTCGGACTGGATGAAGATCGAGCGTCAGCGCGGCATCTCGGTCGTCACCTCGGTGATGACCTTCGAATACGGCGACCACGTCTTCAACCTGCTCGATACGCCCGGCCACGAGGACTTCTCGGAAGACACCTACCGCACACTCACCGCCGTCGACGCCGCCGTCATGGTGATCGACGCCGCCAAGGGCATCGAGGACCGCACCAAGAAGCTGTTCGAGGTCTGCCGCCTCCGCGACATCCCGATCGTCACCTTCATCAACAAGGTCGACCGCGAGACGCGCGACCCCTTCGACCTGATCAACGAGATCGAGACGACGCTGGCGCTCGATGTCGCGCCTATGACCTGGCCGGTCGGCCGCGGCCGGGAGTTCGTCGGCACCTACGATCTCAAGGCCAACACCTTCCGTCGCAACCAGAAGGGCGACGAGCGCGCCGAGGACCGCCAGGTCTCCGGCTGGGACGATCCGCTTTTCGACGAGTTGCTGCCGCATGGCGCCGCCGAGACCTGGCGCGAGGAGGTCTTCCTGGCCGCCGAGGGCCTGAAGCCCTTCGACCTCCAGGCCTTCCGCGAAGGACACCTCACGCCGCTCTATTTCGGCGCGGCGCTCCGCGACTACGGCGTGCGCGACCTGATCGACGCGCTCGGTGCCTATGCGCCGAGCCCGCGCGCGCAAGCGTCCGACAAGCGCCCGATCGAGGCGGGCGAGCCGAAGATGACCGGCTTCGTCTTCAAGATCCAGGCGAACATGGATCCGAACCACCGCGACCGCATCGCCTTCATGCGCATCTGCTCGGGCAAGCTGTCGCGCGGCATGAAGGCCAAGCTGGTCCGCACCGGCAAGCCGATGCCGCTCAACGCGCCGCAATTCTTCTTCGCCCGGGACCGCTCGATCGCCGAGGAAGCCTTCGCCGGCGACATCGTCGGCCTGCCCAACCACGGCACCCTGCGCATCGGCGACACGCTGACCGAGGGCGAGGACATCGTCTTCAAGGGCGTGCCGAGCTTCGCGCCGGAAATCCTGCGCCGCGTCAAGCTGAAGGACGCGATGAAGGCCAAGAAGCTGCGCGAAGCCCTGCAGCAGATGGCCGAGGAAGGCGTCGTCCAGCTCTTCCTGCCCCACGACGGCGCGCCCGCCATCGTCGGCGTCGTCGGCGCGCTCCAGCTCGACGTGCTCAAGGAGCGCATGGACGCGGAATACTCGCTACCCGTCGATTTCGAGCCCTGCCAGTTCTCGATTGCCCGCTGGGTCTCCTCGGACGACAAGGTTGCGCTGGCGAAGTTCGTCGGCCACAAGCCCTCGGCCATGGCCGACGATCTCGACGGCGACCCGGTCTTCATGGCGTCGAGCCAGTTCACGCTGAAATACGATGCCGAGCGCGCGCCCGACATCACCTTCTCGGACGTGAAGGACTACCAGAAGGTCACGAAGGGCTGAGGCCGAGCCTCAGAATTTCACCCCTCCCCCGCGAACCCGAGCGGGATCGCCGAGGTCGATTTCAGCTCTTCCATCGCGAACATCGAGGTCACGTCGCTGAGATCGATGCGCGAGATCAGCTTCTTGTAGAGCGCGTCATAGGCGGCGATGTCGGAGACGCAGGCCTTGAGCAGATAGTCGATCTCGCCGCTCATCCGGTAGAAATCGACGATCTCCGGCAGGTCCTGCACGGCCGTATGGAAGCGTTCCAGCCATTCCATCGAGTGTCTTGCCGTCCGGACCGCGATGAAGACGGTGACGCCCGCCTTGAGCTTGTCGCGGTCGAGCAGGGCGACGCGGCGCTTGATGTAGCCGCCCTCCTCCAGCTTCTGCACCCGCCGCCAGCAAGGCGACGACGACAGCCCCACCGCCTCGGCGAGTTCGGCCAGCGGCAGGCTCGCATCCTCCTGCAAGCGCGCCAGGATGCGCAGATCGAAAGCGTCGAGCTTGGCCATGATTCCTCGCGGAAATCGGAATTGGCTTCCTTCATGGAGAATGAAGCAGAGAAAATATTCCAAGTATCATTCCACAAGGGGCACTGAATTCCAATTGGGGATGAAAATTCTCCATCTCCGCAAACCGCTGCCCCCATGCGGCGCGTATCATTCCCAAAGTGATCCAGAGGGGAATGGCATGCAGGGTTTTCTGAGCGAGGAGCGGCGCGGGGCCGTGTTGCGCAATCTGCGGACCGATGCCGGCACGCTGACGCGCGACTACCTGAGCGCCGCCCGCGAGGTGCTGCAGGAACTCGTCGCCATGCCCGACCTGATCCAGCGCCTGCCGCTGCAGCGCAAGGCCGGCTGCTACAGCCGCAACCTCCTCGCCGGCAACGATGCTGTCAGCGTCTGGGCGATCGTCTGGGTCGAGGGCTCGGCGACCTCGATCCACGACCATCACTGCTCCTGCTGCTTCGGCGTCGTCTCCGGCACGGTCACCGAGACCTGGTATCGCGCCATCGACGCCAATCGCGCCGTCCAGACCGAGGAGCAGGAGCGCCAGCCCGGCTATGTCGCCTGCATGCTGCCCTCCGGCCCGAATATCCACCGCATGCGCAATTTCGGACCGGGCGAGGCGATCTCGATCCATATCTACGGCTTCGACCACGAGGTCCACGCCTCCTCGATCGAGACCGAATACACCGCCGTCAGCGGCTGACCCCTCTCAGCCGGGCGATCTTATCCCCGGCACCGCAACAGCGGCGATGATGCCCTCCTTTGCGGGAGGGCATTTTCATGTCGATGCGTGCCATCGGAACCTGGATCGGTATCGACCACGCCCCCGAGCCGGGCCTGGCGGTCACCCGCGAGCGTCTGCTGCGCCTCGCCCCCTCGGCCAATGCAGCGATTGTCGCCGGCATCGCCGCGCGCTTCGACGAACTGGCCGATGATCACGACATCACGACGCCACGGCGCATCTGCCATTTCCTGGCGCAGGCGGCCCACGAGACCGACGGCTTCCGCACGCTCGAGGAATATGGCGGCCCCGCCTATTTCATCCGCTACGAGGGCCGGCGCGATCTCGGCAACACACAGGCCGGCGATGGCATCCGCTATCACGGCCGCGGCATCTTCCAGCTCACCGGCCGGGCGAACTATCGCCGCTTCGGCGAGGTCCTTGGCATCGACCTGGAGGCCGAGCCGGAACGGGCGAAAGAGCCCGAGACCTCGCTGCGTGTCGCCTTCGCCTATTGGAGCGAGCGCGCCATCAACGCAGCCGCCGATGCCGACGACGCCGAACGCGTGACCAAACTGATCAATGGCGGCCGCAACGGGCTGGCGGAACGCAAGCGCTATCTGGAGAAGGCGAAGGCGATCTGGTCCTGAGAAGGCTTGCGCCGCAGCCGGCATGAGCGAACCGACGGTTCCTGGGCGCCACGTCGGAAAAGTTCCATGAGCAGCGGGAATGTCGCTGCATGCCGGAAGCAGGCGCATCGCCTTGCGGGGCGCTCAGACGCTCCCCATGATCAGATCATGACGACGCTGCCCCAGACCTCGACCGATAGCCGCCCTCCGCTCTGGGCAGCCCTGGCCATCGCCATCCTCCCCGTGGTGGCTGCCTCGGTCGCCGGCAGCGCCGTGACCGTGCCGCAGATCCCGACCTGGTATGCCGGCCTCATCAAGCCGTCCTTCAACCCGCCGAACTGGATCTTCGCGCCGGTCTGGACCGCGCTCTATGCGCTGATGGCGCTCGGCGTGTTCCGCATCCTGCGCCTGCCGGTCGGCATTCCCGGCCGCCGCCGCGCGCTGCTGGTCTATCACCTGCAGCTTCTGTTCAATATCGGCTGGTCCTTCGCCTTCTTCGGCGCCAACAGCCCGGTTGCCGGCTTGATCGTCATCCTGCCGCTGCTGGTCTTGATCGCGGCGACCATCGCGGCCTTCCGCCCGCTCGACCGGCTGGCCTCGAACCTGTTCTGGCCCTATCTCGCCTGGGTCGCCTTCGCGACGCTGCTCAACGCCTCGATCTGGTGGCTCAACCGCTAGCCGATCGAGCGCTCGATCACCTTCAGCACGGTGGCGCGCAATTCCGCGATCGTGAAGGGCTTGGCCATCACCTCGGCGACGATCGATTCCAGGCTTTTCGCGCGCTCGCGCTGTTCGGCATAGCCGGTCATCAGCATGATCGTCAGGTCGGGGAACTGCTGCTTGGCTGCGAGCGCCAGCGCGATGCCGTCCATCAAGGGCATGCGGATATCGGTCAGCAGCAGGTCGAACCGCCCCTGCTCGGCGACGAGGATGTCGAGCGCTTCGGCCCCGTCCGACGCCGTCAGGCAGCTATGTCCGTCGAGGCCAAGGCCGCGCGCGACCAGCATGCGCAGCGGCTCCTCGTCATCGACGACCAGAATACGCGACATGAATGCTCCTCAGATCCCCGGCAAACCGGCCTGATCATCGGTCTCGACCACGCCGACGAACGGCAGTTGCCGATAGGAATGCGCGACGTCCATGCCGTAGCCGACGACGAAATAATCCGGGCATTCGAAACCGACATAATCGGCCTGGATATTGACGGCCCTCTTGTGGGGCTTCTCCAGCAGCACGGCGGTCGAGACCTTGCCCGCGCCACGCGCCGCCAGCAGGTCCTTGGCGAAGGCCAGCGTCCGGCCGGATTCGAGGATGTCGTCGACCAGCAGCACATCGCGGCCGCGCACCTCGCTCTGCACATCGCGCAGGATCTCGACCTGGCCCGAGGAAACCGTGCCCGAGAGATAGCTCGACAGATGGATGAACTCGACCTGCGGCGAGAGCCCGGTGCGATGCATCGCCCGGATCAGGTCGGCGGCGAACATGAAGCTGCCCTTCAGGACGGCGACGACGAGCAGGTCCTTCGGGTTGCTGGCCGCGATGGCCTGCGCCATCTCCTCGTTGCGCCGCGCGATCGCCGCTTCGTCGTAGAGAACCCTGATGCGCCGTTCCGGCATGGTGACTCCGTTTCGATATCCGCCCGACAGCCCCGCGCGTTTCCAGCGCACAGAAGGCCTGAGGGGCGATGATTCATGAAAACCGTCCGGCTGCTGGTCCGGCCCGGTCGACAGACCACCGTCCTAGCAGCCTCAATGCTTGCTGGCGAGATTGGCCGCGGTCGCGGCCGAGGTGAAGCGCACCCGGACCGACTGCCCCTGCTCCGGCGGCGAGGCCAGCCGCGCCCGGAAGCGGATCAGCTCCGCCGGCTCCAGGCTCGCCCGCGGCGGCTCGGTCGTCCAGGTGTAGAGCGTGGCGCCGCCGGCATCCTTGACCGCGACCTCGATCAGCGGCACCGCGGCCTTGCTCTTGGTGACATTGGTGACATCGCCCTCGACGACGAGGAAGCGGTTCTGGCCGTCAGCGACGACGCCGCTCTCGACCGCGCTGAGGCTGAGGCCCCGGACGTTCACCGGCATTCCAAGCTTGTCGAACAGGCCTGCCAGTTGCGGAGCGGCTCGAACCGCCGCCTCGCGCTGCCCGACGACGCCGGCGAGCAGGACGAGGCCCGCGAATGCCGCAGCCATCGGCCGTCCGGCGCCGCCACGGCGCAGGAACGCACCGGACGTCTTGCTCGGCTTGGCCGGGCGCTTGCCGCCGCGGCGCTTCGGCACGGCGGCCGGCGGCGCCTCGACGGCAGGGGGTTCCTCCGAGACGTCCTGCTCGCCCGCTTCGGCGGCGAGCGCGGTGATCTCGGCATCGATCGCGGCGGCGCGCTCCAGCTCCTCGGCGAGCAGCGCCTGGGTCTCGGCCTCGCTGGGCGGTTCGGGGAAAGCGGCGGGCTCGACATGCCAGGAGGTCTTGCAGTTGGCGCATCGCACCTTGCGCCCTTCCGGCCCCAGTTTGGCCGCGTCGAGTTCATATTGGCTCGCGCAGGATGGGCAGACGATCAGCATGGCCGCGAGCGAACTCCTTCAGTGCGATTCCCGCAAGCACCTGGGCGCATCGGCATGGCACCGGATGGCGCCAGCCGTTGCGCGCGTTTCCATTGGCGCGATTTATGGTTAACGCCCCGTGAAGAATCTCTCGGGCAGATTGGCCGCACCACGATCATTCCGCGCGCGCTGGCTTGCGGTGTAGGATCATCGGCAGATTCGCAAGAGATCGTTTCAACGAGGAAGACCGCTTGGTTCGGTTCGAGAATGTCGGCCTGCGATACGGCATGGGCCCGGAGGTGCTGAAGGACATCAACTTCAGCATCGAGCCGCGCTCGTTCCAGTATCTGACCGGCCCATCCGGCGCCGGCAAGACGACGCTGATGCGCCTCATCCTGATGGCGCTGAAGCCGACGCGCGGGCTGGTCAACCTGTTCGGCCAGGATGTCTCACGCCTCGAGCCGGACACGCTCACCGCCTTCCGCCGCCGCATGGGCGTGGTCTTCCAGGATTTCCGCCTGCTCGACCACCTCACCGTCTACGAGAATGTCGCGCTGCCATTGCGCGTCCTCGGCAAGGAAGAGGCGAGCTACCGCGCCGAGGTCGTCGAACTGCTGCGCTGGGTCGGCCTCGGCGAACGCATGCATGCCGTGCCGCCCGTGCTGTCAGGCGGCGAGAAGCAGCGCGCGGCCATCGCCCGCGCCCTGATCAGCCGGCCCGAGCTTCTGCTCGCCGACGAACCGACCGGCAATGTCGACCCCGGCCTCGGCCGTCGCCTGCTGCGGCTGTTCATGGAGTTGCAATCGCTCGGGACAGCCGTCCTCATCGCGACCCACGACCTCAACCTGATGGAAATCTACGACGCGCCGCGTCTCGTGCTGGCCGACGGACATCTGCATGTCGACGCCTGAGACCAGCGACCGGGAACCCGGGCGGAAGGCACGCGGCCTGCCCGCCAATCTCCGGCGGGACCAGCCGCTCGTCCCCGTCGACAATGTCGCCGGCCGCGCACTGATGGCCGTGATCGCGATCCTGACCTTCCTCGCCTCGCTGAGCGCCGGCGCCGCAGTCCTCGCCGCTCGCGCCTCCGACCAATGGCGCGGGGCCATTTCCAACGAGATGACCATCCAGGTCCGCCCCGATTCGCATCGCAAGATCGACGACGACGTGGCGCGCGCCGTCATGCTCGCAAGCGGGCTGAAGGAGGTCGAGAGCGTCCGCGCCGTGCCGAAGGCCGAATCCGACAAGCTGCTCGAGCCCTGGCTCGGCACCGGGCTCGATCTCGTCGAATTGCCGGTGCCGCGCCTGATCGTGCTGAAGCTGAGGACAGACGCCCCCACCGACCTCGCCGGCTTCGGCACGATGCTGCGCCGCGAAATCCCGACCGCCACGCTGGACGACCACCGGCTCTGGGTCCGGCGCCTCTCCGCCATGGCCGGGACCATCATCGCCTCGGGCTTCGCGATCGTCCTGCTCGTGCTGACGGCGGCAGCGCTGGCCGTCGCCTTCGCCACCCGCGGTGCCATGGCCGGCAGCCGCGACAGCGTCGAGGTCCTGCATTTCGTCGGAGCCAACGACGATTTCATCGCCCGCGAATTCCAGAGCCGCTTCGTCCGGCTCGGCCTCCGCGGCGGCCTCTTCGGCGGTCTCGCTGCGATCGCCACGATCGGCATCCTGGGCTTCCTCGCCTCGCGCTGGAGCGCCACGCCCGAGGCCGAGCAGTTGCAGGCCCTGTTCGGCGCCTTCGAGATCGGCTGGACCGGCTATGGCGCCGTCATTCTCGTCGCCCTGATCGTCGCGGCGATTGCAGGCCTGGTCTCGCGCTTCACGGTGCGACACCACCTGAGGATGCTCGCATGAGCGTCGCCCTGGCTGCACGACGTCAACCAAGCCTTAACCCCTGCGGCGGGGCTGGACGCAGACCTGCCGCCGTTATGCCCGATTGGCGCGCTAGGACCGCGGCGTCATGGCCATGATCGGCAGCACAGACGACCATCTCACGATGGCTCAATCCGATTCCGCGCCCGGGAGCGGCAAGCCCGCCCGGTCGATCTCGCTGCGCCGCATCCTCGGATTGGCCATCGCCGCCATGGCCGGCCTCGGTCTGCTGCTCCTTGGAATCGGCTATGTCCGCTTCGTCGGCATGATCGATGCACGCGAACCGGCGAACACACCGCGCACCGATGCGATCGTCGTCGTCACCGGCGGCGCCCAGCGCGTCGGCGACGCCATGGACCTGCTCGGCGCCGAGCGCGGCAAGCGCCTCCTCATCAGCGGCGTCAACGAGAAGACGGGGCGCGAAGAGCTCGCCAAGCTGAACCCGGCCGCGCGCGACCTGCTCGCCTGCTGCGTCGATCTCGACTATCGCGCCCGCAACACCATCGGCAACGCCATCGAGGCAAGACGCTGGGTCCGCCGCCACGGCTTCCGCTCGCTGCTCGTGGTGACCTCGAACTATCACATGCCGCGCACGCTCGCCGAATTCGCCCATGCTATGCCGGGCATCCGGCTCGTCGCCCACCCGGTCGTCACCGAGCATATCGACACCTCCGGCTGGTGGAACCGCTGGCCGGCCATCAAGGTGCTGGCGCCGGAATATGCGAAATATCTGGTCGCGCGCCTGCGCAGCCTCGTCGAAAACGACCCGGAAACCTCACGCCTCTCGGTGATCATCGGCGGCCGCAAGCCGGTTTCGCCGAAGCCCGCCGAAACGCTCGGCCCTGCCGCCGAGAAGCGCACGCGCCTCATGGGCCAGCATCGTCACGAAGGTTGACGCCGAAGCGACGCGATGGCGCTTGACCGGGACGGCATCTCGGGCTCATTGCGCAGCATGCTCGTCCTGCGCTCTCTCGCCTTCAACACCCTGTTCTATGCCAATCTCATCCTCTGGCTGATCTTTGGTGTCCTGCCCGCGATGCTGCTGCCGCGGCGGATACTGCTGTCGGTCGCGATCGGCTGGGCGCGGTCCTCGCTCTGGCTGATGCGCATCGTCGCCGGCACGCGCTGCGAGATCACCGGCGTCGAGAACATCCCTCAGGGCGGCCTGATGGTCGGCGCCAAGCACCAGTCCTTCCTGGAGACCTTCGCGCTGGTCACGGTCTTCCGGAACCCGGTCTTCATCCTCAAGCGCGAATTGACCTGGATCCCGCTCTTCGGCTGGGCCCTGATGAAGATGCGGATGATCCCGGTCAATCGCGGCGCCCGCGCGCGCGCGCTCTCCGCCGTCACGCGCCGCGCCAAGATCGAGCTCGGCCAGAACGGCCGCCAGCTCCTGATCTTCCCGGAGGGCACCCGCCGCGCACCCGGCGCTCCGCCGGAATACAAATTCGGCGCCGCCCATCTCTATGCCGAGCTCGGCGTGCCCTGCGTTCCGGTCGCCCTGAACACCGGCCTCTACTGGCCGCGCCGCAAGTTCCTGCGTCGCCCCGGCACCGTCCGCATCGAGATCCTGCCACCGATCGCGCCTGGGCTCGACAAGGCTTCCTTCCAGCGCCTGTTGCAGGAGCGTGTCGAGACCGCGAGCGACCGGCTCCTGGCACAAGGCCGCGCCGAGCTCGCCGCGCGCGGCATGGACCCGCTCGCCAGCTCCTGACATTCCCTGACAGCATCCAACCAGCCGGAGTGCGGTTTCGCCTTCGGCAGCGCTTGACTTATCCCCATGTTGTTCCCATTTTGTTCCTATCACGGAGGAACGGACATGGCCGCTCTCGCCTATCGCTACACCCCCGATCTCTTCGACGAGGCCCCCGCGGCCCGCGAAATGCCCTTGCGCAGCACCGCCGCGCTCAGCGAGCGCCGCTTCACCGCCTGGCGCGGCCGTTCCGGCCGGCGCTATGTCGCCTCGGTCTTCTCGGTTGACGACACGCATGCGCTGGGCTTCACCGACGCGGTCCTGCTCGCCGTCTCCGCCGACCGGCGCGTCATCGCGGCCCGCGATTCCGGCCCCTTCGGCATCGAGGCCGCGCTCGGCCGCTGGCAGCGCTCGATCATGGCCGCCGGCGCCTGCGAGATCCATGTCCACCTGCTCGCCGAGGATGGCATCAGCCGCCGCGCCGCCTTGCTCGACCTGATGCCGGAAGCGAACCCGGAAGGCTGACGAGAGCAGGCCGATATTCGGCGGAGCCTGAGCGTCATCCCGGACAAGCTGCGTAGCAACGCCGATCCGGGATCCATCGTAGAACGACGAACTTTATGATGGATCCCGGGGCAAGCCCGGGATGACAAAGCGATTCCGAGAGCAGCTGGCTCCTCTATCCCGCCAGCGGCGGATGCGGCGCGCCGAGCCCCGGCGCCAGGTGCTGCGCCAACTCCGCCAGCACAGGGTCGAAGATGCCCATCTTGCGCAGATGCTCATGGGTCTGCAGCACATAGTCCGGGTTTTCGCCGGATTGGCCCCTGCCCTCTCGAACGAGCTTGAGCAACTGCTCCGCCGGCAGCTTGCCGGCATATTGCAGGTGCTTGCGGTCGGCGACATAGACGATACCGCGCACCTGCCGGCCATCCTCCAGCTTCAGCGGCACATGCCGTTCGAGATAGACCGAAGTCGCCTGCTCGCGTGCTCGGAGATAATCCACCGTCTCCTGTGCCTGCCCGGCCGCAACGCGGAAGGCGAGGCCGCGGCAGACCCCGCCGCGATCGAGCCCCAGCACCAGCCCCGGCCGCTCCGGCGTGCCGCGATGGACATGCGATAACACGCAGAGCGAGCGGTGATAGCCGTGGAGGCGCGCCTGCACGCTCTCCTCGAAGGCGAAGCCCGGCCGCCAGATCAGCGAGCCATAGCCGAAGACCCAGAGATCGGTCGCGCCGAATTCGGTCGTCATCCTCGTCCCATAATTTGGCCGCGCCGGCCTGCTTGCTTGAGCATCGGCCCGAAAAGCGGTACCCGCCTTTCGAGCAAATCCGGTGCCACGACAACGAGATAGGCCGCCCGCGAAAGCAACCCGGGCGATCTAACGATCCGCCCGCCCCTGCGCAAGGAACGCCTGCCGCATGACCGATCCCCTTCCGACGCGCCGCCGCAGCCGCTTCTGGCTTTACGGGCCCTTCATGCTGCTGGTCGTCCTCGCTGCCGGCTGGTCCGCCTTCTGGTTCTATGCGCGCGGCCGGATCGCGACCGAGATCGACACCGCATTGGCCCGCGAGGTCGAACGCGGCCGCACCTGGACCTGCACCGACCGCAGCATCGGCGGCTTCCCCTTCCGCATCGAGTTGCGCTGCACAGCGCTGAGCCTGACCTCGACGCGCTGGGGCGATGCGGTCCGCATCGATACTGGCCCCGCGGTCGTAGTCGGCCAGGTCTATTCGCCCGGCCTCGTGATCCTGGAAGCTTCGAGCCCGGCAAAGGTCACGCTGCCCGAAGGCCGCGTGCTCGACCTGACCTGGAAGAATCTCGACGCCAGCTTCGCCTGGCGCAGCCCGGAGCGCTTCGCCCTCGTCGCCAGCGAACCGCGCGGCGTGCTGACCACGCCCGGCCTCACCACCGAGACCTGGGGCGCCGCCACGCTCGAAGCGCATTTGCGCCGCAACCCGACGCGCCCCGCCACCGATCAGGCCGTCGACATCGCCATCGCCGCCAAGGGCACGATCCTGCCGCCGATCGACGCGCTGCTCGGCAACACGGAGGCCGGCGAGATCGACCTGCAGGCGACGCTCACCCAGGCCGAGAACTTCCGCAAGGGCTTCAATCCCGACGCGCTCGAAAGCTGGCGCGCCGCCAACGGCACCTTCGAACTGACCCGCCTCGTCTCGACCAAGGGCAAGGCCCGCGTCGACGGCAGCGGCCAGCTCGCTCTCGACCCGCAGCACCGCGTCGCCGGCGATCTCCAGCTCGCGGCAGCCGGCATCGAGCAGATCGGCGGCCTGCGCATCGGCAACCTGCTGGGCGGCCTCGGCGGTTTCCTCGGCGGACGTGGCGGCAACAATGCCGGCGCGACGCCCGGCCTCACCACCTTGCCGCCGGTTTCGCTGCGCGAAGGCCGGGTCTTCATCGGCCCGTTCCGCCTGCCGCTCCAGCCGCTGCCGCCGCTGTACTGAGGCGACCGCCTTCAGCGAAGCGAAGGCAGTGGGAACACGCGCGGGGAATCCCTCTCCTGTAAGGAGAGGGGCAGGGGTGAGGTGTAGGCCCTTGGGTCAGTTGCGCTCATCCTCACCGCAGCAACGGTCAGGTCGCAGCCAAAGCGTCCAGCCGCCTACCCCTCACCCTGCCCTCTCCCTCCGGGAGAGGGTTCCCGCGCCTTATCGTCTAGGACAGCACATGAAAAAGGAGCGCCTCACGGCGCCCCTTGAACATTCTTGAAACTGGAAACCAGGCTCAGGCCGCCGGCAGCGCCGCGCGCGGCGCCTCGATGCGGGTGATGGCCTTCTTCACGGCTTCCTGCACCTTCTCGAAGGCGCGGACCTCGATCTGGCGCACGCGCTCGCGCGACACGCCGAATTCCTCGGAGAGCTGCTCCAGGGTGATCGGATCCTCGGCCAGGCGGCGCGCCTCGAAGATGCGCCGCTCGCGCGGATTGAGCACCTCCAGCGCCTCGCGCAGCGCCGAATGACGGTTGTCGGCTTCCTCGGAATCGGCGAGGCGGCGTTCCTGGCTCTCCGAATCGTCGACCAGCCAGTCCTGCCACTCGCCCTCGCCATCCTCACGGAGCGGCGTGTTGAGCGAGGCGTCGCCACCGAGGCGGCGATTCATGTCGACCACGTCCTGCGCGTTGACGCCGAGCTTGGTCGCGATCTGCTGGACCTGGTCGGGGCGCAGATCGCCCTCGCCCAGCGCCGAGATCTTGCTCTTGGCCTTGCGCAGGTTGAAGAACAGCTTCTTCTGGTTCGCGGTGGTGCCCATCTTCACCAGCGACCACGATCGCAGGATATATTCCTGGATCGAGGCCTTGATCCACCACATCGCGTAGGTGGCGAGGCGGAAGCCCTTCTCGGGCTCGAAGCGTTTCACCGCCTGCATCAGGCCAACATTGCCTTCCGACACGACCTCCCCGATCGGCAGGCCATAGCCGCGATAGCCCATGGCGATCTTGGCGACGAGGCGCAGATGCGAGGTGACGAGCTTGTGCGCCGCCTCGCGGTCGCCGTGCTCGCGCCAACGCTTGGCCAGCATGTATTCCTGGCTCGGTTCCAGCATCGGGAACTTGCGGATTTCATCGAGATAACGTGACAGTCCGCCTTCCGCGGACAGGACGGGCAGCGAGGCACTCGCCATGCTCGTTCTCCTCATAGAGGCCCCCGCTTGGCGGCAGGCCCTCCGCGCGATCAACCTTCGCGCAGGCTTCGGATCCCGCAAAACGATCCAACGCGGGAACCTGTCATCGGTTCGGTCGGAACGCTCGCTTGCGGCGCCCCCTTGGCCATCCGCATCCGAACAACACTAGTATATGCGAACTCACTCTGGCGGAAAGGTGGCAAAACCGCCCGGTTCGCTCACAGCCGCGCGAGCGCTGCTTGCAGATTCGCAAAATCCTCGGGCGGCTCGGATTCGAACAGCATCTCCTCAGCCGTCGCCGGATGCTCGAATCCGAGGATTGCCGCATGCAGCGCCTGCCGGCCGAGCGTAGCCAGCGCGGCCTGCGCATCCGCCGGCAGACGCACCGCCTTGGTGGCGAAGCCCGAGCCGTAGAGCTGGTCGCCCAGCAAGGGATGGCCGATATGGCTCATATGCACGCGAATCTGGTGCGTGCGCCCGGTCTCCAGCCGGCATTCGATCAGGCTCGCCAGCGGCTCGGTCTCGTCCAGCCCCTTCAGCAGCGGCGGATAACGCTCGAGCAACTCGATATGGGTGATCGCCTCGCGCCCGCGCCCCTCCTTCACCACGGTCATCTTCTCGCGGTTGCGGGTGGAACGCTCGATCGGCGCGTCGATCGTGCCTTCGCGCAGGCGCGGCACGCCCCAGGCGATCGCGAGATAGGCGCGCTGCAGCGGCCCGGTGCGGCCATGGTCGGCGAACTGCTTGGCGAGCTTCTGATGCGCCCGGTCATTCTTGGCGACGACGAGCAGGCCGCTGGTATCCTTGTCGAGCCGATGCACGATGCCCGGCCGCCGGACCCCGCCGATGCCGGACAGGCTCTCGCCGCAATGGGCGATCAGCGCATTGACCAGCGTGCCGTCTTCATGTCCGCCGGCCGGATGGACGACGAGCCCCGCCGGCTTGTCGATGACGATCAGGTGCTCGTCCTCGTAGACGACGTTGAGCGGGATATCCTGCCCGACCGGATCGGCCGGCTTCGCCGCCGGCATGACAAGCGCGATCGTGTCGCCCTCGACCACCTTGCGGCTGCCATCGCTGAAGACGGCGCCGTTGAGGCTGACCCCGCCTTCCTTGATGACCTGCTGCAGCCGCGCGCGCGAAATCTCGCCGGCGAGAAGGGCCAGCGCCTTGTCCAGGCGCTGGCCGGCCTGCTCGGGGCCGACCGTCAGGGTGACGGAAGCATTGGGATCGAGAATGGATGTCATCGCGCCGCTATAAGGCGCATGGCCGCCGGCCGCACGCCTTTTCCGCAAATCTTGACCAAACCTCCGCCGTCATCCCGGGCGACCGTGGAGGTGGAAGCGGCGATAGTTGTCAGCCGAACAGCCTGAAGCCGCTCTTCTTCGGCTCCGGGGGTGGCTCTTCCTCCGGGCCCGGATCATCCGGCGCATGCGAGACCGGGAAGATCACCGGCTTGGGCGGAGTTGCCTCGCGCGCAGTCGCCGGCTTGGCCACGGCCGGTTTGGCTTCCGCAGGCGTCGCAGGCTCGGCAACCGCTTCCACCGGCTTCGAATCGACGACCGGCGTCGGCTCCTCCTTCGGAACGGGCGGCACAGCGGCCACGGCCGGCTCCGGCTTGGGCTCTTGCTTCGGCGCGGGCGGAGGTGGTGGCGGCGGCACAACGGCCGCAGGTTCGATCGTCGTGACGCTCTCGGCCTTCGCCTCGATCAGCTTGGTCGAATCGTCGAGATCGGCCAGCACGTCGTCGACAGCCTGCGCCCGGTTGCCGAGCGTTGCAGGCGGCACCGTCCAGACGAAGGCGTCGAGCCGGCCGGTAATCGGCGAGACCGGCATCCAGTGATCGGAAACCAGCCCGTCCGCGACCCAGGCGGCATCGCGCGGCGCCCGCGTCGCCCGCGCCAGCCATTCCCGCACGCGACCGGCAGCGCCGTGCTCGGCATCCTCCAGTTCGGCCATCAGCAGGCAGGCACGCACCGAGGCGCCACCCGCCAGCAAGGGTTTCAACGTTTCGCGCGCCTTCTGGAACTCGCGCGCCTGGATCGCCGCGCCGGCCAGCGCCAGAACGCTTTCTGGATCGGACGGGCGCAGCTTCGTGAGCGTGACAGCTCGGGCAAGGCGGTCCAGCGCGCTGTCGCCCGGCCGCGCATCGAGATAGGCGGCGGCGATATCGGGATGCGGCGCATCCTTCCAGGCCGCTTCCAGAAGCTTCGACGCCTTGCGGACATCGCCCCGCTCGGCGAGCATCCGCCCGGCGAGCGCGGCGGCCGGCGTCAGGGCCGGCGAGAGCTTGACCGCTTCCAGCGCGGCGGCGAGCGCCTTCTCGGGCTCGTTGTCGCGCGCCTGCAAGGCTTCGGCAGCGAGCAAGACCGCGCGCTGGCGGCGCGCCTCCGCCTTGTCGGCCAGCCTGAGCGCGGCGCGGCGCTCGACGGCGGTCCGGGCCGAGGCCCAGTCGCCGGCCTGCGTATGGAAATCCAGCAGAGCATCATTGGCCCAGGCCAAGGACGGCGAACGGCGCACCGCATCATCAGCGAAGGCACGCGCAGCGGTAACGTCGCCGCGCCGCTTGGCCTCGACGAATAGCCCGCGCAGGCCGAGCACGCGCGTCTCGGATTTCTCCAGCATCGCCTTGAAGGCGGCCTCGGCCTGTGCCCGGTCGCCGCTCAGCTGCGCGGTCTGCGCCTCCAGCAGCAGGGTCAGCGGCTCGCCTGGCACGAAGCGACGCGCTTCGCCGGTATAGCGCCCGGCGGCGATGGGATCGCCCGCGCCGATCGCGACCATGCCGCGAGACACGGCCTCGAAGCCGCGCGCCCGGCGCCGCGCCCGCGAGGACAGGCTGAAGGCCGAGGGCAGGCCGAAGACGAAGCGGAAGATCGCCCAAACCAGCAGGACGAGGAAGGCGAGCGCGACGATGCCGACCGCCGCCAGCGCGACGCTGGTTTCGATGCGGTAGCCCTGCCAGAGCACGGAAACCTCGCCCGGCCGGTCGGCGAGCCAGACGGCGCCGAAGGCAAGGCAGGCAAAAACGGCGAGGTAGACGAGAACGCGAACCATGGACCTCTCAACCCTTCCGTCAGCCGGCCACGCCGAGCGCCACGACCGCATCCTGCGCGATTTTGGCGATCGCCGCATCCGCCGCGGCACGCTTCTGCAGATCGGCGCCGAATTCCGCACTCGCACGCCGCGCCGGCTCCGGCAACTGGCCCCACAAGGCCGCGGCCTTGACGATGTCGCCCGCGGCGATGGCGCCCTCGACCCGGAGCGGCAGCGTCGCCGGATCGGTCGAACCGCTATCGCCGACCGGGCGGACGGTGACGACGCGGCTCGCGAGCGCCAGCAGCTTGTCGCTCCAGCTGTCGGAGGCCGGCATCACCTCGCGCTGGAACATCGCGCCATGCTTTCGGAAGCCGGCTTGCAGGGCCTCGCGCGTCGGCGCACCGCTCGAGGCGACGGCCGTCAGCGCGGCGAGATCGGCCGGCGCCACGCCGCTCTTCGTCAGCGCCGGGATATCGCCGGCGAAAGGCCGCCCGCCGGCGAGCGCGCGCTGTACGCGCTCGGCCAGCACGATCCGCGCCGCCGCCATCGCTTCCGGGCTCGCGCCCGAAGCCGCCTTCGCCTGTGTCTCGACGCTGCCGAGCCGCCCGGCAATCTGATCGAGTCGCTGACTGAGGGCCGTCGCCGCCGCCTCGGCGCGCTGGGCCTGAGCGCTGAAGGCGCTGGTATCCGGCGCCTGTGCATTGCCGAGTGAAGCGATCTTGGCCGTCGCCGCCTGCAATTCCGAGCCCACTTTCGCAGCCGCTTCGGACGCAGCCGCAGCCTTGCGGTCGGCCGCAGCCGCGCCTGCCTGCAAGGTTTCGACCCGACTGCGCAGTTCGGCGATCGCCTCGGTGCTTCCAGCGGGAGCCGTCTTCGGGAGAACATAGGACACGAGCGCGCCGCCGATCACGCCGCCGACGAGCCCGGCTGCGGCGACCGCAAGCCAGGGGGTGCGGGCCGGCGCTTCACGTTCGATAGGCTCGCGCGCCGGCTCGACCGGGGGCGGCGAGAATTCTTTCGGCAATGCCTCGGTCGGCGCCACCGCTTCCGGCGAAGGCTTCTCGGCAGTGTCGTCCGCTGCCGGCTCTGTCGACGACGAGACCACCTTGAGATCGACGGTCGGCGGCGTGCGCTGCAGGCTGCCGCGCGGCTCCGGGCGGGCGGCGTTCAGCAGATGCTCGCGCGCCGAGACCTGCTCCAGCGCCGCCAGCATCCCGGCTTCCTCCGGATGCTCGGCCACCAGTATGGTGCTGGCGCCGGCCGAGATCAGCGGCGCGGCGACATCGGCCGAGAGCGCGACATGGGTGAGTTCGAGCGCCTCGTCGGCGACGCCGGCCGCCTGCGCCAGCGCGATGAAGGTTCGCGCCCCGCGCGCCGAATAATGCAGCGCCGCCCCGCCGCCGCCATGCCGCAATGCGGCCTGCGTATCTTCGGGCAGGGCAGAGACGGGCTCGGCCGCATAGGCGGTCCAGAGCGTCACCGCGTAGCCAGCCTCGCGCAAACGATCCGGCACATCCTCCTTGCGGTCGCGCGCCGCGATCATCAGGAGCTTTGCCGGCGCCGGCAGCGTCCGCTTGATCAATTCGATCAGGTCGTTGCGGTCGCCATCGGCGCTGCGGGTGTCGTCGAGCCCGGCCTCGCGCACCCTGGCGGCCGTCCGGCTGCCGACGGTGAAAACCGGCAGGTCCCGCCATGTCGCCGGCCCGTCCGCCAGCGCCGGCACGCCGTTGCCGCTGGTCAGCACGAGCGCATCGAAGGCGCCCTCGGGCGCGGCGTCCGATAGGCGGACGACCTCGAAGAGCGGCGCGACGACCGGCTCGAAGCCGTGCTCGGCGATGGCGCGCGCCGTCCTTTCGGCATCGGGGCGGGGTCTAAAGACGAAGACGCGCATTCACAGCTCCTGACAAAACCGGCGGCGACCGCAGGACGATCCGCGAACCGTGCAGCAATTTGCGATCATGCCGCATTGAGGCGGAACAATGATCCTGCCCATGCCGTCTCCTTTTCCCGTCCCGCCATCACGACGGTCAAGGCACCTCTTGGCCTTGCACCCCCTCGCGCACTATACGAAGGAATTGCCGGTACGAAACCGCCGGACGCCGTTCCTTGATCCTGATCCCTCATTCCGCGAGACAAGTCGACCGATCATGCGTGTACTGGGGATAGAGACGACCTGCGACGAAACGGCAGCCGCGATCGTCTCCGTCGAGCGTTCCGGCGAGAGCAAGATCCTGTCGAACGAGGTGCTGAGCCAGATCGCCGCACATGCCGCCTATGGCGGCGTGGTGCCGGAAATCGCGGCGCGCGCCCATGTCGAGGCGATCGACCGCATCATCGCCCGCGCCTTCGCCAATGCCGACATGAAGCCCAGCGATATCGATGCGGTCGCCGCCGCAGCCGGCCCCGGCCTCGTCGGCGGCGTCATGGTGGGCCTGACTGCCGGCAAGGCGATCGCGCTCGCGACCGGCAAGCCCTTCATCGCGATCAACCATCTCGAGGCTCACGCGCTGACCGCCCGCCTCACCGATGATCTCGCCTTCCCCTATCTGCTGCTGCTCGTCTCCGGCGGCCATACCCAATTGCTGGCCGTTCGCGGCGTCGGCGATTATCTCAAGCTCGGCGGCACGATCGACGATGCCGTCGGCGAGGCCTTCGACAAGATCGCCAAGATGCTCGCCCTGCCCTATCCCGGCGGCCCCTCGGTCGAGCGCGAGGCGGCGAAGGGCGACCCCGAGCGCTTCGATTTCCCACGCCCGATGCAGGGAAGGCCGAGCCCGGATTTCTCGCTCTCCGGCCTCAAGACTGCCGTGCGCCTCGTCGCCGAGCGGATCGCGCCGCTCTCCGACAATGACGTCGCCGATCTCTGCGCCTCTTTCCAGGCGGCCGTCGTCGACGTGATGGTCGACCGCACCCGCGCCGGCCTGCGCGCCTGCCGCGAGGCCGGCATCACGCCCACGACCCTCGTCGTCGCCGGCGGCGTCGCCGCCAACCAGGCGATCCGCAGCGGGCTCAATCGCCTGGCGACCGAGGCCGGCCTGCCGATGGTCGCCCCGCCGCTCGCGCTCTGCGGCGACAATGGCGCGATGATCGCCTGGGCCGGGCTCGAGCGCCTGCGGCTCGGCCTCGTCGACGACATGAGCGCAATCGCCCGCCCGCGCTGGCCGCTGGACGAACTCTCGGCCGCACCCTCGACCGCCGCATGAGTCCTCGCGCGACCTATCAGAGGGTCGGCGTCGTCGGCACCGGTGCCTACGGCACCGCGCTGGCGCTGGCCGCCGCGCGCGCCGGTCGCGAGGTCCGGCTCTGGGCGCGCGATACCGCAACCGTTGAGGCTGTCGAACAAACGCGACAGGCGCCGCGCCTTCCCGGCATCGACCTGCCCGAAGGCATCCGCGCGACCGGCTCCCTCGCGGACCTCGCCGATTGCGACGCGCTGATCGCCGCCGTGCCGACGCAGGCCTTGCGATCGGCCTGTGAAAACCTTGCCGAAGTCCTGCCGCCGCGCGTGCCGGTGATCTCCGCCGCCAAGGGCATCGAACAGGCGAGCGGCCGCTTCGCCACCGAGATCATCGGTGAGGCCTGGCCGGGCGCCGCCGCCGCGATCCTCTCCGGCCCAAGCTTCGCAGCCGATATCGGGCGCGGACTGCCGACGGCCGTGACGCTCGCCGCAGGCGATCCCGATCTGGCGCAGGCCTTGGCCGAGGCACTGAGCTCGTCCGCCTTCCGCATCTACCATTCCACCGACATCCGCGGGGTCGAGATCGGCGGCGCGGCCAAGAACGTTCTCGCCATCGCCGCCGGCATCGCGGTCGGGCTCGGGCTCGGCGAAAGCGCCCGCGCCGCGCTGGTGGCGCGCGGCTTCGCCGAACTGCGCCGCTTCGGCGAGGCCTATGGCGCCGATCCGGAAACATTGATGGGCCTCTCTGGCCTCGGCGATGTCGTGCTGAGCTGCGCCTCGCCACAGTCGCGCAATTTTTCCTATGGGCTGGCGCTCGGCCAGGGCAGGAGCCCGGCCGAAGCGGCCGGCGGCAAGCTGGCCGAAGGCGCCTTCACCGCGCCGGTCCTCGTCGAGATGGCGCGGGCGAAGCAGGTCGAGACCCCGATCGCCGCGGCCGTGGCCGCGATCATCGCCGGCGATGTCGGCGTGCGCGATGCCGTGGCCGCATTGCTGGCACGGCCGATTCGGGCGGAATGACGGAGGAGAGCATGGCGGGAGACTGGTCCGACCTGACGAAGCGCGTCGCGCGCGGGATCGCCGAGGTCAAGAAGACGACGGGCTCCGAGCTCGTCGCCGAAAGCGGCCCCGTGCCATTGGCCGGACGTATCGCGAGCCCGGTGATCCAGCATCGCCGCCGCAAAGCCGAGGGCACGCATCGCTTCGTGCTGATCCTGCCTTTCGGCGAGGGCGAGGTCCGCGTCGAGCTCGACCCCAAGGATTACGCCGCGCTGACCCGCGAGATGGTGCGGTTCTGGAACGAACAGGGCGAGGCGGCCTCGCAGCCGCCGGCGCCGCTCAAGGAGGACGAGGCCTGATGGCTCACTGGCTGATCAAATCCGAACCATCCGTCTGGTCCTGGGACGACCAGGTCAAGGCCGGCGCCAAGGGCACGCATTGGGACGGGGTGAAGAACCACACCGCCAAGCTCAACCTGATGGCGATGAAGCAGGGCGACCAGGTCTTCTTCTACCATTCCAACGAGGGGCTGGAGGTCGTCGGCATCGTCGAGGTCATCAAGGAAGCCTATAACTGGATTCCCGGCGAGCCCTGGGTCCTCGTCGACTTCAAGGCGGTGAAGCCGCTGCCGAAGCCGGTCACGCTTGCCGCCGTCAAGGCCGAGCCGACGCTCGCCAAGATGGCGCTGGTGACGTCCTTCCGCTTGTCGGTGCAGCCCGTAACCGACGAGGAATGGGCGATCGTCTGCAAGATGGGCGGCCTCTGAGCGCTCAAGCGCGATAGTAGCCGGCGAAGGGCGGATAGTCCGCCAGCGCGCGCGGCCGGTAGGGCAGCATCGCGTCGAGGATCGGCACGGCCGCGGCCTGCAGCCGCGGTTCAACCGAGACCGCCATCCGCGCCGGCTGCGGCTGGAAACCGTGCAGCACGAAATCCTCCCGCGTGCCCTCGCTCCAGGGCAGCCAGGAGGTCTGGCGCTCGTCATGCTGGCGGCCGAGCGCATCCGGCTGCAATTCCGCGATCAGCCTGGGCTCGACGACGAGGGGATGAGCGATGGCCTGCGCCTCCGCGATCATCCAGCCGAGCGACAGGTCGGAAAGCCCCATCTGCAAGCCATAGCCGCCGCCGATATCGGTATGCACACCGGCGAACCAGACCTGCCGGATCTGCCCCGGCGGCGCCTCCCGCTCGTCCCATAGCTCGGGCGCGAAGACCTGCCGGTTCTCGTCGATCGCCAGCACATGGCGGCCATGGACGACCTGCCGGTTGAGGATCGCATCATGGAACTTGTGCCGGCCGGGCAGGCTGCCGATACCCGGAAATCCGAGCGCCCTCACCGTATCCCAGACGCCGACGAAGAAGGGCGGCGCCGGCTGCGTGCCATGGCGCTGGCGGAATGCAGCCGCGGCCTCGGCCCGCGCGGCGGCGTCCTCGATCATGTAGACGTCCTTGACTGCGCTCGTGGCGAGGGCCCGCACCTCCTCCGCCTTGATCGCCTCGCTGAACCCGTCCCAGCGCGCCACCTCCGCGAAGCCGCCCGGAACGCCGCAGAGCGCCAAGACCCCGCCGAGGCTGCGGACGGTGTAGGCCCCGCGGCTGAAGCCGAACAGGAAGACCCGGTCGCCCGGCCTGTAGGCGCAGAGCAGCGCCGCATAGCAATCGATGATGTTGTCGGTGATGCCGTAGCCGGTCGCCTGCGCCAGCAGATCCTTGAAGCGCCGGAACGGCCCGCGAATCTCGCCCTCGTCCGGATTCGAGCCGAGGCCGGGATCGTAGAAGCAGATTTGCCCGGCGGGATCGGCCTCGCGCGTCGCCATGAACAGGCGATAGACATTCGTCCAGTTGATCGGGTTGGCGCCGCCGGCCTGCCCGTCCCATCCGAGAAGATGCCGATATTGCGCGCCATGTGGCCTCCCAGAGGCCTATCCTACCATTGGATGAGGCGAACCGGGGATGTTTTGGCCCCGCGCCATGCCCCAAACGCCGGTCCCTGCCACGAAAGTGCGATGCACAATGGGTTGCCGCGCCGCGCGCGCAACCTATGATGCGTCGAAATCGAAGAAGCGATGTCCGCCGCACCTACCCGTAAGGCGGACCAGCGCAACACAGACGATCCAAGTCTGGGGAGACGCCCGAATGTCCGAGATCATCTACGACGTCCCGACCTCCTGGGCGAAAAAAGCCTGGGCGACCGACGCCAAGTACAAGAAAATGTACGCGGCCTCGATCAAGGATCCCGACAAGTTCTGGGGCGAGCACGGGCAGCGCATCGACTGGTTCAAGCCCTACACCAAGGTCAGGAACGCCAGCTACAAGCCGGGCAAGGTCTCGATCAAATGGTTCGAGGACGGCACGACCAACGTCGCCCATAACTGCATCGACCGGCATCTCGCGACCCGCGCCAAGCAGACGGCGATCATCTGGGAAGGCGACGACCCCTCCGAGTCGAAGAAGATCACCTACGGCCAGCTCTATACCGAGGTCTGCAAGTTCGCGAACGTCCTCAAGGCCAACGGCGTCAAGAAGGGCGACCGCGTCACCATCTACCTGCCGATGATCCCGGAAGCCGCCTACGCGATGCTCGCTTGCGCCCGCATCGGCGCAGTGCATTCGGTGGTCTTCGGCGGCTTCTCGCCGGATTCGCTGGCGAGCCGCATCGAGGATTCCGATTCGAAGATCGTCATCACTGCTGATGAAGGCCTGCGCGGTGGCCGCGCCGTGCCGCTCAAGAAGAATGTCGACACCGCCGACGACAAGGTGAAGGGCGGCATCGGCACCGTCATCGTCGTCCAACGCACCGGCGGCAACGTCACCATGAAGGACGGCCGCGACGTCTGGTACCATGACGAGGCCGCCAAGGTCTCCGGCCATTGCCCCCCGGCCGAGATGAAGGCGGAGGACCCGCTCTTCCTGCTCTACACCTCCGGCTCGACCGGCAAGCCGAAGGGCGTGCTGCACACCTCGGCCGGCTATCTCGTCTATGCCGCGATCACCCACCAATATGTCTTCGACTATCATGACGGCGACATTTACTGGTGCACCGCCGACGTGGGCTGGGTGACTGGCCACAGCTACATCCTCTACGGCCCGCTCGCCAACGGCGCGACCACGCTGATGTTCGAGGGCATCCCGACCTATCCGACGATCTCGCGCTTCTGGGAGGTCATCGACAAGCACAAGGTCAACACTTTCTACACCGCGCCGACCGCGATCCGCTCGCTGATGGGCGCCGGCGAGGAGCCGGTGAAGAAGACCAAGCGCAAGTCGCTGCGCCTGCTCGGCTCGGTCGGCGAGCCGATCAATCCGGAAGCCTGGGAGTGGTATCACCGCGTCGTCGGAGAGCGCCGCTGCCCGATCGTCGATACCTGGTGGCAGACCGAGACCGGCGGCATCCTGATCACGCCGCTGCCCGGCGCGACGCAGCTCAAGCCCGGCTCCGCGACGCGGCCCTTCTTCGGCGTCAAGCCCGAGATCGTCGATGCCGAAGGCAAGGTCCTGGAAGGCGCCTGCGAGGGCAATCTCGTCATCGCCGAGAGCTGGCCCGGCCAGATGCGCACGGTCTATGGCGACCACAAGCGCTTCGAGGAAACCTATTTCGCCACCTACCCGAACAAGTACTTCACCGGCGACGGCTGCCGGCGCGATGCCGACGGCTATTACTGGATCACCGGCCGCGTGGACGACGTCATCAACGTCTCCGGCCACCGCATGGGTACGGCCGAGGTCGAATCGGCGCTCGTCGCGCATCCTTCGGTCTCGGAGGCCGCCGTCGTCGGCTACCCCCACGACATCAAGGGCCAGGGCATCTACGCCTATGTCACGCTGATGGCCGGCGAGGAGCCGAGCGACACGCTGCGCAAGGACCTCGTCGCCTATGTCCGCAAGGAGATCGGCCCGATCGCCTCGCCGGACCTGATCCAGTTCGCGCCGGGCCTGCCCAAGACCCGCTCCGGCAAGATCATGCGCCGCATCCTGCGCAAGATAGCCGAGGACGAGTTCGGCGCGCTCGGCGACACCTCGACGCTCGCCGACCCCGCCGTGGTCGACGACCTCGTCGCCAACCGCCAGAACAAGCGCAAGGCGGGCTGAGCCGACAAGCAGGCGGCCTGTCCGGCAACGAAACCGAAAATGGCCTGCTCATCTCCGGGAGCGGGCCATTTTTGCAAGCGACCGGCCCGATCGGCCGGAACAGGAACCGCAATCGAGGGTTCGCAACAAGGCGGGCCTGCGTTAGACCATGCTCATGCCGCGTTCATCACGTTCCCTGATAATGACGCAACGTTCGGCTGACCGAGATCGGAACCCGCGCCGCATGACGATGATCAAGACCGCATCGACCGCCGCCCTGACGCGCGCGGCAGCCCTGCTTCCCTTGCTGGCGCTCACCGCCTGCGCCGGCTCGCAGCGCTTCAGCGGGCCGGTGATGAACCAGCCCTCCTACAGCCAGCCCCTGCCCTCCGCGCCGCCGGTGAGTTCGGCGCCGATCACTTCGGAGCCTCTGCCGCCACCCGGCGGCTATCCGGCTGCGCCCCCGCAGGCCGGCGGCTACCCCGTCGCCGGAGGCCCACAGGGCGGCGGCGCCCTGCCCGCTCCGCAAGACCCGTTCTTCGATCCCAATGCCGGCGGTGCGGCGCAGGGCCAGCCCCTGCCCCCGACCGGCCAGCCGGTGCAGGACCCCGGCCTTCGCGGCAGCAGCAACCAGGTCGCAGGCCTCGGCCAGAGCCCGGCGGCCGCACCGCGCCCCTCGGCCAGCCGCGACAGCGTCGTCGGCGGCTGGACGGCCCGCGAAGCGACCGGCGGCACCTGTCGGGTGCAATTGTCGAGCTCGCCGACACTCGATCTCTACCGCGCCTCCTCGTCCGGCTGCGCCAACAAGGACCTGCAGAAGATCTCGGCCTGGGATTTCCGGGATGGCGAGGTCTATCTCTACCAGCAGGGCGGCACGGTGGCGGCCCGGCTGCGCAGCTCCGGCTCCGGCGCGCTCGACGGCGCGGTCACCAAGTCGGGCGCTTCGCTGTCGCTGAACCGGTAGGCCGGCGCGTCAAACCCAAATAGACAAAGCCCTTCCACGTTTCGAGAACGCGGAAGGGCTCTGATAGCTGGGCGATCTCAGGCGCCGAAGGCCCGGGCCAGGAACGTGCTCGGCCAGAAGCTTCTCTGGACCGACAGCGCCATCGCGGCGAAGCCCTTCGCATTGTCGAGCGCCTCGTCGAGGATCGTGAAGGGCGTCGGCGCGCCGGTCGCGATAACGCCCTCGACATCGGCATAGCCGCCGACGAGATCGGCCTCGAACTTCGCCGCGAGCCGGCGCATTGCCGTGTTCTCCGGCAAACAGGTCAGATAGAGCGTTCTGACGCCGCGATTGCGCGCGGCCGTGATCAAGCGCCCGAAGAGCTGCGCACCGACGCCGCGCCGACGCCACGGCGTCTCGACGCTGAAGGCGGCCTCGCCGGTCGGCGCAATGATGTCGTCGAGGCCGCGCAGTTCGGCCGCGCCGCGCACCACCCCATCGACGATATAGGCATAGACCAGGCCGCCGACGCCGAACGTCGTCCTGGCATAGTTCTCCAGGAACGCGTCGTTCACCACCGTGCCGAAGCGCTGATGCCGCGTGACGGGGTCGAGCCTGAGCAGATGCTCTCTGAAAAGATCGCGCTCCGTCGGCCACAGCCGCCGGATCACGCCATCGCCGGCGGTTTTGCCGGATTGTCGCGAACGAACCAAATTATCATCTCCTGAACCGCGCAAGTGCCGCGCTAACCGACCAGGAGGCGTTGTCTTCCCTAACTCGCCTTGTACTTCATACCCAACCCGACCGATTGCAAGGGCATGGCCTGCGGCATTTTCGCCGAGCCTGCGATAAAATCGATCCGAAATGCCAGTCTCGCATGCATACAGCGCATGACGTGAACGAGAGATGACGCTGGGGACGGGGGCAGAAAACCGCTATAAAGACGTAAAATATCGTGCAATAATTTCGCACTGACCCCGATGACGGCGCGCCCGGCATGAGCTAAGTTGCGTGCTCCCGGTCACTCATATTTGAAGATCCATGTTCGATCGTCGCAAGCCTCCCGCTGCCCAGCCTTTCGTCACGCACGAAAACATCGAAGCCAAGGTCAAGTGGTTCGACCCCGAGAAGGGGTTCGGTTTCGCATCGCCCTCCGATGGTTCGGGCGATGTCTTCCTGCATGTTTCGGCCATCGGCCCGCTGGATCAGCAGGACCTGCTGCCCGGCGCCACGATCGTTGCCGATCTCGGCGAAGGTCGCCGCGGCCTCCAGGTCGTCGCGATCCATGAGATCGACGCCTCCACGGCGACGCAGACCGCGCCGGCCCCTCGTGCCTTCTCGCCCCGTCCCCCGCGCGATGATTTCGGCGGCGGCGGCGGTTATGGCGATCGGGACCGTGGCGGCTTCGGTGGCGACCGCGGCGGTTACAACGACCGTGGCGGTGATCGCGGCGGCTTCGGCGGCGGCGATCGCGGCCCGCGTGGCGGTGGCTTCCAGGATCGCGACAGCGGCCCGGTCGAAGGCCCCTATGATGGTGCCGTGAAGTTCTTCAACTCGGATCGCGGCTTCGGCTTCATCGCCCCCGACAAGGGCGGCCCGGACGTGTTCCTGCACGTCTCATCGCTCGGCCGCAGCGGCTTGCAGCCGCCGATGGACGGGCAGCGCGTGCGCTTCTCGATCCGCACCGGCCGCAAGGGTCCGGAAGCCGCCGACGTCAGCTTCATCTGACGCGACGCAGCTCTGCTGAAATAGCAAAGGCCCGCCAACTGGCGGGCCTTTTCTTTTGGCATCGGTCATCACTGGCAGGCGTACCGCCGAGACGGCACGCCCGACACAGGCTCAGTGGCCGTGGTCGTCGCCTTCCAGGCCGCCGATATGCTTCTGCGTGTAGAGTTCGATGCCGACGCGCCCGATCAGGTCGAGCTGCGTCTCCAGGAAGTCGATATGGCCTTCCTCGTCCTTCATCAGGGCCTTGAACAGGTCCTCGGACGGGAAGTCTCCGACCTCGCGGCAGTACTTCGCCGCCTCCTGATAAAGGGTGCGTGCTTCAAGCTCGGCCTTGAGGTCGCACTCGATCACTTCCGTGACGGTCTCGCCGATGCGCATCTGGTCGAGCGTCTGCAGGTTCGGGAAGCCCTCGAGGAAGAGGATGCGGTCGACGAAGCGGTCAGCATGGACCATCTCCTCGATCGATTCCTTCTTCCAGGTCTTCGCCATGTCCTTCAGGCCCCAGTTGTCCAGCATGCGGTAATGCAGCCAGTACTGGTTGATGGCGGTGAGCTCCGAGCGCAGCCCCTTGTTGAGATACTCGATGACCTTCTTGTCGCCCTTCATGGGGTGCACTCCGCAATCCACATTAGAATGATCCTAATGTAGACACGGACTGTCCAGAAGTGAAGAGGTAAAAAGCGGTCCCAGCGCTTTTGATCGAAACACGGGGGAGCACCGGCCCTCAGGCCGCGATGCTTTCCTCGGCGAGCTCGATCCCGTCGAACATGCGCCCAACCGAGACATGCACCGCGCATTCGATCTCGCGGCTGGCGCAGCTGCCGCATTGCGTCGCGCAGACCGCGCGGGCCTCGGCCAGAAGCGCCCGAACCTCACGTGCACAACGCCCGCAATCCGGGCTGCAGCCCAGACAATCATAGACCTCGCCGGCCGTCCGGGGACCGCTGCCATCGGCAGCGATGGTACCCTTGATCTGGCCGCAGGACAGGACGTTGCAGGAGCAGACGATCACGCGTGGTGGCCCACCACCCGCTTGGTCTCGATTTCCTCGCCATCGGCGCTGCGCAGGCGGACGATGACCTCGACCGAGGAGATCACCATGCCCTCAGGCGCATCCGGCAGCCCGGCGACCTGGATCATCGAGCCCGGAATATCGGTGACGGTCTCGTCGTCCTCGTTGTAGAAATGGTGATGCTCGGACACGTTGGTGTCGAAGAAGGTCTTCGGGCCGGAGACCGAGACCTGGCGCAGCAGGCCGGCCTCCGAGAACTGGCGCAGCGTGTTGTAGACGGTCGCGAGCGAGAGCGGCTCGCGCGCCCGCAGTGCTTCCTCGTAGAGCATCTCGGCGCTGACATGGCGGTCGCCCTTGGCGAAGAGCAGCCAGCCCAGCGCCATGCGCTGACGCGTGGGACGCAGGCCCGCCGTCCGCAGCCGCGCCTTCACGGCGCTGATCGGGCAGCTCGACGGGTTTTTCTGCGGCCACGGGATATGATCGGCCGACACCGGCCTGTGATCGTGATCCTTGCTCGCCAGAACACTCATTGTAACGCCTTCCACACGCCGAACCTCGGCAGCGTAGTTTAGAAAACCTCTAAACTACTGATATTGTTACCATATTTGGCAAAACATCGACCGAATGTCAATCTTCGCGCCTGCGACAACAGGCAGCGCCCACAGCACATCGCCGTGAGCGCCGCGTTCTCCGATACGCGGTGAACGCATGAGAGCGCGGCCGAGGTCGGCAGAAACTGCGACAAACGCAGGGCAGACCTAGTGACCGCCGCCTCCGCCGCCAGCAGCGGGCTTCGGCGGCTTGCGCAGGAACAGCGACATCAGGACAAGGCTCCCGAAGATCATGGTCAGCCCGAGGAAGACGTCGCCGAAGGCCATGACCAGCGCCTGCTTGTGGACGCGCTGGTTGATCAGGGCCAGCGCCATGGTCTGCGCGGCATCGCCATAATCGATGAATCGCTGCGCCGTATTGGCGAGCGCCTCTTCTGCCACCTGCCGCCCAGCAACGACCATCTCGTGCAGCCGGGTGATATGCAGGTCGGTGCGGGTGTTCAGCAGCGTGTTGATGACCGCAAGCCCGACGGCGCCGCCGAGATTGCGGGTCAGGTTGTAGAGCCCCGACGCATTCTTGAGCTGATGCGGCGGCAGCGAGCCCAGCGCGATGTTGTTGATCGGCACCATGCACAGCATCAACGAGCAGCCGCGCAGGATCTGCGGGACCAGGAGCTCGTGGAAGTCCCAGTCCGACGTGATGAAGGAGGCCCACCAGGTACCGACCGCGAAGCCGCCGAAGCCGACCATCATCATCACGCGCGGGTCGAGCTTGGTCGAAAGGCGCCCGGCGATCGGTGCTGTGAAGAACATGCACAGGCCGGTGACGAACATCGTCTCGCCGATCATCAGCGCGTCATAGCCCCTGATGCGCCCGAGATAGACCGGGTAGAGATAGGTCAGCCCGTAAAGACCGATGCCCATGGTGAAGGAGAACAATGAGCCGAAGGCGAAGTTGCGGTTCCTGAACGCGTAGAGATCGACCAGAGGATCGTCCCGCGTCAGCGCCCGCCAGAAGAACAATACCGCGCCGGCGACCATGACGACCGTGAAGAACAGGATCTCGTGGCTCTGGAACCAGTCCAGCCGCGTCCCTTCCTCGAGCACGTATTCGAGGCTGCCGAGGAAGGCCGCCATGGCGGCGAGCCCCAGCCAGTCGAAGCGCTTGATCAGGCTGTGGTCCGGCTTGTCGAAATCGATCAGCGTCCAGGCCGCGATGGTCACGCCGATGCCGGGCACCACATTGACGAGGAAGAGCCAGTGCCAGGAAAAGGCATGGCTGAGATAACCGCCGACGGTGGGGCCGATCGTCGGCGCGAGCGTCGCGACGAGGCCGATCAGCGGCGAGATCACCGGCCGCTTCGACGGCGGAAAAATGGTGAAGGCCGCAGCAAACACGCCGGGGATCATGCCGCCGCCGATGAAGCCCTGCACCGCCCGCCACAGGATCATCTCGTTGATCGAGGTCGCCTGCGCGCAGAGCACGCTGGCGATGGTGAAGCCCGCTGCCGCGATCGAGAAGAACACGCGCGTCGACAGCGCCCGGCTGAGATAACCGGAGAGCGGGATCATGATGACTTCGGCGATCAGATAGGCGGTCTGGACCCATGCGACCTCGTCGGACGAGGCGGACAGGCCGGCCTGGATCTCCGCCAGCGAGGCCGAAACGATCTGGATGTCGAGGATCGCCATGAACATGCCGAAGACCATCGCCATGAAGGCGAAGATCCGGCGCAAGGGGATGGCGTCCGAAGCCGGAGGCGCTCCCGCCGGCGCATTCAGGGTCGCGGTGGCCATGGCGGCCTACCTTTCCTCGGGGTCATCCCGTGCGCGCTGCGGCATGTGAATGCCGCTGCGCAGACACGGGACCGTCATCAGAACGAGGCGCCCTCAAAGCGCCGGGAATCGGTAGCTTCTCGTCTCGCGGTCCCGCATCTGCGCAGCAGCACTGCTTGCCGCAGCGCGTGCGGGATGACCCGCTTCATCAATGCTGCGCGGCCGGCCTCGGATCGATCGAGACCACGACCGACATGCCCGGCCGCAGCACATGCTTCGCGGTCGATTCGCGGTCGAGCATGATCCGCACGGGAACGCGCTGGACGATCTTGGTGAAGTTGCCCGTCGCGTTGTCGGGCGGCAGCAGCGTGAAGACCGAGCCCGTGCCGCCGGCGATGCCGCTGACCGTGCCGTGGAAGACCTGCCCCGGCAGCGCATCGACAGTGATGTTCGCCTTGTCGCCGGTCTTCAGGGGGCCGACCTGCGTCTCCTTGAAATTGGCGTCGACATAGACCTGATCGAGCGGAACGATCGACATCAGGCGCTTGCCGGCACCGACAAGGTCGCCGATCTGCATATTGGTGTTGGCAACGATGCCGTCGATCGGCGCGGCGATCTTCATGAAGGAGAGATCGCGCTCGGCCTTCTGCTCGGCGACCTTGAGCTCGTCGATCTGGCGGGCCGCCTCGATGCGCTGCGCCTCCAGAACCTTGATGTTCGCCTGCGCCTGCACCACGCCGGCCTTGGCACTCGCCAGCGAAGCGATCGCCTGGTCGCGTCCGGCCGTCGCGGCATCGAGCGTCGCCTGCGAGCCATAGGACTTGGCGGCGAGGCTGTTGGCGCGTTCGAAATCGGCGGCCGTGCGCGTCACCGCGGCCTCGGCCGAGTTCTGCTGCGCCTGCGCCTGCAACTGGGCCGCACGCGCAGCCTCCACCTGGCTGTCGATGCGGGCCAGCGTCGCCTGCGCCGTCGCGGTCTTGGCACGGGCACTATCCAGCGCGATGCGCCAGTCGCCATCGTCGAGCGCGACCAGCGGCTGCCCGGCCTTGACCTCCTGGTTCTGTCGCACCGAGACGGTGGCGATATTGGCGGAGAGCTTGGCTGAAATCGTTGCCATCTCCGCGCCGACATAGGCATCATCCGTCGAGACGATGAAGCGGCCATTGCGCCACCAGTCGATGCCGTACCAGAGCCCGGCGCCGACGACGGCCGCAGCCACCACAAGCAGTGCGCCGCGCTTCAGCGGGCTCTTTCCGGATTTGGCCTTGGCCTCGGCAGCTTCGGGCGGGGCGTTCTTCGCCTGCGCCTCGCGGGCGGTGGCAGGCTCGGCCGCCGGCTGGGCGGTCTCGGCCTTGGCATCGACCAGCTTCAGCCGGTCACGGCGGTGTTCGGTGGCGGTTTCAGCAGACATTGGGCGTCCTGCATGTCAATTCGAACCAACCGGTTCGATTGCGCTTGAAATAGCGCGACGCATGATGCATATCAAGTCAAATCGAACCGGCTGGTTCGATTCTTTTTTCGCAGCTGCCATGCAGGGCCCGCAGACCGGGCCGGAATGAAATGTCGGAAAGCTCTGAAAGCCTGGTCAAGACGGGCGCCCGCAATCGTCGGATCGCCGGCACCGATCCCGACAAGCGTCGCCAGATCCTGGACGGCGCCCTGCAGGTCTTCACCTCGCGCGGCTTCGACGCCGCCAGCATGAGCGACATCGCCGCTGCCGCAAACGTCTCGAAGGGCACGCTCTATGTCTATTTCGAGGACAAGGAGCATCTCTTCGTCGCGCTGATCCAGCGCGAGCGCGAGGCCCAGAAGCGCGGCGCGATCGAGGCCCTCAACGAGGATTCCGATCCCGTTCGCGCGCTGACCACCTTCGGCCGCTGCATCGTCAGGATGATCAACGGCGACCTCGCCGTCAGCGCCCATCGCGTCGTCATCGGCGTGGCCGAACGCATGCCGGACCTTGGTCGCGGCTTCTACGAGAACGGCCCGATGCTGGGCTCGAAGCTGATCGCTGGCTATCTCGACCGCATGGTCGCCGAGGGCAAGCTCGCGATCGACGACACCTATCTCGCCGCCGTCCAGTTCCTCGACCTCTGCCAGTCGACCCTGACCCGCCCGCGCCTGTTCAACGCCGTCCGCACGCCCCCGAGCGACGAGGAGATCGAGCGCGTCGTCGCCTCGGCCATGGCGATGTTCATGGCGCGCTATGGACGCGCGACTGGCTCGGAGCCAGCCGCACGCTGAACGAGGCGCCCTATTTCAGCCCCTTCAGGCTGTCGATGATCGAAGCCAGATCCTTGAGGTTCTCCTTCTCGCCCTCGGGCGAGGCCCAATAGGTCACGACGAGCCCCTTGGTCTCGGTGACCTGCAGCAGGGTCAGGCTGACATGGGTGGGGCCATCCTCGTCCTTGCCGGTCCACTGCACCTGAACGCCTTCCATGCCATTGCTGGAGAACGGCTTCTTCTCCTGCGTCGCGGGATCGACGACGACGCCCTTGCTCTTCAGCCAGGTGACCGCTTCGGCAATGGCCTGCGCGGCGTCCTTCAATTCCGTCACTTCGACCGAGATGTAGACGGCCTCGTCATCGGAGGTCGATTCGACGCCCTTCTCGATCTCGGTGGATTCCCAATCGTCCGGCATCGTGATGACCGCGACGGGATTGGGATCGGGAATGGAATAGGTCTTGGCGCTTGCGAGCTCGGACAGCAGGAAAAGGCTGGCGGCGAGAACCGCGCGTGCGAGATGGATCGACATCGGTCGTTCCTGGGAGGAGGCGCCGGGTGGCGCAACGTCATCCTATAGCAACCTGACCCCGATGCCACGCATGCGAAAAGGAGGCGCGTCCCTATCACGATCCTTGGTTACCAATCGTCAGCCAGCGACCTGTTTCGCGCGGATGCGCTCGCGATGGGCCGTGTAGAGGCCGGAAGCCGCGATGATCGCCGCGCCGACATAAGTCCAGATATCCGGGATCGCCGCGAAAACCAGATAGCCGAAGATCGAGGACCAGAGCAGCTGCGAATAGGCGAAGGGCGCCAGCAGCGAGGCATCCGCATAGCGGAAGGCCTGAATGAGGAAGATATGCCCGATCGTCGAGATGCCCCCGACGAAGATGCCGATCAGGACTGCCTTGAGATCGAGCGCCTGCCAGCTGAACGGCACCATCAACGAAAGCAGGATGAAGCCGATCGTGGCGGAATAGGCCAGCGTCACCACCGGGATCTCGGTGCGGCTCATCATCCGGGTGACGATCAACGAAAACGCCCAGAAGAACGACGAGCCGAGGACGAAGAACGACGCGCTGTGAAAGCCGTCTCCTCCGGGGCGCACCACGACCAGAACACCGATCAGCCCGACGATGGTGGCGAGCCAGCGCCGCCAGCCGACGATTTCGCCCAGGATCGGAATCGACAGCGCCGTCACGAAGAGCGGCGAAACGAAGGAGGTGGCGGTCGCGTCCGCCATCGGCAGGTCGTGCAGCCCGGCCACGAACAGGATCGAGGAGACCGTCACGCCCAGGGCCCGCAGCACCTGCAGGCCCGGCCGGCTCGTGCGCATCCTGCGGAAGCCGCCGGTGAAGCAGATGGTGACCAGCATGATCGCGGCGAAGGTGCCGTAGCGCATCCAGCTGATCTGGAGCGCGGGCAAGGTGGTCGCGAGATATTTGGAGGCGATGTCGCCGCTGCACATGAAAATCGATGAGAGCAGCAGCAGCGCGATGCCGCGCGCGGAATTGTCGATGCGCAGCGGTCTGCCTTCCTGCGGAGGGACGACCGGCGGTTCAGGAAGGGGAGCGTTGGGCAAGGCTAAGGTTCGCGCGCGAGGAATGCTCAAGCCTTAGCCGTTTTGCCCGGCATAGCCACACGCAAAGACGGTCGCCCGCCCATGCGCATGGACATTGCCGGTGACCCCTGCCCGGTTTTCGGACAGGGTCGGATAACGCAGCCTGCTTCAGGCGGCCTGCTTGCGCGGCTGGATCAGCTTGCGGTTGACGAGGACCTCGGCGATCTGCACCGCGTTCAGGGCAGCGCCCTTGCGCAGGTTGTCGGAGACGCACCAGAAGGCGAGGCCGTTCTCGACGGTCGCATCCTCGCGGATGCGCGAGATATAGGTCGCGTCCTCGCCGGCCGCCTCATGCGGGGTGATGTAGCCACCGGGCTCGTGCTTATCGATGACGAGGATGCCCGGCGCCGTGCGCAGCACCTCGCGCGCCTCGTCGGCGGTGATCGGCTTCTCGCACTCGATGTTGACGCTCTCGGAATGGCCGATGAAGACCGGCACGCGCACGCAGGTCGCGGTCAGCTTGATCTTCTTGTCGAGGATCTTCTTGGTCTCGACCATCATCTTCCACTCTTCCTTGGTAAAGCCGTCCTCCATGAAGACGTCGATCTGCGGGATGAGGTTGAAGGAGATGCGCTTCGGGAACTTCTTGGTGGTGACCTCGCCGGCCGAGAACACGGCGCGGGTCTGGTTGAACAATTCGTCCATGCCTTCCTTGCCCGCGCCGGAAACCGACTGATAGGTCGAGACGACGACGCGCTTGATGCCGAACTTGTCATGCAGCGGCTTCAGCGCGACGACGAGCTGCGCGGTCGAGCAGTTCGGGTTGGCGATGATATTCATCTTGGTGAAGCCGGCGGCGGCGGCGGCGTTCACCTCGGGCACGATCAGCGGCACGTCCGGATGCATGCGGAAGGCCGAGGAATTGTCGATGACGACGCAGCCCTGCGCGCCGATCTTCGGCGACCAGACCTTGGAGACGTCGCCGCCGGCCGACATCAGGCAGATATCGGTGTCGGAGAAGTCGTAATGCTCCAGCGCCCGGCACTTCAGCGTCTTGTCGCCGAAGGAAACCTCGGTGCCGACCGAGCGGGAGGAGGCGAGCGCCACGACCTCGCCGACGGGGAAGGCGCGCTCGGCGAGAATGTCCAGCATCTCGCGGCCTACATTGCCGGTTGCTCCGACGACTGCGACCTTGAAGCTCATGATGTGATCCTTTGCGGATAAAGCGGTACGGGTCTCCCTTTGGGGGCCGCCCCGCACCGGTTTCGGGCGGGTTCGGCGATCTCTCCCCGCCGGGGGGAGATGGACCCGGAACCGAGGCGAAGCGTCAGCGCGACAGGCCGGTTTTCCCGGTCGTCGTTTTGGTCGTGAGTTTCGTCGTCGTCAGACGGACAGTCACAGAGCCAATCCCGAAGGGCTGAAAACGTCGCTAGGCGGCGCAACCTTGCACCACGCCCCTGTCAGAACACCGGGAGCGGTGAAAAGTCAATCTCCTCCTCATAGTCGCATCCCGGCCGCCCGTTAACCCTGCTCGTTGACCTCCTGTTCACGCTGCCTGCCGATCGCGCCCTTTCGGTAACCCGACGGCGACTCCGCCGGTTCAGCCTGCCCGCCTGAGTGAGGAATGCGCGGCCCCTGTTTCGCCGTGCGGGAGTGACGGGTTGCGTTTGCGTTCGGACGAATTGATGTCGCGGGTTCGGCCCGTGCTGCTGCAGCTGCGACGCGGCCGGCTCGGCGCCGGCACGCTGTCCCGCAAGGCATGGGCATGGGCCGCGAAGGTCGATCTCGTCCCGCTTCTCATCACCGGCGCCGATCGGATCGAAGCGGGTTTCCGGATCGCCTGCCGTACCGGCCATCGCCTCGTGCCGCGCGGTGGCTTCGGCTTGCCTGGCGCGCTGGCCTGGCGCATCGGCGCCGCGCTCGGCGGCATCAGCCTGACGGCCGCGCTCGTCACCGGTCTCTCGGCGAATGGCGGAGGACAGACCCAACTCGCCAGCCTGACATCGCCCGTGGCGGCTGCCACGACCCAGAATGCGGCTATCGTGCGCAGGCCGCTCCTCGCTGATGCCGAAGCGGACTGGGTTGCGATCACCCGCCCGATCGCGATCTTCAACCTCGAAGCACCCGAACTCGGCCGGACTGCTCCCACCGTCGAGGCACGCCGCAGCCAGGACGGCACGAGGCGCGAGGATCTGCTGAGCTTCGGCGGCTTCACTGGATCGAACCCGCATCTCGCGCTGCGCCTGATGACAGGAGACGGCATCGCCGCGAGTTCCTCTTCCTTCACAGTCGCACTGGTTCACGCTGCGGCGCTCCGCAGCCTCGCCGTCGAGCGCGGCAGTACGACCGCCGTGATCGAGACCCGCTTCGGCCCGCTCGAAACCGCCGACATCGTCCTCGGCAACGGCGCGGAAAGCCGCGCCTGTCTCGCCTTCCGTACGGTCGGCCCCGACGCGCCCTTCGCGATGAGCGGCTGGTGGTGTGCCGGCGCCAAGCCCAGCGACCGCAAGCAACTGACCTGCCTGATCGACCGGCTCGACCTCGCCAATGCCGGCGCCGAACCGGAGTTGCGTGCCGCCTTCGCCCGCAGCGAGCTCCGACGTCACCCGGGCTGTGCCACGCCGCGCCTTTCCGCAACCGGGCGCAAGGTCTCCTGGCTGGACGCGGATGGCACGATGCCGACCCTGCGCATGAAGACCGCGACCGCCGAGCCGGCGAAGCCGGCAGCGGAGCCGCGCCAGCGCCGCGGGAAGAAGCCCCGCAATCCCCGCTAACAAAGTTGTTAACGACGCGGTGCTAATCTTTGCGCCGGTTTTTCGATGCTTACATCGAGTGGAACAACCCACTCCCGGAGATTGCCGTCATGATGTCGTTCAAGCGCGTTGCCGCCCTCCTCGCCGTCGCTGTCGCGGCCTCGACCGTGATGGCGAGCATCGCCGAGGCGCAAAGCCGCCGTGGCCCGCTGCGCGTCACCGTGCAGAAGCGCAGCTATTTCGACGCGGGTAATGTCGTGCCGGTCGGCTCGCTGAACCGCTATGCCAGCCAGCACAGCTACGCTTCGCCGGTCTATGCCAGCACGGGCGACCTCTACGGCGAAGGCACCCTGCCCGGCCGCATCGGCGCGGGTTCCAACCCGTTCGCGAACACTTTCGCGACGCCGCGCTTCTGAGAGATTTAAAGGGCGCCTGTCATCCCGTGCGCGCTGCAGCGTGAAACGCTGCTGCGCAGACACGGGACCGTCGTCAGGAAAAGGCGCCTTCTCGTCGCGCGATCCCGCATCTGCGCAGCAGCACTGCGTGCCGCAGCGCGTGCGGGATGACACACTTCATCAAAGCGCGCCTCCTTCGCCTGCTTACTCCGGCAACGCCTTGAGATAACGCACCGGCCGCCCCGGCGCCGCGGCGTTCGCCGCATGCACGATCGCATTCGCATCGATGCCGAAGTGGCGGTAGAGATCCGCCACCGTACCGGTCTGGCCGAAATGCTCGACGCCGAGCGCCTTCTGCTTGTGGCCATGGACGCTGCCGAGCCAAGCCAGCGTCGCCGGATGCCCGTCCAGCACCGAGACGATCCCGCAGTCACGGGAGAGCTCGCCGAGCAGCCGCTCGACATGGCTCGTCGCCTCGTGATTGCCGCGCTGACGCGCCCGCTCGGCCGCCTGCCAGCCGGCATTGAGCCGGTCCGCCGAAGTTATCGCGAGCAGGCCGACATCACGCCGGTCCTCGGAGAGCAGCCCCACCGCCTCGATCGCCTCAGGTGCCACCGCCCCGGTATAGGCGACCACGACTGAGGCATTCGGGCCCGGTTTCCTGAGCCAATAGGCGCCGTCGATGATGGCGCGCTCCAGCTCAGGGGTCATCGCCCGGCTTGGCTGCTCGACCTGCCGGGTCGAGAGGCGCAGATAGACCGAGCCGCCGGTCTCGTCGCGCAGCCAGGTGCGTTCGTCCGGATCGCCCTCGCCGTCGCGCTGCATGTAGTCGAAGGACCAGCGCATCATCACGGCGAGCTCGTCGACGAAGGCCGGCTCGAATGAGCAGAGCCCGTCCTGGCTCATGCCGATCAAGGGCGTCGCGATCGACTGATGCGCCCCGCCCTCCGGCGCCAGCGTCACGCCGGACGGCGTCGCCACGACCATGAAGCGCGCATCCTGGTAGCAGGCATAGTTCAGCGCATCGAGACCGCGCGAGATGAAGGGGTCGTAGAGCGTGCCGATCGGGATCAGGCGCTCGCCGAAGATCGAATGCGAGAGGCCGAGCGCCGAGAGATTGATGAACAGGTTCATCTCGGCGATGCCGAGCTCGACATGCTGTCCCTTCGGCGAGAACTCCCATTTCTGCATCGAGGGAATGCGCTCGTCCTTGAAGGTGTCGGCCATCGACGCCTTGGCGAAGAGACCGCGCCGGTTCACCCAGGGTCCGAGATTGGTCGAGACGGTGACGTCCGGAGCGGTCGTCACGATGCGATCGGCGAGCGGCCCGCCGGTCTTGGCCAGATCGTCCAGCACCTTGCCGAAGCCCATCTGGGTGGACATCGACGGCTGGATGCCAGCCTCCAGCCTGTCCGGCACCGGCAGTTTCGGAGCCGAGAAGCGCCGCCGCCCCTGCGAGAAGAACGGCACGGTGTCGAGAAAGGCCCGCATCTCGCCCTCAGGCAGGCCAAGGCCCTCGAACAGGTCCCATTCATGGCCGGGGCGGATGTCGTTCGCCTTGCGGAAACCGTCGAGCTGCTCCTTGGTCATCAGCCCGGCATGGTTGTCCTTGTGCCCGGCGATCGGCAGCCCGAACCCCTTGACCGTATAGGCGAGGAAACAAACCGGCCGGTCATGGTCGATCGCCTCGAAGGCTTCCAGGATCGAGGGCAGGTCGTGGCCGCCGAGATTGCACATCAGCTTCGAGAGCTCGGCATCCGAACGCTTCTCGATCAGCTTAGTCACCGGCCCCTGGTCGCCGAGATCGTCCATCAGGCGCTTGCGCCAGGCCGCGCCGCCCTGGAAGGTCAGCGCCGAATAGAGCTGGTTCGGGCAGGAATCGATCCAGGCCTTCAGCCGCTCGCCGCCCTTCTCCTTGAAGGCGGCCTGCTGCAGCGAGCCATATTTCAGCGTGACGACATCCCAGCCGAAGTTGCGGAACATCGTCTCGAACCGGTCGTAGAGCCCCTCGCGGATCACCGCGTCGAGCGACTGGCGGTTATAGTCGATGATCCACCAGGTGTTGCGCAGGCCGTGCTTCCAGCCCTCCATCAGGGCTTCGAAGATATTGCCCTCGTCGAGCTCGGCATCACCGATCAGCGAGACCATGCGGCCTTCCGGCCTGTCCTTCGCCCAGCCATGCGCCTTCACGTAATCCTGCGTCAGCGAGGAAAACAGCGTCTGCGCGACGCCGAGGCCGACCGAGCCGGTCGAGAAATCGACATCGTCGATATCCTTGGTGCGCGAGGGATAACTCTGCGCGCCCTTGTAGCCGCGGAAGTTCTCGAGCTTTTCGCGGGTCTGCAGGCCCATCAGATAGTTGATGGCGTGGAAGATCGGCGAGGCATGCGGCTTCACCGCGACCCGGTCCTGCGGCTTCAGCGCGGCCATGTAGAGCGCCGTCATGATCGTCGCGAGCGAGGCCGAGGAGGCCTGGTGCCCGCCGACCTTCATCCCGTCCTCGTTCTGGCGGATGTGGTTGGCGTTGTGGATCGTCCACGAGGCCAGCCAGAGGATCTTCTTCTCCAGCTCGGCGAGAAACGGCAGGCGCGGATCTGTTGTCATGGATTTTGGCTCGAACTCCCCAGTGCAACCGATCATGCACGGAAGCACTGGCAGAACGAGCCAAATTTCCGTGTCGTCACCGCTGCGTTTGGCGGTTTCCGCTACGGCGACATGGCTGAGCGCGGGAAACCGCCAAAGGCGTAAGTGAAGAGCGTCATCCCGTGCGCGCTGCGGCGCGCAGTGCCGCGGCGCAGACACGGGACCGTACGACGAGGAGGCGCCCTTTCCTGAGGACGGTCCCGTGTCTGCGCCGCAGCATTACACGCTGCAGCGCGCACGGGATGACAGGCGGCTCTGAGGGCGCCCCGCTTGTGACCCACCGCCGCCCCATGCCAGAACCCCCGGCACGGAATCGGGCCACACGACCCGCGCAGGAGGAAACTTCCATGAGCAACAGCAAGGATGTCTGGCGTCGGGTCGACGACAAGGCTCCCGCCTATTTCGGGCTGTCCGACCGCATCTGGCACATGCCGGAGCTGAACTATCAGGAGGTCCGTTCGGCCGCCGAGCACCGCGCCATGCTGGAAAGCGAGGGCTTTCGCGTGACGACCGGCGTCGCCGGCATCCCCACCGCGGTCATCGGCGAGGCCGGTGAGGGCGGCCCGGTCATCGCGATCATGGGCGAGTTCGACGCCCTGCCGGGCCTGAGCCAGGAGGCGGGCAATGCGACCGAGACCCCGGTCGAGAAGGGCGGCAACGGCCATGGCTGCGGCCACAACATGCTGGGCTCGGCCTCGCTCCTCGCCGCCGCCGCGGTGAAGGACTACCTCGCCGCCAACGGGCTCAAGGGCCGCGTGCGCTATTACGGCTGCCCGGCGGAGGAAGGCGGCTCGGCCAAGGGCTTCATGGTGCGCGCCGGCGCCTTCGACGACGTCGATATCGCGCTGTGCTGGCACCCGGCCTCGTTCAACGGTGTCAACCGCGCCTTCTCGCTGGCCTGCGTCGAGATCGAGTTCACCTTCTCCGGCCGTGCCTCCCATGCCGCCGCCGCGCCGCATCTCGGCCGCTCGGCGCTTGACGCGGTCGAATTGATGCATATCGGCGTCAACTACATGCGCGAGCACATGCCATCGACCGCGCGCGTGCATTACGCGATCATCAATGCCGGCGGCATCGCCCCCAACGTGGTGCAGGCCACCGCGACGACGCGCCAGTTGATCCGCGCCGCGACCCTCAGTGAGATGTGGGAACTCGTCGCCCGCGTGAAGAAGATCGCCGAGGGCGCGGCCCTGATGAGCGAAACCACGGTCGCGATCAAACAGCTCTCGGGCGACGCCAATCTCGTCGGCAACCGGCCGCTGGAAGAGGCGATGCAGGCCAATCTGCTGGCACTGGGCGGCCCCGGTTTCGACGCGGCCGACCATGCCTTCGCCGCGAAATTCCAGGAGACGCTGAGCCCGCAGGACATCGCCGCTGCCTATGGCCGCTTCGACCTGAAGCCGAAGGAGAGCGAGGCGCTGAGCGACGAGATCTATCCGCTCGGCGCCGGCAACGACACCTCCGTCGGCTCGACCGATGTCGGCACGGTGAGCTGGGTCGTCCCGACCGTGCAGTGCCGCACCGCCTGCTACGCGATCGGCACGCCCGGCCATTCCTGGCAGCTCGTCGCACAAGGCTTGGCACCGGCCGCCCACAAGGGCCTGGCGCTCGCGGCCAAGGCGATGGCCGGCGTCGCCTCGGACGTGCTGAACGATCCCGCTTTGCTCAAGGCGGCCAAGGACGAGTTCGCCGCCTTCCGCGCCAAGAACCCCTTCGCCAATCCGATCACGGACGATGTCGAGCCCCCGCTCGACATGGCCGCGCATTGAGCGGGCGGCCCAGAAACAACGCAACTTGAGAATGAGTGAGGCCTACCTCACTCATCCTGGCAGCCATCTCAGCCCAAAGCACGGGTCATCCCGGACGCAGCGAAGCGGAGATCCGGGATCCATGCCTGAACCGTTCCGGAATGGATCCCGGGTCTCCCTTCGGTCGCCCGGGATGACCCGCGGGTTTCGTTTGGGAATTGGAAGGCTTAGCCGCCCTGCGGCCCCGACAGCTCGACGCGGATCGCCGGGCGGGTCGCCTTGAACTCGGCGACGGCAGCCGAGGTGAGATCCGAAACGGAGTCGGACGCGCTAGACATCAGGCGCAGGATGATGCGACCCAGCCGGTCGCGCGCTTCGCTCTCCAGCTCGGCATCGAGCCTGCTGTCATGTCCGATCGCGGCCCAGGCTCTGGCCTGGACGGCTTCTGCGACGAGCAGTTCCTGGGAGTTCAGGACGCCGGGAAAGCGGAAATTCGAAGTAGGCATCGGCAATTCAAACATGGCTGGCCAACGGATATAGGGCGGCCCCGGTTCCCGGCAAGGCTAAGAGAAAATCCGCGGCCGGACGGACCGCCCCTTCACCTTCGAGAACTCCGTGTGACGAGCACGCAAAGAAAGCCGACGACGATCGAACATAAACAATCAGTCCAAATTGGATTTACTGTCCAAATTTGCCTTGACCCACTCCTTTCACATCTGCACAGATGGCCGCCACACCTTGGCGCCCCGGCGGCAAGCGACAGGCCGCAAGGCGGGAGGCTCGCGTGAAGTTCGACATTTTCCAGATGGAGCGGAACCAGACGCTCTTCGAGAACGACGTCGAGATCAACCTGACCGAGAGCGGCGTCCATCCCTGGTCGATCGAGGATATCCTGGGCGGAGAGGCCGCCCGCGACCTGCTGAAGCAGCCGCTCGGCTATGGCTGGACCGATGGCCGGCCGAACCTGCGCGCCAATATCGCCTCCTGGTATCCGGGCGCGAGCGCCGCGAACGTGCTCGTCACCAACGGCTCCTCCGAGGCGACGATGATCGCGCTGATGGCGCTGTTCGAGCCCGGTGACGCGCTGGTCTTCGCCCTGCCGAACTTCATGCAGATCGACGGGCTCGGCCGCGCGCTCGGCTTCGACATCCGCCGGCTCGAATTGTCGGGCGACACGGACTGGCAGATCGACCCCGCCCAATTGGCCAAGGTCGCCGCCGGCACCAAGGCGATCGCCGTGACCAACCCCGCCAACCCCACCGGCAGCGTGCTCTCAGCCGCCAGCCGCGCCGCGCTCGTCGAGGCCGCCCGGCGTAACGACGCCTGGCTGATGGTGGACGAGATCTATCGCGGCGGCGAGATCGACGGCGCCGAGACGGAGACGCTGTGGGGCAGCTATCCCAAGGTCGTGGTCACCAGCAGTCTCTCGAAATCCTTCGCCTGCCCCGGCTTGCGCCTTGGCTGGATCGTGGCGCCCACCGAAGTCGTCGCATCAGCCGCCGAGCGGCAGGACTACACCACGATCGGCAGCGGCATCCTCAGCCAGATCCTCGCAGAAGAGGTGATGCGGCCGGAAACGCGCGGACGCCTGCTCGCGCGCGGCCGCGATTTGCTGCGCAGCAATGCCGATCTCGTGGCGCAATGGATGGCGCAGCATAACGACTGGTCGTGGCGTCGCCCGCAGGCCGGCGGCATGGCCTTCCTGCGCTATCCGCTGGACATGCCCTCCGAAGTCTTCTCGCAGAAGCTGCGCGAGGAGGAGAGCGTCTTCGTCGTCGCCGGAAGCTGGTTCGGCATCGAGAACCACATCCGCATCGGCATCGGCGTGCCGACCGAGGTGCTGCGCGACGGGCTGGCGCGGATGGATCGGTTTCTCGCGCGGTGCAAGGGCTGACTGAAGAGCCCTCACGGCATTCGACGGCACTTCGGAACCACACCGTCATCCCGGGCTTGCCCCGGAATCCATCATAAAGCGAAACACCCTTCGATGGATCCCCGATCGGCGCCGCTGACGCGGCTTGTCCGGGATGACGGTGAGGTTCTAGCGAAACATCCAAAGACTGCTGGAGCTATCGACGCCCGATCCCGTCGAGCACCACCCGCGCGATCGCGATATCCTGCACCGCAATCCCCGTGAGGTCGGCGATGGTGATGTCGTCGTTCGAGCGCCGCGCCGGCACGTCGCCAGCGAGCACGGCCCCCAGCTCGACGCAGTCCCCCTCGTCGATCAGCCCGACCTTGGCAGCGGCAGCGAACTCGCCATGGTCGAGGCTCTGCTCCAGCGAATCCGCAATTCGCGTATCGGCGAGCGCCACCAGCGCGCTGTCGAGCTCCTGCTTGCCCGGCGCATCGGCCCCGAGCGCCGTGATATGCGTACCCGGCTTGATCCAGTCCTCGCGGATGATCGGCGCGGCAGCCGGCGTCACGGTGATCAGCGCATCCGATTGCGCGCAGAGCGCTTCCAGCTCCGCCACCGGGTCGATAACGATCCCCTCCCCCGCAAGATCGCTCTTCAGCGCTTCAAGCTTCTCCGGCGAACGCGCCCAGACCGCAAAAAGCGGCTCGCGCTCGCGCAGCAGATGCGCGGCGGCACGGATCTGGAAACGTGCCTGCGTGCCGGCGCCCACGATCCCGATTCGGCGCGCATCGGCCCGCATCCCGGCCCGCGTCGCGATGGCGCCGGCCAAAGCCGTCCTGAGATCGGTGAGCCAGCCCTCGTCGCGCAGGATGGCGACGACCGCGCCGGTCTCGGCCGAGAGCGCGATCATCATGCCGCTCGTCGTCGGCAGGCCCTTGGCCGGATTGTCGTAGAACCCGGTCGCGATCTTCACGACGAAAACGGAATCGCCCGCGATATGGCCGAACTTGATGTGGCAATCGCCGTTATGCGCGGGGAAGCCGAGATAACCGACCGGCGGCATCTGCACCCGGCCGGCAGCCGCCGCCTTGAACCCCTCTTCCAGCGCGACGAAGGCCCGGTCGAGATCGACGGCGGCCTCGATCTCCGCACGCGACAGGTCAAGCATCCGGGGTCTCGTTGGCCTGGTTGAGGTAGTTGTAGACGGTCGCGCGGGCGAGCCCGAGGATGCGCGAGATATAGGCCGCGGCATTGCGCCCGCCGAACGCCCCATTCGCGGCAAGGTCTGCCACCAGTTCGCGCTTCTCGGCCCGGCTGAGGCTGGTCACTGCGAGGCCGCGGCTTTGCGTCCATTGCTGCACGAACTCGTTGATGCGCTCGTGCCAGTCTTCCTTGAACAAGGCCTGCGGCTTCTCGGCACCGGCCGGCACGGTCGCGAAGGCCTGGAGCGTCTGCATCAGCGCATGGAACTGCGAGACGTCGACATTGATGCAGAGCACGCCGATCGCCTTGGCCCCGGCCGAGAGCACGATGCTGATCGATTTCAGCCGCCGCCCGTCCCAGTTCACCTTCTCATAGGGACCGATGATCGTCTCGTTCGGATCGAAGCCGATCTCGTCGAGCAGGGACGGCTCGCCCAGCACGCGCTGCGAAAAATTGCCGGCGATATGCACGACGCTCTGCGAGCCCAAATCATGCAGGACGACCTCGGCATGCGGCCGGAACAGCAGCGCCACCGCATCGCAGACCGGCAGATAGGGAGCGAGTTCCGGCGTCATGCGTAAGCCTAGCGCGGCTGCGACTTGAGATAGTCGCTCAAGCGCTCCAGCCCCGCCGAGAGATGTTCGGCGGGCGCGCCGATGCCGATGCGGATATAACCGTCCATCCCGTAGACATCGCCCGGCAGCAGCATGATCCCGCGCTCCTCGCGCAACCGATGCACCAGCTCGGTCGAGTTCATCGAGTGGCTGTACTTGATGAAGGCCATACCGCCGGCCTTGGGCGGCACGAAAGAGAAGAACTCGTCATTCGCCTTCACCCAGTTGGCGAGCAGCGCGAGGTTCTCACGCAGGATGGTCTTGCTCCGCTGCAGGATTTCGGCGCGCTTGCCCGGCTGCACGACGATGCGGGCGATATGCTCGCTCAGCGCGCTCGTGGTGATCGAAGTGTAGTCCTTGTTCTGCCAGGCGGTGTAGATGTCCTTGGCCGGCCCGACCAGCCAGCCGATGCGCAGGCCGGGCAGCGCCATCGCCTTGGAGAGCCCGCTGGTGATGATCGCCTTCTCATAGAGATCGGCGAAGCTGGGCGCCTCGTCGGTTTCGAGCTCCGCGCCCTTGTAGACCTCGTCGGCATGGAGATAGCAGCCCTGCGCCCGGGCGATCTCGACCAGCGCGTCCATCGTCTCGCGCGAGAGCAGGCTGCCGGTCGGGTTGTTCGGGTTGCAGATGGTCATCAGCTTGGTGCGCGGCGTGATCGCCTTGCGGACCTCGTCGAGATCCGGCGTCCAGCCCAGCTCCTCGCGCAGCTTCACTTCCTTGACCGTGGCGCCGATCGCCCGCGCCCAGCCCCAGATCTGCAGGTAGTTCGGCACGAAGACGACGATCTCGTCGCCCGGCTCGATCAGCGACATCACCATCAGGAAATTGGCTTCGGCCGAGCCGTTGGTGACGATCACCTCGTCCGAGGTCCGGTTGCGGTAGAGCTTGGCGATGTCCTCGCGCAGTTCGACCGCGCCATTGGTCCAGCCATAGCCGAGCTCGACCTCCATCAGCTTGGCGCGCTGCTCGGCGCTGAGCAGTTCGTTCAGCGAATAGGGATGGACGCCGCTATCCGAGAGATTGAACTCGACGGTGTTCTCATAGAGCGACTGGATGCGCTCCAGGGTGAATTCTTCGATCTTCATGCTGCCCATCCCGCTGCGGCCGATCCGCCGCACCTGCCTGCGAGTATGATGAGCATGATTTAGACGTCAAGGTCGATTTTGGAATTTACAGTCCAAATCGCGATTGCTATCCATGTCGGCGACGTCAAAGCCGCTCCCGGAGAGCCCATCATGTCCGACCAGAACCCCGGTGCCAACAAGATGTGGGGCGGCCGCTTCACGACGGCTCCGGCCGATGTGATGCGCAGGATCAATCCCTCGATCGGCTTCGACTATCGCCTCTATCGGCAGGACATCGCAGCGTCCAAGACCCATGCCGCGATGCTCGACCGCCAGGGCATCATCGCCAGCGCCGACAACGAGCGCATCCAGGCCGGGCTCGACCAGATCCGCGGCGAGATCGACCGCGGCGAGCTGCAATTCAGCATCGACCTCGAGGACATCCATATGAATGTGGAAGCCCGCCTCAAGGAGATCATCGGCGAGCCGGCCGGGCGCCTGCACACCGCCCGCAGCCGCAACGACCAAGCCGTCACCGATGTCCGCCTCTGGATGCGCGATGCGATCGATGCGCTCGATGGCGCCATCCGCGACATGCAGCAGGCGCTGATCGAGCGGGCCAGCGAGCATGCCGGGACGATCATGCCGGGCTTCACCCATATGCAGGTCGCCCAGCCCGTGACCTTCGGCCATCATCTCATGGCCTATGTCGAGATGTTCGGCCGGGACCGGGAGCGCCTGGCCGGCGCGCGCCAGCGCACCAATGTCTCGCCGCTCGGCGCCGCCGCGCTCGCCGGCACCGCCTTCCCGATCGACCGGCAGTTCACGGCCACGGAACTGGGTTTCGCCCGGCCGACAGAGAACTCGATGGATTCGGTCGGCGCGCGCGACCATATCTGCGAGCTCCTGTTCTGCTGCTCGATGCTGGCCGTGCATCTCTCGCGCCTCAACGAGGAGATCACGCTCTGGTGCAGCGACGGCTTCCGCTTCATCGCGCTGTCGGACGCCTTCACCACCGGCTCCTCGATCATGCCGCAGAAGCGCAACCCGGACGCCGCCGAACTGGTGCGCGGCAAGACCGGCCGCGTCGTCGGCTCGCTCACCGCCATGCTGGTGATGGTCAAGGGCCTGCCGATGACCTTCATGAAGGACATGCAGGAGGACAAGGAGCCGATGTTCGACGCGCTGGAGACGGTCGAGCTCTGCGTCGCCGCCACCACCGGCATGGTCCGCGACCTAACCGTGCGCCCCGAAGGCATGCGCGCATTCCTCGATCGCGGCTTCCCGACGGCGACCGACCTCGCCGACTGGCTGGTGCGCGAGGCCGGCATCCCCTTCCGCGACGCCCATCACATCACTGCCCGCATCGTCGCGCTGGCCGAGGCGAAGGGCTGCACTCTGCAGGCGCTCGATCTCGACGCCATGCGCTCGGTCGATCCCCGGATCAGCGACGCGGTCTTCGAGGTTCTGGCGCCGGAGCATTCGGTCCGCAGCCGCCGCAGCTATGGCGGCACCGCCCCGGACACGGTGCGCGAGGCGATCGAGCGGGCGAAGCAGCGCTGGCTGTCCGGCGAGCCGATCTGACGCTTGGTTGTCATTCCGGGGCTTCGCGCAGCGAAGAGCCCGGAACCTACGACTGGGTGCGTAGCTCGCAGCCGAACACAGGATGTCTCACCCGGTCGTGGGTTCCGGGTTCACGCCTCCGGCGCGCCCCGGAATGACAAACGGGGCGGCAGATCGAAAGCATCCAAGTCGCCCTCGCCCCACGCAACCCGGCGGCCGCCGCCCCGCAAACTTTGCGGGAGCAAACCGGCCGCCTTTCTGGCTATGGATGACGGCGCCGGTCGATTCGACCGGGCCTGAGGAAAAGAACGTGGAGCCGTGCAGCTCCGCGGCTGGGGAGAGACGATGGAACACGTCTGGTTGCGTGGGGTGGCCGAGCAGTTCGGCATCGATGGCGGGCTGCGGCAGCTTGGCGGCGAATACGACCTCAACTTCCGCGGCCGGACCAGCGAGGGCGACGTCATCGTCAAGGCGATGCGCCCACAGGGCGAGCCCGCCCTCGTCGACCAGCAATGCGCCGCGATCAGTCATGCGCTCGCGGCCGATCCGACACTGCCGCTGCCACGCCTTCTGTCCGCCCAGGGCAAGCGCTTCTGGCAGAACGTGGCCGACGCCCAGGGCCAGCAGCGCATGGTCTGGGTCCAGCGCGCCTTCACGGGCATCCCGATGGGCGAAGCCGGGCCGCAGCCGCCCGCCGTCCTCGCCGAGCTCGGCGCGCTGACCGCGCGGCTCGACCTTGCGCTCCGTGATTTCAAGGTCACAGCAGCACCGGATGCGGCAAAGTGGGACCTGACCGAGGCCGGCTGGATCAAGCCGCATCTCGACGTGCTGGAAGGCTCGCGCCGCGCGCTCGTGGCCGACATCGTCGCGGCCTTCGAGGCTCTCAAGCCCGCGCTCGACAAGCTGCCGCGCCAGACCATCCATAACGACCTCAACGACTTCAATATCCTCGTCGAGCCGCGCCTCGGCGAACCCGCCCGCATCAGCGGTCTGATCGATTTCGGCGACATGACCAATGGCCCGCGCGTCTGCGAGATCGCCATCGCCGCGGCCTATGCCATCCTCGACCACGAGACGCCGGAAGCGGCGCTCGCGGCCTTCGTCGCCGGCTATCACGGCGTCTCGCCGCTGAGCGCCGAGGAGATCGGCCTGATCTGGCCGCTCGTCCGGATGCGCCTCGCGGTCAGCGTCGTGAACTCGACGATCGAGGCCAAGGGCCGCCCGAACGATCCCTATGTCACGATCTCGCAGGCCCCGGCCTGGCGCCTCCTCGAAAACCCCGCCATCGACGGCGATTTGATGGGCGCGCGCCTGCGCAATGCCTGCGGCCTGCCCGTCACCGATGCCGCCGGCCGCATCGCGAGCTGGATCGCCGGTCAGCGCGGCAGCTTCGCGCCCGTGCTCGGCCGTTCGCTTGATGGCCTGCCCGTTGGTTCGCTCGGCGTCGCCGAGGCGACGATCCCCGCGAACCCATTCGAGCTGCGTGCCGACGAGGCCCGCAATCTCGGCACCGGGCTCGGCATCACCTCACAGTGGTGGCTTGGCCAATATGGCGAGCCGCGGCTGGTCTATACCGACAAGGCTTTCCGCAAGGGCCGCTGGCTCGCCTCGAACCGCCGCACGATCCATATGGCCGTCGATGTATTCGGCCCGGCCGGCGAGCCGGTCCGTGCGCCTCTCGCCGGGCGTGTCGCGCTGGCGGAGAACCGCAGGGGTCATCTCGACTATGGCGGCGTCGTCATCCTTGAGCACCGCACGCCCGCAGGCGACGTCTTCCACACCCTCTACGGCCATCTCGCGGCGGACGGCGCGGCCAAGCTGAAGGCGGGTCAGGAGATCGCGGCGGGCGAGGCCTTCGCCAAACTAGGCCCAGCAGAGGAGAATGGTGGCTGGGAGCCGCATCTGCATTTCCAGCTCGCGCTGACGCTCGACGGCATGGGCCATGACTGGCCGGGCGTCGCCGATCCCGACGACTGGGCGCTCTGGCAGGCGATCTGCCCGAACCCCGCCGCCCTGCTCAACCTGCCGGACGATGTCGTCGCCTATCAGGCAATCGACGAAGCCGCGTTGCTGGCCGAGCGCAAGGCCCGCTTCGGCGCCAATCTGAAGCTGAGCTACAAGCGCCCGATCACCTTCCTGCGGGGCTGGCGCCATCATCTCTTCGACGCGATGGGCCGGCCCTATCTCGACGCCTATAACAACGTGCCGCATGTCGGCCACGCCCATCCGCGCATCCGCAAGGTGGCGATGGACCAGCTCGCGCGGATGAACTCCAACACGCGCTATCTCCACCCCGCGCCGATGGCGCTGGCCGAGCGCTTGACGGCGAAGCTCCCTCGGGAGCTGGAAGTCTGCTTTTTCGTGAATTCCGGCTCGGAGGCGAACGAGCTGGCCCTGCGCCTCGCCCGTGCGGCCAGCGGCGGCTATGACATCGTCACGCCCGATCACGGCTATCACGGCAACACCACCGGCGCGATCGACATCTCCGCCTACAAGTTCAACAAGCCGAACATGGGCGGGCGCAAGCCCTGGGTGCAGCTCGTCGACGTCGCCGATGATTATCGCGGCCGCTTCCGCCGCGACGATGCCGATCGGGCGCTGCACTACGCCGAGCAGGTCGACGGCGCGCTCAACGCCATCGCGGAACGCGGCGGCAAGGTCGCCGGCTTCATCGCCGAGACCTTCCCGAGCGTCGGCGGCCAGATCATCCCGCCGCCCGGCTATCTCGCCGCGGTCTACGAACGCATCCGCGCTGCCGGCGGCATCTGCATCGCCGACGAGGTCCAGACCGGGCTTGGTCGCCTCGGCGACTATTATTTCGGCTTCGAGCAGCAGAGTGTGCAGCCGGATATCGTCGTGCTCGGCAAGCCGCTCGGCAACGGCCACCCGATCGGCGCGGTCATCACCACCCGCGCCATCGCCGAGCGCTTCGCGGAGGGGCCTGAGTATTTCTCGACCTTCGGCGGCTCGAACCTGTCCTGCCGCATCGCCGCCGAAGTGCTCGACATCGTCGAGGAGGAAGGGCTTTCGGCCAATGCCAAGGCGATGGGCGACAAGCTGCTCGCCGGCATGCGCGCGCTGATGGCGGACTACCCCTGCGTCGGCGATGTCCGCGGCATCGGCCTCTTCCTCGGGCTGGAGCTGGTCACGGATCGCGAGACGCTGGAGCCCGCGACCGATGCTTCGGCCCATGTCATGAACCGCCTGCGCGACATGCGCATCCTCGTCGGACGCGAGGGGCCGGCCGACAACATCCTCAAGATCCGCCCGCCGCTGACGGTCGGCGCCGACGATGTCGAGATGATCCTCGACCGGCTCAGGATCTGCCTGCGCGAGGTGGAAGCCGCGCGATAGCGCGATCTTCAGGGCTCCGGCCCGCTTCTGGCGTGGCCGGGGCGGCCATGCCATCCTGTGCGGGTCTGGAGGAGCGGCGATGGAGCTGAAATGGCTGGAAGACGTGCTGAGCCTGTCGACCACGCTCAGCTTCTCGCGCGCCGCCCGTGAACGCAACGTCACGCAATCGGCGCTGAGCCGCCGGGTCAAGCAGCTTGAGGACTGGCTCGGCTCGCCGCTCTTCGACCGCAGCAGCTATCCGATCCGCCTCACGGAAGCGGGCCGGACCTTCCTTCCGCGTGCGCAGGAGATCCTGAGGCAGATCCAGGGCGCACGACAGGAGTTGCGCAAACAGCATGAAGACGCCGCGGAGACGCTCATCTTCTCCACGCTGAACACCCTGTCGCTGACCTATTTTCCCGGCCTCATCCGCCGCCTGGAAGAGAAGCTCGGCCCGCTGAAGACGCGATTCTGCGATCAGCGCTCATCTTTCGACGGCAATGTCGCGCTGCTCAATCATGGCGAATGCGATTTCTTGCTGACCTATGCGCATGATTTGGTGTTGCCGGAACTCGACCCCGAGCATTTCCTCTATCGCCGGCTCGGCACCGAGCGGGCGATTCCCGTCTCGATCCCCGACGGCAATGGCGAGCCCCTCCATGCCTTCCGCTGTGGCGATGCGCCGGTACGCCTGCTGAGCTATGGCAGCTCGACCTTCTTCGCCCGACGCCTCGCCCTGCTCTTCGCCGAGCGGCCGACGCCGCTGGTCACGGTCTACGAGAACCCGATGTCGGTCGGCCTCAAGGCCATGGTTCTGGCCGGGCGCGGCGTCGCCTGGGTGCCGGAGAGCCTGGTGGTGGAGGAATTGCGCAGCGGCCAGCTCGTGCCAGCCGCTGATACGTCCTGGTATGTCTCTGCGGAAATCCGGCTCTATCGGGCAAGGCAGCAGAGCCGCCTTCCCGTCGAGCAATTCTGGGCCGCCACCGCAGACGTGAGCCCGCCGGCGCGCGCGGATGAGCCCGCGCAGCCTGCCCTCACCCGTCGCGACCCTGCAGGAACAGCCCCGACGGTCTCCGGCAGCCGAAAATCCAGCGTATCCGCAGTCGCGTGACGCGCCTTCAATCCCGCCGGCGCGCTTCGAGGATCAGTCGCAGCAGGCGGCCGAAGGCGAAGCGGTTCACCTCCGTGCCCTTGATGTCGGTATCGACGCGGTGGGTTATCACCAGATCGAGCGACGGGATCACAAGGCAATACTGCCCGCCGACGCCCTGCGCGCTGTAGCTGCCGGCCGGCAGCACGACGCCGGGAAAGCCCGCGCCGGAGCGCTCGGTCCACCACATATAGCCGTAGCCACCGCGCGGCCCGGCATCGGAGAGCGGCAATACGCTGGTCGCGACCCAGTTGGCCGGCACGACCTGTTCATCTTGCCAGCGGCCCTGACGCAGGAACATCAGGCCGAAGCGGGCGAGATCGCGCGTCGACATCCGGAACGGATAGGCGGGATGAACCGAGCAATCGTCAGGCTCCAGCCAGCCGTCACGTCGCTCGCCGTCGAGGCGGAAATCCTCCATGCCGAGCGGGCGGCCGATCCGCGCCAGGAAATCGTCATGGATGCCGGCGCCGGTCAGCGCCGTGAAGATCGTGCCGAGCGCGTTGAAATCCCAGTTGTTGTACAGCCAGAAGCTGCCCGGCGGCTGCGAATGGCGCGGCGGCTTGATCGACTTCATCCAGGGCGATTCATAGCCCGCCGGGTGGAAGATGCCCGAACGCGCCGTCAGCAGATCATAGATCGTCGCCGCCTTCTCGCGCTCGCTCAGGCCTTCCTTGTCGTCGATGCCGAGATCGGCGAGCGTGCGCGACAGGTCGATCCGGTCTTCTTCCTCATGGATGCCGATCAGGGCGCTGAGGAAGCTCTTGCGAACTGAATGGCACTGGTAGCGATGCGCGAGATCGCCGCGGCTCGCCACCACGCGCCCGCCCTGCACGATCATCAGCGTCGCCGTCGAGATGGTATCGGCGAAGCGCCAGGCCCGGTCGAGCCCCTCGCGCGACCAGCCCGCCGCCTCCGGCGCGATGGTCTCCCAGCCCTTCGCCGGCCAATGCTCCGCACCCAGGGCTTCGCCCCTCATCACTGTCTCGTCCATCATCTGATCCTCCGCAGCCCGGCCGCTCACGCGATCGGGCGATAACCGACGCTCGCCTCGAGGAACTCGCGCGTATAGGGCTCATGCGCCCGGCCGGCCCTGACGTCGGCAGCGCTCATCTCCTCGAGAATGCGGCCCTCGCTCATCATCGCGACGCGCTCGCAGAGATGCGTCACGACCGCGAGATCGTGGCTGACCATGAGATAGGTCAGGTCGCGGTCGCGGCGGAGCTGCTTCAGCAGGTTGAGGATTTCCGCCTGCACGGAGACGTCGAGCGCCGAGGTCGGCTCGTCCAGCAACAGCAGCTCGGGCTCGATGATGAGCGCACGCGCGATCGCGACGCGCTGGCGCTGCCCGCCCGAGAGCTCATGCGGGAAGCGGTAGCGGAAGGACGGCCCGAGGCCGACGGCGGTCAGGATCTCGTCGATGCGCTCCTGCGGCCGGTCGAAGCCGTGGATCTTCAACGGCTCGGCCAGCACGTTCTGCACCATCTTGCGCGGGTGCAGCGAGGAATAGGGGTCCTGGAACACCATCTGCACGCGCCGGAAGAAGGCCTTGTCGCGCTTGTGCGGCACCTCGCGATCCTGGAAGCTGATCGTGCCGCCATACTCGCTGTTGAGCCCGGCGAGCGCACGAAGCACCGTCGACTTGCCGCAGCCGGATTCGCCTATCAGCCCGAAGGCTTCGCCGTGCCCAAGCGTGAAGGAGACATCGTCCACGGCCTTCAGAGTCGAGGTCCCACGGCCGAAGAGGACCGAGAGATGGTGGACCGTCAGCGCAGCCGGGCGGTTAGCCGCCGGAGTCGTGTCGACAGCGCTCATGCCCGGCTCCCGCTCTGCAAAGTCGGCCCGTCCAGCCAGGCCGGGTCGCGGCTCGGCACCTGCAGCATGTCGGCCTGCCGGTCGAGGCGCGGCAGGCTGTCGAGCAGCGCGCGCGTGTAGGGATGGCGCGCATTGCGCAGTTCGCGCGCCGGGATGTCCTCCATGATCCGGCCGGCATACATCACCAGCACGCGGTCGCAGAAATCCGCCACCAGATTGAGGTCGTGGCTGATGAAGATCAGCCCGGCGCCGCGGCGCGTCACCAGCTCGTCCAGGATGCTCAGAACCTGCCGCCGGATCGTGACGTCGAGCGCCGAGGTCGGCTCGTCCGCGATGATCAGGTCGGGCTCGGGGATCAGCATCATCGCGATCATGATGCGCTGGCCCATGCCACCCGAGACCTCGTGTGGGAAGAGCTTGAAGACGCGGGCGGGGTCGCGGATCTTCACCGCCTCCAGCATGGCGAGCGCTTTGGCTTCCGCCTCCTTGCCGCCGACCTTGTGGTGCAGCCGGTAGGCCTCGGTGATCTGCTCGCCCACCCGCATCAGCGGATTGAGCGAGAATTTCGGGTCCTGCAGGATCATCGAGATGCGGTTGCCGCGGATGGTCCGCATCTGGCGTTCGCTGGCGGCGAGCAGGTCGATCCCGTCGAAGGACAGCTTCTTGGCGGAGATGGTCGCCGCCTTCGGCGTCAGCTTCAGGATCGTGCGCCCGGTCAGCGACTTGCCCGAGCCGGATTCGCCGACGATGCCGACCTTCTCGCGCCCGACGCTGAAGGAGATGCCGCGCACCGCCTGGACCGAGCGATGCGCGCCCTTGAAGGTGACGGAGAGGTCCTGGACCTCGAGCAGCGGCTTATCCATGACGCGGATCCAGGATGTCGCGCAGGCCGTCGCCGAACAGGTTGAAGGCCAGGCTGGTGATCAGGATGGCGAGGCCGGGAATGCCGGCGATCCAGCCATTGGTCAGGATGAACTCGCGGCCCGATGCCAGCATCGCGCCCCATTCCGGGCTCGGCGGCTGCGCGCCCAGGCCGAGGAAGCCGAGGCCGGCCGCCGTCAGGATGATCGACGCCATGCTCAGCGTGATGCGCACCACGACCGAGGGAATGCACATCGGCACGACATGGCCGAGGATGATCCGGAGCGGCGACGCGCCCTGCAGGCGGACCGCCGCGATATAGTCGGACTTGCGGATCGACAGCGTCTCGGCCCGCGCCAGCCGCGCGATCGGCGGCCAGGCGGCGAGCGCGATCGCGATGATCGCATGGTCGATGCTGGGGCCCAGCGCCGCGACGAAGGCGAGCGCCAGCACCAGGCTCGGGAAGGCCAGGAAGATGTCGACGATGCGCATCAGCACGGTGTCGACCCAGCCGCCGAGATAGCCCGAGGTGGTGCCGACGATCAGCCCGAGCGGCGCCGCGATCACCGCCGTCAGCATGGCGATGTAGAGCGTGATCCGCGCGCCGAAGACCAGCCGGCTGAAGATGTCCCGGCCGAGCTCGTCGGTGCCGAACCAATGCGCAGCCGAAGGCCGTTGCAGGCGCTTGGTCAGGTCCTGCGCATAGATGTCGTGGGTCGCGACGAGGGGCGCGAACAGCGCCACCAGCACGATCAGAACGATGACGGCGAGGCCGAACATGGCGGCAGGATTGGCCCTGAGCCGCCACCATTTCAGCGACAATTGCTGCATCCGCGCCTGGAAGGGCGAGGACGGGACGGACGCCGCGAGCCAGGCCTTGAGGCCCCGCCCGCCGGCCTGGTCGATGGATTGTGGTGTCATGGCCATGCCTCAGCGGGTCCGCGGGTCGAAGACCCGGTAGAGCAGGTCGCACAACAGGTTGAGCGTGACGAAGATGACGCCGACCAGGAGCGTGCAGCCGACGACGGCGTTCATGTCGCCGGCGAGCAGCGCATTGGTCAGATAGCGGCCGAAACCCGGCCAGGCGAAGACGGTCTCGGTCAGCACCGCGCCTTCGAGCAGGAAGGCGTAGGACAGCGCCACCACCGTCACCACCTGCACCGCGATGTTGCGGAAGGCATGGCCCCAGACGGTGCGGGCCCAGGACAGACCCTTCACCCGCGCCGTCACGACATATTCCTGGCTGAGCTGCTCCATCATGAAGCTGCGGGTCATCCGGCTGATATAGGCGAGCGAGCTGAAGGCCAGGATCGAGGCCGGCAGGATGATGTGCGACACGGCATTGCCGAACATCTCCCAGTTGCCGGCGAGCAGGCTGTCGATCAGCAGGAAGCCGGTGACCGGTTCGAGGTCGAACTCATAGGTGAAGTCGATGCGGCCGGGGCCGCCGACCCAGCCCAGCGTCGCGTAGAACAGCACGAGCCCCATCAGGCCGAGCCAGAAATTCGGCGCGGAGTAGCCGATCAGGCCGACGACCCGGACGATCTGGTCGAGCCAGGAGCCGCGATACATCGCCGACAGCACGCCGAGCGGAATGCCGAGGCTCGTGCCGATCACGATCGCCACGCTGGCGAGCTCGATCGTCGCCGGGAAGACACGGGCGATATCCGTCATCACCGGCTTGCCGGTGGTCAGCGCCATCCCGAAATCGAGATGCAGCACGCCCCAGAGATAGCGGCCGAACTGGACGTAGAGCGGCTGGTCGAGACCGAGCTGCTTGTACATCGCCTGATAGGCTTCCTGGGTCACGTTGTCGCCGAGCACGGCGACGACGGGATCGAGCGGCAGCAGGCGGCCGATGAAGAAGGTCAACGCCGCCAGCCCGAGCAGGGTGACGGCGAAGGAGACGAGCGTTCGACCCGAGGCCTTGAGCCAGGACGGAAGGATGGTCCGTCCTGGATCGGAGCTCAGGCCGGGCGCCGTGGTGGCGGTCCGGGACATGGCGATGGCCTTACTTGCAGATGGCCTTACTTGGCGGTGCGCTCGTAATAGGTCCGGAAGCCGTTCCAGGTCCACGACTTCAGGTCCTTGCGCACGCCGGCGACGCTGTTCATCTGGAACATGAAGGCCATCGGCCCCTTCGCCATCACCTCCTTCTGGATCGTGGCGTAGAGCGCGTCGCGCTTGGCCGTGTCGGGCTCCAGCAGGGCCGCGTCGATCTGCTTGTTCAGTTCGAGGTCCTGATAGGCCGAGCGCCAGCTCGGATACTGGGTCTGCTTGGCCTCCAGCCGGTTGTCAGGGTTGAAGACGAGGCGCGAGGCGTTGCCATGGGCATCCGGCACGCCGGTCTGCCAGGCGAGCATCGCCGACTGGTACTCGCGCCCGCGCACCTTGCTGAAGAGCTGGGCATTGGCCATGCGCTCCAGCGAGAGCTTGACGCCGACCTTGGCGGCGTTCTGCTGCACGCTCTGGGCGATCGGGTTCGCATGCGGCAGCGTGCCGAACAGCACGCTCGCCTCGAAGCCGTTGGCATAGCCGGCCTCGGCCAGAAGCTGCTTGGCCTTGTCGAGGTCGAGCTTGAAGGGCTGCCCCTCCTTCTCGTCGAGCGCGCCGACGGCGCCGAGCTGGGCGAAGCTGGCACGCGGCACTCCGAGATGGGTCATCACCGTCTTGCCGAGGCCATCATAGTCGATCAGGTAGCGCATCGCGAGGCGCACCTTCTCCTTGGAGAACGGGCCGTCCGCGACATTGAAGCCCCAGTAGAACAATTGCGGCCGCAGGACCTTCTCGATCGCGATGTCCTTCGAGCCTTCGAGATCCCGCAGATCCTCGGGGGTCAGGTCGCGCGCGACGTCGACATCGCCCTGGCTGAGCAGCAGGCGCTGGGTGCCGGGTTCCGCGACATGGCGGATCAGCACGCGCTTCAGCGCCGGCGCCTTGCCCCAATAGTTCTCGTTCGCCTCAAGCACGATCGACTCGCCGGCGTTCCAGCGGGTCAGCTTGTAGGGACCGACGCAGGCCGTGCGCGTCGCGAGGTACTTGTTGCCGAGATCGCTGCCCTGTTCGTTTGCCATCAGGGTCTTCTTGTCCATCACCATGGAGACCCGGTTAGCGGCGATCGCCTGCAGCACCAGCGTCGTCGGATAGGGCTTGTCGAGCTTGAGCGTGAGCGTGTCGCCGGCACCTGCGACGATGGTCTGCTCGACATTGTCCTTGGTGAAGCCGTACTCGGTCAGCGTCGCCGCGTTACCGAAGTTCAGCTTGACGACGCGATGCAGCGACCAGGCGACATCTTCGGCCGTGACCGGATTGCCGGACGGGAATTTCGCGCCCTTCTGCAGGTGGAAGGTGATCTCCTTGCGGTCCGGCGAGACGTCCCAGCGCGAAGCAAGGCTCGGCACGACCTTGCGCTCGTCGGCCGGATCGAAATCGGCCAGCGTGTCGCAGGTGTTCTGCAGGATTTCGTTGGTGACGACCTCGCCGACCTGCGCGGGATCGAAGGTGCTGATCGCGTCGATGTTCCAGGCCATCACCAGCGCATTCTTCGGCGTGGCCGCGATGGCGGCTCCCGCGCCGGCGCAGAGGGCGGCAGCCGCAGCGGCCGAGAGGAGCTTGTTCCCGGCGAGGCGTCGCTTGGTTCCGGTCTCGTGGTTCTGGTTGGTCATGATCTCTGTCCCGCTCTTTGGTTTATTGTTTGATTGAAAACGCATCGGCCGGCGGGAGCAACCGTTGATGCTGCTCCCGACTATCCGGTTCAGGCGGCCTGGGGCCGCGGCTTGATCGGCGGCTTCACATCCGCCGGGATCGGGCAGACATAAGGCGTCTGCGTCACCCGTTCCTGATGATCCTTCTTGGCGCGCGCCAGCAGCGTCTCGTCGCTGATCACGTCGACCGCGGTCGCCGCCATGATCTTGGCGGCATGGACCATGCCCTTATGGGCGGCCGGGGCCTTGCCCTGGGCCGTGATCTGCCAGGAATGGCCGGGCGTGCCGATCGCATGGGTCGCGACCCTGGCCTGGATGGTCGGCACCTTCCAGCTGACATCGGCGACATCGGTCGAGCCGATCATCGGCACGCCGCGCGTGCCCTGCGGCACGACGAAATCGCAGAGCGGCGTGTCCTCACGCGGCGCGATGCCGGTGCGGCGATAGTCGTTGAGGATATCGGCCGGGCCGAGCGTCGCCTGGATCTTGGCCGCATAGGCCTTGTCGGCCGCATCGAAGGGCACAGGGCCGAGCCGGTCGATGTTCTTGAACATCGCGTCTTCCAGCGGCGTGTTGCCGAGCATGTTGGAGACCGCGCTCATGATCGAGATCGAGACTGTCGTCTCGGTCATCAAGGCCGCGCCCTCGGCGATCTTCTTCACGCGCTCGTTGAGCTCCAGCATGCCCGCGAGGTCGCGCGCCCGGATGGCGTAGCGCACCTTGGCCGAAGCCTGCACGACGTTCGGCGCGATGCCGCCGGCATCGAGATAGGCATAGTGGATGCGCGCGTCGGACGGCGCATGCTCGCGCATGTAGTTGACGCCGACATTCATCAACTCGACGGCATCGAGCGCCGAGCGGCCGAGATGGGGCGCCGCGGCGGCATGCGAGGCGCGGCCGGTGAACTGAAAATCCATCCGGGTGTTGGCCAGCGACAAGGCATCGTCGACCTTGGTCATCGAGGCCGGGTGCCAGCTGATTGCGACATCGACATCGTCGAAGGCGCCGGCCCGCACCATGAAGGCCTTGGCCGCGCCGCCCTCTTCCGCCGGGCAGCCGAAATAGCGCACGCGCCCCGGACGGCCTGTCCTGGCGAGCCAGTCCTTGACCGCCGTCGCCGCCAGCAGCGCGGCCGAGCCCAGCATGTTGTGACCGCAGCCATGGCCGTGGCCGCCGGCCTCGACCGGCTTCGGCTCGGCGATACCAGCCTCCTGGCTCAGGCCCGGTAGCGCGTCATACTCGCCGAGGATGGCGATGACCGGGCCGCCCTCGCCCGCCTCGCCCATCACCGCGGTCGGGATGCCCGCGACGTTCTCGGTGATGCGGAAGCCCTGCTCCTTCAGCATCGCGATATGCTCGGCGACAGAGCCATACTCGGTATAGGCGATCTCGGGCATGCCCCAGACGCGGTCGCTCAGCGCCTCGAAAGGCTGCCGCTTCGCATCGACCAGCTCCCAGATGATCTCGGAATTCTGCATGGCTGGTTATCCCTTCTACAGATGCTCTCGCAGGAAACGGGCCACCCCGCCGAAGACGGTGCGCCGGTTCTCGATCCGGGCGAAGCCATGGCCCTCATGCGGGATGCGCACATACTCGACCGGGCGGCCGAGACCGCGCAGCACCGAATAGACCATCTCGCTCTCGCCCGGCGGCACGCGGGGGTCGTCGAAACCCTGCGCAATGAAGAGCGGCACGCGGATCTGGTCGAGCTTGTGGATCGGCGAGAAGCGGATCAGGTTCTCGCGATCGGCGACCGGATCGCCATATTCAACCGCGCGCAGATAGCGCCGCCACGGCCCGGTCGTCTCCAGCAGCGTCAGGAAATTGGCGATGCCGTAGAACTCGATGCCGACCTTCCACAAATCCGGCTGCTCGGTCAGCGCCGCCAGCACCATGAAGCCGCCATAGGAGCGCCCATAGACGGCGACGCGGTCATCATTGACGTCGCTCTGCTCGCGCAGCCAGAGCCTGACCGCCTTGAGATCGGCGACGCTGTCCATGCGCAGGTGCTTGTCGTCGAGATGGTGGTAGCTGCGGCCGTAGCCGGTCGAGCCGCGCACGTTCGGCGCGATCACCATAATGCCCTGGCTCAGGAAGAACTGCAGGTCGGCCCGGAAGATCGGGGTCCACTGCGCCTCCGGACCGCCATGCACGACGACGACAGCAGGATAGCCGCCCTCGGGCGCCTTGCCGCGCGGCCGGTAGACGAAGAACGGCACGTCGAGCCCGTCGAAGCTTTTCGTGCTCGCCACCGTCGGCTCGACGAAGCTCGCGGGATCGAGCCCGGCCTTCGAGGCATCGGTCAGGCGCTTCACCTGCTTCGAGGCGATATCGAAGCGCCAGATATCCGGCGACGAGGTCGAACCATCCAGCGGGAAGACGAGCCCGGAACCATCCGGCAGCCAGGCGACGGAGCCTATCGAGCCGGCCGGAAATCCCTCGACCTCGAACTCGGCACCACCGGCGAGGTCGCGCACGAAGATGCGGTTCCAGCCGCGATCATTCGCGACATAGGCGAGGCGGTTCTGGTCCGGCGCCAGCGCCACCGCCTCGATATCCTGCCCGCTACGCTCGACGACCCAGTTCAGTGCGCCGTCGGTCGCCGAGCGGAAGGCGACGCTGAGAAATTCCCGGCCCTGATCGGTGATCGTGAAGAAGCCGCTGCCGTCCTTCTTCATCCGATTCGCGGCATAGCGAGCCCGGCCCTCATGCGGCAGCAGCGCCTCGCGCGCACCGCTTTCGAGATCGAGCCGGTAGAGATCCTGATCGTTCATCGCATGGGTGGCATCGGCGACGAGGAGCGAGCGCCCGTCCGGGAAGAAGGCCAGCGCCTCGCGATAGCCGCTGCCTTCGAACACGCGCCGCGCCGCCCGCGTCGTCATGTCCATCACATAGATGTCCATATGCTCGCGGTCGCGCGCGTTCGAGGCGAAGGCGATGCGCTGCCCGTCCGGCGCCCAGCAGCCCCAGACATGCACCACGGTCGGATCGTCGGTCAGCGGCTGCGGCACGCCGGAGGCACCCGGCACGAGCCAGAGCTGGTGGCGCTCGTCGCCGCCGCAATCCATGGTGAAGAGCAGGTCGCGGCTCTTCGGGTTGAAGGCGATCGAACCGACCGGCTCCGGCATGTCGGTCAGGCGCCAGGGCGCCCCGCCGGCGAGCGGCCGGAGCCAGATCTGGTGCGTGCCGCTCTCGTCGCTGAGATAGGCGAGAAGCTCGCCATCCGGCGCCACCGCCGGGCTCTTGGCGCTGCGGATTTCGAGATAGGGCTCGATACCCAGGCGGATCTGGCTGGCGGCTTCGTACATGGTCGTTCCTTCAGGCCGCGATGGCCAGCATCGAATCGCGCAGGCGGTCGGTCGCGTCGCGCAGCGCCAGCGACAGGGCCGGCGCACTCGGCGTCGCCGCGTGGTTGGCTTCGGTCACGATGGTGAAGCGCGCCTCGGGCCAGGCCGTCTTCAGGCGCCAAGCCGTGCACATCGGCGTCACGATATCGTAGCGCCCCTGCACGATCTCGGCCGGCAGGTGGCGGATGCGCGAGACGTCGCGCAGCAGCTGGCCCGGGTCGAGGAAGGCGCCGTTGACGCAGTAATGCGTGAAGATGCGGGCGAGCGCCAGCGCGGCATCCGGCTCGGTCAGCGCCGCGACATGCTCGGCATCGGGCAGGAAGGTCTGCGTCTTCCCCGAGAAGGTGCGCAAGGCGACCGCAGCCCCCAGCTGCTGCTCAGGGTCGGGCCCGGTCAACCGGCGATAATAGGCGCCGAGCAGGTCGCCACGCTCCGCCTCTGGCACGAAGGCGGCGAAAGTCTCCCAATGGTCCGGGAAGATCGTGCGCGAGCCGTGGAACCACCAGTCGATCTCGGCGCGCTCGGCCATGAAGATGCCGTGCAGGCGGAAGCCGAGGCAGCGTTCGGGATGGGCCTGTCCATAGGCGAGGCCGAGGCAGCTCCCCCAGGAACCACCGGTGACAAGCCAGCGCTCAATGCCGAGATACGCGCGGATGCGCTCCAGATCGGCGATCAGCGCCTGCGTGGTATTGCCGGCCAGCTCCGCCAGCGGGCTGGAGCGTCCCGCGCCGCGCTGGTCGAAGGTCACGATCCGGAAGGCGGACGGGTCGAAGGTCTTGCGCTGGGCCGGCTTGGTGCCGCCGCCCGGCCCGCCATGCAGGAAGACCACGGGGATGCCGTCGGGATTGCCGCTGAGGTCGACATGCAGCTCATGTCCGTCGCCGACCGGCAGGCGCAGGGACTGATAGGGTTCAACCGCCTCGTAAAGGGCGCTGTAATCGTCTGCCACGCCGGTCTCCGCCGAACCGGAGCGTCATGACGCTCCCTTGAGGCCGGCAGGATGGCACGCCCGCAGCGCCGCTGGCTAATGCATTCGCGGCGCATTGTTATGACGAGACGGAATAGATTGGCGCCCTCCGACGCTTCCAAGCCGATCCTGCCCGAAATGCGAAGCCCACGGCAACATCCGGCGTTTGACCTGCGTCTGCGTTGCTGTATACAGCTCCATAGCTCGACAACGATCGAGATGGGAGAGATCGGGATGACGTTCAGCATCGTTCGTGCGGCCCTGGCCGCGGCAACCCTGACCATGATGGCGCCGGCGGCGCAGGCCGGGTCGGTGCTCGACAAGGTCAAGGAAGACGGCAAGATCATCTGCCTGGTGAACCCGAATTCGCCCGGCTTTTCGGTTCCCGACAGCGCCGGTCGCTTCCAGGGCTTCAATGTCGAGTTCTGCCGCATGGCCGCCGTCGCGATCTTCGGCGATGCCGCCAAGGCGGAATTGCGCGGCATCGGCTTCTCCGACAGCCTGAAGGCGATCATCAGCGGCAGCGCCCATATCGCCTCGCGCGGCATCACCGCGACCGGCACGCGCGACGCCGATCCCGGCGTCTCCTTCGTCACGACCACCTTCTATGACGGCCAGGGCTTCATGGTGCCCAAGAGCCTGGGCATGACCAAGCTCGCCGACCTGTCGGGCGCGACGGTCTGCGCCGAGGAGGGCTCGACCACCCTGCTCTATCTCGCCGACTGGTTCGCCGAGGCGAAGCTGCCCTACAAGGTCGAGAACATCGCCGACAAGACCGCCCGCCTCCAGGCCTTCTTCTCCGGCAAATGCGATGCAGTCGCGAGCTCGGTCTCGGCGCTCGCCGCCGACCGCCTGCTGGCGCCGAAGCCGGACGACTACGTGCTGGTGCCCCAGCGTTCGGCGACCGAGCCGCTGGCGCTGGTCTCCCGCCCCGATACCGAGCTGGAAAAGACCCTGTTCTGGGGCGTGCAGGTCATGGTCGCGGCCGAGGAATTCGGCCTGACTTCCAAGAACGTCGAGGCCAAGCTCGCCGCGCTCAAGGACCTGCCGGTCGATGCCCAGCGCCTCATCGCGCCGAACGGCCCGACCGCCGACATGGCTAGGAAGATCGGCCTGCGCCCTGACTGGGCCTTCCAGATCATCAAGCAGGTCGGCAATTACGGCGAGGTCTTCGAAAAGCATATCGGCAAGGCCTCGCCACTGGCGATGGACCGCGCCCAGTCGCCGAACCGCCTCGCCCGCGACGGCGGCCTGATCTTCTCCTATCCGGTTCGGTAAGACCAACGACCGGCCCGCCAAACCAAGCCCTCCCGGAGCGATCCGGGAGGGCTTTTCGTTGACGACAGGCTCGACACCGGCATGCGTTCAAGAGTGGACAATCCCCACGGCAATCCGCTTCATGGAAACGACGAGCACCGCATCTCCCGATGGCGGGACGAGCGGGCGGAGGGGCGCATGGCGGAGGGGATTGCCTGGGTCGAGCCCCCGGGCCTAACCGGGGCGATCGGCATGCTGCCGCTGCCCGGCCTCGTAATCGCCCGGCGCGGCGAGCGCTTCGTCGATGGTGCCTTGCAGGAGGAGGCCCTGGATGCGCTCGCGGCGCGGGAGACGGGGCTATTGGTGGTCCTGCTCGAAGACGGCGAATGCGATCCCGACGAAATCGAGGATTTGGGCCACGCTGCAAAAGAACGGTCGATCACCTTGCTCGGCGCCCCGATCGCCGATTTCTCCGCGCCCGACCAGCGGCTCGACTGGTCCGCCCTGATCGAACGCCTCACCGGAGAACTGCGCCAAGGGCACCGCATCGCCTTCTGCTGCCTCGCCGGCTATGGCCGCTCGGGCATGATGGCGGCGCGGCTCCTGATCGCCATCGGCTCGATGCCGGAGGCCGCGATCACGGCCGTGCGGGCGGCAAGGCCCGGCGCCATCGAAAGCGAGGAGCAGGTCGCCTATTTGCTGTCCTGCACGCCGTAGCGCGCCAGCATCCGCTCGAGATGGGCAGCATGCAGGCGAAACAGCTCCGGCGCCGACAGAGCCGTCGCTTTCCCGGCCACCGCCGCGATCTCCTCGACCAGCAGCGCATGCATCGCCGCCGGCTCCTGCTTCAACCAGCCGACCCAGCTGCGCGCCGTGCGGAAGAAGATGGTGTCGTCCATCTGCCGGAGCGCCTCGTCGCCGATCAAGGCATTGCGGACCTCGTGATGCGTCCGCCAGACATCCCAGGCCTCCTTCAGCGCGGAATCCGGCTTGAGCAGCCCCGCCAGCGCCTGCAGCCGGGCATAGTCGGAGCCCAGCGTCGAAGGCAATTGAAGCGGGATCAGGTCGGCGATCAGGCGCGTCAGGCCGATGCGGAAGCGCAGCATGTCGGCCGATTGCGGGCCGACATAGGAGACGATCGTGCCGACGCCGTTGCGGGTCTCGGCCAACTGCTCGTAGACCAGCCGCTGCAGCACCTGCCGGATCGGCGTGCGGCTGACGCGGAATTCGCTCGCCAGCGCCGTCTCGTGGATGACATGGCCTTCGTCATATTCGCGCAGGCAGATGCGGTCGCGCACGATCTCGAAGATCACGTCGTTGCGCGAGCGGACCAGCTGGCGCAGCTGGCGCGTATCCGAACCGGCGATATCGACCGTCATCGTCTCTCTTCCTGCCCGCCTTGTGCTTAGAGCATCGCTTGAGCGGCTGGCCACTTCTTTTGTCGAAAGCCGGCTCTAGCGCGCCGTGACGGCGCCGTGGCCGAGCCGCCGGGCCCGCTCCGAGATCAGCCAGCAGCAGATGAAGTAGAACAGGCCGATCGCCAGGTTCGCCTCCAGCGAATAGGCCTGCCATTGCGGGTCCGCATAGGCCATGCGCGCGGTCGAGAGCAGGTCATGCATGCCGACGATCGCGACAAGCGACGTGTCCTTGAAGCTGCCGATGATCGAATTTGTGATGCCGGGGATCGCCGTGCGCAGCGCCTGCGGCAGCACGATCAACCGGATGCGCTGCGCCGATGAAAGCCCGAGGCTCGCCGCCGCTTCCGTCTGGCCTTTCGGCAGGGATTGCAGACCCGCCCGCACGTCCTCGGCGAAATAGGCGGCATAGAACAGGGTGAGCACGATCAGGATCGCCGCGACAGGCTCGATCGCCGCGCCACGCGACAGGAGCAGCGGCAGGATGAAGATGCCGGCGAACAGTACCGCGACCATCGGGATCGCCCGGACGGCCTCGATATAGCCGACCGCGAACAGCGAAAGCCCGCGCTGTCCCGACCAGCGCGCCAGCGCCAGCAAGACGCCGAGCGGAAAGGCAGCGGCCATGCTGAAGGCCGAGAGGAAGAGGATCAGCGGCAGACCGTTCCAGCGATGCGATTCGACCACGGGAAGGCCGGCGACGCCGCCGCGCAGCAGCAGATAGGCACTTACGCCGGAAACGAGGACGAGCACGGCCCGCCCGATGACGCCGATTGGCGCCTTGGCGAAAGCGAGGATCGCCGCGATCATCACCGCGCTCGCGAGATAGGCGCGCCAGCGCTCGGGCTCGGGATAGGTCCCGGTCAGGACGAGATTGGCCTTCTCGCGCAGGAAGGCCCAGCAGGCACCGCTCGCCGCCGCGCATTCGGCCCGGCTGCCGGAGAAGGGCACGGCATCGACCACGCCCCAGCTGAATGCCTTCGCGACGAAAGCCACGACCCCGTACAGCACGAGCCCGGTGAGCAGCGTGTTCCACCAGCTGGAGAACAGGTTCGACCGCAGCCAGCGCCCGGCGGCGACGAAGCGGCGGCTCTGCGGCGGCCCGGCAACGAGAGGCGTCTCGGCGAGGGTGGTCATCTCAGCGCCCCCTGATGCGGAAGACATGGTTGCACCAGTTGACCCCGGCCGAGATCAGCAGATTGGCGATCAGGAAGAACAGTGCGACCAGCGTCATCAGCTCGATCGGCCGGAAAGTCTGGTTGACCGAGGTGCTGACCACGCTGAGCAGGTCCGAGTAGCCGATCGCCAGCGCGATCGAGGTATTCTTCAGCAGGTTGGAATACTGGTTGCCGAGCGGCGGCGTGATCACGCGCAAGGCCTGCGGCAGCACGATCAGGCGCATCGTCCGGAGCCGGCTCAGGCCCAGCGCCAGCGCCGCCTCGTGCTGGCCGCGCGAGGTGGCCAGGATGCCACCCTCGACGATCGCGCCGATCTGCCCGCCATGATAGACCGAGAGCGCCAGGACGAGCGCCGCCAATTGCAGCGAAAGCCCCATCCCTCCGCTGACATTGAAGCCGGTCAGCTTCGGCACCGACCAACCGATCTCCACCAGCCCCGACAGGGTGAGCCCGGCATAGAGCGCGAAGCCCGCCAGCAGCACCGGCAGAGCAACTGGTCGGCGCTGGCCCGTTGCGTCCTGATGCCGCTTCACCGCCCGCGACCAGAGAACCGAGCCGACGAGCCAGAGGCAGGCCGCGAGCGCCAGCAAAAGCCCGCCATGCCCGATCACCGGCGCCGGCAGGGCGAGCCCGCGATTGCTCAACATTGCGCCGAACGGGCCGGTCCAGGCCGCCTTGATATGCGGCAGGCCGCGGACCAGCGCGACATAGAGCGCGATCACGATCAGGAGCTTCGGCAGGTTGCGCAGCAACTCGACATAAAGCCGCGCCAGATTGCGCACGAGCCAGTTCGAACTGGTCATGGCGATGCCGACGACGAGGCCGATGGCGCTTGCCAGCACCAGCGTCACCGCCGCCGCAACCAGCGTGTTGAGAATCCCGACGAGCAGGACATAGGCATAGGTATCGCGCGGGGAATAGGCGATCAGGCTTTCGCTGACGTCGAAACCGGCCTGCTGCCAGAGGAAGGAGAAATCGATCTCCATCCCGGCCGCCGCGAGATTGGCCGAGACGTTCCGCGCGCCCAGCACGCCCAATCCGACGAGCACGAGCAGCATCGCCAGCGGCCAGATCAGCCCTTGCAGGCGCTCCCGCAAAGGCGCGCCCGGCGGTGGAGGACTTTGCGGCTTGAGCACACCGGCCGCGAAGGCCTCGCCGCCCGCCGCGGTTACGGGTCCAATCTCGCTGGCAGGGTCGCGTGTGGACAGCATGATGATATAGCTGTACACAGCTATATCATCATGTCAATCAGCGAGCCCTGAAGCTCGTTCGAGCGGTGCGGACGCCGCTTCGCGCCGCGCCCCCGCCGCAGGTAGAATGTCCCCGCTGCTCCACCCTCTGGAGGATTGTTTGCACAGCCCGGCGCCTTCCATATCCCGCCTCGACCTGCCCGGCTTTGCGGGTGCGCTCCTGCTCGGGCCCTGCCCCGGCCGGCGCAAGGAAGCACTGGACGACACCGCATCGCGGGCGGCGCTGACGGACGATCTGTCGCGGCTGGCCGCGATGGGCGCGACCGGGCTGCTCAGCCTCGTGGAAGCCAAGGAATTCCCCGGCGGCCACGACGGCTTCGCTGCGGCCGTCCGCGCCGCCGGGCTGGAATGGACCCATCTCGCCATTCCCGATTACGGCGTGCCGGATGCGGATTTCATGGCCGATTGGCGCAAGTTCGACCTGGCGCATCGCCTGCGGCAGGGCGAGAGCTGGGCAATCCATTGCCGTGCCGGCCTCGGCCGCACCGGCACCATCGCCGCGCTGCTCCTCGTCGAGAACGGAACCGGCGCAGCCGAAGCTATCGCGCAGATTCGCCGTGAGCATGATGCAGCCGCCGTCGAGACGGAGGCGCAGGAAAATTTCCTGATCGCGCACGAACAGCAGGCAGTTCAGCCCGCAGCGGCACGAAGCGTCCCCTGAGCCAAAGCCGGAGGCCAGAGCCGAAGCCTTCGTTGACCGGCGCGCAGGCGCGCCCGCACACCGCCGTTTGCCGTGGCGGCAAACCTGTTAGGCTGCCCCTCGACCCTGAGTCGAACTGCCGACAGGAATGCAAGCCGTGCCGATGCCGACCCGACCGATCTCCCTGGGCGAAACGCGATCGCCGAGGCCGTGATGGAGGATCGCGTCAACGCCTTCGTGCCCGGCCCGCGCATCCGCATTCCCGGCCGCCCCGGCGGTCCGCTTTCGGGGCTGAGCTTCGCCGTCAAGGACCTGTTCGATGTCGCGGGCACGCCGACCGGCGGCGGCAACCATGACTGGGCCCGAACCAACCCCATCCCGGATCGCCATGCCTGGGCGGTGCAGACCCTGCTCGATGCCGGCGCCGAGCTCGTCGGCAAGACCATCACCGACGAGGTCTCGCTCGGCATCCTCGGCGAGAACGCCTTCGACGGCACGCCGCTGAACACGGCTGCCCCGGAGCGCGTGCCGGGCGGCTCCTCCTCCGGCTCGGCCGCAGCCGTCGCCGCCGGGCTCTGCGACACCGCCTTGGGCACCGATACCGGCGGCTCGATGCGCGTGCCCGGTAGCTTCTGCGGGCTCTACAGCATCCGCCCGACCCATGGCCGGCTCGACCTGACCGGCCTGATGCCGCAGGCGCCGAGCTCGGACACGGCCGGCTGGTTCACCCGCGACGCCGCGACCTTCGCCCGCATCGGCACCGCGCTGCTCGGCGAAGCGCCCGGCCCGCTGCCGACGAAATTGCTCGTCGCAGTCGACGCTTTCGGCTTCGCCGACCCGGAGGTCGCGGAAGCGCTGCGTCCGATGGTCGAGCGGCTCGCCCGCGTGCTGGGCGCCACGCCCCGCGACGAGATCATGGCGCCGCAGGGCCTCTCCGTCTGGGCGCGGGCGCAGCGCAGCCTGCAGCCGATCGAGGCCTGGCAGACCTTCCGTCCCTGGATCGAGCGGGACAATCCGCGCATGGCCTTCAGCGTCGCGGCCGGGCTGATCGCCGGCTCGCAGGTCCCCGTATCCGAGCAGAACTGGGCCGCCCTGATGCGCGAGGAAGCCCGCGCGCGGCTGCGCTACCTGCTGCCATCAGGCACCGTCCTGTGCCTGCCGACGACGCCCTTCCCGGCCCCCTTGCGCGGTTTGCCGATGCCGGTTCTCCGGCCGATGCGGGATCGCATCACCTGCCTTTGCGCGCAGGGCGGGCTTGCCGGCCATCCACAGGTCAACCTGCCCGGCGCGCTCGTCGACGGCGCACCGATCGGGTTGTCCATCATCGGAGCGCGCGGCAGCGATGCCAGCCTCATTGCCATCGCACAGGCCATGGAGGCCGCATCATGACCGACCTGACCCCGAACATTCCGGAAGTGGTGGCCGAGATCAGCACCCTGTTCGAGGCCTACGAGCAGGCACTGATCGACAAGAATGTCGACGTGCTGGATGCAGCCTTCTGGAACAGCCCCTACACGATCCGCTACGCCCTGCATGAGAACGGCTACGGCTTCCAGGAAATCCATGGCCATCGCGTCGCGCGCCCGCCGGGTCCGGGCATCAAGGAGAAGCGCATCAGGCTGGAGATCCTGACGCTGGGACGCGACATCGCGACCGTAAATCTCGAGTTCAAGGTGCGCGGGCGCGACGTCATCGGCCGGCAGAGCCAGAGCTGGGTGCGCTTTCCCGATCTGGGCTGGAAGGTGGTCTCGGCCCATGTCTCGACGATGGAGGGGCCGCGCCTCTGGTAGGCACAGCCCAAGGCCTCAACGCTTGCGGACGAATTCCGTCCGCAGCACGAGGCCCTTGATCGTGTCGTGGCGGCAGTCGATCTCCTCGACATTCTCCGTCAAACGGATCGTGCGGATGACCGTGCCCTGCTTCAAGGTCTGATTGGCGCCCTTCACCTTGAGGTCCTTGACCAGGACCACGGAATCGCCGTCGGCGAGCACGTTCCCGGCGGCATCGCGTACCACCGGAGCAGCGGTTGCGGCTGCTTGTTTCACGTCCGAGGCCGGGCGCCATTCGCCGGTCGCCTCGTCATAGATGTAATCGTCGTCGGACATGTCGTTCCCGTCTTGCGGCCGGGCGCTCGCCATCGGCCCGATCCGGCGGGGTTACACGATGCCCGGCGGCTTCGCCAAATCGGGGGCTAGACGGTGCCGAGCGGGTGCTCCGCCATTTCCCTGGCAATCGTATCGTCGATCGGCGTCTCGTAGGTCATCAGCATGTAGCCGAGCACCGAATAGAAGCCGACCGTCGCCATCAGGTCGAACACCGCCTCGCGCCCGATCGCCGCGGCGAGCTCGGCCTCCTGCGCGAGCGACAGGCGCTGGTCGTCGAAGAGCGAATCGACCGCCCGCACGATCAATCCGTCCTCGCCCTCCGGCTGGCCGCGCAGCGCCGCGATGCGCTGATCGCTCATGCCGAGCACCCGCGCCCGGCTGACATGATGCGCCCATTCATAGGGCGAGCCCATGCGATGCGCCGCCCGCAGGATCACCACCTCCGAGCGCACCGGCCCGAGCGCGCTGTCCTTGACGACATGCTGGCGCAACGGCGCCCAGGCCTTCAGCAGCGCCGGGTGATGCGCCATCGTCCGGTAGACATTGAGCGCGCCGGCAAAGCCGGCCTTCATCTCGGCGATCGCTTCAGGCCAGTCGGCATCACTGATCGGCGGGCAGGGAGAGGTCGTCATCGGCTATCTCGCGAAGGTCAGGACACGAGACCTCTAGCACAGAGAGGGGCGCCGTCAGGCCACCCGCTTCAGCGCGCCGCGCAGCGTCTCGACCATCTCGCCGATCTGGTCCTCCTCGACGATCAGCGGCGGCGACAGCGCGATGATGTCGCCGGTGACGCGGATCAGGAGGCCCTTCTCGAAACAGTCGACGAAGACCTCGTAGGCGCGGGCGCCGGCGGCACCGTCGCGCGAGGACAGCTCGATGCCGGCGACGAGGCCGAGATTGCGGATATCGATGACATGCGGCGCATCGCCCAGTGAATGCATCGCGTTCTCCCAGGCCGGCGCCAGCTTCGCCACCCGCGTCAGCAGCCCCTCGGACGCATAGATGTCGAGCGTGGCCAGGCCCGCCGCGCAAGCGACCGGATGGCCGGAATAGGTATAGCCGTGGAAGAGCTCGATCATGCCTTCCGGCCCGTGCATCAGGCCGTCATGCACCTTGCGGCTGGCAAAGACCGCGCCCATCGGCACCGCGCCGTTGGTCAGGCCCTTGGCGGTGGTCATCAGGTCCGGCATCACCCCGAAATAATCGGCGGCGAAGGGCGTGCCGAGGCGCCCGAACCCGGTGATGACCTCGTCGAAGATCAGCAGGATGCCATGCTTCGTCGCGATCTCGCGCAGGCGCTGCAGATAGCCCTTCGGCGGCAGCAGCACGCCGGTGGAGCCGGCCATCGGCTCGACGATGACGGCCGCGATCGTCTCCGCGCCATGCAGCGCGACCAGCCGCTCGAGATCGTCGGCGAGCTCGGCGCCATGCTCGGGCAGGCCGCGGGTGAAGGCGTTGCGGGCGGGATCATGGGTGTGGCGCAGATGGTCGGTGCCCGGCAGTTGCGGGAAGACGCGGCGGTTGTTGACGAGGCCGCCGACTGAGATGCCGCCGAAGCCGACGCCGTGATAGCCGCGCTCGCGCCCGATCAGGCGGGTCCGCGTGCCCTGGCCGATGGCGCGCTGATAGGCGACCGCGATCTTGAGCGCGGTATCGACCGATTCCGAACCCGAGCCGGTGAAGAAGATGCGATCGAGCTTATTCGCGCCCTCGCCCGGCGCGATGGCGGCAAGCCGCTCGGCGAAATCGAACACGATGGGGTGGCCCATCTGGAAGGCCGGCGCGAAATCGAGCTCGGCAATCTGGTGCGAGACGGCTTCGCTGATCTGTCGCCGGCCATGGCCGGCATTGCAGCACCACAGGCCCGCCGTGCCGTCCATGACCTTGCGGCCGTCCTCGGTGGCGTAATGCATGCCGCTGGCGCTGGCGAGCAGGCGCGGCGCCTGCTTGAACTGCCGGTTCGCGGTGAACGGCATCCAGAAAGCATCGAGCGAGCGGGCGTTCTGCAGCGTGGACGGCTTGGTGTTGACGGTCATGACGGCCTCCCTTTGAGACCCGTCAGTGCTCATGTTTTCGTCAGTGCAACAAGTCTGTTTCAGTGTCGGCCTAATCCCTTGAAAAAGCTTGCTCGATCTGGATACCGTTCAAGATCGAGAACAGCAGGAACAGGCCGGCGATGAATATCGATGTCGGAGCCCGGCTCAGATATGTCCGGATTCAGCGCGGCCTGTCGCAGCGCGCGCTCGCCAAGCAGGCCGGCGTGACCAACTCGTCGATCTCGCTGATCGAGGCCAACGAGGTGAACCCCTCGGTCGGCGTGCTCAAGCGCATCCTCGACGGCATCCCGATCAGCCTGTCGGAGTTCTTCGCCTTCGAGCCGGAGAAGCCGCGGCAGGTGTTCTACCAGGCCGAAGAACTCGTCGAGATCGGCAAGGGCGGCATCTCCTTCCGCCAGGTCGGCGAAAACCTGTTCGGCCGGGCGCTGCAGATCCTCAGGGAGCGCTACGAGCCGGGCGCCGATACCGGCCGCGTGCTGCTGACCCACGAAGGCGAGGAAGGCGGCATCGTGCTCGCCGGCCGGATCGAGCTCACCGTCGGCGAGGAGCGCCGCATCCTCGGCCCCGGCGACGCCTATTATTTCGAGAGCAACCGCCCGCACCGGTTCCGCTGCGTCGGCCCGGTCCCCTGCGAGATCGTCAGCGCCTGCACGCCGCCGACTTTCTAGGTGACGTTTGCAGAAAGCCTCAACGGCCGCCGTGCCGCGTCATTCAATTCCTGCATGATAATAATCGGATGATTTAACGGGCCAGAGCCGCGCCTGGACTTTAAAAAGCCCGCACGCAACGGTCTGGAAGAAGGAGATGCCTCGTGTCCGATACCCTCTTGATCCGGAATGTCCGCCCGGCCGGCGGCGCTGCGACGGATGTGCTGGTCCGTGACGGGCGCATCGCGGCGATCGGCGCAGGCGCGACCGGAGGCGACGCGAGTTTCGATGCCGGCGGCCGCTTGATGATCCCCGGCCTCGTCGAGGCCCACACCCATCTCGACAAGAGCTTCTGGGGCATGGGCTGGCACAAGCACACCGCCGGCCCCGCCCTGATCGACAAGATCGAGACCGAGCGCCGCAACCGCCGCGAATTCGGCATCGAACCCGACCGCCAGTCCGGCCGGCTCGTCGCCCAGATGGTCAAGCTCGGCACCACCCATATCCGCAGCCATGTCGATGTCGACACCGAGGTCGGCTTGGCCGGCGTCGAAGGCGTCATGGCCATGCGCGAGCGGCTCAAGGACGTGATCGATGTCGAGATCGTCGCCTTCGCGCAATCCGGCATGCTGATCCGGCCCGGCACGCTCGAACTGCTCGACCAGGCGATGGCGATGGGCGCCGATGTCGTCGGCGGCCTCGATCCCTGCACGCTCGACCGCGACCCCAAGGGTCATCTCGACGCGATCTTCGGCCTCGCCGAGACATACGGCCGCCCGCTCGACATCCACCTGCATGAGCGCGGCGAGGTCGGCGCCTTCTCGATGGAACTCATCATCGAGCGCACCCGCGCGCTCGGCATGCAGGGCAAGGTCGCGATCAGCCATGCCTTCTGCCTGGGCATGCCGGATGCCGATCATGTCCGCCGCCTGATGGAGGACCTGGCCAGGGAGCGCATCGCGCTGGTCACGACCGCCCCGGCCTCCTCGCCGGCGCCGTCCGTCATGGCCTGCCTCAAGGCCGGTGTCGTCATCGCCGGCGGCTCGGACGGCGTGCGCGACAGCTGGAATCCCTATGGCATGGGCGACATGCTGGAGCGGGCGACGCTGGTCGGCCTGCGCAACAATTTCCGCCGCGACGAGGAGATGGAGCTGGCGCTCGACGTCTGCACCTATCAGGGCGCCAAGGTTATGGGCATCGAGAACTACGGTCTTGAGGTCGGCTGCACGGCCGACTTCGTGATCCTGCCCGGCGAGACCATCTGCGAAGCCATCGTCGAGCGCCCGGCCGACCGCACCGTCGTCAAGCGCGGCAGGATCGTCGCGCGCCACGGCGAATTGACCCAGCCGATCGCCTGATCGGCTGCAAGGCATCGTCAGCGGCCTTATCCGTGCATGGGCACATGAAAAACGGGCCGCCGGTCCTTCCGGCGGCCCGCTTCAGTTCACCTGACAAAAGCCTGTTCGTTCCCTCTGAAACACGCCGTCATCCCGGACTTGATCCGGAGTCCATGCCGGAACCTCTCCGATAGAGGTTCAGGCATGGATCCCGGGGTCTTCGCTACGCTCCGCCCGGGATGACCCGCCTTATTCTGAAACGAAGGACGCCCGGAGAGACGTCAGGCCGCCGCCGCGAACGCCGCGTCGGAGACGATCTGCGTGCCGGCCTCGCCGCGCAGCGCCGCGACCGCATCCTCGATGCGCGCGATGATGCAGCGCCGGCCGCCGCCCTCGATGAACTGCGCGGCCGCGTCGATCTTCGGCCCCATGCTGCCGGGCGGGAAATGCCCCTCTTCATGCAGGCGCTTGATCTCGGACAGACTGACGCGATCGAGGAAGCGCTGCTCCGGCTTGCCGAAATGCACGGCGACGCGCGGCACGGCGGTCAGGATGATCATGTCCGGGATGTCGAGCAGGTTCGCCATCTTGGCGGTGGTGCGGTCCTTGTCGATGACGGCCTCGACACCGTGGCTTTGGCCGTTGGGCTGGCGCACCACCGGCACGCCGCCGCCGCCGCCCGCGATCACGACCGCGCCGCGCTCGGCCAGGATCTGCACGAGGTCGAAATCGACGATGTGCTGCGGCAGCGGCGAGGGCACGACATGGCGGTAGCCGCGGCCGGAATCCTCCTTCATCAGCCAGCCCATCTCTTCGCTGAGGGCCTTGGCCTCCTCCTCGGTGTAGAAATAGCCGATCGGCTTGGACGGGTTCTGGAAGGCCGGGTCGTTCGGATCGACCTCGACCTGGGTCAGGACGCAGGTCACCTCGCGCGGATTGCCCTTGGCGCGCAGCGCGTTCTCCAGCGCCTGCGTCAGGAGATAGGCGATGCCGCCCTGGCTATGGGCGACGCAGATGTCGAGCGGCATCGGCGCGACGCGATGGCGGGCGATAGCATGGCGCAGCAGCATCTTGCCGACGACCGGGCCGTTGCCATGGGTGATGATCAATTGCGAGCCGAGCTCCATCAAGGGCAGCAGGGCGGCGCCCGTCTCGGCCGCGAGCTTCTCCTGCTCCTCGGCCGTGCCGCGGATGCCCTCGGGATGGATGGCGTTGCCGCCGATGGCGATGATCAGGCGGTCCGGAACGGCGTCGATCGAAGTCATGAATCCTCCTCCCACGCGCCGGCCGGCAGGTCGCGACGCATGTTGAAATTGTTCGTTGGTGCGGAACGCGGGCCGCGAGAGGCGGCCCGCGGCAGTCTTCAGCCGGCGACGCCTTCTTGGGCAGCGAAGGCGAGCAGCGCCTTCTCGAAAGCCTCCATCGGCGGATAGGTGATGCCGGCGCCTATCATGCCGATGCCGGCTTCCTTATGCGCGATGGCGGTGTTGATGACGGGCATGATCCCGGTCTGCAGCACCTTGCGCATGTCGATGCCGGTCGGCACGCCCTTGAAGTTGAGCAGGGGCACCGTGACGTTCGGGTTCTCGGCCGTGGTGATCTCGGCCATGCGGACCGAAAAGCCGATGGCCTCGTCGACCGTGCCGCCGACCAGCGGCACGATGGCCGGTGCCGCCGCCATCGCGAAGCCGCCGATGCCATAGGTCTCGGTGATCGCGCTGTCGCCGATATCGAGGCCGGAATCCTCCGGCTTGTAGCCGGCGAACATCGGGCCGATGACCTTCTGGGCCGGGCCGGTGAACCAGGTGAAGCCCGGCACGCCGCTGATCCGGATGCCGAACTCGACGCCGTTGCGGCACATCGTCGTCAGGATCGTCGAGTGCGGCACGCCATGGGCGGCGTCGAGCGCGCATTTGCACACCGCCATCCAGGTCGGGCCGGAGAAATAGTCGCTGCTGGCGACGAAGTCGAAGACCTCGCGCTTCTGGGCCGTCGTGAACGAGGTCTCCAGGATGAAGGGCGCGAGCTTCTGGATCAGGATCGTCGTGCCCGCCACGTTGCGGTTATGGCACTCGTCGCCCATGTGCAGCGCCTGCGAGAGCAGCAGGCGCAGGTCGATCTCGCCGGCGATCTGCATCGCTTCGCGCAGGATCGGGCCGAGCACGTCGCGCATCCAGTTCAGCCGGGCGATGACGGTCTCGTCATTGGCGCCCATGCGCAGGATCTTGGAGAGCTGCTCGCTGAGATTGGTGTAGGCGACGTTGCCATAGGTCTTGTTCTTGACGACATGCATGAACATCGAGGCCGAGGTCACGCCCGCCATCGAGCCCACACAGTTATGCTCGTGGCAGGGCGAGAAGGTGATCTCGCCCGACGCCGCGAGCGCCGCCGCCTCGTCGAGGTTCTTGGCCAGGCCTTCGAAGACCAGCGCGCCGGTGACGGCGCCCTTCATCGGGCCGGACATCCGCTCCCAGGTGATCGGCGGGCCGGCATGGAGGATGGTGGTCTTGGTCATGCCGGGCACGACCTCCAGTGCCGGCCCGAAGCCGACCAGCACGGGCTGGGATTTCAGGATGCGCTCGACCGCCTCCTGGTTCGCCTTCTCGATGCGCGCCGCGATCTCGGGGCGCGCGAGGGCTTCAAGCGCGTCGATCAGTTCGGGCTTGCCGCCCGCCGGCGGGCGCCAATCGAGATGGACGGCGCTGCCGCCCTGCTTCTCGATATCGTCCTTGAACATTTCGAGGCCGATATTGATGACGCTGACCTTGCTGAACAGGTCGTTGATGCTGGACATGATCAGTTCTCCTTGGAGACGAAACCGCGCGCCAGCAGGCCGGCATTGGTGCAGCTGCTGGCGATGGTGACGCCCACTTCCGAAAGCTTGGCCGTCTGCTCGGCGAGCGACTGGCTGTCGAGATCCGTGCCGAGGACATAGCCGAGGATCTCGAGATGGCGCCCCTCGGCCGCTGCGATCTGCTTGGCCTCGACCAGGGCGGGGATCATCACGCCGGCCGGGTCCTCATGGGCGCCGTAGCCGAGGATGAAATCGAGCACGATGACGCCGACCGACGGGTCGCGCGCCTCCTGCACCAATCGCGCGAGCCGCTGGGAGGGGTCGATCATCGGGTGCGGGCGACCGCGGGTGAAATCGTCGTCACCGAAATCGATGAAGCTGTGCTCGATGCTGGCGTTGACGTCCTTCAGCTTGCGCGCCGGGTCCTTGGCGATGTTGCTGTAGACGTTGTCGTAGCTCTCCTTGGCGATCAGCATCATCTCCTCGCAGAGCGTGCCGCCGCAGAGCAGGGCGCGGATATAGCGCTGCTCGGGCTTCAGCTTGGCGCGGGTCTCGGCGATCAACGGCAGGTTGAGCGCCCGCTTGTTGATCTCCTCTTCCTTCTTGCCGCCGAGGATGACCGCCTTCAGCGCGGCCTCCTTGGTGGTCTTGCCGAATTGCAGGCCGGCCTTGGCGACGGCCTCTTCCGAGCCGCCGAGCAGGCAGGCGACGACCGGCTTGCCGCATGAAGCAGCCGCTGCCAGCACCTTGTCCTGCACCGATTTCGCCGGGGGCTTGGAGACCAGCACGATCACCTCGGTCGCCGGGTCGCGGGCGAGCGCGTTGATGCCGTCGATCATCATGATGCCGCCGACCTTCTCGTTGAGGTCGCGCCCGCCGGTGCCAATGATCTGGGTGATGCCGCCGCCGAAATCGTGGATGCGGGCCGCGACCTCCTGGCTGCCGGTGCCGGAGGCGCCGACGATGCCGATATTGCCGGCGCGCACCGCATTGGCGAAGCACAGGCCAATGCCGCCGATATAGGCGGTGCCGCAATCCGGCCCCATCATCAGCAGGCCCTTGTCATGGGCGAGCGTCTTCAGTGCGACCTCGTCCTCGATCGAGACGTTGTCGCTGAACATCATGACGTGCAGGCCGCTCTCCAGCGCGCGGCGCGCCTCGCGAGAGGCGAACTCACCGGCCACCGCAATGATCGCGAGATTGGCGCCGGGCACATGCGCGACGGCGGACTCGATCGTCGCGTAGTTCATCTTGCGGCCGGATTCGTTGCCGCCCTTCTGCTTGAACAATTCGTCGATTGCGACCAGCGCCTGCTCGGCGACCGCGTCGGACGCGGTACGCACGACGATCATCAGGTCGCCGCTCTGGGCCTCGGCCGCCTCCGGCGTCAGCATGCCGACGTTCTTGAGCACCTCCTTGTTCATGGCGGTGCCCATGCCGATCATCGCCTGCTCGACCCCGGCGACGGCGTTCGCCCGCCCGGTCACCGACATCAGCGAGACCGAGTCGAAATAGGTGTTCCGCTTAATGGCGGTCTTGATGGCCATGATCCCATTCTCCATTGTCGATGAGCGACGCCAGCCCACGGATGACGCCGAAAGCGATCTCGGTCCCGGATGAGGCACCGATCGCGAGAACCTGTGCGAGCGCCTGCGAGGAGGGCTCGGCTGTCGCGCTGCCGAGCGCGATGACGAGGCGTGCCACCCGCTCCCGGACCTCGCCGCGCGCCGCCTTGGCCATGGCCGCGTAGGCGATCGGGTTGGTCGCGCTCTTGGCGGATTGCACCACGCCGCGGGCGAAGCCGTCGCTGCCGAGATCGACCTGCCGCCGGCAAAGCGCGCGGGCCGCGAGCAGCCCGGTGAGGAAGTCATCGCCCGACGGCGTGAGGCCCGGCCCGAGGCCGAGCAACCGGCGGGCCTGGGCCAGCGCCGCATCCGTGTCGCCACGTCCCAGCGCGAATGCGAGCCCGTCCGCGCCTTCATGCAGCATCCGGGTCGTCAATCGCGCGACCTCGGTATCGGCCATGCCCTCGATGAAGCCGCCGGGCGTGCCGTTGCGCCAGATCGCAGCCTCCGCCTCCGCCAGCCGCCGGCGCAACAGGCCGGGCGCGCAATGCGTTTCCGGCACGGGCGTGCGCCAGACGGAGGCTTCGGCCACACTCACCGTCGCCTTCCCGGCAATGGCGAGGCTGCCGCCTCCGGCCCGGACACTGTCGCCCTGGCAGATACCGATCGCGAGGAAATCATCGGCCGTGACGACCAGCGAATTCGGCCCGTCATCGAGATCGCCGGTGACGAGCGTGTGCAGTTCGCCATTGCCCAGGCAGGCGATATTCACTGCCCTACGAAAAGCGCTGTGGACTACGCCCGCGAAGGCCGCACCGTTCACGCGCGCCAGGAAGGCGCCGTCGCCGGACCTGGCCTGCATGGTGACATGCGCACGCATCGGGGCGGACCCAGCCGGCGTTCAGCTGGCGCGGGCGGCCGGAGGCCGGCCTGCCGCTGCTATCTCGGCCTGCGCCTCGGCCTCACGGCCGAGCAGCCGGAGCGACTGCGCCTTGTGCTGGCGATAGAGCGGGTTGCCGGGATCGGACGCGATAGCGATCTCGATTGCCGTGATCGCCTCCTCGTGTCGGCCGAGCGAGCGCAGGCTGTTGCCCTTGTGGAAGGCGAAATCGTAGCGGCCGGGATCAAGCGCGAGCAATTCGTCCATCACGGCGACGGCAGCCTCATGCCTGCCGAGCTCACGCAGATAGTTCGACTTGTGATAGCGCAGGAACAGGGCTCCCGGCTGCTTCGCGATGCCCGCGTCGAAGGCCGCGAGCGCCGCCTCCGGCTGCTTCATCGCCCGCCAGGCATAAGCGATGTAGAAATGGAACTCGATCGCGTCGGGGCTCGCCGCGAGCACCGTCTCGAAGGCGCGGATCGCCTCCTCGTTGCGCCCGAGCTCGTAGAGGTAATAGCCCCTGTAGTAGCCGAGATCGGCATCGCCCGGGTGCTGCGTCAGTCCAGCCTCCACGATGGCAAGCGCCTCCTCGTAGCGTTCGGCCTTCTCGGCCTGCTTCGCCTGCCGGATCGCCGCCGAGCCCGGCCCGGCCGCAGCGCCCTCGCCGCGGAATATCTTCAGCACGCGCTCCTGGCCGAGTGCCTGCGCATGCTCCAGCGAGGACTTGCCGTCGCGATCCTTGAGATGCTGGTCCGCACCCGCCTCGACCAGAGCCTCGACCACGTCGCCGTAGAGCCTGCCGCCGTCGCCGAGGATCACGGCCTCCAGCAAGGCCGACCAGCCGAGATCATTGGCGCGGTCCACCGGAATGCCGGCCGCCAGACAGACCCGCACGGTCCGCAGAAAGCCCTTCTCGCTCGACGGCAGCAGCGGCGTGCCGCCGAAGCGGTTGACGCTGTTGCGATCGGCGCCCGAGGCGATCGCCAGTTTCAGGATCTCGTTGAAGCCGTTCGCGCCGGCGCAGAGATAGGGCGAGAGCATGGTGATGTCGCGGGCATTGACGTCGCTGCCGGCCGCGATCAAGCGCCGCGCCAGCGGCAGGTTGTTCTTCTGCGTTGCCGCCATCAGCGCCGTGCGCCCGGTCTCGTCCTTGGCGTCCACCTTGGCGCCCTCGGCGAGGAGGCGCTCGATCGTGGCCATGTCACCGAGGTCGGCGGCGGCGATCAGGGGCGGGTTGGCGGACGGGGCGTTCATCGGGTCTTCCTGTCGATCGGTGACGCAGCGCCCCGGGCGGGCGCTGCAGAGGGCATGCGAAGCGAGACGAGCCGCCCATAACGGGCGGGCTCGCCTCGCCGGCTCACGCCTTGCTGGTGGCCGGTTTCATGGCGCTGGCCTGGTCGGAGCCGGTCTGCATCGAGCGGTCCGCCTCGCGCAGGTTGAGATAGTGCTTGAGCACGAAGACGCCGGCGATCATGCAATAGGCATAGACCAGTGGCATGGCGTGCGGCTGGGCGAAGCCGACTGTCGGCGCGTGGATCACGCCGAACAGTGTCAGGAAGCCGCCGGCCAGCGCCGCGACAGCGCCGCGCATCGGCTTGTCGGTGATCGCGAAGATCGTGATGCAGCCCCAGGTCATGCTGCTCAGCGGCGCGCCGTTCCCGAGATTGGACAGGCCCTGATAGTAGACGCCCTTCTTGGCGAGCGCCTCGACGCCGACGGTCTCGGCGGCGGTGCCGGCAGCCGCCAGGGTGTTGTTGGTCAGCGTCAGCGCCCAGTTGGCGATCCACGGGAACATCGTGACGAAGATCACCGGCACCTCGTCGCGGGGCGACTCGCGCACCACCTGATTGGCCGTGACGATGCCGATATAGACGAGGATCGGAACCACCGCGACCATCGGGATCAGCGCCAGTAGGAAGGCTCCCAGCCCGAACAGCGACAGCACGAACATGCTCAGGCCGGTGAAGAAGGTGTAGCCGGTGCCGGCGCCGATCGATTTCCAGCCGGCATGGCCGATATAGACGGTGACCGGGAACGGGTTGCCGAACATGGCGCCGAGCGTCGAGGACAGGCCGTTGGCCATCATCACCTGGCGCGTCGGGTAGGGATCACCCGCGGCATGGGCGCTCTCGATATTCTCGAGGTCGAACACGTAGTTGGCGAGGCCGAGCGGAACGGCCGAGGCGAGATAGGGCAGCGCATGCGGCAGCCCGTTGAGGAAGCTCGTGATATGCAGCGTCGGCGGGTTGAAGCCGAAAGTCGACAGCGAGTTCTTGATCTCGGCCGGGCTCTGCAGGCCGAAGATCCAGGCCAGCGCCGTGCCGGCCGCGAGCAGCAGGAAGCCGGTCGGAATCTTCGGGAAGATCGGCTTCTTGCCGAACCAGTTCAGGAAGATCAGCGCCAGCACGACGAAGGCGACGGTCGGCGTCTCGAACGACTGCAGCATCGGATTCATCGCGAGCAGCAACAGACCGAGGCCGGCAAGGCAGGACAGCAGCACGGTACGCGGGATCGTCTTGCGGATCGTCTCGCCCAGGAAGGAGCCGCCAACCAGGATCATCGCCTCGACGAAGCACCAGACCAGCGCGATCTGCAGCGCGAACTCGGCATCCTTGGTCTGGAGATAGACCGGCAGGATGACGAGGAAGGTCACCGTGAAGATCGACGGCGCGCTCGGGCCGGACGGCAGCGCTGTCACGTCCGAGCGGCCGGTTTCCTTGACCAGCTTGTAGGCGAAATAGGTGTACCACAGGCTCGCGGCGAAGACGGCGAGGCCGAAGGCCGGGGCGATCCGGCCATAGACCATCTCCTTGGGAAAACCGACGACGAAGAGCAGCAGGCCGATCATCGTCAGGAGATTGGTCAGGTTGTTGGCCAACAGGCCGAAATAGCCGCCCCAATCGCCCTTTCGCCAGATAAAGGATCTATCCATCGGTCTTCCCCATCCTCGCGGGCGCACTCCAGCGGCGCGGGTCCCGCAGTCGAACGATCTTCTTTTGCTGGGGAGCCTAGTAAGCCGGCGCGCGGGGAACCATTGCCAAGCCGCCTAAATTGACCGGCCATTTTTTATCCTCTGAAGATAAAAATTGAACCCTTCTAACCCGGATTCGCTTGCGAGCGCCGTCCTTTCGCGACTACAGCGATAGCGCGGAGCAGCCGCCGGGAGTGCAGGCCATGGCCCATCAATTGAAGATTTCCGAGCTGCTCCAGTTCGCGCCCTTCAAGCAGGCCCGCCTGATCTGCGGCGAGGAAGGCCTTTCCAACCCGGTCCGCGGCGTCAACGTCATCGAGGCGCCTGACGTCACCGACTGGGTGCAGCCCGGCGACGTCCTGCTCACCAATTTCTATTCGCTCGATCGCCTGCGCCCGCTCGACGCCTTCATCGCGAAGGTCGCCGCCCGCAAGCTCAGCGCGCTGATCGTCAAGACCGGTCTCTTCGTGCAGGAGGTCCCGGAGGAGATCGTCGAGGCCGCGCGCAGGCACCGGCTCCCCGTCATCGAGATCCCCCGCAACGTGCTCTACCGGACCATCGTCCTGTGCATCTCCGAGCACCTCCTCAGCGAGCGGCTCGGCGTCCTCGAACGCTTCAAGGAGATCAGCGACCATTTCCTCAGCGCCTCCTTGGCGAACCAGGGCGCCTTCCGCATCCTGAAATCGCTGGAGACCTTCATCGGCAACCCGGTCGGGCTCTATGACGAGAAGCTGCAATGCCTCGCCGGGACCACGGGCAGTTCGGTCAGCCTCGCCTCGCCCGAGGACCATCAGGAGGGCGCGCTCTTCTACACCCAGACCGTCGCCGTGCCCGAGGCCGACAACCGCATCTGCAACCGCCACGTCTTCTCCGTGCGGGTCGGCGACGAGGTCAGGCTCTATCTCACCGTCCTCGAACTGAACGGCGAGCTGGAGGATGTTCAGTCCATCGCCATCGAGAGCGCGATCAACGCACTCGCGCTCGACTTCCTCAGGCAACAGGCCGTCATCGAGGTCGAGAAGCAGTTCCGCTTCGACCTGATCGGCGATCTGCTCGGCGGCAGCGCCCTCCCCTCCAGCGAATTGCATCGCCGCGCCGGCCTGATCCAGTGGGACCTGAGGCGCAGGCATGCGGTCGCCGTGCTCGGCCTGAAGGCTCCGTCGAAATCATCCGGCGCGGCATCCGACGAGGTCCAAAGCCTGGAGCGTCTGGCACAGCTTCTCACCGGCGTGATCGACAACGCCCATGCCCAGATCCGGGGCGGCCATATCGTGCTGTTCTGGCCGGCCGGCGAGGGCCGCGAATGGCGTGTGCAATTCGAACGCCGCTTCGCCGAACTGAGCGCGCTCTGGTCACGAAGCGAGGAGCGCGCGACCGTACGGGCCGGGATCGGCGAGGTCGCGGCCGATGTCGAGGGGCTGCCTCGCAGCTATCGGCAGGCGCTCGACGCCCTCAATATCGGCATCCGCGCCCGCTTCGAGAAGAACCTCGTCTTCTTCCACGAGCTCGGGATCTACCGCATGCTCTGCCGGCTTGCGCCGCAGCACGAGCTCAGGGAGATGATCCCGCCATCGTTGCAACGGCTGGCTTCAGTCAAAACGCGAGCCCGGGCCGATCTCGTCGAGACGCTGGAGGCCTATATCGCCTGCAGCGGCAACGCGCTGGAAACCTCGCGCCGTCTCGGCGTCCACCCGAAGACGGTTCTCTATCGGCTCGACAAGATCCGGTCCGAGGCCGGCATCGATCTCGACGACGCCGAGGAGATGCTGATGGTCCAGATCGGCCTCAAGATCCTGAAAATGGAGGATGCGGCGGAGGCCGCGTGATGCGACCGGTCAGCCATCCGCGACGGAACCGGAACTGCTCCGCGACCATTGGTTGACGCTGCGACAGCATCCCGGAGATCATCGCGTCACAAGGTCGATCTCCAGGTTTACGTTCGGAGAGCAAGCTGACGATGCCTGTCGCGTCCGGCCAGAACGCGCACCTCATTCAAGCGGATGACGCAGCGGCTTTCGATAACGCCTATCCGATCGACAACAGCGATGGCGGGGGGTGGGTACGATGACGACGTTGTCCGGGCCTGTCGGCGTGCGCAACGGCACCGCACAGGTGCAGAACGCTCCGGTCGATCAGAGCAAGATCATCAAGCTGCTCTGGGCCATCGACCCCGGTAATGCCGGCATGCGCGGCGTGTCGGAGCCACCTTCCGCCGGGGGCTTCAAGCGCTGCAACGCTCAACTTGCCGCCGCCATCGCCGCATTCCAGGCCTTCTGGCTCCAGCGCGGCGAGCTGCGGGTCGCCGATGGCGTGGTCGACCCGGGCGGCGCCAGCCTGCGCAAGCTCGATGCCCTGGCAAGCGGCGCCGCGCCCGCGCCACCGAAGCCGGTCGATAACAGCTTCACCGAACTGAACGTCCTGCGCTTTCGGGAGACCCTGCTGGGAGCGCCCGGCTCCTTCTCGATCCCGGCGGTCGTTCCCTCCAGCGTCCTGCCATTCCTGTTCACGCCGGTGGCAAAGGGTGCGGCACTCGTCGAAGGGGCCGCCGCGGGCACCATCTCCGAATTCCTGTTCAAGATCGAGAAAAACGGCTCGGTGTTCTGGGTCGGCGCCTGCGTGCCGGCCGGGACGGTCGATTTCTCGCGCGCCTATATCTTCTTCCATCCCGACACGATCGGCGCCTCCGACGATGCCGCCTATCCGAACTTCGCCGGACGCTGGCCGACGGTGAAGCGCTACGTGCCGGGACAAGGGCTGCAGATGGCCGCCATGAAGCAGATGGTGCTTCTCGTACCGTTCATGACCCATGGCTCGCGCGCCAACAGCTCGACCACCAATCTTTTTGCCGATCGCGGCGTCGAGACGCTCAACGACATCCTGACGGCGGTCCAGATGTCCTTCGGCGTGCCGGATGTCCGCAGCTCGATCCAGCAGGTCGGCGTCGCCAGTTACAGCTCCGGCGTCAACCACCTCTTCCGTTTCGCCGAAAAGCTTGGCGGAACCGGCATCATCCGCGAGCAGATCGATTTCGACAGTGCCTTCATGATCAGTGCCCATAAGAACGCTCCGAGCCTGCCGGGCACGGTCAACTGGATGGTGACGCAGTCGCCGCCGCGCGGCTCGCGCATCGGCTGGCTGCAGCTCGGGCCGAGCGCCTGGCGCAACGTCAATACCATGCGCGGCGACATCCACGGCCAGATCGGCACGATGATGTTCCAGACCATGATGATGCTGAGCGTCATTCCCTGATCGCCGCGCGACAATCGCGACAGAACCGTTCTCCAATTCCGCGAAAACTTGGAATTCCCTGCGATTGACCCGGCCCGGAATTCCCTGAATGCTCGCATCCGCCGGAGCGATCCGGTCGCGGGATTTGTCGGAGCAGCTTGCGCCGCGTCAACAACGCTAAAAGCACCACGCGTTATCGTGGGCTCCTGAGAATGGAGACACGGGCGTGGTCTATGCTCTGATCGTCAACAGTCTGCTGCGGCTATCCGCCTTCCTGCGCTGGACGCGGACCGGCTAGAGCATCGAAAGCGAAAGCCTAGGCCACATCGTGGCAATGGGTACCGGCGCGGAACTCGACATATTTGCGGCAAGTTTCCGCGGTGTTCGGCAGGCCGCTATCCTGCAGCCATGCAGAGAACGCGGCCGGCTTGATCGTGACGATCTCCAGCGCCCGCCCTCGCGCAAGCCAGGCATTCATCACCGCGACCGCATTGCGATGCCAGGTGTCGTCGTCCGAGGGCATCTGATCGCAGTCGTGGGCAAGCTGCCAGAGCCGGGTGAAGTCATCGCGCTCGTACCACGGCATCGCGACCGTATACGCCTCGACTGTCGGTTGCACCTTGAACGCCGATCGTCCGCGCGCGGCGCAGAACCACCGCTCATTCCATAGCCTCATGGAATGACCAAACCACAAAAACGACTTTGACGAATGGGTAGGGCCACTCCTACCGTCGCATCCAAGGCGCAATTTTGGGTGCAGGTCGATCTTGGAATCGCTGTTCACGCACAGGCATAGGCCGGGGAGCCCGGCATGACCGGCTTCGTCCTCAGGCGGCTGCTCTTCGCCATCCCGACCCTGTTGGTCATGCTGACCGCGATCTTCATCCTCGTCCGGATGGTTCCAGGCGATGCCGCGCAGGTGATCCTCGGCGACCAGGCGAGTGCCGCCTCGCTCGCCGCACTGCGGACCAAGCTCGGCCTCGACCGGCCGGTCTACGTCCAGTACCTGTCCTTCCTGCTCAACGTCGCCACCGGCGATCTCGGCCAGTCCCTGAGCAGCGGCCGCAGCGTCATCGAGGAAGTGCGGCAGGTCCTGCCCTCGACGATTGAATTGACCGTCGCCGCGATCGCGATCGGCCTCCTCTTCGGCCTGCCGCTGGGCGTGGCGGCGGCGCTCAGCCGCAACGGCTGGATCGACTATGTCTCGCGCATCGTCTCGCTGATCGGGCTGTCCTTCCCCGCTTTCGTCTCGGGCATCCTGATGCTGATCGTCTTCGCGATCCAGCTCGGCTGGTTCCCGGTGCTCGGCGGTGCCGGCGGCAAACAGGGCTTCGCCGAGCACATGCGCGGGCTGGCGCTGCCCGCGCTCAATCTCGGCCTGATCATGACCGCTTATGTCATGCGGGTGACGCGGGCCGCGATGCTCGGCGTGCTGACCGAGGATTACATCCGCACCGCCCGCGCCAAGGGCGTCGGCCCCGCCAGGCTTGTCGCCCGGCACGCGCTGCGCAACAGCCTGATCCCGATCATCACCGTGGTCGGCCTGTATTTCGGCACGCTGATCGGCAACTCGGTCCTGACCGAGATCATCTTCAACCGCCCCGGCCTCGGCAAGCTGATCCTCGGTGCGCTCAACTCCCGCGACTACACGCTGCTGCAGGGGCTGATGATCATCTTCGCCATCTGCGTCATCGCCGTGAACACGGTGACGGACCTGGCTTATGGCCTCGTCGATCCCAGGGTGAAATACGCATGAGCGACGCCGCGGCCCCTACCCTGGAGAGCCGGCCGGGACGCCTCTGGCTCGCCCTCACGCAGAACAGGCTGGCCTGGATCGGCCTTGCCCTGCTGGCGCTGATCGTGCTCGTCGCGGCGCTCGCGCCCTGGCTTGCGCCCCATGATCCCCTCGAACAGAACATCGCCGCCCGTCTCGAGCCACCCTCCGCCGAATACTGGCTGGGCACCGACAGCTATGGCCGCGATGTCCTCTCCCGCCTGATCTACGGCGCGCGGGTCTCGCTCTTCGTCGGCTTCGCCGCGATCATCGTCGCCATGCTGGTCGGTACCACGATCGGCGTGATCGCCGGCTATGTCGGCGGGCTTTTCGACCAGATCGTGATGGGCGTGCTCGACGTCATGCTCGCCTTCCCGACCCTGCTGCTCGGCCTGATGATCGCCGCGATGCTGGGCGCGAGCCTGGATAACCTGATCATCGCCATCGCAGTGACCGAGATCGCGCCCTTCGCCCGCGTCGCGCGTGCGCCCACCATCTCGCTGCGCGAGCGCGATTTCGTCGAGGCCAGCCGCTCCTATGGCTGCGGACCCATCCGGATCATGACGCGCCACATCCTGCCGAACATGATGTCGGACGTCGTCGTCATGAGCTCGCTCTGGCTGGCTTCCGCGATCCGTACGGAAGCCTCGCTCAGCTTCATCGGGCTCGGCGTTCCCCCACCGACCGCGACCTGGGGCAGCATGATCCGCGAGGGCTTCGAGAACATCCTCGACGCCTGGTGGCTCGCGGTGTTCCCGAGCCTCGCGATCCTCTTGACCGTGCTCGCGCTCAACCTGCTCGGCGACGCCCTGCGCGACGCGTGCGACCCCCGAACCCAGTCGCGCTGACCAAGCCGACACCCCATCTGGCGAAACCAAGGAGGACACAGGAATGAAAGCCCGGATCATGGCCGCGATGCTGGCAACAGTCGCCGCCTTCCCGCTCGCCGCCCTGCTGGCACCGGCCGAGGCCGCCGTGCTGCGCATCAGCCCCAACGGCACCGATATCGCGACGCTGGACCCGCATCGTGCCGTCTCGACGACGGACCAGTCGGTCGTCGCCTGGGTCTTCAACGGCCTCGTCCGCTTCAAGCCCGGCAGCGCCGATTCCGCCGATCTCGAACCCGATCTCGCCGAGCGCTGGGACGCTTCGGACGACAAGAAGACCTGGACCTTCCATCTGCGCCGCGGCGTCAAGTTCCATGGCGACTGGGGCGACCTGACCGCCGACGACGTCGTCTTCTCGCTGAAGCGCGCCGCCAATCGCGACACCTCGACCTTCGCGTCGAGCCTGAGCAACATGGCGGGTGCCGAGGCCCTCGATCCGCTGACCGTGAAGGTTACCCTGCGCGAGCCGGACGCATCCTTCCTCAATCTCGTCAGCAATTATCGTGGCGGCTATGTCGTGAGCCGCAAGGCGGCCGAGGCGCTGGGCAACCGCTTCGCCACCAATCCGGTCGGCACCGGGCCGTTCAGCTTCGTCGAGCATGTCACGCAGCAGCGCGTGAAGCTTGACGCCAACAAGGCCTATTTCCGCGGCGCGCCGAAGATCGACGGCATCGACTACCGCTTCATTCCCTCCGACAGCAGCCGGGAACTCGCCTATTCCTCGGGCGAGCTCGACATCTTCTATGCCAAGCGCGAGCAGAAATGGGTCGATCAGGCCCGCCGCCGCGGCAATGTCGTCGTCGATATCTTCCGCCCCGGCGAATACCGCACGCTGCATATCAACCGCACCGTCGCGCCGCTGGATGATCTGCGCGTGCGGCAGGCGCTGTCCCATGCCATCGACACCGCCCAGATCGAGCGCTTCGTCGGTGTCGATGTCGGGCCGCGCGGCTGCTCGGTCGTGCCGGACGGCTATCTCGGTTCGGACTGCTCCTACGGTGCCTACAAGTTCGACCCGGCCAAGGCGACGGCGCTCATGAAGGATGCCGGGCATCCCAACGGCTTCACGATCAAGGCGACGACCTCCAACATCTCGGCCCATCTGCCGGCCATGGAGATCATTCAGGCCCAACTCGCCAAGGTCGGCATCAAGCTCGAGCTCAACGTCGTCGACCACCCGACCTATCACGACCAGATCCGCAAGAATGCGAGCGCGCTGGTCTTCTACGGTGCCGCCCGCTTCCCGGTGGCCGATGCCTATCTCTCGGAATTCTACGCCTCGAAGGCGGCGGTCGGTAAGCCGACGGCCGTGGCGAATTTCTCGCATTGCGCCGTCGCCGATGCCGAGATCGACGCGGCCCGGCACGAGCCCGACCAGAAGAAGCAGATCGCCCTCTGGCACGAAGCACAGCGCAAGATCCACGACGATGTCTGCTCGATCCCGATCAACGACATCCTCCAGGTCTGGGGCCGCAGCAGCAAGGTCGATTACGGCTACCCGCTGAAGGGCGCGCTCAACCTATCGCTGCCGATCACCGAGGTCACGACGCTGGCAGAGCGCTGAAGACCTCGTCCATCATCGCCCCGATCGCCTCCTGCGCGACGCGAAGGAAGGTCTCGACGAAGACCTTGTTGCGCGCCTCGCGCGGGTGGCAGAGCCAGAGATCGGTCTCGATCGCGAACGAGAGCCGCCTGATCTCCACACGGTCCCGGACCGCGTGGACGAAGACCGGATCGAGGATCGAGATCCCCAGTCCCGAGGCGACGAACTCGCAGATCGTGCCGGTCAGGTTCGCATCGGCGACGATGCGGGGCCGGACATCGTGTTCGGCGAGCCTTGCCTCGATCTGCACCCGCGTCTTGTTCTCGGACGCGAGCGCGATGAACGGCGTTCCTGCGATATCCTGAGGAGTGATCACATGCTTGCTGGCGAGGCCATGGCCGCGCGGCATGATGCAGACGAGCGGATGCGTCGCCAGCGGAACCGCGTTCAGATACGGGTTCTCCATCGGCGCATTGACGATGCCGACATCGATCTGCCGCCGCACGAGCCAGTCGATCACGACCTGCGAGCTGCGGCCGAGGATCGAGACATAGGCGTCCGGGTGCTTCGCCAGGAAGCGGCTGGTCGCCTGCTGCGTCAGGTGACCGGTCAGGGCCGGCAGCACGCCGACGGAGAGCTGACCGATATCCTCGCGGTGGATGGAGTCGATCGCGCGCTCGATCTGCCGGATGCCGGCGAATGTCCGGTCGACCTCCTCGTAGAGGCGGATGCCTCGTTCCGAGGGGACGAGGCGCCCGCGCACGCGCTCGAACAATTGCAGGCCGGCATCCTCCTCGAGATGGGAGATCAGCTTGCTGACCGAGGGCTGCGAGATCCCCAGCACATTCGCAGCCGCCGTCACCGAGCCGGTCTCGACCACGGCCTTGAACGCCTCGATCTGCCTGAGCTGCAGGGGTCGCTTCATCGCCTCGCCTCATATCCGTCCGGAGCGGGCCGGCGCGAATCCCGGCCGTCAGAAGAAGGGGTTTCGACCGTGAAGGTCAACGCCCGGATCGTTCGCCGGCTTTCATCTCGCCTCGGCACGGAGCCGGGCCGGACTCCTTCGTTTCATGCGGTCATATCGGGATAGTCAGATGCGTGTTGCCATTATCGGGTCGGGCGGAATCGGGCGCGGCTATGCCGCCTATCTGACGACGCATGGCCACCAGCCCATGCTCTGGTCGCCGAGTGGCGCGGCCATGGCCGATTTCGCCGGGGCCGCGCCCCTGTCCGTGACGGGCAAGATCGAAAGAGAATTGCCGCTCGCCGTCGCACAGACCTGCGCCGAGGCCGTCGCCGGGGCGGATGCGGTCATCGTCGCCGTTCAGGCCAATGGTTTCCGCAGGATCTGCGACACGCTGGCGCTGCATCTGGAGGAGGGTCAGGCGGTCATCTTCAGCGCCCATTGCTCCTTCGCGGCGCTCTATCTGCACCGCCTGCTGAAGCAGCGCGGTCTGGAGCTGCCGATCGCGGCTTGGGCGACGACGGCCCTGACTGCCCGGAAGACCGGGCCGCGCAGCGTCCACATCTCAGGCATCCGCCAACGTCTCGACGTCGCCGCCTTGCCCGCCCGCCATGGCGCGGCGGCGCTGGCGCTCTGCCAGACGCTGTTCGGCGATCGCTTCCAATTGCGCGAGGACATGCTCGCGATCATGCTGAGCAACCTCAATCCGCCCGCGCATATGGCGAACATGCTCGGCAACCTGACACGGGCCGAGCGCGGCGAGGATTGGCCGAATTACGGCTCGATCACGCCGGGCGTCGGGCGCATCATCGAGGCCCTGGACGGCGAGAGGCTGGCGCTGGCGCAGTCCTTTGGCCTCGGCGTGCGCAGCGTGCAGGAGCACTACGCCTTGTCCTTCGGTGTCCAGCCCGGCCCCGTCGCGGAGATGGCGGCGGCGGTCTACCGCTCGCGGCCGGAACTCGCCGGGCCGAAGACGCTCGACACGCGCTTCATCACCGAGGACGTGCCCTTCGGGCTGGTGCCGCTCGTCCTCCTCGGCGCGATCTGCGGCCTGCCCATGCCGGTCCATCAGGCCGGCATCGCCCTGTTCGACGCGATCATGGCGCGCGACTTCGATGCCGAGAACGACCTGCTCCCGACGCTCGGCCTCGCAGGCTTGAGCCCGGCGGAGCTGCACGAGGCGCTGCGGGCGGGCCAATAGGGCTCCGACGAGACCATCCTGTCGAGCCTTGCCTCCAGAGGCGTGACCGAGGGACTCGCGCGCACCCCGGGTTTGTAATAGAGAAAGCCAACCAGCCATCATCGCCGAAAGACCCCGCCATCGCGCGTGGGAGCCATGTCCATCGTAAGGGAGAGCTCCGTGACAGCAGCCCCGTTCCCGATGATGCGACTGCGGACGGACGATGTCCCGCGCCGGGAACAGATGGCCTTCGTGCACGACTTCGTCGCGCGCCATGTCGGCGGGCTGGAATTCCGCCCGGCCGATCGGGACAATATCCGGATCGATATGGAAGCCATGATGCTGCCGGGCGGGCTGACCGTCGGCCGCGGCCTCTATGCGCCGATGCGTGGCGCCCGCACGCGCAGCCTGCTGCAGGACGGCCGCGAGCACTACCTGCTGACGATCCATAACGAGGACCATGAGGTCGCCGTCGGCGGCGGCCGGACGATCAAGGTCTCGGCCGGCGATCTCCTGCTGCTGAACGAGGCCGTCTGCTTCGAGTTCTGGCAGGGCAAGCCGATGTCCGTCGACGTGCTCTCGCTCGATCAGCGGCGGCTCGCGAGCCTCGCCCCACGCGTTGCGCTGGAAGCCAGTTATGTCATTCCGGCGGCATCCGCTTCGCTGCCGCTCCTGTCGGGTTATGCCGAGATGCTGCGCCGCAATCCGCCCGCATCGGTCAGGGCCAGCGAGATCGCCGCGCGCCATGTCTACGATCTCGCCGCCCTGGTGCTGGACGGCTTCGTTCGCGGCGGTGCCGAGCGCAATACCAGCAGCATCGCGGCGGCCCGGCTTAAACTCGTGCGGCAGGATATCCTCCAGCGGCTGTCCGACCCCGATCTCGGGATCGAAGCGGTCGCCCGGCGCCAGGGCATCACGCCGCGCTATATCCAGCGCCTGCTGGAGGCCGAGGACACGACCTTCTCCGATTTCGTCCGCGAGCACCGGCTGGAACGCGCCTTTCGCATGCTGCAGGAGCGCGATCCCGCCTCCTGCACGATCACGACCATTGCCTATGATGCCGGCTTTTCCGATGTCACCACATTCAACCGGGCCTTCCGGCGGCGTTTCGAGGCGACGCCCTCAGAAGTCAGGGCAAGCGCCCTGAAGGGCTGACGCGCGGTCGCCGTTCCCAGACCGGCCGCGACCGGTCGATCCGCCTCCTGCAGGCTGCGAAAAATCGCCTTTCCGTTCGCCGGCTGCAAAACCTGTTCGCCAGCATCCGAGACGCCACCTCCGCCCCACCCTAGCGTCCGCCCCCTCTGAACGGTGGGGGACTGGCTCCTACTTCATCCGAAGCCGGAGCCTCCGCATGACGACCGCACCGTTTGCGATGCAACGGTTGTCCACGGAAGAGATTCCGCGCGGCGAGCGGATCGCCTTCCTGCACGACTTCATGGCCCGGCATGTCTGGAGCGGACGGCGGTTGCTCCCGCTCGACCGCGACACGATCCGCGTCGATCTGGAGGCGATGGCGCTGCCGAGCGAGCTCGTCGTCTCCAGGGGCTGTTTCACGCCGATGCGTGGCATCCGGGCGCGCGACCTGTTGCAGGACGGGCGCCAGAACTATGTCTGGACGGTCCAGGACGACGAGCGCGAGATCTCGGTCGGAGGCAAGCCGCCGATCCGGGTAGCCGCCGGTGATCTCGTCCTCGTCAGCGAGGCGATCTGCCACGAATGTCGGCACGGCAGGCCGACCTCCTTCGATTTCGTCTCGCTCGACCGTCGCTTGCTGGCCGACCGCGCCCCGCGCCTCGACCTCGAGCCGAGCTACGTGATCCCGGCCGCGACGGAAGGCCTGTCGCTGCTGAAGGACTATGTCGCATTGTTGCGCCGCAATCCGCCGGGCTCGCTCAAGCTCGCCGAGGCCGCCGCCCGCCATGTCTATGATCTCACCGCCCTGGTTCTCGGCGGGGTCGTGCGCGGCGGGACGGAACGCAGCGAGACCAGCATCGCGGCCGCCCGTTACAGGCTCGTCCGGAGGGACGTGCTCAAGCGCCTGTGCGATCGCGCTCTGGATATCGAGGCGGTGGCGAGACGCCAGGGCGTCACGGTGCGCTATGTCCAGCGCCTGTTCGAGAATGCCGGAACGACCTTCTCGGAATTCGTCCGCGGGCAGCGGCTCGAACACGCCGTCCGCCTGCTCCGGGAACGTGACCTCGCCGCCAGCACGATCACGGCGATCGCCTATGACGTCGGCTTTTCGGACGTATCCTCGTTCAACAGGGCGTTTCGCAAGCGCTTCGACGCCACGCCTTCGGAATTCCGGGCCGACTTCCTGAGCCGCCGGGCCGCGCGCCCGGAGGGGCGGGAATGACGCGGACGAAGGCGGCTCCTCGGCCCTGCCGAAAGCCTCGCTGCCGCGCCCTGAAAAATATCTCGGGCCGTGTTCGCTCCCTGCAAAGCCCCTTCGCTCGCTGCGCAGACGGGCGAACGACCTTCTTCCTAGGGTGCATCCCGAATGGCGCGAAAGCGCCGCTCCGCTTTGCCGAATGGGCCGTGCCGACAGCCTGCATTCTCGGCCTTGGAAGGGAATTCGAGTGCTGTCGATCATGTGCTCCTACCGGCACGGTGCCGCCGCCGTGCACCGCAGGAGGCGTCGTCTCCTGGCCGCTGCGCTTTGCACGGGCCTTCTGTTCGTCGCCGATCCAGCCGCGGCGCTGACGCGTGACGAGGCCGCCAAGGTCGTCGGTCTCATCGCCGCGCTTCAGCCCGCCTTTGGTCCCTTTGCCTATGACGAGGAGATCGCCGCCGACTGGTTCGAGCGCGATGCGGCTGAGCGCGGCCTGATCCGGGCGGCAGGGTTCACCGCCGAAAGCTGGAAGATCGTGGTCGCCGACACCTTCCGAGGCCTCGCGGCCCTGGCGCCCCAGAGCGAGATCGACGCGATGCGGGCCAAGCTCGATGCCGGCGCAAGCGGGCTCGTGGCATTGAATGCGGCCCAGAAGGCGGAAGCGCTTGAGGCGCTCCGGCGGAATTCGCCCGGATGCTGGCGTTCCGCGCCGAGGGCGCGCGCTTTGCCGACACCGTGCGCCCGCTCGCGCCGCGCCTGAAGGCGATCCTCGACAGAACCTCCGACTGATCCGGCCATCACGGTCGGCCGACGCTCATCGCGCATCCCCAAAAGGCCAATGATGAAAACTGCCCCTTCGAAGCGCGTCGCGCGCAGCCATGCTCTCCGGAAGACGAGCCTCCTGTCGGCGACCGCTCTCGTCGCCGTCGGCACGCTGTCGCTACCGTCAGCGCGCGCAAATTCCGTGAACTACACCCAGAGCGGCACCTATACGGATGCCGTGACCGTGAGGTCGACGGATACGATTCATGCCGCGGCCGGCATCACCGCGGTTTTCGCGGGGACGCTCACCTACGGGGAGCCCACCGGCGGATTCCTGTTTCTCGGGGACACCCTGCCGAACAACGGCACGATCGTCTTCGCGCCGACCAGCATCCTCGGAAGCCCCGGCTACAGCCATCTCGGTATCTCGGGCGGCGTCGTCCGCTTCGGCAGCGATGTGGCGCGGAGTTTCTACAGCCGATCCGGAACCCATGTGTTCGTCTCCGGCGGCGTCTTCGATCTCGGCGGCGCCAGCCAGACCGTCTACCGGCTTGGCCAATTGGGCATCAACGCCGGCACGATCACCAATAACGGTCCCGGCGCCTCCGTCCTGACGATCGCCAACGGCATCGATTTCAATGGCGCGATCACCGACGGCACGAACGCTCTCGCCCTGCGCCTGCAAGGCAGCGGCACCCAGACGCTCGGCGGCAACAACAGTTATTCCGGCGGCACGACCCTGGCCGGCGGCACGACCTTGACCGTGAAGCACGCCAACGCACTCGGCACGGGCATCCTGCGCTTCGAAGGCCTGGGCAGCACGCTTGCCCTCGACGATACCATTTCGCTCGCGAACGACATCAGCCTCGCGTCGGGCGCCACCGCCGTCTTCAGCGTCGGCAGCGGCACCGGCCGGCTCATGGGCGACATCTCCAGCAACGAGGGCGACCTGTTCAAGGAAGGGGCCGGCGAACTCGTGCTCGGTGGAGCCGTGAATGCCAGTCGCTTCTTCCTCAACCGCGGCAGCCTGACTTCCGGTGCCGGCAGCGATATTGCCGATACGGCGTCGGTGCTCGCCTCCCAGAACACGACCTTCAACGTCCAGGTCAACGAGAAAATCTACGAGGTCATCGGCACCGGGCGGGTGACGCTCGCGGACGGCGCCCGGCTGACGCTGGGCCGGGACCAGGATGGCGGGACCGATTATGCGTCGACCTCCGTGAACGCGATCTCGGGTGCAGGCGCGCTGCGCAAGGAAGGCACCAACCACCTGACGCTGCGCGGCGCCAATACCTATTCCGGCGGCACCTCGCTGGCGGGCGGGACGCTTCGGGCGGGCATCACGGGCGCGCTGGGCGCGGGCGGGCTGGCGATCGACGGCCAGGGCACCACGCTTGCGCTCATCGACAATGTCCGGCTCAACAATGCGATCACGCTCGCTCAGGGCGATCTCAATGTCGAGGTGGAGAGCGGCACGGCAACGCTTGGCGGGCCGATCGCCAGGGCGAATCCGGCGGATGCGCGAGACTTCCACAAGAACGGTCCCGGCCGGCTCATCCTCCGCGGCGTCGGTTCGGACGTCTCGCAGGCCCATGTGAATAGCGGCCTCCTGCAGGTCGATGGCGCGATCACCGCCCAGACGCTGCAGGTGGCGAATGCAGCCGGGCTGTCAGGCATCGGCACCATCAACGCCAATGTCACGATCGCGAATGGCGGCACCTTGCACGGGCGCTCCGACCAGGCCCTGACCATCAACGGCAATCTGGTCCTGAACAGCGGCTCCACGATCGAGGTCGAACTCGATGCGCCGAGCACGCGCGCCTTGTTCGGCGTCGGCGGCAACTTGACGCTGGACGGCGGCCTGAACATCACCGGCGCCGGCAATTACGGCGCCGGCGTCTACCGCCTGTTCGACTATGACGGAGCGCTCACCGATAACGGGCTCGATGTCACCGCCGAGCCGGCCGGCATGACCGCGACCGTCCAGACCGGCGTCGCGCGCCAGGTCAATATCGTGGTCGGGGCGGGCGGCGGCCCGGCCTGGCAGTTCTGGGACGGCAGCCAGACCACGGCCAACGGCCAGGTCGATGGCGGCACCGGCAATTGGGGCAGCCTGACTAACTGGACCGGCGCGAACGGCCAGGGCAACGCAGCCTGGGGCGGCGGATATGCCGCTTTCCAGGGCACGGCCGGCACCGTCACGGTCGCGCCGGGCGGTGTCTCGGTGAACGGCCTCCAGTTCGCCGTGAACGGCTACAGCCTGGACGGCGGCCCGATCACGCTGGCAGCGCCGCAGACCGTCATCCGTGTCGGCGACGGCACGAACCAGGGCACGAATTTCGTCGCCCGGATCGGTGCCGATATCACCGGCACCGGCGGCCTGCTGAAGACCGATCTGGGCCGGCTCGTCCTCACCGGCAACAACAGCTACCAGGGCGACACCTTCATCCAGAACGGCACGCTGGAAGGCAACGCGAACAGCATCCGCAACAACATCGTCAATAACGGCATCGTCGTCTTCAACCAGACGCAGGATGGCAGCTTCTCCGGCAATGTTGGCGGCGAAGGCGGCGTCATGATCAAGGACGGAGCAGGCACGCTGCGATTGACCGGGCGCAGCACGCTCGACTGGTCGATCTGGGGCGGCGCGCTGTCCTCGACCACCGAGGCCTTCCGCGGCAATCTCGATATCCGCGGCGCGGCCACGATGCGCTTCGAGCAGAACGCGTCGGGCACCTATGGCGGCGCGGTCCGCAGCAGCGGCAATGGCGACGGCCGGCTGGCGATCGCGGCCGGGACCGGAAACACCATCACCTTCACCGGCGATTCCAGCGGCTTCACCGGCATTACCACGGTCGAGACCGGAGCCCTGGCGATGAACGGGCAGCTCGGCGGCAGGCTCGCAATCAGCGCAGATGGCCGCCTCCAAGGCAGCGGCACGGTCGGCGACACGACGGTGGCCGGCACCGTCGCACCAGGCAACTCGATCGGCACGCTCAACGTCGCCGGCAACATCGCCTTCAATCCCGGCTCGACCTACGAGGTCGAGATCGACGCGGCGGGCGCCTCGGATCGGATCGTCGCGACCGGCACTGCCACGATCAATGGTGGCTCGGTCAAGGTGCTCGCGGGTGCCGGCAACTACGCGCCGCAGACGCAATACACCATCCTGACGGCGGCGGGAGGACGCGCCGGCACCTTCACCGGTGGCGTCAGCTCGAACCTCGCCTTTCTCGATCCCGCGCTCGGCTACGACGCCAACAACGTCTATCTGACGATGACCCGCAATACCCTGGCCTTCAGCAATGTCGGCATCACGCCGAACCAGGTCGCCGCCGGCGGCGGCGTCGAGAGCCTCGGCCAGGGCAGCCCGGTCTACAACGCGGTGCTCAACCTCTCGGCCGAACAGGCGCGCGGCGCCTTCGACCAGCTCTCGGGCGAGATCCACGCCTCGGCTCGCACGGCCCTGATCGAGGATAGCCGCTTCCTGCGCAACGCCGTCAACGACCGCCTGCGCGCGGCAGCCGGTGGCACGGGCGCGGCCGGCGATTCCGTCGTCACCTACGAGAACGGCAAGCCGGTCGCGGCGCTCGCCACGACCGATCGCCTCGCGCTCTGGGGCCAGGGCTTCGGTTCCTGGGGCCGCACCGATGGCGATGGCAACGCGGCCAAGCTTACGCGCAGGACCGGCGGCTTCTTCATCGGCGCCGACGCCCCGGTCTTCGGCAACTGGCGCCTCGGCGCGGTCGCCGGCTATAGCCGCACCGATTTCGACGTGAAGGGCCGCCAGTCCTCGGGCACGAGCGACAACTATCATCTCGGCCTCTATGGCGGCGCGACCTGGGGCGCGCTCGCCCTGCGGACCGGCGCCGCCTATACTTGGCACGACATCGCGACCAATCGGACTGTCGGCTTCCCCGGCTTGGGCGACAGGCTGAGCGGCGATTACGGCGCCGCGACCGCGCAGATCTTCGGCGAGCTCGCCTATGGTTTCACCATGGGCGCGACCCGGATCGAGCCCTTTGCCAACCTGGCTTACGTGAACCTGCGCACGGACGGCTTCCGCGAGACGGGCGGCGCCGCGGCGCTGATCGGGACTTCCGCCGATACCGACGCGACCTTCACGACGCTGGGCCTGCGGGCCCAGACCAGCTTCAATCTCGGCGGCGCCAACCTGACCGCCAAGGCGACGCTCGGCTGGCGCCATGCCTTCGGTGACGTCACCCCGCTTGCGAGCCTGCGCTTCGCCGGCGGCGGCAACGGCTTCGGCATCGCCGGCGTGCCGATCGCGCGCAATGCGGCGGTGATCGAGGCCGGGCTCGACTATGCGATCGCGCCCAATGCCACACTCGGCCTCAGCTACGGCGGACAGTTCGGCTCAGGTCTCGCCGACCATTCCGCCAAGGCCAACTTCAATGTCAGGTTCTGAGGGCGAGATGGATTCCCGTTCCCGCTCCCTCATCCTGACCAACATCGTGGCGCTGTTCCCGATCGCCCAGCAGGCGGATGCGATGTTCGCCAATCGGCTGCTGGAAACCTATCCGGAGGTCTATCGGCTCTTCGCCCTGGAGATCGAGCCGCAGGAGCGCAGCCTCGTGCTGACGCTGCGGCTGATGTTCGGGAACTCCCGGCATTTCGGCGAACTCCTGCCGGTCGTGCAGGAGCTTGCTCGGTCCCACAGGATCTACCGCCTGATCGAGCCTCACTATCGGGCCTTGGCCGAGACGCTGCTCTGGACGCTCCGGCGCAGTCTCGGCCCCGGTTTCACGATCGAGGCGGAGCGGGCCTGGCAGCGCGTGCTGGACGGACATCCGCAGCCGGCTCGCATGTCGTCGGAAGCCGACGGCCGAAAGGCGATCGCATGACCGGCCGCCGGATTCGCCTCCTCGGCACCATCGGCCTTGCAGCACTCGCCAGCGCTGGCGGCATGGCGGCATGGCTGGCATCGGAACGGGCAATTGCCGGCTCGGGCCGCGCTGCATCGGCCGTCGACAGAAGCAACGCTCCGGCGCCGCGGCGGCTCGAGATCGCGCAGGCTCCCGCGGTCGGCCAGGCTGCTGCGGCGAGCGCGACGCTGCCCGGCGGCGCCTCCTCGCTCAACGAGACTTACAAGGACTGGCGCGTCGTCTGCGCGCTGCAGGGCGGCGCGAAGCGTTGCGTGCTCAGCCAGATTCAGACGCAGGAAAGCGGGCAGCGCGTGCTCGCCATCGAGCTCAATGCCCTGGGGGGAGGCGCCGTTGCCGGAGTGCTGGTCCTGCCTTTCGGGCTGTCGCTCGATGCCGGTGTCGCCTTTCAGATCGACGAGAAACTGACGGTGCAGCCGATGCGCTTCCGCACCTGCCTGCCAAGCGGTTGCCTCGTCGCCGTCAGTTTCGATGCACCGATGGTCGCGGCCTTGCGAACAGGCACCACACTCAGGATCAAGGCGACCGCCGATGGCGGGACCGCCGCGCCCTTCTCCATCTCGCTCCAGGGCTTTGCGACCGCTCTCGATCGCGCCGCCATGCTGTCGCGCTGACGCGCCGCGGTCGTCAAGCCACTCCGGATCGCCGCCCGATCGCTTCGACCTCGGCTGCAGTCGGCAGATCGGCACCCCGGCGGGTCACCGTGATCGCCGCTGCCGCAGCGGCGTAGGCCAGAAGATCGGCAAGGGCCTCGCGGTCAAGCGCCGCGATCGCCTCCGGGCTGAGTCGGCCGGTATGGGCAAGCCGTGCAAGCAATGCGGCGTGGAAGGTGTCGCCGGCGCCGACCGTATCCTGCACCGCGACCCGGTGGCCGGGCGCAGACACCGGACCGGCGGCGGAAAAGGCGGTCGCTCCTTGCTCGCCCTGCGTGACGACGACGAGACGGGCTCCCAGACCGAGCCAATGGGAAGCGGCTTCCGCGACGGTGACCTGCCCCTCCCAGGCGATCCGGATGTCCTCGTCGCTGGCCTTGATGATGGTCGCCGCGCGATAGAAGCGTTCGGCGGCCCGATGCCAGCCCGACATGTCACCGATCGCGGTCGGGCGCAGATTCGGGTCGACGCTGATGACGCGCCGGCCGCGTTCCCGTTCGGCCAGCGCCGCGAAGGCGGGGCCGACGGGCTCCACCGCCATGGTGTAGGAGCCGAAGGTCAGCGCCTGGATCGCATCCGGCAGAACCGCCGGCAGATCGGCAGCGGTGAGCGAGCGATCGGCTGCGCCTTCGCCGTGGAAGGCATAGCCGGGATGCCCGTCCCTGCCGGTCGTCACGACCGAGATGGTGGTGAACCGGTCGGTCCGGACGAGATAGCGATCGTCGACCCCTTCGCGCGCCAGGAGATCGGCGAGCAGGGTGCCGAAACCGTCGCGCGAGATGCCGCCGAGGAAGGCCGCCTCGATGCCGAGCCGCGACAGGCCGATCGCAACATTGAACGGCGAGCCGCCGGCCACGATCCGCGCCGGCATCTCGCCCCCCTGACCAGCCTCAGCAAACAGATCGACCAACGCTTCGCCGCAGACCAGGATCATGGTGCCAGACCTTTGCCGCTCGCCCTCGCGCGAGCACATTGCGCGAGGTTATCGGACGAACGGCACCGTTCCAACACTAAGGCGGGCGGGCATATGATGATTACGATGACAACCCGGCCGCTGTCCGCAGCACCGAAAAGATGGCTTTCCGGCCCGGCGCGATCCGGCCATGGCTGCCGGAGAGGCCGAGATAGGCCGCCGGTGCGGTGCTCGCCATCGCGAGTGCCTCGGCCAGGGTCGCACCGCCATGGCGATGCGCATTGAGGATCGCTGTGTTCATGTCGAGATGGGCTCCCGCCAGCCGGCCCTCGGCATTGACCAGCCGCCCGTCGCTGACACGGATCGTCTCGCCGAACAGCTCGAAGGCATCGCGTGGCGAGCCGATCGTCGCCATGGCGTCGGTGACCAGCATCATCCGCTCCGGCCCGATGGCGCGGAAGGCAGCCTGGAAGGAGGGCCAGGCGACATGGTGACCATCGGCGATGATACCGGCAGCGAGTCCGAGGTCGGACATTGCCGCGCCGACCACGCCGGGCTCGCGCGAGCCGAGCTGCGACATCGCGTTGAACAGATGGGTGACGCCGGAAAGCCCTCCGGCATGGGCGCGCGCCATATCCGCCGCGGTGGCGTTGCTATGACCGGCACAAACCCTGACGCCGCGTTCGACCAGCGCACGGATGAAGCCCGGTGGAACGATTTCGGGAGCAAGCGTCACCAGCGTCACGCCCGTCGGTCCCAGCCCGGCGAGCAGGTCGACATCCGACGGCTCCGGCCGCAGCATGTTGCCGAGCGGATGCGCGCCGTTGCGTTCGGGATTGATGAACGGGCCTTCGATATGCACGCCGAGGACGCCCGGCACGCCCTGCGCGATCGCGTCGCGCGCCGCCGCGATCGCGCGGCCGATATCGGTGCGGCTGGCGCTGATCAGCGTCGGCAGCAGAAAGCGCGTGCCGAAGCGGGCATGGGCGGCTGAGATCGTGGCGATGCCATCGACCTTCAGGCTGTCGTTCAGCATGACGCCGCCGCCGCCATTGACCTGGATGTCGATGAAGCCGGGAGACAGGACGGCATCCTCGGGCAGGTCCTCGACCACGCAATCGGGTGCGGCATCGGCCGGAAGGATCGCGCTGACGATGCCGTCCTCGGCGACGACGATCCGATCGCTCAGGATCTCAGCGCCGTCGAACAGGCGTTTCGCGCGCCAGGCCTGCCGGGCTGCGACCATCAGAGCGTCTCCGTGACCTTGAGCAGTCCGGGCGGGCTGTCGACGTTGCGGCCGAGACGGGCGGCTTCCGCTTCGAGCGCGCGATAGACCGGCACCAGCAGAGCAATGGCGTCCAGCGCCGGTTCGCCCGGGCCGAGGCCCGTCAGACTCGGCTGCGGTCCTGAGCCCGCAAAGATCGGGCTGCCCTGGCAGCCAAGCGTCGCCAGCGCGTCCTCGATACTGTCTGAAACCTCGCCGCCGGCATTGAGCCCGAGGATAGGATGCTCGCCGCGGATCGCCGCCTTGGGACCGTGCAGGACCTCGGCGGCACTATACGCGAGCACCGGTACACCCAGTATCTCGGCTGCCTTGAGCGCCGCCTCGCGAGCAGGCCCGAGGCTCAGCCCGCGCCCGATAACGAAGCCGGCCGGAGCGGAGGAGAGTCGGCGCGCCCAGGGCGACCAGTCGAGGGCGAGCGCCTGCGCCAGCCGCTCGGGCGCGATCCTCGTCACAGCGGCGAGCGCCTTGTCCTCGGCAAGGCCCCCGACCAGCAGCAGGCTGGCGAGCATGGTGTTGACGACCGTCTTGGTCGCGGCCACGGCGAGCTCGGGACCGGCGGCAATCGGGATGACATGGCGACAGGCAAGGGCGGCGGGCGAGTTCGCATCGTTGACGATGGCGATAGTCTGCGCGCCAGCGGCCGTCGCCTGCTCGGCCGCGGCGACAAGATCGGGACTGCGGCCGGATTGCGAGATCAGGATGTAGAGCGCCTCGCCGAGACGCGGGCTCGCGCCGTAGCGCGTCACCACCGAGGGAGCCGCGGGTGCGGCGCTAAGGCCGAGGCGGGTTTCGATCAGATAGCGCAGATAGGTGCCGGCATGGCCGGAGCTGCCGCGGCCGCTGACCACGGCATGGCTGATGCTGTTCATGTCGAGCGCCGCCGCGACCCGCGCGATCGTCTCCCGCACCTCATCCAGGAGGCGGGCGGCGGCTTGCGGGATTTCCGCGACCTCGCGCGACATGCGCGAGACCGGCAGCTCGGAAAGGCTCATGATTGCGGCCCCATGGCTTCACCCTTCAGGGTCGCGACGAAGTCGTAGCGGTCGCCGCGATAGGCGGAGACCGTGAACTCGACCGGCTTGCCGTTGGCGAGGAAGGCGCGCCGCTCGATCCTGAGCAGGGCGCTGCCGGCCGGCACGCCGAGGTGTTTGGCCTCGTCGGCGGTGGCGAGGCCGGCATGGATGCGCTGCACGCCATGGGCCGGAACGGCGCCGCGCTGCGCGAGCGCGGCATAGAGCGACATCTCGACGAGGTCCGGCGACGGCAGGATGCTGGCGGGCACGACCGCGCATTCGATCGCAAGCGGTTCGCCATCGGCGGTCCTGACGCGGGTGAGGCGCACGACGCCGTCGCCCGGCCCGAGTCCGAGCGCCATCGATTCCTGTGGCTTCGGCCGCGTCAGCTCCCGCGAGAGCCAGACTGAACCGGGCCGGCCGCCGCGGTTTTCGATATCGGTCGAGAAGCTCGCCAGCACCGAGAGCGGCTGCTCGATGCGCGAGGCGACGAAGGTGCCCGAGCCATGCCGGCGCGAGAGCGTGCCGCTGCGGATGAGCTCGTCGATCGCGTTGCGCACGGTGACGCGGGCATAGCCGGTGAGCTGCGCCAGGTCCCGCTCCGAGGGCACCGCATCCCCCGGCTGGAAGACGTCGCTCTCGATCAGGCGCGACAGGGCACCGGCGAGCCTGAGATAGCGCGGTGTCGGATCGTCGCCGGCCAGGGCTTGCAGGATCGCCTGCTGCTTCGCTGGCATCGCTTCGAGCGCGGTCCCGGAGGCGGCCTCACGCGGACGCCGCGAGCCGCGTCCGGGAGAGGTCTCGCTCACGGCGCCGCCCTGGATGCGGCCGGGGCCTTGTCCGTCGCCCCAGCAGAGAGATCGACGAAAGCGAGGCGCAGATTGCCGCGGTGTCGGGCGAGCAGGGTCTCGGCAAGGGCGATATCGGCGCCGCTGGCGAGCAGCGCGGCGCGCTTGACGTCGCCACGGGCGCGGTCGAGATGCCGGGCGGCGGCCTCGATGCCGCAGCCGGTGATCATGTCCACCATCTCGGCTGCACGGTGCCTGAGCTTGGCGTTGGTCGCCCGCATATGGACCATCAGCCCGCGATAGACGCGGCCCATCCGGATCATCAGCAGGGTCGAGAACAGGTTGAGCACGATCTTCTGCGCGGTGCCTGCCTTCATCCGGGTCGAGCCGGCGACGACCTCCTCTCCGGTCTCGATGAGGATGCCGAGATCGGCGGTGCGCAGCAGGGCCGAGCCGCGGTTATTGGCGATGCCGAGCGTCAGGGCGCCCCGCGCCTTGGCCTCGCCGATCGCCGCGAGCGTGTAGGGCGTGCGGCCGCTGGCGGCGAGGCCGATGACGACGTCGTTGGGACCGATATTGATCCGGCGCATCGCCTCGGTGCCGTCATCGACCGAATCCTCGGCGTTCTCGACCGCGTGCAGGATTGCCTCGTCGCCGCCGGCGATGGCGAAGCCGAGGCGCTCTTCCGGCCAGTCGAAGGTCGGGGTCAGCTCCGCGCCGTCCTGCACGCCGATGCGCCCGGAGGTGCCGGCGCCGGCATAGATCAGGCGCCCGCCGGCCTCGAGCCGCGGCACGGCGGCGGCGACGGCCTCGGCGATCGCAGGCAATGAGGTCGCGATCGCCGCGACGGCCGCAAGCTGGCCCTCGTAGAGCGCCTTCAGGATATCGAGATCGCCCCAGGCATCGAGCTCCTGAAAGCGTGCGCTGACATCTTCCGTCGCCATGAACAGCCTCTTGTGACCAGACCAAATTAAGTCCACTTTAGCCCAGTAGCAAGCCGGAAGCGGACAGGGAAGCCATGACGCAGCCAGAACCGCAGATTTCCCGTCCCGCCCGCCTGACCGCCGCCGTCCCGCCCTTCCTGCTCGGCCTCGTCGGCATCGCCCTGCTCACAGTGATGGACGGCGTCGTGAAGGAGCTTTCGCCGCGCTACAGCGCCTTGCACCTCACCTTCCTGCGCTTCGCGGTGACTGCGGCGATGGGCGCCTTGCTGTTCCTTGTTCTGCGCGCGCCGTTGCCGGATCGCGGCGTCGTCACCGGCAACCTGCTGCGCGGCGTCATGGTCGCTCTGTCGACGCTCGGCTTCTTCTACGGACTTTCCGTTCTGCCGCTGGCGGAGGTCTTCATCATCTCCTTCATCGCGCCGCTGCTGGTCGCGCTGATCGCCATCCCGCTGCTCGGCGAACGGCCGAAGCCGATGGTCTATCTCGCGCTGGTGCTCGGTTTTGCCGGCGTCATGGTCACGGCCGGCGGCTTCAGCCTCAACGCGATCGCACCGGCGCGGGCGCTTGGGATCGCGGCCGTGCTCGGCTGCGCGGTGGCCTATGCGCTCTCCGTCGTGCTGCTGCGTCAGCGGGCGAAGCGCGGCGATCCGCCCCTGACGATCGCGCTGTTCCAGTCGGCAATCCCCGCCGCGATCCTTGCCTTGCCCGCGGCTTTGTTCTGGGCGCCGGTCGCGTCAGCCGATTGGCCGGCCTTCATCCTGATCGGCGCGTTGGGGCTGGCTGGCCATATCGCGCTGGCACTGGCTTTCGCGCGCGGCGAGGCCAGCCGCCTTGTCGCGGTCGAATATACCGGGTTGATCTGGGCGATCCTGATCGGCCTCGTCTTCTTCTCGGAAATGCCGACGCCGCAGGCCATGCTCGGCGCCGCCCTGATCATCGGCGCCTGCTGGCTGCTCAGGCGTTAGGTGGTGTGCTGACGGTCGATCGGAGCGGTTGCGAGCCACCCTTGTCATTCCGGGGCGCGCCGCAGGCGTGAACCCGGAACCCACGACGGGGTGAGGCATTCGATGCCGCGTGGTAGGTGGCTCACCCCGTCGTGGGTTCCTGGTTCTTCGCTTCGCGAAGCCCCGGAATGACAAAGGTAGTTCCGAACCCCTTCAGCAACCGTCCCCCTGCCTAGCCCGGCAGGTTAAGCCGCCCGCCGGTCAATGGCTGTGGCACACCGGTCGTGCCGGGCAGGCTGAGGGCCAGGCCCTTTACCGAGCGGATCGCGAGATAGCCGAAGGTCTGCGCCTCGATGACGTCGCCGGCCCAGCCGGCTGCCTCGACCGGCTCGACGGGCACGCCAAGGTGCTCGTGCAGGCGGCGCATGAAATGACCGTTCAGGCGCCCGCCGCCGGTGACCAGCCAGCGCCGCGGCGCCTTCGGCACATGCCGGAGCGCATCGACCACGCTCTCGACCGTGAAGGCCGCGAGCGTCGCGGCGCCATCGGCATCCGAGAGCGCCTCGACCACCTGGGCGCGGCGGTGGAAATCGTTGCGGTCCAGCGACTTGGGCGCCGGCCGATCGAAATAGGGATTGACCATGAACGCGGCGACGAGGTCCTCGCGGACCGTGCCGCTCGCCGCCAGCGTGCCGTCGGAATCATAGGTCTTGCCGAGGCGGCGCAGGACGAAATCGTCGAGGATCGCGCTGGCCGGACCGGTATCGAAGGCGATCACGTCGTCGCCGTCGATATAGGTGACATTGCCGACGCCGCCCAAGTTGAGCACCATCACCGGCTGCTCCAGCCCCTGAGCGAGCGCGCGGTGATAGAGCGGCGCAAAGGGCGCGCCTTCGCCGCCGGCCTCGACATCGGCATGGCGGAAGCGGTCGACGGTCGGGATGCCCAAGGCCTGCGCCACGGCGGGGCCGTCGATGAGCTGGCGGGTGAAGCGGATCTCGGGGCGGTGATAGACGGTCTGGCCGTGGAGGCCGACGAGATCGACCCTTTCGGGCTTGATGCCCTGCTCGGCCATGAAGCGCTTGACCGCGTCGAGATGGGCCGCGGTGACGGCGGCTTCGAGCTCGACCAGCGGCTCGGTCACCGCGCGCTCGGCCTCGGCGACCAGCGCCTGCAACTGGCGGCGCGTCTCGGGCGGGTAAGGGTAACCGGCACCGGCGCCGAAGCGGAGCTGATCGCGCCCGTCGCTCTCGACGATCGAGACGTCGATCGCGTCCATCGAGGTACCGCTGATCACGCCGATCGCGGTCAATACGGGCTTGTCGAGGTCACGCATCGTCATTTCGCCCCTGCAAACCCCCGAAGTCGCTGCTTCGAGGCTTGCACCGGCTCTAGGCGATCGGCTAAGCCTTGTCCAGATTGGTCCGTAAGTGGTCCATATGCGATCGGTTCATACGAGCGTCGGAACAGGCGCCGTCCATCACATCAGGAGGGGTGTCATGCTTCATGTCGTGAAACAGGGTTCCGGGCTGCGTCGCGCACTGCGCTGCAGCGTCGCCGCTGCCGCCTTCGCGCTGCTCGCGGGCACCGCTTCGGCCCAGGTGTTGGAGGTCGCCGTCGAGGCTTCGCCCGCCGGGCTCGATCCGCATATCGTCACGGCCTTCGCCTCGTCCCAGATCGTGCTCGGCCCGATCTACGAGGGCCTGACCGCCCTCGACAAGGACCTCAACATCATCCCGGGGCTCGCCCAGTCCTGGACCGCCTCGGCCGACGGCAAGACGGTGACCTTCAAGCTGCGCCCCGGCGTCACCTTCCATGACGGCAAGCCGATGGAGGCGGAAGACGTGGCCTCGTCGCTGCGCCGCGTGCTGTCGAAGGATGTCGGCTCGCCGCTCGCCAGCCGCCTCTCCGCGATGGAAAGCGCGACCGCCGTGGACGCGACCACGCTGGAGCTGAAGCTCAAGGAACCCTCCGCGCCGCTGCTCGCCTCGCTGACCGGCATCGCCATCGTGCCGCGTGGGCTGGAGACCAACAAGGACGCGCTGCAGCGCGCGCCCGTCGGCACCGGCCCGTTCAAGTTCGAGGAATGGCAGCCGAACGGCTTCATCCGTCTCGCCAAGCATGCCGGCTACTGGAACGCGGCCGAGGTCAAGCTTGCGGGCGTGAAGTTCAACTTTGTGCCGGAGGCGGCGACGCGCCAGGTCGGTATCGGCAACGGCCAGTTCGCGCTGCTGCCGCATATCGATGCGGCGACCGCGCTCCAGCTCAAGGGCAAGCCGAATGTCGCGATGCAGGAAACGACCGAGCTCGCCTACACGCTGATCGGCATGAACGCGTCGAAGCCGCCCTTCGACAATGCGAAGGTGCGCGAAGCCCTGAACTACGCGCTGAACCGCAAGGAGATCATCGACGCGGCGCTGTTCGGCAGCGGCGCGCCGGCCGCCCCGCTGCCGGCCGTGCTGAAGGACTGGGCCGTCGATGTAAAGGACCTGCCTTGCTACGCCTATGATCCGGCCAAGGCCCAGGCGCTGCTCAAGGAGGCTGGTGTCGCGACGCCGGTCGCGGTCAGCATGACCGTGCTGCCCCGGCAGGACATCCGCGACATCGCGCAGGTCGTGCAGCAGCAGCTCGGCAAGGCCGGCTTCAAGGTCGAGCTGAAGAACCCCGAGCTCGGCCAGTTCGTGCAGGACTGGCGCAACTCGAATTTCGATCTCTTCGCCTCGACCAATGCCGGCAGCATCGAGCCGGACGATTACTTCTACCGCGCCTTCCGCACCGGCGGCTCGACCAACGTCTTCAAGTACAGCAACCCCGAGCTCGACGCCCTGCTCGACAAGGGCCGCGCGACGCTGGACAAGCCGGCGCGCCAGGCCGCCTATCGCGACGCGCAGAAGATCCTGGGCTGCACCGGGCCTGCGGCGCATATCGCCTATCCCACGCTGTTCAGCGCGGTGCGCAGCACCCTGCAAGGCTACGACATCTACGCCAACCGCTCGCTGGTCTCGCTCGGCCGCGCCAGCCTGCGCTAACGGGGGCAACGTCGAGGCATGCTCCGTCACCTGCTGCAGCGCAGCCTCGACCTCGTGATCGTGCTGTTCGGGATCTCCGTGATCGTCTTCCTGATGATCCGGCTGATCCCGGGCGACGCGGTGGCGATCATGCTCGGCGCCAATACCGAGGTGACGCCGGAGCGTATCGCCGCGATGCGCGGCGCGCTCGGGCTCGACCGGCCCTTGCTGGAGCAGTATTGGGTCTGGCTCAGCCATGCCCTGCGCGGCGATTTCGGCACCTCGATCTGGACCGGCCGGCCGGTGATGCAGGAGATCGCCGCCCAGATCTGGCCGACGCTCCAGCTCACGCTGTTCGCGCTGGTGCTCGGAGCAGGGCTTGCGATCCCGGTCGGCTGCCTGATGGCGCATTGGCGCGGCGGACGGGCCGACCTCGTGCTGCGCGTCGGTGCCATCGCCGGGCTCACCATCCCCTCCTTCTGGCTCGGCATCGTCATGCTGATCACGGTCGCGACGCTGGCGCCGAGCTTCGCCTCACTCGGCTATGTCCCGTTCAGCGAGGACCCGCTCGGCAATCTCCAGCGTCTCCTGCTGCCGGCGATCGCGCTGGCGCTGCCGATCCTCGCCAACCTCTCGCGGCTGGTGCGCACCGCCATGCTCGATGCGCTCGGCCAGGATTATATCCGCACCGCGCGCGCCAAGGGGCTGGGCGAACGGGCCGTGCTCTACCGGCATGCCCTGCGCAACGCGCTGATCCCCTTCGTCACCAGCGTCGGCATCATGACCGGCTATCTGCTCGGCGGCGCGATCGTGGTCGAACAGGTCTTCTCGATCCCCGGCCTCGGCCGCCTGATCCTCGGCGCCATCGCCGAGCGCAACTATCCGCTCGTCCAGGCCACGATCCTCGTCGTCACCATCGGCTTCGTTCTGGTCAACGCCCTCGTCGATTTCGCCTATGCGCTGATCGACCCAAGGCTCAGGACCGCATCATGAGCCAGAGCCGCTGCATCGCCATCGTCGCCGGCATCTTCGTCGTCCTGCAGTTGGCGCTCGCGCTCGCCGCTCCGCTGGTCGCGCCTTACGACCCATTGGCGCAGGACATCGTCGCCCGCCTGAAGGGACCGAGCCTCGCGCATTGGCTCGGCACCGACCATCTCGGCCGCGATATCCTCTCGCGCATCCTCTACGGCTACCGCACGGCCTTGATCGCCTGCGGCATCGCGGTCGGGCTCGCGCTCGTGATCGGCGGCAGCCTCGGCCTGCTCGCCGCCTTCTATCGGGGATGGTGGGATCGCATCATCATGCGGGCGATGGACATCCTCTTCGCCTTCCCGGTGATGCTGCTGGCGATCGGCATCATCGCCATGCTCGGGCCGCGCACGGAGAGCGCCGCGATCGCCATCGCCGTGGTCTATGTGCCGATCTTCGCGCGCCTGATCCGCGGGCCCGCCATGGTGTTGGTCGAGAGCGATTTCGTCGCCGGCATCCGCTCGATCGGCGCGACGGATATCAGGATCATGCTGCGCCATATCCTGCCCAATCTCGCCTCGGTCATCCTGGTGCAGAGTTCGCTGCTGCTCTCGGCCGCGATCCTGGTCGAGGCCTCGCTTTCCTTCCTCGGCCTCGGCACCCAGCCGCCGACGCCTTCGCTCGGCTTGATGCTGGCGGAAGGGCGCAATTTCGTGCTGCTCTCGCCCTGGAATGCGATCTTCGCCGGGTTCGGCATCCTCCTGCTCTCGCTCGGCTTCAACCTGCTCGGCGACGCCTTGCGCGACGAACTCGACCCGCGGCTCCGGGGCCAGTCGTGATCATCCGCAAGGCGGCCGCGAACGATATCGCCCCGGCCGCCGTGCTGATGGCACGGGCCTACGCCACCCACTTCCGGCCGATCATCGGCGATGCCGCGCTCGATTTCGACAGGGCGCATTTCGAGGCCCGCTTTGCCCGGGAGCTCGCTGAGCTGACGGTCCTGGACGCGGATGGCGTGCGCGGCGTGCTGCTGGTCAGGGACGGGCATATCGCCATGCTCTTCGCCGCCGAGACCGGCCAAGGCCATGGCGCCGCGCTGCTCGCTTATGCGGAAGCAAATGGCGCCCGGTCGCTCGAAGTCTTCGCCGCCAACGAGGGCGCGCGCCGCTTCTATGAGCGGGCCGGCTGGCAGGTCGCCGATGACTGCGAGCGGGAGTTCGCTGGGGCGCAGCATCTCTTCCTGCGCTATGAGAAGCCGATGATTCCGGCACGGAGACAGGGCTGATGGACAAACTCCTGATCCGCGGCGGCCAGAGGCTATCCGGCACGGTCGAGATTCGCGGCGCGAAGAACGCGGCGCTGCCGGCCTTCGCCGCGGCGCTGCTCTCGGACAAGCCGTTGACCCTGCGCAACCTGCCGGATGTCGTCGACATCCAGACGATGCAGGCGCTGCTCGAAGGCTATGGCGTGACGTTCTCGGGCCGGGCCGCCGATGCGCTGACGCTCGATGCCACCAAGGCCGGGCCGCGCGAGGCGAGCTACGACATCGTCCGCAAGATGCGCGCGACCATCCTTGTGCTCGGCCCGCTGGTGGCGCGCTTCGGCCAGGCGCGCGTCTCGCTGCCGGGTGGCTGCGCGATCGGGGCGCGGCCAGTCGACCTTCATATCAAGGCGCTGGAAGCACTCGGTGCCGAGATCACCGTGGCCGGCGGCTATATCGAGGCCAAGGCGCCGCGAGGCCTGACCGGCGCACGGATCGTCTTCCCCTTCTCCTCGGTGGGCGCGACCGAGACCGCGCTCTTGGCGGCGAGCCTCGCCAAGGGCGAGACCGAGATCGTCAACGCCGCCAAGGAGCCCGAGGTGCTCGATCTCGCGCGTTGCCTCACGGCGATGGGCGTCAGGATCGAGGGCATCGGCAGCCACCGCCTGCTGGTCCAGGGCGCGCAGAGCCTCTCGCCCGCGACCCACGAGATCGTCGCGGACCGGATCGAGGCCGGCACCTATGCGGTTGCCGCTGCGATCACCGGCGGCGAGCTCGAGCTGGTCGGCGCGCGACTCGAACATCTCGCCGCGGTCGGCGAGGCGCTGGAAGCAGCCGGCGTCCGGCTCTGGCCGAGCGATCGCGGGTTGATGGTGACGCGCCCCGGCCGGCTCACCGGCATCGACATCATGACCCAGGCCTATCCCGGCTTCTCGACCGATCTGCAGGCGCAGTTCATGGCGCTGATGAGCGTGGCGGACGGCACCTCGCTGATCCGCGAGACGGTGTTCGAGAACCGCTTCATGCATGTGCCGGAACTGGTCCGGCTCGGCGCCGACATCACCCTGAAGGGCACGAGCGCGACCGTGCGCGGTGTCGCCAGCCTGAAGGCGGCGCCGGTGATGGCGACCGATCTGCGCGCCTCGGTCAGCCTCGTGCTCGCCGGCCTCGTCGCCGAAGGCGAGACCGTGGTCAGCCGCATCTACCATCTCGACCGCGGCTATGAGGCGCTCGACCGCAAGCTCAAGCGCTGCGGCGCCGATATCGAGCGGGTTCCGGCATGAGCGCGCCCGCCGATCTCTATCTCGGCGTCGATGGTGGCGGCACCGGCTGCCGCTGCCGCCTCGAAACCGCAGCCGGCGAGGTGCTGGGCTCCGGCATCGCCGGCCCGGCCTCGCTCCGGCTCGGGCTCGAAACCTCGCTTGGCGCCGTGATGCAGGCCGCGCGTGGCGCCATCACCGAGGCCGGGCTGAGCGAGGCCGATCTCGCGCGCGTCCATGCCGGCATCTGCCTTGCCGGCATCGGGCGCAAGGGCATGCAGGAGGCGCTCGCTGCCTGGGAGACGCCCTTCGCGCAAACCGTGTTCGAGAGCGACGGGCTGGCGGCCTGCCTCGGCGCGCATGCCGGCGAGGATGGCGGCATCGTCATCATCGGCACGGGCTCGATCGGGCTCGCCCGGGTGAACGGCGAGGAACTTCGCATCGGCGGCTACGGCTTTCCGATCGGCGACGAGGGCAGCGGCGCCGATCTCGGCCTCGCCGCTATCCGCGTCTCGCTGCGTGCCCATGACGGGCGCGAGCCGGCGACGCGCTTCACCCAGGACGTGCTGGCGCGCTTCCAGGCCGATCCCTTCGAGGTCATCGCCTGGATGGACAAGGCTCACGCCACCGATTACGCGACGCTCGCGCCGCTCGTGCTGCGCCATGCCGATCTCGGCGATTCCCATGCCCGCATGATCATGCAGAACGCCGCTGCGATGATCGACGCGATGGTGCGCACGCTGTTCGAGCGCGATGTGCCGCGGGTTGCGCTGATCGGCGGCCTGTCATCGGCGATGGAAGCCTGGCTCGCGCCGGATGTCCGGCGCCGGCTGAGCCATGTGAAGAGCGATGCGATCGCCGGAGCGCTCTCGCTGGTGCGGACGCGGGGCTGACGGTCAGGGGTCAAGGCGTCGTCCGTGCCCCTTCAGGAACGATGTCGTGCCAGCCATGGCGCAGCGCCCAGCTTTCCATGTCGAAGGCGAAATAGCAGCCGCCGCCCGCGATGGGCTGGCCATGCCGGCGCGAGATCGGCTCGCCCAAGAGGTCGCTGAGCAGCAGCGTGCCGACGCCGCCATGGGCGAAGATCACGAGGTCGCCTGTGCCGCGTCTCGCGGCGATGCAGGCGGCGACGCCGGTCTTGATCCGGGCCTGTGCGTCGCGCGCCGTCTCCCAGCCGAGAATGCTGGTATCCGGCTGCCCGAAGAACTGGTCGACGATCTCCCAGAAGCGTGGCGGCGCGACATAGCCGGTGGCCGACCGGTCGTTCTCGCGCAGGTCCTCGCGCGCCGTGAAAGGCAGGCCGCGAGCGCGCTGCAAGGCCTCGGCGCAATCCATCGCCTTGCGCTCGTCGCTGGTGAAGACGTCGGTCACGTCAGCCAGCTCCGGTCGCTGGCAGAAGGCTTCGATGCGCTGCCAGCCGATAGCAGACAGCCCCCAATCCGGCACGGGAACCTGCGGATCGACGACGACTTCCGGGTGGGTAACGAAATAGACCGTCGGCATGCTATTCCTAGAAGCGCGTCTCATTTGCATAAGCAAGCTCGCAGGCTAGGCTGGCCGCACAGCCAGGCACATCGACCTGCGTCTCGTCCAGCGCGACCGGGGGCGCCACGAGCGCCTGGAAGCGCTGGGCGATCAGCGGTGACAAGGTCGCGGCGCGTCCGCAGAGGGCCACGGGCTTGGCGCCGACCCTTGCCCTTAGCGCCAGCGCGAGCCGTGCCAGTTCCTCGCCGGCTTGCATGAAGATTTCTGCGGCTGTCGGATCGCCAGCGTCTCCCGCCGTGGCGACCGCGCGGGCGAGCAGGCCGAGGCTGCCGCGGTCGCCGCCATAGACATGGGTGCGCACGGCGTCCCAGGAGGCTCCTCCGAGCGCCTCTGCGAGAGCGCGGCCGAGCGGACTCTTCCAGCCGGAGCCGGGAGACTCGTCCTCGCGGCGCAGCAATCGGCGCAAGGCCTCGGCCGCGATCCAGGCGGCGGAGCCGCCATCGTCAATGAGAACGCCGCGCCCACCGGCGCGGATGATCTCACCCTCAGTGCTGAGGTGGTAGCCGATCGAGCCTGTGCCGGAATAGACGATGATGCCCTCGCCCGGCGCGAAGCGGGCGCGATAGCCCAGCCACATGTCGTCAACGACGAGGATTTTCGCCTCGGGGCAGGCAAAAGCCGTCGCCAGGATTTCGGAAAAAACCGCCCTGACAGCGCTTTCCGGCCCGAGGCCGGTGACGCCCGCGACGATCGCACCCGGTCGCCCGATATTCCCAAGCTCTCCGGCCAAGCGTGTGAAGATGCCGGCGACCCGTTCACGTTCGCTCTGCGTGAAGACGTGGCCGGTCATCGGCTCCATCTCGCCGCGCGCGACGATCGCGCCCGAGGGGGCGGACAGGCACCAGCGCGAGCCGGTGCCGCCCGTCTCGATGCCGAGGCCGAGCCTGTCGTCAGGCGCCGGCATGGCGGGCGAAGCGGCGGGTGACCTCGCGGGGATTGGTGATCGCCGTGCCGACCACCACGGCATGCGCGCCGGCGGCGAAAGCCAACTCCAGTTGCTCCGGCTGCTCGAAGCGCCCCTCGGCGACGATCGGCACGGACACCGCCTTGGCGAGGGCCTCGATCAGGGCGATGTCGGGGCCGAGGGCCTTCCGCGCTTCCGTCTCGGGCGTATAGCCGGAGAGCGTCGTCGCGATATAGCTCGCGCCGAGTGCGGCGGCGCGCACGCCGTCCTCCAGCGTCGCGCAATCGGCGAAGACCGGCTTGCCCAATTCGTCGCGGATGCGCGCGATCAGCCGGTCCAGCGGCTCGCCGTCGCGGGGCCTGTCGGTGGCGTCGAGGGCGATGATGTCGGCGCCGGCCGCGGCGATCGCTTCGGCGCTGGCGAAGTCCGGTGTGATATAGACCGGGAAGCGGTCGTCCCAGCGCTTGAGGATGCCGATGATCGGCAGGCGGCTGACGGCCCGGATCGCGGCGATGTCGGCGGGGCCATTGGCGCGCAAGGCGAGCGCGCCGCCCTGTTCGGCCGCCTGCGCCATCGCCGCCATGAAGGCCGGGCCGTGCAGGGGATTGTCGGCGCGCGCCTGACAGGAGACGGCGAGGCTGCGCGGTGGGATCAAGGCTTGGGCGGAGGCTGTCACTTAACCGCTCCCGCCGTCATGCCGCGAATAAACTGTCTGGACATCAGGATGTAGACGATGGTCAGCGGCAGCGCCGCGATGGTGAGGCCGGCGAAGAGCATGCCCCAGTCGGTGGTGTACTCGCCCATGAACACCGAGAGGCCCTGCGGCAGGGTCTTGCGGGCGTCGGTCTGAATGAAGACCAGCGGGAAGAAGAAGTCGTTCCAGGTCGGCACCGCGTTCTGGATCGCGGCGATCACCATCGGCGGGATCGAGAGCGGCAGCATGATCGAGATCATGATGCGGGGTTCCGAGGCGCCGTCGATGCGGGCGGCTTCCTCCAGCTCCACCGGCAAGGTGCGCAGGAAGCCGGTCATGATGAAGATCGTCGAGGGCAGGCCCATCGCGGTGTAGATCAGGATCAGGCCGAGCCTTGTATCGAGCAGGCCGAAATCGCGCATCTGCAGGAAGAGCGGGATCACCGCGAGCTTCAGCGGCAGCATCAGCCCGGCCAGGAAGAACATGAAGATCGCCGAATTGCCGGGGAATGAGTAGCGCGCCAGCCCATAGGCGCCCATCGTGCCGAGGATCAGCGTCAGCAGGATCGAGGTGCCGGTAATGACGACGGAGTTGACGAAATAGCCGGGCAGGCTGGTCTCGCCCCAGATCCGCGCGAAATTCTCGACATAGGTGAAGTCCGGCAGGGCGAAGGGCGCGTCGAAGATTTCGGCCGTCGTCTTGAAGGCCGAGAACACCATGATGACGATCGGGTAGAGCATCAGCACGGTGTTGCCGATCAGAAGCGCGGCGGCGATCAGGCTGCCGGCGCTGCTGCGCGGGAAGAGCGGGTCGTTGGTTGCGGCGTGGGAGGTCACAGCGCGATCTCCCGCTTGCGCAGATACTGGGTCATGACGGTCGCAACCGCCGCGATGAACAGGAACATCAGCACGGCCAGCGCATTGCCGTGCCCGAAATCCTGGATGCCCGCGCTCTGGTTGCCGAAGGCCGTGCGGTAGAAATACAGGCCGAGCACGTCGGTCGAGCCATAGGGCGAGCCGTCGAGCCCCGCCATGATGTAGGGCAGCTCGAACCAGTTGAACGCGCCGATGAAGAGCAGCGTCAGTGTGATCGTGGTCGACGGCGTCACCAGCGGCCAGACCACGCGGGTCAGCATCTGCCAGCCGTTGCAGCCGTCGAGCTTGGCGGCTTCGAGGATCTCGCGGGGGATGCGCTGCATGCCGGCGAGATAGACCAGCGCGGGAAAGCCGACCCAGTGCCAGGCATTGGCGAGCACGAGCGCCGGCAGCGCCGTCGTCTCCTGGCCGAGCCAGGGCTGGCGCCAGCCGCCCAGCCCGGCCATGTCGAGCAACTGGTTCACCAGCCCGAAATTCGGATCGAGGAACAGCTTCCAGAGGAAGCCGACCAGCACGGTCGACAGGATGACCGGCATGAAGATCGCGACGCGGTGGAAGCGGAAGCCGAAGGGCTCGCGATAGATGAACCAGGCGAGCAGGAAGCCGACGCTGTTCTGCACCACGAAGAGCGCGAAGAAGACGAAGAGGTTATGGCGGAAGGCCCGCCAGGTCAGCGCGGCGAAATGATCGCCCACCAGGACGTCGGCGAAGTTCTTCAGGCCGATGAAATCGCCCCGCGCCATGCCGTCCCAGCGATAGAAGGCGGAGCTGAGCGCCGAGAGCAGCGGCCAGACCACGAAGGTCAGCATGATCGCGAGCGGCGGCAGGATCAGGAAAGCGATCCAGGCCGCGCGGCGGCGCTTCTCGCGGTTCTTGTAGTCCGTCTGCATCGGCTCTGGCTTTCGGGATGCGCCGGGGAGACAAGCGGCGGCCAACCTGCTGCGGAAACACAACGTCATCCCGGGCCTGCCCCGGGATCCATCGTAAGGCTGCGCGCCTGACGATGGATCCCGGATCGGCGCAGCTTCGCCGCTTGTCCGGGATGACGGCGCGGGTTCGCGTTAAATCAACGCGCCGGGATCTACTTCTTGAAGGGCGCGTAGTAGGTCGCGATGCCCTTGGTGATCTCGGCGCCGATCTCGGCCGGGGTCGCCTTGCCGGCGAGCATCTTCTGCACGCCCGACTGCAGCAGCACAGAGCCGGTCGGCTCCTGATAACGGAAATTGACCAGCATGATGTAGGGCATCGCGCTCTGGTTCAGCGTCGCGACCTCCTTCAGCAGCGGGTTCTCGAAGGCCACGCCCTTGACCGGCGAGATGTTCTGCAGGTCGTTCGAGAAGGCCGTGCCGAATTCGGGCGTGCCGAGGAAGCGCAGGAACTTCAGCGCTGCGTCCTTGTTCTTCGAGGCCGCGTTGATGGCGAAGCCGCCGTCATAATAGAGCGCGACCAGCCGCTGGTCGCCGGCCTTGGCGACGGGCGAGGGGAAGAGGCCGAGCTTCAGCTTGGGGTTCTGGCGCAGGAAGTTGGCGATCTCGAAGGAGCCGCCCGCAAACATCGCGGCCCGGCCGGCGGCGAAGAGCTGCTGCGAGGCCGCATAGTCGACGCCCGAGAAGTTCGGCGCGAAATAATCCTTGATCTCGTTGAGCTTGGTCAGGGCCCCGACGAAGCGGGCATCGGTGAAATCGGCCTTGCCGGCCATCACGTCCTGCTCGAACTGCTTGCCGATCAGCGAGGAGAGCAGCGAGCCGACGATGGTCTCGTTCTGCCAGGCCGTCGCCGTGCCGTTGCCGAACGGGTTGATACCCTTCTCCTTCAGCGTCTTGGAGACGCCGACGAGCTCGTCCCAGGTGTTCGGCGGCGTGACGCCGGCCTTCTCGAACAGCTCCTTGTTGTAGATGATCAGCATGGTCTGCGAGGCGAGCGGCACGGCATAGAGCTTGCCGTCGGCCCGCATTGTCTCGGCCGCGATCGCCGAATCCGGGAAGTTCGCGAATTCCGGCACCATCGTCTTGTCGAGCGGCACCAGATAATCCGGCTTGCCGACGCCGAGCGTGCCATAGGCGCGCACCTGGACGATGTCCGGCCCCGTGCCGCCGGCAAGCGCGGTCGACAGCACCGTGTTGTAGTTCGCGGCCTCGAAGGCCTCGAACTTCACGTTGATGTCGGGATGCTGCTTGCGGAAGGCGGCGATGAACTTGGCATAGGCGGCCTTGTCCTCCTGGCGCCAGCTCCACAGCGTAAGGTCTTCCGCCTTTGCCGGCGCGGCGAAGGCGGTCGCGGCGGCGAACAGCGTCAGCGCCAGCTTGCCAAGCGTGCGCCTGACGATGGATTTGGTCTCGATTCCCGCAGACATCTTCACTCTCCCTGCTTGTCCCTGCCGCCTTATGACGGCTTTTCGATCTGGTTGTCGCGTCAGCCCGGCGTCACCAGCAGCGCCGTGGCATCGTCATGGATCTTGACCCGCCTGTAGCGCTCCGCCTGCGCGTCCGCGCTTTCCAGCCGCCGCAGCTCGGTGATGACGCCTGCGGCTCCGATGCGCTTCGCCTCCTCGACCAGCCCGCGATCGTCACGATGCGCGATCACATCGACAAGGCGCATGAAGCCGTCGGATGCGAGCAGAACGGTCGCGGTCGGAGAGATGGCTCCGGAAAACAGGCGCAGGCCGGCCGTCCAGGCGAGGCCGGGATTGACCGCCCAGTAGCCGCCCGCCCGATTGAGCCAGCGCCGATTGCTCAGGATCTGCGCCAGCGCCTTCGGCGAGATCACCTCGCCGGGAAGATGTCCGTCGGCAGTCGCCGCCGCGATGGTTCGGGCCTCGAACGGGTTGCTCGACGGGTCGGTCCAGCGTTCGACCCGGTCTCCATCCTGGATCAGGATCGAGACGTCGCCGATCACCGCGCCCTCGATGCGACAAGCATCGCCGTCGCACCGCAGGCGGATGAGGCCGAGCACGGCGGAAGGCCCCTCGCCCGCCTCGCGCTCCGGATGGCCTTCACCCAGCGCCGCGTAATCCTGGTGCAACTGCCGCTCCAGCCCTTCGGCCCAGGCCGTGAAAGCCAGGTCCTCAGGCGGGTTCGCCCGGAGAATCGCGTCGATGCGCCGGACGAGCCAGGCTCCCTCCGATTCCCCGGTGGTTCGGGCGGCGCCGGAAAAGAACGCCGAGCCGTCGATGATCCAGGCGCAGGAGCCGGTCGCGCCGGACATGTCCTCGTTATGAGCGGCGCTGCCCTTCTCGCTGGCCTGCGAGATCACGCGCCAGCCCGGCCCGGCCTCGCCTGCAGCCGGCGCGGAGCGGTCGATCGACACTGAAACGAACCCCTCGCCTTGCACCGTTCCGGACGCTCCCATCAGCCGCGCCTTACGTGAGCCGCGATCACCACATAGACCAATATAGAACCAGTTTCGCGGGCACAAGCCGGAATCTGGCGCTTCAGCAACCTGGGCGCTGACCAGCCTCGACGCGCCGGTACGACTCGTCGTCGGATGGAGCCCCCTTGACGGCGCCGGATGTCAGGCCGGACGCGACATGGGGCTGGATCACCGGGAAGAAGGCGACCGTCGGCAGCGCGGCACCACCGCCTGCGGCCGGAAGGATGCTTTCCAGCGCAAGCGCGCCTAGCTGTCGCGCTTCCGAAAGAACGTGTCGCGCGCCAGTTGCGTGAGCGCGCGGTGCTCGAACAGAGCATAGGTTGCGAGATAAGCAATTCCACCGGCGCAGCAGATGGCGATCAGGCCGAGGAGCCCCTCGGGCTTCGGCAGAGCTGCGAGGACCGCGGCCATCGCCAGGCAGGCCGCCCCCGTCACGAGCACGGCACGCCCTCGCAGCAGGGCCCCATGGTGCCGCGCGACCAGGACGACGGCCAGTGCCGTGGCCAGCATGGCGGCGACCAGGCAGCCGATCACGGCGCCCAGGATGCCATGAAGCAGTGCACCGGCGCCACACAGCAGCACCGTGGCCACCGCCTCGACGCCATCCAGCGCCGTCATCAAGCGCGAGCGGTCGGTCAATTGCAGGATTTCATCGAGATAGTGATTGCGGAAGGCCCGCACCGCGCCGGCCAGCATGGCCACGGGCAGGATCGCCGCCGTCATCTCCTGATAGGCCGGCGCGGTCAGGAGCCGCGCGGCCGGCTCCGCGACGAAGGCGAGCCCGATCGTCGCAGGCGCCAGCACGGCCAGCAGGATCGGCCCGGCAATCAGCAACTGGCTGACGCCGGCTGCGATGCCTTCGGTCCGGGCCCGGCTGGCCGCCATCGGAAACAGCGCCGTCGTCGCCAGCACCGAGAGCTGGGTCGCGATGCGCTGGCCGATGCCCCAGCCGACATGGATCAGTCCCACCGCCGCCGCGCCGAACATCAGGTCGGTCACGAACCGCATGCTCTGCATCGAGCCCCAGGCCAGACCTGCGCCCATCGCGGTGAAGACGCCGTAGCGGAAGGCCCTCCGCAGCGTGGGACGGTCGATGCCGCCGCAGACACGGCGATAATCGAGCTTCAGTCCCAGAGGGAGCGCAGCCAGAAAATGGCCGAGCGCCATGGCGAGGAATGCGACCGTCAGATTGGCCCCGAACAGGGCAAAGCCGGCCAGGCTCAAGCCGAGGCTCAGGCTCGGCGCGGCCATCTGCGCGAAGGCATGCAGACCGATCTGCTGCTGCGCCCGGGCCCGCACGCTCGCATGCATGACGAGCGCGCGCATCACGCCGGCCAATGCCGCGCTGGCGACGAGGCCGGGCTCCACCGGTCCCTCCGCCAGCGCCACGGCGCAGCCCGCAACCAGCAGGGCCTGCACGATCCCGGCCAGGGCGATCACGCCGATCTCGGTGCGATCCTGCCGCGCGCGCAGGGCCGGATCATGCTCGTCGAGATAGCGCAGCACATATTGCGACCACCAGGACAGCGTCGCGATCTGCGCGAGATCCTGCAGCGCCACCACCAGCGCATAGAGGCCGAGCTCGGCCGGCGGCAGCCAATGGGTCAGCACCACGATGGTGGCGAGCTGGATCAGCGGGCCGAGTGTTCCCGCCGGCATATAGAGCAGCGTCTTGCGGAAGAGCATTGCTGTGCGCCTGTCTGCGGCTGCCTAGGAAACGCCGAACAGGACGAGCTCGGAATAGGCGTAGTCGAGCCGGTCGCGGTCGACCACGCCACGCCAGAAGCGCTGCCGTCCGGGCCGGAAGAAGGCGCCCCGCGGGCAATCCTCGCGGCAGGCGTCGATCGACAGGAACAGGATGCCGCGGCCGGCGAGAAAGCGCATCACCGCCGGCAGGTTCCGGATCACCGCCTTGCGGCTGCCGGCGAAGATCAACTGTGCGAAGCGCACACCCTTGCGCCGGATCGGCCGGAAGAGCAGCGGGCAGGTCCCGGCTTCCTCGCAGAGTACGGCGGCGATCAGCCCGTCCCGCTCATGCCACTCCAGCATGGCGGCCTCGGCCGGGCCGAGCAGGGCGGCCGCCTGCGCCAGAGACAGCATGCTGGTGCCGCGCCGGGCCGGCAGCGCGGCCCAGGGCAGGATGCCCGCGAGGATCATGCCGTTGCTCCAGGGCGACAGGCCGACAGCCGCATTCATCCTGTAGATCGACTCGGACGCGGTGAGATCGGTGACCAGCCCATCGCTCTCATCGACAATGGCGCGCAGCATCGGCACGGCGCGCCAGCGATGCGCCGGCTGGATGTACCAGCTCGACAGGTTGATCACCGGGTAGAGCATGCCATCAGGACGGCTGCGCGTGCTGCGCAGCGTCAACATGACGCCGACGGCCTGGCCGCCCATCTCCAGGAAATAACCGAGATTGTCGTCCTGCAGCAGGGCCTGTCGCTCCAGCCCCTGCTCCCAGAAGGCGCGGCTGGTCGCGGGAAAGCCATCCATCAGCAGCGCCACGGCCTCGTTGCACCGAGAAGGCCCGAACGGGCGCAGGAAGCGCGGACGCGTACGGACAGGCGTCGCAACCTCGGGCCGGACTTCCGCACAGGTTTCCGCGCTCGTATCCCGCATCACGCCGGCTGCTGGCCTGCCAGCGCCTCGAGCTGGGCGAGAGTATCGATCCGGGTGATGTCGAAATCGGCATCGGCCAGATCGAGCCCGTGATCGCGTTCGAGCAGCGCGAGAATTTCGGCCGCCGCGAGGGAATCGAGCCGTCCGCTCAGGAACAGCGACTCGGTGTCATCGATCGGGCCGGCATGTCCGGCCTCGGCGAGCAATGCGACAACGGTTCGGCGCAGGCCTTGCGTATCGGCGTTCACAGATCCTCCTTGCATCAGGAAACGGGCTCCGCAGAGCGAATGCCTCCGGACGGAGCCGGGGCGGGACGGGCATCTCGATCGAGCCCGCGGGCGAGCGCGCTGCGGTCGATCTTGCCGTTGATGTTGCGCGGCAGCTCCGGGCAGATGACGATCCGGCCGGGCACGAGATAGCGCGGCAGCCGACGCACCAGATCCTGCCGGATCGCCTCGACATCGCCATGGCCGCCACCGACGAAGGCGACGAGCCCATCGGCCGAACCATGGGCGACCGGCCAGGCCACGGTGGCGACGAGATCCGTGCCGGCCGCCCGGCGCAGATGCGTATCGATCTCCTCCAGCTCGACGCGGTTGCCCTTCAGCTTGACCTGATTGTCGACCCGGCCGAGATGGTGGAAAACCCCTTGCGCATCCATGCGTCCGAGGTCGCCGGTCAGGTACCAGCGCTCGCCGCGAATGGTGCGGAAGCGATCGTCTGTCAGCTCCGGCAGACCGAAATACCCGATGCCGAGCTGCGGTCCCGCCAGCGCGATCTCGCCGGCCTCGCCCGCCGCGACCGGCTGCTGCCGCTGATCGAGAATGGCCACTTTCATGGTCGGATAGGGCCGGCCGATGGCGAGGACATCCCGCCCTTCGGTCACGACCGGCGGCTCCGTCAATGACTGGCGCAGACCGATCACCGTCGCCTCGGTCGGCCCGTAGATATTTTCGACGACACCGTTGGGCGTTGCCAGCGCCCAGGCCTGCGCAGCCGAGACCGGCAGCGGCTCGCCGCAGAAGATCGACAGCCGCAGACTTGGAAAGATGCCCGGCTTGAGCGCGCCGCTCTGCCGCATCAGCGCGATCACCGTCGGCACCGACATCCAGGCCGTGAGTTCTTGGCCGCGGATGAAGCGCGCCGGAGCCAGCATCTCGAGCTGCGACATCACATGCAGCGACGCGCCGGCGCGCAGGCAGAGGAACAGGTTGTGGACCGAGAGATCGAAGGTGACGTCGCAGGCCTCGCCGATCCGGTCGGCAGGCCCGTACTGCGTCCAGGGCTCGCTCTGGTCGAGATAATGAGCCAACGAACCGGCCGAGATCATCACGCCCTTCGGCAACCCGGTCGTGCCGGAGGTGAAGATGATGTAGCCCGTATCGTCGGAAGCAACGGGAGCCGGCTCGTCGAGCGGCGCGGCCGTCACCGTACCGCGCGGGATCACGGATTGCGCCGGCCGGACGGCTACGAGTGCGCGTCCGGGCGGAATCACGACGAGATCCGGTGCGTGAGCGAGAACCTCCGGCGTCAGGAGGCCCACACCATTCTCGTCGGTGATCAGGGCATCAAGCTGCAACTGGCCGAACAGGGCGATCAGGCGCTCGGCCGGCCATTTGAGGTTGAGTGGAACATAGGCGCTGCCGGCCCAGCAGGCTGCAAGGATACCGATATAGGCTTCGGTGCTGCGCGTGCCGAGAACGCCAACGCGGCGCGAACGACGACGACTCGCGAACAGCCCGGCCAGCTCCGCCACCTGTCGCGCGAGCGCGCCATAGCTGAGCTCCCGACCGCCGGCATGGAGCGCCAATGCGTCCGGCCGGACCCTCGCCTGCCGCGCCAATTCACGCGCCAGATTGAAACAGCCCCCCAACTCTTCCCCCAGCCACAATCAAAAAGCGAATAGAATTTCCTTATCTTGTTGCAATCTCGACAAAACGCAATCGAGCTGCTGGTTAATTCAACAAGCCCTATCGGGACAAGGAATCTTATTCTTCAGAATATAATAATAATCTGAATTAATCTTAAGGCCGCAGAGGCGCTCGCTGGACGGCCCACAAGGATTGATGCGACGAATGGCGCGGCATCCCGGGGGTTTGCCCCGCCTCGCCTGGGCTGTCGACCCTGACGCCAACAACTCCGCCGTCGCCATAGGTCGCCCGAGCCGGAAGCAGCCGCCGATATCATCCTGCAGATCGGAGCGAGCACGCACGACGTCATGGCGCGCACCATGGCCGCCGGCGGCACCGCAGGGGAGGATGCGAGGGATTGAGGCGCTCGATTAGTGTCTGCGCTTCTACCGGATATCCTTCGCCATCAAGCGCGGCCAGCTGCCGTCGGCGCGGGCGATATAGGTCTTCGTCCGGGCAAGCCAGGTATCCCGCACACCCAGGTCGTAGTTCAGGTAGAGCCGGCCGTCGACGATCGACCAGGCCTCGGGCTCGATCTTCACGAGGTAGCCGCGCGAGGTGCCGTAGGCGCAGAAGCCGCCATAGGCCGGCAGGTAGCGCTCCGGATCGGCCTCGAACAACGCCTTGTGCTCGGCGCTGGCAAAACGCCAGAGCGCACCGCCATGGTGAACCGAGAACTCGGGCTTGCCCAGCCGCGGGCCACCGTCGCGGAAATAGGCGACCGGATCATAGCCGCGGATAGCGAGACCATCGCGCGAGCCAAGCGTGTTGACGGGGCGCGGCACCTCGGTCTTGGCCCTGACCTCGTTTCCGGCAGCCAGCGCTGCCGCGGCGAGACCGATGCAGGCGCGTCTGTCGAGCATGACCGATCCCCCGCTCAAGCCTGGCGCGCTTCGAGCGCCTCGAAGACATAGGCGGCGAGATAGCCGTAGATCGCATGACCGATGAGGCTCATGAAGGACAGGCGCGGCACGTCGTTCAGCAGGAAATGCTGCCCGGCCAGAGGTGCGAAAAAGCCGAGCGCGATGAAATAGGTGATCACGCCCCAGATCCAGCCATCGGCCGGCATGCCGAAGCTCTTCACCCAGCGCGTCAGCCCCCAATAGCCGAGGGGATAGAACAGGAAGCCGGTGGTGAAATGCAGCAGCTTGGCGGTCGGCGTCGAGATCGTCAGGCCGAGCTGATGGTAGAAGAGCGACTTCACCAGCTCCGGCGGCTCCAGCGGATATTCGGCGAACCAGGCGGTCGGCACGGCCGAGAACAGTTCCCAGAAGCCGAGGCCGGCGAAGCCGCCGAGCGCAAGATTGATCACGGTGCGGGTGGAAGGCAGCGCGAAGCTGCGGGTCATGGTCGCGGTGGTCATGGCAGCGGGCCTTTCCGGATGTCAGTGGGCAATGGCGAGCGGGGTGGAAGCGATGGCGAGCGCGGCGAGCCGTCCGGCGCCGCGACCGCGCAATTGCGCCAGCCGGCGGGCCGCGAAGAGATTGGAGCCGCCGCGCCGCCGCAGCCTTTCGCCGAGAATCTCGGCGGCGCGTTCTTGCTCGCCGGCCCGGATCAGGCTCTCGGCATAGGCTTGCTCGAACAGGTCGCGCTGGGCATGGCTGCCGCCGATCGCGATCAAGCCGTTGCGGGCCGAGCCGAGCAGGCGGGCGGCCTCGTCATAGTCGCCCTCGTGGAAGGCGATCAGCCCGAAGGCGGCGAAAGCGCCGTGGCGGGCGGCGGCGCGCCGCTCGATGCTGGGGTGGGCCTTGGCATCCTCGATCAGGCCGCGGGCGATGGCCTCGGCGCCGTCGGCATGGCCGGCGCCGAGCAGAGACAGGGCATAGTGCAGATCGGCGAAGACGAGACGGCCGTCATGGACGCGCCCCTCGGCCCTGGCGGCGAGCTCTTCCCAGCGCTCGCCGACATCGACGCCGGCATAGTCGAGCCGCGCCAGCAGCGAGGCGCCATTGGCGATGTCGCGGTAATCGTCGGTCGGTTCGGCCCGGATCTCCTCGTCATAGAGCCGCAGCACCTCGCCGGTCTCGCCGCGCTCCAGCCGGAACAGCGCGAGGTGCCAGAAGATGTGGAAGCGCAGGTTGTTGGCATGGGCGATGTCGCGCCCGTCGCCAAGCCAGGCGATGCCTTCCTCAGTGCGGCCGGTCATCTCCAGCACATGGGCGACGGCATGGCGGCCCCAGGCGTCGCGGGGGCTCAGGGCCACCGCCCGGCGGCCGACACGCTCGGCCTGCGCATAGAAACCGCGCTCCTCCAGCGCGAAGGCATGGCAGCCATGGACGAAGCCGGCGAGCGGATGGCTCTCGGCGAAACCCGGCGCGAAGCGGTTGAGCGTCGCCAGCATCTCGGCCTGGTCACCGAGCATGAAGCGCAGGCCATGTGCGAGCTTGAGCGCCAGAACATCGAAGGGATGGGCGAGGAGGATCGCCTCCAATCGCTCGGCCGCCCGCCGCGGGGCGTCGTCGAGCCAGAGCGCCAAGGCTTCGACGATCATCGCTTCGCGCCGCGTCACCGGCCGCAGCAGCGCGGCCATGCGCGCCTTGGCGAGGCAATCGCGAGCCGGGGCGACGAGCTCGGCGCGGGCCAGCGAGAGCAGCATCAGCCCCTTGGCGGCATGGGCCAGCGCGAAGTCGGGATCGGCGGCGAGCACCCGGGCGAGATGCTCGGGCGTCGCGGCGGCATGGGCCAGCAGCGCCTCGAGCATGTCGTTCCAGGCGAGGCGCGCGGCATCGCTGGAGGCGGTGATCGGGTCGCCGGAGAGATCGTGATGAACGGCGTAAGACATGGGCTGCTCCATTGCCGCGCCGTGAAGGGCGCTTGTCAGGGAGTTCGCAACGGCTCGATCAAGGGGCGTTCAACTCGCTTCACGGACCCGTGTTGTCAGCGGAGCGCTTGCGGGCGGCGCGCTCTGCGCCGCGCTTGCGGGCTTACGCCCCCCGCCGGCCCAGGGCGCGCTCTTGAACCAACCGACCACGCATGCGGTGGCGAGGATCAGCGCGAAGCCCGCGAGATTGAGCAGAGCCACCACGACCTCGCCGCGCCCGGCCATGTCGGCGATCGTGCCCAGGAGCCGCGCCAGCACGACGCTTGCCAGGAAGCAGGCGAGCGACTGCCGCCCGATCAGGATGAGCAGATGGCCTGCGCCGCGATCAAGCCGGTCCCGCCAGGGCTCGATCAGGCTGAGCGCGAGATAGGCGAGCGCCAGGAAGTGCAGCACGCGCAGGATATGCAGATCGGTCTTCTCGCTGGCGGGGATGACGAGATCACGGGCCGCCTGCGCCAGAGGCCAGTGCTCCAGGATGCCCCAGAAGGACAGCGGCACCGAGAGCACGAGGAAGAGCGCGGCTCCGATCATCAATCGCCGGTCACCAAGCGCGGGTACCGGCAGCCATTTCATGGCGATGAAGAAGCCGATGAAGAAGATGAACTGCCAGGCGAAGGGATTGAGGAACCAGCCGGCGCCGGTCCAGGGATTGCCCGACAGGTTGAGGCCGCTCGCCCAGACCGCCGCATAGAGCGTTCCTGCGATCAGGAAGGGCAAGACGGCATGGAGCCGGCGCGCCAGCATCATCACCGGCACGAGCGCGAGGATGACGAGATACATCGGCAGGATGTCGAGATAGTCGGGCTGCCAGCTGAGCGTGGCCAAGCCGAGCAGGGCATTCTCGGGATCGGCGAGCAGCGGCTGGAACTGCTGCGCCAGCACGGCGAGGCCGAAGAGCCGGTCGAGCGCGGCGGCGAGCGCGATCAGCGCCAGGACGAGGCCGATCTGCGCCCAATAGACCTGCCAGATCCGGTAGGCGATGCGCGCGGTCCCGAGCCACAGCCCGCGACGCGAGAAGACGCTGCCAAAGGCGAGCGCGCTGGCGATGCCGGAGCAGAAGACGAAGAGCTCGGCGCCGGACGAAAAGCCGAAGCGGGCGGGAATCCAGGCGTTCCAGCTATTTTCCGGCAGATGCGCCACGAAGATGATCAGCATCGTCAGGCCGCGAAAAAGGTCGAGCCGCTCGTCGCGGGGGCGCTTCGCGGGGGCGGTGGAAGCTGCGTCCATCAGAACGCTCCCTCGTAGCTGGAAGCATCGATGCGGCAGGCGAGCACAGTGAAACCCGTCCGCCGGGAGGCCGCTTCCGCCTCGCGCGCCAGCGTGTCGCGGTCGTCGATCGTCGCGCCATGCCCGCCCATCGCGCGAGCGACGGCGGCAAAATCGGTCTCGCCGATATCGACACCGGCGCGGGCCAGGCCGAGCTGGCGCTGCTTCAGCGCGATCAGCCCGAGCGCCTGATCCACGAGCACGACGACGATCACCGGCAGGTCGAGATCGCGCAGCGTCGCCAGTTCGCCCAACACCATCTCGAGCCCGGCATCGCCGACAAAGCACAAGGTCGGCCGGCCGGAACCGAGCGCCGCGCCCGTCGCCAGCGGCAGGGCGCAGCCCATGGTGCAGAGCCCGCTCGACTGCAGCAGGCGGCGCGGCCCGTCGCAATTCCACATCTGGCTGAGCAGGATGCGATGCGCGCCGGAATCGGCGGTCGCGATCGTGCCGGCCGGCGCAATGCGGCGCAGCGTCTCGAAGACGGCATGCGGCCCCCATGCGCCGGGACCGGCAAAGGCGGCGTGGAGCGCTTCGCGGACCGCCGCAGGCTCGCCCCCCGGCCAGCCTGTCCTCGTCGCCTGCCCTTCCGAGAGCTTCGTCAGCGTCATGGCGACATGGCCTTCCAACACCAGGCTGGAAGAGTGCATGCCGTGCTGGAGCGGCTCCGCGACGATGTCGATGACGGGCTTGCCGGCGGGCCAGGGGTTCCGCCAGCCCTGGCGCATCTCGATCGGGTCATAGCCGGCGAGCACGATCAGGTCGGCCGCCTCGATCAGCGGACGAACGAGCGCGTCGGCCTTGGGCGAGAGGCCGACGGCCCCGATCACGCGCGGATCGCCCTCGGGCACCAATCCCTTGGCCTTGTAGGTGGTGAGCAGCGGCGCACCGGTCTGGGTCAGGAACCCGTCCAGCGCAGCCGCTCCGCTCTCTTGAGCGACGAGGTCGAGCCCCGCGATCACCAGAGGGCGCTGCGCGGAGGCGATCAGCGCTTGTGCCTGCCGAAGATCGGCCGGGATGGAAGGCGCCGCGGCGGGCATGGCTGGCGCTGCGCGCCTGGCGGTGCGGGCTTCGGCGACCGAGATCGGCAGGTCGATATGCACCGGGCCCGGCCGCCCGCGCCGGGCTATGGCGACGGCCTTGGCGACGACGAGGTCCTCGGTGCCAATAGCGGCCCGGAAGCTCGCCTTGACCAGAGGCCGCAGCAGCGCCTGATGGTCGAAGATCTGATGCGTGTAGCTCTCGGCCAGCGCTTGGTCGACGCAGCCGGTCACGAAGACCAGCGGCACCCGGTCCTGCTGCGCATTGGCGACGACGTTGACCGCATTGGCGACGCCGGGGCCGAGCGTCGCGACCAGGACTGGCAGCGCGCCGGTGGCGTGCCAGAGGCCCTCGGCCATGAAGCCGGCGGCGTTCTCGTGCCGGGCCAGCTCGAAGCGGAGGCCGGCGCGTTCGAGCGCATCGACCAAGGCCAGCACTTCGCCGCCGGGGATGCCGAAAGCGTGGGTCGCACCCGCCGCCCCGAGTTGGGCAGCCAGGAGATCGGCGCCGGTCACGAAGCCCGCCGGATCGGCTCCGGCCGGCTCCGCGGCCGCTATCCGTTCGTGACGCATCATCTCTCTCCGCTTCGCCGCTGCAGCGGCTATGCGGGTGAAATCGCGCGGGAGCCCGCTTTGGTTACACGATCACGGAGACGTGAGACCAAGGGCCGAAGCGGGCGGCGGCATCGTCAGCCGCCAGGCGCGTTCGACCCAGACCGCATCGGCGATATGCCCGCCAGCGTGCAGACAGAGTTCCAGCCGCGCCGTGCCGCCGCAACCGGTCGCCACCCGACAGGCCAGGACTTCCGGCGCAAGAGCGGCGCGCGCAGCTTCCGCCCAGCCTGCGGTACAGCCGCCCGGCGCGAAAACCGCGAGGCTTTTGAAGACATCGCCTTGCCTGGAGCCCTGGCGGAGGCTGCGGCCGGCGAGCGGCACGGTCATATCGCTCGTGCCATGGACATGGATCAGCGGCCGGCGGGGGCCGTCGCAGCTTTCCGGCAAAGGCTCCCAGAAGGCACCGGCGATCGGCGCGAAGGCGGCGAAGCGCCGCGGCATCCGGCAGGCGAGATACCAGACCATCGAACCGCCCTGCGAGAAGCCGCTGGCGAGGATGCGGCCGGAATCGATGGGAAAGCGCGCGACGACATCATCCAGAACCTGCCCGACGAAGGCGAACTCGTCGCGTTGCCTTGCGGGCGAACCCGGAAAGGACCATGACCGGCCGACGCCATCGGGAGCGATCAAGGCGACCCCGAGGCGGTGGGCGACGGCGACGAGGCCGGGATCGGCGATCACCTCCTCGGCCGAACCCTGATAGCCGTGGAAATAGATGATCGCGCCGATCTTCCGCCCTGCCGACGCCTGCGGGGGCAGCACGATGCGATAACCGCCGCTCGCCACGCTGCAGCCGGTATCCGCCGGGCAGGCATCGCGGGACTGGACGGGGGCCGGCGTCTGCGGGGCGGCCGATGCCGCCAGGACGAAACCGGCCAGCGCACCGGCGAGCCCTAGCCTCGATGCCATGTGCGATCTCTCCACTGCTTCGGTGAAGCCTGCCCCTGCGCGCGAGCGTAGCCGGGGCGAGCCGGCGCTTCATCTCGGCATCGCGGACTTGTGAGCCGGCGGCCGCCATGCAACGGAATTGCGTTACGAATCCCCCCTGCGAACAAGCGCAAGACGTGTCTCTGCAAGAGCTTGAAACCCAGCTCCGACCGGTCTTCCTCGCGGCGCTTGCCGGAGATGCCGCAGCCTATCGCCTTTTCCTCGACACCATCAGCGTGAGGCTGCGCGGTTATCTGCGCCAGATGCTGGCCCGCGCCGGCCGGATGGAGGCCAGCGAGGCGGAGGACGTGCTGCAGGAGACCCTGCTGGCGCTGCATCTGTCGCGCCACACCTATGATGCTTCAAGCCCGGTGACGGCCTGGGCCCATGCGATCGCGCGCTACAAGCTGGTCGATCATCTGCGTCGTTCCGGCCGCCACGCCGGGGCATTGCCGCTCGAAGACGAAGCGCACCAGCTCGCCGGCCCGCCCGAGGGCGTTGCGGCCGAGGCGCGGCTCGACCTCGCCCGTGCCATGGCCGCGCTGCCGGAACGCACGCGCCGGCTGATCGACAGGGTCAAGCTCCAGGGCGCGACGGTGGCCGAGGCGGCCCAGGCGACGGGCATGACCGAGACCGCCGCCAAGGTCGCGATCCATCGCGGCCTGCAGGCCATGGCGAAATTCCTGTCGAAACGACGGATGGGGCCATGATGCAGCGCCTTGCTTCACCAACACTGCGCGTAACGTTTCGCCGGCTCTTCGCGAACTTCCGGTCAGCCGCAACATCTTCGAAGATCGAGACATGCAGACCAACGATCTGATCTCCCTGATGAGCGCCAGCAACCGACCGGTGGATACCGGCTGGTTGCGCCGCGCGACCTGGCTCTGCGCGCTTGCAGCGCTCGCGGCCACGGCCGGGCTCGTCCTGATGACGCTCGGCACCCGGCCCGATCTCACCAGCGCCTGGATGACGCCGCCAGTCCTTGCCAAGGCCGCGTTCGGGGCCAGTGTCGCGATCATTGCGCTCGCGCTGTTCCAGGCCAGCCTGCGACCGGGCCTGAAGCCCGCGCGGCGCCTGCCGCTCATTGCAGTCCCGCTTCTGGCGGCGGCGGGCTGGGCCCTTCTGACGCTGGCGCAGGCGCCGGCCGCGGAATGGGGTCTGCTTATCTTCGGCCGGCACTGGCGAGCCTGCCTGATCGCGGTGCCGCTCTACGCGCTGCTGCCGCTCATCGTGCTGCTGGTGCTGGCGCGTCGCGGCGCACCGGTCGATGGCACCCTGACGGGGGCCTGTGCCGGCCTCGCCTCGGCCGGGCTGGCGACCGTCGCCTACAGCCTGCATTGTCCGGACGATACGGCGCCCTTCCTGGCGACCTGGTACACGCTCGCAACCGCGATCGTTGCCGCGCTCGGCGCGTTCATCCTGCCGCGCTGCCTGCGCTGGTGAAACGACGCCGCCACGGGTGACGTGGCGGCGTGGGATGCCTCGCTTACGAGGACCTAGCTGCCCGAACGGCCGGCGAGCTGCGGCACGAACATGTCGCTCCACTTGGCGGGCTTGACCTTGATCGAGCCGGCCTTGTGCATGAACTCGGTGAATTTCATCACGCCCTCGGGCGTCGCAGTGAAGCGCGAGTCCTTGTCCTCGATCATCTGCTGCACCTCGGCGGCATCGACCTTCACCTTCGAGCTCTTGGCGAAGATCTCGGCCGCGAGCTTCTTGTCCTTGTCGATCAGCGCGTTGGCGTCGTCCATCGCGTCGATGAAGGCCTGGGTCATCTTCGGATTGGCGTCGACGAACTTCTTCGGCGCGAAGGTGACGTCGAGCGTCAGGTTGCCGAGATAGTCGACCGAATTGAGCACGCGGTGGATGCCGGGGCTCTTGGCCTCGATGTACTGGAAGGGCGGCGAGGTGAAATGCGCCTTGATCTCGGTCTTGCCGCCGATGAGCGCAGCGAGCGCCTCCGGATGCGGCAGGCTCACGGTCATCGGGTCCATCTTGGCGTAGTTGGCGTCGCCGAATTCCTTGGCCGCGATCATCTGCAGCACAACGGCGGCGAGCGAGGTCTTGATGCCGGGCAGTGCGATCTTGTCCGCCGCGCCGAAATCCTTCAGCGACTTCAGCTCGGGCTTGTTCGACATCAGCCAGAGCGACGTCGAGCTCATGCCGGAGACGCCGACGACCTCGACGCCCGGAATGCCCCTGGCCTTGGCCCAGAGCGTGACGAAGCCCGGTGCCCCGGTGCCGGCGAAATCGAGCGTGCCGGCCATCATCGCGTCGTTGATGACGTTGCCGCCATCGAGCATCAGCCAGTTCACCTTGACGTCGCCGAGGCCCGCCGCCTTGGCGCGCTTCTCCAGGAACTGCTGGTCCTGCATCACGATCAACGGCAGGTAGAGGATGCCGAAGCCCTTGGAGATGCGGACTTCCGAGACCTCGGCGCGGGCCGGGGCGGTGGCCAGCGCCGCGCCGAGCGCAGCGACGGTGAAGGCGGTGCGCAGGAATGTCTTGAATGCCATGGGTATTCTCCTCCGATTGGTGGCCGTTCGGCCTTGTGAATTCAGGTTTTAGTGCTGCATGCCCCAGCGGCGGATCGTCTTGCGCTCGATGGTGGCGAAGATGACGTTCTCGACGAAGAGGCCGATCAGGATGACGGTGAAGAGGCCGGCGAAGACGTTGGCCGTCTCGAGCTGGTTGCGGTTCTCGAAGATGAACCAGCCCAGCCCGCCCGAGCCCGAGGAGACGCCGAAGACGAGCTCGGCCGCGATCAGGGTGCGCCAGGCGAAGGCCCAGCCGACCTTGAGCCCGGTCAGGATTGCCGGAAAGGCGGCGGGGATCAGGATGAGCCGCACCAGCTTCAGGCCGCGCAGGCCGTAGTTCTGCCCGACCATGCGCAGCGTGTTCGAGACCGAGCGGAAGCCGGCATGGGTGTTGAGCGCGATCGCCCAGAGCACCGAATGCACCAGGACGAAGATGATGCTGCCGGTACCGAGCCCGAACCAGATCAGAGCCAGCGGCAGGAGCGCGATCGCCGGCAGCGGGTTGAACATCGAGGTCAGCGTCTCCAGCAGGTCGGCGCCGATGTGCGAGCCGATCGCCAGCGTCGTGAGCAGGGCCGCGAGCCCGATGCCGATTCCGTAGCCGATCACCAGCGTCTGCAGCGAGACCAGCATGCGCTGCGGAATGACGCCGTTGACGATGTTCTCGACGAAGGCCTGGACGGTCTGGCCGAAGGTCGGGAACAGCAAGGGGTTGCCGAGCCAGCGGCCATAGAGCTCCCAGGCAAGGGCGAGCACGGCCAGGATCAGGCCCTTGCGAACGAAGCCGAGGCGATAGACCCGCTCGACCCAGCCGATGGTCTTGGCGACCACGGGGGCATCGCTGGAATTGACGTCGCGGAGGATTTCCGGACGGAAGCTGACGAGATCGGTCATGTCGGTCTCCTCCGGTTCAATGATGCGCGAACAGCATGTCGTTGATGCGGGTTTCGAGCGCGGCCTGCTTGCCGGTGCCCATCTCCTCGGGCGGCACGCTGTTGAGCTCGGCCTTGACCTCGCCGGGATGCGGCGAGAGCAGCAGGATGCGGGTGCCGATCCTGATCGCTTCCTCGATCGAGTGGGTGACGAAGAGCACGGTGAACCTGGTGTCGTCCCAGAGCCGCAGCAACTCGTCCTGCATCTTGCGGCGGGTCAGCGCGTCGAGCGCGGCGAAGGGCTCGTCCATCAGCAGCACGTCCGGCTCCATCGCCATGCCCCGCGCGATGGCGACGCGCTGCTTCATGCCGCCGGAGAGCATATGCGGGTAGCTGTCGATGAACTTGGTCAGGCCGACCTTGTCGATATAGGAGCGGGCGCGCTCCTCGGCCTCGGCCTGGCTCGCGCGGCCAGAGGCGGTCAGCGCGAAGACGACGTTCTCGCGCACCGTCTTCCAGGGCAGGAGCTGGTCGAACTCCTGGAACACCATCATCCGGTCCGGGCCGGGGCCGGAGACCTTGCGGCCCTTCAGGCTGATCTCACCCTCGACCGGTGTCAGGTAGCCGCCGATCGCCTTGAGCAGGGTCGACTTGCCGCAGCCGGACGGCCCGAGCAGCACGAAACGGTCTGACGGATAGACATCGAAGGAGACGCGCCGCGTCGCGGTCACCACCACGTCGGGCGTCTTGTATTGCAGCGTCACGCCCTTGACCGAGAGGAGCGGAGTCGCAGTTGCAGCGTCGAACGGGGCCAGCATGCACTCTCCCTTGTTTGGTTTCCCTGCGCACTTATGGGCGCTTGAGAGATGGGATAGCCTGCCAAGCTGACGTGAACCTGACTGAGGCGCCGTAACGGCACTGACGAGTGAAAGGACCTATCCGCTTGCGCGTACTGGTCGTCGAGGACACCGCCGATATCGCCGAGGCCGTGGTGATGCGGCTGGAGAAGATGGGCCACGCCGTCGATTGGGAGCAGGATGGCATCACGGCCTCCGAGCTCCTGGCGGTGCAGGCCTATGATCTCGTGGTGCTTGATCTCAGCCTGCCCGGCCAGGACGGCCTGGCGGTGCTCCGGCAGATGCGGGCACGCCGGCTGAAGACGCCGGTGCTGGTGCTGACGGCCCGCTCGGCGGTCGACGAGCGCGTCGGCGCGCTCGATCTCGGCGCCGACGACTACCTGATCAAGCCTTTCGACTATGGCGAGCTCGAAGCCCGTGCGCGGGCACTCCTGCGCCGCAGCGCCGGCCAGTCCGACAATCTGCTGCGCGTTGGGCCGCTCGTCATCGACCGGGCCGGGCGTGTCGCGAGCATCAATGATCGGCCGCTCAACCTGACACGGCGGGAGCTGACCGTTCTCGAAATCCTTGCGGCCCGTCCCGACCGGATCGTGCCGAAGGAGGAGCTGGTCGAGCAGCTCTTCAACTTCGACCAGGAGGCCAGCCCCAACGCGGTCGAGCAGTTCGTCGCGCGCCTGCGCCGCAAGCTGGCCGATGCCTCGGTGGAGATCCGGACCCTGCGCGGATTGGGGTATCAGCTTGCGGTTGTCTGAGCTGCGCCTGTCGCTGCGCTTCCGCATCATCGCCGTGCTCACGGTGGTGCTCACGGCGGGCGCGGTCGTGCTCGGCGCTGCCGCCTGGCATTCGTCTTCGCTCGCCGCCCAGCATGCTTATGACCGGTTGCTGCGCGGCGGCGCGGTGCAGATCGCCGAGAATGTCTATGTCCAGGGCGGTGTCGTCGCGGTCGATCCGCCCGTGTCGACGATTGCGACGCTCGCCGATTACGACCTCGTCTTCTACAAGGTGGTCGATCCCCGCGGCATCGTGGTCGCCGGCTACGAGGATCTCGCCTCGGCCGCCGATCCTGTCGATGTCAAAGCCGGCGTCGTGCTCGAAGATGGGCTTTATCAGGGCCAGCACGTTCGCATCGCGACGCTGGCCCGCCAGATCGACTTGGCCGGAACCGACAACTGGGCGACGATCGTCGTTGCCCAGACGACCGAGGCGCGGCGTGCGCTTGCGCGCGATCTGACGCTGAAGGCGCTCGGCGTCATCGCCGTGATGAGCGTGCTGGCTCTGCTCGCGGCCGCCTATGCCGTGACGCTCGCCCTGAAACCGCTCACCCGGATCGAACGCGAGATCGCCGCACGGAGGCCGGATGATCTGCGTCCGATCAAGGCCGAGCCGCCGCTGGAAATCCGCAATCTCGTCGAGGCCATCGACGATTTCATGCGCCGCCTGTCCGAGCGGATGGCGATCATGCAGCGCTTCATCGCCGATGCCGCCCATCAGATCCGCACGCCGCTCGCCGCGCTCGATGCCCAGGTCGAAATCCTGATCGGCACGCCGGCCTCGCGACGCAAGGCCGATACCGTCAAGCGGATCCATGAGCGCACGGCCGAGCTCGGCCGCCTCACCGGGCAATTGCTCGACCATGCGATGGTGATCCACCGGAGGGATGCCGCCGTCACCGCGCCGGTCGATCTCAACGAGCTGGCCAAGGCCGTGCTTGCCAAGGCTGTGCCACTTTCGCTGCCCCGCGAAATCGATATCGCATTCGCGCCGGCCGAGACATCGCCGATGGCCAACGGCGATGCCGTGAGCCTGCGTGAAGCTCTCAGCAATCTCATCGACAATGCGCTGAAACACGGCGCCCGAAGCCGCCTTCTCGTCACGGTCGGCGCTGACGAAACCAAAGCCTGGATCGAGGTGGCCGACGATGGTGACGGCTTTCCCGCTTCACCGGCGGAGCTCATCCAGCCTTTCGTCAAGGGCCCCGCCTCTCGCGGCTCGGGTCTAGGCCTCGCGATCGCGGCAGAAGTGGCGACGGTGCATGGCGGCGAACTCATCGTAGCGCGGGACAGCGGCATGACCCGGGTCCGGCTCGTGCTCGCGCGCTGAGCCGCGACATCCGCAGCCGGCTGATCACCCGCGCGGGGTACGAGCTTGGCTGGCACCGCAGCGGCAGGTTGTGTCATGACCTGCCGCTTGCTCAGTTCTCGAAGTAACTGGCGTTGCGCCCACCGATCACGATGTCCCATCGATACAGAGCCTCGCCATGGACCCCCTTCCCGGCAGCCTGTCCGAAATGCCGCTGTTGCGCCTCGCCAAGCAGAATGAACATCGGGTCGCGGGCGAGGTGGGGGTCGCCTTCGAAATACATCTGCGCGATCAGGCGAGCCGAGCCGCCGCGGACCGAGACATGGACATGGGACGGCCGCCAGCGGTCGATGTCGGGGCGCGCCAGATAGGAACCGGGCCGGATCGTGCGGAAGCGGTAGCGTCCCTGATCGTCCGTCATCGTTCGGCCGAAGCCGAGGAAGTTCGGATCGAGGCGCTCCCGGACCGGGTCCTTCACATGGGCGTAGCGCCCCCATCTGTTGGCGTTCCAGATCTCGATCAGCGTGTTGCGGACGGGGCGCCCGAACGCGTCGAAGACATGGCCGGAAATCTCGATGACCTCGCCTTCGGCCTGCGGGCGGCCGGGCGCGATGCGGGTCAGGTCGTTCTCGCCGAGCTTGAGCCCCGGCAGATCGGTGACCCATGGGACGAAGCTCAGGCGGGCCGCCTGGGGAATGAGATGCAGGCGCTCGCTCGGTACGCGCCGTTCCGCCGCCCCGTCGGTCGGGCCGGGCAGCATCAGCCGTCCTCGGTTCATGATCATGAGCGTGCTCCGCCGTTCGTCAGCTCGAAAGATCGTCGAAGAATGGGGTCTCGCCCTCACCGCGCATCACGATCGCGATCTCGTAGATCGCGGGGCCGTCGCTCGGGTTGGACGTCAGCCTGGCAACGAGTCGATCGCGCAGCTCCGCCGGCAGGCTTTCGAGCAAGGGGTCGCGCGCGTTTGCCTCAGGCTCGTCGTCGAAGAAGATCTGCGTGACCAGCCGGGTGATCCCGTCGGAGAAGATCGTCAGCGTGATATGCGGCGCGCGTGCGCCCATGCCGTTTCCGGCGGCGATCGCGCCGGGCTTGATGGTCTTGAAGACGAACGGTTCCAGGGTCGTGACCAGCCGGCCGTACCCGTCGAAATACGGGTCCAGCAGCGGGTGGTCCGGCGCGTCGGGTGTCCGCAGGATTCCGGCCGCGTTGGCCTGCCAGAATTCCAGCAGCGCGTCGTCGACCGGCTGTCCCTCGCAATCGAGAAGGCGCCCGCGCAGGATGATCGGCTTGCCCTGCGGCCCCACGCTGAGCCCGTGATGGAGGCGCGTCAGGTCGCTCCGATCGTCGTCGACGAAGGAATAGGGATAGTAGGGACCAACCGTGTCCTCCGCCAGAGGCTCCAGACGATTGGTGAGGAGAGACGGGCTGGTCATGTCGTTGTCTCCGATGTCGTCGCGACGGCCCCTCGCCTTCCCGGCGATGATCCACAGCCTCCGAGCCAGCCCGCTTCCTGTTCGCGAAGCGGGATCGACCGGCTGGCCTTGGCGCCCCCTTGCATGCGCATGGCGTTACGCATCGACCATCCTCGACCGCGTACGCCGGAAGGATGGGAGGAGGATCATCACGAGCAGTGCGGCCGTGGCGACAAGCAGAGCGATGCAGATCGGGCTTGCGAAGATCTGGACATCGCCGCCCGAGATGAGCATCGCGCGGCGCAGGTTTTCCTCCATCGCCGGCCCCAGGATGAAAGCAAGCACCAGCGGCGCAAGCGGACAATCCAGAAGGGTGAGGATGATGCCGGCCAGACCGAACGCCGCCAGCATCACGACTTCGAAGACGCTCATGTTCACAGAGTAAATGCCGATGCAGCAGAACAGCAGGATCGCCGGGAACATCAGGCGGTAGGGCACCTGCAGCAACCGAACCCATAAGCCGATGAGCGGCAGGTTGATCACGAGCAGCATCAGATTGCCGACCCACATGGATGCGATCAGCCCCCAGAACAGCGTCGGCTGCGCCACGGACAGATTCGGGCTCGGCGCGATACCGTGGATCAGCATGGCGCCTGCCATCATCGCCATGACCGAGTTGCTGGGAATGCCGAGCGCCAGCATCGGGATGAACGAAGCCTGCGCACCGGCATTGTTGGCGGCCTCCGGGCCGGCCACACCTTCGATCGCGCCGTGGCCGAACTGCTCGGGCGACGAAGACAGCTTCTTTTCCGTCGAATAGGCGGCGAAGGAAGCCAGCATCGCGCTGCCCCCCGGGAGGATGCCGAGCACCGCGCCGATACCCGTGCCCCGCAGGGCTGCCGGCCAGGCCCGGCGCCAGTCTTCGGCGGTCAGGCGCAGCGCCGAAACGGGCTGCGTCCGCCCGCCCTCCTCCTGCGGTCGCGCCAGGTTGAGCACCACCTCGGCAATGCCGAAGACCCCCATCGACAGGGCTGCGATGCCGATGCCGTCCCGCAATTCGTTGACGCCGAAGGTGAAGCGATCGAGGCCTGTATTGACGTCGGCCCCGACCGAGCCGAGCAGCAGCCCCAGCAGGATCATTCCGATCGATTTCAGCAGCGAGCCTTGCGCGAACACGATGGCGGCGATCAGGCCGAGAACCATCAGGCAGAAATATTCGGCCGGCCCGAAGCGCTGCGCCGCCGCGGTCAGGGCGGGGCTGAAGAAGGCGATCAGCAGGGTCGTGATCGTGCCCGCCAGGAAGGAAGAAAGCGCCGCGGTGGCAAGCGCCGTGCCCGCCCGGCCCCTGCGCGCCATCTCGTAGCCGTCGAGGCAGGTGACGACGGAGGACGATTCGCCGGGCAATCGCATCAGGATGGCGGTGGTCGAGCCGCCATATTGTGCACCGTAATAGATGCCGGCGAGCATGATCAGGGCGCCGGTCGGCTCAAGGTAATAGGTCAGCGGCAGCAGCATCGCCATGGTGGCGATCGGCCCCAGGCCCGGCAGAACACCGATCAGGGTGCCGATCAGCGCGCCGACGAAACAGTACCAGAGGTTGATCGGGGTCGCCGCGACGGCCAGCCCGCCGGCGATGGAGGAGACGATGTCGCTCACAGCGGCCAGACCTGAACCGAAAGCCTGAGGACATAGCCGAACAGCACCGCGGCAAAGCCAGAGAAGATCACCGCGACGACCGGGACCTCCCGCCAGCGCGCCTGCGGATCACCGAGCGCTGCCGCCAGAACGCAGGCAAGGCAGGCAACGAACAGGCCGGCGCGCTCGATCAGCATGCCGAACAGGATAATCGCCAGGCTGACGCCGCTTGCTGCGCGCAGCGGAAAGGCCGGCCACCGCCTTGGGCGCCATGCCGCGCCCTTGACGACGAGCAGGAGTCCGGTGCCGAACAGGCCCACTGCGACGGCGCGCGGTATGTAGCCCGGCCCCATATCCAGCGAGCTTCCGGCCGGATAGCTGCGGCCGATGAAGAGGGCCGCGAGCCCCAGCGCGCCGAACATCAGTCCAGCCGCGAGATCGCTCCCGGCGCTCCTTGCTTCCGGGCCGGACTCTGCCAGGCTTTGGGGGGCAGTTTCGTTCTGCTCTTGCATGACGTCTCGCTCCCGGAAAAGGCGCAGCTCTCATTATGCCTATAGACTAGTTTTATATACTATTGCTAAGCAGGCAAGCCAGCCGATGGCATGCGGGTCGTGTGGAAGGTTCGGGAGGCCAGATGCCCATCCAGACAATCAGGACGGTCGCGATCGACCAGCGCTTGACGGATCCCGAATGGCGCTTTGCGCAGGGGCCGCTCGCGGGGATCCGGGGCTTTGCCATCGTCATAGCGGACGGACGGGGCGTTGAAGGCCACGGCTATATCCGCGCGATGCCGCCATGGACGGAGCCCCTCGCCGTCGTGAAGGCGACCTTCGATCATCTCTGCGAGGGCCTGGTCGGACAGGACGAGACAGCGATCGGCGCCATCATGGACGGACTGGATCGACGGCTCCATGGCGCCCTGCCGGTCAAGGCCGGAATCGAGTGCGCCTTGCTTGACCTGCGGGCCCGTGCACTCGGCATCCCCTTGCACGACCTGTATGGCGGCAAGCGGCAGGAGCGCTTCGCCAATACCCGCATCATCCCCCTGAAATCGCCGCAGCGCATGGCGGAGGTCGCCGCGGAGCTGGCGGAGGCCGGCTTCAGGCACCTGAAGGTCAAGGTGTCCGGCGAGCCGGAACTCGATATCGCGCGCGTCCGCGATGTGCGCGCGGCGGTCGGGCAGGATATCGCGCTGATGATCGACGCCAATGAATCCTACCCGCCGAAGCTGGCGGTGCGCACCATCAACGCCATGGCCCGCTATGGCCTGGCGCTCGTCGAGCAGCCCACCTCCGCCCGCGACTTCAAGAGCCTGATCGCCGTGGCCGCCGCGCTCGACATTCCCGTCGAAGCGGACGAGAGCGCCCAGGACCTCCAGTCGATCCTGCGGATCGTCGAGGCCGGCCATGTCGCCTCGATCAATCTGCGCATTCTCAATCATGGCGGCCCGAGCCGCACCGCGCAGGCGATCGCGATCTGCCGTGCCGCGAATGTCGATTTCCGTTTCGGCGCGGTCTTCGGTTCGAGCATCGTCCATGCCCATACGCTGCATCTGGCGGCGAGCCTGCCGCCTCCGCACTTTCCGCACGAGTTCTCCGAGATGGCGCTGCTCGACAACGACCTGTTCTCGGGGCTGCATCTGGAAGCAGGAACAGTCGCCGTGCCGGGTGGGGTCGGCACGGGGCTCGTGTTCAACGGCTGAAGCGCTGCGGGCTCACTCGAACTTGAGCCCTGCCTTGGCGATGATCTCGGCATAGATGTCGCGATCCTGCGCCACGGTCTTTCCGAAATCGGCCGCCGGCTGATAGGCCGGCTCCCCGCCGAGCCCGCGCAGCTTCTCCTGCGTCGCAGGGTCCGCCATGACCCGCGCGAGCGTCACGTTGAGCTTGTCGGCGACTGTTGCTGGCATGTTCGCCGGGCCGACGAGGCCGACCCAGGAATGGGCGACGAATTGCGGAAAGCCGCTTTCCTTCATCGTCGGGACATCCGGGAATTCCGGCGAGCGCTTCTCGTTGGTGGTGGCGAGGATGCGGATCTTCCCGGCCTTGGCGAGCTCGCCGAGCTCGCCGCCGATCATCAGCGGGATATGCCCCGCCACGATATCGTTCAGGGCCGGGCCGCTGCCGCGATAGGGAACATGCTTGAGCGCCGCGCCGGATGCGATGCTGACGAGTTCGCCCGCCAGATGGCTGTAGGTCCCGACACCGCTGGAGGCATAGCCGATGCTGTTCGGCTTTTGCTTCGCCAGCGCCACGAGCTCGGCCATCGATTTCGCCGGCAGACCGGGATAGGCACCGATGAAGGTGAAGCCCTCGATGAGCCGCGCCACCGGCGTGAAATCCTTCACCGGATCATAAGGCAGCTTCTTGTCGACATTCGGCAGGATGGAGAGCACGCCGGCCGAGCAGAGCAGCAGCACATGACCATCGGGCTGCGCCTTCGCGACGAAGTCCGCGCCCGTCGCGCCACCGGCGCCCGGGCGGCTCTCGACCAGGAAGGGCTGGCCCAGATCCTTGCTGAGGGCGTCCGCGATCAGGCGCGCGACGGCCTCGACCCGCCCGCCCGGCGCGAAGGGCACGATCATGCGGACCGGCTTTGTCGGATAGCTCTGGGCGGCTGCCTCGGTCATGGCCATGCCCAGCAAGGCGGCGATGACCGCCAGGCATTTCAGGCTCGACGCTTTCATTTCAAATCTCCCCTTTTTTGTCGTTCTTGGATCAGGTTGACGGGTCGCCTGGTCCCCACCAGGAGTAGAAAGGCGATCGCGCCCCGCTTTCGCAGGGCGCTTCAGGAAGCGGCGCGCCTGTCAGCGGACCGGCGGGGCATATTGCAGGCCGCCCTTCGACCAGAGATTGTTGGCGCCGCGCGGGATGCCCAGCGGCGAGGACGGGCCGAGATATGTCTCGTAGCTCTCGCCGTAATTGCCGACCTGCTTGACGATCCGGTAGGCCCAATCCTTGGTCAGCCCGAGGCCTTCGCCGAGATTGCCGTCGACGCCGAGGAAGCGCTTGATCTCGGGATTGGCCGATTTCAGCTGCTCGTCGACATTGGCCGAGGTGAGGCCCAGCTCCTCGGCATTGACCATGGCGTAATGCGCCCAGCGGACGATATTGGCCCAGGCTTCGTCGCCACGGCGCACGGCCGGTCCGAGCGGCTCCTTCGAGATCAGCTCGGGCAGGATCACGAAATCCTGCCCGTTGGCCACTTTCAGGCGATAGGCGTAGAGCGCCGACGCATCGGTGGTGAAGACGTCGCAGCGGCCGGTCTCGAACGCCTTGATGGCCTCGTCGCCCGAGGCGAAGCTCACCGGCTCGTATTTCAGTCCGTTCTTCTGGAAGAAGTCGGCGATGTTCAGTTCGGTGGTCGTGCCGCCCTGGACGCAGACCGTCGCGCCGCCCAAATCCTTGGCGGATTTGATGTTCATCGATTTCTTGACCATCAGCGCCTGGCCGTCGAAATAGGTGATCGCCGAGAAGGACAGGCCGAGCGTCGTGTCGCGCGACAATGACCAGGTGGTCTGGCGCGAGAGCACGTCGACTTCGCCGGACTGGACGACCGCGAAGCGGTCCTTCGGATTGAGCGAGATGTATTTGACCTTCCTGGCATCGCCCAGGACCGTCGCGGCGACGGCGCGGCAGAGGTCGACATCGAGCCCGCCCCATTGTCCCTGCGCATTCGGCAGCGAGAAGCCGGGAACGCCCGGGCTCGTCCCGCAGATGAGCTCGCCGCGCTCCTTGACCTTCTCGAGCGTGCCGGCCTGCGCCGATACCGCCGCGCCCATGATCGCCACCGCCGCGAAAGCAGCATGGATTGCCTTCATCGTTTCCTCCCGCCCATTTTTTAAAAGGACATAAGACTAGCCTATTGCCGTAATGGATCATCGTCAACCGCGGCCGCCGCTCGACCTTGAGAGCTCCTTCACCACACGCTTCCGCATGATTTGCGAGCCTATCTGCGCCCGTGGCCGGCAGACCGATCAGCCATCGCGCTCGACAGATCAGCTCCGGGTTGTTATAGGCCATAAAACTGAACTAATAGATCTGCGCCGATCGGGCTGGGAGCGTGCAATGGGCGATTTGACACTTCACTGGTCGCCGCGATCGCCTTTCGTGCGGAAAGTGATGGTGGCCGCGCATGAGCTGGGCCTCACCGATCGGCTGACGCTGCGGCGCACGGTCGTACAGATGACGAAGCCGAACCCGGACCTGCTGCCCGACAATCCGCTGAGCAAGATTCCGACGCTGGTGCTCGCCGACGGCTCGGCGCTGATCGATTCAGGAGTGATCTGCGAATATTTGGATTCACTGGCCGGTGGCGGGGTCATCATCCCCGCTACGGGGCCGGAGCGCTGGAGCGAGCTCAGCCGTCATGCGCTGGCGACCGGCTTTCTCGACCTGCTGATCCTCTGGCGCAACGAGCGCAACAAACCCACGGAGCGGCAGACGGCGGATTGGCTGTCGAGCTTCGCCACCAAGGCATCGGCCTCTCTGGCGCGCTTTGAGAGCGAAGCCGGCCCGATCGCGCCGGGGCCGCTGTCGCTCTCGGGGATCGCGCTCGGCTGCTGCCTGTCCTATCTCGATTTCCGCTTCACCGATCTCGACTGGCGGGCTGGACACCCAAAGCTCGCGCAATGGCACGATGCGTTCCGCCAGCGGCCTTCGGCTATCGCCACTGAGGTCCGCGACGATGGCTGACATCCGGCGCCAAGGTCCCCTCTCACATGTCCGGGTCCTCGATCTCAGCCGGATCATGGCCGGCCCATGGGCGACGCAGATCCTCGCCGATCTCGGCGCCGACGTGATCAAGGTCGAGCGCCCGGAAGCCGGCGACGACACCCGCGCCTGGGGGCCACCCTATCTCAAGGATGAGGCCGGCAACCCGACCAGCGAAGCCGGCTATTATCTCTCGGTCAATCGCGGGAAGCGCTCGATCACCGTCGATATCACCAGCCCGAAAGGGCAGGATATCATCCGCCGTCTCGCGGCCAAGAGCGACATCGTCGTCGAGAACTACAAGGTCGGGACGCTCACGCGCTACGGGCTCGACTACGAGGCGCTGAAGGCGATCAATCCCCGCCTGATCTTCGCCTCGGTGACGGGCTTCGGGCAGAGCGGCCCGCGCAAATCCGCCGCGGCCTATGATTTTGCGATCCAGGCCATGGGCGGCCTGATGAGCGTCACCGGCGAGCGCGACGGCATGCCGGGAGCCGGCCCGCAGAAGGTCGGCGTTCCCATCGTCGACATCATGACCGGAATGTACACCGCGGTCGGCGTGCTCGCCGCGCTGGTCCGGCGCAACGAGACCGGCAAGGGCGACAATATCGACCTCGCCATGCTGGATGTTCAGACCAGTTTCCTCGCCAACCAGGCGATGAACTGGCTGGTCTCGGGCCGCGCTCCGGTGCGCGGCGGCAACCGCCATCCCAATATCCAGCCTCAGGACGTCTTCCCCTGCGCCGATGGTTTCATCGTGCTGGCGGTGGGCAATGACGGGCAGTTCGCCAAGCTCTGCGAGGCCCTGGGCGAGCCGCAATGGGCGCAGGACCCGCGCTTCGCCACCAACCCGGCGCGCGTCACCAATCACAGCCTGCTCGATCCGCTGCTGCGGGCGGCTTTCGGCCGGCTCAACCGCGACACGCTCATCGCAGCGCTCGATGCAGCCGGCGTTCCCTGCGCACCGATCAACACGGTGCCGGAGGTGTTCGACGACCCCCAGGTCAGGCACCGGGGCATGCTGCGCCAGTTGCCGCATCCGCTGGCCGGCAAGGTTCCGCAGATCGTCAGCCCGCTGAATTTCGAGAACGAGCCGCTGGCGTTCGATCGTCCGCCGCCCTTGCTCGGGCAGCATACCGACGAGATCCTCCGCGATATCGGCCTGGCCGAACAAGCTTGATGGAACACAGAATGGGGCGCCTCTACCTCCCGGCCGTCGATGAGATGACGCCCGATCAGCGCAAGGTCTATGACGAGGTCGTCTCCGGGCCGCGCGGGCGATTGGTCGGGCCGCTGCGCGCCGTGATCCATAGCCCGGAGCTCGCCACGCGCTGGTCGAGGCTCGGCGAGTTCCTGCGCTATTCGACGCTGCTGCCGGCCAGGCTCAACGAGCTCGCCATCATCGTCGTCGGGCGTCACTGGAACAGCCAGCTGGAGTTCCATATCCATGCGGAAGCCGCGAAGGTCGCGGGCCTGGGCGCGGATTGCATCGAGGCCATCCGGCTGGGCGAGGCACCGGTCCTCGCCGAGGACGAAGAGCGCGAGATCTACGACTATGCCCGCCTGCTCGTGCAGACCGGCACCGTTCCCGACGACGTGCATGCGGCGATCGTCGCGCGCTGGGGCGAGCGCGGCGCCGTCGAACTCACCGGTGTGATCGGCTATTACACGATGGTGTCGATGACGCTGAACGCGCATGGAATTCCGCTGCCGGACGGAGCGGCGCCGCCTCTGCCCCTATTGCAGGACGGCCCGACACGCCTGCCGGCTTCGATGCGGGCGTCCGAGGGAGCTCGTCGTGACTGAGACGGTGGCCCCGAGGTCGCATCGGGCGCCCGGCTGGACGCTGCCGGCCGGCGCCTGCGACTGCCACGCGCATGTCTTCGGGCCTTATGAGCGCTTCCCGGTATCGCACGCGATGCATTACGTCGCGCCGCTGGCTCCGGCGGCGGCGCATCGCGACATGCTGGCGCGCATCGGCCTGACCCGTGGCGTCCTCGTCCAGCCAGGGGCCTATGGCGAAGATCCCGCTCCGATCGTCGATGCCTTGATGCAAGGTGAAGGCCGCTTGCGCGGCATCGCTGCCGCGAGCGAGCGGGTGCCACAAGCCGATCTCGACGCCTGGCATGCGGCGGGCATTCGCGGCTTGCGCTTCAATGACATGACCGTGCCCGGCGGAACCGGCCCCTTCCCGGGCTCGGTCGGCACCGAAACTCTCGCAGCCATGGCGCCCGGCATGCAGGCGAGAGGCTGGCACGCGGAAATCTGGGCCGAGATAGACCGGCATGTCGCGAATCTGCCGCTGTACCGCGCCAGCGGCCTGCCGATCGTGCTGGACCATATGGCCGGCCTGCAGATCGCGCGCGGTCTGGACGATCCGTCGTTCAAGGCGATCCTCGAGGCCCTGCGGGAGGGCTGGCTCTGGATCAAGCTCGTGCTGTGCCGCTGCTCGCAGGATTTTCCGGATTATGCCGATGCCCGGCCGTTCCATGATGCCTTGATCGCAGCCAATCCCGACCGCGTGGTCTGGGGTTCGGACTGGCCGCATCTGCGCCTTGCCGAGCGGGCTCCCGATATCGGGCACCTTCTCGATCTCTTCGCGGAATGGGTTCCGGATGCAGGGTTGCGGCACCGGATCCTCGTCGACAATCCCCGCAAGCTCTACGGGTTCTGATGCCGCCTCGCGGCCGCGTTCGATACGGAGTTTCAGATGGCCAACGCTCTTGAATGCCTGACGGTCGAGGTCAGCGATTTCGTCGCGACAGTGACGATCGATCGCCCCCCGGTCAACGCGCAGAACCGCCAGTTCCGGGAGGAGATCGTCGCCGTCTTCGACATGCTGAGCGACCGCGCCGATGTGCGGGCGATCGTGCTGACCGGCGCCGGCAAGACCTTCTCGGCCGGCGCGGATCTCAAGGAGCGGCCGGGCCTGGCGGAGGAGCCCGGCGCCTATCCGCGCCATAATCGCCTCGTGCGCGCCTCCTTCGACACGGTGATGGAATGCGCCAAGCCAGTCATCGCCGCGGTCAATGGCGCTGCCATCGGCGCCGGCTGCGTGCTCGCCCTGTGCTGCGACATCGTCCTCGTGGCGGAGGAAGCCTTCTTCGCGATGACCGAGGTCGATGTCGGGCTTGCCGGCGGCGTCAGCCATGTCAGGCGGTTCTTTCGCGAATCCGATGCGCGAATGCTGATCTACACGGCGCGTCGGGTGCGCGGTTCGGAGCTCTACCGGATGGGCGTCGCCTCGGATTGCGTGCCGGCCGAGCGTCTGCTCGGACTGGCGCAGGAGATCGCGCGCGAGATCGCCTCGAAAAGCCCCTCCGCCGTCCAGGTGGCCAAGCGATCCTTCAATGTCACCGAGGGTCTCGAACTGCGCGACGGCTATCGCTTCGAGCAGTCGCAGACCGTGGCATTGGCTTCCTCCGAGGACACCAAGGAGGCGCAGCGCGCCTTCGCCGAGAAACGCAAGCCGGTCTTCGGGAGCCGCTAATGAGCACGGCCGAGATCGTCACGGTCCATCATCCATCCGATGGCGTCGCGGTCATCACGCTGAATCGCCCGGAGCGGCGCAACGCGCTGAACCTCGCGATCAAGGCGCGCATCGCCGACGCAGTGCTGGCGCTCGAGGCGGATGCGAGCGTGCGGGTTATCGTCCTGACCGGCGCGGGCGGCTATTTCATCGCCGGCACGGATATCGCCGAGATGGAGCCGATGAGCCCGGCCCAGCATCAGGCCCTCGCGACCGACCGGATGTTCACGGTGCTGCGGCGCTGCCCGAAGATCCTGATCGCGGCCGTCGAAGGTTACGCGCTCGGCGGCGGCTGCGAGACCGCCCTGTGCTGCGACATGATCGTCGCTGGCGAAGGCGCCCGCTTCGGCCAGCCGGAAATCCGCGTCGGCATCATGCCCGGCGCCGGCGGCACGCAGCGCCTGCTGCGCACCATCGGCAAATACCGAACCATGAAGCTCGCCCTGACGGGCGACCCGCTGACCGCGACCGAAGCGTTCCAGGCCGGCCTGCTCTCGGAGATCGTGCCCGATGGCAGCGCCCTCGACCGTGCCCTGGCCATCGCCGGCACCGTGGCCGCGATGCCGCCGCTCTCGGTCCTGGCGATCAAGGAAGCCGTGCAGCTCGGACAGGACGTGCCGCTGGAAACGGCGCTCGCGCTGGAGCGCAAGGCCTTCGTCCAGCTTTTCGACACGCAGGACCAGAAAGAAGGAATGCGTGCCTTTCTGGAAAAACGGCCGCCACAGTTCAAGGGAAGCTGATCGCTTGCGCAATTCCGCAATTCTCCGAATCGCGGAATTGCGCAAGGTTGTTGTTGTGTCGCGTTTTCTTCACGCGAACCGGTGTCCGCTTCGCTCGAAAATGCTCTAGCGCAGCTTCACGTCGAATTTGACGACATCCCCGCGATAGATGCCCTTGGCGTCGAGCACCAGCACGTCGTTCTGGTCCAGCGCCTGCCGATGGACGAAGGCGACCGGAGAATCCAGGGAGATTCCGAGCGCCTCGCTGGTCTCGATATCCGCCGTGCCGATGGTCAGGGTCTGACGCGCATCGGCGATCTCGATGCCCTCGACTTCGGAAATCAGGCGCAGCGCCGTCTTCGATTCGAGATCGCGCTGGGTGATGCGATCGCGAAGCCGCTCGTCGATATGGAGATCGGCGAGAAGGAAGGGCTGCCCGTGCCGCCAATGCCGGCGCCGGACATGCCGATAGGCCGGCGCGAGCGTTCCGATCTGCCCCTCGAAGGCATTCAGCACCCGATCGGGCTCGTCATGGAGGATTTCGATCGTCGCGTCGTAGTTCGGGCGCAGCAGGCCCGACCAATCCGTGCCGACCGCGCACCACAGGTTCTCCGCCGGCCGCCGGCGCACGAATGTGCCGCGCGCCCGGTAGCGCTCGATCAGCTCCTCGTCTTCGAGCAGGTCGAGGGCCTGGCGGATCGTCGCCCGCGCCACGCCGCATTCGGTGGCAAGCTCGTCGACGGTCGGGATCTGCTCCCCGACCTGCCATTGCCCGGCCTCGATCCGGCGCCGGAACAGCGTGGCGAGCTGATGATACCGGGAAATGCCGGTGCGCTTGAAATCCAACGGCTTCGAAGAAACGCTGCGAACGATCATGCGGCTCCCAATGCGACCTGCGACGATCGACACGCTACCGCAACGGCGGGCGATTGACGAGCCGCAAGCCTGCCATTAATTCGATGAACTAGCTTATTGTCCTTTTGAGCAGCCCGACAGCACCGCGGGCAAGCTCCGGGTCGCAGATCGCCGCCACGCCGCCGAGACGGATCATCATGCAGACTATCGTCGAGATCACCGGCCGCAACCTGTCTCCGGAAGCGATCGCCCAAGTCGCCCGTTCCGGAGCGCATGTGTCTCTCACGCCAGAGGCGATCGAACGCATCGGCCATTCCCGCGCGGTCGTCGACGAGGTCGTCCGCAAGGGCGAGAAGATCTACGGCGTCACCAGCAGCGTCGGCGCCAAGACCGGCACGATGCTCGCACCCGACCGGATCCCCGAATTCAATCGCCGGCTCCTCCTGACTCACAATATGGGGCACGGCCCCCTCGCCTCTCCGGAAACCGTGCGGGCGATGATGGTCGTCCTGCTGAACAGCATGGCGACCGGCTATCTCGGCGTGCGGCCGATCATGGCCGAGATTCTGGTCGGCGCCCTCAATATGGATCGCCGGATCGATGTCCATCTCTGGGGTTCGATGGGCCAGAGCGACATGTCGCCGATCGCTGATCTCGCGCTGGAGCTCTACAAGGATCATGATTTCGCAGCCGGCGAGGCGCTCGCCCTGCTGAACTCCAGCGCGCTGTCGATCGGCACGGCAGCCCTCGCCTTCCACGACCTGACACGCATGCTAGATCTCGCGACGCTGGCCGGCGCCTTCAGCATGGAGGGCTTCGCCGCCAATCCGTCGATCGTCTCGGAAGCCGCGCTGAACTCCCGCCCCTTCGACGGCGTGCTGCGCCATGGCCGTGCGATCCGGGCCTATCTCGACGGCAGCTACCTGATGCAACCCGGCGGGCCGCGCCACCTCCAGGATCCCCTCAGCTTCCGCTCATTGCCGCTGATTCATGGATCGGCGGCCGACAGCTTCGCCTTCGCCGGCAAGCAGCTCGCCATCGAACTGGGCGCAAGCCAGAACAATCCGATCGTCGCGATCGAGCAGCGTCAGCTGGTCTCGGTCGCCAATTTCGACATGGTTGCCCTTGCGATGGCGCTGGATGTCGCCCGGCTCGCGATGGTGCCCGTCGTGACCAGCTCGACCGAACGCTTGGCCAAGCAGGCGGATTCGTTCTGGTCGGGCTTGAATGTCGGCCTCATCGAGGAAGACGGCGTCGGCCTGCCGGGCTTCAACGGTCTTGCGCAATTCCACAAATCGATCACCTCGGAAGCGCGGCTGCTCGGCGCGCCCGTCGTGAGCGAGCTGGCCAGTTCCAGCCATTCCAACGGCAATCTCGACCGCGCCAGCATGGCCGGCCTCGCGGCGCGACGGATGGCGGACATGGCGACGCTCTGCCGCTCGATCTTTGGCATGGAGCTCATGGTGGCAGCGCAGGCTGTCGAGATGCGGCAGGCCAAGCCTCTTGGCGCAGTGACCTCCCAGCTCTTTGCGTTCGTCAGGCGCGCTATTCCCTATGCAGGAGCCGGACAACGCGTGCCTCACGCCGGGCAGCTGATCGCCCATCTTGTTGCTAACGATGCCGAAATCGACCGCCTGATTGGGATGGCATAACGCGTGCGCATCGATTGCCTGCGCGCCTCTGCCGCTCCGACTTCGCCTATGACCACGCTCGCGATCTCTGGACCTGCCCAACCGGGACGGAGCTTCGTCAGTATCGACGCCCTCTCAGAGTTGGACAGGCTCCTAGGGTCAGGACTCGTTCGTCATAGCCAGAAGATGACGATCCAGTGCACTGTCGCGCTCTGGATCTTTTCGGGAGGGGGAGCTGCTTCTCAGCCGATTCTCTAAGCCTTCGCCGCCACGACGACGACTTCGATCAGGCGCTCCGGCGTGCCGAGATCGGCGACCCCGATCGTCGCCCGCGACGGCAGGTCGTCGCCATCGATCCATTCCAGCCAGGCTTCGTCCATTTCGGGCTTGCGGGCCATGTCGGTGATGTAGATGCGCGCGGAGAGAAGCTGCGATTTGTCCGATCCGCACTCGGCGAGCACCTGGTCGAGCTTGTCGCAGATCTGGCGGGTCTGCTCCTTCATGCCGACCGAGAGGTCGTTGGCGGCATGGCCGCCGACATAGAGCACGCCGTTATGCTCCACGACGCCGTGCATGATGCGGTGCTTGCGATGACGCTTGATCATTGGCTCTTCTTTCGCTGTGTGAACTTGGTCCGATGGCGGCCGCTTCAGGCGGCGCCCGCCCCTGGAGCGTAGGGGGCGAGGGCGATCTCCAGCGGCCGCTCCGCGACGAGGTCCGCGAGGAGCTTGCCGGCGAAGGGGCCGATCGTCAGGCCGGCGGCGCCTAGCCCGTTGCCGACCGTCAGGCCATCGATGCCGGGGATGCGCCCGAGGATCGGCCGGTGCTGCGGCGTGAAGGGGCGGAATCCGATCCGCGTCTCGATATGGGTCGCATGCGCGAGGCCCGGCGCGATCGCGAGCCCGGCCGACAGCACCTCGTGTTGGCCGGCCGCCGTGACGCGGTAGTCGAAGCCGCTGCCATCCTCGCGGGTTGCGCCGATGACGACGCGGGAATCGTCGAAGGTCAGCATGTAATGGCTGCTCATCGGCAGGAGCACGGGCCAGGCCGCCGTGGCGATGCCAGGCAGGCGCAGATGCACGATCTGACCCTTCTGCGGCGCCACCGGATGGTCGATGCCGAGCGGGCGCAGGATTTCGGGCGCCCAAGCGCCACCGGCCAGGATGATCTCGTCCGCGACGAGGGTCTTGCCCGCGCTGTCGATGGCGCGCGCCTTGCCGCCGTCGAGCGCGAGCGTCACGCGGTCATGCCGGTAGCTCGCGCCCATCGTGACCGCGGCGCGGATCATAGCGGCAGCGAGCAGCCGGGCATCGACCCGGGCGCCGCCGGGGATGTAGACTGCTTCCAGGTCGTCCCGCAGCGGCGGGAACAGGGCCTGCGCCTCGGCAGGGGTGAGGTCGCGGACGGCTCCGGCCTCTGGGGCCTGCGCGACCCGCCTTGCGATCCGGGCGCGCGCGGCTGCGAGCTCGGCCGGGTCTTCCGCTACCACCAGCGCACCGACCTTGCCGTAGCCGAGATCGCGTTCGCCGCGCGCCGTCAGCCCGCCGATCAGCGTCTCGTAGTAACGTGCGCCGGAGGCATACATCCGATACCATTCCGGCTCGTCGATCTTCGTCGCCCAGGGGCAGATGATGCCGGCGCCCGCCATCGTCGCCTTGCCCTGATGCGCCTCGTCGACGATGTCGACCTGAACGCCGAGCGACGCCAGATGATAGGCTGCGCTGGCTCCGAGGATGCCGGCGCCGACGACGAGGACGCGCATGATGTTTCCTTTGGCTGTTCGCGGGTGCTCAGGCCGCGCTCACTCGACGGTGACGCCGGAGAGCCGGCTTGCGCCGAAGATGGCGGGGATGAAGTTCTTCACCCGCTTGTTGACCGCGGTGATGTCGTCGGCGCCGCCGAGGATGACCGCGGGGACCTCGCGATGGAATACGGCCTGAGCCTTCTTGTAGAGCGCCGTGCGCTCGGCCTGATCGCTGATCGTGCCGGCCGAGTTCATCAACCCGATGAACTCGGCATTGCACCAGGCGCCAATGTTCGAGGGACTCGGCTTTCCACTGGAATCGCAGGTGAAATAGTTGTTCGGGATCTGGCTGGGATCGGGGAAATCATAGATGCCGCCGAACATGCCGATCTTGGCCTCGCCGGCACGAGAACGCTTGATGTACTCGCCCCATTCATAGGTCACGATCTCGGCCTTGACCCCGATGGCGGCCCAATTCGCCTGGATCATCTCGGCCGCGCGCCGCCCGTTCGGCATGTAGGGTCTGGAGACCGGCACCGCCCAGAGCTGGGTCGAGAGCCCGTTCGGGAAGCCTGCCGCCGCGAGCAGGGCTTTCGCCTTCGCCGGATCGTAGGGGTGAGCGCCGACGGAGGCATCATGCCCCCAGAGCGCCGGCGGGACGATGGAGCCCGTGACCACGCCCATGCCGTTATAGATGACGTCGACCAGCGGCTTCATGTCGATGGCATGAGCCAGCGCTTCGCGCACCCGCTGGTCCTTGAACGTCTCGTCCTTGAAATTGAAGGTGATGAACCCGACGGAGGGGACCGGGGTCTGCACGACCTCGAGGTTCGGGTTCTTGGCGATGATCTCCCGGTCGGCGAGGTTCGGGTAGAGCGAGATCAGGCATTCGCCGGCCAGCGCGCGCTGCAGGCGCACGGAAGCATCCGTGCTGATGACGAGCACCGCCGCGTCGACCTTGGCCGTGCGTTCGGCAATACCGGCCAGCGCGCCCCAGCTCTCGGCGAAGGGCTTCAATCGCACGGCCGCGTTGGTCTGGTACGCTTGCAATGCGAAGGGCCCCGTGCCGACCGGATCCCGGTCGAACTGGTCCTTCGCACCTGCCTTAGCCAGCGCCTCGGCATACTCGGCGGAGGTGATGGCGAGCGACTGGTGCGCCATGATGCCGACGAAGGGTGCGAGCGGCTGCTTGAGCCGGAAGGCGACCGTCTGGGCATCGACCTTGGTGACGGATTCGAGTGCGTCGGCGAGCTTCGTGCTGAAGGTTATGAAATTGCCACCATTGACCTTCGCATAGGGGTGGTCCGGCTTCATCATACGGTCGAACGTGAAGAGCACGTCATCCGCGTCGAAGTCGCGGCTCGGCGTGAAGCTCTTGTTGGATTGCCATTTTACGCCCTTGCGCAGCTTGAAGGTATAGGTGCGCTGATCGCCGGACACGGTCCAGGATTCCGCGAGTGCGGGCTCGATCTCCGAGCCGCCTTTCTTCACGGAGACGAGCCCGTCATAGATCTGGCCGAGCACGGTCGCCGTGGTGCCGCTGCTGGTGAGCTGCGGATTGAAGATTTCCGGCGCGCCCTCCAGACAGACCGACAGCACGGCGGCCTGCACTGGCGTGCATGCCAGCAAGGAGAGAAGCGAGTAGACGGCCGCCTTCTTCATAATGCTCGTTCCTGATGACTGCTGCCGGGAGGGGACGCGCCTGCTATCGTGATCGGCCCCGCCCTGGCGACCGGGAAGGATGGCTCAGAGGACGGGCTCGCCATATGATTGTCAAATGCATTATTATCGAAGCAATATAACCAGATCTCATATGGCGGTGGACGCGTGAACATCCGGCAGCTCGAGGCCTTCCACGCCACTTTGCAGACCGGCTCCGCGACGCGGGCGGCGGAAAAGCTCGGCATCACCCAGCCCGCTGTCAGCAAGCTGCTACGCGCCTTGGCGGATACCTGCGGCTTTCAGCTCTTCGTGCGGACGGATGGCGGCCTGACGCCAACCCATGATGCACGGCTGCTCGCAGTCGAGGTCGATCGCATGTTTTCGGGCACGGAGCGTATTGCGCGGCTCGCCCGGGCGGTGCGCGACCGGGAATGGGGCGAGGTCAGCGTCACGGCGCCGCCGGCGCTATCGACGCGCTATCTCGCGCATGCCCTCGCGCCCTTCCTGGCCGAGCAGCCCGACCTGCATTTCACGCTGCAGAGCCGCTCGTCCCCGCGGATCGCCGAGCTCGTAGCCGCGCAGCAGCTCGATATCGGCCTCAGCGTGCTGCCCTTCGACCATCCCCATGTCCGGGCCGAGAAGATCATGCGGTTCAGGATGGTCTGCATCCTTCCGGCGAGCCATCCGCTGGCGGGCCGGGACGAGATCAGGATCGAGGACCTGCGCAACGAGCCTTTCATCTCGCTCGCCCGAGACGACTGCTCTTTGATGACGATCGATCGCGCATTCCAGATCAACGGCGTGCAGAAGCGCCACCGCATCGAAGTCCCGCTTTCGGAGACCGCCTGCAGCTTCGTGGCGAACGGGGTCGGCGTGTCGATCGTCCCGCCCTTCGTCGGGCTGGACTACGCCAATGACAAGCTCGCGCGCCGCCGCCTGCTGCCGGAGACGCATATGGATGTGTGGATGCTAACGCCCAGCGCCCGTGCGCCCTCCCTTGCTGCCGAGAGGCTCGCCGACTGCATTCGCGCTGCCGTCGCCCCGTTTGATGAAAATGATTGACCCGTTGGTTATTCCAGAGGAGCGGCAGAACCCGGAACGACCGGGGTCAATCGCCGCGGCGACTGCTGCAAAGAGCGATCGGGCGCGAGCAGCGCTTGCGCTGTCTCGGAGATCGCCCTGTCGGGCTTGACGCTCGCGGTGATTGTCAGCGTGGTAGATGCTGAAGCCCACACATACCGCGACAATGCGCGCCGCCTACCGAAGACGACGAACGAGATTAAGCCAGCATGCGCACTTTCGGCTCCCGCCCCCATTGCCGCGTGCGCGCCGGGACCAAGAACGCCTCGGCAGTCTTACCGAGCGCTACGACGCCGTCATCTGGCGCGACTCCGGCCTTGTCGAGCAGCGGCTTGGCTTCGGCACTATAGCCGATCGCTTTGAGATGCCCGAATGCGTCCCTGGCGAAGTCGATCGCTGCGCCCTCTTGCACCAATCCGGCGCAGCCGGCCTCGGAGACGATGATGGCGACAGCGTCGAAGAGCACGGACGGCGTGCCTGCGAGCTGGCCATCGGCCTTGAGCGTCTTGCCGTCCTTGAGCTTCACCCCGCCGATCTTCGGTGCGACGATCTTGACGGCTCCGCCATCGCTCTCGACGGCGGTCTTGATGGCGGCGATCATGGCACCGTCCGCCCCATCCGAGACCAGGATGCCGACGGTCCGGCCCTTCAGAGTCTCGGGGTACTTGCCGACGATCCGGAGCGCCGGTGACGGCTCCATGTCGACCGGTTCTACTGCCGACTTGGAAGCTGTCGGCAGGGGCATTGCAAGCCCGTCCGCCACTCGGCGCGCCAACGTTTCGTCGACATTGACGAGGTTCGACATCACGCGGTTGCGGACATGCTCCAGCGTGACCTTCGACAGCTCAAAGACGAGCGCACTCGCCAGATGGGCTTGCTCGATCTCGCTCTGAGAGCGGAAGAACAGGCGGGCGTGACTATAGTGATCCGCAAAGCTCTCGGCACGCAGGCGAACCTTCTGCTCATCGACCGGGATCGCAGCGGTCCGGAAACCGCCGACGGGGTCCTCACGCGGGCCGCCGTCCTCGCCGGCCTCGGCAAGGCTGTTGGGCTCGTAATTCGCCCGACCGGTGAAGACCTGCGTCTGCATATGGCCGTCACGCTGCAGGTTCTGGAAAGGGCAGCCCTTGGCCCGGTTGATGGGAATCTGATGGAAGTTCACCGTCCCGAGCCGCGAGAGCTGCGTGTCCTGGTAGGAGAACAGCCGGCCTTGCAGGAGCGGGTCCTCCGAGACATCGATGCCAGGCGGCATATTGGTTGGCAGGAAGGCGGCTTGCTCGGTCTCGGCGAAGAAGTTATCCGGGTTGCGGTTCAGCACCATGCGGCCGATCATGCGGATCGGCACCAGTTCCTCGGGGACCACCTTGGTCGCGTCGAGGATGTCGAAGGGCAGCGCATCAGCCTCATCCTGGCTGAGCAACTGCACACCGAATTCCCATTCCGGGAAGTCGCCCTTGGCGATGGCTTCATGCAGATCGCGGCGATGGTAGTCGGGATCGGCGCCAGCGATCTTCACCGCCTCGTCCCAGCAGGTCGACTGCGTGCCGAGCTTGGGGCGCCAATGGAACTTGACGAAGGTCGGCTCGTCCTTGTCATTGAGCAGGCGAAAGGTGTTGACGCCGAAGCCCTCGATCATCCGAAGCGAGCGTGGGATGGTCCGGTCCGACATCGCCCACATCATCATATGGGTCGATTCCGGCATCAGCCCGATAAAGTCCCAGAAGGTGTCGTGCGCGCTGGCGGCCTGCGGATAGCCGCGATCGGCCTCCATCTTCACGGCATGGATCAGGTCGGGAAATTTGATCGCGTCCTGGATGAAGAAGACCGGGATGTTGTTGCCGACGAGGTCCCAGTTCCCTTCCTTCGTGTAGAACTTCACTGCGAAACCGCGCACGTCGCGGGGCGTGTCGACCGAGCCTGCTCCACCGGCCACAGTCGAGAAGCGCGTGAATACCTCGGTCTTGACGCCGACCTCGGTCAGCACCTTTGCGCGGGTGAAATCGCCGAGCGACTCCGTCAACTCAAAGAAGCCATGAGCCGCCGAACCGCGGGCGTGAACGATGCGCTCAGGGATGCGCTCGTGGTCGAAATGCTGGATCTTCTCGCGCAGGACGAAGTCTTCGAGCAGCGTTGGACCGCGGCCGCCTGCCTTCAATGAATTCTGGTTGTCGCTGACCGGAACACCGTGATTGGTTGTAATCCGGGCCTCTGGCGCAGAGTTGGTCTGGTGCAGCTCGCCGCCGGCTGCGATCGCCGTTTTGCTTTTGGAATTGAGGTCGCGTGGAGAGCGGGCCATGGGTCATTGCCTTGCTTTGAACGCGAGCGTGGGTTTCGAGCAGCGGGAGGCTCACGTGGAACGGTTCGGGGACGAGAAGTGGCATAACTCCCCTCGGGGATGATCACTGAACGAACTGAAACCGTTCGAAGTTCCAGTGTCCGCCCGATCTGGATTGGGTTCGTCGGAGCCGTTGGCCTATGCCGCTCCACCGGGCTTTCCCGGTCGCCATCGTGGTCGCAGCCGCAACCTGGATCTGGTTATGGCGCCCATTGCCGCATGACCTCCGGCCGCCGTGACATGATCCGGCTGACCCTCCGCCCGAACGTCGCCGCGATGAGCAATCCCAAGTGTATGAAAACGAAGAGAGGGGGAATCGATAGGCGGGCTTCGGCGTAAGCGTGGAACGCCTGAAACGCTTTGGCGTGATGCCGGTTCGCCAGCCTCGGTCGACATCTCGTTGTCCACGGCATCTCAGCCAAAAGCGAGGCGGATTGACTCCTGCCTGCTGGTCATCGTACTGGTCTTACCAGAATAAAAGAAGAATGGTTTCAGGGATGGATGCTCAAGATGCCGACAGCGCGTCGGGGTTCGAGCGCGTCTTCGCATATCTGCGAGAGCGGCTGCTCGACGGCACCCTCAGGCAGGGCGAGCGGCTCATGGCCGAACGCGAACTGGCCGCACAGCTCGGCGTGAGCCGACCGATCGTGCGCGAGGCGCTGCGTGCGCTCCATATGCTTGGCATCGTCGAGATCCGCGAGCGCGTCGGCACCATCGTAAAGCGGCCCGACGCCTCGATGCTGAAGGACTTCTTCACGCTCGCCCTCGCCCAGCAGGCCGACCTCATCGACGACGTGATGGAGGCGCGCATCGCGATCGAGTGCCAGGCCGTGCGTCTGGCCTGCGAGCGCGCGACCATCGCCGATTTCGAGCGGCTGCAGCGCGCGCTGGTCCGCATCGGCGAGACGATCGACGATGCGGATGCCGGCGGCGCGGCCGATTTCGAATTTCACCGGGCCATCGTGCTGGCGTCCCGCTCGCCGACGCTCGCGGTGCTGCATGAATCGATGTCGACGCTGCTGGCACGCTCGCATCGCAGTCGCCGCGAGCTCGTCCAACGCTTCAGCTCGATGAAGAGCTACCTGATCGACGACCACAAGCGCGTCTTCGACACCATCGTCGCGCGCGACCCCGATCGCGCCGAGGTGACGCTGAGGCGCCATTTCGCGATCGGCGACGAGTATCGGCGCCGGGCCGTCACCGGCGAGGGCGACAGGCCCGAGGCGCGCAGCGCGCAGGGACACTGAAGCTTCGGATTCCACAGGCAAGGCCGAGAAAACAGGACATGGGACAGAACCAGACGGGCAGCGTTGGTTTCATCGGGCTGGGCACGATGGGGCGCGAGATGGTGCGCAATCTCCTGAAGGCGGGACACGACGTCACCGTCTTCGACATCGTCGAGGACGCGGTGGTCGCACTGGCGGCGGAGGGCGCAAAGCCGGCGAAGAGCCCGGCGGATGCCGCGGCGAATGCCGATATCGCGATCACCATGCTGCCCGATACGCCCCAGGTCGAGGACGTCATCTATGGTGAGGGCGGCCTCCTGGCTTCGCCGCCGCGCGGACGCCTCATCGTCGACATGAGCACGATCTCGCCGGTTGCCGTCCGCAGGATGCAAGCCGATCTCAAGGCGGCGGGCACCGATTTCATCGATGCGCCGGTATCCGGCGGTCCGATCGGCGCCAAGAACGCGTCGCTGACGATCATGGCAGGCGGCGAGGCTGACGCCTTTGCCAGGGCCGAGCCCTTCTTTCGCGGCATGGGCACGACCATCACTCACGTCGGTGCGTCCGGCGCCGGCCAGGCGGTGAAGCTCTGCAACCAGCTGATCTGCGGGATCAATCTTCAGGGGGTTTGCGAGGCCATCGCGCTGGCGCGGGCTTCCGGTGTCGATCTCGATCAGATGCGTTCGGTGCTGATGGGAGGATCGGCGGCGTCCTGGATGCTCGACAAGCTCGGGCCCGCCATGATCGCCGGGGATGCGTCAGCCGGCTTCCGTATCGATCTGATGCTGAAGGACCTGCGCCTCGTGCAGGAACAGGCGCAGGCGCTCTCCGTGCCGCTGCCGGGAACCGCGCTTGTCACCAGCCAGTACATCGAGGCGCGCGCCCATGGCGAGGGCGGCAACGGCAATCAGGCGCTCTTCCGCGTCTATGATCGCATGACGAACCGGGCCTGACGGCGGCGATGGGCCTCGACCTCGACTTCTCCGTCGTTCTGGAGCGCTGGCCGCTCTTCGTCGACGGCGCAGTGATGACGTTGCAGCTCGCCTTCCTGGCGATCGTGATCGGCGGCGCGATCGGTACGTTCTGCGCCATCGGCCGGGGCAGCAGCAACCGCTTCATCGCCGGACTTTGCTCCGGTTACGTCGAGACCATCCGCAACACGCCGCTGCTCGTCCAGATCTTCCTGGTCTATTTCGGCCTCGCCAGCATCGGCTTCAAGTTCTCCGCCTTCTCGGTCGCGGCAGTGGCGCTGGCCATCAATGTCGGCGCCTATACGGCCGAGATCATGCGGGCCGGCTTCGAGTCGATTCCGCCCGGCCAGATCGAGGCGGCGGAAGGTCTCGCGCTCTCGCGCGTCCAGATCTACTGGCACGTTATCCTGCTGCCGGCGATCGAGAAGGTCTATCCGTCGCTGACCAGCCAGTTCGTGCTGCTGATGCTGGCCTCCTCCGTCACCTCCCAGATCTCCGCCGAGGAGCTGACGGCGGTCGCCAACTACGTCCAGTCCGACACCTACCGCGCCTTCGAGACCTATATCCTCGTTGCGCTCGGCTACATCGCGCTTTCGCTCGTTCTGCGTGCCGCCTTCTGGGGGCTCGGGCTCGTCCTTTTCCCGCGCCGCCGGCGCCTCGGCACGCCGCTTTAGGACGCGCGATCATGGGCGGCTCCCTCAACGCGAACCATCTCCTCTTCCTCGGCCAGGGCGCGCTCTGGACCATCGGGCTGTCTGCGATCGCGCTGATCGGCGGCGGCCTCGTCGGCTTCCTGATCGCGCTCGCACGCGTCTCACCGCGCAAGTCGGTGCGGCTGCTCAGCGGCGCCTATGTGCAGCTGGTTCAGGGCACGCCGCTGCTGGTGATCATGTTCCTCGGCTATTTCGGGCTTTCGGCGCTCGGCCTGCGCATCACGCCCCTCTGGGCGGCGGGGGCATCGCTGACGATCTATGTCGGCGCCTATTTCGGCGAGATCTGGCGCGGCTGCATCCAGGCCGTGCCGCGCCCGCAATGGGAGGCTGCCGAGGGGCTGGGCCTGAGCCGCACCCAGCGCATGCTCAAGGTCATCCTGCCCCAGGCCATGCGCATCGCCACACCGCCGACCGTCGGCTTCATGGTGCAGATCATCAAGAATACCTCGCTGGCCTCGGTGGTCGGCTTCGTCGAGCTCGCCCGCTCCGGCCAGATCATCAACAACTCGCTGTTCGAGCCCTTCCTGATCTACGCGATCATCGCCCTGATCTACTTCGCGCTCTGCTTCCCGATCTCGCTCCTCAGCCGGCGCCTCGAACGCCGCATGGGCGTCGGCCGCGCGAAGCTGATGCCGGCCTGACGAGGATTGAAAGCCATGAGCCAGGAGCTACCTCCCATCGCCGAACGCGTCATCGTCGACCGCCCCATCGTCGTCCTCGACAAGGTCCATAAGAGCTTCGGTGCCCTCAAGGTCCTGGACGGCGTCAGCTTCACGGTCGAGCGCGGCGACGTGCTGGTACTGATCGGCCGCTCGGGCTCCGGCAAGAGCACGGCGCTGCGCTGCATCGACCGCTTCGAGAAGATCGATTCAGGCGCGATCCGCGTCTGCGAACACCGCGTCGACGCCGCCGACATCGACCTGCGCGCCCTGCGGCAGGACGTCGGCATCGTCTTCCAGAGCTACAACCTGTTTCCGCATCTGACGATCGAGCAGAACATCACGCTGGCGCCGGTCTCGGTGAAGGGCATGAAGAAGGCCCAGGCCCGCGAGCTCGCCAAGGCAATGCTGGCTCGGGTCGGCCTGTCTGAGAAACTCGACGCCTATCCTGAACAGCTTTCAGGTGGCCAGCAGCAGCGCGCCGCGATCGCGCGCTCGCTCGCCATGCAGCCCAAGGTGATGCTGTTCGACGAGGTCACCTCCGCGCTCGATCCGGAGCTGACCGGCGAGGTGCTCAAGGTCATCGAGCGGCTCGCTGCCGATGGCATGACCATGGTGATGGTCACCCATGAGATGGGGTTTGCACGGGGCATCGCCGACCAGGTGGTGTTCATGCACGCCGGAAGGGTCCACGAGGCCGGAAGTGCCTCGATTCTTTCCGGACCGGCAACGCCGGAACTCGCCCAGTTCGTCGGAACCGGGCTCTAACAACCAACAACGGGAAGGACACCAAGGATGAAACATTTTCTCGCCATAGCCGTGCTCAGCACGACGGCCCTCGTCTGCGCAGGCCAGGCCGCCCGCGCCGACCTGCTCGACGACATCACCAAGGCCGGCAAGATCCGCATCGCGACCGATCTCGCGATCCCGCCCTCGGGCATGATCGACGGCGCGATGAAGCCGACGGGCTCGGATGTCGAGACCGCCGAACTCCTCGCAAAGGATTGGGGCCTGCAGCTCGAATTCGTCCAGACGACGGGCGCAACCCGCATCCCCAACGTCCAGACCAACAAGGCCGACATCATCATCTCGACGCTTTCGGTCACGCCCGAGCGCGCCAAGGTCATCGACTTCTCCAAGCCATATGCCGCGCTGCAGTCGGTGGTGGGCTGCCTGAAGTCGCTCGACGTGAAAAGCTGGGACGATCTGAAGGGCAAGACGATCGCCGTCTCGCGCGGCACGACCCAGGACACCACGCTGACCAACATGAAGGAGCGCAACCTCACGCTCTCGCGCTACGAGGACGATGCGACCATGGTGACGGCCGCCGTCTCCGGCCAAGCCGACTGCGTCGCGACATCGGCGACGATCGTCTCGCAGATCGGCGTCAAGGCACCGGCGCGCCCCTTCGAGCCCAAGGTCTCGATCACCAATTTCGACCTCGCCATCGGCGTCAAGAAGGGCGAGCCAAAGCTGCTGGAGAAGCTGGACGCCTGGGTCCAGCAGAACCTCAAGAACGGCAAGCTCAACGCGATCTACAAGAAATTCCACGGTACCGAACTGCCCGCAGACATGCGCGGCTGAACCATTTTCCGCCGGCGCCCGCGAAGGGCGCCGGCGCCTCGCTCCAACCAACAGGACATCCCATGCGCCTCGTCATCGGCTCCGACCACGCCGGCTGGTCCCTCAAGCAGCACGTCATCGACCACATCAAATCGCTGGGCCACGAGGTCATCGATGTCGGCTCCCATGACGACAAGCCGGTCGACTTCCCCGACATCGCCCGCGAGGTCGCCCGCAAGGTCACGTCCGGCGAAGCCGAACGCGGCATCATGGTCTGCGGCACCGGCGTCGGTGCCTCGATCGCCGCCAACAAGATGAAGGGCATTCGCGCCGCCGTCTGCCACGACATTCACTCGGCCCATCAGAGTGTCGAGCATGACGACGTCAACGTCATGTGCATCGGCGCCAAGATCGTCGGCCCCTGGCTCGCCAGCGATCTGATCTCCTCCTATCTCGCCGCCGAATTCTCGACCGACGAGGATTTCCGCCGACGGGTCGAAAAGCTTCACCAGATGGACGCGGAAGGCTGAGGCTGAGCAACGCGATGATCCTGGTCTTCGGCTCGATCAATGTAGATCTGGTCGCGCGGGTCGCGACCATTCCGGGGCCGGGCAAGACGGTGCTCGCGCCGTCCTATGAACGGCATTTTGGTGGCAAGGGCGCCAACCAGGCCGTAGCCGCGGCGCGCCTCGCGCGGCCCGGCCAGGTCGTGATGGCGGCCTGCGTCGGCGATGACGCCTTCGGACGAGAGGCGGCCGATAATCTCACCATCAACGGTATCGCGACCGAGTTCTTGCGAACAGTCAAATCTCCAACCGGTTGCGCCTTCATCACGGTCGACGCGCAGGCGGAGAATGCGATCACGGTCGCAAGCGGCGCCAATCTCCTGGCCCGAGCGGATGATGTGCCGGAAGCCTTGCTGAGCGATGCGACGACGCTCTTGTTGCAAATGGAGGTGCCTTTTGAGCAGTCGTTGACGCTTGCGCGACGTACGCGGCGAGCTGGTGGCAAGGTCATCTGGAATTGCGCACCTGTGCCTGCCGGCTTCGAAGCGGCCGATGCTGCAACATTGCTAGCGACCAGCGATGTCTTGATCGTCAACGAGCACGAAGCTGCCGACATCGCTGCAGCCCTTGGAGAACCCGCTGCCAACCCGAGCAATCTCGTTCGTGATCCGTCGACGACCTGCATCGTCACTGCCGGAGCGAAAGGAGCCTCTGCCTATTTCCAGGGCGGAGAAGCGATCGACGTAGCGGCTCCGCTCCTCAAACCGGTCGACACGACCGGAGCGGGCGACACTTTCGTCGGCGCCGTTGCGGTCGCTCTGGACGAAGGTTTCTCTGTCCTCGATGCTCTCGACTTCGGATGCCGCGCGGCTGCGCAATCTTGTCTAGCTGTCGGAGCGCAGGCCGGCATGCCGTTCCGTGACAGCATGTGAGCACGTGAGGGAAATAGGAAGCCTCTATCGGCTCGAAGCTATTGAAGCAGATCACGCCCAGCGGTCGCCAAGAGCTCGAAGCCAAGGTCGACTTCCGACATTTCAGGGGCGACCGGGCGAAACAGGGTTGCAGTCAGCCTTGCGCCGGAAACGCTCATCTAACCCGATCCGGTAAAGTCGGCTTCCCGGCGAAGCTCCAATGTCCGGTCCAGCCCGACGATCTAAGCGTCAAACGGGTCGACATGTCGTGCGTACATCCCTGCGTACGCACGCACCCGACATTTTCAATTTTCGCTGGAAAATCAAGGATTTCGGCTAATGTCGCGCCATTCAGGATAAAACTGCGAACACTTATGTCATTGAGATAGCGATGTGATTTAGGCATGTCGTAAGCTGAGGCTGTCTCGCCTCGGCGCTTCCGGTCGTGGCCGATTGCAGACATCCGGAACGTCTGCTTCCAGACAGTCCAATGCCACTATAGGCCGCTTAGTGATCTAATTTCGTTCTGAACTCTCCAAAACTCTTTCCGTCTATCCCGTCATCCCAAATCGTAGGAGGGACTGCACAAAAAGCTAAATCTCTCTGGCCGCCTTCGATCCCTCGTAGATCGCCTGCTCCAGCTGGCGTGGCGTGAAGGCGTCACCGACACGCCACAGCCTCCCAACTTTCCCCTTCAACATCTTGTAGAGCCCGTCATCAGCGGTGCCACGGGAGCATAATAGGACGCTATCGCAAGCGATTTGACGGGTCTGCCCGTTCAACAGCCGCGAATGGGCTGTGCCATCGGATATCGCGACGAGCTCTTCCATCGCGGTCATCCTCACGCCGAGATTCATGAGGCGCTCATAGGCCGGGTGCCAGGTCATCAGCTCCGCATCCTCGCCTACCCTGAACGACGAGGTGACGATCTCGACGTCGTGGCCTCGCGTGGCAAGCAGCTCCGCGACCGACATCGCCATGTTGCGCCCGTCCCAGTCGCCGATGACGACGCGCTTGCCGAGCGTATTCGGCATCGCGAGCACCTCGCGCGCCGTAAAGACATGTGGCAGCCCGGCGCCGGGAATGGCCGGGCGGGTATCAGCCGCCCCGGTGGCGATGATGACGGCGTCCGGCTTGGCCGCGAGAATGCTCTCCGCGGTCATCTCACTGCCCCGTCGGATGAGCACGCCGGCATGACGCGCCTGGCGTTCCAGCCAGTCCGTGATGATCTGGTAGTCGCGCCGATGCGGCGTGCGCGACAGGAGCCGGACCTGCCCGCCGAGTTGTTCCGACTTCTCGTGAAGCACCACGTCGTGCCCGCGCTTCGCCGCGACGCGCGCCGCCTCGAGCCCGGCCGGGCCGCCGCCGATCACGAGTACGGTCTTGTAATCCTCGACTGGCTCGATGCGGTCCCAAGCCTCCTCGCGTCCGGTGCGGGGATTGAAGACGCAGCTGACATTTCCGCCGCGCTGCTTGCGGCCGAAGCAGACCTCGTTGGCGTGGATACAGGGCCGAATGTCGTCGAGCCGATCCTCCATGACCTTGCGGATGATCGCAGGCTCGGCGATATGGGCGCGCGTCATGCCGACCATATCGGCCTCACCGGCCGCCAGAATCGCCTCTGCCTCCGCCGGATCAGTGATTTTGCCGACGCAGAAGACCGGCACCGCGACCGCCGCCTTGATCGCCTTGGCATAAGGCACGAGGCGCTTCTCCGGTTCCGCGATCGTCGGATAATGGATCGCGCGGCTCCACATGCTGCCATTGGTGCCGGCCGAGGCATCGACGAAATCGAGCTTGCCCCATTCGACCATCATCGCGGCGTAGCGCACACCATCCTCGATCGTATACCCGCCCGGCACCAATTCGTCGGCGCTGAAGCGGATACCCAACGTGAAGTCGTCGCCCACCGCCTTGCGGACCGCCTGCAGGATTTCGCGCGCGAAGCGCAGGCGGTTCTCCTCGCTGCCGCCATATTCGTCGTCGCGCAGATTGGTCAGGGGCGACAGGAACTGCTGCACGAGATTGCCGTGGCAATAGGACAGCTCGACACCGTCCAGCCCGCCCTCGCGGCTGCGCGCCGCCGCTTCGGCGAAGGCGCGGGTGATACGGGCTATCTCCTCCACCTCGAGGGCGCGGGGAATGTCGCGCGACCTGTCGAATGGAACGGGGGACGGCGCAAGCGGCGGAGCACCGTCGATGCCCATCACGGTGTTGCGCCCGGAGTGGGACAGCATGGTGTAGATCGTCGCGCCTTCGTCGTGAACCGCTTTGGCGATGCGCCGATAGCCCGGAATCGCGCTGTCGTCGGAGTTGCGCAGGTAAGAGCCGCCCTTGGCGCCAATAGGCGCGGAATCGACGCCGGTCGCCTCCATGATGATTAGGCCGATGCCGCCCTGCGCGCGCGCCACATGATAGGCGATGAGTTGGTCCGAAACTTTGCCGTCGACGGCATAGCCCGTGCCGTGAGCGGTCGAGATCGAGCGGTTGCGGATTTCGCGATTGCCCACGGTGATGGGCGAAAGAAGGTGATTGTAGCCGGTGCTCATCGCATTATTCCTGAAAGACGCCTGACGCGGCGCACGGAGGTCTCAAGGCTTTCGTTGCAGGTTGCGCAGTTCGTCGATCGGGATGTGACAGCGCAGCCAATGCCCATCGGCCTTCGACTGGCGGCCCGGGACGGACTCGCTGCAGATCGCCCCCTTCAGCCGCGGGCACCGGGTATGAAATGAGCACCCGGATGGTGGGTGGGTGGGTTTAGGCACTGGGCCTTCGAGCCGGACATGCTCGCGATCCGGCGTGTCGATCTCTGGCACCGCAGCCAGGAGTGCCTCGGTATAGGGATGCTGCGGTGCCGAGAAGATGTCGCTGGTCGCACCGAACTCGACGATCTCGCCGAGATACATCACCGCGACCCGGTCCGCGATCTGCCTGACAACGCCGAGATCGTGCGTGATGAACATGTAGGAGGTCTGCTGTTCGGACGCGCTCTGCAACCTGCGCAGCTCCTGGAGGATCGCCGCCTGCACGGAAATGTCGAGTGCGGAGGTCGGTTCATCGCAGATCACCAAACGAGGATTCGCCGCGAAGGCGCGCGCAATGCAGACGCGTTGCTTCTCGCCGCCCGAGAGCTGGCGCGGCGCGCGGGAGAGATAGCGCTCGCCCAGGCGCACGGCCGCGAGGATTTCCACCGTGCGGCGGCGCAGCGCCTCGCCCGACAGACCGAGATACAGCCGCAGAGGGCGCGCGATGATTTCCTGCACGGTATGGTGCGGGTTGAGGGCCGATTGCGGGTTCTGGAAGATGAACTGGATGTCGCGCTGCAGTTCGGGGCTGCGCTTGCGCGCGAGTTCGCCGATATCTTCACCCTCGAAGAGAATGCGCCCGGCTGCCGGGCGGTCCAGGCCGGCGACGAGCCGCCCGAATGTCGATTTTCCAGAGCCGCTTTCCCCGACGATGGCGACGGTCTCGCCCGCCCTGATGTCGAGCGAAACCGCTCGCAGCGCCTTGACCTGAAGGCGCGGTTTCATGAAGGGCAGCAGCGCGCGGGTAGAATAGGTGCGTGACACCGCCTCGACACGCAGGCGCGGGACTTCCGAAATCGGCATCGGGCGCACAGCCTCGGCAGCAGGGTCAGCCATGCCGGTGCCGGCTTCGCGCCAGCGCAGGCAGCGGCTGGCATGGTCGGGGGCGACGGATGCCATCGCGATGTCATGTTCACCACATTCCGCCACGGCCAGCGGGCAGCGGTCGCGGAAGATGCAGCCCGACGGCACGGCGGCCAAATCCGGCAGACTTCCGGGAATGCCGACCATCGCCCGCTGTGAGACGATGCTCGGCATCGCCTCGATAAGCCCGCGGGTATAGGGATGGCGCGAGGCTAGCAGCACTTGCGCCGTCGGACCTTCCTCGACCAGCGTCCCGGCATAGAGCACGCCGACCCGGTCGCACATCCGCGCGACGACGCCGAGATTATGGCTGATGAAGAGGATGGAGAGGTTGAGGCGCGCCTTGATCTCGGTGACGAGATCGAGAATCACCGCCTCCGTCGTGACATCGAGACCCGTGGTCGGCTCGTCGAGGATAAGCAGGCTCGGCTCCAGCGCCAGCGCCATGGCGATCACGATCCGCTGCTGCTGCCCGCCCGAGAGTTGATGCGGGTAGCGCTGAGCGATCGTGTCGGGGTCGGGCAGGTTGACCAGCCCGATAAGCTCGACGGCCCGGCGCGCGGCTTGTTTTCGGCTGAGACCGGCATGCTGACGAATGCCCTCTGCGATCTGTTCGCCGACCCGGATCGACGGATTGAGGGCGTTCATCGGGTCCTGGAAAACCATCGAGACGACCGGGCCGCGCACGCGCTCGAGTTCGCTGCGGCTCATGGCCAGGACATCGGCTCCGTTCAGCGAAATGTGTCCGCCGCTGACCCTGCCGCCATTGAGATACCCCATGACGCCATAGGCGACGGTGGACTTGCCGGACCCGCTTTCGCCGATCAGGCCATAGGCCTCGCCGGGGGCAATCGAGAAGCTGACGTCGCGCACAGCCTTGGCCGGGCCGTAGTCGATCGACAGCCCCTCAACGGAAAGGGTCTTCGCGGTTACCGGATCGAGACGCGCGGCCGGAGGAGAAACGGCGAGCATGACCTCAGTTCCTCCTATCCGATGGCGCCAGCAATTGCCGCAAGCGCTCGCCCAGGAGAACCGCGGTGACCGCGACGAACGTGATCGCCACGCATGGCCAGATCACGATCCAGCTCGCGAACTGGATGAACTGCTGCCCCTCCTTGACCATCAGGCCCCACGCCGGCGTCGGCGGGGCAACGCCGATGCCGAGATAGCTCAGCGAGGCCGACAGCATGGTGCCGTAGGTCACGCGCAGGCTCAGATCGACAATCACCACATTGAGGACGCTCGGCAGCATCTCGCGAAACAGGATGAAGAGATGGCGCTCGCCGCGCACCCAGGCGGCCTCGATGAAGGAGCGCCTGGCCACGTCCAGCGCGACGCTGCGCGTGATGCGGGCCGAGCGCGGCCAGAAGACGATGCCGATCGCGCCGATGACGTTGATCGCATTCGAGCCCAGCATCACCACGATCAGGGTGGCCAGAATCAGCGTCGGGAACGACATCAGCGCGTCCATCAGACGCATCAGGAACTCGTCCGTGCGGCCGCCCGCATAGCCTGCGAGCATGCCGGTCACCGTCCCCAGGCCAACGCCGAGCAGGGCGCCGCAGACAGCGACCAGGAGCGTAGGCCTCGCGCCGTGGATCACGCGGCTGAGGATGTCGCGCCCGAACTCGTCCGTTCCGAACGGATGGGCCCAGCCGGGAGGTGTCAGCGCCGCGGCACCGTCGAACTCGGTCGGGCTATAGGGCGCGATCCAGCCGGCGAAGAGGATCATCGCGACGATCACCGTCAGTGCCAGGATCAGCGCGATGTCCGAGGGCGGCAGGCGCCGCCAGCGCGCGCGGGCGACTTCTCGCTGCGGTTCGACGGCGGTCGTTGCGGCGGCAGGGAGTATCGTCATCGGTCTCCTCAACCTCTCAGACGGGGATTGAGGGCAATCGAGACGAGATCGGCGAGCAGATTGCCGATGGCGTAGGTCGCCGCAATGATCATCACGGTGGACTGGATAATCGGGATGTCGCGGCTGTTGATGGCGCTCACCATCAATTGCCCGATGCCGGAATAGGAAAACACGGTCTCGACGATGACGAGGCCGCCAAGCGCGTTGCCGAGCGTCATCCCGATGACCGCGACGGCGGGCAGGATGCCGTTGCGCAGCGCGTGCCGCAGAGCAACCACGTGGCTCGGCATGCCCTTCAGGATCGCCGTGCGGACATAGTCGCTGGCAAAGGCCTCGATCATGCCGGCGCGCGTGATCTGCACAAAATAAGGCAGCATGCTGATGGCGACGACAGCGACCGGCAAGATGAGCACGCTCGGCGTGAACAGTGGGTTCTCGCCGGGCGCCAGCAGGCTCGAGCCGGGCAGCCACTGCAGCCAGATGCCGAAGATCAGGACGAGCGCGAGCCCCTTGACGAACTCCGGCAGCGCGAAGGTGAACGCCGTCATCGCAGAGATCAGCCGGTCGACCGCGGCGCCGCGATACATGGCTGCGATCACGCCAAGCCCGATCGCCACCGGGATCGCGACCGCGAGTGCCAGGAGCGCAAGGACCATGGAGTTGAACAGGCGCCCGGCCAGCATCGTGCTGATCGGCTGGTTATAGACCAGGGAAACACCGAAATCGCCGTGCAGCATCGCCGCGAGCCAGTACAGGTAACGCAGGATGACCGGCGCATTGAGGCCGAGGCGCTCGCGCAGGATCTGTGCCTGCTCGGGCGACGCGGTGTCGCCGAGCACCACAGCGGTCACGTCGCCGGGAAGCACGTTGACGATCATGAACGTCATGAAGGAGACGAAGAGAAGGATAAGGGCGAGCAGCCCCAACCTTCTCAGGATCAGCTCGGTCATCCCCGGCGCTCCTCTCGCAAGCTGGCCATCAAGCCAGCCAGACGCCCCGGAAATCGATCACATCGTAGTTCGGTGGCGTGTAGGCCTGCACACGGTTCCGTGCCGCGCCGACATAGTTCATCATGTAGGGGATGATGCGTTCGCCGCTGTCGTGGATTTTCACGAGCGCCTGCTTGATGATCGCCTTGCGTTTTTCCTCGTCGAGCTCGGAGATCATCTGGTCCAGCAATGCGTCGAGCCCCGGGGCATCCTCGACGACGCCGTATTTCCAACCCTGGCCGCTGCGATACATCAGGTAGAGCCGCTCGTAGAACGTCGGGTAGGCGCTCCACTGCGTGGTGTAGAACGGCTTCTTGCGCGAGACGTTCGAGACGTACTCGGTGTAGGGCACGTCGATGATCGTGACGTTGACGCCGACCTTGGCGGCCGCCTCCTTGAAGGCCAGTGCCATCTTGGGTGTCGGCTGGCGTTCGGACGAGGTCCACAATTCGATATCGAGCTTGTCGATCCCGGCCTTCGTCAGCAGTTCCCGCGCCTTTGGCAGGTCCTGCTTGTACTGCGCCAGCTGCGGCAGATAGGGGCTGCCGGGCGGCAGAGGCACGTCGTTGCCGACCGTCCCCTGCCCAAGCAAAGCCGAGGCGACAAGCAGGTTGCGGTCGACGATATGGCGGAAGGCCTGCCGCACCAACGGATTGTCGAAGGGCTTCATGTTCGACTGGGTCATCATGACCTGATACTGGCCGGTGACCTTCGAGAAGACCTTGACGCCCCCGGCATTTCGCAGCGACAGGAAGGTGTCGATCGGAATCTGGGTGAGGATGTCGACATTGCCGCCGCGGATGGCCGCCTGCTGCGCGATCGACTCCTTGATGCCGACCAGTTCGACTCCGTCGAGATAGGGCTGGCCCGGCATCCAGTATTTGTCGTTCTTGACGACCGTGACACTGGCGCCCGCGCGGAATTCCTTCAGCTTGAACGGGCCGGTGCCGGAGGGCGCGGTCTCGAGCTTGTCGATAGCATCGGCAGCGACGATGCGGGCCCAGCGGCCGGCGACCACCACAGGCAACTCGGCGAAGGGCTGCGTCAGGATGAAGCGCACCTTGTCGGGTCCCTCGGTGGCGACATCCTTGATCGGCCCGAAAGCGCCCTTCGCCCGCAGCACGGAATCCGCGGTATAGGCGCGTTTGATCGTCGCCACGACGTCGGCCGAGGTGAAGGCGGTGCCGTGATGGAAGGTCACATCCTTGCGCAGCTCGAAGACCCATTCGATGCCGCCTTTCTCGGGCGTCCAGCTCGTCGCCAGCATCGGCAGCGCGACATTGTTCTCGTCGAGCTTGGTCAGGTTGTCGAAGATCAGGGAGCTGATCTGGTTGCCGGCGGCCGCGACAGTCTTCTGCGGGTCGAGACTGTCGGGCGTGCTCGGAAAGGCGATGCGCAGCACGCCGCCGGATTTAGGCAGCGTCGTGGCGGGGGCAAAGCGGGTCGCGGCCAGCGAGCCGGCGAGACCGACCGCGCCCGCGAGCGCCGCGCGGCGCGAAATTCCGGCCAGTCCAGATGCGTCGTTCAGATCTGTCATAGTCTTATCCCCTCTGTTTTCGTTTGTCTTTCGGCCGCCCCCTGCGTCCGCAGGCAGCACCGCCCTGTCACGCTTGCGTCAGACTTTCACGATGCCGGCATCGAACTCCTGCTTGAGATACTCCTCGTCGACGGCGGCCTTCTCCCGGAAGCGCGCAATCGAAAAGGCGTCCAGCGGCGTCGCAGACCGGCCATCGAGGACGAACTCGCTCATCACGGCGCCCAGCGCCGGGGCGAGCTGCATGCCATGGCCCGAAAAGGCGAAGGCGTGCCAAAGCCCTGAAGTCGTCGCGCTGGGGCCGATGACCGGGATCATGTCGGGCATGTAGCCCTCGATGCCGGACCATGTGCGGATGATCGAGGCCCCGGACAGGCACGGGATGATGTCGGCGACACGCTGGAGATTGGTCAGCGTCTTTCCGCCGGGCATCCTGGCGCGCATGGCGACGGCATCGGCCGGCCCGCGTGGATGGCCGGCGACGATGACATTGCCGCGCTCGACCTGCCGGACCACGATGGAGCCGTCGACGATCTGCAGCGTCGGCTCCATGAAATAGGGCAGCGGTTCGGTCACCATCTCCGATGGACCGGCGACAAAGAGGGGAACCGGCTCGCCGAACCAGGCGGAGACCTCGCCGGCCCACGCACCCGCCATGTTGAGCAGGAGCTCGCAGCGGATCTCCTCGCCTTCCTCCGTCGCCAATGCGAAGCCGCGGCCGTCCTTTTCTGCGGCGACGACCCGCCTGCCTTGCAGGATCGTGACATCCATGTCGCGCAGTGCCGCGGCCAGAGCGGGCACGACGAGGCGTGGGTTCACCGCACCGTCGAGTGCCGACCAGGACAGGCCGACCGCGTGCTGCGCCACCCATGGCCAGCGGCGGCGCAATGCGTCGCGGCCGACAATCTCGGGGTGGAGACCGTAGGCTGCGGCATCGACGGCGTAGCGCTCGATCTTATCCATTTGCGCGGCGTCGACGGCGACATGGATGTGGCCCATACGGCGGAATTCGACATCGACGCCGAGAAGCTTTTCGCTCTCCTCCCAGATCGCCTGTGCGCGCAAAGAGAGCGGCAATTGCGGAAGATACCGACCCTGCACGCGCATGCTGCCGTAATTGACGCCGCTCGCCTGGGAGCCTGCAAAGCTGCGTTCCACGATCAGCGCCTTCACGCCGCGGCGCGCGAGATGGAACGCCGTCCAGGCGGCCATGACCCCACCGCCTATGATGGCGACCTGTACGGAGCGGGCCGTCATGAGCGCGCCTCCTGCGGGACGGCGGTCGGGATGAATATCGGCTTTACCGGGGGCTGCGGACGGAAATGAGCCAGCGCCTCCGCCGGCTCTCCGCGCGCGGCAGCGGCGATTTCGATGGCGGCCTGCCCGCACATGCGCGATTGGCAACGCCCCATGCCGCAGCGTGTCAGGGCCTTCACGCGATTGATGTCACTGACGCCGGAGAGCTCGCGGGCAACACGGCGGACCGCGCCTGCCGTCACGTTTTCGCAACGGCACAACACCGCGGAATCCGGCAGTTCGGCAATGGCGCGATGCGGCCATGCGAAGGCGCGTGCGAGCGCTCGCTGCGCGCTCTGCAGCGTATCGCGCGTGGCACGCAGCCGTGCCATCTCGGCGGGGTCAACGCGGTGGCCGAAATCGGCGAGGCAGGCCAAAGCGGCGAGCCGCCCCATCGCAGCCGCTGCTGACGCTCCCGCAATGCGTGCGCCGTCACCCGCCAGATACAAACCTGCCCGGGCACGCCCATCGGCATCAGTCTTCGGCAGCCACTGCGCGAAATCACCGTCGAACGCCATATCGCAGCCGGCTATCTCGGCAAGCTGCGTCTCGGCCCGCAAACCATGCCCGATTGCGATCGCGTCGCAGGCGATGGCGACACTACGGCCGGTCGCGCGGAATGTGACGCCCACGACACCCTCGTCACCCTCGTCACCCTCGATCGACAGATCTGAGACGCCGTGATGCATGCGCATGCCGGCGAGGCGCAGCCGGGCCATAAGCCGCATCCCCTGCCAGAGGACGGCCGGGGCCTTGGCGATGCCGGGGCTTGCCTTGATCTTCTCGACGAAGGGGGTCGTGTCGAGGATCGTGACCTTTCCGGCTCCCGCCTCCAGATACTGGGCGGCAGCGAGGTAAAGCAGCGGCGAAGAACCGTAGAACACCACCTCACGGCCGATCGCGCAGCCCTGATCCTTGAGCAGCACCTGAGCGCCGCCGAGCGTGTAGACGCCGGGAAGGGTCCAGCCCGGCACCGGCGCGATCCTGTCGGTCGCGCCGGTGGCCAGGATAAGCGCATCATAGGCGATGCCGGCATCGCTCACCGCCCCATCAAGCGCGGTGTAGGCCAGCTCCCCGTCGACCGACCAGACGAGCGTTCGCGCCCGATAGTCGATCGCGTCGCGCAGGGCCTCGAAAGTGGAATGGGTCCGGCGATGGCCGGCGTCCTTCATGGAGGCGAGCGACAGGCCGAGCGCCGGGTCGCTCCTGCGATGCCCCTGGCCGCCGGGCATCGCGCCCTCGTCGAGCAGGATCGGCCGCAACCCTCCGGCCACCAGCGCCTCGGCAGCCGCAATGCCGGCCGGGCCTGCCCCGACGACAACGACCTGAGCGGGGGCGCTGCCGGTCATGTCGCGAATTCCGTATGAGGCGTTTTCGTCGTGAGGCGCAGCCCTGGGCTGACCGTCGTCGTGCAGGCCCTGATGCGCTGTCCACCTTCGACCCAGACCCAGCAGTCCTGACACGCCCCCATGGCGCAGAAGCCGGCGCGCGGCTGCCCGTCGAACTCGTGGATGCGCAAAGTCCGCGTGGCGCTCGCGATGGCGCAGAGCAGACTATCCCCGGCCCTGGCGACAATGCCGCGGCCGTCCAGAAAGATCGTGACCTCGGGCGTATTGCGGCTGCGTAGCCGGTGCAACTGCCCCGTCGGAGATGCGGCTGTCATCACTCTGCCTTCCTCCTCGCGGCGCGCCGGGGGATCGGCACGCCTGCCTCGTCAGCCTGCCATCAGCCTGCGCATGCCGGCGGCCTCGCGGTCCCAGCAGCCGGCGGTGTCCGTCGGCAGAAGCCCCTTGCGGATGCGCTCGCTCGGCGTCTTGGGAAATTCGTCCACGAAGGCGATGTAGCGCGGTGCGCGAGCCCGCCCGAGGCGCTCGTCCAGCCATTCCGCCAGATCCGGCGCCGCGACTGCGGCACCCTCTCGCAAGGCGACGAACAGCTTGATGTCCTGCTCGCCGATCTCCGCCGCCACGCCGATCATCGCCACCTCAGCGACCGACGGGTGCTGAAGCGCGACGCTCTCCACCTCCCAGGCCGAGATGTTCTCGCCGCGATGGCGCACGCTGTCGTTCAGGCGCCCGTGGAAGCTCAGATGACCGTTCGCATCGAAACTGCCGGCGTCCCCGGTGAAGAGCTTGCCACCGCGCAGCGCCTTCGCCGTCGTCTCGGGATCGTCGAGATAGCCGCCAAACAGCGCGCCGGGCTCACGCTCGGACACGACGATCTCGCCGCGCTGGAAAGGCGCAACCGAGCGCCCATCGGGGTCGAGCACCTCGACGTCAAGCCAGGGCACGGGCTTGCCGACGGAACCGACGGGGCCGTCGATGTTGACGGTGGACATGCTCGATGCTTCGGTCATTCCGTAACATTCGCGCACGTCGACGCCGAAACGGCGCTCGAACTCTTCCCAGTCGTCGCGCCGGCAGCCGCCGCCCCAGGCGATCCGGACGGAATGCTCCCTGTCCAGCGCATGCGCCGGCTGACGCAGGAGAAGCTCCAGGATACCGCCAAGGAAATGGATGTGGGTGGCGCCGCCTTCGCGCGCCTCGCTCCAGAAGCGGCTGGCGCTGAAGCGCGGCACCATGTGCAGATGCACGTCGAGCATCAGCGGCAGCAGCAGGAGCTGGCTTCCGCCGATATGGTAGAGCGGCTCCCAGACGAAGAGGACGTCGCCGTCCTGCATCCCTCCGACGAGGGCGACGGCGCGGGCAGCGTAGCCGAACATGCGATGCGTGACCTCGACGCCCTTCGGCGATCCGGTCGTGCCCGAAGTGTACATGATGGCGAAGAGCGCCTCTTCGGCGATCGTCGCCGGCAGGCGCGGCTCGGCCACCGCCCGAAGTGCGGGGCGCTCGTCCGACATAAGCACTGGCACGACACGCAGAGCTGGCGGCAAGCTGCCGCAACCTGCCACCGCAGCGTGCAGGTCCTCGTCCACAAGCAGAAGAGAGGGCGCGCTGTGCCGCAGGATATGGCCGAGCGACAAACCCTGCTGGCGGGTATTGACCGGAACCCAGACGAGGCCCGCACGGGCAATGGCGAAAATCAGCGCCAGCACCAGAGGCCGGTTCGCCATCATCACCGCGACCCTGTCACCGGGCCGCAGGCCGCTGGCGGCGAGCGACCGGGCGATCTCCAGCGAGTCCGCGGCCAGGGCGCCGAGAGTGATTTCGCTGTCGGCGAATCGCGCGAAGATTCTGCCGGGCGTCGCCTCGCCTGCGGCCTCGATCTTGAGGAAGGGTGAGTAAGGAGACGCCGGCATCAGGCGCTCTTTCCCTGGTTGCCGCGCCTGTCGAGGAAGGCCGCCATAAGGCGCGCCGGCTCGCCGCTGCCGTAGCTCTCGCGCTGCATGCGGACGCCCGAATCGAGCCCATCGAGCAGCCCTTCGACGGTCATCTCGTGCAGCCTCGCCTTGTCGAGGCGCATGGCCAGAGGTGCCTTTCCGGCAAGCTCGCGCGCCACGCTCATTGCCCGCTCGCGAACCTCTGCAGCGGGGACCAGATAGTGGATCAGGCCGATTCTGTGCGCCTCCTCGCCCGACATCATCCGCCCGGTCAGCACAAGCTCAGTCGTCCGCGAAAGACCCAGCATCTCCCTCATGATCCAGGGACCAAGCGAACTCGCGATGCCTGAATTGATCTCGGGCTGCCCCATCTTGGAGCCGTCATGGCCGACACGGATGTCGCAGAGGAGCGCGACCTGAAAGGCCGACCCCGCCGCAAGGCCGTTGAGCGCGCAGATCAGCGGCTTGGAGAGGGTGCGGATACGCAGATAGAGCGCCCGCCACTCCTCGATCCACTCTTCGGCGCGATCCTCATCGAAGGTCTTGGTTTCGTTCAGGTCCTGCCCCGCACCGAACGCGCGCTCGCCGGCACCCGTCAGGACGATGGCGCGGCAATTCGGATCAGCCTCGCACGCGTCGAGCGCGGTCAGCAGAGCCTCCCGCATCGGCCTGTGCCAGGCGTTGAGGACCTCGGGCCGGTTCAGCGTTAGGACGGTGACCTCAGCTTCGCGGGCAAGCAGGACAAAATCTTGCATTTATTCTTTCCGTATCGTATTGTAATACCTTCGTATCAATTAACTCTCGACTCGTATCGACTTGTCAAATTAAAAGTCGAATGCCGTTGAGATTGATTGAATTCTCGCCGACGGAGCTTGAGACATGAGTGACCCGGACAACCTGATGGTACGGTCGGTGGAGAAGGCGATGCGCGTGATCGCCGCCTTCGGAAACGGGCAGCCCGCGCTCAGCCTCGCTGAGGTCGCCGCCCATTCCGGCATGGACAAAAGCGCGGCGCAGCGCTTCGCGCATACCTGGATCCAGCTCGGATATATGAGGCGCGACCCCGAGAGCCGGCGACTGGAACTGACGCCGCGCGTGCTCGAATTCGCTGCATTCTACAGCCGCTCGAACCAGATGATCCGGGCGGCCGCACCCTATTTGCTGAACATCAGCAAGGTCACCGAGGAATCCGTCAGCCTGACCGTTCTGGATGGAACGGATATCGTCTACGTCTATCGCCTGCTGAGCCGGAACATGCTCACCACCGACGTCATCATCGGAACCCATCTGCCGGCCTATTGCACGGCTCCGGGGCTGGCGATCCTGTCTGGCCTGCCGCCGGACGATGCACGCGCCATCCTGGAAGCCTCCGATCGCGTCGCCTATACGCCGTCCACCGTGACCGATACGGCCGCTCTGATGGAGCGGATCGGGCAGGCGTCGCAGCGCGGCTTCGCCGTCGCGGAAGACCAGATCTACGCCAACGACATCTCCGTCGCCGTACCGGTTTTCGGACCAGGAGAGCGTGCCGTCGCCGCCGTCAACATTGCCGTGAACAAGCTCAGCCTCTCCGCCGAACAAGCCGTCGAGAAATTCGTCCCGTTGCTCTCCCCGGTCGCCAAGAACCTCTCGCATGCCGGCCGCCTGTCGCCGCGCAAGTTTCCCGCACGACGGAAGGATGATCCCCGACCATGACCGCAGCGCCCTCCTCCAGCGCCGATATCGCAGTTTTCGGCACCGGCCAGTTCGCCGGCCGCATCGTATTCGATCTCGCCGCGACGTCGAGCGAACCGCTCGACGTGGTCATCGTGGGGCGCAATGCGGAAAGGCTCTCCTGGCTGGTTACGGCAGCCAACGCGCGCGCCTTCATGTTTGGCGCGAAGGCCCGCTTTCGGGCGGCCGAACTCGATGTCCGCGACAAGAGCGAGGTGGCGGCACTGCTGCAGCATTGTCGGCCTCGCCTTGCGGTCCAGACGGCCTCGTCACAGCCCTCCGCCGTCATCGGAGAGGACGACAACGCCTGGGCGCGACTGGTCGCCGCGGGCGGGCTTAGTGCCACCGCCGTCTTTCAGGCGGCCCTGTCGATCATGGTGGGGGAAGCGATCAAGGAAGCCGGCATCACCTGCGCGATGATCAATTGCTGCTTCCCGGATGTCGCGAACGCCATCCTCCGCGCCCGGGGCATCGAGGTGCTGTGTGGGACCGGCAACGTCGCGATCCTGTCCAACGCGTTCGCCGGAGCCCGTACGGGCGAGCCGGGGCGCATCCGTATTCTGGCCCACTACCAACAACTGGCGGCATGGCGCCGGCCGGCTGCCGAACGGGCGGGAAGGCCGCCACGCGTCTGGATCGACGATTCCGAGATCCGCGACGTCTATGCGCGTTTCGCGACGCTCAAGCTGACGCGCGAACCGGCAATCGAGATATCGGGCGCAAGCGGCGTGACCCTGATGCAGGCCTATGTCGCGGGGCGTGATTGGCATGGCCACGCACCTGGCCCCAACGGCTTGCCCGGCGGCTACCCCGTCAGGCTCTCCGGCGGGACCTTGTCACTCGACCTCCCCCCCGGCCTTACGGTCGAAGAGGCGATCGCCTGGAACGCAGCCTTTGAGGAGCGCAACGGTCTCGTCGTCAAGGACGGGACCTGCATCTACACCGGCGAGTTGAAGCGGTTGCTGGCACAGGAAGGGTATCCGTTCGCAAGCGGATTTCCGGTAGACCAAACGGCAAGCGCCTGCACCGCAATGGAAGAGCTGCGTCGCCGCCTCATCGCGTAACAAGAGAGACGACGACGGGCCTCGTTAACGTCAGCTCGCTGGAGCCCACGCGATGTCCGCAAGTGGCGCTCCGCGGCCCTTTCCGGCTGAGGTCGGCAAAAGGCCTCCTGAAGCGAGCACGGATGCTGAATGGGCGACGTTGACAGAAGGTCAAGGAGATATTCGGGACGAATTCTGCGAGGCTTGCAGGTAGTGGGCGAAGTGCCGGGCAGCTCCCGATAAAGATCGGCCGCGCAGAAATTGCAGGGCGATATGGAACCGAACGTGGGTTCCCCTAACTGGGCGGTAGGCGAGAATGTCCTCGCGATGGCGCGAGCTCACATAGCCCGGCAAGATCGCGATCCCATAGGCCGAGGCCGCTATGCCAAGGGCCGTATCGACGAGCGAGACCTCAAAAATGTTGTCGAAGCTGGTCGCAGTCTCAGCCAGCGCGGTTTCGACCAGTTGTGCCGCGGCACTGGAGCGGCGCAGCAGCAGAATCTTTTCGCGTCTCAGGTCACTAAGCGTCACGTCTGCCTGCGTGGTCAACCGATGCGAGCGATGCATCACGGCCATCAGGGGAACATTGCGCTCGATCACGCGCTGATAATCGAGTTGTGGGTGATCGATCATATCAATAGGGCGCACGGTGATGCCAAACTCGGCCTGGCCGGACAGGATATAGCTCAAGGTCTCGTGGCTTTGGCTGTCGTAAAGGACGATCTCAACGTCCGGGTGCTTCGCTGCGAATTCGGCGATCACAGGAGGCAGCATATTTCCCGACATATGCGGCCCGGCCGCAATCGAAAGGCGCCCGCGCGCGCCCGCGGCCCGGGCCCGCACATCTTCAACCGATCGCGCGAGTTGATCGATGAACCGTGCGGCATGCTGAAGAAATTCCTGCCCCTCGGGTGTGATCTGCACCATGCGGGTCGTGCGGTCGAACAAGCGCACCTGAAGCTTGGCTTCGAGCTCTTTGATTTTCTTGCTGAGCGAGGATTGCGTCATCCCGAGTGCAGACGCAGCAAGCGTATAGCTGCTCATCCGCGCCAAAGTGCTGAAGGCCAGCAGCTCCCGGCTGCCTATATCCGCGATCATTATTCAGTCTCAAGGGGAATAGATTAAGTCGTTTATTTCGTTTGAGCGAATTATTCAACCTCGCTAGCACTGAGCTGCGGAAACCCCGCAACGCAGTCGCTATCGAGGGCATGCTCATGGAGGAATCCTGGATCGATATAGGGGGTGTTCGCACCCGCTATCTCAGAATGGGCCAGGGAGGGCGTCCCGTCGTCTTCGTCCATGGCGGCACCATCGGCGATGCCAGCGCCGGCTCCTCGGCCAACGACTTTGGGTCAATCTTGCCTCTCGTCGCACAGAGCCGCGAGACGATCGCGGTCGACCGCATCGGGCAAGGCTATACCGGCAATCCGGTCGACGGGGATAACGAAGGCTGGACGATGGCGGGGTCGGTCCGCCATTTCATCGCCTTTCTCGAGAAACTCGGAAAGGGCCCCTATCATCTCGTCGGCCACTCACGCGGCGGATATGTGGTGACGCGCACCACGCTGGAGCGCCCCGATCTCGTCGAGAGCCTGACCATCGGCGATAGCAACACAGTAGCGCCCGGCGGCGCGCGCAACGAGGCCATCCACATCCGCAACCCCCATCCGCCGGGGACGCGCGAGGCGATGGAGTTCACCGCTCGCCACTATTACTTCGATCCAGCCGTGAAGGCGGATGGCGGCTTCGAAAAAGAGCTGGAGATCCTGTCTCAGCCCAAGATTCGCGAGGCGATCCGCACGATGGGCGAAGGTGGCCTGCGCGTACGGCGCTATCTGCCCGGCCTGCTTGCCGATCGAGAGGACCTGTTCATGCGATTGGAGCATCAGCCGCTGGCGCGGCGGGTGCTGATCCTGTGGGCCTACAACGACCCGACGGCGCCGATCACCATGGGGTACCAGCTTCTGCGCCTGGTCTCGAAGCATCAGCCGCGCGTGTCGATGCATGTCGTCAACCAGTCTGGCCACTCGCTGTATCGCGAACGCCCGATGCAATTTATCCGCGCCCTGAAGGACCATCTCGATGGCTGCTACGATGGAAACTGAGGTGGCATGCGACGGCCCGCAGCTGCTGGACGTGCACGGCATCCAGACCCGGGTTCTCCAGCACGGAAACGGCATTCCGGTGCTGTTCCTGCACGGAGGCTATCCCGGGGACCCGGTCGAGATTCAGAGCGCGGCGATCTGGGAGCCCGTCATGCGGCGCCTTGGTCCGGCGGTGAATGCCATCGCTATCGACCGGCTCGGGCAGGGCTTCACCGATAACCCGAAGCGGCCCGAGGATTACACCGTCGACGCGATCGCCGCCCATGTCGTGGCCACGCTGCGTGTGCTCGGCAAGGCGAGCTGCCATATCGTCGGCCATGACGAAGGGGCTTTCATTGCCGCGCAGATCGCAGTGGAACATGCGGAGATGGTGCGCAGCCTGACGCTCGTCTCGGCCAACGCACTGACGCCGGGCTCCGACCGACGCAGCGTCGTCCAGGCCCATCCACCGCAGCCTTTCTTGAGCCGGCAAAGCCTGCGCTGGATCTATGAGACCGCCTCCTTCAGCCATCAGGTCGTGACCGACGACTGGCTCGACGAGCCGGTGGCTGTCGGTGCGGCAGGCAAGACCCACGCGGCCATCGCCGCCATGCGCCAGGACGACCGCTATCTGCGCACCTATGTGAAATCCTGGACCGCGCGTCGTTCGGCGATCCACCGCGTGATGGACAAGACCGGACTGCCCTGCCCGACGCTCGTGGTCTGGGGATTGAACGACCCGATCGCCCCCGTTGCCAACGCCGAATATCTCATGGAGCTCCTGACGCCCCGGCAGCGGGACACCGAGCTGCGCATCTTCAATAGCGCCGGCTATTTCCCGTTTCGTGAGCACCCGGCCAGCTTCAGCCGCACTGTACTCTCGTTCGTCAGGGACTATGACAGGGGATGAACCAGATGAAGAAGTTTCTGCTGACCTCGGTATTTGCCATCCTCGCCCCCGTACTCGCGCAAGCGCAGGGTCTGACCATGGGGCTTGGCGGAAACGTCACATCTCTCGACCCGCACTACCACAGCGCCGGACCTAATTCGGCCTTCGCCTATACGATTTTCAGCCGGTTGACCGAGACCGACGAGAACGCCCGCGTCCTGCCAGGATTGGCTGAAAGCTGGACGATGATCGATCCGTTGACCTGGGAGTTCCGGCTCAGGAAGGGGGTGAAATTCCACAATGGCAATGATTTCACTGCCGAGGATGTCGTCTTTACGTTCAAGCGCATTCCTCAGGTGGTCAACAGCCCCGGCCCCTATACGAGCTATCTGCGCGGGATCAGCGCGACCGAGATCGTCGATCCCTACACCTTGCGCATCAAGACCGAGTACCCGGTGCCCATCCTGCCGCTGATGATGCACAACATCGCCATCCTCGACAGCGCCACCCACGCCAATGCCACCACGGAAGATTTCAACGCCGGCCGCGCACTCATCGGCACAGGGCCGTTCCGCTACGTCTCGGGCTCCACGAATGCGGGGATCAAGCTGGCGCGGAACAAGGATTTCTGGGGCAAGGCCCCCGATTGGGACAGCGTGGACTACCGCATCATCACCAACAGCGCCGCTCGAACAGCAGCCTTCCTGACAGGAGACGTCGACCTGATCGACCAGGTGGCGAGCGCCGATGTGCCGCGCATCTCGCAGAGTGCCAGTGCCAAGGTGGTCAGCAAGGTCGGGTTGCGGCTGATGTATATCAACTTGGACACTGCGCGGACGGACAAACCGGTATTCCTGACCGATCATGCCGGCAAGCCTCTGGCCACGAATCCTCTCAAGGACGTGCGGGTGCGCAAGGCGCTCTCGCTGGCGATTGATCGCCAGGTGCTGGCGGACCGGGTGATGGATGGAACGGCGATTCCCTCGCTGCAATACATGCCGCCCGACGCCTATGGCTACGCCAAGGACCTGGTGCCGGCGCCGGCAGATACCGCCGGCGCGAAGAAACTCCTTGCCGAGGCAGGTTATCCGGAGGGTTTCCGGATCACGCTGCATGGTTCGAATGATCGGTTCCCCAACGACGCGCGCGTGCTGCAAGCCATCGGCCAGATGTGGACGCGGATCGGCGTGCGCACGGCCGTCGATGCCATGCCGTACGGCCCCTTCCAGAGCCGCGCCAGCGCGCAGGAATTCGCAGCCTTTCTCGGCACCTGGGGAAGTGGTGGCGAGCCGGGCATTGGCCTGACCAACACTCTGGCGACCTTCGACAAGGCGCGGGGTACTGGCTCTATCAACCGCGGGCGCTACAGCAATCATGCCTTTGACCAGGCGCTGGCTGCTGCGACGTCGGAGATGGATGACGCCAAGCGTGAAGCGATGTTCCAGGATGTGACGCGGCTGCTTGTTGCAGACATGCCGATCCTGCCGCTCTACATCCAGAAGAATGTCTGGGCGGTGAAACAGGGATTCAGCTACGCCGGCCGGGCCGACGAAGCATCCATGCCGCAGGATGTTCATCCCTCTCGCTGATCGCCGCGCATCCTGCGCAGCAGACAAAGGCGGCCCCGGCCCTCCTGCCGCGGCTGCTCCATCCGGACGGGTCGCGGACAGGGTCTTCAAGAGGAGCCCGACCACACCGAGGAGAGATCATGCTGGCCTGGTTCACGCGGCGATGCGCTCAATCGCTCGTCGTTGTCGTCGCGATGACGATCATCGTCTTTCTCGCGGTCAATGTGATCGGCGATCCGGCGGAAATCCTGATTTCGCCCGATGCGAACCAGATCGAGCGCGAGCGGATCATCGCCCAACTCGGCTTGGACCAGCCGCTCTGGCGGCAGTATTTTTCCTTCCTGTCCGGTGTGGTCCACGGCAATTTCGGCAAGAGCTTCGTCTATGGCACGCCGGCCCTGCATGTGATCCTCGAACTAATGCCGGCAACCCTCGAGCTTGCTCTCGCCGCCATGATCTTCGCGGTCGCCATCGGCATTCCGCTTGGGCTCTATGCAGGCGTCAGGCCCAAATCCCGGCTGTCCAAGTTCATCATGACGGGCTCAATCCTGGGATTTTCCTTGCCCGGCTTCTGGGTCGGCCTCCTGTTGATCATGGTCTTCGCCGTTCAGTTGGGCTGGATGCCGTCAGGCGGGCGCGGCCAAACGCGAGAGCTTCTTGGCGTCCAATGGTCGTTCGTCACGCTCGATGGCCTGCACCACATGATTTTGCCGGCCCTCAACCTTGCCCTGTTCAAGATCTCGCTGGTGATGCGGCTGGTGCGGGCGGAAACGCAGGAGATCGTGCCGCAGGACTATATCCGTACCGCGCGCGCCAAGGGCCTGAACGAGGAGCGCATCATCCGCGTCCACCTGCTGAAGAACATCATGATCCCGGTGATCACGATCATCGGGCTCGAATTCGGCTCGCTGATTGCCTTCTCCGTCGTCACCGAGACGATCTTTGCCTGGCCAGGTATGGGCAAACTCATCATCGACAGCATCCACGTGCTCGATCGGCCGGTCATCGTCGCCTATCTGATGATCGTCGTCCTCCTCTTCGTCTTCATAAACCTCGTCGTCGACGCGCTTTACACCGTGCTCGACCCGCGCGTGAGGATCGGTAATTGACTGCGATCGAAACGACGACCGTGTCGCCGCCGGTCACACCCCTGCAGCGCTTCTGGCGGGCCTTTTGCGCCCCGCGCACTGCGACGGCGGGCCTGGCCCTGCTGAGTTGCATCATCCTGCTCGCCGTGTTCGCGCCGTTCCTGGCACCGCAGAACCCGTATGACCTGATGCAGCTCGACATCCTCGACGGCCGGCTGCCACCAGGCTCGATATCCGCTACGGGCATGACCTACTGGCTCGGCACTGATGATCAGGGCCGAGACATGCTCTCTGGCATCCTCTACGGCCTGCGCATCTCGCTCGGCGTGGGCGTCTGCTCTGCCGTAGCCGCAGCTGCAATCGGGGCATCGCTCGGCCTGGTCGCTGCCTATGCCGGCGGCCGGCTCGAGGCGGGGCTTATGCGGCTGGTGGACCTGCAGCTCTCTTTTCCGACGATCTTGATCGCGCTGATGATCCTCGCGTTTCTTGGCAAGGGGGTCATCAACGTCGTGTTCGCGCTGATTCTGGTCGAGTGGGCGAGCTATGCCCGCACCGCCCGTGCCAGTGCGTTGGTCGAAGCGCGCAAGGAGTATGTCGAGGCTGCCACGGCGATGGGCGCTGGTCCGCTGCGCATCTTGTTCCGACACCTGCTTCCTAACTGCTTACCGCCTCTGATGGTGATCATGACCGTGCAAATCGCGCGCGCCATCGCGCTGGAGGCGACCTTGTCGTTCCTCGGGCTCGGGGTCCCCATCACCGAGCCCAGTCTCGGACTGCTGATCGCCAACGGCTACCAGTACATGCTGTCCGGCAAGTTCTGGATCAGCTTCTATCCGGGCCTCGCGCTGCTCGTCACAGTCGTCGCGATCAACCTTGTCGGCGATCATCTGCGCGACGTCCTCAACCCACGCCGCCAGACCTGAGCAATTGAAAGGCGTGGAATGTCGGCGCTATTTTGAGCTGTGGTCGCGCGATCATCTGCCTCTCGGCGCCCTAAGTCGCACCGTTCAAGGCATCGACTTCAGTTCGAGGCGACTAAGGCCCGCCGGTTCGCGAGCGGTCAGGAATCCCGTTCTTCCGCAATGTTGCGGCAAGCATCGAGCTCGATATCCGGCAAAGTCCAGCCCGACGCGAAGCCCTTCCCATGCTGCAGCCGTCAGCACCTTCCACCGCCGGCAAGCCTGATGCGGGAACCGCGTTCACGCGCGGCCATTGAGGATCGGGCATGCGCATCCTCCTGGTCGAGGACGAACCGGAGATGGCTAGTGCCCTGCGCACGGCTCTTGGGCAGCGCGACATGGTCATCGACCATGTCAGCACTCTGGCCGAAGGCGAAGAAGCGATCACGGCCGGCGTTCATGGCGCGATATTGCTCGATCGCAATCTACCGGATGGCGACGGGCTCGACCTGCTTCCCCGCATACGCGCCCGGAAGCTCGCCGCACCCGTCATCATCCTGAGCGCGCGCGGCGATATCGAAGAGCGCGTCCAGGGGCTCGACACCGGCGCCGATGACTACCTGGCCAAGCCTTTCGTGATCGATGAACTTCTCGCGCGGCTGCGGGCCGTGCTGCGCCGATCGCCCGAGCTGGCGCCGGACCTCCTGCGCCTCGGCCGTTTCGAGTTCGACTGGCGCAACCGCAGCGCAAGCGTGGGCGGAAGCACGCTCGATCTGCCGCGGCGGGAGCTGCTGGTGCTGGAGAGCCTGCTGCGCCGCCATGGCCGTGCCGTCCAGCGCGCGACCTTGGAGGAAGCAGTCTACGGGTTCGACGACGAAATTCAGTCGAACGCGCTCGACATGCATATCTCGCGCCTGCGCCGGCGGCTGAGCAATGCCGGGGCCGAACTCGAAATTCACGGCATCCGCGGCATCGGCTATCTGTTGAAGCCGGCGGCATGACCCTTCCGGCACCGCCCGCCCATTCGCTGAAGTGGCGGCTGATCCGCCGGCTTCTCGCGCTACAGGCTGCGCTGCTTTCATTGCTGGTCGTGTCGATCATCGCCGCGCTCTATCTCGGTGGCCATCTCCTCAACTTCGAATCCGAAGACGTTACGATCGACGCGTTGAAGACTGCCGTGCTGCGCGACGCCAATGGCGGCTTGGCGGTGCGCGAAACGCCGGAGCTGATCAAGCTGCGCATGACGGTGCCGGACCTTTGGTACGTCGTACGCGACCGGCTGGGGCATCAGCTGATCGAGGGATCTCCACCGCCGCATTTCGCTCGCATCGGCGCTGCGTTGGACGGGATCGGCAATGCGCGCATGGGCTGGAATTTGGGAGACCCGCCGCGTACGAATGCCCAGATGCGCTGGGTCGGGAGCGCGGCTGGTGAGATCCAGGTCGTGACCGGTCCCGGAGGCGAGGCGCCGCTCCGCTGGTTGGTCGAGGGTGTGCTCGTCGTCTTCGCAAGTTTCGTGTCGCCGACACTTCTTGTCATGGCTCTGGCGACCTTGATCGCGACGCCCGTAGTGGTGAGCCGGGCGTTAGGCGGGCTCGGTGCCGTCGCTGCGGAGGCGGAACGGATCGACATCGACAGCCAAGGTACCCGTCTCCCGACAGTGCTGATGCCGAGGGAGGTCACGCCGCTCGTCGATGCGGTCAATCGCGCTTTGCAACGACTGGACGAGGGGCATTCCCGGCGGAAGCGCTTCCTTGCCGATGCCGCTCATGAGTTGAGGACGCCGATCGCGATCCTGCAGACCCGGATCGAGACATTGCCGGGCTCGGCCGAGCGCGTCCGGCTGCTTGAGGATATCGCCCGGCTCGCCGTGATGGCTGAGCAACTGCTCGACCTGCCGCGGTTGGAACACGCCCCCAACGCCTTCGTCAGGCTCGATCTCGTTGCGATCGGCCGACGCGCCGCCATCGATCTCGCGCCGCTCGCCATCAACGCCGGCTACGAGCTCGCCTTCGAGACCAAAGCCGAACGGGTTGAAGTCATCGGAGATGCAGCAGGACTGGAACGGGCGCTCGTCAACCTCGTGCAGAACGCCATCCAGCATGGCGGCCGGCGCGGCACGATCACCATCGCGATCGGGAGCGAGCGTATCATCGATGTGATCGACGAAGGCCCCGGCATCGCAGCTCAACAGCGTGAGCGGGTGTTCGAGCCCTTTTCCCGCGTCGCCCATCAGGATCGGGGCGCTGGCCTGGGGCTTCATCTCGTGCAGGAAATCGTACAGCTGCATGGCGGCGCCATCGCCATTCTGGATCGGCCGCGCGGCGCCTGTTTCCGCCTGAGCCTGCCGAAGCCGGGCTGAACGCTTCGGGCCGCCGGCGGGCATAATGCTGAGATAATCGAGCAAAGCGAGATTTCCCGCGGCCCGGCGTTGCAGCAAGAGAAGACCACGGGCGTGGAGATGGCGCCCGCATGGTTCTCAAGCCGCCAAGCCAGCCGAGTGCCGGCTGCTGGAAGAAGGCTCGGAAGGTTTTCAAGGCAGTCGCACTGTCCATCGGCCTGACAGCTTGCGCCAACCCCTCCAATCCCCCCTCGAACCAGCCCTTGACGGATATCACAGCGTCGGCCCACCCGCGTTCATCAAGCGCGCGCCCGGGGACCACTGCGGTCATGCTGGCGCTGTCGGGCGGAGGAAGCCGCTCTGCCGCCTTTGGATACGGGGTGCTGTCGGCGCTTGCCGAACAGCAAGTCCCCGGCGAAACTGGCCGGACGCTCGCAGACGATATCGCCGTGGTCGCAGGCGTTTCGGGCGGCGGCCTGCTGGCGGCCTATCTCGCCTTGCATGGCCCGGCGGGCATACCCGCTTTCAAGCGCGATTATCTCGACCAGGATTCCGAAGCGGCGCTGCGGACCGCCTTCACGCCGGACAACCTGCTGCGCGGCTATCGTGGCGGCGTCAATGACCTCACCGGCTTGGCGGACTGGCTCGATACTCACCTCTACCATGGCGCAACGCTGGGCGACCTCGATGGTACGGGGGGACCGCGCCTCCTGTTGCACGCGACGGATCTCTACAATCGCGCACCCTTCTCCTTCGATCGCGAGGGCTTCCGCACGATCTGCAGCGACTACACCCGCTTTCCGCTCTCTCATGCCGTGGCGGCGTCGGCAGCCGTGCCGGTCTTGTTTGCGCCGGTCGTGCTGGAAAACTTCAACCCGGTCTGTCCGTTGGCTCCGGGCGCCCCTGCTGCGCCAGCGACGAGCTCCGCGGTCATGTCCCATCTTCAGGAAACGCAAGTTCGCTACGCGACGGCCCCGGACCTGCGCTATCTCAAGCTGCTCGACGGCGGCCTGGTCGACAATCTGGCCACCCGAAAACCCTCATGAGATAGATGCGCGGCCCGGCGCCGGCGCCGCTGCCGGTGGCGACCGCGCGGGAGGTCAGACGCATCATCGTGATCGTCGCCGACGCCTCGCAGCGTATCGGCGGCGACATGTCGACGACCCCGGATGGCCCGGGAGCCCTGGCCGCCATCACGGCTTCGATCGATGCGATGGTCGACAACTCAAGCAGGGACGGCCTCGACAGGCTGGAGGAGGAGACCAGGCGCTGGCGGGAACGCCTGATCCGCTGGCGTTGCGATGCCACGAAAAGACGCGATTGCGACAAGCTTGAGATCGCGTTCGTCAAGCTGTCCCTGGCCGACATCCGCACGCCCGGCGCGAGGGACCGCATTCTCCAGCTCCATAACAAGCTCTCGCTCAAGGCCGACGATGTCGACTTCCTCTCCGGCCTTGGGCGCCGCCTTCTCGTTGCCAATCTCAGGGAGCATCGGATCATAGCGGCGCGGTGATCCCGTGCGGACCATCCTATCCAGCCTCATGCCCTTGAATTCTCGATGGCTCTTGAACTCTCTCTTTCCTCAAGCTCCCAACCACCCGCACAGCAGCTTGTTTGTCGTGGAGGCATCGCTCAGCCGTCGCGCAGCTTATCGTCCGCGAAATGCCCCCGAGATAGGTCAATCGCTAGCCTGTCGTCCGCACGGACGCTCGGCACGATGCGAGCTTTGGGGAAGGGCCGTAACGGGCCGGAAACGCTCATCTAACCCGATCCGGTAACGTCGGCTTCTCGGCGAAGCCCTAATGTCCGGAAGTGGCGCGACCCACGTGCTGCTGGGAGCTGGTAGATCTGTTTGTCACCGGTCGAGTGGCAAAGCCTGGCGCCGATATGCGCAGGGTCTGCGAAGCCACATCGCGATCAACCGCGCCGATCCTGCGCCCAAATCGTGGAGCATAGACCGGCTGCTGCCCGGCGACGAACTGAACCTCAGCGACCGGAAGGTCGAGCTCGATGCTTGATATCTCGCTGGCCTCGACGAGGCGGAACGCGGCGAGATCACTTTGCGGCTCTCCTCGGCTGGCGAAATGCTCGACAAGCGCAGGTTGACCGTGCGCCTGCTCGCCCGCGACGAGTGGGGCGGGGTTACGGACATGGCCGGGGAAGCGATAGCCGGCTGAGCTTTTCGCGCGGCCCATTCGTAGCCCGGGAGGTGGCGAAGCATGGTGACGGTGAAGGCTCCCGCGCCCTTGGCTCTCTGCCTGCTTGCATGTCCTGACGCCTCGGATTTTCCGACGGCCGGGCTTTTCTGGCCGACCACGAAAGCCCGAGGCGTCGTTCGTCGCTCATGGTCTCGCCCCTCGGGGGTGAGGCGGCGGACGCTCAGTTCATGCAGCGCGCTTCCAGCGCGTCGACGAAGGAGCGGTCCCATTTCCCGTCGCGGATCGCCTGGATCGTGGCTTCTTCCTTAGCATGCTGGGCGAGCGCAGCCGTGATGGTCGCTTCGGCAAGCTCCGGCGGGAAGGCGAGTAACCCGTCCTGGTCGCCGACGATGATGTCGCCCGGCCGCACGACCATGCCGCCGATCGTGACCGGGACGTTGATCTCGCCCGGCCCGTCCTTGTAGGGGCCGCGATGATTGACGCCGCGCGCATAGACGGGGAAGCTGCGGGCTCCGATCTCGGCTATGTCGCGGATCGCGCCGTCCACGACCATGCCGGCGAGCCCCATGGTCTCGCCGCCGAAGGCCATGATCCCGCCGAAGACGGCGTTGGTCACGTCGCCGCCGGCATCGATCACCATGACGTCGCCCGGCCGGCAGAAATCATAGGCGCGCAGGGCCGCGAGATTGTCGCCGCCCCGCGTGCGGACGGTCACCGCCGTGCCGGCCATCGGCGCCGGCTTGTGATAGGGCCTCAGGCCCACGCTGCCCCGATTGCGGTGCAGGTTGTCGCTGAGAAGGGCGACGGCGATGCCGCGGATGCGCTCGATGATCTTCGGATCGACCTGCGGGGCGGAGGGGTTCTTGATCAGTTCTGGCATGATGCTGCTTCCTTTGAGATTGAGGGCGATGTGAGAGGGCGATGGCGCACGCCGGTCCGGCTCAGGGCTTGATGCCGTAGGCGGTGAGCACGTCCTTCTGCTGCTCGGGCGTGATCATGTCGTTGGAGCCGACATGCCGCGGCGACATGGTCGGACAGGGCAGTGCGGTCGGCGCCGGCACATTGGGCACGCCGCCCATCTTGCAGAGCAGCACCGCCGCGTCGTGCCCAAGCTTCCAGTTGACGTAGAGCCGCGCGGCATTGGGATGCGGCGCCGTCAGCGGCAGACCCATCGCCATTTCGAGGCCGTGGGTAGGGCCTTCCGGACTGTAGAGCGTGATCGGCGCACCCTGCGCGCGGATATCGGTCGAGTGGTTGATGACGCTCGGCACGACCATCTGGAAGGCGCCGGCCGCGACCTGCTGCGCGCCCGACGGGCCGCCGGTGACGACCTTGAACTGGTTCGCGGTGAAACCCTTGACCCAGTCCTCGCCATAGGTCTGGCGCATCAGCATCAGCCAGGAGACCATGTTGGTCGAGATCTTGGGGTCGACCATGGCGATCTTGCCCTTCCAGCGTGGATCGGCGAGGTCCTTCCAGCTTTTAAGATGGCTTCCGATATCCGCCGCGGAGACGGTCGTGCTGTTATAGGCCACGATATGCGGCAGCACCTCGCCGACGACATAGTTCGGGTTCTTCGCCGGCACGATCACCTTGGCGATGTTCGGCACCAGCTCCGGCGTCAGCTTCTGGAACAGCTCGGGGCGCAACTGATAGAGCTGCGACGAGCCGGAATAGAGGACATCGGCATGATAGGTCTTCTGCTCGCTTTCGCCGACGAAGCGCGTGAACAGCGTCGTCGAGGGAAAGCGCAGATATTCGATCTTGATGCCGGGATAACGCGCCTCGAAGCTCTTCACGATCTCCTGCGTCTCGGCATCGACCGAAGAGGTGTAGAGCGTGAGCTTACCTTCGGCCTTCGCCGCGGCTTCCAGCGCCGCCCCCTCCAGTGGGGCCTGCGCCTTCGCTGCCGAGAGCGCCCCCGCAAGGACCATCGTTCCCGCCGTCGCGGCTAGCACGAACCGCAGCTTTCCGACCCATCCCGTCCTGCGCATGATCGATCCCGTCATTGGTTTGTGTTTCGTCAGCGTGCCGAGAGCGCGACCGGGCCGAGCGCCCCGATCCGCGCGTGGCAATCCCGCACGCCCTGCATGCTGACGGGGCCGAGCCTGGCCCCGGTGATCACCACGTCCCCGGCCTCGATCGGCGCGCCGCGCGCGGCGGCGTGGTCCGCCAGCCAGCACAGCGCCTCCAGCGTCTGTTCGGTCGTGGGAGAGTTGACCTTGAGCGAAACCTCCTGCCCCGCCAGCGAGAGCGCGAATGAAAGCTCCGCGAATTCCAGCCTGGACCAGTCGGTCGTGGCAGCACCGAGAATGACGGCGACGCAGCCTTGCAGGTCGGCGAGGCGGTGCAGATCGGGCGCACTGTCCGGAGCCGCGAAGCGACTGGAGAGAAGCTCGATTGCGGGATGCACGCTGGCGATACAATCGGCGAGGTTCGCCGGGCTCAGGGCCCCGCCCTGCCCCAGCGGGTCAGCCTTGAAGCGCACGGCGACCTCGACCTCGGCGAGGCAACCGTCAAGGAAAGCCGCGTCGAACGACGCGGGCGCATCGACGATGAACCGCGCCGGAATGGGCGAGCAGCGCGCCTTGCCCTCGCGCAGGGGCGAGATTTTCCAGCCGCCGCGCGTGCCGACGGCCCGAATGATTGCGTCCTGCACGGCATAGGCCTGCGTCTCTGAAGCGGGGCCGGGACCGGGCAATGCGATCAGCCGCGCCCCACCTTCGATGGCCTGCGACAAGGCGGCAGCCGCTGCTTCGATCGCGTTGACAGTGTCGTGCATCGCCATCGCCCTCACCGCCAGGAGCGCGAGCGCACGAACAGCATCATCGCGCCGACGACGATGGCGTTGAGCAGGCACATGATGGTCGAGAAGGCGGCGAGCAGGCCGAAGCTGCCGGTTTCCCAGATCGTCAGGATGGCGAAGCCGATCACCGGGGTGCCGACACCCGCGAGCAGCGCCGAGGCCGAGAGATCGCCCATCATATGGACGAAAACCAGGGTCCAGCCCGCCGCGAAGCCCGACAGCGCGATGGGGAACACGATCCGGCGGATCGTCCGCCCCTCGCCGGCCCCGGCGATATACGAGGCCTCGCGCAGATCGATGCCGACCTGCGTCAAGGCCGAGGCTGCGGCGATCGATCCCGGCGGGATATACATGACGATGAAGGCGATCAGCAGGATCGTCAGCGTGCTCGACAGGAAGAAGGGCGCGCCGCTGAAGGTGATCAGGAAGGCCAGCGAGATCACAAGGTTGGGGATCGTCGCGGGCGACTTGATGACGAGATCGACGACCTTGCCGGTGACCCCGCCGCGGAAGGAGGAATAGATCGCGGTGAGGATGGCGATGAACATCGCGATGGTCGCGCCGGTGCCGGCGAGCAGCAGGCTGTTGCGGAACGAGGCGAAGGTCACCCGGTTGACGAAGAGCACCTGCTCGAAATGGAAGAGGGTGAATTTCGAGGGATCGATAACCGGTGACCAGAAGCGCTGGACTGCGACCAGCAGGAGCGCTGCCATCGGCAGGACCGAGGCGAATGCGATATAGAGCCACATCAAAGTCCGCGCCGGCAGGCGCCACCGGCCAAGCGGCAGCCGCGAGGCCCCGCCGGCCCGTCCGCCGACCGTGACGAAATTGCCGGAGGACGAGATCTTCTTCTGCAGGAACCAGAAGCCGAACACGACCAGCAGCATGATCAGGCCGAGCAACTGCGCATCCGCCAGCTTCGGCGGGTAGTCCTTGACCAGCAGATGCACGATCTGCGTCGGCAGCACGCTGATCTCGGCGGTGGTCGCGATGATCGCCGGGATCGAGTAGGTGCCGAGGCCGGAGATCACGACAAGCAGGCAGGAGCCGGCTAAAGCCGGCATGATCGCCGGTAGCGAGACCCGAAACAGCGTGCGCATGATGCCGGCGCCGCTGATGCGCGAGGCCTCCTCCAGCGCCGGGTCGAGGTTCTTGATGGCGGCGGAGACGACGAGATAGGCGTAGGGCACGCCATGGATCGTGTAGACCCAGATGAGCCCGAACCAGGTGTAGATATTGACCTGGAAGAGGTCCGGGCCGAGCAGCCAGTTGAGCAAACCGTTCATCAGGCCGACATTCGGCGCGGCGATGAAGACCCAGCCGATCGTCAGCGCGACACTGGGCAGAAGCAGCGGGATCACCGGCAGGATCGTACCGAAGACGCCGAGGCTTGCATCGGTGCGTTCGTTCAGCCAGGCGAAGATCGCTCCGACCGCCACCGCCAGCACCGTGCTGATGCCGACGGCGATCAGGGTGTTGCCGAGCACGGGCAGAAGCCAGGGCTGCTGCACCAGCGCGGAGACCGCCCCGACATTGGGCACGCCGCCGGGGAGGAGCGTGCTCAGGAACATCCGGCCGAGCGGAAAGACGATCAGCAGGGCAAGCGCCAGGAAGCACAACCCTGTCAGGAGATTGAGCGGCTGCAGGATCCGGGGGAGCCCCGCCCTGCCAGCGTCCATGCCGGTGCGGTCCTGGATCATGACGCCTGGACCCCGGTCGTCTCGGGATGCCGGATCAGCCGAAGAGCCGCCGGCTTGATCGACAGCCAGGCCGTGTCGCCCTCTGCGAAGCTGCGCAAGGCGTCGTCATACGACCAGACGCGGAAAACGTGGTCTTCGGCGCTGACGACATATTCGGTATAGGCACCTGAGAAGAGCTGCGCCTCGATCCGCACCGGAACCGTGTTCCGCGCCTCGCCGGACGGGGCCGCTGCATCGAGGCTGATCTTTTCCGGCCGCATCACGATCTGGACCGCCGAGCCTGGCGCGAAAGCCTGCCCCGTCGCCGCGACCTCGAAGGGGCCGAACCGGGTCTCGACCACGGCGCTACCCTCACCCACGGAGCGGACGTGGCCGTCGAGGAAATTGCTGACCCCGACGAAATTCGCCACATAGTGGTTGGTCGGCTCCTCATAGACGCGCCGCGGCGTGTCGAGGGCCGCGATCCGGCCGGACTGGAGCACGGCGACGCGGTGGCCGAGTTCCATCGCTTCGGCCTGGTCATGCGTCACATAGAGGCCGGAGAAGCCGATCTGCCGCTGCATCCGCTTCAGTTCGAAGCGCAGTTGGTTACGCACCTGCGCATCGACATTCGAGAGCGGCTCGTCGAACAGCACGACCGAGGAATTTGAAACGAGCGCGCGGGCCAGCGCCACGCGCTGCTGCTGGCCGCCGCTGATCCGGCCGGGAAACTGTTGCTCGAGCCCCCCGACACCGACAAGCTCCAGCGCTTGGCTGACACGCCGGGCGATCTCGGCCGCTGGAAGCTTCTGCCCCTCCAAGGGATAGCCGACATTCTGCGCCACCGTCATATGCGGCCATAGCGCATAGGACTGGAAAATCATGCTCAGGCGCCGCTGGTCCGGCGGCACGAAGATGCCCTTGGCAGAGGAGAACACGACCCGCCCATCGATGACGATCTCGCCCTCGTCAGGCGTCTCCAGCCCGGCGACACAGCGCAGCAGCGTGGTCTTGCCGCAGCCGCTGGGGCCGAGCAGGACGACGAGTTCGTTCTGCGCGACGGTGAGGCTGATATTGTCGACGGGCGTGATCGTGGCGCCGCCCGCCCGCCGATAGCGCTTGGTGACGTTGGTAATCTGGATGCGGTCGGTCATCGGCGCGGGAAACCTGTCCTGCTGAATGGGATCGGGTCAGGACGGGATCAGGGCTTCAGGCCGAACTGCGCCATGATCTCGCGCTGCTGCTCGGCCGTCAGCGTGTCGTTCGAGCCGACATGCTGGGGCGAAAGCGCAGGGCATTGCGTGCCGGCCGGCGGCTCAACGTTGGGAACGCTCAGATTCTTGCAGATCAGCGCCGCGCTGTTCTGGCCCAGCTTCCAGTTCGCATAGAGGCGGGCGGCATTCGGATGAGGCGCATTGACGGGGATCGCGAGGCCCTGCTCGAGGCCGTGCGACGGCCCCTCCGGCGTATAGACGACCAGCGGCGCGCCCTGCGCCCGGACATCGGCGCTGTGGCTCTGGACCGTCGGCACCACGATCTGGAACGCACCCGCCGCGACCTGCTGCGTGCCCGAGGTCCCGGTGCCGACGACCTTGAACTGGTTGGCGATCACGCCCTTGACCCAGGCCTCGCCATAGGTCTCGCGCATGTTGATCAGCCAGGACACGACATTGGTCGAGATCTTCGGATCGACCAGCGCGATCTTGCCCTTCCAGCGCGGGTCGGCGAGCCCTTCCCAGGTCTTGAGGTGCTTTTCGATATCGGCCTTGGAGACCAGGCCGGAATTGTAGCTGACCGCGTGCGGCACGATCTCGGCCACGGCATAATTGCCGTTCTTGGCCGGCACGCGCAGCGCCTTGACGTTCGGCACCAGCTCCGGCGTCAGCGGCCGGAACAGCTCGGGCTGCTGCTGGTAGAGCTGCGTCGAGCCGGAGAACAGCACGTCGGCAGTGTAGATCTTGGAATTCTGCTCGCCGACGAACCGCGTGAACAGCGTCGTTGACGGGAAGCGCAGCCATTCCATCTTGATGCCGGGATAGGCCTTCTCGAACTGGCCGGCGATCTCCTGCATCTCGGCGTCGACCGCCGAGGTGTAGATCGTGAGTTTGCCCTCTGCCTTGGCGGCGGCGATGACCTCTGCGGACACCTCCGCCTGGGCCGCCGCGGGCGATATGGCTCTGAACGGCAGGAGCGTGGCGATGGACGCGACCAGAACGGCGCGCAGGAAGGCTGCGGTCTTCATCTCAGGCGTTTCCTCCACATGTGCGCTTTGCCGCGCTTGGCTGATTTTGGAGGCAGCCTGAGATAGTCGCTATAGAAAAGCGAATTCAAATTTTTGCATCAGCCATTCAAATTTTCTATACCTCTGAACCAAACAGAGGGCTCCGATATGCTCGACAGCCGACGGCTGACCTATTTCATCAATGCCTGCGAGAAGGGCTCGCTGACCGGCGGCGCCAATGCGTCCTTCGTTACCCAGCCCGTCCTGACCTATCACATCGCCGAACTCGAAAAGACGGTGGGCGAACGCCTCCTGCATCGGCGGCCCGATGGCGTCGTGCCGACCGATGCCGGCATCGTGCTGCTCGCGCATGCCAAGCGCGTCATGGAAGCCATGCGCGCGACCGAACTGGCGATGCGCGAGCGCAAGAGCCAACCGACGGGAAGCGTCACCATCGGATTTCTGGCCTCGATCGCCCCCGCGGTGGCGCCACGGATCGCACGGGAATGCAAGGAGCGCTTCCCGGGCATTCAGCTTCAGCTCAGCGAGGGAACCAGCCTCTATCTGCGCAAGGGCGTCGACGACGGCAGCCTCGATCTCGCCGTGAACCTGCGCGAGCGCGGGGCCGCTTCCTCGCAATCAATCCTGTTCGAGGATCTCTATGTCTTCGCACGGCCAAACCTGATCGACTTGAGGAAGCCGACCATCGCGCTAGCCGATGTGCTACAGCACCGGCTCCTGCTGCCGCCGCGCGGGCATGTCGTACGCGAACTGGTCGAGGAGGCCGCCGAGAAGCACGGGCTGACCATCCGGATCGAGGCAGAGGTCGAAGGATTCCCAACGCTCAAGAGCCTGATCCGGGAGGCATTCGCTCCGGGCATTCTCGGTTACGGCTCAATCAAGTCGGATGTCGATGACGGCCGCTTCCAGGGCGCGAAGATCGTCAAGCCCACCATTCAGCGCGAGCTGGTGCTGGACGAGGGAGCGAACACGCGCTTTCCGAAGGTGGTCGCCGAGCTCAGGAGCATCGTGACGAGGGCGGTGCGCGAGTTGGCTCAGTAACGTTTGGAAACAGTTGGTCGGACGAATTCGGTCTACTTCGCATGGCGAACGCAGGAAGTTTAGATGCCAACAATCGGCGACCTGGATGGCATAGCACACCGCCCGAGTCCTCGCTTCTCCATACCCTGCACGTCGCGGCGGTTGCTCACGCGGGCCAGCGTTTCGGACCATTCATCGAGAAGCTCGGCATGGTCTTCGCAGTCGACTGGCAGGCTAACGGCAGCAGGACGCATCACGTCTCGGAAATAGCCAGCGACCAATCGTTCCAGCTCCGACCGGCTAAGCTTGGACAGATCACGGCGGCCCACCTTGTTCGCGAGGACCAGCTCAGTATCACCAGCGCGAACAGCGCCTCGTAGTGATCAAGATGCTTCGCCGCTAAGCGCTGCGCCTGCTTTCGATCCTTCGTGCGCAGGCTAACCCGGACGGCTCCGGTCTTCCGCTTGAACCTCGCTTTGTATCCGCCGACCACGTCAGCAGCCACGCGCATATCGAACTAGAACTGACCGTTGCGGACGATCACATAGGGCGTTTTGGGCACGGTTTCGCTGCTCATGTATGCCAAAATGTATGACAACCCGAGCCTAGCAAACCGCTGATTTTTCGAGAAGTCTAAGCCTTTCAAGGGCTTAGGCGGCGAATGGCGCTCCCTAGGGGGACTCGAACCCCTGTTTTCGCCGTGAGAGGGCGACGTCCTAGACCGCTAGACGAAGGGAGCAGCTGGCCGAGGGCGCCTATGTAGTCGGACAACCGCGCCTCCGCAACAGCTTTTTGCATTGCCGCGACATAAAGATGCCCAGCCGGCCTAAAGCCTGGCGGAAGGCCATGGAATCATTCGATAAATCCACGCAGATGCCTGTTGTCGAGAATGTCGGCGAGGATCCGGATGGCCCTGCAATTCGATCAAATACACGCGGATGCCGTCTGAAGCTGATGGAGCGGATGCCGCTCGAAGACGAGCGCCTCTCGGAAAGGCCCGGATCCATGGCAACAGGCCCCTGGTTGCCCTTCGCTGCAGGAAGCCCGATGCTGTGGCGACCCCGGCCAGCATCAACCTGGCCGCTTGCGGCGATCGGATAGCGGCTCACCATGGCGGAGTGGCGGATCGACATGCCGGAAGACGAGGCCGCGCTCGGCCCTGGGCGCGCCTTGCCCGTTGCCGGCGCAGCCGGGATCTCGCGATCGCCCGCTGCGTTCCTCCGGGCGATCGCTGCAGGCACGCGCCAGTCCCTCCGAACCGGCCTGCGCGGATTGATCGGCATCGTCTACCCGCCGACCTGCATCGCCTGCCAGGCCGCGACCGGTGAGGCCCAGGCCCTGTGCCCGGCTTGCTGGCGTGGCATCGGCTTCATCGAGCGGCCTTATTGCGAGCGCCTCGGCACGCCGTTTCCCGTCGATCTCGGCGCCGGCCTGCTCTCTCCCGCGGCGATCGCCGATCCGCCGGTCTTCGCCCGGGCGAGGGCCGTCTGCCGCTTCGACGGCACGGCGCGCGAGCTGGTCCATCGCCTGAAATATGGCGATCGCGTCGAGCTGTCGCTCACACTGGGCCGGATGATGGCGCAGGCCGGGCGCGACCTCGTCGCCGATGCCGACCTCGTCCTGCCCGTGCCTCTGCATCGCACGCGCCTATGGCGCCGGCGTTTCAACCAGGCCGCAGCCCTGGCTCGGGCCGTCTCCCGCGAAACCGGCCTGCCGCTTGCCACCACGGCGCTGACACGGATCAGACGAACCCGGCAACAGGTGGGGCTGACGCGCGCCCAGCGCGCCGAGAACCTGCAGGGCGCTTTCCACGTATCGGCTGCGATGCGCAGCCTCGTCGAAGGCCGGCGCATCCTGCTGGTCGACGACGTGCTGACCACGGGCGCAACGGTCAATGCTGCGGCGCGCGCCTTGCTGAGAGCCCATGCGAGCGCCGTCGACGTATTGACCTTCGCGCGGGTCGTGACGGATGGCCGCGAAATCACTACATGAGGGGCATCGCAACGAGAGATGCCTCCTCATGCCGCCGGTCACGATCTACACCACCTCCTGGTGCCCCTATTGCAAGGCCGCCAAGGCGCTGCTGACGCGCAAGGGCGTGGCCTTCACCGAGATCGACGTCGACGGCAAGCCGGAATTGCGCCAGGCGATGACGGCGCGTGCCGGCGGGCGCACCTCGGTGCCGCAGATCTTCATCGGCGAGCAGCATGTCGGCGGCTCCGACGATATCCATGCCCTCGATGCCCGCGGCGAGCTCGACAAGCTCCTGGCGGCCTGACGCGCCCCGGCGGATCGATTTGCTTCGGGGCCTCCGCGCCACCATCTATGATGCCATGATCCATTACGCCCTCATCTGCGACAACGCCCATGAATTCGAGAGCTGGTTCGCCTCCTCGGCCGGTTTCGAGGATCAGGCGAAGCGTGGCTTCGTGACCTGCCCCGTCTGCAACAGCGCGAAGGTCGAGCGCGCTGTCATGGCGCCGCGTGTCGCGCGCACGGATCTCGGCCCGAAGGCGCCCGAACCCGTGGCCGGCTCTGCCGCTTCCGCCCCGACGCCAGCGCCGGTCGCGCTGATGAGCGAGAAGGAGCAGGCCTTCCGCGAGATGGTGACGGCGCTTCACCGGCATGTCAGCGAGAACGCCGAGCATGTCGGCAAGCGCTTCGCCGACGAAGCGTTGAAGATTCATCATGGCGAGGCCGAAGGGCGCCCCATCTATGGCGAAGCGACGCCGGACGATGCCCGGATGCTGCATGAGGAAGGTGTCGAATTCCTGCCGCTGCCACGCCTGCCCGGCTCGGGGAACTGACGCTCCTCTCCGGCCGAAACCGATCACGAAACCGCGCTCGTGGCGAAATGAATCGTCCCCGGGCCGCGATTTTGGCGGAGGATACGAGGCGGCCCGGATGAAAATTTTCGACGCCCCGTCAGAATCTTTTCCGTTCTGGAACAAGGCACTATCGGGGTCAGCACGACAACCGAGAAGCCCCGAAAGCGCATCCGCCCTGCCCACCCCCTTCCGTCCCGGATTAACTTTCTGTTAAGGAATTCGCGGTTCCTTGCCGGGAATCCCGGTTTGCCGCCCTCGGCAATCTCAGGTCTGGAACTCAGGAGGTTGCCGCATGAAGCGGGCTGTGATCGCTTTGCATGGTCTTCGTTCCGGTGCGGTTCGCCGGCATGGCAGCAAGGCGATCCCGCTTCTGATGGTTCTGGCAGCCCCGGTGCTCGGCGCCTGCAGCATGTCCCCCGTCGAGACGGCCGCGACCTCCGCCGCGGCAGCCCCCGCCGTGAAGGAACCAGCCAAGGCCCGCAAGCATGCGGTCACCTTGGCGAAGGCTGATCCGCGCGAGAAGGAATGCCTCGTCCGCGCGATGTATTTCGAATCGAACCGCTCGAGCGAGTCCGGCCTGCTCGGCGTCGGCACGGTTGTGATGAACCGGGTCGAATCGGCGAAATATCCCGAGACGATCTGCGGCGTGGTCGGCGCGCCCCGCCAGTTCGCCGCCGGCGTGCTCACCCGCCCGATGACGGACAAGGTGCTGCCGCGGGTCGAGGCCATCGCGGAGGATATCCTCAACGGCCGCCGCAACGAGGCGGTCGGCGCCGCCAAGCATTTCCACATGGCCGGGATGCGCTTCGGCTACAACAACATGCATTACGTGACCGTGGCCGGCGGCAACGCCTTCTACGTCAAGGGCGAGCGCCCCGAGCGCCGCCGCATCGAGGAGCCGACGATCCAGCTCGCCTCGGCCTCCACCACGGCCATCCCGCTCACGACCGCGTCGTCGTCAGCCAGCACCGCGACCTCCTTCGCCTCGGCCCCGCTCGCCTTCGCACCCGAGGCGCCCGCGCCGAAGCTGCCCGCACTCGAGAGCCCGATGGTGACGCTGATCAAGAACGCGCCGCTGCCGCCGGGCCGCCCGCTCGATCTCGACCTGCCCAAGGCGCCCTTGCGCGCTTTCGTCGCCCCGCCCAGGGACGAGCGCCGCGTGGCGCTGCTGCAGGCCTCCGACATCCGCGGCAGCCTGTCGTCGCGGTAGTCCGCACAGCCTTCCCGACAATCTCCGCAGCCCTCATCCTGAGGAGCAGCCAAAGGCTGCGTCTCGAAGGATGCTTCGGGAGGCTCCGGAGATATCTGGACCATCCTTCGAGACGCCGCTTCGCGACTCCTCGGGATGAGGGCTGAAAAGCCGCGTCAGCCTAACGTCGCACGGGACAGCGCTGCGCCTCTGGCGTTATCTTCGCCGCAGTGCAACATTCAGATTGCTCTGCAATACGGGGAGACGCCATGACCGCGACGGACAAGGGCGGCCGGGAAACGGCCCAGCGCGACAAGCCGTGGATTTTCCGGACCTATGCCGGTCATTCCGACGCGGCCGAGTCGAACAAGCTCTATCGCGGCAATCTCGCCAAGGGCCAGACTGGCCTCTCCGTCGCCTTCGACCTGCCGACACAGACCGGCTACGACCCGGACCATGTCCTGGCGCGCGGCGAGGTCGGCAAGGTCGGCGTGCCGATCTCGCATCTCGGCGACATGCGGGCGCTGTTCGACCAGATCCCGCTGGCGCAGATGAACACCTCGATGACGATCAACGCGACGGCGGCCTGGCTGCTCTCGCTCTATATCGCCGTCGCCGACGAGCAGGGTGCCGATCGCAAGCTCCTCCAGGGCACGACCCAGAACGACCTCGTCAAGGAATACCTGTCGCGCGGGACCTATGTCTTCCCGCCGCGCCCCTCGATGCAGCTCACCACCGACATCGTCGTCTTCACGGCGAGCGAGCTGCCGAAATGGAACCCGACCAATGTCTGCTCCTACCATCTGCAGGAGGCAGGCGCCTCGCCGGTGCAGGAGCTCTCCTTCGCGCTGGCGACGGCCATCGCCCTGCTCGATTCCATCCGCGCCCGGCCGGAGGTCTCGGCCGAAGAGTTCCCCGGCACGGTCGGCCGCATCTCCTTCTTCGTGAATGCCGGGATGCGCTTCGTCACCGAGCTCTGCAAGATGCGGGCTTTCGTCGAGCTCTGGGACGAGATCACGCTCGGCCGCTATGGCATCGCCGATGAGGCGATGCGGCGCTTCCGCTATGGCGTGCAGGTCAATTCGCTGGGGCTGACCGAGCCGCAGCCCGAGAACAACGTCTACCGCATCCTGATCGAGATGCTGGCGGTGACGCTGTCCAAGAAAGCCCGTGCCCGGGCCGTGCAGCTCCCGGCCTGGAACGAGGCGCTCGGCCTACCCCGCCCCTTCGACCAGCAATGGTCGCTGCGCATGCAGCAGGTGCTCGCCTATGAGACCGACCTTCTCGAATTCGGCGACATCTTCGACGGCTCGACCGTGGTCGATGCCAAGGTGGCGGAGCTGAAGGCCGCCGCGCTGGAGGAACTGGCCAAGATCGACGACATGGGCGGCGCGCTCGCCGCCGTCGAGAGCGGTTACATGAAGATGGCGCTGGTCGAGAACGGCGCGCGCCGCATCGAGGCGATCGAGCGCGGCGAGCAGGTCGTCGTCGGCGTCAACAAATTCACCAGCAGCGAGCCCTCCCCGCTTTCGGCCGGCGACGGCAACGTCGTCACCGTGCCGGATTCGGTCGAGACCGAGGCGATCGCCCGGCTCAAGGCCTGGCGCTCCGCTCGCGACACGAAGGCAGCGGAAGCGGCCTTGGCCGACCTTGCGGCCAGCGCCCGCGAGAACCGCAATGTCATGCCGGCCTCGATCGCCTGCGCCAAGGCCGGCGTCACCACCGGCGAATGGGCCCAGACCCTGCGCGAGATCTTCGGCGAATACCGCGCGCCGACCGGCGTCGACACCCAGAAGCTGGGTGACGCGACCGGCCTCGCCACGGCGAAGGCCGCTGTCGAGAAGGCGACCGAGCGCCTTGGCCGCGCGCCGCGCTTCCTCGTCGGCAAGCCCGGCCTCGACGGCCATTCCAACGGCGCCGAGCAGATCGCCGTGCGCGCCCGCGATGCCGGAATGAGCGTCAGCTATGGCGGCATCCGCCAAACGCCGGAGGAGATCGTCAGCGAGGCCCGCGAGCAGCAGGCCGACATCATCGGGCTCTCGATCCTGTCCGGTTCGCATCTGCCGCTGGTGCGCGACGTCACGGCGCGGTTGCGTGTCGCCGGCATGAACGTTCCCGTCGTGGTCGGCGGCATCATCCCGCCCGACGACGAGAACGCGCTGCGCAACATGGGCGTGGCGCGGGTTTATACGCCGAAGGATTTCGCGCTGGACGGCATTATCGCCGATGTCGCGGGGCTGGCGGCGAAGGGGGGATAGGGTGTCTTCCCGCACGCGCCGCAGCACGCAGTGCTGCTGCGCAGATGCGGGACCGCGCGACGAGAAGGCGCCTTTTTCTGCGAACGGTCCCGTGTCTGCGCAGCGGCGTTGCACGCCGCAGCGCGCACGGGATGACGCCCCTCAGACCATCCCCACGCTCTTCAGCTGCTGGTACGCCTTCAGGATTTCCTGGAGCGTGCCCTCGCGCGATCGGTCGCCGCCATTGGCATCCGGGTGGAAGCGCTTCACCAATTCCTTGTAGCGCGCCTTGATCGCCGCTGAATCCGCCGTGTCGTCCAACCCCAGCGTATCCAGCGCCTTGCGCGCGACGATTCCGACCCGCGATTCCGGCTGGGCCGCCTGCTGCTTGTTGCGGGCGCCGAACAGGTTGAAGGCGTCGTGCATGTCGGCAGCCTCGGCGTCGCCATTCGCCTTGCGCCCACGCTGCGCCATCCGCGCCGCCTTGGAATTGACGCCGAGCTTCCAGGTCGGCCGGTGACCGATCTCCTCCTGCTTGGCGTAGGCAGCGAGCGCCTCGTCATCCATGCCGGCGAAATAATTGTAGGTCGCGTTATACGCCTTCACATGATCCATGCAGAACCGAAAGAACTGGCCCTCGCGGCCACGACCCTTCGGCGCTCGGAATTCGCCGGCGCGCGCGCAGCCCGGATGGTCGCAACGCGGCGCGTCGCTCTCCAGCGGCGCTTCCGCCTCGGAAGTCCCGATCCTGATGCTGTCGAAAAAGGCGTGAGTTGATGTTCATCGTCGACGGGTTATGAGACGCAGGAGTAGGGCCGGCAAGTGCGATGCAGCACATCGCCGAACCGACGAAACAATCATGGCAACGGTGGCGCGATCATGACCGCAATCACTGAAAGAATCACGCAAAAGCTGACCGAGGCCTTTGCGCCACAGGAGCTCAAGGTGATCGACGAATCGCACCAGCATCAGGGCCATGGTGGCTGGCGCGAAGGCGGCGAGACTCACTTCCGGGTCAATATCGTGTCGGAAGCCTTTACCGGCAAGTCCCGGCTGGAGCGCCACCGCCTCGTCAACGCGGCGCTCGCGCAAGAGCTGGCCGACCGGGTGCACGCCCTGGCGATCGCCGCGAGGGCGCCGGGCGAAGGCTGAGCCTAGCTTGCCGCAGGGGCGACGGCCTTCGGCTCCGCCGGTGCGGCGATGTAGATGGCCAGCGCCGCAGCGAGCATGACGCCCATGAAGACGAAGAGCCAGCCGAAGGTCGTCGGCGCGCCGTAGCCATGCGCGCCGAGGATGTTCACCAGGCGCCCCGACAGCCACTGCATCACGCCCGCCCCACCCATGAAGACGAAATTCATGAAGGTGACGCCGCGGCCGATCTCCTGAGGCGTCATGAAGGCGCGGGCATGCGCCATCACCACGGCATAGGTGACGCCGAACAGGCCGATCGCCAGCAGCAGCCCAACCGCGAGGCGGGACGATGCCTCGCCCCACAGGGCCAACGCGAAACAGGCCAGGGCGACGATCACCGCACAGGCGATGACCGTGGGCTTGGCGCCGATCCGTCGATAGAGCGGCAGCACCAGCAATGCCCCCACGGCGATGATGCCCCCCATGGCCATCGCCGCATAGCTCGTGGCGGCGAGATCGAACCCGTGCACCGTCTGGAGATAAGGCGCGATCCACAGCCCACGGATCGAGATCGTGACGCCGTAGCTGACGAAGGTGATGGGGAAGATCAGCCAGAGCGACCGCTTCACCACGATCTGCTTGATCCCGCCCAGCAGCGAGACATGCTGTTGCGGCGTGTCGGACAGCGGCGGCGGGTCCTTCAGCAGCAGCATCACCAGCAGGGCTATGAAAGCCACGATGCCGGACAGGCCGAACACCGTCGCGCGCCAGCCATAGGCCGACAGGAAATAGGCGAGCGGCGCGCCGCTCAAGGGATCGCCGATCGAGCCGAAGCCGATCAGGAAGGACGACATCGTCGCGAAATGCCGCGGCGAATAGAGCCGCGCGGCCAGATAGAAGCCGGACATCAGGATGGGCGCGCAGCCGATGCCGATCAGCGCGAGCGCCGTCAGGGCCGTGAGATAGTTGCGCGACAGGCCGAAGACCACCGTCCCGGCGAAGGCGACCAGAAGGAAGCCCGCCAGCGTCCGCCGCGGGCCGATCCGGTCGAGCGCATAGCCGACCGGGAATTGCGAGAGCGCGAACGCGATGAGCCAGGCCGCCTGCAGGCTGCCGAGCTGTCCCTGGTCGAGCCCGAGATCCCGGATGAGATCGCCCGAGATCACGGCTAGGAACGCACGGAAGAACTGGCTCAGGATATAGGCCAGCAGCAGGACGACGAAGCTCGTCACGACAGCCCGCTTTCACCGGGCAGACTGTGTGACAAGTCCATCCTCCGCACGCGCCTTGCCCGGGAAGCCCGCCTCACTTGATCCTTTCGAGCACGGAAACGTAGTTGGCGACCGCCGCTCCACCCATGTTGAAGATGCCACCGAGACGCGGGCTGTCGAGCTGCATCCCCTCCGGCGCCTCCCCCGTGAGCTGCATCGCCGAGAGCACATGCATCGAGACGCCGGTGGCGCCGATCGGGTGGCCCTTGGCCTTCAGGCCGCCGGAAACGTTGACCGGCAGCTTGCCGTCCTTCTGGGTCCAGCCTTCCTTGATGGCGCGGGCGCCGTCACCCTCCTTGGTCAGGCCCATCGCCTCGTACTCGATCAGTTCGGCGACGGTGAAGCAGTCATGCGTCTCGACGAAGGAGAGATCGTCGAGCGTGACGTTCGCCTTGGCCAAAGCCTGCTTCCAGGCCAGCGCGCCGCCTTCGAACTTCAGGATGTCGCGCTTCGACATCGGCAGGAAATCCTGGACATGGGCCATGCCGCGGAAGCCGACGGCGCGGCGCATCCGGAGCGCCGTCTCCTCGTCGGCCAGCACCAGCGCCGCGGCGCCGTCCGAGACCAGCGAGCAGTCGGTACGCTTCAGCGGCCCGGCGACATAGGGGTTCTTCTCGCTCTCCTCGCGGCAGAACGCGTAGCCGAGATCCTTGCGCATCTGCGCATAGGGGTTCGCCACGCCGTTCTTGTGGTTTTTCGCCGCGATCATCGCGAGCGCATCGAACTGGTCGCCATGGCGCTGGAAATAGGCCGCCGCGATCTTGCCGAAGACGCCGGCGAAGCCGCCCTGCACCTCGCTATCCTCCGGCAGGTAGGAGGCCTTGAGCAGGTTCTTGCCGATCTCGGGACCGGGCGTCTTGGTCATCTGCTCGACGCCGACGACAAGCACGACCTTGGCGTCGCCCGCCTTGATTGCCCGCACGCCCTGATGCACCGCGGCAGAGCCGGTGGCGCAGGCGTTCTCGACGCGGGTGGTCGGCTTGAAGCGCAGCGCCGGATCGGCCTGCAGCACCAGAGAGGCGGTGAAATCCTGGGCCGAGAAGCCGGCGTTGTAATGGCCGAGCACGATCTCGTCGACATCGTCGGCGGTGATGCCGGCATCGACGAGGGCCTCGACCGCCACCCGCACGATCAGGCTTTCGACGGTCTCGGCATCCTGCTTGCCGAACGGTGTATGGGCCCAGCCGACAATCGCAGCGCTCATGGCGAAATCTCCCTTAATGTGCAGCTACACGTTATCTTGGCAGCCCTGTGCCGCCGGGCAAGCCGGTATCCGCGCATGGTGGCCGTGCACGGATCGGCTGGCAGGGCTTCTGCCTCCAGCACTAGCCGCCCCGCCCGCTCATCGCAACGCCAGCGAGAGCAGCAGCCCGACCCCGCCGACGATCATCGCCATGCCCAGCATCTCGCGCCGGCTCGTGCCCTCGGCGAACAATTTGCGCGAGGCGATCTGGGCCAGCGGCACCTCGATCAGCGCGAGCGTCCGGACATTGGCGGCCGTCGTCAGCGAGAAGCCGATGAACCAGAACTGCGAGGCAGCGGCGCCGAGGAAGCCGGCCGAGAGCGAGCGGCGCCAGCTCTTCAGGCTGAGGATCAGCGCCTGCCGATCGGCGATGAGCATATAAACGACCAGCAGCAGCGTCTGGAGCCCGAGGCCGAGCACGAGGATCGTGGAGGCGCGGATCAGGAACTCGCCCTCCGGCAGCGCCTGGATGCCGCCGCGGAAGCCGATCGCCGACAGTGCGAAGAAGGCGCCGGAAACGATGCCGAGCACGGCCGGCCGCAAGCCCGCGCGGGTCACTTTCTCGCCGGGCTTCCACGACACCACGATCACGCCGGCTGTGGCGATGGCGATCGCCAGGAATTTCATCGGCGTCAGCGCATCGCCGAGCAGCAACGCGCCGAACAGCGCGACCTGCACCGGCTCGGTCTTGGTATAGGCCGTGGTCACCGCGAAGGAGCGCTCGCGCATCGCCGCCAGCATCAGGGCGGTGGCGGCGATCTGCGTCAGCGCGCCCCACAGCGTGTAGCCGAGCGAGGCCATGCCGATCGCCGGCGGCAGGCGCTGCAGGCCGAGGCAGGCCAGCGCAAGGAACAACATGGCGAAAGGCAGGCCGAACAGGAAGCGCACCTGCGTCGCGCCGACCACGCCGATGGTCTCGGTGAGCGAGCGCTGCGCCAGGTTGCGCGCGGTCTGCAGCAGCGAGGCGGCGATGGTCGCCGGTATCCAGAGAAGGCCGAAAGCCACGCGACAAAGCCTCGGAAAAGCGGAGGAACGCTCCGCTTGTGGACCGGCTGCCGCAGCTAGGCAAATCGCTCCGCAAGGGGTAGGTATGCATTCACGGGCGGGCGATTGTGGCGGCCGTCTCGAAATTGCCGCATGCGTCGCGTTGAACCCTGCGCCGTCGCTACCCGCAAGACGCTACCCGCCCGCTTCGAGCAAGACAGGTTCAGACCCGCCCGATGATCGCTTCCCGCCTCGCAGCCGCCCTCGTTCTCGGTGCCGTCCTGACAGGGCCGGCCCATGCCGGAACGAGCCTCGTCGTCGATGCCTCCAGCGGCGCCGTGCTGTCGAGCGAGAACGCGAACCAAGCCTGGCGCCCGGCCTCCACGACCAAGATGATGACGATCTATCTCGCGCTGAAGGCGGTGCGGGAAGGGCGTCTTGGCCTGGAGACGGCGATCCCGGTCTCGAAGCTTGCCGCCAGCCAGCCGCGCGTGAAGGTCTATGCCCGGCCGGGCCAGGAGATCACGCTCGATAACGCCTTGCGCATCATGATGGTGAAATCGGCCAACGACATCGCCTATGTCGTGGCCGAAGGCGTCGGCGGCGATGTCCCGAGCTTCGTCGCGATGATGAACGCCGAGGCGCAGCGTCTCGGCATGCGCGACACCCGCTTCGTCAACCCCAATGGCTGGGACCATCCCGACCAGCAGACCAGCGCCCGCGACCTCGCCGTGCTCGCCATGGCGCTGATGCATGATTTCTCGCAGTATTCCGATTACTGGGGCACCTCGGCCGTGCAGCTCGGCAAGCAGATCATGCCCAACACCAACGGGCTGGTCGGGCGCTATTCCGGCATCGGCGGGATGAAGACCGGCTTCACCTGCGCCTCCGGCTTCAACGTCGTCGCCACTGCCAGCCGCGGCGGGCGCACGCTCATCGCCGTCGTGCTCGGTTCGCTCTCCGGCACCGACCGGACGGTGCGGGCCGCCCAGCTGCTCGATGAAGGCTTCGCCGCCTGGGGCGGCACCGGCTACAGCGTCGCCTCGATGCCGCCGAGCGGCACCCGCGCGCCCAATATCTGCGACGATGTCCGCCATCGCGGCGGCGGCGTCGCGCTCGCCGATGATGCCGACATCTCCGGCCCGATCGCCGCCGGCATGTCCCACGGCGACGCCAATTCACCCGATGGCGGGCGCTTCGCCATCTTCAACGCCCAGTCGGCCCCGCAGGCGTCCGGTTCGGTCGCGACCCGCTCGCCGCGCGGACGCGTCGTGCTCGGCCCCCGTGCCGAGACCGTTCCGATCCAGGTCTCCTTCGGCCGCAGTCCCGGCTCGGCCTCCGCCCCGCTCGCGGCCAACGCGACAACCCAGCCGAGCTCGCGTGTCGCCCGTGGCACCCCGACGATCGAGCCGGAAGCGCCGGTCGCCGCCGGCCTCGCCCTGCCGCCGACCCGCCGCACCGCCTCGAGCAATGGCGCGATCCCGCGCGGCGCCAACGCCTTCGCGCCGGCAAGCGCGCCGGTCCAGCCCTCGACCGAGGCCTTCGAGGGCGGCCCGCTGCGGCTCCAGGGCTCCGTGCAGTCCGGTGCGGCCAATGCCGCGAGCCTGCGCCCCGGCGCGGCTGCGGGCATCAAGCCTGCCCCGCGCAATACCCGGCCCGACAAGGCGCAGGCTGCCAAGACCCAGCCGGCGAAGGCTCAGCCGTTGAAGACCCCGCCGGCCCGCGCCCTGCCGGCCAAGCCGAAGCCCTCCCAGGCTGCCGTGAAGCCACCGGCCGGAAAGCCCGCCGCCGGAGCCAAGGCCAAGCCCGCCAACGACGCCTGAGGCCTGATTGGACCTGAGGAGCCCTGACCGGGATCGAACCAGCAAACGCCGGGGCCTTCTCCTGGCGCTTGGCTCGGCCGCCGCGTTCGGCACCAATATCGTCAGTGCCCAGATCGCCGGACAGGCTAGCCTCAGCGGGCCGCTTCTCGTCTTCTACCGCGTCCTGCTGATGCTCGCCCTCGTCGGCGGCGTCGCGCTCGTCTGGCGCGCCTCTCTCGCCCTGAAGCGCGGCGAGCGGCAGCCGGTCCTGCTCTTCGGCCTGGCGACAGCGCTGGTCGGCATCGGCTATCTCTCCTCGGTCGCCTTCGTCCCCGTCTCGGTCGCAGCCGTGGTGTTCTACACCTTCCCGATCCTGATCGTGCTGGCCGAGCCTGTGGTGACGCCCGCCCCCTTCCGCGCCGACAGGCTGGCGGTGGCGCTCGCCGCCTTTCTCGGCATCGCACTGGTCGTCGGACCCGACCTTCACGGGCTCGATCCGCGCGGCCTCGCGCTCGCCATGCTGGCAAGCGTCAGCGCTGCCGCGCAGTTCTTCGCAGCCGCCCGCTGCGCTAAGACGCCGACAATGCCCAAGCTGTTCTGGTCGCATGTCGTCATCCTGCCGGTGACGGCGCTGGTGCTGCTCGTCACGGGCGGCTTCCTGCCGCCGCAGACCTTCATGCTGGCCCCCGTCGCGGTCGCCATCACCTATGGCGGCTATGTCGTCGGCTTCCTCTTCCAGATCCTGGCGCTGGCCCGCATCGCGCCCGGCCCCGCCGGCCTCGCCTTCTGCGCCGAACCGGTCTTCGCCGTCATCATCGCGGCCTTCGTCCTCACCGAGCGGCTGGGCCCCCTGCAATATGCCGGCTGCGCCCTTGTCATCGCCGCCATCGCCACTAATGTAATATTAGAACAAACGAGGCGAGGCGTCGTGCCTGCCTAGATCGTCGCGGGCCCTTCCCGGCGCGAAAGGATGATCTCTCCTATTGATGGGACATCGGATAAATCCAATGTCCTAGAGGCCTTGCGATCCATGACCGGCGCCCCTGCCCGCCCTCTCCCCATCCCGCTGACCCTGCTCACCGGCTTCCTCGGCGCCGGCAAGACCACGTTGCTGAACCGCCTGCTGAAGGACCCGGCGCTCGCCGGCACGCTCGTGCTCGTCAACGAGTTCGGCGAGATCGGCCTCGACCATCTGATGATCGAGGGCGTCGCGGAGAACATGATCCTGCTCGAATCCGGCTGCCTCTGCTGCACCATCCGCGACGACCTCATCGTCACGCTGGAGGACCTGCTGCGCGGCCGCGACAATGGCCGCATCGCGCCGTTCTCGCGCCTCGTCATCGAGACGACCGGCCTCGCCGACCCCGCGCCGATCCTCAACGTCCTGATCAACCACCCCTATCTCGCGATGCGCTTCCAGCTCGACGGCGTCGTCACGCTGGTCGATGCAGTCAACGGCATGGCGACGCTCGATGCCCATGAGGAAGCGCGCCGACAGGTCGTCGCCGCCGACCGGCTCGTCTTGACCAAGACCGAGCTCGCCGCGCCGGACAGCGTGTCTGCCCTGCGCGCACGCCTCGACAATCTCAATCCCGGCATCGCCATCCTGCCGCCGGACGTGCCGGCCGACGGCCTGGTCGGCGCCGGGCTCTACGATCTCGCGAGACAGCCCCACGCCCTGCGCCACTGGCTGGCCGAAGACGCACTGCCCGGCCACCATCACCACGATCACGACCATCACGACCATCACCATCATCACGGGCACGACCATGCCCATGGCCAGGACCCGCATGACGTCAATCGTCATGACGCTTCGATCCGCGCCTTCGTCCTGACCGCGGAGCAGCCGGTCGCACGCACCACCTTCGACCTGTTCTGGACCCTGCTGCGCTCGATCCACGGACCGCGCCTGCTGCGCCTGAAGGGGCTGGTCGACCTAGCCGGCGAGCCCGGCCGGCCGCTGCTCGTCCACGCGGTCCAGCAGATCCTGCACCCGCCGATCCAGCTCGATGCCTGGCCGGATGCCGACCACCGCTCCCGTCTCGTCCTGATCGTGCGGGATATCGAGGAGGACACGGTGCGCAAGCTGTGGTCCGCCTTCCTCGGGCAGGCCGCCGCTCAGCCACAGAACGCCTGATTCCGCGGCCCGTTTCTTGAACCCAGCCCTGCGAGCCGCAAGACGCGCCAGCGCGCCTTGCCATTCCGGCACAGCCATGCGCCGGAACGATCCAGGAAGGGTACGGGCAGATGAGCGCGATCAGAGCTCTGGCGACGACCGACGGAAGCGGGGCTCCTGCCCTGCCGAACCTGCCTCCTCCTCATCCAGACGCGGCGATCTACAGTGAATTGCGGGCGCTCGGCGCCTGCGAAGCCATCCGCGCTGAATGGACCGATCTCGCCGACCGCGCGCTGGAACCCAATCCCTGCCTTGAGCCGGGCTTCGCGCTCGCCGCCGCGCAGCATCTCGTCTCCTTCCGCGATGCCGAGGTCATGCTGCTCTGGCAGGGCGACCCGGCCTCGGAGCGGCGCCGTCTCGTCGGGCTCGTTCCCTGCCGGACGCGCCGCCATCTCCTCGCCTCCGACACGCTGGAGGGCTTCGCCGATCCGCGCCTGCTGAACGGCACGCCCCTGCTCGACCGAACCTTCGCCGTCCCCGCGCTCGCCGCCTTCCTGCGTGACTGGCGCGGGCGCAGCCATGCCGCAGGCGCCTTCTCCCTGTCGGGGATCGACCCGGCCGGCGCCTTCGCCACCACGCTTGCGCGCGTCGCCGACGGTCACGGCGTGGTCGTCGGCTGGCAGCCCCTTATCGGGCGCCGGCTCGAACTGCCGCCGACCGCGCGCATCGCCAGCTCCGACGAGACCTTGCGTGACAAGGGCCGCCTGGTCCTCGCCGAGGCCACGAACCAGGCCGACCGGCGCGACGCCGTCGAGATCCTGCTGGCGATCGAGGCCTCCGGCTCGCGCGGCCGAGCCGGCAAGGCGACCTTGCAGGACACCCGCGAGGTCGGCTTCCTGCGCAGCATGAGCCGCGATCTCGGCCGGCAGAAGCTGTGCCGCGTCGCCGTGCTGGTCCTCGACGACAGGCCGATCGCCGCCGCGCTCACCATCGGCAAGGGCGCTTCCTGCTGGCTCTATCACGGCGTCGGCGACGAGGCCCACGCGGCCCTGGAACCCCTGCCGATGCTGCTCGCCATGATGCGCAAGGCCGCGCCCTCCCGGCAGATCCTCCTGCCCGGTGGCCTGCCGCTCTTCGGCGCCCGCGACGAGGCCTTCGGCACGATCACGCTGACCCGGCGCCCGCAGCAACCTATGCGCCGGCCGGCCGACCTGGCTATCCGCATGCACGAACGCCTCGCCCGTGCGCTGTTCAGGCCTCGGCCCGCAGCAATCGACGGATGATCTTGCCGGTCGTCGTCAGCGGCAGCTCGTCGCGGAAGGCGATCTCGCGCGGATACTCATGAGCCGAAAGCCGCGCCCGCACGAAGCCCTGCAGCTCGGAAACCAGGTTCTGCGAGCCGTGATGACCGGGCTTCAGCACGACGAAGGCCTTGACGATCTCGGTGCGCAGCGGATCGGGCTTGCCGACCGCCGCCGCCAGCGCCACCGCCGGATGCCGCAGCAGGCAATCCTCGATCTCGCCCGGCCCGATCCGATAGCCCGATGAGGTGATGACGTCGTCGTCACGGCCGATGAAGCGGACATAGCCCTCGTCGTCCTGAACACCCTCGTCGCCGGTCGTCATCCAGTCGCCGACGAATTTCGCCACCGTCGCCTCGGGATTGCGCCAGTATTCCAGGAACATCACCGGGTCGGGTCGGCGCACGGCGATCTGCCCCTCCTCGCCGGCCGCGCAGACCGTGCCGTCCGGCCGGATGATCGCGACCTCATGGCCGGGCACCGCCTTGCCGATCGCGCCGGGACGGCTGACGCCGAGTGCCGCGCTTGAGGCGAGCACGAGATTGCACTCGGTCTGGCCATAGGCCTCGTTGATGGTGAGGCCGAGCGCCTCGCGTCCCCATTCCAGCGTCTCCGCGCCGAGCGCCTCGCCAGCGGCAGCGACCGTGCGCAGGTTCAGGCGCCAGCGTCCCTGCGGACTGCCGGCCCCGCGCATCATCCGGAGCGCCGTCGGCGGCACGAAGGCGTTGCGGATGCCGAGATCCTGGATCAGCCGGTAGGCCTCCTCCGGCTCGAAGCGCGTGACCGGACGCGCCACCACCGCGACGCCGAAATGCAGCGCCGGCAAGAGCATGTTGAGCAACCCGCCGGCCCAGGCCCAGTCGGCCGGCGTCCAGGCGAGATCGCCCGGCCGCGGCATGAATTCATGCGGCATCTGCACGCCCGGCAGATGGCCGGGCAGAACCCGGTGACCATGCAGCGCGCCCTTCGGATTGCCGGTGGTGCCGGAGGTGTAGATCATCAAAGCCGGATCGTCCGGCGTGGTATCGACCGGTGTGAAATCCGGGCTGCCTTCCGCCAGCAGCGCGTCCCAGCCTTCCACTCCGCCATCGGCGCCATCGGTGGAGATGCGCAAGGCGAGTTCCGGCAAGGCTTGCGTGATCTGGCCGAGCTTCGCCAACCCGGCGGCATTGGTCACCACAACCTTCGCGGCGGAATCGGTCAGGCGATAGGCGAGCGCATCGACGCCGAACAGAGCCGCCAGCGGCACTGCGATCGCGCCGAGCTTGTAGGCGGCGAGATGCGCCGCCAGCACCGCCCGCCCCTGCGGCAGCAGGATGGCGATGCGGTCGCCGCGCCCAACGCCGCGCGCCCGCAGCGCGTTGGCCAGGTGGTTGGAATGCTCGCGCAGCAAGCCGAAGCTGACAGGCGTCACCTGCCAGTCCGTGGAGACCTCGATGATGGCAGGCCGGTCAGGCTCGATCGCTGCCCAGCGGTCGCAGACGTCGGCGGCGATGTTGTAGCGTTCCGGAATGCGCCAGCGGAAGCGCTCCCGCAGCGCGGCGTAATCGGTCAGGTCTGGCAGGATCAAAATCAACGTCCGGTGGGAGGCGCGGCACGATAGGCAGGCCGTTCCCACCTGTCACCCGCGTCTTGCGTATCATCTCCCAGCGTAACGATGCGCTCAGAACATGCGTTCGCTGGCAGGCGGCAGGTAGGCGTCGGTGAAGGCATCGCCCGCCCGCGCCTTGTCGCGGAACGCGCCGGCCAAGGCGAGCTGGTCCAGTGACTGTGCCCAGCGCTCGCGATCGATCCCGCCAAGACCATGCGTGCGCACATAAGGGGTCAGTACGTTGCGCTCGATCACGGCCGCGAGCCGGTCGCGCTCGACCTCGGCCTGGGCGCTCTCGTTGCGGCGCAGGACGAACTGCGCGCCGGCGCCCGGATTGACGGCGACATCGCGGCTGCCGCGCATCACGGCGCGCACGAGCCCGCGCACCGCATCCGGCTTGCTCGCGATCAGCTTGCCGGAAACGATCACCGCGCTGCCATAGAGCAGGAGGCCGTGCTCGGCCATTTCCATCAGCACGATATCGTCGGCCGGCACGCCGCGCGCTCTCAAGGAGACGGCAGTCGAAGGCCCGAAGGCGAAGAGCGCATCGATCTCGCCGGAGGCCAGCATCGGCTCGCGCACCGGCAGGCCGATGGTCTCGATCCGGATCTTGCTGTCGTCGATCTTGTTGAGGGCCTTGAAGAGCGGCCATTGCGCGAAGCTGGCATCGATGCTGGCCGTGCCGAGCTTGCGGCCTTCGAGGCTCGCCGGCGCGGTGGTGATGCCCCGGCTCTTGCGGCCGATCACGGCGTAGCCCGGCCGGTCATGCACGATCATCACCGCCTTGAGATCGGCGCCCGGATTTTCGTCGCGGAAACGGATCAGCGCATTGATATCGCCGAAACCGGCATCCTGCGCGCCGGCCGCCATGCGCTGCAGCATGGCGCGCGCGCCATTGCCCGGCTCGATCACGACGTCGAGCCCCTCGGTGCCGAAATGGCCTTTGTCCTGTGCCGCCAGGAACGGCGCCGTCAGCGCGTCGAAACGGCGGTCCAGCGCGAAGCGGATGGCGGTGTTGCCCTGCGCATGAACCACCCTGCCCCCGGCAAGGCAGGCCATTGCAGCTCCAGCCGCCAATTGTCCGAACGCGCGCCGGCTCGGCATCGCGGAACGAGAGGGCGAAGCGATCGGCATATCTAGCCTCCGGGCGCCTGGCTGGTTTCGGCACGGCACATCCGTGCGTCCAGTCTTCCTGACATCATAAGATGTTGAAATGCCGTCAACACGATGGAAGTTCCGTTACGATTTCTGACCGCGGCCGGTCATGGTCCCTCCATTGCAATGGAAGCCCCGCCCTTCCTTACAGCAGATCGCTTTCAACCCCTCCTGCAAACGAAGGAGAGGCCTTTCGGCCCCTCCTTGCATCGCCTCGCTTTTCGGATGAAACGCCCTCAAGCCGCGCGATAGCGCGCCAGCCAATGCGCGTAAGGCGCCGGCAGGGTCGCCCAGGCGGGGTTCTCGACGCCGAGCGCCTGCGCCGCGGCATAAGGCCAGTGCGGATCGGCCAGCAGCGGCCGGCCGAGCGTCACCAGATCGACCTTGCCCTCGCGGATCAAGGCATCGGCCTGCTCGGGCTTGCTGATGTACCAGCTCGTCGAGGCCGGCAGGCCGGTCTCGCGGCGCACCCGCTCGGCGACGGGCGCGAGGAAGGCCGGTCCCCACGGGATCTTCGCCTCATTGGTCGAGAAGCCCACGCTGACATCGATGAAATCGAGCCCCTCGTCCTTCAGGCGCTTCACCAGCGCGATCGCCTCGCTCAGCGTCTCCTCGTCGCGCCCGTCATATTCGATCACGCCGAGCCGGGCGGAAAGCGGCCGGTTCTCCGGCCAGACCTTGCGCACGGCGGCCAGCGTCTCGATCAGGAAGCGGCTCCGGTTCTCGAAGCTGCCGCCATAGGCGTCGTCGCGCTTGTTGGCATGCGGCGACAGGAAATTCTGCGCGAGATAGCCATGGGCGAAATGCAGCTTCAGCCACTGGATGCCGATATCGCGGGCCCGCTCGGCGGCCGCGACGAAATCACCGCGCACGCGCTCGATATCGTCCAGGGTCATCGCGCGGGGCACGCGGCCCAGCCCACCACCATGCGCCAGCGCCGACGGCGCGATCGTCTCCCAGCCGCGCGCGTCATTGGCCGGGATATGGTCGTCGCCTTCCCAGGGCAGGTTGGCGCTGGCCTTGCGACCGGCATGGCCGATCTGGATGCCTGTGGCCGCGCCGGCCTTGCGCATCTCCGCGACGATCGGCGCCAGCGCCTGCGCCTGCCCGTCGTTCCAGAGCCCGAGGCAGCCGGGCGTGATCCGGCCTTCCGGCGAGACGCCGGTCGCCTCGATCACCACCAGGCCGGTGCCGCCACGCGCCAGCCCGGCGAGATGCGCGCGGTGCCATTCATTCGCGACGCCGTCCTGCGCCGAATACTGGCACATCGGCGAGGCGACGATGCGGTTGCGAAGGGTGACGTCCTTCAGGCTGAAAGGGTCGAACAGACCAGGCATGATGCGGCTCCGCGCAGGTGGGTTTCTATGTTTCGATAGTTCGATATTTTTCGAACTTTGGCAAGTTCAAAACCCTGTGATAGGCTGCACCCATGCGACATGCCCGCCTGCCCGCTTCTGAAGAAATCGCGCTCGAAGACGTCTTCCACGCGCTGAGCGACCCGTTCCGGCTGGAAGTCGTCCGCCGGCTCGCGACCGAGGGCGAGCAGAGCTGCCAGGCGCTGGAGGGCGATCGGCCGAAATCCAGCGTCTCGCATCATTTCCGGGTGTTGCGCGAGGCCGGGCTGATCCGCACCCGCAACGAGGGCGTGACCCGGATGAACGCGCTGCGCCGCGACGATATCGAGCAGCGCTTCCCCGGCCTGCTCGCCTGCGTCGTTCCCAAGTCGAACGATTGAGCTTCCGCCGGTTCCGCTTCGCCAATCGCCGCCCTATGCTCGCGCCATGAGCCTTCCCTACCGCCCCAATGTCGGCATCGCCCTGTTCAACGCGCAGGGCCTCGTCTTCGCCGGCCGCTCGCATAGCGCCGGCCCCGAGATCGTCCTGCCCGGCTTCGACTGGCAGATGCCGCAAGGCGGCATCGACCCGGACGAGGATATCGTCGCAGCCGCGCGCCGTGAGCTGGAAGAGGAAACCGGCGTCACGCAGGCCGAGCTCCTCGCCGTCACCGATGAATGGTGGAGCTACGACTTCCCGCCCTATGACGGCCCGTGGCACAAGCTCGCCGCCTTCCGCGGCCAGCGTCAGCGCTGGGTCGCCTTCCGCTTCACCGGCAGCGAGAGCTCGATGGATATCGGCAAGCCGAATGGGGACGAGCCGCCGGAATTCAGCGAATGGCGCTGGCACCCGCTCGCCGAGATGCCGGGGCTGGTCGTGCCGTTCAAGCGGCCGGTCTACGAGAAAGTGGCGCAGGCCTTCTCAGCTTTCGCCGTGACTTGACCCGTCTTGTCATTCCGGACAAGCCGCAAAGCGGTGCCGATCCGGAATCCACCCGAGGGCGAGACACCCAGTCGTGGCTTCCGGGCCTCCGGGTCGCGCCGCCCGGAATGGCGAGGGTGCACATTCGCCAACGAAAAAGGGCCGCTCGCGCGGCCCTTTCGCATTCCGAAGCCGAGAGGCGGATCAGGCCGCCTTGCGCTGCTCGAAAACGTGCTTGAACTCGCGCAGCTGCACCAGCGTGTCGTGCAGGCGCTTCTTCTCGTCGTCATTATGCGAGCCGGCGAGACGGGTCTCGGCGGTCAGGATCTCGGCATCGAGCACGGCGGTGTCGACGTCCTCGATGAAGCGGCCCTGCTCGGCCAGGATCGTCGTGGACGCCTGGTTGATCTCGACGAGACCACCGTTGACGAAGAATTCCTTGCCGTTGCTCTCGGTCGTCTGAACGAAGACGATACCGGCCTTGAGCGTCGCGACGAGCGGCGCATGGCCGGCGAGCACGGTCATCTCGCCCTCGACCGAGGGAACGATGACGCTGACGACGTCGCCCGAGAACAGGATGCGCTCCGGCGAGACGAGTTCGAACTTGAAGGTGGCCATCGCCTGTCTTTTCCTCCGACGTCACCCCGATCGCCGGACGACGCCGGGGGCCATGCCAGATTTTTCAACAATCCATGCCGGGCATGGTTCCGGGCGGCCGGAGCCGCCCGAAAGGAAGGATGCGCGAAGCTTACGCGGCCTCGGCGGCCAGGCGCTGGGCCTTCTCGACGGCTTCGTCGATCGAGCCGACCATGTAGAAGGCCGCTTCCGGCAGGTGGTCGTACTTGCCTTCGACCAGGCCCTTGAAGCCCTTGATCGTGTCTTCGAGCGGCACGAGCTTGCCCGGCGAGCCGGTGAAGACTTCCGCGACGAAGAAGGGCTGCGACATGAAGCGCTCGATCTTGCGGGCGCGCGCCACGGTCAGCTTGTCGTCTTCCGAGAGCTCGTCCATGCCCAGGATCGCGATGATGTCCTGCAGCGACTTGTAGCGCTGGAGGGTCTGCTGGACGCGGGTCGCGACATCGTAGTGCTCCTCGCCGACGATATCGGCCGAGAGCATGCGCGAGGTCGAGTCGAGCGGGTCGACCGCCGGGTAGATGCCCTTTTCCGCGATCGAACGCGACAGCACGGTACGGGCGTCCAGGTGGGCGAACGAGGTCGCGGGCGCCGGGTCGGTCAGATCGTCCGCCGGGACGTAGATCGCCTGCACCGAGGTGATCGAGCCCTTGTTCGTGGTGGTGATGCGCTCCTGCAGGTTGCCCATGTCGGTCGCCAGCGTCGGCTGATAGCCCACCGCCGACGGAATGCGGCCGAGCAGCGCGGACACTTCCGAGCCGGCCTGCGTGAAGCGGAAGATGTTGTCGACGAAGAACAGAACGTCCTGGCCCTTGTCGCGGAAGTCCTCGGCGATGGTCAGGCCGGCGAGAGCGACGCGCATGCGGGCGCCCGGGGGCTCGTTCATCTGGCCGTAGACCAGGGCGCACTTGGAGCCAGCGGTCGAGCCGTTGTTCTCCTTGGGGTTCTTGTTGACGTTGGACTCGATCATCTCGTGATAGAGATCGTTGCCCTCACGGGTGCGCTCGCCGACGCCGGCGAACACCGAGTAACCGCCGTGCGCCTTCGCGACGTTGTTGATCAGCTCCATGATCAGCACGGTCTTGCCGACGCCGGCGCCGCCGAACAGGCCGACCTTGCCGCCCTTGGCGTAAGGCGCCAGCAGGTCGACGACCTTGATGCCGGTGACGAGGATCTGGGCTTCCGTCGACTGCTCGGAATAGGCCGGGGCCGGCTGGTGGATGCCGCGGGTGGCGGAGGTCAGGATCGGACCGGCCTCGTCGACCGGCTCGCCGATGACGTTCATGATGCGGCCGAGCGTCTCATCGCCGACCGGAACCGCGATCGGGGCGCCGGTATCGGTGACCGACTGGCCACGGACCAGGCCTTCGGTCGAGTCCATCGCGATGGTGCGGACGGTGTTCTCGCCGAGATGCTGGGCGACTTCCAGAACCAGGCGGTTGCCGAGGTTGTCGGTCTCGAGCGCGTTCAGGATCTCCGGCAGGGCGCCGTCGAACTGCACGTCGACGACGGCGCCGATGACCTGGGCAACGCGGCCGGTGCCGGTGTTGGCGGGCTTCTCGGCGGTCTTCTTGGTGGTCTTGGTAGCGGCTTTGGCCATGGCGGAACCTCGGGACTAGCGCATTCGGATGTGACGGCAGCCGGCGGCTCACGCCACCGGCGAAGATTAGGCGGTTAGAGCGCTTCCGCGCCGGAGATGATCTCGATCAGTTCCTTCGTGATCATCGCCTGGCGCGAGCGGTTGTAGATCTGCGTCTGCTTCTTGATCATCTCGCCGGCGTTGCGCGTGGCGGAATCCATCGCCGACATGCGCGCGCCCTGTTCGGAGGCGGCGTTCTCGAGCAGCCCGCGCAGGACCTGGACGGTCAGGTTGCGCGGCAGCAGCGCTTCCAGGATCTCGCCCTCTTCCGGCTCGTAGTCATAGACCGCGTCGGTCTGCTTCGTCCCTTCCGGGATCTCGGCCGGGATGATGCGCTGCGCGGTCGGAATCTGGGCGATCACCGAGCGGAAGCGCGAGAAGAACAGCGTCGCGACGTCGAACTCGCCATTGGCGAAGCGGGCCAGCACGTTCTGGGCGATCGCCTCCGCATTGGCGAAGCCGACCTGCTTGAACTCGCGCAGATCGATGAACTCGATGATCTCCGCCGCGAACTGGCGACGCAGGATATCGTAGCCCTTCTTGCCGACGCAGATGATCTTGACCGTCTTGCCCTCGGCCTTCAGCGCATTAGCCTTGTCGCGGGCGAGGCGTGCGATCGAGGAGTTGAAGGCGCCGCACAGGCCGCGCTCGGCGGTCAGCACCAGCAGCAGATGCACCTTGTCGGAGCCCGTGCCGGCGATCAGGCGCGGCGCGCTCGAACCGGTGACGCCGGACGCGAGGTTCGACAGCACCGTCTCCATGCGCTCGGCATAGGGGCGCGCGGCCTCGGCCGCCATCTGCGCCCGGCGCAGCTTCGCAGCCGCGACCATCTGCATGGCCTTGGTGATCTTCTGCGTCGACTTCACCGAAGCGATGCGGTTTCTAAGGTCCTTCAAAGAAGGCATGTGGCGCTCTCACCCCGTCATGATCGACCTTGCGTCGACCATCTACGTCTTGAACCTCGGTCTCATCTCCCACGCTCGCCGCATGCGCGGCGAAGGCGTGGATGGTCGGGACAGGCCCGACCAGGACGCCTGCGGATCAGGCGAAGGACTTCGCGTAGCCCGCGACGATGTCCTTGAGCTTGGCGGCGTTGGCGTCCGACAGGTCCTTCGACGTGCCGATCTCGTTCAGCATGTCGGCATGCTTGCCGCGAACCAGCGCGAGCAGGCCGTCCTCGAAGGCGCGGACCTTGTTGACCGGCAGCGCATCGAGATAGCCGTTCACGCCGGCATAGATCACGACGACCTGCTCTTCCATCTTCAGCGGCGAGAACTGCGGCTGCTTCAGGAGCTCGGTCAGGCGGGCGCCGCGGTTGAGCAGGCGCTGCGTGACCGCGTCGAGGTCCGAACCGAACTGGGCGAAGGCGGCCATCTCGCGATACTGGGCGAGCTCGCCCTTGATCTTGCCGGCGACCTTCTTGGTGGCCTTGGTCTGCGCCGACGAACCGACGCGCGACACCGAGAGGCCGACGTTCACCGCCGGGCGGATGCCCTGGTAGAACAGGTCCGTCTCCAGGAAGATCTGGCCGTCGGTGATCGAGATCACGTTGGTCGGGATATAGGCAGACACGTCGTTCGCCTGCGTCTCGATGACCGGCAGAGCCGTCAGCGAGCCAAGGCCGGCGGCCTCGCCCATCTTCGCCGCGCGCTCGAGCAGGCGGGAGTGGAGATAGAACACGTCGCCCGGATAGGCTTCGCGGCCCGGCGGGCGGCGCAGCAGCAGCGACATCTGGCGGTAGGCGACGGCCTGCTTGGAGAGGTCGTCATAGATGATGACGGCGTGCATGCCGTTGTCGCGGAAGAACTCGCCCATCGAGCAGCCGGCGAACGGCGCCAGGAACTGCATCGGGGCCGGGTCCGAGGCGGTAGCCGCCACGACGATGGAATACTCCATCGCGCCGCGCTCCTCGAGCACCTTCACGAGCTGGGCGACGGTCGAGCGCTTCTGGCCGACGGCGACGTAGACGCAGTAGAGCTTCTGGCTCTCCGGGGCGCCTTCGGCGTTCAGCGGCTTCTGGTTCAGGATCGTGTCGAGCGCGATCGCGGTCTTGCCGGTCTGGCGGTCGCCGATGATCAGCTCGCGCTGGCCGCGGCCGATCGGGATCAGGGCGTCGACCGCCTTGAGGCCGGTCGCCATCGGCTCGTGCACCGACTTGCGCGGGATGATGCCGGGCGCCTTGACGTCGACGCGGGCGCGGGCCTTCGCCTTGATCGGGCCCTTGCCGTCGATCGGGTTGCCGAGAGCGTCGACGACGCGGCCGAGCAGCTCCTTGCCGACGGGAACGTCGACGATGGCGCCGGTGCGCTTGACGGTCTGGCCTTCCTTGATCTCGCGGTCGTTACCGAAGATCACGACGCCGACATTGTCGCTCTCGAGGTTGAGCGCCATGCCGCGCACACCGGACTCGAACTCGACCATCTCACCGGCCTGGACCTTGTCGAGGCCATAGACGCGGGCGATGCCGTCACCGACGGAGAGAACCTGGCCGACTTCGGTCACCGAAGCTTCCGAGCCGAAGTTCGAAATCTGGGCCTTCAGGATGGCGGAGATTTCAGCGGGGCGGATGTCCATCAGCCGACCTCTTTCATGGCAAGACGAATTGAATTGAGCTTGGTTTTCAGCGACGCGTCGACCATGCGGGAGCCCATCTTGACGATGAGCCCGCCGATCAGGGCCGGGTCGATCTTGATCGAGACGTCGACATCCTTGCCGGCGACGCCCTTCAGCGCCGCACGGATCTCGTCGACGCGCTTGGCCGTCGGCTCCTCGGCGACCGTCACCTCGGCGGAGACGATGCCCTTGGCCTCGGCGGCCAGACGCTTGTAGCCGGCGATCATGCCCGGCAGCGCGAAGAGGCGGCGCTTGCTGGCGACGAGGCCGATAAAATTGGCGGCGATGCCGGTGATGCCGGCCTTCGCGAGCACGGCCTTGATCGCCGCGACCTGTTCCTCGGCGGTGAAGGCCGGGCTCTCGATCAGGCGGGTCAAGTCGGCGCTCTCGGCGAGCAACCCGTTGAAGGCGTCCAGAGCGGCCGCGACGGTGTCGATCGCACCCGTCTCCTCAGCCAGCTCGAACAGAGCGGTGGCATAGCGCTGAGCTACGCCCGACACCAATGTCCCCTGCGATCCGCCTTCAGCCACGCTTCCCGTCTCTCGTTTCAAGGGACCACACCGGCGACCTTCATGACGAAGGTGGAGTGTATGCTCCCGACACTGCGAGTATCATAGGCGCAAAGTCGGCAAGACGACTTCGCGACCGAAATGTGGCGGTGCACTAGCATGCGGTTCCGGGCCGCGCAATCGCTGATTGCCCATCATAAGCGGCGATTTCGCCGCGCCTTTCAGCTCTTCAAAGGAAGCTTTGCGGATCGACGTCCACCGCGACGCGGACCGAGCCCTTGGGCCGGGGCGCCCGTTTCAGCCAGGCGCGCAGGTAATCCTGCAGGTTGATCTCGCGCCCCGTCTTGACGATCAGGCGCATGCGATGGCGCCCCCGCAGCACCGCCAGCGGCGCTTCCGCCGGCCCCAGCACCATGATTCCGTCATTTGCATCGGCACAGCGTGCCAGTGCTCGCGCATGGCTTTCGGCCTCCGCCTGATTGTTGGCGGAGACGATCAGCGCCGCCAATCGCCCGAACGGCGGCAGGCCGGCAGCCTCCCGCGAAGCCTCCTCTGCGGCATAAAACCGCTCCGGGTCGCCCGAGATCAGGGCCTTGAGGACGGGATGCTCGGGGTCATGCGTCTGAAGCAGGGCGCGGCCGGGTTTCTCGCCCCGTCCCGCGCGCCCCGTGACCTGGCGCAGCGCCTGGAAGGTTCGTTCGGCCGCGCGCGGATCGCCGGACGTGAGGCCCAGATCGGCGTCGATCACGCCGACCAGCGTCATGCCCGGAAAATTATGGCCCTTGGCGACGAGCTGCGTGCCGATGACGATGTCGAATTCACCCTCGGCCACGGCCATCAATTCCGTCTTCAGGCGCTCCGTCCCGCCCGGAAAATCGCTGGAGAGCACGATCGAACGCGCCTGTGGAAAAAGCGTCGCGACCTCTTCGGCGAGACGCTCGACACCCGGCCCGCAGGCGACCAGGCTATCCGGCTTGTGGCAGGCCGGGCATTCGTGCGGGCGGCGTTCGACATGGCCGCAATGATGGCAGACCAGCGCCCGCCGGAAGCGATGGTCGACCAGCCAGGCCGAGCAGTTCGGACACTGGAAGCGATGGCCGCAATCGCGGCACAGCGTCAGCGGCGCATAGCCGCGCCGGTTCAGGAAGAGCAGCGACTGCTCCTTCGCCTCCAGATTGGCCTCGACCGCCTTGATCAGCGCGGCCGAGAGCCAGCGCCCGCGCTCCGGCTTGTCGCGCCGCAGGTCGACGAGACCGAGCTGCGGCAGTTCGCGTCCGCCGAAGCGCTCGGGCAGCTTGAGATGCGCATAGCGCCCACGCTCGGCATTGACGCGCGTCTCCAGCGAGGGCGTCGCCGAAGCGAGAACCACCGGCGCATTCTCGATCCGGCCACGCACCACCGCCATGTCGCGGGCATGATAGGAGACGCCGTCCTCCTGCTTGTAGGCGCTCTCATGCTCCTCATCGACGACGATGAGGCCGAGATCGCTATAGGGCAGGAACAGCGCCGAGCGGGCGCCGGCCACCACCTTGGCCTCGCCGGATGCGATCGCCGCCTGCAGCCGCTCGCGCTTGCGGCCTGTCACGGCCGAATGCCACAGGCCGGGCCTGACGCCGAAGCGGGCCTCGAACCGGTCGATGAACTGCGCGGTCAGCGCGATTTCCGGCATCAGGATCAGGCTCTGGCGACCGAGCCGGATCGCCTCGGCGACAGCCTCGAAATAGACCTCCGTCTTGCCCGAGCCGGTGACGCCTTCGAGCAATGAGACGCCGAAAGCCTTCGCCTGCACCGACTTCACCAACGCCTGCGCCACCTCGCTTTGCCCGTCCGAAAGCTCCGGCACGGCATGGTCGGGATCGGGCAAGGCCGCGATCGCCTCGCGCGGCAGCGGCTCGACTACGAAGGTGCCGGCGTCGACGAGAGAATCGATCACCGCCGCGCTGACCGACGCCGCCTCGGCCAGCGCCGATTTCGCGATCAGCAACCCTCCTTCGGCCGCCGCGATGGCCCGCGCCCGCGCCGGCGTCATGCGGCCGGGCGGCGCGCCGGCGAGCCTGACGCCCAGCTTCGGCCGCTCGGGCGTATCGTCCGACTGCCGGCGCAGGGCCAGGGCCAACACGGACCCCTTCGGCGCCAGCGTATACCAGGCCACCCAGTCGACGAGCTTGCGCAGCGCCGGGTCGAGCGGCGGCATGTCGTATTTGCCGGTGACCTTCTTGAGATTGCCGCCGCGCCCGCTTCCGATATCCCAGACGACACCGACGGTCTCGCGCGGGCCGAGCGGCACCTGCACGACATCGCCGGGCTTGAGCACGAGCCCGGCCGGCACGGCATAGCTATAGGCCTGGTCGAGCCCGAGCGGAATCAGCACGTCGACCGTGCCGCCTTCGATCATGTCCGCCGTCTCATCCATCGCGCCAGTGTCTATCATCGATTCGGCTGCTGTTAAGGCAGGAGCGTCATGCTTCCGCGATGACCGATTTCGACTCCTTCCGGCGCGACTGGCTCTCCCACCTCTCGACTGAGCGGCGCCTGTCGCCGAAGACGCTGGAGGCCTATGCCCGCGATCTCAACCAATTCCATGCCTTCCTGACCGAACATCTCGGCGGCGCCCCCTCCCTGTCCGACATCGCTGCGCTCAAGCCCGTCGACCTGCGCGCCTTCCTCGGCCAGCGACGGCGCGACGGCGTCGGCAACCGCACCCTGATGCGCCAGCTCGCAGCGCTCCGCTCCTTCGCCCGCTTCGGCGAGCGCCAGGGGAAGCTCACCGCCGCCGCCTTCGCCGCGACGCGCGGGCCCCGCCTCGGCAAGTCGCTGCCGCGCCCGCTCGAACCCTCGGCCGCGCGTGCCGTCACCCAGGCCGACAGCCGCGCCGGCGAGGAGCGCGAGCAATGGATTCTCGCGCGTGACGCCGCGGTGCTCGGCCTGCTCTATGGCAGCGGCCTGCGCATCTCGGAGGCGCTTTCGCTTGCCCGCGCCCAGGCGCCCCAGCAGGCAGGCGACACGCTGACCGTCATCGGCAAGGGCAGCAAGACGCGGATGGTGCCGGTGCTGCCGGTCGTGATCGCGGCGATCACGGAATACCTCAAGCTCTGCCCCTGGCGCCTCCCGCCGGAAGGCCCGCTCTTCGTCGGCGCCAAGGGCGGGCCGCTCTCGCCGCGCATCATCCAGCTCGCCGTCGAGGGTCTGCGCGGCGCGCTCGGCCTGCCGTCCTCGGCCACGCCGCATGCGCTGCGCCATTCCTTCGCGACGCATCTGCTCGGCCGCGGCGGCGACCTGCGCGCCATCCAGGAGCTGCTCGGCCACGCCTCGCTCTCGACCACGCAGATCTATACCCGCATCGACTCGGCCCGCCTGATGGCCGCCTACGACGCCGCCCACCCGCGCGCTGGCCGCTGACATCGAACGGCGAAGTGGAAACCACCTTTCGGAAGAATTCGGTGCGATCCGACATCTTGCTGACTTATGGGAAAGCCTTAAACAGCGCCGCCACCATGGCGCTGCGAGGTGATTCGTGTCAGGTTCCGTCGAAATGCCAGAGGGCGGCAACAAGCGTATCGCCCTGCTGATCGCGCTGCTTGCGCTCACGCTCGCCTTCTCCGAGATCGGCGGCAAGAACGCCGAGCAGGAAGCCGTCGCCAAGAACATCGAGGCCTCCAATCTCTGGGCCTTCTTCCAGGCCAAGACGATCCGCGGCACGACCGTGCGCACCGCGACCGAGGCACTGGAGGTCGAGCTTGCCGGCGTCACCGATGAGGCCGCCCGCCAGCGCCTGAGCAAGCGCATCGAGAGCTGGAAGCAGACCGTCGCGCGCTACGATTCCGAGCCGGAGACCCAGGAGGGGCGCAAGGAGCTCGCCGCCCGCGCCAAGGCGGCCGAGGCCCAGCGCGACATCGCCGCCGCCCGCGACGACAAGTTCGACATCGCCTCGGGCCTGATTCAGATCGCGATCGTCATCTCCTCGGCCGCGATCATCACCGGCGTCGGCCTGCTCGCCGCCACCGGCGGCCTGCTCGGCCTCGCCGGCATCGCGCTGATGGCGCTCGCCCAGTTCGCGCCGACCGCCTTGTTCTGACGGCTCTACCGGCTGCGGCGCAGGCGCGGATCGACCGCGTCGCGCAGGCCGTCGCCGAGCAGGTTGAAGCCGAGCACGGTCAGCGCGATCGCGGCACCCGGAAAGATCGCGAGCCAGGGCTGCGCCGCCATGAAGGTCTGCGCCTCGTTGAGCATCCGCCCCCAGGACGGGTTCGGCGGCTGCGTGCCGAGTCCGAGATAGGACAGCCCCGCCTCGGCCAGCACGGCGAGCGCGAACTGGATCGTCGCCTGCACCACCAGAATGCCCGCGATATTCGGCAGAACATGGCGCAGCGTGATCTGCCGGTTGTTCAAACCCGCCGCCCGTGCCGCGTGGATGAAATCCTGCGCCCAGACCTGCAGGGCCGCGCCACGCGCGAGCCGCGCGAAATAGGGCAGGTTCAGAACGGCGATGGCGACGACGGCATTGAGCATGCCCGGCCCGACGATCGCGGTCATCATGATCGCGGTCAGCACGGCCGGGAAGGCATGGGTGAAATCGGCCGTGCGCATGATGACGTGGTCGAGGATGCCGTCGCGCCGCACCGAGGCCGCCAGCCCCAGCGCCGTCCCGATCACCATGCCGATGCCGACCGCGCCCAGGCCGACCGCCAGCGAATTGCGCGCGCCGACCATGATCATCGAGAAGACGTCGCGGCCGAACTGGTCGGTGCCGAACCAGTTCACGGCGGAGGGACCCTTCAGCCGGTTCAGGATCATCATCTGCGTCGACTGATAGGGCGTCCAGACATAGGAAATCAGCGCCGCAGCGACGACGAGCGTGGCCAGCACCACGCCGATCACGAAGGAGGGCGCAAGCCACCAGTGCCGCTTGCCCCCCGGCGCCTTGTCCTGAACGGCGCTCATGCCTGCCTCAGGCGCGGGTCGATCAGCCCGTAGAGCAGTTCGACCGCGAAATTGATCAGGATCGCCAGCCCGGCGAAGAGCATGACGAGGTCCTTGACCACGATCAGGTCATGCTGGGCGATGGCCTGGAAGACCAATCGCCCCAGTCCCGGCAGGGCGAAGACGTTCTCGATGATGATGGCGCCGGCGATCAGCACCGAGAACTGGAGCCCGAGAATGGTGACGACCGGGATCAGCGCGTTGCGCAGCGCATGCCGGCGCATCGTCGTGCCCTCGCTCAATCCCTTGGCACGGGCGGTGCGGACGAAATCCTCCTGCAGCGTGTCGAGCATCGAGGAGCGCGTCACCCGCGCGATGATCGCGGCCTGCGGCAGCGCCAAGGCCAGCGCCGGCATCAACAGCGCCTTCAGCGAGACGCCGATCCCCGCCTGCCAGCCCGGAAAGCCGCCGGCCGGCAGCCAGCCGAGCCCGACCGCGAAGACGAGCACGAGCAGCAGGCCGAACCAGAAATTCGGGATCGCAAGGCCGGCCTGCGCGAAGGCCATCACCCCGGCATCGGCCAGCCTGCCATGGCGCGAGGCCGCGAGCATGCCGAGCGGAATGCCGATCGCGGTGGCCAGCGCGATCGCCATCAGCGCGAGCGGCAGCGTCACCGCCATGCGCTCAGTGATGAGCTGCAGCACCGGCACGCGATAGGTATAGCTCTGGCCGAGATCGCCGGTGACGAGCCCGCCTAGCCAGAGGAAGAAGCGCAGCACCGCCGGCTTGTCGAGCCCCATCTCGGCCCGGAGCGCCGCCAGCGCCTCCGGCGCGGCGTTGAGGCCGAGCGTCACCGCCGCCGGGTCGCCCGGCAGGATTTCGAGCACGACGAAGATGACCACCGCCGCCGCGAGCAGGGTCAGGCCCAGCGCGACGAGCCGGCGCAGGATATAGCCGATCACGCCCCGTCCCTCTCCGCGCCGTCATCCCGGACAAGCCGCTCAGCGGCGCCGATCCGGGATCCATGCCGGAGCGCTTCCGATTGGGGTTCAGGCATGGATCCCGGGTCTCCCTCCGGTCGCCCGGGATGACCCGGTTGAGTCCATGACGCTGGGATCACCGCCAGCGCAATTCCGCCAGCGGCGTCACCGGCAGCGGCCAGTCGGTCCACATGCCTTCCAGCGCGGCGTTCGCCACGGTGATCTTGGGCAGGATGAACAGGAAGCCGTTGACCGCATCCTGAGCCAGCTTGCGCTGCGCCTGCTTGTAGAGCTCGTTGCGCTGGGTCTCATCCAGCGTCACCGCGATCTTGCCAATCAGCTCCTTGAAGGCGGGGTCCTTGTACTGGAAGTAATAGCCGTCGCGGGCATAGATATCGATGTCGAGCGGCTCGGTATGGGCGATGATGCTGAGGTCGTAATCCTTGTTGCGGAAGACGCGCTCCAGCCATTGCGGGAATTCCAGCGGCTCGATCGCCGCGTTGATGCCGACTTGCGCGAGCAGCGCCGCGACGATCTCGCCGGAGCGGCGCGCATAGGAGGGCGGCGGCAGCTTCAGCGTGCAGTTGAAGCCGTTCGGGAAGCCGGCCTCGGCCAGCAGGGCCTTGGCCTTGGCGGGATCGTAGGGGTAGGTGCCGGTAAGATCGACATAGGCCGGGTGCAGCGGCGAGAAATGGCTGCCGATCAGGTTGACGTCGAAACCGTAGACGCCGAGCGCGATCGTCTTGCGATCGAGCGCATGCGCAATCGCCTGCCGGACCTTGAGATTGTCGAAGGGCGGCTTGGCATTGTTGGTGGCGAGCACCGTCTCGCCCTCGGTGCCGCCGATCGTGACCTTGAGCTTGGGATCGGCCTTGAGCTGCGGCACGGCCTCCGGCGCCGAGAGATTGGTATGGGCATCGACATCGCCGGCCCTGAGCGCCGCAACCTGCGCCTGCGGGTCGGACATGAAGCGGAAGATCGCCTTGGCCAGCGCCGGCTTCTCGCCCCAGTAGCCGTCGAAACGGGCAAGCTCAAGCCGGTCGCCACGGTTCCAGCGCACGAACTTGAATGGACCGGTGCCGACCGGCTCGGTCTTGTTGTTGGCGGCCGTGGCTGGCGCCACGATCACGGCATCGCCCCAGGCGAGGCCGAAGAGGAAATTCGCCGTCGGCTGCTTCAGCTTGATCACCACGGTCGCCGGATCCGGCGTCGTGATCTCGGCGATCGGCGTGAAGAGCTGGCGCTGGGCGTTGGTGGAATCGGGCGCGACCGCGCGCTCGAAGGAGAACTTCACCTGCTCGGACGTGAAGGGCGTGCCGTCATGGAATTTCGCGCCCTGCCGCAGCTTGAAGCGGTAGGTGACGTTGTCGTCGGCGATCTGCCAGCTTTCGGCGAGGCAGGGCTGCAGCTTGCCGGTCCGGTCGATCTTGACCAGGCCCTCGAAGATGTTCTGCAGCGTCACCTCGCGGATCGCCTGCGCGGCGCCGGAGGTCGGATCGAGCGTCGGCGGCTCAAGAGTCTGAGCGATGGTGACGCTGTCCTTCGCCTGGGCCAATGCGACGACGGGAAGCTGCGCCGCCAGCGCTGCCAGTCCCGCCCCCGCCAGGAGTTCACGCCGCGTCGTCATAGTCATCGCTCCGGTGCCGTTGCGACACGAGGATGGCGCGGGAAACCCGGGAAACGCAAGCCCGCTTCCCATGCAATCCCCGTTGGGCACGAAAGGATATCTGGCGCACTAGTATACCAGGCGATTGACCCCTGCTCCGGCCGGCTCTAGAGATCGGGACGACCGATGGAGATGCCCATGCTGCTGCACGACGATCGCCTCTTCCCTGCCGATCCGGTGACGCGCGGCATCGCGCGCCGGCTCTTCGCCACGGTCCGCGACCTGCCGATCATCTCGCCGCACGGCCATACAGACCCGCGCTGGTATGCCGAGGATAACGCCTTTCCCGACCCGGCGACCCTCTTCGTCAAGCCGGATCATTATATCTTCCGCATGCTCTATTCGCAGGGCGTCCGGCTCGAGCAGCTCGGCATCACCAGAAAGGATGGCGGGCCGGTCGAGAGCGATCCGCGCAAGATCTGGAAGCTTTTCGCCGATCACTGGCACCTGTTCCGGGGCACACCGACGCGTCTCTGGTTCGAGCATGCCGCCTCCACCGTCTTCGGCATCAACGAGCGCCTGACGCCGGACAACGCCGACAAGATCTACGATCGCATCGCCGCGAAGCTGGAAGAGCCTGAACTGCGCCCGCGCGCCCTGTTCGAGCGCTTCAATATCGAGGCGATCAGCACGACCGAAGGCGCGCTCGACGATCTGCGCTGGCATGACATGGTCCGCGAGTCCGGCTGGGGCGGCAAGGTCGTGACGGCCTATCGGCCCGACAGCGTCGTCGATCCGGAGTTCGAGGGCTTTGCCGACAATCTCGAAAAGCTCGGCGAGCTGACGGGCGAGGATATCGGCTCCTGGACCGGCTATCTCGCCGCCCATCGCAAGCGGCGCGCCTATTTCAAGCAGCGCGGCGCGACCTCCTCCGACCATGGCCACGCCACGGCCCGCACCGCCAATCTCTCGGATGCGGATGCCGAGAAGCTCTACGCCAAGATCCTGAAGGGCAAGGTCTCGGGCAAGGACGCCGACCTGTTCCGCGGCCAGATGCTGACCGAGATGGCAAAGATGAGCCTCGATGACGGGCTCGTCCTCCAGATCCATCCGGGCTCCCATCGCAACCACAATGCCGCGCTGTTCGAGCATTTCGGCCGCGACATGGGCTGCGATATCCCGACCGAGACCAATTACGTGGAAGCGCTGAAGCCATTGCTCGACGCCGTCGGCAACGAGCCGGGCCTCACCGTCATCGCCTTCACCCTCGACGAGACAGCCTATTCCCGCGAGCTCGCGCCGCTCGCCGGCCATTACCCGGCGCTCCGACTCGGACCGGGCTGGTGGTTCCTCGATGCGCCGGAAGCCATGCTGCGCTTCCGCGAGCTGACGACCGAGACCGCCGGCTTCTACAACACCGTCGGCTTCAACGACGACACGCGCGCCTATCTCTCGATCCCCGCCCGCCACGATGTCGCGCGCCGCGTCGACTGCGCCTATCTCGCCAAGCTCGTCGCCGAGCACCGGCTGGAAGAGGACGAGGCGGCCGAGGTCGCCCATGACCTCGCCTATCGCCTCGCCAAGGAGGCCTACAAGCTGTGACCCGCCTCTCCGCTTCCACGCTCGCCGGCCTGCCGGCTACCGTGCGCCGCCCGGCCTATGACCGTGCTGCGCTGAAAGCCGGCATCGTGCATCTCGGCCTTGGCGCCTTCGCCCGCGGGCACCTCGCCGAATATACCGAGGACGCGCTGGAAAAGCGCTTCGGCGCCTGGGGCATCGTCGGCGCCAGCCTCCAGCGCCCCGACCAGCGCGACAGGCTGAAGCCGCAGGACGGGCTCTACACCCTGCTCAAGCTCGCTCCGGCCGGGCCGGAACTGCACATCGTCGGCTCGGTACTCGACGTCCTCGTCGCGCCGGAAAGCCCGTCGGCTCTCATCGCAAAGCTGGCCGCGCCCGAGACCCGTATCGTCTCGCTCACCGTCACCGAGAAGGGCTATTGCCACGACCCGGCGACCGGCCGGCTCAAGGCCGATCATCCCGATATCGTCCATGATCTCGCCAACCCCCACGCGCCACGCTCGGCGGTGGGCATCCTCGTCGCCGGACTGAAGGCGCGCCGCGATGCGGGTCTCGGCCCCTTCACCGCGCTCTGCTGCGACAACCTCCCCTCCAACGGCCATGTCCTGCGCGGCCTCGTCCGCGATTTCGCGGCGCTGACCGACGACAAGCTGGCCGCCTGGATCGAGGCCAACGGCGCCTTCCCGGCGACGATGGTCGACCGCATCGTGCCCGCGACTACCGAGGCCGACATCGCCGAAGTCGCCCGGCTGACCGGGCTTGAGGACGCCGCCCCCGTGATCGGCGAGCCCTTCCGGCAATGGGCGATCGAGGATGTCTTCGCCGCCGGCCGACCTGACTGGCACGAGGTCGGAGCCCAGATGGTCTCCGAGGTCGCGCCCTTCGAGTTCATGAAGCTGCGGATGCTCAACGGCGCGCATTCCTCGCTCGCCTATCTCGGCTATCTCGCCGGCCACGAGACGGTCGCCGAAGCCAGCGGCGATCCCGTCCTCGCCCGCTTCCTCGAAGGGCTCTGGGCCGAGATCATCCCGACGGTGCCCGCGCCGCAGGGTGTCGTGCTCGGGGACTATGCCAAGGCGCTCCTCACCCGCTTCCAGAACCCGGCGATCCGCCACCGCACCTGGCAGATCGCCATGGACGGCTCGCAGAAGCTGCCGCAGCGCCTGCTCGGCACGATCCGCGAGCGGCTGAAGGCGGGAGCGCCGATCGATCATCTCGCGCTCGGCGTCGCCGCCTGGATGCGCTACGCCACCGGCACCGACGAGAAGGGCGGTGCCATCGATGTTCGCGATCCGCTGGTGGCGGAACTCAAACGCCGCACGGAAGCCGCTGGGCGGGATGCAAGAGCGCTGGTCGAAGCCCTCATCGGCGTCGAGGCGATCTTCGGAACCGACCTGCCGGGCGACCTTCGGTTTACAAAACCGCTGACCGCGCACCTCGCCTCGCTCCTCGACAAGGGCGCGAAGGTGACGGCGGCAAGCTTGGGCTGACGCGGCTCCGTCATTCTCGGGCGAAGTGCAGCTTCGACCCGAGAATCTCAGGACCAGCAGGCGCAGGGAGCCACATCCAGTAGGAGATACTCGGGTCAAGCCCGAGCATGACGGCCTTTTTGGCACCTTGATCCGTGTCCGCATCCCACGCCACATAGGCGCGATGCTTCGCGCGCTCGTCCTTGCCGTCTCGCTCCTCACCGCCGCCACGGCCCTGGCGCAGGAGCCGCCGCGCATCGCCATCCCCAATCTCTGGGACCCGCGCATCAGGCTCGACCGGCCGGAGCCCGGCCCGCCGCGCGTCGTGCGCTTCCTCACCGATGACGATTACCCGCCCTTCCATTTCGCCGGGCCGGACGGGGCTCTGACCGGCTTCTCGGTCGAGCTTGCCCGCGCCGTCTGCGAGAAGCTCGCCTGGACCTGCACGATCCAGCCGCGCCGCTTCGACACCCTCGCGGACTCGCTGGCAGAAGGCCGCGGCGACGTGCTTGCGGCGGCGATGAACCTGACCCCAGCCCTGCGCGAGCGCTTCGCCGCCAGCCATCTCTATTTCCGCGCGCCCGCCCGCTTCATGACCACGCGCGGAAACGCCCGGCCAGCGCTGGACGGGACCACTCTGCAAGGCAGGCGCGTCGCGGTCGTCTCCGGCACGGCCCACCTGGCCTTCCTCGAACAGCTCATGCCCTTCGTGCAGCGGCGCGAGAGTACCAATCTGAATGCCGCGATCGCGGCGCTCCGGAGCGGCGAGGCGGAATACGTCTTCGGCGACGGCGTGGCCCTGTCGCTGGCGCTGGCCGGCAGCGGCGGCGAGTTCGCCTTCTCGGGCGGGCCCTATCTGGAAAGCCGCTATTTCGGCGAGGGCGTCGCCTTCCTGTTGCGCAAGGACGACCCGGCCCTGAAGCGCGCCATCGACTACGCGCTCCAAAGCCTCTGGGACGACGGGACCTACGCCCGTCTCTATCTGCGCTTCTTCCCGGTCAGTCCGTATTGACCGTCACGGCGCGTTGCTGACCAGCGCCTGCTTCGCCACGGCCGCGAGCCAGCCGGACGCCGCAGGCAGGATCGCGTCATTGAAATCGTAGCGATCATTGTGCAAGGCGCCGCCGTTCACCGCAGGGCCGTTGCCCATCCAGATATAGCAGCCCGGGCGCTTCTCCAGGAAATAGGCGAAATCCTCGCCAGTCGTGCTCGCCTTCATGTCGCGCCGGACCGGCAGGCCGGCGGCCTCGCCGGCAGCGGCGGCCATATCTTCTTCCGCCGGCGTGTTGATCGTGGCGACGCCATAGTTGAACTCGACCGCCGCCGTCATCTCGAAGGTCGCCGCGATGTTCTCGGCGATGCCCTTGAGGCGCGACAGCAGCCGGTCGCGCACCGCCGGGACGAAGGTGCGGAAGGTGCCCTCGATGAAGACATTCGTCGGAATCTGGTTGGAGGCGAGCCCGCCATGGATCTGGCCGATCGAGACCACCGCCGATTCCATCGGATCGACATTGCGCGAGACGATCGTCTGCAGCGCCACGATGAGATGACCCATCGCCACGATCGGGTCATGGGTCTGCTCGGGCAACGCCGCGTGGCCGGCCTTGCCGGTCAGCGTGATCTTGAAGCGCCCGGCCTCCGACATCACCGGCCCGCGATGCACCGCGACGGTGCCCGCCTCCAGCCCCGGCCAGTTATGCAGCGCAAAGACGCGGTCCATCGGGAAGCGCTCAAGCACGCCGTCCTCCAGCATCGCGAGCGCGCCACCGGTTCCCTCCTCCGCCGGCTGGAAGACGAACTGCACCGTGCCGCTCCAGCCCTCGTCCGCCTTGAGCAGTGCCGCAGCGCCCAGCAGCGACGTAGTGTGGCCGTCATGGCCGCAGGCATGCATCACGTTCGGCGTCTTGGACTTGTAGGGGACGTCGTTCACCTCCTGGATCGGCAGCGCATCCATATCGGCGCGCAGGCCGACCGAACGCTCGGACGAGCCCTTCCTCAACGTCGCCACCACGCCATAGCCGCCGACATTGGCGACGAAGGGCACGCCGAGCTCGGTCAGCTTCTCCTGCACGAAGGCGCTGGTCATCTTCTCGTGCCGTCCAAGTTCGGGATGGGCGTGGAGATGTCGTCGCCAGGCGGTCAGCTTGTCGAGCAGGTCGCGGTCCAAGGCGGGCATCCTTTCGAAGGCATAGTCGAACTGGAAAAAGGCGAGTGCAAACCTATACGCCCACAGGAAGCCGGCAAGGCGCTTTGCGCGAGGGCCGCACCCTCGTTTGCCGCATTTCAACCGCCTTCTCGCATTGACGGCGCCCTTCGCAATCTGCGAAAGCCCTTCTTCGCTCTTGCGATATCGCTGTCTCACTCAGGAGAGGACACCGCCCCTCATGCCCGCCTTCGACGCAGCCCTCGTTGACGCCGCCCAGCGTTCGGCCGCCTGGCCGTTCGAGGAGGCGCGCAAGCTCGTGGCCCGCATCGAGAAATCCGGCAAGAAAACGGTGATCTTCGAAACCGGCTACGGCCCCTCGGGCCTGCCCCATATCGGCACCTTCGGCGAGGTCGCGCGCACCTCGATGGTCCGCCATGCCTTCCAGGTGCTGACCGGCAACACCATTCCGACGCGGCTCGTCGCCTTCTCCGACGACATGGACGGCCTGCGCAAGGTGCCGGACAACGTGCCGAACAAGGACTTGCTCGCCGCCAATCTCGGCAAGCCGCTGACCGAGGTGCCGGACCCGTTCGGCACGCATGACTCGTTCGGCCGGCATAACAATGCGCGGCTCTGCGCCTTCCTCGACAGCTTCGGCTTCGACTACGAGTTCAAGTCCTCGACCAACTCGTATCGCGCCGGCGAGTTCGACGCGACGCTGCTCAAGATGCTCGCCCGCTACGACGCCATGATGAAGATCATGCTGCCGACGCTGCGCGAGGAGCGGGCCGCGACCTATTCGCCCTTCCTGCCGATCCACCCGAAGACGCGCATCGTCATGCAGGTGCCGATCGACGAGGTCGATGTCGAGGCCGGCACCATCGCCTGGACCGATCCGCAGACGAAGGAGCGCTTCGTCTCCCCCGTCACAGGCGGCCATGTGAAGTTGCAGTGGAAGCCCGATTGGGCGATGCGCTGGGTCGCGCTCGGCGTCGACTACGAAATGGCCGGGAAGGACCTGATCGACTCGGTCAAGGTCTCCTCGCAGATCGCCCGTGCGCTCGACGGCACGCCGCCGGAAGGCTTCAACTACGAGCTCTTCCTCGACGAGCAGGGCCAGAAGATCTCGAAGTCGAAGGGCAACGGCCTGACGATCGAGGACTGGCTGACCTATGGCCCGCCGGAAAGCCTGGCGCTTTACATGTTCCAGCGCCCGCGCGAGGCCAAGAAGCTCCACTTCGACGTGATCCCGCGCGCGGTCGACGAATATCTCCAGTTCCTCAACGGCTACGAGAAGCAGGACTGGAAGAACCGCCTCGGCAACCCGGTCTGGCACATCCATGCCGGCAATCCCGCGGCGCCGGAGGTCATCGCCTCGGGGGAAGGCGACAACGCGGTCAGGACTCAGGTCACCTTCGGCCTGCTGATGAACCTCGTCGCCGTCGCGAATTCCGAGGACAAGGCCGTGCTCTGGGGCTTCCTCCAGCGCTATGCGCCGGGCATGTCGCCGGAAACCCATCCGCGCCTCGATGCGCTGGTCGGCTACGCGATCGCGTATTTCCGCGATTTCGTGAAGCCTGCGAAAAGCTACCGCCCGGCCGACGAGGTCGAGCGCGAGGCCTTCGCCAAGCTCGATGCCGCGCTCGCCGCCCTGCCGGCCGATCCGACGCCCGAGATGGTGCAGGACACCGCGCTGGACGTCGCCCGCGCGATCCCGCGCTACCAGAACCTCACCGCCAAGAACGCGACGCCGGAACGCCCGGGCGTCTCCGGCGACTGGTGGAAGGCGATCTACCAGGTGATGTTCGGCGAGGATCAGGGCCCGCGCTTCGGCTCCTTCGCCGCGATCTACGGCCTGCCCAACACCCGCGCCCTGATCGCCAAGGCGCTGGCCGGCGATCTGGTAAAAGAGCACGCCGCCTTCTTGGAAGCGCGCAAAGCCGACTGACGAGCTGACGGAGCCTGCCATGACCATTCCCGACGACGCGCTCGCGGCGCTGGCGGAGGTGGTCGGCGCCAGTGGCCTGCGCAGCGGCGAGGCGATCCCCGCTCGCAACCGCAAGGATGCCTCCCGGACGAAAGATGGCCTGCCGGCCCTTCTCGTCACGCCGCGGACGACCGAGGAGGTCGCCGCGGTGCTGGCGATCTGCTCGCGGTTCTCTTTGCCCGTCGTCGTCCAGGGCGGCATGACGGGCCTGGCCGGCGGCGCCACGCCGCAGGCCGGCGAGGTCGCGCTCTCGCTTGAAAAGATGACGGGGGTCGAGGAGATCGACCCGGTGACGCGGACCATGACCGTGCTTGCCGGCACGCCGCTGGCGGTCGTGCAGGAAAAGGCGGCCGCGGCCGGCTTCCTCTACGGCGTCGATCTCGGCGCACGCGGGAACTGCACCATCGGCGGCAATGTCGCCACCAATGCCGGCGGCGTGCAGGTGCTGCGCTACGGCATGACACGCCGCAACGTGCTCGGTCTCGAAGCCGTGATGGCCGACGGCCGCATTGTCAGCCATCTCAGGAAGGTGGTGAAGAACAATGCCGGCTATGACTGGACGCAGCTCTTCATCGGCAGCGAGGGCACGCTCGGCGTCGTCACCCGCGTGCTGCTCGCCCTGCAGCCGGCAGTGACCGGCACGCAGACCGCGCTCTGTGCCGCCGGCAGCGTCGCCAACGCGCTCGCGGCACTCAACCGCCTCGAAGCCCGGCTCGGCGGCGGCCTTCTCGCCTTCGAGGCGATGTGGTCGGAATACATGAACGCCGCGGCTGAAAAATGTGGCCTGCCCGCCCCCTTCTCGGGCGAGCCCGAACTCGTCCTCGTTATCGAGGCCGCCATGGGGCCAGGCAGCACCGGCGAGGCGATGTTCGCGGAGGCGCTGGCCGAGCTGGCGGAGGAAGGGCTGCTCGACGATGCCCTGATCGCGCAATCCGGCCGGGACCGGCAGCGCTTCTGGGCCTATCGCGAAGCGAATTACGAGTTCTACCGCGAGCTGCCGCGCGGCGTTCATTTCGACGTCAGCATCCCCCTGGGCGCCATGGCGGATGCCGTCGCGCTGCTGCGCCAACGGGTCAAGGCCCGGAGCCACACGGCTATTCCCATCATCTTCGGCCATCTCGCCGACAGCAACCTGCATCTTTCGATCCATGATCACACGGGGGATATCTCCGGCTTTGCCGATATCGTCTACGAGCTGGTCCGCGCGAAGCAGGGCAGCATCTCGGCCGAGCACGGCGTCGGCATGCTGAAGCGGCCCTATCTCGGCATGAGCCGCTCGGATGCGGAGCTCGCGCTGATGACCACGCTGAAGCGGACGCTCGACCCCGGCAACATCCTCAACCGTGGGCGGATCCTGCCGGCCTGAGCGTTCGCCCCCGGCCTATGGCACCGGACCGGCGGCTCTGCCAGACTCATGCGCCATGACGGATCGCGGGAATGCTGAACATGATCGACGGGATGACGCCTGACCAAGCCATCGAGCGCGCGATCCGCGCGCGCCGCGCCACCCGCGCCTTCCTTTCCGACCCTGTCGAGCCCGCCCTGGTTCGCCGCCTGATCGAACTCGCCGCGCAGGCGCCCTCCGGCACCAATATGCAGCCCTGGAAGCTCCGCGTGATCGGGCCGCAGACGCGCGCGCGCCTCGAAAACGCGCTGCTCGTCGCTGTCGAATCCGGCGAGCGGCCGGGCGCCGAGGAATATCGCTACTACCCCGCCCAATTCCGCGAGCCCTATCTCGCCCGCCGTCGCAAGGTCGGCTGGGATCTCTACGGCCTGCTCGGCGTCGTCAAAGGCGATGTCGAGGGGATGAAGCGCCAGACTGCCGCGAACCTGCGCTTCTTCGATGCGCCGGTCGCGCTGATGCTGACGATCGACCGCGATCTGGAGATCGGCTCATGGCTCGATCTCGGCATGTTCATCCAGACCCTGCTGATCGCGGCGCAGGGCCATGGCCTCGATTCCTGCCCGCAGGCGATCTTCGCGCAGTTCCACACGATCGTGCGGCACGAGCTCGCAATCCCCGAGGACGAGGTCCTGGTCTGCGGCATCGCCATCGGCAAGGCCGATCCGGACGCGCCCGCCAACCGCCTCGTGCCCGAGCGCGAGCCGGTCGAGGGTTTCACGACCTGGCTGGATTGAAGGGCGTCAGACGCTGCCAGCAATTATCGGGGTTTCTGATCAGAACCACCCTTGTCATTCCGGGGGCACGCCGCAGGCGTGAACCCGGAATCTACGACCGGGTGAGCGGCTGGCTATAAGGGATCAAAGGTTCCACCCGGTCGGGGGGCCTGGGTCCTTCGCTGCGCGAAGCCCCGGAATGACAAGCGTGGCGCCAGGTCGCTGCGATCAAGCGGTTACAGCGCTCAGGCGCCGGGCTGCGCCGCCGCATCCTTGCGGAACAGCTTGACCACCGGCCCGACCAGCCAGTGCATCGCGACGATGGTGAGGCCGCCGACGATCACGCCGAACACGGCCGCCAGCGCAGCCCCGGCGAGCCACTCGCCGGCACCGGCGAGCGCGGCGGGTAAGGCACGCCCCGTCTCGACCGCGAGGTCGTGGACGCCATGCCCGAGCCCGGCGAGGCCATATTCTTCGAGCCCATGGATGATGATGCCGCCGCCGACCCAAAGCATCGCGGCCGTGCCGACCACGCCGAGCAGGTTCAGGAAATGCGGCATGGCGACGACGAGGCCGCGCCCGAAAGGCTGTGTCAGCCAGGACAGGGCACGATCGAACGCTCCCGCCTCACCGGCTTGGAGCTTGCGCAGCCCCAGCAGGCTCGCCGCAGGCCGCTCGTTGGCGGCGAGCGCCATGCCGGCATCGTCCGCCTTCACGATCAGCGCGACGACGCCGTAGACCACGACGGTGATGCCGACGCCGACGATCGCGAGCACCGCCGCCTTCATCCAGAAGGACTGGTCGGCGACGCCGGCCAGCGTGATCGCCATGATCTCGGCCGAGAGGATGAAATCGGTCTTCACCGCGCCGGCGATCTTCTGCTGTTCGAGCGCCGCCGGATCGCCGGTCGTCTCGCCCGCTTTGCCTTCGCCATGGGCGCCATGCGGCATCACCAGTTCCAGCAGCTTCTCGGCGCCCTCGAAGCAGAGGAAGACGCCGCCCGCCATCAGGAGCGGCGTGATCGCCCATGGCGCGACCAGCGCCAGCACGAGCGCGCCCGGCAGCAGGATGAGCAGCTTGTTGCGCAGCGAGCCCATCGCGATCCGCCAGATGATCGGCAGTTCGCGCGCCGCCGCGAAGCCGACGGCATAGCGCGGCGTCACCGCGGCATCGTCGATGACCACCCCGGCAGCCTTGGCCCCGGCCTTGCCGGCCTGTGCGACGACATCGTCGACGGAGGACGCCGCGATCTTGGCGATGCCGGCGATGTCGTCCAGCAGCGCAAACAGCCCCGAAGCCAAGCGGCTCTCCTCGGAAGGTTATCGATCAGGCGAGGATAGAGCGGTTTCGGCCAGCCGTCATTCTCGGGCGGAGCGAAGCGCAGACCCGAGAATCTCTAGCAGATAGATGTGACGGAATCTCCTCCGGCGAGAGATGCTCGGGTCAAGCCCGAGCATGACGAGCCTGCTCCATCACCCCTTCAGGCTGACGAAACCCTTGCCCTCGGCCGCGAGGCGCCTGAGCAGCGGCGCCGGCTCCAGTGCCTTGTCGCCGATCTCGGCGGCCTGCGCCTCCAGCCGCTTGACGATGACGTCGAGCCCGACGCTGTCGGCCCAGAACATCGGCCCGCCGCGCCAGGCCGGCCAATTATAGCCGTTGATCCAGACGATATCGATGTCGCCCGGCCGCGCGGCGATGCCCTCTTCCAGAATGCGCGCGCCTTCGTTCACCATCGGATCGAGCAGCCGTGCCAGGATCTCCTCCTGCGTGAAGGCGCGGCGCGTCACGCCCTGCTCGGCCGAGATGCGGGCGATCAGCGCCTCGACCTCGGGGCAGCGTTGCCCGGCGCGGGCGCCCTGCGGATAGATGTAATAGCCGCGCCCCGTCTTCTGGCCGAACCAGCCGGCCTCGCAGATCGCATCGGCCACGGCGGCCTTCAGGCCGCGCGCCTTGCGCGAGCGCCAGCCGATATCGTTGCCGGCGAGATCGGCCATGGCGAAGGGGCCCATCTTGAAGCCGAAGCCGGCCAGCGCGGCATCGACCTCATGCGGCAGGGCGCCGGCGACCAGCAGACGTTCGGCCGCGCGGGTGCGCTGCTCCAGCATGCGGTTGCCGACGAAACCGAAGCCGTTGCCGACCACGACCGGCACCTTGCCGAGCTTGCGGCCGAGCGCGACGGCAGTCGCAATCGCATCATCGGCCGCCCCGTTCGGCCGGACGATCTCCAGCAGCTTCATGACATTGGCCGGGCTGAAGAAATGCATGCCGATCACGTCCTGCGGCCGCTTCGTCGCCGCCGCGATCGTGGGCACGTCGAGATAGGAGGTGTTGCTGGCGAGGATGGCGCCGGGCTTCGCCACCTTGTCGAGCTCGCCGAAGATCTGCTGCTTGACGCCCATCTCCTCGAAGGCGGCCTCGATGACGATATCCGCCCCGGCCGCGGCCGCGAGGCCAACCGCCGGCTTGATCAGCTTCATGCGGCCGGCCTTCGCCTCTGGCGTCAGCGATCCCCGCGACACCGAGATGTCGTAGATCGCGCCGATGCGGTTGATGCCATTGTCGAGCGCGGCTTTCGCCGTCTCGATCAGCGTCACCGGGATGCCGGCATTCGCGAAGCACATCGCAATGCCGCCACCCATCGTGCCGGCGCCGATCACGGCGGCGCTTGCGATCTCGCGCGGCTTCACCTCCGGCCCGATGCCCGGCACCTTCGCGACCTCGCGCTCGGCGAAGAAGACATGGCGCAGCGCCTTCGAACGCTCGTCGACGAGCAGCGACAGGAAGAGCTTGCGCTCCACCGCTGCGCCCTCAGCGAAAGGTAGGGTGAAGCTCGCGCGCACGGCCTCGACCAGCGCCGGCACGTTCGGCATGCCCTCGGCCTTCTTCAGGGCATCCTTGGCCAGCGCCTCGAAGGCCTCGCGATCGGCATCGGTCAATTCGCCGGTGGCCTCGCTCGTGACCGGGCGGCGTCCCTCCGCCGCCAGCGCCTCGGCCAGATGGACCGCGGCGGCCACGAGATCGCTGGAGACGACCTCGTCGACGAGCCCGTATTCCAGCCCCTTGCCGGCCGAGATCGGCTCGCCCGAGAGCATCATCGGGAAGGCCTTGGCGGCGCCGATCAGGCGCGGCAGGCGTTGCGTGCCGCCGGCGCCGGGGATCAGCCCGAGCTTGACCTCGGGCAGGCCGAGCTTCGCGGCCGGCAGCGCGACACGGCCGTGACAGGCGAGCGCAACCTCCAGCCCGCCGCCGAGCGCCACGCCCTGGATCGCGGCGACGACCGGCTTGGCTGATGCCTCGATCGCATCGAGAACATCCGGCAGGCTCGGTGGAGCCGGCGGCTTGCCGAACTCGCTGATATCGGCGCCAGCGATGAAGGCCTTGCCGGCGGAGGCGATGACGATCGCGGCCACGGCAGCATCGGCATTCGCCTGCTTGATGGCGCTCGCCAATCCTTCGCGCACGGCCACGCCCAGAGCGTTGACCGGCGGATTGTCGATCGTGGCGATCGCGACCTTGCCGCGAAACTCAAGCTGAACCTTCGTCATCGACGTCTCCGCAATCCCAATCCCGCGCGCCTCGACTCGCACGCGAAGGCAGCGAAGGCGTCTCGCCGCGCAGGGGAGGATCGCACCCGCGCGATGTCAAGCGCCGGGCGGCGACGAAAGGCGCATCCGGCCTCGCTTGACCCCCGGCGAAGGCCCATGCGATCCCGGCACGGCAATCAGGAGCGGACCGATGAGCGAAGTGCTGAGCGAAACCGTCGCGGCCGGCGTGGTGCAGATCACCATGAACCGGCCGGAGCGCAAGAACGCGCTCGACCGCGCCAGCTACGCCGGGCTGATCGCGGCGATCGCCGCCGCCGAGGCCGACGCCTCGATCCGCGCCATCCTGCTGACCGGCGCCGGGGGCTGTTTCACCAGCGGCAACGACATCAAGGATTTCGCCATGGCCGCGGCAGCCGGCGACGGCTCGCGCGTCGCCATCGATTTCCTGGAAGTGATCTCGACCGCGAAGAAGCCGATCGTCGCGGCGGTCGAGGGTTTCGCGGTCGGCATCGGCACGACGATGCTGCTGCATTGCGACCTCGCCTTCGCCGCCCGCTCCGCGACCTTCCGTTTGCCTTTCGTGACGCTGGGCCTCTGCCCCGAAGGCGGATCGAGCTATCTGCTGCCGCTGGTCGCAGGCTCGAAGAAGGCGGCGGAACTGCTGATGCTGGGCGAGGCCTTCAATGCCGAGACGGCCGCCGCCGCCGGCCTCGTCAACGCCGTCACCGAGGATGGCACGGCGCTGGAAGCCGGCCTCGCCAAGGCCAAGGCACTTGCCGCGCTGCCGCCGGAATCGCTGGCCCTGACCAAGATGCTGCTGAAGCGCGGCTCGGCCCAGGCCGTGGCCGAGACCATCGCGACCGAAGCCCGCCATTTCGGCGAGCGCCTGAAATCACCGGAGGCGATGGCAGCCTTCATGGCCTTCCTGAAGAAGTGAGGCGTGTCACCCCTCAGACCGCCGCCACCCGCCTGCGTCCCTTCAGCCAGTCGCGCGTCCAGGAGAAGACCGGCCAGAGCAGCGCCGCGAAGGTCATCGCCGCCAGCACGGAGGAGACCGGCCGGTCGAAGAAGGGCAGAACCGACCCGTCGGACTTGATCAGCGAGGTCACGAAGCTCTGCTCCACCATCGTGCCCATGACGATGCCGAGCACCATCGCGGCGACCGGATAGCCGTTCTTCTCCATCACGAAGCCGAACACGCCGAAGAAGGCGACGCACCAGACCGCGAACAGGTTGTTGCCCGCCGTCGCGAAGGCGCCGACCGCGCAGAAGATCATGATCACCGGCATCACCGCCGAGCGCGGCGCGCCGACAACCTTGCTCGCCAGCCGGATCATGATGATGCCGAAGGGGATCATGATGATGTTGCCGAGGATGAAGATGATGTAGAGCGCATACATGCTCTCGGCCTGGGTGGTGAACAGCGAAGGCCCGGGGTTCAGCCCTTTCATGTAGAGCACGCCGATCGCGATCGCGGTGATCGTGTCGCCGGGAATGCCGAAGAGCAGCGCCGGCACCCAGCCCGAAGCGAGCGAGGCGTTGTTGGAGGCGCCGGCCTCGATCAGCCCTTCCGGATGGCCGGTGCCGAACTTCTCCGGCGTCTTCGAGAAGCGCTTGGACATGGCATAGCTGACCCAGGCCGCCATGTCGGCGCCGGCACCCGGCAGCACACCGATGATGATGCCGACGATGTTCCCGCGCGTCTGCTGCTTCGGATATTCCTTGGTGAGCTTCCACTGGCCCTTGAGGATCGAGCCGAGCTTGCGGTTCTCGATTTTCGGCGGGTCGCGCTCGGTCAGCGAGCGCATCAGCTCGGCCAGCGCGAAGACGCCGACCAGTGCCGGAATGACCTCGATGCCCCCCAGGAGGTCGGTGGAACCAAAGGTGAAGCGCGGCACGCCGCCGGGATTGTCGATGCCGATGCAGGTGATCAGCAGGCCGAGCAGCATCGCCGCGATCGCCTTGATCGGCGAGGAACGGGCCACCAGCGTCGAGCACATCAGGCCGAGCATCGCGAGCCAGAAATTCTCATAGGTCGAGAAGGACAGGGCCATTTCCGCCAGAAGCGGCGCGATCAGCATCAGCGAGAGCGTCCCGGCGATGCCGCCGAGCGCCGAGAACCACAGGCAGATGCCGAGCGCCGTCTCCGCCTGGCCCTTGCGCGTCATCGCATAGGCTTCGTCGGTATAGGCGGCCGAGGCCGGCGTGCCCGGGATGCGCAGCAGGCAGCCCGGAATGTCGCCGGAGAAGATCGCCATGGCGGAAGCCGTGATGATCGTCGCGATCGCCGCGATCGGCGAGAGATAGAAGGTGACCGGCACCAGCAGCGCCGTCGCCATGGTGGCCGAGAGGCCGGGCAGCGCCCCGACCGTCAGCCCGTAGAAGGCCGACGCCACGATGGCGATCATCACGTCGAATTGGAAAACCAGCCCGAAGGCCTTGATGACGGTATCCATCGTCAGGCCTCGCTCACCAGGGGAAGGGCAGCATGCCGCCGGGCAAAGGCACGCGCAGCAGCTTCAGGAAGATCAGGTTGATCGCGAAGGGCGCGATGATCGCGAGCGGCACCGCGAGCCTGGGCTTCGCACCGAAGGCGAGGCTGCACAGCAGCACCATGATCGCCGTCGTCGGCAGGAAGCCCAATGTCTCCGAGGCCAGCGCGTAGAAGGCGAGCAGGGCCGGCGGCAGCAGGGCCAGCCAGTTGCGCCAGGCCGGCACCGGCGCGAGCTCCTCCGGCGTCGCGTGGCTCGCGACATCGGCCTCGGCGACTTCCTCGAAATGGCGGCCGATCCCGAAGACGATCAGGCTGCCGCAGATGACGAGCCCGGCCCCGACGACCATCGGAAAGGCGGAGGGGCCGACCTGCTGGCCGGGCACCGGCGGCAGTTTCGAGCCGTAGAAGAAGGCGGTGGCGCCGAGCGCGGCAAGCGCCGAGCCGGTAATACGGTCTGACAACAACATGCTGGAACGTCTCGCAACTCGCGCTTTCAGGCACTTATGCGGAAACAGACCGCCATCCCGGGCCTCCTTTCGGTTGCCCGGGGCGATCTGCGCTCGTGGGCTCAGCCCTTGGCGAGCCCTGCCGCCTTCATGGCCGAGGCCATGGAGGTGTCGCTCGCGGCCATGAAGTCGGCAAAACCCTTGCCGTCCGCGAACTTCATGCCGAAGCCGCGCGCATTCATGAAGTCCTGGTAGTCCTTCGAGTCGAAGGCCTTCTTCAGCGCCGCCGTGAGCTTCGCCGCGATCTCGGGCGGCAGACCCTTCGGCGCGCCGATGCCGCGCCAGGCGCCGATCGAGTAGTTGATGCCGAGCGTCTCGTTCAGCGTCGGCACGTCCTTGAACTGCGGGTTGCGCGCTTCTGCCATGATCGCCAGCGACTTGGCCTTGCCGGCATCGATCATCGCGCGCGCTTCCGGCACCGAGCAGGTCACGATATCGATGCCGCCGGCCGCCAGATCCTGCATGCCGGGCGCCGCGCCGTTCGACGGCACCCAGGCGACGTGATCAGGCTTCAGACCCATCGCGACGAGCCAGCCGATCAGCGCGAGATGCCAGATACCGCCCTGGCCGGTGCCCGACGCCTTCAGCTTGCCGGGAGGTGCGGCCTTGATCGCATCGGCCAGCGCCTTGATGTCCTTGTAGGGGCCCGCGGTCGAGACCTGCACGCCCGGTGGGTCCTCGTTCATCAATGCAAGCGAGGTGTAGCTCGTCGATTTCAGGTCGGTCAGGCCCTGATGATGCATCATGGCGATCTCGACCGTCAGCATGCCGATATTGTAGCCGTCCGGCGCCGCGGTCGCGATGGCCGAATGGCCGACCACGCCGGAGCCGCCCGTGCGGTTGACGACATTGACCGGCTGGCCGAGGTCCTTTTCCAGGAGCTGCGCGACGATGCGCGCGGTCGCGTCCGTGCCGCCGCCGGCGCCCCATGGGCAGACCATGGTGATCGGCCGCGACGGGTAATTCGCCTGTGCGATGGCAGGCGCCGCAATCAGGCTCGCGCCGGCCGCGGCCGCGCCCTTGAGCACAGTTCGCCTGTCGATGAAATCGCTCATTCCCCAGTTCCTCCCGTTAAATCGATTTAGTGTCCGGGTGCTCCTCGTCCGCGACGGGGCTCCCTTGATCCGACGGGCGTCATCTGAGCCGATCGCGCGGCGGCAGACAACCTGTCATTTTGGCGGAGGCTACAGTCCGCAGACGATGGGCTGGACCGCGCCGGAGACCCGCTCGACCACCGCGCCCGTGCTGAGTTCTGGCCCCGCAGAGGCCGCCGGCAATGTGATGCCCGCCTTGCCGAGCATCGCCTGGATCGCCGCCGCATCGGCGAAGCCATAGCTGCGCTGCGGCGCGACGCCGGCGATCAGGATCTTGTCGGAGGGGTTGTCGGTGACGACGCCGACGAGCCGCCCCTGCCGGTCGAAGGCCGGCGCGCCCGCTTGCCCCGGCTGGAGCGGCGCCTTGAGAGCCGGCTTGCCGCCGGCCTGCGCATTCTGTCCGGGCAACGCGACCGCGGCCCGCTTGCCGGCGTCGTTGCCGTAGGCGACCAGAACCAGCGCCTCCGAGGCGCCCGCCGCCTCGCTACGCAGGCCGGGCGGCTTCGCGGCGCCCGCGCCTTCCAGATCGAGCAGCACGAGCCCGCTTGCATCATCCTTGAGACGCAGCTTCGCATTGCGGGTGCCGACCCGCAGGCTGCGGCAGTTATCCACCGCCGCCGCAACGCTCAGCGCGACCCGTTCGTCGAGGGCGAGCGCTACGCCATAGCGCTCGTTGCTGCGCGCTCCGAACGGCGTCGGCGCGGCCGGCTGTGCCGGCGCTGCGGATGGCGAGATCGTACCGTCGCTCGAAACGCGGACGGTGGCGACCATCCGCGGCGCGGGTCCGGTCGGGAACGGCTCGAAGCTCGCCGCGATCGCGATGACCAGCTTGTCGACGGTCGGCGCCAGCGCCTTGTCATAGCCGATCGAGAAGCCGCGCAGGCCCTGCGGCCCGGCCGAAAGCCGGCGATAGAACCGCCCGGTCGGCGTCTCGCCGGTGACGACGAAGAAATCCGGCCGCAGCAGCTTGTAGGTGATCTTGCGCGGGCTGTTCGGGCTGACCGCGATCGCCTTCTCGTAGATCGCCGCCAGGTCCTCGCCGCCCGGCGGCGTGGTCGAGGTGTCGAGCGTGACCTTCTCGTCGGCGCTCTGCCAGCGGCTGCCGCCGGAGGGCGTCACGTCGCGTTTCGGCAGGAGCCTCGAGGGAATGCCGATCTGCACGCCGGTCTTGTCGTCGGCCAGGACCTTGAACCCGGCCGCATCGCGCGCCGCCTGCGCGGCCTTCGCGAGCGCCGCCCGCTCGGCCGGCGGCAGCAACCCGTCGGCCGGGCCGCGCCCACCCTTGAAGGCGTTGATCGCCCGGAAGGTCAGCGGGCCATAGGAACCGGAAACCGCGCCGTTGAACTGCCCGGCCCAGATCAGGTCGTTCTGGATCGCCTTGCGCTCGGCCTCGGGCAAGGCCTCGAACCCGGCCTGCGCCGCCGCCATCTGCGGCGAGGGGCCGGGCGCGGGAGCCTGCGCGCCGGCAAGCGTCGGCACCACCAGCGCGAGCGCCAGGGCGGCACTCCGGAGCAACGTGATTCGCAGGGGGTGGAGAAGGGCGCGCGGCATGGGTCTCGTCCTTGAGAACGGGCGAAGCGGCTGCATTGAGCGTCAGAACGCGCCGCGCCGCAACCGGGAGATGGCATTTGCGCGCGTGTCATCCCGGATGCAGCGAAGCAAAGATCCGGGATGGCACGCGCGTGAGGATCGGAATGGGTAGATCGGCGCAGAACCCGGCACGCCCTGCATTCGCATGACTTGAACGCGCGCGGCAGGGTGATAGCCTGCCGGCCCCGTCTCACGCCGTCATCGGCCTGAAGCCATGTCCGCCGATCCTGGCCGGGCCGATCGACGAAGAGGACCGACGATGACCCTGCTTTCCCGTCTGGCGCTCGCCCTCTCGCTCACGCTGGCGGCAGCCCCCGCCTTCGCCCAGAAGGCCTATGTCCGCAACGACCTGCAGGCCGACGGACAGCGTCTCGAGGAGCGCCTGAAGCGCGAGGTCGCGACCGGGAATCGCTCGGCGGCGGACGCCATCCGCGCCGGCGAGATCGCGCTCGGCCGCGGCGACGCCCGCTCCGCCCTGCCCCAGGCCAATGCCGCGATCGTCGCCGATTCCACCAATGCCGCCGGCTGGCGCCTGATGGCGCGCGCCGCCAACGCGATCGAGCCGCGCGACTATCGCGAGCGCTGGGAACTGCGCGAGCGCGCGGTCGCCGCCGCCTATCTCGCCTATCAGCGCTCGACCAACCGCAATGACGAGGCCGCCTCGCTCGGCGTGCTCGCCCGCACCTTCGAGAAGAACGAGCTCTGGCGCCCGGCGCTGACCACTTATCGGCTCAGCCTCGACCTCGCCGCCAACCCCGCCTTGCAAAGCTCCTATGAGAGCCTGCGCGAGAAGCGCGGCTTCCGGTTGACCTCCAACAAGACTGATTCCGACGCCGCCTCGCCCCGTGCCTGCTTCGAGTTCTCGGAGGCGCTCGCACGCGGCCGCGTCGATTTCGCGCCTTATGTGGCGATCTCAGGCGGCAAGGGCGATTTCGCCGTCAGTGCCGAGGACCGCCAGATCTGCGTCGACGGCCTCAAGCATGGCGAGCGCTACGCCATCGTCATCCGCCAGGGCGTGCCCTCCGCCATCCCCGACGAAACCCTGTTGAAATCGGCCGATTACGAGATCTATGTCCGCGACCGCACCCCCTCGGTGCGCTTCACCGGCAAGAACTACGTGCTCCCGCGCACCGGCCAACAGGGCATCCCGGTCGTCTCGGTCAATTCCGGCAAGCTCGACCTCGAGGTGATGCGGATCGGCGACCGCAACCTGATCAACTCCGTCCATTCCGAGGATTTCCTCAGCCAGATCGGCTCCTATTCCGCCAGGCAGATCTCCAGCGACAAGGGGCAGACCGTCTGGACCGGCACGATGGACGTGAAGTCCGAGCTGAACCAGGACGTGATCACGGCCTTCCCGGTCACGGAAGCGGTCGGCAGCCTCAAGCCCGGCGTCTACGTGATGTTCGCCAAGCCCTCGGGCGGTCCGGCCGCCACGCCCGCGAGCGACGACGGCGATTCCTACGATGACGGCTCGACGCGCGCGACGCAGTGGTTCGTCGTCTCCGATCTCGGGCTGACCTCCTTCACCGGCCCGGACGGCGTGCATGTGCTCGCCCGCTCGCTGGCCGATGCAAAGCCCATCGCCAATGCGGAACTCAGGCTGATCGCCCGCAACAACGAGGTGCTCGGCACCGCCAAGACCGACGGCAATGGCTATGCTCGCTTTGATGCCGGCCTCGGCAAGGGCCAGGGCGGCAATGCGCCCGGCCTCGTCACGGCATCGCTCGCCGAGGATTACGGCTTCCTCGATCTCAAGCAGACCGCCTTCGACCTGTCCGATCGCGGCGTGAAGGGTCGCGTCGCCCCGGCCGGTCTCGATGCCTACCTTTACACCGAGCGGGGCGTGTACCGCTCGGGCGAGACGGTCTATCTCACCTCGCTCCTGCGCGACGCCAAGGGCGCCGCCGTCACCGGCCTGCCGCTGACCATCGTCGTCAAGCGCCCGGATGGCGTCGAATATCGCCGCCGACAGGTCGAGGACCAGGGCGCGGGCGGCCGCGCCCATTCGATCCAGCTCGTCTCCGGCTCCGCCACCGGCACCTGGCGCGTCCTCGCCTATTCCGACCCGAAGGGCCAGGCGATCGGCGAGACCTCCTTCCTCGTCGAGGATTACGTGCCCGAGCGGCTGGAGCTGACGTTGACGCCGAAGGCGCCGCTGCTCCAGGCCGGCCAGCCGGCGGAGCTCGACGTCAACGCCCGCTATCTCTACGGCGCGCCGGGCTCCGAGCTCGACGTCACCGGCTCGATGACGATCCGCGCGGCCGATGCCAGCGCCATCCCCGGCTTCAAGGACTATCAGGTCGGCCTCACCGACGAGGCTTTCGAGCCGGTCCAGAGCGAATTCGAGGAGAGCGCCACGACCGACGCCGCCGGCAAGGCGACGATCTCCAACCCCGTCCAGCAGGCCGATACCAATCGCCCGCTCGAGGTCGAGATGACCGTGCGCGTCGGCGAGCCCGGCGGGCGCGCCATCGCCCGCTCGGTCACGATGCCGGTCGTGCCCAAGGGCGCCGCGATCGGCGTGAAGAAGCTGTTCCGCGACGGCGATCTCGGCAACGGCCAGACCGCCAATTTCGAAGTGATCATGGCGACCGGCGACGGCAAGCGCCTCGCACGGCCCGGTGTCAAATGGGTTCTGTCCAAGGTCCGCCGCAACTACCAGTGGTTCTTCCAGGACGGCCGCTGGAACTATGAGGGCGTCAAGACCACCCGCCGCGTCGCCGATGGCGAGATCGCTGTGGCGGAGGCCGCTGGCGCCAAGATCGCCGCGCCCGTCGAATGGGGCAATTACCGGCTCGACGTGACCTCGGACGGCGTTGAGGCGGCCGAGACCTCGGTCTCCTTCAGCGTCGGCTATGAGAGCGACAAGACCGCCGACACGCCGGATGTGCTCGACGTTGCGCTGGACAAGGCTTCCTATGCCGATGGCGAGAGCCTGCAGGTCCGCCTGTCGCCGCGCTTCGCCGGCAAGGCGACGCTCGCCGTCATCACCGACAAGGTCGCGGATATCCGCACCATCGACATCACGGAGGGCGGCACCTCCGCCTCGATCCCGGTCAAGGCCGAATGGGGCGCGAGCGCCTATCTCGTCGTGCTCGCGCATCGCCCGATGGACGCCGCCGCCAAGCGCCTGCCCGGCCGGGCCATCGGCCTCTCCTGGTTCCAGATCGGCAAGGAGACGCGCACGCTGGCGCTCGATCTCGGTGCGCCCAAGCTGGTGCGCCCGCTCACGACGCTGTCGCTGCCGGTCAAGGTCACCGGCATGAAGGCCGGCGAAGAGGCCTATGTCACGCTGGCCGCCGTCGATATCGGCATCCTCAACCTCACCCGCTACGAAAGCCCGGACCCGAGCAAGTTCTTCTTCGGCCAACGCCAGCTCGGCCATGACCTGCGTGATCTCTACGGCTATCTGATCGACGGCATGCAGGGCACGCGCGGCGCGATCCGCACCGGCGGCGACGCCGCGCCCAAGATGGACGGCGAGAAGCCGACGCAGGAGCCGCTCGCCCGCTATTCCGGCGTGGTCAAGGTCGGCGCCGATGGCACGGCCAAGGTCGATTTCGACCTGCCTGCCTTCAACGGGTCCGTGCGCGTCATGGGCGTCGCCTGGTCGGCCGGCCGCACCGGCCAGGCCAGCGCCGACGTGATCGTGCGCGACCAGATCGTCGCGCAAGCGACGCTGCCGCGCTTCCTCGCCATCGGCGACCAGTCGCGCTTCCATCTCCAGGTCGACAATGTCGAGGGGCCCGCCGGCGCCTATACCGTCGATCTCGACGTCAAGGGCCCGGTGCTGGTCGCAGCCGACGCCACCCGCCGCACGATGCAGCTCGGCGCCGGCGCCAAGGCGCAGATGACGATCCCCGTCACAGCCGCCGGCCTCGGCCGCGCCGAGTTCGACGTGCGCGTCTCCGGCCCGAACGGCATCGGCACGGTGCAGAACCTCGCGGTCAGGGTGCAGCCCTCGGCCGCGACGATCGCGCGGCGCATCGTCCGCGCCATCCCCGGCAATGGCGGAGCGATTACCGTCTCCTCCGACCTGCTGGCCGATCTCGTGCCGAATTCCGGGCAGGTCTCGGTGACGGTCTCGCCCTTCGGCTCGCTCGACGTGCCCGCTTTGCTGAAGGCGCTCGACCGCTACCCCTATGGCTGCACCGAGCAGACCGTCTCGCGCGCCCTGCCGCTGCTAGCGGTCAACCAGCTTGCCTCGCTGGAACAGCTCGCGCTCGACGACAAGGCCGACGAGCGCGTCGTCAACGCGATCGAGCGCGTGCTGGCGCGCCAGGGCGGCAACGGCTCCTTCGGCCTCTGGGGCGTCGGCGGCGACGATCTCTGGCTCGACGCCTTCGTCACCGACTTCCTGACCCGGGCTCGCGAGAAGCAGTTCGCCGTGCCGCAGATCGCCTTCAATCTCGCGCTCGACCGCCTGCGCAACCAGGTCGTCAACACCAGCGAGATCAACAAGGAAGAGGCGGCCGGCATCGCCTATGCGCTCTATGTGCTCGCCCGCAACGGCCGGCCGGTGATGGGCGACCTGCGCTATCTCGCCGACAACAAGCTCGGCGATTTCGCGACGCCGCTCGCCCGCGCCCAGATCGGCGCCGCGCTCTCGGCACTGGGCGATCGCGGCCGCGGCCGCGCCGCTTTCGGCAGCGCGCTGGGCCTCCTGCAGCAAGCGAGCGATGACGGTTTCTCGCGGCCCGATTACGGCTCCCGCCTGCGCGACGGCGCCGGCGTGCTCGCCCTGATCGCGGAAGCCAATGGCGAGCGCGCAGATATCAGCCGCGCCGTCTCGATCCTCGACGCCACCCGCAACAGCGCCCGCTACAGCTACACCTCGACGCAGGAGCAGATGTGGATGGTGCTGGCGGCGCAGGCCATGGCCAAGGACGCCGAGGGCATGACGCTGACGGTCGATGGCGCCGCCCGCAAGGGTGCGCTCTATCGCACGCTCTCGGCCGAGGCGCTGGAGGCGAAGTCGCTCACCATCGCCAATCCCGGCGCCGGCAATGCCCAGGCGGTCATCACCGTCGCCGGCATCCCGACCGCGCCGGAGCCGGCCCTGAACCAGGGCTTCGGCCTGGAACGCGTGATCTACACGATGAAGGGCGAGAAGGCCGATCCCGCGCGCCTGCGCCAGAACGAGCGCTATGTCGTGGCGTTGACGGTGACCGAGGCCACGCCGCGTTATGGCCGCCTGCTGCTCGTCGATCCCGTCCCGGCCGGTCTCGAGATCGAGAACGCCAATCTGACGGAAGGCGCCTCGGTCGCGGGCCTCGACTGGCTGAAACAGGAGGTCTCGCCTGTACATACCGAGTCGCGCGACGACCGCTTCGTCGCCGCCTTCGAGCGCTCAGGCTCGCGCAGCGACAAGCTCTCCTACACCGTCGCCTATATCGCGCGAGCGGTCTCGCCCGGCCGTTACGTCTACCCCGCCGCCGTGATCGAGGACATGTACCGGCCGGACCGCTTCGGTCGCACCGGCTTCGGCGCGGTGGAGATCACCTCGGCGCGGTGATGGACGCGCAGCGCGAAAAGACGAGCACAACGGAGCTCCCTCTCCCCTCGGGGGAGAGGGATGGGGTGAGGGTCGGCGCAGCGCTCCGTCGTTTTCCGGCCCGCCTGGCCACGCTCATCCGTCAGCGCTCCGCGCTGCCACCTTCTCCCCCGAGGGGAGAAGGGAAGACTCCGCGCCGCTTTCGCAAACTGAAGATCGCCGCCGGCGCTCTCGCCATCTCGGCGATGGCAGGCGCCACCGCCCTTACCCTCTACGCCCGCTCCCTGCCCCCGCTCGACCTCGCGGCCGCGGCCGATCGCTCGACCGTGGTGCTCGATCGCGATGGCAAGCTCCTGCGCCCCTTCCTGACCGCCGACGGGCGCTGGAAGCTCCCCGTAACATCAGACGATGTCGATCCGCGCTATCTCGCCATGCTCAAGGCGTTCGAGGACAAGCGCTTCGATGGCCATCGCGGCATCGACCCGCTCGGCATGATGCGCGCCGCCGGCCAGATGCTGCTCAACGGCCGCGTCGTCTCCGGCGGCTCGACCCTGACCATGCAGGTCGCGCGCCTGCTCGAACCACGGGAAGAGCGCACGCTCTCCGCCAAGCTGAGACAGGCCGTGCGCGCCGTCGAGCTGGAGCGGCGCTTCGACAAAGCCCGTATCCTCGACCTTTATCTCACGCTCGCGCCCTTCGGCGGCAATCTCGAAGGCGTGCGCGCCGCGAGCTTCGCCTATTTCGGCAAGGAGCCGAAGCGGCTCTCGACCGCGGAGGCCGCCCTGCTCGTCGCCCTGCCGCAATCGCCGGAGACGCGGCGGCCGGACCGCTTTGTCGAGGCCGCCCGCAAGGCGCGCGAGCGCGTGCTGGAGCGGGTCGAGCAGGCGGGCCTCGCCACCCGTGACGAGGTCGCCGCCGCCCGCAACGAGCCGATCCCGATCGCGCGCCGCCCCTTCCCCAATCTCAGCCCCCATATCGCCGAGCAGGCGGTGGCGGAGGCGCCAGCCGAACGCGTCCAGAAGCTCTCGCTCGACGCGCGCCTGCAAACCGCTCTCGAAGGCCTCGCGCGTGAACGCAGCCTCGGCTTGGCACCTCAGGTCTCGATCGCGATCCTCGCCGTCGACAACGAGACCGGCGAAATCCGTGCCTCTGTCGGCGGCGTCGATTATTTCGCGGCGGAGCGGGCGGGCGCGCTCGATCTGACACGGGCCTTGCGCTCGCCGGGCTCGGCACTGAAACCCTTCATCTACGCGCTCGCCTTCGACAACGGCATCGCCCATCCCGAGACGATGCTGGAGGACAGGCCTGCCCGCTACGGCATCTACATCCCCGAGAATTTCGACATGACCTTCCAGGGCATGGTCAGCGCGCGCAAGGCGCTCCAGCTCTCGCTCAACGTGCCTGCGGTCGAATTGCTCTCGGCGCTCGGCCCGCAGCGCTTCCTCTCGCGCCTGCGCGATGCCGGCGTCGCCATTGCCATGCCCAAAGACAGCGGCGCGCCCGGCCTTGCGGTCGGCCTCGGCGGTCTCGGCATCACCTTGCAGGACCTGACCCGTGCCTATGTCGGGCTGGCGCGCGGCGGCGAGATGCTGCCGCTGAGATTCCGGCCGATATCCGCCCCTCTCCTCAGCCCTCATCCTGAGGAGCCGCGCAGCGGCGTCTCGAAGGATGTTCCAGCGCGCTCTGGACCATCCTTCGAGACGCGCTCTGCGAGCGCTCCTCAGGATGAGGGCTCGCGTGGTGGAGCGCGCCTCGTCGACCCCGTCGCGGCCTGGTATGTCGCCGACACCCTGCTCGGCGCGCCGCCGCCCCTCAATGCCGTGCCCGGCCGCATCGCCTACAAGACCGGCACGTCATACGGCTATCGCGATGCCTGGGCCGTCGGCTTCGACCGCAAGCATACGATCGGCGTCTGGGTCGGCCGTGCGGATAACGGGGCCGTGCCCGGATTGGTCGGGCGCACGGTCGCGGCGCCGATCCTGTTCGACGCCTTCGCCCGGCTCGGCATCGATCCGCGGCCCTTCCCGCAGCCGGCCGACGCGATCGTCGCCAGCACCGGCCACCTGCCGCCGCCACTCAGGCATCTCCGGCAGGACGTGCCCAAGACCGTCACGGCGATGACGACGCCGACGCTCAAGCTCGCCTTCCCGCCGGACGGTGCCCGCATCGACCTCTCCGCCGCCGCGCTCGACGGCGGCGGCCGGCTCAACCTCAAGGTCGCCGGCGGCTCGCCGCCCTATACCTGGCTGGTCGACGGCGCGCCGGTGACCGAGCCGCAGCGCCGCCGCGAGACGCAATGGCAGCCGCCCGGCAAGGGCTTCATGCGGATTTCGGTGATCGATGCGACCGGAGCGAGCGAGAGCGTCTCGGTGAGACTGCAGTAGCTCGCAGCGTCATCCCGCACGCGCTGCGGCACGAAGTGCTGCGGCGCAGATGCGGGACCGTCTTCAGGAAAAGGCGCCCTTCTCGCGTCGCCAAGTGAGGCGCCCACTCGTCACGCGGTCCCGTGTCTGCGCAGCAGCGCTGCACGCTGCGGCGCGCACGGGATGACAGCGGGTGGTCGTTCACTCCGCCGGCGCCGGATGCGCTCCATGAGTGCCCTGCGCCTCGTCATGCGCGCCGTGGCGCGAGCCATGGACCGTGCGGGCGAGATAGCTATAGGCGACCGGCACCACATAGAGCGTCAGCAGCGTGCCGAAGGTCATGCCGCCGACGATGACCCAGCCGATCTGGGAGCGGCTCTCCGCGCCGGCGCCCGCCGCGATGGCGAGGGGCACGGCGCCGAGCACCATCGCGCCCGTGGTCATCAGGATCGGCCGCAAGCGCAGCTCCGCCGCCTCGACGAGGGCGTCGATCATCTCGCGTCCCTCCTCGCGGAGCTGGTTGGTGAACTCCAGGATCAGGATGCCGTGCTTGGTGATCAGGCCGACCAGCGTGATCAGGCCGATCTGGCTGTACACGTTCATCGTCCCGCCCGTGAAGTAGAGTGCCGCGAGCGCGCCGGTCAACGAGAGCGGCACCGAGACCATGATCACGACCGGGTCGACGAAGCTCTCGAACTGCGCCGCCAGCACCAGGTAGATGAAGCCCAGCGCCAGCAGGAAGACGATGAAGATGCTCGCGCCCGACTGCTTGAACTCGCGGCTCTGGCCGGCATAGTCGACCTGCACCGAATTGGGCAGCACCCGCGTCGCGGCATCCTCCAGAACCTTGAGCGCATCGCCGAGCGAGTATCCCGGCGCGGGGATCGCAGTGACCGTCGCCGAGCGCAGCTGATTGAAGCGGACGAGTTCCTTCGGCGCCACATTCTCCTCGACCTTGACCAGGCTGGAGAGCTGCACCACGGCGCCGCCGCGGCCCATCAGGTAGATCGACTGCAGCGCCTGCGGCGTGTTGCGCTCGGCCCCCTCCACCTGCAGCATGACGTCGTACTGCTTGCTGTTCATGTTGAAGCGGGTGACCTGCCGGCCACCGAGCAGCGTCTCCATGGTGCGGCCGATGATGTCGACATTGACGCCGAGATCGGCGGCGCGCTGCCGGTCGATCGAGACCTTGATCTGCGGCTTGTCAAGGATGAGGTTGGTCTCGACATTGGTCAGAACAGGCGAATTGGAGACCTCCGTCATCAGCTGGTCGACATAGGACTTGATCTGCGTATAGGGCTCCGACGAGCGCAACACGAACTCGACCGGCTTGCTGTTCGCCTGGCCTTGCCCCAGCGAGGCCGGGTTGGTCGCGAACAGGCGGATGCCCGGGATCTGCGAGAGCCCCCGGTTGATCTCGGCAACGAGATCCTGCTGCTTGCGCTTGCGTTCTTCCCAGGGCTTGAGACGGGCGAAACCGACAGCGCGCGTCACATCGGGGAAGCCGACGATGACGAGATAGGTTTCGACCTCGGGGATGTTCCGGAAGTAGTTCTCGACCTGGCGGGCATAGTCGGCCGTGAACGAGATCGTCGCTCCCTCGGGAGCGACGCCGACGGCGTTGATCGTGCCACGATCCTCGACCGGCGCCAGCTCGGCGCGCAGATGCGTGAAGAAATAATAACCGCCACCGGCGACGCCGATCGCAAGCAGGACGACGAGCGGACGCACCTGGAGCGCCGCACGCAGCGAAGCCCTGTAGCCGCGCGACAACCCGTCGAAGCCGCGTTCCAGCACATTGTAGAGCCAGTTGTGCTTCTCGTGGTGGCGCAGCAGCTTGGCGCACATCATCGGCGTCAGCGTCAGCGCCACGAAGCCGGAGACCAGCACCGCGCCGGCCAGCGTCAGCGCGAACTCGATGAAGAGCTTGCCGGTGCGGCCGGTCGAGAAGGCCATCGGTGCGTAGACCGCGACCAGCGTCAGCGTCATCGCCACCACGGCGAAGGCGATCTCGTTGATGCCGCGGATCGCGGCGGGGGTCGGCTGCATGCCGTCCTCGATATGGCGATGCACGTTCTCCAGCACGACGATGGCGTCGTCGACGACGAGGCCGATGGCGAGCACCATCGAGAGCAGCGTCAGCGTGTTGACGGTGAAGCCGAACGCATACATCAGCGCAAACGAGCCGATCAGCGAGACCGGGATCGTCACCAGCGGAATCAGGGTCGCGCGGACCGATCGCAGGAAGATGAAGATGATCAGCACGACCAGCACGATCGCCTCGATGATCGTCTGGTAGACCGCCTTGATCGAGCGGTCGATGAACACCGAGCTGTCATAGGACTTGGCGATCGACATGCCTTCCGGCAGGTCCTCGATGATGCCGGGCAGCGCTTCCTCGATGCCGGCGGAGACATCGAGCGGGTTCGCCGTCGCCTGCTTGACGATGCCGATCGTGACCGAAGGCGTGCCTTTGAACCAGGCGGCGTTGCGCTCCTCGCGCGCGGCGAGCTCGACTTTGGCGATGTCCTTGACCTTGACCGGGAAGCCGCTGGCGTCCTTGACGACGATCTCGCGGAATTCCCCCGGCGTCGTCATGCTGGTCTGCGAGAGCACCGTGAATTCGCGGTCGTTGCTCTCGATGCGGCCCGACGGAATCTCGATATTCTGCGCCCGGACGGCGGCCTCGACCTCCTGGACGCTGACGCTGTAGGCCGACATGCGGGCGCGATCGAGCCAGATCCGCATCGCGTACTGGCGCTGGCCGAGGATGCGGACTTCCGCCACGCCGGTGACGTTCTGGACGCGGTCTGAGATCGAGCGATCGGCGAAATCGGTCAGTTCGAGCGGTCCGTGCCGCGAGCTGGTCAGCGAGAGGTAGAGGATCGGCTGCGAGTCGGCCTCGACCTTGGCGATGACCGGCTCGTCGATCTCGTCGGGCATGCGGCTGCGCACGCGGCTGACGCGGTCGCGCACGTCGGACGCCGCGACGTCCGGATCGACATCCGGCCGGAAGCGCACCTGGATGAAGCTGCGCTCCTGGCGGCTGGTCGAGGACAGGATCTCGATGCCCTCGATGCCGGCGATCGAGTTCTCCAGGATCTGGGTGACCTGCGTCTCGATGATCTCGGCCGAGGCGCCGCGATAATCGGTGCGCACCGAGACGATCGGCTCGTCGATATTGGGGTATTCGCGGATCGTCAGGCGGCCATAGGAGACGATGCCGATCAGCATCACCAAGAGGCTCAACACCGTCGAGAGAACGGGCCGGCGGACGAAGAGTTCGAAGAGGCTCATGCGTCGGTCCTAGAGCTGGCTCGTCTGGACGACCTTGTCCTTGATCGCGATGATGGCGCCGTCGCGCAGCCGCATCTGGCCGGCGGTGATCACCTGCATATCGGGCTTCAGCCCGCTGACGATCTCGACCTTGCCAGGCAGGCGCTTGCCCAGTTCGACGGTGACGCGCTTCGCCTTACCCTTATCGACGATGTAGACCATCTTGCCGACGGCATCCGGCACGACCGCCATTTCAGGAATGAGGATCGCGTTCTCGCGCTGGTCGATGGTGATGACGAGACGGGCGAAAAGGCCGGGCTTCAACACAAGGTCTGCATTCGGAATGGCGGCGCGCAGGCGGATCGCCCGGCCGTTCACATCCACGACCGGGTCGATCGCGTAGATCTGCCCCTGGAACTTGCGGTCCGGCACCGCATCGACCCGCATCTGCACGGGCTGGCCGACCTTCAGGCGGCTGAGATAGATCTCGGGCACGCGGAAATCGATCTTGATCGGGTCGATGCTGGTCACCGTGATCAACTGCTTGCCGACAGAGACGAAGTCGCCGACGCCGACCGAGCGCAGGCCGACGACGCCGGTGAACGGCGCCACGATGGTCGACTGCGCGAGCTTGGCCTTGGCGAGCTGGATCCGCGCCTCGCTCGAAGCCAGCTTCGCCGCGGCCTCGTCAAGCGCGACTTGCGTTCCCGAGCCGCGCTGCACCAGCGAGCGCAGGCGCTCATAGGTATCGCGCGCAAGGCCGAGATCGGCCTGCGACTGCTTGAGTTCGGCATCGAGGATCGCGGTGTCGAGCTTCACGAGCTCCTGGCCCACCTTGACGCGCTCGCCTTCCTTGAAGCCGAGCGCGACCACGCGACCCGCGATCTCCGGTGCGATCACCACGGATTCATCGGCGGCAAGCGTGCCGAGCGCCTCGACCTCTTCGCTGACCGTCGCAAGCTCGATGGCGGCGACCTCGACGGGAACGCCGCGCGGACCCGAGACCGCGCTCGCCTGGGCCTGCTGGGTGCCGGCGCGCTGGTTGCGGTAGGCATAATAGCCGCCGCCCGCGATGGCGGCGACGAGAACAAGAAGGACGAACCGCTTCATCAGGCTGGAGGCTCCGTTGCCGCCCATTGGTCTTAAATGGAACGAAAGGCGTTGCTAAGATGCCGGCGCGCCACAGCGGCACAAAAACAGCGGTTCTTGCGCCGATGCCGCATCGATCCGGCCTTGTAGCCATCGATGCAAGATGCTTGCCGATAAGAGGCCCACCGTCACGGGCATCTCCGCCGCACACAAGCATCCACGATCATCCTGCCGGTAAGCCGCGGATCGTCCAAGCGCATTCTGGAGACCTCACGAAACGTTGACCGGCTCGCGGGAGCTCAATCGCGCCATTCGAGGCTTTCGCCCTGCTGTCACGCCGCTGTCATCCGTGGTCGTTAGGGCTCCCGGCAATCGAGATGTCTGCCCCTCCGGCCTTGGCCGGGCGGCGACGCGCTCGTGCCCGCATCTGCCCCGAGAACCAGTCCATGCTCCGCATCGAAGGCCTGACCAAGCGCTTTGGCGACAGGAACGCGGTCGACGCTGTGACCCTGACCGTGCCGAAGGGCGAGATGGTCGGCGTGATCGGCCCCTCCGGCGCCGGCAAGTCGACGCTGCTGCGCACGCTGAACCGCCTGACCGAGCCGACCTCCGGACGGATCGTCTGCGAGGAGCAGGACGTCACCGGCCTGAAAGGCGCTTCGCTGCGCCGCTGGCGCCGCGACACGGCGATGATCTTCCAGCAGTTCAACCTCGTCGGCCGCCTCGACGTGCTGACCAATGTCCTGCTCGGCCGGCTGAACCACCGCTCGGCGGCGCTGACATTGGTCAAGAGCTTCTCCGAGGACGACAAGATCCGCGCCATCGCGGCACTCGAGCGTCTCGATATGGGCCATCTCCTGGCGCAGCGCGCCGAGACCCTGTCCGGCGGCCAGCAGCAGCGCGTCGCCATCGCCCGTGCCCTCGTCCAGGAGCCGCGCATCATCCTCGCCGACGAGCCGATCGCCTCGCTCGACCCGCGCAATACCCAGGTCGTCATGGACGCACTGTTCCGCATCAATCGCGAGGACGGCATCACCGTGATGTGCAACCTGCACGACCTCGACATCGCCGCGAAATACTGTGACCGCCTGATCGGCATGTCCGCCGGCAAGGTCGTGTTCGACGACGTGCCGCAGGCGCTGACCCGCGAGATCGCGGCCGAGCTTTACGGCATCGAGGCCAAGGATGCCGGCGCCGAGGCGCTGGATGCGCTCGACGCCATCGCCGCCTCCGAGGCGAAGCGCGCCCGCCAGAAGACTGCCTGATTTCCAGAAGATCGCCGGACCGGCCCGACGGCCGTCGCCGCGAGAAGACTATCCCCGCCTAGAACCAGGAGCCAATCGATGCTGACCCGTCGTCATACCCTCTCGCTCGCCGTCGCCGGCCTGGCGCTCGCCGCCTCCCCGGCCTTCGCCCAGGACTGGAAGGCCAAGTATCCCGAGCTCGTCTTCGCGATCATCCCCTCCGAGAACGCCTCCGGCGTCACCGAGCGCTACACCCCCTTCGTGCAGTACCTCGCCAAGGAGCTCGGCACCAAGGTCACCCTGCGCATCGCCAACGACTACGCCGCGATCATCGAGGGCCAGCGCACCGGCAACATCCACATCGCCTCCTACGGCCCGTCCTCCTTCGCCCGCGCCCGCATGACCGGCGCCAAGGTCGATGCCTTCGCCATCGAGACCAACCTGGACGGCACCAAGGGCTATCACTCGGTCTTCTACGTGAAGAAGGACTCGCCCTATCAGAAGGTCGAGGACCTCAAGGGCAAGAACCTCGGCCTCGTCGACCCGAACTCGACCTCCGGCAACAACGTCCCGCGCTTCGCGCTGAACGGCATGAAGATCGAGCCGGAAACCTTCTTCTCGAAGGTCGTCTATACCGGCAGCCACGAGAACGCGATCATCGCGCTCCAGCAGGGCACGGTCGACATCGCCGCCAACTGGTGGAACGACGAGCAGGAATCGAACCTGCAGCGCATGGCCCGCAAGAACATGGCCAAGGCCGAGGACTTCCGGATCATCTTCAAGTCCGAGCAGATCGTGAACTCGCCGATGGCCTATCTCACCGACATGCCGGAAGAGCTGAAGGCCAAGATCCGCGACGCGGTCCTGAACCTCGCGACCAAGGACAAGGCAGCCTTCGACAAGATCTATGAAGGCAAGCAGGGCCCGCTCGTCGCCGTCGACAACAAGGCCTACGACCCGATCATCGAGCTCAACAAGTTCGTCGACGAGCTCCGCAAGAAGAAGTCGTCGTAATTCAACAAGCCGTCATGCCCGGGCTTGACCCGGGCATCTCCTGATCGAGATTCCCGGGTCTGCGCTTCGCTTCGCCCGGGAATGACGCCCTTGTCCGGTATCGCACCCGCCGATCCCGCGACCCCTCGGAAGCGCTTCTCAATGACCCTCGCGATCGACAGCAACGACCCGGCCATCAGGGCCCATGCCGAGGCCTACCGGCAGGCTTCCTCCGCCAAGCGCCGGCAGGCCCTGATCGGCATCGTCGTCTTCATCGCCTGCGTGCTGCTCTCGGCCCGTGGCGCGGAGGTCGATCTCGCCAAGTTCTTCGAGAACATCCACCGCTTCCCGAAATACATCTACGAGACGCTGCCGACGCTGCGCCTCTCCAGCATCAGTGCCGACCTTTCCGAATGGTACTGGGGCCTGAAGGGCTGGCTGAAGCTGCTCTGGCAGACCGTGCTGATCGCCTATGTCGGCACCATCCTCGGCGTCGCCGGCGCCTTCCTGTTCTGCTTCGCCGCCGCCGCCAATCTCGGCCGCGCCACCTGGCTGCGCTTCGCGGTGCGCCGCTATCTCGAATTCTGCCGCACCGTTCCCGAGATCGTCTTCGCGCTGATCTTCGTCATCGCCTTTGGCCTTGGGCCCCTGCCCGGCGTGCTCGCCATCGCGATCCATACCATGGGCGCGCTTGGCAAGCTCTTCTCGGAAGTCGTCGAGAACATCGACCTGAAGCCGGTCGACGGCGTCACCGCCGCCGGCGGCAACTGGTGGCAGATCGTGCGCTTCGCGGTGGTGCCGCAGGTGCTCTCCAATTTCGCCAGCTACGCGCTGCTGCGCTTCGAGATCAATGTCCGCGGCGCCTCGATCATGGGCTTCGTCGGCGCCGGCGGCATCGGCCAGGACCTGATCGAAGCGATCCGGAAATTCTACTTCACCGATGTCAGCGCCATCCTGTTGCTGATCATCATCGCGGTCATGCTGATCGACTACGGCACCGAGCGGCTGCGCCACGCCCTCCTCAGCCTGGAGCATGGCCGATGAGCCTCGCCTTCTCGACGGCCGAGCGCGCCGACATCCTGCGCCGCCACGACGCCGCGATCCGCGGCTCGCTCAAGACGAAGCTCGCGACGATCGGCACCATCGTCGCGCTCGCCGGCTTCTTCGTCTACGGGCTGACGACGCTCGAAACCTCGCTCTGGAAGATCATTGCCGGGCTCAGTAATCTCGGCACCTTCGTCGTGCTGATGCTGCCGCCCGATCCCGGCTCATGGGCGCGCGCCGTCATCTTCGTGAAGGCGCTGTTCGAGACCATTGCCATCGCCTTCCTCGGCACGATCCTCGCTGCCATCCTGGCCCTGCCGCTCGGCTTCATCGCGGCGCGCAACGTCGTCGCCAACCGCGTCGTACATTTCCTCGCCCGCCGTTCGCTCGACACCGTGCGCGGCGTCGATGCCCTGATCTGGGCGCTGATCTGGGTGAATGTCGTGGGCCTCGGCCCCTTCGCCGGCATGCTCGCGATCATGACCAGCGATCTCGGCGCCTTCGGCAAGCTCTATTCGGAAGCGATCGAGGCGGCCGACCGCAAGCCGGTCGAGGGCGTCGCCTCCGTCGGCGGTGGCAAGGCCCATGAGATCCGCTTCGGCCTGCTGCCGCAGGTGCTGCCGGTGATCGCGAGCCAGGTGCTCTACTATATCGAGTTCGAACACGCGATCCTCGACCATCATCGGCATCGTCGGCGCCGGCGGCATCGGCCTCTATCTCGCCGAGACGATCCGCACGCTGGAATGGCAGCAGGTTTCGTTCCTGATCCTGCTGGTGCTCGCCGCGGTCTCCGCCATCGACTTCCTGTCGGGCAAGCTGCGCTTCGCCATCATCGGCCGCCGGGCAAGGTGATCTTTTCCTTCTCCCCTTGGGGGAGAAGGTGTCTGCAAAGCAGACGGATGAGGGCGGTACGGCTGGCCTCACCGGTCATCGGCTCGCCAAGCATTCCCTCATCCGTCAGCGCTACGCGCTGCCACCTTCTCCCCCGAGGGGAGAAGGTGAGTCCCCGAACGGCTCGATCACCATTTCCACGCGCTCGGCGGCGAAGACGCTGCTCACGAGATGCACCGGCGTCAGGTCCGGCAGCGCATCGACCGCCGTCGAGATCATCACGGCCGCCTCCGGCGCGATCTCCAGCAGCTCCGCCTCAGGCTCGTCGGCGAGCCGGGCTGTCAGGCGCGTCGACAGGCGCACATAATCCGTGATGCCGTAAATCTTGAAGGCCGCCGTGATCGAGCCGGCCGCCTCGCGATAGGCCTTGTCGAAATCCGGGAAGCGCTCGACCGAGAGCCAATGCGTGCCCGTGCCCATCGGCACGCCGTCGGCAAGGCTTACGCCGCGCACCTGCCAGAGCGGCGTCCCGGTCTTCAGCTTGAGTGCGGAGCAGGCCGCAGCCTCCCCCACCACCACCTCGGCCGAGAGCATGCGGCTCGTGCCGGTGATGCCGAGCCTGCCCATATTGGTACGCATGCTGACGCGCCGGCCGATCGGATAGGGCAGGCGCGGCGCTGTCACCTGCGTGCCGCGTCCGCGTGAGACCGTGACTAGCCCCTGTTCCGCGAGATGGCGAAAGGCCTGTCGCACCGTATGACGATGCACGCCGTAGCGCTCGGCCAGCGCGACCGAGGCCGGCAGCGTGTCGCCGAGCTTGTACTCGCCGCGCCCGATCGCGTCCGCCAGTTCGTCGGCGATGCGCCGCCAGGCCGTTCCCCCGTCGCGCTCCGCCAGTGCCGCATCCGTCATCAAAGTTTCATCCGAAAAGTATAGACCTTTGCCATCAACTCCCCTAGCATAGTCTAGACATTCGGAACTGACCAGCGAGCCCGCGCCGATGACGCAGAAAACCCCGAGGCAAAGCTGGATGGCGACGCTGGCGCGCGCCTCCCGCAGCGAGATCGAAAGCCTGCTCGGCGATCCGCCGGACCATGACCTGTTGAAGGCGCCGGAGACCGGCACCGTGATGGTCGAGGGCCGCGCCGGTGGCGCCGGCCGCCGCTTCAATCTCGGCGAGGCCACCGTGACGCGCTGCGTCGTGCGCCTGTCCAACGGACGGATGGGCTTCTCCTATGCGCTCGGCCGCGACGGCCGGAAGGCGCGGCTCGCCGCCCTGCTCGACGCCCGCCTCCAGGACGAGGCCGAGGGCAGCGGATTGCATAAGGGCATCGCCACGCTCGCCGCCCGGCAGGCATCGGCCCGCGACCTCGCCTCGCGCAAGGCGGCGGCGACCAAGGTCGATTTCTTCACGCTGGTCAGGGGTTCGTGATGCCGGCTGAAACCAGGATCGCTCCCGGCTTCTCCGACCCGGTCTTCCAGTCGCAGGCCGCCTTCCGCGCCCTGCTCGCCGCCCTCTCCGAGCCCGGCACGCTGCAGCAGGTCGCCAGCGAGATCGCCCCGCCGGAAGGCCTCGCGATAGCAACTGCAACCGCCCTGCTGACGCTCGCCGATTACGAGACCCCGGTCTGGCTGCCGGAAGCCCTGCGCAACGGCCCGGCTGGCGCCTGGCTGCGCTTCCATTGCGGCGCGACGCTCGTCGAGAACCCCGCCGAGGCCGCCTTCGCGGTCATCGACGGCGCGGCCGACGAGCCCAGGCTCTCGACCTTCAATCTCGGCACCGATCAGTTCCCGGATCGTTCGACCACCGTGATCGTGCAGGTCACGAGCCTGGAGGGCGGCCCCGCCATCACCCTCGCCGGCCCTGGGATCCTCGGCTCGCGCATCATCGCGCCGCGGGGTCTGCGCTCCGGCTTCACCGATGAATTGCGCGAGAACGGCGCGCTTTACCCGCTCGGCGTCGATGTTCTGCTCGCGCATGGCGAGGGCCTGATCGGCCTGCCGCGCTCGACGCAAATCGAGGAGGCTCGCTGATGTACGTTGCCGTCAAAGGCGGCGAGGCCGCCATCCTCGCCACGCATGATCTCGTCGCCGAGGCCCGTCGCGGCGATCCGGCCGTGCCGGAAATCTCTGTCGCCCAGATCCGCGAACAGCAGGCTTTGGCCTGCGCCCGCGTGATGAACGAGGGCTCGCTCTATGATCAGGACCTCGCCGCGCTGGCGCTGAAGCAATCGCAGGGCGACGTGATCGAGGCCGCCTTCCTGATGCGCGCCTATCGCACGACGCTGCCGCGCTTCGGCTCATCCGAGCCGCTCGACACCGCCGCGATGGCGATCCGCCGCCGCGTCTCCGCCACCTACAAGGACCTGCCGGGCGGACAGGTGCTCGGCCCGACCTATGACTACACACACCGGCTGTTCGATTTCGGGTTGATGGACTCCCCCGCCGTCATGGCCGGGCCTGACCCGGCCATCTCAAGACGAGACGGCGCCGGAACCTCCGTGTCCGGAGATGCTCGGGTCGAGCCCGAGCATGACGACCTGAAAGCCCCGCTCGACGCTCGCATGCCGCGCGTCCCCGACATCCTCGGCGCCGAGGGCCTGATGGAAGCAGAGGAGCCGCCGGAAGGCGATCCGCGCCCCTTCGACCTGACGCGCGATCCGGTCTCCTTCCCGGCCGATCGCGACGTGCGCCTGCAATCCATGGCGCGCGGCGACGAGGGCTTCCTGCTCGGCCTCGGCTATTCCGTGCAGCGCGGTTTCGGCGGCACGCATCCCTTCGTCGGCGAGGTCCGCGTCGGCGAGGTTGCGGTGGAGTTCGTGCCCGAAGAGCTCGGCTTCGCGGTCGATCTCGGCGACGTCACCCTGACCGAATGCCAGATGGTCAACCAGTTCCAAGGCTCGAAAGAGGTGCCGCCGCAATTCACCCGCGGCTACGGCCTCGTCTTCGGCCATAGCGAGCGCAAGGCGATGTCGATGTCGCTGGTCGACCGCGCCTTGAAGGCGCGCGATTTCGGCGAAGCCACCAATTACCCGGCGCAGCAGGACGAGTTCGTCCTCTACCACGCCGACAATGTCGAGGCGGCCGGCTTCGTCGAGCATCTCAAGCTGCCGCACTATGTCGATTTCCAGGGCGAGCTCGAACTGATCCGCCGCATCCGCCGGGAGCGCGAGGAGCGGATCGCCCGCGAACAGGGCGCCCAAGAGCAGAACGCGATGCCGGAGGCTGCGGAATGACCATTCACCAGATGCCGGCGGACGATACCAAGCCGGCTTACAACTACGCCTATCTCGACGAGCAGACCAAGCGGATGATCCGCCGCGCCCTGCTCAAGGCCGTCGCGGTGCCCGGCTATCAAGTGCCGTTCGGCTCGCGCGAGATGCCGCTGGCCCGCGGCTGGGGCACCGGCGGCATCCAGGTCACCGCCGCGATCATCGGCCCCGCGGACACGCTGAAGGTCATCGACCAGGGCGCCGACGACACCACAAATGCCGTCTCGATCCGCAGGTTCTTCGAGCGCACCGCCGACGCCCGTACCTGCGAGGCGACGGACGAGGCGACGATCATCCAGACCCGCCACCGCATCCCGGAAGCGCCGCTGAAGCCCGGGCAGGTCATGGTCTATCAGGTGCCGACGCCTGAGCCGCTGCGCCGTCTGGAGCCGCGCGAGGCCGAGACGCGCAAGATGCACGCCTGGGCCGAATACGGACTGATGCAGGTCAAGCTCTACGAGGACATCGCCCGCTATGGCGAGATCACCAAGACCTATGACTACCCGGTCATGGTCAACGGCCGCTACGTGATGGCGCCCTCGCCGATCCCGAAATTCGACAACCCGAAGATGCACATGTCGCCGTCGCTGCAATTGTTCGGCGCCGGCCGCGAGAAGCGCATCTACGCGCTGCCGCCCTATACCAGCGTGCGCAGCCTCGATTTCGAGGATCATCCCTTCCGCATCCAGAGCTGGACGCAGCCTTGCGGCCTCTGCGGCGCGGGCGACAGCTATCTGGACGAGGTCGTGATCGACGACCAGGGCGGACGCATGTTCGTCTGCTCCGACAGCCATTATTGCGAGACCCGCCGGGCGGAAGGCCATCGCGGCACGATGCTGGGCGATGCTGCCGCGAGCGGCCTGGTCGAGGAGACCACCCCATGACCCTGCATGTCGCAGCGGCCGCGCTCGCGCTCGAACCCGCGCCCCTGCTCTCCGTCGACAGCGTCAGCCGCTTCTATGGCGAGCGCATCGGCTGCGCCGATGTCTCCTTCGACCTCTGGCCGGGCGAGGTGCTCGGCATCGTCGGCGAATCCGGCTCGGGCAAGTCGACCCTGCTGCGCTGCCTCGCCGGCATCGACAAGCCCGACGCGGGCGACGTGCTGTTCCGCGGCGGCACCGAACCGCTCGATATCTACTCGGTCTCCGAGCAGGAGCGCCGCCGCCTGATGCGCACCGCCTGGGGCATCGTCCACCAGAACCCGCGCGACGGCCTGCGCATGGACGTCACCGCTGGCGGCAATGTCGGCGAGCGCCTGATGGACCGCGGCGACCGGCACTATGGCCAGATCCGCGAGCGCGCCCTCGACTGGCTCCAGCGCGTCGAGATCGCCGGCACCCGCATCGACGATCGGCCGCGCCAGTTCTCCGGCGGCATGCAGCAGCGCCTGCAGATCGCCCGTGTATTGGTCTCCGAACCGCGCCTCGTCTTCATGGACGAGCCGACCGGCGGCCTCGACGTCTCCGTGCAGGCCCGCCTGCTCGACCTGCTGCGCGTGCTGGTGCGCGATCTCGGCCTCGCCGCGATCATCGTCACCCATGACCTCGCCGTCGCCCGCCTCCTGACCGATCGGCTGATGGTGATGAAGGACGGCCGCGTCGTCGAACAGGGCCTGACCGACCAGGTCCTCGACGATCCGCACCACGCCTATACGCAACTCCTGACCTCGGCCGTGCTGAGCGTGTGATGGCTTCCGTCACACCCTCGTCACCGCGAATCGGCAAGGCACTGACACCATGACCACGATGATTCAGGTCGAGAACGTCGCCAAGACCTTCACCCTGCACAACCAGGGCGGAGCACGTCTGCCCGTCTTCGACAACGTCAATTTCCATGTCGAGGCCGGCGAGGCGCTGGTGCTGGCCGGCGCGTCCGGCGCCGGCAAGTCGAGCCTGTTGCGCATCCTCTACGGCAATTACAAGCCGACCGCAGGCGCGATCCGCATCACCCATGCCGGCCGGCCCGTCGACATCGTCGCGGCCGTCCCGCGCACCGTGCTCGACATCCGCCGCCGCACGCTCGGCTTCGTCTCGCAGTTCCTGCGCGTGATCCCGCGCGTCTCCACGCTCGACATCGTGCGCGACCCGCTGCTGGCGCGCGGCGCCGCGCCGGAAACCGCGACCGAGCGCGCCAAGGCCATGCTCGCCCGGCTCAACCTGCCCGAGCGGCTCTGGAACCTCGCGCCCGCCACCTTCTCCGGCGGCGAGCAGCAGCGCGTCAACATCGCACGCTCCTTCGTCGACCCCTCGGCAATCATGCTGATCGACGAACCGACCGCCTCGCTTGATGCCGCCAATCGCGACGTCGTCGTCGAGCTCATCGCCGAGGCCCGCGCCGCCGGCTCCGCGATCGTCGGCATTTTCCATGACGAAGCGGTTCGCGAACGCGTCGCGACGCGCTATCTCGACATCACCGCTTTCCGGAAGGCCTGATGATGCAAACCGTTCTCACCAATGCCAAGCTGATCCTCGAGAACGAGGTCGTCACCGGCACCATTGCCTTCGACGCGAACGGCATCACCGCCGTCGACCAGGGCAAGTCGTCCCTGCCCGGCGCGATCGATGTCGGCGGCGACTATGTCGCGCCCGGCCTCGTCGAGATGCACACCGACAACATGGAAAAGCATTTCATGCCGCGCCCGAAGGTCTTCTGGCCGAACGGGCTCGCCGCGGCGCTGGTCCATGACGCGCAGATGGCCGCGGCCGGCGTCACCACCGTCTATGACGCGGTCTGCGCCGGCACGCCCTTCTCGGCCAAGGACTACCGCAAGGACATCTTCGCCGACGTGATGAAGTCGCTGGCCTATGGCAAGAGCGAGAACGTTTTCCGCATCGACCATCGCATTCATATGCGCTGCGAGCTGACGAGCCCGAACCTGCTCGCCGATATCGCGCCCTATCAGGACGATGAGCTGGTCCAGCTGGTGTCGCTGATGGATCACACTCCCGGCCAGCGCCAGTGGCGCGATCTCCAGCACCTCAAGACCTATGCCGTCGGCAACGGCAAGACGGTCGCTGAGTTCGAGGAGGACGTCGCGGTGCGCCAGCGCGAAGGCGCCGCCAATGTCGCCAGGAACTGGCAGGCCGTGGTCGACATCTTCCGCGGACGCGGCATCCCGCTCGCCACCCATGACGACACGATCCCGGAGCATGTCGAGGAAGGCGTCGCCTCAGGCGCGGTGATCTCGGAATTCCCGACCACGGTCGAGGCCGCCGCCGCCGCCAAGCAGGCCGGCCTCGCGACGGTTGCCGGCGCGCCGAACGTCGTGCGCGGCGGATCGCATTCCGGCGGCGTCTCGGTCTCCGAGCTAGCCGAGAAGGGCCTCCTGGATGGTCTCTCGTCGGACTACGTCCCGGCGAGCCTGCTCCAGGCCGTGGTCAAGCTCAATTCCAGCCATGGCATCGCGCTCCCCGAAGCGATGGGCATGGTGACCTGGAAGGTCGCCGACATCCTCGGCCTCAAGGATCGCGGCCATCTCAAGACCGGCCTGCGCGCCGATCTCGTCCGCTTCAAGGTACTCGGCGCGACGCCTGTCCTCGCCGCCGTCTGGTCGCAGGGCGAGCGCGCATTTTGAGCAAGCCGCGCTACGCCGTCTATTACGCCCCCGCCGCCGACAGCGCTCTCTGGCGCTTCGGCTCGGCGGTGCTCGGCTATGATGCGCTGACCGGCGAAGACCTGCCCTTCGCGGTTCCGCCCGGATGCGATCCGGCCCTGTGGCCCGCCCTCACCGAGGAACCGCGGCGTTACGGCTTCCATGCCACGCTGAAAGCGCCTTTCGAGCTCGCCGATGGCCGCAGTGAGGAGCAATTGCGCGCCTTCGCCCGCAATCATGCCGCCGGGCTCGACGCCGTCGAACTCGCAGGCCTGAGCATCACCGCGCTCGGCTCCTTCGTCGCGCTGACGCCGGCCGAGCCGAGCGAGGCTTTGCAGCGCTTCGCCTTCTCGGCCGTGCAGGCCTTCGAACTCTTCCGCGCGCCTCTGTCCGAAGCGGACAAGGCGCGGCGCCTCAAAAGCCCGCTGACGCCGGCCCAGCACGCCTATCTCGAAGCCTATGGCTACCCTTATGTCGGCGATGCCTTCCGCTTCCACATGACGCTGACCGGCTCCCTGCCGAGCGAGCAGGCGGGACCGGTGAAGCAGGCGCTTGAGACCGCCTATGCGGCGGCGCTGCCAGCCGGCCCGGTCAGGATCGATCGCTTCGCGCTGTTCAAACAGGACGAGCGCGCCGGCCGCTTCCGCCTGCTCGATTCCTATTCGTTCGGGTGAGGTGTGCAGGTTCCCGACGGAACCAAGACGTCATTCCGGGGCGGACCGCAGGGCCGAGCCCGGAACCCAGAACCGATGCCGTGGACGAAGAGAGTATCGGATATCCCGCGCTTCACCGAACAGCCGGCTCGGTTCTGGGTTCCGGGCTCAAGCGCTTCGCGCTCGCCCCGGAATGACGGCACGGTTCAACCGCTAAACCGACCCTCGCCCCAACCCTCGCAGCACCGCCAGCAGCTCCTCCACCGCCTCGGCGACGCTGCGGTCGTTCAGGATCGTGACGATCTCGGCGCGCTGCGCCGTCAGCGGCGCCTCGCGCTTCAGGCGGGCCGCGATGTCGGCCTCGGTCTCGCGCCCGCGCGCCGCCAGACGCTGCGCCAGCACCGCGACCGGCGCGGTGATGTTGAGCACGACGACACGCTCCGCAAGCTGCTCGGCCGTTGCAATGGCCGCGCGCGAAACATTGACGATCACGACGGCGCCCGCATCGATGCCGGAAAGCTCGGCGACTGGAATGCCGTAGCTCAGCCCATGCGCCTGCCAGCTCAGTGCCAGCCCGCCATCGGCCTCGATCGCGCGAAAAGCGGCCTCGTCGCAGGAATCGTGATCCTCGGCGCCGGCCATGGCCGGCCGGGTGATCAGGCGGCGGGCGAAGCGATAGCCGGGATCGCCGGCGAGCCCCGCTCGCGCCGCATCCATCAGCGTGTCCTTCCCCGCGCCGGAGGGACCGACCACGAGAACCAGCACGCCCGCCGCAGCGGCGGGGATTGCGATATCGGAAGAGGATGAGGACATGGCTGCGAAGAAGCTGGGACTCGAACCGCTGATCGACCCGACCGCCCAGGTGAGGCAGGCGACGCTCGGCCGCTACACCGCCATCGGTGCGCGCACCGTCTTCGCCGAGTCGACGATGGATGACTACTCCTATGTCGTGAACGATGCGAATGTCATTTACACGACAATCGGCAAGTTCTGCTCGATCGCGGCGATGACCCGGATCAATCCCGGCAACCACCCGATGCACCGCGCAAGCCAGTCGCATTTCACCTATCGCGCCGCCGCCTATTTCGACGATGCCGAGGACGACGAGGCCTTCTTCGACTGGCGCCGGGCACATGCCGTGACAATCGGCCACGATGTCTGGATCGGCCATGGCGCGATCGTCCTCGCCGGCCGCTCGATCGGCACCGGCGCGGTGGTCGCGGGCGGCGCCGTCGTCACCAAGGACGTGGCGCCCTACACCATCGTCGCCGGCAATCCGGCGAAGCTGGTCCGGCGAAGATTCGCCGAAGAAATCGCGGACAGGTTGCAGAATCTCGCCTGGTGGGACTGGGAGCACACGCGGCTGCGCGCGGCCCTCGACGATTTTCGACACCTCTCCGTGGAACACTTCCTGAAGCGCTACGAGGAAACCTGAGAGCAATCTATCATTTTGAAATAAAATGAATTTCCTTCACGAAGGCGGCTCGGAAGCAGCCGCCCCGCCGTATAGTACGCGCTACCCCTGTAGAAATTGACCCAGATCAAGACACACCCTCATAGGTTGTTAACCTTGTGGGACCATGGTCGGCCTTCGGCGGAAACGGGTTCCGCCCGAGGCTGGGGACCTCCTGATGTCGGCACTGGATCATCTCGGCAAGCGGCTTGCCTTCATGCAACTCGGCCCGGAAGCGCAGGCGCGCATTCGCGATGTCGGCGACGCTTTGGGCCCGTCCATTCCAGCCGCGCTTGACGCTTTCTACGCGCAGTTGCGCGCCTTCCCGGAAACGAAGGCGTTCTTCAGCAACGAGCAGCATATCGAGGGCGCCAAGCAGCGCCAGGCCAGGCATTGGGGCGGCATCGCCACCGGCAAGTTCGACGAGAATTATATCGGCGCCGTCACCCAGGTCGGGAAAGTCCATGCCCGCATCGGCCTGGAGCCGCGCTGGTATATCGGCGGCTACGCGCTGATCCTGGAGAAGCTGGTCGCCGGCGTGCTGGAAGCGCGCTGGCCGAAGAACGCCCTGGGCAAGCGCATGGCCGGCGCGGCCGAGCGCTCGGCCGAGATCGGCGCCATCGTCAAGGCGGCGCTGCTCGACATGGATTACGCGATCACCGTCTATCTCGAAGCCTCCGAGGAAGCCCGGCTGAAGGCCGAGGCCGAGGCCCGCGCCATCGAGCAGGCCAAGGCGGCCGAGCGCGACCAGGCCATCGCCTGCGTCAGCCAGAGCATGGCGGCGCTCGCCGAGGGCGACCTGACCTATCGCATGAGCGCCGAGATCCCGGCCGAATATTCCGAGATCCGCGACCATTTCAACGGCGCCATGGCGCGTCTTCAGGAGATGGTCGGCACGATCAAGGCGACCTCGGCCGCGATCGCCTCCTCCTCGCAGGAGATCAGCACCGGCGCGCAGGACCTCTCTATGCGCACCGAGCAGCAGGCCTCGGCGCTGGAGGAGAGCGCGGCGACGACCGAGCAGCTCGCGGCCTCCGTCAAGACCTCGACCCAGGCCTCTCGCGAATCCGTCTCGCTGGCCGACGAAGCCGCCAATGTCGCCCGCACCGGCGGCGATATCGTCCGCGAGGCCGTCGAGGCGATGGCCCGGATCGAAGGCGCCTCGAAGCGCATCTCGGAGATCACCGATGTGATCGACGGCATCGCCTTCCAGACCAACCTGCTGGCGCTCAATGCCGCCGTCGAGGCCGCCCGTGCCGGCGATGCCGGGCGCGGCTTCGCCGTCGTCGCGGCCGAGGTCCGGGCATTGGCCCAGCGCTCTGCCGGTGCCGCCAAGGACATCACCGGCCTGATCTCGTCCTCGGACGCGGAGGTCGCCGATGGCGTCAAGCTCGTCCGCCAGGCCGGCGAGACGCTGGACCGCATCGTCGCCGCCTCCGCCAAGGTCTCCAGCACGGTCGAGGAGATCGCCTCGGCCTCAAGCGAGCAGGCCAACGGCATCGACGAGATGAGCCAGACCGTCAGCCACATGGACGAGATCACCCAGCAGAATGCTGCGCTGGCTGAGGAAAGCGCGGCCTCGGCCCGCGTGCTGCTCGACCAGATCGGCCAGTTGAACCGGCTGGTCTCGGCCTTCCGGACCGAACAGGGTGGGGCGACCGGCAACGCCGGAGCGGCACGTCGGCGCGCGGCCTGATCATCCCGGCTGGCGGCGCGCCTGCCCGGCGAGCCGCCAGACCGAGCTGCGCTTGATCTCGGCATCCTCCAGCGCGCGCGTCACCGGCACCTCATAGGTCGCGAGCGCTTCCAGCCTTTCGCGCGGCAGATAGCTGCGGCCGGGATCACCGATCAGCACCGTCGCGCCCCGCGCCGAAAGCCCGGACAGCCAATCGATGACACGCTCGGCCATCTCGCGCTCGTAGCAGACGTCCCCGGCACAGACGACATCCCAGCCTTCGTCGCGGCCAATCAGGTCCTCGCAGCGCGGCGTCACCACGACGGCGTTTGCGGTCGCGTTGATGCCGATCGCCGCCGCCGCGAAAGCGTCGATATCGCAGGCCTCGACCGGCGCCGCGCCCGCCTTCGCCGCCGCGATCGCCACGAGCCCGGAGCCCGAGGCAAAATCCAGCATCCGCCGCCCGGCGACGATTTCCGGATGATCCAGCAGATACCGCGCAAGCGCCTGTCCACCGGCCCAGGCGAAGGCCCAGAACGGCGGCGGCAGACCGATCACCGCAAGTTCGTCCTCGGTCTTCTGCCAGAGTTCCGTCGCCTCCTGCGCGACATGCAGCGCGATCTCCGGCGCATGCGGCACGGGAAGCAGCCGTGTATGGGCGCGGATGAAGGCTTCGTGATCGAGGACGGCCTCGCCGCTCATGCCGCAGCCTCCGGCGCTGTGCGGCCGAGCAGGCTGAGATAGAGCGCCTTCACGCCGTTCATCACGTCCCGCTCGGTATGGCCGTCGAGCAGGCGGGCGCGCGCATTCTCGCCCATGCGCTCGGCAAGGCGCGGCGTGCCGGCGAGCGCGATGAGCGCCTTGGCCAGCGCCGCGGCGTTATCGGCCGGAACCACCATGCCGTCCTGTCCGTCGCGGACGAAGCTGCGGCAGCCCGGCACGTCCGTGGTCAGGATCGCCCGGCCGCAGGCCGCCGCTTCCAGGATCGTGCGCGGCAGGCCCTCGCCGCCGCGCGACGGCAGGATGCAGAGATGATGCGCCTTCCAGACGCCCTCGATATCGCGCGTCGGCCCGGCCCAGGTGATCCCCGGCCGTGCCGCCCATTCCTTCAGCGTCGTCTCGGGAATGGCCTTGGGGTTCGACGGGTCGGGCGCGCCATGGATGGTGAGCGTAACCTTCGCCCCCTCGGCCCGCGCCAGCCTCACCGCCTCCACGGCGAGATCGACGCCTTTGGACCAGAGCATGCGCGCGACCAGCGCGACCTTGAGCGGCGGTGCCGGCGGCATCGGCGAGGGCATCAGGATCAGCGGGTCGACCCCGGCCCCGCCGACGATCGCGACCTTGCTGGTATCCTGCGGATCGAGACCGAGCGTCACGGGATCGTCGGGATTCTCGAACAGGAACCGCACCTGCGGCCCGTCGATCGCGCCGCGCAGCCAGGTGATCGCCGCGAAGCGCGCCATCGCCGCGAGCGCGCCCTGCTTGGCGCCGAGAAAGCCGAGCCCGGTCAGCGCATAGACGCGGCGCTCGACACCGGCGAGCTTGCCGGCCAGCCCGGCGAGCGCGATCGGCTTCAGCGCGATGCAATGCAGGATGTCGGGCTTCTCCGCCGCGATAAGCCGCTTCAGCGCCCCCATCTGCTTGAACAGGGCCCGCGGATCGAGGCTGCGCCGCTCCGCCTCCAGCCCGATCAACCGGGCACCGGCCGCCTCGATGACATGCCGGTGGTTGCGCTCGCGCGCGATCACCACGACGTCGAAGCCGAGTTCGCGCGCCGCCCGCGCCATCGGCAGGAAATGCGAGGCGAAGAACCAGTCCTCGGTGGCGACGAAAAGGAGTTTCGGGCGCGGCATCGCGCCATCAGGCCGATACGGCGGCGAAATGCAACCCGGCACCGCGCTGTCGTGCTAATGTCGGGTTGATGTCGGGCTCCTGACGTGGCGCACCCGTTCCACTCCGCCGCATCCTGCGATCGAGGCGAGCAACGAGGGATCCATGCTCATTCAGAAGCTCAGACTCCGGCACGGCTGGTCGCAGGAGCAGTTGGCGCATCTCAGCGGGCTCAGCGTCCGGACGATCCAGAGGATCGAGAACGGCCAGACCCCGAGCGTGGAATCCCTCAAATCGCTCGCCTCCGTCTTCGAGATGGATTTCAGCGAACTGAGGGAAAACGACATGACATCGGCAAATCAGGCGAACGGCCTCACGCAGGACGAGGAGCTGGCGCTCGACCAGGTCAGGCAGATCAAGCGCTTCTACCTGCGCGTGGTGCAGTCCGGCGTCTTCATCGCGATCCTCGCCGCGATCAACCTGACGGTGACCCCCAACTATCTCTGGTTCCTGTGGGTCGCTTTGTTCTGGGGCGCTGCGCTGGCCTTCAAGGGGCTGCGCGTTTTCGACAAAGTCCCGTTCCTCAACGCCGCCTGGGAGAAGCGGCAGGTCGAACGCAGGCTGGGCCGCCAGCTCTGAGCCGGGCACGAGGCTTTCAGGGCCGCGCCGTCGCCACCGGCAATACGCGGGCGAGTGCCGCAGGCGGATCGATCCGGCCGGCGCCATAGACCGGGTCGCGCCCGCGCGAGCCGAGATCGGTCGCACTTTCGGCAAGCACCCGGCGGATACCGTCGGTATCAAGCTCCGGCTGCTTTTCGAGCAGGAGGGCGACCAGCGCGGTAACATGGGCGGCAGCGATCGAGGTGCCCGAGGTGAAGGCATAGCGCCCGCCGGGCTCCGCGGTCAGAACGTCGACGCCAGGCGCCGCGATCGCGACGTAAGAACCGCGATTGGCGTCGCTGAAGACCTTGTCTTCCGCATCGGTCGCGGTCACCGCGATGACGCTCGGGTCGGCGCCGGGATAGAGCGGCGCCGACCGGGCGCCACCATTGCCGGCAGCGGCGACGGTGATGACACCGCGCTCCTTCGCGCCGGCCAGCGCCTTGGAGAGCAGGCGATCCTGCGGGCCGGCGAAGCTGAGATTGATCACCTTGGCACGCTGCTGGACGATCCATTCGAGCGCGGTCAGGATCTGGAACGACTTGCCGTTGGCGGAAGCCGCCTGCGGGCCGCCGAAGGCGCGGGCGACGATCAGGCGGGCGGCCGGGGCGATGCCCTGCAATTCGCCATGCGCGACGATCGCCGTCGCCATCGAGGTGCCATGCGCATGCGGCGTCGCCAGCCCGTCGACCGCGTCGAGATAGCCGAGGACCGAGCCTCGGATCTCCGGATGCTCCATGTCGACGCCGGAATCGATCAGGCCGACCCGGATATTGCGCCCTTGCGCCAGCTTGCGCGCCTCGCTTAGCCGCAGTTTGTCGACGATATATTGCGGCGGCAGGATGCGCCGCACCGCTGCCGTGCCGCGCGCGGCCGTCGCGGGATCGGCCAGCCGCAGGCCGGACGCCGGCGCCGAGGTCGTGGCTTCCGAGGATGCGGTGCTCGCGCCTGCCGGCGCACCGGCGCCGGACCGCGAATCCTGCTGCAGCTCGAAGAGGAAATTCGGCTGCGCCCCGGTGATGCTGGTATCATCCGCCATCGCCGTGAGCACGGCGCGCAGGTCGCGCCCGGGCTCGATCCTGGCGCGGATGATGGTGACGCCGGCAAGCTCGAAGCGCTGGCTGGCGATCAATGTCGCACCATAGCGGCGCAGTACGGCTTCAGCCTCGGCATTGGGCGCGAGTTCGAACAGCACCTCGTCGGGGACGAAGCGGGTCTCGTCCATCGCCGGCACGATGCTGCGCTGGGTGCGCGGCTGGAGCCAGGAACCGGGCGGCACGCGCATCGAGCGATTGGTTCCGCCGGCCGAGGGCTGCTGCGGGCTCGTCGTCGGCGCGACGCGCTTGTCCTTGCCGTCGCCGGTTCCGCCTGCGGGCTGGGCGAAAGCCAGCCCCGGCGCGAGCGCCAGCATGCATGCGAGAAGGCCGGCGCCGGCGAGGCCCCGAACCGATGATCTCCGACGGGCGAATGGGGATGGCAGCATGGCCTCACCCTCCTGCGACGACGACATCATGCCATGGCGCCCAGCAACCGCGCCAGCCGGATCACGGCGCCGGCGCGACGAAGCTGACGATGGCGCTCTCGCCCTTCATCCGCGCCGCGATCGCATCGAGCTGGCTGGAGGAGAGCGAGGCGTCACCGACCCGCACCTTGAAGAAGCCGTTGGCACGCGGGCCGTCGACCACCGAGGCATCGAAGCGCTTGAAGAATGAGGCGATCTCGCCGGCCCGCGCCTCGGGCGAGAAGCTCAGCAGCACATAGCTCTCCGAGGGGCGAACACCCGGAGCCGAAGCGGTCTGGAAACCGGGGCCGCTATCGCGCAGCGCAAGCCCGGTGATCGCCACGCCCTGCAGCGCGATCAAGGCGATGGCCGCAGCGCTGGCATAGGCCAGGCGGCGCGGCGTCTGCGCGGCCAGGAGGCCGCCGAGCCAGCCCAGCAGGCCGCGGCTGTTTTCCTGGGCGCGGGCTAGAAGAGGCACCGGGCGGGACTCGGCCTCGATTCCGGCCATCAGCTTGTCGAGGGCGTTGTGAGAGGGGGCGCCCAGGCTCTCGTTGAGCAGGACCGTCTCGGCCATGTCGTCGCGGATGAGGTCGAGCCGGGCCGCAAGCTCGGCATCGGTGGCGAGCGCCGTCTCGACGCGGCGCTTGTCGGCATCCGAGATGCGGCCATTGGCGTAGAAGGGCAGCAGCTCCTCGAGCTCGCGGCGCTTCGGATCGCTGGCGATGCTGTCGTTCATCACGCCACTCCCTGCGCAGCCGGGCCGCGCCTTACAAAAACGGAAATTCTACGGCCAGCCGCGGTCGATGCCGGCGGCCTTGAGCATCTCGCCCAGCTTCTTGCGGGCGTGGAAAAGCCGGGTCTTGACGGTGTTCTCGGGGATGCCGACGATCCGCGCGACCTCCTCGACGGAGGTCTCGTGGTAATAGACGAGGTCGATGACCTCGCGATGCTCGGCCGAAAGACGTCCGAGGCAGGCGCGGATGGCGAGACCCTTGTCCTGCTTCTGCAGGACAACTTCCGGGCCGTCGGTCTCATCCTCGATGCTTTCGGCATAATCCTCGTCCAGCTCGGCATCGCGGCGCTTGCGCAGCAGCGACCAGGCCTTGTTCCGGGCAATGGCGAGCAGCCAGGTCGAAACCGAGGCGCGAGCCTCGAACCGATCCGCCTGTCGCCACAGATCCATGAACACGTCACTGATCACATCCTCGGCAAGCGTCTCGTCGCGGACGAGCCGCAGCACGAAACGGTAGACCCGCACCTGATGCCGCGAAAACAGCACCTTCATCGCGAGCCGGTCACCAGAGGCGATCCGTTTGACGAGATCCTCGTCCGATTCCGTATGCATTGCCCCTCGAAGGCCAGGCATCCCGGCTCGCATTCGGTTGTCGCGGCGAGCGGAGAAAAGGTTCAACCCGGCGCGCACATTAATCTGCACGCGCGGATTTGCCGATAGGCCGATGTGCAACGGATAGGTGTTTTTTGCCCGAAAAGCAGCCATGGGCCACGGCAGGCGCTGCCAGCGCGGTTAAGCAGATATGAAAAGGGGCGCTCGCGGCGCCCCAGATCGCATTCTCAGGAGATGCGGAAAGTCTTGGCATCCGGCCTCTATCGGCCGAACTGCAAAGGCGTCAGCGGCGCTTGCCGGCCGTCCGCATCTGCATGTACTGCACGGCTTCCAGCAACACCTTGCGCGGACGCTCGGCGTCGCGCTTGGCCTGCTCGGCCTTGCGGGCGACTTCGCGGGCGATCTCTTCCAGGCGCTTCTCTTCTTCGATGCGCGCGCGTTCGATCGCTTCCAGGCGCTCGTTCTCGGCCCGGATCTTCGCCTTCTCGGCTTCGCGCTCGGCGCGAGCCTGGGCGATGGCTTCCCGCTCCTCGCGTCGCTGCACCATCACCGGGTCGTCGGCCTTCGGCCGGGCCTGGAAACGCTCGAGCAGCGCCTTCTTGGCATTGGCGGAATTGGACTGGCGGTCGGTAAAGCTGCGGTCGTTCGGGTTCTTCAAGGGTGATCTTCTCTCGGGTTGTTACGGGCGTTCATCGGCCCGCGCGGGCGAGATAATCCAGATCCGGCAGGATTGGTATCGAAATCGACGCGCGGCAGCCCCGCTTCCAGCGCTTATCGGGCAGCAGGTCCTGCATACTGCACGCTAAAAATGCATGAGAACGGCAGGATCGGCACCCGGTTAGCGGGCGGGCCGGACCATGCATATGGGCAGCGCAGCCCGCCCTGTCAATGAAAAGAGCCCCTTGCTGCCTGCATTGCGCCACGGAAAGCAGGTCTATGCTTTACAAGCGCGGCATTTTCCCCAACAGGCAGGGCAACTGCCGCAACAACGCCGTGCTCCCGTGAAGACGCCCCTGCTCACCGATTTCCGCCGCATCGTCGTCAAGGTCGGCTCCAGCCTGCTGGTCGACCGCGACCGCGGCCGCCTCCGCCACGCCTGGCTCGCGGCACTGGCCGAGGATCTTGCCGACCTGCACCAGCGCGGCGCCGACGTGCTCGTCGTCTCCTCCGGCGCGATCGCGCTGGGGCGCACCGTGCTTGGCCTGCCCTCCGGCCCCTTGCGTCTGGAGGAAAGCCAGGCCGCCGCCGCCGTCGGCCAGATCGCGCTCGCCCGCAACTGGGCCGAGGCGCTGGGCGCCCACGGCCTCACCGCCGGGCAGGTGCTGCTGACGCTGGCCGACACCGAGCAGCGCCGCCGCTATCTCAACGCGCGCGCGACGCTCGGCCGCCTGCTCGACCTGCGCGCCATCCCCGTCATCAACGAGAACGACACCGTCGCCACCACCGAAATCCGCTATGGCGACAACGACCGACTAGCCGCCCGTGTCGCGACAATGGCCGGCGCCGATCTTCTGGTGCTGTTCTCGGATATCGACGGACTCTATACCGCCCCGCCTGCGAAGGACCCGGAGGCGCGGCATATCCCTCTTGTCGAGCGGATCACGCCGGAGATCGACGCCATGGCCGGCGGCGCAGCCTCCGAATTGTCACGCGGCGGCATGCGCACCAAGATCGAGGCCGGCAAGATCGCGGCGGCCGGCGGCACACACATGCTGATCGCCGACGGGCGCGCCAAGAACCCGCTCGCCAGCGTCGCCGATGGCGGCCGCTGCACCTGGTTCCTCACGGCCTCGACGCCCGCCACCGCGCGCAAGACCTGGATCGCCGGCTCGCTGGAGCCGCGCGGCACGCTGCATCTCGATGCCGGCGCGGCCCGTGCGCTGCGCGGCGGCGCGAGCCTCCTGCCGGTCGGCGTTGTCAGGATCGAGGGCGAATTCGCGCGCGGTGACGCCGTGCTGATCCGCGATCCCGAGGGGCAATTGCTCGGCCGCGGCCTCGTCGCCTACGACGCTTCCGAGGCGGCGCTGGTGCTCGGCAAGGCCTCGCGCGATATCGAGGCGGTGCTTGGCTATCCCGGCCGCGCCGAGATGATCCACCGGGACGACATGGCGCTCGGGCTGGGCTAAGCTTCCTCACGGGCTGGCTTTGCCGGCGAATATCGGGCTGAACGAGATGACCGGCGACAGCGCATTGCGCATCATCGCGACGAACGAAGCCGCCGATATCGGCAGCGTCATGCAGGAACTCGGCCGCCGCGCCCGCGCCGCCGCGCGCAAGGTCGCGCTGAGCCCGGCCGCGCAGCGCAACGCCGCCCTCCTCGCCATGGCCGATGCGCTGCGCGCCCGCACGGCCAAAATCCTCGCCGCCAACGCCCAGGACCTCGCCGACGGCAAGGCAGCGGGCTTGAGCGCCTCCTTCATGGACCGGCTCACGCTCGACGAGACGCGCCTCGCCGCCATTGCGGACGGCGTCGCCGAGGTCGCCGACCTGCCCGATCCGCTCGGGCGCGTGCTGGCGGAGTGGACGAGGCCGAACGGACTGCGCTTCGAGCGCGTCGCGACCCCGCTCGGCGTCATCGCCGTGATCTTCGAGAGCCGCCCGAACGTCACCGCCGATGCCGGTGCGCTCTGCCTGAAGAGCGGCAATGCCGCGATCCTGCGCGCGGGCTCCGATTCCTTCCGCTCCTCGACCGAGATCGCCGCCGCGATGCGCGAGGGCCTGGAAGCCGCCGACCTGCCCGGCGACGCGATCCAGCTCGTGCCGACGCGCGATCGCGCTGCTGTGGGCGAAATCCTCGCAGGGCTCGACGGCAATATCGATGTCGTCGTGCCGCGCGGCGGCAAGAGCCTCGTGGCCCGCGTCCAGAGCGAGGCGCGCGTGCCGGTCTTCGCCCATCTCGACGGCAACTGCCATGTCTATGTCGATGCCAAGGCCGATCTCGCCATGGCCCGCGAGATCCTGCTCAACGCCAAGCTCCGCCGCACCGGCGTCTGCGGCGCCGCCGAGACGCTGCTCGTCGACGAGGCCTGCGCCGCGAGCCATCTCGCCCCGCTCGTCACCGCCCTGCTCGAAGCCGGCTGCGCCGTGCGTGGCGATGAAGCGGCCCAGGCGATCGACGCGCGCGTGACCGCCGCCACGGAAGAGGACTGGGCGACAGAATATCTCGACCGGATCATCGCGGTGAGGACCGTGCCCGGCCTCGACGCGGCGATCGACCATGTCGAGCGCTACGGCTCGCATCACACCGATGCGATCGTCACCGCCGACGAGACCGCCGCCGCCCGCTTCCTGGCCGAGGTCGATTCGGCCATCGTCATCCACAACGCCTCGACCCAGTTCGCCGATGGCGGCGAATTCGGCTTCGGCGCCGAGATCGGCATCGCCACCGGCCGCATGCATGCGCGCGGCCCGGTCGGCGTCGAGCAGCTCTGCTCCTTCAAGTACCGCGTCCATGGCGCGGGCCAGACCCGGCCCTGAGGCGAAACCCGGCTTATGACGAGCGAGCTGACGCGTCTGCCGTCCCGGCTGCCTACCTTTGCGCCCGGCCTGCGCGTCGGTCTGTTCGGCGGCAGCTTCAACCCGGCGCATGACGGCCACCGGCTCGCGAGCCTCACCGCGCTCCGCCGCCTCCGGCTCGACCGCGTCTGGTGGCTGGTCACCCCTGGCAATCCGCTCAAGGACAATGCCCGGCTGCCCTCACTGGCCGAGCGCATCCGCCAGGCTGAAGGCGTCGCCGGCCATGCCCGCATCGACGTCACCGGCGTCGAGGCGATGCTGCGCACCCGCTACACCGCCGACACGCTGCGCGCGCTGAAGCGGCGCTGCCCCGGCGTGAACTTCGTCTGGATCATGGGCTCGGACAATCTCGCCGGCTTCCACCGCTGGAACGAATGGCGCGCGATCGCCCGGATGATGCCGATCGCGATCATCGACCGGCCGGGCTCGACCCATAGCGCCATGGCTTCACCCGCCGCCAACTGGCTCTCGCGCTGGCGCCTGCCCGAAAGCCGGGCGGCGAGCCTGCCGCGCATGAAACCGCCGGCCTGGGTCTTCCTGCATGGCAAGCGCTCGACATTATCCTCCACGATGCTGCGCAAACAGGCCGGCCGCGATTGAATTCCGGCGCCTTCCGGCCTATTTTGGGCCCATCGCGCCAACCGCGCATCAGGATCGAGAGGATACGTCACTGACCCGTCAAACCCTTGGTGAAGCCGAGCCGAAGCCGCTTCCCCAGGCTGCCATCGCGGAGAATCCCTCTGCCGACAGCATCGCCCTCGCCCAGCGTGTCCTCGATGACATGAAGGCCGAGGACATCACGGTGATCGACCTCGTTGGCAAGACGTCGCTGGCCGACGCGATGATTATCGCCTCGGGCAACGTCAACCGCCATGTCGCGGCCATCTCGGATGCGCTGATCGAAGCCCTGAAGGCGTCCGGACTTCCGACGCCGAACGTCGAAGGCATGCCGGCCTGCGACTGGGTGCTGATCGATACCGGCGATATCATCATCCACGTCTTCCGGCCCGAAGTGCGCCAATTCTACAATCTCGAGAAGATGTGGGGCACCGACCGGCCGAACGAACGCCTCGATAGCTGACGTCCGCTTCGCATGCGGCTCGCGGTCATCGCCGTCGGCCGGCTCAAGGACGGGCCGGAGCGCGAGCTCTGCGAGCGCTATCGCGAGCGCGGCGTCGCGCTCGGCCGCGGCATCGGCCTCAGCGGTCCCGACATCGTCGAGATCGCCGAGGGCCGGGGCCGGCGCGCCGATGAACGCAAGCGCGAGGAGGCGCAGGCCATCCTCGCCAAAGCCCAGCCCGGCCTGATCATCGCGCTCGACGAACGCGGCCGCCAGCTCGGCAGCGAAGCCTTCGCCACCCGTCTCGCCACAGCCCGCGATTCCGGCACCGGCCATGCCAGCCTGATCATCGGCGGCGCCGACGGCCTGAGCGAGGAGATCCGCGACAAGGCGGATATCACGCTCGCTTTCGGCGCCCTGACCATCCCGCATCAGATCGTGCGGGCGCTCGTGCTCGAGCAGCTCTATCGCGCGATGACGATCATCTCCGGCCACCCCTATCATCGCGTATGAGCTCGCTGATTCGCCCCGGACTGCGCGGCCTGTGCCTTGCCGCCCTGCTGGCTGCGTCGCCCGCCGCCCTCGCCCAGGCCCCGCAGCCCGATCCGGAAGCCCTCCAGCGCGAGGCGATGCAGAAGCTCGTTGAGAAACAGGCCCGCGAAAGCGAGCTCAAGGCGATCGAGCAGCGCCTTGCCGGCAACACCGAGGCCCGCGCGAACCTCGAAAAGGAAATCGCGACGATCCGGGCCGATCGCGCCGCTCTCAACAAGGCTCTGCTGGACACCACCGCGCGAACCCAGGCTACCGAAGAGCGGCTGGGCGCGCTGGAAACCCGGCTTTCCCTGCTGCAATCCAGCGAGGCCGCGATTCGCCGCTCGCTCGAAGGCCGGCGCAACCTGATCGCCGAGGTGCTGGCCGCGCTGCAGCGCATCGGCCGGCGTCCGCCCCCAGCCGTTCTGGTTCGCCCCGAGGATATCCTGGAAGCCGTGCGCGCCTCGATGCTGCTCGGCGCCGTCGTGCCCGACCTGCGGCAGGAGGTCGAGATTCTCGGGACAGATCTCGCCGAACTCGTTCGTCTGCGCGACGGCATCGCCACCGAAAAGGGCCGGATCAGCGCGGAGATGGAGCAGATCGCGGCCGAACGCCAGCGCCTGGCCTCCCTGATCGAAGCCCGGCGCGGGCGCGAGGCCAGCGCCGCCAGGGATGTCGAATCACAGGCTGCGCTCGGCAAAGAGCTTGCCGGCCAGGCCCGTTCGATGCGGGATTTCGTCGAGAAGATCGAGAAGGAGATCTCCGTCGCCAACAAGGCGGTGGACGCCGCCCGCCAGGCGATCGAGCAGGAAACGCGCGAGCAGCGTGAGCGCATGACGGCACTGGCCTTCAAGGACCCGGCGCGGCTCGCCCCCAAGATCGCCTTCGCGGAGGCCAAGGGCCTGCTGTCCCTGCCGGTGGCGGGATCACGATTGCGTGGTTTCGGCGACCCCGACGGCGCCGGAGGCACGATTCGCGGGATTTCGCTGGAGACCCGGCCGGGCGCCCTAGTTTCGGCGCCTTCTGACGCTTGGGTGGTTTACGCGGGCCCGTTCCGTTCGTTCGGGCAACTCTTGATCCTGAACGCCGGCGGAGGGTACTACATCTTGCTAGCCGGCATGCAGCGGATCGATGTCGCGCTCAATCAGTTCGTGCTGGCAGGGGAGCCGGTTGCGACGATGGGCGAAACGTCGGAAGCTGCCGCGACGACGGTAGGGGTGGGAACCGGGCAGCCGGTTCTGTATATTGAATTCAGGAAAGACGGCGTCTCGATCGACCCAACGTCGTGGTGGACGAAATCGCAAGGCGAAAAGGTTCGCGGATGATGCGCAAGGTTTCCCTCGTTCTCGCCGGCGCCATCATGGGCGCGGGCCTGACCGGACTGGCTACCCAGACCAGGCTGCTCTCGTCGACCAGCGCGGTGGCCGCCTCGGCGGAGGTCTACCGCAGCCTCAACCTGTTCGGTGACATCTTCGAGAAGATCCGCACCGACTATGTCGACAAGCCCGACGAGCAGAAGCTGATCGAGGCCGCTATCAACGGCATGGTCTCCTCGCTCGACCCGCATTCCTCCTATCTCGACTCCAAGTCGTTCCGCGACATGGACACCGACATGCGCGGCCAGTTCGGCGGGCTCGGCATCGAGGTGACGATGGAGGACGGCGTCCTCAAGGTCGCCAAGCCGATCAAGGACACGCCCGCCTCCAAGGCCGGCATCCTCGCCAACGACATCATCAAGCAGATCGACGGCGCCGAGGTGAAGGGCCTGTCCCTGACCCAGGCGGTCGAGAAGATGCGCGGGCTGATCAACACCCAGGTCACGCTGAAGATCGACCGCCCGGGCAAGACCGAGCCGCTCGAATTCACCCTGACCCGCTCGACCATCGTCGTGCCGGCCGTCGAGGAGCGGGTCGAGAACGATATCGGCTATATCCGTATCGGCACCTTCTCCGAGCAGACCTATGACGGCCTGCGCAAGGCGATCGAGAAGACCACGAGCGAGATCGGCGCCGACAAGCTCAAGGGCTTCGTCATCGACCTCCGCAACAACCGCGGCGGGCGCCTCGACCAGTCCGTGCTGGTCTCCGACGCCTTCCTGGAGCGCGGCAAGATCGTCTCGACGCGCGGCCGCAACGCCGAGGAGACCCAGGTCTTCAACGCCAAGTCGGGCGACCTGACCAAGGGCAAGCCGGTCGTGGTGCTGATCAACGGCTCGTCGGCCTCGGCGGCCGAGATCGTCGCAGGCGCCCTGCAGGACCACAAGCGCGCGACCGTGATGGGCACGCGCTCCTTCGGCAAGGGTTCGGTGCAGACGGTGATCCCGCTCGGCTCCAATGGCGGCCTGCGCCTGACCACGGCGCGCTACTACACGCCGTCGGGCAACTCGATCCAGGCCAAGGGCATCACGCCGGATATCGAGGTCCAGCAGGAGATCCCGCAGGAGATCAAGGACAAGCTCGTCGAGAACAAGGGCGAAGCCGCGCTCAAGGGCCATCTCAAGGCCGGCGAGGGCGAGGAGCAGTCCGGCTCGGGCTCCTATGTCCCCGCCGACGCGACTAAGGACACCCAGCTCATCGCCGCGCTGAACCAGCTCCGCGGCGTCAAGACGGGTGCCGCGGCACCGGCCGAGAAGCCGGCCACGCCCGAGGCGCCCAAGCAGCCGAACTGAGCCTGCGGGCCTGATCCTGGACCTTCGAGAGGCTGCCTGAAAAGGCAGCCCTCATCCTGATGAGCGCTCGGAGAGCGCGTCTCGAAGGATGTTCCAGCGATCTCCGGAGCCTCCTGAAGCATCCTTCGCGACGCCATTCCCAAGGGAATGGCTCCTCGGGATGAGGGCTGAGAGACTTTCCAAACCGACTCCGAGGCGCCAACACTAGCGCGCGGGCTGCTGATTCGGGTCCGTACCGCAATTTCGAGGACGGCCTCTCACGGCCGATACGCCGCTGACGGAGCTCAATCGACCCCTCGGCAGGGATCGCCCGGCGGCCTCTGGCAGGCCCTGGGGACACTGGCTCGCGACAGCGGCTGCCGGCGGCGTCGGCGTGGCCATTTTAGGGCTTGTGCTGACAGTGGCCCTACGCCGTGATCCCGATGGCGGCGAGCCGATGGTCGTGGCCGCGATCGAGAAGCGCCCGGCGCCCGTCGCCTCCGTTCCTGCCGCAGATCCGATCGCTGCCGCGCCGCGCGGACCAGCCAGCGCGGCCCAGCTTGAGAATAGCGCAGGCGTTACCGTGACGCGTGCCGGCGAGGATGCACCGGACGCCATCATCATCACCATTCCCAGCGAGGCCCGTACGATCACGCTCGCGACGGCCCCCGACAACCGGCTGGTCGAGCGCTCGCGCTACGGCCTGCTGCCGAAAACCGGCCCGGATGGCGCGACCCCGGCCAAGGTCTATGCCCGCCCGCTCGGCCCGGAGCCGGCCACCAAGCCGGCCGGACGCATCGCCCTCCTCGTCGGCGGCCTCGGCATCAGCCAGAGCGGCACGGCCGACGCCATCGCCAAACTGCCCCCGCAGGTCTCGCTCGCCTTCGCCCCCTATGGCACCGAGCTCGAACGCACCGTCCAGCGCGCCCGCGGCGAGGGCCATGAGGTCTTCCTGCAATTGCCGATGGAGCCCTTCGACTATCCCGATAACGATCCCGGCCCGCATACGCTGCTGACCGGCCCGAAGGCGCCGGATAATACCGACAAGCTGCATTGGGCGCTGGGGCGGTTCACCGGCTATGTCGGCATCGTCAATTTCCTCGGCGGCCGCTTCACCGCCGACGAAAGCGCCCTCTCCCCGGTCCTGCGCGAACTCGCTGGCCGCGGCCTGATGGTCGTCGACGACGGCTCCTCCGCGCGCAGCCTGCTCGCCGGCTCGGCAGACCGCGCCCGCATACCGTCTCTCAAGATCGACCGTGTCATCGACGGCGTCACCCGGCCCGACGCCATCGACAAGGAGCTGGGCGCATTAGAAAGCCTCGCCCGTGAGCAGGGCGTCGTGGTTGCGGCCGCCAGCGCCTTGCCGGTCTCGATCGAGCGCATCAACCGCTGGGCACAGTCGCTGGAAGCCAAGAAGATCGTGATCGTTCCGGTGAGCGCCGCCCGCGGCTTCCGCTCGCCCAAGAGCACCGGATCGATCAAGACCACCGGATCGCTGCAATGACCGACGAGGCACCCGAAGGCTACCGCCCCTGCGTGGGCCTCGCCCTGTTCAACGCGGAGGGCCTCGTCTTCGTCGGCCGCCGCGCCGACAAGACCAAGCGCGAGCATGTCGCCCCGGGCCATGCCTGGCAGATGCCGCAGGGCGGCATCGACGCGGGCGAAACGCCGCTGGAGGCCGCCCGCCGCGAGCTCGCCGAGGAAACCAACGTCACCTCGGTCGAGCTTCTCGCCGAGGCGCCGGGCTGGCTCGCGTACGACTTGCCCGTCGATATCGGCAAAGAGGCCTGGAAGGGTCGCTGGCGCGGCCAGGCCCAGAGATGGTTCGCCTTCCGCCTCACCGGCTCCGAGGACGAGATCGACATCCTGACCCCGGCCGGCGGCCACAAGGCCGAGTTCGATGCCTGGCGCTGGGCCAGACTCGACGAGACGCCGGAGCTGATCATCCCGTTCAAGCGGGACGTCTACCGACAGGTCGTGAAGCACTTCGCCCCGTTCGCGAGCGGTGTCCTCGGGAAGGGCTGAGTCCGCTTCAGCCCATCGTGTAGACGACGCGGCCGATCCAGTAGCACTGGTAGAGGATGTGCACGCTGGCGAGCGCGATATGGACCCAGCGCCGCGCGGAAACATACGCGATGAGGCAGAGCGCCAGCCCGATCGGCACCTGAACGAGATAGTCGCCGCTGAGCTGCGTCCAATGCTCGGTGCCCTTGATCAGGGTATCGACGACATCCAGCACGAAGGTCGCCGCCAGTAGGCCGAAGAACCAGCGCCGCCGCCGGATGAAGAAATCCTCATAGCCGGCATATTCGGCGATGTTGTCCGGGAAGAGCAGCGCCGAGAGCAGGTAGAGCACGACGGCATAGCCGATCAGGAAGAGATAAACGCCGAAGCTCCAGGCCGGGATGCGCGACAGCCCGAATTCCCACCACCAGAACAGCACCAGCTCGAGCAGGATCGAGCCGACCCAGAGCATGTGGAGCAGCGAGACGCGATAGCGGCCGGGATGCTGGATGAAGCCGGCAAGCCCAGCCAGCATCCGCGTGATGCCCAGACCGATGACCATGCCGAGCACGATGCGGATATGGGTGAAGAGTTCGTGCGGCGAGACCGTCTCCATGCTCCGTGCTTAGAACATCGAGCGCGCCGCTGACCACCGATTTTACGAAACCGGCGTGGCGGCTGCGCTTCTTCGGCAACAGGGAAAGCCGGCAGGCCCGTCGTGAAGCCGCCGCCATCGCTTCAGGCAGCCGGCTTGCCAGTCGCGCCTGCGAACGCTAAAGCGCCTGTCGCGAGGTAACGTCCTCGATCCCGTCACGGGATACAGAATGTCCGGGAACGGCCCGGCCCTTTTCCCTGCGGGCCGGCTGATGACGACATCCTCGACCCGCACGATCACCGCAGCGCCGCTGATCCGGTGGTTCATCTCCTCAGCGACGATGACGGTTCCGCAGGCGGCGGGCCCGGTCGCCTTCGCGCTCGTCGCCCTGGCGCTCACCGGCGACACCAGCGCCGGCGCGGCCATGATCCTGTCGATGACGCTCGCCCAGGTGATCGGCGCCATTCCCATCACGCGCCTGGGCCGAGGCTTCCCGCCCACGACGTTCCTGCGGCTGCTGGTGCTGTTCAGGACGATCGCGCTCGGGACCCTCGCCATGCTCGCGCATTATGCGGCGCCCATCGTCTGGCTGGTCGCGGCATCGGCACTGGCGGGGCTGGTGAATGGCGCGGCCGCCGGATATCTGCGAACGATCCTCAATGAGCTCGCACCAGCGTCAAAACTTCCGCGCGCGCTCGGGATTTCGGCCACGCTGAACGAGACCACGTTCGTCCTCGCGCCAGTGGCGGCTTCCGGGCTCGGCACCATCTCGCCCGTTTTCGCAATCCTCGCCATCGCAGTTCTCGGGGCGGCTCCCGTGTTCTTACTGCCGACCGTCAGGCCCGAGGCCTCGCCCGAGGGCATGCATGCCCCCGACGCCTCGATCATCAGCCCGTCGATTCTGCTGTGGCTGGTGTGCGCAGCCGCAGGTGGGGCGACGGTGGCCGCGCTGGAGATCGGCGCCGTCGCGCTGGCGCTGCATTTTGGTTATGCGCCGTCGCTGGCGATCCTGTTCACCGTCCCGCTTTGCATGGCTTCGGTCGCGGGCGGCATCTGGGTCAGCATCCGGAACCGCATGGCGAGCCGTCGGGCCGTCCTGGTCCAGTTGGCGATCATGACGTCGGGAGCGATCCTGGCGGCGCTCCAGGTTTCGATGATCGTGACTGTGGTCGGCGCCGTCTTGATCGGCGCGGTCCTCGCACCGCTGGGCACCTACTACTCGCTCGCCCTCGATGGCCTCGCGCCGCCGAAGAGACGTGCGGAGGTCTTCGCATTGCTGCGGACGGCGAACGCGGTCGGCGTGATCGTGGTGAGCGCGGTGATGACCGCGCTTTCCCTCTCGACGTCGCTGATCGTCGTCAGTTGCATGATGGCATCCGTCGTGATCGTCGTCGGCATCGCGTCGCGCCGGTCCCGAGCGTAGCGATCGCAGCCTACCCTGCCCAACGGCGACATCACGGACAGCGACCGCGATCCGTTGCGTTGGAAATGGCGTCCCGGAAGGGATTCGAACCCCTGACCTACGGTTTAGGAAACCGTTGCTCTATCCTGCTGAGCTACCGGGACGCACGGAACTCCGTGTAGCATAATCGCGATGCGGGTGAAGTCCCTTCTTGCCATCGTCATATTCGCCGCCCTTCCGGCTGCTCCGGCATGGGCCACGCCCGGCTGCGCGTCCGATGCCGACACCGCAGCAGCGGTGCAGCTCTCCGGGCTCGACCCTGCCGGCGACCCGCTTCTGGGCGATGGTCGCCGCTTGCGACTCGTCGGCCTCGCACCACGCCAGAGCGCCGAGGAGGCATCGCGCTTCGACGCAGGGCTGCGCAGCTTTCTCGGCCGCCCGCTTGGCCTTTCCGTTCTGGGCGAGCCCGATCGCTGGGGCCGCCTGCCCGCGCGTCTGTCGGTGCCCCCCTCGTCATCGGGCGAACCGGCCCAGGACCTCGCTGAGTTGCTGCTGCGGCAGGGCGCGGCCCTACCGATGCCCGAACCCGGCTTGTCTCCCTGCGAGACGCCGCAGAAGGCGCCTGTTCAGAAAACGGTAACATCTGGGCCGCAACTTTCGCCCCAAGGGGCCATCGATGGCCATGATCTCGCCGCGGTAAAGGCGCAGGAGGGGCGATACGTCATGCTGGAAGGCCGGATCGCCTCGGTCGGCGAGCGCTCCCAGCGGACCTATCTGAACTTCTCCCGCCGTCCCAAGGAGGCTGTTTCGATCGTCCTGTCGCGCAGCCTCTGGCGCGAACTCAAGAGCGCCGGCTGGACCGCGAGCGCTCTCGGCGGTAAACGGCTGCGCGCCTATGGTGTCCTGTCCGGGCGCGATGGCCTTCTGCTGGAGGTCGCATCCCGGACCGCGCTGGAACTGATCGACTGAGGACATGCAGCAGCCCCCGCGAGCATCGCTTTCGCGACTTTCGAGCCGGCTGGCAGCGATCATGCTGCCGGGCCTGCTGCTTGTCGGCTGCCTCGGCGACCAGAGCGCCCTCCTGCCGGCCAGCTCCACGTCCGACAGCGAGATCGCGCCGCGCATCAGCACCGTCCAGCGCGCCTCCGACCAGGAGCACCAGCGCCTGCTCGCGGCCTTCGGCGGCGAATATCGGGCACCCCGCGCCCGCGCCGCCCTCGACGAAGTGGTCCAGCGCCTCGCCAAGGCCGGCGAGGGCCAGATCGGCCATTACGAGATCACCATCCTGAATTCGCCGGTGGTCAACGCCTTCGCCCTGCCCAATGGCCGGCTCTATGTGACGCGCGGCCTGCTGGCGCTGGCCAACGATACCGCGGAGATCGCCTCGGTGCTGGCGCACGAGATCGCCCATGTCACCGCGCAGCACGCCGTCGAGCGCGCGGAGAAGGAGGCGGAATCGGCCCTGGTCAGCCAGGTCGTCTCGCAGGTGCTGAAGGATCCGAGCCGCGGCGCGGCGGTCAGCGCCGGCTCGAAGCTCTCGCTCGCGAAGTTCTCGCGCCAGCAGGAACTGACCGCCGACCAGATCAGCGTCCGCAACATTTCCCGTGCCGGCTACGACCCCTATGGCGCCGGGCGCTTCCTCGCCACGCTCGGCCGCAACACCGCCTTCCGCAGCAGCGGCCAGAACCAGAACCCGGACGACAAGCGGCTCGATATCCTGTCCAGCCATCCGCAGACGCCGGAGCGTATCGCCGCCGTCACCGCGGCAGCCCGCCAGATCGGCGCGCCCGGCATCGGCGAGCGCGACGCCAATCGCTGGCTGAACGCGATCGAGGGCCTGGCCTATGGCGACGACCCGCGCGACGGCGTGGTTCGGGGCCGGCGCTATCTCAACAGTGCGCTGCGCATCGCCTTCAGCGCACCCGAGGGCTTCAGCCTGGAATCCGCCCAGGACATGGTGATCGGCGTCAGCGCCAATGGCGCGCAAGCCCTGCGCTTCGATTCCGTCACGCTGAAGAGCGGCCAGACGCTGGAATCCTATGTCGCCGCCGGCTGGATCGAAGGCGTCGAGACGACCGGCATCGAGAAAACCGAGATCGGCGGGCAATCCGCCGTCCTCGCCCATGGCCGCGGCACCGACTGGACCTTCCGGCTCGCGGCCGTCCAGATCGGCGAGCGCGTCTATCGCTTCATCCTGGCAGCACGCGGCGGCAGCGACCCCGAACGACAGATGCGCGGCATCGTCGACAGCTTCCGGGTGATGACGGCGGCGGAAGCCCAGGCCGTCCGCCCGATGCAGATCCGGCTGGTCGCGGCAGAAGCTGGTGAGACCATCGCCAGCATGGCCGAGCGCATGCTCGAGCAGGACCGGCCGGGCGAGCTCTTCCAGCTCCTCAACGGGCTCGACCGCAACGCCGCCCTGACGCCCGGCCAGCGCTACAAGGTCGTCGCCGAGTAGCTCACGCCTTCACAAGGCCGCGAGCCCCACCAGAGCCCCTCCTGCATCGCCCTCGTCCGCCGCTATGATCGGCGCAAGGCCATGTTCAAGGGAGGCAAGGATGGCGCTCGATCGCCGGATCGTCGAACTCTACGACGAATACACGCATAAGCCGCTGGACCGCCGCGTCTTCATGAACCGGCTGCTTGCCATCGCCGGAACCGCGGCGGCGGCCGAAGCCGCACTCGCGCTGCTGGAGCCCAATTACGCCCACGCCCAGCAGATCGCGCCGGACGATGCCCGCATCACGACGAGCCGGTTCGACCAGGCCGTCGATGGCGTGGCGCTGAAGGGCTATCTCGTCACGCCCAGGGCGGAAGCCAAGCGCGGCGGCGTGCTCGTCATCCACGAGAACCGCGGCCTCAATCCCCATATCGAGGATATCACCCGCCGCATGGCGCTGGAGGGCTTCACGGCACTCGGGCTCGATTTCCTCAACCCGCTCGGCGGCACGCCCAGCGACCCCGACGCAGCCCGCGCGCTTTTCCCGCAGCTTTCCGTAGAGACGGTCGTCGCCCAGGGCCGCGCCGCGCTGAAATACCTGGCCGCGCGGCCGGACGCGACCGGGCGCACCGGCGCGGTCGGCTTCTGCTGGGGCGGCGGGGCGGTCAACGATCTCGCCGTCTCGGTGCCGGAGCTCTCGGCCGGCGTGGTCTTCTATGGCCGCTCGCCCGATCTCGCCAAGGTGCCGCAGATCAAGGCGCGCCTCCTGATCCAGCAGGCCTCCCGCGACGCCCGCCTCGTCCAGATGCTGCCGGATTACGAGAAGGCGCTGAAGGCCGCCGACATCCAGTACGAGGCCATCGTCTATCCCGATGTCGACCACGCCTTCATGAACGACACCAGCGCCGAGCGCTACGACGCCGCGACGGCGAAGCAGGCCTGGACGCGGACAGTGGCTTTCCTGAAGGCGGGGACGGGAACGGCCTGAGGAAAGGGCGTCATTCTCGGGCTCGCCCCGAGAATCTCAAGACGAGAGGGCTCCCGAGCCCCTCCGGCAGGATATGCTCGGGTCAAGCCCGAGCATGACGGCTTCATCGCCGGGTTCAAACCAACAAAAAACCCGGCGGTCGCCCGCCGGGTTTTTCGAAACGGTAGGAGCAAACCGCTCAGGCGGCCTCTTCCGCCAGATCGTCGTTGTCGCCTTCCATGTCCGCCTCGGCCTCGGCTTCCGCCTTGCCGGCGCGGCGCGGCGACTTGGCGAGCTGGCCTTCGATCTTCTTGAGGGCCTCGGTCTCGGTGACGTCGTCGACGACAGCGATCTCGCGGGTCATGCGGTCGAGGGCGGCCTCATAGAGCTGGCGCTCGGAATAGGACTGCTCGGGCTGGGCCTCGGAACGATAGAGGTCGCGCACCACTTCGGCGATGGCGACGAGGTCGCCGGAATTGATCTTCGCTTCGTATTCCTGCGCGCGACGCGACCACATGGTGCGCTTGACGCGGGCGCGGCCGGTGAGCGTGGTCAGCGCCTTGGCGACGGACTCGGCATCGGCGAGCTTGCGCAGGCCGACGCTGGCGGCCTTGGCGGTGGGAACACGCAACGTCATCTTGTCTTTGGCGAAGCTGACAACGAACAGTTCCAGCTTGAAACCCGCGACTTCCTGCTCTTCGATCGCCGTGATCTGACCGACACCATGGGACGGATAGACGACGTACTCGCCCGTCTTGAAACCCTGGCGCACAACAGCTTTCTTCGCAGTGGACATGCCGTTACGACTCCTGACCGGCCCGCTTGACGCGAGCGCGTGATAATTTAGCCCCCGGCCGGTTGGCAGGAGACTTTCGCCTGACGCGACGCTTCAAGAACGCACCGCTTCACGCTCCCTAGTCGATTGTTTCATTATGCCCTGACGAGAACGACGATCGAAATCCCGGCGCCGAGGCCGGCTCTTTCATCGTCTTTGATCTCTGGGGGCGCCCCGATTGCAGAATCTCGCAGGGGCATGCGGAACGACTTCGACTAGGGCTAGCTTGTAGCACAAAAAACACGCCGAATCAAAGGTAAACGCCGGACGGCGCTCCCCTGCAGCGGCATGGCGAGGTCGTGGTTAATGCAGCGCCGGCGGTAAAAGCCGGTCGGATCAGTCGCCTTCGCCCGGTTCCGGCGAGAGCATCTCGAGCTTTCCGGGCACGCCGTCGAACGCCTTGGCGTCGGCCGGCGGGTCCTTCTTCTGGGTGATATCGGGCCAGCTCGCAGCGAACTTGCCGTTGAGCTGCAGCCAGCTTTCGAGGCCGGGCTCGGTGTCCGGCTTGATCGCCTCGGCCGGGCATTCCGGCTCGCAGACGCCGCAATCGATGCACTCGTCAGGGTGGATGACGAGCATGTTCTCGCCTTCATAGAAGCAGTCGACCGGGCAAACCTCGACGCAGTCCATGTACTTGCACTTGATGCAGTTCTCGGTGACCACATAGGTCATGGGTCGGCCCTTCCAACGCTTCTAAACAGCCCCATAAACCCTTGCCCGGCGCAGGTTTCAAGGTCGTTTTCGTGATCTCTGGCAGAACGATCTGTCATTCGGCAGGCACTACGGAGAACATTGGCCTCTCCGGTCCCATTTCAGCGCCGGCCACCGCCAGGGCGCGGACTTAATCCTCGCCTTCGGCCTCCGCAAGCGACGCATCGCCGCTGCCGCCGTCGAGCCGCTCGTAGAGCTGCTGCGCCATCGTGAAGGAGCCGCGCCGCTCGGCGAAACCGAGCACCCTGATCACCACCGTCGCATGCGGCAGGGCGAGCGTCAGCACGGTGCCGAGCTTGATGCCCTGCGCGGGGTTCTCGGCGCGCCGCCCCTCGATGCGGACATGCCCATCCTCCACCAGGCGCACGGCGGCGGGGCGGTTTCGGGCGAAGCGCGCGAACCAGAGCCATTTGTCGAGACGCTGACGATCGTCCTGCAAACCGCCCGCACCTCCGTGCTCTCAGTTCTTGCTGCCTTCGAGCTGGGCCTTGAGGGCCGCCAGCTTGGCGAAGGGCGAATCAGGGTCCGGCTCGCGATTGGCCGGACGCGGACGCGACGCCTGCTGGAAGCGCTCGGCCCCGCCCCGTTCCTCGCGACGCGGGCCGCCGGGGCGGCCGTCGCGCTTGAAATCGGGACGCGGGCCGCGATTGCCCTCGGGACGATCCTGCCGCTGCGGCCGGTCGTCGCGACGCGGGCGCTCGTCCTGCCGCGGACGCGCATCCTGGCGCTCCTGGCGTTGCGCGGGAGCCCCCTCGCCGGCTGCGGCTGCAGGCCGGTTATCGGGCCGCCCGTCACGGCGCGGGCCGCCGGGGCGTCCCTCGCGCTGCGGCCGGTCGCCGCCACGGCGCTCGCCACCTTCGCGGCGCTCACCGCCCTCACGACGGCCACGCGGGTTGCCATGTTCGGGCCGGCGTCCGCCCTGATGGCGATGCGGCCGCCAGACCTCGATCAATTCAGGTTCGGCAGGGGTCGTCTCGGCAGCGGAAGCCTCCTCGGCAACGGCTTCAGCAGAAGCGGCCTCTTCGGCCGCAGCAGCCGGAAGCGCGACCATCGCATCGGCCGGAACCGGCTCGCGCGCCACGTCAAGTTCCGTCTCGGTCAGGATCGGCGCATCCGCCGTCTCGGCCGCCGGCGTTTCGACGACAGGCGTCTCGCCTTGCGTCAGCGCATCCTCGTTCAGCGCGACGGCGGGCTCGCTCGGGCCTTCCGCCTCGACTGTGGCCTCGACGGCATCGCTCTCGGCCGGAGCGGCTTCCGGCGGGGCGGCGATCTCCGCTTCACCAGCCACGACAGGCTTCGCCGGCTCGGTCGCGGCCGGAGGCGGCGCCAGCGGCACGGTGATCGCAGGCCCCGGACGCTTGATCGAGACATAGCCGAGCGAACGCAGGATCGAGGCGAAATCCTCGCCGGCGCAGCCGACGAGCGAGGTCATCGCGCCGGTCGCGACGAAGCCGTCCTGGTCGGCGGCGCCGGTCGGCGGCGTGCCCTGCGTGACGCCAGGGCGATAGGCGATCGCCGGGCGGATCAGGTCGGCGAGGCGTTCGAGAATGTCGACGCGCACGGCCCGCTCGCCGCAGACGCGGTAGCCGGCGGCCCGGTAGAGCCCCTTCGGCACGGCCTTGTCGACCGGGAAGGAGGTGCGGCCGGATGCCGCGAGATGGGCGATGTCGTCGAGCCCCGCCGTCTCCGGCCCGCCATGCTTCAGCGCCCAGAGCTGGGCGGCGAGTGCGCGCGGCGCCGGCTTCAGCAGCGCCGGCATGTAGATGTGGAAGGCGCCGAAGCGGATGCCGAGCTGGCGGAGCGCCGCGCGGCCTTCCTGGTCGAGGGCCTTCATCTCGTCGCCGACCTTGGAGCGCTCGAGCACACCGAGTGCCTCGGCCGCCTGATAGGCGATGCCGCGCGCGATGCCGGTGACGTTCTCGGCCGCTTCGAGGATCTGCACGGCGCCGAGCAGGCGGGTGATGTGATTCTTCACCCAGAGCGTGAGCCGGCCCTCGACCTGCTCGCGCGCGGGACCGGTGAGGTGCTCCTCGACCAGCAGGCGCAGCCGAGGCTCCAGCACCTTCTCGCCGGCCGTCAGGCGCGCGACCGGCTCGCCGGTCCAGCGCACCAGCCCGTCATGCGACAGCACGAAGGCATCGTCGCCCGCCAGCACGACGCGCGCCGCCCGGGCCTCGATCTCGGAGCCGAGCGCCTTCATCGCCGCCAGGTTCAGGGCCTTGACCTCGGAACCGCCGGCTTTCGGATCCGCCGTGAAGCGGAAGCCCTGCAGCATCCCCACATGCTGGCCCTCGACGAGCACGTCGCCCGTCGCAGTGACCTCAGCCTCCAACATCGCATTCTCCCGCAAGCGGCGCATCAACACGCTGGTGCGCCGATCGACAAATCTATGGGTCAGCCGCTCATGCAGAGCATCCGACAGCTTGTCCTCTACAAGACGCGCCATGCCCTGCCAATGCTCTGGATCAGGCAACCAGTCGGGACGGTTCGCGACATAGGTCCAAGTCCGGACCTGCGCGATCCGCGCCGAGAGGGTGTCGATCTCGCCATCGGTACGGTCGAGCGCGGCGAGTTGCGCCTGATACCAGTCGCTGTCGAGCCGGCCATGGCGCATCAATCGCAGATACAGCGTCGTCGCGAGATCCGCGTGCTGCATCGGCGATATCTTGCGATAATCCGGCAGCCCGCAGACCTCCCAGAGCCGCTCGACCGCCGCGCGTCCTTGCGCGAGCTTCGCGATATCCGGGTCCCGCGCCAGCACCTCAAGCGTCGTCATGTCCTCGGCGATCAGCGCCCGCGTCAGGCCCTGTTCCGAAGGTTGCATGTTCAGCGTGTCGAGCAAACCGCCGACCGAGCGCAGGTCGAGATCGGAATTGCGCCACTGCATCTGGCGGATCGGCTCGAAGCGGTGATTCTCGATCGCCTCGACCAGCTCCGCGTCGAAAGGCGGGCAGCGCCCGCTGGTGCCGAAGGTGCCGTCGCGCAGATGCCGCCCGGCCCGCCCGGCGATCTGGCCGAACTCGGCCGGGTTGAGCTTGCGGTAATGATGCCCGTCGAATTTCTTGTCGGCGGCGAAGGCGATGTGGTTGACGTCGAGATTGAGCCCCATGCCGATCGCGTCGGTCGCGACGAGATAATCGACATCGCCGGACTGGTAGATCTCGACCTGCGCATTGCGGGTCCGCGGGCTGAGCGCGCCCAGCACCACGGCCGCCCCGCCCTTCTGCCGGCGGATCAGCTCAGCGATCGCATAGACCTCCTCGACCGAGAAGGCAACGATGGCCGAGCGCGGCGCCAGCCTGGTGATCTTGCGGTCGCCGGCAAAGGTGAGCTGCGACAGGCGCGGGCGCGTCACGACATTCACGCCGGGCATGAGCTGCTCGATCAGCGGGCGCATCGTCGCCGCGCCGATCAGCATGGTCTCGGCCCGGCCGCGCCGGTTCAGCAGGCGATCGGTGAAGACATGGCCGCGGTCGAGATCGGAGGCGAGCTGGATCTCGTCGATCGCCACGAAATCGACCGCGAGATCGCGCGGCATCGCCTCGACCGTGCAGACCCAGAAGCGCGGCCGCTCCGGCTTGATCTTCTCCTCGCCGGTGACGAGAGCGACGGATTGCGCGCCGACCTTGTCGACCACGCGCTGATAGACCTCGCGCGCCAGCAGCCGCAGCGGAAGGCCGATCATCCCGGTGGGATGGGCGATCATGCGCTCGATGGCGAGATGGGTCTTGCCGGTATTGGTCGGGCCCAGCACGGCCGTGACGCTATTGGCGCGGGCGGCGGGCGGCAGCGAACGGAAAGGAAGCAAGGCGAAGGAGCCGATCTTCTCGCCCGCCCATGCGGGCGGGAGCGTGGACGGAGCTTATGCAGGTCTCAAACAGAAACCCGACAAGAACGAGTCTGGAACGAAGCAGGGGCGAATCGCTGACTCCGACAGAATCGGGTTTTGTTCCCTGTTCGGAGTCCATCCCATGGCGGCATGAGCCCTGTCGTCATCGCGCGCCCTCCCGAATGGCGTGGCAAGCGGCCCGAAGGCCGCCTGGCAAGAGTTCTATTTAAGCCTTTTCACCCCGGAAACGAGAGGCAAGGCGGATTTCGGGCCTACGCCCCTGCTTCAATGATGGGCGTGGTCGCACTGCCCGTGATCGGCGAGTGCCTCGATGATGGCGCAATCGCAGGCCGCGACACCGCCCGAGCAGGTCGTCGCGATCCGCTCCAATTCCTTCTCCAGCGAGCGCAGCTTCGCGATCTTGTCGCGGACCTCGTCGAGATGGGCGACCGAGATCGCATGCGCCTCGTCGCAGGCCATGCCGGGCGTGTCGGAGAGCTTCAGCAGCGTGCGGATGTTCTCGACCGCGAAGCCGAGATCGCGCGCATGCTTGATGAAGGCGAGCCGCTCGGCATGGCGCCGGCCATAGCGGCGCTGGTTGCCCTCGGAGCGTTCCGGCGACGGCAGCAGACCGACCTGCTCGTAATAGCGGATGGTCTCGACCTTGACCCCGGTGCGATCGGCGAGCGCGCCGATCGGCATCACGCGTTCGAGCCTGGCAGTCCCGGTCATGGCACCCTCCGAAAGCTATAGCTTCTGGAGCTTTAGATAATCCTACCCGACCCGTTTGCAAGCGCGATCAGGCGACGCCCATCGCCAAGAGGTCATGGACATGGACGAGCCCGGCCGGGCGATCTTCGGCATCGACCACGATCAGCGCCGTGATCCGGCTGCGATTGACCAGCTCCAGCGCCTCGACCGCGAGCGTATCAAGACCGACGCGGCGCGGATTCGCCGACATGATGTCGCGCGCCCTGAGCGAGGCACCGCCGCCCATCGCCGTCTTGCGGCGCAGGTCGCCATCGGTGACGACACCGGCGAGCCTGCCGTCCAGGTCCATCACCACGGCGCAGCCGAAGCCCTTGTCGGAAATCATCGCGATGACGTCCGGCAGCAGCGTGTCGAGGCCGATCAACGGCAGGTCGGCGCCGCGATGCATGATGCTCTCGACGGTCTTGAGCTGGGCGCCGAGCTTGCCGCCGGGGTGGTAGACGAAGAAATCCTGCCGCGAAAAGCCGCGCGCCTCCAGCAACGCCACCGCCAGCGCGTCGCCGAGCGCCATCTGCATCGTCGTCGAGGTGGTCGGCGCGAGCCCGTTCGGGCAGGCCTCCGTCGCCTTGGGCAGGACGAGCGCGATATCCGCCTCCTTGCCCAATGTGCTCTCGGCATTGGCCGTGATCGCAATCAAGCCGACGCGGAAGCGGCGGGTGTAGCCGACGAGCGCGGCAAGCTCGACCGCCTCGCCGGACCAGGACAGAGCGATCACCACATCCTCCGGCTGCACCATGCCGAGATCGCCATGGCTCGCCTCGGCCGGATGGACGAAATGCGCGGGCGTGCCGGTCGAGGCCAGCGTCGCCGTGAGCTTGCGCCCGACATGGCCGGACTTGCCCATGCCGGAGACGATCACGCGCCCGCTCGAAGCGCGGATCATCGCCACGGCCTCGGCGAAAGGCCCGCCCAGCCCATCCGCCAACGCGGCATGGAGCGCGTCGAGCCCGGCGCGCTCGGTGGCGATGGTGCGAAGGGCGGAATCGCGAATATCGGCTGTCATGGCCGGCGCTTTAACACAGCGGCCTTGGCCATTTCCACCGTCTGCCGACACATCCGGCCAACGTTGACGGCTCCTTAACCCTGTTCGTTCTAACTCCATTAACCATGCGCGCCACTCGCGCGCCTCGCCCTCTGGAGCTCTGCGACGCCCGTGTCCGGCCGCGCCACGACCCTGCTTCTGTCCGGCACGGCTTTGGCCGGGCTCGCGCTCGCCTGTACGACGGCGCAGGCGCAGCAGATGCCGCGCGGCAATCTCAGGACCGGCACCCCGGCCTATGTCGCGCAGCAGCCGGCAGCGCCTCAGCCCGCTCTCACGCCCGCCACCGCCGAACCGGAAGCCGTCCGCGATCCCGCCGGAATGATCCAGCGGCAAGGCTCGGCTGTCTCGGGACGGCAGCCGCCGCGCGCCAGCCAGCCGATCCAGGCGCCGGCGCTGCGCGGCGTCACCCAGCGCCAGTTCCGGCCGCCGCAGCCCGCCGTCACGGTCCTGCCGCCACCTCCCCCTCCGGCTCCGCCACCGCCCCGGCGCCGCTCGGCGAGCGAGGAAGACCCTTATGCCGCGCTCGGCATCCGGATCGGCTCGATCACCTTGCGCCCCTCGGTCACCAACTCGATCGGCTACGACACCAATCCGCAGCGCACATCGGCGCCGGGCACCAAGGGCTCGGCCTATAGCCGGCATGAGGGCGAGCTGGCGATCCAGTCCGACTGGAACGTCCACGAGCTCAAGGGCCAGTTGCGCGGCGGCTATCTCGAATTCTTCCGCGCCAAGGACGCCTCGCGCCCGGATGCCGAGGGCAATCTCGACCTGCGGCTCGACGCGACGCGCGACACCCGCATCCTGCTGGAATCGCGCCTCAGGCTCGATACGCAGCGGCCGGGCTCGCCCGACCTGACCGCCGCCGTCACCGGGCGCCCGCAGATCTACCAGTATGGCGCCTCTGCCGGCGTCACGCACGATATCAACCGGCTGCAATTGACGTTGCGCGGCTCGGTCGACCGCAGCGACTACGAAGACGCTCGTCTGTCGAACGGCGCCATGCTGTCGCAGAAGGACCGCAACATGACGCAGTACGGCGTCCGGCTGCGCGCCGCCTACGAGGTTACGCCCGGCTTCAAGCCCTTCGTCCAGGCCGAAATCGACCAGCGCGAATTCGACGAGAAGAGCGATTCCAGCGGCTATATGCGTTCGTCGAACGGCGTGACCGGCCGCATCGGCTCGACCTTCGAGATCAGCCGTCAGCTCACCGGCGAGGTCTCCGGCGGCTATCAGGACCGCAAATACGACGATACGCGCCTGAAGAACCTGCGCGGCTTCGTCGGCGATGCCGCGGTGCTGTGGTCGCCGACGCCGCTGACAACGGTCACGCTGCGCGGCGGCGCCGAACTCGGCGACACCACGATCGCCGGCTCCTCGGGCACGACGGTGCGGCGCGCCACGCTGGAGGTGGCGCATGCTTTGCGCCGCAACCTCACCGTCACCGGCTTCACCAATTTCAACCGGACCGAATATGACGGCCAGGGCCTGCGCGAGGACTACATGAATGTCGGCGTGCGGCTCGAATACAAGCTGACGCGCACCTTCTCCGTCCGCGCGAGCTTCACCCATGAGCGCCTGAATTCGACGGCTCAGGGCTCGGACTACACCGCGAATGTCTCGCTGGTGGGCTTGAGGATGCAGTTCTGATTCAAGCGCGTCATGCCCGGGCCTGACCCGGGCATCTCGGAAACCAGTGTCTTCTCGTCCCGAGATTCTCGGGTCTACGCTTCGCTTCGCCCGAGAATGACGGCTGAGATCACTCCATCCCTTCAAGCTCGATGATCATACCCTCGATCATCCTGAGCCCGATCTGCCAGAAGCCAGGGTCCTTCGCGTCGAGCCCGAAGGGCGCCAGCAGCTCGCCGTAAGGCTTGCTGCCGCCGGCCGAGAGCAGCGCGAAATAGCGCTCCTGGAAGCCCTCCGCGGCGTTCTGGTAGACGCCGTAGAGCGAGTTCACCAGGCAGTCCCCGAAGGCATAGGCGTAGACGTAGAAGGGCGAATGGATGAAGTGCGGGATGTAGCACCAATAGGGCTCGTATCCGCTCGACAGCCGGATCGCCGGGCCCAGGCTCTCTTCCTGCACGCTCATCCAGATCTCGCAGAGCGCTTCCGGCGTCAGCTCGCCTTCGCGGCGCGCCTCATGGACCTTGCGTTCGAAGGTGTAGAAGGCGATCTGGCGCACGACCGTGTTGATCATGTCCTCGACCTTGGCCGCCAGCATCGCCTTGCGCTGCTTCTTGTCGTTGGTCGAATCGAGCAGCTTGCGGAAGGTCAGCATCTCCCCGAAGACGCTCGCCGTTTCCGCCAGCGTCAGCGGCGTCGGCGCCATCAGGGCCCCGTTCGGCGCCGCCAGCACCTGATGCACGCCGTGGCCGAGCTCATGCGCCAGCGTCATCACGTCGCGCGGCTTGCCCTGATAGTTCAGCAGCACATAGGGGTGCGCGGATGGCACCGTAGGGTGAGCAAACGCGCCCGGTGCCTTGCCAGGACGCGGCGGGGCGTCGATCCAGCGCTCGTCGAAGAAGCGCTTCGCGATCGCCGCCATCTCCGGAGAGAACGCGCCATAGGCCGACAGCACGGTCTCGCGCGCCTCGGTCCACGGAATCGTCCGCTGCTCGACCTGCGGCAGCGGCGCGTTGCGATCCCAGAAATCCAGCTCCTCGCGGCCGAACCACTTCGCCTTCAGGCGATAGTAGCGATGCGACAGGCGCGGATAGGCCTCGCGCACGGCGGCAACCAGCGCATCGACCACTTCGCGCTCGACCCGATTGGCGAGATGCCGGGAATCCGCGACATCCTCGAATTTCCGCCAGCGGTCGGAGATTTCCTTGTCCTTGGCCAGCGTGTTGGTGATCAGCGCGAAGGTCCGCAACTCCTTGCGGAACACCGTGCTCAACGCCTCCGCCGCCTTGCGACGGACCTCGCCATCGCTGTCCTGCAGCTTGTTGAGCGTGAGTTCGAGCGTCAGCTCCTCGCCGTCGACGATGAAGCGCAGCGAGGCGATGGTCTCGTCGAAGAGCCGGTTCCAGGCGGCAGCACCCGTCATCGACTTCTCGTGGAACAGCGCCTCGATCCGGTCGTCGAGCTGGTGCGGCTTGTCCTTGGCCAGATCCTCGAGCCAGGGCTTCCAGTGCGAGAGCGGCGCCTGGTTCGCGACCTTCGCCAGCAATTCGGGCTCGATCCGGTTCAGTTCCAGCTCGAAGAACAGCAATTCGGTGATCGCGGCGTTCAGCTTGTCCTGCGTGTCGCCATAGAACTTGGCGCGCTGCGGATCGGTGGTGTCGCCGGAATAGACGAGGCCGGCATAGGCGCCGATCCGGCCGAGCAGGTCGCTCAGGCCCTCATAGCTCTTCACCGCGGCAGCCAGGGTCTCGCTGGCGTCAGTCGCGGCGGCGATATCGGCAAGCTTGCCGCGATAGCGGCCGGCCAGCGCCTGCGCCTCGACGAGACCGCGGTCGAGATCCCGCTTGAACTCCGGTGATTCGATGCCGGGATAAAGATGGGTCAGGTCCCATTCCGGCAGATCGCCGGTGGTCTGGGCCGGCTTTGCCGCCCCCGCCTTCGTGGCGGAACGCAGGACGGTCTCATGAAAAGCCATTCGCTCGATACCTTCGCGCACTGAAACGAGCCCCATCCTTAGGCCGGCCCGGGGCCGGCGATCAACGGCGGCGGCTCGCAGCGCTGCCATCGGCCCTGGGCTTAAACCCCGCTTAACCCTTCTGGCCGACCATGCCCCAGAACGGAACAGGCGATTCCGCCGACGCCGAATATTTCTTTCATATTGCCCGCGCTTTCGAGGTGCCATGACCGACACCGTCCTCATCGTCGACGACGATCCCGTCCAGCGCCGCCTGCTCGACGCGATGCTGAAGCGCTTCGGCTACGACGTCGCCAGCGCCGAGAACGGCGATGCGGCGCTGGCCCTGCTTGGCGTGCCCGAAGGCGAGCGTTTCAGCGCGATCGTGCTCGACCTCAACATGCCCGGGCTCGACGGCATGGGCGTGCTGGCGGCTTTGCGCGAACGTGGCATCGAAATTCCCGTCATCGTCCAGACCGCGAACGCTTCGATCGAGACCGTGGTCACCGCGATGCGGGCCGGTGCCGTCGATTTCGTGGTGAAGCCGGTCGGGGCCGAGCGCCTGCAGGTCTCGCTGCGCAACGCCCTCAAACTCGGCGCGCTGGAGCATGAGCTGCGCCACATCAAGCGCCGCGCCTCGAACACGCTGGGCTTCCGCGATCTCGCGACTAAGAGCCCGGACATGGCCCGCGTCGTGCGCCTGGCCGAGCGCGCGGCGAAATCAAACATCCCGATCCTGATCGAGGGCGAATCGGGCGTCGGCAAGGAGGTGCTGGCGCGCGCGATCCAGGGCTCCAGCGACCGCAAGGGCAAGCCCTTCGTCACGGTGAACTGCGGCGCGATCCCGCATAACCTCGTCGAATCCATCCTGTTCGGCCATGAGAAGGGCGCCTTTACCGGCGCGACCGAGCGCCATCTCGGCAAATTCGTCGAGGCCAATGGCGGCACGCTCTTCCTCGACGAGGTCGGCGAATTGCCGCTCGATGCGCAGGTCAAGTTGCTGCGCGCGATCCAGGAGGGTGAGGTCGATCCCGTCGGCGGCAAGAAATCGGTGCGCGTCGACATCCGCCTGATCTCGGCCACCAACAAGAGCCTGCTCGACCAAGTGAAGCGCGGCGAATTCCGCGAGGACCTGTATTACCGCCTCAACGTCTTCCCGATCACGCTGCCGCCCTTGCGCCAGCGCCGCGAGGACATCGCCGACCTCGCGCGCGGCTTCCTCGCCCGCTTTGCCGCCGAAGAGGGGCGCAAGCTTTCGGGGCTCACGCCTGAGGCCACCGCGCTCATCACCGGCTATGACTGGCCGGGCAATGTCCGCCAGCTCGAGAACGCCGTCTTCCGCGCCGTGGTCCTCGCCGACGGACCGGAGCTCGACGTCACCGAATTCCCGCAGATCGCCGCGCAGATGGACGGCTACGAGGTCCGGATCCCGCCGGCCCCCGCCCCGCTCGCCCGCTCCGAGACACATGGCGAGCCGCCGCCGCGCATCATCCAGATGCCGGTGCGCGATCCCAACGCGCTCGACCTCGTCACCGGCTCCGACATGCGCAAGCTCGACGATCTCGAACGCGAGATCATCACCTTCGCGCTCGCGCATTACCGCGGCCACATGTCCGAGGTTTCGCGCAAACTCGGCATCGGCCGCTCGACGCTCTACCGCAAGCTCAAGGATTACGGGCTGATCGAGAGCGAAGCGAACGGCGATGAAACCGACGCGGCCTGAGCCGCGACCAATCGAAATGGGGCGGTCTGTTGCACCGCCGCATCTTGTCTCAACCAGCCGAGTCACGCAGGAATGGCGGGGTTCGGCAGCAATCGGGATAGCGACCATGCGTCCTCGCCATTGGGCGAAACTGACCTCGGCATCCGCCCTGGCCATCATCCTGGGATGCCTCCCGCTCCGCGCCGAGACCCCTCTCAACACCGATGCGACGCTCGGCATTCCGCTGCCGGAGCAGCCGGAACTCCGCCTGTCCGACATCGCCCCGCAGGCCCCGGCAGTGCCTGCCGCGACGGCGGCTGCCCCTTCCGCCGAAGCCGAGATCGTCACCGGCACGGTCATCCCCGGCAACCGCTTGCCGGACCCGGCGAAGCAGGATGCCGCCGCCCCCCTCGACATCACCGAGGAAGCGGTCACGCTCGACATCCCCGCCGTCGAGATGCCGGCGGCCGACCCGGCCCTGACGCCCGTCGTCAAGCCGCCGGCTCCGACCGAGATCGCCCCGCAGACGGGGCCATTGCGCACCGTCGAGCCGCTGGTGCCGCTGCCGGAGGTGCCGAAGGTCGTCGTCGAATTGCCGCCGGGCTCGGAATTCGCCGCCGCCATCGCCGCTGCGCTGCCTGAAGCCCTGGCGGTGCGCCGCCTCGGCGAGCGTGAGCGCAACGAGATCATCGCCGCCTATCAGGCCAATGAGAATCGTCCGTTCTGGGTCGGCTCGAAGGGCTGGAACGAGGCCGGCAAGCGCATCGCGACGCAGCTCGGCCGCGCCGGCGAGGATGCCTTGCGCCCGAACGACTATGCCCTGCCCGTCTTCGAAGCCAGCGACAAGGCCAGGCTCGCCGAGGCCGATATCCGCCTCTCGGCCATCGCCGTGCTCTATGCCCGCGACGCCCGCGGCGGCCGGCTCAACCCGCGCCAGCTCTCCAAGCTGATCACGCCGACGCTCTACCTGCCCTCCGCGACCGAAGTTCTCTCGGAGCTCGCAGGTGCTACGGATGCCGGCGCCGTGCTCGCCGCCTACAACCCGCCGCACGAGGGCTATCGCCGCCTCAAGGCCAAGCTCGCGGAGATGCGCGAGCATCTCGACGACACGCCGCTGGTGCGCATCCCCGCCGGCCCGCCGCTCAAACTCGGCATGCGCGACGAGCGCGTCCCGCTGGTGCGCGCCCGCCTCGGCCTTGGCCCCAGCGAGGAGCCGGTCTTCGACCGCTCGACGGCGCTCGCCCTCACCGATTTCCAGAAGAAGGCCGGCCTCCCCGCCAACGGCATCCTCAGCGAGCGGACACTGGCCGCGCTCGGCAAGCCGGCAACCGCCCGCGGCGAGGAAGACATCATCGCCCAGATGGAGCGCTGGCGTTGGCTGCCGCCCGATCTCGGCACCGACCACATCATGGCCAATATCCCGGAGATGCGCGTGCGCGTCATCCGTTCCGGCAAGGTCGTGCACGAAACCCGCGCCATCATCGGCAAGCCGGACTCGGCGACGCCCATCTTCTCGCACAAGATGGACCACGTCATCGTCAATCCGTCCTGGTACGTGCCGCCCTCGATCCTGAAGAAGGAATTCCTGCCGGGGCTCGCGGCCGATCCGGAATACGCCGCCAAGCGCGGCTATGTCGTGACCCGCACCAAGGGCGGCGGCATCTCGGTGCGCCAGCCGCCGGGCGAGCGCAACGCGCTCGGCTGGATCAAGTTCATGTTCCCGAACGAGCATGCGGTCTATCTGCACGACACGCCGAATCGCCGCCTCTTCGCCGGCGAGCGTCGCGCGCTCAGCCATGGCTGCGTTCGCGTCGAGAACCCCTTCGCGCTGGCAGATCAGGTGCTCGGCCCGGAATGGTCGCATGAGCGGCTGAAGCGCCTGATCGGCTCGGGCGAGCGCCGCATCAACCTGCCGCAGCCCATGCCGATCCACCTCGTCTACAACACCATCGTCGTCGGCGAGGACGGCCAGATCACCCGCTTCGACGACGTCTACGGTTTCCACAGGCTCGTCCGTCAGGCGCTGGAGCAGCAGGGCGGCTGATCCCCCGGCGAAGGCGCCCTGTCCTACGGGCACCTTTTCGCCATGATCCGACTTTAGCCACGTTCGGCAGGAATTTCTTGGCGTGGCGATTGCCGGCTCGCTAACGAGACGTTAACGCTTCTCCGCAACTGTTCGTTCACGTTTATCGCACCGCTTCGGCGGGGACACCGAGACGGGTCAGACAGATTGGGCAGGACAACCGCCACGCTTGCAGGATGCGCGCCGTCCGGCACTAGGCCGACCGCGCGGCAGGCGCTGTCGCTCGGGCTGGCCGTGATCGCCTCGCTCGTCGGCATCCGCGGCACGCAGGACGCCGCCGCCAATGGCGACACCCGCACCATCACGATCCGGCATATGCACACGAAGGAAGAGACGACCGTCACCTTCAAGCGTGACGGCCGCTACGATTCGTCCGGGCTCGAGAAACTGAACTGGGCCCTGCGCGACTGGCGCACCGACGAGCCCACCCGCATGGACCCGCGGCTCTTCGACGTCGTCTGGGAGGTCCAGCGCCAGCTCGGCTCGGACCAGCCCTTCCACGTCGTCTCCTCCTATCGCGCGCCCGGCACCAACGCGATGCTGCGCCGCCGCTCGCGCGCCGTCGCCAAGCACAGCCAGCATATGCTCGGCAAGGCGATGGATTTCTACCTGCCGGACGTGCCGACCGCCCGCATCCGCGAGATCGGCATGCGGCTCCAGCGCGGCGGCGTCGGCTTCTACCCGAACGCCCATACGCCCTTCGTCCATCTCGATGTCGGCTCGGTGCGCTCCTGGCCGCGTATGACCCGCGACCAGCTCGTGCGCCTCTTCCCCGATGAGAAGACCGTGCACCTGCCGGCCGACGGCCAGCCACTCGCCGGTTACGAGCTCGCGAAGGCGGAAATCCTGTCTGGCGGCGGTGCTGTCGCCGGCTATGCCACGGCCGAACTCGACGAGGGCGCCGTCATGTCCTCGGGCCGCAAGAGCCTCTGGGCGTCGCTCTTCGGCGGCGACGACGAGGAGGCCGATGCCCGCCCGGCCGCGCGTGGCCGCCGCGCCGCGCCGCGGCAGCAGCCGACGGTCATGGCCTATGCCAATACCAACAGTTACGGCGACGCCAATTCGCCGGATGGCGGCCGCCTCGCCGTCATCCTGGGACAGCAGCAACCGGCCGAACCCGCGATGCGCTCGCTGACGCGCGAGCGCTCGGAACGTCTGGCGCCGCAGGTCGCCGCCGCTCCGGCTCCCGCCGCGCCGACCCCGGCCCAGCTGGCCGCCGCCACGCCCCCGCGCGGCCCGCAGGAGATCCGGCCGCAACTGATCGACGCGCCGCTGCCGCTGGCGCGACCGCGTGGCCTCTCCGTGCCGGCCGACGACGGCGCCCCCGTCCAGATCGCGGCCCTGCCATCCGCCGGCGGCGCGCTCGCCTTCGCGCCGCAGCCTGACCAGAAGCTCGTGCTCGCCTCGCTGCCCCCGCGCCGTCCGGGCGAAATGGCAAGCGCGAGCGAAATCGTCGTGGCCGGCCAGCCGACAAGCGCCCCGCTGCCGCCGGTCCGACCGACCGCCTTCGCCGATGCCGCCATCGCTTCGCTGCGTGGCACCGGCGCGCCGGAAACCCCGCTCGCCCAGGCCAGCGAGGGGCGCCTCGTCACCGCCTCGCTGCCGCCGGTGCGTCCGCGCGAAGGCGGCGTCAGCTTCGCGACCGCGACCCAGCGCTCCGTTCCGGTCCCTGAGGAGCCGGAAGACACGTCCGAGATGGATCGTGGCGGCCTGAATTCCCTGTTCGCCACCGTCTCGCGCACCGGCAGCACGCCCGGCAAGCCGGTGAATGTCGCGACTGCCCGCGCCAGGGCCGCCGGCCCGTCCGGCGCGCCGATCGCCGGCCCGAGCCCGGCCGCGGCGCTGGGCTTCAGCCATGCCGACCCGGTCGATGCCAAGCCCGGCACCTTCTCCGGTCCGGCTGTGCGCCCGCTGCCGACGAATTTCGTCCAGAACTGATTGTTATTCCCGGTCGATCGGCCAGGCCTTGAACACGTCGAGCGCCTCGCAGGCGCGCGCCTGTTCCGCCAGGGCCGGCCAGCGCTCCTCCGGCGCGAATTCCGGGATCACGAAGCGGCAGAAGCCCCAGGCGATGGCGGCCGCGATATCGCTCGGCAGCAGCTCCGGCCCCGCCGTTAGCTCGCCCTCCGTCGCCGCCGCGTCGAGCAGGTCGAGCGCGACGTGCAGCTGGGTGACGATGCGTTCCTGCCAGGGCGCATAGCGCTGCGCCTCCGGGCGCTTGCGCTCGTATTCGATTGAGACCGCCTTGTCGGCCGCGACAATGCCGATGCCGGTCAACGCCAGGTCACGCCGACGCGCCACGCCTTCGAGCGGGCGCAGCGAGCGGCCGGCGACATCCTCGAAATGCTGGATGATCAGCAGGGATTCGCTGATGGCGATGCCGTCATCCGTGACCAGCGTCGGCGCCTTGATGAGCGGGTTGATCGCCCGGAACTCCTCCATATGCCGGAAGACCGAGACCGAGCGATGCTCGAACGGCATGTCCAGCAAGGTCCCCGTGATCGCCGCACGGCGGACATAGGGGCTATCCAGCATTCCGACGAGCAGCATGACGACCTCCGTTTCGACGCGGCGGGAGAGTGCCGAAACCTCGCCGCAAAGCCACGCGAATTCGCGTGATGCACCGGATCACGCCGCTTGATGCGCGGGGCTAGCGACCGGCGTGAGCTGGGCGCTCAAGGGCTCGTCCAGCCTCAGGCCACGCTCGTGCGCGGCCATCTGGCAGGGGTCCCAATAGGGCGTGCCGCCGAAACGCTCGACCAGCAGGTCGATCAGCACCCGGACCTTGCCGGGCACATAGGCGCCGGGTGGGCGCACGACATAGAGCGCCCGGGTCGGCATCGGATGATCCAGCAGGATCGGCTCGACCGCGCCCGAGCGGATCGCATCCGATGCGATGAAGGTCGGCAGCACCGTCAAGCCAAGCCCCGCCACGGCCCAGGAGAGCAGCGTGTCGCCACTATCCGAGTGCATCCGGCCGGGAGGACGCACCGTGATCCAGCGCTTGCCGGTCCGGAACACCCAATCCTGATCGTTCGTGCCGCTATAGAGCAGACAGTCATGGTCGTTGAGATCGGCGGGGATCGCCGGGCGCCCGCGCCGCTCCAGATAGCCGGGGCTGCCGACCACGGTGGCATGGACAGGCGCGATCTTGCGCGCGATCAGGCTGGAATCCTTGAGCGAGCCGATCCGGATCGCGGCATCGAAGCGCTCGCCGATCAGGTCGACATAGCGGTCGCTGGCCTGCACGTCGATTTCGAGCCGCGGATAAAGCTGCGCGAGTTCGCCGAGCAATGGCGAGACATGCCGGTTGCCGAAGGTCATCGGCATGGCCAGTCGCAAGCGCCCGGCAACGCCGCCGGCGCGCTGCGCCACCGCCTCGCGCGCCTCCTCCAGCTCGGCCAGGATGCGCTCGCTGCGCGCCTTGAACTCGAGCCCGGCCTCGGTCGCGGCAACGCCGCGCGTGGTGCGGCTGAGCAGGCGCGTGCCGAGCTCCTCCTCCAATCGGCTCACCCGTCGGCTGACGATCGATTTCGCCAGGCCCAGCGTCTGCGCCGCCCGGCCGAAGCCGCCCGCCTCGACCACGGCGATGAAGCTTCGGATATCGTCGAGCTCCGCCATCGGCGTTCCTCCCGCAGCAACAGTCTGGTTCTCATTATGAGGGTTCTGGTGCGGGAAGTGAACCGCTACCTCTCCCTCATCAAAGATCAACCCCGCTTTCGCCGGCGGGCATCCGGAGACGGGCTTCGAGAAACGAGCCCGCCCGGTCGGCCTGCCGGGCGACCCGCATTCAAGGACGAGGAAGCCATGCTCGACAAACTCAAGAAGCGCCGCACGCAATACGCACTTGGCAAGACGCTGCCGGTTTCCCAAGCTCAGGTGGATAGCCTGATCCGCGAAGCGATCCGCCTGTCGCCTTCCAGCTTCAATTCGCAGAGCTCCCGCGCGGTCATCCTGTTCGGGAAGGAGAGCGACAAGTTCTGGAACATCACCAAGGAGGCACTTCGCGCGGTCGTGCCCGCCGCCGATTTCGAGGGCACGAGCAAGAAGATCGACAGCTTCGCAAGCGGCGCCGGGACAGTGCTGTTCTATGAGGACCAGGAGCCGGTGCAGGCGCTCCAGACCAATTTCCCGCTCTACGCGCATAATTTCCCGATCTGGTCCGAGCATTCGACGGGCATGGCGCAGCTGGCGGTTTGGACTGCGCTGGCCGATGCCGGCATCGGCGCAAGCCTTCAGCACTACCATCCTCTCGTCGACGCGGAAGCCGGCAAGGCGTGGAACATCCCGGCATCCTGGAAGCTCACCGCCCAGATGCCTTTCGGCTCTAACGAGGCCGGCTTCGCGGAGAAGACCTTCATCGACGATGAAGTCCGCTTCCGCACCCACGCCTGACCAAGACTGGGAAACGCTCAGCGTGGGGCTTGCGGGCCGACACGTCGTCTGAGTCTCTCCTTCCAACGAAAAGCCCCGCATCGGGAAACCGATGCGGGGCTTTTCATGCCGACACGGAAGACCGCTTACGCGGTCTCGCCGACGGCCTGCAGGTAGAGGTCAAGGATCGCTTCCTCTTCCTTGCGCTCGTCGAGATCGCGCTTGCGCAGCGCCACGACCTTGCGCAGCACCTTGACGTCGTAGCCGGTGCCCTTGGCCTCGGCATAGACCTCCTTGATATCGTCGGCGATCGTCTTCTTCTCTTCCTCGAGCCGCTCGATGCGCTCGACGATGCTCTTGAGCTGGTCGCCAGCAACCGGATCGTCCATCTGATAACCTTCCCGGATACGAAATTGGCCGGCAGCGTTCGCCCGGATCGGGTCCGCCCGTCAAGACCGAACTCGCCTGCGCCTGGCGGCTCTCAACAGTCCTGATGCCGCAGCGCCAAACGCATTGCCCATACGGGCCGCGCAATCATCGCAAAAAGTATGACTAGATCGATAGACGGCGGATGACGCCGCATCCAAGCCACCCTACAACGATGACAAGGAGCCAGCCGCGAAGCGGCCAGGAGCAAGGGAGCTGCGCGGCGTGCCTCATTCCACCGCCGAAATCGAAACCATGCGCGCGACCGCCCGCGCAATCTTCGACGTCGCCGTCGCCCGGGCCCACCCCCTCCGGCTGCCTGCCCCAGCATTTGCCCGCAGCGCCCACCAACGGACGCCTGATCCTGCTCGCCGCCGGCAAGGCCGCCGGCAGCATGACCGCGCTGGCCGAAGCGCATTATCTCGACCAGGGCTTTCCGCCCGAACGCCTTCTCGGCCACGCCGTCGCCCGCCATGGCTATACCGCGCCGACCCGGCACATCCCGATGGTCGCAGCCGGCCACCCGGTTCCCGACCAGGGCAGCATGGACAGCGCCGAACGGGCGCTGGCGCTCGCTGCCTCCGCGACCGCGGACGACCTCGTGCTCGTCCTGCTCTCGGGCGGCGGCTCGGCCAATTGGGTCGCCCCGGCCGGCGGGCTCGCGCTGGCCGAAAAGCAGGCGGTCAACAAGGCCCTGTTGCGCTCCGGCGCGCCGATCGGCGAGATGAACATCGTCCGCAAGCGACTTTCCCGCATCAAGGGCGGCCGGCTCGCGCTTGCAGCCGCACCCGCTCGCCTGCTGACGCTCGCGATCTCGGACGTGCCGGGCGACGAGCCGACCGCGATCGCCTCTGGCCCGACCGTCGCCGATCCCAGCACGACCGAACAGGCCCGCGCCATCGTCGCTCGCTACCGGCTCGACCTCCCGCCCGCCGCCCGCACCCTGCTGGACGATCCCGCGAACGAAACGCCGAAGCCCGGCCACCCCGCCTTCGCCAACGGCGATTTCCGCATCATCGCCCGCCCGGCTGACGCGCTGGCGGCGGCGCGCGCGACGGCCGAAGCCGCCGGCTACGCCGTGCATGATCTCGGCGCCGATCTCGAAGGCGAGGCTCGCGATGTCGCAGCCGCCCATGCCGAACTCGCCAAGCGCCTGAAGCGCGAGGGCAAGCGCGCCGCGATCCTGTCCGGCGGCGAGCTGACCGTGACGCTGCGCGGCTCCGGCCGCGGCGGCCCCAACCAGGAATACGCGCTGGCACTCGCCATCGCACTGGCCGGCGAACCCGGCATCGTCGCGCTCGCCGGCGACACCGACGGCACCGATGGCGGCGGCGGCGAAGCCACCGACCCGGCCGGTGCCGTGGTCGATCCCCAGACTTTGACCCGTGCCGCCGAGATCGGCCTTGATCCCGCCCGATCCCTCGCCGACAACGATTCGACCGGCTTCTTCGAAGCCCTCAGTGATTTGCTGCAGCCGGGACCGACGCTGACCAATGTCAACGATTGCCGCGTGATCCTGATCGAACCGTGAGAATGCCGGGCTCTCCTCGAACGGTCCTCCCCCTCGCCTTCTGCGCGGCCGCCTTCCTCGGAAGCGTGGCGCCGGCCAAGGCGGACTTACGCATGTGCAACACCACCTCGAGCCGCATCGGCGTTTCGATCGGCTATCGCGATGCCCAGGGCTGGATCACCGAAGGCTGGTGGAACATCAGCCCGCGTGGCTGCGAGACGCTGTTGCGCGGCACGCTGGCGGCGCGCTTCTACTACGTTCACGCCGTCGACTACGACAAGGGCGGCGAGTGGACCGGCAAATCGGTCATGTGCGTGCGCAACAAGGAGTTCACGATTCGCGGCATCGAGGACTGCCTGGCGCGCGGCTATGACCGCGCCGGCTTCTTCGAAGTCGACACCGGCGAGCAGAAGAGCTGGACGATCCAGCTCACCGACACGAGTGGTGGCGCGGCTCCGCGGCCCTGACGGGCTTACGCCGGGCGAAAGTCTCGGCATAAGGTAGACGACCGACGCAGGGTCAGCCGGCCCCGCGGACAAGAATCGGAAGCGAGGCCCCGGCGACGGGCTGACCGCGCTCCAGAACGAGCGAAAGGATGCGGCCGGAGCCCTATGGGCCCATCGGTTGCAGGGGAAGAACAATGAAGCGCGAGCGCCGGATCAAGATTATCGCCACCCTGGGCCCCGCCTCCTCGACCGAGGAGATGTGCGCAAAACTGTTCGCCGCCGGCGTCGACGTCTTCCGCATCAACATGAGCCATACCCAGCGTGAGACGCTGGCCGAGAAGGTTGCGATGCTGCGCGGGCTGGAGGGCAAATTCCGCCGTCCGGTCGGCATCCTCGCCGACCTGCAGGGCCCGAAGCTACGCGTCGGCCAGTTCGGCGGCGATGGCGGCGCCATCCTGGAAAATGGCGCGCGATTTACGCTCGATTCCGATCCGTCGCCGGGTGATGCCAAGCGCGTCCACCTCCCCCATCCCGAAATCCTGAGCGCGCTCGAGCCCGGTCACCACCTCATCCTCGATGACGGCAAGCTGCGCCTCGTCGTCGAGAAGGCTTCGCCCAAGGAAGCCGTGACCAAGGTGCTCGTCGGCGGGCGCCTGTCCTCGCGCAAGGGCGTGAGCCTGCCCGACACCACGATCGCGGTCTCGGCCATGACCGACAAGGACCGCGCCGACGCGGAGGTCGCGGCCGAGGTCGGCGTCGACTGGATCGCGCTCTCCTTCGTGCAGCGGCCCGAAGACATGGCGGATTTGCGCAAGATCGTGCGCGGTCGGGCGCTGGCGCTCGCCAAGATCGAGAAGCCGCAGGCGGTTGCGCGCATGGAGGAGATCATCGATGCCTCCGACGCGATCATGGTCGCGCGCGGCGATCTCGGCGTCGAGATGCCGCTGGAGCAGGTCCCGGGTACGCAAAAGCGCCTGACCCGCATGGCGCGCCTCAAGGGCAAGCCGGTCGTCGTCGCCACCCAGATGCTGGAGAGCATGATCACGAGCCCGGTGCCGACCCGCGCCGAGGTCTCCGATGTCGCCACCGCCGTCTTCGAGGGCGCAGACGCCGTCATGCTCTCGGCCGAGAGCGCCGCCGGCCAGTATCCGATCGAAGCCGTGACGATGATGAACCGCATCGCCGAGGAGGTCGAGAACGACGCGGTCTACCGCTCGATTCTCGACTCCCAGCGCAACGAGCCGGAAGCGACGGGCGCCGACGCCATCGCCAAGGCCTCCCACGAGATCGCCGAGACCTTGAACCTCAAGGCGATCTGCGCCTGGACCTCCTCGGGCTCGACCGCTTTCCGCATCGCCCGCGAGCGCCCGAACTCGACCGTGATCGCACTGACTCCGAACCGTGCCACGGCCCGCCGGCTGACGCTGGTCTGGGGCGTGCACGCCATCGTCACCAAGGACGCCAGCGACGCCGACGACATGGCCTTCCGCGCCTGTAAATTCGCGGTGCGTGAGCATTACGCCAAGCTCGGCGACCGGATCATCATCGTTGCCGGCGTGCCGTTCGGAACGCCCGGCGCAACCAACATGGTCCGCATCGCCTTCGTCGCGCAGGAGCATGTCGAGAAGGCTTGAAGCGCAGGATCGGAGGGTGCGGGCGCCCCTCCACCAACCGTCGCCGTCATTCCGGACAAGCCGCGAAGCGGCGCCGATCCGGAATCCATCGTAGAGCGCCGCGCGTTATGATGGATCCCGGGTCAAGCCCGGGATGACGGTGTGGTTCCGGGCTTGATCAGCAGATCGTGACGCGCTCAGGCGTCCCGCCCGTCGACATCCGTCTTCAGCGAATCGACGGCCTTCTTCACCGCGTCGAACTGCGGATAGATCTCCAGCGCCTTGCGGAAGGCCCTCATCGCGGCCTTGTCGTCGCCCTGCTGGCGCAGGATCATGCCGAGCCCCATCATCGCACCGTAATGGCGCGGCTCGCGCTTCAGCGTCTCGCCGATATCGAGCATGGAGCGGATCGAATCGCCCGTGAGATAGAGCGCGTTGGCGCGCTGGTTCCAGGCCTCGGCCCAGTCCGGCTGCAGGGTGATGACACGGTCGAGCAATTCGATCGCCAGCTCGTTCTGCTTGTCTTTCAGCGCCTGCTGGGCGCGGGTCATCAGCAGATCGGCGGTATCGGAACCCGAACGGGCCCAGCGCCGCTGGATCAGCCGGGCGACGCCCTCCGCCTCTTCTTGCGTAGTCGCATCGTGCAAGCGCTGGAACAGCCGCTCCAGCGTCGCCGCCGGGCTGCGCTGCGGCGTATTGGGCGTGACGGGATTGTCGGCCTTGTCGTCGGGCGCGACGGTGCCGGGCCGCGGCGGCGGAGCCGGCTGTGCGAGGGCTGCACCGACGGCCACCGGACCAGCCGAGGCCAACAGCAGCGCGAAGATGGCGGGCGCGACGCGGGGACGGATCATGCCCGCAACTCTAGCCGGCATCGCCGCCCCGTCAAATCACAGCCGGGCGAGCGCGCAACGCAAAGAGCGGGCACGCCATCGGCGTCCCGCTCTTCAAAATCCCAACCGAGACGGATGCGCGACCGCAGTCGCGCGGCGTCTCAGCCCTGACGCGCCTTGAAGCGCTTCTGGACCTTGTTGATGATGTAGACGCGGCCCTTGCGGCGCACGAGCTGGTTGTCGCGATGACGCGCACGCAGCGACTTCAACGAATTACGGATCTTCATCGTCTCAACTCCATCGGCCCGCCCGCGTGAGATGGGCCGGTCAAAAACCTTCAGTCTGCGACGCGAACCTCAACGGCTCTCCCCGCCCATGCAATGGTGCGACTGATGCGATGCCGGCTGTATACGGATTTTTCCGTGGATCGCAAGTGCGATCGCGCTCCGGCCCGCAGGAAATCCGCTTTTGCCATAAGGGAACCAGAACGACAGAATGGCGTTTGGACACTCGCTCACACGGAGATCTTCCATGCGCCTGCCCCTTCTCGTCTCGACCCTTGCCGTCACGCTCATGCTCGGCGCTTGCGGCAACACTGTGGAACAACGGATCGGCGGCGCCGCCGTCGGCGCCGGCACCGGCGCGGTCGTGGCCGGTCCCGTGGGGGCTGTCGTCGGCGGCGCGGCCGGCGCCGTTACCGGCCCGTCCGTCGTGCGCGCCACCCGCCGCGCGACGCGCTGATCTGCCCCCGCCGGCATCGGCAAGCCTGGGCATCTATGCGGCAGCCCGCGACTCGTATCCTGGCACCGCCGGGATACGAGTTGATCGGAGGCCCAGGGGCGATACAGCGATCCCCAGCATTGACGGGGTCGATCGCAGTCGCCTCGGCACCCGATCACAACAATTCGATGACTTCTCGATTTTGAGGGTTGCCAAGACAAAACGGACCGGCTATCTCCCCCGTCATCAGGCCGGACGCAACGCGTCATGACGCTCTGAGACGCGCCCGTAGCTCAGCTGGATAGAGCATCAGACTACGAATCTGAGGGTCAGAGGTTCGAATCCTTTCGGGCGCGCCATCATCGATTTCAATGGGTTTTTACAGACCCTTTTAGACAGCTAGGCACGGGTTTTAGACACCCCGGCCTCGACGCCAGAAGGCCCCGCCAAGCGGGGTCTTTGTCGTTTTGGACCATGCCCGGCCGGTTGCGGGCAATCGCGAAGCTCAATCGGCGCCATCACGACGCTGGATCGCCGATGCTGCGGGTCAGCGAATCCCGGCTCGCTCCTCAGGCCCGTCGAGAATCACCTGCCCGCCGCGGGCATTGCAGCGGCGGGCAGGTCAGCCGAGCTTCCGAGCTGCCTATGTCGGGCAGGCAGCGCCCGTATCGGCCCAAGCCTGCATCAGCGCACCGAACTCGGCCGCCGTCCCCGGCGCCGGTTGGCGGCCCTTGCCGGGGTTCCAGCCCCAGAGCACGAGGGTGTCGGTCGTGACGTGCTTGACCAGCGCAGCGAGGTCGCGGCTGCCATTACGGTTCTGGTCCTTCAACTGCTCGCAGATCTGGCCGATTGTCTTGCCTTCCCAGGCCATCGAGGCCGGGGCCAGCGCCCAGTGCCCATCGCCGGGAACGCCGGCGGGATCGTAGTTCTGCTTGCCATGGCAGGTCGCGCAAGGCAGGCCCGCGGCGCCGTGCCCGTCCTTGCCGCGGACCACGACGGGCTCGTGCAGCTTGCGCAGATCGCCCTGGCGTGGGCGCTCCGTTGCCGGATGGCAGTTCATGCAGCGCGGATGGGTCAATACCTTGCCCATCTCGGTGAAGAGCGCGACCGAGCGGTCACGCTGGTTGGCGATGGAAGAGAAGCTTGAAGCGGGGCGCAGGCTTGCGCCACCGGGCTGGGCCTGCCCGGCGTTCTGCGCCAGCGTCAGCGCACTGCCGCCGATGCAGACCACGAGCGCCGCGCCGGCGGCGAGGATCAGGTTCCTGCTCATCAGACGGTGCCTCCCTGCATCGGCAACTGGCGCGGCCGGCCATGGCCGAGCGCGGCGAGCGCATTGGCGACGGCGGGGCCGATCGGCGGCACGCCGGGCTCGCCGATGCCGCTCGGCTTCTCGGTCGAGGCGATGATCGTCACTTCGACTTCCGGCATCTCGTGGATGCGCAGCGAGCGGTACTCGTGGAAGTTCGTCTGGACCGGCCGGCCGCCATCGAGCGTGATCTGGCCGTAGAGGGCATGGCCGAGGCCGAAGCCGATGCCGCCCTCGACCTGCGCGCGGATGATGTCGGGATTGACGGCGACGCCGCAATCGACCGCGCACCAGACCTTGTGGACCTTGGGCTCGCCCTCCGGCCCCATCGAGACCTCGGCGATCTGGGCCACGAAAGACCCGAAGCTTTCGACCACCGCGACGCCCCGCGCCCGGCCATCGACAGGTCCAGGTCCCTTCCAGCCCGCGAGTTCTGCGACCGCCTTGAGCACGCCGGCGGCGCGCGGATGCTTGTCGCCCATCAGGGCAAGCCGCCCCTTCACCGCATCCTGCCCGGCCGCCTGCAGCAACTCGTCGACGAAGCACTCGACGGCGTAGCCGGTATGGGTATGGCCGACCGAACGCCACCACAGGGTCGGCACGCCGACCTTGGGGTTGTGCACTTCGCAGCGGAAATCCGCGACCTCGTAGAATATCTCGTTGGCGCCCTCGACCGAGGTCGCGTCGATTCCGTTCTTGACCACCATCGCCTCGAACGGCGTGCCCAAGAAGAAGGACTGGCCGACCAGCGTGCTCGACCACGCCGCGATCTTGCCGTCCTTCACCGCGCCGCGAAAACGATGGACGAAGAGCGGGCGATAGTAGCCGCCGGTCAGATCATCCTCGCGGGTCCAGACCACCTTGACCGGACGGTTCGGGCCGATGGTCTTGGCGACGGTGGCGAGCTCGGCCGCGAGATGCTGGCTGACCTGCGCGCGGCGGCCGAAGCTGCCGCCGGCCAGCATGGTCTCCAGCGTCACCTTCTCCGGCGGCAGGCCGAGAATCGCCGCAATCGTCTGGTGCTCGGTGGTCTGGAACTGGCTGCCGAAACGGGCATGCGCCTTTTCACCATCCCATTCGAGATAGCCGTCGAGCGGCTCCATCGGCGCATGGGCCAGATAGGGGAAGACGAACTCGGCCTCGATGACCTTGTCGGCCTTGGCCAGCGCGGCTTCCGCATCGCCATGGCTGCCGGCGACGGTGCCGGGCTGGCGGGTGAGCTTGCGATATTCGGCGATGAGCTCGGGGCTGCCGCGCTTCTCGGCGGCGCTGTCGTCCCAGGTCACCTTCAGCGCCTCACGGCCCTTCAGCGCCGGCCACATGCCGTTAGCATAGACCGCGACGCCGTAACCGATCGACTTCACGTCGACGACGCCCTTGACCTTGAGCGCCTCGGCCGCATCGAAGCTCGCGACCTTGCCGCCGAAGCGCGGCGAGCGGGCGACCACCACCGTCAGCATGTTCTGCGCGTGGATATCGATGGTGAACTGCGCCTTGCCGCGCGACTTGTCGGCGCTGTCGAGGCGCTTCACCGCTCCTTCCTTGCCGATGAATTTATAGGCCGAGGGCGGCTTCAGCGGCGGGTTCTCCGGCGCCGACAATTTCGCGGCGGCTTCCGCGAACTCGCCGAACGAGCCCTTGCGGCCGGAAGCGTGGCTGATCACGCCCTCCTCGACCTTGATCTCGGAGGCCGGGACCTTCCAGCTCTCCGCCGCGGCCTGCACCAGCATCATGCGGGCAGCGGCGCCGGCTTTGCGCATCTGCTCCCAGCTGTTGGCGATGGCGGTCGAGCCGCCGGTGCCCTGCACGCCGAAGGCGAGATTGGCATAGAGCTTGACGTCGGCCGGGGCGTGCTCGGCGCGCATCTGGCTCCAGGCGGCGTCCATCTCCTCGGCCGCGAGCGTGGCGAGCCCGGTGAACGGACCCTGACCGAACTCGATATGCTTGATCAGCACGGTCACGGTGGAGTCGGGCGCGACGCGGATGAAGGCGTTGGGCGCGAAGGTGGCGTTGCCGCCGGGCCGATAGGCTGCGCCGGCGCCGGACTGGGCCTTGGCGCCACGCGGCAGGTGAATTCCGATGACGAGAGCGCCGGCGCCGGCCAGCAGGCTGCGGCGGGAGAGCTTGGGATCATGCGCGGTCATGGCTCAGATCTCCAGCGTGCGGGCCGCGTCATGGATGGCGGCGCGGATGCGGACATAGGTGGCGCAGCGGCAGATATTGCCGTTCATCGCGAGATCGATGTCGCGATCGCTCGGCTTCTTGTTCTCTTTCAGGAGAGCGATGGCGCTCATCACCTGGCCGGACTGGCAATAGCCGCATTGCGGCACGTCGCGGGCGATCCAGGCGGCCTGGACGGCATCCGCCTCCTTGCCGGCGAGGCCTTCGATCGTGGTGATTTCCCGGCCCTCGATGGCAGAGACCGGTGTCACGCAGGAGCGCAACGGCTGGCCGTCGATGAAGACGGTGCAGGCGCCGCATTGGGCGACGCCGCAGCCGAACTTGGTGCCGGTGAGACCGATATTGTCGCGGATCGCCCAGAGCAGAGGCGTATCGTCGTCGACATCGACGGTATGCGTCGTTCCGTTGACCTTGAGAGAGACCATGGCTGCCTCCGATGCTGGCATGACGCAGCGCGGCACCATGGTGCGGATCGAGGGCTCGCCCTCGATGGCCCGATCTGACATATCAGATGACGGGCGATGGATCCGTAGCCCTGGGTCGCGCGACTGGACTAGTTAGACGATTTGAGTCTAACTAGGATGGTCGCGTGCAGTTTGGATTTTGTCAAGACTGTAGAAGCTGCAATGCCGGACGGAAACGAAGGTTCCAGCGTTCTCCCTGCGGAGGATGCCAATGCCCGCACCGACCAGATCGCCGATGCGGCGCTGCGCCTGTTCGCCCGCTACGGCTACAAACGCAGCGCGATGGACGACATCGCCCGGGAAGCCGGCCTCGCCAAGGCGACGCTCTACCTCCACTTCAAGGGCAAGGACGATGTCTTCCGGGCCATGCTGGACCTGCTCGGGCGAAGGGTCGAAGCACGTTGCCGTGAGGTCGTGGCGACGCCGGGGCCGTTTCCCGAACGGCTCGCCGCACTGCTTCAGGCCCATCACGGGCAGGCCTATGCCTGCTTCGGCACGGGCGAGCATCTCGTCGAGCTGAAGGCGGTGATGAATACGATCGCGACGCGCGAATTGCAGGCCTTCGAGCAGATCTTCGCGCGGTTTGCCCGCGAGCTTCTCCGGCAGGCCGAAAAGCAGGGCGAGATCACCCTGTCACGTCTGCCGACCAGCGCGGAGGACTGGGTCGCGGGCATGCTCTTCGCCGCAGCGGGAGCGAAGCTCGGCACACCGCCGAGCGCCGAGGATTACGCACGCAGGCTCGATGGGATCGCATCGGTCTTCGCTGCCGCCCTGACGCCTTGATCTCACCGTCAAAGGTTTTGTCCGAAGGCCGGCTATGCCGGCCCCGGAGCGCTGTCGAACTCCCGCAGGAATTTCTCGCTGACGGCTGCGGCGGTGCGGAAGCGGGTGATCGCGAAGGGCTCCAGCGGCGTCGGCGTTCACCAAGTGCTGCGGCAAGGCCGACGGCGACCAGGACCGCAGGACCAGCCGGAGCCTCGCCCGGACCATGCGAAAATGATCGGGACGGAGCCCGCCGGCCGGGGAGAACGCGGCGGATGGAGGAGAGAGCATCGTCATGGCAACGGAAACGTTGCGCGGACGCGGCTATTCCCAAGCGGGACAAACGATTCCGGACAGCGGTTGACTAGACCCGATAGCGTTCGATGACGGACATGTCGGGCTCGAAGCCGATGCCTGGCACGTCGGGGATACGGATGTCCCCACCGACCGGCAGGACAGGATCGAGCCCGCACCAGGCCTCCGGCCGGACATAGAGGAACTCGAAAACCTCGAAGGCGTCGATCGCCGCGGCGAGCTGCAGGCTCGCCCAATAGCCAGGCCCAAAATAAGGCGAATGCGGCGCAAGTCGCTTGCCGGCAGCGCGCACGAGCTGCGCGACCTTGACGAACTCGGTGACGCCGCCAACCTTCGTGACGCTTGGCTGGACAACGTCCAGTGCAGGCACGAGGCGGGCGAACTCGACAGCGGTGCAGGCATTCTCGCCGGCAGCGATGGCGATCCCCTCCGCCGCGATAGCCCGCCAGGGCGTGGGGTCTTCGGGCGGAAAGGTCGGTTCCTCCAGCCAGTTCACCTCGGTCTCGGCGAGCACGGGCAGCATGGTCCGCACCTGCTCCAGCGACCATTGGCAATTGACGTCGACGGTCAGGCGCGCCTTCGGCCCCGCGCCGCGACGGCCGGCCCTGATCGTTTCCGGCAGCACTTCGTGCAGCTTCACCTCGTCATAGCCCAGCGCCGCGGCCTCGGCCGCGAAGTGCTCGACGCGCTCGGCCTCGCCATAGCGGACGAGGCTGGCATAGGCGCGGATCCCGTCGTGACAGGGCGACCCGATCAGGCGGGAAAGCGACAGGCCTGCTCGCTTGCCCGCGATATCCCAGAGCGCGATATCCAGCCCGGAGATCGCGAACAGGGTGATGCCATAGCGGCCGAAGAGGGCCAGGGCCTGCTGGGCTGCTAGATTGACGGCTTGCGGATCCTGCGAATCCCGCCCGATCACAGCCGGTGCGACCAGGTCGCGAACCGCGATGGCGGTGGCGTTCTGGCACATATAGCCGAAAGCTTCGCCCCAGCCGACCAGACCCGCGCGCGTTTCGACGCGGACCAGGACGATGTCGAGATTGCTCCACCGGGTCGGCGTGATGCCCTGCCCCTTGCCGCCGTCGTCGAACGGAATGCGCAGAACGATCGGTTCCACCTTGGTGATCGGATCGGGCATGGCCTTCTCATCTCGTAGGAGCGGGCCCGACAAGGCCGGCCCGGCGAAGCGACTCAGGTCACCGATCGCCTGCCATGGGCATGGCGGGCTCGCGTGGCCGAATACGGCCGCCCGCGAGCGGACGGCCGGGAGCAGGCGGGCCGGGCACGATCGGCGCAGCCCCGGCCTGAAGCGCGATCAGGCCTTCCTGCCGATTTCCTCGTCCCATCTGCGGAAGGCCATGACCATCTGATTGGGTTCCAGAGGCAGTTCGAAGGGCGTGTCGGCGATCAGCTTCGCATATTCGGGGCGGCCGAACTCCGCGATCGCCGCCTGGCTTTCGGGCGGCGCCATCGAGAGCGGGACATCCTTCACCGCAGGTCCTGGATAGAGATAGCCCTCGTCATAGGTGAAGGCCTGCGCCGGCTTGGTCAGCATGAACGACATCAGGTCGAGCAGGACGGCGATCTTGTCATTGGGCAACCCCTTCGGGATCGCCATGTACTGCCCGTCGATGACCCACCGGAAATCCTTCAAGGTCGCGATGCGCGCCTCTTTCGGGACGACGCCGAGCACCCGCGGATTGATGTCCCAGCCCGTCGTGGTGGCGATGATGTGGCGGGTGCCGTCTCCGAACTCCTTCATCACCGCGGAGGTGCCGGTCGGGTAGTATTCGATATAGCGGCCGAGCTCCTTCAGATAGGCCCAGGTCTTGTCCCAGCCTTTCATGGGATCCTTCGGGTTGCTGTCGCCGAGGATGTAGGGCAACCCCATGATGAAGGTGCGACCCGGCCCGGAATTGGCCGGCCGGGCATACATGAACTTGTTGGGATGAGCCTTCGCCCAGGCCAGCAGCTCCTCCAGCGAGCCGGGCGGCGTCGGGACCTGGTTCGGCAGATATTCGAGCAGGGGGCCTGAAGGGTAGTAGGCGACGACCACCCCCTGGCCGCGGGCCAGGCCCTGCATCATGGCAGCGCCCTTTTCGTAGATCGCGTCGAGGTTCGGCAGGGCGGCCTTGTGAGCCGTCAGCAGATCGACCCACAAATTCTGCTCCATGCCGGCCGCGAGCGCGTCGGTGCCGGTCAGCACGAGGTCGATGTCGATCCGTCCGGCCTCCTGCTGCGCCTTGATCTTGCCCGGCAATTCCGGGGCTGGCGCCTTGGTGAAGGTCATCCGCGACACCAGGCCCGGCTTCGCCCGTCGATAGGCCTCGAAAGCCTTCTGGGTCAGCGCGAGATTGCCTGCGACATCGACGATGTTGAGATTGACCGGAGCCTTCGGCAAGGCGAGCTGCGCCTGCGCGAGGCTCGGGGCCATGGCGGCAAGGCCTGCGGCCCCACCCAGGAACTGGCGTCGAGACTGCTCCGTCATCTTCATCCTGTCATCCTCCCAATGGTTGCCGCCGGGGCGGCCCTTCTGCGTGGCGTCTTGTGGCGCCATCGTGTCCTGCGTCGCATTCGGTACCCCTGGCGGATAGGGCGTCGCCTCACCAGTCCTCGATGCGCGCGATGTCGCCGACGAAGCTCCCCTCGGCCATGCTGCCGCCGATGACGCGGCTGGCGAGCCTGTCGGGATCCTCCGGCGGAACCGCCGCCATCACGGCCTGCGCATGGTCATCGGCGCTGTCCTGCGGCCGGTATCCCAGGCGCCACGCCACGGCGTTGTCGAAGAAACTGCGGGAATTGTCGGAGACGCCGTAGACGACGGCGAAGCGCAGGGCCTCGTGTTCCAGGCCGATCCGGATCAACTGCACGAGATCGCGCGGGCTCGTCCAGATGGCGAGGCGGCGGTGATCGACCGGCCGGTCGCCCAGGAAGCCGACCCGGATGGCCAGGACCCGCAGCCCGAACTGGTCGGCAAAGAAGGCTCCCGCCTGCTCACCGAAGGCCTTGGTCAAGCCGTAGCGGCTGTCCGGACGCAGCAGGACATCGGACCCGAGCCGCCTATGGCGCGGATAGTGACCGACGACGTGATGCGAGCTGGTGAAGACCACCCGCTCGATACCGGCGGCCCGCGCGGCGTCGAACACGTTCCAGGCACCCTGCACGTTGCCTGCGATCTGCTCCTCGATCCCCGCCTCGGTGGTGCAGCCAGCGAGATGCACCACCGCCGAAATACCCTGCAGGGCCTGGGCCAGCGCGGCCGTGTCGGCGATGTCTCCGACGACGGCTTCCTCGTTCTCGGCGAGATCGGCGATGGCATGGCGATCGAACAGGCGCAGACGATAGCTGCTCCGCAGCAAGGGACGGATGGCCCGTCCGACGACGCCACCGGCGCCAGTGATCAGGATGGTCTTCGTCACGGGTCTATCACCGGGGCTGCGGCAGTAGGCCTTGCGTCTCGTCGCCCGAGGCCGAGCTCGACCCAGGCGCTGAAGCTTGCGCCGGCTCCAAGCAGATTCGTGCCCGTCCCCACGACACCATCTGCCGCCAGGTTGAAGCCGTTCGCGACATGCGAGACCGGCTCGACACAGAGATAGGCATCGTCGTCCGGGCGGTGGAGGACGAGATGGGACAGCGCGGGGTCGGCCACGACATGGACGCAGTGCCCATCGGCATGACTGATTTCCAGCCCGGTCCAGTCCGAGAGATAACAGGTCCTACTGTCGACAAGGTCCGCCGGCACCGTCTCGCCGGTCGCGATATAGTCGCCGTCGTACAGCCAGCGCCGCCGGGCATCGTGACGAACCTCCGCGCCGGGCGACCAGGCCAGGTAGGGATGCCAGCCGAGTCCTGCAGGAAAGGGCTCGGCGCCACGGTTCTCGATGCTCAGCACGATGCGCAAGGTCTCTGGCGTGAGTTCGAAGGATTGCCGGGCGGAATAAGGCCAGGGCCAGTCGCCATCCGGCTCGGCGGAGAACGTCAGCACGGCTCTCGTCGCGTCGGTGGCCTCGACCTGCCATTCGCGAAGATGTGCCGTGCCATGGAGGCTGTGCGGAGCGGCATCGGAATGTGGTTCGACGGACCACACGCGATCGGCATGGCGCAGGCAGCCATCGGCAATGCGGTTGGAATAGGGGATGAGCGGATAGGCGCCCCCCTTCGGCCAGCGCCGCGGCTCGGCCGGCCAGGTGCGCAGGGGCACGACGAGATCGCGCGGGGGTATGCTGGCTAGATCGCGAAGCGTGGCGAGGCGCCCGCCCTGGGCCGGCGAGATGGTCGCCTCGAGCGTGCCGGCCCGCAGCACCACCCTCTCGCGCTCATAGGCCGGAGCCGCTTGCCCTGTGCCCTCGCACAGTGTCGGAGGAAGCTTCATGGTTTCAGCCATCCTCGCCGATCGCGTTGGCTAGGTTTGCGGACCGAGGTGATAGCCGCGACCGGCATAATCGAACGCGACGAGCTCGCTGATCGGCAGGCTGCCATCAGCGGCCGAGGCGTAATAGGCCCGGATTTCGCGGATCAGCCCGCTTTCCTCGTCGAAGACATACCATTCGTCGCCGCGCAGCGCGGTCTTGGCATTGGGCTTCCAATGCGTCCATTCGATCACGGCTTCCGGAGCGGTCGAGGAGCAGAGGATCTTCTCGATCGTCCAGCGCGAGCCGAGGTTCTCGACGCACCAGACCCATTTGCGGGCGATCACGTCGGCGGTCCGCCAGGGGATGTCGGGCAGGCCGGGCGGGAAATAATGGACGGCATCGAGCGTGAAGCAGGAGACGAGCATGGCGTAATCGCCGGCATTGCAGGCTTCGAAATAGCGCCGTATCGCCTTTTCCATGAAGGCGGGGGTGATCTCAGCCATTTGCGGCCTCCGCACGAATGCGCGTGATGTCTTCTTCGCGGGCGCCGGCCTTCTGCCAGGCCTCGAAATCGGCTCGTGTCTGGGGCGTCGGCGGATAGACGCCGTAGAGCCCCTCGCCCGAGGCGATGCGCTTGACCAGATAGCCCTCCAGGATGTCGCGCTTCTCGCCGGCCTCCGCGATCTCGGCGGCCAGGCGACGCGGCACCACCGTGACGCCATCGCCGTCGCCGACGAGGATGTCGCCGGGATAGATGGCGACCCCGGCGCAGGAGATCGGCACGTTGAGATCGGCCGCGTGGTGGGTCGAAAGCCGGGTCGAGGCGACAACGTCGCGGGCATAGGCGGGAAACGGCATCGCGGCGATTTCCTGGCCGTCACGGAAGGCGCCGTCGGTGACGACGCCAGCCACCCCCTTCACCATCATCCGCGTCAGAAGGACGTTGCCGGCCGAGGCGGAGGAGATGTCGCCGCGGCTGTCGATGACGAGAACCTGGCCCGGGCCGATCTGCTCGACCGCCTCCCACTGGAGATTATCGGGATTCGGATAGGGGGTCAGGGTGGCGTAGGTGTCGATGTCCTCGCGGGCCGGAATGAAGCGCATCGTGAAAGCCTCGCCGGCGAATTTCGCAGCGTTCGGATTCAGCGCCTTCAGCCCGACCAAGAAGCACTGGCGCAGACCGCGGCGGAACAATTCGGTGGTGAGCGAGCCGCTGCTGATCGTCTTCAGCCGGTCGATCACCTCCTGCGGGACGGTAACGGGGGGTTGCGTCGATGAGGTCATGAATTGCTGTCCGGCCCGAGGAGTTCCGCTCTCAAGTCTCAAGCCGGTCGCGCGGTGGTTCACGGGCTCGGCCTTGACCTTTCTGACCTACATATTGATCCTCGGAAAGCCTGATGGCCGGCGCTTCATGCCAACAGTCTCACAATATGGAATCACTTGATGGAAAAACCGCAGACGGGCGCGATCCGGTGGATGCCTGACGATCGCAGTGGCCAGCCGGCGGTTCCCGGCACCGCCCTGATCGGCAAGGCCTTTCGACTGATCGATCTGATTGCGGCCGCTCCCGGCCAGGTGTCGGCGGCTGAACTCGCCGCTGCGACGGGTTGGCCGAAGGCAACGCTTTACCGCATCCTCGCTTCGGTCACGGCACACGGCTTCATTCGCCTCGACCCGCAGTCCCAGGGCTATACGCTCGGCTATCGACTGCTCGAACTGGCCCAGAACGTCTGGGTCGCACCCGATCTCGCCGCGATCGCCAGCATCGAGCTGCAGCGCCTGCGCGACATGACGGGGGAAACCGCCTATCTCGCCGTGCCCGATGACGGCATGGTCCTGGCGCTCGGCAAATTCGAAAGCCCGCACGATATCCGCTCGGCGGCGCGCCTCGGCGCACGCAAGCCGCTGCACTGCACCAGCCAGGGAAAGGCGATCCTGGCCTTCCTGCCGGAAGCGGAAGCCCAGGCCATGCTCGGCCACGCCCCCTTGGAGCGCTTCACGCCGCAGACGATCACCGATCGCGACACGCTGATGCGGCAGCTGCGCATCGTACGGGCGCGCGGCTATGCGATCGAAGACCAGGAGATCCTGTGGGGAAATCGCTGCGTCGGTGCACCGGTGCTCGACTCCACCGGCCGGCCAGTCGCGGCCATCAGCGTGGCCGGGCCGATCTATCGACTGACCAGCGAGAGAGTGGCCCAGCTCGGTCCGGAAGTCGCGAATGTCGCCCGCAACATCGGCCTGGGCCTGAGGAGCACCCCGGCCCGACAGTCGCAGCCCGGCACGTCCTGGCAGCCGCACGACGCCCACCGCCAGCCCGTCTTCTATGGCGCTCACCCGGTCTGGGACCCGGTGCGTTCGTCCCTCGTCTGGGCCGATCGGCTTGGGCCCACCCTCTACACGACGGCGGGATGCCAGACCGCGACGTTCCGGCCGGAACCCGGTGCCCCGATCGATGGGCTCGCCGTGACCGCAGAGGGCGACGTCATCCTGCTCCTGGGCGGGCGTGTTCTCAGGATCAGCGGGCACGAATGCGTCCAGGATCGCACCGTTCCCGAGCTTGCCCGCGCGACTGCAATGACGACCAACCCCGGCGGACAGCCCTGGGTTGCCATTCAGCAGGGCGACGAGACCCTGGTCGGCACGCTCGGCCGCGACGGGACAGTCGAACCTCAGTGGTCCCTGCGCAAGCGGATCGGCGCGCTCGCCTGGTCCCAGGCGAGCGGCAGGCTTTTCGCATCGGACCCCGAGAGTGGCACGATCTATCTGCTTGAACGCGCAGGCATGGCGCCCCGGCTTTTTGCGCGCATACCGCGCGTGTCCGGCGAGCCGCGCAGCCTGGCAGTGGACACGGATGATCGGCTCTGGGTCGGGCTCTATGACGGCTGGAGCATCGCGCGGTTGTCGATCGAAGGCGAGATCGAGCGGCTGCTGCCGCTCCCCGTGCCGCGTCCAACCGGGCTTGCATTTGGCGGTAACGGCGGGGGCGAGGTTTTTGTCACCACCTCGCGGATCGACCTTGCCCGGGAGGTCCTGGAAAAAGCGCCTCTTTCCGGTCACTTGCTGGTCAAGCCAACGACTGCCCTCTGACCGCGACGACGCGCGATCGAAGGACTGCAGCGGGCTGTCGGGGCCTTCCCTCCTGCGATCGGCAACGATCAGGTTGTGGATGGTCGATCGCTCGGACCGCGGGGTCTGAACCAGAACGCCATTGCGATATGTGACCGCAGCGGTAACCGGTTCGCGCCACGAGCCCTCCGGCCATCCCGCTTCGTCGGATCGGTCCTGCACCCGGTCCCGAAGCCGCTGGCCGAAAGGCCGCTTCCGCCAAACGGGCGAAGGCGGCAGGAGTGCAGGATGACGAGAGCCGGCTGATCGCCGTCAAATGTCTCTAGCTGTAGAAGATGCCGCCATCCACGTTCAGCGCCTGGCCGGTGACGAAAGCGGAATCGTCCGAGGCGAAGAAGGCGACCGGCCCGATCACGTCTTCCGGATTGCCGAGCCGGTGCAGGTCGGTCACCTTCTCGAAATACGCGACGCGCTCGGGATCGCGCAGGTTGTTCATTCCCATCTCGGTCTGGATGATGCCCGGGCAGACCGCATTCACGGTGATGCCGTGCTGGCCGAGCTCCATCGACGAGACGCGCGTGAAGCCCACCACCGCCGATTTCGACGCGGCGTAATGGGACTGGCCCGGCCCGCCGGTGCGCGCAGCCAGCGAAGCGATGTTGACGATGCGGCCATAGCGCCGCTCCCGCATGTGCGGGATCAGCGCCTGCGTCATCTGGAACACGCCGCGCGTGTTGACGGCGAAGGTGGTGTCCCAGAGCTCGGGCGTCAGCTCCTCGATCGAAGCGAGCTTCAGGATGCCGGCATTGTTGACGAGGGCATCGACATGGCCGAGCCCGCGCACGGCTTCCTCGGCCGAGCGGCGGCAATCCTCGGGATTGCTGACATCGGCGGTGATGGTGACGCAGCGCCGGCCCCGCTCGGCAATCTCGCCCGCGACCGCCGCGAGAGCGGCCTGCTGCGGGCCGATATCGGTGAGCGCGAGGTCATAGCCGCGCTCGGCAAGCCCAAGGGCGATGGCCCGGCCGATGCCGCGGCTGGCCCCGGTCACGATGGCATGTCTGGTCATGTCTGTTCTCACTGCAGATGGAAAAGAGGTTTCGGCGCCTGTCGCTCTCAGGCGGCGTTGCGGACCGGCAGGCTGTTCATTGCCGTCACGGTCTCGTCGAAGGAAACGAGGTTGGCGCCGGAGCCCAGGCCGGTGGCGACGAGCGCGGCCGTCGCGGTCGCGAGCCTTGCGCATTCGGTCAGCTCCCAGCCCCGGACGAGCCCGGCGATGAAGCCGCCGGAATAGGCGTCGCCGCAGCCGGTCGTGTCGCGCACCGGGACGTCGAAGGCCGGCATCGTGAACTGCCGCCCGTCCCGCGTCATCACGAAGGAGCCTTCGCCGCCGAGCGAGATGGCGCAGGCTCCCGCGCCGCGTTCGATGAAGAAGCGGGCACAGGCGGCCGGATCATGCGTTCCGACCATCACGGCCGTCTCGTCGATGCTCGGCATGAAGAAGTCGACCTCGGGCAGGAGCGGCTCCAGCAGTGCCAGGGTTTCGGGGCGGGCCGAGATCAGGTCGAGCGTCGTCGTACGGCCGGCCTTGCGCGCATCGGCAAGGAGCGCGCGCGAAGGCTCGCCGTCCATCGCCAGCAGCGAGCCGACCCCGCCGAGATGGACGATCCGCCCCTCGCAGGCGCGGGCCTGCGCCGCCTCCGAGATGCGCCAGCGGGCGGAGGCGCCGCGGGCGTGAAGGGCCGGGCGCGATCCGTCCGGCCGGATCGGCAGGATGGTGGCCGAGGTCGGGCTGCCGGCCATGCGCTCCATCATCGAGACGTCGATGCCGTCGCGCCGCAGCGCGTCGAGCACCCAATCGGCCTTCTCGTCCGCGCCGACCGCGCCGACCGCGAGCGCCTTCAGGCCGAGCCGGGCGCAGGGAACCACGGTTCCACCCGCCGTGCCCGCAACGGTGAGACGGATTTCGTCGATCAGGTAGCGCGTCCCGCCCGGCGGAATATCGCTCACCGGCACGCCGAGAATATCGAGGATGTAGGAGCCGCAGACGCTGACATCATGGGTGGGCGACATGGCAGGTTTCTCAAACGATCGAAGCGGGAGGTGATGGCGGAAGCAGGGGGCGACGGCGGCGCGTCAGGTCCCGACGGCGGGGGAGGAGGCGTGCGCTTTCCGCTCGCGCAGGCCGTACTGGCCCCAGCGCTTGAGGATGCTGTCGATCTCTTCGTCCGGCAGCAGCGGCGGCGTGCCGATCTGGAGGCAGCCGTGATATTGCCGCGCCAGGGTCTCGACCTCGACGGCGAGCCAAAGCGCCTTGCGCAGGCTGACCCCGGTCGCGATCAGGCCGTGATGGGCGAGCAGGCAGGCGCGGCGATCAGCCAGCGCCTCCAGCGCCAGCCGCGACAGCTCGGCCGTGCCGTATTGGGCATAGGGCGCGCAGGGGATGTCGTTCCCGCCGGCAGCCGCGATCATGTAGTGGATCGCCGGGATGCCGCGATGCATGATCGCCAGCGTCGTGCAGTAGGTCGGGTGCGCATGAACCACCGCGCCCGCCTCCGGCTTCGCCCTGAGGATGTCGAGGTGGAAGCGCCACTCAGTGGAGGGGACGTTGCCCTCCCGCGCCGTCCAGCCGCCGTCCCAGTCCATGAAGACGATGTCCTCGGGCGTCATCTGGTCATAGGCCAGGCCGGACGGGGTCAGCAGGATCCCGCCATCGACGCGAACGCTGATATTGCCGGAGGTGCCCTGGTTGATGCCCGCCGCGGTCATCTCGCGGCAGGCCAAGACGATGGATTGCCGCAAGTCGCGGTCGTCCCGGGTGGTCATTGCATCGTGTTCCCTATGTCAGAACAGCATTCCATGAATTCCGCGAAGCGCGCTTGTCCTGTGTCCATGCGCGCGGCGGACCTCTCGATCAGCGGCTGACGTCGATGACCACGCGGCCGCGGATCCTGCCGGCGACGATCTCTTCCGCCAGCGCCGGCAGCGCCGACATCGGCTCGACGCGGGCGATACGGCCGAGATGCGCCTTGTCGAGGTGGTCGGACAGCGTCTTCCAGGCACGGTCGCGCTTGGCGCCCGGCGCCATCACGCTGTCGACGCCGAGCAGGCTCACGCTCCGCAGGATATGCGGCGCGACGCTCGCCGGAAGATCCATGCCGCCCGCCAGCCCGCAGGCCGCGACCGCCCCGCCATAGGCCGTCTGCGCCAGCACATTGGCCAGGGTGGTCGAGCCCACGGAATCGACCGCGCCGCCCCAGCGCTCCTTCTGCAGCGCGCCGCCCTTCTCCGCGAGAGCCGCCCGGTCGACGAAGCCGGTGGCGCCGAGCTCCGACAGATAGGCATGGGTCTCCGGCCGACCGGTCGCCGCGGTGACCGTGTAGCCCTTGCGGGCGAGCAGGCTGATCGCGGTCGAGCCGACCCCGCCGGCCGCGCCCGTCACCAGCACCTCGCGCCCGCCCGGTGCGATCGCCCCCCAGTCCTCGAGCGCGTCGACGCAGAGCGCCGCGGTATAGCCGGCGGTCCCGATGCCCATCGCCTCCTCGAAGCTGAAGGCGTCGGGCAGCCGCGTCAGCCATTGCGGCTTCAGCTTCTGGAAGCGCGCATAGCCGCCCCATTCCGTCTCGGACAGGCCCCAGCCATTGACCAGCACCTTGTCGCCCGGCTTCCAGTCGGGCGACCGGCTTTCGACCACCGTTCCGGCGAGATCGATTCCCGCCACCATCGGCAGCCGTCGCGCGATCCGCCCCTTGCCGCTGATTGCCAGGCCGTCCTTGTAGTTCAGCGTCGAGAAGGAGATTTCCACGAGCACGTCGTGGTCGGGCAGGTCCGCCACCGTGAGATCGCGGAATTCCGCCGCGCGGGCGCCCGTCGTGATCGACGATCATCATGGCCCGGAAGCTATCGTTCATGGTTCGACCCTGTCGCTGTTGCGCTGATTTCGTGTCTCGGGACGCGCCGGCCCGCGGCGCGTCGGTTGCTCTCAATGCCCCGGCAGATGGCCGAGCGCCGCGCTGATCGAGCGCGCCGCCTCGCGGACGTCTTCCGAAAACTGCTTCAATTCCTTGCGCTTCAACCGCGAGTCCGGGCCCGATATGCCGATCGCGCCGGCGACCTCGCCGGCCCGACCGAGCACCGCGCAGGCACAGGCCGCGATCCCGTCGCGCCACTCGCCTTGCAGGACCATGGCGTAGCCCTGCTGCCGGATCTGGCGGATATCGGCCATGAGCTCCTCCGGCGTCACCCGCGTCGTCGCGGTGAAGCGCTTGAAGAGCGGCCGGAAACGATCGAGCGCCTCATCGGGTTCATGCGCCAGCATCGCCTTGCCGGTCGCCATTGCGAAGGCGGGCGCGCGCATGCCGACGCTGGTATGGGCCCTGATCTGATGCTTGCTCTCGATCTTGTCGACATAGACCACGTCGGTATCATCGAGCACCGAGAGATGGACCGTCTCCCCGGTGGCCTGGGCCAGGCGTTCCATAGCCGGGCGGGCGATCGAGACCAGGTCCAGGCGCCGGACGACGTTGTTTCCGAGCTCCCAGATCTTCAGCGTCAGCTCATAGGTGCTGTTCGGCGGCGTCTGCCGGACGAAGCCCTGGGCCTGCAGGGTCGCCAGCAGGCGGTGCACATTGCTCTTCGTGAAGTCCAGTTCCTTCGCGAGATCGGTGATCCCGCGAGGCTTGCTGCTGCGTGCCAGGACTTCGAGGAGCCGCAACCCCTTCGTGAACGCCTTATCCATCGTGTGAACCCGGTCTCCTGAACCTGGCTATCTCTAGGCCCGGCCGCGCTCCGCGGGAAGACGGCCGCCATCGGCGGCCGCCTCCGGGACCGGTTACTTCGCCAGCAGCGCGTTGAGCTTCTCCTGGCCATGCTCCTCGTTGGTCGAGCGGCCATCCGGCGAGGCAGCGCCCCAGTAGTCCGGGCTCCACTCGATCGCCTGGGCGAGGTTCTTCGGGTTGTTCGCCCAATAGATGCTGACCTTCGGGTCGGCCGCGTCGAACACGACGGAAGACGGCAGTGCGACCGGGAAGCTGGACGTCAGCTCCGCGGCACGCTTCGGATCGAGCCGCCAGGACAAAACCTTCAGTGCGTTCTCGTAGTTCGGCGCGCCCTTCGGGATCGAGAAGAAGTCGTAATAGACGAAGCCCTGGTTCCAGGTGATCGCGACCGGCGCGCCCTCGAGCGCGAATTTACTCATCGAGCCGGTATAGGCCATGCACATGTCGGCTTCACCATCGAGCAGCAGCTGCGGCGGCTGCGCGGCGGTGGTCCACCACTTGGTCACATGAGGCTTGATCTCGGCGAGCTTCTTCAACGCCCGGTCCATGTCGATCGGGTAGAGCTTGTCCTTCGCCACGCCGTCCGCCATCAGCGCCGCCTCGAAGGTGAAGCGGGACCAGGCCGGCATGCAGCGCCGCCCCGGGAATTTCTTCACGTCCCAGAAATCGGCCCAGCTCTGCGGCTCGCTGCCGGCCTTGTACTTGTCCTTGTTCCAGGCGAGGCCGACGCCGATGACCTGAAGCGCCACGCCCTTGGTCCGCTTGAGATTGTCCGGCATCACGGCGAGCGTCTTCTGCGCGGGCTCGGAGAGCTTCTTGTAGTCGATATCGGCGAGGCAGCAATCGCCGAGGATCTTGGTTTCCTGATCGAAGATGAAGGCGAGGTCCCAGGCTGCCTTGCCGGCCTCGGCCTGAGCCTTCAGCCGCGGGCCGCTGCGCGCCTCCTGGACGGTCACCACCTTGATCCCCGTCTCCTTCTCGAACGGTCCGTACATGATCTTGCGCAGGGCCTCGCCATAGGCGCCGCCCGGGTCCTGTACGATCACCTCCTTGCTCTGGGCCGACGCGCCCTGAGCCAGGCTAAGCGGCAGCACCATCGCCGCCAGAGCGGGCAGCACCCGCCAGATCTTCATGCGTTGCACCATGTCTTTCCTCCCTCTTCTTTTATCGATTGCGTATCAGGCGCCGGCGCGTGTTCGCGCCAGCACCGGGCCCGCGAGCGCGAGCCCGATCACGACCAGCAGGACCTCGAGCGAGGAGACCACCGCCAGAACCGGGTTGAGCTGGTAGTTGATGTCGGCCCAGAGCATCAGCGGCAGCGTCTTGAGCTGCGCGCTCGACAAGAACAGCGACAGCACCAGCTCGTCGAACGAGTGCAGGAAGGCGAAGAACGTCGCTGCCGCCAGCCCGGGTGCGATCGCCGGCAGCGTCACCGTGCGGAAGACGTTGAGCGGAGACGCGCCATGCAGGGCGGCCGCCTGTTCGAGGCGCCGGTCGACGCTCTGGAGCGCGGCCGAGACGATGATCACCACGAGCGGGATGCCGCCGATCGCATGCGCCGAGGCCAGGCCCCAGATCGAGCCGACCAGATCGAAGCGCAGGAACAGGCTGTAGAGCGACAGGCCGAGCACCACCGGCGGCACGATGACCGGGCTGACGAGCAGCAGCATGATGATCGACTTGCCGCGGATCTCGCTGCGCACGACCCCCATGGCGGCGGAGGCGCCGAGCACCACCGAGATCACGGCCGACACGGCAGCGATCACGGCGGAATGCCAGAAGGCATCCATCCAGTTCGGATCGGAAAAGAACTTCTCGTACCAGCGCAGCGAGAAACCTGGCGGCGGGAAGGTGAGGAACGAGGCACTGCTGAACGAGATCACCATCACCACGAGGATCGGCAGGATCAGCGTGGCGATCACCGCCCCGGCCAGGATGAAGACGGTCCAGCGTCCCCAGGCGGGGCTGAGGCGGCTGAGCAGCCGCAGGATCGGCCAGCCGATCCGGTCGACGATACCGCTCAGGAGGCTGCGCCGCGGCGCCCCCTCGCTGGCGCGGGCGGCCGTTGCACGCACTGCCCCGCCGTCTGCCTTGCTGCCGCCCCAGATGAATTCGAAACCGAGGAAATGACCGGCGACGCCGACGAAGAGCAGGGTGATGACCAGGAGCACGACCGCAAGCGCCTGGAGGAAGCCCTCGCTGTTGATGAAATCGGCCTGCTGCACGATGTGCATGGCGAACATCTGGTCGCCTGGCCCGCCGAGCAGGGTCGGCGTGATGAAGAAGCCGAGCGCGGCCACGAAGACGAGCAGGAAGCCCGCCCCCATTCCCGGCAGCGTGAGCGGCAGCAGGATGCGCCAGAAGGTGGCGATCGGCCCGGCGCCGGAAGCCTGCGCCGCACGCGGCAGCGCCGCATCGAGGCGCGACACGCTGGAATAGATGCTGAGCACCATGATCGGCAGCAGCACCGCCGTCATGCCGAGCAGGACCGTGCCGCGGTTGAACAGAAGCTGGGCCGGCTCGCTCAGGACGCCGAGCCCCGTCAGGAACTTGTTCACCGGCCCGTTGCGTCCGAGCAGGACCATCCAGGCATAGGTGCGGATCAGGATCGCGATGAAGTAAGGCAGGATCACCGCCGCCGTGATCAGCATCTGCGTGATGCCTGACGTGCGCCGGATGAGAAGCGCGGTGGGATAACCGAGCAGCAGGCACAGCGTCGCGACGCTGAGGGATATCTGCATCGTCCGGACGAGCGAATCCCAGTAGAGCGGCACCGAGAACACGCGCTCGAAGAAGATCGACCATGTCGGCCCGCTGACGCTGAGGCGGAACAGGTCGATGACCGGCAGCAGGTAGATGAAGCCGAGGAAAAGGCCGGCCGGCAGCAGGAGCAGCGCCGGGTTGGAGAGCCTGCCGCGCAGGCTGCCTTGTCTGGGCCCGGCGAAGGTGGTCGCGGCGGCACTCATGCGAGCACCCAGCAATCGGCGGCACCCCAGCTCACATGCAGGCGCTCCCCGGCCGCAGGGAGCTTCCGCCCGGCCGCGTCCATGCAGCGGATCAGCAGCGTCTCGCCGCTCTCCGCCCGCGCCTCGATCCGCAGGATCTCGCCGAGGAACAGTGCCGAGGTCACCGTGACCGGCATCGCGTGCGGCCCGGGGCCGTCGGCGATGGCGATCCGCTCCGGCCGCACCAGCACCGTCGCGCGCCCGACCTCGATGCCGTGCCCGGCATCGGCCTCGAAGACGTAGCCGGCACGGTTGCGCAGCGCCATCGTCGCGCCGCGACGCTGGACGATTTCGGCTTCGATCAGGTTGCTCTCGCCGACGAAGGAGGCGACGAAGCGGTTCTGCGGGTGCCGGTAGATGTCGACCGGCGTGCCGATCTGCACGATCCGCCCGGCATCCATCACCGCGATGCGGTCGCTCATCGTCAGCGCCTCGCCCTGATCATGGGTGACGAACAGGATGGTGCTGCCGATGGTGCGGTGCAGTTCGCGGATCTCGATCTGGATGGATTCCCTGAGCCGCCGGTCGAGCGCGCTGAGCGGCTCGTCCATGAGGACGATCCGGGGGCGGCGGACGATGGCGCGGGCGATGGCGACACGCTGCTGCTGGCCGCCGGACATCTGCGAGGGCGTCTTCTGCGCATGCTCGGAAAGGCGCATGATCTCCAGCGTCTCGGCGACGCGGCGTTCCGCGGTGGCACGGTCGAATCCGGCCATGCGCAGCGGGAACGCGACGTTCTGCGCAACGGTCATGGTGGGAAAGAGCGCATAGCTCTGGAAGACCATGCCGAAGCCGCGCTTATGCGTCGGGACGTGATCGATCGGCGCGCCGTCGACATGCATCTCCCCGCCGTCGAGCTTCTGGAAGCCGGCGATGAGGTTGAGCAGCGTCGTCTTCCCGCTCCCCGAGGGGCCGAGCAGGGTGATGAACTCGCCCGGCCGGATGTCGAGGGAGATGGAATCGGCAGCCCGGAAATCGCCGTAGGTCTTGACCACGTCGCGCAGGACGATGCCTGCGCCGATCGAGCTCTGCTCGCGCTCCGCCCCCGACATCCCTGCATTCGCCGGCGGCTCGGCGAGGGACGCCAGTTCAGTTGCCATCACATTTCTCCCAGTGTTCTGAATTATAGAACGCTATTCTGTTTTTTTCCAATAATCAGCTTGATTGCGATGCTGTCAAGCTGTCTCATCACGGCCGGGCGATGGCTGGCGGGCGATCGGCGGCGGCAGCGCCCAAGGCCGTATTGACAGCGCAAGCAGCAGGCCGCTACGCTATTTTCAGAATATCGTTCTATAATTTGGAACGCATGACGCCGCATTTCGATGCCGCGTCGAAGGCGGAACGGAGGGACGCGATGGACCTGCAAGACATGGCGCGCCGTGTCGAGGCGGGGATGCAGCTGGCATTGCCGGTCGACTATGCCGGGGTCTCGATGGCGATGACCCGGGCCCTGATCGAGCACGGCGCCGGCGATCTCGATCTCTTCTGCGTTCCCACCGGTGGCCTGCAGGTCGACCAGTTGGTCGGCGCCGGGCTCGTCCGCTCTGTCGAGACCAGCGCGGTCTCGCTCGGCGAGGCCGGCGGCGCGCCGCGCTTCAACCAGGCGATCGCGCAAGGCCGGATCACGGTCCGGGACGCCACCTGCCCGGCGATCCATGCCGGGCTGATGGCCGCACAGAAGGGCAACCCCTTCCAGCCACTGCGCGGCATTATCGGCAGCGACATCCTCCGCTTCCGGCCGGATTGGCGGGTGATCGACAATCCCTTCGCTGAGGACGGCGACCCGATCGTCCTGATCCCGGCCGCACGGCCGGATATCGCGATCTTCCATGCGCCGATGGCGGACCGGCACGGCAATGTCTGGATCGGGCGGCGGCGCGAGCTCGCCGCGATGGCCTATGCCGCGAAGCAGACCCTGATCACGGTCGAGCGCATCGTCGAGGAGAGCCTGCTCGGCGACGAGATGAGCGCTGCCGGAACCCTGCCGGCGCTCTACGTGACCGAGATCGCGGTCGCGCCCCGGGGGGCCTGGCCCTATGGCCTCTGGGGCGAGTACGCGACCGATACGGCCGAGATCCTGCGCTACGCCAAGGCCGCACGCACGCCGGAAGGCTTCGCGGAATACATGGCCGCGGCGCCGGCCGCGCCGATGCAGGACGCCGCCCGATGACGGAGATCCATCCCCGCGAGATTCTGATCACGACGATCGCCCGGCTGCTCGACGGCGTCCGGCATGTCGCGGTCGGCGCCTCCTCGCCGATTCCCGCCGCCGGTGCGATGCTGCTGCGCGCCTTGAAGCAGCGCGCCGGCGCGCCGCCGGTCAGGATCTCGATCCTCGGTTCCGTCGAGCACAATTTCTTCACGAACGGCTCCGCCGAACTGTTCGACTGTGCCGGACAGGGGCGGATCGACGCCTTCTTCCTCGGCGGAGGCCAGATCGACGGGCACGGCAACATCAATCTCGTCGGCATCGGCGACTATCCGGCCTCGGCGCCGCGCTGGCCGGGCTCCTTCGGCTCGGCCTATCTCTATTTCGTGGTTCCCCGCGTGATCCTCTTCCGCGAGGAGCACAGCCCGCGCGTCTTCGTCGAAAAAGTCGACTTCACCAGCGCGCCCGGCATCAGCGAGCCCGGCATCCACCGGACGGGCGGGCCGATGGCGCTGCTGACCGGCAAGGCCCTGTTCAGCTTCGACAAGGCCCGTCCCGGCTTCACGCTGGAGAGCCTCCATCCCGGCCATGAGCTGGCGGAGGTCCGGGAGGCGACCGGCTTCAGCTTCGCGCATGCCGATCGGCCGCCGCAGACCGACTTGCCGGACCGGGCGACGCTCGACCTCCTGCGCGGCCAGGTCATGGACGAGCTCGCGGAAACCTATCCCGAATTCGCAAGCCAGATGCGGCGCGAGATCCAGGCATGACGCCAGGATCCGCCCGAGACAGCCAGCAGGACAGGACATGAATTCTCGCACCGGCTCTCTCGCCGACATCAAGGTGATCGATGCCAGCCGCGTTCTCGGCGGGCCCTATGCCGGCCAGATCCTTGGCGACCATGGCGCCGACGTCATCAAGATCGAACCGCCCGCGGGCGACGAGACGCGCGGCTGGGGGCCGCCCTTCCTCGACGGTGCGGCGAGCTATTTCCTCGGCCTCAACCGCAACAAGCGCGGCATGGCCCTCGACCTGACGCAGGAGGCCGGCCGCGAACTGCTGCTGCGCCTGCTGGAGACGGCGGACGTCTTCATCGAGAACTTCAAGACCGGCACGCTCGAGCGCTGGGGCCTTGGCCGCGAGGAGCTGGAACGGCGCTTCCCGCGCCTCGTCCATTGCCGCATCTCGGGCTTCGGCGCGGACGGGCCGCTCGGCGGCCTGCCCGGCTACGACGCCGCGATCCAGGCCTCCGCCGGCATCATGAGCGTCAATGGCGAGCTCGGCGGAGAGCCGCTGCGGGTGGGGCTGCCCGTCGTCGACATGGTGACGGGCCTCAACGCCGTGATCGGCATCCTGATGGCGCTGCAGGAGCGTGCATCGAGCGGCAAGGGACAGTTCGTCGAGGCGACGCTCTATGATTGCGGGGTCTCGCTGCTGCACCCGCATCTGCCGAACTATTATCTGTCGGGGAAGGTGGCGGGGCGTTCCGGCAACGCCCACCCCAACATCACCCCCTACGACGTCTTCGCCACGCGCGATGCGCCGCTCTTCCTGGCCGTCGGCAACGACCGGCAATTCGCCACGCTCTGTAAGACCATCGGCCGGCCGGAGCTGGCGCAGGATGCGCGCTACGCGACCAACAGGGACCGGAACATCAACCGCGACGCGCTCAAGGCCGATCTGGAGGCCGCGATGACGGGTTTCGACTGCGGCCCGCTGGCCGAGCGCCTGGTCAGGTCCGGCGTGCCCTGCGGCGCCGTCCGCAATATCGACGAGGTGATGGCCGATCCGCATACGCATCACCGCGGAATGGTGGTCGATATCGGGGCCTATCGCGGCACCGGCAGCCCGATCAAGCTGTCGCGGACCCCGGCCACCTACCGCATGGCGCCGCCGCGCTTCGGCGAGCACACCGCGGCGATCCTCGATGAGGCCGGCGTGCAGGGCGAGCTCTTCGCCGATGCCTTGCCGGGTTTCGTGCAGGCCGATGAGGCGCAGGCTTCCGAGGCGGAGACGACGGACCGGGAGAAGGTACGCGGATGAGTAGGGTCCAGCGCTTTCCGCATTGCAGCCACTGGGGCGCCTACACGATCCTGGTCGAGGACGGCCGGATCGTCGGGATCGAACCCTTCGAGCATGATCCCTCCCCGTCGCCGATCAACCAGTCGGTCCGCGATTGGGCGAGCACGGAACGCCGCGTGCTGACGCCGCTGGTCCGCGCCGGCTGGCTGGAAAACCGCGAGAAGAGCGACCGCCGCGGCCGGGGAAGCGACCGTTTCGTGCCGGTGAGCTGGGACGAGGCGACCGCGCTCGTCGCCGGCGAGATCCGGCGCGTGGCGGAGACCCATGGCAATGCTTCGATCTTCGCCGGCTCCTATGGCTGGACGAGCTGCGGGCGCTTCCATCACGCCCCCTCGCAGCTGAAGCGCATGCTCAACCTCGTCGGCGGCTATACCGGCCATGTCGACACCTATTCGATCGCGGCCGGCCCGGTGATCCTGCGTCATACGCTGGGCGACGACGGCGCCTGCGGTGGCCAGGCCAACACCCTCGACAGCATCGCAGAGCATACCGAAACGCTGGTCGTCTTCGGCGCGCTCTCGCCGCGGACTGCGCAGAACGAGGCCGGCGGCATTGCGAGCCACACGCTCGAAACCCATCTGCGCAGGATCGCCGAGCGGGGCGTGAAGGTCATCCTGGTTTCGCCATTGCGCGACGACATTCCGGACTGGGTCGACGCCGAATGGTGGCCGATCCGGCCGAACACCGACACGGCCCTGATGCTCGGGCTCGCCGGCGAGATCCTGAAGCGGGATCGGCACGACCGTGCCTTCCTCGAACGCTGCACCAGCGGCTCCGAGCGGCTGGTCGCCTATCTCGACGGCAGCCGGGACGGAATGGTCAAGGATGCGGCCTGGGCCGCGGGTGTCACAGGACTCGAAGCCGGCTGGATCGCCGATCTGGCACAGCGACTGGTCGAGACCCGCTCGATGCTGACCGTGAGCTGGAGCCTGCAGCGGGCCCATCATGGCGAGCAGCCCTTCTGGGCGGCGCTGGCGCTGGCGGCGATGACGGGCCAGATCGGCCTTCCCGGCGGCGGTGTCGGCTATGGCTACGCCTCGCTCGGCGGCGTCGGGACGCCGATCAACCTGGCGAAGTCGCCGGCGCTCCCGCAATTGCGCAAGCCGATCGAGAGCTTCATTCCCGTCGCCCGGATCAGCGACATGCTGCTCAATCCCGGCGGCGAATACAGCTATGAAGGCGAAACCAGGACCTATCCGGATGCGCGGCTGGTCTACTGGGCCGGCGGCAACCCCTATCACCACCATCAGGACCTCAACCGCCTCGCCGAAGCTTGGACGCGGCCGGAGACGATCATCGTCCAGGACCCGATGTTCACGGCGACAGCGCAGCGCGCCGACATCGTGCTGCCGGCCAACACCTCGATCGAGCGCAACGACATCGCGGGCAACAGGCGCTCGGATTTCGTCATCGCCATGCACAAGGCGATCGGACCGGTCGGCGATTCCCGCTCCGATTTCGATGTCTTCCGCGCCATCGCCGAAAAGCTCGGCGTCGGACCGGCCTTCGACGAGGGCCGCGACGAGATGGGCTGGCTGCGCCATCTCTACGAGGCGACCCGGACGGACGCTGCCGCGCGCCTCGGTTTCACGATGCCGGATTTCGATGCCTTCTGGGCTCAAGGCTACGCCCGCTGCCCGACGGAAGCCGAGCACACCTATCTGTCGGAGTTCCGCGAGCGGCCCGAGGACAACGCCCTCGAAACCGAGAGCGGGCGCATCGTCCTCGGCAGCCAGACCCTCGACGCGCTCGGCTATGACGATTGCCCGGCTCACCCGGCCTGGATCGAGCCGGTCGAATGGCTCGGCGCCGCCGATGCGGTCGAGCAATTCCACCTGATCTCGCACCAGCCGGAAGGCCGGCTGCATAGCCAGCTCGAGACGAGTCCGGCCAGCATGGCCGCCAAGCGCGGCGGCCGCGAGCAGGCGCGCCTCCATCCGCAGGACGCCGCCGAACTGGGCATCGCCGACGGCCAGACGATCCGGCTCTGGAACGAGCGCGGTGCCTGTCTCGCGACGGCCCGGCTCACCGAGGATGTCCGGCGCAGGGTCGTCGTCCTGCCGACCGGTGCCTGGTTCACGCCGACCGGCAACAGCGGCCTCGACATCGCCGGCAATCCGAACGTCCTGACGGTCGATATCGGCACGTCCCGCTTCGGCCAGGGCTGCTCGGCCCATACCTGCCTCGTCAGGGTCGAGCCCTATGAGGGCGAGGCCGGCGATGCGATCGAGCACTATCGCGAGCAGATGGAGCGGCTGGTCGCCGTCTAGCTCTGCATGTCGCCGGGCAGGGAGAAGCAACGCTCCCTGCCTTGGCCTCCCAAACCCGCGCAAAAGAGGAATCGAGACATGACGCAGCCCGCCATCAGCCGCTTTCCGGTCCCCGCGATCGACGCGTTGCCGGATGATATCCGCGAACGCATCCTCGCCGTGCAGGAGAAGTCGGGCTTCGTGCCGAACGTCTTCCTGACGCTGGCGCATCGCCCCGACGAGTTCCGCGCCTTCTTCGCCTATCACGACGCCCTGATGAACAAGGCCGAGGGCCTGACCAAGGCCGAGCGCGAGATGATCGTGGTCGCGACCAGCAACGCCAACCAGTGCCAGTATTGCGTCGTCGCCCATGGCGCGATCCTGCGCGTGCGGGCCAAGAACCCGTTGATCGCCGATCAGGTGGCGGTCAATTACCGCAAGGCCGACATCACGCCCCGGCAGAAGGCGATGCTCGACTTCGCCATGAAGGTCTCGGCGCGTGCCTACGAGGTGGGGGACGACGACGTCGCCGACCTCCGGCAGCACGGCTTCAGCGAGGACGACATCTGGGACATCGCCGCGATCGCGGCTTTCTTCGGCATGTCGAACCGCCTCGCCAACGTGACCAGCATGAGGCCGAACGACGAGTTCTACGCGATGGGTCGATAGGGGCTGAGACCGCCTGCGCCCATTGCAGCGGGGAAGAACGCGCCTCGCCCGCAGCATATGGAACCTTGGCGACCTCCCGCGAGCAGCGGCCGGCCGGCACAGCCCCGCCATTTCGCCATGGCCGGGCCGGCGCTTTTGCGTGTTGGAGAGCGCAGCCGCCTGTGATTACCTCGGCGGCAACCGGGGAGAGAACGGATGCCGCGCCGCGTCGTATTTGGCGGATTTCTGCACGAAACCAACACCTTCGCTCCCAGCATGGCCGGGATGGAAGCGTTCCTGCAAGGCGGCGGCTGGCCGCCGCTGGCGCGCGGCGAAGCGATCTTCGCAGCCGTGAAGGACGTCAATGTGAGCGCCGCCGGCTTCATCGACAGCGCTCGTGGCCGGGATTGGGAACTCGTGCCGACGCTCTGGTGCGCAGCGAGCCCCTCCGCCCATGTCACGGAGGAAGCCTTCGAGACCCTCGCTAACGAGTTGGTCGAGCGCATAGCGGCGGCGCTACCGCTGGACGGCGTCTATCTCGACCTGCACGGCGCCATGGTCGCGCAGAACCATGATGACGGCGAAGGCGAATTGCTGCGGCGGGTGCGCGCTGCGATCGGGCCGGACGTTCCGCTCGTCGTCAGCCTCGACCTGCACGGCAATGTCACGCCGCTCATGATGGCGATGGCTGACGCGCTCGTCGCCTTCCGCACCTATCCGCATGTCGACATGGCCCTGACCGGCAGTCGCTCCGCCGAGGTGCTGGCGCAATTGATCGAGACCGGTAACCGCCCGGCCAAGGCCTTCCGCCAGGTGCCCTACCTGATCCCCATAGCCTGGCAGGCGACGGCGATGGAGCCCTGCCGCACGATCTATGCGGAGCTCGCCGCGCTCGAGGGGCCGGCCGTGCCGACGCTCTCCTTCCTGCCCGGCTTCCCGGCGGCGGATTTCCCCGATTGCGGCGCGACCGTGCTCGCCTATGGCGCGACGCAGGCCGATGCCGACCGGGCAGCCGATGCCGTCCTCGCCCGCGTCATGGCCAGCGAAGCCGCGTTCAAGGGCCGGGTCTTCTCGCCCGAGGACGGCGTGGCGGAAGCGATGCGATTGTCCCGGACCGCGACGAAACCCGTCGTCATCGCGGACACCCAGGACAATCCCGGCGCGGGCGGCGATTCCGACACGATGGGCATGGCCCATGCCCTGGTGCAGGGCGGCGCCAGGCGCGCCGCCATCGGCGTCATCGTCGATGCGGCCGCGGCGGCAGCCGCCCATGCGGCCGGTGAAGGCAAGACGATCGCGCTCTCGCTCGGCGCAAATTCCGGCATTCCCGGCGACCGGCCGCTCACCGGGGAGTTCCTGGTCGAGAAGCTGTCGGACGGGCGCTTCGTCGCGCCGGGCCCGTTCTACGGCGGATCGCGGATGAATCTGGGACCGAGCGCCTGCCTGCGCATCGGCGATGTCAGGATCGTCGTCGGCTCGCGCAAGGCGCAGATGGCCGATCAGGCCATGTATCGGCAGGTCGGGATCGAGCCGACCGAGCAGGCCATCCTCGTCAACAAGAGCTCGGTGCATTTCCGCGCCGATTTCGAGCCGATCGCGGAAACGATCCTCGTCTGCGCCGCACCGGGGCCGATGCCGGTCGACCCTGCCGCCTTGCCCTGGCGCAGACTGCGTCCGGGCCTGCGCACCTCGCCCCTCGGCCATCCCTTCGCCTGAACCATCCGATACCTGGAGCCGCCATGCCCGCCCTGCCTGAGATCCTGTCCTTCACGGACGAGCTCGTCGCCATCCGCCGCGATCTCCATGCCCATCCCGAGATCGGCTTCGAGGAGGTCAGGACCTCCGACATCGTCGCGGAGAAGCTCGCCTCCTGGGGCATCGAAATCCATCGCGGCATCGGCAAGACCGGCCTGGTGGGAATCCTCCACGGCACCGGCGGGCCCGGCCGGCGCATCGGCCTGCGTGCCGACATGGACGCGCTGCCGATCCAGGAGATCACCAACCTGCCCTGGCGCTCGACCGTCGCCGGCAAGATGCATGCCTGCGGCCATGACGGGCACACCACCATGCTGCTCGGCGCCGCCCGCTATCTCGCCGAGAACCGCGGCTTCAAGGGTACGGCGGTCTTCGTCTTCCAGCCGGCGGAGGAAGGCCTCGGCGGCGCGCGCAGCATGATCGCCGAGAAGCTGTTCGAGCGCTTCCCCTGCGACGAGATCTACGGCTTGCACAATTCGCCCGATCTCGACCCCGGCCAGATTTCGATCTTCCCGGGACCTGCCATGGCCGGCGCCGATTTCTTCGACATCAAGATCACCGGACGCGGCAGCCATGGCGCGATGCCGCATATGGGGCGCGACCCCATCGTCGTGGCGATGAGCCTTGCCAATGCGCTGCAGACCATCGTCAGCCGCAATGCCGATCCGCGCGAGGCGGCCGTGCTCTCGATCACGCAGATCCATGCCGGCTCGGCCTATAACGTCATCCCCGAGGAGGCCGTGCTCGCCGGCACGATCCGCACCTTCTCACCGGAGATCGGCGCGCTCGTGCGCGACCGCATGCGCGAGATCGCCGCCGGTACTGCGGCCAGCTTCGGCGTCACGATCGATGTCGACATCCGCAACATCTTCAACGTGCTGGTCAACCACGAGGCCCAGACCGATGCCGTGGTCGCCGTCGCCGCCGAGATCGTCGGCACCGAGGGCGTACTGACCGATGGCAAGCCATTGATGGGCAGCGAGGATTTCGCCGACATGCTGCGCGTCGTGCCCGGCGCCTATGCCTGGGTCGGCCATGCCGGCACGGTACCGGTGCACAACCCGGCCTATGTCCTCGACGACGGCATCCTGCCGGTCGGCGCCAGCCTCCTCGCCCGGCTCGTCGAAACCCGCACAGCCGCCTGAGAGTCGACACGATGGACCTGGCCAGCCTGCCGCTCGACACCGAGGCCCTGCTTGCAGGCCTGCGCCCTTGGATCGAGTGCGAGAGCCCGACCTTCGACACCGCTGCCGTCAACCGGATGATGGACCTCGCCGCGGCCGATACGGCTGCGGCCGGAGCCAGCATCACCCGCATCCCTGGCCCCAAGGGGCTGGGCGACTGCGTGCGCGCAACCTTCCCGCATCCGCGGCAGGGCGAGCCCGGCATCCTCGTGATGTCGCATCTCGACACGGTGCATCCGGTCGGGACGCTGGCGAAGCTGCCTTTCCGCCGCGACGGCTCGCGCTGCTATGGGCCAGGCATCCTCGACATGAAGGGCGGCGCCTATGCCGGGCTGCAGGCCATCGTGGCCTTGGCCAAGGCCGGCGTCGCGACGCCGCTGCCGGTCACGGTCCTCTACACCTCGGACGAAGAGATCGGCAGCCCCGGCACGCGCGAATTGATCATGGAGGAGGCCCGTCGCCAGCGCTACGTGCTGGTGCCGGAACCGGGGCAGCCGGGCGACGGCGTCGTTACCGGGCGCTATGCCATCGCTCGGTTCAATCTCGCGGCGGAGGGCCGGCCGAGCCATGCCGGCTCGCAGCTGAAAAACGGGCGCTCTGCCATCAGCATGATGGCGAGGCAGTTGCTCGCCATCGAGGCGATGACCGACGAGGACTGCACCTTCTCGGTCGGCGTGATCCAGGGCGGCCAATGGGTCAATTGCGTGCCGACCTCGTGCCGGGCCGAGGCGCTCAGCATGGCCAAGCGCCAGCAGGATCTCGACCGTGGCGTCGAGCGCATGCTCGCTCTGTCGGATCGCGGCACCGACGGCACCGGCTTCACGGTCGAGCGCGGCGTCACCCGCCCGGTCTGGGAGCCAGACGAAGGCACTATGGTGCTCTACCGGCAGGCCCATGGAATCGCCGCGGAACTCGGCTGGGAGCTCGGCCATGCCTCGGCCGGTGGCGGCTCGGATGCGAACTTCACCGGCGCGGCCGGCATTCCCTCGCTGGACGGCCTCGGCCTGCTCGGCGCCGGCTACCATACGCTGGAAGAGCATATCGAGGTGGACAGCCTGGCGCGGCGCACCCGGCTGATCGCGGGGCTGCTCGCGCGGCTTTCCGACTGAAGCGCCGGGCCGCGGGAGCAGCGCCGTCGCGATGCCCCCTACGCGCGGCAGCCCGTCCGGCACGACCTCGGGTGGTCTTCGCTTCATCTACAACGGCATGACCAGCCGCTTCGATCTGCATCTCGGGGGGCCGCCGATCGCGTACGGCAAGCGCCGCGCATCGCCATCGGCGCGCCCACCTGCAACGCGACGGCATCGCATGGTATGGCGATCGCCGTTTGAAATTGCCTCCGAAACAGACAAGAACATGTTCAAATGCGGCGGATAGCGCTTCGCGTGAACAAAAAGCGATAAAGCAGCAACATGGAGCGCCCCGGTATCTTGGAAACCGCGGAAGCGATCCATGCCGGGTTCGGCGGGGGTGGGAATGTTCCTGAGCGTATTCGACGTCTTCAAGATCGGTATCGGTCCCTCGTCCTCGCATACGATGGGGCCGATGACAGCGGCGGGGCATTTCCTGGAGCTGCTGCGCCAGGCCCCGTCGCGCGACCGGGCCGCGGCGGTCAAGGCGACGCTCTATGGCTCGCTCGCCTTCACCGGAAAGGGCCATGCCACCGACCGCGCCGTGGCGCTCGGCCTGCTCGGCTGGACGCCGGCCGCCTTCGATTTCGACGCGGCCGAACGCCAGATCGAGGAACTCGGCCGCAGCCATCTGCTGCGCCATGACGGCCTGCCGCCGCTGGTCTTCGATCCCGTGACCGATATCGTCTTCGACTACGGCCCTCCCCTGCCCGGCCATGCCAACGGCCTCGTCTTCAGTGCCCGCGATTCTGCCGGGACGGAGCTCTTGTCCGAGACCTATTATTCGATCGGCGGCGGCTTCGTGGTGACGGCACGGGAACGCGAAGCGCCGGCGGCCGCGACCGAGGCTGCCTCATGGCCCTATCCGTTCGCGAATGCGGCGACGATGCTGCGTATGGCCAGCGAGAGCGGGCTTTCCATCGCGGAGATGAAGCGCGCCAACGAGATCCATCTCCGCTCGGCGGAGGAGGTCGAGAGCGGCCTGACCCGCCTCTGGTCGGTGATGAACGACTGCATCGAGCGTGGCATGAGCCAGGAGGGCGAGTTGCCCGGCGGCCTGCGTGTGCGCCGCAGGGCCGCGCGCATCCACCGGCAACTGGCGGCCGAGAAGCTGGCCAATCGCTCGCAGCCGCACGCCTCGACGGACTGGCTCAGCGTTTATGCAATGGCGGTGAACGAGGAGAATGCGGCCGGCGGCCGGGTAGTGACCTCGCCGACCAACGGGGCGGCCGGCGTCGTGCCGGCCGTGCTGCGCTATTACCTCGACCATTGCATTGGCGCGGAGCCCGAGAAGATCGCCGATTTCCTGCTGACGGCTGCGGCGATCGGCGGCCTCATCAAGCACAACGCCTCGATCTCCGGGGCCGAGGCCGGTTGCCAAGGCGAGGTCGGCTCCGCCGCCGCGATGGCTGCGGCCGGGCTCTGTGCCGTGCTCGGCGGCACGCCCGCCCAGATCGAGAACGCCGCCGAGATCGCGCTGGAGCACCATCTCGGCATGACCTGCGACCCCGCAGCGGGGCTCGTCCAGGTGCCCTGCATCGAGCGCAACGGCATCGGCGCGATCAAGGCGGTTGCGGCAGCGTCGCTGGCGCTGCGCGGCGACGGCTCGCATTTCATGCCGCTGGACAATTGCATCGAGGCGATGCGGCAGACCGGCGAGGCCATGAACGAGCGCTTCAAGGAAACCAGCCTTGGCGGACTCGCGGTCAACCTGCCGGAATGCTGAGCCCTCCCCTGCCATTTTTGCATGATGGGCCGGGCAAGAGCCCGATAGGGTGTGCAGACGGCCTGCAAGGATCGGATCGATGATCGTGGATGACTTCCGCTCGGATACGGTAACGCGCCCCGGCGAAGGGATGCGCGCCGCCATGGCCGCGGCCGAGGTCGGTGACGCCGTCTATGACGATTGCCCGACGACCAAGCGGCTGGAAGCCATGACGGCCGAGCGGCTCGGCAAGGAATCAGCCCTGTTCTTCCCCACCGGGACGCAGGCGAACCTTGCCGGCCTGATGGCCCATTGCGGCCGGGGCGAGGAATATATCGTCGGCCAGATGGCCCACACCTATCGCCTGGAAGGCGGCGGCGCCGCCGTGCTGGGCTCGATCCAGCCGCAGCCCTTGCCCAACGAGGCCGATGGCACGATCGCGCTCGATGCCATCGCCAATGCGATCAAGCCGAACGATTTCCATTTCGCGATGACGCGCCTGCTGGCGCTGGAGAACACTTTCAACGGCCTCGTCCTGCCCGATGCCTATCTGGAGGCTGCGACCGGGCTCGCCCGCTCGCGCGGCCTTGCCACCCATCTCGATGGCGCCCGCCTGATGAACGCGGCCGCGGCGAGCAACCGCGATGCCGCCTGGATCGCCGGGCAGTTCGATACCGTCTCGCTTTGCCTGTCCAAGGGGCTGGGCGCGCCGGTCGGCTCCATCCTCGTCGGCCCGAAGGATTTCATCGAGAAGGCCCGCCGCATCCGGAAGATGCTGGGCGGCGGCATGCGCCAGACCGGCGTGATCGCGGCGGCTGCAATCTACGCGCTGGAGCATAACGTCTCCCGGCTCGGCGAGGATCATCGGCGCGCCGCGGCGCTGGCAGACGTACTGGCGCGTTTCCCGGAACTCGGCGCCGGGCCGGCGCGCACCAACATGGTCTTCATGGCGCCCAAGGCGCTCGACACTGCCGCCTTCGCCACATTCCTGCGCGAGCGCGGCATCGCCGTCAGCGGGCGCTATGGCACGCTGCGCTGGGTGACCCATCTCGATGTCGACGACGCTGCCGTCGCGCGTGTCGCCGAAGCCTGCGAGCGCTTCTTCGACGGCAAGCAGGCGCCCGCCGCATTGAAGGCGCGGGCCTGACGATGCAACCATGAAGGACGCGCGCTGCCGGATAGCTGGCGATAGCAGCAGGCCATGCGCCTATGCCGACGCTTCCGGCACTCTTCGGCTCGTCTGAAGCAGCGCGAGGACGAAGACGAGCGACAGCAGCAGCACGATCGTCGGCGCCGGCGCACTGTCGAGGAAGAACGAGAGATAGACGCCAAGCAGCGAGCCGGCCACGGCGATGACGACCGATGTCAGCAGCATCGTACTGAAACGGCGGGTCAGCAGGAATGCGATGGCGCCGGGCGCGATCAGCATGGCGACGGAGAGGATGATGCCGACGGCCTGCAGGGCGCCGACGATCGTCAGCGAGATCAGCCCGAGCAGGCCGTAATGCAGCAGCTTCACCCGCAGGCCGACCGCCTGCGCCTGCGCGGGATCGAAGGCGTGCAGCAGGAAATCCTTCCACTTGATGCCGATCACCGCCGCGGTGAACGCGGCGATCGCTGCTGCCCCGGCAATGTCTGCCCCGGAGACGCCGAGCATGTCGCCGAACAGGATATGGTCGAGATGCACGTCGGACTGGATCTTGACGTAGAGCACGAGGCCGAGCCCGAACATGCCGGAGAAGACCACGCCCATCACCGTGTCCTGCTTGATCCGGCTGTTCTCCTTCAGGAAACCAGTGGCGGTGGCGCAGATCATCCCGGCGACGAAGGCACCGATCGCATAGGGAAAACCGAGGATATAGGCGAGCACCACGCCGGGAAACACGGCATGGCTGATCGCATCCCCCATCAGCGACCAGCCCTTCAGCACGAGGAAGCAGGACAGGAGCGCCATCGGCACGGCGACGATCGCCGAGATCACCAGCGCATTGACCATGAAGTCGAAGCGGAAGGGCGACAGCAGCGTCTCGATCACGAGCATCAGCCGGTCTCCAGTTCGCAGGCGGCGCGGCGGCGAGCGGCCAGCAGCCCGTGCTTGGGCGCGAGGAAGAAGGCGGTGAGGAAGACCGTCGTCTGCAGCACGACGATGATGCCGCCGGTCGCGCCGTCGAGAAAATAGCTGACATAGGCGCCGGTGAAGCTCGTCACAGCGCCGATCGCCACCGCGATCACCAGGAGGCGCGGGAAGCGGTCCGTCAGCAGATAGGCGGTTGCACCGGGTGTCACGACCATGCAGATGACGAGGAAGGCGCCCACCGTTTGCAGCGCGGCGACCGTCGAGGCCGAGAGCAGGGTGAAGAACATAAGCTTGAGGGCGGTCGGGTTGAGGCCGATCGAGCGCGCATGGCTTTCGTCGAAGAAGGTGACCATCAGGTCCTTCCATTTGACGAGCAGGATGGCGAGCGAGACGAAGCCGATGGCCGCAAGCTGGATCGTGTCGGCCGGCGTGATGGCCAGCACGTTGCCGAGCACGATGGTCTGGATGTTCACCGAGGTCGGCGACAGCGAGACCATGAACAGGCCGAGTCCGAAGAAGCTGGAGAAGATCAGGCCGATGATGGCGTCTTCCTTCAGCCGGGTCCGCTGGTTCAGGAAGAGCATCGCACCGGCCGCGAGACCGCCGGAGAAGAAGGCGCCGACCGAGAAGGGCAGCCCCAGCATATAGGCGCCGGCGACGCCGGGCACGATCGCATGCGAGAGCGCGTCGCCGATCAGCGACCAGCCCTTCAGCATCAGATAGCAGGACAGGAAGGCGCAGACGCCGCCGACCAGCGCCGAGACCCACATCGCGTTGCGCATGTAACCATAGGCGAACGGCTCGAGCAGCACGGCGATCATCCCCGCTCTCCGTCGAGCGTCTCGGCGTCCCGGAGAGCCGCCTTGCCTTCGCGCAGGATCAGCGGCCGTTCGTCATCGGTGAAGACGCCGACCGGCGCCTGACCCGCGCGGCCCGCTCCGCCCAGGACGAAATGGCGGAGCACGCCGCCGAAAGCGCGTTGCAGGTTGTCCTGCGTGAAGGTCTCGGGCGTGAGGCCATAGGCCAGCACCGTCCCCTTGATCAGGATGGTGCGGTCGCAGAACTCCGGCACGGAGCCGAGATTATGCGTGGATACCAGCATGACGCGGCCCTCGGCTCGCAGTTCACGCAGCAGGGCGATGATCTGGTCCTCGGTCTTGACGTCGACCCCGGTGAAGGGCTCGTCTAGCAGGATGACCCGGCTGTCCTGCGCCAGAGCACGCGCCAGGAAGACCCGCTTCTTCTGCCCGCCGGAGAGCTCCCCGATCTGGCGCTTGCGGAAGGCGCTCATGTCGACGCGTTCGAGCGCCGTGGCGACGGCCTCGTGATCGGCCGCCTTCGCGATGCGCATCATGCCCATATGGCCGTAGCGGCCCATCATCACGACATCCTCGACCAGGACCGGGAAGGTCCAGTCGACCTCCTCGGCCTGCGGCACATAGGCGATGAGGTTGCGGCGCAGCGCCTCGCGCACCGTGATGCCGAGGATGCGGATATCGCCCTTCGCGAGGCCCACGAAGCCCATGATCGCCTTGAACAGCGTCGACTTGCCGGAGCCATTGACCCCGACGAGCGCCGCGATCGTGCCGGTCGGGATGCGGAAGCTCGCATCCCTGAGAGCGGTATGGCCGTTGCGATAGGTGACCGTCGCGCCGGTCACCGCGATCCCTGAGCCCCCCTCCGCCGCAGGCGGAAGCGAGTGGCCGGCGACAGGAGCATTCACCGCGTCAATCCCTTGGCGATCGTATCCGCCGTGACCTTCAGCAGGTCGATATAGGTCGGGACGGGGCCGTCCGCCTCGCTCAGCGAATCCACATAGAGCACGCCGCCATAGGTCGCGCCGGTCTCGCGCGCGACCTGCTGGGCCGGCTTCTCGGAGATCGTGCTCTCGGAGAAGACCACGGTGATCTTGTTCTTCCTGACGGCGTCGATGACCTTCCGGACCTGCTGCGGCGTGCCTTGCTGGTCGGCATTGATGGGCCAGAGATAGAGCTCCTTCAACCCGAAATCGCGGGTCAGATAGGAGAACGCCCCCTCGCTGGAGACGAGCCAGCGCTTCTCGTCGGGAACGGTGGCGAGCTTCGCCTTGATCGGGTCGACGGCCTCCTTGATCCGAGCCTTGTAGGCCTCGGCATTGGCCTTGTAGACGTCGGCGTTCTTCGGATCATGCTTGGCGAAGGCATCGCGGATATTGTCGACATAGATCAGCGCGGCCGCCGGCGACATCCACGCATGCGGGTTCGGCTTGCCCTTGTAGGGCCCCTCGCTGATTCCCATCGGCTCGACGCCCTGGGAAACGACCACGCTCGGGACGTTCCTGAGGTTGCGGAAGAACTTCTCGAACCACAATTCGAGGTTGAGCCCGTTCCAGAGGATGAGCTGCGCGCCCTGCGCGCGCTGGATATCACCCGGCGTCGGCTGATAGTTATGAATCTCGGCGCCCGGCTTGGTGATCGACTCGACCACGGCGACGTCGCCGGCAACGTTGCGGGCGATATCGGCGATCACCGTGAAGGTCGTGACGGCCTTGAACTTGTCCTGCGCCGCGGCGGGCATGAAGCCGGATGCGGCGACGAAGGCAGCGCCCATCAAACCGATGAGAGCCGATCTGCGCGAACCAAGGGCCATGGGCATCCTTATTGACAATGAATTGCAAGAGCGGATTATTGTTAACCCGAAGCCGGCCTGTTTTGCAAGTGCGATTGATTGGCAGTTAGAGGACCGCCTGCCCTGCCTCTTCGCTCGATCGGCCGCACCTTGCTGATCATGACCGAGCCGCAGATCCAGAAACTGTCGACGCCGATCGGGCCATCGTAACCATCGTTCCGAAGCGCGTCCCGCGGCTCGCATTGCGCATGGTCGAACCGGCAATCGAGAGGCTGTCGCTGGGTAGGATCGATGAGTTCGGCGGCGCGGCCGGTAACCCGAATTCTTCGCGACCAACGAGCGGCCGAGAAAGCTGAGCACGCGCGATGACCCGCGCAAAGGTAATGAAATCGTTAACGACTCCGAAGCGCTGACTTCAGCTTTCATTTCCGCTGTTCTTGCGTTCGTTAAACGATCCCCTCGCATTTAAGCTTTGGGAAAGCGCGCTGCCCAATCGTTCCGTTCGATAACAGGGACGCACACATGGCCCATCAAGCTCTGCACTCCAAGACATCCGTAGCTTTGGAAGCCGGCGACGCGAAGCCGGATCCGGCTTCGGCTGCGCTTCACGCGGCAGCCTCTCCGGCCGCCTCCGCCGGTGGCCAGGAGCCTCAGGACGCGCGCGCCCTGCAGAGCAGGCTGAAACAATACGTCGATGGCGGCGAACCCAAGCCCGAGGCCGCAGCCACCGCACCGCAGCCAGCCAAGCAGCCCATGATGACGCCGGCCGTCCGGCGGGCGGCCAAGATTTTGCTCGGGGCGGCCGTTGTCGCCGTCTTTGGGTTGGCGCCGTTGCGCACGCTCCTGCAGACCTCCAGCGTCGAGGCCGTCGTCAACGCACGACTGATGACACTGCGCTCGCCCATCGCGGGTGAGGTCGTCGCGTCGACGACGAAACTGGCTACGTCCGACACTCTCGCGCAAGGCTCGACCTTGCTCAGCATCGTCAATCCGCGAGCCGATCGCGGACGGCTCGACGAGCTGGAGCAAGCCCTCGGCAAGCTGGCCAGCCAGCGGGCGACATTGGACAGCAAGCTCACGAGCGCGCAGGTCGCGGCGGCCGATCTCGACCGTCAGGCCGAGGCGTTCAGGCTGGGCAGGGTCGAGCAGTTGACCGCCCGAATGGCAGAGCTCGAGAGCCAGATCGGCGTCGCCGTCGCCAGGCGCGAGGAGGCGACCGCCGCTTATCGCCGGGCCGAGGCATTGGCGCGGACCGGGAACGTGACGGCTGCGGAGTTCGACCGCCTGTCGCGCGAGGTCACGATCGCGACGGGAACCGAAGCCTCGACGCGCCATCGGCTTGCGGCTGCGACCGTCGAGCTTGCCGCGGCGCGCAACCGGATTTTCCTCGGCGACAGCTACAACGACCGGCCGAGCTCGGTGCAGCGCGGCGACGAGATGCGCCAGCGCATCGCCGATCTCGGCTCGGAACTGGCCGGCATCGACGCGGAAACGAAACAGCTGGAAGCCGCACTCGCCACGGCGCGTGCGCGCCATCATGCCCAGTCGGACGTTCCCATGACGCTTCCGGTGACCGGGCGGATCTGGGAGGTCATGGTCTCCCCCGGCGAGCAGGTGCGCGTCGGTCAGGACCTCGCCCGGTTGATCGATTGCTCGACGGCAGTCGTGACGGCGAATGTCACGGAATCCGTCTATAATCGTCTCTCGGTCGGCAGCCCCGGCCGCTTCATCCCGGCCGATGGCGGCAATGATCTGCAAGGGAAGGTCGTCAACCTGACCGGCCGGGCCACCGCAGCGGCGAACCTCGCGATCGAGCCCGCCGCACTGAGCAAGGAGCCCTACCGGGTTACGGTTTCGGTGCCGGATCTGGGCGCCGGGCAGGTCTGCGCCGTCGGTCGCACCGGCCGCGTGGTGTTCGGCGAGCAGGCCTCCGCGCCGTGACGCACGATCTCCTGACCGCGCTGGCGCCCGGTCTCGCCGCCGCCGGGCTTGCCGTCATGCTCACGCCGTTGCTGAGGCATGACCGGACACCCGCGCGCATGCTGATGGTCGGCGTCGGGCTGCTGCTGCTGCTGCGCTATTTCCACTGGCGGGTGACGTCGACGCTGCCGCCGGTCGGCTGGACAGCCGATTTCGCGGCGGGCAGCATTTTCCTGGTCGCGGAAACGGCGTCGCTGTCGGCGGCGATCCTCGCCTCGATCTTCCTGTGCCGGACGCGGAACCGTTCGCCCGAGGTCGAGGCGAACAAGGCCTGGCTCGCAAGCCAGGAGCCGCCGTTGGTCGACGTCCTGATCTGCACCTACAACGAGGAAGAGGCCATCCTCGAACGCACGATGATCGGCGCGACCGGGATGAACCACGGCAATTACCGCGTCTGGGTGCTCGACGATGGTCGCCGCCCCTGGCTCGAGGAACTGTCGCAGCGCCTGGGCTGCCGCTATCTGACCCGGCCTGACAACAGCCATGCCAAGGCCGGCAACATCAATCACGCCCTGGCGCATCTGGCGGCCCTGCCGGAGCCTCCGGCGTTCATCTCGATCCTGGACGCCGATTTCGTGCCGCTCCCGGATTTCCTGTCGCGGGCGCTGTGCCTGTTCCGGGACCCGCGCGTCGGCCTGGTGCAGACGCCGCAGCATTTCATCAATCCCGACCCGATCCAGACCAATCTCGCCGCCGCCCATGTCTGGCCGGACGAGCAGCGCTTCTTCTTCGATGTCGTGCTCGCCGCGAAGGATGCCTGGGGCGCGGCGTTCTGCTGCGGCACCTCCTCCGTCATCCGCTTCGCGCCGCTGATGGCGATCGGCGGCTTCCCGACCGATTCCGTAACGGAAGACTATCTCCTGACGTTGCGGCTGAAGGAGACGGGCTTCACCACCGCCTATCTGAACGAGCCGCTCACGCTGGGGCTCGCCCCGGAGGGGCTCAAGGAATACATCACGCAGCGCGGGCGCTGGTGCCTCGGCTTCATGCAGATCACGCGCGGGCGCAGCGGGCCGTTCTCGCGCAGCTCCAGCCTCACCTTCATCGACCGCCTGTCCCTCGTCGACACCTTCCTCAACTGGACCGCTGTCTACATCGCGAAGCTGCTCGGGCTGCTCGTGCCGATCGGCTACCTGCTGTTCGGCGTCCATACCGTCGATGCCGATCTCTACGACCTGCTCGGCTATTTCCTGCCATTCTTCCTGTGGCACTCGGTCACGATGAGCTGGATCTCGCGCGGTCGTTCGCTGGTCTTCATGACCGACGTGTCGCAGTTCATCGCGGCACCGGCGATTCTGAAAGCGGTCTTCACCGGGCTTCTGCGGCCGCGGCACCAGAAGTTCAAGGTCACCGCCAAAGGTGGCGACCGGGGCCAGCGCTTCATCGAATGGCCGCTCGTGAAGATCTACGGCAGCATCATCCTGCTCACCCTGGCCGGACTGGTCTATGCCTTCGCGATCCATGTGCGCGGCGACAGCCTGACATCGGGCGGCCTCGCCTTCGCCTGGAGTTGGTACAACCTGATCGTCCTCATCATCGTCTGCTTCGTCTGCATCGAACAGCCGCGGCGCCGCAAGGCGGAGCGCTTCGCGACCGATGAGGCGGTCATGCTCGAATGTGCCGGGGAAAGCCTGATCCTGCGACTGACCGATATCTCCATCACCGGGGCTGGGCTGCGCGGCGAACCGCCGGCGCCTCTGGGCACGCCCATCATCTGCACGATCGGCGGGCGCGCGGTCCGCGGCACGATCGTGCGCAAGCTGGCGGATGGTTTCGCGATCAAGTTCGACGAGGAGCTGAAGACGCGCATCGAGATGATCCGGGGCTTCTATGCCGGCAACTATGTCAAAGCCTTTGCGCAGGTCGCGACATTGGGTGTGACCACCGCCGTCGTGCGCCGACTCTTTGACTGAAGTCGCTCGAACGGACATGTGACGGACGAGCGATAGAGCGACGGGGATCGGCTCAAGCCTTCGCAAGAAGCTCGTGATACGCGCCTGCCATTTCTTGACTTCGGAGCGCCCGGAAAAGTCGCTCATTTCCACGATCGGCCACCGGGGCAGGCGCATACGCAAGATGGGATACGGCCCGTCTTCGCTGTCCCGCATGATGCGAGCGTGTCACCTTTGCCGTTTCGGGCTCTTGCTCAAATTCGAAATCCCGCGTCGCAGGAGCGGCGGCCTCGCCGGCAGACACGCTGCAACGCATCAACCTCTGGGATGATATGCGGGTTCAATCGGGCGATGCTTAATCGGGTCGGCTGCCATTCGCTCAGATCGGAAAGCGAGCGAGCTGCCCGCAAAAAATGGGGACGGTCATGAAAATCAGCACCAAATGGCTTTTCTCGGCACTGCTCGGGGCCGCCGTGAATCTCGCTACGGCGCATGCAGGGGAATTGAGGGTTGGCATCGAATGCACGTCGTTCCCCTTCAACTACCGCGATGCCAACGGCAATTATGCCGGCTATGATGTCGATGTCGCCAACGAGATCGGCCAGCGACTCGGCGACAAGGTCGAATTCGTCTGCCAGAAATGGGATGGAATGATCCCGGCCTTGCTGGCCAATAAATTCGATCTGGTCGTCGCCTCGATGGGCATCACAGAAGAGCGCCAGAAGAAAATCGATTTCTCCCGACCCTATCGAATCTCCGTCGGACGCCTCGTCGCCCCGACCGGTGCCAAGCTCGCTCTGTTCAAACCGGATGGCACGCTCGACCCCGAAGCCTTCAAGTCGATCAAGGTCGGCTTGCAACGCTCGACGACCTATGACGACTGGCTTAAGGCCAAGATGCCGAATGCCAACGTCATGCGCTACGACACTGTCGAAGCGCTATTCCTCGACATCAAGGCCGGCCGCGTCGACACGATCATGACAAACCCAATGAAGGCGCATGATGCCTTCCTCAGCAAGCCGGAAGGTGCGGGCTTCGGGTTCGTGGGGCCGGAGATCAGCGACGACAAGCTCTTCGGCGCCGGCGCCGGCGTCGGGCTGCGCAAAGGCAACGAAGCGCTTCTGGCCAAGATCGACAAGGCCATCGCCGGCATGACCGATGACGGCTCGCTCGACCGGTTCAGCAAGAAATACTTCCCCTTCCCGATCTATCCGCGAGACTGGAAGCCAGCCACGACCAATTGAGCCCCTGCGCCGCGGCCAGCCTGGCAGGGCTGCGGCGCCCCGCCTCGGTCTAATCGTTGCATGGGATCGTGATGTTTGAGGAATTGTGGCGTTGGAGCGGACCCTTCCTGCAGGGTTCACTCGTGATCTTGCTGGTCTTCTTGGTTTCGCTGGTGCTGACCGTGATCTGGGGCCTGATCGGGGCCAGCGCGAAGCTCTCGAGCAACCGCGTGGCACGCGGCGCGGCCAACGCCTACACCGTGATCTTTCGAGGAACGCCGGAATTCCTCGTCCTGCTCCTGCTCTATTTCGGCTCGGCCATCACTCTGACGGCCCTGGCGAAACTCGTCTGGCCCCAGACGCGCTTCGTCGACCTCTCGCCGTTCTGGGCCGGCTCGATCGCCATCAGCATGATCGTCGGAGCGGCTGCGACCGAGACCTTTCGCGGCGCCTTCCTGGGCGTCGATCAAGGACAGGTCGAGGCCGGACGCGCCCTGGGGCTGCGACGCTTTCAGGTCTTCATTCTCATTCGCCTGCCCCAGATGTGGCGCCTCGCATTGCCGAGCTTCGGCAATCACCTGAACTCGCTGGTCAAGGATACCGCCCTGATCTCCGTGATCGGCCTGCAGGAGATCATGTTCACCGCCGATATGGCCGCATCGACGAACTCGATGCCCTTCGCGATGTATTTCACCGTCGCGCTGATCTATCTCGCCTTCACCACGGTGGTAACCGTAGTGATCCGCCGCCTCGAGCGCCGGGCAAACCATTTCATGGTGGCCGCCCGATGAGCTTCGACATCCCGCTGATGGCGCTGAGCTTCCCCCGCCTGCTGGAGGGGCTGCGCATGACCTTGAGCCTGCTCGCGGTCTCGCTGGTTTTCGGGCTCTTGATCGCGCTCGCGACCAGCTTCGCCCGCAACACGCGCTGGCTGTCCTGGCCGGCCGAGGCTTACGTCTACTTCTTCCGCGGCACCCCGCTGCTGGTGCAGCTGTTCATGATCTACTTCGGCCTGCCTCAGTCCGAATTCATCCGGACGAGCCCGTTGTGGCCGCTGTTGCGCGAGCCGTTCTGGTGCATGTGTCTGGCGCTCTCGCTCAATAACGGCGCCTATGTCGCGGAAATCATCCGCGGTGGCCTGCTCGGTGTCGGCAAGGGGCTGAAAGAAGCCTGCTGGGCGCTGGGTCTCAGCCGCTTCCACCGACTGCGCTTTGTCACGGCGCCGATCGTCCTGCGCCTCTGCCTGCCGGCCTACGGCAACGAGATCGTCAGCTTGCTCAAGTCGACGGCCCTGGCGAGCACCGTGACCTTGCTCGACGTGACCGGCATCGCCCGCACGATCGTCGCCGAAACGTTTTCTCCCTATGAAATCTTCATCGCCGCTGCGTTGATCTACCTGGTCCTGACCTTTCTCGTGCAGACGATCGTCGCGCATTTCGAAATCAGGCTCAACCGGCACGCTCAGCGTTGAACATCGCTCTGCCTTCGAGACCTGCCATGCCAAGCTTCCCAGTGCCCGCCGATTTCCTGCCCTTCGCGCACCGCCTGGCCGATTGCAGCGGAGCCATCCTGAAACGAGCCGGAGCCACAGCGCGGAGCTTCGACAGCAAGCATGATGCAAGCCCGGTCACCGCGGTCGACCGCGAGATCGAAACGGCATTGCGCGAAGCGATAGCAGCGGAGCATCCTGACCATGGTGTCCTGGGCGAGGAGTTCGCGCCGACCAATCTCGACAAGGAATGGGTCTGGATTCTCGATCCGATCGACGGCACCAAACAGTTCATCGCCGGGATTCCGCTCTACGGCACGCTGATCGCCCTTGCCCATAACGGCATTCCGGTGCTTGGGATCATCGACCATCCCGTCACCGGGGAACGCTGGAGCGCCGCCGACGGCACGCCCGCGATCTGCAACGGCCGGGTCGTCACGACGCGGACATCGGAAACATTGTCGGGAACGCTGATGTTCACCACCAGCCCCGAGCCCTACGATCATGACGAGTTCCGGGCCGTGTCCGCTTTGCGTGCACGCGCGGCTTGGTGCGTCTATGGTGCGGGTTGCTATGGTTATGCGCGCCTGGCCAGCGGCCAACTCGATATCGGCATCGAAGCTGGGCATGACCCGTTCGATTACTGTGCGCTCGCGCCCATCATCCGGGCGGCCGGCGGCGCAATCAGCGACTGGGAGGGCAGACCTCTCGGCCTGACATCCGGACAGCGCTTCGTGGCCAGTGCCACGCCCGCGCTCCATGCCGAGGTGCTGGCAACGATCGCGTGCGAAATGCCGGCCTCGGGCACACGCGCCCTTTGACGGGACAATGCCATCGTGGCAGGTGAGCCGCAGCAACGCTGCGGCTTCGCGAAAATTCAGCCGGCTCCAGGTTTATCCCACCGGATAAGAACCCCTCCATCGTCCCGGTCACCGGAACGATGGAGGCTCGGGCGATCACGCGGATGGCGCTCCTACGCGACCGCCCTGGCGCCGGCCATCGTCTCGCGCAGGGCGGCTGATATCGCAGCCAACCCGCCGCGCAGTTCGTCTTCCAGCGGCCATAGGAAGCCGATCCGGAAATAACAGCGCGGCATGTCGAACCAGTGCCCCGGACCGACATAGGTGCCGTGCTTTTCGAGCAGCGTCGTATAGAACCGATCGAAGTCGAAAGCGGCGTCGACCTTCATCCGCGGGAAGCAGACCACCCCGCCTTTCGGCTCGACCCATTCGATCAGTGGTTCGCTCTCGACCCAGTCGCGCATGATCTTGAGCCGTTGCTGCATCACCGGCGCGAGCTCCGCCAGGAATTGATCGCGACGCTGGAGCATCGAGCCGGCAATCCATTCGTCGATGACGCTGCCGCAGATCCCGATCTGTTCCTTGGCGGCCAGGAAGGTCTCATAGAGCGCGGAGTCGCGGGTCATGATCCAGCCGACGCGAATGCCGGGAATGCCATAGGCCTTGGATAGCGACGAGACGCTGATCACGCTGGGGCTGAGGCCGGCGGCGACCGGAAGTTGCTTGTCATACTGAAGGTCGCGATAGGTCTCGTCGACGAGCAGGCGGCAGCCGCGCGTCTCGACCAGCGCGATCAGCTGCCGCAGAGCGGCGTCAGAGATCATCGTGCCCGTCGGATTGTGCGGGCAGGTGATGCTGACATAGCGCGTGTTCGGCCGGATCGCGCGGGCGATGGCGTCGATGTCCAGCCTAAAACCGTCGTCGAACTGCTGATCGATATAAGTGATGTCGCAGCCGATCGCCTTCGGCGTCTCGATATTGGTGGCGTAATTCGGCCTGACCACGACGAGATGGCCGCCGGGCGACAGGAGCGAGGTCGCGATGATGAACAATCCGCCAGCTGCACCGGCGGTCACGAGGACCTGATCTGGACTCAGGCCTTGACCTTGCGCCGCGATCAGCTCGCGCAGGCGCGTCTCGCCGCGGTGCTCGCCATAGAACAGCGTGAGGTCGGGCACCGTGAAGCCCCCGCCCCGCAGAGTCTGGTCGCGGATGGAGCTCTCCGAAAGATTGAAACGAATCCGGTCGTAGCCATATTCTTCCGGTGCTTCGGTCTCGATCACCATGCGAGCGTATTTCATTGGCCTTGTCCGCTGTCGTTGGCTGCAATCCTGCATGCTTCATTGTGACAGAGGCTCGTCCTCGCCTATCCTCCCAGAGAGGGATGGCGGGATGGCCTGGGCTGGCGAAGGGCGGAGCATGCTGAATTTGCACGAACGGGCGGCGCGCCTCGTCGACGCGATCGACAGGAGCGATTTCGCTGCGGCGTTGATCGCTCATCTTGCTGAACGCACCGAATTCGATGCCGCGACGATCTTCGTCCATCGGCATAACCAGTCGCCGATCCACGTCTTCAACAACTTCACCGGCGAGAAGGCCAAGAACGGCATTAGAGAATATCTGGAAAAGACCTATGCTCTCAATCCCTTCTTCCAGGCACAGCAGGCCGGCCTCACCTCGGGCGTCTACCGTATTCGCGATCTCGCGCCCGACATCTTCTTCCAGAGCGAATTCTACAACGACTATCGGATCAAGGTGACCAGGCAGGAAGAGATCGGCTACGTGACGCGTGACTGGCCGGAGGGGCTGGGCGAGATCGACATCGCGCTGCAGCTAGAGGAGAATGAAACCGTCGAGCTCGCGCTCTACCGCTATTTGCGCAAGGGCGATTTCCAGGGCACCGATCTTGCCGTGATCGAGGAGGAGCTCACCTTCATCCTCGCTTGTTTTCGCGCCTACTGGTCCCGCAGCCGCGCCGCTCACGACCGCTCGCAACGCGACGCCCCGGCACGCCCCGCGGAGCCGTTCGGCCAAGGCGCGATCAGCTCACGCGAACGCCAGGTGCTCGAGTTGGTGCTGCGGGGGCATTCCTCGGAATCGATCGCTTCCCAGCTCGGGATTTCGCTGGCGACCGTCAAAACCCATCGCAAGAACGCCTATGAGAAACTCCAGATCTCTACCCAGGCCGAATTGCTGAATCTCTATCTGAAACATATCGGAACGGACCTGACGCCGGCGCGGTGAAGCCAGTCTCCAGCCGCTCAAACGCATGCGGATCAAGCGCCCGTTTGGCACCGGGCCGGGCCAGAGCCCAGAGCAAGGGCCAAGACACTGTCGCGTTGCGAGCCTGCGCGCCTGATGGCCCCACAGCGCCGTTGAGAGGCACGATGAAGCGGCAACGGAGATAACGAGATCGACCGATTCCGCCGCGACGCCGTCTATATCGAGGTCAGCTCTCGGCGCCCTGAAGGTGTCTCCCTCTGCGCCGGTGTGGACGCGGTAAGCAACGCGGATGTCGCTTTCTGCGCGCGATGGGAGGCTCTTCAAGAGAGCGATTACGCACTCGGGATGGCCCCCGGGCGCTCCGAGCCCTCAACAACCGGCTATCCAGGGCGCGGCCTCAGCCGCACTCCCGCCACGCCCGACACGATGCGAACATGTGACCTTTGCCGGAGGAGAACCACGCCTCATCCAAAATCCCGCATTGCCGAAGCAGCGGGGATCGGCTATCCAGCCTTCACGGTTAGCGCCCGTAGCTCAGCTGGATAGAGCGTTGCCCTCCGAAGGCAAAGGTCACACGTTCGAATCGTGTCGGGCGCGCCACTTATCTTCCTACAATTATTGGTTTTTTCCGCGGATATATTCTGCCGGCGCTCAACGACCTTGTTGGATAGCCACCGGGTAGCCACGGCGCGATCTCAGTGGCGATGTTTTGTACGAAGCCAGATGCAGCGTTTCAGTCGCTTCGCTGGGCCGCCGGATCTGCGCCAACTCCGGACATTGGCTCATTGCCGAAAAGCGGTCTTTGGTGCGCGGCAGTCTGCATCGTGACGAGCTCGGCTTGAAGAAAACTTACGCGGTCAGATAGTCGAAAAGGCCAACAACCCGTTCGCGTCGGCAGTCCGCGCGACCCGCATGCCTATGACGATCACCGATCCGAACCTGCCGGACAATCCGATCGCCTTAGCCAATGACGCTTTCCTACGGCTGACGGGGTACGACAGGTTTGGAATCATCGGAAGGAACTGCCGCTTCCGGAGGATCCGAGACCGATACCGCCGACGTCCAGCGGCTTAGGGGCCGCGATCTCGTGGATGGCGGCGACGCCGAGGAAGCCGATTGCCCGGTCGAGTTCCTTCCCGAAGGCCAACGATAAAGGGGCGCGGGGGCTCAGCCAGCGAGCCTCCTGACAGTTGGCGGGAGCCAGCTTCGGTCAAGGATTGGCTGTTTTGGCACGTAGACGCGCAACAACATGCCGAACCGCCCGGTCCGGGGTTGGAAGCCAGTTTGCCTCCCTTTCGGGCCCAGGCGAGGTCGCCTGAAGATAGAAGGTCGTCGAGCCGTCTGCTCCCTGCTTGACGTTGGGGGTCCGGTCCCGGATCGCGAACCGGTTGAGGGGGTTGGGGACGAGGTTGTAGTCCGGCCCGTACATCGTCACCGACCAGAACTTGTTGACGGAGGGAGGGCGCCTTTCGCGAAGGTGAGCGTGTAGCTGCCGCCTCCATCGAGCAGCTTGTTGTCGACGTCGGTGAAGGCGGCGATGCAGACGGCCTCTGCCGCGTCGTTGCAGATGAGCCCTCCAAGCGCGCACTCGTCGGCCCTGCGCCAGTTCCCGTCGCAACACATCCGTCAAACCATCCGACGCGATGCGGCTGGGACGACGTGTGGCTCGCCCCGCAGTCACGGTTGAGGGGGCCAATGTTGGCAATCCCGGCCAAAAACGATCAGCCGGGGCTGCCGAACTAGCCTTACGCGGCTGTCTTGCCGGTTCGGCGCTTTGCCGCGGTCTTCCGGCGCTGCTGACCCAGGCCCATGGACTTTGCCAGCTGGGAGCGCGCGTCGGCATATGCGGGGGCTACCATGGGATAATCCGTCGGCAGCCCCCACTTCACCCGATACTCGTCGGGGCTCATGTCATACGCGGTCCGCAGATGACGCTTGAGCGATTTGAACTTCTTACCGTCCTCGAGGCAGATCAAAAAGTCCGGCGAAATCGACTTCTTGATCGAGACGGCCGGGACAGGCTTCTCCTCCACCGCGGCAATCGGCTCCTTGCCCAGACTGGCAAGAGCCGCATGCGTGCTGGCAATCAACGCCGGCAGCTCGGACGTGGGAACGCTGTTATGCGCTACAAAGGCGGAGACGATCCCCGCAACCAGGTCGAGAATCGTTTCGTTATTTTCAGACTTTTTACTTTCACAAGCTGGGTGGAAACTGATTCTCCTAGTTGTCGGATATCGTTGCGCGAGCAAGCTATTTTTGCTTACTCGCGCAGATATAACTGAGTGCGCCCTCCCAGACGTCAAAACGGAAGAAAGAAGTAGCGCACGACCTTCACGATGCGCCGGAAAAGGCCGGTCCCACTCGCCCGCCCTTCATCGAGAATTGCGGCGTCGGCTACCGAGTTACCTACGACGGATGGGTCATTCAGCCACATCCCCCTTACGGTAAGCTCCTGGCCCAGCGTGAATTCGGTCCTCCTGTCCCAACACAGGAGGCTCTCCGCCGGAACCGACGTTCCGTTCGAAAGGCCATGCACTTGTTGGCCTTCCGAACAAAGGACGATGCAGCCCGGGCCTTTTGCAGTCGCAAAGAAAGAGCCTAGCCCGAGTAGGTGCGTCGCAATATGAGCCGTGTATGTAGAGCCAAGCGTGGTCTCACTGGTGAAAGCGAGGAGATCGGGCACACGGAATACCACTTCTTGCCCATCAACCAATTCAATCAGGATCAGCTTGAGATCACCTGGGCTCGATATGATTGGCCCATTATTATTTGGGTAATTCGGCTCCACCGTGATTTTGGTCATCAGGTAGCGCCGGGCAATAACCCGTGAAAATAGAAGCGAGGCCGGGCACGGAGCGCTGGTCCGCATATGCGTTCCAGGGCCCGCACGCATGGCCTGGAATGCAACATACCAGTCGACATTTCCTTTCGATGGAATGGCGTAGGCCGACAGCGGTACCTGGTGATATGACTTGAAGTTCAACCGCTTTGCGGGCTGGGCACTATCGCTAAGACGAAAAGCCAGCGCCGATTTCCTGCCCTTTCGGGGGGAAAGCGTGTGGTCGAACAGGATCCGGCCGAGCGTTAGGTTGAGTGCGCCTAGGATACCTCCCGCAAGGAACACATACGACACGAGCGCCAGGGTATTGAATATCAAGAAGGTGTATCTGGCCGACGTTGTGAGTTCGTCAAAAAAGACATCGACCAACTCCGGGCCAGCCTTGCGAGCTTCCTCGGCTGCCACCGTTTGAACTTTGCTGAACTTCGCTGCCTTCTCTGTGGCACGAGCTACGGCCTTGGCCTTGGCGTTCACGAACGACGTTTGAATTCCATCGTTCGCGGCGTCCAAAGCCATCACGCATAGCCAACCGAGAGGTATGTGAAACTTCCAGACTTTTGCCTTTGCGCCACTGCAGCGGCCGGTATCGATCAAACCTGGCCTCAAGAGCTCCATTTGTTCAGCGACAACGCCAGGAAAGACCTTCGATGCGTTAGCCGCCGATGCGGAGCTTTCAGAAAGCTTTTGCAAAAACTCCTTCTGCTTCTCTGCGCGGTGTTGCTCCAGTGTGTAGATGACGCTGTCTTCGAGAGTTGGTGCCTTCGCGCCGGCCTCAACCGGCTTCTTCCTGACGATCTGGGCGTCGTAGACCTTTTGGATCCCGAAAATCTGGATCGAATTATTGACCCACATTCCGAGCGCCACCAGAGCGACAGTTGGCAGCCAGTAGAAGGCCAGGGACGTGGCTATCACCTTTGGCGATATATCCCTTCTATGTTTTATCAGCTGCGCACGCTCGTTTGTGTGGTCGGTAACGAGCTGAACAAGGTAGTTGATTGCAACGAAGAGTAGTCCGGATGCCAGCGCTCCTGCCGCCGCAAGCTCCCAATCGCGCGTGGCGTGGCCGACAATGCCGCCGGCCAGCCCGCAAAGCAGGACAAACCAGATCAACCCGACCCGCGCTGTGATGAGCAACGCGAGGACCGTCGCAAATATCATGATGCACAGGACGGCGATCGGAACGGATGTATAGAGCAGCATCGCTGCTGAAACGAAGAAACCAATCGATACTATAACCCTTCCACCCGGCCATTTTTTGATCTCCAGCGCTATTCCGATTAAAATGAACAGCACCGCGAAGCTGAGAACGGTGAAGGGATGAACATTGGCAGCAACGTTCAATGCCGCCGCAGGCACAAAGTGCAATTGAATTAGATAGCTAGCGCCCAACCCCAAAAAAGTAATCCACCGTTGCAATAAGATGCTCAATGCCCCCTCCTGCCGTCTATATAATTTAGAATTTTTCTAGTTCGCATCGAAGGATCAGTGTAATTTCGTTGCGTAATGGATCGATTTATACGCAGACTTTCTCTCCAAAATACAAGCCTAAGCGCCGCGGGATAGCAGTTTTTGGGACAGGAAATCGAGGTCAACGAATCGAAGCCGTTAGACGAGCCAGGCGTTACGGCTTCATCACAGACAGTCCGATCCGTCGCCCCTGCGCCACAAGCTGACTCTCGGCACTTGCCCACAAGCGGACTTTCGTCGCAGCGTGATCTGGCTGCCGCGTCACCTCCGATCGGCATTCATAGCCGGGGTGAACTCGCGTGCGAGGCTGATAAATTCCTTGAACGCGGCGGACGGATTCTTGCGCCCGGGATAATAGAGGCACAAGGGCGCCACGGGCTTCATCCAGTCTTCGAGGACGCGGATCAGGCGGCAGGTTGTGATGTCTTCACGGACGTCCGACTCCATAAATAGACCCAGGCCGATCCCGCGCAGGACGGCGGTCCGCGAAAGGCTGGCCTCGTCGAGGGTGATGGGGCCTTGCACGTCGATTTGGACAGGCTCGCCGTCTTTCTCGAAGTGCCACTTGTAGATGCCGCCATTTGGCAGTCGGATGCGGATGCAGGTGTGATTGAGCAGATCGAGCGGCACCTGTGGTCTGCCGTGCGCTTCGAGATACGCCGGTGAAGCTACAACGACGTAGGATCGTGCCTGGCCAATCGGAACAGCGATCATGTCGCTGGGCACGAAATCCGCGCTTCTGACGCCGAGGTCAAAGCCGTCGGCCACCACATCGAGCAAGCGCCCCTCGGTCACGAGGTCGATGTGCACCTGCGGATATCGGCGCAGATACTCCAATACCAGCGGCTCCAGAATCTCCCGCGCTGCGGTCGGGAACGCGTTGATCCTGATCGTCCCGGACGGTACCTCCTGTTGCGACATGGCGCTGTCCATGGCGCTGTGAATCTCAACGAGAGCAGGGCCGATCTGTTCGACGAAGTTCCGCCCGGCATCAGTGAGTGAGACACTCCGGGTCGTCCGATTGAACAGACGGACACCGAGCTGCTTTTCGAACTTCGCGATGAGATTGCTCAGCGCCGTCGTGGAGATCTGCAGTTCCACAGCCGCTGCCCGGAACGATTTCCGACGCGCGACCGCCATGACGGCATCCAGCTCGATGAGATTATGGCCGATCATTGTCCCGGATTTCGCAACGTTTCATCCCAATTTATCCCGATTATCAGTCCCACTGTCCATCGCTAAGTTGATGTCCGTGAAAGCAACCGCTGATGCAAGATCTCAACAGGTCAGCCGGCGGCCAGGTCTGCAGAATTCAACGCTGAGGATGTCAACAATGTCCCTTGAACTGCCTTCGCCAATCGCGCGATACTTCACCGCCGATCTCGACCCCAATCCTCAAGCGATGGCCGACTGCTTTTCGGACACCGCTACTGTTCGGGATGAGAACCACGTCCACACTGGCAGGGACGAAATCCGTCAGTGGAACGTGGAGTATTCGAAGAAATTCACAGCAACTTCGACGCCGATTGCGATCGAACGCGAGCGCGGCCGCACCGTCGTGACCTGCCACGTCCAGGGCAACTTCCCGGGCAGCCCGATCGACCTGCGTTATTTCTTCCGCCTGGAGGGTGACAAGATCGGCGAGTTGGAGATTACCCCATGAACCCGTTCATCAGCCTCGAAGGCAAGCGGGCGCTCGTGACGTCCGGCACGCGTGGCGCAGGCGCCGCAACCGTAAAGCTTTTCCGCGAATTGGGCGCCCGGGTCCTGACCAGCGCCAGGTCGAAGCCGGAAGACCTGCCGGCCGAGATGTTCGTCGGCGTCGATCTCACGACGCCGGAGGGCTGCGCGCAGCTGGCACAGGCCGTCCGAGAGCGCTTGGGCGGAGTCGACATCATCGTGCACATGCTGGGCGGTTCCTCCGCCCCGGCAGGAGGGTACGAGGCGCTCACCGATGAGGTATGGCGCAAGGAGCTCGACCTCAACCTGATGCCGGCCATTCGCCTCGATCGTGAATTGGTGCCGGCGATGACTGCACAAGGCAGCGGTGTCGTCATTCATGTCACCTCCATCCAGCGAGTCATGCCGCTGCCGGAAGCGACGATCGGCTACGCCGCAGCGAAGGCCGCGCTCTCTTCGTACAGCAAGAGCCTCTCGAAGCTGGTGTCCCCCAAAGGCGTGCGGGTCGTCCGTGTTTCGCCGGGATGGATTGCCACCGAGGGCTCGGTTCACTTCGCGGAGCGCCTCGCCGAGCAACAGGGCGTCAGCGTCGAGACGAGCACGAAGATGATCATGGATTCCCTCGGCGGAATTCCGATCGGTCGTCCCGCGAGCACCGACGAAGTTGCAAGCCTGATTGCTTTCGTCGCCTCGGACCGAGCGGGGAGCATCACCGGAACCGAATACGTCATCGATGGTGGGACCGTGCCGACGGTCTAGGCGGCCTCTGCCTTAGCATCAGCTCCTGGGATCGGGGTCCATACCCGGCCCTCCTACGCCTAGAGCACCGGTATGGGCATAGATTGCGTCGCGAAGTTGCCGGATCAGCTGGTTGAGCTTCCCAAGTTCGCTGACCGTCTGGCCGGACGCTTCAAGCAGATTTGCGTTCAGGCAGCCGGCACGAAAGCGAAGTGCGTCACCTTCCGGCGTGAGCGCGATGATGACCTGGCGCTCGTTCTCGGGATTGCGGGTGCGACGCAGTAGGCCCGCGGCTTCCATCCTCTTGAGCAGCGGCGTCAACGTGCTGGACTCCAAGGCAAGCTGCTGAGCGATGCCGCCGACCGTTTGGGCGTCTTCGCGCCAGAGGACGTTGAGAACGAGGTACTGCGGATAGGTAAGCCCTAGGCCATCGAGCAACGGCTTATAGGCCCGCTGGATTGCGATCTCGGCTGAGTAGATCGAGAAACAGAGCTGGTCCTCCAGCGGCACTGGTGGGGCGGTGGTCGCATCGGTCATCGGCAGGCCTTTCACTGCGGTTCACGGAACCGTGACCTCGAAAACATATATCGCGACAAATGTCTTATTGACAAGCATGGCGGTAACCGGCAAATCTTTTATCGCAATAACAGTTGCTGCGATATTAAAACGAAGGAAAGCTGTCATGAACAAGTCCATCCGCAACGCCCTTCTCGCCGCAGCCGCCATCGGCAGCATATCGCAGGCCGCTCTCGCTCAGACTGCGAGCACGGCGCAGCCTGCCAAGAATGTCGTTCTGGTTCATGGCGCTTTTGCCGACGGATCGGGATGGCGGGGCGTCTATGACCTGCTGACGGCTCGCGGCTATAGCGTGACGATCGTTCAGAACCCGCTGACCTCGCTCGAAGACGACGTCGCGGCCACCAAGCGGGCGCTCGACCGGCAAGACGGCCCCACGATCCTCGTCGGCCATTCCTGGGGTGGCACTGTCATCACCGAAGCGGGCGTCGATCCGAAGGTCACTGGCCTCGTCTATGTCTCGGCCCTCTCTCCGGATGCCGGCGAGACCACGGCCCAGCAATATGAGGGATTCGCCCCGGCGACCGAGTTCGTCCTCGACAAGGCGCAGGATGGTTTCGCCTTCGTCGACCGCGCCAAGTTCAAGGCTGGCTTCGCACACGATGTCTCCGATGCGGATGTCGCCTTCATGCGGGACTCGCAGGTGCCGATCAACCTCTCGGCCTTCGGCACCAAGCTCAAGAACGCCGCCTGGCGCACCAAGCCGAGCTGGGCCGTCATCGCCAGTGAGGACAAGGCCTTCGATCAGGCGATGCTCGATCACATGGCCAAGCGCATGGGCGCCAAGGTCACGAAGGTCTCGGCCGGCCATGCCCTCTTCATGACCCAGCCCAAGGTCGTCGCCGATGTGATCGACCAGGCCGCTCGCCAGACAGCGTCCGCCGCAAAGTAACGGCCAGCCGCGTATCGCGGTCCCCGAAACTGCCCAGCGCCGAACTGGAAAGATCGAACGATGACTGACACCTAAGCCCCCGGCGATGCCGGGGGCTTCGAAAGACGCGCACGCCAAAACCAGGCGGAGCGCAGAGCCAACCTCGAGACCGCCTACGACTTCATCATATGCGGCGCCGGTTCGTCGGGATCGGTGGTTGCCCGCCCCTGGCCGAAAACCCGGCGTGTAGCGTCCTTCTGATCGAGGCCGGGCCCGACGACGAAGCGGAGTCCGTGCTGGATCCCGCTCTGCGGCCCACCAATCTCGGCACCGATCGCGACTGGGGGTGCCTCCAGTGAAATCGCCATCAATCTGGATATCGATTTCGCGCGTTGTCCTGGCAGCGAAGCGTACTCTGCCGGGTTGGGGGCGGATGATCTGCCGGATGAGTTGAGAGAGACCATCCTTGAGGTGCAAGGCTCTCTTCATCCTGCGCGGCGTGCCTGGGCATGTTCGTTCGGACAACAGTCCCGAGTTCGTCGCCAAGGCGGTGCGGGATTGGGTCATAACGGTCGGCGCCAAACGGACTTCATCGAGCCAGGCTCGCCGTGGAAAAACGGCTACTGCGAGAGCTTCAACTCCCGGCTTCGCGACCAGTCCCTGAACGGTGGAATGTTCTACAGCCTCGCCAAGGCTTGGATCGTCGTCGAGGGCTGGCGCCAGTACCATGATACCCGGCGCCCGCACTCCTCGTTCGGCTGCCGGCCACCAGCGCTGCTCGCTGTGGCCGGCTGCGCAAACCCAACCCGCCTCACCGGACACCTCAACCGTAGCCAGCAAGTCCACCATGTAGACTTGAACCGGACCACCTAATGGGGGCAGGCCATTCCGTCGGCGCCAACCAGGACGCTCGTGGATGTCGGTTCGGGCGACACAAAGCCGATGGGCTTCACATTCTTGATATAGCTTCGATTTGCCATCAGCCCTTCCCTCCCCGAGCCCCGTCGAGCGGAATGGACATCGCGTGATGAAATAAATTGTAGGGGTCGTACTTTCCCTTCGTTGTCTTCAACTCAGAGAACAGCGCCTTGCCGTAGTAGAGCGTGCCCCAATCGTAGGGATTGCCTTGCGCATCCGTCGCGCCCGGCTTTTCTCCGTTCAGCATATCAATGTCCGGATAGTTGATATAGCAACCTTCATATCGGGCGCCCGGATAGGGCGTACCGTTTAAGCCATCTTTCTGGTGAACCGCGGTGTACAGGTTCCGCATCCAGTCGAGGTGCTTCTGATCATTATTGGGATCCATCCAGTAAGTCTGATACTGGAGCTTCAGAATCGATGACCGTTGCGACACCGACGTCTGATTGGCCGCCGGATCGAAATGTGGATTTCCCTTATACTTGTGGTTGATCGCCCCGCCATAAGAGTCGATCGAAATACGGGATTGCACAAAATCCGGATCTTTCTGCGCCGCCTCGTTGTAAACGAGATGCTCGAGCAGCGCCTTGGCCTCATCGATCGTGAAAAGATCCTTCATATAGGACGATTTGTATTTTCCCCGCTGGTTGTTGCCAGACCCGTTCAGAGATTGCGTCGCATATAGCCAATCGAGAACAACGCTCCCCTTACGGAGATTCGCGAGGCGTTCGTCTTGGTCAGGCCAGATGAATGGAATCTGGGCCGTGGGCATGGCGTCATCCAAATGGCCGGATTCGTAGCCATTCGTCATGTCATTGATGAACTTTTCCAGCTGCTCCGTATCCTTCAGCCGCCCCGAATCGTCACAATATTGGACGGTCAGCGCAATGTTGCCGGCAACATATGGGGTTATTTTAAGGAAAGAAAACAGCCCATAGGAGGCTGGATTCTTGTCGGAAGTCTTGAAATAGGCGGCATACTTGTTGAGAAAGCCAAGGAATTTCTCAGCGTCTTTCTCCCTGGTTTTCGGGTCTTTCGGGTCGGCAACGAACTGCTTCCAAGGGAACTGCAGCATCAGGAGCGCGACATGGCGGGGCGGTTCGGGAAGGTCATCGAAATAGAACGCGGTGATGAGCCCGTAGCTTCCACCACCAGCTCCCCGGCAAGCCTTGAAGAGATCTGCGTTCTGATCCTTGTTCGCGTGGACAAGCCGAACGATCGGCTTGCCCTTTCCATCCTTCTTGTCGGCAACCAGGATATCCACGCCGGCAAGCCAGTCGACGGTCAACCCGTGCATGCGGGACAGGAGACCGTAGCCCCCACCGCTGATATGGCCGCCGGCACCGACCGAATAGCAGGAGCCGCCGGGCAGGCACTTGTTGTCCAGCTTGTAGAGCGCCACCGCTCCGTCCCAATTCTGGCTTCCTGCCCAGACACGATAACGATAGGAGCGGGGCTTCTCGGGCGCCGGATCAATCTTGGGATCCTTTTCGATGCCCGCCATGAGGCCGACATCGATGATTGCGCCCCCTGGGTTATTTGAAACGAAATCTTCATAGCAATGCCCGCCGGACCGAATAGTTGGGCGCAATCCAAGGGAAAATGCAGATTGTAGGGCCTCTTTTGCTTCTCCTGCCGATTTTGCAATGTATATTTTCTCTGGTGAATCAGTTTTTTCGGCCGGCCAACGCTGATTAAATCCCCTCACAAGCGTCCTGAAGCGTGGGTCGTCATCACTAATTGATTTAATACCCATAAACACCTCCATATAAACTCGATTTAAGCACGAGATTATAGAAATTTTCTTTATTGATTGTTCGATTTTGCTATGAAAAATACAATTTTGTAGTGCGCGATGATTATCTTGAAGAATTATTACGTCAAGCTTCGGCAAAGAACGCCACGGACATATGGTATAGACTTTTTAAATTTTCAGCATGATAGTGAATGTATTTGTCCCATATAAAAGACTCGAATCTTGCTTCGCTCAAGCGGCTGCTTACGCATGATCCAAGAAACGGGAAGAGAACGACTAGCCGGACGAAAACGGCGAACGTCAGTCGCGAGCGCATTATAGAACGGGTTTCCCAAGTACTGTCGCATCTGCACGAGCGCTGCGAGCCAATTCGGATCTCCGATCTCTCCAAATCCATCAACGTGCCGAGATCGACGCCCTATGCCTTGGTTCGTCTCTTGCTGAATGCCGGTCTACTCGGGAGTTCCGAGAACAGATCAAAGATCTGTTTCGGCAAACTGATGCATGTGGATGGTCAGGACTATGCCCGGCAAAACGATCTCAGCCGCCGCTGGGACGAGATCGTCGAAGGGCTGTCACGCGCGACAGGCAAACGCCGCGCTGTAAAACCATTTGCCTTAAGTTGCTTCAAAACAGACCATGCGCGCCTGTGCACCTGCCGTGAGGCGGCGCGCTCTCCGGCCCATTTTCCAGCATGCTCGAGGGCTCGTTCAGGAATTTTGCCTCTGATCCTGCAGAAACGCCACGCAGCTCGGGGTTCCCACCGTCAGGCCCTCGCCCGCGCTGCGCCCCTTGCCCGCCATCCAGTCCATCTCCCAGACGACGAGGCGGTCGTCGTTCTGGTTGGCCACGACGACCCAGCGGCCGCAGGGCGAGAAGGCGAAATCGCGTGGCTTGTCCCCGCCGCTGGGAATGTCGAACCAAGGCGAGATCAGACCGCTGTCAACGTCGAAATGGAAGAAGGCGATGGTCTGGGCGCCGCGATTGGAAACGACGAAGGCACTCAAGGTGGGGTGCCAAATGCAGCCCGGCCGCCGTGTTCTCGCCGGGGAAAGGCGTTCGCAGGCTCGAAATGCGGGCAACGGGTTCCATGACGCCGTCATCGAAGCGCAGTGACGAGACCTCGCTGGTCAATTCATGGACGAGGACAAGATGGCGGCCGTCCCGGCTGAAGCGGGCAAGCCTTGGGCCCGATCCGGCAGGAGCATGCCACACGTTCACTCGCGCTGTGTCGAGCCGGCCTTCCGCGAACGGATAGCAGGCGACTTCATCGGTCCCGAGATCGGGCACGACGATCCAGCGGCCATCAGGCGAGAAGCGGACCGCGTGGGGGTGGGACACCGTCTGGCGGATGGGGTGTACGCTATGGCCGCTGCGCCGGACGGTACTCAGCACATCCCTGAACGGCCCTCCCGCGCAGAGCGGGCCCGCGAAAACGTGCCCGCTGCCATAGCAGGCGCCGGCGAGCCAGCGTCCGGTCGGATCGACGTCGACATGGCAGAGAACCCTGCCGACGGTCGGCTGATGATGCTGGAGACACAGTCGCCCCGCATCGATGACGATAGTGGCGATGCCGTTCCGGGAATCGTCAACCTCGATTGACGCGAGCAGGCGATTGCCGGCGATCGGCTTGAGAAAGGACGGATTGGGCAGGCTATCGAGGCGATCGACGATGTCGAGCCCGCCATCGCTGCGGAGCCGAACCAGCGACAGCCCTTCGCCGACCGCGCGAAACCCCGCATAGCTCTCGGTGAAGCTGCCGACCGCGAAGAGATGATCAGCCATGAGCGCGCGCCTTCTCGGGCGGCGGCCCGCTCGACTCGCGCAGGTTGAGCGACGGCTCCAGGGTCATCCGGATCGGCGGGCCGTCATAGCCTCCGAGAATGCGGTCGAGCAGCAGCTTGAGCGCGAGGCGGCCGAGCGTCGAGGGATAGGGATCGACCGTCGTGACCGGCGGATCGAGCGAGCGCGCGAGCAGGCTGTTGTTGATCGCCGCCACCGAGACGTCCGCCGGGATATTCAGACCGGCCTCGCGCAGGGCGCGCATGACGCCGACGGCCGTCACGTCGTTGCGGGCGAAGACGGCGGTGAATTCCACGCCGCGGCGGATGAGTTCCGACACGGCTGCTTGCCCGGCCTCCTGGGGCGGCAGGTCGGACAGGCAGACCAGTTCCGGGCGCTGCGCGATGCGCGCTTCCCTGAGGGCCTCGCTATAGCCGCTCTGCGGCGAGAAGCCCTGGAAATGCGGAGCGCCCTCGACATAGGCGATGGAGCGATGGCCGAGCGCGATCAGGTGCTCGACCGCCAGCTTGGCCGCAGCGAGATAATCGGTGCAGACGGTGTCGCATTTCAGGCCCTTCGGCCAGCGCCCGACATAGACGAGCGGCTTGCCGGCCTCGATCAGCCGCAGCGCCCCCGGCGCCGGCCCGTCGACGGCACCGGGCACCACGATGGCGCCCGCAATGGTGGGGTCCTTTGCCGCCTCCAGGAGCTGTTCGTTCTCGCTGTCCTGGCGGTACTCCGACTGGCTGGCCATGACCTTGAGGTCGTGGCTGCGCGCCGCCTGCTCCATACCGTCGATCATCTCGCCGTAGAATGGACTTCGAGAAGGTCGGGATGATCAGGGCCAGCCGCATGGGCCGGAGCCTGTCCGGGCGAATGCTCGCCAGTCGGTCGCGAACGAAGGTGCCGCTACCCGGCCTGCGTTCGAGGTGCCCGGCCTCGACCAGTGCATCGATCGCCCTGCGCACGGTCGTGCGCGACAATACGTGCTCTTCCATCAATTGCCGTTCGGACGGGATCGCGCTGCCGGGCGAAAACCTTCCCTGCTCGATTGCATCGCGCAGGACTCTCTCCATCAGTCCGGTCTTGTCCAAAATCATGGATTGCGCCGCTCCATAAGACATGTATGATATTGGTAAAGAAAAACGGCATCAATAGCCGATATCATAATACCAGTTGATTTCCATGATACCAGCACGGGAGATGGCTCATGAAATCCGCAATTCTCGGCGCCTGCTGCGCCGCGCTTCTCGCCGGCTCGGCCCTCGCACAGAACGCGCCGTTCAAATATCCGAGCTGGATGTGGGAGGAAGGTCAGGTCGGCGCCTGGCACAAGGAACGCAAGGCGGAGTTCGAGGCCAAGCGCCCCGGTCTCAAGGTCGAGGCGACCGTCCTGTCCCCGGCCAATTTCGAGAACGTCATCACCACGCAGATCGCCGCCGGCGACGTGCCGGACCTGATGCCGGTCTATACCAACATGCTCGCCCCCCTCATCCGGGAAGGGGTGCTCGCTCCGCTGGACGATTGCATCGCGGCCTCGTCGTTCAAGGATCGGCTTCTGCCCTCGGTGAAATACGCGCAGAAGGACGGCAAGACCTACGGTATCCCGCTCACCATGAGCCCGCAGTCGATGATCGTGAATCGCGATCTCCTGGAAAAGGCCGGCGTCGAGCGCATCCCCACCACTCCGGACGAGTTTTACGCTGCAGCCAAGGCCGTCAAGGAGAAGACTGGCCAATGGGGCTACGGCTTCCCCAACAATATGTCGAACGCGCTCTTTCCCTATCTCCAGAGCATGCAATGGATCGTCGGTCTGGGCGGTGACTGGTCCAAGCCAGACGGGACGATCACCGCCAACAGCCCGCTGACCATCCAGGGCGTGACCTGGATCAAGCGCTTCCTCGACGAGAAGCTGAGCCCCAGGGGGCTCGACGCCAATGCGATCCGCACCATGTTTGCCGAGGGCAAGGTCGCCTTCATCTTCGACGGCCCCTGGGTGATCGTCCAGGTCGGCAGCGCCAATCCGGAGCTCGCCAAGAAGGTCGACTTCACGGTGATGCCGACGCCGACCCATGCGGCGATCACCGGCGGCGCCTATTACACGATTCCCGCCGGTTCCAAGCGCAAGGCCGAGGCCTGCCAGTATCTCGACATCATCAATGCCGAGCCGGCCCAGCGCGCCTATGTCGAAAAGCTTCTGCAAATCCCCGGCACGGACGTGAAGCTGAGCCCTGAGTTCCTCGCCGGCAATCCCTGGGTCGGCAAGATGGTCGAAATCGCGGCCAAGTATCCCGGCGGCCTCGGCTACGCACCGCCCGGCTATGCGGTCGACGCGGCCGAGTTCCGGCAAATCGCCGCCGATCATCTGGCCAAGATCTATGCGGGAACCGCGACAGTGGAGGAGGGCCTGAACCAGGCCCAGAAAGCCCTGGAAACCTGGTCCAAGACCCGCTGAGGGCCGGGCGCCCTCACGCCAACAGGGGCGCGCCGTCCGGTCTCCCAGCCGGCGAGCGCTCTCTGCGGTCGGGCCAATCGAGCAGCGAAGTCAAGAAACCGGTCTGATACCAATCAGGGGGCCGCATGACCCGCCATTCTCCAGCCGCCGACCGGCCGTCGCGCGCCAAGCCTTTCGATTGGATGCCGGTGTGGCTGATGATGCCATGCGGGATCATCATGGCCGGGCTGCTCTTCTACCCGATCGTGCGAGGCATCACGCTCAGCTTCTTCAACACGCGGCTGCTTCGCTACAATCAGGGCGAGTTCATCGGCCTCGCCAATTACTGGGCACTCGGCAGCGACCCCGCCTTCTGGAATTCCGTCGCGGTGACCTTCATCTACGGCGCCGCGACGATGGTCCTGACCTATTGCCTCGGCCTCGGCTTCGCCCTGCTGCTCAACCGCGAGATCCCGGGCCGAGGCTTCATCCGCACGCTGTTCATCATGCCGTGGGCGATCCCCGAAGTGGTGGCCGTGCTCATCTTCGTGTGGATGCTCGACGCTCAGTACGGCGTCATCAACTACGCGCTGGTGGAAGCCGGCATCCTGAGCGCGCCGGTGGCCTGGCTGACCAGCGCCGGGCTTGCCATGCCCGCACTCGTTCTCGTCACGAGCTGGCAGCAATTTCCCTTCGCGATGCTGATCCTGCTCGCCGGGCTCCAGACCATTCCCGATGAGCAATACGAGGCGGCGATGGTGGACGGTGCCGGCGTGTTCCGCCGCTTCATCCATGTCACGCTGCCCGGCCTGCGCGCCGTCAACGTCGTCCTGATCCTGATCCTGATCCTCAACTCATTCCGCAAGGTCACGATGATCTACGCGATGACCGGCGGCGGGCCGGCCCGCTCAACGGAAACCCTGTCGATCCTGACCTACAACGTCGCTTTCCAGTACCAGCGCATCGGCTACGCCTCGGCGGTCGGCGCGGTCCTGCTCGTCATCCTACTCGTCCTCAGCCTGGCCTATTTCTTCCTGATCGTGCGCCGCGGGGAGACCCCATGACCTCGTTTCTTCGTTCGACGATGAGTATGAAGACCGAGCCTGTCGGCTCGGCATCCCGGTTTGCGCTTCCGCGGAGGGTCGCGGCCTTCGCCTTCACACTGCTCTGTGCGGCGATCGTGGTCTTTCCCTATTACTGGATGCTGGTCTCGTCGCTCGACACCGGCTCGCTCTTCGTGTGGCCGCCGCGGATCATCCCCAGCAGCATTTCATTCAGGGCCTATGAGAAGATATTCACCGAGCGCGCCGTCCTGACCTGGCTTTCGAACACGGCGGTCGTGGCCTCGGCGACCTCGATCTTCTGCACCATCGTCTCGATCAACGCGGCCTACGCGCTGTCACGCTTCCGTGGGAAGATGACGACGGGGTTCGGCATCTTCATCCTGTTCTCGCAGATGCTGCCGGCGACGCTGATCGTGGTGCCGCTCTATGTGATTTTCCGGCAGCTCGGCCTCTACAACACGCTGCTCGGCCTCGCGATCGCCGATTCCGCCTTCATCCTGCCGCTGGCGACCTGGCTGATGAAGGGCTTCTTCGACCGGATTCCGATCGATCTGGAGGAGCAGGCCCAGATCGACGGCTGCAGCCGCATGGGCGCCTTCTACCGCGTCACGCTGCCGCTCGCGGTCCCCGGTCTGGTTGTCGTGACCGCCTTTTCCTTCATCACCGGCTGGGACGAATTCTTTCTGGCGCGCACCCTGATCGCGACGCAGGGCAACTGGGTTCTCTCCGTCGGGCTCACATCCTTCGAGAGCCAGTACTCGGTCGCGTGGGACGAGATGATGGCGGCATCGGTCGTCTTTGCACTGCCGGCCGCCGTCTTCTTCCTGGTGATCCAGCGCTACCTCGTATCCGGCCTGACATCCGGCGCAGTCAAGGGATGAGAGGCTGCTCGGAAATTTAGGGGTAGAAGCTGCCGAGGCCTGAACGCCGCGCCCAACTCCTCGAAGTTGCCTCTGCCATCGTGCGCGAAGAGGGTACGGACGCCTTGACACTCGGCTTGCTGGCGGAACGTGCGGGAGTGAGCAAACCGATCGCCTACAGCCACTTCGAGACTCGTTCGGGGCTGATGATCGCTCTTTCCAAGATGGCAATGGATCGGCAGCTCGCGGCCCTGGCGACCGCCCTAAAAGACGCCCCGCATGAGCCAGAGCGGATCGCACGAATCCTGTCGAGCGCCTATCTCGAATGCGCGCTGACGATCGGGCCAGAATGGCATGCGATCGATGCGGCGCTGCGCGGTGATGCGACCATGGAGGTTCACCAGCGTCGGACCCGGCAAGACCACGCAGCCTTCTATGCGGCAGCCATCCAGCCGCTTTCGAAACTCGATTCGAAAGCGGTGCAGCGACGGTGTGTCGGCTTGATTGGAACGATGGAGGCGCTATCGGCTGAGGTCATGGAAGGCGGCATGCTGTTGGAAGCAGCAGTCGATGATCTCGTCGCCCTGATCCTGAAATGGCTGATTGAAGGCTAAGAATTTATCCGGCAGCAAGAGCTGAGCCGTTCAAGGCGTTCCAACCCATCCCGCAGCAGGATGAAGACCGAGTCGGCTTTCGCCCGAGTATTGCTGCGCGAGATTGATCGCCTTGTAGCGCGCTTTGAGCCGCGCACGCTCAAGACCTGAGCTTGCCGTTCTGCGCCACGTCCGGACATTGGGTCACCGGCCGGAAGCCGACATCCGGCATGGGCGAGATCCCGGGGCCTCGCCAAGTGGTCACCGCAGGTGGCGATGTCCGCAATACCCGAATAAGCCAGCGTAGCAGCTCAGGCTGGATCGACTTCCAGGCGGGCGCTAAGGCCCCTGCCGATTGACAGGATCAGCTCAATCCCTTGCTGAGAAGGCTGGCGGCGTTCGATCTCCATTCCAGCAGACCAACATCGAGGTGGTCCAATGCACAATAGCGCCTGAACGAGCGGATATTTTCGGAGCGATGCCAGATATCGACAGGCGACGTGCCGTCGTTCAGCATATCCTCCTCCCCGAGGCCGCTCTGAAACGAGCAAGGTCTCCAGCTCTGCGGTCTCGCGGGCGCTGGATGTCTGCATAGGCGCCGGCAGAGTTCATGCGCGCCCTCGAAAGGCGGTTTTCTTTTTCCGTATCATGCCCGACACTCCACCTGCCGGCGGAAAAGAGTTTGGCGCATGCCGTCCGCTCGACCAATCCGCGCCACGAGTTCTGCCAACGCATGCGGTCTTTCGAAAATGTCCCGGTTGGCGAGTCCTCTGGCGCTGGATCGGACTGGCCGTTCCTCGCTGCGAGGTCTCTGCTGAGCGAATCTGCATCGAGCGCGGTCTCAGAAATCCTGAAGAATCTCGGCGCTCGAGCCCATGTCGACCGGGCCTGGATGTTCGAATATGACGAGGCCCTGCTACGCTTCCGCAATACCCATGAATGGTGCCGGGACGGAGTGCGATCGCATGTCGAGGACCTTCAGGACGCCCCGGTGACGATGATCGGCTGGCTGCATCGCTTCCTGATGAAGGGCGAAGCGGTGATGATCCACGACGTCGAGCGCTTGCCGCGGCTCGCCCGCCCGCTGGCGAGCGAGATGCTGCGTCAGGGCGACAAGAGCGTCCTGAGTGTGCCGGTCCTGAGCAAGGGCGGACTACGGGCTTGCATCGGATTCGACATGACGCGAGAGCGACGGACATGGAGCACGAGCGAGGCGATCTCGCTCGCGGCCTGTGCCGAATTGATCGGTCTGGCGCTCTACAGCGGAGACGTTGCGGCGCCTTCCTCGACTGAAACGCCGGCGCGCAGTGCGGGCACATTTCCGCCGCTGCTCTATCTGCGCCGCGGCGGCGAGGTCCGGGGTGTCGCGCCGGGCGAGATCCTCGGGCTGCGCTCGGCCAAGGACTACACGCAGGTCTGGCTCATGGGCGGCTCCGTCGTACTCGATGCCCGCCCACTGGGTTTGTGGACCGCGCTCCTGCCCGCAGCTGACTTCCTCCGCATTCACCGGACTGCGATCGTCAATCTCAAGCATGTCGGCAAGATCGGTTCGGCAGATGCCGGCAACGGCAAGTGGATGGTCCAATTGCGCGCCAGCGAGGCGGTCTGGAGCGTCTCTCGCCCTTACCGGCAAGCCTTGCGCGAGCGTCTCGGCATCTGATTCGCGACCGGCGGCTTGCGGCCGGTTTCTAGGCATCCCGCCCACGCAGCGGTAAGATCGAATTAATCCTCGCGCAACGTCGTATGTCGATTCGTCGACACCAGTCGGCGATCGGTCGAAATCGGATTGCCAGTTTTGGCTTCGCTTGCCTCCATTCACGGAAACTCCAGCATTGGGCGGGCGTTTCCAGGGGGCCGTGATGGGCAGGAGCTTCGGTCTTTCGTCGCGCTGGCTGTCCTGTTCCGTTTCCGGTCTGGCCTTGATCGCGGCTGCCGACCTTCTCGCCGGCAGGCCCGCGCTCGCCCAGAGCTGCCCCTCGGACGCCGTCATTTGCGTCGACTATTCGGGCACGGGCGGCCGTGACGGGAAATCGGCCGGTAATCACAACGACAACGGTGAGAACGGCCAGTCGGGGCGTGACATCACCACCCAGCTTCCAGCACATGGGCTGAGCTCGACCGTTCACGGCCTTACAGGCGTCCTGCTGCGTAGCAACGGGGGCAAGGGCGGCGAAAGCTCGGACCGCCACAACCATTGGGGCGGCAATGGTGGCGACGGCGGTGCGATCACGGTCATCGCACGCCCGACACCGCAGATTCCCTCCGCCCCTTCCTTCAGCCTGCTCGCGCCTGGGCTGACGCTGATATCGCTCGGCGGCAATGGCGGAGCGACGAGCATCGTCACCGGCGGTCACAGCTATGGCCAGGCCGGCCATGGTGGAAAGCTGACGACGGATCTGACCATTTCCAACGCGACCGTCATGGGCCATTTCCTGTGGGCGACGACGGTGGGCGGTTCGGCCTTCGATGCGGCGGCGCGCCATCTGGCCGTCAACGAGAAGGCCGGTGACGGCGGGCGCGGCGGCGATATCGCTTCGACGATATCAGCCGGTGCGATCACGGTTCAGGGGCCGAGCATGGTCGGAGCCGCGATTGGCCTCGCCTCAAGCGGTGGCAATGGCGGCGGCGGCCGCGGCAACAGCGTCAATCCCAATTATGATGGCGAGTCGGGTCTCGGCGGTGCCGGCGGGCGGATCGACCTGACCTTCAGCGGCGTGCTGACGACGACGACCGGCGGCATCGCGGCCAGCAGCATCGGCGGGCATGGCGGCTCCGGGTTGCCGGCGGGGCCGTTGAGCTCCGGCAGTGCCGGCGGCGCCGGCGGCCAGGGCGGCGACATAAGCATCATCCTGCGCGACCCCGCTTCGCATATCACGGCGACAGGAGACGGCGCCTTCGGCGTCCGTGCCACAAGTATCGGCGGCAACGGCGGCGATGGCAGCAAGGGACATGTCGCAGGGCCGGAAGGCTATGACGGTGGCAATGGCGGCGGCACTGGCCGGATCACCATCTCGAACGCGATCGGCATCACCACGATCGGCCGCGACAGCTATGGCATCGGCGCCTTCGCCACCGGCGGAAGGGGCGGTGCCGGCGGTAACGACCACGGCGTGATCTGGTCGAGCGGCGGCAATGGCGGCAGCGGCGGCAGCGATGCTGCGATCAGCATCACCAATGCGGGCGCGATCAGCGCCGGTGGCGACGCGCCGGAGAACAACGAAAACGCCAAGGGCATCGTCGCGCACAGCATCGGCGGCGGCGGTGCCACCGGCGGCAGCACGCAGGGCGGCTTCGTCTCCGCCGGAGGCAGCGGCGGCAATGCCGGTGATGGCGGCCCCGTCTCGGTGAGGAATGCGGGTTCCGGCAGCGTAACTACCCATGGCGCCTTTGGCACGGGAATCGACGCCATGTCGATCGGCGGCGGCGGCGGCGATGCCGGTATCGCGCGCGCCATCAGCGTCGGGCCGCTCGGCGTCAGCCTTGGCGGCAGCGGTGGCGGCGGCCGCTCGGGTGGCGCCGTCTCGGTCGGCAATAGCGGCATGGTCGCGACCTTCGGTGCCAATGCCACCGGCATCAGCGTCAAGAGCATCGGCGGGGGTGGCGGCACTGGCGGCACCGCGAATCTGATCGCGATCGGAGTCGGTCTCAATGTCGGCGTCAATATCGGCGGCAGCGGCGGCAGCGGCGGCAATGGCGGCACCGCCAGCCTTATCAACGATGGCGAGGTGACGACGGCCGGCGCGCAGAGCATCGGTGTCACGGCCCAGAGCATCGGCGGTGGCGGCGGCAATGGCGGTTCGGTCTGGACGAGGCAGCTCACCGTGGGCGTCCCGATCAGCGGCAGTCCGACAGGGCCGGCGGCGGCGGCGCTGAGCGTCGCGGTTGGCGGGGCCGGCGGCAGTGGTGGGGCCGGTGGCAGCGTCGACGTTCAGCAACTGGGCGCGATCCGGACAGCGGGCGCCGGCGCGCATGGCTTGGTCGCACAGAGTGTCGGCGGTGGCGGCGGCATCGGCGGCTCCACCGCCACGCAGAGCCTGACCCTGCTCGCAGCCTCGCAATTCACCACCGGCGTCGCCGTTGGCGGGGCAGGCGGCATCGGCGGCTTGGGCGGTACGGTCAACGTCCTGAACAAGGGCGCGATCGTCACCGGGGGCGACAATGCGCGGGGGATCATCGCGCAGAGCATCGGTGGCAGCGGCGGTGTCGGCGGCAGTGCCCTGGCCGAGGTCAGCGGCGCGCAGATCGTGCCCCTGCCGGAAGGAACGCCGCAGGCTGTGCCGACGACGTTCGGGGTCGCGACCTCGGTCGGCGGGCATGGTGGCCTCGGTGCGATCGGCGGCGGCGTCGTCCTCAGCAACGAGGGGACGATCACCAGTACGGGCATCGCCGCGGCCGGCATCTATGCCCAGAGCGTCGGCGGTGGCGGCGGGGCGGGCGGAAGCTCCCAGGGCAAGACCAGCCCGTCGCAGCGTGGGACCGCCGCGATCACGATCGGCGGCACCGGCGGAAGCGGCAATCACGGCGGCGCGGTCACGATCGCCAATCGCGGTACCATCTCGACGAGCGGCGAGATGTCCTACGGGATCTTCGCGCAGAGCATCGGCGGAGGCGGCGGCGACGGCGGCAATGCGGAGCGGCTGACCGGCAATTCGTTGGCATCCGCGATCGGCGGTGACATCAGCGCACTCTTCCGCCTGATCAGCACGCTGCGCGCGGTCTCGGCAGACAAATGGGTGACGAGCCAGTTCACGCCCTCCTTCACCAGCAATGTCACGGTCGGCGGCAATGGCGGCAGCGGCAGCCATGGCGGCACGGTCGCGATCGACAATGCCGGGACGCTGCGGACGGCAGGAACCGGCGCGCATGCCATCGTGGCGCAAAGCATCGGCGGCGGCGGCGGCAATGGCGGCAGCGTCGATTCCCATTCGATCAGCACGCTGACGACGACCCTGGTCGATGCGCTCGGAACGCTCGCCGCTGCCGGCGCGAATTTCCGGCAGTTCCCCGAGACCTTCGGCCTCAATCTCAATCTCGGCGGGCGTGGCGGCGGCTCCAGCGATGGCGGCGCAGTTAGGATCGTCAATAGCGGCACGATCCAGACGGGCGGCGCCGGAGCGGCCGGCATCTTCGCGCAGAGCATCGGCGGCGGAGGCGGCAATGGCGGCAGCGTCGGCCGCAATGTCGAGGACATCGCCAAGGACCTGTTCTCCGATGCCAACATGCGCACGACCTTTCTGCGTGCGCTGCTCGACGCGGTGCCGCTCCTGCAGGGACAAGGCGGGGCGAGCCTCTCCTTCAATGTCGGCGGTGCCGGCGGCAGCGGCGGCAACGCCGGCCATGTCGAGATCGTCAATAGCGGCGAGATCGCGACCCATGGCGACCAGGCTCCGGGCATCTTCGCCCAGACGGTCGGCGGCGGCGGCGGCAATGCCGGCAGCAGCCATACGGTGCTCGGCAACCAGTCCCTGAATATCGGCCTTAACCTCGGCCGCGGGGGCGGAGCCGGCGGTGATGGTGGCGGCGAGCTGCGCGTCGCCAACGATTCCACCGACTATGCGATCGTGATCGAGAACCGCGGGCGGATCGGCACATTTGGCGTGGACTCGGCCGGCATCCTCGCCCAGAGCGTCGGGGGCGGCGGTGGGCGCAGTGCGTCCCGTTTCGGCGGCGGTGCCGGCCTCTGCAACAATCCCATCTCGCTCAGCGGTGCGACCAAGGTCGGTGCCTTCGGGGCGAACGGGCATGGCGGCCATGTCTTCGTCAGGTCGAGCGGCCGAATCGAAACCTCGGGCCTGCTGTCGCACGCAATCATGGCCCAGAGCATCGGCGGCGGCGGCGGCGCAGCGAGCCTGGTGTTCGACCGTCCCGCCGCCGGTTCGCATGACATCGCGCTTGGAGCGGAAACCGGGCATGGCCGGGCCGATGGCGGCAAGGTCAAGGTCGATATCGACGGCCTGGTCAGGACCTCCGGCGACCTTGCCTTCGGCGTTCTCGCTCAGAGTGTCGGCGCCGGAGGTGGTTATGTCGCGACGGCGGCTACGCAGGGCGCGCTCGCCTTTCCGATGACGCTCACCCTCAATGCCACGCACGGCGCGCTCGGAGACGGTCAGGACGTCGCCGTCGCTCTGGGCAAGGGTGGCGATCTCGCCACCACGGGCAAGGCGGCGCATGGCATCGTCGCCCAGAGCGTCGGCGCCGGCGGGGGCGTTGCCGCGCTGACGACGCAACCGGGCCTCGTCACCCTCAATCCGGTCTCTCTCTTCGGCTCGGTGACCTATGGCGACGGAGGCGCGGTCAGCGCCAGGGTCGACGGATCGGTCGAAACCTATGGACAGGGCTCCATCGGCATCCTGGCGCAAAGCGTTGGCGGTGGTGGCGGCATCGCCGGCGACCTGTCGTCGATATCCTACGAGACCGGGCTGGTCCGGTCTGCGCCAAGCAATGTCGAAGGCGCCGGCGGCAATGGGGGCGCGGTGAAGGTCGCCGTCGGCGACAATGGCTGGGTCGCGAGCTTTGGCGCTCGCGCACCTGCCATCGTGGCGATGAGCCTGGGTGGCGGTGCGATCCTCAAGGACGGCGGCATCCTGCTCGCGGCGAACCGGGGCGACTGGGGCACAAACACCAAGGGCGGCAAGGTCGAGATCACCGTCGGGCGCGATGCTGTCGTGTATGCGGGCGGGGTGGGGGCGCCGGCGATCGTTGCTGTCAGCATGAGCGCCAGCCCCGACTTGAACAATCGCTCGACGCCGATCGCGATCAGCATTGCTTCCGGGGCGCATGTGACCAGCGAGGAGGATGCGGCGATCCTCGCGATCAGCGAGTTCGCCACGCGCGTCGACAATGCCGGCGTGATCCGCGGCAAGGTGGCCGGGCGTTCGACGAATGGCGGCCTGTCGATCAGCAACAGCGGAACCATGATCGGCGATATCCTCACCACCGGGGATCCGTTCAATAGCGATGTCGACAACCGTCCCGGCGGCGTCCTTGCGATGGGTGCGCAATATCAGACGCGTTTGTTCAACTCCGGCACGATCAATCCGGGCGGAGCGGTGGCAGGCGGCGGCAGCATCGCGACGACGCGCATCGCAAGTGTCTTCCAGCAGCGCCCGGGCGGAATCTACCAGGCCGACGTCAATTTCGGCGCCGGCACCGCCGACATGATCTCTGTCGCAAGCTCGGGCACCGCGCCGTCGCTGGCCGGCCAGCTCGAACCGCTGCTCCAGAATCCGCGGCCGGGCGTGTCGCTGCAGGTCGCACATTTCGACGATCGGCCGACCGGTACCTTCTCGCTCAAAAGCGGAACGACCGCCTATAGCTACAGGCTTCACCAGAGCCCGGACGGGCGCGACCTGTTCCTGACGGTCGACGGCCATTTCGGCCTGGCCAATGGCGGCCTGAGCGCCGACCGGTCGCGTGTCGCGCGGCATATCCAGACGCTGTGGGACAGCGGCGATACGCGTGCAGGCGCATTGTTCGATGCTTTCACGAGCGTCGAGTCGCTCGCGCATCACGGCAGCGTCGTCGATGCGATCGCCAATGACGGCGCCGGTGCACGGTCCGCCAACCAGATCAACGAATCGTTCGGCTTCTTCAACCGGCTGATGAGCTGCCCAGCCTTCACGGGGCCTGGCGCGGCGCTCGTCGAGGGGGACTGCAATTGGGCGCGGATCGGCTCGAACTGGATGCGTCGCGGCAGCAGCGCCAACGATAGCGGCTTTCGGATCAGGCAGACCACGCTGAGCCTCGGGGCGCAGCGAGAGTTCGCGCCGGGCTGGTTCCTCGGCGGGGCGGCGAGCTATGGCTTCGGTCGGACCAGCACGACGGCGGGCTCGACGATCGACAATGACAGTTTCATTGGCGGTCTCACGTTGAAACACCAGCTCGGCCCCTGGCAGTTCGCCGCGGCGGTGCAGGTCGGCCGAGACATGGCGAAGACGTCGCGGCGGACGCCGGGAGGGGTGGCCACGGGCGAGCCGCAGCTCGATTTCGGCGGCGGCCGCCTGCGGGCCGCCTACCAGATGGATTTCGGGAGCTGGTACGCCAAGCCCTTCGTCGATCTCGATCTCAACTACACGGTGCAGCGCGGCCATCGCGAAAGCGGGGCCGGCTGGTTCGATCTCGCGGTTCATCGCAGCGACCGTTTCACCGTCATGGCGACGCCGAGCCTGGAGATCGGCGCGCGTCACGATCTGAACGGCATGACGCTGCGCTCCTATCTCTCGGCGGGCGTCAGCATCCTGCCGACCAGCGACTGGACCTCGAAGCTGCATCTCGCCGGTTTCGCGGCCGCTCCCTTCACCCTCCAGACCGGGCTGCCGAATACCTATGGCAACGTCTCGGCCGGCTTCGAACTGGTCTCCGCGAAGGGCTTCGAGCTCCGCGCCGAATACACGACGCGCGCCGCCAGCCGCTATCTCGACCAGTCGGCGACCCTGCGCGCGGCCTACCGGTTCTAGGGCTTGTACCCAGCAGAACCTCAGAATGAAGCGGAGCGATCATGACATTCATCGGCAAGACGGTCGGCGCTCTGGCAGCGCTTCACATCCTGACGGCGACGGCCGGCGCGCAGCCCAAGGATCTCGCCTTGCGCGATGCCGTCTCCATGGCCGCCACGGCGATGTTCCTGAATGCTGGGGCGCCCGGCCTGATCGTCGCCGTCGTCCATGGTGACGAGACCGAGATCGTCGGAGTCGGCGAGACCGCGCCGGGCAGCAAGGTCGAGCCGGACGGGGGCTCGATCCTGCGGCTCGGTTCGATCTCGAAAGTGCTCACGGGCGATCTCCTGGCGGATATGGCGGCACAAGGCCGCATCGGTCTGAGCGACCCGTTCACCCGCTACGCGCCGACCGGCAGCAGCGTGAAATCCTTCGGCGGTAAGCCCTTCACCCTGCTGGATCTCGCGACACATTCGGCGGGACTGCCGCGGGAGTTGTCCGATCCGGACGTGAAGGGCGAAGGCAATCCGTTTGCCGCCTACAGGGCGGATTATTACTGGAGCTGGATGCGACAGAACGCACCGGCCTACGCACCGGGCACGACCGCGCTTTATTCCAATGTCGGCTTCGGGTTGCTTGGCGAGGCTCTCGCACGGGCCGGTGGCAAATCCTTCCCCGATCTGCTCCGCGAGAGGATTACCGCGCCGCTCGGTATGGCCGATACGGTCGCTCGGCTTTCGGAAGCGCAGAAGCCGCGCCTGATGACAGGGCTCGACCCGCTGGGCAATCCCGATCCGAACTGGGAGGCGACGCCCATCATGGCGGCCAGCGGCGGGCTCTACTCGACGGCCGACGACATGGCGCGCTGGATGCGCTGGCATCTTTCAGGCGAGGCTCAGCCGACGATGGCGCTGGCCCATGCGCTCTGGCGCCCGCATGACGGCTTGCGCCGTGCTGTCGGGGTCGAGGTCACGGATTCGGAAGGCATGGGGCTTGGCTGGGTCGTCAGCCGCGCGCGCGACGGCGTACCGCTGCTGCTCGGCAAGAGCGGGGGCCTCGGCGGCTTCATGACCTATGTCGTGCTTGCGCCCAATCGCAAGCTCGGCATCTTCGTCGCGGCCAGCCGTGTCAATTTCGCGATGTTCGAGGGGATCCGGCAATCCGTCCGAAATCTCGCAGCCGAACTGGTTCCAGCGGGCTACCAGGCGCCGGTTCGCTAAATGCATACCCGCGGCTTGCGTTGCTCTCGTATTCGCGCCGATCGCTGTTTTCTCCAGCGCCGAAGGCGCGGTGATCGACATTGCGGCTTTTTCCTTGCAGGAGCAGATCGAAATCCGATGCACGTTTGACGGGTGGTTGAGCCATCTGGCAACGGATTGCAAGGTTTGCTCTCCTCGGTCGGATCGCGCCATGACCTGACCTTGCCAGGCCGCCTGAAAGCGGACATTGGGCTGGGCCTGCCCCTGCATATGCGATCAAGCGCAGCCTATATCGCCGTGGCCAGGAACATGCATGATGATCTGGCAGGTCTACCGGCCAGCCAATGTTCGCGCGATCACCGCGCAGAAGGCATCACGTGAAACTCAGGATCGGCTACCAGCTCGACTACGATTTCCCGCAACCGACACCCGTCATCCTGATGCTGAACGTGCATTTCAGCCGGGTATCGGACCTAGCCCAACCAGACCATATCCGCATCCAGCCTTCAGTTCCCGTCAGTGCCTATCGTGACGGCTTCGGCAATTGGTGCACGCGGCTGCTGGCGCCGCAGGGGCTGATGCGGATCACAGCCGACGCGATCATCTCCGATAGCGGCCTGCCCGAAAGCCATGACCGCCATGCTGGCCAAGTGCCGGTCGAACGGCTGCCGGAGGAGAGCCTCGTCTTTCTGCTGGCGAGCCGCTTCTGCGACAGCGACCGCATGCTGGATCTCGCCTGGCAGCTCTTCGGGCATACCCAGCCGGGCGCGCCGCGCGTTCAGGCGATCTGCGATTTCGTCCACCAGCGCATCACCTTCGACTACAACGACGCCAGCGTGACACGCACAGCGTCCGACGCCTACCGCGAAGGCCGCGGCGTCTGCCGCGACTACGCCCATCTCGCCATCGCCTTCTGCCGGGCGATGAACATCCCGGCTCGCTACTGCACCTGCTACCTCGGCGATGTCGGTACGCCTCCGCCTTATCCACCCGGCGATTTCGCGGCGTCCTTCGAAGCGTATCTCGAAGGCGGCTGGCAGATGTTCGATCCGCGCAACAACGTGCCGCGCATTGGCCGTGTGCTGATCGCGCGCGGCCGTGACGCCGCCGATGTCGCCATCGCCACCACGTTCGGGCCGAACACTCTGACGGGGTTCAAGGTCTGGACCGACGAGGTGGTGGAAGGGGCGCTGTAACCGCGGCACCCAGAGACGTCCTGGACGGGCCAACACGTCAATCAATCATCCAGAGCTGGGACACCGCGGCAAAGGGCGAGCCCGCCCAGCGAAAAAAGGCGCGAGCGGCTGAGGTTCGGGCTCGGCCGAATCAGACGCCGCGCCTACCGCCCCTTCCCCCTCGGCCGCTTCACCTCCGGTGTCCTTGCCCTGTTCTCTAAGTCGAGCTTGCGCCAGCGTGCCAGACGCTCAGGGTCGATCACGCCCTTGGCGACCGCCTCTTGGACCGCGCAGCCGGGTTCGTGCTCATGGGTGCAGTCGCGGAAGCGGCAGAGTGGACTTAGTTCCGTGATCTCGGCGAACAGCGTTTCGAGACCAGACGCCGCATCGCTGACATGGAGCGTGCGCATGCCCGGCGTATCAATCACCCAGCCGCCGCTGGCAATCGCATGCAGCGAGCGCGACGTCGTGGTATGGCGTCCCTTAGCGTCGTGGGCGCGGATATCGCCGGTCTGCTGCGGTTCGCCCTCGATGGTGCCGGCAAGCGCGTTCACAAGCGTTGATTTGCCGACGCCCGACGAACCGACCAGAGCCAGAGTGCGGCCTTCACCACACCAGGGCGCGAACGCAGCCGCCACGTCAGAGCTGCGCGGATTGACGGTTGCAACAGCCAGCCCGCGCTGCAGGGCGGCGGCCTGGTCGAGATAGGGCTGCACGTCCGGCACGAGATCGGCCTTGGTCAGCAGGATGACAGGTTCGGCTCCGCTCTCATTGGCCAGCGCAAGGTAGCGCTCGAGGCGAGCGACGTTGAAATCCGCATTGCAGGAGGTGACGATGAACAGCGTGTCGATATTGGCCCCGGCAAGCTGCGGCTTCATGCTGCCCTCGATGCGCCGCGCCAACACCGTCGCGCGCTCGAGCCGGCGCCGCAGCAGATGTGTGCCGGGCTCCACCAGAACCCAGTCACCCACCGTGAAGTCGCCTGTATTGGTATGGACCGGCAGCTTGAGCCTGATCGGCCCATCGGGCGTGATTGCGCTCATGCGGGCGCGGTGCACGGAGTCGATTCGCGCAGGCCGGAGGCAGGCGTCATCTGGTTCGCATTGATCCGCAAAGAAGTCCGTCCAGCCCAGCGCCGCAAGTGACAGTGGTGCGGAGGCAGTGTCGCCTTGTGTCACAGTATCGCCCCGCCAATCCGCGTCCTCATCATGGGTGACGATAGAGCGGGGTTTAGCCCGGCTTGCAAGCGCCGGAAGACGGAGAGTGAGCGCAGTCCGTGACGCCGATCGAGCGGGTCGCGTCCGCTACGACCTGGCTCTGCGTGATCAGGATGGTCAGCGACAGGACCTGCACATCCAGCCCGGCCTCATCCATCAGGGCGATCCGTTCCTCGCCCAGATCCAGCAGCCGGCGCTCGATCGCGCTGGATGGAACGCCACGCTGGGATCGACCGCAGCGAGGCCAAGCGCGTGCCAGGCCTCGGTGACCTCAGGCGTCAGAACATGCTCTTCGATACCGATCAGTGTCATGGCGTTCTCCCATGATGGGTCCGCATGGGCTAAACGATGCGGTGGGGCGTCACCACGCTACGGTGCGGCCTTCCCGATCCAGGAAGCGCAACCCCGGCCTGCCGCGCTGCGCGAGCAGCACGTTCACCACCTTCGGGATGCTGTCTTCGATGGCGAGCGGCGCTTTCGGTCCGCCGAGATCGGTACGCACCCAGCCGGGGGCCATCAGTACCATCGGGCGGGGATCGCTGGCGTGCCGGGCCGCATAGCTGCGCATATACATGTTGAGCGCCGCCTTGGAGCCGCGATAGACCTCGTGCCCGCCGTTCTCATTGGCGCTGATGCTGCCCTGGCCTGACGACATCACGCCGATCAACCCATCCGGCGGGACGAGATCCTCAAGGCTTTCGATCACGCGCAGCGGGCCGAGCGCATTCGTGACCATGACCCGCTCGAACTCTTCCGTGGAGACCTGCGCGATGCTCTGGTCCTGATTGGCATCGGCGGTGCCGGCATTGTGGAAAAGCATCGCGAAGCTGTGGCTGGACAAATGCTCGCGCAGAGCCGCGATCTGCTCGAGGCTGGTGACGTCTACATAGGCGATCTCGACCCGTCCCGGATTCTGTGAGGCCAGATCGTGTAGCGCCGTGTGATCACGCCGCACGGTTCCGACGACGTTCCAGCCCTTCGTCAGAAACGCTGCGGCCATGGCCAGGCCAAGGCCGCGCGAGGCGCCGATGATCAGGATGACGGGACGAGCATCTTCTGCGGCTTTGACGGGCGTCGAAAACGGCCCGGTGACGGCGGCGGCGGCGACGATGGTCATGATTTCTCTCCTTCTGACAGTCAGGTCGTTCATGGAAACCTCCATCTTTGGCGGTCTGCGAAAGATGCGCCCCTGAACGACAAGGCGCCAGACGCACGGCCTGCAAACAATCTTTGCGTTCGGCGCTATGTTTGTCCGGGCGGACCGGATAAGCTCGCTGGATGAGCGATCTCGACCTGAACCTGCTGACGGCGCTCGATGCGCTTCTGGCCGAAGGCAGCGTCACCAAGGCGGGGGCACGCCTGAAGCTCAGCCCCTCCGCCATGAGCCGAACATTGGCGCGGTTGCGGGCGACGACGGGCGACCCCCTGCTGGTGCGAGCCGGCCGCGGATTGGTGCCGACGCCGCGCGCCATGGCCCTGCGCGACCGTGTTCATGAGCTCAATCGCGAGGTCCGCGCCACGCTGAGCCCGCAGGATGACAGCCCGGACATCGCGTCCTTGGCGCGCACCTTCACCATTCGCGCCAGCGAGGGCTTCATTGCGCTGTTCTGCGCGCCTCTGATCGCGGCTGTCGTAAAGACGGCTCCTCACGTCAGGCTGCGCTTCGCTCCGAAGCCCGAGAAGGACGCACGCCCACTGCGGGATGGCGAGGTCGACCTCGAGTTCGGCGTGCTCGGTGCCTTCGCCCCCGAAATCCGCGCTCAGCTCGTCTTTCGAGACCGTTTCGTCGGCGTGGCGCGGGCCGGGCACGCCCTCTTCGACGGCCCTTTATCGCCGCAGCGCTATGCAGACTGCCGGCATGTCGTGGCATCCCGCCGCGGGATCTTCACCGGCCCGGTCGACGATGCCCTGGCCGAGCTGGGACTAGAACGCACTGTCGTCGCGGTCGTGCCCGGCTTCCCCGACACGCTCACGGTCGCCGGCCGCTCGGATCTGGTTGCGCTCGTGCCGGCCTCCTGCCTCGATGATCAAGCAACGCGGGCGGGAAAACTAGTCATGTTCGATCTTCCTGTCCGGACGCCCGACATCGCCGTCTCAGCCATGTGGCACCCGCGCATGGATGCCGACCCGGCTCATCGCTGGATGAGGGAAACCATGATCGCGGAATGCCGGGCCACCACGCCGAAAGGACGATGACGAAAGTCGCTAGAGTGGTCTCCGCCGCGCCACCTCCGGATATTGGAAAGCGGACGTTGGCCGCGTCGGCAGGCCGCGCGAGTTCGGACTTAAAGTTTCGGATCCAAAGCGTCCCGTAGTCCGTCGCCAATAAGCTTGAACGATGTCACCGCGAGCGTGATTGCGGCACCGGGGATGAAGGTGCCGGCCAGGCAACCGAAGAAAGGCCGTCTCTGGCTGAATGACGGATTATGCATCCGGCTTCGGCCGGAATATCCCAACTATGTCTGGTCCTACGACTTCGTCGAGTGATCCACCACCGACCGCTGTGGTGTGGCCGGCTGCACAAACCCAATCCGCTTCGCCGGCCATCTCAACCGTGGCCGCCAAGCCCACCATGCATTAGATTAGAACGGGCCGCCTGATGGGGGCAGGCCAGTCGCGGATGATCTCGAACTGCTGCGAAGCCATTCGTCGTCAGTCATGGCGATCGCACTGGGCTTGATGCTCGCCAAGCAGAGACCCTGCACCTCGGCAAAACTGGCCGCCGCAGAACCGGCAGCAGGCCACGCATCCTTTTAAACTTTAGAAAGTACCCAACCATACCTTGTTTGGCAGCTAAGGGCTGGCAAGGAACGGACACTTGACGACCGAGTGCGCGAACCGATCGTTCCCCGTCGACAGTGTATTATTGAGCGCTGTCCTTGAGCATGTGGATCAGGGGATCCTCATGGTAGATGAAAACGGCTACGTCGCCGTTTGCAATCAACGCGTTATCGACCTGCTGGGCTTGCCGGCAGACCTAATGCGCTCGAATCCATCGTTTGAAGCGGTCAAGCGATGGCAGATGGAGCAGGGGGAGTTCGGTACGGTCACAGAAAAGCTGCTCCAGGCTATCAAGTACGAAGGAATAAACGTTGAAATCTTGAACTATGAACGCCTGAGACCAGACGGAACGGTCCTAGAAGTTCGGACGAACCGGCTCCCGAACGGCGGGATGGTGCGCACCTTCACCGATATCACCGTACGCAAGGCCGCAGAGACGGCGATCCGTGTAAGCGAGGAGCGTCTACGGCTCGCCCTTAGGGCAAGCCGTATGGCAGCTTGGGAGCTCGACCTTGAGACCAAGTGGGTCGACCGTTCGGAAAATTCTATGACGTTGCTTGGACTGTCGTCTGGTCCGTCTGTGGATTTCATGGCGCGGGTGCCAACGCAAGATCACGAGCACATCACGACATTTTGGCAGGATGTTATGGTGAACGGCAGCGGCGCAACGGAGGTGCGCTACCTGCTCCCCTCAGGCGCGCAGACATGGCTGGCACTTCGGGCCGAGCGAAAGGACGAGAAGCGGCTCATCGGACTCACCTTCGACATCTCGGATCGTAAAGCCGCCGAAGACGTGATCTGGCAAACTGCCAATCACGATCCGCTGACTGGCCTCGCAAACCGAGCGCTCTTCCAGGTTCGCCTGAACGAGGCGCTGGAGCGCGCGGAGGCCGCCGGTTCCGGCGTGGGTCTGCTTCTGCTCGATCTCGACGATTTCAAGGACGTCAACGATACGCTCGGTCACGCTGTCGGAGATCTGTTGCTTCAGGAAACAGCGCTCAGGCTCAGTACATTCGTAGGGACGGACGATACGGTCGCTCGCCTCGGCGGCGATGAGTTCGCAATCATCCTCGCTGGGATAGGCACGGGCCGGGACGCGATTTCGCGGGCGGCAGAGATCGTGGAGGCATTGCGTGCTCCGTTCCAGCACGAAACGCGAGCACTCTCAACGACCGTCAGCATTGGGTTGGCTTCCTTCCCCGAGCATCATCGCGAGCCCGCTGAGCTGATGAAAGATGCCGACATCGCGCTATACCGGGCTAAGGAGCAGGGCCGTAGCCAGGCGGTAGTTTACACAAGCGCTGCTCGCGAGACGATGGAGCAGCGCGTCACTATCGCACACGATGTGCGCATTGGTCTCGCCGCTCAACAGTTCGTGCCGTTCTATCAGCCTAAGGTATCACTGAATGGAGCCGGGATCGTCGGGTTCGAGGCGCTCGCGCGCTGGAAGGATCCAATCAAAGGCATCCTGACGCCCGCATATTTCGGTTCGGTCTTTTCTGAACAGGCTATCTCGCTGGCCCTCGGAGATCAGATGATCCGCCAGGTCGCTGCCGATATCCGATCCTGGCTGGATCTGGGCCTGGAATGCGGCCGCGTTGCGGTCAACCTGTCGACAGCTGAGATTTCGGATCCGAAGCTCGCCAGCAGGATCCTCCGCATTCTGGAAGATGCACAGGTCCCGACCGTCCATTTCGAGGTTGAAGTTACCGAGACGGCGTTCCTTGGACGTAGGACGGCGGCAGCCTCATCGATCCTCAATGAGCTGCACGAGGCCGGCGTCTCGATAGCTCTCGACGATTTCGGGACCGGCTTCGCGTCCCTGCTCCATCTGAAGCAGTTCCCGGTCGATCACGTAAAGATCGACCAGAGCTTTGTGCGCAACGTCATAACCGACGGGAGCGATACCGCGATTGTGACGGCAATCGTCAGCCTCGCTCACGCAATGGGAATGCATACGACGGCCGAAGGGGTCGAAACTATTGAGCAGGCCGCGCGCCTTCGCGATACAGGGTGCGATTCCGCCCAAGGGTATCTCTATGAAAGGCCCCTAGAGGGAGCACGCATTCCTGCAATCATGCGTAGCTTGGGTGTTGCGCTCTCCGGCATCACGTGGCCGCGCAGCAACTCCGCGCCATCAGCCGCGCGAAGGCTCCGCTAAAGCAGAGGCCCGCGTATCGACCCTAATAGCTTGCTGGCCTGCCTGATGCGCGGCATCGCGATGATCGGCTCCTTGGGCGGAGCGGCGGCGCTTGATGTTCTGGTCCTCTCAAGGGGCCAGAACGAATTTCAACCCGGTTGTAGCCGGGGACTACACCGGATTTCCCGGAGGAAACGGAAGGCGGCTCACTCTCTGCGCCCGATCAAGAGCGCTGCCCGGTATGCTGGCTCGCCGTACCAAGCCATCCGTTCCAAGGACGAGGCGCGGATCGGAAGGTCGACAACGTCAGCCGCCGTTTCCTGCGCGTCCGTTTCAATCCACGGGTCGTTGACCAGGACGATCTCGTCCCGCACCGCGTGGATGACGACCCAATGCGGCGCGGTCCGGCCGTGCGTTTCAACTTGATCGATCAAGACCACTGCGATGGCGCCGGTGGCGATCGCGTCCTGCATCTCGGCAAGAGCAAGAACGCGCTGTTCGACCTGAATACCGGATGCGAGCGCGCGGCTCTTGAACTCGGCCTGGACGAATGTCATCAGCTCGCGCTTCGCTTCCGTATTGCCGCGATCGAGCAAGGTCGGCTCCGGCGTGCTCATGAACAGCCGCAACGCATAGCCGCGTGACGCAACCGCCAGGGCAAGGCCATACGGATCGCATCCGCCGGGGCCGGCCAGGCCAATCACCGTCGTGGCCTCGCGCCACAACGCGATCTCGAGTTGGCGATCCAGAAGCAAATCGGGCTCAAAGCAGGCGAAAGCCATCGCCAGCGAGGCTGGACCACAGGTGAAGCCAGTGGATTGCGGGTAGAGTGGGGCCAGCGGCCTTGGCGGGACCTCGTCGTTTCGCAGGTTGCGTTGGGAATAGACGGAGCCCGGCTCCGCGGCCGCAATACCGGCCAGCGTTCGCAAGGCAGCCCGGATATCGTCCTCCCCGGTCGTGTTGGCAATCCGCCAGGCCAGGACATCGCCTGCGAGCGAAATCCGCTCGAGCTCCGCGATCAGCGCGCGGCCAGCCTCCTGGCTATCGCCGTCAGCCTCGGCCTGGTCGACCCAGAACCAGACGATGCGCAGCATCGCCGTTGTCCGGCGCCGGAGCCCAACCAGAAGTCCGACAACGGCATCCCCTCGTCTTGCGACCAGAACGAGCCGTCCGCGTGCGGCAAGGAAAACTGCCAGACGGTCCGCTACCGCCGCCGGCAATCCGTCCGGGGCGTCCTGCCCGTCGAGAATCTGGACAATGTTGATTGGCAGCATGTTCAGCTGATCCCGATGCGATGGCCTGAGCCGGCCGCAGCATTGCGGTAGAGCGCAAGCAATTGTGCTGTTCGCGGCGAGTGCCGCACGCTTGGGGCCTCGGCCGGGTGCGCGGCGAGCTCGCGCCAGCGATGGCAGGCGACCAAGCGCCCGTCCTCACCGGAAGTAAGAGTCGGTATCTCACGCTGGCAACGCTCGATGGCGAACGGGCAGCGCGGGTGGAAGCGGCAGCCGCTGGGCGGATTTAGCGGGCTCGGCATATCTCCAGCCAGCACCACGCGCGCCCGGCGCGCGCCGGGTCGCGCCACGGGCGCGGCAGCCAGCAGCGCCTGCGTGTAGGGATGCGCGGGCCGAGCGAATATCGCGCCCTTCGGCCCGATCTCGACGATATTGCCGAGATACATCACAGCAACGCGGTGGCTCAGATGGCGGACGACGGAAAGGCCGTGGGAGATGAAGAGATAGCTCAGCCCGAGGCGATCCTGCAGGCTCCGCAGCAGGTTGACGATCTGTGCCTGCACGGAGACATCCAGTGCGGAAACAGGCTCGTCGCAGACGATCAGCCGTGGCTCGACCGCAAGTGCGCGCGCAATCCCGATCCGCTGACGCTGGCCGCCAGAAAACTCGTGCGGGTAGCGATCGGCATGTCTGTCCGCCAGGCCGACCAGTCCGAGCAATTCAGAGACCCGGGCGGCCACGCTGCGCTTGTCGGCCAGGCCGAACAACAAGGCGGGTTCGGCAATCAAGTCGCCGACGGTCATCCGTGGATTGAGGGAGCCGTACGGGTCCTGGAAGATCAACTGAACATTGCGGTGCAGATCGTGTCGTTGCCTTGACGACAGCGCCGCGACATCGCGCCCCTCGAACAGGATGCGCCCGCTGCTGGGCGTCGTCAGCCCGACCAGCATGCGCCCGGCCGTCGACTTGCCGCAGCCGCTCTCGCCGACCAGGGACAGCGTCTCGCCTGGGGCGATCGAAAAGCTGATGTCGTTGACCGCGCTCAGGACCCGCTTCTGCCAGGGCCACGTGCCAGCGACGCTGAACTGCTTGCTCAGCCGGTCAGCGGTGAGAAGTGGGGTGGTGGAATCCGCAATCGGTATCACGCCCGCCCTTCCTGTGCAAGGCTTTCCAACAGCGGCGTGCGCCAACAGGCCGAGGAATGCCCTGGTCTCACGGCAAGGAGTGGCGGCCTCTGCGTGCCGCAACGGGCGATGGCGAAGGGACAGCGCGGTTGGAAACCGCAGCCAGGTGGCAGGGCCAGCGGATCGGGCGGGCCGCCCTCGATCGGTATCAGCGGCTCCTCGTCGCCTTCGATCGCCGGCATCGAGCTGAGCAGCCCGACCGTATAGGGGTGCTCGGGACTCTCGAACAGGGCCCCGACCGGAGCGGTCTCGACGATGCGCCCCGCATACATCACGGCGACGCGGTCGGCCATCTCGGCGACCACGCCGAGATCATGGGTGATAAGGATAATGGCAGCACCGGTCTCGGTCTTGAGCTCGCGCATCAGATCCAGAATCTGGGCCTGCACCGTGACGTCGAGCGCCGTTGTCGGTTCATCGGCGATCAAGAGTTCTGGCCGACAGGCCAGCGCCATCGCGATCATGGCGCGCTGACGCATGCCGCCGCTGAGTTCGTGCGGATAGGCCTTGATCCTCGCTTCCGGCGAGGGGATGCCGGTCAGCTGCAACACTTCGAGTGCCCTGGCATGCGCCGCGGCGCGGCTGGCCGGCTCGTGCAGCTGGATGGCTTCGATAATCTGGTCGCCAATCGTCTGAACCGGATTGAGCGAGGTGTTGGGCTCTTGGAAGATCATCCCGATGCGCCCGCCGCGAATGCGGCGCATTGCATCGGCCGGTTTGGCAAGCAGATCCTCGCCACGAAACAAGATCTCGCCGGCCGTGATGGCCCCCGGCTCCGGCACCAGCCTCAACAGCGAAAGCGACATGACGCTCTTGCCGGAGCCGGACTCGCCGACGATTGCCAGCGTTTCCCCAACACCGACGGCGAGGTCGACCGCATCGACAGCTATCGCCTGGCCGGCGGAGGTGTTGAAGCATACGCGCAAGCCGCGGACTTCGATCAGGGGTGCTTCTGTCGTCATCGCCGCAGCTTCGGATCCGTGAGGTCGCGGAAGGCATCCCCCAACACGTTACAGGACAGCACGATCACGAAGATCAGCAGGCTCGCCGCGGTCGACACATGCGGCGCCAGGAAAATGAAGCTCCGCCCCTCGGCCGCGATGCTGCCCAGCTCGGCCGTCGGCGGCTGCAGCCCGAGGCCGAGAAAGCCGAGTGCGGCGGCCAGCAGGATCGTCTCGCCGAACTGCAGGGTGCAGTAGACGACGATCGATGCCGCGCAGTTGCGCAGGAGGTAGCGGCGCATCAGCGCCGCGTCGGACAGTCCTATGACACGGCCGGCTTCCATGTATTCCGCCTGCATCACCGACGCGGCAGCGGCACGGGTGACGCGGGCAATCCGGGGCGAAGCCGACAAGCCGAGCGCGATCACGAGACTGTCCATCCCGATGCCGAGCATCGCCGCCAGCGCAAGACCAAACAGGATCGCTGGAAACGACAGCATGACATCGACGACACGCATCAGCGGCCCTTCGAGCCGGCGATAGAACGCCGCCAGCAGGCCGATGCTGCCTCCGATCAAGCTGCCAATGGCGACACCGGCAAACCCCAGGAAGAGAGTGGTCCGCGTGCCGTAGAGCAGGCGGGTGAGCAGGTCGCGGCCCTGTGAATCCGTTCCAAGGAGATGATCGCCGCCCGGCGGTCGGAGCCGGAGCCGCAAATTGGTGTGATAGGGATCGTATGGCGTCAGCAACGGCGCGAACATCGCCGCAGCGATGATGCCGAGCAGGAGGATGAGCGCACACAGGGCGACGCGGTCGCGGGCGAGGCGCCGGAGCAGGCCCGGTCGCGACCGGCGCTCGGCGGCGCCGGTCGTTGCTGAAACTTGGGTGCTCATCGCGCGCCACTCCGGATGCGTGGGTCGAGGAGCCCATACAGCGTATCGACGACCAGATTCACGACGATGAAGCCGCAGGCGATGACGAGAATCGCGCCCTGCGCCATGGGGAAATCACTCGAGACGATGGCGCCGACCGCGAGCCTGCCAACACCGGGCCAGGAGAAGATCGTCTCGGCGATGACCGCGCCGCCGAGGAGCGAACCAATCTGAAGGCCGATCAGCGTCACCACCGGAATCAGCGCCGTCCGCAGCGCATGGCGCGTGATGACCTGGAATTCGGAGGCCCCCTTGGCGCGGGCCGTGCGGATGAAGTCGGCCCCCAGGACCTCGACCACGGCCGTCCGCGTCATCCGTGCGACCGGGCCGATGAAGATGATGCCCAGCATCAGGGCGGGCAGCGCGATATGGTGCAGTCCCCGCAGCGTCCAGAGCGGCCCGCCGCGGCCCTGGAGCGGAAACAACTGCCAGCGATAGGCCGCAAACTGCAGCAGGAGCAGGCCGACCCAGAACGCCGGGACGGATACGCCAGCCACCGACAACGCCATGACAGCCCGATCGAACGCTTTTCCACGCCGTGTCGCTGCCAGTGTGCCGAGCAGGATGCCCAGCGGCACCGCCCAGATCAGGCTCGCGAACATCAGCTCGACGGTCGGGCCGAGTGCGGATGCGAGCTCCTCCGCAACGGGGGCGTTGTTGATGATCGAGCGCCCGAGGTCGCCTTGGGCAACCCGCAAGATATAGAGCCAGAACTGCACCAAGATCGGGGCGTCGAGGCCGAGCTGCCGCCGGATGGCATCGATCTCGGCCGCGGTCCCGGTGGGGCCGGCGATGATGGTGGCCGGATCGGTCGGAATCACCTGCAGCAGCAGGAAACCGGCCAAAAGCACTCCAAACAAGATCGGCAGCGAGCTTACCAAGCGCCAAAATAGCTGTCGCGTCACGTCACTTCATCCTTGGACGTACGGCATCTCGAGCGTCCAAGCGCTCTCCGACGTCTGCTCCACATCCGGCGCGCCGAATGGCGCTGGCGGCTCGCTCCGTTGCCGTCACTTCGCCGGCATGAGGTCCAATCCGTTGTAAAGCGCCGCCCCGCTGATGCCGTGCGGCTTGAACGGCTTGAGACGTGTCCGCGCCACCACTGTCAGCTTCTCGTTGACCAGGGGCTTCCAGAGCACAGCCTCGTGGACGATCGCCCCGGCCTGGGCGAAGGCGCTGTAGCGCCCCTCCGGCGAGGTCGCGCGATTGCCCTCCTCGATCAGGCGATCGGTCTGCGGGTCGTTCCAGTTCATCCTGTTGGGGGTCGGCATGTTGCTGGAGAGGAAGTAGAGGTTCATCGCTTCGCCAGCGCTGAGATAGGGATAGTTCATCTGGTACAGGTCGAAATCCTGAGTCCGCAGCTTGCCCCATACGATGGTGGCATCATAAAGCTCGACCTTGAGATCGACGCCGATCTTGCGCAGATCGCCCTGGATCGCCTCGGCCATCTGCCGGTTGGCGTCGCCCGTAAAACCGTAGAAATTCAAAGATAACGGCTTCCCGTCTTTCATACGGACGCCTGTCGCGCCGGCCACCCAGCCGGCCTCGTCGAGCAAGGCTTTGGCCCGTGCCGGGTCGTAGCGGAAGGCCCCGAGCTTCATGTCCGGATTGAAGTCGAGGGTCGCCTTGGAAAAATAGGCGTTCGCCGCCTCGGCTTCGCCGAAGAAGATCGTGTCGGCGATCGCCCCCTCGTCGATGGCAAGGCTGATGGCCTCGCGGACGCGCCTGTCTCCGAGGTGAGGGCGCGTGATCTTCATGCCGACATAGTGGGTGCGAAACGCCACGGCCGGATGCAACAACTGGATTTTTGAGTTCGCCTGGACTTCGGCGACGGCCCAGGCCGGGACGGAATAGGAGAGATCCCCCTCGCCGGTCTGCAGCGCGGCGACAAGTGTCGCGGCTTCGGGGACAATCTTCCAGACGAACCGGGCAAACCCCGCCGGCCCCGCATTGGCCATGAAGGCAGGCCCCCAACGGTAGGCTTCGTGGCGGGTCAGCACCGTCTCTGTCCGCGGCTTCCACGACTGGAAGCAGAACGGCCCCGTTCCGTTGAACGCGGAAATGCCGAAATTGTCCTTCAGCGCCGCGGCCTGATCCGGATCGATGATGACGAAATTGAACTGCGTCATCTGATAGAGCAGTTCGGAGTAAGGCTCCTTCAGGCGATACTCCACGGTGTAGTCGTCGAGCGCCCTGACGCTCTCGACCTTGCCCGCCTTCCATTTGCTGACGCCGGGAAAATCCGGGTTGAGCCAGCGCTCGACCGTGCCGACGACGGCCTTGGCGGTAAAGGGCTTGGCGTCGCAGAAGCTCACATCGCGGCGCAAGTGGAACGTATAGGTCCGCGAATCCGCGCTGATCTCCCACCGTTCGGCCAAGCCGGGACGAATGGTCTTGAGGTCACGATCGAGCGTGACCAGTGTTTCGCCGACCATGTACAGGATCTCAGCCGCGGCCAAGGTTGTCGTGCGCTGAGGGTCGTAGCGATCGGCATCGCTCGTCCGCAAAGCGGTCACGGTGCCGTTTTCCTGGGCCAGCACCGCCGGAGCCGCAAGAAGAAGCGCCAGCGCCAAGCCCGCCGCGTGTGTGTTGAGAAATCTCACCAGACCAACTCCCATGCCACAGCGCGCCTCGCTTACCGACTCCTGAACCGGGATAAGCGCCAGCTTTGACCGCGAATGCTGCATAGTAAGTTGGCTACCGGCGGCCGCCCTAACGATAAGACCGCGTCAATTCATTCCTTGGGGGAATGAAGTTTCAGTGCGGCTGAACCAGCCGATTCTGTTCGGCTTGGCGCAAGTGGAACACCCGCATTTCATCGAGCACCCACCGACGGAAGGCCTGGACCGCGGGCAGATCACGCTTCCGCTCCGGGCATACGAGATAATAGGATTCCGGGCTCTTCATCGCCGGGGCGAACGGCGCGATCAATTTGCCATCGGCCAGTTCGGCTTCGATCATGAAGCGCGGCACGATCGCCATTCCCATGCCGCTGATCGCCGCCTGAATGATCATCTCGAACTGCTCAAAGCGAACGCCATGGAAGGGATTGACGTCGCCGCCGCCGGCAAGTTGCAGCCAGTCCTTCCAGGCACGGGGGCGAGCGCGATGATGCAGCAAGGCGAGCCGGCCGAGGTCGGTGACGGCTCTCAGCGGCCCCCGCGGAGCCAGCAGAGACAGGGCGCAGACGGGGACGACTTCTTCTTCCATCAACAGGTCGGACGGTCCGCCAGGCCACGGCTTCTCGCCGTAATAGACCGCGATATCGATGTTCTCTTCGACAAGATCGAAAGGCCAGGTCCGAACCGTTAGGCTGAGAGCGATACGGGGATGAAGTGCCTGGAAACCGCCAATCCTTGGGGCAAGCCAGCGGGCACCGAAGGTTGGGAGCGTAGCAATATTGAGGATTCCGCCTCCGCCCTGGAAGGCGAGCGCTTCCATGGTCGCCGATTCCATGATCTCAAGCGCCTCGCGTACCCTGGCAAGATAGAGCTGGCCCGCTTCGGTCAGAACGATGCGCTGCCGGACTCGTTCGAAGAGGCGCAGTCCGAGGAATGCTTCAAGCGATTGAACCTGTTTGCTGACCGCGCTTTGCGACAGATTCAACTCCTCCGCCGCTCGAGTGAAACTCGAGTGGCGTGCCGAAGCCTCGAAAATTGTCAGCGAAGGCAGGGATGGCAGGACGCGGCGCACGCTGGTTTCCGAGCAGATCGAGACTGTTGCGGCAAGCTATGGGCAGTTTGATTGGATACCGCAATCAGCCAACATCCATTTCGAAAGTGCTGGCTTGCTGAGTGGGTCCAGTCGGGTCGATCTCAGGCGCCGAAAATGTCGGCTCTTGGGCCGCCTGATCCCCGCAGATTTTACGCCAACACTTGGAGGCGGATCTCGGTCCCTATGATGTTCAGCGGGAAGGTGCACGCCCGCAACAGCCGCAAGGGGCTTGGCCTGCCCTGATTGAGTGGTCCGGCTTCTCTCTAATGCATGGTCGGCTTTACGGCCATGTTTGATAGCGGCACGATAGCCGCCGGCGCTGGCGGCTTGTAGCCGAGCGAGGAGTACGGGCGCCTGGTGTTGTAGTGCTGGCGCCAGCTCTCGATGACGGCCTTCGCTTCGGCGAGGCTATAGAAGATCTCGCCGTTCAGAAGCTCGTCGCGCAGCTTCGCGTTGAAGCTCTCGCAATAGCCACCGCCGAACTCCTTGCGCCAACGATAATAGGTGAAGGCCGTCACTCCGATCGTGCGGATCGCCTCGGCAACCGGCCGGCTTTGCGACAACAACACATCGACCTGCCGCAGCTTCGCGACGATCTCTTCAGGCTTATGCTTCTTCTGCGCCATCGCGGCATCCTCCAAGGCTCAAAAAGCCTGCTTCACGGAGGACCACTTTTCAGAGGGCAGGCCAGGCCGCCTGAGGCCAGAAATCAAACCCAGGACTCTCCCTCAGACAGGAGGAGGAATGGGTCTCAGGTCACTGCTTTAAATGGCGAAAATACGGAACAGAGCATGTTGAATTCTAGCGCTGACAATATTCTTTCTGAAATAGAGATCGCACCAGATCCGCGTATTTTGAACCTTTCTCATTTCCATGACGCCAAAAGACGACATAGCGATAAGTCGCGGTCGGGCGGAACGGGATAATCACGAGATCGTATCCCAACGCCTCATACTGCTTCGCATTGAATTCGTTATCGACCGATATGCAGAGCCCGTTCGCGATATATAGGGCACCTAACCCGACAGAATCGACATAAATGTTGGCCGCAGAGGCGTCTCGCCTCGGACCCGAAACCCTCGACCCCAGCGGGTTTGCCGCATATTGGCGCTCGATCGAGAGCAGTTTCTCCGAAACGAGATCGCCCTCGGTGATGAACTCCTTCCGTGACAGCGGATGATCCGCGCGCATGACGCAGACATTCTGGATTTCAGCGATCTCCAGCCACTGGAAGAACCGCTCATCCAGGGGCAGTCGCGAGATGCCGAGATCGGCCTCCCCGGTCAGCAGGCTATGAGCGATCTGGTCATACCGTTGCGCCTTGATATGAAGCTCCAGCGTCCTGTCAGCCCGATCAAGTTCCAGTGCGAGCTTCGGGATAAAGGCCAGGCAGGTGATATGCGGCGCACTGATCGTCAGCGTATTGCGCGTCGCCGAGAATGAATCGAGGAGTTCGTCCTCGATATGCCTCAAAGTCTCGAAGTAGCGATCGATGCGGTTGTAGATCTCGATCGCGTTTGTCGTCGGGATCAGGCCGCGGCCATCGCGCACGAAGAGCTTCTCGCCAACCGCATCCTCGAACTGCTTGAGATGCTGGCTGACGGCCGATTGGGTCACACCCAGCACTTTCGCGGCGCGCCTCGTCGAGCCCGCCCGGATGATCTCGCGAAAGATTTGTGCCGGCCTCAATCCGATCGAGCCGGCCAGGCGGGCGACATCGTTCATTTCGCTCTCCGCAGTCAGACAAGGTGCTCGATGGAGATATTAGCAGAACTAATCAGCTTTGCAGAAACTTAATAAATTGACCCGCCGGAGCACCTCTCCGATTGTTCCTCGCAGAGAGTTCGCACGAACTCTGCCAGGCGGCACGGCGCAGAGCCAGCCATCGGCAGCGACGCTGCGAAGCCAATAAAAATGAGGGGCATCATCTTGAAAAAACTGTCTTTTCGCTGTCTTCGACTGGCCCTGACCGCGGGCGCCCTTGCCGGCCTCGCCACCGTGGCAGAGCCCGTCGCCGCCCAGACATTGCGGGTCGCGACCTCGTATAAGCTGATGACTCTCGATCCCCATTACGCGGATCTGAATGAGAACAACTCCCTCCTGTCGCATATCTACGACCGCCTGGTGAATCAGGACGGCCATCTCGATCCGCAGCCGGGTCTCGCCACCTCATGGAGGCGTCTTTCGGACACGCGATGGGAATTCAAGCTGCGCGAGGGGGTTCGCTTTCATGACGGCTCGCCCTTCACCGCGCGGGACGTGATCTACTCGCTCACGCGCATCCGGGATTTCCTGACGCCGCCGAGCGGCGGCTACCGGTCCTATGCGAAGGCGATGAAATCCATCACGGCGCCGGACCCGTTGACCGTCGTCATCGAAACGAACACCGATTCCCCGACGCTGCCGCTCTCGCTCGCCGCGATCTTCATCATGCCGCATAAGGAGAGCGGGTTCGCCTCGACCGATGAGCTGAATGCCACGGCACGGCCGATCGGGACCGGGCCCTACAGGTTCCAGGCCTGGCAGTCCGGCGAAACCTTCCGCCTGACGCGGAACGACGGTTACTGGGGCGGAACACCGGCATGGGCCGAGGTGACATTCAGGGTGATCGAGAGCCCTGCCGCCCGTGTCGCCGCGCTGACGACAGCCGATGTCGATGTCGCCGATTATATTCCGGCGCGGGACGTTCCCGGCCTCAAGCAGCGCGGCCTCAAGGTCGAAAGCACCAGTGCCGCGCGCTCGAACTTCCTCCAGTTCGACATCGAGCGGGAAACCGCTCCCGGCGTGACCGACAAATCCGGCAGACCGATCAAGAACCCCTTCCGTGACAAGCGCGTGCGCCAGGCTCTCTCCATGGCCACCGACCGCCCCTTCATCGTGGAGAAGATTCTCCTTGGATACGGCACCGCGGCCACTCAGATCTTTCCGGGCGGCCTGTCCGGAACCTCTTCGAACCTCAAGGTCGCCGCGCCGGATTACGGAGCAGCGAAAGCCTTGCTGGCCGAGGCCGGCTTTCCCGATGGCTTCAATGTCGTGCTGGCCGGGCCTGCGGGGCGCTATCCCGGCGATAGCGAGTCACTTCAAGCCGTCACGCAGAACTGGGCACGGATCGGCGTGCGCGCCCAACCGGTCGTTGCTCCATTTTCGGTTTTCGCCACGCAGCGGGCCAAGGGCGAGTATCCCGTCTGGTACGGCGGCTGTTCGGGTGATGCCGTATCGTTCTGCCTGGATGCGCTGCTCGTATCCCCGAATGTCGAGCTGGGTACGGGCTCGCTGAACTACGGCAAGTATTCCAATCCGCAGTTCGACGCGATGCTGGCGAAGGCGAAGACGATCGAGGAGGGGCCGGCGCGCAGCGCCGCGCTCGCAGCCGCGACAGAGTTCGCCATGGCCGACTATCCGATGCTGCCGCTCTATCATTTCCACCTGATCACCGGGCATGGGCAGAAGGTGCGCTCCTATACCGTGCACCCACGCGGATGGACGACTGCCATGCAGGCCGTCCCCGCGGGGCAGTGAGGGCACGGCCATGACGAGCGTCATCGTCGGAAGGCTGTCGCAGGCCCTCCTCGTCCTCCTCGCCCTGTCGGTGATCGGGTTCGCCGGCATCCACAGCATCGGCAATCCCGTCTACAACGTCGTCAATATCGAGACCGCCTCCGCCGAAGACATCCGCAATGCGACGATCGCGCTGGGCCTGGATCAGCCGCTCTGGTGGCAATACTGGCTCTTCATGCGCAACGTCCTCGCCGGCAATTTCGGGACGTCCTACATCTATCACCTGCCCGCCTTCGCGCTGGTCATGAGCAAGCTGCCCGCCACGCTCGAGCTGGCGACGACGGCGATGCTGATCGCCGCGCCCTGCGGCACCCTGCTCGGCCTGCTGGCGGGCCGCCGGCAAGGCGGATGGATCGACCGCGCCGTCCTGAAGGCGAGCGTGTTCGCACTGAGCATCCCGTCCTTCTGGCTGAGCATGGTGCTGATTCTGCTCGGCGCGGTCGCGATGGGCTGGTTTCCGTCGAGCGGGCGCGGTCCGACCGTCCTGCTGATGGGCCAGGAATGGAGCTTCACGACGCTCGACGGCCTGCGCCACCTGGCGCTCCCCGCCCTGACGCTCGCGATCCCCAATGTCGCGCTGATCGCGCGGCTGGCGCGGGCGGGAACGATCGAGGTCGAGAACCAGGATTTCGTGCGGTTCTGCCGGGCGAAGGGCCTCTCGTCCCGGCGCATCCTGTTCAGGCACACCTTGCCGAACATCAGCATCCCGATCGTCACGATGATCGGCATGCAGTTCGGCGGGATGCTCGCCTTCGCGGTGGTCGTGGAGACCATCTTCGCCTGGCCGGGCATCGGCAAGCTGCTGATCGACTCCATCCAGCTTCTCGACCGCCCGGTCGTGATGGCGACGCTGGCCTTCGTCTCCGTCGTCTTCATCGGGCTGAACGCGCTGGTCGATCTCTTCTACGCCGTGCTCGATCCGCGCGTGCGCCTGTCGTGATGAAAGCGATCCGATGAAAGCTGCAATCATGCGCGCTCTTTGGAAGCGCCCGGAACGAGGGCGCGCCGGCTTCGCCAGGCTCGTGCTCGCCGCCTATGTCCTGCTCGCGCTCGCCGCGCCGGCCATCGCCCCCCAGGATCCCTACGATCCCCTGCAGATCTTCGGATGGGAAGCGTCATCGCCTCCCGGGACCGGCAGCGGTGGCGGCTATGTCTACCTTCTGGGAACAGATGGGCTCGGTCGGGACATCGTCAGCACCATCCTCTACGGCCTGCGCATCAGCCTCGTCGTCGCTGTCACCAGCACCGCGATCGCGGCGCTGATCGGCGTCACCATCGGCGTCAGCGCGGCCTATTTCGGCACATGGGTCGATGCCGTCCTGATGCGGATCGTCGATCTCCAGCTCAGCCTCCCGACCATCCTGGTAGCGCTGATCGCCATCGTCACGCTCGGGCCGGGCATCGACCGGATCATCCTCGCGATCATCATCGTGCAATGGGCGACCTATGCGCGGATCGCGCGCGGCGTCGCCCTCAGCGAGATCGGCAAGCCCTATCTCGATGCGGCACGGCTGCTGCGACTGCCCACGGGGCGGATGATCTTCCGGCATCTCCTGCCCAACAGCATTGCGCCGGCGATCACGCTGATCCCGATCGAGCTCGGCCATGCGGTCGCCCTCGAAGCGACCCTGTCCTTCCTCGGCCTGGGCGTGCCGATCGACAAACCCTCGCTCGGCTCCACCGTGGCGAACGGCTTTCAGTACCTGCTGACCGGCCAATACTGGATCAGTCTGTTTCCCGGCCTGGCGCTGTTCGGCCTCATCGCCAGCATCAACTTCGTCGGCGAGGATGTCCGGCGCAGCCTCGATCCGAGGAGCCGTTCCCATGACGCATGACAGCGCGCCGGCGCCTCTTCTGGCCGTCAGCAACCTCACCCTGAAGCACCGAGGCGCGTCCGGCGCGACGACGATCCTGCAGGATGTCAGCCTGGACCTGCACCGCGGCGAGGTCCTCGGCCTGATCGGCGAGTCGGGTGCGGGCAAGTCGACGCTCGGCAACGCCATCCTCGGCCTGGTCCCGTCAGAGTTCGAGCGGACGGGCGGCACGATCCTGTTCGACGGCGAGGCGCTCGACGCCGCGGACAGCCCGGCGTGGGAACGGATCAGAGGGCGCAGGATATCCGCGATCTTCCAGGACCATACCGCATCACTCGATCCGCTGATGGCGGTCGGCCCTCAGCTCGAGGAGACGATCCTGGCAACGAACGACGGCATCTCTCGGCAGGACGCGCGTATCCGCGCCATCGACCTTTTGACCCGCGTCGGCATTCCCGACGCCGGCGAGCGCTATCAGAGCTATCCGCATCAGTTCTCCGGAGGACAACGCCAGCGCGTCGTGATCGCGATCGCGCTGGCCGGATCTCCCGACATCATCATCGCGGACGAGCCGACCTCCGCCCTCGACGCGACGGTACAGAAGCAGATTCTCAACCTCCTGCGCGAGCTCGTCGATGAAACCCGGGTGTCGATCGTCCTCGTGACGCATGACATGGGCGTGGTCTCCGACATCACGGACCGGGTCGTCGTAATGCGACACGGGCGGGTCGTGGAGCACGGGGTGACATCCTCGCTCCTGGACGCGCCGCGGGAGCCGTACACACGCAGCCTGCTCGCGGCCGTACCACGGTTGCGGCTATCCGGGCCCGAAACGCGGCAGGAAGCCGGCGAGAGCCCAAGAAGCCCGCAGCCGCAGGCGGTGCATGAGCCTGCGGGAACGCCGCTGATCCTCCTCGCGAGCGGCATCGGGAAAACCTTTCAAAGGCGCTCGCTGGCCTGGTTCCGCAAGGAGCACGGAAAGCCCGCGCTGCAGGATGTCACCGTCGCGTTGGAGCACGGCGCGATCACCGGGATCGTCGGGGAGAGCGGCAGCGGCAAGAGCACGATGGGCCGGATCATCGCGGGCCTGGAGACAGCCGGAGACGGCACGCTGGAAATCGACGGCACCGCCTTCGATATCGCGCGCTCCGGCGCGCGCAGCGGATTGCTGGGCAAGGTCCAGATGATCTTCCAGGATCCGGCGGTATCTCTGAATCCGCGCATGTCGGTGGGTGCGACACTGCAGGAAAGCGTCCGCTTCGGCACCGCCAGACCAGGGAGCGACCGGCCAGACGTGGCCGGGATGATGGACCGGCTCGGGCTCGCGCGCAGCCTGCTTACCCGATACCCGCATCAATTGTCCGGCGGGCAAAAGCAGCGCATCTGCATCGCGCGCGCGCTCCTCGCCCGCCCACGGATCATCGTCGCCGACGAGCCGACCTCGGCGCTGGACGTCTCCGTGCAGGCGGAGATCGTCGCCCTCCTGCGGGAGAATGTCGCCGAGCAGGGCATCGCGATGCTCTTCATCTCGCATGATCTCGCGCTCGTGCAGCAGCTCTGCAGCGCGATCTACATCTTCAAGGACGGCAGGGTCGAAGACAAAGGCCCTGCGGACTTCATCTTCACGCATTCACGAAATCCCTACACCCGGACTCTGATCGACGCGCGTCCCAGGCGTTTCACGCACTGACGCGACAATAGCTCCGGGAGCCGCTCGCAACGGCTTCCCGGATTCCCCAGCCCCCGCCCTCGTTTCACGCCGCGCCGACGCGCGGCGCAGGAGAAGCTTTGTCATGACGACCACGTTCACGATCGCCGTCACCGGGCAGTCGCTCATCAAGCATGATATCCGCCACGTCGATAAGCCGGGTTTCCGGGGCGTCCGGGAGGTGCTCGGGCGTGCCGACCTGCCGTTCACCAATTTCGAAAGCACGATCCTCGGGAGCCATGGCGGATGGCCGCTCAAGGGAGGCGTGTTCGGCTGCAGCCACCCCGTCGTTCTCGACACGTTGCAGGATCTCGGCTTCCGGGCACTGTCGCTGTCGAACAACCACGCCTTCGACCTGGGCCCATCCGGTATTCTCTCGACGCTGGAGGAGGTCGACAGGCGCGGCTTCCTGCATGCCGGTATCGGGCGCAATCACACGGCGGCCGGCAGGGCGGCCAAGGGGGCCTTCGCCGGCCGCAAGGTGGCCCTCGTCGCCATGGATGGCGGTCCGGGCCCCGATTTCATGTATGCGGCCGATTCCATCAACGGACGTCCCGAGCGTCCGGGCGTCAACCGCCTGAAGCTCACAAAGGTCGTCGATGTCGATGACGAGGCTTTCGGGCAGTTGCGCAGGGTCCGCGACAAGGTCGGTTATACGATCATGGACCTTCGCAACGACAGCCAGCCCGACGATGCGCCGGACTTCGATTCCGAAACCGAGATCAGCATCGCCCGCGCGATCTTCAGGCGTTCCGGCAGGTTCGGCCGGCATGTCAAGATCGATACCGGCGACATCGCCCGGCACACCGCCGCCATCACGGCGGCGGCCGAGCAGGGCCACCTCGTCATCGCCTATCTGCACCACCATCACTGGGCGCCGGACTGGTACCAGGTCCCTGACTGGGTCGGAGCCGTCGCGAAGAGCTGCATCGATGCCGGTGCGGCCATGTTCGTCAGCCACGGCGCGCCCGTTCTCCAGCCCGTCGAGATCTATCGCGGCCGGCCGATCTTCTACAGCCTTGGCAATTTCATCTTCCACGTTCGATCCGAGAAATCGCCATGGCTGGCCCGGGAAGTATGGGAGAGCGTGATCGGCCTCTGCACCTTCGGCAAAGGCGGCGAGCTCGCCGGCATCTCCTTCCATCCGGTCGTCATCGGCGGCAGCGAGTCCGCCACGAATGATATCCTGGAACAGCGCCTGGCGCCGGAACTCGCCTCCGATGCCGATGCGGACCGGATTCTCGGCCGCTTCAGGGATTACTCCGCGACATTCGGAACGCGCATCGACATCGCGAACGGCGTCGGCCTTCTTCGTCTCTGAGCGCTGGAGCCTCCGGCCCGATGACCTCCCTGCCCCTGCGCCCCACCTGGTGCGAGATCGATCTCGGCGCCGTCACGCATAATCTGCGGCAGTTGCAGGCCCTCCTCGGACCGCAGGTTTCGGTCTATGTCTGCCTCAAGGGCGATGCCAGCGGCAGTGGGGCGATCGCGGCTGCGAAACGTGCCGAGGCCGAGGGTGTCGCCGGCTTCGCCTTCGGCAATGTCGATGCGGCCCTCGTCTGCCGCGAAGCCGGGATCGGGAGTCCGATCCTGCTCTATCCGACCTGCCTGCCGAAGGCCGCCCCCGTTCTGGAACGACACCGCCTGATGCCGACCCCGTCGACGCTGGAGGATGTCGCCGCCTGGGACGCCGCTGCGAGCCAGCGTCTGCCCGTTTTTCTCAAGATCGATGCCGGCGGCTTCCGGGCCGGAGCGTTGCCACATCAGGCCGTCGGCGTGGCCAAGGCCATCGCCGCGAGCCGGCATCTGTCTCTCGCCGGCGTCTACGGCCATGACCACCCATGACCTGCCTCCGATCATTGGTAAGACACTGCCGCGCAGATATTTGATGTGAGCATCGAGTGCCCTGAGTGCATTTTTCGATACCAGCCGCATCGCGCCAAAAGCGGGCGTTGGCTCGTCTCCCGAAACCGGACATGCCCAGAATCAACGGCCCGTAGCTATTGCGAACCGAGCTTCAGTTTACGGAAGCCTCGATCAGTCGCGTCACCATGTGACACCAAAGGCCGCCAATTCCTTCTCGGCATCGGTCTGGGCATGATGAGGTGCTGTCGCCAGGGCCGGCACGAATTGGCCCCGCCCGCGGATGCCGCAGAATTCGTGATATCGGCTGATCACCTCGCCGCGGCTCAGTGTGATCGCGGGCCATGCCGTGACCTTCAGCCCCTCATAGGGCGTGAAATCGACGTTGTGATGCATCATCGCGTTGTCGATGACGCGCTCGTAGTTCTCGTCCCAGATGCAGAGATCGGCGTCGGCTCCGACAGCGAGGTCGCCCTTGCGCGGTGCCAGTCCATAAATCCGCGCGGCATTGGTCGATGTCAGCCTGACGAATTCCGGCAGGCTGATGCGACCTTCCTTGACGCATTGCGTGAACAAGAGCGGCATCCGGATCTCGACGCCCGGCACGCCGCTGGCGATCTTGTCGAAGCTCGCGCCGAAGCCGTTCGGGAACTTCTCGACCTCGTCGAACATATAGGGCGAGTGGTCGGAGGAGAGCACGTCGATGCGTCCGTCGGCGACCCCTCGCCAGAGCTCGGCGCGATTGGCGGCGTCGCGGATCGGCGGGCTGAAGATGCCCTTCGCGCCTTCATGGCCGGGCTTGTCGAGCAGGCTGGCATCAAGGGTCAGGTACTGGGTGCAGGCCTCGACAAAAAGCGTCGTGCCCTTCGCGCGGGAGAGCGCGATCACGTCGAGCGACCGGCCGGTCGAGACATGAACGATCATGGTCGGCACGTTGAACAGTTCGGCATAGGCGCAGATCCGGAAGACGGCCTCCGCCTCGGCGATGGTCGGCCGCGAGGCGAGGTGGAATTTCGGCGCGACATGGCCCTGCGCCAGCAATTGCTGAGTCACATGGTCGATGATGTCGGTGTTCTCGCAATGGACCATGACCATGAAGCCGTGCCGGCGGGCGGCGGCGAAGACCGTGACGATGTCGCGATCGGCGATCCCGACGGCGGCATAGGTCGTGAAGATCTTCAGCGAGCGCAGGCCGTCGGCCGCGGCTTGAGCGAGATCGCGGTCGAAATCGGGATGGGACGGGTCGGTGACGACGATGTGGAAATTATAGTCGAGCACCGCCTTGCGCGCGCGTTCGTGATAGTCGACGACGGCCCAGGCAATCCCTTCGCCGCGATGCTGCGGGGCGAAGGGCAGCACCGTCGTCGTGCCGCCGCAGGCGGCCGAGACCGTTCCCGAATAGAAGTCGTCCGCGTTGATCCGGCCATGGCCCTTGCGCTGGTCGATATGCAGATGGCTGTCGACGCCGCCCGGCGTGACCAGCCGGCCGGCCGCGTCGATGATCTCTGGCGCCTTGTCGCCGATTGCGCCGAGTTCGGCGATCCGACCGTCGCGGATGCCGACATCGGCGTTGAAGACATCGCTGGAGCTGGCGCAGCGGGCATTGCGGATGACGAGATCGAACATGGGAACTACCGGCTTGGGCTGACGAAGCGACCGCCCGGTCTGGGCACGAGATCGACGACGAGGCTGTAATTGGTCGGGTGGAAGATGCCGTCGATGACGATGAGCGGCCTGTCGGAGCGATCGTAATAGAGGCGGCGCGAGGCGATGAGCGCTGTTCCCGCGGGCACGCCTAGATGCGAGGCCTGCTCGGCATCGGCGACAATCGCGCCCAGCGTCTGCTGCCCGCGCTGGATCGCGAGCCCGGCCCGGCGCAATCGCACCACGGTCTGCTGCTCGCCAGGCGGCAGTTCCGCGTCGTCGACGCGGGGCGAGACCGAGACGGGAATATGGGACGTGCCGATCATCAGAGGCTTGCCGGCCTGCAGGATGAGCGACCGATAGCGGGTTGCGGCACCTCGGTCGGCCGGCGCGAACAGGGCGGCGAGATCCGGCGTCGGCTGGACGTCGTCGATCGCCAGCGTCCGAAAGCTCAGGCGCTCGTCGGAGATCAGGATATCGTCGAGATAGCCGCGCAGTCGCACACTCTGACCGACCTGCACGCGGTCGCTGACATAGGTCCCGAGACCCTGGAGCTTCATCACGACGCCGCCGGCCGAGAGCTCCTCCATCGCCTTGCGGATGGTCGCCCGGCTGACACCGTAGCGGACCTGCAGTTCTGCTTCCGATGGGAGCTGCTCGCCGACCGGGAAGTCACCGCGCTCAATCGCCCCCATGATGTCGGCCTGGATCTGCAGGTGAAGCGGCACGGGCATGGAGTTTCCAGTGTTGAGAGGCTCGGCATTCATGCCGGCTTGAAGGGCTGGCGCTTCTCGATCAGCGAGAGCAAGCGCACGAAAGGCCAGAACATCACGAGATAGACCAAGGCGGCCATGAGCAGGGGCGTCGGATCATAGATGGCACCTTGGGCGATTCGGGCGCTGCGGAGCAGTTCGGCGATCGCGACGACCGACGCAAGCGAGGTCGCCTTGGCAAGTTCGAGGACGTTGCTGAGCAGCGGCGGGCGGACCTTCTTCAGCGCCTGCGGCAGGACGACATAGGTCAGAACCTGAGCGCCGTTGAGTCCGGTCGCCTGAGCGGCTTCGTATTGGCCCTTCGGCACTGCCGCGAGACCGGCCCGAACGATCTCGGCGAAATAAGCCGAGCCGTTCAGCGTCATCGCCAGAACGAAGGCCGGGATTTCCGGCAGGCGCAGGCCGAGGAAGGGCAGCGCATAGAACACGAAGATGATCAGGACGAGTGGCGGAAAGGAGCGGAAGAAATCGATGTAGAGATAGGCGAGCAGCCGTGCCGGACGCGAGGCTGAATTCGCCACGATGGCGACCAGCGTGCCCACGCCGAAAGCCAGCGGCACGATCAGGATCGCGAGCAGGAGCGTGACCTTCAGCCCCGAGAGCAGGTAGGGAATGGTCAGCGCGACGGTGTCGGGGTGGAACATGGCGCTTACCTCTTCACCGCGTAGCGGCTTTCGATATGCCGGCTGAGCACGACCAGCGGCGCGAACACGGCCAGGTAGAACAGGGCCGCGACGGTGAGCGGTGTCGGGTTGGCATAGAGCGCCTGCTGGCTCGACGCCTGGTTCAGCAGTTCCGAGACCGAGACGACGGAAGCGAGCGCCGTGTTCTTGGTGATGCTGATCGTCTTGTTGGTCAGCGGGGGGATGACCATCTGCACGGCCTGGTAGAGCACGATGTAGAACAGTGTCTGGGTGAAGGTCAGGCCGGTCGAGAGGCCGCCCTCCCACTGCCCCTTCGGGACCGAGCTGATGCCGGCCCAGAAGATCTCCTCGGAGAAGGCGGCGAGCACGAGGCCGAGCCTCAGCACCGTCGCCCAATAGGCATCGATCCGAATCTCGTATTCCGGCAGCACGAAATAGATGCAGATCAGGATCACCAGCGCCGGCAATGACCGCAGGATGTCGACGAAGGCGACGATCAGCAGGTTCAGCGCCGTGATCCCGTAGGCGCGTGCGCAGGCAAGTGCGAGCCCGAGCGAGAGCCCGAACAGGATCGTGAGAGCCGACAACTGCAGCGTGACGAGGAAGCCTTGGAACAGGAAGGGCAGCACCGCAGCTGCGATGGTGCCGTCGAAGAAGAACTTGCCGATCTCGCCCACGCTCAAGCCTCCTTGCCGCGATAATTGCGCAGGAAGCTGCCGAGGCGCGGATTGGTGGAGGTGCGGAAGATCGCATCCGGCGTTCCCTGCTCAACCACGATGCCCTCGTCCATGAAGATCACCCGGTCGGCGGCCTGGCGGGCGAAGGCCATCTCATGGGTCACCACCACCATGGTCTGACCCTTCGCCTTCATCTCCTGCATGACAGCGAGAACCTCGCCGACGAGTTCGGGATCGAGCGCCGAGGTCGGCTCATCGAAGAGATAGAGTTTAGGGGCCATCGCCATGGAGCGCGCGATGGCGACGCGCTGCTGCTGGCCGCCCGAGAGCTCGGCCGGAAATGCTTTGGCCTTGTGGCGCAGGCCGACCTGCTCGAGCGCTGCGAGCGCCCGCTCCGAGGCCTCCGTCGCCTTCAGCTTCAGCACCTTCGACAGGGCGAGGCTGACGTTCCGCTCGGCCGTGAAATGTGGATAGAGATTGAAGGCCTGGAACACCATGCCGATATCGCGCCGGATCCGGCTAAGATTGGCGCGTTTCCCGGTGATTTCGACATCGTCCAGGTGGATGGAGCCGGCTTGCGGCTCCTCCAGTCTGTTGATGCAGCGCAGCAGCGTCGACTTGCCGGAGCCCGACGGGCCGATGATGGCGACCAGTTCGCCGGCGGCCACGTCGAGATCGATGCCCTTGAGGATCGGGACGGCGCCGAAGCTCTTCTCGATCCCCCGCATCCTCAGCAAGGCCCTGGAAGACGCGCTTGCAGCCATCACTTGCAATCCGGCTTGTGATAGCTGCGCTCGTAGCCCTCAAGCCCGATCGGGCCGTAGCCGGCGAAGACCTTCATGCTGGAATCGGCGGGATCGGGCTGCTCTCCGAACCATTTTTCGTGGATGCCCTGCAGCGTGCCGTCGAGCTTCATGCATTCCAGCGCGTTCTCGACCTGGTTGCGCAACTCCCTGGCGTCCTTGCGGAAGCCGTAACCGAGATCGTAGTCGACGAAGATGCGGTGCACGACCTTCATGCGGCGGTTCTTCGAGGCCGCGTATTGGCCGACATTGAGATTGACCACGTCGGCATCGGCGCGCTTGGCGATCACGGCCTGCAGCGCGTCGCTGTCCTTGTCGTAGCGCTGGATCTTGTAGCCGTATTTGGCCTCGTTCGCCGTCGCCCAGGTATCGGTAAAGCTGCCGCTATTGGTCGCGAGTATCTTGCCGCGCAGGTCCTCCGGCTTGGTGATGCTGTCGTCTTCGGACCGCGTGACCAGGCCGATGCCGCCGGTCATGTAGCCCTCGGTGAAGAGCATTTGCGCCGCGCGCTCCTTGGTCATCGACATCGGCGCCACGATCATGTCGTAGCGGCTGGCGAAGAGCCCGGCGAAGATCGCGGAGAAATTGACGTCGACAACCTCGACGCCGCTGCGCCCCATGCGGCGGGCGATCTCCCTGGCAACCTCGATCGAGAAGCCGTCGATCTCGCCGGAAGGCTGGCGCATCGCCCAGGGGGCATAGCCGACGTCAGCGGCGATCTTCAGTGGCTCGGCAACCGCGCCGGACAAGCTCGCAGCCAGCAGGCCGACGGCGCCGGCAGCAACGTTGATCTTCCCTCGTAGAAATTCAAGAAAGTTTAGAGCCATCTGAGTTCCCCTCGTTTGATTGACATTATTTTGATGAACATTAAACGTACGGACGACCGGATGACAGCATGATCATACCCGGCACGCAAGGGGGAGGCAGGGCATGGCGGTTCTGAACTACGCATTGATCGGACTCGGCGGAGCAGGCGCGGGCTTCGCGGTGGCCGTTGCCGCGCGTGGGGCGAAAACCTGCGGCTGGTATGACTGCGACGATGCGGTGCGTTCGTCGACCGATCTGGCCGGGGGGCTGTCCTTCGAAGGATTGGGCGGCCAGGGGGCGGTTGCCCTGCCGAAGAGTGCAGCGAACGGTGCAGAGGCCGTTGCCGGAGCCGACATCGTCATCGTCTCCACGACGGCAGACCGGCATGCAGCCGTGGCGCGCGAAATCGCTCCCGGCCTGGCCTCCGGCCAGATGGTCGTGCTTCATTGCGGCTATGTCGGCGGTTCCAAGGTCTTCGCCGATGCGCTGGCTTCAGCCGGAGCTCCCGGGAGCGTCGCAATCTTCGAGCTCAACAACACGCTCCATCTGGCGGGGAAGCTCAATCCATCGACCGTGGTGATCAAGGGGCAGAAGCGCTGGCTCGAGCTCGCTGGCCTGCCTGAAGCGCAGGAAAGCCCGCACTACGCGGCCTTTCTGGAGCAGTTCCCGGAATTCACCTATTCCCCGAACGTGCTCGAAAGCGGCCTGAACAATCCGAACTGCATCGGCCACGTTCCCGCTTATATCGGCGGCGCGATGACGCTGGATCGCGACATGGGCGATCTAACAACCGGCATCCTGCATTTCGACGAGGCGCGGATGGGTCGGGTCAATGTCATCGCCGCCGCGCTGGAGCAGGAGCGCGATCAGGTCATGCGCGCAGCCGGATTGAAGCCAATGTCGACAGCAGAATTTTCGCGGAGATGCTATCCGGCAGGCACGCGCCTGTTCGGCGCCATTCCTCGCTTCGGACCCAAGCTGCAGAAGCGCTTCCTGCATGAGGATGTGCCGTGCTCGCTCGTGCCCCTGGAAGTGCTCGGCCGGCAGGCGGGCGTTGCGACGCCGCTCACGACCGGTCTGATCGCGCTTGCCAACATCCTGGAAGGCGTCGATTTTCGGGCGACCGGCCGGAACGAGCAGGTTCTGCAGCTGGATTGGATGCAGGCGCATTGCTCCGCCCGTCGTCAATAAGGAGCGATGGGCCGAAGGCTGCCTCGGCCTGAGCGGCGCAGGACACCAATCGGCCGATCGGTGTCCTCTTCGCAAGGTCGCGCCGCGAGCCCGGATTAACGGAGCTTGGCAATCCTGATGCCATCGAGTTTGGCGCGGTCTTTGATGGATTCCTCGCTGCGCGTCATCGCTTTTGAAATCGCCTTGAGTGCCATGCCCTTCCCGGCGAGTAACCTCAGCTTCTGAAGTTCCTCAGATGTCCAGGGTTGGCGGTGGCGTTCAAATCGGTCGGTCACAATCTTCTCCTGTTCGGTCGGAACATCACCCGCATTCCCGCGCTCTATAGCAGAAGCAGCGACGGCTCGGCCGAACATGCAGATGCGGCGCCAAACCACCCGCTCCTCGCTCCAACGACTGACCTTGAGTCTGCGCCTGCAACCGGACATTGGATGTTCGGCTTTAGCCACTCCAGGTTTGCCGAAAGCGCCAATTCCTGAGAGGATGGCAGCGTGACGGCAAGAGGACGATCAACTTCGTACGCGAGGGGCGATCGCCGGGTCTCCCTCTGATTTTCTTGAACAGCGGCGCTTAGCCGAAGATGGCCGGCGCCATACCGGGATGCGTCCGAAGCCACCCATCGACCGACTGTCTGCTGCGTGCTGGCCGACCGAAATATTCGGCTTAGCGCTTCACGAGGACCATTCGCGTGCGGGTCATCATCTTCGCGCCTTCCGATGTTCACTCGCTGGAGCTCGCCGGCCTGATGGACGTGTTCGCCGAAGCGAATGCGCGGGTTGCCGCAGGTTTCTACGAGGTCGGTATCGTCGCAGAAGAAAACCGCCCGCTTCGTTGCGGGTCGGGACTGAGAGTTTTGCCGGACTCAGACTACCTCATGTGCCCGAAAGATCCCGACACCCTTCTTGTGGCTGGAAGCGTGGGCATACCCAATGCGCCCGGAAAGGGCATGATCGACTGGCTCTCACGCGCAGCCCCGCAGGCGCGACGTTACGGCTCGGTCTGCACAGGAGCTTTCCTGCTTGGTGACGCCGGACTTCTCAGCGGCCGCCACGTGGCGACACACTGGCGGTATGCGCCTCTCCTCGCCCAGCGCTTTCCAGAAGCAAAGGTGGACGGAGACCGGGTCTTCATCCGGGATGGCCCAATGGTCACCTCAGCCGGTTCGAGCGCGGCGATCGATCTTGGCCTTTCGCTGGTCGAAGAGGATCTCGGCCGGGACGTTGCGCTCTATGTCGCCCGCCGTCTGGTCGTGTTTCTGAAGAGGCCGGGGGACCAGTCTCAATTCAGTATGCATCTGGCGGCGCAAGGCGTCGACCGCAGTCGCCTCTACAAGGTCCAGCAGTACATCCTGAGCCATCCGGCTGCTGATCTGTCCGTCAATGCCCTCGCGAATATCGCGGCGATGAGCCCGCGCAACTTCACGCGGGTCTTCACCCAGGACGTGGGAACATCGCCGGCCGAATATGTCGATCTCACACGGATCGATGTCGCGCGCTTTCTGCTCGAAGGCAGCCGGCTGTCGATCGATTCGATCGCCGCGAAATGCGGTTTCGGCTCGGCGCGGGCGATGCGCCGCGCCTTTCTTGCGCATTTCGGCGCGACGCCCTCCGACTACCGTGATCGGTTCCGGACATCTGGAGACGGATCAAGACCCACTATGTCCGAAATCGGCTGACGGCTGTCTCAAAACCGCCGTGCCCGCGGATTGCCCAGCAACCGGGAACCGCGTCATTGCTTGGGTATGAAGGATTTCAAGGGACTGAAGCCGTTGGAGTTCATGAGGTTCGCACCGGCGCTCTGTGCGGGCAACGGTGACCTCAGCTCGGACGCACTGCTCCGCTCGGTTCTGCCGCCGCTCGTCGAGGAGTTCTCCGATGGTGTAGCGATCGCCCGGATTGCTGGGGGGAACGGACCCCTTCTCTACGTCAACCGGGCCTTCGAACGGCTGACGGGGTATGTGCGTCACGAAGTGCTCTGGAAGGATTGCCGCTACCTACAGGGCAATGAACGCCATCAACCGGAAGTCGCCCGCATCGGAGAGGCTATCAGGGCCGCCGAACCGGTCGACGTCACGCTTCGCAATCATCGGAAAGACGGGTCGGTCTTCTGGAACCACCTGAGCCTCAGACCTTTCACGGTCAGTGGCGAACTCCTCTACCTTGGTATTCTTCGCGACGTTTCGGCGACGCGACAGACCGAGATCGCCCTCGATCGCGCTGCAAACCTCGACGCTGCAACCGGCTGCCTCAACCGCCAGTCGTTCATCGTCAGCGTGGAAAGGCGCTTCGCGACATGTGCCGGCCGCGTGCTGTTCGTGAAGTGCGACATCATCGGCTTCCACGACATCAACGCCGGGTACGGCTATGACGTCGGGGACGCATTGCTGCTGGAAACCGGCCGCCGACTGCGCGGGACCGGGGCTGTTCTGGTCGCCCGGATCGGAGCAAACGAGTTTGCCCTGGCCTTCGAACTGGCCGATGAGGCAAGCGGGCCACCGATCGTGGCCGAGGTTTGCGCCGCCCTCGCTCCCGATTTCGTCATCCCAGGAGCGAATGTCTGTCTGCGCTTCGCCATCGGCTATGCGCTTGGCGACCCTCGCGGCAACCTAATCTCCTTGATCCGCAATGCCGGTGCTGCGCTGCATGCGGCGAAGTCAGCCCCGCTGAGCGGACCTCGCCGGTTTCAGCGTGCCGATGAAGAGGAAGCGCGCAATCGGGTCCAAATGACCCGCGAGTTGAGAGCCTCTCTCGCAAAGGATGAATTCATCCATCACTTCCAGCCGCAGATCGATCTCGCGACGGGTGAATGCCTAGGTGCGGAAGCGTTGATCAGGTGGAATCACCCCTTGTTTGGCATCGTCCCGCCGGGCCGTTTCATCGAAGCGGCGGAGCGCAGCGGCGTGCTGCTCGACCTCGGCGAACGTGGTCTTGCCGCCGTCGCCGCCTTTGCGCGCAGGATCAACGAACGCCGGGATGAACCGCTGCGCTTTTCCGTGAATGTGTCTGCGGCCGAGTTTCTACACCGCGACATGGCGGAAATTGTCGACCGCATCTTACGACAGTCCGGCGTCCGACCGGACCTGCTGACACTCGAAATCACCGAAAGCATGTTTCTCAATGACACGCCGGGCGTGCTGGAGGCGTTCCGCCGGCTGCGGAATCTCGGCGTCGGCCTCTCCGTCGATGATTTCGGGACCGGCTATGCGAACCTCCGTTCGCTTGAGGCCTTTCCCGTCACGGAGATCAAGATCGACCGGAACTTCGTCGCAGGCCTGACTGCCAGCCCTTCGAAGACCGTCATCGTTCGTGCGATCATCGACCTGGGGCGCGCCCTTGGACTCACCGTCGTGGCGGAGGGCGTAGAGACGGAAGCTCAGCGAGCGCTGTTGAAGGGCATGGGCTGTCCAATCGGCCAAGGCTTTTTGCTCGGCCGCCCTGATGACGGAGAAGCCTTCGCAGCGAAATTCGGTGGAGTATCGACCGATCGCTTAGCTGATCGCGCAGTCAGGCATGACTCATTTCGGACAAAGACGTCATTTGGCTCTCTGGCAACGCTTCAAGCTTCAAGTAGCGATCAATCCTGACCGAGCGCACCAAATGCGGAACTTGGCTGCGCTCCAGCGATTGGACATTCTGCGCGACGCGATGTTGCGCCGGCCCCTTAGTTCCCACGCGACGACCGGGTCCATTTGGGGGTTCGGACGCGCCTCACATTGTTTTGGCAGCCACGATGAGCGCTCCGCGACGGCAAGCGTTTCTGCCTCGTCATACGCGTTCTGCAGCAGCGCAGTGATGTGGAGGCCTGCCCGCGGCAGATTGCAGGTGGCGATGCCGCTCAGATGCCGTGCGAAGGCTGCGACGAATTGATCGCGGCGCGCCTGGTATATCTGCCGCATCCATCGGGTGTGGGCGGTGAAGTGCCCCTCGCGCATGAATTCGGCCAGCACGACCTGGTTGAACTTGGCGGCGGAACCGTCGATCAGCGAGCGCCCGGCGACGAAGGCTGGGACCAAATGCTCGGGCACGACGAGGTAGGCGATACGCATGAGGGCAACGCGACTGCACGCAGGCTCTACGACGATGTCGCCTTGCGCTCCGGCTTCATCGTCTATCGCAAGGACCTGGCCTGATTTCGGCATCATCCGTCCGCGCGGAGGAGCGCTCCGATCGGTGCGCGCTCTCCCGAAACTGCGCCGTGCGGCCCTCGACGGAGGGGACCTTGCGTGTCCCGCTCGAAACAGGGAGATCACGGGCTCCGGCACGGCACGGGAAGCGCGCGGCTCAGCCCTCATTTCGCAGCCGCCCTGCTCCCGGCTAGGCCGCTGCGCGGCAGGCGGCCATTCAGAACGACATGGGCGACGAGCCCGATGATCAGCCCCCAGAATGCTCCGCCGATCCCGAGCAGCTTGATGTTCGCCGCCGAGGCCAGGAAAGTGATGAGCGCGGCTTCGCGCGACGTCGGATCGGCCATTGCTCCCGCAAGGCTGCCGCCGATCGTGCCGAGCAGCGCCAGGCCGGCCAGCGTGGTGATGAAGGTCGCCGGAAAGGCCATGAAGACGGCTGCGAGCGTGACACCGAATATCCCCACGAGCACATAGAAGCAGCCGGCCGCGATACCCGCGATCCAGCGCTTCGACGGATCGATGTGAGCTTCCTTGCCCGTGGCGATCGCCGCGGTGATCGCTGCGATGTTGAAGGCATGGGATCCGAACGGGGCCATGATGAGCGAGCCGAGGCCCGTTACGGTGACGATCGGATTGGCGCTGGTCTTGAAGCCGTCATTTCGCAGCACGAGCATTCCCGGCATGTATTGGCCGCTCAACGTGATCAGGAAGAGCGGCAGTGCGACGGACAGGAGCGCATTCAGCGAGAAGGCCGGCATCGTGAAGACGGGCGTTGCGAAGGCCGGCTTCAGCCCCGACAGGTCGACCCGGCCCTGCACGAGCAGGAAGCCCAGTCCGATGACGAGGATGCCGACCACGGCATAGCGCGCCGAGAACCGCTTCAGCACCACATAGGTGACGACCAGCAACCCGACCAGCACCGGATCGATGCTTGCGCCGCCGAATGCGCCGATGCCGAACGGAAGCAGGATGCCGGCCAGCAGACCAGACGCGATACCCGGCGGGATCAACCGGATCACCTTCTCGAAGCAACCCGACAGCCCCAGCGCGACGAAGGCCGCAGCCGAGACCATGTAGGCGCCGACGGCCTCGGCATAAGGCGTGGTGCCGAGCGCGGCGACGAGAAACGCCGCTGCCGGCGTCGACCAGGCGGTGATGATCGGCTCGCGGTAGTGCCAGCTCAAGGCGATCCCCGTCAGCCCCACGCCGATCGAGACCGACCAGACCCAGGAGGCCGTCAGCTCGGGGCTCAGCCCCGCGACCCTCGCAGCCTGGAAAACCAGGATGAAGGTGCCGCCATAGTTGACGATCACGGAGATCAGGCCGGCGACGACGGGATGCGGCAGGTCTTTCAAGCGGATGGGAGAAGATGCGGTGCGGGGCGACATGATCCTGAAAGGACCTCCTGGAACTCGGCGCGGGACAGCAAACCGGATTGACAGATAGCCAGTGAATGGCCCGGTATTCCCATCCAATCGGCTCGCAAGGTTCAGACCATTTGTTCAGGCATTCCCAGCTGGAAACCGTGAAGGCGTGGATCGCCCATCCCGCTCACGTGACCATGCCCCTTCATGCGCGGATCCAGCGCGCCATCCGGCAGTTGATCGTCGATGGTGCGCTTGGCCCGGGAAAGCCCTTGCCGCCCTCCCGTGCCCTCGCCACGTCGCTGGGCGTGTCGCGGGATACCGTCGAAGCGTCCTATGGCCGGCTTCATGCCGAAGGCTTCATCGAGCGCCGCGTCGGCAGCGGCAGCTTCGTGGCGCAGATGCCGGAATTCACGACCGGCCATCGGTCCGTTCGACGGCAAGCCTTGCTGCGCCGCCAAGCTCCCAATCTCAGCGAGCGCGGCAAGGCCATGTTCAGCAGCGGCGGGGTGCGCGAGATGCTGTCGCCGCGGCCGTTCGCCCCCGGGGTTCCGGAAACCCGCACCTTTCCGCTTCAGCTTTGGGAGAGGCTGGAACGGCAGGTGCGCAGGGAGGTCGGTACCCAGGCTCTGGGGCATGGCGATCCGCAAGGAACCGAAGCGCTGCGCCGCGCCATCGCCGACTATGTGAACCTCGAACGTGGCGCGCGCGCCACGGCCGACCGGGTGCTCATCCTCACCAGTTCACAGCAGGCCATGATGCTGTGCGCGAGCATGTTGCTTGATCCTGGCGACCGGATCTTCATCGAGGATCCCGCCTATTACGGCGCACGGAAGGGGTTCGATGCAGCAGGGCTGGAATGCGTCCCGGTCCGGGTGGATCCGCAGGGGATCGCCGTCGAGCAGATCCTGGCCGACCCCCGCAAGGCGAAAGCCGTTTCGCTGACGCCATCCCACCAGTTCCCGACCGGCGCAACGCTGGCCCTGGACCGACGCCTGGCCCTGATCGAATGGGCCGCGCGCCATCAGGCCTGGATCATCGAGGACGATTACGACAGCGAATTCCACTATGCCGGCAAGCCGATGGCCTGCGTGCAGGGGCTCGATCGCCATGACCGGACGATCTATATCGGCACCTTCACCAAATCGCTCTTTCCGGGACTGCGGATCGGCTATGCCGTGCTGCCGCCGCAACTGGTGGAACCGATGACCGTCGCGCGCACTCTCCTCGATGGACATTCCGCGCCGATGGCTCAACTGACGCTGGCCCGCTTCATCGAGGGCGGGCATTTCGGCGCCTATGTCCGCACGATGCGCGGCATCTATGCACAGCGGCTCGATGCGCTTGTCGATCTCGTCCAGACGCACCTGCCGGACTTTGTCGAGCCGCGCGTTCCCGCGGGCGGGCTGCAGATGCCCTGTCTGCTGAGAGGCGATCTCTCCGAGCGGAGCGTCATTGCGGCCGGGCGACATGCCGGTATCGAGCTTCTGGGGCTGTCAGCGCTTCATGCCAGAGGCGACGCCGAAGCGGGCGTCCTGATGGGTTTCGCCGCCTATACGCCCATGGAGATCGAAATGGCGGTCAGGAAGCTGGTGCCCGCATTCCGGGCGATCGCCAAGCCATAGCGCCAATTCGAGCACGGCAGGTTTTCCAGTCGAGCGGCCCGAGCGCCGCTCGGACTTCGTCGTGGAGTAGCGGACCTGACGCTCGACAAGCCGCCCCTAAAGGAGGTTGCCTCGGGAAATCACTGAGCCCCACGCGTCGCCGCCGGCCAGATTCTGGGGCAGGATAGATCTACGCAATCCTGACCGTCACACTCATGCGCCGGAGCGAGGGGCAGGCGGTTCGATCCAGGCCGGGAACGTCTCGATCAAGGATTGCGAAACTCTCCGTACTTCCCTGATTGCATGTTCGGCAATCCGGGACAGGTCGTGTCCGCGCCGTCGTGCGATCCCCACGGGGCGCACGGGCCCGTCCTCGATCGCATATAGGCGAAAACCATCGAGGTGTAGCAGCGGCGTAATGCCGAGATAGGGTTGAATGACGATGCCAAGCCCCTTCCTGACGAATCCTGCGGCAATCGCGACCTGATCAAAGGTGAATTTCGGCTGGAACACGAGGCCGCGCTGGAGAAAAGCCGCGCTGACATATTCCGTCGCCGTGCTGGCGCTCGAGCCACAGATCAAGGGCATATCCACCAGTTCCTGCATTCGGACCGGACGATCTTCGAAGCCGACATGATCGCTGCGTGCGAGGAGCACGAAATGATCGCGCATCAGCTCCTCGAATTCGATGCCCTCCTCGGCCGGCGTGACCGAGGCGAGGGCAAAATCGACTTCGTAATTCATCAGCCGCTGGACCGTCGCCCGGTTGGTCCCGTCATGGATGGTGAAGCGCGGCGAGGCAAAGGCCTGCTCCAAGGCGTCGCATACGTCCGGCAGGACCGAATGAGTCAGCGATGGAATCGAGGCGATTGCGAGGTGATGCGCCTCCAGATGAACCAGGGACTGGAGGTGATGCAGGCCATTGTCGAATTCGCCGACCATTCGCCGTGCAAGAGAGGTCAAGCGCTCGCCTGTGGGGGTGAGTCGGACCGACCGCGTCGAGCGTTCAAAGAGCTGCACGCGCAGTTCCTGCTCAAGCTCCTTCACGGCCTTGCTGAGAGAGGGCTGTGTGATGAAGAAGCGCTCGGCCGTCCGGCTGAAATTCAGCGATTCAGCGAGAGCAACAAAGATCTTCAACTGGCGAGGAGTGATCGGCATCCATCAGCCTTCGGAGGTGGTTCTGAGTTATATATTCTATCTATCTATTAATATATAGAAATTAATCATTTCCGGTATCAATCTCAAAATCCGTAACCTCCTTTCGAGCTCCCGATCCGGAGCCGGAGAGGAACGCGGCCAATGTTGAATCTGACGGGCAAGATTGCCTTGATCATGGGGTGTGGCGCCGTCGCTCAGGGTTGGGGAAACGGGCGAGCCTCCGCAGTCCTTATGGCACGGCAAGGCGCCAAGGTTTTCGGGACCGACTTGAACATCGAGAATGCTCGGGAGACCGCCCGCATCATCGAGGAAGAAGGCAAGGTCGCGACCGTCACCCGCTGCGACTGCACGGATGCCGACGATGTAGCGAAGGCGGTCGCTGCCTGCATGGAGACCTATGGCCGGATCGACATCCTGATGAACAATGTCGGGATGTCGCAACCGGGATCGCCGGTGGATATGGCCGAGGATGTCTGGGACTCCCAGGTCGAGATCAATCTCAAAGGCGCATTCCTTGCCTGCAAGCACGTCATCCCGATCATGCGTGCGCAGGGCGGCGGCTCGATCATCAACGTCTCGTCGGTGGCAGGCATGCGGTATGTCGGAAAGCCGCAGGTGGCCTATTCGGCTGCCAAGGCCGGACTGATCCAGTTCACCAAGGCGACGGCGGTCATCTACGCGGCGGAAGGCGTTCGGCTGAATTGCGTGGTGCCGGGTCTCATGCAGACGCCCCTGCTCGACAACCTCGTGCAGAAATACGCGAAGGACGATCCGGAAGCCTTTCTGACGCGGCGCAGCAACCAGGTGCCGATGAAGTACATGGGCAGCGGCTGGGACACCGCGCATGCGGCGCTGTTTCTGGCGAGCGACGAGAGCCGCTACATCACCGGGACCGAGATCGTCGTCGATGGCGGCCTGACCGCCAGCACCCCCTGATCCGCCGGCCCTTTCGCAGGCGGCCTCGGGCCTGCCTGCCTCCTTACAGCAGGACCAAGACCATGATCATCTCGATCAATCCCGCCACGGGCCAGGAGATCGCGCGCTATGCCCTTGATGCGGCGGCGGATGTCGAGCTCAAGCTCGATGGCGCCGCGCGTGCGCAGGCCTGCTGGAAAAGCAGCAGCATGGCGGAGCGCGCGGCCCTGCTGCGATCCGTCGCGGCCGTCCTTCGGGCACAGCGCGACAGCCTTGCCGCGATCATCACATCCGAGATGGGCAAGCCGATCGCCGAGGCTGAAGGCGAGATCGAGAAGTCCGCATGGACCTGCGAGTTCTATGCCGAAAGCGGCCCGGCCTTCGTCGGGGACGTCCCTGTGCCGAGCAGCGCGGCAGACAGCCGTGTCGTGTTTGATCCTCTCGGCGTCGTGCTGGCGGTGATGCCCTGGAACTATCCGCTATGGCAGTTCGTGCGCTGTGCCGCGCCGGCGATCATCGCCGGAAACGCCGTGCTGCTGAAGCACGCCAATAATGTCCCGCATTCGGCGTTGGAGATCGAACGGATTTTCCGCGAGGCCGGCGCGCCCCAGGGTCTCGTCTCGACTCTCATGATCCAGGCCGAGCAAGTGGCGAGCGTGCTGGGCGATGCGCGTGTCGCCGCCGTAGCGCTCACCGGATCGACCGCCGTGGGGAAGATCGTCGCCTCCCAGGCCGGCAACCTGATGAAGAAGCAGGTTCTCGAACTGGGTGGCTCGGATCCCTTCATCGTCCTGGCGGATGCCGACCTTTCCCTGGCGGCCAAGACCGCCGTGAAGGCGCGCTTCTCCAACACCGGCCAGAGCTGCATCTCGGCCAAGCGCTTCATCGTGGAAAACGCGATCGCCGACGAATTCGTCGCGCTGTTCCGCGCGGAGGCCGAAAAGCTCAAGGTCGGTAATCCGCTGGATCGCTCGACAACGATCGGCCCCATGGCACGGGCGAACCTGCGTGGTGAGCTCGACGGACAGGTCCGCAGAACCATCGCGGCCGGCGCCAGGATCGTCCTGGGTGGCAAGCCGATCGAAGGGCCCGGGTTCTTCTATGCCCCGACCATCATCGACCAGGTTACGTCGGGCATGCCGGCGGCGGTCGAGGAAACCTTCGGTCCCGCCGCCGCGATCATCCGCGCAGCGAATGCCGATGCGGCGATCGACATCGCCAACGAGACCGAGTTCGGGCTCGGTGCCGCCCTTTGGACGAGCGACCTGGATCGTGCGCACCACCTCACACGCCGGATCGAGGCGGGCGCCGTCTTCGTGAATGCCTTGGTCGCTTCGGATCCGCGGCTGCCCTTCGGCGGCATCAAGCAATCCGGATACGGCCGCGAACTCGGCGAGTTCGGAATCCGCGAATTCACCAATGTGAAGACCGTGTGGTTCGGGCAAGCCGCCTGACGCCGGGATTCCACTCAGACGAACGGACAACCCATGATCAAGGCAAGCTCGAACTCGGTCATCCTCAAGCCCGAGGACATCAGAAGCTACGACCGCGGCGGCGGCGCCCGCACGACCCCGCTGGTGACCAAGGGCCTGGGCGCGACCGCTTTCATCACCGGCTACACGGAATTCGAAGGGGGGGCCGAGATCCCGTTCCACTTCCACAACGCCGAGGAGAGCGTCGTGCTGGTGGAAGGCGAGGCGATCTTCGACATCGGTGACGACTCCATTCCGGTGAAGGTGGGCGATGCCACCTTCATTCCCGCCAACGTCCCGCACCGGTTCCGCAACACGTCCAAGACCGCTCCGATGAAGATCCTCTGGATCTACGGCTCGATGGACGCCACGCGCACGCTGGTCGAGACCGGCGAGACCCGCCCGATCACGGCAGAGCATCAATCGTAACAATCGCCGCCGCGCAACGGTCCTCGAACACGGAACACCAAACGCGCAACAGCGCCGCTCCCGCGCGAGGCCACGGCTGGTTGTCGGCGGGAGGCAGAGCGCACCGTTTCTAGAAACGTCAAAAAAATCAAAATCGCTGGAGGAAACAACAATGAGTTCGGTTTCGAACGCCGCCGCCCCACCGGACCTGGCCAAGGACGAGGATCCGATGCGATCCAAGACGACGCTGGGCCTAATGGGTGGCGTCGCGCTGGAGTGGTACGACTGGAACATCTACGGCGTCATGGCGTCGCTCCTGTCGCCGAAATTTTTTCCCTCCCATGATCCGACCGTTTCGTTGCTGGCGGCGTTCGCGGTGTTCGGCGCCGGGTTCTTCGCGCGTCCGATCGGCGCCATCATCCTCGGGCCGGTTGCCGACCGCATCAGCCACCGTGGCGTGATGCTGTTGTCCGTATCGGCGATGGCGGTCTGCTCGCTGATCATCGCGGTCATGCCCGATTACGGCACGATCGGTATCTGGGCGGGCGCGCTGCTGCTCGTGATCAGGCTGATCCAGGGGCTGGCCACCGGTGCCGAGGCCGGCGTGGCGAACTCGATCGCGAGCGAGCTCGCCAAGCCGGGGCATGAAGGGCGATATATGGGGCTGGTCAGCGGTACCGCGATCCAGATCGGGATCGTCGGTTCGAGCCTGGTGGCGCTGATCGTCAGCCTGCTGATCACGAAGGCCGATCTGGAGGCCTGGGGCTGGCGCATCCCGTTCTTTATCGGGGGCATACTCGGTTTCGTCGTCGTCTATCTGCGCAGCCATCTGCCCGAGACGCTGATGGCCAAGGCGCATGACGCCGCTTCGACCACCGGCGATGCGAAAGTCCACAAGAGCACGGCCGGTGTCTGGAAGGAGCTTTGGGATCTGCGCCTTGCATTGGCAGCCGTCGTCCTGGTGATCGGGTCGTTCCAGATCGCGAATTATGCCTGGATCACCGGGCTGCCGAACATCGCGAACTCGATCTTCAAGGAGAACAGCAGCCTCGTCTTCGCCATCACGGTGATCATGGGGGTGATCTGGATCATTTCCGGCCCGATCATCGGCGGCTTGGCGGATCGTATCCGGGCGTCGCGCGCTTTCGTCATCTTCCGGTTGATGCTGGTTCCGGCCTTCTTCTTCCTGTGGCTCTATACCGAGCCGGGTATCGGTCGCTTCGCCTTCGTGATGATCGTCGGCGGTACGATCGTCGGGTTCAATATGAGCCTGTTCCAGTACATCGCCGTGACTCTGATGCCGCGCAGCGTGCGCACCACCGGTGTCGCGCTCGGCTACGCGTTGGGTGTGTCGATATTCGGAGGCACCTCGCCCTATTTGCTGGTCTGGCTTCGCCAGTTCGACGCCGCCTATCTGTTTCCGGTGTACGGCGCCGCGGTGGCCGTCCTGAGCGTGGTGGTCTACCTGCTTGCTCGAAAGAAGGGACACACGTACCTCGCCGATTAGTGCATCCCCGCGCTTTTCTCGAAGCGCGGGGATTCCCCAATTCTTGTTTTATCGCGCGGCCGACACCCGCCTCGAAATCTGACGCAGCGGCGCGGCCTGTAATCGGGCCGCGCCATTCCCGTGCCGACGGCAGGCCAGGATGAACAACGATACCCGGGAGAACGAAACGTGCTCTTCGCGCCACCTCCGACCATCGAAGCCACCCCTTTCGCGAGCCTCATCCAAGCGACTGAGGCCGTCGAGCCGTCCTGGGGCGGCAATCAGCCTCGCGGCACGCCATCGAAGTCCTTGCTCGAAGGGCCGAGCTTCGGAAGCGATGGTCTGCTGTACTGCGTCGATGTGCAGAACGGCCGGGTCGTGCGCTTCTCCGAGGAGGGCGCATGCGAGGAGGTGGTGCGCTATCACGGCTGGCCGAACGGGTTGAAATTCGGCCGGGACGGCCGGGCCTATATCGCCGATTACATGCATGGCATCATGGTGCTGGACTTGGATACGCGCCAGGTGACACCCTTGGTCGAGCGCTACCACGCCGAGCGGTTCCGGGGCGTGAACGACCTGTTCTTCGCGGCCAATGGCGACCTCTATTTCACCGACCAGGGCCTCACCGGGCATCAGGACCCTGGTGGCCGGGTGTTCCGATATGCGGCGGGCGGCCGCCTGGAGCTGGTGCTCGATCGTATTCCTAGTCCCAATGGCCTGGTGATGAATCTGGCGGAGAACGCGCTCTACGTGGCGGTGACGCGTGCGAATGCCGTCTGGCGCGTGCCCTTCATGCAGGACGGATCGGTCGCCAAGGTCGGCACCTTCATCCAGCTGTCCGGGGGCATCGGCCCGGACGGCCTTGCCCTTGATGCGAATGGCGGCCTCGCCATCGCCCATGTGGGAATGGGCTCGGTCTGGGTTACCGACGCGCGCGGGGAGCCCACCTTCCGGATCACCTCCACCGTGGGCGATCACATCACCAACGTCGCTTATGGCGGCGAGGGCAATCGCACGCTGTTCATCACCGAATCCAGCTCGGCCTCCGTCCTCAAGGCCGAGCTGAAGGTGCCGGGTAAGACAATGTTCTCCCAATCGGGCTGAGCGCGGCCGCTCAACGTGCCGCCACCATCGGGAAGCGCCCCTGGACGGCGGCGATATAGGTGTCGCGCGACGGGGCGAGATGCTGGCGACACAGCTCGATCAGCTCGTCGCGCCTCCCCCCGGCGAGGGCCTCGATCATCGCCAGGTGCTCGTCGCGGGAGCGGGAGAGCTGTACCGGATTCGCCGCTGTGATGGAGCGCACGCCATGCGCCTTCTGAGCGAGCGTCTGGATCAACTCGACGAGATGGGGATTGCCGCAGGCGCCAAAGAGCGCCTCGTGGAAACGCATATTGGAGCGGAATGCGGCCCGGAAGTCGGCGTGCGCGACCGCTTCGGTGTGATCGTTCTGGATGGCGCGGAGGCCGGCGAGAACCGTGGGAGAGGCGGGCAAGGCGATCTGCCCGGCCGCCAGCGTTTCGAGGGCCTCGCGGACCGAGTAGATTCGCATGACGTCGACAGGGTCGAGCAGCCTCACGCAGGCCCCCCGATTGGGGATGCGTTGAACCAGGCCGGCGCGCTCCAGCTCCGACAGCGCCTCGCGTACGACGTGCCGCTTCACGCCCAGCCGTTTGGCCAGGTCCTCCTCGACGAGGCGTTCGCGCGGCAACAGCCAGCCGAGCACGATCTCCTCCTCCAGCTCGGCCGCGATCGCACGGGCGCGCTCAGTCGTTTGAAGCGTCACAGCTTTTGCGGGCATTCTAGCTTGGAACTCTTCGACAGAATTGTTGACAATTTTGGTGACAGTCAATTTCCATAGCCTCATGAGCAAACCCGACGATACACCACCTCCCGCTGCCCCCGCAGCCCGCGGCATGCGCCGCAATCTCGCGACCTATGGCGATCCCGGGTTTTCGTTGTTCCTGCGCAAGGCCTTCATCAAGGCGGCCGGCTTTTCCGACGACGCGCTGGATCGGCCGATCATCGGGATTACGAATACGTTCAGCGACTTCAACCCCTGCCACGGCAACGTGCCTCGCCTGATCGAGGCCGTGAAGCGCGGGGTAATGCTGGCCGGCGGGCTGCCGATGGAGTTCCCGACGATCTCCATCCACGAATCGTTCTCCAATCCCACCTCGATGTTCCTGCGCAACCTGATGGCGATCGATACCGAGGAGCTGATTCGCGCCCAGCCCATGGATGCGGTGGTGCTGATCGGCGGTTGCGACAAGACGGTCCCGGCCCAGCTCATGGGTGCCGTCAGCGCCGACGTGCCGACGATCCAGCTGATCACTGGCCCGATGCTGGTGGGACATCACAAGGGCGAGATTTCTTGGCGCCTGCACGGATTGCCGCCGGCTCTGGGGGCAGTATCGCGCCGGCCAGATCGATGCCGAGGAAATCGAGATCATCAGCGGCCGCCTCGCACCCACCCAAGGCACATGCATGGTGATGGGCACGGCCAGCACGATGGGATGTCTGGTCGAGGCACTCGGCATTGCGCTGCCGTGGACCGGAACCATCCCGGCGACCCATGCTGACCGGATCCGCGCGGCCGAGGCGAGCGGGCGCGAGGCGGTGAAGCTGGCCCATCAGGGGCCAAAACCTAGTGAGCTGCTCACGAAAGCGGCCTTCCGGAATGCGTTGACCGTGCTTCAGGCGATTGGCGGCTCCACGAACGGCCTCATCCACCTGACAGCCATCGCGCGGCGCGCGGGCTTGTCGATCGATCTGGACGAGTTCGATGCCATCGGGCGTGCCGTACCCGTGCTGATCGACCTGAAGCCGTCAGGCGATCACTACATGGAGCATTTCCATTGGGCAGGCGGCGTCCCGAAGCTCATGAAGGAGCTCGGCGACCACCTGGACCGCTCCGCCAGGACGGTTGACGGCCGTACCATCGGCGAGATCGCCGACTCGGCCGAGGAGGTCTCGAACCAGACCATCATCCGCCCCGCGGCAGCACCTCTCAAGCCATTCGGCGGCATGGCGATCTTGCGAGGCAACCTCGCGCCCGGCGGGGCCGTCATCAAACATTCCGCCGCCTCGCCTTCTTTGCTGCAGCACACCGGAAGGGCCGTCGTTTTCGATTCCGTCGAGGATATGGTCACCCGCATCGACGATCCTGCGCTCGACGTGAAGGCAGACGACGTGCTCGTCCTGAGGAACGCCGGGCCGAAGGGCGCGCCAGGGATGCCGGAGGCGGGCTATCTGCCGATTCCGAAGCAACTGGCGCAGGCCGGCGTCAAGGACATGGTCCGCATCTCGGATGCCCGCATGAGCGGCACGGCGTTCGGAACCATCGTCCTGCACATCACGCCGGAATCCGCGATCGGTGGGCCGCTCGGCCTGGTCCGCAATGGCGATACGATCCGGCTCGACGTGCCGGCCCGCGAAATCGCGCTGCTCGTCGACGAGGCCGAGCTGGAGCGGCGGCGGCGCGAGTGGGCCCCGCCCGCCCATCTCTCCCAGGCAACCCGTGGCTATCGAAACCTGTACCTCACCTCGGTCCTGCAGGCCGATGAAGGGTGCGATTTCGATTTTTGCTGAACGCTTGATCCAGGCCCTCGAGGCAGTCCTTTCATCGCGCGCTGCGGCGAGGTGATCGCTCGCTGGTCCAGTACCGCGTGCGCGTCAGTCGATGAACAGGCCGTGGTCGCCGAGATCCCATGCGCAGTACCAGCCGCCATGGAATGGCTTGGCACCCTCGAGCTCGGGGGCTCCGTCCGCCAGCAGCTCGGCCGCATAGTCCTCCGCATTGTCGACCGGGCGGTACCCCAGCACAGCGGCCTCGCGATTGTCCCAGATCGCTCGGGTATTGGCGGACATGCCGTAAGCCACGACGTAGTGCAGTTGCGGCGCCTCGATCGAGCAGCGCAGCAATTCGGCCATGTCACGCGGGCTCACCCAGACTGACAGGTGGCGGATATCCAGTGGCCGTGGCCTGAACACGCCAATCCGCAGGCTGACGACACTGAGGCCGAACTTGTCCGCATAGAGCCGGCCCAAGGCCTCGCCAGCCACCTTGCTCACGCCGTAATAGCTATCCGGCCGCGGCACGGCCGCGCCCGTGAGTATCTGGCTGCGACGATGATAGCCCACCGCATGGTGGCTCGAGGCGAATACGACCCGGCGGACACCGGCGCGACGGGCCGCCTCGAATACATTGTGGGTGCCGGCGATGTTGGCAGCCAGAACCTGGGGCCAGGCATTGCTCTCCGGCTCGGCCGCCACGCCGGCGAGATGGACCACGCAGTCGATCCCCGCCATTGCTTGCTCCAGCGCGGCGATGTCTGCGAGATCAGCGATCACGGCTTCCTCGCCCGGCCCAAGCGGCCCGAGTTCGAACTCGATCAAGCACGCGCAGCACTGCGTAGCGGCCGGCAAGTTGCCGCCGGGCCACGCGGCCGATCCCGCCGGCTGCTCCCGTGATCAAGACATGCATGGGCTAATTCTCTTTCTCGTAGTGCGGCGGGTGCTCCGCGAGCACCCGTGGCAGACAAGTCGTTCATGGTGTGGGTCGGATCGCCCGCTGGGTGTCGACTTCGAAGCAGCGCAACGATCGCGTCGGGAGAGTGCCAGCTCCCGCTCTCGATCGGCGCATTCCGCGCGGAGGCGAATTTGCCCGCCGGATTCGACATCAACCACGTTCCTCTCGGCACCCGTTCGGGGGCGGAGAGGAAGATTAGGGGCTGGATGATTGATACTATAAATGATTAATTTCTATCTATTAATAGATATGCCGAATATGTTTCGCGACTTGGCACGCTGGCGAAGAGCGATCAGGTCGCCCGGGCGGCGACGGATCTTACGCCTCGTGATCCGGCACCAGCCGCACATGCCGATCTGGGTCGAGCAGGGCAAGGGCCGCAAGGACCGCTATGTCACGCGCGCGCCGGATCGGCTCGACCTCCGACGAACCCGGAGCGGTTCGGGGCGCCTGCCGCATGGGTCGGACGAAAGATGTCGATGAACTGGCCATGGAACTGCCGGGGCGCGACGACGAGGCTGCGGCACCTGAGCGGGTCGCCCTCGCCGTCGATCTCGGTCGCGAGGCAGCCTGCTTCCCGCGCGATGATCACGCCTGCCGCAAGATCCCAGAGATCGAGCTTGGCGCCGGAGGTCCAGAAGCCATCGAAGCGGCCTTCCGCGACATAGGCGATCTCCAGCGCGGCCGAGCCCGGGCTGCGGATACCCGAGACGCGCGGCATGATCGCCGCCATCTCGCGCGCGGCCTTCTCGGTGTCGCCCTTGCCATTATAGGGGAAGCAGGTCCCCACGACCGCATGGGCCAGCGATTGGCGGCCGGAGCCGCTCAGTTTGCGGTCACCAAGATAGGCGCCCTCCCCTTCCACGGCCCAGAACATCTCGCCGCTCAGCGGATTGAAGGTCACGCCGGCCGTCACCTCCTCGCCCTCCATCAAGGCGAGCGAGGCCGAGAATTGCGGGATGCCGTGCAGGAAATTGTTGGTGCCGTCGAGCGGGTCGATGATGATCCGCAGGCCGTTGCCGGCATCGGGAGAGGCCGCGCCCTCCTCGCCAAGCACCGCAACCTCGGGCAGCTTCGCGTTGAGATGGGCGACGATCAGGCGCTCGGATTCGATATCGGCGGCGGAGACGAAGTCGGACGGGCCCTTTTCCAGAATGGGCAGGGCGGAAAGACGTGCGAAATTCTCGGCGAGCGAGGCGCCGCCGATGCGGGCGGCCTCCTTCATGGCCTCGACGATCTCGCGGCGGGTGGGGGGTGTGGTGGTCATGGTGGCTGGCCCGGCTGACGATGATGCGATGTTCGGCCGGCTCACGCCGCCGGCTTGATCTCGGCGCGCGGCGCCGCGATCCGGCTCAGTGCTGCCCGGTGCAGTTCGGGATTGGCGGCGGCCAGGCAATGCCCGCTCGAATGCAGGGTCAGCGGGGCGCCGTCCCAATCCGTGATGACGCCGCCGGCATTGGCGATGACCGGGACATGGGCGAGCACGTCATGCGGGGTGGTGAAGCGGTCGATCGCGATGTCGATCCCGCCCGAGGCGAGCCGCCCGTAGGAATAGCAGCTGCCGCCATAGACGCACCAATGCACGGAAGAGCGCAGCGCCTGGAAGACCGGCAGTGACTGCGGATCGTAGAGTTCGATATTGCTGGTCGAGAGGACGGATTCCGGAAGGAGCTCGCGGCTGGAGGTCGTGACGCGGGTGTCGTTCAGCGTGGTCGGATAACCGTCGGCGCCGATCCAGCGCTCGCGCGTCATCGGCTGGTCGATCACGCCAAGGACGGGCACGCCCCTGCGGGTCAGCGCGATCAGCGTACCGAAGACCGGGATGCCGGCGACGAAGGCCTTGGTGCCGTCGATCGGATCGAGCACCCAGACATATTCGGCATCGGTCGCCTGCGCGCCGAATTCCTCGCCCTGGATGCCATGCTCCGGAAAGGCCTCGCCGATGCGGCGGCGCAGTTCCGTCTCGACGCCACGATCGATCTCGGTGACCGGGCTGTCGTCGCCCTTGGAGACGAAGGCGTTGTTCTGGCGGGCGGCCTCGCGGATGATCGCGCCGCTGGCATCGGTCAGCCCCTGGGCGAAGGCGATGAAGTTCCTGATGTCGCTAGTCGGCATGACGGACCTGTCCGGGTATTGCGGCTGTGCTCTTGAGGGGGCGCTGGTGCTTGCCGAGCGCGTATTCGAGGTATTTGAAGCAGCGCGTGATCACGAGCGTGATCGCGAGGTAGATCAGCGCCGCCATGATGAAGACCTCGTAGGGCTGGAAGGTGCTGGCGACGATGGTGTTGGCGACGCCGGTCAGCTCCATCAGCGTGATCGTGCTGGCGAGAGAGGTGCCCTTCAGCATGCCGATCGCCTGGTTGCTGTAGGCGGGCAGCATGAGCCGCAGCGCAATCGGCAGCACGATGAAGCGCTGGACCTGAAAGGCGGACATGCCGCAGGCGCGCGCCGCCTCGACCTCGCCCGCCGGCACGGCCTGGATCGCGCCGCGCAGGATATTGGTCGTGTAGGCGGTGGAATGCAGGGCGCAGGCAAGCAGAGCACAGACGAAGGGCTGGCGCAGCCAGGGCCAGAGAAAGCTCTGGCGCACGACATCGAACTGGGCGAGCCCGTAATAGACGATGAAGATCTGCACCAGCAGGGGCGTGCCGCGGAAGAAATAGACGAAGCCGTAGATCGGCGCGCGGGCGAGCCGGGAGCCATTGGCGTAGAGGATGCCGAGCGGCAGCGCGCAGACGAAGCCGATGATCTCCGTCAGCAGCAAGAGCTTGAGGGTGAGGACCGCGCCTTGCAGCAGGCGCGGCAGGCTTTCGATCATGAGCGACAGGTCCATGATCAGACCCTCCGGACGCCGCGGTTCGCGCGGGTCTCCAGCCATTCGATGATGAGGGAATTGGCGATGGTCAGCAGCAGGTAGATGATCGCCGCGAGCATGTAGAAATGGAACGGGCTGCGCGTCACCGAGGTCGCGATGTAGCTGACGCGCATCAGCTCCTCGAGCCCGACGACCGAGATCAGGGAGGTGTTCTTGAGCAGCGAGATCCAGATATTGCCAAGCGCCGGCAGGGCATAGCGCCACATCAGCGGCAGGCGGATATGGATGAACAGCGTCAGCGGCGACATGCCGAAGGCCTTCGCCGCCTCGATCTGGCCGGGCGGGATGGCGAGGAAGGCGCCGCGGAAGATCTCGGCCGCATAGCCGCCGAAGACAAGGCTCAGCGCCAGCACGCCGGCGCCGAGCGCAGGCATCTCGAAAGAGGTGTTCGGCCCGCCGATCCAGCGCAGCGCGGCTGACAAGGCGACCGTACTGCCGAAATAGACGAGCAGGATGATCAGCAGCTCCGGCGTGCCGCGGATGCAGGTGGTGTAGAGATCGCCCGCAGCGCGCATGGCTCGCGACGGCGAGAGCTTGGCGAGCGCGACGAGGAGCCCGATCGCGAGTCCCGCCAGCAAGGCCAGGAACGCGACCTTGAGCGTGACCATCGTGCCCCAGAAAAGCTGGGCGCCCCAGCCCTGAAAGAGGTCAGCCGTCATCGTTCATTCCCGTGCGGGGAGGATGGCGCCGGGCATGGCCGGCATCAGGCCATGCCCTTGCAGTCGAGGCGGCTCAGTCGGTCCAGACGCTCGGCATGACCGTGAACTTCCAGTATTTCTGGTTGATCGCCTTGAAGGTGCCGTCGGCGAACATGCCCTTCAGCGCGTCGTTGACCTTGGCCAGCAGCTCCGGCTCGTTCTTGCGCAGGCCGACGCCGACGCCCGGCCCGAAATACTTGATGTTCTCCAGCTCGGGGCCGACATATTTGAAGCCCTTGCCCTGCGGTTCCGCGAAGAATCCTTCCATCTTGATCGGCCCGGCCATGATCGCGTCGACGCGGCCGGAGACGAGGTCGAGCAGCAGGGTCTCGTAATTCTCGTAGCGCGAGATCTGCACGCCCGGGAACAGCTCGGTGAAATAGCGGTCATAGGTGCTGGAGCGGATCAGCCCGACGGTCTTGCCGTCCAGTGCCTTGGGATTGGGCGTGCCGTCGGCCGTCACGGGCTCCAGCTTGGACGCATTCGGGGCGACGAAGCGGCCGGTCGAGGAGCGGTAGGGAACGCTGAAATCGATGCTCTTCTGGCGCGCCTCGGTGATCGAGAGGCTGGCCAGGACGAGAGCGAACTTGCGTGACGTCAATGCCGGAATGACACCTTCGAGCGACTGGCAGACGAAGCTGAGCTGAAAGCCGGCGCGCTTGCCGATCTCGCGGGCGATATCGACGTCGAAGCCGACGAGTTCGCCGCCGGAGGTGCGATAGTTGAAGGGCGGATTGGTACATTCCGTGCCGACCTTGACCTCGCGGGCGAAGGCGGAACCGGCAAGCAGCAGGGCTGCGCCGGCGAGCAGGGTGAGAGCCGTCTTCTTCATGGGTCTTCTCCTCACAGAACCCGCTGCAGGAAGCGCCTGCACCGCTCGGACGCCGGATTGCCGAAGATGTTCTCCGGCGTGTCGCGCTCCTCGATCTTCCCCTCGTGAAGGAAGAGCACCTCGTTCGAGACTTCACGGGCGAAAGCCATTTCATGGGTCACGACGATCATGGTGCGCCCCTCCTCCGCGAGCTGGCGCATCACGCCAAGGACCTCGCCGACCAGCTCGGGATCGAGGGCCGAAGTCGGCTCGTCGAAGAGCAGCAGCTTGGGCTCCATCGCGAGCGCGCGGGCGATGGCGCAGCGCTGCTGCTGGCCGCCGGAGATATGGGCGGGATAGTGGAAGCGCTTGTCGAACAGGCCGACCTTGGCGAGCAGCGCCTCGGCCCGCTCCCTCGCTTCCGCCTTGGGCACGCCGAGGACCTTGATCGGCGCGATCGTGACATTGTCGAGGACGGTCAGATGGCTCCAGAGGTTGAAGCTCTGGAAGACCATGCCCATCCGGCTGCGGATCCGGTTGATCTGCTTCGCGTCCAGGACGGGCGCGCCCTTGCCGCGGCGATCCAGGTTCAGCGCCTCGCCTTCGAAGTGGATCGTCCCGGATTCGGGCGTTTCGAGCAGGTTGATGCAGCGCAGGAAGGTGCTCTTGCCCGAGCCGCTCGCGCCGATCATGCAGATGACGTCGCGTTCGCGAGCCGAGAGGCTGACGCCCTTCAGAACCGGGAAATCGCCATAGCTCTTGTGGATGTCATCCGCCGTGAGGACGGTCTTCGCCTCGGGTCGAGACACGGTTTCCCCTCCGCTTGCGCTGGATGGCCGGCTTTGTCCGGCCTTGATTGGCAGGGACCGTATCGGCGGCTAAAAGGTGCCTCAAGTACCAATTTTGCGGAATGCGGCACACCAATCCTGGGACGCGCTTGACCGCGCGGATCCCGCGCCGCTCAATCCTGGGCGACTGGCCGGATGACCCTGCCGCTCCGCTCTGACCACGCCATCGGGGACATGACCGCGAGCTTCAACTACCCTTTCTGGAACACGATCGCGCTGGTGCCGAACGGGCCGGAGCCGCTCTACGACCAGATCGCCGGGCAGCTCCGGATGCTGGTGGTTGCCGGCGCGATCCCCCGTGGCGTGCGCCTGCCGCCCACCCGCAAGCTCTCGGACGAACTCGGCGTCTCCCGCTCGACGATCGTGCTCGCCTATGCCCGGCTGAAGAACGAAGGCTATGCGCATGGGCGCACCGGCGCGGGCACCTATATCGAGAAGGACCTGCCCGAAGACCTGCACCGCCGGACCGGCGAACCGCCGCCTCCGGCGCCTTTGCGGCAGCCGCGCCTGCTGGCCGCGCGCGGACGCGCCCTGATGGGGCAGTCCCTGCCGAGCGAACGCGAGCTGGGCTATGATCTCAGCCCCCTGCTCCCGGCGCTCGACGAGCTGCCTTTCGCGGATATCCGCCGCAGCACCGCCGAATACTGGGGCTCGGAACCCTGGCCCCAGTTCAGCTTCAGCGAGCGGCTGGGCCTGCCGGCCTTGCGCCAGCAGATCGCGAAATATCTCGGCGAATACGAGGGCATTCCCTGCCGGGCGGAGCAGATCGCCGTCGTCGCCAGCACGACCCAGGCCTTCATCCTGCTCGCGCAACTGCTCCTCGACCCTGGCGACGGCGTCGTCATCGAGGATCCCGGCTATCCGACGCGCACAGCCGCGATGGTCGCGAACGGAGCGCGCATCCTGCCGCAGCGTGTCGATCAGGAGGGGCTCTGCATCGACCGGTTCGGCCCGGAGACGGAGGCCGCCCGGATGGTGATCGCCTCGCCGACGAACCAGTTCCCCTATGGCTCGACGATGTCGATGGAACGTCGGCTCGCCCTGTTGGCTTGGGCACGGACCCGCAACGCCTGGGTGATCGAATACGATTACAGCAGTCCGATCGGCATCAACCGCCAGCCGCTTCCCTCGCTGCTCTCGCTCGATCCCGACCAGCGCGTGATCTTCATCGGCAACATCAACCGCATCTTCTCGCCGTCGCTCGGCCTGACCTATCTGGTGCTGCCGCCAGACCTCGTCGAGCTGTTCTATCGGGCGAAGCTGGTCTTCTCCTGCTATTTGCCGCCGCCGCTGCAGCAGATGGTGGCCGACATCATGGGGCGCGGCGTCCTCGCCCGGCATGTCCGGCGCATGCGCCTGCTCTATCGGGAACGGGCGACGATCCTGGTCGATGCGCTCCGGCAGGCGCTCAGTGACCGCCTGCTCATCCCGGACGTCACGGCGGGGCTGCATCTGACGGCCCACGCGCTCGGGCCCCTGGACGATGCGGCCGTCACCGATGCGGCACGCCAGCGCGGCATCGATGCGCCCGCGCTCTCGCGCTATCGCTTGCAGGATACGACCGCGGCGGGCTTTGTCTTCGGCTTCGGCAACACCGCGCCTGAGCGGATCGCTCCGGCCGTGCGGCGCTTCGCCGAGGTCATGGCCGCGGCCTAGAGATGGTGGACACGACTTTTCACCCGGCAGCATCAGGGCCGGGACAGGAGACTGGAATGATGGACACGGATGGCTTGGCCAGCAGGCTGATCGACGAGCATGACCGGAATGAGAAGTTCCGCCCCTTCGCCGCGGCGAGCGGCATCGTCTCGCTCGACGATTCCTATGCGGTGCAGGAGCGCTATGTCGCGCTGCTCAAGCCCCGCTGCGGCGCGGTCGTCGGCTACAAGATCGGCCTGACCTCGCAGCGCATGCAGACGATGTGCGGCATCGGCCACCCGATCGCCGGCGTCGTCCTGGCCGACAGGCTGCACCGCTCCGGCGCGCGCCTCGCCATTGCCGATTACGGCCGCATGGGCCTCGAATTCGAGATCGCGGTGCGCATGGCCAGCGATCTCCCCGCCGGCGGCCCGGCCTGGACGCCGGAGACCATCGCGGCCCATGTCGCCGGCGTCTGCGCGGCCATCGAGATCGTCGACGACCGCGCCGCCGACTATGCCAAGCTCGACGTGCTCTCGCTGGTCGCCGACAACTCCTGGAATGGCGGCGTGATCCTGTCGGAATTCTGCAGCGACTGGCCGGCGCTGGACGCCGTCTCGGGAACGATCAGCCATAATGGAACGGAGATCGATCGCGGTTATGGCCGCGATGCCCTCGGCCATCCTTTCGCCCCGCTCGCCTGGCTCGCCAATGCGCTGGCCGCGAAGGGGCAGAGCCTGCGCGCCGGCGAGATCGTGATGACGGGCAGCCTCGTCACCACCCGCTTCCCCACCGAAAGCGAAACCTATCGCTTCGAACTCGAAGGCATCGGCGCCGTCGAGCTCAACGTCACCGCCTGAGTGCCGGAGAGGTAAATCATGATGTCTCGCCTCGCCGCCCGGATGAACCGGGTCAAGCCATCAGCCATCCGCGAGCTCCTGCGACTGGGCGCCGATCCCAGCGTGATCTCCTTTGGCGGTGGCTATCCCGACGCCTCGCTGTTCCCGATCGCGGGGCTGGACGAGGTCTTCCGCAAGACGCTGGCCGAGAACGGGCAGGAGGCGCTGCAATATACCGTCTCGAACGGCATGCCGCTGCTGCGCCGGCAGATCGCCGAGCGGATGACGCGCGACGGCGTGCCCTGCACCGCCGACGAGGTTCTGATCCTCCAGGGCGGCCAGCAGGGGCTCGATCTCGTCGCCAAGCTGCTGGTCGACAGGGACGACATCATCGTCGTCGAGGACCCGACCTTCCTCGGCGCATTGATCGCCTTCAACCCGTGCGAGCCGCGCTATGTCACGGTCGGCATGGACGAGGACGGCATGGATGTCGAAGCGCTCGACGCGGCGCTGAAGGCCAATCCGGGCGCCAAGTTCATCTACACGGTGCCGGATTTCCACAATCCGACCGGCGTCACCATGAGCCTGGCGCGGCGGAAGCGCCTGGTCGAGATCGCCAACGCCCATGACATCATCATCCTCGAGGATTCGCCCTATCGCGAGATCCGCTTCGAGGGCGAGCGCATCCCGCCGATCAAGAGCTTCGACACCGAGGGCCGGGTGATCTATCTCGGCAGCTTCTCGAAGATCCTGGCGCCGGGCCTCCGGCTGGGCTGGGCCGTGGCCTCGACCGACCTGATCGAGCAGCTTGGCCTGCTCAAGCTCGCGGCCGATACGCAGACGAGCACGCTCAACATGGCGGTCGCCTCGCGCTTCCTCGCGGATTACGACATCGACGCGCATATCGCGACGATCCGCACTGCGTATCGCCACAAGAAGAACCTGATGCTGGACACGATCCGGCAGAGCTTCCCGCAGGAGATCGCCTGCACGGACGCGAGCGGCGGGCTCTTCACCTGGCTGACCTTCCCGGAAGGCTTCGACACGGCCGCCTTCATGCTCGATCACGCACTGCCCGAAGCCCGCGTCGCCTATGTGCCGGGCGCCACCTTCTTCGCGCTCGACCAGCGGCCGAACCATGCCCGCCTGAGCTATTCGACGCAGACCGACGAGCGGCTCGTCGCCGGCATCACCGCGCTGGGCGATGTGCTGAAGGCCCGCATGGGATCGCGGGCGAGCGGCTGAAGCGGCCCATCTCGATCGAAACCGACAGCGCATGCCACGACAGACAAGGACCTGATCATGCCCGTGACCATCCACCCCACCCCCAAGAGCGACCTGACGGCCGCCGAGATCGAGCGCTGGCGCGCGATCCCCGTCGCGGTCGCGGTCGATCTCGGCCGCAATCTCAGTCAGATCGACCCGGCCATCCGCGCCCTGATGCCGCCCGGCCAGCAGCCGCGCCTGTTCGGGCGCGCGGTGACCGCCTTCTGCGAAGCGCCGGATTTCGGCTCCGTCGTGCGCGCGATGGATATCATCGGCCCCGGCGATGTCCTCGTCATCGCGGCGGGAGGCCATGCGGAAAGCGCGATGATCGGCGAGATCCTCGGTGGTCACATCCGTCGCAAGGGCGCTGTCGGCATCGTCTGCGACGGGGCGATCCGCGATGTCGGAACCCTTGCGGGCTGGACTGACTTCTCGGTCTTCACGCGCTCGGTTACGCCGCGCGGCCCGTCCTCGGCGGAGCGGGGCGAGATCAACCGGCCGGTCACGATCGGCGGCGCGCTCGTCTCGCCCGGCGACCTGCTGATCGGCGACGATGACGGACTGGTGGCGCTGACGCCCGCGACGATCCGCGGCCGCATCGCCGATGCCGAGGCGCGGCTGGTGCTCGAGGCGAAATGGGAGACCGCTTTGAAAGCCGGGCAGACCGCCGAGGCCGTCTTCGGCCTGAAAGCGCCGTAAGTCACCCTCGGCCTCGCATTCGAACGCCGCTCCGCTAAATCCGTTCGACTACTGCGCGCTGACGCCGATCGTGCGTAATGCCGGCGGCGCGATCACCGATTGGGAAGGCCGCGAGCTCACGATCCATTCCGGCCATCGCTGCGTCGTGGCGAGCGGGCAGCCCGGCACTGCATGAAGCGGTTCTCGACCGGTTGCGCCGCCATTGCTGAACCGGATCGTCCGGCGGTGAGATCGATGACGTTGTCGATCTTGGCCTGTCGTTCGACCGCCCGGCCGAGCTGCCGCTCTCCCCACACGCCCCCGCATTGTACGCGGTCGTCGCAGCCGCTTGAAGCGCTCGGACTCAACGGCAGGTGTGATGCTGCGCTCCTTGCCTCGCCGCCGCGTCTCGGACGGGCTGCGTTGAACCGCGCTCCTAACTGGCTTGGAGAACCTTGCGGAAGATGGCGAGGAACGGCTCCGGTTCCGGAAGCGTCTCCATCCGCGCCACCTCACGATCGCGCGGCTGCCGATCGGCCAAACCCGCGGCGCTCGAGGGGAAGAACTGGATCGCCGGTGTCCCGATGATCCCGTAGCGGGCCGCGAACCGCTTTTCAGGATGCTTCGTGCCGTCGAAATCCGTCACCTCGCGGGCACCGAGGATGTTGAGATGGAGGATGTTGAAGTTGCCGCGGATGTAAGCCTCGGTCGCCGGGTCGGCCATATGAACCTCGTGGAGGCGCCGGCAAGCGGGGCAGTTCCGCAGGCCCCACAGGATCGCGAAGCGCTTGCCGTCCCGCGTGGTGGAGGCGAGATCATCCGCCAGGTCGAGAAAGCTCTCCAGATACCAGTCGGACTGGTAGAGGCCGTCCTCTCCGAGCCTGGCCTTGCTTCGGGCGGGCATCGTCAGGAGCGGTGTGCCAAGCACCGCGGATGCCATCGTCAGCAGGCTCCGTCGGGTGATCATCGCGTTGCCTCCCGCATCCTCGCCCATGTCTCTGGCATAAACATATGAATACGACTATATTAAATGGATGATTGCAAGCTGGGGACATCGGGTGCGGAGCGCAGCGTTCGTCTTGCTGCTATGCGCATGGTTCCCGGCGCCGGCGCTTGCCGCCGAACTCGTCATGTACAGGCGCGATGGCTGCGCCTTCTGCCTGCGCTTCGAGCGCGAGGTGGCACCGCTCTACGGGAAGACGCGGGAGGGGAAGCTGGCACCGCTGCGGCGCGTCGATGTTCCGGCGGGCGGTGTTCGCGATGCGAGCCTGAAGGAGCCGGTCATTGCCGCGCCGACCTTCGTTCTCGTTGACAAGGGCCGGGAGATCGGCCGGATTACCGGCTATCTCAATGACGACATGTTTTGGGGTTTGCTCGGGTCGCTCGTTGCTGGCATGGACAAGCGCGACGCCAACCCGAAGCCTTGAGGTGGAGACAGGATGACCGCGATCGTCCCAAAAGCGCTCGAAAACGAGTTGCGCGACGGCGCCGAGTTCTCCCCCGAACTCGATCAGCTCATGCGCAAGGCGCGCCGGGCGAGCGACTTCCTGAAGGCGCTGTCGCATGAGAACCGGCTGCTGCTGCTGTGCCTGCTCGCCGAGCGGGAGCGCACGGTGACGGAGCTGGAGAACCTGCTGTCGCTGCGGCAACCGATGGTCTCGCAACAGCTCGCGCGCCTCCGGCTCGACCGATTGGTGACCACGCGGCGGGACGGCAAGGCGATGTATTACAGCCTCGCCAATGACGATGTCCGGCGCGTCATCTCCGTCATCTACGACATCTTCTGCGGCGCCGGATCATCCGAGTCGAGCCCATCGTGATCGGCGGCTCGGTCGCCTCGCCCCGCTTGCCATGACCGAGTTGTCGGCCTGGGGCGCAACGCTGGCGGGCGTGCTGGTCGGAATAGCCTGCGGATTCACGGCGCGGCGCGCGCGATTGTGCTCCTTTGGGGCCGTAGAGGACGCATGGATGGGCGGCGACACGCGTCGCCTGCGGATTTTCGGCCTCGCGCTGGCGATCGCATTGGCCGGTGCGCAGTCGCTGGTCGGCCTCGGCCTGCTCGACCCCGCGAATTCGACCTATGTGCAGCCGGCGCTGCCCTGGCTCTCCATCGCCGTCGGAAGCGTCATGTTCGGGCTCGGCATGGCGCTGGTCGGCACTTGCAGCTTCGGCTCGCTCGTGCGGCTCGGGTCCGGCGATCTGCGCAGCCTGATCGTGATGATGGTTTTCGGGGCGGTTGCCTATGCCACGCTCCGCGGCATGCTGGCGCCTGTCCGGATCGAGGTTCTGGAGAAAGCCGCCTGGCCGATGCCGGGCGGCTTGAAAGGCGATCTCGGCAGCGTGCTTGCCTATCTCGGCGTGCCGTATTCGCGCCTGGGCCTCACCGCGGCCGCCGTGGCGGCGTTGGTCGCAGCCGTGGCGGTCGATCCGCGGCTGCGCCGGTCGCCGCGCCTGCTGGTGGCGGGCGCGACACTGGGATTCGGCGTCGTGGCCGGATGGTGGGTCACCGGGGTGGCCGTCGATGCCTTCGATCGTATTCCGCGGGCGCAGAGCCTGACATTCGTCTCGCCGGTGGGCCGAGCCCTCTATGCCGTGCTGTCAGCACCTGCCGCCTTGCTCGAATTCGGCATCGGGACCCTCGTTGGGGTGACGTTCGGCTCTTTCCTGTCGGCGCTTTATGACCGGGAGTTCCGCTGGGAAGCTTTCGACGACGATCGCGAGATGCGGCGCCATCTCGTCGGTGCCGTATTGATGGGAGGGGGCGGCGTCCTCGCTGGAGGGTGCACGATCGGCCAGGGAATCTCGGCCGGATCGATGATGGCGCTGTCCTGGCCGCTCGCGATCGCCGGCATGATGATCGGCGCGCGGATCGGCATCGCCTTCCTGATGGAAGGCTCGCTCAGGGGATTGCTGCAGAGGCGCTGAAGCGGACCGCGGCGGGCCGCTCCAGGGTCGGCCCCGGTGCACTGGGCGCGGGAATAGCCCTATTTTTTCTTCCCGTCCTTGCCGAACTGATTCAGGAACGCCGCCAGATCGGCGATTTCCTTCTCGTTCTTGATGCCGACGAAGATCATCTTCGTGCCGGGAATCTTCGCCTTCGGCTCCTTGATGTAGTCGGCGAAGGTCGCTTCATCCCAGGTGATGTTGGCCCCCTTGTTGGCAGCCGAGTAGCTGTAGCCTTCCACCGCGCCGGTATGGCGCCCGAACAATCCGTTCAGCTCCGGCCCGACACCGTTCTTGGCGGTCTCGCCGACCTGGTGGCAGGCCCTGCACTTGTTGAAGGATCGCTCGCCGGCCGAGACGTCCTGAGCATTGGCGGATTGCGAGGCGAGCACCCCAATCAGCGCGGCGGCGGGAACCAACAATTTCATGCGATATCCTCTGGTGTCCTGATGAGAGTGGGCAAGGCGGTCGATCACGAGAACATGTCGGCCGTGATCGCGGCGTACCAGCCGAGATTCTCGACCTGGTTCTGCCGGCGCAGATCGACGGCTTCGCCATTCTGCGAGACGAAGGTTTCGACCGCAGCGATCCGGCCGTCGCGCGGCTCGTAGCGGCCGCCGACCTTGATCGCGTCATCGGTCTCGATCAGCGACCAGCAGGTGTTGAGGTAGCGCGGCGGGAAGCTGCGCGTTCCCGTCAGCTCCGCCCGGATCGTCATCGCCGCGACCTTGGCCTGGCTGTTGGCCGCGAAGGCCGATTTCGGCATGTCGCCGGCGATGCAGGCATCGCCCAGGACATGGATGTTCGCATCGGCGGTCGACTTCATCGTGGCGGGATCGATAGCGCAGTAGCCGCCTTCGGGCGCGAGCCCCGCGCTGCGGGCGATCTCGCCGGCCATCTGCGCCGGCACGACATTGACGAAGGCGCAGTCGCGATAGGTCTCGAAGCCGGTGACGACGGTGTTGGTCGCCGGATCGACCGACTTGACCCCGTCATGCACCTTGGGTCCGAGCCATTCGATCATCGTGCCGTAGGATTTCTCCCAGCCCTCCTGGAAGACGCCCTGCTTGGAGAAGCTTTCCTTGGGGTCGAGGATCACGATCCGGGCGTCGCCGCGCCCGGTGCTCTTCAGCACATGGGCGAACATCGAGGCGCGCTCGTAAGGCCCCGGCGGGCAGCGATAGGGGTTTGGCGGCGCGATCATCACGATCGTCCCGCCATTGGGCACGGCATCGAGCTTCCGCTTGATGAGCTGCATCTGCGGGCCGGGCTTCCAGCCATGCGGCATGGCCTCTACGGCCGCCTTCGACCAGCCGGGCACGGAATCGTATTTGAGGTCGATGCCGGGCGAAACGACGAGGCGGTCATAGGGCAGGCGCTGCCCGTCCGCGAGGACGACCTCGCGCTTGTCCCGGTCGATCCGCATGGCGCGAGCCCGGGCGAGCGCGATGCCGTGACGACCCGTCAGCGCATCGTAGCGATGCGTGATCTCGTCATAGGACTTGAAGCCGCCGAGATAGAGATTCGAGTGGAAGCAGGTGTGATAGAGCTCGTTCTCCTCCACCAGCGTCACCGCCAGCGCGCCGTTCGAATCCCTGGCGAGATAGCGCGCCGCCGTGGCCCCGCCGGCACCGCCGCCGATCACCACGACGCGCGGCTTTGCCTGGCCGAGGACAGCAGGCGCCGCCAGCGTCGCCGCCGCTGCCAGCCCCGAGCGCAGAACCGTTCGTCGATCGAGCTTCATGGGCGCTCAACCGATCTTCAGATAGGCGAAGCCCTTCGCCTGCAGCGCCGCGACCGCCGCGACACCGGAAGGAACGAAGCCGGCGAAAGGGACATCTCTCGCCTTCGCCTTGTCGATCTTGTTCCGCTGGAAGGTGATCTCGCAAAGATGGACCTTGAGGCCGTTCTTCGCGAGAGCCTCGACCCGCTCGAACACCTTCAGTGCGGCGTCGTCGCCGGCCCAGCTCGTCCCCTCGAGGTCCTTCAGAAAGAACTTCACGCCCGCACCATGCGCGACGATGGCGAGCTGCAACGCGAAGGGGTCGGCGCCATAGGCCGAATAATGGTTCGCGATATTGGTCAGCATCTGGTCGAACCGGGCCACGTCGCCGAAATCGCAATGGTAGACGCAGGCGATGTCGGCCTCCTTCTTGATATCCGCGAGGCTGAGCTGCTTCGGGGCGGCGGCAGCGGAGCTGGCCGCGACCGCGAGGCCGGACGCCGCGGCCGCGAGAAGGCCACGGCGCGACGAAATCAACGCGTTGTCAGTCATCGTTTCCTCCCTGTTGGCCGCCGCATATCGACGGTCAGGGGGCTTTCAGCCCCGCGTAATAGGCGGCCAGGGCCGCGATATCCTCTTCCGAAAGCTGCTTTGCGACATTGCCCATCGCGGCATTGTCGCGCTCGCCGCGCCGATACGTCATCATCAGCGCGGTGAACTGATCGGCGGGCATGCCCGCAAGCGCCGGGATGGCGCCGGCCTTCGGCGCGCTGCCCATATGGCAGGCGGCGCATTCGGCCGAGAGATATTCCCCGAGCGCCCGGTCGGCCGCCGCATGGGCCGGGGCCGCGGCAAGCCCCGCCGCCACCGCAGCGAAGCTCATCCAGCCGGATCCCGCTTGCGGCCCTGCCATCAATCCACCTTCGGTGCCGTCTTGGAATCCGGCGTCACGTCGAGCACCGTGGCGCGGCCGGTGATCTTCACCTCGCTCTTGCAGTCCTTCATGCAGGGTTGCCTGCCCCAGAACGCCTTCTCGGTCGTCTCGCGATCGTCGTCGTAGAAGGCCGCGGCATTGGGCAGCTTGACCGAGGTGAAGTTCTTGTCGGAAAGCTCGAAATCCTCGTCCTTCACGATATCGTTGAGATAGAGGAGATAGGCCGTCAGGGCATAGACCTCGTCCGGCTGCAGCGACTGCGCGTTGCCGTAGGGCATGGCGCGGTGGATATAGTCGAAGACGGTGGAGAGATCCGGCCAGAACGAGCCGATCGTCTTCTCCGGCCGGTCATCCTTCAGCGAGCCCTGCCCGCCCGCCAGGACCGGCCAGCGCCCGTTGCCCTGCCCGAACTCGCCGTGACAGGCCGCGCATTGCGCCTGGAAGAGCTCATCGCCCTGCCGCACCGTGCCCTTGCCGGGAGGCAGCCCCTGCCCGTCCGGCCGCACGCCGATGGACCAGGCTTTGAGCTCCGCAGGCAGTGCCTCGCGCCCGAGCCCGAGCTTCGGGGCGGCCGCCGGAGCCGCAGGGGCAGTAGCCGGTGCAGCATGGGGAGGCTTCGCCGGCCCGTGGTTCTTCTGCGTCGGCTGCGCCAGGAGCGGCCCGACGAGGGCGACGGCCAGCCCGGCCGCGCCGGCCAGCAGCGCGTTCCTAGGAGATTTCGACATTCTCGGTCTCCCCGTTCGGCTTCACATGCCAGGTCTGGATGCCGTTGTTGTGATAGATCGAATTGGCGCCGCGGATTTTGCGCAGCTCCTCCTTGGTCGGCTGAACATAGCCGGTGGAGTCCATCGCCCGCGACTGCACCAGCAATTCCCCGCCGGTCCAGTCGAAATCGACGTAGAAGCGGGTCAGGGACTTGTCGAGCACCGGCCCGTCGATCCGCGCGCTCTGCCAGTTCTTGCCGCCGTCGAGCGTGACGTCGACGCGCTTGATCGTGCCGCGGCCGGACCAGGCGAGGCCCGAGAGCACATTGCGGCCCTTATGTTTCAAGGGCGCCTGCGGCGACGGGTTGGTGACGACCGACTTGGCATCCATGAAGAAGGTGAAGCGGCGCGAACGCCCGTCGGCCAGGAGATCGGTATATTTCGAGGTCTCCTCGCGCGCCATCCAGGGCATGTCGCCGACCTCGATGCGGCGCAGCCATTTGACCCAGAGATTGCCCTCCCAGCCCGGGATGACCGCGCGCAGCGGATAGCCCTGCTCCGGCCGCAGCGCCTCGCCGTTCATGGCGAAGGCGATCAGCACGTCGTCGAGCGCCTTCTCCAGCGGCAGCGAGCGGTTCATGCCGGAGGAATCGGCGCCCTCCAGCATCAACCATTTCGCCTTGGGCTTCAGGCCGGCCTCGGCGAGGATCGTCTTCAGCGGCACGCCGGTATACATGACGTTATGGACCATGCCATGCGTGAACTGGCAGCCATTGAGCTGCGAACCGCGCCATTCCATGCCCGAATTCGCCGCGCATTCCAGGAAGTAGACGCGGTTCTCGCGCGGCATCCGCTTGATGTCGTCCATGGTGAAGACGAGCGGCTTCTCGACGAGGCCGTGGATCATCAGGCGGTGATTGGCCGGGTCGATATCGGCGATCCCGCCGTGATGGCGCTCGAAACACAGGCCGGACGGCGTGATGATCCCGTCGAGATCGTGCAGCGGCGTGAAATTCACCGAGGATTCCGGCGAGGCCGTCAGCCACGGCACGTCGCGCCGGATCACGTTCTTCTCGTAGCGCGAGGGCACGCCATAGGGGTGCTTGTCGACCCCTTCGCCGAGATAGCGGTTCCAATCCTGGACGTCGGTGATCAGGGGGTCGGGCTTGCCTGCTTCGGCGCGGGCGGAGCCGGCCGTGACCAGGCCGGCGCCGGCCAGGGCCGCGCCACCCAGGAAGCGGCGCCGGCTCGGAGCCGGATCGTCTCGATGCGAGGTCATCGTCTCATGTCCTCCGATTGCGGGGGCGGTGCGGCACGGCGGCGCTCAGGCGCCGCTGACCTTCACCGCGGTGTTCGGTTTGAGGGAAATGGTCTTGGCCTTGGCGACGTGATCGCGCACGACATCCCAGATCGGCGGGCCTTGCGTGCCTTCGTTGACGCTGGCCCAGCCCGAAACGACATAGCGCTTGCCGGCCTCGATCGGCTGCCCCGTCTTGAGATGGGTGAGCTCCGAGATGCGGCTGCCCATCGACTGGGCGATGTCGATCGCGTAACCCATGCCGCCGACGCGGACCATGTCGCCGCCACCCTGGAAATACGAATCGGGGTGGAAGATGTTGTCGGCGACGTCCTCCAGCACATCCTTCAGCTGCTGGCCCGTCATCTCCATCCGGTAGCAGTTCGGATAGGTGATGGCGGTGGCGTTGGTGATCGCCTCCCAGGTGATGGGATCGCCCGGCAGGAGCGTGCCGCCCCAGCGGAAACCGGGCGACAGCGTGATCTCGGCATCGCGCTGCTCCATCATCGCGGCGCAGATCAGGTCGTCGAAGGTGCCGTTGAAATTGCCGCGCCGGTAGAGCAGCGAATCCGTGCGGCCGATCTCCCGGGCGAGATCCCCGGCGAAGGGCTCGCGCACCTTCCTGATCAGGGCCGCCATCTCGGCATCGGGCGCGATCGCGTCGGTGAAGACCGGCATCAGCTTGAAGCGGATCTCGGAGACCTTGCCGTCCTTGACCGCGATATCGAGCCGCGACAGGAACTTGCCATGCGAGCCGGTGGCGACGAGGGCCGTATCCCCGACGCGGACCAGTCCCGGCATGGCATCATGGGTATGGGCGGTCAGGATGATGTCGATGCCCTTCACCCGCGAGGCGAGCTTGCGGTCGACATCGAAGCCGTCATGCGAGAGCAGCACCACCACGCCCGCGCCCTCGGCGCGCGCCTCCTCGACCTGCTTCTGCAGCTCCTCCTCGCGGATGCCGAACTCCCAGTCCGGGAACATCCAGCGCGGATTGGCGACCGCGGTGCGCGGCAGGGCCTGGCCGATGACGGCGACCTTGACGCCGCCCTTCTCGAAGACCTTGCGCGGCGGAAAGACCGGCTCGTTCCATTCCTTGTCGCGGATGTTCTGGGCGAGGAAGGCGAAGGGAGCCGCCTCGACGATCTCCTTGACGCGGTCTGCGCCGAGCGTGAACTCCCAATGCGAGGTCATCGCGTCGAGCTTCAGCGCGGACATGGCATCGACCATGTCCTGGCCCTTGGTCTGCAGCGCGCTCCAGCTGCCCTGCCAGGTATCGCCGCCATCGAGCAGCAGCACCTTGTCGTCGCCGCGCTCGGTGCGGATCGCCTTCACCAGCGTGGCGACCCGGTCGAGACCGCCCATCCTGCCATAGTTGCGCGCGAGCTGGACGAAATCGTCGGAGGTCAACGCGAATGCGTCGGGCGAGCCGGCCGCGACCTTGAAGTGGTCGCGGAAGGCCGCATCGGTCAGATGCGGCGGCAGGCCCTTGACCTCGCCGACGCCGAGATTGACCGACGGCTCGCGGAAATGCAGCGGCATGAGCTGCGCGTGGATATCGGCGAGATAGAGGATCGTGACCGTGCCGAGCGGGTCGAAGCGCAGGATGTCGGCCTGCGAGAGCTTCTGCTGCGCGGCGGCGCGCCCGAGCGGCCCGAGCCCGGCGGATACGGTCAACGCCCCGGCGACGGCGGTCGCCTGCAGGAATTCGCGTCTCGAGATCATGACTCATCCTTCGGGTACGCGCATGTCGCGCCCCGGGAAGTGATCGGATTGTCAGGCGGATGCCCGGCGCCGCGCCCTCGCGCCGGCCGGGCGGAAAGCGGGCGTCAGCCCACCGTCAGCTTGCTCTTGGCGGTGTATTCGGAGCCGTCGTCATCCTTCCAGGCGAAGGTGAATTCTCCGGACTCGGCCGCCTTGAAGAAGAAGGACTGGTAGGGGTTCGCCGAGATCGCCGGGTTCCAGTCGGCGGCGAAGACGGGCTTGCCGTTGAAGCTCGCGGTGAACTTGTTGATGATCTTGCGCGGGATGGTCTCGCCCTTGGCGTCCTTGCGCTGACCGGATTCCATCTCGTGCGAGATCAGGGTCTTGATCTCGATCATCTCGCCGGCGGCGGCTTTCGCGGGAACGCGCACCCGGGGCGTGGGCTTCGTGGTCATGGGTTTCCTCGCCTTCTTGGTTTTCTGATCAAGCTGGAGGGCGGCAGATCAGCCGCCGCAGCCGCCGATCGTGACCTTGACGTTGGCCTTGGCCGAGTAGAGATCGCCATTCGACATCTCGGCGATGCAGATCACGTCCTGCGTCTGCGCGAGGCGCATGCGGGTCGCGGCGGAAGCCTTTCCGCAGGCCGGCGTGAACTGGTAGCTGACGATGCCCGGCTGCGGATTGCCGTCGGCGAAGACATGCACCGCCTTGACGTAATCGGCGTCCGTCATCGGGCTTTCGATCTCGACATTGACCGGCACGACAAGGCCGTTCTCGGCGATCTCGGGCACGTCGAGCTTGATCTTGCCCTGGGCCATCTTCCTGTCGCCGAAGAGCTTCTTGATCTCGGCCGTGACAGCCTTCTCGTCGGCAAAGGCAAGGCGCGGCGCGATCACCCCGGCGGCGAAAGCCAAGGCCGCGGCTCGCACGGCATCGCGGCGCGACAGCCCTGAAAGGCCCTTGTTCATGCGTGTTCCTCCCTGGAACTGGTCGATTTTTAAAGCTTGACGAAGCGGCCAAACGCCGCACATCATTTGCACGTATCGTTATATTGTTTTTTTTGAATGTAAAGCCCGACACGGGCTTTCGAGCCAAGCCGCAGCATAAGCGGCTGCCGAGGAAACGAAAGGGCGAGGGATGAAGTTTCCGCTGATAGCCGCGGCCGTGGTCGCGGTCGCCATGGGGTTCGCGAGTGCCCGTTTGGCCGCGCAATCCCCCCAGGGCGACACCGAAAAGGAGCTCGAGCGCTATCGGCAGATGCTCTCGGACCCGTTCTCGAACCCCGCGTTTCTGGCGGCCGACCGGGGCGAGGCTTTATGGGCCGAGCGGCGCGGCAGCAAAGACGCTTCGCTGGAAGGCTGCGATCTCGGTGAAGGCCCGGGCAAGCTCGAAGGGGCCTTCGCCAAGCTGCCCCGCCATTTCGCAGATGCCGATCGGGTGATGGACACCGAGCAGAGGCTGCTCTTCTGCATGGAAAAGCTTCAGGGCCTCGACACCACGGACGTGATCGCGCGTCGCTTCTCGGCCCCGGGCCGCACGTCCGACATGGAGGACCTCGTCGCCTTCATTGCCAGCAAGTCGAGTGGGATGAAGATCCAGCCGCAGCTCTCCCACCCCAAGGAGAAGGAGATGGCGGCCGTGGGCGAGGCCCTCTTCTACACGCGCGGTGGCGTCAACGACTTCTCCTGTGCCAGCTGCCATGCCGAGGAAGGCAAGCGCATCCGCCTGACGAATCTTCCGAACTTCTCGGTCAAGAGCAAGTCAGCGCAGGAGACGATGGGCTCATGGCCGACGTACCGGGTTTCGCAGAGCGCCGTGCGAACCATGCAGAACCGGCTCTGGGACTGCTATCGCCAACAGCGCTGGCCTGTGCCGGAATACGGCTCCGACGCGATAACGGCCCTCACCGTCTATCTGCAGCAGCAGGCGGAAGGCGGCGAGCTCAACGTTCCCTCGATCAAGCGGTGAGGACCTGATGATGCTGAAACTCACCATCGCCATCGCCGCAGGCCTTCTCGCGGTCGGGCAAGCCTGTGCCCAGGATCGCCCGAGCCAGGCCGTCATCGAGAGCTATATCAAATCGACCTTTGGCAAGGCGCCGCCCGAGTGGCAGGCGCGCATCAAGCCGGACGAGACGCTCGCGATCTGCAACGCGACCCGCAACAATCCATCCTCCGCACAATCCGACGATATTCTGAAACGCGAGGGAAGCCGTGTGGCCTACCCCACCGACGGCAAATTCCTCGGTGACTGGAAGAAGGGCTATCAGGTCGCGAATAACGGTCGCGGCGGCCAGTTTTCCGACCCACCGGGAACGGTTTCAGGCGGAAACTGCTTCGCCTGCCATCAGCTCGACCCCAAGGAATTGAGCTATGGCACCCTCGGGCCGAGCCTGGCCGCCTATGGCAAGGACCGCAAATACGACGCTGAAAGCGTCAAGGACGCCTACACGAAGATCTACAACTCCATGGCAGCCATACCGTGCTCGACCATGCCGCGTTTTGGCGTCAACAAGGTCCTCACGGACGAGCAGATCAAGGACGTGATGGCTTATCTGTTCGACCCGGAATCGCCGGTCAACAAATAGCCGCATGATGTTCACGCGCCGCACTCTGCTTGCCTCCGGTGCCTGCAGCGTCGCCATGCCCGCCTTGGCGCAGGTGGTGGCGACGCTCGGCTCCGGGGACGAGCAGATCTCGATCCTCAGCGACGGCGGCTTCGAGATGCCGCTGTCGACGCTGGCCCGCGCGGTGCCTGTCGCCGACATCAGCGCGCAGGCCGGGCCGTCCAACCCCTTCCGCACGCCCCTCAACATCACCTGCCTGCGGCGCGGCAAGGACGTGATCCTGTTCGATTGCGGCGCCGGGGCGAACTTCCTGCCCGGTTCCGGCCGGTTGCAGGAGAGCCTGCGCACCGCCGGCATCGAGCCCGAAGCGGTGACGCATGTGCTCTTCACCCATCTCCATCCGGATCATTTCTGGGGCGCGCTCGACGAGTTCGACAGTCCGCTCTTCCCCAATGCGCGTTGGCTCGCCGCAGCGCGGGAAATCGATTTCTGGACCAGCGCCAAGGTGTACGACCATCTCCCGGCCGACCGCCATGCCTTCGCCGCCGGGGCGCAGCGCATCGCAAAGAACCTCGGCGATCGGCTCGAACGGGCGGAAGCCGGGCGCGAATGGCTACCCGGCATTGCCGCCGTCGAGACCGCCGGGCACACGCCAGGCCACGTCTCCTTCGTACTGAGCGTTGGGGGAACCTCGGTGATGGTGCTGGGCGACGCCCTCACTCACCCACAGATTTCCTTCGCACATCCCGACTGGCAGCCGGCCTCGGATCAGGACGCCGAACTGGCCGCCGCGACGCGCCGCCGGCTGCTCGACGAGCTCGGCCGGACCGGCATGCAAGTGATCGGCTATCACCTCCCTGGCGCCACGGGGCGTGTCGAACGGCAGGGAACGGCCTATCGTTTCGTCGGCACCTGACGCGCCGTATCAGAATGCGGTTCTGTCCGCCTCCCGTTCCCGGATCCTGTCGGCAACGCAGCCGCCGGCCCAGCCGAGCCAGGCGTAGACGATGAGCACGCGCCAGGTCGTCCCCTGGGCCGGCCTGAGGCCGATGATGCCGGACGTGGTTCCGCGCGTCATGCCCGGCCGCAATCCGCGAGTGTTCTACAATACCGGCCACGGCCATCTCGGCTGGACCCTGTCGGCGGCCACTGCCGACGCCGTCGGCGCGCTGGTCGCGCAGCGCCCCAACAGCCTGTCATAAGGCCGGGCGACCGATGCGGGCCGGCCGGCATCGGCAAGGACATCACGCTATCCTCGCCGCCGTCGGCGCTTGGCCGGCCCCTTGCCGCCGCCCGCGCTCAGGTCGAGCGCGACGCATCTGATGGACATATCGTCGGGGTCGAGCGTGATCTCGAAGCCCAGGTCGCGGCAGAGCGCGAGCATCGGCCCGTTCTCCGCCAGGACCTGGCTATGGACGCGCTGCAGCGCCTCGGCCTTGGCCCAGTCGATGATCAGCTCCATCAGCGCACGGCCGAGCCCAATGCCCTTGAGGTCGGAGCGCAACAGGATCGCATATTCGGCTTCGACATGACCGGGATCGGCATGCAGGCGAACGGCGCCGGCCGCATCGCCGCACCCCTCCTCGATCGCGATGAAGGCAATCTCCCGCGCATAGTCGAGCTGGGTCAGGCGCGCGAGAAAGGCGTGGCTGAACGATTTCAGCGGCGCGAAGAAGCGCAGGCGCAGATCTTCCGCCGTGACCCGGGCCAGCATCGCGCCGATCAGGACCTCGTCCTCCGGCTTCATCGGGCGGATGAGAAAGCGCCGCTCGCCGAGCGCGAGCTGCGAGGTCCAGTTGCCGGGATAGGGCCGGATCGCCGGGCGGCGGCGCCGCGCCGGGTCCGGCTCCAGCACGACGCGCGCATCGACCGCGACGGCGCCATTGGCATCGGCAAGGATCGGATTGAGATCCATCGCGCGGATCTGCGGAAGCGCCGAGGCGATGTTGCCGAGCGCCACCAGCACGGCAGCGATCGCACGTCGGTCCGCCGCGGGAACGTCGCGATAGGCGGCGAGAATGCGGGATACCCGCGTCCTGGCGATCAGGTTCTCGGCCGAGGCGAGATCGAGCGGCGGCAATGCGACATGCGTATCGGCGATCAGCTCGGCCGCCGTGCCGCCGCGCCCGAAGACAATGACCGGGCCGAAGCAGGGATCGACGGAGAAGCCGGCGATCAGCTCGCGGGCCTTGGCGCGATGCGCCATCGGCTGCACCATGAAACCGGTCAGGCGCGCCTCGGGGCGCTGCTCACGCAGACGCTCGGCCATCCGCCCAGCGGCTTCCCGCACAGCCTCCTCGTTGGCGAGATCAAGCTCGACGCCGCCGACATCCGATTTATGCGCGATATCGGGCGAGACGATCTTGAGGGCGACCGTGCGGCGGGCAGCGAACTGCGCCCTCGCGGCTTCGGCGGCAGCGGCGGCATCCGCCGCGATGACGAGGCCGAGCGTCGGAATCCGGAACAGGGCGAGAAGCTGCGCGACCTCGTCCGGTTCGAGCCAGGTGCGGCCCTGCCCGATTGCCCGTTCGACCAGCGCGGTGGCGGCCTCGGTATCCGGCTGGTCGTCTTCATCGAGCACAGGCGGCGTCGCCATCAGCTCCTTGAGCAGGCGGGCATGCCGCGTCAGGTGCTGGAAACCGAGGATCGCATCCTGTTCCGTCGCGAAAGAGGGAATGCCGGCGGCCGCGAAGATCCCCGCCACCTCCTCGCCGCCACCGACCCAGACCGCCAGAACCGGCTTGGATGCCGGCGCGGCCGAACGAGCCTCGGCCAGAGCGCGCGCGCAATCGGCGGAATCGTCCGGCGCGAGCGGGGCATTGAGCGCCAGGGCGGCATCGACATCACGCTCGCTCAGCAAGCGGGTGACGGCCTCGCGATAGCCCTGCGCCGTCCGGACGATCACGGGCTCCCTGAGCTGCCGGTCCACGCCGCCGGCCTGTCGCAATCGCGCCGCGGCCAGGGCCGCCAGCCCTTCGCCATTGCTGACGATCGCCAGCCGGCCGGCATCGGCCGCGCGCGCCCGTCCGAGCGTCTCGGCCGCGGCGAAGAGTTCGTCGAGATCGCTGACCCGCAGCAGTCCGGCCCGGTGGAAAGCGGCATCATGCGCGGCGTCGCTGGTCACGATCAGGGCCGAATGCGTCAGGGCCGGCCAGGGCGGTTCGTGTCGCGGCGGCCTCAGGACCAGCACCGGCTTGAGCCGCGCGGCCGCACGCGCCGACGAGAGGAAGCGCGCGGCATCTGTGACGTCGTCGATCGCCAGCAGGATCGTCCGCGTCGCCGGGTCGGCGCCGAAATGGTCGAGGCAGTCGGCAATATCGACATCGGCGCCCTCGCCCAGGACCACCGCCCCGGCAAAGCCGATCCCGCGCCCGGCGGCCCAGGCGAGAATTCCGGCTGCGACCGAATTGGATTGTGCGATCAGCGCAAGCGAGCCCGCGGCAAGATGCACCGGGACGGCCGTCGCATTGAGGCCAAGGCGCGGTGCGGCCAGACCGAGCGAAGACGGCCCGATCAGGCGCAGGCCCGCAGCCCGCGCCGCCTTTCGCAACCGCTCGGCATCGGCGGCGCTTCCGTCAGGCACGAGGAGCCCGGCACAACCGCGCCCGGCCGCCGCCGCCAGAACCTGCTCCGCCAGCGCAGCCGGAGCAATGAGGAGATCGGAGGGCGGCATCGAGGCAAGGGCACGCGCATCGGGAAGCACCGTGAGCGCGCCGCGATAGGGCTCCGCACGGATCTGCGCCACCAGCACATCGGTTTCGGGCGTGCCGGCGATGGCCGTCACCGTCATGGGTTCAAGCACGCGTCTGAGCAGGGCGAGCGTCATCGGGCGGCCGTTTCCGTCTGGGGCAAGGCCAGCAGACGCGATTCTTCGCGCTCAAGCCAGACATGTTCTAGGGGCGCCCGCCCCCTGGCAGCGAGTCATCCCGAGCGTTTTCGCTTGCACTTGCCCCGGTTCCCCTCCGAGCGGAGCGTGTTACAGGGGCCCATGGTCGCACGCCTTACCCTCGTCGGGGTCTCGACAATCCGGCAGGAGATCAAGAAGAGCCGCTTCATCGCGGTCGCAGGTCCCGTTGCCAACGAGGCGGCGGCCAGGGACTTCATCGCCGCGCAGTCCGATCCGGCGGCCAATCACAACTGCTGGGCCTGGCGCTTCGGGCAGAACTATCGCTTCAACGACGATGGCGAGCCGAGCGGCACCGCCGGCAAGCCGATTTTGGCCGCCATCGACGGACAAGGGCTCGACGGGGTCGTCGTGGTCGTCACGCGCTGGTTCGGCGGCATCCTGCTGGGCAGCGGCGGATTGATCCGCGCCTACGGCGGCAGCGCCGCCCAGTGCCTGCGCGAGGCGGCGAAACTGCCGCTGATCGAGACGGTCTCGGTCGCGATCACTTGCAGCTTCGGCGACCTGGCCCTTGTCAACGCGCGACTCGGTGCGCTGCCCGGCGTGACGATCAGCGACCAGACATTCACCGATGCCGGCGCAATGCTGTCGGTTGCCGTCCCAAAGACGGAGGCCGATGACGTCGCACGGCTGGTGACGGATCTCACCAGCGGGCGTGCCGTGATCGACTGGAACGGCTAGCGGCTTCGTTGCGGTGGAAGAGCTTGTCGGGATAATCACAGGGTTAGCGGCGATCCCGGAGCGACGAGCAGATGAATCGCTATCCGATGTTCAACCCGCAGGTGCTGATCAGTTTCGTCGCGGTCTGCGAGACATTGAGCTTCACGCGCGGGGCCGACAGGGTCTCGCTGTCGCAATCCACCGTCAGCCTGCAGGTCAAACGCCTTGAGGACCTGCTGGGCTGCCCCTTGCTGGAACGCTCATCGCACCAGGTCCAGCTCACCGAGGAGGGCGAGCGGCTGCTGAGCTATGCGCGCCGGATCATCGCCCTCAACGAGGAGGCCCATGACGCGCTGACCGGCGTCTGGCGGGACGGCGTGCTGCGGCTGGGCATGCCCGAGGATTTCGCGGTACCGACCATCGACCTGCTCGCCGATTTCGGCCGGCAGCATCCGCATCTGCGGCTCGATGTCAGCAGCGGCCTGAGCGCCGATCTGCGCAGCGCCTATGAGCGCGAGGAGCTCGACCTCGTGCTGGTGAAGCAGCGGCGCGGCCAGCCGCCCCGCGCGGCAAGGCAGGAGCCCCTGCTCTGGCTCGACAGCCTGGCGCATCCGGCGATCGAGCGCGCGCCGGTCTCGCTGGCAATGTTTCCGCTCGGCGGGCTCTATCGCGACGAACTGTGCCAGGCGCTCGACGCGCTCGGCATGCGCTGGCGCATCGGCTATTGCAGCGGCAGCCTCGCTGCGCTGGCCGCCGCCTCCGCAGCCGGGCTCGGCATGACCCTGCTGCCGGCCGGCTGCCGCCTGCCCGGCCACAGGGTCCTCGGCGTGGCCGAGGGCTTCGCCGAGATCACCGATTTCGAACTCGCGCTCTACTATCGCGACGACGCTCCGGTCTCGACGGCGATCCTGGCCGAGCGGCTGATCGCCTATTGCCATCTGGAGGCGTGAATGGCGGCAGCATTGCCGGTCGCAATCGCCAGCATTGCCAAATATCGCTGCCAATTCGTCGGCTTCGCGCTTATGGCGTCCGCAACAATCACAAGGAGGCGGCGACCATGGAACTGGCACATCATCAGAGCAGGCGTTCGTTCATCGGCCGGACGGGTGGCCTCGCCACCGCCTGCGCCGTGATGGCGGGTCTTCCGGGCGGGGCCGCCAAGGCCCAACCAGCCGCGGCCCAGCCCGCTCCCGTCAGGCCTGCGGCCAAGGCGAGCATGCGCGCTCCGACCGAGCAGCACTATCTCCTGAGCAATGTCCGGCTCGAAGAGGGTTTCGTCCATGACGGCGAGGTCGTCACCGGCACGCGCTCGGGCCTCAACACCCTGGAGATCAAGGCCGGCAAGATCGCCGCGATCCATCCGGCCGGCGCAGCGCTTCCGGCGGGCGTGCCGAGCTACGAGGCCCATGGCAAGCTCGCCCTGCCCGCGATGCGCGACATGCACATCCATCTCGACAAGACCTTCTATGGCCGCGCCTGGCAGGCGCCGCTGCCGCGCCAGGGCAAGACCATCCTCGACATGATCGCCCGCGAGGAGAAGCTGATCCCGCAATTGCTGCCGGATTCGCAAGAGCATGCCGAGCAGCTCATCGCCCTGCTCCAGTCCAAGGGCACGACGGTCGCCCGCAGCCACTGCAATATCGATCCGGTCAGCGGGCTGAAGAGCCTCGAGAACCTGAAGCGCGCGCTGGAGAAGCACCGCGACGATTTCTCCTGCGAGATCGTGGCCTTCCCGCAGCATGGCCTCCTCCTCTCGAAGGTCGACAAGCTGATGCGCGAGGCGATGAGCATGGGCGTCGCCTATGTCGGCGGCCTCGACCCGACGAATGTCGACGGCGCCATGGAGAAGTCGCTCGACGCGATGTTCCAGATCGCGCTCGACACCGGCACGGGAGTCGACATCCACCTGCACGAGTCGAGCCCGGCCGGCGTCGCGGCGATCCAGTACATGATCGCCACCGTCGAGAAGAACCCGGCCTTGCGCGGCAAGGTCACGATCAGCCACGGCTTCGCGCTGGCCACGATGGCGCCGGGCGCGCTCGATGAAGCCGCCACGCGCATGGCCGCGCAGGGCATCAGCGTCGCCTCGACGGTGCCGCTTGGCGCCTCGACGATGCCGCTGCCGCAGCTCAGCGCCAAGGGCGTCTTCGTGATGACCGGCACTGACAGCGTCACCGACCACTGGTCGCCCTTCGGCCGTGCCGACATGCTCGAAAAGGCCAATCTCTACGCGCAGCTCTATCGCGGCAGCGACGAGTTCCGCCTGTCCCGCGCGCTGGCGATCGCCACCGGCGGCGTGCTGCCGCTCACCGACAAGGGCGAGCGGGCCTGGCCCAAGGCCGGCGATTCCGCCGATTTCACGCTGGTCCCGGCGAGCTGCTCGGCCGAGGCCGTTGCCCGGCTGCCGGAGCGCAGCGCGACCTTCCATCGCGGCCGGATGGTCTTCGGCGGCACCGGCGCCGCCTGACGCGGCCGGATCTCTGCGAAACGGCCGGCGATGGCGCCGGCCGTGCCGCTGCCACGATGCCGGCGGCTCGAACTTCGCGGCTAGGCGCTCGCCTCTATCGCCTGTGCGATGACTTCGAGATGCCGGCGCATGGCGTCTTCACTCCGGAGATCGTTCCGGCCGGCCATCGCCTCAACCACGGCCGCGTGCTGGTCGCAGTGCAGGCCGGTGAATTCCGAGGCCCCGATCCGGCGATAGGTCCGGTCCCATTGCTGCTGCCAGGCGGCGCGACGGCGCGCGCCCGCGAGATAATCGAGCAGGCCGAGCAGGATCGGATTGCGGGCGATCTCCGCGACGGCGCGATGGAAGGCCGCGTCATGCCGTTCGCATTCGGCCCGCGAGCGGTCGCGCCTGCCCTCCGCCACCAGCCGGCGCAGGCGATCGAGATCGGCCGATGTCGCCATCCGCGCCGCCTCGGCCGCGACCGGCGGCTCGATGATCAGGCGCGCCTGCATCAATTGCAGGGGTGAGGTTGCCTGCAGTAATACGGCCTCCCGGATCGGGCGGCCGGGCGGCCGGGGGCCGACGAAGGTACCTTGCCCGACATGGCGCCAGATCGCCCCTTCGCTTTCGAGCGTGAACAGGGCCTGCCGCAATGTCTGGCGCGAACAGCCGAGCGCCGCGGAGAGCGCGCGCTCGTCCGGCAGTTTCGCGCCGGGTGTCATGCCCTGCGCCTCCAGCATCGACCTGAGGCGCGCGAGGATCGCAGCCGTGTTCTGTCTTGCCATCGCAGGATCGGCCCAGCCTTATCAAACAGACCAATTTGCAGACCTATCCGATTTCGGCAATCCAGCCGCGGTCCGAAGAGGGTCTCATGGAATCGAACATCGTCTTGGTCGTCGCGGGCCTGGCTGCCGGAGCGCTGAATTCCGTCGCCGGCGGCGGCACCTTCCTCTCCTTCCCCGCCCTTGTCTGGATCGGCGTGCCGCCGATCATGGCCAACGCCACGGCGACGCTTGCCGCGTTGCCCGGCTATATCGGCGGCGCCTGGGGCTTCCGGAAGGACATCCGCGCGAGCGGGCCGATCAGCCTCTCCTGGACGATCGCGATGGCCGCTCTCGGCGGATTGCTGGGCGCGCTCCTGCTGCTGGTCACGCCGAAGGAGACCTTCTCGACGCTGGTGCCCTGGCTGCTGCTCGGCGCGACCCTGATCTTCGCCGCCGGCCCGGCCCTGGTGCGCCGCGTGCTGCGCAACGGCGGCGGCCTGCCGAAGCTGCCGGCCCTGCTGCTCTTGCTCGCGGTCTCGATCTATGGCGGCTACTTCAACGGCGGCCTCGGCATCATGCTCCTCGCCGCCTTCGGCTTCGTCGGCCTGACCAACCTCCACGAGATGAACGGGCTGAAGAGCCTGATGTCGGCGATCCTGTCGGCGGTTTCCGTCGCGACCTATGCCGCCGCGGGGCTGATCGACTGGCGCTCGGCACTGGTTCTCGGCGTCTCCTGCGCGCTCGGCGGCTTCGTCGGGGCCCATCTCGCGCGGCGCATCACCAACATGCGGGCGTTGCGCATCTTCATCACGCTGATCGGGCTCGGGATGGCAGCGGCCTTCTTCATGGCCTGAGCGCCGAATCCAGCACCCTGACGACATGCACGGCCTCGCGCTGCGCGCCGTCATGGATCTGGTGGCGGCAGCTCGTACCGTCGGCGACCACAAGATCGTCGCGGCCGGCCTTGCGTACCGCCGGCAGGAGCGAGAGTTCGCCCATCGCCAGCGAAACGTCGATCGTCTTGGCGCCATAGCCGAAGGCGCCGGACATGCCGCAGCAGCTCGACTCGATCGGCTTGACCTCGAGCCCCGGCACGGCCCGCAGCGTCTTCTCGACCGCCCCCATCGCGTCGAACGCCTTCTGGTGGCAATGCCCGTGCAGATGCGCGACGCGCCCGCCTTGATCGCGTAGCGGCAGGCTGGTCCTGCCGGCCGCCATGTCCGCCGCCAGCAATTCCTCAATCAGCAGTGCAGCCTTGGCCAAAGGCTCGACTTCTGCCTTGGGCAACATGGCCGCGAACTCGTCGCGGAAGCTCATCAGGCAGGAGGGTTCGAGACCGACGACCCGCGCGCCCTTCGCCACGAAGGGCGCGAGCGCATCGACAGTCCGCCGCGCCTCCGCCCGCGCCTCATCGACCAATCCGGCCGAGAGGAAGGTGCGCCCGCAACACAGCGGCCGGCCACCATCCTGCGCCGCGACGCGATGCAGACGGTAGCCGCCCGCTTCCAGAACGCGCTGTGCCGCCTCCAGGTTCTCGCGCTCGAAATAGCGGTTGAAGGTGTCGCCGAAGAGCACGATGTCGCGGCCATCGCCCTTGACCGCCGAGGGGTCCGCGGGCGCTGCAATCTCGCGCCAGGGCTTGCGCCAGACCGGAAGGGAACGCCGCGCCGAGAAGCCGAGCCAGCTTTCGCTGAGCCTCGCCAGCAGCGGAATCCGGTCGCGCAGGTTCATCAGCGGCGCGAGCTTCGCTGCGAAGGGCGCATAGCGCGGCAGGAAGGCGATCAGGCGCTCCTTCAGCGGCAGGCCGTGCTTCGCATGGTAGTGGTGCAGGAACTCGACCTTCATCCGGGCCATGTCGACGCCGGTCGGGCAATCACGCTTGCAGCCCTTGCAGGAGACGCAGAGATCGAGCGTCTCCTTCATCTCCGCCGAGGTGAAGGCATCGGGGCCGAGCTGGCCGGAAATCGCGAGCCGGAGCGTATTGGCCCGGCCGCGCGTCACATGCTGCTCGTCCTGCGTCGCGCGCCAGGACGGGCACATCGTCCCGCCCGCCATCTTCCGGCAGGTGCCGTTATTGTTGCACATCTCGACGGCGCCGCCGAAGCCGCCCCAGTCGGACCAGTCGAGCGCCGTTCGGGCAGGGACCGGCGTGGCATAGCCCGGCGCGAAGCGCATCAGGTCGCGATCGTCCATATGGTAGGAGCGGACGATCTTGCCGGGGTTCAGCTTGTTGTCTGGATCGAACCCGTCCTTCACCGCTTCGAAGGCGCGGGTCAGCGGCGCTCCGAACATCGGCTCGACGAAATCCGAGCGCGAGATGCCGTCGCCATGCTCGCCCGAGAACGAACCCTTGAAGCGGCGGACGAGATCGCAGGCTTCCTCGGCGATGCCGCGCATCGCCTTCACGCCGGCCTCCGTCTTCATGTTCAGGATCGGGCGCACATGCAGGCAGCCGACCGAGGCATGGGCGTACCATGTGCCGCGCGTGCCGTGCTTCTCGAACACGGCCGTCACCGCGTCGGTATAATCGGCGAGATGCTCCAGCGGCACTGCGCAGTCCTCGATGAAGGAGACCGGCTTCCCGTCGCCCTTCATCGACATCATGATGTTGAGGCAGGCCTCACGGACATCCCAGACCGGCTTCTGCCGGGCCGGCTCGATCACCTCCACCACGGCATCGGGGAAGCCGTGATCGGCCATGCACTGGTCGAGCCGCTTCAGGTAGCGCCTGAGATCGGCGAGATCGTCACCGGCAAACTCGACCAGCAGCAGGCAGTTCGGCCGGCCCCTAGTGATATCGGCGAGCGTGCGCACGAAGAGCGGGATATCGGCGCCTAAGACCAGCACGTTGTTGTCGACGAGCTCGACCGCGACAGGCCCGAGCCCGACGATATGCTGCGTCGTCTCCATCGCCGCACGGAAAGCAGGGAAATGGCAGACGCCCATGACGCGATGCTGCGGCAGCGGCGAGAGCTTCAGCGTCGCTTCCGTGGTGATCGCGAGCGTGCCTTCCGAGCCGACGAGCAGGTGCGACAGGTTCGGCCGCGGCACGATCAATTCGTCGAGATTATAGCCGCCGACGCGCCGCTGAACCTTCGGAAAGATCGCCTCGATCGCCTCGCGATGCTGCCCGGCAAGCGCCAGCATCCCCGTCATCAGGTCGCGGGCGCGCGGCGAGGCATTGTCGCGAACGGCGCCCTCGCCCAGCGCGAAGGGCTCGCCGTCATGGAACATCGCCTTCAGCGCGAGGACATTATCGACCATCTTGCCGTAGCGCAGCGAGCGCGCGCCCGACGAGTTGTTGCCGGTCATGCCGCCGATGGTGCAGCGGCTCGCCGTCGAGGGCTCGACCGGGAAGAACAGCCCGTGCTTCTTCACATGCGTGTTGAGCGCTTCCAGCACGATGCCGGGCGCAACGCAGACCGTGCGCGCGGCCGGATCGTAGTCGCGGATCGCGTTGAAATGCCGGCTCATGTCGAGCACGAGCCCGTCGCCGATCGGCTGGCCGTTCTGCGAGGTGCCGCCGCCGCGCGCAATCACCGGAACGCCATGCTCGGCCGCGATCGTCAGCGCCGCCGCGATATCGGCCTCGCTCTTCGGGAAGGCCACGCCTTGCGGCAGGATCTGGTAGATCGAGGCGTCGGTGGCGTAGCGCCCGCGGGTGAAGGCATCGAAGCGGACTTCGCCCTCCAGCGCCCCAGCAAGCCGGCGCTCGAAGCCGAGATTGCGGCTATGCGAACGGGGAAGTGCCGTCTGGTTCATTCCGCAGCCTCGGCCGTCTCAGGTGGCGCGCTCGCGCAGAGTCGCGATCAGGGCGCCCACCGCTCCGCAGAAGAGCAGGAGTAGGACCAGCTCGACAAGGGTCCCGACATGACCATTCACGCATGGCACCCCGGCTCGGCCGGGGAGGATTCCGGGTTTGATCTTCAAAAAAGCGAAGGCAAGATGAAGCCGGCGACCGTGCACCGCAGGCCGAATGCCGAACGAGGGTAAGAACACCATGCAGGGCCGCCATTTCCTCCATATTCCCGGTCCGAGCCCGATCCCGGACCGCATCCTGCGGGCGATCGCGATGCCGATCATCGACCACCGCAGCGCCGAATTCGCCGCGCTCGGCAGGCACGTCCTGGAAGGCAGCAAGACGGTCTTCAAGACGAAGCAGCCGGTCGTGATCTATCCCTCCTCCGGCACCGGTGCCTGGGAAGCGGCGATCGTCAACACGCTCTCCCCCGGCGACACCGTGCTGATGGCCGAGACCGGCCATTTCGCCACGCTCTGGAAGCAGATCGCCACGCGCTTCGGCATCGAGGTCGTGTTCACTCCCGGCGACTGGCGCCATGGCGCCGATCCGGCCGCGATCGAGGCGACGCTTGCCGAGGACAAGGGGCGCCGGATCAAGGCGGTGATGGTCGTCCATAACGAAACCTCGACCGGCGCGACCAGCCGCATCGCCGAGATCCGCAAGGCGATCGATGCCGCCGGCCACCCGGCCCTGTTCATGGTCGACACCATCTCCTCGCTCGCCTCCGTCGATTACCGCCACGACGAATGGCAGGTCGACGTCACCGTCTCCGGTTCGCAGAAGGGGCTGATGCTGCCGCCCGGCCTCGGCTTCAACGCCATCTCGGAAAAGGCGCTGGCAGCATCGAAGACCAACACACTGCCGCGCTCCTATTGGGACTGGCAGGAGATGGTGAAGATCAACGCCAACGGCTTCTTTCCCTACACGCCCGCGACGAACCTGCTCTACGGGCTCAAGGAAGCGCTTGCGATGCTGCAGGAGGAGGGGCTCGATAACGTTTTCGCCCGCCACGAGCGTCTCGCGGCAGCCTGCCGCGCCGCAGTCAAGGCCTGGGGGCTCGAAGTGCTCTGCCAGAACCCGGCCGAGCAGTCGCCCGTCCTCACCGCCGTGCTGATGCCGCCGAGCCATGACGCCGACCGCTTCCGCAAGGTGGCGCTGGAAAAATACAATATCTCGCTCGGCTCCGGCCTCGGCAAGGTCGCCGGCAAGGTCTTCCGCATCGGCCATCTCGGCGAATGCAACGAGCTCAGCCTGCTGGGCGCGCTCTCCGGTGTCGAGCTCGGTCTGTCGGCGGCCGGCGTGCCCCATCGCAGCGGCGGTGTCGCCGCCGCGATGGCGAGCTTCGAGGGCAAGGACCAGGCCAATGTTGCGACGGCGGCCGGCGCCTGAGTTGCCGCAGCCGAGGCCTAGGCGGCTCTGATCAGGCTCAAGGCCCGACGAGCTGCCCGCCATCGACGACGATGCTCTGGCCGGTGACCCAGCTCGCCTTGGCCGAAGCCAGGAAGAGCACGACCTCGGCGACTTCTTCGGGTTTCCCCATCCGCCCGAACGCAATGGACGCCAACGTCGCGTTGTAGAGTTCGGGATTGGAGGTCTTCCGGTTCTCCCAGGAGCCGCCGGGGAACTCGATCGAGCCCGGCGCGACGCAGTTCACCCGGATGCCCTTGCGCGCCAGCATCTTCGCCTGGCTGCCGGTATAGTGCATCACCGCCGCCTTGATCGCGCCATAGGGCGCCGAGCGCGAGGACGCCCGCAGAGCCGAGATCGACGAGATGTTGACGATCGAGGAACCCGGCTGGAGATGCGGGATCGCCGCATGGCTGCCGCGCACCACCGCCATCATGTCGACGCTGAGCGAGGCGGCCCAGCCCTCCTCGTCGTCGGTCTGGCCGAAGCCCGAGGCGTTGTTGACGAGGATATCGAGCCCGCCCAGCGCCTTCACAGCTTGCGGAACATAGGCCTCGATCTGGCCGGCATCGGCGAGGTCGACGGTTCCCGCATGAGCGGCGACGCCGAGTGCCTCGATCTCCTTGCGCGTCGCCTCCAGCGGCCCGGCGCTGCGCGCGCAGATCGAGACGGCCGCCCCACCCGCGGCAAAGCCGAGCGCGATCGAGCGGCCGATGCCGCGGCTGCCGCCCATGACGATGACGCGCTTGCCGGTGAATTCCTTGGCCATGTCGGCCTCCCCTTCCTGATTGCTTCCCGGTCCTTATTGCCGGCGGGAGGGGGCAGGCTTCAAGGCAGGCGGCACGCATGCCGACCCTGCAATTCCGGGAGGAACCGATAGCCTAGCGATCGCGCGCGACGCGGAAGCCGTTGGTGTAGAAGCGCACATCGGCCTCGTATTTGAAGCGCGCGGCTGAACGCAGATAGCGCGGATCGTTGTTGAACGAGCCGCCGCGCAGCACCCGCTCACGGCAGCCCCCAACGGTATAGGCGCTGCCGTCTCGGGGCGCGCTGCGATAATTCTCGCTCCAGCAATCGGCGATCCATTCGGCCGCATTGCCGGCCATGTCGTAGAGTCCGAAGGCATTGGCCGGAAACTGGCCGGCCGCAGTGGCGCTGCCGCGCTTCTGGTCGTTGCAGCCGAGGCAATTGGCCCGCTCCTTCACCAGGGTCTGGCCCCAGGGATAGGTCGTCGCCGTGCCGGCACGCGCGGCATATTCCCATTCGCTCTCCGTCGGCAGGCGGTAGGGCTTGCCGCTCCGCGCCGACAGCCAGGCGAGATAGGCATTGGCATCGTTCCAGTGGATATCGGTGACCGGTCGCTTGCCGCGACCGAGCCCGCGATCATCAGGCCGGTGGTTGCAGCCGCCCTGGTCGATGCACAGGTCCCATTCCTCGAAGGTCACCTCGCGGGCTCCGAGATAGAAGCCGCGGACGCTCACCGGATGCACCGGCTTCTCGAACTCGTAGAGATCGTTCGAGCCCATCTGGAAGCTGCCGGCGGGGATCGCGACCAGTTCCGGACAGCCCGTGCAGTCGCGCTGCGGCGCACCGGCGGCAGGCTGGGGCGAGGCCGGCGGCGTGGCGACAGCAACGGCGGTGGAAGCCGGCGCGGCCGGACCGGCGCGATATTCCTGCTCGCGCGTGCGGGCGAGCGAGGCGAAGCGCCCGTTCGGGTAGGCATCGAGATAGGCGCGATATTCCGCCGCGCTCCTGCTGTTGCGGATCGATTCCCAGAAGGCGAGGTCGTAAGCGGCATCCTGGGTGACGCCCGGCGTCTGCGGCGGCGGGATCACAGCGCGGCTGCCTTGCGCCACGGCAACCGGCCGGGCGACGGATGTGACGACGAGCCCCTTCGGCGGCTCCGCCGAGAGCCAGGCCTGCTGGCTCCGCCGGGTCTCGCGCGAGACCGTGTCCCGCACCTGCTTCACGGCCTGCGCCATCTCCAGCCCCGGCGTCCGGATCGCCTTCAGCCAGGCCTCGCCAGCGCGGTCGGGGCCGGCCGGCAGGGCCTTGCCGGGCGCAGTCGGGAACAGCACGGCAATGCCTTCCATCGGCTCGAGCGGCAGCAGCCCCTTGGCGTTGCCCTGCCAGGGATTGTCGCGGCCGGCATCGAGGAAGATCAGGGCACTGGTCGGCCTTGCGATGATCAGCGGATCGACGATCTCGTCGAGATCGACCGCACCCTCAGTTCCGTTCTGCACCGGAAGCAGGAAATTGCGGTTGCGCTGCTGGGTGGTATGGCCGCTGTAGAACACCACGACCTGCGCGCCACGCCTGAGCTTGCTGGCGAAGCCGGCGATCGCCTGCCGCAGCGCATTGCGGTCGGCATTCTCGACGGCAACGACATCGAAGCCGCCGGCGCTCAAGGTCTCGGCGACGGCCCTGCCCTGCTGGGCGACGCCGGCGATCGCGGCCTCCGGATAGGCCTCGTTGGCGATGACGAGGGCGATACGCGCGACCTCCCCCGGCTGCTGTGCGAAGCCGGGCACGGCCAGCAGCGGCAGCATGAGAACGGCAATCAGGACGCGCAACCAGGCCATCGGCAGACGGTTTCCTTTCCGGCTAGCGGACATTGACCGTGATCTTCGGCGACATCACGGGCGGATTATGCGGCGTATGATTGTGGTCGCCGAGCAGCAATTGCAGGGTGTGCCGGCCCTTGGGCAACGTCACCACCACCTCGGTCTGGCCGTTGCCGAGATGGATGTTGTTGTAGTCGGACGGGATCGGCTGGTCGGGCGGTCCGGGATCGGTGTCGATCAGCAGATGATGATGCCCCGTCCGCGCATGATCGACGCCGGCCGGCGCGACGCCCATGCCGCGCAGGCCGATGCGTACGGTGAAACGCTCGGGCACGCTCAGGCCATCGACCGGATAATGGAAATAGACCTGCGCGCCCGGCGGGGCCGGCTGGCGCGCCGGCGTCTGCGCCGCGGCCCCCGGGAGAGCCGCATGCCAGATCGCCAATGCGAAAAGGCCGGCTGCTGCGATGCGGGCTTGCGAGATCACCGGCGCCTCCTCGCATGCGGGCCGCCCGGCGCGACGATCACCGTGATGCGCTCCGAGATCACCGGCGGATCATGCGGCACATGGTTCTCGTCGGCGAGCAGCAGTTGCAGCGTGTGCCGCCCGTTCGGCAGCGTCAGCTTGTATTCGGTCTGGCCGCCGCCGAGATGGATATGGTTGAGGTCGGCCGGGATCGGCTCGCCGAAGGCTGGCGGCTCGGTATCGACCAGCAGGTGGTGATGGCCGGTATTCGGCTTGGCGACGCCGGCCGGCGCCACGCCCATGTTGCGCAGGCCGAAGCGGATCGTCGAGGTCGGATAGATCGGGTCGCCGTCCCTGGGATAGACGAAATAGACCGCGGCATCGTTGGGCGACGCCGTGCGGGCGCGGCCGGGACCATGGGCATGCGGCGGGGAAGGAGCGGCGACCGAAGCCTGCGCCTCGCCGACGACGCGAACCCGGATGCGCGGCGAGACCACCGGCGGATCATGCGGCACATGCTCGTGATCGCCCATCAGCAATTGCAAGGTGTGTTCGCCCGGCGGCAGCGAGATTTCGGCCTCGGTCTGCCCCCTCCCGAAATGCAGATGGTTGAAGTCGCTGGGAATCTCGCGATCGAGCGCCGGCAGCTCGGTATCGACGAGGAGATGGTGGTGCCCGCCATTCGGACTGCTGGTTCCGGCCGGCGTCACGGTGATGCCTTCCGCCCCGAAGCGGATCCTGGCGTGGCTCGGGATCGTCGCGCCGTCCTGCAGGTCGATGAAGAAGACGCGCGCGCCTGGCGCGGCGACCGAGCGCGGCTTCTCGGCCGGCGTTGCCGGAACCTCGACCGTGATGCGCTCGGACATGATGGGCGGATCATGCGGCACATGGTTGTGGTCGGCGAAGAGCAGTTGCAGCGTATGCTTGCCCGGCGTCAGCGCGATCTCGGCCTCGGTCCGGCCGCCGCCGAAATGGATATGGTTGAAATCGCTGGGGATCGGCTGGTCGAGCGGCGGCAATTCGGTGTCGATCAACAGATGGTGATGTCCGCCATTGCGCGCCGCCTGCCCGGCCGGGACGACCTCCATGCCGGAGATCACGAAACGCACCGTAAGCTTGGCGGGAACCTGGGCCTTGTCGGCGAGGCCGACGAAGGAAAGGCGGGCCGTTGCCGGGGCCGTGCTGCGCTGCCGGGCGCGCTCCTGCGCCGCTGCTCCGGCAAGAGGCATCGCCACGGCCAGAGCCAACAGGAGAAGCGCCGGCGCGATACGAAGCATCAGCGTCTTCCTTCCGCGAGAAGATGGGACGGAGGCTACCAGCGCCGACTGACACCTTCAAGCAAAACACCATCCCGTTTCGGTGATGACTATGCTTTGTTCTGGAGATGGCCGGGGTCATGCATTAGCATGACGTAGAGGCTGCCGGCAGCCTCTAGGAACGTGATCCATGACCCTCGTCGCGCGACTCTGCGGCCTGTTCCTCGTGCTGCTGTCCGGCCTCGCCCTGGCCGAGACGCCGCCCGAGCGCCGCGTCGCGCTGGTCATCGGCAATTCCAGCTACCGCAACGCCCCCGTGCTGCCCAACACCGTGAACGATGCGCGCGACATGGTGGTCGCCCTGCGCAAGGTCGGCTTCGAGGTGGTCGACGGCATCGATCTCGACAAGCGCGGCATGGATGCGGCGCTGACGCGCTTCGCCCGGCTGGCGCAGGATGCCGATGCCGCGATGTTCTATTTCGCCGGCCACGGCTTCCAGTTCAACGGCGAGAACTATCTCGTACCCGTGGAGGCCAAAGTCGAGGACGAAGTCGGCGTCCAGTATGAGACGACCCGGCTCAACGACGTCGTCACCGCCCTGAACTATGCCAAGGGCGTCAAGATCATGGTGCTCGACGCCTGCCGCAACAACCCCTTCGTCGGGTTGCTCGCCAAGCGCCAGGCGACGCGCGGCTTCTCGGTCGGCTCCGGTCTCGCCCCAGTCCAGCGCGCGCAGGGCATGGTCATCGCCTATGCGACGCAGGCCAACGATGTCGCAGCCGACGGCGCCGGCCGCAACAGCCCCTTCACCGCCGCGCTCGTGCGGGAGATCGATCAGCCTGGCCTCGAAGTCGCGGCGCTGTTCCGCCGCGTGCAGAAGAGCGTCTACGACACGACCGCCGGGCGGCAGACGCCGGAGCTGTCGCTGTCCCTGCTCGGCGATTTCTACCTCAACCGCGAGGAGACGGATGCCGATATCTGGCGCCGCATCCGCGCCAGCGACGACACCACGGCCTTGCAGGCCTTCATCCAGCGCTATCCGCAGAGCTTCTTCGTCATCGACGCCCGCACGCGGCTCGACCTGCTCGAAGGCCGCTCCTCGGTCTCGAGCGAGCGCGACAAGCTGGTGCGCGAATTCGCCGAGCGCGAGCGCGCCCTGCTCCAGCGTCTCGAGAAGGCGGAGCAAGGCAGGCGTCAGGCCGCCGACGATCTCGCCCGCAAGGATATCGGCGATGCCGTCGGCGTCCCGCCGCCCGTGCCGGCTCCGGGCTCCACGCCTGTCGCGGCTGCCCCTGCTCAGCCCGCGCCACGCGCCCAGGACAAGGCAGAGCGCGCGCGCCTCGCCGACGAGCTCGCCCGCCGCGAATCCGAGCTTGCCGCGATCGAAGCCGAGAAACAGCGCCTCGCCGAGGAGCGCCGGACTGTCGAGCAGGCCATGGCGGCGCGGCTCGGCGCCCCTGCGGTGCCGAGCCGTTCAACGCAGCCCGTCGCCCTGCCGGGCGCCGCACCCCGCGCGCCGGACGTTGCGCCGCGGGGCCGCGCCTCCGGTGAATGCGCCGAACTCCTGATGCGCGCGCAGCTCGGCGACCTGACACCCGCGGCGCGCGAACAATTGCGGCAGTGCCGCTGATGCAAGCTGGCCGCGGCATGGAGCCCGGCCGAAACCGAAGAGGTGAGGCATGACGGGCCTGGTCCGCTGCAAGATCGCGATGATCGGCCTCGCCCTGCTGGCGGGCGCGACATCGACCGGCGCCCAGACCGCGCCGCCGCCACCGACCCCCACGCCCTTCGCCGAGGCGCTGCGCAAGGCGGCCGATGATCTCTTCACCAAGGCGGCGGTGTCCGGCGACAAGGTCGAGCTGGTCATCGACCCGCTGATCGACGCAGCCTCGGGCGCACAATCCACCGCAACACGCTCGATGCAGGCGACCTTGATGGAGCTGGTGCGGACGAACTATCCGCGCTTCACCGTCCTCCCCTTCGACAGCGAGGCGCTTGCCGGCAAGCCGGTAGTGCTGGTCGGCACCTTCACCGCCGTGAACAACCAGGGCGCCGCCGATGGGCCGCGCGATGCCTACCGGATCTGCCTAACGCTGGCCGATCTCAAATCCAACAGCATCGTCTCCAAGGGCGTCACGCGCGCCCGCACGGAAGGCGTCGACACGACGCCGACACCCTATTACCGGGACTCTCCCCTCTGGGCGAAGGACCAGGCGACCGACGCCTATATCAAGACCTGCCAGGGCACGAAGCTCGGCGACCCGATCGATCCCGGCTATATCGAGAAACTTACCGCCAATGCGCTGATCAATGACGGCATCCTCGCCTATGAGACCCAGCATTTTCGCGAGGCCCTCGCCTTCTACCGGACGGCGCGCAAGCTACCGGGTGGCGAGCAGCACCGCGTCCGGATCGGCACCTATCTCGCCGCCAGCAAGCTCGCCCGGCGCGAGGACATGGTCGACGCCTTCGGCGACCTGATCGATTACGGCCTCGCATCCGACCGGCTAATGGTGAAATTGCTGTTCAAGCCGGGCACCACGCAATTCGTCGATGACCGCCAGATCACCGAACCCTACCCGATGTGGCTGAGCCAGATCGCAACGCGCTCGCGCCAGAAAGGCGCCTGCCTGGAAATCGTCGGCCATACCTCGCATACCGGCTTGCCGCAGGTGAACGACCGGCTGTCCGCCTTGCGCGCGCAATTCGTCATGGATCTGCTGCTGACCGGTGCGCCCGACAATCGCGGCCGCATGATCGCGACCGGCCGCGGCTTCCGCGAGAATCTCGTCGGAACCGGCAAGGACGACGCCAGCGACGCGCTCGACCGCCGCGTCGAGTTCAAGGTGATCGGCTGCTGAGAAGCCCGGCGAGGACATGCGGGATCAGCCCGCCCGATTTCAGCAGCGTGATCTCCAGCGAGGTCTCGATCGCGGCGCGCAGGGTGATCGGTACGGTCTCGCCAGACGGGCGGATGATCGTCAGCCGCACCGCGCAGCGCGGCGCCAGCCGATCCGGGCCAAGGTCGATCGCGAAAAGATCGGCCGAGCCTATGGCCAGCGCATCGGAATGGACGCCTTCCGGCAGCAGGAGCGGCAGGATGCCCATGCCGATCAGGTTCGTACGATGGATGCGCTCGATGCTCGCCGCGATCACGGCGCGGACGCCGAGCAGCGCCACGGCCTTGGCCGCCCAGTCCCGCGACGAGCCCATGCCGTAGCGCTCGCCCGCCACCAGCACGAGCGGCACCTTCTCGTTCGCATAGCGTCCGGCCGCTTCCGTCAGCGACACGATCTCGCCGGAGGGCTCGTGCCGCGTGAAGCCAGCCGGCGCATCGGCCGGCAGCAGGCGGTTGACCGCCATCCGATTGGTGAAGGCGCCGCGGATCATCACCTCGAAATTGCCGCGCCTTGAGGCGAAGACGTTGAGATCGGCGGGATCGCCTCCTTCAGCGATGATGTGCCGGCCGGCCGCGCTGTCCGGGCGGATCTGGTTGGCTGGCGAGATATGGTCGGTGGTGACGTCGTCGCCCAGCACCAGTAGCGGCCGGGCATGGCCCTTTGCCGGGGGCAATCCTTGCGGCCGGACGAAGGGCGGCCGGCGCAGATAGGTCGAGCCAGGCTCCCAGGGGAAACGCGGCCCGTCCGGCGCTTCGAGCTCGACCCAGAGCGGGCGGGTCGCCGCCTCGCGGTAGGCGGCATCGAAATCGGCCACGTCCCAGCCAGTCGTCACGGCGTCGTCGATCTCCGCGCCCGTCGGCCAGATTTCGCCGAGCATCACCGGCTTGCCCTCGGCATCGAAGCCGAGCGGATCGCGCGTGATGTCGATATCGACCGTGCCGGCGAGCGCGAAGGCGATGACCAGCGGTGGCGATGCCAGGAAACCGTTTTCGAGATCGGGATGGACGCGGCCGGGAAAATTGCGGTTGCCGGACAGGACCGCGACCGGACGAAAACCCTCCCGGCCGAGCTCGTTCTGGACGACATCGAGCAATGCCCCGGAATTACCGATGCAGGTCGTGCAGCCATAGCCGACGATGCCGAAACCGAGCCCTTCGAGATCGTCGAGCAGCCCGGCACGGCGCAGGAAGCGCTCCGCCGTCGGCGATCCCGGCGCCAGCGAGGTCTTGACGTAGTCCGGCGGCTGCAAGCCACGAGCGCGGGCCTTGCGCGCGAGGACGCCGGCCGCGGCCAGCATGCTGGCATCGGATGTATTGGTGCAGCTCGTGATCGCAGCGATCACGACGGCGCCATTGGGAAGAGCACCTTCACGCGCAGATGCCAGAGCCGGCGTGAAGGCCGAACGGGTCGAGCCGGCGGGGAGCCGGTCCTGTGGGCGACGCGGCCCGGCGACGCTGGCCTCGATCGCGTCGAGATCAACGGTGATCACACGCGTGAAGCGCGGCTCGGCTACGGGATCGAACCAGAGCCCGCTCGCCCGGGCGTAAGCCTCGACCAGAGCGCGGTCCTTCGGGGGCTGGCCGATCCGCGCGAGATAGGTCAGCGCGCGGTCGTCGATCGGGAAATACCCGGTCGATGCCCCGTATTCCGGCGCCATGTTGGCGATTGCCGCGCGCTCGCCGACCGACAACGTCGATACGCCCGAGCCGAAGAATTCGACGAAATCCCCGGTGACGCCGATGGCCCGCAACGCGCGCGTCACTTCCAGAGCGAGGTCGGTCGCCAGCACGCCATCGCGCAACCGGCCGGTGAGCTTCACGCCGATCACATCGGGAATGCGCAGGACGACGGGGACGCCGAACAGCGCCCCCTCGGCTTCAAGCCCGCCAACGCCCCAGCCGAGCACGCCCAGCCCGTTGACCATCGGCGTATGGCTGTCGGTTCCCAGCAGCGCGTCCGGGAAGGCACGGCGCTCGCCCTGATGCATCTCACTGACGACGACCCGCGACAGCCGCTCCAGATTGATCGTGTGCATGATGCCCGACCCCGGCGGATGCACCCGGATGCCCGGCATGGCCGCGGCAGCCCATTTCATCAGGCGGTAGCGCTCGGCGTTGCGTCCGAACTCCTTCTCCAGATTGCGCTGGAAGGCGTCCGGCCGGCCGAAGAAATCCACACCTGAGGAGTGATCCGTCGAGACATCGACCGGAATACGCGGCATCAGCAGGTCGGGGTCTCGCCCGTTCTCGGCAAGCACGTCGCGCATCGCCGCGATATCGACCAGCGCCGGCCCGCAGGTCGTGTCATGCATCATGATCCGGTTCGGCAGGAACGGGATTTCGACGAGACTGGAGCCTTCATCGAGCCAATCGCGAAAGGCCTGCGGCAGATGCGCCGTCTCCTCCGCGGGCGCCGAGCGCATCGCATTCTCGAACAGGATCCGCAGCACATGCGGCAGGCGCCGGAAATCCGTCCCCAGCAGAGGCGCGACATCGAGACGGTGGAGCCGCTCGCCCGCCACATCAAAACCTGTCCACTCGGCCTTGTCGTTCAACGTCACGATCTCGTTCGGGCTTTAAAGCCCGCCTTGCTTTCTATGGCGCGCCGTCCATGCAAAGACCTGGAGGGGCGTTTTTGTTTTATAGGATTAGAAGTGATGACCGAGGAAGCCCGGCAGATCAGCGCGATCATCGGGGCGCCGGCCGAGGCGGTCCGTCAGGCGCTCTCGCGCCATGGCATGCTGCGGGCCGGCATCAATCTGTCGAACTTCCTGCTGGTTTCCAGCCGCACGGCCGATGGCGGCCCGGCCGGTGTCTCGCCGGACATGGCGGCGATCCTGGCCGCGTGCCTCGACCTGCCGCTCAAATATGTCCCCTATGATTCGCCTGGCCTGCTCGCGGATGCGGCAGAGCGAGACGAATGGGACATCGCCCTCGTCGGCGCCGAGCCGCAGCGCGCCGCCGTGATCGACTTCACCCCGGCCTATACCGAGATCGAGGCGACCTATCTGGTGCCGGCGGGCTCGGAGCTGCGATCGGTGGCAGAGGTCGACCGCCCGGGCCGGCGCATCGCGGTTGCCGCCCGCACCGCCTATGGCCTCTGGCTCGAACGGAACGTCCGGGAGGCCGAACTGGTCAGCGGAGAAGGCTTCGACGGGGCCTACAGGCATTTCGTCGACCAGAAACTCGACGCGCTCGCGGGCCTGCGGCCCAAGCTGATCGAAGACGAGAAGACGCTGCCGGGCTCGCGCATGCTGCCCGGCCGCTTCATGGCGGTCCAGCAGGCGCTGGGCACGCCCAAGGCCTCCGGCGTCGCTCTCGACTATCTCAGGAGCTTCGTCGCAGCCGCCATCGAGAGCGGCATCGTCGCGCAACTGATCGCCAGGCACGGGGTCACCGGCCTCTCCGTTGCGGAGACGGGTTCCGGCGGCTGATCCGGTCGCGAGCAGGGCCCGGCAACCTGCCTATCCGGGACCAGCCATACGACCATCGTCGCCGTCGCCCGGTAATCGATTGATCAAGCGCCGCGCGCCCCGTATTCCTCTTGTCGACAAGAGGATTCCGCATGAAAGCCACCAAGGCCAAGGCCGCCGCCGTTCCGGAGCGAAAGCGCGGCTCGGGCGTCAAATTCGTCTACGACCTGCTGCGTGACGAGATCCTCGATCTCGTCCTGCCGCCCGGCAGCCCGATCGACGAAGTCCAGCTCGCCGAGCGCTTCAGCATGTCGCGCACCCCGATCCGCGAGGCCCTGGTGAGGCTGGCGGGCGAAGGCTTGATCGACACGCTGCCCAACCGCTCGACCATGGTGGCCAATCTCGACTTCCTCAACATGTCGCCCTTCTTCGACGCGCTGACCCTAATGTACCGGGTGACGACGCAGCTCGCCGCCCAGAACCGCCGGCCGGAGGATCTGGAAGCGATCCGCGCCCGGCAGGCGGAATTCGCTGCCGCGGTGAAGGCCCAGGACGCGCTGGCGATGATCGCGACCAACGCCGCCTTCCATGCCGCGATCGCCGATGCCGGCCGCAATCCCTATTTCAACAGCCTGTTCAGCCGCCTCCTCGACGAGGGGCGGCGCTTCCTGCGGCTCTACTACCAGTCCTATGACGACCGGCTGCCGCAGCAGTTCGCCGACGAGCACGAGACCATGATCGCCGCGATCGTGGCCCGCGACACGGCCTTGGCCGACCGCCTCGGAAAGGCTCATGCTGAACAGATCGTCCAGCAGATTCAAAAGCTTATGATCGGAGAAGAGAGGCTCGACATCACGCTGTGAGCTTTCTTGCGTAATTCTTGTCGACAAAAAATATGCAAAGCGCTATAACGCACTCGAGAGGGGCGCGCCGTCAGAGCACGTCCGGTCGGATGGCAATGTGATCGGGTCGGGCTCTGGCGGCGAGTTTTCCGCAGGAACGACAGTCAGAAGGAGAGCGAGATGAAGGCCCAGATTTTCTCCGGCGTGATCCCCGCGCTGATGACCCCTTGCAAGGCGGACCGCACGCCCGATTTCGACGGGCTGGTGCGCAAGGGCAAGGAACTGATCGCCGCCGGCATGTCCGCCGTGGTCTATTGCGGCTCGATGGGTGACTGGCCGCTCCTCACCGATGCCCAGCGCATGGAAGGCGTCGAGCGCCTGGTGAAGGCCGGCATCCCGGTCATCGTCGGCACCGGCGCGGTCAACACGGCCTCTGCCGTCGCCCATGCCGCCCACGCCCAGAAGGTCGGCGCCAAGGGCCTGATGGTGATCCCCCGCGTCCTGTCGCGCGGCTCGGTCATCGCGGCCCAGAAGGCGCATTTCAAGGCGATCCTGACCGCCGCTCCGGGCCTGCCGGCGGTGATCTACAACAGCCCCTATTACGGCTTCGCCACCCGCGCCGACCTGTTCTTCGCACTGCGCGCCGAGCACCCGAACCTCATCGGCTTCAAGGAATTCGGCGGCGCCGACGACATGCGCTATGCGGCCGAGAACATCACCAGCCGCGACGATGACGTCTCGCTGATGATCGGCATCGACACCACCGTCGTCCATGGCTACGTCAATTGCGGCGCGACCGGTGCGATCACCGGCATCGGCAACGTCCTGCCGAAGGAAGTGCTGCATCTCTGCCAGCTCTCGGTGGCCGCGGCCGCCGGCGATGCCACGGCGCGCCGCCAGGCGCAGGAGCTGGAGCAGGCGCTGGCCGTGCTCTCCTCCTTCGATGCGGGCCCGGACCTCGTCCTGTTCTTCAAGCACATGATGGTGCTGAAGGGCGATGCGGAATACGCGCTGCACTTCAACGAGACCGATGCGCTGAGCGACAGCCAGCGCGGCTATGCCGAGGCCCAGCTCAAGCTGTTTGACGCCTGGTATGCCGATTGGTCGAAGACGAACGTCGCCCGCAAGCAGGCGGCCTGACCATACGCCTCGCGCGGCGGAAGACCGTCCGCTGCGCGGGGGCCAGATCCACGCTGGTATCCCGGACCGGTCCCGGTCCGGATCGACAACGAAGCCCGCATTCGCGAAACGCATCCGCAGATGGCCAGTCCCGATGTCATCGTCATAGGCGCCGGCGTGGTCGGCCTCTCCGCCGCGATCGCGGCGCAGGGGCGCGGCCTGTCGGTGACCGTGCTGGACAAGACCGGGCCGGCCGCGGGCGCCTCCGCCGGCAATGCCGGCGCCTTCGCCTTCACTGACATCCTGCCGCTGGCCTCGCCCGGCATCCTGCGCAAGGCGCCGAAATGGCTGCTCGATCCGCTCGGGCCGCTCTCGGTCCCGCCGGCCTATGCGCTCAAGATCACGCCCTGGATGTTCCGCTTCTGGCGGGCATGCTCGCCGGCGCGCGTCGCCCATTCCATGATGGCGCAGACTGCGCTCATGGATCTGTCCAAGGCGGAGCTGGAGCCTTTCCTGCAGGAAACCGGCACCTTCGCCATGCTGCGCAAGGACGGCAATCTCCAGGTCTATGAAGGCAAGGCCGAACTCGACGCCTCCCTGCCCGGCTGGCAGGCCCGCGAGGAGCACGGCATCGCCTTCCAGCACCTCGACGCAGCCGGCATGGCCGCGATCCAGCCCGGCCTCGCGCCGCGCTTCACCCATGGCACCTTCACGCCCGGCTGGTACTCGATCGCCGACCCGCAGGGCTACACGATCGCGCTCGCCGACCATTTCCGCACCCGCGGCGGCACGATCGAACGGCTGGAGGCCGAGAGCCTGCAGCCGCATGACGGCGGCGTCACGATCCATGCCCGCAACGGTCAGATGCGACAGGCCGCGCAGGTCGTGTTGGCCGCCGGCGCCTTCTCCCATCGCATCGCCAGGAGCCTGGGCGAACGCATCCCACTCGAGACCGAGCGCGGCTACAACACGACGCTGCCGCCCGATGCCTTCGACCTGAGGACGCAGATCACCTTCGGCGGCCATGGCTTCGTCGTCAGCCGCCTGTCGATCGGCATCCGCGTCGGCGGCGCCGTCGAGCTCGGCGGGCTCGACCTGCCCCCGAATTTCCGCCGCTCGGAGGCGATGCTGGCCAAGGCCCGCGCCTTCCTGCCCGGCCTCAGGCCCAATGACGGCGTGCAATGGATGGGCTTCCGCCCCTCACTGCCGGACAGCCTGCCGGCGATCGGCCGGGCGCGAGCGACCCCGCGCGTGATCTACGCCTTCGGCCATGGCCATCTCGGCCTGACGCAATCGGCCGGCACAGCGCGGCTGGTCGCCGACCTCTTGACCGATCGGCCCCCAGTCATCGACATCGCTTCCTTCTCACCGCAGCGCTTCTGAGAGTCGGACCATGGCCAGCCACACTTTCTCCTGCATCGACGGCCACACCTGCGGCAATCCGGTGCGCCTCGTCTCCGGCGGCGGCCCGCGGCTGGAAGGCGCTAACATGCTGGAGAAGCGCGCCCACTTCCTGCGCGAGTTCGACTGGATCCGCACCGGCCTGATGTTCGAGCCGCGCGGCCACGACATGATGTCCGGCTCGATCCTCTACCCGCCGACCCGCCCCGATTGTGACGTCGCCGTGCTGTTCATCGAGACCTCCGGCTGCCTGCCGATGTGCGGCCACGGCACCATCGGCACCATCACCATGGCCATCGAGAACGGGCTGATCACCCCGCGCGAGCCGGGCAAGCTCTCGATCGAGGCGCCCGCCGGCAAGGTCGATATCAGCTATCGCCAGGAGGGCCGCTTCGTCGAAGAGGTCCGCCTGACCAATGTGCCGGGCTTCCTCCATGCCGAGGGCCTGACGGCCGAAGTCGAGGGCCTTGGCGAGATCGTCGTCGACGTCGCCTATGGCGGTAATTTCTACGCCATCGTCGAGCCGCAGAAGAATTTCCGGGACATGGCGGACCATACCGCCGGCGAATTGATCGGCTGGTCGCCGAAGCTGCGCGCCGCGCTGAACGCCAAATACGAGTTCGTCCATCCCGAGCACCCGCAGATCCAGGGGCTCAGCCATATCCAATGGACAGGCAAGGCGACGAAGCCCGAGGCCCATGCCCGCAACGCCGTGTTCTATGGCGACAAGGCGATCGACCGCTCGCCCTGCGGCACCGGCACCTCGGCCCGCATGGCTCAGCTCGCCGCCAAGGGGAAGCTCGCGGTCGGCGACGAGTTCGTGCATGAATCGATCATCGGCTCGCTGTTCAAGGGCCGCGTAGAGGCGGCCACGACCGTGGCCAACCGCCCGGCGATCATCCCCTCGATCGCCGGCTGGGCCCGGATGACCGGCTACAATACGATCTTCATCGACGATCGCGACCCCTTCGCCCACGGCTTCGTCGTGGTGTGAGGCAGGCTCGGCAGCCCGCTTCACTTCGGCAGAGCACTTCGGTCGGATACCCTAGCCATCGGCGACGATGACGCGCCCGACGACGTTCGAAAGCGCGGCCAACGCCGGCAGTCTCCGCGCCTTCCTGTCGGTCACGATCGCGGAAACCCGATCGAGCTCGCAGAAGCGGACCCGGCTCGTGACGCCGATCTTGGAATGGTCGGCGATCAGCACGACGCTCGCCGCATTGGCGACCATGGCCCGGGCGATCTCGGCGGTGTGCTCGAAGAAATTGGTCGCCGCGCCATCCACGTCGACGCCGAAGGGCGACAGCAGCGCCACATCGGCCTTGAAGCGATAGATGTCGTTGATCGTGGATGCACCGCCGGTCTCCGGCGGCTCATGCACGATGGCGCCGCCGAGCAGGAAGACGCGGCTGCCCATCCTCTGCTGGGTCGAGGCCATGCTCGTCGCGACCTGCAGCGAGTTCGTGAGGATGTTGAGCTCGGGAACGCTCTTCAATTCCTCGGCCAGCGCCGCCGTAGTGGTGCCGCCGTCGAGGAACAGCGTTTGACCGCTCTTGATCAGTGCCAGCGCGGCCAGCGCGATGGCGCGCTTTTCCTGCAGCCGGACCGCAGAACGGGCTCCGTAGGATGCGTCCTGCTCAGCGGGAAGGCTGACCGCACCACCGTGGATGCGACGCAAGCGGCCATCGCGCTCCATCGCGACGAGATCGCGGCGGATCGACTCGTGGGAGACATCGAACTCCTGGGCGAGCCGCTCGACCGAGACGCTACCGAACGTCTCGAGAAGCGTGCCGATGCGCTGCTTTCGATCGCCTTGCCACATGAGCAATCGCCTCCTCCGAAATGTTCATGGCACCGCTCATGGCGGCGCACAACCAACGCCCCCCAAATTTACACATAAATACACATTGCCACAAATATCCACAAATGCTAAGCCACCTTCAGAGTGAATGGGGATGGCGAATGCACGCCGGGAATCATCAGGACGAGTGGCTGGCTTTCGCCCTTCGGCTGGCGTCGGAGAGCGGCGCGATCCTGCGCGAGGCAGCGACCGTGCGCCCCGATGTCGAGGTCAAATCCGACAAGAGCTTCGTCACCGCACTCGACGCCCGCATCGAGCGGCGCATGCGCGAGATGCTGGCTGACCGCTTTCCGAGCCACGGCATCATCGGCGAGGAAGAGGCTCCCTCCGATGGCGATGCCGATCTCGTCTGGGTGCTCGATCCGATCGACGGCACTGCCGCCTTCATCGCCGGCCTGCCGGTCTACGGCTCGCTGATCGCGCTGATGCGGGAGGGCGAGCCGATCCTGGGGATCATCGACCACCCGATCACCGGCGACCGCTGGATCGGCGTCAAGGGCAGCCCCACCACGCATAACGGCGGCATCTGCCGCACCCGCGCCTGCGGTGCGCTCGGCGAGGCCATCCTGTCCGCCAGCAACCCCGATTTCTTCGACGCCGACGAGACCCCGGCGCTCGACGCCATGCGCGCCGCCACGGCCTGGCGCATCTGGGGCGGAGCCTGCATGAGCTTCGGCCTGCTGGCGAGCGGGCGCACCGATGCCGCTTTCGACACGCGTTTGAAGCTCTGGGATTTCGCGCCTTTCCGCCCGATCATCGAAGGCGCCGGCGGCGTCATCACCGATTGGGACGGACGGCCGATCGACCACCAGACGGGCAAGCGCATCATGGCGGCCGGCGATCCGGCCCGCCATCGCGAGATGCTGGGGCTCGTCGAGACCGCGATGAAGCGCTAAGCCGACTACAGAACATTCGCTCCGAGACGGCGCCGATCCGCCGGAGCTTTCAGTTGGAGGGGACGACGAGATGGGCATTGCGATCGAGGATCTGGCGGTCGCCTATGGCGGCCAGCGCGTCATCGACGGGCTCGCGCTGACGATCGAGCCGGGCTCGTTCTTCACACTGCTCGGCCCGTCCGGCTGCGGCAAGACCACGCTCCTGCGCACCATCGCCGGCTTCGTCCCAGCCGAGCGCGGCCATATGCGCTTCGGCGGCACGGAGGTGACGCATCTGCCGCCGCACAAGCGCGATATCGGCATGTGCTTCCAGGATTACGCGCTCTTCCCCGACAAGACCGTCTTCGACAACGTCGCCTACGGCCTGCGCGCCCGCAAGCTGGCGGAGAGTGCGATCAAGCCCAAGGTCCAGGCAGCGCTGGAGCGCGTCGGCCTCGGTCATCTCGGCGCCCGCCATCCCGCCGCGCTCTCCGGTGGCCAGCGCCAGCGCGTCGCGCTCGCCCGCGCCCTCGTCATCCAGCCGAAAGTGCTGCTGATGGACGAGCCGCTCTCCAATCTCGACGCCAAGCTCCGCCTGCAGGTCCGCGAAACCATCGTCGAGCTCCAGCGCGAGGCGAAGATCACCACGGTCTTCGTCACCCATGATCGGGAGGAGGCGCTCGCCATGTCCGACCGGATCGGCGTGATGAACCAGGGCCGGCTCGAACAGGTCGGCACCCCCGCCCAGATCTACCGCGAGCCACGCACCGGCTATGTCGCGGATTTCGTCGGCGGCGCCAACATCATCGCTGTCGAGACCGCGGCTCGCCAGGCCGGCGAGACCGCGACGATCGCGCTCGACGGCATCGCGATTGCGGCCCGCGCACCGGCCGCCCTCGCCGCCGGCAAGGCGACGCTCGTCGCCCGCCCGGAGGACATCCTGCTGGCCGAGCCCGGCACCGCCGGCACGCTGCCCGGCCGGATCGCGCATCGCCAGTATCTCGGCGGCAAGACCAGCTACAAGGTCGCGCTCGACAGCGGCCGCGTGCTTGCGGTCGACCTGCAGAGCGGCGCGCATGACCGCTTCGAACCCGGCGCCACCGTCGGCCTCGGCTTCGACCCCGTCCGCACACTGGTGCTCGCGTCATGACCCGCCAGTTCGGCTCGGTCTGGTTCTGGTTCTCCGCGTTGGCGCTGGCGATCCTGGCCGTCTTCCTGCTCTATCCGCTGCTCAATGTGCTGACCGGTTCGATCGGCAGCGGCGGCCGCAACGGCTGGGTGACCTTGGCCGGCGATCCCAAATATGTCGCCGCCATCGTCAACACCGTGGTCCTGGGCATCGCGGTGACGCTGACCACGACGCTGATCGGCGTGCCGCTGGCCTATTTCACGGCGCGGTTCGACTTTCCCGGCAAGGGCATCGTCGCGGTTCTCCCGCTGATCACGCTGGTCATCCCCGAGGTCATTGCCGCCCAGACCTGGCTGATGATGCTCGGCAATAACGGCTTCATCACCCGCTGGCTCGGCGGGCACGGCATCGACATGCCGAGCTTCTATGGCTGGCCCGGCCTGATCACGGTGATGACCTTCACCTATTACACCTACGTCTATATCGGCACGCTCGCCGCCATCCGCGGCTTCGACGTCCAGCTCGAGGAGGCAGCCCAAAGCCTCGGCACCTCGCCCGCCCGCTCGCGCCTAAACGTCATGCTGCCGGTGGTGCTGCCCTCCGTGCTGGCGAGCGCGCTGCTGGTCTTCACGCTGGTCGTCGGCAATTTCGCCACCGCCACCATCCTCGGCAGCCGCGTGCCGCTGCTCTCGGTCCTGACCTATCAGGCCGCCGTCGCCGAGGGCGGCTCCGACCCGGTGATGCAGTCGACGCTCGCCACGGTCTCGATCGCGCTGGTCATGATCGTGCTCTTCGTCCAGCGCTGGATCGTCTCGCGCGGTCGCCACGAGGTGACGCAGGGCCGCGGCGCGCGGGCCGAGAAGCTGCGCGGCCTGCCCGGCCTCGTTATCGGCCTCTCAGCCGGGCTCCTCGTCATCGTCTCGCTCTTGCCGCTCGGATCGATCGTGATCGGCGCCTTCACCGTCTCGCGCGGCCCGGTGATGCGCTGGGGCGAATGGACCACGGCCCATGTCGAGCGGCTCGTGAAGATCGCGCCCGACCCGGTGATCAATACGCTGATCTACTCGGCGGTCGCGACCGCGATCGGCATCACCTTCTCGGCCATCGTCAGCTACCTCATCGTCAAGAAGCGCAACATCCTGACGCCCGCGCTCGACTACCTGACGGCGCTGCCTCTGGCCTTGTCCGGCACGATCATCGGCATCGGCCTGATCATGTCCTTCAACACCGGCTTCCTGCCGATCACCGGCACGGCCAGCATCATCGTGCTCGCCTATATCGTGCGCCGTCTGCCTTTCGGCATCCGCAATTCATCCTCGACGCTCTACAACATCCCGAACTCGATCGAGGAGGCCTCGATCAGCCTCGGCGTGCCGCCGGTCGCGACCTTCTTCAAAGTCGTGCTGCCGTTGATGCTGCCGGCCGTCGCCGCCGCCGCGGTGCTGACCTGGACGACCACCGTCGCCGAGCTCTCGGCCTCGATCATCGTCTATTCCGGCGGCCGCGAGACCATGCCGATCCAGATCTACAAGCTGATCGACTCCAACCTGATGGCGCCGGCCTCGGCCTATGGCCTCGTGCTGGTCGCGGTGATCCTGATCCCGATCATCGTCGCGACCCGCGTCTTCAAGATCGATCTGTTCTCATCGAAGAGCTGAACGAACCGAACCAACAAGGCCGGGCCGGCGCCGCCTGCCGCCCGCGCTCAGAGGGGAAGGCGGAATGAAAGGAACCACCATGACCCACCTGATCGACCGCCGCACCGTGCTCGCCGGCCTCGCCGGCATGGCCGCGGCGCCCGCATTCGCGCAGAGCGCCTCGGGCACCGTCGTGCTCTACACCTCCAACAACGCGCAATCCGTCGATGCCGTGCTCGGCGTCGCCAAGGAGAAGCAACCCAACCTGAAGATCAGCACGATCACCGGCGGCTCGGGCCAGCTGCTGCGCCGCATCGAGGCCGAAGCCGCCAAGCCCCAGGCCGATATCTTCTGGAGCTCCAGCGCCAACACGCTCGGCGCCTTCAAGCAGCTCTTCGAATCCTATGCCTCGCCAGCCGCATCCGCCATTCCGGCCGCGCTGCGCCACCCGGAGAACCTCTGGACCGCCTCGAACGTCCATCTCGTCGTGGCGATGATCAACAAGAACCAGCTTGGTGGAAAGCCGGCGCCCAAGACCTGGAAGGACCTGATCGACCCCGCCTTCAAGGGCAAGATCATCATCGCCGACCCCGCCAACAGCTCGACCGCCTTCACCATCCTCTGGGGCGTCGACAAGCTGATGGGGCCGGAAGGCCTCAAGGCCCTCGCCGCGAACTTGACCGTCTCCAGCGCCGCCTCGACGGTGCTGCGCGCCGTCGGCCAGGGCGAATACGCCATGGGCCTGACCTTCGAGTCGAACGCCTATGCCTATGTCGCCGGCGGCCAGCGCGAGATCTCGCTGCTCTATCCGGCCGAGGGCACCTTCTCGACGCCGGAGTTCCAGGTCCTGGTCAAGGGGGCGCCGGCCGGCGCCGCCGCCAAGGCGGCCTATGACCTGATGCTGTCGAAGGAAGCCCAGATCGCCCTGCTGGAGAACGCCTTCCGCCGCCCGAGCCGCAGCGACATCGACGTCTCCAAGCATGTCGAGCTGCCGGCCATGGAAAGCGTCAAGGTCTTCGCCATCGACGAGGACGAGGCGGCTGCCAAGCGCGACGAGTTCCTCAAGCGCTGGCAGTCCTACGGCACCGCCACGAAGTAAGCGGGCCGCCGCTTCGGCAGGTCCGGAACGGGACGATATCCGACAGCTCTCAGGCGCCTCCGGGCGCCTGATTTCGTTTGAGGAAGGGGCCCGTTTGAAGCCGCCTCACTGCGCCTCCTCCCCTCCCCGGCGGATCAGGAAGATCGCAGCGCCCGCGCTCATCAGCGCGAGGCAGAACCAGGTCAGCGCATAGATCAGATGCGTGTTGCGGAAGTTGACCTGGGTCATGCCGCCCAGCGGCAGCGGGCCGGATTCGGTCGCGGCATCGGCATCGACGAAATAGGGCGCGATCTCGCCCAGCCCGCGCGCAGAGGCGATCGCGGCGACATCGCGGGAATACCAGCGCCCGGCAACGGGATCGTTGCTGCGCAGGAAGCCGCCGCCGGGCTCGCTCAGACGTAGCAGCCCGGCCACCGTCATATCGCCGGTGCCAGTCGCACGCCGCTCGCTCGCGCTGCGCCGATCCTCCGGAACGAAGCCGCGATTGATCAGCACGGTGAAGCCGGCATCGCTGCGAAACGGCGCTATCACCCAAAAGCCGGGGCCCCGCTCGGTCACTGCCATGGTCAGCGTCTCCGGCGAATCGAGATAGCGGCCTTGCAGCACGACGCGACGATATTCGTCGGTCGCGGCGCTGATCCGGGACCACTCCGCCGGCCCCGGAGCCGCGACGGGTGCGGCATGAATCCGCGCTTCGACGCGGGCGATCAGGTCGAGCTTCCAGCTCCGGCGCTCGACCTGCCAGACGCCGAGCCCGGCGAAAATCAGCGCGCAGAGGCCGAGCGCAACGACGAAAGCGAACCGGGCAAAGCGACCCCGTTTGCGCCCGCCCGCATCGACCGGCATCGACCCGGCCTTACATCCTGTGCATGTCCGGCATCATGTTGCTGTTGAGGTGGAACATCACCCACAGCGAGCCGGCAAGCACGATCGCCACGATGACGAGGGTGAAGATCAGCCCCATCATGTTCCAGCCGCCTTCCGAGCGGCCGTTCATGTGCAGGAAATAGACCATGTGGACGACGATCTGCGCCGCCGCGAAAGCCATGATCACGATCGCGGTCAGCGTCGCATTCCCCAGCACGTCGTTCATGACGAGCCAGAACGGGATCGCGGTCAGGACGACCGAGAGCAGGAAGCCGGTGACATAGCCGCGCAGGCTGCCATGCGGGGCATGGTCGTCAGGCGCACCATGGGTTTCGGCGTGGTTCTGGCTACCGCTCATTTCAGCACGCCCATCAGGTAGACGAAGGTGAAGACGCCGATCCAGATGACGTCGAGGAAGTGCCAGAACATCGAGAGGCACAAAAGGCGCCGCCGGTTGGCCTCGATCAGCCCGCGCTTCGAGACCTGGACCATCAGCACCGTCAGCCAGATCAGGCCGAAGGTGACGTGCAGGCCGTGCGTGCCCACCAGTGTGAAGAAGGAGGACAGGAAGGCGCTGCGCATCGGCGTCGCGCCCTCGCGGATGAGATGCGCGAACTCGTAGAGCTCGATTGCGAGGAAGGCGAGGCCGAACAGCCCGGTCACGACCAGCCAGCGCTGCATCAGCGCCTGCTTGCCCTTGTCCATCGCCAGCATGGCGAAGCCGTAGGTGATCGACGAGAACAGCAGCATCACCGTGTTGATCGCGACCAGCTTGAGGTCGAACAGGTCGGCCCCCGACGGGCCGGCGGCGTAGTTGCGCCCGAGCACGCCATAGGTCGCGAAGAGGACTGCGAAGACCAGGCAGTCGCTCATCAGGTAGAGCCAGAAGCCGAGCATGGTCGAGCCGCCGGAATGGGCGTGCTCGTCGTCCGTCACGTAGAACGCCGGGACGCTCGCGGCCTGTGCCTGTGCTTTCGCCTTGGCCATCATCGCCCCTCAGGCCCGTCCGAGCTGTCGGCTGCGCGCTTCCTCTTCCCGCACGACATCGTCGGCGGGAATGTGGAAGTCGCGGTCGTAGTTGAAGCTATGCGCGATCGCGGTCGCGACCACGCCGACGAAGGTCAGCGCCGCCAGCCACCAGATGTACCAGATCAGCGCGAAGCCGCAGATCGTGGCGAGCCCGGCGATGATCACGCCCGCCCCCGTGTTCCGCGGCATATGGATCGGCCGGAAGCCGCCGAGCGGGCGCCGGTAGCCGCGCTTCTTCATGTCGGCCCAGGCATCGAGGTCATGCACGATCGGCGTGAACGCGAAGTTGTAGGCCGGCGGTGGCGAGGAGGTCGACCATTCCAGCGTGCGCCCGTCCCACGGGTCGCCGGTCGTGTCGCTGAGCTGCTCGCGCCTGACGATGCTGACGCCGATCTGGATGATGAAGCAGAGGATGCCGAGCGCGATCAGCACCGCTCCCATCGCCGCGATCACGAACCAGATCTGCAGCGAGGGATCCTCGAAGCGGCTGAGGCGCCGCGTCACGCCCATCAGGCCGAGCACGTAGAGCGGCATGAAGGCGACGTAGAAGCCGATCACCCAGAACCAGAAGGAGAGCAGGCCCCAGAACCGGTCGAGCTTGAAGCCGAAGGCCTTGGGGAACCAGTAGGCGATGCCGGCGAAGACGCCGAAGACCACGCCGCCGATGATGACGTTGTGGAAATGGGCGATCAGGAACAGGCTGTTATGCAGGATGAAATCGGCCGGAGGCACCGCCAGCATCACGCCGGTCATGCCGCCGATCACGAAGGTGATCATGAAGGCGAGCAGCCACAGCATCGGCAATTCGAAGCGGATGCGGCCGCGATACATCGTGAACAGCCAGTTGAAGATCTTCGCCCCTGTCGGGATCGAGATGATCATCGTCGTGATGCCGAAGAAGGAATTCACGCTGGCGCCCGAGCCCATCGTGAAGAAATGGTGCAGCCAGACGAGATAGGACAGGATGGTGATGACCACCGTGGCGTAGACCATCGAGGCATAGCCGAAGAGGCGCTTGCCGCAGAAGGTCGAGGCCACCTCGGAATAGACCCCGAAGATCGGCAGGATCAGGATGTAGACCTCCGGGTGTCCCCAGATCCAGATCAGGTTCACGTACATCATCGGGTTGCCGCCGAGATCGTTCGTGAAGAAATTGGTGCCGACATAGCGGTCGAGCGTCAAAAGCGCGAGCGTCGCCGCCAGGATCGGGAAGGTCGCGACGATCAGCACGTTGGTGCAGAGCGAGGTCCAGGTGAAGACCGGCATCCGCATCATCTCCATGCCGGGCGCCCGCATTTTCACGATGGTCGCGATCAGGTTGACGCCGGACAGCGTCGTGCCCACGCCTGCGATCTGCAACGCCCATAGGTAGTAGTCCATGCCCACTCCGGGCGAGTAGGCGGCCCCCGAGAGCGGCGGATAGGCGAGCCAGCCGACCTTGGCGAATTCGCCGACGAACAGCGACATCATCACCAGGACGGCGCCGCTCACTGTCATCCAGAACGAGAAATTGTTGAGGAAGGGGAAGGCGACGTCGCGCGCGCCGATCTGCAGCGGCACGACATAGTTCATCAGGCCGGTGACGAAGGGCATCGCCACGAAGAAGATCATGATCACGCCATGGGCCGTGAAGATCTGATCGTAATGATGCGGCGGCAGGTAGCCCTCGTTGCCGGCAAACGCGATCGCCTGCTGGCCGCGCATCATCAGCGCGTCGGCGAAGCCGCGCAGCAGCATGATCACGCCGAGGATCATGTACATGATCCCGATCTTCTTGTGGTCCACGCTGGTGAACCACTCGTGCCAGAGATAGCCCCAGAGCTTGTAGCGGGTGACGAGCGCGACGAGCGCGAGGCCGCCGAGCGCGACGGCGGCGAAGGTCGCGATCAGGATCGGCTCGTGATAGGGGATCGCCTCGAGGGTGAAGCGCCCGAAGATCAGCTTCCACCAGTCGGGATAGGAGGTCATCGTTCCCAGCCTCAGTTGGCGACGCGAGCGCTGACGCCCGCGGTGCCGTAGACATCGGTCGGCGTGCAGATCGCCGTCACGAAGGGGCGCGGCGGCATCGGCTGCCCGCCCCGGCGCACGCTCTTGTCGTATTCGAGCTGCGCGACGATATGGATGCCCTCCTTGCCGCCGCCGCCCTTCGCGTCCAGCGCCATCATGTCGCGCGCGCACATCTTGGCCCGGTCGACGCACATGTTGAGGACGGCGCTGAACAGGTCTGACGGAATGTCGCGGAAATAGCGGACCGGCTCGCGCTCGCTCGGCTTTTCCAGCACGAGATATTCCTCGCGCCCCAGCGTGCTGCCGTTGCGGATCGCGCCTTGCACCCAGTCGCCGAAAGCCTTGTCGTCGACGCCGCGGAAGCGGAAGCGCATGTCGGAGAAGCCGGCGCCGCTATAGTTGGCCGAGAACCCCTCGAACTCGCCGGCATGGTTGATCACGGCGTTGAGCTTGGTCTGCATGCCCGGCATCGCGTAGATCTGGCCGGCGAGCGCGGGGATGAAGAGCGAGTTCATCACCGAGGACGAGGTGATGCGGAATTCGATCGGCTGGTCGACCGGCGCCACCACCTCGTTGAGCGAGGCGATGCCCTGCGCCGGGTAGAGAAACAGCCATTTCCAGTCGAGCGCGACGACCTGGATCACCAGCGGCTCCTTGCGGACGCCGTTGCCGCCGGCCTTGGCCTCGACCGCCGGCTTACCGGCACTGATCCGGTCGAGCGGGCGATAGGGGTCGAGCAGATGCGTTCCCATCCAGGTCATGGCGCCGATCACGATGATGATCAGCAGCGGCACCGACCAGATCACCACCTCCAGCGGCAGCGAATGGTTCCAGTCCGGATCGTAGCTGGCCTTGGCCGAGGCGCGGTAGCGCCAGGCGAAGAAAATCGTCAGCGCCATCACCGGCACGATGACCAGCAGCATCAGCGCAGTGGAAGCCAGCAGGAGATTGCGCTGCTGGAGCGCGACATCGCCGGATGGGCCGAGCAGCACCATCTGGCAGCCGCCAAGCAGCGCGAACAACGGCAGAAGCGGTAGAATGCGACAGATTCTCAAGAGACTCGAGACCTCCCTGATCCGGGAACAGCCGTTCTCTATTCCCATTCGCCCGCAACGCACATCGGACAATCTGTCCCATTGCGATGGTTTGACGGGTAGCTTCTATCCACCGTATCCATTTGTATGAGGTGCGGGCAAGCCCGGTCCTGCTGGCCTGCCTCCCAACGAGGAATTCGCGGTCATGAGCGCTGACGCAGCGAGCCATCCATCGAGGCATCCGACCGACGCGCATGGCCGCGACCACGTGTCGCCGGCCGATATCGCGCTCGGTGTCATCATCGGCCGGACCTCGGAATATTTCGACTTCTTCGTCTTCGGGCTCGGCTGCGTGCTGGTCTTCCCCGAGCTGGTCTTCCCCTTCGCCGACCGGGTCACCGGCACGCTCTATTCCTTCGGCATCTTCGCGCTGGCCTTCGTCACCCGCCCGATCGGCTCGATGCTGTTCTTCGCGATCGACCGGCATTACGGCCGCGCGACCAAGCTCACCGCCGCGCTGTTCCTGCTCGGCGGCTCGACCGCCGGCGTCGCCTTCCTGCCGGGCTATGCGACACTCGGCGTCTGGTCGATCGTCATCCTCGCCGGCTTCCGCCTGCTGCAGGGCATCGCGCTCGGCGGCGCCTGGGACGGCCTGTCCTCGCTGCTCGCGCTCAACGCCCCGGCCAATCGCCGCGGCTGGTATGCGATGCTGCCGCAACTCGGCGCCCCCTTCGGCTTCATCCTGGCGGCCGGCCTCTTCGCCTATTTCGAGGGCGCCCTGTCGCGGGAGGATTTCCTCGGCTGGGGCTGGCGCTATCCCTTCTTCGTCGCACTGACCATCAACGTCGTCGCGCTGTTCGCCCGCCTGCGCATGGTCGCGACCCAGGAATTCGCCCAGTTGATGCAAACGCGTGAATTGGTGCCGGTCTCGGTGTTCGAGCTCATCCGCGTCCACGGCCTCACGCTCATCCTCGGCGCCTTCGTGCCGCTGGCCAGCTTCGCGCTCTTCCACCTCGTCACCATCTTCCCGGTGAGCTGGATCAACCTCTTCACCGATCGCTCGGTCTCGGAGTTCCTGCTGGTGCAGGCCGCCGGAGGCGTGGTCGGCGCGGGCGCCATCGTCACCTCCGGCCTGATCGCCGACCAGATCGGGCGCCGCAACACGCTGCTGCTCTCGGGCGGCATGATCGCGCTGTTCAGCCTCTCCAGCATCGTCGCCCCGCTGCTCTTCGGCGACAGCCTGGCCGGCCAGACGATCTACGTGATCATCGGCTTCGGCCTGCTCGGCCTCGCCTATGGCCAGGCGGCTGGCGCGGTCGCCTCCAGCTTCAAGCCGCAATACCGCTATACCGGCGCAGCCCTGACCTCCGACTTCGCCTGGCTGATCGGCGCCGGCTTCGCCCCGCTGGTGGCGCTGACGCTGTCGAGCAGCTTCGGCCTCGCCTGGGTCGGGCTCTACCTGCTCTCCGGCGCGCTCTGCACGCTGGTGGCGCTGTGGCTCGATCGGCGGTTGGAGGCGCGCTACGGCTGAGCAAAGAACGGAGCCGGGCGGCTCAGTTCTTGAAGGCATCGCCGCTGCTCAAGCCGCCTGCGGCCGCTCCTGCGGCGCGAGATAGGCGCTTTGGAAGGTCTCCATCACATGCTGGACCATGTCGCGCGCGACATGGAGCTGGTCGTCCTGGAAGGCGAGCGCGCGCGGCGAGTTGAGCACGATCTCGTAGCTCGGGAAGTAGTCGACGAAATCGAAGCGGCGGAACAGTTCCTCCGCCACCGCCCGCAGCACCGATTTCGAGGCGCTGTTAGCGACGATGACGTCGGCATCCTTGAAGGTCGCACCAAAGGGCACCGGCGACACCGTGACGACGAAGCGCATCTCCGGATGGCAGTGCTCCCGGATCAGCCCGATGATGTCGAGCATGTCGGCCAGCGTCGCGTCATAGCCGTAATCGACGAAGCGGAAGCGCTCCGGCATCCGCTGCAGCCAGACCGGGCCGGGATGGGCGTTCATCGCAATGCCCGTCTGCGCATCGAGCCAGGTCTCGGTCAGGCCCAGCGTGAAGAAGCAGACGCGCGCCTGCTTGATCTGCGCCGTCGCTGCGGTCAGGCGCTTGCGGTTGGCGAAGGCGCTCTCGCGATCGAGCAGCTTGAGACCACTCGCCTGCGGATCGAACCATTGCCCGGGCGCGAGCTCGATCAGCCCCTCGTCCGGGTAGCTCTCGCCCGTCAGGACGCGCTTGAGCTCATGCGTCATCGAGCGCACCGAGTACTTGTTCAACGCGCCCCGGCTGAGCTGACCGCGATCGGCCCCGCCGCCGCGCCCGCTCTCCTCGTTCCAGCTCTCGAAATGCTCGGCCGGCACGCCATGGCCTTCGAGCAGCAGCGGCAGGCCGCGCGCCATCAGGATGTTCTCGACCTCGCGCGCGAAGCAGGAGCCCATGGTGAAGATCGGCTCGGCCGGATCGAGCCGGAACTTCGACTTGTGCTCCACCGCGACATAGTCGCCGGTGGTCAGGCGCTCCCTGGCCATCTTCTCGGGCTTGCCCGAGGTCCAGCCGCGCACCGGGTTGCCGCGCATGATCGAAAGCGCCGTGCCCGCATCGTACTCGATCTTCATGATCGTCTCCTGGTTGGTGGAAGCCGATAGCCGGGAGGCCTCGCGCCCTGCCGGGCCGGCGAAAGCCGTTCCGAGATCCGGGGCAGTTCGACCGTGATCCCGCCCCGGCCAGTCCCTCACATCCGGTGCGGAATGCCGTTCCGGTCGAGGAAGCCGCGCATCCGGTCGTAGGAGCCGGCGTAGCTCTTCGCGAGGCCGTTCAACGCCGCCTCCTGGTAGACCGCGCGCCAGCCGCCCTCGGCGAGCGCCGCCTCCGGTACGACCGGGATCTTCAGCGTCTCGGCCAGTTCCTGGCTGCGCGTGTCATAGGCGACGAGCACGCCGGGCACGCCATGCGCCACGGCCGGCAGCACGCCATGGACGCGATAGCCAACGGCAAGGTCCTGCGAGCGAGTGAAGGCGTCGTAATGCTCGACATCGAAGAAGGAGAACAGCTGCTTCTCGTAAATCCGGCGCATCGCGGCATCGTCCGCGCCGCTCCACCAGCCGGTGCGGGTGAATTCGGCGACAGCCTTCTCCTTGGCGGCGGGGTCGCGCAGGAAGAACGCCTTCTCCTCCTGCTCGCCATGCGAGGACATCACCATCTCGCTCTGGGCGTCGACCTTGAGCAAGGCAGCCTTCTGGTTGCGCAGATAGGCTTCCGGGTCGGCGGTATAGCTCTTGTCGGCCTCGCGGCGCAGGCTGAACGCGACCTTGCGGATGTCGCGCTGGTCGGGAATGCGGATCTTCAGATCGCGATTGCGGGTGCGGAAGATCGAGGGGCAGCCCACCACCTCGACATTGCGGATGCCGTTCTGCCTGAGCGTCTCGGCGCTGAAGGCACCGCGCACGCCGATCGCCGCCGAGCGCTCGGCCACGATCGACCAGAAGTGCCGGGACGCCTCGGGCAGTTCGATCCGGCGATTCTGGCTCGCCTGCGCGCCGACGCCGATGGCGTAGACCGGCAGCTTGACCTTCTCCAGCACCTCGACGGCGCGGAACCACTCCATGCTCTCATGGATGAAGTTCGAGCCGCGCACGAAGACGAAATCGAACTCGCTGGCATAGCGCGCGATATCGGCATCCGTCGGCGACATGATCTTCATCGGCTCCAGATGCGCGTAGTCGAGGAGCTTCAGCGTCGAGTCGTAGACGATCATATCGCCGATATTGAAATAGTCGCTGAGCAGCTTCTCCATCGGTGCGCGATACCAGCGCACCTTGTCATGGTCGTAGACCTCGCCCGCGGGATAGATCACCAGCGCCCGCAGCGGCTTCGTCTTCGAGACCGGGCGCAATTCCGAGCCGGGCGCGAGCGCGCCGGTCCGCGCATCCGCGACCGCAATGGAGCGCAGCCGCGTCTCGGGCAGGGCCGGCAGCGGAATCGCGATCTCGGCCACGGTCGCATCACCGGTGGCGAGCGCGCCCGGGTTGATCGTGGCGTAGTCCTGCCCGTCGATGAGCAGGCGCAATGACGGCCAGCTTCCGCCGGGCTCGCGCGCGACGAGTACGACGACCTCCTGCGTGGTGGCGCGCAGGATCTTCATGCTCTGCACGGCCTGGCTGGCCGGAAGCGGATGGGCGGGCGCATTCATGGATTGTCCTTCACGATGCGGATTTTGATACGGACGAGATCGCGCTGCGGGCCGACCTTGCAGTCGGCGACATGCATCTTGGTCATGAACAGAAAGGGCTGGTCGCCCGTGGTCTCGAAATTGCGCGAGCGCGAGGCCGGATCGGCGACGGCGCCGTAGCTGTAACGGTCGCGGTCGCCGCAATCCTTGCTCCACATCGTCGGATGCGTGACCAGCGTCTGCAGCGGCGCCCAGGTCACGAGGTCCTTGGACCAGCTATAGGCAACGCGCCCGCCGACGATGCCCTGCCGGGGATCGGGGCCGAGATGGAAGATCGCGAGCCACTGCCCGCTCGCCTCGTGCCGCGTGACCGAACCGACCGTGGTCGGCAGGTTCTTCAGCGGCTGGCATGGCCGCGCCTGGCTCAGATCGTCGCGATAGGGATCGACGGCGGGAATCGTAAAATCCTGCCCGTCAAAGGCGCGCCAGGTCGTCGGATCCTTGAGGTCCGTCGACCGGAACAGGCAGACGCCGTTCTTCTGGCCCTCGCCGCCCGTCGTCGCGATCAGCGCATACCAGGCGCCGTCCTTCTCGACGATATTCGAGGGGTTGAAGAAGCCGCGATGCCGCCCCTGGCCGACATCCTGCCTGTAAGGCGGCGCCGCCACGAGCGGGCGCGGCTCGTCGGTCCTGAAGCTGCGCCCGCCATCATCGGACTGAGCGGCAGTCACGACATTGTACCAGCAGCTCATCGCCTCCTTGAAGCGGCAGGCGCCGGGATGTTTGTCGGCATGGTATTCGGCGTGAACAAGCGCCTGGACATGGCGCCCGTCGCCGGTCCAGGTCGCGGCGATCCAGCTCTTGTCGCTGAACTGGCTGGGATCGGCGCTGTTCTTCGCTTCGAAGGACACCGCGCAGCTCTTGCGGATCGATGATAGGTCGGCGCCGATCAGCGGCCGGCTGCGATAATGGCTGGCGAAGGCGACAACCTCGCCCTTGTCGTCGCGGAAGGCGCGCAACGGCGCGTCCGGCAGGTCCCATTCCTCGCAGCGCTCGCGTGCCCAGGACACTACCGTCTCCTCCTGCGCGCCGGGCTCAAGCTCGAGTCGATAGCCCTGCGCCATCGCAGGCAGCGCCAGCAGCAGGCAGGCCGCCGACAGCGCACCGCGCAGGTTGCAGGCGCCCCTCATGCCACCTTCCGTTCCGGCGCGGGCGCCTCCTGGCCAGCAGCAGTCGGCTTGGCCATCTTGTGGTCGATCCTGTTCTCGCTGAGGAAGGCGCTCATCGCGCGGTAGACTTCGCCATAGGCCGTGTTGAAACGGTCGAAGCGCGCCTGCTCCCAGTGCTCCTCCAGCCTGAAATCCTGGCCGGCGAAGACGTCGATGCTCGGAATCTTGAAGGTATCGGCGAACTCGACCGTGCGGCTGTCATAGGTGAAGTAGATCGACGGCGTGCCGTTCGCGAGCGCCATCAGGTTGCCGTGCAGCCGGTAGCCGAGCACGAGATCGAGCCCGCGCACCAGCCGCTCGTATTCCGCGACCACGTCGGAATAGAACATCCGGCTCTGGTAGAGCCCGGTCACCTGCTCATCGAGATACCAGTTATTGGCCCACTCGTTCTCCTTCAGCGCGGCGAGAGCCTGAGCCTTCTGCTCGGACGTGCCGAGCGCGAGTTTCTTCTCCTCGACCTCGCCCTGGGACATCAGCGTCACCTCGAAGCGATCGGCCATCGCCTTCACGAGGGAGCGATGGAAGGTGAGGTAGCGCTTGATGTCCTGCGCATAGGTCTTCGAGACCTCGCGCCGCAGCGTCACGCCAGCGGTCTTTATCTGCTCCAGCGGCGGCAGGCGGATGGCGAGGTTGGGATCGTTGTTCCGGAACGCCGTCGGGCAACCGATGATGCGGACATTGCGGATGCCGAGATCGTTCAGCACTTCCGCCGAATAGGTACCGCGCACGCCGAGCGAAGCCGTCGAGTCCGAAATGAGCTTGAGCACCGTTCTGGTGTCCTCGCTCAATTCCAGCTTGCCGCTGACCGGAGCCTGAGCGCCGATGCCGAAGGCGATCACCGGCAGCTTCAGCCGGCGCAACACCTCGGCCGCCTTCGACCAGTTCATCTGCGCATGGACGTAGTTGGAGCCGCGCAGGAAGACGTAGTCGTACTCGGCATTGAGCCGGTCGATCATCGCGGGATCGACGTGGTCGATCGGCAATTCGTCGAGCTTCTCGAAATTGAGCAGCTTCAGCGAGGAATCGAAGACGAAGGCGTCGCCGATATTGTGGTAGTGCTCGATATGGCTTTGCAGATCGGCATGGCGATACCAGCGGACATTGTCGTGGTCATAGACCTCCCCGGAGGGGCTTATGACGAGGATGCGGGCCATGGTCGGGTCTCCCCTGTTGTTTCGTTATGGTTTCAGGCGATCATCGCGGCTTGGTCCTGCCGCGCGGCGGCAGGCTTGCTACGTTCGGTGAGGAGGCGGCGATAGAGCTCGAGATGCGCGTCCGCGCATTCGACATGGCTCATCGGCCGCTTGATCCCGCCGCGCAGGCGCTCCCAGAGGCCGGGCTCGGTCAGCGCGCGCGTCATGCAGTCGACAAGGTCTTCCGGGCTGCCGGGTCGGAAATGCAGGCCGTCGACCTCGTCTGTGATCTTCTCGGCCATTCCGCCGAGATTGCTCGCCAGGATCGGACGGCCATGGAAGAACGCCTCCTGGATCACGATCGGCGAGTTCTCCCACCAGACCGAGGGCATCACCATCCAGTCGACCGAGCGCATCAGGTTCGGCATCTCGCGGTTCTGGAAGGCGCCGCAGAAGCGCACGCGCCGCCCGGCCGCTTCGACGAGCTTCGCGAACTTGTCCTGATAGGCCTGCGGCTGGCGCTCCAGATTGCCGCCATAGACGAGCAGGATCGAATCCTCGCCCCAAACCTTCTCGGGAATGCGCGTCACCGCGTCGATCAGCACGTCGGCGCCCTTGTAGGGCGTGAGCTGGCCGAAATAGGCGAAGCGCGAGCGGCGCCCCTTACCTTCCGGGAGAGGGCGCGGCGGGGCGGCGGCGGCCACGTCGATGCCGTTCTCGATCACCGAGAAGCGCTCCTCGGAGAGGCCCCAGTCCACATAGCGATCCACGAGGAAGCGGCTCGGCGATACGAAATGGTCGGCCAGCCCCAGCATACCCTTGATGAAGGTCTCGCGGGCGAGGAAGCGGGCCGGCGAGATTTCCGGGAAGCAGGCGTTGCAATCGGTCGGCGAGGCCCGGTAGCAGAGCTTGAAGGCGCCGGTCTTCACCATCTGGCCGTGGTGGTGGCAGATCGAGAGATATTCGTGGAAGGTCACCACGATCAGCGCATCAGGCAGCGCGTCGCGCACCGCGAACAGGCATTCGAGTCCGAGCCCGATGAAATGGTGGAAATGCACCACATCCGGCTTCAGATCGTGCAGCACGCGCACGAAATCGCGCTCGATCTCGTCGGTGGCCCGGTTCGAGATCAGGAAGTGGTCGTAATCCTCGGCGTAATAGAGCAGTTCGCCGCCGCGCTGGCGCAGGCTCATCAGCGCCGTGCCGGCATGGCGCGGCGTCGGCGCGCCGACGCGGGCGAGGAAATGGGAATCGACGCCCTCGCCGGCCTGCAAGCCCTTGTGCAGGTTGTAGGACGCCACCTCCGCCCCGCCGAGCGAGAGCGAAGGATGGCCGTGCGATATCACGAGAACCCGCATCCTCAGCCTTTCATGTTGGAGATGGCGAGCGCCCAGCGCCGGTCGAAGCTGGTGCGGTCGGCGAGCTGGGCGAGCGCACCAGCATGGGGCGTCGCGGTCTCCGCGTCGTCGACGGCATAGACCTCGACATCGGGCACCCAGAGCGAGGGTGAGCCCGCCATCCGGAGCTTGAGGCAGAGGTCGAGCCCCTTCTCCGCCGTGGTGAAATAATTGCGCGCGAAGCCGCCGACCTCGATGAAGGCGGCACGCGACAGGACGCAGCATTCGCTGGCGCCGGCCGCGACCTCCATCGGGCCGAGATTGCCGACGGCCTCCAGGGGATAGCCGACGAAACGGTTGGCGATGCGCCGGCTCGCCCCCTCGCCTTCCAGCCAGGCACCGGCCCAGCGGATGGAATCGTCCTCGAAGAGCAAGGTCGGGCTCGCGACGCATTGGCCGCCGCGCGCCCGATAGGCCCGCTCCAGCCGCCCGAGCCAGCCGGGCATCCGGATCTGCGCGGCGCCGGACAACAAGGCGACCGTGTTGAAGCGGCAGGCGCGTACGCCGGCCTCCAGCGCATCGCAGGCATCCTCGACGCCCTCGACCGCGACGAGCCGCACGGAAAGCCCATAGAAGCGTGCGAGCCGCCGCGCTTCGGCACCGACGCGGTCGAAGCTTTCGGAGGGTGCGGCAAGCACGATGGGCAAGGGCCGCGCTTCAGGGTCCATCGCCAGCAACGCGAACAGCGCCGACAACTCGCGATGCCGATGATCGAGGCCGATGACGAGGCCAAGCGGTGCCTCGGGATCGAAGTTCCCAACGTCGAGCGTCTCCGCGGCGCGCGGTGGCGCGATCTCCGCCGCCTGCAAGGCCGGCGCGATCTGTCGCTCGACCACGGAACTGGCGGTCGAGGAGCGCGGGTCGAGCAGGCCGAGCACGCGCTCCAGCGCCCGCCGTGCCGGGGCACGATTCGGTTCGAGCGGCAGGAAGGCGGGGCCCGTGCCCTGCACCTCGAAGGCGAGATACAGCGGTTGGCCGGCTTCGGGAAGCAGCTTCGGCGCGAAGACGATGAAGCCGTGATTGTTGCGACGGGAGGCCAGCGCCGGGCCGAAGCGCGGGTCTTCCACGAAGGCCGCGGTCACATCGGCGCGCTGCACGCGGGTCCACAGGCGATCGACGGCGCAGGACTGGCTGCCGCTGCGCAGCGTGACGCCACCGACCCGACGCTCGGGATCGAACAGCCAGCCGATGATCAGCACGCCGGTGCCTTCGACGACCGTCACCGAGTCGATACCGGCCCGCACCGGCTCCTCCAGCAGGCAGACCGTGTCGCGCCCGTCGAAGCGCTGCGAGGCGCGCTTCAACTTATCGACGGTGGCCTGCGGGGCAGTCCCGCGCTGCAAGCCGTCGCGCAGATGGCCGGGCACGGTGATCGGCTCGAGCAGGACATGGCGCTCATAGACCTCGAGCGCGCGCCAGCCGTCATTGCCGCGGAAATAGAGCCGCTCGATCTCGCCGGGATGCTGGGCGTGGCAATCCTCCAGCAGGCCGAAGAAGCCGCGCGCGCCTTCGCCGAGATCGTCGCGCTCGAAGGTCCCGGTTTCGAGATGAGCCGGCGACAGGCCGCCATGCGAGATCAGCAGCTTCACGCGCCCCGCCGCGAAATGGGAGGTCCAGCCCTGCAGGAAGATGCCGTCGCCGACGCCGCCGGTTTCGCCAAGCTTGCCCATCACCTCGACGAAGCCGCCCGGCCGCGCAACCGTCTGCAACAGCATCGCCACGGCCCGCAGGCGGCGCGGATTGGGCGCGCCGGTCAGCAGCACTTCGAGCAGGCCATCGACGACGCTCGGAAAAGCCTGGCCGGAATCGTCGGCGAGCTCCGACAGGAACGTCTGCAGGGGTTGAGGCTTCGGCGCCAGGATCAGGCGCAGGGGACGGCCGGGGCGCCCGATCAACAGGGCGCCGGTGCCGCTATTGTCGACGCTGGGCGCGGGAGCGAGACACAGAAACCCGGTGGCCGACGTGGGCTCGGCACCGGGCCGGCGCCAGCTCAGCACCATCGTCTGGGCGCGGTTGCGCGGATTGCCGTCGACCGCGACCGGAACCTTGGCCGGAATGGCGTCGCAATGGCTGCGGACGAGGATCGCGTTCTCGCCGAGCGGCGTCCAGGAGACGGTCGGCGCCTGCGCGATCGCTGTCCTCTCGGGAACGATGACCTCGCTCATCGCCTCAGCCTCCCCAGAGTGTCACGGCGAGCGTGACGAAGGACATCACCGCGGCGAGCGCCGAGAGGAAGCCGAGGATGACGGTGACCTGCCGCAGCGGCGCCCGCGCCTCCTTGCGGATCGCGTCCAGCCGCGCATCGAAGCCGCGCAAGGTGCCGTCGAAGCGGAGCTGAAAGACGTCGAGCTCGCCGAGCCGGCGCACGATCTCGCTCTGGCTCTCGGTCTCGGCTTTGGTGGCCTCTGCCAGCGCATGGTTCTCCTCGAGCCGCGCTGCGATGCGGTCGAGCTTCTCGTTGAGCTCCTTCTGGGCGAGCTGGGCGCGCCGGTTGAGCACGATAAGCATCTCGACCTTGTCGAAGAAGCGGGCCAACGGCACGGCGATCGCCGCTTCCGCCGCGAGCTCATCCGCAGCCGGCAGGCGCAACTCGAATTCCGCCCCCGTCGCAGGCGAAATGCCGACCACCGTCAGATGTGCGCGTACTGCGACCAGCGCCTCGTCGAGATCGATCGAGAAGGCGTGCTTGCCGTCGCCGATGCCGTTGCGGCGGAGATCGATGCGGCTCTGGTCGGCCTTCGTTTCCGCGACGACCTTGCCGTCCAGGGAAATCCTGACCGTGATCGCTTCATCCGGACGGGCCTCGTCCCAGATCCAGCCATGCAGGCGGCTGCCGTCGAGGGCATCGACCCGTCCGTTCAGGCGTGCGGGATTGACGTTGGGAAGGCGGGTTTCGTTGTCCTGATACTGAGCCGTTGTCATGCGGCCTCTGCGAGCTTGAGGCTGTCGAAGAGGGCGAGGTGGCGGCCGGCGCAGCCGGCGAGCGTCGGCTGCTCGGCGATGCCGTGGACGAGGCGCTGCCAGAGACCGGCCTCTTCCATCGCCCGGCGAAGGGTGCGGGCCAGCGCGGCCGGATCGCCCGGCCGGACATGCAGCCCGTCGATCTCGTCGCGCACCATCTCGGCCATGCCGCCGATGGCGCTGACGATCGTTGGCCTGCGGTGCTGGAAGGCTTCCTGGATGACGAGGGGCGCGTTCTCCCACCAGATCGAGGGCATCACCACCCAGTCGACCTCGGCCATCAAACCCGGCACCTCGTCGCGGGAATAGGGCCCGCAATGGGTGACGACACCCTCGGCACCGGCCAACGCCGTATCGAGCGCGCTGGTGAAGGCTTCGCTCTGGAACGGCGCGCCGCCATGGATGCGCAGGGAGAACTCGGTCTCGCCGGAAGCGCGCAGCAACTGCGCCGCCTGCAACAGCGGCAGCACACCCTTCCAGGGGTTGAGATTGCCGAAATAGCCGAAGCTGGTGCGCCGGCCTGCCGCCTGACGATGCGGCGCGGCCTCCTGGGCCGGGCGGGCATTGGCGATGACCTCGATCCGCTCACCCGGCAGGCCCCAATCGACATAGCGCTGGCGCAGGAAGCGGCTCGGCGCGACGAAACGATCGACCGCCGCCAGATGGGTCTTGATGAAGCGCTCGCGCAGCAGGAAGCGGTCGGAGCCGATCTCCGGGAAGCAGCCATGGCAGGCCGAAGGCGAGGAGCCGTTGCAGCGCTGCCGGTCGCCCGGCCGCACCATCAGCCCGTCATGATGACAGATCGGATAGTAGTCATGCAGCGTCATCACGATCGTCGACTGCGGCAGGAGCCGGCGTGCCAGCGTCAGGAACTCCGCGCCGATCAGCACGAGATGATGGACGTGGATCACGTCCGGCCGGAACTCCTCCAGCAGCGTCGCGAGGTCCTGCAACGTGCCGTAATGGTCAATCTGGCTCATGTGGAAGCGGTCGTAATGTGCGCTCCACAAAACCACGTCCTCGCCGACCGCCTGCAGCGCCGTGCCGGGATGCGGCTCGCGATGCATCGCATTGGTGGCACCGAGGAACAAAACCTCGCAGCCCTGCTCGCGATAGGCCTGGGACAAATCATGCGCGAAGATCTCGGTCCCGCCCGGATGCAGCGACGGATGGTTATGCGCGACGACGAGGATGCGGCGGCTCATGCGTGGCCTCCCGGACCCTTGCCCCCCGGCTTCGTCGCGATCAGCAGGTCCTGGTAATGCGCCGCGCTGATGCCGCGCCAATGCCCCGGTCGCAGCGCCTCGACGGTGAGCCCGGCCTGCGCCGTCTGTTCCAGCAGGAAGCGGCTGTCGATGCCGGCGGCGGCGAGCGGCGCCTCGTCGATGGCGTACCAGCCCGGCCCGTCCTGCCAGCGCTTGAACGAGAGGCGCTCCTGTCCGGTCGACGTGCCGTCGAGCGCGAAGGCGGTAAGGAAGAGGCGCCCACCCGGCGCCAGCAGGCGCGCGGCCTCCTGCAAGTAGACCACGAGCTCGTCCGGCGGCAGATGCGTCGCGACCGAGGTCATCGTCACGAAATCGAAGCTGCCATTGGCGAAGCCGAAGCGGACCTCGATGCCCGGCAGGGACCCTTGCGGGTTATAGAGCGGATGGGCGATGTCGAGCCGCTGGAAGCGGAAGCGCGGATAGGCCGGCGTGATCGTCTGGGCGCACCAGAGGATGCCTTCCATCACCGGGTCGACGCCGTCATAGCTGCCGCGCTCGGGATCGAGATATTGCGTCAACGGCACGGCCATGCGGCCGATGCCGCAGCCGATATCGAAGACGCGCTCATGCGGCTTCAGCCGGCCGATGCGGATGAAATGGCCGAGGAATTCGGCCCCGATCGCGCGATAATCGCCGTCGCCGACGAAAATCGAACCTTCGGGCGGATGCGGCATGAAGCGATTGCTCTGCAGCGAGGCCAGAAGCCAGTCGAGCTCCGGCCCGGCGGATGCGTCCGCGGGAGCTGGCTCTGGTGCGATCTGTCTCAGGGCGGTCATGCGGCGGTCGCTCTCCGGAAGCTGAAGCGGGGAACAAGATCGGGTTCGGCGGGCGCGGGCGCCGGCAAGGCAAGCTCGGGCGCGGAGGTCTCGAAGGCCTGCATCAGCGCATCGATCTGGGCGCCCCAGCGCTGCGATTGCAGCCAGGCATTGTGCTGGGAGGCTGCGCCGCGCGTGTAATCGACGCTGCGCGCGATCGATTGCCGTTCGAGATGGTAGAGCGCGACATCCGGGACATAGAGGATGCCGAAGCCGGCCCGCCTGATCTTGAGGCAGAGATCGCTGTCCTCGTAATCGCCGATCACATAGCTCTCGTCGAAGCCGCCGAGCTCCGCGTAGAGATCGCGCGCCATCACGATGCAGGCGCCGGTAACGCCGGGTACCGGCCGCTCGATATTGGCCGGCGCATAGCTGCCGGGCATGCCCTTGAAGTAATGATGGTTGAGCCAGGTGCCTTTGCTGTCGCACTTGAAGAACAGCCCCGCGTGTTGCAGCGAGCCGTCGTCATAGAGCAGCTTCGGACCGACCGCGCCGACCCGCGCGCGGCGGTCGAGCCTGGCGATCAGCCCCTCCAGCCAGCCATTGCCGGTCGGGATGACATCGGAATTGACGAGAGCGAGAACCTCGCCGCGTGCGACGGCAGCGCCGGCATTGCAGGCGGCCGAGAAGCCGCCATTGCGCCGCATCGCGACGAATTGCATCGGCAGACCATAAGCGAGATGCAGGCCGCCGAGCAGATGCGCGACTTCGGCCTCGTGCTCGGGCGAATCGAGCACGTAGATCAGCTCGGCATTGCCAGCGAACCACGGATCCCCGGCGAAGGCCGCGACCTGCACGCGCAGGAAATCATAGACGCGGTAGAGCGGGATCACGACCGAGGCCTTCGGCCGCGCCGGCAGCCGCCCGAAGGCCTTGATCACCGGCTCCGGCCGGCTCTCGCGCAAATCTTCCTGACAAGCGGCGAGGATCGGCGCGAGCGTCGTCTCGATCATATCCGCCGTCAGATATTGCGGCGGGATCGCCGCCAGCGCCCGCGCCCGGATCGTCACCGGATCGGCCGGCTGCACCGGTGGGCGCAGCGTCAGCGTCGTCCCGGATTTCAGCTTGATCTCGCAGCGCGGCTGCAGCACCGGCGCGCCGCCGGCATAGTCCGCCGCGAAACCGGCGAAGCCCGTGGCGGCGCGCGTCTCGCCATCCGTCCCGGTCGGCAGGCGCACGGGAAAGCGCTGCAGGCGCGAGAGGATCGCGATCGGCTCGCCATTGCCGCGATGCAGCAGCACCTCTTCCAAGAGATCATCGGGATCGCGCAGCAAGCCTCCGATCAGGAGCCCAGCCTGGTTGCAGACCGCGAGATCAAGCTCGGCAGCCGGCAGGTCGTCGCTGCGGCGGACATGCTGGACCGCGAGCGGCACGCGCCGCTGCATCTCGATCGCGAGCAACCGCCCCTGCTCGGACAGGCCAGCGAGTTGCTCGACCACCCAGTTGCGCAGGCCGTCGCGGCTCGCGGCCTTGCCAGCCCACCAGCGACCGAGCGAAGGCGCAGCCTGCCGGCCGGGCAGAGCGCGCAGGACCAACGAGCGTTCGCCTTGCAGGATCAACAGCCCGCCGCCGCGGCTCGGCGGCGCATCGAGCACGAGATGGACCTCGCGCTTGCCGCTGCGATCGGAGGAGCCGAGACGGGCCTTGAGATCGAGGCGCGCGAGCCCCGCACCATCGAGGCGCGCGACGCCTTGCAAGGCGCCGAAATCGGGGGGCACAACGGTCTCGAACAGCCACTGGCCTTCGACCAGCGCCGCAGTCGGCAGCATCGCCACCGGCTTGGGGAACAGCGTCAGCAGGAACTGGCGTAGAAAAGAGAGATAATTCGGGATCGCGGCTAGGCCGAACAGCGGCGGCCAGGCGCGGACCAGCGCATTGGCGAGTGTCAGGCGCGCCTGCGGCGTCAGGTCCCTGAGAATCTCGGTCGGATCGGCAAGGCCGTGGACGAGCGTGGGGTCGAAGCCAGCCGTCACCTCGCCCTGCGGGCCGTGGTCGCTGAGCATCGCGACGACATTGTCATGGCCGGACGAGCGGAAGGCGACGGCGAGCCGCTCGCGTCCGTCGCGCAGGCCAAGCGTGATCGAGGCCGCAGGCAGGCGCCGGCCGCCAGCCGTCAGCGCGATCGCGGGCTTGCCGAAGGGCGAAGCCTCGAGCGTCCAGCAGAGCAGGAAGACCGAGCCGCCGAGGCGGTGGAGTTCGAGCTGGGCAGGCGGTGTCGTCGCCATCGCGACGGGCGCGAGAGAAAGCATGAAAGCGCTCCTGCGGCACAGACAATCCCGGAGCGCTTGCGGAAAGCGGGGGGACGCTTTCCGGGGGCGTGCGCGCTCCGGGGCAGCAAACCCCTCGCTCGGCATCGGCCGGGCGAGGGGTCGCATCAGGGTCAGGCGACCGTGAAGTAGGCGTTCGGATCGGCCTGGACGTCGTCGGCGCTGACGCCGACCAGGGTGAGCGTGTCGCCATTGCCGAGATCGACGACGGTGTTGCCGCCAACCGTGGTTGCACGCGCTGCGACGTCTTCCGCCGAGCCGATGCCCGTGCCGTTGATGTCGGAGGCGATCTGCAGCATGTCCGACCCGGCCTCGAAATCGAGGACGACATCGTTGCCGCCGCCACCCTCGAAGACGAAGGTGTCGCTGCCCGCGCCGCCATGCAGGATGTCGTTGCCGGCACCGCCGAACAGCATGTCGTCGCCAGCGCCACCCTGCAGGATGTCGTCGCCCACGCCGCCATTCAGGATATCGGCGCCGTCGCCACCCTGGAGGACGTCGTTGCCGACACCACCCTGGAGGATGTCGTCGCCCGGCCCGCCCTGCAGGATATCGTTGCCTTCGCCGCCGATCAGGACGTCGTCGCCGTTATTGCCGCGCAGGATGTCATCGCCGGCGCCACCGGAGAGGATGTCGTTGCCCTCGCCACCGAACAGGGCATCGTTGCCCTCGTCGCCGGAGAGGACATCGTCGCCGAGCCCGCCGAACAGGGTATCGTTACCCTCGCCGCCGAACAGGGCATCGTTGCCGCCATCGCCGAACAGGGTGTCGTCGCCTTCCTCGCCGAACAGGGAATCGACCTGATCCCCACCCTTGACGATGTCGTCGCCAGCTCCGGCGAGAATCACGTCGCTGAAACGACTCCCAATCAAAAAGTCGTCGAATGCACTTCCTTCGATCGTCGCCATACGGCACCTCCTGGGCGATCTGTGAACCTGGATCATTCGGCGGCCGCACCGCGGAACGGGAAGACCAGGACTGGTTCGACAGCCATCGATAGATCAGGCCATCGCTCGACCGAACGAAGATTGCTCAATAGATGCAGTGCAGCAAGCTTTTTATTGTGATCATTTTGCGACGCAGCATGATTTGGTCTTTATTTTACGATCAATAAACTATCGATATTCCAACGGATATACTTTCAAAATCGAAATATAAGTCCGGCTATGCGGGTGTGCCCGGCTGCGCATCGTCAACGAGGGCTCAATCCTCACGGAAGGCCCGGTTGAAGCTGTCGGTGATCGGCGAGAGCAGGTAGTCGACCGCGCGGCGCGCGCCATTAACGATCATGACCTCCGCCGTCATGCCGGCATGGAGCGTGACTTTATAATCCCGCAGGCTCTTGGGATCGATCTCGGCCCGCACCACGAAATAGGGAATTCCAGACTTCTCGTCCACGAGCTGGTCGGGCGCGACATAACTCACCTTGGCCTCCAGGGGCGGCAGCAGGCGCGAGTTGAAAGCGGTCAGGCGCACGCGGGTGCTGGACCCGACGCGGACCGAATCGATATCGCGCGGGTCGACCTTCGCCTCGACGATCAGCGGTTCATTCTCCGGCACGATATCGAGGATCGCCTCGCCCGCCGCGATCGCACTACCCGCCGTCCGCGTCCGGATATTGGCGACGACGCCCTCCTGCGGCGAGGTCACCACCAGCCGGCGCAGCACGTCCTCGGCTTGGACGATGCGCTCGGTCACCTCCGAGAGCATCAGCTGGGCCTCCTGGATCTCGCCGCCGATATCGTTCTGCTGCTCGAGGCTGATCGAGAGGATTTCGAGATTGGCCCCGGCGACCGCCTGCTCGGCCTTGGCCTTGCGGGCCGTGAGTTCGCCGGCCTTGCCGGATAACTCGCTCTGCTTGGTCTGGAGCTCGACGAGCTGGCTGCGCTTGGCGTAGCGCTTCTCGTAGAGCTCGGCCATGATCCTGACCTCCTCGTCGATCAGTGAGCGCTGCTGGACGGTGGCGTCGATCTGGGCCTTCAGCGCATCCGATTCCGCCTGATGCTGCTCGATCACGCGCTGCTGGATATGGACCTTGCCGCCATGAACCTGGGCACGGGATTTGAACAGGCCCTGCTCCGACCGCAGCACCTCGCGGGCGATCGGCGAGGTCATTTGCGCGATATCGGCGGGAAACGCGATCTCCGCGGCGCTGGTCTGCTCGGCCCGTAGGCGCGCGAGCTTGGCTTCCAGCCCGATGCGCTTGGCCTGCAATTGCTGCAACTCCGCGCGCTGGCGCGCATCCTCCAGCCGCAGCAGCGGTTCGCCTCTCGCGACGCGCTCGCCCTCGGCCTTGAGCAGGGTCTTGAGGATGCCGCCTTCAAGGTGGCTAACGGTCTTGCGCTTGCTGTCGACGGCGACGATGCCGCTGGCGACCGCGGCGTTGTCGAGCCGCGCCGTCACCGCCCAGGCGCCGAAACCGCCGAAGCCGACGCCGATTGCGGCGACGCCGGCCAGCACGAGATTGCGCAGGCTCGGCGCCCGCTCGTCATCGACATCGACCACGTCGCCCTGGATCGTCAGCGAATGCTCGCGGCGCTTGATCAGGGAGTTTCCGGTCATGCCTTCACCTCGCGCACCTGGGCCGGAGCCGCCGGAGCCTTGGCAGCCGGATCGAGCTCGACCCGGCCGCCCGGCGTGATCATGCCGGCGATCTCGCCGCGCGGCCCGAACTGCTGCACGCGGCCCTCGCGCAGCACGAGCAGCTTGTCGACGACCTGCATCACTGAGGGGCGATGCGCGATGAGCACGACGATGGCGCCGCTCTCGCGCGCCGCCGCGATGGCGCGGATCAGGCTCTGCTCGCCCTCGGCATCCAGATTGGCATTGGGCTCGTCGAGCACGATCAGGCGCGGCATGCCGTAGAGCGCGCGCGCCAGGCCGATGCGCTGGCGCTGGCCGCCGGAGAGATTGAAATCGCTGTCGGCGACATTGGTGTCGTAGCCGAGCGGCAGGCGGCCGATCAGCTCGTGCACGCCGGCGATGCGCGCCGCCTCCAGGATGGCATGCGGGTCGGGCTCGCGCATGCGGGCGATATTCTCGGCGATCGTGCCGTTGAGCAGCGAGACCGATTGCGGGAGGTAGCCGACCATCGCGCCGAAGGAGCCGCGCTCCCACAGATAGGTGCTGTGCCCGTCGAGATAGACGCCGCCGACATTGGGCTTGAGCACGCCGACGAGCAGACGCGCGAGGGTCGATTTGCCGGCGCCGGAGGGGCCGACCACGCCGAGCACCTCGCCCGGCGAGAGCGTGAAGGAGACGCTCTTGATGACCGTCTGCTCCTGCCCCGCGGGCGCATAGATCACGCGGTCGATCACGAGATCGCCCTGGCAGGGCGGCGTCGGCACGGTCTGGCGCTGCGAGCTGCGGCTCAGCACCAGCTCGCGCACGCGCTTCCAGGCCGCGGCGGACAGAACCCATTGCCGCCAGTCGGTGATCATCGAATCGAATGGCGCCAGCAGGCGGCCGAGCAGGATGCTCGCGGCCATCAGCGTGCCTGCCGTCACCTCGTTGCGGATGATCAGGACGGCGCCGGTGGCGTAGACCGCGAGCTGCATCGTCATCCGCGAGGAGCGAGTCACCGCCGCGATGAACTTGCCGCGCCGCGTCCCCATGTCGAGCTGCTCGATCATCGCCAGCTGCTGGCCGCGCCAACGTTTGGACAGCGCCGGCAGCATGCCCATCGCCTCGATCGTCTCGGCATGGCGCAGGCTGGCGCCGACCTCGTTGATGCTGGCGACGCCGGCCTCGTTGGCGTCCTTGAGGATGCGGCGGGTCAGCATGTCCGAAAGCACGCCGAGCAGCAGCAGGATGATCAGCGAGGCGAGGCCGACCAGCCCGTAGGCTGGATGAAGCGCGAAGAGAACAGCCAGGAAGACAGGCGACCAGATGGCTTCCAGAGGCGTGGCGATCGCCGAACTCGCGATGAAGAAGCGGATATCGTTGAGATCGCGAATCGCCTGCGTGGCCTGCCCCGAGCCCTGCTCGAGCGAGGCGCTCACCGCCGCCTGCAAAGCCGGCAGATTGAGCCTGCGCGCGAAGATGCTCGCCATCGCCTGGAAGGTCAGCGAGCGGATGAACTCGATCACGCCATAGAGCACGAGCGCCCCCACCGCGATCACCAGCAGCATCGTCAGCGTGTCGTAGCTGCGGCTGACGGTCACCCGGTCCTGCACCTGCATCATGAACAGCGGGACGGTCAGCAGCAGCAGGTTCACGCACAGGCTGAGGAACGCCGCATAGCTCAGGCCGCCGACGAAGGAGCGCTGGAGATTCCGGATCAAGGCGTCAGGCGCCGGCTTCACCGCCTTCATGCAAGGCTCCGCGAATGAGGGAATCTGAGGTCCGAGAGAATTATGGGGAAAGCCCCGTCATCGGCCCTACAATGAGACATGGAGGGAGTGTCAAGATTATGACAGATTAGAAGTCTAACTCGTCGAATCGGATGGAAGCAAATAAGGCCATACTATGAGAAATTTTGAATTTCGAACTAGTTTCCATCCATCTGAAGATTACTACAATCTTATCTATTAGCTAACGTAGATGGCATGTGCTTTGCCTATAGGCTTCCCGATACGACAGGAGACAAACGGATGGATTGTTTAATTTTCGATCAGGCGGGGTAAGGAATGCACTTCAAATTGCGCGGCGGCGAGCAATTCACAGGCAGTTCCTTGAACGGCCACCATCCGGCGAATGGTTCCGGTGTCCTCGACGAGGCCCCCGATCGCCGAATTTCCCCTTTTGATCTGGCGCGGGTGATCGAGCGGGTCAGCCGGCGCTTCCTGGATTATCTCCGGCTTGAGCTGACCAAGCTCGGCATCGACGACATCTCGCCATCGCAGGTGATGGTGCTGATGACGATCGGACAAGGCGAGATCGCCGTGCGCGATCTGCTGGACCGCGGCCACTATGGTGGCTCGAACGCGTCCTATAATCTCAAGCAGCTCGTCGAGAACGGCTATCTCGACCGTGGAGCTTCGCCGCGTGATCGCCGGCAGGCTCGCATCTCGCTTTCGCTGAAGGGGCAGATGCTGTGCGAGCGGTTGCGGCTGCTCGACGAGGCCAGCCAGTTCGGCCAGCGGCTGGAGAGCAACCGCGAGACCGACCTCAACACGACGCACGAAACCCTGCGCCAACTCGAACAGTGGTGGAACGACGCGCTCCGCTACGGCGGAGTGCTGCTCGCATCATGCATGTCCTATTCGTTCATCGCGCAGGATCTGGTCAATTCGCTGCTTTGATCGGCAGCCTCGTCGCCGAAGGCGTCGAGGTCACGCTAATCACGGAACGCCCGGCGCAGGAGGCGCCGGGCGTGCGCCAGCTCGCCTATGCGGTCAACGAGACCGCGACCCAGCACCCCGCGCTTGCGGCGACCGAATATCACTTGCGCACCGGGGAGGCGGTGGCACGGTTGATGGAGCGCCTGAACCGCAGCGACCCGCCCGATGTCGTCCTCGGTCATATGGGCTGGGGCGGCATGCTCTTCGCGCGTGACGCGCTGCCCGACGCGGCGCTGATCGGCTATTGCGAATATTACCATCGCAGCACCGACTCTGACCTCGATTTCGGCAGCGACGAGCCGATTCTCCCGGCCGATCGCCAGCGCGTGCGGATGCGCAACGCGGCCCAGCTCCTCGCCCTTGATACGCTGGATGCCGCCTATGCGCCGACGCAATGGCAGCGCCGGCAATATCCGGCGGCCTATCGCCAGCGCATCGCCGTCTGCCATGACGGCATCGACACCAGCGTCTGCCGGCCAGATGCCGAGGCGGCCTTCCTTCTTCCCGACGGCCGGATACTGAAAACGGGCATGCCGGTCGTCACCTTCGTCGCGCGCGATCTCGATCCCTATCGCGGCTATCCCGAATTCATGCGCGCAGCGGCCATTCTCGCAGAGCGGCACCCTGACGCACTCTTCGTCGTGGTCGGCGGCGACGGCCCGGGCTATGGCCGCCCCCGTTCCGACGGCAAGAACTGGCGCGAGGCGATGTGCGCTGAGACCGCGCTCGGCGACCGCATCCTCCATATTCCCTGGCTGGCCTATGAGAACCTGATCCGGCTGTTCCAGGTCTCGGCCGTCCATGTCTATCTCACCGTCCCCTTCGTGCTGTCCTGGTCGCTGCTGGAGGCGATGGCCTGCGGCTGCCTCATCGTCGGCTCCGACACCGAGCCGGTGAAGGAAGTGATCCGCGACGGGGTCAACGGCTTGCTCGCTCCCTTTCACGACGCGGAAGCATTGGCGGAACGCATCGGAGACGCCCTGTCGGGTCCAACGCTTATGCGACCGCTCCGCCGCGCCGCACGAGACACCGTCATCGCCGGTTACGAGCGCAACCGCTGCATCATCAGACAGACCGGCTGGATCCATCAGTTCGGGGATTAGGGGCGCCTGCTTGGTGGTTGGTGGCCGAGCTGTCATTCCGGGGCGCGCCGAAGGCGCGAACCCGGAATCCACGACTGGGCGAGACATTCTGCGCCTGTTTGCAGCCGGCTCACCCGGTCGTGGGTTCCGGGTTCTTCGCTACGCGAAGCCCCGGAATGACAAAGCGGGCTCCGAGGCTGAACCTGACCCAACAAGGCGCTATCAACCGGCAACGGTTTCCGCGAAATTCAGCGCCGCGACCCGAACCGTCTCGGCGAAATCCTGTGCGACCGCGGAACGGAAGCGGCCGGCGCCCCAGATGATCGCGATGTCGTAGGTCACCGACGGCTTGAGCGGCCGCACCTCGACACCCTTGCCGCGATATTCTTCCGCCGTGAACGGATCGACCACCGAAAGCCCCGCGCCCGCGGCGACGAGCCCGCAGGCGATCATCGACAGCGGCGTCTCCACACGGGTCTGGCGGGCGACGCGATGGGCCGAGAAGAGGGCGTCGATGCGGTAGCGCAATTGCGTCGACTGCTCGAGCGAGATGAACGGTTCGTCGACGAAATCCTCCGGCGCCAGCACGTCCTTGGCGGCCAGCCTGTGCCCGGTCGGCAGCACGGCAACCGGCGCCATCGCCGGCAGGATCTCGATATCGATCCCGGGAAAGTCGAGGGGAAGCTGCGCGAAGCCGAGTTCGCAGAAGCCGGACGTCACCCAGTCCACGACCTGCGATGAAATGCTGCCGTAGATCGCGATCTCCAGATCGGGCCTCTGCTTGAGATAGCCGCCGACCACCCGCGGCAGGAAGCCGACATTGAAGGCTGGCAGCGCCGCGACCCGCAGCGAACCGGCCCGCCCCTCGCGCAGGTTGCGGGCCGCATTCTCGATCCGCTCCAGCCCGACGAACTGACGCTCGACCTCGCGGTAGAGCGACAGCGCCTCGCTCGTCGGCACCAACCTCGCGCCGCGCTTCACGAACAGCGGCAGACCGAGCGCGTATTGCAAATCCTGGATCAATCGCGTCACCGCCGGCTGCGTGACGTTCAGCGCCTGCGCCGCCGCAGTGATGCCGCCGGTCACGATCACCGTCCGGAAAGCCTCGATCTGGCGCGGGTTCAGCATGGTCGATCCGCACTCGAACCGAACATAACATTTCGGCATGGATTGCGCGAAACATTCGATTTGACCAGTTCCAAAACAGCCCCGAACCTAACGGCATCACTCGAAAACGAGGAGGGGATACCGTGAAGCTCGCCATCACATTCGCTCTGGTTACCGGAACCGCGCTCGCCGGCTCCGCCGCTTTCGCCCAGCAGAAGACGCTTTATGTCGCCGGCTATGGCGGCTCCTACGAGCAGACCATGCGCAAGGAGGTCATCCCGGCCTTCGAGAAGCAGGCCAACGTCAAGGTCGAGTACGTCGCCGGCAATTCGACCGACACGCTCGCCAAGCTGCAGGCCCAGAAGGGCAATCAGCAGATCGACGTCGCGATCGTCGATGACGGCCCGGCCTATCAGGCGGTGGCGCTCGGCTTCTGCGCCACGCTGACCGACGGCCCCGTCTACAAGGACGTGGCGCCGGTGATGAAGTTCAAGTCGAACAAGGGCGTGGGGCTCGGTCTCGTCGGCACCGGCCTGTTCTACAACAAGAAGGTCTTCGACGAGAACAAATGGCCGGCCCCGACCTCGTGGAACGACCTGAAGTCGAAGACCTACGGCAAGAAGATCGTCAGCCCGCCGATCAACAATACCTATGGCCTGCACGCGCTGATCGCCTTCGCGCAGATCGGCGGCGGCGGCGAGACCAACATCGAGCCGGGCTTCGAGGCCTTCAAGAAGGACATCAACCCGAACATCGTCGCCTATGAGCCCTCGCCGGCGAAGATGACCGAACTCTTCCAGAACGGCCAGGCCGTGCTCGGCGTCTGGGGCTCGGGCCGCGTCAAGGCCTTCGCCGATACCGGCTTCCCGGTCGAATTCGTCTATCCGAAGGAGGGCGGCTTCGCGCTCGGCTCCGCCGCCTGCCCGGTCGAGGGCTCGAAGAACGCCGCCGAGGCCAATGCCTTCATCCAGTTCATGCTCTCGCCCGCGATCCAGAAGGTGATGGCGACCGGCGCCGGCTTCGGCCCAGCCAACGTGACGGTGACGCTCACGCCGGAAGAACGGAAGGGTCTGCCCTATGGCGACGAGGTCAAGGCGCTCAAGGCCGTCGACTGGGATGTCGCAAACGCCAAGCGCGAGGAATGGACCCGCCGCTGGAATCGGGAGGTCGAGCGGTAAGACCTTCCGCTTTCCGCAAGAACCTCCTCGTCATCCCGGCCGCAGCGAAGCGAAGCGCCGGGATCCATCGTAAAGTGCAACGCCCTTCGATGGATCCCGGGGCAAGCCCGGGATGACGGAGGAGTTTCCGCGCCCTCAGTCACGAGGCCAGCAAGTAATCCATGTCCCATCTCGTTCTCGAAGGCCTCGGCAAGTCCTACGGCACGGCGGTTGCCGTCGAGGGGCTCGACCTTTCGGTCGCCCGCGGCGAGTTCATCTCGCTGCTCGGCCCTTCCGGCTGCGGCAAGACCACGACGCTGCAGATGATCGCCGGCTTCGTGCCGGTCGATCGCGGCCGCATCCTGCTCGACGGCGCCGATCTCGGTGGCGTCGCGCCCAACAAGCGCGGCCTCGGCATCGTCTTCCAGAGCTATGCCCTCTTTCCGCATATGACCGTGGCGCAGAACATCGCCTTCGGCCTGGAAATGCGCGGCATCGAGAAGGCGGAACGCGAGAAGCGCACGCTGGAGGCGATGGCGCTGGTCGGGCTCAAGGGCTTCGAGGATCGCTATCCCCGCCGGATGTCGGGCGGTCAGCAGCAGCGTGTCGCGCTCGCCCGTGCGCTGGTGATCAGGCCCTCGCTGCTGCTGCTCGACGAGCCCCTCTCCAATCTCGACGCCAAGCTGCGCGAGGAGATGCAAGGGGAGCTGCGCCAGATCCAGCGCTCGATCGGCACCACCACGATCCTCGTCACCCACGACCAGCACGAGGCGATGGCACTGTCCGACCGCATCGTCGTGATGAACAAAGGCCGCGTCGAGCAGATCGGTGCGCCTGATGCCGTCTATGGCGCGCCCGACACCGCCTTCGTCGCGAATTTCCTCGGGAAGACCAATGTCCTGACGGCAACCGGTGACGGAAGCGGCCGTGTCGCGATCGAAACCTTGTCCGTACCGCTCGCCGGCGCCACCTCTGGCGCGCTGCGCATCGCAGTCCGCCCCGAACGCCTCGGCTTCGCGGCTGATGGCGCACCGGGTTTCAGCGCTCGCATCACCTCCCGCATCTTCCAGGGCGCGCATTGGCTATTGACGGCGGAAAGCACCGCCGGCCCGGTCACGCTGATCCGGCACAATGACGGCAGGCCTGTCCCCAGCGAAGGCGAGAGCGTGAAGCTGAGCTTCGGCCCCGGCGACGCCGCGCTGCTTGCGGAGGGTATAGGCTTATGAGCCCTGACGCCTCCGCCCGCGCAACGCCCTACTGGCTGACCGGCCCGGCGCTCGCCGTCTTCCTCGCCCTCGTCATCATTCCGCTCGGCATGACTGTGCTGCTCGCGTTCTACGACTGGGGCCAATACAAGGGCATCGTCGCCGAGTTCACGCTGAAGAATTTCCGCGAGATCTTCAGCGACGGCTATTTCCTCGAAGTCTTCCTGCGCACCTTGCGCATCTCGGTACTGGTGACGCTGTTCGCGACCCTGATCGGGGTGCCCGAGGCCTATATCCTCAACCGCATGGCGCCGGCCTGGCGCGGCCTCTGCCTGCTCGCGATCCTCGGGCCCTTGCTGGTCTCGGTCGTGGCGCGCACGCTCGGCTGGGCGCTGCTGCTCGGCTCGAACGGGCTGGTCAATCGAGGGCTGATGGCGCTCGGCCTGATCGGCCAGCCGCTCGAATTCATGTTCACCGAAACCGGCGTGGTGATCGCGCTCGTCCATGTGCTGATCCCGCTGATGATCCTCGCGGTCTGGGCCTCGCTACAGCGGCTCGATCCGCAGATCGAGAATGCCGCGCTCTCGCTCGGCGCTTCCCGCCTGACGATCTGGCGGCGCGTGATCCTGCCGCAGATCGTGCCGGGCATCCTCTCGGGCTCGATCATCGTCTTCGCGCTGGCCGCGAGCGCCTTCGCCACGCCCGCCATCATCGGAGGCAGGCGGCTCAAGGTCGCGGCGACGCTGGCTTATGACGAATTCCTGAATACGCTGAACTGGCCGCTCGGCGCCGCCGTTGCCGTGTTGCTGCTCGCCGCGCTGGTCATCCTCACCGTCGGTACCAACCGGCTGGTCGAGCGCCGCTACTCGCAGGTGTTCGAATGAGCCGCAACGGCCCCCTCGCGATCCTGTTCCACACGCTCTTCGTCGTCTTCATGCTGGCGCCGCTGGCGGTGGTCTGCCTCGTCGCCTTCACGCCGGAGGGCTATCTCTCGCTACCCGGGCGGGTCTGGAGCCTGCGCTGGTTCAGGGCGATCCTCGATTATCCCGAATTCCTGCGCGCCTTCCGCGACTCGCTCTGGCTCGCGGCGCTGTCCTCTACCGTCGCGATCGGGCTCGCCGTGCCGGCAGCCCTTGCCATCGCCCGCTACCGCTTCCCCGGCCGCGAGGCGATGACGGCCCTGTTCATGTCGCCGCTGATGGTCCCCCATGTCGTGCTGGGCATCGCCTTCCTGCGCTTCTTCACGCAGATCGGCCTCTCCGGGACCTTCCTCGGGCTGGTGCTGAGCCATATCATCGTGATCATCCCCTTTGCGCTCAGGCTCGTGCTGGCCGCCTCCTACGGCATCGACCGGCGCATCGAGCATGCCGCGATCTCGCTCGGCGCGAGCCCGGCCGTGGTCTTCCGTCGCGTGACGCTGCCGCTGATCCTGCCGGGCGTCGTCTCGGGCTGGCTGCTCGCCGCGATCAACTCCTTCGACGAGGTGACGATGACCGTCTTCATCGCCTCGCCCGCCACCACCACACTTCCCGTCCGGATGTTCCTCTACATCCAGGACAATATCGACCCGCTCATCGCAGCCGTCTCCGCCTGCCTGATCGCCCTGACCGCCATCCTGCTGATGGCGCTGGACAGGCTCTTCGGGCTCGACCGGCTGTTCGTCGGAACCGGAAAAGGCTGAACCCCGTGCCCACTCCTCCTAGAGAACCCGATGTCGCCGTGATCGGCGGCGGCGTGGTCGGCGGCGCCATCGCGCTCGGCCTCGCCCGCAACGGCGCCAAGGTCGCGATCCTCGACGAAGGCGACACAGCCTTCCGGGCCTCGCGCGGCAATTTCGCGTTGGTCTGGGTGCAGTCCAAGGGCTTCGGCATGCCCGATTACGCGCTCTGGTCGCGCCGCTCCGCCGATAGCTGGCACCAGCTGGCCGCTTCTCTGGCCGGCGAGACCGGGATCGACGTCGCCCATAGCCAGCCCGGCGGCTTCATGCTCTGCCTCTCGGAGGAGGAGCTCGACAAGCGCGTCGATGCGATGCGCCGTCTTCATAACAGCCGGCCGCTGACCGATTTCCCATACGAAGTGCTCGACCATGCCGAGACGAAGCGGCGCCTGCCCGCGATCGGCAAGGATGTGGTCGGCTCGCTCTATTCCCCACTCGACGGCCATGTGAATTCGCTGAAGCTGTTTCGGGCGCTGCGCGAGGCGACGGTGAGGCGCGGCGTCGACTACCGCCCGAACAGCCCTGTCGAGAGCATCGTGCCCAAGGATGGCGGCTTCGCCATCACCGGCCCCTGGGGCGAGCTGCGCGCCGGGAAGGTCGTGCTCTGCGCCGGGCTCGGCAATGCGCGCCTCGCCCCGATGGTCGGACTCGACGCGCCGGTGAAGCCGAGCAAGGGCCAGATCATCGTCACCGAGAAGACCGAACCCTTCCTGCACAACCCGATGGTCACGGTGCGCCAGACCGACGAGGGCGGCGTGATGATCGGCGACAGCCAGGAGGACCGCGGCTTCGACACCGTCGTCGGCCAGCCGATCCTCTCGACCATGGCGGAGCGGGCGGTGAAGATGTTTCCGCGCCTCACCGGCCTGAACGTCGTCCGCACCTGGTCGGCGCTACGCGTGATGAGCCCCGACGGCTTTCCGATCTACGACCAGTCGCAGACCCATCCCGGCGCGTTCGTCGTCACTTGCCATTCCGGCGTGACGCTCGCCGCCAACCATGTCCTGACGCTCGCTCCCGCGATCCTCGCCGGCAACTTGCCAGAGAGCGTCGCGAGCTTCACCGCACGGAGGTTCCATGTTCCGGCCCATAGCTGACCTTGCCGCGCGCGCGGAGCTGAGCTTCACCTTCGACGGCCAGCCGCTGACGGCCCGCGCCGGCGACACGGTCGCCGCGGCCCTGCTCGTCAACGGCATCACCGCCTGCCGCGAGACGCCGGTCTCCGACACCCCCCGCGCGCCCTATTGCTTGATGGGCGTCTGCTTCGACTGCCTCGTCGTCATCGACGGAATCGGCAACCGGCAAGGCTGCCTCGTGCCGCTCGCGGAGGGCATGCGCATCGAGACCCAGCATGGCCGCCGCCATCTCACGGAGGCCGCGGAATGACTCCGATCGCCAGCATCGAACAGCTCGTCGAGAGCTATGATCTCCTCGTCGTCGGCGCCGGCCCGGCCGGCCTCTCCGCCGCAGCGCGTGCCGCCGAGCTCGGCCTCTCCGTCCTGCTTGCCGACGAGAACCCGGCGCCCGGCGGCCAGATCTACCGCGCCGTCACCACGACGCCGGTGAAGAACCGCGCCATCCTCGGCGATGACTACTGGCGCGGCGCCGACATCGTCGCGCGCTTCGAGCGCTCGAAAGGTGCCTACGCCCCCCGCTGCACCGTCTGGTCGATCGGCCCGGACGAGACCGCGCCCGGCACTTTCGAGCTCGGCCTCTCCGTCGACGGCAAGGCGCGCATCATCGGCGCCAAGCAGGTCATCCTCGCCACTGGCGCGCAGGAACGCCCCTTCCCGATCCCCGGCTGGACCCTGCCCGGCGTGATGACGGCCGGCGCCGCCCAGATCGCGCTCAAGTCCGCTGGCGCCATTCCGTCGGGGCGCACGGTCATCGCCGGATGCGGCCCGCTGCTCTACCTGCTGGCAGGCCAGCTCGCGGCCGCCGGCTGCCAGATCGCCGCGGTGCTCGACACGACGCCGTCGGCCAATTGGTCCAAGTCGCTCGGTGCCATCCCGGACTTCCTACGCTCGCCCTATCTCGCCAAGGGCCTGAAGCTGATGCTGGCCGCGCGGCGCAAGCTCCGCTTCGTCTCCGGGGTGACCAGCCTAACGGCGACCGGCGAAGGGAAGCTGGCAACGGTCCAGTTCGAGCAGGGCGGCCGCACCGGCACCATCGCCTGCGAGACGCTCCTGCTGCACCAAGGCGTCATACCCAGCGTCAACTTCTCCAACGCCGCCGGCTGCGCCCATGATTTCGATGGGGAGCAGCATGCCTGGGTGCCGCGCGTCGATGCCTGGTTCGCCTCGACCGTGCCGGGCATCGCCATCGCCGGGGACGGCGCCGGTATCGGTGGCGCGGAAAGCGCGGCGCTCCGCGGCGAGATCGCCGCCTTCGGCGCAGCATCGCGGCTCGGCAAATTGAACGAGGCCGAGCGCGACCGGCAGGCCGCGCCGATCCGCGCCGAACTGGAGAAGAAGCTGCGCGGCCGGCGTTTCCTCGACCTGCTCTACAAGCCGGCGCCGCAATTCCTGGCGCCGCCGAAGGACGAGACCATCGTCTGCCGCTGCGAGGAGGTCACGGCGGGCCAGATCCGCGACGCGGCCAGCCGCCTCGGCGTCACCGGCCCCAACCAGATGAAGGCCTTCCTGCGCTGCGGCATGGGGCCTTGCCAGGGCCGCCTCTGCGGCCCGACCGTGGTCGAGCTGATCGCCGAAACGCGCGGCATCACCCCGGCCGAAACCGGCTATTACCGCTTGCGTCCGCCTGTGAAGCCCGTGACGCTGGCCGAGCTGGCGGCCCTGCCGCAGACTGAAGCTTCAGTGAAGGCGGTCGTCCGATGACCAGGGAGGCCCGCAGCGCCGATGTCATCGTCATCGGCGGCGGCATCCATGGCTGCTCAACCGCCCTGCATTGCGCCATGCGGGGTCTCTCGGTCATCCTGATCGAGAAGGACCATGCCGGCCGTCATGCCTCCGGCGTCAATGCCGGCGGCGTGCGTCAGCTCGCCCGCCATGTCGCGGAAATCCCGCTCTCCAACGCCTCGATGGCGCTCTGGCACAATATAGCCGAGCTGGTCGACGACGATTGCGGCTTCACCAGCGACGGGCAGGTGCTGGTCGCCGAGGACGAGGCCGATCTGGAGGGGTGCCGCGCCCGCGTCGCCGACCTGACGCTGCGCGGCTTCCATCATGAGGAGATGATCGACGCCAAGGAATTGCGCGAGATCGTCCCCGCCGTCTCCGAGACTTGCCCAGGCGGCGTGATCTCGCGCCGCGACGGTGCCGCGATCCCCTTGCGCGCCACACAGGCCTTCAAGCGCAAGGCCGAGAGCCTCGGCGCCACCATCCGCGAAGGCGTGCGCGTGACCAAGGTCGAGCAGGACGGACCAAACTGGCGCGTCGTCACCGATGCCGGCGCCTTCCTCGCACCCCGCATCGTCAACGCTGCCGGAGCCTGGGCCGACCGCATCGCCAGCGATCTCGGTGAGCCCGTGCCCCTCTCGGTCATCGCGCCGATGCTGATGATCACGGCGCCGCTGCCAGCCTTCATCAAGCCGGTGGTGATCCTGCGCGGGCGAAAACTCTCCTTCAAGCAGTTCGACAACGGCACGGTGCTGATCGGCGGCGGCCATCTCGGAACGCCCTTGCGCGACGAGAACGTCACACTGCTCGACTGGCGCAAGCTCGCGATCAGCGCCGGCACGGTCTGGGACCTCTTCCCGATCATGCGCGGCGCGCCGATCGTGCGCGCCTGGGCCGGCATCGAGGCGCGCATGCCGGACGACCTGCCGGTCTTCGGCAAGAGCGCCCGGCACGAGGGCGTCTATCACCAGTTCGGCTTCTCGGCCCATGGCTTCCAGCTCGGCCCCGGCGCCGGCGCCGTGATGGCCGAGATCATCGCGACCGGCCGCTCCAACGTACCGATCGACGGGCTCGGCATCGCCCGTTTCGCCACCACCGACTGAGCTTCAACACAGGAGAAGACCCATGGCCATCAAGCGCTCCATCCGCACCCCCATCCAGAACCGCGTCGTCGAGACCGGCAACCTCGCCTTCGTCGGCGGCGTCGTCGCCGACGACACCAAGCAGGGCATGGGCCCGCAGACCCAGAACATCCTCGGCAAGATCGAGGGCTATCTCGGCGAGGTCGGGCTCGATCGCAAGGCGATCGTCGCCGCCCAGATCTTCGTGACCGATCTCACGCTGAAGAAGGAGATGGACGCGGTCTGGACCAGCTTCTTCGGCGAGGACATGCCGACCCGCGCCACGGTCGGCGTCGCCGATCTCGGCGGCCCGCTGATCGAGATCGTGGTCACCGCCTCGCGCTGAGCGGCTCGGCAGATGACGAGGCTACAGGCGCAATGTCGCGCCTGTAGTCCATCCTCCGAAAGCATGAACGGGGGTGCCCAACCTCCGGACGCTGGCATAGGGTCGTCATCTGACGACAGCCTCGAGACCAGCATGCAGCACGCTTCCGACCATTCCGAGATCCGCGACGCCGTCGCCAGGCTCTGCGCCGATTTCCCGGGCGAATACTGGCGCAAGCTCGATCGCGAGATGGCCTATCCGACGGAGTTCGTGACGGCGCTCACCGAAAGCGGCTTCCTCTCGGCGCTGATCCCCGAGGCCTATGGCGGGGCCGGCCTCACGCTTTCGGCCGCCGCGGTCATCATGGAGGAAATCCAGCGCCAGGGCTGCAATGGCGCCGCCTGCCACGCCCAGATGTATGTGATGGGCACCGTGCTGCGCCATGGCACCGAGAACCAGAAGCAGCGCTACCTGCCCAGGATCGCCTCGGGCGAACTGCGCCTGCAGGCCTTCGGCGTCACCGAGCCGACCAGCGGCACCGACACCACCGCCTTGCGCACCACCGCCCGCCGCGAAGGCGATCATTACATCGTCAACGGCCAGAAGATCTGGACCAGCCGCGCCGCGCAATCCGACCTGATGCTGCTGCTCGCCCGCACCACGCCGCGCGACCAGGTCGCCAAGCGCACCGACGGGCTCTCGGTCTTCATCCTCGACATGCGCGAGGCGCTGAAGGACGGCCTCACGATCCGGCCGATCCGCACGATGATGAACCACGCCACCACCGAGGTCTTCTTCGACAATGTGAAGGTCCCGGCCGAGAACCTCGTCGGCGAGGAGGGCAAGGGCTTCCGCTACATCCTCTCGGGCATGAATGCCGAGCGCATCCTGATCGCGGCCGAATGCGTCGGCGACGCCAAATGGTTCATCGACAAGGCCTCCGCCTATGCCAGGGAGCGCCAGGTCTTCGGCCGGCCGATCGGCCAGAACCAGGGCATCCAATTCCCGATCGCCAGGGCTTACGCCAACATGCGCGCCGCCGAACTGATGGTGCGCGAGGCGATCCGCCTCTACGAGGCCGGCGCCAATCCGGGCGCCGAGGCCAATATGGCCAAGATGCTGGCGGCGGACGCCTCTTTCGAAGCCGCCAATGCCTGCGTGCAGACGCATGGCGGTTTCGGCTTCGCCGAGGAATACGATGTCGAGCGCAAGTTCCGGGAGACGCGGCTCTATCAGGTCGCGCCGATCTCGACGAACCTGATCCTGTCCTATCTCGCCGAGCATGTCCTGGGCATGCCGCGCTCCTACTGACGGCGGCTGGACGCTCTCACTCCAAAACAAGTGCATCCGGCGTCAGGCTGACGCGATCGAGCTTCGGCGTCATCGTGTCGAGCAAGGGCAGCGCCGCCGCGCCGAGCGCGGCCGTCAGGCGCCCGGTCCCGCCGCGCTGGACGCGCGGGATCGTCCGTCCCGGACGGTTCGCCACCGAGATCGGCAGAGGTACCATCGCCGCGATCAGCGCGTCGATCACCGTATCCGGCATCTCGCCACCGAGGATCACCGTCTCCGGATCGAACAGGTTCTCCAACATCGTCACGACAGGGGCCAGCAGCCCGGCCGCCTCCGCGATCCAGCCGGACAAGGCGGGATGCCCTTGCGCATGCAGGCGCGCGACCTCATCCGGCCCGGCGCCCGCGACGCCGGCCTCGCGCAATGTCTCCGCCAGCGCATGGAAGGAGGCGTAGCGTTCGAGGCAGCCATGCCCGCCACAGGCGCAGGCGCGCCCGTCGCGGACCACCGGGATATGGCCGATCTCGCCGGCATTGCCGAAGGCGCCGCGATAGGGCTGGCCGGCGACGATGACGCCGAGACCCAGGCCCGCGCCGAAATAGATCTGGCAGAAATGGCGCAGGTTGCGGCCTAAGCCATGGAGATGCTCGCCGACGGCGGCCGCATTGGCGTCGTTCTCGATCACGACAGGCGTGTTGAGAACGTCCTGCAGCAGTTGCGCCGCATCCTGCCCGGCCCAGCCCGGCAAGGGCGAGGTGCCGACCGAATTCATGCCCTCGATCTCGAAGGGGCCGGGCATCACGACGCCGCAGCCGAGCAGGCGCTCGGGCAATCCATGCTCGCGCCTGACCGCCGCCAGCTCCGCCGCAGCCGTGTTCTGCACGCCAGCGACCGTCGTGTCCGCGAGTGGAGCGATACGCTGCGCCCGGACCCGTCCGGCGAGGTCGACGAGAACCGTGGTGACGTGATCCGCCGCGATCTCCATGCCCGCCGTCATCCCGCCCTCGGGGTTGACGGCGAATTCCACCGGCGGCTGGCCCCGCGCCGTGCGGCGCCGGCCGAGCTCGGTGAGAAAGCCCTCTTCGACCAGCTCGGCGACGATGTTGGAGACCGCCTGTGCCGTGAGCTTGGTCAGCACCGCGATGTCGGAGCGGCCGAGCTGCCCGTGCTGGCGCACGGTTTCCAGCACCACGCGGCGGTTATGGCTGCGCGTCCGCTCGGGATTAGTGCCGACGGCGACGCTGCGGGAGGGAGGGACGGGACGGTTCGGCATAGGCGGTCGCAAGGGATCGGGCGCACAGCCTGCTCCGGCAATTAATCCAACTCAAGTGAATTAATCGATTGACAGCCGCGGGCCGGCGAGACGACGATATCGGCGAGCCTCCCGAATGCCGTCCGCCGGCAGGGACGGAGGACGACGAAATCAGGGGAGAGGGTCATGCGCGGTCTACGCGGGATGCTGTTGGGTCTGATGGTCTCGGTCGGCGCGGTCGCCGGCGCGAAGGCGCAGACCGTCGAGATCGAATACTGGCAGTATGTCTTCGACGCGCGCGTCAAGGCGATGACCGAGCTGATCAAGCGCTTCGAGGCCGCCAACCCGAATATCAAGGTCAAGCAGACCACCTTCCCCTATGCCGACTACCAGACCAAGATCGCCGCGGCGATGCCGGCCGGCCAGGGCCCGGACGTCGTGCAGCTTTTCTATGGCTGGCTCGACAATTTCGTCGGCGCCAAGTTCATCCAGCCGCTGCCGCGCGATGCCTTTCCGCCCGCCGCGATCGAGAAGGAATTCTATCCGATCGTCTCGGCGATGAAGCGCGACGGCGAGTATTACGCGCTGCCGACGGCCGTGCGCTCGCTCGCGCTGTTCTACAACAAGAAGCTCTTCCAGGAGGCCGGGCTCGACCCCAATACGCCGCCGAAGACCGTCGACGAACTGCTCGATTTCGCCAAGAAGACGACCAAGCGCGACGGCGCCGGCAACATGCTCTCCGCCGGCATCACGCTCGACTTCCCCGGCCAGGACTACCATTGGTGGCGCGAGACGCTGCTGCGCCAGAACGGCGGCGCGCCCTATAGCGACGACAACAAGAAGGTGACCTATGACAGCGAGGCCGGTGCCAAGTCGCTGAACTGGTATGCCGATCTCCAGCGCGTCCACAAGGTCGGCCAGGTCGGCTTCATGGACGAGGGCCAGGCCGCCTTCCGCGCCGGCCGCGCCGCGATGACGATCGACGGCTCCTTCCGCCTCGGCGCCTTCGGCGGCATCAAGGCCTTCGAATGGGGCGTCGCCGAGCTTCCGGCCTCGGCCGACGGCAAGAAGGCGAACTTTGCCAGCTACTGGGTCAACGCCATCACCACCAAGCCGACCGGCCCGAAACTGGAGGCGGCCAAGAAGTTCCTCGCCTTCGTCACCACGCCCGAGGCGATGCAGCTCTGGCTCGAAACCGTCGGCGAGTTGCCGGCCCGCAAGGAAGCGGCCGAGACCGAGAAGAACCTGAACCACCCGGTCTATGGGCCGTTCCTCAAGGCGCTCAGCTACTCGCACGCCACGGTCTTCGTCGACGAGCTGGCCCAGCGCCAGGTCTCGCTCGACATGCTCAACCGCGTGCTCCTGCAGAACCAGGACGCCAAGGCCGCCCTCGCCGAGGCCGCCAAGGCCGAGCAGCCCATCCTCGACCGCTTCTACAAGAAGTGATGTTGGTCGAGCGTCGGATCGGATTGTCGCGATGAACGCCTCTTCGTCTCGTGTCGATGCACGGTCCGGCGCCCGTTTCTTCTCGGGCCTCGGCATGCGCCAGAAACAGGTCCTCTGGGCCTGGTCCTTCCTGGCAGTGCCGGTGCTGTTCTATGCGGTGGTGCGCTTCTATCCGACGCTGGAAGCCTTCTGGATTTCCACCACCAACTGGAACCTCCTGACCAAGCCGTCCTTTGTCGGGCTCGCCAACTTCAAGCGCCTCCTCGCCGATCCGGTGTTCTGGAAGGTCTTCGGCAACACGGCGCTCTACCTGCTGCTGGGCACGCCGATCAGCCTGCTGCTCGCCTTCACCATCGCCTATCATCTCGACCGCGTGCGCTTCCTGCACGGCTTCATCCGAGCAATGTACTTCCTGCCCTTCCTGACGACGGCGGCGGCAATGGCCTGGGTCTGGCGCTGGTTCTACCAGCCGGTCCCGATTGGCCTGTTCAACAATCTGCTCGCCGGCATCGGCATCGCCCAGCAGCCCTTCCTGCGCTCGACGACGCAATCGCTGCCCGCCGTTCTCGCCCCCGCAATCTGGGCCGGGCTCGGCTTCCAGGTCGTGATCTTCATGGCCGGCCTGCGCGCCATTCCGAACACCTATTACGAGGCCGCCCGCATCGACGGCGTCTCGAACGGGACGATCCTGCGGCGCATCACCCTGCCGCTGCTCAAGCCGACGATCGTCTTCCTCGTCGTCTTCTCCTCGATCGGCTTCCTGCGCATCTTCGATCAGGTCTACAACATGACCAGCCAGACGAGCAGCGACCCCGGCGGCCCGCTCAACGCGACCAAGCCGCTCGTTCTGATGATCTACCAGACGGCCTTCTCCTCCTTCGACATGGGCTATGCCGCGGCCCAGACCGTCGTGCTCTTCCTCGTGCTGCTCGTGGTCTCGCTGCTGCAGCTCCGGCTGCTGAAAGACCGCTGATGAGCGCCGCCTCCCCCATGGCCCTGCGCATCGAGCCCGGCCGCATCATCGCCTGGCTGCTGCTCTTTGGCGGCGGCCTGCTGATGGTGACGCCGCTCGTCTTCATGTTCGCGACCTCGCTGAAGGATTCCTCCGAGATCTACGATCTCGCCTTCTTTCCGGCCCATCCGACGCTCGGCAACTACGTGACCGTGCTCTCGGACGGCCGCTTCCTGCGCTGGTTCGCCAATTCCTTCGGCATCGCGGTCGCGGTGACGCTTTCCAACGTCTTCTTCGACAGCCTCGTCGGCTACACCCTGGCGAAGTTCCAGTTCCGCGGCCGCTATCTCGTCTTCATCGCCATCCTCTCGACGCTGATGATCCCGACCGAGATGCTGGTCATTCCCTGGTACGTCATGGCCAAGAACTTCGGCTGGCTCGACAGCTACTGGGGCATCATGTTCCCGGGCATGATGACCGCTTTCGGCACCTTCCTGATGAAGCAGTTCTTCGAGACCGTGCCGAACGACTTCCTCGAAGCCGCCCGCATCGACGGCCTCAACGAATTCGCGATCTTCTGGCGCATCGCCCTGCCGCTGGTGACGCCGGCGCTCTCGGCGCTGGCGATCTTCACCTTCCTCAGCAACTGGACCGCCTTCATCTGGCCGCTGATCGTGACGACCTCCAAGGAGCTCTACACCTTGCCGGTCGGCCTCACGAGCTTCGCGGTGGAATCGCAAGTCCAGTGGGAATTGATCATGACGGGCGCGGCGCTCGCCACCCTGCCGACGCTGACCGTCTTCCTGCTGCTCCAGCGCTATATCGTGCGCGGCGTGGTCCTCGCCGGTCTCAAGGGCTGATTGCCATGACGAAAACCGATCCGCGGACGGCCGACACGTCCGTCTTTCCCGATCCCGTCTACAACGAGACCGTGCTGCGTCCGCTCTTCGACGGAGCGAAGACGCATCACGTCCAGAGCTTCCGCGCCATCGACCGCGCCCATCTCGTCATGCTCGCCGAGGCCGGCATCCTGCCGCGCGCGACAGCCGGCCGCATCGCCCGCGCGCTCGACGCCATCGATGCCGAGATCGACCCCGCGGCGCTGCGCTATGACGGCACGGTCGAGGATTATTTCTTCCTGATCGAGGCCGAGCTGAAGAAGCGCCTGCCGGCCGACGATGCCGGGCGCCTCCATACCGGCCGCTCGCGCAACGATATCGACCACACCCTGTTCAAGCTCGCGCTCAAGCCGCGGCTCGACCATATGGCCGGCCTTCTGCGCGCCCTGATCACCGCGACGCTCGACCTCGCCGAGCGCGAAAAGGCGACGCTGATCGTCGCCTATACCCATGGCCAGCCGGCGCAGCCGACCACCTTCGGCCATTACCTTTCGGCCGCGATCGAGGTGATGCTGCGCGACCATGAGCGGCTGGTGCAGGCGCGCGCCCTGCTTGATCTCTCGCCGATGGGCGCGGCGGCGATCACCACCTCGGGCTTCCCGCTGGACCGCGCCCGCGTCGCGCATCTGCTCGGCTTCGCGGCACCCCTCCAGAACTCCTATGGCTGCATCGCCGCGATCGACTACCTCACCGCGACCTATAGCGCGCTGGAACTCGTCTTCCTGCATCTCGGCCGCCTGATCCAGGATCTGCAGGTCTGGACCGCCTTCGAGGTCGGCCAGCTCTATGTGCCTAATGCCTTCGTGCAGATCTCCTCGATCATGCCGCAGAAGCGCAATCCCGTTCCGATCGAGCATCTGCGCCACCTCTCCTCGCAGGCGATGGCACGCGCCCGGATGGTCAGGGATATCGTCCACAACACGCCCTTCACCGACATGAACGACGCCGAAGGCGAAACCAACGAGGCCGGCTATCAGGCCTTCGCGACGGGCGAGCGCGTGCTCGGCCTGCTCGCGGCGCTGCTGCCGGCGCTCCAGGTCGACGGACGCCGCGTGGCTGAGAACATCCGCCGCTCCTGCATCACCATCACCGAGCTCGCCGACACGCTGGTCCGTTCGGAAGGCCTCTCCTTCCGCACCGCCCATGAGATCGCCGCCGATGTCGCGCGCGCCGTGGTCGCCGCCGATGGCGACCTGCCGCGCGACGGCTACGCGCCCTTCCGCAAGGCCTTCCGGGAACATGCCGGCCGCGAACCGCAATTGAACGAGGCCGCCTTTGCCGAGGCCGTCTCGCCCGAGCATTTCGTCGCGGTGCGCGAACGTTTCGGCGGGCCGGGGCCGCAGGCTCTTGCCGCCGCCTTCGCCGGCTATCGCGGCGTGCTGGTGGCGGCCGGCCTTGCCGCGACCGCGACCGCCGCGCGCGAAGCTTCCGCGCGCCATGAACTCGACGCCGCCTTCGCGGATCTGATGGGAGCAGCCTGATGGCGGGTATCGAGCTTCAGGGGCTGGTCAAGCGCTACGGCAAGACGCAGGTCGTCCACGGCATCGACCTGACGATCGAGGACGGCGAATTCGTCGTCTTCGTCGGCCCGTCCGGCTGCGGCAAGTCGACGACTTTGCGCATGATCGCCGGTCTCGAGGAGATCGACGGCGGCACCATCACGATCGCCGACCGGCCCGTGAACCGGCTGGAGCCGAAGGAGCGGAACATCGCCATGGTGTTCCAGAACTACGCGATCTACCCGCATATGAGCGTCGCCGAGAATATCGGCTTCGGCCTCTATACGGCCAAGCTCGACAAGGCCGAGAAGCGCCGCCGGATCGAGGAGACCGCCCGCATCCTCGGCCTCGAGCCGCTGCTCGAACGCAAGCCCTCGGCGTTGTCCGGCGGCCAGCGCCAGCGCGTCGCCATCGGTCGCGCCATGGTGCGCGACCCCGCCGCCTTCCTGTTCGATGAGCCGCTCTCCAATCTCGACGCGCAGTTGCGCGCCCAGATGCGGCTGGAGATCAAGCGCCTGCACCAGCGGCTCGGCCGCACCATCGTCTTCGTCACCCATGATCAGGTCGAGGCGATGACGCTGGCCGACCGGATCGTGGTGATGCGCGACGGCCGCATCCTCCAGGTCGGCGCGCCGATGGAGCTCTACGAGAAGCCGGCGGACGTCTTCACCGCCCGCTTCATCGGCTCGCCGACGATGAACATCCTGCCGGCCAAGACAATCACCGCCGAGGGCAAAGCGAAGCTGGAACTAGCGGGCAACACCATCGCCCTGCCGCCTCGTCCGGCGCCGCTCCCCGCCGAGGTGCTGGTCGGCGTCCGCCCGCAGGAGTTGCGCGTGCTCGCGCCCGGCGACAACGCCGATCTCGTCCTCACCGGCAAGGTCGCGGTGGTCGAGCCGCTGGGGTCCGAGACTTTCGTCCATGTCGAGCATGGCGATGGCTTGATCCTCGCCTCGGCCCCGGCCAAAGCGCCGCCGGTCGTCGGCCACGACGTCCGCCTCGGCGCCGGCATCGACGCGCTGCGCCTGTTCGACGCGGCGACCGAGCGCGCCCTATGAGCGCCGGGCGCGACCTCGTCCTCAGCATCGGCCGGCTCTATTGCGACATCGTCTTCCGCGGGCTCGACGCGATGCCGCGCCTCGGCGAGGAGCGGTTCGCCGAGACCGTCGCGATCGTGCCGGGCGGCGGCGGCTTCATTACGGCAGCCCATCTCGCAGCCCTCGGAACGCCGGCCGGCCTCCTCGCCCGCATCGGCACGGACCCGCTCTCCGGCACGCTGGCGCCGGCACTGGCGGAAAGCGGCGTCGATCTGCGCTGGCTCGAACGCGCGGCCGAAGCCGGCCCACAGCCGACCGTCGTGATGGTGCAGGATGGCGAGCGCGCCTTCCTCTCGCGCCGTGCCGGCAGTGCCCGCCCGGCGACGCTCGACGCAGCCCTTGCCGAACGGGCCGCGCGTCATCTCCACATCGCCGAATTCGCGACCCTCGCCGAAATCCCCGACCTGATCGATCGCGCCAAGCGCGCCGGCCTGACCGTCTCGCTCGATCCGAGCTGGGACGACGACTGGATCCGCCGGCCGGACCTGATCGAGCGTGCCGCGGGCGCCGACATCTTCCTGCCCAATGCCGTGGAAGCGCGCGCGATCGCGAAGTGCGAGGATCTGGATCAGGCCGGCAACCACCTCGCCCGCCATTTCCCCGTCGTGGTCGTCAAGGACGGCGCCAACGGCGCCCGCCTCTTTCAACGCGATACCACGCTCGCCTTACCGGCGCCCGAGGGCGGGCCGGTTCTCGACACGACCGGTGCAGGCGACGCCTTCAATGCGGGTTTCCTCGCCGCCTGGCTCGCCGGGCGTGCCCCGGAGCGGGCTTTGGCGGAGGGTATCACTTGCGGCACGCTCTCCGTGCGCTCCGTCGGTGGCGCCGGAACGCGGCTCCACCCCGCCGATGTCGACGCGATGAGCCGGAACCTGCTGCGCTGCCATGAGCGGATCGATGCCTGAAGCCCTTCTTACCCGCGAGGCTGCGGAAGCAGCCGAGGTCGCCGCCCGCCAGATCTCGGCCAATGCCGGCGCGATGGCGCAGCTCGGCGAACAGCTCCGCCGGCGCAAGCCCGCCTTCATCGCGACCTGCGCCCGCGGCTCCTCCGACCACGCCATGACCTATGGCAAATACCTGCTGGAGCGCACGCTTGGCCTGCCGGTCGCCTCGCTGGGCCCGAGCCTCGCCTCGGTCTACCGCGAAGAGCTCGATCTTTCCGGCGCCGTCTTCATCGCCGCCTCGCAATCCGGCCGCAGTCCAGACGCGCTGCAATTGACCGAGACGGCCAAGCGCGGCGGCGCGCTGACGGTCGGCCTGATCAACGACATGGACTCGCCGCTGGCCGGGCTGGTCGATGTCGCCCTGCCTCTCGCCGCTGGCCCCGAGACCAGCGTCGCCGCGACCAAGAGCTTCCTCGCCACCGGCATCGCCCTGCTCCATCTCGCCGCGGCCTGGAGCAGCGAGCGGAGCCTCGCTGATGCTCTTGTCAGGTCGCCAGAATTGCTCAGGCAAGCCGGGCTCTGCGACTGGTCGCCCTATCTCCTGCGCCTCAAGGAGGCGACGAGCCTCTATGTCATCGGTCGCGGGCTCGGTCTCGGCATCGCTCAGGAAATGGCGCTGAAGTTCAAGGAGACCTGCCGCATCCATGCCGAGGCTTTCAGCGCCGCCGAGGTGTTGCACGGCCCCCTCGCTCTGGTCGGGTCGGGATTCCCGGCATTGGTGCTCGATCCCGCCGACGAAGGCAGCGAAAGCACGCTCTCCGTCGCCCGCAACTTCGCCGGGCTGGGCGCGGAGGTCGCTTATGCCGGTTCGGACGCCGCACCCGGTATCGCCCTGCCCGTGCCGGCCGAGAGCCCGGCCGTGCTGATGCCCCTGCTCCAGGCCCGCGCCTTCTATGGCGCCATTGCAGCGCTCGCGGCAGCGCGCGGGCTCGACCCAGACCGCCCGCCGCATCTGCGCAAGGTCACGCAGACGCTCTGAAAGCGCGCGTCGCCTCCCTGCAGAGCAGGGCAACCCCGGCGCCTGCGTGACTTCCGCAGGGCGGCCTCGGCACGTAGTTTCCGTCCGGGCTCCCCCGCCCGGAAGGAATGCCCCGATGTACCAGGGCCTTGATCCGAATATCGATGTCCGCCTGCTGCGCGCGACCTATCTCCTGCTGAAGGAGAAAAACGTGTCGCGGGTGGCGGCTCTGCTCGGCCACAGCCAGCCGGCAGTCAGCCTCAGCCTCAAGCGGGCGCGCGCCGTGTTCGGCGATCCGCTCCTCGTCCGCTCTGGCCAGCGCTGGGTCACGACCGAGCGCGGGCGCGAAATCCAGGCCTTGCTCGAAGCCGTGCTCGGGCAGCTCACCGAGGCCACGGAAGCCGGCCGGGATTTCGACCCTGCGACCGCGGAATTGCGCCTGCGCGTCGCCACCATGAACTGTTTCGGCGCCTTCCTGATCCCGGCTGTGGTGGCGAGCATCCGCGCGGAGGCGCCCGGCGTCTGCGTCGACTTCTTTGCCCCGACCGAGCGCACCGATCTTGCCGGCGAACTCGGCGATCGGACCGACCTCGTCATCGGCAGCTGGCTCGCTCCGCCCGGCAACCTGCGCTCCAGCACCCTGCTCCATTGCAGCATCGCCTGCGTGATGCGGAAGGACCATCCGCTCGCGCGCCTGTCCCGGATCGATCTCGGCGAATACATGAAATACGACCATGTCTCGCCGACGCCGATCGCCAATGCCGCCTATAGCCCGATAGACGCCCCGCTGGCGCAACTGGGCCTGCGCCGGCGCGTCGGCGTCACCGTGCCCGAATACGCCCAGATCCCGCAATTGCTGCGCCGGACCGATCTCGTCTTCAGCACCGCCAAGCCCTATGCCGACTACATCGCCGAGACGGCCGGCTTCGGCGAACTGACGGTCGTGCCGGCGCCACGCGAGTTCGGCGAGATGCAGCTCTACATGCAATGGCATGAGCGCGCCCATGCCAGCCGGCCCAATCAGTGGTTGCGCAACCTGATCCGGCAGGAGGCGAGGCGCTTCGACCACGCGCTGAACGACCTCTCTTACGAGGCGCCGCGCCGCGAGGCGGTGCCCGCAGCATAAGCCAGGCGATATACCGACCATAATCCGCCATAAGCTTCCTGTTGCGCCGGCTACGTCGCATAGTGCGGGCAATCTGAATATCCAGGCGGCCACGGACGGGACGGGGACCATGCCGAGCCAACTGCTGATCGAAGCGGGCCGATGACGAGCGACCCCGGCTATCTCACCTTGGAAGCCCTGAGCGCCAGCTATGGCGGGGCGCTCGCGGTCGACCGGCTCTCGCTCGCGATCGGCAAGGGGGAGCTTCTCTCCCTGCTCGGCCCTTCCGGCTGCGGCAAGTCGACGACACTGCGGATGATCGCGGGCTTCGTGCCGACGACGGGCGGGCGCGTGCTGCTGGCGGGCCGCGACATCACCCATCGCAAGCCCTATCAGCGCAATATCGGGGTGGTCTTCCAGTCCTACGCGCTCTTTCCTCACCTGACCGTGCTCGACAATATCGGCTTCGGCCTCCGCATGCGTCGCCTGCCGAAGCAGGTTTGGCGTGAGCGGGCACGGGCCGCCATGGAGACGGTCGGGCTCGGCAGCTTCGCCGAGCGCTATCCTTCCCAGCTCTCGGGCGGCCAGCAGCAGCGCGTCGCCCTCGCCCGCGCGCTCGTGGTCGAGCCGGAAGTGCTTCTGCTCGACGAGCCGCTCTCCAATCTTGATGCCAATCTGCGCGCCGATATGCGCAACGAGATCCGCTCGCTGCAGCAGCGCCTCGGCATCACCACGATCTTCGTCACCCATGACCAGCAGGAGGCGCTGGCCATGTCGGACCGCGTCGCCGTGATGGAGAAGGGCGTCATCCGCGAACTCGGCACGCCTCGCCAGCTCTGCGACGCCCCGACCTCGGAATTCTCCGCCACCTTCCTCGGTGCCCGCACGGTGATCGCGGGCAGCACGAAGGACGGCCTGTTCCATGCGCCGGGCCTGACCTGCGAGCTCGCGCCGAACGGCGTCGGGCGCCTCGTCCTGCGCGCCTCGCGCCTGCGCCTCTCCGACAAGCCGCAGGGACCCTTGCGCGTCTCCGGCACGATCGCGTCGGTCGCCTATCTCGGTGAGAGCTTCGAGGTCGATCTCGCCAGCGAGGCCGGCACGATCCGCCTGATCCTGCCTTCCGATATGCCGCCCCCGCCCGTTGGTGCCCCCGGCAGCGTCGTCGCGCTGCCCGGCGGCGCCACCTTCATCTGACAGGAGTGCCAGCCGTGACGCCTTCCCGCAGGACCTTCAACAAGCTGGTGCTCGGCGCCGGCCTCACTGCCCCCGTGCATTTCATCACGCCGGTGCGCGCCCAGCCGAAGAAGGGCGACGAGCTCGTCGTCGGCATCTGGGGCGGCGCGCAGGAGCGCATCGTGCGCGAGCATGTCGAGAAGCCGCTCGTCGAGAAATACGGCTGCAAGGTCAGCTATGTCCTCGGCAACACGCTGGAGCGCCGCGCCCGCGCCTATGCCGAGCGCGGCCGGCCGAGCTTCGACGTCATCTATCTCAACATCTACGAGAGCCGCGAGGCGCTGCAGGCCAAGGTCACGCAGGCGCCGAGCAAGGCCGTGCCGCAATACGAGCATCTCTACGAGCCCGCCAGGATCGGCGGCTATGGCGTCGCCTTCAACCCCTGCACCATCGTCTATGACGGCCGCAAGGCGAAGAAGCCGGTCACCTCCTGGAAGGATATCTGGAACGACGAGTGGAAGGGCCGGGTGAGCTGGCCCGAAGGCCTCGGCACCGAGGGCATCGCCGCGCTGATGATGACGGCGCGGACCTTCGGCGGAACCGAGAAGGATTTCGACATGGTGATCCAGAAGGTGAAGCAGCTGAAGCCCTTCGCCGCGATCCATTCGAGCCAGGTCCAGCTCTACGACATGTTCGACCAGGGCATCTGCGACATCGGCGTCGAGTTCGCCTCCTTCACCCGCAAATACGCCGAGACCAAGAACCCCAACATCGTCATCGCCGACCCGGTCGAGGGCCAGGCCATCTCGATGAATGTCGGCTGCATCACCGAGGGCACCCGCAACCAGGTCCTGGCCGAGGAGTGGATCAACCTCCATCTCTCCGAGCCCTGCATGCTCGCCTTCGCCCGCGAGATCTACTACTCGCCGACCGTGCGCAACATCACCATTCCCGCCGATCTCAAGGGCAAGGTGCTGGCCGGCGACGACATCGCCAAGATGGTCGATTTCGACTGGGCCTATATCAACGCCAACCGTGCGGCCTGGCAGCGCAAGATCGACCGCGAGATCGCCGGATGACCGGCTGGAAAGGACCGGCGCTCTCCGCGCCGGTCACGCTCTGGTTGCTGCTCGCCTTCGCCGCCCCGCTGGCGGTGGTGGTCCTGCTCTCGCTCCAGGCGGGCGGCGACCCGTTCGCGTCGCTGATCCAGCCGCTGTCGCTCGCTCAGTTCGCCGAGATCGCCGGCGACGGCTTCTATTTCAAGGTCCTCAACGAAACCATCCTGATCGGCCTCGCCACCACGGCGATCTCGGCCGTGCTCGGCTACCCGCTGGCCTATTGGCTGGCCCGGATGCCGGTGCAGTGGCGCGCGCTCGCCTTCGCCGTGATCCTCATTCCCCTCCTGACCAATGTGGTCGTGCGCTCGCTCGGCGTGATGCTGCTGCTCTCGCCGGAGGGATTGATCAACAGCGCGCTCAGGCTCGTCGGCCTGCCGACCGCCAACCGCATGCTGTTCACCCATGGCGCGGTCGTCGTCGGGCTGGCGCAGGTCTTCATGCCCTTCATGGTGATCGCGCTCTACGACACCATGCAGAGCACCTCGCCGCGCGTCCATGAAGCCGCCGAAAGCCTCGGCGCCGGCCCGGCCGTGCGCTTCCTCACGGTCGACCTGCCGCTCTCCCTGCCCGGCCTGCGCTCGGGCACCGTCATCGTCTTCCTGATGTCGACCACGGCCTATGTCTCGGCGACGCTGCTCGGCGGCAAGAAGGTCATGACCATCGGCATGCTGGTGATGCAGGAGGCGGTCGCCAATCTCAACGCCCCGCTCGCCTCGGCGCTAGCGATCGTCGTGACCCTGGCCGGACTGATCTTCGCCGGGCTCTGCACCTGGGGGCTGAACCGGGCGATGCCCTGGCGCGCCGACAGGCCGGGCGAGCCCGTCTCCCTGCCCGGCTGGTTCGTCGCGCTCGCCGAAACGCTGGGGCCCGCCCTGTCGCGCCTGCTGCTGGCGGCGAGCATCGGCCTGCTGCTGCTGCCGCTCGGCCTCGTCGTCATCCAGAGCGTCAACGACGTACCCCTGGCGACGGCCGCCGGCTTCCGCGGCTTCACCTGGAAATGGTACGAGCAGGTCCTGTTCGGCGGCTCCTATACCGCCTCCTTCCTGGTCTCGCTGCAGCTTGCCGTGGTCTCGGTGCTGGTCGCGCTGGCGCTGGCGACGCCGGCCGCCTTCGCCCTCGCCCGCTATCCCTTCGCGGGGCGCGGGGCGCTGCTCGCCTTCTGGCTCCTGCCGCTCTCCCTGCCGCAGATCGTCATCGGCGTCGGCATGCTCAAGCTGCTGCAGGTCTATGTCGCGATTCCCGCCTTCCTCGGCCTCGTCGGCATCCATGTCGTCATCGTCCTGCCCTTCGTCATCGCCCTGCTCACCACCTCGGTGCAGGCGCTCGACCGGACGCAGGAGGAGGCGGCGGATAGCCTCGGCGCCGGCCCGGTCCGCCGTTTCCTGCTGGTCACGCTGCCGGCGCTGGCGCCTGGCCTGTTCGCGGCCGGCGTCATCGGCTTCCTGATGAGCTTCGGCGAGGTTACCGTGACAAGCTTCTTGACCACGGCGCGCATGACCACGCTGCCGGTCCGGATCTATTCGGAAGCGACCACGCTCGAACCCACCGCCCATGCCATCTCGGCCCTGCTGATCGTCGCGACCGTCGTGACGCTCTGGCTGGTCGGGCGCGTGGTGCGGCTCGACAAGCTCTATGCCCGCTGAGGAGAGAACCGTGAAACGCTACTGGTCCGACTATACCAGCGAGGCCTTCTCGCGGCTCGACCACGGCAAGCTGATCGCCGTCCTGCCGGTCGGCGCCACCGAGCAGCACGGCCCGCATCTGCCGCTCTCGGTCGATGCCGCGGTGGTCGGCGGCGTCGTCGAGCGCCTCGCCCGCAAGCTGCCGGAGGAAAGCCCCGTGCTGTTCCTGCCGCGCCAGTCGATCGGCAAGAGCAACGAGCATGCCCGCTATCCGGGCACGCTGACCCATTCGGCCGCGACGCTGATCGCGATGTGGTGCGAGATCGGCGCCTGCGTCGCCGCGTCCGGCGTGCGCAAGATGGTGCTGCTCAACAGCCATGGCGGCAATATCAGCACGATGGACATCGTCGCGCGCGAATTGCGCGTCCGGCACAACATGCTGGTCTTCAGCGTCAGCTGGTTCGGCCTCGGCATGCCCGAGGGGCTCTATTCCGACCACGAGATGCGCCACGGCATCCATGCCGGCGACATGGAAACCTCGGTCATGCTGGCGCTGGACGCACCCAATGTCGTGATGGAGAAGGCTCAGGATTTCCGCCCGGCCACCACGGATTGGGACGGCCAGTTCCGCCATATCGCGCTTGGCGGCGGCGCCAAGCCGGGTTGGCAGGCGCAGGATCTCCACGCCGCCGGCGCCTGCGGCGATGCCACGCTCGCGACCGCGGCGAAAGGCGAGGCGACGCTGGATTATGCCGTCGACCGGCTCGCCGAACTCCTCGCCGAGATCGAGCGCTTCCCGCTCGCCTCGCTCAGTACCCGGCCTGCATGGTAACAACCCGCCCGATACGCTTCCGGATCACCAGCTCATGACACAGCCGCTTGCGCCCGCTTCGCTCTATCCGCCCTTCGGCCAGTATTCCCACGGCGTGAAAGCCGCGGCGGAGGGCGTTCTCGTCACCTCCGGCCAACTCGGCGTGGCACCGGACGGCAGCGTCCCCGAGGACGCCGGCGAGCAGGCCCGCATCTGCTTCGAGAGCATCGCCGCGATCCTGCGCGAGGGCGGCCTGTCGATGGCGAATGTGGTGCGTCTCAACGCCTTCGTCACCGACCGCCAGCATATGCCGGCCTATATGAAAGCGCGCGACGAGGCGTTGGCCGATTGCCCGGTCAAGCCGGCCTCGACGCTGGTGATCGTCTCCGGCTTCAGCCGGCCGGAATTCCTGGTCGAAGTCGAGGCGACGGCCGTCTACTGAGCCGGCCCGACCTCCTGCCGTGCGCTCAGTGAGCGCCGGCCTTGACGAAATTGGCGAGCTCCGGCGTCTGCGGATTGGCGAAGAGCTCCTTCGACGGCCCGCTCTCCCAGATCAGCCCCTGGTGCATGAAGATGGTCCTGTCCGCGACGGTCCGCGCGAAATTCATCTCGTGCGTCACCAGCAGCATGGTCATGCCGCCCTTGGCGAGCTTCTCCATGACTAGCAGAACCTCGCCGGTCAGCTCCGGGTCGAGCGCCGAGGTCACCTCGTCGAACAGCATCACCTTGGGCTGCATCGCCAGCGAACGGGCGATCGCGACGCGCTGCTGCTGGCCACCGGAGAGGTTGTCGGGATAGCTGTCGAACTTCTCGGAAAGCCCGACCTGCGCCAGCACGTCCTTGGCCAGCGCCATAGCCTGCGCCTGCGGCACGTTCTTGGTGATGCGCGGCGAGAGCATGATGTTCTGCCCCACGGTGAGATGCGGGAACAGGTTGTAGCTCTGGAAGACGATGCCGACATCCTTGCGCAATTCGCGCAGCTTCGTCGGGTCCTGCGTCAGCATGTGGCCGGCGACCTCGATCGTCCCGGCATGGAAGGTCTCGAGCCCGTTGATGCAGCGCAGCAGGGTCGACTTGCCCGAGCCCGAGCGGCCGATGATCGCGACGACCTGTCCGGCATCGACGCTGAGCGAGACGCCTTTCAGCACCTCCAGCGAACCGAAGCGCTTGTGGATGCCTTCAATGAGAACGGCTGGCATTCATCACCTTTTCGAGATGGCGGCTGAGCCGGGAGAGCGGGAAGCAGATCGCGAAATAGATCGCCCCGACGAGGGTGAAGATCTGGAAGGCCTGGTAGGTCGCGTTGTTGACCAGCATGCCGGCGCGCATCAGGTCGACGAAGCCGACGACCTGCACGATCGAGGTGTTCTTCACGAGCTGGACCAGGAAGCCGACCGTCGGCGGCAGCGAGATGCGCACCGCCTGCGGCAGGATGACATGGCGGTAGGTCTGCGCCGTCGTATGCGCCAGCGAGGCCGAGGCCTCCCATTGCTGGCGCGGCACGGATTCGATCGAGCCGCGCCAGATCTCGGCGAGATAGGCCGAGACGTAGATCGACAGCGAGGCCGAGGCCGCGAGGAAGGGCGGCAGTTCGATGCCGAGAGCCGAGAGCCCGTAATAGCTCATGAACAGCACCATCAGCACCGGGATCGACTGGATCACCAGGATGTAGCCCGATGCGAAGCGGCGCAGCCAGCGCAGCCGCGACAGGCGCATGATCGCGAAGGCGCCGCCGATGATGCTGCCGATGAAGAAGGCGATCGCCGTCAGCGCCAGCGTCCAGCCGGCGGAGCGCAGGATGAAGAGGGCCTCGGGCCAACCGAAGGTCTGCATCAGGCGGCCTCCCCATGCGCTTCGGTGAGACGGGCGAGGCCCGACACCTGCGGGAAGAGCCTCCGGCCGAGCCAGTTCAGGAAGAGTTTGAAGGAGAGCGCCAGCACCAGATAGAGCACGGTGACGACGATATAGGTCTCGAACGAGCGGAACGTGTCCTGCTCGATGATCGCCGCCGTGCCGGACAGTTCCTGCACCGAGACGAAGGAGCAGATGCTGGAGGCCAGCATCATCAGCACGAACTGGCTCGACAGCGCCGGCCAGACCCGGGCGAAGGCCGGCTGCAGCACGACATGCTTCAGCACCTGCCACTTGGTCATGGCGAGCGCGAGCCCGGCCTCGATCTGCGATTTATGAATGGAGTCGACGCCGGCGCGGATGATCTCGGTCGCATAGGCGGCAAGGTTGAGCGTCATCGCCAGCACCGAGGCTTCGAGCCCGTTCAGCCGGATGCCGAGCTGCGGCAGCCCGAAGAAGATCATGAAGAGCTGCACCAGGAACGGCGTGTTGCGCATCAGCTCGACATAGGCGTCGACGATATAGCCGGCCCAGCTCCCGGCGAGGCTGCGCAGCGCGGTCATCGCCGTCGCCAGCACGAGGCCGAGCCCGATCGCGACGAAGGACAGCGCGATCGTGAGCCAGACCCCATTGAGGATCATCGGCCATTTGGAAAAGACGTCTTGGAAGAGCAACGGCGCGCTCCTTCGTCCGGAAAGGTCGACGAGGGGTCGCCGGCGCGTTCAAATGGCGCGCCGGGACATCAGCGGATCCGATCGGAAAACCCGATCGGAACGTCCGATCAGAAGGTCGGAAGCGGTGGCAGCGAGCTGCCGACCCACTTCTGGGCGATCGCGTCGAGCTCGCCGTTCTGCTTGACGTAGTAGATGAAGTTGTTGAGCCACTGGCGCAATTCATAGGCGTCCTTGCGCATGGTCATCGAATTCGGCTGCACGCCGAAGACGAACTTGAGCTCGGTCTCGGTCTCGCCGCGCGCCTTCATGGCCGCATTGGCCTGGGCGTCCGGGCCGGCGATCGCCTCGACCTGGCCGGAGAACAGAGCCTGCATGGTGGTGGCGTCGTCCTCGAAGCGCAGGATGGTGAGGTTCAGCTCCTTCTCGCGGCTGGTGAACTCGCGCTCGACGCTGGAACCGCGGTTGACGCCGACTTTCTTGCCCTTCAGGTCCGCCCAGGTTTTGATGGCGACGCCCTTCTTGGCGTAGATGCCGGTCTGGAAGGCGCTGTAGGGGATCGAGAACATCACCGCCTTGGCACGCTCGGGCGTGGGCGCCAGCGTGGCGACGAGGAAGTCGACCTTGTTGGCTTCCAGCGCCGGGATGCGGGCCGGCGGCGTCAACTGCACCATCTCGACCTTCACGCCGAGATATTTGCCGATCAGCGCGATGACGTCGGCGTCATAGCCGATCGCGTTGCCCTGGGAATCGACCGAACCGTAAGGCGGCGCGCCGATCAGCACGCCGATCTTCACCGAGCCGCGCTTGATGATGTCGGTGACCGTCTGGGCCGAGGCCTGGCCGGCGGCGAGCATGCCGGCGCCGAGCGCGAGAGCCATGCCGGCAATCTTGAGATGCTTGAGCAGTTTCACCTGGTGTCTCCTCTGCTGCGGCAGTGCCGCTTGTCATGGCCCGGCTTCTTGTGGCCGGTTCGGGAAGAACGTCGTTCCTGTCGTCGTGTCAGGCGCTCGCGCGCACGACATTGACGAGCGGCTCGCCGCCGAAGCGGCGCTTGATGTTGTCGGCAATGACCCCCTGCCGGCGGCTGATCGTGCCGCTCGTCCATCCGGACATGTGCGGCGTCATTAAAACGTTTGAAAGCTCGTGGAAAGGCAGATTTGCGGGCAAGGGATTGCTGTCCCCAGCGCTGGGGTAGCGATACCAGGTGTCGATGACGGCCCCGCCGATCCGGCCGGCTTTCAGCGCATCATACAGCGCCTGCTCGTCGATGGTCGGGCCGCGCCCGACATTGATCACGACCGCGCCCGGCCGCATCGCCGCGAAGGCGTCCGCGCCGACGATACCCTTGGTCTCCGCGGTGAACGGTACGGAGACGACGACGACATCGACCGAGCCGCAGAATTCCGCGAGCTGGTCGAGCGTGAAGGCGCGGTCGACCAGCGGCGAAGCCGGCACGGCGCTGCGATTGGCGACATGGACCTTCATCTCGAAGGCCTTGGCCCGCGCCGTGATCGCCTTGCCGATATGGCCGAAGCCGAGAAGGCCGATGGTCTGGCCGGCGATCTCGCCATGGACGCGCTCGGGCGCTCCGGCCCAATAGGCCCAGTCGCCCTGGCGCAGGCGCCGATCGGCATCGGCGAGCGGAACGTTGCGGGCCAGCAGCGCCGCCATCACATATTCCGCGATCGCCTGCTCATGGCCGAAGCAGTTGCAGACGGCAGCGGACGCCGGCAACGCGCCGAGGTCGACCATGTCGTAGCCGGCGCCCGGCACATGGAACAGCTTGAGCCCGGCGGGCTGGGGCAGGCTGGCATCGAACTTCACGCCGACGATGACCTCGGCCTCGGCATAGGCTTTCTGGTCGGCCCCTCCTTCGAGATGATCGGGCAGGAGCCGGATTTCGGCCTCGTCGCCGACCAGCCCGGCGAAGCCGTGGCTGAAGGAGGCGGCGTTCTCGCCATGGAAGACAATGCGCATGGTCCGGTAATCCCTTCCGTCAGGTCTTCAGCAGCGGCTCGACCCTGCAATCCAGCAGGGATGGGTCGATCGCCGCTTCCAGTTCGTCGAACATGGCGTCCACGAAACCGATCAGCGCATCCGAGGCGGCGACGGCCTCGTCCGCCCGGCGCGCCGCGATGGCGTTCAGCACCGCGATATGATGGTCGATCGAAACCGCGAGGCCGACCCGCTGCGGCATCGCGCTGTGATAGATGAAGCCGATGCGCCGGAAGATCGTGTGCAGCGGGCGCAGCGTGTGCTGGAGGAAGGGCTCGGCCGCAGCCGCCAGCACGGTCTCGTCGATCCGGCGGTCGAGCGTGTTGAAATCGGCCAGGCTCAGACTGTCGCGGCGCTCACGCAGCAGGCGCTCGATATGCAGGATCTGGTTGCGATGGGAGGGCCCGGCCCTCTCGGCCGCCAGCCCGATGACGAAGCGCTCGAGATCACGGCGCAGCTGCAGCAGCACGCGCTCCCGTGCCAGATCGATCGGCGCGACCTGGAGGCCATGCCGCGGGCGGACGACGATCAGCGTATCCGCCGCCAGACGGTTGACGGCATGGTGGACCGGCGTGCGACCGTAGCCGGTCATGTCCTGGAGGTCCTGCAGCGAAAGGAAGCGCCCCGGCGGCAATTCGCAGGTGATCAGCAGCGCCTCGATGCGCTCATAGGCGAGTTCGAACAGGTTGACGCGATTGCGCCGCTTCGGCGCAGATGCCTCGTCCGTCTCGACCTCGCGGGGCTGGGCCGCGTTGCGCGCCATTCCCGGTTTCCTCCACAAGGACGCTCTTGATCGGCGCCCGTTGGGTGGAAGCGTAGACATGTTGTGAAATTTTACAAGAGGATGATTTCTCCGATCGCCATTCAACAACCTGCGATGCGGACGCCGTGGAACAAGCGGGTGCGCCACGCCTTCTCAGGCGGGACGGCGACGAACGGGTCGACATTGGCCCGCCCGGATCAGCCCCAGGCGAACCAGGACAGACCGTAGCGCGGTTGCAAGCCTTCCCGCGCGAACAGCCGCCGGCAGCTTTCGGGATCGACCTTGCCGTCTGCCGTCCAGTCGAGATCGCCGCGATGAATACCGCCCGCGATGAAGGCGACGTCGATTCCGGCCCCCGCCGCGCCCGCAACGTCATGCTCCAGCGAATCCCCGATGGCGAGCAGGCGCTCGGCCGGGCGGTCCAGATAGCGCAGGCAGCTCCGGTAGATCCGCGGATGCGGCTTGCCGTGGTAATGCACCGTCCCGCCCATCTCCTCGTAGATCAGCGCGGCCAACCCCGGCGCCTCGTGCAGCGTGCCGTCGGCATGGACGCGGTAGCGGTCGGGATTGCCGCAGACCATCGGCAGGCCGTACTGCAAGGCCTGCTCCAGTACCGGCTTCCAGCCCGCGACCGACTGGCTGTCGGGGTCCATGCTCATCACGAACAGGAAATCGGCGGCCTCCGGCGTCTCCACCAGCGTCAGCCCGAGCCCGGCAGCCAGACGATCCTCGCCCGGCCGCGCCAGCAGCAGGCAGCGCGCGCCGAGATCGCGATAGGCCGGCTCGGCGCGTTCCAGCAGCGCCTCTCGCGCATCGTCACCCGCCGACGCCACCCGGTCATAGAGATGGCGGGGAAAGCCCATGCCGGCGAGCACGGCCTCGTTGTCGCGCCCGCTCCGCCCCGAATTGGAGAGGATGATCACGGCCTTGCCGGCCGCCCGCAGGCGTTCGAGGCAGGCGACAGCGTCGGGATAGGGCCGCGTGCCGTCATGCAGCACGCCCCATTGGTCGAGCAGGAAGCCGTCATAGCGGTCGACGAGGGCGGACAGGCCGCCGGGAAAGGCGGTCTCGGCCAACGGTTCAGACAATGCGGGAGCGGACATAAGCCGAGAGCGCCTCGCTGATGATGACGATGCCGAGGATGGCGATCAGGATCACGATCGCCTGCGACCAGGCGAACTGGTTGATCGAAGCGTAGAGCAGGAGCCCGATGCCGCCGGCGCCGACGAAGCCGAGCACGCTCGATTCCCGCACATTGATGTCCCAGCGATAGATCGAGGTGCCGATCAGCACGGGCAGGATCTGCGGGAGGATCGCGACGCCATAGACCTGCAAGGTGCTGGCCCCGGTCGATTCCACCGCTTCGATCTGGCCGGCATCGACCTCCTCGATCGCTTCGGCGACGAGCTTGGCGATGAAGCCGATCGAGCGCGCCGCGACCGCGCAGATGCCGGCGACCGGCCCCGGCCCGAAGATCGCGACGAAGAGGAGGCCCCAGATCACCGTGTTGATCGAGCGCGACATGACCAGCATGGCCCGGCCGATCAGCCAGGTCGCCTGGTTGTAGGTGGTGTTGCGGGCGGCGAGGAAGGCGACCGGCAGGGCGAAGACGATGGCGATCATCGTGCCCAAGGTCGCGATATGCAGCGTCTCGATCAGCGGCTGGACGATGCGCGGCAGATAGGTCCAGCGCGGCGGCCACATCCGCGAGATCAGGTCGGCCGCCTGCTCATGGGCATCGGCGAAGAAGGCCCATTCGATATCGAGCGCCGAGACCGACCAGGCGGCGGCGATGGCGATGCCACCGAGCCAGATCCACTGCACGATGCGCTCGCGCAGCGAATAGCGTTCCCACTGGTCGGGATAGCGGCGCAATGGAGCGCGGTCCTGCGGGAGCTGATGCACCGTCATCTCAGCCTCCGCCGGGCCCAGTCGCTGAACCATTCGCCGAAGGCGACCATCGCCGCGATCGTCAGCAGGATCGCGCTGGCGAAGTCGAAATCGTAGCGCGAGAACGAGGCCGAGAGCGTCTGGCCGATGCCGCCGGCGCCGACGATGCCGATCACGGTCGAGTGCCGGAGATTGGAATCGAGCCGGTAGATCAGCACGCCCAGCGTCTTGACGAGAACCTGCGGCACCACCGCGTAGAAGAAGGTCTGGCCGAAGCTCGCGCCGGTCGCACGGATCGCCTCGACCGGGCCGGGCTTCATGTTCTCGATGTCCTCGGCCAGCATCTTGCCGAGGAAGATCGCCGAGGAGAAGGCGAGCGTCAGCAAGCCCGCCACCGGCCCGAACCCGAAAAGCTTGACGAAGAAGATCGCGATGATCACCTCGTGGAAGGTCCGGCCCGTCACGATGAAGCCGCGCGCCAGCAGATAGAGCGGCTTTGGCGAGAGATTGGCCGAAGCAGCGATGCCGATCGGAATCGACAGGACCGCACCGATGATCGTCGCGGCGATGGCGATCTGGACGCTCTCGACCATGCCAGTGAGCAGAAGTTCCCAGCGGCTGAAATCGGGCGGCATCATCCGAGCCAGGATATTCCAGGCGCGCGGCAGGCCCGCCAGCATCCGGGCTGTGTCGACATTGAGCGTCGAGAGCGACCAGACCAGATAGGCGCAGACCAGCGCCCAGAAGGCGAGCCGCCGGCCGGGGCTGCCGAAGATGCTCGGCGCGCGCCAGCGGCTGGGATAGGAAGCGGCAGCCGTCGTCATGACAACGCGCCGACCTGTGCTGTGGCGATTGCCGGCGCGGCGGGGGCCTCGTCGTCCTCGTCCTGCGGGGTCGACCAATCCTCCTCGCCATAGATCCGGGTCAGCGCCGCATCGGTCAGGGCGGAGGCCTCGGCGTCGAAGACGATCAGCCCGTCCTTCATGCCGATGATGCGGTCGGCATGGGCACGGGCGAGCGCGACGTCGTGGATATTGATGATCGCCGGGGTCTGGCGCTCGGCGACAAGCTCGCGCACGAGCCGCATGATCTGGCGCGAGGTCTTGGGATCGAGGCTCGCGGTCGGCTCGTCCAGCAGCAGCAGGTCCGGCCGCTGCATCAGGGCGCGTGCGATGCCGACGCGCTGGCGCTGGCCGCCGGAGAGCGCATCCGCCCGCTGGTTGTGATAGCCGTCGAGCCCGACGCGATCGAGCAGCGCGAAGGCGGCCTGGATATCCTCGGGCGGGAAGCGGTAGCGCAGCGAGGCGAAGAGGCCGGTATAGCCGAGCCGCCCCGAAAGCACGTTCTGCATGACGCTGAGCCGCTCGACCAGGTTATATTCCTGGAAGATCATGCCGATCCGGCGCCGGGCCGCGCGCAGGCCCTTGCGGTCGAGCGCGACGATATCTTCGCCATTGAGCCTGACGCTGCCGGCGGTCGGCTCGACCAGCCGGTTGATGCAGCGGATGAAGGTGCTCTTGCCGGCGCCGGACGACCCGATCACCGCCACGAGCTGCGGCCGATCGATGACGACATCGACCCCGCCCAGCGCCTTCTTGCCGGTCGGATAGACCTTGGCCAGCCCCGCGACGGCCAGCAGCGGAGCGCCGCCGGCCGCAGCCCCAGAAACAGCCGACATCAATCGCCCTTCAGCTTCGAGAGGCCGTCCTGGGTATAGGTGATGCCGCTATCCCTCTGGATCAGGATGATGTCGCCCCAAGCATCCTTGTAGCTCAGCTCCTTGAAGCCCTTGGTGTCCTTGAACTCCTTGGCGAGGCCGGAATTCAGGAAGTCGAAACTCAGGAAGGCCTGCTTGATCTTGGCCTGCAGCTCGGGCTTGAGGTCATGCGCGAGGCCGAAGGCCGTGCGCGGGAACGGGCTCGATTCATAGACGATGCGGATATCGTCGCGCTTGAACATGCCGCGATCCGCCATGCGCTCGACCACGCTGGAGGCGACCGGCGCGGCGTCGTAGTCCTTGTTGACCACGCCCATGATCGAGTTGTCGTGCTTGCCGGAATAAAGCACCTCGTAGTCCTTGCCGGGCACGATGCCCTTCTCCTTGAACAGGATGCGCGGCGCGGTATCGCCGGAGTTCGAGGACGGCGCGACATGGGCGACGCGCTTGCCCTTGAGATCGGCGATGGTCTTGATCGGCGAGTCCTTCGGCACGATCAATTGCAGCGTATAGCCGATCGAATCGTCCTTCTTGGCCATCGCGACGATCGGCACGAAGCCGGCGAGATTGACCGCGAAGGGCGTGGGGCCACTGGCGACGCCGGCGATATGGAGGCGGCCCGAGCGCATCGCCTCGACCTGCGCGGCATAGGATTCCGCGCCGAACCATTTGATCTTCTTGCCGGTCGCCTTGCTGAGATGGGCGAGGAAATCGGCGAAGACGTTCTCGTAGACCGACGGATCCTCCACCGGCGTGTAGGAGAAGATCAGCGTGTCCGGGTCCTTCTGCTTCGCCGCATCGGTCGGCGTATCGGCGAGCAGGTCGCGATTGGCGTCGCAATAGCGGGCATCGAGCGTCCCGCGATTGGCGCAATCCTGCGCCTGGGCGGGGCCGGCGAGCCCGATCCCGAAAGCAAGCAGGCAAAGGGACGCGATCTTGGCGCGCAGCATGGCAACCTCCCTGGAAGCGGCGGCGCCCTGACGGCGCTCGTGTAAGATTTCTTCCATCCTGATCAAAAGCGATCACCGACGCAAGGGTGCCGGCTAAAGATTTGGCAGGAGGAAAAGTCGCTTCAGGCCACGAGCCAGCGCGTAGCGCTGCGCTCCCAGCTTGCGCGCAGGCGCAGGGTCGGCTCGGCATCGACGACGACGAGGCTCAGCGCCTCGGGCGGCGCGATCCGGGCCGTGCCGGTCTGCTCGAACTTGGTATGGTCAGCCAGCGCCAGGCTCTGCCGGGCGCGGCCCATTGCGGCTTGCCGGACCGCGATCTTCTCAAGGTCGAAATCCATCGGCGCGCCGTCATCGTCGAAGCCGCCGAGGCCGATGATGGCGTAATCGAAGCGGAAGCCCATGATGCTCGCGATCGCGGCCTGCCCGACGAGCGAGCCATTGGCGCCGCGCGTCGTGCCGCCGGTCACCACCACGTCGAAGACGCCATGGCTGCAGAAGATCTGGGCGACCGAGACGCTCGCCGTCACCACCCTGAGGCCGGGCTTGTTGATCAGCGCCCGGGCCGCCGCCTCGACCGTGGTGCCGACATCGAGGAAGACCGAGGCACCGGGCGGCACGATGCGCGCCACCGCAGCGCCGATCCGCTCCTTGCCGCGCGGCGAGACCGTCAGCTTCTGGGCATAAGCCGAGCGGATGCCGCCGGAGGCGAGCCCGGCCCCGCCATGGAAGCGCTGCAGGAAATTGCCGGCCTGCAGGCGGATGATCTCCCGGCGCACCGTCTGCGCCGAGACTCCGAAGCGCTCGGCCAATGTCTCGATCGTGGTGAAGCCGAGATCCTGCACGAGGTCGAGGATCTGCCGCTGGCGCGGGGTCAGGGTCTCGGTATCGGGAGCGGAAGGGCCCATCGCATGTCCGTGCCAGACGTGCCGGGCGCGGGAAGGCCGCCCGGCCACGCGCGTATGATAGCCGCCTGGCCCGAAATGCAAGCGGCCGGGACCGCCCTAGCTGCCGCTCCCCCAAAGCGCATGGACGGACTGCGCGATGGCGAAGCCGCTGACCGCGAGCAGGATCACGATCGCGACGATGCGATAATGGCGCTGCAAGGCGGAGCGGAACAGCCGCGTCCCGATCATCTGCCCGACGAAGAGCGCGGGGATGGTCACTGCCGCCAGCACAGCCGTGGAAGCGCCCAAAAGCCCGGACGCGCCCGCGAAGCCGATCGCGACCGTGTCCGACAACAGGAAATACAGGATGATCGAAGCACGCCCGACATGCATCGCCGTCTGGGCGTTGAGGTAGAACAGCACGACGGGCGGGCCGCTCATCGCGGCAGCGCCGTTGAGCAGGCCGGAGACGATGCCGACGCCGAAGGTTGCGGGCGCGCCCGGCTCGCGGCTTGCCTTCAGCCCGGCAGCGAGCGCGCAGGTCGTCGCGAGCACCACGAGCGCGATGATCAGGCGCATCACGTCGGCCGGCAGGGCGGCGAGGCCATAGAGCCCGATCGGCGTCGCCAGCAGGGCGCCGCCGACAAGCAGCATCACCGAGCGCAGATGCGCCGAGCGCCACAGGCCCGGCAGCAATTGCAGGCTGCCGGCCACTTCGAGCAGCAGCACCATCGGCACCGCGGTGACGGGATCGGCAATCAGCGCGAGCAGCGGCACGGCCACCAGCGCGAAGCCGAAGCCGGTATAGCCCCGCATGATCGCCGTCAGGAAGACAACGAGGATGCAGGCCGAAACCTGTCCCGTGCTGAACGGCTCCAGCAAGCCGGCGATCGTCATGGAGCCCCCTCGCATTGGCCATCGCCCTATGGGTGCGGCCGAGCCCTCTGCCTAGAGCGATTCCGGCAAAACTGCGTGGCGGTTTTGCGTAAAGTCGAAGCAGCGGACGGCGGCTTCCGCGCGCAGGCGCGGGGCATGGCCTCAGCGAGGAGCACCTGCCTCCAGCAACGCGACAATGGCGGCATATCCGCGCGCACGGGCATGCCGCAGCGGCGTGACGCGCTGGTTGTCCGCGAGATCGCGGTTGGCACCGGCCGCAACCAGCGCCCGCACGGTCTCGACATGGCGCTTGCCGCCATCGCCGAGGATCACGGCCTCGATCAAGGCGGTCCAGCCGAGATTGTTGACATGGTCGAGCGGCGCCCCCGCCTTGATCAGTTCGCGGACGATGCCGTCATGGCCGAGATGCGCGGCGGCGATCAGCGCCGTCCCGTCATAGCGGCTGGTGGTGAGCTTGGCCGAGGCGCCGGAAGCCAGCAAGGCCCTCAGCGCCGGAACATCGTCGGTAACGGAGACGATGGTGACCGCGTCATAGCGCTGGTTGTCGAACAGCCCGGGGTCCGCACCGGCGCCGATCAGCGCGCGGATCGCCTCGACCTGGCCGCGGAAGGCGGCGACATGCAGCGGCGCACGGCCGTTGCCGTCGCGCTGATCGAGCCCCTCGCCTGCTCCCGCGAGCTTGCGGATCGCCGCGACATCGCCCGAAGCCGCCGCGGCATGCAGGCCGCGATAGGCGGCGAGTTCGGCCGCATCGGGCGGCGTCTGCGCGACGGCTCGTCCGGTCAGGCTGGCCGCGATCAGGGCTACGGCAATCAGCAACATCCTCGCCATCGCGGCGCTCCCTTATGCGAATATGCAACGAAACAGGCGGCCGCTTCCGCAGCCGCCTGCCTTGTTTCATCCGTGGCCCGGGCTCAGCGGAGCTTGGCCTTCACCTTCTCGATGCCGGCATTGGCGCACTCCTCGTCGATCAGGCCGTTCGGAGCACCACCGACGCCGACGGCACCGATCACCTCGTCGCCAACCTTGACCGGCACGCCGCCGCCGAGCAGCAGGAAGCCCTCGATCGCGGCCACGTTGCGCTGGGCCGGGTTCTTCTCGACGCCTTCGGCCATCGCTGCGGTGGCATTGCGGGCCGAGGCCGAGGTGAAGGCCTTGTCGCGGCTGGCCGCGACGGTGTGCGGGCCAGCCCGGTCGGCACGAAGCACGGCGCGGGTGACGCCGGCACGGTCGACGACCGTCGCGGTGACGTTGAAGTTCTTGGCCGTGCAGGCCTCGACGGTCGCCTGGGCGATTTCCTGGGCGATGGCGAGCGGCATGTTGCGCTCCTGCAGGACCTGGGCGCCGGCAGCGGCCGGAACGAGCGCGAGCACAACGGCAGCGGCGGCGAAACGGATCTGGGTCATGATCTCTCCGGGAAATGCGAGGGCGAGCCGTAAGCTCGATGACCGCAAATTAGCCGGTCCCGTCGGACGTTTTGATCGGTGCGGTGCCGGAGCCTTCTCGGTAGTTCTACGGAGAGCCGCGCCCTATCCCTCCAGCGCGAAGCGGACCATCTCCGCGACGGACCCTGCCCCGAGCTTCTCGGCGATGTTGGCGCGGTGTGTCTCCACGGTCCGCGGCGAGACATCGAGCGCCCGCGCGATCTCCTTTGTCGACAACCCCTCGGCGACGAGATCGAGAATCTCGCGCTCGCGCTGGGTCAGCTTCGCCTTGAGCGCGTCGCGCCCGGCACGCACCGCCTCGGCCTGGTTGCGCTGATCGAGCGCGGCGAAAGCCGCCTCGACTGCCTCCAACAGCACCTGCTCGTCGATCGGCTTGGTCAGGAAATCGACCGCGCCGGCCTTGAAGGCGCGTCGGCAGGCGGCGACATCGCCATGGCCGGTGATCATCACCGTGGGCATGCCGCCGGCCTCATTGGCCATGCGCTCCAACAATTGCAGACCGGAGGTGCCGGGCATACGGATATCGGCGACGAGGCAGCCGTCCCGTCGCGGATCGGGTCGGTCGAGAAAGGGTTGCACGCCGGCAAAGGGCCGCGGCGCGAAGCCCATCGTACGCAGGAGCAGCACGAGCGCATCGCGCACATCGAAATCGTCGTCGATCAGGTAGACGATCCGTGGCGCGGGCTTCATTCCGCCGCCATCCCGAGCTCGCTCGCCAGCGCCGGAAAGCGCACGCTGAAGACCGCGCCGCGCTCGGACCCGTTGCGCGCGGCGATCCGCCCGCCGGCCGCCTCGACCAGGCGCTCGCAAAGCGGCAGGCCGAGCCCCATGCCGCTGCTCTTGGTGGTGAAGAACGGCTCGAACAGGCGGGCCATGTCCGCCTCGGCGATGCCCGGCCCGTCATCCGCCACCGTGATCTCCGCCTCGCCGTCGACGAGCCGCGTGGCCAGCACGATCTCGCGCCGCCCGGCCGGCATGGCCTCGACGGCCTCGGCCGCATTGCGGACGAGATTATGCACGACCTGCTCGATCGAGACGCGGTCGAGCAGCGCCTGCAGCCCTGGCTCGCTCAGGTCCAACCGCAACGCGACCTCCCGCTCCTGCAGGTCGCGCTGGATGAGCTCGACCACATTGCGGACGATCCGGTTGAGGCTCTGCGGCTGCCGCTGCGGCTCGCGCCGCGTCACATAGGCCCGCAGCCGTTCGAGAATCTCGCCGGCCCGGCGCGCGTGCCGGACATTGGCCTCGAGCACGCCGGTGAGCTCGCCGGGTGCCGCCTCCCCCGACCGGGCCAGCCGCAAGCCCGCCTGGCTCTGGCTCAGGATCGCGGTCAGGGGCTGGGTGATCTCATGGGCGATGCCGGAAGCCATCTCGCCGACCGTGTTGACCCGCATCGCATGGGCAAGCCGCGCGTCATGCTCGTGCAGGCGCACCGCCTCGCGCGCGCGCCGGCCGGCGCGCCGCTCGCGCAGCACCGCCAGCAGCAGGAACAGGCCAAGACCCGCAGCGATCGGCCAGCCGAAAAGCAGCCCCGGCGGCAACAGCTCGGCCAAGGCCGGCCGCCGCGCCAGCTCCAGCACCAACGGCTGCGACCGGCTCCCCAGTGCCTTCGCGAAGGAAAGTTCCGGGATCGGCGTGCCTTGCACGAGCGGCCAGTCATGCTGGACGATCGCAGTCCCCGAAGCGTCGCTCAGTTTCAGCGCGGCATCCCCGGGCAAGCCGCCCTCCGGCTCGGTCAGGAGCTTGGCATCGATGACCAGTACCAGCGCCCGCGGCCCATGGCCGACATCCGGCACGCGCTTCACCAGCGCATAGAACGGGCTCCCCGAGCGGCTCGCGAGTGTGACGGCCTGGCCCGGCGCCAGCGCGGTCACCCGCGCCGACAAGGTCGCCGGATCGAAATCGGCGAGACTGGGCGGCATGCCGCCGGTCGAGACGGTCTCGATCAACTCCACGGCGGCGATGCGCGGATAGAAGCGCTGCATCGCCTCGACCACCGCCCGGAAGCTCGCCGATTCCGCGTTCGAGCTGGCGAGCACCGCGGCGAGGCTGGTGAGATGTGCGTCATGCTGCTCGACGCGCTGCGAGACGACACGGTGCAGCGTCGTTCCCTCGCGCTGGAGCGCATCGCCCGCGCGCACGAACTCGACGACCGCGCCGAGCCCCAGCCCGGCCAGTGCCAGCGGAACCCACAGCAGCAGGAAAGGGGCGAGGCGCGGTGTCAAGGATTTCATCCGGTTTCGAACCAAGCCTACAGCGAAGGGGGCAAGCCGTCACTGCCGGACGAAGCTCACGTGCTGTGACGCGAGGATCGAAAATCCTGCGCGGCGGACGCCTGCAACGCTCTTGCGGACGCCATCACGCCCCAATAGGCTCGCTTTCGACGCGCCGATGACAGGCACGCACAAGGGGAAACGCCTATGTCCAAGATGTTCAGTAAACTGGTCGCATTCGGTCTCGCCGCTGCGGCCTTTTCCCTCTACGCCGCGCCGGCCTCGGCGCAGGCGACGCTCGAAGCCGTCAGGAAGCGCGGCAAGGTGCTCTGCGGCGTCTCCCCGACGGCCCCGGGCTTCTCCTACGCCGACGACAAGGGCGTCCGCCAGGGCTTCGACGCCGATGTCTGCCGCGCCGTCTCCTCCGCCGTCTTCGGCGTGCCGGACAAGGTCGATTTCGTTCCGCTGAACACCAATGTCCGCTTCCAGGGCCTGCAATCGGGCGAGGTCGACCTGCTCTCGCGCCAGACCACGATGACCTTCTCGCGCGACACCTCGCTCGGCCTCGATTTCGCGCCGGTCGTCTTCTATGACGGCCAGGGCCTGATGGTCTCGAGCAAGCTCGGCGTGAAGAGCGCGGCCGAACTCTCCCAGTCGGCGGTCTGCATCCTGCCGGGCACGACGACGCTGCAGAACCTCGAAGACTATTTCAAACCGCGCAACATCAAGTACGAGGCGGTCGTCTTCGAGAATCCCGACGAATGGCGCAATGCCTTCTTCTCCGGCCGCTGCGACGTCATCACCACCGACCGCTCGGACCTCGCCTCGGTGCGCGCCATCGCCAACGACCCGAAGCAATACGTGATCCTGCCGAGACGATCTCGAAGGAGCCGCTCGCTCCCGTCGTCCGCCAGAACGACAGCAACTGGCGCGACATCGTCTCCTGGACGGTCAACGCCCTGATCGCGGCCGAGGAATCCGGCATCACCAAGGGCAATATCGACGAACAGCTGAAGAGCAAGGACCCCGAGGTCCAGCGCCTGCTCGGCGTCAACGGCGACCTCGGCAAGATGCTGAACATCGACAACAAATGGGCCTATAACGCCATCAAGCAGCTCGGCAATTACGGCGAGCTCTTCGAGCGCCATCTCGGCGAGAAGACCCCGCTCGGCCTCAGCCGCGGCCCCAACCAGCTCTGGAACAAGGGTGGCCTGATCTACTCCCCGCCCTTCCGGTGAACTCTGCCTGACGTGCGTTCCCTCGATTGACCTGAGACCATCGGCCGCCGCGCGGCCGATGCGTCCCCAGCCCGGAACAGCCCGATGGCCATCTCCGATTCCAGCCCGGTGCGGCTGCTCTATGACGTGCGCGTCCGCGCCGTGCTCTATCAGGTCGTCGCGGTCGCGCTCGTCGTCGGCATCGGCCTCTATCTCTTCGGCACCGTCTCGCGGAAGCTGGCGGCTCAGAACATCGCGACCGGCTTCGACTATCTGTCGCGACCGGCCGGCTTCGTCATCAGCCAGTCCTTCATCTCCTACGATTCCGGCGACACCTATGGCCGCGCCATCCTGGTCGGCCTGCTCAACACGATCTGGGTCTCGGTCTTCGCCGTCATCATCTCGAGCGTGCTCGGCCTCGTCGTCGGCATCGCCCGGCTGTCGCGCAACCCGCTGCTCTCGACGCTGGCGCTGCTCTATGTCGAGGCGCTGCGCAACGTGCCGCTGCTGCTCTATCTCTTCCTCTGGTACGCGCTCATCGTCGCGGTCTTCCCGCCGGTGCGCGACGCCTGGCAGATTCTGCCCGATGTCTTCCTCAGCAATGGCGGCCTGATCGTGCCCTCGCTGCGCTGGTCGCCGGCCCATACCGGTGTGCTGGCCGGCGTCGTGCTCGGCATCGTCATCGCCTGTGTCATCGCCTCGTCCTTCCGCCGCAAGCGTGTCGCCACCGGCCAGAGCCGCATGGCCTGGCCCTTCGTCCTGCTCGCGCTCGTGATCCCGCCGCTTCTCGCCATGCTCGTCTTCCAGCCCGAGATGGCGGTGAACTGGCCGGAGAAGGGGCGCTTCCGCATCACCGGCGGCCTGCAGGTCACGCCCGAGTTCACCGCGCTGCTGGTCGGGCTCGCTCTCTCTGCCTCGGCCGGCATCGCCGAGATCGTGCGCGCCGGCATCCTCTCGGTCGGGCGCGGCCAATGGGAGGCGGCGCGCGCGGTCGGCCTGCATGACCGCCAGACCATGCGGCTCGTCGTGCTGCCGCAGGCGCTGCGCGTGATCATCCCGCCATTGACCAGCTCCTACCTCTCGACCTTCAAGAACTCGTCGCTCGCCATCGCCATCGGCTATCCCGATCTCGTCATGGTCTCCAACACGACGATGAACCAGACCGGGCAGGCGATCGAGGGCATCGCGATCTTCATGCTGGTCTATCTGGGCATGTCGATCACGATCTCCATGCTGATGAACTGGTACAACGCCCGCGTCGCGCTGGTGGAGCGTTGAGATGACCGACACCGCTCAGCTCAACACGCTCGCCGCCATCCCCGATGAACGGCCGGTGCGGCCGGCGCGCAGCTGGTTCGCGTTGCTCAAGCCCTATATCGGCTCGCCCCTCAATGCCGTCGTCACCTTCGCCTGCCTCTGGCTGATCTACCGGCTCGTCACCGGCGCCTGGGGCTGGCTCGTCACCCGCGCCATCGTCGAGGGCGGGCCGCAGACCTGCAAGGCCGCGGCCGGCGCCGGCGCCTGCTGGCCCTTCCTGGCGGCCAAGCTGCGCTTCATGATCTTCGGCTTCTTCCCCTATGACGAACACTGGCGGCCGGCGCTGGCGGTGCTGCTCTTCCTGGGCGCGATGATCTACTCGATGATCCCGCGCTTCTGGTCGCGCCGGCTGCTCTGGCTCTGGCTAGCCGTCGTCGTCATCTGCGGCGTGCTGATGTATGGCGGGGTCTTCGGTCTCAGCGTGGTCAACACCACAAACTGGGGCGGCCTGCCGCTCTCTTTCATGCTCTCCTCGGTCGGGCTCGCCTTCGGCTTCATCCTTGGCGTGCTTCTGGCCCTGGCGCGTTCCTCGAAGCTGCCCGCGATCCAGGTCATCGCCGTCGTCTTCATCGAGATGGTGCGGGGCGTGCCGCTGGTCTCGATCCTGTTCATGGCCTCGGTGATGCTGCCGCTGTTCATGCCGGATGGCGTGACCATCGACAAATTGCTGCGGGCCCAGGTCGCGATCATCATCTTCGCCGGCGCCTATATCGCCGAGACCGTGCGCGGCGGCCTGCAGGCGGTGCCAAAGGGCCAGCACGAGGCGGCCGCTTCGCTCGGCCTCGGCTACTGGCTGTCGATGCGCAAGATCGTGCTGCCGCAGGCGCTGAAGATCGTCATCCCGCCGCTGGTCAACATCTTCATCGGCTTCTTCCAGGACACGACGCTGGTCACCATCATCGGCCTGCTCGATTTCCTCGACACGGTCCGCTCGGCGATGCGCGATCCGGTCTGGCAGGGCATCGCGGTGCTGGAGGGCTATATCTTCGCGGCGCTGGTCTATGCCGTGTTCAGCTATGGCATGGGCTCCTATAGCCGCTTCATCGAACGGCGCCTGAAGACCGATCACAGCCACGGACGGCACTGACAAGGGCCTTTGGGGCCATTTCATGGGCGTTTTCGCGCCCGCGCAATGTTCCAGCAAGCCGCCGCGCCGACCACTCCCGATGATTCTCATCGTGGAGATCGGACGATGCTCTTCAACCCAGACCGGTCGGCGGCTCTCGCCGGCCGCGCCCTGCACGCCTATCTCGACCTGATCAAGCGGACGACGCGCTTCAAGCCGGTCATTCCCGGCGCCCGGCCCTGGGAGCGCAACCGCGAGCCCTTCATCGCCCTGACCTGGCATGGCCAGCAGATGCTGACCCTTGCCGCCCTGGAAGGGGCGTCGCGCGTCGCGGTCCTGACCTCACTCCATTTTCGACGGGGCGGTCGTCAGCTCTGTGGTCGAGCGCGCCGGCTTCCGCAGCATCCGCGGCTCCGGCACGCAGAGCCCGGCAAAGATCATGGCGAAACGCTCCGTCCCGGCCTTCTTCGAGATGCGCGACGCATTGCGCCAGGGCACGAGCCTGATGCTCACCGCCGATGTGCCGAAGGTTGCCCGCATCGCCGGCAAGGGCGCCGTCCAGCTCGCCCGCGTGACCGGCAGACCGATCTATCTCTTCGCGGCCGTCACCAGCGCGCGTGTCGACCTCGACAACTGGGATCGCGCCAGCATCGCCCTGCCCTTCGGGCGCGGCTGCGTCCTCTGGTCCGAGCCGCTCTATGTCCGCCGCGCCGCCGATACCCGCGAGGTCGGCCTGATCGCCATGGATATTTCGGAGCGCCTCGACGAGCTCCATGCCGTCGCTCAACGCAATATCGGCCGCGAACGCTGATCCTGCGCGCGGCCTCAGCGCCGGCCGGGCGGCGCGCAGCCGCCGGGCGCCCCGCAGATATCGGCGGGCGGGCGCAGCGTCTCCGGCTCGCCGCCGGGCTCGATCCGAATCCGGCTAAGGTCTCCCGAAAGTCTCAAGCCCAGGCCGGACGAGATCAGCACGATCCGCGCCCGGCTGGAGGCGAGGATGGTCGCATTCGCGCCGGCAAGGAAATGCGCGCTGCCGCCGAGGCTGGTATAGGTGCCGAACACATCCTCCTGCCGGTCGAGCCCGTAGACCAGCATGATCACCCGCCCGTAATCGGCACCGAGCCCGATGCCGACCGAGAGCGCCGACCAGATCACCGGCATCGGCATCCCGTCCGAGAACCGCAATTCGCCGCTGCCATGCCGCCCGCCGACCACGAAAGACCCGCTGAGCTCGCCGCCGACGATATAGGCGTTCGGTTCGCCGAACAGCGCCAGCGAGCGCTCGATCGGCACGCTCACCGTCTTGGACGCGGTGTCGAACACACCATCGACCAGCCTGGCGATGTCATGGCGCGACGCGGTCGGCAATTGGCCGGGCCTGATATCGTCTCGCTGGGGAACGCCTTGCGCGAAGACCGGCGTCTGAACCTGCGCGACGGCGAGCAGAACCGCCAGCGCCAGGCGCTGGCGGAATCGTCCGGCCATGGCGCGCGGCGCACGCATCAGGCGAGGCGGTCCATGAGGGGGTTGAACGACAACGGTGATACGGTCCATGCAGAGCCCGGCAGGGCGATGCCCCCGGCCCGAGAAGCCATACCCGCACAGAGGCTCCGTGACGACCCGCAACGTTGAAACCGTTTCGATATCCCCTGCGTCGAAACGCGCGCGGCCGCTGACGGGCGCCCGGCGATGACCTCGCTCTCGCGCGCCCTCACCATCCGGCTGACGCTGCTCGGCATCGTGCTGTTCGTCGCCTTCATCGCGGCCGTGCTCGCCTTCACCTTCATCACCGAGGACCCGGGCGTCCTGCGCAACGATGTCACCTCCCAGATCATTCGGCAAAGCGTGCGCCCGTCCGGCAGCGCGGCGCTGCAGGTCGAGAAATCGCCGGGCCTGATCAAGATCGAGCAGGCCAGCCCGCTGCTCTGGTATCTGGTCTCCGATGGACGTTCCGTCGTCGAGTATGCGCCAGAATTGCGGCCGGGCCTGCCGATCGACATCCGGCTGGACGGCCCGACCATCGCGGCCCAGATGCGGGTTGGCGGCGACAACGCGCTCTCGGTCGATGTCGCCGAGCAGGACGGCAGCCGCATCCTCGTCGCCACCGGCGGCGGCCGGCCGGGCTGGGACGTCATCCTCGGCTATTTCCTGCGTGCCATCGCAGGTTCCGCCGCGGCGATCTCGGTCGTGTTCGGGATCATGATCGCCGCGGCAATCGCCATGTCGGTGTCCTATATCACCAGCCGCCTGCGCAGCGCGGCCGAGGCCGCCGCCCGCATCGATCCGCGCGCGCCGCGCGGCCTGCTGCCGACGGAGGAGACACCCGTCGAATTGATGCCGCTGACGACGGCGCTGAACTCGGCGCTGGACCAGATCGCGGGCAATATGGAGGTGCAGCGGCGCTTCATGAACAATGTCGCGCATGAACTGCGCACCCCGCTCGCGGTGATGCGCACCAAGGTGGATTCGCTGTCCGACGAGGGCGAGCGCCTGGCGCTGACGACCGATGTCAGCCGCCTCACCACCATCGTCTCCTCGATGCTGCAGCTCGCCCGGCTGCACAACACCGAGCTGCCCTTCGAGCCATTGCGGCTGAATGCGCTCGCCCGCGACGTGCTCGCCGATCTTGCCCCGCTCGTGCTCAGCAACGGCATCGGCATCGCACTCGAAGAGGAAGGGCCGCGCGATGTCCTGATCGCAGCCAACGAGGCCACCACCCGCGCGGCGCTCGCCAACCTCGTCGACAATGCGCTGCGCCACGCGCAGGCGCGCTCCTCCATCCTGGTCAAGGTGATCGACGGGAGCGTGCTGGAGGTCAGCGACGATGGGATCGGCATCGCCGCCGCGAAGCGCGCGCAGGTCACCGAGCCGTTCAACCGGATGTCGCCGCATTCGACCGGCGCCGGGCTCGGCCTGACGATCGTGCGCGACATCATGGCCGCCCATGGCGGCACGCTCGATCTGCTCGACACGGAGGGTGGCGGCACGACGATCCGGTTGACCTTCCGGACCGTGTAGCTGGATTGAGCGACGCGATACGCTGTCGACGCCTGATCGCAGCGACTTCGCACCACCCTTGTCATTCCGGGGCTTCGCGCAGCGAAGAACCCGGAAACCACGACGGGGTGGGCGCTTTCGAATTGGCGACAGACGGGCTCACCCGGTCGTGGGTTCCGGGTTCGATCCTGCGGATCGCCCCGGAATGACAACCGCGGTGCGAACCATGTGCTAAAGCGCCGGCTCGGCCTTCTTCAGGATATAGCCGATGCCGCGCAGGGAGGTGATCTCGACATCGGCGCCGGCATCGCGGAGCTTGCGCCGGACCCGCGAGATCTGCGCTTCCAGCGTGTTCGACTCGATCAGGTCGTCGAAGCCGTAGACCGCTTCGATCAGCACGTCGCGCGTCACGACGCGGCCCGTGCGCTGGACCAATGCCTTGAGGATCAGCGCCTCGCGCCGGCGCAGGTCGAGCGCCTCCTTTCCGACCGAAGCATTGCGGCCTTCGAGGTCGAGCGAGAGATTGCCGGCGCTGAGGACAAGAGAACGCTTGGGATTGCGCCGGCGTGCGAGAACGCGGACTCGTGCGATCAGTTCGCCCGGCTCGAACGGCTTGACCAGATAATCGTCGGCACCGCCGTTCAGCCCTTCGATCACGTCGGGCTTCGCGTCGCGCGCCGTCAGCATCAGGAAGGCCGGGCGGTTCTCCGCCGTGGCCATCGCCTTGACGATCGACAACCCGTCGCCATCGGGCAGGCGCCGGTCGACCACGGCGATGTCGAACGGCGCCGTCCGCAGGGCCGCGAGTGCGGTCTCCACGCTATCCGTGCGGTCCACGACCATCCCCGCATTGCCGAGCAACAGCGAGAGATAGGACATGAGCTCCGGCTCGTCCTCGACAATCAAAGCGCGCATGTCACGTCCGTGGTGATGCATGGATGGAACGTCATGTCGGAGAAGGGGCGACAAATCCAGACATGACGCTCCACCCATGACCGGTTGCGGCCGGCGCGACAGCGACGCACGCGCGATACCGCAACCCGCACCGGGCCGGCTGACGGGCCGGCCCGGAACCTTGCCGATCAGAACCGGTAGTTCAGGCCGGCCTTGACCAGGTGCTCGTTGACACCCACCCGCGTGCGGCCGTTGCCGAGCTGGAAATTGTCCTTGCCGAGCGAGACGTAGTTGTATTCGACCTTGGCGGAGAGATTGTCGGTGATGCCGTATTCGGCGCCGGCGCCGACGACATAGCCGGTCTTGCCGCGCGTCTTGGAGACGAGGCCGTCGCTGGCCTTGACGCTGCCATAGGCGAGACCACCCGTGCCGTAGACCAGCAATCGATCGAAGGTGACACCGGCGCGCGCCTTCAGCGTCCCGACATAGCGCATGTCGGCAGAGGTGCCGCCGCCGCGCTTCGAGCCCTTGCCGAAGCCGTTCATCGACATGTCGCTTTCGAGGCCGAACAGCATCGTGCCCATCTGGACGTTGTAGCCGACCTGGCCGCCGAGCAGCATTTCGTTGCGGCTCTTCTTGCTCACGCCGTTGAAGCGGTCGAAGGCGCCGCCGGCATGGGCACCGACATAGAAGCCGTTCCAGTTATAGGCGCGCGGCGCCGAATAGGCCGGCCATTCCTGGGGCCGCTGCCGGGCACGATCCGCCGCATGTGCGGGCAACGCGAACAGGACCATCAGGCCGAGGCCGGCCAGAGGAAGAATACGAGACATCGATGACTCCTTGCGGGGGCTCCTCGCCGCCGACACATCTGCCAGCCGATTCGGCTCCGTGGATCGGAGCGGGCCGGCATGCGCAGATTGCTGACGAAGATTACGGCAAGGTTGCCCATTCCGGCGGCACTGGCGGCCGGAGCGCGGCGATGTCGAAAAAGGCCCCGCCCGAGACGGGCGAGGCCTGATCGAAGTCGATCAGAGAACCGGAGTGGCTTGTTTGCCGAGCTCTTCGGCCGGCGGAATCCGGCCGCCCTCGAACCAGTAGGACGCAGCCGCGCGCGACATCGCCGCCCCGTCATGGCCGATGCCGGCCACCGTGATCAGTTGCCAGTTGCAGGGCACGCCGAGGCGCGCCGCTTCCGCCTTGCCGAAATCGAGCATGAAATGGGCGCGGCCATAGCGATGCGGCCCCTGCGCCAGCGCCTCGGGCTGCGCCGGCAGGTTCGGATCGTCGGTGACGATGTCGCGGTCTCCCGCGAAGAGGATCATCGGATAGGCGAGCCAGCGCGTCAGCGCCGCCGCGTCCAGCCCAAGCCCGCCGAGGCCTTCGGGGAAATGACGCTCCGGCGTCGGCAGGGTGTACCAGCCGGGATTGGAGGCCATCGCCGCTTCGAACAGCGCGCCGCCTTCCGTCGCCAGCATGCGATGCACGAACTGGCCGCCGGCCGAATGCCCGAAGATGCGGATCACCGGCTTGCCGATCACGCCTGCGGCCCGCAGCGCATCGAGCACGCGGCCGGGCACCGCGTAGAGCCACTCGGTGCGCGGCGCGATCGTACCCTCCGCCGAAACCACCAGCCCGTTATTGTAGCCCTCGGCCTTCGGAAAAGGCTCGTTCGGGAAGGTCGGCGCGACGATCAGCAGGTTGTGCTTCTCGGCCGCATCGATCCAGAAATCGCGGTAGTCGTCGCCATTGCGCAGCATGCCGTGCTGCACGACGATGACCGGATCGTTCGGCTGGTGCCGCGCCGGGCGGTAGAAGTTCACCTCCAGCGGCTTGTCCAGATGGCTCGCGTCGATGAAGGGCAGCGTGCTGCGCCCAACCGGCGGGTTCAGGGTTTTCGTGATCATGCGGCCTCCGGAGCCTTGTGCAGATGGCAAGCGGCGCTGCGGCCGGGCGCGACCTCGGTGAGGACCGGCCGGACCTCGCGGCAAACCGCCATCGCCTTGTCGCAGCGCGGATGGAACGGGCAGCCGGGCGGCGGCGCCAATGGAGAGGGCAACTCGCCCTTGAGCGGCTGGAAGGTGCGCTTGCGCCGCGCCGCCGAGGGGATCGCCGCGATCAGCGCCGCGCTATAGGGATGCGCCGGCTCGGCGAAGATCTCAGCCGCCGTGCCGACCTCGACGATGCGGCCGAGATACATGATCGCGACGCGGTCGCTGATATGGCGGACGAGACCGAGATCATGGCTGACGAAGAGATAGGTCAGGCCATGGCGCTCGCGCACATCCATGAACAGGTTGATGACCTGCGCCTGGATCGAGACGTCGAGCGCCGAGACCGGCTCGTCGCAGACCAGGAAATCCGGCTTCACGGCGAGTGCCCGCGCGATGCCGATGCGCTGGCGCTGGCCGCCCGAGAACTGGTGCGGATAGCGCTCGCGATAGGCGAGATCGAGCCCGACCTCGCTCAGCGCCTGGTCGACCGCCCCGTCGATCTCAGCCTTCGGCAGCAGCTTGTGAACGCTGAGCGCCTCGCCGACGATGCGGCTGACCTTCATGCGCGGGTCGAGCGAAGCGTAAGGGTCCTGGAAGATCATCTGGACCTTCAGCAGGAAATCGAGCCGCTCCTGGCCCTTGAGCCCCACCACGGGCCGCTGCTCGTAGACCACCTCGCCGGTCGTCGGCTTCAGGATGCCGGTGACGACGCGCGCCAGCGTGGACTTGCCGCAGCCGGATTCGCCGACGAGGCTGAGCACCTCGCCGCGCTTGACGCTGAGATCGATGCCGTCGACGGCGCGCAGCACCGGCGGCGCCTTGCCGCGCCCGGTCGCCATCAGGATGCGTTCCGCCAAGGTCGGCTTGCGGCGGAAATGCTTGGTGATGCCCTTGAGCTCGATGATCGGGGCGCTCGTCGAAGCACTTGTCGAAGCACTCATGCCGCTTCTCCCACCGGCACCGGATTGTGGCAGCGGAAGCGATGAGCGCCCTCGCCTGTCGTTTCAGGATCGCGCTCTGAACAGACCGGCTGGACGCGCGGGCAGCGCGGCCGGAACGGGCATCCGCTGGGCCGAGCATCGATACGCGGGGCGACGCCATCGATCTGGTTCAGGCGCTCGCCAGGCAGAACGTTGGCGGCCGAGGAATGGAGCAGGCCGAGCGTATAGGGATGGCGCGGCTGATCGAGCACCTCGTCAACCGGCCCGATCTCTACGACGCGGCCGGCATACATCACCGCCACCCGGTCGGCGAGTTCGGCTACTACGGCGAGGTCATGCGTGATCCAGAGCACGGCCGTGCCGGTCTCGCGGGCGAGCTTCTGCACCTCGAACAGGATCTGGCTCTGGATGGTGACGTCGAGCGCGGTCGTCGGCTCGTCGGCTATGATCAGGTCGGGCGCATTGAGCAGCGCGGTCGCGATCGCGACGCGCTGGCGCATGCCGCCGGAGAATTCGTGCGGGAACTGCTTGAGCCGCGCTTCCGGCGAGGAGATGCCGACGCGGGCCAGCGCCTTGGCTGCTTCACCGAGCGCTTCCTCGCGGCTGCAATCGCGATGCTCCAGGATCGCCTCGCTCATCTGCTCGCCGATGCTGAGCACCGGGTTGAGCGTCATCAGCGGGTCCTGGAAGATCATCGCGATGCGGTCGCCCCGCAAGTCGCGCAGACGCTCCTCGGATGCGGCGCGCAGGTCTTCTCCGCTGAAGCTGATCGTGCCGGCGACGATCTCGCCGGGCGGATCGATCAGGCGCACCAGCGAGAAACCGGTCACCGACTTGCCGGAGCCGGATTCGCCGACCAAGCCCAGCACCTCGCCGCGCGAGACGCTAAGATCGACGCCGTCGACAGCGGGCCAGGCGCCGTCGAGTGCGTGGAAGACGGTCCGCAAGCCGCGGACATCGAGCAAGGGTTCACTCATGAGCGCACATTGAAGCTGCGGCGCAGCCGGTCGCCGACGAGGTTGAGCGAGCCGATCAGCAGCACCAGCGCGATGCCGGGGAAGACCGCGATCCAGTATTCGCCGGAGAGCAGGAACTCGAAGCCGTTGGCGATCAGCAGGCCGAGCGAGGGCTGCGTCACCGGCACGCCGACGCCGAGGAAGGACAGCGTCGCCTCCAGCGTGATCGCGCCGGCGATGCTGATCGAGGCGACGACCAGCACGGAGCCGACCGAGTTCGGCAGCAGATGCGCGATCATGATGTGCCGGGTCGGCAGGCCGAAATTGAGCGCAGCCTCGATATATTCCTTGCGCCGCTCGACCAGCGCGGAAGCGCGCATCAGCCGGGCATATTGCGCCCATTGCACCAAGACGATCGCGAGGATGACCTTGTCGACCCCGCGCCCGATCGAGGCGAGCAGCACGAGCGCGATCAGGATCGAGGGGAAGCCGAGCATGAAATCGACGACGCGCATGATCACGGCATCGACCACGCCGCCGAACTGCGCCGCCACGAGCCCGGCGGAGATACCGATGAAGAGCGCGCCGAGCGTCGCGGTGAGCCCGACCATCAGGCTGGTACGCAAACCGTAGAGGATCGCGCTCAGCATGTCGCGGCCCTGCGAATCCGTGCCGAGCCAGTAAGTCATGCCGTTCATGCCGGTCTCGCCCGGCGGCAGGCGGTTGTCCATCACGCTGAGCGCGGCGAGGTCATGCGGGTTCTGCGGCGCGATGAAGGGCGCGAGCAGGGCGAGCGCGACCATGATGCCGAGCAGGATCGCGGCGCCACGCGTCGTCGGCCGGTTGCGGATGCGGCGCAGCACCTTCTCGCGGAGCGGCGTGTCGGCATAATCCGGGATCGCCGGGGCTTTCGCTGGGGCGTTCATGCCATATCTCCCGTCAGCTTCACCCGCGGGTCGAGCGCGGCATAGAGAATGTCGACGAGGAAGTTGACGGTGACGAAGAGCAGCGTCGCCAGCAGCACATAGGCGACGACCACCGGCCGATCGAGCTGGTAGACCGAGTCGATCAGGAGCTTGCCCATGCCCGGCCAGGCGAAGACCGTCTCGGTGATCGTCGAGAAGGCGACGAGGCTGCCGAATTCGATGCCGACCACGGTGACGACCGGGATCAGGATGTTGCGCAGCACATGCCGGCCGACGACGCGGCGCGGCTTCACGCCCTTGGCGCGCGCGTATTTGACGTAGTCCTGCGTCATCGCCTCGGTCGTGCCGGCGGCGACGAGCCGGATCATCAGGGCCATCTGGGGGATCGCGAGATTGATCGCCGGCAGGGCGAGATGGCTAAGCCCGTCCCGTGTCAGCAGGCTGGTCTGGATGCCCAGGACCGAGACCGTCTCGCCACGCCCGGCGGTCGGCAGCCAGCCGAGCACGACCGCGAAGAGCAGGATCAGCATCATGCCCTTCCAGAAGCTCGGCAGCGAGAAGCCGAGGATGGTTGAGCCCATGATGATGCGCGAGGGGCGGCTATCCTGATCGAGTCCAGCATAGAGCCCCAGCGGCACGCCGGTGACGATGGCGAGCGTCATCGAGAGCAGCACGAGCTCGAACGTCGCCGGCAGGCGGCCGAGGATGAGCTCGATCGCCGGCACGCCATGCACGAAGGAGCGGCCGAGATCGCCCTTCAGCGCATTGCCCATGAAGACGAAATATTGCTGCCAGACCGGCAGGTCGAGACCCAGCCGCCGGACCAGCGCCTCGCGCTCGGCCGCACTCGCCGAGGGCGAGACGAGCAGCTCGATCGGATCGCCGATACCGTAGACGGCGAAGAACACCACGACCGAGACCGCGAGCAGCACGAGCACGCTCTGGATCAGTCGCTGCAGGACATAGGCGCTCATGACGCTCGACCGGCTCCGCTCAATGGTTCGCGGGCCGCCCTGCGAGAGGCGGCCCGGCTTGTCGATGGCCTGTCGGCCGGCGACTTACTTGGCCTTCGGCTTCACCGACATCGCCAGCATGAACTGGTCGGCACGGCCCTTGACGTCGAGCTCGGACTTGAAGGCCCAGATCCCGCTTTCGAAGTGCAGGGGGATGAAGGCGTAGTCGTCGATGACGATCTTGCCGGCTTCCTGCAGCAGCGACGCGCGCTTGGCGTCGTCGAGAGTCGAGATCGCCTCGCGGATGATCTTGTCGAACTGGTCGTTCTTGTAGCCGCCATAGTTCGAGCCGCCGATCGTCTTGGCCTCGTTCGGGGTCGGCGGCCACTGGCGCAGGAACGACGCTGCCTCGCCGGTGCCGGAGCCCCAGCCGCCGATCGCCACCGAGAATTCCTTCTTGGCGCGGCGCGGGAAGTAGATCGCGCGGGTCATCGCATCGACCTCGGCCTTGATGCCGACCTGGGTCAGGTACTGCGCGACGGCCTGGGTGATCTGGCTGTCGTTGATATAGCGATCGTTGGTGGTCGAGAGCGTGACCTGGAAGCCCTTGGGATAGCCGGCTTCGGCCAGCAGCTTCTTGGCCTGCGCCGGGTCATAGGCCAGCTTCGGCGGATTCGCCCGCGTGCCGAACATGCCGGTCGGCAGGTACTGGTAGGCCGGCTCCGCGGCACCGTCCATGATGCGCTTGACGATGGCGTCGCGGTTGATGGCGAGCGACATCGCCTTGCGGACGCGCAGGTCCTTCAGCGGGTTCTTGCCGTCCTCGGACTTGACGAAGGGGCTCTGGTCGCGGGCGACGTCGAGCTGGAAATAGACGACGCGGGTCGAGGGGGTGATGACATGGCCGAAGCGCTTGTCGTCCTTGATCCGGCCGAGATCGCGTGCCGCCGGGTTCTCGATCACGTCGTAGTCGCCGGCGAGCAGGCCGGCGAGACGCGGGCCGGCATTGGTGACGGGCAGCAGGCGCACGGTCGCCCACGGCTCGGCCTTGCCCCAATAGGTCGGGTTGCGCTCGAGCTCGATCGCAGAACCGCGGACATAGGATTTCAGCTTGTAGGGGCCGGTGCCGACGGCGAGCGTGCCGTCATTGAAGCCGGTCACGGTCGGCCACGGACCGGTCACGCCACAGTTCTTGGCGACGTCGTAGCTGATCGGGCCGTGCTCGACGATGGAGGCCGAGAGGATGGGAAGCGCCGAGAGCAGGTTCGGCAGGAGCGGCTCGGGCTCCTTCGTGTTGATCACCAGCGTCTGTGCGTCGGGCGTCTCGACCGAGGCGAAATTGCCGGTCACGTCGGCGAAGGAATCGGAGACCTTGGTCTCGTTCTTCAGCGTGCGGCAGAAGGTGAAGACGACGTCCTCGGCCGTGAAGGGCTTGCCGTTGGTAAACTTCACGCCGTCGCGCAGCTTGAAGGTCCAGCGGTTCTTGCCGTCGTTCTCCCACGCGGTCGCGAGGCTGGGATGCAGCTTCTGCTGCTCGTCCTGGCGCACCAGCGAGTCGAAGATGTGCTGGGCCAGCGCATTGTTGGGGGTGAGGTCGTGGTAATGCGGATCGACGGCCGTCGGCTCGGATGACAGAGCGATGCGCAGGGTCTGCGCCGAGACAGCCGTGCCGGCGAGGCAGGCGGCCGCGAAAGCCGCAAGGAAAACAGGTTTACGCATGATAGGGTCCGCTCCCGGTTGAAGCCGCTTTTGACAGCTTTATTTTCGTCTAGTAGCAAACATGAAAATTTTCGAACGTCAATCGGGTAGCCGCGCATGTCACAGGGCCTGAAGCCGACGACGGATCTCTCGAACCGGATCGCGCAGGTCTACCCGTCGCTGAGCAGCGGCCATCGCCGCGCCGCCGATTTCGTGCTGCAGCATCCGCTGGATGTCGCGACCATGACGATTGAGGGGCTGGCCGAGGGCAGCGGCACGTCCAACGCGACGGTGACGCGCTTTGTCAGGGCGCTCGGCTACGCCAATTACAGCGAATTCCGCGGGGGGCTCTCCGCCGCCCTGAAATTCGCCCATGACCCGGTCGACAGCTTCGCCGGCGCCCGCTCCGCAGCCGGCTCGATCTTCGCGACTTTCACCGCGGCCCTCGCCGACCAGAACGCCAATCTCCAGGCCTCACGCGATGGGTTGGACGAGGCTTCCGTGACCAAGGCTGTCGAACTGCTGCTGAAGGCGCCGCGCGTCTTCATCGCGGCCTCGGGCGCCAGCCACCACGTCGCCTCCTTCCTGGAGGACGGGCTTGCTCTCTATCTCGATGCCGACGTGATCTTCGCGTCATCGCGCACCGGCCCGGAGCGCGCCATCCGTCACATGATGTCGGCGCGGCCCGACGATCTCGTCGTCGCGATCTCGGTACCGCGCTATTCCCGTGCCACGCTCGATCTTTCGACCTTCGCCAAGAAGCGCGGCGCCTCGCTGCTCGCCCTGACCGACAGCCCGACCTCGCCGCTCGCACCCGTCGCCGACGTCACCCTGTTCGCTCCCGCCCGCAGCCGTCTGCTGCCGAACTCGCCGACCGCGGTCTTCGCGCTGGCGGATGCGCTCATTGCCGCCGTCGCACGCGAACGGCCGGATGCCGTCGAGGCCCTCAAGGAGCTCAGCGAAAGCCTGCTCTGGACCTTCCACCAGTAGCGGCCGGAAGGCTCAATCCGCTCCGATGCGTGCCGCCGCGAAGCGCTCGCGCAGCCAGCGCGCCGCCGGCCCGCAGGGGCGCTGCTTGTGCCAGACCATCTCCAGCGCCACCGGCAGGTCGAAATCGTCGAACTGGAGATCGGGCGTGACGAGATCGGCCGTCACCGGCGAATGCGCGATGACATAGCTGGAGACGAAGGCCCAGCCGATGCCCTGCTTGACCAGTTGCAGGATCACCCAGTGACTCTCGACCCACCAGACCTCGGCCGCGACGCGCAGGCGCTGCTTTTCCGGCCCGTCGCCACGCGCTGCAACCAATATCTGGCGGTGCCGCTTCAGATCCTCCCAGTCGACGCGCGTGCCGGCCAGCGGATGGCCCTTGCCGCAGACGAGCTTGATCGGCACCCAGCCGACCGTCTGGAAGCCGAGTTCCGGTGGCAACGCCTCCTGGCGCCACATCACGCCGATATCAGCCTGCCCGGCCAGGACGAGCTGGCTGACATCCTCCATCAGCGGAAACAGCAGCTCCAGTTCGACATGCGGGAAATGCCGCGCGAAATCGGCGAAGAGCGCGCCCAGCAGATGCTCCGGATAGAGCTCGTCGATGGCGACGACGAGCCGCGTCTCGACAAGGCTCTCGAAGCTCGTGGCGACGCCGATCAGATGCGCCCGGCGATCCAGGATCACCTTCGCCTCGCGCAGCAGCCGCTCGCCCGCCAAGGTCAGCACCGGATTGCGCCCGGCCCGGCTGAACAGAACGACACCCAGATCCTCCTCCAGATTGGCGACCTGCGTGCTCACCGCCGACTGCGCCTTGCGCAAAGCCCGGCCCGCTGCCGAGAAGGAGCCCTGCTCGGCAGCCGCGACGAAGGCCTCGAGCTGCTCGAAGGAGAGATTCATCTATCTGATATCCAGATATAATCTAACTTTAGATAACCAGATTTAGCGATAGAAAGCAGCGCGTCAACGAGAACGACAGGTGTTTTAGATGTCCATGCGCTCCTTCCCCGATCGGGTTCGCCACACGGTGATGTTCGAGATCATCGGGCTGGCGCTGGTGATCCCCGGCGGCGCCATGCTCTTCAACCTGCCGGCGACCCATATGGGCGTGATCGGTGTCGGCTCGGCCACCGTCGCGACGCTCTGGAACTTCGTCTACAATCTCGGCTTCGACCACGCGATGCTTCGCTTCGCCGGACATACCCGCAAGAGCCTGCAGCTGCGCGTGCTGCATGCGCTGCTGTTCGAGGGCGGATTGCTGGTCCTGCTGCTGCCGCCGATGGCCTGGTATCTCGGCATGGGCCTGTGGGAGACCTTCGTGATGGACCTCGCCATCGTGGTTTTCTACGTGGTCTACGCCTTCCTCTTCAATCTCGCCTATGACCGGGTCTTCCCCGTCCCGGCGCAGCAGCAGTTGGCCGTCGCCTGAGGCTCCCCGCGGCCTGACGCCACCGCCCTCCCCCAAGGCCCTCCCCGGCAGCCGACAGTCTATGCTACGGCAGCCATGGACATTCGCGGACGATCGTATTCTGATCGCCCGGAACCTCCGGGGCGGCTTGCCCGTCCCGGCGCGAATGCATGTCGCGGCAACAGGCCGCGCCCTGGGAGGAACGATGACAGGAAAGATCTATGACGGCCCGGCAGCCGCGCTCGAAGGGCTGCTTTTCGACGGAATGACGATCATGTCGGGCGGCTTCGGCCTGTCGGGCAATCCCGAGAGCCTGATCCCGCAGATTCGCGATTCCGGCGTGAAGAACATCACCGTGATCTCGAACAATGCCGGCGCCGATGGCTTCGGCCTGTGGATGCTGCTGCAGACCCGCCAGATCAAGAAGATGATCGCGTCCTATGTCGGCGAGAACAAGCTGTTCGAGCAGCAATATCTCGCCGGCGAGCTGGAGCTGGAGCTGAACCCGCAGGGCACGCTGGCCGAGCGCATCCGCGCCGGCGGCGCCGGCATCCCGGCCTTCTACACCAAGACCGGCGTCGGCACGGTCGTCGCTGAAGGCAAGCCGGTCGAGGAATTCGAGGGGCAGCTCTATGTCCGCGAGACCTGGCTGCGCGCCGATGTCGCGATCGTCAAGGCCTGGAAGGCCGATACCGCGGGCAATCTCGTCTATCGGAAGACCGCGCGGAACTTCAATCCGAACATGGCGACCGCCGGCAAGGTGACCGTGGCCGAGGTCGAGGAGATCGTCCCGGTCGGCTCGCTCGATCCCGAGGCGATCCACACGCCCGGCATCTATGTCGACCGCGTCATCAAGAGCACGATCAACGAGAAGCGCATCGAGAAGCTGACCGAGCGCAAGAGGGAGGCAGCCTGATGGCCTGGACCCGCGAGGAGGTGGCCGCGCGCGCCGCCAAGGAGCTCAAGGACGGCTTCTACGTCAATCTCGGCATCGGCATCCCGACGCTCGTGGCGAACTATATCCCCGAGGGCGTCGACGTCACCTTGCAGTCCGAGAACGGCCTGCTCGGGATCGGCCCCTTCCCCTATGAGGGCGAGGCCGATCCCGACCTGATCAATGCCGGCAAGCAGACGATCACGGTGCTGCCGAGCTCGAGCTTCTTCTCCTCGGCCGATAGCTTCGCGATGATCCGCGGCGGCCATATCGACCTGACCATCCTCGGCGCCATGGAAGTGGCGGCGAACGGCGACATCGCCAACTGGACCATCCCCGGCAAGATGGTGAAGGGCATGGGCGGCGCGATGGACCTCGTCGCCGGCGTCAAGAAGGTCATCGTCGTGATGGACCACGCCAACAAGGCGGGCGAATCCAAGGTGCTGGAGCGCTGCTCGCTGCCGCTGACCGGCGCGGGCGTGGTCGACATGATCATCACCGATCTCTGCGTGATGACCTGCGACAAGGCCAATGGCGGCGGCCTGACCCTGGTCGAGATTGCACCGGGCGTCACGCTCGACGAGATCAAGGCAAAGACGGAAGCCACCTTCAGCGTCGCGCCAAGCCTCGCAAAGGCAGCGTGAGCGGCCTTCTCCGCGCAAGGCCGGCGACGACCCCAGCCATGCTGGCCGCGTTCTCGGACGCGGCCACATTGCGTCATGCCCTCGCCTTCGAGGCCGAGCTTGCACGCGCCGAGGCGGCAGAGGGCCTGATTGGCACTGAGGCGGCAGAAGCCATCGCCGCGCTCTGCGCCACGATCGCGATCGATCCCGCCGAACTGGCCGAGGAAGCGGCGCTCGCCGGCACGCTGGCGATCCCGCTCGTGGCGCGCTTGCGCGCCGCCCTGAGCGGCGACGCCGCAAAGGCCCTGCACAAGGGTGCGACCAGCCAGGATGTCGCCGACACCATCCTGACGTGCCAGATCCGCGCTGCCGGCGGCCTGCTCGACGCAGAGCTGGCCCGCATCACGACAGCGCTGGCCGCCCTCGCCCAGCGTCATGCGGCAACGCCTGCGATAGGCCGAACCCTCCTGCAGGATGCGCTCCCGATCGGTTTCGGCCTGCGCATCGCGCATTGGCAGGCTGGCATTTCGGAAGCCGCAATCCGTCTCTCCCGCGAAGTCGAAATGGGTGCCGTCCTGCAGTTCGGCGGCGCGGCCGGCTCTCGCGCCGGCCTTGACGGTAAGGCAGCAGCCGTGTCCGCCCGTCTCGCCGCAGCCCTTGGCCTGCCCGACTCCCCACCCTGGCATGCCCGCCGCGGCAGCATCGCCGGTATCGCGACGGCGCTCGCCATCGTCATCGGCGCGCTCGGCAAGATGGCGCGCGACGTTTCGCTTTTGGCCCAGAGCGGCATCGCCGAGGCCCGCGAGCCCGCAATCCCCGGCCGCGGCGGCTCCTCCGCCATGGCCCATAAGCGCAATCCCACGGGCTGCCAGATAGCACTCTCCGCCAGCCTGCGTGCCCCCGGCCTCGTCGCCGGCATTCTCGCTGGCCTGCCGGCCGAGCAGGAGCGCGGCCTCGGCGGCTGGCAGGCGGAAGGCCCGGCGCTGGCCGATCTCTTCCTGCTCGCGGCCGGCGCGACTGAGGCCATGGCGACCGTGGCCGAAGGGCTGGAGATCGACGAGGCCGCCATCGCCCGCAATCTCGCGGCGGCCGGGCTTGGCAACGATATCGGCGAGAGCGCGGCCCTGGTTGCCGCGCTGCTCGCCCCGAACGACTGAGGAACGCACGATGCCTTTCGCGATGAGCAGCGGCGCCCGCATCTACTGGAAGCTGGAAGGCACCGAGGACAGGCCGGCACTCGTTCTGCTGAACTCGATCGGCACCGATCTCGGCTTGTGGGACGCGGCCATGCCCGCCCTGCTCGGCTCGTTCCGAACCTTGCGCCTCGACACGCGCGGTCACGGCGCCTCCGATGCTCCGGACGGCGACTACACGCTCGCCATGCTGGCGGACGACGTCGCCGCCGTCATGGACGCAGCCGGCATCGCGCAGGCCGCGGTGGCCGGCGTCTCGCTCGGCGGCATGATCGCGATGGAACTCGCCCTCTCGCGGCCGGAGCGCGTCTCGGCGCTGGCTCTGATCTGCACCTCCGCGACCATGGACAAGGCGGCCTGGCAGGACCGGATCACCAAGGTCCGCACTGGGGGCACGGCCGCGATCGCCGATCTCGCCATGCAGCGCTTCCTCTCGCCGGCCTTCACCGCCGGGCAGCCCGCCGTCACGGAGAGCGTCCGGCGCAACCTCGTCGCCATGAACCGCGAAGGCTATGCCGGGGCCGGCGCCGCGATCCGCGACATGGAGCTCATCAGCCGCATCCCAGCCATCGCCTGCCCGACGCTGGTCGTAGTCGGCGAGCGCGACGCCTCGACCCCCTTCACCGGCCATGGCGAGAACCTCATTGCCGCGATTCCCGGCGCTGCGCTTGAGCGGCTCGATTGCGCCCATCTCGCCCCGCTGGAAGCCCCCGCCGCTCTCGCTGGAGCCCTGCGCGCCTTCCTCGCGCCGGGCCCGGATACGCAGGACGCAGCGGAGGCCCTGTTCGAAGCCGGCCTCAAGAACCGCCGCCGCGTGCTCGGCGACGCCTGGGTCGACCGCTCGCTTGCCAATCGCACCCCGTTCAACGCGGAGTTCCAGGCGATGATCACCCGCATCGCCTGGCAGGAGATCTGGAGCCGGCCTGGCCTCGATGATCGTACGCGCCGCCTGCTCGTGCTCGCCATCACCGCAAGCCTCGGCCGCTGGGAGGAATTCCGCCTGCATGTCCGCGCGGGGCTGACGCGCGGCGGCTTCACGCAAGACGATCTGAAGGAAGTGCTGATGCAGACGGCGATCTATGCCGGCGTCCCAGCCGGCAACACCGCCTTCGCCGAGGCAGCCGCGGTGATCAAGGAGATCGAGGCGGCCGGCTGAACCACCTCAGGCCTTCGCCCGATAGTCCGAGGGCGACACCCCCGCCCGCTTGGCGAAGAAGCGCGAGAAATAGGCGGGATCGGCAAAGCCCAGCCGGAACGAGATCTGCGAGATCGACATCGCGGTATAGACGAGGTCGCGCCGCGCTTCGATCATCAGCCGGTCCTGGATCACCCGCGCGGCGGAGCGGCCGAGCAGTTCGCGGCAGGAGCGCGAGAGATGCGGCACGGAGGTGCCGAGTTCGCGCGCGTGAGCCTCAAGCGAATCGTGATGCTGGAAGCGCGTCTCGACCCGCTCGACGAAACGGCGCACGAGCCCGGCGCGCGGGTCCTTGACGGGCTCTCCCTGCGTCCTCGCCCCGCGCATCGCGCGCACGAACCAGGTGGCGATGAGATCGGCATAGGCGGCGAGCGAAAATTCCCGCGCCGGCAGGTTCGCCGAAAACTCGCGCATGGCGAGCTGCATCAGGCTTTCGAGCGTCGCCATCTCCGGGCTCGCCTCGGCCATCGACAAGACCGCAGGCGCTCCGAGCAGCGCGCGCGCCTCCGGCTCGCTGTCGAACAGGCGCTTCAGCGAGGTTGCCGCCGCGCTGGCGACGAAGCCGTCCGTATCGTCAAGGAAAGCGAACTCATGGATGGTCGAGGGCGGCAACAGCAGCGCCGCCCCCGGCGCGAGGCGATGATCGCGTCCGTCCACGCGCGTCCGGCCTCCGCCTTGCGTGACCAGGAAGAACTGGAACAGGTCGTGATGCATGTGCGGCTGGATCGTCCAGCCATGCAGCGAGCTGCGCGCCACGATCGGCTCGATATGGAGCGCATCGGGAAAGCGTTCCGCCAGGCGCTCGCCATAGAGCCAATAGGCGGGGACGATGGTTGCGGGCATGCCGGCCTCGGGATCGATTTGTCCAAGACACTGCGCGTTTCCTCCATTCCGTCAACAGCGTTTCAGGGTTTAGCCTCCTCACGCGGATCGAACGGTGCAAGCCATCGCTCTGCGGGAGGCAAAGAAGAACAATGCGGACGCAGGTCGCCATCATCGGCGCCGGACCCGCGGGATTGCTGCTCGGGCAGCTCCTGTCGCGCGCCGGCATCGACAACGTCATCCTAGAACGGCGCAGCACCGATTACGTGCTCTCGCGCATCCGCGCCGGCGTGCTCGAACAGGGCATGGTCGATCTCCTGCACGAAGCCGGCGTCGGCGAGCGCCTCGATCAGGAAGGCCTCGTCCATGACGGCTTCTCGCTCGCCTTCCATGGCGCGTTGCACCGCCTCGACCTCAAGGACCTCAGCGGCGGCAGGACGGTCACCGTCTACGGTCAGACCGAGGTGACGCGCGACCTGATCGAGGCTCGTCAAGCGCTGGGCCGCCCGACGGTCTACGAGGCCGAGAACGTCACGCTGCATGATTTCGACGGCGCAGCACCGCGCGTGACCTTCCGCGCGAACGGGCAGGACCAGGAGTTGCGCTGCGATTTCATCGCCGGCTGCGACGGCTATCACGGCGTCTCGCGCGCCTCGGTCCCCGCACATTCCGTGCAGAATTTCGAGCGCGTCTATCCCTTCGGCTGGCTCGGCCTGCTGGTCGACCGGCCGCCGGCCGCGCATGAACTGGTCTATGCCAATCACGAGCGCGGCTTCGCGCTCTGCTCGATGCGTTCGTCCGAGCGCAGCCGCTACTATGTCCAGGTCCCGCAGGAGGAGAAGGTCGGGAACTGGTCGGACGATGCCTTCTTCGACGAGTTGCGCCGCCGCCTGCCGACAGAGATCGCCGACGCCGTGCAGACCGGCCCCTCGCTGGAGAAGAGCATCGCGCCGTTGCGCTCTTTCGTCGCCGAGCCGATGCGTTTCGGCCGGCTCTTCCTCGCTGGCGACGCCGCCCATATCGTGCCGCCGACCGGCGCCAAGGGTCTGAACCTCGCCGCCAGCGATATCCGCTATCTCTTCGACGCCTTCCGCGAGCACTATCGCGACGGCTCGCAGGCCGGGCTCGACGGCTATTCGGCCCGCGCGCTCGCCCGCGTCTGGAAGGCAGAGCGCTTCTCCTGGTGGATGACCAACCTGCTGCATCGCTTTCCGGAGCGCGACGGCTTCGACCAGCGCATCCAGCAGGCGGAATTCGATTACCTCGTCCATTCGCGCGCGGCGGCGACGGCCGTCGCCGAGAACTATGTCGGCCTGCCTTATTGAGGGCATTGCCCCACGGCAGAAAATTGCGTTGGTGACAACAAGAGGCCCGGCGCCATGGCGGCGACCGGCCCGAGCAGCTAGAGCTTCGACCCACGCAAGGCATTTGCGGGATCGCAGGCAGGATCGGGAGGAGATGGAATGACCAAGGGTTTCCTGAACAGATTGCTGCCGGCCGGCGCGCTGGCTCTCGCCGGGGCGCTCACGCTCGGTGCCTCCGCCATGGCGGACACGATCAAGGTTGGCATCATCGGGCCGTTCTCCGGCCCCTTCGCCCTGCAGGGCAAGAATTTCCAGGCCGGCGCTGAGGCCTGGCTGGCGCAGAACGGCAAGACCGTCGCCGGCCACGATATCGAGCTGGTCTATCGCGACCTGCCGACGGCCAATCCGCAGCAGGCCCGCGCGCTGGCGCAGGAACTGATCGTGCGCGACAAGGTGCAGTATCTCGGCGGCGTCTATTTCACGCCGGACGCGATGGCGATCACCCCGCTGCTGAAGCAGGGCAATGTCCCGCTGGTGATCTTCAACGCCGCGACCTCGGCGATCATGACCTCCTCGCCGCTGGTGGTGCGCACCTCCTTCACCCTCTCTCAGACCACGACACCGCTCGGCAAGGCGGCGGTGGAACGCGGCGTCAAGAAATTCGTCTCGATCGTCAGCGATTACGGCCCGGGCGTCGATGCCGAAACCGCCTTCAAGAAGGCCATCGAGGCGGCCGGCGGCGAGGTCAAGGAAGCGATCCGCATCCCCCTCAACACCACCGAGTTCAGCCCGATCATGCAGCGCATCCGCGATGCCGGGGCCGAGGGCGTCTTCGCCTTCCTGCCGTCGGGCCCGCCGACGCTCGGCTTCGTCAAGGCCTTTAGCGATACCGGCCTGAAGAAGGCGGGCGTGAAACTCTTCGCGCCGGGCGACCTGACCCAGGAATCGGACCTGCCGGCCTTGGGCGAGGCGGCGGCCGGCCTGATCACCTCGTTCCACTATGCGGTCTCGCATGAATCAGAGATCAACAAGCGCTTCGTCGCCGCGGGCGAAAAGGCGATCGGCGCGCCCGATCTCCTCTCCTTCCCGGCGGTCGGCGCCTATGACGGCCTGTTCGTGATCTCCAAGATGATCGCGGCCACCGCCGGCAAGCAGGATGCCGAAAAAGCGGTCGAGGCGGTGAAGGGGCTCGGCTGGGAAAGCCCGCGCGGCCCGGTCAAGATCGATCCCGAAACCCGCCACATCACCCAGACGATCTATCTGCGCGAAGTCGCGAAGGACGCGCAGGGCCGCTGGATCAACAAGGAGATCGCCAGCGTACCGGAGCAGAAGGATTCCGGCCTGACGAAGTAACGGCCTTAAGCCTGAAACGCGGCGGGAGCATCAAGCTCCCGCCCCCTGCTCCCGTTCGACGAGGCCCGCGAACATGCAGACCGCGCTGAGCATCGCCGTGGACGCGCTGGCCTATGGCATGGCGCTGTTCATCATCTGCATCGGCCTGTCGCTGACCATGGGCCTGATGCGGGTGGTGAATCTCGCGCATGGCGCCTTCGCCATGATCGGCGGCTATATCGCCTCCTACGCGGCGCGCGATCTCGGCCTCGGCTATGCCTTCGGCATCGTCCTCGCCATGATCGGCACGGTCCTCATCGCCGTGCCGCTGGAGCGCCTGCTCTATCGCCGCATCTATGACCGCAGCGAGCTTTCGCAGGTGCTGATGACGATCGGCATCACCTTCTGCGTCATCGGCATCACCAACTACTTCTTCGGCCCGACCCTGAAGACGATACCCCTGCCGGCAGAACTCGCCCGCTCGGTCGATCTCGGCTTCCGCAGCATCGCCGGCCACCGGCTCTTCGTCATCGCGAGCGGCCTCGTCGTCGCTGGGGGCCTATGGTTCCTGATCGAGCGCACCGGCTTCGGCATCCATCTGCGTGCCGCGGTCGAGAACGCACCGATGGCGCGCGCGCTCGGCATCCGCACCGAGATCATCTATGCCGCGAGCTTCGCGCTGGCGATCGGGCTTGCAGCCTTCGGCGGCGTGGTCGGCGCCGAATTCCTGCCGATCGAGCCCTATTACGCGCTGCGCTACATGGTGACCTTCCTCGTGGTCGTCTCCGTCGGCGGCGCGGGCTCGATTCCCGGCGCGCTCGCCGCCTGCCTGCTGCTCGGCGCCATCGACGTCACCGCGCGCTATCTCGTGCCGGATTTCGGCAATTTCTTCTTCTATCTCGCGGTGATCCTGGTGGTTTGCGCCTTCCCGCGCGGCCTGATGGGACGGGCGCAGTAGCATGGCACTCGCGACGCCCCTGCCCGCTGCCCCATCCGCAAGCCGCACGCTCGGCCGCGATCTCCTCGGTCTAGGCCTGATCGCGCTTGTCGGCCTCGGCGGCTACTGGCTCTTTCCCGACAACCTGGCCTTCCTGACCCGCGTGATCTCGGTCGCGCTGCTCGTGCTCTCGCTCGACCTGATCGTCGGCTATTGCGGCATCGCCTCGCTCGGCCAGGGCGCGCTCTATGGCGCAGGCGCCTATGCCGCCGGCATCGCCTGCGTGCATGGCATCACCGATCCCGTCCTGCTCATCCTGATCGGTGCCGCGGCGGGGGCCATCATGGGCCTCCTGATGGGCGCGATCATGCTGCGCGCCCATGGCCTGCCGCAGCTCGTGCTCTCGATCGCCATCGTCCAGCTCCTGCACGAGGCCGCCAACAAGGCCTCCTCGATCACCGGGGGCAGCGACGGCCTCTCCGGCATGAGCCCGGCCCCCCTCTTCGGCATCTTCGAGTTCGATCTCTGGGGCCGCAGCGCCTATCTCTTCGGCCTCGGCCTGCTCCTGATCGTCTTCGCCGTGCTGCGCTTCGTCACGCGCTCGCCCTTCGGCATGATCTGCCGCGGCCTGAAGGAGGACCCGCTCAGGATCAGCGCGCTCGGCATCTATGCCTTCCCGGTCCTGCTCAAGATGTTCGTCATCTCCGGCACCGTGGCCGGCATGGGCGGCGCGCTCGCGGCCATCGCGACGCAGGTCGTCGGGCTCGACAGCGTGAGCTTCGAGGTTTCCGCGAACGCTCTCGTCATGCTGGTGCTCGGCGGCATCGGCCATCTCTATGGCGCGCTGATCGGCACGGTAATCTTCATGGCGCTCGAGCATATCGTCGCCGCGATCAACCCGTTCCACTGGATGACGCTGGTCGGCGCCGTGCTGATCGCGATCGTGCTCTTCGCCCCGCGCGGGCTTTCCGGCACGCTCGACGAACTCGCCCGCCTGCTGACGCGCAACCGCTGGGGAGCCGGCCGATGAGCCCGGTCTTCGAAGTCTCCGGCCTCTCCAAGGCGTTCGGCGGGCTCAAGGTCAACAGCGACATCTCGCTTACGATGCATGAGGGCGAGCGCCTCGCCCTGATCGGCCCGAACGGCGCCGGCAAGACCACCTTCGTCAACCTCGTCACCGGCCGCATTCCGCCGAGCGCGGGCCAAGTCCATCTCGCGGGCGAGGACATCACAGGCCTGGGTGCAGTCAAGCGCGTGCGCCGCGGCCTCGTCCGCACCTTCCAGGTCACCCGCCTCTTCCCGGACCTGACGCCGGAAGAGCATGTCGTCATGACCATCCTGCAGCGTCTCGGCCGCGCGACACGGATCCTCGCCCGGTTCCATGGCGATTCCGCAGCCACGGACGAAGCGGCCGAAATCCTCGCCACGCTGGGCCTCACCGAGGTCGCCCGCCGCAAGGTCGCGACGATCGCCTATGGCCAGCAGCGCCTGCTGGAAATCGCGATCGCATTGGCGCAGCGACCCAAGGTGCTGCTGCTCGACGAACCCGCGGCCGGCGTGCCCTCCAGCGATACGCCGCGCATCGAGGAGGCGCTGGCAAGTCTGCCCGCCTCGCTCGCCGTGCTGATGATCGAGCACGACATGGACCTCGTTTTCCGCTTCGCCAGGCGCGTCGTCGTGCTGGCCGCGGGCGAGCTCATCTTCCAGGGCTTGCCGGCGGAGGTCGCCAGGGACGCCAAGGTCCGCGAAGCCTATCTCGGGAGCTATGCCCATGCCGGCAGCTGAGCTCGACGTCCGCAACCTCAGCGCCGGCTACGGCCAGACCCATGTGCTGGAGGATGTCTCCTTCGCGGTGCCGGCCGGCGGGCGCCTCTCCATCCTCGGCCGCAACGGCATGGGCAAGACCACGCTGATGGCGAGCCTGATGGGGCTGACGCGCCGCTACGCCGGCAGCATCAGCATCGCGGGGCAGGATGTGACCACGCTCGGCACGGCGGCCCGCGCCCATGGCGGCATCGGCCTCGTCCCGCAGACCCGCGAGATCTTCAAGGGCCTGACGGTGGAAGAGAACCTCTTCGCCGGGCTGAAAGGCCGTCCGCGCAGCGCGATCGAAGAGGCCTACGCCCTCTTCCCGCGTCTCGCGGAGCGGCGCCGCAATCTCGGCTCGCAACTCTCCGGCGGCGAGCAGCAGATGCTGGCGACGGCGCGCACCATTCTCGGCCAGCCCTCCGTACTGCTGCTCGACGAGCCGCTGGAGGGTCTGGCTCCGGTCATCTGCGACATGCTGATGGAGGCGTTCGGCCGCCTCGCCGCCAGCGGCGCGATGACGATCCTCTTCGTCGAGCAGCGGCTGGAGAGCGCGCTCGCCTTCGCCGACGACGTCATCATCCTCGAGCGCGGCCGGATCGTCTGGTCGGGCAAGCCGGGCGCATTGCGCGCGGATGCCGATGTACTCGAACGCTATATCGGCGTCGGCGGGCTGCACTGAGCCGCCGACGCCGGCATTAGCTCACACCACCAGATCGAGCGGCGGCACCGGCTCGCCGCGCGAGACGTGCTGCATGTTCGCGAACATGCGCTTCACCACCGGCGCGAAATTATCGGAGGCCATGGCGGCGAGATGCGGCGTGGTCACGAGGTTGTCGAGGGTGAGGAGCTGGCTGTCCGCCGGCAGCGGCTCGATCTCGTAGACATCCATCGCCGCGCCCGCGATCTCCTTCGCCCGCAGCGCCGTGACGAGATCGGTCTCGTTGACGACGCCGCCGCGCGCGACATTGATCAGCACCGCGGTCTTCTTCATCTTTTTCAACGCCGCAAGGTCGATCAGGTCCTTGGTTTCCGGCGTCAGCGGGCAATGCAGCGAGACGACATCGGCCTGGGTCAGGATGTCCTCCATCGAGGCATGCTTCACGCCCAGAGACGCCTCCTCGGCGGCATCGAGCGGGGTGCGCTTGCTGTAGAGGATGGTGCAGCCGAAGCCCTTCAGCAGCTTCGCGACATTCTTGCCGATCGCGCCGAGCCCGACGATGCCGACGGTCTTGCCCGAGAGCGTATAGGTGTCCGACGGCAGCTGGCCGGTGCGCCAATTGCCCTTCTTCAGTTCGGCATTGCCATAGGCTATGTGGCGCATCGTCGAGATCATCAGGCCAACAGCGAATTCGGAGACGGCGACAGCGTTCGAGCCGGTCGTGCGCGCGACCTTGATGCCGAGCTCCTTGGCGGTGGCGATATCGATATTGTCGTAGCCGACGCCCCATTTATGCAGGAGCTTCAGCTTCTTGGCGGCGCGCAGCACATCGCCGGAGACGCCGACCTGGCCGGAAATCGCGTAATCGGCCTCGGCGATGATCTGCTTCATGTGCTCGTCGCCACGGGCGGTGCCATGGGTCAGAACGAAGCCATCAGGCAGGAATTCGCGCAGGCGGTCGGCCCGCTCGGGCGTGGTCATGTCGAGGAGGCAGATGGTCTCGGGCATGGGATGGTCCAGTCGCAGGATCGGAAGAGATATCGGGTCAGATGGTGAAGCGGGCGCCGGCGCGGGCAAGTCCGCCGGAGATGGCGACCGGCGTGCCGTCGGCGCGCCAGCAGGCGGCACCAGTCAGCGTGCCGTCCGGGTTGAAGGCGATGGCGTTCATGCCGCCAGCGACGCGCGGCGAGCGCACGACCTTGTGGCCGCGGGCGATCAGCGCCTGCGCCACGGCCTCGGGGATGGCTTCCTCGAGTTCGAGCACGCCGCCTTCGGTCCAGACGCGCGGCGCCTCGACGGCTTCCTGCAGGCTCATGCGGTGGTCGATCAGGTTGACGATCGCCTGCAAGGCCGAGGGGAAGATGCGCAACGCACCGGGCAGGCCGAGCGCGAAGGCGAGCCGGCCGTCCTTCACCGCCATCATCGGCGCCATCGAGGTGAAGACCCGCTTGCCCGGCGCGATCGAGAGCGCCCGGCCGGGATGCGGATCGAAATTGTACATGTAGTTGTTGGCGATCATGCCCGTGCCGGGGATCTGCACGCAAGCGCCGAACAGCCCGTTGATCGTCTGCGTCGCGCTGACGACATTGCCCATCGCATCCGCGACCGTGACATGGGTCGTATCGGCGGACTCGCCGCCCGACAAACCAGCCGTCCAGCTCTTCGCCTGCCCCATTTCGATCAGGGCGCGGCGCTCGTCGGCATAGGCCTTGTCGATCAGCTTCGCGACCGGGACCTTGACGAAGGCCGGGTCGGCGGTCGCCACGGCGCGGTCGGCGAAGGCGATCTTCAGCGCCTCGGCCAGCAGATGCACGGCATCGGTCGAGCCGAAGCCGAGCGCGCCGATATCGTAGCCTTCGAGGATGTTGAGCATCTGCGCGATGTGCACGCCCGAGGACGAGGGCGGCGGCGGGCCGATGATCTCGTAGCCGCGATAGGAGCCGCGGATCGGCTCGCGCAGTTCGATCTTGTAGTTCGCGAGATCGGCCTGATCGATCAGTCCGCCATTTTTCGCCATGTAGTCGGTCAGCGCCCGCCCGAGCTTCCCGCCATAGAGCGCGTCCGGGCCCTCCGCCGCGATCAATTTCAGGCTCGCGGCATAGTCCGACTGGACGAGCCGCATGCCCGGCTGGAGTGGCTGCCCGCCCGGCAGCAGCATCGCCGCAAGTCCGGGATCGCGGGCGAGGTCGGCTGTATTGTCGGTGATGCAGTTCGAGAGATAGGGCGTGACCACGAAGCCGCGCTCCGCCAGCCCGATCGCCGGTTGCAGCACATCGGCGAGCGTCAGCGTGCCGAAGCGCGCGAGCGCCTCGCACCAGCCCTTGAGCGCGCCGGGAACCGCGACAGCCTTGGCCCCGACGACGTTCTCGCGGTCGCGCGTGTCGCGCTGCTTGCCGATCTCGTCGGAGAGGCACTCGTACATGTCGGCCGTCGCCTTGCCCGGCGCGGTCGAGAGATTGTCGATCACGACATGGCGCCCGTCGGCGAGCCGGATATGGCTCAGGCCCCCGCCGAGAATGCCGACCATCATCGGCTCGGCCACCGTCAGCGCGAAGAGCGAGGCGACGGCCGCATCAATGGCGTTGCCGCCGGCGAGCAGGATCTGCGCGCCGGCCGCCGAAGCGAGCGGATGGTTGGTGACGACCATGCCGCGCGAGCCGGTTGCCGGCTTCTTCTCGCAGGTGAAATCGGCGACGCGCGGGACGGAGACGGGAGCGTTCATGGCCGGCCTCGTCAGCCCTTCGCCGCGGCGATGGCGTCGAGCACCATCTTGGTCGCGCCGGAGATGTCGCCGAGCTTCTCGCCCGCCTTCACCCGGCCTTGCGTCTTCTCGCCGCGCTCCTGCCGGGCTATTGCCGCGTCGGCGATCGCCTCGGCCTCGGCGCGCGGCAGGACCAGCACGCCGGATTCGTCGGCGAGGATGACGTCGCCGGCCTTGACCGGGACATTGCCGCAGGAGATCGGCAGGTTCAGCGTGCCGCCGAGATTGTAGAGCCTTGTCGTGATCGGCGACATGCCGCGGCACCACATCGGGAAGTCGGAATCCTCGATCTCGGTGAGGTCGGTGCAGGGGCCGTCGACGATGCCGCCGACCGCGCCGGCAGCCTTGGCCGCGACCGTGACACCGCCGCCCCAGCAGGCGTGCTTGTCGTCGCCGAGCCGGTCGACGACGAGGATGTCGCCGGGGCGCAGCAGGCCGAGCGCGTGATGCAGCAGGGTCGAATCCTGACCGGGGATCGCCAGCGTCACCGCCGCCGCGGCGATGCGCTTGCCGCGCAGCAGCGGCTGGATGCCGCGATCCATGAAGCCCCAGTGCTGGGAATGGCCGATGGTCGCGGTCTCGACCTTCTGCAGCTTCTCGACCAGCGCCGCCGGCAGCTGCTCGGGCATGGCTTCGATGCGGTAATCGGGCATGGACTGGTTCTCCTACTTTCCTACGGCACGGGCGACGCCGACGAGGCGTTCGACCACGAGAACGACGGCAAGCGTCGCGACGATGAGCACCACGGACAGGGCCGCGATGAGCGGATCGGTGCGCCCTTCGACATAGCGCACCATCTCGACCGGCAGGGTCGAGGCGCGCGGGCCGGCGATGAACAGAGAGATCACCGTCTCGTCGAAGGAGAGCAGGAAGGAGAGGCAGGCGCAGGCGATCAGTCCGGGCGTTGCCAAGGGCAGCGTCACCCGCCGCACCACCCGCCAGGGCGTGGCGCCGAGCGTGGCGGCGGCCGCCTCGATATCATCCGGCAGGTTGGCCAGCGCCGTCGCCATCATCCGGATCACGAAGGGCACGGTCACCGTCATATGGCCGAGCACGAGGCCGGGCAGCGTCGCGGTCAGCCTGAGCGGCGAGAAGAACAGCAGCAGCGCAAGGCCGGTGATCAGCGTGGGCAGCAGGAGCGGCGCCAGGAAGAAGCCGGTCAGCGCATCCTTGCCGGGAAAACGCCCCTTCGCCAGAGCGAGCGCCGCGGGCACGCCGACCGCGAGCGACAGCACGGTCACGACCGCGGCGATCTGGACGCTGAGCCAGAGAGCCGCCAGCAGGGGGCCGTTGCCGGCAAGCTGCCTGAACCAGCGCAGCGAATAGCCCGACGGCGGGAACAGGATGAAATTATCCGCCGAGAAGGACAGCATGACCACGACGACGATCGGCGCCAGGATCAGCACATAGACCAGCGCCGCGAAGCTGGAGAGAACGCGCCCCGCCCCGGTCATCGCTGCAGCCTCCGCGCCACCAGATTGGAGACGACCAGCAGCGCGAGCAGCAGGACGAGCGTGTAGATCGCCAGCACGGCCGCGACCGGCCAGTTGGTATTGGTCGTCGCCTGCTCGAAGATCTCGGTCGCCAGCACGAAGACGCGCCCGCCGCCGAGGAGCTTGGGCGTGATATAGGCCGACATTGAGAGCACGAAGCCCAGGCCCGCCGCGAGTGCGATCGCCGGCAGGCTGAGCGGCAGGGTGACGCGCCGGAACGTGCGGAACGGCGAGGCGCCGAGCGAGCGCGCCGCCTCCTCCAGCGTGCGGTCGAGCCGGCCGAAGCCGGCGAGCAGCGCCAGGATCATATAGGGCATGATGCTTTCCGCGAGGCCGATGGTGACACCGGTCCAGTTGAAGACGAGCTTCAGCGGCGTCGAGATCAGGCCGAGCGATTGCAGCGTCGTGTTCACCAGCCCGCGATCGCCCAGAATGGCGAGCCAGCCGAAGACGCGCACCACGCCGGAAACCAGCATCGGCATGATCGCGACCACCGCGAGCAGCCCGCGGAAACGGGAATCGGTGCGGAACAGGAAGAGCGAGACGGGATAGGCCAGGCATAAGGCGATCAGCGTCGATACCGCCGAGAGCCAGAGCGAGTTCAGCGTCAATTCGAAGGTGAAGCTGTCATGGAAGGTCGCGCGCGCGGTCGCCAGCGACCAGGCCTCGACCATCGCACCCGTCGGCCCGACCTCGTTGAAGGCGTTGCGGAACAGTCCGAGCGACGGCCAGACATAGACGACGAGCAGAAGCAGCGTCGCCGGGATCAGCAGCAATGGCAGGCGGCGCGAGGCGGTCATGTCGCCTCGCGTGCGAAGACGCGGCTTTCAGCCCGCGGCCAGACGACCGCGACCTCGGTCCCCTCGGTCGGCGCCGTCGAGCCCGATGGCATCTCGACCGTGAGCTGGCCGCCAGCGCCCTCCACCAGCACCTCGACATGGTCGCCGACGAAGACGCTGCGCAGCACGCGACCGGTCAGCCGCGCTGTATCGCCGCCCGCCGGTTCGGAGACCGGCACGATGCGCATGCGCTGCGGCCGGACGAAGAGATCGGCATTCTCAGTGGGCTCGACCGGCACCGGCTGTTCCCAGACCGTCGCGCGACCCTGCGCGTCGCGCGCCAGCGGCAGGACATTGGCGCGTCCGACGAACTCGGCCACGAAGCGCGTCGCCGGCCGGTCGTAGATATCCTCGGCATTGCCGATCTGGGCGATGCGGCCGCGATGCATCACCGCGATCCGGTCGCACATGGTCAGCGCCTCCACCTGGTCATGCGTCACGAAAAGCGTGGTGATGCCGAGCGTGCGCTGGATCGAGCGGATCTCGTGGCGCATCGCGTCGCGCAGCTTGGCATCGAGATTGGACAGGGATTCGTCGAGCAGCAGAACCGAAGGCTGGATCACCAGCGCGCGGGCCAGGGCGACGCGCTGCTGCTGGCCGCCGGACAATTCCTTCGGGCGGCGTTGCTCCAGCCCGCTGAGCCGGACCAGCGCCAGCCCTTCCTGAACACGCTTGTCGATCTCGGCGCGGGAGGCGCCGCGCTCCTCCAGGCCGAAGGCGATGTTGCGCCCGACCGAGAGATGCGGGAACAGCGCATAGGACTGGAAGACATAGCCCATGTTGCGCTTATGGGCCGGCAGCCGGGTGATCTCGCTGCCGTCGAGCGTCATCGTGCCCTTGTTCGGCTCGATCAGCCCCGCGAGCATGCGCAGGGTCGTGGTCTTGCCGCAGCCGGAGGCGCCGAGCAGCGCGACGGATTCGCCCTGCTCGACCGAGAGCGAGACGTCGTCGACCGCGACGGAATTGCCGTAGCGCTTCTGCAGCCCGGCGAGTTCGAGATATTTCATCGCCTGCCGCTCAACGTGCCGCCGAGATGACCTCGCGGCGCCAGCGGTTGTTCCACTGGTCGCGCACCTTCAGGACCTCGTTCCAGTCGACCGGTATCATCCGCTGGCGGTTCTCCGGCGAGGCGGCGGTGCGCGCCAGCGCCTTGGCGTCGACATCGGCCTTGGCGTTGGTCGGCGCGTAGAACATCCGCTCGGTGAAGGCCTTCTGCGCGTCCTGCGACAGCGCATGCGCGACGAAGGCGGCGGCCGCGGCGCGGTTCTTCGAGCCGGCCGTCAGGTTGATGGTGTTGACCTGGAAGACCGAGCCTTCGGGGGGCAGCAGCGCCTTGATCTTGCCGTTGGTCTGGTCGGAATAGAGCTGGGCGCGGGCGTTCCAGCCGGTCGCGACCTTGGCGACGCCGTTCAGGATCAGCGAATAGCCGTCCGGATTGGGATCGAAGGTGTTCACGCCCGGCGCGAGTTCCTTGAGCTTCTTCATCGCGGCGTCGATCGACTTGCGGTAGTCGCCGCCTTCCATCTTCTCTGTCATCGCGGTCAGCGCCAGGCCCTGGATGTTCGGCGGGGCGGCCAGCGCGATATGGCCCTTGAGGTCCGGGCGCCAGAGATCGGCGAGCTTGGCGATCTGGGGATTGAGCGCCGCGTCCTGGACGATGACGAGATGATCGAAGGTCACGGCCGGGCCGAACTCGCCGCCGGCCGCGCGCGCTTCAGGCAGAAGCTCGTTCAGCACCGGGAACTCGGAGGGGCTGAGCTTCTCGAACAGTCCCTCGAGATTGCCGATGCTGGAGGTGGTGACGTCCATGATCGCGACGTCGGTCTGCGGATCGGCCTTCTGGGCCCGGACGCTCCCGACCATCTGGGCCGAGGTGCCGCCGGGCACATAGTTCACCTTCACGCCCGGATGCGCCTGCAGGAACGGCTCGATCACCGCCTTGGTGTAGTTGTCCTGGAAGATGCCCGCATAGGACATCAGCGTGATCTGCCCCGAGAGCGTCTGGGCCCGCAGGACGGCCGGCATCGCGATGGTCGCGAGGCCGGACTGGATGACGAGGCGGCGTGTGAGCATGACAATCTCCTGCTGTGGCGCCGCCTCGGGCGGCTGATGGGCGCGCTGCCGGCTCAGGCCGGGACTTTGGCCGCGAAATGAGCGATGAAGCGGGCGCAGACATCGCTGAGCTTCTCAGCCAGCTGCTCTCCGGTCTCGGCCGAGCAGAGCGTCGGATCGCCCTTGCCGACGCCGTCATGATAGACCTCGTCGTACTCGTTGGGCATTCCGACCTCCGCGCCGTCGAAGCTCGCGGTGCCCAGGCCCGTGAAGGGCAGGTCGAGGACGGGATCGCGCTTCATGGCCTTGCCGGCCGGGATGAAGTCCTTGCGGATCAGCTCGGGGAAGAGGTGCAGGCCGAGGCTGGTCAGCGGATCGGCGCCATGGCCGGAGACCTTCGCCGACTTCTCGGCGCCGACGATGCCCGGCAGCATGCCGTAGGCGATGCGCCAGAGATAGAGGCTCGGCAGCACGATGCGCTCGCGCTGGTAGAGTTCGCGCGCGACCTCGGAGATCGGCCCGACATTGCCGCCATGGCCATTGATCACGATGATCCGGGTCAGGCCGTTGCGATGCAGCGAGTCGACCATTTCGGCGATCACCGCCGTCAGCGTGCCCTGCGAGATGGCGATCCCGCCGATCATCGGGCCGAACCAGTCGGCGCCGCCATAGGGCAGCACCGGCGCGACCAGCGTGCGCGTGCCGGCCTTGCTCGCCTGCAGCGCTGCGAGCTCGGCGATCTTCTCGGCCAGCAGGTAGTCGCCCATCGGCGCATGCGGGCCCTGGTCCTCATGGCTGCCCATCGGCAGCAGGATGACGGGGTTGGATTTCAGCAGCTCGCGCGCCTCCCCGCCCGTGATGGTGCCCATATGAACGAGAGGATCGGTCTTGGTAGCCATGGCTTGGTCCTTCCTTGGAAACGTCTTGGTTCGTCAGCGCTCGCTGGTGCGCGGGTCGAGAATGTCGCGCAGCGCGTCGCAGAGCAGGTTCATCGCGAGAATGGTCAGCGTCAGCACGGCGCAGGGCCAGAGCAGCAGCAGCGGCGCCTGCTCCATGGTCGAGCGCGCGCCGCGGATCATCAGCCCCCAGGACGGCGCCGGCGGCACGACGCCCAATCCCAGGAAGGACAGGCCGCTCTCGATCACCACCGCGGCGGCAACCGCGAGCGAGAACTGCACCAGCAGCGGCCCGGCAATATTGGGCAGCACGGTACGGAACAGCAGGTGCGACTGGCTGGCGCCGAGCGCCCGCGTCGCCTCGACATAGTCCCGCCCCTTCACCGCCAGCACCTCGGCATAGGTCACCCGCGCGAAGCCGGGCAGGTAGAGCACGGAGAGCACCAGGATCAGCGTCGCCGCACCGGGTCCGAGCAGCGTCACGACCAGCAGCGCCAGCAGCACCGGCGGGAAGCACATGATGATCTCGACGCTGCGCACCGTCAGGAAAGCGCCCCAGCTCCGCGCCCAGCCGCCGATCAGCCCGAGCGTGATGCCGACGAGCCCGGCGAAGGTTGCCGAGACGAAAGCGACGGAGAGGCTGGTGCGGGCCCCCCAGACCAGTCGCGAGAGCACGTCGCGACCGAACTCGTCGCGCCCGAGCCAGGAACCTGCCATCGGTCCGGCGAGGCGCCGCGCCACATCCTGCCGCACCGGATCGGGCAGCGGCAGAAGGGGCGCCGCGATGGCGATCAGCAGGATCGCCGCGACCACGCCACCGGGCAGGAGGAGCTTCTTGACGCCGCGCCGCTTCATCCGTGCTGCACCCGTGGATCGATCGCCGCATGCAGCAGTTCGACGAGAAAGGTTGATGAGCAGGAACAGCACCGAGATCGTCAGGATGATGCCGACCACCATCGGATAGTCGCGGCCCTCGACGGCGCGCAGCAGCGGCGTCGACAGGCCCGGCCAGTTGAAGACGTATTCGACCAGCACGGTGCCGCCGAGCAAGGTCCCCATCTGGAGACCCAGCACGGTGACGACCGGGTTCAGCGCGTTGCGCAGCACATGGACGATGAGGACCCGTCGCGGCGACAAGCCCTTGGCCCGTGCGGTGCGGACATAGTCATGCGCGAGCGCATCGAGCGTCGCGGCCCGCGTCATCCGGAAGAGCACGGCCGCCAGCCCCTTGGCGATGGCGATGGCCGGCAGCGTCAGGAGCTTGAAGTGCTGCGCGGGGTCTTGCGTGAGCGGAACGAAGCCGCCGGCCGGCATCACCCGCAGCGTCTGGGCCAGCAGCAGCACCAGAAGCGTGCCGACGACGAAGACCGGCACGGCCAGTAGCAGCGCCGTGATCCAGGAGGCGACGCGGTCGAAGGTGCCGCCGCGATGGACCGCGGCATAGACACCCGAGGGCACGCCGACCACGAGCGCGATCAGCGTTCCCGCCAGGATCAATTCCAGCGTGCGCGGCAACCGGAGCCCGATCTCCTGGATGACGGGATAGTCGTCGATCAGCGAGGCGCCGAGATCGCCGCGCGCCAGACCGGCGAGAAAATGGCCGTACTGGACCAGGATCGGCCGGTCGAGCCCAAGCTTCTCGCGCAATTCCTGCACGGTCGCCGGGTCGGGCATGGCACCGGAGGTAGAAAGCAGCAGCTCGGCCGGATCGCCCGGCACCATGTGGAGCGCCAGGAACACGATCGTCGCGACGACCCAGGCCATTGCCAGGGTCATGATCAACCGCCGTCCGAGCCAGGCCGCGCTCATCCGAAATACGTCTCCTCGAGCATGTTGCCGGAGGAGGTCGAGAGCGCACCGGGCAGGTTGGTGAAGCCCTGCACGCTCTTGTCCATGCCATAACCCTGCTGGCGCCACGCGAGGCCGACCATCGGCACCTCTTCCAGGGCGGCGCGCTGCATCTCCCTGTAGATCTCGACGCGCTTGGCCTGGTCGAACTCGGCCCGGCCCTTGGCGAGCGCGGCGACCGTGCGCGGCGCATCGACCTTGAAGGAGCGCCCATGCGTCGGCGAGAGCGAGGTGTCGAGCACCACGGTCAGACCGTCCGGATCGTTGTTGTCAGAGGACACGCCGTGGATCGCCATGTCGTACTGGCCGCGCGTGCCGCGGCTCACCCGTGTCGACCAGTCCGGCAGTTGCAGCTCGGCCTGGATGCCGATGGCCGCGAGATATTGCTGGACGATCTCGGCGGTGTCCTTGTGCATGCCGAACTGGGCGGTGGCGAGCAGCGTCGTCTGGAAGCCGTTGGCGAAGCCGGCTTCCGCCAGCAGCGCCTTGGCCTTCGCTGGATCGTAATTCCAGCCATGCGCCAGCTCCTTGTCGTACCAGGGCGTGCCCTCGACGATCGGCACGCCTTCGAGCGGCTTGCCGCGCCCGAAGAAGGCGACCTTGACGATATCCTCGCGCTTCACCGCATGGGCGACGGCGCGGCGCACGCGCGGGTCGTTGAAGGGCGGCTTGGAGCCGTTGAAGAGCACGTCCATGAACGGCCCCTCCTGGTTGTCGAGCTTCAGGCGCGGATCGGCCTCGACCGTCGCCATCGACTGCCAGGGCACGTATTCGATCATGTCGACATCGCCCGAGATCAGCGCCGCATTGCGCAGGTTCTCGTCGGCATAGACGATGAACTTGATGCCCTTCGCCTTCGGGATGCCCGGCTTGTAGAACTTGTCGAAGGCTGCCAGCTCCACCGAGGTGCCGCGCTCCTGCCCGACCAGGCGGAAGGGGCCGGCGCCGATCGGCTCGTTCGGGTTGGATTTCCGCCAGATGACGAAGGTGTTGTAGTTGGCGAACCAGCTCGGCAGCGTCGCCTGCGGCCCCTTGGTGACGAGGCGGACCGTCTGCGGATCGGGAATCTCGACCTTCTCGATCAGCTGGAACTGCGTGCGCATATAGGCGGTCGATTTCTCGCCGGCGATCTGCTCGATCGACCATTTCACGTCGTCGGCGGTGACCGGCTCGCCATTATGGAAAACGCAGCCCTTGCGCAGTTTGAAGACCCAGGCGCCCTCGGGATCGCGCGACCAGGACTCGGCGAGCTCGCCGCGCAGCTCGCCCTTGGAATCGTAGGAGACAAGGCTGCGATTGATCAGCATCTTGACGGTGCCGGCCGAGGCGCCGGTCGAGACCCAGGGCTGCAGGTTCGGCGGAAACGCCGAGAGGCCGTAGCGGATGATGCCCGCGGCGCGTTGCGCGCTTGCGGGCCGGATCAGGAAAGGCGAGGCCAGCAGCGGGCCGGCAAGACCGGCACCAAGGACGGAACGGCGAGAGATGGTCATCGGCTGATCCTCTGCTGCTGGGTCCGGCTGTCCGCGGGCTTTATGCCCTGTCGCGTCCCGTCGATGGCGGGAAGGGCGGAGCCGGGCGGACGCGAGCAATAACCGCGCCAGCGATCCGACAAGGCCCCGCGAACCCGGCCGATCGGCCCGGTTTCCGGCTCTCTGTCATGATGGTGGCGTGCACGGTCATGCGGTTCCCCGGCACGGCTTCACTGTAGACGAACAGATGAGCCGCGCTCTTGATGCGTCATGTATACGTGGCGGATTTTTTGTTGTCTACTCTCGAAAGCCCTATGGAAGAGCGAAAGGGGCGCGTTGTCGATGGCCATGATCGAACAGGACGAGCTGGCTGCCTTGCGCGGAAAGCCGACCCGGGAACGGGTCTATCTCTACGTACGTGAGCAGATCCTGCGTGGCCGCTTCCTCGGCGGCTGCTTCATCGAGGAGGAGGAGATTTCCTCGGCGCTGGGCGTGTCGCGAACGCCGGTCCGCGAGGCCTTCCACCGCCTCGAAGCCGAGCGCTTCATCGATCTCCTGCCGCGCCGCGGCGCCCTCGTCAGGCAGGTGACGGCGCAGGAGCTGCTCGACCTCTACGAAGCCCGGCGCATGATCGAGAGCCATGCGATCCGCCGCATCTGCCGCGAGGAACTGCCGCTTCCCGCCGATATGCACGCGATCCTCGCCGAGCTGGAGCGCCTGCCGCAGGGCGACTACTTCAACCGCGTCGAACTGAACCGCGAGTTCCATTTCGTCATGATCGCCGCGCTCGGCAATGTCGTGATGTCGGACCTCTACCAGTCGCTCGGCGCCCGCCAGCAGCGCGTCGCGATGACGGCGATCAGCACCGACCCGACCCGCGTCGCGCGCATCAGCAAAGAGCATCACGCCCTGGTCGCCGCCCTCTCCGAATGGGATGAGGAGAAGGCGCTGGCGATCCTCGAGCAGCACCTGCGCCCGATCGTCGGCGTGATCTCGCGGCTGCCGGAACAGGCCGGCGAGACCTGACGCGTCAGGTTGGGTCCAGCATGGCCTGGATCGTGCCGCGCCGTTCCCCGAGATGCCGCAGCAACGGGTCGAGATGGGGCACGCGGTCGCCCGCCGCCGCGAAGGGCACCGCCTCGCGCACCAGCGCGTGAAGCTTGCCGGTGACGGCACCGAGCGGCGTCGCCTTGCGGATATCAACCGCCTGCGCCGCGACCATCAGTTCGACTGCAGCGATCGACCGGCAGAGCGCCGCGACCTCCCCCGTCTTGCGGGCCGCAAGCCCGGCCATGCCGGCCCGGTCGAGATTCCCGTTGGAATGGCTGGAGCTGGCGAGTTCATGCACGACGGGCATCGTCGCGAGGCGCGCCTCGGAGGTGATCGCCTTGTGGAACTGCGCCAGCCCGTTGAAGCCGGGCAGGCCGACGCCATCCTCCTCGATCAGCCCGACGGTGAGCCCCGACCAGAAGGAATCGACCTGCTTGGCGACACGCTCGGCCGAACTCGTCATCACCGGCGCGAAGCCGAGCCGCGCGATGTCGAGCGCCATCGACAGCGAGACCGTGTCGAAATTGGCGACCGAGACCAGCGCCTGCTCCTCGATCGAGACGATCGGGTTGTTCTGGCTGGCGCTCAGCTCCGCCTCGACCTGGCCATAGGCGAAGGCCATGCTGTCGGCTGCCGTGCCATGGAGCAAAGGCAGCGAGCGGAAACTCAGCGGGTCCTGCAGATGGCGAGGCCCGCCCTTGGCGAAGATGTAGCTGCCCGCGAGATAGCCCCGGATGCGCTCGCCGTGCCGCTTCAGCCCCGCGAAGGGGCGCGACTGCAAGGCGGCGTTCGAGACTATCGAGGGGTTGGCGGCGAAGCCCTCCATGCTCAGCGCCGCGATCAGGCTCCACTGGTCGAGAACGTCGCGGAGATCGGCCATGGCCAGAGCCGCCGTGCCGAGCGCGAGTGCGCTCGAATTCAGCATCGCCAGCGCCTCTCCGGCCTGCAATTCGATATCGGAGTAGAGCGCCAGCGCCAGATCGGTGATCGGCGCCATGTCGCTCTGGCCCATCGAACCCCAGATATGGACGTCGATCCCGCGATCCTCGTTGAGCGCAGCGGCCAGCCGTTCGGCCAGCAGCGGCCGGACACCGAGGCGCCCGCTCGCCATCGCGTTGAGCAGCACCGCCATCATCGCCCGCACCGCCTCATGCGGGGCGAGCGGCCCATGCGCGACATTATGGGTCAGCAGCAGGCGGCGGTTGAACTCACCGATCCGCTCCGGCGCCAGCGGCACGCCGGTCTTGGCGCCGACGCTGGTGGTGACGCCATAGACCTTTTCGCCACGCGCCACGGCATTGTCGACGACGGCGCGGGCCGCCTTCATCCGCTCGACCGCCTCCGCCGTGACGGAAACCTGTGCCTTGTCACGCGCAATGCGGACGAGCCCATCGATCGTCAGATCGAAACCGGGTAATAGCGACATGGCTCATGGCAATTCCGTCCCCAGCAAGACCGCACGGCGTTTGGACAACTCCCCTCGCCCGGCTCGTTCTTCAGCGCGCATGCGCTCCGCAGCTCTGACCGATTCCGTGATGGCCGGGAAGCACGCGCATGCGGTCGGGAAGCGCTTTCATTTCATGGATTGAAATGATGTATGCCGGCCCGACTGGTCCCTCGGGATCGGCTAGTTTGGCGCCATCGCAACGGATTTGAGCGCATGGCGATCACCTACGATCTGGTCAAGGAGGTCACCGCCAATCTCTACGATTGGTCGCTGCGCCGTATCCCGGAATCCTCCAAGGCCGAATTCCGCAAGGCGCTCGCGACCGAAACCGAGCCGCAGGCCCGCCAGACGCTGGCCTTCATGCTCGACAGCGCCGAGCGCGCCGAGCAGACCGGCAAGTTCCTCTGCTCGGATGCCGGCGTGCCCTCATACACGCTCAAGATCGGCTCCGGCGTGCGCATGGAGGGCGATATCCGCCAGGCCATCGTCGACGGCTTCGCCGATCTCGTCCGCACGATCCAGCCGCCGCTCCTGCGCTTCGTCACCAACCCGCTGACGAACGAGCGCAGCTTCCACGGCAAGGACATGCCGCTGGTCTCCTGCGAGCTGATCGGTGATGTCGACTATCTCGACATCACCTGCGCGCCCAAGGCGCTCGGCGGCGGGCGCTGGGCCGCGATCGAGACGCTGGTCAGCCCGAGCCTGGAGGAGATCGAGCGCTGCATCCTCGAACTCGTCCTGCGCGCGGGCGGCCAGCATTGCCCGCCGGTCGTCATCGGCGTCGGCATCGGCGGCACCTTCGACCACGCCGCCAAGCTCTCCAAGGACGCGACGCTGCGTCCCTTCGGCGAGCGCAATCCCGAGCAGATGGTCGCCGAGATGGAGGAGCGCCTGACCCGCGCGGTCAACCGGATGGGTTTCGGCCCGATGGGCGTCGGCGGCTCGACCACGACTTTCGGCGTCCATATCGAATACGCCTCGGGCCATGGCTTCACCCCCGTCGCGGTCTCCTTCAACTGCTGGATCAACCGGCGCACGCGGGCCCGCATCCATAATTCCGGCGTGGTGGAGCGGATCGAATGACGACCCCGTCGCTCCGACGCCTCACCCTGCCCCTGTCCCGCGAAGACGCGCGATCGCTGAAGCTCGGCGATGTCGTGCTGCTCGACGGCGACGCGGTCGCGACCGTCGGCATGCCCACGCAGAAGCGCATGGTCGCGGAGCTGGCGGCCGGCCGCGAATTGCCCCTGCCGCTGCGCGGCGGCGCCTTCTTCCATATGGGCGTGAGCTATGAGGAGGCAGCAAACGGCCCCGGCCCGCTGCACTACGTCAACCCGACAACGTCGAGCCGCTTCGACCACCTGATGCCGACCTTGATCCGGACGCTGGGTCTCAGCGCGACCGGCGGCAAGGGCGGGCTCGGCCGCGACAGCGTCGAGGCGATGCGCGAGGTCGGCTGCGTCTATTTCTCCTTCGTCGGCGGTGCCTCGGCCCTGCTGAGCCAGGGCGTCCAGGCCGTGACCGATTGCGCCTGGACCGACCTGATCATGCAGTTCCGCCTGAACCGCATCCGGCTCGACGGCTTAGGGCCCGTCATCGTCGCCATCGATGCCCACGGCAATTCGATCTATGAGCGCCTCATGGCTTCGGCGCGCGAGCGGATGCCCGACATCCTTCAATCGCTTCACCCCATGACGGGCAACGACGAGACATCGCGATGAAAGTGATCGAAATCACCCGGCCGGGCGGCCCCGAGGTCCTGGCATTCGGCGAGCGCCCGCGGCCCGAACTCGGCCCGAACGACGCGCTGATCCGCGTCCGCGCCGCCGGCGTGAACCGCCCCGACATCCAGCAGCGCCGCGGGCTCTATCCGCCACCGCCCGGCGCGACCGACCTGCCCGGCCTCGACGTTGCCGGTGTGGTCGAGGCCGTCGGCGCCGACGTGACATGGCCGAAGGTCGGCGACAGCGTCTGCGCGCTCGCGAACGGGGGCGGCTATGCCGAGTTCTGCGCGGTGCCTGCTTCGCAATGCCTGCCCTTGCCCGATGGATTCTCCTTCGAGCAGGCGGCCGCGCTGCCGGAAGTCTTCTTCACCGCCTGGAACAACGTGATCTGGCTCGGCCGGCTGGCCGAGGGCGAGACCCTGCTGGTCCAGGGCGGCACCAGCGGCGTCGGCATGGCGGCGATCCAGCTCGCCAAGCAGTTGCGGGGCGCCCGCGTGATCGCGACCGCGGGCTCGGCCGAGAAGCGCGCGGTCAGCCTAGAGATCGGCGCCGACCATGCCGTCGATTACCGCGCCGACTGGGTCGCCGAGATCGAGGCCGCGATCGGCAAGGAAAAGGTCGATGTCGTGCTCGACGCGCAGGCCGGCCCCTATACCGAAAAGCAGCTCGGCCTCCTCGCGCCGGACGGGCGCGTTGTCCTGATCGCCAGCCATCTCGGCCAGACGGCGGAGGTCAATGTCCGCAACATCGTCCGCCGCCGATTGACCCTGACCGGCTCGACGCTGCGCCCGCGTGACGCCGCCTATAAGGGCCGGATCGCGGCAAAGCTCTTGGAACATGCCTGGCCGCTGCTCGCCGACGGCAGGATCCGCAGCCATATCTGCGCGACCTTCGACTGGGCCGATGTCCGCGACGCGCATGCATTGATGGATGCCGGCGAGCAGATCGGCAAGGTCGTCCTGACCATGCCGGGCTGAGTGTCGCAGGCGCGACCTGAAAAACTGCAAGCAAGCGCTGCGGGTTCTGCACTAGTGTCGGCCTTAGTCGCCGTCACGCCGGACCTGCAGAGTGTTCTCCTTCGCGCCCGTTCAATCCGTCCTCAAGGCGCTGCGCCTGCTGACCGAGGTCAATCGCTCCAGCCCGGCGACCGTGGGCGAACTGCATCGCCGCACCGGGCTGCCGAAGCCGACCATCGTGCGCCTGCTGGAAACGTTGATCGACGCCGGCTACGTCACCCGCGACGAGCGCATGCGCGGCTATCTCGTCACCTCCCAGGTCACGCAACTGAGTTCGGGCTTCCACGGCGCGCCGATGGTGATCGAGGCCGCGCGCCCCTGGGCGACGGCGCTGACCCGCCAGATCAAGTGGCCCTGCACCGTCTGCCTGCTCGATTACGACGCGGTGATCGTCCGCTTCAGCACGATTCCCGACAGCCCGATCTCGCCCTTCCATGCCACGCTCGGCTATCGCCTGAGCCTCGGCGGGCGGGCGCTCGGGCGCGCCTATCTCGCCTTCTGCCCGGATGAGGAGCGCGCGGTGCTGCTCGCCGCGATGCGCGCTTCTCCCGACAGCGAGAACAGCAGCCTGACTGACGAGGATATCGAGCGCCTGATCGCGCAGGCCCGCTGGCGCGGCTATACCGAGCGGGACACCGCCGTCGAGCCACGCAACTCGGCGACGATCGCGGTCCCGATCAAACTCGGCGAACGGGTGCTCGCGACCTTCGGCGTCACCTTCTTCCGTACGGCCGTCGCCAATCCCGAGGACAAGGCGCGCATCATCCATCCCTTGAAGAAGGCCGCCGCCAGCATCGAGGCGCAATTGGAAGCGCTCTCGCAATCCATGGGCGTCGCGTTTCAAGGTGAGAAATGACGCCCCATTTCCGCAGCCGCGCGACGGCGCGCGCCTAGTCTTCGCCCAACGCGTCCGCAGTGACGCCGTGGGGAGGAGCATTCAATGGAGCGACAGCTCTCACGTCGTGGATTCATGGCCGGGATCGCCGGGGCAAGCGTCCTGGTAGGCAGCCGGTCGGCCTTCGCCGATACCTGGCCCAGCCGCGCCACCAATATCGTCGTGCCCTTCCCGGCCGGCGCCTCGACCGACGTGGTCGCCAGGCTTCTGGCCGAGCGTCTGCGCGGCGAGCTCGGCCAGGGCTTCGTCGTCGAGAACAAGACCGGCGCCGGCGGCAACATCGCCGCGACCAGCGTGGTCAGGGCCGCGCCGGATGGCTACACCCTGATGTTCTCGTCCTCCGGGCCGCTGGCGACCAACAAGCTGCTCTACAAGACGCTGAACTTCGATCCGCTCGCGGATTTTTCGCCGATCGCCGTGCTCGGCGACGTCCAGGGCATCGTCGCGGTGCATCCTTCGCTGCCGGTCAAGTCCTTTGCGGAGCTCGTCGCCTACGGCAAGGCCAATCCCGGCAAGCTCACCTTCGGCAGCCCCGGCTTCGGCCTGATGGGCCACATGATCGGCGAGCTGATCCAGCGTAAGGCCGGTTTCCAGATGACGCATGTGCCCTATCGCGGCTCTGCGCCGCTGGCGACGGACCTGCTGGCCGGTGTCGTCAATGTCGCGATCGACTTCATCCCCGCCTACATCCCCCATGTCAAAAGCGGCGCGATCCGCGGACTGGCGGTCACCAGCGACCAGCGCGCGCCGCAATTACCGGAGGTGCCGACGGTCGCGGAGTCCGGTCTGCCGGATGTGAACACAACGGGGTGGTTCGGCCTCGTCGGCCCCAAGGGCCTGCCCGAGCCGGTGGTGTCGCGCCTCGCCGCGATCACCCGCGCCTATGTCGAAAGCGCAGAGGGGCGCGAGAAGCTTGCCGTGATCGGCGTGCGCGCCCGCAGCGGCGACGGGGAGGCGATGCGGACGGCACAGGCCATGGAGATCGCCCGCTGGGCCGATGTGATCAAGGCCGCGGGGATTTCGCTCGATTGAGCGCGAAGCAATCACAACCCAAAGCAGAACGGCCCGGAGCGATCCGGGCCGTTTTCGTTCCGCCCTCAGGCGGCCTGATCTAACCCCAGCAGTTCCGCCGCATGGCCGCCGGTCATCCGCCTGATCTCGGCTTCGGTGAACTGCAGGTCGAGCAGGTGGCCGACGATCTCGCGATAGCCGTCGACCGGGCGCGGCGAGCCGGTAAGCCCGAGATCGGAGCAGAGCACGGTGTTCTCGACGCCGGCGACCTCGATCACCCGGCGCAACTCCGGCAGATCGAACTTCTTCGATTTGCCCTCGACGAACATGCAGATCGAATGCTCCATCACCGCACCGAGGTCGACGAGGTGGCGGATTTCCGCGTCGCTGCAATGGTTGACCATGTAGGTCGGGTGATTGACGAGCAGCTTCTTCACGCCACGGGCCTTGCCCTCTTCGAACACGGCGAAGAGTTCCGGGGTCGAGAGATGGCCCCCGGCCAGGATGATGTCGCCCTCGGCGATCAGGTCGAGGATCTGCTTGACCTCGTCGATCAGCTTGCCGTCAGGGCCGAAGGCCGTCAGCGGAATCGGATCGAGCATCTTCTGCGCGGTCTTGGGGAAGGTCTTCACCGCGCCTGAAGCGAGCACGTCGATATGGTTCTTGGCCGAGAGCGTCGGCATCCAGACGATCTTGCCGCCGAGCTTGATCGCATGATCGACCGCATGCGGGTTGAAGCCGCCTGAGGCGTTGTTCAGCGCGATGCCGGAGAACAGCCTCACGCCGGTATTCGGCACAAGCTTCTCCAGCAGGATCGCGTGCGCGGTGCCAAGGTAGAAATGGTCCTTGTAGACGACAGCGCGGAACTTGGCCGCGGCGGCGTCCAGCATCGCCTCGTGGTGGTCGAGGATGCGCGGCATCGCGGCCGGGCCGCTATGGCAGTGCAGGTCGACGGCGCCGACCAGGAGATCGGCGATCTGGCGGCTGCGCGCGTCGGTATTCGTGGCGGTAGCGGTCATGTCCGTGGCCCTCACGCGGTTTCGCCGGGCATCGGATAATCCGCGGCGTTGATGACCCAGCCCGGCTTCAGCGAGAAATCCAGGCGGGGCGGGGAGAAGATGTCGATCATCTGGTTCAGGCCCGGCAGGACCGAGCGCGAGGTATGGATCGACGGCGGCGGGATCACGGTGAGCGAGGGCGCCGCCATCAGCTCGTGCTCGTCCTCGCGCCAGATGCGCATGTCCGGCGTCCAGGGCCAGCGGATGTCGTGGATATAGCCGCCGTCGATCACGAGCGAGCCCTGCTCGAAATCGTCGTGGTGGTGCGGCGAGAGCGTGGTGATGTCGCGCAGGCCGAAACGCGGATCGAGCATGTTCACCATCAGCGTCGTGCAGCGGAAGATGCTGCCGAAGCGCCCAGTGCCGCCGGCATCGACATCGAGGCTGTAGGAACGGATCTTCCAGCCCCCACGCGGCTCCGGCCAGGGCTGGAGCAGCGCGACATTGGCATGGGGTGCTGCGTAGGAGGCCGCATTCGAGCAGGCGGCGGCGAGATCGGGAGCCACGCTGGAGAAGATGCGGATCAGGCGCCCCTTCCCGGCCACCGTCACCTTCGATGCGCCGGGCGGAATGAAAACGATCGAGCGGCCGGCAACCTCGACCGTCTCGCCGCCGGCCGTGATCGTTGCGCCGAGCGTCTCCTCGGGCAGGATCAGGCAATATTCGTCGGGCTGCGCCGGGCGTTCCAGCGCAGCACCGGCCTCGACATCGGAATAGGCGACGATGAAGTTCTGTCCCCGCGCCATCCAGGTCTTGAACCCATTGCCGGCCTGCTGCGGTTCCTCAGCATAGAAGCGGGCATAATCGGCCCCGGCATAGGCCTTGACCGCCGGCGCCTTGGCGGCGGGCTGTGCCGCCAGTTGCGAGCGCGGATCGCTGGAAGGATAGCTGGACACGGGTGCGGTTCTCCTATCGCTTGGCGGCGGCTTCGACCCGGCTCCGGGCGGCCTGCATCTGTGAGAGGGTGTCGCTCGCGGCCTTGCGCAGAAAACCCTGGTCCGAAGAGAGGATGAAGGCGCTGGCGCCACGCTCGGCAAACGCGGCGGATTCCTCGCCATTATCCGTCATCACGCAGACCGGCTTGCCGGCGGCCTTCGCGGCCCGGAAGATCGCATCGACCGCGTCGCGCACGACCGGCGCATCGCGGGTCGGGGCTCCGAAGGCAACCGTGAGATCGCCGCGGCCGATGAAGACGGCATCGAGCCCCTCGACAGCGAGGATCGCGTCGATCCGCTCCAGCGCGGAGGGGTCCTCGATCATCGCAATGGTGGCGACGGCCGCGTCGGAGGCATCGACGAGGTCCCACATCTTCGAGCCGCCATAGCGCCCGGCACGGGTGACGCCCGAGAACCCGCGCTTGCCGCCGCGATAACGGCAGGCCGCGACCAGCGCCTCGGCATCTTCGACCGTGGCGATGTGGGGCGCGAGCACGCCCTCGGCGCCGCAATCGAGCACCGAGAGGATGGCATCCGCCGAGAGCGTGGGCACGCGGACGACGCCGGCGATGCGGGCGGCCCGCGCCGCCAGCAGCGCGATATCGGTCGTATTGCGGTCGAACGGCGCATGCTCTTGGTCGACGACGATGAAGTCGTAGCCGGAAGCCCCGAGGATTTCGGTCGCATGGGCGGTCGGCGTCTTGATGAAGCTCCCGGCCAGGAAGGCGCCATCGAGCAGGCGCTGGCGGAAGCTGTTCGGTGCGGGAGTCTGCATGCTGCGACCTGCCGGTTTCGATGGCCGCAATGATGGGCATAGGTGCAGCCGGGCGTGGCCGGAATTGACCGCGTTTCACGTTGCGAAATGCATCGACGCAAGCCTGCCCCTGGGTCAGAAAGCCGACAGGATCGCGCCGGGATCAACGAAACGGCGGATCGTACCGTCTGAAAGGCCATCGCAATGAAGAAGCGCCTCCTGCTGCTCGCCGGCTTGCTCGCCGCCACCGCCCTGCCCGCCGCCGCCGGCACGCTCGAGAACGTCCGGGCGCGCGGCGAGCTGGTCTGCGGCGTCAGCCCAGGCGTGGCCGGCTTCTCCGTGCCGGACGAGAAGGGACTTCTGGGGCGGCTTCGACGTCGATATCTGCCGCGCGGTCGCAGCCGCCGTGCTTGGCGACGCCAAGAAGGTGCGCTTCACCCCGCTCAGCCCCAAGGACCGCTTCGTCGCGTTGCAGACCAGCGAGATCGATGTCCTGTCCCGGCAGGCGACATGGACGCTCGGGCGCGACACCCAGATGGGCCTGCGCTATGTCGGTATCGGCTATTACGACGGCCAGGGCTTCATGGTCCGCAAGTCCGCGAACATCACCTCGGCCAAGGACCTGAACGGCGCCTCGGTCTGTGTGCCCACCGGCACCACGACGGAACTCAACATCGCCGACTATTTCCGGGCGAACGGCATGAAATACGAGGGCGTCGCCTTCGAAGCCGGCGATCAGGTCGCGAAAGCCTTCGAATCCGGCCGTTGCGACGTGTTCAGCAACGACGTCTCGGCGCTCTCCGCCTATCGGCTGAAGCTGGTCAACCCGGCCGAATACGTCATCCTGCCCGACCTGATCTCCAAGGAGCCGCTCGGCCCCGTCGTGCGCCAGGGCGACGAGGCCTGGACCAGCATCGTGCGCTGGGCGCTCTACAGCATGATTGTGGCCGAGGAACTCGGCGTCACCTCCGCCAATGCCGACGGGCTCAAGACCAGCGGCTCTCCCGAGGTTCAACGCCTGCTCGGCAGCAACGGCAATTTCGGCGAGTCCATGGGGCTGAAGCCGGATTGGGCGCAGCAGATCGTCAAGCAGGTCGGCAATTACGGCGAGGTCTACGAGCGCAATGTCGGCACCGGCTCGAAGCTCGGCATCGCACGCGGCCTCAACCGGCTCTGGACCCAGGGCGGCCTGCAATACGCCCCGCCGATCCGCTGAGCGCCGATCTCAACGATCCTGACGAGACCACGCCCGGCCTTCGTGCCGGGCGTCTTTGCATCAAGGACAATCCAATGGCGGTCTCGAACACCTATTCGGCGGAAGTCCTGAAAAGCTTCGCCATCGCGTTGCTCGAAGCAGCCGGCGCACCGTCCGAGAACGCCGCCATCGTGGCCGAAGCCCTCGTCGACGCCGACAGCGAAGGCCTCCCCTCGCACGGCCTGCTGCATCTGCCGATGTATCTCGCCCGGATCGCGGGCGGCTCCGTCGATCCCAGCGCCACCGGCGAGATCGCCATCGATCAAGGCGCGCGCCTGACACTCGATGCCGGGAACGGGCTGGGACAGGTCACGGCGGAAGCCGCCTGCGAAATCGCCATCGCCCGCGCCGATACCCATGGAATCGCGCTGGTCGCCGTCCGCAACGCCTTCCATTTCGGCGCCGCCGGGCGCTTCGCCCGCAGGATCGCGCTCTCCGGGCAGATCGGCATCGTCATGGCGAATACCCGACCGATGCTGCCCGCCCCCGGCGGAATGGAGGCGGTCGTCGGCAACAATCCCCTCGCGATCGCGGTTCCCACCAAAGGCGAACCCATCGTCCTCGATTTCGCGATGAGTGCCGGTGCCATGGGCAAGATCAGGCTCGCGGCCGGCCAAGGCGAGCCGATCCCGGAAGGCTGGGCGCAGACGGCGCAGGGCCTGCCGACGCGTGACGCGCTGGAGGCGCTCAAGGGCACGCTCCTGCCGGCAGCCGGAGCCAAGGGCTTCGGCCTAGCTTTGATGATCGACCTCATCGCTGGCGGCCTCTCCGGCGGCGGCATGGGCGAGGCCGTGCAGCCGCTCTATGGCGACATGGCCCGCCCCTATGACAGCGCAAACCTGTTCCTGGCGATCCGGATCGACGGGTTGCGGCCGCGTGCGGAATTCGAGGCGGCAGCATCGGGCCTGGCCGACCGGGTCCGAACCTCGCGGATCGCTCCGGGAGCCCCGGCAATCCGCATCCCCGGCGACCGGGCAGCCCAGGCGCGCCAAGGTTTCGGCGGCCTCACATCCCTAGGGGAGGACACGCTCGAAGCGCTCCGGAGTCACGCCCGCCGCCTCGGCGTCACGATCCCCGCAGCCCTTGCCGATGCTGGCGTGAAATAGACGCTTGGAGCGCACCGACACCGCACGCGACGTCAAGCCGCAAACCAAACCGCATCACAAAAGATGCCGCGAACCTGTCATGTGATGAAAAGCCTTGGTGGAGCTGAGGGGATTCGAACCCCTGACCTCTGCAGTGCGATTGCAGCGCTCTCCCATCTGAGCTACAGCCCCAAGGCGCTGGCCTTCTAGGCTGTGCGTCGCGTGGATGTCAATCACTTCCGCCATCTGATTGTGGCGCAAGCAGGGGATATTCCGCGTCACCGTTCCGGACAGGCCTAAAAGGAAGATCGATGCGTGCCGTTCTCGACGTGGTTCTGCTCGCCCTGCAGATCTATGTGTGGATTCTGATCGCCTCGGCAGTGCTGAGTTGGCTAATCGCCTTCAACGTCATCAATACGCGCAATCAGTTCGTTTCCACCGTCTGGGACGCGATCTACCGCGTCACCGAACCCGCGCTGCGGCCGATTCGCGAGCGCCTGCCCAATCTCGGCGGCCTCGATATCTCGCCGATCATCCTGCTGCTGATCATCTATTTCATTCAGAGCGTGATCGTCCGCTACATCTACCCCAACGTGTTCTAGAGCGTGACATCGGGCCGAAAGGTGGAATGCACTTTTCGCAGGCCCCGATGCCAAAGCCGGGAGATGGATCGCCGCTCTGCGCCCGGTCGGGCATGTAGCGGTCCATTCGCGCTCTGCGCCGGGCGCGACCCGCGATCCGTCACGACGCATTCGACCTTGCATTGACCGGCATGCAGTATGGCCGCCTCGCCAACGCCTAGAGGTTTCCGCATGGCCGCTGCCGCCCCCCCCTATCGCAGCCAGAACTGGGCTCTGACCAAACCTGCCGCGCGCGGCAAGCACGGCGTCGTCGTCTCGCAGAGCCGTGAGGCTGCGGAAGCCGGAACCGCGATCCTCGAACAGGGCGGCAATGCCGCCGATGCCGCCGTCGCCGCGTGCTTCGCGCTGGCCGCGGTCGAGCCCTGGAACAGCGGGCTCGGCGGCATCGGCTTCGCCGTCGTGCTCAAGGCCGGCGAAACCCGCGCGCAGGTGGTCGATTTCGGGCCGGTCGCGCCGCGCCGCGCCGATCCAGCCGACTACCCCCTGACCGGCGAGATGAAGAAAGACCTCTTCACCTGGCCGGAAGTGGTTGACGACCGCAACATTCACGGCCCCCTTTCCTTCGTCACGCCCTCCTCCGTCGCGGGCTACAAGAAGCTGAAGGAGGCCTTCGGCTCGAAGCTGCCGCTCGCTGACATCCTCGCGCCGGCCATTGCGCTCGCCAAGCGCGGCCTGCCGGCCGACTGGTACACGACGCTGAAGATCGCCTCCTCGGCCTCGGTCCTGCGCCTCTATGCGGAGAGCGCGCGCATCTACCTCCCGGGCGGCTTGCCGCCGGTACCGCCCTATCAGGGCATTCCGGGCTTCATGAAGCTGGGGAATCTCGGTGACACGATCGAGCGTCTGGCAAAAGCCGGGCTCGACGACTTCTATCGCGGCGATGTCGCGAACCGGATCGTGGCGGATATCGCCGAAGCCGGCGGCGTGGTCGATGCCCAGGACCTGGCGGACTGCAAGGCCGAGCTCCGCGAGGCCCCGACGATCGACTGGCGCGGCAGCCACCTCATCCATACCGCGGGCGGACTCACCGCCGCGCCGACGCTGGAACGCGTCGTCGCCGGCATGGCCGATGCCCCGCTCGACGGCGACGGCCCCTCCGCCGCCTGGTTCGCGCAGCTCTCGCGCGTGATGCGCGAAGCCTACAAGGAAAGGCTCGACGGCCTCGGCGCCGCCGTGACCGCAAAGGAGCCGGGCGACACCTGCACGACCCATCTCACCGTGGTCGATGGCGAGGGCAATCTCGTCACCGTCACCACGACGCTGCTCTCCTCGATGGGCAGCCGCGTCGTGCTGCCCTCGACCGGCGTGCTGATGAATAACGGCATGATGTGGTTCGATCCGCGCCCCGGCAGTGCCAATGCGATCGCGCCGGGCGCCCGCCCGCTCTGCAACATGTGCCCGGTCGTGGTCACGCCAAAGGATGGCGGCTGGCCGCGCCAGGCGATGGGCTCCTCCGGCGGGCGCCGCATCCTCGCCAGCGTCTACCAGACGCTGGCCTGGCAGCTCGATTTCGACATGGGCACCGAGGCGACCGCGCATCAGCCGCGCATCGACGTCTCCGGCCCGGATTCGGCCAGCGCCGACCTGCGCCTGCCGGCCGAGACACTTGCCGCGCTGGAAACGGCGGGCCCGACCGCGATCGTCGAGCACAGCGTGCTGCCGATCAATTTCGCCTGCCCGAACTTCGTCCGCGTCGACAGGAACGGCGCCGAAGGATCGAGCGACGCCGCCTCGCCCTGGTCGGCGGCGGTGGCCGCGACGCGCTGAATCAAAAAGGGCGGCCGTGAGGCCGCCCTTTTCCATATCGTTCTGCGCTCAACCTCGTTTAAGGCCCCAAGGATAGGGCGCCGAGCCCGCGAGCATCCCGGTCATGTCCTTGCGATAGGCTGTGCGGCTGACGAACTGGCCGAGCGGAATGGTCGCGACCTCTTCGAGTGCCAAGCGGGCCAGCGCCTTGGCGCTCTTGCGCTGCGCGGCCTCGTCGGGCGCGTAGAGCCATTCCTCGGCCAGGGCCTCGGCCGCATCGCTCTTCCACCAGCCGAACCAGCCCTTGTCGCCCTGCCCGCGCACCAGCGTCGACATGGCCGGGTTGCCCCAGCTCGTTGCCGAGCCCGTGGTGTGGAAGATGCTCCAGCCGCCCTTATCGGTCGACTCCCGGCTGCCGCGACGCTGCACGACGGTGCCCCAGTCGCTCGCCGCCATCTCGACATTCATGCCGAGCTGCTTGAGCAGTTCGAAGGTCACCTCGCCGAGCGGGCCGATATCGGGGAAGTCGGTCGGGTTGATGATGACGACCTTCTCGCCATTGTAGCCGGATTCCTTGAGCGCCGCCTTCGCCTTCTCCAGGCTCTGCGGCATCAGGTCTTCCTGCTCGCCGTCGTAATAGGGCGTGCCCGCGCCACCACAGGCTGCGGCAGGTCTGCCAGAGCGTGGTGTCGTCGCCCTGGGCGGCGCGCATGTAATCTTCCTGCTTCACCGCCATGCGGACAGCGGCGCGCACCTTCGGATTGTTGAAGGGCGCCTGCAGATGATTGAGGCGAATGACCGCGCCGCGGCCGGCCTTGTCGATGACCTCCTGCTTGATGTCCTTGTTACCGGCCAGCATCGGCTGGAGGTCGGTGAGCGGACGCTCCCACCAGTCCACCTCGCCGCGCGTCAGGGCCGCCCCGGCCGTCGCCGGATCGGGCAGGATGTTCCATTCGATCCGCTTGAAATGCGCGACCTTGCCGCCGGCATTGCGGCTGGGCGGCTCAGAGCGCGGCTTGTAGCCCTCGAACTTCTCGTAGACGACCTTGCTGCCCGAAACATACTCGGCCGCGACGAACTTGTAGGGACCCGAGCCCATCATCTCGGTCACCTGCGTATTCGCGTCGGTCTTGGCGAGGCGCTCCGGCATGATGATCGGCGGCTGGTCGGATTTCGCCAGGCAGTCCAGCATCATCGGGAAGGGGCGCTTGAGCTTGATCTCGACGGTGCGCTCGTCCGGCGCAGCCCAGTCCTCGACCGCGCGGCCGAGCAGCTGGCCATAGGGGTCGCGCTGCGTCCAGCGTTTCAGGCTCGCGGCGCAGTCGACCGCCTTGACCGGCGTGCCGTCATGGAAGCTCAGGCCTTCGCGCAGCTTGATGCGCCAGGTCTTGCCATCGGCGGAAACCTCGTGCCCCTCCGCCATCTGCGGCTGCGGCTTCAGGTTCTCGTCCGCCCCGTAGAGCATGTCGAAAACATAGTAGCCGTGGTTGTTGGTGACGGTCGCTGTGGTCCAGACCGGGTCCAGCGCCGACAAATTGGCCTGCGGCACGAATTTCATCACCGTTGTGCTGGCCTGTGCCGCCGCCAGCCGCGGCAAAGCCGGGCCGGCCAGGCCAAGCGCAGCCGTCCCCATCAGAAAATCACGACGCTTCATTCTTCGTCTCCCCATTATGGTTGGTTTGGAATGCAGTCCGAGCGTCAGGCGAAGCCCATGAAGTTCGGGCTCTCGCTGAGCGGCCGGGCCTTGGCGAGCCTGGCGAGATCCGGCACCGGCCGGGCGGTCAGCGGATCGCCCGCGAGCGCGGCTTCCAGCGCCGCCGCCACCGCCAGAACCTTGGCATCGCCGCCGCGCGGCCCGACGATCTGCAGGCCGAACGGCATGCCGTTACGGTCGAGCCCGACCGGCAGCGAGATCGCGGGATGCCCGACGATGGTGACGGCATAGGCCGCCGCCAGCCAGTGGAAATAGGTCCGGGTCGGCTTGCCGTCGATCTCGGACGGGAAGAGCTCGGTCCAGGGCCGCGGGCTCAGCGTCACCGCCGGCGACAGGATCACGTCGTAATTCTCGAAGAAGCGCTGCCAGCGCTGGTAGATCACCGTCTGCTGCTTCATCGCGCGGGTGACGTCGAGCGCGGAATAGCCGAGCCCCTCCTCGACATTGGCGCGGACATTCGGCCCGACCATGTCCGGCGTGTCGCGGACCTTGTCGAGATGCGCGGCGAGGAAGTTGCTCGCGCGCAGGATCTCGAAGACCTCGTCCGTGCCCTCGCAATCCGGCGTCGCTTCCTCGGCGGCCCGGAAGAGTTGGCTGAAGGCCTTGGTCTTGTCGAAGAACGTGTCGCGGATCAGGCGCTCGGTCGGGGCGAAGCCGAAATCAGGGGTCAGCGCCACCTTGAGCGAGGCGAGATCGATCGCTTCGGGCCGGGCGAAATCCTCCGGACGGCGCACGCTCCGGCCATCGATCGTCGTCGCCAGCGGGTCGGCTCCGTTATCGGAGACGATGGCGGAGAGCAGCAGGCAGAGATCGGGCACATTGCGCGCCATCGGGCCGAGCACCGGCAGCGGCGACCAGCCGAGCTGGCGCTTCTCGCTGGGCACGAGGCCGGGCGTGGGGCGGAAGCCGACGATCCCGTTGAAAGCGGCCGGATTGCGCAGCGATCCGCCCGTGTCGGAGCCGGTCGCGAGCGGCACCATATTGGTTGCCAGCACGACGCCCGAACCGCCCGACGAGCCGGCGGCGCTCTTCGAAGGATCGAACGGGTTGCCGGTCGCGCCATAGACGGCGTTGCGGGTATTGGCGCCCGCGCCCCATTCCGGCGTGTTGGTCTTGCCTGCGACGATCGCCCCGGCCTTGCGCACGCAGGAGACGATAAGCTGGTCCTCCTTCGGCACGAAATCGCGATAGAGCGCGCTGCCATAGGTGGTGCGCAGGCCGGCGGTGTTCTCGAGATCCTTGATGCCGATCGGCAGGCCGTGCAGCGGCCCGAGCGCATCGCCGCGCGCCGTCGCCTCGTCGGCCGCAAGCGCATCCTTGCGCGCCTTGTCGTCGTCGCGCGCGACCATCGCGTTCACGGCGGGGTCGATCGCATCCATGCGGCGGATGCAGCTGTCGAGCAGTTCGCGGGCGGAGAGCTTCTTGGCGCCGATGAGGGCACGCGCGGCAACGGCACTGAGGTCGCAGGGTTCGGTCAAGGCAGATGTCTCCGTTGCGCTTCGCCCCACGCAAGCGCCATGCCGCACGGGGCAACGCAGACTAGGCGAGGGGACCGAGATGTCCATGACCCGGCGGCGCATGCGGCCCCTTCCCCCTGCGCGGGTTCGTGAACGCCCTGCCGGCCGCTGAAAAGACGCTTGGGCGAAGCCCGGCAGACGGGTTGCGCGATACCGCACCGCAACATCGACTTGACGAAACCGTCGGATTCCTATTCCACAGGAGCCATGGACAAGCCTGCTGAGCCATTCCCGCAGCGCCTGACGGAAGGCTATCGCTCCTTCCTCGACGATCGTTTCATCCGAGAGCAGAGCCGCTACGAAGAGCTCGGCGAAAACGGCCAGACGCCGAAGATCATGCTGATCGGCTGCTGCGACTCGCGCGTTTCGCCGGAAGTGATCTTCGATGCGCGCCCCGGCGAGATGTTCGTTGCGCGCAACATCGCCAATCTCGTGCCGCCCTTCCAGCCGGACGACCAGCTCCACGGCACCTCGGCGGCGCTCGAATACGCCATCCAGGCGCTCAAGGTGCAGCATATCGTCGTGCTCGGCCATGGCCGCTGCGGCGGCATCCGTGCCTTCGCCGACGACAGCCAGCAGGCGCTCTCGCCGGGTGACTTCATCGGCAAGTGGATCACGCTGATCGGCCCGGCCGCCGAACGCACCGGCGGGCGCGGACGCAACGAGAACTTCGAGGACTACCTGCAGCGGCTGGAACTGGCCTCGATCCAGCAGTCGCTCGCCAATCTCCGCACCTTCCCTTGCGTGCAGATCCTCGAGAGCAAGGGTCGCCTGCATCTGCACGGCGCCTATTTCGCCGTCGCCACCGGCGTGCTGATGATCCTCGACAACGCAACCGGCCAGTTCATCCCTGCCGTCGGCGAGATGCCCAAGCGCGTCCAGCAGATCCGCTGCTCCGAAGCCTGAATTCGGCGCGTCATCCCGTGCGCGCTGCAGCGTGAAACGCTGCTGCGCAGACACGGGACCGTGCTCCGGAAAGGGCGCCTTTTCTGCAAACGATCCCGTATCTGCGCAGCAGCACTGCGTGCCGCAGCGCGTACGGGATGACATCCCGCCTCACCCCTCATCCGCCAGCGGATGAAGGTCGCGCACCATGCTCTTCAGGCGCTCGTCGAGAACGTGGGTGTAGATCTGCGTCGTCGCGATATCGGCATGGCCGAGCAATTCCTGCACGACCCGAAGATCGGCGCCGTTCTGGAGCAGGTGGCTGGCGAAGGCATGGCGCAGGACGTGCGGACTCAAGGCCGCCGTCGAAAGTCCGGCCGCCCCGGCCAGTGACTTGAGATCCCGCGCGAAGACCTGCCGCGTCAGGTGCCCGCTCTCGCCCTCCGAGGGGAACAGCCAGCGGCCGTCCGCTGCTCCGGTTTCCTTCAACGCCTCCAGCCAGTCGCGTGCCGCCTGGCGTGCCGCGTCGTTCAGCGGAACCAATCGCTCCTTGTCGCCCTTGCCGCGCACGATCAGAAAGCGCTCGCGCGTCGTCGCGGCCGACAGAGGCAGCGCGATCAGTTCGGAAACGCGCAGGCCGGTGGCATAGAGCATCTCGACGAGGCAGCGCATGCGCAGGGCCTTCAACCGGACAGCCTTGGTGATGCCCTCCCGCTCACAAGCGGCCCGCGCCACCTCCAGCAAACGGTCGACATCCGCCACCGTCACCACCTTGGGCAGGGGCCGGCCCAACCGCGGCCCGGCAATGGCAGCCGAAGGATCGATGCCCGCAAGCCCTTCCGTGTAGAGGAACCGGTGGAACTGGCGCACGGCGGAAAGCCGCCGCGCCGCCGAGGAGGCCTTGAGCCCGCGCGCCGCGAGATCGGCGAGCCAGCCGCGGATATCCTCGGCCGTGGCATCGCTCGGCACCTTGCCGCCCAGGAATTCGAGGTAATCCGCGATGTCGCGCTCATAGGCGTCGAGCGTGTTGCGCGCCGCGCCGCGCTCGGCCGCCAGCATGTCGAGGAAGGCGTTCAGACGCTGGCGCGCGAGCCGGCTCATTTCGGTTGCAATTTGGCCGGTGGCACGATCTCGATCATCTCGCGCTGGACCGGCTGGATGAAGGTGACGAGCGCGATCATGCCCCCGAAGATCAGCCCGGCGATGATCCCTATGAAAGCCAGGAAACGGAACAGCGTCGGCACGTCGGGCGGACTCTCGCAATCGCTTGAGGTGCGCGCGATCCCGGCACCTGCCCCGTTATCCCCGATCGCAGCCGGGCGGCGCAAGAGCCGGCCGGCCACAGCCTCGTGCAAAGCGCATGACAGGGGCATGACGCAGCGGGCGCCCGGTGCTACAGCCGTGCCGAGGAACAGATTGTCATGACCGCCGCCGCCACCATCGCTGCTCCCGACACGACCGATCTGCGCGCCCTTCTGGGTGTGCGCGCGATCGTGCTCGTCGGCATGATGGGCTCCGGCAAGAGCTCGGTCGGCCGCCGGCTGGCAGGGCGGCTCGGCCTGCCCTTCGTCGATGCCGATACCGAGATCGAGACGGCCGCGCATATGACGATCCCCGAGATTTTCGCGCAGCGCGGCGAGGCCGAATTCCGCGAGGGCGAGCGTCGCGTCATCAGCCGCGTGCTGACGACCCGAGCGCCGCTGGTGCTGGCGACCGGCGGCGGCGCCTTCATGAATGCCGAGACGCGCGCGAGGGTGAAGGAACTCGGCATCTCCATCTGGCTCAAGGCCGAGCCCGAGGTGCTGATGCGCCGCGTCCGCCGGAACGCGAAAAGGCCGCTGCTCCAGACCGCCGACCCGGAGGCGACATTGCGCCGGATGCTGACAGAGCGCGAGCCGATCTACGCGCTGGCCGACATCACCATCCAGTCGAGCGACGAGCCTCACGAAGTCGTGGTCGGCGAAACCATTGCCGCATTGGGCGACTATCTCGCGCCGGCACCCGGAGCGACAGCATCATGAACGCCACCACGACCGACAAGACCGGCGCCCGCATCGTCGTCCCCGTCGCGCTCGAAGGCCGCGGCTACGACATCCATATAGGGCGCCACCAGCTCTGCGAGGCCGCGGCCCTGATCGCGGCCTTCGCGCCCGGCGCCAAGGCCGCGCTCGTCACCGACGAGAGCGTCGCGAGCCTGCATGGCGCAGCCTTCGAAACCTGCCTGCAGCAGGAAGGCATCGCCGCGACCCGCATCACCATCCCGCCGGGCGAGGCGTCCAAGTCCTATGCCCAGTTCGTCGCCCTCTGCGACGCGCTGCTGGCGGCCAAGATCGAGCGCAATGACCTCATCATCGCCTTCGGCGGCGGCGTCGTCGGCGATCTCACGGGCTTTGCGGCGGCAGTGCTGCGGCGCGGCGTGCGCTTCGTACAGGTGCCGACCACCCTGCTCGCCCAGGTCGATTCCTCGGTCGGCGGCAAGACCGGCATCAACTCACCTCACGGCAAGAACCTGATCGGCGCCTTCCACCAGCCGGCGCTGGTCATCGCCGATACCGCCCTGTTGGACACGCTGAGCGAGCGCGAGTTCAAGGCCGGGTATGCCGAGGTGGTCAAATACGGGCTGATCGACGATCCCGCCTTCTTCGACTGGTGCGAGGCCAACTGGAGCCGCGTCATTGCCGGCGGCCCTGAGCGCGACCATGCCGTCGCCGTTTCCTGCCGGGCCAAGGCCGCCATCGTCGCCCGCGACGAGCGCGAGGAGGGCGACCGCGCCCTGCTCAATCTCGGCCACACCTTCGCCCATGCGCTGGAGCGGCTGACGCATTACGATTCAGCCCGCCTCGTCCATGGCGAGGCCGTCGCGATCGGCCTGGCGCTGGCCTTCCGTTTCTCGCAGAGGCTGGATCTGTGCTCGGGGCAGGATGCCGGCCGTGTTTCGCGTCATCTCGACCATGTCGGCCTGCCCAGCCGCTTGCAGCAGGTGCCGGGCGGGGCCGGCAGCGCCGAGGAGATCGTCAACGCCATGGCGCAGGACAAGAAGGTCAAGCGCGGCGTGCTGACCTTCATCCTCGCCCGCGGCATCGGCAAGAGCTTCATCGCGCCGGGCGTCCCGGCCGAGGAGGTCCGCGGCTTCATCGAGGACGAGCTCGCAACCTGAGCCCGCTCAGCCAAGGCCGAGCTTGGTCAGGAAGTCGCTTGCGCGATAGCCGGGCTCCACGCCCTTCACGAGCATCGTGACGCCGCGCGAGTTTTCCGTCCGCAGTGGCAGGATGTCCCGATAGGCCGGTGAATCGTACCAGGCGCGCGCCCGCTCCATGTCGGGAAAGGCGATGATGACGAGGTCGCCCGACCACGGCCCCTCGACGATTTCGGGGGTCGCGCCGTGGATCAGGAACTGGCCGTCATAGGGCGCAAGCGTCCCGTCGATACGCGCAATGTAGTCGATGATCTCGGCGCCGACACGGACGTCCTGCAGATGGGCGATGGCATAGGCGGTCATGGTTCTCTCCTGCATTGGACGGCCGGGAGGCCGTACGTTGCGGAGGACCATGACGCGTGAAGCGAATGGGGTCGATTACCACGGGGGTAATCGCCCAGCCGTCAGGGGCTGAACACCAGCACGATGAAGACGAAGAACACCGCCAGATGCACCGCACCTTCCAGCATGGTGGTGCGGGTACCGGTGAAGGTCAGCGTCGAAAGCAGCAGCGTCATCGCCGCGATGACCATATTGGTCGCCGAGAGGCCGAGCACGACCGGCTGGCCGGTGAAGACGCCGATCAGCAGCACGGCCGGCACGGTCATGCCGAGCGTCGAGGCCGCCGCGCCCAGGCAGAGATTGACCGCCCGCTGGAGCTGGTTCGAGGTGATCGCCCGCAGCGCCGCGATGCATTCCGGCGTGAACACCACCATCGCGATCAGGATGCCGCCGAGTGCCGCCGGCGCCCCGAGCTTGGCGATGCCGAAATCCAGCACGGCCGCAAGGCCCTTCGACAGGATGACGATCGGCAGGATATTGGCGAGCAGCAGCGCGACATGGGGCAGCACCTCCCGCATCGAGGAGGGCGAGGCCGTTTGGCCCTCTTCGCTGGCGGCCAGTGCCGGCTTGCCGTCTTCCGGCTCCGGCTCGTGGAAAAAGGCGCGGTGTCGCCCGGTCTGCAGGATGAGGAAGGCGCCATAAAGCAGCACGGTGAAGATCGAGAAGGCGACCGCCTGGAACGGCGTCAGCGTGCCATCCGGCGTCGATGTCGTGAAGTTCGGCAGGAACAGCGGGATCACCGTCAGCGGGATGATCACAGCGAGATAGGACGAGGCGCCCTTCAGGTTGTAGCGCTGCTGGAAATGCCGGAGTCCGCCGATCAGCAGGCCGATGCCGACGACGCCGTTGAGCACGATCATCAGCACCGCGAACATCGTATCGCGCCCGAGCGTCGGCGCGCCCTTGGCGCCGAGCATGACGGCGCCGACCAGCGCCACCTCGATGATCACGATCGAGAGCGTCAGGATCAGCGTACCGTAAGGCTCGCCCAGTCGATGGGCGATATCCTCGGCCTCATGGACCACGCCGAAGGCGGACCAGATGATGACGCCGATCAGCCAGAGGAAGACCAGCAGCGACGGCAGGGGCGCGCCGAGCTGGCCGAGCACGGTGTCGCCGAACAGCAGGAAAGCGGCAACCGAGGCCCAGGCACAGGCAAGGCGGAGCATCATCATCGTTCGTCGTCACTCGAGGATCGCGGCGGGAAAGGCTTCCGCCCAATAAGCGGGAAAGGCGACATCGGCGCAACGCCTTATCTCGCCCGCGATCCCCGGCTCGGCTCAAAAAGCGCGATTTGTCAGCCCGGAAGAATTTTTTGCGCGAGCGGACTCGCCGTTTCCTCGGAAGACACCGCGGGTTTGTCGCTGACGAGATACTGCGCCCGCGCCAGCGCCGCGAAGCGCCCGCCCTTGGCCACGAGCTCGTCGAACGTGCCCATCTCCTCGACCTGCCCTTGCTCGAAGACGAGGATGCGATCGGCATTGCGGATCGTCGCGAGCCGATGCGCGATGACGAAGGTGGTGCGACCCTTCATCACCTCTTCCAGTGCCTTCTGCAGCTTGACCTCGGTCGCGGCGTCGAGAGCCGAGGTCGCCTCGTCGAGGATCAGCACCGGCGGGTTCTTGAGCAGCGCGCGCGCGATCGAGAAGCGCTGGCGCTCGCCGCCGGAAAGGGTGCGGCCGCGCTCACCGACCAGGGTGTCGAGCCCGTCGACCTGGCGCGCCATCACCTCGGCTGCCTGGGCACGCTCCAATGCCTGCATCATCTCGGCATCGGTCGCGTCCGGCTTGCCGACGAGCAGGTTCTCACGGATCGAGCGGGCGAACAGCATCGGCTCTTGGAAGACGACGCCGATATTGCGCCGGAGCGAGAGCAGCGAGATGTCGCGGATATCGGTGCCGTCGACGGTGATCCGGCCCGATTGCGGATCGAAGGCGCGGTGCAGCAGGCCAAGCGTCGTCGACTTGCCAGAACCCGTCGAGCCGACCACGGCGATGGTCTCGCCGGGCCTCACCGCGAAGGAGACGTCGCGCACCGCCGCGCGCTTGCCGTCATAGGAGAAGGAAACGTCCTCGAAGGCGACGGCGCCTTCGAACCGGCCGGGATCGCGGGCACCGGGCTGGTCGCGCACGCTCGGCAGCGTGTCGAGCACCTCGAAGAATTCCCGCATCTTCGGCGCCTGCATGAAGATGAAGTTCACGAAGCTGACGATCTGCTCGAGACGCCCGACCAGCATGGTGGCGAAGCCCATGAAGGTGACGATCTCGCCGACCGTGGTCTGGCCGTGCATCAGCAGCCAGGTGCCGACGATGAAGATCAGCAGCACCGTCAGCGTCGCCGAGGCCCGCGTCGCGACATTGGCGACCGCCCACCAGGACAGAACCGGCAACTGCGCCGCCAGCACATTGGCAATGGTCGAGCGCAGGCCGCGCACCTCGGCCTCGATGCGGGTGAAGCTCTGGATCACCGGCACGTTGCCGAGCGCGTCCGAGGCCCGCTCCGCCAGATTCGAGTGATAGGCCTCGACATTGCTCTGCAGGCGGTCGGTCTTGCGCAGCACATAGGCGGTCAGCGAGCCGAACAGCACCACGAGCGCGACCAAGAGCAGCCCGAGCTGCCAGTTCTTCCAGATCGTGAAGGGCAGCAGCACGAAGAGCGCGACGGCCGAGGCGCAATGCTCGCGGAAGAAGGACAGCCAGAGGCCCCACATCGCATTGGTGCCGTCGAGCATCACTTTGAGCACGCGGCCGGAATGGGTCTGGGTATGGTAGGCGAGCGGCAAGGTGAGCGCATGCTCGAAATAGCGCGCCATCACGGTCAGGCGCGCCCGATGAGCCAGCCTGTCGGCATGCAGCGCAACGAAGACGCCGATCGCGATATTCGCAAGGCCGAAACCGACCCAGGCGGCGATCAGGAGGTTTATGCTGGCCCAGGTCAGCGTCCCGCCCGAGGTCTGGATCGTGGTCAGCCGATCGATCAACGCGCCGAACAGCATGGGCTCGGCGAAGGCGACCGCAGCCAGGGCGATATTGGCCAGCGCCAGGATGATGCCCAATCGCCTTTCGGGACCGAGTTCACCGAGGACGCGGGCATAGAGCGAGAACAGAGACATCACGACGAGCTTTAGCCGAACCGGCGCGCACGGCAAGCGGTCATCCAGCTGGTATCAAGAGGGCCGCGCCATGTTCGCCTCGGGCCGGCCCTGCCGAACGGCTTCAAGCCCTAAGACCGCAGAGCTTCCCCCAGCGCTTCCGCCGTCACCTCGGCCATCGCCATCTGCAGCTTGTAGGCACGGGTCTTCTCGCCGGGCTTCATCACCAGGATTACCGTCTCGCTGCCCGGACAGGCGGGATCGGCGCAAATGATCTCGTTGACGGCGATCGCAGCCGTCTCGGGCAGGCCGAGAAGCTCCCTGACCTGAACCTTCATGCGCTCGGCCAGGGCCTTGGCTTCGGCCTTCGCATCGCCGCCCTTGCGGGTCTCAGGCTTGCCGAAGAGGCCGAAACGCATCGCGCTCAGCTCGGCAGGACGAGCACGCCGGCCGCGCCGTCCTCAGCGCCGAAGGCGAGCCGCTTGCCGGCCTTGTCCCAGGCGAAGGCGCTGATGCCGCTGCCGCGCAAGGCCGGCCGCACCAGCAATTCGGAGCCGTCGGTCAATCGCACCATCAGGATGCAGCCATCGTCATAGCCGATCGCCAGCACCAGCGCGCCCGGATGGAAGGCCACCCGCGTGACGCGAGCGTGGCGCACACCACATTCGCGCGGCGCCTTGCCCTGCGGGCCGTCGCCCTGGAACGGCCAGACGATCGCGCCATCCGCGCCGCTCGACGCCAGCCAGAGCCCGTCATGCGACCAGGACAGTGAGCGGGGCTTGGCCGGGTAGCCGGTCATCCGCATATGGCCGGGCTTGTCGCCGAGCTTCCAGCCATGCAGCGCGTTCTCCTGCATCGAGGAGACGACGAAGCGTCCGTCCGGCGACCAGGCCACGTCGAGATGCGAGCCCTTCCATTCCAGGAATTCCGGCTTCGCCTCGGTGTTGGGATACCAGAGCGAGACCCCGTTCATCTGGGCAATGGCAAGGCGATAGCCCTTCGGCGCGAAGACGAGGCCTTGCGGTGTGCTCGCGGCGTCCAGCGTGCGGACGCGGCCCTTCTCGTCGCGGGCCTGCACGGTCTTGCCGGTGTTCCAGGCGAGATTGCCTGACGGAGACAGGGTGATCGCGTCGATCCAGCGGCGCTTCGGGTCTTTCGCGATCTCGACCGGCTCGCCTTCAAAGCCGGTCGCGACGACACGTCCATCATCGCCGCCGGTGATCAGGCGCTCGCCGTCGCCGGTGGCGCAGAGGATGCCGCCGGCATGGGCCTCGACGCTCTCGACAAGGGCACCGTCGCGCCAGCGCAACACGCGCCCGTCAGCGAGCGCGAGCACGAGCCCCTGCTTCAGCCAGTGGACCGCGACGACATGCGTCTCGGCAGCGATCGGGGTGACATGCTCGCGCAGCGAGACGGGTGGGGTCATCGTCGTCATAACGCGGCTTTAACTCAGGCCGCGCAGGCTTCAAACCCCTTGCGCAGCTCATTCTCGTTGAGATCGCGCCCGATGAAGACGAGGCGGCTCTCGCGGCTCTCGCCATCCTTCCAGTCGCGCTGCAGGTCGCCGTCCAGGATCATGTGCACGCCCTGGAAGACGAAGCGGCGCGGCTCGTTCTTGAAGGCCAGGATGCCCTTGGAACGCAGGATGTTCGGCCCCTGGATCTGGGTGAGGTCGTTGATCCACGGCATGAACTTCTCGGGATCGACATCGCCGGGAATCGTCAGCGAGATCGAGCGCACGTCCTCGGCATGATGGTGATGGTGGCCGGCCTCAAGGAAATCCGGCTCGATGTCGAGGATGCGGTCGAGATCGAAGGCGTTGCGGTCGAGCAGGGCTGCGATATCGACATTGGCGCGCTCGGCCTTGTGCAGCTTGGCATAGGGGTTGATGGCGCGGATCGCGGCCTCGACATCGGCCAGCTCTTCCGCCGTGACGAGATCGGTCTTGTTGAGGACGATGACGTCGGCGAAAGCGATCTGGTTCTTCGCCTCCGGCGCATCCTTCAGACGGTCCTTCAGCCACTTGGCGTCGGTGACCGTCACGACCGCGTCGAGGCGAGTGGCATCGCCGACATCCTGGTCGACGAAGAAGGTCTGGGCGACCGGCGCGGGATCGGCGAGACCGGTGGTCTCGACGATGATCGCGTCGAACTTGCCCTTGCGCTTCATCAAACCGTCGAGAATGCGGATCAGGTCGCCGCGCACGGTGCAGCAGATGCAGCCGTTGTTCATCTCGAAGATTTCCTCGTCGGCGCCGACGATGAGGTCGCCATCGATGCCGGCCTCGCCGAACTCGTTGACGATGACGGCGAATTTCTTGCCGTGGTCCTCGGTCAGGATGCGGTTGAGGAGCGTGGTCTTGCCGGCGCCCAGATAGCCGGTGAGCACCGTGACGGGGATTTTCTCGGACATGGCTTGACCTGAATGACTGCGACGCGAGGAGGACACCGCCCGGGTCAGGCCGGGCCGGCGGTCAGCGCCTTTTCGATTTCGCTTATATTGTGCTTCATCATCCGGATGTAAGTCCCCGCCGGGCCGGTTGCGGCCGAGAGCGCGTCCGAATAGAGCCGGCCGCCAACCTTGGCGCCGCTCTCCCGCGCAATCTGCTCGACAAGGCGGGGATTCGTGACGTTCTCGAGGAAGACGGCCGGAATCTTCTGCGCCTTCACCTGCCGGATGATGCGGGCGACATCCCTGGCGGAAGCCTCGGCCTCGGTCGAGACACCCTGCGGCGCGACGAAGGCGATGCCATAGGCCTTCACGAAATAGCCGAAGGCATCATGGGTGGTGATCGCCTTGCGCCGCTCGGCCGGGATGCGCGCGATAGCCGCCTTCACCTCGCCTTCGAGCCTGTCGAGCTCGGCAAGATAGGTCGTGGCATTGGCCTCGTAGCTCGCCTTGCCCTCCGGATCGGCCGCACTCAGCGCGTCCCGGATATTGGTGACATACACCTTCGCATTGGCGATGCTCTGCCAGGCATGCGGATCGTCATGGCCATGGGCGTGACCGCCCTTGCCCTTGTCGTCATGGTCGTCATCGGCTTCGAGCGGGGTGATGCCCTTCGTCGCCTCGGCCATGGTCGCCTTGGTGCCCGACGACTTCACGAGGCGCGGCAGCCAGCCCTCGAAATGCAGGCCGTTGACGAGGACGAGCCTGGCCGCAGCCATCGCCTTCGCATCGGCCGGCGTCGGCGAATAGACATGGGCGTCGCCGTCGGGGCCGACCAGCGTGGTCACGCTGACGCGGTCTCCGCCAACCTGCCGGGCGAAATCGCCGAGGATCGAGAAGCTTGCCACCACCGGCAGCTTCTCCTGAGCGAAAGCGCCGAACGGCGCGGTAGCCATGGCAAGCCCGAAAGCAAGGCTGGCGACAAGGGCGCGACGATTGGGCATGGGAGGCTCCGAGAAATGAAACGATATAACGTTTCTATCTCTGGAGATGGACGCGAGGCAAGAGGCGCCGCGCAAGCCCGTCCTGCGAGCCGAACAGGAGCGAGCCGATATAGATCGCTCCCGCGGCGAGGATGATCGACGGCCCCGCCGGCAGGCTCGACCCCGCCGCATAGGACGTCACGAGCCCGGCATAGCCGGAAACCATGCCGAAACCGGCCGCAAGCAGCAGCAGACGCGTGATGTCGGCCGTCCAGAAACGCGCCGCCGCGGCCGGCAGCATCATCATGCCGACGGCAAGCAAGGTCCCCAGCGCATGGAAGCCGGCGACGAGATTGAGCACGACCAGCGCGAGGAAGGTCAGGTGTACGAACCCGCCGGAGCGGCTGACCGAGCGCAGGAAGCCGGGGTCGACGCATTCGAGCACCAGCGGCCGATAGAGCGCCGCCAGCGACAAGAGCGACACGGTCGCGACGCCGGCGAGCAGGATCAGCACCTGATCGTCAAGTGCCAGCACATTGCCGAACAGCACATGCAGCAGGTCGATCGCCGAGCCCCGGAGCGAGACGATGGTGACGCCGAGTGCGAGCGAAATCAGGTAGAAGGCGGCAAGCGAGGCGTCCTCCTTGAGCACGGTCGCCCGCGCCACGGCACCGGCCGCCAGCGCCACCGCGAAACCGGCAGCGAGCCCGCCGATCGTCATCGCCGGCAGCGAGAAGCCGGCGACGAGATAGCCCAGCGCCGCGCCGGGCAGGATCGCATGCGCCATCGCATCGCCGGTCAGGCTCATCCGCCGAAGCATCAGGAAGACGCCGATCGGCGCGCCCGAAACGGACAGCGCCACGACGCCGACAAGCGCGCGCCGCATGAAATCGAATTCGGCGAAGGGGCCGATGAGGAGATCGTAGAGCATCGGCTTGGCCTGTTTGGACGGATCAGGCGGCGTCGCGCTGGCAGGGAGCGGCGTGGCTGTCGAAGGACTCCACCATGCGGCGCGCCTTCAGCAGGTTCTCGGGCGTCAGCACGGTCGCGGTCTCGCCCCAAGCGACGGCCTCGCGCGCCAGCAGCAATGTCTGCGGAAAGGCCTGCCGGACCGTCTCGATATCGTGCAGCACCGCGACGACGGTACGAACTCTCGCCATGCCAGCGCCGGACCAGGTCGAGCAGGTCCGCCGTAGTGCGCGCATCGATCGCGGTGAAGGGCTCGTCGAGCAGGATCACGTCGGCATCCTGCAGCAGGAGCCGCGCGAACAGCGCTCGCTGCATCTGTCCGCCGGACAATGTACCAATCGGCCGGCTCTCGAAACCAGTGAGGCCCACAGCCGCGATGGCATGCTCGATCTTGTGGGCAGCGCCCGCACCGATGCGGCCGAATATGCCGGCCCGGTTCCACAGCCCCATGGCGACGAGATCGTAGACATGGATCGGGAAGGAGCGGTCGAGATCGGCCGATTGCGGGAGATAGGCCAGCCGCTTGCCCTTGGCGAGCGCAACGCCGCCGGACAGCGGCGCGAGCGCACCGGCGATGCCCTTGAGGAGAGTCGACTTGCCGGCGCCGTTCGGCCCGACGATGGCCGTCAGGCTCCCGGCTGCGATCTCGCCGGAGAGGTGATGCACCGCCGGATGGCGATCATAGCCCAGCGTCAGGTCGGTCAGGCGGATGGCGGACATCAACGCAAACTCACAGGATCACGGCCAGCGTCGCCAGCCAGAGCAGGGCGACGATGGCAGCGGCCAATCCCACGCGCGTCCCCGCCGACAGACGCAGCAGCGACCACCCCGGAGCCTCCGAGGCAGCGCGATGCGTGTGGGGAGCGTGCGCGTGAGCCATGAGAAACGATATAATGTTACGCCCACGCCGGAGCAAGCGCGATTCCGCACCTGTCCCCGCTCCGGCCTCTTTCCCCGCTCAGAACGGCTGGTACTGATAGAGCCAGGTCTCGGTCAGCACGGTATCGCCCGCCTTGAGATAGCAGCGCATCTCGACCGGCTCGCTGCCGCCCACGGTGAGGTCGAACTGCGCGCGCCAATGGCCGGGCACGTCGTCCGGCACCGCTTCCGTCAGGACGTAGGAAAAGCTGCCGCGTGAGGTCGAGAGCACAACCTCCGGTTTCACGCCGAACGGGATCGCCTCCAGCGCAGGCCCGAGGAACTCGACCATGAACTTGCGCACGCCTCGCGGCCGTGCCGTCCCGGGCTGGCCGCCATTGCCCAGGCGCGTCGCGACGACACGCCCAAGCTTTGTCGGGAAGGGCTCGTCGGCGAGCCAGTGCAGCGTGTAGCGGAACTGATAGGCATTGCCGGCCTTGGCAGGGCCTTCGGGCACCCACATCGCGACGATATTGTCGTGGATCTCATCATCGGTCGGAATCTCGATGAGCTGCACCGAACCCCGGCCCCATTGCCCGTCGGTCTCGACCCAGAGGCTTGGACGGCGCTCGTAATGCACGCCGTCGAGATAATGCCCGGCCTCGCGATCCCGCTGCATCAGGCCGAAGCCGCGCGGGTCGCCGTCGACGAAGGACGAGGCCATGGTGTGCGGGGGATTGTTGAGGGGGCGCCAGGCGCGCTCGCCCGGCCCGGTCCAGAGCGCGAGCCCGTCGGAATCATGCACCTCCGGACGCCAGTCGATCGCCGTCTGCTTCGCGGTCTCGGCATACCAGAACATCGAGGTCAGCGGCGCGATGCCGAGCCGGGAGACATCCTTGCGCAGATGCAGCGCGGTCTCGATCTCCATCGTGACGCCCTTGCCGCGATGCATGCGGAAGCGATAGGCGCCGGCCAGGCTCGGCCCCGATAGCAGCGCATAGATCACGACATATTCGGCACCCGCCTGTGGCGTTTCCAGCCAGATATGGGTGAAGTCGGGGAATTCCTCGGTCTTGCCGGAGACGGCCGGATCGATCGCGATGCCGCGCGCCGACAGGCCGTACTGGTAGAGCTCGCCGATGGCCCTGAAATAGGAGGCGCCGAGGAAGGCGACCCAGTCGTTCGTCTTCCAGTCGAGCGCCTCGCCATCGCGGCCGGGATGGCCGCTGCGGCTTTCCTGCAGGCGGAAACCGGCGAAGCCCGCCCCGGCCGGCAGATCGCGCGCCGGGGAGTTGGCCGGCATATCGAAATAGCCGGCATCGTAGATGATCTCGCGCGCCTTCCCGACCTCGACGACATGCATCCTGACCGGCTTCTGGAAGAAGCGGCCGAGATGGAAGAACGTCACCGGCCAGGGCGAGGGGCCCTCCGCCCAGAGCGCTGCGTCCGGCTTGAACCGGATCTTGCCATGGGCATCGTAGTCGATGCGCTGCATCGCCTCGGGCCGCGGGCTCGGCGGCGCCTCATAGGGCTTGGCCGCCATCTCCTTCGCCCGCGCCTTCAGCGCCTCGAAGGTGAAATCCCGGCTATCGCCGAGCTTGAGCCCCTGCTGCGCCAGCGCCTCCGGCGTGAAGCCGAGCGCCGCCAGCGTGGCTGTCGCACCCGCACCTGCGAGAAGAGTCCGTCGGTCGAGGCGAAGCCCCTGGCTGCTACCCTGCTCGGCGCGGTCCTGCATGTCGTTCCTGGTCACTCGTTGCTCGGAGGCACGGCCGCCCGCCATGACGAGGCGCCCGCGCGAAACCGGAGATAGGCAGCCAATCATGGCGAAACCAGTCCGGCCCTTCGGCTAAAGGCGGACTGCCAACGGTTGTCGAGCGCTTCCCCTTTCCGGTTCAGCATGCTCTAAAAAACGCGACAACTGGCCGCATGAGCCGGAGCGACCTTCAGGGAGACATCATGACATCGCTGTTCCGCAATCGCCTTGCCGGCTTTGCCGCCGCTGTCGCACTCATGGCCGCACCGGTCACGGCAAGCGCCCAGGACTTCATCAACATCCTGACCGGCGGCACCTCCGGCGTGTATTACCCGATGGGCGTCGCGCTCTCGAAGATCTATGGCGAGAAGATCCAGAATGTCCGGCCGACCGTGCAGGCGACCAAGGCCTCGGTCGAAAACCTCGTTCTCCTCCAGCAGGGCCGCGGCGAGATCGCCTTCACGCTCGGCGATTCGCTCGACGCCGCCTGGAAGGGCGATGAGGAGGCCGGCTTCAAGGCGCCGCTGAAGAAGCTGCGCGGCATCGCCGCCGTCTATCCGAACTATGTCCAGATCGTCGCCTCCAAGGAGAGCGGCATCAAGACGCTGGCCGATCTCAAGGGCAAGCGCCTCTCGGTCGGCGCGCCGAAATCCGGCACCGAGCTCAACGCCCGCGCGATCCTCGCCGCTGCCGGCATCACCTATAAGGATCTCGGCAAGATCGAGTACCTGCCCTTCGCCGAGTCGGTCGAGCTGATGAAGAACCGCCAGCTCGACGCCACCCTGCAATCGGCAGGCCTCGGCGTCGCCTCGTTGCGCGACCTCTCGACCTCGGTCGAGATCAATGTCGTCGAGGTGCCGAAAGCCGTGATCGACAAGGCCGGCCCGCCCTTCATCAGCGCCCCCATTCCGGCCAACACCTATACCGGCCAGACCGCCGACGTGAATACGGCTGCCGTCGTCAACTACCTCGTCACCCATGAGGGCGTGAAGGAGGAACTCGTCTACCAGATGACGAAGAACATCTTCGAAAACCTCAGTGAGCTCGCCGCCTCGCATTCGGCCGGCAAGGAGATCAAGCTGGAGAAGGCAACCGATGGCATGCCGGTCCCGCTCCATCCGGGCGCCGCGCGCTATCTGAAGGAAAAGGGCCTCAAGGTCGGCTCGTAGAGAGCGTGTCATCCCGTGCGCGCCGCAGCGTGCAACGCTGCTGCGCAGACACGGGACCGCATGACGAGAAGGCGCTCTACCTGATGACGGTCCCGGATCTGCGCAGCAGCACTGCGTGCTGCAGCGCGTGCGGGATGACACCGGCTGGATTTTAAGAATGACCCAAGAGACCGACCAGTTGGAAACCCTCTCCGGCGCCAAACCGGGCGAGGTCGAGCACGCCGATCTCGACAATTTCGAACACGGCTTTCCCCCCGGCTTCGGCCCTGGGGCCTGGGGCGTGTTCGCCTACGGGCTGGCGCTCGCCTTCGCCGGCTTCCAGATCGCGGTCTCCGCCTGGAACTTCCTGCCGAGCCAGGCGGCGCGCGGCGTCCATGTCGGCTTCCTGCTGCTGCTCTCCTTCGGCCTCATCGCCAATTTCCGGGCGAAGGACACGCCGGGCCGCCTGCTCGGCTGGGCGCTCGGCCTTCTCGGCTTCGGCATCGGCCTCTATCAATGGATCTTCTACGCCGACCTGATCCTGCGCGACGGCGACCCCTCGACGCTCGATCTCGTCGTCGGCACGCTCCTGATCGTGCTGATCTTCGAGGCGGCGCGCCGGTTGATGGGCAACGCCCTGCCGATCATGTGCGGTGTCTGCCTGCTCTACTGGTTCTTCGGCCAGTATCTGCCTTCGCCCTTCAACCATCGCGGCTATGGCTACGACCAGATCATCGGCCATCTCTCCTTCGGCACCGAGGGCTTCTACGGCACGCCGATCTACGTCTCCGCGACCTATATCTTCCTGTTCATCGTCTTCGGCTCCTTCCTCGAGAAGGCCGGGATGATCCATCTCTTCAACGACGTTTCGCTCGGCATCTTCGGCGGTGCACGCGGCGGCCCGGCCAAGGTCGCCGTGGTGTCCTCGGGCATGATGGGCATGATCTCCGGCTCCGGCGTCGCCAATGTCGTCACCGTCGGCCAGTTCACCATTCCGCTGATGATCAAGTTCGGCTACCGGCGCGCCTTCGCCGCCGGCGTCGAGGCGACAGCCTCGATGGGCGGCCAGATCATGCCGCCGGTGATGGGCGCCGTCGCCTTCATCATGGCCGAGACGCTGGGCGTGCCCTATGCCGAAATCGTCAAGGCCGCTGTCATTCCGGCCGTGCTCTATTTTGCCTCCGCCTTCTGGATGGTGCATCTCGAAGCCGGCAAATACGGGCTCAAGGGCATCGAGCGCGCCATGCTGCCGAGCCCGCTGAAAGCGCTCCGCGAGCGCTGGTATCTCGTGCTGCCGCTCGCGGTCCTCGTCTTCATGCTGTTCCACGGCTTCACGCCGCTCTTCGCCGGCACGATCGGTCTGGCGCTGACCGTCGGGCTGTTGCTCGGCGCGGGCTTTGCGGCAGGGCTCGGCACGCAGACCCTGCGTGTCATCTTCTGGGTCGGGCTCGGATTGATCGCTGCCGCGCTCTTCCGCGAGGGCATGGACATCCGCCTCGTCGCCGGCCTGATCGCCGTGCTGATCCTCGCCAACGCCTTTACGCTCGGCGGGCGAACGACGCTCGCGATCAGCCGCGACGCGCTCGCCGACAGCGCCAAGACGGCACTGCCGGTCGGCATCGCCTGCGCCATCGTCGGCACGATCATCGGCCTGATGACGCAGACCGGCATCGGCACCACCTTCGGCGCCTGGATCATCGGGCTTGGCCAGCACAGCCTGTTCCTGGCCCTGATCCTGACGATGATTCTGTCGATCCTGCTCGGCACCGGCATCCCGACGATCCCGACCTATATTATCGTCGCGGCGCTCGCCGCTCCGGCGCTGGAGAAGCTCGGCGTGCCGCTGATCGTCAGCCACATGTTCGCCTTCTACTACGGCATCATGGCCGATCTCTCGCCGCCGGTGGCGCTCGCGGCGTTGGCAGCGGCCCCGATCGCCAAGGAGAACCCGGACAAGATCGGCTGGGAGGCGATGCGCGTCGCACTCGCGGGCTATGTCATCCCCTTCATCGCGGTCTATTCGCCGGCCCTGATGCTGCAGCCGGGCGATCCGATGGCCAATGTCATCGGCTTCTGGCCGGCCGTGGTCTACGCCACCTTCAAGGCGACGATCGCCATCGGCCTCTTCGGCATGGTCGCGATCGGCTACCTGTTCGGCCGCCTCAGCGTGATCGAGCGCGTGCTCTGCTTCGGCGCGGCAGTGCTGCTCTTCGGCGAATTCGCCTATAGCGACCCGCTCGGTTATGCGCTCGCCGCGGCCATCGTCGGGCGGCATTGGCTGGCGGCGCGCAAGGCCGAGACTGCCGCCGCATGAGCCTTTGCCTCGCGGCCGGTGCGCTCGTCGTGGCGCTCGGCCAGGGCGAGATCACGCTGGGCTGGCGCCATTCGGTGCAGAAGACGCTGTGGGAAGAGGTCTGGCGGGAGACGCCTGCCGGGCTCGAAATCATCGAGGCGCGGGTGGAGGGCTCCGGCGCCGGCATGGACCCGCCGGATGGGGCGAAGCTCGTCAACGGTTTCTGGCGCTGGCGCCCGGCCTTGCCGCCGCTGAAGGATGTGGTGATGCGGCGCTCGGGCGCGACCGCCGATTGGCGCATCTGCACCGCCGCCGGCTGCCGCGCGATGGGCGACTACCTTCCGGCCGATGCCGACCCGGTCACGCTGAAGATCTGCGAGTGAGGGGAGAGGCCGAAGGCCTCAATCGACCTCGGTCAGGTGCTCGATCTTCAGCATGCGGCGCATCAGGTTGACCAGCCCGTAGCCGGCGAAGACCGAGAAGATCGCCATCATGATGTATTCGAAGATGGTGCCGAGCTCGAACAGGCCGGCCAATGCCCAGCCGGCCGCCAGCGCCACGCCGAAGAGTTCGACGGCGATCAGGATCCCGAACGAGGAGACCATGATCAGGTTGCGCCAGTTCATATGCCGTCCGGCCATGCTGTCCTTCCTTCACGCGCGGGCCGCCTTGCGCGGCCATGCGCCCCACGCACCTAGCGGAGCTTGCCGCCCCATGCAACAAATTCGCGCCCTTCGCGCAGATGGGCACGATCTCCGCGCTTGAAAAGTCCCGATGCTCGATACGCCCGTCTTCGCCTCCGCCGCCGTGGCAGCCCCTCATCGCCTCGCCTCCGAGGCGGGCCGGGCTATCCTGGCCGAAGGCGGCAACGCGATCGAGGCCATGGTCGCGATGGCCGCGACGATCGCGGTGGTCTATCCGCATATGAACGGCATCGGCGGCGACGGCTTCTGGCTGGTGCATGAGCCCGGCGGGCGGCTGCATGGCATCGAGGCCTGCGGCCCGGCCGGTTCTTTGGCCACGATCGAGCACTATCGCGGCAAGGGCTATGACGCCATTCCCGCGCGCGGCCCGGAAGCGGCGCTGACGGTCGCGGGCGCCCTCGCTGGCTGGCAGCTTGCGCTTGATCTCTCGCGTTCCCTGGGTGGGCGCATGCCGCTGCGCGATGTGCTGCTGAACGCGATCGGCCATTGCCGCGAGGGCTATGCGGTCTCGGATTCCGAGCGCGGCAACAAGCCGAACGAGCTGGAAGAGCTGAAGGCGGCGCCCGGCTTCCTCTCCGCCTTCTGGATCGACGGCGCCCCGCCCAAGCCCGGCGCCCGCCGCCGGCCGGAAGCGCTCGGCGCCACCCTGGACCAGCTCGGCCATGCCGGGCTGGAGGATTTCTATCGCGGCGATGTCGGCCGCGAAATCGCCGCCGATCTCGAACGTATCGGCGCGCCGGTCACTCGCGCCGACCTCGCCCGCTATCGGGCGCGATCGGTCGTCCCGTTGACGCTGAAGCTTCCCGGCCTCAGCGTCGCCAACCTGCCGCCGCCGACGCAGGGGCTGGCCTCCCTCATGATCCTCGGCATCTTCGAGCGTCTCGGCGAGGCGAGACTCGATTCGTTCGAGCATCATCACGGGCTGATCGAGGCGACGAAGCGCGCCTTCGCCATCCGTGACCGCTATGTCACCGACCCGGCCGAGCTCGATCACCCGCCCGCCGATTTCCTGAGCGATGCCGCCCTGATGCGTGAGGCGGCGGCCGTGGACATGAAACGGGCCGCGAAGCTGCCGCTGCGCCATGGCGACGGCGACACGGTCTGGATGGGCGCGATCGACGGCAATGGCCTCGCCGTTTCCTATATCCAGTCGATCTATTGGGAATACGGCTCCGGCTGCGTGCTCCCTGCCACCGGCATCCACTGGCAGAATCGCGGCGTCTCCTTCTCGCTCGACCGGAACGCTGCCAACCCGCTGAGGCCCGGCCGCAAGCCCTTCCACACGCTGAACCCGGCTCTGGCGCGTTTCGACGACGATCGCGTCCTGCCCTATGGCGCGATGGGCGGCGACGGCCAGCCCCAGTTCCAGGCCCAGATCCTGTCCCGCTATCGCGCCGGCCAGAACCTCGCCACGGCGGTCGATGCGCCGCGCTGGCTCTTCGGCAAGACCTGGGGCGCGGGCTCGACCAGCCTCAAGTTCGAGAGCCGTTTCGACGCCGCGCTGCTCGAGCGGCTCGATGCCGCCGGGCACCCGGTCGAGGAGAGCGGCCTCGCCTATTCCGAGGGCTTCGGCCATGCCGGCATGCTGGTTAGGCACGCCAAAGGCCATGTCGAAGCCGTGCATGATCCGCGTTCCGACGGCGATTCCAGGGGGATCTGACGCCAGATGACTTTCGACGATCCGTTCCGCTGCTTCGTGCCCTATCCCGACGCCCCCGTGAAACACGCCGTCGCCGGCCCGCTCGCCGGTTTGACGCTGGCGGTGAAGGACCTCTTCGACATCAAGGGCTACCCGACCGGGGCCGGCTCGCCATTGGTGCTGGCGCAGTCCGGCATCAAGGCCAAGACCGCGCCGATCGTGAAGGATCTGCTGCAGGCGGGCGCCCGCTTCGTCGGCAAGACCCATACCGACGAGCTCGCCTTCTCGCTCAACGGCCAGAACGCGCATTTCGGCTCGCCGATCAATCCGGCCGCGCCGGACCGCATCACCGGCGGCTCCTCCTGCGGCTCGATGGCGGCGGTGGCCGGGCGTCTCGCCGATATCGCATTGGGTTCCGATACCGGCGGCTCGGTCCGCGCTCCCGCGAGCTATGGCGGCCTCTTCGGCATCCGGCCAAGCCATGGCCGGCTCTCGCTGAAGCGGGCATGGCCATTGGCGGAAAGCTTGGATACGCCCGGCTGGTTCGCCCGTGACGGCGATATCTTCGCCCGCGTCGCCAATGTCCTGTTCGGCCCCGACAAGACCGAACTACCGGAAATGCCGCGCCTCCTGCTGGCCGACGACATGTTCGCCCAGGCCGTGCCCGAAGCCGAGACGATCCTGCGCAATGTCGTGCAGCGCACGATTCCCGCGCTCGGCCAGCCCGAAGGCGTCAAGCTCGCGCGCGATCTCGATGCGCTCTACTGGGCCTTCCGCTGGATCCAGGGCCGCGAAGCCTGGCTGTCGGACGGCCCGATGATCGAGCGCTTCAACCCGCCGCTCGGACCGGGTGTGAAGGAACGCTTCGCCTTCTCGAAGGCGGTGACCGACGCGGAATACGCCAAGGGCGAAGCCACCCGGAAATCCTTCCGCACCCGGCTCGCGCGCCTGCTCGGGCAGGACGGCGTGCTGATCCTGCCGACCATGCCGGATGTCGCTCCGCTGATCGCGGCGAAGGAATCCGAGCTGGAGGATTTCCGCAACCGGGCATTGCGGCTGCTCTGCCTTGCCGGCCTCTCCGGCTTCCCGCAGGTCACGATTCCCGTGGCGCAACGCGAGGGGGCCCCGCTCGGCCTGTCGCTGATCGGGCCGAAGGGCTCCGACCGTTCGCTCGTCGCCTTCGCGCTGCGCTGCGAGAGCGCCGCCCGCATCCGGATCGCCTGAGAGGAGAGACCGCCATGAGCGGACATCACCACCACGATCACGATCACGCCCACGACAACCACTTCACGGCCATCGAGGCGCGGGTGAAGGCGCTGGAAACGCTGATGGTCCAGAAGGGCTATGTCGACCCGGCCGCGCTCGACGCGATCATCGACACCTACGAGACGAAGATCGGCCCGCGCGACGGCGCCCGCATCGTCGCCAAAGCCTGGACCGACCCGGCCTTCGCCGAACGCCTGAAGGCGGACGGCACGGCCGCGGTTGCCGAGCTCGGCTATGGCGGGCGCGGCGGCGAGCATATCGTCGCCTGCTTCAACACGCCTGAGCAGCATAACCTGATCGTCTGCACGCTCTGCTCCTGCTATCCGTGGCCGGTGCTCGGGCTGCCGCCGGTCTGGTACAAATCCCCGCCCTATCGCGCCAAGGCGGTGATCGACCCGCGCGGCACGATCGCCGATTTCGGCGTGACGCTGCCGGAGAACCAGCGCGTCCGCGTCTGGGATTCGACCGCCGAGACCCGCTTCATCGTCATCCCGATGCGACCCGCCGACACCGAGGGCTGGAGCGAGGAGAAGCTCGCCAGCATCGTCACGCGCGATTCGATGATCGGCACCGGCTTGCCGCGCGTGGAGGACGCCGCATGAACAGCGCCCATGATCTCGGCGGCCAGATGGGTTTCGGCCCCGTCGTTCCCGAGCCGAACGAGCCGGTCTTCCATGGCGAATGGGAAAAGCGCGTGCTCGCGATCAATGTCGCGGCCGGTGCCATGGGCGCCTGGTCGATCGACGAGATTCGCCATGCCCGCGAAAGCCTGCCGCCGGCGCAGTACCTCTCCTCGACCTACTACGAGATCTGGCTCGCCGCGCTCGACAAGGTGCTGGTCAAGCACGGTTTCCTGAGCACGGACGAACTCGCGACCGGCAACCCGGCCCCTGAACGCCGCGAGCCCAAGCGCGTGCTCAAGGGTGATGAGGTCGCGGGCGTCCTGCGCCGCGGCTTCCCCTATGAACGCGAGGCCAAGGCTGCGGCCCGCTTCGCGGTCGGTGACAAGGTCCGCACCATCGTGATGCACCCGCAGCACCACACCCGCCTGCCGCGCTATGCCCGCGGCAAGACCGGTATGGTCGAGCGCATCGTCGGCTGCCATGTCTTCCCGGATACAGGAGCGCAGGGGCAGCCCGAGACGGCGCAATGGCTCTACACGGTCGTCTTCGACGGCCACGAGCTCTGGGGCCGCGATGCCGACCCGACCTCAACCGTCAGCATCGAGGCCTGGGAGAGCTATCTTGAGCCGGCCTGAGACCGATCTGGCGGCAGCGCTCGCCGCCGACACGCCGATCCCGCGCGATGCCGAGGGGCCGATCTTCGCCGAGCCTTGGCAGGCCCATGCCTTCGCGCTGGTCGTCGAACTCCAGAACAAGGGCGTCTTCACCCCCGAGGAATGGGCGCAGGCGCTCGGCGCCGAAATCCGCGAGGCGCTGGCCGCCGGAGGCTGCCGCGACGGCTCGGATTATTACGAGCGCTGGTGCGAGGCGCTGGAGCACCTGCTGATCGAAAAGGGGCTTGCCTCCCATGACGGCGTCGACGCGCTCGCCGCCTCCTGGACCCGCGCCGCCGAGGCGACGCCGCATGGCAAGCCGATCCTGCTGGAGAACGATCCGCTGCGTTAGCAGGCAGGAGCGCCAGAACCTCCGCCGTCATCCCGGGCTTGCCCCGGGATCCTTCGTAAGGCTCGACGCTCTACGATGGATCCCGGATCTACGCGACTACGTCGCTTGTTCGGGATGACGGCGAGGCTCTGCACCGAACCGAACCGCTTTAGCTTCCCATCCCGCCTATCCAGAGACCGGTGAACAGTGCCGCGCCGAGCACGGCGACGAAGGCGGCAGCCAGCAATTCGAGTCCCGCGATCAATCGCGCCGAGCGCAGGCTGCCGCCGCCCGCGAATTTCAGCGCCGCGAACTTGAAGAACACCGCGAAGGCCGCGAGCGCTCCGGTGGTGAGCGCCGTGCCCAACGCCATGGCGAAGGTCGCGGCGATGCCGGCCCAGAACAGCCCTTGCGCATTGGCGAAGACGAGGATGATCAGCGCGCCCGCGCAGGGCCGCGCCCCGGCCGCGACGACGACGCCGGCCATGTCGCGCCAGCCGGCGAGCCGCGAGACCTGTTCGGCATCGGGCATATGGACATGGTCGCAAGCCGCCGGATCATGCGCCCCGCCCGCTTCCAGCCTGACCAGCGCGCCCGACTTCCGCCAGAGCATCAGCAACCCGACCAGTGCGACCAGCAGGAAGCTGCCCTGCTCGATCACGGTGGTCGCCGCATTCATCTGCATCGCGGTCACCCGCAGGAGCAGCGTCGCGACCGTCACGATCGCGATCGCGACCACGGTCTGCAGGAGCGCCGCCGCGAAACTCAATACCAGACCGCGCTTCAGGCTGCGATTATCGGCGACGATATAGCCGGAGATCACCGCCTTGCCATGGCCGGGCCCGGCCGCATGGAAGACGCCATAGCCGAAGGAGAGTCCGAGAAGGCCCCAGAGCGCGGCAGGCCCCGTCGCGATCGCCTTCAATGTCGCCGTCAGCTCGCGATAGAAACTCGATTGCCAGGCGATCAAGATGGCGCCGAAGCCGGTGGTCGACGGCAGCGCTTCACGCGGCAGGGCCGTGCCGAAAGGATTGCGCGGCGGGGGCGGAGGCGGCGGGCTCACGCTCGCGATCAGGAAGGCGATCAGCGCGACCACGCTCCCGACCAGAAGCAGCGCCAGCGCGCAGGCGATCAGCCGCCGCGAAAGAGCCGCACCGGTCGGGCGTGCTGTCTCGGTTGCTGTCACGGACATGCCACCAGCGCCCGTGTCGTCACTTCGAGCCCGCTGACATCGGGCGTCGCGGTGATGTCGGCTTCGGCGAGGCGCTTCTGCGTGGCATCGTCGAGCTTGGGCGGACGGTTGACCCGCACGACGCAGCCCTGCGGCGCGCCCTTGGTCACCACCGCATCCGGTGCATCGACGATGTCGAAGGCGACGAAATAGGTGGGGTCGCCGATCTCGATGCCGAAGGAGCGCGCCTTGGCCGGGGTCTTCAACGGCAGCGTGAAGACCAGCGTCAGCACCTTGTTGTCGAAGGACATGACCTGCTCGCCCGGCGTGCCGAATTCCTGCTTGCGGCCGTTGAGCTTGGCGGCGGTGAAGAACTCAACATCGGGCAGCGATTCGACATTGATCTTGGCGAGATCGGCCAATTCGTCCGAAGTCAGCTTGCCGTCACCGTTCTTGTCGAGCCCTTGGGTGATATAGGCCGAATAGGCCTCATCGAAGCTCCAATGGTGCCGGATCGCCTGCACCGAACCATCGGCCGAAAAGACGATCTCGGCCTTGGCCGCGACGAAGACATGCGGATGCGCAGCCGCCGGCCCGGCGGCGATAGCCGCCAGCAGGAGCCCCGACAGGGCCGAAAGATGCGCGCGTCGCGTCAAAGGCGAACCCTCTGTGATCCCCGTGGCTCTGCGTGGATCATGGTTAAGCGATCGTCAACACGCGCTTCGTCGCGCCGGATCGCTCCTCCAGCCTTCCCCGCCAAACAGGGCCAAATCGCGGCGCCTCCCGCGTGGCGCACACCGGCAACTCCCGCAAATCTCTGGACCCAGCCCCGAAAACTGGAATGATACCAGATCGATTGACCGCCTCCGGTCGATATGTCAGCCTCACTGACATATTCGCCGCGGAGACGGCGAAACATGAGGCCGGGATCACCGGCCCGTCGGCGGGAACGACGATCCGGGAGGCCGAACATGGCCGAGATACCGCGGAAATCCGGCACCGAGGCGGGCGCGCTGCGCCAGATCGGCCTGCGCGAAGTCGCGCTCGACGACAAATACGACCTTGAGAAGCGCGAGGTCTTCCTCACCGGCACCCAGGCCGTCGCCCGCATGCTACTGATGCAGCGCGAGCGCGACCGCCGGGCCGGGCTCGACACGGCAGGCTTCGTCTCCGGTTACCGCGGCTCCCCGCTCGGCGGGCTCGACCAGCAATTGATGCGCGCCGCGAAGCCCCTCAAGGCCGCGAATATCGTCTTCCAGCCGGGCCTGAACGAGGACCTCGCCGCGACCGCGATCTGGGGAACGCAGCAGGCGGGCCTGAGCGGCGAGGGCAAGCACGACGGCGTCTTCGCGCTCTGGTACGGCAAGGGCCCGGGCGTCGACCGCTCCGGCGACGTCTTCCGCCACGGCAACATGGCCGGCACTGATCCCAAGGGCGGCGTCATCTGCCTGATGGGCGACGATCACACCGCGGAGTCCTCGACCAACGCCCACCAGACCGAATTCGTGCTGGTCGACCGGATGATGCCGATCCTGAACCCGGCCGGCGTGCAGGAGATCATCGATTACGGCCTGCACGGCATCGCGCTCTCGCGCTTCGCCTCGGTCTGGGTCGGCATCAAATGCGTCAAGGACAACATCGAATCGACCGCCTCAATCGACGGCTCGCTCGATCGCGTCACGATCGTCACGCCGACCGACTACACTCCGCCGCAAGGCGGCCTCGCCATCCGTCGCGAGCTCGATTTCGTCGAGCAGGAACGCCGGATGCATCTCTACAAGCGCGATGCGATGCTGGCCTATCTGCGCGCCAACAAGCTGAACCGCATTGTCACGCAGGGCGGCAAGACACCGCGCATCGGCATCGCCACCGTCGGCAAATCCTATCTCGACGTGCAGCAGGCGCTCGCCGATCTCGGCATCGACGAGGTCCGCGCCAATGATCTGGGCATCCGCCTGTTCAAGCTCGCCTGCCCCTGGCCGATCGATCCGGCCGAGCTGAAGGCCTTCGCCGAAGGCCTCGACCTGATCATGGTGGTCGAGGAGAAGCGCTCGCTGATCGAGGTCCAGGTCCGCGAGGAGCTCTACGGCGCGAAGCACCAGCCGATGGTCGTCGGCAAGAAGGACGAGAAGGGCGACTGGCTCTTCCCCGTCCATGGCGCGCTCGACCCCAACGATATCGCGATCGCGCTCGCCAGCCGCTTGCTGCAATACCGCGACGATCCCGCCCTGCGCGCCCGGCTGGAGGACATCGCCGCCGCACAAGGCCGCCTCGCCGAGGCGCAGGAGATCGCCAGGCGCACGCCCTATTTCTGCTCGGGCTGCCCGCATAATTCCTCGACCGTCGTGCCCGAGGGCTCGCGCGCCTATGCCGGCATCGGCTGCCATTACATGGTGCAGTGGATGGACCGCGACACGGCGGGCTTCACCCAGATGGGCGGCGAAGGCGCGAACTGGATCGGCGAAGCGCCGTTCTCCAAGCGCGGCCATGTCTTCCAGAATCTCGGCGACGGCACCTATACCCATTCCGGCTCGCTCGCGATCCGCTGGGCGGTCGCTTCAGGCGTCACCCTCACCTACAAGCTGCTCTACAACGATGCGGTTGCCATGACCGGCGGCCAGCAGGCGGAAGGCCATCTCTCGCCCGACCAGATGGCGCGGCAGGTCGCGGCCGAAGGCGTCGCCCGCATCGCCGTCGTCAGCGACGACCCCGGCAAGTACCCGCCAGGCACGCAATGGCCGGCCGGCACCACGCTGCACCATCGCGACGATCTCGACGCCGTCCAGCGCGAGCTTGCCACGGTCTCCGGCGTCTCGCTGCTGCTCTACGACCAGACCTGCGCCACCGAGAAGCGCCGCAGGCGCAAGCGCGGGGCCTACCCGGACCCGGACAAGCGCGTCATCGTCAACGAGCTGGTCTGCGAGGGCTGCGGCGATTGCGGCGTGCAGTCGAACTGCGTCTCGGTCCAGCCGCTGGAGACCGAATTCGGCCGCAAGCGCCAGATCGACCAGTCGAACTGCAACAAGGATTTTTCCTGCGTGAAGGGCTTCTGCCCGTCCTTCGTCACGGTCCATGGTGCGAAGCCGAAGAAAGCCGATCCGCTCCGGCTAGATGTCTCGACGCTTGGCCATGGCGAACTGTCCGAGCCTGTCGTGCCGGCGCTCGACCGCAGCTTCGCGGTGATCGTCACCGGCGTCGGCGGCACCGGCGTCGTCACCATCGGCGCGATCCTCGGCATGGCCGCGCATCTCGAAGGCAAGGGCTGCGGCATGATCGACATGGCCGGCCTCGCCCAGAAGGGCGGCGCCGTCTTCAGCCACGTCAAGCTCGCGCCCCACCCGGACGATATCCACGCCATCCGCGTCACCGCCGGACAGGCCGATCTCGTGCTCGGCTGCGACTTGACCGTCACCGGCTCGAAGAAGGTGCTGGGCGCGATCCGGCCCGAACGCGGCACTGTCATCGTCAACACGGCCGAAAGCCTGCCGGGCGATTTCACCCGCAACGCCGATTTCTCGCTGCCGACCGAGCGCCTGAAGCGCGCGATCCTGGGGGCCGCCGGCCGCGAGCAGACGCATTTCATCGACGCGACGGCGGCGGCCGTCGCTTTCCTCGGCAATGCCATCGCCGCCAACATGTTCATGCTCGGCCATGCCTGGCAGCTCGGCGCCGTCCCGCTATCGCGTGAGGCGCTGCTCAAGGCGATCGAGCTCAACGGCGAGGCCGTCGCCATGAACAGGCAGGCCTTCGAGCTCGGCCGCCGCGCCGCGCATGATCCGCAAGCGCTCGCCAGCCTCCTGTCGCAAAGCAAGGCCGCGACGCCGGCCCGCCAGCTCTCGCAGACGCTGGACGAGATCATCGAGCGCCGCGTCGCCTTCCTCACCGCCTATCAGAACGCGGCCTATGGCGCGCGCTACCGCCATCTCGTCGCCCGCGTGCAGACGCGGGAGGCGGCAGTGATGCCCGGCCAGACCGCGCTCAGCGAAGCCGTCGCCCGCAACCTCTTCAAGCTGATGGCCTACAAGGACGAGTACGAGGTAGCCCGCCTCTACAGCGACGGTGCCTTCCGCAAGCAGGTCGCGGCGACTTTCGAGGCAGACGCCGGAGACGGCAAGAAGCTGCGCTACGAGTTCCACCTCGCTCCGCCGCTGCTGGCGCGGCGCGATCCGAACACCGGCCTGCCGCGCAAGATGAGCTTCGGCCCCTGGATGATGGGTGCCTTCGCCGTGCTGGCGAAGCTCAAGGGCCTGCGCGGCACGGCCTTCGATCTCTTCGGTTACACGCAGGAACGGCGCACCGAGCGCCGGCTGATCTCCGATTACGAGGCGCTCTTGAACGAGTTGTTGACGCGGTTGTCGCCGGAGAACCACGCGCTCTGCGTGGCGCTCGCGGCGATACCCGAAAAGATCCGCGGCTTCGGCCATGTCAAGGAACGGCATCTCAAGGCGGCGAAGGCCGAGGAGGCGGTGCTGCTGGTGCGGTTGCGGGATGGCACTTCCACGGCATCAACTCTGCCCCAGGCTGCCGAATAGAACGCGGGGAACCCCTCTCCTGTAAGGAGAGGGGCAGGGGTGAGCTGTAGGCCCCTGGACCAGTAAAGCTCCACCTTTCAGCGGCGCAGCGGTCAGGTCACGGCCACAGTGTCCAACGACCTACCCCTCACCCTGCCCTCTCCCTCCGGGAGAGGGTTCCCCGCGCCTTTCCGTCTCGCTTGCGCCTCTTTGGTTCAACTTGAGTCCGATTGCCCTCGCAGCCCATACTGTCGCCCGCCGCCGCCAACCCGGATAACCGCCACCTTGATCACCCCCGAGGAACTGCGCGCCATCGCCTCCTGGTCCCGCGACCTGTCGGAGGCCGAGTTCGAGGAGGCGCGGCGCGGCATATCCTTCAAGACCTATGGCAAGAACGCTTCGATCTGCCATGTCGGAGACCGCCTGGAAGCCTGGACCGGTATCGCCGACGGGCTGGTCAAGATGGCGACGACCTCGAAGACCGGGAAATCCGCGACGCTCGCCGGCATGCGGGGCGGCGCCTGGTTCGGCGAGGGCACGGTCATCAAGGCCGAGCCGCGCCGCTACGAGCTGGTGGCTTTGCGCGAAACCCGGCTCGCCCTGATGCGGCGCTCGACCTTCCTCTGGCTGTTCGAGCACTCGGCTGCGTTCAACCGCTTCCTCGTGCACCAGTTCAACGAGCGCCTCGCCCAGTTCATCTCGCTGGCCGAGACCGAGCGCACGCTCGATTCCACGGGGCGCCTCGCCCGCAATCTCGCCTGGCTGTTCAACCCGATCCTCTACCCCGATCTCGGCCGCACGCTGGCGATCTCGCAGGAGGAGCTCGGCATGCTCGCCGGCATTTCCCGGCAGATGGCCAATCAGGGCCTGGCGAAGCTCGCCGATCTCGGCCTGATCGAGCTCGGCCATGGCAGCGTCACCATCCGCGACCTCGACAGGCTCGCCCGCTACGAAGGTTGAAAATTGCTGCAGGGCACCAAATCGCGTTTCGCGCGTTCCTTCTCCCGAACAGCCCAGGCTGAGAAAGGAACCGCCGCCATGTTTGGCCTCCTCGACCTCATGACGAAACGGGTCAACGACCAGATCCTCGCATACGCCGCCGCCCAGTCGGAGATCGCCCGGCGCCTCTGGGGCAACTGGCTCGATCCCTTCCATGCCTGCCAGCCGGTGAAGGTTCGCGCCGACCATCGGTCGCGCAGTGAGACAGCAAACCACGGAACAACGCGCCGCCGTTGATTCTGGGCGTAAATCACATCGAACCGGCCCGTCATGTTCTTGCGTAGCGGGCTGTTCCTTGCGGTCAGTTGCAGTGTGACCCCGCGCTTTCATAAGGACGCGGGGTCATCCCGGACGCAGCGAAGCGGAGATCCGGGATCCATGCCTGACCCTCTACCGGAAGCGCTCGGCATGGATCCCGGGTCTCCCTGCGGTCGCCCGGGATGACCAGCGTCGTTCAATCGCGAGCTACACCGGCGCGTTGAACACGGCCTCGATCGCATGGCCGTCGGGATCGACCACGAAAGCCGCGTAGTAATGCGGCCCGTAATGCGCGCGCAGTCCCGGCGCGCCATTGTCCAGCCCGCCATGGCTAAGTGCCGCTTGATGGAACCGGTCGACCGCCCCGCGATCCGGCGCGGCGAAGGCGAGATGGAAGCCCGGCCCCGGCGGCCTCTGGCCGTCCGGGCGCAGCTTCAACGCAAGCTTGTCGCCACCACCCGGCAGCCCGTAGCCGACCGCCTGCCCGGCTTCGCCCGGGCGCAGATCCTGCCAGACCCTGACATAGCCGAGCGGCGCCAGCACCGCGTCGTAGAAGGCGCAGGCGCGCTCGATATCGGAAACGCCGAAAGACAGATGATGAAGCATGAGTCGGTCCGCCATCGCCGCGGACAAGGCTCTGCCCGCCGATTCAATCTGCCGAATTCGTGTGGAAAATCAGGGCCGAAGCAAAAAAGCCATGCAACACATCTGCGTGAGAAGCAAACTTCGGCGGGACAATAGTCACCAAAAGGCGAATTGTCTGTCAAGCGGGTCCTTGCAAGGATGATGGCCGCCTGCAAGTCTTGCATGAGAACGAGGCCGGAAACCGGCCCGCGGAAGTCGCCACGACGCATGGCGGCTCGACAGGGAGAACGCAATCGTGGCAAGCGGCACCGCCGGCCAGGCGGATACCTTTCCGAAATTGCTGTTGCGCAATGCACGGGAGCGCGCCTCGCGCGTCGCCTTCCGTCACAAGGATCTCGGCATCTGGCAGTCATGGAACTGGGCCGAGGTCGCGGAGCACGTCCGCAACTTCGCCAAGGGCCTGCACGACCTCGGCCTGAAGCGCGGCGAGAAGGTCGCGATCATCGGGCAGAACCGGCCGCGGCTCTACTGGTCGATGTGCGCGGCGCAATGGATCGGCGCCATTCCCGTCCCGGTCTATGCCGACGGCGTCGCCGAGGAGATGGCCTATGTCCTCGACCATGCCGAGGCGGTCTTCGCCGTGGTCCAGGACCAGGAGCAGGTCGACAAGCTGCTCTCGATTGCCGATCGCCTGCCGCATCTCCGGCACATGCTCTATGACGAGCCGCGGGGCTTGCGCGACTACGACCACAGCAAGCTCCACGCGATCGAGGCGGTGATCGCGGCGGGTGGCCGGGCGCTGAAGGACCCGCAGGCGGAAGCCGCGCTCGCCCGCGAGATGGAGCAGGGCCAGGGCTCCGATCTCGGCATCATCCTCTACACCTCCGGAACGACCGGGCGGCCCAAGGGCGTGATGCTCAGCCATTACAACGTGCTGATAGCCGCCGAGATCGGCTGTGGTTTCGACGGGCTCAACGAGACCGACGAGGTCATCGCCTATCTGCCGATCGCCTGGGTCGGCGACCACGTCTTTTCATACGCGCAGGCGATGCTGGCCGGTTTCTGCGTCAACTGCCCGGAAAGCCCGGACACGGTGATCGACGATCGCCGCGAGGTCGGCACGACCTATGCCTTCGCCCCGCCGCGCGTCTTCGAGAACATGCTGACCGTGACCATGGTCCGCATGGAGGATGCAGGCAGCCTGAAGCGGAAGATGTTCCACTACTTCCTCGACGTCGCGAAGCGCTATGGCGAGCAGATCCTGAACGGCGAGAGCGTGCCGCTGAAAGGCCGCCTGCTCTACAAGCTCGGCGACTGGCTGGTCTACGGACCCCTGCGCAACCGCTTCGGCCTGACCAATATCAAGGTCGGCTACACCGCCGGCGAGGCGATCGGCCCCGAGCTCTTCCGCTTCTACCGCTCGATCGGCGTCAACCTGAAGCAGCTCTACGGCCAGACCGAGGCCGGGGTCTACATCACCATGCAGCCGAACGGCGAGATCAAGGCCGACACGGTCGGCAAGCCGGCCCCGATGGTGGAGATCCGCATCGACGACAATGGCGAGGTGCTCTACCGCTCGCCCTCGATCTTCGGCGGCTATTACAAGGACCCCGATAAGACCGCGGAGACGATGACCGCCGACGGCTATGTCCGCTCCGGCGATGCCGGCTTCTTCGACGAAGGCGGCCATCTCAAGATCATCGACCGTGCCAAGGATGTCGGCAAGCTCGCGAATGGCGAGCTGTTTCCGCCGAAATACATCGAGAACAAGCTCAAGTTCTATCCGAACATCAAGGAAGCCGTCGCCTTCGGCCAGGGCCGCGACTACGCCACCGTCGCGTTGAACATCGACCTGATCGCCGTCGGCAACTGGGCCGAGCGCAACAACGTGGTCTATGCCTCCTATCAGGAGCTCGCCGGCCACGATCTCGTCTACGACATGATCGCCAAGCATGTCGACGAGGTGAACCGCTCGCTCGCCTCGGAGCCGATGATGGGCGGCGCGCAGATCAAGCGCTTCCTGATCCTGCACAAGGAACTCGACGCCGACGACGGCGAATTGACCCGCACCCAGAAGGTCCGCCGCGGCTTCATCGCCGAGCGCTACGCCCCGCTGGTCGCCGCGCTCTATGACGGCTCGGACGCCGCCGACATCTCGACGGAAGTCACCTTCGAGGACGGCCGCAAGGGCGCGATCTCGGCCCGCGTCAAGGTCCGCGACGCCAAGCTCTATCCCGTCACGATCGAGGGGGCGCCGTCAGCGGCGAAGGCGGCATGAACGCGGAACCGATCAACGTGACCGGCACACCCATCCGAGCCAAGGGCGAGATCCTGCTCTCGGTCGAGAACATCTCGCTGCGCTTCGGCGGCGTGAAGGCGATCACCGATGTCTCCTTCGACATCCGCAAGGGCGAGATTCGCGCCATCATCGGCCCCAACGGCGCCGGCAAGACCTCGATGCTGAACTGCATCAACGGCTTCTACCAGCCGCAGGAAGGCCAGATCGTCTTCAAGGGCGAGCGCCGCGCCAAGATGCGCCCGCATCGCGCGGCCGCCGGCGGCATCGCCCGCACCTTCCAGAACGTCGCGCTGTTCAAGGGCATGTCGACGCTCGACAACATCATGACCGGCCGCACGCTCAAGATGAAGAAGGGCTTCTTCTGGCAGGCTTTGCGCCATGGCCCGGCGATGCAGGAGGAGATCGCGCATCGCCGCGTCGTCGAGGACATCATCGACTTCCTGCAGATCGAGCACATCCGCAAATTGCCGGTCGGCAAGCTTCCCTACGGCCTGCAGAAGCGCGTCGAGCTCGGCCGCGCGCTCGCCATGGAGCCTGAGCTGCTCCTGCTCGACGAGCCGATGGCCGGCATGAACCTCGAGGAGAAGGAGGACATGTGCCGCTTCATCCTCGACGTGAACAACCAGTTCGGCACGACCATTGCGCTGATCGAGCACGATATGGGCGTGGTGATGGACCTGTCCGACCGTGTCGTGGTGCTCGAATACGGCCGCAAGATCGCCGACGGGACGCCCGACGAGGTCAAGGCCGACCAGCGCGTCATCGATGCCTATCTCGGCGTGGCACATTGAGGAGCGTGGACATATGAGCGACATCGCCACCCGCCCCGCCCCGAACCTCCTCGCCAGCCCGCTGGTCAAGTTCGGCCTGATCGTCGCGGCCATCATCGCCGCGCTCGCGATCGGCGTCCGGCTCGATCCCACCAACACGCTCTACGCGATCTTCGTCGACCCGTTCCAGCAGATGGTCCAGGCGCCGGACCTGCTGGTGCAGACGGTCTGGGAAGGGCTCGTCTCCGGCGTGCTCTATGCCCTGATCGCGCTCGGCTTCGTGCTGATCTTCAAGGCCTCGGGCGTGTTCAACTTCGCCCAGGGCATCATGGTGGTGTTCGCGGCGCTGACGCTGGTCGGCCTTTACGAGAAGGGCGTGCCGGCCTTCCTCGCCGTCATCATCACGCTGGGCGTGATGTTCGCGCTCGCCGTCACCATCGAGCGCGTGGTGCTGCGCCCGCTGGTGAACCAGCCCGACATCATCCTGTTCATGGCGACCTTCGGCATCACCTATTTCCTGATCGGCTTCGGCGAGGCGCTCTTCGGCGGCAATCCCAAGCAGATGATCGCCGAACAGCTCTATCTGCCCAAGGGCGCCGTCGACCTGCAGATTCTCGGCGGGCTGGTCTCCTTGCAGAAGATCGACATCGCCGCCGCCGTCATCGCCTCGCTGATGATCGCGGCACTCGCCGCCTTCTTCCAGTACACCCGCATCGGTCGTGCGCTGCGCGCTGTCGCCGACAGCCACAAGGCGGCGCTCTCGGTCGGCATCTCGCTCAACCAGATCTGGGTCATCGTCTGGTTCACCGCAGGCATCGTTGCGCTGATCACCGGCATCATGTGGGGCGCCCGCTCGGACGTGTCCTTCGCGCTGGAGATCGTCGCCCTCAAGGCCCTGCCGGTGCTGATCCTCGGCGGCTTCACCTCGATCCCCGGCGCCATCGTCGGCGGCCTGATCATCGGCATCGGCGAGAAGCTCGGCGAGTTCTACTGGGGCCCGCTGATCGGCGGCGGCATCGAGAGCTGGCTCGCCTATTTCATCGCCCTGGGCTTCCTGCTGTTCCGGCCACAGGGCCTTTTCGGCGACAAGATCATCGAACGCATCTGAGGAGCCGGACGACATGCTCTACCGCGAGGCCGGCCAATACAAATCCAGCTATGCCAGCGACATGGCGGTCTTCCCCCTCAAGGAGGACCGGATCGGCATCGCAGTGATCTTGGGCGTAGCGCTCATCGCGATCCCCTTCCTGGGCAGCGACTTCTTCATCGCCTCGGTGATGATCCCGTTCCTGATCTTCTCGCTGGCAGCGATCGGGCTCAACATCCTCACCGGCTATACCGGGCTGATCTCGCTCGGCACCGCCGCCTTCATGGGTGTCGGCGCCTATAGCTGCTACAAGCTCACCACGCTTTTCCCGGGCGTGAACATCATCGTCCTGATCCTCGTTTCGGGGCTGTTCTCGGCCGGCATCGGGGTGCTCTTCGGCCTGCCCTCCTTGCGCATCAAGGGCTTCTACCTCGCCGTCGCGACGCTCGCGGCGCAGTTCTTCCTGCAATGGGCCTTCGTGCGCGTGCCCTGGCTGTTCAACTACAATGCCTCGGGCGCGATCGAGGTGCCGCAGCGCACGCTCTTCGACATTCCCCTGACGGGTGCGTCCGCCACGCCCGAAACACGCTATTTCGTTTGCCTTGGCCTCGTCGTGGTGCTGACCTGGTTCGCCTCCAACATCGTCCACGGCAAGCTCGGCCGCTCCTGGATGGCGGTGCGCGACATGGACATCGCCGCCGAGCTGATGGGCATCAAGCTGCTCAACGCCAAGCTGATGGCCTTCGCCGTCTCCTCCTATTTCTGCGGCGTCGCCGGCGCGATGATGATCTTCCTCTGGTACGGCGGCGGCGAGGCGGCGGACGTGTTCTCGATCCGCCTCTCCTTCAACATCCTGTTCATGGTCATCATCGGCGGCCTCGGCTCCCTGATCGGCTCCTTCTTCGGCGCAGCCTTCCTCTCGATCCTGCCGACGGCGCTGAAATTCGGCCTGCCGGCGCTGGGCATCCCGATCCAGGGTGCGGCGGCCGAGCACGTCACCTTCATGCTGGTTGGCGCGCTGATCATCACCTTCCTGATCGTCGAGCCGCACGGCCTCGCCAGGCTCTGGCAGATCGGAAAGCAGAAATTGCGGACGTGGCCCTTCCCTTACTGAGGCTGGGGGACGGACCCAAGAAACGACCGGCGACAGTGAAGCGCCGGCGGATAAAGACCGATCCGACAGCAGTCTGGTCGGGAGGAAACGAACGGAGGAAGTCCATGAAGACCAGCAATCTGTTGAAGGGTGCCGCGCTCGGAGCCCTGTTCGCTGCCGGCGCGCTTGCCCCGGCCATGGCGCAGGACAGCGTCTATTTCGCCAACAACGCCTATCGCACCGGCCCGTTCTCGGGCTCGGGCATCCCGATCGGCGACGGCATGCGTGACTACATCGCGATGATCAACGAGCGCGACGGCGGCGTAAACGGCGTCAAGGTCATCTACGAGGAATGCGAGACCGGCTACGACACCAAGAAGTCGATCGAGTGCTACGAGCAGGCCAAGTCGAAGAACACCATCGTCTACTCGCCCTGGTCGACCGGCGCGACGCTGGCCGCGATCCCGCGCGCCCATGTCGACAAGATCCCGATCCTGTCGATGGCCTATGGCCTGTCCTCCTCGGCCGACGGCACGAACTTCCCTTGGGTCTTCATTCCGCCCTTCACCTATTGGGACGGCGCCTCCGTCATGGTCCGGCACATGGCGGCAGAGCTCGGCGGCATGGACAAGCTCAAGGGCAAGAAGCTCGGCCTGATCCATCTCGACGCGCCCTTCGGCAAGGAGCCGATCCCGGTTCTCGAGAATCTCGCCAAGAAATACGGCTTCGAGCTGAAGCTCTATCCGGTGGCCGCCGCCGACATGCAGAACCAGGGCTCGCTCTGGCTCTCGATCCGCCGCGACCGGCCGGACTATCTCTACAACCAGGGCTGGGGCGCGATGAACCCGACCGCGGTCAAGGAAGCCGCCAAGAACAATTTCCCGATGAACAAGCTGGTCGGCGTCTGGTGGGCCGGCGGCGATGACGACGCCCGCGCCGGCGGCGAGCAGGCCAAGGGCTACAAGTCGCTGAGCTGGACGCTCGCCGGCACCGAGGCGCCTGCGATGCAGGACATCCTCAAGCACGTCGTCGACAAGGGCAAGAGCACGACGCCGAAGGAAAAGGTTGGCGAGGCCCTCTACAACCGCGGCGTCTACAACGCGATGCTCGTCGTCGAAGGCATCCGCAACGCGCAGAAGCTCACCGGCAAGAAGGTGATCGATGCGCAGGACATGCGTCGCGGGCTGGAATCGCTCAACCTGACCGAGGCGCGCCTCAAGGAGATCGGGTTGGGCGGCTTCGTCACCCCGACCGCTATCTCCTGCACCGACCATTCCGGCCACAGCAAGATGTTCGTCTCGGAATGGGATGGCACCAAGTGGACCAAGAAGGGCGACTGGGTCGAGCCTCTGAAGGACGAGGTCCGGCCGCTGATCGAGTCCAACGCCAAGGACTACATCGAGAAGGCCGGCAATTGGCCCAAGCGCACCGAGCCCTGCGAGAAGTCGTCCTGATCTGACGGCAGCCGGCGGCGGCTCCCCGCCGCCGGCACCCTCATCGATACCGATTGTCCGGGAGAGGCCGATGTCGACCGCCACCCTCGAAAAACCAGCCGCAACGACCGCGAGCGGCACCATCCTGTCGCTCAACAATATCGAGGTCATCTACGACCATGTCGTGCTGGTGCTGAAGGGCGTCTCGCTCACCGTGCCGCGCCAGGGCATCGTCGCGATCCTCGGCGCCAACGGCGCCGGCAAGACCACGACGCTGAAGGCGATTTCCAACCTGCTCAAGGCCGAGCGCGGCGAGGTCACCAAGGGCTCGATCGTCTTCGATGGCGAGCGCGTCGACAAGATGTCCCCGAACGAGTTGGTCCGGCGCGGCTGCATCCAGGTCATGGAGGGCCGGCACTGCTTCGGCCATCTCTCGATCGAGGAGAACCTGCTGACCGGCGCCTTCACCCGACGCGACGGCAATGCCGCGATCAAGCGCGACCTCGAGAAGATCTACACGCTGTTCCCGCGTCTGAAGCAGCGGCGAACGTCGCAGGCCGGCTACACCTCCGGCGGCGAGCAGCAGATGTGCGCCATCGGCCGGGCGATGATGTCGAATCCCAAGATGATCCTGCTCGACGAGCCCTCGATGGGCCTTGCCCCGCAGATCGTCGAGGAGATCTTCGAGATCGTCCGCCGGCTCAATGCCGACGAGGGCGTCTCTTTCTTGGTCGCCGAGCAGAACACCAACATGGCGCTGCGCTACGCCACTTACGGCTACATCATGGAGACCGGCCGCGTCGTCATGGACGGCGAGGCGAAGATGCTGCGCGAGAATGAGGACGTGAAGGAATTCTATCTCGGCGTCGCCGAGGGCAACAAGAAGTCCTTCCGCGAGGTGAAGAGCTACAAGCGCCGCAAGCGCTGGCTGTCGTAGCAGGGCGCGATTTCCTTGGCCGTGTCATCCCGGACAAGCGGCGAAGCCGCGCCGATCCGGAATCCATGCCGGAGCATTACCGATAAGAGTTCAGGCATGGATCCCGGGTCTGCGCTTCGCTTCGCCCGGGATGACCACGCTGGTTTGCAGGTGACCTGAGGACGCTTTGATGACAGAGCACCACGACGCGCTCGAAACCCGTTCGCCTGCCGCGCGCGAGGCCGATCTCTTCGCCCGTCTGCCCGCAGTGCTGGCAGCGGCCATGAAGGCGCCAACCTATGCCGAGCGGCTCGCCGGCATCGACCTCGCCGCGATCACCGACCGCAAGGCGCTCGCCAGCCTGCCGATCCTGCGCAAGGCGGACCTGCCCGCCCTGCAAAAGGCCGCATTACCCTTCGGCGGCTTCGTCGCGGAAGCGCCCGGTTCCTTCGGCCGCCTCTTCACCTCCCCCGGCCCGATCTTCGAACCCGAGGGCACCGCGACCGACGCCTGGGGCGCCGCGCGCGGCCTTTATGCCGCCGGCTTCCGGCAGGGCGACATCGTCCTGAACACGCTGAGCTATCACCTGACGCCCGGCGGCTTCATCATGGATTCGGCCGCTCGCGCGCTCGGATGCGCCGTGATCCCGGCCGGCCCCGGCAATACCGAGCAGCAGATGGAGGTGATCTCGGCCTATAGGCCGAGCGCCTATGCCGGCACACCCGATTTCCTGAAGATCCTGATCGAGGCGGCGCAGACGCGCGGCGTCGACATCTCCTCGATCAGGCGCGCGGTCGTCTCCGGCGCCGCCTTCCCGCCTTCGCTTCAGGCCTGGGTCCGGGAGCGCGGCATCGATGCCTACCAGCTCTACGCCACCGCCGATGTCGGCGTCATCGCCTACGAGACCTCGGCCCGCGAAGGCATGGTGCTGAACGAGAACCTGATCGTCGAGATCGTCCGGCCCGGCACCGGCGATCCCGTGCCCGAAGGCGAGGTCGGCGAGGTCGTCATCACCAATCTCGACCCGCACCATCCTCAAATTCGGCTCGCGGTCGGCGACCTTACCGCCGTGTTGCCGGGCCAGAGTGCGTGCGGCCGCAGCAACACCCGGATCAAGGGCTGGATGGGTCGCGCTGACCAGACGGCCAAGATCAAGGGCATGTTCGTGCGGCCCGAGCAGGTCGCCGAGATCGCCAAGCGCCACGCCGAAATCGCCAAACTGCGCCTCGTCGTCGGCCGCGCCAACGAGACCGACACGATGACGCTGAAGGCCGAGATCTACGCTGAGCCCGCGGGCTTCGTCGACGCGGTCTCCTCGACCTTGCAGCAGGTGACCAAGCTGAAGGGAGAGGTCGAAATCCTGCCGCTCGGCGCGCTGCCGAACGACGGCAAGGTCATCGCCGACGAACGGCCGGTGGGGTGAGGCCGCGCTTCACCACGCGATCGGCCTCTCTCCTTGCTCCTCCAGCCAGGCATTGGCCCGGCTGAACGGCTTCGAGCCGAAAAAGCCACGCCGCGCCGACAGCGGCGAGGGATGGGCGCTGGCGATGACCAGATGCCGGCTCTCGTCGATCAGGGGCCGCTTCGCCTGCGCCGGATTGCCCCAGAGCAGGAAGACGACATGGCGCCGCTCACGCGAGACCGCCGCGATCACCGCATCGGTCACCGCGCCCCAGCCGAGCGAGAGATGCGAGCCGGCCTTGCTCGCCCCTTCCCGCACCGTCAGCGCGGTGTTGAGCAGCAGCACGCCCTGCTTGGCCCAGCGGGTCAGGTCGCCATCGGCTGGCGCAGGCTCGGTCAGGTCCTCCGCCCGCTCCTTGTAGATGTTGACAAGGGAACGCGGCAGCGGCGGAGGCCCGACATAGGAAAAGGCGAGCCCGTTGGCATGGCCCGGCGTCGGATAGGGGTCCTGTCCGAGGATGACAGCCCTGACATTATCGAGCGGCGTCAGCGCCAGCGCGGCGAAGACGCGCTCCGGCGCGGGTGCCACGACCTGCCCCGCCGCCCGCTCGGCATCGACGGCAGCACAGGCGCGCGCCGCAGCCCCATTGGCGGCGAAGACCGGCAGGTCCCGCCAGCCCCTTGAATTCCCGCTCGCCAGGAAGGCCGCAAGCGCCTCGCTGCAACTCACTTCAGGACCGCCCGGCCCTCGACCCTGGCATCGACCGTGCCGAGCCTGCGGACATAGACCATCACTTCATTGGCCATGAGCTTGCCGTCGGTAAGGCCGACCAGCGTCCGGCCACGGCCCAGCGCCGTATAGCCGTCGCCGCCTTCCAGCATGAAGTTGTTGGAGGCCACGGTATACTTGGCCCCAGGGTCGATCGGCTTGCCGTCGACCGTGACCGCGGTGACGCGCGAACCCTGCGGCTGCTTGAGATCGGCCTCGAACGTGAGCCCGGAGACGACGGGGAAGCGGCCGGCGCCCTGCGGCGCATCGCGCAACCCGTTCTCGATCGCATCCTTCACGTCCTTGCCGGTGATCTCGACCATCACCGTCGCATTGCCGAAGGGCAGTTCGCTCAGCACGTCGCGGCGCGTCAGCTTCTGCCCGGCGGCATATTGCTTGTTGGCGCGGATGCCGCCGGCATTGGTGATGGCGAGCTGGGCGCCGGTCGCAGCGCGGATCGCGTCGGCAATCAGGTTGCCGATCGCCGTCTCCTGCGTGCGGATGACACCGGTGCGGGAATCGAGCGGCGCGGCCAGCATGGCGATGTCAACGTCGAGCTCCTTCGACAGCTCGCTCTCATAGCCCTTCACGATCGCCGCAACATCCGGGTCCGGCGTCGCCGCGCGGGAATCGTTGACCCGGAAGGTCGGCGTCCACGAGACCTGCCGTGCTGCACCCTCGCCCTTGACGCTGACCGCGATGTCGATCGCGGTGACGTAATTGCCCTCCTCGTTCGACTCGACCATCACGACCTTGCCGTCATAGGCGATGGCGAGATCGTGGTCGTGGCCGGTGAGCACGATATCGACGACGCGCGAGCGGACGATCTCGTAATCCATCTTCCGGTCGGCATGGACGACCGCGACGAGGATGTCGGCGCCCTGCCCCTTCAGGACCCTGGCCTCGCGGCGCAGCGCTTCCATGGTCGAGGAGAATTTCAGGTCGCCCGGGAAGGAAACCTGCGGCGTCGGATCGAAGGCCGTACCGATGACGCCGACCTTGATGCCGCCGAGCTCGAAGATCTGCGAATCCTTGTGATGCGGCAGGATGCTGCCGGCCGCGTCGCGCAGGTTGGCTGCGAAGGTCGGATAGGTCTGCGCCGCCGTCAGCTTGAGATAGTTCTCCTTGCCGAAATCGAACTCGTGATTGCCGGGCACGAAGACGTCGATGCCCATCTTGTTCTGCATCGCGACGACATGTGCACCCTGGTCGAAGCCCGACATCAGCGAAGGCGAGTAGCAGTCGCCGGCATGGCAGAACAGCACCGGCACGCCCTTGGCCCGCTCGGCCTTTGCGATGCCGGCGGCGCGCGCGAAACCGCCGCGGCCCTTGTCGTCGCTCATCTTGTAGATGTCGTTGACCAGCAGCAGCGTGAAGCTCGGCGCCGGCTGCTGGGCCAGCGCCACGGGCGCGGTCGCGGCGAGCGTCGCCGGGGCCGCCAAGACGCCGAGAGCCTTGCGGCGGGTGAGCTTCGTCATGGCGGGCGCCCTTGCATCCTGAGAACCGCTCCAGACTAGCAAGAGTGCGGGCGGGCTGACCAGAGGACGGCGCAGCCGGACAGGCGGTGGCGGCAGTGTCGCACCTCGCCTTTCGGAGGGTTTCGAGGCTGGACGAAAGCGCGAACTTGTCTAAACCACGGGTTCAAGGAGAGCCCGCGCTCATGACCGCAGACATCGCCACGGCACCCGGCCGCGAGGCCGCTTCCCTGCCATCAGACCATCCCAAGGTGCGCTATGGCCGTATCGGCGTGCTCTTGATGAATCTCGGTACGCCCGAGGGCACCAGCTACTGGCCAATGCGCGCCTATCTCAAGGAATTCCTCTCCGACCGCCGCGTCATCGAGGAGCCCCGCTGGAAATGGTGGCCGATCCTCAACCTGATCATCCTGTCGACCCGGCCCGGCCGAAAAGGCAAGGACTACGCCTCGATCTGGAACAACGAGCGCAATGAAGGTCCGCTCAAGACCATCACGCGCTCGCAGACCGAGCAGCTCACCGAGCGCCTGAAGCCGCTGGCCGGCGAGCGCGTCGTCTTCGACTGGGCGATGCGCTACGGCTTCCCCGATGTGCAAAGCCGGCTGAAGGCCCTGCTCGACCAGGGTTGCGACCGCATCCTCCTGGTGCCGCTCTATCCGCAATATGCCGCGCCGACCTCGGCCACCGCCTGCGACCAGGCCTTTCGCGCCCTGATGCAGATGCGCTGGCAGCCTGCCGTGCGCGTCGCCCCGCCCTATCACGACGACCCCGTCTATATCGGCGCGCTCGCCCGCTCGATGCGCGCCTCGCTGGCGAAGCTCGACTTCGCGCCCGAGGTCATCCTCTGCTCCTTCCACGGCATGCCCAAGGAATACCTGCTGAAGGGCGACCCCTATTACTGCCAGTGCGTGAAGACCTGGCGCCTGCTGCGCGCCGAGCTCGGCTTGTCCGAGGAGCAGTTCCCGCTGACCTTCCAGTCGCGTTTCGGCCCGGACGAATGGCTGCAGCCCTATACCGACGAGACGGTGAAGGCGCTCGCCCAGGCCGGCAAGAAATCGATGGCGATCGTCGCGCCGGGCTTCTCGGCCGATTGCCTGGAGACGCTGGAGGAACTCGACGGCGAGAACCGCGAAATCTTCCTGCATAATGGCGGCGAAAAATTCGCTTACCTGCCCTGCCTGAACGATTCCCGCGAAGGCATCGACGTCATCGCCGAGGTGGTCCAGCGCGAACTGATGGGCTGGCTCTGAGCTAGCCCTCGCCAGCGACGAAGCGCGCCACGCTCTCGGCCACCGGCCGCGCCTTCAGAATGCGGCGGTGGCCCAGCCCGTCCGTCGCCTCGAGCCGGACGAACGGGCCGCTCTCGGCCAGCGCCTGCGCGTGCTGGAAGCCGAGCTCGCGATCCTGCCGATCGTGGATCACCAGCGTCGGCAACCCGATCGCCTTGAGCTGCAGCGGCCCTTCGAAAGCCTCGACCGGGTTTCCGGCCACAACGTGAATGCACCGTTCCAGCGCCGCCTGCCCGCGCCGGCCCAGCCCGATCGCATGGCCGAATTGCCGGGTGATCCGGGTGATCGAGGACGGCGCTGCAATCAGCACAAGCCTCTGCGCGCTGACCGCCGGCTGTCCCCTGACCGAGCCCGCCAGCGCAGCCAGCGTGATCGCGCCACCGAAGGAATGCGTGACGATCGCCTGGAACGGCCCGAAGACCCGCGCCACAGCAGCCAGGCTTGCGACACCCAGCGGGATATTGAGCTCGCGCCCCGTCGAGGCGCCATGGCCGGGCAGGTCGAAGGCGACGACCCGGAATCCCGCCGCCAGCAGCGGCTCGACGAAACCGGCCATCGAACCCGCATCTCCGGTCCAGCCATGGACCAGCAGCACCGTCCGCGTCGCAACGCCCGTTTCCGGCTCGAAAACATAGGCCTGCACGCTCCCGCACGGGAACGGAATCGCCCGTCGGCTCGCCTGCCGCAATCGCAGCGGCAGGGCCTGCTCGCCAGCCTTGCCATTTCCGTTTCGCTTTGACGACCGCGGCGGGGTACAGAAAAGACGGAAGGCCAGCCGGCCGGTCGTGCGCGGAGCTATGAAGCTCGCGGCACGGACCAGCGGGCGCATGTAACGGAGGGCGGAAGCGCTCATGGCGGATATCCGATTTTGTTCAACGCTGAACTATTATGTTCAGTCATGAACAAAAAGCAAGAGCTTTCCGAGACGCAGACCCTGCCCTGGGACCTGCCGCGCTTCCGCAACTGGGTCTCGATCGCCCGCGCCCATAACATGTGGGAGAAGGTGCTGACCGAGTCGCTGGCGCCGCTCGGCATCCAGCTCGCGCATTACGACGTGCTGGCCAACATCTTCCACGTCCCCGGCCTCTCGCAGCAGGCCTTGGCCGAGAAGCTTCTGGTCGGGCGCAGCGCCATGAGCATGCTGCTGCCGGTGCTGGAGAAGCGCGGTCTGATCGAGCGGCGCAATGACGAGGCCGACCGGCGCCTGCGCCGCCTCTGGCTGACGCCGGCCGGCGAGGCGATCACCCGCAAGGCGATGGCGGTCCATGTCGCCGAGATCGAGGCGATGATGCAGGTCCTCACCGATGAGGAATGCAACGCCGCCGGCGAAGCGATGCGCCGCGTCGGCAAGGCGCTGGAGGCGCGTGGCAGCGCTGCCGCAACTCGCTCCGAAAAGCCCTGAAGCCCGGCGCCTTCAGAGCGCCAGAATCGCCCGCGCAACCCGGTCGAGCGCGGCGTTCGGATCAGGGCAAGCATGCGCGCCATCGACCGCGGGGGCGCCTTCGAGCAGGAAGACCGGCCGCTTGAACTGCAGCCCGAAGGCGATCTCGGACAAGGTGCCGTGGCCGCCGCCGATCGCGACAAGGCAATTGGCCGCCCGGGCGATCAGGGCATTGCGGGCGACACCGATGCCGGTCGCAAGCGGAACCGTGACATAAGGGTTGGCCGCCTCCGGCTCATCATCCGGCAGAAGCCCGATCGATAGGCCGCCAGCCTCCGCCACACCGCGGCAGACCTCTTCCATCACCCCGGAACGACCGCCGCACAGCACGGTGACGCGATGCTCGGCGAGCAGGCGCCCCATGGCAAACGCGGCATCGATCTGAAGCGTCGTTGGCGTGCGCGTCCCGATAACGGCGACGGGCGCACGCAGCGGCATCCCGCTGTCGCGCTGGAGCCAGAGCAGGGCACGCGTGGGCGAGACGGTCTCTCCCCCCGGCGCCACCGCCGTCATTTTCCAGCGTCGCGCCGCCGGATCGAAAATCCGGCCGCGCCCGTCATGCAACCGCCCGTTCTTGGTATCGAGTCGCAGTTGCAGGTCGGACGCCATGGCTCAGGCCGGCTTCTTTTCCTCGCCGAAGGCGGAGATGCCGCCATGCTTGGCCGACCAGCTCGCGGGATCGTTCAGGAAGCTCTCGACCTCGGCCAGGATCTTCGGCTCGAAATGGCCGCTATCCTTGGCGACGGCGAGCACGTCCCACCAAGTCGTGAGATAGTGCAGGTTGATGCCGATCTCGGTCATCAGTTCGCGGCTCTTCGGGAAGATGTCGTAGTAGAACAGCACGAAGCAGTGCTGCACGTCTGCACCGGCATTGCGCAGCGCCTCGGCGAAATTGACCTTGCTGCGGCCATCCGTGGCGAGGTCCTCGACCAGCAGCGTGCGCGCGCCCTCGACGACCGAGCCCTCGATCTGGGCATTGCGGCCGAAGCCTTTCGGCTTCTTGCGGACATACTGCATCGGCAGCGAGAGGCGGTCCGAGATCCAGGCGGCGAAGGGAATGCCCGCCGTCTCGCCGCCGGCGATGATGTCGAGCGATTCGTAGCCGATATCGCGCACGATCGTCGTCGCCGCGAAATCGATCAGCGTCGAGCGCAGGCGCGGATAGGAGATGATCTTGCGGCAGTCGATATAGACCGGGCTCGCCCAGCCCGAGGTGAAGAAGAAGGGCTTGTCGCTGTAGAAATGCACCGCCTTGATTTCGAGCAGCATCTTGGCCGCTTCGCGCGCGATCTCGGCCCTGTCGGTGGGGGTGAACAGGTTGGACATGGCGCGGTGTCTCCGGGCTGAGCGGCGCCGCTCGCCGGGAACGGCAAGGGCTCTGGGGCTGGTCGAATTGGCAAACGGCCCCTTCTGATCGCCTCGGCCCGGCAGGTCAATCCCTCCGCACGGCGATTTTCACCGCGAGCGGCAGGGCTGTTCGGTCGTATGCAGGCCTCCAGCGCCGACTTCGCGGTGAGATGGCCTCAGCGTTGCCGAAAAACGACCGTTGCAGCGTTTCCCACGACATCCACAGGCTGGGCTGTCCACGATCATTGCGCCGGCTCAGGCTGCGTGAGATGCGACATGATCTGAATTATGGGGCGATGCCCTATCGGCATCGCCGCTCCGTTGGGCTTGGTCGGAGCAGACAAGGGGCCTTCATCATGAGCGATCTTCAAGCGGCAGCCGCCGCTGCACCGACGGAAGTGGACAGCAAGGCGCGCAAGGCCCTGTGGGGCGCGGCGATCGGCTATGCCATGGACGGATTCGACCTGCTGATCCTCGGCTTCATGCTGCGAGCGATCTCGGCCGATCTCCAGCTCAGCCAGGCCCAGGCCGCCTCGCTGGTCACCGCGACGCTGGTCGGCGCCGTGCTCGGCGGCATCGGCTTCGGCATGCTGTCGGACCGCATCGGCCGCGTCCGCGTCCTGACCTGGACGATCGTCCTCTTCGCCGTCTTCACCGGGATGTGCGCCCTGGCGCAGGGCTATTGGGATCTGCTGTTCTACCGCACCATCGCGGGCCTGGGCCTCGGCGGCGAGTTCGGCATCGGCATGGCGCTGGTCGCCGAGGCCTGGCCGGCCTCGAAGCGCGCCCGCGCCTCGTCCTATGTGGGGCTCGGCTGGCAGGTCGGCGTGCTGGCGGCGGCGCTCGCAACCCCGCTGCTGCTGCCCTCGATCGGCTGGCGCGGCATGTTCGCGATCGGCATCCTGCCGGCGGTCGCCGCCTATTTCATCCGCCACTCCCTGCACGAGCCCGAGGTCTTCGTCGCCCGCTCCAAGGACCGGCCGAAGGAATCGGCGCTGCGCCTGCTGGTCAAGGACCGCGAGACCACGAAGCTCAGCCTCGGCATGGTCATCCTCTGCTCGGTCCAGAACTTTGGCTATTACGGCGTGATGATCTGGCTGCCGAACTACCTCGCCACGCGGTTCGGCTTCGCGCTGACCCAGTCGGCGGTGTGGACGGCGGTGACCATCGGCGGGATGGCGCTCGGCATCTTCGCCTTCGGCCATATCGCCGATCGCATCGGCCGGCGCCCGGCCTTCTTCGGCTACATGATCGGCGCCGCCGTCATGGTGATGGTCTACTCGCGCCTGACCGATCCGACGCAGTTGCTGGTCGGCGGCGCCGTCATGGGCTTCTTCGTCAACGGCATGCTCGGCGGCTATGGCGCGCTGATCAGCGAGCTCTTCCCGACAGCGGCGCGGGCCACGGCCCAGAACGTGCTGTTCAATATCGGCCGCGGCGTCGGCGGCTTCGGCCCGGTCGTGGTCGGCGCGATCGCAGCGACCCATGGCTTCCAGACCGCGATCGCGCTGCTGGCCACCCTCTACATCCTCGACCTCATCGCCATGTGGCTCCTCATCCCCGAGAAGCGCGGCGCGGAGCTGACCTGAGGCGGGCAGCGGCAAAGCCTTGACGAAAGCGCCAGACGGCGCCCTCTCGTCAGGGAATGACGCCCGGGGGCAGCGGCGGCTCCGCATTGAGCAGCGTGATCGTCACCCGTCGATTCGGCGGGATGTAGGGATTGTCGACGAAGAGCGGCTCGGTGTCGGCGCGCCCCACCACGGACGTGAAGCGGTCGTTGGGAAGCCCGGCACCCGCCAGGATCTCACGCACGGCGAGCGCGCGGCCGGCTGTCAGGCTCCAGGAATCGACAGCCTGCGCTGAGCCCGGGCGCGCGGCGGCTGTGTGGCCGGTGACAGACATCTGGTTGGGCATCCGGCGCAGGGTGGGCGCGATCGCCTCCAGCACGAGACGCGTGCGCTCGTAGGGCTGGACCGAGCCCTCGGGGAACATGGAGCGGCCGTTTTCGTCCACCAGGGAAACGTTCAACCCATCCTTGGTCTGCTCGATCACGATGTTGCGCGACAGCTCGGCAATTTCGGGCATCTTCTGGAGCGCCTGCCGGAGGCTGGCTATGGCGCTGTAATTGGCCTGCATGTTGGCTGCCCGGCGGTTGACCTCTCGGTCGCCGCCGCCGCCCGAATTGCTCGGTCGCGCCTTGTCCTCCTGCCCGGTCGTATCCCTCGCGACGTCGCGGGGCGCCGACGTCTTGTTGCCCGACTTGTCCAGGGCGGTGCCCATCAGGATGCCGCCGGAGCCGCTCGTGCCGGGACTTAGAGCGGATGTCGGCGCGAAGTATTCCGCCAGGCCATCCTTCTGCTCCTGCGTCGTCATGCTGATCAGCCACATCAGCAGGAAGAACGCCATCATGGCGGTCACGAAGTCCGCATAGGCGATCTTCCAAGCCCCGCCGTGGTGGGCATGAGCAGCCTTCTTGACCTTCTTGATGATGATCGGCTGGGTCGACTTGGCCATCGAGTCCTACTGAAGGTTGGGTCAGGCGCTGGCGGGCAGGGCGGCGGTTGCCGCTTCGACCTCGGCGAAGGTTGGGCGGACGTCGCTCATCAGAGCCTTGCGGGCAAATTCGACCGCCATCACCGGCGGCTGCCCGCTGATATGGGCGAGGAGACCCGCCTTGAGTGACAGGAAGTATTTGGCTTCCGCCTCGAAGGTGCTCTTGAGCGACGCCGCCATCGGCGCGAAGAAGCCGTAGGCGACGAAGACGCCGAAGAAGGTGCCGACGAGCGCGCCGCCGATCAGATGTCCCAGAACCTCCGGCGGCTCCTTGATCGCGCCCATCGTCTTGATCACGCCGAGCACGGCGGCGACGATGCCGAGCGCCGGTGTTCCGTCGGCGATCGACTGCATGGCCGAAACGATACGCTCCTGCTCCTGGTGGTGCGTCTCCAGCTCCTCGTCCATCAGAGCGTCGATTTCGTGGACGTTGTTGGCGCCCAGCGTCAACATGCGCATGTAGTCGCAGACGAACTCGACCGCATGATGGTTCGCTGCAAAAGTCGGGAAGGCGTTGAACAGCGTCGATTCGCTCGGATTTTCAATGTGCTGCTCGACCGCGAGCATGCCCTTCTGCTTCACGAGTTTGTACAATGAATACTGCATCCCCAGCAGTTCGACATAGCATTCCTGCTTGTACTTGGAGCCCTTCACGATCGTGCCGAGCATGGAAGGCACGGCCTTGAGCACCGGCGCGGGGTTGCCGATGATGAAGGCACCGATCGCCGCACCGAGGATGATGACGAACTCGAACGGCTGCCAGAGGACCTCGAGGTGGCCACCCATGGCCGCGTAGCTGCCGAAGACGCAGACGAAGACGATGATTGCGCCGACGATCAGCCGCATGGTTTTGTCACCCTCGCACCGCAGCAGCTACAGCCCGCGCGAAGCCACTACTGATCCGACGAAATGACCGATCGAGGTTAAGGGCGAGTTTATGGCCATTGACCCGCAGGCTTGTAAGCGTCGTCCTCGGCCACGAGACTTAGCGCGGCAGGGGAGATCCAGGGGAGGACATCGGGGGCAATGCCTCCCGCCAATCCCGGTGATCACAGTCCAATGCGGGACCGTTTCCAGGGGTTATCGACGCTGCGCCGCCTTGCTGTGGCGCGGCGAGGAGTGTCCGGACTTGGGCGATCTCCCAATGCCCGATTGTGACGCGATAGGGACGAGGTGGCTCGGATCGCGCTTGGCATCCAATGTGCTGGATATCTCGAGCACCACCCCCGCTGCGAACCCAGGATTGTCCGCATCCGCATTTCCTGCGGTGGCACCGAGAAAATTGCTTCAAGCAATCAGCGGCGGCGAATGCGCGCCATGCCTACTTGCAACCGCGATGTAACCAAGGGCTTTTGGAGCGTTCTGAAACGGCTCCGAATCCGGCAGGCCCAAAAAGCAAAAAGCGCCGGGAGATCCGACGCTTGCATGCTTCTCAAGCCTTGAGAATGTCTGGAGCGGGCGAAGGGATTCGAACCCTCGACCCCAACCTTGGCAAGGTTGTGCTCTACCCCTGAGCTACACCCGCATCCGAGACAGTCACGCCGTGTTGGCGGCGCGGCCGGGTTATTGCCCCAAAGCGCCGCGAAGCGCAAGCACCCAGGCCAAAGTTTTTTTGCCGCCTTCCACAAAAGCCGGTTTCATCCCGCCCGTCTTGCTGTCGGCGCCATGCAAGGCTAGGCATTCTCCCGCTCGTCCCTGCCGTTCCGGCAGGGGTTTTCAGTGCCGTCTCGAACCCTGCCCCTTGCCGATCGCCCAGCCATGACCGCGCCCGTCACGCCCGACCAGCTCTGCGCCTATCTCACCGAGAAGGGCATCGCCTTCCATCGCACCGACCATCCGGCCGTCTTCACCGTCGCCGAGACGGCGCCGCATCGCGACGAGATGACCGGCCACCACACCAAGAACCTCTTCCTCAAGGACAAGAAGGGGCGGATCTTCCTGGTCTCGGCCGAGGCTCACGCGCGAATCGATCTCAAACGCCTGCAAGAGCGTATCGGCGCCAGCGGCCGGCTCTCCTTCGGCTCGGCCGAGCTCCTGATGGAGAAGCTCGGCGTCACGCCGGGCTCCGTCACCGCCTTCGCCGTGATCAACGACCGCGCGGGCGACGTCACCATGGTGCTGGATTCAACGCTCGCGACCGGCGAGGACGTCAATTTCCACCCGCTGGTCAACACGGCGACGCTGCGGGTCAGCCGCGACGATCTCCTGGCCTTCTTCCGGAGCACCGGGCATGAGCCGCTGATCGTCGATTTGCCGGTCCCGCCCGATGGACAGAACGGCTGAAGCACCCCATCTATGGCGCAACTGCGCGGGCGGCCGTCAGGGCACGCCTTGCGCCTCCAGAATATCACACGAAGGACGACCGATGCTGGTCAATGGCGAGGCGGCCGGGCAACCCGGCCTGATCAAGGACACCACGACCCAGGGCTTCCGCGAGGACGTCATCGCCGAGTCGATGAAGCAGCCGGTGCTGATCGATTTCTGGGCGCCCTGGTGCGGCCCCTGCAAGCAGCTCACCCCCGTCATCGAGAAGGTGGTCAAGGCCGCCGGCGGCAAGGTCAAGCTCGTCAAGATGAACATCGACGAGCACCCGCAGATCCCCGGCCAGCTCGGTATCCAGTCGATTCCGGCCGTGATCGCCTTCAAGCAGGGCAAGCCGATCGACGGCTTCATGGGCGCGCAGCCGGAAGGCCAGATCAAGGCTTTCATCGAGCGCCTCGTCGGCCCGATGGGTCCGGGCGAGACGGCCGAGCTGATCGAGGCCGCCGCGGCCGCCATCGCTGCCGGCGACCCCGCCGGGGCGAGCGAGCTCTATGCCGGCGTGCTCGAGATCGAACCCGACAACCTCGCCGCCATCGCGGGCTTGGCGCGGCTGCATCTCGACAGCGGCGATATCGAGGGCGCCAAGGGCATTCTCGGCATGGCACCGCCGGACAAGGCCAGCGACCCGGCTATCACCGCCATCCGCGCCGCGATCGAGCTCGCCGAGCAGGCGGCCTCGCTTGGCGACACAGCTGAACTGGAAGCCAAGGTCGCGGCCGATCCGAAGGACCATCAGGCCCGCTTCGATCTGGCGCTGGCGCTCAACGCCCGCGACAGGCGCGAGGAGGCGGTCGATCATCTCGTCGCCATCATCAAGGCCGATAGGACATGGAACGACGACGGTGCGCGCAAGCAGCTCCTGCAGTTCTTCGAGGCCTGGGGCCCGATGGACGAGGCAAGTGTCAGCGGGCGCCGCAAGCTTTCGACCCTGCTGTTCTCCTGACCGGCGATAAGGACGAGGCGCGCATGGGCATGAACGCGGTCTACGAGGGAGCCAAGGATTGCCCGGCGGCGATCCCGCTCTTCCCGCTGGGCGGCGCGCTCCTCCTGCCGCGCGGCCAGATGCCGCTCAATATCTTCGAGCCGCGCTATCTCGCCATGATCGATGACGCTCTCAAGGGCGATCGCGTCATCGGCATCATCCAGCCCGAGCCGGAAAATGGCCGGCAACCGGAGATCCCACCGCTGCTCAAGGTCGGCTGCCTCGGCCGCCTCACCCAGTTCTCCGAGACCGGCGACGGCCGCTACATCATCACGTTGACCGGGATCAGCCGCTTCCGGCTGCTCGACGAATTGGCGGTGACGACGCCCTATCGCCAGGGTCGTGTGAGCTATGACAGCTTCGCCGCCGACTTCGTCGCCCGGACCGGCGAGGAGGAGGTCGACCGCAAGGGCCTGCTCAAGGCGCTCCGCGACTTCGCCAAGGCCAACGACCTCAAGATCGACTGGAAGGGCGTCAACGAGGCGCCGAACGAGGCGCTGGTCAATGCGCTCTCGATGATGTGCCCGTTCGGGCCGCGCGAGAAGCAGGCCTTGCTGGAAGCATCGACGCTGAAGGACCGGGCCGAGGTGCTGGTCGCGATCACCGAGATCGAATTGGCCCGCGGCGGCGGCGATCCGGACACGACCCTGCAGTGACGCCAGCGACGCCGCCCGCCGAAGCGCCACCGACCGTCTGGCCGCCGCGCCGCGCGGTCACCGCCTGGCTGTTCTTCGACTGGTCGGCCCAGCCCTTCTTCACGCTGATCACAACCTTCGTCTTCGCGCCCTTCTTCGCATCAGTGCTGGCGAAGGACGCGGCCGACGGCCAGGCACTCTGGGGCTATGCGACGGGCTTCGCAGGCCTCTGCATTGCGCTGCTCTCGCCCCTTTTAGGGGGCATCGCGGACCGGACCGGGCCGCGCAAGCCCTGGATCGCCGCCTTCGGCGCGCTGCTCGTCATCGGCTCCGCCATGCTCTGGTTCGCCGTGCCGGGCTCGGCCGCCGCCGTGCCGATCGCGCTGGCCGGTTTCGTCATCGCCACGATCGGCGCCGAATTCGCGACCACCTTCAACAATGCGATGATGACGCGGCTGGTGCCGCCGGAGCGGCTCGGCTGGCTGTCCGGCACCGGCTGGGCCGTCGGCTATCTCGGTGGCCTCCTATCGCTCGCGATCACGCTCGGCCTGCTCGCGGCCGATCCGCAGACCGGCAAGACGCTGGCCGGAATCACGCCGATCTTCGGGCTCGATGCCGCCGCACGCGAGGGCGACCGCTTCTCCGGCCCGCTGACTGCGCTCTGGTTCATCGTCTTCGTCACGCCGATGTTCCTGCTGACCCCGGATTCCGGCAGGACGGGCCTGAGCCTTGCCGAAGCGGCCAAGGGCGGCGTCGGGCGCCTGAAGGACACGCTGGCCGAATTGCCGAAGCTGCCTTCGCTCGGCCGTTTCCTGCTCGCCAACATGATCTATCAGGATGCGCTGGTGGCGCTCTTCGCTTTCGGCGGCATCTACGCGGCCGGCGTCTTCGGCTGGCAGACGATCGAACTCGGCATCTTCGGCATCCTGCTCACCGTCACCGGCACGCTCGGCGCCTGGCTCGGCGGCAAGCTCGACGATCGCATCGGCGGCAAGCCGGTCGTGCTCGGCGCGATCGCCTGCCTGCTCTTCGCCTGTATCGGCATTCTCTCGCTCAGCGCCGACCATATCCTGTTCGTGATCCCGGCCGCGCCGCCCGTAGCCGGAGACGGCCTCTTCGCCTCGCTGCCGGAGCGGGTCTATCTGGGCTTGGGCCTACTGATCGGCCTCGTCGCCGGCCCGATGCAGGCGGCTTCGCGCAGCCTGATGGCACGGCTGGCGCCGGAGGGACGCATCGGCGAATTCTTCGGGCTGTTTGCGCTGTCGGGGAAGGTCACGTCCTTCATGGGTCCGACGCTGGTCGCGCTGGCGACGACGATCTTCGCCAGCCAGCGGGCGGGTCTGGCCGTGCTGATCGTGTTCTTTGTGACGGGCGCAGCGCTGCTCGCGGGCGTGAGGGTCACCCGCAACTCGTAAGTTGTCATCCCGCACGCGCTGCGGCACGCAGTGCTGCTGCGCAGATGCGGGACCGCGCGACGAGAAGGCGACTTTCAGCCAAAAGGGTGCCCCTGCACGAAAGGGCGCCCTTTCCTGAAAACGGTCCCGTGTCTGCGCAGCGGCATTCACATGCCGCAGCGCGCACGGGATGACACCCTTCAAATAAGGCGCTTCACCGGACCAGGATGTTCTTGAACTGCCAGGGATCGCTCTCGTCGATATCCTCCGGGAACAGCCCCGGGCGGCCGTCGAGCGGCGTCCAGTCGGTGTAATAGCCCTTCACCGGCCCGAGATACGGCTTTTGAATCTCGAGGCAGCGGTTGAAGTCGAGCTCCTCGACCTCGACGATCCCGGCGCGCGGATTCTCCAGCGCCCAGACCATGCCGGCGAGCACGGACGACGTTACCTGCAGGCCCGTCGCGGTCTGGTAGGGCGCGAGCGAACGCGCTTCCTCAGTCGAAAGCTGCGAGCCGAACCAGTAGGCGCCCTTCTCGTGGCCGTAGAGCAGCACGCCGAGCTCGTCGATGCCGTCGACGACCTCGTTCTCCTCGAGGATGTGCTGCTCTTCCTGCGGACGGCCGGCATTGCCGAACATCTCGTGCAGCGAGAGCACGGCGTCGTTCGCCGGGTGGTAGGCGTAGTGGCAGGTCGGCCGGAAGATGGCCTTGCCGGCCTCGTCGCGCACGGTGAAATAATCCGCGATCGAGATCGACTCGTTATGCGTCACGAGGAACCCGTACTGGGGACCGGGCGTGGGGCACCAGCTCCGGACCTTGGTCTCGGCCCCGGCCTGCATCAGGTAGATCGCCGCCTGCGAGCCGGTCTCGTGGCCATGCGCGTTCGCCGGCATCCACTTCTCGTGGGTACCCCAGCCGAGCTCGGCCGGTTGCACGGCTTCGGCGATGAAGCCTTCGACCGACCAGGTGTTGACGAAGACGCCCGGCGGCTTGGGGTGCTTCGAACGCTGCGTGTCGCGCTCGGCGATATGGATGCCCTTGACGCCGACGCGCTGCATCAGCGCCGCCCATTCCTCGCGGGTGTTCGGCTGCGTCGCGTTGAGACGCATGTCGGCGGCAAGGTTGGTCAGCGCCCGCTTCACCAGCGAGGAGACCATGCCGGGATTGGCGCCGCAGCAGGAGACCGCCGTCGGCGTGCCGGCCGGGCGCGCCCGCTTGGCGGCCAGCGTCATCTCGCGCAGCGCATAGTTCGAGCGCTCGGCCGGGCCCTTGCTCTCGTCGAAATAGAAGCCGAGCCAGGGCTCGTTGACCGTGTCGATATAGAGCGCGCCGAGGCTGGAGCAGAACTCCATGATGTCGCGCGAGCCGGTGTCGCAGGAGAGATTGATGCAGAAGCCCTGCCCGCCACCGGCGGTCAGCAGCGGCTCCAGCATCGTCTTGTAGTTCTCGATGGTGACGGCTTCCTGGATGAAGCGGATGCCGCGCTCGTCGAGCAGGTGGCGATTGGAATCATCGGGAGCAATGACGACGAACCGGCTCTTGTCGAACTTGAAGTGCCGTTCGAGCAGCGGCAGCGTACCGCGGCCGATCGAGCCGAAACCGATCATCACGATCGGGCCGGTGATCTCGCCGTAGACGGGCCAATTCGTCATTCTCTGTAACTCCTGGGTTCCTGGGGTAAAAAAGGTCGAAAAGGGTCGTATGAGCGCAAAATCGCGCCGTCAATCGCCGGGGACGCCTCCCATGCGGGTCAGCGCATGGAAAGCGCCGCGCGATGACGGCGCGATGACGATGGTCGGGAACGTCAGGCGGCCTGCGCCACCTCGTCCGCTGCGAGGGCCGCAGGGATCATGGCGCCGCTGGCGACGAGCACGCCAAGCGCGCCGTCGAGCGCGCCGTCGCGCAGTTCGATCGCGAGGAAACGCTCGCGCTCGACCGGGCCCGGCATCGCGAGATCGCGCGTCAGCGCCGGGCCGAAGCCGAACCGGGCGTAATAGGGCGCGTCGCCGACGAGGATGACGGCGCCATGCCCACGACAGGCCGCGCGCCAGAGCGCCTCGCGCATCATCGCCTTGCCGAGCCCCTCGCCCTGCAATTCAGGCTTCACCGCGAGCGGGCCGAGCAGCAGCGCCGGCACGCCATTGGCTTCCACATGCCAGAGGCGGACGGTCGCGAGCAGTTCGCCGTCGCGCTCGGCGGTGAGCGCCAGGCCCTGCGCCGGCAGGCGGCCCTCGCGCAGGCGCTCGCTCGATTTGGCGGTGCGGCGCTCGCCCAGGCAACGGTCGAGCAGCGCCTCGCGGGCGGGAATGTCGACGGCGATCTCGTCGCGGATCGTGATCATGACGCACCTCCGGCCGGAGCGCCCATTCTCATGGACCTACCCGGCGCCACGCTCGCGCGCGGCCACAATGGAACGATGTGGGGAAGAGGGGTCCGGCGGGAGCCACGCCCATACCTCCATTCTGGAGATACGAACGCTCCACCCGACTTGGCATCGGACAGCCTGCCTTGCGACAGGGCGCTTCGCCGGACCCGATGGGATCAGGAAGGAGCTCGCGCTCCTTCCGACGTCAGATGACGTACTGCTTCAGCGGCGGGAAGCCGTTGAAGGCGACGGCCGAATAGGTCGTCGTATAGGCGCCCGTGCCCTCGATCAGCACCTTGTCGCCGATCTCCAGCGAGAAGGGCAGCATGTACGGGGTCTTCTCGTACATGACGTCGACCGAGTCGCAGGTCGGGCCGGCGAGCACGCACGGGACGGTCGCATCGCCATCGCGCGTCGTGCGGATGGGGTAGCGGATCGCCTCGTCCATGGTCTCGGCGAGACCGTTGAACTTGCCGATATCGAGATAGACCCAGCGGACCTCGTCCGTTTCGGCCTTCTTCGAAATCAGCACGACCTCGGCCTCGATCAGGCCGGCTTCGCCGACCATGCCGCGGCCCGGCTCGATGATCGTCTCGGGCAGCTGGTTGCCGAAATGCTTCGACAGCGCCCGGAAGATCGCGTCGCCATAGGACGGCACGCCAGGAATCGGCTTCAGGTAGCGCGCCGGGAAGCCGCCGCCGAGATTGACCATCGACAGCGAGATGCCACGGGTGGCGCATTCCTTGAAGATCGCCGAGGCCGAGGCCAGGGCCGAATCCCAAGCGTTCACGTTGGCCTGCTGCGAGCCGACATGGAACGAGATGCCATAGGCCAGCAGGCCCAGGCGATGGCCATGCTCGAGCACGTCCGCGGCCATCTCGGGCACGCAGCCGAACTTGCGCGAGAGCGGCCAGTCGGCGCCGGCACCGTCGCAGAGGATGCGGCAGAAGATGCGCGCGTCCTTGGTGCCGGTCTTCTCGGCGGAACGGGCGACCTTCTCGACCTCGGCCGTGCAGTCGACGGCGAACAGGCGCACGCCGAGCTCCATGGCGCGCACGACGTCGCGCTCCTTCTTGATGGTGTTGCCGAAGGAGATGCGGTCGGCGGTGGCGCCGGCAGCGAGCGCGAGCTCGATCTCGACGACCGAGGCGCAATCGAAGCAGGAGCCCAGCTTGGCGAGCAGGGCGAGCACTTCCGCCGCCGGGTTGGCCTTCACCGCATAGAAGACGCGGGTGTCGGGCAGCGCACGGGCGAAGGCATGATAGTTCTCGCGCACGACATCGGTGTCGATGACGACGCAGGGCCCGTCCTCGCGGCGGGTACGAAGAAACTCACGGATGCGGTCGGTCATGAGACGCGACTCCCCTTCGACGCAAGCGGCGTCGATGCGATGTATCGCCGAATGAATCGTTGCCATCGCAAGGCGCTGTGGAGACGCCTGTGACAGCGGACGATACGTCCGGACCCGAAACACCGTTCGATTGGGGAAGACCCCGCACGGCCGGCAATGAAGGACAAGCCTCTTCGGTGCCGGCCTGTGGAAAGCCGGCGAGACCAAAAAAGCCCGCTCCGTCGTTGCTTTAAGCTGCGTCCCCCGTGGAGATTCGGGGTTCGCCGGTTTTGCCTCCGGCTGCTGGTCTGTGTCGGGGAACAATCTCCTTGCGGAGACTGGGAGGCGTGATTTGAGGGATGTCCATCCCCTCCATCCGTCCTCCAACCCCTGGCGGCTGTCCGGCCTCTTGTCCGGATGCCCACCGACCAGCACGCGGCCACAGGCACGTGCGAATTGGGTGAACGCGATATACGGACGACGACTCCGGATCACAAGTGTTTTGTGCACCCGGAGCCGCATTTTTTTGCAAGGCCGATCCGCGTCCGTTCGGGAACGGGTTAACGGCGAAAAACCTTTCGCCGGCTAGGCGTTAGTCGCGTTTCTCGCAGAAGCGGATTCTGTTGCCGAACGGGTCGGGCACCTGCAGCGTCCGGCCGCCGGGCCCATCCTCCTCGATACCCGGCTTGGAGTAGGTATAGCGCTTGGCCGTCAGCTCGGCGTGAAGGGCATCGATCCCCTCCATCCAGACGAAGACGGTCGAGCCGGGGCTGGCATCGCCGTGATGCTCGGAGAGATGGAGCTGCAGGCCGGAGCGAGACACCTGCATATAGAGTGGCATGTTCGGCCCGAAGCGGTGGTCCCAGTCCATCGTGAAGCCGAGGAAGTCGAGATAGAATTCCTTCGCCTTGGCCTCGTCGAAGATTCTGAGGATCGGGATCCCCATCTGGAGGCGGACCGCCTCCGCCGGCTTCTCGGGCGCGGCCTCGCCGATCTTCGCCGCCAGCACGTTCCAGTCGTCATAGCCGAACTGGCGCGCCACGATTTCCAGGGTCTCTGAATGGGAAAGCGGCACCTGCCGTGAAGCCATGGTGTCGCGCAGGCTCTTGGCCATCAGCTTCGCATCGCGAAAGCTACGCATCGTCGTGATCCTTTTCGCTGCGGACGGTTGGGATCGGGGCTCGCCTTGCCGATATCCGTCCACGAGTCGATCGGGATCAGGACAGGGACTTGATGGATGCGTTCACCTTGCTCTTGCGAGCGCGAGCGGCTGGCCGCATCCGGCCGGGTCCGAAGGTTGCCGCATGTTCATCTCCTGTCAATGCCACAGGCCCTAGACCGGCCCCATTTCATGGCCTTAACTCTCGGTAGCCGCCTATTTTGCCAAGCCGAGGCGACGGGAAGACGGACCACGCATGACCACGACAGACCGCCGCCGCGTCCTGGGCGGACTTTCAGCCGCGCTGTGCCTCTCGGCCGCGCCTTCCGTCCTTCTGGCCCAGCAGCCCCAGCCGCAGCAGCAGGGCCCGCAGCCGCCGCCGGCTCCGCAGAACGCGGCGCCGCAGCCCCGCTTCGGCTTCGAGGACGTGCAGCGCCGCGCTCGCGAGATCGCCGCCGTTCCCTACGAGCCGATCGCGCCGCTGCCCGAGGCGCTCGCCAAGCTCGACTACGATTCCTGGCGCGACATCCGCTTCCGTCCGGAGCGCGCCCTGCTGGCGCAGAACGGCTCGCCCTTCCGCATGCAGATGTTCCACCCGGGCTTCCTCTTCACCCGCCCGGTCACCGTGAATGTCGTGCGCGACGGCGTGCCCATGCCGGTGCCCTATGCCGCGAACCTGTTCGACTATGGCAAGGTCAAGTTCGACAAGCCGCTGCCGGTCAATCTCGGCTTCGCCGGCTTCCGCCTGCATTACCCGCTGAACGACCCCCGCGTCTTCGACGAGCTGATCTCCTTCATCGGCGCCAGCTATTTCCGCGTGCTCGGCCGCGGCCAGCGCTATGGCCTCTCGGCCCGGGGCCTCTCGATCGGCGCCGGCACGGCCGCCGAGGAGTTCCCGGTCTTCCGCGAGTTCTGGGTCGAGCAGCCCGCCGCCGGCAACGAGCGCGTCGTCATCCATACGCTCCTCGATTCGCCCGCGGTGACCGGCGCCTATCGCTTCACCATCTATCCCGACCTCGACACCGTCATGGAGGTCGCGGCGACGCTCTATCCGCGTGCGCCGATCGAGAAGCTCGGCCTGGCGCCGCTGACCTCGATGTTCTTCACCGGCGAGAACGATCGCCGCTTCTTCGACGATTTCCGCAGCGAGCTGCATGATTCCGACGGGCTGATGATCCATTCCGGCAGCGGCGAATGGATCTGGCGCCCGCTGCGCAACCCGAAGCAGCAGGCCGTCTCCTCCTTCGTCGAGCGCAATATCCGCGGCTTCGGCCTGATGCAGCGCGACCGCACCTTCGAGCACTACCAGGACCTCGACCTCAACTACGAGCTGCGCCCCTCCTACTGGATCGAGCCGCAGGGCGACTGGGGCGAGGGCGTCGTCGAACTGATCGAGATGCCGACGACCGACGAGACCAACGACAATATCGTCGCGCTCTGGGCGCCGAAGACGCCGCTGGAACCGGGCAAGGAATTCTCCTTCGGCTACAAGCTGATCTCGATGCTCGATTCCGGCGAGCTTCATCCAGGCGGGCGCGTGGTCAACACCTACCAGGCCAAGCCCAAGGCGCTGGGCTCGGGCGAACCCGTCACCGAAGGCTCGCGCCGCTTCATCATCGACTTCGCCGGCGGCGATCTCGACTACTATCTGAAGCAGCCGGAGAAGGTCGAGATCGTGCCCTCGATCGCCTATGGCCGGATCGACCGCGCCTTCATCGTGCCGAACCGCAAGACCGAAGGCTTCCGCGCCTTCGTCGACGTCGTGGTCGAGCCGGGCCAGCTCGCCGAGATGCGCGCTTTCCTGCGCGCCGGCGGCAAGACGCTCACCGAAACCTGGAGCTACCCCTGGCGCGCCGAAGCGCAGGGCTGACAGACAACGGTGATATGAAGGAGCCCACGATGGACGTCGTCGAGAACGCCGCAGAGAACCGATTCGAACTCGTACTCGACGGCGGCACCGCGCTTGTCGCCTATCGCCGCGATGGCGAGCGGCTGGTGCTCGTCCATACCGAAGTGCCCCAGCAATTCGCCGGACAGGGCGTCGGCTCACGGCTGGCGAAGGGCGCCTTCGAATTGCTCCGCGCGAGCGGGCGCAAGGCCGTGGTGCGCTGCGAATTCCTCAAGGGCTGGATCGCCAAGCACCCGGACTACAACGACGTCGTCGACGGCTGATCGGGCCGGTCAGGACGCCTTGCGGCCGCCCCGGCGTGCCGGCTGCTTCTTGCGGCCGTAGAGCTCCAGGCGATGACGGACGAGCTCATAGCCAAGCTCCGCCGCTATCCGCCGCTGCAATTCCTCGATCGCATCCGAGGAGAACTCGATCACCTCGCCCGAATCGACATCGATCAAGTGGTCGTGATGTTCCTGGTCGGCATGCTCGTAGCGCGAGATGCCGTCCTCGAAGGCGTGGCGCTCGATCGCGCCCTGCGATTCCAGCACCTTCATCGTCCGGTAGACGGTCGAGAGCGACAAGGTCGGGTCATGCGCGAAGGCGCGGGTGAAGATCCCCTTCGCATCGGGATGATCGTCGGCTTCGGCCAGCACGCGCAGGATCAACCGTCGCTGCTGCGTCATGCGCAGCCCGGCGCCCTTCAACTGGCTCTCGAAAACGGCAATACGCCGGTCGGTCTCGGTCATGCCTTGCCATAGCAATGCCAACAGCCAATTGCAAAACCGGGTACAAGAATATCATTCTCATTTGCATTAATAATGCAAATGAGTTTCAATAGCGAAAAGGAGGGCCCGCCTCGAACGCCCGAAGCAGCTTCTCCGTCATTGCGAGGAACGAAGCCACGAAGCAACCCCGGGGCGATCGGGTTGAACCGTCCTACCCATTCCGCTGGATGGCTTCGCTGCGCTCGCAATCACGAAGCTTCACCTGGGGCTTCTTCCGGTTCAGAGATCCCCAGCGATCCCGGCTACGAGCTCGAAGGAACGCTTGCGCTTCTCATGGTCGAAGATCGGCGCGGTGATCATGATCTCATCGGCTCTGGTCTCGCGTACGAAGGCGCCGAGCGTGCGCTTCAGCGTCTCCGGCGAGCCGATGAAGGCGTAGCGCAGCATCCCGGAGACATGCGCCTTCTCGGCCGGCGACCAGTATTGCTCGATATCGTCGATCGGCGGCTGGAGCTTGCCGCGCGCACCCCGGACCATGCCGACGAAGCGCTGCTGCAGCGAGGTCGCGAGATGGCGCGCCTCCTCGTCCGTCTCGGCAGCCACGACATTGATGCCCGGCATCGCATGCGGTGTCGCGAGCTGCTCGGACGGCTTGAAGCGCTCGCGATAGACGGCGAGCGCCTGCATCAGCGCATCCGGCGCGAAATGCGAGGCGAAGCTGTAGGGAAGGCCGAGCTCGGCCGCGAGCTGCGCGCCGAACAGGCTCGACCCGAGAATCCAGAGCGGGACCTCGAGCCCCTCGCCCGGCACCGCGCGGATCGCCTGGTTAGGCCCGGCCGGCGCAAACAAAGCCTGCAATTCGAGCACATCCTGCGGGAAGCTGTCGGATGACATCGGACTGCGGCGCAGCGCCCTGAGGGTGAGCTGGTCGGTACCGGGCGCGCGGCCGAGGCCGAGATCGATGCGGCCGGGGAAGAGCGCCTCCAGCGTGCCGAACTGCTCGGCGATGACGAGCGGTGCATGGTTCGGCAGCATGATGCCGCCGGCGCCGACGCGGATCGTGCTGGTCGCCGCCGCGAGCTGGCCGATCACCACCGAGGTCGCGGCGCTGGCGATCCCGACAATGTTGTGATGCTCGGCCACCCAGTAGCGCGTGTAGCCGAGCGACTCGGCATGGCGGATCAGGTCGGTGGATTTCAGCAGGGCCTCGCGCGGCCCCTCCCCTTCGACGACGGGAACGAGATCGAGGACGGAGATCGCGACCATGACGGCCCCTGCTGGTTGAGCATTTTCAAGCGAACTGGCTACCGGTTCGCGTGAAGAAAATGCAGCGAGAAAAAAGGCCGGAGGAAACCCGGCGAAACGGCGTAGCTTCACCAGATGGGAAGGCTGGGCGCTCCGGTCCAGAGGGCGACGCGATTGGTCATGGCGCGCCTGCGCTGGCGTTCTGACGGAACGGCCGCGGCCCTGCTGCGTTTCTCCGGCAAGCTATCACGCCGAAGGGAGCGACCATGACCGCCACAGCCAACCCCGCCAAGGAAAGCCTGCGCCAGGAGCAGAAGGAGCAGCGCGAAGCCGAGCGCAAGCACGGCAAAGACGCCGAGCTCCATCGCGCCCTGAAGGACACCTTCCCCGCCAGCGACCCCGTCGCGACGCAGACGCCGATCAAGCCCGGCGCCAAGACGAAGAAGGCCTGAAACTCAGTCGCGCTGATAGAGCAGGCGAGCGCGGATCGTGCCGTCGAGCCCGCGGATATCCTTGAGGATATCGCGCGCCTCGGCGCTTGAGACGCCGTCCGCCTCCATCACGACATAGCCGACCTCGCCGTCGGTCTGGTAGTTCTGCGCGGCGATATTGACCTGCCGGCTGGCGAAGACGTCGTTCAGCCGCCGCAGCATGCCCGGCACGTTGCGCTGGACATGGATGAAGCGCGTGCCGATGGCCCGCGCCGGCAACTGGACCTGCGGGAAGTTCACCGCGCCCACCGTCGAGCCGACATCGGAATAATCGACCAGCTTGCGCGCGACCTCCGCACCGATGCGCTCCTGCGCCTCCTCGGTCGAGCCGCCGATATGCGGCGTCAGGATCACGTTCGAGAGACCCTGCAGCGGCGTGACGAAGCGCTCTGCATTGGAGGCCGGCTCGACCGGGAAGACGTCGACCGCCGCGCCCGCCAGATGCCCGCTCTTCAGCGCCGCCGCCAGCGCATCGAGATCGACGACGGTGCCGCGCGAATTGTTGATGAGATAGGCGCCCTTCTTCATCGCCGCGATCTGCGCCGCGCCGATCAGGCCTGCCGTCTGCGGCGTCTCCGGCACATGCAGCGAGATGATGTCGGCCGCGCCGAGCAGCGCATGGAGGCTCGCCGTGGGCTCGGTATTGCCGTGGCGCAGCCGGTCGGTGTGATCATGATAGATCACGCGCATGCCCATCGCCTCGGCCAAGGTCGAGAGCTGGCTGCCGATATTGCCGTAGCCGACGATGCCGAGCGTCTTGCCGCGCACCTCGAAGGAGCCGTTGGCCGACTTGTCCCAGCCGCCCTGATGGGCATCGCGCGAACGGTCCGGGATACGCCGGAGCAGCATGACGATCTCGCCGATCGTGAGCTCGGCGACGCTGCGCGTGTTCGAGAACGGCGCGTTGAACACCGGCACGCCACGCAGCCGCGCCGCTTCGAGATCGACCTGGTTGGTGCCGACCGAGAAGCAGCCGACGGCGAAGAGCCGGTCGGCCTCCGCAAAAATCTCCGGCGTGAGCTGGGTGCGCGAGCGGATGCCGAGCACATGCACGCCCTGGATCGCCTTGAGCAGCGCCTCGCGGTCGAGCGCCTTGGGCAGCCGCTGCATGTTGCTGTAGCCGGCCTGCTCCAGGAGCTCGACGGCGGAATCGTTGATGCCTTCCAGCAGCAGGACCTTGATGCGGTCCTTCGGAAGGGAAAGGCGTTCGCTGGGGCTGGTCATGATGGCCGCGCTCATGGAGGAGCGGCTGCTATAATCCTCGCCGCGGCGGAGGCCAACGCCCTAGACGCAACGCCAACGCGAAAAACGTCGCGATGGATGCAAAAACCTCATGCCAGGTGTCAGGCCTTCTCGACGACCAGCGTCGAGCCCTCGACCCTGACCACCTTGACCTCCGCGCCGGCCAGCAGCTCCGGGCCGACGATGCGCCAGGACGAATCGCCGACGCGCACGCGCCCCTCGCCGCCCGCCATCGTCGTCTCCAGCCGGAAGACCTTGCCGATGAGCTGGCGGCCGCGATCGTTGAGGCCGGTCGCGGCATCCGGCTCCTCGCTCTTGCGGCGCGTCAGCAGGCGCCCGACGGCGACGCAGGCGATGGCGAAGACCGCGAAGACGATGCAGGCCGCCTGCCAGCCGAGGCCGAAGATGCCGACAACCGCGCCGGTGATGAGTGCCGCCAGCCCCAGCCAGATCAGGAAGACGCCGGGCGCCAGCATCTCGCCGCCGATGAGCAGCAGGCCAAGGATCGCCCAGAGCCAGCCATTATGTGTCGCAAGCCAGTCGGGCATCGTCGCCTGCCTTAGCTGCTCGTGCGCCCGGAGACCGGCACCGAGCCGGTTCCGCCGCGGCGTTGCACGGCCGCATCCTCGCCGAAGACGGCCTTGGTGAGCTGCGCGATGCCGCCGACCGTGCCCGCCAGCGAAGCGGCTTCGATCGGCACGATCACGACCTTGCTGTTAGGGCTCGAGGGCGATCGACTTCAGCGCATCGGTATAGCGCTCGGCGATCAGGAAGTTGGCGGCCTGGATGTCGCCCTTGCCGATCGCCTCAGACACCATCGCCGTGGCGTTCGCCTCGGCCTGCGCCAGCCGCTCGCGCGCCTCGGCATCGCGCAAGGCCGCTTCCTTGCGGCCCTCGGCGGCAAGGATCTGCGACTGCTTCTGGCCCTCGGCCTTCAGGATCTCCGCCTGCCGCAGGCCTTCGGCTTCGAGAACGGCGGCGCGCTTCTCGCGCTCGGCCTTCATCTGCCGGTTCATCGCGCCGGCGATATCGGCCGGCGGCAGGATGTCGCGGATCTCGATGCGGGTGACCTTGACGCCCCAGGGCGAGGCTGCCGCATCCATGACCCGCAGCAGCCGCTCGTTGATCTCGTCGCGATGCGACAGGAGCTGATCGAGGTCCATCGAGCCGACGACGGTGCGGATATTGGTCATGGTCAGGACCATCAGAGCGTCGTTGAGCGAGGACACCTCGTAGCAGGCCTTGGCCGCGTCGAGCACCTGGTAGAAGGCGGCGGCATCGATGCGCACGCCGGCATTGTCCTTGGTGATCGCTTCCTGCGAGGGAATGTCGAGCACCTGCTCCATGACATTCACCTTGTGGCCGATGCGGTCGATCCAGGGCCAGATCAGCCCGAGACCGGCACCCAGCGTGCGCGAATAGCGGCCGAAGCGCTCGACTGTGAAATTGTAACCCTGGGGAACGGTGCGGACACCGAGCCCGATCGCCATGACGATCACCACCACAATGATGATCACGGCGATGTTGAAGCCCGACAGATCCATCTCATCCCCCACGGCGCCGATGCGCCATCCAGCCCATACGATCCTCAAACTGGCGTTTGCGCGGGCAGGATGCAAGCGGAGGCGTCAAAGGGCGAGCCATCCGCAGCGGCGGCTCGCCCCAAAAACCTGCGTCAGCTCTGCGTCGCGTTCGTATCGCAGCGCGCCAACATGCGCGACGCCGCGGTCACGCCCGCGAGTGAGAACTGATAGGTGGTGACGTTGCCGCGCAGCGAGCGCGCTTCGAGCGTCATGGTGCTGCCTGCCCGCATCGCCGCGAGCAGCGCCGGCTCACGCTCCAGCCGTTCGAGCCAGGCATTGCTGCCCTCGGTCAGCATGCGGAAGCTGTCATCGCCGATCGTGACGGTGACGACTGAGTCCCGGGCGAAGTCATAGCCCGCCTGGAAGCTCGATTCCGTATTCGAGGCCTTGTCACCGGTCTGAACGAAGAAGAACACTTCGCCATGACGCAAATTCGAGGGCTCTTCGGACGAGGGCTTGCTCATGATGAAGCAACGCGCCAGATCGCCCTTTGCGTAAGTGGCCGCATTCCAATCCCCGAACTGACCCAGGGATGTAGGGCCCGCCGCCTGTACAACAGTACTCGTCAGAGCGACGAGGCAGGCGGTCGAAAGCGCTGTCTTGAACATGGTCTCATCTCCTTTCATCGCGGCCAACTTGGAAAGGAGAGTGTTACCGAGGCGTAAATGGGGCTGGGATAATTGATGCGTCGATCCGGCGCAGGGCGGTTGTCATTCCGGGGCTTCGCACAGCGAAGAACCCGGAACCCACGGCTGGGTGAGCCGCCTGCAACGACGTTTTGAAGGCCCGATCAAGTCGTGGATTCCGGGTTCGTGCCCGCGGCACGCTCCGGAATGACAAGGTGTTGAAACCCCAAAACGACGATGCCCGGCACGAGGGCCGGGCATCGGAAGCGATCACGAAGGCAATGCCTCAGGCGAACTGGCCGTGGCAGTGCTTGAACTTCTTGCCGGAGCCGCAGGGGCAGGGCTCGTTGCGGCCGACCTTGCCCCAGCTCTCCGGATCGTCCGGATTGCGGTCGAGCACCGCCGTGTCGGCATCGGTGGCGGCGAACTGCACGCCGGTCGCGCCATAATCGCCGAAGCCCGATCCAGCCCCGTCCTGCGCAGGCGCCTGATCCTCGGGCTGGTCGAAGCGCACTTCGATGCGCGAGAGATGCCCGGTGACCTGCTGGCGCAGATGGCCGATCAGGCCGTCGAACAGCTCGAAGGCCTCCTGCTTGTATTCCTGCAGCGGATCGCGCTGGGCAAGCCCGCGCCAGCCGATCACCTGGCGGAGATGGTCGAGCGTGACCAGATGCTCGCGCCAGAGATGGTCGAGCGACTGCAGCAGCACCTGCTTCTCGACATAGGTCATGACCTCGTCGCTGTTGCGCGCGATGCGCTCGGCATAATCCTCGTCGGCGAGCTTGCGGATGCGCTCGCGGATCTCGCTGTCGGCGATGCCCTCTTCCTTGGCCCAGTCCTCGATCGGCAGATCGAGGTTGAGATGCTGGATCACCTCCTGCTTGAGGCCGGCGCTGTCCCACTGCTCGGGATAGGCCTCCTCGGGGATGTGGCGGGCGACGACATCCTCGACCACGCCATGGCGCATGTCGTCGATGGTCTCGCGCACGCTCGCCTGGCGCATGAAGTCGCGGCGCTGCTCGAACACGACCTTGCGCTGGTCGTTCATGACGTCGTCGTATTTCAGGATGTTCTTGCGGATGTCGAAATTGCGCGCCTCGACCTTGCCCTGCGCCTTCTCGACCGCCTTGTTGATCCAGGGATGGACGATCGCCTCGTCTTCCTTGAGGCCGAGCTTGGTCAGCATGCCGTCCATCCGGTCGGAACCGAAGATGCGCATCAGGTCGTCCTGCAAAGACAGGAAGAACTTGGAGCGGCCGGGATCGCCCTGGCGGCCGGCGCGGCCGCGGAGCTGGTTGTCGATGCGCCGGCTTTCGTGGCGCTCGGTGCCGACGATGTAGAGACCGCCGGACTTGAGCACGCGCTGCTTGAAATCGGCGACCTCGGTGCGGATGGCGGCGGCCTTGGCGTCGCGCTCCGGGCCTTCCTCCATGCCGGCAAGATCGTGCGAGATCCGCATGTCGGCATTGCCGCCGAGCTGGATGTCGGTGCCGCGGCCGGCCATGTTGGTGGCGATGGTGATGGCGCCGGGCACGCCGGCCTGCGCGACGATATACGCTTCCTGCTCGTGGAAGCGGGCGTTCAGCACGGCGAAGGCCTTGGTCGTCTTGCCCTCGCGGGCAGCAGCATAGACCGGCTCCAGCGCGGTCGGGTCGGTGAAGTCGATGAGCTTGTAGCCCGCCTTCTCCAGCATCTCGGCGATCAGCTCCGAGCGCTCGATCGAAGTCGTGCCGACCAGCACCGGCTGGCCGTTCTCCTGCGCGGCCTGGATTTCGCGGATGACGCCGCGGACCTTCTCCTCGAAGGTGCGATAGACCTCGTCATCCTCGTCCTTGCGGGCGACGGGAACGTTGGTCGGGATCTCGACGACCTCGAGCTTGTAGATCTGGAAGAACTCGTCGGCCTCGGTCGCCGCCGTGCCGGTCATGCCGGCGAGCTTCTGGTACAGGCGGAAATAGTTCTGGAAGGTGATCGAGGCCAGCGTCGCGTTCTCGGGCTGGACGGTGACGTGCTCCTTGGCTTCCAGCGCCTGGTGCAGGCCCTCCGAATAGCGCCGGCCCGGCATCATGCGGCCGGTGAACTCGTCGATGATCACCACCTCGTCGTTGCGGACGATGTAATCCTTGTCGCGGGTGAACAGTGAATGCGCGCGCAGCGCCTGATTGACGTGGTGGACCAGCGTGACGTTGTGGGCGTCGTAAAGATCGCCCTCCTTCAAGAGCCCGGCCTCGCGCAGCAATTCCTCGATATGGTCGTTGCCGGCCTCGGTCAGCGCCACCGTGCGCTGCTTCTCGTCGACCTCGTAATCGGCGGGAACGAGACCCGGCAGCACCTTGTCGATCGAAACATACAGGTCCGACTTGTCGTCGAGCGGGCCGGAGATGATCAGCGGCGTGCGGGCTTCGTCGACCAGGATCGAGTCGACCTCGTCGACGATCGCGAAATGATGGCCGCGCTGGCTCATCTGCGCGACGTCGTATTTCATGTTGTCGCGGAGGTAGTCGAAGCCGAACTCGTTGTTCGTGCCGTAGGTGATGTCGCAGGCATAGGCGCGCTGGCGCTCCTCGTCGTCGAGGCCATGCACGATGATGCCGACGGTCAGGCCGAGGAAGTTGTAGAGCTTCGCCATCCACTCGGCGTCGCGCCGGGCGAGATAGTCGTTGACCGTGACGACATGGACGCCCTTGCCTTCGAGCGCATTGAGATAGGTCGGCAGGGTCGCGACCAGCGTCTTGCCTTCGCCGGTCTTCATCTCGGCGATGGCGCCCTCGTGCAGCACCATGCCGCCGACGAGCTGGACGTCGTAGGGCCGCTGGCCGAGCACGCGCTTGGCCGCCTCGCGCACCGTGGCGAAGGCCGGGACCAGGAGGTCGTCGAGCTTCTTGCCCTCGGCGATCTGCTTCTTGAACTCCTCGGTGCGCGCCTTCAGAGCCTCGTCGCTCAGCGCGGCGATCTCTGTCTCCAGGGCGTTGATCGCCGCGACGCGGGGCTGATAGCCCTTGACGCGGCGGTCATTCGACGAGCCGAAGAGTTTCTTTGCGAGCGCGCCAAGCATGTTGGGCCTTTCAGGTGATGCGTGAGCCCCCAGTCGGCGCGTATCGCTTGTCGCGCGCGAACCGGAGGTTCGGTATTCTCGAAATGCGACCGCGTGTTTAGACGCGAGCGCGGGCAGGGTCCAGCGTGCGTTTCGACCAATCGGCACCGAAACGGCAAGTGAATTCGGCTCCGGATGTGGGGTTTTTCCGCTCCCCTTCCAAGAGCCTGCGCTCAAGATCATCGGACGCTGCGGCATCCGGGGCGGTGCAAAGCTGCGTGATCGGCCGCCGTGACCTCCTGAACCGCCTTGCCTTTGCCGCGTTGATCGGGCAGTGCAGCCGCCAAACCGCCTCGGTTCCGACGAAAGGCCGTCATTCATGAGCTCAGCCCGTTTCATCGCCGTCCTCGGCTTCGCGCTGCTGGCGGGCCCGGCCTTCGCCCAGGCCGACAAGGTCGTCGCCAAGGTCGACGGCATCGCGATCACCGAGAAGGACGTCCAGCTCGCGACCGAGGATCTCGGCGAGCGCCTCGCCCAGCTTCCGGAAGAGCGCAAGCGCGACGAAGTCATCAACTATCTCGTCGACCTCAAGCTCGGCGCCAAGGCCGCGGCCGAGGCCAAGATTGGCGATACCCCCGATTTCGCCGCCCGCCTCGCCTATTACCGCGAGAAGGTGCTGCTCGACGAATACCTGACCCGCGAGGGCAAGAAGGCCGTGACGCCTGAGGCCGCCAAGAAGCTCTTCGACGACACCACCAAGGCGATGACGCCCGAGGAAGAGGCCCATGCCCGCCACATCCTCGTCGAGGACGAGGCGCAGGCCAAGGCTGCGGTCGAGCGCCTGAAGAAGGGCGAGGATTTCGCCAAGGTCGCCGCCGAGCTCTCCAAGGACCCGGGCTCCGGCAAGGAGGGCGGCGACCTCGGCTGGTTCACCAAGGACCGCATGGTGCCGGAATTCGCCGAAGCCGCCTTCAAGCTGAAGAAGGGCGAGGTTTCCGAGCCGGTGAAGAGCCAGTTCGGCTGGCACGTCATCAAGCTCGAGGACAAGCGTTCCAAGCCGCTGCCGGATTTCGCGGCGGTGAAGCCGCAGATCGACCAGTATCTCGAGCGCAAGGCCCAGCAGGACCTCGTGATTGCCATGCGCGAGAAGGCCAAGGTCGAGCGCCTCGACAAGCCGGCTGCCCCGGCTCCCGACGCCGCGAAGCCGGCTGAGCCGGCTGAGCCGAAGAAGAACTGAGCGTTTCGCTCCGTCTCACGCGATTTTGGAGGGCGGCCCTTGCGGCCGCCCTTCTTGTTTTCGTCACCGGCCTGCGGCAGAGGGGCTCTCGAACGAGACGCGCTGCCCGGCGATAAGAACGATTCGCCGGTCACCCAGCAGCGCTCCGCAGGAGGAAGTCGCGATGGCCGGCAAGGATGTCCCCGTTTCCCCGCTCGCGCCGAAGCGCCAGCCCAAGGTTCCAGCCGTGCCGGGTGTGCGCTTCGCCACCGCCGAAGCCGGCATCCGCTACAAGGGCCGGCAGGACGTCTGGTTCGCGCTGCTCGACGAAGGCACGCAGGTCGCCGGCGTCTTCACCCGCTCGAAATGCCCCTCCGCCCCGGTCGACTGGTGCCGCGAGAACCTGAAGCAGGGTTCAGCCCGCGCCGTCGTCGTCAATTCCGGCAACGCCAACGCCTTCACCGGCCTGAAAGGCCGTGACGCGGTCAAGCTCACCGCCGAGATCGCCGCCAAGGCAGCCGGTTGCAAGCCGGAGGAGGTGTTCATCGCCTCGACCGGAGTGATCGGCGAGCCGCTCGACGCGACCAAGTTCAAGGGCGTGCTCGACGAATGCGCCAAGCGCGCTGCCGATGGCCCCTGGATCGACGCCGCCCGCGCGATCATGACCACCGACACCTTCCCGAAGGCGCTGACCCGCAAGGCCAGGATCGACGGCCAGGAGGTCGTGATCGCCGGCATCGCCAAGGGCGCCGGCATGATCGCGCCGGACATGGCGACGATGCTCTCCTTCGTCTTCACCGATGCGCCGATCGCCGCTCCCGTGCTGCAGGCCCTGCTCTCCAAGGGCGTGAAGGGCTCGTTCAACGCTGTCACCGTCGACAGCGACACCTCGACCTCGGACACGCTGATGCTCTTCGCCACCGCTAAGGCCGCGGCGCGCGGAGTCCCCGCGATTACCGAGATCAACGACAACCGGCTTTCAGGCTTCAAGCGCGCGCTGAACTCGATCCTGCTCGAGCTCGCCCATCTCGTCTGCAAGGACGGCGAAGGCGCCCGCAAATTCGTCGAGATCCGCGTCACTGGCGCGACGTCCGCCCGTTCGGCCAAGCGCGTCGCGCTCTCGATCGCCAATTCGCCGCTGGTCAAGACCGCCATCGCCGGCGAGGACGCCAATTGGGGCCGCGTCGTCATGGCGGTCGGAAAGGCGGGCGAGCCGGCCGATCGCGACAAGCTCGATATCGGCTTCGGCGACATCGTCGTCGCGAAGCAAGGTGCGCGCGCGCCTTCCTATGACGAGGTCGCGGTCTCCGACTACATGAAGGGCGACAATATCGTCATCACCGCCGATCTCGGCATCGGGCGCGGCAAGGCCACGGTCTGGACCTGCGACCTGACCAAGGCCTATGTCGAAATCAATGGCGACTACCGCTCCTGACGGGGCGGTTCCGGCCGAGCCCAGCCGCAGCTTCATCACCGTCCACCTGCTCGTCACCTCCATCTTCTGGGGGTCGAGCTTCCTGTTCATCAAGCTGATGAGCGGACAGGTCTCGCCCTTCGCCATCGCGGCGGGGCGCGGCCTGCTCGGCGCGGTCTCGCTCGCGCTCTGGCTGCGCTGGCTCGGCCAGAGCCCGCTGCCGCGGCGCCACGAAATCCGCCACTGGCTTGTCCTCGGCGCGACCAATGGCTGGATTCCGAACATCCTGACCGCCTACGCCCTGATCCAGCTCACCAGCGGCCCGGCGGCGATGATCCAGGCGGCCGGCCCGCTGGTCACGGCCGTCGTCGCGCATCTGATCTTTGCCGAGGAGCGCTTGAGCGGGCGGCGCCTCGGCGGCATCCTGATCGGGCTTGCCGGCGTTGCCCTGCTGATCGGCCCCCGGCTGTTCGAAGGCGGCGCCACGAGCCTCAGCGTCATCGCGATGGTCGCCAGCATGCTGAGCTACGCGACGGGCAATATCTATGTCCGGGCCGTGCCGGCTCCGGCCGGCGACCCGATGCGCCTGGCGCTCGGCCAGCAGGTCGTCTCCGGGCTCAGTGCCTCGCTCCTGGCGCTGCTCTTCGCCGGGCCGGCGGCCTTTCTGCCCCTGCGCGACCATTGGCCCGCCATGCTCGCCCTCGGAATCGTCTGCACGGCGATCCCGATGACGGTGTTCATGCGCCTGATCCGTGCCGCAGGTCCGACACGCGCGGCGATGACCGGCTATCTCGTGCCCACCGTCGCCGCGGTCATGGGCATGCTGGTTCTCGGCGAAACGCTGGAGTTGCGGCAGATCGCTGCCGGCTGCATCATCCTGATCGGCGTCTTCCTGGTGACGATGGCGCCGCGCAGGGTGGGGGCAGCATGAGGATCGGAATCGTCGCGGCGGCCGTGCTGGCCGGCGCCATCATGACGGGTTGCGTCGAGCGGAAGCCGGCGACCGTCGCCTTCTCCGCCGAGGAGGCAGCCTTCATCAAGAAGACCGGCACGGGCGTCATCACCGGCCATGCGTTCCGAACCAAGCCGAGTGGCGTTGTCGTCAACGCCGCCGGGCAGGTCGTGCGCCTCATTCCCGACACGGCGTTCGCGCGCGAGCGCTTCGCCAATTTCTACGGCAAGGCCAAATATGTGCCCCACAGCGCCTATCCGCGCGACGACAGCGTCGACCCCGCCTATTCCGAATACACCCGCACGACCAAGGCCGAGGCCAACGGCCGCTTCGCCTTCGACAAGGTCGCGCCCGGCAGCTATTTCCTGACCACACAGGTGATCTGGGGCGAGGAAACCGCCTTCACCCGCGAGGGCGGCTCGGTCTATGACAGCGTCACGCTGACGGGCAAGGAAACCGAGCCCATCCAGGTTATCCTCTCCGGCAACTGAGTTCCCCGTGAAGCTGCTCCTCGTCGTCGCCTGCGCCCTGATCGATGCCGACAACCGCGTCCTCGTCACGCAGCGCCCGGAAGGCAAGGCGCTGGCGGGCCTGTGGGAGTTCCCCGGCGGCAAGCTCGAACCCGGCGAACGGCCGGAGCCGGCGCTGATCCGCGAGCTTTCCGAAGAGCTCGGCATCACCGTGAAGGAGGACTGCTTGGCGCCGCTGACCTTCGCGAGCTACGCCTATCCCGAGTTCCACCTGCTGATGCCGCTCTATATCTGCCGGCGCTGGCAGGGCACGGCGATGTCCCGCGAGGGCCAGGCGCTGAAATGGGTCCGCCCCGGCAAACTGCGCGATCTCGCCATGCCACCGGCCGACGAGCCGCTGATCCCGCCGCTGATCGACCTGCTCGGCGCCTGAACTCAGTGCACGGCCGGCAGGCCGAGCGCTTCCCAGCGTTCCCGCGGGATCGGCTCGCCGACCTGGAAGGCGAAGGCCGTCACACGCTTCAGGTCGGGCGAGACGGTGCAGGCGAAGCGCAGCCCATACCAGCGCCGCCGGCTGCGGAAGGCGCCGCCCTCCGCCGTCAGGACCCGGCCTGAGAATTTCGTGCCGGCCAGCGCATAGGCCGTGACGCGATCCGGCTCGAAATCGCGCTGCCAGTCATGGATCTGGCCCATCGCCTCCAGCCCGCAGAGCTGTTCGACGCGCTCGTCCGGCGCGAGCTTCGGCAGCAGCGCGACGGTCTCGCGGCTGCGCGGATCGGCCAGCACGCGTTGCGACAGCATCCGCGGCGGATGGATCATGCCGTCGGCTTCAACAGGGGCCGGTTGAGGACGCGGCACGGGCGGCTGCGGCGAGGGTGCCGGCTCATCCGGCTTTGCAGAAGCCTCGGGCAGGATCGGCGCCGCAGGTGCGGGGGCGATAACCGGCGGCGGCTTCGGCCGGGTCAACGCCTCGAATTCCTCGGGCGTCTGCAATTCAACCTCGACGCTCTGCTCGGTGATAGGAGCCGTCTCGAAAGTCTGGATCGCGACCGAGGCCAGCCAGGCGAGCAGCGCGGCATGCAGGATAGCGGCGACCGGCAGGCCCGGAGCGGGCATCGAGAACCGTGCCGAGACCGCCATTGCCATGGCTCAGGCTGCAATCCTGCCGCGGGCACAGGGCGCCGGTCGCGCTATCCTCGTCATCCGCTTGCCCGCCCCTGCTCCCTTGTGCGGCAACAGCGACGATCAAGCCGGCATTTTTGTGATCTCGGGCAATGGCTCCACCACCGCTTCGTCAAGCGCGAGCTGGAAACGCTCGAAGCGCTGCAGCTCCTCCTCGATCGCCGCCTTCAGCTCGGGTGTCTCGCAGCCTTCGAGCCAGGTCCATTGCTGCATCAAGAGCTTGCCGGCCGCCCGGTCGGTCTTGAGGTCGAGCACCGCGACGACGCGCTCTCCGGCCAGCACCGGCAGGCCGAAATAGCCGTAGACCCGCTTCTCCTTCGGCAGATAGGCCTCGAAGACATGGGCATAGTCGAGGAGGAGTTTTGCCCGCTTGCGCTGGATCATCAGCGGATCGAAGGGCGAGAGGATATGGATCAGCGCCTCGTCCGGCGCCGCGAGCGGCTCCAGCGCAGCCGGGCGGGCCCAGTGCTGTGTCTTGCCGGCACCCTCCACCGCGACGGGCACCAGCTCCTTGCGCTTGACGCGTCCGGCGATCAGCTCCGCCACCGCCTTCTTCGAGGGTGCGTCGAGATGGCAGATCGAATCCAGGCTGACCAGCCCCTGTGAGTTCAGCGCCCGGTCGAGCAGATAGGCCGTGATCTGCCGCTCGCTCGCCGGTGTCGGCTTCTTCTCCCACTGGAAATGCCGGTCGAACAGTTCATAGGTCTTGACCATGCCAGCCCGCGCCGAAATGGCGAGCTCGCCATCGTAGAAAGCGCGTTCCAGGAGGCCTTTGGAAGGCTTCTTGCTGGCCCAGAGATGCGCCTTCTCGATCAGCTCCTCCTCGATATCGCGGATCGACAGGGCGCCGTCCTTGCGGATGCGGCGGAGCAGCTTGCGCGTCTCCTCGCGGGCCCCGACCGCCGACCAGCGCTTCGGCTCCTCGCGATGGGCCTTCATCGCCGGCAGGAAATAGCGGATGTCGCGGGTCGGCACATAGGCGAGCGCATGCGTCCAGTACTCGAAGACGCTCTTCCCGACGGATTGCAGATGCGCCAGATCGGCCCGGCGATAGGCGGGGATCCGGGCATAGAGGATATGGTGGTGGCAGCGCTCGATCACGTTGATCGTGTCGATCTGGACATAGCCGAGATGCTCGATCGCGGCGCGTGCGGCTTCCGGCCCTGCCCCGAAGGGATCGCGCCGGTCGAGCCGCTGGGCATGGAGCCAGAGGCGGCGGGCCTGTTCAACGGAGAGGGCGATCGGCTTGCGAGGGCGCGGAGGCATGACGCTCAAGCTAGCGGCGCCAGTGGCATCCGGTAAGAGGCCGAGACCACCGCCGCTGACAGGATCTGGCGGGAGCCTTGCGCCTTCGCGGTCGCCCAATCGCTCAGAACTCGCCGCTGAGGCCCATGCGGGCGCCGCCGAAACTGTTGCCGGTCAGGCTGATGCCGGCATTGATCGCGACGGGGATGGCCATATCGAGCCGATGCGCCATGGCGAAGCCCGCCGCCCATTCGCCCTTGTAGGTCGCGGTGTTGCCGCTCCAGCTCGTCTTGCCGGGGCGGGACGGCATCGCCGCCGCGGTCATCGCCATCGCTGCGGCGATGCCCTGCCGGGCTTCGCGCCGCCCCTCGCGGGCATAGGCGGCGACGCCGTCGATGCGCTGATCGAGGCCGGCGAGATCGATCGGGAGCGCGGCGAGATTGCCGGCCGCATCGGTGGTCACGACCTGCGTCGGCCCGGATTGCGCTGCACGGCTCGCCCCCGAGGTCAGGCCCGGCAGCGAATAGGTGCTGGCCGCCGTGCCGATCGCGACCTGCCGCGGACGAGCCGCGACCGCACCGGCGCCGATCGCGACACTCTCCTCGCCGCTGGCCTGCGCCTGGGTGCCAATCGCCGTTGCGCGGGCACCATCGGCCCGCGCGCCGTAGCCGGCTGCCATCGCATCACGGCCTGCGGCGGATGCGAGTGCGAAACCGCTGGAATTGTTACCGGCGATCACCCCGCTCTGCTGATCGAGCGCAGTCAGCGCCGCGCCGACGGTCGTATAGATTCCGCCGCGCAGGGCATAGCTCGGTCCAGTGAAGCTGCCGCCCGCATCGAAGCCCGCACCGCCTCCGAGCGCCGAGGCCGCGCTATTGGCGACGGAGCGAAGCTGACGCAGGTTGACCGCGTCGGTATCCTGGGTGCCACCGGCGACATGCGTGATCTGGCGCTCGTTACCGGCGGAGCCGATCGACAGCGCCCCTTGCGTCGAAGCGATCGCAACACCGCTGAATGCTTCTGCCCCACCCGCAAGTCCGGCACGCAGAGCAACCGACCCCGCTCCCCGCGCGATGCCGCCCGCGGCCGAGACCGCGCTGTCGCGCCCGATAGCGACGCCGTCGGCCACTGTCACCGCCCCGCGCAGGCCGATCGCAACCGCGCCTGTGGCCGCGCCGGAGGTCGCGGCACCGTTGCCGAAGGCGATGGCGTTCGGGTCCGCCGCACTCGCCTTGGGGTTGGCCGTGCTGCCAAGCCCACTGACCTCGCCCCCACCGATCGCGATCCCGCCCGGCCCCTCCACCGTGACGCTGTCGGCCTTGAGCTTGCAGTTGCCGGGCAGCGTGACGAGATTGCCGTTCTGGTCGCGGATATTCAGTCCGATATTTCGGCCGCTCAGCGCATCGCGCAGGTTGAGGTTCACATCCCCGACGATGCCGTTGAGCACGGGATCGAGCAGGCCGCCGAGCAGTCCCGAGGCCGCTCCGGTCAGGGGCTGGAGCACCGGAAGCGAAACGCCAAGCCCCGTGCAGACGTCGATCAGACCGCCCGACTGGGCGCTGGCGGCTCCCGGCAGGGCAAAGGTGGCGAACAGGACAAGCGCAAGCGGACGGCGTGACATCGGCACCCCTCCAGAATGATCCCGGAACGGGAGCCATCGGATAGGATGCAAGAATAAGTTGCATATGGTTGCATAAGCGTAAATTACACAACCATAAGTTGCAAACCCAGTTGCTTTAGCCCTCGGCCATCTCAGCAGCTTGCGGCGCTGGCCGGATGTCGCCGGCTACGGCGCGACGATCAGCGCCCAGTAGACCTGATATTTCGAGCCGGGCGCATACGCCGTGGCGATGCCCATGCGCCTGGCCTTCGCATCCTTCATGACGCGATCGTGCTGGGGCGAATCCCGCCAGCCCGAGAACGCCTCGGCCAGGCGACGGTAGCCCGCCGAAAGATTGGCCTCGCCCCCCGGCTGGCCCTCGCGGGCAAGACGCGCCTTGACCGCATCCGCCTGGGCGGGCTTGTCCGAGCTGGCCATGGCGGTCGCTTCACGCTGCGCCGCCGCGACCAGCGCGGGGTCCAGCACGAGAGGACCGAGCCCGGCATTGAGGCGATAGGCCGAGATCATCGCCCGCGCCTGTTCCGTATCGACCTGCGCCGAAGCGGAACCCAGGTCGCGATAGAAGGCCGGCTGGCTCTGCCGTTGCGGCTCGGCACATCCGGCGACGCCGAGCACGGCAAGCGCCCCGGCCAGTGCGGCCGGGCAGGTCATCGTGCGCGAAGCCGCGCTGCGGCGGAAAAGGCTGGGCATCCGATCATTCCTTGCTGTCATCCTTGGCCGGCTCGGGCGCCGGGGCGGCAGGCTTGCTCGCCTCGGCCTCCTCCTCCGGCTCCTCCACCGCGACCGGCTTGCGCGCACGGCGAGCCGCAGCGGCCGAAATCGGCTTCGGCGCGTCCCGCTTCGCGCGGCTGACCACGCTTTCGCGGCGTCCGACGGCGTCCGCGATGCTGCCGAGCGAGTGCTCGACGCCCTCCAGCCCGCGCACCATCAATTCGGGCACGGCCGCGGCCGGCTCCATCTCGGCGAGGCGCTTGTGGATCGCGAAATTCAGGTCGCTGTTGACCCGGCCCGTGATCTCGACATCGCCGACCACGCAGACGAGTTCGAAATCCATCGTCGTGGTGCCGAGTTTCTTGAACATCACCGCCGGCGGCGGCTTCTGCATCACGTCGCCATGATTCGAGGCGACTTCGGCCAGCATCGCGCGTACCTGGCCGGCATCCAGCGACCGCGGCACCGTAAGCGCGATCAGCACCCTGCCCGTGCGGTCGTTGCGAACGCGGTTGCGGACAATGCCGGAGATCAGGTTCGAGTTCGGGACGATCACGGTCGCCCGGTCGAAGGTCGCGATCTCCGTGGACCTGACATTGATGCGCTTGACGATGCCCTCGACATCGCCGACCAGCACCTGGTCGCCGACCCGGATCGGCCGCTCCCAAAGCAGGATCAGGCCCGATACGAAGTTCGACACCACCGACTGCAGACCGAAACCGATACCGACCGACAGGGCCGACGCCACCAGCGTCAGGCGCTCCAGGCTCAGGCCCACCGCGGTGACGGTGATCGCCGCCGCCGCGATATAGCCGACATAGCCGGCGGCCGTGGTGATCGAGTTGCGCAGGCCGGGATCCATCGCGGTCGTCGGCAGGAACTGGTTCTCGAGCCAGCGCTGCATCGCCCGCGTCGCGCCGATGCCGATTGCGAAGACGATGGCGCCGACGACGATCGTCGAGAGCGAGACCGTGACGCCGCCGACCTGGAAGCCGAAGAAGGCCGCCCGCAGCGAGACCAGGAAATCGCTCGATTCCAGCCCCCACGGCGCAAGGACCAGCAGCAGCGTCACTGCGATGAGCAGGAGCTTCAGCACGCCGACGCCGATGACCGAGATCTTGTCGAGCGTGGCGGCGCGCAGGCCCATGCCGGCCTTGAGCGTGAGCGCGAAGCGGCCCTTGCCGCCGAACAGCCGGGGAATGCCGAGATCGATGAACTGGAAGGCCAGCAGGAACAGGCAGGCGACGATGCCGACCCAGAGCGCCTGCTCGGCCAGGAAGGCCGCGAAGATGACATAGCCGCTCAGCGCCGCCGCGATGATGGCGAAGCCGATGATCCAGCCGAGGATGCGCACCGGTCCGAGGCTCGCGCCGTCCACCGGTACATAAGGGCCGAGGCAGGCTTCCTGCTCGACCTCGTCGTCGTCGCGGATCTGGTAGAGCCCGGCGATCAGCGCGAGCGCGAACAGGATGGCGAAGAAGGCCTTGACGATGATCGAGATGGCGAGGCCGGCGGCGATCGCCTGGAGCCAGGCCTCGAAGACCTTGCCGACCGACATGACCGCCGCAAGCGAACCCGCGATCCAAACGACGCTGCGCGCCGTCGTGTCCATCACCTTGACGAGGCGCCGCTGCGGGCTCGACGGCGCGAACAGCGCATCGGCGAGCGCCTGCACGAAGGCGAAGAAGGCGAGGCCGACGACCACGGCCCAGATCACCGGCTGGATGCGCGGCGGCAGCAGCCCTGCCGTGTTCAGGGCCTTGTACATGAGCCAGCTCGCCAGAAGCGGCGGCGCGGCGCCCGCGACGATATGGGCGAGCGCGATATAGAGGCAGTGCAGGTTGCCGGTGTCCTGCGTGTTGCTGAAGCGAGCCTTGAAGCGCGGCAGATAGCGCGCCCGCGCCAGATAGAGCAGGAGCGCGCCGATCAAGGCGAAGGCGACGACGGCCCCGCGCGTGCCGGAAAGAGCGTCGCTGACCCCCTCCAGCCAGCCCCCGAAGATGTAGCCGGAGGCGCGCAGGTCTTCCGGCGCGGTGGCGATCGCGTTGCCCCAGACCTCCGGATTGGCCACGGACGGGCCGGCGGCGAACAATTCCTTGGCGAAGATCTCGCGGCGCTTGTCGCCGATGCTGCTCTGGAGCTGCTCGGCCTGGAGCAGCGAGGCCTTGGCGAGCTTGAGCGTTTCGTCGGCGTCGGAGAAGGCCTTGGCCCGCGCCTCGCGGTCGCGGACGATCTCGGCGCTCTCGGCTGGCGCGCTGGCCTCCGGCTTGGGGCCTAGCTGGTCGAGCCGGAGCTTGGCCTGGTCGACCCGTGGCGCCTGCTCGTCGATGATCAGGCGCAATTGGTCCAGCGAGGGCTGCAGGCGCAACCGCTGCCGCTGCAACTCGGCATCGGTCGGGCTGGGCGAGGCCAGCGTCGTCTCGATCTGGGCGAGATCGGCGCGGACGCTGTCCAGCCGGGCGCGAAGGCTGCCCGGCTCGGGTGCCGTCTGGGCAAAGGCCGAGCCGGTAACCGCAAAGGCCACGGCCATGAGCACCAGGCAAGCCGCCAGGAAGCCTCTCAGGCTCGGGAACGACGCTTGCGTCCTGCGCGCTGCCATGGGGGTGCGGCCCTGTCCTTGCAGATGATTCGGCTCCGGCTCGACCCTCGGCACAGCCATGCCCGCAAGGCAAGATGAAGAGCGGAATTGGGCCGGCACGGAGGGCTCCCGGGCTTGCGGAGGACATGGGGCGGGGAGACAGGCCCCGCCGCCTCATCCCTGCAAAACACGACCTGAAGATGGCAGAGGTACCGCTTTCGGCGGGACGCGGATCAATCGCGTCCCTTGCCCTTCGCCTTGGCACGGTTGTGGTAGCTCGCATTGCCGAGCCCCGTGCCGATCGTCAGAACCGCCCAGTTATCGACATCCTGCATGGCCGGCATTTCGCTCAGGCCCTGGATCACCGCATCGTTGTGCATCACCACCTCGGTCTCGTGCTCGCCGATCTCCGGCACGAGCGCACGGATGCTGTCGACGAGGTTGAAGCGGCTGCTTTCCCAGTTGCCGGGCAGGTTCTGCGCGCCGCGATCGATCGCGCCGTCTGGCTGGATCAGCCCGGGACAGCCGACGCCGATGAAGGGCGCGACCCGCAAGCCCTCCTTCTCGGCATTGGCGATCTGCTCGCGCAGCATCTTGCCCAGCCGCTTGATCGCCTCGTCGCGGCTCGGCTCCTCGTCGGCATGGCGCCAGAGCTCCGATTTCCAGACGCGCGCCTTGCTCAAATCCGGCGCCTTCTTCTGCCTGAGCTCGACGATGCCGGCGCGGATGTTGGAGCCGCCGATATCGACGGCGACGAGGCTGTCATAGGCCTCGAAGATCCATTTCGGCGCGAGATGGGCGTTGCCGACCAAACCCGCCTCGTCGGGATGATGGCTGATCGGCACGAGATCGAGATCGCGCCCCTCCGTCCGCAGGATGATGGCGGCACGCGCGATGGCGAGTTCCCCGACCCGGCTCTCGCGAAAACCGCCGCCGACCACGATGCGCTCGATCTCGGCCCAGCTCTTCAGTCGCGCGAAGCGGCGGATGACGAAAGCCAGCGACTGGGCGAAGCCCTCGACGGCACTGAGCACCAGCGCAGCCTCCTTCGCATCGCCGTCCTTGATCAGCGCGTCGAGCTCTTTCTTGCTGATCTCGGCGGTCTTGCCTTTCAGCGGGTCGGCGCCGTTGCGCTTGAGATGGCTGCGCAGCGTGTCGAGATGCTCGATGAAGGCCCCTCGGCTCGCCTTGTCCCCGACGAAGCCGTCATCGTCGCGGACTTCCAGATTGTAGCTGGTGACCACCACGGAGGGCAGTTCGGCGGCGCCATGAGGCCCGGTCGCGGCCTTGGCCGTGCTGCGTGACGTCTCGGCAGTCGCCGTTGCCATGATCTTCCCCCTCGCTCGCATGCGGATCAGCGGAGGCAACCCGCCGGCCGGTGCTGCGGTTCCGCCTCCAGGGCGATGCGCCGCATGCAGCCCGCCTGCGCTTCATCGGCTCGGAGTGGCGGTTGACCGCCGTCGCGAACGCCGCTCCAACAGAGGGAGGCCGCATCGATGCGGCCGGGGGGATGGAACGTGTCGGATCTGATCTTGCGGATGGTCGTCATCGGTATCGGCGCGACCGCGCTCACCGATATCTGGGCTCAGTTCCTGCGTTTGTTCGGCTTCCCCAAGCCGAACTGGGCGATGCCCGGACGCTGGTTCGCCCATCTGCCGCGCGGTCGCGTCTGGCACGAGGACATCGTCAGATCCGAGCCCGTCGCCGGTGAGCTCGCGATCGGCTGGATCTGTCATTACCTCGTCGGCATCGCCTTCGCCGGGATCGTGCTGGCCATCGCCGGAGCCGGCTGGGCCCGCAATCCGACCTTCCTGCCGGCGCTCATCGTCGGCTGGGCGACGATCGGCTGCGGCTGGTTCATCCTGCAACCCGGCATGGGCATGGGCATCGCGGCTTCGAAGAAGCCGAACGCCAACCAGATCCGGCTGCTGAACGTCGTCAGCCACACCCTCTTCGCCATCGGCCTCTACGGCACGGCGCTGCTGACGCGTTGAAACGCCTCAATCGAGAATGCGCGTCTCGTAGGCGTAGAGCTGGCGGAAGCCGAGGCTGCCATAGAGGTTGATCGCGACGGCGTTGCTCTGTTCGACCTGCAGATAGGCATTGCCGCAGCCCATCGCGGCGGCCCAGCCCATCAGCCCCCGCACGATCTTGCGGCCATAGCCGTGGCCGCGATGATCGGGGTGGACGCAGATCAGACCGATCTCCGCCATGCCGCGCTCGGCCACGCTCATGCCGAACGCGACCGCCTCGCCCTCGACCAGCCAGGTCGCGAAGGCCGCCGGCAGCCGGACCTTCTCGATGATGGCAGCGAGATTGGCGACATGGGTCTTGTTGCCGCTCTGGAGCGCGGCGACTCCGGCCGTCCATTCCTGGCTCGGCCGCGCCTCGATCTGCAGCTCCGCCTCTTCGGACGCTATAAAACCGGCAAGCGGCGCGATCTGCCCGAACGACTTGTCCTTGACGCGATAACCGCGCTCCAGCACCGCCGCGCACGTCGCATCCGCCACCAGCGGCGTCAGGCGGATGGCGGGGATCAGTCCATCGGCGCGGTAGAGCTCCTCGATCAGGTCGAGCATCGTGCCGTCGAGTTCGGCGCCATAACTCAACGGCGTCGCCGAATTGGCCCGGCCCGAATAGCCGTTGGCGAAGCGCAGCACCCAGTCGCCGACGATCAGCGTCGACAGCGCCGGCCAGGCATTGATGATGCGCCGCTCGCAGCCGAGCACCAATTCGCTGTTATCCGTCTTCGCCAGCATCCTATCCCCCGGACGGCTTGCGCGGTGTCGGCCGCCAGCCCGGCGGCGCCATCTCGAAGCCCTTGAATTCGAAACCCGGCGCGACCGTGCAACCGACCAAGGTCCAGGCGCCGAGCGAGGTCGCACTCTGCCACCAGCCGGCCGGCACCACGAATTGCGGGCGCTGGCCTGCGGCAAGCTCGGTGCCGAGATGATGCGCCGAGGCGTCATGCCCGTTCGGCGAGACCGTGATCACAAGCGGAGCGCCGGCATAATGATGCCAGATTTCGGCGGCATCGACGCGGTGCCATTCCGAGGTTTCCCCGGTATCGAGCAGGTAATAGATCGCGGTCGAGAAGCCCCGGCCCTCCGGCCCGGCTGCATCGCGAAAGGTCTCGCGATAATGGCCGCCCTCGGGATGGGGCTTGAGATCGAGCAGGCGGATGACCTCCGCCGCCGTCAGCCCGTCCAGCCGCATCGTCATGGTCAGAACCGGTTTTTGGCTTCGCGCAGGGCCGCGAAGACCGCGCCCGGCGCCGCACCGGGCAGGCCCACCGCCTTCGCCAGAGCGGGCTCGGCCGCCCGGAAGAACGGGTTGGTCGCCTTTTCCTCGGCGACCGTGGTCAACGCCCAGAAACGGCTCTCGGCCTTGGCCTTCTCGGCCTCAGTGAAGCGCGCCTTGAGCACTTCGTTCGCGGGATCGACCGAGCGGGCGAAGCGGGCATTGGCGAGGGTATAGTCATGGCCGCCGAGCAGGCGGGTGTCGCCCGGCAGCGCCATCAGCCGCGAGAGCGAGGTCCACATCCGGTCTATCTGGCCGGGCTGGACCCGCCCGCAGCCCATCACGAAGACGACGTCGCCAACCAGTGCGAGCTTGGCGCTGCGCCCAACGAAGCTGAGATGTCCGTCTGAATGGCCCGGCGTATGCCAGATCTCGAAGCTTTCGCCGCCGAAGGTTACGGCATCGCCCTCGCCGATGACCCGGTCGAGCGGCGCGCTCGTCCGCGCATCGGCCGGGCCGACGACAGTGGCGCCGGTCGCCTGCTTCACCTCGGCGACGCCCTGCGTGTGGTCGTGATGGGCATGGGTGATGAAGATGTCGCTGATCGTCCAGCCCTTCGCCTTGGCGGCGGCGAGCGTCTCGCCGGCATCAGGCACGTCGACGGCCGCGCAGGCGCCGCTCGCGGGATCGTGGAGCAAGGCGCCCGCATTGTCGTTGAGCGTGCGGAAGACGTGAAGGTCGAGCGGCATGGCTTCCTCCGGCAGGGGTTGCCCACCGGAACGGCGAGCGGTCATGCCTCTGCATGGGCCATGCCCGGCTGCCGATCAACCCGGCATCGTCTCGGGACACCCTTGCGCTTATGCCGCGCGCGTTCCATGTCAGGCGCCATGCCTCTCGACGTCGTCGACCTGCGCGCCTTCTATGCGAGCCCGCTCGGCCATGTGGCCCGGCGCTTCATCGGCCGGGCGATGCTGCGTTTCTGGCCGGATTGCGCGCGCCAGCGCCTGCTGGGCCTAGGCTATGCGACGCCCTATCTCTCCGTGCTCGGCATGCAGGCAGAGCGGACCATCGCCTTCATGCCGGCAGCGCAGGGCGTGGTGAACTGGCCCTCGTCCGGCCTCTCCGCCTCCGCGCTGGTCGAGCCGACGCTTCTGCCCTTGCCGACCGCCTCGGTCGACCGGGTCGTGCTCGTCCATGCGCTGGAGGAGACAGAAAGCCCCGACGATCTGCTGGAAGAGGTCTCGCGCGTCCTCAGCCCCGGCGGGCGGATGATCCTCGTCGTGCCCAACCGACGCGGGCTCTGGGCCCGGATGGACGGCACGCCTTTCGGCCAGGGCCGCCCCTTCAGCCGCCGGCAGCTCTCCGCCCTGATGCGCGGCGCCGAATTCTCCCCCGAGCACTGGGCCGAGGCGCTCTATGTCCCGCCCCTGCAGAGGCAGTTGCTGATGCGCTCGGCGCTGGCCTGGGAGCGGATCGGTTCCGGCCTTTCGCTGCCCTTCGCCGGCGTCCATATCATCGACGCCACCAAGCAGTTCTACCGGCGCGCACCGCTGCGCGCGACGCGGCGCAGCTTTGCCCTGAGACCGGTTCTCCTGCCGCAGGCATCGCCGACGCCGCGTGCGGCAAACCCGCCGGAGAGGCCACGAACGGGTTGACAATTTCGCCGGGGCGCGGCCAAGGTCCGCCGCTTTTCAAGCCCGGTTTCGCTGTAAACCGCCGCTCCGCCCGCTTCTGGCGCGGAATCTGAACTGGATCACGATGCGTAGCTATCTGGATTTCGAGAAACCGGTCGCCGAGCTGGAGGCGAAGGCGGACGAGCTGCGGGCCTTGGAGGCACGCGGCGACGGCATCTCCCTGTCCGAGGAGATCGGCAAGCTCGACGCCCGCGCCAGCCAGGCGCTGAAGGAGCTCTATGCGGCACTGACGCCCTGGCAGAAGACGCTGGTGGCGCGCCATCCGCAGCGCCCGCATTTCAAGGATTACTGCGCCGGGCTGATCACCGAGTTCACGCCGCTCGCCGGCGACCGCGCCTTCGGCGAGGACGAGGCCATCGTCGGCGGCTTCGGCCGTTTCCGGGGCGAGCCCGTCTGCGTCATCGGCCAGGAGAAGGGCGACTCGACCGAGACCCGCATCCGGCACAATTTCGGCATGCCGAAGCCTGAGGGCTATCGCAAGGCCGTGCGTCTGGCCGAGCTCGCCGACCGCTTCGGCCTGCCGGTCCTGAGCTTCGTCGACACCGCCGGCGCCTATCCCGGCATCGAGGCCGAGGAGCGCGGCCAGGCCGAGGCCATCGCCCGCTCGACCGAGGCCTGGCTCGGGCTGCGCAGCCCCAGCGTCGCGCTCGTCATCGGCGAGGGCGGCTCGGGCGGAGCGATCGCGATCGCCGCCGCCAGCCGCGTCATGATGATGGAGCACGCGATCTACTCGGTGATCTCGCCGGAAGGCGCGGCCTCGATCCTGTGGCGCGACACGGCGCGCGCGCAGGATGCCGCGACCGGCATGAAGATCACCGCGCAGGACCTGCTGAAATTCGGCATCATCGACAAGATCGTGCAGGAGCCGACGGGCGGCGCCCATCGCGACGGTCAGGCCGCGATCAACCGTGCGGGCGATGCCATTTCCGCTGCGCTCGGTGATCTCGCCGGCCTGAGCGGCGAGGATATCGTCGCCAAGCGCGCGGACAAGTTCCTCGCGATTGGCCGCAATCTCTGAGCAATCGAGGGAAGCGATAATCCCGCACCTGCGAAGGCAGCGGTTCTTTACCCCGCGTTGACCATGTGGCCAGACTCGGGAAGCCTATGGTAAGGAACCCTCAAGGCTAACGCATCTAAAACGAGTCGACGGGCACAATTTGGCCGTCTTGCGAAGTCACAGGTCGCGCCTCGGCCTGCCGTTCGATGGGATTGACGACGTGGCATTCAAGCAACTCGCGCTCGTGGCTTTTGTTGCATTGACGCTGGCTGCCTGCGAGGAGGACCGTTATCGCGGCTCCGCCCGCCATAACATCCCGATTCCGAACGCGACCTATGCGCTGATGTCCGAGAAGGGCATGAGCAAGGACCAGCCGATCATCATCCGCTCCTTCAAGAAGGAGTCGGAACTGGAGGTCTGGAAGCGCAAGGCCGACGGTCAGTATGCCCTGCTGAAGACCTATCCGATGTGCCGCTGGTCCGGCCAGCTCGGCCCGAAGGTCCGCGAGGGCGATCGCATGGCGCCGGAAGGCTTCTATGCCATCGCGCCGCAGCAGATGAACCCGAACTCGTCCTATTACGTCTCGTTCAACATGGGCTATCCCAACGCCTATGACCGCTCCTATGGCCGCACCGGCGCGCATCTGATGGTGCATGGCGCCTGCTCCTCGGCCGGCTGCTATTCGATGACGGACGACCAGATCGGCGAGATCTACGCCCTGGTGCGGGAGGCCCAGAACGCCGGCCAGCGCGCCGTGCAGATGCAGGCCTATCCCTTCCGGATGACCGCGCAGAACCTCGCCAAGCACCGGCTCGACCCCAACATCGCCTTCTGGAAGAATTTGAAGGAAGGCTCCGACTATTTCGAGGTCACCAAGGACGAGCCGGCCGTGTCCGTCGCCGGTGGCCGCTATGTCTTCAATGGCGGCCAGGCCCCGGCCGCCGTCGCCGAGAAGCGCCGCGAGGACGAGGTCCAGGTCGCCGCGCTCGTCGCCAAGGGCACGCCCGCGATCAAGCTGATCTATGACGATGGCGACCAGCACGCCTCGTTCAAGCGGGCGCTGGCGTCGAACGGCGCCGATGCGCTGAACCGCTCGGCCTCCTGGGCTTCGCGCGATGTCGGCATCAGCCGCGAGGATGCGCTCGCCATCGGCCCGCGCGTCGTCGTGCTCGACAATACCGGCAAGGCCAAGGCGACCGTGCGCGCCGCCTCCGCCGACAACGATGCGGTTCTCGCCGCGGTCGCTGCCGCGCCGGTCGAAGAGCCCGTCAAGCCGGTTGAAGCCAAGCCCGCCGTGGCGCCGCGCCCGGCTGCGGTCCCCGCCGCCACGCAGCTCGCCAAGGTCTCTCCGGGCAATGCCCAGCAGGCGCCGGTTCTGGCCAGCGCCTCCTCGACCCCGGTCGCCCCTGCCGCTCCGGCCGAGGACAAGCCGTTCCTGCAGCGCGCCCTCAGCTTCATGCCGACCTTCGGCGGCACGGCCGACCAGGGCATGACCACCGCTTCGGCTCCGGTCGTCTCGGTCGTTCCGGCCTCGCCGACCAGCACCAGCGCCCCGCTGCCGCCGCGTCGGGCCACCGGCCTTAGGACCTCCAGCCTCGACCAGTCGACGGCGGCCTATGCGAGCCAGCCGGTCCAGCGCTGAAGCATCCGGATGACGCCTGCTTGGCCGTGACAAAATTGTCGCAGGCGGCCAGATAATCCCGACTGCCTTTTTTGCAGGCGCGAAGGCCCTCGTTTCGGGGGCCTTTGCTTTTTGCGTGGGCGATCAGCCCAAAAGCTCGCCTTGCCGGAAATCCGGCCTCACCCGCTTGATGGCGTGACAGCGCTATCACTGCGCGGCGAGGGGTTTTTGCAGATGCCTGATCTCTTCCGTTCCTCGATTTTGGGCCTGACCCTGGCGGCTGGTATCAGCGGCGCCCAGGCCTCCGACCTGCCGAGCAAGAAGGGCGCGCCGCCGGTCCCGGTCGTCCCGGCGATCACCTGGTTCGACATTGCCGTCAACCTGAAGGCCCAGACCGACTACAATTTCCGCGGCATCTCCCAGACCGACCGCAAGCCCGGCATCGGCGGCGGCGCCGAGCTGCAGATCTACAACAACCTGTTCTATGTCGGCGTCTACGGCGCCAGCGTCGATCTCGCCACGCGCCCTGATGCCGAGATCGATTTCTACGGCGGCATCCGCCCGAAATTCGGCGACCTCGCCTTCGACCTCGGCGTGATGCAGTACTATTACCCGAGCGAGAAGCAGCTGATCGACGCCACCGGCGTGTTCTGGACGCCGAAGAACACCGATTTCACCGAGGTCTACGGCAAGGTCTCCTATACCTTCAAGGACAGCCTGACGCTCGGCGCCAACGTCTATTACGCCTGGGACTGGCTCGGCACCGGCGCCAGCGGTACCTATGCCTCGGTGACCGCCAAATATGCCCTACCCTTCCTGGAAGGACTCTCGGTTTCCGGCGAGTTCGGCCATTACTGGCTCGGCACCACCAATCTGGCGATCTGGTCGACGGTGCCGGCGACCAACCTGCCGGACTATAATTACTGGAACGCCGGCGTTTCCTACACTTGGAAGAACGTCACGGCGGATGTCCGCTATCACGACACCGATCTCTCGAAGAACGAGTGCTTCGCACTGACGGCCGATCCACGCGGCATCACCACCGGCAGCGGCCGCTCCAAGTGGTGCGGCGCGGCCGTGGTCGCGACGCTCTCCTTCGACATCACCGCGAGCAGCGTCGGCATCTTCGCGCCGAAGTGAGTTGATCGACGCCGCGACGAATGCGAAAGGCCGCCCCAAAGGCGGCCTTTTCTCTTGAGACGGCTCCGCGGTCAGACGATCTCGGAGACCAGCTTGGCGATCAGGCTGTTGGAGAGGATGACCGGGAGGCCGGCTTCCCTCGCCTCGCGGCGATGCCGCTCGACGAAGCCCATGCAGTCCATCAGCAGGATTTCGGCGCCACGACCCGCAAGCCCGCGGGCCGCGTCCGCGACCGATGCCCCATCGCCGCCATAGGGCGAGGCTGCGGCATAAAGCGGCGCGCGCCCGAGCGGGGCCCATTTCCCGGCCTCGGACGCGATCTGTTCGGCCAATGGCACGATGATGCCGAGCTGAGCGCCTTGCAGCAGCGCTGCCACGGTCGGCGGCAGGATGCGGTCCGGCTCGACCAGTCGCGCCCTCTCCGTCCTCAGGCTCTCGAAATGCCCGGTGCAGAGCATCAGGATCGTCGAGCAGCCCTCGGCTTCCAGCAGGGCGAGCTTGGCCTGCGCCGCCGCCTCGGTGCGCACCCGGTCGATGACCACCGCGCTGCCGTCGAGCAGCTTGGTGATCAGCATCGGCTTGCCGGCTTCGGGCGCGAAGCCGCGCTCGATCTCGGCACGGCCGAGGCCGTCGAGCACCCCGGCATGGCGGCGCGGCAGGCGCGCATCCAGCACGTCGTCGAGGATCGGCGTGATGTCGGCGCGCGGCGCCTGGCCGATGGTCAGCGTTCCCAGCTTGCTCATGGCGCTCCCCTTCCTCCGCAATGAAAAGGCCCCGGGACGATTGCCCCGAGGCCCGGGTCGCTCAGCGCTTCCAGAAGTTCTTCGAGACGGAGTCGAAGAAGGAGAAGATCGCATCGCCCGCGATGACGCCGGCGGCGAACACCTCCATGTCGCCCTCGCCGCTTGCACCGCGCAGCTTCTCCCAGATGACCCGGCAGAGGATGCCGGCCAGCACCGCCCAGCCCGCCATCGGGAAGTTGATCAAGAGGCCGGTGGCGAAGAGCACGCCGATCTGCCGCTTCGGCCCGCCGATGAACTGAAGGATCGCGCCGGGGATCGCCCAGATGAAGAGCTGCCAGGCCACGCCATCAGCCACGCCGGCCTTGATCGTCGCGGCATAGACCTTGTTCACGGGGGCGACGAGGTTCTGGTCGAAGAAGGACTGGTAGGAAACCAGCACCACCGCGCCCGCCACGACGAAGGCGAACATCGCGGCGAAGAGCTGCTGGCGACGGCCCTCAAGCTCGAAGGCGGGGTTGGCGCCGTTGCCGCGCAGCAGGTAGCCGGCCTTCAGGTCGTAGCCCATATCGGCGAAGGCAGGCCCGGTCGCGGCCGAGAAGCCGACGAGCAGCGCCAGGGCCGGCATCGGGAAGCCGATGAGCATGCCGATGATCAGCGTGATCAGCGCGACCGCGAAGGCCGGGAACCAGCCGGAATGCATCGCGGCGAGGCCGACGATCAGCTCGTGGACATAGGCCGCGAAGGCGGCATAGAGCACGAACAGGATCAGCATGCCCACCGACATGTCGCTCATCAGCCCGCCGACAACGGCGATGAACACGGCGATCGCGAGATAGCCGACGGTGCCGAGCCCAAGCGCGCGCTTCACCTCGGCATCGCTGACGCCGGCCTTCGCCTCGTCCGCCTTGGCCTCGCCGCGGCGGAACAGCAGCAGCGCGACCTGCAACAATGCCACGAGGCCGGCGCCGATCATGAAGCCGTGCGGGATATAGGCGGCCATCAGGTCGCCCTTCGGGATGATGCTGGCGAAGGTCGGGCCGCCGAAGAGCTGGCCGGAATAGCCGCGCAGCAAAAGGCCGATGCCGAACATCAGCAGCGCCCAGATATTGCCGATGAAGGCAACGCCGAAGGCCGACATCGGAATGCCGGTGACGGCGGCCGAGCCGGCGAATCCGATCCAGGCCAGCGGGATCTTGATGAAGGATGCGACGACGCCCGTGCCGAAGCCGATGCCCATCAGCACCGCCTTGCGGCCGCCCTCGTCGCCGGCCTTGATCGCCTCGGCCGCTGCGACGCCCGGAGGCCAGGCGCCCTGCGCCGGGAAGACGCGGGAATCGAACATCCGGTAGAGCAGATAGGCGTCGAGCAGCATGGCGAAGAAAGCGCCCGCCAGCATCGGCAGGACGAGATCCGGCCGCCCCAGCAGCCAGGGGATGCCGACCGGCAGGAGCAGGCTGTTCGCCGCGCCGAACGTGGCCGAGGAGATCGCGCTCTGGGCCAGGTTCTGCACATGGATCGAGCGGTAGCGCGCGAAGATCGCGAGCGGCACGCGCGCCAGCGCCATGGCGGCGAGCGCGCCGATCAGCGAGGTGTTGGCGGTGATGCCGAGCGACACCAGAAGCTGCATGCCGATGATCGCGCCGAAGACGCAGAGCACGGCGATGAGCAGCAGCGTCGCCGGCTCGAACAGGCTGGGGTGCTTCTGAGGCACCCCCTCAGTTGGATTGGTCATGCCTCAGTCCCCTTATTGGCCCCTGTCGGGCGTGTGCGTTGTGATCCCTGCCGCTCAGGCAACCAGGATGCCGGCCTTGGCCTCGCCGACATCCTGCGTGGCATGCGCGCCCTGCACGCCGTAATCGCGCTTGGCCGCATCGGGAGAGACCAGTCCGAGCGCGATGTCGCGGGCGATCGCCTCCCGCGAGCGCTCGGAGGCCGGGCCGTAGCCGGCGCCGCCGGCCAGCACGAGCTCGACGATCTCATGCGGCTGCCGAACCTGGACGAGCTCGCCGGTGCCGACGTCCTTCAGCACATGTCCCTGCTCGTCGATCACCCGGCCCGACGCCCCGCCGCCGGCCTTGCCGCCGAACAGGCCCGCGATCGGGTTGTCGACCCCTTCCGGATAGAGCGAGACCAGCGTCGGCAGGCCGTCATCGGCGAGCTTGCGCAGACGCACGCGCTGGCCGAGGCCGCCGCGATGCTGGCCGGCACCGCCGGAGTCGGTGAGATAGGCCTTCTCGACCACCAGCACCGGCACCCGCGATTCGAAGGTCTCGATCGAGGTGTTCGCGGCGGAAGTCGGATAGAGCAGGCCCGACTTGCCATCGCCCTGGGCCGAGCCGCCCTGGCCGCCGCCGCAGAAGAGCATGTCGGAATAGGTGTCGCCGGCCGCGTCGCGGCCATAGACGCTCGCCGCCACCGGCAGGCCGGTGAAGGCCTGGACCTGCTTCGGCGCCGCTTCCGACAAGGCGCGGAAGATGTTCGGCGCCAGATACCAGCCGGTGCGGGTGCGCAGGTTCACCGCCAGCGGCTTGTCGCAGTTCAGGATCGAGCCCTTCGGGGCCTCGACCGTGAAGGCACGGTAGCAGCCGGCATTGCCGCGCACGCCCGGCGTCAGCATGCATTTCAGCGGATAGGTCGCATGCGCCATCGTGTAGTTGAGCGTGCAGTTGAGCCCGCCCTGCGCCAGCTGCGGCGGCGCGCCGGCGAAGTCGAGATGGATCGTGTCGTCCTTCACCGTCAGCGCCAGCGGGTAATGCATCGGCGTGCCCAGCGGGTTGTTCGAGACCGTGCCGTGATAGACCCCGTCCGGCAGCGCGCGGATGGCGTCGCGCATCGCCTTTTCCGAGCGGCTCTGCACGACATGGGCGAGCGCCCTCAGGTCCTGCATGCCGTAATCGGTGAGGAAGGACTGCAGGCGCTCGGCACCGATGGCGTTGGCCGCGACGAAGGAATGCAGGTCGCCGAGCACCTGCTCGGAGTTGCGCACGTTCTCAGCCAGCAGGCGCACCAGCGTCTCGTTGATCCGGCCGGCTTCGTAGAGCTTCATCGGCGGGATCTGGAAGCCCTCCTCGTAGATCTCGCGGGCCCGCAAACTGTCCTTGGTGCCGCCGATATCCGAGACATGGCCGACCGTGCCCATCAGGCCGACGACGCGGTTGCCGAGGAAGACCGGCGTCACCACCGCGATGTCGAAGAGATGGCCGGCGCAGAGCCAGGGATCGTTGGTGATCAGCACGTCGCCGGGCTTCAGCGTATCGGCCGGGTAGCGCTCCAGCAGCGCCTTCACCGCACGCGGCAGCGTCAGGTTGAACACCGGCATGGCGCGGGGCGAATGCGCCAGCGTCTCGCCTTCGGGGTCGAGCAGTTCGCAGGCGAAGTCCTGCGCTTCCGAGATCACCAGCGAGAAGGCGGTGCGGCAGACCGTCAGCCACATCTCCTCGACGACGTTGATCATCCGGCTCCACATGATCTCCAGCGAGATCGGATCGGCCTCGATCCGGCGCGCGGCCTCGGCCAGCGGCATGTCGGCGGTGATCGTGGTCTCGGCCGCATTGGCCTGGCCGACATGGATGATCAGGTTCAGGACATCGTCGATGGCGACGCTGTCGCCGGGCGGGACGATCGTGGTCGCTTCGCGCTCCTCGATGATCGCCGGCCCCTTGATGCTGTCGCCGGAGCGCAGCGCATAGCGGTCATAGACCGTCGCCTCGCTCCAGCCGCCCTCGAACCAGGCCTTGCGGCTGCCCTTGACCTTGTTCGTGGCATCGCCGCCGCCGGCCGCGCCGGAAAGCGACAGCGTCGGCATCGGGCCGGCGCAGCGGACGCGGAAATTGATCGCTTCCAGCCGCGCGCCCTCATAGACCGAGGTGTAGCGGGCGGAATAGGCCTTGCTGAAGGCCGCGCGGATGGCCTCCAGGCTCGACGCATCGATGGTCCCGGACGGCAGCGGCACGGAAATATCGTGCATCTGGCCGACCAGGCGCATATCAGCCGTCCGCTCGACCGCGACGTCGCCGGACTTCACGCCGGCCTCGGTCAGGTGCTTGCGGCCTTCGACCTCGAGATCGCGCAGCACGGCATTGACGGAGGCCGCATCGAAGCCTTCCGAGAACTCGACCGGCAGCGAGCGCACCATGTCGAAGGAAAGCGGCGCGGCCAGGAAGCCGAGCGCCGAAGCCGCGCCCGAAGCCGGCGGGATGATGACCTGCCTGACGCCGAGCACGCGCGCGACGTCGACGGCATGGGCCGGGCCGGCACCGCCGAAACCGACCATGGCGTAATGGCGGGGGTCCTTGCCCTTCTCGACGAGATGGACGCGGGCGGCGGCGCCCATGCTCTCGACCACGACCTTGTGGATGCCCCAGGCGGCTTCCTCGATGGAGAGGCCGAGCGGCGCAGCGACGGTCGAGACGGCCTTGCGCGCCGCCTCCAGATCGAGCGCCATGCGCCCGCCGAGGAAGAAGCCGGGATCGTAATAGCCGAGCACGAGATTGGCGTCGGTCACGGTCGGCTTGGTGCCGCCCATGCCGTAGCAGGCCGGGCCGGGGTCGGAGCCGGCGGAATGCGGGCCGACCTTGAGCAGGCCGACCTCGTCGATCGCGGCGATCGAGCCACCGCCGGCGCCGATCTCGATCATGTCGATGACGGGCGCCTTGATCGGCAGGCCGGAGCCCTTGGCGAAACGGTTGACGCGACCGGCTTCGAGCATCAGCGCGATCTCGGCGCGGCCATCCTCGATCATGCAGGCCTTGGCGGTGGTGCCGCCCATATCGAAGGAGATCACGTCCTTGTGGCCGGCGAGTTCGCCGAACAGCGCCGTGGCGAGGCCGCCGCCGGCAGGGCCGCTTTCGAGCAGGCGGATCGGGAAGGTGCGCGCCGTCTCGGGCGAGACCAGGCCGCCGGCCGAATGCATCAGCCGGAGCGCTCCGGTGAAGGCGCGGGCCGCCAGCTCGCGCTCCAGCCGGTGCAGATAGCGGCGCATCAGCGGCTGGACATAGGCGTTGGCCGCCGTGGTGACGAAGCGCTGGTACTCCCAGATCTCGGCGACGACCTCGCTCGACAGCGAAACGGTCAGCTCCGGGCAGGTCTCGCGGACGATCCGGCCGGCTTCCTGCTCGTGAGCGGGGTTGCGGTAGCTGTTGAGGAAGCAGACCGCGATCGCCTCGCAGCCGGCGGCTTCGAGCTCGCGGGCGGCCTTGCGCACGGCGTCCGCGTCGAGCGCGGTGACGACCTGGCCGTCGCGGTCGATGCGCTCGGCCACTTCGAGGCGGTGTTCCCGCGACACCAGCGGATCGGGGAAGGTCAGGAACAGGTCGTAGATGTCGTAGCGCTGCTCCGTGCCCATTTCGAGGATGTCGCGGAAGCCCTTCGTGGTGATCAGGCCGAGCTTGGAGCCCTTGCGCTCGATCACGGCATTGGTGACCAGCGTCGTGCCGTGGACGATATCGCCGACATCGGCCAGCGTGATGCCGGCCATCTCGGTGAGTTCGCCGAGGCCGATCAGCGCCGCTTCCGACGGATCATGCGGCGTGGTCAGGCGCTTGTGCAGCCGGACCGAACGCTCCTGCGAATCGTAGAGGATGAAATCGGTGAAGGTGCCGCCGATGTCGAAGCCGATACGCCAACGATTGCTCATGGAGCGGTCTCCGCGATTGCGAGGTTCAAGGGGTAGAAGCGCTTGTCATGGGTGAGTGCCGCGATCTCGGCGGCGCCCTCTCCCAGGGAACGGATGATGGCGAGGCGCTCGGCCGGCTCGACCGTGGCGGCCGGGAAGGACAGGCAGAGCGCGACCTCGTCGCCGGTCGCGGCGTCGCCGACGGCGACGGAGAGCGCACGCACGCCACGCACCGCCTCGTCGCGCGATTCGGCGAAGCCCTCCTCGCGGACCCGCGCCAGACGATCGAGCAGATCGTCGAGATCGCGCGGCGCGGTTTCAGACGGCGCGATGAAACTGGCCGGATAGAGCGCGCGAACCTCGTCGTCCGGCAGGCGGGCGAGCAGGGCGCGGCCGGTGCTGGACGCGAAGGCCGGGATGCGGTCGCCGATCGAGGTGACCACGCGCAGGGCATGGCGGCCGGGATGGGCGGTCACCGCGACGATCTCGGTGCCGCGCCGGACGCTGACATAGCCGGTATGGCCGATCCGGTCCGAGATCGTCCCGACCACGGCATCGGCGCGGTCGATCAGCGAAGCGGCGAAGCGATAGAGATGGCCGACCTGATTGAGCAGCAGCGAGGGCCGGTAACGCTTGCTCTCGCCGACCGTCTCCAGCAGCCCCTCGTCACGCATCGCCCGGAGCAACCGCGAGGCGTTGCTCTTCGGCATGCCCAGCAACGTGACCAAATCCGTCACCGTGACGTCATGGCGTGTGCTGGAAAAACAGCGCAGCACATCCACGGCCGACGACAGGATGGACATCACGATCAACCTTGATAGTTCCATGAAATGGAACTTGAGTTGCAATAAAAGGGAAAATACGCGAGTTAAGAAAGATGTCAATCCTGTGACCGCATTCTGCTTCCCTAAGGTGAGGCTTGCGATCAGGACCGAGTGCCTCGACGCCGCTCCGGCCAGGCTGTATCCCGGCTTCCATGCCGCTTCGGACCTTAGTCCGCGTCATGGAGAGCCCCGGATGAGCGACAGCCTGCTGTATCTTTCGCGCGACGACGTCCAGGCGCTGGCGATCTCGCCCGACGAAGCGCGCGAGGCCGTGCTGCAAGGCTTTCGCGACCATGCTGCCGGGCTGAACCGGAGCATCCCGAAAACGGCGCTGATGCTGGGAGCCGGCCACGGCTTCCAGGCGATGACCGCGGCGTCCTCCGCCCAGCAGATCGCCACGGTGAAATGGGTGGCGATGGCGCCCGTCGCGGCGGGCTCATCCCTGCCGGCCGTCAGCGCGCTGATCTGCATCAACGATTATGCGACGGGCATGCCGCGCGCGATCCTCGATGGCGACGAGATCACCCTGATCCGCACCGCCGCGATCACCGCCGCCGCAGCCTCGCGCCTCGCACCGCCACAGCCCCGCACCATCGGCTTCATCGGCTGCGGATTGCAGGCCTACGCCCATCTTACGGCCTTTCGCGCGCTCTATCCGGGCCTCACCACCGCGCTGGCCATGAGCCGCAGCCGCGCTTCGGCCGAGCGCCTCGCTGAAACCGCGCGCACCGCCGGCCTCACGGCAAGGGTTCTGGACGATGCCGATACGCTCCTCGCCGAAAGCGATATCGTGATCTCGATGGTCCCGGGCGGCCCCGGCATGGCGCCTTTCCTCGATGCGCGGCGCCTGAAACCCGTCGCCTTTGCCGCCGCGGTCGATACAGGCCGGAGCTGGCTGCCAGAGACGCTGCCGGCCTTCGACGTCCTCGCCACCGACAGCCTGGAGCAGTCCCGCGCGCCCTATGATGCCGCCGGCAATCCGGTCACGACCGTCAGCTTCGGCCATGACATGACGGAGCTGGCGGTGACGCCGCATCCGACGGCGCCGACGAGCCGCTCCTTCTTCTGCTTCCGCGGCGTCGCGCTGGCCGATCTCGCGCTCGCGCATCTGGTCGTCGAAAAGGCCCGTGCGAACGGGCGCGGCACCACCCTGACGCGCTGATCCCGAACCGCTTCACCGGACCACAGCATGACCCAGCGCCTCCGCGATTTCGGCCTCACCTGCGGCATCCTGCAGACCGGCCCGCTCAACGCGATCACCGACGTGCCCGGCGTCAAGCTCGGCCATGTTACCCTGCGCGATGGTGACCTCCGGACCGGCTTCACCGCGCTGCTGCCGCATGACGGCAACCTCTTTCGCCGGAAGGTCCGCGCCGCGGTCGATGTCATCAACGGCTTTGGCAAGAGCGCCGGGCTGATGCAGCTCGCCGAGCTCGGCCAGATCGAGACGCCGCTCCTGCTCGGCAACACGCTCGCCGTCGGCACCGGCTTCGACGCGCTGGTGACGCGCGCGCTCGCCGACAATCCCGACATCGGTCGCGAGACCGGCACCGTCAATCCGGTCGTGCTCGAATGCAATGACGGCTATCTCTCCGATATCCGCGCCCGCGCGCTGACTGAAGCCCACGCCTTCGCCGCGCTCGATGCCGCCGTTTCCGGCCCTGTCGCGGAGGGCGCGGTCGGCGCCGGCACCGGCATGAGCGCCTTCGGCTTCAAGGGCGGTATCGGCACGGCCTCGCGCCGCTTTGCCCTCGACGGCACCGAGCACACGCTCGGCGTACTGGCGCTGGCCAATTTCGGGAATGCCGGCGACCTCGTCCTGCCCGATGGCCGCCGCCCGGCTCCACCCGAGGCGAAGCCGCAAGCCGAGCGCGGCTCCGTGATCCTTGTCATCGCGACCGACGTGCCGCTGGAATCGCGGCAGCTGCATCGCGTCGCGCGGCGTGGCGGAGCGGGCCTCGCCCGGCTTGGCGCATTCTGGGGCAATGGCAGCGGGGATATCGCCGTCGCCTTCACGACAGCCGACCCGATCGACCACGACCAGCCTGATGATCTCGTGCCGCTGCGCGCCCTCAACGAGAACCGTATCGACACGCTTTTCCGCGCCGCCGCAGAGGCGACGCAGGAAGCCGTGCTCAACGCGATGGTCGCGGCTTCCGCCACGACCGGGCGCGACGGGCATTATCGCCCGTCACTGGAGGATTGGCTCAGGGCAAACGCCGGCTGAGACGATCCGGGGCGGCTCAGGCCCACTCGCCCTTGCGGAAGACCGGCACGCGGCGGCCATCCTCATGGACGCCGTCGATATCGACCGCGCCGGAGCCGATCATCCAGTCGATATGGATCAGGCTCTTGTTGCCGCCCTGCGCCGCGATCTGCTCCGGCGTCAGGTTCGCGCCATCGACGAAGCATTTCGAATAGCACTGCCCGAGCGCGATATGGCAGGACGCGTTTTCGTCGAACAGCGTGTTGTAGAACAGGATGCCGCTCTTCGAGATCGGCGAGGAGTTCGGCACCAGCGCGACTTCGCCGAGCCGGCGCGCGCCCTCGTCGGTATCCAGCACCTTGTTCAGCACCGCCTCGCCGCGCGAGGCCTTGGCCTCGACGATCCGCCCGCCCTCGAAGCGCACCTGGATCTCGTCGATCAGCGAGCCCTGATAGGAGAGCGGCTTGGTGCTGGAGACATGGCCCTCGACCCGGCGCGCATGCGGGGTCGTGAAAACCTCCTCGGTCGGGATGTTCGGGTTGCAGACGATGCCGTTCTTGGCCGGCGAGGCGCCGCCCTGCCAGTCATGGCCATCGGCCAGGCCCACGGTGAGATCGGTGCCCGGCCCGGTGAAATGCAGCGAGGCGAAGCGCTGGCCGTTCAGCCAGTCGCGCCGCGTCCGCAGCGCCGCGTTATGCGCGGCCCAGGCCGCGACCGGATCGGCCTGATCGATGCGCGAGGCCGAAAAGATCGCCTCTGCCAGCTTGCCGACAGCGACCTCCTCCGCATCATCGGGAAACACCTGTTTCGCCCAGGCCGCGCTCGGATAGGCCAGGATGTTCCAGTTGATGTCGAAGCCGGCGATCTTCTCCAGCGCCGGCTGATAGGCCAGCGAATTCGCCTTGCTGGCGCGGCCAACCTTGGCCGGATCCTCGTTCGCCAGCAGCATCGGGTTGTCGCCGACGATGGCGAGCCGCGCGGTATTGGCGGAAAACGCCTCGGCGACGCCCTTGTAGAGCCAGGCCGGGGCCTTGTCGAAGCTCGCATCCGGCGCATGGCGATACCGCGCCAGCGTCACCTCCTCATCGGCCAGCATTGGCGTGACGATGCCCGCGCCGGCCTTGTAGGCATGCGCGGCGATCAGCCGGACCAACGGCAGCGCCGCGACCGGTGCGGTCAGGAACAGGTCCTGCCCCGGCTGGAGATTGAGGCCGACGCGGATGGCGACCTCGGCCAGCTTGTCGAGCTTGGCGGCGTCAATGGCTTGCGGGCGCTGGTGAACAGTCATGATACTCGACCTGTCGGATTCGGGTTGCCGCCATTGCTGGCCCAAATCACGGCCGGGTCAACCGTCTCCATAGCAGGGCGGCCATCCCGCGCCGGGCAGGCCCGCATTCAGTCGGTTTCTCCCGCCTGCCGCATTCCGAGCTTGAGCTTGCTGGCTCTGAGCAAGTGGCTGCGCATCAGGGCCGACGCGACCTCGTTCTCGCCGGCTTCGAGATGGTCGAGCATGGCGAGGTGCTCCGTGCAGTTCACGCGCACCCGCTCGAAGCCCAGGCCCCAGTCATAGTTCGAGAGGCGCCTGAGCTGGTTCTGACGGCGCACGGCCGAGTGGAAATAGCGATTGCCCGTCGCTGCGGCCAAGCCTTCATGGAACGCGGCATTCATCTCGTAGAAGGCGATGCTGGAAGACTCGCGCCACGGGCTTTGCAGATAGGCGAGATGGCGCGCCCTCATCTCCGCAATCCAGCCGGTTTCGAGGTGGAAACCGGGTTCGAGCATGCACATCGGCTCGATGACCAGCCGGAAGCGATAGCTCTCGTCGCGCAGGCGCTTGTCGCGCGGCTCGTGCAGGAAGCGCCAGCCATAGCCGGGCTTGCGCTCGACCATGTCGAGATCGGCAAGGCGGGCGAGCAGCTTCTGCGCCTCGGGCCGGCCGAGCTCGTAGCGCCGCATCACCTCGAGTTCCGAGACCTCGTCGGGCAGCAGGCCGTTCTCGCGCTCATGCGCGAGCTTGACCATCGCGAGCTCGATCGTCTCCGGCGCCCGGGCGCTATCGGTCGCGGCCGGCAGGTGGATGAGCTCGATGCCCTTGTTGAGATGCCGCCGCACCACGCCCTGCTCGGCGAGATGGTCGAGCGCGGCACGCACGGGCGTGCGCGAGACGCCGAGCCGCTTCGCCGTCGCATTCTCGTTGAGCCAGGCACCGGCCGCCAGCGCATCCTCGCGCACGAGCTGCAGGATGCGGTCGGCGATCTCCTGTTGCAGCCGGGTCGGCGCCGTCATCGGAAGGCCCTTGATTGTTTTAGTTGATGATGAAATACACTATAGCACGATCTCCTGCCAGCATACCGGAAAGATGTGCGCCATGGTCCAGCCCTGCCCCTTCGTCGACGTGTCGGGCACGCCCTATGAGCGCGGGCGCCAGCACGGCGCCGCCGTGCCGAGCCGCGTCAAGCGCTCGATCGAGCTCTATGGCGGCCAGCTCGGCGAGCTCGGCTACGACGCCGCGGCGAAAACGGCACTGATCGCCGAGTTCGCCAAGGAGATCGAGGCCTTCGGCGCGCATTACATCGAGGAGATGCGCGGTATCGCCGACGGCGCCGGCGTTGCGCTCGAAGACATCGTCATGGTCAATGCCCGCACCGAGGTCATCGCCAAGGCGCGGCTGGTCAAGAACAAGCCGATCGAGGCCCAGGAGGAGCTCGACGACGGCTGCACCGGCGCGATCATCCTGCCGGAGCGCAGTGCCTCGGGCGAACTGATCCACGGCCAGAACTGGGACTGGAAGGCCGAATGCGCGGAGACGGCGATCGTGCTGCGCGTGCGCCGCACCGACGGCCCGGATTTCCTGACCTTCGTCGAGGCCGGCGGCCTCGCCCGCTGCGGCATGAACGCGGCCGGCATCTCGATCACCGCCAATTATCTCGAATCCGAGCGTGATTTCACCCAGGCCGGCGTGCCGCTCGCCCTGATCCGCCGCAAGGTGCTGGAGCAGGAGCATCTCGCCTTCGCCATCAAGGCCGTGGCGACGACGCCGAAGGCCTGCTCGAACAACATGATGCTCTCGACCGTGAAGGGTTTCGGCATCGATTTCGAATGCGCCCCGGACGAGGCTTTCCCGATCTACCCGCAGGACGGCATGATCGTGCACGCCAATCACTGGGTCGGCCAGATCGCCCTGACCAAGATCAAGGACACCGGCATCCCGCGCGTGCCGGAGAGCTTCTATCGCGACTGGCGCGTCCGCAAGCTGCTCGACGAAGCCGGCCGCAAGCTGACCGTCGACGATCTCAAGCACGCCTTCTTCGACGATTTCCTGGCGCCTCACTCGGTCTGCCGCCCTGTGCGCCCGAACGAGGCCGGCAATCTCTCGGCCACCGTCGCCATGGTGATCATGCAGCCGGCGAAGGGGATCATGGAGGTCGCGCCGCTGCCGGCCCAGAACCGCGTCTTCACGCGCTACAGCCTGACCGAGGAGCCCGTGCTGCTCGCCGAAGCGGCGGAATAATCCCGCTCCGACATCGCGTCACAACCGAAAAAACAACAGGGGAACATGATGCGCCGAACAACAACCACCACCGCCCTCGCCGCCGCGCTGCTGTGCGGCGGCCTCGTCCAGGTCGCCGGGGCGAGCGCGCTCAAGATCCAGCTGCGCGCCGACATCCGCTCGATCAATCCGGGCGTCAACCGCGACGCCAATACCGACGGCGTCGTCGTGCAGATCGTCGAGGGTCTGGTCGCCTATGGCGAGGACGCCCTGCCGAAGCCGCTTCTGGCCGAGAAGGTCGATATCTCCCCGGACGGCAAGAGCTATACCTTCACCCTGCGCCAGGGCGTGAAGTTCCATAACGGCGCAGCGCTGACCTCCGCGGACGTGCTGTGGAGCTGGAACCGCTACATGGACCCGAAGACCGATTGGCGCTGCCTTTCGGAATTCGACGGCCGCGGCCAGGTCAAGGTCGAGAAGATCTCCGCGCCTGATGACAAGACCGTCGTCTTCGAGCTGGACAAGCCGAGCGCGCTCTTCCTCTCGGCGCTCGCCCGCACCGACTGCGCCATGACCGGCATCCTCCACAAGGATTCGGTCAAGGCCGACGGTTCCTTCGACAAGCCGATCGGCACCGGCCCGTTCAAGTTCGCCGAGTGGAAGCGCAGCGAATACATCAAGCTGGATCGCTTCGCCGACTACGCCTCGCTGCCCGGCAAGATCGACGGCCTGACCGGCGCCAAGAAGCCGCTGGTCGACGAGGTCCGCTTCCTTGTCATCCCCGACAACGCGACGGCCAAGGCCGCCCTGCTGAAGGGCGATATCGACGTCGTCCCGGACATCGCCAATACCGACATCGCCGAGCTCAAGAAGAACGACAAGGTCAAGACCTCCGTCGTCTCCAGCATGGGCCTCGTCGGCCTGATCATCCAGACGCGCGACCCGCTGCTGCAGAACGTCAAGCTGCGCCAGGCGATGGCCGCCGCGATCGACTCCAAGGAGCTCGTCGGCGCGGTCACCGACGGCATCGGCTCGCCCAACAACTCGATCGTGCCGGCGCTCTCCGCCTATTACGGCCCGGTCCAGAAGCAGGGTTGGACATACGACCCCGCCGCCGCCAAGAAGCTGCTCGCCGAGGCCGGCTACAAGGGCGAGAAGATCGTGATGCTCGCCAACAAGCGCTATCCCGAGAGCTTCGACGCTGCGGTCGTCGCCCAGCAGATGCTGCAGGCCGTCGGCTTCAACATCGAGATCGAGGTGCTGGAATGGGCGACGCAGCTCGACCGCTACAGCAAGGGCAACTACACGATCCAGGCCTTCCCCTATTCGGGCCGCATGGACCCCGCCCTGAGCTACGAGTCGATGACCGGCCCGAAGGACAAGCAGCCGCGCAAGCTCTGGGACAATCCCGAGGTGCAGGCCCTGCTCGACAAGTCCATGGTCGTGAACGACAAGGCCGAGCGCCAGAAGATCTTCGACGAATTGCACAAGCGCTTCATCAACGATGTCCCGATGGTGATGCTCTATAACGGCATCGTCGGCGGCGCGATGGGCGCCAAGACCAAGGGCTATGTCTCGACGCTGAGCTCGCTGCCCCGCGCCTGGGAAGTCAGCACCGGCCAGTAAGCCGGCCACCTCGCCTTCGCGGCCTCCAACAACGCGGCATGCCCCATGAGGCATGCCCGGACGACACGATAACGAGGGAACGGGAATGATCCGCTTTTCGGCCTCTGCCCTGGCGCTCGCGCTCCTCTGTGGCGCGGCGCAGGCGCAGACCATCAATGTCGCGCTCAATGCCGACATCCGCTCGACCAATCCAGGCGTCAACCGCGATGACAACACCGATGCCGTGGTGCTGCACATGGTCGAAGGCCTTGTCGGCTATCGCGAGAACGGCGCGGTCGCGCCCCTCCTCGCCGAGAGCATCGACGTCTCGCAGGACGGGCTGACCTACACCTTCCACCTCCGCAAGGGCGTGAAGTTCCATAACGGCGCCGCGATGAGCTCGGCCGACGTGCTGTGGAGCTGGAACCGCTACATGGACGCGAAGACCGACTGGCGCTGCAAGCCGGAATTCGACGGCCGCATCGGCCTCAAGGTCACCGAAGCGACCGTTCCCGACGCTTCGACCTTCGTAATGAAGCTGGAGAAGCCGAGCGCCCTTTTCCTGGACACCATGGCCCGCACCGATTGCGCGATGGTCGCGATCCTGCACAAGGACTCGCTGAAGCCCGACGGAAGCTGGGACAAGCCGATCGGCACCGGCCCGTTCCAGCTCGCCGACTGGCGCCGCGGCGAATTCGTCCTGCTCAAGCGCTTCGATGCCTATACGTCCCCGGCCGGCGACAAGCGCGACGGCTATGTCGGCTCGAAGCGCCCGCTGGCGGCCGAGGTCAAGTTCCTCGCCATCGCCGACGGCGCGACGGTCAAGGCGGGCCTGATGTCGGGCGCGCTCGACGTCGCGGATGTGCCCGACGAGGACGTGCCGGAGATGAAGAAGAGCGGGTTGCAGGTGCTCACCGCACCGAGCGCCACCAAGCACGGCATCCTGCTCCAGAGCCGCGACCCGCTGCTCGGCGATGTCCGCATGCGCCAGGCGATCATGGCGGCTTTCGATCAGGACGAGATCGTCGGCGCCGTCTCGAACGGGCTCGGCAAGGTCAACAACTCGGCAGTCTACGTCACCTCGCCCTACTATGACGAGGTCCAGAAGAAGCGCTACACGCACGACCCTGCCCGCGTGAAGAAGCTCCTGGCCGAGGCCGGCTACAAGGGCGAGACGATCAAGCTGCTCGCCAACAAGCGCTCGACGGTGCCGAGCTATCCGATCGCGATCATGGCGCAGGCGATGCTGCAGGCCGCCGGCATCAAGGCCGATATCGAGATCCTGGAATGGGCGACGCAGCTCGACCGCTTCTCGAAGGGCAACTACCAGATGATGTCCTTCAGCTATTCGGCCCGCATCGACCCCGCCCAGAGCTACAACCAGTTCTCCGGCCCGAAGGACAAGCTGCCCTCCAAGGTCTGGGACAATCGCGAGGCCGATGCGCTGATCGAGAAGGCGACGCTGGTCAGCGACGAGGCCGAGCGCCGGAAGATCTTCGACCAGCTCCATGTGATGATGCTGGCCGATGCGCCGCTGATCTTCCTCTACAATCAGGTCGACACGGCCGTCGTATCGAAGCGCCTGCAGGGCTTCGCGCCCTGGGTCGCCTCGAAGCCGCGCCTCTGGGAGGTCGCCGTCGCCAAGTGACGGCGGCCAAGTGACGGCGGCTAAGTGACGGCGATGGCTCAGCCCGGCTCGACCGGGGCCGGGCCGACGGGCGCGCCCTTGATGATATGGGTCGCGATTAGCGCTGCCAGCCGCCCTGCGTCGCGCGCCTTCAGGGCCGCCATCATCTCGTAATGCTCGCGGTCGCTCTTCTGGAGCAGTTCATGCGAGCTCCACACCGTGATCTGCGAACCGCGCCCGCGGTCCCGCAGGCCCCAGATCATCTCCTCCAGCACGGCATTGCCGCAGAAGGAGTACATGAATTGATGGAAGGCGCGGTTGATCTCGCTCTGCTCGGTCCGGCTGCCGGTCGTGACCGCGGTGGAGAACTGTGCCGCGAGTTCGTCCAGCCGCGCGATCGCGGCGTCGTCGATATGGGCGACCACACCCTCCGCCGTGGCCCGCTCCAGGATGATCCGCGTCGCGAGGATCTCCTCATAGGTCTTCAGGTCGACCTCGGCGACGCGATAACCCCGGTTCGGCACATGCTCGATCGTCTTGCGCACGGCGAGTTCGTCGAGCGCGCTGCGCACGTCGAAGCGCGTCGCCTCGAAGCGCTCCTCGAGATCGATCTGGCGCAGCCATTCGCCGGGCCTGAACGCGCGCAACCGGATCGCCTGGGCGATCTCGTTGGCGAGCATGGCGCGCCGCGTGCTGGTGTTCTTGCGTTTCCGCTCGGACGTCATGGCAGGCTCTCTGAAGCGCTTTCGAGCGAGGTGGGCACCGGTTCGCGTCAAGAAGATGGGACGAAACGATGCTCTAGCAGGATTCGCAGGGCACGGAAGAAGATGGTTGCGAAGCCAACCATACCATGCGACATAATTGGCGCCAATAATTTCGCCAGAGGAGGCCGCCCGTGAACGCCGTGGCAGAACAGACCGCCAAACCCGACACCGAGGCGGCCGCCCGCGCCAAGGCGCTCTACGAGTACGGGCCGACCTCGATTTACTCCGCGAAGCACGACGCGCGCTTCCCCTATTGCCTCTATGTCCCGCCGAGCCTGGGCGAGGGCGGCGAGAAGCCGGAGCTGATCGTCGCGATGCACGGCACCGGCCGCGGCTTCACCGGCTATCGCGACGCCTTCTCGTCCTTCGCCCGCTGGAACAACTGCATCATCCTGGCGCCGCTCTTCCCGATCGGCGTGATGGGCGACGGCTATCGCGACGGCTTCAAGTACATGCGCGAGGGCAACCTCCGTTACGACCACATCCTGCTCGCCATCGTCGAGGAGGTTTCCGAGCGTTACGGCATCGCCTTCGATCGCTTCGGCCTGTTCGGCTATTCCGGCGGCGGCCATTTCGCCCATCGCTTCCTGATGCTGCAGCCGAACAAGCTCTGGGGCGTCTCGATCGGCGCGCCGGGCTCGGTCACCCTGCTCGACCCCAGCCGCGACTGGTGGGTCGGCACGCGCAACTTCGCCGAACTCTTCGGCCAGGAGCTCGACATCCCCGCGATGAAGCAGGTCGCGGTGCAGATGGTCGTCGGCGCCGCCGATCTCGAGACCTGGGAGATCACCCACAAGCCGGGCGGCCGCAACTGGATGCCGGACGCCAACCATGCCGGCACCAACCGGCCGGAGCGGCTGGCCAGCCTGCGCGACAACTTCGCCGCGCACGGCATCGCGGCCCGCTTCGACCTCGTGCCGAACACGCCGCATGACGGCGTCAAGGTCGTGCCGGTCGTCGAGGATTTCTTCGCCGGCGAGCTTCGCCGCATCCGTGCCGCCCGCAAGGCCGGCTGAACGGTCACGAGAACAACAGGGGAAGAACCATGAAGCGCCTCCTCGCCTCCGCCGCCGCGCTCGCCCTCTCGGCCGGTGCCCTGCAGGCCCAGACGCTGACGGCCGTGCTCAACGCCGATATCCGCTCGACCAATCCCGGCGTGAACCGCGACGGCAACACCGATGCCGTCGTGCTGCATATGGTCGAAGGCCTCGTCGGCTATGCCGAGGACGGCTCGGTCGGCCCGCTGCTCGCCGAGAAGGTCCAGATCTCGCCTGACGGCAAGACCTACACCTTCCGCCTGCGCAAGGGCGTGAAGTTCCATAACGGCGCCACCATGACCTCGGCCGACGTGCTGTGGAGCTGGAACCGCTACATGGATCCGAAGACCGACTGGCGTTGCATCTCCGATTTCGACGGCCGCAACGGCCTCAAGGTCGAGAAGATCGCGGCCCCCGACGCCGACACCGTCGTGGTGGAGCTCAACGAGCCGAACGGCCTCTTCCTCGACTCGCTCGCCCGCGCCGATTGCGGTGGCACCGCCGTGCTCCACAGGGACTCGGTCAAGGCCGATGGCAGCTGGGACAAGCCGATCGGCACCGGCCCGTTCATGCTCGGCGAGTGGAAGCGCGCCCAGTCGGTCCAGCTCCTTGCCTTCGACCAGTATGTCTCGCCCAAGGGCGACAAGCGCGACGGCTATATCGGCTCGAAGCGCCCGCTGGTGAAGGAAGCCCGCTTCATGGTCATCCCCGACGCGGCAACAGTGAAGGCCGGGCTGCTTTCGGGCTCGCTCGACATGGCGCTGATGCCGGAATCGGACGTGCCCGATCTCAAGAACGCGCCGAACCTGACGCTGGCCATCGCGCCGAACCCGGTCCGGCACAGCCTGATCATCCAGACGCGCGATCCCGTCATGAAGAACCAGGCCCTGCGCCAGGCGATCGCCGCCGCGATCGACTTCCCCGAGCTCGTCGCCAATGTCTCGAACGGCCTCGGCAAGCCCAACAACTCGCCGGTCTACACGACCTCCAAGTATTACGGCGGCACCGAGAAGCAGGGCTTCACATACGACCCCGCCGCCGCCAAGGCCCTGCTGCAAAAGGCCGGCTACAAGGGCGAGAAGATCACGATCCTCGCCAACAAGCGCTCCAGCGTGCCGAGCTTCAACACCGCGGTCATCGCCCAGGCGATGATGCAGGCGGTGGGCATCAATGCCGAGATCGAGGTGCTGGAATGGGCAACGCAGCTGGACCGCTACAACAAAGGCAACTACCAGATGCAGGCCTTTTCCTATTCGAGCCGCTTCGACCCCGCGCTCGGATTCGAGCAGATCGCCGGCCCGAAGGACAAGCAGCCGCGCAAGATCTGGGAGGAGCCGGAGGCGCTCGCCCTGATCCAGAAGTCGATGGTGGTGACCGATACCGCTGAGCGCCAGAAGATCTTCGACGACCTGCACAAGCGCTTCATCAACGAAGTCCCGACCATCTTCACCCATAACGACCTCGACATCATCGCCCATTCCAAGAAGGTGAGCGGCGTAACGCCCTGGGCATCGCAGTTGCGCCTTTGGGAAGTTAGCGTCACGCGGTGATGCGTGTTCCGTCTCCGTCGTGAGGCGGGGCCGGTTTTGTCCTGAGGCTTGGGAGGGCCTTTGATGTTTCGCTTTGCGCTGACGCGGATAGGGATGGCGTTGCCGACGCTGCTGATCGTGGCGGTGTCGGTCTTCGTGCTGATCCGCCTGATCCCGGGCGACCCCGCCCAGCTGATGCTGGGCGACCTGGCGACGCCGGCAAGCCTCGCCGACCTGCGCGCGCGTCTGGGGCTCGACCAGTCGCTGCCGGTCCAGTTCGGGATCTGGATCGGCAATGTCGTGACCGGGGATTTCGGCCAGTCGATCTCGTCGCAGCAGGCGGTGCTGCCGCTGATCCTGCAGCGCTTCTGGGTCTCGGCCCAGATCGTGCTGGTCGCGGTGCTGCTCGCAAGCTGCGTCGCGGTGCCGGCCGGCGTCATCGCCGCCTGGAAGCAGGATTCGGCGTTGGATCTCGGCCTCGTCGCGACCGCGACGCTCCTGCTCTCGATCCCGACCTTCTGGCTCGGCCTGCTGCTGCTGCTGTTCTTCGGGCTCAAGCTCGAATGGCTGCCGGTGGTCGGCTATGTCTCGATCGCCGAGAACCCGTGGGCCGGCATCCTCTATCTGGTCATGCCGATCATGACGCTGTTCCTGCACGAGATCGGCGTGATCCTGCGCATGGCCCGCGCCTCGACGCTCGAGGTGCTGCGCCTCGACTACATCACCCATGCCCGCGCCAAGGGCCTCTCGGAGCGCGCGGTGCTCTGGCGCCATGCCTTCAAGAACGCCTTCGGCCCGACCTGGACGCTGATCGGCCTCGTGCTCGGCAACCTGCTCGGCGGCATCGCGGTGGTCGAGACCGTCTTCACCATCCCCGGCCTCGGCCGCCTGCTCGTCGATGCGATCTTCGCCCGCGACTATCCGGTCATCCAGGGCTGCATGCTCTTCGTCGCCTTCACCTATGTGCTGGTGAACCTCGTCATCGACCTCTGCTACCCGGTCTTCGATCCAAGGGTGACGGCCCAATGAGCAGCGACAGCACAACGACGGGCGGCAGCACCCTGAAGAAGCCGAGCCGCATGAAACTCCCGGCTCCCAATGCGATCGTCGGCGGCACGCTGATCGGCATCCTGCTCGTGACCGCCTGCACGGGCGCGCTCTGGACGCCCTATGATCCGCTGAAGCTCTCCTTCCGCGAGAAGCTGGCGGCACCCTCAGGCCTGCACTGGCTCGGCACCGACGAGTTCGGCCGCGACGTGCTCTCGCGCCTGATGGCGGGAGCGGCGACCTCGGTCTGGATCTCGATCCTGACGGTGACGCTCGCCGTCATCGCGGGCACCACGATCGGCCTGTTCTCCGGCTATATGCGCGGCTGGACCGACCGCATCATCATGGCCTTCAACGATGCGCTGCTCGCCTTCCCCGGCATCCTGCTGGCGCTCGGCCTGCTCGCGGTGGTCGGCGCCAACAAATACGGCATCATCGTTGCGCTGGGCATCGCCTATACGCCCTCGGTCGCCCGCGTCGTGCGCGGCACGGTGCTCTCGCTGCGCGAGCGCGAGTTCATCGCGGCCTCCCGCGTGATGGGCAATTCCGAGGGCTTCACCATGGCCCGCCACATCCTGCCGAACTGCATCGCACCGCTCACCGTGCTGGCGACCTCGATGTTCGGCTACGTGCTGCTGGCCGAGAGCGCGCTCTCCTTCCTGGGCCTCGGCGTGCCGCCGCCGGCCCCGACCTGGGGCAACATGCTCGCCGGTTCCAGGCCCTATATCGGCCAGGCGGTCTGGCTCGGCATCTTCCCGGGCCTGTGCATCTCGCTGACCCTGCTCGGCATCAACCTGCTCGGCGACGCCGTGCGCGACAGGCTCGACCCGCGGATGAGGGGCTCGCGATGACCGTCACCAAACCGCTTCTCGATGTCGCCAATCTCACGCTCAGGATCGGCGGCTCCGGCCGCACGGTGGTCAACGACGTCTCCTTCCAGGTCTTCCCCGGCGAGATCGTCGGCATCGTCGGCGAATCCGGTTCGGGCAAGACGCTCGCGGCCCGCGCCGTGATGGGCTTCATCCCGCCGGCGGTCCGGCTGGAGGGCGGCACGATCCGCTTCGACGGCCAGGACGTGATGGCGATGTCCGCCAAGGACCTGCGCACCATGCGCGGCTCCAAGGTCGGCATGGTCTTCCAGGAGCCGATGACCTCGCTCAACCCCTCGATGCTGATCGGGCGCCAGCTCGACGAGGGGCTGGCGCTGCATCGCAAGCTCGACACGCCCGCCCGGCGCGCCCTGATCCTCGACATGCTCAGGAGCGTCGGCCTGCGCGATCCGGAGGGCGCGCTCACCGCCTATCCGCACCAGTTCTCCGGCGGCATGCGCCAGCGCATCATGCTGGCCTCGGTGATGCTGCTGAAGCCCGCGCTGCTGCTGGCGGACGAGCCGACCACGGCGCTCGACGCCGTCGTCCAGCGCGACGTGATGGAGCTGATGGTCGAGCTGACCAAGGCCAACGACACCGCCGTGCTGCTGATCTCGCATGATCTCGGCATGGTCGCGCGCTATTGCAGCCGCATCGTCGTGATGTGCCAGGGCGACGTGGTCGAGCAGGGCCAAAGCGAGGACATCCTCGCCCGGCCGCAGCACCCCTATACCCGCAAGCTGCTCTCGGCGATGCCGCATCGCCTGCCGGCCCGCCTCCTCCCGGAGGCGAAGACGCCGATCGTCGCGGTCCGCGACCTCGTCGTCGAGTACCCCGGCCGGCAGGGCTTCTTCCGCAAGGGGGAGGCGAAGCGCGCGCTGCACGGCATCAGCATCGATGTCAGGCCCGGCGAGGTCGTCGCGGTGGTCGGCGGCTCGGGCTCGGGCAAGACCACGCTCGGCCAGTCGATCGCCGGGCTGGTCAAGCCGACCGGTGGCGAGATCCGCTTCAACGGCAAGCCGATCCAGAAGAGCGACGCGGCCTACTGGGACTACCGGCTGAACTGCCAGATGGTTTTCCAGGACCCGTACTCCTCGCTCGACCCGCGCATGACGATCCGGCAGCTCGTGGCCGAACCGCTGCGGCTGGTCCCCGACATGACACCGGCCGAGCGCAAGGCCCGCGTCGCCGAGGTGCTGAGCGAAGTGGGCCTGGGCGACGGCTTCGCCGAGCGCTATCCGCACGAACTCTCGGGCGGCCAGCGCCAGCGCATCGCGATCGCGCGTGCGATCGTGCGCCGTCCGAGCTTCGTCATCGCCGACGAGCCGGTCTCGGCGCTCGACGTCACCGTGCGCGCGCAGGTGCTCGAGCTCTTCGACGAGCTCCAGAAGAAGCACGGCTTCTCCTGCCTGTTCATCAGCCACGATCTCGGCGTGGTCGAGCAGGTCGCAGACCGCGTCATCGTCATGCAGGACGGCAAGATCGTCGAGGAAGGTCCCCGCGACGACATCTTCGACAACCCAAAACACCCCTACACCCAGAAGCTCCTCGCCGCCGTCCCGGGACTCGAAAGCACCGCAGAGGGCGGGGTGAGGTTGTTCTGGAGACGGGCCGAAAACGACACTTGGATCGTCGGCTGAGACCCAAACGAACAAGCCCGGAAACCATCCTCGGCGGCGGCGCCGTCGATGGTTTCCGGGCTTTTCGTTCGCTCCGCCGCAGGGCGGAGCGAAGATTTGCGATATCGATCAGCGCTTGCGCTTGGCGCCGACCAGCTCGTCCCACTTACGGAAAGCCACGACCATCTTGTCGGGCTTCAGCGGCAGTTCGATCGGGTTCTTGGCGATGAGGTCGGCATATTCGGGCCGGCCGAACTCCGCGATCACCTCCTGGCTGCGCTTCGGCGCCAGCGAGAGCGGCACGTCCTTCACCGCCGGGCCGGGATAGAGATAGCCCTCGTCATAGGAATAGGCCTGCATCTTCGGCGTCAGCACATGCGCCATGATGTCGAGCACGACTGCGAGTCGGTCGTTCGGGATTCCCTTCGGCACGCACATGAAGAAGGCGTCCGAGACCCAGTGGAAGCCCTTCAGCGTCTGGATCTTGGCTTCCTTCGGCACGATGCCGAGCGCGCGCGGGTTGATGTCCCAGCCCGTGGTCGAGATGATGATGTCGCGCGAGCCGTCGCCGAACTCCTTCATCGTCGCGCCGGTGCCGGCCGGATAGTACTCGATGTATTCGCCGATCGCCTGGAGATAGGCCCAGGTCTTGTCCCAGCCGTTGACCGGGTCCTGCGGGTCCTTGTCGCCGAGGAGATAGGGCAGGCCCATCATGAAGGTGCGGCCCGGGCCGGAGTTCGTCGGGCGGGCGTACATGAACTTGTTGGGATTGGCCTTGGCCCAGGCGAGCAGTTCCTCGGCCGTGGTCGGCACCTGCTTGACGCGGTCGGGCATGTATTCGAGCAGCGGCCCGGAGGGATAGTAGTTCACCACCGTGCCGAAGCCCGCGCCCTGGACCTTGTGCAGGTTCAGCGCCGCCGGCTCGTAGTTCTGCTCGATATGGGGGAACTTCTCGGCAAAATCCGGGAAGATCTTGAGCCAGAGATTCTGCTCAAGGCCGGCCGCCAGGCCGTCCGAGCCAGTCAGCACGAGGTCGAGATCGGAACGACCGGCATCCTGCTGCGCCTTGATCTTGCTCGCCAGCTCCGGCGCCGGCGCCTTCACATAGGTGATGCGCGAGACGAGCTTCGGATTGGCAGTGCGGTAGTCGTCGAAGGCCTGCTGCATCAGCGCCAGCGCCCCGCCGACATCGATGATGTTGATGCCGACCGGCACTGAGGGCAGTGCCGGTACGGCGGCAAGAGCACCGCTGCCGCCCAAGGTCAGCGCGCCGAGCCCGCCCAGGACGGTGCGGCGATCCACGCCTTTTGAAAATTCGCTCATGCTTCTCCCCTTTTGCTTTGGTTGGTGACGTCTTCAGGCTGCCGCTTCCGCGGCGAAGTCGCGGCGCTCGCTGCCGACGCGCACGCTGCGGATATGCAGATCAGGCGACCACTCGACCGCGCTTTCCGGCAAGGTGATCCCGGCCTTGGCGAGCGCATCGGCGATGCAGGCCAGCGCATGGGTCGAGGCCATCGCGATCGCCTCCTCGGGCGTCACGATGCCCCAGGCGACGACATTGCGGATGGCATCGTCGAGCTTGAGCGCCGAACCCGCCAGCGAATCGCCCTTGACCTGATAGACCGAGCCGTCGGGCCGGAGTTCGACCGGCATCCCGGCGAAGCTGTAGCGGCCGGGCACCGCGCCCGCTGCGACCACCGCATCGGTCACGAGGATCGAGCGCTCGAAACCCTTGGCCCGGATCAGGCTCTTCAGCGCCTTCGGCGGCAGATGGATGCCATCGGCAATGAAGCCTGCCATCAGGCGGTCCTCGCCGAGCTGCGCGAACAGCGAATTCGACAGCTTGGGCAAATCCTGCGGCAGGCCGTTGCCGAGATGGGTCGAGAGCGTGACCCCCGCATCGGCCGCGGCCGCGACGATCTCGAAATCGACGGCGGAATGGCCGATGGCGACGACCTTGCCCATGCGGGCGAGCTGACCGGCAAGCGCGACGCCGCCAGCGATCTCCGGCGCCAGCGTTACCATCAGGATCGGCCGCGACAACAGCCCTTCGAGATGCGCGATCAGGTCCGGTGTCGCCGCCGTCATCGCTTCCGGCGGATGGCAGCCGCAATAGCCGGCGGCCGGGTTCAGGAACGGGCCTTCGAGATGATAGCCCGGGCACATCAACGGCCCGAGCCGGCTGCCCTTCACCGCCGCGTCGAGTGCGCGGAAGCGCTCTTCCAGCTCATGCGGATAGGCGGTGATGATCGTCGGCAGGCAGGTCGTCACGCCCGTCGCCAGCATCGCCTCCAGCGCCCGGTCGAGATCGGCCGGGGTCATCGTGCCGGAGTTGAAATCCAACCCGGCAAAGCCATTCACCTGAAGATCGACGAGACCGGGCGTCTGCATGGTCAGCTCTTACGGTTGAGCAGGGAGGCAGCCGGCGGATCGATGAACAGCACGGTCCGCTTGTGCGTCTGCAGTATCGAGGCGGGCGCCAGATTGCTCACCGGCCCTTCCAGCGCCGCCTTGGTTGCCGCGGCCTTGCGCGTGTCGGAGACGGAGAGAACGATCAGCTCGCTCTTCAGGATCTGGCGGATGCTCATCGAGATCGCCTGCTGCGGCACGGCATCGAAGCTCGGGAACCAGCCCTCGCCGAATTGCTGCTGCCGGCAGGCATCGTCGAGATTGACGACGAGATAGGGCGCTTCCGTGTCGAAATCGGCCGGCGGGTCATTGAAGGCGAGATGGCAGTTCTCGCCGAAGCCGGCGAAGCAGACCGCGATGCGCTTGCCGGCGATCTGCTGGTTCAGCTGCTTCACCACTGCCGCGGGGTCGCCCTCGCCATCGACGGGAATGAAGGCCGGCGCATTCTTGAGCGGCGCCATGAAGCGCTCGCGCAGATAACGCCGGAAGCTCGCCGGGTGGCTCTCGGGCAGGCCGACATATTCGTCGAGATGGAAGGCCGTGACCTTCGACCAGTCGATGCCCTCGGCCGCCACCAGATGGTTCAGCATCTCGAACTGGCTGGCCCCGGTCGCCACGATGATCGTCGCCGCGCCATGGCGGGCAAGCTCGTCGCGGATCGCCTGGGCGCCGAGCGCCGCCGCCTGCCGGCCGAGCTCGTCCTTGTCGGAGGCGACATGCATCTCGATCATCGAATTTTGAACCTTTTACGTCAGAAAATTTCCGATATTCTGGAACCGAGCTTATGAAGCTTCGCCCGAAACGCAACGATTAATTTTGAACGCAACCGTTCCGAATAGAGCCTGCCTTGTCCCTGCTCACGCTCGACGAAACCCGCCTCGCGCTCGCCCATGACCGGGACTGCGCCCGGATCTACCGGCTGATCCTCAATGGCGAGGCGCATTCCCGGGCCGATATCGGCCGCATCCTGCAATTGCGCTCGACCAGCGTCTCGCGCGTCGTCGGTGATCTCCTCGCCCGCCGCCTCGTCATCGAAGCGCTCAGTGAGGCGAGCGGGCGCGGGCGGCCGCCGGCGATCCTCGTCGCCCATACCCGCCGCATCGGCGCTTCCGTGATCTATGTCTCCAGCCAGTCGTTGTCCGGCGCCTTGGTCGATCTCAACGGCCATCTCGTCGCCGAGCGCCGCCGCGCCATCGCAGCCGATGCGGACAACGCGGCCATCGCCGCGGCGATGGCCGAACTGGCGCGCGACCTCCTCGACACGATGCCGCCGGGCATGAGCCATGCCGGCACAGCCGTCTCGCTTTCCGGCCTGATCGACCTGCAGCAGGGCCAATGGCTGCTGGCCTCGCGCTGGCCGCGCATGCGCGGGCTCGACATCGCCTCGGTGCTCGAGCCGGTAGCCGGACCGATCACGATCTGCCGCAATCTCGATGCCGAACTGCGCGCCCGCGCCGCCCGCGAGCCCGAGAACTTCGCTGGCGGGACGATCCTGCTGCATTGGGGCTGGGGCGTCGGCCTCGCCTATGCCGTCGATGGGGAGCCCTTCGCACCGACGGGCTCCTTCGGCGAGATCGGCCATTGGCGGCTCGCCGCGCTGGACGGGCGCCGTTGCGGCTGCGGCAATACCGCCTGTCTCGAAACCGGCGCCGCCCTCTGGTCACTGCTCCCCACGCTGCGCCGGCGCTGGCCCGACCTCGATCAGGACGAGGTCCGTCTCGCCCGACAACTCGCCGGCCTCGACCTGCTCGCCCTGCCCGAAATGGAGATGGCGGCGGAATTGCTCGCCCGCGCGCTCGCCAACGCCTGCCGCATGCTCTTTCCGGCTCGCCTCTGGGTGAGCGGCCCCTTCTCCGCCAATCCGCAGCTCTGGGCCCGGTTCAACACGCTGTTCCGGGCGGAAGGCACCATGGATGGCTTCGCCGTGCCCGATCTCGCGGGCGTGCCTGCCAGCCATCTCTATGAAATCCACGGCGCCGCGGCGCCTTTGCTCAGCCGTGCAACCGAGGCGCTGCTGCTCGAACGGGCCTGACCGACCCATTTCGCCATGTCCCGGCGCGGTGTCCGCCATGCCTCCGAATCCGCTGGCGCCCCGAAAAGTGGTGCACTAGTATCCCAGTCAAATGCTCCGAATGCCGCTCAAGGCATTGCAGAAGAGAGCTCAACCCAGGGAGAGATCATGACCTATCCGACACGTCGCACCGTCATGGCCGGAGCGGCCGGCCTCGCTGCGCTGAAAGCCGGCGGAGCGCTGGCGCAGAGCGCCCCCGTCGCGCTCAACATCATCGATGTCGCCGGCAATCTTCAGCTCACGCAGGCGGCCATCGAGAAATTCGCCAAGGACAACCCGAAGCTGATCTCGCGCCTGAATTTTTCGCGGGCGCCCTCGCCGGAACTGCCGGCCAAGCTCAAGGCGCAGCAGGCCGCCAACCGCGTCGATATCGATCTCGTGCTGACCGGCCCCGGCGCCATGTCGGACGGCATCCAGCAGGGGCTCTGGGTCGATGTCTGGAAGTCCCATGCCAAGGACCTGCCGAAGCCCGAAGAGGTCTATCATGAGCAGGCGCTGATGATGCAGCGCAATTTCGGCCAGAACGAGGGCGTCGCCGTCGTCTATTCGCCCTCCGGCCCGCTCTTCGAATACGCGCCCGAGCGCCTCAAGACCGTGCCGAAGACCGCGGAAGAGCTGCTCGCCTATGCCAAGCAGAACCCGAAGCGCTTCACCTATGCCCGCCCCGTCAATTCCGGCCCCGGCTGGACCTGGCTGCAAGGCCTGCCCTACATCCTCGGCGATGCCGACCCGAGCGACCCGATGAAGGGCTGGGACAAGACCTGGGCCTATCTCAAGGAGATGGGCACCGGCGTCGACTACTATCCGGGCGGCACCGCCGCGACGATGAAGGAACTCGGCGAAGGCACCCGCGACGTCATCGTCTCCACCCTGGGCTGGGACATCAACCCGCGCGTCCTCGGCATCGTGCCGAAGGAGGCCAAGGTCTTCGTCCTCGCCAACACGCACTGGATTCCCGATACCCAGTTCATGTGCATCCCCAAGGGCGTCCCGGCCGACAAGATGTCCGCTCTGGTCGCGCTGATGGCCCATATGCTTAAGCCGGAGGCTCAGGCCGTAACCTATGACAAGGGCTATTTCTATCCGGGCCCCGCAATCAAGGGCGTGACGCTCGCCATGGCGCCGCAGGAGAGCCGCGACATCCTCGCCGAATACGGCCGGCCGGAATATGACGGGCTGATCACCAGCCTGCCGACGAGGCCCCCGCTGACGCCCGAGCGTCTCGTCGCCGCCTTCCGGCGCTGGGACCAGGAAATCGGCGTCGGCCACAACGCGCCGCAATAGCGATGAAGTTCGCCGCCATCGGCCTCGACCACCGCCATATCTACCATATGGTCGGTGGTCTCCTCGAAGCCGGCGCGACCTGCGTCGGCTTCGATCCCGCGACCAGCGACGAGCGTGTCCTCACCGGCTTCCGCGAGCGCTTCCCCGATCTGCCGGAGAGCAATGCCGACCGGTTGATCGACGATCCCGCGATCGACCTGATCGTCTGCGCCGCGATCCCCGCGGAGCGCGCGGCAATCGCCATCCGCGCCATGCGGGCGGGCAAGGACGTCATGGTCGACAAGCCCGGCGTTACCGATTTCGATCAGCTCGCTGCTGTCGAGAAAGCGGTCGTCGAGACCGGCCGCATCTTCTCGATCTGCTTCTCCGAGCGCTTCACCGTCCCGGCCACGCTCATCGCCGGCAAGCTCATCGCCGACGGCACTATCGGGCGTGTTGTGCAGACCCTCGGCATGGGTCCGCATCGGCTCAACCGCGCGATCCGGCCGGACTGGTTCTTCGACAAGCGTCATTATGGCGGCATCCTCACCGATATAGCCTCGCATCAGATCGACCAGTTTCTGCATTTCACCGGCTCGGACGATGCGGAAATCGTCGCCTCAGGCGTTGGCCATTTCGGTGAGCCGGACCTGCCCGATTTCGAGGATTTCGGCGAGGTCCTTCTGCGCAGCGACAAGGCCGGCGGCTATATCCGCGTCGACTGGTTCACCGCCGACGGCCTGCCGACCTGGGGCGACGGGCGCCTCACCATCCTCGGCACCGAAGGCACGATCGAGCTGCGCAAATATGTCGATATCGCCGGCCGCCCCGGCACCGACCATGTCTTCCTCGTCGACAAGGCCGGCACCCGCCATATCGATGCTTCGGGCGAGCCATTGACCTATTTCCGCAACCTCGTCGCCGATATCGGCGCCCGCAGCGAAACCGCGATGAGCCAGCGCCACGCCTTCACCGTCTGCCGGCTCGCGCTGGAAGCGCAGGCCAAGGCAGCCTGGCTGCCGGCGAAGCCAAGCGCTTGAGGAAACACCAGCCATGACACGCAAGCTCGGCATCGCCGTGATCGGGCTCGGCCCCGCCTCCCTGCCGCATTCGAAGAGCCTGCTCGACCTCGCCGGGCGCGCCGAGACGCGCTGGGCCGTCAGCCGCACGCCGGATCGCGCCAAGGCCTATGCCGCGCAATTCCCCTTCCCGACCACGACCGATCTCGACGCGGTGCTGGCCGACCCGGCAGTCGACGCCTGCATCGTGCTGACGCCGCCGTCGAGCCATCTCGACGTCTCCGCGCTCTGCCTTGAAGCCGGCAAACATGTTCTCGTCGAGAAGCCGCTGGAGCTGACCAGCGAACGCGGCCAGCGCCTCGTCGATACCGCCCGCCGGACGGCTAAGACCTTCGGCGTGACACTGCAACACCGCTTCCGCCCGGCGAGCCTGCGTCTGAAGGCAGCCCTCGATTCCGGCGAACTCGGCACGATCGAAGCCGCCTTCCTCTCCGTGCCCTGGTGGCGCCCGCAGAGCTATTACGATGAGCCCGGCCGCGGGACGCTCGCCCGCGACGGCGGCGGCGTGCTGCTGACGCAGGCGATCCATTCGCTCGACCTGTTCCGCTCGCTGGTCGGCGTTTCCAAGGTGGTCGCCGCACAGGCCCGCACCACCGGGCTCCACCGCATGGAGACCGAGGACTATGTCTCCGCCCTGCTGGAGACCGGCAACGGCGCGCCGGCCACATTGGTGACCACCACAGCGGCCTATCCCGGCTATCCCGAGCGCATCGAGATCACCGGCACCAAGGGCTTTGCCGCCCTGATCGGTGGACGCCTGCGCCTGGCCTATCTCGACGGGCGCGAGGAGATCGTCGAGGCCGAGGGCTCGACCGGCAGCGGCGCCAACATCATGGATTTCCCGCACGACGCCCACCGCGCCGTCATCGCCGACTTCCTCGATGCGATCGAGCAGGGCCGCGACCCCGTCGTCACCGGCGAGGAGGCGCTGACCTCGCAAAGGCTGGTCGACGACATCCTGAAGGCAGCACCGCAGGGGTGACGCGATCGGTTTCTTGACTTCGTCGCGGTTTGGGGTGTGTTGCCGATGATGAAACGCCGTCATTCCGGGCTTGAGCCGGAATCCATCGTCAAGCGCAGAGCCCTGTGATGGATTCCGGATCGGCGCCGCTTCGCGGCTTGTCCGGAATGACGCGTATGCTGCTGTCCAGATGCACCCTGTGAACGTCGTCCTCGCCTGCGATCTCGGGGGCAGCAGCTTTCGCGCCGCGCTGATCGACGATCGCGGAGCGACATTGGCCGAGCACGCCGTTCCCGGCCCTGTCCTGAACGACCATCTCGACCGCTCGGAAGTCGCCGCGCACGCTTGGTGGGCGCAATTGCTCGAAGCTGCCGGCAAGCTCGCCGAGCAGGCGCCGGAGCTGTTCGCGGCCGTCCAGGGCATCGCGATCTGCGGGGTGACCCGGACCCAGGTCTTCCTCGACCGTGACGGACTGGAACTACGCCCCGCCATGACCTGGAAGGACGCGCGCTCGGACGCCATCGCCGCCCGCCTGCGCGAGAGGCTGGCCGATCATCCCGAAGCCTCCCGCATCAACGCTTTCCACCCGCTCGCGCGCCTCGCCTGGCTTGTCGAGAACGAGCCGGAGAACGCCCGCGCACTCGTCTGCGTGCTGGAGCCCAAGGACTACCTGAATTTCTGTCTGACCGACCGGCAGGCGAGCGACCCGGTCTCGCTCGCAAGGCTGATCGCCTGCACTGAAGACGTCGAGGGTCGCTCCGGCCTTGACGCGATCGGCCTCCCGCAAAGCCTGATCCCGACCATCGTCGAACCCATCGAGATCGTCGCACCGGTCCGCACCGGCCTGCCCGCGCCCTTCGACCAACTCGCCGGCATCCCGGTCTTCTGCGGCTGCAACGACACCTGGGCGGCCGTTGCGGGCTTGGGCGCGCTGCGTTCGGGCTATGCCTACAACATCTCCGGCACCACCGAGGTGCTCGGCGTGCTCGGCCCCGATCAGGCGGACGCCGAGGGACTGATCTCCGTCGACTGGCGCGGCCTCTGGCATCTCGGCGGCCCCAGCCAGAACGGCGCCGACACCGCCGCCTGGCTTGCCGGCCTGCTCGGCGGCAACGGCCCCGTCGGCGAGACCATCGAGCGCCTGCTCGCCGGCCCACGCCATCCACAGCCGCTCATTTTCCTGCCTTATCTGCAGGGCGAGCGCGTGCCCTATTGGGACCCGAACCTGCGCGGCGCCTTCATCGGGCTCGGCCGCCGGCACGGCTCGACCGATCTCGCCTATGCCGTGCTCGAAGGCGTCGCCTGCCAGAACCGCCTCGTGCTGGAGCGGGCGGAAGGCGCGCTCGGCACTCGCGTCGACGAAATCCGCTTCGGTGGCGGCGCAGCCGCCAATCCGGTCTGGGCGCAGATCAAGGCCGATATCTGCGGCCGCCCGATCTCGGTGGGTGCAGCCAGGGAGCCCGGCCTGCTCGGCGCCGCGATCATCGCCTGGACGGGCCTTGGCCGCTTCGTCTCGCTCGAAGCCGCGCAGGACGCTCTCGTCACCATTACCCGCCGCTATGAGTCCGACCCAGCGCGACGCCCCGCCTATAACGCGCTCTATGCCCTCTATCGGCAGAGCGAAGCGGCGCTGGCCCCGATCTCGGCCGAGCTCGTCGCACTGGCGCAGGACGCCGCCGCGTTGCCCGGTCTCGCCAACCCCGCAAGCGCGACGTAAAGGACTGGTCATGCCGACGATCCGGGGACTGGCGCCGGCGCGCATGATCGCGAAGAAGGAAAGCTGAGCTTGGGCCGCATCGACCCGCGCGAACTGATCGGACACTACGGCACGGCGCTCGCCGGCCTCGCGCTGATCCTGTTCTTCCTGATCTTCGCGCCGAACTTCGCCAGCACGATGAACATCATCAACGTGCTGAAGGACACGAGCTTCCTCGCCATCCTCGCGCTCGGCTTCGCGCTGGCCTTTACCGTGGCCGAGCTCGATCTCTCCGTCGCGGAAATGGCGAGCCTGGCCGCCGTCGTCTGCGGCTGGCTCGTCCATGCGCAATATCCGCCGGCCGTCGCGGTATCGGCGGCCATCGGCGTCGGCATCGTGCTGGGCACGCTGAACGGCTACGGCGTCACCGTGCTGCGCATCCCCTCGCTGATCATGACGCTCGGCACCGCCGCCATCGCCAAGGGCTTTGCCTTCATGATCACGCAAGGCGTCGCCTTCGTCGGGCGCTGGCCGGTCGGCTTCACCGGGCTCGCCCGCGGCTACTCCTTCGGCATTCCCAATCTCGTGCTCTGGATGGCGGGCGCGACGCTCTTCGCCTATGGCCTCGTCAAATGGACCCGCACCGGCGCGCATATGGTCGCGACCGGTGAAGCGGACGAGGCGGCGCGGCTGGCCGGCATCGCCACCGCCCGGATGAAGCGCATCGGCCTCCTGCTCTCCGGCGTCTTCGCCGGACTCATGGCCATGCTGCTCGCCGCCAACCTGTCCTCGGCCGCGCCGAACATGGCGGGCGACTACCTGCTCTATGCCATCGCCGCCGTGCTGCTGGGCATGACCATGTTCGAGCCCGGCAAACCCAACATTCCCGGCACGGTTTTCGCGGCGCTGGTGCTCAAGGTGCTCGGCAACGGCTTGGTGCTGATGGGCGCGCCCTATTACATCCAGGACATCGTGCTCGGCGCGATCATCATTGGCTCGGTCGCCTTCTCGGCCAGCGCGATGAAGAAGGCGGCGTTCAAGGTCTGATTTCAGCAACGAAAAGCAGAATAAGGGGAGTGGGTTTCATGTTGGGTTTGAGGAAAATGCTGCTGGCCGCGGCTGCGCTCGTCGCGCTCGGCCAGTCCGCGAGCGCCTTTGAGGTCGGCATCATCGGCTTCCAGTTTACATCGGAAACGCATGCCCGCGTCGCCAATGCCGCGGCGGCCGCTGCCAAGGCCAAGGGCTGGAACGTCACGCTGCTGAACTCGGAAGGCGCGCTGCCCAAGCATGCCGAGCAGTTCGACGCGCTGATCGCGAAAAAGGTCGATGCCATCATCATCGCCATGGGCAAGCCGGTCGAGGCCGACGCGCAGTTCAAGGCGGCGAAGGATGCCAGGATCCCGGTGATCACCGTGCAGTCGGGCTCGAGCCCGCACGCGCTCTTCGACATCCAGACCAACGAGTACAAGGTCGGTGCCGATGCTGCGCTCTACCTGCTCGGCCAGCTCGGCTACCAGGGCAACATCGTCTCGGCCCGCTTCGACCTCAACGTCGCCTCGCGCATCCGCGGGCGTCTGCTCGATGCCGTCCTCGCCGAGAACCAGGCGGTGAAGGAGCTCGGCAAGTTCTCGATGGCCCGCACCCAGAGCTGGCGCGACGACGTCCGCGCCGGCATGCAGGCGCTGCTCTTGCAGAACCAGGGCAAGATCAACGGCATCTGGGCCTCGTTCGACGGCCAGGCCTATATCATCGACGACCTCCTGCAGGCTCAAGGCGTGAAGAAGGGCCAGATCCCGCTGGTCTCGGTCGATGGCGGCAAGGAAAGCTACGAGCGCATCGCCGACCCGAACTCGACCTTCATGGCGACCGTCGCCGTGCCCTTCGACGAGATGGGCAAGCAGGCCGTCGACGCGATCCAGGCGATCGTCGTCGAGAAGAAGCCGAAGGAGAGCATCACCTCCGGCCCCTATCTCTTCACGGAAGCCGTGCTGGTCGACAAGAACAACGTCCAGCAGTTCCTGAAGAAGTGAGTGCTCTTCCTTCTCCCCTCGGGGGAGAAGGTGGCAGCGCGAAGCGCTGACGGATGAGGGCGGACTAGCTCCGCTCCCGCCCGTCATTCCCTCATCCGACCCGGCTGACGCCGGGCCAACCTTCTCCCCCGAGGGGAGAAGGAAGGAGAGCGCGAGATGCAGACCACCGATCCCGGGCAATCGTCCACCCCCCTCCTCTCGCTGCGTGGCATCGGCAAGGCCTATGGCCCGGTCGTGGCCGTCCGCGATGTCGATCTCGACATCTTCAAGGGCGAGGTCGTGGCACTCTGCGGCGATAACGGCGCCGGCAAGTCGAGCCTGATAAAGGTGATCTCCGGTGCCGAGGAGGCGACAAGCGGCACGATCAGCCTGCGCGGCAGGCCGGTCACCTTCGCCTCGCCGCATGACGCGCTCGAGAACGGCGTCGCGACGATCTACCAGGATCTGGCGCTGGCGCCGCGCCTCTCGATCGCCCAGAACGTCTTCATGGGTTCGGAATTGACCAAGCCCGTTTTGCTGCCCTTCCTGCGCGTCCTCGACAAGAAGAAGATGATCGCGGAATCGCAGCGCTATCTCGCGCAGCTCTCCGCCGCCGTCACCGACATGACGCGCCCGGTCGAACGGCTCTCGGGCGGCCAGCGCCAGGCGGTCGCGATTTCCCGCGCGCTGCGCTGGAACGCCGAGATCATCATCATGGACGAGCCGACCGCCGCGCTCGGCGTCAAGGAAAGCGCGCTCGTCCTCGACCTCATCCGCAAGCTCAAAGCCGACGGCCGAACAGTCATCCTGATCAGCCACAATATGCGCGACGTGGTGGCGCTGGCCGATCGCGTCGTGATCATGGGCGCCGGTCGCAAATATGTCGACCGGCCGCTCGGCGATCTCACTGCTGACGACATCGCCCATATGATCATGGCCGGCAACGCCAAGGCGGCCTGAAGCGATGCGCGAAGCCATCATCATCGACACCGATCCCGGCCAGGACGATGCCGTCGCCCTGCTGCTCGCCTTCGCCAGCACCGAGCATATCGACCTCAAGGCGATCACCACGGTCGCCGGCAATGTCCCGGTCGCGCAGACGACGGCGAATGCCTTGCGCATCCGAGACCTCGCCGGCCGCGAAAACGTCCCGGTTCATCGCGGCGCCGAGGGACCGCTGGTCGTCGCGCTCGAAACTGCGGAATTCGTCTGCGGCCCCGATGGGCTGGCCGGCGCCGATTTGCCTCAGCCGAAAAGCTCGGCTGCGCCCGGACATGCCGTTCAGGCGATCATCGATCTATGTCGTGCCGCGCCTGCGGACGGCATCACGCTCTGCCCACTCGGCCCGCTGACCAATCTCGCGCTCGCCTTCCGGCTGGCACCCGACATCCTGCCGAAGGTCAGGCGCATCGTGCTGATGGGCGGCGCCATCGGGCTCGGCAACATCACGCCGGCGGCCGAGTTCAACACCTATGTCGATCCGCATGCCGCGGCAGTGGTCTTCGGCTGCGGCCGGCCGATCGTGATGTTCGGCCTCGGCGTCACGCTCCAGGCCATCGCCAGCCATGACCAGATCGCCCGAATCGGCGCGCTCGGTACCGCCACCGGCAAGGCCGTTCACGGCATGCTGACACGCCCGCGCCCCGACGGTCTCGGCTCGAACGGCCACCCGATGCACGACCCTTGCGTCATCGCCTTCCTGCTCTGGCCCGAGCTGTTCGAGGGGCGCGACTGCTTCGTCACGGTCGAGACCGGCGACGGTCCCTTGCGCGGACGCACCACGATCGACTGGAACGGCCGCCTCAGGCGCCAGCCCAACGCCCATGTCGTCGCGGCCGTGCAGGCCCATGAGCTGTTCGAGCGGATGATCGAACGCCTCGCCACGTTGCCCTGAGAGACCAGACCATGCCGCATTTCGTCGAAGCGCTGCAGCAGGAAGCGGCGGAAGCCATCGCGCAGATGCAGGAGGCGGCCCTGCGTGCCCGCCACGCCCATGCCCGCGCCGAATTGATGCGCCACATGCTGACCACGGCCCGCAAGGTCAAGGACAAGCCGAAGGCCGAGGCGGTCGAGACCGTCGTGCGCGAATGGATGGGTGCCTGGAGCCTCCAGCGCTCCGACTGGCCGCATATCGCCCGCGAAATGGCGGCTTTCACCGAAGCCTTCCACGACTACGCCAACGATCCCAGCGACGAACACGACGCCCGCTTGCGCGAGGCCTGCGCGGCGCTCGACACCGTTCTGGAGCAGGAGGGCACCTCGATCTCCGACCAGATGGCCTTCCGCTCGGAATGCGCCCATGGCTGGTGGGAACAGGTCAAGCCTGCCCCCGCCGATCTGCCCGGCCGCAAGCCGCGGCCCTCCGTGCCGGCGCTTGAATCCGGCAAAGCATTTTGGGAAGCCGGCTGCGCCGAGTTCTGCCGCTGACGCGTTACGGCAGCTGCTGGTTCTCGAAGAAGCCGTCCAGCGGGATCTGGGTCGTCTTCTCGAAATCGTCCATCGCGTCGAGCAGGCGCTGGCGATAGTTCAGCAGCGCCAGCAGCAATTGCGCCGCATCGCGCGACAATCCGTAGCGCGCCCAGCTCTCGGAGGTCCGCCGCTCCAGTCCGATCTGGTCGCCAAAGGCCTCGACGGTCGTAAAGCCGAGACCCTGCACGACTTCCAGCAATTCCTCGGCCGTCATGCGCGGCTTCACGACATGGGAATGCACCCGCTCCAGCATGAGACGGATGTCGGACGGCCGGAACTGCAGGGAGTTGCGCGCGAACTGCTCGAAATTATTGGCCATCTCGTCTCTCCCGTTCGGCTGCCTTTGGCGCCGGTTCCGCGCTGCCGGCCAGCAAGGCCTCTGCAGCGCCTTCATCCGTGATCAGCACCTTCGCCGCGCTCGCCCGCAAGGCCGCGCGGATCGCATGTTCCTTATGGGCGCCGCCGGCCGCGATCGCGACGAGGCCGATTCCCCTGAGATCGGCCGGGCTCACCGCCATGATACGCCGGTTCACTGGATGGTCCACCAGCTCGCCCTCGGCATCGATGAAATGGCAGACGAGGTCGCCGACCGCGCCCGCCTTCTTCAGTCCGGCCAGATCCGATTGCGGCAAGAGCCCCTCGCGGAACAGCGTCGAATCCGCGACGAGATCGCCGACGCTGACCAGCGCGACATCGGCGGCGCGGGCCCGGTCGAGCAGGTCGCGCAGGGTCGGCTCGCGCCAGAGCGCATCGCGGATTTCGGCATTCGAGACGAAGACCGGCGCGGTCAATTGGAAGCAGTCAGCCCCGAACATGTCGGCGACGCGGCGCGCCACCGCCGAGGGGTTGATGCTGCGCGAATGGGTAAGCCCGCCGAGCAGCGAGACCACCGACATCGCCTCGACCTGGCGCGGCTGCATGCCCCGCAGCGCCAGATGCAGGGTCTGCCCCCAACCGACGGCCAGCGACATGTTGTCGGTGAGATTGTCGGAGAGCCACAAGCCCGCGGCATAGCCGACGAGCGCGGAGACGCTGGCCGCATCGCGCGCCGCCGGCACCACCACCGCCTCCTTCAGGCCGAAAGCCGTGACGAGGCCACGCTCAAGCCCGGCCTGCCGGGCCGAGCGCGCATCGATCCTGATCTTGACCAGCCCTTCGGAGCGCGCCGCCGCCAGCATGCGGATCACCTTGATCCGGCTTAAGCCCAGCGCCTCGGCGATCTGCTCCTGGGTCAGGCCCTCGACATAGTAAAGCCAGGCGGCGCGGACCTTCGCCTCCGCGACCGGCATCTCGCCCTGGATCAGCCCTGCTCCGAATGCGTCTTCCACGAGTGCTCCCTGCCGTGCCGCCTCGGGCACCTGCGCCACCATCACCGCATCATGCGGCCTAGGCAACCTGTTTGAACATCTGTGCGCTTGACAGGACGAAAGACATGTTCTTTTGTTCCCGTATAAGAACATATGTCCTTAGGGAGAGACAGTGACGATGGCCGCGATCCAGCCGCAGCCGCCTTTGGGCGCGCCCGTCGCCGGCCTGTCCCTGGCGGAAGCCCTCGAATTGCGTGCCAAGGCCGGCAAGCCCGTCCGCGTCGGCCTGATCGGCGCCGGGCAGATGGGCACCGACATCGTCGTCCAGATCGCCCAGATGACCGGCATCGAAATCGCCGCCGTCGCCGATATCGCGCCGGATCGCGTCGCGGAGGCCGCCGCACTCGCCGGGCGCAAGGGCGAGGTCGACAATGTCACCGACGAAGCCGGGCTCGACGCCAGCCGTCGCAAGGGCCGCATCGCCGCCACGACCTCGCTCGACCTGATCTGCCGCTCCCCCCATGTCGACGTCATCATCGACGCGACCGGCAATCCCGAGGCCGGTTCGCGCGTCGCGCTGACTGCGATCGCCGCGCGCAAGCATATCGTGATGATGAATGTCGAGGCCGACATCACCATCGGCTCCTATCTCGCGGTCGAGGCGGCCAAGGCGGGCGTCGTCTATACGCTCGGCGCCGGCGACGAGCCCGCCGCCGCGATGGAGCTGATCAATTTCGTCCGCGCCATGGGCTATCCGGTGGTCGCCGCCGGCAAGGGCAAGAACAACCCGTTCCGCATCGATGCCGTGCCGGCCGATTATGTCGAGGAAGCCACCCGCCGGAACATGAATCCGCGTATGCTGGTCGAGTTCGTCGACGGTTCGAAGACGATGGTCGAGATGGTCGCCATCGCCAATGCCTGCGGCTTCGTGCCCGATATCCCCGGCATGCACGGCCCGGCCGCGCCGAAGGACGAACTCCAGAACTATTTCTGCCCGAAGGAAGAGGGCGGCCTGCTCTCGCAGAAGGGCATCGTCGACTTCTCCGTTGCCAAAGGCGTGGCTCCCGGCGTCTTCGCCGTCGCGGAGATGCGCCATCCCCGCGTCCGCGAGCGGATGAGCGACCTGCATCTCGGCCCCGGCCCGTACTACTCCTTCTTCCGCCCCTATCACCTGACGAGCCTGGAAGTGCCGCTCTCGGCCGCGGCCGCTGTCATCTTCAACCAGAGCCATATGCGCCCGCTGCCGGTGCCGACCTCCGAGGTCGGCTGCGTCGCCAAGCGCGATCTCGCCGTCGGCGAGACGCTCGATGCCATCGGCGAATACGGCTATCGCGGCTTCGCCCTCTCCCGCGCCGATGCGCAGGCGCGCAAAGCGCTGCCGATCGGCCTCGCCCAGGGCGCGACCGTGACGCGGCCCGTCCGCAAGGGCGAATTGATCACGCTGGCCGACGCCGCCCCCGACGAGCGGTTGAAGATCGTCGAAGTGCGCCGTGCGCAGGACGCGATGATCGCCGCGCTGACCTCCAGAGCCCAGGCATGAGCGCTGACCAGAAGCCGAACCAGCGGCCGGAACTCGCCGCGCTCGACGACGCAACGGTGGCGCAGGCGCTGACCCGCATGCACCTGATCCGCAAGTTCGAGGAAGCCGCAGAGGCCAGTTATATGCGCGGCCTGATCCACGGCACGATGCATCTCTCGATCGGCCAGGAAGCCAGCGCCGTCGGCACGACGCTGCCGCTGGAGGCCCACGATTACATCCTCTCGACCCATCGCGGCCATGGCCACTGCATCGCGCGCGGCGCCGAGCCGAAGCTGATGTTCGCCGAGTTCTTCGGCAAGGAGACCGGCTATTGCAAGGGCCGTGGCGGCTCGATGCATATCGCCGATGTCGAGGGCGGCAATCTCGGCGCCAACGGCATCGTCGGCGGCGGCCTGCCGATCGCGGTCGGCGTCGGCATGAGCATCAAGGCGCAGAAGAACGGCCGCGTCTGCATGGTCTTCTTCGGCGACGGCGCCTCGAACGAGGGCGCCTTCCACGAGGCGCTGAACATGGCCTCGATCTGGAAGCTGCCGGTCGTCTTCGTCTGCGAGAACAACAAATACGGCATGTCGATGGACATCAACCGCGCCATGGCGGTGCCGAACGTCGCCGACCGCGCGAGCGCCTATGGCATGCCCGGCCATTGCCTGGATGGCAACGACCTCGCCGCCGTCGCAGCCGTCGCGAAGGTCGCGATCGAGCGCGCCCGCTCCGGCGAGGGGCCCTCGCTGATCGAGTGCAAGACCTATCGCTGGCGCGGCCATTCCAAGAGCGACCGCAATCTCTACCGCTCCAAGGAAGAGATCGAGGAATGGCGCAACCAGGACCCGATCCGGCGGCTCGAGGACGAACTCAAGGCCCATGACCGCTTCGACGCGGCCGCGCTGATGAAGCTCGAAGAGGATGCCCAGCGCGACATCGACGCCGCCGTCGAATTCGCCCGCGCCTGCCCGGACCCCGATCCGAAAGACCTGACCCGTGACGTCTATGCCCTCTGACACGCTCGAAGCCGTGAGCGAGATCCGCGAGCTCTCCTATGCCGAGGCCGTGCGCGAGGCGCTCGGCCAGGCGATGGAAGCCGACGAGCGCGTCTTCCTGTTCGGCGAGGATGTCGGCGTCTATGGCGGCGCCTTCGGCGTCTCCGGCGACCTCGTCCATCGCTTCGGCAAGGACCGCGTGATCGACACCCCGATCAGCGAGCTCGGCATTGCCGGCGCCGCGGTCGGCGCCGCGATCACCGGCATGCGCCCGGTGCTGGAAATCCAGTTCTCCGATTTCGTCACGCTCGCCATGGAGCAACTCGTCAACCAGGCGGCGAAGATCCGCTTCATGTTCGGCGGCAAGGCGAGCGTGCCCATGGTCGTGCGCCTGCCCGGCGGCTCGGGCACGGGCGCGGCTGCCCAGCACAGCCAGAGCCTGGAAGCCTGGTTCGCCCATGTTCCGGGTCTCAAGGTGCTCCAGCCGAGCACGCCGCATGACGCCAAGGGCATGCTGCTCGCCGCGATCGACGACCCCAATCCGGTGCTGATCTTCGAGCACAAGCTGCTCTACAAGACCAAGGGCCATGTCCCAGCCGAAGCCTATCGCGTGCCGATCGGCCAGGCGGCGATCCGCCGCGAGGGCACGGATGTGACCATCGTCGGCTCCTCGATCATGGCCCGCAAGGCCGAGGCCGCGGCCGAGCGACTCGCCGCAGACGGCATCTCGGCCGAGGTGATCGACCTGCGCTCGATCCGTCCGATCGACTTCACCACCATCGCCGAGAGCGTCCGCAAGACGCATCGCCTGCTGGTCGTCTACGAGGGCGTAAAGACCATGGGCATCGGCGCCGAGATCTCGGCGATGATCGCCGAAAGCGAGGTCTTCGACTTCCTCGATGCGCCGATCATCCGGCTCGGCGGCGCCGACGCGCCGATCCCCTACAATCCGGTTCTGGAGAAGGCGGCCGTCCCGCAGGAGGACGACATCGTCACCGCCGCCACCAATCTCGTCCGCCGCGGGGAAGCCTGATGCCCATCGAGGTCATCCTTCCCAAGGTCGACATGGACATGGAGACGGGCACGATCGAGGCCTGGCATGTCAAGGAAGGCGACCAAGTCCGCCAGGGCGACACCATCTTCGAGATCGGCACCAACAAGGCCGTGATGGAGGTGGAGGCCCCCGCCAGCGGCGCGATCCGGAATATCAGGGCGGAGACCGGCGTGCCGATCTCGGTCGGGACCCCCGTTGCGTGGATCTATCTCGACGGCGAGCCCGCCAGCACGCCGTCCGAGCCGGCAGCCGCCGCGGCTACCGTGGCGGCTGCCACATCCGTTTCGAAGACCGAGGCGCCGGCCGCTCCGGTGATTGCGGTCGCACCGACCTCGTCCGGCCTGCGCGCGACCCCGCTCGCCCGCCGTATCGCCCGCCAGAACGCGCTCGACCTCAAGACCGTGACCGGCACCGGCCCGCGCGGACGCATCGGCGAAGCGGATGTGAAGCGCCATCTGGAAGAGCGGCCGCGCTGCGCTCCGGCGCAGGAGGCGCGTCCCACACCGGCCCTACCGGCGACTGCCTCCGAAGGCCGCCTGCAGCCCTTCTCCGCCATCCGCCGCATCGTCGCGAACCGGCTCTCCGAGAGCATGCGCAGCGCCCCGCATTTCTATCTCACCTCCGAGATCGAGATGAGCGCCGCGCGGGACCTGCTCGGCCGCCTCGCCAAACGCCACGAGCGCATCGGCGCGCCCAAGCCTAGCCTCACCGTGCTGATCGCCCGCGTCGCCGCCCGCATTCTGCGCGACCACCCGGTCATCAACGCCTCCGTCGAGGGCGAGGCGACCCGCTTCCACGAGCGCATCGATATCGGCATCGCCATGGAGCGGGACGGCGACCTCGTCGTGCCCGTGCTGCGCGATGCCGGCGCCATGGACATGCCCGCCATGACCCGCGAATTCGCAAGGCTGCGCGAGGGCATGGCCAAGCGCACGCTGACACCGGCCGAGCTCGGCGGCGGCACCTTCACCATCTCGAATCTCGGCATGTACGGCGTCGACTCGTTCACCGCGATCATCAACCCGCCGCAGGGCGCGATCCTCGCGGTCGGCCGCACCGTCGACAAGCCGGTCGGGCGCGATGGCCAGATCGTGCTCAGGCCGATGGCGAATTTCACGCTGTCCTCGGATCACCGCATCGTCGACGGCGTCGCGGCGGCCCGTTTCATGGCCGATCTGCGCGAGGCCCTTGAAAACCCCGAGCTGCTTCTGTGAAGGAAGATGCTGGCCGGTCGCCGCAGCGCGGATGACCGGCAAGAAGCGAACTGACATGACGATCTGACACGAAGATCGGCCGGCGCATTTGGCGTAAAGGTCGGCATCGCGACAACGGAGGAGATGAGATCATGACCCTGACACGACGCCGCTTCACGCGACACGGCCTGATGATGACCGCCGCTGCCGCCCTGCTCGCCGCCGCACCCGCCTTCGCACAGGCGCCCTCGGGCAAGCTCGTGCTCTACACCTCGCAGCCGGAAAAGGACGCAGCCCAGACCGTCGCGGCCTTCAAGAAGGCCTATCCCAGCATCGAGATCGACATCTTCCGCTCCGGCACGACCGAGGTGATGGGCAAGCTCGCCGCCGAGATCTCGGCCGGCCAGCCCGGCGCCGACGTCCTCCTGATCGCGGATGCCGCGAGCATGGAAATCCTGAAGGGCCAGAAGCAGCTCCTCGCCTATCCCGGCGCGAAGACCGAGGGCCTGCAGGCCGGCTCCTTCGACGCCGACAAGACCTATTTCGGCTCGAAGCTGATCACGACGGGCATTGCCTACAACACCGGCGCCAAGGAGAAGCCGACCTCCTGGACCGATCTCGACAAGCCCGCCTACAAGGGCCAGATCTCGATGCCGAGCCCGCTCTATTCGGGTGCTGCCGCGATCATGCTCTCGACCATGACGGCCCGGCCCGATCTCGGCTGGAAGCTGTTCGAGGGACTGAAGGCCAACGAAGCCGTCGCCGTACGCGGCAATGGCGCCGTCCTGAAATCCGTCGCGACCGGCGAGAAATCCTATGGCGTGCTGGTCGACTTCATGGCCTTCAACGCCAAGAAGCAGGGCTCGCCGATCGAGTTCGTCTTCCCGAAGGAAGGCGCGCCTGCGGTGACCGAGCCCGTCGCCATCGTGAAGACCACGAAGAACGAGGCCGCCGCGAAGGCCTTCGTCGACTTCATCCTCTCCGATGACGGCCAGAAGCTTGCGCTCGCCATGGGCTATATCCCGGCCAAGCCCAGCGTCGGGTCGCCCGCCTGGTTGCCGGAAGGCACCAGGATCAACGTCATGGCCTCCGACATCGCGGCCGTGGTCAAGGCGACCGAGGCCGACAAGGCTCGCTTCGCCACGATGTTCGGCAACTGAGCCCGGACGCGGTGCGCATGTCCCTCGCCGATCCCGCGACGCTGCGCACGCGCGTCGAGGAGACGGGCCTCCTCTGGGGGCTCGTCGGCCTCGTCGCGCTCCTGTCGCTGCTGCCGATCGGGCGCCTGATCGTCGAGGGCCTCGCCCCCGGCGGCCAGCTCTCGGCGACGGCGCTCGGCAAAGTCATGGCGAGCCCGGCGACCTGGACCGCGACCTGGAACAGCCTCACCACCGCCATCGCCGGCACGATCCTCGCCACGCTGATCGGCGGGACGGTCGCGCTGCTCGCGACGCTGACCGATATCCGCGCCCGCAACGCCTTCACCTTCTGCTTCGTCCTGCCGCTGATGATCGCGCCGCAGGTCACGGCGCTGGCCTGGCTCCAGCTCTTCGGCCCGTCGAGCACGCTGCTCAAGCTCATCGGCATGGCGCCGCCGCTCGGCAGCCGCAACCCGCTCTATTCGCGCGAAGGCATCATCCTGCTGCTCGGCCTGCAATATGCGCCATTGGTCTTCCTGACCCTGCGCGCCGGCCTGCGCGCCCTGCCTAAGGAATTGATCGAGGCCGGCCTCGCCGCTGGCGCGAGCCCGCTCACCGTTCTGCGCACCGTCGTCCTGCCGCTGATGACGCCACCGCTCGTCGCGGGCATCGCGCTCTGCTTCGTCTCCAGCCTCGGCAATTTCGGCATCCCCGCCTTCCTCGGCATTCCCGGCAATTTCCTCGTCCTGCCGACGCTGATCTACCAGCGCCTCGCGGGCCTCGGCCCCGGCGTGCTCTCCGAGGTCGCGATCCTCTCCCTGCTGATCGGCGTCATCGCGATGGTCGGCATCCTCCTGCAGGATGTCATGCTGCGCCGCCGCGATTTCCGGATCACCACGACCTCGAGCGCGGCGCGCCCCTTCGAGCTCGGCCGCTGGCGCCGGCCGGTCGAGATCGCGCTCTGGAGCTTCGCGATCCTCGTGCTCGCCATGCCCTTCCTCGGCCTGCTCTCGACCTCGCTGATCCCGGCCTTCGGCGTGCCGCTCAACGCGAAGACCGCGACGCTCGCCAACTACGCCTATGTCCTGTTCGAGCACGCTGCCTCGCGGCGCGCCTTCGTCAATTCCTTCCTGATGTCGGCGGGCGCGGCCACCCTGATCGTCCTGATCTGCGTGCCGCTCGGCTATTTCATCGTCTGGAAGAAGTCCCGAGCCCTGCGCCTGCTCAACCTCGCGGCCGAACTGCCTTATGCGATGCCCGGCGTCGTGCTCGCCATCGCCGCGATCCTGCTCTTCCTCAAGCCGCTGCCGGTCGTGAACGTCTCGCTCTACAACACGATCTGGATCATCGTCTTCGCCTATCTCGCCCGCTTCCTGGTGCTGGGCCTGCGCCCCGTCATCAGTGGCTATCTCCAGATCGACCGCACGCTGGAGGAGGCCGCCCAGATCGCCGGCGCCGGCCTGCCGCGCCGCCTCGTCACGATCATCTTCCCGCTGGTCGCGCCGGCCGCCGTCGCGGGCGCGCTGCTGGTCTTCCTCACGGCCTTCAACGAGCTCACCGTCTCGGCCCTGCTCTGGTCCTCGGGCGCGGAGACGCTCGGCGTCGTCGTCTTTTCCTTCGAGCAGGGCGGCGATTCCACCTATGCCTCGGCGCTGGCGGCCGTGACCGTGCTCGTCACCATCGGCCTGATGGCCTCCACCAGCCTCTTTGCCCAGAAATTGCCCCAGGGAGTCCTGCCGTGGCGCGACTGACCATCGACCGCGCGCAGAAGCGCTTCGGCACCTATCTCGCACTCGACGACGTCTCGATCGCGGTCGAGGACGGCGAGTTCCTGGCCGTGCTAGGCCCTTCCGGCTGCGGCAAGACCACGCTGCTGCGCCAGATCGCCGGCTTCGACAAGCTCGACGGCGGCCGGATCAGCATCGGCGAGCGGCTCGTCTCTTCGGCGCAGACCCATATCCCGCCGGAGCATCGCAAGCTCGGCATCGTCTTCCAGTCCTATGCGCTCTGGCCGCATATGACCGTGGCCGAGAACGTCGCCTATGGCCTCACCGTCGCCGGCGTGCGCGATCCCGAGCGGTCGAAACGCGTCGCCGCCGCGCTCGATCTCGTCGGGCTGAACGGCTTCGCCGAACGCCGGCCCGGCCTCCTCTCCGGCGGCCAGCGCCAGCGCGTCGCGCTCGCCCGCTGCCTCGTCACCGAGCCCTCGCTGGTGCTGCTCGACGAGCCGCTCGCCAATCTCGACGTGCACTTACGCGCCTCGATGGAGGAGGAATTCGCCCGCTTCCACGAGCGCACCGGCACGACCATGGTCTACATCACCCATGACCAGGCCGAGGCCATGGCGCTGGCGGACCGCATCGCCGTGATGGATCGCGGCCGCCTGCTCCAGCTCGCCACGCCCTCGCTGCTCTATCGCGAGCCCGCCAACGTGACCGTGGCCGGCTTCATCGGCGAAGGCATGGTGCTGCCGGCCACGATCCTGTCCGCTCCGCAGGCGGGCCATTGCAAGGTCAGCGTGCTCGGCGTCGAAGCCGTCGTGCGCTGCCGGCCCGACCAAGCCGTTACCGGCCAGGCAAAACTCTGCCTGCGCGCCCGCGATATCGGCATCACCGCAACCGGACAGGACGGCCTCGCCGCGACGGTCGAGCGCCTGTCCTATCAGGGCGGCTTCTTCCGCATGGAAGCCCGCCCCGCCAGCAATCAGGACATCGTCCTGCATCTCGACGCGGCCGAACCCGCGCCCGCCCAGCCCGGCCAGACGATCGGCATCGCCATCACCGACGGCTGGATCATCCCGGAGAACATCGCCCTGGACAGGGCTGCGTGAGACCGGCGGCATGAAACTGACAGTTCATGGCGGGATCGGCGAGAAGGGCCGGACCTGCATCGGCGTCGAACATGGCGGGACTAGGCTCCTGCTCGATGTCGGCGTCGATACCAGCGCGCGAGGGGCCGCCTACCATCCGGCGATCACGCGAGCCGAACTCGAACGCATCGACGCGATCATCGTCACCCACGCCCACGAGGACCATGTCGCGGCGCTCGGCTGGTGCCTCGCCAATGGCTTTCCCGGCCGCATCCTGATGACCGCCGAATCCGCCGTCGAGACGGATGCAACGCTTGCAGCCTATGCCACCTCGCAGGAGCGGGCTCTCGCCAAGGAAGCCAATGTTGAGATCATCGCGCCCGGCGCGGATTTCGCCCTCGGCCCGATCGCGATCAGCACCGGCCGCAGCGGCCATGTCGTCGGCGGCATCTGGTGTCATCTCAGCGCAGGCGGCCGCAGCCTCGGCTATTGCGGCGATGTCGTGCCGGACAGCCCGGTCTTCGCCATGGACGCACTGCCGCCCTGCGACCTGCTGCTGGTCGATGCCTCCTACGGTCCGGACCGCATACCCGCCGCCGAACGCGGCTCAGCCATCACGCGCTGGCTCGCGACGCATCCGCAGGGTGCCGTCCTGCCGACACCGCTCTCTGGCCGCTCCATCGAGCTGATCGGGCTGATCGAGACGCCGATCGCCATTCACCCCTCGATGCGCGAGGCGCTGGCCCAGCAGATTGCGGCCCCGGCCTGGCTGAAGCCCGGTGCCGCCAACGTTCTTTCGGCGCGTTTTGCCGAGGCCCTGCTCTGGGAAGAGGGACAGCCGCTCCCGGCCGCCGCCCTGCTCGTCGATGACGGGATGGGGCTCGCCGGTCCCTCAAAGGCTGCGCTCGCGCAGGCCCGTCGCGAGCGCCATCCGGTCCTGCTGACCGGCGGCATCCCCAAGGGCAGTCCCGCCGATCTGATGCTGGCAGCCGGCAAGGCCGACTGGCTGCGCTTCCCGACCCATCCGACATTACCGGAGAATATCGCGCTCGCGGCGGCGAGCGGTGCCGGCCGCATCCTCGCCCATTCCTGCGATGCGGCGACCGCTGCCTTGCTGGCAGCCGACATTCCCAAGCTCGTCACCGGCATGAAACCCGGCGACACCATCGAGATCTGACCATGCGCATCCTCATCGCCAATGACGACGGCATCGACGCTCCCGGCATCGCCCTGCTGCGCAAGGCTGCTGCCCGCATCGCCTCCGATATCTGGGTCGTCGCGCCCGAGCGGAAATGGACGGCCGCGAGCCATCATCTCTCCTTCGACAAGGAATTGACGCTCAGCCGGCGCGAGCCGCAGGTCTACGCGCTGAACGGCACGCCGGCCGACTGCGTCGTCGCGGCGATGACCGTGCTGTTCCGCGATGGCGGTGCGCCCGACCTCGTGCTTTCCGGCGTCAATGACGGGCGCAATGCCGCCGAGGACGCCGCCTATTCCGGCACGCTCTCGATCGCCCGCGAGGCGAGCTTCTGGAATCGCCCCGCAATCGGCTTCTCCCGCACCAAGGGCGGAACCTCGGAGGAGCGCGATGTCGCGGCGCTGGCGACCCTGATCGAGAATCTCTGGCGGACGCGCGCGCAATGGACCCGCGAAGGCACGTTCCTGAGCGTCAACCTGCCGAAGGAATTGCCGGCCCAGATCGGTCTCGCCGGTATCGGCCGCGACAAGATCGCGGGCGCCGCCGATATCGTCTCCGAAGAAGGCGAGAAGATCGTCTGGCGCATCCGCCGTGGCCGCCCGCATACCAGCAGGTCGGGCGACGAGAACAGCCTGATCGATTCGGGCCGCATCGCCATCGTCCGCCATTGCTGGAGCGACGGCGCACCGCTCGATGCAGGCTTCGCCGTCGAGCTTAACACTGCGCTGAAGCAGCCTGCAGGCTGAGCAGTCCGCTCAGCCCTCCAGAAACTGCATCCGGTGCAGCCGGGCATAAGCGCCGTCGCGCGCCAGCAATTCATCGTGGCTGCCGGTCTCGACGACCTTGCCCTCGTCCATCACCACGATCATGTCGGCCTCGCGGATGGTCGAGAGCCGGTGCGCGATGACGATGGTGGTGCGCCCCTTCATCAGCCCCGCCAGAGCCTGCTGGACCAGCCGTTCGGATTCCGTGTCGAGCGCGCTCGTCGCTTCGTCGAGCAGCAGGATCGGCGCGTTCTTCAGGATGGCGCGCGCGATCGCGACCCGCTGGCGCTCGCCGCCCGAGAGCTTGTGGCCGCGCTCGCCAACCGGGGCGTCATAGCCGCCGGGCATCGCCATGATGAAGTCATGCGCGGCAGCGGCCTTGGCCGCTGCGACGATCTCGTCCGGCGAGGCCTCAGGTCGGCCGAAGGCGATATTGGCCTGCACGCTGTCGTCGAACAGCACGACGTCCTGGCTGACCACGCCGACCTGTCGGCGCAGGCTCCTGAGCGTCACATTGCGCAGGTCCTGTCCGTCGATCTCGATCCGCCCCTCGGTCGGGTCGTAGAGGCGCGGCACCAGCGCGAGCAGCGTCGACTTGCCCGAGCCCGAGCGGCCGACCAGCGCCATCGTCTTCCCGCCCTGCGCGACGAGGTCGATGCCCTCCAGGGCACGCTGGTCCTCGCGATAACGGAAGCGGAGTTGGCGGAAGGCGACTTCGCCGGCCCCGACCGCAAGCGGCTTCGCATCGGGCCGGTCGAGCACCTGCGGCTTCTCGTCCATCAGTGCGTAGTAGCGTTTCAGCGAGGCTCCGGCCTCCTGGACGATGGCGTTGAGATTGCCGAGCGAGCGCATCGGCTGGGCCGCCAGCAGCAGCGCCGAGACATAGCCGGTGAAATCCCCGACCGTCGAATTGCCGGAGGTGATGCGCACGCCGATGGCGGCGAGCACGCCGGCGACCGCGATGCCGCCACCGACCTCGAGCAAGGGATCGAGCCGCCCGCGCGCATTGGCTGCCTTCATCTTCAGCGCCCGGATCGTCTCGAACGCGTTGGCGGCCCGCGTCTTCAGATAGGGCTCGAGCCGATCGGTCTTGGCGACGCGGGCGCCCTGCAGGCTTTCGGTGACGAGATTGGCCATCAGGCCGGTCTGTTCCTGCTGGGAACTGGCCATCCGGCGCAATTTGCGCCCGATCCGGCCGATGGGATGGGCGACCACCGGTGCGATCAGCAGCACCACCAGCGTCATCTGCCAGTCGATCCAGATCAGAGCCCCGACCAGCGCGATCGCGGTGACGACGTCGCGGATGGCGATGTTGACGATGCGCGTCAGCGCCTCCTTCACGAAGGTGAAGTCCGTGGTGAAGCGCTGCGTGAGCGAGGCTGGATTCTCTCGCTGCAACTGCGCCAGATCGGCATCGATCAGATGGCCGTAGAGCGCCGTCTGCATGTTCGCCTCGATGCGGCTGACGACCTTGTTGGTCATCACCGTCTGGGCGAGCAGGGAGAAACCCTTGATCGCGGTGACGATGACGACCACGGTCGCAACCGCGTTGATGACGCCGATATCGTAGCCGATCGACTTCGAGACCAATCGCTCCATGCGCCGGACGAAACCCGTCGATTCGGCTGTCAGCGGATCGGCGAAGGCATCGAATGCCGCCTTGATCAGCAGCGGATAGAAGCTCGTCGTCGCGGCGATGACCACGACGAGGCCGAGAATCATCAGCATCTGCGGGAGGTAGGACCTGATCTGCTCACGCCAGACACGGGCAAAGAGCGCGAGGGTGTCGTCGGTGACGCGGCCGATCTTCATGCCGGGGGCCTATCATGGCAGACCGGCAAGCGCCACTGGCGCATGCCGGTCCATGGCGGAGGGGCCTTGCTACGAACACGAAGCTGTCTTCCCATGGCCACAACCGACTCAGGAGACCTCATGCCGCTATCCCCGCCGGCCCAGCCCGGCCAGAGCTTCGCCGAGATCGAAACTCCTGCCCTCGTGCTCGATCTCGACGCGTTCGAGCGCAATCTCGTCGCCATGGCCGCCTTCACGCAGGCGCATGGCATCCGGCTCAGGCCCCATGCCAAGTCGCATAAGAGCCCGGAGATCGCCTTGCGCCAGATTGCGCATGGCGCAGTTGGGCAGTGCTGCCAGAAGGTGGGCGAAGCGGAAGTGCTGGTGGCCGGCGGCGTCGGCGACGTGCTGGTCACCAACGAGATCGTGGGCGCTGCCAAGCTCGATCGTCTCGCCCGGCTCGCCCGCAGCGCCAAGATCGGCCTTTGCGTCGACCATCCCGACGGCGTGCGCGAGGCGGCGGAAGCGGCGGCCCGCAACGATGTGACGCTCGATGTCTATGTCGAGATCGATGTCGGTGGCCGGCGCTGCGGCGTCGCCCCCGGTGAGGGCGCCGTCCGGCTGGCCGAGGCGATCACGCGTTCCAACACGCTGCGCTTCGCCGGCATCCATGCCTATCACGGCTCGGCCCAGCACATGCGCTCCATCGACGAACGGCGCGAGGCGATCGAGCGCGCCGGGCTCGCCGCCCGCAACACGGTCGAGCGGCTCAAGCATCACGGCTTGCCCTGCGAAATCGTCACCGGCGCCGGCACCGGCACCCATGAGCTGGAGACGCAGTCCGGCATCTGGAACGAGATCCAGCCGGGCTCCTACATCTTCATGGACGCCGATTACGCCCGCAATCGCCAGGCCGACGGCACGCCCTTCCGCAGCTTCGAGCACGCCCTCTTCGTCCTCGCCGGCGTGATGAGCAAGCCGGTGCCGGACCGCGCCATCGTCGATGCCGGCCACAAGTCGGCGGCGGTCGATTCCGGCATGCCCGTGCCCTTCCGCCGCGAGGGCGTGATCTACACCAAGCCCTCCGACGAGCATGGCATCCTCACCGGCGACCCGGTCGCGGTGCCGCATCGCGGCGACCGTCTGCTGCTGATCCCCGGCCATTGCGACCCGACCGTCAACCTGCACGACTGGTATGTCTGCGTCCGCGGCCTGCACGGGCCCGACGCCCATGTCGAGGCGCTCTGGCCGGTCGCTGCGCGCGGTGCCCTGACCTGAGCGAGCGATGCTCGCCGAGCTCTTCCTGAGCCTGGCCACACCGGCGGCGCGGATGACGCGCCGGCTCGGTCTCGTCGCAGAGAGTGTCGCGCTCTGGGCGCGCGGCAATCGGCAACGCCGGGCCTGGGCGCCCCATCACGAGCGCTGCCGCGCCGTGGTGAGCGAAGTCGTCGCGGAGTTGCCGCAGCACCGGAAAGTCGCCGTCCTCGGCTCGGGCCTGCTGCGCGACATCCCGCTCGACCTGCTCTGCGAACGGTTCGAGCAGGTTCTGCTGGTCGATGCCGTTCACCTGCCCCAGATCCGGTTGCGCATGCGCCTTCTGCCCAAGGTCAGGCTCCTGACCCGCGATCTCACTGGCGTCATCGGCTGGCTCGCCGGAGAGGAAGGCGGGCGGGTCGATCCGCTCGCCGATCTGGCTTCCGACCCGGCCGTCGACCTCGTCATCTCCGCCAACCTGATGTCGCAGCTTGCCTGGCCGGTCGAAGACTGGCTGGACGATCATCCTGCCCGCGCGGGACAACTCCCGGCCGATCTGCCGGCGCAATGCATTGCCTGGCATCTCACCGATCTCCGCCGCTTCGGCGGTCGCGTCGCCCTGTTGAGCGATGTCGAGATGATCGAGAGGGACCGTACAGGTACGGTCATCGATCGCCTCGATCTTACACGCGGCGCCGCTCTTCCGGATCCTGATGAAAGCTGGGATTGGCCGGTCGCGCCTTTCGGCGAAGCCGAGCGCGACCGCGAAAGCATCCACCGTGTCGGCGCCTGGCGGGATTTCCGTTGAAGCGCCGGGTCGGCTTCAGGGCCGCCAGCCGGTCTCCTCGACCGGGGCGTTCTCGCGCTCTTCCGCGCGACGCGCTTCCTCGACGACGGCGAAGAGCGCCCTGAGCGCCGCATCGACACCTTCACCCGAAGCGGCCGAGAGGATGATCGGCATGCGCTTGGCCGCGCGCTTCAGGCGCGCGACCTGCTCCTTGAGCACCTCCGGCGTCAGCGCGTCGACCTTGGAGAGCGCGACGATCTCCGGCTTCTCGGCCAGTCCCTCGCCATAGGCCTCCAGCTCCTCGCGCACGGTCTTGTAGGCCTTGCCGGCATGCTCGCTGGTGCCTTCAACCAGATGCAGCAGCACGCGGCAGCGCTCGATATGGCCGAGGAATCGGTCACCGAGGCCATGGCCCTCATGCGCGCCCTCGATCAGGCCGGGAATATCGGCCAGCACCATCTCGCGCCCGTCGACGCGCACGACGCCGAGGCCGGGATGCAGCGTGGTGAACGGATAATCGGCGATCTTCGGCTTCGCCGCCGTGACGGTGGCGAGGAAGGTCGACTTGCCGGCATTGGGCAGGCCGACGAGGCCGGCATCTGCGATCAGCTTCAGCCTGAACCAGACCCAGCGCTCCTCGCCCGGCAGGCCGGGATTGGCATGGCGTGGCGCCTGATTGGTCGCGGTCTTGAAATAGGCGTTGCCGAAGCCGCCATTGCCGCCCTTGCACAGGACGAAACGCTGGCCGGGCTCGGTCAGGTCGGCGACCAGGGTCTCGCCATCCTCGTCGAAGATCTGCGTGCCCGGCGGCACCTTGAGCACCTTGGTTTCACCATTGGCGCCGTGCCGGTCGGAACCCATGCCGTGCCCGCCGATCTTGGCCTTGAAATGCTGCTGGAAACGGAAGTCGATCAGCGTGTTCAGGCCCTGCACGCATTCGATGACGATATCGCCGCCGCGCCCGCCATCGCCGCCGTTCGGCCCACCGAACTCGATGAATTTTTCACGGCGGAAGGAGACGCAGCCGGCGCCGCCGTCACCCGCCTTCACATAGATCTTGGCCTGGTCGAGGAATTTCATGCTGTTTCACTAGTGATGAGCGAAGGAAAGGGCAATGGACCGGATCACGCCGCCTGCCGGAAAGCGCTCATCTCTTCGCGGAGCGCATCGGCAAAACGCTGCGCCGCCAGCCCCGGACGCGGCGCCATGATCAGCCCGACCGTCAGTTCGAACAGCGGCGGCAAGCCCTCGGTCGCGCCGAGACGGCGCAGCGAGGGCGGCACGGCGCTTTCCGTAATGGCCGTGACGCAGAAGCCGCCCTCCACCGCCGAAAGCACGCCGGAGGTATGCGAGCAGGAAAAGACCAGCCGATACGCCCGTCCCGCGCTGTTCAGCGCGCCGAGCACGCGCGAGCGCGCCCGGCAGCCTTCGGAGAACAGGGCGAGTGGCAGCGTCTCCTGCAGTTCCGGGCGATGGCCGCGCGCCGCGACCCAGATCATCGGCTCGCGCCGGAGTACCTCGCCCATCGGCCGGCTCGGATCCTGCGAGACCACGGCGAGATCGAGATCGCCCGCCTTCAGCGCCGGCTCGATCCGCTTCGAGAGGTCGCAATGGACCTCGAGCTCGACCTTGGGATGCTCCACCGCGAAACGCGCGATCAGCGGCCTGAGATAGGCGTCCATATAGTCGTCGGGAACGCCGATGCGCAGGCGCCCCGTCGGCGTCTCGCCGGCAAGGTCGGCCAGCGCCTCGCGCTCGACGGCGAGCAGGCGCCGCGCATGGGCGATCAGGCGCTCGCCCGCATCGGTCGGGGTGACGCCGCGGCGCGAGCGCTCCAGCAGCTTGTGGCCGAGCTGGCTCTCCAGATCCTGGATGCGCACCGAGATCGCCGATTGCGTCCGGCCCAGCCGGGCGCTCGCAGCGGTGAAGCCACCGGTCTCCGCCACGGCCACCAGCATCCCGAGCGCAGCGAGATCGAAATGAGCGGTCATGACGTGCCTCCTTGGGACGGGTGCGATCGATCGGTTTTAAGAATGGTTAAATCAGAATAATCCGTTTTTCCGATTGAAGGAAGCGGCCTATATCATTGGTCGAACGAAGCCGAGCAGACCGCGCCGTCGCGGCCGAAGCTGGCTTCACCGATCGTCAGAAAACACCATGTCCGCCCCTGCCATTCCCGTCCGGCCCGCGTCGCCCGCGCTGGCGATGTTCCTCACGCTGCTGACCGGCGCCACCTGCATCGGCTTTTCCGGCATCTTCGTGCGCCTCGCCGATGTCGGCCCGGCCGCGGCCGGCTTCTGGCGCATGCTCTTCGCGCTGCCGGTTCTGGTCGCCTGGACGGCGCTGGAGCAGCGCAGGCCGGCGGGCGAGAAGATCGGTCGCGGCGCCTTCATCGCGGTCGCGCTGGCCGGCCTGACCTTCGGCATCGACGTCACGCTCTATAACGCCGCGCTCGGCCATACGACCATCGCCAACGCCTCGCTGCTCGGCAATCTCTCGCCGGTCGGCGTCGTGCTCGGCGGCTGGCTTTTGCTCGGCGACAAGCCCTCGCGGCGCATCCTTGGCGCGCTGATGCTGGCGGTCGCTGGCGCGATCCTGCTGGTGCTGCCGAAATTCACCGGCGCCGAACGCGTCACCGGCAATCTCTTCGGCGACAGTCTCGCCGTCGGTGCCGCGTTCTCCTATGCCGCCTATATCCTGGCGGTGCGCCGCGCCCGCGACGGGGCCGGCGCCGGCTATGTCAGCCTCGTCTCCAGCGCGATCTGCGCCGTGTTCTGCCTCGCCGCCGCGCTGATGCTGGGCGAGCAGATCGTTCCGATGAGCCTGCAGGGCTGGCTCGCGGTCGCGGCGCTCGGCCTCGTCTCCCATGCGCTCGGCCAGGGCCTGATCACGCTCTCGCTCGGCAGCTATGGCGCCGGCGCCGCCTCGCTCGTCATGGTCTGGCCGGCTCTGGTCAGCGTGCTCGCCGCATGGGCGCTGTTCGGCGAGCAGCCGACGCCGGTCCAGGCCTTCGGCGGCGTCGCCATTCTCGCCGCCGTGCTGCTGGTGAGGCGCGGCTGAGCCTGGCCCTCAGGCCGCAGTCTTGACGCCATAGTGCAGGATCACGGTTCCGTTCTTGAGCGGGCGGGCCGCGATCAACGCGTAGTGGCGCTTCTCCGCGTTCGGCTTGAACAAGGGCGTACCCTGCCCGATGGTAACCGGCGCGACCGCGATCATGATCTCGTCGACGAGACCCGCCGCCAAGAGCGATTCCGTCAATTCGGCGCTGCCGAAGACATAGATGTCCTTGCCGGCTTCCGCCTTTCGGCGCGTGATCTCTCCGGTGATATCCGCCGTCACCGTCGTATTGTTCCAGTCGGAGCCGGTGAGGCTGCGTGACGCCACGAGCTTCGGCAGGGCGTTCATGAAGCCCTTGACCTCGCCTTCACCCTCATCCTCGTTCGTCGTCCAGTAGGCCTTCATCCCCTCATAGGTGACGCGGCCGAAGACGAGCAGCCCGGCCTTGCGGCCGAACTCGCTGCTGAGCACGGAGATCTCGTCGCCCCAGGCATCGCCATGGAAGCTCAGATCCCACTTCTCCTTGCCTTCGAAGAACCCCTCCATGGTCATCAGATTCCAGACGATCACCTTGGCCATCGCATCCTCCTGACAGGTCCGGTCAAAACCAGTTTCGATTTGCAACCGGTTGTTGGGTAACGAAACCGCTCCTATGTTGCAAGCGGTTTTGGAGACAAGCATGCGCGAGACCGGCCGTTCGGGCTGTCCGATCAATCTGACGCTGGAAATCCTGGGCGACCGCTGGAGCCTGATCGTGCTGCGCGACATCATGTTCGGCAACCGCCGGCATTTCCGCGAGATGCTGGCGAAATCGGACGAGGGCATCGCCTCGAACATCCTCGCCGACCGCCTGAAGCGCCTCGTCGAGAAGGGCCTGCTCTCGCGCCGCGACGACGCCAGCCACAAGCAGAAGGCGATCTACAGCCTGACCGAGATGGGCATCGCGCTCGTCCCGGTCTTCGCCGCTATGGGGGAGTGGGGCCGAAACTTCCTGCCGGTGACCGAGGAACTCTCGATCCGCGCCGAACTGCTCAGCGAAGGCGGCCCGCCCCTTTGGGAGCGTTTCATGCAGGAGCTGAGGCATCTCCATCTCGATGCGCCCAAGCCCGAGCAATCCGTGCTCGCCGAGCTGACGCAGGCCTATCGGGACGCGCTGGCGCGGCGGCAGGCCACGGCGGGCTGAAGCCCACCCGAACTTATCCCCGTCTGCCGTAGCGGCATCACACTGGGACTCCCGTCCAGGAGCCTCAGATGCCCATCCTCCATCGTCCGTACGCCGATCGCGAGCTTCGCGCCGCCCGGTTGCGCCTGCTGCGGCTGCGCGACGAGCTTTGCCTGATCCGGCGCGATCATTGGCGCCGCAAATACAACCCGAACCAGCCGCGCGTCCCCTCCGGCAATGCCGGCGGCGGTCAATGGACCAGCGGCGCCGGCGGAGGTGGCGGCTCCAGCCCGGCAGATCCCCTGTCTCCCGATGGCAGCTCGCTGGGTGCCGATACCGGCTGGTCCCCGCTCGACGAAGGCTGGAGCGAGGATGGCTCGATCTTCGAGCAGACCGTCACGGACGGCGAGGGCACGACGATCCAGTCGGAATATGCCGCCTCGCGCGCCGTAAGCTTCGACGAGCGCCAGACTGTCATCGATCCCGAGGGCAACAAGACCAGCTTCGAGAGGAGCGGCAATGTCCAGTCGATCTATAACGGCGGCCCCGACGGCGAACTCGTCGCCCGCACGATCTGGACGCCGTCCGGGCCCGAGCCCGATGCGACGGTGCAGCCGGCTTTCGTGCCGCTTCTGGCAGCACCGGCGATCCTCCTCGGCGGCGCGATCCTTTTCAACTGGCAATCGCCGTCCAACGGCATCGACGGCCAGCATGCCGTCATGGGCTTCAACGCCCGTGAGTATCAGCTGGGAGACGGCACGACCGGCAAGTTCGACCTCAGCTTTTCCGGGCGCATAACGGAGGAGCAGGCCGAGCTAGCCTGCCGGCGCTTGCCGGATGTCAGGGAGTTAGCCGATCGCGCCGCCAATGCTGCCGGCTCCCCTGAGCTTTACCCGTCACGAACAGTTTATGGAACGGATATCCACACGCGCTTTGCGCGATATGTCAACGATTCTAAACGACTTCCGTTTCCGAGCCGAACGATCATTCCTCAAAGAACGCATTGAGGGCGTTAACAGCCAAGAGGTGCCTTATGGGTATCCGCGGTCGATCCGTGTGGACGCCTATGAATACCGAGAAGATGGCACGCTTTGCGTCTATGATCTCAAAACCGGCAAAGCCGGCTTGCCCGACCGGCGAGCTGATATCTTGGCGAGTGCCATAAAATTAGGGTTCAATCCTGTTCGACGGATCATTGTCATGGAGGTTAGGCCGAGACAATGACGACGAAGAAGCAGATCAGGGCGCTTTTTGAGCAACTCGCTTCACGCCATGACGATATCATTGTCAGGGGCCCGATCATTATACTGAAGCCGATGCGCCATGTGTATCGGGCGATTTCCATCGAGCGAAGCAGCAGTGCGGACTACCCCGGCTTTAACTGGCATATGGGGCATGCCTTCAATCCATTCGGTTCTATCTATGGTTTTGGCTTCGAACCGATCTGGCTTTCCAAAGACGGACCTCGGCGGTGGTCCGAGCCGGGTTTCGCCGAAGCGGCCATCACTGCGATCGAGCATCAGGGTCTGTCGATGTTGCGTCGCGCTGGAACGATCGATGACATGGTGCTTACCAGTGGCGAGCTTTGCGCTCCGCGACACAATGGCTGGCTGAACCACTACGAGCCTTATCGCATCCATATCCTCGCCGCTCTCGGCCGCTTCGACGAGGCCGCGGCCATCTACGAGCAGATCAAGGAATGGCACCTGCGCATGACATCCTGGCCGCGTCCAGCCTTCGAAAAGGCCACCGAGCTGGGAGCTCTTGTCACCGCGGGAGATCGCCCCGCCGTGGCTGCCCTGCTCCATCAATGGGAGGAGGAGTTCGCAACAAAAAACGACCTCCTCCCGGTCTACGAACGCACGCCCTTCCCGCTCGAACTTCAGCCCTGACGCCTCACTCCGCCGCCAGCCTTGGCGGGGCCGGCTTCGACATCGCTTCCGCCGTCGCGATCGCCGGCGCCGCGTGCTCGTCGATCGGCTCCCACTGGCTTTCGTCCTCGGCCTTGCCGAAGAACCGGCCGAAGAGCCAGCCGGTCGCCCGCGAGAGATCGTCCATCACCATGTAGAAGGACGGCACGAAGACCAGCGAGAGCACGGTCGAGACGATCAGGCCGCCGATCACCGCGATCGCCATCGGCGCGCGGAACTCGCCGCCGTCGCCGACGCCATAGGCCGAGGGCAGCATGCCCGCCGCCATCGCGATCGTGGTCATCAGGATCGGCCGTGCCCGCTTGCGGCCGGCCTCGATCAGCGCCGTGAAACGGTCCTTGCCGCGCCCGACCTCCTCCACCGCGAAATCGACCAGCATGATCGCGTTCTTGGTGACGATGCCCATCAGCATCAGCAGGCCGATATAGACCGGCATCGAGACGGCGTTGTTGGTCGCGAGCAGCGCGATCACCACGCCGCCGAAGGACAGTGGCAGCGAGAGCAGGATCGTGATCGGCTGGAAGACCGAGCCGAACAGCAGGATCAGCACCGCCAGCACCAGCATCAGACCGGTGGTCATCGCGGTGACGAAGCCCTGCACGACCTCGCCCTGGATCTCGGCATCGCCCGTCGCGGCGATCCAGACGCCCGGCGGCAGGCCGACCTCCTTGACGATCTCGTTGAACTTGTCCTGGGCCGTGCCGAGCTCGAAGCCGCGCTTCAGGTCGGCGCCGATCTGGGCGCGGCGGACACGGTCATAGCGGTCGATCGAGCTCGGCCCCTCGCCGAAGCCGATCTCGGCCACGGCCGTCAGCGGGATCGAGACGCCGGTCGCATTGGTCACGCGCAAAGCCGCGATGTTGCGCATGTCGGTCCGCGCGACTTCGTCGAGCTGGACGCGGATCGGCACCAGCCGGTCGCCCGCGTTGAACTTGGCGAGGTTCGGCCCGACATCGCCGATCGTGGCGACGCGCACCGCTTCCGAGATCGCCTCCGGCGTGACGCCGAGATTGGCAGCCTCCTCCAGCTTCGGCGTGACGCGCAATTCCGGCCGGCTCAGCGAGCCCGCCGTCGCGACATTGAGATAGCCGTCGACCTGGCGCATCCGCGCCTCGATCTTGGCAACGGCGGCATCCAGCGCCTCGCCATCCTTCGACAGGATCGAGAAGGCCATCTCGCGCTCGCCGCGCTCGTTGACATACCAGGCGCGCACATCCGGCACGCTGGCGAGCTTCTCGGCGATAGTGACCTTGAGCTCCTTCTGGGCGATGTCGCGCTCGGCCTTGGGCTTGAGCAGGATGAAGACCGAGGCGCGGCGCACCTCGCGCTGGCCGGTCGGCGAAGCCCCGCCCAGCACGAAGACGTCGCGCACTTCGGGAATGGTCTTCAGGACATCGACGAGCTTGTCGGTGGTGACGCGGGTGTCTTCGAGCGTCGAGCCGGGCGGCAATTCGACGGAAGCGACCACGCGCGAGGTGTCCTCGTCCGGGATGAAGCCGGTCGGCAGCATCTGCGTCGCCTGGATCGAACCGATCAGGAACATGAAGCCGATGACCAGCGTCGCATAGGCCGTGTTGAACGGCATGGTCCGCCAGCGCCCGGAGCCGTCGAGGCGCGGGAAGAACGGCATGCGACGCTTCTTCAGCGTGCCCCTGAGCAGGCCGACATAGCCGCGCATCACGAACCCGTCCTTGGGATCGGCATGATGGACCGGCTTCATCAGATAGGCGGCCATCATCGGCGTGATCAGGCGCGCGACGAGCAGCGAAAACAGCACGGCGACAGCGACGGTCAGGCCGAACTGCCGGAAATACTGGCCGGCGACGCCGCCCATGAAGGAGACCGGCGCGAAGATCGCGACGATGGTCAGCGTGATCGCGATGACCGCGAGGCCGATCTCGTCGGCCGCCTCCATCGCGGCGCGATAGGGCGATTTACCCATCTTCATGTGCCGGACGATGTTCTCGATCTCGACGATGGCGTCGTCGACCAGGATGCCGGTCACCAGCGTGATGCCGAGCAGGCTGACGAGGTTCAGCGAGAAGCCCATCAGCTCCATCGCCCAGAAGGTGGGAATGGCCGAGAGCGGCAGCGCCACTGCGGTGATCAGCGTCGCCCGCCAGTTGCGCAGGAACAGGAAGACGACGAGGACGGCGAGCCCTGCGCCTTCCAGTAGCGTTTCCATCGCCGCCTTGTAGTTGCCGTAGGTATAGGCGACGGCGTCGTCGATCGGCGTGATCTTGATGTCCGGGAAGCGCTTGTTCAGCTCATCCACGCGCTGCGCCACGACATCCTTGACCGAGAGCTCGCTCGACCCCTTCGAGCGGAATACCGCGAAGGTCACGACCGGGCTCTTGTTCAGGCGCCCGAACGCCCGCGGCTCGGAATTGGAATCCTCGACGCGGCCGAGCTCCTTCAGGCGCACCTCGCGTCCGCCCGAGAGCGTGATCTTGGTCTCCGCCAGCTCGGCGACGGTCCGCGCACCGGCGAGCGTACGGATCGCCTGCTCCTGACCGCCGACCTCGCCGCGCCCGCCGGCGAGATCGACATTGGTGGCGCGAATCTGGCGATTGACCTCGCCGGCGGTGATGCCGAGCGCGAGCAGCCGGTCGGGATCGAGCGAGATGCGGATCTCACGGTCGACGCCGCCATAGCGCTCGACCCGGCCGACGCCCTTCAGCCCCTGCAATTCGCGCGCGACGACATCGTCGACATGCCAGGAGAGCTGCTCCAGCGTCATGCCGGCCGAGGCCGCGCCATAGGTCAGGATCGACTGCCCCTCGACATCGATGCGCTGGATGATCGGCTCGTCGATGGTGCGCGGCAACTCGGCCCGGATCTTGGCGATCGCGTCCTTGACGTCGTTGACGGCCCGATCGGTATTGGTTTCCAGCCGGAACTCGATCAGCGTCAGCGACTGGCCGTCGGTCAGCGTCGAGACGACATGTTTCACGCCGGTGATATTGGCGACCGTGTCCTCGACGCGCTTGCTGACCTGGCTTTCGAGCTCGGCCGGCGCCGCGCCGGACTGCGTCACGGTGACGGAGACCAGCGGGATATCGATGTTCGGGAAGCGCGTCACCGGCAGCTTCGAGAAGGCGAGCAGCCCGAGCACGCAGAGCACGACGAAGAGCAGGATGGCCGGAACCGGCTTCCGGATCGACCAGGCGGAGAAATTGACGTTCATCGCGGCCGCCCGTCAGTTCGTCGCGACCGGCGTGATCACGTCGCCGTCGCGCACGAAGGTGCCGGCACGCGCCACGACCGTCTCGCCCTCGGTGATGCCGCTCGCGATCTCGGCGCGGCCATGGCCGACGAGCCCGAGCGTTACCGGCTTGGTCGTGACCTTGCCGTCCTTGACGGACTGAACGGTCGCCCCGGCCCGGTTATAGGTGATCGCCGACAGCGGCAGGGTGACGGCGCGCTTGCGGCCGGTCTCGATGATCCCGCGCGCGAAGGAGCCGATGGCGACCGGCGGATTGCCCTCGAGCGCGACGAGCACGCGGCCGAGCCGCGAGGCCTTGTCGACCTCCGGCATGATCAGGCGGATCGTGCCTGCCAGCGCCTCGTTGGCGCCGGCCGGGGTCACCGCCACGCCCTGCCCGAGCTTGAGCCGGGGCAGCTCGACCTCGGCGACCTGCGCCTCCAGCTCGACCGCGCCATCGGCGATGATCCGGAACAGCGGATCGGTCTGCGGCAGCATGCTCGCCATCGCGCCGAGCCGCGCCGTGCGCCGGCTGATGATGCCGGCGCGCGGCGCCTTGATCTCGGTGCGCGCCAGTTTGACGGTGATATCCTTGCCCTGCGCCTGGGCCAAGGCGAGGTCCGCGCTGGCGATCGCCAGCGCCTGCCGGGCCGAGTTCGCGCGGGCTTGTCCGGAACGGGCAGCGGCGGCCCGCTGGTCGAACGTCTCGATGCTGGTGTTGCCGGTCTCGCGCAGGGCCTTGGTCCGGTCGAAGGCGTTGTTGGCCTGGACGACATTGGCATCGGCTTCGGCGATCTGGGCCTTGGCCTGCGCGATCAGCGCCTCGGCACGGGCGATCTGGGCGTCGTTCTGGGACTTCTGGACTTCGAGCGTCGTCCGGCTCAGCCGGGCGAGCACCTGCCCTTGCGCAACCTTGTCGCCTTCCTGCGCCAGCAATTCGACGATCGAGAGCCCGTCGACTTCCGGCGCGACCAGGATTTCGTCGCGCGCGACGATCGAGCCGGAGACGACGACGCTCTGGACGATCTCGGTCGTCTGCGCCTGCGTCACCGTGACGGAGGGTCCCGCGGCAGCCGGCGCGGCCGGGGCCGCGGTCTGAGCCCGCAGCGGCAGCGGCGCAGCAAGCAGCGCGAGGGCGATCATCGCGTTCAGCGAAACGATCGAACGAAGGGACATCGGAAAGAATCCTGTTGCGGCCATCGGGCCGGACGGAGACGGGGAAAGCGCGGCGGAAGCAGAGATCACGACTGCGTCTCCGTTTCGGGCAGGAGCATGGTCTGCGAGAGCTGGCGCATGCCGTCGAAGAGCGTGTCGGCGGCAGCGGTCACATCGAAATTCGGGTCCATCGCCCGCCGGCAGAAGAAGCCGTCCGCCATCATCGAGATCGCCATCAGGAAGCGGCCCTCGTCGAGACGCGGCGGCAACTCGCCGTTCGCCTTGGCCTCGCGGATCGCAGCTGCCAGGCCTTCGATCACGGTGCCCTCGATATCCGCGCACATCCGCGCCATGCCGGGATTGCGCGCGGCCTCGGCCCAGATCTGCACGGCGATCACCGCCTTCTCGCGCGGCTGATCGACGAGATGCTTGCGGCCAAGCGCCTCCAGCTGATCCAGCAGCGAGCCGTTATTCGGACAGAGCTTCCCGAAATCTTCCGCGATCAGGCTGCGGTCGCGCTCGGTCATGCCCTCGATGATCGCGTCCTTCGAGGAGAAATAGCGATAGAGATTGCCCGGGCTCATGCCGGCCTCGGCCGCCACATCCTGCATCGTCGCCGCATGGAAACCGGCGCGCGCGAAGACGCGCTCCGCCGCGTCGAGGATGCGGATATGCCGCTCCGACAGGACGGACTCGGGCGGCGAGGCGGGAACCACGGGTGACATGTGAACTCGAAACAATGAGAATGAATGTTCATTCTCATCTCAGATAAGACCGCTGGCGTCAAGCTGAGTGCCCCTCGCGCCCCTAGCCGCGGTGATAAACAGACTGAAGATTGCCGGACGATTGCCGCATTCTCCCGCATAAATCGCTTGCTTCGTTCCGTCTGGAACCGCATGCTCAGAGGCGATCTGGCATGGCTTCGCGCGCCGCCCCTCTTCAACGTCACGCGCGAGCGACCTTGAAGTCCGTGATGAACGACCACGCCTTCCGCTTGCGTCCGGCTCGCCGCACCCGCTCTCCCCTCACCGCCCGCAAGCCGATTCCCGCGCGCAAGCCGGTGCTGATCGTCTTGCACCAGGAGCATTCGACGCCCGGCCGCGTCGGCCGCCTGCTGCAGGCGCGCGGCCACGCGCTCGATATCCGCAAGCCGCGCTTCGGCGATCCGCTGCCGCAGACGATGCGCGACCATGCCGGCGCCGTGATCTTCGGCGGCCCGATGGGGGCCAATGACCCGGAAGAGTTCGTCAAGATCGAGATCGACTGGATCGGCACCTGCCTGAAGGAGGATGCCGCCTTCCTCGGCATCTGCCTGGGCGCGCAGATGCTGGCGAAGCATATGGGCGCGCGCGTCTATACCCATGGCGAGGGCCGCGCCGAGGTCGGCTATTATCCGCTCGCCGTCACCGATGCCGGCCATTCCCATGCAACGACGGCCGGCTTCACCTGGCCCGGAACGGTCTATCAATGGCACCGCGACGGCTTCGACTGCCCGAACGGGGCGGAATGCCTCGCGACGGGCGGGGACTTCCCGGTCCAGGCGATACGCGCCGGCAGCAAGGCCTATGGCATCCAGTTCCACCCCGAGGTGACGCCGGCGATGATGTATCGCTGGTCGGTGCGCGGCTATGAGCGCACGCTGATGCCCGGCGCCCAGCTCGGCCACACCCATGTCCCCGGCTGGTTCCAGCACGACCCGGCGATCCGGCTCTGGCTCGACGCCTTCCTCGACCATTGGCTGAAGGAGCCGGCTGACGCCGGAACGACATCGCCTTGACCCGTACAGCTCTCGTCCTCGGCGCCGGCATGGTCGGCGTCTCCTGCGCGCTCGCGCTCCAGAAGCGTGGGCTGGCGGTCACCCTGATCGACCGCAAGGCGCCGGGCCGCGAGACCTCCTACGGCAATGCCGGCGTGCTCGCGGCTTCCTCGATCGTGCCGCTCAACAATCCCTCGCTCTACGCCAAGATCACGGGCTATCTCGGCAATCGCCATCCGGCGCTCAACCTGAGCTGGACCCGTGCCTTCAGCCGGCCGGGCTGGCTGCTGCGCTTCCTCTGGGAGGCCCGGCCCTCGCAGGCCAAAGCCCGCATCGCCGCCTTGCAGGCGTTGACAGCGAGCACGGTCGAACGCCATCGCGTCCTGATGGCCGAGGCCGGCGTCTCGCACCGCCTGCGCGAGACCGGCACGCTCAAGCTCTGGCGCAGCGAGGCCGGCCATGACGCCGCCCGGGCCGAGCATGATTTCCTGAAGAGCCACGGCATCGAGTCGCAAGTGCTCGAGCGGCAGGGCATTTCCGGCCTCGAGCCGAACCTGAACCCGATCTTCCCGGCGGGGCTCCTGATTCCCTGCGTCGGCTCGGTGGATTCTCCCGGCGCCGTCACCGAAGCCTACGCGGCGCTCTTTGCCGAGCGTGGAGGCCGGATCGAACAGGCCGCGATCACCAGCCTCGCCCGCAACGGTACCAGCTGGCGCGCGAGCACCGCTTCAGGCAGCTTCGAGGCCGACATCGCCGTCGTGGCGCTGGGCCCCTGGAGCGGCGATCTGCTGAAGCCGCTCGGGATCGATCCGAAGCTCGATGTCGAGCGCGGCTATCACCGCCATCTCAAGCCGGCCGCCGGCACCGGCCTGTCGCGCCCAGTCTACGATGTTGACGGCGCCTATTACATGGCGCCGATGGAGCAGGGCTTTCGCATCACCAGCGGCGTCGACCTGTCATTTCGCGACGCCCCCGACGATCACCGCCAGATCGACAGCGCGACGGCGTCAGCCCGCGAGGCCTTCCCGCTCGGCGAGGTCGTCGGCGAAACCTGGCGCGGCGCCCGGCCGACCTTGCCGGATTCATTGCCGATGATCGGCGAGGCGCCTCGCAATCCCGGCCTCTGGCTCGCCTTCGGCAACCAGCATATCGGCTTCTCGACCGGCCCGATCACCGGCGAAATGATCGCCGCGATGGCCTGCGGCGAGAAGCCACCGATCGACCCGATGCCGTTCCGGCCGGAGCGCTACATCCGCTGAGAACCGCTGTCTTCCCGCACGCGCTGCGGCACGCAGTGCTGCTGCGCAGATGCGGGACCGCGCGACAAGAAGGCACCTCTTCAACGAAAAGGCGCGCCCCAGACAGGAACGCGCCCTTATTGGAAAACGGTCCCGTGTCTGCGCAGCGGCATTCACATGCCGCAGCGCGCACGGGATGACGCGCGTCGTCAGACCTGACGAGCCACCATCATCTTCTTGACCTCGGCGATTGCCTTGGCCGGGTTCAGACCCTTCGGGCAGGCATTCGCGCAGTTCATGATGGTGTGGCAGCGATAGAGCCGGAAGGGATCTTCCAGATTGTCCAGCCGCTCGCCCGTCGCCTCGTCGCGGCTATCGATCAGCCAGCGATAGGCCTGCAGCAGCGCGGCCGGGCCGAGATAGCGGTCGCCGTTCCACCAATAGCTCGGGCAGGAGGTCGAGCAGCAGGCGCAGAGGATGCACTCGTAGAGCCCGTCGAGCTTCTCGCGGTCGTCCTTGGCCTGGCGCCATTCCTTCTCGGGAGCCGGCGTCGTGGTCTGCAACCAGGGCTCGATCGAGGCGTGCTGGGCATAGAACCGCGTCAGGTCCGGCACCAGGTCCTTGACGACCGGCATATGCGGCAGCGGATAGATCGCGACCTTGCCCTTGGCCCCGCATTCGTCGATGCCGGTGGTGCAGGCCAGCCCGTTCTTGCCATCCATGTTCATGGCGCAGGAACCGCAGATGCCCTCGCGGCAGGAGCGGCGGAAGGTCAGCGTCGGGTCGACCTTGTTCTTGATCCAGATCAGCGCGTCGAGAACCATCGGCCCGCAATCGTCGCGGTCGACATAATAGGTGTCGGTGCGCGGATTCTCTGTGTCGTCCGGGCTCCAGCGATAGACCTTGAATTCGGTCAGCTTCTTGGCGCCGGCCGGCTTCGGCCAGGCCTTGCCCTCGACGAGGCGGGAGTTCTTCGGGAGATTGAATTCAGCCATCGGAGTCCCTCAGTACACCCGCGCCTTGGGCTTGATGTACTCGATGTCGTTGGACATCGTGTAAGTGTGCACCGGCCGGTCATCGAGCGTGATCGTGCGCTTCTCGTCGTCGATCCAGGCGAGCGTGTGCTTCATCCAGTCCTTGTCGTCGCGGTTCGGATAATCCTCGCGGGCGTGCGCGCCGCGGCTTTCCGGACGGTTCAGGGCCGAGTCCATGGTGACGACCGCCTGGGTGATCAGGTTGTCGAATTCCAGGGTCTCGATCAGGTCGGAGTTCCAGATCAGCGAGCGGTCCTTGGTGCCGACATCGGCAATGCCGTTCCAGACCTCGTGGATGAGCTTGTGGCCTTCTTCCAGCGTGGCGCCCTCGCGATAGACGGCGCAGTTGTTCTGCATCGTCCGCTGCATCCGGTCGCGCAGCACCGCGGTCGGCGTGCCGCCCGCAGCGTTGCGGTACTTGTCGAGACGGGTCAGCGCCAAATCCGACGAGCCCTTCGGCAGTTCCGGCTGCTTCTCGCCCGCCGTTACCGTGTCGGCGCAGCGCAGCCCGGCCGCGCGGCCGAACACTACGAGATCGATCAGCGAGTTGGAGCCGAGGCGGTTGGCGCCGTGAACCGAGACGCAGGCCGCTTCGCCGATCGCCATCAGGCCGGGCACCACCGTGTCCGGATCGCCGCCGACCTTGGTCAGAACCTCGCCGTGGAAGTTCGTGGGGATGCCGCCCATGTTGTAGTGCACGGTCGGCAGCACGGGAATCGGCTCGCGGGTCACGTCGACGCCGGCGAAGATCTTGGCGCTCTCCGAGATGCCGGGCAGGCGCTCGTGCAGGATCTTCGGATCGAGATGATCCAGATGCAGGTAGATGTGGTCCTTGTCCTTTCCGACGCCACGGCCGGCCCGGATCTCCATCGTCATCGAGCGCGAGACGACGTCGCGCGAGGCGAGGTCCTTGGCAGAGGGGGCATAGCGCTCCATGAAGCGCTCGCCCTCGGAATTGGTGAGGTAGCCGCCCTCGCCGCGCGCGCCCTCGGTGATCAGGCAGCCCGAGCCGTAGATGCCGGTCGGGTGGAACTGCACGAACTCCATGTCCTGCATCGGCAGGCCGGCGCGCAGCACCATGCCGCCGCCGTCGCCGGTGCAGGTATGGGCCGAGGTCGCCGAGAAATAGGCGCGGCCATAGCCGCCCGTCGCCAGGATGGTCTGCTGCGAACGGAAGCGGTGCAGCGTGCCGTCATCGAGCTTGAGCGCGATCACGCCGCGGCAATGGCCGTCCTCGTCCATGATCAGGTCGATGGCGAAATACTCGATGAAGAACTCGGTATTGTAGCGCAGCGCCTGGCCATAGAGCGTGTGCAGCATGGCGTGACCGGTGCGGTCGGCCGCGGCGCAGGTGCGCTGGGCCGGCGGGCCCTCGCCGAATTCGGTGGTCATGCCGCCGAAGGGGCGCTGGTAGATGCGGCCGTCCTCGGTGCGCGAGAAGGGCACGCCCCAATGCTCGAGCTCGTAGACGGCGGCCGGCGCGTTGCGCACGAGATATTCGATCGCGTCCTGGTCGCCGAGCCAGTCCGACCCCTTGACGGTGTCGTACATGTGCCACTGCCAGGTGTCCTTGCCCATGTTGCCGAGCGAGGCGGCGACGCCGCCCTGGGCCGCGACGGTGTGCGAGCGGGTCGGGAACACCTTGGTGATGCAGGCGGTGCGCAGGCCGGCCTGCGAGCAGCCGACGGTGGCGCGAAGGCCGGCGCCGCCGGCGCCGACGACGACGACGTCGAAGGTGTGGTCCGTGATCGGATAGGCGGTGCCGGTATAGGCCGGGACCGGGCGGGACTTGGTGATCGCCATCGGATCAGCCTCCAAAAGACAGCTTCAGCACCGCGTAGACGCTGGCCGCGCCGATCGCGATGGCGAAGAAGGTGTTGGCCATGACGGCGAGGACCTTGGCCCCCTCCGACTGGACGTAATCCTCGATGATGACCTGCATGCCCAGCCGCATATGGATGCAGGCCGAGAGGATGAAGAGCAGCATCAGGATCGCGACGAGAGGGTTCGACAACAGCGCGACGGCGGCCGGATAGGGCCGGCCGACCAGCGCGATGACGATGCCGATGAAGATGATCGTCAGGATCAGGTTCGAGACGGCGGTGACGCGCTGCAGCCAGAAATGGCCGGTGCCGGACTTGGCGGAGCCGAGGCCGCGAACGCGGCCGAGCGGGGTGCGCATCGAGGAATGGGATAGCATGAGCGGGCTCCTCAGCGCAGGACCAGGGCGACGATCCAGACCAGGACCGTCAAGCTCACCGAGGCGACGAGCGTGAACTTCGCCATGTTCATCCGGGTCTCAGGCTCATAGCCCTTGCCCATGTCCCAGACGAAGTGCCGGAGGCCACCGACCATGTGGTGGATCAGCGAGAAGCTGTAGAGGAAGAGCACGAGCCGGCCGAGGAACGAGCCGGCGATGGCCTGGGCCGTGTCGAAGGCGGCGGGCCCCGATGCGGCGGCGACCAGCCAGGCGGCGATCAGCACCGTGCCGAGATAGAGCCCCGTGCCGGTGACGCGATGGGCGACGGACATCGCCATCGTCCAGGACCAGCGATAGATTTGCAGGTGGGGCGAAAGCGGACGCGCCGCGGGCTTGACCTCGGCCAATCTTCTTCTCCGGTCAGGCGGTCCGTCGACGGCGGCGGACCCATTTGGGATCATTCTAGAGTGACTGGTTGTCTAACGAAACCGTTCCGGCGCTGCAATGCGGCATCGACAGAACGAAGTTACAGATTCTGAAAATCGTCATTTTCTTACGAAAACGTTACCGCGGCAGCAGCACCCAGTAGTCGAGATCGAGGATCACGCTCGGATCGTACTGATCTCCCGTCTTTAGCGGATAATCGGCGCAGGGCCGGTTCTTGGTCGCGACCAGCCGGAGCCGAAGGGCGCCGACATCGCCGCGGCCCGGAACCTCCGCACTCCCGAGCACCTCGCTCCAGGCATAGACCGTGTCGCCGGCGAAGAGCGGCGCGACATGGCGCCCGCCGTTGATCGCGGCGATATGAAAGGCGTTGCCGAGCCCGTTGAAGGACAGCGCCCGCGCCAGGCTGATGACATGGCCGCCATAGATCAGGCGCTTGCCGAAGCGGGTCGCTTGCGCCGCATGCGCATCGAAATGCACCCGCGCGGTGTTCTGGTAGAGCCTTGTCGCGAGTTGGTGCTCCGCCTCCTCGACGGTCACGCCGTCGACATGGTCGATCCGCTCGCCGACCGCATAATCGGCCCAGCGGAAGCGCGAGCCGGCGAGCGCGTCGTCGTAAGCCGCGAGTTCGATCCGGGGGCAGCCCTCGCCGAGCTGTTCCGGCAGCACGGCCTTGGCCAGTTCCGGCACCTGCTCGGCATGGGCCGGCGTGCCGGGCTCGCGCTTGCGCACCAGCACCCAGCGCGCGTAGCTCAGCACGATCTCGTTGCGCTGGTTGCGGCCGATCGAGCGGACATAGACGATGCCGGCATCGCCCGACGAGGTCTGCTTAAGCCCGATCACCTCCGAGGTCGTCGAAAGCGTATCGCCCGGATAGACCGGCCTCAGGAAGCGCCCGTCGGCATAGCCGAGATTGGCGACGGCGTTCAGCGAAACATCCGGCACCGTCTTGCCGAAGACGATGTGGAAGACCAGGAGGTCGTCGACCGGCGCGGTGGGATAGCCGATCGCATTGGCGAAAGCGTCCGAGGACTGCACCGCGAAGCGCGAGCCGTAGAGCGCCGAATAGAGCGCCGCGTCGCCAGCCCGCACCGTGCGCGGCGTCGCATGGACGATGCTGTCGCCGAGGTGGAAATCCTCGAAGAAACGGCCGGAACTGGTCTTAGGCGTAGAACCGGACATGCATCGTCTCCTGATCGCAGACGAGTTTGCGTTGCAACCAGGGGCGGCGGCAAGCCCCGACGAACGATCGAGCGCTTTGTCATTCCGGGGCGTCCCACAGGGACGAACCCGGAACCCACGACCGGGTGCGACCTGTTGCGCGAACAATAACGATCAGGGCGTTCACCCCGTCGTGGGTTCCGGGTCTGCCGCGACGCGGCATCCCGGAATGACAAACGCTCACCCCACGATCGCCGCGAGCTTCGTCAGGTCGACATTGGCGCCGCAGACCAGCACGCCGAGCCGCTCGCCCTTTGCGGGCTTGTAGGCCCCGCAGAGCAGCGCGCCGAGCGCTGCCGCCCCGCCGGCCTCCACCGCGAGGCGGAAATCGCGCCAGAGCACGCCTTGCGCCTCCGTGATCGCAGCGTCCGGCACCAGCGCGACATGGTCAACGCTGTCCCGGGTGACGTCATAGACGAGCTGGCCGACATTGCGGGCGCCCAGCGAATCCGCCGCCACCGACGCGACCTTGACCTCGACTGGCCCCTTCGCGTCGAGCGCCGCCTGCAAGGCGCGCGAGCCCTCCGGCTCGACGCCGACGACCTTGACCTTGCTGCCCGCGAACCAGCTCGCAATGCCCGAGATCAGGCCGCCGCCGCCCACTGCGACGAGCACGGTGTCGAGATCGGGCTCCTGCTGGTCCCATTCGCGGCCGAGCGTGCCCTGGCCGGTGATGGTCTCCGCGGCCGCGAAAGGATGGATCTTCAGCGCGCCAGTCTCCGCAACGAAGCGGTCACAGGCCGCCTGCGCGTCGTCGTACTGCGCCCCGCCCACCACGACATCGGCGCCGAAGCGCTTGATCGCCTCGATCTTTGCCGCAGGCGAGATCTCCGGCACGAAGATCGTCGCCTTCACGCCCCGCCTCGATGCGGCATAGGCCACCGCCGCGCCATGGTTGCCGCCGGACGCGGCCGAGACGCCGGCCGCCGGCACCGGCAGCGAGAGCAGGTTGTTGAAGGCGCCACGCGTCTTGAACGAGCCGGCATGCTGCAGGCATTCGAGCTTGAGCGAGATATCCGCAGCGGAGCCGAAGGCGCCAGTGCCCAGCCGCATTACGGGGGTGACCCGGGCATGGCCGGCGATGCGCGCCGCCGCTTCCTCGATCATCGGACGGGTGACGGGGCGTGCGCTCATGGCGATATCCTGACGAGGCTCGGAGACTGGACGATAGGTCCAGATCGCAATCGGAAGCCCGTGGCTATCGCGTCCCGGCGGATCGGGAAAGGGGCGCCCGCGCCCGGCGGCAATGTGCCGGGCGACGACCAGCGCCGCCAGCGCGTCGAGCAGGTCGTCTCGTTTTGCACCTTTGGGGACAGGTCCTTCGGCTGCGGCCAGACAAACCCCTTGCGAGACGAGAAGTCGGGTGCGTTCGGCCGAACCCTCTACGGTCTTCTTCGGAAAATCGAGCGGCCGTTCGCCGTTCATCGACCAGAAGGCTACTTCCGGGTGAATCTCCCGCGTCCGCTCCTTCATCAAAGAATCGTTCCGAAGGAGGGCGTCGATCTCTCGGATTTTAGGGAGGATCATGAAAGCTTGGCGGCTGAACCCCGCTGCAGGCATCGAGCTCTGTCGGGCGATATCGCAGGCGTATGCATGGGAACGATCAATATCGTCCATGCCGACAACGGGCCGGCTCACGGCATAGACCGCAGCTCGCGAAGGAATGCTGAAAACGGAAGTCCCGCGCTGGCCGAGAACAGCCCTTGCAGCTTCCTCAGGCCCACGCCCTCGTCCCTGTATCCTGTCGGGTAAGCCGATCGGCATATCTACGGCGACGATGGCAGGTCTCGCTTCATGCGTCAGAATGCTTTGAAAATCGCGAAACACCTGAACGATTGGAGATTCCCTGAACTCCGTATCGCAAAAGGCGGCAATCCAGCCGCCCTTGCAGCCATCGACGCCGGCAAGCCACGCCATCCCGTTTCCTCCGCCTTTCGCAGCGCTGGCATTGCAGCTGCGTTGCTCTACTGTGCAGCGCAGCACAAGCCGGCCCGTGTCAGGAGAGACCATGAGCACGATACGCCCCCGCCGCAGCGCCCTCTATATGCCCGGCTCCAACGCCCGCGCGCTGGAAAAGGCCCGCGAGATCGCGGCCGACGTGCTGATCCTCGACCTCGAGGACGCGGTCGCGCCCGATGCCAAGGCGACCGCCAGGGAACAGGTCTGCGCCACCGTGAAGGCCGGCGGCTATGGCCGGCGCGAGCTGGTGATCCGCGTCAACGGCGTCGGCACGCCCTGGTTCGCGGAGGACCTTGCCGCCGCCGCCGAGGCGAAGCCGCAGGCGATCCTGATCCCGAAGGTCTCAAGCCCGGAGACGCTGCGCGAAGTCGGCAACCTGTTGAACGGCCTCTGGGCCGATCCCGCCATCGGGGTCTGGGCCATGATCGAGACACCGCTCGCCATCCTCGATGTCGAGCGCATCGCCCGCGCCGCCCGCGATCCCGTGACGCGGCTCGCCTGCTTCGTCATGGGAACCAACGATCTCGCCAAGGAAACCCGCGCCCGCTTCGTGCCCGGCCGCGCGCCGATGCTGCCCTGGCTGACCAGCGCCCTGCTCGCCGCCCGCGCTCATGGCATCGACATCCTCGACGGCGTCTATAACGACATAAAGGACGAGGCCGGCTTCCTGGCCGAATGCGAGCAGGGCCGCGACCTCGGCTTCGACGGCCGCACCCTGATCCACCCCTCGCAGGTCGCGGTGGCCAACACGGTGTTCGCGCCCGACGAGACCGAGTTGACCCGGGCCCGCGCCGTCATCGCCGCCTTCGACCTGCCGGAGAACGCCGGCAAGGGCGCGATCCAGCTCAACGGCCGCATGGTCGAACTGCTCCATGCCGAGATGGCGCGCCGCACGGTCGCGCTGGCTGACGCGATCGCGGCGTAGGCAGGTGTCATCCCGTGCGCGCTGCGGCACGAAGTGCTGCTGCGCAGACACGGGACCGCGTGACGAAAGGGCGCCTTATCCTGCGCGAGGTCCCGCATCTGCGCAACAGCACTTCGTGCCGCAGCGCGTGCGGGAAGACACTCAGCCCTTCTTCGCGGCCTTCGCCCGCTCGATCCCCTCAGTGATCAGCTTCTTGGCCATGGCGGCGTCGCCCCAGCCCTTGAGCTTGACCCATTTGCCGGGTTCGAGATCCTTGTAGTGCTCGAAGAAATGCTGGATCTGGTCGAGCGTGATCTGCGGCAGATCGGTGTAGTTGTGCACGTTCTCGTAGCGCTTGGTCAGCTTCGGCACGGGCACGGCGATGATCTTCTCGTCGCCGCCAGCCTCGTCCTCCATCAGCATCACGCCGATCGGACGCACCGCGATATAGGAGCCCGGCACCAGCGGGCGCGTATTGGCGACCAGCACATCGCAGGGATCGCCGTCTTCCGAGAGCGTATGCGGGATGAAGCCGTAGTTTCCGGGATAACGCATCGGCGTATAGAGGAAGCGGTCGACGAAGAGCGTGCCGGCCTCCTTGTCCATCTCGTACTTGATCGGCTCGCCGCCGATCGCCACTTCGATCAGGACATTCACTTCTTCGGGCGGGTTCTTGCCGATGGAGATGGCGTCGATGCGCATTCTGGAACCTGTCGCTTGGGAATTTCGCCGGGCCTTATGCAAGTTCGCGGCGAAAACGCCAAGCCCTTCCGTCGCGCTTGGTGACCGGGCGATTTGCGCAGACGCGCCCGCGCTGCTATCCGGCGCCCCATGAACAGCTCCGAGACCAGGCCGTGCTGAGCCGGCTGCGCCCCGACGAAGAGCGCTATGCCCGCCGCATGGCCCGCATCGCCCGCTGGGACCGCCCGATCGAGGGACGCGGCCAGCGCCTGCGCGCCTGGGCCAATATGCTGCTGGTCGATCACGGCATCTTCCGGCTGGCCTATCTCAACGCGCATCGCGTCACGCCACGGCTCTGGCGCTCGGCCCAGCCGGCGCCGGGCCAGATCGCGGCCTTCGCCCGCAAGGGCGTCAAGACCATCGTCAACCTGCGCGGCGGGCGCGAGCACGGCTCCTGGCCGCTCCAGAAGGAAGCCTGCGAGCGCCACGGCATCAAGCTCGTCGATTTCGTGCTGCGCTCGCGCGGCGCGCCGGATCGCGAGACCATCCTCGAGGCCAAGGCCTTCTTCGATGGCATCGACGAACCGGCGCTGGTGCATTGCAAATCCGGCGCAGACCGGGCCGGCTTCTTCTCGGCGCTTTATCTGCTGGTCCATGAAGGGCGCCCGCTCGACGAGGCCATGCGCCAGCTCTCGCTGCGTTACGGCCATTTCCGCTTCGCCAAGACCGGCATCCTCGACGCCTTCTTCGAAGCCTATCGCCGCGAGGGCGAGGCCAAGGGCATCCCGTTCCTGGACTGGGTCGCGACGGTCTACGATCCCGAGCGGCTGGAGCGCGAGTTCAAGCCCGGGCTGCTCTCCTCGCTGATCGCCGACAGGCTGATCCGTCGGGAGTAACTCCCGAAGCTCGGCTTCACCGATCGGTTTCAGATAATCTGATCGGAGCCGGCCTTAGCGGGCAGCCCCCGAAGCGGCAAGACCATCAGGCGCTGCCTCGGCGGAATCGTCGAGATGCAGCCAGATGAAGACGGTATGCGTCAGCGTCCGCAGGATCGAGATGGCGCCGATCGTCAGCAGCAGCTCCGGCGACAGGGCACGGAACCACGCCATCGCCACCAGGATCGCGATCAGTGCGACCGCATTGACCGCGACCTGCCAGAAGGGCTGGCGTGACAACGTCGCCACTTCCTGGAGCGGGCCGAGGACCGCGATGCCGATATAGAACGCCGCGAGCAGCGCGATGACCTCGCCAAGGTCCTGCCATTGCGTCCCGACCAGCCAATGATCCGTGACGAGGGCAGCAATGGCGATACCGCTGAACAGGATGGTCGCGCCGGCGGTCAGGCCGAGTGCCATGATCCGCGCCCAGAAGCGCCGGCGCGGGCCGGCATGGGAGCGCAGCCGGTTCAGCACGAGCGGGATCGACACGGTGGCGAACATCTGGGTCGGCATGTCCAGCAGCCGCATGGACAGGGCGACCTGCGCCGCGAGCACGGTATTGCTGGCATAGGGCAGCACCAGGAGCGGTGCGATCGCGAACCCGTAAGCCAGCAGCGCCGAAGGCAGCAGCGCCCGCGGCGCGTCCCGCCAGCGGAATGCCGCCTCGGCGAGGCTGCGCAGGGACCAGAGCGCCGGCCGGACCAGCGCGGCGACGGAATCCCGCCGGCGCCGCAGAAGATAGGCCGCTGCCAGGACGTGCCCGAGCGCATCGGCCATGAACAGCGTCAGCGCCTTCGGCCCGAAGATCGCGATCAGCAGCAGCATGATGGCCGGCTGCACCACGGCCTGCACGACATTGCTGTTGCCGATGGCGCGGAAATCGCCCTCAGCCGTCGCTTCCGACCAGAGCAGGCGCAGCACCGAGCGCGCGGCGAGCGAAACGAGGAAGAAGAAGGCGACCGCAGGCGCGACCCAGCCGGTCACGGCGAGCCCGATCAGGACGAGCGTGGTGATAGCCAGGAAGGCGACCCCGACGGCGGTTGCGAGCCGGAAGGCGAGGCCGAGCCGGGCACGATCGCTGTTCTGGAAGAACACCGCCTCCAACCGCAGGAGCGAGGCGATCGAAATGAAGTTCGCGGCCGAGGAGAACACCGCAAAGGCGGCGAAGACGAAGGGCGGGCACAGAGCGGCCGCGATGATCAGTCCCCAGACCGAAATCAGCCGGGCCTGGATGAAACGCAGGCCGAGCAAGAGCGCCGACCCGAGATTCGAGCGCAGGGCCGGGACCCGCCTCGCCACGAACCTGCGCCCGGCCGCGATGGTCAGCCCCGGGCGTCCATGCGGCAGATGGGCGCGCTCCATGGTGACGTGCGCGGCCATGTCGACTCCCATTGCGGAACCGTCGGGCAGCCTGTCGTTAGCCATCTCCGCCTTGCCGCCCTGGAGGTCCGGGTCGCGAGGCGCGTTCATGGCCGACAGGCCTTCAGCCGCGAAGGCTGCGCCCGTATGGTTAACGAATGGTGAATCTCGCTCATGGCCCGCGTTCAATACCCGCATCGCGCGGCTTGCGCCACGCGATGCATGAGCCGCACCATCTCGTTTTTTTTGGGCTCAGGCGAATATCGTCTTGAGCGCCTCGAACCGCGCCAGCTGATCAGCCAGCAATTCGCGCGCGGCATCGCGCCGCACGAAGACCTTGAACATCACCTCGCCGGAGCCGTTGAAGAACTGCACCGAGCAGGCGCGCCGCCCCTGCGCCGTCGAGCGGTCGACCAGATAGATCGCCCGGCAGTTCTCGGCCTTGATATGTCCGCCGATCGGGCTGTCGCCATGGATGTTGTAGTAGCCATGGCCGAAACTGCCGACGGGCAGCGAGCCCTCGCATTCCAGCACGATGTCGGGCGTGTGCATCAGGAAGAGCACCGTCCCCCAGGTCGCAAGCTCCTTCCAGACATCCTCGAAGCGCTCGGGCGCCACGAGCTGGCGCTGCCCGGCGGGCAGGAGTTCGAGCACGGCGCGCGTCGAGACCTTGGCCTCGCGCGCGATCGCTTCGATCAGGCCGTCCGGCTTGGCGGTGAGCAGCGCGCGCGCATGCTCCATCGGATCCTGCGCGGTGATGTCGGCGGTCGTCATCGTCCGGGCCTCACTCGGCCGCCTGGCGGGGCAGGTGCGGGTTGCTCTCGCTCAGCACGGTCTCGAAGCCCTCGAATTCGGGATGGCCGAGATAGATCGGCTTCGGGCGCGGCTGGCCGGCATTGCGATGCGATTCGCGGAACTGCTCGGACTTGGTCCAGGCCGTGAAATCCTCCTTCGAGGCCCAGCTCGTATGCGAGGAATAAAGCGTGTGATCCTCCTTCTCCGGTCCCTTCAGCAGATGGAAGGAGAGGAAGCCCGGCATCTCGTCGAGGCGGGTCTTGCGCGAGGACCAGACCGTCTCGAAGGCGGCTTCCTCGCCCTTGACGACCTTGAAGCGATTCATGGCGATGAACATCGGTAAACCCTGCATCTGACGCGCCGGAAATGGCGGAAACGAACGATACCGGGCAACCGCCATCCCATTCGCCCCCTCTGGAATGAGGATTCGACCTGGAAATGCGCGCGACCAATAGCCAGCCGCCTGACAAGATCGCCTGACGAAGCCGTTACATGTCGGCATTGCCCTTGACCCCTTGTAGTAAAGGCTCATATCAGCGTCAATAATACCGCGACAGAGATCTTGTTTTGAATAATTAAAAACAAGATCTACTTGACGTGGAATCATTTTAAACTGGCTACAATCTTCTTGCTTGGGCGCCATGCCGGTAAACCCGTCGTCCGCGCCGGAATGGAGTTGCGACATGTCCGGCTCGCGCATCACCCCGAAGCTTCGCGGCCTTCAGCAGCCGAACCGCCGTGATCTGACGGCGGCCCTTGCCTTGAGCGCTCTCGGCCTCGGCGGGCTTGGGCTCTCCCCCGTCTTGCCGGGCGCAGCGCTTGCCCAGACGCCGGACCGTATCGTCGTCGCCGGCGGCGTCATCACCGAGGTGATCTATGCACTCGGGCTGCAGGACCGCATCGTCGGCGTCGACTCGACCAGCCAGTTCCCCGCGGAGGCGCTGAAGGACAAGGCGAATGTCGGCTATGTCCGCGCGCTCTCGGCCGAGGGGGTGCTCTCGCTGAAGCCCTCGCTGATCATGCTGATCGACGGCGCCGGCCCGCCGGACGCGGTCTCGCTGATCACCGAATCCGGCGTGAAGATCGCCCGCATCAATGACGGGCTGACACCGGAAGGCGTCACCGCCAAGATCGCCGCGATCGGCGCCGCGATCGGTGCAGCCGCTCCGGCCGAGCGGCTGGCGGCGCAGACCAGGGCGCGTTTCGACGAACTCGCGACGCTGCGCTCTGACATCGCGAAGAAGAAGCGCATCCTCTTCCTGCTCTCGCTGCAGAACGGCCGGGCCATGGTCGGCGGGCGCAACAGCTCGGCCGACGGCATCATCGCGCTGGCCGGCGGCATCAACGTCGCCGAGGCGATCGAAGGCTACAAGCCGATGACCGACGAGGCGATCGCCGCCGCCGCGCCCGACATGGTGCTGATGATGCGCAACAGCAGCGCCCACAACATCACGCCCGAAGAGCTTTTCGCGATGCCCGCCTTCTCCCAGACGCCGGCCGCCAATGGCAAACGCCTGGTCCATATGGACGGGCTCTACCTGCTCGGCTTCGGGCCCCGCACGCCGATGGCCGCGCGCGACCTGATGGCTGCGATCTATCCCGAAGCCGCGATTCCGCCGCTCAAGACCGCCGCCGCCCCGTGACCCTCGCGGCACCGTCCCCGACCATGGCCACGGCAACCCTGACGACGCTGATCGCAAGCCGCCGCCGCGCCGGCCTGCTCGCCATCGCCGGCCTCGCTCTCGCCTGCCTGCTCCTCACCATCGTCGCGATCGGCCAGGGTGCGATCGCGATCGCACCCGGCCGCGTCGCCGAAATCCTGATGGCGCGCCTCACCGGCGACATCAGCCTGCTCGAAGGGCGCGACGTCCTCGTCGTGCTCAATATCCGCCTGCCGCGCGTGCTGCTGGGCCTGCTCGTCGGCGCCGGGCTCGCGGTGTCCGGCGCGCTGATGCAGGGGCTGTTCCGCAATCCGCTCGCCGATCCCGGCCTCGTCGGCGTCTCCAGCGGCGCAGCGCTCGCCGCCGCGACCACGATCGTGCTGGGCGACCGCTTCCTCGCCGGCACCATGATGAAATTGCCCTTCGCCGCCCTGCCGGCCGGCGCCTTCTGCGGCGGCCTTATCTCGACGCTGGCGCTCTATCTCATCGCCACCCGTGGCGGCCGCACCTCGGTCGCGACGATGCTGCTGGCCGGCGTCGCGCTCGGCGCGCTTGCGAGCGCCCTGACCGGGCTTCTCGCCTTCTGGTCGGACGACCGGCAACTGCGCGACCTGACCTTCTGGTCGCTCGGCAGCCTTGGCGGCGCGAGCTGGACCAAGCTGACTGTGGTGGCGCCGATCATCCTGCCGCTGCTGCTGCTGATGCCGCTGCTGGCGCGCGGCCTGAACGGCCTGATGCTCGGCGAGGCCGAGGCCTATCATCTCGGCATCCCCGTCCAGCGCATCAAGGCGCTGGCGATCCTGCTGGTCGCGCTCGCGGTCGGCGCCAGCGTCGCCACGGCCGGGCTGATCGGCTTCGTCGGCATCGTCGTGCCGCATCTGATCCGGCTCTCGGTCGGCCCCGATCACCGCCTGCTGCTGCCGCTCTCGGCGCTGGGCGGGGCGATGCTGCTGGTCGGCGCCGATATCGTCGCTCGCCTCATCGTCGTCCCGGCCGAGCTGCCGATCGGCATCGTCACCGCCACGATCGGCGCACCCTTCTTCCTCTGGCTGCTGCTGCGCCGCACGAGCCTGATCGATGTCTGACGCGAACCCGATCCTCTCCGGCCATGGCGTCAGCTTCGTTGCAGGCGGCCGCCGGCTCGTCACTGACGCCAGCCTGGAGCTGGCCGGCGGCACGACCACGATCCTGATCGGCCCTAACGGCGCCGGCAAATCGACGCTGCTCAAGCTCCTGACCGGCGAGATCAAGCCGGCCGGCGGCGAGATCCGCATCGCCGGGGAACCGCTCGCCGCGGTCCCGGCCTGGCGCCTGGCCTGCCTGCGCTCGGTCATGGCCCAGCATGCCCGCCTCGCCTTCCCCTTCAGCGTCTACGAGGTCGCGAGCCTCGGCGTCGACGGCATCGGCCGGGCGCTGACGCGTCAACGCCGCGAGGCGATCGTCGCCGAAAGCCTGGCCGCAGCCGGCGTGATCGACCTCGCCGGCCGGCGCTACCAAACCCTCTCGGGCGGCGAACAGCAGCGCGTCCAGTTCGCACGCGTGCTCTGCCAGCTCGAAGCCGGCCGCAGCGTCGCCGAGCGGCAGGTGCTCTTCCTGGACGAGCCAATCGCCAGTCTCGACCTCTGTCACCAGCTCGCGCTGCTCGACATGGCGCGCGCCATCGCCGCGCGCGGCGTCGCGGTGCTGATCGTGCTGCATGACCTCAATCTCGCCGTGACCTATGCCGACCATCTCGTCGTGATGGATCAGGGCCAGATCATCGCGCAGGGTCCGCCGGCCCAGACGCTCGACGACGCGCTGCTGCGCCAGGTGTTCAAGGTCGACCTGACGCTGAGCCGCGCGCCGGCTCCCGGCCTGCCCTTCCTGCTGCCGCAGCAGCACCGCGCCCGGCCCGCCGCCTAAGAGGCTGATTTACCCGCGATTCATCCTGAATCGCAGCTTCACCATATCGCTCAACCCGCGCTTCACGGCTGCCGCGCGACAACTCCCGCACGTTTCCTGCGGGAGTTCCGACCATGCTCAGACATGTCGCCGTTGCCACCCTTGCCCTGTCGGCCATCGGCGCGGCCGTTCGACCCGTCGAGGCGCGCGAGATCGTCGGGATGCGCGACGGGCGCTTCGACCCCGGCACCATCGTGATCCGCACCGGCGAGCGGAAGCTCTATTTCGTCACCGCACCCGGCGAGGCGATCCGCTACACCATCGCGGTCGGCAAGGCCGGCAAGCAGTGGCGCGGCGTCAAATATGTCGAGGAACTGCAGGTCGATCCGGCCTGGAGCCCGCCGGCCGAGGTCCGGCGCGACAACCCCCGCCTGCCCGACGTCATCCCCGGCGGCTCGCCGCGCAACCCGATGGGCGCGCGCGTCATCGGGCTCGGACCGACCGGGCAATACGCCATCCACGGCACCAATATGCCGAACACCGTCGGCACCGCCGCCTCCTATGGCTGCTTCCGCATGCACAATCAGGACGTGATCGACCTCTACGCCCGCGTCCAGATGGGCACGCCGGTCGTCGTCCTGCCCTGAACCGTCAGAGAGGCACGCCCGCAGGCATCTGACGTCCCGCGAAAAACGCCTCGAGATTGCCGAGGAGCGTTCGCAGCTGGGCTTTCTTGGCGTCCTGAGAGCTCGCGGCGATATGCGGCGTCAGGACGACATTCTCGAGCTTGCGCAGCCGCTCCGGCACATGCGGCTCCCCGGCGAAGACATCGAGCGCCGCACCGCCGATCCGCTTCTGCTCCAAGGCATCGCAGAGCGCTTCTTCGTCAATGACGAGGCCACGCGAGATATTCACGACATAGCCCTCGGGCCCGAGCGCATCGAGCACGACGGCGTCGACCGCATGGCGCGTCTCGGCGCTGGCCCGCACGGCGATCATGAGCACGTCGGCCCAGCGGGCAAGGCCGAACAGGCTGTCATGGAACTGGTAGGATAGCTCCGGCTTGGGCGAGCGGCTGTGATAGCCGACCTCCATCTCGAAGGCCGCAGCCCGGCTCGCGATCTTGCTGCCGATGGCACCGAGCCCATAGATGCCGATCTTGCGGCCGGCGAGATCCGGCGTATTCGACACCGGCTCGATCCCCCGGCCAGTCCACAGGCCGTCGCGCACGAAGCGGTCGCCTCGTCCGATGCCACGCATCGCATTGAGCATGAGACCAACAGCGAATTCAGCGACGCTGCGTGCATTGGCATCGGCAGCATTGCAAAGCTGGATGCCGCGCGCCTTGGCCGCCGCGGCATCGACCCTCTCGATGCCCGTACCATAGCAGGCGATCAGTTCGAGCTTCGGCAAGGCGTCCATCAGCTGAGCATCGGTCCGCCAGCCACCATAGGTCACCAGCGCGCGCGCTTCCTTCGCCTCGGCCGGAATCCCGGCCGCATCGCCGCCAAGGACCGGTCCGATCACCGTGTAACTCTGCTTCAGGCTTGCGATCGCGTCATCGGAAAGGCGCGGCATCATCAGGATCGTCGGCTTCATCACAGGGCTCCGGAGATATGCTGCATCGCAGCACCATGCCGGACTTTGCTCAACCCATGCTGGCGTCGGCCCCGTCATCCGCGCCGCGCATTCGTGTCTTCGACCAAAGATTGGGCCAAGCGGTTCCAAAATCCGGAAATCGCGGTCGTTGCCCCCTCGCCCCCCGTGAAGAACCGCGTTAACCTCCGGCCGCGACACGTAACCACCCGTACGCTCGTGCGGGTCAGGAAGGGGCTACCCGATGGATCATCTTGCCGACGTGAAGAAGTTCGCCAAGAAGCCGCTCAACGATGCGGCCTTCGCCGGCATGTCTAAATCCTACGCGCTTGTGATGAGCAAACCCGACACCCGCTACGTCGCCTGCTCCGATCCGGCCGAACTCGATCGCGTCCGCGAGAACTTCCTGAAGAAGAAGCTCGGCTTGAAGTCCGGCGATCTCGACGGCTCCGTCAAGGCGATCTGCGAGCATATGAAGGCCGACAAGACCAAGTCCCGCCTGACCTTCTACTACCTGCTGGCCGAGCATCACGGAAAGCTCGACCTTTTCGTCAAGAAGTAAGACCTCGGCCCGGCCGCGCGCCGGGCGACTTTCCCATCATTCGACAGGACGGGAGGCCGGCGCCGAAGCCGGCCGGATTCCTGTCACGCCTGATAGAGGTCTGCGCGCGTCAGCGGCAGGCCGGACGGACCCTTGCGCCGCTTCGAGACCAGCGTCTGGTTGATCAGCGCCCCGCCGCGCTCGAAGGCCAGCGAGCAGCCCGCCAGATAGAGCAGCCACATCCGCGTCCGCTCCGGGCCGATCTCGGCCTCGGCCCTCGCCTTATTGGCCTCAAGCCGCTCCCACCACAGCCTCGTCGTGCGCTGGTAGTGCTCGCGCCAGCCCTCGACATCGTGGACCTCGAAGCCGTGGCGCTCGAGATTGGCGATCGACATGCCCAGATGGTCGAGCTCACCGCCCGGGAAGATATAGCGCACCAGGGCCCGATACTCGGCCGGCATCTTGTTGAAGGCCTTCTCGGTCTTCTTGGCGCGGCGCGAAATGGTGTGGTGGAGGTAGAGGCCCCGTGGCCTGAGCAGCCTGTGCACCGCCTGGAAATAGGACGGGTGGTTGCGAATGCCGACATGCTCGAACATGCCGATGGAGGAGATCTTGTCGAACTCCCCTTCCATCTGCGTGAAGTCCTTGAGGTGGAGCGTGACCTTGCCCTGAAGCCCGAGCTTTTCGACCTTCTCGCGCGCCAGGGCGAGCTGCTCTTCGGCCAGCGTCACGCCATGGGCCTCGACGCCGTAATGGCGCGCCGCATGGCAGACCAGCGCGCCCCAGCCGCAGCCGATGTCGAGGAAGCGATCGCCCGGCTGCAGGCGCAGCTTCCGGCAGATCATGTCGAGCTTGTCGCGCTGCGCGCGTTCGAGATCGCCATGATCCTCGGTGAAATAGGCGCAGGTATAGACCATCTCCTCGTCGAGGAAGAGCCGGTAGAAATCGTTCGAGACGTCGTAATGATAGGCGATATTGGCCTTGTTGGTGGCCGGCGCCCCGTCGCGCGCGATCTCGTCGCCCTTGCGATGGCTGACGGCGGCCTCGGCCGTACCGGGGGCGAAAAGGAAGCGTCTGATGACATCGAAGACGGCGCTCTTTGGGATGTTGCGGGCGAGCTTGCCGATCTTGCCTTCCGGCCGGGCCGCCGCGAGATCGAAGATCGAGCCGTTCACGATCGAGAGCCGGTCGGCGATGTGCAGGTTGAGCAGCGTGTCCAGCTTCGGCTTACGGATCAGCGCCGCGAGCACGCCGGGGTCGGCAATGGCGATGCCGAGTGCATCCTGCGGCCACACCGCCGGAACCATGCTGCCGTCCCAAAGGCGGAAGCCGAGCTTCAGGCCGAGTTTCTCATGCGCCTCGGCGAGGAGGCGGCGCAGGGCTGCGAGGCGCTTGTCGTTGCTGTCCATAGGCCAAATCCGCTGCTATCCCGCAGCTGTTTGAACGCAGGGCAGCCGATTGGCAATGTTCGGGCAATGCTTCGCCGCCCCAGCGCGTCAGAAATCGCTGGCGATGCCTTTCACTTCCCAATCGTCATAGCGCACCGGCTCCAGGCCGCCGCGGCCATTGACCTCGCGCTGCTTCGCAACCTCGGCGGCATGGGCGTCGATTGCGGCGCGGCGTGCCGCCGCTTCGGCCAGCGCACGCTGCGCGGCGGGGGACAGCACCTTGGCGTCCGGAGTATCCGCAGGCCTGTCCTGATCGGTCTTTTCGGGCATTTCGGCGCGTTTCCTTGCAGGATTCTCTTGCAGGATCGGGATTGCCCTCACCACATAGGGCACGACGCCCGCAGATGCGAGGGTCCGCGCGAACGCGCGCCAGAGAAGGGGGTTCGATGAATTACGTTCGCACCGGCATGTTGATGGCGGGCCTGACGGCGCTGTTCGGCGCGGTCGGCTATCTGCTCGGCGGCGGGGGCGGCATGCTGATGGCGCTCGGCTTCGCCACTGTCACCAATCTCTTCAGCTACTGGAATTCCGACCGGCTGGCACTCGCCGCCCATAACGCCCAGGAGGTCGATGAGCGCACCGCGCCCGAACTCTACGGGATGGTGCGCGATCTCGCCGCCCGCGCGAACATGCCGATGCCGCGCGTCTACCTGATCCAGGAGGATCAGCCGAACGCCTTCGCTACCGGCCGCAACCCGCAGAACGCGGCTGTGGCGGCGACGACCGGCATCCTGCGCACGCTGACCTATGAGGAACTGGCCGGCGTGATGGCGCACGAACTCGCGCATATCAAGAATCACGACACGCTGACGATGACGATCACCGCGACCTTCGCCGGCGCGATCTCCTCGCTCGTCACCTTCGGCATGTTCTTCGGCTCGCGCGACAACCGCCCGAACTTCATCGTCCAGATCCTGCTTTCGATCCTCGCGCCGATGGCGGCAGCCCTGATCCAGATGGCGATTTCGCGCTCGCGCGAATACGAGGCCGACAAGCTCGGCGGCCAGATTTGCGGCAACCCGGTCTGGCTGGCCGATGCGCTCGCCAAGATCGCGGCCGGTGTTCAGCACATCCCCAGCGAGACAGCGGAGGCCAAGCCTGCTACGGCGCACATGTTCATCATCAATCCCCTGACCGGCGGCGGCATGGATAATCTGTTCTCGACACATCCCGACACCGGCAATCGCATCGCCGCCCTGATGGAACAGGCGCGCGCATTGGGCATCGGCCGCAGCAATGCGAGCGCAGGCTTCACCGCCCAAGCCACTGACAATCCCTGGGGCAATGCCCCGCGCCAGCCGGGCCCGTGGGGCTGAAATGTCCGCTCAATCCTCCTCGCCCCGCCCGCCCCAGCCGGAGGCGCCGAAGCTCGACGATGCCCCGGGCCTACCCGCCCGCCGGCTCGCCGCTGCCGTCATCGACGAAGTGCTGCGCGCCCGCGTCGCGCTCGACGAAACCCTGGAGCGGATGCTGCCGGAATCCGGGCTCGATGCCGCCGATGCGAGCCTCGCCCGCGCCATCGTGGTGACCGCCTTCCGTCGCCTCGGCACGATCCAGCAGGCGATCGACGCGCGTCTCGACCGTGGCAGCCCGCGCAAATCCGGCCCGTTCGAGCCGATCGTGACGGCAGCCGCCGCCCAGATCCTCTTCCTCGATGTGCCCGACCATGCCGCCGTCGATATCGCGATCCGTCAATTGCACGAGGACCCGCGTTCGGCCCGCTACGCCGCGCTCGGCAATGCCGTGCTGCGCCGCCTCGCCCGCGAGCGCGACGCGGTGTTGGCCGAAGCCCAGGCGGAGGTCTTCGGCGATACGCCGGACTGGCTGATCGAAAGCTGGTGCACGGCCTATGGCGAGGACACCGCCGCCGCGATCGCGCGGAGCCACCGCGAGGAGCCGCCGCTCGACCTCTCCGTCAAGGCCGATCCGGCGGGCTGGGCCGAGAAGCTCGACGGCATCGCCCTGCCGATCGGTTCGGTGCGCCTGCGCGAGCGCCAGGCCATCGCCGGCCTGCCCGGCTTCGACGAAGGGGACTGGTGGGTGCAGGACGCCGCCGCAACCCTGCCGGTGAAGCTCCTCGCGCCACAGCCCGGCGAGCGCATCGTCGATCTCTGCGCCGCTCCCGGCGGCAAGACCGCCCAGATCGCCGCGACCGGCGCCAACGTCACCGCGCTCGACCGCTCGGGCCCGCGCCTGCGCCGTCTCAAGGCCAATCTCGCCCGGCTCGGCCTTTCAGCCGAAGTGGTCACCGCCGATGCCGTGACCTGGAAGGCCGAACCCTTCGATGCCGTGTTGCTCGACGCCCCCTGCAGCGCGACCGGGACGATCCGCCGCCATCCCGACGTCGCCTGGACCAAGCTGCCGGAGGATCGCGACCGGCTCGCCGCCCTGCAGGCGCGCCTGTTCGATACTGCCGCCGCGTTGACGAAGCCCGGCGGGCGCCTCGTCTATTGCACCTGTTCGCTCGAACCGCAGGAAGGCGAGGAGCAGACCGCCGCCTTCCTCGCCCGCAATCCCCAGTTTCGTCGCGAGCCGGTTCGCCCCGAGGAAATCGGCGGTTTGACTGACGCGATCGACGCGAACGGCGATATCCGCACCCTGCCGCACCAGTTGCAGGGCGAAACCCCGCGTCTGTCGGGATGGGCGGGATTTTACGCAACCCGCCTGATCAGGCTATGACGGGACCGGGATTCGCGCGGCGCACCGCCGCGCCCGGGCACGGAGTCGACGGGGGATTTGAACGGGTGGGCTGAGCGACGGGGATTGGCCCAGGCCGCGATCGGACGGGCGGCGCGGCGAACCCGTGGCCAGTTCGTCGGCGCCACCCGCAAGCTCTGGCCCTTCGGCCGCAGCAACGCCACCCGCCTGCTCTTCGCTCCGCATGACCTGCGCACTGCCGATCCGACGACGGCCAGTGATTTCTATGCCGGCTATTACGCCTTCGCCGGGCGGACCTTGCGCAGCCACGGCGAATCGCCCTTCGATGCGACGCCGCCGAGCGAGGCCTGGGCCGAGGCGCTCTACGGTTTCGGCTGGCTGCGCCACATGCGCGCCGCCGACACGGCCATCGCCCGCGCCAATGCCCGCAGCCTCGTCGAGGATTTCATCGCCCGGCGCCGCGACCGCCACGAGATTGCCCGCCGCCCGGCCGTGGCCGCGCGCCGGCTGATCTCCTTCCTCTCGCATTCCCCGCTGCTGCTGGAGGGGGCCGACCACGCTTTCTACGAGCGCTATCTGCGCCATGTCTCGCGCCTGACCGACCGGGTCAGCCTGGCCCTGGCCGGCGCCGTCGAAGGCGCCGACCGGCTGAACGGCCTCATCGCCATCGCCTTTGCCGCGATCTGCCTTGACGGCCAGGATAGCCGCCGCCGCCGGATCGAGACCCTGCTGTCCGAAGAGATCGACGAGCAGATCCTCCCTGATGGCGGCCACCTCTCGCGCAATCCGCGCCTGCTGATCGAGTTCCTGCTCGATCTCCTGCCGCTGCGCGAAACCTTCTCCGCCCGCGGTCTCGAGCCGCCGCGGGGCGTACTGACCGCGATCGAGCGGATGATGCCGCATTTGCGCCTGTTCCGGCATGGCGACGGAGCGCTCGCCCTGTTCAACGGCATGGGCACGACGCCGCCCGACCTGATGGCGACGCTTGCGGCCTATGACGACGCCCGCGGCCGCCCGACCGAGCACGCCGCCTATTCCGGCTATAGCCGCCTCTCGGCCGAGCGCAGCATCGTCGTCGCCGATGCCGGCGCCCCGCCGCGCGGCGCCTATTCGGTCGAGGCCCATGCCGGCTGCCTCGCCTTCGAATTCTCCAGCAGCGCGCAACGCATCATCGTGAATTGTGGCGCCAGCCGCTTCGGCCCGCCGGAGTTGAAGCTCGCCGCGCGCAGCACCGCCGCCCATTCGACGCTCGTCCTCGACGATCGCTCCAGTGCGAATTTCGGCAGGGTTCTCGGCGAGATGCGCGTCGTCTCCGGCCCTCGCGACGTCCGCGTCGCCCGGCAGGATGGCGCAGACGGCCCGGAATGGGTCGCAAGCCATGACGGCTATCGCCGCAGCCTCGGCGCGACCCACACCCGTCGCCTCCTGCTGGCGCAGGACGGCGCGGCGCTGGCGGGTGAAGACGAAGTCGCCCTGGCTGAAACGCGCACCGCGCTCTCGGCCGCTTTGCGCTTCCACCTGCACCCGAATGTCCGCGCGAGCCTCGTCCGCGACGGCACCGGCGCGCTGCTGGCACTCGCTTCCGGCGAGGTCTGGAGTTTCGAAGCCGGCGGCCTCACCATCGCCATCGAGGAGAGCATCTTCCTCGCTTCTTCCGATGGCAGGCGCCGCACCGAGCAGCTCGTCGTCGCCTTCGATGCCGCCGCGACGCCGCGCGTCGCCTGGCGCCTCAGCCGGATCAGCGCCGCCAATCCGCGCGCCGGCAAGACGGTTGCCGCCGCGATCGCCGAGCGCGAGGCCGGGGCACCCGCACCCGGCGCGTGACGGTTCTGCAACAGTGGCTTTTGCCTTTTGCAGCGCAGCATGATAGCCCGCGCGCGTCTGCCGAAACTGCCTTCCCGCAATCCAAGCCGGACTGATCCCGATGCCGAATGAGCTTCGCCGCGTCGAACGCGCGCTCCTTTCCGTTTCCGACAAGGCAGGGCTGATCGATTTCGCGCGCGCCCTCCACAAGCTCGGCATCGCGCTGGTCTCGACCGGCGGCACCGCCAAGGCGATCGCCGAGGCCGGCCTGCCGGTTTCGGACGTCTCCGATCTCACCGGCTTCCCCGAGATGATGGACGGCCGAGTCAAAACCCTGCATCCGAAGGTCCATGGCGGCCTGCTCGCCATCCGCTCGCATCCCGAGCACCAGGCCTCGATGCTCGGCCACGGCATCCAGCCGATCGATCTGCTCGTCGTGAACCTCTACCCGTTCGAGGCGACCGTCGCCGCCGGCAAGGCCTATGACGACTGCATCGAGAACATCGATATCGGCGGCCCCGCGATGATCCGCGCCGCCGCCAAGAACCATCACGACGTCGCCGTCGTGGTCGAGCCGGCCGATTACCCTTCCGTCCTCGCCGATCTCGAGGCCCAGAAGGGCGCGACCACGCTGACGCTGCGCCGCAAGCTCGCCCAGAAGGCCTATGCCCGCACCGCTGCCTATGACGCGGCGATCTCGAACTGGTTCGCGAACGAGCTCGGCGACACCGCTCCGCATTTCCGCGCGCTCGGCGGCGCGCTGGCTGAAACCATGCGCTATGGCGAGAACCCGCATCAATGGGCGGCCTTCTACCGCACGCCGGAGAACCGGCCGGGCGTCTCGACCGCCCGCCAGGTCCAGGGCAAGCAGCTCTCCTACAACAACATCAACGACACCGACGCCGCCTTCGAATGCGTCGCCGAGTTTGCGCCGGAGGCCTCGGCCGCCTGCGTCATCGTCAAGCACGCCAACCCTTGCGGCGTCGCGGCCGGCGGCTCGCTGCTCGAAGCCTATGAGCGTGCGCTCGCCTGCGACCCGGTCTCGGCCTTCGGCGGCATCGTCGCGCTGAACCGCAAGCTCGACGCCGCCGCGGCCAGGAAGATCGTCGAGGTCTTCACCGAGGTCATCATCGCGCCAGACGCCGACGAGGAGGCGATCGCCATGATCGCCGCCAAGAAGAACCTGCGCCTGCTGCTCACCGGCGGCCTGCCGGATGTCCGCGCGCCCGGCCTGTCGCTGCGTACCGTTTCCGGCGGCTTCCTCGCCCAGTCGCGCGACAATGCCGTCGTCGACGACATGGAGCTCAAGGTCGTCACCAAGCGCCAGCCGAGCGAGCGTGAGCTTGCCGATCTGCGCTTCGCCTTCCGCGTCGCCAAGCACGTCAAGTCCAACGCCATCGTCTATGCCAAGGACCTCGCGACCGTCGGCATTGGCGCCGGCCAGATGAGCCGCGTCGATTCCTCGCGCATCGCCGCCTGGAAGGCTGCCGAGGCCGCCAAGGCTGCGGGCATCGCGGAGAGCCTGGCCAAGGGCTCGGTCGTCGCCTCCGACGCTTTCTTCCCCTTCGCCGACGGCCTGCTGGCCGCCGCGGAAGCCGGCGCCACCGCCGTGATCCAGCCCGGCGGCTCGATGCGCGACGACGAGGTGATCAAGGCGGCCGACGAGGCCGGCCTCGCCATGGTCTTCACGGGGCACCGCCACTTCCGCCATTGACGGCGGGGCGCGCCGCGGGACAGGCTTGCTGACGGGCCGCGCGTGAAGCCGCGCGGCAGGGGATAGGGGTCTGCATGGCCAAAGCTCAAAAATCCGGCGCGCTGCTCAGGGAGCGCGTCGAACACCAGCATGCGCGGGTCTCATACGTCGAGCTCTTCTTCGACCTGGTTTTCGTCTTCGCGATCACGCAGATCTCCCACACCCTGATCGAGCATTTCAGCGTGCTCGGTCTGGCCCAGGCCGCCTTCTTGCTCGGCGCCGTCTGGTGGATCTGGATCTATACGAGCTGGGTGACGAACTGGCTCGACCCCGAACGGCCGCCGGTTCGGATCCTGCTCTTCGTCCTGATGTTCCTCGGGCTGGTGATGTCCTGCGCGCTGCCGGAGGCCTTCGGCACGACCGGCCTCGCCTTCGCCGGCGCCTATGTCACGGCGCAGCTTGTTCGCTCGGTCTTCACGATGGTGAGCCTCCGGGGCGCCTCGCCTGCGAACTACCGCAACTTCCAGCGCATCACGATCTGGCTGGTCTGCTCGGGCATCTTCTGGATCGTCGGCGGCTTGAGCGAGGGCCCGTTGCGCTTCGGACTCTGGCTGATCGCGCTCGGCATCGAATATGTCGGCCCCGCCGTCGGCTTCCGGGTCTTGCGCCTTGGCCGCTCGCTCACCAGCGACTGGAATGTCGAAGGCGGCCATTTCGCCGAGCGCTGCGCCCTCTTCATCATCATCGCGCTCGGCGAATCCGTCATCATGACCGGCGCGACCGCCGCGAAGCTGCCGCCGACGGCGGTCAATCTGACGGCCTTCCTCAATGCCTTCCTGAGCACGGTCGCCATGTGGTGGATCTATTTCCATATCGGCGCCGAGCGGGCGAGCCAGCATATCGCGCATTCGGAAGACCCGGGCCGGATCGCCCGGATCGCCTATACCTATCTGCATGTCCTGCTGGTCGCCGGCATCATCCTTGTCGCGGTCGGCGACGAGCTGGTGATCGCGCATCCCACTGGCCATACCGACGGCAGGACGGCGATCGCGGTGCTGGCCGGCCCGGCCTTCTACCTGCTCGGCAATCTGCTGTTCAAACGGATCACAGCCGGCTGGTATCCCCTCTCCCATCTCGCCGGCCTCGGTCTGCTCGCCATTCTCACGCCGGCCTGGACCGTGCTGCCGCCGCTTGGCTTCAGCCTGGCCGCGACCGCGATCCTGGTCCTGGTCGCCGCCTGGGAGGCGATCTCGCTACGGACCAAGGAGGCCTGACCCATGCATACCATCAAGGTCATCGGCATCGGCTTTGCGCTGCTCGGCATCCTGCTCGTCCTGGCGCCGCGCCTCTCGATATCGGCCGGGCGGCCGATCCCCTTCGCGGTGAAGCTGTTCCTGCCGCTCTGGTTCGCTGGGGCCCTGATCAATCTCTGGATCGGTGTCGCCAGCGCAGGCTATACGGTGAGGGAGGAGGCACCGATCTTCCTCGTCGTGTTCGGCGTGCCGGCAATCGCCAGCCTGCTGATCCTGTGGCTGACCTCGCGAATTGCCCGATGAGCCTCGAATCCGTCCGCGCTTTCTTCGCCGAGCACGCCCCCGACATCGCCGTCATCGTGACGCCCGAGAGCAGCGCGACCGTCCCGCTCGCCGCGGCGGCCCATGGCGTCGAGCCCGGTCAGATCGCCAAGACGCTCTCCTTGCGCATCGGTGACGAGGTTGTCCTGGTCGTCACCCGTGGCGATGCCCGGCTGGATAACAAGAAGGCCAAGGCTGCGCTCGGCGGCAAGCCGCGCATGCTCGGCCAGGAGGAGGTCGAGGCTCTGACCGGTCACCCGGTCGGCGGCGTCTGCCCCTTCGGCCTTGCAACGCCGCTCAAGGTCTATTGCGACGTCTCGCTGAAATCCTTCGACATCGTCGTGCCGGCCGCCGGCTCCACCCATAGCGCACTGCGCATCGCGCCTCAGCGCATGGCCGAGCTGACCCGGGCCGAATGGGTCGATACCTGCCAGGAGGCGGCGCAGGACGCCGCGGCTGCGGCGGAATAAGCGCTCAGCCCTTCGTCCGCGCGATCAGTTCCATCGCGGCGGCGGGATTGCGCACTTTGTCGCCGCTGATGACATAGAGAAACACGTCGCGTTTCTCGGCCTTGGCCGCCGGCCCGACCGTCTCCAGCCCTTCCGGCACGCCGCCCTTGGCCCAGGCTTGCGCGGCCTTGACCCAGCGATCGAGCCCCGCCTCGGAATAGCCCTTCGGCTCGGCCTCCTTTGTCCCCATGATCCGCGCATAGACGAAGGGCGCCGTCACGTCGGCGATCTGCGTGTAATCCGCATCGGCCGACGTGATGACGGCGACGCCATATTCGCGCAGAAGCGCAATGAAATCCGGCGAGCGGAAACTGTCATGCCGGACCTCGACGGCATGCCGCAGCTTGATCCCATCCAGCTCCTTGGGCAGCAATTTGAGGAAGGCCTCGAAATCTCCGGGATCGAACTGCTTCGT